>NZ_CP170602.1:0-4800000 GCF_051903035.1 Mucilaginibacter sediminis
TAAAAAAAGAAAAAATAAGTTTTGGAAAAGTAAAAAGGAATACTACCTTTGCAGACCCAAACGGAGGGTTGCTTTGAGGAGCGAAAGAAGTTAAAAAGCCGGAGCGATTCCGGTAATGAAAATGACAAATCAGACAAGGCAACTTGTAAAGATTATATAGCGGATTCGGATGATGAAGCGGGAAAGTTCTTTTAAGAAATAGAAAATCATGTAGAGTAACAACTCAAACAAAAAGAAGCTGCAAGGCGGAAAAGAGTAAGAGGAGTTATGATAACAAACAAGTGTTAGATACTGTATAAAGATATAATGATTATACAGATTCTATTATTAATAATAGGGTCAGTGAACAAACGAGACATTTTACAATGGAGAGTTTGATCCTGGCTCAGGATGAACGCTAGCGGCAGGCCTAATACATGCAAGTCGGACGGGATAGGAGAGCTTGCTTTCCTTGAGAGTGGCGCACGGGTGCGTAACACGTATGTAACCTACCTTGTTCAGGGGGATAGCCTCTCGAAAGAGAGATTAAGACCGCATAACATTATGATATGGCATCGTATTATAATCAAATATTTATAGGAACAAGATGGGCATGCGGAACATTAGCTAGTTGGTAAGGTAACGGCTTACCAAGGCTACGATGTTTAGGGGATCTGAGAGGATGACCCCCCACACTGGTACTGAGACACGGACCAGACTCCTACGGGAGGCAGCAGTAAGGAATATTGGTCAATGGGCGGAAGCCTGAACCAGCCATGCCGCGTGCAGGAAGACGGCCCTACGGGTTGTAAACTGCTTTTGTACGGGAATAAACCTTTGGTCGTGACCAAAGCTGAATGTACTGTAAGAATAAGGATCGGCTAACTCCGTGCCAGCAGCCGCGGTAATACGGAGGATCCAAGCGTTATCCGGATTTATTGGGTTTAAAGGGTGCGTAGGTGGCTTATTAAGTCAGGGGTGAAAGACGGTAGCTTAACTATCGCAGTGCCTTTGATACTGATGAGCTTGAATGAACTAGAGGTAGGCGGAATGTGACAAGTAGCGGTGAAATGCATAGATATGTCACAGAACACCAATTGCGAAGGCAGCTTACTATGGTTAGATTGACACTGAGGCACGAAAGCGTGGGGATCAAACAGGATTAGATACCCTGGTAGTCCACGCCCTAAACGATGAATACTCGATGTTGGCGATATACGGTCAGCGTCTAAGCGAAAGCGTTAAGTATTCCACCTGGGGAGTACGCCCGCAAGGGTGAAACTCAAAGGAATTGACGGGGGCCCGCACAAGCGGAGGAGCATGTGGTTTAATTCGATGATACGCGAGGAACCTTACCCGGGCTTGAAAGTTAGTGAATTGAGCAGAGACGCTCAAGTCCTTCGGGACACGAAACTAGGTGCTGCATGGCTGTCGTCAGCTCGTGCCGTGAGGTGTTGGGTTAAGTCCCGCAACGAGCGCAACCCCTATGTTTAGTTGCCAGCACGTTAAGGTGGGGACTCTAAACAGACTGCCTATGCAAATAGAGAGGAAGGAGGGGACGACGTCAAGTCATCATGGCCCTTACGTCCGGGGCTACACACGTGCTACAATGGGCAGTACAGAGGGCAGCTACCTGGCAACAGGATGCCAATCTCCAAAAGCTGTTCACAGTTCGGATCGGGGTCTGCAACTCGACCCCGTGAAGTTGGATTCGCTAGTAATCGCGTATCAGCAATGACGCGGTGAATACGTTCCCGGGCCTTGTACACACCGCCCGTCAAGCCATGGAAGCTGGAAGTGCCTGAAGTGCGTAACCGCAAGGAGCGTCCTAGGGTAAAGTCGGTAACTGGGGCTAAGTCGTAACAAGGTAGCCGTACCGGAAGGTGTGGCTGGAATACCTCCTTTCTGGAGCAGTATCGATACATCAGTTATTGTAACAAGTTACCTACATGATTATTTCTTAAAATTGGTTGATTGGTTTATTGAGTTAGATTAAGTTGAATAGGTTATATGCTATATATAATACAAAACAACAAATCAGTAATTCACTAATTCAGTCATTCAATAATTAAACACAAAAAGGAAACCCAAAAGATGAAGCCATCTATGTGGAGCGAAGCCGAAAGGTGAGCTGGGACACAGTTGGCAGTTCACAGTGGGCAGTAAAGAGCAGTTAGCAGTTGGCAACAAGAGCTAACTACAAAGCAGTACAAGCTGCAAACTGCAAACTAAAGACTGCAAACTGAAATATAGTCCTGTAGCTCAGCTTGGTTAGAGCACTACACTGATAATGTAGGGGTCAGCAGTTCAAATCTGCTCGGGACTACAAGCGCAGCGAAGCTGCGAGTGGGCAGTAAACAGTTCACAGTAGGCAGTAAAAAAAGGCTGCAAACTGCAAACTCAAAACTGCAAACTCATCTTAAGGGGGATTAGCTCAGCTGGCTAGAGCACCTGCCTTGCACGCAGGGGGTCAACGGTTCGAATCCGTTATTCTCCACCATGCCAGTTAGCAGAAGGCAGTTTACAGTGGGCAGTTAAAATAACTGCAAACTGAGAACGGCAGACTGCAAACTGACAAAACGTTCTTTGACATATTGGAAGAAGTAATAAAAAAGAGAAGACAACAGTATAGAGGACTGTTGCAGGCTTTTGAATATTGCGGAAAAGTAAAAAAGGAGAAAGGCTTCGGTCTTGCTACTTGATACTAAGTACTTGATACTAAAAACGGCAACAAGAATCAAAAAGCATACTATACGAGCAAAAGGCGTATAAGTAGAAGAAAGTAAGAAAGGGTACACGGGGGATGCCTTGGCTCTCAGAGGCGATGAAAGACGTGATAAGCTGCGATAAGCTACGGGGATTTGCAAATAAGATTTGATCCGTAGATTTCTGAATGGGGAAACCTAATTAGTTGAAGACTAATTGCATAAATGCGCAAACCTGCTGAACTGAAACATCTAAGTAAGCAGAGGAAGAGAAAATAATAATGATTTCCTGAGTAGTGGCGAGCGAAAGGGAAGAAGCCCAAACCAATTATGTTACGGCATAATTGGGGTTGTAGGACCACAACATGAAAATCAAACAAAACCGGAACGGGGTGGGAAACCCGGCCATAGAGCATGATAGCTGCGTACGGGTAATGAATGATTGGATAGTGGTATCCTGAGTACCGCGAGGTCGGAGACGCCTTGTGGGAATCTGCCGGCACCATCCGGTAAGGCTAAATACTCCTGAGAGACCGATAGTGAACCAGTACCGTGAGGGAAAGGTGAAAAGAACCCCGAACAGGGGAGTGAAATAGAACCTGAAACCGTGTACTTACAAGCGGTCGGAGCAGAGCAATCTGTGACGGCGTGCCTTTTGCATAATGAGCCTACGAGTTACTCTTTCCTGGCAAGGTTAAGTGTTTAAGACACGGATCCGAAGCGAAAGCGAGTCTGAATAGGGCGTATAGTCAGGGGAGGTAGACGCGAAACCTTGTGATCTACCCATGGACAGGTTGAAGGTGCCGTAACAGGTACTGGAGGACCGAACCGATAAACGTTGAAAAGTTTCCGGATGATTTGTGGGTAGGGGTGAAAGGCTAATCAAACTGGGAAATAGCTCGTACTCCCCGAAATGTTTTTAGGAACAGCCTGGCGGTTGAGTTAATAAGAGGTAGAGCTACTAATTGGGTGCGGGGGAGTCAAATCCTACCAAATCCAGATAAACTCCGAATGCTTATTAATATACGCTGGAGTGAGGCTCTGGGTGCTAAGGTCCAGGGCCGAGAGGGAAAGAACCCAGACCATCAGCTAAGGTCCCCAAATTACTGCTAAGTTGAACTAACGAGGTCCGATTGCACAGACAGCTAGGATGTTGGCTTGGAAGCAGCCATTCATTTAAAGAGTGCGTAACAGCTCACTAGTCGAGCGATCGGGCATGGATAATAAACGGGCATCAAGCAGTATACCGAAGCTATGGATTTGCAGCAATGCATCTGGTAGGGGAGCATTCTATTATCCGGCGAAGCAGGAGGGACAACCGACTGTGGAGGGAATAGAAAAGCAAATGTAGGCATAAGTAACGATAAGGCGGGAGAGAAACCCGCCCACCGAAAGACTAAGGTTTCCTGATCAACGCTAATCGGATCAGGGTTAGTCGGGGCCTAAGGTGAAGCCGAAGGGCGTAGCCGATGGACAACTGGTTAATATTCCAGTACTTTTTATAACTGCGATGCGGTGACGGAGTAGTGACACTGACGCGAACTGACGGAATAGTTCGTTAAAGGCCGTAGGTATATGGACTGTAGTTAAGTACGCAGACCATGCTGAAAGCTGATAGTATACCAAATCTTCGGAGGCGGTAATAGTTCAGGTAATCAGACTTCCAAGAAAACCCGCTAAGCTTCAGGTTATAAAAACCCGTACCGTAAACCGACACAGGTAGTCGAGGAGAGAATCCTAAGGTGCTCGAGTGAATCATGGCTAAGGAACTCGGCAAAATGGCCCTGTAACTTCGGGAGAAGGGGCGCTTTCAGCAATGGAAGCCGCAGTGAAAAGGCCCAGGCGACTGTTTAACAAAAACACATGGCTATGCAAAATCGAAAGATGACGTATATGGCCTGACACCTGCCCGGTGCCGGAAGGTTAAGAGGGGATGTTAGTCGCAAGGCGAAGCATTGAATCGAAGCCCCGGTAAACGGCGGCCGTAACTATAACGGTCCTAAGGTAGCGAAATTCCTTGTCGGGTAAGTTCCGACCTGCACGAATGGTGTAACGATCTGGGCGCTGTCTCAGCCATGAGCTCGGTGAAATTGTGGTATCGGTGAAGACGCCGGTTACCCGCAACGGGACGGAAAGACCCCATGCACCTTCACTACAACTTAACATTGATATCGGATACAGGATGTGTAGGATAGGTGGGAGACTGTGATCCAGCTTCGCTAGGAGTTGGTTAGTCAACGTTGAAATACCACCCTTTCTGTATTTGGTGTCTAACTCTGCACAGCGGAGGACATTGTTTGGCGGGTAGTTTGACTGGGGTGGTCGCCTCCAAAAAGGTAACGGAGGCTTTCAAAGGTAAGCTCAGTACGCTTGGTAACCGTACGTGGAGTGCAATAGCATAAGCTTGCTTGACTGTGAGGCAGACAAGCCGAGCAGGGTCGAAAGACGGATATAGTGATCCGGTGGTTCTGCATGGAAGGGCCATCGCTCAAAGGATAAAAGGTACGCTGGGGATAACAGGCTGATCTCCCCCAAGAGCTCATATCGACGGGGAGGTTTGGCACCTCGATGTCGGCTCGTCACATCCTGGGGCTGGAGAAGGTCCCAAGGGTTGAGCTGTTCGCTCATTAAAGTGGCACGCGAGCTGGGTTCAGAACGTCGCGAGACAGTTCGGTCCCTATCTGTTGTGGGCGTTGGAAGTTTGAGTGGGGCTGACCTTAGTACGAGAGGACCGGGTTGGACTAACCTCTGGTGAATCTGTTATGGCGCCAGCTGTATTGCAGAGTAGCTACGTTGGGAATAGATAAGCGCTGAAAGCATCTAAGTGCGAAACTAGCCACAAGATGAGACTTCCATTGAGGGTCGTAGCAGACTACTACGTTGATAGGTCATAGGTATAAAGGTGGTGACATCATAGCCGAGTGATACTAATTGCCCGAAGCTTTCTCATAGCAGGTAATAATAGTGGTTGATGGCAAATGGATCATAGTTCATAGTAATATGTACGATGAACCATGAACTATCAACCATGAACAGACTAATATTGTTGTTTTCTCTGATTAATTACTTCTTTCAATAATATGTCATTGTTAAGGCAGAAAGGCCAAAGGATAAAGGCAAAAGGTATTAAAAACCTTTCACCCTTCACCTTTAAGCTTTCACCTCAACATTAAAAATATTCAGGTGCCTATATCGGCGGTGTCTACCTCTTCCCATTCCGAACAGAGAAGTCAAGCCCGCCAGAGCCGATGGTACTGCGGTAAAACGTGGGAGAGTAGGTCGGTGCCAAATCTTAAATTAAGCCCTTGCTGGAAACAGTCAAGGGCTTTTTTGTGGACTGGAAGTTCATTGGTTCACTCGTTCATTAGTTCATTGGTGTTCGGTTGGATAGCATACTGTTCGGGTGTTCGGCACTGAACGCTTATATGGTTTATAGACAGCGGGTTAAGTGTTCGGGCAATCCAAAAACATGAATTTTACAGGCTGATCAACGCCTCCGTCCGCAGGCATAAGCATGCAATAATCCATCAATCTTCAGAATAGCACAGCGGAATAGGGTATCCCTGCCGGCACCTCGTCAGCTCCTTATCTGCTATCATCAGGCCACTATCGGTTACCCTTAATGCCGTCAATATGCACCCTTCGGGTACCGGGGTTTGGGGGTGGGCTGTTTTTGGCGGGGGCTGAGTGGGAAAGTCCATCAGGGGTTATTGGGTAAATCCTGTTAACAGAATTGTGGCGGGGTAGGTACCCTGTCGCGACAGGGCACTTGAAGATATAGAACCGAACCACGCTCCCGAATCACCCACCGTAAGCTTGTTCGCAGGGTAGTAGCTGCGGCCGGGCCGCGGGGTGTAGTTGTGCCGGGCAGGCCGGTGGTTAATCCTATTTAATCAGAACGGTCGTTACAGAAATCCAGGTGAGTCCGCCTCTGCTGCGGGCTTACCTGGGTAGTTGTTTTGAGGCTTATTTTATCCGAAGTAATTGCGCCTGCCTGCAAAAATTATTGCCTGCCGAAGAGCCATTTTACCCCCAGGCTCATGTATCTGTTGCCCGCGTAATAATTGCTGTTGTTGGTGTAATAAGCGTATGGAGCAAAGCCGAACGAAATTTCTGCTTTCCTGTTGAACATTACCCCGGCCTGTACCGGGAAATTAACCCATAACGAACTAAGATTAAATGGTTGGGGCACAGCCGTAGTGCCGTTATTGGCATTCGCATCGGCAAGGCGGAATTTATTGTTCGAATACACCGAATAATTAAGCCCCATCCCGCCGCCCAGGTACACCTTAACATCATCCTTATTATAAAAGTTAAATATTACCTGTGGCGTAAGCGAAGTGGTGTATTGGTTAAATGAATAAATCTCGTTGGTAGTTATCGTGTTGATGGTTACCGGGTACGGCAGCTGCGGCCTGATGTACCCGAACGACAGCTCGGCCCTGAATATAAATTGCTGAACGTTGGGGTTACTAAACAAATCAACCCCCAAACTTATTTTGGGCGTTATCGAACTGTAGGTTGATACCGTTGTTGTGGTAAAATTATGCACATCATTCACCTTGGTATCGGTGTTCACCAGCGCAATACCAACAAACAGCCTGGCGCCCGATTGCCTCTTAGCGGCAACGGCCTGGCCGGCGTTCAGCTGGTTTACCAAAGCTTCCAGGGCTGCATCGTCAAAGGCCGCCTGCTGGGCCCGGGCAATCAGCTTGCCGTTTGCGGGGGCATATTTATTAATGTACCACAAAAATTGACCCTTGTACACGTCCGATGTTATAATCTGCTTGCCGGGGTTGTAGTATACGTGGTACCTCAGCTCGGCCGGTTCGGCGGCTGTTTCGGCAATAAAAAAGCGGGTTTTAATATCGTCGCGGTGCTTAAAAAGCGTTAAATGTTCGCCCGTTGCCAGGCGCTTTAAAAAAATCGAAGCCACCGTTTGGGTGGTATCAAAACCATCGGGCAAATCGGGGAAGCTGGTTTTATCCATACTTACCGGGCCGGTATAGCTCATGTAGGTTTCCGCGCCGCTTATCCCAAACCCTTTAATAGCCTTAGCATCAAGCTGCTGCACCTGGTTACCCGTTTTCTCAACCTTAAAGTCGACAAGTATGGGCGATTGCTGCCAGTCGCGGTAATTAATATACCCTTTTACGGTATCGCCGTTATTTTTTAAAATATAACCCGCATGATAGTTTGATTGTGCAAAAATAGCCAGCGGAAAAGCTATTAACAGGATAAGGCAAAAAGGCTTCAAATGCATAGTGCGACTTGGTTCAGACGCCAAATATAACATAATTCTGTTGCGTATCATGTGCTGCGTGTCGCCAATTTAAAAGCCCCCAACCCGCCGGCGAAGTTAAAAAAGTCTTGCTACCTGGTACTTACTACTTGATACTAAAACCCCCCATCCCCGCACACAAGCAAAAAAAAATCTTACTACCTGATACTTACTACCTGATACTAAAACCCCATCCCCGCACACAAGCCAAAAAAGTCTTAACTCTTGATTCTAACCTCTTGATTCTTCTTCCGGGCGTTCCCTGCGGGCCGGGCTTTACATTCATACGCCTGCAGGCATTACGCTCGTGGGCCGGTACCCATTTCAATCCCTAACGCAAACGCCGGGAAATTGTAAACCTAAGGCCTCCCAATAAAATCCAGGTTTGCACGCGGGTACACAGGCCTGCCGCAGCATTAAAGGTTGCTTTCTACAGCATATGCAACAAAGTCGAACGAATTTGCAACATATGAGTAGGTGTTTTCTTTGGTCGGCTAAGTTTATTTGTAGCGAAATAAATGACACTTATGGTTAATTAATTAACTGTATCGGTGGTATTTATTGCTCTTAATTTAAATAATCAAAAAAAACAAAAACCATGAAACACAAACAGTATGAAGTTGATCCGGAAATGACCAACAGTTTAATCCAAACCATCAATCATCCTAACTTTAAAAAGTTCATTTCGGATATCGAGGCGCAGCCCGAGGCAGAGCGGCTTGAATATGCCCGTAAAATTACCAATATCGATGAAATGAGAAAAAGGCATATCCCCATCAACGAGAAATTCAGGATCACGTTACGCACTTTTGAAGATCCCTCACATCCGCTGGCGTCATTTGATTATAACCCCGCTAAAGATGATGATGCCTTAAGGATAGGGGGCACGCATACCATTTGTGGTTCTGTTGGCTATATTGCCTGCGCTACCTATGGTTACTCGTGGCCTGCAACTGATACACCTCAATAACCTAAATTTTTTTGACATATGACACAATCCTTAGTAACATACACCGAAGACGAATTAAAAAGTGTTTATGCCGAGCTGATCTCTTTTTACAACGATGAACCGTTTCAAAAAGTGGTTGCCGAACTTTTTTCAATACCCGATAGAAGCGGGCGCTTTGAGTTTGTAAAAGAGCAACTGATAAACAAGGAATATTTGCTTGCAAAAGGTGTTGATGTGCCTGAAGACATCATTGTTCAACGGTCGTATTTTTACGATAACCGCCCAACATTATTTTGCCTTACCAAATACCTGCAGGATAAAAAAAGAAAAGTGACGATAACTATCGACGACGGCGCTTTTTAATTCGGTGCTGGTTTTTGCCAGCTAAATGAAACGCCAGGTTCACTTGAGCCTGGCGTTTTGTTGTTAAGTGACGTTTTGAGGCGTTAGCGAACCGGGCGAAAGCATGGCGTACTCGCGTACGCTATTGGTAGTGTTGTTGATAACATCGGCCATAGGTTGACAAGCTAAAACGGTTTACAAATTGCCTCCGTTTGCTGGCGCACATGTGTCGTTATTCAATTGCAGGTATCGAACCAAAAATACATGGTGTGTCATGGCGTTTACCTATCAGCGGCACACACGAAACGGGTAGGTCAGCATAGGATAAAATCGGCGATAGCCTGGGATGCTAAAACGTTTTACAAATTGCGCACGTGTTTCAACCTGTCGGTAGTCTGATAACACCGACCAGAAGCTAAATGAAACAACAAGACTCACAATTACATTGGTATATGAGAGGATTGGAAATGGGGAATAAATAATTAAATTGAATTATGAAACAGTATTTAACCGAAGAGCAGATTAAATCCAACGTAAGACTTGGCAAATCCATAGAACAGTGGTTAGGTTTTACCGGGGAAGATGATTACGTGATACTTAAATGGTTAAGGATCGATAAGGAGAAAAATCAAGGCTATTCAGTATCATATTTTGAATCCTTCGACGAAGGAAATGAAGACTTATTAGACATTTACGAGTTTTCATTATTAGATCCTGATGAGCCTTTCGGAGTAATAAATACGTTTGCATCAATTGATGAAGCCTTGGAATTCGCAACTCAAACATATAATGCATCAAATACTAAATATGTTTCGGCTGGAATGATTCAAGAAGAGTATAGGGATTATCTTAACCGATAATTGTAAACTATAAATAATATAACACAGAATGCAAGAGCTCACTATGCGCACTACCGCGTAGATAACCCCAGCTACCGCGAGCGTTTTGTCGCTGCCGCAAGGCTCCAGCCTTGTTGGCCCGCTGATAGGTAAACGCCATGATAAGTAATGAATATGCAAATTCCGGATGTTTAATTTCATCCAGGATTTTGTATTTTAAACAGCGCAAAAGAGTAATACAAGAACTTAAGGTTAACAACAAACATTGTTGATTGTCCTAAAGGCATGGCGTAAACTTAGCATGTGGGCCACAAGGCCGGAGCCTTGCGGCAGCGGGAGGGGGCCCGCTGATAGGTAAACGCTATGATAAGTAGTTTTTTGGGTGTTTTTTGTCAGATAATGTTTAGTTTTAACTTTGAATCTAATGATTCAGACCGTTGTTTATAAAAACACATCAAAAAACCTGGACTATCATTTATCACTGATGGAAATTATAAAGTTCACACTCCAAAATGACGAGTTGGTCGTCCATAATGACAAGGTATTTACCGAAAGGGTATTTAATATCCATGATCAATCCTATTTCTTCAAAATTAATCCTCAGAGTGACTTCTGGAGATTTGGTATACGTTTTTCGAGGTCAAGAGAAATTCCTTTCCATCATCCGGAAAAGAGATATAATAGAGATTATATTGGTTATCAGGATCTGCATTTAGGAGTTGGAAACTGGGATAACAGTAGTTGGACCGATCCCGAAAAATTATACTTGGTTCAATATAATTTCGAAAATCAAAGAAAAGTGTTAAATGAACAGCAAGGTTATATTGGTGGCCAACTAGACCTGTTTATTCAATATCTCCCTGAAAAAGCCGCGTTACTGGTCTCCTATACCGCGATGGGGTGTGAGCCGTTTTCCGATTTGTATCCATTCAACCCCCAATTGGAGAACTTCCAGGTTTTTGCTTGGGCGGATATGTATCCTTACCACGTCGATTGTGAACTAGAGATAGTACCCAACAGCGATATCGACAGTAATTTTGCTCCATTTCGTATAGACAATGTTATCTTTCGATTGGGTGATATGTTCGACCATGAAGTCATGGTCAAATCAAATGTCGTCCTGCTTCCTGCTGCTACTGAAGGCAATGCCACCCATAATATCGTCAATAGGGCCGCGGAACTTGGTATTCCGCCAGTTGATGAAGGTTCAGCGGGCAGTATCAAGATTTTTGATATCTCTAAAAACGACAGAGTCCAATATGCCGGTTACGCTTACTCCGTTTCAAACTTTAGGTCTGAAATTTCTATAATTGTTGAGATCTGTAAAAATATTTTCAAGTTCATTAAGGGTACGGGCAATCTGTCGGGCGTAAATGTTCCCTTGCTAGGTGCGGGCAGCGGGCGTTTGAGTGCCATAAATGTGGCGTCTATTTTCGTCGAGGAATTTAAAAAAGCTAAATTTATCACCCCGATCATTATCAGTGTCCAGAGTGAAATGACATTTCTGGATATAAAACACCATTTCAATCGGCAATACATGCCCTTGCCGCATGAATTCAGGCTGGAGAAACCTAAAGTGATTAAGGTACTAGAAATGGAACTCAACAGCTACCTTTATTCGTCAGATTATAGGGTAGACAGCGAAGGAAAGGTGGTCGAGCTAAATCTGAGTAGGTTTAAAAATCCGCATCCATCGGCTCTACTGGATTTTTACGATCTCCAGGTATTGAATTTAAGTAATTCCCGGCTAAGTAACTACGATTTTCTTCGGGACTTGCATCATTTAAGGCATTTGTATCTGAGTAATTGCCAATTAGGTAGTTTTGATTTTTTCAGACATCTAAAGATGTTGTACACGCTTGACTTGAGTAGTTGCAATGTCGCGAACATCGACTTTCTGTATGATTTCAAGAACGTTACCAGTTTGCAGTTGCGCAACAACAAGATCGTTGACATCTCTGCGTTAAGTAAACTTTTAAAGCTGGAGTATCTTGATCTCAGCAGCAATAACATTTTCGACGCGCAGCCTCTGGCCGGCCTGATTGGGCTAACTAACCTTAACCTCTCATATAACAGAATTACCGACTTGCAATTTTTGAAGCGCATTAAATCGCTTTCGATTCTAGATGTCAGCTTCAACCAGGTTTACGACGCGAGTGTGCTGACGGATTTGGAAAAGCTAAGTTATCTCAAAATTCATCGCAATGCCGTTGTGTTAGCCTATGGCATAAGTGTAGATGAAAAAGAAAATCACCTGACAGCCATCAAGAACTATTTGTTAAAAAAGGATGAAAAAGATAGATTGCCACATAAAAGACCGGTAAAGGTCATGCTGTTGGGAAATCATGCAAGCGGAAAATCATCACTGCTACATTATCTACATACTGATTCATTACCTCAAACAGTCAGAAGTACACATATCATCAAAATAGAACATTATCCGGCGACTGATCCGCATGAGCCGGAAGCTATTTTTTTTGATTTCGGTGGGCAAGATTATTACCATGGCATCTACCGAGCTTTCCTAAGCGGGGAGGCCATCTATTTATTGCTCTGGCATACCGCTTCCAACTTAAATTGCCAGGTAAAGGACAACCAGGGTATTCTTACACAGAATTTTAAGCTGGACTATTGGCTATCGCAAAAAAAATATCTTGAGCAGGAAAAATTTGGTTCACATGATCCGGTAATGTTGATACAAACGTATGCTGGCACAGACACGCGGTCTTTTTGCGAGGATATCAGCGCTTTCCCTGATATTATAGGAGAATTTAATGTTAATTTAAAACATAACAGCAATTGCGTTCAACCTATAAAGAATAAGTTTGCCCTACAATACCTCAAAGCCTCAATTGAAGAACTAATTAAAGAAAAACAGATCAATCGCCTTGAGCCTAGCTGGTATATCCAGTTTATCAATTTTATTATAGAAATCGGAGCTCAATCCGGCCACAGAAGCATGGATATAGTTAACGATATTTTACCACATTATGGACGAAGGGATGATAATATCCTTGAGTACCTGATGGACGACCTGGATCAACTACACAAGCAGGGAATGATCCTTTATTACAAAGAGGAGATCCCCGACAAGGTTTGGTTGAACCCGGTCAAACTGGTTGAATATATTTACAAAGAGGTCCTTAATAAAGACTTATTCAGTGCGGGCTCTGAAGGCGAATTAGACCAATCAGACTTGGACGGATTTGATCAAGATGTGGTTTCGATGCTAATCCGGCAAAAGGTAATATTTAAACACAGCTTCGGTAACAAATACCTTGTTCCCAATTACCTCCCGTTGGCCAGTGAAAAAGAGGCAGAGTTTAGCATGTATACATTTGGTTTGGGAGAGCCGCTTTTCGTGATGAAATTTAAACATTTCATTCCATTTGGATTCGTTAACCAGGTGATTTGTTCGTTTGGGACGTTACCTGCTGAAAAAAAATTTTGGCGGGATCAGCTGTTATTTACATTGGATCGCAATGTTAAAGTGCTGATCAAAGTAGATTTTCAGCTTTTGGAAGTTAAGGTATATGCGAACTTTTTCGGTAATAGCGACCGGATAGAAAAAGATAAATACATCAAATACCTATTTTATGGTCTGTTGGCACTTTATTGGGATAGAGAACTACTGAGCTTTCAGGAATTCCAGAATTACCACCAAAAAAAACTGACGATAGAGAATACAGATCCCCACGATCCACTTTTTGAGAAGCTAAGGCAAATTGAAAATCTTTATACCAATATTAATTGTCGGCCTTTGGATCTCTATATATCTCTGGATAACACTTATTTTTTCAACTACGCCAATCTTTGCGATTCATTCGAAGCTTTGCAAATACAGGTTTATAAAGTAAATGAAAACAGGAACCTAACGGAGACAAGTAAATTTGTGCCCATTTATCCGTTTCAACCCTTCGCCATCCAAACTTTATTACGACCCAAAAAAGCGGTGATATCGTATTCTAAGATGGATGTAGCATTTGTCCATAAATTCAAACAATATTTGATCCCCCTGTCGGACGATGGCTTAATACAGAAACCTTGGTATTGTACGGAACTTATCGCGGGCAGTGAATGGGATGATACTATCCAGCAAAAATTCAATGAAGCAGATATCATATTTTTTATGATTAGCGAAAATTTGTTGGCGACGCAATATGTTAAAGATCACGAGATAAAAAACGCTATTGATCGTTGGGATAATACCAAGGATATTCGCATAGTACCAATTTTACTTGTTCCATATCATTGGATCAGAAAGGGAACATATAATTTAGGAAGGTTTACGGCACTTCCGTATACGGCAATGCCGGTGAGCAGTTTTCCGGATCAGCATCTGGCTTGGGATTATATTTCCGAAGCGATTAGAATTATGATTGAGCAGGACATTTATCCCGGTTCCGAATCCTACGAGTTAAACGCAGATATAAAGCAATTTTTTGAAAAAGTAATCAATCTAAGGAAAGAAAATGTGATCAAATAGGCTCACATCCATGCATCACTAATTCAAATCTCCACACCGCAAAACTCTACGCAACTTATGAAGATCGAGCACGCAGAAAACCGGGCAAATGTATTAAAATTTATAGCGCAGTCATCGATCTATGGTAACCTGGGCTTATTTATAGGGACCGGTTTGTCTATGGCTATCATGAATACCGAAGATACAGAAATCGCGCTTTCTTGGGGAAAACTAATACAAAAATGCGCTGGTGATTTAAAACTGGATCTGGAATCTATCCAAAGCCCCGGTCAATCGTATCCAGACCTTGTTTCGGCGATGATTTCGACTTATGCGAAAAAAAAAGAGTTGAACTATCCGCAAGCTACAAAAATTGTAAAAGAAAAAATTTGTGACTTGACCAGTTGGTACCCCTCACCAGAAAAAAGACAAGAGTATGGTGACTATTTGGAAAATATGAATCCAGGCTGGGTGATTACGACTAATTATGATCTCATATTGGAATGCTTGCTTACCGGACGATCTATTTCATTGGGGCCAGATGATCAGCTAATCGCCCCAGCAGGTATTATTCCAATTTACCATCTCCATGGTGTTAGGACAAACCCGGGGGGAATTGTGCTGACCCAAGAAGATTATGTAAGTCTGTTCCGGCCAAACGAATACCGACATACCAAGCTGCCTCTAACCATCAAGGAATCAACCACTTTGATTATCGGGTACAGCCTCGGTGATGTCAATGTCTTGACTGCTGTTGACTGGAGCCGTAACGTTTTTAAAGATTCGGGATCTAGTTATCCAAGTGATATCATTCAGGTCGTCCGCAATAAAGAAGGGCGATGTTACCGTGCGCCCAACAATATTGTTATAGTTGAAACGGATAGCCTTGATGCTTTTTTTGAAGAGGTCGGGGATGCTATTCAAGTAGAAATCCGCACCGACAAAAGGCAAAAGAAAACGCTCGACAAGCTCAATAACCTGCTTAATGACCCAACACGCGATCAAATAGATATATTTATCAATGATGAAGAAAACCGACACAACATTTTAAAGGCTCTTTCCAAATTTGATACCTATGTAATCTCCGGTTTTCTCGAAATGTATACCCGTGCCATTGATGAAACCTGGGTGCTTGCCAGGCCGTCCGGGGCTTTTTGGGCTTATGAACTTAATCTAAATATAAACTTAGATATATTGATCATGCTTGATATCAAGAAGATGCCTCCCGCGTTAATTGAAACGGTAGCCTATAATCTCAATAAAATTGCCTATTTCGTTGGCCCCAACATAGGGCAAAGTGCTGCGGCGGAAAAAACATGGCGACGACGAAAAGGAGAGCTAACAGTAGAGACTATACATGAATTGCGTAGTATAGCGAAAGTCCACTGGTATAGTTTTCTTCGCAGATTATTAAGTGACTAAGTTGCCCACCGCTTCGCACTTGTTGGTATTCTTCCCGCACTTTGTTGGCGTTGTCCTCCAACAAACTCGTTACCCGTTATAACGTCGCAGAAAACCGACTCCTCTTTGCCAGTATCATAATACTGGGCCGACGAATATTTGCACTCTTCGCCCTTGCCACTGCGGCTGATATGCCGCCCTTTAATGGCTATTTGACTGGTGTATTTTAATCGATGGGCGATGCGCATCGCAGGCGGATGTTGCCCTTTCAGGGCTGGGCAGGGGCGTTGCGGCATATTTTTAGTACCCAGGTAAATTTTTGAATTTTCCCGGCCCTGAAAGGGACTAATCCATCAGCACAGGGCATCGCCCTCTGCATGAATGCACCGCCGTTGAAAAGCCCTGAAAGGGTGAGATCTGCCTGGCAAAGCGTTGTGCATGCAGTGTAGGTTACCCGTACGCACTGTTTGGCGGCCGATATGTCACCCTGTCAGGGCTATCTCGCGGGGATCTTATCCATTATAGCACAGGGCGAGGCCCTGTGCTGGCGTATGTCGCCCTTTCAGGGCTGAGCAGGGGAGTTGCGGCATATTTTAGTACCCAGGCAAATTTTTGAATTTTCCCGGCCCTGAAAGGGACTAATCTGTCAGGGCCGGGTAGGGCGCGGTTTCGCATATTTTAGTACCCGGATAAATTTTTGAATTTTCCCGGCCCTGAAAGGGACTAATCCATCAGCACAGGGCATCGCACTATGCTGAAAAAAGGGTGACATATACTGGCAAGGCGTTCTGTATGGTTTTAGGTTAGTCCCATACATACTGCTCGTCATACTCCACCTGGTACTTTTTAAGGAAGGTCCGGTATTCGTCCTGGAATGATTTGCGGCTGTGGTGTTCGTGCTGATTGGCAATGTAGGCTATCACCTTATCTACCTCTGCAGGGTTTACCGAAAAAGCACCATAGCCATTTTGCCAATAAAAATTTTGCAAAGAGGGATCCAACGTTTTAATCCATTTGGATGAATTGGATTTTACGTCCTCGACCAACTTCATCAAAGCTATCTTTTTCGACAGCATACATAAAATATGCACATGATCTGTATAACCACCTACTTTTATAGGCTGGCATTCAAGGCTTTTACAAACGCCTCCTAAATAATTATGTAAGTCGTTTTCATAAGGTGGATGTATAAGCGGTTGCCGGTGCCTGGTGCTGAACACGATGTGCAGGTAGTTTTTTACGAGTGATTGTCCCATGGTTTGTTGATGTGGATAAGTGCGATGGCGGCGCCATCGTTGGTGTCTTTATGGTTTCTAATTTAGATATTTTTTGATTGCAGATAGCGGGAGGCCTTTTAATTAACAAAAGATTTGTTGCTGATCGCCGGACTTTAGATATCCCCACAAACTCGCGTTAGGGATGGAAGTGGATACCGGCCTCGCGCTTAATGCCTGTGCAGTATGAACGTACAGCACGGGCCGCAGGCAACGCCATTATTTTAATTCAAAAGTTAAAATTCAAAAGTCAAAAATCGAATAGTTCCTTCGCCCTTGTTAGTATTTCTCCCTCGCACTTTGTTGGAGTTGTTCTCCAACAAACTCGTTACCCGTTATCATATCGTAGGAAACAGAACCCTCTTTGCCAGTATCATACTACCGGGCCGACGAATATTTGTGCCCCGTGCTCTTGCCATGGCGGCTGATCTGTCACCCTTTCAGGGCTATTTGTTGGTGTGTTTTGACCGATGGGCGATGCCCATCGCAGACGTATGTCGCCCTTTCAGGGCTGGGTCGGGGGCGTTTCAGCGTATTTTATACCCAGGCAAATTTTTGAATTTTCCCGGCCCTGAAAGGGACTAATCCTTCAGCACAGGGCATCGCCCTGTGCTGTTTGGTTGGCATGGTTTAATCGATGGGCGATGTCCATCGCAGACGGATGCCGCCCCTTCAGGGCTGGGTCGGGGACGCCGGTGTGCTGTCTTTCTTTCAGAATTTCGCGAAATTTTGGGGTTATACATGACGTGTTCGGGGGGCATAAACCTTCGGTTGAACGCTGGCTACGACTCACCCCGGCTACGCTGCGCTGGCCGAATCTCTCTCCGGCTGCGCCGCAAAGAGGGTTGAGGAAAGAAAAATAATTTTTTGGCCCCTCTATGCGCGAAGCGGAGGGGCAGACGGGATACGCCCGACCACCCTCTCATCACCTGCGGTGGAAAGAGGGGATTGAACGTTCAATATCAATATATTATAAAAAAATAAACAATAAATTTTCAAGCCCCTCTTTCCGGCGAAGCCGAAGAGAGGGTGGCCAGCGCAGCGTTGCCGGGTGAGTCTTCGCCGCCATGCGATACAGCCCACTCAAAACTGCAAACTACTTCACCACCGTTACACTGCCCGATAGCGCCTTCTTGCCGTTTTTCAGGTTTACGATGTAGTAATAGGTGGCCGGCGGAACGGGATGGCCGTTGAAGGTACCGTCCCATGAGGTGCTGTAGCCGGCTGATCTGAATATCCGCTGGCCGTACCGGTTAAATACTTCTACCGTGTTTTGGGGGTAGGCGCTTAAGCCGGCAATGGCCCACAGATCGTTGCTGCCATCGCCATTGGGCGAGAAGCTGTTGGGGATGCTGATATCAACCGGAACCGCCGATGGGTTTACGGTAATAGCAAACTGAACGGGCAAACCGGGACATTCGTTATCGCTTAAAATAGCCATAAACCTGCCACCGGACTGAACGGGGATTTGTTGGGTAACAGCGTTGGTAGCGGCGTTGATGACGGATATATACGGCGAAAGGGAATTAACCACATAAACCTTGCTGCCATCGCTATTGGTGGTTATGCCTGCCGGGTTTTGGCCTACATCAATAGGGGTTACAATGCTGCGGCTGAGGGTGTTGATGACGATGACTTTTTTGTCGTTAATCAAGGATACGTAAAGCCTTGCCCCATCCGGGCTTATAGCCAGGCAGTTGGCAGCTGTGCCAACGTCTATTTTATACTGGATACGCCTGGCGGCAATATCTATAACGGCTACATCGTGCGAGTTATAATTGGCCACGTAAAGCGTTTTATTATCCGGGCTGATGATAATACTGTTAGGCGTTGTGCCGGTAATTATGGCATATTCAAAATAACCGGTTGCGATATCATAAAACTGCACAATGTTTGAGCCTGCATTGATGATGTACAGTTTTGTACCGTCGGCGCTGATGGTTAAATCATATGGGATATTGCCCGTGGTAACAGTTTTTATAACCGAGTAGTCGGCAGTGCTGATGGTGGTTAACTGGTTGGTGCTGCCATCGGTAATATATAGCTTGCTGCCGTCGGGGCTTATGACCATGCCGACGGGATCAAACCCGGCCGGGAAAGTGGTGACTACTTTATTGGTGACGGTATTAATTACAGCTATGGTATGTGAGCCTTCGTTTTCGACATATAGCAGGCTTTTATCGGGGTTAAACAACAGCCGCTGCGGGCTGGAGTTTGCAGGCATCCCTTCGGTAATAACCTGCTCGGTATTGCCGGTAATGGTATTGATAAGCGAAACCGAGTTGGCCGAACTGTTGGCTGCATAGGCATAGCTTGCCGGCGCCGGGGTAACGGTAATATGTGCTGTAACAGGCGCAGCACCCGTGTTTACGGCTGTAAACGAAGGTATACCCTGGTTTCCGCTGGCGGCCAGGCCGATGCTGGTGTTGTCATTTGTCCAGTTGAAGATGCGGGCGGTGCCGGTGAAAATAACGCCCATGGTAAGCTGTCCGTTTTGCAGGGTTTGATCGGGAATTGGGCTAACCAGGGGCAGGGGGTTAATGTGGCCGGTTACTCTTGCCGTTTGTGTTACTTCGCCGGAAGTTAGCGCGACATCGCCCGAAATATTACCCGCTACCGCCTGTGCCGATGAACGTACATAAACCACCTGGCTGGATATTAAGCCGGATGTTTGCGTAAGCATAACACTTGCGCTAAAAGTGCCATCGGCAGTAAGCGATACCTCGAAATCTGCGGGTGCTGTAACCAGTACATCGGCAGATAAGCCGCTTGCCGAAACCGTGAATTGCTGGATGGCCGGACTTGCAGACACGGTACCGGCGCAGGCAGAAATAGCCCCGGTTACCTCGCCGATGATAAGCTGTGGCGTGGCGGTTTCGGCCTGGTATGATATTTTGAATAAAATAGGGTTTACTGTTTTGCCCGGCCGCGCCCAAACTCCTGAAGTTACAGGAAACAGGAATGCTATTATTAACAGGATAGGCAGGTGTTTTTTCATATAACTTCGTCGCCGCAAAATTAAAACGACTGTTAAACGCTGTAATCCATGCAAATATAGGGCTATCTTAATTTAACTGGTAAAGGTTGGGCATACAAACACTGTTTTTAAAGTTTTTCTTTTAAAACATTGAGAGCTTAAGCAATTAAAATCCATTTATTCCTGCATCATCTGCTATATTCATTTTTTTTAGTACTTAATTGTATTATTTTATTGCTATTAAATACAATTAAGTACTATATTTGTTTATTCAATAATTGGTTTATCCCCAACGATAATCCATATTTACATAAACAATCATTTAAGTGATTTTGAACGATACTACCAACATTGCTGTTATAGGCTCGGGTTTTGCCGGGTTAAGTGCTGCTGCGTACCTGGCCAAAGCCGGTTACCAGGTGGATGTGATTGAAAAAAATGCGGTAACAGGCGGCAGGGCAAGGCAGTTAACTACCGATAACGGGTATATGTTTGATATGGGGCCAAGCTGGTACTGGATGCCCGAAGTGTTCGAAAAATTCTTCGCCGACTTTGGCTGCAAACCGGCAGATTTTTATGAACTACAGCAACTTGATCCGGGTTTTACGGTAGTGTTTGGCAAAAATGATGTATTGGCCATACCTGCCGATTTTGATGCTTTATGCCGGCTGTTTGAATCGATAGAAACGGGTAGCGCGGCGCAATTAAAGGCGTTTTTGGCCGAGGCCGCTTATAAATATAAAACAGGGATGGATAAACTGGTTTACAAGCCGGGTTTGTCGCTTACCGAATTTTTGGATTGGGACCTGTTTAAAGGTGTTTTTAAACTGCAGGTGTTTACCGCTTTTAGCAAGCATGTGCGCGGGTTTTTTAAAAATCCTAAGCTAATTGCGCTTATGGAGTTCCCGGTATTGTTTTTGGGCGCCATGCCCCAGGATACTCCGGCTTTATACAGCCTTATGAATTATGCGGGCCTGCAGTTGGGTACCTGGTACCCAAAAGGTGGTTTTGGCAAAGTAATAAATGCTATGCAGCAAGTTTGCGCATCGCAGGGGGTAAAATTTAAAACCGGTACTGCGGTTACTGCTATCAGGGTTGATAAAAACCGGGTTTCGGCCGTTGTTACCGGCGATGACAGTAAGGCTTATGATGGCGTTATAGCCGCAGCCGATTACCACCATGTGGAAGAGAAGCTGTTGGAGCCCCGGTTCAGAAACTATAAAGAAGCTTATTGGGATAAGCGGGTGATGGCGCCATCGAGCCTCATTTTTTACCTTGGCGTAACCTGCAAAATTGACCGCCTTGACCACCACACCCTTTTTTTTGATGCCGACCTTGAACAACACGCGGTGGAAATATATAAGGAGCCGCAATGGCCGTCGAAACCGCTTTTTTATGTTTGCTGTCCTTCAAAATCGGATGATGCCGTGGCACCGCCCGGTCACGAAAACCTGTTTATCCTGATGCCGCTTGCGCCGGGAATTAAGGATGATGATACCCTGAGGGCCAAATATTTTGATTTGATTATGGATAGACTGGAAGATTTTACGGGCATAGCTATCCGCAAACAGCTTGATTATAAAAAAAGCTATTGCGTAAATGATTTTATGGCCGATTATAATTCATACAAAGGGAATGCCTATGGGCTGGCCAACACGCTGATGCAAACGGCCAACTTAAAACCATCCATCAGCAATCGCCGGGTAAATAATTTGTTTTATGCCGGGCAGCTTACCGTGCCGGGCCCCGGTGTGCCGCCGTCAATCATATCGGGCAAGGTTTCGGCCCGTCAACTGATCAACTACATTAACCAAAATAAATGAAAGCGACATTCGACAAGTTATCTGCCACATGCAGCAGGGAAACTACCCGGCTGTATAGTACCAGTTTTTCGCTGGGCATCTATTTTTTGAAGAAGGAGCTGCGGGCGCCCATTTACGCCATTTATGGCTTTGTGAGGCTGGCCGACGAAATTGTAGATAGTTTTCATGAGTACCCCAAAGCTGCCTTGCTGGAAGAATTTAAGGAAGAAACTTTCCTGGCCATTAGCCGCGGCATCAGCATAAACCCGGTGCTTAATTCGTTTCAGCAGGTGGTTAATAAGTACCGCATTGAACACGGCCTTATAAGGCAGTTTTTAAAAAGTATGGAAATGGACCTGGCCGCACAGGAATATACACCGGATAAGTATGAAGAATACATTCTTGGATCGGCACAGGTGGTGGGGCTGATGTGCCTGCATGTGTTTACCAACGGCAACGCTGCCGATTTTGAGCGGCTGCGCCTGCCGGCTATGAAACTGGGGTCGGCTTTTCAAAAAGTAAATTTTTTGCGTGATATCAACGCCGATTACCGGGAACTTAACCGCACCTATTTTCCGGAGGTAAACCTGTCTGCTTTTTCTGATAGTGATAAAAAGGCTATTGAGGAGGATATACATCGCGAGTTTAATGAGGCCCTGGCCGGTATCAGGCAGCTGCCGCGGTCATGCCGGAAAGGGGTTTACCTGGCCTATGTTTATTACAGGCAGCTGTTTCGTAAAATCGCCAATGTACCGGCCGAAAAAGTATTGGACAAACGGATCCGGGTATCAAACGGGCATAAATTTTGGCTGATGTTTGATTCGCTGGTGCGCTACAAGTTAAACGTGTTATGAAGCTTGCCCTATATATTACGCTGATGCTTCCCTTGCTTAGCCCGCAGCAGCAGGTGCCGCCGCTAAAACAGTTGCGGTCGCTTTACAGGTATGCGGTAACCGACAAAGACTCGTCGGCAAAATTGCTGCAGCTTACCACAACAGTTGATAGCAGCGCGGCGCCTATACTGAGTTGTTACAAAGGTGTGGCGCAGGTTTTACAGGCCAGGTTTACCGGCAGCCCTTTCAGTAAGTTCAAAAAATTCAACGCTGGTAAGTTAATAATGGAAAACGCAATAGTCCGCGATACACTGAATGTAGAGATGCGGTTGTTGCGTTACAACATACAGGCAAATGCCCCGGCGTTTTTAGGATACAATGGTAGTTTGCAAAAAGACGGAGCATTTTTAAGGGCCAACCGTTACAAACTTGATGATACCGATTTAAAACTAATGGTAAATAAAGCTTTGGCGGCCCCCAAAAGTAATTGATAATTTAATACAGGTACGATGGAAGAGCGTGTTATTTTGGTTGATGACGATGATAACCAGTTGGGTACCATGGAAAAGATGGAGGCCCACCTGAAGGATAAAAAGCACCGTGCATTTTCGGTATTTGTTTTTAACCTCAAAGGCGAGTTGCTGTTGCAGCAGCGGGCACTGGATAAGTACCACTCGGGCGGTAAATGGACAAACACCTGCTGCAGCCATCCGCGGCCTGGTGAGGATACACTGGAGGCTGCCCATCGTCGCTTAATGGAAGAGATGGGTATGGATTGCCCGCTAAACCACGTTTTTAGTTTCAGCTATCGCTCGGTATTGCAGGCAAACATTGTTGAAAACGAATATGATCACGTGTTTTTTGGCGTAAGCAACACAGCGCCCAATCCATCGCCCGGCGAGGTAGAAGCCTACAGGTACATCAGCCTTGAAGACCTTGCCCGGGAGCTGGATGAACATCCTGCCGATTATACCGAATGGTTAAAGATATGCTTTGAGCAGGTGCGCGCAAATTATTACCAATAACCCCAATTAATCCGCAATAATGAACGCTCTAATTATCATAATCACTTTTATGGGCATGGAGGGTGTTGCCTGGCTCACCCACAAATATGTAATGCACGGTTTGTTATGGGTATGGCACCGCGATCATCATAAAAAAGAACAGCCCGGATACCTGGAAAAAAATGACCTGTTTTTTCTCATCTTCGCTATACCGGGTATCAGTTGCCTGGCTGTAGGTACCTTAGGGGCTATGCCGGTTTTTACTTGGGTGGGTACCGGTATTACGCTGTATGGTGCCTGTTACTTTTTTGTGCACGATTTATTTATACATCAACGCATTAAAGTATTGCGCAACTCGCAAAACCGGTATTTAAAGGCCATTCGCAGGGCGCATAAAATGCACCATAAGCATATTGGGAAAGAAGAAGGTGAATGTTTTGGCATGCTATGGGTTCCTCTTAAATATTTCCGCGAAAACAAAAACAGTCAGCCGGCATGAAAAACACTTATCTGTTGATTGATTTTTTTTCAATCCTGGTACCTTTTCTGTTTTCGTTTCATCCAAAGCTAAAGTTTTACAAAAGCTGGCCGGCCTTTTTCCCGGCAGTGCTTATTACAGGTTTGCTTTTTATTGGGTGGGACATGTATTTTACCCACCTGAAAATATGGGGGTTTAATCCGGCTTACCTTATCGGGATAAATGTAGGTAACCTGCCTATTGAGGAAGTATTGTTTTTTTTATGTATTCCTTATTCCTGTGTTTTTTCTTACGTGTGCCTTAATATGCTCATCAAGAAAAATATACCAAAGACATTGGAATCTGCCATTAGCATTGCCCTGGTAGCTTCGTCGGTTTTTATGGCGGTGTTTTTCAGGAATTTAAGCTACACAGCCTTTACTTTTACGGCGCTGGCCATCCTGGTTTTTGTAGCAAGGTTTGTTTTGCAGGTAAACTGGTTACCCGGTTTTTACGTGAGTTACCTTATATTATTATTGCCATTTTTAATTGTGAACGGATTGCTTACCGGCACAGGTTTGCAGCAGCCGGTTGTTTGGTATAACCCGGCACAAATGCTCAATATCCGCATCCTGACCATACCCGTTGAAGATGTTTTTTATGGTATGGACCTGATACTTTTAAACGTAATAATTTATTCATGGATAGGGGATAAGCAACGCCGCCACAATGAACTTGCTAAAAAAATGGCGCCAGTTATAAACCTGGGTTGAATTGTACACCGAACACTCAAATATATTAATGATAAACAACGATACTTTAATTAAAAACGATAGGGGCAACGATTTTGCCGATGCTGCACTGGAACATGCTGGTTCGGCATTTGATACACCCCTGCGCAGCGACGCTTTTGAGCTTGACGATGAAACTAAAATAGAATTGATTGAAAAGCATTTTGCCGGCATTATGCATGTGTTAGGCATGGACCTGGACGATGATAGCCTGAAAGATACGCCTAAGCGGGTTGCCAAAATGTATGTTAAGGAGATATTTAGCGGCTTAAACCCGGCTAACAAGCCTGTGCCCACGCTTTTTAAAAACCCATTTAATTACAACCAGATGCTGGTTGAAAAAAATATAGCGGTATTTAGCAATTGTGAGCATCACTTTGTGCCTATTGTGGGCAAAGCTCATGTTGCTTATATCAGCAACGGGCAGGTAATTGGCTTGTCAAAACTTAACAGGATTGTTCAATACTGCTCGCAAAGGCCGCAGGTACAGGAAAGGCTTACGATACAAATTGCAGGCCTGATAAAAGAGGCACTGGGGACAGAAGATGTGGCGGTAATAGTAGATGCTTACCACCATTGCGTTTCCAGCCGGGGTGTAAGGGATACAGGCAGTACAACTATTACGGCCGAGTACAGCGGCAAATTCCTTAATCCCGAAACAAAAAATGAATTTCTTAAACACATAGGCTCATGAATTTTCATGGCAAAAATATTGTGGTAGCGGGCGGCAGCTCGGGCATCGGGCTGGCCCTGGTTAAACAGCTTAGCCAGGCCGGGGCACAGGTTTATGTTATCTCCAGGAACCTGTCTGCCAGTTTGCCGCAGGGTGTTAAGCACCTGGCAGCTGATGTTACCGGCAATCTGGAAACTGCAGCCACTTTTTTCCCCGAAGTATTGCACGGCGTAGTTTACGCTGTTGGCAGCATCAATTTAAAGCCATTCGGCAGGCTTACCGATGTTGATTTTTTGAATGATTACCAGCTAAATGTGGTAGGTGCGGCCCGGGTTGTGCAGCAGGCGCTAAAAGCGTTAAAGGCCTCGGGTTCATCATCTGTAGTATTTGTAAGTTCGGTAGCGGCAAAAACAGGTATGCCATATCACGCCAGTATAGCGGCAGCTAAAAGCGGGCTCGAAGGGATGGCCCTGTCATTGGCGGCCGAACTGGCCGGTCAAAAAATAAGGGTAAACGTTGTTGCGCCATCGTTAACAGATACCCCCATGGCGCAAAACCTGTTAAGTACCCCCGAAAAAAAGGAAGCATCAGCAAAAAGGCACCCCATGGGTAAATATGGGCAGCCCGAAGATATTAGCCAGGCCATTGCTTTTTTATTGTCGGACGATAGCAGCTGGATAACGGGCCAGGTTATAGGTATTGATGGCGGATTGGGTAAATTGAAAACAAACTGATATGGCAAGTATTAATAGCGGGCAATTTGCGGCTATGGAAAAACGGTACCGGGTTAACCTGGTAAATAGTTTAAACGGCTTTAAATCGCTTAACCTGTTGGGTACCATTAACCCCGATGGTATAACCAACCTGTGTTTGGTTGGTTCGGTTTTTCACCTTGGGTCAAACCCGCCGTTGTTCGGTATGATCATCCGGCCCGAGCGCGAACATAATGATACCCTGCGTAACATTAGCCAGGTGGGGCAATATACCCTTAACAATGTGCTGCCGGCATGGTACAAGCAGGCGCATCAAACCAGTGCAAGCTACCCGTCTGGCGTGTCGGAATTTGACGAGTGCGGATTTAAAAAAATGTATAGCCGGGGTTTCCTGGCACCCTTTGTTGCAAACTCCACCTTGCGGATGGGGCTCGAACTGCGGGAGATGACAGAGCTGGCAATAAATGGCACTACCATGGTGATAGGCGAGGTAGTATTACTAATGGCCGATGATAGCCTGATAGCCGATGACGGAACGGTGAATCATGTTGCCGCGGGCACCATGACGGTGTCTGGATTGGATAGCTATTACCTGCCGCAGCCTTTGGGCCGCCTGGCGTACGCAAAACCGGGTGTTCAACCCAAAGAAATAGAATTATAAACAGGTAAATGAATGGCTCGATTAATGCAGCAATGAAGAGCGGAAGGTTTGCCGCAGAAGCTATTATTCAATCGATGAATTAAAATGAGTGGGCACAATACTTATACCAACGAGTTTTTGAACGGCAAAAGATTGCTGGGCGACCAGCCTGCAGATGCGTTTATTGCCCAGGCTTTTAAGGATGCCGGTTTGAAAAAGGATTTGCAGCTTTGGTTAAGTGGTACCGCGGGCTATAGCCGGTTAACTGAGCAATTTCCGGGTATAGCTTTCATAAATGAAGCCAATTGTTTGCCGGCATGGGCCAGCCCCAGGCTAATGAAAACCGGGGCGGCTTTTTTTGCAAGGCATGCCGAAACTATCATGACTTTGCTGGGCCTGCTTTCGCTTCCGTATTGTTACACCGCTGCCAATGGCGCCATGGTGCTCTATCTTTCGGAGCGGATGAGAAATGAAACCAGTAAAAGACTGCACGAAACCGCAGTATTTGTTTGGGAAATAATGGCGCCCGGCGCTTTTGCAGGCGATGGGAATGGTTTTACCGAAATACTGAAGGTAAGGCTAATGCATGCCGCCGTACGCTACTATACGCTGCAAAGCGGCAAATGGGACCATGCCTGGGGATTTCCTATCAACCAGGAAGATATGGCCGGCACTAATCTCTCGTTTTCGCTTATTGTTATCAGGGGACTGCGGCTTATGGGCTTTACCGTAAGCGAGGCCGACCAGGAGGCCTATATCCACTTATGGAATGTTATCGGTTATTTATCAGGCCTTCAGGAGGATTTAATCCCCACAACCTCAAAAATGGCCCAATTGCTTGACCATACCATTAATGCCCGCCAGTTTTGCGTTTCGGAACATGGCCGCCGGCTTACACAAACACTTACAACACATATCGTAGCGGTTAACGAGGGTAAAGCCACAGCCAAAGAGATACTTGGGCTAATGCGTTATTTACTGGGTGCTGATGTTGCCGATATGCTGGGCATTGATGCGCCTGTTTTGCCCGCTTATAAATTAACGCTGTTGCGCACTATAAATTTGTTCAAAGGCTTTAAGCCCGAAAAAGATCCGCAAACGGCTTATAGTAGAGCCTATTCGGAGTTCAAAAAGCAGAAAACAGCATAACAAGATAAAACTTATAAATTTGGCAACAAATGGTAGTAACCGGTAAATAGAAAAATCATGAAATCATACAAACTCATTCATCAATTGATAAGCCTTGTAGAAGAGATGGAGAAAGAGCACAAAGGCGATGAAGTTTCTATTCAGGATTTTACCGGTTTTCTGCTTAATCATGTAGCCGATCCTACCGACGAATATGTTAATGGTGATGTCCGTTTTGGTAAAAGCGAAAAAATGGCTCTTGAAGTGGCGTACCAGCTTGATAATAATATAGGCAGGCTGTTTGTTTTCATGAGCCGTTATGCCAAATTCTATATTAAAAAAGCGCTGGATGGCACCCCCCTGCAAACCGCCGAGGAATTTACCGGGCTGGCTATTTTGCTTACGCATGATCATTTAACAAAAAGCGAGCTGATTAACTACAACCTGCAGGAAAAAACATCGGGCACAGAGGTGATCAGGAGGCTGATAGCTGCTGGCCTGGCCAGGCAATGGGACAACCCTGAAGACAAACGCGGCAAATACGTGGGTATTACCGATAAGGGCAAGCAGTTATTATACGAGGTTTTTGTGGATACCAGCTATGCAGGCAAAATGATAACCGGCAAGCTCAGTATTCCCGAGAAACTTACGCTGCAGCACCTGCTTCAAAAGCTGGAAGATTTTCATTATGAACATCATGAAAAGAAAACCATCAGCACAAAAGCCGATATGAAAGCATTTATTGAAGAGGGCGTTGATTAAAAATCAAACCTAACGTTTTGTGAAGCCATATGGAAAATAGCACCTCAATCATCTCGCCAGCCGAACTTACCGCGTTATTGTTATTGGCAAAGCAAGCCGGCGCCGGTATTTTAAGCGTTTATAATACGCGCATCGAAGTAACACTGAAAGATGACTTGTCGCCCTTAACGCTGGCGGATAAGGTATCACATGATATTATTACCGAAGGTTTAACCGCGCTTACTCCCGATATCCCTATAATTTCTGAAGAAGGCAAGGATATTCCCTATGAGACCAGGAAAAATTGGGAGTACTACTGGTGTGTTGATCCGCTTGACGGCACCAGGGAGTTTATTAAACGCAACGGCGAGTTTACCGTGAACATTGCGCTTATGCATAACAATATCCCCGTTTTAGGCATCATCTATGTACCGGTAACCGATGTGCTTTATTATGGAGGTGAAGGGATTGGCAGCTGGAAAGAAACAGCCGAAGGCGGAAAAACGCAAATTTATGCCGACGTGAACGCGAAGGAATGGATATCTGTAGGCAGCCGGTCGCATGCATCAGCTGAGGAAGCGGAGTTGCTGGCGCGATACCCTGTTTCGGCTACTATTTCCATTGGCAGTTCCATTAAGTTTTGCCTGATAGCCGAAGGTAAAGCCCATATTTACTACCGCCATGGCCCCACCATGGAGTGGGATACCGCCGCCGGCCAGGCCATTGTCGTTTATAGTCGCGCCGTAATGACCAGGCCCGATGGCCAGCCATTTGAATACAACAAACCATCGTTATTAAACGGAAGTTTCCTGGTGAAGGTAGGATAGGGGGGAATATTAACCAAATCGATTTGCCAGGTGAAAGCTGTAAAGAATAATTGGAAAGTAGATAGGGGATTGAAAAAACGGTAAGTACATATTGAGCGATTGAGTTTAACGTTTTCCAAATCCTACACATAAAGGAAACTTATAAAAGTTTATCGGTGCCATATAAAGCCATCTCCAGGCTGTTATCTAAGTTATAGATGTCGGTAAGGCTTATCAGTTCGCCATCTTTTATTTCGCAGGTTAAATAAGTGATTTTGATGGGCATGGCTTTCTTAAGGTAGATGTTTTGCTTAAAATAAGTGTTCAGTCCTTTATCCAGTGCCTTGATCTTGTCGGCCGAGTCGTCATTTTTTAATAAAAGTATTGCAAACCGGCGTGCTTGTTCAATGCGGATACAGCCGTTGCTTAAAGCCCGGTTTTTTTTGACAAATAACGATAGCTGCGGGGTATCATGCAGGTATATTTTATAAACATTATCAAAACGGAATACCACCAGCCCAAGCGCATTGTCGCAGCCGATGGTTTGCCTGGCATAGTATTGCGTGGGATTGTTTTTTATTTTGGTTAGGTTCGCCGGGGTTGGGTCAATAAAGTCGCCGGCCTGGCTATATATACCGTAATTGTTATTGTTAAGGTACGCGGTATCATTAATAGCGTTTGGCAATACGGTACCGGCGAACATTGCTGCCGGAACTTTCCATTCGGGGGCAGTTGTTAAATAGTTAACGGCGCTTTGCAGGGTTGGTGTTGGCGTTTCTGGCCTGCCTACAATAACTTTAAAACTACAGGTCGAATCTTTAATATGCAATTTTAAAGTGTACGATGGAATATTGATATGTATGTAATACCTGTCGCCGGTATTTATCCATCTCAGTCGTTCCATATTAATAGCAATCTTGCGTTCCTGCGCTTGCGGAAGCTCGTAACAATTATTTTGGCGCAGGCCTTCAAGCAGGTACAGTTTTCGGCGCAGGTCTGCGTATTCAGGCATGGCAGGCTGAACTGCAGCTATGGCTGTTATTAATTTTTTTTGCAGCAGGGCAAGCGTCAGTGTTTTATCGGCCATGAAGGCCGCATCGGTCAAAGCGTCAATTTTGCTTGCCGGGTACTCGGGGTTTAGCTTTCCGTAATGCAGGTTATTAATCAGGTTAATGATTGCATCCGTCAGCATAATATCAAACAAGGCCTGTTGCTGAAGGCGCACCTTTTTTGGGGTATCCAATATGTTATGTAATTGATCATTAATCAATTCTTTAGGATGGTAGTCGGCATGCGAAAGTCCGAATTGCAAAACGCAATCAATCATTTGCATGGCCTGCCAGGCTGGCCCTTCATAGTTTTGCGGTTTTATCCACACCGGCATAAAGCCCGCTTGTATATATAAGCGGCTTACCGATTTGGGGTAGTATAATTGCAGCCTTACATCCTTATCGGCTAATTGCTTTTGAATCTCGTTGCCTAAGCTATCAACAGGGTTAATGTTATTGTTGAATGCAAATGCGCCGCCAACGCCGGCAGCTGATAGCATGAGCATGGTTATGCCTGCCAACAAAATGCGCTTGGTTAAATTCGATTTCATGCTAATGGGATTATAGCGTAAAAATCGATGATTGAACGCCCTTAAATAATGACTTTGGGCATGTTTAATTTTGATTTTAAACACGATAAAACTCCGGGGAAAATGAAAAATACCCACATAAGCAAGCACTCAAACTGTTAATAATAAGGCTTCAATTAGGTTGTAATAGTGTTATTAAACTGGTGCGGTATTTAACTGTTACTGATGCACAGGGATAAAAGCTATAGCCATCCCGACCGGGTTGTTACAACAACCAGCCCCATGTGCGGGCCATTGCCGGGGATACGTTATTGGTTACCAAAGTCATATAAATATGCGCTTGCGCCGCCAAATGTATATGATTCAATTTTTTTGTATTTCAATTTATCTAATGTGCTAATTATAAATTTTTCTGCATCCGTACCTTCATAACTTAGCAAAAGCCAATTTTTACCTTTCAATAATTTCAACTGGTTTATATAGTTATTCCGGTCCGGGTCGTAAAATCCATAAGTAAGGGGGTTTTTTAGGTTCATAAACCGGGTTTGGTTATAATATGTAAAAGCCGGCACTAAATCATAGTAAACATACACCCGCTGATTATCTTCCAGCCTGGATTTGATAAAATTAATGCTCTGTTTTATCTCCGTATGCACCATTGGGAAAGAATTAAAGTAAACGAAGGAGCAAAAATAGATGGGTATAACTACCACAACAGGTGCCAGCTTCGCAAGTACTTTAGGTTTTACTATGCCTGCCAGCTTTACCCTGCAAAAATCGAATCCAAAAGCTATTGTGATAATAAAAATTGGATATAGATACAATATCAGCCGCTTATCAAAAGGATACATTTTGAGCCCGGATAGTGCTAAATGCACCATAATTGGCAATGTGATGAGCATGATACTGCCAAATGCTTTTCTGCTGTATAAATTAAAAATGCCAGTTAAAAATAGTAAAGGAAAAAAAATCTTCCCAAGGTTGCCATACCCGAACAAAAAGTAAAAAATCATCTGGCTTTTTGCGAAAAGGAAAAGATAAAAACTCCGGCTTAATGGGTTTAGGGGAAGGAACGCCTGCTCTCTTGACCAATACCCTACCATATAATCTCTTGTTGGGTGATTTAGGATGAAGGAAAAATAATATATTCCAAACGTTATTGACCATGTTAAAAATACATAGGTAATACCCGGATGCCATGCCTTTTTTTTGTAGCTATCAAAAATGAGGTATAAGCCAAATGTAAATAATATGATAATAGAGATGTTTGATAAAAAAATTGATACTGCGCCAACAATAGCAAGGGTAACGTACCTGTTGAAATCGCGCTTATAGGTTTTTATTAAACAATAATATAGCATATTGGCAACCAGTACATCGCTCATATACTGTTTAACCTCACTTGAATAGTAAAGTAAAACAGAATTAAATACAAATAACGATAAAGCAAAAATATGTGTTGAGCGATTTTTAAACGCAATTTTAAGAATTTGATATAGAAAGAATATGGAGGCTATAAAACTCAATAAAGGGAACAACCTTAATCCGTATTCGGTTCCTGAAATAAAATAAAAGGTAAAATGCTCAATTTCCAAAAACAACAAAGGGGCAACCTGGGCAAGATCTAACGGTTTAAGTAATTTAGCAGGGCTTTTATGGATAATATTTAAAGATAATGTAGCTTCATCATTCCATAAACTTCTGTTGTAAAGAAACTGGTAAACGGATAATAATATCCCCAGGGAGATAATAAGGAAGATCAAAAATTTAAACAGGCCCGGCTTATTCATGCTTGAAAGTTAATAAAATTCAGTGTACCTGCCTGAAGGTGCTGATATAAAATATACCTTTTGTAACCCCAAACGTCCCGATTAATGATTTTGCCGGTTTTGAGAGGAGGTGGAAGAATGCAATAATCGGATGCCTAAAGGAAGGATAGCAGCTTTGCCGATTGTGTTTTTTTATTTTACCATTTGAAGTTACCATCCATGAATTTTTGGTACCCGTAATAGGCAGATGCTTAAATATAACGTTGTTGCCTGGAAATAAAAAAGCGCCCGTATAAACAGGCGCTTTAACTGTTAATAATAAGGCGTCAGTTAGGTGGTAATAGTTTTATTAACTTGTGCGGTATCCAGTACCAAATTAAACAGGTCTTGCTTAACCTGCCTGAATTCGCGGGTAAGGTTGGTCATAAAATAGGCCAGTTTTACCTGGGTAGGTGCAAGTGCATCGGTATCTTCGGGTATAATATCTTCAGACATGAGTTCCAGCAGCCTTACCTGCCTTGTAAGCAACTCTTCAACTTCTGTATCCTGGAGGTGTTTTAAAGCTTTCCCGGCGGCAATTAATTTATGGATATGATTGGCATCCTGCAAATTGGCAATATGCTTATCCAATAACCTTTGCAGGAACGATGTTTCTATCTTAAAAAACTCAAGATCGGATAACCAGCGCCGCGCTATTACGTAGTACTGTAAAGAACGTGCAGACATTGATGTGGTAGATTGCATATTTAATTTACTAATTATTTAAGATTGCATTATTGCTTCGCCGGTAAAATTAGCCGGCCTTTTATACATAAAAAATGATCGTGGTCATCTTTAAGTTAATTAAGGGCACGCTCAAACAACCATTTAATTGGTTTAGGCTTAGCTTTTGCTTTCAGGCCATATTGTTTAATGCTTTTTTCTTTGATAAGGTTTACAGCCTCTTCAATATCATCGGTAACCAGGCAAAGGCTGGCGTCAAGTTCGCCTATTGTGGCGTTCTCTTTCATAACCTGTATATGCTTAACCAGTTCTTTGTGGTATTCTGTACCGAAAATGATTACCGGAAAATTGTTTATTTTATGTGTTTGGATAAGGGTAAGCGCTTCAAAATATTCATCTAAAGTGCCGTAGCCGCCAGGCATCACTATAAATGCAAACGAGTATTTTACCAGTAAAACCTTACGCAAAAAAAAGTGCTTCATGTACACCCACTTATCCAGGTAGGGATTGGGTTTTTGTTCAACCGGCAGCTGAATATTACAGCCAACCGAGCGGCCCCCAACGTCTTTGGCGCCACGGTTGGCAGCTTCCATCAATCCGGGGCCGCCACCCGTAAGAATAGTAAAACCAAGCCTGGCAAATTCGCCGGCCGCCTTCCTGGTAAGCTGGTAGTAAGGGTGATCTTCCGGGTACCTGGCCGATCCGAAAACGGTTATACATGGGCCGATAAAATGCAGGGCCCTAACGCCGTGTATCAGATCGGCCATGGTTTTAAACGTAAATTTGAGTTCGCTTAACCTTGATTGCGGGCCTTCAAGAAATTGTATCTCTGCATTATTCATGTTTATTTTTATTAGGTTAATATCCATCAAATACAACGTAAAGGTTTAAGTTATTTATTGCTCAAAACATGACAACGAACATTATAGTACATGTTTGTTATCAGTTTACCGGCAGCCGGGCCAGGCAACTTATAGCGTGAGCCAATAAAAATGACCACCATCACATTTATACATGAAAACAATTATATTTTAATTGCCTGTTTATGTTAATATTTGTGATGTTTATCAGTTGATGGAAAACACCTGTATATGGAAAATGCGGCCTTACTAAAAGCTATTATTGAAAACGCCATTGATGGTATAATTACTATCAACGGACGGGGCATCGTAGAAACGATTAACCCTTCGGCTTGCAAGCTGTTTTTGTGTACGCCGGAAGATGTTATTGGCAAAAATATATCGGTACTGATGCCGCAGCCGTATAAGGCACAACATGACGAGTACATTCACCGTTATCAACAAACAAACGATCCTCATATTATAGGCATTGGACGGGAGGTTACAGGTTTGCGAACAGATGGTACAACCTTCCCCTTCAGACTTGCAGTAAGCGAAGTTGATTTTGCCGGCAGAAAGATTTACGCCGGTTTTATACACGACCTTTCAAGGGAAAAAGAAGCCGAGGAGCAGTTGCGGGATTATGCCGCCCACCTGGAAGATTTGGTTGAGCAGCGTACCCAAACACTTAAAAATACCGTAGGCGCACTGCAACAGGCAAAAGAAGAGGTGAGTGTTTCGCTCGAAAAAGAGAAGGAACTGGGGCATTTAAAAAGCCGTTTTGTATCTATGGCCTCGCACGAGTTCAGGACGCCTTTAAGCGCCGTGCAGCTATCGGCGTCGCTAATAGAAAAATATGCCCAGCCTTATGATAATGCCAACATCCGCAAGCATGTAGCAAAAATTAAAAACGCGGTTGGCAATTTAACAACCATCCTTAACGATTTTCTGTCGCTTGAGAAATTGGAGGCAGGCCGGGTTGAGCCAACATGTACACCGTTTGACCTGGTGAAATTTTCGGAAGAAATAACCGAAGAGCTGCAAATGGTTGCCAAGCAAAACCAAAGTATTATTTATCAGCACACCGGCACGCGCAGTATAGTAAACCTCGACCCTAACCTGCTTAAAAATTGTGTTATTAACCTGATGTCAAATGCCATCAAATATTCGGGCGAGAATACTTTTATCGAGTTTAATACCGAAATTGCCGATAGCAACTGTATTATAACTATAAAAGATAACGGCATTGGTATACCTGATACCGATCAGAAACATTTGTTTGAGGCATTTTTTCGCGCGCATAATACGGGCAATATTCCCGGTACGGGATTGGGCCTTAATATTGTTGCACGCTATACCAGTTTAATGAATGGCCGTGTTGAGTTTAAAAGCAATATTAACCAGGGTACATTGTTCACAATAACTTTTCCAATATCATGAATAAAAAAGTTTTGATCATCGAAGATAATAACGATATCCGCGAAAACGTGGTTGAAATTCTGGAGCTTGCCAACTACCAGGTTTTTGATGCCAATAATGGCAAAAAAGGGGTAGAGATTGCCGTAAAAGAGTTACCGGATATTATTTTATGCGATATCATGATGCCCGAACTGGACGGTTATGGCGTATTATATATGCTGAACAAAAACCCTGAAACAGCCGCCATTCCTTTTATATTTTTAACGGCTAAAGCCGAAAGGCTGGATTTGCGTAAAGGCATGGAAATGGGCGCTGATGATTACCTTACCAAGCCTTTTGATGACATGGAACTTTTAAATGCTATTGAAAGCCGGTTGAAAAAAAAAGAACTGCACGAAACCTTTTACAGTAAATCGTTAGACAGGCTGGGCGGCCTGATAGCAAAAAATGATGGCCTGGCCGAATTAAGGAAGATAATTAGCGAGCGTAAAAGCCGCCATTTTAAAAAGAACCAGGTAATTTATTACGAGAGTGATAAAGGTAACGGCCTTTACCTTGTAATAACCGGCCGTATAAAAACAATAAAGCTTGCCGAGGACGGACGCGAACTGATGACTGGTATTTACGTTGGTGAAGATTACCTGGGTATTAATGCTATTTTATCTAACGAACCCTTTTCAGATACAGCTACTGCGCTTGAAGATAGCACGCTTTGCCTTATCCCTAAAGACCAGATAGATCACCTGCTGAGCCATTACCCCGAAGTGGCCCGGGAATTTATAAAGTTACTTGCCAATGATATTCGTGATAAAGAAGATCAGTTGATGCAGCTGGCCTATCACTCGGTACGTAAAAGAATGGCCGAAGCATTATGCCGACTGCACCGGCAGCATGCGGATAGTGATGGGATTAAAATTACCCGCGAAGACCTGGCCGCCATGGCCGGCATGGCTACCGAAACGGTAAGCCGCACGCTGTCTGACTTTAAAGACGAAGGAATAATAGAAAAAAAAGGCAGCCTGATTACAATTCTTCAGCCCGAAAAGTTATCTAAAATGAAAAACTGATAATAATCATTTATTGAGTTGATAGTGCTCATTCTATTGCTGCTTATGCAATTGTAGTTTTGTTTTTATAAACAAGATACGATGAAAGCGGTAGCCTACAGTATAAAACCTTTCGAAAAAGAATACCTGGCCAAGGCCAATCAAAAAAAGCACGATATCACCCTGATTTCAAATCCATTGGGGCCCGATACGGCTATTTATGCTGAAGGTAAAGACGCTGTTATTGTATTTACCAATGATGACGTTTCGGCCGTTGTAATAGGCAAACTGGCCACACTTGGGGTAAAATATATCGTTACCCGATCGTCCGGTACCGATCATATCGATAAAGATGCCGCAGCCGCGCATCATATAAAAATTGCAAACGTACCTTCTTATTCGCCGCAAGCCATTGCCGAGCATGCCGTAGCTATGGCCTTTGCCCTTAACAGGCAGGTTGTGAAGGCCGATCAGCATAGCCACGCGTTTGATTTCAGGAACGATGGCCTCATCGGCTTTAACTTTGCCGGAAAAACCGTAGGGATAATAGGATTAGGCAATACCGGCCGGGCCGCGGCGGCTGTTTATCATGGGCTGGCCTGCAACGTTATTGGTTACGACCCATTTTTTCCGGCCGATGAAATTTATGCTAAACCGGTATCGCTTGATTATTTACTGCAAAATGCAGATATCATAACCCTGCACCTTCCGTTAACTACCGGTACAAAGCATTTGATAGACGCCGAAAGTATTTCGAAAATGAAAAACGGCGTAATGCTGATAAATACCTCGCGCGGCTTGCTTATTAATACTGCGGATGCGCTTTCGGCAATTGAAAGCGGCAAAATAGGATACCTGGGTATTGATGTGTATGAATTTGAGAAAGGTTTATTTTTTGAAGATCATCAAAAAGATGCTGTAAAAGATCCATTGTTAAATAAGCTGATGGAGCATCCCAATGTGCTGGTAACCCCGCACCAGGCATATCTTACCCGCGAGGCATTGCAGGAAATTGCTAACTCAACCATATCAAGCCTTGATTTGTGGCAGCAAAATAAATGCGTAGGCAAAGCCTGCGCATGTTCAAAAGAATGCCGGAAAACGGCCACCAACAATATACTGACCGAAGTTAATAATGGAAAATAAATCGCTCCTGCTAACTGATAAATATAATGTAGCTGTTCCACGCTACACCAGTTATCCAACAATGCCTTATTGGGATGCCAATACCTTTAGCCCCGAATTGTGGCAGCAATCGGTTAAATTTTCGTTTACAGAAAGCAATGTGCAATCGGGCATCAGTTTATACATCCATTTGCCTTATTGCGAAAGCCTGTGTACTTATTGTGGCTGCAATACCCGTATCACCAAAAACCACAGGGTGGAGGAACCTTACATAGCGGCTGTTTTAAAAGAATGGGCTATTTATTTAGCAATGTTTAATGATATGCCCGTAATAAGGGAAATTCACCTGGGCGGGGGGACGCCTACTTTTTTTGCACCCAAAAACCTGCAAATGCTGATAAATGGCATTATTAAAAAAGCCAAAGTTCATCCTGATGCCGAATTTAGTTTTGAGGCGCACCCGGCAAATACAACGGTAGATCACCTGCAGGTTTTGTATGATCTTGGCTTCAGAAGGCTTTCATTGGGGATACAGGATTTTGACCCCAAAGTGCAGTTTATCATCAACAGGCATCAAACCGCCGACCAGGTAATGGCTGTAACCCAACAAGCCCGCAGGATAGGCTATACATCAATCAATTACGATTTAATATACGGACTGCCTTTGCAAACTTTGGCCGGTCTTGCCGATACTATGAATAAAGTTGCCTTATTCAGGCCGGATAGGATTGCGTTTTATAGCTATGCCCACGTGCCATGGATAAAACCAGGCCAAAGGCGGTTTACAGAACAGGACCTGCCCGATGCTGCCGCCAAAACCAAACTGCACGAAACCGGCAGGGCTTTGCTAATGCACTACGGCTACCATGAAATTGGTATGGATCATTTTGCACTGCCCGGCGATGAGCTTTTACACGCAGAACAAAATGGCAAACTGCATCGTAATTTTATGGGGTACACCCACCAGCATACACAGTTGCAAATTGGCTTGGGCGTATCATCTATAAGCGATTCATGGTATGCTTTTGCCCAAAATGTAAAAACGGTTGACGAGTACCTGCAACTTACAACTGCAGGCCAACTGCCGGTGTTTAAAGGCCATATTTTAACTGCAGAGGATTTGATTGTAAGGAAACATATCCTGAACATTATGTGCAAAGGCCAAACAGTGTGGAACCATCATGGCCAGCCTTGCGCTGCCATAGCTGATGGCCTGGAGCGATTAAATGCCCTGGCAGATGACGGCCTGGTTGAACTAACTGCCCTGGGGATGACTGTTACCGAAATTGGCAAACGCTACCTGCGCAATATTTGTATGTGCCTTGATGCCCGCCTATGGGCCGATAAACCTGCGTCGCAGCTGTTTAGTATGGCTATATAAATATTGAGTGTCAATTAAAAACAAAATGTCATTTCGACGAATCTGAAGGGGATTGTGTACAGGGGGAGAGGAGAAACTATCTCTTGAGCGCAGCGAAAAATCTTTTACACCCTGCATTCCACGAAGCATTGTAAGTATAGCGGGGCGTAAAAGATTTCTTTTTCGCGCCCTGCTCTTTTCCCTCCCTTGCTCTATCGAAATGACATTTTTTGTTGAAAAGATGTTGGTACACGGTAGCTTTATGCATTAATTCATTGCCGTTGGCTTCAGCCTGATTTTCGCATTCTGCCTTAAGCTTAAGTCCATAGTATTTTTTAGCCCAAATAAAAACCAGGTAACTTTTAGGTTCCTGGCTTTTGTTTGGATTATGATGTTGATTTTTGGGGCGATATTTTATGGTTTGGCTATCTCTAATACCACGCGGCCGTCAATTTTGCCGGCTTTCATATCGTCAAACACCGTGTTGATATCCTCTAATTTAGCGGCGTGTACGGTTGCTTTAACCTTGCCCTCAACTGCAAACGCAATGGCTTCTTCCATATCTTTACGGGTACCAACTATTGATCCTCTTACGGTATAGCGGTTAAGCACGGTTTCAAATATAGGCAGTTCAAAGGCACCTTTGGGCAAGCCGTTAAGCGCGATGGTACCTTTGCGGCGCAGCGCCGATATCCCCTGGCTGAAAGCTATTGGCGATACTGCCGTAACCAATACACCATGCATACCACCCGTTTCTTTTTGCAGATACGCGCCGGGATCTTGTTCTTTAGCATTAACAACCAGTTCGGCGCCTAATTTTTGGGCGAGTGCCAGTTTATCATCAGCAACATCAATTGCCGCCACGTGCATGCCCATGGCCTTGGCATATTGTACAGCAAGGTGGCCTAAGCCGCCAACGCCGGATATAGCTACCCATTCGCCAGGTTTCACTTCCGTTTCTTTTAATCCTTTATACACCGTTACACCGGCACAAATAATAGGCGCCATCTCGGTAAAATTAATGCCCGCGGGGAAGTGCGCCACATAACGCGGGTCGGCCAAAACGTACTCGGCAAAGCCGCCATCTACACTGTAGCCACCGTTTTGCTGGGTTCCGCAAAGGGTTTCCCAGCCTGTAATACAAAACTCGCAGCAGCCGCAGGCGCTGTGCAGCCAGGGCACACCTACAATATCTCCTTCTTTTACGTTCTTCACTTCGACGCCCAGGGCCACAACATAGCCAATAGCTTCATGCCCCGGAATAAGGGGTAGTTTGGGTTTTACCGGCCAGTCGCCATTGCAGGCGTGCAAGTCGGTGTGGCAAACACCACAGGAAATTACTTTAACCAATATCTGGTTTGCGTTCGGGGTTTTAACCTCCACGTCTTCAATTTGTAGTGGTGCGCCAAACTCACGTATTACGGCTGCTTTCATTTTTTGAGGTATCATAGGTATATTAAATAGTAAACACAATAAGCATCAGGGCATGAAGCGCTATGCTTGCAGCAAACAGGGTAAGCAAGGTTTTAATGCCGGCGCCGCCCATACCCGCAATAATGTTGGCAAAAAATAACGTTAAGGTTACAACCAAAACAAGTATAGGGGCGTTAAAATAATATAACAATATGGCGGGTACCGGTAAAAAAAATACACCCTGAAAAACCAGTGATACCAGAAACCATAATGTTTTACTATCGGCCTGGCTATTTACAAAGGTGTTCCATTTGTAAGTTAAACTTTGGGTGTTTTTTTCTGTTGTTGGTTTGGTGGTCCATTGGACACGGGTACTCATTGTAGTTTCCATGATTCAATTTATTTTTATAGCGCAAATATCCCTGGAATTTGCAGGGCGCACCATGACAACGGGCACTGCAAAAAGTGATGATCGTCACACCACGGGTGTTTGGAGGAAATAAAAAGGAGGGGGTGTGCGAATCGTTATTGGGGGAAGGAGGTATATCACATGGCGACTAAGACTCACCCGACATCGCTGCGCTTGTCACCCTCTCTTCACCTGCGGTGGAAAGAGGGGCTTGAATGCTGAATATCAATATATTATATAGAAAAAATAAATAATAAATTTTCAAGCCCCTCTTTCCGGCGAAGCCGAAGGAGGGTTGCGGGCGCAGCGATGTCGGGTGAGTCTCGGCCAGTGTTCAAAGTCGATGTTTGACTAAACATGTTACGAGTAGGATCTAAAAAGATTACAGTAGCCCGTTGGAAGTAATTAAAAAATATTAGATAACAGTGTTTAAATCGGCCCTTTCAAACGGCCTTGCATACTCCGGTAATATTGCTTAACCGCAATACGGAAAATATCATACAATAAGGTGTATATTAATATGATAACAGGGACGAAAAAACAATAAAAATGCAGCCATCGAAAAATATAGGCACCTGCCAATGCGCCGCACATAAAAAAGAGGATAATAGCCATGCGTAATTTTATTTTTGCTTTTAAGGCTGTCCTGTCCTCTGCTTTACGCCTGAAAAACTGGGCAAGTTCAATTCCCAGGTCGGTAAATGTACCGGTAAGGTGGGTGGTACGTACAACCGAGCCCGAAACCATTGATACAAGCGCGTTTTGCAGCCCCATGGCAAATAGCAGGCTACCGGCAAATATTTCTTTTCCCACTAAACTATGATCATACCGGTAGCCCAATAGTGCAACGCTGAGCAGTATGGTAGTTTCAATTAAAATGGGTATTACGTAAGAATAACGCTGATTTTTGCCTATCCGGGAAATAATAAAACTCGACACAAATGCTCCGGCTAAAAAAAGGAACATCCATAAGGCAATTACCCGGGCTGTTTTCCAGTTTTGCAGGGCAATTTGCTCGGCAAATAGTGCCGCATGCCCTGTTACATTGGTGGTAAGCACGCTAAAGCCAAGAAAACCAGCTGCATTTACAAAACCTGCAGTAAGCCCAAGCAGCGAAGCAAGTTTTACGTTATGCTTGTACGTTCTTTTATTACCCAGGTGTCTCAGCATTTGTTATAAATAAGTCTTAAGTACTAAGCCCGAAGCCTTAAGTTCTGAGCTTGTATTGTCGTTTTTGACTTAGAACTTAAAACTTTCGACTAAGAACTATCCTAACGGCAATTGTTTATTTCCTGCGATTGTGTAGCAGGGCTTAGGTAGGGGATGTTTAAACCCAACCCGCGCAGCACAAACCACAACCCTAAACATACCATTAGGTAAGGCATGGCTTTATTAATACGGTTGCGAACCCGCGGCCCGATAAAACCCATACTTACCGTGGCCAGCAGCATTAACGGGAAAGTACCTATCCCAAACCAGAACATATACTGCGCAGATGAATAGGGCGAACTTGTATTTACCGCGCCAATAAGGGCCAGGTATACAAAGCCGCAGGGCAGGAAACCGTTAAGCAAACCTACCGCGAAATGACCTGCCTTATGTTTCAGCGCGAAACCTATAAGCTTGTTAATTGGGGCCAACATTTTGGGCATCAGCTTACTTTGGCTAAACTTAATTTTAAACATACGTGAAAAGCCGGCCATGATAATTAATAAGCCGCTTACTATACTGACACTTTGTTGTAAACCGGCCAGCCAAAGCTGCCTGCCCAATAAGCCTATCAGCAAACCCAGCAGGGTATAAGTAATAACGCGCCCGGCGTTGTATACAAATTTATCAACCACTACCATCCACCACTGCGAATGAAACGATGGTACTGCAAAAGCAAGCGGGCCGCACATGCCAATGCAGTGCACGCTGCCAAACAGGCCAATAAAAAAAGCTACCTGGTTGCTGCTCATTCTATATCTACTTCCTTTTCGTACAGGTACAATTTTCGGTCGCTCTTCCATTCCAACACCATATTCCACCGGCCTTTAACAAGAGCAGCAGCATCGATATTGGCAGTTTTGCCGAGTTCGGTGTTTATGGGGAAGGTTTTATCAAGCGCCTGGCTGGAAGGACGAATGAATTTAACGCTGCCTGTTGCGGGCGCTATAAAGGTTATGCTTACCTGTTTGCCGTTTATGCGTAATACCGGTGTGGCATGGTCTGTAACAACCTGTTTTTCTTTTGCATAATCTTTATCAAAATTAAGCCCTTTTTCATAATAATGGTGGTCATATTCATCGGCTGGTAAAGCAAACATTTTTACGCACATAAATATGATAAACAGCATGAATATGGCCATGCCCGCAATTAATCCTTTTCCCCAATTCATCTTTTTAATCATTTGGTGGCCCTACAAACGCTGTACTGACCGTTTGAATTACTTTGTTATTTAATACCAGGTTGATTTTGACATCCGTTTTTGCCGATTTGATATGCGTGGCCGGGATCATCAGGAAAAACACGGTTTTAACCGAGCTTCCGGCAGCTATTTTTCCGGGTGCCTGGATGTATTTTATCTTTATAGCCGGATCATTAGGTTGTATGGTAATATCGCGGCTTTGGTTTGATTTGTTTATAACCTCGGCATTATAAATATTACTTATAATACCATTTTTTTGTTCCTGGTACAACATGCCGGCGCTGCGCATAACCGCAAGGTCCATATCGCCCCTGCTGAAAATGAAGTAACAAAGCACCGTCATTAAAACAATAATGATTCCGCTATAGCCCATCATCCTGCCGGTAAACGACGGTTTCTGCTTCTTGTGGATCATGTTTTCCGAGTAAAATCCAATCAGGTTAAGCGGTTTATGGATTTTATCCATTACCTCGTTGCAAACATCAATACACGCAGTACAGTTAATACATTCCATTTGGGTGCCCTGCCTTATATCTATGCCGGTAGGGCATACAGATACGCATAGGCCGCAATCTACGCAATCGCCTTTTGGGGGGGCATTGTTGGCTGTTTTTGAAAGTTTTCCCCTTGGTTCTCCGCGCACCTCATCATAGGCTACCACCAGGGTATCCCTATCCAGTAGTACACCTTGCAGGCGTCCGTAGGGGCATGCTACCGTACAAACCAGTTCCCTTACCTGGCTGTAAACCAGGTAAAAAACAATAGTAAAAACCCAGATGCTTAAAAAGCCAACCAGGTGCAGCTGTACCGGTTCGGTTATTATTTTAAATAATACATCGCTGCCTACAAGGTAAGCCAAAAAGGTGTTAGCTATCAGGAACGAGAATATGATGAACAGCAAATGTTTGCTCCCCTTTTTCAGTATTTTTTCTTTGGTCCAGGGGCCTGAGTCTAATTTTTTTTGTTTGCTGCCATCTCCCTCAATCCAGTTTTCAATCTTTCTGAAAAACATTTCCATAAAGATGGTTTGCGGACAAATCCATCCACAAAAAACACGGCCGAAAGCGATAGTAAACAGTACCACGCAAACCACAAATACCAGCGATGCCAAAACAAACAGGAAGATATCCTGGGGCCAGAAAACCTGCCCCAGGATAACAAAATGCCTCTCCATAAAATTCAGCAGCAATAAGGGTTGCCCTTTTATCCTGATAAGCGGCCCTGTAAAAAACAGCAGGAGATAGGCGTAGCTAATCCATGAACGCCATTTATATAATTTGCCCTTGCGGATTAGCGGGTATATCCACTTGCGCTTATTAGTCTCTTTCGCTACCAGTAATCCGTCCATAATTTATTTATTTGCTACCAGTTTATCGTCGGTATCACTCTCTTTTGTGCCTTGCGGCTCTTTTGCGCCGGCAGGGTGAGTTCCATGTAATGATTTAACGTAATTGGCTACATCGGCAATTTGCTTAGGCGATAATTGTTTTTCCCAGGTAGGCATACCTTTGGCAAGCACACCGTACTTAATGGTTTTAAACAAATCGTTAATCTTGCTGCCGTGCAGCCAAAAATCATCTGTAAGGTTGGGGCCCACATTTCCCTGCGCATGATCGCCATGGCAGGCAACGCAATTAGTTTTAAATATACCCTCGCCGGATGCAATTACCGCCGGATCTTTTACCAGTTTTACCGTGTTTTCATCTACCCGGTTAGCGGCTTTGCTCAGGTATGCCTTTTTTTCGATGTCGGCCTGTACCATTTCTGTTTTATACTCGGCATACTGCAGCTGCCCGGTTTTAAATACGTGGTAGTTGAGCAGGTAGCCTGCACCAAAAATGATGGTGGCATAAAAAAGGTACATAAACCATCCTGGTATCGGGTTGTCAAGTTCCTGGATGCCATCGTAATCGTGCTGAATAAGGAGTTCTTGTTCTTCCTCCATCGGCCGCAATGAGAGGAGCTTTTGCCAAACTTCTGCCTTTGGTTTCTTATTTTTCTTTTCCTTAGCGGGATTCATTTGCGCGGCTATCTCGGCATCTGATAATCCTTGCTGTTTAAGCATTACGCGTGCTAAAACATTAAATGTTTTTACCAGCACCAACATGGCTATTAAAAAAAGCAGCAGCATGCCAACAATAGCACCATAAGCAATATAATTCATTACATCACCCGGAATAAGACCATCAGCCATTACGGGCTGAATAAATAATATAAATGCTGATATTAATATAATGCGGTGGTACTTCATGATTGAAAAGGTTGTTGATCTGTTAAACTATCTTTTAAGGGCAAATCGCTCATATATTGAACATGTGGCTTCCTGATGCGAATGAGCATGATGGTTACTACAATAAAAAACACAAAGAATATTCCCAACGAGAAAAGCAGGTATGCCTGGTTTGCGTTGATGTTTTCTGTAAATTGCTTAAACATGATGGTGATTATTTATTGGCAGTTTTGTTAGCTTTAATGTCTGTTCCTAACCGTTGCAGGTAAGCAATTACGGCTATGATTTCCTTATTGCTTTTTACTTTAATATGATCGGCATACAGGTTGTCCCTTATCTCTTTTTCCTGTTTTTCAAGGTCCTGGTTGGCTATGTTTTCATACCCCGCCGGATAGGGAACGCCTAATTTGCGCATGGCATTTATTTTTGCGCGGGTTGATGTAGTATCCAGGTTTTGGGTTATCAGCCAGTCGTAATTAGGCATGATACTTCCCGGCGACATCAGGCGCGGATCCATCAGGTGATTGTAATGCCAGGCGTTGCCATATTTTTGACCTTCGCGGGCCAGGTCGGGCCCGGTACGTTTTGATCCCCATAAAAACGGGTGGTCGTACACAAATTCGCCGGCCTTGCTGTATTCACCATACCGTTCAGTCTCTGACCTGAAAGGGCGTACCGTTTGTGAGTGGCAGTTAACACAACCCTCGCGGATGTATAAGTCGCGGCCCTGCAATTCAAGTGGTGTATAAGGTTTTACAGAGGCTATGGTAGGTATATTGGAGGATACGGTTAGCGTTGGCATCAGTTCAATAAAGGTGCCTACAAGGATAACCAACAGGGCAGCAATGAGCATTTGAATTGGCTTACGTTCCAGCCTGCGGTGCCAGCTGTTTTCCCTTGCAACCATATGAACGGGCTCAAGTGGCATTGCCTGCGCTGCTTCATCAGCAACCAATTTGCCTTGCAGCGCTGTGCGGGTAAGGTTATAAGCCATAACTATAACACCCAGCAGATACATTGCGCCACCTGCAGAACGCATCATGTGCATTGGTAGTATTTGCAGTGTCGACTCCAAAAAGTTTGGATATTTCAGCATGCCTTCGGCGGTAAACTCTTTCAGCATCAGACTTTGGGTAAAACCTGCCCAGTACATTGGTATAGCATAAAAAAGGATACCCAGTGTGCCTATCCAAAAGTGGAAGGATGCCATTTTTTTGGAGAACAACTCAGTTTTATAAATGCGCGGGATTAACCAGTACAGGATTGCAAATGTTAAGAAACCATTCCAGCCTAAAGCGCCAACGTGCACGTGGGCGATGATCCAGTCGCTAAAGTGAGCTATACCGTTAACTTGTTTAAGGGAAAGCATAGGGCCTTCAAAAGTGGCCATACCGTAGGCGGTTAAGCCTACTACCATAAATTTCAGGATCACATCGTCCCTCACCTTATCCCATGAGCCGCGCAGGGTTAATAATCCATTGATCATACCGCCCCAGCTTGGTGCTATCAGCATAATAGAAAAAGCTACACCTAATGATTGTGCCCAGCCAGGTAAAGTGGTATACAACAGGTGGTGAGGACCTGCCCATATGTAGATAAATATAAGCGCCCAAAAGTGAAGGATACTTAGTTTATAGGAGTAAATAGGGCGGTTGGCCATTTTGGGTAAAAAGTAGTACATCATACCCAGGTAGGGGGTAGTCAGGAAAAACGCAACCGCATTGTGGCCATACCACCATTGCACTAATGCGTCCTGAACGCCGGCGTAAACCATATAGCTTTTAAATGCCGATACCGGTAACTCAAATGAGTTTACTATATGTAATACAGCTATGGTAACAAACGTGGCTATGTAAAACCAAATGGCTACGTATAAATGCCTTTCTCGGCGTTTAAATATGGTGCCAAACATGTTCCAGCCAAAAACTACCCAAATTACGGTGATGGCAATATCTATAGGCCACTCCAGTTCGGCGTATTCATGTGATGTGGTTAAACCTAAGGGAAGTGTAATTACTGCCGATAAAATAATCAGCTGCCATCCCCAGAAATGGATTTGGCTAAGTACATCGCTAAACATCCTTGCTTTGAGCAGGCGTTGCAGCGAATAATAAACGCCCATAAAAATGGCATTGCCCACAAAGGCAAATATTACCGCGTTGGTGTGTAACGGGCGGATACGACCGTATGTAGTGTACTGGTTACCCATGTTGGCGGCCGGGTGATAAAGCTGAATGGCTACAATTAAGCCTACAGTCATGCCGATTATCCCCCAGATTACGGTAGCAATACCAAAATTCCGGACGATTTTGTTGTCATAGTAAAATTTTTCGGGCTGCATAAAATGTTATCTTTTTATGGGTGTAAAATTATTGAAGTGCAATGGGTGACAGAATGATGACAGTTTGCTTTAAAAGTGATTAGCATCACTTTTTGTCTGCTTCAGCATCGTCATCGTCAAGCAGGATACGCATGGATGGTGTGTACAGGTCATCATTTTGACCGCTGCGCTGCGCCCAAAAGAAGGCGGCTAAAAATATCAGCGCGAGCAAAACACTGCAGCCAATTAAAAAATAAATGATGTTCATATGAGTTTTCGTTTTTTGGCTGCAAAATGGGTTGCCAGCGTAGTAAATGAAATAATGGTAACAGTACTCAATGGCATTAATATGGCGGCTATTAAAGGAGATAAATGACCGGTAACCGCGTAACTAAGGCCTATGATATTGTAAGTAAGGGAGATGAGGAACGACAGGCGGATGACGTTTACAGCATCCCTGGCAAAGCGAAGAAAAGAGGGAAGTTTGCTAAATGATTTTCCATCTAAAATGGCATCACAGCCCGGCGAGAAATTGTTTACATCGTCGGTAACTGCTATGCCAACATCACTTTGTTTTAGTGCGCCTGAGTCGTTTAACCCATCGCCTAGCATTAAAACCTGTTTCCCTTTTTGTTGAAGTGCTTTTATAAAATCCAGCTTGTCCTGGGGCGATTGGTTAAAATGCATGGCTTTATCGGCCTTAAAAAATTGCACAAGATCTGTACGTTCATGGTCATGATCGCCCGAAAGTAAAAACAGGTCATAGCTCTTATTCAACAAGCTGATGTTTTCCATTCCGGCCCTGTATTCTTGGGCAAATTGAAAATACCCAAGGTAGTGGTTACTGATCATGATATGTACGCTGGTATTGCGCACGCCACCTTCGGCAAAGCCAAATACGAAGGACCCGCTACCCATGCGTAAAGTATTGCTTTCTACAGTTGCTGTAATTCCCTTACCGGGAATCTCTTTATAATCTGTTACCGGCAGCTTTTTATAGTCGCCTAAAAATTGACAAATCATTCGGCTTAGGGGATGTATCGAGTTACGGCAGGCACTGTATATCAACTGTTTTTGTTTTTCGGTAGGCTGGCCTTGTATTACTACGCTTTTGCTGTTACCTGTTGATATAGTGCCGGTTTTATCCATTACAATAGTGTCAATGGCGGCCAGTTGTTCAACAATCCGGGTATTTTTAAGGTAAAAAAGGTTCCTGTCAAATATGCTTAGTGCCGCGGCCATGGTAAAGGGTGTGCTTAGGGCAAGGGCGCAGGGGCAGGCAATTATAAGTACGGCAGTAAAAGCATCAATTCCCCGCCGGTAATCGGTAAATAGCCAAGCCAATAATGATCCAAATGCAATAATCAGCAGCGCTATTGTAAAGTATTTGCTAATGGTTTCACTAAAGGTCTTCGTTCTGCTATCCTGTTTCCGGGTAAAAGCTTCGTTATTCCAAAGCTGTGTAAGGTAGCTTTGCGATACCGGTTTCACTACTTCCAGCTCAATGGCATCGCCGGTTTGCCGCCCTCCCGCGTAAATAATTTCGCCCCATGTTTTATTTACAGGTATTGCTTCGCCGGTAACAAAACTAAAATCAATGAGCGCATCTCCTTTTAGCAGGATAGCATCAGCCGGAATAATTTCATTATGGCGTATCAATATCCTTTGGCCGGTAACAAGCTGTGCCAGGGGTATAGGTTTTTCAGTATCGCCGGTTAATACCTGTACTGCAACGGGAAAAAATGAGCGGTAGTCGCGCTCGAACGAAATATGGTGATATGTTTTTTGCTGTACAAATTTGCCCACCAGTAAAAAGAAAACCAGGCCGCAAAGGGTATCGGCATATCCGGCCCCGGTATGGGCTAATACTTCGGCTACGGTGCGAATGAAAAGTATAGCGATGCCCAGCGCTAATGGAAAATCAATATTGAGGGTCCTGGCTTTTAAATTATTAAAGGCAGAAACAAAATAATCGCGGCCACAAAAAAATACCACGGGCAATGTGAATACTATATTCAGGTAGCCAAAAAAATGTTTAAAAGTTTGCTCAAAGGCCGAAAGGCCAAAATATTCGGGAAAGCTTAGCAACATAACATTGCCAAAGCAAAAACCGGCCACAGCTATTTTTTGAACCAGGTTGCCTTTATTGGCTGAGTTTTGCTTTTTGATAACATCCTGCAGACTGATTAATGGTTCGTAACCAATATCATAAAGCAACTCTACCAACTGTTGCAAGCTGCAAATACGATGATCAAAACGTACTATTAATTGCTTTTTTAAAAAGTCGACCCTGGAGTAATGTATGGCAGGGTTAAACCTGTTTAATTGTTCAAGCAGCCACAAACACGAGCTGCAATGAATGTGAGGTATATATAAAGTGATGATAGTGATATGCTCATCGGTATAATCCAACAAATCGTTAACTATAGATGATTCGCTTAAATAATCAAATCGTTTGCTAACCCGTGCCCGGGTTGCACCCGGGTGATCGTTGTAATTATAATAACTGCCAAGGCCGCTGCCTGCCAAAATCTGGTACACGCTTTTACAGCCCTGGCAGCAAAACTGTTTTTCATCTGCTACAAATGAGGTAGTTAAACATTCATCGCCGCAATGGTAGCATAATGTTTTAACAAGAATTGTGTCGTTCGTCATCTTTTTATTCTGGTTTATCAAAAGTCCATTTTCAGGGCGGGAGTTTAAATGATGGACGTTATGGGCTAATGTGACCCTCGTCATTTTTTGGGAGCATGAACGCCGATAGATTTGTAGTTGATGAATAGGCCGGAAACTTTTGATGTTAGGATGATTGATCCAGACACAACGCACGTTGATATTTTTGAAAAGCTAAGTGCTTTGGAGATTGGCCAATCAATAGTGATAAATCATGACCAAAACCCGCGGCCGCTTTATTTTCGTTTACTGGCAGAGTGTAAGTATGCATTTGGCTGGGAAACACTGCATGATGGGCCCGAAGCTTGGCGTGTTCAGGTCACCAGGAAAACGGCCTGGGTAAATAATGAAACCATAGGCGATATAGTATCTAAAGATTACCGGCATGCCACGGTGTTTAAAAGGTTGGGCATTGACTTCAGCTGCAACGGAAAGAGGACGTTGGAAGAGGTTTGTCTTGATGATCATTTGGATATAAATGACCTGCGCCAGCAGCTGGCACAGTGCTTAAACCAGCCCATGATACAAACTATAAACCTATTAAGCTGGGCGCCTGCTTTTTTGTGCCGTTACCTTGTTAATCTAAATCACCAATACATCAAAATAAATACCCCATTCATAACCGAACTTGCCCAAAAAATGGCTGTTAGTTATGGAGAAAGCCATCCGCAGATTGGCCAGATTAGCACAATTTTTTTTAACGCGGGGAAGGTTTTGATGCATGATGTATCAATTGAAGAGTCCTCGTTGTTTCCGGATGTTGTAAAGCTATCAGAATGTTATGTTAAAGGACGTACGCTTGCAGAGGATGAAACGGGAGCTGTTTTAAGTGCTTTTTACGATATAATGGCTTCGCACGAAAAGATAGCAGCCGATTTTCGCCTTATCAGGCAGCTAACCAATAATTACCAGGTTCCACGTTATGTTTCTTCATCCTACAATATATTATACAAGCTTTTGCAGGACTATGAGGACGATTTGCTATTCAATTTTCATCTTGAAAACAATTTGCTTTTTCCTAAAGTGATAGCGATCCGCGATAAAATGCGATCAACCTAAATATTTCCTTAGTTACCTATTTATAAACACTGATGTCAAATAATTCTGCTCTTAAATATTTTATATTATGATTCACACATTTCATATCCCGGTTTTGGGCCTTGGTTACTCCATCGATACCCCGCTAAAAGTTGCCCGTTATGGCATATCGTCTGTTATATCTATTGTAGACGATGAGTTGATTGAAAGAATGCGGGCTTACCACAGCCAGCTAAATAATGAGCCCTATACCGCGATAACCAAAAAAGAACCTGATTACCGGGCAAAGCGGATTACCGCTTATCTCGACCTGGTTAACCTGTTGGCCTCGCGGCAGTTTGATCATTTGCGGGCCATGGACTTTGACAAAGGAAACGACCTTTGCCGGTATTTTGAGCTGCTGCCTGAGCAGTCAAGATTAAGGCAGGGGTATGACCTGATGCTCGATTATCCCGAAGGAATGCAAAAGAAATTATTTCAGCAAAGGCTGATTAAAGAGATGGAGCCGGGAAGCATTGATGTAAACATCATGTCGAAACTGGATAAAATGAATTACACCGCCAACGGCGATTACAGTGGTGATACCTTTACAGATGCCCTGGCAGCGTTGCGGGGCTTTGCGAATAGTAAACTCCGTTCGTCAATTATTTTATCGGCTGGTATGAACCCTCGTTTATATAGTTACCTGGAAGCCTTTCCCGTTTTTTTTCCTGACGATGACGGGCAACTGGCTAAAAAAGTTGTTTTAAAAGTAAGCGATTTCAGGTCGGCGTTCATACAGGCCAAATTTTTGGTTAAAAAAGGCTTGTGGGTATCTGAATTCAGGATAGAATCGGGCCTTAACTGCGGCGGGCACGCGTTTGCAACCGACGGCTTTTTACTTGGGCCTATATTAGAGGAGTTTAAACAAAAAAGGCAGGAGATGCTTGACGAACTGTTTAGTACTTACCAGGCCGTGTTGTTGCAAAAGCAAATAGTTATAGCCCACCCACCAAAACAAAAACTTACCGTACAGGGAGGTATTGGTACGGCGTATGAAAACCGTTTTTTGTTAGATTATTATGATATGGACGCTACCGGGTGGGGAAGTCCTTTTTTGTTGGTACCTGAAGTAACCAACGTTGATGAAAACACACTTACCCAATTAGAAACCGCTACCGAAGATGATTTTTACCTAAGCGGATCATCGCCATTAGGGATTCAGTTCAACAACTTTAAAAAAAGCACCTCGGAAGAATTGAGACTGAGCCGTTTAGAAAGGGGCAGGCCCGGCAGCCCATGTACTAAAAAGTATTTGGTAAGCAATACCGAGTTTACCGAAACACCTATTTGTACAGCCTCAAGAGAGTATCAGCATTTGAAAATTGAACAACTGCAAACCCTGGAACTTACAGCCGACGAATATGAGCAGCAGTACAAGGCAGTTACCGAAAAGATATGCCTGTGCGAGGGGCTTTGCGCGTCGGCTTATATAAAATACGATTTGTTAAAACCAAGGGAAAATAAAGCGGTTGCCATTTGTCCGGGCCCTAACCTCGCTTATTTTTCGCGGGCTTACTCACTGGATGAAATGGTGCAACATATTTATGGCGCTACGGATTTGCTTGATAAAATAAAGCGGCCGCACATGTTTATAAAGGAATTGAACCTTTATATCGATTATCTTCAAAACGATTTACAATCGCAACTGAAAGATATTACCGAAAAAAAGAAGAAACAATTGAGCAAATTTAAGTTACAGCTGCAGGATGGAATTGCCTATTACAAAGAATTGTTTGCCAGTTCGGCAAATCAAACATCTGGTATAGTGCAGGATTGGATAAATGATTTGACCACTTCAGAAGAGCAGTTGAGCGGTATAGCCATATAGTTATAGCCAAAGTGTAATATATGGGCAGCCCTTTTTTGTGAGGGCTGCCTTTTTATTTATTAAATGTTCAGGGCCTTTTAGGCAATACCATAACCGGGATGGTTATATGGTGGGTTACGTGGCTACTTTGGCCGCGTTTAAAAAAAGATATCATTTGTTCTTTGGGCTGTTTAGCAACGGCCAGCAAGTCTGCCCGTTTATTGGCTTTTAGCCATTCCCAATCTTTTTGATGCTTTATATCGGGTACACTACGAAAGTATACGCCGCCGCAACGCAGGTCGGTATAAAGTTTGCGGTTAATTTCTTTTTCCGCAGCTTTTGTATCATTGTCGGCTGGATTATTGTTCAGGTGGGCAACCATCAATTCGGCGTGGAAACCATCCATCAGGCTGCCAAGTTCTGCTATTGATAATATATCTCCGACGTCCAGGGTAGTGGCAAATGCCATTTTTTCAATATTGCGCAGCGGGGTGTTTTGAGGCACTACCAAAACGGGTACAGTTGTCCAGTCTATTATCCTGCAGCATGCGTCGCTCATTATAAAAGATGCCAAGTCATCAGTTTCAAGCGGGGCCATAACAATAAAGGCTATCTCCGTATCGTTTATGATTTCTGTCATCACATCTACCATATCCGTACTGCCGGTGTAAACAGATGTTTGCGGCATAAATGATCCCGGAAAAACCCGTTTCATTAAGTCGGCTTCCAATATTTCTGAAAACGCTGCAAGCTTGCTATCAATCATCAATTCTTCGGGACAATCTTCTCCACTTAAAACCGGCTGCGCATGAAATATCGCCGGTACCAGTTGCAAGTGATAAAATTTAACATTAACCCTCATCTTTCTGGCAAGGTGTAACGCATACTTAGCCGCATGGGCAGATTTTTCTGAAAGGTCGGTCAAAACTGCTATGGTCTTCATTTAGTTATCTTTTAATACTGGAATAATTTTGCCGGATGCCATAATTCTTTCCGCATAGGTAAATAACTTATTTTTTGTTGCCTTTAAGGCATTCATAGCTTCGGTTAAGCCACTTGCCAGTTCACTATATTTTTCAATAAAATGAAGGTTCATCGCTTCTTTCTCATTACCTACAAACGGTTTAAGAAATACGAGAAATGCAGGTATATCGGATTTAAGACTATCGATTTTTTTTGCCTGTTTGGATACTTCCTGTTCAAATTCTTCCTTTTTTATCATCATATCAGGAGTAAGTTCAGCGTTGTTATATTTACAAAGAATGTTATTAAAAAAACGGATTTCATCCTCCATAAAACAAACATCTTTCATCCACTGGCCGGCTAAAATATAAAGCTCCTGTATTTCATCTTCTAACCCGGTATCGGGGGTTAACTTATTCATGGCGGTAATTTTTATTAAAGTAAGTGTTAAGATTTTTCAGGTATTACTAATAATGGTAAAGCAATGTGCCCTGCCATTTTTTTAGTATGGCTGCCGGTAAACAGCGAGGCAAGTAAACCACGATGGTGGTGCACCATAGCCAGCATATCAACATTCCCGTAGTTACATAACCAGTTAAGCCCGGTTTCGGTTGGGGCCTGTTTAATAATTAATGAACCTGTTTTGGCATATCCTGCAATTTGTTTAACCTCTTGCACCATTTCGGTCAGGTATAATCCTGCTTCGGCGGTGTCTTCGCCTTCGTGGCAAATGTGTATCAATTGTATGGTTGCATTTAATAAAGTTGCCAGCGGCAGTATGCCTGTAATGGTCGTAAAATCTTCGGCCTTATGTTTCATATCAAGTGCAATAGCAATGGTTTTAATATGGGTATACCTGAAGCCCGATGGGATAAGCAATAATGGGGTTGGTGTGGCATCAATCATATTGCGTGCATGGTTACCAAGCATTAAGCTGCTTATGCCCCCGGCGCCATGTGTTCCGGCAACTATCAAGTCAGCATGATCCTGCTCGGCCAGTGTTTTTAACACATCAGTAGCTGTGCCTGGTTGGGCCTTAAGGCTTATGTGGGGTTTAAAATCGCCATCGGCGTGTTGTGCTTCAAGTGCTTTTTTTAGCAGCTTTAGTTCGGCTAGTGCGCCTTCTTCAATAACGTGATATTCTTCCATAGGCCACACAATTACGCCTGCTTGCGGAATTTCGGCGGGGATTATCATCGCTGTGCATATTTCTATATCGCTTTTGGTTTGCACTGCCAGCTTGTAACCAAAAATGGCGGCATTTTTGGCATTCTCTGAAAAATCGGTACCAATCAATATTTTTTTCATGGCTTTTACTGTTTAATTATTTTGAGTAAAGCTCAGGAAATGAGGGTGTTTAAAAAGTGACGCCTGTCACTTTTTATTATGATGCTATATCATTTGAAGCGCTAACCTGCACCTGTGGAATTGTTGTGGCGAAACTAATTTTGAACCCGAATGACTGATATCACCTATGATTATGCCCGCTGTCATTTATTATAATGCACAGCAAACTGATATTTGATAACAACTTAAAGTTTTGGTTATGAATACAATACTGGTGCCTACGGATTTTTCTCCCTGCGCGGTAAATGCAAGCCATTATGCTTTACAACTGGCCGCGGGGCTAAGGGCTGGTGTGCACATCTGTCATGCTATATTATTGCCTGTGCAAACATTGGTAGCCAATCCGGATGCTTGGGCAACAGCCGACTACTCGCACCTGGAAACAGCCACTATGGACGCCTTAAGCGTTACCGCGATTGAAATGGAGCATGAGATGGCGCGTGAACTTGCCCCTAACGCGGGCAATTTTAAACCCCATGTTGGTTATTCGTGCCAAATGGGTTTGGTAGCCGATGTGGTTGGCAAAATTGTTCAGGAAAGGCGGCTATCGTTGGTTGTAATGGGGATGTCGGGTGCGGGCGCATTGAGTAGGCTATTCATGGGCAGTAATAGCCGGTCGGTAATTGATCATGCAAAATTCCCGGTGCTGTTGGTGCCGCCTAAAGTTAAATTTAAACCCTTTAAAAAAATAGCTTTCACTACCGATATGCTGACCGGAGATATTGATGTATTAAATTCTGTTGCCGAAATAGCTAAATATTTCAATGCCGAAATTTTGATTGCACACATTGCCAGCCAGAATAAGGATGCCCATTTGGATGATAAGCAGGTGAATAAATTTTTAAGTGATGTAACGGATAAAATTAACTACCCCAAAATTTACTACAGAAACATAAAAAGCGCCGACGTAGATCAGGGACTTGATTGGATATGTAAACACGGGCAAATTGACATGATTGCTACCGTGCACCGTCGACAAAATTTTTTAGAACGATTTTTTTCAGGTAGCTACACACAAAAACTGGCCAAGCATATCGGCATGCCCTTGTTGGTTTATCCGGCAATTGCTGCGGTAAAATAATATTTAGCCGCTCCCGCTAAATCAAAACGACTTACCAACCGGAATAGTTGCCGTGATTGGCCGGGTACCTTTTATAAACCGGAAAGTTGATAAATATTTTTTTTATTTCAACATTAAGTGTAGCTTACACAATTAAACTAAAACCAGTTGAACCTAAAATTCGTGGCCGTAATGGTTTCATGCCGATTTGCAAATTGGTAACTTGCGGTTATGTTATTGTGTGTTATTGGGCAGTATGGAGTGCAGTTGACGCCTGATTTTTTATGAAGAAAATAATTATACTATTTGCTTTACTGATTTTTGCGCTTTGGGGTTATGCCCAATCACCTATAAAAAATAAGGTGCTTAAATATTCGTTAAAAGATGGGCTTTCTTTTGGCATCGTAAATAGCATTACGCAGGATAATAAAGGGTTTATGTGGTTTGCCACCAATGAGGGGCTTAACCGTTTTGATGGTACCACCTTTAAGGTTTTCAGATCTCGCCAGGGCGATTCAACTTCATTGGCAAGCAACTTTGTACAAAGTATAATTTTAGGAAAACAGGGATATATCTGGGTTTCGTCCAGGAGCGGCCTGAGCAGGCTTGATACCCGTACCGAAAAATTCTCGCATTATAAATTCACGTATGGCAATAATGTTAAAAATGCCGTAAACAACATTGCCAAAAGTACCAACGGTAATCTTTGGATAGCATCATATGGCGTAGGCTTTTCCTATTTTAATACGCAAACGTTAAAATTTAAAAATTACAACAGCAAGTCGCTGCCGGGGTTGTCAAGTTACCGGATAACCGCCTTGCTCGAAGATTCAAAAGGTTTGCTCTGGTTAGGTACAGATAATGCCGGTATCAATATAGTTAATCAAAAAAATGGCGTAGTTGCCAATAAGGCAAACCTGCCTGTGCCTATAAACAACTTTATGGTTGGGCGCATAAACGATATTTTCGAAGATCATTTTCACAATGTATGGATAGCTACAGGCAAGGGTATTATATATTATAACCGCGATAAAAACATGTTTTCGCAATTGCAAACTGCCCAGCCTGCTTTTAAAAATAAAAGATATTTATCCATAATTGAAGATGGCAGTAACCAGTTGCTGGTTGGCTTACAGGATGGCGGCGTGTACAAGGTTTTGACAGACCGGGACCCAACGTCAATAAATTTTTCGCTTTTGCCAATTACCGGCGATGATGATCATTACATAACACAACGTTCTGTTCAAACCCTGTTTATAGATAAGGACAAAAATACCTGGCTTGGCACCTATGATGATGGTATTGGAATGATAAGTAATATCAAGGCGCGGTTTACTAATATCCAAAAGAAAAGGGTTGAGAAAAGTGGCGAAAGTTGGGTCCGGTTTTACGGAATGTGCCAGGACGGCGATGGCTATTTATGGCTTGGTACCGATGGCGACGGTATTTTTAAAATGCGGACCGATGGAAGCCTGGTTAAACAATACAAAGCCAACAACCGCCCTGGAGGCCTTACGGATAGCGCTTTTTTGTACGGCTATACGGATAGGAATAAGAATGTTTGGTTTGGCACTTATGCACGGGGGCTTTTTTTATACAATAAAAAAACAGACTCGTTCACAAACTTTAGCCATGACGCAGCAGATAATAAAAGTATCGGGGGGAATGATGTAAGAGCTATTTACCAGGATATACATAAAAATTTGTGGGTTGGTACCAACGGAGGTGGATTGAGCCTTTTTAATCCTGCTACCAAAACGTTTACCAATTACACCCCGGCCAACAGTGGCTTTGGGTCATATGACGTACGGGCCATAGCCGAAGACGAAAAAGGGAATTTGTTTGTAGGTACCTATGGTAATGGATTGATATACTATGATGTTGCGCAAAAAAAGTTTTCGCGGCTGTTTAAGGATGATGCCGAAAAAAGGAATTTCCCGAGCCAGATCATTTTTTCACTTTATCCTGATAAGAAAAATCAATTATGGATAGGTACCGAAGGCGATGGACTGATTGTGTATAATCTTAAGTCAAAAACGTTTAAAAAATTCAATGAAAAAAACGGACTGGCAAACAATACCATAAATGCTATAAAAGAAGCAGGTAATGGCACGGTTTGGATTAGCACCAACCAGGGTTTATCATGTATTGACACTTATACCAATAAAATAATCAACTACGATAAATCGGATGGATTACAATCAGGGCAATTTAATGCCGGGTCGGTTGTAATGGATACCGTGGGTAAACTGATGTATTTTGGCGGAACTGAAGGGCTTAATATTTTTGATCCCGAAAAAGTAAATCAAAATCATTACAAATCGCCGATAATGATAACCGGTTTGCAGATTTTTGATAAGCAGATAGAGGTAGGCATCCAGGGCAAGGACGAAACCGTATTATCAAAGACCATTAGCGAAACCGCTCAACTTACGCTTCAGCCAGACCAATCGGTGTTTTCAATTCAATACACTGCTTTAAATTATGTTTATCCTCAAAAAGGCAATTTTGCGTATCGGCTGGATGGGCTTGATAAATCATGGAACTATGTGGGTAACCAGCGGTCGGCAACCTATCGTTATCTGGGGGCCGGCGATTATGTTTTTAAGGTAAAAGCAGCCGACCAGGACGGTATCTGGATGGATGACTATGCAACATTGCATATAAAAATTTTGCCTCCATGGTACAAAACATGGTGGGCTTATTTATGCTACCTGGCTACAATAGGAGTTGTTATTTATTACTATATACAATATAGGGCCAACCAGTCGAAGCTAAAATATGATATTAAAATAGCTCAGCTCTCGGCCGAAAAAGATAAAGAGCTGAATGAGCGGAAGCTTTCGTTTTTTACTAATATATCTCACGAGTTCAGAACACCGCTAACCTTAATTATTAACCCTGTAAAGGATATGTTGTTTGGTCCGGCAGATAAGGGCGATGTGGGCAACCTGCACATTGTTTACAGAAATGCCAGGCGGCTATTAAGCCTTGTTGACCAGTTACTGCTGTTCAGAAAAGCCGAAAGCGATACCGATAAACTAAAATTAGTTAAGCTAAATATTGTAAACCTATGCCGCGAAGTTTTTTTATGCTTTAACCACCAGGCCAAAACAAAACAAATACAGTTTGATTTTATAAGCCAAACAGACGCGATTGAAATATTTGCCGACCGCGAGAAGATAGAGATTGTTTTGTTTAATTTGATATCAAACGCCCTTAAGTTTACACCGGAGCGCGGCGCTGTAAGCTGTACGGTAATAAACGAAGCCGACAACGTAAGGATTGAGATACGTGACAACGGCTGCGGCATAACCGAAGGCACGGGCGAGCAACTATTTAACAGGTTTTACCAGGTTGAAAATGCTGCCCCCATGGCAGGTGGGTTTGGTATTGGCTTGTACCTGGTTAAAGTGTTTGTTGAAAACCATAAGGGTAAAATTGCTTATGAAAGTAAACCCGGTAGCGGCACCGTTTTCAATATTTGTTTATTAAAGGGGAAAGCCCATTTTGGGCAGCAATTTGTTTTTGAGGATGTTGCTGAAACCTCTGTTTTTTTAGATGAACTGATAGAAAATAAAGGGGAGTTAACACCGGATGCCCCAGGTGGTAAACAGGCAAAAGCCAAAAATGCCGATCCGCTGAGCTCTGATACCAAAACCATGCTGCTTATAGAAGATAATCAGCAAATCCGCGATTACCTAAAGCAAATATTTAATGATGACTTTGAGATTTTTGAGGCGGACAATGGTACAGATGGGCTTGCGCTGGTTTATCAGCTTGTGCCGGATATTGTTATCAGCGATGTAATGATGCAGGGTTTAAGCGGTATCGAAGTTTGCCATAGGGTGAAGGAAGATCCTATTTTAAATCACATACCGGTAATTTTGTTAACAGCAAGTTCATCTGCCGAGATAAAATTAAAAGGGATTGAAGGCGGTGCCGACGATTATATTACAAAGCCATTTGAAAAAGAAATATTAATAGCCCGTGTTAACGGCATTTTGAAAAGCAGGAACAACCTGCAAAAATACTTTTATAACGAGATAACCCTCAAATCAAACGATCTGAAGATATCGCAGGAATACAAAGAGTTTTTAGAAAAGTGCCTGGTTATTGTAGAACGACATTTAACCGACCCCGAGTTCAGTATAAAAACACTGGCTGCCGAAATAGGGATGAGCCACTCCAATTTGTACCGGCGTATTAAGTCTATTTCGGGGCAATCTGCCAATAGTTTTATCCGGTTTATCCGATTAAGGAAGGCCGCCGAGATCCTGTTAACTACCGATAGCACCATTTATGAAACCGCCTATAAAGTGGGCCTAAATGACCTTAAATATTTCAGGGAACAGTTTCATAAGCTGTTTGGAGTAAACCCGTCAGATTACATCAAAAAATACCGAAAACCATTCCATAATAATTACAACGTAAACCGCGATGTAATTAAAGAAAATTGATGGTGATTAATTTACCCCCTAAGCAAAACCCGCTTAAATCACGTATTTAAGCGGGTTTTGCTTATTTACCCCCTATTTAATTGAGAATTTACCCCTCACTCAATTTTACTATTTAACCCCATTTTGGCCTTACCAATTAACCGGAGATAAATCGTAATTCATTACCGGCCATTTTAATAACATGTAAAAAGCTTTGTAAAATCATGAGTTTACGCGGCTTGATGCAGCTGTTTTAATTGCCCGGAAAATGCGTTCGATCGACATCCTGAATTTAGAAAACCCAGTAAAATATGAAATCAAATTTACACGTAAAGCATTCCCCTCACCGGAAAAGATTACCCCGGCTTTTCTTATTAGCCACAAGTATGGCCATTGCTTGTTTAACTACTACTGCAATACCAACCCAGGTATATGCGGGAGTTAAAAACGTTAACAAGCAAGACCTTAAAATAAGCGGTGTTGTAACCGACGAAAAAGGTGAAACCCTGCCAGGCGTATCAGTAACTTTAAAAGGTACTACTACCGGTGTTATTACCGACATTAACGGTAAGTTTACACTAAACGTGCCCGATGCTTCGGCCACATTAGTTTTTACCTATATCGGTTATACCAGGCAGGAGGTACCCGTTAACGGCCAAACAATTATCAACGTAAAATTAGAGGCCGATGCAAAATCACTAAACGAAGTTGTGGTTGTTGGTTACGGCACACAAAAGAAAGCTACATTAACCGGTTCTATTTCCCAGGTTAAGGGCTCGGAATTGGTTAAAAGCCCGCAGCCCAACCTTTCAAACGCATTAGCCGGAAGATTCTCAGGCGTTATTGTTAACAACCGCAGCGGCGAGCCTGGATACGATGGATCAAACATCACCATTCGTGGTTTGGCTACTACCGGAAGCAACAACGTGCTGATAGTGGTTGACGGCGTGCCAGGCCAAATAGGTGGTTTGGAAAGGCTTGATCCTAATGACATCGAAAGTATGTCGGTGTTGAAGGATGCATCGGCGGCCATATACGGTAACAGGGCGGCAAATGGTGTTATCCTGGTTACCACTAAACGTGGTAAATCGGGTAAGCCAACCATTAACTACAGCTTTAACCAGGGCTTCAGTTCGCCAACGCGTTTGCCAAAAATGGCCGATGCTGCAACTTATGCCCAAATCATGAATGAGATCAGCCTTGACTCGAATCCTGGCGGAGGCCCAAACCAGTCGTACTCGGCAGACCAGATCCAGAAATTTAAAGACGGTTCAGATCCATTAAATTACCCTAATACCGATTGGGAAAAGCAAACACTTAAAAGCACTGCCTTACAAAATCAGCATAGTCTTTCGGTTGCCGGTGGTAGCGAAGATGTAAAATACTTTGTTTCGCTGGGTACTATTTACCAGGATGGCTTATACAAAAATGGTGTTACCAAATATCACCAGTATAATTTCCGTTCAAATATTGATGCTAATGTTACCAAACGTTTAAAAGTAGGCTTGTCACTTTCAGGCAGGGAAGAAGACAGGCAGTTTCCTGAAGTAGGCGCCGGCGACGTATTCCGTTCTGTGTACCGCGCAAAACCTATTGTTGCAGCCTACTATCCAAACGGATTGCCAACAACAGGTATCGAAAACAACAACCCGGCCGTTCAGGTAACCGATATTGGTGGTGTTAACAATAACCCTACCCAGGTGTTTAATGGCATTTTAAAGGGCAGTTACGCACTTCCGGGTATTGAAGGTTTGTCTTTGGATGGATTCTTTTCTGTTGATAAATCGTATGCGTTTGACAAAAACTTCAGTAAGCCTTATATTCTGTACAGCTATGATGCCAATGCAAAAACTTACAACAAAAATGTGGTTGGCGGTAATAACAACGCTCCAACACTGTTTGAGTCGCAAACCAACCAGGCATTACTTACCTCAAACATTAAGCTGAATTATGCACGCAAATTTGGCAAGCACGATGTAAATGCTTTTGTTGGTTACGAGCAAAGCAAAAATCACCTTGAATATTTTGATGCCACGCGCTACAACTATTTATCATCACAACTGCCCGAGCTTTCACAGGGTGGCAGTGCCGCAACAGATTACCTGAACTCGGGCTATAGCTCAAACTATAACCGTCGTAGTGTAATCAGCCGTTTAGCATATGCCTTTGATGAAAAATACTTATTTGAAGGCCAGCTTCGTGCTGATGGTAGTTCGATATTCCCTTCTGGCAAGCAATGGGGTTATTTCCCATCGGCATCAGTAGGATGGAGGATCACCAAAGAAAATTGGTTTAAAGATAATGTTAGCTTTTTTGATGATCTAAAACTAAGGGCATCGTACGGTTCGTTAGGTAACGACAACGTAAACGGCTTCCAGTATTTTGACAATTATGTTTTGGTTAACAACGGTTTTGTAGCCAGCGTTCCGGGCAGCGGGTCAAATACCATTCAGCCAAACGTTAACCTGGTAAAACTGGCTAACCCTAACATTACCTGGGAAGTTGCCAAAAAGCTGGATATTGGTGTAAATGCTACATTCCTGCACGACTTTACAGTTGAGGCCATATACTTTAAACAAAAACGTTCTGACATCCTTGCTGCAAGGAACGCGTCGTTGCCAGGTACTTCGGGTATCGTAAATCCATACGGTTCTGATCCTTTGGTTCCGTCGGAAAATATTGGTAAAGTAAACAGCGAAGGTTTTGAGGCAACCCTGGGCTATAATCACACCACTAATAAATTTAGCTGGGGTGTAAGCGGCAACATAACCTATGCTAAAAGCAAGATTGTTTTTATTGATGAAGCCAGTGGTGCTTTAAGTTATCAGCGCCAAACCGGCAGGCCTTTGAATACTTACCTGCTTTACAATGCCATAGGCATTTTCCGTACCCAGGCAGATCTTGACAGTTATCCGCATGTTACCGGCGCCAAAATTGGCGACTTAAAATACCAGGACTTTAACGGCGACGGTCAAATAAATGCCGATGACCAAACACGAACCAAATACGGTAACATCCCACAAATTACTTATGGATTTACGCTGAATGCGGCTTACAGCAATTTCGATCTTTCGGTATTGTTTTCAGGCCAGGCGCAGGTTAGTCAATATGTTTTACCTGAATCGGGAAGTATTGGTAACTTTTACAGCAGCTGGGCCGATAACAGGTTTAGCGCCTCGAATCCAAACGGAACCTATCCAAGGGTAACAGATCGTGCATCTAACGCTATCAGCGGCGGCCAGTACAACAGTACGTTTTGGCTTAATGATGCTTCGTTCTTCAGGTTGAAAAACGTTCAGTTGGGTTATAACTTCAATACAGCTTTCCTTTCAAAAATTAAAGTAGGCGGCTTAAGGGTGTATGCAAGTGCGTTCAACTTGTTCACCATCACCAAGGTGAAGGATTATGACCCTGAAGGAACCAGTGGCAGCGGTCAGTTTTATCCGCAGCAGCGAATTATCAACTTAGGTGTTAACGTTAAATTTTAATTAGCAAACAATCATGAAACTACAATATAAAGCCCCGCTGTATTTAATGGTGTGTGGTATGCTGGGTACAACAGCGTGTAAAAAAAATATATTAGATGTGCAGCCTACCGATAGGATTGCTACATCTGCCATTCAATCGGACACGGCTGTATTCGAGGCTTATGTAACCAATCGTTATATCGGTGCTAAGTTACAGGATAAAGAGGGTGATGGATCAAACCCGGGTTTTGGCCGCGGTTTTGAATACAGTATGTGGAGTTCCCTTACCGATGAGTCTATTTATAATAACGATGATGCTACCTGGCTCATACAGCGCGGGCAATTGGCACCCGAAAATTTAGGCGGAGCGGGCGTGCTTTGGGCCCGGAGTTACCGTAGTATAAGGGAATGTAACTATGCTTTAAGCATTTTACCAAACCTGCCTTTAAGCGCCGGGCATAAAACACATATTGAAGGTGAGTTGAAATTTATCAGGGCTTTCCGTTACCAGGACCTTATCCGCAATTATGGCGGGGTAGTGCTAATGGGCGACAAGGTGGTAAATTTGGGTGATAATTTACAGGATCCATCCCTATTCAAAAGAGCAACCATTAAAGAAAGCATTGATTATGTTACAGCTCAGCTTGATGATGCCGCTGCTAAGCTTCCTTTAAATAATGACGGAACCTGGTTGTTAGGCCGTGCTACCAAAGGTGCTGCATTGGCTTTAAAATCACGACTAAAGCTTTATGCTGCAAGTCCGTTGTATAATGCCGGCACATGGGCCGATGCTGCAACAGCGGCACAAGCGGTTATCAGCTTAAATAAATACGGTATTTATTCAGGCGGTTATGATAACATGTTTTTAGTTAACGAAACTAACGAGGTGATTTTTGAGCGTTTGTACACTAAAAATGCCAACCATACCCACATGGAAATTGCCAACGGGCCAAATGGTTATGGCGGTTGGGCCGGTAATACGCCGCTGCAAAACTTAGTTGATGATTATGAAATGGATAATGGTAAGCCAATTACCGATCCTACATCAGGATACGATCCAACACATCCTTACGATCATCGTGACCCAAGGTTTGATGCAACTGTATTACACAACGGATCTCCATACAGGGAGCGTACTGTTGAAGCATTTATACCGGGTGGAAAAGACAGTAAAGATGGCGATAGCAACTGGAATACCACTAAAACAGGTTACTATTTACGCAAATATATGGACGATGCTTACCCGCTTCAAAACCCTTGGGGTAATGCTGGTTTTCATCCATGGATTTATTTCCGTTACGCCGAAATCCTGCTGAATTTTGCCGAAGCAGCCAACGAAGCTTACGGAGCCGATGTTATTCCGGCTGGTTCAACCATGTCGGCAAGGCAGGCTATCAATATGATCAGGGCAAGGCCGGGTGTTAATATGCCTGCATTAGCCGCCGGATTAAACCAATCACAAATGCGCGATGCTGTTAGATACGAAAGGCGTGTTGAGCTGGCATTTGAAGAACATCGTTTTTATGATGTACGCCGTTGGAAAATTGCCGATGTTACCGAAAACAAGCCGGCGGGAGGTGTAATAATCACCAAAAATGCCAATGGTACATTTTCATATACGCCTAAAGTGGCATTGGATGGACGCAGTTTCCAAACCAAACATTATTGGTTGCCAATACCACGCACCGAGATACAGGCATCTGGTGGTCAGTTGCAGCAAAATGCAGGTTACTAAAAAGAGCCTCACCTAAATCCTCTCCAAAGGAGAGGACTTAAAAAATGGGCTAATCAAGAACCCTCTCCTTTGGAGAGGGCAGGGTGAGGCTAAACAGAAGGGAGTATTACTTGCTCCCTTCTGTTTTAACGGGGCTAAGAAACTACATCAATCATGAAAAAAATATTTAGTTTACTAATCGCAGCGGGTATTTTAATAACCGGCTGTAAAAAAGATAATAGTCCTGCAACTCAACCTGTAAAAACAGAAGTGACCACTCCGGATAAGCCCCTCACTGTTGATTCAACCCCGGCAAGCGCGCTAAAAGGGGTTAACTGGGCTTGCGATGGTGATAACTTTAGCGATGGGATATTGGTTTTAAGCGGCCTGGCATCAACCGATAGTTATGCCACCGTATCGGCAAAGGCCGATGCTGTAATATCAGGCCTTCAAACCAACACAGGTGCAAATACGCTGCGGTTGCCGGTAAATTACCCAACAGTATCACAAACCTGGTGGAACTCCTATACAGGAGTAATTGATAAAGCCCTGAGCAAGGGTATGAACGTAATATTAGGTTGCTGGGAGTCAAAGTCGGCTGCGGATGGGGTAATAGATAATACAACCCAGTTTTGGTCTATGTGGCAAACCATCGTCAATAAATATGGCAGCAACACACACGTTTACTTCGAGATATTTAACGAGCCACACGGTTATACTTTAAGCGCGTGGACAACTATTTGCGCGCAATGGCTAAGCAATTATCCATCCATACCAAAAGGCCGCATTTTGGTTAGCGGTACTTCCTACTCGCAGGATATTACTGGCGTTGGGGCCGATAGCCGTTTTAGTGGTTGCTTGTTATCTATACATGATTATACTTTTTTCAGCAACGGCACCAACACCACTGCCGCGCAATGGGAAAGCAGGCTGCGGGGCAATATCGGCAGCTACAGCAGCCGAGCGGTATTAACCGAGTTTGGCGTACCCATGACGGGTGGTAAAAATTACACCGGCGCCATAGGCGGCGATCAGGAAATTGCGTACCTGCAGGGCTTAACCAACCAGGTACGGGCATTTGGCATGGGCAGCGTTTACTGGCCTGGCATCCGCACCGGTGATAGCTATGCCATGGAAACTTTGGGCGGTACAGGTACAAGCCTTACCGTTTCAAACACCAATGCTTCGGGTTTAAGCCGGCTAAAATATTGCTGGGGCGTGGGCGCAGGTGGTACCGATACCTTTTACCCAACAGCTTACTACCGTTTGTTAAACGTCAACAGCGGTTCGGCTTTAGATGTAAATGGCTCGTCGACAGCTAATGGCGCGGGTATAATACAATGGCCGCAAAACGGAGGCAATAACCAGCAATGGATAATAACCAGCAATGGCGGCGGGTACTACAAAGTAACCAACCGTAACAGTACACTGGCACTTGATGTTAACAGCGCATCAACCGCCAACGGCGCAAGCATTATTCAATGGCCGTGGAATGGCGGCAATAACCAACAGTGGCAGTTTACAGCCGTAACCGATGGCGTTTACAAAGTAATTAACCGCAATAGCGGGCTTGTGTTGGATGTTAATGGCGGCGTAACCACCAATGGTGCCGGCATTATTCAGTGGCCATGGAATGGCGGTAATAACCAGCAATGGCAAATTGTACAACAGTAAATTTTAAGTTCTGAGTCTTGAATGTTGAGGTCTGAATTTTGAGTAATGAGTATTTGGTCTTAAGCCGCAAATTTGATTTGTTGTTTTTTGACTCGATACTCATAACTCAACACTTTAAACAAAAAATAATACGGTTACTAAACATGAATATTAAAAACGTCATCTGCTTTTTTTTACTGGTAACGCTTCCGGCGGGTTTGTTTGCGCAAGATAAATCCAGGCCGATATTGTTTAATTCGGGATGGGGGTTCCATAAAGGGGATATTACCAATGGCGATAAAGGCGGCGCAGCCGGTGTTTTATGGAAAGCCGTTGATTTGCCGCACGATTGGAGTATTGAAGGACCCTTTAGTGAGGACTGGGCCAGCGCCACGGGCTATTTACCCGGTGGCATAGGCTGGTACAAAAAGACATTTAACGCCGAAGCCGGATGGCAAGGCAAACAGGTTTACATTTACTTTGATGGCGTTTACAAAAACAGCGAAGTTTGGATAAACGGCCATTACCTGGGCAAGCGCCCCAACGGATTTATTCCGTTTCAGTATGAACTTTCAAAATACCTTAATTACAAGGGACAAAATATAGTAACTGTAAAGGCAGATCATAGTGAGTTTGCCGATTCAAGGTGGTATACAGGTTCTGGAATCTACCGCAACGTTTACCTGGTGGTTAAAAATCCGGTCCATGTGGATCTGTGGGATGTGGCTTTTACTACACCAAAAATATCTGCAGATAAAGCGGACATCAACCTAAAAGTAAACATCAGCAACGGCACAGCAACCCAGGCAGCTATCGGCATTAAAATAAACCTGGTTGATAATACCGGTAAAATTGCCGCAGCTGTACAAAAGCAGGTTAAGGTAAAACCTGGCAAACACGAAACAAGTTTTGATGCCGAAGTATCGTCTCCTCATTTATGGGATGTTGAACACCCGGAACTATACCAATTACAGGTACAGCTAAGCCGCAACGGCAAACAAATTGATGCTGTAAACCAGGCGGTAGGTATCCGCAACATCCGTTTTGATAAAGATCAAGGGTTCTTTTTAAATGATAAAAGTACCAAACTAAAAGGCGTATGTATCCATGACGATGCCGGTGCTTTGGGCGTAGCCGTTCCGCGGGAAGTTTGGGTGCGCCGTTTAAAAATATTAAAAGACGCCGGGGTTAATTCACTGCGCCTGAGCCATAACCCTCACGCCGATTATTTATACGACCTGTGCGATAAAATGGGCTTCTTAGTAATGGATGAAGCATTTGACGAGTGGGAACTGGGCAAAAATAAGTGGGTTAAAGGATGGAATGTAGGCACCCCATCTAAAGATGGCTATCACGAATATTTTAAGGAATGGGCTACTCGCGATCTATCCGATATGGTATTACGTGCCCGCAACCATCCGTCCATTATTATGTGGAGTATTGGAAACGAAATTGATTACCCTAATGATCCATACACCCACGAAGTATTAAACACAGGTAAAAATCCGCAGATTTATGGTAAAGGCTACCTGCCTGATCATCCTGCTGCAAGTGGGTTAACCGTAATTGCCAAACAGCTGGTTAAGACTGTTAAGGCAATTGATACTACCCGCCCGGTTACTGCAGCGCTTGCGGGAGTAGTGATGTCGAACGAGGTAGGTTACCCGGAAGAACTTGATGTTGTAGGCTATAATTACCAGGAGTACCGTTACGCCGATGATCATAAAAAATACCCCAACCGCATTATTTATGGCAGCGAGAACGGCATGCAACGACAGGCCTGGACTGCGGTTGACAGTAACGAATACATATCTGCCCAATACCTTTGGACAGGGATTGACTACCTGGGCGAGGCCGGTAAATGGCCACAGCGCAGCAACGGGGCAGGGCTTATTAACCTGGCCGGCTTTAAAAAGCCCGAATACTTTTACAGGCAAAGCCTTTGGGCTGATAAGCCGATGGTTTTTATTGGCGTCAAGCCTATTACGCAACAGGAAGATAAAGGTATCTGGAGCCACAAAGCCATTGAGCCCGTATGGAACTGGCCGGCCGGCAGTAAAATAAGGGTTGATTGTTTTACCAATTGTCAGGAATCAGAATTGTTTTTAAATGGCAAATCGCTCGGTAAAATTTCACGCGCCGATGCTAAAGGCCAAATACCATCATGGGCGGTTGATTATGAGCCGGGAGAACTACTGGTAAAAGGCTATAATAACGGAATTGAAGCAGCCAGCTACACTTTAAAAACAGCCGGTGAGGCTTCTGATATCAAAATAATTGCCGATGGCACAATATTTAACACCAAAACAAAAGGATTAAGCCAGGTAGAGGTACAGGTTACCGATAAAAATGGAGTCTTGGTAGCTAATGCCGACAATGAAGTTGTGGTAAAGCTAACCGGTCCCGCTAAATTATTGGGATTAGAAAGCGGGAGTACCACCAGTCATGAAAACTATCAGTCAAATACCAGCAAGGTTTTGAAAGGCCGCCTGTTGGCCTATATACAAACAACCGGCAAGCCGGGCAAAACCACCGTGCAGTTTAGCGCTGCCGGGCTTAAGTCTGCATCAATCACTTTAACCACAAAATAGCTTCTATCGTCAACCCTAATAAACAATTGCCTGCATTTTTTTAATTTATGAAATTTTTTAAACTATTAATTTTACCCGTTATTCTACTATGTGGCATCAGCGCGAATGCGCAAATGGCCAAACATACTTTTGCATTAACCGATAGCACATTTTTGCTGGATGGCAAACCATTGCAAATTATATCCGGCGAAATGCATTACCCCCGCGTACCGCGCGAAGCCTGGCGTCAGCGTATGAAAATGGCAAAAGCAATGGGGTTAAACACAATAGGTACTTATGTTTTCTGGAATGTTCATGAACCACAAAAAGGGCATTTTGATTTTACCGGTAATAATGATGTAGCCGCGTTTGTAAAAATGGCGAAGGAAGAAGGCTTGTGGGTTATTTTACGCCCAAGCCCGTACGTTTGCGCTGAATGGGAATTTGGCGGATATCCTTACTGGCTGGAAAAAGAAAAAGGCCTGGTAGTGCGCAGTAAAGAACCGACATATTTAAAAGAATATGAGCAATATATTAAAGAGGTGGGCAAACAGCTTGCCCCCTTACAGGTAAACCATGGCGGCAACGTTTTAATGGTGCAAATAGAAAATGAATACGGATCATACTCCAACGATAAAGATTACCTGGCGCTAAACCGTAAAATGTTTATCGACGCCGGTTTTGATGGACAGCTATATACCTGCGACCCTGAAGCTGCTATTAAAGACGGGCACCTTCCCGGGTTACTGCCGGCGATTAACGGTGTTGATGACGTGGCAAAAGTAAAAAGGCTGATTAAAGAAAACCATGATGGTAAAGGCCCGTTCTTTATTGCTGAATGGTACCCAGCCTGGTTTGATTGGTGGGGAACAAAACACCATACCGTACCTGCAGAAAAATACCTGGGTAAATTAGACTCGGTTTTGGCCGCAGGGCTTTCTATCAACATGTACATGTTTCATGGTGGCACAACCCGTGGCTTCATGAACGGCGCCAACTACAACGACAAGGATCCCTATGAGCCGCAAATTAGCAGCTATGACTATGATGCCCCGTTAAATGAGGCTGGTAATGCTACCGATAAATATAATAAGTTTAGAGAGGTAATCAAGAAACACCTTCCGGCCGGCCAAACACTGCCTGATGTACCAGCTGCCAAACCGGTTATGAACCTTCCGGCCGTTAAGCTCAGCCAAACAACAGGTTTGTTTGATATACTGCCAGCTGCCAAACTTAGCAAAACACCCTTAACTTTTGAAGACCTTAACCAGGCCTATGGTTTTGTTTTGTACCGTACTACCATCAATGGTGGTAAAAAAGGTATCATCAAAGTAAATGGTCTGCGCGATTATGGGATTGTATTTGTAAACGGCAAACGCGTAGGTATCCTGGACAGGAGGCTGAAACAGGATAGCCTGTTAGCTAATTTGCCAAAAGGAAAAGTACAACTGGATATCCTGGTCGAAAATCTGGGCCGTATCAATTTTGGGCCTTATTTATTGAAGAATACCAAGGGTATAACCGAAAATGTAACTTTTGCGGGAACCGAAATAACCAACTGGAAAATGTTTGGTTTACCGTTTGACGATATCAGCAAAATAAAGCCCAAAGCAGGCAAGCTAAGGGCAAATGAGCCGGTAATTAAAACTGGAACTTTTAAACTGGCCGAAGTTGCCGATACCTATTTGGATATGAGTAAATGGGGTAAAGGCGTGGTTTGGGTAAACGGACATAACTTAGGGCGTTATTGGAATAACGGGCCGCAACAAACATTATATTTACCTGCCGAGTGGTTGAAAAAAAGTAACAATAATATTGTAGTTTTAGAACTGATTAAACCGTCGGTAAATGTGATAGACGGGTTGGATAAACCAATTCTTGACCAGCTTCAGTAACTCATCAAATGTTAAAAATATCAGGTAAGCAAAGCAGGCAAAAGCAGGGGTATCTCCTGGTATTGCTTGCTTTTATTGTTTTGGCAGGTTGTAAATCGTCATCCAGCGCCGATAAGCCAGGTGATACATTGTTTCGTTTGCTAAAACCAGAAGAAACCCATGTCGATTTCAGCAATACTTTAACCGAAGGCTTAAATACCAACGTGTTAATGTATGAGTATTTTTATAACGGTGGAGGGGTCGCCATTGGCGATCTGAACGGCGATGGCTTACAAGACCTGTACTTTACTGGTAACATGACCGATAATAAATTGTATTTGAACAAAGGTCATTTACAGTTTACCGATGTTACCGCCGCTGCAGGCGTGGCAGGGCGCCCAGGCCCCTGGAAAACGGGTGTAAGTTTGGTTGACATTAATGGCGACGGAAAAATTGATATTTACGTTTGCTATTCGGGGAAATTAAGCGCCGAAAAAAGAGTTAATGAGCTGTTTATAAACCAGGGGAATGATAGTAACGGCACGCCGGTATTTAAAGAAATGGCGGCAGATTATGGTCTCAATTTTCCCTCTTTTAGCACACAGGCCTATTTTTTTGATTATGACAGAGATGGCGACCTGGATATGTTACTGGTAAACCACAATCCTAAACGCCCAAATAGCATTGACGAGATTACCATAAGCAGTCTCATGAGTAAAACCGACCTTGAGTCGGGCATTAGGTTGTTCCGCAATGATAACGGACATTTTCAGGATATAACCAGCGAGTCGGGTATTGTAAACACTTCGTTATCGTATGGCTTGGGCGCAGGTATTGCCGATATTAATGGTGATGGCTACCCCGACATATACATATCCAATGATTACAATGTGCCGGATAGGCTGTACCTCAATAATAAAAATGGAAAATTTACCGACGAACTGTCCAGACAACTGGGACACACGTCGTTTTCATCAATGGGTAACGATGTAGCAGATATTAATAATGACCTTAGCCCCGATATCTACACATTGGATATGCTGCCGGAAGATAACAAAAGGCAAAAAATGTTATTCGCATCGGATAATTACGAAGCTTTTAACCTTAACCTTAAAGTTGGTTTTTACTACCAGTATATGCGTAATATGTTGCATGTAAATAATGGTAACAACACATTCAGCGAAATTGGGCAACTATCGGGTATATCAAATACCGATTGGAGCTGGGCTCCCTTATTTGCAGATTATGACAACGATGGCTGGAAAGATCTTTTTGTAAGCAACGGTTATACCCGCGATTACACCAACATGGATTTTTTGAAATATGCCGGCGATAAATTAAGCGACAGGCGTGTAATGCGGCAGGATCTTTTGAACCTGGTTAGCCAAATGCCATCGTCGGAAGTAAAGAGTTACTTTTTCAAAAATAACGCCGATCTCACGTTTGCCAACACAAGCGCACAATGGGGGATAACCCAACCATCAAACAGCAATGGCGCCGCATACGCCGACCTGGATAATGATGGCGACCTTGACCTGGTGATTAACAATGTGAATAAGCCGGCATTCATCTACGAAAACCAGTCGGTACAGCAAAATAAAAATCATTACCTGTCGGTACGGCTAAAAGGGTCAAATAAAAACACCGAGGGTATTGGCGCAAAAGTTATAATTTATGCAGCCGATAAAAAGCAATATCTTGAACAAATGCCCACCCGTGGGTATGAATCTACTGTATCGACGGTATTGCATTTTGGCTTAGGCGGAGCTAAGGAACTGGATTCGCTGCGTATTATATGGCAAAGCGGTAAAGCGCAAGTGGTGAAAAACGTCAAATCAAACCAGATTATTACGCTGTCCGAAAAAGACGCGGCAGCACCTTATCTCGCGCAAAATATAGCAGAACCTTTGTTTACTGAAGTGCCATCGCCGGTTAAGTATCATAGCACCATGAGCCTGGTTAATGATTTTAAACGGCAACCGCTGTTGGTTAATCCGCTATCTTACAACGGTCCATGCATGGCCAAGGCCGATGTAAATCACGATGGGCTGGAGGATGTTTACGTAGGCGGCGACAACGGTAGCCCCGGTGCTTTATATCTTCAGCAAAAAGGAGGAGGTTTCACATTAAAAAAAGAAACTGCTTTTGAATCCCGTAAAACCAGTACCGATGCCGCCGCAGTTTTTTTTGATGCCAACAACGATGGCAAGCCCGATTTATATGTATGCGCCGGTGGATACCACAATTATATGCCCGATGATGCTGCTTTACAGGACAGGTTATATATAAATGACGGTTCAGGGAATTTTACGGAATCAACTAATGCCCTGCCTAAAATGACGGGCAGCAAAAGCTGTGTTAAAGTGGCCGATATTAATGGTGATGGGTACCCCGATTTGTTTGTTGGTGGCAGGGTAATACCAGGCCGGTACCCCGAGGCGCCCGAAAGTTATGTGCTGCTAAATGATGGTAAAGGCCATTTTACAGATGCCACAACAAAATTAAATCCTGCTTTGAAAAGGATAGGGATGGTTACTGATGCCGCCTGGGTAGATATGAATGGCGACAACAAGCCCGACCTGGTCGTAGTTGGCGAATGGATGCCAATAACCGTTTTTGAAAACAACAACGGCAAACTCACCGATGCCACCGCTAAGTATTTTGACAAAAAATACACAGGCTGGTGGAACTGTTTAACCGTGAGCGACGTTAACCATGACGGCCACCCTGATCTTATTGCCGGTAACATGGGCCTCAATACACAATGCAAAGCAACCGATAGGGAGCCTGCCGAAATGTATTACAAAGATTTTGACGATAACGGATCAATTGACCCGATACTATGTTTTTACATCCAGCATAAAAGTTACCCTTATGTTAGCCGCGATGAAATGCTTGACCAGATAAGCATGATGCGTGGCCGGTTCCCGGACTATAACAGTTATGCTGATGCAACTATCGACAAGATTTTTACCCCCGAAGAAATGAAAGGAGCAGGGCACCTGTCGGCAAATTGCCTTTCAACCATGTGCTTTGTAAGCAACAACAAGGGTAAACTACACCCAATAGCCTTGCCATTGCAGGCACAGTACGGGCCGGTGTTTACTATAACAAGTTTGGATTATGACAAAGATGGCCAAACCGATCTTTTATTATGCGGAAACATTAACCATGCAAGGGTAAAGTTTGGTAAGTACGACGCCAATTATGGAGTATTACTCAAAGGAAATGGCAACGGAACATTTAACTATTTGCCCCAGCAAAAATCAGGGTTTAAATTACCCGGCGATGTAAGGGCGGTTTTAAAAGTAAATGATTTGTATTTATTTGGAATTAACGGCGTGGGCGTAAAAGCTTACCGGTAATAGTTGTCGATTTATTCCCGACACCGTTACATATATATATATACAGACGAATCCCGGATGCTACTTGCACCCGGGATTTGCTTGTTTAAAGGCATAGCAGTTTAGCCTTCGGCGCTAATCGACCCAATGTGCTCCGGCAGACTCAAAAAAATATCATTTGAGAAAACGAATAGGCGAGGCAGACAGAGGAGGTTGCCGGTTTTATTTTAATGATTTAAAATAGCTGAATTATAAACCGAAGATATTTCAACCTAAAACAGAATGCCGGTTAACGGTGCATTTACAAAAATTTAAATATCCTTTTTCAACCATTAAATTACTTATCCGCATCGCATGCATATCTATAAAAACCTTTTTAGGTTATTTTTAACCCTCGCTGTTTTGTTTGTTACCAATTTGCCCGGTATAGCCCAGGTGAAACAGCAACAAAAAAACTATTCGCAAAAACTACTTTCTGGTTTTAAAATGCCGCCCGATTCTATCCAAACCAGTATATACTGGTATTGGATGTCGGATAATATCTCGAAACAAGGTGTTATTAAAGACCTCGAATCAATGAAGCGGGTAGGCATCAACCGGGCCTTCATTGGCAATATCGGTATTCCCGAAACTCCATATGGCAAAGTGAAATTATTCTCGGCCGAGTGGTGGGATATCATGCATACCGCGTTAAAAACCGCCACAAAACTCGGAATTGATATCGGCATTTTTAATGGTCCCGGATGGAGCCAGTCTGGCGGCCCCTGGGTTAAGCCGGAACAGGCCATGCGTTATCTTACATCATCGGTAAAACAGGTAAAAGGCCCATTCGTTTTTAAGGGGAAATTGAATAAACCTGCCGATCAGTTCCAGGATGTTAAGTTGTTAGCCTATCCAGTATCCCAGGATAATGATTTAACAATTAGTGATTTAAAGCCCGTAATTAGTGCCCAGCCATCAATGGATAATATTACCAATATCATGGATGGCAATGAAAACACTGTTCTGGAACTTCCCGACAGTAAAACATTTACTGTTGATATAAAAGCAGGCACTTCATTTACCGCTCGGGGCCTAACTATTTACCCGGCCAAAACTGCCATGCGTTTTGAAGGCGACATCCAGGCAGATATCAATGGCAACTACCAAACTATTAAACATTTTGTGGTTGACAGAAGCAATAGCGAACTTAACGTGGGCTTTAGCCCCTACGGGGCAGCAGGCGTATCAATACCAGCCACCACGGCCAAAAACTTCAGGATAGTCTTTAATAACGAAAGCCAGCACAGTGCCATTGCCGAACTGAAATTATCCGCATCGCCGGTGGTTGAGAATTATATCGAAAAAACGCTGGCTAAAATGTTCCAGACACCTTTCCCGTATTGGAAAGAGTATCAATGGCCCGTGCAGCCGGCCGTTGATGCTGCACGCTACGTGATAGACCCGCAAAAAGTGATTGACATTTCAAAATATCTTGCTGCCGATGGTACTTTAAAATGGAATGTTCCGGCAGGTAACTGGGTAATTATGCGTAGCGGGATGACACCTACCCAGGTAACCAATGGCCCCGCATCGCCGGAAGGCAGGGGGCTTGAAACTGATAAGATGAGCAAAAAGCACATTGCCGAACATTTTAACGCCTTTTTAGGCGAGATTCTGCGCCGCATACCGGCTGCCGACCGCAAGAGTTTTAAGGTAACTGTTGAAGATAGCTATGAAACCGGCGGCCAAAACTGGACAGACGGATTAACCGATAAATTTAAATCATCGTTTGGCTACGATCCAACTCCCTACATCCCAGTAATGAGCGGTAACGTGGTGGGCAGCCAGGATATGTCTGACAGGTTTTTATGGGATATGCGCCGGTTTATTGCCGACGAGGTTGCCTATCAATATGTTGCAGGTTTAAGGGATGTTAGCCACAAAAATGGCCTTACTACCTGGCTGGAAAATTATGGTCACTGGGGATTCCCTGGCGAATTTTTGCAGTATGGAGGCCAGTCAGACGAGGTAGGTGGCGAGTTTTGGAGCGAGGGCGACCTGGGTAATATCGAAAACAGGGCGGCATCGTCATGCGCGCATATTTATGGCAAAAACAAAGTATCGGCCGAATCATTTACCTGCGGCGGCGGAGCATATTCGCGCTACCCGGCTGTAATGAAACAGCGTGGCGACCGCTTTTTTACCGAAGGCATCAACAATACATTACTCCATGTTTATATCGAGCAGCCCTATGAGGATAAGATACCGGGCGTTAACGCAGGCTTCTCCAACGAGTTTAACCGGTTAAATACCTGGTTTTATGATATGGATATGTTTGTCCAATACCTTAAACGCTGTGGGTATATGTTACGCCAGGGTAAATACGTAGCTGACGTTGCCTATTTTATTGGCGAAGATGCACCTAAAATGACGGGTATCCGCGATCCTGAACTGCCCAAGGGTTATTCATTTGACTACATTAATGCCGAGATATTAAATGAACGTGCAACTGTGGCGAATGGTAAACTGGTATTGCCAGGAGGTATGGCCTACAAAATACTGGTGCTGCCTAAACTGGAAACCATGCGGCCGCAATTGCTCAAAAAAATAAAAGAATTGGTAGGGCAGGGGTTAACTATTTTAGGGCCTGCGCCAAAACGGTCGCCCGGTTTGCAAAATTATGGCCTTGCAGATGTTGAGGTTAAAAAAATAGCCGCCGAACTTTGGGGAGATATTGACGGGGAAAAAATAAAAAAACATACCTATGGCAAAGGCTTGGTGATTAATGGACTGGATATGCAACAGGCGCTTAACCTGGTAAATGTTATACCCGATTGTAAATTTAATAAAGCTGATGAAGCCTTGTTTATCCATCGCAAACTTGACAATGGCGACATATACTTTGTATCAAACCAAACCAGTAAAGAAGTTGATTTAAATGCCACCTTCAGGGTTCATGGAAAACAGCCCGAGCTATGGGATGCGGTAACCGGAGCGGCCCGCGATTTGCCTTCATTCAAACAAACAGGTAGTGTTACTGAGCTGCCACTTAAACTATCGGCCAATCAAAGTGCATTCATTGTTTTTCGTAAAGAGAGTAAAGCTGGTAACGAACCTAATGTTGATGTTAACTTTCCCGAAGGAAAAAGTGTAGTTAAATTAAATACGCCATGGACTGTAAAGTTTGACAGTAACAGATGGGGGCCTGCCAAACCGGTAGTTTTTGATAAACTTACCGACTGGACTGAAAGGGCCGAAGATAGTATAAAATACTTTTCAGGACATGCCGCATATCATAACACCTTTAAAGCTTCTAAACCTGTAAATGGTCAGCATTTAATACTTAACCTGGGCGCTGTTACAGCAATGGCTAAGGTAAAGATAAATGGGGTAGATGTAGGTGGCGTTTGGACAGCCCCCTATCAGCTGGATGTTACCAAAGCCATTAAACCGGGTGTAAATACCATTGATATTACCGTAGTAAATACCTGGGTTAACCGCTTGATTGGCGATAGCAAGCTGCAGGCCGATCAAAGAAAAACATGGACTGTGGTAAACCCTTATAACGAAAATAGCAGGTTACAATCATCTGGGCTTACAGGCCCTGTAACAATAAGTTCAGTGAATTATTAATAATGGATATTTTCTGGAATAATAGATGGCTTGATAGTTGAAATCAAGCCATGATAAACTTAACGTTTATTAAAGTGATAAGGTTTAGGTTTATAAATCACTATCGGGTTGGTTAACTAACTTGCCCCTTTAGTTTCTTTATGATGCTAAATTAGTGTTAAACCATAAGCCCCGCAATACTGAAAAAGGGGTATATCATATAGCGCGAAATTTGTTTATGGCTTCCACTTTATTTTGTACCTGCAGCTTGGTATAGGTATTGCGTATGTGCTTTTTAACGGTACCTGTGCTAATATCAAGTTTGTCGGCTATTTCTTTGTATTGAAGGCCGCGCGCCAGGTGGTTAAGTACTTCTATTTCTCGTTCCGTTAGGTTTTCGGTAGCAGTGGCTTGTTTTGGCCTGGCGTCGTTAAATGAAGCAATTACTTTACGCGATATATAGGCACTCATGGGTGATCCGCCCGCTGCAATTTCGGTAATCGCGTTCCTTATCTCGTTGGCCGATGATTCTTTGAGTATATAACCTGTAGCGCCGCTTTTAAGCGATTCAAAAATGTGGGTGTTGTCGTCGTTTATAGTACACATCAAAAACTCGGCCTTGGGCATCACTGGTTTTGCCCGCCTGATGAATTCTATGCCCGACATGCCTTCCAGGTTTATATCAACAATAAAAATATCCGGCTTAAGCACGTCTATTTTTTTTAATACAGTTTCGGCATTGGTGTATGATCCCATCAGGCTTACGCCGCTCATATCATGAATAATTTGTTCCAGGCCACGCCGGTAATGTAAATTATCTTCTAACAAAATTATCTGGAGCATGCTTGCGGTAAATGTAAAATGCTAATATCCTAAAATTATCCTTGATTAAAATACCTATTATGGCCACCATTTAAAGGTTCAGTTTAAGGCTAATGGATGTGCCCTTGCCAGGAGCGGTGTCAATTTTTAAATCGGCATTCAACCTTTTTGCGCGTGCATAAATGTTACGGATGCCCATGGTTTCGTGTTTGCGTACATCGGGCACAAAGCCCCGTCCGTCATCCCGGATGCTAATATGCAGCCGGTTTTTGTAAAGGCTAATTGCCAGGAACGCGTTTTGTGCGTTGGAATGTTTAATAATGTTGTTTAAAACCTCTTTCACCAGTAGGTATACCTGCCGTCTTTTTTCGCCGCTAATGGCAATAGTGGTTTCACCAACCGAGATACTTTCCTGTAGGCTGATGTCGCTGCTGTCAAATAATTTAATAGCTTGTTTATGTATAAAATTAGCCAGGCTGCCTACCTCATCATTTTCAACGTCAAGGCTCCAGATAATTAACCTCACCTGGGTAGATATATCGGTAATGGCCTCATGAATGGCATCTATTTCTTTAAAAACCGGTTGGTTGGTTACTTTCCGGCTCAGCATTTCGGTTTGCAGTTTTATGCCCGATATACTTGCCCCCAAATCATCATGCACTTCGCTGCTGATGCGCTGGCGTTCACGTTGCAAAGCAAGTGCGTTTTCATAATCCTTTTTTTGTAATCCAATGATAGACAGGTAGTATTTTCGTATAAGCAAAAAGCTTATAAATATAGCGCCTGTAACGGCAATAACTTGCAGCCACAGTTGCTGGTACCATAACGGCATTACAGTAAATTGAAAAACAAGTGGACGGCTTAATTGGTTAAAACGATCGGCGGCTACCGCTTCTAACTCGTAATGGCCGGGTGGCAGCAGGTCAAACCGCTTCTCTCCGGTTGGCGCAGCTGCCCAATTTTTATCAACATCTTTGAGCCTGAACCTGTATTGTATTTTACCCATGCTTTTGTAGGATAAGGCAACGCAATTAAACACAACCGGCTTGCCATAAGTGAAACTGCGTTGTTTTCCGGGTATGCCATCATCAAGCAATATTGGCCTGGGCAAGTTGGTATTCCATAAATTTTGAGTAACAGCTATGCCCTGATCGGTAGCTATGTAATAATCATTTCCATGGCGAACTACATCGGCAACATTATCTGACGGAAGCCCATTACTGGTATTTAACCGGTTTACCCGGTAAGTTTGGTAATTATTGTTAAAGTTAATGATACTTACACCATTGGCCGTGCATGCCCATAGTGTATTAGCGTCTGTCCATATCAGTTTGCGGATGTTGCCCGATGAAATAGCAGGTGAGGTAAATTGGCTAATGACTTTACCGGTTAACAGGTAAACCCCTTTATCTTCGGTGCCTATCGCGCATACCTGTCCATTAGATGCCAGGCATTTTACAGCATTTATTCCTTTATCTGCCAGTATTCGCACATATTTAAAGTGGCTCGCGTTAATTGGGGGGACCATTTGATATAGTCCATAAAGTGAGCCTATAAGGATGTGTCCTTTATGGCAGGTGATGGATGTTGTGCGTATAAGGTCGAAAGGATACCCGATGATATGTTTAAATTGATTTGATACTACACAAAGCGTCGATTGCGTAAGGAAATATACTGTATCGGGCCGCTCGATAATGCCCTTTACCGGCCCATTTATATATGACACAGGGCGCCAAAATGGAGGGTTGGTATTTAATAAATCTAACCTGAATATGCCATTATCAGTACCAATCACAAGCCTATTACCGGTAATTGGCAGCAAGCTGGTTACCCGGTTAAAATCCGACCGGTTTTGTTTTAAATACAAGGTGCCTATCGAGGTGTTTTGATTAGCGCCAAGTTTCATATAGCTCAACCCGGTTAAAATGTGCCCTGCAAAAAGGTAACCACCGGCTATGCCCAGTTTTAAAACGTTTTCATTTATAAGGCCGCTTTCTTTATTGATGACTTTTACTTCGGGATTGGTACTTAAAAAAATACCGCTTTCATAGGTACCAAACCATAAATTATTTTCTCGGTCAATAAGCGTAGATGTAGTAATTTGATTGTTAAGGTAATTTTTCCGCTCGCCGGTAATGTAGTTAATGATGTATGTGCCCTGTTTTACCGTTGTAACAGCAAAAGTATTTTTACCTGTAAGGTAAACCGATGTTACATTGCCGGTAAAATTGATTTGATTAAGGGGGATGATTCCGTTTTTTTGATATTGATAAACGTGTACCCAATCTTTAGATATCAGCAACAAATGATTTTGTTGTAAGGCCAATCTATATGGCTTGGTATTGGTATTGGCTGTTATATAACTTAAATGCGCAGTGTCAAGTTCGTTTTTAAGTACGGCGAGGTCATTTTTAGATAGAATAATCCTTTCTCCTTCAGCGCCGTAAATACAGTTGCCCTGTTGTTGGCCCTGGTGATTCCGGGATACTAATTCCGCAAAACGATAAACTTTGGTATTAAGCTCATAATTTACACAAAGTTCATTGAAACGGTTAAAAAACAGGTTGGCAAATGGCGATACGAAAATTTTTTGAGTTGAAGCAAGCTTGTGTATAAGCCCGTTTTCGTAGTAACAAACCCGATAGTTATTACAGTAAAAAAAAATCCGGTGGTAATTGTCTTCGGCTACCCGGAAAACCTCGTTACTTTCAAGCCCATCGGTCGTTGTGAAATTTTTGAAGTGCTGCCCATCAAACCGGCTCACGCCCTTATCTGTGGCTATCCAGATAAAGCCTTTGCTGTCCTGCATTAAATAGTTAACCTGCGAGCCGGGAAGGCCGTCGCTTGCTCTATAGTTTTTTAAATAAACTACCTGGTACGGCGTACTTGCGTATACGCCTGTGATTAAAAATTGAAGTAGCAGTAAAAGTTTTAGAGTATGACTTCTTAGGAACATTTTATTATCTATTATGTATGGCCACCATTTAAAGGTTCAGTTTAAGGCTAATGGATGTGCCCTTGCCAGGAGCGGTGTCAATTTTTAAATCGGCATTCAACCTTTTTGCGCGTGCATAAATGTTACGGATGCCCATGGTTTCGTGTTTGCGTACATCGGGCACAAAGCCCCGTCCGTCATCCCGGATGCTAATATGCAGCCGGTTTTTGTAAAGGCTAATTGCCAGGAACGCGTTTTGTGCGTTGGAATGTTTAATAATGTTGTTTAAAACCTCTTTCACCAGTAGGTATACCTGCCGTCTTTTTTCGCCGCTAATGGCAATAGTGGCTTCACCAACCGAGATACTTTCCTGTAGGCTGATGTCGCTGCTGTCAAATAATTTAATAGCTTGTTTATGTATAAAATTAGCCAGGCTGCCTACCTCATCATTTTCAACGTCAAGGCTCCAGATAATTAACCTCACCTGGGTAGATATATCGGTAATGGCCTCATGAATGGCATCTATTTCTTTAAAAACCGGTTGGTTGGTTACTTTCCGGCTCAGCATTTCGGTTTGCAGTTTTATGCCCGATATACTTGCCCCCAAATCATCATGCACTTCGCTGCTGATGCGCTGGCGTTCACGTTGCAAAGCAAGTGCGTTTTCATAATCCTTTTTTTGTAATCCAATGATAGACAGGTAGTATTTTCGTATAAGCAAAAAGCTTATAAATATAGCGCCTGTAACGGCAATAACTTGCAGCCACAGTTGCTGGTACCATAACGGCATTACAGTAAATTGAAAAACAAGCGGACGGCTTAATTGGTTAAAACGATCGGCGGCTACCGCTTCTAACTCGTAATGGCCGGGCGGCAGCAGGTCAAACCGTTTTTCGCCCGATGGCGCAGCTGCCCAATTTTTATCAACATCTTTGAGCCTGAACCTGTATTGTATTTTACCCATGCTTTTGTAGGATAAGGCAACGCAATTAAACACAACCGGCTTACCATACATAAAATTACTCTGTTTTCCGGGTACGCCATCATCAAGCAGTATTGGCCTGGGCAGGTTGGTATTCCATAAATTTTGAGTAACTGCTATGCCCTGATCGGTAGCTATATAATAATCATTTCCATGGCGTACTACATCTGCAACGTTATCTGACGGAAGCCCGTTACTTGTATTTAACCGGCCTACCCGGTAAGTTTGGTAATTATTGCTAAAGTTAATGATACTTACACCATTGTCCGTGCATGCCCATAATGTATTAGCGTCTGTCCATATCAGGTTGCGGATGTTGCCGGATGAAATAATAGGCGCGTTAAACTGGCTAACGGCTTTATCAGCCAATAAAAATATGCCTTTATCTTCTGTCCCTACCGCGTATACTTCATAGTTAGATGCTATGCACTTTACAGAATTTATTTCTTTATCGGCAAATATGCGCTCATATTTAAAGTGATAGCTGGTTATTGGGAGTGTAACTTCATATAGCCCATAAAGAGAACCTACAAGAAGGTATTTTTTTAAACATGCTAATGATGTTATCCGGATAGGAGCAAATTCGTAACCGAATTTGGTTGATAACATTCCAATACCTTTGGTGTTAAGATAGTAAACTGTATCGTGCTGGTATGCGATTCCTTTTATCGGTCCACCGGTATAAAAAGCGGGGTGCCACGATGGCGGATTGTTGTTGGAAATATCTAACCCAAACATCCCATTATCAGTGCCAATCATTAGCCTATTGCCAGCAATTGGCAGCAAGCTGGTTACCCGGTTAAAATCCGACCGGTTTTGTTTTAAATACAAGGTGCCTATCGAGGTGTTTTGATTAGGGTTAAGTTTCATATAGCTCAACCCGGTTAAAATGTGCCCTGCAAAAAGGTAACCACCGGCTATGCCCAGTTTTAAAACGTTTTCATTTACAAGGCCGCTTTCTTTATTGATGACTTTTACTTCGGGATTGGTACTTAAAAAAATACCGCTTTCATAGGTACCAAACCACAAATTATTTTCGCGGTCAATAAGCGTAGATGTAGTAATTTGATTGTTAAGGTAATTTTTCCGCTCGCCGGTAATGTAGTTAATGATGTATGTGCCCTGTTTTACCGTTGTAACAGCAAAAGTATTTTTACCTGTAAGGTAAACCGATGTTACATTGCCGGTAAAATTGATTTGGTTAACGGGGATGATCCCGCTTTTTTGATATTGATAAACGTGTACCCAATCTTTAGTTATCAGCAATAAATGATTTTGTTGTAAGGCCAATCTGTATGGCTTGGTATTGGTATTGGCTGTTATATAACTTAAATGCGCAGTGTCAAGTTCGTTTTTAAGTACGGCGAGGTCATTTTTAGATAGAATAATCCTTTCTCCTTCAGCGCCGTAAATATAGTTGCCCGGTTGTTGGCCCTGGTGATTCCGGGATACTAATTCCGCAAAACGATAAACTTTGGTATTAAGCTCATAATTTACACAAAGTTCATTGAAACGGTTAAAAAACAGGTTGGCAAATGGCGATACGAAAATTTTTTGAGTTGAAGCAAGCTTGTGTATAAGCCCGTTTTCGTAGTAACAAACCCGATAGTTATTACAGTAAAAAAAAATCCGGTGGTAATTGTCTTCGGCTACCCGGAAAACCTCGTTACTTTCAAGCCCATCGGTCGTTGTGAAATTTTTGAAGTGCTGCCCATCAAACCGGCTCACGCCCTTATCTGTGGCTATCCAGATAAAGCCTTTGCTGTCCTGCATTAAATAGTTAACCTGCGAGCCGGGAAGGCCGTCGCTTGCTCTATAGTTTTTTAAATAAACTACCTGGTACGGCGTACTTGCGTATACGCCTGTGATTAAAAATTGAAGTAGCAGTAAAAGTTTTAGAGTATGACTTCTTAGGAACATTTTATTATCTATTATGTATGGCCACCATTTAAAGGTTCAGTTTAAGGCTAATGGATGTGCCCTTGCCAGGAGCGGTGTCAATTTTTAAATCGGCATTCAACCTTTTTGCGCGTGCATAAATGTTACGGATGCCCATGGTTTCGTGTTTGCGTACATCGGGCACAAAGCCCCGTCCGTCATCCCGGATGCTAATATGCAGCCGGTTTTTGTAAAGGCTAATTGCCAGGAACGCGTTTTGTGCGTTTGAATGTTTAATAATGTTGTTTAAAACCTCTTTCACCAGTAGGTATACCTGCCGTCTTTTTTCGCCGCTAATGGCAATAGTGGTTTCACCAACCGAGATACTTTCCTGTAGGCTGATGTCGCTGCTGTCAAATAATTTAATAGCTTGTTTATGTATAAAATTAGCCAGGCTGCCTACCTCATCATTTTCAACGTCAAGGCTCCAGATAATTAACCTCACCTGGGTAGATATATCGGTAATGGCCTCATGAATGGCATCTATTTCTTTAAAAACCGGTTGGTTGGTTACTTTCCGGCTCAGCATTTCGGTTTGCAGTTTTATGCCCGATATACTTGCCCCCAAATCATCATGCACTTCGCTGCTGATGCGCTGGCGTTCACGTTGCAAAGCAAGTGCGTTTTCATAATCCTTTTTTTGTAATCCAATGATAGACAGGTAGTATTTTCGTATAAGCAAAAAGCTTATAAATATAGCGCCTGTAACGGCAATAACTTGCAGCCACAGTTGCTGGTACCATAACGGCATTACAGTAAATTGAAAAACAAGTGGACGGCTTAATTGGTTAAAACGATCGGCGGCTACCGCTTCTAACTCGTAATGGCCGGGCGGCAGCAGGTCAAACCGTTTTTCGCCCGATGGCGCAGCTGCCCAATTTTTATCAACATCTTTGAGCCTGAACCTGTATTGTATTTTACCCATGCTTTTGTAGGATAAGGCAACGCAATTAAACACAACCGGCTTACCATACATAAAATTACTCTGTTTTCCGGGTACGCCATCATCAAGCAGTATTGGCCTGGGCAGGTTGGTATTCCATAAATTTTGAGTAACTGCTATGCCCTGATCGGTAGCTATATAATAATCATTTCCATGGCGAACTACATCTGCAACGTTATCTGACGGAAGCCCATTACTGGTATTTAACCGGTTTACCCGGTAAGTTTGGTAATTATTGTTAAAGTTAATGATACTTACACCATTGGCCGTGCATGCCCATAGTGTGTTTGCATCTGTCCATATCAGTTTGCGGATGTTGCCGGATAGTATAACAGGCTTATTAAATTGACTTATTTTTTTGTCATTCAATAAAAAAAAACCTTTTTCTTCGGTACCCACTGCGCATACCTCCCCGTTAGATGCCATGCACTTTACAGCATTTATTCCCTTATCGGCCAGTATACGTACATATATAAAGTGATCATCATTAATTGGGAACGCAATTTGATATAGTCCATAAAGCGAGCCCACAAGCAGGTGCCCTTTTCGCCATGCCAGGGATGTTACGCGTATAGGTTCAAATAGGTTCCCGTTTAATTTTTTGAGTTGATTTGATAGATTGCCAAGAGAAGATTGTGTAAGGAAATATACCGTATCGGGCCGTTCAAAGATACTTTTTATAGGGCTATCATAATACAGTACGGAATGCCACGATAACGGGTTGCTGTTTGATACATCTAACCCGAATATCCCATTATCTGTACCAATCATAAGCCTTTTGCCGGAGATTGAAAGCAAACTGGTTACCCGGTTAAAATCCGACCGGTTTTGCTTTAAATACATGGTGCCTATTGAGGGATTTTGATTAGCGCCAAGTTTCATATAGCTCAACCCGGTTAAAATGTGCCCTGCAAAAAGGTAACCACCGGCTATACTTAGTTTTAAAACGTTTTCATTATCCAGACCGTTTTCTTTATTGATGACTTTTACTTCGGGATTAGTACATAAAAAGAAACCACTGTCATAGGTGCCAAACCACAAATTATTTTCGCGGTCAATAAGCGTAGATGTAGTAATTTGATTGTTAAGGTAATTTTTCCGCTCGCCGGTAATGTAGTTAATGATGTATGTGCCCTGTTTTACCGTTGTAACAGCAAAAGTATTTTTACCTGTAAGGTAAACCGATGTTACATTGCCGGTAAAATTGATTTGATTAAGGGGGATGATTCCGTTTTTTTGATATTGATAAACGTGTACCCAATCTTTAGATATCAGCAACAAATGATTTTGTTGTAAGGCCAATCTATATGGCTTGGTATTGGTATTGGCTGTTATATAGTTTAAATGCGCGGCCCCAAGTTCATTTTTGAGTATGCTAAGGTCATTTTCAGATAAAACGGCCTCTTCACCACTTGCACCATATATATAGCTGCCGGGCCGTTGTTCCTGATGTTTTCGGGACTTTAATTCCTCAAAACGATAAATTTTGGTATTAAGCTCATAATTTACACAAAGCTCATTGAAACGGTTAAAAAACAGGTTGGCAAATGGCGACACCGAAACCTTTTGAGTTGAAATAAGCTTGTGTATGAGCCCGTTTTCGTAGTAACAAACCCGATAGTTATTACAGTAAAAAAAAATACGGTGGTAATTGTCTTCGGCTATCCGGAAAACCTCATTGCTTTCAAGCCCATCGGCCGATGTGAAATTTTTAAAATGCTGTCCGTCAAATCGGCTCACGCCCTTATCTGTGGCTATCCAGATAAAGCCTTTGCTATCCTGCATTAAATAGTTGACCTGCGAGCCGGGAAGGCCATCAGCTGCGTTGTAGTTTTTTAAATAAACTACCTGGTACGGGGTGCTGGCGTATACACCCGATAATAAAAATTGAGTAAATAATAAAAGTTTAAGAAAAGGGGTTTTTAGCGGCATTTTATTACTGTATCAACTTAACATCAGCGCTTTCATACAATTACGTGCAGGCACAATTTTGCGCGGTTGTATTACCTGATAAATATAAAATAAATAGCCAATAATCAATATTACTTCTTAATATTAAGCAAAACGGTCTCTAAACATTTATTATATTGCCATCCCTTAATTATGAGACCGCAATGAACAAATTGCCCGATTTGGAACTGAAAATTCAAGCCGAGATTGATAAAATACACGCCGTTGCCAACCTACTGCCGGGTGTAACCATTATACACCGGATGCCCGATTTTAAACTGGAGTATATGTCCCAAAATGGGTTAAACCAATTGGGAATAACTTTAGCTGAGCTCAGGAGTTATTCTACCCCTGATTATACTGCAAAATATTTTAACCCCGAAGACGCAGAAACTTATGTGCCAAAGGTAAAAGATATGGTTGAAAGAAATACCGACAATGACATCACCTTTTTTCAACAGGTAAAAATAAATAATAGCCCGGATTGGGTATGGCATTTAAGTACTATGAAAATTTTAATGCGCAATGATGAAGGCCTTCCCTTACTTGTGATTAATATGGCTTTTAAAGTTGATCCCATTCAGCACGTTACGGCCAAGGTGGAGCGGATGCTGGAAGAAAATATCTTTCTGCGTAAGAATTTCGGAAAGTTCTCCAACCTCACCAAACGCGAGTGTGAAATTTTGCGCCTGATGGTACTGGGCAAAAGCTCGCCCGAAATTGCCAGTCAATTGTTTATAGCTGCAGGCACCGTCGATACACACCGCAAAAACATCAAGCACAAATTAGGGGCAAATTCATCTTTTGAATTATCGCAATACGCGCGGGCTTTTGATTTGATATGAGCGCCGGCAACAGATTACAAAGACAGACGGGCTGCATAAACCTGTTATTCAATATGATAATAACGTAACTGTGGTTTCTTGATTCAAAATCGAAAAGAATAAAGGCTGACGAAAAGACTTGCTTAGTCAATTTTAAGCGGCATAGCCATCAAGCTACACCATTAAAATCAATATTGTAGCCCGGCTTAAAAAATTGCACCCCTAATCCAAAGCTATAGGATGTATTTTATATTGCTCTTCTTGGCCTTTTGGCTTTTGGCGTGTCGTCGGCAGGTCTTTTATAGCTGCTGTTACTTTTGCCGTAGCTGCTACCGCTACTACTACTACTACTACTGCGGTTAGTATTACTGCTATAACCTCCGAAACTCCTTTTGGGTGGTGGCGGTTTTACTGCATTTTCTTCGTTTATTTTTACATTCAGCGTCCTGTCGCCCATGGGGGTACCATCTAAGGCAATTACTGCGTTTTCAGCACCTTCACGGTCCTTCATCTCTAAAAAGGCATAACCTTTACAAATTCTCGTTTTTTTATCCCGTACTATTTTAATCGTACTCACTTCCCCGTGCAAGTTAATTATCTTAACCAGATCAAGTTCTGTCATGTCCAAAGGGAATCCGCCGACAAATAATTTCACCATTAGCTTTAATGCTTTATTTAGATTTAAAGTTACTCATTAACCAACGAATATCGGTTTCGTTTTATATTATTAGCTAAAAAAAAGAATTTTTTTTTTGAACGAGGCGGCGTATCGGAGCTTATCAAATCAGAAACTATTGGTTAACAGCAGGTTTACCAGGCTTTCGTCCTCAAAATTGTTAAGCTTAAAATGTAAAAGCTTCATCGCCTACGCTGTAAACCGGCCTGGAAAGCCAAAGATTAACTTGAAATTCCCGTTCGTCCCCAAACGGCTGCGCCTATGTATTTTCGCTTTATATTACCAAATAGTTTTTGTTGGTTTGTTAAGCCAGACAAGACAACAGTGAAACAGCAAAAAAGCATATCGTTATATTGGTCATGCCAGCTCATTGGCTGGTCATTAGCTGGTTTGTTCTGGGGATTTTCGGCCTGGATGCAAATGTTTACCGGCGGCCATAGCGGGCAATATAGTTACACGCTTGCACTGTTTCATTTTGGGTTTGATCTTGGTATTGGCATCCTGATTACCCATGCTTATTATCGCTTTGCGCATAATTTTAACTTCACCCGTTTAAAATTGCAAAACATGCCTGTGCGCCTTATTCCGGCGGTGCTTTTAATGGGTATATGCTACATGTTGCTGGTTACTGTTAAACTGTACGTAGCCCGCTATTATTTTACATTTGCTTACAGTGAAAGCTTCGGGATGTTTTTTCGTCAAAATTACCTGGTGCTGTTGGCTACCGGTATTAGGCTTATGGCCATTTGGGTGCTGGCTTTTCACCTGTACCATTATGCCCTGATGGAGATTGGCACGGCCACCGATAATGCCCGTTTACAGGTAGTTGCCCGCGATGCGCAAATGCAGCAACTATCGGCACAGCTTAACCCGCATTTCTTTTTCAACTCCCTCAATAGTGTTAAAGCATTAACAGCTATCAACCCGGTAAAAGCCCGGCGCGCGATAGATTTACTGTCCGATTTGCTGCGCGCCACTTTGTATGGCAGCAATGCAAAGCTTATATCCTTACGTGACGAGGTTAATTTGGTTAATGATTACCTGGAGCTTGAAAAGATCCGTTTTGAAGAAAGATTGCAATTTACCGTTGATATGGAAGAGGGGACAGAACACTGTTTGATACCGCCGTTAAGTATCCAAACTTTGGTTGAAAATGCTATTAAACATGGCATTGCACATCAGAAAGCGGGAGGCGAAATTAAAATAACTATCAAAAATACCGACGGGGAAATACGCATTGCCGTTTTAAACCCCGGCCGGCTCTCTGCTGCGGGTAACCAGCATGGCCTTGGTTTAAAAAATCTAAAAGACCGTTTACTATTGCAATATCAAAACCAGGCCAGTTTTGTAATTGAGGAGGTATATGGCGATAAAGTTTTATCAACCATCATTTTGCCTGCATTATGAAAAAGATAAAGATAATTATTGTGGACGACGAACGGCTTGCCCGCGAAGAGGTAAGAACAATGCTGGGCTATTATGATGATGTTGAAATTGTTGCCGAGGCGGCAAATGCCGATGATGCAAAGCTTTTAATACAAGAGCATCAACCTCAAATGATATTCCTTGATGTGCAAATGCCCGAAAAATCGGGATTTGATTTGTTGGAAATGCTGGATAGTGTGCCCGAAATTATTTTTACTACCGCCTTTGATCAATATGCTGTAAAAGCGTTTGAAGCTGACGCCCTCGATTATTTGGTAAAACCTATCCGTGATGAGCGTTTTGCCAAAGCTATGGAAAAGGTGAGGGTTAAGCTAAACACAACCACGGATAACAGGCAGATTTTTATAAAAGATGGCGGCAAATGTTATCTTTTAAAGGTAAATGAAATTCACCTGATTGAATCGATGGATAATTACGCGGTATTATATTTTGGTGATAAAAAAACGTTCCTGAAACGCTCACTAAACCTGATGGAAGAAAGGTTGGACGCCGCAACGTTTTTCAGGGTAAACCGGGCACAAATCATCAACCTGAACTACATCGATCAAATTAGCCATCTGCCGGGCGGAAAGCTGAGCATCAGTTTAAAAACCGGGCAGGTAGTTGAAGTGTCGGAAAGGCAATCCGTAAAGTTTAAGGGGAAGCTGAAGGCTTAAAGCCCGATGTAAGGAATAGGTGAAAGGATAAAACTGAAAGGCAAAAGGCCGGATTGTAATTAATTACCAATAAATAACAACTGTTAATACAAAAAAGCTTTCTGCTTTTGCTCATCATAAACTAAAAAATAAACATGAAAAAACTAATGCTATTACTGGCTTTAATAAGCCAGGGGGCAACTCTTTTTGCCCAAAAATCGGCTGATGCTGATGTGGAAAAGTATATTATTAATGATAGCGTGCTTATTAAAACCCCGCAGGGGCATACGTTATCGGCTGTTGTTGTGCGCCGGCGCGATATGGCCGGGCCGCAACCGGCAGCCCTGTTGTTTTTTATTTACTCGGATACTAAAAGAAGTTTGCTTGAAGCCAAATACGCTGCAGATCGTGGCTACGTGGGCGTAGTGGCCGATGTGCGTGGCAAGCGTTTAAGCCCCGAAGAAGTGATCCCCTATGAAAACGATGCCGAAGATGTTTATTGGGTAATTGACTGGATAAGCAAACAAAGCTGGAGCAACAGCAAAGTGGGAATGTATGGGGGCAGTTATTCGGGCTTTGCGCAATGGGCAGGTTTAAAATATAAGGTGCATCCCGCGCTCAAAACCATTGTACCCTATGTTTCGGCAATTCCGGGTATGGGGCTGCCTATGGAAAACAATGTGTTTATTAACGCCAATTATGGCTGGGCCTTTTACGTAAGCAATAATAAATACCTGGATACCGCTACTTACAATAACCAGCAGCGCTGGCGTAATTTAAATGAAAACTGGTACCAAAGCGGAGCTGCCTATAACAAAATTGATAGTGTTGACCATGCGCCTAATAAGTGGCTGCAGCGATGGCTTAAGCACCCCGATTTTGATAAATACTGGCAAGCTATGATCCCATACGGTAAGGAATTTGAAAAAATCAATATCCCGGTGCTGGCTTTTGATGGTTATTATGACGACGGGCAAACATCCGGCTTATATTACCTGCGCCAGTTGGCCAAATATAACCCCAGGGCCGACTATTACCTGATACTTGGCCCGTACGACCATTTTGGCGCACAAAGGGGAGGCGAACCTGTTTTACGGGGCTACAAGGTTGATTCGGTAGCTATCATCCACACCAAAGCAATTACTTTTGAGTGGTTTGATTATATCATGAAACAAGGTAAAAAGCCTGCCATTATCAAAGACAGGATCAATTACGAGGTTATGGGTGCCAACCGCTGGGATCATGCCCCATCCCTGGATAAAATGTACCAAAGCATGCTCCGGCTTTACCTGAGTAATGTAAAAAAGGATGATGGGTTTAGGTTATCTTCCCAAAAGCCGGTTAAACCGGCATACCTTGAACAGGAAGTTGACTTTGCCGATCGCACTACATCCAATAACTACGCATATCCGTTCCCTATTATTCAAAAAGATGTTTACAGCAACGGGTTTACCTTTATAAGCGACAGTTTAAAACAACCACTTATTGTGAACGGCGCCTTCCTTGGGCAAATCACGGCTGCTATAAACAAAAAGGATTTTGACTATAGTGTAGTACTTTATGAAGTGATGCCCAACGGCGGATATTTTGAGCTTACCTACTTTTTGGGGCGGGCCAGCTATTCGTGGGATATCAGCAACCGCAAACTGCTGCAACCAGGAAAAATAACAACGCTACCGTTTTCGAATACAAAGGTGGTAAGCAGGCAACTGCGCAAAGGCAGCCGCTTACTTGTAATTATCAACGTAAACAAAAACAATTTTTGCCAGGTTAACTACGGCACCGGTAAAGAAGTAAGCCAGGAAAATGTTAACGACGCCAAAACACCACTTAAAGTAAAATGGTACAACAGTAGTTATATCGATGTGCCGGTATCAAAATGAAGGCTGTACGACAAACTTGGCTGTACACGCAGGGTAAACGCATCTAACTGGGTTAACATAACTTAACACATTTCAGATAAAATATTTACAAATACTTTATAATCAATATTTTATATTTTATTATGGTTAACACTAAAATCATCGCCCAATTTAGCATCCAAATATTTGTGCCGGTTGCTGGCCAATATATTCGATCATCAATTAATGACATTTATTGTAACCGTTTTTTCCGGCATCAACGGGTCATATTTACGAACGGGACACTTACGCAGGTAAATATCGTGTCAAATAAAACAGCATGTTCTCAATTATAAAACAAGTCGGGCTCTATTAGTGTTAGTTATTGTACCTGCTTAACACAAGGATGATTATGGATACCTCGACATTAAAAACCATTGCTTACCAACTGATGCAAGGCAACAAAGGTTTGCTGGCCATGGACGAAAGCACTGCCACCTGTAACAAGCGTTTCCAGGAACTGGGCATCCCACAAACTGAAGAATATCGCCGCAAATACCGTGATCTGATTGTAAACGCACCAGGGTTGGAGGAATACATTAGCGGGGCGATCCTGTTTGATGAAACCATAAAGCAAAGTACTGCCGATGGCACGCTGTTCATAGATATTTTAAAGCACAAAGGGATAATTCCGGGTATTAAAGTTGATGAAGGCGCTATACCTATGGCTGGTTTTCCCGGCGAAAAGATAACCGAAGGGCTGGATGGCCTGGGCGACCGTTTGAAGAACTACTATAAAATGGGCGCCCGTTTTGCCAAATGGCGGGCTGTTATCACTATAGGCGCCGATATCCCGTCGCCAACCTGTATAAAGGCAAATGCTTACACCCTTGCCCGTTACGCCATGTTTTGCCAGGAAGCCGGTTTGGTACCCATTGTGGAGCCCGAAGTAGTGATGGATGGCGATCATTCGCTCCAAAAATGTGCCGAGGTTACTACCGAGGTAATACATGCCCTATTTAACGCCTTGTACCAGCACCGGGTCGACCTGGAAGGCATTATCCTGAAACCTAATATGATATTGCCGGGCGAAAATAGCCCCGAAAAGCCGGGTTTAGACGAAGTGGCCGAAGCAACCATTAAATGCTTCTTAAAAACCGTACCTGCATCGGTACCTGGCATAGCCTTCCTTTCGGGCGGCCAACAGGCAGCGCTTGCTTCCGAAAGGTTAAATCGTATGCACACCCGCTTTGGCGATGTAATGCCCTGGGTGCTTACTTTCTCTTTCTCGAGAGCGATACAACAACCAGCGCTGGAGCTTTGGAAGGGTAATGATGATTACATTGTTGCAGCCCAACGTGCATTAGTACACCGCGCTGCTTGCAATAGTGCCGCCAAAATGGGTGTATACAGCGCCGATATGGAAACCGGCCCTCAGTAGTTGTTTGCCGATTACGCCCTGTTTGGTAAAAATCTGTCGGTTGTTATTTTTCTAATGACCGGCACGCCCTTTTGAAAAACTTACTCCTTTATTCACGCTGTCCTATCCAGTCAGCCAAAAGTCTTAACTTGATTCCTGACTCTTGCCTCTGTTCTCCCGCTCTGTAACAATCTTTAAACATGCTCAAATAAAAAAAAGCATTAATTTGCGCTTTAAACATAAGTTGACACTCATGAATAAATATTTACTCACCATTCCGGCGTTTGCCTGGGTTATGTCGGCGTATGCCCAGCAGGGTAGCCCCTTAACCACAAAGGACTATGAACATGCCGAAAGTTTTATGACCTACAATACCGCCCCGTTTGTTGACAGGGCCGATGTAAGGCCTAACTGGCTACCAGGCGATAAATTCTGGTACCGGGTACTCACCGCCCAGGGCAGCGAATTTGTATTGGTTGACCCGGTTAAGAAAACACGCGAAGCAGCTTTCGACCATCAAAAACTGGCCCAACTGCTGTCAGCGGCTTCGGGCAACAAATACGATGGCAATATGCTGCCTTTTCAAACCATCAACTTCTCGGCAGATGGAAAAAAAATAATGTTTACGGCAGCCGATAAACACTGGCAGTATGACCTGACCACAGACCTGGTTACTGCCGGGGCGGAACCGGAACGGGGCCGCATGCAGCCTGGCGGACGCAGGGGCAAAACAGAAGAAGTATTATCGCCAGACGGCAACCGGGCAGCCTATATCAAAGATTACAACCTTTGGGTGCGCGATACAAAAACAGGCAGCCAAACCCAGCTGACTACCGATGGTATTAAAGATTTTGGCTACGCAACAGATAATGCAGGCTGGCAAAACTCCGACGCGGCAATTTTACGCTGGTCGCCCGATTCAAAGAAGATAGCCACCTTTAAGCAGGATCAGCGTAAGGTAAGCGATATGTACCTGGTTACCACCAATGTGGGCAAACCGGTATTAAAGCAATGGAAATACCCTTTGCCGGGCGATGAAATTGCAATGATAACCAGGGTGATTATTGAAGTAGACCATCCTAAAGTAATTACCCTGCAGGTACCCCCTGATGCACACCGCGCTACGCTGAGCGACGACATCAGCAGTAGCGGCACATTTGATGATGTGGATTGGAGCTCCGATGCTTCGAAACTGGCCTTTGTATCCACATCGCGCGATCATAAAAACGAGAAATTCCGCATTGCCGATGCAGCCACGGGCGCAGTTAAGGAGGTTTTTGAAGAAACCGTGAAAACTCAGTACGAATCGGGCTGGGGTACTATTAACTGGAAGTTTTTGCCCAAAACCAACGAGATCATCTGGTTTTCTGAGCGCGACAACTGGGGCCATTTGTATCTGTACGATGCAGCCACCGGGAAGGTCAAAAATCAGATTACCAAAGGCGATTTTGTAGTAACCAGGCTGTTGAAGGTTGACGAGAAAACCCGCACGGTTTATTTTATTGCCGGTGGCCTTGAAAAGGAAAACCCATATTACAGCCAGTTATGTAAAGCAGGCTTTGATGGTAAGCATTTTACCGTGCTTACGCCCGAAGAAGGCAACCATAATATTACCCCATCGCCGGGGGGAGGTTATTTTGTTGACAGCTACTCTAAACCAGACGTTCCGCCGGTTACCGTTTTACGCGGCATGGATGGCAAGCTGATAACCAACCTGGAAAAAGCCGATGTATCAAGGCTAACCGCTACCGGCTGGAAAGCGCCAACCCCGGTTAGATTAATTGCAGGTGATGGCAAAACCGATATTTACGGATTGATTTTTACGCCGACCAACATGGATGCCGGTAAAAAATACCCGGTTATTGATTACATATACCCCGGTCCGCAAGGCGGGAGCGTAGGCAGCTGGTCGTTTGTGGCTTCAAGGGGTGATAATCAATCACTGGCCGAGCTTGGTTTTATTGTGGTAGTAATTGAAGGTACCAGTAACCCGCTGCGTTCAAAAAGTTACCATGACATGAGCTACGGAAATATGTCTGAAAATACTTTGCCCGATCAGGTTGCAGGTATCAGGCAGTTATCAAAACAATACCCCATTGATACCAATAAAGTAGGCATATGGGGCCACTCGGGCGGTGGCTTTGCAACGGCTGCGGCCATGTTCCGCTACCCCGATTTCTTTAAGGTGGGCATCTCCGAATCGGGCAACCATGATAACCGCAACTACGAGGACGACTGGGGCGAACGGTATGACGGCCTGGTATCAAACTCCGATTATGCCGCCCACGCCAACGAAACGTATGCCAAAAACTTAAAAGGCAAGCTAATGCTGGCCCACGGTTTAATGGATAATAACGTACCACCGTACAATACCCTGTTGGTTATTGAAGCGCTGGAAAAAGCGAACAAAGATTATGATCTGGTAGTGTTCCCCAACATGGCGCACGGTTATGGCCCTTACTCGCCCTACATGATGCGCCGCCGATGGGATTACTTTGTGAAAAACCTGTTGGGCGCAGAACCGCCGCATGAATACGTGTTGAAATCGAAAACAGATCCGAGGAATGTGGTAAAGTAGAATAATAATATCGAACACCGGATAACCAATGTAGAATGATGAAGTAAATTCATTATTCGATATTCAAAATTCGGTGTTCGATATTTAATTGGGTTATTTATGTATTTAGCTTAATATCACAGCTTCCCCTTTAGCCTTTCCTTAACCCCGCTTTCCCATTCATCTTTTAAAATACTCAGTACGATAGAGTCGCGCCTGCCTCCATCTTCCAGGGGCATGTTACTGCGTAAAATGCCTTCAACCTGGCAGCCAATGCTTTTCATGGCGGCAATGCTGCGCTCGTTACGTGCATCGGCCCTGAATTCAACCCGCATCATATTCAATTCTTCGAACGCGAATTGCAACAGCAAAAATTTACAATGTTTATTTAAACCAGTTCCCCTGAATTTCTCGCCATACCAGGTATAGCCCAGCTGAAGCGAGTTTAGCTTGGGCTGTATATCGTAATAACGGGTACTGCCTGCAAATTCGCCGGTTTGCTTGTCAATCACTATAAAAGGATATTCACGGCCTTCTGCGAGGGCTTTGAGGGCGTCGTTAACATAACGGCGCATGCCATCCTCGTATTTGGCGCTCACGTTGGAGTATTGCCAGGTAGTAGGCTCATTAATAGCAAAAGGCAGTAGGTTTTCAAGATCATCGGCCTGTAAAGGGCGTAGTATTACGCTGTCATCCTCTAAAGTATAGTTGGCTGTTGTGTCAAAATGAGAGATCATTAATTATTGGATTTTTTATAAATCTACAGGAATAAAGTGGCTCCCTCATCCATAAAAGTTAAATTTTCAGGAGTGGGCCAGCCTGTAAGTAATAGTAAAATCGGCAGATTCTGAAGGGGAAGTTATCTTCAAAAATAAAGGCCCTGTCATCCTTGACATATTTAATATTTACACAAACATTGGCTTTTAACGCTGGCTAAGACTCACCCGGCGAGGCTACGCCCGCCACCCTCTCTTCGGCTTCGCCGGAAAGAGGGGCTTGGAAATTTATTATTTATTTTTTTTTAATGTATTGATATTCAGCGTTAAAAAACCTCTTTCCACCGCAGGTGAAGATAGGGTGGCGGGCGTAGCCTCGCCGGGTGAGTCTTCGCCTTCATGCTATATACGCCATTCCCTTCAGAAATTTACGAAATTTTACAACTCAGGATATCAATCTATTATATATTACAAAGCGCCATTTTTTATTACTGTTTATCTGCCATCACCTGCTCATACATCTGGTCAAACGGTTTGTTCTTCAGCTCGATGGCTACGCCGGAGTTGCGTTGCTCGCAAAAGCGGAGCATCTCGAAGCAATCAATTAAAATATTATCGTCTACACCTTTAAAAGTCATTTCCACAACTTTGCCCGATACCTTGTAGTATTCCTCCAGCGCGCGTAGCCCTTCTTCGGTTATTTTAATGAGTTTGGCGCGTTTATCATCCGGCGATGTCCGCTCGTCAATTTTCTTTTCGGTTATCAGCCGGTTAATTACCTCCATGCCGGTGGTGGTTTCGGCAAACATGTAGTTGATCAGGTCGCTTTTTCGTACCTCGCCTAAATAATTAAGGCCGTTAAGGTAGTAGAAACTTTCGGCGGGGGGCAAGGCAATATGTTTTACCGCCGCACGGAAATAAAGACTGTATGCACTCATGATGCGACCTATTGTTTTTAACAGGAAAGCGCCATTCATAATGCGTTCGCCTTTTTTGCCCGGGTGTTTGGGCTGTGGCCGTTGTTTTTGCAGGTAGTATCTGCAAAATGTTTCAACGGTTTGGTCCGTGCTCACCTCCTCAAATTCCGACCACGCTTTAATTAATTCGACTACTGGCTTCATGATGTTCCTATTTCGGTATAAAAATAAAAAATTATTTCTAAAAAGTTTTAATTATTCCTAAATGGTAATATATTTGAAAAGTTATTTCGGATCGGTTTTAATTATTATTCAAACATTTAAAATGTTTTTGATTATCAATCGTCCAATAAAGTAGCGTTTATTTGTAATATACTTTTACGGCATCTAATATAACTTGCATATGCAACCCAATAAAACCAAACCAAATCAAAAACCACCCGGCGTATTCAGCCTGCTGAAGCCATACATGGGCTGGGTTACACTATTATTAATATTTTCTGTAGCGGCTACGGCAATTAACCTTTGGCTACCTAAAATAATTGCCAATGGAATTGATGCCTACACCCATCACCAATTTGTGGTTAATGATGTAATTAAAAAGTTTTCACTGGCGGCTATATTGGTATTTGTTTTCAGCGCGATACAGGGTGTTATACAAACCTATTCATCTGAGTTGGTGGCTAAGGATCTGCGCGAAAAGCTGGCAGATAAAATTTCGCGCCAAAGCCATGCATTTATTGAGCAGGCCAATCCTTCAAAACTGTTAACCAACCTCACCGCCGATATCGACTCCATAAAGCTGTTTGTATCGCAGGCGCTGGTATCAATTGTTACATCGCTTTTTACCATTATTGGCTGCAGCGTAATGCTGCTTATTATCAATTGGCGGCTGGCACTGGTAGTTATTGTTATTATCCCCATCATAGGCGGTACGTTTGCGTATGTTTTAAAAAATGTGCGCGCGCTGTTCATGAAAAGCCGAGGGGTGATAGATACACTGAACAAGGTTATTAACGAAAGTATTTTGGGCGCGGCGTTAATCCGGGTCATCAACTCGCAACAATTGGAGTTTAACAAATTTTTGGCCGCCAATACCGAAGCCAAAAATTACGGCCTAAAAATCCTCACTTTTTTTGCCGGGTTAATACCTATAGTAACCTTTACTGCCAACATGGCCTCGTTAACCATTTTGGTAATGGGCGGACATTTTGTGATAAACAGCAGCATGAGTCTGGGCAGTTTTGCGGCGTTTTACAGTTATTTGTCGCTATTGATATTCCCGATATTTGTGCTTGGTTTTATGAGCAACCTGATAGCGCAGGCCAGCGCGTCATATACCCGCATTGGTGTGGTTTTGGATGCACCGGATGTTGCCGAAGGCGGCGATTTAAAAGAGGTGCTGCGCGGAGACGTGGAACTGAGGGATGTATCGGTTGCTTACGGGCAAAAACTGGCGCTTAAGGGGGTATCGTTAAAAGTTACCGCCGGGTCAAAAATTGCCATCATCGGGCCAACATCAGCAGGTAAAACCCAATTGCTTTACCTGTTAACCGGGCTTATTAACACAACAAGCGGCGAAGTGTTATACGATGGTAAAAGTATAGCTGCTTATGACAGCGAATCGTTTCACCGGCAGGTAGGTTTTGTTTTCCAGGATAGCATTATTTTTAATATGAGCATCCGCGAAAACATTGCTTTTAGCGATACGGTAACCGACGAATCGCTGCAAAAGGCGATTGATACGGCTGAGTTGAAAGATTTCATTAGCAATTTGCCCGATCATTTAAATACCATCGTATCCGAACGGGGTTCCAGCCTGTCGGGTGGCCAAAAACAGCGCATTATGCTGGCCAGGGCATTGGCGGTTAATCCCAAGGTTTTATTGCTGGATGATTTTACAGCGCGGGTAGATGGAAATACCGAAAAGAAGATATTGACCAATATTCAACAAAATTATCCGGGCTTAACATTAATATCTGTTACCCAAAAAATAGCCTCTGTTGAGCATTACGACCAGATAATTTTACTGATGGAAGGTGAAATGGTTGCCAGCGGCGTACATGACGACCTGATGAAAACCAGTACCGATTATGTACAGATCTTTAACTCGCAGCAAAGTACAAGTAATTACGAACCGGGAGTTGTTCATTAAGTCTTGAGTCTTAAGCCAAAAGTCCTGAGTTAAAAGGTAAGTTTGTTTTCCTGCTTAAGACTTAAAACTCAAGACTTCCGACTTAGAACTCTGGACTTAAGACTTCCGACTTAGAAGTGTCACAAAAAATATTATCACAAAATGAATTACGATCTTAACCAGCTTAGTAAAACTGCCCCAAAAACATCAACCTGGGCGGGTCTTGGCAAGCTGATCCGGCTGATATCGCACGAGCGGCGGATACTTATCATGGCACTTATTGCCATACTAATAAATTCTTCACTCAACCTTTTGGGTCCGTTAATTATAGGCCGCACCATTGATAAATATATCCAGCATAAAGATTTTGCGGGCGTTATTCACAATGGCATATTGTTATTGTGTATGTATGCCGTTGCGTTGTTTACCAGCTACAAACAAACCACGCTAATGGGCGGTGTAGGGCAGCGCATGCTGTTTACACTGCGCAATTCCATCTTTAATAAGCTGCAGCAATTGCCCGTAGGTTTTTTTAACCAAAATAAGGCAGGCGACCTGATATCGCGCGTAAATAATGATACCGATAAGCTGAACCAGTTTTTTTCGCAATCGCTGATGCAGTTTATCAGCAATATCTCTATCATGATAGGGGCGGGGATATTTTTACTGGTTATTAATCCCGAACTGGGGGCTGCCGCGCTGTCACCGGCTTTAATTATTCTTGCTTTAACACTGATATTATCGCCATGGATTAAACGAAAAAATGCGGCCAGCCTGAAAAGCACCGGTGGCCTGAGCGGTGAGATACAGGAAAGCCTGAACAACTTTAAAGTGATCATTGCCTTTAACCGCCGCGATTATTTCAGGAAGCGTTTTGGTATTGCCAATACTGCAAATTACAATGCTGCTATTGGGGCGGGCCTGGCCAGCACTGTTTTTATACCGGTTTACGGTTTTTTTGCCAGCATGGGGCAGCTCATCGTGTTGTCGTTTGGTATTTATCTTATAGGTAAAGGGCTTTTCACTATTGGTGTCCTGGTAAGTTATTTATCATACGCCACTAACTTTTACAACCCACTAAGGCAACTGGCCGCGCTGTGGACAAATTTTCAGCTGGCTATGGCCGGGTGGGACAGGATATCGCAGATACTATCGTTAGAGAGTGACCTACCACAGATAGCCGTTGGCATTACCGAGCCCAACGCAGCGTTGCTGGAGTTCAGGAACGTGCATTTCAGTTACGATGAAAGCAAAGAGATATTGCACAACGTTAACTTTAAACTGGAACAGGGTAAAACCTATGCCCTGGTTGGCCCCACAGGCGGTGGTAAAACCACAACGGCGTCGCTCATAGCCCGCTTGTATGATCCATCGAAAGGATTGGTATTGCTGGATGGCAAGGATATCCGCACCTATACTGCCGAAGAGCGCAGCCTTAAAATCGGCTTCATTTTACAGGAACCGTTTTTGTTTAGTGGTACCGTAAAAGATAACATCCTGTACAATAACGATATGTACAAGGAGCATACCAACGACGAATTAGAAAAAGTAATTACAGATGCCAACCTGGGCAGTTTGCTGGCCATTTTTGAGAATGGGCTGGAAACACCGGTACTTTCGAGCGGAGATAGTATTAGCCTGGGCCAAAAGCAACTGATTGCCTTTATGCGCGCCGTACTGCGTAACCCGCAGTTATTGATTTTGGATGAAGCCACCGCCAACATTGATACCATTACCGAAAAACTGCTGAGTGATATCCTGAACAAACTGCCCGAAACTACCACCCGGGTAATTATAGCCCACCGCCTGAACACCATTGAAAATGCCGACGAGATTTTCTTTGTAAATTCCGGTGAGGTGATTCGCGCAGGTGGCTTAAATGAGGCGATTGATATGCTGCTGCACGGGAAGAGGGTGAGTTAGGAGAAAAGAGTCAAGAATTAAGAGTCAAGAATCAAGACAGGAGCTTGTTGGACACGTTGTGCGCAGCTGCCGCGAGTTTAGCGTAAGCGTAACTCGTGGTATGCATAATTTAAGCTTCCAGCTTAAATTTAATTTGTTAATTTAACCTCATGAGCAGCAATTATAAATTTCGTAACCAGGAATGTTTATACTTTGCAACTTTTACGGTTGTAAGATGGATAGATGTATTGACCAGGAGAGCGTATAAGGATATCATTGTAGAAAGCCTTAAATATTGCATAAAACATAAGGGACTTCAATTACATGGCTGGGTTATTATGAGTAACCATGTGCATTTAATTATCAGTACAAATGATAAGCCCATGCAGGATATTTTACGGGATGTTAAAAGGCACACTTCAAAAGCGATAACCAAAGCTATTATCGAAAATGTGCAGGAAAGCAGGCGTGAATGGATGTTGTGGTTTTTTGAGCGTGAGGGCAAGAGTAACCCCAATAACGAAAATTACCAATTTTGGCAACAAGGCAATCACCCGATAGAAATATATACAAACAAGGTACTTGATCAGAAACTTGATTATATTCACAATAACCCGGTAACAGCTGGCTGGGTTGATGAACCACACCATTTTCTTTACAGTAGTGCAAGAGACTATGCCGGAGGTAAAGGCTTAATTGATATTATATTGGTTTAGTTTCATAATTTAAGCTGGAAGCTTAAATTATGCATACCACGAGTTACGCTGCGCTAAACTCGCGGCAGCTTTAGCGTAACTCGGGGTATGCATAAGGCTTTTTGAATGCTGCGTTATACCTAAGGTTGTTATATTTATGCAAATGATTTTTGGAATACAATGGCAGATAAAATTAAAAGTGACTTTGAGGTAGTTACGGCCGAATCGCGCAAATTGGCTATAGCCTGGCAGCATGGCTTTATCAATTACGATCACTTTTTTGTGGCTATGTTGCAAAATAAATGTAAGGCTACAAAATATTTTGACCATTTTGATTCGGATTACTGGGAAGCAAAAATAAAAGCGTTGTATCCTGCAACAGGTAAGCAAAAACAGCGGGATTTGATGCCGTTAACTGTAGAGGCCGAGCTTGTTATAAATCATGCTTACCAAATATCGGGCATTGATGATTTTGCCCCAACCAATACCATACACCTGTTGCTGGCTATTTTAAGTTACGATAATGAGGTAAGCAAAGCTTTTTGCCAGGCAGGGATATTAATTGAAGATATTACGGGTGCTGAATTTAAAAATCCGGTAAAACAGTTTCCATCTCCCGTAGAGGCTATTCGGGAAAAACCATATAGCAAAGCAGAACTCTTTTTTTTGTCAAAAGCATCGAAAAAGAAGCGGGTTGACGCTTTGTATCGAAATGCCCTTAACTTTTATTTTTATGGACAATTCGATGATGTTTTAAAAATATGCCGGATAGGTTTAAGTCTTTTGCCCAATTATATGCACTTCAAGGTGTTAATGGCTTTCGCCAGCCAAAAGCTGCGTGATTTCGATTTAGCATTGTCGCTAATGACTGAATTGGCAGAGCTTAAGCCCGACGACATTGATTTAAGCCTTTCATTGTCACTTCTGTATGGTATGATGGGAAGGTACGTGGAGTGCGGCGAGATGTTAGACGCTCTTTTGCAGGTACAACCGGATAACGTATCATTTTTAAATAACAAAGGCTTTAACCTGCAATTACAGGAGCGTTATGCTGAATCGGTGCCTTTATTTGAGCAGGTTATACAGGCAGATCCTTCAATTGCCTATGTCTGGAATAACTTAGGTTTCTCGAAGTTCAGGCTGGGAGAGAAGGAGCAAGGGGTGGGCATGATTAATAAATCGCTTGAGCTGGATAAGGGAAACCCGTACGCGTACAAGAACCGAGGTATTGTTTTGATGGAGCAAGGACACAAAATTGAAGCAAAACAAAATTTTAAACTTGCTCTGAAATTTGGCTACACCGAAAACTATGGTGATGAAGTGTCAAAATTGTTGCATAGCCTAAGCCCGGAGGATCCTAATTAAACGTTGCAAAACGCAAAATAGCCCGGATGATGATTCATCCGGGTTATCTAATTCTTCAGCAATGGGCTACTTAAAAGATCCTCATTTTAACTCAGCCGCGAAACCGCCGTTACGTACCATGGTGATGATCATTTTATCGCCGGCTTTTACCTGTTTGGTTTTACGGCGGTAATCCATAGCCTGGCTGCCCGCGTTTATGCCATCTTCAAACCATGTTATGGTATAGGTTTTGTCTTTATCCAAAAAGTCGAAATTGATTTCCAACCCCCTGGTTTTTTCTTTGCCATTGGTTATGCCACCGATAAACCATTTTTCGCCTTTGCGTTTGGCTACAACTGCAACCTGGCCGGCATCTGCAATTAGCGCCCGGGTTTCGTCCCAGGTGGTGGGCACGCTGGTTATAAATTCGGTACAATCGGCGTTGCGGTAGTAAAGCGATGGGTTATCGCACAGCATTTGTACACCGCTTTCAAATACCACATACATGGCCAACTGGTTAACCCTGGTGCCTATGGCAGCCGCATTGGGGCGTTGTGCACTGTAAACGTTAGGCTGCATGTTTATCATGGCCCCCGGTGTAAAATCCATCGGGCCTACGGCGTTACGCATAAATGGGAGGTAAGTGCTGTTATCGGGCGAGCAACCCCCCATTTGTTCAAGGCCGCGAACTCCCTCGTACGATATGAGGTTCGGATATTTATATTCGAGCCCTGCAGGTTTAAAGGCACCATGAAAATCAACAAAAACCTGGTTCCTGGCCGCTTCTTTAACCACATCTTCATAGTATTTTACCATCCATTGGTCGCTGCGGTCCATAAAGTCAATTTTAACGCCTTTAACGCCCCATTCGTGGAAGGTTTTAAACAAATTCATATTATTATGTACGGTAAGCCATGTGAGCCATAAAATGACGCCCACATTTTTTTCCTTGCCATAACGGATCAGCTCTTTCAGGTCTACCTTCGGATTGGGCGTGTACGGGTCGGTTGTGCTTTTGGCCCATCCCTCGTCCATCACAATATATTTAACGCCGTATTTGGAGGCAAAGTCGATATAGTATTTGTAGGTATCCAGGTTATACCCCGACACAAAGTTTACATCGGGCCCATAAGGGGTAGCATCGTTCCACCATTCCCAGCTGGCCTGGCCGGGTTTAATCCACGTGGCGTCGCCAATAACGCTTTTTGACGATAACCTCAACGTCATGGTGTTTTCTAACAGTTGCTTATCGGTTTTAGCTATTACAAAATACCGCCACGGAAAATTACGGGTGCCGGATGTTTTGGCAATATAATCTGCCGATTTTAAGATCTTCTGGCTCCGGTCGCCGTCGGGGCCAAATTCCAGCGGAACTTTTGGAAACGTAGCTTCGGCGCCGTTGCTGCCTGTGCCTGTTAAAAACATGCCCGGATAATCGGAAAGGTCGGCTTCGCTGATCAGTATTTTATAGTTTTGTTTGGTATCTATCAACACCGGCAGGGTCGACATTTTGTCGGCCGGTTTCCATGAAGCCGACGAAACGCGTGTATAAGCATCTTCGTATGAGGTTTTAAAGCCACCTGGCTGCTGCAGGGTTAACGCGTAATCTTCAGGAAAGTTTATACCAAAATCCTCGCTCATTACCGTTACATCTCCCTTTTTTTGGGCTATAAAACGGTATGCTATCCCATCATCAAAAGCACGGAATTCTACCGAGTAGTTCCCTTTAAAGTTTAATAGCACGGCATTATAAATGCTTTTAACGGTCGAGAATTTCAGGGAAACATATGGTTTGATGGTTTCTTCGCCATGTATACGCTTTGAGTTCAGAAGTTTGGGGTTTTCGCCTAAGCTAACATCATTAAGATTAAGTGCCAGGTGGCTTCTCGTTAGCAGTTCTTTACCGTTGCCATATACGGAGTAATATATTTTATCGCCGGTAGTTATAGTTACCTTAAGCTCGCCATTTGGCGAGGCCAGATCAATAGGTTTGTCCTGGGCAAACAGCCTGCCCGTGGCGACAGATAACAAGATAAGGCAACATAGATATTTTTTCATAAAACGGATAACGCTGTAATTGGGTTTATTGGTGAATGATGGTATTGTTGGCAAATTGCCGCAAGCATTGGCTGTGCAAATGGTGCGCTGATAATTTAGTACAGGCAATGATAACGAAACATTACCGGCCACTTTTTATCAATAGCCAAAGTTAATGTTAAGTAGTTAAAATAAAACCAGGCCAATGGCCGCGCAATGTGGATTAATCACTCATAAAACCGGGATAGCCGGGCTTATGGGTGATTTTTTGAAGCCGGTACCACTGGTAGTAGATGTAGCTTCTGAATACTAATTTGCTGATAATTTGTGTTTTAAATAACACTCTAAGTCCGGCAAGATGATTTCCCCCATTGATTTTAATAACAAGGTTCTGCAAAACTTTCAAGATACAATTCAATATCGAAATGTATAGGCCGACAATAAATATGTACGTTTTAACAAAAATGGCAATCAGATAATTTATCCTTTGGGTTGTTGTAAAATTAAAAGGTGGTGAAGGTGCGGCAAAGGTGTTGCACTGGCATTACTAAAGTGGGGGCAAAGGTGCCCGAAAGGTATCATGGGTGCTGGCTTTAAAAGTCAGACGAGCGGATAAACCTAATAATGCAGAAGATACATCCGATAATACCGGCTTTTAAAATAGTTGTCGGATTAACACTAAATAATTGCATAATTATTTTTACACTTGCATATAAACTCTAACTAAATTATGCAGAAGTATAGCGGCCAGAAGCGCATCTTAGTGGCTACCGATTGTATCATTTTTGGATTTGATGGCTGGAATATCAAATTATTGCTGGTTCAGCGTGGCCTTGAGCCCGAAAAACATAAATGGAGCCTGATGGGCGGCTTTATTCAACCTTCGGAATCGCCGGATGATGCTGCTAACCGCGTTTTGGAGTTGCGTACCGGGCTTAAAAATGTGTATATGGAACAGTTTCGCGTATTTGGCAGTCCTGACCGTGACCCGGTTGAACGCACGCTTTCGATAGCTTATTTTGCATTGATAGATATTCATCAATATGAAAAACAACTGAGTGATGAATATCATCCTGAATGGTTTTTGCTGGATGAAATGCCCGACCTCATATTTGACCATGCCCAAATGGTTAGGTTGGCACTGAGACAGTTGCGCTATAAAGCTGCGCTGCACCCGATCCTGTTCCAGCTTTTGCCCGAAAAATTTACCATCCCGCAATTGCAGGCGCTATACGAGGGGGTTTATCAAACCAAATTCGACGACAGGAATTTTAGCCGTAAACTGTTATCAACCGGTTTGTTGGTTAAGCAACCCGAAAAGGATAAGTTGTCCTCAAAAAAAGGAGCATTTTATTATAAGCTCGACCAATCGCACTACGAACAAAACTTCGAGTCGTTTTTAAATCTTGTACCAAACCCCGAGAAGTTTTTTTAAGACATATTGAACATCAAACAAGGTTTTTAGGCAATAATATTGTAAATGTTGTACCCTTGCCACGGGCAGATACCACATTAATGCTGCCCCGGTGCTTTTCGATGATGCCAAATACAATTGACAAGCCCAGGCCGGTGCCTTCGCCTACATCTTTAGTAGTAAAAAAAGGCTCGAAAATCCGGTTTTTAGTCTCGTCGTCCATCCCTATGCCAGTATCGGCAATTTCGATGGAAATATGACTGGGCAGTTCACTGGTTGTTATCACCAGGCTATTGCCCTCGTGCTGTTCTTTTGCTTTAATAGCATGTATGCTGTTTCCAATCAGGTTTATCAATACCTGGTTAATTTTCCCCGGATAACAGTTTATAGGTTTAATATTGTTTAAAACGGTTTTAACCTCGATGTAATAGGGGATAGTGCTTTTTAAAATAAGCAGATTGGCCCGTATGGCTTTATTGATATCAAGTTTCTTTAAAATCAATTCATCGGTGCTGCTAAAGGTAAAAAGGCTTTTAACAATTTCGGTGGTACGTTTGGCGCCCTCTTCAATGCCGTTTAACAGTATATGTATCTCGTCCCTTATAAAATCTGGGTTGATGGTTTGCCGGTAAGCCTGCGCTGCGCCGATATATTCTGCGCTATCTGGGTTGTTTAATACATCATCATATTTATTAAGCAAAGTAAATAATTCATCTAAATCAAGACGCAAAGGACTGATGTTTGAACTCACAAAGTTGATGGGGTTATTAATTTCGTGCGCAACACCTGCGGTAAGGCGGCCAAGAGATGCCATTTTTTCGGTATCAACCAACTGGTGCTGCGTGCTCTTAAGGTTATCAATAATTTTCGAAAGGTCTTTATTGGCATTTATCAGTTCACTTGTGCGCTCTTTTACTTTATTTTCGAGCGATTTATTTTGCTGCATAATTAATCGTTGATTTTCCCTGGCAACAGAAATGGCGAAGTTTTGTGCCTCTATTTTTTGGTTCCGGTAAAGGTTAATCTTATCTGCCAATGCGCCCGAAAATAAAACTATGCCAATTACTAAACTTAAAGATGTAAGGTTGGCTGTAAAAATATTGTTCGGGATAATATCTTTAGTTTGCGCTGCTGATATTAATATGCCAACAAAAAGAGTGCCCCAGCCCAGCATAAACAATTTGGCAGGTTTAAAGCCCTTTACATACAAATAGGTAACTATGAAAAGTAGGTAGATGGCGCTGAAAATCATCGTGATATTAATGATTCCGTAAGAGAGCGCGGTGAATTTGCCAAAAATTACGATGGTGGTAACGATGTATATTGCAAATAACAGCAAATTAATATTGTAGCCCGCCCTTAGGTTTCCTTTTAACTGTAAAAACTCGCCGGCAAATAGTAAAGTAAATACGCCAAAACACACCCTGGCCAAAGGGATGATGTAATTGTTAAAGGTAATTTTATCGTCCGCGAGGTAGTTCCCATATCCCCGCCTGAAGGTTAGGTTTAACCCCATGAAAATAATAAAAAAAACGTAGTAGAGATAACTAAGGTCACGTATGATAAAAAAAAGCATTAAATTGTACAATACGCTAATAATAATAGCCCCCACAAATGCGGCAGTAACCACGTTTTCGATGTTTTGACTCCTGAAAAACGACCATTGGCTATAAACTTTTATAGGGATAACCGACCATAGGCTACTTTTAACGCGCAGATATATTGTTTTTGATGAACCAGGTGGTAGCGGTAAACTAATGCTATTTGGGCTTTGCAATTTCGACTGACTGGGCTCATCGCTGGCCGTTAGATGGCAGATTTTATTTGCTTCATTTACATAGTACAAATCAAAAGCGTCAATAATTCCCGCGCCGGTGTTTACCAATATATTGGGCTCATCGTCGCTGTTTTTGATAGTAGCCTTTAACCAAACAGTCGAATTAAAAAAAGTCGACATAGGCAGGGAGTTAAGGCTCGTTTTAAAAGCTGTGCTTTTTATCACCTGGTTTGCAGCCAGGCTTCCGGATGGATCTTCCAGTTCGTAAAAATAACTACTGGTTAGCAGCTTTGATTGGTTGTTATTAATTACAAGCGTATCTGCATTATGTGCAAAAACTATAGCGTTTTGGAATAGTAAATATGTGGCTAACAAAAATTTCTTCATATTTACTTATTGTAATTTTTTGATAGCGCAATATTTGCTAAAAAATGGGCAAAAGTTAAAACTTTCTATAAATTTACTTTACAAACCAATTATCTAAACCAGTTTTACCTAATTTTTTCGCTATGCCCGTTGGAGTATTGTATGTTGATGATGAGATAAATAACTTAAATAGTTTTAAAGCGGCGTTCAGGCGGAGTTTTAATATTTATACGGCGCAATCGGCAGCCGAGGGGTGCCAGGTACTGCAGGCTTATGAGATAGGTGTTATAATTACCGATCAGCGAATGCCGGTTACAACCGGTATCGAATTTTTAGAATCGATTTTACCTTTGTATCCCGATACCATCCGTATACTTTTAACTGGTTTTTCGGATGTTAACGCGGTGATGGATGCAATTAACCGGGGGCAGGTTTACAAATACCTGGTAAAACCCTGGCAAAACGACGAACTGAAAATTTACATTCAAAATGCTATTGAAATATATGAGCTGCGAAAAGAAAATAAGGAACTAACCTATAAGCTTCAAATCGCTAACCTTGAACTTGAGTCGCTCCATAAAACCGGGGGATAGTTTAGGTTTAATACAGGTTTAACGGTCATCACACTACTCTTTAATAACCAACGGATGTTTAGTATTTCAAATCTTACGTTTCAAAGCTAATATGATATGAAAACGATTTGCAAATTTAATTTGTATGATTGTTTGCATAAAGCAAAGGGTAAAAGGCTCAAATCTCAACTGATAAATCTTATATCCATTTTCGTTTTTTTAATATTTTTTAATTCAGGTGCAAAGGCGCAAAATGGTTTCTCGAACCAGGGGACCGAATTTTGGACGGTTTATATGGATCATATCGATCCACCTACCACAAGCGATCCCAGGGGCAACGTGAGTAAAATGGACCTTTATATTACCGCCGATGTAAATACCAGGGTAACTGTTGCTATTGCCGATGGCACTTTTTCTGAAAGTTACGATGTAGTGGCGAGGCAAATACTTACGGTAGAAATACCGGGAAGCGCTTTTATTGACCAGCAAGGTCTGAGCTTAAAAGGTATTCATATCACATCACAAAAGCCGGTTGCTGTTTATGCCCATATTTTCGCTCAAAGTGTTTCGGGCGCCACCCTTTTGTTGCCTGTAAATGTGCTTGGCAAAGATTATCTTTCTATCAATTACACCCAGCAATCCAATTCCCTTAGCACCGAAAAAAAACCATCTTATTCCACATTTGCAGTTATTGGAACTGAAGATAATACTACCGTAGAAATAACACCAACCACATACCTGCTTAATGGCGAGCCGCCGGGCAAGCCTTTTACTGTAAATTTAAACAAAGGCCAGGTGTACCAGGGCCTGGCAAATGACGATTTAACAGGTACACGTATCCGCACCATAAGTACCCAGGCCGGATCATGTAAAAAAGTTGCCGTTTTTTCGGGGAGCTCAAAAATACTTATCGGTTGTTTAACCAAAAACAATACATCTGACAACCTTTTCCAACAGGTTTATCCCACCGCTGCCTGGGGTAAAAATTATATCACTGCACCCTTAAAAAGCCGCTATTATGATGTTTTCAGGATTGTTAAAAGCGATCCTAACACAACCGTAAACCTAAACGGCGCTAATCTTTCACCGTCGGATTTTGTAAACGGACGTTATTACGAGTTTAATTCAACCAGCCCTAATGTTATTAAAGCTGATAAACCTGTGCAGGTTGTGCAGTATGCGGTAACACAATTTAAAACAATTAACTGCATTGATACCGCACTTGATATCGGCGATCCCGAAATGATTTATCTTAATCCGCTTGAACAAACGCTTGATCATGTCACCTTAAATTCAACCGGTAATTTCAGGATAGCAAATAACTATATTAATGTAATTATAAAAACTGCTGCCGTGCCCACCTTTGCGCTCGACGGTAAACCGTATACTGAATTTACCCCCGTAAGCAATAATCCGGTTTATTCATATGCCCAGATATATGTTTACAACGGGGTTCATCATATAAGCGCGTCCGACGGATTTAACGCCATTGCCTACGGCTTTGGTAACGCCGAATCATACGGCTATGCTGCGGGCACCAACTTGAAAAACCTAACCCGGTTTATTGCTTTGGATGATCCTAAAACCAATACTACTACATTGAACGGCTGCTCTGGCGTAACCTACAAAATACAATTAACCCTGCCCTACAAAACAACGCACATCAAGTGGGATTTTAAAAATGGCATCGTATACGATGATAGCAACCCGGTTGTAAAATCAACTTCGGTAAAGGGCGGGCAAACTTTGTATTTATATGAGTATGCAGCCGATGCGGTTTATAATGCAGGCGATTACTCTATATTAGCAACGGTATTTAACCCGGTTGCTGATGAATGCGGTTCGGACGAGGATGTCGAGCTTGACTTTAATATCTCTGATCCGCCTGTTTCAAAATTTAACTTTTCGGGAGCATGTTTGGGCGATACCACTTTTTTTAGAGATACATCGGTAACCAACGGCCGCGAAATTAAAACATGGTTATGGGATTTTGGCGACGGATACACGGATGTGGTGCAAAACCCATCACATTTTTATAAAAAGGCCGGAGAATATACAGTCAGGCTTACTATTACCAATGAAAATGGCTGTACCGATATATCGGAGGCTTCAAAAGTTAGTATCAGCAATTTGCCTGTAGCAAATTTTGACGTTGCTGCTTCAGGTTGTCCTAAGCAGGATGTAAGTTTTACAGATCGGTCTGTAACCGCTGATGGCACAATATCAAAATGGATATGGGATTTTGGAGATAGTACTGCCGTGATAACTAAAACAGATAAATCGCCCATTGCACACGTTTACCAGGCTGCAGGTACTTATATTGCAAAATTAACCGTAATAAATGCCAATGGTTGCGCCGGGTTGGTTAAACAAAAGGCCGTAGTAATAAGCCTGCTTCCCGTTGTAGATTTTGTTCTGCCAGACGCCTGCGTTGCCGACTATGTTCAATTTAAAGATAGTAGCATGGTAGCCGACCATACAGAAGCCGATTTTATTTACCACTGGGATTTTGGTGATATTAACGCCATTGCCGCCAACAACACATCTGCCGAAAAAAATCCGCGACATCATTATACCGAGGCCCGCGATGATTACCAGGTGAGTTTAACAATTACTTCAAAATATGGCTGCACATACACCCAAACCAAAACTTTTGTAGTTAACGGCGATATTCCTAAAGCAAACGTGGTGTTAAAAGATCCCTCGGCAATATGCAGCAACAAGGAGGCCTTTTTTGAAAACCGGTCGACAGTTAATTTTGGTAACATAACCCGGTTGGAGGTTACTTTTGATATGGCAGATGCCTCATCATTGAGGGTTTATGAACACCCGGTTTACGGGCAGCAGTTACGCTATACTTACCCCATATTTACCGATGGCGACCGTACTTTTAATGTGCATGTTGCTGCTTATTCCGGGGGTGTTTGTGCCAATATTCAGGAATTTCCCTTAGTTGTAAAAGCTACCCACATTATTACTTTAGCGGCAGTGCCACCAATTTGTCCCGAGGCTACCGCTATACAGCTTGCTCCTTTAAGTATAGTAGGCCAGCCTGGCAGCGGCTCATATTACGGCAGTGGAGTAAGTTTAAACGGCTTATTTAACCCGGCTGTGGCTGGTGTAGGCACTGTCAATATAAACTATGTATATACAACTGCAAATAGTTGTCCTGATACTGTGAGCCAACAAATTGTGGTATCCCCTTCGCCAATTGTAACTTCAGAGGGGGCAGTAACGATGCTTGAGGGTGCAGCGATTACGTTAAAAGCATCAGCAGCCGGCCATAACCTTAGTTATAAATGGTACCCTTCAATTGGCCTTGATCATGATGATGTATTGAACCCTATAGCAAGCCCTAAAGAAACTACGGGTTACCGTTTAACGGTAACATCTGCAGAAGGGTGCTCAAGTTCGGCAGATGTTACGGTGAAGGTTTTAAAATACCTGGTAATTCCAAATGCATTTACACCTAACGGAGATGGACGAAATGATGTTTGGGATGTTAAATATTTAAATGATTATCCCGATAATACCGTAGCAGTTTATAACAGGTATGGCCAAAAACTATTTTCATCAGTTGGCTATCCAGTTCCATGGGATGGCAGATATAACGGGAATTACCTTTCGCCCGGCACCTATTATTACATTATCAACCCTAAAAACGGGCGCGGAATTGTATCCGGAAGTGTTACTATTATGAGATAATTAATGGTTTTGTAGATTACATAAAACGGCATTAATTATTAAAACATCGATATTTTAATAAATTCTATCGATAGAATATGTAATAGATACAGAGAAAGATTATATTCGTCAATTGGTTACAATGCACTCCGTAACGGCTAACAGAATGGATCTGGTTTGTCACCGGCAACGTGTTGTTGAATAATGAAGCCTAAACCGGACGGAATGTTATTAGGGTTTTTGTAGCCATCATAAGATAAATTGATGAAGAGAATTTTTTACGCTATTGTTTTTTTTATTGCAGGTGTACATTTTGCGTATGCGCAGCAAAAGCCTCAATACACCCAATATATTTTTAATAATTACCTGTTAAATCCAGCCTTAACCGGCATCGAAAATTATACCGATGTTAAAGCAGGCTACCGTAGCCAATGGACTGGTTTGGAGGGGGCACCCACAACCGGCTATTTAAGTATCAATGCGCCTATCGGCGACAGGTTTGTACAGGGGGATGCGACGGCCTTCCCCGCAAGTGGTGGGCTTAATCCCTCAAGCAGATTGTATACCCAACAGTACCAGGCTGCGGAGCCCCATCATGGTATTGGCTTAACGCTTGTTTCTGATAAAACAGGGCCCATAAGCCAAACAACTATCGATGCTACTTATGCATATCATTTAGGCCTTACCGATAGGTTAAACCTGGCGGTTGGTGTATCGGCAGGGGTGAGCCACAACGTGCTCGATCGAGCTGCACTTCATTTTGGTGGGGTAGATGATTCTGATCCAATTTTGGCCAACCTAAACACTAATCAGTGGAAACCCGATTTGGCTTTTGGAGTTTGGGCTTACGCTTCTGATTACTTTTTTGGAGTATCTGTGCAACAAATATTGCCGCAAAGCCTGTATGTAACCGGGTCATCATCATTAAACAAAACAGTGCCGCATTACTTCTTTACGGCGGGCACCAAGCTGTTTTTGTCTGATGATGTTACACTTATCCCCTCGGTATTGGTTAAAGTAATAAAGCCGGTGCCTACTACTTTTGATGTAAACATGAAAGTATCGTTCCAGGACAAATTTTGGTTAGGCGGCTCATACCGCCGCAACGATTCTTTTGCGGCTATGGTTGGTTTTAACCTCAGCTCGTTTATAAATGTTGGTTACTCTTATGATTTTACCACCTCGGCCCTAAACACCGTAAGTAACGGATCGCATGAAATTGTCATCGGAATCCTCCTTAATAACCGCTATAAAGTTACCTGCCCGCAGCATACGTTTTAGATTTCAGATGGGCAGATTTCAAATGTGCAGATTGGACTTCGTTATAAATAAAATGCCCCGATTGAATTCAATCAGGGCATTTTCTATTTTATAGCTTTATAATTTAATCCTCAAATATTTCATCTGCACATTTGAAATCTGCACATCTGAAATCTGTCTACAATTCCCTGCGTAACCTTGCAACAGGGATATTCATTTGCTCGCGGTATTTGGCTACGGTGCGGCGGGCTATGTTATAACCGGCATCTTTTAATATATCGGTCAGTTTTTCATCGGCAAGTGGGTGGCGTTTGTCTTCTTTGCCAATGTGCTCTTCCAATATTTTTTTAACCTCTTTATTAGATACCTCTTCGCCGCTTTCAGTTTGGATTGCTTCTGAGAAGAAGGATTTTAACAAAAAAGTACCAAACTCCGTTTGAACGTATTTAGAGTTGGCCACACGCGATACGGTACTGATGTCCATGTTTATCCTGTCGGCAATATCCTTCAGGATCATAGGCTTCAGGTTTTTGTCATCGCCGGTAAGGAAAAACTCATATTGGTACTGCATGATGGCATTCATTGTTTTTAACAATGTTTGCTGACGCTGTTTAATAGCATCAATAAACCATTTGGCCGAGTCGAGCTTTTGTTTTACAAATTGTACTGCTTCCTTTAGTTTTTTATCCTTTTGCGATGCCTTATCATAATGCTGAAACATTTCCTGGTATGACCGGCTAACACGTAATTCAGGAGCATTTTTGGAGTTTAAGGTGAGTATCAGTACACCATCGTTGTTGGTGATGTGAAAATCAGGAATCACCTGCATCTGTTTGGTGTTAATTTCATTACTATCGCCCGGCTTAGGGTTAAGTTTCAAAATCTCGTTAATAACACCACGCAACTCGTCCGAATCCATATTTAGCGATTTTTCCAGCTTATCGTAATGTTTGCGGGTAAACTCGTCAAGATATTGCTCGACAACGATGATCGCTTTTTTTATGATAGGATCATTAGGATCTTTTTTGCGAAGCTGGATGAGCAGGCATTCCTGCAGGCTACGTGCGCCTACACCGGCCGGATCAAAGTTTTGAATCACCTTTAACATGTCTTCAACTTCTTCATCTTCGGCCATTACATTTTGGGAAAAGGCCAGGTCGTCGGTAAGTGACATGATAGGACGACGTAGATATCCATCATCATCAAGGCTGCCAATGATCTGTTTGCCTATCCTGAAATCCTTATCACTTAGCGGTAATAGGTCAAGCTGTAGTTGCAGGCTTTCAAAGAACGAGCTTTGTACAGCAATCGGGATTTCTTTTCGCTCATCCTCATCGTCTCCGTTTTGGTCATAGCGCGATCCATAGTCATTTACGTTGTCATCCTGCAAATAATCGTCTATATTAAATTCATCCATTTCCCCCTTTTCTTCATCACCGTTAAAGGTGTCTTCGTCAGGGTCGCGGTCTGGATATTCTTCAACGGGCTCATTCAAATTTGTTAAGCTCAGGTCTTCAAGTGCAGGGTTTTCTTCCAGTTCTTCTTTAATTCGGGTATCCAGAGATACGGTAGGCACCTGCAGCAATTTTATAAATTGTATTTGCTGTGGCGATAGCTTTTGTAAAAGTTTTTGTTGAAGGTTCTGTTTTAGCATAGTTTAAGACGTGTTCAAAAATACATCAATTACCGTGAACTTTAAAATAACTTACCGTAAATGGAATAATGATGATAAATGTTAAATAAAAACTTTTGTTTGGTTAGTGTGTTAAATAATCTTAACCAAAAATCAATATCATGGCCGTAATTAAAGAATTTAAGGAGTTTGCCCTGCGTGGCAACGTTATTGACCTTGCAGTGGGCGTTATTATTGGCGCCGCTTTCGGTAAAATAGTTACCTCGCTGGTAACTGATATTATTATGCCGCCAATCGGCCTTGCTACGGGAGGTGTGGATTTTAAAGATATCAAGATATTGCTGAAGCATGGCGATGCCGAAAAAAAAATACCTGATGTAGCTGTTAATATTGGTAATTTTATTAACATCACCATTGAGTTTTTAATAGTAGCATTTTGTATTTTTCTTATTGTAAAAACAATCAATGCCATTAAACGGTCGCCCGAACCAGAAGCTGTTCCCGCGCCCGAACCCACCCCGACAAAAGAAGAAGTTTTACTTACTGAAATCAGAGATCTGTTAGCAGCCCGGAAATCTTAATGTTCGATAGCTGATAGTTCATGGATAGCAGCTTTGGTGTTAATCCATGAACCATTGGCTATGGCCTAAAAACTCTTTGGCAATTTGGCGTCTGTGAGGATAATATAATCTGCCAGTTTACTGAACTTGGCCCAGTCGGGGTTATCAAAACTTTCATCCGCATAGGCGCCTATGGTGATAACACGTGCTTTTGGTGCGTACTTTTTTAACTGGGCAACAGCACCCATTTTTTCTTCGCTGTGAAAGCCGCCGTTAATTTGCATGATTTTAAAGTCGGTATGTTTTTTATAAAACTGTGCTATTGACCAGCCCATGGTTGCATCCCAAAGATTTTGCGATTGATAAATTTGCATTCCTGCCATCGCTGCGTGGCCGCCCATTATCTTTACAAATTTATCGTAATAGGGGCCCGTAGCGGTATCAATAGGCAGGGGAGGAAGGTAGCCCCTGGCTTGTGCATCAAGTTGCTGCAGGCTGTTTAAACCATTGCGTGTTACCATGTTGGTATAACGCGATGGGGCGTTTGCTGCTACTACAGGTATTTGGCTTTGTTTGGCCTGCTCAACCAGGGGGCGGTAATCTTTATAATTGGGCCAGGTACGTGCATCGCTCACCAGATTTTTTTCGCGAATGAAGCCATTCAGGTATTCATTTAACACCAGTTGGCAATCGGTGGTAAACATTTCCATCGATAAGGCCGTTTTGCCGGGATATTGTTGCGCCAGCTGCTTAAAAAGCTCAAGTTCCAGCAGGTGCCCGGTAGAATCATTGTGTTCTTCGCCAAAAAAAAGCACATCGGCTTTAGCCATGTTATTAATAATATCGGCAACTGTTGCCGGTTTTTGGGTTGCAGTACTGAATATTTTATAATGAATGACCGGAGTAGCCTGACTTAATGCAACAAAAGGTAAGCAAATGATAAGTAGCAGGATAGATAGTTTCATATTGTGGTTTTAAAACGCTTAATTTACAGCAATAAATATAGAGCAACAAATAAGAAAAATAGTGTTTGAAATGTTTTAAAATATTACTACATTTGCGCTCTTGTTTTTAAAACGACGAATACAATAAAATAGTTATGAAAAGAACGTTTCAGCCTTCTCAAAGAAAAAGAAGAAATAAACACGGATTCCGTGAACGCATGTCAACTGCTAACGGCAGGAGAATATTAGCAGCCAGAAGAGCTAAAGGCAGAAAAAGATTATCAGTTTCTGACGAGGGTCGTCATAAAGCATAAACCGGTTGCGCTGGTGGGCATTAAGCCAGCCAATGGATACCGATTGTCTGCTTAAATCCCGGATCCAGATAAGCAACTATGTATACTTTTAAAAAAGAAGAACGGTTATGTAATAAAAGGCTTATTGATAAGCTTTTTCATAGCGGCTCTTCTTTTTTGTGTTATCCTTTTAAAGCCTCGTGGTTATATCATACCCAACCACAACAATATCCTGCCCAAATATTATTTTCGGTGTCCAAAAAGCGTTATAAGCACGCTGTCGACCGTAATTTAATAAAGCGCTATATGCGCGAAAGCTACCGGCTGCACAAACAACAAAACCTATACAATTTGCTGCAAACAGCCGATAAAACCATTGTACTATCGGTAGGTTATATTGGTAAAACAATTGAGCCCTACAGTGTCATGGAAAAAAAGATGCTGAAGATGCTTGCCCAACTGGCAGAACAGGTAACTGCTGCTAATACTACAACGGTATGATGGCACTGGTAACATTGTTTAAACAGCTTGTAGGCTATATTTTTATTGCATTGATAAAAGTATACCAGTATTTTATTTCGCCGATGACGGGTGCTTCGTGCAGGTATACCCCAACATGCTCGCAATATGGGGTAGAGGCTATCAGGAAACATGGGGCCTTCAAAGGCGGATGGCTAACTATTAAACGAATCGCCAGCTGTAACCCCTGGGGAGGGCATGGACATGATCCGGTACCTTAATTAGTTTTAAGTTTTGAGTGATGGGTTTTGAGTTTTGCCTGGCCCTAAGCTTAAAAGGTTTGATTTTTTTGTTTTGTAAAGAGCGGTGGTGATTGAATTTTTCAACTCACAACTCACAACTCACAACTCACAACTCGCAACTCACAAATGGGCCTTATTTTACAAATAGAAACTGCAACAACATCATGCTCAGTAGCATTAGCTGCTGATGGTAAGGTTTTGGATTTTAAACAGGTAAATGAGCGTAATAAACACGCCGAAGTAATTACTTTATTTACCGAAGAACTTATAACCGGCGGTAATTTTAATTACCGCGACCTGGACGCAATTGCGGTAAGTTGCGGTCCTGGCTCATACACAGGTTTGCGTATTGGGGTATCTACAGCAAAGGGGCTTTGCTTCGCGCTTGATAAACCGCTTATAGCTATCGAAACTTTGGAGGCGATGGCTTATGGTGTAATTAATGATAATACAATACCCATTAATGAAAACACATTGCTGTGCCCTATGATTGATGCCCGCAGAATGGAGGTTTATTGCAGTGTGTTTAATATTGCAGGCGAAAAACTTAAAGATACAGCTGCTGAAATTATTGACGAAAACAGTTTTGCCGATTTGTTAAAAGATAACCGGGTTCTTTTTTTTGGCGATGGCGCAGATAAATGTGAAGCTATTTTAGGCGGCAATCCTAACGCCAGCTTTTTACACAATTTCGAAAACTCCGCAACGTATCTTACCCAAAAGGCGGTCGAAAAATTTGCTGATAAAGATTTTGAAGATGTAGCCTATTTTGAACCTTATTATCTGAAGGATTTTATAGCGGGGAAAAAAAGTAAGAGTTAAGAGCCAAAAACACAGGCCAACCTAAATATCATGCTCTTGGCCCCGATTATCGACTCTTTGCCGTTTATAACAGAAACTTATATTATTTTTGAGCGGTTAATTAAATAAATGGCAAAACTATCTACCTCGCGGCAAAAAGCCTTAATGCGCAAATATGCCCGCAACGTTAAGTTTTTGATGATGCTGATGAGCATCTGCCTTATCGTTTTCTTTTTACCAAAACAGGCAAAGTTTAGTTATGAATACGAAAAAGGGCGCATCTGGAACCAAAAAGACCTGGTATCGCCCTATAATTTTGCTATTCTGAAAACTCCCCAGGAAATTGACAACGAAAAGAAAACCGCCTATGAAAGCATCACCCCCGTATATCAGCTTGATGCCGCCGCAGGCGATCAACAGATAGAAGGCTTTAAAACCGATTTGGAAATCAAGTGGCACAATGCCGGTATTAACGATAAACTTAAGTCAAAATATATTGATGCGGGCGTAGCTTTATTAACAAACTTATATAACATCGGTATTTTAAAGCTCAATGATAAATATTTGCGCCACGCAAATAACTACCCTATTACCATTTTAAATAAAAACGTAGCTACAGAAAAAAATACCAATGCTCTTTTTACCAAAGAAAGCGCGCTGGCTTATTGTGATAAGGTATTAAGTAAACGAACCGATATTGACAGGGCTTTCATGCTCGATCTGCTGCAAAACCGGATACAGAACAACTTAAGCTACGACGATAACCTAACCACGAGGCTGGAAAAAGAAGTGTACGACGGCCTTTCTATCACCCGTGGAATGGTACAAAAAGGAGAGGTGATAGTTTATAAAGGCTCGATTATTAACGATGATGTTTATCAGAAACTTGAATCGTACAAAAAAGCTTTTGAAAATAATGCCCGTGTTAATGGTAACCACGTACTGGTGCTGCTGGGACAATTTTTATTGGTATCAATAGCCATATCGTTGCTTATGATATTCCTATACCTGTTTCGTAAGGATATTTATGCCGATAACCGGCTGGTGGGCTTAATATTGCTTGTAATAACTGCTATGCTGGCTACTTTGTCGGCCGCAATTAAATTCCAGTTCCCTGTAAATTTGTATTACATTCCTTATTGTATTGTACCAATCATCATCCGTATTTTGTTTGATACACGTTTGGCGCTCAACATTCATTTACTGGTGGTTTTAATAGCAGGATTTTTTGTGCCCAATAGCTTTGAGTTTGCTTATTATGAAATAACCGCCGGGATGGTATCTATCTACAGTATCAAAAACCTAATCCGGCGCGAGCAGTTCCTGGTTTCTGCCGGGATAATCGTATTTACCTATTTCGTGGCGTTCCTGGGCATTTCGTTTATCAGGGAAGGTACCTTCTTTGAAATTGACTGGATGGATTTTTTGCCCTTTGTGGTAAGCGTACTGCTCACTTTGCTGGCTTACCCAATGATTTATATATTTGAGAAGATATTTTCCCTCACGTCGGATATTACGCTCATCGAGCTTACTAATACCAACGCGCCTTTACTGCGTGAACTGGCCTTTACAGCGCCTGGTACGTTCCAGCACTCGTTACAGGTAGCCAATTTGGCCGAGAATGCTATTTATAGTATCGGTGGCAATGCTTTATTAGTTAGGGCAGGGGCTTTGTATCATGATATTGGTAAAATGGAGAACCCGCTGTTTTTTATTGAAAATCAAAGTTCGGGCTTTAATCCGCATGATAAGCTGCCTTATGAAGAAAGTGCACAGGTAATTATACGCCACGTAAGCAAAGGGATTGAAATGGCCCGCAAAGCCAACCTGCCCGAAGTTATTATTGATTTTATCCGTACCCATCATGGTAATACCCGGGTCGACTATTTTTACCAGTCGTCGTTGAAGAATTTTCCGGAGAAATTCATCAACGAAAACATTTTTAGGTACCCCGGGCCTATCCCTTTCTCCAAAGAAGCTGGTGTTTTGATGCTTGCCGACTCGGTTGAAGCCGCATCGCGCTCATTAAAAGAGCCCGATGAAGAATCGATAAGTGTTTTGGTTGATAGGATTGTAAAATACAAGCTTGACCAGAACCAGTTGAAAGACAGTAATATAACCCTGAAAGATATCGAAACCATCAAAGAAATATTCAAGCGTATGCTTATGAGTATTTACCATGTGCGGATAGATTATTAAAAATCCGAACTTTTTTTTTGATGGGAAACATGAATTGCTATATTTGCAATCCCGAAAACGAGGGACAAGTTTAAAAATACTGGTGAGGTGCCTGAGAGGCCGAAAGGATCAGTTTGCTAAACTGACGTACGGGAAACTGTACCGAGGGTTCGAATCCCTCCCTCACCGCAACCTATGTCATCAAAAATGAACAAAAGCCTGTAAATCATTGATTTACAGGCTTTCTTTTTTTTATCAGTTGTCCAAAAAACACCAAAAATGCCCAAAAGTTTGTGGCAAAATCGTGGCAAAAATTATTTTTTGGAAATTGCCACGAATGGTCGCGTAACTTATTGATTATCAAGTTGTACATGAGGTGAACATCTTGACTTCCTGTAGCTGTATTTCGATATTTATTCACATTTAATCGTGGCAATTATGTTGGAAAAAAGCTTTGGTTTACTGTATTTTCTGAAGAATTCGGGAAACGAATCTAAAAAATTCATCTATTTACGCATCACCGTGGACGGACACCCGGTTGAGCTGTCTACAAAAAAGCAATGGTGGGAGAACCGCTGGGATAAGGAAAAATGCCGGGCCAGCGGCGTTAGGGAGGACGCCCGTGATGTAAATTTCTTCCTGGATACTTTAGAAAACAAGGTATTTAAGGCCCGTCAGAAGCTCATCGAAGAAGAGGAACTCATTACCGCTGAAATCCTGCGGGACATGCTGGCAGGCAGGGATGGGCGCAAAATGATACTCGAGTTATTTGCACAGCACAATGCCGATATGGAGGCGCTGATTGATACGGACTACGCGGGGGGCACCCATCGGTGCTTTCAAACTACTTATGAGCATGCCAAATCCTTTATACAGTGGCAGTATCATGCAGAGGACATGAGCATCCGCAAGCTCAACCATTTCTTCATCGACCGCTTTTCCTTCTGGTTGAAGACCGTTCGCAAATGCAACCATAACACCACCATGAAGTACCTGGCTAACTTCAAGAAGATTGTCCTGATCTGCGTTAAAAACAAATGGCTAGCTGCTGATCCCTTTCCTGATTTTGAATTGACGCGGAAGGAAGTTATCCGCCATCCGCTGACCCAATGGGAACTGGATAAGATCGCGGGAAAGAATTTCAATAATGAACGGCTGCGGAATGTGCGGGATGTATTCGTGTTCAGTTGCTATACCGGCCTGGCCTATGCGGATGTGGCAAAACTGACCCGCCCCGAAATCATTACAGGCGTGGATGGCGAACAGTGGATCGTCACCGAAAGGCAGAAAACCGATACGAGTTGTGCAATACCACTATTGCCTGTCGCCCTCCAATTATTGGAAAGGTATGCGAGCCATCCCAAATGTATGAACCAGGCCAAAGTTCTGCCTATACTTTCCAATCAAAAGATGAACGCCTATCTCAAAGAAATTGCCGACCTGTGCGATATTACCAAAGTTCTGACCTTTCACCTCGCCAGGCATACTTTTGCGACCACCGTTACGCTAAGTAATGGCGTGCCGATCGAAACCGTGGCCAAAATGCTCGGCCATACCACGCTCCGGCAAACGCAGCACTATGCCAAAATATTACATGGCAAGATCGGCATGGACATGGCACCGTTACGTGAAAAATATGTGGTTACCACGCCTGAGCCTGAATCTGTATTGGAACTGGAGTGTCCTGAAATGACATTAGAGCCGGTAAAGCCGGTGGCGGCATTACCTAAGTACAATTATGTATTGGTATCATCTTAGTTTTTCAAACTGGAAATTCCAGATTGGCACATCAAGTTTATGATATCAGACAACAAAATAGGAGAGGTTATAAGGCCACAGAATGTGACCTTATAACCTAAAATTACAAACATAAAGAAATCATCATGACTGAAAAATCTATAATAGCAGACGAAATCATAATGAGTAAGATTTATTATATCCGTGACCAAAAGGTTATGTTAGATAAAGACCTGGCCGAATTGTATCAGGTAACTACCGGTAATTTAAATAAAGCGGTTGCAAGAAATATCAAACGTTTTCCACCTGATTTCATGTTTCGCTTAACGGGTGAAGAATTTAAAAACTTGCTATTCCAAAATGGAACAGCAAGTTGGGGCGGAACACGTTTAGCACCTAATGTATTTTCTGAACAGGGGGTAGCCATGTTATCCGGCGTGCTGACCAGTGAAAGAGCGATCGAAGTAAACATTCAAATTATGCGGATATTTATAAAGGTTCGTGAAATGTTCCTTGATAATACAGAAATCCGTATGGAGATTGAAAAAATTAAAGGGAAACTGGATAACCACGACAAAAATATAGAAATCGTTTTTCAATGCCTGGACGAATTATCGAACCGCATTCCACTGGTGTACGAGCCGCCACCAAGAAAGCGGATCGGCTTTAAACAGGATGACCTATAGCAAAAAGGGAGGGCACAAAATGCGAACGAAAAAGCTGAACAGCATGTCAAATGTAATCTGAACAGGTTTTCCGCCCGATATGCGTTTGCGTTAAGAAATAAAGAAAATCTTATGGTCACAAAATGTGACCTTACGACAAGGGAAAAACTGGATACCAGGACAAGAACATAGAAACCGTGTTTCAATATTTTGATGAATTGTCGGGCCGTATCCCGCCGCGTCCTGAACATTGCCAGCAAAAAGGGATCGGGTACAAACCCGATGCTGAATAACGGCCTGAGTCGCAAATTCAACGTGAAGTTGTTATTATAATGCCTGCGATACTGCCTTTCGGCGTAACTCGAGGACAGGGGTTACGCCGTATTATCCGATGATATCATAACAGATCCCCGCCCTTTGAGGGAAAAGTTAAAGCCACTTCCTTATGTGATAGTGGCTTTGCTTTTTAGCGGATTCCAGGTGCCAATCCCGTACCTCTAAGTGTTTACGCTAATTTCCGGGTACCAGCAGCCTGACATAGCTGCCTGTAAAAGGATTATAGGAAGGCTCATAAACAATGTAGCCCAAGTCCATTAGCTGCCGGAGATATTTGTGGTAAGTCACGATGCTCCCAATATGGGTATGCGCCATAACCCGCTTCCGCGAGATCGGCACAGGGTTAACGCCTCCGTTCAGCAGCCATTGATGGAGCAAACTCATATAGATACTGAAATGCCAGACATTAATCCTCCGGTCGGCTGCCAGAACCCTGAACACTTCGTTAAGGTTTAACTGGCTATCCATGGCTGTTGCTTGCATTAACCAGCATGTTATGTATGTCCTGGTACCGGTAATAGTAGGTGCCACCGATCCTGGAGTAAGTTAACTTTCCGGTGGCCCGTAATGTCAGCAAGGTGCCGGCCGAAATGCCTAACAGCTTCCTTGCTTCGGCGGGCTTCAGCCATTCTTTGACCTGCTGACTGCTTTTTCCCAGCAAGGATTTAATATCAGCAAGCAGCGACTGCCGGAATATTTCTAAATCTTCTTTTGTTATCAATTCCACACTCATCTCGTATCACTTTAATATTCATAAGATAGCGCACCCCAGTCTGTAAACCAAATTTTGTAACTTCACTTAAAAGACGACTCTCTTAAGGAATATTATGCCGACTTATCCATGTTCATCTCCGGTCTTCAGGTATATGCAGCTGCGCTTATTGCGCTTATAGGACGGTTGATAAACGATGTACCCGAAATCATGCAGGTCCCGGATACACCGGTGGTAAGTGGTACTGGCTGAGATCTTAGCCAACGGCATGATCTCGTGCGCATAGGCCTGAATTTGTTCCGGACAGCCACTGGCCTGCCAGTATTGCAGCAAAGCAGCGAACAGGCCAATATGGGTGCTACAGATCCGGGGATCGTTACTGATCGCCTGGAAAAACACCGATAAAGGCCTGAGTGGGTACATACTTAAACACGTACCCCCTGTTTGCGCCGCTGGCCCTGCTGGTTTTGTTCTTCGGCTGCGACCTGTTGCTTCGCATCCGATTTCTGTGTAGTGTCCTGGCCTGACGAATGATGCTGTGCCTCGGTGCCGCTGACCGCGGCGGCATTGCTTTGGTTTTGTCCGGTACTTTGGCCCGGTTTCTGAGCGGAGTGGCTGGCAATAGCGGCACGCTGCACTTCCTGAGGTGTCATTTCCACTTTTTGCCTTTGGTCGACCGCCTGTTTTTCCACTTTTCGCACGATCAGGCTTTGACCGGTGCTATCATAGAAATCCAGGCGCGCCATACGGGGATTGGCTACCAATTTGGCCTGCGTTTCATGTCCGTCTCTTAATAAAACCACATCTACCTTGTTGCCTTTTTCCAGCTTGGCGATAAGCCGTAGCTTGTCGTAATTTTCCTCGATCCCCTTGATCGGGTATTTGCCTACTTCTTTCTGGTGGTTCCAAAACGTAACTTTTGGATTGAAGTTCCCATACTGATCAGCGTTCTTAAAATCAAGGCCTCTCCAGGCGAAATAAGTTTCGCCGGTCGGTTTCATTCTGACTTCGCCATTTTCCTCAACAGGGGCCATTTTTGGCTGTTCCCGGTAGGCGGCACGCCCGTCCATCATGTTATAACGCTCCTGCAATGTGTAGTTATATTCCTTTCCAAAGAAGAATGTTTGTGTCAGGTCTTCCTTGCCAGGTTGCTTCAGGGTAATGTCTGCCCGGTTAAAAAAAGTCATATCCTTATCTTTCTGATCTCCTTTGGAAAAATGCAGGATAGAATTGGTTTCATCCTGTCCGAACTTACGGCTGTGCGGAATAGAAAATTCGGTCAGGTTTTGTTCCATTTTTTCGCGTAGCGGTTTAGCTACTTCTTCACCAAAGCCCAGGTAAAACAACTGGTTCTTTACATAATCAAAACTTTGCTCGTTCATAATAATTGAATTTTTAAAGGGTAAATAATCGTTTATAAAATGTGTCGGGTAAAAAGGTTGCTGTACAACGTCAAGCGTGGTTGGCTCCAGCTTATCGTTAAATAAGAGTAGTCCGCCATCCCGTACGCCCATAAAAAAGTACCGGCTGACCGTCGCCGGTTCGGACAGCGGCTGCAATTCGTGGTAGTCATGGCCATTTTCATAATTATGGTGCGCAGTTACCAGCGTTAAGCCGGAATGGGGAACGGCGTAGCCTTCCACATCCAATTCCAGTGACTGTCCGGGAAAGCGCCCTACAATCAGGTAATCCGTCCCCTTGTCAGCCAGCTCATTATAGAATACCACGCTATCCATAAAAGAGCGGGCTTCCCCTGAGCTGCCAAATGATTCCAGCACGCGGTGACTGTGCCCGATCTCATAGATCATTCCTCCACTGTGCTGATGCGCGATGACATGATACTCCTCAATTTCCTTCAGTGGATCAATCGTCCTCTGCCAGGATACCGGCAGCAACTGCCCTCTGGAAAGTGCGCTTTCAAAAACATCATAGGATGTACCGGGCAGCAGGGACAGGTTTTGCTCTGCCATTTGGCGGGCCACTGCCGTAATATCCATTTTTATATTTTTCTCAACGTCCATCTCCAGGCTTGCTTTCAAAGTTGCGGCCTGCATATACCTGTAGTTGTCCGAATGAAACATTTGCTCCGCAAAATCGAATTCGCCGTTAGCGGCATCGCAGAATTTTTCGGCTGCGCCTGCAGATGAGAAGAAGCGCAGATCCTGCGGCTGTAAAATCTTATCCGGCTGGTCGTTGAATACTACCCAGGGATTGCCAACTGTTATTGCCCGGTCCAGTTCAGCGCTCAATGCTTGTTGCTCCACTCGTGTCATGTGCTAAAGGTTAGTGACTGCCCTTTACTTCCTGGTTATCCCGCAGCAAAAGCGTATGCCCGTCTTTCAGCTTGCCTTTTACACGCTTCACTTTTTTGCCGAAAAGGCCTTTAGCGGTATTGATGCCAGCCGTAGTGAGCTGCGCCGTCATGGAGGGGTCGAAGTTCATGACATCCATGTTCTGCACACCGCTGGTAGCCCCGTCACGTAAAGCATCCCCGGTTATGGCTTCGGGTACGCTGATTCCTTCCAGCCCGTCGGTCTGATCAAAAACCGTCAGGTCAACCGGGTAAAAGTTATAGCCCACGTGGATGCTTTTAATGTTTACGGTGTAGCGCTGATTGGATAAATTGCCGCTCCCGTAAATCCGCTGCCCTTTGGCGTAGCGCTGTCCGCCGAGCGTAACCGTATCGGTTAACTTCAGACAGATCACCGTGCCCTCCACGATCTTTTGTGTACCGTCGATCACGGCCGGGATAGCACGGAACTTTTTTACCGTAACCGGAGTTCCCGTTTTATCGGCGGTGGCCTTTACCCGCTCAGGATGCTGGATATCCAGTATTTTTTCGAGCAGACCGTTCATTTGCTTCAGTTCCGGATCTTCGGCAGCGGCCGTTGGTTTAGGCAGCGAATCGGGTATTGCGTTAACTGTTTTTTTAACCGGCAGACTAACAGGCTGCGCCTGGGGTTTATTAACAACTGCCTGCAATTGCACTAAGCGCTGACTTATCCTGGCTTCATTTTCGGCAGGATTGCTATTGGTTCCACCATAGTCAGCCCCTCCAAAAGTGGCCGGCTGATTGGAAAAAGCACCGCCGGGATTAGCGCCGGGAAGGCGATCAGGGCTGTCGGGCGTTTTTGGGGTATAAGGGTCGGCCTTACGCAGTTGCTGCTTTTTCAGCGAATCGGCATGCGCCTGGTCGTAAAAGCTCATTTTATCACCGGCTTGACCTGCGGCGATAATGGCCGATGGCAATTTCATATTGAGCCCTTTTTTATCACCAGCTTTGGCTTGTTCGCTTTGGCCCCCGCCGAGCGCAAGAAATAAGATCGTGGTAAAACAAAAGACGATTGGCGGTAGGGCAAGTAGGATTTTCCGCTTGCGCCGGTCCTGTAAATTGGCAGTGTTTGTTTTCATAATATGGATGTTTTTTCGTGTTTTAATTTGTTTTCGTCATCATTCAAGAGGGCTTCGCCGTTAGCGACTGCTCACGGTTAATACTTTATTTTCTACCGTGTTCCAATGCTCGATCAGAAAGCCCAGCAGGTTATTATCACTGCGGGATACCTCCCTGAGATCGCCTTCGGTGATCAGGCTTTGGCTGACATTGCTGGTGGAGCGGATCAGGTGCAGCGTGGAATAGCAGCGGAAATGATAGGGTGCACTGCGCGTATTCAACTGCACACTGTCCACATTAATGCGCTGGCTGATGTTACCGGCGATAATGCCGGAATAATAGCCGCTCACCGACAGGCTGTCATACACTCGTTTAGCGGAACCGTCAGCGAGGTAAAGCGCTTTGGAGAGATTTTTCTTGATCACTTTCTCATCAGGATCGAGTGTGAAGAAAGCTTCATGAAAAGCCCGCACGTGGCCGCGTGCCTGCATGGGCAGGTAGTCACGCTTATCAGCGGCCACGGCCGACCAGGCGGTATTGCCTGATAGAATATACACTTTGCTTTGCAGTGCGATGGATTCGCTTTTGATCTGCCAGGCCATAAAGCCGACCGCAAGAAAAGCACAGACGACAATGGCGATAGTGAAACCGCGCACGTGCTGGAAGGCGGTTTCCAGGTTTTTCATTTTCTTAAACATAGTTTACTGTTTTTTTGGAGGGCTGCCTGAAAGTTTACTCTTGCTAAAGTTTTGGGTATCACCCGCCTGGTTATTGGTTGTTTGCTTATTGTTTTGGATGGTATTGCCCCGGTTAAAGCCTTGCATTACCGAGCCGCCGAAATAGCTGACGGCCATGGAGGCCAGCGCGCTGGTTTTGGCGAATAGCGCGTGGCCGCCAACATTCATGATGTAGTTGGCGACGCCAGGTACAGTAAAATAGCCGACGATACCGATCAGCAGGAAGATCAGGTAAGCGGTGTTAGTATTCCCCGGATCGTTACCGCCGGGGTTGCCGTTTTGGATCCCGATGATCATGTTCTCCTGGATCTTGGCGATGATCGCCCCGAAGATATTGGCGACGGGCAGCCACATAAACACGTTGACGTAGCGCGCCAGCCATTGCTTTAAGCTATGCTGGAAGCCCTCGAAAATGCTCAGCCCGAAACAGAGCGGGCCCAGGATCGCCAGCACAATGAGTTTAAAAGTCCGTATCGTATCGAGGCAAAGCGCCGCCGCCTGGAAAAGGACGTTCAGCACTTCGGCGATAAATTTCCGCGCCCAGTTCTTGATACTCCAGCCGGAAAAAGCATCGGAGATCGGGTTACTGCTGCCTGCATCGGTGGCAGTCCCGTCCGGGTGGCTATACTGGTACCATTTATCCGGATCAGCATTGGTGTCGTTTGGCGAGGCATCGGCGGCATCCGGTTTCCCATCGGCCAGTAAACGGGCGATGGCCTCATTGGTATTAGTGACCATACTTTGCGTAGCGGTAACGACCGGTTGCAACACCCCGTTGATCAAACCGAGTACCGCCGGGAACGCCAGGATGCAGAAGCCGATGGCAAATGGCCGGAGTAAAGGGTAGATATCTACCGGTTCTGCAGCAGCTAAATGTTTCCAGATCCTTGCGCCGATATACCAAAGCGTGGCAAAACCGGCAATACCACGGGCGACACCGATCATGCCGCTGCATAAAGGCAGCATCTGGTTGTAAAGCTGATCCAACACGCCCTGTAAGCTGTGTAAGTCATCGGCAACACCTTCAGCATGAGAAAATAAAGGCATAAGCGTGGCAGGGATGGCTGCGAAAGCCATCTTGTGAAATTTATTTTTCATAGGTTATTGCGTCAAGCCATACATCGATTTTACCCCTTGTTTGTCTGCTGTTCCCTGCGCCCGTTGCCAGGTGATCCTTGCCGCCTGGTCATTGAATTTACGCAGGTAACTCAACTGGTTGCGGCTTTCCAGATAGATGCGGTCAATTGCCGCCAGCCGTTCGCCATCACTCATCCGCAACTTGCTGTCGGTGACGATCATAGACAGGTCATCCAGATTTTTCAGGCTTTGGCTCACGAGGTTATTGTAGATAATCATCATATAAGCCAGTTCATCGGGGCTGAAATGCTGGTCGCGGATGAAAGAGCCGGAGGCGCTTTTGTATTCACTGATCAAAGCCGCCTGATCGTTCATAATATCCGTTACACGCGGATACCTGCGTACCGTCGGGCTGACGAGGTAGAGCCCATCCAGAAAAGCTTCGTGCAAACTAAAATTGCCCTGCGCTACATCTTTTACTGCGCCGTAACCTTTGCTAAGCACCGAATAACCGGTATACATCTGGCCGAGTATATTTTTCAGGCTGGCCAGCTTTTGGTAATCCAGCACCAGTTGCTGAATCACATCGCTCACTGACTGCGCCCGGCTGCTGAGCGGCGCGCCGGCCGCCATCGCGAGACATAATAAAGCAGTTATTATCATCTTTTTCATCACTTATCTCCTTCTCATTTGAGGTTACTGAATCCCGTATAGTTTTTTAAGCTGCCCTTTATCCTGGCTTTGCTGTTTCCGGTTCAATGCCAGCTTTCGGCATTTGGAAGTAAATGAACCGGCAAAGGCGTATTTATCTTTCATGCTGTTATAGAGCTTATCCAGCCTTGCCAGGCGCTGGGCATCGGTGAGTTGTAATTTGCCTGGCGTAAGTATCTGTAGCAGCTCGTCCATATCCAGCTTGCATTTTGCGGTAAGGTTATCACCCACCTTTTGCAGGTAGCCCATTTCCGCTGCCGTTAAAATTCTTTGTTGCTGCTGCCAGTTGATCTCAGCTGGCAATAGTGCCACTGTCTGGTTATTAAGGTCCGCGATGGCTTTGCCCTTCGGGTTGTTTTGGATTACGGGGTTGACTTGCGACAATGAACTGATATAATCGCTGTGCAGGGTAAATGTGCCATTCTTCAGGTCGTGCGCCGTTTTCAGCCCCGTTTGGGTGATATGGTAACCGGTCTTTAAGGCGCCGAGATAGGTTTGGTATTCAGCGATCTGTGCGGCCATGAGTTTGCGCTGTTGCGATTGCTGGCTGAGGAAACTGCCCAGGAACTGCGCGTTGGCTGAATAACAACCGAAGTTGACAAGGAAAAAGCATAAAATGGTTTTAAGAATCGTTTTCATAGCCGTTATTATTAATTGATACCATAGAGTTGTTTTACATTTTGGCGATCCCGCACGTCCTTGGCGCGCATTAAGCTCAGGCCGGCATTCTGCCGGTTGAACTGCCGCAGGTGGTCCAGATTGGTTTGCATGGCCCTGGCAGTCTGTCCGATCTTTTGCAGGCGTTCGGCATCGTCCATCTGCGTGCTAAAGTTGCTGACTGCCAGGAGCAGGTCATCGAGATTTTGCAGGCTTTCCTGTAAAATGCCGTTGTAGATATTATCCATGTATTGGAGTTCAGCAGCTGAGAAATGCGCATCATGTTTAAAGAGAGAACTGGCCTGTTGGTATTCCTTAACCAATTGCTTCTGTTTGCTGACCACACTTTTAATCTCATCGTAATCGGCGATCAGGCCCCTGACCTGATTGAGTTCATGATAATAGTTTGCATAGAGCTCTTTTTCTTTACCCAGCCAGCCGGAGATATCGTTCAGACTGGACAGGTGCAGCGAGTTTTCCAGCCGCTGTTCCGCGTTTTGCAGCGCGATGGTCTGGTTCTGTAAAGCCTGTACTTTCAGATCGATAGCGACGATCACCTTTTTGATTACGCCGGTAACGATATTTACCACGGGTATCTGGGCTTTGGTATCGTTGGCGAAGAAAAAAAACACGCAAGCGTAGCAGCAGATCAGCTTTTTAATTTTTTGACGCATGGCTTTTAGTTTAAGTGGTAAGTATCTACGGTGCGGTCGCCTTCGTCAGGCCAGTTTTCCAGGTATAGTAATTGCCGGATCGGGTCGCAGATCAGGTAACAGGAGCGGCCAATAGCGATCAGGTGGCCGTTGCTATGCCAGCCATAGGTGGCCAGCCAGCTTTCGGTCACCTGGTACTGGTCATTACGATAATATTGCTGGGTGACCAGGTAAAGGCTGCCTTGTTGCTGGATATCCAGTTTAACCATGCAGCTTACTCCGTTTTGCGGTTCTTTCCATTCGCGGAGGTAGCGTTTTTTCAATGCAGCTAAGCTGGCCTGATGCTGCGCTCCGAAGCGCAGGAGTATATGAAGGGCCGCACGAAAGCAGCGGATCAGTTGTCTTAATCTTTTCATAATGCTTTTTGTATTGTGTTTTCAGTTAGTTTTTCCCGTACCAGGGCTTTGATGCCATCCTGTACGCTGCCATGTTTTTCGGCATATTCAAGCACTTTAACCCGCTCGCGGCCCTCGGTGGTAAAGGCATAATATTCTTCCGGGCAGAGTTCATTCTTATAGACTTTCATCACCTGCCCGCCGATGTCGATGAAGATCTCGCGGTTGTCCTTGTTCACCGAAAGCAGTATGGTTTTCCCTTTATCGGACAGGCCGAGCGCGTCCTGCAGCTTGCCGAATTTTCCCTGGAACTTCCGCATATCCATCAGTATTTTGATGTCGGCATTATTGATGATCGCATCTTTAATGACTGGTGAATTGATCAGGTCATCCAGTTCCTGGGTGATCACGACGGGGATACCGTTAAACTTGCGGATGGTCTTAAAAGCATAGCGCAGGAACTCGGCCATGCCGGATTTGGCAATCGCTTTCCAGGCCTCATCAATGGTCAGCACTTTTCGCAGCCCTGGCAGCTTACGCATTTTGGAAATGAAAAGCTCCATGATGATGAGCGTAACGACCGGGAACAGGATCGGGTGATCCTTGATCTGATCCAACTCGAAAACAATAAAGGGCTGACGGAGCAGTTCGAGGTTTTCTGTGGCGTTCAGCAGGTAATCAAATTCCCCGCCCCGGTAATAAGGGCGCAGGACATACAGGAAATTATCCATATCAAAATCCCGCTCTTTGACCCGGTGGCTTTGCAGCACTTTCCGGTAGTCGCCTTCCAGGTAATTATAGAAGGAATTAAAACCGGGGAACAAGCCGGCGTTTTGTGCCAGTTGCTCATAATAGCCCTGAAGCGCATTGGAGAGCGCGACATACTCGGCGCGGTTAAATGTTTCGTTCTCACCTTTCCATAAGGAAACCAGCAGGGCTTTTAAACTTTCCTTTTTCTCTGTGTCCAGCACATCGCCCCTGCCTAAGTAAAAAGGATTGAACCTGATCGGATTATGTTCTTCGTAAGTGAAATAATACCCGCCGACTAAACCGCAAAGCCCTTTGTAGCTGCCGCCGATATCGACCGTTACGCAATGGGCGCCCTGGTCATAGAGCGAGCGCAGGATATGATTAACGGTCATGGACTTGCCACCGCCGGAAGTTCCGCAAACCAGCGTGCCCATATTGCTGGTGACCCCGTTTTGGCGCGGCGCATCATAGAGATCGGCAAACACCGGGCGGGCGGAAAGGCGGTCACAGAAGCGGATACCTGCTGCCGGAGGGTCGCTGCGGTAGTTACTTTCCAGGTTCAGGAAGCAGGCAGCCTGTTCGGCAAATGTATCGAAGGTGTCGTTGAGCGGGAAGTCGCCGCCATTACCGGGGATGCCTGCCCACCAGATTTGCGCAGCACCGTCGGTTTCGGGTTTGCCCGCAGCATCCATTGCGGCTAATGCGGATACGACCTTATTACCATTTTCTTTCAGGCGCTTTTCGTCAGCCGACCAGATCATGACGTTGCAATGTGCCTTTACGGGAAGGCGTTGTTTGCTGATGGCTTCGTCTAAAAAGTCATTGGTCGCCTCCAGCGAAATGGCGTTTTCCCGGGAATAGGCAGAAAGGGATTGCAAACGCAGGCGCTTTTTCTCCAGTTGGCGCAGGGTGGCCTGCGCGTCACCGATCAGGATGTACTGGTTATAAATATGGCTGCAATCCAGTAGTAAGCCCAGGCCGGCGGCGAAGCTCACCGGGAAACGGGTCTGGTCGGTGGAATAGGCGTCATAGGTCAGGCGCGAGCCGCAGTGTGGTGGTAATTGTTCCGCATCACTTAAGGTGTAAACCACCATTTGCTGGCTGCCGATCCGGACGCCGTCTGAAAGATCGATGTCTTTAATGAGTAATTGCTGCTCATCTTCGGACAGGTAACAGTAGCGCTCAATGAGCCCGGTGCGTTTCAACTGGCTTTGCAGGTCTGAAGCAGTCAGCCGGGTCAGCGTAATTAAACGGGTGTCCTCGAGCAGTCGTTTGAACTGGGCGCAGGTGTCTAAAAATTCCTGCCGGGCCTGCGCCTGCAACGTTTCTTTGGGAACGAGTGCCGGACGTAATAAGGTAGAGAACAGCGAGCTGCTCTTTTGCCTGCCTGCCGGTTTCCTCGTCAGATAAACCAAACAGTCATGCGCTAAGAAATTTCGGCCTTCAAAATATTTATCTGCGCTTTGCTTTAAAAATGTTGCTTTGCCACCTTTCTCCGGCCTGTAGTTTTTTTGGGTGAACCAGTCCTGTTTATGGAGTACGCTATCTTTGGGCAGTACGCGGATGGCCTTGATCCAGGCCTGGTGTATATTTTCGTAGTCCTCATCGGACAGTGTAAATATTTCCGGCAGTTGTACGCGGTAAGCCACTGTATATTCACCCTGCTTGGACAGGATACAGTCATGTTCGATGCCCATAATGGGGAGTATATGTTTGAATTCTTTTTCCATGTCAAGATCTTTTTTGCTTTAGTTTTCAATCGGGCTTTAAAACTTATGCCGGTGTTTCGGCCTGGACCGCTGTGCATTATCCCGGTGTTCCTGCTGGAGGGCTTCCCTGTTGCGCCGGATCAGGGCGGGGATATGGGTTTCGCTCAGGGGGATGACCTCCGCTTTCAGGTCCTTTTGTATGGGATGCCGGCGCAGGAGTTCACGTTCGTCCATTCCGTATTGCCTGGCGGCGGCAACGGGGTCAAGGCCGAGTTCATTGGGTATTTTTAGTTTAACGACACCTTCGGGAAACTCCAGTAGCTTAGGGTCTATTTCCACGACCTGTTTCATGACCGGGTGGTAATAGGCTTCATAATGCCAGCCGTCATTAGTCAGCTCGAAAGATTTCAGGCTAATGACCGGGAAGAAGTAACGGCTGTTGCGCAGCTCCTGCAGACGCAGGTCAACGGTAAACTTTTCACCGGCCAGGTCGATCTGCGGCAGTGCGCCGCTTTGGCGCAATTCGAGGGCGTTTTGGTCGACAATGACCTGAAAATCAGTTTTCCCGGCCAACTGGTCGATTGGTATCCCGTATTTTGCTGACATACCTTCGGGGTCGAGCTGTACCAGTGGCGGGATTGCGATGGTTTCGATGTATTGATCGTAACGTTCCGGCTCTGGTCGTTTGGTAACATGATTATAGCGCAGCAGGTAATACTTTCCCGAGTCGCCCATGTCTTTTACGAAAGATATTTCGTTCGCCTGGTCATTGGTCTGGCGGAGCACCTGCTTATCAATATCCACCTCGAAGCTGGTGCCCCCGATCTCGAAAATCACTGGGTTTCGTAATTTGCTCATATTTTTCCTCCTGAGTTATCTAAGTTTTGAAAGAAGCGGCGGTTATAGGATTTCAGTACTTTGGGCACGCGCTTGCGGGCGGCGGCTTTCATCAGGCCATACTCGCCGTATTTACGGCTCAGACTGAATATTTTGATACTGCCATAAGTAGCGGTGCTGCCGGTGAAGGTCAAACAGATGAGCGTCCCGGCACCGATGATATATAGGGTAGCGAAAATTAGCAGCAGGCCCATGACCAGCCCGGCGAAGTACCAGATGTACTGCGCCCGCAGGCCGCGGAACTCGATGCTTTTGTTGATGCCTTTATTGATGGTATAGATGCTGTTGTTCATTTCAGTGTGTATTTTATCTTATGGACATGGACTGGTCGTTACCGGGGTACGCTGATCGGTTATCCGTTTCAGGATTTTGCTTCCGGTGATACCTTTCCACGGTGGCGATGGTATCATGAATTGCTCCGCCGTGGCTGAATAATGCCAGCCTTTCAAGATGGAATCCCCGGTGATGACCCATCACGATGGAATGGTAGCCGAAGGTGATGACCTGTCCGCCAGGTTCGAGGCAGTCTGGTATGGCATCTTTCAATTGCCGGAATGGGCTGCAAACCATCCCTCTATAGCGTTCCATGGATTTGCGGTAAGCATAGGGCGGATCAAGCAGGATCGTTTTAAATTTTTCACCTCTCCAACCGCGCAAAAGACGGAGCGCGTCCTGATGAAAATCTGCCGGCATTTCCGGATCAAGGAACCCGGCATAGCAGCCAGCGCGGCGTATGCAGCCGGTTGTGGCGTAATCCCATCGCGGTAATCCAGCGCGATGCGAATCGCTGCAATATTATCCCTTAAATGCTGTAACTGGTTGTAAGCCATTTTTCCTCACAATTTCTTTTGTACTTGTTTCTTAACGTTCCAGGTATTCAGCGATCATACCCATGACGGCGTGTTTCAGTTCACTGCTATCCTCGTTTTCCTCGCCGAAGGCGAATACCTCGAAAATGGGTTCACAGGCACCGATCAGGTTGATGAGCTCATAGGTCAGGATGCCGCTACTGAGCATCCGGCGGTAGTCTCGTTCAAATTCTGCTTCGAGCAGCTCCCGCATATAATTGAAGCGGGACGGCCGCAGGTCGCGGGTGAGTTCTTCGAGGCACAGCGCTTCGGTGACATAGGCCGGCCGGTTTTCTTCCTGCAATTGGTTGAGCAGATCGGCCACGGAATCCACCTTCTGTTTGAGGTAATGCTCCAGCCGGTGCTCTTCCTGCAAAGCGATCAGCAGGTCGGTGTGGTTATGCAGCAGGTAATTGTGCAGCTGTTTGATCAATTGTGTTTTCATTAGCGTTGCTTTTAAATGCCGAAAAAGGATTTGATGATGGTGGCTACGACCACGAGGAAAATGCAGGAGCCGAACCAGGCGGCAGCAACTTTGGAGGTATCCTGGTCTCCGGAGTTCCATTTCTGGTAGACTTTGACTGCACCGATCAGGCCGACGATGGCACCGATGGCGTACATCAGGTTGGTGCCGCTTTCGAAATAACTCCTGACCTGGGTATTGGCCTGCTGGATGCCGGCGTTTCCGTCCTGTGCGCTGACGGTCATGGCTTCAGTTGATAATATCGCGCACAGTACGCTTATTTTCAGGGCTTTGCCCACGATTTTCTTTCTGCACTTTTTCATTTTCACTTATCGTTTGGTAAAATATATTTCGGGGTATAATTTTCCTTTCACCGGACCTCAAGAAGGCTTCGCCGTTCAGGGCATAGCTTTCCCATGCCCGCTCTGTCCCGGTTTTTCGGGATGGAGGGGCTGGAAATTCGCTGCCGCCGTTTCCCCGTTTTGGATTATCCATGGCGCAGTGCGCCGGGACGTTCGGTCAGCAAAGATTGTTGTTGGTGTTGTTTTTCTTCCGTTGCCCGGCCCCGGTTAAAGGGCACGGGACGGAAGCGGCAGGCCTGCTAACGTTCCCACCACTGATCCACTTCTTCTTCGGTCAGCAGGGCGGTGCCGGTTCTTTCGCATTCGCCAACAACCAGGCGGTTGATCGCGGGCCGCCCGGATGCGTCGATATCCTGATGTTCCTGTAGGGTCTTTTTCAGCTGGGGTATCAGGATGGCCGGTGCGAACGGTTTATCGGCCACCTTAATGATACAGGCTTTGAGCTTTCCTTTGAGGATGTCGGTATTGGTGATGGCTTCCTCACGGTATGGCTCTTCTGTTTGACCATGCACGGGTACAGTATTAATTGCTTCTTCGGCGGGCTGGTATTGCAGTGCCTGTAGTTCTTCGCCCGGTTTGTCGCCGCTGAGGCGGCGCAGCAAGGTTTGCAGTTCCGGCCTGTAGCAGCGAAAGATGACGAAGAGGTAATAAATGATGGCAGCGACGAAGGCAATTACCAGGTACTGGTGCCAGCTGATCTGATGCAGGAGATGGTTCATTTTTGATTGCTTTTTGTTTCTTAATGGGCAGTGTTGCTGCCGTTTGTTGATACAAAGCAAAAAGATTTGGGTACGCCGGAAAACTTCAACTTTTGGTTGCACCCCTGTTGTAGCTTTTGAAGCCCGTTGAAAATCAGGAAATTACAATTGTGTTTATAGGTAATATGGCGGGCGGAAATGCGGTACAACCCCGCCCTCAAATGGCAAATTCAAAACACCTACGGCTCCCAAGGGTACATCATTTTGGGTTTATCTTGGCCAAAAAGAAAATGGTATTTTGCAATCCGAGGGGTTTGATATTAAAGAGTTGCCTACTGCATCTGAAACCATTGGAAGTTTAGCAGATGTTTTTGAAAGAAACGTACCACCGGTAAAAATCTCCGAGCCTGATACTTGGCAGTTCGGTAAGAAATTAGGGGTGTTGAGAAAGGGGAGCAAGGTTAAAGTATTGCAAACTGTCACATTAGAAGGAGATAATTATTGGGCTCAGGTAGTAAGGTTTTAAACAAGCATCTATTAAACAACAAATGTCCAGTGTTGACTTGGCATTTATTGTGGCCTCAAGCCGATATAACAAATTAGCTAATAACCATCTTCTTCATTAGACGAAAAAACCAGGAGTGCTTCTGTCGGTTTTATGGCTATTCACTAATTTTTTTATCCCTTTTCGGTGTCTTGAAAAAGATTTATTTCTTTACCGTCCTCAAAAAATCTAAATCTTTCAATTAACATTTTTAAAATACCCTTTACATCGGGTTGCTGCGAACGGTTTTCTAGATTAAACGAGCGGAGTAAAACCACTGGAAGCATCATTTCCAGCTCCTGCCTCATTCTTTTTTTATTTATTATGGACGCATCTAAAGGCACATACCACTCAGCCTCATCTTTTTCGAAGAAATCAAAAAACATCTTTTTTGCTTCATTTTCAGAACTGGGAGCTTTTTTAAATTGCGCTTTATAATTTACAACAAGATGTGCTAAGGCATGTAAAATTTGCCAGTCAAGCCAGCCATCGACTTTGAGTTCTGTAAGCAAGGTTTGGAACCATTCAGCCTTTATTAATAGTGGAAGAGAAACTGAAAGGGGGGCTTTAAGGTTTCTAATACGATTATCAATTGCCTCATTTGTTTCCTTTGAATTATATCGAGGCGACAACCCACTTTTCCAGGGTAAGGCAGCATTTTCAGCCATACTTTTATCGCTTACATCAAAGATATTCCAAACACCTGCAAGATGGCCAATGTTAAAGTACTTACCATCATTAAATTCCTTAAAAAGTACCTCATACGCTTGACCGAAGGTAATTTTGCTAACTACACTCTCATTTTTTAATCTATTTGCAACTATAAGATCGTAATCTTTGTAAGGCAACATTGATTGGTGATATGTCAATCCTTGAGCAAAGGCCAACCGTTCAAAAGTATGTTTAGCTCTTTGGGATGGAGTGGTTCCAGAGAAACGAGACAATGTAACAAGCATAGCTGACCTGTCTTCTATCAAAATCTCTTTTATCCCATTTTTTTTAGAATTATCGATGACGATATGTATTCTCGCCCTACCCGGCCGTAAATGCAGGTCTTCATTAGAAATATCTTGGAGGAATATTTGAAAAATGGATATAAATTCCTCGCAAATCGCACTGGTTTCGTAATTATTTTTGAAACTAAAATGCCAATCACACCCACATGCATTGAATACAATTATTCTATCAGGAGCAAGGTCATTAAATGGCGCACCCTTTATCTCACTTTCTATCTTTTTTAAGAACTCTTGTGAATCTAACTCCTCTTTTAACTTATCCTGCACATCAACAAATAGCTCTTTTAAATTACCGCAATCTGAAATAACCTCTTCTAATACTGGAACGGCCTCTGGAATAAATCGCCTCGCGGCCTCTAAGATTACAGAAGGATAATAGAGTAGTCGTATACTATCTTTGTTATCAAAAACGTCGAAATCTTTTGTTATCATTGAATGTGAACCCAGCAACATTGACATCAGTCGCATATAACTCAACCACGATCCTGTAACATAATCACAATCAGCAGCATTAGCTATTCCCTGTAAAATTTTATCGGATAGACTTGTATCTTTTGTTTTATAAGCTAAATAAGCAGCCACTAAACCATAATATTTTGAGGCTATAAAGAGTTCTTGTTTTTGATAGGTTTTCGCTAATAATAAACATGTCAAAATTGTCCCCTTAACGGTGTCTTGGTTATACCATCTTACTTTCACGTCATGGAAAATTTCTATAGCTTTCGTATTGTCTCCAGATTCTAAATATATCATTGCCCGGTCGCGTAGCTTTTGACCAGCGATGTAAACTCCGGCCCTTTTAGATAAAAGTTCGTCAACTTGATTTGCAATTTTCTCTAACTCATTAAGATTAACCGGCGAATTGATTAATATTTTCAATATTGAATTTAAACGGTCAGATAGTCGGTCTACGGGAAAGTAGTTTGATTTTGGCAACTCTTTGAGCAACTTGTTAAGACCTTCTAAATATTTACCAAAGTTTTTAACAAAATTGTGGTCGTTCCGAAAATCGTGAAAATAAAAATTGCTTTGTAGATCTAATAATCCACACCGATTATCTGCGGTTGGTGCGTTTTGTATTAATTCAGACAATAATTTATCCATCCGATTACCAATATCGTCAAGGAATGTTTTTGGTATTTTATGACGTCCTACCAAATGGGATGTCATACAAAATGATAACAAATGTTGTGCGTCTTCTAAGTCTGATGTAGACAAAAAATCCTCAAAGTGCTCAAAATATTGTTTTATATTTTGTTCTTGACCTTCAACAAAATCCAAACCTACCAGAGATGCAACAAATCTTTCATAAATAGCCTTTCTAATTAATTGATTAGGCATCTTATGATGTGTTATCAATCCATCCAATTTGGGAAGCCAAAATATGAGGTCGCTTTTTAACTCTTCATTTTTATAAATGAATCTAATTGCACTTTTAACCTCTTCAAATTCTTGGTAGCTATTGATTTCACCGCTACTCTCCTTATATTCTTTTAATAATTTGCTATACCAGTTATCTTCTTTACGTTCAGGATAAAATTCAGATGGTACTTTTAAAAATTGAGTTGCAACCCAAAAAAGATCCGCATCAGAGAGGTGTTGGGATAACGCTTGCGCATCAATTATTTCTAATTCAACATTAAAAAGCCGTTTAATATCTGCTTGTGTTTTGTGACGTGCCGCTACAGGTATGTCGTGACCACTAAAAAAATATATCCTACCGACAGAAACACCACTTGCTGTAATGGTTTTTACATCTGAAAAAATCTTTCCGTTTTTTTTAGTTGGGTTTTTTTCGAGAGAACAAGCAAACGCCACTGGCTTGTCGCTAAAATCTGATAAGAAAGCAGAATTTGCAATAGAGGAATTTCGCAGATAAGTATGAAATGTTTCAAAATCTCTGCCCTGGTCACCCCCGGCTTGCACTGGCCCAGTTGCTGGCAAAATATTTCTATGGATACGATATCGAGCAAAGTAAAAGCTTATTTTTTCAAAGTCAGCTGTTCCATTTTGAGGAGGTAGTTGCGATAAAGCGTAGCGAATGTATTGTTGAAGGCCATCTAATTGCATACCCATATTTTTCATCTAAAAAGCCTTGCGCTCAAACCGGCATTGTCCACAATTGCAAAGTATAACACTTTTCAATATTAGATCTAATTTGACAAGGTGGTTTATAAGGTTTTCACTTTCTAACAAATATAATAGATATATTGTTAAACGATGTATATTGGGAAATACGATCTATAAACAAAACAACAAACACCGAGGTGTTTGTTGTTTTGTCATCAGTAAATTTACTTCTGAATGATTACCATAACCGAATCGGTAATTACTATCTCCGGCTTGCCTTTGTAATCAATAGCAGTACCAACTATCGTAATCGTTTGCCCGTTTATTTTATCAGCCAGTTGTTTCGCATTGCCTTTTAATACCACAGTTAATAATTGATTGGGATATGCCGCCCCTAGGTTAGCAAGTACCATGCTACCAATATCTTTACAACTAAATACTTTGCCAGTCACGCGCACGTCTTTACCAATATAATTTTTAATGTCTTCAAGCTTCACAGTAGCGGCATGAAACGGTGGCGAAACCGGCGGAGGTGGGGGAAGTTTGACTACAACCACATCGCTTTTAACAGTTGCAAACAGTTTATTCAGCTCACCGGCCAAACGGATGCCTGCCTGATCTACACGCAAATGAATCGTTTTGATGTACTTTTTATAATATTCTTCATCAATACTTTGACCTGGCTTTATATCAGCATATAGTTCGGTGCTTATTTGGTAGCTTTCCCATAGCCATTCCATTGGGCTATCAGCTTGCCATTTCTTTATTTGAGCATCGTTAGCCCAATCATATTGCTTTACAATATCAGCTTCGCCCAAACCCTCATGATCTATTAATCTGCTATCCCATAACGCATGTAGGTTGGTACCCTTGCCATCAAATTGCAGTTGGATGGTATTACCACCCCTATCTTCTTTCCTACTTACATGCATCGGCTGGTGCGCATCGCCAACTAAATGAATGAGGTATTTTAATGCTTCATTTTTTTGATCTACAGTTGAAGCATTGTCCTTAAGCACCGCTTCAACTTTAAGAATTGCAGAATATACATTGTCACTGCCTTGTTTGCTCACTGCATCAACAAACTGCTCGTGATTTAACCCTAATGGCAAGTTTAAGTAATGCCACGGTGCGGTGGTTTTATCTCTATTCTCATCAGCCCACGTGCTCACGGTGGTCATGGTTTCGCCTTTTAAATAGGATTGCACCACTTTAGCGGTATTAGGCATTAGATGTTTCTCTGCGATGGTAGCGACTGCTCTATGGCCTTTAAAGCCCCAAGAAATTAAACTTAATGATAGGCCGATGACGGCCGCAATTGACAACTGTTTTCTCATATAGCAAAGCTATAAAAGCTATTGAAAGGTTAAAATCTTTATTTGATTTTTTGCTAATTTATTTAGCAAATTTGTATTTCAAATTCGGCTCAATGAATGATTACTCTTTAACAAGGCTTTACGACATTTTAAAACAAGACTTAATATCATGGATTGCTGGCAATCCTAAAACGAAGTTTAATATCACCAGTCATAATCTAAGTTATCTATTTGAGTTTCATAAGCGCAAAGGGTTGTCTATCGACTTATCTCGCTTTGAAAAAGAGTATTATCTCAAAACGTTTCACCCTCCTGAACAAAGCCAAGAGATCGTTACCGAATTTGTACGGAAAGTGACCGTCATCATCCGCAATCGACTTGCTGCCATATCTAAAGAGGAACTTGATATTACGATTACCGTTCGGTACAAGCTTTCACAGGTCAGCTACTGGCAAACCTGCTATATCGGCAAGAACCATGTGCCAGAACGCATGTCACCCTTAACCAGGAAGGAAGATGATTGGATGTGATACAACAGTGCCACTATCGATGACGACTTTATCAGCCCTGCCGAAGTATCATATTTACTTAAAGGTATTAATTGAGGGTGCGAAGAGCAAAGGGTTTAGTGCGGTGACGGTTGATAACTTTAAAGAATAATTCTTTTCAGATATTATCATATTAATATTTGTAAATTAATGGCTTGATTAACCTGAGCCCATTATGAAAAAAGGAAAAATACCTCGCAAACCTAAATCAAAAAGTCAATTATTACCTCCAGCGGTAAAAAAGGCGCAAGAAGTTACACAAATAGTTTCTCAACCGCTCAAAAAAGAAAGGAAAAGAAACTATTCAACGTTGATGATACTATTGTTTGCCGTTCCGTTAATATATGTCTTACTTGAGCATAAAAAGAGTATCCAGCCATTTAGTTGCGTGGTATCTCCCTATAAAGAATTAATTTTTAAGCCTCGGATTGATTCAGCTAAAGAAACGACCAGTGTAATGTGTGGCTGTCTTAATGATTCTATTGCTCATGAAGGCATTTTACTTGCGGGGAACAATGTAATTATTGGCAGAAAGTCCTCTACACTATTAACTAATTATTTGTTGACCGCTCCTACTCCGACTGGTAGAAACCTGAACTCGGGATTCACTTTTAATGTCTCCTTTTATTGTTTCAAAAGTAACTCTGATTTGCCTTTTTTTTCCGCCTTAGACTTGCGATCAAAAAAAGAAGCAAAACATATCCAACGAAAATTTGATAATCTTCAATATCTCTCAATAATAACTTCAGACAAAATTGGCGCATCATCATTTGGAAAATTCCAAACAGTGTCCTTTACTCCAGTAGACAAACAACGTTGTGATATAAAAATTATTAGTAACGACTATAAACAGCAGATAAGGAGCGTAGAAATAACAGAAAAGTTTGATGCACGAAAAGAGATATCTAATGTACCAAATGTCGAATTATTAGGAGATAGTGTATCAATAATTTGGAAAGGTAAGCCAAAAATTCTGGGTGAAATAGGCCAGTGGTTTTTTCCCGAAAATTTTCCCGACACTTTAAATTATATAAATGTTTTGATTATAAAATCTCCTTTCGCTACACGAATTAATGCTTTGGGCTGGCATGAAGAAATGGAAAAAAGTTGGCGAAGGGAATATATGTCGCAATTTAAGGGCTTCACAAGTGGTACATTTGTAGGGGACATACCGTTAGTACTTTTTAAGAGTGGAAAAAATTATATCATTAACCCCGATAGCATTAAACCGGCACCTATTTCTAATACGTTTTTGAGGGATACTGCACTATATGAAATTTCCATAAATAAAATACTTCCCGATTCCGCTTATAACGCGTTATACAAGCATGCAGTCAAGGATGAAGGTTTTTTCTATACTTTTAATAAAGGAGCCTACTCAGTTGGCACTGCTATAGATATGAAAATATCGCCATCTAAACGAAGCGCTTTTGAAAAGACATTTTATCGGCGAAATGATACTACAAGTTCTGCTGATGAAAAATTAGAGCTATATCATAAACTTATGGAATATTATAAAGATGCGAAAAAGGACACTACCATTAGAAAGAAAATAAAACTCTCTAGTATTTATTTCCGCTACCCCCCTTTACCAAAAGAAAATAGTATATCTCTTTATAATGAATTTGATTCGGTTAAGCTTATTGGCGCAACTGGCATGTTAAATGTTAATGGGGATCCTCATCCTGTCGATGAGAATAACATAATAGAGATGAAAGGTATTCGAGGAGAGATATTTGAATACCCTGCGCTCACCATGGGGATTAACAATCCTGGTAAATTGCGCATCAGTGGCACCGCTGATGTTATTTTGGATGGAACACATTTAGGGCGGGCATTTTATGAAACTAAGACCGCTATCATCTTATTGGCTATTATGACGATAATAGGCTGCATTGTTGCAATTTCACAGATTTCACCTGTATTTGATTCGATTTTAGGCATGATTAAAATCAAACCTAAAAGTTAAGTTGCAGAGACCTTCGTCTATTGACATTTGCTGGCTTTCGTGATATGATGATTACAAATGGATTTAATGGTTATCAGAAGGAAGATACCTTTTGATAACTATTAAATCTGAAATCATGAAACAGAATAAGAAATACGCTCTTTTGATATTAATTTGTACTTGTTTAGTAATGTGGAGTATCGCATTTATCGTTGTATTCGTGAAAGTAAATTACCAAACAAGCTTGTTGCTCGAAGTTCTTACAGGTATTGTCGGTGTAGTGGGCGCAATATTTACGATGAAAACGGCCTTTTCAAAAAGCTCTAAATGAGCTTTTTTATTTATCTTTGATAAAAAGCCTATGGGCTTATCGATTGCTATACTGGTTCTCATTCTTGTCTTAGGTAGTGTTACAGCTATCAAGGACTATAGAGAGGATTCACTTGATTTTCCTTGGCGAATTATCGGGGGGCGCTTGATATCAACGAGAGGGTTGTATTTTGGAATAATTATTATTCTGACTATTGGTGGAACGGCTTTACAAGTAATGAGTATTATTAATCAAACGGCTGCAGAGGAAGCAAAAGAGACAAAAAATGGAATTTTTAAAGATTCCGTTTATATAAGTTTTAGAAAATCCCTTATAAAAGCAGATTCCACGTTGAATAAAACGAATGTAACCTTAAAAAAAATCGATACAGTTTTTGCTCGATTAGATATAGCTAATATTAAACTTAACCATCAGCAGTTACAACACGTAAAATTAGATAGCGAGGCAAAGCAGCTTTTAGTGGAAAATAAAAACCTCGCGGTGCAGCAAAAAGACGTTTATAAAAATGTCACCAGAGTGCTCAATCCAATATTTCCATTAAATCTACACTTGTCTGTGAAGTTTAATAAAGATTATGCAGGAACGAAACAGTTGCAAAAGATTTATTTAAACAAAGAAAAGAAGTTTAATGGTTACATGGTAGATCGAATCATCAATGGTGTAGAAATTGTGACTTTATCTAACCTTGGTAGAATTGTAGAATCTGATACTATTTTTAAATGGTGCAATAAGAAATTCAGGCCGAACATTAACGCAGGATGCATTAGACGCGTTTTATAGACTATTAGATTTTCGTGCCTATTTTACGAACAAAGGCAAATGGATGGGATTTTCAGCACGAGGTGATAATCATAAATATCGCGAACTACATGCGGAGATGTTCTATGCCTCAAATTCGATTTATTTAGATATTGATTACACCGATATGGAATACGTAATGTCCACTGTCCAAAAATCAAACACTATTTTGGGTTCAAATGATTTATTAGGTGGCGCATTTGAAATTGCACGCATGGACTGTGATACAGGATACTCGATATCAGTCGTTTCTTTAAATAATAAATTAGGGTTACAGCACGGTTATTTATTTAATATGGACGACAACGCAAGCGCTGATTGCGCCATTTTACGAGGTAAACTATTGGGATTGTAACAAGACCGGAAGCATCAACGACCAGCAGCTCGCTAACCAGGTTTTTGATACGGCGGTAAATTGCGGCACGGGAACCGCTGCAAAGCTGCTCCAGCAGGCTGCTAAGGTCAAGGTTGACCTGCAGGTGGGGCCGCAGACAATCGCAGCCGTCAACAGTGCCCGCCCGGAAGCCATCTATATGGCCTTCACGACGTCTAAAAAAGACTATTACGTGGCAATTATCAAAAAAAATCCAAGCCAGGAAGTTTTCCGCCATTCCTGGTTCAGCCGCTTGCCTGAATATGTGCCGACCACCTGATAAGTCAGGCAGGAGGGATTTGTTCAGGCAATCTAACAATTCCCTGCCGAAATATCCGGTCCGGTAAATAACGGAAGCCGTAACTTTAACCTACCCGGTTATCGTCAGCTAAAAAATGTGCCTGAAATTGCGAAGGATGTCATTCCTTCGCAATTTCGATTAAGGGCCAGACGATACAAAATACATGCCCACATTTGAAAATTGATAAACTTTTTAACGAACGGCGCCGGTCCCCAACAACAAAAAAAATCAGGCCGGAGGTCAGCTGTTATACCGCTAAACAGCAACGATTAAATACACCAGTGTTTTGACCTGTCTGGTCTGGAAAAACCGGAAAAGGAGGGGCTTCGGCGGCAACCCATGGGCTCTTTTCCATCGGGCATTTTTTCTGCCGCTGCTTTCCACCCGTCTCGCCCGGTGCCCGGAACAGATGCGATGTCTTTACGCCAATGGCCGAGCGGATCACTAAAGTGTATTTAATAACTTCTGATCTTGCTGATCAGCGCTTCCAGGGTCTGTATAGCTACGTCTTTGTCGGCCCGTTCTATTTTATAGGTACTGCTACGGGCGCTTTTCCAGGAAAAATCAGCCAGGCGTTCGGTCGACAGAAAGGGGACAATAGTCCGTAAGACCAGACTGAACGAACGCGCGGTCAGCAGCCTGGTATCATCGGCCGCTTTTAAAATAACAGCAATCTGGTCGACGCTGAGCCTGCATAATATTTTGAACATGCGGGGGGCGGTCCCTTGTTCATCATCCGCTGCTGCTCCCGGGCGTGGCAGCTGATTGCCGTACCATTTCCCAATCCGCAGCAACAGGTCGTCCAGCGTGGCCAGCAGGGTATTGCAGGATGCGTGCAGCCGGTGCCCCTCGGGGTAAGCGGCCAGGCAGTGCATCGCCTGCTCACGCAGCTTTTTCAGGTGTTCATGGTAATGAACGATTAAAGCCCGGTGCTGCTTTTGGGGCAGTATAAAGAAACTTTGGCGCTTGAGGTCCTGCCAGACCTGCCGGGACTCGTTCCTGATATTTTCATGCAATACGTCGATTTCCCCGCTGCTTAAGGACAACAACTCACTGTAGTCCGGGTTGAGCGTGGTTTCTATGACCTGGTCGAGCCAGCCGAAGGGATAGGTAAATGTATGTTCGGGTTTCATAGGTATTTTTTTATATAATTCAGAGGTCTGTTTGCAATCTCTGGTATTTTTTAATATTATTTTCCAACCTTGCAGCAGACGGGACAATATTTTTTATAAAAAGTAGTTTAACTTTTAATTATTATCTGTTAACCCAAAGCTAATTCCTATAAAGTTCAGGCGGTTTGATTTCAATCAAAATCGTATGGAACCTTTACATGAGCTTTCAGGACTGGAAATGCTTTTCCGGATCCTGACCTTTATTGCACCGCTTTCCGGTGCGCTGCGCCGGCGTTTTGAGGATTTTATCATCACCAAAACCTACCACAAAAAGCACCGGCTGTTAAGCGAAGGTGAGATTTCGCGTCACATATTTTTCATATGTAAAGGTTCAGCCAGGGCCTTCTACCTGGATGCTGACGGCCGCGAGCACACGACCTGGTTTTATAATAAGGAGTTTGCCTTTGAAATCGGAGAGTTGCAGCGGTTGGCCGTTATTGTGAAGTGCCCTGGAGGGGGCAAGGTAGGGCAGGTGATCGCCTGGTTTCAGGGGCGGCAAGGTGGTTGCTGCTGTTGTCTTGTTGGCGGCGGGTAGTGATGTATATTCCTGGGCCTGGGTGCTAAAAAAAAGGCAAAGCAGGGCCAGGATGCTTAAAATCAGCTTCATTACGGTTGGATTTTTAATCGTTAAAAATGGGAACGGCTTAGTGTCGCGGGTTCCCGGTGCGGTTACATACGGGGCATTTTCCTTTTATTCCGTTTTGCTGCAATGTTTCCATGGCGCCGGTAAGGGCGATGAGGTGGTCGAACAGCCGGACGAAGCTGGCGATTTCTTCGTCATACGCTATTTTTCCGGTTGTGGCCATGGCGGTGTATCGGCAGAATACTTTGGTCAGCTGATCTCTTACGGTGCCCTGGTTGTACAGGGTATAGAAGGCTTTTATGGCCTGTTGCGGGGTACGGAAATTAAGCTGGCTGATATTGCTTTTGATGGCGTCCATGGTAAACCGATTGAATAAAACATTGCAAACCCGGTGGGTAAAACGTGGTGTTTCCCGGTAAAAAAGAAAACGGCAGCCCAGGTTTAACTATTAACTGGCGGGCTGCCGTTTTCGGGGTTTAGGTGGGCGATTTGATGACGTTTTTAATGGGGTTTTGGAGGGGAGAAGTTACAATGGCGTAATAATATCGATAGAAATTAAAATGAAATTTCCTATTGATTGTTTCAACGATCTCTAATATGTTCTTTGTCATTCCGCTCATTATAAAATTTATAATAAGCCTGTATAGAATAGCGGGTGATGCTTAAAGCAATAGGGCTGGCAACCCGTTAGTCTAATGTCCTATGGCTCTGGTGGGCCGTACCCTTTCTAAAGAAAGGGCTCACACATCGACATAAGCGAGCGCCAGCCCTATCAATTCAAATAGGGTTTGGGCTCAACTTACCGCGCGTGAATTTACCAGATTCTAGGGCGAGGCTCGTTTAGCAGCTCTATGTTACAGAACTGCAAATCTATGTTAATTTCAATTTTCTTTTTAGAAAATTATATTCTATTTTATTCCATTACCTGTTATTTTAAGATAGATTAACTTTTATATATTTGCATTAATAAGTGTTAAATTTCAGCAAATTCTTTTATTAATTCAATTACTGTACGTAATAATATAATTACTAATTATTACTAATATAACAAGGCATGGAAATAGGAAGCAAATTAAAAAAGTTAAGAGATCAAAGTGGATTTAGTCAAGAATATGTCGCAAACGAATTAGGAATAAGTCAATCTACCTACTTCAAGCTTGAATCTCAGCAAATTCGACTTACTGTAGAAAGAGCGAAACAGTTAGCTAAACTTTACGAGATTGATACCGAATATTTTTATTCTTCTGAGTCGGCTGTAGTACACAATAACTATAGTAGTGGGAGCTACAGCAACAGTAATAATGGAACAATTGACAAATATGAAAATAACAATATCTCTAAAGAAGTCATAGATTTGTTGCGTGAAGAATTAATTCAAGCAAAAGAGGAAAGGAAACTCTTTGGACAACTAATTGCAAAATTTTTAAACGATCAAAAGTAAATTCATGAGCCTATCATATCTGTTCGAATTAAACAAAGCTAAGGGCTGGGACAATAGTTATGCCGCATCTCTAGCGGAAATGGATATAGACCGTTACTTGTCTATTTTGGCTGGTTCTTTACCAATTAATTACGAGGATGCCCAAAAGCTTTCAATATTATACGATATGCCTATTTCGACTTTTCTTGGAGAGCAAACAAATTCAACTCACGTCAATATTGGGCAGGGAACATACAGCAACAGTAATCATGGTTATATTCATACAGTGACTAATAATTCAAATGCTGGGCTGAAGGAATTATTAATGGAACTCATAGATAGAATTAAAAGCTAAGAAGCTGAGCAGTGGTAACAGAAATTTAATATCTTCTTTGTCAGCGGTTCTGCGTTAAAGTGCCTTTGCCATCCTTTTAAGAGTATGGCGATTAATAGCTTGTTTTATTTTAAACAAGAACGTTGATCATGTAAAATGTAAAACATTTTTTCGTTAATAAATTTGACCATGTTGACGTATGTTGTTGTTCAGGATATTTTTCATGAAAACAAATATGATTTCATTTACACTTGTTGAACTATGATTCGCACATAAATCCTATTTTTTTTGAAAAATTTTCTACATAATACCTTTCATTTTCAGTCCCAGCCCTTCACGGTAAGTCTTTTCGACGGCCGCTGTATTGCCGGGTTCCTAGTATACAATCTTTTGATCCCTGGTTCGAGCCCAGGTGGGCGCACTTAGCACCGTAATCCGTTGCTTTTATACTATCTAAGTCGCTGATTTAGAGGGCTTTTTCTTTTTTAGTGATCCTTTTCAGTCCTTGCGAATACACACTTTGAAACCCCATTCCGGCACCCCATTTTCATAAATGGAATCGCCAAAAATAAAGCCGCCCCATTGTTGTTCTTTTTCAAGCCGTACAGCTTCGTTTAGGGGCTTGCCAATGAAAATGTTTTTTGATTTATTTAAAATGGCATTCCCAAAAGATATTGTACCTCTAAGTAAGATCCCGCTTTTTAAGGCCCAAACAAAAAAGTCTGCGCATTTTGCGACAAAGCCAGATAAATTTCCAGCGTCGCCCGGTGTCCAAAACAAAATGCTGTCACTGTAGTAAGCATATTTGAAGGGTACTGCTATGAATTCTGGAAATCCTAAATACGAATAACCGGTTTCTGATATTGGCATCGAGGTTACAATATATGGACGATTAGCCCGGGCTTTTTTTACAAGCCTATCATAAATTGCATACACCTCAAGTGGTGTTTTCTGTTCTACTAATTTTTCGAATCCCAAAACGTCAAAGAATGCCAAAAAATAGGTGCCCTCCTTAACGGTTTTATCAGACCAATATTCCGGATAAGAAGTTTTCGGCCTCTTTACCGTCGTAATTTCTTTCGTTTCAGAACTAGCAAACAGGAAAAAAATACAGCTGAGAAACTTTCCATTATCTCCTTCCTCGGCGGGGATGGTCGGTATTGTTGCGAGATACTGTGTTACTGAAAAATCTAAATGATAGCCCGCAAGTTGAATCATTTTACTGGTGCTCATAGGATAAAGCGCATCCGTAATGATTTTTACACCATTATCCTGATCACTTCCCCATGTTTGTTTGCATAATTCTATATAGTCTTTTTTCCTGATCCCATGTTTTTCATACATTTTAGCTTTTAATAGATAGCTGATTTTTTTTAAAGAAAATTTGTTTGCCATCGTGAATTTAGGTTTAAATAGTGCCTGATCTAAATTTTAGGATAATATCCTTGCGGTATATCAATTATACAAATAATTACAGGATAGTGTCTGATTGCCAGGATTTTGCGAGAGGGACTAAAAACTATTGAGAAAATATATCCCCACATATTCCGGCTTTGCTTTAAAATCGTTTAAATCCCCCAAGCTACCTCACAGGCGAAGTATTCAGCAACTACTATTCTAATGATCAATGTGCCCATATCGTCGATTGCAATATATCTATATTGATCATCTTGAACATCAATCCAGTCGTTGATAAGCATTCCGATATTCCTTTGCTCACCGGTATCGGACTGCATTGTCACTTGTGTGACAAGGAGACGTTGCATATTTCGGGATCCTACCTCACCAAAGATTTGTTGAAAGTGAACCGAATGGAAAGCTTCCTGATTCTCTTGAGGTAGCGATGAGAGTGGGCCACACCAGAAATGATCGGGCTCAGTGCGACAGGTTTGACTGAGTTCAAAAGCTGCGTGCCCCCGGGCAAGTTTCAACATTACATTGTAGATCCGCTCAGTTTCGGGTATAAAAGCAGTTTGACCATTGACCTCAGTTCGCGAATTTTCAATTCGCTTCCGAAGGCCGGGTGACTTCTGCATAATTCGAGCAACAGATGGGCGGCCAATTTTTTCAGGATCGGTTGAACCACAAAGTGCGCTTTCAATTATGCATACGAAGTACTCCTCATCCTTCGAAAAGTTTTGATTACAGGAGTCGCAACATCCGACCACAGGAAGATTTGGAGGATAAGGAGGGTCGAGGAGGCATTTCGATGGCACATGATCCCTTGTGTCTGCGGATCCGCCGCAATAGATGCACCCGCGAATTAATCTGTTGTCAGCATAATTATTTAGTTGATCCATGGTGCGTAGCAAAAGAATAGGTCTTGCTGTTGAACAAATATTCCGTAATTTTCAAGTGAACGCTAATTTAATAGAAATCAGCGAGATCAATAGCGAAATTTGGTTGAAAACTGATTGTCTGGTTCGGTCTTTCGTTTGGGTTACTAAATTGTGTTCGAATTAAAAGGTGCCTCCATTTGTCATAAACGCAGATTTCAAAAGCTGGAAAAATAAAAAAATTACTTTTACGCTATCGTAAGACCGGTTTGTGCGCGTGGTTGGGCTCGTACCAGGGACCAACTCTAATTTTGTTTGGAAAATTGCTGTTTTTTGCCTATTATTGAGTGTCTGAAAGGTGATACCCCAAAGCGGCTCCCGGGTCTGTAGTGTTCACCGTAAAAGACTAAAAATCAGCTAACAATAGAGATAGGTATATAGCCCAGGTGGGCGCACTTTTAGGATATCAACCGATATCAAAAAGCCTGTAAATTAATTGATTTACAGGCTTTTGCATTTTTAGCTATATCAAATTTTATCAAACTTTTCCGGGTTTCACGATACCTATTCCGTAACCTGTTTTCAATTTTTACCTTCGAGGTATTGAAAAGTTTTGTAATCAACTGTACTACAGTTAATTAAGAATCTCAAAAGATGGTGTTTTTTGCACTATTTTGACCCCTTTTTGATGCTTAAAACCGAAGGTTTCAATACCTATTTGTACCAAAATTAATGAAATTGAAAAGGAAGGAGGCAAAATGAAAACGGTAAACACATTCGGAATCCAGTTTATTATCAGGCCGGACAAGCTAAAAAACGGCAAAGCCCCTATTTACGCGCGCATTACGGTAAACGGAGAAATTATTCACTTTGCATTAAAGCAATGGATTGATCCAGATGCCTGGGATTTAAGGCGTGGAACGGGTAAAGGTAAAGCGGAATCAACAAAAATGATTAATAACGGATTAGAGCAAGTTAGGATGGCTTTGGGTAATTGCTACCAGCAATTACAACTTAAAGGGCGTTTAATTACCCCTAATGCAATCAAGGATGCTTTTTTCGGTACCGATAACGAAGAACCTAACACATTAAGCCGTCTGGTAGAATATCACAACGAGCAGGCCAAATACGAACTGGAACAGAGTACACTTAAACACTATTTCGTAACTCAGCGCTATTTAACCAAATTTATAGAAAGTAAGTACCGTAAAAAGAATTTACTGCTTCACGAGATCAATTATAAGTTTGTTGCCGACTTTGAAACATTCCTGCGGGCGCATAAACCTGTAGACCATCAAAAGCCGCTGCAAAATAACGGTATCATGAAACACCTAATCCGGGTACGGAAAATGACCAACTTGGCGATTAAATTGGAGTGGATGACTAATGACCCTTTTAAAAATTATAAGATAAGGCATCAAAAAGTTGAAAAGGATTTTCTTACCCAGTTTGAATTAGATAAGCTTGAAAAGAAAGGCTTTGAGATCGAGCGCCTCACCATTGTTAAAGACCTGTTTGTTTTTTGCTGTTATACGGGCCTTGCTTATGTAGATGTGATGAAACTAACTACTGATCATATCGTCACTGGAATAGATGGTGAAGACTGGATCAAAACCGTTCGCCAAAAAACAAATATCCCTGTGAATCCCCCCAATCCTTACGCAAGCTAAAAGAATTATGGAAAAATACCTTAATCATTACCGGTCTGCAAAACTGGATACCATATTCCCGGTTTTCTCGAACCAAAAGGTTAACAGCTACCTTAAAGAGATAGCCCACCAGTGCGGCATTAAAAAGACACTTACCTTTCATATCGCCAAGCACACTTTTGCGACTACGGTAACACTTTCCAATGGTGTCCCTATCGAAACAGTAAGCAAGATGCTCGGTCATACCAAGATTGCAACCACACAGATTTATGCGAGGGTGTTAGAAAAGAAAATCAGCGAGGATATGCAAAACCTTAAATTAAAGCTATCTCAAAAATTAGTGGAGAAGCCGTTAAAATCGTAAAACTAAATTATCAATAATTTAGTGCCTTTTAAGGCAACTTTACAACAAGCAAAGTATTTATCAATATCTTTTTTTCTTTGGTTCTTAATGTGATTGTCTAATCCTCAATTTCATTCCGTTGTGTTGGGACAAAGTTGCAGGAACGGGCGGTGCACATAAAGCACAATTTGCGATAGTTTCCCAGTTCTCTGCTGATAATCAGGAAGAAAAATTTCAGGCTGCGAAGTATATAAACAAAAAAGACCGTCCCGGTCAGGAGGCAGTCTTTGTTTATAGCGGCAAAATGCAGGCAATGAAACGATCAGTCCGCGGCTTTAGCAGCTGTTGTGGCTGTTGAAGCTTGTTTTCGCTTTAAAAAGGCCAGGTTATAGGTAAGGGCAATAAAGGGCGTTGCTTTAAAAGTTGATTTGTAGTTTAAGGAAGTCACTGTCGGTTTGAGGTCGTTGTAGACATCCCCCGTTTTTTCATATTGATCGCTCAGTTGTTGGAAACTTCCCCACATCGCACCGCCAGTAATACAAAAGCGATTATTACTACCCAGAAGGATGCTTCCACCGGTAAAATAACGTGGCCTGATCGTTTGAGTCAGGCTCAATCCCGCACCCAGCGTAGCGCTGACATTAAATCCACGGCTGATCTTTTGGTAAAAATGGACATAGCTGGCAAAGCCAAACTCATTCTTGCCGTCATTTTCTTTATAAATCCGCTTGATCGTAGAATCCGCGCCGGCAGTGGTTTTCACCGCGGAGGTCCGGTCGGCCAGGCCATAGGTCTCATCGCGGGTATTGAAACCCATGTAGAGGCCTGAGCTTACATCGATCTTGAAAAAATTCTTGATGTAGATCGTTTGTGTCGGTCGCTGAACGCTGGTCGACAACAAGTTGGGATAAGGTGCGTTCTTTTTAGCGATAATACCTAAGCGCAAAAACAGCATATCCTGTTCGGGCATGACGCCTAAACGGTGCGCGATTACGTAATCAGCGGCCAGGAACTCCCCGTAGCGCTCCCTCAGTTCTTGTCGCAACGTAGAATCGGCGGTGGCAGGGTCGAGGAACAGGTCGACCATCTGTAGCAGCTTATATTTGTCGTAACTCGTTCCGATGAGCCCTTTGAGTGCATTATCTAACTTGGCGACAGCAGTGCGCTTTTTATCAACGATGCAGGTATGCATGTAGAGATTGGTCTTGCGGTAGGTCTCCAGCGTTTGATACATTTCGGCATTAACGACCATTAAGGCTGCCCTAACTGTGTAATAATCCTTTTGCTCTGGGGTAATCTCTTTGGTGGCCGGCGTACCGCTGCCTTGTATCGTAACACCGGTTTCCCCTTTTTCAAAAAGTAGCTTATTCAACATATCGGTGCTCTCATTATTGGTCAGCAGCACCGAATCGGCAAGGGTGATGTCGTAAAGCGCGGGGTTTACATTCTTGATCACCAGGACCAGCGGATCACCAGCATCGAGCTCAATCTTTTTATCATGTTTCACACGATATATTTTATTGCCAACATCGGTAATGGCTCCTGTTACGGTTTCGTTCTCCTTAACAAAATAGGTCAAACCGGATCGGGCATCATAGATCAGCTGGTTGGTATTTTTGAAAATATCCTTATCGCAGGACTCGCACTCATCAGGACATTTTTTAAAATCACGTTCAGCCTTCAGGGAGAATTCAAATGTTTTATCTTTCAGATAACTCCAGTAAGGGATGGGATCGGGCTTGGCCGCCGCATCAGCATCCGCAGCAGGTGGGGTAGCGGTGGTCTTGGCTTTGCTTTTGATCACCATGGCGATATTATTATAATTCAGCGTAAAGCTTGTCCCCGAGATGACAACATCTTTTCCGACGGCATCCTTGGTGGTAACTTTTCCGTCGGCAGAGCTGAATTTGACATCGAAGTCCGTTTTGTCGCTACCTTTTTTTAAGGTGTTGGGCGTTTTATCGACGGTCAGCGTAAGGGTCATCTTATCGTCCTTGTCGTTATTTTTGAAGGTCAGTTTAAAATCTTTAGTAAAATCGGCATTATATTCCTTAAGCGGCTTTTTGATGTCAATGGCCACGACCTGGGCATCGGCTGCCTGTTGCTGAACTTGGAATGTTTTGTCACCGTACTTGATACTGAAATTCCCAGTTACCGTCACGTCCTTCTTATCGGAATTTTTTACCGTAAGTTTTTTTGCGGCGAAGGTAAAGGGAATGGAAAAATTACCGTCGGGTACGCCTTTTTGTAAGGTGGGTGAACCGTCATCGGCGACCAGCAGAACCGCCAGGTTATCGTCCTTCTTGGCGCCGGTAAAGTTGATCTTAAAGCTTTTCTTCAGATCGGTTTGGTAGGTCGCGTCGGGACTTTGCGTATTGACGCTGATATCCTGGGCTTTGAGTCTGACACTAATAAAGGCGCAGCTGATCAGGAGGAGTAAAAGGTGTTTGGTTTTCATGTTTATGTGATTATGGTGGCTTCGGTTTCTTTAAGGAGATCCACCATCGAAATGGCATAGGTAAAGCGGTTGTTGCCCGCGACAACCATTCCGATCGGCCGGTCGTCGTCATCATAAACGCAAGCGCCGGAATCTCCTTTTTGGGTGAGTGTATGGTAAGAGTTTGGATCGTTTGCGTTGCCAACATTGGACAATATCATGAGTTTGCTCATCGACCTGGTGCGGTTATTCTCCCACGTTATCGGTAGCGAATTGTTCAGGCTGGGGTTAGTGATCTTTCCCTTAGTGACCGTTCCGTTCCGGCAGACCACCCTGACAGTCGTCGTCAGGATATCCGCACCGGTTACCTGGCGTTCTGTGCCGGGACTGATCTTATAATCGAAGTTATCGTCCGCGTCGGTTAAAAGGGCAACATCAAAAAATTCATTGAGCAGGCTGAAATTAAAATTGCCGCTTGCCACGCCATTGACCATTGCGCCAACCTCGTCGATCTCGCCAAAATAGTTGACCGGCTGTCCGCCGGTAAAGACATGGCTGCAGGTCATCAGTTCATTGGTGCCATTGCGTTTCACACGGCAGCAAATGGTGCCTTTATAATTTGGTGTTGAACTGCTCGCAACGGCATCTCCCTGTCCGCCGAGAACAGCCGGCGCATCTACATCCGTTACGGTATTTACCGGAATAACGATCGTCTTTCCACTATCCAGCTTAGTCTGCACCTGGTTCGGGATCTGCCCTTTGTCGCTTGCTGACATATGGATTTCTATACAATCTGTCAACATGCCGTCCTTGAACATTTTCCCATGCATCGGTGGGTAAAGGATAGTTGGATCTTTGAATTTATTAGCGTTTTGTTGGATTGCTAGGTCAATAATATCAGTAGAACTTTTTTTCAGGAAATCATCGAACTGGTCGATGGTGTCGGAATTAAAGGTATTGGGATCGACCAGTTTACGCTTTAAATTTTTTACCTGCATTAAGGTGTCCAGCAGGTCATGGAAAAACTTTGACCCGAAGGTGAGGAAAAATCCGGTCAGCGGTATGGACAGAAAGAACAGGACGATGTCCAGCGTATTATACTTGGTTTCGGGGTTCCACATCAGCACCGTTCTGGGGTCGGTGCTGGACAGCATTTTGAACAGGTCGATCCGAAAGGCAACGGCGATGAGCACACCGACCATAAAGCTCAGGGTGTTGACCTCTCTTTCGACCAGGGTATCCATTGTTTCATTGTTGCCGGTTTGTTTTTTACTGATATGATGCCAGAACATCATCCGGTTGTCAGCCAGACCATCTTTGATACGCATGATCTTTTTAACTAAGGCTGTTAAATTGTTGAACGGTGCATATTTGCGGATTAGCTGGGTGATCTTCTCCACGATGACAGATACAATAAACAAAACGATGTTTATGGATATAATCGTGTCGAGCATGTCATAATTAGAGGTGGCCATAAGATTCAGGTAAAGGTTGTGAGTGATAATACCGGTAAATAGGCTTGTTTTTTTTAAATAAGTGACTGATTTAAAACACTTCTATAAATATAGTGAATAGGAATACACATAAAAAATATTTATACGAAATAATATTCAGGATGAGAACGGGCAGTCACTTGTAGCCTTTTATCCGTTCGATCATTTTTTCCAGAAATGCGATGTCTTTGTCGCGTTGTTCCGGATGGTCGGCCTCCAAGACGGAGCGAGCATGGGCCGCTGGCTTTGGCCGAAGACGGTCCTGCTTAAAAAGGTGACGAAAATAGCGAGTAGTAATTGCTTTATCATCGGCTTGAGTTTTAATTGTGCCTTCGGATAATTTATTGTGCTTTGGTTATGAGGTTGGTTCGGAGCGCAGGCCCGGGCGGTACAGCTTGTGGTTAGATCAGCCTGGACCTTTGACAAGGTAGGCATACGCTATAGTTTCATCCGTTAAAAAAAGTTGAAATAGGTCAAACGGATGATCCGAATAATTGGCGCCGGGGTGATGCGTTCAGGTAAAAGGAAATGGGCCGATTTCGGAGGAGATCATGCTTCTTCTTCACCAGCAAAATTGCCCAGGTAAAAGCTCTGCATGGCTTTCAATTTTGCCATGAGGCCGGCATCGCTGAAGATGACGCGACCAAAGACCTGTATAGTACCGTCGGGTTTGACAAAAACTTCCTTTTGTTCGTCGGTGATGCCTTTGGCGTTGAGGTAAAAGCTGAACATAAAGCCGTCGACGGCGATGTTCAGGATATCGCGGTTAACGCCGGTCATATAGGGCTGCAGGATAAACTTACCTGCGATCTGCCCTTCTTCGTAGAACAGCATCTGCACGAGGCAGCCGAAGTCATCAAAGGCCAGCGGGTCTTCGCTGAGGATGGCTATTCTTAACCGTTCCAGCATTTCGGCGGGCACCTCGGGGGTATGAAAAGAAGCGGAGATGAGGAGCCGCCAGAGGGTAGAGAGGAGAAAAAGCTTAAATCCGGAGTAATCAAAGCCGGTATAATCGTACATAAAAAACAGCCTGTCGGGTGTGGCACTGGAATGGGTGATATAGGTTTGGTTGCCGAGCCTTTTGCCATAAAGCGTTTCGGCGGCATAGTCTTCCCATTTGGCGAGTTTACCTTCACAGGTATCACAGAGCAGGTATTCGCGGATGCCCTTTTGCTGAATGCGCGAACTGCTTCGGTCCATTTCTTCCAAATCAAGTTTCAGCGTATAGAACCTTTTGGGGTCCTGGTCATAAACGTTCTGGTACATGAACTCGGGCAGGATATGCGACTGGCGCAGGTTTTTGGGGAGCTGGCAGAGCCGGCAGGTTCCTTCCATGGTTTTGCTGTTTAAGTTTTTTGATTGCGATCAAGCTAGGTCAAACGGCGTTTCAGGTGAAAACCGGTATTGCTGAGCGAGGAACCGGTCAGCATCAGCGCCAGTCCCGGATAGATGGCCCATTCGTATTTCAGATAAGCGCAAAGGAACAGACTGAAGAATAAGCCGAGGGTGTTGAGGAGGATGGGCGCGTAATGGCGAGAACGACTTGCGCGGTAGATCAGCACGGCGTAATTGATGGCGATCATCCCGATAAATACGGCCAGCCAGTTACGGTTATAAGAGAGTAAGGGCGAGCCGGAAATGCCGAGTGCGCTCATGTAGACTGCCCAGCATAAGGGGCATTTGGGAAAAAAGGCGACCAGGAAAGGAAAGAGTCCGGCACCGATGGTGCGCAACAGGTTTTTACCCCATTGGAAAGCTTCGGATAGCTTGCCGGATTTTGCGTTTTGGCGGGACAGTTCCTGTCCGATAGCGTGCATCACTTCTGCCGGTTGCCATTGTTTTCTTGTAAAGGTCTGAAATATCTCGCCGTCGGCATTGGTCAGGTAGACTTCGATGCGGTGCTGGTTAACGATGGAACCGATAAAGGAAACGCCGTTACGGAAATGTGCTTTGACGGCATCAAAGTCTTTGGGTACCCGGATGAGGCGGTTGCCAGCGGAGAAAGCAAAGCCGCGTTGCTCGCCGTAGTTTTTTAGTTTTTCGGCCGTATCATGGGCGGCATCATAGGTAATGCCGATTATCTGGATCGGTGCACCGGGGAATTTTTCCGGGCATTCCCGGCTGAGTTGCGCCAGGTTGCTAACTGTCAGCGAGCATTTAAAAGGGTTATCGCAGCGGGTGTAAAAGAAACTGAGCACGGTGATATGTTCTTGGAGGTGGTTTTCCAGCTGGAAGGTTTTACGCTCCTGGTCCTCGGCGGTTGCAATGAGGTATTTTGTTTTCTGATAAGAGTTTCTGATGTTGGCCGCGGGGACGGTACAGCAGGTTTGTGCTGGGGATCTCTGAAGCGTTTGGATCGTTTGCCTGAGGTCTTCGAGAATGGCGGACAATAGAATTGCTTCGTTATCGCCCAGCAGTTGGTTTAAGCTATTGAGTTCGCTTGCCGTTGCCTGCCTATACCAGCGGAGCGTCGCCAGTATCTCTTTCAGGGCTGTGGTATAGTCGGTTAATGGCCAGCGGGGTTTATAGGTAGTATAGCTCAGCGCGTCATCTTTGAGCCGGATATGGTCGAAAGCGGTGAGCAGGGATGATATGGCCACTTGGCGGGGGGGGCTGGAACCCCTCAAAGCTTTGCAGGCACCGCCGATGAGGTAGGCGTTCCGTTCGTTTTCGAGGATATTGAGGATATAGGGAAAGGCATCGGGCGGTGTCCCGGCGATTTCCATGGCGGCGAGCGCATAACCCCGAAGGCGGACGACGGCATTGGCGCTTTTACCCCGGAAGGCGGGATGATCCTCGGCCAGCAGTTCCAGTAGCAGCGGGCGGTACCGCTTTTGCGTCTTGGCGGCTTCGATGGCGCGCGCGAGTTCGTCCTCGTTTAGCTGGTCGCCTGCGGCTGTTGGGCGGTGGGGTAAGACTTTGGTTAAGGCCGGGGCGCCCATGTTTATTCGCTTTGCGTGGCCAGATCCGAATTGTCCTGGTAATTCTGCACGGCCTTTAAGAGGCCTGGCGAAAGTTTCCGGGTTTTCAGGATATCTACTTGCTGGTTGAATTCCAGGCCCATGCTGCTGGCGGTAATCTGCGGATCCTGCGTGATGGTGGTCAGCAGCAAGGATTTCAGGTCGTCGTACTCTGTATGGTCGGTGATGGCATTGGCGGCAAAACTTTTGAACTCTTCCGGAGCAAAGGACTGAACAGCCAGGGCGCTTGATGAGCGGACGTCTTTCAATTCGCCTTTATCTTTTAGGCGGTCCAGCAGGAGGTCCTTGGAGTTGGGGTCGAGCGCGAGTATCCGGGCGGCTTCGATCTTGGTTTGGGCGTTGGGCGGGTTTTCCAGTAGTTTTTGCAGCAGCGGGTATTGTTCAGCATGAATATCATAGCCGAGCAACTGTACGCCTCTTTCGGGCGGCACCAATGCTTTCCCGGGTTCTTCCAGGCCTTCGATCACGCGGCGCTGCAGATATTCATCCTTGAATTTACCGAGTACACCCATGACCTGGTCGCGGATCATCGGCTCGGGATCGTCCATCAAACCTCGTAAAGCGGCGAGGTAGGCCGGCAGGTATTTATTAAATTTAACTTCCAGGAAGGTGCTTTGCTTGAGGATGTTCAGGGCGCTGATGCGCATGGGCAATACTTCTTCCCGATCCTGCAGGATACCGAGGACCAGTTCGAAGATGTCCTGACGTTCAAAAAGCAGTCCGGCGATCTTGACTAAAACAAGGCTGCGCCAGCTGACAGGTTTGGCGCGTTCCAGAGCCGCGGCCTTGAATTGTTCAGCCAGGTCCGGGTCGCTGATATCGGGCAGGGCCAGTAAGATATCTTCGCCGGCTTCGGCCACCGGCTGGGTTCGGATGTGCTGCAGGGCATTGGCCTGGCGCTCCTGCTCCGCTTTAAGTTCCTGATCGATGTTCAGGCGGTATTGTTCTACTTCTGTTGTCATCTTTTTCGAGTTTAAAGCTTATTGTTCATAGGGAATGTTATCGTAATCAAATCCGAGATAAGCGCGGGCATCGTGTTTGCCCTGATAATCGATCATATCAGCGAGCCTTGGGCTGATGCCGGGCGCCGGTACTTCGGGGCTGCCGGGCATGCCATTACCGGGCGGTGGAAAGTTGGGCCGCGGCGGGGTATGCACATTGTTCCAGGGCCAGAGGGTGTCTTTCAGGTTATGCCCGATGCGGATGGAACCGGGTGTGCCGGCGGCACCGAGAAACGGATAAGTGGCGGTGCTGGCCAGGTCGGTGCGTTTGTATTGGGACTGCCACCTGGCCCATAGCCGATCGACATTGGTATGCAAAAGGTAAAACAAAGGGTCTTTAGGGGCGGTGGCGGGGTTACTGATCGAACCGTTGAAACTGTTATGGGCGCTGCCATGGGGATCGCCTTCCATGGAGGTGAACTGCATGAACTGGTTGCTGATGGCGATGGTCTGGCTGTCATTCCGGACGACTTCGCTAGCTTTTTCGGTTGCGGTCTGAAACTTGGGGGTACGGATGATGCCGACATCGGTATCGGTCTTCCAAGTGCGGAAAGGATGGGCATCGGTAAATTGTACATTGCCGAGGTTGCCGCTGACACCCATAAACGCAAGCGTAAAAATATTGGGCGCGGGGCTGTCGAACTTCCAGTAAGGCAGGGTGACGCTGGGGATGATGGCTTGCAGCTGCCGTTCTAGGTCGAGCAGGTAAGCGCGGTGCCAGGGCAGAAACCCGTAATTGCCATGGGCCTCGGCGAGCGAGGTTTGGACGTGCATATCCCGGAAGGGCTGGAATTTGCCGGAAGAATTAAGGACACCAAAGGCCTGTACAAAACGGTCACGTTCGGCATCGCTCAGTTTGTTGGCATCTTTTCTGACGCGAACCATGAGTTCGAGTTGACCGACGACGGCATGGGTCGCGGCATCGGCGACCAGGATGACAGCGTCCTTATCATTGCTGCTGGGTGAACCGTATTTGCCGGCGACAAAAAAGCTAACGGGTGCCACACCGGCGGTGAGCTGCAGGGTATCGCTGTAGGCTCCGTTCTCGGTTAAGGAGAAGATGACTTTGCCGCCCCCAGCCGGGCCGTTGTTGCTCAGCAACAAATTGACGTTGGCGGTACCCGCGGGGATATTACTTAGAGCCAGGCTGCAGGGTACCGGACGCCAGCTGATATAGGGCAATGAATTGGTCGAAAAAAGGGTGAGCTGTGCATTCATTGTTTGTGATAATTTGCGACGGAACAAATATTGTTTAGGACAAGGCTAATATACTAATTTATACACATTTACAAATAAAATGAAAGAAATAATATGGGTCGCAAGCTTATTATTCTGTACGGAAATAAGCGGGATATTTTCCGGGTGTCAGGCTGCGAAAAAAGGCGATTAGAATTTTACAATATCTGACCGAATTTAAAATAGGAATAGGCCAGGCAAAAAAGGATAAGCACTACAACCAAAACAACCAGAATCATTCGTGCAGCAGACGCCACCGAATAGGACAAATGATGAAACGTGGTGCTGGCAAATTGAAGGTAACGGCAGTAATTGAACTTCAAAAACCGATAAATGAGTTGATTTCATCAAACCTTTACCGGATAATCCAGGAATTTTCCACCAACACGTTGAAACATGCCATGGCGAGACAGGCCAGGATTGAACTATCGCTGATCGATAACGAAATTCCCGTTATCTATGAGGATAACGGAAAGGATTTGACGCCAATAACAACAACCTGTCCGGCATGGGCCTGAATAATATCCGGTCAAGAGTAATCCATATTAACGGAAAACTAATGGTTGATTTAGCTGAAATGCATCGAAATTTCTAAAATGCTGTTAACTCAGATTGAATTGAGTCTTAAAACTTTCTAAATACGCCAACTTCTGTTCATAAAAAAGAAATTCAGGATACAGTTCTTTGGCTTGAAGGATATTTTTTTGTGCATTATTGATTTTCGTTACTATGGTTGCTATATCACCGCCGTAACTGTTTAAACCTGCTGCTTCCAGCTTATGAGATACAATGTCGGCAAAACCGATATAACATAGTCCCATCTGTTTATTGGGACAATTTTTTGTTTGTCTGACCGCTTGAAATTTTTCGTTAGCTTTGAAATAATTATGAGCATACAGATAGTATCGCGCGATGATCAATTGCATTTCTAAACTTTCAGCGTGTGCGTGTTCAAAGTGACTTACCACGGGGTACATTTCCTTCAGTAAATGCTGATATGTAACATACTGTGTTTGTTCCTTATAACCATGGTCTATCAATCTTTTTATAATAGCCTTACTTATAAGCGAAGTCGAGTATTTCTCATGGCAAATGATAAAAAAATAAAGAATATCACCTGTGGAAGATTTGACGCTTAACAATTGGTTAAATAATTTATTGAGACAGCTTCTTACGATCTTATTCACCATTTGAAGGACTGGTGAAGTGGTTCGCATTGTTATGGAGTTGAAGTCGAAATTTAGTTCGAACAATGAATCGAAAATCAAAGATATTCCAGGTAGCGGGTTGTTTTTGGAAACGGTCAATACTCTTTTATAAAGGTTATGCAATAAGTCCGAGCTAAACGGCTGTGTAAATTCGTTGTAATCAATCCCTGTTTTTTGAACGCCCCGGCCATTGTATATACGCTTACTTTCCCTTATTTCTCCGCAAACATACAGTGTGGAACAAATATTTAACCGAATAAACTTTCGATGTTTGGGTAACCTTCTGAAATATAGGTCGAGAAGGTTTAGTTTATCTATATTCAGTTGATAGTCTACAGTTTTTGGCATCCTATTCATTAGTTTCATGAATAGATCCCAAACTAATTTATCATCGGGGTACAGTTCAGATAAAATATTGACGGCATAGCTCCATCGTTTCGTGTCGATATATATTTTTGCCAGTTCTTTTTTTAACTGAACGTCGGAACTGGTTATGAAATGCCATTTTTGAAAGACAATATTGAGATCTTTCTCGTGATTGTGATCAAATAAATATCTTGCCAACCTTACTTTGTCAACGATCTCAAAATTTCGGTAACTTAATTCATTAAGTTTATTGCTTATCGATGAGTCATTTATTTTAAAGCTTGATCTTACAAAATCAAAGATTAAACCTGGGTCTGTTGGATTAATGTTTAGGGCCGCCTTTAAAGCGGCATGAGCTTGAAGTTCATAATTGTGTTTATTTTTTAATATTTTCTTATAATCTAAAGAATCATGATTTCCTACTAAGTCATATAGACGAGACAAAAGGGAGCTGGCTTTAGTAAAAATAAACAGGTGATCTTTGTACTTTTTATGCAGGTTATCATTATCACGTATTATTTTGATTTCTTGATTACTGCCTGCGATCATTTCAGTCAGCATTGTTTCAGCGGTTAAGATTGCATTTTGAACAATATTGATGTCTACAGGGTTGATTGTTCTCAATTCGTACAAGTAGATTTCAATTTGTTTGATAAGCACAAACAAATAATAAAGATTTGCTACAGCGGTTATATGTCCGTCGTCTTTAAAATTATCCTTCTCGATTTCAGCAAATAAAATTGCATCTGACAAATAAGTTAAACGCACCGATAAAACACTTGCATTGTTTATCAATGACATATAACATTCGCATATTTTTCGAAAGACAAAAATGTGACTACTATCTATATTATAACCTTTAAGAAAATAATGCAATGCCTCCCCCCAATTGTTTTTTCTTGAACTGAAAACTCTACCAAGAATGATATTGTGAAAGAAATTATCCTCATGTCCCGGAATACTGGATATAATTGTTTGGGCAAACTCCAGTAAAGCTTCATCCGGTTCGGAACTCATTTCAAATAAATTGATCGCTGAGCGGGCTGTTTTGTTTTTATGTACATCGTTATAGGTCGTCCATTTTAATTCACATAACAGATCGAATGCCTCCGAATAATATTTTTTTAATGTAAGGACATCTATCGTCTTTAACCTTAAGCCTATATTGCTTCGCTGCATCTCCTTTATAAAGACTCTGGTGATCGGCTGAATATCGCTGAAACTTTGTTTGATAAACTCTAGAATAGAAAATGCAAAAAATGAGTTTGATTCTGCTAAATCTGCGATCTGTGTTTGAAAATCTGCTAATTTCTTAGACAGTTTGCCATCATGGTAGATCCCAAAAAGGTATAATAGCGCCTTTTCATTGTTAGGAGAAATTTTCAATACCTTCAATAAAGATTGTTCCGCTTCTTTAAGCGATCTTCCTCGAATACAGGAACTCAACCGTGTCAGCGCATAGGTGTTGTTTTTATTCCCAACTAAAATTTCTCTTAAAGCTAAAATTGCTTCGTCTCGTTTTCCCAAATTCAGAAGCAAAAAATGTTTCTCCATCAACATCTTCGCCTCCGCTTCGGTAAACAAATCTAATTTTGTTACTGCAAGATAATTTTCAACTATTCCTAGTTTTTGCTCGTTCGAAAAAGATCTATAAAAAGAAGTGGTTTCGAAATCTGGATTTTTTCGGAAAAGGTTGCGATAGAGATATCCTGAAGACGGTGTCTGAATACTTTCTGAGAAGCGTTTAAAAATATGTTTTTCCAGCTGATTTTCGATATCTGTTATTTTGAAAAACCATTCGCCTATTTTTTCATGTTTTAATCTTAAAGTCCCTTTTTCATAATTGACTACGATTGGGGATTTATCAACGTCAAAGCTTCCTATTAATTGAATTATTAAAAAATTAGGTGTAGTCTCAAACCCCAAATACTCCTGCACATAATTAATTGGCACCTCTACTCCATACTGGTAAAAAAAAGCGACCAAGCCGTACAGTTCTTTAAATGGTTGATATAATTCGATGCAGGCATTCTGCCAGTCGATCCATTCAAAATCATAACTAACTGTTGCGTTCTTATCAAGGTAGTTGAGAAGGTTATATAAGGAATCGATTAAGCTTTCAAATTCAAATTCATTAAATTTCGCTAAACAAACCTTTTTTAATGAGGATTTTAAGTGCTTGCTTTGAAATACAATCCCCATAACTTTATCAAAAACCTCGTCCCTGATCTCGGAATTGGAATAGATCATTTCGATGACGTCATCAAAGTGATCCTCAAATTTTCGTTTGTCACTGTACCTAAAATATCGGAATGATCTTTCTGCACATACTAAAATAATCGGCGTCTTTATACTATACGAAGAGATTTTGTCAGCCAGGCCAAGCAGATTAGCCTGTTCTTCATTTTTCAGTGCGTCATCTAAATAAAGAATTATTGGTTTGTTCGTGATTTCATCTTGACTGAATATATAGTCCAATGCTGCCGGATCTGCATTTTTTAAATAGTAAACCGGATTCAGTTCAAATGTTTCTCTAATCAAGTGCCACAACAATGAGCTTTTTCCTACTCCGCCAGACGAATTAATTTTCATTAGCATCGCTGGACCAAAAACATCCAGCGATAATAAGGCATCAATCGAATACTCTTTACTTAAGTTTTGACGCTGAAAATTAAACCTAAAAGAATTGTTGGGTTTTACATACAAATCATTGGCAATAACACGCTTTATATGGTTAAAATTATTATTGAACCTAGTATAATAATTTGCCTCATATTTTAACCGCGCGGTTTTATTTTCAATTATTTCTTTGCTAAAATAGTCGCCCGTTATTATTTCCAAATTATCGGGTTTAGAGGAAGCGGCTTTTGTATGATAGATACTATCGCAAAATACTGTAATCCAGCCATCTCCAAAAAAACTACCAACTATAGCGGGGAACTTTTTAAGTTTAACATTAAGTTCATGTGCGTCCCATACGATCAAGTCTACATCTTTGGATTTAAGGAATTGGCCTTGTTTGATGATTTCGTTGCTCTGTGCAATGTTTCTTAGATTTTGTCGAGTACATAAGACAAATTCCTGAACTGGCGTGCCCCAATCGCCAGATATAAATTCATTAACCGCAGCTTCAATTTTCTTTGCGCCAAATCTCTTTACATTTTTACATTGAAAAACCGAATAATTCCCGTTGCTTTTTACAGCATATAGATCGACACCATATTGCGCTTCGCCTTGCATTCCGTAGGATCTGGCACTTATAACATTACCATCCTCTTTAATGAGATATCTGCACAATAGTTCAAAATTTTCCCATGAAATTTTTTCAAAGGGAAGTTCCTGAACTTTTGTCAGGACAGGAGGAATTAAAGAACTCGTAGAGGAGGAGATCATGAGGATTATTAACGATTGTCAATTTTTTTAGTTTTACTGATCAAAATATGATTTAATAGCTAATAAAATATTATGATCAAAATAACACATTATAAATATAATACTCTTTTGCAATTACTTTTTAATAATTCCACAAGCGGATCCACTAGTGTAGGTTTTCATGGCAGAGCTTGTGAAGGTAGGCTATAGATATATTGTTAGATGATTGAATGACAGTTTAACAAATGTCGTCAGAAAAAACTTTTATAATCTCCACTGCTCAGTTAGGTCTGAAATAAACACTCACCACGGTGCCAATATGTTATCAAATTATTCTCCATAGCTAATAAATCATATTGTTCAATATTAAGGGTATTTGATTTAATTGAAACTCCCTTTATTAAAAAATAATTCGCTGACATTAAGTTGATTAGGTAAAACCACTCCTACGACAGAGATCATATTGTCAATACTTAAATACTATTTAAGTCAATTTTGAGATGAGCAAATTAAAGGACTATGGCAGCAGAAATCATCACCAAAGAAGACCTTGACCAGTTTGGGACAAAACTACTTAACGATATTAAGGCATTGTTAGGCAGATCGCCGGATGCACCCAAAAAGTGGCTGAAAAGCTACCAGGTTAAAAACCTGCTTAAAATATCCAACGGCACCCTGCAAAATCTACGGATCAACGGCACAATCCGCTTTACCAAAATCGGCGGCATCCTGTATTATAAGCACGAAGATATTATGCAGGTACTGGAGGGCAACGCCCCGACAAAATAAATAATAAACACCAAAACGAAGTTTTAACCAACGACAGTAAGGAAGCAAACCGAACACGGTAGTGTTCGGCAAGGTGTATTTTCGCATGCGAAAATACACCTTGCCCTCCCTTTAGTCGGGGGTGACCGCTGCGGAACTTGCGGTCACTTTACTTATTATGTATTGTTATATGCCAAGAAAAAAGATCGAAAACCGGGATGAAATACTGGAGCATAACCTTATCGTTAGGGTCAATAGTAAGCTGCTGAAAAAACTGGAAGACCTCCAAAAAAACAGCAACTGCCAGTCTATCGGGGAAGTCGCCCGTAAAATATTGTCCAAAGAAAAAATATTGTGTTTTTATAAGGACATATCCATGAACGACTCAATTGAACTATCAAAACAAGGTTTCAAGCCAGTCATTATCTGTTGGTTATCAGCGATGATGCTGTAAGTGATGCTCCAAATGATGCTGTAAATAATCAGGTACCGGATAGATTAGTAAAAGAATTAAAATGGATTGGGATGCATGGTGGTATACTTTGTCGTTCAATTCCTCGAAATCAGGTTTCATTACCTCCTGATAAGCAACCGGCTTAGCAGTTCTGTAATATCATAAATTGCGGTATATTAAAAGTTTTCCGTTTTAAATAAAATAATGGCCGCCTCTAATTTTTGGTAATCGTCATCCAGAGGCTTATTTGGAAATAATACGACAAAAAGCTCAATGCATTTCCGAATAGCTAAGTTGGCAAACTGAATCTTCATATATGCCTTTTTGCGATCCCCATTGAGGTAATGAATTGCTTCATAATATTCTAGGTGTGCCTCCGAGTGCAGATACTCCGGGTGACTTCTTCGCTCCACCTCGAAACGAATCATTTCTTCATCTACGAGCCTCCTTGCGTCCCTTAATCGATTATAATCCTCTGTCATGCCATAGCCCAATACCTCCAAGTAGATCAGAGTGTTCAAAATAGCCGACTGGGTTTTCCTTAATACTAAGGGATCAAATTGGGCCGTATCAAATAGGGTAAACGAACGCAGTGCCTTGATGGTACTCTGCTCGGCCTTTTTCCATGTTTTACTAGCAAAAACGCTCACTTTGAACAGTCCAATCGTTTCAACTCTTTCATCTTCTAAAAGCTCCAATAACCGGGAATAATTCAATAAGCTTTCACCGTGTACAAACCGAATATCCTTAGACAGTTCAGGATAATCTTGAATGGCCTCTTGTATGAATTTCTGGCATTTTTCAAGTTCGTTATTGCGCCGTAGTGACCAGACTCGAATATATTGAAGATTATGCAATATAATGGCTATATGATCACGGCTTGGTAACGGAATTTCTATATTTTTTAACCGTCGGGTTAATGTATTGATATCAAATAATAGTAAATCATCCAACTCACTATCCAAGTTATAATTTTCACCTTCGGTTGAACTCAGATTAGATGCAGGCAAAATCAGAGCAAATAGGTACAATAAACATTGCCTTTCATAGTGTTTCAGTTCATCAGAAAGGTTTTCAGGGTCGAACCCAGCCTGCAAATCTCCAAGTTCCTCTTTATCCTTTAATAAGAAATTTTTCAGTTCTACGGCAACAGCTTTTAATTCGCTAGAAAAATCATTTTTAGTATTAGGCGACAAGATTATCAAGATGATTCTGTCGATCAGCTTATCGTATTTGGAATCGCCATTTGCTTTGACAATGAGGGTAGGTAAATGATGGTTAATTCCAACAATATAGCCCAAGGAACTGATATCGGGTGTCACATTCGTATCGAGTACGGAAATAATTTTCTGAAAAACAGTAACCAATATATTCAGGTTACGGATCTCCTTTTGATACTGGATCACCTGTTCCTTGGATTTCACTGTGATGGTTATCTCAATCAGATCCTCAAAAGCCATTTTTAATGGCCCTAATGTAGAACGGTTTTTTAAGTCATCAAACGCCGCCCTGAGCTTTTCCGGGTAGGCGGCAATATTTTTGACCAAGCCGGTCCAGACCACCCTTTCCCGCGCCAGGGAAACTTTTTCATTAATCTCGGCTTGGTGGGTCAACAGGCGATTTTTGTAAGTGCCGTAGGTAAAGACCAGGTTGTCAATATAATCATAAATTGACTTTTCCCTTTCTGCCGGCGTTTGCGTTTCGGATGTATTGCTTTTGTTCAGGAACTTCAGGTATAACTGCCGTACATTCCGGTAAAAGTTCATTGGCCGGTCAAATACGTGCGGATAATAGCCCGTATCATCATTTACGCGCCATTCAAATTTGTTATCTGAACCCAGGTACAAAAAGATATATCTGCATTGCAGCGAATCTGCTAGTTCGGCGAATTGCTCATTGATTTGGATCAGGCGGTCGGCAGCTTTATAATCCTCCAGTGCACTCTCTTTCCGAAAATCGTCCAGTTCAATATCACGACCTTCGTAGTTATCAACAAATGCCAAATATTGACGAATCGCATTTCTGCTGGACTTTGTATTACGGAATACATCCTGAATTACACCGATATGCTCCTGCTTTTGATATTCTTTCAGCCAGGGGGCCACGACTCTTTCGTCAGTCTCTGAAACATTGACGATCATCTTCTTGAAAAGAGTCCGGTATCGGTTCGGCCCTTCATGTATCTGACTGGTTGCCGCAGCAATCAACCAAGGCAATCTTTTCTGAAATATTTCAATGTGTAGTTTTTTTTCCTCCGCCTCGGAAAGTGGCAATTTGATATTATAAATATCTTGAACCAACCTTTCAAACTGGTCGAATTCGTTGACCTGATAAGACATTTCATGGACGAGGCGGTTGCGCAACCGCCCCATTTCTGTTCGATGTTGATCCATGAGTATAAACACGCTCGAACTGGTATAAAGATCATCCCAGGCGGTCAGGCGGTCTGATAATCTATCCAGGTCATCACCTTGAATTTTGTTTTGCATCCGAAAACCAAATGGAAAACAGTATTCCATGATATCGTAGGGATCCAATACGTAATTAATATGGACACGGTGTTTAAGGGTGGATAAATCTATATCTTTAAGAACATGGCCTACCTGCGCCTGAAGCCTTTTGATAAATTTGTCCGTATGATGGAATTGGCCTAAACTGGAAGCAATTTTTTCCTGTATCAAGGGCGCAATTTGTTCAGGGGTTAAACCCTGAAATAATGAAGCAGAAGGTGTGTGCTTTTTCATATCAGGGTTATTTTAAAACTTGGTCAAAAGGTATAACATTTTCGAGCAGTTCCCAACATCGGCCAATCAAGGAAAATTGCTCTAGGTATATTTCAACCATACCGTTTGTTTCGGATGGCCATACAAAATTTGGCTGGGTACCTGCCAGCTTCAGGTTTTCAATGACAATGTGCAGAGTACCTGTATCAAAATCGATATAGAGGTTCGACTGAATGTCCTCCTGCGGACGCCTGTTCTCAATTCGGAGGTCGGAAATATCTCCATTGGCAAAGGAGATAACATCCACCAATACGAACAGGTGAAATTTGTAATAGTCTAATTCCGGATTGTCTCCAAGGGTTGCTATAAAGTCTTGGAAGGGCATATCATAAAATGATTCGTCTTTCAGGATTTTCCTTAAGGATAGTTTTGAAGTTGGCAGGTTAGTCTGCTCGAAAAATAGTGAAACATGCTCCGGGCAAACAACTGAAGGATCGCGGGAAAGATTAATCAGTAGTAAAATGGCCGTTAAAAAATGAGCACTCTCTGTTTTCGGTTCCCCGTCAGCCGTGTGATTTTCATTCCATTGTTTTACGACCAGACGGTAAAAGCGTTCATGGTTGTACAGCTTGACCAGCTTGGGTGAAAATTCTGTTTTATAGTGTTTAGACATTAACCAATTGGCGAAATATGCCCAGGAAATGCCATCATAATTTTTATAGAAAGAAACTAACGTATCGATGACGCCATCCATTTTTTCCGCTGGTAGGGTGCTGAATGCTTTCTCAAATACGGTGAAATAGCTGCGGATATCACAGATATTCCTAAAGAAGAGTAAGCAAATGTTCACCATGCGCGGTTCGGGATCCTTTTCCACCAGTTGTAAAAGGAACGCGCCCACCGACGGAAAATTCTGGAACTCTTCCACGTTGTTGTTAAACAGTTCGGTCAGCAACTGCAGACTGTCGTAATACACATCGCGAGCTCCTACTGTAACGTGCTTAAACTGCCTGTTCAGTACCACTGGTGTCAGTATAGCGATCAGATTCCTTCTGGCAATGGATTGCAAATCAGCATTAGTGAACAGGGAAATAAATTTATGAATCATTCCGAAATTCTGGTGTCGGCGTTTCAACTCCTCACTGAAGGTTGATACCAGCGCATCTTCATAGGCAAATTGAACGGTCGGGGTTTCGGGAAAATGCGCGTACTGATTGACCAAGTTTAGTGTGCGCTCTAGGACATCCATCGGATCGTTGACACTGTCAAAGGGCGCTTTCGGCGAAAAAGAAACGGATGTCAAATGCTGTCGAACCCACAAAGCAAGGCCTTCCCTTCCCAATTGTTGGAGTTCAAGGATAAATAATTCATTTGGATCACGTTCTTCTGTCATAAAGCTATAAATCTAAGCAAAGTTTCTTCAAGAATTTTGTCATAAAACAGTTCTACCGCCTCATTGACGCGCCCCAGAATTTTTGCGGCGAATTTGAGATCACTAGGTTCATTAATGATCGGAAAAACGACATGAATGCGCTCATCGATACCGTTTACACCAACCTGCACGCAGTTAAAGGTCAAACCAAAACGGCGTGAATTTTCCTTATAGCCCACGAAGCCGCCGGTATACCAGTCCGCATGGATCGCAGCCGGTTGGAAAGCCTTTCCGTCTACGCCCTTCAGGTATTTGATAGCCACTAATACGTCATAAAGCCCGGGGTCCGGCAAGGCAGTATTTTTTACTGAAATGCCCAATCTCTTGGCAATCACGGTTGGCGTGTCCATGTTTTCAGGAATATCATCTAGTATCTCTCCAGGGGCGATCCAGGCCAGTGGCTTGCCGCCGCGCATATTGACGTTATTATGGGGATACGTGTGCGGAAAATCGATCTCCATATTGTAATCATCGTCCCAGTCCTTATCGTCTAGGTAATCCTTTATTTTATTAGATTTATCTTTATAATTTTCACCTTTGCGCACATAGTTCTCAAAAAAAACCGGTAGCTGAATACAACGGACATAACCCAACAACGGGTGGTCGACATCCGAAAATTCGGTCTCATAGAAGGCCTCAATCTCCTTCAGATCAGCAGCGCTAAGTACGAGATCCCGTTCATATACAAAATTGGACGCCCGGTGAAACTGGTTGTGCAGTGGCTCCGCGTTTATCAGAGAAATAATATATTCCCCATGCTCATCTTTCCGATTTAAAAACTTTTCAATCAGCTTTTCCGGTGTAATACTACCGGTTTTAAAGTCGATAGCGATACTTACCGCTATTCGTTGGTTATGAATGGCAGATAAAGTCCCGTCGTCAATAAACAGCCGATGTAATAATATTTCGGAAAGTTCAGCTGCACGGGCTGTATCGACCAAACTGGCAATAGGCAATCCAAACTTCGTTGTCAGGAAATTGTTAGCTATATGAAGGTTAGGGTTTAGCACAATATAACAATAAGATCAGGTGGTTGTTGTAAATATAATATTTTGCTTATTTAATTACAACAACAATATCCTAAATTTTAAAAAAAATATTACAGGTATCTCAAAGCTTTCAAGCCAGTCATTATCCATTGGTTATCACCGATAATATTGTAAATGATGCTGTAAATATTCAGATACGGAATAGATTGGTAGAAGAATTAAAATGATTCGGAAGCATGGTGGTGCAAGCTCATGTTCTTGCATTTGTTTTATCGAATTAATATCAGTGTTCCGGGTCTTTTCGCTTGTTTCCTCCGGAAGATAAATAGCGTTTATTATCCCGGGCATTGCTGCTTTTACGGTAATATTACAGCGGACTGTTTCCATGTCCTCGAATCGAACTTTCAATCGCCGCGAGCAAGCAAGGCAGGTAGCCTTGCATGAAGAAATGAGGGATAACTTTCTGCCTTTTTTGGGGTAACTCTGTTATCTTTTTGATGTATGCCATGTTTACAACAAATTTAATATCTGGCTCCTTTGCCGGGATAGATTGGTAGACGCTATATATAATATATATGTTAAATATCATACCTTTTTTGCCAGGAGCATTTGACGTAACTGCAAAATTAGAATAATCCAGCCAGTAGCTGTGGCGGCGGCTTTTGAATGGGCATAGGGCCTATGCCCCGCTTTGCACTGGCTTGACGGGGCGGGTTCTGTGGCCCGGTCTGTTAAAGTGAAATCCATAAAAAAAGAACAGGCGTAAACGATGCCCTGCTGCTAACAAAATCAACACCTGGGTGTTGTTACAGCATGGATATGGAGATTTATTCCCATGCGAAGCTGAAGGCTATCCGGCGTTTCTGGCTGAAGGGGCCGGTTAACCGCAGCCGGGTATGCCTGCGGCTGGGTATCTGCCTAAATACGCTCACCAGGTATTTGAAATATATCAAAGCGCAGGAGGAACAGCACCCGGGCGTGTTCATCCTGCCGTCCAACCGCGCGAAGCTGCCTGCGCGGGGTAAGCGTCACGCTGACCTCATCGCCTTACTGCCGGGGCTGGTGGCGGGCTGCAAGCTGCCTAAAATTGAAAACTGGCCGTTATGGGAAGCTTACCATGCGCTCCGTCCGGAGGGCTATGCTTATTCGGGGTTTGTGGTGAATTTGCTGAAATGGCGCCGGGAGGTCGCGCTTTGTCCGCATGCGCACGGCAAAATCAAAACCATTACGCCGGCCGATGCGGATATCCTCCAGGAGTGGCGGAACTCCCGCGAGCTTGATAAATGGCAGAAAGCGGTCATCATACAAGGTTCCTACGAGGGGAAGAATTTGCAGGGGCTGGCAGAAAAGGTCGAGGTCGGGATGAAATGCGTCCTGGTCTGGATCAATAAGTTCAAAAAGGATGGGGCCGCCGGCCTGATCAGGAAAACATGCACGGCCGAACCCTGGGCGGCCCAGGTCAAGGACAAAATGGAAAAGCTGATGGTCTTACTGCATGAAGCACCTGAAATCAACGGTTTCAACCGGACTTCCTGGTGCCTGCGGGACCTGGCCATTGCATTTGAACGCCGGTATGGCATCTCGATATCGCCCAGCCTTGTTTCGGTCTATATACACAGGAGCGGCTTCGTGTTTAAAAAAGCTAAAGTCGCGTTGACCAGCCCGGACCCCTGTTTCCGGGAAAAGCTGGACTATATCAAAAGTGTATTGTCAGCGCTCGGCCCGAATGAACGCTTTTTCTCCATTGATGAAATGGGGCCCGTGTCGGTCAAGCTGAAAGGAGGACACTCTTACCAGAAAAGCGGCGAGGTTAAAATTATCCCGGAGTTTCAAAAGAGCCGCGGGCGCCTGATTGTAACGGCAGCGATAGAGCTTTCCCGGAACCAGGTGACCCATTTTTATTCCCCCAGGAAAGATACCAATGAAATGATCAGGCTGATACATGTACTGAGCGCGGAATGCGCCGGTACGGACACGCTATATCTGTCCTGGGATGCGGCCAGCTGGCACTCCTCGAAGCAATTGACCGGGGAGCTGGAAAGGATCAACGGCGAGGCTTACCGGCTGGAGCACCTGACACCCGAGATCCGGCTTGCGCCGCTCCCGGTCACGGCGCAGTTCCTGAATGTCATCGAATCGGTATTTAGCGGGATGGCCAAGTCGGTACTGCACAACAGCGATTACCCGGATGCCCGGGCCTGTCAGCGGGCTATTGACCGTTATTTCCTGGACCGGAATATTTATTTTCAAAAACACCCCATGCGTGCGGGTAAAAAGATCTGGGGCAAGGAAATTGTCATACCCTTGTTCAGCGAATCGAACAACTGCAAGTCCCCCAGGAATTGCCGGCCTTAAAAATACAGCAGGCTGATTTGGTGGCATAGGGGAGCGGACAGCGGGGCGTCACGCAGCTTACCGCCGCTATCCGGAATTTTACCGGTTTGATGGAAGCCCAGCCGGACAGGGCGGTTATCCAGGTTGTCCGCCGCCTGTTCATGGCCTTTAACCAGGTCGTGTAGAAATTTGTAGGTAAGGTGCTGGAGATCGCCGGGGATAGTTTATATGCTGTATTCGGTTTACAAACGGGGCTGCAGGAGGCGGTGAACAATGCTTACCGGGCTGCAAAGGTAATGTTCCGGCCGGTCACGCTTTACAATGAAGCCTATAGCGAGCCTTTTTGCGGCGGGCCGCCGGAGACCGGCGCGGGCTTACATGCCGGTAAGGTCTTTGCCCTCGGGTTCGGGCTGGACAATGCGCCGCAGTTATCGGTGATGGGCCTTCCGGTCAACATCACACCCTCCGGGCCAGGACAAAAGAACTGGATAACGATATGACCGTTTCAGCATATGCGTACGGTTTATTAACGGGTCAAGGGGCGGCCCCCGATCGCCGGACGGTACGGCTGCAGGGGATCGGCCGGGGGCTGGAGGTCTGCCTGGCAGGAAAGCCTTACAGGGGCAGCCAAACCCCTGTAGGCTATGTGCCGGCAATTTCCGGCTGAGGTATGAGGGTAAAAAGTTTGTTACGATGCGCCTCCCGGGGTATGGAGTGGTAAAAAGCGAAGGAAATGAGCCGTGGAATCGTATATTTGATATTCTTACAGGCATCTGTCTGTAATTGTGATAAGGTTTAGGTTAAAGTCCCCGGGCAGCGAGTGCGAGGGGATTTTTATTTATAGACCGGTTGTTTTTGGGTTTGCCGGTACTGTTTTGCCGGCATTGTTTTTCTGTTAACCGGGGGATAAGCTGTAACCGGCTGCCGGTCTTCCCGCCTTGAATGATACTTATATGCTGTCCGGGAATACGGGGCAGGGACATGCCGTAATCCATCGTTCATGTGTCCAGGCAAACCTGTCCGGGAAGGGCTGTATCCGGCAAACCCGGGGTGCGGTCATCCCTAAAGGGGGGCCGGCGGTTGCGGTACCTGTTCCGGGCCGTACAGGCTGGAGCCCCGGGGTACTGCGGCGAGGTAATATTCGGTATCCAGTACGGAACGGAAAAAGAAGCCTATGGCTGTTTTGAAGTCGTCAATATCCGGGGCGCGGCTGACCGGGCGGTTATCATGGCCCAGCGCTTCAAACAGATAGCGGCAATGTTCGACGAACACGCCCTCTTCCCGGTAAAGTACGGCTTCCATTACGGCCCTGCCTGCTGCGGCACCGGCATGTACGCCCTTTACCACGCTCATTTTAAACGGCGGCTCTGCGATTTCTACGGTCGTGGACCCGATTTCTATATGTATCCTGTATGCGTCCATCCTGTTTGTTTTTACGGTAAAAATACTAATATAATTAGCAAATTGCCTGTTTTTTTATTAAATTTGATTGAAATCATGACAGATGGCAGATGCTACAACACTCATCGGGGTAAGCGCGTTTTCCGGTCTTGCGGGCGCCCTGCTGACGCAAATTATCACCGGGACTTTTGCGTTTTTCGCGGACAAGCGGAAGTACCATAACGAGGCCCGGAACTTTTACCGCGCAAAAAAGACCGAGATCGGCGAAAACTTTTTTTATATGACGGGCGAGAAAATGGCCGCGATCAAAAAAAATATCGATCACTGGAAGAACTGGAACGATTCCAGGACGGAAGCGAGCCTGGAGTTCCTGAATAAGGAGCTGGCCCGGCTGAACGCGTACATGGAAAAACTGGATGCGGAAAACTGGAAATTTAACCTTATCGGTTTGTATTTTGATGTTTCCCTCAGCCACAGCGAGGTCATCGGGGCGAATGCGCGCTCCCAGCAGCGGTATTTAAGGTTTCTGGATATCTCCCATAAGATCAGGATTGCGGCGGAAACCGAAAAGGATGTCCTGTACGGGGAATACGCGCTGGCTTTGTTTGATATGTGCGCGCAATATGAAGACCTCTGCGAAAAGATGGGCAGGGACATGCAGGCTGTCAGGTCGGCGCTGCTTAATGACCTGGCCTGAAAGCCTGGCTGTCTCTCCATGCTGAAATAAGATTTCACTTTGAAAATTATGGGTGCTTTACGGTTTTCAAGTAAAGCGGTGTACTTGCCACGACCTGCATTTAGTGCCGGACTAAATGTTTACGCGGGCCATTGGGGTTACGACCCGGCAACGACAGGCACGATGCTTTAAAGAACGGGGAATGTTCCGGAATTAGCTTCCGGGAACAAGCTGCTTATGTCATTTTTGCGATTCTTTCAACGCAACGTAAGCGGCCAGGGTAAACGGGTTCTTTCCGGCATGGTTGATTGATTTAAGGGAAAGCTCGTACTGTTTGTCGCCATAGCTGAATAACAAGGGTGTCCTGATGTCGAGTTCTCCAGACGTCTCCAGCGGATGCTCGCAGGAAAATGGTGTATTGGTGTAGCAGGCTTTGACGCGGATTGTCTGCTGGCGTCTGTCCAGGTCGAGTAAGGTAAAATATATATGCCCGACCTGTATCGCATAGCCCTTCTTAAACCATTGTACCCGGTAAAAGGTGGCGGCCGATTCTGCAGGCTTGTCCGGAACCAGGTCTATGCGTTGTTTAACAATACCGCTGATCCCTGCGCTGGCATCGGAAGCGGCCTGCAGGGACGACGGGGCGCTCTTCAGGAGGCTGTCCGCTTGTTTGCTGATGGTCAGGGCCGCTTTCTGGCCGGTGGCTGTTTTTGCGTAGGCATCATTTTGTAACCTGGCCTCTTGCTGATCACTTTGGTCTAATGCCGCCAGGCGGGCTTTCACATCCGTACGTGTGGTATCGATCGTTTTGGAATTGTTTTGTGCGGCGGCACTTTTCTTATCAATCTGGTCTGCGAATTTTCTGCTTTCTTCACATTTTTTTTCATAGTCTGCTACTGAATTGATAAAGGAAGTGTCGGCATCCGTCGGCACTTTCAACCGGCTGATCTTGCAAATGATGCCGTACTTGGCCTGCTGGCTGATCGAGTTGTCTTCCAGGTCAAGGACCAGTTCCTGTAATTTAGTTTCCTGGTCGTCGATCTTTTTAAGCCTGCGTTCCGTGCTTTTCTGAAAGTAGGTGCTGCCGAAGGTGATAATTCCGGAGAAAACGGCGATAATGAACAGGCGCAGCGTTTCCTGCCGGTAGCGTACGCGGTCGCTTTTTTGTTTTTCTTTAAAGCCTGAGATTTCCAGGGCGACCTTTAATTTGTCTAATCCGGCTTTGTCTGTCGCGAGCAGTTCCTTATCTGAGGGAATTTCCATGGGGTTTGGTTTTTGGGGCCTTATTATTTAAGCTGAATGGCCGTTGGTTAATAAAATTCAGGTCCGGTTAATGGGCATTTATCGGACCGCAGACAGAGGGTTCGGTATTGGGCCCGCGCTGAAGCTTTTTAATAGGGGCCCGGATTTCAGCCGGGCCCTGGTTAAATACCGGCGGCGTTTGCCCGTGTCCCGCCGGCATTGACGGGCGTTTGCGTTACTGCTTTTTCCTTTTTATCCCGAACTCCTGAAAGACGGTGTCCAGGCCGGAGGGGCTTAGTTCGGCGCTGTATTGCATGGCCTCCAGGGCCACGTCTGAAATTTGCCAGCCCAGGGGAAGCACGGGCCAGAACTTTTTGTTCCTGAGCTTATACGGCCGGGGCTCGATCCGGACATAGTGGTAGCCCATGGCCTTCAGGCGGCTGTTGACCAGGTCGGCCCGCCTTGCGTTGGCACCGCCCAGGTTCAGGATGCCCAGAGGCGGGCCCAGCGGTTCGTAAAAACTTTTGTCGTATACCGGGTTTTCTACTTCCGGGATGCTGTTGGGCAGTGAGAGGATATTGATGCTGATATTGGCCAGCGCCGGGTGGCCTGCCAGTAGTTTTTTCCTTACCTTTTCAAATACCCGGATGACCTGCAGGGAAGTTTCCCCTCCGGAGTTTTCAATCGTACCGCCGTCTGTGAAATGCCGGTTATGGTTCAGTTTGGCGGTCGGGCTGACATAGGGGAAACGGGCGCTCAGGAACCCGGCGGTGCTCAGGAACATGCCGCCCCGCCCGGGAATTTCCTGTTCGGGAAAGATAGCAGACGGGAAATCAAGGGTGTCCAGTAATACGGGCGCGATAATACCCTTGTTGCCGGACGGAATGTCGTAGGTGTTTGAAAACAGCAGCGGGAGCTCTGTATGGGTGGCCTTCCACATGTCGGCGATTTTAACTTTCAGGTTAATGTCGTCGTCCCATGCGTTCTTTTCCCAGTCCATCTCCATTAACCTTGCCCTGTCGGGGACACCGGACAATCCGAAACCGGAATAAACAAGGTCCCGTCCCAACAGGGCTATGATATCCGATGTGAGGTTATCCGTTCCATAAAGCCGGCGGGACGCCTGGGGATAGAAGGTGCTGTCCCCGCTGATGTTATCCAGGTGGTGGTAACGGGCGCCGGACAGTAACATGAGCCCTACGGTACCGCCCGAGGCACCTGAATAGGAAAAAGCATAATGCTGAAAACCGGGTTGGCTTGCTTTTGCGGTATCCGCCCGCATTTCCTTATCCAGCTGTCCGATAACCATGGTGGCCCATACGGCGGCCCTTATGCCCCCGCCGTAGGCGTTTACAAAATACACGGGGTATTTCCGCTGCCCCGGCCTGGTGTAGTCCGCAATCTCTTTTTCACGGCCGAGCAGCCATTTCTCCGTGTAGCTGGTTAGGGAATCCTGGGTTTTGGCGCAGCTGGTGTACCTGCCCGATGCCGTTTTGCACCGCGAGGTATCGCGCTGTACCGCGACGGCATGGTAATTGGTTATGCTGCCGGTTGCGCCCAGAAAGGCGACCGTCAATAGCAGGGTTATCCAGGTAACGCCTGTCTTTTTCCCGATAAACATCAGGTAGGAAAAAAAGAGGAGATAGCCGGCTACTGCGAAGAATACGAAGGGCATGGTATAAAAGCGCGACTTGTAGATAAAGAGGTGCAAAAATGACGGCCAGTTACAGGCGATAAAAAATAACAGGCATGCCAGGCCTGTCAGGGTAACAAAGGGCGCGACCGGCCACCGGGCAATGGCAGGGCTGCAGGTCCTTAACGTCGTGGTAATCAAAAATATGATGGAAAGGATGATCAGGTCCAAAGCAAGGTGGATGACTGCATAGGGCTGCGTATTTTCCTTGTCCATGCCCCATAGCACTATAGGAATGACCAGGACTGCCACGGTCACGGCATACCTGGTGATATGGATGCCGCCGCCCGGTTTTTTAAAAAAACGGTCAATCCAGTGGTGCTCCAGGATAATTTTGTACAGGAGGAGGATAATGGCCATGATGGCAACGGGCGGGACCCCGCTGAGCCAATAATCCATGTGGTAATTATCCATTACCTTGAGGATCCCGGTGGCAGGTACGAGAAACCCGGCAGCACCCAGCAGCCGGCTGAGGTCTACTTCTGCCTTTTTCCGGTTACCGGTGGCCGGGTCCGTCTGGAAGTCCACTGACCGGTAAAAAAACTCCGCATAATTCAGCGCGCCCGGGTATTCCAGGACTTTGGGGAGGTACCAGCACAACAGGGCGATAACAGTTGCGGAAAAGAGGAAGAGGGAGACCCCTGTCCTGCTGGCGTTTATCGACAGGAGGAGATCCTGTCCCTGGTCGCTGATATACAAAACGGCAAAGACGATGAGCAGGGTAAGGAGCATGACGCGGAAGCGCCAAAATAACTTTACGCCTTTACGCAAAAAAAACGTGGCCAGTTCCAGCCACTGTAATGCGAGGTTGGTTACGATAAATTGCCATAACAATGCGCTTGCAACAATAAACAGCACCAGCCATTTCAGACGGCCGGGATAACCGACAATGGCGGCATCGGGTAAGTTAAAATTATGGTACTGCTGCCAGAGCGTTAATATCCTGGAAGTACCCAGGTCTTCTACAACGTCCAGCAACCCGGCAATGATTGTTAAACCGGCCGCGGCAAGGTAAAATAGCCTCCATTTACGGTTATAGCGCGGGGTCCTCACCAGCCGGGATATCAGGAGCAGGAAAAAAGCCACGTAAAATGCGATAAAGGCGTAATCGGCCCGGTTTTCATTCAAAACGGTCTGTATGCCCGACACAGGTACGATATCGGGCTGGTCGTTGTCCCCGTAACTGATGATATTCTTATAGGTGGCCTGCCAATCGCTGATCATGGCATTCCTGACGGTATTATTGGTATTGATTTCCCAGTTTAAAATTCCTTTCGGGGCGTTTAAGGTCGTGACGAGGGATTTGTCCTTTTGGGTCAGTGTTCCTGTTAGCAATAGTCCGGTCACGACCAGTAAGAATAATGGCCGGAAGCCGGAGGTTATCCAGTTGCTGATTTTTTTACAGATCTTTTTCATAAAGTGGTAAGGGCAAAATTAAACGGATGAACAAATGTTTTTACGGGATGCCTGCCGTCCTGGCCTGTAACCGGGCTGTTGCTGTCAGGGCAGTGCAATACCGGCGCGCGTTATGCGCGGTCCACGGGTATCAGGTGCGAGGCATATGACTTCAGTCTGCGCTATCCTGACGTTGTCGCGGTCAGCGCTTCAGGATGACCGGTAACTCACCGGGGCAGGCGGTGTGAGCTGACGTTTATTTCACCGTTTGAAATGGAGGACCGTGATAACCGCGTGTCTGACCTGTACCGTATTGGACAATTGACGCCAATTGTACGGGATGGGAGCTTGGGCCTGAAATGGTTTTTTTGACTGGCATGTTGAAAGAGATAAAGGTTTCGGATAATTATAATCCAATGTAAGTATTTAATTACAAATAGCTTATCATTATTTAATATTTATTTTTTTGGCCGGTCAATGGAACGTTACCTGCAAAACGATGAACGAACCTTTTACTTTGTAAGACACGTTTATAATGATTTGACCTGGGACGCGGATAAAATAGATTTCGGGATTTATACCAAACAGGGTAAAGCGGCACCGCAACAGGTGGGGAAGTATAAGACCGGCGCGGATGTCTTTACATGAATGAGCTGGCGGATGTTGACCTGGAAGTGCTGAGCGGCATGATCGGGGTGGTTGTCTGGAAAAGTAAATAATGTATAATCCTGCTTTTCATGCGACAGGGCAGGTTTACCTGCGCTTTGCGCGCTGTCGCGCACCCTGCTCCGGTTCACCCGCCCTGTCCGCAGGCGCAACAGCCGCGGTTTTGGTTGCGCTTTGCCGGCGCAGGCGGCTGAAGCCGTCCCTGCGCCGACCAAAACAACGGCAGTTGCTGTTTTATCTTTTCAGGGTTGTTTAGTTGAAATGGATCTCGGCCCCGCTATAGATCAGGTAAACCCGGTCGCCGTCGATATGGTAACCGTAATCGAAGCACATCCTGAAAACTTTATCGTAATAATCGTCGTTGTATTCGCTGGTAAAGTACTTGAGGTTAACGCCGAATCCGTAGAATTCATTCAGGCCCATACTGGTTTCGTAAAGGCTATGCATATGCATCAGCTTGCTACGGTTGCTGACCAGGATATCCTGTACTTTTTTTATGGCTGCTGAATCCCGGTCGGGACTGCGCTGTCCCGGGCGGGCTTCATGAGCTGCTGCGGGCTTTGTGATGTCACCGGCACGGCGGCGGTTGTTAAAGGCGGTGCGGCAAATGTCGTTGCAGAACTTTCGGTCGCTGCGCCCGGCACCGAGCGGCAGGCCGCATTCGAGGCAGTTTTTTTGATTTTCGGTGGTGGTTTCGTCAGTCATTTTAATTTTGCCGGTCCGGATGAATCGTTTATAATCGGTTAAACAACAGTAGTTACAAGGAAATGGTTGCCGTTGTTTTCAATTTTGTGCTGTATAAATCATTAACACTATGGAAGCTGTAAAACAATCCGCCCATCCGACCCTGGCCACGGAAACCTTCAGTCATGGCAGGACGCACTATTTTATTGATATAAAAAAAGCCGCGAACGACACGCATTTCTTGCTGATCACCTCCAGTGAATCTTTCCGGAATGATCCGCAATATTACCGGCGTACGATCCGGCTCTGGGAAGAGGACCTGGCGATGTTCGTCGAAGCGCTGAGCATGGTGTTGGGCCGGCTGGCGTATGGTGACCTGGCACCGGCTGATACCATGAAGGTTGTCGCAGAGCCGAAGGGTGTAAAGGCACTTGAAGTTCCGGGGCGTCCGCGCGAAAGGCTCCATGCCTTAGGGGCGCGGGCCTTGAGCAATGCGGAATTGCTGGCGATACTTTTATGCACGGGGAGTTCGGAGTTACCGGTGCTGGACCTGTGCCGGAAGATCATGAAGTCAGTGAAAGATGATCCGGCACGGTTGTTAACCCGGACGGCGGAAGATTTTTGCAGGTTCCCCGGTGTGGGTGTTGCTAAAGCGGCAACGCTGATGGCTGCGCTTGAACTGGGCCGGCGGGCATTCCTTTCGCCACAGCTTTAAGTTTTTGAATGCAAAGGTAGCGCGGGCCCAACCTGGCTGTCAAGGGTATATAAACCGCGGTGCCCGCGGCCCTTGACACCAGGCCGTGGCCGCGCTGTTGGGCATTAAAAACTTAAAGCTATGGTTACGGAAAAGTTTGCATTGACCCTTCAGTCCCAGGCTGCTATCGACGCCTATATGGCTGAACATCACCTGATGGCCTGCGAAAAAGCAATTTTATTGGAAATCTCGGAAGCCATTTCCTGCAGGGATCTGGATAAATTAGACTGGTTCGCCGGATTTGGTGACGGCTTTCGCGCGATAACGATGAACCTGAATGAATACCGCCGGGCGCTGGAGTTTGGTTTCACCGAAATTGCATTTACGGAATATGGCTGGTTCGCCTCCCCGAAGTTCCTTGACCGCGAGGATATCAAACTGGAACAAAGCGAAATTCGTATCGGCCGCGGCCCGAATGGTATTTGGGCTTATGCTTTGAGCTGTAATTACGGCACAGCCGGGAGCAGCGGGCCGCTTTGTGTATTCTGTAAAAAATTTCATACTCGCGATGCTGCGCTTGGTGCTGCGCTGGACGATATGAAAGCGCAGATGACCAAATACCTGGGTAATTCAGATACGACGAATTACAAGCAGGATGTGTTGCAGAAAACGCTGAAGGCAATAGCTGCACTGGAAGTGCGCCGGGTGCAGCTTACTTTGTTTTAATAGCTTAGTTTTCCTGCAATAGTCGGAAAAATTGATAGGCATTAGTGCGGGGATGGTTTAGATAGCTGGTTGTTTGAATGTGGTCTAAATGTACAAACAAAAACAACGAAATGGCCAGCCGAAAACAGGCCATCCCGTTGAGTCATTCATTTTCCGGACAGCTGCTTCATTTTTTCGCTGAGCTCTTTCAGGCCAGCCTTTGTTAAACAGTCGTCGGCGAATTCTTTCAACTTCGATACATCTTCCGCCGGGACCAGCCTGATCAGATCCTGGTTGATCTCCCCTTCCTTTCCGAGGCATGCTTCTATGACGCTGTTTAAAAGGAGTACTATCTTTCGGTTTAGTTTGACATCGATTTTAACCGTCTCATTCATACCAGGGCTACATAATAAAGTTTCGTAGACTGTCCCCAACACATTGTTCGTTGCCATATGTATTTATTTTTTTAGATTAATTAATGGCCCAAAGGTCGGTTGTTGTGCTGAAACGATCCTCATTAAAATATGGGGAGGATATGTGTTGCGCAGATCAACTGAGCCAGTGTTCTTCATTTCCGGATTCAAAAGTAAAGCGCTGGATAAATTGATAATGGTGTTTAAAGATTGCAGCAAGTTGATTTTGTAAAAGATGATATACTGCCTTTTCAGAAAGCACTGCATCCAACTGGTTTTTGAGGTAGTTCAGATCTCCGTCTTTTAAAATGAAGGAGGTATCTAAAAATTGATTCAGGGGCCTGGTTTCATTTCCCTTATTATAGATAAATTCAATGAAGGGCTTTTGTAGCGACCGGAATTTACCGGTCGGCAGCGCGAGCAAAAACATGCAGACTGCATATTCGCGTTCCTGATGCTCTTTAAAATAAATGAACCCCTCGTGGGCCCGCACGATCTGGTATGAATTGACGAAACGCTTGACAGCCCTGGGATTTGCTCCGAGTACCACGGACATTGATTCGATTAGAGAAGCCTCTTTTTTGGATAACTCCAGAAAAGGGCGGGCCAATTCCCTAGCTATTTTCGGTGCCGAAAATGATGTCCCGCGAATAGAGGCGTTTGCCTGGCCGACGCCGGTTGGGGTGGATTGTCCGGTGTCGAACGGCTCTCCTACAGCGGTTTCGTCCTCCACAGCAAGGCTCGGTGCGACCAACGCGTTCAGCATCTGCTTTACTTCGTCGTCGCCGGCAGGTTTAAGGTGAAATGGCACCTGAAATATTTTTTCCAAATAATCAGCGGCATCGATCGTTTCAATTCCGGCTGATAATTCGCCGTTGGCCCTGCCGGTAAACTGGAACTGGTATTTTTTGATCAGGGCGTTTTTCACCCAGCGGGGGTCTACACCAACGACTACGACAAATAATTCAAACGCCATTAATAAATTTACTGCCTCTAAAACCTCGACCACTCTTTCTTCAGGACAGCGGTCCAGGTCATCGATATAAAGTACAATACGTTCCAGGGGCCGGTCAAACTTTTTGCGGAACTCTTTAGTCGCAGCTTCTTCAGAATGTGCCGCAAACAGCTGGCTTAAGGTTTCAAAATCGTTACGAACAATCGAAACGATACCAAGCATTTTGCGATAATCCTCACTCTTACAGCGTTTCTCTATAAAGCTGTACAATGCTTCAGTCGCCAGTGCATGTTTGATCTTGAATTTTAAACTGTTCAGAGTCGTATTTGCCTGTTGGATGAGCTGGTCCAACCCATTGATCTCATTGCGCTGTTGTTCGATGGTCAGCCGGATAGCTTTCTCTCTTTGCTCATGTTCAGACTTAACGAGATCGAGCTCCTGCTGGTAGTTGATTTTGATTTCCCAGAGCGACGAGATCAGCGGCCTCATTTTTTGGAACAGATTTTTGATCCTCACCAGCGCTGGCGAGATGATCACCAGTGCGGAAGCCAGCACCTGCAACGATGGAATGGAAAAGTCGTTTGTTTTCAGCCATCTGGTGAACCCGGTCAGAATGGCCGGAAAGAAAAAGATTAAAAATAAAGCGACTGCTACAAAGACCAGGTTTAATACTAAACGCTCTTTGTTGAAAAACTCCTTTACAAAGGCAGTTGTCGATTTTGCTTGTTTGTAGGCTTCTTCGGGGTCATTCCAGTATTTTTCCGGCACAATGTTCTTTAGGCGGTCCAAAGTCTCACCAGCAGAAATATTCTCTTTCAGCGCCTGCTCAACTTTCTCTCTTACTTTAAAGGAATCACTAACTGTCTTTAGCGCTTTACTCAGTGTATCTGTCTGGATCTTGCGGATATTATTTTCCAGGGTTTGTTTTTGCTGGTCGCGCTCACGCTGCAACTCGTCGACCTTTTCCTGAACACTGGTCAGCTGGGTCTCATACGCGGATATCTCTTCGTAGGTGATGACCAATTTTTGAGAAAGTTCTTTTTCGATGTCATCCTTGAAACGTTTAGCCCGGCTATCATTGCTGATGTAGTCATTAAGTCCTTCGAAAATGCGGCTGACAATGCTCGCCCATAAATTGGCATCGAGATATGACCAGGCGTTAAAATGAATCTGTACAATACCCTGACAATAAAGATTGTCTGCTTTGATCCTGGTTAATGCATTTATTTGTTCGATCAATCGCTGCATAAAAAAGCTTTTGCCGGAACCCCATTTTCCAAAAAGTGCGATAGCGAGCGGCGGCCGAAAGCGGCGGGCTGCTATTACTTTGGCAAATGCCATTACGTCCTGGTGTATGCCTAAATAATCGGTCTTGGTATCTGTGTCCCCGATCAGCGTGGCGATACTGGAAGGCGGGTGAGTCATATCTTCTTCCTCTAATGGCCCCCCGGCAATAAAAGACAGGTCAATATTCTTCTCCTGCAGGGCCTCCAGCATTGTCCGGATATGTTCCGCTTTCATTCTTGCGATGGTACCACGGTAACTACCAAGCTTGGGGATATCTATATTGAGGTCGCGGGCCATCCAGATGACTTCAACTTTCCGGCCATCCTTAAAATTCTCGGTAACCCAACCAATGGCTTTTACGCGGAGGTAACTTATTTTATTAGCCGAATAAGATGATTTCATCACCATCAGGTCGGTCGTGCGGAGGTCGCGGACGGTGTTTAAATACCGGTCTGCATAACCGTTCTCCCAGATGTTTTCTTTGAGAAACCGCTTGTATTGGTCTGTTCCATCCCATGTGCTGCCGACGGCAAAGAACCGGTAGTGCTGATAAGGGAAATTTATGGAAGGCGGAGTGTTCTGGATATTTTGATCCTTGATATTTCCATGACGAGTGCTTTGAGCATCCTCCTCAGATACCAGCTGATCAAAAATATGCTTATCCCGTATATAAATATTGAAGAGGCAATCTGACCTTGATTCACCCTGTAAAACCTGATCAATGGTTTGAACAACCTGTTTGGGTTTCAGTTTTGCGTCGCCTGTAGCCATTAGCGGCATAGCTATTTCCTTGATTGAATCGTCGGCCCGGCTTTGTTCTGCAATACCTTTGGCGATGTTTTGGATAACAGCTAAATTGCTTTGCCCGTCTTCAGTCGTGCAGGCAAATAAGATTCTGATAGGGCGAGGCGGTTTAACGTCTTTGCGAAAGAAAACCTCGTTCAACTCGAATACGGCGCCGATACCTTCTACCGGCAAAATTTCCGGTAAATTGATCCCCCATTCATTCAGACCCATCAAAAAATCAGGGGCTACCAGCCCTTCGGTGGAACAGGGAATAACCAGCACATCGGCTTTGGTAGAAAAAAGACTGGCTGGCCGGTAAATAACTCTTTTAGTTTCCATGATGCGGATAAGGTTTTTTAAAGATATATTTTTTTTTAGGACTAATGACCCTCATTAAAATATGGGGAGGATAGGTGAATCTCATTTGATCGCTCTACTTTTGATTTTTGATGGCGAAAGAGAAGTGTGCGATGGATATGACGAACGAAGTATTTTCGCTTTCCCGGCTGCGGGAGTTAGACCTGGTTTATCTTTTGGAGATGCTGGGCCATGAGCCTGTTGCGCGAAAGAAGAATGATACCGATTACTGGTACTTATCACCCCTCCGCGAAGAAAGGACGGCGAGTTTTCATGTGGATAAGCTAGCCAATGAATGGTATGATTTCGGTCTGATGGCCGGGGGGAATCCGGTCGACTTTTTATTGCGCCGGCACGGGTGTTCCGTGGTTGAATTGCTGGAACGTATGAATGTTTCTTTTTTTCCTCACCAGCTGTCTGTTTTTGAGCCGGGTGAGCAGCAAGCACGGACCGTCAAGGAAGCCAAATTAGTGGTTACGAATGAGCGCGCATTGTACGCTTATCCGCTCAAAAATTACCTGCATGAGCGGTCGATACCGGTGGCTGTGGCGGATGCTTTTTGTAAGGAGGTCTATTATCTGGTTGGCGGACGGACTTACTATGGTATCGGCTTTCAAAATGATGCCGGGGGCTGGGAGATCCGCAATAAAAATTTCAAGCAAAGCAGCGCGCCGAAGGATATTACCTGCCTGGGTTCGGGCACTGGTTCGGTGCATGTTTTTGAGGGTTTTATGGACTTCCTTTCTTATGTGACGTTGCATCCTTACGAAGACCAGCGACCGGTCGATTATGTGGTATTGAATGGCGCGGGTCTGTTTGACCGGGCGCTGCCTTTTTTGGAACAGCATGCCGTGGTACACCTCTGGCTGGACCGGGATGTAACGGGATTGGCTTACCGGGATTATGCACTTTCACTGGGTAGCCGCTATCGGGATGAAAGCGGTTTGTACGGCGCTTATAAAGATTTGAATGACTGGCTTCGGCATAGGGGAGAGGTGAAAAAGCCGGTTTTACGGCCAGGTGGGGGCCTGCGGACAGCAGGTTGAGTTTGGGTTTTATGCCTTTTAGTTTTGGCGTTTTTTGGCTGTCGTCAGACAGCCGGGAGATCGCCGGTTTTGCGATCGGCAAGATGTACAATTGTTTAACAACAATTGAAATCTTGCCGCCCCCCTCCGAAGTCGGGGGCGGTTAGGGACCCGGATTTGGATGTATGCTTTAGGGGTGGGTGAGCTATTTGATTTGTGTGATTTGATTTGTGTGATTTGGATTTTGTGCGGAGGATTGGTGATGGAGGAAAAAGATACGGGTAGGAAGCGGATCATCGGGTTACGCCTGACGGGAGATGAATATCGCGAACTGGAAATGAACTGGAAGCGGTCAACGGTGCGCAAGCTGAGCGAATATGTGCGGCGGTTAATATTCGGCAGGTCGTTTACGGTGTTTACGCGTGATCAGTCGAAAGATGAATTGCTGGCGGAAATGGCTTTGCTGCGGCGGGAGCTGAACGCGATCGGGGTGAATTTTAACCAGGCCGTGCACCGCCTGAATATGCTCGACCATTCGCCCCAGATGCAGGAATGGCTGCGGCGTTTTGAGCGGGACAGGGAACGCTTTTTTGCAGCGGTGGAAAGTATTCAAAGCCGTTTAAAATTATTGTCTTCGGCATGGTTGCGGTGATCCATCAATCGACCAGCCTGCGCAATATATTGAACTATAATGAGCAGAAGGTAAAGGCAGGTTTGGCGGCCTGCCTGGAGGCGGGTTATTACCCGGCGGAAGCGGCTGATCTGAACTTTCACCAGAAGCTGCGGCGGTTGGAGATGTTGACGGAATTGAACCAGCGGACGAAGTATAACAGTGTGCACGTCTCGCTGAATTTTGACCCCTCCGAAAAGCTGCCGGACGATTTGCTGAAAGAGATTGCGGAAGACTATTTGGATAAGCTTGGCTTTCCGGGGCAGCCTTATTTATTATACCGGCACGAGGATGCGGGGCACCCGCATCTGCACATCGTTACCACGAACATTATGCCCGATGGCAAGGCGATTCACCTGCACAACCTGGGCAAGCGTAAATCGGAACCGGCGCGTAAGGAAATTGAAATTAAATATGGTTTGATCAAGGCCGGGGAAAGCAAGTTACAGCGGGCTTATAAGCTGAAGCCTGTGAATGCAGCAAGGGTGCTTTATGGTAAATCGGAGACCAAACGAGCCATCGGTAACGTGCTGCAAACGGTATTGCCTTTATACAAATATGCTTCTCTTGCAGAATTGAATGCGGTGCTGCGGCAGTATAATATTATCGCTGACCGGGGGGAAGAAAGCTCGCGCATATTCAGGCACAGCGGCCTGGTTTACCGGGTGCTGGATGAAAAGGGAAAAAAGGTTGGGGTGCCGATTAAAGCCAGCTTATTTTTTAAGGACACGACCTTGAAATTTCTGGAGGGCAAGTTTGAAGTCAATAAGCGGGCAAAGGATGATCCTAAAACAAAGCTGCGGTTGAGAAATGCGATAGACCTGTATTTCCTCGGGCGCGATAAAAGCCTGGAAGGTTTAGTGGCAGCTTTGAAAAAACAGGGTGTAGATACCGTATTGCGCCGGAATGAGGACGGCTTGCTTTATGGTATTACCTACGTTGATCATCAAAGCAAATGTGTTTTTAACGGCAGTAATTTAGGCAAAGCTTACAGTGCTGGTGCTTTCCGGGAACGCTGCGGGAACACGGGGCCGGGTGAGGGGAAAAAACAAAACGGCGAGGCGGAAAAAATGGGTCAGGACGGCTATGCAAACGGGGTTAAAGGGCGTGATTTTTCACCGGATTTTGCAGGTACCGGAGCGGGGAATGTTAGTGGTCTTGGATCAGTTGAAATACTGCTGGATACGGGCGGTGCCCGACAGGTGATGGACTGGGAACTGAAGCGGAAACGAAAGAAGAAAAAGCGGCTGCGGCTGTCGCCGGGTTAAGTTCACTGTTGATTTCTTGGGGTTTTTTATTGCCCCATTTTTCTGGCTTCGGAGAGAGGGCTTAGCTATTGCTGTGCATGGTTTTTCAGCGTTGGGCTGACCGGATGATGAGGGGTTTTGTGTGAATGATGTAGTGTGGACGGTTAAAGAAGTCTCCCCTTCCGGGGGAGATTTAGAGGGGGGAATTTATGCAGACGGGAGAGAACGATCAGGCGATGCGCAAGATCCTGGATATGACCAGGATGATCAGCATAGCCGTATTGCTGCTGCATTTTTATGAGACATGTTACGGGGCTTTCGCCGGCTGGCACTGGGTCTCGGCGCTGACGGACCGCTTACTGGCCAATATTGTACGGACGGGGCTGTTCAGTCCCTTTCTAAAACCCAAGCTGATCGCGCTGGTTTTTCTGGCCATCGCGCTCATCGGGGTGCAGGGCAAAAAAGATGAAAAGCAGACGGCCAAGTCCGCTTTGCTGTACCTGGTCACCGGTCTCTTTTTTTTCGGGACCAGCTATTTTTTCTTGTTGCTGCCGCTGAAAATGGAATGGGTAGCGCTGCTATATATGGGGGTGACATCTTTGGGCTACCTGCTGATGATGAGCGGCGGCACCATGCTGTCCCGCATCATCCGGGATAAACTGTCAGGCGACATCTTCAACCGCGACCAGGAGACTTTTCCGCAGGAGGAACGGCTGCTGGAAAACGAATACTCGGTGAACCTGCCGGTGAAATATATACTGAAGGGTAAAGAACGCCATGGCTGGATCAATTTTATCAATTTATTCCGCGCGCTGCTCGTGTTGGGTAGTCCGGGCTCGGGTAAGAGCTACTTCATTATCCGGCATGTGATTACCCAGCATATCCGCAAGGGTTTTGCGATGTTCGTTTACGATTTCAAAATGCCGGACCTGGCGGTGATCGCCTATAACACCTGGCTGAAATATAAAGGTGGTTATAAAGTCGAGCCTAAGTTTTTTTCGATCAATTTCGATGACCTGTCGCGGAGCAGCCGCTGTAATCCTTTAGATCCTTCTGCTTTACTGGACCTGACCGATGCGGTGGAATCGGCGCGAACGATCCTCCTGGGCCTGAACCGCGAGTGGATCAAAAAACAAGGTGATTTTTTCGTCGAATCCCCGATCAACTTTTTAACGGCGATCATCTGGTACCTGCGTAAATACAATGACGGCGAGTTCTGTACGCTGCCGCATGTCATCGAGCTGATGCAGGCGGATTATGACAGCCTGTTCACGCTGCTAAGCACGCAAAAAGAAATCGATGTACTGATCAATCCTTTTATCAGTGCCTACAAGCGGGATGCGGTTGAACAGTTGGAGGGGCAGATCGCCTCAGCCAAGATCACGATGGCGCGCATTGCCTCACCGCAGTTATATTATGTGTTATCAGGTAATGAGTTCACACTGGATATCAATAACCCAAAGGAACCGAAGGTCGTCTGCATGGGAAACAACCCGCAAAAGATACAGATCTATGGCGCTGTACTATCGCTGTTCACAAACCGGCTTTTGAAGATCATTAATCAAAAGGATAAGCTGAAATGCAGCCTGGTATTTGACGAGTTCCCGACCCTGACGACGGACATCATACCCACAATTTCCACGGGCAGATCCAATTTAATTTCGACTTGTCTGGGCATACAGGATGCCAGCCAGTTGCGTAAGGATTACGGGCGCGAGCAGGCGGATGTGATCATGAATATAACCGGTAACATGGCGGTGGGGCAGGTATCCGGAGATACGGCAAAGAGCGTTTCGGAAAAGATCGGCCGGATCATGCAGGACAGGGAAAGTCTCTCCATTAACCGCAGCGATACCTCAATCAGCCGCTCGAAACAATTAGAAGCAGCCGTGCCGCCTTCCCGTATCTCCGCTTTAAGTTCAGGTGAATTCGTTGGTATGGTAGCGGATAACCCGGATTGTAAGATTGCATTAAAAGCGTTTCATTGCGAGGTTATAAATGACCATGCGGCGCTGAAAATAGAGATCGATGGATATGTGCCGCTGCCGGAGGTCAGGAAGATCACCGGTGCTATTGTCGGGCGGAATTATTTGCAGATCAAACAGGATGTCAGGGATATTATTGAGATGGAAATGGAGCGGTTACTAAGTGATCCGGCCTTAGCACATCTGGTAATTAGAAAAAACTGAAAACTACTGGTCCTGGCATAGATATGACCGGATGTTCATTTGGTCTGCCTTGTACTTTTCAAGCCAGGAAACAATTGCCTTTTGCAATGACTTTGAGCATTCCACGAGGTTTTCAAAGCTTTCAAAGGCAAAAGCTGACGGGGCCCGCAATCTTGCCCGGGCATTGGCAGGTTTTGAAAGTCGGTCTCTTCAAATGTTTTCGAATTGGTCACGATAATTAATTCTCCTTCTGTCTGTTCCCTGATCATATCGCCGTTGTTAAACGAATGAAATTTAGATAGCTCGTTGGCAATGGAAATTGGGATGAATGGATTTGTGATATGTTTTTTGATATCCGGAATTTGATTACTGGTCCGGCTGAATGCTACGGGCTTATCAAAAAATGTTGCAGGATGTTTACCGTTTCGGGATTTTTGATTTCAAAGATATTGGTAGTATAATCACTGCTGGATGATCCACTATTTGAAAATGAGGTGAACCTGACCAGCTCGGGGATACTGGTCAGGTAATTCCTGGAGTCTGGAAAAGAATAGGGGTAAAAGGCATCGCCCCGCGGTAAAGTGACAACTCGGGGACTGCCACCGATTCCTGGCCATGCCCCTTCGAGGTTAGCGATTATCCGCATCAGACCAGGCGATGCCAATGCTTAAGAGCTCTTTCGGGTTCGAAATAACTGCTATCTCGCGCCGGGTAAGGAGGCTGCCCGGTGCTTGCCTGCAGATTGGTGATCTTTGACGGATTCGCGTTGTTTGATAACTTTCTTTGCCCTTCATTTGTTATAAAAAAATTTGCAGGGGAATGAACGTGCTCATCACCAGGACTGTCGCCGAATAGCACCGGTTAACTCCCGGCCTTTCCGATTGGCGGATAAGTTGATACGGGGCTGGAATTACCTGCCTTTTTTTGGGGCTATAGTTGTTCTTTGCCGAATTTTACCGGACTTTTTTTCTTTCACTTTTTGCGCAAGATACACGGTATATGCGGGCGGGCCCGTCTCATTTTCCCAGTTAGACGGTTCAATAAGGCGCAGGATATCGATTTGGAAGAATTTGGCGATCTGATTAAGCATTTGCAGCTCAGGTTGATGGATATTCCTGCACCACCTTGAAATGGTATTAAGATTAACGCCCAGGTAAGTTGACAGGTCCTTTTGGCTGAAGCTCAGTTCAGCGAGTACAATGTTTAGCCTGTTAAGACGAGGTCTGTCCATTCGTTAAAGTAAAATGCAAATATATACATTGATAATTAATTGAAATTCAGTTATTTATATTCGTTTAATGTATATTAATATATATTAGATGTATGTTTATACACATTAAATGTATATAAATTTGCTTCTGTTGAAATTAACGCCTATTTTTGAACCGGGATAACGGGGCTGGTTACCTAAAAGGTATTTGAAATTGAAGTAATTACATGATGACAACTGTTAAGAAAAAAAGACCCCTGGCCATCTCCTATTTTATTGGTGTCGATGTTTCCAAGAATAAACTTGACTATGCGGTGATGTATGGCCGGGACTTGATGTTTCATAAGGTAGGGGCTAATGAACCGGCCGCCATTGAAGAACTTATCGGTGAATTGAAGTCCATTGCAGGCTTCCGGTTATCCAGGGCGCTATTCTGCATGGAAAAAACCGGTTTTTATAGTAACCACTTGCTTGACGTTTTAAAAAAGCTGAAAACCAACGTTTTTTTAGAACACCCGCTGCGGATCAGGCGTTCCATGGGGCTTGTGCGCGGGAAGGATGATAAAATAGATGCCATCCGGATCGCAGTTTATGCGCAGCGGCATAAAGATTTGGTAAAATTATGGGTGCCGAGACGAGGAGAATTACAGATGCTGATGAATTTATTTACCATCAGGGAACGAATGCTGGGGATATCCGTATCCGTCAACACGCCCCTGCAGGAACAATCAGCTTTTTTTAGCAGGCAAATGCATGATAAGAGCGAACAGCTTTGCGTAAATACCATTGAGGCGATTAAAACCGATCTTGAACAGCTCAATCGTTTCATGTTAAAACTGATCGAGGAAGATGCAAGATTGAAAAGATTGACGGAGCTGATCACCTCTGTAACCGGTATCGGCTTCGTGACGGCAGTGCAAATGATCATTGTTACTAACGAATTCACGGATATCACCAATCCAAAGAAGTTCGCTTGTTACGCAGGGGTTGCACCGTTTAAAAACGAATCAGGAACTGTAAAAAGCAGGGGTAGGGTATCGCATTTAGCTAATAAGAAGATGAAAAGCCTTTTACATATCTGTGCAACTATAGCGGTTCGTTGGGATAAAGAACTTAAAGCTTATTATGAACGGAAGACAAAGGTGGAAAAAAAGCACCGGATGTTGGTGCTCAATGCGGTTAGAAATAAGTTGATACTCCGGGTCTTTGTCTGTGTAAACCAGGACAGGTGCTATCAAAAAGATTATATACGGCCGGTTGGTGTGACGGAGGATGAAGTAACTGCTGATCAGCAGGCCCTGTTAAGTAATTGATAAAGTAAATCAAAAAATGGCATAGGGCCGGGCCCCGGAACGGATGTAATGACGTTTGGGATAAAGGCAGCGGGAAGTTTTAAAACATGGACCAGGTAAGACTTATGCAATGACTCAAGTCCCGCCTGCCCTTCCCGGCATTGCTGATGATTGTAGTCGGATGAAGAAACAACAGCAGGACGAATTAGTGCCATGGCCAGGGTTGCCCTACAACATGAACTGAATCCCTGCTGTTTTTATTTATACAGGCGAATAAGCATCTTTTTTACACCGATCATGCCTGCCACGCCCCGGTAACCGGAAAAAGTAAATTATCATGCTGTTGCTATAAAAGACTATGACAACGTAAAAACAGGTTGCGATATTGAATTGCGAAAATAATCACCTGATAAGGCGTTTACATACGGGCGCAACGACAGGCGTTCTTTGATATCGAGAGGCGAAAGCTAGCATAAACGTCAGGGAATAGGCGGAAAATAACGCACTGATGATGGTGCCTGGCGCGAATATAAAAAGGCTGCTAATGAACGCCTGACTGTTTAGCCCCGGAAGCCGGCCAGGGACAGACAGGTATGCCTGCCTCGCGTGGCGAAGCATAGACATGCGGCTGATCAGCCGGCTATGTTAAGTAATTGACAGGAAAGATCATTTTGATGGGGCTTTTCGGAACAGGCAAACGATATGGAGGCAAAATCAGCGGGGAGCTTTAAAATATGGACCAGATAAGATTTATCATGTGACTAAAAAACCCGTTGGCCTTTGCCTGCATGTTGGCAAAGGCCAACGGGCATTGTAAAAAACACGGTTAAGATACCGCATTGGGTAAAAGTTCCTGAAAAGACGTTTGCGCACCGATGCGACAATGAGATTCTTGGCTATTCAAAAGCCGGAGCTTAGCATAAACTTCAGGCAATAGTGGTAAAAGTGATACGGATGACCGTGCCGGAATCGGGCCGAAATAAACGGATGATTAAGGACATGCCTGTCAAACAAGTAACCGTAGCATGGAAAGAATAGATGCGCGCCCGGTCGGTGTTGCCGGGAATGTAAATGCGGCTGAGCAGCAGGGCACGTTAAATAATTGAAAAGAAAAATCAACAAATGGGATTGGCCTGCCTTCGGGAATATATGGAAAGATATTGGTAAAGGCAGCGGGAAGCTTTAAAATATGGACCAGATAAGATTTAGGCGGTGACAGAGACCCCGCTGACCTTTTCCTCGATACATTGATTGCATTGGATTGAACAAATGGCAGCAGGCCGGATCAGTGCTTTAGAGGTAGTTCACAGTCCTGGAAGGGAACCCCTGCTGCTTTTTTGCGCTTTTAGTAATCATTCCTTCGCTTTATTTTTTTTGAGGGACGTCTAACCACAATTCGTAGTTAAGCTGTGAATACTCATCAGGATCGATAACCATCTTTTTAGGACAAATAGCGCAGTGCCTTTCAGTTCTGTTTTTATGGTAAACCATTGATGAAAGCCGAATGTACATCTTGTAATGATCATGTTCTTGACATTGGAATGGAGGGCCTGCAGCCCCTGCTAATATTTATGCGGGCCCGTTCTTTCCCTGTTTAAATATAGCTTTTTAATAAAAGAACCGCCTGCATAAGACTGGCTATATATGGAATTGGTTATTTAGCTGAATACAGTACATATTTGTCACTCAGCATGTCCATACGAAAACCTTTATAACCCGGGAAACATTTGCGGATGATGTTTGATTTTGGTCCCATGTAACTTGCCGGGAGCATGATAAAGATGGGACCGGCATGGCCATAATGTACATAGTCATCAAACGCAATTTTTACATCGGGGCCAATGGGGTCTAATATGACGTAGCGGTTATGGTTTATCTCCAGGCCCAGGTCGGGGCTGATAAATACAAAAATAGCATCGGTGTTTTTCCGGTCGAGTTCCATAATCTGGTCTAACGATTGCTGATCGATAAACAGCTGCGCTATACCCGATGTTCCCCTGGCATTTTTGGTTGCATTTTGATAATAGCTGGGGGCAAAATACCTGATACTTAAAGCAGTAATAAACAGGCACATCAAACCAAAACCAATTTTAACAGGCTGCTTACTTAAACTTACCAGGTAAACAATGCCCGGCGTTATCAGCAAGCCTATGATCCGCAAATGCCTTCCCTCGTATGAGATATTGGCCTGCTTTAAAAAGCTATACCCAAAAAACAATATGGATACCGAATAAAAAACGGCAAGCAGCAGCGTGTAATTTTTTTCAGGAAAAACCCTAACAATACGTATTACTAAAATTACGCTTAATACCGCGGCCAATATCAAAACCACTAACGACCATAACGGATTAAGTATGGGGGTATTGCTATGTGTAATGAGGCCGTTTAATATATCATCTAAAGAAAAGCCCGTCAATATCGGCGAAGCTAAAGGAAAACTTAATGCTTCCCAGCTAAATTTAAACCCAAATGATATGCCGGCCGGGTTTGCCCCTTTTGACATATATTGAAAATAAATTACAGCAAATGATAGCGTGGCGGGAATACCAATCCAGATGCCATTTTTAATCCAATCAAGTACTGCTGTTTTATTTTTAGAAAGGCTGATCCACAGGTAGATACACCCGGCGCCGTACATCCACAAAAAAGATGATTTACAGAAGAACCCTATCCAGCCGGATAGCAGCAAAAATAAGGCAAGCTTCCAGTTGGCGTTGTCGAAGCTAACACAACCATACAAAAACCAGCCCAGGAAGCCGAAAAGTAAAACCTCGCCACCATTATAAAATACATAAGGTACAAAAAAAGCCTGCTGAGTAACTATAATCAGCACGCTTATAGCTGCCAAAAGCTTTGCAAAGCCCACCTTTTTAAAAAAGGCATACAGCCCGGCTATACCTAACAAACCGGATACAGCAGTAGTAATGGCCGCTGCGCGCCCATCGTTAACACCAGGCAATGATTTAAAAAAGTACGGAACCAGATATTGCCCCGGCGACCACCACGATAAAAACTCGCTATAGTTTTTGCTGATATCAGCAGGGTCTGGCTTGTTTGTAATATTAAAAGCCCCGCCTGCCTGCATTTTATGCATCACCTGTAAACCCCAGGCCGGATCCGGAAAAATGGCTGCCGGGGCTATAAATATCATTATTCCTAAAATGAGCACAAACAAGCTTAATGCTATCAGTATAATTTTATGCGTTTGAGATTGCTGTGCGATCATATATAGGGGGTTGTTTTTTACAGACTAATTTCGCGGTCGCGGATTTTTACTGCCGGGTTACCCTGGTAAATACTGTACGGTTCCATATTTTTTGTGGCTATTGAGCCGGCGGTGAGCATAGCATGGCTGCCGGCAGTTATACCCAGGTTTACCATAGCGCCGGCGCCTATCCAAACCCCATCCTCCAAAACAACGCTTTTGGTTATCAGGTTAAACGATGCTGTTTTATAGTTGTGGCTGCCGGTTAGCAATATTGCCCCTTGTGATAAGCATACGTTGGCGCCAATGGTAATCATCACCAGGCTATCTATCCAAACGTTTTCGCCAACCCAGGTATGGTCGCCAATTTGCAAAAACCAGGGGTATTTGATATTTACGCAAGGCTTTATAGTTACTTTTTTGCCTATCCTGGCGCCAAATAACCGCAATAAAAATACTTTAAAACCACTTGAAGGTATAAAGCTGGTTTTAAAGAAAACGGCATTCACATAAAACCATAACAGCCTTTTTAAGGCATTGCCACCCGGGTCAAAAGGATGGTTGTTATAAGTTGACAGGTTGGTTTTGTGCATGTTTGTTTAAGTGATTGTCGCCTTGTTTAACCCAAAAATACAGGCTTGCCATTATAATGATGTACAAAATGATATTAAATACCGTATGATGGTCAACAATCCGGTTTGAATTTTTATTCCAGAATAATGCCAACAGCACAAAACGCAGAATGTTTAAAAACTGGATAGTTAAAATGCCCGTGATTAAAAAGATAACTTTTTGCTTGGTTTTTTTAGGGTAGGCAATAACAAATGCTGCAAAAAAGCTCATCAGCCCAAGCCCGAGGCAGGAGTATACCACTCCGAGGGTCCCTTTGCCTGCCACCAGCAATTCGGTACCATTATGAATAGCCGAAAAACCAAGCCAGTTAAGGACCTGGGTGCTGATACTCAGCAACAGCCAACGGAGACCCTGTATGTAATTGAAGTGATTGGCCAAAAACGGGTAGTAATGTTTGCCTGGATTGGTTATTCCAAAAAACAAAATGTTAAAGTAATAGAACATCAAAAACAGTGCAAGAAACCTGAAGATAAATTTCAAGGGCGAGAGCTGGCCTGTGTTTGCCGGCTTGAGGTGTTGCCCGCTTTTCAGGATTTCATCAATTTTGATGTCTACAATCAGCCTGAACCAGAAACCTTGTAAAAAATGAAAAATTATGCCTGTACGTCCTTCTAATATGCCCAATTGGAATAGCATACGATAGGTAAAGTAAAGCATTGGCCTTACATAGCGGGGCAATTGCCACCACAACTGCTTAAGCCAGGCGGTACGCTCGTCCGGCGAACCCAATAATGAGGGTTTAAGGGTTTGCTGCCGCATTTTTTGCAGGCGTTCCACCTCCTCCTGCGCCAGCAAGTCGCTGTACCGGTTATGCTTGGCTATCCAGAAACTGATGCGGTTCTCTTTCAGGTTTTCTTCCAGGATATGCCCGTCTTTCCATACTTCGGTTTTACCGGGTACGATGAAACGATGGTCCATGTTTTCATTCAGATCAGAGTAGCCGACACCAAAGCGGATCATTTTAAGCAGGTAAAAGGGATAATACCCGCCATGTTTTATCCAGCTGCCTTTAAAAAAATTCTTCCGGTTAAAGTAAATGCCGTTAACGCCCTGGTAATCCTGGTTTCTGAAATTCGCCAGTTTCTCTTTCAGTTCCGGGGTAACCACCTGGTCGGCATCTAAACAAATAATCCAGGGCGTTTTGATATCGAAGTTTTTAAGCGCGAAGTCCCACTGCTTGGGATGATTTTCAAAGTCGTGCTGCAAAACAGTCGCCCCGGCTTTTTTCGCTATGGCTAAGGTATCATCATCGCTGCCCGAATCTAAAATAAAAACAGGTGCATTAAGCCTGCCGATAGATTCCAGCAAACGGGGCAGGTGCTGCCCTTCATTGTAGGTAATGATGATAAATGAATATGCCGGGTTCAATGCGGTGTGCTGATTTTACTATACAAAACTATATATTTTTCAACGATGCTACCCGCGTTAAAATCGGTATAAATAATAGGGGGCGCCTGTTGCCTGATGCGTTCCAGTTCGCGCGGCCGGGCCGCTATCTGGTCAATCATTCCGGCGACAGATAGGGCGCTTGTTTCGCACAGCCAGCCAAGCCTGTTTTTATTGACATAATCTGCAAGACCCACTTCCCGGCTAATGAGCACCGGCGTGCCAACGCTTAGGCTTTCAATTACGGCGTTGCCAAAGTTTTCATCATAGGATGGCAGTACAAAAAGATCGTGTTTTTTTAATAGCTCAAACTTGTCCTCATTGATAAAGCCCGCCCAGGTTATTTTATCGCTAACGCTTTTATCGGCAGCGAACTGTTTCAGGCTATCAACATAGGCTTCGCTGCCACTGCCTGCAATGGTAAGATGGAAGGGGGCCTTGACGAAAGACAGTGCGTTGATCAGTATATCCAGGCCTTTTTTTTCTTCTATCCTTGAAAAAAATAGCAGTTTAATTGCAGCGTTTTTTGCGTTTTGCACCTGTACCGGCGGATGATAAACCGGCAGCTTTACAAAGTTAGGTATGATAGCCGAACTTTTGGGGCTGATGATGCTGTTGACGGCCTCATTCTCCCGCTGCGAAGTGGCATGAATATGGCAGCGTTTCAATACAGGTTTGCTCAATAAATGATGAATGAGTGATTTGATCGCCCGGTTTTTATTTTGAAAAGAGTAGGGGCTTAAAGTACCCCTCGCCGATACGGCAACAGGTACCCCGCGTATTACCGCTATCAGGCAGGATAATACCGAAACCAAATTCCACCATGCGTGGATATGTACGGCATCATAAGTTCTGACATTTTTCCAAAGGGCCGTTAACAATGCGGGCGACAGGTGGCTATGGTCTTTGGTAATCCGTTTAAAATAGGTAACGCTGACACCATCGACCATGACCGTTTGGTTGGGTTTTACATCAAGTTCGGTAGCGCCGTTGGCTGTTGTGGTAAAAACATCAACTTCACAGCCAGCCTTTGCCAGTTGCTCGCTGAGCATAGCTACCGACATGATTGGCCCGCCGTATACGTAAGCCGGTTTGTATGAGGCCGAAACCTGTAGAATCCTCAAACCTCTTTTAAAATATGACCCGCGACGAGTATTTTATGGATCAACAGCATGCTGATGTAGCTCCAGAACACATTATTAATCAGGAACTCAAAGCTAAGGCCCCGCCACATGATCTGGAACAGCCCGCTGAACACGAGCGCCGTGCCCAGGATATATCCGCCGAAGAGCTTCTCGGCTTTAACGGAGATAATTTGTGCCAACGCGCCGTAAATCAGCATGATCACAAAAACACCTACACCGCCAAAAGTAAGGTAGGCATCTACGATAAAAGCCGGTTTGGCTGATACACTTGATGCCCTGTTAACAACCCCCGCATCATAAACACGTTCCATGATCAGGTCTTCCGTGCTGGGTTTTTCGGGCCAGAAAATACGCGGGACGATAGCCATACCGGACTGTTTGAGCAGTTTGGTTCCATAAAAATCGATATTTTTCGGGGTTGACCGGGTGAATTTGATAAACATATCAATTTCGCTCAGCCGGTAAACCAGGAAGCCCCAGTTGGAATCGTCCTCGTCACCTGAATCGTTGTTTAAGGTTGCATCAAGGGCCAGTTGCGTTGCCTCTTCGGCCGAGGAATCACCCGACCAGGCGTTTTGCCTGAAAATACGGTTGTAAGTGGGCAGGAACATAAATAAAAGCAACAGCAGCGGGATAAAGATGCCCGCTACCAGCTTTTTATAACTCGGATACAGGAAAACACCCAATACCAGCACACTGATGATGATAGGCTCTTTAAACCCCGAAGTTAAGGCGGTGTAAAAGTTAAAAAAGTAAAAGGCCAGGCAAATCAGCGTATTGCCAATCTTCTTAAGCGGGATAGCAAAAGCAAGTGCCAGCGTCCCGGAGATAAAACTCAGGGAACTGAATTGGTTTGAAAACTGCGATAGCCCCGGTACCTTGATAAAAAAGAGAGACGCCGGAAAACTGGCAACCGCAAACATCATCAGTAAATTGGCCAGCTTGTCTTTCGGCATATAGTATTTGGATTTGGTACTATAATCCATAAAAATTAAAATGCCCGATATAAAAGCGGCATGCCCCAGGCAATAGTAGCGCTGGCATTGTGCCGTGTACTCCAGGCGGTTCTGGTCAACCAGTGTCGTACCCACTTTTTCAAAATTCTGATAGCCGAGTACGTCCAGAAAATAAAATATAGAGGTGCAGGCCATGTAGCCTGCAAAAATGATCTGTACCAAAAAAACCGGGCGCATCAATTGCTCGGCTACGCTCCTGTCATCCGGTATGGGCCTGACCCAGCCTGTTAAGGTCAGGAAAAATATCAGGAACGATCCAAGCCAGGCAATCAGGTACGAGAGTTGGGCATCACTGCTTAGCAAAGCCGCCAGTGCCCAGGGAATATACAATACAAGGATGCGTTCTAAGGGGGCGTGGTTAGTTTGCATGGCGGTGATTGATTATGCTCAATAGGGCATCTGCCTGCTTATTGAAACTCCAGTTGGTTATTTCCACTTTTGCGTTGCGGCCTAAAATGGCCAGTTTGTCTTTGTCCCCGACGAGCACCTGCAGTTTTTTTTCCAGGGATGCTATATTGCCGGCTTCAAATATTTCGCCCGTGGATGCCGGTCTCACCAGATCGGCTGCGCAACCGCATTTATCGGATACCAGTACCGGCCTGCCAGCGGCCATGGCCTCGTTTACGGCAAGGCCCCACGTTTCACCGGGGCCCTGGGAGGGCAGGCAAAACAGGTTACAGGCCTGGTATATAGCCGGCATGGCCGATTGATTTTGAAAGTTGATAAAATGAACGCCGTTGTTTTTACCGGCAGTTGTCATTAACGTCTCCTCCAAAATACCGTTACCAACAAATAATAAATGCGTGTCGGGCATGTCCAAAGTTAAAAAAGCATTTAGTAATAAATAGGGTGATTTCTTTTCTTCGAATTTACCGGCAAACAATATTAAAGTATCACCCGGCTTGATGCCTAAATCCGATCTGATTTTGGAAGCTTCTTCACCGCTTTCGGCGGCAAATCTGTCGTTATCTATGGCATGCGGTGCAAAAGTGAGCTGCTTATCTTTCAAACCGTATTTTTTGAAGTATGCGCCATTATTGCGGCCCACGTAAAACGCATGATCAACGTGGCCATAAACCCATCTTAAAAAAACAGCCCGCAATAGCTGTTTAGCGCCTGGTTTAGCATCCAGCAGCGTGGAGTCGCCGCGAAAGTAAACCGGTATTTTGTTTTTAAAATGTCTCATGACCTTTAAATGGCTGTCATATGCCCAGCCGTATACCAAAACCGCGTCGGCTTGCCATGATTTTATCTGATGGATAAGACCGGGATTGACAATGCCTTTAAAATGATGGGAACCCGGCTGGGGGGAGGTGTTTTTTACCCACTCGTAACGATAGCCATCCAGTAATGGGATATCCCAGGAGATGGTTTTGCCAAAGCCGGGATCAAATTTTTCCTGCGCCTCATTACCCCAGGTATAAAACACTTTAACATCAATTTTATCTGCCAGTAATTTAAATACCGGGGCGTAGTATTGGATGGGGTGTGTGGTGATAATGGCTAAGCGCATTTTAAATCGTTTCGCCCATGATTTTAAATCCCTTTGCCGCTTTTACACGTGTTTTTATAAATGCCACATCGCGGCAATAAATGGTATTGTAACTGCCAAATGAATCCATCAAATGTAATTCCCGTTGAAAAGGATCATATTGGTATGGCTTAAAACCTACTGACAAAAGTGCTTGGTGAATATCATCCTCATTAAAACCATAGCGTAAACCGCTGCCATTCAATTCAATAATGATGGCTTTAAGTATAGGCAGCTTTAGGGTGCCGGTCATTCCTTTTAACACTTCGGTTTCAAAGCCCTCCACATCAATTTTTATGAGGGCAGGTTTATCAGTAAGGCTGATAGAATCAACGCTGATCACATTGACCGTTTCTACATCCGTTGCCTGGCTTTCACCGGCACTGATAATGTGGTTGGTGGTGTCTTCGTTTTTTGAAAAAGTTAATAGGCCTTCCTTGGCGCCTGCGGCCGCGTTGATTAAAGTAACCTTACGCTCCAGTTGATTCAAGCTGATGTTTTTTGCGGTTAGGGCCGCCGTATTGGCCGATGCCTCGATGGCAAAAGTTTTGGCGTTACATACGCCTGAAGCCAATAGGGTGTACGACCCCACATTGGCGCCTACGTCAAAAAAAACATCACCGGGTTGTAAAAAATGCAGCAAAAACGCCATGTCATCAAACTCATGCAAACCCGTATAAATATTGCCTGTAATACCTGTAAGGCCCTTGCGCGCATAAAAATTGATACCGGCAATATAGGGTTTCACTATAAACTTAGCCGGTTGCATGCTGCTTTGCGCCTGCCAGGTTAAAAAACGGATAAAGGCTTTAAGCGGATGCCTTTTACCTAAAGGATGGCTGAAGATAAAACCGAATGTTCTTTTAATTTTTCCCACCGGTAACGCTGTCAAAAAGTTTGCATTGGTTGATGGTCATTTGTTTGGCCGAATATTTATTTACGGCCCCGGCATGATATTGGGGCGGTTCCGGGCTGCCGTTGGTCAGGGAAGATAAAAATGTGCTGATGTTGGCGTCGGTAACCGTTTCATAATCATATACCTGCTTAACGCCATATTCCTTCATAATGTTGATTACCGAGCTTGCCTTGTTAAATATAGCTAATAATGGTTTGGGGGTAAGTAAATACGGATAAATTTTTGAAGCCGTGTATTTAGGGTCATCTGAGCCCGGGATAAATAAGGCATCGGCCTGTTGCAGGGTTATTAATGCATGATAATAGCTTATCCTGTCGGTAATTTCAATTACGCTTTCGGCAACATCCAGTTGCCGGGCAAGCGGTAAAATGCTTGGCTTGCCCTGCCCGTTGGGTGCATAACTCGTGCCGATAAAATAAAAACGTAATGATTTGAAAGCTTCGTTGCCTTGATCCAATGCTGATTTGAGGGCTTTAAAGAGTGGGATAACCGCCGGGTGCATGTCGGCACCACCGCGGCCGATGTAAACTATATTGATGTAGGTTGAATCGAGCAGGTTTGGAAAAGTATCCCTGTTCTGTTCTGCTAGGTGCATATCCGGCTCAAACGCCCCGAAAGTGATGGTTGCTGATGGAATGTCCTGAATTGCCGGGTAGCGTTCTTTCAGGTCGCTGATATAATGAGCGGATACACTGATGAGGCCATCTACGCTGTTCATGGCCATGGGTTCCAGGTATTTGTTCAGGTGATAGGAGAACCAGTATTTGGGCGGCCTTTGCGCTTTGGGCTTGTCCTCGTAATAGTCAGAAAACCAGGGGTCCTGCATGTCAATGACGTAGGGGATTCCATAACGTTTTTTAAAATAAGCCCCCAAAATGCAAACCGGGAATTGCGTGGTCGAAAAATAGATCAGATCGTAGGGCTGTATGCTTAAAAGCTCCTTTATTTTTTGCCTGTAAAACCACAATGACCGTAAAGCAATGCTGCCCAGCCCCAGTTTGGATGTCAGGCTTTTTTTTAACGCTTTAACCGTATGGATCCTGATTGGCGTTGGGATACTTTGTAAAAGCAAGTCATCTGCGGGCAGGTCGCTGTATTGATGATCCACCGTAATAACTTCGGCTTCCCAGCCGTTGGCTTCAAAATAGGGCAGGCTCATACGTACCCGTTGCATATCCGCGGCGTTTACCGGGGGGAAATAGGGAGAGACGATGAGCAGGCGTTTGTTCAAATTGCTATAGGTGCTGGATCTGTTGGATGAATATCCGGCTTTCCGCCTCCCAGTTTAGCGCTGTTTGCCCTAGGCGGTAATTCTCCAGCCTCGTCTGGTATAACAAAGCCGGGTTTTCCGCATAATGCTTCAGCAACCCCGTTAAGGCAGCTTCGTTGTTTTTATCGTATAGCTGCCCTGATGCCGGGTATTGCTGCATAAAAAGCTGCTGGGCCTGGGTATCGCTTGCCAGGATGGCCAGCCCGCATTGCAGGTAGGTGAATATTTTGTTGGTAAGGCAAATGTCGCGGTTCAGCGTGGAACCGGTTTCGCTGGCCAAGCCAATATCAAACCGGGCAGCGAAGGTAAACAACTCGGCGGCAGCGATGGGCTTATGAAAGTGGAGCTGATCGCCGCGGAGGCCCAGTTTCCCGGCCAGGCCGAGCAGTAACTGCCGGTCGGACGCTGCACAATGCCCCAGTAAATGCAGCTGGACAAAACCGCCGGTTTGACTGATGGCTTTGATAACCAGTTCAAGGCCCCGGTCGCTGCCGATGGTCTGTGAAAACCAAAATAGCTTCAGCGGCCCGCCTTTCTTATAATTTTCCCGGATAACAAGTTTTGTTTTCGGGAACACATTATTGATAACGACTGGCTTCAGGTAAGGATACAAACGCGCATAATAACGCCCGATGAGCGGGCTCGCCGCGCTAAAGTAAGCCGCCTGCGGAAAATATTTTTCTTCAATATATTTATTGAGCTGGTACAGGTTATTCCTGGTGGAGCTGAACTGCCCGGAGTGCATGTCTTCTGCGTCATAGCCTGCTTTTGACTGCCAGTAAGCTGCCGCCCGGATGGCAGCCGGTAATGCACCCAGGTTGTGCGCTATATAAACAGCAGACCTGATTTTTTTCGCTTCGACAAGCGCCTCCGCGTGCGTACGGCTGATCGCATTTTCGGCTATCCACGTCTTCTTCAGGTATTTAAAAAGCAAGGTGCAAAGTTTCTGGCGAAGGCGGGTTTTAAAATAAAGCCATTTTTGCTGCACCGGGTCACCCCCGCAGCAAATGTACATGCCGGGCTCGCGCGCAGTTATTTCCCGGTCGAATTTTTCTGCCCAGGCCTGGTAAAAACAATAGATGACTTTTACCTGGTAGCCAAGCGCCTTTAAGGTTTCGGCCTCTTTCACCAGCCTGGGATTGGTTGTCGGCTGGCCTGTCGTAATCAAGGTGATGTGCTTCAATGCCTGGCGGTAATTTCGCGGTAAAGTTGTTCATACTGGCCGGCCAATACACCTGAACTGAACCTTTCTTCGGCAACAGCCCGGCATTTCCGACGGTCTATTTCGCCCGACCGGTCAACCGCGGTAATCATCCCTTCCAGGGTTTCGCATACAAAACCGTTGATGCCGTTGGTAATGACCTCCGGCACCGCACCCCGGTTAAAACCGATGACCGGCGTTCCGCAGGCCAGCGCTTCCGCCATGACAATGCCAAAGGGTTCATCCCAGGTTACCGGCATCAGCATAGCGCGCGCGTTCCGGAGCAATTCGTTTTTCTGGGCATTATTGACCGGGCCGATATACCGGATCTGCTGCCGGTCAATAAAGGGGGCGACCTGTTCCTCAAAATATTGCCGGTGATGTCGCTCGTCAGGGATATTACCCGCGATAATTAATCGCCGCCCTGTTTTTAAGGCGACCTGAATAGCGATATCCGTACCCTTTTCCTGTTGTATCCTACCCAGAAATACCAGCGGTGCATCCGGTGGGACCTGGCCGTTAAAAGCATAGTCATCCATCCCGACGCCGTTGTATATGGTTGTGACCTTGGCGATGCCGCCCAGCTGCCGGGCAATATGATCACTGCAGGCGGTAAAATGCAAGGAGTTTTTCCGGGCTATTTGGATGGCCTTTTTTACCTGTGCAACGGTCGGCGGAAGCTGGTAGGAAACGACTTTGGGCAGCCCGAGCGGCATCAGGAAAGCAATGTTGCTCATCCGGCCGAAAGTGTGCACCAGGTCGAACCGTTGAAACGCAATTCCTGCCGTCAGGCTGTTGATCCGGATGAAATCCCTGATGCCATATGTGGCAGACTCGCGGTAACCGACAAGCTGGCAATTTGGCCCGGAATTTTCGTGGGCGTAGAGCGTCACCACATGGCCTTTTTGAGTGAGTTCCTGTATGAGCATAAATACGATGCGCTCTATGCCACCGTATTGCTCGGGAGGGACGGGGATAAGCGGGTTAACGATGATGGCAATTTTCAATGCGATTTTTTTTGTTTGGATTCCCGGTACCGCATCCTGGTTTTCTGTAAAAGGAAATCATAGGTATCCGACTGGGAACGGAGGTATTTTTTGATATAAGCTAGCCGGTGACCGTTTCTCAACAACCATTTGCCGGTCATGAACCAATCGGAGAGCGTAAATAACCGGTTTAATTTTTTATCCCGGATAAGGAGTTTGTTCGCTAAAAAAAAGTTGGCCACCGGGCTTGGTGTCTGCTGGCGCCAGAACCTTAAGCTTTCCCGGAATGCCCCCGCCCGGTCGTCAGCCGTATCGATAAAGCTGGCCAGGAGCATGACCTGGGTCGCTATCCAGGTATACGGGTCATCTGTCCGGTTGGTCTCGAGGGTAACGGCGAAATTTGCGAGCGGCTGGTGACAAAGGCATAAAGGATGTTCGAATGAACGTTCCCTGACGAGTTCTACGGCGTTTAGCAGCACATTTTCGGGGACAATATAAGCCGCGGCGCCGCCGGTCCGGTACAACAGTCCACTGTTGGAATGAAGCGCAGCGATGGACTGTCGTGCTGAAGGCCATGAAAACAGGCTGGTTTGATCTCCGGCGGGCCAAATGGTCCGGTTAAGATTTTCCCATCGGTTGCCGGTCTTTTCCTGCCATAGCCGCATATTGCTCCAGGCGACGTTGATACCCGGCTGCTTATCCAGCAGAGCAATCATTGTTGACAAGAACGCGGGTTCCCACCAGTTATCATCTTCCAGTATACTGGCATAAGGCTCTTTGCAGCCTGAGAATGCGAGGTTAAAACTCCCGATGGCGCCCATGTTGACCGCATGGCCGTGGAACACGAACCTGTCATCTTTCAGGGAACTGATATATTGAGCAGGGAATCCGTCGGCGGGGTCGTCGTTATGCAGCTCGCAAACCCAATCCGTCAAAGTCTGGTTGAGCAGGCTGGTTACTGCACGGGGCAGTAAATGGTTTCGTTTGTACGTGAACAGGTATATCCTGCAGACAGGCATCAGGAAGGTTTTTGCTGAAGGTGTTTTTTGATTTTTTTTGCTGCTTTCCAGCCTATTAGTGCTGCAAGAATCCTGGTAGCCCCACCCGCGGAAAAAGGAAGTTCCGAACCGCCAAGTGCTTTTATCCGTTGTTCGGCCTGGTTAATGAGCTCCGGGTAGTCCGGGTAAAAGGTAAAGGTAAAGCGCCGGAAACAGTCGGCGGCTATTTGTTTTACCTCCGGGGTATCGGAATAGCGCAGGAGGTGGCCCGTGCCCAGGTCAATCGACCGGAAGGCCGAGATGGCGGCTTTTGCTGAATTTCCGGATGACAGGGAGCCGGCCAGTCCGCTGCGGTAATACAATACAGCAGTTTCGGCATACTTCAGTTTTTTCGAGTTGAGCAATACGCGGATAAAAAACTCGAAATCATTGATCAGGGAAAGCTGCTCATTCCACAGCCCGGCTTTGTCCAGCAAGGGCCTTGGAATAAGCCACAGCGCACATTGCAGCATAACCTCACGGCCGGTCATCGATGCCATCAACCAGGCGAAGGGCTGCATATCACCCCGCACTGACCCGGTTTCGGGCTTAAACGTCGACAGATCGCCGTCGTAAAACCGGCCCCAGGATGCATAAGCAATATCAAAATCTTCGTTGTTCAGAACCGCCGCCTGGGCACGCAGGAAATCCGGCGACAGCAGGTCATCTGCATCCATAAATTTGATCAGTGAGCCGCCTGAAAGACGGAATGCCCGGTTTGCCGCCGCGCATTGTCCCTGATTTTGCTGGTGATAAACCTTTATCCGCTTATCTGAAATACCCTCCAGGATGCTTGCCGTTTGATCCGTCGACCCATCGTTGACAATAATGAGTTCCCAGTTGGGGTAGGACTGGCTGATAACGGACCCGACCGACTGCAGGATATAATCGCCAGCATTATACGCAGGCATACAGATGGAAATCAGGCGGCTGTTCACGGGATAAACCTCCTCCAGGCCAGGTTAAAATAGCCTTTTTTCGAAAGGTCTACATAATGATGTAAAATGCCGGTTCCATTGAGGATTTCCCCGGTTCCGGGGTTGACGATATACCGGTCAGCCGGCAACAGGACCGCGGGGCAGGTGCCGACCAGCATCGCGGAAAGCGCCTGCTCGAGGTAATACGTTTTTCCCTCTTTTTCTTCCAGTATGCTGACCCAGGTCTCCAGCTTGTCCCAGTTGACCTGTGCGCTGTTCAGGCCAATGATCCCAACATTCAGCAGCGGCGGTATCTTGGCACCGGCCAATTGTTCCATCAGCCCGCGGGAGTACCCATAGGACTCCTGGCAGTCCTTCATGTGGATGGGCATATCGGGTTTTTTCAACCAGCTGATCATGGCAGCAGGTTCGTCCTGGAATAGCATATCAGAATCGATCACCAGTTTCCAGCTTCGACCGGGCAACGTATGGATATCGGTGAGCTTCTTGATGTGCGGGTACTCCGCCCGCTTGTTTCTCAGGCAGGGGTAGCGGCTTTCCGGCAGGTGCCGTTCCAGGTTGTGCTCCACGATATCGCGGGTTATGATCGTTGCACCCGGGAGCTGCCTGTTGACCAGGCCGATCAAGGGGGCGTCAAAAGTTCCGTCGTCGACCAGGATAAAATGGAAGTTTTCGGTACTGTGGCGGGTCAAAGACGCGATACAGAATAGTGTCTGGTAAAGGTACTTTTTGCCGGTGAGGAAGTAGACCGGCAAACCGTCGGCTGCGGTATGGACGGGAGGTAAATGCACCGCCGCTTTTTCCATCAGCCTCTGGTTATACAGCATTCGCCTGTAGCTGAAGTACCCGCCGAATTTTGCCAGTCGTTTGAGTGCGGACAGGGGATGGCGGTAAAGGGTGTCAATGACGGACTGAATCAGGTGCGTCTTCATTTTTTTAAACTTTTTTTGCCGAATGCAATCGCAGGTACTTCAACCCGGGTAAACATGACCCGGGCGAGGATAGCAATCAGGGTGAAAACCGAAAGGTCATACACCAGGTTGTAAAAAGGATGTTGTTTAATGGCTTCGGCCTCGAAGAGCCCAAGTATGAATACGCCCACAGGTACATGGATTAAATATACCGAATACGAATACTGCCCCCAGGACGCAAACCGGTTTGCGGGAACCTTGATTTTGTTGCTGAGCATGATCAGGCCGAAAGCGACCAGGGCTACCGCGATATATTCCGGGTGTGTACCAAACTTGCTCCATAACCCGAAGAGGTTGATCAGGGTTAACCCGGTGGCCCGGCACCAGGACAATAGATTTGCGGACCCGAACAAATAATAAATACTGATGCCCATCCCGAATGCCGGCCAGTGATCTAAAAAAAACAACAACCCGGTATGTTGTTCCGGGATCAAGGCCGATAAAAGGGAAATGCCGGTCAGGAAATAAATCATCCGCTTTTTATCAAAGGGAAGAGTCAGGGACACGACAAGGTAAAACAGCAGCTCACAGGTTAAGGACCAGTAGACCCAGTTGATCGTCGGGGTGGAAGAAAGCGGTGCTGTCGTCAATGTGATCGCGGTTACAACCCCGGCCGGGTTTCTGGGCAGGAAATGAACGGCATTGGAACCGATATAAAGCTTTTGAAAAAATGCCGCGGCCAGCACAACGGCCAGGCTGACCCAGTAAGCCGGATAAATACGGAAAAATCTCCTGCGCAGGAAATCCCAGGTATTACCGCCGTTTTGAGCGGACAGGATAATGCAATAACCGCTAACGACGAAAAATACGGGGACACCCAGGGAGCCGTGCCTGACGGTGTGCCGGTACCAGTTATCCTGCGTTGTTATGGCCTGGTTCAGGTGAAACAGCGCCACGCCCAGGGCGGCAAAAAACCTGAGCATGTCTATGGCATGGTTATGTCTGGGCATTTTTTTTGATGATAGCTAATCCGTCGAATAACCCGCAGGCTCCCCGCCATTTGATATAAGCGGACGGGTGCTGCCATGCCCGGTAGCGGAACCATGCCTTGATTTTCCGGATAGGGACGGTCCATGGATGGATGCTTTCCCATGGATTGATCCGGTGTTTCGCCAGTACTTCTACCCAGGAACGGTTGGTTTCGTTAAGCAGCCGCGCCAGGTAGGCTGCCTGAATCCGCTGCTGCGGTATGATATGCACCAGGGACAGGGATGGAAAATAACCAACCTGCCAGCCCGATTTTAGGATCTCCAGCACCAGGTCATTGTCCCCGCCGGAGCTGAGCGTGTTGCCGGTCCTGTCTGCGATCGCGCTTGTCCCTGCCTGTATTTTAGCGAGGTAAGCGGCCAGCGCAGCCTTTCTGATACCCATCCCGGCGCCAATCGGTGCCGAAACCGGATAGGTGTGGTCCCAGCTGCTGACCAAGGGAGCTGTTCCCAGGTCCCGGAGCGCAAGATTTCCGTAAAATTCGGCGACCCATCGGGGGGGCTGAACTTCAAATTGTGGCAATGTTTTTCCTCCGATCGCACCCAGGCTGCTGTTTTCCCGGAATATGGCGAGGGTATTGCGGAGGTAGTCCCGGCCAAGAATATTGTCGTCATCCACCATGATAATGATATTGCCCCTGGCCTGGTCAAACCCTTTCAGCCGGGCATGAGAGAGGCCCTGTTTTTCTTCCCGGATGATCCTGCTTTGCGGATGCCAGCTTAAATCGGCCGCTACGGCCACGGTTGAGTTGTTATCAACGAGGATCAGCTCCCAGTCTTCCGGTGGAAGGTTCTGTGCTTTTAACCCTGCAATCGTTTGCCGCAGCCGGGAGGGGGCCGGGTTATAGGTCGGGATAATTACAGAGATGAAATCAGTCATTTCTGAAACGGATTATCCTGGCCGGGACGCCTGCGGCAATAGCATATGGGGGTAGGCTTTTCGATACCACGCAACCCGCAGCGATAACACAGCCGTCCCCGATTGTTACGCCCCCCAGGATCCTGGCTCCCGCGCCGATCCATACGTCATTCCCGATTTTGACAGGTAACAGGATATCTCGTTCAGAACGGATCAGGGTCTTCCTGTCAGGAATGGTATGGTTGGCACTGACAATGCAAGTATGCATGGCGATCAGCGTATTGCTTCCAATTTCCACCCCGCCATGACCATAAATAATGACATATTCACCCAGGAAGGTATGGCTGCCTATTTCGATCTTTCCGCCATAAGCTTTTAAGACTGTTCCACTTGACAGTTCGCAGCGGTCGCCGATACTGACGCGGCCTTGCTTTCCGTTTGCGAAACCTTTGCTGATAAAGGTATGGGGCCATAGCATCGTATCTTTATGAATGATAATCCCGAAACTTCTCAGGACCATGACGCGCAATCGTGACAGGAACTTTAGCATGTGAATTGTAAAAACTGTTCGGCAAAAGTATTCAAACCCATGGCCGGGTCGTGTTGCTGGTTGAAATTGAGGTACATCAGCGCGTAATCCAGGCTGCAGACAGCAGCAATCCGCTGGTAGCAGGGCTGAAAACTGACGTCGCCGGGATAAATTTCCAGGATTTTCGTGCCGGGCCTGCACAGGTAGATATTGGACAGGCCAGCCCCGTGAGGGCCGATCACATGGGTGGCATTTTGCATTGCCGCAATGGTTTCAGCAGTATCCAGCTGCGAAAAATCAACACTTTCAATTTCCGGGAACCGGGCAAGGATTTCGTTTTCCCATACCAATTCCCTGGATTTAAGCCCTTTCCTGCTGATCAGGATTATTTTTTTTTCCGGCGGGCCGGGGAGCTGTACTTCCGGGATTTCAAATATCTTTTTCAACGCGTTCAGGCACCAGGGGCCGATCTGCTGGTCGGCGATCAGCCGGTTCGTAAACAGGAGTTGCCGGCATTCATAATGACTGCGGCCGTCCATCCAGATGATTTTTGAGGTATCCATCCCGGCCCTGTTCAGCCACTTCAGTTTCCAGTCCGCCACCGGTCCGTTGAACAGCAGGTGATCGGCCTGCGCCAGCAAGGAACCGTACATACCTGCTTTCACGATGGATTCCAGCAGGAAATGATAAAACCCGCCGTCGGCGCCGATGGTCAGGAAAGAAAGGGTGATACCGCCGAGGCCGGTTTTGACCGGTAAACGGAAGGCGTTCACATAAGGGGACAATTCGATATTGTCCAGCCATTCCCGGGCAGATTCATCAATAAAGCTTCTTTTTTCTCCGTCGTAGACCAATCCCAGCTGGCCAACGATACCTGCATCCGCCATGCTGTAAACATAACGGTCAGGCTCCCTGAAAATGCCTGAGGCCTGGTATCTTGGTTTTTTACCCATGTACCTTAGATGAATTGGGCCGTTGAGGCACTTTGGCTCCCGGTAATACCCGATAACGCCTCCCGGTTCGCTCAGTAAAATGCCGGTGCTTGTTTCCGGAATATCCAGCGGCGCCCCCGGCTCCGCACGGTACAATTCTTTAAATGCGGCTACGCGGTAAGGGTTACGGGTCAGGCAGGCGATCAGCCGCCTTTTGCTCCAATAAAAAATGTTGCGGGTCAAGATGGAAACTTTTTTTTCAGGTAAACCGCAGACCTGACCAGCAGGCTGACCGCCCGCGGGGGCAGGAGCCTGCTCAAGTGGTGAAGGACAGCGATGTTAAACGTTTCAAGGGGCAGGTGGTGCTTTTTTTTTATGCTGATGACTTCACCGAGATACCGGTAAGCTCCGGTATGCAGCAGGCCGTTTTTGGCTCTTTGAAGTTCATTGGTAAAAATTTCATCACCGACCTGGTTGCGGTAAGCTGCCAGGTACCTGTCCAGGAACAGCAGCCGGCAATGCCAGCAGCGGGACTGGTCCCGGCTGATGCCCCGGTCATGCCGCAGGGAGTAGGCTAAAACTTCAGTGACCAGCGCGAATCTTGCCCCGGAAGCCGCCAGGCGGATATGCAGGTCTGCGTCTTCCCAGCAGTTGATATTTTCGCTGAAACCCTGCACCGCGAGGAACGCAGCCTTTTTGTAAACGGTATTGATAACACCCAGCGGGTGGCAGACAAAGTAAGCCAGCGGGTCCGCTGCGATCCCGCCTTCTTCATACCGCCATTGAATAACGGGCTGTCTGGTCGCGGCGTCGATCCAGTCTGCGAACCCCAGAACAACGTCGGCAGATGCCAGTTTACTGCCGGTCAATATTAAAAAAGACGGGTTGAACTCGTCATCAATATCATGAAAGTGGATATAGGGACTGGAAGCCGCTTCGGCAAGCCGGTTACGGGCGAACCCGGGGCCCCGGTTCTCTTTACCGTGGATGACACGGAACCCGCGGGCTGTTAATAATTCCGCGGTGCCGTCCGTACTGGCGTCGTCAAAAAAAATAACTTCGTCAAAAGGCCTGTGCAGTGCCGAAAGGTTTTGTAGGAATTGGCCGATATAGCGCGCTGCATTAAAGCAGGGCACGAGCAGGGCGCATGGCAGCTGTTCGGGAATGTTGTGCTGGTTAGGCGGCAGGGGCATGCAAACGGTTTAGTCTTTTTGCTTTGAGCTTTTCAATAGGCTCCATCAGTAGTATATTAATCAGCAGCGCCAGCAGGATCACGGTCAGCAGGGAAGTAAATCCCAGGTCAATGATCTTCGGAAACCGCCTGGCAAAAACAAATTTGATCACGAAGCTTTGACTGATATAAACCGGGTACGACAGGTTCCCTAAAAAACGGTCGGCCCGGCTTTTCTTCGTGGCTTCAAAGGCAAATGGCATGAAGACCGCCACGCTGAGGAATAACAGTGATTGTTTCAGGTAAGTTTCCGGGAAAAACTGGTAATAAAATAATACAACCGCTATTAAAAGGCCGTAGGGCACAAACTGCATCCATAAACCCGCTTTATTTTTAACATACCGGGTGTAAAAACGGTAAGAGAAGATACCCGCGATAAAAAACATCAGCTGGGTTGGAAAGAACATATAGTTCCAGGGCATGCGGTCTGTATACTGTCCGGCCAGTATGCACCGCAGACAGAGGCTCGCCAAAAACAGCAGCAGCAGCACCGGGTATTTGCGTTTGCTGAGCCAGGGCGCGAACAGGTAAAATGCCAGTTCCACACCGACGGTCCAGGCGATGCTGTTGAACCCGAAATTATAAACCGAAGGCCGGGTCTTGTTAAAGTCATTGGTGAAATATAGCCCGCCGTTTTGGTGGATCCCGAAAAAGAATGTCCAGTCGAGCCCGATAATCAGCAGGTTAGCCAGCACCAGGTACAACAGGGTCGGTAGCGTAGGATGGGCATACCGGGTATAAAAATCGAGCGTACCAGGATAATGAAAATAGTAAACGATGATGCTCCAGCCAACCAGCAATACCAGGATAAGCCAGTACGCCGGATAGATCTTCAACGCCCGGTTGACGTAAAACTGGTAATTGCCGCCGGGGCGGTTATATTTTTCAGTCAGTACCATGGCAATATAAAAGCCCGAAATAATATAGAAACACTGGACAGCCAGGTTGCCTGAAACCGGCGAATAGCCCATAATCGTGCTGGTATGGCAGAGCACTACGGCGCAGGCCAGTAAAAATCTTATAAAACCCATTGATTTCCCTGTAAGATGAAGGTGAATAAGCTCATTTTTCGGTACCCCCTGCCGGGCCTGCCGCATCATCCGTGGCCACGTCGATCTGGATCCATGCCGGGGGAATGATGTCAGCAGGATATTGTTTACCGGTTTTAAAGCCCAGCCAGTACCGCGGGCAATAAACCCTTTTATGGCCCTTGGGGTTTAAATAGGCAGCCCACCAGGCGAAAGAACTGTTGGCGACAATACAGATATCGGCATTCATCAGCACCTGAAAATCCATAATCAGGTCGTCTCCTGCGAATATTGCATTGTTGACATCTGCAAAATTTAAGCGGACAAATTCAATATCGTCGCTTACAAAGATGACGCGGTACTTTCCAAGGTCACTGATCTGCCCCAGGCACTGCCGGTAATAACTGACAGAAAGCGTCAGGTCGGTGCTCCCGAGATTTTCCTCCCACCAGCTATTCAGGTTCAAATAGTCGCCCCGCCTGATGTGTACCGCAATGACCGGTCCGTCAGCGAATACCTGGGCATACTTCTTTTTAAAGCGTGCTGCATGGCGCTCTTTGACCCTGATGTAGGCAGGAATAGCAGATCGTATATTTTTAAAAAAGACTTCCGACTGGAAGTAACCGCGGTATATCCGGCCATCCGGCAACGCGGCAAATTCATCTTCCTGGTAATGGTCCAGGGCTATGCTCTGCAGGCTTTTGAAGGGGCTGCCGTACCGCAGCTTGAAATACAGTTTATTCCAGAAGTTGGCGGCTGGGTGATAGCCGTCGAACTCAAAATAGTCGGCTGCGGTAAAAGCCATCATGGCCTCGTTGACAAAGAACGGGGTGTTCAGTTGCTGCGACAGGTCCCTGATGAACGCATACTGAAATAGCTGGTTGCCCAGCCGGCAATCGATGGTGATACCTATCATCTGCTTGCTGAAGGTTTGGAGGGTTTCGTAATTTGGTGCGGCATCGCTGCTTTTAATTTAAACCCAGCCACCGGTATAATTTTAAGCGTAACCGGTTGATAAAAACGATTTTGTTCCAGTCCGGAACCGGGCCATGGGCTTCGGGGCTGCAGATCAGTTCATGATCATGCAGCCATTTTTCTTTCATTTTTGGGTCGGAGGTCTTGGCATCGGCATGCGAATTGGCCACGGATAAAGGCTCTTTGATCCGGCTTCTTTTCCTGCCCTTGACCAAACGCAGCCAGAGCTCGTAGTCCAGCGCGCAGTGCAGTTCTTCCCAGATGGGCTGATGGATAGCGGCAGCCCAGAAACACGAGGGCTGCGGAAGCCCGGGGAGCCTGTTAAAATAGTCGGAAAAGGGGAGTACTTTGGCCGGTTTTTTAAATTGCTGCGACGCGGTGTCCAGGTCTAAGGAATAGCCATAGACAAACTGGGCCCGGGTGGACAGGAAGCGCCGGGCGACTTTGGCAAAAGTCCCTTTCAGGTAATAATCGTCACTGTTGATCCAGGCATGGTACTCACCCGAAGCCAGGCTGAATCCAAGGTTGATGGCATTGCCCTGTCCCCCGTCCTTTTGGCTTTGCCAATAGCTCAGCCAGGGCTCATATTTTTTGATAATCCCGGCTGAGCCATCTGTGCTGCCACCGTCAATGACGATATATTCGAGGTTAGGGTAATTTTGCAAAAGCACGGCCCTGATGGTCTCCTCGATGAAACCGGCCTGGTTATAGGATGGTGTCACAATGGTCAGTTTGGGCCACCGTATGCTTTGGTCATATTGGGCGGGGCTGACTTCTGCTGTCCAGGGCCATCCCGATTTGCCCTCCAGGGCTATAGGCAGATGCTGCAGCAGCCCTTCCGGGCGGGAAGCCGAAGCGGCGAGGGGGTATGCGACGCCTTTTTGGACAAATGCTGCCCGGTAAGCCGCCAGGTCCGGCAATTTAATTTTCAACGGATTGAATGTTGCTTGTGTCATTAAAAATCATGGCTCGGCAGTGATATAAGGCCGCCAGGTTTCAGGCTCATGCTTTTCAAAAGCATGACAGCCAAAGGGTAGTACAAAGCCGAGTTTTTTTAGCGATTCCTGCGGGGATTGTTCCACGGAAAAGCGCAGCGCGACCTCATCCGGGGGCAGCCTGAAAAGGGGATATAGCAGGTTTCCCCAGTATTTAAAAAAACCGTCCTCGTTGTTGCTTCCCCAATGCTTCACTTTCCCCGGCAACAGGCGGAGCAGCCAGTAGCAGGTACGGGTCTTTCTCAGCGAAAATCCGCCGTTACCGACATTGCTGATCCGGTGGTTCGTCTGAAAAATCCCGTTCAGGCGGCCGAGTATCCGGGAATAGCCCTGCAGGAAACGGATCTCCTCCGGTGCGTTTTCGTGGGGCAGATGAGGGGCGCCGATAAAATCATAGTTTTGCCGGCACCAGTAGGACAGTTCGTCTTTGAACACGAAGGCATCGAGCTGGTAGATCAGCAGGAACCGGTAGCCGAGAAACGCTTTATAAAAAAATGGGGACAGCATGAGTTGATTATAACCGGTAATCCCGGCAAAGAACCGGTCTTCGAAGCGGACCTGTGTAAAAGGTAGCCGGTAGCTGCTGCAGATACGGTTGTAGGCGGCCGTATTTAAACTTTCCGGCGCCACAAAAATGATCGGGTGTGCTTTCAGGACGCAGCAGCACTGCCGCAGCGAGCGTATTTCGTTCTCGTTGGGCTCCGGTTTATATACCGGTATGATAATGACAGCCTGATTATTGTCCATGTCGTTTAAAGATGATCCGCTGCACCCGCCTGACTGCAGCTAAAAGCCGCTGCCTGAAGTACTGTCCGTCGGAACTGATCAGGATATGAAAACGCTCATACCGTTCTGCTGCGGCATGGACGCGGACCGTTTCCGGATGCCTGATATCCGCAATGTCGTGCTGCGTCATGCGGGCCTGCGCTGAGCCCGCATCATAGGTATGTGTCGCCTGCGGACCAAAGCCGATATTCGAAACCATGTTTTTCCATGGTGTTATACAAAGTCCGTTGTTCTTCCATATCCAGTACATCCACTGGTAATCCCAGGCATCAAGCCCGTTGGTAATATGTTTCAGGTTATGGATCCAAAGCTTGCGTTCACGCGGGTGTGTAAAAGTTTGCCGGACAACCGCAGACCGGGTCATTTCACTTTCCCGGTCAAGGTTAAAGGCATAATGTGCCCAGGCCCTGCTCCAGGTAGCCCAGCCCCAGGCATGCGGGTACCTGGAGAAATAATAGGTATCGGCATTGAGGGCCTTCGGCTGGTAACTCGTTCCGCAGATCATCATGATGCGCGGATCGGAGCGGTATTTTTCCAGCAACGTTCCGCAGAACTCGAAAAAACTGGCGTTGGGGATGCAGTCATCCTCTAAAATAATACCTTCTGCTACGTGTTCAAAAAACCAGCTGATGGCCGCCGCCGGTCCGGCGCCACAACCCAGGTTTACGGCCCGGAACAAGGTCTTTAGTTCGCAGTCCCAGTCGATCCGGGAAACGGCTTCCCTTGCTTCCGCGCAAAGCCGGATATCATCGGCCTTACCCGCGCGCGGGCCGTCGGCCGCGATAAATAAATATTGGGGCTGTTGCCTGCGGATCTCCTCAAATACTTTCCGCGTAGTATCCGGGCGGTTAAAAATGAGCAGGAGCACGGGCGTGGCTTTCAATGGTTACAGGTGGAAAAAAGGAGCTTTAGCTGGAAGCTTTATTAATACATAAATAGTTGGTCGTCAGGAATGTCTCCTCTGTTTCTGCATAGTTTGCGAGGGGTTGGAGCCCGAAAGGGGTAACCCGGTACATTTTAAAATCGTGATCTTTAAAAAAATACCAGAAGTCCCTGAAAAACGTCCGGGTATCTAAATTACAGCCGCCAAATTCAAACTGGATCACCCTGGTCCGGCGGATAGCGGCGCCAAACCCGGCCAGAACGGAGAGTTCATGCCCTTCCACGTCGATTTTCGCCAGGTCGATGTCCCGGGACCTGAGCTGCCCGGTCCAGTAGTCTTCAAACCGCATGGTCCGGACTGCTTCAGATAAATTAAACGGTATATTGAAATGGCTGAGGTCCCTTTTGCTCAGGCTGCCGAGCCCGGAGCCCGGTGTGTCGTAATAAAGCCGGGCGTCGCCGGCCAGATCAGACAGGGCCAGCTGGTTCAGGATGATGCTGCCCGCCCCGTCAAAGCGTTTGCGGAGCTTTTCCTGGTTTAATGCAGACGGCTCGAAGAGGTGTATTTCCGTTGCCGGGAAAAGCGACCTCAGTTTTGCAGTGTACTCGCCGGTATTGGCGCCGATATCGATCGCCAGGCCCGGGTTGTCGAGGAAATTCAGAAGCAGCCGGGTTTCCTGCGCTAGACTCGCGGCGCCGTAGCCTTTTCCGAGGCCGGCGGCAATGATTTTCTCCAGCCTGGTTAAAATGCGGTACAAGTAGATATGGCGGATTTTATGCATCGTCACAAAGGGTTACCCGGGATTAAACATAGACCGGATCTTCAGCACCAGGTATGCCCCCAGGCAATAAATGCGGCCGGGAAATCCCAGCGGTGAAGCCGGGGCCAGCGCCGCCCGTTTCAGGTATAGCCTCGCCCCGGTAAATGAAGGGCTGTAGATCCTGCTGCCAAAGTATCTCGTCAGCAAGGCTCCGCGGTCCCGGTGAAAAAGGTGATCCTCGGTATGGGAGCTTTGACCGCCGACGTGGAAATTGGCGATGATCAGATCGGCATACACGAAAGCTGACCTGGCGTAACAGCGGAGATTGTAATCAAAATCAGCATTCGTGATGTATTCTAAACTGAAATAACCGGCCGTTTTCACCAGCGTCGCCTTGTAGAAAATGGCCTGGTGGCAGATATTCCTGTCGATGAATTTCGGCATGGTGTACTCCCCGTCAAAGACAACATTGTCGAGGTTCCATTTATTCTGACCGCGCATGACCACGCTGCCGTATATCACTTCCCCCTGTCCTTCATCAATCTTTCCGGCAACCGCAGCCAGTACCCCGTCGTTATACAGGGTGTCATCACTGCCTAAAAAATATAACCAGTCGCCCGCAGCTATATCGATGCCTTTGTTCATCGCGTCGTATATCCCCCGGTCCGGCCCGGACCGGTAATGAATGAAGGGATACCTTTGCCGGTAATCGGTGATAATCCCCAGGGTGTCATCGGTAGACGCGCCGTCAATCAGTAATATTTCAAAGCGGTCATAGCGCTGGCTGACAATACTGTCCAGGCAGCGTTTCAGCGTGCGCCCGGAGTTGTATGTCGGGATAATGACCGAAAACCTGATATTATTGCTTGCCAAATGAGTTTATAAATGAAGGTATCGCATTAACGGCGCCTCGTCAGGGCTTTGATGCGCACGATGTCCGGTGCGATTGATTTAAACCGGTAACCGCCGGTCAGAAAGATATTTTCTTTTTCTTCTGCGGTGCTCCGCCGCTTAATCCCCATGGCAGCTTTGATAAACAGCCGGACGGCCGATTTGATCAGGATGCTGATTTTTCTGGTAAACAGCAGGTTTTCAAAGTCTATGACTTTCGCGTAGATTTTCAGGATGTCATGTGCCCGGATAAATCCCTCCATGAGTCTTTGATTGTAGGCGGCCGTCAGGCGTTCCGCGGTGATGTAATGTTTAAAAAGGAGCGTGTCAACATAGTAGAGCCGGTAGCCCATTAATAGAAAACGCATGCACATTTCGGAATCCTCACCGGAGCTTAGCTCGTCCGCCCTGCGGCCGGTCAGCAGCGAAGGGAATTCTTCGAATGCCTTTTGGTATAAGGCCTTCCGCACCACCATGCCGCTTCCCCATAAATACTTCCGCCGCGAAACGTCCCCAGCGGTGTCCGCCTGCCGGCCAACCGCGTAATTACTGGCAGAGCCGGCAAACCATCCGGGTAAGGGGATATCTGACACCGCGGTGCTTTGACCGCCGAGCGCGGCTATTGCCTGGTTGGTGCTGATAGCGGCGTAGGCGGTTTTCAAATAGGCGGGGTCCAGCCAGTTGTCATCGTCGCAAAAGATCATATAAGTGAAGCGGGACGACCGTATTCCTTTTTCCCTTGCGTGGCTCAAACCCGGCATGGTTTCAGGGATAATTTCAAACCTGACCCCGGGGGGCGCGTATTGCTGCCATTCCCGGCTGGCAACAGCCGCTGTATGGTCAGTCGAAGCATTGTCGACCAGGATAACCTCCCATGCCAGCTCCGCGGGAACTTCCTGTTGGGCCAGGTGCCTTAAGGTTTGCGGCAGGCGCAGCGCGCTGTTGTAACAACAAATGATGACCGAAATGCCGTCCCTTCCCATTTTTATCTGATGATCGACTTAATCAGTCTCCTGAGTGCCGGTATCACGCGGGGATGGTTCAGTTCCTTGTCGATGATGCCCTCCAGGTAAGCGATGTGGCCCTGGCTTTCCCGCTGCATGTCCAGCTTTAAATGGAGCAGCTCCGGGTGGACATAGGCTGGAACAGCTGCTGTGGCCTGGAAACCCAGCTGCGGTATCAGGTCTTTTTTTACATACAGGAGCATATTTTGCCTGTACCACCAGTCTACCCTGGGGTTGTTCCAAAAGACCGGACGCAGGTTGTCAACCGCCAAAAAATCATGATCTTTAAATTTAGCCTGCCAGTAGGCCGGCCACTGTTCATTGATGTGGAACTGCCCACCCTGGCCGGGTATGCCGGCGGAGAACAAAATAATATCGCTGAAGTCCGTCAGCACGCTGACGATTTGGTCTGCATTTTTTTCCGGCAGGTGTTCGGCCACCTCCAGGCAAATTGCCAGGTCGTATTTCATGTCGGCCTGTATAGGGAATGTCAGGTTATGCTGTACAAATGCATCTTCGGGGATACAAAGCATGTCACGGTCGACATGGATCCCGTCAATACCCCTGATCTTCTTGGCGCCCAAGTCCCGCGCGACCTTAAGCCAGCTTCCGGTGCCACAACCGATATCAGCGACGGAATGTGGTTTTAATAGCTGGAAGAGGTAGGGCAGTACCTCGGCCGCAGCGGCCGGATTGTGGATAGCTTCGGTGTGGATATAGTTGATTTTCATTTGGCGCGGTTACCTGCCTGGTCTGTAAAACGCAGGCATGTCAGCATGGGTTAATCGTTTTGTTCACATTGACCAGTTCCCAGTCCGGGGGATAGATACCGTCCGGCCAGGGCTCGTCGATGATGTGCCCCATGAAATGTTCGGGGGCGTATATTTTTTTGTGCGGCTTGGTGTTCAACCAGGCTCCCCACCAGCTAAAAGTGCTGTTGGCGATAACGCAGATGTCGGCGTTGAGCAGGTGTTGGAAATCGCTGATCATGTCGCTGGCGGAAACCAGCTTGTTTGGGATATAGCTGAATTCACCGGTGATCATGCTGGTGTCATCGCTGACGAAGACAAAAAGGGTATCTACAGCCTGTAGGGATGCCAGGATATGGTGGTAATAGTCCATGGGTAAAGACAGGTCGCTGCCGCCGAGGTTCAGATGGCCGAGATTCAGGTAATCAGATTTACGGATATGGACGGCAACGATCTTTTTTCCGCTGAAGAGCTGCCCGTATTTTTTCTGGTATGCCGTCCTGAAATGTTGCTTTACCCGGAAGAATTCCCGCAGGTCGTCACCGTACTCCCGGAAGTAATCCTCGGAAAGAAAGTAGCCTTCGAAAAAGGTGTTGTTTTGTATCCGGGAAATGACCTCGTTTTTTTCGGCATCCGCCGGGAAGGCGGCTTTACTGTACGCGGTATATCTTTGCAGCAAACGGTAAAATTTCTCCTTCAGAAAAACGGTAAAGAAATTGCGGAAGCCCCTGATCCGGAATACCCGCCGTTCAAAAAATATGCTGAAGCTGAATGGAATATCAAAGTAATCCTGTATCATCACTTCCTGTTCACGCTGGTCCATGTAGAAAGTGGTCCTTAATTTTTTCGCCGCCGCATAGGCAAAGGCATACTGAAACAACTGGTTCCCAAATCTACCCTGTATTTTTATTCCTATCATGGTTTTTCAAACCAGAAACATCCGCAGCCCCAGTGTTGCTGATCGGCATCACCGGGCGATGCGTTCAGGATCATGCCGGCCTCCAGGTAGTTATCCGGAATGAGCGAGAATTCTTTTAGCGTAAATGAATCAAAGTAGCTGCAAACCTGCTGATACGAATAAATCCGGTGTGCGTTGAAAGCCAGTTTCGGAATACCTGTCGGGACAACGATGATCAGGTTCCCGCCCGGGGCCACTACTCTTTTTAGCTCTTCGATCGCTTTCAAATCGGCATCAGGATCAATTTTTTCTCCATACCGGCCCAAACCAATGTGTTCGATCGTATGCATGCAGGACAACGAATGGATGCTGCCGGTTGCGAACTGGAGGTTGGTCAGGTCCGTTTTTCCCGTTGTCAGCCCATCCAGCTGCAACGGAGCGGGCCGGTAGTCATAAAACTCTACAGGCTGAAAGGCCGAAACCACGGTGCAGAAATGTAGCGTCGACGATATGTCAACATGTACCGCCGGCGCGATTTTTTTAACTACCCGGGCCGCCCAGGCGGGATGGTAGGTATAGTGCCCTTCAAAATAGGTTAAGTCCGTTTTATCATCAAGACAGGGGTAAATATCAGTCCAGTCCTGCTTGAAGCGCCCGGACTTATCGAGCCTCTTCAGCAGGTTAAACTCTTTTTTGAAGGATTTCCATTTTTCGGTTTTGTCTTTTTTAGCGTGGTAAAAGCCTCTCAGCCGGTCAAGGAAAATGGTCATGATATGCATTTGCTGAAGTTTCTGATGTGGGTAATACCTGGTAATCCTGCTGGGCCGTTGGCTAAACAAATAAAAAGCGGCAATAACCGGTTAAGAGGCACTGGATTTGTCCTGTTCCTGCATTGCCTGTGATTTCCCCCGGCTGTGCCAGTACATGCTGCTGATAAAAATCGTATTAATATAGGTGTCGGCATAAACGAAGAAGCCATTTGCTGCAAAATACGCGGCAATAGCTTCGTTTTTTGCAGCGGAATTGTCTTCCGTATAACTGAGCGTTTCCACGCAGAAAACAGTTCGGGTATATTTTGACAGATCTAAGGTTTTCAGGATCTCATAATCCAGTCCCTCCACGTCAATGGAAATAAAATCCGGGCCGTTCCCCATCGCGAAGTAGGTGTCGACAATAGTCTGCAGGGGGACTACCTTGATTTTTCTGACCGACTGGACCGTATAGGTGCCGTAGGCAGCTATACGGTCTGCTTCTTCCCTGGAGAACGTATTGAGCACCCGGTTCGACATCACAAAAAAATCGAGCGTGTCTGACGCTTCCAGGCCGACGCCGACATTGATATTCACATCGCGCGGGCGCTGCCTGTTAAAAGCCTCCAGTAAATCCGGGTCTGCTTCCACATTGATCCCGGTTGATCCCTGGAGGTAGAAGAGGTAAGTATTGTTCAGATTGGCAGGATGATTGGCGCCGACGTCAATATAAGAGGGCTTTTCAATGCCCAGGGCCTGGAAAATGGTTAGCAGTATCCGGTCTTCACCGCACTGGGCATAGGTACGCTGGAAAGTATCCGGCCTTTTGGCCGCCAATAAACGAAGACGCGACCGTAGCGCGTTAAGCACCCGCTTCATCAGTCCTGATTGTTTCAAATTTCATCTGATTGATAATTAAGCCCGTATTGACTTCATAGCTGACGATATCCGGGTTTGAAGACTGGTCCAGCCCGACCGTAAATATCAGCGCGTCACCGATATATTGGATGGTGTTTTTGGCGATGGACAGGCCAATGCCGACCGTATAGGTGCCAATGGCCAGGCGCAGGGTATCCATATAAAAAAAACTCTGGTAAATACCTTCAGAAAGACTGGCAGGTGTTGTCCAGGTAGTGGTGACCGGGATACTTTGATGCATAATGCCGACCGCGCATACGACCTCTTTTTGAGGGAGGCGCACCTGATAGGTAACTTTGATGGTAAAGTTGTTTTGAATGCTGACTTCATCGGTAGGTTTGCCTGCCGCATTAATGATATCCGCCGCCAGCAGCGATACGGATAATCCTTTATTTACTTTGAATAAAGCCCCGGGCCGGCTGTTGCCGGTTTTCAGGTAGTCATTGATGACGGCGGACGCAGGCCCCAACCGCTCCAGCTGCCCGTTGTTCAGCAATATAGCCTTCTGGCAGAGCTGGCTGATACTCGCCATGTTATGGCTGACGAACAATATGGTTCTGCCTTTTCCCTTGCTCACCTCGCCCATTTTTCCGATGCATTTTTTTTGAAAGTCGGCGTCGCCGACGGCTAAAACTTCGTCTACAATCAGGATCTCCGCTTCGAGATGGGCGGCAACCGCAAATGCCAGCCGGACATACATGCCCGACGAATAACGCTTTACAGGAGTGTCGATATATCTTTCCACCCCCGAAAAATCTACAATTTCGTCGAAATTGCGCCTGATTTCGGCTTTTCTCATGCCCAGGATGGCACCATTCAGGTAGATGTTCTCCCGGCCACTCAGCTCGGGATGGAATCCGGTGCCGACTTCCAGCAAGCTGGCTATCCGGCCTCTTATTTTAACCGTGCCCGATGTCGGCGCGGTAACCCGGCTTAAAATCTTAAGCAGGGTGCTTTTGCCTGCGCCGTTGCGGCCGATAATACCAACCGCATCGCCTTGCTCAATATCAAAATTAATATCTTTTAAACTCCACACAATATCGCTTTCTCCTTTCCTGGAGCGGTCGTTAATCTCACCGATCTTCAAAAAAGGGTCTTCTTTACCGCGGACCCTGGCCCAGTAGCGCTCCAGGTCCCTGGATATGGTACCCGTCCCGATTTCTCCCAGCTGGTAAGCTTTCGAAAGGGCTTCAACTTTAATTACCGTGGACATAGGTTAAACAGTATCAATAAATGTGCGTTCGACGCGGTTAAAAATGATGATACCGGCTAAAAGGATGAGGATGGTGATCACTGTGGTAACGCCTAAGGATACCATAGTGAACGTTCCCCTGCCCAGGAAACCGTACCTGAAGGCCTCAATGATGGGGGTCATCGGGTTATATTCGACCAGCCATTCGTATTTCGGGTATTTCTCCTTTACCGTGGATAAGGGATAGATAACCGTTGTTAAATACATCATCAGCTGTATACCAAAAGTGATCAGGAAGCTCAGGTCGCGGTATTTGGTGGTCATTGCGGAAATGATCATGCCCAGGCCGAGGCCAAGCATTGCCATCAGTATCAGTAGAAATGGGAATAATAACAGGTACATGTTGGGGTGTACATTGGATCCTTTGATGGCGTAGAAACCCATCGTAATAAAAAACAGCGCCATCTGTACGGCAAACCGGATCAGGTTAGAAACCACGATGCTGAGCGGGACAATAAGCCTGGGAAAGTAAACTTTGCCGAAAAGCCCGGCATTTGCCGTAAATACCGTGGAGGTTTTGGTGAGACAATCGGCAAAATAATTCCAGGCGGTAATGCCTGCCATGTAGAAGAGCGGCTTATCCAGGTTATCGGCCGATATATTGGCCAGGTTGCCGAATATAAAGGTGTAAATGATCGTCGTAAACAAGGGCTGGATAAAAAACCAGAGTGGCCCGAGGATGGTTTGTTTATAAAATGAAACAAAATCGCGCCGCACCAGCAGCATCAGCAGGTCGCGGTAATGCCAGACATCATTCAGCTTTAAGTCGAGCAAACTGCTGTGATGGGTTAATTCGATATCCCACTTTTCGTTATCAGGCATACTCATTCGTTTAACAGCAAGTGTAGTTTTTGCATATAATCTGTTTCGTTAAAATACTTGATGCATTTTTTTTGTAAGTTATCGCGTTTTGCCGGCGTCAGCGGCGCTTCTAAATACCCGGTAATGCAATTATACAGCTGGGCAGGGTCATCGGGATTAATGGCTTTGCCCAGTTCGCCGTCCCTGATGGCATCGATGCTGCCGTCGGCATTGCCGCAGATCACGGGCAAACCGCAGGCCAGCGCCTCTATAAAAACGATGCCGAACCCTTCTTTTTTGCTGGGCAATACAAACACATCGGCCAGTAAAAAGTGATCAGACAGCTCATCTTCTTCAATAAAGCCAGTCAAAATTACCTGTTTGGCTACGTCATGTTCTGCGATCAGTCTTTTTATCCTGGCCTGTTCTTTGGTATCGTACTTCCCGGCCAGGATATATTTGATACCGGGATAGCTACTTTTTATTTTACTTACAGCTTGTATGACATGCTCGTAACCCTTGTATTGCTCCGTAGATGCCAGGCGGGTAAGGGTGAAAATTACAGGCTGTTCCGGGTTTAATTGATAACGGGCCAACAAATGCTGTGGTTTTTGAAAATCGACAGGCAATTTCATAAAAGGGTCAATGGCATTATTCAGTACGGTGCAAACAGCAGGGTTAAGGTTATGCCTTACGATCATTTGCCCGCGGGTATAATTGCTTACACAGACCACCTTGTCGCAGCGTTTTAACAGGTATTCTTTAACCAGCGAGAGCGGCCGCCACACCTCGATGCCGTGCGCAATAACCCATACTTTGCACCCTGGATTAACCAATTTGATAAGTAAACCGATAACCGCAAGATTGATGTGGCTTAAAATCACGATATCGGGCTTTACAGATCTGCTTATAGCCCTTAACACAAAGCCTATTTTATTTATACCGAAACCTTTAAACGCGCCGGATGGCAGGTATTGTGGCATCAGGTCATTGTTTTTATCATAGGCCGACCATAACTCAAAATGCCAGTTTAGCTTTTGCGACAGCTGGTATAGTGCATGCCCCAGGGTGCGGGTCATCTTTTGTATACCACCGGTTGTGCTGAATGTCTGTAAGGTAAACAGGATCACTTTTTTAGACATAAGGTTGTACCTGGTAAAGCGCAAAGGCTTTGGACCAGTGGATTTGGTTGTTAGCGAATTTCTTAATCGTAGTTTGCGCCAGCTTGTTTTTGAATAAATCAGGGTCGCTGATGGGCCGATATTGGGCCATCCACCGCTGTAAGGGAAAGCTGAAGCCCATTTTGGGCCTGTTCCATACAGCCGTCGGCAGCAGGTCGCAAAAACTATCAATCAGGATCTTTTTGGGTTGCTGCGGGCTAAAGCGTATAGAAGGTACAATCCGTCCGGCCAGACCGGTCAGGTCTTCATCTAAAAATGGTATCCTTACTTCCAGGCCATGGCTCATACTCATCACGTCCGTGTCCCTTAATAACTGGTTTTGCATGTAAATATTTGTTTCAAACCAGGATGCCTGTTCGGCATCGTAGGTACGCATTCCAGGCAAACTGACCTGGTCGAACAGGACATCCCTGACTTCCCTGGCACTGATATCCAGCACGCGGGCGATATCTCCCGGCGAAAATAAGCCCCGAAGCAGGAGGTAGTCGGCAAGGGGGTGATCGCTGGCCAGAAAAGTAAGCTTTTTATAGGGGTCAGGAAGCAAATGGGCAACTGCGGAGAACAGGCGCGGGGGGATGTTTTTTAGACGCCCGATATAACGGATCCTGTTGAAAGAGGGATATCCGCCAAAATATTCGTCTGCACCCACGCCTGACAGCACCGCTTTCAAGCCATCATCGTGCGCGTATTTACTGATAAACCAGCTGTTGATGCCGTCGGTCGTCGGCATATCCATGGCGCTGATAATCTGCGGCAGGGCACTCTCAAAATCCTGTTGCTTGACCAGGTGCGAAAAATTTTGGCCACTAACCTTATCCAGCACCAGGCGCTGATAGGCCTGTTCATCATAACTTTTTTCGTTAAAGAAGATCGATATGGTTTTCAGCTGTTCCTTTTTCTCCCGGTCAGCCAGCAGTGTGAGGAGGCTGGAATCCGTACCGCCGCTCAAAAAAACGCCCAGGGGAGCGTCCGCGATCAACTGGCGGTGAACACCTTTAATTAAAGCCGCCCTGATAAGCTGGCGTGCTTCGCCGGCATCGGTTATCTGGTCTTTGGGCTGCCCGGTTATCTCGTAGGAATTGACCAGATGGGTTGAAGCAGCATGGTCCCAGCATAAATAATGGCCCTTGGGGACGCTGAATACATTCTTCAAGGTCGTATAGGGTTCCGGGATATGACCGAATGCCAGAAAACGTACCGGCCATGTGGCATCCTGCTCCGTGGCCAGACCTGCCGCCGGGAAAGCCCTCGTTTCTGATGCAAAACTCAACTGGCCTGGCCGGGTAAAATAATACAAAGGTTTTATGCCGGCAGTATCACGTACAAGATAAGTACGCTTTTTAAGGCTGTCAAATAAGGCAAAAGCAAACATTCCCCTGAACCTGGCGAAGGCATCAGTGCCCCATTGCAGGTAGGCAGCTATGATCACTTCGGTATCGGTAACCGTCCGGAATTCAGCACCAAGGCTTAAAAGCTCATCCCTTAGTTCAGGGTAGTTGTAAATTTCGCCGTTAAACGTTATCCAGGTTTTTTTTCTGACATCGGACATCGGCTGGTGCCCGTTTGCGCTCAGGTCAATAATGGATAACCGCCGGTGCCCAAAAGCAAGGTGGTGCTGTTCGTCAGCAAACGTACCCTCGTCATCAGGGCCGCCATGCCGCAAGGTACTGCACATGGCTTTGACCTGCCTGCTGATTACAGCGGGTGGTGCGTGTTTGTTAATTACGCCTGCAATCCGGCACATATGGAGTCTCGTCTGTTCATAGCTTCGCCCGGTAAGTCACAGGGATTGTCTGTAACCTATTGTAAAACAACTACTTGCTTATTTTAATATCAGCAGATGCTGTTCTATATACCGGCCTTTATACAGCCGGTTTTTACTTTTTGTTTAAAAATAAATATTTTCAGTTAAAATCGTTCAATGTATGATGCAGCAACATGGACGATGATAGAACATCCAATACTTTCGAGTCTCAATATCAATTGCTTTTGAGACCGTTGTGCGATGATCTCACCGGTCATGCCTTTTAACGGCCCCGCTTTAATGACGATTTTTTCCCCGGGTTGAAGGTTTTCTTCGGTTACCTCTAATTCATAGGGACTGGCCATTAATAACTTTAATTCGGTTATCTGGCGGCCGGGCATCGACGCAGGCCTGCCCATGAAATATAAAAACCTGGATATACCTCTTGTCATCAATATATCAGCCTGCTCGTGTTGGGCAATGTTAACAAATATGTATGACTTAAGAAAGGGTTCTTCCACCCATTTTTTACGGTCGCTCCATTGTTTGAGCTGGCGGTGCAGGGGCAGGTAGGCTTCAACCCCCTTGTCGGTCAATGCCTGCAACGCTTTTTTTTCGGCACGCGGCTGTGTATAAACCGGGTACCATCTTTTTGTTGAACCTGCATTTAAATCCATTTTTTACCGTCCGTTTTATTTAAACCATTGCCTGATATCCCACCATTTGTTTTTGTCCTCATCTGCGTAATACCCGGATCCCGAATAGCCGCTGTAATCCGAGTAATAGTAGTACCTGGATCCGGCATTCTCTCCGTTAAACTTGGTGGTATAATACCTGGAATGTAAAAGATCTTCCTCATAAGCGTTTAGTACGATGACGGTATTGTCGAGGTGGTATTCCTGGGCTATCCGTTGCGGCACGGAGGCTGCATAATACCTGGATTTGCCCGACCGGATTACAAAAACATTGATGTCACTGACGCGGATCAGCGGGATAGCATCGGAGACCAGTCCAATCGGGGCGGTATCGATCATGATAATATCATATCTCGTTTTTAACCAGTCTATCAAAGCCATCATCCGGCCGCTATGCAGCAACTCAGAAGGGTTAGGCGGAACAGGGCCTGATACAATAAAATCCAGATTCTCCTGACCGGAAGCTAAGATGATTTCCTCCATCTGGCTTTGATGGGCCAGGTAATTACTTAAGCCCAGGTCATTGGGCACATGAAAGGTCTTATGTATTTTTGAACGCCTCAAGTCCGCCCCTATAAGGATTACCTTTTTATCGATAAGCGATAAGGTGCTTGATAAGTTTACCGCTACAAACGATTTGCCTTCACCGGCAACTTCGGATGTAATGCAGATGACCTTACTTGATTTTTCTGAAGCCAGGAAGCTCAGGTTGGTACGTACCGACCGTACAGATTCAGCAAAAATCGAACGGGGCTTACTGAGTGCCAAAACCCGCCTGCTGTTTTCATCAATTAGTTCGGGGTATTTTCTGATTACGCCCAGTATGGGAATGGCGGTCAGGCTTTCAATAGTTTCCTTGTCATAAATATAAGGGTTTATGACCCGTATCAAAATGATGAGCCCCAGGCCGACGGCGAGGCCGAAAATAATAGCGGAACGATGAATGTCGTGCTCGTTGGGCGATACCGCGTTAAAATTGGGCTGTGCAAATTCAATAACCGTCGCGCCCGGTAATATGCCTGCACGGCTGATCTGGGCTTCCAGTTTTTTTTCTGAAAGGAATGAATAAACTTTATCGTTGATCTCAAAGTCCCTTTGCAGGCTAACGAGGTCCCGCTGGGCGGCTGGCAGCGCCATGATCGTTTGATTGACTTGTGACAGCTGGCTGTCTAAATAGGATAAGTTTTTTTCCAGGCCGTTGCGGATCCCTTTGATGTTGTTGAGCGCAGTAAGCTTCGTTTGCAGGATTTGCTGGTTAATGTCCTGTAAAGGCTGGGAGTTCAGGGTGAATGTTTTTAATAAGTCCGATCTTTCCGATATCAGCGCATCCAGCTTGCTGATCAGCGCGTTTAATGCCGGTAAATCTGTTCCGCCGGTGCTAAAGTTTACGGTTACATTATCTTTTTCCCTGGTGATCTGGTCTTTCAGCTGGTCAAGTGCTATCAGCTGTATTTTTAATAAAGACCGGTTGGATTCTATTTCGGCAGCCTTGGTAGCTGAGGTACTCGATGCCGAACTGACATCTAGTATTTTGGTCTTGTTTTTATATTTCTCGATCGAGCTTTCCGACCCTTTAACCTCGTTGGACAGGAACGAAAGCTGGCTGTCGATAAAATCGATCATCTGTGAAGCTGACTGCGCTTTCTGGTTACGGTCAAAGACTACATATTCCCTCATGATATTATTGAGCACATCGGCTGCAAACTGCGGGTTCGAGTCGGTTTCCTGCAAAGCGATGATATTGGTGTTCTTACCGGTTTCACCGGCCCTTAATCCCCCCTGTACCCGGCCTACATAATCCTCAGGTATGTTGAAATTAAACATATAAATGGTGCCGTTATCAATACTCCCGGGATACTTGATATTAAAGCTGGTGTTACCGATGGTTACCGGCCTGTTGTATCGGAACCTGTTTTTAATTTCTTTGCTGCCGGCCTCATAAGACAGGCTGAACGTTTCTTTGTCAACCGGCCTGAAAGTCATCAGCCCGTGAAAAAAATTCAGGCTGTCAAACTTGATCAGTTGAATGTTTAATGGCTTTGAGGGATAGATTTCCGACGTGCGTACCCGCCCCGATAAATAAAAACCGACCCGGTAGTCCATATCCTTGATGGCGCTGAGAATCAGGCCGCGGCTTTGCAGTACGGAAGTAATGCTTTGTATTTTAGACGGCCCCCGGTCGGGCACGGTCATGACAGCAACGAGGTCGGATACTTCAGATTTTTTTTCTTCAATCTTAAGCGTACCGGATGTCGCATAAGTTTTGGGTGTATACCACAAATAGGTATAGGAAATTAATACGGCAATGCCTACGGATGCAGCAATCCAGTACCAGCGGCTCAGCAATATCTTGCCGATCTTTAGGTAATCAATTTCCTGGCTGGGTAGTTTTCTTTGCGTTTTTTCTGTCTCTTCCATTAGCGGCGTGAAAGCGATAAAATTACTAAGGCCGTGTTAAATAAAAGCAATATGGGCTGAACCAGGGTGGACACATTTTGCAGGTTATCGTTCCGCACCGCGCGTTTGTTCTGGGATACATAGATGATATCGCCATTCTGAAGTATGGACCTGCGGTCATTGATGGATTGTATATCTCTCAAATTAACATAGGTCACCTGCGGATTTAGCTGGTCACCCCGTATAATCTTAATATTCGTTTCATTGGCCCGGTCGGTCAGGCCACCTGCCTGCCCGATCATTTCAACCAGCGTGGTCCTGTCCTTGACCAGCGGGAAACTGCCCTGTCCCCTGACTTCGCCCAGGAGTGTGACTTTCAGATTCGTAATTTTCAATTCGATGATGGGATCTTTTAGGAGGTTTTTACGGTAAAGATCTTCAATAAGTTTCGCCGCCTGGGACCGGGTCAGGCCCACTACCGCAACATGTCCAATAACAGGCAGCGCCACTGTGCCGTCTTCTTCAACCTGGTAAATCTGGGCAGCCCCGCCGCCGCCGCTACCGCCTGATGTGGAAGGGCTTTCGTCTACTACATACCTGATATTCTGAAGGTTGCGGATCTGTAGCAGGTCCTGCGGTCTGATCTGGTAACTGTGCAGATCTTTAACGGTATTTTGCGATGTATCCGTAACCGCCTGTTTTTGTTCGAAAAGCGCCTGGTATTGTTTGCCCGAGCACGAGCTTATCATAACCGATATTAAAAAAAGAAAAAATAAATAAATTGTTTGGCGCATAGGGACGGTGACTTATCCTTAATGTGTTTATAATTAACAATAATTTCAAAATTACACATTTTGCGGCTATTGCTACGGTGTATTTTTCCTATTTTTAGCGTTTGAAGATTTCAGTAATTACCGTTGTTTATAATGCACAGGATACTATTGCCGGATGTATCGAATCAGTCATCAGCCAAAAATGGCCTGAGATGGAATATATTATCATCGATGGCGGATCAACGGATAACACCCTTCCAATTATCGGTCAGTACCGTTCATTCATCAGCCATTTGGTTTCGGAACCGGATAAGGGCATATATGATGCGATGAACAAAGGCATTAAGTTGGCTACCGGCCAAATTATAGGGACGCTGAACGCTGATGACCGTTTGGCCGGTGCGGATGTTTTATCGGCAGTGGTTCAGGCCTTTATTGAAAATAAAGCCGAGGCCGTATACGGCAACCTGCTGATTGTAAACCCTGCCGGCCAGGTTAAACGCAAATGGAATTCGAAGCCTTGTGGGGCCAATTCCTTTAACCTGGGCTTTATGCCGCCGCATCCCACCTTTTACTGCAAACGGGAATTGTTCGAAAAATGGGGTTTTTACAGCCTCCAACATGGTTCGGCGGCCGACTACGAGTTAATGCTGCGGTTTATGCACCGCCATAAGATCAGGAATTTTTATTTAAATAAAGTAATGGTGATTATGCAGGGTGGCGGAGTGAGTAACAGCAGTTTAATAAACCGGCTTAAGGCCTGGAGTTTTGATTTAAAGGCGATGCGCCAAAATAACATCGTGGTTCCTGTGCTGGCACTGGTATTGAAACCGCTGCGGAAAATTTATCAATATTTTTAATTTGAAATTAAACTTTTATTAAACGCTTGCGTATAACGGCTTAACAATAACACGAATTGATCTTAATACCCCCACACAATGCTTGAACTTTTACATTCGTCTCATTTAGTTTACAATATTTTAATAGTCGTATTTTCAGCATTAATTACACTGCTATGCATCCCATCTATATTACATGTTGCGCGTTCGAGGCACTTGTATGATGACGTTGGCCATTTCAGAAAACAACATGACCACGGCATTCCGCGTTTGGGGGGTGTGGCCATTTTTGTAAGCTTTACCATTACTACGCTGTTATTTAGTATAATTGATAAGGCACTCCCGCTCGGTTATGTGCTTATTTCGTGCATTATCCTTTTTGCAATGGGATTAAAGGACGATCTTTCCGGCGTTAACTCAAGCACTAAGTTTTTAATCCAGTTTGTAGTTGCGTTAATATTGGTATTGCTCGGCGATATCCGTATTACCAGTATGTATGGTGTATTTGGCATTACGCTGTTGCCCTACCTGCCAAGCGCCGCATTATCGGTATTGCTTATTATGCTTATCGTAAATTCTTTCAATTTAATTGACGGGATAGATGGTTTGGCCGCTACTACCGGCATTATTGTAAACGGCGCATTTGCGTTTTTATTTATGTATATCAGGCAATATGAGCTTGCCGCCGTTTCGCTGGCCATGGTGGGTGCTGTTATCGGGTTTTTAAAATTCAATATTACGCCTGCCAAAATATTCATGGGCGATACAGGCGCGTTGCTTATTGGCTTAATATCGGCAGTAATGGTTGTTAAGTTTATCGAGGTAACAAAAATTGAGCATAAAAACATCCCCACTATCAGCCATGCACCCGCATTGGCCATAGCCATATTGATAGGCCCGGTATTTGATACTTTAAGGGTATTTGTCCTGAGAATAGTAAGCGGTAAATCGCCTTTTGAGGCCGACAGGAACCATGTTCATCATCGTATTTTGAGGTTAGGGCTTAATCACCTGCAAACAACCCTGTGCTTATCAGTAATAAATTTATTATCAATAGGGATGGTGCTTATGTTTGATGGCTTGAGTAATTCATTGCTTATCGTGTTCATCCTGTTTATTTCAATAATAACTAACTGGATTATTACATTTAGCCTGCGCTCAAAAGAACGCGAACGGGTTGCGCTCCGTAATTTTTTTGCCTGAGCGGGCTATTCCGCTCTTATTTGGCCGGCGATTACAGGCATCCGCATATTTTTAATCAGTCTGTTGCTGCCGCTTAATATCGCAAGCCCACTCACTTCCGGTAAGGTTGCCGCTATTAGCAGGATGGCTGTTATTCCCCTCTTTGCTATCGCCGGACCATCAAACCCGCGCGTCCGGAAAAACTCCGTATGGCTTCAGCTGGCAGGTGTCCTGTCAGTCAGAAGGAATGGAGCATGTATGCATTGATGCAGCGGCTGACCTGCCTCAGATTATTATTCTTCGTGCATTCAACGTTTGGATACTGGCCATAAAGCACTATGTCATTCCACCCGGATTTATCGTCAGGCCATTGGCGCGCTGCTTCCCGAGGCGCCTGCCGGGCCGGTTATTTATTATGGATAAAATGTGGAAAAAAAAATCTAAAAATGTTGATTATTTCCTTGTTATGCGTTTGTATTATTCAAAGACATATATTATTATTGCAGTCAATCTAACAATATCACTTCCAATATGAAGCAATTTTACTTTATTACCCCCTTTGGATTTTGCCGGTTTTTTCTCCGAGCCATGTCATTTCACGCTTTTATTGTTCCATTGATTCACCGGTTATCATTAACAGGGAATTCATCGTGGTTGACGGTTCCCCGGGCGGAACGATAAACCCCCAATAAAGCCTACAGCTCTAATTTTCCGGATACCCGCCTGATGTGCCGATACTTGATCTGCGCATAGCCAATACGTGTTTGCTGAACCCGGCGGTGTGCCTTTGCCGTTTTTGCGGCGCAGGAACAGGTAGGGAAGGGGTTGCCGGGCTGCGATAACGATGCCCGCCGAATAGCGGCACATCCAGGATTATATGCCAAATCAAATTCTTTTTGAAATAATCATGAAAAAATTATTACTGCTGTTTATACTAACCATTATTTTCAACGGCGCGTCTGCCCAGGACTTTGTCTTTAAAAACATGATCGATCGACTGTCCATATCCAAAGACGGGCAGGGGATCAATATCATCGGGAATGATATCCGGGACAACCTGGGGAATTATTTCTTAAAATCAAGCACCGGACAGCTGCCGGATGACAGCCTGTTCGTCCACCTGGCCGGTGCCGAAACGATCACCGGTGCCAAGACATTTACCAGCCGGGCGACTTTCACCAACGGCCTTCGCCTGAATACGGATGTGGCCGGGCTGAATTACCTGACGGGATTGAGCGGAATGGGCCCGATCGGTAACGCGGTTTTTGTATCAACAGGTTCCTACGCTGCGTTTGGTGTTGGCTCCAGCGATATATCCAATGCGCACTTTTTGACGTCCTGGGGATATACGAAGGTCAAGTCCGGCTTTGCGGTTTCGGATGACTTTACGGGTGTGCCGAGCATCAATGCGGGTATCCAGCTGTTTTCAACCACCAAGGGTATCCAGACCTCCAATATGAGCTTTGCGCAGCGTAGTGCCATCGGACTCGAGCCTTACGACGGGAATAACGGGCTGCTGGTCTTTCAAAGGGATGCGGGTGACAAAGGTAAAGGCCTGTATACGGTCCTTTCTGGTGGCATATGGGACCGTATACTGACAACTGCCGACCTGGCTGGCGGCGGCGGCTCCAGTCCGGCTGCCGACGACGCGGTCGTTCACCTGGCCGGGACCGAAACGGTTACCGGTATGAAGACCTTTTCCAACCTGGTCTCGATGAAGAACAGTCTCCTGATATCCGACTGGTATACCGGCTGGCCCAGCCCCAATGCCGGAATCCAGCTGCTGTCGACCACCAAGGGGATCCAGACTTCCAGCATGACCTATGCACAGCGCAGCGCGATCTCCCTGGATTATTCTGACGGCAACACCGGGATGACGGTTTACCAGCAGGACGCCGGTGATAAAGGTAAGGGGCTGTATGCCGTTATGTCAGGACGGCTGTGGGACAGGATACTGACCACTAGTGACCTCACCAACGGAACCATCCCACCGGCAGCGGCCGACAATACTGTCGTACACCTGGCCGGCACTGAAACGATCACCGGTCCGAAGACCTTTACCAGTCCGGTGTCGATCGCCAGCAGCCTCCGATTTAACAATGATGACGCCTGTAATATCAGGTACCTGAGCAGTGCGAGTTCGTTGTATATAGCGACCGGCCCTTACAGCACGTTTAGTGTTGGGCTTAGCGACGAGACCAACCAGAGTTTTCTTTCAGGGCAATCCTATACCAAAGTGAGAAAAGGCTTCGCGGTGTCTGATGACTTTATGGGTGTGCCGAGCATCAACGCGGGCATCCAGCTGTTTTCGACCACGAAAGGCATCCAGACCTCCAATATGACCTACGCGCAGCGTAACGCAATCGGGCTGGAACCTTACGATGCCAATACCGGGCTGATGGTCTTTCAAAAAGACGCCGGCGATAAGGGAAAAGGCTTGTACACCGTGCTTTCCGGAAGTGTGTGGGACAGGATACTGACCACGGCAGACCTGGGCGGCCTGGGTGGCGCGAGCCCGGCGGCTGACGGGTTGGTCGTCCACCTGGCAGGCACCGAAACCATTACCGGTGCGAAAACCTTTTCCAGCGCGATCACGGGTAGTAGTAACCTCCTTATAGCCGACTCGTACACCGGACAACCAAGTGCCAATGCCGGCATACAGCTGATGTCGACCACCAAGGGCTTCCAGACCTCGAGCATGAGCTATGCGCAACGTAACGCGATCAACCTGGATAATTATGATGGCAATACAGGACTGATGGTCTACCAGCAGGACCCGGGAGACAGGGGGAAGGGCCTGTATACCGTCAAAACCGGGCGCGAATGGGAGAGGATACTCACTACCAGCGACCTGAGCAACGGCACTATCCCGCTGGCAGGGATCCAAAACCAATACGGGGGACCACAGACTGGGAACGCCTGGGTAAGCGGCATGATCAGGGCTGATGTCGGGATGATTACACAAGGAATAGCCGCAACAAACGTTACGGTGACCGGTATCGGCTCCGTGGGGGTGAAGAATTCTGACGGAACCATTTTTACAGCCCAGACCTACGATGGTTATATTGTCTATAACACCAACGTGGATGGTGGTTATTCGAGGTATGGCAAAAGCGCCATCAGTTGGAATAGCGGCAGCTACGAATTTCAAATACATGCCCCGAATCTCACTAGAGGGCGCAGCGTCGTCTTTCCTGACCGCTCGGGCACCATCGTGGTCGCAGACGGGAACGGCTGTATTGTTACCGCCAACAAAGTGATGACTGCCGACGGCAAGGAAATATTCAAAACGCCAAACGGCAGCTGGAAGTATGTACATGTGGCCGATGACGGTTCCCGGCTTGTCGACAACGCAACAGTCACTTTTGACAGTGACGGCAACGCCTATGTAACCATTCCTTAAACCGGCTGTTATGAACAAGGAAATCATATTGATAGCAGCCCCTGAGGCTATTGTCCGGCCCAGGCTACTGTTCCGGGCGGCGCAGGCATGCGGCAGGCTGGCAGTTTGCCTGCTTCTTTTACTGGTCTCCATACGGACATGTACGGCGAAAACGGTGCTGACCTGGACCGGCGTACTCAGTTCCGACTGGAACAACGCGGGGAACTGGAGCCCGGCCATGGTCCCTGGTGCCTCGGACGAGGTAGAGATCGGCCTCAGCCCCTTCGGCTACCAGCCACTGGTCAGCTCGGCTACACAATGTTCCAGCCTCCTGCTGGGCAACAAGCAGCCCCTGACACTAACCATCGCCCCGGGGGCAGCCATGGTGGTTTCCGGTTTTATCAAGCAAGGCCACGGCGGAGATGATGCTGCCGGCTATACGATTATTGCCGGCGGCGGGAGCCTTACCTGCGGCTCACTGATTGTCGGAGACGGAATACCCGGCAAAATTATTGCGGTTAAAACTACCCGGCTGATCGCGATGATCGCCAACTTTACGGTTTCGGGTGACGTGCTGGTCAATTCGGTGACCTCGTTCCTGCTGTCCGGCGGGCTGTCCCATAATGATGGCTATTTTTCGTTAGTGGCCGGGCAGATGACCATCTATGGCCAGGTCAGGCTGACCAACTCCGTCCCGGTATTCCTGTCGGGCCTGCTCGCGGAGTCCAGGCCGGCAGCCATGTTCCACATCGATATCACTGCCGGGCAGCACCCTGGACTGAAGCTCTTCGGCAATATTTCTTTTGTCATAGCCAACCCGGTCTTTGACACCGTCGACCTGTACAACCTGACGGGTACCGGTACCGGGCTGGTCGAGTATGCCGGCGGAAACCAGATCGTGGCCAGCCGTTCGCTGGCGGGCCTCGATCTCCGGCCCAAACCCTACCAGAACCTGGTTATTTCGGGCAGCGGGGTAAAAAAGACCGCCGCCCCAAGCGGAGACAGCCTGAATGTAGACGGCTACCTGGCCGTACACGCCGGTACCCTGGACCTGCAGACCAATAACGCTTACCTGAGTGTCGGCGGCAACTTCAGCAATGCAGGAACCGTCAATTTGAACCGGGCACTTTTCCTCGGCGAAAAATTCAGTAATACGGCCACAATAACCAGCGGCAATGATACGATCCGCTTCCGCGGCGGGAACCAGGTACTGAGCGACACGACAGCGACCGGTACAGCCTTAAAAAACGTACGGCTGGTTTCCGGGACCAAAACGATTTCCAGCGGGGGATTTATCATTCTCCCCGGGGGGGTATGGCGCGTGGCCGACAATGCCACCATGGTCAGTATTGCTCCGGGGGCACAACTCGTGCTGAGGTCCGACGCAGGCGGCCAGTCAGGGCTGGTATTTGCCGGGCAGGACCCGGGCCCGGAATAACGGCAGCCGGGGAAACGGACCGCCGGCTCGAAGCAGCTGTTCCAAAGTAAAAAAGGGGGAACCGGGGCCGGTTCCCGTCAAAAATATAATTGATCCGCAAAATAGGTGCTTTTAATGAGAAAGTTTAGTATAGCAATTCTTAGCGTCGTCCTGCTTGCCTGTAGTTCCCTGGAAACAGGCGCAAGGCCCGCCGCGCTTTTTTGCAGGACAGCTAGCCAGGACACGACAGGCCGTCACCAGAAAGCGGATTCGGTCTTTTTGAAAAAGATACTGAATGCCTTATTTCCGGTACCCGGAAATACCGCCGGGTTATCCCCCGTTCCGGCCGCAACGCGCTCCCGGACCGGTCTGGTGCTTACCGCCCCCGGGTCGGACACCAATGCGGTCAAAAACAGCCTGGAGCGGCCCATGGGACTGCTCCAGGGCAGTGCCGCACAGCTGGCATCGGCAAAGGCCGCTGTCAAAAAAACGGCCCCCATAAACACCGTTGTAATAACCGACAAGATCGCCAAGCAATTGGGAGACGTCAAAATGCCGGCGGTAACCGCGGGGCTTTCCCTCGAAAATGATTTCCGGTACCATCCGGTACCTGGTATTTATACCCAGAATAAAATCGAAAACGTAGTCGGCGTCCGCGGCAGCGTGGTCGCCTTCGGTTTCCCGGTCAATATCAGCATATCGAATAATCAGGCTGTTTTTAACGGCGATAACCGTTCCGCTGCAAACCTGTATAAACTCGGGCTTAACCCGGATATGTTTTCCGGCCTGCTCAAAAACCAGCTCCAGCAATATACAGACCTGAAGAACACGGCTTTCCATGGTTTTGATTTTACGGAGTATGTACGCCAGACGCTTTCCGAACAGGTCCGGTCCATCAACGGGCAGGAAGGTTTGAAGAACGCCGATTTTCATCAGTACCTCGGCGACGCGGCTAACCTGCAGGGGCTGATCCAGGCATCCAGGGGAGAACTGAAGAGTAAACTTGCCGCCATCGCCGACCGGCAGACCAGCCGGATGGCCCATGGGGACACCGCGCTGGCTGCAGCCCTGGGGGAGCAGAACCAGCGGAAGGCCGATAGTATCGCCCTGGTCATCACTGCGATCAAAACCCTGCTGCAAAAAAAAGGGATAGATCCGGCCCGGCTCCTGCAGGAAGAGAATTACCTCGGCGGGAAAAGCAGCCCCGAGTTCAATAGTTCGGAACAACTTACCGCGCTGATGGATAAAAAACCGGCCAACGGCCTACAGTCTCTGCTGACCGGCGTCAAAGATTTCAGGTTCGGGTCTTTTGGCAGCCAGGTTCCCGGCGCCACCGATAACGAGAGCCGGCTGGTTAACGGTGCCAGCCTGGGCATCAAAGTAAGCGGTTATCCCTTAACCTTCGGTTACGGCAAGCTGGATGATATCAGCTCGCTGAAAGATGCCGGCTACCAGCATTCGGTCTATTCGGCACCCAAAAACATTACTTATATCGGGGGGGAGATCAGGCGCAGCATATTCGGCAAAGTCAAATTCTCGGTGGTGAGCTCGTTCAGCGGCCAGGGCGCTTTCAGCCGGAACAACCCGTCGATCCCTTCCAATGCGGTAGCGTTCACCCTGACCAAATTCTTGAATTTCGGGGACCTGGGAAATTTCGCGGTTAACGTATCCAAGTCATCCACCCTGTATAACAATAATTACCAGGTTGGCAGCGAGGCCGTCCTGCAGCAAATGGCGGGCGTCAGCAATACCCTGAACAATGACCTTTTTCAATCCATGGCGGTCGGGTTTAGCCATGACCTGAACAGCACGCGGCTGAACGCCACGGAGCATATTTATTTCAATTATGGCGGGCTGGGTTACCAGAACCCGGCCAATAACGGCAATTCAGGTTCCACCATGAAGTTTGGCGGGAGTGTCAGGAAAGCGATGTACCGCAACAAGCTCCAGTTTATCCTCCGTACCGATTTCAGGCAGATGCCCCTGAGTTATATCAGCAACGATAAATGGAAGAATTACCAGTTGCAGTTCACCGGCCGGTACCAGGTCAGCAATAAGCTGAATTTTAGCCTGAAATACCTTTCCGGCGGTACCGGCAAGGTTTCAGACGGCGTCTCCGTACCGGTATATAACACCCAAAAATTCGAGCTGGATGCCAATGACACCTATAAGATCGGTAAATATTATTCCACCAGCCATATCAGCATTGGTAACCAGAGCCTGAACAACAGCTATGTTTCCGATTTTAGCAGCAACCTGTTAAATGTCAGTTATATCCAAAGCATCGCCTTCAAAAGCAGCGCGGTTACGGGTACTTTGTTCTACAACAAAGAATTATCCGGCTATAAGCTGATCGGTAACTTGCTGACTTCCGATATCGCTTACCAGTACCAGCTGTTCAAAAAGCTCCAGCTGTCATCAGGGATTACCTACCTGAACAATGTCGATATTGCCAGGCAACTGGGCATCAGGCAGAGCCTCCAGCTGCTGGCCGGGAAAAATTATGATGTGAATGCAGCAGTCGACCTGCGGAAGAACCTGATTACGCCGCGGAATGCCGCATTATATGCCTCGACGCGGGGTGAGCTTTTATTCAGGTATTATTTGAAAACCAATTAGGCCATGAAAAAAATCTTAACCCTCATCGCACTGCTTTTTTCGGTACCGGCCCTGGGCCAGGTCACCTTCCAGTTCGTACCCGACGTTTACGGGCGGAGCGTCGACGGCTTGCTGAACTGCAGGATATTAAACGCTTCGGGCAACAGGTCTGCTACCCTGACCGTATCGGTAAACGAACGGAAAAGCGGTAGTATCGTGACGTTGACCACCACCAGTTTTAACCTTTCACCGGGCCTGAATTCGATACCGGGCACCTCGCTGAAGAGTTCCAATATCCAGTTTTATAATAACCCGGTTTCGGTCATTACCCGGCATGACCATAATTTCCCGGCCGGCGATTACGAGTACTGCTTTACCCTGAACTTTTCCGGTAGCGGAGCCGATCTCCCGGTCGAGCAATGTTTCAATTATGAACTGATTCCTTTTTCGGAGCTGCACCTGTCAGAGCCCTATGACCGGGACACCATTTGTGAAAAACGGCCGCTGCTGAGTTGGCAGCCACTGCTGCCCGGGATCTCCGGTTCGGCTTACCAGCTGGTTATCTCGGAAATAAAAAGCGGTCAGAATGCCGTGGAAGCGCTGAACTACAACCTGCCGGTTCTGAACCAGTCGATGATCAATTCTCCCATACTGCCTTACCCGGCTATCGCGCGGGAACTTGAAGAAGGTAAAAACTATGCCTGGCAGGTAACGGCTTACAAGGACCAGACGGTATTGAACCGTTCGGAGGTATGGTCGTTCCATGTGGGCTGCCGGGAGAACAAAAAAACGCCCGTACCCGAAGAAGGCGGTTACCGGGACATTGAGGACCTGGCCCGGGGCAATTATTATGTCGCCGTGGAGACCATCAAGTTCGCCCTGCAGAACCCTTATAACGCGCAGCCGCTCAAATACCAGGTGGAGAGTCTGAATAATCCCGGGAAAAAGATCAAAGGCCTGCCCGGAATCAAACTGCTGAAAGGAAAAAATAAGGTATTGATCGACCTGGCCAACACCGATGCCTTTTCCGACGGCAGCTCCTATATCATGAAGGTATGGCTGCCGGACGGAACGGTTAAGATTTTAAGGTTTATATACAAAGACTGAGATGAAGCGAAACTTACTTTTTTTAATCATAGTCACCTTTACAGCCTGTAAAACGCCGACAGAGCGGTGGCTGGCGGGGATGGAAGATTTCAGGGAGGTACGCTCAGCCACGCTCAGCCTGCAGGCCCTACGGATGAAAGAGTCCGCGCGGGATACGGCGGAACTGAACTATAAAGTCAGGATATACCCATCCAGGGCCTGGCTGGGCGCAAACAGCCGTAACGGCCGTGCTGCGGATTTCTACTACCACATGGATAGCGCTTTTACCGTGAAATATGGTAATCAAACCATGCAGCCCCAGCTTGTGCAGCCCGTTGCCAATGGCTTATCAACCTGTTTTGAATACCTGGTGACTATTGCTGTCACTCCGGGGCTTAAAATGAAAACGCTCAGTATCCTGTACCGGGACCGTTTTATCGACGGCAAGACATACGAAATGAATTTAAACAGGCCATGACATACGGCCGGATGAATATGAACAGAAGATCTCAAAAGAAAATCGCAGCAGGGCTGCTTTGCCTGATGGTGACCAATATCCTGACGCCCTGCCTGAGCTATGCACTGACCTCGGGGCCGACGCAGCCCGAAACGACGGCTTTTACCCCCGCCGGTACCTCCGATATGGTGGACCTGTTCACCGGGGATTTTAAATACAATATCCCGCTGATGGATGTGGACGGTTATCCTCTTAACCTGAATTACGATTCGGGAAGCGGCATGGATGACGAAGCCAGCTGGACAGGTCTCGGCTGGAATGTTAATGTCGGCGCGATCAACCGCCAGTTACGGGGACTTCCGGATGATATGTCCGGTGATTTAGTGGAAACAGAGCATTACACTAAACCCAAAGTTACCGTTGGAGGTAGCTTATCCATAAAAGCGGAGGTTATCGGGCTCGGCAAAAATCTTACCGGTTCCGGCTCATTTACCTTAGGGGTATTTAGCGATAATTATACGGGTATAGGTGCCACCGTGGGTGTCAACGCGGGTATTTCATTTGGTTCACCGAATGAAGGCGGGATGACCGCAGGCCTGGGTACCGGGCTTACCTCCAGTACGGCAAGTGGGGTGGATGTGAGCCCCTATTTAAGCCTTGGTATCAAAGAAAAAAAAGATAAAAACGTTTCTGAACGTGCCAGTTTAAGTGCTTCTCTCGGGTTTAACAGCCGGTCTGGCATGAAGAGCCTTACGCTTGGTTCAAGCTATGGAATAGCCGTTACCAGAGAAAAAAAGGCTGCAGACGGCAAAAGAAAAGGCAAAGAAAGAGAAGGGCTATCCGGCTCAACGAGTTCCTCCGGTTCCTTTATATCATTCAATACCGAACCGATATTACCTAATATTGATATTCCTTACAAATCGAGATACGGCTCATTCAGTATAGATGCCGGGCCTGCTGCGGAAACGTTTTTCGTTGGTTTTGGCGGATCCGGTTATAAAAGCGTCCGGGAGGTTGCCCAGCAGCAGCTGTTTAACCCCGCTTACGGCTTTTTATACGCGGAAAGGGGAAAAAATCAAAAGAATGCAGCTATGGATTTTATCCGGGAAAAAGAGAACCCGGTTATACCGGACATCCCGAACCTGGCATTGCCAGTGCATACACCCGATCTTTTTTCTTATACCAGCCAGGGCGGCTCAGGCCAGTTCCGGTTATACCGCGGTGGTTCGGGCGTTTTTTTTGATAATGAAGTGAGCGACGACAACAAGGTGACCACTATTGGCGGTGACATAGGGTACGGCGCTACTTTTCATGCCGGTGTCACGTTATTCAAGCAAAGCACCAAAAGTACGAGCCGCAAGTGGGTCGATAATAATAATTACCTGAACAAAGGTGATTTCCAGGACGTCTCCTACGATAATCCAAATGCGCAGCATGCCTATTTTAAAGTAGTTGGTGAGAAAACAGCGGAAGATAACGATATGGTTTCCAAACTCCATGGCACACAACCGCTGGAAGTAAGTATCACAGGTAAAACGGCTAATGCCGCTTTTACCAATGCCTCGTTAACAAGCCTGAAAAAAAACACCCGCCAGAAAAGCAGTGATGTAATCTCTTATCTCACTGCGGAAGAGGCGGCCAAAACTGGCCTGGATAAGGATATCAGTAATTACAGTTTTAATGATTCCGCCAGCTTTCAGCTCCCGGTTAATCATAAACCGGTACCGGCCAGTCATTTGCCCCGTGTTGATAATGCCTATCACCAAAAGCACCATATATCCGAAATTACTGTAACCAATCCTACCGGTAAAAGATTGATATATGGTATACCTGTTTACAATACCAAACAGTCGGAATATAGTTTCGCCGTAGGCGCGAAAGGAAAGGACTACGATATTGTTGCAGGTACCAATAACCAGGTGCCATTGCTGGTTGACGGTTCAGGTATTAACCATACCAAAGGGATAGATAACTATTATCAGAAACAAACCACGCCCGCATATGCGTCCAGTTTTTTATTGACCGCCATATTATCACCGGATTATATCGACCGTACCAATGACGGGATAAGCGACGACGATCCCGGTACAGCTATTAAATTCAATTACTCCAAACTTCCCAGTCTGTTTAAATGGCGCACCCCTTTCCATAATGCCACGTTAAACAGGGGGCAGCTTGCCGATCCCGACGATGACAAGGCCAGTATTGTATATGGCGAAAAGGAAGTCTGGTATGCAAATTCTATTGAATCCAAGACCAAGATTGCTTATTTCATCACACAGGACAGGCGGGACGCGCTTGGGGTGACCGATTACACCGGGGCAAGCACGGACCTCAATAACCGGCAAAAATGTCTCAAAGAGATCCGTCTTTATTCCAAGGCGGATATGAGCAAGCCCATTAAGGTAGTTAAGTTTGAATATAACTATGAACTTTGCAAAGGAGTGCCAAACTCGGCCGATAATCAAAGCGGGTTATCCGCAGATCCCAATAAAGGGGGTAAATTAACTTTAAAAAGGATTTATTTTCAATATGGTAACAGCACCAGGGGAAGTAAACACCCCTATGATTTCTCCTACAGCAAAGCTGTAAACGGTCAGGACATAGGCTATGCTGATATGGCAACGGATCGCTGGGGGGTATATAAAGCTACAGGTGAAAATAACCTGCCCCTGAAAAATGACGAATACCCTTATACCAACCAGGACGAACCTGGCAGTCATTCTGTAAAGGATCGGGTGGATCAGAATGCTGCCTTGTGGCATTTGAATAAGATCAAGTTGCCGACCGGCGGAGAGATCAATGTCAATTATGAATCCGACGATTATGCTTATGTACAAAATAAGCGGGTCATGACCATGTCGGGCATCCAATCATTTATCGATGCCCGGGGAAACGACCTGGACGCTGCCTCTGACAGCTGTTTAAGAGTTGCCAAAGGGTTCAAAGTCAAAATTTCGACCGCCCCGGGCAACACCGAAAACCAGACCCAATGGTTCAAAAAGAACTACCTGAACGGTGCGGACTATATATACTCCAAGGTGTTCACCAAAATGTCGACGCCCTACAGCTACAGTACCCCGGAAACGGATTATGATTTTGTGCCCTGTTATTCGAAGGTAACCTCGGTATCTGTATCCGGTCAGTATGCCAGCATCATGCTGGAAGACAGGAGTGATGGCGGGGTTACGGCTAACCCCATTATTTTTTCTGCCTGGCAGAAGATCAAAAATGAATATCCCCGCTTTGCTTATCCCGGCTTTGACAAAAGAGCGGGGAGTGAAACCGCGCAATCCTCGGTGTCTAAAGCGGTGTCCGCCATCTTTAGCGCGTTCGGGAATTTAAGCGAACTTTCCCAGAATTTCTACCAGAAGTCCTTTAAACGAAATTTTGCTGCGCAAATTCAACTGAACAAATCGTTTGTGAAACTCACCAAACAGGACGGTTTTAAATTAGGTGGAGGAGTAAGGGTAAAAAAGATCCGGATCAGCGACGACTGGCAGGAGATGTCGGGCAATACCAAGGGGTTCACCGCAAGCTATGGCCAGGCCTATGATTATACGACAGTAGACACCGACAGTGGGATAACCATAAGTAGCGGCGTAGCTGCTTATGAGCCATCGGTAGGTAATGATGAGAACCCTTTAAAACAACCTGTTCCTTATGTGCAAAAAATAAAAGGAGCCATTGATAACTTCTTCGAACTGGAAGAGCCTTTTGGGGAATCTTTCTTCCCGGCCCCGACGGTCGGATATAGCAAAGTTACGGTTACCGACCTGGACAAGTACGGTAATCCTGACCCTGCATTGCGCACCGGCTATATCGAGAATGAGTTTTATACGGCGAAGGATTTCCCGGTTAACGTAACGGTAATGCCTATTTTGCCCAAGCACAATAAACCCATTAACTATCTTTCTTTTCTCGGGGCTACCAGTATAGATGAATTATGCCTGTCCCAGGGTTATGCTGTGGAGCTCAACGATATGCACGGCAAGGCGAAGGCGGTTAAGACATACAATTCGGCGCGTTCGGAGATCGCTTCAACCATCTATTATTATAATGCGGAACCCAGGGGCGCCTCGGAAATGCGCCTGAAAAACCTGGTTAATATCGTCAACCCAGACGGCACGGTCTCGCCCAACCAGGTGATCGGGCGAGATATCGAGTTTTTTACCGATTTCCGCGAAAATGAATCCCGGAACCCCGGCCATTCCTACAACCTTGGATTTGATATGGTTGGGTTAAGTTGGTTCAGCTTTCCCCTGCCGCATTTTCCGAACGGGGATAATTCTGAATATAAGTTATTCAGATCGGCTTGTGCTGTCAAGATCAGCACCTGCTACGGTATTATCGACAAAGTGGTGCAGACAGAAAACGGATCATCTATCACCACACAAAACTTAGCCTATGATGGTGTAACCGGCAAAGCGCTTGTTACCAAGACCCAGAACGAGTTTAACAAAAATATCTATTCGCTGAACCTGCCGGCCTATTGGGCTTACAAAGGGATGGGGGCAGCCTACCAGAACCAGGGCATCGTGCTGAAAAATTTCAGTACCAACGCCAACGGTGAGCCGGCCGGTTACAGCGGGTTTTTACAGGCCGGCGACGAGATCGCGGACCTCACAACCGGTACCCGGTACTGGGTCATCGACAACCGGGCCGACCAGGCAACCGGCACGTCCAAAAAGCTCATCAACCGCAAAGGCCAGCTGATTTCCTATTTTAATGCCGCCGGCCTGGTCAAACTGGTACGTTCGGGCTTCCGGAACCTGCTGGACGAGGAGACCGCCGCGATCGTTTCGCTTAATAACCCGATCCAGGGCGGGAAGCTCCGCATCACTGCCAACGAAGATATGACCGGCCTGGGGGTGATCAACGCGTCCGCGGCTACATTTAACCAGAGCTGGCCGATAGAACGGAGCAATAACCCTTCCGACAGCACCCGCGTGGAAAATACTTCCGCGGTATTTACCTTTACCGCTTCGGCAGGCAATGCCAACCATGGCCACGACGGGGCGATGCTGCTCGATACACCCGGCACGCGGATCGTGCAGAACGCCTTTTTAAAAGGCGGGCTCGACCGTTCCGGTATTTGGCTTAACCCGCCGAATACCCAGTACCTGAATGTCAGCCAGGGTTTTGAAACGACCTTCAGCGTCGCCAGCGAGGGCTTGTATACCCTCGGCTATTCGGGCGACGACGATTTTCATTATTCGATCGATAACGTGCCCCTGCCCAACCCTGCCCAAAGCCCGTTGTACTGGACGGTGCTGCCGCTGCACCTGACGGCCGGGAAGCATTATTTAACGGCGGAATGTACCAACCTGCCATTGCAAACAGGACAACCGGACAACCCGTCCAGCAACCCCGGCGGGATCGGCCTCGAGCTGTACCACAATACGCTCAGTCAACTGGAAAACGCACCCGCTGACGGTTCGGGCATCCAGGTGCTGTTTACCACCAGGAACCTCGTGAATAACCCCGACCTGCAGAGCTTCCGGACTGTCAATGGTGTGAAAACCTACCGCTTTACCTACCGCCGGTTCACCAACCCCTATATCGGCGGTTACCTGGGCAACTGGCGGGCTTACCAAAGCAAGGTGTTCCAGCAAAGCCGATACAGCTCCAGTTTACCCGAAAAAGGCGTTGACGTGAAATCTGGCGGTTATATTCAAAATTTTGCTTCTTACTGGTTTTACGGGGATATTACTAAAGGAGAAACGCCCGGCTGGCAAAGCAACCAGGCCGGCAACCGGGCGCGCTGGGTGACCGCCAATACGGTTACCTCTTATGATAAATTCGGCCAGCAGCTCGAAAACAAGGATGCCCTGAACCGGTACAGCGCAGCGAAATTCATCTTCAACGGGGAACTGCCCGCCGCGGTGGCTTCCAACGCGATGAACCGGGAGATCTATACCGGCAGTTTTGAGGATAGCTTCTTTACGCCGGGCACCGTGCCGGACAGTACGAAGTCCTTTGAATTCGTGCAGGCGGGCACAATGGCTTCGATCAAACCGCTGATCGTCGCCGATACCGCGCATTCGGGGAACTACAGCGTGCTGCTGCCCGCCGCCGGGATACAGCTGAACACCCGTATCCACGAACGAAAGCTAGGTATCGACAGCCTGCTTACCATTAATGAATACGGCGAATACAATACCCGGAACGATGTCGGCATATATCCCAATGGTTTTGAGCCTAATCCGGCAAAGAAATATATTTTCAATGCCTGGGTGAGGGACACGCATCCCGCCGACAAATCGGTTAACCTGACCCTGTCGGTCAACGGAACGAATGTACCGCTTATCTGCAAAGCACTCGTTGAAGACTGGAAACTCGTTGAAGGCGCTATCACCACATCCGCACTTGGTACAGATAACAGCTTTCATGTATTGATCAGTCCGGTTGACCCGGCGGTGTATATTGACGATATCCGGATGCACCCTTTTGACTCGCACATGAAAACTTACGTGTATGATGACAAAACGATGCGCCTGATGGCTGAGCTGGACGAAAACGGCTTCGCAACCTTTTACGAGTATGACGATGAAGGCCTGCTGATCCGGGTCAAAAAAGAAACCGAGCGGGGGATCATGACCATTAAGGAGACCCGCTCATCCTATAAAAAAAGCGGTTCCTGATTTATTCCGAGTTTGTTATGAAAAAAATAGCTAAAGTTAAAATTACCCTATTGATTGCTGCCGCCTTAACCGGGCTTGCCCTGCTGGGCCGTGCCGTCGGCCTTGCTGTCAGCAGCCGGCCGGCTGCGCCGCGGAAAACAGCGCAGGCCAGCACCCTGCCCGTTTTGGTATATGATACCCTGACGGTCGGAAAGTTCAACAGCCTGCTGCGTTCTATGGACTATAACAAAGTCAACTGCCTGTATGCAGGCAGCATCGATGTAACGGATGGCAAAGACTCGGCCAATAATGTCCGCAACCTGAAATTCCTGTTTAACAAACGGGGCAAAACCATTTATTACCTGCTTGGCCGGACTGAGACCCTCAACCAGGACGGGCTGAACATTTTTATCGATCATGAAAATCAGAAGATCGCCCTGTCCAACGAACACTTCGAGGCGGCACCGCCGGTAAAAAGCACCACGCTGATCATTTCCCAGATGCGCTCGGAGAATTACAGTCTGCTCGCCGTAGCGCAAGGCGCGTCAAAAAAGATCTCCATCCGTAACGAAAGGCATGTGACCTGTAAGGAATTGTCGGTGACCTATGATACCCTGTCCAATAAGCTGCAGCAGGTCTACAGCCGTTTTACAGACATTACCGACATCCCCAATACAACCACCGAGAAGCAGGTCCGGATCCGGGTCGACCGGCAGGAGGACCGGGCCGAAGCCGGCCTGTACCCGGTGGCCGGGGATGTCGTGCGGAAAGCAAATGGAAAATGGGCGCTTCAGCAGAAGTACGCCAGTTATGAATTGATCATCCTGTAAACCTGAACCGATGACCAGAACGCTGAAATTCATCGCCGTTACCTTTATTTGTGCCTTTTTGCTCCGGCTGGCGGCCTTTGCGGGCACTGAACCTTATGAAAACTTCATCAAGGGCAGGATCAAGCGGAACGATACGCTGATTGTTAAGGACGAAAAGTTCAACAATGCAAAATTCAACTGGGGCGATATCACCAATATCTCGGTGAAGGATTTTATCGCCCTGCGCATTACCGACGAGGCTTTGTTAACCAAAGATTTCAGCTGCCAGCTCAAACTGAAGGTCGAATACCTGAGCTCACCCGGCCAGCTCGTACCGGAGGTTAAAAATATCGGGCTAAACGTCAATTATTCAGTAAAAAAAGGAAGCAATTATAAAATAACCGATTCCTATTCTTTTGCGGGTGCGTACTGGATCAGGGTAACCGTTGAAAATATCTACAGCCCGGAATACGGGAACGACCTGCCCGCGGCCTTCCAACTGAGCAGCCATATCGTGATCGACAGGCAGTACCGTTTCAGGCCGCACCAGGGCATCCGGCCAAACGTCGTGATGGCTGCGGGCCTTGACAATACTTCACAGGCCGCTCCGGCGACCGGCTTTTCTGCGAGCCATAAATCCAAATTACTGATGAGTCTGCGCAGCGGTGCGTCAGGCTCAAGTCCGGCAACAGGACTGGTTAACGGGGGCAACCAGCTCCAGCTGACCTGGTCGGTCATCAGCGGCGCGGAAGAATATGATATTGAATGGACCACGGTCAACAACGGCAACCCTTATTTCAGCACCGTGCAGCAAATGGCCGCCGGGACGGCAGGGAATGTCAGCCCGGTTATCCTCGGCAAGCTTTTCCTGCACAATGCCTCCAGGATCACCACCCATGACCAGGCTTACCTGCTTTCCCTGGTTTATAACGACGACTATATCCTCGTGCGTATGCGGCAGGTGCAATACGCTGCGGACGGCACGCGGCTGCTCGGCGACTGGGATTATCGCCAGGACAACAACAGCTACGCGGCCTGGGCGCTCAACTGGTACCAGGACAGCCTCAACTGGCAGTACTCCGCCAGTTTTGCCGAAGAAGGCAAGAAAAAAGAAGTGGTCAGCTATTTCGACGGCTCGCTCCGTGGTCGGCAGACCGTAACGATCAACAATTCCGATAATGTCGCGGTCGTACAGGAAAATATCTATGACGAGTTCGGCCGCCCCACCGCCAGCATCCTGCCCGCGCCCGTCAAAGAGAGCGGCAGCGGCAACCCCTACCTGCATTATTTCAAAGATTTTAACCTCAACGCGAACGATTCGTCGTATAACGCGGCCAATATCAAGGGCGCAGTCCCGGCCGCCTCCTGCGAGTTCAACCCCGACCCGCTGAAAACTTCCTCCGGCGCTTCGCTGTATTATTCGCCCCAGAACCCTTTTATGGGCGATAAAAACTACAATAAATATATCCCCGATGCCGAAGGTTTCCCCTTATCGGTCAATGAATATACCGCCGACAATACCGGCCGGATGAAGGTACAGGGCGGCGTAGGCAAGGTCTTCCAGCCGGGCAATTCCTATCCCAGCAAAACCACCAAATTCTATTACGGGAAACCCGAGCAATGGGAGCTGGACCAGCTGTTTGGCAACGATGTAGGCTTTGCCAGCCACTACCTGAAGAACATGACCGTCGACCCCAACGGGCAGGCCAGCATCAGCTATGTCAATGCCAGCGGCAAAACCATCGCCACCGCGCTAACCGGCCCGGCACCTGCGGGCATGGATTCGCTGAGCTCTATCGTACCGGCACAGTACAAGGCGATCAACCTGCTCGATCAAAGTAAATTCGCCTTTGATAACTCGGCCTTAAAAATTTCGGCCACGACCACCTATCTGGCGGCCATCAGCGGGGACGTGTTATTGAATTACAATGTCGAAAAACTTGTCGACCAGTATCCCGGCGGGGCCAAGGCCATCTGCAGCAATTGCTATTATGACCTCCGCATCAAAATCGTGAATGACTGTAACAGCGTTGTCTATTCGACCACCACTCCTATACAGATTGGCGCCAGGACAGCGGATTGCAACGACCATGGCTATGCCACTAATTCGTTTACCGTTAATTTTCCGCAAATAGGGGAATATTACATCTCCTTTGAGTTGGCCTTCAGCAAGACGGTGATGGAAAACTATGTGGACCAGTTTGTGATCAAGGGGCAGCAAAACGGTGCTTTGCGAAAAGAGTTCAGTTTTATTTTGCCTTATTTGGACAGCATCGATTTTAAAGGATGCCTGAGTGATTGCAAAACCTGCGTGAAAACATTGGGGCTTAAAAATGATTTTATCAGCCTGTTTTCCAATAGGCTGACCGCCCTTGATGTGGATTCGGCAAGTGTGCAGGGCACCGCTTTTCAAACCTGGGTAAACGCCAAATACGACTACCTGAAGGTTTATTGCGATTCCTTAGCGGCCACCTGTAATTTGCACCCGAGCGTTTCGCCGTGCGACCAGTATGAAAAACCGATGCTGGATGACGTATCGCCGGGAGGACAGTATGCCTTGTTTGATAAAAACGGCGTGGCGCTGGAACCCGCCACCAATGTGATCTCCGCCAACTGGAGGACCCAGTTCCCGGTACTGGCCAGTGGCGACAGCCGCTACCAGGCCGAGCTGATCACCCTGCCCGATGGCAGCATCACCTCGCCATATGATGCTTCCTTTACCCTGCCGCAACTGGTAGAATACTGGAAAGCCAGCTGGGCATTTGATTTCTTACAATACCACCCAGAATATTGTAAGCTGCAGTTTTGTATCGCCAACGCCTCCTTTAAAAGCTGGGACCAGCAGGTGCAGGATGATATTGACAAAGCTACAGACATCGCGGCTATTCCTAACGCGCCCGCCGGCTTTCAATATGATCATGCCAACGGGGCCTGGCTGCTCAGCGCCGATCCGTTCTTTCAAACCGGCGCCCCCGGTGCTTCATTCAAAGGCGCTATACAAAACGATTTGTTAAATTACTCGCTTAATGTCGCCAACAACCAGGTTTCTACCGTAAAAAGCTTAACCGGATTTGTTGACTACCTGACCTATTGCGGGGATGTCAATGGGAATACCAATACCTCAAATGACCCCAATAATAACTGGGACAATTGCTCACCCACGGCCTCCTGCCGGGTACCCGACCGGGAGTGGAGCAGCTATAAAGAACTATATTTTTCCCTGAAAGATATATACTACGAAAAATTAAGGGCGACAACCACCTGCGCCGGGGCCTGCCCGGTCGGTACACCCCTGGCACTGCCGCCGAATAACCCCTGCCCGGTACCGTCTGATTTTACGATAGCTGCCTATTCCGCCGTGGACGGCCCGCCAACCAGCCAGTGCCCCGCGCCGCAGCAGACCATTTCCTTGTCCTATGTACCCGGCAAACTCGGTACCGCGGTTACGGTAACGATCGCGTACCCCGCCGGTACGGATATTTCCGGCCTGCAGACCGTGTTCCAGTTCGCGGCCGGGCAGGGCCAGCAAACCTTCTGTATGCCGGAGCATATCCCAGTGCAAGGCCTGAGCATCCAGTCGATCGTTTGCCCGGACTGCCTGGCCAACCCGCTGCTGTTCAATTCCTGGAACAACGCGCATATCGTACAAAAAACATTCGACAGCAATAACCAGCTGACCGGGACCACGACCCTGCAGCCGGGCAGCAGTTCCTATTTTTACGGCACACTGACCATCCGGCCGGACAATACTTATGACGTGGCCGGCGATATCCATAATTATTCCGCCAACTGGGAAATGGACCCGCACTGCAACTTCGCCCTTTACAGCAACGGCGTAAAATATACCCTGTACAGCGTGACCGATCATCAGCTGGTACTCGGTCACCGCGAAGGCAATACAGAGGAAACCTGGTATTTCGACGGCACGGCGGACCTGACCGTATGCAGTAACCCTGTCGTGGTGGAGGCAGTATCGGTGGCAGGTCATAACACGTTCTTCAGCGGCACCTTCCCCCAGCGGCATTTGCTGACCGTGATACCAGGCACTGCCGGCAGCCAGCCTGTTTTTAACGGCACCAACGCCCTGGGCCAGGCTGTCGCCGCGACCGCCACGTTCTATACCTGCCTGAGTATCCACCAGGCCAATAATACCACCGTCAACCGGCAGAATGTCTGGCTGTTCGACGCCCTCTACGACACGGCGCCGAACAGTTGTCCTGCGGTGCTGCTCGTTAAAGAATCCCGGTTTAACGAAATAAACCGGAATATAATCACCGGCGACGTAACCAGCGAGGTACAGCAGAACAAGGATAAGGTCGTGCAGCAGGTGCAAAGCTCCTGCGAGGCCAATGCCGACGGCTGGATGGCAACGTTGAGACCGGGCCTCAGCGGTTACGCCACCGCCGATACCACCGCCCTACGGGCGAAATTGATCGAGATCTGCGCTGCGGGCGGTGACCTCGACCATCCTTTCGGCGCCAGCACACTGCCCCCCGGTCAGCTATCCGCCTCTGGCTACGCGAGCTTCGGCGATGCGATCAAAGGGACGCTGCACATCGGCAGCTTTACCAGCCAGCTCAATCCCTGGCTAATCGGCTCGCCCTACCCGTATACCGCGAAACAGCAAAGCAGCCCGATGAGCATTTCGGCCAGCAGCAGCGACATTTGCGACCGCCTGCAACAGCTGCAGGGGCAAAAAGACGCGTATAATGCCGCGCACGGTAGTTCCCTGTCGCTGTTTGATTACCTGACCCAGCTGTACGGCACGGCCATGAGTTTATCGGCAGCAGACCTCGCCACCTTGCAGAACTCCTGCACGCAGTGCCGGTTTCTATTAGCCTACGATATGATCCTGCCGGTGTTTATGCAGCCGGGTACCAGCGGCTGCGTAATGGCGACCGATTATACGGCAGCCAAAGCCGACCTGCAAACCGGGTTCCCCGGCGGACTGGCTACGACGGACCCGAACTACCAGCTGATCTTTACCAATTTTATGAACCAGCGCTGGGGTTTCGTGTTGACCTATGACCAGTACATGGATTACGAAGCCGCCTTGGCGGCCAGTCCCGGCAAAATACTTTGTAACCAGGTGGGGGCCGCGGCAGCGCAGCCGGTCAATACGTTTGACTGCATCGCGGGGCAGATGGCCGCCGAAGTCGCCAACGGGAAACGGGATTACCTGGCCTATATCGAGGAACAAAAAAACCTGTTCCGGGCCAGCTATATCAGTACCTGCTCCGCGGCCCAGGCCAACCTGAACCTGTTCGCCTCGCAGAAAGTATACCACTATACGCTGTATTATTACGACCAGGCGGATAACCTCGTGCGGACCGTCCCGCCCGAAGGCGTTTCTTTGTTAGATGAATCCGCTTTCCCGGCGGTCGATAATTACCGGCAGCAATTCGCCGTAGCGGCGGACTATGACGTGTACGACCATTCGATGGTCCATACCGATAAACCGTCCGCGCTGGATTCCCTGTCCAAAATGCTGGCCGCCAAAGACACGGCGGGCCGCAGCATCGAAATGTGGTTTTACAATAATCACCAAAACGGCAACCAGCTGGTGGCCACCACGCCCGATCACAAGATCCTGTTCCAGACCTGCGTTCATGACACGCTGATGAGCGTAGATGTTTATAAACTGGACTCGGCAGCCACCAATTCGGTCAGCATACTGGCAGCGAGCCATTATACTGTGAGCGTGGCGAAACAAACACCTTTTACCAACTGGCAGCATGTCGTGCTGACCAGCGGCAATTTTTTAACGGATACGATTAAAGCCTATTATAACGGGAAGCTGATGCCGGCGGTATCCGGTGCGCCTTACGCGGGCTGCGGCCTGAATATCGGCCCCGGCGGCCTGGCGGCCAATGTGCCGGATAACTTCGGCACGCTGAAGCACCTGCGAATGTATAACCGGATCATGGATTCGGCAGAGGTTTACCATAATGCAACCAACCCCTACTTCCTGCCGACCAATGACACGGCCATGTACTGGTACCGGGCCAATATCCCGGACCCGAACTCCGTCACTTCCATCGATAACCTGAATACGGACGAGTTCGCCTATGCCCCGGTATTCCCGAACCACCGGATGCCGACGACCTATGCCTACAACAGCACTAACCAGGTCAACAAGCAGCAAAGCCCCGATGGCGGCATCAACCGCTATTGGTACGACCTGCTCAGCCGCCTGGTCACCTCGCAGAACGACAAACAGCTGCCGAATAACGACTACAGCTATACCGTTTACGAACCATTGGGCAAGATCACCGAGGTCGGGCAGAAAAAGCAAACCGCTGTCAACCTGGGTAACCCGGATTACCTCAGTGACAGCACCTATAACGCTTTCCTGGCCACAGGTACCAACGTGCAGATCACCAACACCTATTACGACATGCCTGCCCCTGCAACCAACGGCATCCAGTCCGTCAGCCAGGATAATCTCCGTAAACGCGTTGCCGCGTCCACCTACCGGGATACCGAGGCCGGGCCGGTGCAGCAGGCGACCTATTACAACTATGACCTGGACGGTAATGTCAAAACGCTTTACCAGCAGATCGCGGGGTTGGAGCTCAAACGGATAGACTACGAATATGACCTCGTGAGCGGCAAAGTGAACTTTGTCAGTTACCAGAAAAACCAGCCCGACCAGTTTTACTATGATTATAATTACGATGCCGAAAACCGCTTGACCGAAGCCTGGACCAGCCCGCTGGCCGATATCAACGCCACCGGCAGGGGTAGCCAGCTCGATCCCGATAAAAAGCGGATGGACGCCTCCTACCAGTATTACCTGCACGGTCCGCTGGCCAGGTACGAACTCGGCGATATCAACAACAAAGTGCAGGGAATCGACCATGCCTATACGCTGCAGGGCTGGGTAAAGGGCGTGAACCGCACCGTCAACGCCGCGCAGCCCGCCTTAACCACCGATATAGGCAACGACGGCGCCAACGGCGTCGGCCAGGACGCTTTCAGCTATAACCTGTATTATTACCCGAACGATTACAAACCCATCGGCGGGGTCAACCCTTTTGATAAAGTACTGGAGACCCAGCCTGATTTCTACCCGCTCTATAACGGCAATATCGCCGGCATCGCCCAGAACCTGCCCGCCATCGGCCAGCCGCCGATGCTGAATACCTACCGGTACGACCAGCTGAACAGGATCACGGGCAATATCCCGCACGAGAACACGCTCCCGGGAACATTGACCGTCTACGACGGCATGAACGAGCGGTTCAGTTATGACGGCAACGGCAATATCAAAACCGCCTTCCGCCAGGGCGACGCCTTTGCCGCCCCGAAAGCAATGGATGACCTGTCCTATAACTATAACCGTGACGGCAACGGCAACCTGGTCAATAATAAATTAAGGCATGTCAACGATGCCGTACCTTACAACAGCGCTGATAACCCGCAGGACCTCCACGACCAGGTCACCGATAACTACCAGTATGACCCCATCGGTAACCTGGTCAAAGACCAGCAGGCCAATATCGCTAACATCGACTGGACCGTTTACGGCAAGATCAAAGGCATCACCAAAACGGAGGGCCCGTCTGTCGCCTATAATTATGACCCTGCCGGCCAGCGTGCCAGCAAAACTGTCAACGGACTCACCACCTGGTATGTAAGGGACACGCAGGGCAATACGCTGGCTGTTTATGACAATAAACAAAATCAGGTCAACTGGCGCGAACAGAACCTGTATGGCAGAAGCCGTTTGGGAACCTGGGAACCCAATGTTAACCTGTCCAATAACAACGCCGCAACCGTTTGGGATACCATCGGGCATAAACAGTACGAGCTATCTAATCACCTCGGGAACGTACTGGCTACGATAACGGATAAACGTTTAGCCCACAGCAGCAACGGAACCACCATTGACTATTACGAACCGGAAGCGACTACTGCCCAGGAATATTTTGCTTTCGGCGCCCTGATACCAAAAAGGAGCTTCGATTTAGGGAAGGCATACCGATATGGCTTTAACGGGAAGGAAAATGATAACGATATAGGCAAAGGTATCGGTAACCAGCAGGACTATGGCATGCGTATCTACGATCCTCGTGTGGGCAGGTTTTTGAGCGTAGATCCGTTAAGCCCTAAATACCCAGATTTGACCCCTTATCAATTTGGAAGTAACAGGCCGATTGATGGCATTGATCTCGATGGCCTTGAATGGCAAAGATTTGATAATAGTTACACCTCGACAATAGTTTATCCACTTGATAGGGACGCCACTATCGAGCGTGAGTACCAAGCCGCTTTGCATTCAAAAATGAACGTGATGACTGCCGAGGGTGTATATGAAGTGAATAAACAATTAGAGCTCATAGGAAAGAAATTTGACAATATAATATTTTCGGGACACGGTACTGCTTCTGTCTCCTCAATTACTATGGGTGATGAGCGATACACGTTGGATGCAAAAACAGCAGCCTCTTATGACAATGCGTACCCAATAAATGATTATGAGGCTCAGTTAAAAAAATTAGGTTCTTTTGTGAAAGAAGGAGGAATGGTAGTATTATTAGGGTGCTTTCAAGCTACACCGGTACACAATGAAAATACAGGCCGATATTGGAAAGATGGGAATCCTGGCAGCGGGGAAATACAAATTAGAATGAACGGCGACCCACTTGTAAGAAAATTAAGCCAAATACTAGGTAGAACAGTATTAGCTTGCCAGGGCGAAAACTATTCCAATTCTAACATATTTTCCGGAACAAGGTCTCTCAGCGCTCGTCCTGGTGGGGATCATTATTACAATAAAATGGCTGCGCTATTTTACGATAAATGGGAGATCATACAACCCAATGGCAATATATATAATATAAGTGGAACAGTTACCATGAATCAACAAGGGCAACCAAATTTTAAACCGGTAGAAACTCCTTCCCTTACAGGCAATGAACATACCGCAGAGATAACGGAAGGAGTACATTAAAATGAGAAATAATAATAAAGTATTTTTTGTAACAAAAAAAATCGTTAAAATCATGTTATGGGCTATATCGATTTTTTTAGTGGGATGCGAACAGAATGTAAAAAAAACTAAACGACATTTATACCGCGATTATGACCTTTTCAATCGAAAAGGGATTTATCCGATAGATGAAGATATGGCCGATAAATTATATAAAAAGAGGCAGCCTTTTTTTGAATTGATATTCCATAACCAAAAATTAGACTCGATTTTCGCGTATAATATTTATGAGAGGGAAAAAGTTATGCCTTTAAAAGTTAGTTTCAATGAGTCCATTTCGGTTTATGAAATAAATTATCCTAAGAATTCGGATGGAGCAAAAGTTTATTATGCTTTTAATGTTAATAAAGCAATTCAATATTTTATCATCAATGATCTTACTTGCATTGTCACAGTCACGGGAAAGGATTTTTGCGAAGGGAGCCAAGGTTTTATCAGCCCAAAGGACACAATCAACTTTACAAGCAAATTGCTTGGGAACAAAGAAATTCACACTAATAAATTAGCGGTGTTCGATACTTACCAGTATAGCAATCGCCTTAATAAAAAATTTACATTTTTAAATTGGTTACACTATAAGGATAGGAAGATTATAAAAAAATAAGTTTAGATGTTTTCTATGTTTCATTTGAAAGTTTTATATTATTCTTTAGCTTATATATGTGAATATGAATTTTCTTTACAGATTTATGAAATATATGAGTGAAATGGCGCTTGAACTGATTTAATCTTTTAGTAACGTCGGGGACAGATTTACAGGTAAAAAAAATATAGCGGTTGGGTTTTGAGGCGTCTTAAGTTAAGGCAAAATGGTAGGATGACAACATTAATTCTTACTGAATATAATGTTCTTAAACCCGTATAATGGAACTTAGAAATAATAACCCATGCAAATAAACTATACCCTAATCATTATTCTGCTAGTACTTATTGTCGGCATTAGAGCATCGGGATATTTTCGGCGCCAATCTTGTGTGCGGAATAGAGCGTAGACAGACTTGTGATAGGGGAAGAATAACTTATTTAATAATTAAAACAAACCCAATGTGCATACTTGTTATTTGAAAATAAATGCATGGGCAGATATCCGTGAAGGCGCAGTACGACAGGCTACCCATCATAGCTATGGCCAGGGCGATAGCGTAAGTGCGCTTTGGCAACTGTTAACGGAATGCCTGCCCAATGGTAGGCTTATTGCGATCAAACCAACCGCCCAGACCCATCGGTGACTTAACCAATTACTACACCTGCGACATCAATTGTAAGCAAACGAACAATAGGTTGGGTTATACACAGGATGACATAGGAGCAAGTAATAACAACGAGGAACTACTAAGATAATCGAGCGGCAACTACGGATATGATATGATACCATCGGTAATCTGACAAATGGAAACGAAGGGGATTTATCGGCTATCGATTGGAATGTTTCTGGGAAAATCACGGGTGTACCCCATCATTTAACTGCCTTTTTTCTGATGCTTAAATTTCTTTTTGGTCTTAGGGCGTCTGCTTAAAAGGCCGTTCCCCCCCATTATTTGAAAATAGTTTGATTTTCCTGCTTTTTATGCAAGTTGAATTAAAGAAAGAAAATCAACGCGATACCTTTTTGTTCTTTTATTACGGTTGCAATTTTTGAATCGCGTTCTTTTAAATTTGATTCTCCGGAATGAATGGTAATTATATTTAGCCAATCCTTAAAAAGTCAATAAACAACGCGGATGGATATTTCTGGTGCTTTAAGTGTTTGACAAATGCAATTGGTAATCCATATAAAAGGAGGCAAAAGATTGTCTTTCCAGATAATCATCATTCTTTTAAAGTTCATTGCAGCAGCGGCCCGCATGACATTGATGTTATCGCCTTTGATTCCTTTGTAAAAGTTACGGCTTAGTCGGTGATCTGCTTTCAGGTGACCGATTTTAGCTTCAATGGCTCCTTTTTTGATAAGGCCTTTCTTCAATTTGGCTTTCTAATAGTTCGTTAGTTTGCTGCTGAAAGTTGTGGGTGTATGGATAGTGGTTCCAAGTACCTCTTTTCTTCCCCGGTAGCCTCGGTCAACAAAGGCTTCTTTGAGCCTGTGGCCAGTAAGTCTTTGCTGTAGCTCCAGGACGGCATCCGGTGTATGATCGTCGTAATCATTACCGGCGATGTTCAGCGCCCTATGATCACCCTGCTGTTTTGGATAACCGTGATAGATACCTTACTTCCGAACTCATATTTTTTGGTGCTCTTTACCTTTGCTGATGCATATTGCCTCCGGTTCATGAAGGCTATAAACGTTATTCTTGTCCTGTCGTTTTTGACGGAGTACCCGATTAAACAAGTCCAGCTCTGTTTTGTAGCTTTTCGCCGGTAAATTCCTTTGCCGTTCTCTTACTAACCCGCCGGCTATCGTTTTTACTTTTTAATCCGCTTTACCTGCTTTCGCGCCATTTTTCGGATGGTTTCTGAACCATTGATCGACGCTCAGCTTCTTTAATGTCCGGGTATAGCTATGACGAAGAACTATTCCTTCTTTTTCGGCTATCTCTACACACTTTTTAATGATCTTAGGATGCAGTTTGCTATCGGTTGGATAAGTGATATTCTTCTTCTGGTCAGTCGTATCATTACTGCCCTTATCTTCTTTACCGCCTTAGCCATTAATGCGGATACTTGAGTCCACGCCTTCGGCACCGATGTGGTTACGGAAATGCACCAATTCGGACGCTTCACAGGGATCTTTTGCTGTAAAGATTCGCTCCCATTAAAGTATTGATAATACCCATTTTCAGCCCAACGCTCCACTAAGCTCTCATCGCTCAGGTTACGGATGTACTTCAGCATCAGCAACCCTACCATAAGTCGTATCGGTTTGGCCGGCGGGCCGAAGTCTCCCCAGTAGTGTTTCCTAAATGCATCTTCAAATAGCTGCCAATTGATCTCATTCGCTAAAATGTTAGCGGATGTTTATTTGATAGCTGTTCCTTTAAACCAGGCTGTAAAAAACTCAATTGACTCGTGTTTATCGGTTTATTGAGCATAGTTATCTGCAAGCTTTTGATCTCAATATCGGAAAAATCTACAGATTGCACCTTCGTTTTTTATAAATTAATTATTGATAAACAGTATGTTAAGTGTTTTTGATGGGTGGCTATTTAATCATTGGGGTCATCTCAACAGCGTAACACAGCCTCCACGGCTAATTTTATTCCCATTATTACTAATTGATTTTAACTCATAGTAAAACACCCCAAAAGGTACCGCCTGGCCCTTATACATCCCGTCCCAGCTGTTATTAATATCATTCGATTCAAACAACTGCTGCCCCCAACGGTTAAAGATCCGGATATGGTAAGCTTTGATATTTGTGATCGTCACTTTAAAAGTGTCGTTAATGCCGTCGCCGTTGGGACTGAATGCATTCGGGATGAAGATATAATTGTCCAGCTGGATGATGGCCAGGTTCGCTTTGCTGACCGAAGAAAAGCAGGAATTACTTTTCGTGGCCGTGAGCTTCACCGTGTATTCTCCTTTATTGTTGTACGTATGCCCCGGTTCGCTTTCCGTGGAAGTGGTGCCATCCCCGAAATCCCAAAGGTAGCTATCTGCATTGACCGACCGGTTTTTGAATTGTATAGCCAGCGGGCCGTAAAGCGCCGTCGTGTTCGACGGGTCGGTATCAAAAGCGGCAACAGGGCTGGGTAGGGGAGCAGGAAGTTCAACGCTCGCTGCGGCACTGCTGCACTGGTTGTAGGTGATCGTCAGGTTATAGGTGCCGGCTACTTCGCTGCCTGTAACGGGTATAACCGCGACAGCTGAATCCGACCGGAAGTTATTCGGGCCGGTCCATTTATAGCCCGTACCTGCCGGCTGCACAGCGCTTAATCTCGCCGTGTCGTTCAGGCAATAAGCCGGCTTGCTTAATTGGATCTGCGGCAGAGCCGGCGTAAAGCCAACCGTGATCTGTTTGGTGGCGATAACCTGGCAGCCGCCCGCGGACTGGGTCGTAAGGGTAATCGTTTTAAGCCCCGGTGTGGTATAAGTGACCCTATGTGGTCCCGGTGTCGTAGCCGAGGCCATGCTGGCCCCTTCGCCGAAGGACCACTGGAGCGTTTCGTAACCCGTGGACAGGCTCGTAAATGTATGCTGCTGCGTAGCCGTGCAGTCATTGGTGCCGCTATAGGCGATCACCGGCCTCGGGCCCACGAATTCCCCCGTGCCCGCTTTACCCGCCTGGTCCGTAAATGACAGTGTAAACCCGTTGTTCCCGCTTGAAAAATTATTGACCAGCAGGCCGTACACATGGCCCGCCAGCATCGTGATGAATTTTACCTTCCCGTTCTGCCCCTTGCCGCAGCCCGGCGGCTCCGACAGGTCCGTCTCCCTGAAATCCAGCCCGGTTTTAAAATAGATGCTGTCCCCCGGGCAGTCAATATTGTCTACCCCATAACCGGCCTTGCAGCGGATCGCGTTGGCCGCTTTGACATTGGCGCAGTCTCCCGTCGTGCCGAGGTCGAACAGCACCCAGTCGATATCATCATGGATGCTGTTGGGTGTGATCGTAAAGACAAGGGTACCGCTGTTGGCAGCCTGCCATTTGTACCAGACGCTGTTGGATTCGGAAGTCAGCCCGTCGGCGTTGAGACAGGTACCGGCCGCTTCGTTGCTGTTCGTCCCTGCGCCGCTGACATTACTTTGTGAAATGGTCTGGGTCGAGCAGAGGTAGGAGGCCGTCGCGCAGTCCTGCCCTGCCTTCAGCACGGGGTTATAGTTGTTGAGGCACAGCTGGAAAGTGCCCGTTTTTTTGTTCTCCCCGCTGATAGCGATATAGTAAGTGGCGCCGGTCACCAGGCCGCCCTTGTAGAGACTGGTCACGTTGTTCTCGGATATGCCGGTACCCACCAGCTCGGTGCCCTTACAGTCGCTGTAGATCCGGATGACCGGGGCTACCAGCGTCCCGCCGGAGCCCTTTCCGCTCACATTGATGTTAATATCGGCGGCGACAGCGATAAATTTAAACCAGCTTGTTTTTTCGGCATTGTCGTTGCTGAATTCCGTACTGCCGGAACAATAGGAGCTGACCTCACTCAAAAGCCGGGCATTACCGCAATCGGCCCCGGCTTTCAATGCGGTGATAAATAACAAGATAACCCACAATGTGGTTGTGACTGGCCTCGGCAACATATTTTTTGAAGATAATAAAATATGCCGGAACGCAAATCCGTTTTTTGAATTTAGCGCCCGGGGCCAAATGTTCGCCGGTTAAGGTGACCGGTCAGTCGGATCTGGGGTCAAACCGTGGAAAACAGCCCGGGTCCCTTTATTTCACGGCACTTTTCCCTCCCTGTCTTCCCAGGTCGACCTCAAAAGCGCCGAATTTGTCCCGGCAGCTGAATGGGGCTGTTACCCGGAAGCTCGCAATATCAATCGTATCGATCACTCTTACCCCGCTTTCATCATCATTGAGTTTGTGGCTTTGGAAATAAGCCCAGCGGCTGTCGCGGGCGATACCGCCGCTATTGGGATATAATACCATGTGGGGGTAATCTCCGGAAGGGATTTTATAATGCTGAAAAAAATAGGAGACCCCGTCGGTTGTCCACCTGCCGGCATCTTCTTCACCAGACTGGTAAACGAAACGGAAATTTTTAACGGATGCCACGTGCAGGGGTTCGGTCCGGAAAAATACATCCCTGCCATCTGTGGTATAATACGTGGCAATGATCCTGAAATTACGCCCGCCTGCCGTTTTAACCGGCATGTTTTCGTAATAGCCCCGGTATTGATCGCGGGCATAAAAATCGCCCAGGGACTCAAAAGAAGCAGCATCGGCGCCCGCGATAGGTATGCCCTGGAAAAAGGCCAGCCGCCGGTCCTTGCCGTAAGAATTACCTTTCAGCTCCTGAAATGTTTGCGCGTCTGCGGCTTCCACCAGTATGGCGTGGCGGCCGGTTAGTTCGTCCTCGTACGCGTAGTAAACCTCGTCCCCCCGTGTATGGTAATTTTTGCAGGCCGTAAAAAAAAGGATAATAAGCGCTGCGGTTATGTTTATTTTGCCCATATCATGTCCGGTAAATTTGTTAACTAAATTAAAATTATTTGCGGAATTTGCCACTATATCGCTAAAAGGTCAGGAAATGCGGTGCAGTTGGTTGAGACGCCTGTAAAGCTTTCCGGCTAACTGTTTTGACGGGGTACCCGCTTAACCGTTACCCCGGGATTCTTTAATTATTTCCCGCAACAAGCCCCCGACTTTTGATGTTTTTAACTGTTGCTTCATACCGATGTACCGGTACCAGCTTGTTTAAAAAAAAAGCCAACATGCTCCGTCAGCGGTTTATTGCCGGTCAATAGCATGCTTCCCCCCGGTGCTTTCTCCAGTCCGCGAACAAAGTAAAGGCTCCCGTGAACATTTGCGTCAGCAGGGCATCCGGGAGGCCGGAAAACACGCTGACCCGGTGAGTGTAGCAGAGTTTGCCATTAGCATTGATTTTAAACAAATTCAATAAAAAACGAATGGATTGTGAATATATAAGTGCTTTTATCGTTAAACCAGACAACGGTGGGAGCCTGCGGGGTATACATGGAGAGCGGGGAGTATGACCGGGGAAGTATCCGGGCCGTATTTTAAACTGAACGTTGCAAAGGAGCGAAGGCCGCTCCCGGTGCCGGCACGGCTTTAATGAGAGAGGTGCTTTACCGGGAAGAAGGCGCGTTCGTCTAAGATTGCCGCTACCTGTTTGAAGCGTTCGGCCAGGATAACCGGCCGGTCAACCTGGTTTTCAGCCTTGATGACTTCAGGGCAGCCATCGGCTCTTTTTCCGGTCGGTAGCGGATCCGGAATCTTATTTGTTGCCGTACCGGAAGGATCCGCCTGTACGGACAAGACCAGGTCCCGCTACCACCAGCCGCAGGCTGCTGTTGAAACCGCCGTGGTGTTTAACTCCTGGTTTATACCGTATTCCGGATTGTTTTCAACAAAACGTGTATTAATACTTAATAATTAAACATTTAATTTAGGATACCCGTACAAAAGGGGGATGGCGTAGCTGCAGCTTTAAACCTTTTGCCTATGAGCACCCGTTTTATTTTCGTCTATCTGTCGTTGGCCCTGGCTCTGCTGTGTAATGATGTTTGGGCTGCTCTTTCTATTACTTATTCCCCGTCCACGAACGTGTATACGGCCGGAACCGCGATTGCGACCCTGTCACCAACCGTTGCCGGCGGATCGGTTGCCGCCATCAGCTTCGGCACCGCTACGGCGCTGACCGGCGCTACATTGAACAACCCTAGGGGGATAGCCCTTGACGCTTCCGGCAATATTTATGTAACCAACAGCGGCAACAATACCATCAGTAAATATAATTCAAGCGGCACGTACCTGGGCACATTTGGTACAGGCGCTACCATGTCGTTGCCAAAAGACCTGGTTTTTGACGCGTCGGGCAACGCTTACGTATTAAACCTGGGCGCCACGCCCGGTACAGGCTCTGTGTATAAATATAATTCGAGCGGCGTTTATCAGTCTACCATACTTAGCGGTTTAAACTATGCTTTGGGGCTTACCATTGATAATTCAGATAACCTTTATATAGCCGATCAGGGCGCTGTCACGGTAAAAAAGTACAACACCAGCGGTACACTTTTGCTGTCGTTACCCACTACCAATCTGAGCACCCCGCTTGGTGTAGCTGTAGATGCATCGGGTAATATTTATGTCTTAAATAACGGATCCGGCAACGTAACAAAATATAATTCGGCCGGTACATTTCAATCTACTTTTCTCAGCGGGTTTACATCTGCGCAATCCATAACCATTGACGGCGTCGGAAATTTTTATGTAGGCGATGATGCGGCTACTAACATCGTACGCGTTTATAACCCAAGCGGTACCCTGCTTACCAGTAAAGCCATTAACGATCCCCAGGGAATTGCTGTCGACAGCAAGGGCGTCATATACACATCGGCCTATTATGCCAATACCATGAGCAAAACTTCCCCAACGGGCGGTTATTTTTTGAACACGGCCTTGCCCGCGGGATTAAGCTTTAACAGCAGTACGGGCAGTATCAGCGGTACGCCTACTGCAGCAACGGCAACAACCACTTTTACGGTGACCGCCTATAACGGTACCACCGTGGTCAGCACTACGGTTACGATCACGGTAAACCCCACGGCCCCTACAGGCACAGGCGGTTCCATATGCGGCCCTGGGACATTAACCCTTACGGCATCCGGAAGTTCGCCCTCGGGTGGCGTATATAACTGGTATGCGGCGCTGACCGGCGGTTCATCATTGGCAACAGGAACAAGCTATACCACCCCCAGTCTGACTACGACCACTAATTATTATGTAAGCTATACCCAGAACGGCGCAACAAGTACGCCGCGCACGTCCGTAACGGCAACGGTAAATGCTGTGCCTTCAGCCACATTTACCGCAACTTCGTCGGTTAACGTTAACTCGAATGCCACCATTACTTATACCGGAACAGATCCTTCCTCATCAACGTATAGCTGGGATTTTAACGGCGGTACGCCTTCAACCGGCACAGGGCAGGGGCCGTTTACCGTACAATGGACTTCACCCGGCAGTAAAACAATAACGCTCAATATCACCAACGCCGCAGGATGCGCCTCTTCATCTACACAAACTGTAACGGTAAGCATGCCCGCTTATGGTAACTATGCTTTCGGGGAAACGATTACCTTGAACACCACCTCGCTTGGCATTACCTCGAACCTTACCAATTTTCCTGCATTATTGAGTATACAGGATAATAACCTGATTATTTCAAATACCTGTACCGACAAGGTGCAAAACCCCAACGGCACCAATTATGATTTTGCTTTTGTAAGCGGCGGCAGCGAGCTGTATTACCAGGTAGAGAGCTATGACCAAACTACAGGCACCCTGCTGGTTTGGGTACAAATACCCTCTTTAACTTATGCAACCAACAATAACATCCTATTTTATTACGGGTCTAAGTCGCCGACGGTAACGCATAACACCGCTTTTTTTGCAAATACCTGGGCCAGTAACTACCTGGCTGTGTTTCATTTTAATGAGGCCAGCTACACGGGTTCAGTTACCGATGGCACGGCGGGCGGGCATACCGGTACCACCAGCGGGATGACATCTGCCGATCTCATTACCGGTAAAATTGGTACGGCTTACGCCTTTAACGGGTCGAGTAAAAAAATTACCGCCAATGCTGTATCCGTTACCGGGCCCTTTACGATTTCCGCCTGGATCAAATTAGGCGCGACAGGCCTGGATCAAAAAGTGATGACCAACCAGGATGCCAGCGGTTATTCCAGCGGAGGGTACAAGATGTCCGTTTTTACAACCAATATCCCGGAATCGGAAGGTGGGGTCGCAGCGAACAGGAACAGCACACCCAATCCAACGTCTTTTGCCGCCGGGGTTTGGCATTATATCCAGAGTGTCTATACCGGCTCAACGCTGAGCACCTACGTGGACGGAACACAATATAAAATTTTATCGACCAGCACGAATCCGACTGCCAATAGCAGCTTTTATATTGGCGTTGGCGAAGGGGGCACCGGTTTTTATTTTAACGGGGTCATCGATGAACCCCGGGTATGCAATGTGGCAAAAACAGCCGATTGGCTTAAAGCGGAGTATGTGAACCAAAACAGCCCGGCAACATTTACGACCGTTGGCACCACCGTAACCAATACGACCAACGCGGCGGCTATTCCGGGGGCGTTAACTTATACCTATAAAGGGGTTACGAGCACTTATACCGATGCTGCCAACTGGGATAATACTACGGCAGGCACAACCAACCAGGCACCGGCGTTTGATGGTACCGCTACCCTGGTTATCCCAACCGGGAAAAGCATCACGATTAATTCCGATGCGGCTGTTTATGGGCTTACCCTGAGCGGTACAGCTACGATAAGCTTAAGCGCGAACTTGAGTGTAGCCTGCAACATCTACAACCAGGGCACCGGGAAAATAGACTGGAATAATTTAAATACATCAAAAATAACCTGGAACGGGAGCAGCACCGCCCAAAGCTATAATGGTGCAGCCTCTACCGGCTACGCCCACGTGGGCACTATGGAGATCAATAACTCGGCAGGCGGAACGGTAACCATTAACAGCGATACATTAGACATTTACAGCGAACTCAAAATTACGAAAGGTAACCTCGCCATTGCCTCGGGTGCTATCATGGCGCTCAAAAGCGGCGTATCCCAAACTGCCTCTGTTGATGCTATTCCAAGCGGGTACAGTATTACAGGAAATGTATACGCCGAGCGTTATTTTAAGGCAGGCACCATTGCCGCCAATACCCGCAATTACCGGCTTTTGTCTTCGCCGGTAAATACGGCCACCGGGGTTTATAACCTGAGTTTCCTGAACACCAATTCCGGGGCATTCTCTGGTGTATTTACGGCGGGTCCTACCGGTACAGGCGGCGGGTTTACGGTTACCAATGCGGCATCTACGCTTTATTTATACAAAGAAGACCTGCCGGCAAGCAACGCGACGTTTAACTCGGGAAATTTTAAAGGCTTAAGCAATATTTTGGGCAATACGATTTCCTACTATACCGGCAGCGGACTCACCACGGCGACAACTACCCTTCCGGTGGGTAACGGCTACCTGTTATATTATGCAGGCAATAATGTTAACAACATTACATCAACAACTGCGCTTAATAAACAAAACCGTTTCGGGGGCAGCTATATTGACCCGGATGCGGCTACTGCGGTTGCGGTTGGTACGCTTAACCAGGGCAGCATACCGGTAAAATTATGGTGGAATAGCAGCAGCACTACATTGAGCAAAGCCCAAACAGGTTACAACCTGGTTGGCAACCCATACGCCTCATCTATTGATTGGGATACGTTTTCGCAAAGCACCTCCACAAACGGCATTTACGGCCCGTCGGTTTCTGCCACGATGTACGTATTTAATTACTCCAGCAAAAATTACGGCGCTTACACCGCCTTAACGCCCGGCGGAATAGGCACCAATAATGCAACACGCTATATTGCCAGCGGCCAGGGCTTTTTTATCCAGGCTACAAGTGCAAGCGGCTCTTTGACCTTTAATGAGGTTGCCAAAACAACTACACAGCCAAATTCATTGGGAAGCACATTGTATTTGTTGATGGGCCTTCCAAAAGAAGCAAAAAACCAGCTTATGCGGGTGAAACTGGCTGCCGACCAGGTAAACACAGATGATATCATGATAGTCTTTGACCCGGATTCGAAAAACGAATATGAGCCTTATCACGATGCAGACCGCTTAAAGGGAATTGGTAATATAGCTACCCTGGCAAGTTATGGCCGCTTAAGTTCAACGATGCTTTCTATTAACCGCATGCACTCCATTGATTCGGCAACCCGGATTAAGCTTCATGTAAATGCAACAAAATATGATAATGCCGATACCTTGTCGGGAACAGGATTTGAATCGCTCGACCCACGGTATGAGGTATACCTGCTGGATCATTACAAAAAAGATTCGTTGTTTTTCAGCAAATACCATCAGTACTTGTTTAATATTGATAAAACCGATACGGCAAGCTTTGGCGCCAACCGGTTTGAGCTGGTGTTTCATAAAAAGGCAGCTTATAACTACAAGCTGCTGGGGTTCTCGGCCAAAATGGTCAAAGAAGGGGTGCAGCTCACGTGGAAAACGGAAAATGAAGGAAACCTGACCGGTTTTAATATCGAGCGGAAAGATGGCACAAGCGACTTTGTTTCTTTACAAGCTATACAAAGCAACGGGAGCGGTGAATATACCTACATTGACAGGTCGCCTGCTGCCGGCATCAATTATTACCGTTTACTGCAGGCCGATCCTTTTGGCCGTGTTAGTTACAGTAAAGTGATAGCGGTTAATACGGTCTCCAATAATATCGTCAATGATCCGATGACCCTGTACCCGAACCCGGTATCAACACAATTTACCATAAAAATCAATACAGATATACCGGCCAAAGTGTTACTGCGTGTAACCAACGCTACCGGGCAAACCGTCATTTACAGGGAAACCGACGGGAATAACATACAGCAAACTGTTACCGGCCTGGCACCCGGGACTTATATCGTAGAAATTACTGATAAAGCGACCAGGCAACTGATTGGCACCAAAAAATTTATAAAAAGATAGACAAGTGAATATGATGTATAAAAAAATATGGCCAACGATTATTATTTTAGTTTTTTCCCTGACGACGTTTGCCCAGGGCATTGACGAGCCATGCGGCGGCAGTGACCCGCTGGATAACAATTGCCCGCTGGATACCGGGATTATATACCTGGTGTTATTAGCCGCGGTTTTTGCAACGGTACAGCTTGGCAGGGGCCGGCCCCCTCGTGGTCAAATGCCTGGTGATCAGGTTTTGGCGCCCGGCGGCGAGTGCCCGCAGGATAACCGGCTTTAACCTGAAGTTGTTCGGCGCGTAAAAGACTTGCTGCGCTGATCTGATATAATTAGTCCGATAGGGAAAACTATATTGACAGCAGGAGCGGAGCCTGTAGAATCAATTGCCGGTTATTTCGACAGTAGCGATACCCGTCGGAGGTCCTGATATTATTTTCTATGCGACAGATCGGTTGACGGAAGTTTTTGGGCGCAACGATGGTTGATGACCAAAAAATGCCTGGCTATGTTGTTTCATGGTTATTGTGCAATGCCTGCTTGTCAATTCCGGCTGATTGGTTCCGCGAACGATTGAAGCGATCCGGCTGTTCAGCGAAAACAGGCAGCGCAGGAACGGGATGCACTGCCGGGCACCGGTGTTTGATCAATTATTGTTTAAGTGATCGCCTTAAGGTACCGGGAGGGGGCACCCCACTGCGGCTTCGTAAAAGATTAGCGGATTTTTAGCTGATTCACCGTTCCGGTCTGAAGTGGAACCGGCGGAAATGCGTATTATTGGACATGCTTCCTGTACAAGACAAAATCGCAATTCCCGAAGCTTTGGCAAGTCCCTATGTTCCCGGGCTCGATGGTCTGCGGGGCGTCGCCATCCTGATGGTTTTACTTGATCACCTGTTGTTAGACACCAGGCTGGCAATGCCCGCATTAGGCAGCGGGGGTGTGGAAATTTTTTTTGTATTAAGCGGCTTCCTGATCACGGCGCTCCTGCTCAGGGAGAAAGTGAAAAAAGAAAGCGTATCCCTCAGACGGTTTTATATCAGGCGTGCACTAAGAATCCTGCCGGTCGCCTATTTGTTCCTGGCGGTATTGCTTTTATGTCATTACCTGTTTGACCTCCGGCTTTCGGCCGGTTCATTTATGGCCGCCGCGTTATACGTGAAGAATATTCAGCTGAACTATATATCCAATTGGTTCAATGGGCATTTCTGGACTTTGTCGGTCGAAGGGCAGTTCTACCTGATTTTTCCTGTTGTACTGGTATACAATCTGAAAGTGTACACCCGGCTTGCCATGGCGGTCATTTTGCTCGTCCCGGTATTGCAGTACGCTGCTGTCAGCCAGGCCGGTTGGTTATCCACCCATCATTTGCTTTTTGAATTTATCCATCTGCTGCTCGGGCTGCTGGAAAATGGCGCTACCTCGATCCTGACCGGTTCTTTGCTATCGGTCCTGATGTTTAAAGGCCGGCCGCAGTCAGCCGCCGTTAAATTAAATCGTTGTGTCAGTTTACCGCTGCTGGCCACAGCCATGGCGGTCAGGCTTTCCGGCTGGATGGTCGGAGGCTCCGGGTATCTGATTTCACTGGTTTCATCCGTGATGATCGCTGCGGTCATTTACCTGGTGGTTACTAACCCGGATGACCTCCTGGGCAAAATCTTAAAAATGAAAATGCTGGCCAGGCTTGGCGTTTTGTCTTACAGCCTGTATATCTGGCAGCAGATTTTTTTGTACCGGCAGCCCTGGGGCCATACATTTAGGTACAGCGACTCCCCGCTGGTCAACGTTCCCGCTTTATTCCTGGTGGCTTTTTTATCCTATTATGGTTTTGAACGGCAATTCTTAAAGATGAAGGCAAAATTCAGGTAATGAATAGACAAGCTTTTTACGGTTGACCACCTGCTACAATAGGGTCCGGCGATGGCTGATCGCCCCTTGATCTGCGAGCAGCCGGTATACCTGCCCTGGAATGACCAGGTCGTTATCCAGCCAGCTGGTCCTGGTCTGGAGTATGAATGTATTGCTGAAGGTGGACGTTCCGGGGCCATCGACCATCAGGTTCCGGAAATATAGCGTAAACAATTCTGTTACGCTTTGATCATGTTAAACAACTGAAGATAAAGATGCCTTTTTATCTCCAATCTACACAAATTGGTGCTCCGAATGGCCAGGAATTGCCTGATTAAGGCTTTCGGAATCTCCATGTAGCTGGTAAGCGCAAAGATATTATCGCCCTGATACAGACAGTCAATCTCAAACTAACCAATGCTAGAAATAAATATTATTCAGGTGAAATAGATGCGAATGAATACCGAAATTTTAAATCGGATTGCGATCAAAAAATCAGACAATTCGAAGTTCAGCTTGAAAGTGCGGTTTCGGGCGCTGTCAAGATAGAACAATTGCTTAGAAAAGCCGTTTCCTGCGTTTCAAGGCTACTTTCATTGTATAAATATGATTCGGTGGGTAAAAGACAGCTGGTAATGTATATTTTCCCTCAAAAATCATACTTCGATGGAACACGTTTTCGAACTGTTTTGCTTAGTGAGGCTGTCGCTAAAATCTTCTTGATTACCAGTAGTTTACGGGTGAAAAAAAGCAGGGAAGTGAAAAATTTTTCACTTCCCTGCTGTAGTAGCCGAAAGTGAAAGATTTTCGACCCGCTTTGTGGAAGATTTGGAACGTTTAAGCCGAATTGATAAACTAATCGAAAATTCGTAAATCTTATGCTTCTATGGTACCTTTATCAGATATAGACAAGGGGGAACTTTCGATTGATTAATCACGTCCCATCATGACTGTCCACTTAAAATAAGCTGAGTGACAGTTGGTTACAATTTAGTTCTTTGACATCTTTGTAGTCTATCTTTTTAAGCAGCTCATTTACAGGAGTTTTATCCAGTAACGATATACTGATTACCTGTAACATTTCGTAGGTTGAACGACCGGTTTTCAAGTCTTCGGCGACTATTGCCACAAGACAGTAGGCGATAATTGCTGAATAGAGCTGAATACGAACCGCATTTTCAGAGGTTCCCCAAAAGGACTTGACCTTTAAATGTTGTTTTATCCATTTAAAGAATAGCTCTATTTGCCAACGGTTTTTATAAAGAAGTGCAACCTGTGCCGCTGTTACTTCCATATTATTGGTCAGAAAAACAAATGTCCTATCACTTTCCTTATCGTAATACTTTACCCTGCGTAATTTTTCCGGGTAATCTTTGGCAGTGTAAAAGCCGGTCAATCTACCTGTTTGATCACATAGCACTCCGGTGGGTTTATCAACCTTATTGGAATATATTCTTCGATATTTTAAACTCGATTTAGCACGGATCACGAAGTAAGCCTTTCTTTGAGTAATGGTATACAGCCTGGAAAAATCTACGTAACCACGATCAAAAATGTAGTAAGCATCTTCTTCATAGGTGATATAATCCATAGCATTCATGTCATTTACCGCAGCTGAAGTGATGTGTATAAAGGCTGGAATCTGTGTTGTAATGTCAAAAAGGGTATGAATTTTTATTCCCCCTTTGGTTTTACGAAACTTTGCCCACCAAAATACACTTAGGCACAAGTCTATGGTGGACGAATCAAACGCATATATCTTGCCTTTTATCTCAAAATCTTCATTAGCGCGTTTATTCCGGGCGATGCCGATCACGTGATAAGCAAACTCCTCGAATATCTTGCTGTTCCTGTTTTCATTGGCTTTGGCAAGATTACTTCGGGTCACGCTTTTTCCAAGACCTAAATGATATGATTTTTTACTATGGGCTTCCAACGTAATGATCAGATCACGTAAGCTATCTCGGTTTGTAAGTTGACCAAACAGCATACAGAGCAACTGGTTCCAACAGGAAAAGTGCCTTACATACTTATCCCCGTCATACTTCTTTACAATCCCATCAAATACACGTTGGGGAAGAAACTCTGATAATTGCGAGAAAACGTATTTACCTTGATTCATTTTTGTCGGTTGACCGACTAACCTAATCAATTCAAATCGTCACGCGCTAAATGAGCATTTAACTAATAGACTATCAATGATTTCAAAGAACAATTTTTATTTTTTAATGGACACTAATGACGTCCCATGATAAGTAAGTTTTTTTGCTTATCATCGGCTATCAGGTACCACATATCGATTAATTATAGATCAAGCTTGAACTAACCATTTAAAGTTGTTATATCGCTCACTTAGATATCACGAAGCATCAACGCTTTCATCTGGACACAGTTCCAGCAATACCGAATGATTTTCAATGGTTATTGGATTTGGGCGTACGATACCGCTATGACAATCATGTGGTTAGAATTACATGTAAACACCTCCCGCACTATTACGTAATCTCATCAGATCTTCAAACTATTGATTAGCGTGGCTTCAAATTAGGGTAATATATTATCACTTACTCAGTGGTATTCTCGGCTTTTAATGTAAAAATTAAAAGTTCTTAAGATGACAAAGAGAAAGTTTACACATCTTATTATATTATTCATCAAATAGATGCTTGATCAACGGCATGTATAAAAAGTCATACCTATATTTTCATTATGTCTGCGGTCGGCAAAACCATATTCGATTAGTAAAGCGAACGTATCGTATACTTGGCTGCGCTCGATCGTCAAATCAGATTTTCTCAATTGTGAGATGAAGGAATCCGGATCTATAGGGTCCTTCAGAACAAAAAAAGCCCGCCATATGCGGCGCCTGGCCTGTAATTCCTTCGCCTTATCTTTACTGGTTTGTCTGTAAGTCATCTGCTGCAAATAAGGAATTAGGAATCTCTTTAAAAAAGAGTATCGACAGAAAGGCGATATGTTCCGGTAGAAATATCCATATCAAGAATTAGCTGACTTTGGATTTGGAATTAAAAGCCGGTAATTTGTAGCTGTGGTATCTCTTGTTAAAATTACCCGTTTGCGGTCTATTATCTTTTCTGTACACTTTGCTGTGCTACTGGGGTTGCTCGTCTTTACATGTATCCCGTTAACGATTACCGCTTCCCTACCCGTACAGATCTGGACCAAGCAATTAGCGCTATATGCCGCCATGGTGGGGGTGTTTTACCTCCACCTCCGGGTGCTTATACCCAAACTGCTCTATAACAACCGCGGTGGCATTTTCGCACTGCTCGTTTTCCTGATCTGCATCGCCGCGCCAGTAATAAACCACCAGGCCGATAAACTGATAGACCTGCCGGGATTGCTCCACAGGTTTGCGCCGGGACACCCTCCGATTGACGATCGTTATACACCCGTGGGAGACCTCAGTATCATGATCATTACCATGATCGTTATCGGGGTTGCTATCATCATGTCGGTCACCCAAAAAATACAGGCCGACCTATTGAAAGAAAAAACGCTGGAGAACGACCGCATCGCAGGCGAACTGGCCGTTTTACGTTCACAGATCAACCCGCATTTCTTTTTCAATGTATTGCATACCATTTACGGGCTCACCGAGATTGATACAGACCGGGCCCGTGAAGCTATTTACACGCTGTCTCATATGATGCGCTATGTCTTATACGATACCCGACAGCAATCAACTACCCTCGAAAAAGAGCTACACCTTATCGACAGTTATCGCCAGTTAATGCAATTGCGACTGCCTGAGCATGTTCAGGTCTTTTTTAACCGGCCCGAATTCCCGGTTAATGCCCCTTTGGCACCGATGCTACTATTACCTTTTGTAGAGAATGCTTTTAAGCATGGCATCAGTACGGTGCAGCCGAGCCATATCTATATATCAGCGAAGTTATGCCAGGGAATGCTGCGCTTTGAGGTACGTAATACTTTATTTGCGGAACCGGCAAAGGAAACGGACGAGGGCAGCGGGATCGGTCTGGCCAATACGCGCCGCCGCCTGGACCTGATCTATCCGGGCAAATACAAGCTCACCGTTAAAGAAGATCGTGAGCTTCAGGAATTCAGGATCGAACTTCAAATAGCTTTGACATGACCATTCAATGTATCGCCGTTGATGATGAGCCGGTGGCTTTAGAGATGATCGCCGCTTACGTCGCTAAAACCCCATTTTTAAAACTGGTTGATAAATGCGCCAGTGCCATAAAGGCCCTGACCGTTCTGGATGAACATCCTGAAGTACAGCTTGTTTTTTTAGATATTAAGATGGCTGACCTGAACGGCCTGGAGTTTGCCGGTAGGATTGACCGTGGTGACACCCGCCGGTCGGTGCGGATAGTTTTTACAACCGCTTTTGATCAGTACGCGCTGGAAGGGCACAAGCTTGCCGCATTGGACTATCTATTAAAACCTTTCAGCTTCGCTGATTTCACCCGAGCCGCCAACCGCGCACTGGAATATTTCACACTATTGGAACAGGATCACGAGCCGCAGTACCTTCATGTATATTCCAATTACCAACTCGTACGCATTGATATAGCGCGAATCCTTTACGTGGAAAGCATGGCTGACTATGTCAAGATATTTTTGGAAGACCAGGCCAAGCCGGTGCTGACGCTGATGGCCTTAAAAGTAATGGAGCAGAAACTGCCCGCCACCCACTTTGTGCGCCTGCACCGTTCCTTTATCGTGGCCAAAAATAAAGTGACCGCCGTAACCAAAGCATCCGTGCAGGTTAGCCGGGCTGCCATCCCGGTATCTGAACCTTACCGGGAGGCATTCGGCAATTTTATGAAAAGCTGGCGTCAGCCCGGTTCCTGAATTTATTTGGCCTTTTTAATCACATAACTCATATCGCCCATTGGGCCGCCCTTCATGTAGAGTACGATCTGGTCAGCGTTTTTTACTTTGCCGGTCATTTTAAACTGCTGGTCCATGATGGGCAGAGTAAAGGCAAGGCTGTCGTCCTTGAACCAGCCATCAGTTAATTGAACGGTGTTCCCGTCAGGGCCTTTCGTACTGCCGCTTAACTTTTGTCCGTCCACTTTGAAATCATAGGCAACCTCAATTTGATCATTGACGGAACCTTTCCAATGACCGCTGATATCAGTTGCTGCATAAACGAAAGTTACGATGGCCATAGCCATTAGAGCGAGAATCAGTTTTTTAATTTTCATGGTTTTTAGGGTTTATTGGTAATTATTTGATTGATTTATTCGTATCGCAAAGCCTCTATCGGGTCGAGCCGGGAAGCTTTAAGGGCCGGGTAATAGCCAAAGAAAACCCCGATCAGTGTGCAAAAGCCAAATGCTTCCATAATGGATGTTTTATCAATAATAGGTTCCCAGTGCAGCACGTTAGCGATTACAAATGCCAGGGTTTCGCCGATTAGTATTCCGATGAGCCCTCCGGTAACGCTGATGATAATGGCCTCTGTTAAAAATTGATTGAGGATATCCCTTCCGCGCGCACCGATCGACATGCGCAGGCCGATCTCTTTGGTACGCTCGGTTACCGATACATACATGATATTCATAATGCCAATCCCTCCAATGACCAGCGATATGGCCGCTATGGCGGTCAGTAACGCGGTCAGCAGCGTGGTGATCGAGCTCAGGGTTTGTATGAGTTCTGCCTGTGTACGCACCGTAAAATCATTGTCCTGACTCGGGCGGAGACGGTGCGTTTTACGGAGTATCTTTTCCATTTCATCGGCAGCGGCCTGTGACAGGTTTTCAGATTTCGCCGACGCATTAAAACTGCCGAAATAGATGGATGCGATGATCCGTTTCTGAACGGTGGTATAGGGCGCCAGGATAATATCGTCCTGATCCTGCCCGAAGGTATTTTGCCCTTTTTTGTTCAGTATACCGATGACCTGGAAGGGGATCTTGTTAAAACGGATGATCTTGCCGACCGGATCGACACCTTTTGGGAAAACATTGTCTACCACGGTTTGTCCCAGCAGGCAAACTTTTCCATAGGTGTGCACATCACGGTCGCTGAACATTTTACCGTCTTTGAGCGATATGTTTTTGATGGTAAGATAGTCCTGGTTCACGCCTTCTATGGTGGTCGGCCAGTTAAGCGAACCATTGATTGCCTGTCCTTTGGATTGGGATGAGGGCGATATGGCATTAATATAAGTAGCTTCTTTTTTTAAGGCATCAAGGTCTTTCTCAGTCAGTGTTTCCACGTTGGCGCCCTGCAAACGCGCACCACCCGGCGCATTGCTGTTGGGCATAACCATCACCAGGTTAGAGCCCATGCCGGCGAGTGAATTATGTACGCTGGCGGTGGAGCCAGCCCCGATAGCCCCGATGGTAATCACGGCCGCCACACCAATAATGATACCCAGCATGGTCAGCACGGCCCTGAGCTTGTTGCGCTGCAGGGCCAGTAGTGCGAGCCTGATCAGATTGAATAATTTCATACGTGGTAATCTTCGGTTTCGGGTAAGGCCGCCAGCATCTCTTTGGCTGAACGTACCTGCTGGTTAATTTGATCTTTCACTACGCGGCCATCCCTGAGGGTAATCGTACGACTGCTAAAAGCGGCGATATCAGGTTCGTGGGTCACAAAAACAATAGTTTTGCCCTGGCTTTGATTCAGGTCCTGCATTAAAGCCATAATTTCATAAGAGGTACGGGTATCCAGGTTGCCGGTAGCTTCGTCGGCAAGGATCATCACCGGCTCGTTCACCAACGCACGGGCAATCGCCACACGCTGCTGTTGACCACCCGACATTTCGTTGGGCATGTGATTTATCCGGTCGCCGAGTTTTACAGCTTGCAGAGCAGCCGCTGCCCGATCCCGGCGCTCTGCTGCCGTTACTGTTGGGTTATAAAATAGTGGCAGTTCCACATTTTCCAGGGCTGTGGTACGCGGCAACAGGTTATAGGCCTGAAATACAAAACCGATTTTTTCATTCCTAAGCTTGGCCAGTTGATCCCGGCTCTGCTCACGCACCGATACGCCATCAAGCAGGTAAGTTCCGCTGCTGGGTTTATCCAGGCAGCCCAGGGTATTCAGCAAGGTTGTTTTACCCGAGCCGCTGCTGCCCATAATGGTCACAAACTCGCCGGCAAATACATCAAAGCTTACGCCTTTGAGTGCCCGCACAATTTCCGACCCCATCTGGAATTCCCGCATGATATCATGTAACTCTAAGATCTTTTTCATTACGGCTTTTTGTTTTTATCAGCGCCGCCCGGGCTTGGTAGAATAGATGTGCCTGTTTCCGCCTGCACAGGAACAGGGAGCGATGATACGACGGTATCTTTTACAGATAATCCCGACAGGATCTCGGCGTGGGTATTGTCATCAAGCCCGTAGCGAACCGGCGTTTGTATCAGGTCTTTCCCTTTTTTGAGCCATACGCTTCCCAGCTTACCCGGCCCTTTGGCAGCGTTACCGGCATTAGCCTGCGGCATTGGTTTTAAAGTAAATTGTTTCCTAAGCGAGGAATCGGGCGCAAAGTTCAGCGACTTGGAACTGACCATCAGCGCGTTTTTTACCTCTTTGGTATAAACATTGATATTGGCGGTCATCCCGGGCTTAAGCATCAGGCTATCGTTTGGAGCATAGATGATGGTGGTATAAGTCACCACATTAGAGGTGGATTTAGGGTGCAGACGAATATCGGACACAGTTCCCTTAAACACATCATCGATATAAGCATCCACGGTAAAACTTGCCCGATTACCCTTTTTTACATTGCCGATATCGGCCTCGTCTACATCTGCTTGAACCTGCATTTTTGAAATATCTTTAGCGATCACAAAAAGCGTTGGTGTACTGAATGCGGCCGCAACAGTCTGGCCGAGGCTGACGCTACGTGAAAGCACCACACCGTCTACTGGTGAATAGATATCTGTATAAGACAGATTTTTTTCAGCAGAGCGCAGTGCTGCCGACGCGTTATCGACCGCCGCTTTGGACGAATTAAAATTATTCAAAGCCGATTCATAATCCTGTTTACTGATCGAACCGCTGCTGTACAACAGCTTTTGCCGGTTATAAAAATTCTGGTTATAAACCAGCTGGCTTTGCTGAGTGCGCAAAGTAGCGCCGGCCTGATCGACCGTTGCCTGCAAAAGCGATTTATCCAGCTGCGCCAAAAGTTGCCCCTTTTTTACTTTGGAGTTGAAATCGGCATTGATCACTTTAACGATGCCCGATACCTGGGTACCTACTGCTACAGTATCTACAGGCTGAATGGTACCGGTTGCTGTAACTGTTTGAGCAATGTAACCATAGGTAGGCACCTCGGTAGGCAGTGCAACCGGCTTTTCTTTCTTTTTGGTAGTAATGAACCAAATACCGGCAACCACTATGACGATGGTAGCGATAACGAGCGTTCTTTTTGTATTTTTTTTCATAATGATGGTGCGCGGTTAAAGTTTAACAGGAGTGCCTTTATAGAATTCGTAGATCTCTATGGTAAGGGCGGCGTTGTATTTAGCCTGTATATATTGCTGAAGGGCCTGCGTGTACAAGCTTTTTTGTTGCAGGAAATCTACCATGTTTACAATACCTACTTTCAATTGCTCGTTGGCAACACGGTAAGTTTCCTGATTGTATTTAAAAGCCTCAGCAGCCGCATCGTACTGGTTTTGTGAATTAATCACGTTGATGTAAGCCTTTTCAATGGTAAGGGTGAGAGTTGTTTTGGCGTCTTTTAGCGAGAGCTTCGCCTGATCGATGCTGATCTTCGCTTCTGCCCGGTTCACCTGGTTAACTTTACGTGTAAAAATGGGAATGGACAGGGTAAGGCCAACCTGCTGGTTGAAGCCGTTGCTTAATTGGCTAAAATAACCGCTCCCCGCGCCCCGGTAGCTGCTGCCGGCAAAGCCCGAGGCAGTAAGCGTGGGCAGGTATCCGGAATTGGCCTTTTGCAGCCCAAATTCGGCCGATTTTACATTCAGCTCGCTGTTCTTTATTTCCGGGCGGTCTTTAAGGGCTGTTTGCTGTACGCCAATCAGGTTATCTACCGCCTTTTTAGAAATGATGGTATCCGGTGTGATCACATCGAAGGTTGTAGCGCTCAGTTGCAGGAGCTGTTTCAGGCTGATCAGATCTTGCCGCTGCGCATTTTCGGCAGTAACCAGTGTATACTTATCGTTCGCTAATTGGGCTAAAAGCTGGGCAACGTCCTTTTGTGCTATGCTGCCGGCATCCAGCCGTTTTTTTGCCTGTTCTACCTGAGCCTGTGAAGTAGCGACTACGTTTTGCTGGTAAATGATGGTTTCTTTGTCCAGCAGAATATTGAGGTAATATTGGGTGATCTGCAGGGTTAGGTCATTGACCTGTTGCAGAATGTTCAGGTTGGCACGCTCCACCTCCACGTTCTTTTGCTGGATGTCGCTTTTGATGTAGCCGCCCTGGTAAAGAGTCCAGGATGACGAGAGCCCGTAGTTGCCGGAGCCATAAGCCGCTTCGTTGTGATAATGATTGACATATTGGGTGGCCGAGCCATACAAATTGGGTAAAACAGAGACCCGGGAAAGTATCAGTTCCTGCTGGCTGGTTTGCTGGCTTAGCCGGGCGCTGTTCACTTGGATATTGTTTTTTTGGGCGTAGTCCAGGCAGGTTTGCAGATCCCACTTAACAACGCTCAGGCTGTCCTGGGAAAATGCTGTCGTCCAGCTTATCAGGCAGCTAAAAAATAAGAAAATCACCTTTTTGGTCATGTGCTATGATGCGCTTTAAAGGCACAAATGAATAACATAAAACCCGTAAAAAAACAGAGTGCCGATACTAACCCGATTTGTATCGACGCTTTCCGTATTGCATAAGCAATTGCGTTAAACCCGTTTTGGGGTCATCAAACTAACCAATGCGAGAAATAAATATTATTCAGGTGAAATAGATGCGGATGAATACCGAAAATTTAAATCGGATTGTGATCAAAAAATCAGGCAGTTCGAAGTTCAGCTTGAAGGTGTAGTTTCGGGGGCCATCAAGATTGAAAGAATGCTTAAAAATGCCGTTTCCTGCGTTTTAAAGCTGCTTTTATTGTATAAGAAATATGATGCAGTAGGTAAAAGACAGCTAATTATGTATATTTTTCCTCAAAAATTATACTTCGATGGAACACGTTTTTGAACTGTTTTGCTTAATGAAGCTATCGCTGATATATTATTGATCCACAGTAGTTTATGGTCGAAAAAAAAGCAAGAAAGTAAAAATTTTTTTACTTTCTTGCTGTAGTAGCTGGGAGCAGGATCGAACTGCCGACCTTAGGGTTATGAACCTCAATTTATCAGGAGATCTTATTACCAAAAAAATATTGGTCCAGAAATGTTGACTTCAGACAAGTTCCCCATCTTAAAGTACTAAATACAGCCTGATTTGCTTATTAAATCTCTTTTTCATACTTTTAACCTAAGAAAACGATTTACAGTTACAGGGTGTTTCGGGTTGTCCAGACTCGGGCAGTTGATAACTGATGATATAAATAGGAGAGTGGTTTAGGCGTAATTCTGTGGTATTTTCAAGTTCGCGACAAAATCATGGCAACGTGCAAAGAAAATATTGTAAATGCTTGATTTTTAGTTATAAACATACTATGGTTCGAATCCCTCCCTCACCGCTGATAACTTACTCAAAACACATTAAAAGCCTGTGAATCATTTGATTTACGGGCTTTTAAATTTACGTAAACACTCAAAATATTCCCTTTACGTGGATAAAGCACAGATAATTTGACTCTCGTTGGCCGATTTATACTGACCACCTTTAGTATCCGGCGGCTTTTAATGAAATAAAGTCAACTGGTTAAGAGGGGGCAAGGAAATTGATTTTTCCAGGCTATCAATTGCCTGTGGGTTAGCGCAAACCGACGGGCAAAGTCATTCCGTTGCCCCTGTACAAATAAAGCTGAGAAAGGCTGATGTGCATTACGATCAGTCGCTGGCTGCGGCTCCTAACAATGAACATATGGGAATAGGCCGGATGGTGTAAAACCAAGTGCACATGTACTGGTTATAGGAGCGGACCAATAGGCCGCGGAATAATGGAATAATGCCCGCATTACTGACGCTAAAGTAATTGACATGGACCTTAACACAAAAAGGCTTGAATTTTGCAGGGATGGACTGAAGATAGATCATATTATAAACGTATCGACAGCGGATGCGGCATTGCGACTGGCCGCAATAACGAAAGGAGATATGCCTGAAATGACAGTAGATGCCATCGGCAGCTTAAAAGCAATTAATACCGGGTTTCATTATATGGGCGCATGAAGCAAAGTATTTACTGGTTGGTTCGCAAAAAGAAGATATCGGTGTGAGCCACCCCGAACTTCACAAGCATGAAGCCACTTTAATGAGTAGTTTGAATGTTAAGCGGGAAGATTTTGAACATGTTATTGCATCCATAAAAAAGGCTGGGTGTAACCGTTTGATTGCATTACATGTTGTGTACAATTTGATAAGGTACTGGAAGAGTTTGAAAGCTGGTTTGATCCGGTGATCGGCGTAATTAAAGCAATAATAGAGCTATAGGCTGGAAACGTATTTTTAAACCCTTGTCAATAGGGTACAAATGAATACGGTTCAAGAGATATTATTGAAATTTATCCGCAAGCTCATTGCAAAATGGAGTGTTGGATAAAAGAAGGCAGCACATTGCAAACTTCATAGTATATCCTACAACTGCCGGGGAGTTAATGCAATTTATTAATGGCTTTATTTATAACTCATTATATAGGCTTGTACATTTGATCTATATTTTTATTCATCCCTACCCCTTCCATTTTTTTAAGTTGCTTTAGTTTCACCCCCCGGAATATAACTTCAATTCGGTGTCTTTGAAATGCCGATTTTAACAGTATCCACCAATTACCAGTTGAACCGATATTTATTTTTTGACTTAGTGAACAGCTGAGGCTCAGTTTTAATTTTTATAGATATGTTAAAAAACTTACTAATGAACTGTGATGAGCTTTTTAGCGTTGAAGTTTCGCAATCGATTGCGGGCCTGAAAACGCTAACCAATTTATTTATATCACAAAAAATGCTCTGGTTGCTGCCGATGAAAAGGAGATGCACCCCAATGCGCCACCGGCTTATAACAATCTAACACTTAGGTACCAATCTTCTACATCCAGATATTCTAAACCTTAATAATTAACCAATTTGTTTCACTTAAATTAAAAATTCATGAAAAGAAAATTATTTAACCAACTCCTGATTTTTGTCGGGATAACCTTATCAGCTATCATGATAAGTTTGCCGGGCTTTTCGCAAACGGGGAAAATTACCGGCAAAGTGTCGGATAAGGACGACGGATTACCTCTGCCCGGCGTATCTGTCAAAGTAAAAGGAAAGCCCGAGGTTACGGGTACAAATTCCGAAGGTGTCTATTCCATAAATGCGGCCTCAGGCAGTACACTGATATTCTCTTTTGTTGGTTACGAACAAAAAGAAATTGTTGTGCCTTCATCAGGCGCACTTAATGCGGTTTTATCAAAAAGTACCAGCAACCTGAACGAAGTAGTAGTAATAGGATATGGAACCTCCCGCAAAAAAGACCTGGTAGGTGCTGTTAATGTGGTAAACGCGAAAGATGCCGGCGCCAATACATCACTAAGCCCTGCACAACTGATAATAGGAAAGGCCCCCGGCGTTCAGGTAGTGCCGACAAATGGTGTGCCGGGCTCAACTGCGAAAATTATTGTACGTGGTGTGGGTTCTTTCACGGATGTTAGCCCGTTGTACGTTATTGATGGCATTCAGGGTAATGAAGGCTTGTTCAATAGCATCAGCCCACAGGATATTGAGAACATTACCATATTAAAAGACGCAGCTTCTACAGCAATATATGGTGTTGCCGGTGCTAATGGTGTTGTAATTATTACAACAAAAAAAGGTAAAACAGGAGCTCCTCAAATATCGTTTACCTCGCAGGTAGGTTTTGCAACCATACCTAAAAAGCTTGACCTGTTGAAAGCCGCAGATTATGTAAAGCTCCTTAAAGATATTGATGTTACCAACAATAATCCCACACCGGTAAAACTTACAACACCGTATGTTTTGGTTGACAGAAACGACTGGCAGAACCAAATTTTTAAAACAGCTTTATCAACACAAAATGATATAAGTGTAAGCGGCGGAAGTGATAAGATTACATATAATATGTCGGCGGGATACGTAACACAGCAAGCCACTGTTAAAGATTATCAATTAAAAAGGTTTAATAACCGGTTTACATTAGAGGAAAAATTAGGCCGTTTTCGCTTCGGCCAAACCTTAAATTTGAGGTATACCAAAACGGAGGGAATTATGGCAGGCATAGGTAACGCGCTTCAATATGCGCCTTATCAACCCATATATGATTCTTCAATCCGGGGCGGTTACTCCATCCTTACCAATATAGATGATGACAGCAATGCAGTAAATCCATTAGAAGACTTAGGCGTAAAAACACAAAGCGGCCATGAACTGATATTATTTCCGCAAGTATTTGGAGAAGTAAGAATTATAAATGGTTTAACCTTCAGGTCACAAGCATCAGTACAATATGGCAGCAGTGTGAGCAATTCTTATAATATCCCCTACGTAACCGCCAATAAACTGGCTTTCGACCGGCAAGCGGGCCGCAGTTTTAACGACTACTCCAGTTACACCATTGAAAATTATTTTTCCTATAACCGTACCTTTGGCAAACACAATGTTTCGCTAACAGCAGGTACAAGTTACAAAGACGCGGGCAGCAGTAGCTTTGTTAGTCTAACAGGTACCGGTATGCTGACCGATGAAGTAAGGGACATATCCGTAGCCACAAAAATTACCCCTGCAAGTTCCTCAGGCTATGCCAATGGAGCTGGTATAGAACAGTCTTACTACGGACGTTTGATTTATTCTTACGACGATAAGTATATTCTTTCGGCCAGTTTAAGGCGCGACGGGTCTTCCAACTTTCCTAAAGCAAGCCGTTACGGCAATTTTCCTGGCGCGGGCCTGGCATGGCGCTTCAGTCAGGAAGATTTCATAAAAGCAGCCTTTCCATTCATCAGCGATGGTAAACTTCGCGTAGGATGGGGACGTACCGGTAACAACCGGATATCTCTTACCGCCAGCGATGTGTATACCTTCAATGGATCGACTGCTGGAAACCTGGCGTATTCTTTTGGCAGGAACGAGCAATTTGTTAGCGGCACAACACTTACTACTATCGGAAACGGATTATTACACTGGGAAACAACCGACCAAACCGATGCGGGCATCGATCTGGGTTTTCTCAACAACAGAATAACTTTTAATGCCGATTATTACAACAGAAAAAGCAGTGGGTTATTAGTTAACATACCCGTACCACCAAGTTTAGGTATAGGGATAAATACAGGTGGAAGTTCACAGACTGTTAACGCGGCGGATGCACAAAATAAGGGTTTTGAATTTCAGTTAGGTTACCGTTCTGAGGTTAAAAGTGATTTTAGCTATAACATAAGTGTTAACGGTGCTTTTAATAGTAATAAAACAATATCGTTAGGCACCCAGTCGCCGACTCCAATTGTGGGCGGGACAGGTGTTGCAGAAACCCTGACCCAACCGGGTAGCCCTATCGGGGCATATTATGGTTACAGGGTTGATCACGTAGCCAAAGATCAGGCCGAAATTGATGCGTTAAATGCAAAAGCACAACAGAAAACCGGCAATCAGACTGCGGTTTACCAAAGTGGATTAAAACCCGGCGACTTTATATTTAAGGATCTGACAGGCGACGGAACCGTCGATTCAAAAGACCAGCAGGTTTTGGGGAGCGCAATTCCAAAGTTTATGTATGGAATTAATATAGGTGCCAATTACCATAATTTCGATCTTAATGTAGTGTTGTCAGGAGTGCAGGGCGTGCAAATTGGAAATGATCTGAGGTCCAGTTTGGAGTTCGCAGGAACGGGGCATAACGCCTCAACCGCTATATTAAACAGGTGGCAAAAGCCCGGAGACAATGCCGCTCTTCCACGGGCTGGACAGAATGACAATGGATCCGGAAATTTAAGGCCATCGGATTTCTTTATAGACAACGGCGCCTATTTACGTGCCCGTAACATCACTCTGGGTTATACTTTGAGTAAAGCCACTTTGCAATCGTTTTCAGGTAATGTTTTAAGTAGACTGCGCCTATATATTGCTGCGGAAAATTTATTTACGATAACCGGCTATAAAGGGTATGACCCCGAAATAGGTTCAGATGGGGGCGATCTTATTTTTAACCGCAATATAGATCGCGGCCAGGTTCCGCAACCGCGTACCATTTTATTCGGGATACAAGCAGGATTTTAAGTAACATTTTGAAAGATATAATTATGAAAAGATTTATGAAATTCCTTATGACCGGAGGGTTGTTGGTTCTCTCAATAGGGTGTAAAAAAGATTTGAGTTTGGTTAATAAAAGTGCGTACACTTCTGATACGTATTTTACCAGCGATGTTGCCTTAAATGAGGCCGTTGTAGCTACTTACGCTGGTTTGCTGCATAATGGCATGTGGGCACGTGAGTGGTATTTTACTTTTGACCTGCTGGGTTATGACGCCAAAAATAATCAGCCCTTAGTAGGCGATTTGCTTCAATTGGCACAGTATAATTTTGGACCCGACCAGAACCAGGCAGGGCAAATGTGGTCGGCATTATACCAAATAATAGCCCGTACCAATGTGGTTATCGACCGTACGCAGGTATGGAAACCGGATCCGCTTAAACCTACAGAGGCAACGGACCAAAAGCAATATATTGCCGAGGCTAAATTTCTGCGGGCTTATGCTTATTTTCAATTAGTTAATTTATACGGCCGGGTACCACTCCGCACCCACTACATAACACTGCCAACACCTGCAGATATTAACGCGCCAAGATCACCTATCGCCGCTGTTTGGGCGTTTATTGAACAGGATTTGAAAGATGCTGAAGCAGGCCTACCTCTTTCCTATGCTTCTGAAAGTTACGGGCGTGCTACACAGGGGGCTGCGGTGGCGCTTTTGGGTAAATCATATTTATATGAAAAAAAATGGGCCCAGGCACAAACAGAACTTACCAAGTTAACCAAGGCGCCTTTCAGTTATTCGCTTGCACCGGCTTATAACGATTTGTTTGATGATCCGAAGCAGAATGATGCTGCTGCGAATCCTGAAACCATTTTTCAGGTGATGAATCAGAAATGGACAGATTGGGGTGTTGGTAACCAATATTACGTTTTTGGGGGCCAGGAAACCTGGGGTGGCAAAGCAACACACTCAGATCGTGCGCAGGAATACGGCTTTAATGATTGGAACAATGTACATATAACTACAACCGCTGTTAAGGCTTTTACTTATCCTAACCCACAAAACCCGGCTGCAAATTACGTAGATCCCCGCGCTGCTTTCACCTTTTATGGCGATGCTGCAAGTGGCGGGCAAACACAATATTGTCAGCAATGTTCTGCGGGGCCAGTAGATTTTCCCTTCGCTTCAAAAGGGTACGAGTGGCTTAAATATGAATATTATAACAAACAATCGTCCTTTGGCGGACCGCAAAGTGGTATAAATGGCCAGGTAATACGCTATGCTGATGTTTTGCTTATGCTGGCAGAAAGCTATATACAGCAGGGTAACACAGGTGCCGAGCCATTAGCTTTAATTAACCAGGTACGTAACAGGCCAAGTGTTAAAGCACCACTTTATACCTCGCTGGGTAGCCAGGCAGATGCTATGAACATCCTGATGCGTGAAAGGCAGTTGGAACTAACCGGTGAACAAAGCCGTTATTTTGACTTGATACGTTGGGGCATTGCAAAACAAACAATAAATGCTGAAAGGAAGATTGAAGACGGCACACAGCCGTTTCAAGATAAAAATGTGTTGTTACCAATACCTTTAGCCGAGAAGAATTCTAATTCTGCAGTGGCTAAGGATATTTCAGGGGATTGGAATTAAATTGACTAAAGAGCCTGCGACGGTAATGCCGCAGGCTCTTTACACCGATTTTTACTTTAAACCCTTCAGGTATCTGGCATTTACAGCGGATGCAGGAAATTTTGTCAATTTGAACATTTCGTGCCCTATTTATTCACTTTTGTACCCCTTCATCCATTTTTTCGGTCTATATTTTTGGCTGCCCGATCAATAAACCTGAGCGCGTTTTCAAAGTAATGACAACTATTTTTTTTCCGGATATGGAACGAAGGTGCTGTTATTGAAACGAAGATGATATTATCCGCTATCATTTTTATGGCAGGGAACATAAAACTAATTGCCAATTAAATTATCTATCTAATTCAAGTATCGCCAATATAGTTTTATGCATTTGATGATCATGTAATAAGGCGGCTAAATGGATCTTTTACATCCACGATAGCCTACGCGCATTTCATTTTTATCGCTTTTACAAGAAACCAATTTTACATTAAATATGAGAACACTAAACTATTTTTTCGGCATCGCCATCGTTCTGGTGGCGTCGGGATGTCACAAGCAGGAGACTCCCGGTTCGGCAGTTACGCCATTTGTCAAAACCAGTAAAAAGACGTTGACTGCTACCAGTTATCCGAGTTACAACATTTCGCCACTTCCGCCCGATCAAACAGGGATGACGAGTACGGCAGTTCAGCTCGCTGCAAACATGACATTAGGATACAACATCGGCAACACAATGGAAGCCGCTCCTAATGAAAACGGATGGGGAAACCCCAATATTACCCAGGCGTTAATTGATAAGTTAAAGCAAAGCGGTTTTAATGCCATACGGATTCCTTGTAATTGGAATTGGTCACATGTACCTGATTCAACAACTGCAAAAATAGATCCGGCCTGGCTCGCCCGTGTACAACAGGTTGTTCAATACTGCGTTAACGACGGCATGTATGTGATATTAAATATCCATTGGGACGGTGGATGGTTGGATGCCAATATTACCACGGCCGCGCAAGCTGCAGTTAATGCCAAACAAAAGGCACTTTGGGAGCAAATTGCAACGCAAATGCGTGGTTTTGACCAACATTTGATTTTTGCCAGCGCAAACGAACCTCCTGCTTCAGATGCCACAGGGATGAGCATTCTCCTTTCCTATCATCAAACTTTTATCAACGCGGTCAGATCAACCGGCGGGCATAACAGTTATAGAACTTTGCTTATCCAGGGGCCGAGTACAGATATCGTGAAAACAAACAATCTGATGAACACTCTTCCCTCAGATCCCGCATCCAATCGTTTGATGGTTGAAGTGCATTACTATACCCCTTACAATTTTTGTTTGATGGACGGAGACGCATCATGGGGTAACATGTTTTATTATTGGGGTTCGGGGTATCACTCAACCACCGATCCTACGCGTAATGCCACCTATGGCGAAGAGTCGGACCTGAACGGATATTTCCAGTCGATGAAGACGAAGTTTGTTGACCATGGCATCCCAGTTGTAATGGGCGAATTTGCAGCGGGGCGCCGCTCTCTTACAGGAGATGCGTATGATCTCCATATAGCTTCCAGAGCCTATTGGTATAATTATGTTATGCACCAGGCATTGGCAAACGGAATGCTCCCGTTTCTTTGGGACACCGGTTCGATCATTGACAGGTCGACGTACGCTATAAAAGATCAACAGCAGTTAGCTGCGCTTGTGCAAGGAACACAGACAGCCTCCTCCTCCACAATTCAGGTTGGAAGCGTGTATCAGATAGTTAACAGGTTTAGTTTTAAAGCTTTGGAGATTGGCGGCTGGGCAAGTGCTAACGGAGCAACAGCAGATCAATGGGATTATTTGGGCGGACAAAACCAACAATTTAAAGTGCAAGCCGGGAGCGGCGGCCACTATTTGTTAACGCCTATGCATACAAGCGGGAAGTGTCTGGAGATATATAATTGGTCTGGCGCTAACGGAGGTATTGCCGATATATGGGCTTATACAGGTACGGGCGGTAATAATCAAAATTGGATACTTCAGGCAACTGATAATGGATACTACAAAATTATAAACGTAAATAGTGGGAAAGCCCTCGAAGTTGTTTCATCTTCAACAGCAACTTCACTCAGAAATGGTACCGCGGTTGATCAATCGGACTACACCGGTGCCAAAAATCAGCAGTGGGCGTTTGTGAAAATATGAAGCATAAACGGGTACAAATCCATTTATGCAATGTGTTTAAAAATCGCTGTTAACCCAGTTCAAAAAATTAAAGACATCACAATAATAACTGTGATTTAGTTGAAGAAAGACAGGTCAATGCGTCCGGGGTGCGATACGGACGCATTTTTTAAGAGATCATAATAATATTGTGATTGTAATTGAAAAAAGGCTGGTCAATGCGTCCGGGGTGAGATACGGACGCATTTTTATTTTAATAACCCGTCCTTTGAAAATCGACGTAAAAGTTGACACATGTCCGCTTATTATACAACATTTGTGCTACCTTAGTTTACTAACTTTATAGAAGTTAATCTGTTGATTTTGGGCTTTCGATAATGATCTCCATTCGCGTAAAATATTATTTTTTCCTTTTAGTTACATTAATTTTTGGATGTATAAATGTTTTTGGGCAAAGCAGCCAGTACCGGTTTTCGCACCTCGATATTAGCGATGGCTTATCGCACAACCAGGTTAATTGCATTTTTAAAGATTCGAAGGGCTTTATGTGGTTTGGCACTGCAGCTGGCCTCAACCGCTATGATGGTTACACATTTAAAGTATTTAAGCATGATGTAAATAGTAAAACGTCTGTTAATAATGATTATGTAGACAAAATTTTTGAAGGCCCTAATAAAAAGTTGTGGATATTTAGCCGCAGCGGTTTTTGTTTTTACGATCCCGAAACAGAGCAATTTAGCAGTGATATGCAGCCGTTGCTCCGTTCTTTAAAACTCCCCGCTTCTTCCAATGTTTCTAAAATAGTGTGGTCGGGCCCTGCCGATTTTTGGTTCTTATTCCCCGATGGTATTTACAGATACAATGTTATAACCAGGCAAACCAAACGCTATTATCATAGTGTTAATTCCATGCCATCATTATACGCAAATTCCATTGCCGATATTACCACTGATGCGAAGGGCAATGTATGGATTGTTTACAGTGAGGGCACGGTAGAGATGTTTGATGTTAAGCTCAACAAAATTGGCTACCGCACGGATGTTTTTAATAAGGCAACCAATAATAAAAACGGGGCCTACTCTTTAACGGTCGATAGCGATAATGATTTGTGGTTTTATGCACCATACGGTGGGTATGGTGTGTTTTACTATAAACCTTCAACGGGCATTTTGCGGCATATCGATAGGGAATCGGCCGGGGCAAAGTTAAAAGGGAATGCCATTAGCAGTATTATTCAGGCCGATGACGGCCTGATATGGATTGCCATTGACCACGGTGGTATAAATATACTGGATAAAAAGGACTTTAAAATCACCTACCTGCTTAACCGCGAAGATGACCCCACATCACTAAAGCAAAACAGTGCAATACTCTACAAGGATGTTTCAGGTATTATATGGGCCGGTACCTTCAAAAAGGGGATAAGTTATTATCATAAAAACATCATTAGGTTTCCTCTATACAGGCATTTTGCCTCAGACCCGGGTAGTTTAAGTTTTAACGATGTTTACAAATTTATAGAAGACAAACAGGGAAACTTGTGGATTGGCACCAATGGTGGCGGCCTGATTTATTTTAACCGCAAAACAGGCAAGTTTACCCAATATAAGCACGACCCGGGAAACGCAAATAGTTTGAGTAGTGACATTATTGTTGACCTATGTGTTGATCATGATCAAAAATTATGGATAGGTACCTATTTTGGCGGGTTGGATTGTTTTGACGGAACCACATTTACCCATTACAAACATGATGATAAATTAGCCAACAGTATTGCCGAAGACAAGGTATGGAGCATTTTGGAAGATTCGTCGCACCGTTTATGGATAGGGACGTTTGCAAGCGGGCTTGAAATTTTTGACAGGTCCAAAAATATATTTTACCATCCTTTTAAACAGGGTGAAATAAAGTCACCCATGATAATAACCATGTTTGAGGATAAGCGGGGCAACATATGGACCGGAGGATATTTGGGTATTGATGTAATATTAAAAAATGGCAAAGGAGTAACTCACTACAGCTCAAATGGTAGTAATACCAATAGTTTACTTGACAACATGGTAAACAATATCAATGAGGATAGCCGTGGTTTGATATGGATATCAACGGCAAGTGGGTTAAGCGTTTTCAATCCCAATACAAATACTTTTACATCGCTCACAAAAAAAAATGGGCTCCCGGCGAATTCAATATCGAATACGCTGGAAGATAATAAAGGAACGATGTGGGTAAGCACTTCAAATGGGTTGAGCCATATTACCTTAACACCAAAGGCGACTGGTTTTAATTTCCGGTTCGAAAATTTTGACGAAACGGATGGCTTGCAAGGCCGTGAATTTAATATGAATTCCGCTTTGAAAACGCACTTCGGCGAATTGATATTTGGAGGCGTTGACGGTTTTAATATTTTTGATCCTAAAAATTTAGAACCCAATGTTAATAAGCTACAATTAATATTTACCGATTTTCAGCTATTCAATAAAAGTGTATCAGCCAATGAGGCTATTAACGGGCACGTAGTGCTATCAAAAGTAATATCGTTAACTAACAATATCATACTTAATCACAGCGAAAATATTTTCTCGATAGAATTTGCCGCCCTGGATTTTTTCAACCCCGGTAAAGTAAAATATCAGTATATGCTGGAGGGATTTGATAAAGGTTGGGTAAATGCAGATAGTAGGACACGAAAGGCTAATTATACTAATCTGGATGGGGGGGATTATGTATTTAAGGTACGGGCATCCAATTCTGGGGGCGCTTGGAATCCCAATTATATTTTGTTAAAGATCAAAATATTGCCGCCATTTTGGAAATCAACTTTTGCATATGTTGTTTACGTCGTACTGTTTCTGGGCATCCTTTTGCTTATCCGGCAACGCGGTATACAAAAAATAAAAAGACAATTCACCGCTGAACAGGAAAAGCAGGAAGCAAAATTACTAATCGAACAGGAGCGTAAGGAGGTTAAGCGTATGCAGGAGCTTGACCAACTGAAAACTAAATTTTTAACGAATGTAAGCCACGAATTCAGAACGCCCCTTTCACTGATCATGGCGCCGGTTGATAAAATGCTTACCCGTGCCGACCTGGAACAGAAACAACAACTGGGCATGATAAGAAAGAATGCCAGGCGATTATTAAACCTGGTAAATCAGCTGCTTGATTTTCGTAAGATGGAAGTTCAGGAGTTGAAATTGCATAGCAAGCCCGGCGATATTGTGAAATTCATCAGCGAAATAAGCATGTCATTTACAGATATTGCCGAAGAAAAAGGGATTGATTTTGTCTTCGATACCACGATTGATTCGTTGTTTACCAGCTTTGACCATGATAAGATAGAAAGGATATTGTTTAACCTGCTATCAAATGCCTTTAAATTTACGCCATCCGGCGGCCAGGTAAGCGTTCTGCTCAATGTAGATGGGAAGACCGCTGACGCCCCGCTTGAGATTAAGGTGATTGATACTGGTATTGGTATTCCGCTTGAAAAACAAGGTAAAATTTTCGAGCGTTTTTTTCAACACGATATTCCTGAATCGATGATTAATCAAGGCAGCGGCATCGGCCTGGCAATTACACATGAGTTTGTGAAGATGCATGGAGGAGAAATAACGGTTGAGAGTGTGCCAGATCACGGCAGCTGTTTTATCATTAAACTGCCATTTGTTATTTATGCAGGCCTGGAAACGGATATAGTAGCCGGCGACGAGGCTGATATTGAGAATCCGGGTGAAGATAGCCACAATGAAATTAAAACCGTACCAAAACAGCAACGGGCAAATAAAATGCCGGTGGTTCTTTTAGTTGAGGATAACGATGATTTTCGTTTTTACCTGAAAGACAATTTAAAAGAAATATTCTTTTTAATCGAAGCTTCAAACGGAAGGGAAGGCTGGCAGAAAGCTCTTTCGCAACATCCGGATATTATTGTAAGTGATATCAGTATGCCCGAGATGACAGGAATTGAGTTATGCAAAAAACTAAAGAATGATAAACGTACATCGCACATTCCCGTTGTTTTGCTAACTGCATTAACTGGTGATGAAGAACAAATAAAAGGTTTGGAAATTGGCGCTAATGATTACATGACAAAACCATTTAATTTCGAAATACTTCTTTCAAAAATCAAAAATATCCTAACCCTTCGGGACACCTATAAGCGAACGTACAAAAAGCAAATGGACGTGCAACTGCAGGAAACACCTTTACAAAACGAAGATGAGAAACTGTTAAGGTGTATTGTCGAATATATCGAACTCAATATCTTAAACGAAAGCCTTTCGGTAGAAGAATTGAGCCGTAAAATGAACATGAGCCGCGGATCATTATATAACAAGGTTTTGATGCTTACAGGCAAATCCCCGGTTGAATTTATCCGCTCCATAAGGTTAAAAAAAGCGGTGTATTTACTCGAGAATAGCCAAATGACAATTAGCCAGATTTGCTACGAAGTTGGCTTCAATACCCCCAAATATTTTACAAAGTTATTCAAGGATGAGTATAAGACTCTTCCTTCTGCCTATATCAATTCTGTTCGCCAAAAGAAACTATCCCAAACCGAAGAAGAATAACTTCCATATCGTTTTTGCAACAGATGCTGGTCTATATAGCGTAACGTGCAGTTATGCGAGGGCATACCTGCGAAATCGCTTCCAACAAAAATCGGCTGTAATCTCAGCACGCATAATGTAATATGGTATATTTCATGAATCTTGGCGCCAGCCCTACGCATAGTTGCTTCTTCAAGCTGTGGTCTAAACAATCGGCTATTTTGTGTTTGGTTCCAAATGTTGACCAATAGTTCACTGAAACCTGTGATTCTAAATTATTATTTAATTTTCCATAGTCGGCAAAGCATAATTAGGTCCTGTTTTCGTGTGTAAATACCTTATTTATAATATTTTATGATCTGTTGAACATTTGGTCTATATCTTTGTTCAACTCTGCCACTTCTCCTTTTTTAAGTTATTATAGTTTCATCTCCCAGAATATAGTTCAAGACAACGTATTTAAAAAAGTTGCCTTTGAACAATGTTTTACCAATTACCAATAGGACCAACAGTTAACTTTTTTTGAATTAGTAAGCATGCGTCTGGCTGTACCCGAAGTTTTTTACTGATTGTTCGGACAGTAGTATCATGTGCGGAAACGAAGCCGCGGAGTAGTTTCAAATGGCTTTTTGGGGTATTTATTTGCCCGGGAAAATATGATAACAAAAATAAATTATGAATGAAAGAAAAACCAATTAATCACTAACCAAAAGAGACAATGAACCAATTATCAAACCTTAAAATCCTGTTACCAGATGGATAAAAATTTACAAAGAAGAGTGAAATACCAGTTTTCATTAATTATCGCGGGCATATTCCTTTACATTTCTGCCCATGCACAAACCGTAAATATTACGGGCAAAATAACAAGTGCCGACGATGGTGCACCAATACCAGGAGTAAGCATTAAAATTAAAGGCACAGGCCTCGGAACTGTATCCAGCATTGATGGTAGCTATAATATAGCTGCTGAACCAGGAAAAGTACTTGTTTTTAACTTTTTGGGTTATGCACCTCGCGAGGTAACGGTTAAACAAGCCGGTGCAATTAACGTTAAGCTAAATTTAACCTCCAGCAACTTAAATGAGGTGGTGGTTATTGGTTATGCCAAAGTACCAAGAAAAGACGCTACCGGGTCTATAAGTTCAATATCGGGTACCGAATTGCGCAAAACCCAGCCCACCACTTTTGATCAGGCCCTGCAGGGAAAAGTAGCCGGAGTTGTGGTTCAACAAATATCGGGTCAGCCTGGCGGTGGCGTATCCATTCAAATACGTGGTTTGTCGTCAATAACCGGCTCAAATTCGCCACTGTTTGTAATAGATGGCGTCATTATCCCTCCGGTTTCTGACCCCGGTAGTGGTTCCAATCCATTGAATACCATCAATCCCGCCGAGATAGAATCAATAGATGTATTGAAAGATGCTTCGGCAACAGCCATATACGGTTCGCAGGCAACCAATGGTGTAGTTGTTATTACTACAAAAAGGGGTAAAGCCGGACCACCGCAGATAAATTATGAATTCTATACCGGTTACCAGGAATTACCCAAGCGGCTACCAACAGTAGATTTGCAACAGCTTGCCACTTTCATTAACGCCCGGGCCGCCGTCTGGGGCTTCGATTCGCGGCCCGAATTTGCCAACCCCCAATATTTAGGTAAGGGTACCGATTGGCAAAAAGAATTGTTCCGGAAAGCCCCGATGAACAACCATACGCTAAGAATAAGTGGCGGTGATGCCAGAACCCAATATTTGCTATCAACCACGTTTTTTGACCAAACGGGGATAGCCCTTGGATCTGATTTTAAAAGATATTCAGTACGTCTCAATTTGGATAATAAAACCACAAATTGGCTAAAAATAGGGACCAGCCTTCAATTGGCCCACGTTGATGAAAATGTAGCTGCAACCGGCAGTAGTGTAATTAGAACCGCGTTAGACAATACCCCCGATATTCCGGTAACAAACAGTGACGGCTCCTGGGGGGCCGTTACCAACAACAGCGGTTGGGTGCAACCTTCTGCCAACCCGGTAGCATTGGCCACAATTATAAAAAACTTAAGAAAGAGAAATCAGATATTCGGTAACGTATACGCCGAAGTCCAACTTGCTCAAGGTTTATCGTTGCGAAATGAACTATCTGGTAATTTCGATTTTAGTACAGAAGATCATTTTTCGCCATCTTATACTTTTGGTAAAGGTACTCCCAGCCCCAGCAGCGGCTCTTCAGCCTCCGGCCAAAATTTTTATACAGTAATACGCAATTTTTTAACTTATAACCATAGTTTCAGGAAACTTAAATTCGATGCTTTAGCAGGGCATGAATCGCAGGAAAGTACTTTCGAAAATGTTGGTGGCGGACGACGAAATTTTGCTTCAAACAATGTACAGAGCCTTAATGCCGGGGATCCTACCACGGCCACAAACTCAGGCGATAATTCGCTATCAAACCCCACAGGGGGCTCTGCCCAGGAATCCTGGTTCGGTCGTCTGAATTTTTCCTGGGATGATAAATATCTGCTAACCGGCAATATACGGAACGATGGTTCTTCAAATTTTCCAAGCAGCGATCGTTGGGTTACTACTTATTCAGGTGGATTTGCCTGGAAAATTAATAACGAGGCGTTTTTAAAAGGTATAAAAAGTATTGATGAATTAAAGTTGAGGCTTGGGTATGGGCTTACCAACAATCAAGGCATACCAGGCAATACTTTTGTAACTCAACTTACAACAGTATCTAACAGCCTGTCAGGTACAGCACAATTTCAAAGCAATTTGGCAAATCCGTCTGTGAAGTGGGAAAAAACTAATTATTACAGTGCAGGGATTGACGGAACGTTTTTTAACGGGCGGTTAAGTTTGACATTGGATGTTTATGACCGCGAAACACACGGACTTCTATTAAAGGTACCGCTTCCGTTATATACGGGTACTGCTGCTGGTTATTCGCCGGGAACCATGGTGGCACCCTATGCCAATGTGGGTTCGATGAGCAATAAAGGATTTGATTTCCAAATCAACACTACCAATATTACTTCTAAAAACTTTAATTGGAAAACAGGTTTTACCCTTTCGCGGAATATTAATAAGGTGCTTGATTTAGGTTCCGGTGGAAGCCAGGCTAACTTAAGCCAGTCATTTAATAACGATATAATTCAAACAACCAGGGTAGGCCAGCCCATTGGCGAGTTTTATGGCTATATATTTGACGGGATTTTTTCAAAACCAAGTGATTTTCAAACACATGCCCGCCCTGCTAACTCAAGCGGTACCCCATACCCAATTTCTTCGTCGGGCGGTGGGATCTGGTACGGAGATCGTATGTTTAAAGACTTGAATGGCGACGGTATTATCGACTCAAGAGATGAGACTTATTTAGGATCCCCGAACCCGAAATTCCAGTATGGTATCAATAATACATTTAGCTACAAAAATTTTGAATTGAATATCTTCTTCAGCGGCAACTATGGCAACAAGGTGTTTAATCAAGTGCAAGTGTCGCAAACCGATTCGCAAAACAATACCAACTATTTTACAGAGGTATTAAATTATGCAAAATTGGCTTTGGTAAATCCCAACGGCTCTGCATCCGATATTAACAATGTCTATGTTACCAACCCAAACACAACGGTTGTTGGATTGAGACAAGACAATACCAACGGTAATAATCGTCCTAATAGTTTGTTTATCCAGGATGCTTCATTTCTGCGGTGCAAAAACATCACATTAGGTTATGGCATACCAGAAAATATTTTATCAAAAGTATCTGTACAATCTGTTAAAGTATTTGTCACTGTAGCCAATGCATTTGTAATTACAAAATATAAGGGCACAGATCCTGAAATGGGCTCATGGAACCCTCTTCAGTCGGGCTGGGACAACGGTTATTACGCTCAGCCGAGAGTGTTTACGCTTGGTGCAAACATAACCTTGAAATAAGATACGATCACTGATGTTAAAATATATGTTTATGAAATCAACTAACAAAATTATTATCATCCTGCTACTTGCAGCAGCAATTGCCGGATGTAAAAAGAGTTTTCTGGACCGCCCGTCCAACTCGCAGATCAGTTCAAATAATTTTTACAAAACCACCTCTGATTTACGGCTGGCTACTGCAAGCCTATACGCCGGCGGGGAGTGGGGGCGATGGAACAGAAGCGGCATGCTACCACTTGGCGACGTATTGGCCGGCACTGGTAGTTTCGGTTACAGTAACGATTTAGTACAGCTTTTTACACGCACCATTACAGCGCAAAATAGTTATGTGACAGATGGTTGGACCGGCTTGTACAGTATTGTTGCGCAATGTAATACGGTTATTAACGCCATACAGGCGCAGGCTGCTGCGTCCATCCCCCTGGCAGAAAAAAATGCTGCCATAGCCGAGGCGAAATTTGTGCGTGCCGTGGCTTATTATCATTTGGCCGTGTATTGGGGCGCTGTGCCCATTGTTGAAGATAACAGTAAACTGATAGAAAATCCGTTGCTTCCTCGCAATATTGTTTCGGACGTTTATAAATTCGCTGCCAAGGATCTAACATACGCAGCGCAATACCTTCCCAAAACAGACGAAAAAGGCCGGGTAACTACCTGGTCGGCACAGGGAATGCTGGGCAAAGTATATTTAACAATGGCTGGTTGGGGCAAAAGTGGTTCGCGCGACCAGGCACTGCTTGACAGTGCCAAAAAATATGCGGGTAATGTGTGTAAAAATAGCGGATTGTCGCTGCTTCCTAACTACGCCGACCTTTTCAAGTCTCAAAACAACGATAACCAGGAATCATTATTTGCCCTTCAATGGGCTGCGGGTGCTACTTATGGAAACGGTAACGATCTGCAGACTTGGTATGCGCCAACCAACGAGGTACTTCCTTCAAAGAACGGTGGATGGCAATCATTAGCGCCAAGTTACGATTTATACCGGATGTATTCAGCTAAGGATACAGTAAGGCGCAAAGCCACTATTATGCTCAACGGAGATTTTTATCCCGAGTTGAATCAAGCTGCCGGTGGTTATAAGGCTACCGGTACGGGAATGAAAAAACACGTTATTGGCAACGAAAAAGATAACAATGCGCCAACAATGGATATCTGGTCGTCAGTTGAACACAATTCATATCTTAGATTGGCCGACGTGTATTTGATATATGCTGAAGCTATTTTGGGGAATAATACAGCTACGAGCGATGGTGACGCCCTAACTTATTTTAATAAGGTGCGGGCAAGGGCCGGCGTGGATATAGTGACTGCGATAACCCCGGCTTTGCTGCGTGTTGAGAGAAGAGTAGAGCTTGCTTATGAAGGACAATATTGGATGGACCTTGTTAGGTATTCTTATTATGCCCCGAATGACGCTGTGAAGTTACTTAACGACCAGGATGCCACTCACGGTCGTATCTCGTTTACTTATGATCCTAAAACGCGTATTGCAACAAGAGATACTACTGCCACTCCAACTGCGCTCCCTGCCACTATCAGTTCATTTACGCTACCAATTCCGGCATCAGAGTTGGTAAGTGACCCTAAATTGACACAGCCACCGGTACCATATTATTAATTGAAACATTTTAAATAAATTGTTATGAAAAAGAAATCATACCTAAGCTTGTGTTTTTTGCCGCTTTTATTCATGATTGTGGCTTTATCACCAGCTTGTAAAAAGAATGCTGACGCCAGCGGCGCTGCCCCTGTTGTCAAAAGCGTAAGACTTTATCTTGCCTCACCTAACGATGTTGAAATCAGTAACGGTGATCCTAAAACCAGCGGTGCCATATATTCAAATGGCGGCGTATATGTGGCGATAGTTGGGAATAATTTAAAAAATGCGACAGAAATTGATTTTGATGGAGTTCCTGCTTCCATTAACGCTGCCTTTATTTCGCCGAATAACGCTGTGGTAAAATTGCCAATCATCGATTATACCAAGGTTGATACTACTAAGCTCTATAGTCTGGTTTATAAAACACCTGGAGGGTCAACAACGTTTTGGTTTAAATTGGGTCCTTTGATGCCAACTATAAGTGCTATATCCAATGTATTTGCCAACCCAGGCGATTCGGTTTATGTGTATGGTACAAATTTAGTTTTGGTTCAACAGTTTATATATGGCGGAACCAAGATTTCATCGTTCAAATCAGTTTCTGACGGAAGCTCTCTGGGTTTTCTTATGCCGGCGGCAACGCCCACTACCCAAATAGTGATAACCACTAAGTCCGGTACAGCCGTGGATACGATTAAGGCCACACCAACGATTACACGTATTTCTAACGAAAATGCCAGCCCTGGCGATTCAGTTTATGTTTACGGTACCTATTTGAAGAATATTCAATCGCTAAGTTATGCCGGTGCTGCGATTAATTCCTTTAAAACATCGGCTGATTTAAAGTTTGTCGCTTTTGTTGCGCCTGCAACATCGCAAAGCGGACCTGTATCTGTTACTACAAAGTTTGGCACGGGTACTACTATTTACAAGGTTTATACGCCAACATACCTACAAAACGGTGTTATCGAGAACATGGAAGGCGGATGGAGTTTTAATGGTATGAATGGCTGGTGGGCAGCGGGTAGCGGTGGTATTAATAAAGCCTCAAATGATCCATTCGGCTGGCTTACCCACACCACCGACTTTGATGGTGTATTGGGTACAAACAATTCCATATTTATCTTTTTGAATACTGGTATTTTGAATAGCGGTGATGGGGCATGGTATGGCGGTTCCGGAACCCGCTTATCAAGTAATCAATGGGTGCCGGTGGCTAACCTTAATGACGCACCAGGCAACTGGGCCATAAAATTAGAAATAAGTGTTGCAAAAGGCTGGAACGGTGGTGCACTTGATATTACAACAGATGCAGGTGGTGGATATGTATACAGATGGGAACCATGGAAGACCGGAACCGCATACAAAACAAAGGGCTGGATTACTTTAACCATTCCGTTAACGTCGTTCCGTGCAAGTGATCCAACACTTGGTGAGGGCATGGGAGCTTCCATAAATAAAATTACCGATTTGCTTGGCCCAACAGGAAATACCGCCGCCAACATATATGTGCATAATTATGACGCAGCGAAAACTGCTACAGGCTTTTATGGCGCATTTGATAATATCCGTATTGTAAAAATTAAATAAAAAACGAAAATGAAGATATTGAAAATAGAGACGGCGTATAAAATTCTGGGAGTTTTCTTTGCCATTTTAGTGGTGGTTTCCTGTAAAAAATCGGCAACGCCGGCCGCACAACTAACGCTTTCCAATCTGACAGATGCAATACCCGACGGCGGTGGAACTGTAGAATTGAAATTTACCACTAACGCCGCATGGAGCATTGATACTACCGGTATAAGGTGGCTGCATTTAGACAAAGCATCGGGTAGTAACGGGGATGTGACCATTAAATTAACGGCTGCATCAAATTCATCAGGCAGTACCCGGTCGGTGCTATTAAATCTGAGTTCATCTAATGGTCAAAGCAGGCGAATTACCATAATGCAAAATTCCATAATTTATCCATCATATAACACGTCGGCCAAAGCACCCGATGTAACAGGCATGGGCAGCACCGCTTCGCAGCTCGCCGCAAAGATGACAATGGGATGGAATATTTATAACACTTTGGATGCGCCCGGGTGGGAAACCGGATGGGGAAACCCTAAAGTTACCCAGCAACTGATTGATCTGGTAAAATCAACTGGTATGAATTCCATAAGGATTCCTTGCACCTGGAGTAACCACATAATAAATAACCAAACTCAGGAAATAGACCCACTCTGGCTCGCCCGCGTAAAAGAAGTTGTTCAATATTGCATTAACGACAATATGTATGCGATACTTAATACCCACCACGAAGGTTATATCGACTGCACAGTTACAGGTGCTAAACAGGATACTGTTAATGCCAAGCATAAAGCAATTTGGCAGCAAATAGCCACAGCGATGCGTGATTTTGACGAGCATTTGATATTTGCCAGTGCCAATGAACCCAATGCGAGTGATGTACCCACAACTGTTACCTTAATGCGTTATCACCAATCATTTGTTGATGCGGTGCGCAGTACCGGTGGTAAAAATACTTATCGTACTATAGTTATACAGTCGCCTTCTACGTCACTTGATTTGCTTACTTCTTATCTTGATCCGGCTAATGCGTATAAAACACCGACACTACCTACCGACCCTACCCCTAATAAAATGATGGTAGAGTTTCACTATTATAGCCCGTCGCAATTTTGCATATTAAGTGGCGATGCAAGCTGGGGAAAAGAATTGTATTTCTGGGGAAAAGACTTTCATACAACAAACCCACTCTTCCTGGATCGCAACTGCGTAGCTTCAACAGAAGAAGCTTATATGGATAACGCATTTAAAGACGTTAAAACAAAATTTGTCGATAAGGGTATCCCGGTAGTTATGGGAGAATTTGACGTGCAATATCACGCTGATAAATTAAAAGGATACCCGGCTGATTCGATATTGGCATTAAGATCGGGTTGGCATTACTATGCTTATCTCACAAAGCAAGCCAAAGCACATGGTGTGCTGCCGTTTTTATGGGCCAGCGGTATATTTCAACGGCCAAATACCAGTACACCACAGCCCGCATATATAGGAGACCGGCAGGCATTAGATTCGCTAAAAAAAGGTGCAGGGTTTTAAGCATACCAACAATTGATATAAAACCTTTAGTTAAATTCACCTATTGTAGGTGGTAAATAAGATCATCTGAACAGTATTCTGTTCAGATGATCTTTTAGGTAAAGATTAGGAGAAAATGAAAATTAAGTACTCTTTTAAAATAATAATATCTATAATAATGCTCGCGTCTTTTTCTTCATTAAAAAGCGCGAATGCTTACAATAGGAATGCGAGTTTCCCGCGGCCTGCTATTTATCCTTCTTATAACACCTCGCCAAAGGCCCCCGATTCAGCAGGAATGAAAAGCAATGCCGTTCAGCTCGCCGCTAAAATCAGGTTAGGGTGGAACATCGGCAATACTTTTGAAGCACCCGGCGGTGAAACAGGCTGGGGGAGTCCTATCATTACAGAAGACTATATAAAATTTGTAAAACAGCAGGGGTTTAACGCTATCCGCCTGCCATGCGCCTGGAATTTGACGCATTTAGCTGATAAAGACAAAGCGCGTATAGATACAAATTGGCTTAACAGGGTTAAAGAAGTAATAGGATATTGTGTGGAAAACGATATGTATGTTTTACTCAATATACATTGGGACGAGGGGTGGCTCGAAAACAATTGTACTACTGTTAAAAAAGAGTCTGTTAACGCGAAACAAAAAGCGCTTTGGGAGCAAATTGCAACAGCTATGCGCGATTTTGATGAACACCTGATGTTTGCCAGTGCCAATGAGCCGAATGCAGACAATGCGGAAAAGATGGCGACGCTCGCCAGCTATCATCAAACCTTTGTTAATGCGGTTCGATCCACCGGTGGCAGGAACAGTTACAGGGTGCTGGTAGTTCAGGGCCCTTCAACGGATATCGACAAAACAAACGACTTGATGACTAACCTGCCACTGGACCAGGTGGCAGCGCGGATGATGGTGGAGGTTCATTACTACTCGCCGTATCAACTTTGCCTGATGGACGGCGATGCCAACTGGGGCAAAATGTTCTATTATTGGGGGGCCGGGCACCACTCTGCAATAGAACCCAACCACAATGCCACATGGGGTGAAGAAAATGATGTGAATGCAACTTTCCACAAAATGAAGGCGAAGTTCGCCGACAAAGGGATTCCCGTTTTATTGGGCGAGTATGGTGCCTATAGGCGTAACAACAGCAAACATATCCCTTTAGATTTGGCAACGCATAACGATGCAGTGGATTATTGGCTAACTTATATTACTAAACAAGCTAAAGCTAACGGGATGCTGCCATTTTTCTGGGACACAGGTGGTGCTTTGGACAGGCAAAATTATTCCGTAAAAGATCAACGTACAATTGTAGCGCTTAATGCGGGAGCTAACTAAAATATTACACAGAAAAGGTGCAAATTACATTCGAATAATTGCAGAGTCAATATCACCTGCATCTATAACAAATGACATTATTGATAATGCTGAATGAAATTTATGGTGAAACAACTTAAAATAGCTTCTATAGAAAAGCCCGGGACCTTTTTGATGAGAAAATTAATAACTACAATTATGTTAGGGATCTTAATCCCTTCGGCTGCGCTAAAAGCACAGGAAGCCAGTCGGTTTTTCCCGGAAAAAGATTTGGTAACAACCGGTATCTATTATTACCCCGAACATTGGAGTGAAGCCCAATGGGAAAGGGATATTAAAAAGATATCAGACATGGGATTTGAGTTTGTTCACCTGGCTGAATTTGCCTGGTTCAAAATGGAGCCCGAAGAAGGCCGGTTTGATTTTACCTGGCTTGACAGGGTGGTGGGGCTTTGCACAAAATATCATCTCAAGGTGTTGCTATGCACACCTTCTGCAACCACCCCAACATGGATGCGGATAAACTACCCGGAGACGTTTGTTATGGACGGGCATTATATCCGGGCGGAAAATGGTACACGTGGGTTGGAATCAATGGTCAATCCCAAATTCCGTGGCTTTGTACAAAGAATAGTAGCAGAGATGGCTAAACGATACGGGCAGAACAAAAATGTAATGGGGTGGCAGGTAGATAATGAACCCGGTGCGGTATCTGATTATAGTCCGTCATCGCAGGAAGCATTCAGGGCCTGGCTGAAAAATAAATACAAAACCATTGATGCATTAAATACTGCCTGGGGTGCCGCCTTCTGGAGCCAGTGGTTTAATAGTTTTGATCAGGTTATCATCCCTAATACCAACCTGGTAGGCTGGTGGGGTAACAATCCTCACGCATTACTGGATTTTAAAAGATATTCGGCAGATGCCCAGGCTGAGTTTCTTGATTTTCAGGCGGAAGTTTTACGCAATTACGTTTCAAAGGCGCAATTTGTTACCACCAACTATACTGCCGTTTGCACCAGTTCAGATCCTAACCGTACCGCTAAACTGGATTTTGCAACATACACTGCATATCCAAACGGCGGTACTGATAATCTTGGCGAATCGGGTTTCCGTTTAGGCAATAGCGATGTTGTTCTTTTTGCTTCAGAATATTACAAATCTGTGGGTGGCGTGTCAGGCGTTTTGGAAATTCAGCCGGGCCCAGTTAATTGGGGAAGCTACAACCCCCTGCTTTTGCCGGGTACCGTTAGGCTATGGTTATACCACAGTTTTGTGGCTGGTGGAAAGATTGCCTGTTCGTACCGCTTTCGTCAAATCTTGTACGGTGCAGAGCAATATCATGCCGGTGTGATACAAACGGATGGTGTAACACCCTCGCAGGGCGGTAAAGATTACATGCAGTTTATGAAAGAAATAACAGAACTGAGAAGGAAATTTACCCCAGGCACTAAAATGCCCGCAAAGCTGGCCGCACGGTCAACAGCGCTTTTGTGGAACGTTGAAAATTACTGGAGCATTGACAGGCAAAAGCAGACAGGACAATGGAATACCTGGGATTACCCGGTAAAATTCCTTAAAACGGCAAGATCATTAGGTGCACCTGTTGATGTAATTCAGGAAACGGCAGATTTGTCGAAGTATAAGTGTGTAATCGTTCCCGCTTATGAAATGATTGATTCTGTATTGGTAAAAAAATGGAATGACTATGTAGCCAAAGGCGGCCACCTGGTTATTACCTGCCGCACGGGTACCAAAGATCGCAGAGGGCATTTTTGGGAAGGGGAGACCGCCTTACCAATTTCAAACCTGATTGGCGCCCATATAAGCCAAACCGATATGCTTTCGTCATACGGCAAAGGCGATATATTGATGAATTCAAATCATTACCCATGGCATAGTTGGGCGGATTTGCTTGTGCCAAATGATACTTCCGGTGTGCTGGCCACCTATAATAACCAGTTTTATAAAGGAAAAGCTGCTGTAGTAAAACACCGGATTGGCAAAGGCGATGTAACCTATATCGGTGTAGATACCGATGATGCTAAATTAGAAAAGGATTTGTTGAGGCAGATTTATAAAGATGCCGGCGCTACAACGGAGGATTATCCTCCCGGTGTATTTGTTTATTGGCGCGATGGCTTTTATACAGCATTAAATTACTCATCAGAAAATTACACGGTAAACCTGCCGGAAAAAGCAAAAGTTTTAATTGGGGAAAAAACACTAAAACCATCGGGCGTGCTCGTGTGGACAGAATAATTTTAATAAGAATTAACAAAACAGATGAAAAAAATAATTTGGGTATTGGTGGTTTCGCAATTCGCTTTTCTGGCAAATGTAAAAGGGCAAAGAGCGATTAATGTAGATTTAAACAAGACATCGGGTAAGCTTAATACCATGTTTAATACCTGTGTAGGTGCAGGCCGGGCAAATGAAGGGCTACGTGCCGACTGGCAGCAACAACTGGAATACGTAAGAAAACAATGTGGTTTCCGGTATATCCGCATGCATGGCTTACTTACCGATGATATGGCCGTGTATACCGAAGACTCAAAAGGGAAACCTCAGTATAATTATATGTATGTAGATGTCCTATTTGATTTTCTGCATAAAATTGGGATGAAGCCTTTTGTAGAACTGGGTTTTATGCCTAATGCCCTGGCAAGCGGCAGCCAGACAATTTTTTGGTGGCGTGGTAATGTTACCCCTCCAAAAGATTATAACAAATGGCAGGCGCTCATTACCAACCTTGTTCAGCATTTTACAGAACGATACGGTGCCGAAGAAGTAAAATCCTGGTATTTTGAAGTATGGAATGAGCCTAACTTATCTCCCGGATTCTGGACAGGTACACAAGCCGATTATTTTAAATTATACGATTATTCTGTAAAGGCGGTTAAAAGCGTAAACCCCGAATATAAAGTAGGTGGCCCAGGCACTGCAGGCGCGGCCTGGGTTCCCGAAATGATAAGCCATTGCAGCAAGAATAACATTCCAATCGATTTTGTAAGTACCCATTCTTATGGGGTAAACCAAGGCTTTCTGGATGAGTATGGTAATTCGGGCACGGTATTAAGTAAAGATTCGCTGGCCGTGAGTGGCGATGTGTTGAATTCCCGTAAACAAATCTCTCAATCAGCAAAACCTGGCCTGGAACTGCATTATACAGAATGGAGCGCATCGTACACACCGGCAGATCCCGTGCATGATAGTTATCATGAAGCCGCCTATATCCTGGAAAAATTAAAACAGGCTGGCAATGCGGCCAACTCCATGTCGTACTGGGTTTTTACGGATGTGTTTGAAGAACCAGGCCCACGGTTTACACCTTTTCATGGAGGTTTTGGTTTACTCAACATTCAAGGCATAAACAAACCGGCTTTTTATTCCTATAAGTTTATGAATAAACTTGGAGGAACGGAGTTAGCCAATACCGATAAACGCTCATGGATTTGCAAAAATGATAAAGGGGATATCCAGGCATTATTGTGGGATTATACCTATACTTTACCGGATTCTGTCAATAATCAATCTTATTACATAAAGAATTTGCCCGCCAAACCAAAAGGAAAAGTGAAAATAAATCTATCGCATGTACCTGCCGGAAAATATACTATGGAAATTTATAAAGTAGGGTATAGGGTGAACGATGCATACACTGGCTATGTGGATATGGGCAGGCCCGGACAGTTAAACAGGCAGCAGGTTGAAAAGTTAAAACAAGAAAATGGCTCTCCTGTCGCAAAACGGCAAATTGAAATCAAGCCTAATTCTGTGTATTCCCAAGAGCTTGATATCCGGGAAAATGATGTTATCCTGGTAAACTTTATTAAAAAATCTTAACCCATGAATGTAATGATATTTAAAATAGTGGTAAAAAGATGCTGCGTTATGCTTTCCAGTATGTTGCTGATGGTAGGAGTAACAAAGGCACAGCAAAGTTTGAGTAATAACAATCACGAACAAAAAATCCGTTCCCTCATCAGCCAGATGACATTGCTGGAAAAGGTAAGCCTGTTGCACGCCAATTCCAAGTTTTATGTATCAGGTATTAAAAGGTTAGGTATCCCCGAATTGGCGCTGAGTGATGGGCCGCATGGCGTACGTGCGGAAATTAACAGGAACGACTGGGCTTATTCGGGTTGGACGACTGATTCGGCAACCTGCTTTCCTCCGGGAACAGCCCTTGCGGCAACCTGGAATCCTCAACTGGCCTTAAATCAGGGCCTGGTGTTAGGTGAAGAAGCACGGTTCCGGAAAAAAGATGTACTGCTTGGTCCTGGTATCAACATTATCCGCTCGCCGCTTGGTGGCCGTAACTTCGAATACATGAGCGAAGACCCTTTGCTTATTTCAAGAATGGCCGTTGCCTATATCAAAGCCCTGCAGACCAAAGACGTTGCCGTGAGCGTAAAACACTGGTTGGCCAACAACCAGGAAACACATCGCGACTCTATAGATGTATACATGAGCGAAAGGGCCTTACGCGAGATTTATTTACCTGGCTTTAAAGCCGCTGTCACCGAAGGCGGAGCTTATACCGTTATGGCTGCTTACAATAAATTCAGGGGCGACTGGTGTTCGGAAAACGAATATCTCAACAGACAAATCCTTCGGAAAGAATTTGGATTTAAAGGTATTTTAATGACCGATTGGGCCGCGGCGCATACTACGGTAAAGGCTGCATTAAGCGGGCTCGACCTGGAAATGGGTACCGATATAAAAGATTACAACGAATGGTATTTTGCCAATCCGTTAATAAAAGCGGTAGAAGAAGGAAAAGTACCAGTATCGGTAGTTGATGAAAAAGTAGCGGACGTACTGCGTGTAATGTTCAAAACAAAGATGCTTGATGAAGGTAACCGAGAAAAGGGAAAAATGAATACGCCCGAGCATCAAAAGGCAGCTTATAATTCTGCTGCCGAAGCTGCGGTGTTACTTCAGAACAAGGGCGGTATTCTCCCTATCAATTTTAATAAAATACAATCGATTGCGATTATTGGTGATAATGCTACCCGGAAACATTGCGGGGCGGGACTTAGCTCCGAAATAAAAGCGTTATATGAAATAACGCCGTTACAGGCAATTAAGCAAAAGTTTGGCGCCAACGTAAAAATAAATTTTGCTCAGGGGTATGAAAAACAATCTACTTTTAAAGAAGGCAGCAACAAGGGCCAGGGAAATTCGGATAATGTTGACTGGAAATTGATTCAGGAGGCTGTGAAAATTGCCCGGGAATCAGATGTAGTTATCATTTTCGGCGGTTTAAATCATGATTTTGATACGGAATCTTTTGACAAACAAAATATGGACCTGCCTTATGGGCAGGAAGTTTTGATGCAGGAAGTGGCAAAAGCAAATCCTAACACCATTGTAGTAATGATTGCCGGTTCGCCTGTAAAATTAGCAGGCATTGTTAACCGTGTACCTGCTATTTTATGGTCGTGGTATGGCGGCATGGAGGCAGGCAATGCAGTGGCAGATATATTGAGCGGTAAGGTGAATCCATCCGGAAAATTACCATTTACATTGCCAGTTACGCTTGATCAGTCGCCAGCTCATGCATTGGGCAATTTTCCCGGAAAAGATTTGAAGGTAAATTACGAGGAGGATATTTTGGTGGGATATCGCTGGTTTGATACTAAGAAAATCCAGCCCCAGTTTCCTTTTGGATACGGGCTTTCTTACACTGGTTTCGTACTCAGTAATTTTTCGACAGACAAGAAGATCTATGAAAAGAATGATATCATCCATGCAAAATTCGTGGTTAAAAATATAGGTAGCCGTTATGGTGCCGAGGTTGTACAATTGTATGTAAGCGATCCTGTTAGTTCGGTGTTGCGTCCGGAAAAAGAACTCAAGGCTTTCGAAAAAGTTTTTCTACAACCAGGCGAAACGAAAACAGTTGAACTGGATGTAAAAGTTGGCGATTTAGCTTTTTACGATGAAACAAAAAAAGCTTGGAATGTTGAAGCCGGCGAATTTGTTCTTCAATTGGGTAATTCATCACGCAATATTTTAAAAACAGTAAAAATATCCGTTAAATAAACATCAACCTTGATACTGTCATACTCAGAAGCAATTTCCAATTAATAAACAAATGTCGGTTTTGTATAAAAGAAAGTCCCTTTAAATCAAACATTAGGGCATTCTTTAAGCTAAATTTGACTCACCAATTATCAATTCCTTATAATAAATTAAGTGGAGAACCAACTATTGACTGCGATGTGCCTTTCTGCCTGGATTTGCTAGGGCCTGCTCTACAAATAACAAAGGAATTTATTCTGCTTTAGGTAATTCATCACGTAATATTTCAAAAACGGTAAAAATATCAGTTAAATAAATGAAGATACAAATCAAACAGCTTTTGATAATTTCAACGCTGTTGCTTGCTACCTTGTCGATTAAAGCTCAGGAATTATATGTGGGCACCAACTATCATCCACACGATGATAAAGACCAGGAAAAAATAAAAAAGGACATTGGATTGATGAAGGCTGCCGGATTCAAGGTGGTTAGGATGGGCCACCTGGCCTGGGACAGTTATGAGCCCTCTGAAGGTAAGTTTGATTTTCAATGGTTTGATTTTGTGATGGACATGATGAATAAAGCAGGGATTAAGGTGGTCCTTGACATCGCTATTCGTCCGGCACCTATTTGGTTGCACCATAAATATCCCTCAATTGATGTTACCAGCCCAGCGGGCAATGCGCAATACCCTAACCATCGGTATATGGAAGATGTAGGTGATCCGATGTATCAAAAATACGCTGTGCGTTATGCGGATACACTTACAAAACACTATGCTAAACATCCGGCCCTATTAGCTTTTGGTGTCGATAACGAATCTGGCGACGGCCCTATTTCATACTCAGAAACGGTAAGAAAGAGGTTCGTGGTGTGGTTAATGAAGAAGTATGCTACCATTGACAATTTTAACAAGGCCTGGGCTACGCAACGCTGGTCAAGAAGGATTAACGATTTTGATGAAGTAGGGCTACCTGTAACCGGTGAAAAAAATGGCTCCCCGGAGAAAATATTGGATTTCAGGCGCTTTATATCTGACGAAGTTAACCAGATCTTATTTAAGGTACTCGACAAGGTTAATGCCAATGCACCCAATGCGCTAACTAATACCAATGCCTGGTATTACAGTGCGTTGAAGTATTTTGACTATTCGCAGATTGCTTATTCAGGCAAGATGTCACGGGGAGGGGCGGGCTTTTATCCGGGGAATTCTTTAACTACCAATTGGGGGGTGATGAATGCCTTGTTCGGAATTTCCCGTATTCAGTTTGAAAGTACAAACCCCTTCTGGTGCAGTGAATTTACTACAATGACCGCAGTTCCTAATTCGATCAGGAAATCGGCCTATGCCACGCTGATGTACGGCAATCAGGTGGTTTGCGGATGGACCTGGCAAAGTATGTGGTCGGGCGAAGAACAATACCTGGAAGGGATGCTTGACTGGGACGGAATTCCCAACCGCAAATATGACGAATACAAAAAGATAGCAACAGAGTTTAAAAAGATCGAAAAATACTTTCCTTACAAGGCCAGCCCGGAAGTTGGCTTAGCATTTTCATTCCCAAGTCAGATAGCCAGCAGCTCGTTCCCCGAGGCGCAGGACCAACAGTTACAGAGTTGCTGGAATCTGTTTTATAATCGTAATATGGATGCCAATGTTGTTGAGATCAGTAAAAGCCTATTAAAGTATAAATTACTTTTTGTGCCCGGTGTAACAGTAATGGATGAAACCACCGCCAATAAAATAAGGGATTTTGTAAAAAATGGCGGGACAGTGGTAATGACAAGTAATTCTGCCGTGGTTGACGAAACGGGGAGAGTATTTGCATCTACTCATCCGGGGCGTTTAAGCGATGTATTTGGAATACGGGTAGCCGGTTATGAAGAAACAGAGCCGATGAATGAAGTATCGCGCACATCGTTGAGAGGCAAAAAAATTGAACTAAATTACATAGGGAAAACTGTTGGAACAGAATCAACACGATTTGACGTTGTGGAATCCAAAGGTGCCGAAATTCTTGGAAGCATAACCAGCTTAGATAAAGATTACCCGATCATTACTTCTAACAAATACGGCAAAGGCAGGGCAATTTATGTAGGCTTGCCTGCAGGCGGCGATGTATTGGGCCCATTGCTTGATAAACTGATAGATGAACTGGGGATTAAAAAGGGCCCGCAGGTTCCTACGGGCGTTATGGCAAGGCAAATTGATAAGAACCATTTTTTATACCTGAACGTGACCGGAGAACCTAAAGAAATACCAATGAATGGGAAATCGCAGAGTATTCTGTTCGATAAAAGTTATACCGGCAATTTTACCATTGCACCGTACGAACCTGAGTTTATAGAGATAAAATAGCTTTAGTTTCTGGTATACTGAATAAACAAAAAAGATAATTGAATACATCCTGCAATCGATTGAGTATTATAAAATATTCGGCTAAAAAGGCGCGACTGGGCAATGTCAGCATACGGGGTAATTCTTAAACAGCGTTAAATGCAAAAAGTAAAATATTTAATAGTAACGGTGGTTTTATTCGCTGCGTTTCTGTGGCCGGCCGGCAGCAACGCACAAACCAATTTGTATGTCTCCCTCAGGGGTAATGATAGCAATCCGGGTACGCAAAGTAAGCCTTTTGCTTCTATAAACCGTGCAATGATCACGGCACGGAAAATTCCGGGAGCTATTTTCATCAGGCTTTATGGGGGCACATATCATTTGAGTAAACCTGTGGTATTCAGTCCTGCCGATTCCAGGAAGGATAATGAGCCCCTGACTTTGACGAGCGTTGATCGCCAGGAGGTGATCATAAGCGGCGGCGCTAAATTAGACGGCCTGAATTGGACAGCATACAAAAATGGTATCTGGCAGGCTAAGGTCGGTCATGACTTTGTTTTTGATGAACTGTTTGTGAACGGAAAATTGCAGCATATGGCCCGTTATCCAAACTATGATCCTTCGGCACAGTTTCTTGGTGGCGTAGCAGCCGATGCTATCAGCAAAGAACGGGCTGCAAGGTGGAAGTCGCCCGCGGGTGGGTATGTGCACGCATTGCACAGTGCCAGGTGGGGCGATTTTCATTATGTCATAACCGGGAAGGACAGCAGTGGTAACCCTATATTGGAAGGGGGCTGGCAAAATAACCGGCGTTCGGGTATGCATGAAAAATACCGTTATGTAGAGAATGTTTTTGAAGAGCTTGATACCGTCAACGAATGGTTTTATAACAAGAAAACGAAAATCTTATATTATTTCCCACCTAAAGGCCTTGATTTAAAAACTGCAAAGTTTGAAACGCCTCAGATTGCCCATTTATTTGAATTTAAAGGGACGGAAGAAAAGCCGGTTAAAAACATTGCTATCTCCGGGCTTACATTAACAGGAACGGTACGCACCTTTATGCAGAACAAGGAGCCCTTGCTGCGCAGCGACTGGACAATTTACCGGGGTGGGGCCGTGTTATACGAAGGAGCAGTACATTGCCGTCTGGAAAATTGTGTGCTGCATAATTTGGGCAACAACGCCGTTTTTTTTAGCAAATTCAACCGGGACTGTGAAGTGTCAGGGTGCGGGATTTCCGAAATCGGTGCAAGCGGCATTTGTTTTGTCGGCGACCCGGGTGCGGTGCGTTCGCCCAGCTTTGAATATAACGAGTACATACCACCGACAGAAATAGACCGTACGCCAGGGCCAAAAACAAACAATTACCCAAAAGACTGTAAAGTTTATGATAACCTGATGTTTAACCTCGGTTATGTAGAAAAACAATCAGCGGGGGTGGAGCTCTCCATGTGTCAGGACATTGTTGTAAGCCACAATACCATTTACGATGTACCCCGCGCAGGCATCAACGTAAGCGAAGGAACGTGGGGAGGGCATATCATTGAATATAACGATGTGTTTAATACCGTAAAAGAAACCGGAGACCATGGATCATTTAATTCCTGGGGACGCGATCGTTACTGGCAGGCCGATAAGAAAAAACTTGATTCAATTGTTGCCGAAAATCCCGGCATAGCACTCCTTGATGTGGTAAAGTCGATTATTCTTCGTAACAACCGGTTCCGCTGCGACCATGGTTGGGATATTGACCTGGACGATGGATCCAGTAACTATCTTATTTACAATAACCTGTGCTTAAACGGGGGAATCAAGCTGCGGGAGGGCGTAAATCGTGTTGTTGAAAACAATATCATGGTTAATAACACCTTTCACCCGCATGTATGGTTTAAAAATAGCCAGGATGTATTTCGCTATAATATTGTTGGGACGGGATACCTGCCTATCGGTATCTCTGCGTGGGGAAAAGAAATTGATTATAATACTTTTCCCGATTCTGTTTCACTGGCTGAAGCGCGCTTGCGCGGAACGGATAGTCATTCGGTACATGGCCCCCTAATTTTTGAAAATCCTGAAAAAGGGGATTTTCGCGTAAAAAAGGGCGCTGCCGCCTTGTCTGTCGGTTTCAAAAACTTCGCAATGGATAGTTTCGGTGTGGTTTCCGTGCGGCTGAAGGCCATTGCCAAAAAGCCAATCTTCCCGGCAATTGTAGTCACCGGTAATTTAAGCAAAGATGATACGATAGATTTCATGGGTGCCAGGATTAAAAACCTGAGCACAGCCGGCGAGCAATCTGCAACCGGCATGGATCAGATCAGAGGTGTGTTGGTGCTCTCTGTTGTCCATAGATCGGCCGCATCGGCATTCCTTCAGGCCAATGATGTAATACTGACTTTTAATCGCAGGCAGATTAACAACCTTAAAGATCTGCTGGAAGCCCGGAGTGCGGTTGCCGGGAAAAATACCGAAATAGTGGTCTTTCGCAACCAACACCAGTTGAAGCAAAAGATTGAATTAAAGATGTAATAAATATGAATTTATGAATAGAAATTTTTTCCTGGGAATTGTTTTTTCTTTATGGCCGGCAGTGTTTTGCAGCGCTCAAATCAGTGCGCCTAAACCATTTGGCCCGGTGCCAACCAGTAATCAACTGCGTGTGCAACAAATGGAATCTTATGCATTTGTGCATTTTTCATTGAACACCTATACCGATCAATCCTGGGGATTTGGTAACGAAGATGTGAATTTGTTTAATCCAAAAGATCTGGATTGCCGTCAATGGGCACGCACCTGCAAAGAAGCAGGTATGAAAGGAATCATCATTACCGCAAAACATCACTGCGGCTTTTGCCTTTGGCCATCAAAATATACGGCGTATTCTGTTAAAAATTCGCCATGGAAAAATGGCAAAGGCGATGTAGTGAAAGAAATGGCCGCGGCCTGTAAAGAATATGGTTTGAAACTGGGGATTTATTTATCGCCCTGGGACAGAAACAGCCCTGATTATGGCAAGCCCGAATACATTACCTATTTCAGAAACCAGCTTACTGAGCTGCTAACTAATTACGGGCCTATTTTCGAAGTATGGTTTGATGGTGCTAATGGCGGGTCGGGGTATTACGGCGGTGCTAACGAAACCCGTACCATCGACCGGACAACCTATTATGACTGGAAGAATACTTATGCCCTTATCCATAAACTGCAGCCAAATTGTGTAATCTGGAATGATGGCGGCGAGAGGGGCGATCTTCGTTGGGTAGGAACGGAAGCAGGTTATGTAGGCGAAACCAATTGGAGCCTGCTTAATGCTACTGGCGAAGTAACCTGGAATATGTTGCATCATGGTTTAGAAAACGGTAATGCATGGGTTCCCGCCGAAGTAAATACATCTATCCGGCCAGAGTGGTTTTATCATCCCGGTGAAGACACTAAGGTAAAAACGTTGCCCCAGCTGATGGAGACTTATTATCACTCCATTGGTCGTAATGCCACTTTCCTGCTTAACTTCCCTATCATGCCCAATGGCTTGATCAATGAACGAGATGAAAAAGCAGCCCAGGAATTTGGTAAAGCGGTTAAGGAAGCCTTTGCGGTTGACCTTACTAAAATAAAGAAAACAACCGCTTCCAATATTCGGGGCAACAATAAGGAATTTGGCGCCGGTAAAGCTGTCGATAATAATAAAGACACTTATTGGGCAACAGACGATGATGTAAAAACTGCTTCGTTGACTATCGATTTGGGCAAGCCAACTACATTCAATCGTTTCCTGGTGCAGGAGTACATCCAGCTGGGGCAAAGGGTGAAAGCATTCAAAGTTGAAGCCTTTGTTGATGGTAACTGGAAAGAAGTAGCCAACGCAACAACCATTGGGTACAAACGTATCCTTACTTTCCCGAGTGTGAAGGCAACAAAGATTCGGTTAAATATTACGGATTCAAAAAGTTGTATTGTTATTTCCAATATCGGTGTTTATGATGCGCCGCAGATTTTAACTACTCCTTCTATAATCAGGGACCAATCCGGTAAAATCATTATAACCCCGGCAGATAAGGAATCGGTAGTTTACTACACATTGGATGGAAGTGCACCTACCACGGCTTCAAAAAAATATACCGGGGCGTTTCAAACAGATGGGAAATTGGATGTAAAGGCAATTGCCGGCGACCCTGCCACGGGCAAAAGCAGCCCTGAAGTTGAGGAGAAATTTGACCAACCCCGCACGGATTGGAAAATTTTAGGAGTAAGCGACGAAAAGGCTAACGAGATTTTAGATGGAAATCCTGCTACAGTATGGCACCAGGGTAAGGACAAAAAAATGCCGGTTGATTTGGTGATCGACCTGGGAAAAGAAGAAAGCTTGTCGGGTTTCAGGTATTTGCCTGATCCGGGTTTGTGGGGCCCCGGCATTATCACCACCTATCAATTTTATGTATCTGCCGACAACAAAGAATGGAAACTGGTTGATGAAGGGGAGTTCCCCAATATTAAAAACAACCCGCTGATACAAATTAAAAGCTTTGCGGCCGTAAAAGCACGCTATATTAAATTGAGGGCTTTGAAGAATACGGAAGGCAACGATAATACAGGATATGCCGAAGTGGATGTAATTACAAGCCAACCCTAATGTTATCGTCCGGTCTTTAAGGAGCCGGTTATCTATTTAAATGATGAATACACATAGTCATACTAATAATCAGTTATTTAATATGCTACTGCGGGGGATTGCACTCTTGTTTGCAGCTTTATTAGCGTTAAATGCAACGGCCCAGAACACGCCATCGAAAAGGACAAAAGATAATTTTGACTTCAGCTGGCAGTTTCACAAAGGCGATATCGCTATCAAACGGGCAGTTAAAGCTGCTGGATATGGTGGCTTAACAGATATCAATGTCAAAGTTGAAACAAATAAAGAAGCCATTGTTGCTTATACCGATGTTGATAAAGCAGCAACATTTAAACCCGAAGACTGGAAGGAAGTAAACCTTCCGCACGATTGGTGTGTGGAGGGAACTTTTGTTAACGATAAATCAATCGGGAGTTCGCCTGCTGTCAGCGGATATTTGCCCGGTGGGATAGGTTTTTATAGGAAGGAATTTGAAATACCGGAAACCGATAAAGGAAAAAAAATATCCATTGAATTTGATGGAATTTTCAGGAACAGTACCGTTTGGGTCAATGGTCAGCTTTTAGGCACACACCAAAGTGGCTATACACCTTCAACCTATGATTTGACAGATGTTTTGCGCTACGGCAACGAAGGCAAAAATGTTATTCTTGTAAAGGTTGATGCTACCGAATACGAAGGCTGGTGGTACGAAGGGTGCGGAATTTACCGGCATGTTTGGCTCAATAAAACCGACAAGCTCCATGTTGACCGGTTTGGCACCTACGTTACTACATCTTTAGTTTCACCGGGTGAAGCCGCTGTAAACGTAAAAACCAATATTAAAAACGAATACGGTGTAGTTAAAAACATCACGCTCGTGTCTAAAATTGTAGATAATAAAGGAGCGGTGCTTGACACCAAAACTTCATCTCAGGTAATTGAGCCGTTTAGCACATCCGAACTTTCACAAAAAGCAGTTATTCAAAAACCCTTGCTTTGGGCGCCCGAAACACCAATTCTTTACAAAGTACTCACAGAAGTTTCTGAAAACGGGATTGTCATCGACAATTACGAAACAACTTTTGGGGTTAGGACTATCGAAATAAACCGGAATGGTGTATTTTTAAACGGGAAGCTTTACCCGGTGAAGGGCACTTGCAACCACCAGGATTTTGCCGGGATTGGCGTGGCCCTTCCTGATAAAATAAACGAATACAAATTAAAGTTGCTCAAAGAAATGGGCAGCAATGCTTATCGTTGTTCCCATCATCCGCCCACGCCTGAGCTGCTTGATATGTGCGACAGGATGGGGTTACTTGTATTGGATGAGAATCGTATGTTGTCCAGCTCTGAAGAAGGGGTAGCGGATTTGAAATCGATGTTGTACCGGGATCGCAACCACCCGTCGATATTTATGTGGAGTATGGAAAATGAAGAATGGATTCAAGGCACAGTAACCGGGGCCAGGATACTAAAAACACTGGTGGATGTCACGCATAAAATTGACCCGACCCGGCCTGTCACCGCTGCTATGAATCATGGACGGAACGAAGGTGGGTATAGCGATGTGCTGGATGTTGTGGGATATAACTATGGTGATAAGGGATTGGCGTATGTGAAAGACCATGAAAAATATCCCAACCGGGTTGAGTTTTGTACAGAGTCCACAAGTTTCATTTCAACCCGTGGAGAGTATCAGAACGATTGGGGAAAAGGTTTTGTATCCAACCTTGGGTTATGGCAGCCCAACTGGGGGCCGCTGCCTGGTGAAGACTGGGCGGACATTGTTAAATATCCCTATCTCGGCGGCTTGTTTGTGTGGACCGGTTTTGACTACCGTGGTGAGCCTACGCCATACCAATGGCCATGCGTTACCTCTCATTTCGGGTTTATGGATATATGCGGCTTCCCTAAAGACGGATACTACGCTTACAAAGCAGCCTGGACAAACGAGCCGGTGGTTCATATTTTCCCCCATTGGAACTGGCCCGGCAAAGATGGAGACAGCATAAAGGTACATTGTTACACCAACTGTGACGAAGTTGAACTATTCCTCAACGGAAAAAATATAGGTAAGCAAAAAGCAATTCCCTATACCAAACTGATGTGGAACCTTGTATATAAGCCCGGTAAACTGGAAGCCAGGGGATATAAAGGCGGAAAGTTGGTGACCAAAGACGTTGTTGAAACAACAACAGCGCCTGCCCAGTTAGCCTTGAAGAGCGATTGCGGCATACTTAAAGCAGATGGTACAGATGTGGCTGTTATCCAGGTGGCAATTAAAGATGCCAAGGGAAGGGTAGTTCCTACAGCGGCGAACCTGGTAAAGTTTTCAATTGAAGGCCCGGGAACAATTATTGGCACAGGTAACGGTAACCCCAGCAGCCATGAACCGGATAAAGCCAGCCAGCGGATGGCCTTCAACGGATATTGCCTGGTGCTGGTGCAATCAAATAAACAGGCCGGGGAGATTCGGTTAAAAGCCTCTTCCGAAACCCTTAAAGGAACTGAAGTTGTTATTAAAGTCCAATAAGGTTAAAATATTATTTCTTCAAAGAAATTAAAAATCACTATGAAGTTGCATAAAACTTACCGTATTACCTATCACGTTAAAGCAATGGTTACAGCCATGCTGTTTTTGGCTGTTAGCATTGCGTGCCAGGCTCAAAATTTGGTTAAAATTGAACGAAAACAGCTATTTGATTATAACTGGAAATTTTTTCAGGGAGATACCGCATCGGCAAAATCAAGAGATTTCAACGATAGGAGTTGGCGAAGCCTCGATTTGCCGCACGATTGGAGTATTGAAGGCAAAATAAGTCCTAAAAACCCCATGGGAGGCGCCGGCGGATATTTCCCGGCAGGTATTGGCTGGTACAGGAAAACCTTCAAAGTTCCTGGTGAATGGAAAGGCAAAAAAGTCTCCATTTATTTTGAAGGGGTTTACATGAATTCTGAAGTATTTATCAATGGAAAATCACTTGGAATTTACCCTTATGGCTATTCGTCCTTTAGTTATGACCTTTCGCCTTATTTAGATTTTAATAATGAAAATGTAATAACCGTGCGGGTAGACAATTCGCAACAAGTGAACAGCAGGTGGTACAGTGGTTCTGGCATTTATCGCCATGTTTGGATGAATATTACCGACGCTGTGCATATAGCCAATTGGGGAGTCGCGATTACAACCCCTGACGTGTCTTCCAAAAAAGCAACTGTTCAAATAAAAACATTGGTAAAAAACGAAAGTGATTTGCCTCAAAATATTATTCTAAGCACCTGGTTAAAGGATGCAAATGCTAAAAATGCGGGAAATGGGCAAATAAAAATCGAACTGGCTGCCAATAGTGAGAAAGAGGTTGCCCAATCTATCATTGTAGCAACTCCGCAGCTATGGACACCGGAAACACCCCGTTTATACGATGCTCAAATAAGTATCATCCTAAATAAAAATGTAGTTGACAAAACCGAAACGAGTTTTGGCATACGTTCGATAAAATTTACGCCCGAAAACGGTTTCCAGCTTAATGGCAAAACATTCAAACTCAATGGTGGGTGTGTGCACCATGATAATGGTTGCCTGGGCGCCGCCGCTTTTGACCGGGCGGAAGAACGAAAGATTGAGTTACTCAAAGCAGCAGGCTTTAACGCGGTAAGAACTTCTCATAATCCACCTTCCGAAGCTTTTTTAAATGCTTGCGACAAGTTAGGCCTATTGGTTGTTGATGAATCGTTTGATTGTTGGAGAATGGGCAAAAACAAACAGGACTATGCGCAATATTTCGCCCAATGGTGGAAACGCGACCTGGATGCTATGGTTTTGCGCGATAGTAATCACCCGTCAATTGTTATGTGGAGCATCGGTAACGAAATAGTGGAGAGGGGCAGCCCCGGATCTGTAGAGACCGCCAAAATGCTGGCCTCCGCCATAAAAAAAATAGATCCTGTTCGCCCGGTTACATCGGCCATAGTAGAAAATGGTAAGGAGTGGGCAACGCTTGATTCCCTTATGGCAGCCCATGATATCGCCGGTTATAATTATCATTTGTGGAACGCTCCTGCCGATCATAAACGGGTGCCTTCACGAATGATCGTTCAAACTGAGTCATACCCCAAGGATGCTTTTGCCAATTGGAAGCTGGTAAAAAACAACAATTATGTTCTTGGAGATTTTGTTTGGACAGCTATGGATTATCTCGGAGAATCGGGGATAGGCCGTTGGTATTATTCGGGCGACGTGCCTGGCGAACATTGGGAGCATGATTTTTTTCCCTGGCATGGTGCCTATTGTGGCGATATTGATTTGATTGGATGGAGAAAACCGATTTCGCATTACCGTAACCTGTTATACAATAATACCGAAAAACTCTACGTGGCTGTTCGTGAACCTGAGCCGGATCCTTTGGAAATTAAAACAACGTGGTGGTCAGTATGGCCCACCTGGGAAAGCTGGACCTGGCCCGAGCATTTGGGAAAAGCCATTAAGGTAGAAGTTTATTCAAAGTATCCCAGCGTTCGGCTGTATCTCAACGATAAACTCATTGGCGAAAAGTCAACGACTGATGAACAGGAACATAAAGCGGAATTTACCGTGCCTTATTCACCTGGCCGGCTTAAAGCAATTGGTGTGGATAACGATAAGGAAATTGAATCAACCGTTTTGCAAACCTCCGGCGATGCTGCAAAAATCAAATTAACCGCAGATCGGAAAGAGATATTGGCTAATGGACAGGACTTGTCATATGTTACTATAGAGATAACTGATAAAGACGGGATACTTCAGCCAGATGCAGTGAATCGCCTGCAACTAAAAATTGACGGCCCTGGAATAATTGCCGGAGTAGCCAATGCGGATATGAAAGATACGGACTTTTACGTCGGAAATATGCATAAAGCCTGGCACGGACGTGCTTTGGTTATAATTAAAAGTACTCACGGTGCGGGTGATATTAAATTGACAGTTGGCTCAACTGGTTTATCTGAAGCTAGTTTGAACATCAAAGCATTTTACAGGAAAAGCAACTAAAACAACGCGTGGTGGATAAAGACCTTTTGCATTCGGCCATTTGATAAACCTAAATATGGAAAAATTATTGTGCGAAGACCCACCCGACGCAGATCGGATTTAGATGTTAAATTTCCGTACGGGGTTACGCATGGGATGCGTATCTGCAAAACAGCTTTAGCCCCAACAGAAAAGCCGGCAACCATTACAGTTACCGGCTACATTTAACCAATTTATAAATCTATTATTTATCTGTTTTGTACATCGTCAGTTCGCACAGGTGGAAGTAGTTGCCGCCGCCCCATGTTTCCAGTACTTTAAACCGGATGTAGCGGTATGGCGCTAAATTGGCCGGGAAGGTAAATGGCTCGCCGGCGCGTTCAAACGCCAGATCAGCATCAGTGTTTTGGCCAACCGGCAGGCCCGATGGCTTAACCGAGGTAAAGCTGGCAAGCATTACCCAATTGCTAAAGTCGCCGTTTGAGCTTGGGTTGTTGCTGCCGTAAATTTCGAAGCGCTTTGGATTGCCGTAATTATACAGGCCCGATTCGCGCTGCCAGATTTTCATTTTGGCCAGCGATGCCGATTGCCCCATATCAAAGGTGAACCAGATAGGGAAATTTTGGCCGGGGGTATGAAAACCAGGCTCGCCGGTGCTTTTATCCCACAGGTAATAAGTTTCCCAGCCGTAGGCCGATGGCACATCTGTTGGCAGGTTATAGGCCTTGAACAATGATTTATCGCACTCCACAATGTTGTAAATGGTTGGGAAGCTATCTGCTGTTTTTACCGGAAACGCGTCTACCGCGTCGGGCGTTGGTTTATATGCCGACTGGTAACTTATAGCACTGCCCAGCTTATAATCGGTTAAAGTTACCGAGTTATCATTAGGCCCGAATGATTTTTGAGCAGCAACGCCAAACTTATTGGTATACATCATGGTGGTTGATACGTTACCTGTATCGGCCTTGTTAAAGTTTAACGTTACGGTGCCGTCGTCATTTAACGAATATGGGTTTGACGTGTTATAGCCCCGGTTAAACAGCGCTGAGATGTACGATGGGCCGTATACCCGAACGTTGTTTAAATCCTGCCCTACCGATTTATTGCCATCGTTGTCATGTGCCACAATAGTGAAAGTATATACATACTCCTTCAAATTGGGGATTGATACGGTAATTGAATCGGCCGGACTGTGCGAGGTAGCATTAACAACTACCGAATCGCTACCATTATTCCAGCTTACCACATAATTTTTGATACTTGGATCGGGGCTGGGGTGCCAAACCAGTACGGCCCGCAAATTGCCGGTATGGTAGGTAACCCCGCTGGCCAAGCCAGGATAAGTTACCTCGTGATGATCTAAAAAAGATTTATAGTCTGTATCGTACTTTTTGCAGCCGGCCAGCGACAGGTACAGCAAAAAGAAAACAGCAACCTTGAAATTAATTTTCATTTTCTTAATTTTTAATGTTAACAACACGTTGTATTACAAAGGATTGCCATATAACGATACCTCAATTGCGTTTACATAGTTTAAGCCACCAAATGTGCGCGATACATCCAGCCTGATATATTTGGTAGCCGGCGCAGCAAACGGGATGGCAAAGTTTACACCCGCGGCAACAAAGGCCAGATCTGACGCGTTGGCCTGGTTATTTGGCAAACCCGACGGCGGCGGCGGAAACACGAAGTTGCCCAGGTTAACCCAATCGCCGGATATGGTGCCCGGTGCCGAATTTTTTGGCAGAACGGAATCATGCGGGTTATCAACCGTGGTGCCCCATAGGGTGAAGTTCTGGATGTTTTGGTACGAGTAGATACTGTTAAGCCTTTCCCACAGCACAAAGCGGCTCAGCTTGGCGGTTACACCCAAACCGAATGTACACTGGTTGGTTGGCGCGCCTAAAGTATGCCAGCCCGGCTCATTGGTGCTGCCATCAAACAGGTACTTTAACTCCCAGCCGTAACCAATAGGGCTATCGCTGGCCAGGTGGTATACATAAAACTTGCTTTTATCCAGCAGGGTTTCATACAGTGGTGTTAATGTTTTAAACAAGGTATCTGAGTGGTTGCCAAACCTGTCGGTTGTGTAAACGCCAAACTTGGTGGCTACTGCACTAAAACCACGTACCGAAAAGTTAACGGTATCGGTACTGATATAGTTGGGGTCCTGCTCATCGTACTTGTTGGTTTTGGTGTTAAACGTGAGTACGTGCATGGCAATCGGCGCTTTATTGGGGTTGAGGCCAAAAAAGTTTGCGCCGCCAAAATCGGCAGTAATGTTTAGTGCCGCGTTAACCAGCTGGTAGTTTGGCGTAAGCGGGTTTACCTTTACGGTAACCGGATCGGACATGATATTGGCACGGCTTACGGCATATAGCGTAACCGTGTACTCCTGGGCGCGGGCAAAGCCATCAACCGTAATGGTATCGGTATAATAGCTTGCCTTGGTTTCGCGCACGGTTTTATCGTTGATGGCATATTTGGCCAAAACGTACAGCAGGTTTTTTGAACCGGGTAAGGTATAGGTTAACCTGGCGCTGCCGTTTAAATTGGTTACGTTAACGTTGGTTACAGGCCCCGGTTTGGTAGGATCGTTGGATACCACCTCAATGTTCGACTCGGCTTTTTTACAGGATGCAAAAAGCATCATGAGCAAAACGGGCGCTAACAGCAAACCTGAAAGGTATCTGCGGTTATTGATCTTTTTCATAATTTATATTTTAATATTAATCATTTGAAATTTTTACAGCACCGGTAAACTACCAGTATGGGTTTTGGTTAAGGTTGTTATCCACCACAATATCGCTTGTCTGGATAGGCCATAAATAATCCTTAATGCCAAACACGGGTATAATAACCGTTTGCGGGCGATAGTAATTCGCGGCATCGCCTTCGTTAACATTCCAGCCTTGTATAGGCCTGCTCAGCACATCCTGTAATTCTTTCCAGCGGCGCAAATCCCAACCGGCCTGGCCTTCAAAGCACAGCTCAATCCTTCTTTCGCGGTGAATGATCTCGCGCAGGCCATCTTTGGTATTTGGCTTATCGGGTGTTTTTGAATAGCTGCCCCATGACGCCTGTACGCCGCCCAAGCCTGCCCTTGCCCTTACTTTATCTATGTAAGTAAAAACTTCGGCAACAGGGCCCTGCGATTCATTGAGCGCTTCGGCATACAGCAGGTAAAGGCCCGCCAGGCGCATCCGCGGCATATGAAAATCAACCGCGGTAAAAACCTCATCATAAACCGACAGATAGTTGGCCAATTTTTTTGGCCACATACCGGTAATATTGGTGGCGCTTAAACTTTTAGGCCCCGCTAATGCGTAAGGGCCACGGGCCTGCACATAATAAGCGCTGCTTTCGTCAAGCTTGCCGTTGCCAAACCAGATGCCACCGTCGAAACCAATATTGGCATAAAACCTCAACTCGCGGTTAAAGTGTCCTTTTGCCGTTTGATAGCCCGATTTGATGTACGATCCATTGGCATCATCGCCGGTTTGCGGGGTGTAGCGATTGGCATAATCAAAGGTTTTATCCTCGTTAATGGGCACGCCATTGCTGGTATAATACAGCTCGGCAGTTGCAATGGGCACCGCGAATGTTGATGGATAGGTTGAAGCCAGGCTTTCGGATTTATCCGTCATCCTTGGGATAGTAAAGCCCTGGTATCCAAAACCGTAATTTAGGGCCCAGATCAGTTCGGGGTTTTGCTCCCATTTATCGGTGATCATGGCCTGCAGGGTTAATACCTTTTTCAGCTTATCTGATACATTGCCCACACTTACCGTTGGCGGCGTGTTGTACAGGTGCAGGCCCTGCGCCTCGCACTCGGTTATAGCGGCTTTACAGGCATCGGCAGCCAGTTTCCATTTATTGGCATCGGCGCTTGACGAAAAAAGCAGCTTGCCTGTATTATCCTTAAAATTGACATAGTCGGGGTTGCCGTTAAACAGCGGACTTGCAGCCGTGGTTAAAACCTCGGCCTTTACACTCATGGCAATAAATTTGGTAATGCGGCCAAACTCGGTAGCCTGGCTTTCAATAACAGGCGGCAAATCGGGTATGGCATCATCCAATAACGATACCACGTAGGCGAATGATTCATCAACCGACGAGCGGCTGCGTTTTACATCGGCTGTGCTGGCGTTAACCGGGTTATTGGTTTTTATTAAAATGATGGGGCCGTACAACCTTATCATGTAATAATGATAGTAGGCCTTTAAAAATTTAACCTCGGCAATCCATCGTTTTTTTTCTGATGCGCTTAAATCAATAGGCTTATCAATGTTTTCGAGCATGATGTTGCACCTCCTGATGGCCTGGAACAAATTACTGCCCCCGTTGGTGCCGTCCCAGTAGTTGATACTTGGGTTTGCGGTGGTTTGCAGCCCCCTGATGATGTTAAAACCCACCTCGTTAAAGTAGTGGTCGTTAAGGGTGTTGGGGTACACAATTTCTGACGATGTTGCGAAGCCCGGATCATTTACCACGTTGTTCATCTGCGTCATGGTAGCGTAGCACGAAAACAGGTAGTTTTCGGCCTCGTTACGGTTCCTGAAGGCATATTCAAGCGTGCCCACATTATCGGGGGTAACATCCAGGTATTTTTTACATGAAAGGCTCATGGAACACAGCACAATCACACAAATCAATTTATAATATGACGATTTCATATCTTCTGCTTTTTTCTGTTAATTATAAATTCACGTTTAAGCCTATGTTGTATACTTTTTGTATCGGGTACGCAAAGCCGTTACCACCCTGCTCAGGATCCCATAGTTTGAAGGGGCTCCAGGTAAGCAAATTCAGGCCGTTAAAGTAAATTCTTAAGTTAGATACCCTTAATGATTTGGCTATGCGTGCAGGCAGTGTATAACCAACTTCTAATGATTTAAGGCGCATAAAGCTGCCATCGCGCAGCCACCAGGTGCTTGGCTGCAGGTTGTTTGATATCACGTTTGAGTTAACACCCAGGCGCGGATAGGCTGCATACAAATCCTGGTGCTCTTCGCTCCAGTGGCTGTTGGCAAACTCGCTTAATACCTGTGTATTGCCGTAAACATAAGGATCAGGACTCTGGATAAAAGGGCTTACCCTGGTTGGGTCGACAAAGAACGATACCCTTGCCTGTCCCTGGAAAAATGCCGAAAGGTCAAAGCCTTTATAGCCGGTTGAAAAACCGAAGCCATACACAATTTCGGGTGTTTGCGGATAACCAAGATACGCCTGGTCAAGCACATCAATTTTACCGTCGCCATTTAAATCGCGGTATTTAATATCGCCGCCCTGCGGTTTAATACCGCTGCCGTTAAAGATCTGGGTTGGCGAGTTTGCCGCTTCCTGGTCGTCAACAAACAAACGTTCGGCAACGTAGCCGTAGCCGCGGCTGATGGGCTGGCCAATAGCGTGGCGCCATGGTTCTTTATAGTCGGGCTCCTCAATGTAGCTGTATTTGTTATTGGAGTAGGTAAAGTTACCACGGATTGATGCCCAGGCGCTGTTGCCAAAGTTTTGTTTATAATCCATAGATAAATCGATACCCTTTGAATCAACCACGCCAAGGTTGGCGCTGATTGGTGCCTCCAGACCTTCGCTTACAGGGATGCTGGTACGTTGTTGCAAAATATCGTAGCGGTGGTTTTTATAAAACTCGGCCACGATGTTGAAATTTTTCAAAAGTGTCATTTCAACGGCAACGTTGGTTTGCCTCGAGGTTTCCCAGGTTACATCGGTATTCTCGTAGTTTTGGATGGTTACCCCTTTACGCTCGTACTGGTTATTGATGCCAAACTGCGCGTAATTATAACCCTGATTAAACTGCACTACCGATTGGTAGAAGAAACGCTGCGAACCAATGGCATCGTTACCCACCAGGCCATGGCTGGCGCGGATTTTTAAACGATCGACGATACCCGGTGTCCACCAGTCTTCGTTAGATACTACCCATGATGCACCAATGGTTGGGAAGAAACCATAACGGTGATTGGCCGAAAAGCGTTCTGAGCCGTTATAGCCAAAGTTAAACTCGGCAAAATACCTGCTTTTAAAAGAGTAGGTTACCCTGCCTGCCAAACCAAGGTTACGATACGGCAAGGCCGATAACAAATCGCCGGCATTGGCGTACAGCGTTTGCTGTTGTGTACCAATTAAGGTTGTATTTATGGTATGGCTGCCGAATGATTTGGCATACTCCAACGCTCCCTGTAAATAAATAAAGGTATTTACCTGTGTGCCGCCGGGCGAATAGCTCAGGTATTCCTGCGCTACGTTGTAGCCGGTTGGCTGCGGGTTAAGCCAGGTAAGGGTGTACTTGTTGGTTTCTTTATCGTAGGTATTAACGTTATAGTAAAATGGCGAATAGGCCGATTGTGAGGTAAAATAAGAGTACCTGTTGGTATTAAATAGCCCCCTGAACTTTAAACCATCGGTAATAAACTTAAGGTTTTGGTTTAACTCCAGCTGGGCCGACATCCTTGACTCTGACGAGTTTTTATGCCCCCTTAACAAAGCCGCGTAAGGGTTATTATAGGAGATACTGTTGCTTGTAGAGCCACCTGTTAACCCGGTATTCCCAAACAAGATGTGCTGCGCGTTTAGGTTTGCCGAATCGGCCGGGAAATAAGCCGGGAATAATACGGGGCTGGTATGGATGGCCACGTTATATAAATCGGATGCGAAAGAACCATCGGTAGTAATGGGGCCGTTATATTCGCTAAACGTACCGGATAGCCTTACCACCACCTCGGTGGTTTTAGTCATGTTTACGTTGATGTTTGAACGTAACTGGTAGTTTTTAAACTTAACGTTATTGTTGTTATTGTTGCGGATATCGTTCTTTAATACTCCGTTATCCACATTATATGCTCCTGCTATATAGTAGCGGGCAATATTACCGCCGCCGCTTACGCTAAGGTTATTACGCTCGGTAGTGGCACGTTTTTTAAACAACAGGTTAAGCCAATCCACAGCGGGGTATACATATTGGTTGCTGCCGGGCGTGCCGTTTATGGTATTCTGCGTGTTCCTGATCTTGCTTTCGGGGAAAGGCAGCGGCAATTTAGGGTCGCGGGTTAACGTGGCCTCGTTGTACAGGTTCATGTACTGGATCGGGTCCACAAGGTCCAACGTCTTTGTTGATTGCGAGGATGAGTACTCCGACCGGAAATTGATTTTAGGCGCGCCTTCTTTACCTTCTTTGGTGCTTACCAAAATAACACCGTTTGCACCGCGTGCACCATACAGGGCCGTAGCGCTGGCATCTTTCAGGATAGAGAAGCTGGCAATATCATCCACATTTAAGCGTGCCAGGTCATTGGTGGATAGCTCCACGTTATCAATCAAAATAAGCGGGTCGCGCTTGTAACCGAAGGTAGTTACCCCCCTGATGAAGAAGGAGGCGTTATCCTGCCCCGGCTGGCCACTGCGCTGGTAGGCAATAATACCGGCTGCCTGCCCTGCCAAAGCATTGGTTAAGTTACTTGCCGGTATTTTAAGTTCGCCGGGCTTTATGCTGGTTACCGAACCTACCAGCGCTTCCTTGCGTTCCTTTTTACCAAAGGCTGTTACCACAACTTCTTCGGCAATCAGCTTGTTTTCTTTCAGGATAATGTTGAATATCTTTTTATCGGCAGTAACAATTACGTGCTGCTCGGTAAAACCCACAAAGCTTATACGTAATGATGTACCTACAGGCACATCCAGTACAAAGCGGCCGTTCTCATCCGTCGACGTCGAGATATTTTTAACGTTTTCGGCCAATATGGTAGCACCTTGTATTTTTACGCCAAGGGTATCGGTTACCTTACCTGTAACGGTAACCCTGGTTTGCGAATAGGCACTGCCAAAAAACAGGGTAAGCACAAAAAGGATAGTGCAACGCCCCAGCATAAGGTGCCTGTTATTTTTTGAAAGTAGTTTACTAAAAATGTAAAGTGGCTTCATAAAATTTGGTTCATAATTTGTTATTCATTAATTGGTTTGCGATCAAATATTTGTTTTCAAATGCAGGATCAGTTATTGGCGAAAAAAAAGCAATATCTTTTTAAGGAGCGGGCCTGGGTGTTAATTCGGAAATATGAAAATGGTGTACGCCCACTTTTGGGGACACTTGTCAAATTTCATAAATCACATCAGGCGGATACTTCCCTGGCTTTTTATAATTGGTAGTTCTGCTTTTCTCCCCTGGGGTCAAGAGTCAAAATCTTCACATACTTTATGGGTTTAGTTAATAATTGGTTCTGTAAATGTAGGCGGGGAGCACTCACCAAAAAATGGATTTACTTTCAAATAGGATGGACAATTTTATGATTTTTGGCCATCAAAATGGGTTAGTCCATTAATTGCCTGACCCATGAAAAAACAGCACTTTGGGGAGTGCGAAAAAGTTGATACTTTTTTTGTGTGTTTTGAAAAAAAGTATAGCATTAGTATCTCATTTGTATAAAAAAGTATTGTTTTTTTATACAAAAAGAGCTGTTGATAAAAAAGCAGGGAAAACTTAAGCTACCACACCAAATTTGTACACAATAACCTGGCAAAAGGCTTCGCCAGGGTTTAATATGGCCGATGGAAAATGAGCATGATTGGGGCTATCGGGATAATGCTGGCACTCCAGGCACAAGCCGTCAAAAGGCCGGTATGGCCTTGAATAATTTCCGGGAATTTTGCTTCGGAGATAATCGCCGGTATATACTACTACTGATGGGTAGGAAGTAGCTACTTCAACCTGGCGCCCCGAGGCGTTATCTATAAGCAGCGCGGCAGGTTTCAGGGTATGCCGGGCATCGTTTTGCAGTACAAAGCAATGGTTATAACCGTTGATGGTATCGCCGCCGGCAATCATTTTCTCCCTTAAAACCTCCCCGTTTAAAACCCTTTTACCGGCTGGTTTAACCAGGCCGGTTGGTACGTAGGTGGCATCTACATCCAGCATGTTTTCGGCATAAACCTTAAGGGTATGGTCAAAAATAGTACACTCCCCAGCAGATAGATTGAAGTATGCGTGATTGGTAAAACTGGCCACCGTTTGCTTGTCGGCTGTGGCCTGGTATTTGATTTTCAGTTCATTATCATCAGTCCACTCATAAGTTACTACCAATTTAAGGTCTCCGGGGTAGCCGCCATCACCATCCTTACTCAGCAGGCTAAATGATACGCCGCTTTCGGTTATTTGATAATCAAACACCCGGGTATTAAAGCCGGTATTACCACCATGGTTGGAATTGTTACCATCATTAGCGTCCAGGTGATAAACTGTTCCGTCTAAAGTAAATTCTGCCCCTCCAATCCTGTTGGCAAAACGACCTATGGTGGCGCCTAAATAGCATTCGTCGGCAATATAAGCAGGCAATGAATGGTAGCCCAATATCACGTTTTCCAGGTTGCCCGCCTTATCCGGCACTACTGCCGATACCAGCGTTGCACCATAATTGGTAAGCTCCACATATGCCCCTGAACTGTTTTCGAGCCTGAAAAAGTAAACCTTACACCCAGCATGTTCGCCCCATTCCTGTTGCGATATCCTGTTTTGGCTTTGGATCATGATTTGGTTGGTATTATGGCTCAAGGTAAATTATATTATTGTAATTATAACACATATTTAAGCAAGCTAAAACTATTTAGCGTACTTAAATGATGCATAAGGGCAACACCGGTATGCGTTGCATTGTTTATTTAGCCAGAAGTCTTAAGCCCTAAGTCCCAAATACTACCTGGCATTTTTGACTTAAAACTTAAGACTGCGGACTTAAGACTAAATTAATAGTTTGTCACGTTCAATTGCTGTTTGGTCATCTCTAAATGAGCCTTTGCACCGGCATGGGCACTGTCGAGTTGCAGCACTTTGGTAAACAGGGCCAGCGCTGCATCAAAGTCGTGCAAACCCAGCATTCCTAATCCCTGTAAAAAGTACGTGTGAATGGTGTTGCGCAGGTTTAAATCGTCATCAAAAATGAGCAGGTTGGGTAGAGATACGGCAAAGTAATCTATCTTCACAACATCATTCTCATGGGCTTTGCCATAGGCTATCAGCTTATCAAAAATCTGTTTGGCATGTTGCTGGTCGCCCAGTTTTTTCCAGCTTAGGCCCTGGTAAAAAATCTTATCGGGCTGCTGATCGTTATAAAATATGGCCGCCGACGGTTCATCCAAACCGATGGTCGACTGGGTAAAATAGTGTTTGGCGGCGTCAGCCTGGTTTAAACCTTCATAAGCACGGCCCAGCCAATAATCAATATCGTTTTCCTGTGTACCGTAAAGCTTGCCCTCACCTAAATTATGTGGGTAGCTTTTGGCCATGTTTAAATTGGCAACGGCTTTGTTAAAGTCGCCTTCGTCAATATACTGTTTAGCCAACTGCACCAGGCTAAACACGTATTGGCCCGATGCCTTGCCTTCGCCGCCCTCCCATGGGTGAAATTGCCGTTTCATCAATAAACCAAGTGCCTTATCGTACTCGCCCGACAAGTTGTAAAGCGTTACCCGTTCTAAATAAACGTCGTCGCGTTGTTCGGCAACTTCAAGGTTATCTTCCAGCAACTTCAACCGTTTATCAACAGGATAGTTCAGCCTTTTATAAAGCTGATCCAGCTCCATTAATACGCGGGCATCTGTTTTATCCAGTTCAAAAGCCTTTTCAAAATAGTTTAAGGCTTTTTCGGCATTGTTTTGCTTGTTAAAATAGGCAATAGCCAAATTCCTGAACACCGTAGGAAATGTTTCGTCCAGCTTTGCTGCTTTTTCCCAGCTGCTTACGGCATCATCATACTGGCGTTTATCATAAAACAGGTTGCCTAAATAGTAAGGCGCTTTAGCATCAGCCGGGTTAAGCTCCATGGTGAGCTGAAGGATATTCACCTCATCCAAACGGTTAGGAAAGCACAGGTAAGGGTCGGCTACGGCGGCTTTTTTAAACCATTTCTGGGCTTCGTCCTGTGCGCCGTTTTTATGGCAAAAATAGCCCAGGCTGTAATAAACCATCGGGTTGTTGCCATTATCCTTCAACGCCAGTTGCAATAGCTCACCAGCCTCGGTATATAAACCGGCCGCAGCGTAATCAAGGGCGTATTCAATATAGTTTTGATCATCGTTTCTTGACAGGGCTATCAGCTCATCCAGGCATTTGGCAACCATCTCGGCATTGCCTTCCAGCTTATAAAGCTCATTTTTTTCGAAAATAACCCCAAGGTTAAAGCCATCCCTTTCAAGCGCCACACTGGCCACATTTTGTGCTTTATCCAGCTGTTTCAGGTTGCGCAGGGCAGCCATTTTTATCACATAGGCCTTGCTGTTATTGGCGTTTCTATCCAGCGACTGGTTGATATGATCCAAAGCCAATGCAAAGTGACCGCGGGCGATATCTGTTTTGGCCACCTCAAAAAAGCCGGTATCTTTCCAGGCATTGCTCCAGGTTGATTTGTAAAAAAACGTATAAGCTTCATCGGCCCTGCCTAAATATTTTAAGCATAAGCCCAGGTTGTAATAAGGCTCGCTATCATATGGGTTAGGGTTGCGTTGAATGCTGGTTTCCACAGCCTGCCTTAAAAAGGGCTCGGCTTTGGCAAACTGCCCTTTGCGGATATACCATTTACCCAAAGCGTTGTTGTTGCGGATATCGGTTGGTTCGCGGCGAAGGGCTTCTTCATAGTAAGGTACGGGGCTATAGGTTGCATGACGGTATTGCTCCAGGTGCTGCGCGGTTAAAAACAATTGCTCCATGCTTTCCACATTGGCAGGTTCCAAAGCGGGTTTGGCCGGGATAGGCATTTCGTTCTTTTTGTTTTTGGCCGGCTCGTACCGTAGTACTTCCTGGTTACTGCTATTGGTGATGATAAGCAGCAGCGCATTCTCGTCCAAACCTGCAGCTACCGTCAATTCCTGTACAAAAACAACTTCAGGCACAATTGTACCGGTGTGTGCAAACAGCTCTTCGCCGTTATAGCTAAGGTTGATATGCAGGTTTGTTTGGGTCGATGTTACCTGCACTTTGATGGTTACCTTATCCCCATTTTTGCTTAAAGCTAACAGGATATCCTTCGATGCATTTTTTACCATGCCAAGTTCCCGGTAGGGCAAAAAATACTGGGTGAACGTTTTTTCTTCGTAGGGCATCAGCCAGCTAAAATCGGGCTGATTATCGGTAAATACGCCCGTCATCAGCTCGATATATGGGCCGTCTTCGTCGGTGAGGTTCCTGTCCCAGGCCTGGCCAAAATCGCTGTGGCCCCAGGTCCATTGTTTTTTACCGGGCGATACATGGTGGTTGGCTACGTGCAGTAAACCGGCTTCGGTATCGTGCTCGTACCCACCCACAAAATCATAATCAGAGTTAATGGCCATGTACGATGTGGGTACCGGGATGTTTTTATACATCGAGATATCGGTACCGGGCGAATAATCAACCTTGTAGTAAGTACCTGTAGCTATCGGAAAATCGGATACATCGCGCTTACCGTGGTCAAAAACAGCGTTCACATCCGGCGGAAATACCGATTGGTAATAATCATTCACCTTAACTGCCGGGTTTGCCCACCATAAAAAGGTTTGCGGCAGGGCCGATCGGTTAAAAAGTTTCGCTTTTATTTCGATATATGCCGTATCGGGATGCAGGGTAAAACCCGCCATGCCTTTGGTATGGAACATGCGCTCCACCTCGTTTACCCAAACGGTTTTGCTGCCATCGGCATGCTCTTCCAGCTTGTAATCAACAGGATCAAAGGTGCTTGGCCTGTGGTGCTGCGGCCAGTTAAATTCGATACCGCCCGAAATCCAGGGACCGGTTAAACCAACCAATGCAGGCTTAATTACCTGGTTATGGTAAATAAAATGGCGTTGCTTCACCTTATCAAAAGCTGTTTGAATGCGGCCGCCTAACTGAGGCAGTATCATCACTCTGAGGTATTTATTCTCCAGGAACAGGCCTGTGTATTCCTTATCTTCTTTTTCATCGGCAATTTTCTCAATCACCGGGTTTGGATAAACCACCCCGCTGCTGCCCTGGTAAACCCGTTTCTCAAAAAACATAGGGTTTTTATCGGGCTTGCCAACACTATAAGTGGGGATAATTACTTGCTCTTCCCAAACGGAAACAGTTGAACTTTGCATACTGTGTATTATATTTTAATGTCTTATTAAATTGTCTTCTAACTCTTCTAAAGTTTGGCCTTTGGTTTCTTTCACTTTTGCTTTTACAAACAGGAAGCCGGCAAAACAAATGCCCGCGTATAAGTAAAATGGCCCGTAGGCGCCTAATATTTTGGCCAGGATAGGGAATGTAAATACCAGGATAAAGTAAGCCCCCCAAAGCGATACAATGGCCACCGACGATGCCACGCCACGGATTTTGTTGGGGAAGATCTCGGATATAAGCACCCAGGTAACGGGAGCGAGCGAAATAGCATAGGTACTGATAGCCAGCAACACAAATATAGATACCAGCCCCGCCGGGAAATGGTTTTGCAGCAGAAAGGCGAGTATAATGTACAATACAGATAAGCCCAGCGATCCCCAAAGCATCAGCGGACGGCGGCCCAGTTTATCAACCTGCCACATGGCTAACAAGGTAAATACCAGGTTAACTACACCTATGGCCACGGTCTCGAACAATTGCCGGTTCAGGTTAGCGCCTACTGATTCAAATATGGTAGATGTGTAGTTAAATACCACGTTGATGCCACAAAACTGCTGAAACACAGCCAGCGTAATACCCACCACCACAGCCGGGCGTACGGCTTTTTCAAACACCATGGCGTATGATTGTTTGGTTGATCCTATCAATGATTTTTCTACCGCTTTAAAGGTTGATTCGGCAAAGTCAGGTGAGCCAATTTTGTTGAGGATAACCCTGGCTTTATCAGGCTGACCGGATTTCATGAGCCATCTTGGGCTTTCGGGCAGCCAGGTAACACCTATCAAAAATATGGCAGATGGTACGGCTCCCAAACCAAACATCCAGCGCCATGAATCGGCACCATGATTGGCCAAAAAGTAGTTGACCAGGTTGGTCACCAATATGCCAATCACTACCGTAAGCTGGTTAATGGCCACATTACGGCCACGCACTTCGGCCGGCGAAACTTCAGCAATATACATGGGGCAAAGCATAGATGCCATGCCCACGCCTATGCCGGCGGCAAAGCGGAGGATTAGAAAGTAAGTTAAGGATGCAGAAAACGCTATACCTATAGATGATACCGCGAAAATTAAGGCAGCGATAATAAGCCCCGGTTTACGGCCATATTTATCGGCAATGTTACCGGCCAGCAAACAGCCAACTATGCAGCCTAACGCCAGTGAACCTGTTAAAAACCCCTCCCATACCGGCGTTAACGCAAACTGGGTGCGCAGAAAAGGCAAAGCGCCCGAAATTACCGCAAAATCGAACCCGAACAGGTACCCGCCCAGGGCCGAAATAAAGGAAATACCAATAATATAACTACTGTTAAAGCTTTTTGAACTACTCATTTTTTAGGTTGAATATGGTTAACTGGTTGTGGCATAATATTACAGTTTATTTTTATCATTAATTTAGCGCTACTATTTTTACCAGCAGGGCATCGCCCGTATTGGCGACCATGCTAAATGTTTGGGCGTCAGCTTTAAGTTCACCGATTGCCTTATCGGTCATAAAATCGCGGAATTCGTATTTTTTATGCATATCAAGGCCCAAGGCATGCCTGCTAAACGATTGTTTAAAAGCATTTTTAAGGTCGAAATTGAATAGGGCCAGCATGGTGATATCGCCCGGCAGGTAAAACGACAGTTGCTGATCAAAGCTTTCGCCATCGGCTGTTTTAAGGGGGATAAAAGCTTTAGGATCGCTAAAGAATTTGGCGATGTTTTTATTGTTCAAAAATTCCTGTGCACGGTACGCAGCTATTGGGTTCCTGAAATCAGAGCCATCGCCCAGAATACTGCCCATCACCATCATAGCATACAGGCGCACTTTTATTTCCTGCTCGTTCAGATCCGGGTTTTTCTGAAAGTTTTTCATGATGCTTACATCCAGGTTGGTATAAGGGAACAACGTGCCCTGCACCCAGCCCATATGCGATCCTGTGGCTAACGATGCCTCCGTACTGCCCCAGCTAGGGAAACCTTTCTGATCATCGCGCAGGTGCGAGTATACATCGGTAGATACAAACCTGGTGTGGGTGTATTGATGCGGGAACAGCGGCGAGATAGCCTGGGTGATAAAAACATCCTTACCCATAATAGAATCAACCAGGTGCCGCAACGTTCTCATCCCATAATTGTAAGCCTGTATCCCGGTACGGATCTTTGGATCGTAACGTTTGGTACTCTCCAAAGCACCGGCCGTCAAAAAGTCTATCTTGATAAATTTGGCGTTGATGGCTTTTGCCTTTTTCAACTGCGATACGATAGAAAGCCTGACCGCCGGATGCGTGGGATCCATGGCGTAAGCGCCCCAGTCGCCATCTTTGTACATGATGGCCTTACCGTTTTTATCCTGCAAAAGCACATCCTCAAACATTACATCGGTACCCGGCAGCTTGTGCCCTTTGGTGTCATTCTTCCAGCTCCACATGGCAAATGGCGTAAAATAAAACCCCATCTGCTGGCCGTTTTTCGCGCCATATTCTCCTATTGATTTTAAAACCTCGGTAGAATAAATGTCCTGGTCGTACGAATCGATACTTAAAACTGGTTTGGAGTAAGCGCCAAAGTTGGGCATGGAGTGGATGAAATCCGAGATCTGTTTTACAGCAGGCGGCATCATTACCTTTTCGTAACCCAGCACGCCTTCAACCCCAAAACTGTTCCAGTAAACAGGAGCCGGCCCTTCCCAGGTTTGCTTGCCATTGATGATGGAATTTACCCGTCCATAATCCTTAAAAGCCTCGTGCAGATCATCCGATCCGCAGATATAAACAGTGGCCGAGCTTACGGTTTGGCCAAGCATGGTTCCATGGTCGGCATGGTCATGCGTACCATCCAAACCGCCATAACCTGATTTAAGGGACGGATTATCGGCCGTAGCTACACCGCCAAAAACGTTTAATGAATCAACATAGCCCAATTGGGTTCCGGTTTGATAGGATAAACCTGTTTTCCAAAAATCGTGGCTCACGCTACCTATTACCAGGCCCGAATTCTTAAGCTGATCATAAACAGCTAAAAACTCGTAGCTGATGCCTTTGCTCTGGGGCTCGTTGCTTTTTGGCCAGCTTCGCTCTAAAGTTGGCGTCCAATCGTCGTTATCAAAGGGTACATCCAAAATGCGCGGCCCGGTACCGGGAATAAACAACCTGCCTTTATTGGCCGGCAGGATAGCTATGGGGCTGATATCCCGGGTTTCGATAGGTTTACCCGTGGATGTAGCGCTTACGTTAACAAGCGCATACTGCCTGCCCAGGTAAAGGGTGAAGGATTGCGTGATGCTGATGTTGTGCTTTGCATCGCTGTGCTTCACAACAAGGCTTAAGCCTTTACCTACATTATCATTAACCTGCCGGGTTGTGCAGGCATGGTTAGGAAGATCGGTAGTTGATAAACATCCTGAAGTTAAATCGCGCACGTAAGCCACCGTGTTATCCATGTGCATACCATTGGCAAACACATAGCTAATTGTGCCGGTAGTTTTATTAACCGTAATTTTTACCTGCGGGCTGCTAATAGCGGTATTATCTGCACTTTTTTGGAGTTCCTGCGCGCTCAACACAGTCACGGATAATATCAAAAAAGCTATCAGGCCGGAAGTTTTGATGAAGCTGATTTTATAATTACCTGGTGTTTTTTTAAAGTGCTGCATTGGTGTTGTTATAGTTTTTGTTATCGCGATAACCTTGTCAAATCTTTTGAATCGTGTTTGCCGGTACATCTATTCCTGTTATTATCAGGAATAAAAACTGAACCCTTAACACACTAATATTGCCGGCTTATCTCTTTTATGGAAATAATTAAGAAGCATTTGCTATTGTTGGTATCGCTAATTGGTTACTATGCAAATGTCATGGATAAAACAGGATAAAAGAATAGTTAATATTACGGAAATGATGGACTTTATTACGCTACGCCAATTTCAATTATTTTTATTTTTTACCAATGTTTTGATATTTTTTGTGAATGTTTGTATACGAAGATCAATTAGTTAATACCGAGAACTGATTACAACGGTGTCCAATCAAAAAAATGACTAAAAGTACAGCTATCAGGCGGCGGGACGGTTTTGAAGGGCAAAAGCTTATTGTGCTCCCCAAAAAGATTATCACCAACTTTTTAAGTAAGGATTTGGTTACCAAACAGATTTACATTACCGATATTGGTTATTACCCCAAAGCGCGGCACCATTACGCCGAGCGTCCCAACGGTATTAACCAGCATATCATAATTTATTGTACCGAAGGCTACGGCTGGCTCGAGATCAACAAGAAGAAGGTAGAGGTTTCGCCATCGCAATTTATTGCCATACCAGCCAACACCCCCCATAAATATGCGGCGAACATGGACAAACCATGGACGATATACTGGATTCACTTCAAAGGCGAGATAGCATCTTTTATAGTAGAACTGATCCTGAAAAACTCAGAGAATTACAAGCCATACCTATCTTTTAACGAAGACCGGATAAAACTGTTTGAAGACATTTGTTTTAACCTGGAGAAAGGCTATAGCAGCGATGCGCTGCGTTATGTAAATATGATATTCTCGCATTTCCTATCCTCGCTTATTTACGAGGATAAGTTTAACCATGTTGACGACAAACCTGCCGATAACGATATAGTTGAAAAAACCATTCAATACATGCAAGATCATGTTAATACCATGATAAGGCTTGATGACCTAAGCAGCTTTGCCAAGTTATCCACTTCGCATTTTTCGGCCATTTTCCGGGCAAAAACGGGTTACTCGCCCATCGAGTATTTTAACCAGCTAAAAGTTCAAAAAGCCTGTCAGTATATCTCGTTTACTACAATGTCTATCAAAAATATTGCCCTTACTTTGGGTGTGGAAGACCAATATTATTTCTCAAGGATGTTTACCAAACTGATGGGCACTTCTCCCAACGAGTACAGGAAGAAGGTAAAAGCGAGTAGTTGAAAATATTAAGTTAAACGCTAAATCCGTCCAGCAGATAACGGTTTTAGGCAAAAAAAAGCCTGTAAATCATGCGATTTACAGGCTTTTTTTAGGTGGGGAACAAATGCTTCAAATAAAACCAAAATATTGGTTTGTCAATCGTATAGACAACACTTTTCAAAAAGTATTGACTATACGATTGATTTACCCAATCTGCTGAAGGCGATGATTGATAAAGTAACAGCAGCAGGAATGCAAACTTATTTTACCTCATCCTGCAATATCCCATGCAGATGGAAACCCAGTTCAAAAATGGCGCTTCAAATAAAATAATGACCGAAGCTTTTTCTAATGTAACCACAGTGACCCTTGCAAATAAGGTGTCGACGAAAACTATCAGTAAAATGTTGGGGCATAAATCACTGAAGCAAACGCAACATTATGCAAGGCTATTGCATTAAAGATTAGTGAAGATATGGGGATTTAAAGAGAGACTTATTAAAACCAAATTCATCACCAATATCAAAATAGTACAATATATGAAGGATTAGTTATTCAAACTGATTTTTAATTTCGTACCCCATGTCTTTTAGTAGCTTTTGCTTTTCAAAGAGGGTAATATCGGATGTTACCATATCATTAACCAGCATTTTTAAATCGTATTTAATTTTCCATCCCAGTTTTTCAATAGCTTTAGTTGGATCGCCAATTAATAGTTCCACTTCGGTAGGGCGGAAATAAGCAGGGTCTACCGAGATTATTTCTTTACCAATTTCAATCAGATAATCCATATTGTGGCAAGCCGCTACATATCCTTTTTCGTCGACACCTTCGCCTTCAAACACTATCTCTATACCGAGTTCCTGGAAAGCCATTTTAACAAAATCTCTTACCGTTGTAGTTACTCCTGTTGCAATTACATAGTCTTCTGGTTTATCCTGCTGTAAAATAAGCCACATGGCTTCAACATAGTCCTTGGCATGTCCCCAGTCGCGCCGCGAATCGAGGTTTCCAAGAAATAGTTTATTTTGAAGTCCTAACGCAATTTTTACTGCTGCCCGTGTAATTTTGCGGGTAACAAAAGTTTCACCGCGTAAAGGGCTTTCATGGTTAAAAAGGATGCCATTACACGCAAACATGTTATATGCTTCCCTGTAATTAACAGTTATCCAGTACGCGTACAATTTGGCCACAGCATAAGGCGACCGCGGGTAAAAAGGTGTAGTTTCTGATTGTGGTACGGCTTGTACAAGTCCATATAACTCTGAAGTTGAAGCCTGGTAAATCCTGGTTTTTTTTGTGAGTTGCAAAATTCGTATAGCCTCTAAGAGCCGGAGGGTGCCAATTCCATCAGCATTGGCTGTATACTCTGGGGTATCAAAGCTTACTTTAACGTGAGACATCGCACCCAGATTATAAATTTCGTCCGGCTGAACTTGTTGTATGATGCGTATCAGGTTAGTTGAGTCAGATAAATCGCCATAATGCATAATGAAACGTCTGTCTTCATCATGCGGATCCTGGTATAAATGGTCAATACGCTCGGTGTTAAAAAGTGAGCTTCTTCGTTTTATACCATGAACTTCATAGTCCTTTGATAATAATAATTCGGCCAGGTAGGCGCCGTCCTGGCCCGTTATACCTGTTATTAATGCTTTTTTCTTCATGAAATGTAGCGTTTTATTGATTTAGATTATTGCGCGGGGCAGTTACCTTGTAATTAAACAAAGGGATTTCTTTAACTGGAAATTTCGAGGCTTTTATTTATTTGCTGACGCAATAGGTGGCAATAATGCGAAGTAAATACCAGAGCTAACGATACTGCAGCACAGACTGTTAACGCCGACAAGTTAGCATTGTAAAAAAAGAATGAAAATTAAGTAAGATTAGAATTAAGCCTCTTCTATATGAATAACACTTTTGGGCCTTGAAAAGGAAATTTCGACTTCCTGGTACAGGTAATTTGACGAAGAGTATTCATAAACAGCTGCTTCACTCATGCAAATAGTGAGTATCCCGTTATGCTCGGTTAACGATTTTACTGAACCGAAAAATGTCAGATCACGTTCCATATCGGTAACGTAAGCTTTTTGATTTTGGGACGTAGCCATTACAGAAGCACAAGTTAAGAAAAGTTGCATTTGTTTCGCTCTTTTAATTAACCTTTATACGTGAGGCGCCATCATTGGTTGTGTTTTTTTATTCGTTTTATAATTATTAAAAAAAGTGTTGCCTGTTTGATATGGGAGCAACTATTTTAATTCCAGGTATTCAAGAGGCCGTTTTTCATCAATATCAACAGGCGTTCGGTTTTCTAACTTATTAAAGAGTTTATTAAGTATACTATCCTTGTTTAAATAATTTTCCGCGTATTTGCGTCCGTTGAGCTTTAATATTGAGTTATCTGAAGTACAGAACTTTAAAATAGCGTTTTCGAGAGAGTTTAGATTTTCTGAGGCGATAACAACACCCATTTTGTTATCGTTAACAATTTCAAAAAGGTTTGTACCAGGTTCGGCAGTTATAAGCGCCAGCCCCCCTACTGCCAAAATAGTGGTTAGTTTAGAGGGCATAACCAGGTCGCTTGCACTCTTTTTTTGGAGTACCAGATGAATATCGGCCATGTTAAGAAAATTATTGAATTGGTCTGGCTGTTGTAAGGGCAAAAAATGCACATTGTCAAGTTTTTGCTCTTTAGCCTTTGCTATAAGTTTCTCCTTGTATGGCCCGGTTCCGCAAATGACAAATTTTATAAACGTAGATGACTCCAGGTGTTTTGCTACGGTCAGGATGCTTTCTAATCCCTGTTTTTCTCCTATACTTCCTGAATATAAAACAATTTTATCGTCTTCGTGAAACCCCCACAATATTTTCATTTCTGCGTTGTCATATAACGGGCAATAGGCAGTGGTATCTACCCAATTGGGAAAGAATAATATGTCCTTTACAGTTTTTTTTGAGATCTTTTTAAGCATTCCGGTAGATATAGTACTTACGTAATCCACCTTTTTCATGATTAGCCGTTCCATCGCGAACAGTGCTTTAAAAGCTTTGTCCGATTTAATTATTTGCAGGTCGCGGGCCGCTTCAATTTGCAGGTCCTGTATGTGATAAATGATTTTACCCCCTTTGAAAAATCTGTATATCAATCCCAAAAAACCAAGGTGAAAAGGCGGAGCAATACAAAAAATATAGTCTTTTTTGGGCTTAAAAAGCAGGTAAATTACCATCACAAAAGCGGATACAAAAAAACTAAATTCGTGAATAAGTCTTTTTAAGCCGCTCGGTCGTTTTGGTACATACAGCGGACAACGATAAATATTTAGCTTACCATTCTTTAATGTCTCGCGGCTAAAAAAACGATTTTTATACGGCTTTTGAGTTTGCCAATAAGGATAGTAGGGGAAAGCTGTAACCATTGTGCACAAAAAATTATTTTCGGTTAACCACTCAACCATTTCGCCGGTATATTTTCCAATACCGGTTAGCTCTGGTGAAAAGTTTATCCCTATAATGATAACACTCTTGTTTTTTGAAATTGTCATTTTATATAAGTGCAAATAAAGTTAATGCCTGTGCGTGCTGGTCTTCCAGTCGCCTATGCTAATGGCCGTTGTTATTTATATAATGGCTGATGGACTATTGCTTTTGTAAGGGTTTTTGACCAATAATCGCTTACCTTGCCCATATTCATAGCCAGGTTTATCGGTTTTAAAGACGATATTATTGTAAACCTGTTAAATGAGTTCCAATTCGGGAGATTCTTGTTTACTTATCGCGATAGAATTTTGGCCGATATCTTTAGACGTTTTATGCCTTTGTGATAAAACTTCCCTGGTTTTAATCATAATCATATGCTCATAAAAAGAGAGATTAATAGCATAAATAAGTCCCGGTAAACCTTCAGTAAAGCCCAAACTGAATATGTATGTATATATAAATCTTAATAACGGCCAGCCGGGTACTTTGATCATCCATGATTTTAACGCCGGATTTCGTGTACTTCCATGTTTACTGAATATGTTTTTAAACGGCGGGCATATATCCAGTCGCGCAATTGCTTCCAGTGATGAATAGCGGTTATGTCTTTCAATCCAATGAGACCACCCTTTTGAAAAACCGAAGTGCGTATAAGGCTCTTTTATGTATAAAACATTCCCAATTACCTGGTCTTCTTTTTGACCGTGCCCGAAATCTTTAAAAGTTACCCGGCCTTTGCGCAACAAGCGCAACTGCCATTTGGGGAAGTTGTCGCTTCTTTTAAGCCATATGCCTTCAAGCATCATTTTCCAGCAACAGTAAAAGCCGGCTGTTTCCTCATCGGCGTTATCGATAGCCAACTTAATAGCATTGGCAAATGCGGGGGTACTAACTTCGTCAGCATCTAAAAACAGTACCCAATTATGTTTTAAAACAATATTTTCGAGTGCAAAGTTGCGCTGTTTCCCGAAGCTTTCAAATGCGTTCATGCTAATTTTTGCACCATGTTGCCTGGCAATTTCGCAGGTTTTATCCGTGCTGAAAGAATCCAGAACATGAATGTCATCTGTCCACGTTAACGAATTTAAGCACGAGGGCAGGTCCGTATCTTCGTTTTTTGTAAGTATAATTACCGATATCATTTTTGTAATATTAAAACTCCGGCGTCATTAGCCTCGTGATTATTTTGCAGATTGTTTTGTGATACATCAGTTAAATGGCTTGCCAGTCGTACAGCAAATGCACCTAAAAAAAAGGTTGGATTAGCTTGCCCGGATGTCGGAAAAACCGAACTGCTGCATACATATACATTGCCGGTGCCCCAAAGCTTCAGGTTTTTATCAACCACGCCACTATCAGGAAAGTCGGCTATTCTTGTCGTTCCGGATTGATGTAATCCGTCTTTAGTCATGCTTTTAATTGCGGCAGGCAACTGGTTTTTGTCAAACCAATATTCGAGCTCGCCACAACCGCAATCTCTTAACCACTTATCGAGTACATCGTGCAGTTCAATCACCGACGAAACGTCCTGATCGGTAACTGAATAATTAATTTGTAAGGTTTCACCGTCGGCAGCCAGTTCCATGCAATTGCTTGCAGAAGGTATTTGCTCGGCATGAAAATGTAACGCATAAGTGTTTTTAGGGCTGTAAAGAAATATACCGGGCAGTTTACGTTTAACGCAGTACCTTTTATAGAAAATGGCAGCAGGTTTTAACAGCGAATTTGGTAATCCCTTTATAATATTGCCTATATGTGCGGGTACCCTGGTTACTTTACCTTTGGTAATTGAATGTGCAATTGCCGGCGGCGCCAGTTTTTTGCCAAGTACCGGAGTTATCATTGCCATGTACATAAAAGACATCGCTCCGCTCCGGTGCTTAGGATCAAAGTATAAAGGGTTGTCCAGCCATATAGCTGTGTTTAACAGGTTTTTTGCCTTTAAAAAATCGGTCGAAAACTGAAATCTGCGCCTTGTATAAGTTCCATCAGCATGTTTTATGAAAGAATAGTCTGTTTTTTTGGGATTACCATAAAATTTAACGCTGGCAATTTTTCCCGATAAATGGCCCTGGTAATATTTTCCTAAAGCTTGTGGTGTATTGCCTAAATTATTAAATATCTGTGTGTTACGTAGTAATATCCGGGTGCTTTCCTGGGCGCCTGATGCTATAATAAATGAACCGGCAGATATTTTGAATTCAATTTTGGTAGCTACTTCTCTTACTGTCAGGTACTCAACTATATCATTTTCGTTGGGGGCACAAAAATCCCTTGCTTCAAATCCCTGCAATAAAGTCAGGTTTTTTTGGGCTTTGATATCGTTCTCATAACGTTTGCCAAAACGGGTTGGCATACTGTATCTTTCTAATGTATTGTCGGTTACTATGCCCTGTTTAAACCCTTCGGCTATAGTGTTATATCGCACACCAGGTATGGCCGACAAATTAAAATCGGCATTTCCGCATTCAAAGTATTTGGCGGCTGCCGGTGCGTAGGTTTTAACTTCGTTAAACAACGTGCTATCCCATGTACAGTTGCCGTTTAAAATTGGGCGGTCAATAAAATCGATATCATCATACATCACACAACGGCCTCCCCAGGTTGCAGATGTGCCCCCTAAACCTTTATTCGTACACTCCGAAGGAGCGTGATGATTTTCAACATTGGTTATTGTAATGGAACTATCTAAGCTGTTTTCTGCCGGCTGCCCGCTTACACCGTATTCAAGCAATACAACAGATTTATGAGGGTTTAGCCGCGAATATTCAAGAGCGAGGATAATGCCCGCCGGGCCACTGCCAATGATGCATAGGTCGAAATTAAAAGGGAAATCATGTTTACTCATCCTGATTGCTGTTTAGGTTGTCTAAAAAGTTAGTTCGTTTTTTTAAAGGCAGGGCCGGGTGTCCGCCATATACTGTCCAGGGCTCCAGATCGCGAGATGTTACCGATGCCGCCCCTAACACGCTACCATCCATACAACATACTCCTGGTAACACAACCGCCTTCGAACATATCCAGGAATAGGGGGATATGATTATTTGCTTCATGATATATGTAAAATCGGCTGTGTTATAATCATGGGTAGCGCCACATAGGTAAGCGTTTTGGGAGAGGATTGAATGGTGGCCCAAAAAAACACCACCGGGATTATAAATCTCGACCCCCGGGCCAATGGTAACAATATCCTCCGTTTCCAGTAGCCACGGAGCCCATATCTTGCAATCGGGGTAGATGATATTTTTATCGCCAATTTTGCCACCAAATGCTCTTACAATTAAAACCCGCCATTTATGCAGCGGCTTGGGTGTCCATCTGCACAATAGTGACCAACACAGGTTCCAAATGGCCCTTCGTAGCTTATTAGAAAATGAAAATACGGGCCGTAAGTATCCATCCACACTATCCTTACTATGATAAGAAAACATATTTGCTGTTTGATTATGATTATGTTCGGGCAATTTTGCCCCTGGACTTTTTTAATTGAATAAAACCTCTTGAAAACGATTGATGACTGCATTCACTTCAAAATGTTGGTCGTAGCAACGCCGGGCGTTGACTCCCATTTTTTGTTTTTCTACTAATGATAACTTCTGCCAGGTACTAAGCATATCATAAGTCCCGGTTTTATTATCGTCGGCAACCAATGCACCACCGGCTTCGCATAACTCGCGCCAGATGTTTACCTGGTTTGATATGAGCACCGGCTTATTACATGTTAAAGCTTCCACTACAGCTATTCCAAAGTTTTCCTGATGACTTGGCAGCACAAACGCCTCGCACCCGTAAAATGCTCCCCATTTGGCCTCGCCGGTAAGCATACCTGGAAAATAAACAAGGTTTTTTAGGAGTGTCGATTCGGCAACTGTTTGTTGCATTTGTAGCCCATAATTGCTGTCGAGGCCCGGCCCGGCAATTACAAGTTTAGGTAGGTTGCTAACCTTAGCGTTTATTGAACTTAATTGGCTTTCGGCGATTTGTTTGTATGCATCAATAATTAAATCGACCCCCTTTTTCTCGTGTATCCTGCTGAGAAAAAGTAAATAAGGGCTATCACTCAATCCTGGTACCGAGTTTTTAAAAATATCAGCCATTTTTACATTGTAGGCGGGGGGAGCTATTACCCCCAGGCCAACAACAGTCTCAGATTTTGGTTTATATGGCCAGAAAGGCAGCCGGGCAAGAATTAGCTCAGTTTCGCAGGTAAATAAAATTTTATCTGCGCTATTAATAAGTTTTTTTTCAATTAAGCTCCAATAAATTACATTCCTGATTGCTTTTATCCTCCGGCCTTTTGCCCGTTGAAAATAGGGGTCAAGCATGCCATGAGGCATCACAAATAGTTTTGGTTTAATACCGCTTGTCTTTAACGCGTTAAATGCTTTATAAACGGCGAAACCATGATACAACCAAAGGCCGTGAACTATTACAACATCAAACCGGGTAATATTGGCAGAAAGCCACGGCAATAATAATTTGCTATAATGCCAGGCGTTTGCTGCCGGGCCTAATGCGTGCTGAAGAAAGATGTCTGTTTTGTTAAAAATATCTTCGTCTACACTAACAACTTCGTTTTGTATACCCAGCTTTTGCAAACCGCCTGCGCATATTCTCACCGCTTCACATACGCCACCAGTTTCGGGGTTCATACTGCTAATTACGTGGAGTACTTTCATAATTGTACAGCAGCGGTTAAAATGGACGAAGAAACAGGTGCCTTGTTGTTTAATATTTTAAAAACCGATTGTATTACTTCATCTACGGTGATAGACAGAATGCATTTTTTTTGTTGAACCAAGCAAACCTCAAGTCCGCAACCTGCGCACGCTGGCAGCTTGTAAAGTATTTGGTTATTTTCTCCTCGCGGAAACCATTGGCCGGGTAAGTTGCGTGCAGAGTAGATACCTACACACGGTGTACCCACTCCGGCAGCCAAATGTATTGGGCCACTATCATGGCCAATAAAAGCCTTAGCCTTCTTTAACAATGCTGCCGATACCCGGGGTGTTGTTTTGCCGCACAAATTTATCGACTGATGTTTCCAGGCTGATATAAGTTGTGCCGCCGTTTCTGCTTCGTCCGGAGCTCCTATAATCATCAACTGCCAACCCGGAAGCAAATTTGATAGTTGGCTTAATAACGTTTGCCAGTTGCCAACTTCCCAATCGTTCGATTGATTTTTTGTGCCTGTTGAGATAGCCAGTACGGGAGTATCTTTTATTAATAAAAGCTCATAACTATTGGCAATTTCTAATTCGCTTTCGGTTAAATTCAAATCCCAATTTTTGTCATCTGATAAATCAATTGCACCCAAAAGGCTAATCCTCCTGTCTAATCGTTTAGCTTCCCATTCCATGATGCCTGTTTGTGGATCAACACAAACTTCAAAATCTTCCCTGGCTGCATCAAAACCTACCAAATTTGCAATACCTGCAGCTTTGAAAAACAACTTATCTCTTAACAGGGAATTTTTTGATCGGGTTGGATTGATATTTATTACCGTATCAATTTTTAATGCGCGGATTTGCTTAATCAGATCAAAAAGTACTTTAAGGTTCCTGGTGCCCACCGGGTAATTAATGGTGCGGTTAAAAAAGTAATGGCTGCCTAAAATAGCTTCAATTGCAGCAGCTTTGGCCATTACCGGTTTATTGGTAAGCAAAGTAATATCTGCGTGTGGAAACGAATTTCTTATTTTGTGGAAGCTGGGCAAAGCCATTACTGTATCGCCCAGGCTGCCAAGCCTGTATATAAGTACTTTGTTGTTTTTTGAAATGCTCATAATTAATGGCAATTACCGCAAAGGGGAAGCGAATGAATATTTATTATAGTATACTTTGATATTCCATATCGGCTTTAAGCAGCCAATCTTCAAGCTCCTGGTAATCTATAGGCGCAGTACCTACATGTGCAACTACGCAACCTGCGGCAGCGTTTGCAAAGCGGGCCGCCTCTGCTGCATTGGCGCCACTTGCCAAAGCTGCGGTTAAGGTGGCTATAACGGTATCGCCAGCGCCCGATACATCAAAAACCTGGCGTGCAACCGTTGGTAAATGTTCAACCACTTCGCCGCGGTGACTAATTGCCATTCCGTCGGCCCCTAACGTCACTATCAAAATTTCGGGATTATAAATATCATGTATGCGCCTGCAAATTTTTTCTATCGGATATTTTTCTTCCGGTGCAGGTTCTGGCAGTTCTGCAAGTGCAAGTGCTTCGGCACGGTTTGGAGTTAACAGCCCAACGCCGCGAAATGATAACCTCCGGGCCGGCTTCGGGTCGACAGCTACTAACAAGTCCGGTAAATCGCGGGCTATTTTTAAGATAGAGTCAAGTAACGATTGGGAGATAACACCTTTGGCATAATCAGATACGATCACCGCATCAACATCCGAAAGGGCTTGCCTCAGCATATTTTCAAAACCCGGAGCCGAGTCTATGGTATAACACTCGCGAGTATCCTCACGGTCGATACGGCAAAGTTGCTGTGAATGAACAATAACCCTTGTTTTAACAATAGTAGGTGCCTGGAACAGTAATTCGGGCGGTAGATATTTCACACCTTTACCAGACAGAATTCCTAAAAGCTTTTTACCCGCTTCGTCCATGGTGCAATGCCCCATTATTTTGGTTTTTACCCCCAGGTTTGATAGGTTGATGGCAACGTTGGCAGCACCGCCTGCCGTGTAGGTGTCTTTATTTACCTGTACCACCGGGACAGGAGCCTCCGGAGATATCCGGTGTACATTACCCCAGATGTAATGATCGAGCATTAAATCGCCAATGACCAATACTTTAATGGTGGTTAGCCCTTTTAATAAATAAGATAGGTTCATGAGTTAATAATTTAAGGTGCTCCAGTCTGTTATGTCAAGTTCTTCAAGCCACTGATGCAGGATAAGTGTATGCATTTCCTGAATGCGCGCAGTAGTATTGCTTGGTATGATAATTTCATGATCGCAGGTGCCTTTTATGGTTCCGCCGTTTTTACCCCCGAGGTATATGGTGATGATGTTTTGTTTGCGTGCCTGCGCAAATGCTTCGATGATATTAGGGCTGTTGCCGCTTGTACTAAAACCAACCAGCACGTCGCCCGGCCTGCCGAGTCCTTCCAGTTGCCTTGAATAGATAGCGTCGAAGCCATAATCATTCCCAATACAGGTAATTGCGGTTACATCGGCGTTTAAGCAAATAGCAGGTAGGCTGCGGCGTTCGGCTTTAAAGCGGCCAACAAGTTCTTCAGAAAGGTGAAGGGCATCGGCAGCGCTACCGCCGTTTCCGCAACTGATGAGTTTGCCGCCATTTAAAATTGAGTATTTAATTGCCGAACAGGCCGCTAATACAGATTCCTCAAGTTTTTTGCTTGCCGAGATTACGTTTGTTAGTTCCTCAAGCGATTCGGCAAAAGAAGGGGCAGCCACGTTTAATTGGATTAACATAAAAAAATAAATTGAGGTAAGTTATTGGGTTAAATGGCGCGTTGATTTCCGGTTGGGTTAACAGAATTATCCTGCTCAAGGGTTTTTACCACCCATAGTTTGCGGTTTGGTGTGCGTAATGCGGCAAGTGTAATGCCACCAAGCACCACGTCGAAGCCAAGCGACGTTGGCTGGGCCCATTGCCCCTGCATAATGGCCAAAATGCCAATGCTACATATCATCCATGGTAAAAAGTCGCCGATAGCAAGTTTACGGAAGCTATCGATAGCTAAATTCCACACAAAAACAATTCTTATAAAAATAACGGAGAAGCCCATGATAATACCCATTTCGCCAATCAGGCGGCCCCATTCACCTTCGGATATCAGGTAAACAGTATGATCGCCGGCTATGAGCATGCTGCCGACACTCGTTCCCATCCCAATCCCGTAACCAAAAAATGGTTTTTGCGCCGATTCGATAATAGCACCAATCATGCCGCCTAAGAAACGATCAACAAATACGCCTGATACTCCACCTTCAGTTTCGTTGGCACTGGTAAACCTATGTGTAAATACTTCCAGCGGGGTAGCAAAAACACTGAGCTGGCTTAAGGCGGTAAACGTAATTAGCAGTACTACTATCGCCACCAGCATTTTGCCCAGGTATTTTGGATTGCGCGATATGGCTATCAGCGAAAATAGCGTGCAAGCCAGCACAAGAGACAACAGGCTGCGGCTTATTGATAACGGTATAGCCACCATAACACCCAAAGTTGCACCAATAAGCGCCAATCGGTTTATGCTTTTTGGTGTTAGCCAAAAGTAAAATACATACGCGGCCGAAAAACCAAAAAACAAGGCTGTGCCGTTTGTGAATGAGAATGTAGCCGGTGGACGAAAAAATCCCATAGCTCCGTCAAAACCACCACCTTTTAAATCGCCGCCAACACCGCGGTTAACAAATGCCGATTGCGGGCTATAAAACTGCATAGCTATTAATACGGCCATGGGTATTGTTATCCATATAGTTGCTTTGCCAATTTTGATTACATCATCACGGTCAAATACTTTACCGATAACAAACATGAGCGGAAAATGAAACATCAGGATCCTGGCACCGTAAATGGCCACGGCAAAATTGCCATGTCCGAAAGCAAGGGCGGTAACTATGCCTATTGCGCCAATGGCTATCATTCCATTAACGTATAAATTTGACGGTAACAGGTTGCGCTTCCATGCAAGTAAAACCAGCCAAAGAGCTAATGGATCACGTACAACAAGCAGGGGAGTAGACAGGCCGGGTAATACCCATTTGCGTAACGCTCCCTCAAATATCAGCAGTAAAAAGTAAGCCCAGATGCCCTGCTTTAAAAGAAGGTTAGGGTCTTTACGGTCAACCGGCCGGGCAACGTAAAAGCTTTTTGAAAGTCCCTGAAGCGTGGTCATTGTTGTTTTATTACCAGTCATTATGGTGTTAAATAATTTTGGTACCAGCATTAAGATATATACTCATGAAGCGATTGGGCTATTTTATCTCCATAAGCATCCCATGTGTAACCGGCAGCTTTTTTTTGCGCTTTATATCCCATTTCGGGTATCAGGTTACGGTTATCTAAAAACCAGGAGATTTTTTCGGCTATACTATCGGGCGAGGCTGTTGGTATCAAAAAACCGGTTTCTCCTTCGTCAATCAAATCGGCCCCGCCTGTGTTGGAGGTAATAATTAACGGCAGGCCCTGGCTCATCGCTTCCTGCATTACCAGCGCCCGGCCTTCTGCAATTGATGGAAGGCAAAATACATCGCAGGTGCGCATCAGTTCCAACACTTTATCATGTGATCTGCCACTTTCGTAAGTAAAACCCGATAGTTCATTACGGTAAAACTCAATTGGTGCAAGTAACGAACCCATCACAACCAACTCCACATTTTTGCTGTTTATTTTTTTTATAGCCGCAAACAAATCTGCAAGCCCCTTTCGTTGCCCCATCGACCCGGCAAATAAAACGCGAAGCGGGACATTTGTATTTTTTGGGACATTTAAGCCACCTGGCGTTGTTTCCGGTGATCCAAAGGGCGAAACGATCAGTTTTTTATTTGCCCAAAAGGGCAGCGAATCAATGACAAATGACCCCGGCCCAACTACAACGTCGGCCAGTTCAAGTTCCTGTGTTTTTCTTTCCAGTTTGGCTTCAGAATCGCTGATACCTCCGCCCAGTGTAACAGCCCACTGTGGTAGCCTGGCGGCTTCCTGGTTCATGAGTTTTTTAACTGTTTTCCAGTAGGCAATAGGTAAATCATAAATGCATTTAAGCCCCATTTTTTTTGCCTGTTTAAATGTTTCTAAAGCACCGTCTTCATAGGCATAAACAGCGTCTATCTTATTTTTTGCTGCATTATTTACAAGTTGCCGGGCGTTATACTTGTCAAGATCATGGTATACAGCATCAATGCTTGCCCATCCTTTTTCATGTTCAATGCATTTATTATAGCCCAGCCTGGGCATAGTCATACGGGCAAGTTCAAGAATTGGGCGGGTATGAATACTGGCCCTTGATACCGGGAATGTGCGCCGTAGCCATTCTGTGCGGATATTTTGGGGCATTAACTTAAGCCACAAGGCATCCGCATTGGCCACAAGCGTAGTATTAAAGCCGCCGAGCATATCCGCTTTGGCAAGGCTGGTAATAACGGCCCTCACATTGCGGTTACCAGTAGGATGAGAAATATTTATTTTCATGAAACCTTTGAGTAGTTGTATATAAATGCAAAATGTAATTTAACCGTTTATCCAGCTTTGCATGTCAAGGGCGATAGCTTCCCAACTTCTTGTTAACCAAAACCATTGGTGCAGTAACAGTCGTCTTTTTTCTCCTTCAATGGTAGTTAGCAGTGTTTGGTTGGTCATTAACTCGTGCGGGCGAAATATGGCAACACCCGGGGGCTCGTCTAATGTTACAGGTGCCTCGCAAATTACAGGCACTGCATGTGCAGACAGCGCCGCGAAAGTTCCCGATTTGCGAAGACTATCGGCAGTTTGGCCTACCAACGCTGCTTCTGCAGTTAACATCATTGCCGAAACTTCGCCGGGGTCAAGCGTTCCTGTCTGTATTAAAACACCAGGCCCTAATTGGCCCGATGCCAGGCTAAGTTCTTCATCGGCGTAATGATTGTTTAAGGGCCCAATTGCATAAATTTTTTTTATCAAGCCATTATTATGCAGCTCTTTTATCAGCGGCAGATGTTGTTGAAGTGTCCACAAGCGGGTATGGGCTAAGCCAAATATTACCCATTCGCCTGGCTTCCTGATGCTTGTTAATCCATTTTCTTTATCAACCGGCAAAATATTTGCGCCAACCAAACTCAGTCTTACTTTTTTGCTATTGGTTAGCGATATTATTTTTTCTTTTTGCTCGTTGGTTACTACGGTAATGCCATCGGCCAGTTTGCTCAGTTGTTTTACTGTGTACTTTATAAGTTGATTGCGTAACTTATGGTGTATTCTCAAACCAGCGCTATCGTCCCATGTTTCGTGAAAAAAAATATAAAGGTGATTGTATGGCGACTCTTTTTTAAACTTTTTTAATGCCTGCAGCAATTTAAACGGTAACCCTGTTTTGGAATAACTTGTTGGTGTAAAGTTTAAGAGCAAATCGCCGGGAGTGCTGTTTTTTTCAATTTGCTTAAGCAGACTTTGCCAGTATGCTGTTGTTAAAGTTAGCGGAGTATCCCGTATTACTTCGGGAAAATATTCTACCCCGATTTTAACCGATTTGTAAAATTTGTTTAATGCTAATGCTGTTTTATATGCGTGATCGCTTACTCCGCAAACCCCCGGAGGACAGGTAGGCGCGATGATGATCAACTGCCTGTAGGTGCTCGTGTTCATTGGTAAAATGATTTGTTTTTTTGCTTTAGTTATAAACGGCTTCGGGCTCAGGCAGGTCCTCTGGCTTTGTAAGGGGTGTTGGTACAGTTCGTTTTTTTATGAATCGTTTTTCCCAAAACTCGTATGAAAAATGTGCGGTTACGGTAGTTAAGGCAATTACGATTAATAACTCTAAAATTTTACTTCCGGGGAAGGCATACATTTTGGCACTAAATGCCATTACACTAAATATGATAATTGGATGGTAAACATACATGCCGTAGGATATTTTACCTAAATATTGAAAAAGGCGCAGTTTAGTAAAAGAAAACAGCCACACATCTTTTTGTTCTAAAAGGTTAGCTATTATAGCAGCGCTTGTTAAGTTCAGCACCGAATACCCCCAGATCCATTGATAGCCCTGCGGCAGGTTACCTGGCCAGCCAAAAGAAGACCAATGGTAAGATGGAATGGAGATAACCAGAAGCAAACCCGTAACTACGGTTAAAGTAATACATGAATAAACAACCCTGGCTTTACTCATTATCTCCCTGAAAGGTTTGTTACATAACAAAGCGCCAAATACAAATGCATCCAGATGTGAAAATGGCAGCACATAAGGAGCCAGCGCTTCATCAATTGCATTTCCGTCGAAACCTACAAAGTATTGCAGGTGGTTGCACACTAAATATACTACAACCCTTATAACCATTGCTGCCGGCAACAACCAAAGTAATGTTTTTAAAAAGAGGCTTTCGGGTAATTTCCATAAAAACAAAGGCCAAACCAGGTAAAACTGCCATTCAAGAGATAAACTCCATAAGTGGCCGTATATCATGTGAAACGTGTAGCTATCAAACAACCACCTGAAGTTGAGTGTGTAAGTTAACAACCATGGCCATTCGGTACTTAAAGCCTCAGGCTTGTGTATAAACAGGAAGATAACACCCAGTATTAGCAGGTATCCGTAATAAAGAGGAAACAATCGCAACATCCTGCGTTTGTAAAAGTCCTTAAAAAACGTAATCATGCCTTGAGTTTGGTATTGCTGCTTTCCTTTTAGAACGATGCCCGATATCAAAAAACCGGATAGCACAAAAAAGAATTGAACCCCTATCCATCCGGCCGGGAAAAGAAGATAGTGGTGAGCTATTATTGCCAGTGCCGCCAAAGCACGCATGCTATCCAGTTGCGGATTGTATTTCATCTAATTTTTATTAACGCGGGGAAAACGTTTATTTTTTATATAAACACAATCGATTTATATAAGCCGGTGATTTTTTAGGCTGAAACTTTTGCCCACTCTGCAACTTGTTTTAGCCCATCATCCATGCTGTACTTTGGGGCGAACCCCAATTTTGATATTTTACTGATATCTGCCCGCCAATTTAAGGGGTCGCCTTTGGGTACATTACCGTCAAAAGTTATCTCAACATTAATATTTAAATGCTTTACAAGGCAATTAGCAACCTCGGCTACGGTTGTTTCTACTCCTGAGCCCAAATTATATATCACAAAATTTTCATCCGAAGGATGTTTTAATACAGTAAGCACGGCCTGGCATAGATCCTCGACATATAAAAAATCCCGGCTTTCTGCTCCGGTCCCAAACAACCTGATGGCTGGCTGGCCAATTGCCGCGGCGCGGATGGCACGCATGCTTACATCATAAATAAGCTGTTTCCCGAGTCCCGGACCGTATACAGAGAAAATGCGAAAAATAGTAGCCTTTAGTCCCATTGCCCTGGAATAGTTTGATAACAGCGATTCTGCCAGCGACTTGTGAATACCATACGGCGAAATGGGCTGTAACGCTGTAAATTCGGTTATTGGAAGTGTTTTAGGATTACCGTAAACGGCAGCGCTCGAAAAGAAAAATACCTGGGCTTGTGGCTGGTTTTTAGCAAGGTAAAGTGCAATGCGTGCGGTGCCCGGTAATAAACTTGAAAAATCGCCGTAGGGGTCGTTAACTGAAGATGCCACAGAGGCACCCCCTGCCAAATGACATACCGCTGCTAAAGCATCTCCTTTAATTAATTGATCAAGATCGGCATTTTCCAATGATGAGGTTGCAAAGTCGGCCCATAAATGGGGGCGAAGCGGTGCCCGAAGGTCAATACCAATTAACCTGTAACCCTGTTTTGAAGCGGCATCGGCCAGGTAGGTGCCCAAAAAGCCCGATGCACCTGTTATAAGTATAGTTTTTTGGTTATTCATGAAAAGAAAAGTTTAGGGTTATCAAAACACTGTTGCCAGCGGGCGGCCATTACGGTTGTAGAAAAATGCCGGTCATAATATGCCTTTAATCTTGCGGGGTCAAAGTCATTGGTCTCAATTCTTTTTATCAGTAGGTAAAGGCCGATTGTAATATTGTCAAGGGTTGGCTGTACCAGGATAGAATCTGGATTGTTTTGGCAGCAATCTTTTATAGCGCCGATATTTGTTGCCATAAAGGGTAGCCCGTAGGCCATCGATTCTAATAAAATAAGCGGCAGGCCCTCCATCTCTGTAGATGTTAAAACCAGGCTATCATAAGATGCCATTAATTCTGCTCCCTCTCTGTCGCCGGGATATCCTCCCAAAAAATTGATTTTATGTTTAATCCTTAGGTCTTTTGCAAGCTTTAGTAACTTATCTTCTTCTTCGCCTTTGCCCCATAAATCCAATGAAAAATCACCGTGTGATGGAAGCGATGCAATTGCTTTAAATAGTAATGGTAGTCCTTTGTTGCCGGCAAGCCTGCCGAAATAGGCCAGCTTTATTTTTCCTTTGGTTTTATTGGTGCTTGTTTTTAAAACTCCATCTACAGGCGGCTGCGGGAAACATGGCAGCCAATTCACTCCGCGTGGGTTGGCTAAAGTGGTAGTCCAGTATTCAAGCATTGATGGTGCCTGCACAGCAATGCCGTCGAAATTTGTCCTGGTATCGATCCATATTTGTTCATCCTGCGACCTATTGGCTATGAAATCCTGGGCGATTTTAAAACTGCCGGCTTTGAGAAACCGGGTTATAAAAATGGATGAGTTTGATAGTCCAATACTTACAAATATATCGGGCCCATACAATCTTGCCCTCACGCCCGCTAAAATCAACGCAACGTATTTCTTTATCTTTTGAAACAGGCCGGATACTTTGTGAGCAACTATGCCAATTATAGCTTTATAGCCAAATGGTTGGTCGGCAACGGGCCTATCGGTAATGTTAATTATTTTTAGCGTATAGCCGGCCGTTATGGCAAAGTCAAAAAGTTCTCGATAGGCGGTTTGTGCCCCGCCCAAGCCATCGGTATGGCCCATTAATAATATTTTTTTCGGAGATGATTGTGTCATTATTTACTTCGTTAGCTTGATGTATTTAAGCCTTAGATTTGGCTGATCTGTTAAAGACAAAAAGCTGTGTATGCTTCCGCTGCATTTAAGAGATTATTAGGAGCGGTTAATTGATTTTTTAAGGTATAGGCGCGTAAAATAGCGTTGGGTGAACTTGCCTGGTAGATGCCTTGTTTTTCCATCGGCTTTGCGTGGTAGTTTGTATCGGCCGATGAAATCATAACTGGTATCCCTCTCTCCATCCAGGCTATTGCCGAGCCACTTTTGTCAATGCCATCAACAGGGCTGGTTACAACGCCAATATGTACCAGTTGCATGCTGCGGTTTATCATGGCCGGCGACAGCGGACCGGTTTCCCAATAAAAAATGCCTGGTAATTCCCTGATCATGTTGACTGTTTCGAGTTGCCTGTTGTGGCCAATAAACAGTACGCCCAATTGTAAACCCAAAGATTTTGCTGTGCTAACCCCCATTTTGAGCAGGTTATCGAGCCCGGGACAATTATATGTGGTACCAAAAAAACCGAATATTAACCAATCTTTACGGTTTAAGATTAACGGCAACAGATCGGCCCTGGTTGCCAGATCATCCCAATCAGACTGGCTTCCTGATTCGCTTACCGATATGTTTCCAAAAATCGGAACTACCGCGGCTGTGATGCCAATTTGCTTTAAAAAATGCTGGTATGGCTTAATGCTCGTGAAAACAGTCTCGGGTTTTAATGCAAAAACTAAGATTTTTAAAAAAGTCTTCTGAAGCCGGCCTAAAATTTTTTCTTTAAATCCGGCATTAGCTGCCATCCCGCACCACAATTCGTGGAACATAATATGTAGTTTCCTGGCCCCAATGGCTTTGCCAAGTTTTAGTGAAATATCAATTGGCAGGCCGTATTTATCGAATCCAAACCCTACATATTGTAAACTAACCAGGTCGGGGTTAAATACTGCTATTTTTTTTCGCAGTCTGTCATATCTTTCTGTCGTATTTAAATTGGCCGGTAAACGTTGTACAGCTAACCCAACACCATCGATGCTTTGCACCTCATTTTTAACTTCGAATAAATAGCTATCATTTATAGCTATAGCTTCAACCTGATCGCCTCTTTTTATGATCTCGCATGCCAAACGCCGAACATAGTCGCCTACGCCGTCGCTGCCTGTTTGTAATGAGGCGCAGATAAAAGTGATCTTCATCTTTTGAGTTATTATATTTCAATATTCTATATTGATTTCACATACGTTACAGTGTACCACCCCGTACCTGGGTGTGTCAGGGTGTACCACCCCGTACCAGGGTGTACCAGGGTGTACCAGGGTGTACCAGGGTGTTTCACCCCGTTTCACCATGTACCGGTACACACACTTTATTGGTTATACATAGTACCCAAAAACGGGAAAATCACCTGTTTTTAATCATAAAAGACCGCTACCACTATGTTTAACTTTATACAGAAGTTGAATGTTAACGACTGATTCTTGATTAAATACATTTGCCAAATGTGACGTTAACAGAGTTCTTTGATCAACCTTAAGGTGTTGTTGTTTAGTTTAAACTATGCAGAACGCTTCTTTTAAACTTGGTGAAAAAGTGGCGCGTTTGTAATAAGCCGGGTTTCACAAGGGCCAGGCCTAAATAGCTTGATATCCTGGCTGCAAAACTTTTATCCGCATTTTTATACTCCCAATCGCTGATGTGTTTTTCGGGAAGCAGCTGATACTTAAGTGCCGACTTAAGTTGTTTGGTAAAAGGTTTAAATAGCGGTTCTGCTAAGAGTGTCAGGTAGTAATCAATTAACTCGTTTGCTTTGCTGTCCCTGATTACCAAAGTTTTTGATTCATGATGGTATCTGAAATAAACCAATACGTTGTTGGTATATAAAACTGTTTTAAAGCGAACAAAGTAGGAGGTAAAAAAGATTCTGTCGAAATAATAGGATGAATATTCGGGAAACTTACCCGCTGCTTTAATATTAACCAAATCGCACCAAACACCCGGCTGATGGAATGTGCTTTTGAGCGATATAAAATCGCCCGCCGCGAGGCTCTTGTTTTCGATTATATCTTTAAAAGAAGGGTCATTGTCGTAAAAATTAAACACTTTCCCGGCAATGGTAACGCCTTTTTTATAGATAGAGGCAACGTTACAGAGGGCCTCAGGCGCAAGGTAGTCGTCGCTGTTTATCCAATTAAAAATATCTCCGGTACATTTTGTAATTCCCTTGTTTATTGCATTTGCCTGGCCCGAATCTTTCTCGCTAACCCAAAAGCTAATCCATGGCTCGTATTTTTTTATGATATTAACGGTGTCATCGTTACTGCCGCCATCAATAATAATATACTCCAGGTTGGGATAGTTTTGCAATAAAATCGAGCGGATGGTTTCCTCAATAAATTTACCCTGGTTGTAGCTTGGCGTAACAATTGAAATTTTAGGCCATTGCTTTTTTGACTTGTAAATATCGGCGTTTACTTCTTCAGTCCACGGCCAGCCTTCTTTGCTCTCAATGCGCGGCAGTTTATTCAGTAACGACATAGTTTTGGTTTTTTACTTTATTAATCATAATAAGGCTAAAGACAACGTGCATCACTGCCTCAAAGCCGGCAACGTACAGATTTAGTAGCAAAATGCCCCTAAGTGTCGAGATATCAATGAGTGCCGCACATACGGCAATGGCAGCAATACTCGCCGGAATAAGAATTATTGGTTTTATTGCCCAGCCACGATGGGTATACAATGAGAATGATGAACCAGCAATTAAGGCAACGCAACTGCCCGCAATGTTTAAAACCATCTCGTTTTTAAGGTTTGCATATGATGGGCCGAGCACCCACAAAATAGGCACCGGGAACAGCCACACAATGGCTATAATTAACGCCATCAGCACAAACAACAACAATTGTATTTTAAGGTAATTGCTCATTAACACCCTTTTATTATCGGGCAGGCGTGCAAAACGCGGCGATATTAAAGTTGAGAAAAGGACATTGAATAGCCCCAACACCATTACTAACCTGCCAAGCGCGCCAACTTGTGCAACTGCTGTTGTTGAGCCAAAAATTGATATAAGCCAGATGGTTATTTGCCCCGAGGCGCAATAATAAATTGCGCCTGGCAGAATCCTTTTAACAAATTTCAATATTTCCGCACGAACAAGGGGATCAGGCTGCTGATGAATACGGGCATATTTGTAAGATGTTTTTCGCAGTTGAAGGTTTGCCCATATTTGGGGCAAACCCGAAGCAAGCACCGCTATATACGCCCAGGGGAAAACGAATATGGTAAGGCCGGTAAGTATAAGCCTCAAAACGTTGGTTCCAACCTGTATTTTTTGAAGTGGCGCAATATCCTGCTTTAGCTTGGGGGCAACCTCCAGCAATGTACCGGATAACGACATGAAAAATGCCGGTATAAGGGATAATGTTATTAGTGATGCAAATAACCAACCCGCACCGTGATGTATCAAAAGGTACAACAAAACAGGTACGGCTATTATAAGGCTGCCTGCGGCAAACTTTTTTCTTAGGTCTAAACCGGTGGCTATTACCAAACCTAATTTTTCACGATCCATCCATATTTTGCCCCCTTGCGACATTACGCCGGTTGATATTCCGCCATCGGCTAACAGGATCATTGTGCCAAGCATCGTATTTGCCAAAGTATATAAGGCATATTCTTTTGTGGGCAGTAATCGTATAACAATAATAGCGCTTAGAAAGCCAATTACTTGTATGATTAACTGTGCCGATCCGGTTATGGTTATGAGCTTACCCCATTCAATTGCCTTAGCGTATCTTGAATTAATGTTTAAGTTTTGAGCAATAGCTTTCATAAAAAAATAAGTGCCGGTGTATAAACCGATAGGGTAGTTTGGGGTAGTATTAAACGAAGTTTAACCGTTTGATTTGATGTTGGGGCAATGGCTGAAACCGACCAGACTGAGGAGTTAAGCGTGCTGCTTTTTTAATTTAGGGTTGTTGTAATAACTGTTATCGTAGTTATATCCATAACCATATTTTGTGCGTTGAATGCCATTAAAAATAATATACAGATTGGGAAGCTTGTCTTCTTTAGCCATTTGCTTAATAAATGTAAGTTCAGATTTATTGGTATGGCCTTGTTTTACAACGTACAAGGTAACATCGCAAATTCTTGCCAGTATCAGCGCATCTGTTACCAGGTGAATTGGCGGCGTATCAATTAAAATATCATCGTATTCATCCCTTAATTTATTGATAAGTACGTCAAGTTTAATGCTGTCAAGTAATTCTGATGGATTTTCGGGGATAGCCCCGGCACCGATAATGCTCAGTTGCGGATGCACGCCGGACGGCTGGACTATTTCCGATAGCTCAACTTCGCCGTTCAGGTAATTGCTCAACCCTTTATTTTGCGCTGATAAATTAAAAATGTCGGCTATTTTAGGCCGGCGCATGTCAAGCTCTAAAATGATAACTTTCCGGTTGGTAGCGGCAAGTGCTGCTCCCATATTACTGGTGATAAAACTTTTCCCCTCGCCGGCTACGCTCGAAGTAAATAGGGTTACCCGCCCGCTTTGCCTGTTTTGAAATAATAAAAATAAGTTGGTTCGTAACGATCTGAATTGTTCGGCTATCGCGAAGGCATTCTTTTCGAGTACCACAATCTGATTTTTTCCTTTGTTTTGGTTCAATTCGCAAATTACCTCAACTCCAGTAATTTTTTCGATTTCGGCGCGGTTCAATACTTTGTTTTTCAAGAGGTCGCGGCCATATATGAATGATGCAGGCAACCCTAAGCCAAGTAAAAAGGCAAGCACATAAGGGACCTGTTTTTTTGATTTTGGAGCGATGTAGTAAGGATCTTCTACCGTGCGGATTCCGGTAAGTGTAGAGGCGTAGCTCAATGATACTTCTTCCTTTTTTTGCAATAAATAGATATACAGGTTTTCTTTTATGCTTTGTTGTCTTTTGATACTGATGTACTGCCTTTCCTGGCCTGGGATATTTTTTATTGAGGCTTCAAAACCAGAGTTATTGTTTTGAAGTTCGTGTTGAACCGATAATAAAGAGGCCTTAATGCCACTAACTGTTTCTTTTACAGCTGCTTTAGTTGCCTTTATTTGACGATTTAATGGTTCGAATATTGGGTTTTGCTCGGGAGTAGTGGCTAAAAGCCTGTCGCGTTGCAATTGCAATTTAGATAACTGATCTACCAAACTGATAAGCCCGGGATCGGAAATACCAAGCGTTGCAGGTACGTTACCCGAATTATTTCCTGAATTGGCGTAACGTTCAATGCCTTCAATAACATTCAGCTGTACATTAACGTCATTTAAGCGCGAATCATTTGATTGAACGTTATCAAGATAAAATTTTGATTTGGATGAAATGTCCGTTAACCCAATGCTGCTCTTAAACCCTTCAACATCTTTTTCTACATTGGTTAACTCACCTGTAAGTGATGATAACCTGTCGTCTATAAATTTGAGCGTGCTTTGCGTGGCTTTATTTTTATCCTGGATACTCGAAACTTTATACGCCTTTATAAGCTGTTCTAAAATTTCTTTTCCTCTTTCGGGTACTTCATCCTCCAATTCCATATCAACAATGGGAGCATCTTTATTTAAAGATACCAGTATCGAATTTTGATATTGCGTTACAACATCCTCAGGATTTTGAACATTAACACTGATTGTTTTACCAATATAATTATCAAAACTTTTGGTTTTGGTTAGCATCCATGCACCAATACTATTTTTTAGTACTGTATTAAAACGGTAATCGGGCGATTCCGTGTCATCTGTTTTTATCGAAAATGATTGGGCATCTTTAATAAAAACGGTGAGTGAAAAATCCCGGTTTTCGCCCTGGGCTTGTATCAGCTTAAATTTTACCGGGGTTGTGGCATAAATATCCTTACTGCTATAATTGGCTTTTTCCTTATAACTGGTTTGTAGTTGCAAATCATTAACAACCTGCCTTATCAGTGGCCTCGATTTTATTAGTTCCAACTCACTTTCGATATCTTTTGGCTGACCTACAACATCAATTTCGGCCAGGGCCTCTTTGGCATCCGACGATTTTTTTTCGTCTTTTATGGCCAGTTTGGCTTTAATATCATAAACAGGTTTGGTGTTTTTGATATAAAAATAGGCAATACACAAACTGATTATCAAGCAAATGGCGAATAGAGGCCAGTTGTGCAGGTATTTGCTTAATAATCCGCCAAGATCTTTTTGGGTTGGTTCATCTTTGTCATCAAATGATGAGGATAGAAACAGGCGCTCGTTTTTCATAAAATTAATTTTTTAGAACACTGGTGAGAACAATGGTTATTACGGATAAGGCCGATAGTATTAAACTGATGTTTCGGTAACTTCTATCACCGGAATTTGATTTGGTTTTATCCGGCTGAACATAGATTACATCATTATTTTTAAGATAGTAGTAAGGGGATTTAAAAAGATCGGCAGATGTAAGATCAATATTTATGTATTGTCGCTTACCGTCGAGTTCGCGGATAAGAAGCACATTATTGCGAATGCCTGTTATGTTCAGGTCGCCGGCTAATCCTAAGGCTTCAGTTACGCTAACGCGTTCGTTGGCAATTTGGTAAATATTGGGCCTTGCAACATCACCAATTACAGATATTTTAAAATTGGTGATCCTTACATTGACAGACACCTGTTTCAAATATGTAGAGAGCTTCGATTCTATTTGCTGCCTTAGCACATTGGTAGTAAGCCCCTCAGCTTTTAAAGTTCCAACTAACGGTAATTGTATGTTTCCATCCATATCAACCAGGTAGCCGTTTACTTTATTGTTGTCGTCTTTCCAGGCATCGGGATTTAAACTGCTTACAGCTATACTTAAAATATCCTGTTTCTGAATAGTTAGCGAAGAGTAGTTGTCGATAGTTTCGTTTATAGCAGCCGACCGGTTGACATTTTGAAAATAAGGTATGTTTTTATAAGAGTTGCAGGAACTTGCCATAAAGCAAAATGCAACTGAAATTAACACCAGGCAAATAGTAGTTTTAGTTTTCATGAATTTGGATGACCTTAAAATTTGAGTTAGGTGCGTGAAGAAGGAGTTGTATAGTGTGCTATATATGTGCAGTTATTTTACACTTTCTTTCAGCTTATTGTAAAGCTTCGCCATTTCACTTACAGCGAATGTATTTTTATTAGATATTCAAATTGATTAAATCGTCATGTTTGGCGATGTTTTATATGAATATTTGCATAAAAGTAGGTCTTGTGTTATTAATATCGCAATATTATTGCATCTTGATACAATGTGTGAAGATGTGTATAACAAACAGCACGTAAAATGTGAAAAAGTGAGAAGGGAGGCAAATTCTATAAAAACAGCCGATTTTTAGAGTTGTCTGTCGGTACTTGCCAGTTTAATTGATTGCAAAAAAAACAAATGTTGAAAAAAGCATTTATTACATGATGTAACTACCCACGCTACTCTTATTGTAAAAATATTTTATATTAATATGTATATATTCATTGTGTGAAATAATAAATAATAAAATGTCGGGCTAATTTGCTTGTTTAGACATGGAAAAATAAGCAGAGTTTGTTAATTAAAGGGTAAGGCAAATTAAATGGTACGATAATTTATAAAGAGATATTAAAAAAAACCGTGAACCCGAAAATATTGAAACTTAATAATTCCCCAGAGCACTGGATGGTCATTTATACCAGGTCAAATTTTGAAAGACGAATTGATAAAAGCCTGAAAGAGCAAGGTATTTTAGCATATTGTCCGGTGATTACCTCACGAAATAAGTGGGCTGACCGCATTAAGACGGTAGAAAAACCTTTCTTTCCATCTTATTTATTTGTTAAAGCAAATCCGCTTCAATTAAGTAAGATAAGATATGTGCCAGGTGTGATTGACCTGATCTCGAATAATGGAAAACCGGTGATTATTAGTGATAATGAGATTGAACAAATTAAAATTATCACGCAGTCATATACTGATGTACAAGTAGTTAGTTTAAAAAGCTTAAAGGTTGGAGATAAGGTTAAAGTAAACGACGGCGTACTTTTTAACATTGAGGGTTTGGTAAATAAAATAATGGGTACAAAAGTGCTTATGGTAATTGAGCAGTTGGACTGTGCTGTTATTGTAAAAGTTAACGCCGACCAATTAACGTTGAGTACGGCCATCTAACAAAAAAAAGGTCAATTATTATTTCTTATAATAGTTATAGATTAAAAATAATCGTTACTGCTAATTTTTACAAAAATTGATTGCTTTTATGGATATTCATCATGGACAAATCGTTGAATTAGTTGTTAGGCGTGAGGGATATAACATAAGTGAATTGGCCAGACTTGCCAAGGTTAACAGGAGATCCGTGTACTATTGGTTTAATCAGCAATATCTTAAAACAGAGCTGATTTACCAGATTGGCGTACATATTAAACACGATTTCTCGGTAGAATTTCCTCATTTATTTAAACCTGACGACTTTGCTCAGGTGGATTACCAGAGAGGTCCCAAAAGCGGCAATGAATTATCCCATCAAAACGAAGTTAGTTATTGGAAAGATAAGTATTTGGAGACCCTGGAAAAGTATAATTTGCTTTTAACCAAAATGGCCGAAAAATATACCGCGGAGATAGAATCGGAGATGAAAAACCGATCAGATGAAAAATAATTAAAATCAATTAGTTATTTTGATTTATCAAAATCGTAAATACTCTTTAAATAAAAATTAATTTCCCTGAGAAATTTCAGTTGAGGCCTGATCTCTTCGATAGTTGTATTTTGATTTTCGTTATCAATAATGGCGTCTGAAATTGACCCGAGCATGGTATCAAACCCTTCTTTGCTAATGTCCATAAAAGCTGAGCAATGCTTTAAAAAGTCCTTAAATTCATCAATATTAATTTTAAAATTGATTCCATTAAGACCGAAAGTCTGTTCTTTGTTGTCATCGGATGTTGTCGTTCTTTCCAATACCATCAGCTTGGGCTTTTAAAATTTCGCTATAAAAGAATAAAAAACTATAGGACAGCCGTGTTTTACGATTAAAGAATTATAAAGGTTTCAAATATTATGTTTTATTTTCTTGCTAACGCAATCGTAATGTACATTCAGGAATGAATTTTTTGAATTTTTGCGATCAATGGCGACCCCGAATTGTGTAATCATTTTCTTTTTTTGTGTATAAATATTCCCGGTATAAATTCAGGGATTTGAACCCATATAATATATTCTTTATTGAATTTTGTCACATTTTTGTTAAACAAGTATTTAAAATGATGATATTTTTTTTAAACAATTTGTGTTTATTTGATATTTTTTACAATATGTATTGATTTTTTATTGTATTTATACATATATTATTTATATGTTTTTAATTTTTATATTGATTGTGATATGTGGAAAGTGTGCATGAGCTAATTACGTATAATTCAAAAATACCTCAACGAAATTGGTTTATTGTTAATTTGGTGATGTGAATTGTAGCTAATTTAATGAAAATTGAATTGGTAAGGCGAAAGCTATGCCATTGACAATAAAAACCGGTGGATTCTGACTTATTATTATAAGCTGGTGCGATACATAATGTCGTTAATTGAGAAAAGCAAGCGCTGGTATTTGAAAAAGAAATTTACGCACCAATGGAATAATTGGAACCAAAAAGGGCTCTTTGCGGATTATCTTAAAATAATAATGAACAAGAAAGCGATTTTGAAAGGTGAGAGAGTTGGAAACACTACATAGAGTGGGGGAGATCATCCTGGCTGGCAGCCTAATGACAACAAGTCAAGGATATCGAAAACTATTTAGCAGTCTTGATATGCAAACTGATTTTTGAAGATAATAATTGAGCAGCAAGACCTGAATACGAATGATGAAATTTGTAGATATATGTTTTTGAGGCTGGGTGGCGGAAGAGATTTTATCTAAATCACTCAGTGCCTGCGCAAATGTAGCGCAGGCCCAATTTATCGGTGGTCAAACCACAAATGTATTTACACTACCTAATTTTATACAGGCAAATTTGTATAGAATATCGCTGATAGCGAACCGGTAGTGAGGCGTTGTATCGGTCTAATTTACGCCGCCATTTTGCGCGTGAGCCGCAAAAATGAAAAAGATTATTAATGCTGGAACAATTAGCGCCAGAGAAACATTTCTTAGCTGTATGGCGTCTGCATTACCGTAGATTACTGCTTTGAATGATTTAGTTAAGGTTTTCATTTTGTTTTGATTTAGTTAATTATTCAGGTTACAATGTTGATTGATTATGCTCTCAAAAAGTATTGTTAGGTAAAAGAATAGCATAAAAATATATGAAATTTGTCTCAGGAGAATGTAAAGTTGTAAACTGATACAATGTGGGAAAAAGTGTATAACAATTTCACGATATGGTGGATCGTGGGCTTATAAAGTCAAAGCAGAGTTTATTTTACTGTAAAAACGTGTTGCTTAATGTATTTACAGGGATAGTTTGGTGTATGCAACATATATAATATAGAACCTGATTTACAGAAAGCTGCTTTTACTAATATAATCCACGTATAAATAGGATATTGAAGGGCTTATTCCTATTGTTTTATCTTTAATCGCTAAATTCCTTCTATAATATTGCCTCTACAATTAACCAATCTGCAACAAATTGTATCAATGTTTCGTCAAATAGTATCAATTTGTCCTGTGGCGAAAAGTTAGTGCATTTTTTACCATATTTTTATTTCACAATTATAATAATACTATGCCGGCTTAAAGTGATTGAAAACTTCCGGTTTGTACTAATTAACATTTACCAAATTATGAACACAAAAAAAAATGCTATTATGGCCTTTGCGGCTATGGTCGATTATTACTGCCTGCTCCGGGCGGTCACTCCCAAAACACTTTGTAGTGGTTTAAAATGTTAGGATGTAATCCTGAATATTTATCCCTGCCTGCCTGCAATTAAATCAGTAAATCCTTAAACTAAAATCTATGCCCACAAACCTTACTCAACATCACACTTCCCGGGAAAATGCTTCAGATGCCTAAGCAGCATACCGTCTTCGTGAAGGTATAATCCTTTCCAAATCAATTTTTTATATCATTAATCAAATTATCCATTAATTATGCGATACTTATGGCTGTGCTTTGTAGTTTTTTCAGCAATTACTACAAATGCACCTACTTGCTTAGCTAAAGATAATAGGGGAGAGAGAAGCAAAATCAACTATATTGTGTTTAACAATGACACTACAGTTCGTCGCGATACAACTGTTAAAGACTCGTTGTTAAAGGATAGTAGCAACTTTATAAAAAAGCGTACTATTTATAACTTTTTTGTCGATAGCGTTACTAAAAAACCTTATGAATTATCCTTATTTCCGGCAGTTTCATTACAACAACTTTTAAAAGGGAAATTCGCAGGACTGTACGTCCAGGAACCTTCGGGCGAGCCCGGTTCTGTGCAAAACATGTTTATCAGGGGGGCGCCAATGCCCTTGTTATCGCAAAGAGAGGTTTATCAATCACAGCCGCTTGTGGTACTGGATGGTATTCCGATAATAACCGAGCACCCGTTTGCATTTGATATTCAGCAATATGAGTTTAACAGGCCCGGCCCTGCTACTAACATATTTGCCGGTATTGATATGAACAATATTGCTTCTATAGAAGTGTTGAAAGATTTGGCAGCTACTGCGGTTTATGGACCAAGGGCTGTGAACGGAGTAATTGTTTTATCCTCAAAAACACCGGGCGCCTCAAGAAGCATCACTTTTGATTCGTATATCGGTTTAGCGCAACGGCCGCAGGTGACAACCATAAACGGTAAATACGAAAACGCTTTCAGGCAAAGGTTTTATGACCAGTATACTACCAACGGCAGATATTCTGATGATGAAAATTATCCTATTTATTTAAGCGATTCGCTTAACAATGTATATAGCGGGAAAGCCGACTGGAGTGATCTTTACTACCGCAACGCTTTAGTTTATGGTATCAACTTCGGCATCTCGGGTGGTACAAACCGGGCGAATTTTCGCTTTTCTTTGGGCGATATGAAAAACGAAGGGGTTGCTGATGGAACAGCGCTAAATCGGTATAGCGCCATGTTTAACATCAATATGAAACCTGTAAAGTGGCTTTTGTTTTCAACCATGGTAAATGCCAACAGGTTGGACCGCACCCGTAATAAAAATTTACGCGACAGGTTTGCGCAGATTAATTATTTCCCCGACCTGAGCGCTCCCTTACCTCCCAATAAAGATTATTATGCCAACTATCTTAAAGAGTACCAAAAAGGTTTTGACAATAACAAAACCAACATTATTGACGGGTACGCAAGGATTGGCGTTGAATTTGGCAAATTCAATTTCAGTACCACTTTTGGTGTAGATTATAATGAAGGTTATCGCGATGTGTTTTATGCCCGCACACTTTTGCAGGGTAATAGTTACGCATCAAATTACTTTGGCTTTAACCAAAGATTGATGTTGGATAATAAAGCAACCTATTCTTTTAATCTCAATAAAGTACATGATTTTCAACTGGAGGTTGGACAATCAACCCAATGGAACATTTATAAATACAGCAATGCTTATGCGTATAAAGGGGTAAACGATTTTATCAAAATAAACCTGTTAAACTCAGACCCTAATGATCCTAATTATTTAACCCCGGTTGCATTTCCACGTGAATTAACCTACCGCTTTTTGGATAAAACCAGGGATAACCTGGTGTCGTTTTATGGCAAAGTAGATTACACGCTAAAAGAAAAGTACCTGTTATCTGTTACATTACGTGCTGATGGCTCTTCAAATGCTCAGCCAACAAGCCGATGGTTTTATTCGCCTGTAGTATCTGCCGCATGGAATATAAAAAAAGAAATGCTGAAGGATAACACAACCGTGAATGATCTTTTATTGCGTGTTAGCGCCGGTCGGTTAGGGAGATTGAATGCGTATGATAATTATGCACAGGGCCCGCAGTATACTGCATCGGTAGGTTATACCGGGAATTTAACTGTACCTGGTTATAACGCATTTGGTGTATTAACCAGGCCATACTCAACCGGTTGGATTGGTTACGGCATCCCATGGTCGTATTCAGATCAGCTTAATCTTGGTGTAGATGCCGGTTTACTCCACAACCGTTTACACTTATCTGTTGATTGGTATAATAAAGAAGAAAAGAACCAGCTTATTGGCATCCCTGCCTTTGCCGAATACGGTTATAAGCAATCTATTGAAAGTGGAATGGCCGTAAACAACAGCGGTATAGATGTTTCGATAGCAGCCAATATAATCAATCATAAAAACTTTGGCTGGACATCATCTTTAAACCTTAACCACAACACCAATAAATTAAAAGCACTCCCAAGGGGCTTAAATGAAATTATAATTGGCGATAAACTTTTAAAGGTAGGCCAGCCGGTTGATCAATACTGGCTTTTAGTGAACGATGGTATTTATACCTCAAATGACCAGGTGCCGGTGGTTAACGGACAACCCGCTAAGTATAACGGAATTCCATTGCAGGCCGGCGATCCTAAATGGCGCGATTTGAATGGCGATAACGCTATTGACAATAACGACAAAATACTAACAGGCCATTCGTTGCCCAAAATATCGGGTGGTTTTGATAATAATTTCAGATACGGTAACTGGAGCTTAAATCTCAATTTTTATTTTAACCTGGGCCGTGACCTGATTAACCAGGAGATGGCCAACCGGTTTGATTTTATTAACAGGGAAGGCAATAGTGATGTTAACTCAGTTAAAGAGATTACCTATTGGGAAAAACGGGGAGATTATAGCAAGTACCCTTTGTATAATCCATGGAGCACAGTAATTCCGTACCGTGTTGATCAGAATTTATTTCTTGAAAATGCTTCGTTCCTGAAATTGAGGACGGTGTTAGTTGGTTACGACCTTACCAGAACACTGCGTAGAAAAAGCATAAACGTAACCCGGTTTTACGTGTACGCATCAGTTAATAATGTATTTACCATCACACCGTACACCGGCCAGGACCCCGAGCTGGTAAATTATAACGGGTATGATACAGGCTACGGACTGCCAATACCAAGAACGTACACATTAGGAGTGAAAATGGAATTATAGCATGGAAAAACGAATTACAAAAATGAAAAAGATATTATATATCACGCTTCTGTTTTTTGTGGCCTTAACCGGTTGTAATAAAACACTGGATATAAATTCTGTAAGGGTAGTTGCCGAAGTGAATATGTGGAATAAGCTGGAAGATACCCGTGCCGGCCTGCTGGGGGTTTACGCGCTTACCCGTGCCGCATTATCTGATAACGATAGTCATTGGCTATATGGAGATGTTCGGACAGGCGAGTTTATCAGCCCAAACAGGCCCGACCTGAAGGCCATTGCCGGTAATAAACTAAATGCATCCTACCCAACCGTGGATGCTTTATCCGACTGGACCAGGTTTTATGCCATCGTGAATGCAGCAAATATTTTCCTTGAACGCGTTGGCGATGTAAAAGCGGCTGATAAGCGGTATACAGAAAACAATATGATTGTTGATGTTGCCCAGGCCCGCTTCCTCAGAGCCTTCGCTTACTTCTACATGGTTAGGATATGGGGCGATGTACCTTTCATTATCACATCGCACGATGGTAAGTTTGAAAACAAACCCCGTGAAAATCAGGGTAAAATATTGGTTTGGGCTCAGCAGGAAATGTTAACGGCCGCCGCCGATTTGCCATTTATTTATAGTGGCGGCGATGTGCAGCAACCCGGTAACTATTACAACGAGGACAGAACCAGGTGGGGTGGTGCTTTAGCAACAAAAAATACGGCATACGCTGTTTTGGCTCATTTGGCGGCCTGGCAAGGCAATTATACTGATGTTGCCACCTATACCAAATTTGTTGAGGATAACTATGGCAAAAGTGGCATTGGTTTCCAGAATACCGAGGACCTGACCAAATCAAACGGATTCTTTTTTAATAAAAACACCAGCCAGATGTTTGGTTTCAATTCCGACTGGGGGCATATTGACGGTTCCGGAACAGGCCATATAGAAGAGTTGACCCTGGCCGAACCTGTTTTAAACAAAAAGGTTCCTGATATCTATATGCCCAAAGACACCATTTTAAAAATATTTAATCAGCCAAATGACGAACGCTTTAGTGTTGATACACTTGGACTGCCGCGGTCCGAAAGATATTTCACCAATATAAATGGTAAGTACCCCATTTTTAGTAAGATAAAAGTTATACAAGGAGGTACCACCGACCCCACTTTCAGGTATTTCACCAGCGCTTTAATTTTTACCAGGCTTGAAGATATTGTTTTGTTACGTGCCGAGGCATTAGCTGTTTTAGGTGATCAAAACGGAGCTTTGAACGAGCTGATAAACGTAATGACAAGGCGCGGAATAACAACTATCACCATCAATAGCGGAGAGTTGATTGACCTGATTTTTGAAGAACGGCATCGCGAATTACTGGGCGAGGGGCAACGATGGTATGATTTGGTAAGGTATAATAAAATCAAGCAAAATAATCCCGCTTTTTTAAACCTTATAAACTCCCAGGGAATTTACTGGCCGATATCCCGTAAGCTTATTTCACAAAACAACTTATTAACTCAAAATCCATTTTGGAAATAAACAGACCATATATGAAAAACTTTGAAAAATATATGAGCGCCTTAAAGCTATCAGTAGTTATGGCACTATTGCTGTCTGCCTGTAAAAAAGATGGTGGATACCATAGCACCGCAACCAATAGCCCCAGGTTTGCCGGTAACACCTATGAATATTTAAAAAGCAAACCGGGTGTTTACGATTCGCTGATAGCAGTGATTGACCGAATGGGTCTAAAGCAGACTTTAACCGATAGTAATGTAACCCTGTTTGCCGTTACAAACCCCAGTTTTCAGCTGGCAATTAATAACCTGAACACATTAAGAAGACAAGGGGATAAAGACCCGCTTTTTCTTTCAAATGTTGATGGTGTGCAGCTTGATACAATGGCATCCTACTATATTATGAGGGGAAGCCGCACTACCGACTCTTTAACCTTGCAGGATGGGCTTGACTTGACCAGTGTACGGTTTGGCTATCCGATGCATGGTAAAGTTACCAGGGCATCTTCATCTGGTTTGGTTGATGGTGGCCCGCAGGTAATAGAATTCAGTAACACCAAAAAGAGCAAATTTATCCGCTTTTGGTCAACAACAACAACTGGATCTAATAACATCCTGACCAAAAATGGGGTAGTTCATGTGGTAAGCGCCGACCATATCTTCGGTTTTGATGAGTTTGTTCCCCGGCTCACATTTATCCCGCCGCCACCAAACCTGATATCATTAATAGGAGGTAAGCTATCTGTGTTAAGAGATAATAATGGCGGTCCTGACAATGGCGAGGGATCAAAAAAAGTTATTGACGGAGATGATCATACCAAATTCCTGGCAGAACTACAAGGCAGGTTATGGATCAAATTTGAGCTGAATACGCCGGCAGTATCAGGTGTATACACGCTTACATCGGCAAATGACGCACCCGAAAGAGACCCGAGGGCATGGACTTATGAGGGCTCAAATGACGGACAAACCTGGGTTGAATTGGATAGACGCAGCAATTTCTTTTTTGAAGAACGGTACCAGACAAAAGTTTTCAGTTGCCCTAATACAGTAGCTTATAAATTTTACCGCATTGACATTACCGAACTCAGGGACGGCGGGCTTTTCCAGTTAGCTGAGTGGTCAATAAACAAAGCTAAATAAGTGATGAAAATTCAAAAAATTAATACAATTAACCATAAACAGATGCGAACATATTTTAAAAAAGAGTTCATTTTCTTCTTGTTTGCTATTGCTGTATTAAGCAGTTGTAAAAAGATATTTAATCTGCCAAATGAAAAGGACTATTTAAGTTCAAATGTAAATTACAGTAATAAGATATTTGAACCAATTATTGGCCGCACTACAGTGATAGGCGGCTTTAACGGCGATAATTCAACTCAGCCTATAAAGTTTGAAATTGTTAATGCCCGCTTTGGCGATGGCCGGCCGGTAACAGATCTTTTTCAGAAAAAGGCTACTTACGTTTGGACTTCAGCTTACAATGGCCAGGAAAAAAGTTTGGCCGAAATTGAAGCCAAAAGAAAACTGCAGGAGCATCCATTATTTGAGGTGCTCCCATCCGGCGAATTTATTTTGTGGGCATCGTCAACCAATGAACTTATTGCTCCGAGGCCTGCAGATAGCACAAATTTTCCGCAGGATACGCGTTTTTTTGATGTTAAAATCACTAATACGGGTGGTCATACCATTATTCGCGATTTCCAGATAAGGCCTTTCCGGGAGCGCCCTTATGAACCATCTGACGATTTTAATATTTACTCCGGCGGTCCGGCACCTCATCCCAAAACACCTTATAATCCATTAAGCAGGAATTATATAAGGCCGTTTTTAAATAATGTTATAGGAGCCACTACCGATATACCACTTGAAAGTAATGACGATAAAAAAGACGTAGTGGTTTATATACGGCCATTTACAGGTGGCAACGGCAATTCGCTGAGGTTTAAATTTTTAAACAAAGACTCGGTGGAGATGAACCCTGCTTTATTTAATGAAACAGTATGGGATAAAATAGTGCACGGGTTTAACTTTCAAAAAACGCTTACATACGCGCAGTACGATGTGGCTTACCCGATTCCTTTAGTTGAAATACCAACTGTATATGCTCCAGGCGGTACCCGTGATCATGCCGAATTCAGGTATTCAAGAATTGGTTTTGGTGGTGTTAGGGTAGTGGCAAGTTTCGGGATCGATTTTGCCATATACAGAAAAGGCGACTGGGAAATAGTGTTCCATTTCCTGAAGGATAATCCAAAGTTCGAAAACGAATAATAGCATTTAAAGCCACTGAAATGAGAAAATATATACTATTTTATGTAGTACTGATAGTTTGCATAATCTGCAGTGCAGATACATATGCGCAAACAAAAAATATAACGGTTTCTGGTAAGGTACTTGACAAGCCCGAAAATAAGGTGCTTGTGGGTGTAAATATCTCTATAGACAAAAAGGGAATAGCCCAGACCGATGCCAACGGACGTTTTTCCATTACGGTACCTGTCAATTCTGTAGTTTCATTCTCCTTTATTGGGTTTGTTACTCAAAAGTTAAAGGTTGAGGAAAACCAAAAAGACATAATAATCACATTAAGTGAAGACAAAAAGGGGCTTAATGAAATAGTTATTGTGGGTTATCAAAATCGCAGCAAAGAAACCACAACGGGCGCTTCGGCAATTATTACCAATAAGGATATTGCCGATATCCCGGTATCAAGTTTTGAACAGTTGCTGCAAGGTAAGGTTGCCGGCTTAAACATTCAGAACAATACGGGCGCACCGGGCTTCAGGGGCTCGGTACAGGTGCGTGGCTTGTCAACCCTTAGCGTTAGCGGCAGCGGCAACGAATCATTTTTACAGCCAACATCTCCGCTGTACATTATTGATGGGGTGCCTTTAGATGCCGATAAGGCAGCCGAATTTGGTTTTCAAACCCAGGGCCCTGGGGTTAGCCCATTGTCCTTGATCCCGGTAGAAGACATCCAGAGTATCCAGATCATGAAAGATGCCCAGGCAACTTCTCTTTATGGTTCAAGAGGTGCCTATGGGGTTATCATTATTACCACTAAACGCGGAAATTCAAAGGTGCCAAGGGTGCGTTATACCACTAACTTTTTTGTTAACGCGCCGCCAAAACTGCGCGAAACATTAGGAGGTAACGATGAGCGCCGCGCAAAAATTCAGCAAATATTATCAAATGCAACAACTGTTGATGAGTTAAGAAAAATAGGATTGACAGGCTTTTTGGCCGATAGTTTGAACGCTTATTGGAATAATTCAACCAACTGGCAGTCTATATTTTATGCAACTACCTATAACCAAAGCCATAACCTGGCTTTAGATGGCGGCGATCAGAAATTCAACTACAAGGCAAACGTTGGCTACTACTCAGAAAAAGGGGTAATAAAAAACACCGGATTTGACAGGTATAACCTGAATATGAACATGGAGTTTAAACCAAACGACAAGTTTAGGTTTTTCGGGTCCTTATTTGGCTCGGTAGGTAGCCAGGCTAAAGGCGATGGCCTGGGGCTGCTGCAACAAGGTGTTGCTTCAAACGGCCAGGCATCCACGTTATTGCCGCCTCCATCATTCTACCTGTCGTCAGACGGTGTTACATCAGCCTTGAAAACGTTGAACAGCAACAGTTCAAGAAACATAAGGGCCAATGTAGATGGGCGGTACGAGTTTATTCCCGGGCTCGCGTTATCATCAAGTATCAGTTATGATTATACCTCTGATGCCGAATCAACTTTTACGCCTGCGGCAGCCAACTCGCAATTTGCCCAGGTATATGATTTTGAGGGCCGAAACTACACCTTGTATAACCGTAACGCCATTACTTACGCTAAAACATTAGGCGGTAACCATAATATTTTTGTTAACTTATTTAATGAAATATATAAACAGGGCGGTCAAAGTGGTATCATCAGGCAGGAGCGCACGCCCAACGATCAGCTCCAGGGACCGGTAGGTTACGATTCATATAATTCGCGTGGTGGTGGTGTACTTTCAAATTATAAAAATGCCACTATCGCGTCATTTGCCGGGGCAGTAAGTTATGATTTTCAGCGCAAATACGTGGTTGAACTTTCATACCGGTTAGATGGCACGTCATCAAACGGGTTAGAGAATCCTTACTCCAAAAACCCATCGGTGGGTTTAAAATGGAACTACAGTAAAGAAAACTGGTTTAAAGATCTGTCATGGCTTACTTATGGTGGTATAAGACTAACCTGGGGTCAGAATATTGTGCCTACCGGTAGCCTGCAAAGTATTTATGGTATTTATAACCTGAATGGCAACTTTAACAATAATCCAACTATTGGTATAAATTATGATTTTATTCCCAATCCTACATTAAAACCAACTACCACTACACAATACAATTTAGGATTTGATATCGGACTGTTTCAAAGCCGGGTTGATTTAAACTTTGATACCTATTATAAAAAGGTTGATAATTTATTGTTCGACAGGTTTTTATCAAACACTACCGGCTTTAACCGCCGGGTGAGCAATGATGTAGCTATTGCCGATTATGGTTATGAGTTAACGCTTACGGTACGGCCGGTGATTTCAAAAGATTTTAACTGGAGTATCTCGATGAACGGCGCCATCAACCGTGATGTTTTATTAAAGCTGCCTGCCGAGTATAATGGTCAGTACATCAAGTTTGATAACAGTCCTTATTTACAGCATATTGTTTTTAGGGTAGGTCAAAACACGCTGTCAAACTATTTGCACATCAACCAGGGTGTATATTCAACCGATGCTGAAGTGCCGGTAAACCCCGCAACCGGAAAAAAATATTCGTCTAACGGGGTACCGTTTAAAGCAGGCGATCCTATTTTTAAAGATGTTAACGGCGATTATATATTAGACGACAGAGATTATGAAATAACCGGTAATTCACAACCCTTGGTAACCGGCGGTATATCAACCAATATTATATACAAAAATTTTGGCCTTAACATCTACGCAACATTTACCGCCAAAAGAACTGTTTTGAATAATGCACTGGCAGATCGTTTGGCCATATCACGCAATCCTTATGATTTACTGGCTGTTGTGCCTTTAAGTAATATGGATATCTGGAGGCAGCCCGGCGACCATACAGTTTATCCAAACCCTTACTCGTTTTCCACCTATAACCAGATACAGCCTTTAAGGCCCGATCAAACATTATGGGCCGAAGATGGATCGTATTTTAAAATAAATAACGTAACGCTGTCATACTCATTTGATCGCAAGCTTATTCGTAAGATTGGTTTTAACAACCTAAGGGTGTATTTCTCAACCAATAACCTAACTACGTTTTCAAGCTATAAAGGGCCCAACCCCGAGAACGTAACCACGCTGGGGCGGGATATATCCAGCGGATACCCTGTGCCGCGTACCTATAATATTGGTTTAAACTTAGAACTCAACACAAGTAAATAAAACTTAAAATCATGAAAAAAAGTATTTTATACATTTTAGTAATTACAGGAAGTTTCTGTTTACCTGCCTGTAAAAAGTTTTTGAACATTCAACCTATTGATAAGTTAACGGGCAACAATTTTTACCGCTCAAAAGAGGATGTTATTGCCAATATATATGATCTTTCGCGGCTGTTTTTTGGGAAGATCAACGAAACTCATTTCATAGGCGCTACCGGCGAATACCGCTCCGGCGAGGTAATGCACGAAGCACAATCAGATCTGGGGCCAGCCCGTGAGTATGTTGAAGTATTGGGCAGAAACGATTTGCTGGGCCTTATCAACGGTAACCCGCCATGGAATTTTTACAATTTTTATAAAATTACCAACTGGACAGGTTATTACCAGGTAATACAGGGAGCCAATATCCTGATATCTAAACTGGACGAAGGCATACCCGGAGTATCCACCACTGAGAAAAACCAATTTAAAGGCGAAGCAGCTTTTATACGGTCGCTGGCTTATTTCTTTATGGTACGGCTTTATGGCGATGTGCCTTATTATACCGATGCTTTTCATTCCACTTCGTTACCCCGCGAAAACATGGTTTCGGTTTTAAATAAATGCATTGCCGACCTGAAGATATATAAAGACAACATGCCCTGGACTTACTCGGACCCAGCCCTGAAAGGGGTACGGGCAAGCAGGGGCAGCATCATCGCACTGATGATGAATATGAATATGTGGAATGCCGGTTTTGATAAGGCAAATGCCAATAAGTATTACCAGGAAACTGTCGATCTGGGCCAGGAGCTCATTAAAAGCAATGCTTACAGGTTATTGCCAATTGCAGAATGGGCCACGGTTATTAAAGGGCGTTCGGATGAAAGCCTCTTTGAATTTTACCGCAGCATTAACTATGGCGATGCAAACTCAAACATAGCACCCATTGGCGATATGTTTTTGCATTATCCCTACAAACGGCCGGAGTATACGCACAGGATAAGCTTTGCTTATTTCCGCGGAGAATATATGCAAAAACTATATCCCGGAACTGCAGATAAACGGGCGACAGTATGGTTTAATGAAGACATATATGCCGATAACGGAAAATTCATGATGCTAAAATTTGCTCAGAATGCATTTGCAACGGGCGAAGAAGATAGTAACCCCGATAATACTTTTATGATTTTCAGGTATGCCGGCGAAATTTTACTATGTGCCGAAGCAATGGCCGAATTAGGGCAGGATAATGAGGCAATAGCGTTGGTTAACAAAGTGAGGGACAGGGCCGAAGCTTCGCAATATTCCGGTTCGGGCGGCCAGGATCTGAAGGACTTCATCTTTTTAGAAAGATCACGCGAATTGATGGGCGAAGGGCATCATTATTTCGACCTGGTACGCACCCGCAGGATACTTAGCAGCGAGTGGTCATATAATGTGTTAACGTTAGACAAATTTAACCGCGGTGCCTGGACATGGCCTATCAGCAGCGATGCTTTAACCAATAACCCTTTCATGACACTAAATGCCTATTGGGTAAACGGTGGTAATTAAAACATAGTTAATAGAATAATGATAACAATTATGAGAAATATAATTATTGTTTGTGCCGGTTTATTATTGGCACTTACCGGGTGTAAACGGGATGAGTACTATAGGGATGGAGGGAAAGCCAATCCCGATTATCCCGGAGACATGTTTCAATATTTAGAAGCAAAAGCTGTTCCGTTTGATACCATTGCGCAAATTGTGAAGTTAGCGGGACTTGAGAGTACTTTTCACAAGGCTGATTTTACCTTTTTTGCCCCGGATGACGATGTTATAAAAAGAACAATCGGCAATGCAAAAACCCCGGGCTCGTTAAACCAGTTTCTGTTTGATGTAGGGCGCGACACGGTGAAAAGATTAGCGGATATCGATTCATTAATCTGGCGTAAATACCTGCAGCGCTATATGTTTAAAGGGATAAACCGGCTTAAAGATTATCCGCAGATCGACCTCGATCTTCAAAATCAATATCCCGGCGCCTTGTATTATTCATATAGTGGCGATGTATGCAACATCGGGGTTATTTACGGCGATGCGAACAAGGTTAGGTACATAGGGCCTCGTAGCCTCATCATCAGCTATGTGCTTGATATAAACAATGCCGAAAACGCGGTTTTCCGAACATACATATCGTCATCAGATATTAAACCGAAAAATGGGGTGGTGCACACGTTGCAGTATAACGGGGCATACTTTGGGTTCGATAAAAACGATTTCTTCACTGATGTTTACAATACAGGGCTTCATTCATCCAATTAAAATATTTGCGTTGATGTTTGATTAATAACGAATTGACATATGAAAAAAATCAGATACATAATAATACTTGCCATGGCAGCCTTAGTTATACAAAGCTGCAAAAAGACTAAGGAGACCTTTGAAGCTCCTTATGGCGACGGCAAGCCACCGTTAGGCGTTTCTCTTAGCCGCGATGCATTACCAAGCCCCTCATCGGGCGCGGTAGGTGCCGAAATTACATTTAAAGCAACCGGACTCCTGCCTTATAAGGATAAATTGAAATTTATGTTTAACGGCGAGGAGGGGCAAATTACCGAGGTTACCGCAACAGGTATCAAAGTAAAAGTTCCGCCGTTTGGAAGCAGCGGTATTACCTCAATAGCCATAGATGACCAGTTAGTGCTGGGGCCGTTGTTTAAGGTTAACGGACTTATTAACATCGATCCTTCCTTTAGGGCTACCTTGGGTGCAAATAACTTTGTAAGCCAGATATTTCCATTGGCCGATGGCCGGAACCTGGTAATAGGCCGTTTTACCAATTACGATAACAAGGGAATAATTACGCCGCTTAACCGGATTGTAAGAACATCATCCGATGGCGAGTTTGACCGTACATTCAGAACCGGTAAAGCAGCTAACGGTGCTTTAGCCAGGGTTATGCAGATAAACTCGAAGTTTATTATCGCGGGCGGCTTTAGCGGATATAATCAACGGACAGACAATATTAGTAACATAACCAGTTTAGGCGTTGATGGCAGTGTTGATACTATAGGTATAAAAGTATACCGGAGGCCTACACAAAAAGATACCTCGAGGGACACCACCAAATTTTTTCCGAAATTTAACGGCGGTACAAACGAGTTTATAAACAGGGTTTATAATCATCAAAATAAGATACTGGCGACCGGCAACTTCAGGTACTATGTACACCGCACCTATCAAAAGCCCAATCACGACTTTACAAAAGATACGGTTATTGTAGATAGTACCGAAATAAGGCAGGTGCTCCGCTTTAACCTGGATGGATCATTAGATAAAACATTTCGTTTTAACGTGGCTGCCAATAAAGGCCTGCCGGCAGCAAACGGCCCAATAGATTCATATATGCACACAGATGGCGCGCTGATAGAGAAGCTTGTGGTTTTTGGAAGCTTTACAACATTTGATCAAACCCCGGCAGGCCGTATTGTGAGGTTAAATGCCAATGGTGGCATCGATAACACATTTAAAGCAGGCTTGGGGGCCGATAACGGCATATCATCATTAACCTATAACACCGTTACAAAAAAATATCTCATCACCGGGGTATTCAGAACATATAACGGTAAGCCCGTGATAAGTATGGCATTACTTAACCAGGACGGTAGTCTTGATGAGTCATTTGTTCCAAAAGTATTCGAGGGTGGCTACCCGGCCTTTGCAAGGCAACTGGACGATGGCTTAATAGTAGTTAGCGGCGGTTTTAAAAAATATAATAAGGTAACGCGCAACGGATTTATGGTACTTAACTCCAAAGGCGATCTTGCCGGTAACTATAACACTACAGGTCCGTTTTCGGGTGGTCTGTCAGATATCATTGAAACAAAATCGGCCGACGGAAAAAGGGCGTTATACCTGATAGGTGGATTCGACAGGTTTGACAACCAGCCGGTAAATAACATTATACGGGTAACCATTGAATAAATTAAAAAAGAAATTATAACTATAAAAAGATGGGGCAGAAGAAAAAATACCAGGGAATAGTGTTTGGAATAATGTGTTCCATACTGGCCATTGCGGTAATATCCTGTAATAAAGATTTTTTAAAGGCGTTGCCTGATAAAAATTATAGCGATACCACCAGCGTAGCCTACGGTCAACGCAAAGTGTTGTATTTGATTGTTGATGGGGCAAGGGGCGTATCTGTAAACAGCGCCAATGTGCCTAATATTAAAGCCTTATTGCCAAATTCCATTTACAGTTGGGTAGCATTAAGCGATCCTGATTCAACCAGGGATGTTAGTAATTGGGCCAACATGCTAACCGGAGTAAAAAAAGAAAAGCACTTGGTTTTAAATGACAATTTAACCGGGGCGAATTTGGCAAACTACCCGGTTGTGCTTCAAAGAATAAAGGACGAAAAACCTACCGCCAAAATGGTAGCATTTTCGTCTTCGGCAATCTTTAAAAATAATTTTACCACGGGGGCCACTGTAAGTGAATTGTTTGACACCGATGAGCAGATTAAAACAGCTGTTGTAAATGATATCAATACCGATACTGCAAGCTTGATTTTAGGGCATTTTAATGATATCGACGAGGCCGGCGCCAAATACGGTTATGATAACTCGGCTCCCCAATATAAGGCCGCTATTGAAAAGTTTGATGGCCATGTAGGTGCTATAATGGATGCATTAAAAAAACGCAAGAATTATCAGAATGAAGAGTGGCTGGTAGTTATAGCTTCAAGTGGCGGTGGTAAGTTTGCCATACCGGCAAATCAAAACGACAACACAGTTTTTAGCAATACAGCGGCCAATACCTTTACTATTTATTATAGTACAAGGTATAAGCAACGCGTAATAGGAAAACCATTTACCGGAAACCGTTACTTAGGTAAAACAGTAAGGTTGTATGGCGAATCGGTAAGGGCTGAAATTGATACAGCTGATGTGTTTAACCTTGGCGATACTACCAAATTTACCATTGAGCTAAAGGTTAAGAAAAATGAGGATAAGTTTTTTTGGCCAAGCATTTTGGGAAAAAGGCGCGAGTGGTCAGCCGGGCACCCAAGTGTGGGCTGGGTAATTTACCTGGAAGATGCCTATTGGTACTTTGAAATGAGAGGCACAAAAGATGGCGATTACAGGCAATGCAGGGGAGCCGATTTGCAAAAAGGCAGATGGCATAACTTATCTGTTAAATGCGAGATCCGTGCGGGCAAACGCTTTATCAGAACATATACCGACGGTAATTTTAATAACGAAATGGAAATTACATCATCGGGAAGCCTTGATAATAATAACCCCCTGAAATTGGGTTTTTTAAATGGTAACGGACATGGTACACCAGACGTGTATGTAAGCGATATCAGGTTTTTTAAAGTAGATGTACCGGATGCGGTTATTGGCAATTACGCTTGCGAAACGTCTATTTCAGAAGGGCACCCTTATTACAGTTTTCTTGCTGCCTACTGGCCGGGAACCGACGGGCAGGGCGATAAATTGAAAGATGTTGGCCCGCAGGCCCGTGATTTTCAATTAAAGGGAGATTATAAATGGGAAGATTTTAACGACCTGATATGCCCGCCGCCGGCCGAAGCACTTGCTGTATTTGTGCCGCAAACAACAGATATACCTGCGCAAATAATAAACTGGTTCCGGATTCCTAACAGGCAAAGCTGGGGGCTTGATGGCAGAGTTTGGTTAGATCAGTAAAATTAATACACAATAAATTAATTGATGATGAAAAATTATATATACAGTATATTACTTGGGATAACCCTTATCACTGTTTCCTGTAAGCATAATAACCTTGACGACGTAGGTTTAATTAAAAATAATGCAGTAAGTATTTCTGGTGATGGTGTTGTTGTTGCGGGAGTAACAAAGGATAATGAAACGGTAAAGGTTCCGTTTAAAATATCACTGTCTGCGGCTGCAAGTAAAGCTTTTCAGGTAGGTATTACCCTTAATAGTGACACCGTTAATCAACTAATAGCCAACGGCACTTTAAAAAATACTATAGTATTATCTAATGGGGCTATTGATTATCCAAGTGTAATTAATGTGTCGTATGGTTCAGATAGCGCTACGGGAGTTGCAATAGTAAGGCTTACAGCGCTTGAGGCTAATTATGGTAAAAATGTAGCATTTGCTTTTAAACTTACCGACCCCGGAAAAGGTAACCAGGTTAAAGCGTCCAAATCAAATATTATGGTTGTACTTAATACCAAGCAACTGATAGACGAAAAAGATATCCATTATCTTTCCATTGTAAATGGTGGCACTATTATGAGTGTTGATTATAAAAAGAATTACACTACTTCTCCGGCAGGCATTACCATACCGCTGATAGTCAATTTGTCCGGGCAGGCCGGTACTGCATTTAATGTGCACGTAAAGCTAAATACGGATACCATTAACAAGCTTGTAAGCAGCAAAATATTACCGGCTAATTCCATCAACTTAAGCCCGGCCAATTTTACTATTGATACCTTAATCAGGGTAAATTCAAATTCAAATACGGCTCAAATACGCCTACAGATAGGGTGGCCGGTTTTTGATGCCAATATCACGGCAAACAAAAAATTTGCGTTTGCAATAAGCTTAAGCGCCCCAACAAGGCATATTTTACACCCAACAAGCAGCAAAATAATTGTTTTGGTAGAGCCTACGGTTAATCTCGACAACAATTCATACATAACCGGTAATGGCACTGGCCTGAAAGCCGAGTATTTTTCAAACAATCAGCAACTCGATTTTGATGGGCGGGCGCCATCACTGGTAAGGATAGACGAAACTATTGATTTTGGCGGAGATTGGCTGCCCTCATCCATTGTCAGCAATGATAACTATTCATCAAGATGGACCGGCGAGTTTTTAGCCCCGGTTCGCGGCGAGTATATATTTTATCAAACACGCTGGGATGATGGTGCAAGGTTGTTTATTGATGGTAAAGCGGTTATCGATGATTTTACTACCCAATGGGACCTGCCAAGCAGATTTGCCAAAGTGACCCTCGAACGCGGAAAGCGATACAAGATAGAAGCAGACCACCGCGAAAATGTTGGCGGTCAACAGGCCAGGCTTGAATATGAAGTGCCATCGGCAGGCATAAACGGAAGACGGATTGTACCTAAAAGTCAATTATTTCCAGCACAATAATCATTTATAACGATTAATAAAAATGCAAATGAAAAAGTTATTCAGCATTATATCAGCACTTATACTCATTGTAACGTTGTCGGTAGGATGTAAAAAGGATAAACCGGTAGATACTACCGTAGTTGAAGAACCTGTGCCCTTAACAGGCTTTACCGTGGCGAAGGCAGATAGTGTTGATTTTCTGAAATATCAGTTTACCAACACTTCAACCAATTATAAAGAGTTATTATGGCAATTTGGCGACGATAGCACTTCTATCGAAAAGTCGCCGCTGCACAAATATGCATTTGAGGGCATATACCACGTAGTACTAACATCAAGAAACTCGCAGGGGCTTTCGTCGAGCCGGGAAATAATATTGAACGTAGCGGACCCTAATTTTGACAGAACAAAAGTTGGGGAAAGCTATTTTGCCACTATTGGCGGTACCCTTACTGTTTCGCGCGATAATGGCGGTGGCCCCAACTCAAACGAGGGGTCTTTAAAAGTAGTTGACGGTGATCCCAATTCAAAGTTTTTTCAATCCGGCTTTTCCGGCGACCTGGTGTTGAAGTATGAGCTTAAAACAGCTGCCCTTGCAGGGGCGTACACTTTGATAAGCGGTAATGATTCGCCCGATCGGGATCCTAAAACCTGGATATTACAAGGTTCGGAAGATGGGATAAAATGGATAAACTTACATTCGCGCACAGGGGAGTTGTTTTCTGGCCGCGCCCAGCGTAAATTATATCATTTCAATAATAATGTACCCTACAAGTTTTACAGGTTAAGCATCAAGGCAAATAACGGCAGCCGCGATTTTCAAATGGCCGAATGGACAGTAAATAAAAAGCAACCCTAAGTCTAAATATTTATGGTCGCGTTTTACTGACGCTGGACTTTTAATTTCATCAAACTAAATAAAGCAAAGTTGCGGTTGAAAAAACGGAAAATGCTTTGAGCGGCAAGACATTAAAAAGTGTCATTCTGGTTACGGTTTTTAATTTTTCAGGTATCGGCGTTATGACAGATACAATTTTATTACAGGTTAAAATTGTGTTTATCATAACGCCTAAATCCGGTACTTAGCATTAAGAAATACTTTTGACTTGCAAAAGGCTCGGGCGCTAATTGATAATTTGTTTACCCGAAATGGGTTACTGGAGCCATCTTTTATTGCCGAATCATAACCGTTAATTGTTAAGCATCTATAACCGCTCCGGATACACATCTTACTTAGCGCGGCGGTTAATTATTCATTTTTGAACGATAATAAATTTACAAATACATACCATTTAATGAGGACCGAAATCAATAAAATAAAAATACTTGGCTTTATAGGATGCCTTTTTGCCGGCATGTTGCTCAAAGCACAGGATCGAAAGGCGCCATCTTATCCATTGATCACACATAATACCTATTTTAGCATTTGGTCTAATACTGATAAGTTAAACGAGTCGCCTACAACACATTGGACGGGTGCCGAGCAGTCACTTTTAGGCCTGATAAACGTTGATGGCAATGTTTTCCGTTTTATGGGAATGGAAAGCCCCAATTATATAACCATTCTTCCTGCTTCAGATGAAGGCGCTTACCAGGTGCAGTATACAGAAACGAAGCCCCAGGGAAATTGGAATTCACCTGAATATGCAGCTTCAGATTGGAAAACAGGTTCGGCACCAATTGGGGACGATATTAAAAACGTAAAAACCATTTGGCGCTCAAACGAAATATGGGTGAGAAGGTTGTTCAGGGTTTCCAATATGGCGGCAATTAATAAGCTTTTTTTAAAGATAAACCACGATGATAATATCCAGGTTTTTCTTAACGGGAAAAAGGTATATGTTAAAGAAGGCTGGACAAGTGATTTTCAATATATCGTGCTAAATGATAAAAATGTACTTAAGGACGGCGATAACACTATTGCTATACATTTAATGAATACTGCTGGCGGCAGGCATCTTGATTTTGGATTGGTTGACAGACAAAAAGATAAAGCTGGTAAAGTGCAGGTAGCCAGGCAAAAAAATGTTGATGTAAATGCTACCCAAACCATTTATGATTTTAGCTGCGGTAAAATAGACCTGAAATTAACCTTTACCTCGCCGCTATTGATGAACGACCTGCAACTGTTTGCCAGGCCTGTGTCTTATATTACCTGCCGGGTGAAAGCAAATGATGGCAAAACACACCAGGTTAAGGTTTCCTTAAGCGCATCATCTAATATTGCTGTTTATAATCCGACCCGGGAGGTAACAACTCAAAAATACGCTACCAGTAAATTGTCGATTTTAAAAACGGGAACTATTGAACAACCGGTTTTGCAAAAAGCAGGTGACGACATGCGGATTGATTGGGGCTATTTTTATGTTGCTGCCCCCAAAACAAGCAATGCCATTCAATTTGTTACACCCGGAAAAGATGCCGCCAGCGCTTTTATAAAAGGTAATTATCAATCAACGGCTAAGCAAGGTAAAATGCTGGCATTAAATACCATTATACCTTTTGGTGCAGTTGGTAAAGCCCCGGCCGAAAAATTTCTCGAGTTGGGTTATGATGAGATTTACTCCGTTCAATACTTTAACAATAATTTGAGGCCGTGGTGGAACACTTCGGGAAAAGCAACTATTGAAGGGGAATTAACTGATGCCGCCTTGCAGTACAAAAATGTAATGGGTAAATGCGATGATCTTAATAAATCAATTTATGCCGATGCTTTAAAATCTGGCGGCGTGGAATATGCACACCTGTGTATGTTAAGCTACCGGCAAAGTATCGCTGCACATACGCTGGTTAAAAGTCCGCAAGGTGATCTGTTATGGTTGTCGAAAGAAAACAATAGCGGCGGTTTCATCAATACTGTTGATGTAACGTATCCATCAGCACCGTTATATTTAATTTATAATCCGGTACTATTACAAGGGATGCTCAATGGCATTTTTTATTTTAGTGAAAGCGGAAAATATCCCCATCCATGGGCCGCGCATGATTTAGGAACTTATCCGTTAGCAAACGGCCAAACCTATGGCGAACCGATGCCAATCGAAGAATCTGGAAATATGATTATTTTAACAGCTGCAATTGCAAAAGCCCAGGGTAATGCAAATTATGCAAAGCTGCATTGGAAAACACTTAGCACCTGGGTTGATTATTTAGCAAAAGAAGGGTTAGACCCTAAGATGCAGTTATGTACCGACGATTTTGCGGGCCATTTAGCAAGAAATGCTAATTTATCTGTAAAAGCCATTGTGAGTATTGCCTGTTATGCACAAATGGCAGAAACGCTGGGTTATACCGAAATTGCCGGTAAGTACAGGGCCATTGCTGTTAACATGGTGCCTAAATGGATGGAAATGGCTGACGGGGGCGATCACTATGCATTAACTTTTGATGATAAAAGTACATGGAGCCAAAAATATAATCTGGTTTGGGACAAAGTTTTGAACTTAAACTTGTTCCCGCAAAAAGTATATGATACAGAAGTTAAATACTATTTAACTAAGCAAAATAAATACGGTATTCCGTTGGATAGCAGGAAATCTTATACTAAAAACGACTGGATTTTGTGGACGGCAACTTTTGCACCAACTCAGAATGAATTCCAGGCATTGATTCATCCAGTTTATAAACACGCAATTGAAACACAGTCAAGAGTACCTTTGAACGATTTTTATGACTCAAATACAGGCATCCGCGATAATTTTAAAGCCCGGAGTGTAGTTGGTGGTTTTTATATGAAAATGCTGGCTGATAAACTAAAAATTACAAAAAAGTAAATTGAAATAATAGCAGTAAATGAGATTACTCTTTTTAATCTATTTCATAGGGCAAATGTTCCTGATAATTAATAGGCAAATTTATGCTTGCTAAGGATGGACTGGTCTGCCGATGCTAAAGCGATATTTCGTGTGAGGGTAAAAGACAATAAAACCGGTAATCCCCTGCGAGGTAAATTAGAAGTATTATTTGTGTACAAACGGTAGCCTTCGAGAGGGGCGGAGGGGGGGATACAAGCGAACGCTGGGTAACACACTCTTGCCGTGGCTAAATCCGGAGTACCCTCTCTTCAGAAAGGGCCTCAAACAATCGGATATTCTAACAAGGCGTCTTCACTTATTTTTAGCTGTATCCGGGCCGTAAAAAGTTGTTCCGCCAATTTTGGTGGTTACTTTTAGTTTTTGGGTGGTGGCAACTTTATCTTTTTTTACCAAGGCGAGGTATTTTTTTAAGATTGCCTTTTGTTGCGGCGTTCCTTCTTTTGCTACCCTGGTTAACTGGTCGTGAAAGGCATCTACAAACAGGGTGTCGTTGCCAAAATCTCCAAAACAGGCTATCTTTTTGGCATTAAGGTCGTCGGGCGTGTTTTGCCAGGATAGAATTTCAAGCTTATAAATGTGTTGTTTATTATCCCAAATGTACCCTACCCCAGCGTCGCCTTTTACTAATGGGATATCCGGATTTGCACACCATGCACAATCGCCATCTTTTACAGCCCCGGGAAAAAAGCTGTAAACATAATTAACGTCCAGTCTGTCTGATTCGTCGCCGCTGAACTCAAAGCTTGTGGTTACTGCCTGGTTCATATAAAGCCCCCAGCCATAAATATGAACATCATTAAGCAGGTTAAGGCATTTGTAAACCTTGTTATTTATCAGTTTGTAAAAAGTGTAACCATCTTTAAAAATTCCCGAGCCATGTTCATATACCCGTTTGAAATAAAAAACTTTATTTTTTGAAAAGTTATCCGCGATAGAAAGACTTGGCGATGAATAAAATGTATCGATATCTTCAAGGTAAAGCAGGTACCAGCTGCCATTTATTTGCTTAAAAACACAAAGGTAGGGCGACGTAATATCCCAGCCCAATAAACAAATCATTTCATCGCCCGGTTCGCCATCAAGGTTGGCAAATATTGGGTTAAAAACTCTGCCGTAGCCTTCATCAACATGTTGGGCGTGCGGATTAACAAGTGAATCAGGTTTAATGAAGCCTTCAAACTGGGTTAGCAAAGGCTTAATATTTCGGGTGTAATCAAAATGCCGCACCTTCTCTATCCAGGCCGTTGGTATAGCTATCCTCACATTATAATCATCGTGCCGGCTGGTGTCCCGGTAAATATTTTTCTCCGGCTTTGCGGGATTATTGTCATGACGGCCGCAGCCAAAAAACAAGGGAAACAGAAGCAAAATAATAGCAAAAAAGCGGCGCATGGTTAGGTTGGTATTTGGGTATTAATTTAAGGAATAAGTGCCGCATTTATTTAATAAACCTGAAATATTGCACCATCTGCTAAGCCCTCAACCGGGGCTGTTCTCCTGGGCGTTCCGCTTTAGGTCGTGCTTTCTCCTTATACTTACAAGGGCTAAAGCCACCTGCCCTATATTCGGTACAATCACTAACGTGAAATTGAGTTGATAAATGAACTTTGAGTAAGCTGCTAATTCGGTTTAGCGCAACGGCTGGCTATCACCGGATGTGCTTAGAAGCCATAGATATGGTTGCTAATTCGGTTTAGCATTATAACGCTAAATCCGGAGCACCCCTCTCGAAAGCTACAGCGTGTGCACATCTAAGCTTATAGCGTCAAGAAGATATAAGCATCAAACGATACCTTGTTTTTATTGGCTGATAGTGGTTAAATGATCCAGGTACCAGAGGGACTTGCATTGGCCAACAACAGGCACAAATATTTGGATGCTTCTAAATTGTACGATCAGTTTAATGTTAACCATGTTTAAATTTAAAATACTGACTATAAAATACTTAAAAAAAATAAAATTAAAATGTGTTAAGTTATGTTAACCCAATTAGATGCGTTTGCCCTGTACTTTTAGATCACTTTTTTACAAACTCATCTTTTTCCCTATATTTAATCCCAAAGCCGCCCTACATGAAAAAGCTGATCTTATTCATACTCCTTATCTCTCCATTTTTTGTAAACGCCCAAACATTCAGGGTAAACATCGATCCTTCGCTTGGCGAAAGCAAAGAATTGGATGGCAGGCTGTTATTGTTGTTATCAAAAAACAACAAAGCCGAGCCCCGTTTTCAGGTGAGTGACGGTGCCGAATCGCAGCTGGTTTTTGGGATGGATATCAACGGGTGGCAACCTGGTACCAGCCAATTAATAGATGTACAGGCTTACGGTTATCCGCTGGAGCGTTTGAAGGATGTGCCTGCCGGCGATTATTATGTGCAGGTGCTGTTACATAAATACGAGACCTTTCATCTTAAAACCGGCCAAACCGTAAAGCTGCCGATGGATAGGGGCGAGGGCCAGCATTGGAATATGGCGCCTGGCAATATATATTCGGCCCCGGTCAAAATTTATTTCGACCCGGCTGTTTCTAACGAATTAACGCTTAATATCAGCAAGGTTATCCCGCCTATAGAAGCGCCTAAGGATACTAAATACATCAAACACATCAAAATCCAAAGCAAACTGCTGACCGAATTTTGGGGCAGGCCGATGTATCTTGGTGCAAACATATTGATACCCGCAGGTTTCGACGAGCACCCTAATGTGAAATATCCCCTGGCTATTTTCCACGGGCATTTCCCTGCCGACCTGGAAGGTTTCAGCACCACGCCGCCCGACCCGAATTTGAAACCCGATACTTCGGCACGTTTCCATATCACGGGCTATAACAGGATAGTGCAGCAGGAGGCCTATGATTTTTACAAACAATGGACAGGGCCTGCCTTCCCGCGGGTGCTGGCCATCGAAATTCAGCATGCCAACCCGTATTATGATGATTCATATGCCGTCAACTCGGCCAATCTTGGTCCGTACGGCGATGCGATCACTTACGAATTAATCCCCGAGATTGAGAAGCAATTCAGGGGGATAGGTAAAGGATGGGCCAGGTTTATGTATGGTGGCTCCACAGGTGGCTGGGAAGTACTGGCCGCGCAGGTTTTTTATCCCAACGAGTATAACGGCTGCTACGCGGCCTGCCCCGACCCGGTAGACTTTCACCACTACATGACCATCAACCTTTATGGGGATAAAAACGCCTATTTCCTGTCGTCAGATTTTAAACAAACACCCCGCCCCGAAGAGCGCGACTACCTGGGCCATGTAGGATCGACCATGAAAGAGGTAAACCAAAGCGAACTGGCAATAGGCACACGCAGTCGCAGCGGTGGTCAGTTTGATATCTGGGAGGCCGTATTTTCGCCCATGGATAAGGATGGTTACCCCAAACGCATCTACGATAAAAATACCGGCGCTATAGATACTTCGGTTGCCGCCTACTGGCGCGAGCACTTTGACCTTACGCACATCATCCAACGCGACTGGCCAAAAATCGGCAACAGCCTGAAAGGTAAAATTCATATTTACGTAGGCGATATGGACACCTACTACCTCAACAACGCCGTTTACACCGCCGAAGACATGCTCAAAAAGCTCAATAACCCCAACTGTAACTGCGAAGTTGACTACGGCGACCGTGCCGAACACTGCTGGAACGGCGACCATACCCAACCCAACTACATCAGCCGCCTTCGCTACCACCAAATGTTTATCAAAAAATGGGCCGCTGAAATTAAAACCAGGGCACCAAAAGGGGCCGATTTGAAGAGCTGGAGGTATTAGTATAATAACACATAATTTATCTGATAGCTATGCTTAAACATTCATTACCGGCAATACTATTATTTAGTTTTACTTTTTGTTTGGCGGCCACCTTGCCCAATAAACACAGACACGGTAGCAGGCCATCCGATAACAGCCCTATGGTAAAACCACTGCCCCGGATAGCCATTTGCGGACTGGGTATCGAGTCGAGTACGTTTTCGCCGGCACTAACGGATGAAGCCGCTTTTCATGCCAAATACGGGGCCGAAGTTTTTAGTTCGTACCCATTTATGGCTGCCGACTCGCCTTTGCGCAAGAGTGCGGTTTGGTTCCCGGCTTTGATGGGCAAAAGTCTGCCCGGTGGGGCGGTTACCAGGGCTGCTTATGAGTCGCTGGTTGGTAAAACTTTAGATTCGCTTAAAAAACACCTGCCTTATGACGGGTTGTATTTTGATATTCATGGCGCCATGAGCGTTGTGGGATTGGATGACCCCGAGGGCGACCTAATAACCAGGATAAGGAAAGTAGTGGGCACAAAAACGCTTATCTCCACATCTATGGACCTGCACGGCAATGTTTCCTGGCGGCTGGCCCAAAATACCGACCTGATTACCTGCTACCGCATGGCCCCGCATGAAGATGCCATGCAAACCAAACAGCGGGCTGTTGAAAACCTGATCAGCCGGATTGAAACCGGTAAAGGAAAACCGGCGTTCAAGGCCTATATCTCTATCCCTATTTTACTGCCCGGCGAAAAAACAAGCACCCGGATTGAACCCGGTAAAAGCATATACAAGGCTGTAGCCCCGGCTTCGGTACAGCCGGGCGTCATTGATGCCGCCATTTGGATTGGCTACGCCTGGGCCGATGAGCCGCGCAACCACGCCGTAGTAATGGTAACCGGCGACGATAAAGCCGTAGTAACAGCCGCCGCCGAAAAGCTGGCCCAAAACTTTTGGGATGCCCGCAAAGCCTTTGAATTTGTAGCACCTACAGGTACTTTAGCAGAATGCCTTGATAAGGCCGTAGCCAGCCCAAAGCATCCATTTTACATCAGCGATTCGGGCGATAACCCAACTGCTGGCGGGGCAGGCGATGCCACCTGGACGCTAACCCAGATATTGGCCCGGCCGGAGTTTAAAACCGATGCAGGCCCATCGTTGCTGTATGCATCCATCCCTGCGCCGCAATTGATCAAAAGCGCCATTGCCGCTGGTATAGGCGGCCATGTGGATGGTTTGGCCGGCGCAGCAGTTGATGCCCGTTTTGCACCGCCCGTAAGGCTATCGGGCACGGTAGAATCAATCCAATACGGCGATAAGGATGCCGAGGTGGAGGCTGTGATAAAAGTGGGCAGCGTACACGTGATCGTCACCCAAAAACGCAAGCCATATCACAAAGAAATTGACTTTACCCGCCTGGGCTTAAACCCCCGCACCGCCGGTATTGTGGTAGTGAAAATTGGCTACCTTGAGCCCGAACTATATGCCATGCGCGCCGATTGGCTGCTGGCCATAACCCCCGGCGGGGTTGATCAGAACATCGAACGTTTGCCATACCATCGCATCCAGCGCCCCATGTTCCCGCTGGATAAGGACATGAAAGACCCGGATTTGAAAGCGAAGCTGGTGCCGGCGGCGGGTGAATGAATTGGATATATCTATGAGATAAGTTTTGTATATTTGGTAAAAGATAAACTAAAGATGGAAACGGTTTTGCTTCAGATAAATAACAATAAAGCTTACAAACTGATCGAAGATCTTGAGGCTTTACATATTGTTAAGGTTCTTGAGAAAAGTAGTAAGCCAAAACAAAAACTCTCCGAACGATTTGCCGGCTCACTCAATCTTTCTAAAGAGGAATATAACAACTTTCAAAACTCAATCGAACAAGGTAGAAACGAGTGGGAAAGGGATATTTAATAGATTCTAATGTGGTAATAGGGTATTTAGATAATAAATTACCTGAATCCGGCATGAAATTCATGCATGCAATAGTTGACGAAACTCCAAATATCTCAGTAGTTACTAAAATTGAAGTCCTTAGGTTTAATACGTCTGACGATGTTTATAAGACATTACACGATTTTGTTTCAGAAAGTATCGTTTTTGAAATTAATGATCAGGTTGTAGATAAAACGATAACCATATGTAAAGGCCAGCGCATTAAACTCCCTGATGCTATCATTGCAGCTACAGCCATCGTTGGTGATCTGACATTGATCACACGCAACACCTCTGATTTTAAAAATATTACAGATTTGGAGCTTTTAGATCCATGGAAGCAATAACTTTCATCCCTTGATAATATATGTAACTCAATTCAATGAAAACAACCGTACTCATATCCCGCTTGTTGCTTGGCTTTTTATACCTGGTGTTTGGCCTTGATTATTTCCTGCATTTTATACCGTACCAGCCCTTACATACCGGCGCTGCGGGAGCCTTCATCGCCGGGTTAAAAGGTACCGGGTACTTTTATCCTATTCAAAAAGTAATACAGATAACAGGCGGCCTGTCGCTGCTCACTAATCGTTACGCGCCCTTTTCGGCGGTGGTGCTGTTCCCTATCAGTTTAAATGTGTTGTTGTTTCACACCTTCCTGGTGCCGTCGGGTTGGCTGATGGGCGTTTTCCTGGTAGCCCCAAACCTGCTTTTAGGCTTTGGGTATTGGAAGTACTATAAAGCAATGTTTGTTGCAAAGGCGGTGGTGTAACAGCTTAGCTAATACATTTCATTAAATCGCTTCTAATCAGTAATCTCAGCAGCAAAAAACACGGGCCAATTGCTTGTTTGTATGCATCAAATACGCTAAATTCGTTCATGACCAATAATCGACGCAGTTTCATCAAACAGGCGGCCGTACTTACCGGCGCTTTTTCGGCTACAAGCTTGTTTAACCAGGCGCATGCCGCCGACTGGACATCAGCATTAAACAGGGTAAGCCGTTTAACGCCGCAAGAGGTGGCGCAGGACGAGGATTTTTGGGGCGTTATTCAGCGGTCGTACTCGGTAAGCGCCAATATCATCAACCTGAACAATGGCGGTGTGTCGCCATCGCCAATTGTGGTGCAGCAGGCTGTAGAGCGCTACAATCAGCTTACCAACGAAGGTCCGTCGTACTTTATGTGGCGCATCCTTGACCAGGGACGCGAGCCATTGCGCGAAAAGCTTGCCTTGCTCGCCGGTACCCTGCCCGATGAAATTGCCGTAAACCGTAACGCTACCGAGGCGTTAAATACCATCATCTTTGGCCTGCCCTTAAAAAGCGGCGATGAAGTGATTGGGGCAAGGTTAGATTATCCACACATGGTACAGGCTTATCGCCAGCGTGCACTGCGCGAAGGCATAGTTTACAAACAACTCACTTTCGACTTCCCGATTGAGAATGACGAGCAGATTGTAAAAGCTTACCAGGATGCCATCACCTCCAAAACAAAACTGATACACGTTACGCATATAGTAAACTACGTAGGCCAAATTATGCCTGTACGCAAAATTTGCGATATGGCACATGCCCGGGGCATAGAGGTTATTGTAGACGGGGCCCATTCTTTCGGGCTGCTCGACTTTAAGATTCCCGATTTAAATTGCGATTACTTTGGCACCAGTCTGCATAAATTCCTGTCGGCACCTATAGGCAGCGGCATGATGTGGATTAAAAAAGAAAAGATAAGTAAAGTAATGCCGCTTTTGTGCGATGATAACCCGCAGGGGCCTGATATCCGCAAGTTTGAAAACCTGGGCACCCGTAGCTTCCCGATAGAGCAGGGGATAGGCGAGGCCATCAACTTTCAGTTGGCTATTGGCAGCAAACGTAAGGAGGATCGCATCCGTTATCTTAAAAATTACTGGGCTACCAAAGTACAGCACCTGCCCAAAGTAAAGCTGCATACCTCGCTAAAACCCGAATACTCCTGCGCTATCTGCGGCATATCTATTGATGGCATGACTCCCGCGCAACTGGATGCCGCGTTGTTTAACCAGTATAAAATTCACCAGGTATCTATCGTGTTTGAAAACGTAAGCTGTGTGCGCATAACCCCGCACGTATACACTACCCTTGCCGACCTTGATAAGCTGGTAAAAGCAATTACAGAAATAGCCGGCAAAGCCACCTGATATTAGGTTAATCATGATAGTCCTTAGTCGAAAGTTTTAAGTTCTGAAAGGCTGCCTGAAATTAAAAATCAGGCCGTGGTTGCGAGTGACTACCAGCCCTGGCCGAAAAAAACAGTAATGACGTGTTGGCTTATACATATAATGGGCCTGTCACCCTGAGCCTGTCGAAGGGTCGCGCGTAAAGGCTTTTGCCCACTATGCTTCGACGGGGCTCAGCATGACAGCCCTCTTTTAATATTGATTCTACATAGTATCTTTAAATAGTATTACTCACTTAACAATAACATTTGTCTTGGTGCCGAAAAGGCGGTATAAAAAAACTGCTTAACATTTGCTGTAGAAACTGTAACATTTGTGGCATTAAAAAAAAGGGCAATCGCATAGTTTTACGCCATAAACCGTAATTCCAGGTTGCCAATAATTTAAATGTATCAAATGGCGGTTCCTAATGTGATGCGCGAAACTACGTCCCTGAATATGGGCGATTGTTTTTCGATATTTTCGAAAGTAAAGGAGAAGTTTGATTTTCCTTTACATTACCACAACGAATATGAGTTAAACCTGATCATAAATGCCAAAGGCGCCAAACGCATTATTGGCGATAGTATAGAAACTATTGACGATATTGAGCTGGTGTTTATCGGCCCAAACGTTTACCACGGCTGGTTTACGGGCGAATGTACCAGCGAGGCCATTAACGAGGTTACCATCCAGTTTCATACTGATTTATTTGATGAAAAGTTTTTACAACGCAACCAGTTGTTTTATATCAAAAGCATGTTTGAAAACGCCCGGCGTGGCCTGGTTTTCTCGTATGAAACTACCCGCGATATTACCCGGCGTATATTAAACCTTAGCAATAAGGACGGCTTTAACTCGGTGGTGGAGCTGCTTGCCATACTGCATACCCTATCTACATCCAAAAATATGCGGATGCTATCTGATCCTGGCTTTTCGGACGAAAAATTCAGGTATACCAACGGGCGTGTTGATAAGGTTTTTGATTATATGGAAACCAATTTCGACAAGCGTTTAACACTTGCCGAAGTAGCCACGGTTGCCAACATGCCCGAGGCCTCGTTTTGCCGGTTCCTGAAAAAAAATACCGGCAAATCGTTTATTGAAAGCCTTAACGATATCAGGCTGGGCAATGCATCCCGTATGCTCATAAACACCACGCACTCTATTGCCGAAATTGCCTATCAATGCGGCTTCAATAATATTTCAAACTTCAACCGGATTTTTAAGCGCAATAAGCTATGTGTCCCTAAAGAATTCAGGAAGGCATACACGCTTGGTGCCAGGGTAAGTTAATACCATTTTAATAATTAAATATATTGATGTTAATATAACACTTATTATGTAATTTTATAAATCCTATAAACCGGATTATTAAACCCCGCAATCGATTGTTGGTAATTGCTAAATAATGAGTTTTAAAGTTTATATAACATTTATATTTCTTGTTTTTACCCATCAGTGGCTATCTGGCCAAAGTCGCTTATATAAATTTTCGCGGTTAGATATTACCGATGGCTTATCTGATAATCACGTCAATTGTATTTTTAAAGACGAAAAAGGGTTCATGTGGTTTGGCACAAACTCGGGCCTGAGTAGGTATGACGGGTTTAAATTTAAGGTTTTTAAGCACGAGGCCGATAATCCTAATTCGCTAAGTGAAAGCTTTGTCTCGCGCATCAGCGAGGGGCCTGATAAAAAGCTGTGGATATTTACGCACAGCAACATTAGTATTTATGACCCCGCGACCGAAAATTTTGCTATTAACGTTGCCGATGAGCTTAGGCGTTATAAAATTATAACCAGTGATGTAACACTCATACGAAAGGATAAAGACGGCGGCTTTTGGTTTATTACTAAAAATAAGGGCGTGTACAGGTATAACCCGGCTGATGGTTCTACGTCGTTTTATTGCACATCATCCTTTTCAAAAACCATTTTGCATTCAGATGCCATAATGGATGTGGCGGTCACAAAAAACAATGCCGTTTGGTTAATTTACAGCGATGGTATTATCGACTTGTTAGATACCCGGTTAAATAAGATCATCAAGCGTTTTGATGGGCTGGCTAAGGCTAATTTGTATAAACTGGAATCGTACACGCTGGCAGTTGATAATAAAAGTAACCTGTGGATTTATTCGGCCGCGGGGCCTTTTGGCACCTACTGCTTTAATACCCAAAACTATTCGCTATTACACTTTAGTAAAGATACGCCCGATGGCCGGCTAAACTCCAATATTGTAAATACCGTAATACAGGGCGATGATAACAAAATATGGATAGGCACCGATCATGGTGGCATCAACGTACTTGATCCGGTAACCCATAAAGTAAGCTACCTGGTAAATAAAGAGGATGACCCGCAATCCATCAGCGGTAACAGTGTTTTCTTATACCGGGACGATGCGGGCATTGTTTGGGCAGGTACTTTTAAGCAGGGCATAAGTTATTACCACAAGGCTATTATGCAATTTCCGGTTTACAGGCATTTATTAACAGATAAAAACAGCCTGCCTTATGAGGATATTAATGCTTTTGCCGAAGAACGTAACGGTAATTTATGGATAGGTACAAATGGAGGTGGCCTTATTAATTTTAACCCGGAAACAAAAAAATATACCCAATTCAAGCACGATGCTGCAGATCCTAATAGTTTATCAATCGATATTATCATAAGCTTATACGTTGACCATGAAAATAAACTTTGGATAGGCACCTATTTTGGTGGGCTGGATTGTTTTGACGGTAAAAAGTTTACCCATTACCGCCACAGCGATAAAGATAAAACTACCATTACCGACGACCGGGTTTATACCATAATTGAAGATGCTGCCCGGAATTTATGGGTAGGAACCTTTGCAGGCGGATTGAATGTGCTTGACCGTAAAAGCAATACTTTCCGCCATCCCGAGTATAAAATGGTATCTGATTATACCGCTTTTTTTTACAGGGACAGGCAGCAAAATATTTGGATAGGCCGCGATAAAGGCGTTGATGTGATAGAGAGCAAAACAAACCGGGTGCGGCATTACTATTATCAGCCTAAAAAACCAAACAGCCTTGCAGGCAGCGATGTAAATGTAATTACCCAGGATAGCCGCGGATTAATGTGGATTGGCACAAAAAGTGGTTTAAGCATACTTAATACCCAAACCAACACATTTTTAAATGTAGATAAAGGCATGGGTTGGCCGGTAAACAATGTGTCGAATATTTTGGAAGATAACCAGGGCCGGATGTGGGTAAGTACAACCAATGGTCTTTCAAACATCAGCTTAACGGCGGCAGGCGGTCAATATAAATTCCAGGTTGATAATTATAACGAGGCAGATGGCTTACAGGCCCGTGATTTTAATTTATATGCCGCAACAAAGCTGAGGAACGGGCAAATGGCATTCGGCGGCGCACATGGGTTTAATCTATTTGACCCGGCAGTAATAAACACCCTTAAACCCAATACCAAACTGGTATTTACTGATTTTAGGTTGTTTAACAAAAGCGTAGCCGCCGGCGATTCGGTAAAGGGCAGGGTTGTGCTAAACAAAGCCATAGCAGAAACAGAATGGGTAACCCTTAACCATAATGAAAATGTATTTGATATAGAGTTTGCTGCCAACGAGTATTTTTACCCCAATAAAATAAGTTACCAGTATACCCTTGAAGGCTTTGATAAAGGCTGGATCACGTTCCCGGCCAACAGCCACAGTGTTACCTACACCAATCTTGACGGTGGCGATTATACTTTTAAAGTAAGGGAATTAAATACAGCTAAAGAGATCTCGCTAAAAATTACGGTTCAGCCGCCTTTTTGGAAAACACCAATAGCATACATTGCTTACATGCTGCTTGCCCTTGGGCTGTTGTTTTACATCAGGCACCGCGGTATAACCAAACTGGAGCGGCAATTTGAATTTAAACAGGCCGAGATAGAAGCTGAAAGAAAACTTGCCAGCCAGCGCGAAGAAGCGCAGCGCATGCACCAGCTTGATTTAATGAAGATTAAATTCTTTGTTAACATCAGCCACGAGTTTCGTACGCCGTTGTCATTAATCCTGTCGCCAATTGATGATCTTATTAAGGTATCTGATAACCCCGATCAGCAGCATCATTTAACCATGATTAAGCGCAACAGCAAGCGCTTACTTAACCTGGTTAACCAGTTGATAGATTTCAGGAAAATGGAGCATAACGAATTGAAGCTTAGCTTAAACAAGGGCGATATTATTCAATTTATAAAGGAGGTTTCTTCGTCATTTACAGATGTAGCCCATCAAAAGAAAATTCAATACCTGTTTGAAAGCGAGCTGCACTCTTTTACTACCAAATTTGACCAGGATAAAATAGAAAGGATACTGTTTAACCTGCTATCAAACGCGTTTAAGTTTACGCCGGCAGGCGGCAGCATCAGTGTAATTTTAAATACCCCGCAGGTTGCAAATTTGCCGGCTGATAAAAGGATGCTCGAAATCAGGGTAATTGATACAGGTATCGGGATCACGAAAGAAAACCAGGAGATGATTTTTGAACGGTTTTTTCAGGATAATATTCCCGAAAGCCTGCTAAACCAGGGCAGCGGAATTGGCTTATCAATAACAAAAGAGTTTATAAAGATACATGGCGGAACGATAAGGCTGGAAAGCGAACCCGAATATGGCAGTTGTTTTATTGTAAGTATACCATTTGAGGGCAAAACCGAGAAACTGACGCTTGCGCCTGCAATACAGGAAAATAACACGCTGCCAACGTTAAAAAACACCGAAGGTATACAGGGTTCAAACAAAAAACCAACGGTTTTATTAATTGAGGACGATGACGATATGCGTTTTTACCTGAAAGAAAACCTGAAAGATCATTTCCACATTATTGAGGCCATAAATGGTAAAGAAGGTTGGCAAAAGGCGCTTGCCCTGCATCCCAAATTAATAGTGAGCGATGTAACCATGCCCGAAATGAATGGTTTTGAGTTATCGCGAAAGTTAAAGGGAGATAGCCGTACATCGCACATCCCCGTTATATTGCTAACCGCTATGGCCGGCGAAGATGATCAGCTGGTGGGCTTGGAATGCGGCGCTAACGATTATATTGTTAAACCATTTAACTCGGGCATCCTGCTATCCAAAATCAATAATTTATTGCTGATGCAGCAAACGTTTAAGGAAACCTATCAAAAGCAGGTTGATATTCAATCGCAGGATGTGGTGGTAGTATCTGAAGATGAGAAATTCCTGAAAAACGCGCTTGACTTTATTGAGCAAAATATCACCAAACCCAATTTCTCGGTAGAAGAGCTAGCCAGGCACCTGGCGCTAAGCAGGGTATCCCTTTACCGTAAATTATTGAGCCTTACCGGTAAAACACCGGTTGATTGTATCCGCACCATTCGTTTGCAGCGTGCCGTACAGCTACTGGAGCGAAGCAAGCTAAGCATCGCCAATGTTGCTTACGAAGTTGGTTTTAATAATGCCGCCTATTTTGCAAAAGTGTTTAAAGAGGAGTTTGGTATGCTACCATCTGAATACATTGCCGAGCTGAAGAATAAGGAGCACGAAGATATTTTGGCGTAGCAATAGCACAATTGATACCCTTAATTGATAAAATTGTTAATTTGCGCATCATGAGGATATTTAAAACCGCGTTGCTGGTAACATTATTTTTTAGTTTTTTGCTGACAGCCACTGCGCAAACAAAGGCTGTAAATAATCCCATTGTTAAAGGCTACTACGCCGATCCTACAATAATTAAAGATAAAGGGCTTTTTTATATCTATGCCACCATTGATCCCTGGGGAGGCAACGAGTTGGGGGTATTGGTAACCAAAAATTTTGTGACCTTTAAAACAGAACATATTAACTGGCCTACTAAGCAAGCCTGTACAAGCCCCACCTCCAATAATTCCATGGTATGGGCACCATCCATCCGCAAGGCAGCCAACGGCAAGTATTACCTGTACGTAGCAGTTGGCAGCGAGTTGTGGGTAGGGGTGAGCAGTCACCCGCTTGGCCCGTGGAAAAATGCAAAAGCCGATAATACACCCTTGGTTGCAGGCAATAAATACCCTGGTGTTCATAATATCGATCCCGATTGCTTTATTGACCAGGATGGGCAGGCTTATTTATACTGGGGATCTGGTTTTAAATGGGTAAATGGCCATTGCATGGCCGTAAAGCTTAAAAAAGATATGGTCACTTTTGATGGCGAACCAAAGGATATTACCCCTGCCCATTACTTTGAAGCGCCGCATATGGTTAAGCGCGGCGGCTTGTATTACCTGATGTATTCATACGGTAAAGCCATTGATGCCACTTACCAGGTGCGCTATTCTGTAAGTAAAACGCCCTTTGGCCCGTGGACGGAGGGCCAGTATGATCCTATCCTGGCAACCACACCCGATAGTACCACAATCGGGCCGGGCCATCACACCGTGTTTCAGCAAAACGGCCAGTATTATATTTTATACCACCGTATTCATCCCCAGAATAAAGAATATGTATTGCGCGAGCTTTGTTTAGATAGCCTGAACTTTGATAAGCAAGGCAATATTTTAAAAATTAAGCCATCGGCGTTGAGCCGTTTTTAAGTCTTGAGTCTTGAGTTGAAAGTTCTGAGTCGGAAGTTATTTGAATAATTTAAACTACCGTCATTGGGAGTGACCAACAGGTAAAACCTAAAAAAATGGGGATGACGCTGGCTTATGTATATAATTGGCCTGTCACCCTGAGCCTGTCGAAGGGTCGCGCGGAGAGGCCTTTGCCCGATATGCTTCGACGGGGCTACCCATGACATGTTGTACTTTCGAGGTGTGCAGGCCTGTCACACTGAGTAAGTTTTATTTGCGCACAAATAATGTCATTGCAGATGACAAGCTATTCCCGAATTTTGTAAAAAAGCAACTTATGGCAGTGTAGCAGTTTAGCTCCTGGTGTTTTTTACCCGCCCCTGAGTTTTGCTTCAGGAAATAGCGTAAGCATTTTGGTGATACTGTTAGCAGCAGCATTCCCGTATGGCAGCGTGCCTTTTTTATCTATCGCTCTCCTGAGCCATAAGTTGCTTAATTATTAGATCTTAAAAGCAAAGTTATGGCAAAAGAAACAACTTTTGAAACAGTTCATGAAAACGTTGCGGGTATTGATATCGGCGCGGAACAAATTTTTGTATCCCCGGACGGACAAGAAGTGGTCACCTTTGAAACCTTTACATCGAGCTATTATGCCTGTGCAATATATCTGCGGGAAAAGGGGATAAAAAAGGTTGCGATGGAAGCGACAGGGGTATACTGGATCGCTTTGTACTTTCTATTAGAAGAACTTGGCATGCTGGTATGCCTGGTCAACCCTAAAGAAACAAAACAAGCAAAAGGGAGAAAAACAGACGTAAGGGACTGTCAGTGGATCCAAAAGCTATTTGCAGCCGGCATCCTGCGTCATAGTTTCATTCCACAAGGCAAATTCATGGAACTTCGTCACTTAGTCCGTGAGCGGCTGGATATCATAAGCATGGGCAGTACCTATGTTAATAAAATGCAAAAATGCCTGGAACTGATGAACATCAAGCTTCCGGAAGTCCTTAGCCAGATCCATGGCACCAGCGGGATCAATATGATCAAGGCCATATTATCGGGTAGCCGTGATGCTGCTTATTTGCTTAGTCTTTGTGATGACCGTATCCAAAAGTATAAAGGCGAAAAAGTAATAAAAGCTTTGGAGGGGCGATATAATGATACTTACTTGTTTATGCTTGAGCAGAACCTAAAGCTTTGGGAAATTCATCAGCAACAAATAAAAACGATCGATAAGGAAATAGCTCACTTGCTGGATGAACTAAGTGAAGACAAAGAAGAAGTGGCAGCAGGCAAAGCTAAACCAATACGTCACCATGCACCCAAAATAAAAGGGCTTCATGCTACCATGGCCCGTTTATACGGCGTAGATCTTACCAGTATTCCGGGAATAAATGACTACACAGCATTGCGTTTAATTGGCGAAACAGGAACGGATATGAGTCGTTTTGCTACCGCTAAAAACTTTGTAAACTGGGCGAGCCTATCGCCAAAAAGTCACCGGAGCGGAAAAACGAAAAAAAACGTGAGAGGTATGCCTTGCAATGTTGCCGGACAAATCTTTAAACAGTGTGCTCAATCACTATTGAAAAGTAAAGATAGTGCCATCGGAAGTTTTATGAGAAAGCTTCGCGGCCGGAAAGACTCGGGAATAGCCATAAAAGCAGGTGCCAGAAAGCTGGCTATAGCCTACTACAATACATTAACCAAAGGAACCGCGTACGTAGAAGAGGGAACTAGGCGTTATGAAGAGCAACTAAAGAAGAGAGAAATGGCATCATTGAAAAGATTAGCTAAAAAACACAATTTACAACTGATTGAAAATCAAAATGCTGCCTAATGTGTCAATGGCAGCCTGTCGAAGGGTCGCGCGGAGAGGCCTTTGCCCGCTATGGCTCGACAGGCTCACCATGACAGCCCTTTTACCGATATCATTAACCCTCCAGAATTTCACGAAATTTTACCACTCAGCATGACAGCCTTTTCTAATAGTCATTCTACATCTCGCAGCTTAGCCCCCCGCTATGCGGTCTCTGACCTACCCGGAAATCTACACTTATCTCCCAATCTATTTTAACGCTGTTTTGCCTCAAAACACAGCTATAACACCTGTATCAAAAGTTGTATCGGTTTAATGCTTATGGTATTTTTTTGACCATTAATACTCAGTATTCTGTTTATCTAATTGATAATCATTGCTTTAAATGTGTGTAACATTTGTTGTATCAATTTAAACATAAGTAGTACAATCGATTGAGTGTGTTGCATAGTTTTGGTATCAAGGTTCGGTGAAATTTTGCCGACATGAAAAAAGCTGAACCGCTTCGATCGCAAACCAATTTTCAAAATCTAATAATTAATGTATGAGAGGAAAACTACACATCAAAAAGTTTGTGGCTTTAATCTGGATCAACTTAGCACTTATGCTGGTAAGTATGTCTGGATATGCACAAAGCAAAATTACCGGTAAGGTAACCGGAGCCGATGACGGGCTGCCAATACCGGGCGTTACCGTTAAAGTAAAAGGCGGCACTGCCGTAACGAGTACCAATACCGAAGGTACTTATTCAATTACAGCAGGCAGCAATGCTACACTAATATTCAGCTTTATTGGCTACACCAGCCAGGAAGCGTTAGTTGGCGGTAATGCAACAGTAAACGTAAAATTATCTCCCGAAAATAAAGCACTTAATGAGGTAGTTGTTGTGGGTTACGGTAGTGCCAAACGCAGTGATGTTACCGGCGCAATTAGTTCTGTAAACGCTGCAACCATTGCAAAAGTACCCGTTACATCGTTAGACCAGGCTTTGCAAGGCCGTGCGGCCGGTGTACAGGTTACCAATAATGATGCTTCGCCGGGTAGTAACATTACGGTATTAATACGTGGTACAGGTAGCCTGGCCAGTGGCGGTAACACACCGTTATATGTGGTAGACGGTTATCCTATAAATGCAGGTGGTATCAATAACATTAACCCAAGCGATATTGCATCTATAGATGTACTGAAAGATGCTTCGGCAACAGCTATTTATGGTGTTCGGGCAGCTAACGGCGTGGTTATGGTAACCACCAAAAAAGGAAAAAAAGATGGTGGCGCGCAGGTTGAGTTTAACGCTTACAACGCGTTTCAAAGCAAGCCTAAGCAGTACGATTTGTTAAACGCGCAGCAGTTTGCCACCCTGGCCAACGATGTAGCAGCAAATGATCCTAACAAACACTTTACAACTTTAGCCAACTGGGCCAGCCCATCGTCGTTAACCAATGCCGATTGGCAAAATGCCATTTACCGTAACGGTTTAACCCAAAACTATGATTTGGCTATCCGTGGTGGTAACGAAAAAGTACAATCATCAACATCTATCGGTTATTATGATCAAAAAGGGATTGTACTGGGCTCTTACTTTAAAAGGATCACTGTAGGTACAAATTTAGATTATCAGCCAAAAAAATGGCTTAAATCTGCAACCAGTGCCAAATACTCTTACCAAAATTTAAATAACCCATTCGGTACCGGTAATTTAGGTAATATCAACCAGTTGCCACCAACACTTGATGGCGGTAATAAATTAACCAGCCAGATAAAAGACGCTAATGGTAATTACGGTTTTTTTAACCCTATTTACACTTATGTGGCCAAAAATAACAACCCTATCTACTCAATTGAGACCAATAAGTATAAAAATATAAACAACTACTTTTTGGTTAACTCATCATTAGAAGCCACTATTTTTGACGGCCTTAAATTTAAAACCAACGGCGGTATCACTTATACTGGCTACAACGGTTCTTACTTCCAGCCTTCAGATAGCCGTAAAATTGATCAGTATGGCGCTGCTGCAGGTGCATCGGGTACAGCTTTATATTCGCAGCATATCAACAGCACGTTCGACTGGTTGTGGGAAAATTACCTGTCATACGATAAAACGTTCGGTTCACATACCATCAATTTTGTAGCAGGTGTATCTGAACAGGAAAGCGATTACAACAGTTTAGGTGGTAGTGTTACGCCGCCAAACAACACTATTAAAAGCTTAAGCCAGGGTACCAACCTTATATTGGATGCTAATACCAACGGCGTTGTTAATAACGGCGAAGTAAAACGTTCTTACGCTTCGCAATTTGCAAGGTTGGCATACAATTACGGAAGCAAGTATTATTTAACAGGTACGGTTAGAAGAGATGGTTCATCGCAGTTTGCACCAGGCCATCAGTATGGTACTTTTTATTCAGGTGCTGTAAACTGGAATGTTAAAAAGGAATCTTTTCTTACAAACGTTAACTGGCTTTCGGGTTTAAAATTCAGAGGAAGCTATGGCGAGTTGGGTAACCAGCATGGCATCGGCGACTTTACCTACCAATCGTTATATTCTGCAGGCGCTTCTGCAACCGCCAGTGGTAACCTTGGTTATGCATTTGGTAAAGTAGGTGGCTCAAACGGAACTTACCAGGCAGGTGTGGCTTCAATCCAGCCAGAAAATGATAACATCAGGTGGGAAACTGACTACGTGACCGATATCGGTATGGACGCGTCGTTTTTAAATGGCGAATTGAGCCTTACTGTTGATTATTTTAACAGAAGATCAAAAGACTTCCTGTTAAACATTGCAGCATCACCCCAAACAGGTTATACATCTTTACCTTCAAACGTAGGTTCGATGGTAAATAAAGGCTGGGAGTTTGCATTAAACTATAACCATGCGGTAAACAGCGATTTGCATATCGATTTAGGTTTAACCCTGTCGTTCATTAAAAACAAGCTTACCAGTTTATATTCAGGTACCAATGCCATTTCAAACTTTGGCGGTCTTGGTTTAACAGGTGATGGCTGGACAGAATTTACCCGTACTTACATTGGCCAGCCGGTTGGCGAGTTTTACGGCTATAAAGCAATTGGTATTATCCAAAGCCAGGCCCAGTTAAATACTTTAAATACAGCAGCACAGGCTAAAGGCAACGATTTTTACTACAAAGCAACTACAGGTGTAGGCGATAGGTTATATGCCGATGTTGATGGCAGTGGTAAAGTAACTGCTGATGACAGGGTAGCCCTGGGCAGCCCGCAGCCTAAGTTTTTTGGCGGGTTTAACCTTGGCGGTTCGTACAAAGCATGGGATTTTAACGCTTACTTCTACGGAGTTTACGGCAACAAGATCCTGAACTACCAGGAAAGTAACCTGGAAAGCTTTGCGCAAAGAGGATCGGTAAGTATCGAAAACGTGAGCACACAGTATTACAATAACTACTGGACTCCTTCACGTCCGTCAAACCGTTATGCTGCAGTACATTATGATGATACCGATTATGGTAACCTGTTACCATCAAGCGCCTGGGTTGAAAACGGTAGTTTCCTGAAACTGAAAACCGTTACTGTTGGATACTCATTACCACAGGATTTGGTAAAGAAACTTACCTTATCAAAAATCAGGGTATATGTTTCGTCACAAAACCTGTTCACCATTACCAAATACACAGGTCTTGATCCCGAAATTGGTGCTCAAAACGCCAACCCAACCCAAAACGGAGTTGACAATGGTACTTATCCATCATCAAGGTTTTACACTATCGGCTTAAACGTAGTATTCTAACCAAGGACAAAAAAATTAATGATATGAAAATCAATAAAAAATATTTCACTATAGCGGCCTTGTGTGGGGCTATGCTGATCCCGCTCAGCTGTAAAAAGAATTTCTTAACACAAACCAATACTACAGCATCAAACGCCGATGCAACCTTCGAAAAATCGCAGGATGTAGTAGCGTTGGTAAACAGTATTTATGATGGTTACCAAAACAGCGATTTGCTGAAAAAATCAATCTGGTACTATGCCAATTTTACAACGCATGATTGGTTTAATGATGGTGGTGATATTGCCTGGAACAACTATACCATCAGTCCGACTTTTGGCGCATTGTATACCTTTTGGCAAAATGCTTATTTTGACATCATCAGGGCAAACTCTGCGTTAGAGATTATTGCTACTGCAAAAACAAAAGGTGTAGTAACCGCCGAATTGGGTAACCGCTTATTAGGCGAAGCCTACTTTTTACGGGGCATGAGCTATTATTACCTGGCAGGTAGCTTTGGCGGTGTGCCCTTGGAGTTAAAAGCATCCACAAATGGGTTAACGCCAAGAAATACGCAAGCCGAAGTATTTGCGCAGGTTGTAGCCGATATGAAACAGGCTGAAACCCTGCTGCAATCAAAAACGGTATTACCGGCAACTGAAAAAGGCCGCGCAACTAAAGGCGCCGCGTATGCATACGAAGGTTCGGCGCAAATGTGGTTAGGTAAATATGCTGAAGCTTTGGCCGCGTTTAACAATACTGAATTGACAGCCAATTACCATTTATTGCCAAAATTTATTGATGTACATGAATTTAGCAATCAAAATAACGACGAATCGTTATTTGAAATTCAGTTCGATATCCAGGGCTCACAAAGCTGGGATGGCGGCTGGCAAAATGGTGGCGAAGTTGCCTGGATAGATGACTTTAGCTGGCCACATGAGTTAAGCGGTTTTGGTTACGATTATGGTAACCCCGGTTTAGAATACTCATACCAAACAGGCGATTTACGTAAAAATGCAACTATCATTGGTCCCGGCGATCAAAACATCAGCCCAGGCATTATTGCCAAATGGGGTGGTATAAAAGGTTACCAGGTGGTTATTGACGGTTTCAAAAACGGAACAAAAGATAACTCGGCTCAAAAATATGGATCATTTGTTGGCGATGACGGCAACATTATTAATACCTGCGGTGCCTTAAGGCAGCCATGGTATGGCGATGACCTTACCCGGTCTGGTTACTATTGCGCAAAAAAATGGCGCGATCCAAACCTTACAGGTGCCAACGGTTCATCAACTATATTTGGTTCACAAAACCAAATCCTGATGCGGTATGCCGAAGTTTTGTTGTCAAGGGCCGAGTGTAAAGTGCGTACCGGTGATATTCCTGGTGCCATGGCCGATTTGAAATTGGTTAGAGACAGGGCTTTTGGTGGTTCGGCACCGGCAGTTATGCAGGATGGGCTTACTTATGATGGTAAACCAACTACACCTATAACCGACCCATTGCAAATGGTATTAAGCGAGTACAGGCACGAATTAACCGGCGAGTATTCATTATTTTACTTATTACGTAGGGCAGGTCCTGGTGTGGCTGCCACATTTATTCAAAAAAACTACGGTACCGATGCTACAGTAACCCCGCAGCCTTATCCTTACGGCCCAACTGCTGATGGAAAACTGCATGGCGTTTGGCGCACATCGTTACCTGCAAACCACGACATATTGCCTATACCGCAAACCGCTATAGGGCTTAACCCTAACCTGAAACAAAACCCAGGTTATTAATAAAGGGTTATATAAATTAAAATGAAATAAGTTTAGTTATATAATTGGTTTCCTTGTTTTGGCTTTCTCCTTCGGGAGAAAGCCTTTTTAAATTCTGAGAAGAGCGGAAGGCATGACGTAGCCAAGCGGCGACGACTCACCCCGACGAGGCTGCGCCCGTCTGCCCCTCTCTCCGACTGCGTCGCATAGAGGGGCGAGAAAGGAAAAAAGAAAATAAAGAAAAAAATATTTAAACCCTCTTTGCGGCGCAGCCGAAGAGAGGGTCGGCCAGCGCAGCGTTGCCGGGGTGAGTCGGTGGCCAGCGTTCAAACCAGCATTTAATAAACGTCATGGTTAAGCACCAGTCATCTGTGAAATATTCTATCGGCTATACATGTCGGTAAGCTATCATGAAGAAAACACTAATAGTAACAAGCATATTAATTATCCTATTGGTAGTTATCTACTTCCAGTTTAGGGGTAATAATGCCTATGTCGATCCCCGCGGCCCGTTATACGCTGGTTCAAAAGCCTGTGCCAAATGTCATGGTAAGCTTTATGATTCGTACCTGCACACCGCACACTTTATGGCGTCCTTACCCGCATCGGCAAATACGGTGCACGGCAGTTTTGCGGCAGGCTTTAACGTGTTTAACATCAGCCAAAACCAAAAAATAGTGATGGAGAAACGCGATAGCGGCTTATACCAAACCCTTTACCAGGATGGCAAGGTTAAGCAAAGCAACCGTTTTGATATTGTTTTTGGCGGGGTAAAAGGCGAAAGCTATTTATACTGGAAAAACAACCAGCTTTACCAGCTGCCATTATCTTATTATAATAAACAGGAGCAATGGTCAACCAGTCCAGGCTATCAATTTAATTTTGTCAACTTCAGGTCGATAGGTAAGCGTTGCCTGGAATGCCATGTATCATATGTTGATGAGCTGCCCCAGGAAAACCAGCAGTTAAGCCGCGATGAGCAATTTGATAAAAGCACCATGGTATATGGTATTGATTGCGAACGCTGCCACGGTCCCGGTGCACAGCACGTCGATTTTCAGGCTAACAATCCCGGTGTTAAAACGGCAAAATTTATAGCCCGCTACGCAAATTTAAGCAGGGAGCAAAGGATGGACATGTGTGCGGTATGCCACTCAGGTATCCATACGGCATTGTTAAAAACAACATTTGGCTTTATGCCCGGCGATACCTTTGCCAAATATAAACTTCCCGAATTTCAGCGCACGTTGGATACCAGCCATTTAGATGTGCATGGCAAGCAGTTGCAGCTATTACAAAGCAGCAAGTGCTACATGAACAGTACCATGGATTGCGCAACCTGCCACGATACGCACCAGAATACGCGCGGCAACGATGTTTTGTATACCCAAAAATGCCTCAGCTGCCATAACAAGCCCAATCATGTTTATTGCAAAATGACAGATAAGCTGAGCGTCGGTGTGCTTAAAGATAAGTGCATCAGCTGCCACATGCCCGAATTAACTACCAATGTAATATCTGTGCAAACTGCCGATAAGGCCCCGCCTGTAAGGTTTTTTGTGCACACCCATCATATAGCCATATATCCGAAGGAGGTTAAAAAGATAATGGCATTTGTTAACAAATAATTGAATATCCCCCATATGAATAAGATCCATTTCCCGGTGCTGCTTTTATTGTCGATATGCTTGTTTTCCTGTAAAAAGCATACGTTGTTTCAGCAAATTTCTTCGTCGCATTCGGGCATTCATTTTAATAACCAGATTGTCGAAACCGATACCATTAACCCCATCGATCTCACCAATATTTACAACGGTGGCGGCGTTGGCGTAGGCGATTTTAATAACGATGGCTTACAGGACCTGTACTTTACCGGCAACCTGGTGTCAAACCGGCTTTATCTGAATAAAGGCGATTTTAAATTCGAGGACATTACCGATGTGGCAGGCGTAAATGGCATGGGCCGCTGGGGCAGGGGCGTTGCAGTTGTTGATATAAATAACGATGGCCTGATGGATATTTACGTATGTAATACTATATACCCCGATTCGCTGCGCCGTAAAAATATTTTATACATTAACCAGGGGCTTGATAAGGATGGCATCCCTCATTTTAAAGATGAGGCAAAAGCCTATGGTTTGGAGCTGACCAAGCAATCGACCATGGCCAGCTTTTTTGATTACGATAACGATGGCGACCTGGATATGTACCTCACGGTTAATACCGCGTCATCGGCCTATTACCCCAACGTTTTTGGCAAAGCCACCCGTACCAGCAATAGCAGTACGGGGCAGTTGTACCGTAACGATTGGGACGAAAAACTGCACCATGCCGTTTTTCATAATGTATCGGCACAGGCCGGCATCAATTTAGATGGCTTTGGCCATGCAGCCACAACGATTGATATTAACGGCGACGGCTGGAAAGATATTTATGTATCTGATGATTTTGTATCCAGCAATATCCTGTATATCAACAACCACGATGGTACATTTACAGATCGGTCCAAAGAGTATTTTAAACATACATCCTACAACGCTATGGGGCAGGATATTGTGGATATTAACAACGATGGCCTGGCCGATGTGATAGAGCTGGACATGAACCCCGAGGATAATTATCGTAAAAAAATGATCCTGGGCGCCAACAGCTATCAAACCTTCCAGCTTTTTGATATGTTTAAAACGCAGTATCAATACGTACGCAACACACTGCAGGTTAACCAGGGGCCGCGTTTGGGCCAAAACGGAACCATTGGCAGCCCGGCATTCAGCGAAGTAGGTTTCATGAGTGGCCTATCCCAAACCGACTGGAGTTGGACACCCCTGGTAACCGATTTTAATAACGATGGCTTCCGCGATGTAATTGTAACCAACGGTTTCCCCAAGGATGTATCCGACCGTGATTTTATGACTTACCGCAGCCAGGCCTACGCAGCCGTGCCGAAGAAAAAAGTGCTGGAGCAAATCCCCCAGATCAAGATCCCCAATTATGCTTTTCAAAACAACGGCGATCTTACTTTTCATGATGTAAGCAAAAGCTGGGGACTTAACACACCGTCGTTTTCAAACGGTGCAGTTTACGTCGACCTGGATAATGATGGCACTATGGATATGGTGGTGAACAATATCAACGATGAAGCATCGGTATACCGCAACACTTCAAGGGACGATAAAACCAAATTGGATAGTAGCCACTACCTGCAGATAGCCTTTAAAGGCGACAAAAATAACATCAACGGCCTTGGTGCACTGGCCGAAATTTTTTATGACAAAGGTAAACACCAGGTTTATGAACACGACCCTTACCGGGGATACTTGTCATCAGTGCAAGCCATAGCTCATTTTGGTTTAGGGACTATTAGCAAGGTAGATTCGTTAGTTATAAAATGGCCGGGTGGCAAAAAACAAGTATTACGCGATGTAAAGACTGATCAAAAGATCACCGTAAACATAGCCGATGCCAAGGATAATTATTTATCCACGCTGCCTAAGTTTTATACCAAATCGCTGTTTAAAGAGGTTACAGACTCTCTTGGAATAGGTTATGTAAGCAAGGATGCCACCTTTATCGACTTTAATATTCAAAAACTGTTACCCCATAAACTATCAGAATACTGCCCGGCTTTGGCCGTTGGTGATGTAGATAATAACGGGTTAGACGATGTGGTGATCGGCGGCAACTCCAACTTTCCGGCGCAGGTATTTTTGCAACAGGCCAATGGCAAATTCATCCAGCGCGATCTGGTTAAAAATAATCCGGCACAAGGCCAGGGTAAATACAAAGACGGAGGCTTGCTTTTGTTTGACGCCAATGGCGATGGCAAGCTGGATTTATACGCGGCCGGCGCCGGGTACGAAACGGCAGCCAACAGCCCCGAATACCAGGACAGGCTTTATTTAAACGATGGGAAGGGTAACTTTACCTTGGCGACCGATGCTTTGCCCACAAACTTTACGAGCAAACTGTGCGTACGCGCCTGCGATTATAATAAAGATGGCAAACTTGACCTGTTTGTATCAGGCAGGGTTGAGCCCTGGAAATACCCACAGCCCGTATCAAGCATTATTTTAAGAAACGACAGCCACGATGGGCACATTAAATTTACCGATGTTACTGCGCAGGTTGCCCCAGCATTAAAAAATGCGGGCCTCATCTGCGATGCCTTATTTACCGACTTTGACAACGATGGCTGGCCCGACCTGGTCATGGCCGGCGAATGGATGCCCATTACTTTCCTGAAAAATGACCATGGTAAATTTGTGAACATCACCGCTAAATCGGGCGTTGCCGACAAATTGGGCATGTGGAACACCATTACCGGCGGCGATTTCAGGCATACCGGTCGTACCGATTACATAGTTGGCAATCTTGGCCAAAACAGCCTGTTGCAGGCCAGCGACCAATATCCGATTTACATCACCGCAAAAAACTTTGACGGCAGCGGATACAGCACCATCCCATCCGTGTTTTTCCCGGATGTAAATGGCGAAAAGAAAGAGTTTCCGTTGCACGGGAGGGAAGACCAGCTGAAACAAATGATCAGTCTGAAAAAGAAATATACCAACTACAAATCATTTGCCACCGCCACCCTGCAGGATATGCTTACGCCCGAGCAGCTAAACGGTGCTTTAAGGCTTAAAGCCAACCTGCTTAAATCATGTTACCTGCGCAACGATGGAGGCGGCAAATTTACGCTGATACCGCTACCAATAGAGGCCCAGGTATCCGTCCTCAACGGTATGCAAACCGGCGATTTTGATAGCGATGGCAACCTGGATGTTATCATGAATGGCAACGATTATGGCAGCGATGCATCCGTAGGTCGCTATGATGCCCTGAATGGTTTGATGTTGAAAGGCGATGGCAAAGGCGGCTTTAAGCCAATGAGTATTTTGCAAAGCGGCATTTACATTCCCGGCAACGGCAAAGCCTTGGTGCAGTTACGCGATAAAAATAACCATGTGCTTTTAGCTGCCAGCCAGAACAGGGATAGCCTGAAAGTTTTTAAACAAAATAAAAAGGTTAAAACCATAGCGGTGCAGGAGCGTGATGCATATGCCATCATTAAATATAACGATGGCAGGGTAACCAGGCAGGAATTTTACTATGGCAGTTCGTTCCTGTCGCAATCCGCAAGGTTTATACAGGTTGATGATGGGATAAAGAGTGTGGTTGTTTTTGATGATAAGGGGAATAGGAGGGTGATGAAATAGTGGGGGCATCAGCTAACAGAGTTTTCAAATAACACCCATTGTCATTTCGAATCCCTTGAAGGGTGGAGAAGTGCGGGGAAAGGGTGAGAAATCTTATACGCCTTGCATTCCGAGGGCCTATCGTGATGCAAAGTGTATAGGATTTCTCCTCGTACCTCGTTCGTATGACAACGGTTTTTAATGTTTTTAGAAATCGGAAAAAGATATGTATGCATTACTTAATTTGTATCAAACAAGTTATTCAAATAATTCCGCAATCGATTGTATAATTTATTAAATTGCACGGGTATAAGGCTTAATCATCTTATGCCACATAAACCAAATTATAATTTAAATAAAATGTATTGTATCAAGTATCCTCCTATAACCCTTGGCGGTAAAAAGCTGGTTATGTTGTTGGGCTGCCTGTTGGGTTGCCATCAATTGATGGCACAAAGCACAGTGCCCCTAACCGATCTTTCGGCTTTCCAGGAGCCATCCTCAAACTGGAAACTGGCGGCCGGTGCACAATCCGACCTGGATAAAGACGAAGTTTTAACCACTAAAGATGGTACCGGCATATTGGTTAACCTGCCCGGCAAACAGGGTGCGAAAGACCTTTATACCAAAGCCTCCTACGGCGATATGGACCTGGAGCTGGATTATATGATGGCCAAAGGCTCAAACTCGGGCATCTATTTACAGGGCCGGTACGAAATTCAGCTGCTGGATAGCTGGGGTAAAATTAGTCCCCAATCGGGCGACAACGGCGGTATTTATGAACGTTGGGACGATAGCAAGCCCGATGGCCAGCAGGGCTATGATGGCCACGCGCCAAGGCAAAATGCCAGCAGGGCGCCCGGCTTATGGCAGCACATGCGTATCTCGTTCCAGGCACCACGTTTTGATGCACAGGGTAAAAAAATCGCGAACGCCAAAGTCATTTACGTTTGGTTAAACGGTGTTTTGATACAGGATAATGCAGAACTGGCAGGCCCAACCCGCGGCGCGATGGACAGTAAAGAAACAACCACCGGCCCGCTGCGCATCCAGGGCGATCATGGCGCAGTAGCTTTCCGGAATATCAGCATTACCAGTTTTGATAAAGCGCCGCCTGTTTTAGCTAACCTAAAATATGCGGTTTATAAAGGTGCAGCCACCGCAGTAAATAACGCCAATGTTAAGGCAGTTGCCGAGGGAAATTCGACCATATTATCATCAAACGTAGGTAAACTAACTAACGATTTTGTGATCCACTACACAGGAACCATAAAGATTGCCGAGGCCGGGCAGTATACTTTTAAACTAAGTGTGCCGGGAGGTAAAGGTTCCTTAAAGATAGGCGGCAATGATGCCATAGCGTCGGCCAATAACCGCGGCGATGGCAAAATTCAATTGCAGCCCGGCGATCAGGCTTTTGATCTGTATTATTCCAAAACTGCCGATTGGGCCAAGCCTGCTTTAGGCTTAACCGTTTCGGGTCCCGGCATCCGCGAATATCTGCTTACTGATGCCAACGTAAGTAATAACGACCCGGTCGACCCTATCCTTATTAATGCCACGTCCAACACCATTTTGCGCAGTTTTTCTGACCTGCCTGGAGGCATCCGCGTTACGCATGGCGTAAATGTGGGCAGTGCCGAACAGGTACATTACACTTACGACCTGGATAAAGGGATGATAGTACAGATATGGCGCGGCGGCTTTTTAGATGCCACCCCCATGTGGCACGATAGGGGCGATGGTTCATCGCGCGTAGCAGGTTCGGTACAATACCTGGGCAAGCCGGTACCGGGGATAGAAAAACTGGCCAATGCACAGGTTGCCTGGGCGGCGGATACTACAGGAACAGGATACCGCCCTAAAGGATATGTTTTAAATGCGGATGACAGGCCAACGTTCAGATACATCATCTACGGATCGACGGTAAATGATGCCAGCACCGTTATAGAAGGAGGCCACGGCATCCACCGCGAAATTACTTTGCAAAATCCCGCTGATGGCTTGTTTGCGCACCTGGCTACCGGCAGCAACATCGAGGATCTGGGTAACGGTACTTATATCATTGATGACAAATCATATTATATCAAAATTGAAGATGCCGCAGGGGCCAAACCCATCCTAAGGGATGCGGGCGGTAAGCAAGAGCTCATTATTCCCATCAAAGGAAAATTAACCTATTCAATTATCTTTTAAGCAGCCGTCATCATGAAATACACATTAAAACAAATGATAAACAGGGCCGGCTTATTTACTACACTGATAGTTGGCGCGCTGTTATGTAATACGCAATACACGTTCGCCCAAGCCGAATCGCCTAAGGAGGATGATTTTTTCAAGATCATGAAAGTGCCTGCTCCCGAAGGTACTATACTGGAAGTTGGCGGTTTATGCACCCTGCCTAATGGCACTTTGGCGGTAACTACCCGCAGGGGCGATATTTTTATGGTGGAGAACCCCACCGGCCAGCATCCCTATTTCAGGAAATTCGCATCGGGCCTGCACGAGGTTTTGGGCGCGGCCTGGAAAGATGGCGCTTTATACGTAGTACAACGCGGCGAGTTAACCAAACTGCAGGATACCAACATGGATGGCAAGGCCGATGTATTTGAAACTATTTACGCCTGGCCATTATCGGGCAATTACCACGAATACAGCTTCGGGCCAAAACTGGCACCCGATGGCTCTTTCTTTGTTACGCTTAACCTCGGCTTCCCGCCGGATTGGTGGCACCCCAAAAGCTTTGTGCCTTACCGTGGCTGGGCTTTAAATATCAAGGAAGATGGTACCGTTACCCCATGGGCCGCGGGCTTCCGCTCGCCCTGCGGTATCAGTATGATTGATGGCGAACTGTGGTACTCCGATAACCAGGGCGACTGGGTAGGATCGGGCAGTATCATGAAGATAGAAAAAGGCGCTTTCATGGGCCACCCCTCCAGCCTGGTGTGGACTAATTTGCCAAATTCACCTTTAAAATTAACGCCCGAGCAGTTCTTTGCCAAAAACAACCCACGCATTGAATTTGATAAAGACGGCCAGCCTTTTAAGCCACAGGATATCGTAAACGAAAAATTCAGGACTGAATTTGAGGTTAAAAAAGAAATTCCCGAGTTGACGTTGCCAACCGTTTGGTTACCACATGGCATTTTAGGCATTTCCAATTCCGAAATAGTAAAGATCCCCGAAGATGCCTTTGGCCCCTTTGCCGGCCAGTTGTTGGTTTGCGACCAGGGCCAGAGCATGGTCGACAGGATCTTTTTAGAAAAAGTTAACGGCCAGTACCAGGGAGCAGCATGGGCATTCCGCAGCGGCTTTCAATCGGGCATTGTGCGGCTGGCCTGGTTACCTGATGGTTCCTTAGCCGCCGGCGAAACCAACCGAGGCTGGGGATCAGCAGGTGAGGCTACCATGGGCCTGCAACGTTTGGTATGGAACAATAAAGTACCGTTTGAGATGCGCGCCATCCGCGCCATGCCCGATGGTTTCGAGATTGAATTTACCAAACCTGTTGATAAAAAAGTAGCGGAGGATATTGCTTCATACTCGGTAGAAAGCTACATCTACAAATACCAGGCGGTTTACGGCAGTCCGCCGGTGAATACCGAAAAATGCCCTATCGTTGGGGTTAAGGTATCGGAAGATGGCATGAAGGCCAGATTGATTGTAAATAACCTGCGCCGGTATTACATCCACACCATTACATTGGATGGCATGCGCGATAAGGAGAATTATTTTAACCTTGTCCATCCAACGGCTTATTACACCCTCAACAACATCCCCGAAGGGCAAAAGCTTTCGATGGTGGGGGTAAGTACCATAAATTCGGCTAAAATGGCAAAAACTGCGGCAACAGCAGATGCTAAAAAGGGGGCTTTAGCTAAAGGTGCCGGTGCAAAGACATTGGCTATGGCCAACGTGGTACCTACGTATGACGAGGTAAAACCGCTGTTACTAAAAAACACCTGTTTATCATGCCATAACGCCAATAAGCGCCAGGTTGGTCCGGCGTATGTTGATGTGGCCAAAAAGAAGTACAGCGTGAACGAATTGGTACAACTGATTCACAACCCCAAACCGGAGCACTGGCCCGATTATTCGACACCGATGCCGCCTATGCCGCAGGTGCCTAAAGAAGAGGCCCGGAAAATTGCGCTCTGGATTAAATCACTGGCTAAATAATTTATTAAAACAGATCATCAATAGTTTAAAATGAAAAATGTTATCATATTATCAGCTTTATTAGCTGCTTCGGCAATAGCTGCAAATGCGCAGCAAAAAGGAAAACCAGAGGATACCGAATACTGGACACCGGTACCATCTGTAGTAACACCCGGCCAAAAAATGGGCGAAGCACCATCTGATGCCATTGTTTTGTTTGACGGTAAAAACCTGGACGAGTGGGTTGCCCTTAATGACTCTACCTCCACCCACAAATGGACAGTTGCTGATAAAATCATCACGGTTGATAAAAGCGTAGGCGATATCCGCACAAAAAGAAAATTCATGGATTTTCAATTGCATATTGAGTACCGCATCCCATCCAACATTACCGGCACCAGCCAGGCACGTGGTAACAGCGGTATTTTCCTGGCGGCTTTGCCCTGGGGCGCAGGTGGTTACGAGTTGCAGGTGTTGGACAATTATAAAAACCCAACCTATGTAAACGGCCAGGCCGGCAGTATGTACAAACAATCGCCGCCTTTGGTAAATGCCTGCCGCAAACCCGGCGAATGGCAATATTACGATGTAATTTGGACAGCCCCGCGGTTTAATGAGGATGGTACCTTAAAATCGGCAGCCCGCGCTACGGTTTTGCATAATGGAGTGCTTGTACAAAACAATACTATCCTGAAAGGAGATACCCCTTACATCGGTCAGCCCGAATACCGCAAGCATGGTGCCGAGCCTATTAAGCTACAAGCCCATGGCGATAAAAGCGAGCCTATCAGCTATCGCAATATCTGGGTAAGGGAGCTTTAAAAAACAGCAGGATTAAATAACTCAGGGTGTTTGCTTTTAGTTGATGGTACTACGTACATAAACTTTAGCAAGCACCTTGTTGTTAATGAAGTTTTTAAATACGGTTATTTTTCCTGTACGGATAAGGTAACCGGTGAGTAAGGCTATCAGCATAATTTAATTTATTTAACAATTCCTGCAAAGCGCTGATAAAACGCGGTAGGGCTATCAGCTTTTTTTGGTTCGAATTTGCCCGCGATGATGGGTATGTATATTACCCTGCGCCTGCTTGCCTCGCCGGTTATGGTTGATTGTGCCACACGGTGCCATAAGCGGCCATCGTGTATGGTCAGGTCGCCGGCATTTGGTGTAATTGCTACCTCATTTTCATCAGTATCATGATCCAGGAAATACTTTTTACGGAAAAGCATCTGGTAAAGGTTTTGCCTGTGGGTGCCGGGCAAAATGCGCAATCCTCCGTTTTCGGCTTTTAATGTGCTCAGGTGGATACCTACATTTAGCATAGGGTTTAAACGCTGTCCGTGAAATATATCGCGCAAGCCATCCGTGTGCCAGCCCATTTTGGTAAAGCTGCTTTCGGGGCCGTTAACGTAATGATTAAAAACCATCCCGTCTTTTTCCTCGGTGCCCAGCCTTGCACCATCGCCAATAAGGTTTAACAATACCTGGAATCTTGGGTCGTTGGTAAATTCATTGAGTACGGCATGGTGTTGGTTAATGAACGCGAAGCGTTGTACAATTGGCGAGCCATCCAAATCCTTGCCATATTTAACAGGGACGCCGTTTATCTTTTCTACTTTATTATCTATCCATTGCTGCTGTACCTGTTCAGATGCCTTGATGATATCGGCCACGGTTTCGGGCTTAATAAAATTGGTAAAATGAATGAAACCATGCTGGTTAAAAAAAGCTTGTTGTTCGGCCGTAATTGTTGTGCCTAAGGTGAATTTTTGATATACCGCTGCCATAAAATGGGTAGTTAAAATAATAGATAATTAATGTTGAAAATGGATAAAAGCGCTACGCAACTTTTAAATGGGGGAGCCTTGGGCCGGTGATAATTAACAACAACAGCTACACATCACCCTTTTTGCAAAGGGCATTCGCATGGGGGATGCAAAGAATATATGTTGTGTTTTGTTCAATGTATATAATGTCTATGTATTTTATAGACTATGCAAATGTAGATAAATTGTTTAATCAAACAAATTTTCCTGAAAATATTTTTATCGCTTATATAAACCGGCCGTTATACGCTCAATAAGGCGTTTGGGGCTGTGCCTGGCCGTTGCTGACGATAGCTTATTTAAAAAGCCGGGCACAATTTCGGCTTTGTTGGCAAACATACCGGCGATGCCTATAGCCGCTACATCATCAGGACTCATGTTAAATTTGGCTGCCAGTTCTGCTATGGCATCCATGCCCGCACGGTGCACAAAGTTGGTATCAGTAGGGCCCGGGCACAGGCAACTTACATGTACGGAAGTGTTCTTTAATTCATAGCGCAAGGCCCTGCTAAATGATAAAACAAATACTTTGGCAGCCGCATAAATAGCCATAGTAGGCACAGCCTGGTAGGCTGTGGTGCTGCTTACGTTAAGTATATAAGCTTGTTGCTGTAATTTTAAAAACGGGATAAAATAATGCGATAATTCGACAACGGCATCTATATTAACCCTCATCATGGCCATTTGACCTGGTAATGGCAGTTCATCAAAGTTACCCCATTGGCCGTAGCCCGCATTATTAACCAGTATAGATAGTGGTATAGATAAGCCGGTAAACCAGGCAGCTATATCTGCTGCCGCGCCCGCGTTTGATAAATCGGCCGCGTAATAGTGCACATCAACGTGACAGGCTGATGTGATAGCTACGGATAAAACATTTAATTCGGCCTCCGAGCGGGCAACAAGCAATAAATTATAACCTTTTTGTGCCAATAGCCAGGCTATCGACTTGCCAATACCTTTACTTGCGCCGGTTACTAAAGCATATTTTTTCATCCTGTAATTGTCATTTTAAAACCAAAGCCAAAAAACTCCGCAAGTTAAATAAATACTCTACTAAATTTGTAGACTATTTAAAATGTTATTACGTTTGTATCGGATATGAAAAACACACCCACATGTTTTAATTTTTCAGGTTGTAGCAGCAACTATTGTTGTTGCAGGTAAGCAAGCCGCATATACCGTTTACCAATAAATTACGTTAATACAATATCCATCTAAGCTCCTTTTCATGAATAGCCACCGCATAGCGCAATGTTTTAAAGCGTTTACCATTATAGGTTATCTTTTATATAGTATACCCCTGCATGCCCAGTTATCGGCCGCGGTGCATTATAAACCAATACGGGCAGATACATCTGCAGATGTTATAACCGATTACGATGCTAACAAAGCATCGGTAATAGTAAATAAAACACGCGTACCGGCCGAAGGCAATGTTAATTTCCTGGAGAATATGGAAACACATTTAAGCAGCCGTCAGGAGCGCAAGGCGCTGATGGGCTATTTGAAAGAGTTTTCGACCGGGAGTAACGAAGTAAATTATAACAGGTCGAGGGTTAAGATATACTACAAACTGGCCAATGTATTTGCCCGGTTGCGTATGTATCCGCTGGCCATGAAATGTTTTTTTAAAACTATGCAGTATAAAAAAGAACCAAAATCACCAACCTTGCAAATAAGACCGTTGGCTGATTCGGTATCGGCAGATACATTGAGTGTTGATTCGGGCCTTAGCACACGTTACCTGGCAATTAGTTCAAAAGACGATTCGTTATTTGTGAACGATCCAAAACCTTTGGCAATAAATGATAAAGCCGAAGAGAAAAGTAAGGCTGTTACTTACCAGCGTATTGTAAACACTTTTAACGATGGCAAAAAGGCGGTTGCCTATGCGCTGTTATTTCATGTGAAACAGCCGGTACCCGGTAAACCACGGATTTTTAAGATAGTTAATACCGGCCATACTTTTATTACCCTTATAAAATACAATACCGATTCAACCTCGGTTTCCATATCGTTTGGATTTTATCCTCAAAAAGACAACCTGTTTTCGGCAACGCCCCTTGATCCTTCCTGCTCGGGCACGTTTAAAAACGATAACGGGCATAACTGGGACGAAGTGATGGGTAAGTTTATCTCCAAAAAAAGGTTTGATAAAATTTTGCTGCTCACCAAAAGCTACGATGGGCTTGAATATCATCTATCTAAAAACAACTGTACCGATTTTGCAATTAAAGCTGCTTCATACGCAGGCATCGGCGTGGCCGATACAAAAGGCTCGTGGCCGCTGGGGCATGGGAACAATCCGGGCATAACCGGGCAAAGCATTATATCAGGCGGAGTTTATAATACCGAAGGTAAAGACAGCCTTTTTATTGATTTTGATGCCGCGCTGGGTAAATAAAAGATCTGTTGTTAATACAGTCCCAATTTTATTAACACATTGTTTTGCTCCTTTTTGCGCTTGATCCGTGTTATCCTTTGTTAAGCGGAATGCATAAGGAAAACTCCGCGGATTAGTTCTTATAAAAAATCTGAAGATGTTACCGGGCGGTGAAAAACATTAGGTTTGATCTTATATTTTGCCCTTGAAACCGCGCGATCTCGGCGCAAAAAAAGCCCCTCTTTTTACAGAGGGCTTTTGAGCGAAAGACGAGATTCGAACTCGCGACCCCGACCTTGGCAAGGTCGTGCTCTACCAACTGAGCTACTTTCGCGTTAGTATAGGCTCTCATTTATAACGAAACCCGATACGAAGGTATCAGGTTTGTGTTGCAAAGATACAGATTTAGATCGGTTTGTCAATAATCTGAGATTGCTATTTCTCTTAACTGCATAAAATCAAGGATTTAAAAAAAAATAGAGCGAGGGGTTATCGGATTATTCGGGCGTTGGGGTGCCAATTAAAGTATAGAATAATAAGAAGGCGAAACATAATATTAGATTATAAATATAGTAATGAAAAGCGTAAAGCAAAATTATAAATGTATAATATACACTTTTTATTGAATATCGTAATCGACCGAATGCTCCATGTAATTAGATGATGAATTAGGCTTTATAAAACTAAATGGCAATAAAAACAGGTAATTTATCAATAGAGTCTGAGAAAGTTAAATAGGTGTAATAATTGTACAAAACACAATAGTACGTAATCGTTTACGTAAATATTCTTATCGTAAATAAAAAATCTAACAAATAAAATATTCACTTTTATGATGGTAATATCAAATTACCACCATAACCAATTAACTATAAATAACCTTTTTGTTTTACTAATAACTATTTAATTATGAAGCTTATCCTCAAGATGGAAGTGGATGGTATTGACCCGTCGCCACCTTTTTTTTGCCGCAAACACCAATGTTTTAAACCAACAAACCAATTTATATGAACAAAAATTTACAAAAATCATGAGATTTAACCTAAAACGCAGCAAAGGCACGTGCAAGGCTTTGTTGTTGCTTTTATTGTCATTGACTTTAAATTTGCACAACACTTTTGCTCAACAAGGCACCAATGTTACGGGCCTGGTAACTGATAGCAAAGGGCTTAATATCCCGGGGGCTACCGTTAAGGTAAAAGGGACCCAAAAAGCCGTAGCAACAACAACTAACGGAACATTCAGTATCGCCGCAAATGCCGGAGATGTACTGTTAATTACATCAATTGGCTATAAAGCCCAGGAAGTGACTATCACCGGTGAAAAGCACTATAAAGTACAACTGGCCGAGGATAACACATCTTTAAAGGAGATAGTTGTAGTAGGCTATGGTACCAGCACACGAAAGGCACTTTCAAGCGCCGTAAGTACTGTTAAATCCGAAGACCTTAATAGAGGAGCCATTGCCGATGTGGGCCAATTGCTGCAGGGAAAAGTAGCTGGCTTGAATATCAGCGCCAGCGGCGACCCAAATAAGCCTGCGGCGGTGGTATTGCGTGGAGCCTCTACAATTAATAGCCCCGGCGCACCTTACTACGTGATAGACGGAATACCTGGCGGTGATATTGCCGGCATCGCGCCTAATGATATTGTTACTGTTGATGTGTTGAAAGATGCTGCCGCAACGGCAATTTATGGTAACAGGGCTGCCAACGGCGTAATTATGGTTACTACACGCCGCGGTAAAAAAGGCCAGTCGCAGGTAACTTACAGTGGGTATGTAGGGACCGAAAAGGTTAGTAATAATCTTGACCTGATGAACGCCGATCAGCTAAGGGCATATGTTGCTGCCAATAATAACGCTTTTTCGCCCAATGATGACAAAGGTGCCAATACCGATTGGATGAAAGCTATTGAACGCTCTACCGCTTTCTCACAAAACCACAATCTGTCGCTCAGTGGTGGAGGCGAACATAATACTTACAGCGCAAGCTTGAATTATTTTAAAAAACAGGGTATACTTACCGCAAGCTCACTTGAGCGCTTAATAGGCCGTTTAAATGTCGATCAGTATGCTTTGGGTGATAAGGTTAAATTTAGCCTCAACATATCTAACTCTGAAAGCAACTCAAATAACGAGCCGCTGCAAAATATCGTTTTATTACAAGCGGCAAAGCATATGCCTATATCGCCGGTTACTAATGCAGATGGTACTTATTTCGAAAACTTAAACACAACAGGGTATTTTAACCCGCTTGCAATGGTTAATAATGCCCAGGACAATACAAAGTATCACGTATTGATGGGTGGTTTTGTTACCGAAGTTAAATTACCTTTTGATTTGACGTACAATGTAAACCTATCATATCAAAGGACAACGGCTAACCACGGCGAGTTTTACGGCAGTTACTTCAGCAAATATCCAACGTCGAACTTTTATAACAATCCAGACCCGGGTATTGGTATCGCGCATACATTGATAGGGTCAATATTCGGAACAAACGGGTCGGCTTTGAGAAATGTTTATGAAAATACCTCTAAAACGTTGGAAACCTTTTTATCATGGAATAAAACATTTGGTTTTCATTCTGTTAACGCCGTTTTAGGTTACTCATACCAACAGAATATTGTTGGCGACGGTTTCCAGGCTACAAGCACCAACTTCCCTATTGATAATATAGGCTATTTAAACCTTACTTTAGGCAATCCATATGCCATTTCTTCTTACCGGATAAACCTGGGGAATGATCTTACATACGCCAAAACATTAATGATCTCCGATTTCTTCAGGGTTAACTACAATTATAAAGAAAAGTATCTTTTGCAGGCGTCTATCAGGAGGGATGGCAGTTCTACATTCGGCGTTAATAACCGTTGGGGTTATTTTCCTTCAGTTGGTTTGGCATGGCGTATAACACAAGAAGATTTTATGAAAAACCAAACATTGTTTGACGATTTGAAGCTACGCGCAAGCTATGGTATAACCGGTAATTCATTTGGTATTGGCGCTTACACATCACAGCTGTATTACGGAATCAGTGGCACTTACTACAATAATGGGGTACAGGCTGCGGCGTATGCCCCTGCACAGGGCACTAATCCTGATTTGAAGTGGGAGCGTACTGCTACGAAAAACATTGGTCTCGATTTTTCCATTCTTCATAATAAAGTTTCAGGCTCAGTTGAGGTGTATGATAAAAATACTACCAACATGCTGTACAAATATGCAGTATCATCTTCGCTTGTACCAGGCGGCCAGATATGGGCAAATGGAGGCAGTATCAATAACAAGGGTATCGAGGTTAGTTTGAATGCCACACCGATTTCAACGCAAAAATTCAGCTGGTCGAGCAGTGCAACCGTAACCTTTAATAAAAATAAGATAACGAGTTTGAAAAACCCTTACGCAAATGGCGATTCAATCCGTTATTCTGACCCCGAAGGCCCGGGACAAACCAACGCTACATTGCAAATTCTTAAAGTAGGATATCCGGTAGGAGAGTTCTTTTCACTGAAATATGCCGGTAAAGATGCTAACGGTGCCTCGCTGTTTTATAAAAAAGATGGCACAACAACTACTTCGCCTTCAATAGGAACAGATTATTTTTATTTAGGAAGCCCGCAGCCTAAAGTAATATTAGGATGGAACAATACTTTCAGGTATCATAATTTTGATCTAAATATCTTTTTAAGAGGTACCCTGGGTAACAAAATTTTCAATGCTACCCGTGCCGATCTATCTTATACCGCGGGTGCTACTACCAATAATATTTTGGTTAGCGCAGGGGGCGATAAAATATCCGATACCAAAAACTCCTATTATTCAGACCGCTACATTGAAAGTGGTTCATATGTTCGTTTAGATAATGCTACACTTGGTTATAACTTCAAAAATGTGGTAAAATATGTAAACAACATACGTGTGTATGTTTCAGGAAATAACCTGGCCACAATTACCGGGTATAAAGGTATCGATCCTGAGATCAATCAGGGAGGCATCGCGCCGGGTATAGATTATAATAATTTCTATCCTAAAACGCGCACGCTGTTATTTGGTGTTAACGTATCATTTCAATAATAGAATTAAAGGACATGAAAAAAATATTTTTTGGAATACTTAGCCTCTCAATCGGGGTGATGTTATTCTCGGCATGCCATAAATTGGATGTTCCGGCTTCTTCGGAACTTACGCCTGATGCATATCCACATACCGAAGCACAATTTAGTTCAGCATCGGGCCCTGTTTATATTGCATTGAGGAGTGATTTCGCTGTATCGTACTGGTTTACACAAAGCTGTTCGACTGACGAAGCGGTTCTGGCTACTTTCGGCTCGGATTGGATAGACGGTAATAAATACCTCGAACTGCACCGCCATACATGGACTAAGGATAATGCGTGGGTGAACTCAACATGGGCATATCTTACCAATATGATTGGTATCGCTAACCAAACCATTTCGGTATTTAAATCAGCACCCGCAGGTAGTACTAAAAATACCAGTATTGCCGAATTGAAAACCATGCGTGCGTTGGCCTATTACATGATGATGGACCTGTATGGCAATGTTCCGCTCGATACGTTGTATGGATCGACCGCAGTTAAAACAAACGCTACCCGTTCCCAGGTATTTACCTACGTAGAAAGCGAGCTTAAGGCTTCTATCCCTTATTTGAAGTCGACCACCGGAACAGCTACATATGGAAAACCAACAACGTTTCTTGCTTACTCCATACTGGCAAAAATGTATTTGAACGCAGAAGTTTACACAGGTACTCAACGCTACAACGATTGTATAGCAGCTTGTGACCAGGTTATCAATTCGGGTCTGTATAGTATAGAACCGATGGCAACTTATCTCCAGATGTTTTATCCAACCAATGGGCCGAGTACCAAGGAGTTTATTTTCGCTATTCCATATGATGCTTCCACATCCAACGGCTATATGTTTTATGGCCGTTATGACTTGAACCGCAACCTCGGCATCAGGTACCTTTATTCGGGCTCTACGCCGGGAGGTATTACTGATCCTGTGATGAACCAAAGTACAGGCAGTGGTTTAGTAAATAATAAGCCGAGTGGCCCGCGAATGACTACAAGCGAATTTTACGCCAATTTTAACGACGCTAATGACATCCGCAATAAGCAATGGCTTACAGGTTTGCAATACTGGACAGATGGTAACCCTATTATGGTGAGCACAACCAATGTAGGATATGATCAGTTTTACTCTGGTTCAACTCCGGCAGGCAGCTATGTTTATCAATTAAACCTTACGCCGCTTACTCCTAACTCATCACGTTTGGGTTCAGGTTCTTTTGACCTGGGTAAAGACGAAATAGCATGGAACACAGGGTACCGGAACATTAAATTTTATCCTGACTATACCAACACCATCAGCAGAAACCAGAATAATGATGTGCCGGTTTTCCGTTACTCGGATATTATCCTGATGAAAGCCGAGGCAATTTTGCGTGGTGGCACACCAACTTTGGGTGCTACTGCATTATCGTTGGTTAACACGTTAAGAGCTAACCGTACTACATCGGCTGCTTTAACAAGTCTTACTCTTGATGACATGTACAGCGAACGTTGCCGGGAGTTTACATGGGAAACATGGCACCGCAATGATATGATACGGTTCGGCAAGTTTGAAAATACCTATGGCTTAGGAAAAACAAATACAGATACCTACAGGCGCATCTTTCCGATACCTACGGTAGCTATACAAACAAATAATAAGCTGGTGCAAAACCCTGGTTATTAACTACTTGATTAAACTTTAGAAAGAGGCTGGATCAATATGATCAGCCTCTTTTTTTATTCGTTCAAGTTGGCATTGTCCCCATGTTGCAAAGTGGGGTTGAGTTTTCTCAATATAAATCAACAACAAAGGCACCATGATCCGGTGCCTTTGTTGTTATAACACGATAAAATTGGGGCCATTTACTTAATCCTTCGTAACACATCAAGGAGAATGAACCCAAAATGGCGGTATTTTCCTAAACACTTAAATCAAATCTGTCCAGGTTCATCACTTTGGCCCATGCGGCTACAAAATCGTTTACAAACCTGTCCGTGGCGTCGGAGCTTCCATACACTTCGGCCACAGCCCTCAATTCTGAGTTTGAACCAAAAACAAGGTCTGCTCGGGTTGCTGTCCATTTTACTTCTCCGGTGACGCGATTACTACCTACATAAACTTCCCTGTCAGTAGAGGCAGCTTTCCAGGCCGTGCCCATATCAAGCAGGTTTACAAAGAAATCGTTGCTGAGTACGCCAAGACGCGAAGTGAAAACACCATGTTTGGAGCCATCAAAATTGGTGTTCAATACCCGCAACCCGCCAACAAGCACTGTTAACTCGGGTGCTGTTAGGGTAAGTAATTGCGCTTTATCTATTAATAATTCTTCGGTAGATACTGGTACTTTTGATGTGCGATAGTTGCGGAACCCATCGGCAGCAGGTTCCAGGTAACCGAATGATTCTACATCAGTTTGCTCCTGCGAGGCATCCATACGGCCAGGGGTAAAAGGAACGGTGATGACATGTCCTGCATCTTGAGCCGCTTTTTCAACAGCTGCATTGCCGGCCAGTACGATCAAATCGGCCAGCGAAACTTTTTTACCATCGGCCTGTGCCGCATTAAACTCTTTTTGAATGCCTTCAAGTATGTTCAATACGTTTTGCAATTGTATCGGATTATTCGCCTGCCAGTATTTTTGCGGGGCAAGGCGAATGCGGGCACCATTGGCGCCACCGCGTTTATCGGAGCCACGGAAGGTGGATGCCGAGGCCCATGCCGTTGAAACCAGTTCAGATACGCTTAACCCCGATCCCAATACTTTTGCTTTCAAGGTAGCAATATCATTTTCAGATATCAGTACATGGTTAACTGCCGGGATAGGGTCTTGCCAAAGCAATTGTTCCTGCGGCACCTCTGGCCCCAGGTAGCGCGCGATAGGGCCCATGTCGCGGTGCGTTAATTTAAACCATGCGCGGGCAAAAGCATCAGCAAATGCATCCGGGTTTTCTAAAAAGCGTCTTGATATTTTTTCATAAGCCGGGTCGAACCTTAAAGCGAGGTCGGTAGTAAGCATTGCAGGCTTATGTTTTTTTGCGCTGTCATAGGCATCCGGAATAATGGTGTCATCAGTTTTAGCAACCCATTGTTGCGCGCCGCCGGGGCTTTTTGTAAGTTCCCATTCAAAGCCAAACAGGTTTTCAAAGAAATTATTACTCCATTGGGTTGGTGTTTTGGTCCAGGTTACTTCCAGTCCGCTGGTAATTGTATCCGCGCCCTTGCCGGCTCCATAACTATTGCTCCAGCCAAAGCCCTGCGTTTCGATGCCGGCAGCTTCGGGTTCTTTGCCTACATGGTCGGGAGTTGCAGCGCCATGGGTTTTGCCAAAGCTATGGCCACCGGCTATTAATGCAACTGTTTCCTCATCGTCCATCGCCATACGTCCAAAAGTATCACGAATATCTTTGGCTGCCATCACCGGATCAGGATTGCCGTCTGGTCCTTCGGGGTTCACATAAATGAGCCCCATTTGTACAGCTGCCAATGGTTTTTCCAGGTTACGGGAATGAACGTCACCATCAGCATCATCTTCAGACACCAATACGCCGTGCCCATCAACACCAGGCGAACCATGTGCATAACGCAAATCGCCACCCAGCCAGGTGGTTTCAGAACCCCAATATACAGATTCGTCTGCCTCCCATACATCTTCACGTCCGCCGGCAAAGCCAAAGGTTTTAAAACCCATTGATTCCAGTGCCACGTTACCGGTAAGTATCATCAGGTCGGCCCATGAAATTTTGCGGCCATATTTTTGTTTAATGGGCCAAAGCAGTCTGCGGGCTTTGTCAAGGCTTACATTATCCGGCCAGCTGTTAAGCGGGGCAAAGCGTTGCAGCCCTGCGCCGGCGCCTCCGCGTCCGTCGCCCACACGGTAGGTTCCGGCACTGTGCCATGCCATGCGTATAAATAAACCACCGTAATGACCAAAATCTGCCGGCCACCAGTCTTGCGAGTCGGTCATGAGGGCATAAAGGTCTTTTTTTACTGCTGCAAGGTCAAGGCTTTTAAAAGCTTCGGCATAATTAAAATCTTCGCCCATCGGGTTTGATAAAGAAGAGTGCTGACGCAGGATATTCAGTTTTAGCTGATTAGGCCACCAGTCGCGGTTCCGGGTGCCGCCACCGCCAACATTGTGCTTCATACTGCCGTTGTGAAACGGACATTTACTAATGTCATTTGATTCTCTTTCCATAGTTATAAGTTTATGTATTGAACGTCTGCACCTATCAATTATGCAGCAGTATAAAAGTAGGATATTGAGGTTAACAATCCCAATCGATTAATTCTATCTTTAATAGTTAAAAGCTATTGGATATGGCATATTTGCGGGAAGCCAATATATATTGTAGAGATTAAAGGTATAGATGTTCGTTTTTTTGAAGCTTATTTTAGGCGGAGAAGTGAAAAATCCATTGATTTCTTACATTTGACTATCTGACTATGAAAAAGAATTTATTGCCCGGCGCTGTTTTTTTGGTGTTGTTGTTCTGCGCTTTCGGGCGGCAGGCGCCATTACGCCGTTTCGAACTGAAGGGTTATGCACAGGGCACTACCTATAGTATCGTGTATTACGCAACCGACAGTTTGGTAAGCCTAAACCAAACCGACAGCCTGTTGCAACGGTTCGACCGTTCTGTTTCCCTTTATCAACCCAATTCGCTCATTTGCCGGTTTAACCGTTCGGGAAAAGGTATCCGGATTGATGAAACTTTCAGGATGCTCATCAATCATGCCCTGCAGATCAGCCGCGCTACGGCAGGGCTGGTAGATCCAACTGTAAAGCCCCTGGTTGACGCCTGGGGATTTGGTGTGGTAAAAGCCACACATGAACCTGATAAGGAAGAAGTAGAAAGCTTGCTACGCAATGTAGGAGCCGGTAAGATAGCTTTGAAGGGTAATTTTTTGCATAAGACTAATCCCGGTGTGCAATTGGACCTTAACGGTATCGCCCAGGGTTATTCGGTTGATTTGCTGGCATTGCTATTGGAGCGACACCACATTCACAACTACCTTGTTGAACTTGGGGGCGAATTGCGCGTAAAAGGCCGTAAGCTTGGTAACGAGCCATTTAAGGTAGGCATCGAAGGTATTAGTGGCGACGACCTGGACCCGGCCCCCATGCGTAAAGTGATCGAACCCGGGGATGGTGCCATCACTACCTCCGGCAATTACCGGAAACATCACGCGGCCGGCGGCAAACAGATTTCGCACCTAATGAACCCGCTTACAGGTTACCCTGTGCAAAACGAGATGATTAGCGTTACTGTGTATGCTAAAGATGCCATAACTGCGGACGGTTATGATAATGGTTTTATGGCGATGGGGCTGAAACGAACCCTGAGTTTTTTATCGAAACGGAAGGATATGGGGGCTTATATTGTGTACCGGAGGCCTGATGGCCTTATTGCTGATACGGCTACCACTTTTTTTAACAAATATCAATAACAAACTGAAAAGATGGAGAGAAGAACTTTCTTGAAAAATACCGGCATACTCACTGGTGGACTATTTCTTGACAATAAGCTGAGCGCCTTGCAGATGGGAGACGATCCGGTGAAGATAGGGGTGATCGGTTGTGGCGATCGTGGCACCGGGATTATGAACATCCTTAATGGGATGCCTGATAAGTTCCGCGTTACCTCAATCTGTGATGTGCTTGATTTCAGGCTGGCCACGGCACAAAAGCTGAGCAAATGGGGTGTCGTAAAAACTTATACAGATTATCACCAGCTATTGGATGATAAAGAAGTGGGGGCGGTTATCGTAGCTGTGCCGTTGCACTTGCATTATCCGATAGGGGCGGATGTAATCCGTTCGGGCAGGCATTTATACCTGGAAAAAACGATGACCTATACCATTGAACAGGCGCTTGATTTGGTGGGCCTGGTGAAGGGCCGGGATAACCAAGTGTTGCAGGTAGGCCACCAATACCGATATTCCCCCTTATATTACCGGGTTAAAGAGATGATTAATAAAGGTTATCTTGGGAAGGTAACGCAGGTGGATTGCCGCTGGGACCGCAACGGCAACTGGCGCCGCCCGGTTCCTAATCCGGCCCTGGAACGGGCAATCAACTGGCGGATGTACAAAGAATATTCGGGCGGGCTGGCGGCCGAATTGCTTTCGCACCAGATAGATTTTATTAACTGGGTTTTTGATACCCATCCGCAGGAGTTTTTTGCAACGGGTGGGATAGATGTTTTTAAAGACGGCCGCGAAACTTATGATAACGTTCAGCTGATGTTACGTTACCCGGATCAGGGCCTGATTGGAAATTTCGGCGCGATGTGCGGTAATGCGCATGACGGGTATCTTTTTAAGATCAAAGGTACCCTGGGCACGGTTTCCCTGCTGACCGACCAGGGGATGTTTTACCCGGAGAAAAAGTTGTTGAGCGATAAAGGAACAATTGACGGCGTAACAGGAGCTACACGCATTGTATGGAACAAGGAAGGAGGGACGCCTATTTTGCCCGAACCTACCAAAGACGGCACCTGGTACGCGTTCAACGATTTTTATCAAAAGATCCGGCATAAGGGACTGCCCGACAGTAATGTATTTACCGGCGCCCGAACCGCGATCAGCGTACACCTGTCAAATCAGGCTTTATATAGTAAAACGATTTGTAGCTGGGATAAGGCATATAAGATTGGTTGAAAAAAATGCTTGATATTGTACAAATCTCAAACTATTTCCTGGCCGATTTGCGCTTGGTTGCCGATTTGGGTTTATAAATCCCATTCTTGCGTATTGGTTGCCGATGAGGGGTTTTTAAAGTTATAAAGCAGATTATTAATAACGAACAATATAAAAACCGGACCGGCAGAAACCACATAAAGTAAAGCAACCCATAATAATTTAGCCAAAGTGTTGTATTCCTGAAATAATTTACACATTTGTGTGTTAATGCGTAAATTTAAATACCAGTTATATTAAACAACCAACATTTTGCAAGCTAAGCCATTATATGATCCACAGCACATACGCGACCGGGTAGCGCTGGGTGATGAGCAAGCTTTTGCTTTGTTTTTTAATTACCCCAGCTGTCCGTAGAGTTGCGCTGTTCGAATGTCTCCGACTTCGAACAGCTATGCTTGTAGTTTGTAACTACAGTATTTTCGCTGAACGAATAAGCACCCCCCGGATGTTTTAATTTCATCCGGCTGTTTTTGTATACCCGTAGTTCGCGTTAAGGATTGTAGTGAAAAGCCCACAGCGCGAGCAGGCCGTGGCGGCAAAGGCAAAGTGAGGACTTGTAACCCCACTTTTTCAATAATGAAAACAAGAACGGGGTTGTCATCTACAGATCCGTTTTTTTTGCTTTATGGGTTATTGATCAATAAGCTATTTTCTAAGACTTTACCTATTTCTATAGTTTGATGTTTAAATTCGTCAAAAATCGGATTTTCGATCAATCCAACACTTCAAATCAAACGCATTATGTTTTTACAATGTTTTTTCTAAAATATTAAAGCTTTAATTAACGAGATTTTATTAACTTTCACTCCAAATTAAAATTATTGCCCTTAAGCCTGAGCCGTATATTCGCTATTCTATGTTTTTTGTCAAGAAATACCTCAAACCAAACCCCGAAAGCGCGCTAAAAGCGCTGTCACTCATGGAAATACTGGTTGTACTGATCATCATCGGTATATTAGTATTGTTGGCCCTGCCCAACCTGTTGCCCGTGATTACCCGTGCAAAAACCACCGAAGCTAAGCTGCAACTTGAACACGTATCGATGCTCGAGAAGACTTATTTCTACGAACATTCCAAATATACCAATGACCTGAACGAACTGGGCTTTATCCAGGAAAAGCTAAGTACCGAAGGCAAGGACGCCAGGGCGAACTATAAGATAGAGATTACCAATGCTTCCAATACCGGTTTTACTGCCCGTGCAACTTCGGTTGTTGATTTTAACCAGGACGGTAATTTTAACGTTTGGGAAATGAACCAGGACAAAGTGTTAAAAGAAGTAACCCCGGATTAAAGTGTTGCTGGCTATTCGTTTTGCTTTATTATTGTCCCTGCTCGTCATCCTCCTGCAGGATTTCTGGTTTCGGGCCGTGCATTGGGGGCTGTTTCCGTTGCTGACTATCGGATTGATAAGCCTTAAGTTGCTCGAGGGTAAAGACGCTTCCTTAGCCGGCGAACAGATTGCTGTTAACTTAAGCTTCCTGGTGCTGGTTCTGGCGATATTAACCGGCTACCTTTTTGTGAGCAGGAGGCGATTTATTAACATAACCGAAGGCTTAATGGGCTGGGCCGATATTTTATTTTTGGTAGCTATCGGGTTTTATTTGTCGGCACTCAACTATGTTTTTTTTTATATAGTTAGTATCCCTTTAGTTTTAATATTATGGATATTTTATCAGTTTATAACCGGCAATAGGGGCAAACATATTCCACTGGCCGGGTTACAGTCCTTATTATTTATTGTATTTTTAGCAGGCGACTGGTGGTATTTTCATATCGATATTGCTGATGACTACTGGTTGCTCCGTTACCTTACACCATGGATACAGCAATAAAGATCACATTACTAACCGAGCATATCCATATCCTGTCTAAAGATATGGCATGGCATTACCGTGTGCTGCCCAAAGGCCGCGTTAATGGGCAACTTGCATTGTATTGTGAAGAAAATGCTGATACGGGCAGCCTTGCCGCCGAACTGGAAATCATGCTGGGGCTGGATATTCTCCTGGAACCCATTGCTGTTTCCGAAATTGCCCGGCTGCTGGCTACCTACTATATTAAGGATAATACCACAACCGGAGCACTGCAGGCCAATGTACGCCATGACGAGGATAGCTTTTTGATGAACCTGATTGGCGAAGCAAAAAACCTGAAAAGCAGTGATATTCATATTGAACGTTATGAGAACAAGTGCCGGGTTAGGATCAGGATTGACGGAAACATGGTGGAGCGTTACCTGCTGAAAGAGGACGATTACCCGGCGTTAATCAACAAAGTAAAGATCATGGGCAACCTGGATATTGCCGAAAAACGGCTGCCCCAGGATGGCAGGATCAATTTCAGCCACCAGGGGCACCAGTTCGACATTCGTGCGTCTATCCTGCCCACTCTCTATGGCGAAAAGGTTGTACTTAGGCTCTTAAATAACGATGCTACAGATATTGATTTGAACAGTCTTGGATTTTCGGCATTTGATTTGGATAATTACCTCCAGGGCGCCAAAAGGCCAAACGGGATCCTGCTGATCAGCGGGCCTACCGGTTCCGGTAAGACTACTACGCTGTATGCTACGTTAAAACTGCTGAACAAGGAGACCCGTAATATCCTCACTATAGAAGACCCGGTAGAGTATACGCTGGAAGGGGTTAACCAGGTGCAGCTTAAAGAGGCTATCGGCCTCACTTTCGCCGCCGCCCTCCGTACTTTCCTGCGACAGGACCCGGATGTGATTATGGTTGGCGAAATCCGGGATACCGAGACCGCTAACATGGCTATAAGGGCCGCCCTCACAGGGCACCTTGTATTGTCAACTATCCACACCAATTCCGCCTGGGGAACGGTTTCCCGGTTGATTGATATGGGCATCCCGTCATATATGGTTGCCAATACACTGAATACCACAGTGGCCCAGCGATTGATTCGATTGCTTTGCCCGCATTGTAAGGTGCAAAAGGATTTTGACAAAACGTTGTATCCACGACAGTTTAAGCCTTACCGCGAAGTTTCGGCCCATTATACACCCCGTGGGTGCGAAAAATGCTATTACACCGGCTATAAAGGAAGAAAAGCCGTTTACGAGGTAATACCCGTAGACCTTGACCTGGCCAATGAAATAAAAAGCGGTAATATGCAGGTACAGGCACTTTTAGAAGAACGGGGCATTAAAACCCTTGCCGAAAATGCTTTTGGCCTGTTTGCCGATGGCCAGACATCTATTGACGAGATATACCCGTTGTTATTTAATTATTAAAGTATTATATGTTAAAAAAAATTACCTGCCTTATCATTTGTTTTTACTTGTTTACCGCAGCCATAACGGCCAGCGCCCAACAGCAGGACAGGCTACAGGTTATTAAACAAAAACTGGATGAGCTTGCAACTGATGTTCCCGGGCTTAACCAAAAAGTGCAATTACTGGTTACCGGCGTATCCATTCACGAATACCTGAATGCTATTGCGCGCTCCAATAATTTAAGTATAAGCTCCGATCCGGGGCTTAATTTTAGTATCTCGGATACCTTCACCGGTGTTTCGGCATCCAATATATTGTTATTGCTTGCCCAAAAGTATAACCTGGACATTGCTGTTGTTGGCTCCATTATCAATATCACACCTTACCGGGACCCCAACCAGTTTTTAAAGCCTCCGCCTAAGGAACTGGGCGTAAAATATAATGCGGCAAACAACACCCTCTCACTTTCATTAAATAACGACAGTTTGGCGGCAGCGGCAAAAAGAATAACACAGTTATCCGGCAAAAACATTGTGGTGCCTGGTTCATTGCAAGGCAAAACGGTTACCTCTTATATTGCTGATGCCCCCTTCGAGACGGCTTTGGGCAAGCTGGCTTATGCCAATGAAATAAAAATGGTGCATACGGCAGATGACTTTTACCTTTTTCAACCGCTTGACGAAAACGAGGAAGTGTATGTTAACGGCGATAAAAATACCGGCGTAAGGAAATCCTTCCGTAACATCGCCCAACCAGGCGCTGGCGGTGCCAGCGGTTTATTTGTAAGGCAGGTTAATGGCCAAAAACTGATTTCGGTAGATGCCGTTAACAGTCCTATTATCGATCTGGTTAAACGTGCTTCGCAGGAAACAGGAAAAAACTATTCCATTTACTCTGATATTAAAGGGTCTATAACCCTCCACGTAAATGATGTTAGTTATGACGACCTGCTAACATTGTTATTTAAAAGCACCGAATACACCTTTCATGCCGAAAAAGGCATTTACGTAATTGGCGACCGCAAGCTGGAAGGGTTACGTACCTTTAGGGCTATTCACTTGCAAAACCGTGCAATTGATACCGTTATCACCATGATCCCCTCAGAATGGAAGCGTGGTATCGAGATTAAAGAATTCCGCGAACAAAACACCCTTTTACTTTCCGGGTCGGGGGCCCAGATAGATGAGGTAGAAAGCTTTATTAAACAAATGGACGTGCTTGTTCCGGTGGTACTGATAGAAGTTACCATGATAGATGTTCACAAAACCAGGAGTGTTTCAACCGGTATTTCTGCCGGTGTTTCAGACAGTGTAAAAACGGGGGGCACGGTATTGCCCGGAATAGATTATACTTTTGGCGCCAAAGGCGTTAACGACTTTTTAAACAGTGTGGGCAAAGCTACTTCGCTCAACCTGGGCCACGTGGTGCCTAATTTTTACGTTAGGTTGCAGGCACTGGAGAATAACAATAATATAGATGTGCGCTCGGTGCCTAAGTTAACAGCACTTAACGGCCATTCGGCTACGCTGAGCATTGGCAGCAAACGTTATTATAAAAACACAACGCAAAACGTTATCCCTTCTATCCAAAGCGCGCAATCTATATTCACCAATGTGTACCAGGAAGTAAATGCCGATTTGTCTATCGCCATAAAACCCATCGTGTCTGGCGATGACCAGGTTACCCTTGGCATTAAAATAAACATATCCGATTTTACGGCTATTCCTACCGATGGCTCGCCGCCGCCGCAGGCCATCAGCAAATTTGAAACCAGCCTGCGGGTACACAGCGAGGATACCATTGTTTTGGGCGGCCTGGAGCGTACAGAAACCGACGACAGCGGCTCGGGGATACCCCTGCTCTCCAGGATCCCCATTTTAAAATGGATCTTTAGCAGCCGCACCCGGAGCAAGTCGAAGGTGGTTACTGTGCTGTTTATCAAATCCACCATTATCAGGTAATATTATGGGTATATTATCGCCACATTACCATATTAACCAGGCCGCCGGTATCACCATAGATATTGCGCAGGATGGCTCCTATACCATAAACTGCTGCCAGGTTAGTACCGATCACAAGCAACTTATCATCGAAAAAAAGCTCGGTGTAAAAGAGGATGTCGAGGGGATTGCCAAGCAGCTTGACGCTAAAATTCCCATCGCTTTAAATTTAACAGGCAAAGGCATCTTAACCAAGCAAGTAGTGGCGGCATCCGGCGACGAACAGCAGGATATGGCCAAAATAATCCCGAACCTGAATGTAGCTGATTTTTACCTGCAGCAATTTACATCCAACGATCAGCTGTTTGTGTCCCTGGTAAGGAAAACACTGGCCGACCATTGGATAAACATATTGGAGCAGCAAGGCTTTACCGTGCTGATGCTGAGCCTTGGCCCCTTCGCGGCATCCCACATGTTAAATCAGCTAAATGTTTACGAAAACGATGTGGTGTTTAACGGCATCCAGATAAGCCGGGATGCCGAGCTGAATTGGACGGCGGTAGGATACAGCCCCGCTTTCCAGGCCCCCTTCCCCTTTAAAATCGGGGCCGAACCTATCGACCAGCAATTGATTATGCCTTATGCCGCAGCTTTTCAACTGGTGCTTGCCGATAAACTGGAACCTGTTAAGGCAATAGTTGATGCCACGGATGCCCGGTACCTGCAAATTATAGGGACAAAAAAACTCAAAGTAACGGGCGCCTTAATATTGGGTGTTTTTTTTATCCTTTTGCTCCTCAATTTTGTAACCCTTTCCTGGCTCAATTCAGAAAATAGCCGCCTGGATGGCCAGGTCAGCCTATCGGCAAACAGCAGCAGCGATATGCAGATGCTTACCGAGCAGATTAAAGCAAAAGAAGCGCTTCTGAAAGATATGGGATGGGATGGCGGTTTTAACAAAGCCCGGATTATCGATCAGCTTGCTGCCTTGCTGCCGGGTGAAGTAACCCTGAAGGAAATAGCTATAAACCCGCCCGACATTAACAATAAAGATTCCCGGGGGCAGCATTTTTTAGATCGTAGGATAAAGCTTACAGGGAATTCGCAACAGGTTATCGCTGTAAATGAATGGATAGCGCGCATCAAAACATTAAAATGGGTAAAAGGCGCGGGGTTGGATAACTTCGAATTTGATAACGACCAGAACACGGGGAAGTTTAACATTATCATCAACTATTAGCATGCCGAAAAACCTCAACATTAAAAAGGAATACCTGCTGATAGCCGGATCGGTACTGCTTTTACTGGTATGCTACCGCTTTTCATTCAGCCACACGGTAGACGCCTGGAAACTCCGGCGCCAACTACAGCAAAAAATAGCCCAGGTCGGCGATCTTACCTACCAGCCCGGCTACCTGGAGCGGAAAGATAATAACCTAAACCATATTATCGCCCGGTTTAAAATAGACACTGCCACCATGCGCAGCAACATGATCACCACGATTGCCCTGCAGGCCGAAAAGCTAAACGTGAGGCTATCGAGAGTACCGGTGCAACCCAGCCCGGCTCCCGACGATAAATACATCATCCAGCGGCTGGATTTTGAAGGCGATTTTTTTTCGCTTTGCAAATTATTGCAGCAACTGCAAGCCACAGACGGTACCGGCCTGGTACGTTCGGTTGATTTTGTATCGGGTAAGGTTGTTGGAGGCAATACGGAGGCGAAGGTGCTTGGTATGCGGGTGTTTATTGCGGTTGTTAGGTGATGGCGTTTCGGTAAACGGGCGATTTGTACGTCAAGCGATCTATAGCAGGAAAACTACGCGCTAAATCGTTTAATACGCGGCGGAACGAATATATTACAATACCCATAAATTTATTATCTCAAATCTTTGGATTTATGGTTTTCAAATAATATTTTCGTAAAACTTAAACCAATCGCAGATTTATGAAAAATACTCCCTATAAGTTAGGCTTGCTAAGCAAACAATCATTAAATATCAGTTAAGGTATAGTATTTACCTGTAGCTAATAAACGTTATCCGTTGTTATTTTATTCGCGTGGTTATTAACCGCTGAATGGCCTGTTTAATAAGCCCTGTTCAATGCGGTCAACCTTCAATTACAAATTCAATCTTAAATAAATGAAATCATTTTCTCTTTTGGTATTGGCTGTGCTATTTTCAGCTTTTTCTTCTTTCGCACAAAATACATTCCCGGCTACCGGGAATGTGGGAATTGGCATATCAAACCCTTCAACTCAACTATATATAAATAGTTCTTCGGGCCCTGTATTAACTTTAGATAAAACCGGTGTCCAGGCATGGCGGGTTGATCTATCCCAGGGTGCCGATCTCCGATTTTGGAATCAATCGGTCGGCACTGCTCCTTTAACATTACATTCCTCAGGTAACGTGGGGGTTGGAACAACAAATCCCGGATATAAACTGGACGTTTGGGGAGGGTTAGTATCCTCAGCAAACAACGGGCAAGCAGGCCTTCACATTTACAACGGCGGGGGAAATAGTGAGTGGCTTTTTCAACAAAAGTCTCAGGCAGATCCCAGTTTGTATATTTCAAAACTGGTAAGCGGCACACAATACGATTATATGACTGTTAATAATGCCGGAAATGTTGGAATTGGAACAACTTCGCTGGCAGCTAAATTTAATGTTTATCAATCTACCCCACTTGGTAGTACTATTAAGAATGCTTCGCTTTTAAGTTCCGTAGCAGGGCTATGCGGAACCGGCAACACTTTCCAAAACAACATTTGGTTGGTTCGAAATTCGGCCGGTAGTGACTGGTACTCCACGAGGTTACATGATGGAATATCAGTAGATGTCTCGTTTTTAAATCCTCAAACGAATACCAGAACATGGTGGGAAAGGGATCCCAATCAGAATGTCCAATCGTGGGGTGATGGGGCTAATACTTATATGAGTATAGTTCAAGGAAATGTGGCAATTGGTACTACAGATCCAAAAGGGTATAAACTGGCTGTTAACGGCAACGTCATCGCTACTTCAATGACCGTTAAACTTTACGCCAACTGGCCCGATTACGTTTTCAAGCCATCATACCAACTTCCGTCCCTTACTGATGTAAAAACCTACATCAATCAAAACCAGCATTTACCTGATATGCCATCTCAAGAGCAGGTTGCCAAAGATGGCCTCAACCTGGGCGAGATGAACAAGCTACTACTTAAAAAGATGGAAGAAATGACGCTTTATATGATAGAAGCCAAGGAAGAGATCAACGAATTAAAAAAACAAGTGCAGGATTTAAAGAAACGAGTTAAATAGAAATATGAAAAAAGTTATACTGCTGATTCTGGCCGGTTTAACCAGTGCGCATTTTGCCAAGGCGCAAACCAAAACCGTTACGGTTGATGCTAACGATATATTAAACAATAATACCAAAATAGTAGCACAAACATCACTTGGGCAATCGTTTTTTACGGGGCATCAATTAGGCTCTACCTATTCCTATCCTGGGGCCGGAATTTTCAGGGCCTGGACAGATCAACCCACAGGATCGGCGAACTATTATTATGATGGTTTAACCAACGGTACTATAAACTTCAGTGTAAGAGCCGACGGACAGGGATATTTTGCAGGGAATATGGGTGTAGGTACATCAGCCCCTGTTTCTAAATTACACACACAGGTATCCAATAACGGTTTAAACATTATTGGAGGTTTTCAAAATCTGAATGGAACCCAAACCGGCGGCAATGCTGTGGGCATAGGCTTCCTTAACGAAGCTCTTGGGAGTTGGTGGAAAGCCGCTATCGTTCACGAACGCACAGGCGATTATGGAACAGGTAGCTTAAAATTTTTAGTTAATAATTCGGCAGATAATTCAACAGTCAATTTGGGCGATGTTAAAATGACCATCCTTTCATCTGGTTTTGTTGGTATAGGTACTGCCACTCCGAAAGAGACCCTATCTGTAAATGGCAACATTCGCTCCAAACAAGTAAAAGTAGAAATTGCCAACTGGCCCGATTACGTTTTCAAGCAACAATACCAACTCCCATCCCTCGGCGATGTGAAAACCTACATCGATGAAAATCATCACCTGCCCGAAATACCATCTGAGCAGGAGGTTGCCAAAAACGGCATCAACCTGGGCGAGATGAACAAGCTGCTGCTTAAAAAAGTGGAAGAATTGACGCTGTATTTGATTGAAAAAGACAAAAATGAAAAAGAAAATACAGCTCAACTTAAAATTATGGCGCAAGAAATTGCTAATCTGAAAAAACAAGTTATTCACCGAAACAAAAAACAACTTAAATGAAAAAGTTAATATTCTTATTTGTCGTCCTGATACCGGTATTTGCAAAAGCTCAGTATAGCAATAATATAGTAGGCGATAACTCCGCGATATATGTATATGTAGGCACAATTAATGTTACCTCTTCGGATTTAGGAAATTTCAATAAATTAAAGGTAGACATATTTGGTGGAGCCTGGGAATCCGACACCAATGGCGAAACCACCTTTTATATAGCAAACCGCAATGGCTTAAGTGTAAACCAGGTTACTTTAGGTAGCTCAAACGGTAACAGCTTTACCTTAAAGGCGTACCAAAGCGGAACCTCAACTAATTTTTATGTCGTTACCACAGGTGCCAGGTATAAAGCTTTTTCCATCAAATCGTTCCTGCTCTCACCCGGTAATGCAGCTAATCAGCTGGTAACTTTATCCACTACAACTACGGCACCTGCGAATGAAATTGCATTAAACGTTATCCCGGTTATGTATACAGATCTTAATGGCAACCTGGGCTTAAATACATTAACTCCCGATCCTGCGTACCGCTTATCAGTAAACGGGAAAATAAGGGCTAAGGAAATCAGGGTAGAAACCGGCTGGGCCGACTATGTATTTGGCAAGGACTACCAGTTGCCATCTTTGGAAACATTAAAAAACTACATCGACCAAAACCACCACCTGCCCGAAATTCCATCTGAGCAGGAGGTCGCAAAAAACGGCATCAACCTGGGCGAGATGAACAAGCTGTTGCTTAAGAAGGTAGAGGAATTGACTTTGTATTTGATTGAGAAGGATAAAGAGGTGAAAGCGCAATCGCAAAATAATTATACTCTTGAGACAAAACTAAAAATACAGCAGGAACAAATTGATAGGTTAAACAAGAAAATGGAGTTGCTTGCCGACAAAATCAAATAAAGTCATGTATCTATCATGAACTTAAACCAATTAACCGTTATCGATAATTCTTCACAACATGTTGATTTAATAAAATACAACGATGGCAATTAGCAACATGATTTTTTACATAATAAAGCCTTTCCACTCACTTTAACCTAATAACTATGTTTTACCGTTTATTGCTGGTACTGTTTTTTACCTCATTCATAGGGGGAGCCCTCCAGGCTCAATCTGATTATACGCATAACTTTAGCATGCATTCGCCGAATGCGTATGCATTCAGCAAGATTGACAATATACCGATGAATAACTTCACAGGGATGGCGAATATAGATTTGCCGCTATATGAAAAGAAAATGTCCGTTTTAAATTTCAGCATGCGGCTGGTTTATACTGGTGCCGGCGGTATTAAAGCGAATGAGCCTACTAATATAACAGGAAGGGGCTGGCTGCTTCGTGCTGGCGGCACTATTGTAAGGCACACAAGAGGTATTCCCGATGATTATCAAACCAATGAAACTTCATCAGATGGAACCCCGATTACCAAGTGGAATGGTGTTTTATACAACAATGGCATAACATACAAGCCAGATGGCGACGGCAGAATAAACAATGTTGATCCAACCTTTAATTATGCTGATGGGACTGCAGATTCCCAGCATGATATTTTTGAATTTAGTATTCCGGGGAAATCTGGCAAGTTTTATATTGGTAAAGACAAGCAGGTGATAGTAGTGACTGATAGTAAAGTGAAAATAATCCCCAATTTTACCAGCAGCACGCAATTTAAATTAGCCTCGTTCCTGATAATTGATGAAGCTGGAATAAAATATTACTTTAATCAGACCGAGGTAACTGAAGAATATGATCCTAATCCGGGCCTGACTCCTACGGCTGTCTATTATATGAAGGAGTACCCATCATCCTGGTTATTAACTAAAATAGAAGCGCCGTTTAGCGAAGAATCTATAACCTATCAATACATAGTTAGGCAAACATGGACAGGTGGTGCAGCATCAATGGGCGTGTATAGTAAACGATCAGACATGCCATTCGGGAACACATCAACTTCTGTGGGAATTGGGGCAAAAGGAGCGGACCTCCAGAGTATTACTTTTTCAGATCAAACTAAAATTAATTTAAATTACTTTTTGGATGGAACTGATCCAATTACATCTCCTTTGTTAAAATCGATAGATATTCTTAACACCCAGCAAGAAGTTGTAAAAAGTTATTATTTGAAATATCTATACTGGGGCTCTGGCGCCAAGGCCACTTATACCAATACACAACCCACGACAAATACATATTTTGCTACAAAAGGGAATGATTATTTAAATGCCGTTGATCTGGTTAGCAGCAATAATAATCATCAGACAATGTATGCGTTCGATTACTTTTTAGATCAAAACTTAAATGAAATTAATGTGCCACACAGCTATTCGGTGAATAGTTCGTCCATAGTAGAAGCTGGTTTGGATTTTTGGGGTTATTACAATGGAAAAACAAATGCTACTGCTTCAACAAATGCTACCGCTTTTGTGATACCCACTGAACAGGGACCGGCTGCAGATAGAACACCTGATTTGAATTATGCGAAATTAGGTATTATAAAGAGAATCATCTATCCAACCGGAGGTTCAGAAGAGTTTGAATACGAACTTAACGATAAACGTGGAACAAGCGGCAATGTTACCGTTGCCGGATTACGTATAAAGAAACGGACGCTGCATGACGGCATAACTCCGCAGAATGATATCGTTAAACAATATAATTATGTGGAGACTGACGGCTTGTCTTCCGGCTTTATAGGCGAAGAGCCGGAATTTACATTTGTTAAGAATGGTTACTATGATGATGGAGGATGGCCATCTAACCCCCATGTAAAATATACGATGACAACTTCTTTTACAAATCCTGCAAATCCGATATCCAATATCGACGGCAGTTTTGCCGGTTACCGGCGTGTAGAAGAAGTGCTGCAAAATGGCAGCAATAACAACGGCAAGATAGTATATGAGTACTCTGACCTGAGCTATACCACTTTTTGGAGTCCGAAGGACTATTATCCTTACCGGCCGGTAGACCAACCTTACTGGGCTGTGGGCCTGCCGCTGACAACTACTTATTTTTCCTCAACCGGCGCGATGACTAAGCGAACCGTAAATGAGTATAACATATTTCAGCAACAAAAGATTGATGACAACTATAGATCATTATATATGTCAAAAGATGGGGAAGTTGATGTTTTGGGAACTAATGGAAGTTCTGACCCGTATGCTATCAGATTTATATATAAATTCAATAACTATTATCCTATAATAGGGAGAGCGGAATTAAAAGCTACACATGAATATAACTACCCGTCAACTGGCGCAGTTACGCCGAAAGAAGTACTTACACAAAATACTTATGATGCCAATTATTACATGCTCCGTATATCTTCACAACTTAACTCCGATGGTAACACTTTAAAAAAGTATTTTTATTATCCTTTTGATTATAATTTGAGTGGTTCGTTATCTACACTTGTTACCAATAATATAATTAATCAACCGGTATTAACAGAATCGTGGCTAACCAAGTCTTCTGGCAGTTTTCTGGTACAATCAAGCGTAACAGAATATCAAACGCTAAACAGCGGTATTATCAGACCACTTAAAGTTTACACGGCGCGGCTAACACAACCTTTGTCAGGAACACCGGGTTCATTCTCCGGTACCGTTTTATTACCGGCAGATCATAACTTTAAACCTGTTTTAGTGTGTAATACTTATGACGACAAGAGCCGCCTTGTTGAATTTGAAAACCAGGGAGGCATTAAAACTGCTATTATTTTAGATAAATCGGGAAATACTTTGGCTAAAGCCGATAATGCATCGTTTGGTACAATTGCATACTCCGGATTTGAAACGGACGATTTAGGTAACTGGACTTATGCGTTAGGCGGCATTTCATCGTCTTCAAGTAAATCGGGCTCAAAAAGCTATAGTGGCTCTATAACTAAAAGCGGTTTATTATCCGGTAACTACAATGTAAGCTTATGGGCAAAAGGAAGCGGATCGGTAACGGTAAATGGCGTAAGTACTGCTATCAATAGTAATTGGAGCCTATACAAATGGGCGCTAACCGGCGTTACTGCTATAAGCATTAATACCAATGGTAATTTAGTTGACCAGGTAGCGTTAAGCCCGCAAACCGCACAAATGGCAACCGCCAATTATTACAAAGGAGTTGAAGTTGAAAGCACAACCGATGCCAATTACAAAAACAGCTATTTTGAATACGATGAGTTTATACGACTTATAAACGTTAAAGATCAAAATGGTAGTATTGTAAAAAACTACGCATATAATTATGCTACACCGTTTTTAAATACTACACAGTCTGCCAGCTTTTTGAAGAATGATTGCCCAACGGGAAATTACATACCTGGTCCTCCGGTAACCTATACAGTTCCTGCCGGTAAGTACACATCTTTAATATCCCAGGCAGATGCAAATGCGCAAGCTGTTAGTGAGATGTATGATGGGCAGTCGGCATCTTCATATGGTCAGGCATATGCTAATGCAAACGGCACCTGTATCCTGAAATATTATAATTCGGCTTTATCTACCCTTTTTACGAAAAATAACTGTGCCGCCGGTACCACGCCGGGCCAGGTATATTATGTTGTACCTGCCCAAACCTATAGCTCGGTTATTTCACAGGCCGATGCCGATAATCAGGCTCAAAACGAAGTTAATGCCAACGGTCAAAATTATGCAAATGCCAATTGTATATGTGCCGCAGCAGTAACGGTTACATTTAATAATTCTACATCGGATTCCATTGGGATGAATTTTACAACGGGATTAAATTTTTCTGCAGGTACCGGGAATGCCAGAAGTTATGTATGCCCTCCGGGTTCGTCTACGCTTGTATTACCTGCCGGAATTTATAGTGTATCTTTTTCCACCATTGGTTCAAGCAACAGCCATAACTGTTATGTGGGTGCCAGGGCAGCGGTTGCAGGGAACCATGTTACATTTACTAATGTAAATATCAATAGCGGTACCGGAGGAGAAAGAAATGTTGGAATTTATTAAAATAACAGGCTTCCATTACCAGGGATACTAAATTAAAGCGTTAACCTTAAACCACTATCATATGGCCATTTTCCATATCACCATAAAATCAAAACTAAAGCCATTACTTTTAGCTTTCAGCATTTTGCTGTCGGCTATATATTCAAAGGCGCAAACATATGTAAATGCCGCCATGACGGGCACACCTGTAGCGGGCTCCTATTACAGCAATACCAGTATAGTGCTTAATCCCACCTTTAGCTTTGCGGCAGCAAGCAGCAGCAGCCTGAGCTTGTATATTGTTGGCCCAGATTGCGTACCGCAAACCACGGCTTTAAGTGCCAATAAAAATTATATATTAACATCGACACCTCGCGTTGGCGGCATCAATACAGCTGCGGGTTTAGCCAACCGCAGCACCTGCGAACTGATGCAAACAGTACAATACTTTGACGGATTGGGCAGACAGCTGCAAAGCATCCAGATAAAAGGCTCGCCACTGGATAAAGATTTGGTGCAGCTTTTTGTATATGATGTTTTTGGCAGGGAAGCACAAAAATACCTGCCCTATGCAGCAACTACAGCTGATGGCGGCTACAAAACAGATGCCCTAACAGCAGGTGCCGGTGTGCTGAATTTTTATTACCCCGCCGGTAGTACAGCAGCTTCCGGCGCCCAGCAAACCAACGGCATAGTTTATAACCCCAAACCTTTTGCGGTAACCAACTTTGAACCGTCGCCATTGAACCGGGCAACAGAACAGGGTGCGCCGGGTACCGACTGGCAACCTGTAGCCGGTAATGCTACCGGGCACACCAAAAAAATGGTTTACACCATTAATAATGCAACAACAATAACGGATACCGCTAACACGTTGGTTGCTGCGCTTTATGGGGTAATAATAAATACAGACGGGAGCCGCACACTTACCAGGGCAGCAGGGGTCAATGCCAATTACGTGGCCGCGCAACTTGATGTTAGCATTGCCAAAGATGAAAACTGGAAAAGCGGCCGGGGGGGCACAACAGAAACATATAAAGATAATGAAGGGCACGTGGTACTGAAACGCACATTTAATTACAGTGGTACAACCCTGCAGATCCTATCTACCTATTATGTATATGACGACCTGGGCAACCTGGCTTTTGTGCTGCCACCAATGAGTAATGCTGATAATGTTCTGCCTGCACAAACTGTTCTTGATAACCTGTGCTACCAATACAGTTACGATGAGCAGAACCGGTTAAATCGGAAAAAATTACCTGGCAAGGGCTGGGAATACGTGGTATACAATAAGCTGGACCAACCGGTACTTACCCAGGATGCTATCCAACGGTTAACCAACCAATGGACAGTGACCAAATACGATGCTTTAGGCAAGGTAGTGATGACTGGATTGTGGAATGCTGGCGCTATTATAGCACAATCTACTTTACAGGCCAATATTTATGCAGCTGCCCAATGGGATACCCGCGATAAAAGTGACGTAAATATAGGATATTTCGTCGGCAATAATCCTGCTGTCAACAGCTATCCAGCCATGAGCAGTTACCTGAGTATAAACTATTACGATGACTACAGTTTCAGCAATATTACCGGGCTGCCTTCGGTGTTTAATACCATGCCATCGGGGGCAAGCAGCCAGACCACAGGCCTGCTTACCGGCAGTAAAATAAACATACTGGGCACAGCCAACATGCTTTGGACTGTAAGCTATTATGATGACCTCGGCCGCAATATCCAAACCTACAAACAGCACTACCTTGGTGGCGGCACACCAAATGTAAATAACTATGACGTAATAACCAACAGTTATGATTTTACCAATACGGTAACTGCTACTACCCGTAAACATTATAACACCACCAGTACAACGGCCCCGGTGTTAACCGCAGCCAACACTTACGTTTACGACCACATGGCCCGCAAAACGCAGACCTTTGAACAAATTAACGACGGGGTTAATGTATTGCTAAGCCAGGTGGATTATAATGAGGTTGGTCAGCTAAAGGTAAAGCACCTGCACAGCACCAACACTGGTGCATCGTTTTTACAAAACACAAGCTATGCTTATAATGAACGCGGCTGGCTTTCTAAGATCAATGACCCTAATGTGGTGCCCACCGCCGATAAGCTGTTTAGCATGGCGCTTAATTACAATACACCGGTGCCGGCAAATAACGGAAGCCCGCAGTATAATGGCAACATTGCCGAACAATTATATAACAAGGGCACTGTAGGACAAAAGTTTGTCACCTATAATTACGATCAACTCAACCGTTTAACGGCGGGTAATTCGGCAGAGGCATTCAGTGAAAACAGTATCACGTACGATACGAACGGCAATATACAAGGCATGACCCGTTTTGGGCCAAACACCGGCATCCTCAGTTATGTTTATAGCGGCAACCAGTTGCAAGCGGTTACCAGTAATAACAACAGCGTAGCCCGGAGCTATGGCTATGATGTTAACGGCAATGCCACCAGTGATGGCCAGGGGAATACGATTAACTACAACCTGCTGAATTTGCCGGCCGTTATACCCGGCAAAAGCTTAACCTACACCTATGATGCTGCCGGTAATAAACTCAGAAAAATAAGCAACGGGGCATCAACCGATTACATTGACGGGATTCAGTACAAGGTGGATGGCACGATAGACTTTATTCAAACCGATGAAGGTCGGGCGATCAAGACCGGCGCCAACTATATTTATGAGTACGCACTGAGCGATCACCTGGGTAACAACCGGGTAACATTTGACCAAACAAACGGTAAAGTTGGCGAGGATGATTATTACCCCTTTGGCCTAAATGTACACCGCCAGCAAAATGCTGGAAATAAGTATCTTTACAACGGCAAAGAGATGCAGGATGAGTTGAACGAATACGATTACGGTGCTCGGTTCTATGACCCGGTGATTGCAAGATGGAATTCGATTGATCCGCTGGCTGAGAAAAGCAGGAGATGGTCGCCATATAATTACGTGGAGAATAACCCGATCAGAAATATTGACATTGACGGAATGCTTACCTATGATTATAATACCGGGAGTTATAGAGACGCTAATGGACAAGAGGTACCCACTTATGAGGCAATGGAACAGATAGAGGGAATGGCCTCAGCTACTTTTGTGACACCTACAAACGCTTACCAACAAACTCAAACTACACTTGGCCAAGTCATAGCTAATGACGCAAAAAATGCATTGAAAAATAATCCTCACGATTGGGATTTTGATAGACAGAAAGATAACTATGACCCAGGAACCGATAAATGTAACAAATTTGTTTATGATATGCTTAAGAAGGCTGGCATTGATCTCGGTACGCCTAATGGAAATTTTTTAAAACGAATGTTCGGATACGGATCGCCGCCAACAGCTCAACAATGGGCAGATCCTAATGTAAGTATACCTGGTTGGAGAGTATTAGGTCCAAATGAAACCCCTCAGGCGGGGGACGTAGTGGCGGAGCATATAAATTATGGCTCGCACCCGGCAACAGGTCATGTTGGTATTGTGAGTGGTACCAATAAGACGATAAGTGTGGCCGAAGTAGGAAATGGACATCCAGGAGAGATATTAAAAGAAAATGATTTTGGCTTTCGTGCGACTACAAATAGCGCGCAACATATGGGAGAACGAGCCTCCTGTGTATTTAGAAGGTATGTGGGTAAGTGATACTATGTTTTCTCCGTATAGCCCAGTATCACCTTCATACTTGTTTTTGAAGATATTTTAACATTTTATATGGTCGAAGAATTGATAAATATGAAAAATCAAGCTAATATAAAACAGATTCTATACCGTTTTTTTCTATTTGCAACCGCGTGTATGATTTTATTTGCCTGTACCAACAATAAACAGAACTTAAATAATGAGAATTTCTCATCATCGAGGCAAAAACAAACCTTATATAAAAAGAAAAATTTTGACACCCTAATTCAGACTATTATAAAGCAAACGCCCAGGCAAATGGATGTGTTAGAACAATACTTGGATAATAAAGCATTTGTGGAGGTTTTTGATCATAGTTTAAGTTATTTTCCCGATGTAAAAAAACTTTTGGCGACTAGGCATTTTAGTGCTGAACAAGCTTTCGTTTGCATTCTTGCTATGCAAAACTTATGCATCCATGACTATTTGGAATTATGTAATATTTATTTAGCACTATATGATGATCATATGGTTTCTGAACAAATGTTAGAAGCGGTTATCGCTCCCAATTTTTTGAACAAAATCATACTCAAGGAAAATAATGACAATCCAGATGTACTAAATTTTTTGAATTCGGTGCTTCATAGAAACATTTCTATTAAATTTAGAAAATTGATTGAAGAATTAAAATAGTATTTGCAGATACCCCCAAGCTGGCGCACGCGTGTCGCGTGTGGCCCGCTGATAGGTAAACGCCATGCTAAGTAATGAATATGCAACACCCGGATGATTAATTTCATCCGGGTGTTTTTGTATCCCCGCAGTTCGCGTTAAGGATTGCAGTGAAAAGCCCACAGCGCGGGCTGGCCAGGGCGGCAAAGGCAAAGCGGGGACTTGTAATGTAAAGCCTGCCCGCCGTTGCCGCGGGTTTGTAACTCATAGTATAACAATTGGGTTAACATGTAAATCGTGGTGTTTTATAATGTATTTATAATCAAATATTTATAAAAATATTTTTTGAATTATGTTAAGTTATGTTAACCCAATTTTTTTGCCGACATGCTTCGTAGCTGGCATTCAGCATACTCCCGCTGCCGCCTACAGTCGCCGCTTCTATTGAAACGTATTGCCCATCTGGAACATCGGCAGGTACATAGCAATCATGATTACCCCCACCAGGAAACCCACTACGATGATAAAAAGAGGTTCCATGATACTGCTGAGGGAGGCCGTCTGGTATTCTACTTCCTCGCCGTACTGCTCGGCTATCTTGGCAAAAAAGTAGTCCAGCTTGTTTGATTCTTCGCCAATCCTTACCAACTGAATCATTTTGGACGGGTAGATCTTGAACTGCTGTAAGCTCTGGTGCAGCGATTTACCGTTCAGGATATCGTCTTCCACCTTTTGCAGGGAAGATTCAATGGGGTACCAGCCCACCATTTGCCTGCTTAAAGCAATGGCCCTCAACAACGGCACGTGCGAGCCCGTAAGTAACCGCATGGAATTGCAGAACCTGCCCAGGTATATCTTTTTAACCAGGTTACCCGCTACAGGTACCCTCAATACCAAACCGGAAGAAATTTTACGATAACTTACCGTTTTGCGTACCCGGAAAAGGAAAACGACGATAGCGGTAATCAAGAGGAAGGCGGGCAGAAAATAGGTTTCCATTCCTTTGGATATCGTGATCACGAGTTCGGTGATCCAGGGCAGCTGCCCCCCGAAGCGTTTGAGCACATCGGCAAACATGGGTACCACCACCTTCAGCATAAAATACACCGCGCCAAATGACGAAAGCAGCACCATACATGGATAGGAAAGCGTGGAAACTATTTTGCGCCTTTGTTTTATCCTGCCCTGGTAATATTTAGCCAGATCCTGCAGAACCATGGCCAGTTGGCCGGTTTCCTCGCCAATTTGAATACTGTATACCTCGTACAAGGAAAACTTACCCGATTTTTCCAGGGCTTTGGAAAGAGCTATACCATTATTCAATACGCTATCCTGTATGGCTGCAAACAGTTTTTTGTCGCTTTCCTTTTCCTGTTCGGCGGTTACCAACTCCAGGCTGGTTTTTAAATTGATGCCGGCCAACAGGAGCGAGCTTAGCTCCAGGTATAGGTATTCCTTTTTTTTATCGTTAAGTTCTTTGCTGCCAAAACTGATGTCACGGTTTAAAAACGCAATAATGCCGCCCTCGCCTTCCTGTTTTGCAGGTTTGGGCGTTTTCTTTTTTTCGTATTGGCTTAGGTCAATTGCCGGCATGGGTATCCTGTTCAAAAAGGTTAGCAGAACTGTATTGTTTATAATAGTAAAAGGTCATTTTATTGTTATGTAATAGCAAATCAAGTTCCAGTTCGTCAACCCTGCTATTTAAAGCATCGGGCCCGGTTTCAACGGGTTGTTGTTCAAAAAGCATATTGGTACGGGTTGTTTTAAACTTAAAAGTGTCTGTTATGCCATTGGTACGCACAATATAATCACTATTAAGCACGTATCTTATACCGCCGTTATTATTCTTAAAAAACAAACCGGAATCGGTTTTTTCGATCAGATCGGCGCGCCGGAAATCGCGGCTGAGCAAAAGATCGAGTTGTGCCAGATCAGCCGATTCCACGTTTTTGAGCACAAACGCATGGTATGAATTGTTTACAACCGCAAATGCCACATAAACGATAGCGATCAGTATCCCCGACACCAATAGTGCAATGGTTACTTCCATAATGGTAAAAGCCTTTAGTTTATGGTTTAATATTGTCATTATTGATCATTATTTCCGAAACCTTTGCTATCTCCTGTTGGTTTTCATCATAAGCGGCCAAATGAAACTCGCTAAGGCCTGGTCCGCCTTCAAACGGTTTAATCACCGGTATAATCCTGAAGCCATCCTGGTTAAAGGCCTCTTGCGGCAATTGCCGCGATTGTTCTGCTTTAAGCAGGATATTCCTGAGCACAGCCGTCGCCCGTATTTTTTTTGCGGATATTGCCTGTTGTGTTACATTGGCAAATATCATCATGGCCATACCAAACACTACAACAATAATCACCAGGGCTATAACCACTTCTACAATGGTAGCAGCCTCCAGCATCCCGTTTTTTTTTATTTTGCCTCCAGCCATTGCAGTATTTTTTTTTCGGATGAGGCTACGGGAGTAAGGTCGCTGGTCAGGTAATATGCTGATAAAGCGGGGGCATCTATTTTTAGGTTTATCAGGTAGTTTTCATACCGGCTAAATGCCGTTTGGTACATAAATCGCGTGGTAAAAACGCTTCCTTTAACCGCAGCGTTGTCTTTGGTCGAAAGAATATGTTGCGCATAAACCTGGCCGTTCACCAGGGCCCCTTTGTCCAAACTGATGGTTGCCGGCAAGGCAGAAGCTTCTTTTTCGTAAGTGAATATAACACCATTGATCTGAGCGTTTTGACCAATGTTAACTTGTGGCGGAAAACCAATCGTAGGCGACTTGTAACGCAGTAAGCCCAAACACGAAGGATACTCCAGGCGGCAATTTTTTTCGATACTTATAGAATCAGAAGCAAAGAGCTGGCAACTGCCATGGAAACCACTTTTAACAACGATGGCCTTTGCAAATACCAGCACATTATTCAATATCGCGGTACTATCTATAGTAAGCAGCGTATCTGCATACAGGATGATATTACCCGATAGTCTGATGTTTTTTAGAGTATAAGGGCTGTTGCCCAGGTTAACAATATTGGCAGGGCGGCGAAATGAACCAGCCAGTGTGTCTACATGCCAGTTCTTACTGACTGTCCCCCCCGGATTATTAAACTGCTGTGCTAAATTGTTTAGGCGAATGTCATTCAACGGGGGCAGGTTACGCTGGCTGTCACGAATGTTGCCGATAACAAGCCTTTTGTCGCCTTCATAGGCTTTATTGTTCACATATGCTGCCTTTACGCCGGCCTTTGGCAGGTATGCGTCACCGCGTATCGTAGTCTTTCCGCTTACCGAGACTGATCTGTCTTCGTCGATCAGGTATATAGCAGCCCATTTGGACGAATCGATCCCAAAAGCGGTCGAAAATACTTTAATTAATGTGTCTTGCTGCTTGAATGCTTCCACAATGCCAATGTCATAAATACCCCACGGGATATTTTTAAGCCGTACGGAATCATCGCCATTGGTGAACAAATTCAAGGTCTTCCCTTGTAAATAGGCTGGGTCTTTTGTACGCAGCAGGATATGTATGCCTGACGAAAGGTTATCCTGTAGGCGGTCAAATCGCGACTTTACAAGGTATTGCCCCCTAAAAAAATAAGCTGCCAGCACAAGGGCAGAGCATATTAAGGCAATTACCAGGCTGATAATAATGACAATATAAAGCGCCGAGCCTTTAAGCATGACCCTTACCCGGCTTGGGCTTCTTTTTAAAAATATTGACTTTGTCAAAAAGCGAACGCGGCTTTCCTTCCAAAGCCTTGCCATTGTTATAATAGACTTTCCGTGAAGAATCGCGACTTTCGTGAAATACTACAGGACCATCCAATTCGTTTTTGCGATATTCCCCGCTTTCTTTCAGGCTGCCATCCGGGTTAAAAAAACTAAAGATGCCCGAACGTATTCCATTGCGCCAGTTGACTACTTGTATCAGGTTTCCACGCTCATCCCAATCCTTCCAGGTTCCGTCCTTGAGGCCTTTTTTAAAGGTGCCTTGAGTTCGGTTGTTGTGGTTCAGGTATGTTTCGATGTAGGCGCCGTTTAATAAGCGGCCACTAAAGCCGCCCTGAAGGGTATGTACTTTGTTAGTTGCATACCAGTAATAAGTAAGCGTGCTTTGCACATCCGGATTTGAATTAACAGGTATAATTTCTGCCAATATCGTACGGTCGGTATCCGTAATTCTTACCTTGTGCAAACCATAATCGGGTATTTTCTGCCCAAATGAGTTGCAGTAAACAAAAATTAAAAAGGTTGTATAAATGAACTTCATTAAATTGCAGGTTGGATATGAATATATTTGGTTTTACCTCCGCTCTTAACTAATACAGAATCTTTCATATTCCGAATCAGTTTGAATTGCCCTACTGTCTCTCCCTCACTCATCATCGCTTCTTTGCCGTTTACTTTCATAAAAGCAATCAGTTTTTTAGACCCTGGATTTTTTATATATCCGGAATATCGTATAATATCCCAGTTAAAAGACGGTACCATGTTCAACCTCGCAATTCCGGCGTTCGGCCGATTCCTGGCCGGCAGTTTTACGGTGTCTTTCTTTACAACAATCCCAAAAGGATCGCGGTAATTCAGCAAGAGGCGAGCCGTGTCTTTGGGCACCGCATAATCATTAAAAACCTCTTTAGGTGCTACCGGTGGCACATAACTTTCATCATGACCGCCGCTGTATGCAATAACTATCCGGTAGATGATGATTCCCCACACCAGCAATACAACCACAATCAGTACATATGTTAGTGCCTTATTTTTTTTGACCATGACCCATTGGCTTAAAACAGTACAAAATTTCTAAGTACACTGGCTTTCCCTTCCTTGCCCGAAGCGTTCAGCGCACTTACTTTCCAATATATCTTCTCGCCGGTAACGCCTAGATTAAAACTATAACCGGTAGAATTGACCGTAACTGGAAAACTATTACTATAAAGCGTGGTCGAATCGCTTTTAAATACATATAATTTGTAACCTGGTACTCCTGTGACTGAATTCCAACTTAGTTGCACGGGTAAGCTAACACTGCTTCCAGCCGCGGGCGACACCAGGCTAACCTGGGCAGGCAGCGGCAATTGGTAGGTTACATAATTGATAGCAGACCATTTGGATTGTTCGGTCTCGTTTTCTGCCCTTACCCGCCAGCCATAAACCTGATCCTTTGGAAAGGTAAAATTAACCTGGAGCCCAGGGACAACCTGGTTATAAACCAACGCATCTTCATTGGCAAAGTTATTTGTATCAATCTCTACCTGGTATTTCGTTGCGCCGTATAAACTGTTCCATTTAAAAAGGGCTGCATTTACGCTTGTTGACGTATTATTGGACGGTGACGAAAGGGTGACGGTTTGATTGGTTAGCGATGATTGTTCAATAATAAAGCTTCTGGCGGGCGAATAAGCTGTCTGCGAGCTCCCGTTTTCTGCCCTTACCCGCCACTGATAGTTTCCCGGCTCAAGAGTCGAGGTGAATTTAATGTCCTTAACCAGTGTATCCAGAATCAGGCCGCCAATGGAATCAAAGCCGGGGGTAACTACCTGTAACCGGTAAGCCAATGCATCCTCCACGCCGTCCCACCAAAAATTTATAGTGTATTTGGTGCTCTGATACAGGTTTGCAGGTGCTTCAAGCGTCACTTGCCTTTTTGCAATCGAAGGTTCGATAAACTCTTTACAGGCCGAAAGCAATACGTTTGAGGCTAAAAAGGCGGGAAAAATATAAAATAAGTGTTTAAGTTTCATTCCGCACTAATTTAGGAATAAGTCTGAATTATTGGAAATAATATCTTTCCTATAGAAAATTTCAAAGTTAAGTCTTGTGATTTGAAAGTTCACGATGTTTAAGTCCAAAAAAAAACGTTTCCGAATGAATCGATAGCAAACAAGTAGGTTCCATATTATATAGTTTTCGTTTATTTATGTTATATTTACATTTCCCAGGGAAATAGCTTTTAACTTTTTGAAAGAGGAAAAAATGTGTTATATTTAGGATATAAATGATTAAGGTCAAAAAAATGGCCTTATCAAATCCCAAATATCAAGCCCACGAATTTTTTTGTCCTTATTTTTCCAGCATGAAAGACCCGCGCAGAACGAACAAAGGGCATCATCTTTATCCGCTGGAAGAAATCCTGTTTTTATGTATATCTGCCGTGGTCAGCGGGATGGACGACTGGACCTCGATCAATATGTTCGGTCATTTAAAGCTATCCTGGCTCCGGCAGTATTTGCCTTACAAACACGGTATACCCTCACACGATGTGCTGGGGAAGGTTTTCGCGGTGCTCGATCCGGTACAGTTCAGTGCATGTTTTAGGGACTGGGTGGATTCTATGGCAGAATTCACAGGTGGGGAAGTGATTGCCATAGATGGAAAGACGATCTGCGGATCTGACGATAAAGCCGTGGGCAAATCCGCATTGCATGTGGTGTCTGCCTATGCATCGGGGAGCCGGTTATGCCTTGGGCAAGAGGCCGTTGCCGAAAAAAGCAACGAGATTACAGCAATCCCCGCTTTGCTCAAGTTACTTACTGTTAAAGATTGCATTATCACGATCGATGCCATGGGCTGTCAGAAAGCTATTGCGGGGACTATTATTGAGAAAGAAGCCGACTATATACTGATGGTCAAAGACAACCAGCAGGAGCTGAGGGAACAGGTTGAGAAAGTATTTACCATGAACCCTAAAGTAGAAGCCGATATCACTATAGATGCCGGACATGGGAGAATAGAACAACGTACCTGCCAGGCTATAGATAACCTTACTTTTTTAGATGACAAAGAGGACTGGCCGGGCCTGAAAAGTATCGCAAAGGTCATCTCGGAACGGACAGACAAACGCAACGGAACGACATCCAGGGAAACGAGATATTATATATCTTCCCTTTCGGCCAAGCCAAAAGTAATCGGGCAGGCCATCCGTAGCCATTGGGCTATCGAAAACAACCTTCACTGGACACTGGATATGGTTTTCAAAGAGGACTATTCGCTCAAAAAGAAAGGAAACTCGGCCTTGAACTACAATATCATCGCAAAAATGGCCTTAAATATCATCGAACGGGAAACAGAATCTAAAAGCAGTAAACCTCAAAAAAGAAAACGGGCTGCTTTGGACGATGAGTTTAGAAGCAAGCTGCTCGCTAGTTAAAAAAGTTAAAAGCGATTTCCCTAAAATTGATTCTTAATCACTACTTGCCTAATCAAAGGTTTCATTATATTTGCTATCCAGGGTATCAGATAAAACGCCGCTCCCTAAAAAACACAAGCTTATATTTATGTCACAATCATTTACTGCAAAGGGTAAGGTATCTTCTTTTTTCTCGGTTTTAAAACAGGCAATAAAGGGTCAGGAAGTTGATTTGACCTCCATCAGCATAAAAAGGGCAATTGTTTTATTAGCTATCCCCATGATGCTGGAAATGGCCATGGAATCTGTTTTTGCACTGGTCGACCTTTATTTTGTAGGCCATTTAAAAAACAGCAGTCACGCTATTCAAACAGTGGGTTTAACCGAATCTGTTTTAACCGTAATATATTCGCTGGCCATAGGTTTAAGTATGGCTGCAACGGCAGTTGTTGCCCGCCGTATTGGCGAAAAAAATCCTGAAGCCGCATCAAAAGCCGGAATGCAAACCATCATCATAGCGGTACTTATTAATCTGGGCATAAGTATTTTTGGCTTTTTACATGCCCGGGGGCTGCTTTTGATTATGGGCGCTTCTGCAGAAACGGCAGATCATGGAACTCCATTCGTTCGCATTATGATGGGGGGTAGCATCATCATTGTATTGTTGTTTTTGATTAACGGGATTTTCAGAGGTGCCGGTAATGCAGCTATAGCCATGCGTAGCTTGTGGATTGCCAATATGGCAAACATTATTTTATGTCCTATTTTTATCAGGGGGCTTGGGCCAATTCCTGCTTTTGGATTAACAGGAGCAGCCATAGCCACCAGCATTGGCCGTGGTTTAGGCGTTACTTACCAGGTTTACAATTTATTTAATGGCAAAAATGCCTTAAAAATCCGCATAAGCTATTTTATACCCGATTGGCAACAGATTAAGGCGATTATAAAAATTGCTGCGCCGGGTATTTTACAATTTGTAATAGCCAGTTGCAGCTGGATATTTTTGGCACAATTGGTTGCCACAACAGGGGGAGACCATGGCTCTGCCGGTTATCAAACATCGCTCCGGCTGATGATGTTTTTCCTGCTGCCCGCCTGGGGTTTGAGCAATGCGGCCGCAACATTGGTTGGGCAAAATTTGGGGGCCGGGCATCTGGAGAGGGCAGAACAATCGGTATTTCAAACTATAAAATATACGGTTGTGTTTTTAGGCATCGTGAGCATCCTGTTTTTAACCTGCGGACATTTGTTTGCCTCATTTTTTACAGACGATGAAGAGGTTAAGAAGATAGCCACCCGCTCTTTGCAAATTTTAAGCGGGGGCTTTATTATTTATGGTGTTGGTATGGTTTTAACCAGCGCGTTTAACGGCGCCGGCGATACCTGGACACCAACAAAAATTAACGTTTTTACATTTTGGTTATTCCAAATTCCTTTCGCTTATTTAATGGCTAAGTATTTTGAAATGGGTCCAACGGGCGTTTTTGTAACCATCCCCATTTCTGAAATAGGATTGACCATAGCCGCTTACATATTATTTAAACGTGGGAAATGGAAGAAAACCATGGTGTAGCGCTTAATCTTTTAGATTTGAATAAGCGGTTTTTCTAAAAGGCGTGTTGTGCTTCATTAACTTAGACTAAATCAGGTCTCTGCGTAATTCAATCGGCTTCATTGTAATAGTAATATGTTTATTTTAAAAATAAATAATTTATATTAGCCTTGAACATTAATCATTGTCACAATTATATATGCCTGAATTAGTCGAAGTTCTTGAGTTTTTAGATAACTCGGGAAGTGTAATGGTAAAGCGGGTTCCGGATAACGGACCTACAGAAATCAAATGGGGCGCGCAACTGACTGTACGCGAAACACAGGAAGCAATTTTTTTTAGGGATGGCCAGGTAGTAGACGTTTTTGCGGCGGGGCGTTATCTGCTGGAAACGCATAATTTTCCGGTGATTACAAAATGGGTTACGAGTTTTGCTTATGGCCCTAATTCACCGTTCCGCGCCGAGGTTTATTTCACCAATAAAAAACTATTTACCAATCTGAAGTGGGGCACGCAAGAACCAATTTTGTTTGCTGACCGAGATCTGAAAATGGTACGATTACGTGCTTTTGGTAATTACACCATCCAGATATCAGATTCCCGCGTGTTTGTAAATCAAATAGTAGGCACAATGGGCATGTACCAGGATGCCGATATTGCCGATTACTTAAAAAATATTATTGTATCTAAACTAACCGGGATACTTGGAAAACAAGCACAATCGGTTATGGATTTGCCCTCGGCTTATGATACCATTAACGAAAATGTAAAAGCAGCGCTAGAGCCCGACTTTCAGAATCTGGGTTTATCACTGCACAATTTTTACATTGGCTCAATTTCCGTGCCCGAAGAAGTTCAGGAGATGATCGATCAACGATCGGGCATGTCGGCCCTGGGTAATATGGATGAGTTTATGAAATACAAAATGGCCATGTCGATTCAGGATGCTGCAAATAACGTCAACGGAATTGCAGGACAAACCGTAGGCGGTGGGGTTGGGCTGGGGATGGGTTTTATGATGCCGCAAATGGTTCAGCAGGCTATGGCGCCAACTATACAGCCAGGTACTTCGATGCCCGAACAGAAATCGCCTATCGAAAAACTCAAGGATCTTAAAAGCCTTTTGGATTTGGGGATTATTACCCAAGCTGAGTTTGATCAAAAGAAAGCACAATTGTTAAGTCTTATATAACCTTATCCACTTATGACGAATAGTCATCCATATGAATTGTTTGCTGCAGCCAGCCAACTGGTTCAGCAACAATTACTATTTGACGCCATGCGGCAATTCATGGACATTACCCGGCTTTATCCAGATCATGAACTGGCGGATGATGCCTTGTATAATGCCGGACTTTGTCATTTTCACATGAACTCCTTTAAGTCCGCCATTCTTATCTTTCGCGAACTCATTCAGAACTATCCGGATGCCACAATTTATCAGGATGATAATACCAGGGAATTCGGCCGTACGGCCGCTAAAGCTCATTATTCCATCATCAACTGCTACCTGGGATTGAACGAGGTCGAGGAAGCAAAAGCGGAATTGGCCATGCTCAGTAATTTTGAAGATGCATATGTTTTCTCTGCAATGAACGAAACTATCAGCTACAAAAACCTGGGCCTGATTGCGATACAAACATTTGAACAGCTTAAATAAATGGAACCGGCTACCACACAACCCGTCAGCGGCAGCAATGCCTGTAGTAATTGCGGCGCAAACCTCGAATACGATTTCACAACAAATACTAATAAATGCCCCTATTGCGGAAGCGCTTTTAAGACGAATAAATCAACTGAGCATTCAATAACCGGGCCGGCACCTGATGCGGGCTGCATTCGTTTCAGGAATGACCTTTCAAAATTCAGAGATGCGGTAATTAAGTTTCTCAGCAGCGGCGATAAAACGCCCGTCAACCTGTTATTCGAAGCGGAGTTCCTGCCCGTCGAGCAGATATATGTTCCGTTTTACCAGTTTAGTGGTACTTATACTGGTTATTATAACACGATTGATAATAACGGAAAAGTACTTAGTCAGAACACTCCGCTTAGTGGCAATTTTTCAGTTTCGGTTTACGGCGGTGAAAGTAAGGCGGAGGGAGAAAACATGGCGGTCTTTGTCAATCGTGTCGACAAAAAGCTAATAATTCCAGTTAATGCTATCCAAACAGACGGTATTAAATTAACTGATAGCCAACCGGAACAAAAAGCCTGGGATAATTTGGGCCAGTTACAAGCGGCTAACCAGGTTTATAGCGAACTTACTAGTACTGATTCGGCGCATAAACATCAACACTATTTAAAATATGACACTAAATCGGCCAGTAAATTTTATTACCCCGGCTGGCGGGCAGTATATTATTACCATGGGAATGACTACGCCATTTACATGGACGATGTGACCGGGGAACTAAACGGCAGGAGACCGGCTGATGCCAGTTTCGAACCTCCTCAACAATCGACTGTTTATAAAAAATATCTGTTAATCGGCTTAGGGCTTTGGTTTGGTGTCCTGGTTTTACGCGCTGCATTGACAGCATTTGCCGGAGATTATTTTGACTTCAAGAATCACTCTTTAAATAACATCATTTTTAGTGAGCCTGTAGGGTTTTATTGGTTGTTACGCGGTGCGTTTTTTCTGGGCTTGCTCCCGCTATTGATGGTAAAAGTACTGTATAAAAAGACTGTTGCAGACTATTATGCCGCGCTTGCCCGGGTACGGAGCGGTAACCTCGACCTTTTAGCATCAGGGAGGAAATCTATCAAATTTCGCCAAATACGTTAAAGTTCATGGATCCCCTGAAATTAAGTAAATGTAGTAATTGCGGTGCCGAACTGGAATCCGCGGCTAATACAACTATAAAATGTGCTTACTGCGGCAGCATATTTGAAACTGCGATAAGTGAGGTGTCGCCCTCCGCCACGCCGTTAAGCGAGGATGAAGAAGCCTTTCAACCTGTTGAAACTTCACGAGCGAGTCCTGGCGTTAGTCAAGAAAAAAATAGCAGTTCTGGAGCAATCATCATCACCATCTGCGTGTTGGTGTTAATAGGGCTGATAACCACAATCCATAATTACACCATTGAAAATACCACTAACAATACAGCCGATTCGGTTGCTATTGACAGCGTTGCGTCGATCAATAAGGCAAAAAAAGACAGCGCCGGTGTAATTAGTAATGAGGCAAAGCAAGGTGCATCGTCGAAATCTGCACTCAAAGAATTGTCTTCAATTGTAGTGGATGCCGCAACGTTCAGAAAACTTTATCGCAATGCGCGCAAAAAACATGATCAGTTTTCGGGCAATACATTTATCTATGATCAAAGCTCCCCACGTTATGTGAATATCAATGGCATATTCGCCTATATTAGTACGGAGGACAGTAGTTACGCACTCCGGTTTACCACTCAATACACCTCAAAGGATTGGTTATTCATTAAAAATATGACTTTCAATGCCGGTGGCGAAAATTTTGATTACGCGCCTGATTTTAAAAGAGATAATGGCGACGGTGCAACATGGGAATGGAGCGACGAAGAAGTCCCTGAGGCAAACCTTTCCATGCTGGTAAGGATAGCCATTTCCAAAAAAGCAAAAGTTAGATACGATGGCGATAAATACTATGATGTTGTAACGGTAACCCGCACGCAACAGGCAGCGCTAAAAAGGCAGCTTCAAATTTATAAAGGGCTACTTTTAGGCTACGATAGGCCGGCCAAAAAATAAAACATAGCCATCGGCATCTGTTACTTCAAAACCACGCAACCCGTCGCTATTGTTGTGGATGGGTTGCCGGAAGCTTATGCCGGCCCGGCTGAATTCCTCAAATAAAGCATCAGGATCTTCGGTAGAAATGTATGCATCCCAGGCGGCCCATTCGTGTCGGGTAGGATTGGGGATGGGTTTTATGTCGGCTGTAATGGCCTTTAGCATTAAGGAAACGGGTCCGCGGCCCACCATAGCAAAAAACGGATCGCCCTCGGGCCCCATGTACCGAACTTCAAACCCAAGTTTAGTTACATAGAAATCAACCGAATCGGTTAAATCGGAAACAATAAAAAAAGGCGAAATAAAATTAAGCTTTGACATTATTTTACATTTCTACAATATGACAAACTGCCTCATCAGGACAGTTTATAACTCATCTGCGCTACAAAAACTTACTTACAGCCCCGTTATAATTACAAATTGCTTAAGGCCTCATTGATTAACGCTAACCCATTTTCCGAATAAGGCAATTGTAATGCGAACTGATGCCCGTGCCCGTCCATTTTTAATAATGATTTCCGAAGGATATTAATTATTTTCTCCGGTTCCTGCTCGTATTTTTTCCTGAATTCTTCATATTGTAATTGCAGGAATACCAGGCAAAGCGCATTCTCCATGGTCTGCACATCAGCATCAACCTTAATTCGTTTCTTCAGGATGATTTGTTTAACACGATCCGATGTTTCGTCGTTATAACCCGCATCTTTCATTAAACGGTCTGCAATGGCAGCATGATGCAAGGCCAGGTCTTTGCGCCATTTCAGGTATGGCTCACGTCCCTCCGGGTAATCTTCACGCGGAATTTCCCATCGCCCAATGTGCTGACTTCTGGATGCCAATAATAATTCTTCACCAGCGTCCGGAGTTAATTTTAAAACCCATTCATATAATTTAACAGCAAAAAAGTATTCTTGCGGCTCAGTTACACCTTCCCATGTAAAACTGCGTGGATCTTGCTTATTATAAGCATCAAAAAGCTCAAATGCCTTACTTAGTTTACTCATAGGTTGAAAATAAGTTAAATATTTATAATGCCATCATAGTTTTTTTAATTGGCACAAATTCCGGCAGCTTACTAATCCAAATTTAACTACTGAACCTAAATAGTCTTGCTTGAAATCACAAATATCCAATAGATTTGTTTGTTATCCATCTAACCAATAATCTTATGAGTACATCTACAGCAAATTTAGTTGAAGCCAGGGCCAATGAGTTTAAAATGCTGCATCAAAGGACTGGTATTTTTGTAGTTCCTAATCCCTGGGATGCGGGGTCGGCAATGATTTTGGAATCGTTGGGGTTCAAGGCGCTTGCTACAACAAGCGCGGGGGTTGCCTTCTCTTTGGGTAAGCCTGATGGGCATGCTTCCATTACACGGGAGGAGACGTTGCAGAATGTGAAAAATATCATTGCGGCAACCAGTTTGCCGGTATCTGCCGACCTGGAAAATGGCTATGCCGACGACCCTATGGTTTGTGCCGAAACGATTAACCTTGCTGCAAATATCGGTTTAGCAGGAGGCTCTATTGAAGATGCCACCGGGAATCCGGCCGATCCCATTTACCCGTTTGAATTGGCTGTTGAACGGGTGAAGGCTGCCGTACAAGCGGCCGGTGATAGCCCGTATCCGTTTACATTAACTGCCAGGGCCGAAAATTTGATATATGGCAGGCCCGATTTAAAAGATACCATTAAACGGCTTGTGGCCTTTGCCGATGCCGGAGCCGATGTGTTATTTGCACCCGGCCTTAAAACGCGCCAGGAAATTGAGGCAGTGGTTAAGGCTGTAGCGCCGCGCCCGGTTAATGTAGTTATGGGCCTTTCGGGTAGCGATTTTTCGTTGAATATGCTCGCAGATATTGGCGTGAAGCGTGTAAGTATTGGCTCATCGCTCATCCGGGCAGCTTACGGGGCGGTTTTTAGGGCGGCAGAAGAGATACTTCAAAACGGTACTTTTAGCTATGCAGACCATGCGAAGCCGTATGGTAATTTGAATAAGTTATTCGGAGGGCATTAAAAAAAAACTGTTAAGCAACAAAACCCGGCGTTAGCCAGGTTTTGTTGTAAAGTATGATAAAATAAATGCGTGCTAAAAAACACTAATTTTTAGCAACAAGATGCTCCGTTGCCACTACTTTTCCGGGATACACCTTCAAAGCCTCCTCCAAACAAATCATGGCGCTTTTTAAGTCGTCGTTGTTAAGTACATAGGCCATGCGTACTTCATTTATCCCGGCGCCCGGCGTGCTGTAAAAGCCCGTTGCCGGTGCCATCATTACAGTTTGATTATTGTAGTCGAAACTTTCCAGCATCCATTGGCAAAACTTATCGGCATCGTCAATTGGGAGTTGGGCAACCACATAAAAAGCGCCTCCGGGATTGGGGCAATAAACCCCATCTATGTTATTTAATGCGGTTACCAGGGTGTTTCGCCTGCTGGTATACTCTTTATTTACAGCTTCAAAATATTCATCGGGCGTATCAACGGCTGCCTCGCCGGCAATTTGTTCAACCATGCCTGCACTCAAACGGGCCTGGGCAAATTTTAACGCCGCTGTGCGTAATGCTGCATTTTTAGTAATCAGGCAGCCTAAACGGGCACCGCATGCGCTGTAACGCTTGCTTACGGTATCCATAACCACCACGTTATCGTCCAGTCCATCTAAATGCATCGGCGAAATAAATTTACGGCCATCGTAGCAAAACTCGCGGTAAGCCTCGTCTGAAAACAAGTACAGATCGTATTTTAAACACAATGCCCTTAAAGCCTCCAATTCTTCCTGCGAATACAGGTACCCTGTTGGATTGTTAGGATTGCAAATGATAATAGCCTTGGTTTTATCAGTAATCAGCTTTTCAAATTCGCTGATAGGGGGCAGGGCAAATCCGTTATCAATGTATGATAAGATAGGTTTTACCACAATATCGCTCTGGCTGGCAAAACCATTGTAATTGGCATAAAAAGGTTCAGGGATTATTACTTCATCACCAGAATCTAAACAGGCCATCATAGCTATGGTAATGGCTTCAGACCCGCCGGTGGTTACAATGATGTTATCCGGCGTAATATTGTAGCCTAATTTGTTATAGTATTGTGTAAGCTTTTTACGATAGCTCAAAGTACCCTCGGATGGGGTATAGGCCCAAACTTTAAAATCAATGTTTTTAATGGCATTTAACATTCCTTCAGGCGTTTGAATATCCGGTTGCCCAATATTTAAATGGTACACTTTTTTGCCGTCCAGCTTAGCCTGGTCAGCATAAGGTGTTAATTTACGAATAGGAGATGCGGGCATTCGCTGCCCTTTCTGAGATATTTTTGGCATGTGCAAAATTACAAAAAAATTATCCGGCTCTGAAAACAGTTGCCCTGGTTAAAATCCGGATTCATTATAATGATTGTCAAATGAATTTCAAAAAAAAACACCGCGTCGCGGTGTTCAATATTTTATTTAAGCCTCCCTTCCGGGGAGGGTTTGGCTGGCGTTTATTTACTTGAGGCCGGTTTGGCAATAACTTCACCTATAATATTTAAATATTTTTCGGGTGTAACCGCGTTTGATTTAACCACGATAGTTTTGTTAAAAGGGGCAGCCACTGCAGCGTTATAAGTGATTTTAATTAAACCTTTATCACCGCTTTTTACAGGGGTTTTGGTATAATCTGCAATAGTGCAACCGCAGGTTGGCCTTACTTCGGTAAGTATAAGTGGCTCTTTACCAATGTTTGTAAATTCAAAAACGGTAGTAACAGGTGTACCCTGGGGTACTTTCCCAAAGTCGTGCTTCTCTTCGTTGAATTTAAACTCGGCTTTTTGGTTATCTTGTGCCGATGCAGTGAAGGCAAAACCTAAAACCACTGCGCAGATCATTAATATCTTTTTCATATACTATATTTGATTAATACAAATATAAAAGGTTTAACGTAATAACAAAACTATTAGCAATACTTCATGTTTTAAGTGTTACTATACCAAATACAAAATAGAATTTTATAATTTTACCGTCTAAACGAAATTTTATATGCCTGGAACTGCAATTCGTGCCACCAGTAAATTTGATACCGCAGAGCTTAGTTTTGATGATTTTAAAAAGATCGTTATTGAAGATTATCGTATTGGTTATGAGAGCAGACAAGCCAGTATTATAGGCCGCAAAGAGGTATTAACGGGCAAGGCCAAGTTTGGTATTTTTGGCGATGGCAAAGAGGTTGCACAACTGGCTATGGCCAAAGCCTTCCGCGCCGGCGATTGGCGCGCAGGCTATTACCGCGACCAAACTTTTATGTTTGCCACGGGCATGAGCAACCTGAGGGAATTTTTTGCCCAGCTTTATGCCCATCCTGATGTAGAAAAAGATCCTGCCTCAGCCGGCCGGCAAATGAACTGCCACTATGCTACCCGCTTTATTAATGCCGATGGCAGTTGGATAAACCAGGCCGATACAATGAATTGCTCATCGGATATATCAACCACAGGTGGTCATATGCCACGTTTGCTGGGTTTGGCTTATGCATCAAAACTATATCGTCAGAATAAAGAATTAGAATATCTTAAACAGTTTTCGGTTAATGGTAACGAAGTTGCCTTTGGGAGTATTGGTAATGGTGCCACATCCGAAGGTGTATTTTTTGAATGCTTCAACGCAGCGGGCGTGCTACAGGTGCCGATGGCCATATCCATCTGGGACGATGCCTATGCTATTTCGGTGCCGGCTAAACTCCAAACTACCAAAGAAGATATTTCTGAAATATTAAAAGGTTTTCAGCGCGAAAATGGCTCAAATGGCTTCGAGATTTTTAAAGTAAAAGGCTGGGATTATATAGCACTTTGCGAAACCTACGCCCGTGCCATTACTTTATGCCGCGAAGAACATGTTCCGGTACTGATCCACGTTACCGAGATGACACAGCCACAAGGCCATTCAACGTCGGGTTCACACGAACGATATAAATCAAAAGATCGCCTGGCCTGGGAGGATGAGCACGATTGTTTGATAAAAATGCGCCAATGGATGATTGCTTCGGCCATCTCAACCGAACAAGAGCTGGATGAATTAGAAGCAGAGGCCAAAAAATATGTACGCGACTGCCAGCGTGAAGCAGCAGGGGAGTTAGTAACCCTGATAAATGCCGAACTGGAAGAAGCGGCCAAAATGATTGAACAATTTGCCGAAGGTGTTTCTGTTAAACAACAATTGACAGAAATAGTAGCCGAATTGCATAAAAGTTATGACGCCGGCCGCAAAGAAATTGTCTCTGCTGTAAGGAAAACTTTGAGGGCTACCGCTAAGGAGGACTCGGCTGAAAGGCAAATACTCGTAAACTGGTTAAATACTGAAAAGGAAAAAAATAACGAAAGATACAACACAAAGTTATTTTCAAATACACCACAATCACCTCTTTATGTGCCCGTTGTTCCTGCAACCTACAGTGATGATGCGCGCTCAATTGATGGCCGTGAAGTTTTAAACGCTTGTTTCGACGCCAATTTTGCAAGGGATAAAACCATTGTCGCATTCGGTGAAGACGTAGGCGCTATAGGAGATGTAAACCAGGGGTTTGCCGGCCTGCAAAGCAAGTATGGCGATTTGCGGATAACTGATACCGGTATCCGTGAAACCTCCATTATTGGGCAGGGTATGGGTTTGGCTATGCGTGGCTTAAAGCCGATTGCCGAAATTCAATATCTTGATTACCTGATATATGCTATGACGGTTATCTGCGATGATATTGGTAGCCTGAGTTACCGTACTTTCGGCGGGCAAAAAGCACCGTTAATTATACGCACCCGCGGGCACCGCCTGGAAGGTATCTGGCATTCGGGCTCACCATTAGGGATGATATTAGGCTCCATGCGCGGGTTTCATATCTGCGTGCCACGTAACATGACCCAGGCCGCAGGTATGTACAACACTTTGCTGCGCGGTGATGAACCAGCATTGGTTATCGAAAGCCTTAACGGCTACCGCCTGAAAGAAAAACTCCCTGCAAACGTTGGCGAGTTTACCGTTCCGCTGGGTAAGGCCGAGATTATGCGGGAGGGGGCCGATGTTACCGTGGTATCATACGGCTCAACGTTGCGTATCGTTTTAGAGGCTGCCGAAGAGTTGGAAAAAATGGGTATTAACATTGAAGTTATCGACCCGCAAACTTTATATCCGTTTGATAAAGAGAACCTTTGTGGCACTTCGTTGAAGAAAACAAATAAGCTGCTGGTTGTTGACGAGGATGTTCCGGGCGCGGCATCGGCTTATATTATTCAGCAAATAGTTGAGGCCCAAAAAGGATATTATTCGTTAGATAGCCAGCCGCGTACATTAACTGCGAAAGAGCACCGCCCGCCGTATGGTTCAGATGGCGATTACTTTAGCAAACCATCTCTTGATGATATTGTTGAGGCTGTTTATGCGATTGTAAGTGAAGCAAACCCAGGCAAATTTCCGCCGATCTTTTAAGTATCAAGTAGTTAGTATCAAGTATCAAGATTTTTTAAAAGACGCTATGATATTTACTTGATACTAACTACCTGATACTATGTACTAAATTTAAAACCATGGATTCTAATTCTTTTGCTGCCGTTGCCAGCGTTATAAAAACTCGTCGTTCGGTTAAACCAAATATGATGAACGGGCACAAGGCACCAAATGGTCATGTTGCTGCCCTGCTTGAACTTGCTGATTGGGCGCCAACACACGGTTTTACCGAGCCGTGGCGCTTTATTGTATATGAAGATCCCACTAAGTTTTGCCAAATTCATGCTGACGTTTATAAGCAAGGGATAAACGCCGAAGAATTTAATGAAACTGTTTACAGCAACCTCCAACACCAGGGTGATAAATCATCTCATGTTATTATTGCCATTATGGAGAGGGGGAACCTGTTAAAAATCCCCGCGTTTGAGGAGGTAGCTGCAGTTTCCAGCGCTATTCAAAACATCCTGCTTGGCGCTACAGCCTTAAGTATGGCTTCATTCTGGAGTACAGGTGGTGCAATATTAAAACCAGGTTTTAAAGAATTTTTACAGTTGCGTGAAGAGGATCAGGTAATGGGCGTATTGTACCTCGGTTATGCTGATCAAAATCCCGAAGGAAAAAGAACCGTTCCCCTCGAAAATAAAGTTAAATGGATTAAATAAATAATCCTAACCTTTCCATTATTTCCACCGTATAAACTTGTATTAAAGTTTCTTTTATTGAAATAAAATTTCACAATAACTAAAAATATGTTAAAATGATTTTTTAATTAGATTGAAATTTATACATTTGTAATTGTCCGGTTCCTAATACCGGTCAATTTATCAATTCTAAGCCTTCACTAATTTAACTTATTGATTAAAAATTAAACTCAACACAAGTATGAGGAAATGTTTTTGGGGCTTAATATTGGCGATTTTTTTATTTTCTGCAACGGTTATTAGCTGGAGATCGCCAAATGCTAACAAATCAAACGGAGGGGTAAATTCTGGTCTTGCTGCCAAGGAATTATTTAATCAGTACGTCAATAGCCTTTATGTGGCTACAGGGTTGCAAGGATCGGGGTTGGCTTTTGATGTATTTGAAAAAGCCTTTACCGGTTATACCAATCTGAAATTATCACATAAAATACCAGAAAACAGCGCGGTGTTAACCATAGTCGATTTCAGTAAATCAAGTCGCGAAAAACGCATGTGGATTGTCAATTTATTTAGTAAGCAACTGTTGTTAAATACCTGGGTGGCCCACGGATCTGGAAGCGGAATGGAAATGGCCGAGCACTTTTCTGATCGTAACGATTCGCACCAAAGCAGTTTAGGTTTTTATCTTACCGATAATGTTTACATAGGCAAACATGGCCGGTCGTTGCATTTGGATGGATTGGATTCTGGTTTTAATGCCAGTGCCCGTTTTCGTGATATTGTTGTTCATGCAGCAAAATACGTAGGCCAAAGTGCCATTGATCAGCAGGGACGTTTAGGCCGTAGTTTCGGCTGCCCGGCTGTAGCACCCAATGTCGTTAATTTTGTGATCGACAACATCCAGGGTAAATCGGTACTTTTTATCAATGGTAATGATGATACCTACACTTCAAAATATCTTGATGAAACAGCACTTTTAAACCAGGTAGCGGCCGATTCTACATCTTTTGATATAGCAAAGCTATAAAATATAGCCTATCCAATTATAAATCTGAATGCCCGGCCTAACCAAGCCGGGCATTTTTTTTATTTGCTCAGAAATTTTTTCAGGTGAGCATATAGCACAATGTCCAGTCCATATACATCTTGCCTAAATTGTAATGTGCCAGTTTCGTCAGCCCAACAGGTAACGTATGTGATATAAATAGGTGTTTTTTTAGGCAGCGCTATGCTGGTAGGGTCTGGATTGTCAGAAGCCATGTCTTTTGCAATGGTATCAAATTCTTCGCCCTCTCCAAAAAGGTTTTTTGCCAGCGCCTGAGGATCTCCAAGGCGCACACAACCATGGCTCACGGCCCGCATGGCTTTTCCGAATGCAGATTTTGCCGGGGTATCATGCAGGTAAACACTGCTTTTGTTTTTAAACAGGAATTTTATCTTGCCTAAAGAGTTATCCTCCCCGGGCCGCTGTTTAAAATCATAGTCCAGGTTGTCTTTGGTAACAGTACTCCAGTCAACATCTTCGGGGTTATCAATCAGGTTTCCGTCTTTGTAAACATCAATATTTTTGTTGGATAGGTAATACCTGTCTTTGGCGGCCTCTATTATAATTTCTTTGGTGGCTATGCTTCGTGGTATGTTCCATACGGGGTTTACATCAACGCTATGAATTAAGCTGCTCAACTGCGGCGTTTCACGCGCGAATGGTTTATCAATTGCACAGGTATCATCATATTTAATCAGGCTGTTTTGCGCATTCATATTTCGGCCCTGGCCAACACAAACTTTCATATTTAATACAGATTTGCCATTTTCAAAAACATCAAGCCTGTAATCCGGGATATTTACATATACATATTTGGGCTCATAAGGCTTGTTTCGCCAGCGCAAACGTTCCATATTAACCAACAGATACCGTTGGGCTTCTTCTTTTGATAAGCCATCAAACGTATCACCGTGCAGGTATGCATTTTGCAAGGCAATATACTGTGGGTCTTTAGGTTGGATGCTATCCAGGTACGCCCTTGTATCTGTGGCCATAAGCACAGCTTTCATCGATGTACTGTCTGGCCGTTTGGTGACGGTAAAATACCTCGAATAGATTTTTTTTGGATTAAGTAAGCCAAACTGCATGGCACTGGCATATTTTGTTAATGAGCTGGTTGCCAGTAATTCCAATTTTGCCAGGTCGGCATAAGCTTCATCTGTAGTTTTGATGCTGTTTACATCATGAAACTTAGCAATCATAGCTTTTAGTTCCGTGGTGCTAAATAGCTTTGGATCGATGCCATGGTCAGTTGCTTTGTCGTAAAAATCAGGTATGGCATCCAGGTCGCCGTTGGCAAGGTGGTTCATTACAAATACCGGCAGGTAATTATTTGCTTTGTAAAAGGCTTCAACAACAGGTTCGTTGGATAGTTTTAATTTTTCATTCTCCAGTTCTTTTTTAAACGCAACGACATATGCATCGTCATCAAAATCTTTGAAGACTTTGTTTTTAGTTATTTTGAAAAGATTGTTGGCTATTTTGTCATGCTTTTCTTTGCAGCTTTGAAAAGTTAATAATAAAGCAAATGACGAAATAAGGATAAGGGAAATTGAGAGTTTATTTTTCGTGACGGGAGGCATATCTATAAAAATCTGTTAAATATAGCTTATTAATAGCAATAGCCATACCACAAAGGCTGTAAGTTTTTAATTAAATTTGAAATCAGACAATTTATCAGGAATATTTGACTAATCGCCTCAATAGGCCGCTTAATGAAAAGACAGTTATTAATTATAGCAGCAACTCTTCTGCCATTTGTGGCCGCTGCCCAGGGTTTTAAGCCGGTGAACAAAAATGCATCGCCCGAAGTGGTTAAATTACTATCCTTTTTATATCAAATAAAGGGCAGGCATGTCCTGTCTGGTCAGCAGAATTACAATAGCGATTTGAATACGTTTTCGGATAGTGCTTACGCCATTACCGGGAAATATCCTGCATTATGGGGTTCTGATTTTATGTTGTGGGGCGATAAAGACCTCGGGCAGAAGCTTGTATACGAAGCTCAAAAGAAATGGCATGATGGTTACCTGGTTACCATTATGTGGCACCAGGGCCGGCCAACCGATGATGCGCCATACGATTGGAAAACAAGTATACAGGGCAAACTTACCGATGCCGAATGGACAGAGCTAACTACACCAAATACGCCCTTGAATAAAAGATGGCTTGCCGATATAGATAAAAAAGCGGTCTATCTAAAACAGTTACGGGATTCGCATGTGCCGGTTTTGTGGCGACCTTACCACGAAATGAATGGCGTATGGTTTTGGTGGGGCGATAAAAAAGGTAAAAACGGGATCCAAAAACTTTGGAAAATGATGTACGACAGGTACACCAATTATCATAAGCTAAATAACCTGATTTGGGTATGGGGCGCAAACGGCTTGCGGGATATACCAAAAGATGAAGCGTACGATTATAAACTATATTACCCTGGTGCTGATTATGTTGATATCCTGGGTGCGGACGTTTATCACTTTGACTATGAGCAAAAGGATTACAACGAACTGCTAAGCCTGGCCAACGGTAAAATTATAGTGCTTGGCGAAACCGGCGAACTGCCCAGACCAGAGGTATTGGCAGCCCAACCCGAATGGGCCTGGTTTATGGTATGGACAAGCTGGCTATGGACGGATAATACCCATGAGCGGGTAAAGGAAATTTATAACCTGCCACAAACCCTTAACCACGATGAAGTAAAAGCCATGCTGCAAAAATAATGATTGATAAAGTTAAACTACCCGAAGTTTGGTTGCGCGGTCCATTAAATGATATCCCGGCGTTGCTGCAGCCCGTGGCACATGCTTTATTGCAGGCCAGGGAAGAGTTGAATGAGCTGATGGTCGATTTCCCGGACCCATTGTTGTGGGATAAAGTTGCTGGGCTGGCATCGCCTGGTTTTCATTTACAGCATTTGGCAGGTGTGCTCGACAGGCTTTTTACCTATGCAAAAGGCGAGGGGCTCTCCGCAGACCAATTGACCTATTTAGCCGCCGAGGGTACGCCCGCTGAAACCATTGGTTCAACTGCATTAGTTAAGCGATTTAATTTGCAGGTTGATAGCGCTGTGAAACAATTGGCCAATACCAATCAATCTACTTTAACCGATAAAAGAGGTGTGGGGCGGGCGCAGGTGCCATCAACTGTTATTGGCCTGTATGTACATGCTGCGGAGCATACTATGCGCCATTTGGGCCAATTGCTTGTTACTGTTAAGGTTTTGAAACAAGAATTGTAGAACTTACTATTCTGTGAAATGTGAAACGACGGATAGTTTCTGGTCTCAGATCTAAGTAAAAAGGTATAAGTGTGGTGTCTGCAATTATTAATAATCTTTTTACGGGTTTCTGGTTTGCCCGTTACCCTTAACAATCCATTTGTAACTGGTAAGCTCCTCGAGACCCATAGGCCCCCGTGCATGGAGTTTTTGGGTACTGATGCCAATCTCGGCGCCTAAGCCAAATTGTGCGCCGTCTGTGAAGGCTGTGGATGCATTGGCGTAAACCGCTGCCGCATCAACATCATTTAAAAAGGTGGCAATATTTTCGGCGTCCTCAGATATGATAGCCTCGCTGTGTTTAGAACTATTAATGGCGATATATTCAAGTGCCGCTTCAAAACTATCAACCGTTTTGATAGCCATCTTCATCGATAAAAATTCGGTGCCAAAATGCTCAGGCTGCGCTTTATGTAATAAAGCGTCAGGATAACTGGCTTTTAATGCTTCGTAAGCCCTTTCATCAGCAAATAACTCAACTTCTTTCTCACTGAGTACATAACTTAACCGGGGCAAGTCACTTAATCTTTCGGCATGAATAATCAGGCAATCAAGGGCGTTACATACGCTCACCCTGCGGGTCTTGGCATTGGCAATAATCTCCGCACCTTTTTCAAGGTCGCCGGTTAAATCAAAATAAGTATGAACAATACCTGCACCGGTTTCAATAACCGGTACTTTACTATTATCCCGCACAAAATCAATAAGCGACTGGCTGCCGCGTGGTATCAATACGTCAACATATCCAATGGCATTTAGTAAAGCCGCCGTAGCCTCTCGTTCTGCAGGTAACAGGGTTACCACGTTGGTATCTATGTGGTGCTTATTTAACACGTTATGAATTATGCCGATAATGGCACGGTTAGAGTAGTCGGCATCACTGCCGCCTTTTAAAATACTGATGTTGCCCGTTTTAAAGCAGAGGGCGAATACATCAAAAGTAACATTGGGCCTGGCTTCATAAATTACACCAACAACACCTAATGGTACGCGCACTTTGGAAATAGACAGGCCATTGGGCATCTGCGCTTCTGAAAGCTGCTTGCCTAATGGGCTATCCAATTTTGCAACACTGATCATATCGGCAGCAATAGCTTCAATACGGGCTGCCGTGAGTTTCAACCTGTCATATTTAGGATCTTTCGGATCCATCAAATCAAGATCTTTTTGGTTTTCGGCTAATATCAAGGTGGTTTGGGCAATGGCTTCGGCGGCCACGTCCAATAAAACCTGGTTAATAAGGGCAGGGGCGAGGGTAGGTTTGCGGCCTGCAACCCGTGCGTTCTCGAAATATATATTGTAACTCATTGTTAACCTTGTAAATAAAGATAATCATAATGCACCAAAGGCTTTTGGTTTTTTTGCCCGATGCGTTCTTTGGCTTTGTCCGATCCGTATTCGGCGATTCCAAGGCCTATCAGCTTTTGGTTTTCATCCATTAGCTTAATAATATCGCCCTTTTTAAAGTCGGTTATTACTGCTGCAATTCCAACGGGCAGCAAACTTGTGGCCTTGCTGGATATCAACGCGGCTTTGGCACCCGCGTTAACTAAAACTACACCTGTGGCCGATTTTTCGGAATGGGCTATCCATTTTTTTTTGCCCGATGCTGTTTTATTAGGGATAAACCGGGTATGGATCACTTTATTCTCCAATACATCAGTTAATATATTGTCGCGTTTGCCATTGGCAATGTGCACTGCGATACCCAACTGTGCCGTTTTTTGCGACATGGTTGATTTGGTGATCATCCCCCCGCGGCCAAACTGCGATTTTCCTGAAGAAACAAAGGCTGCAAAATCAACTACCGAACCTGCCACCTCTTCAATGACGGCCGAGCCCGGCGCTTTAGGGTCACCGTTATATATGCCATCAACATTGGTTAGCACAATTAACGCCTGCGCGTTCAGCATAGATGCAATTAATCCGGCCAGTTCATCATTATCCGTAAACATCAGTTCGGTTACCGATACCACATCATTTTCGTTAACCACCGGTACAACCTGGTGCTGTAGCAGCAGGTCGAGGCAGTTTTTCATATTCAAATAATGCATCCTGTCCCTGAAATCCTCTTTGGTAACCAATACCTGCGAGCAAAGGATATCAAATCGTTCAAACAGCTGCGAATAAGTATTGATTAATTTTACCTGCCCTATAGAGGCTAAAAGCTGCCTTGCGGCAATAGCATCATATTTTTCGGATATGGTGATCAAACTCCGGCCGGAAGCGACAGCGCCTGATGATACCAGGATCACTTCTTTTCCTTGTTTTTTGATAGCGGCTATCTGGCCAACCAGATGTTCGATACGTTGCAGGTCGGGCAAGCCGTTTTCCTGGGTAAAAACATTGGAACCGATTTTGATGATGATACGCTGGTAATTGAAAGACATTATAAATTAGTACGGGTTGAGCCGCCAATATTACAAAATTGGGAGGGAAGAGGGCGAGATTATTTGAAAATATATCCACTAAAACAGTAGATATTATAGAAAAATATGAATTGAGCCTTGACACCGGTGAAAAAAATTCTATTTTTGTCGACTAATTCAATAGACTATGTATAATATTTACTCTTTTACTACTATCTCCCCTTTAAAAACGCAGTTAAATGTCATGTGTTGCTGTTGATAGCCCCAACCTTAAAGCTATTTCAACGGATAAAACAACAAACAGACATTAAATTATACTGATCCTTTTCATGAAAACACTTATAAATTCATTTAAACTTATAGCACTTTTTGTACTCCTCGTCCCGGCGATAAGCCATGCCCAGCTTAATGGTTCATACATCATCAGCGGAGTTGTAAAAGATGACCATGGCCAACCGTTAATAGGTACAACAGTTAGTATTAAAGGTACAACCAACAGCACTGCATCTGATAGTACCGGTAAATTCTCGTTAACCACCAGCGCTAAACTACCCTATACGTTAGTTTTTACGGCTGTGGGCTTTCAGCCGCAGGAATTTTTCGTTAAAAGCGCCAACAGTGCACTAAATATCCAGTTAAGCAGTCAATCGTTATTGATTAATGAGGTGGTAGTAACCGCATCCCGTAAAGAAGAAAAGCTTTTACGTTCGCCGGTTGCTATCGAAAAGCTGAGTATTAACGCGCTTAAACAGTCGCCCGGCCCAAGCTTTTACGATGCTTTGGAAAACGTTAAGGGCGTGCAGATGACAACCACCAGTATAACACTTAAAGTGCCTAACACACGCGGTTTTAACAGCCCGAACAACTTCAGGTTTATGCAGCTGGTTGATGGTGTTGACATGCAATCGGCTACTTTAGGTGTTCCGCTGGGTAATGCCATTGGCCCAACCGAATTGGATATTGCCAGTATAGAAATTACACCTGGTGCGGCAGCAGCACTGTATGGCACAAATGCCATAAACGGGTTATCAAACTTAATAACTAAAGATCCTTTTAGATACCAGGGCTTAAGTGTTTATCACCGCGAGGGTTTAAACCATGTGGGCAATGACAGGTTAGGTGCAAGCGCCCTTAATGAAACCGCTGTACGTTATGCCAAAGCATTTAACAATAAGTTCGCTTTTAAAGTAAACTTTAGCTACATGCAGGGTAAAGACTGGCAGTCTGATACCCGTAACGATCAAAACCCGTACTATTTAAAAACCGCCAACCCCGGTTTCCCGGCCTTAACGGGCACCAGCAACGCTGCTTATGACGGCTGGAACAAATATGGAGATGATGCCCTTGCCGGTAGCAATACTGTATCAATAAAAGGACTTACAGTTGATGGTAAAGCAATGCCAAATCTTACAGTTGCCCGTACAGGATACAACGAGGTTGATTTGGTTGATCCGAAAGTTACCAACCTGAAACTGGATGGTACATTATCTTATAAATTAACGCCTAATACTATACTGTCTTACACTTACCGTTACGGCAGGCTCGACGGTGTATTTCAACGAGGCAATAAAATATCGCTGCAGGGCGCAACGGTGCAAAACCATAAAGTTGAGCTAAAAGGAAAAGAATTTCTGGTTCGCGCTTACGAATCGATAGAAAATACCGGTAACTCATTCAATGTAAAACCGCTGGCAGATAACCTGGATTTGAACCATGCCAGTAACTCGGCCTGGGGCACCACTTTTAAAAACGCGTTAAACGCCTACGGTTCTGCAAATGGAGGCTTAACATCTGCAAACCTGGCCGCTGCCGAGCAAGCCGCAAGAGCTGCCGCAGATAAAGGCAGGGTAGAACCGGGTACGCCGGAATTTGATGCTTTGAGAAAAACCATCATAGGCATCAACAACTGGGATATTAAATCGAGCCTGATACCAAACGCACCGGTAACCGGTGGCGCGGCACTGGTGCAAAAAAGCCATATGTACAATGCCGAAGCGCAATGGGATTTAACAAGCCGGGTTAAGGTAGTTGACCTGTTGGTTGGTGGTGATGTGCGGGTATATGCCATTACCCCGGATGGTAACAACTTTGTCGATTTTAGTCGCCCGATTGCCGATAGGAACACGCCTTTGGCTGATGGCAGCTTTGGTAAAGATGTGATCTACAAAAAGTATGGCGCGTTTACCCAGGTGACTAAAACGTTCTTCGACGAAAAATTGAAGCTATTTGGATCGGTTAGATGGGATTATAACCCTTATTTTGATCCTAAATTTACGCCTCGTTTAGCGGCTGTTTATACTTTGAATGAGAACCATAATTTCAGGTTCACGTTCCAGAATGGTTACCGCTTTCCTTCATTATTCGAGGCCCTGTCGTATGTAAACAACGGACGTGTTAAACGTGTAGGCAGTTTGCCGTTCATTAACGATGGTTTGGGTTATTTGGGCAATAGCTATACTCAAACTTCGGTAGCAAATTTTAACTCAGTTGTTAACGCGGCCGGCGGTACCGACCAGGTTGCGCTGGCCAACAGGAACCTGTTGAAAGTGGCCGATTTGCCACCTGCACGGCCTGAGCAGATTACTTCATACGAAGTAGGCTACAAAGGAATTGTATTGGACAATAAAGTGTTTATTGATATTGATGCCTACACCAACCGTTACGACGGATTTTTGGGCCAGGTACAGGTATTTGTACCAAATAGCACAACAGTGGGTACAGACGCCGCTGTATTAGCCATGCTTGATATTAACCGCGATCCAACAACAGGCACGTCCAGCAACGCTGCAAGCCAGGGGCAAAGCAGGTATCGCGTTTATACCAATGCTAAAAACATTTACCATAACTATGGTTCATCGGCAGGTATTAGTTATAACTTTTATAAAAGATATACCGTATCCGGTAACGTAAGTTTCAATAAACTAAAAGCCCAAACTACATCAGATATTTTTGTGACCGGTTTCAATACCCCTGAATGGTCGGGCAACCTATCGTTCGGTAACCGCGAAGTGGCCAAAAATGTAGGCTTTAATATCGTTTACAAATGGCAAGAGTCATTCCTGTGGGAAAGCCCGTTGGTGACAGGCAAGGTGCCTGCAATTGGCACATTTGATGCCCAGGTTACTTATCGCGTTCCCGCTTACTACGCTACCTTTAAAGTTGGTGCAACCGATATTTTTAACAAACGTTATTATCAGTATGCCGGCGGCCCAACTATCGGTGGCTTATATTATGTATCGGTTACGCTTGATGGATTGCTTGCCGGTAAATAAGGAACGAATTTTAGTATAATAAGCAAAAAGCGGATGAAGGCAAGCCCATCCGCTTTTACTTTGAAAATGCCTGCCAAATCAATCGGCTATCACCTTTACTTCAATATTACCTCTTGTTGCTTTTGAATACGGACAACCCTTATGTGCAGCATCAGCCAGTTTTTGGGCCACATCCCAATCAACGCCAGGGATATGTACATGAAGCTCGGCAGATAAAGCATATGATGAAGCTCCTTCCTTGTTAAAAGTAATATGCACATCAACCGTAGCCTGCGTAACGTTTATACCATCTCTGATGCCTACCGAACCAAGCGCGCCCAGGTAACAAGCGCCCCATGCACCTGCAAACAATAATTCGGGGTTAGGATAACCATCTTCGCCTCCCATAGCCGCAGGAGCTTTTAGCTCCATATCAATTACGCCGTCTTCAGATTTTATATGACCGTCCCGGCCGCCTTTTGCTGTTACTACAGCTGTATATACTTTTTCCATGATTCAAAACTCTTTTTAAAACCAACGAAGAACAGGTTGTTATGTTTGGAGAAATTGAGATTAGTCTGGACCGGGATTTAACAGATTTATTGATTTTTTCGGCTTTTTTAAAAAACTTGAAAGTAAATTCCAAATCAACTTAATGTTTGCTAAAATTATTAGTATTTTTGAATTGATATGAATGCAGAAAGGATAACAGAGAAGTTGAATATTTTGGCTGATGCCGCTAAATATGATGTGTCATGCGCCTCGAGCGGTAGCAAGCGTAAAAATGATAATAAAGGCCTCGGCAATGCCAGCAACGGTATTTGCCATAGTTATACAGAGGATGGGCGATGTGTATCGTTACTTAAAATACTGCTTACCAATCACTGCATTTTTGACTGCGCGTATTGCGTGTCACGCAAAAACAACGATATCAAACGGGCAGCATTTACGGTTCAGGAAGTTGTTGACCTTACTATTAATTTTTATCGGCGAAATTATATCGAGGGCCTGTTTTTAAGTTCGGGTATTTTTAAAGACGCCGATTATACCATGGAGCGCTTGGTAAGGGTAGCTAAAAAGCTTCGCATCGAAAATAACTTTAACGGGTACATACATCTAAAATCCATCCCCGGCGCAAGTGACGAGTTGATGCGCGAGGCTGGTTTGTATGCCGATAGGTTGAGTGTAAACCTGGAAATGCCTACCGAAGCCGGATTGAAATTGTTGGCTCCGGAAAAGAACCGGCAGGATATGATAAACCCGATGAATTTCCTGAAAAACGAGATCATCCTGCGGACTGAAGAAAAGAAACTTTTTAAAAGAGCGCCGCTGTTTGCGCCTGCCGGTCAAAGTACCCAGGTAATTATCGGCGCTACCCCCGAAAGTGATCAGCAGGTGTTACAATCGGCCAGTTATTTTTATAAAAGTTTCAACCTAAAGCGTGTTTATTATTCGGGTTATGTGCCTGTGTTGGCCGATAAGCGTTTACCAGACCTGAATACATCGGTGCCACTGGTGCGTGAGAACCGGCTTTACCAGGCGGATTGGCTAATGCGTCTTTACGGTTTTCATGTTAATGAAATAGTAAACAACCAAAATCCCTTGCTCGATCTGGATATCGACCCTAAATTGAGTTGGGCTATCCGTAATATGCAGGCTTTTCCTGTCGACATCAATAAAGCCGATGTGCAAATGATTTTACGTGTGCCGGGTATCGGGTTGCTATCGGCGCAGAAAATAGTTAGCGCGCGCAAGTTTGCCAAGTTGAGCTGGGAACAATTGAAAAAGATAGGAGTGGCCGTTAACCGGGCCCGCTACTTTATTGTTTGTAAAAGCAATGAGTTTGAACGCCGTGATTTAACGGGTAACAACATCAAACAATTTATCCTGGCCGAATCGCAAAGCAAATACAATAAAAATACGCAAACCCAACTTAACCTGTTTTGACGATGTACACTCTTGTTTACGATGGAACATTTGAAGGTTTGCTTACCGCCGTATTTGAAATATACGATCGCAAACTGTTTCACGTAAAGCTTATAAAAGGAGAGTGGCGCACCAGTGCCATGTTTGAAGAAGTGTTACAGGTAACAACTGACGGGCATCGCGCCAACAGGGTGTTGATGGGCTTAAGAAAAAAACTCTCGGCTGCGGGGATTCAACGCCTGTACATTGCTCATATGGCCGAAATGGAAAATGAAGAGAGCGCCATTGTTGGGTTTATCAGGTATGTTTTTGATACAGATGTAAATGTTGAAGAAGATTACGGCAATAAATACGTGATGCGCCTATCGGAGATTTTGAAGATGGTGAGGCGCGAAAAACATAGGATGGAAGCTTTTATCCGTTTCCAGAAACTAAAAGATGAAACTTACTATGCCGCCATTGAGCCTGATTTTAACGTACTTCCCTTAATTATCAGGCATTTTAAAAACCGGTATACCGACCAAAAATGGATCATTTACGATATTAAACGCCGGTACGGCATTCATTATGATTTACACGATACACAGTATATCACGCTGGATTTTTCGGAAGTTAACAAATCTGCAGATGTTATAAGTGCTTTTACCGAAGACGAAAAAATATATCAGCAACTTTGGAAAAGCTACTTTACCAGTGTAAATATTGTAGCCAGGAAGAATACCAGGCTACATTTAAGACATATTCCCAAAAGATATTGGCGGCATTTAACTGAAAAAATTTAGCGTTTTGGTGATTTTACGCTTTTTACAATTATGTTAAAGTGACTTTTTTTTGATTTTTGTTAATAAGTTTTATGTTGATAACCTCAATTGTCAATTGGTTTTAACTAATTAAGGTGTTATTAATCAGGACTTTATAATTTATTTTTTATTAACAAGCGTTGTTAATAACGTGTCTATAACAAATTTATTTTTTACTTGACAAAGGTGCTTTTTAGTCCCTATATTGTAATCATCAAGAACGACGTACTTTGACAACCTTTCAGGAAAACAGAAGTTGAATCGGGTGAATCTTCGGAGGAACTAAAGATCAAAAGAAGTTCACTGAGTCATATGAAAGAATTGAACTTACGAAAGTTTGTTCGAAGAAAGATTGTGACTAAATAAGGTACCAGGAACGATGCGGAACTCTACGGAGATCCAAAACAGAACTGGTGATATCGCGGTAGTAGATGGTTTGCAAAAACTATATACGAAGGCATATCGGTCATAGATACACAAAACTTGATGCCGCTGGGAAGCTACGGTTGAACAGGGGTTTGGAAACGGGAGTTCAAATCGAAAGAGGAGGCTCCCGTTTTCGCTTTTATAAGGTTTTTTTATTTTCAGAGTGCTTTTTCATTTTGAACAAACGTTAAAAAACCTAATTTAGTAGGATATGAATAAGGACGGCCAGCGTAACCAAAAGAAAATTTTCGTTTTAGATACCTCTGTGATCCTTTATGATCACAACGCCTTTCAAAACTTCCAGGAGCATGATGTAGCCATACCCATCCAGGTACTGGAAGAACTGGACAATAAAAAAAACGGCAACGATACCCGGAACTTCGAAGCCAGAAGTTTCATCCGGCTGATGGACGATCTGTCAAAAAACAACCTGGTAAATGAGTGGATTCCCTTGAACGGGAAAAGTAAAGGTAGTTTTAAAGTGGCTATGGATGTGAAAACCACAGCTACCGATGCCGAAGAAGTTTTTGGGTCGGACAAAATAGACCACCGCATATTAAACGTTGCCTTAGGCCTTCAGGAAGAATACCCGGCAAAAAAAGTGGTGCTGGTATCAAAAGATATCTGCCTGCGGCTTAAAGCCAAGTCGCTTAACTTGCATGCCGAGGACTACGAAACAGGTAAAATTAAAAACCTGGCCGAGCTATACACAGGTAAAACCGATGTAGATAAGGTTACCGAAAAAATTATTTCTCAGTTCAATAAGCAGGAAAATCTGTCTGCCGAAAGCTTGAGTGTACCACAGTACACCAATAATCATTTTTACATACTAAAGAGCAAAAAGAGCGATGTATCGGGGTTCTATAACGCGCAAACCCAACAACTGGAAAAAGTTACTGAGCAACCTGTATTTAATATTTTTCCCCGTAACATTGAGCAGGCTTTCGCCATTCATGCCTTGCTGCATCCGGATATTAAGTTGGTAACTATACAAGGCAATGCAGGCACAGGTAAAACTTTGCTGGCACTGGCCAGCGCATTGGAGCAGCGTAAATATTACCGCCAGATTTTTGTTACCCGCCCTATAGTACCGCTCAGTAATAAGGATATTGGCTTTTTACCTGGCGACATCAAATCCAAGATTGATCCGTATATGGCCCCCATTTGGGATAACCTAAAATTTATAAAAGATCAGTTTGCCGATGATGATAAAATGCAGGCTAAAATTGATGAACTCGTGAGTAATGATAAAATATCTATAGCCCCGCTGGCCTTTATCCGTGGCCGAACGTTGAGTAAGATATTCTTTATCGTAGACGAAGCTCAAAACCTTACCCCGCACGAGGTGAAAACAATCATATCGCGCGCAGGCGAGAACAGTAAGTTTGTATTTACAGGCGATATTTACCAGATTGATACACCTTACCTTGATGCCGAGAGTAACGGCTTATCATACCTGATTGATAAGGCCAAAGGGCACCCGCTTTACGCGCACATCACGTTGCAAAAAGGCGAACGGAGCGAACTGGCAAACTTGGCTACAGAATTGTTGTAAAAAGCCGTATATCACGCCGAAGCAAGTCTCGAAACGCAAATGGGCCATATAAGTCGCCCGACAACATTCGGAGATATCGTACCGGCTTTTTTTTTTAATAACTGACTGTTGATGCTGATTTTTTAACATATAGCAAATCCGATAAAAATATATGGCGGTATGCATAGTTTGTCGTGTTACCCTATGCTAACAATGCCATTTATACATATCTGAGAAGATAACACCCCCCCTAAAGTATGTACGTTACATCCTTCTCCGGTACAGTAACTATATACCCTTCATCTTCCAGGGAAGCAGCCAGCAGCTTCATGCTTTCTCCCTCGCCATGTACCAGGAATACGTTCTTCAGTTTTGTTTTATCCTGTTGTTTTACATTATCTAAAAGGTCCTGGTGATCGCCGTGGGCACTTAGTACATCGGTTTGTTTGATAGTGGCATAAACGGCTAATTCGCGGTCTTTAATGTGAACGATAGGATCACCCCGCAATAAACGGTGCCCCAGGGTTCCTTTGGCGCAATAGCCAATGAACAGGATGGTGCAGTAGTAATTTTGAATATTGTAAAATAAATGGTCCTGGATGCGGCCGCCCTCCAGCATTCCTGCTGAAGAAATGATGATACAGGGTTCCCAGTAATTAGAAATCTGGCGGCTATCTTTCAGGGTTTCTACATAAGTAAGGTTATCAAATTCAAACTCATCACCTTTATCTTTATAAAAATCCTGAGCTTCCTGGTTTACCAGGCTATGATATTTACGGAAAATACCGGTTGCCATGGTTGCCATCGGGCTATCTACAAATACTTTTACGGCTGGTAATAGTCCTTCGGTAAATATCTTGTTTAACGAATATACTAATGACTGTGTACGTCCTATGCTGAAAGCCGGGATAATTAAACGGCCTTGTTCTTTAATACATGCCTTTTCAATAACTTCTACAAGGGTTTCCTCTACCGATTTTCCTTTGGTGTGATAACGGCCGCCATACGTTGATTCTGATACCAGGAAGTCAACAGCTGGCAATTGCTGAGGATCATTTAATACGGGGTAATTTTTTCGGCCGATATCGCCGGTAAAAGCAATTGATTTTTCTTCGCCATTTTCGGTTACTTTTAAAACAGCAGATGCCGCCCCCAACAGGTGGCCAACCGGAATAAAAGTAAGCTCGATATCGCCATTAATCCTGAACGGGCGATTAAAGCCAATGGTAACAAAACGTTCCACCGTATCCATCACGTGCTTTTGCAGATAAAGCGGCTGTGGGCCACCGCCCGAATTGAATTTACTTTTACCGCGTTTACGGTTGCCCTTGCCTGCCTTATTCATGAAAATGCTTACCGAATCGAGCAATAATAGCTCGGTCAAATCGGCGGTAGGGGGAGTGCATAATATTTGGCCGTTAAAGCCAAGCCTTACCAGTGTAGGTAAATTACCGGAGTGATCGATATGGGCATGTGTAAGTATTACCACGTCGATCTCTTCCGGCCGGAAAGGAAAGTTTTCATTTGATTGTATGCTGCGGTCCTTCTCATAATCTAACCCGCAATCCACTAATATTTTGTATTGGCCTACCTGCAGCAAATGCATGCTGCCGGTTACCTGTCGGGCCGCCCCGTGTATGGTTAATTTCATTTTTATTGGTCGATGGACCATGGACGATAGACCATAGTCTCTGCAAATCTTTTGCAGTGGTAATATATTAAAATAATCGCTACGGTCAATGGTTTATGGACTATCGACGATGGATTAACTGGTTTGTGTTTCAAACTGTAGCTGGCTTAAATAACGATACAGCCCTTGTTCGTTGCCAATGAGTTCCTGGTGACTGCCACTTTCGATAATCTCGCCTTTTTCCAGAACGATGATCTTATCAGCTTCACGAATAGTTGATAAACGGTGGGCGATAATGATAGACGTACGATCTTTCATTAACTCTTCCAAAGCTTCCTGTACCAGGCGTTCCGATTCAGAATCTAAGGATGAGGTTGCCTCATCCAATATCAAAATGGATGGATTTTTAAGCAATGCCCTTGCTATGGCAATGCGCTGGCGCTGCCCGCCTGAAAGTTTTACCCCACGCTCGCCAACAATGGTTTCATAACCCTCGGGGAACGATAGTATAAACTGGTGCGCGTTTGCCCGTTTGGCTGCTTGTATAATATCTTCTTTTGATGCATTCAAGCGGCCATAAGCAATATTCTCTAATATCGATCCGCCGAAAAGCAACACATCCTGCGGTACTATGGCCACCTGGTTACGGATATCGGTTATTGAGTATTCGTCAGCCGTGCGGCCATCAAATAAAATAGTACCGCTTTGCGGATGGTAAAATTGCAGTATTAACGAGGCCATTGTAGATTTACCCGAGCCGCTTGGCCCAACAATGGCCACTTTTTGCCCGGCTGCAGCATCAAAGGAAATGCCTTTCAGGATAGTTAGCTCAGACCGGGATGGATAGGCAAATACCACATTATCAAATGACAAATCGCCTTTAATAGGTTGGTCTATTTTGTTATTGCTTTCTACCATCGAAATGTCTTCGCCTTTTTCGGCAAGTATCTCTAACACACGCTCGCTTGCGCCAACTGCTTTTTGCAGGTTGGCATACAAGTCGGGGAAACTGCCCATGGCGGCGCCCACAAATATGGAATACATGATAAACGTGGTTAAATCGCCCACAAGGATCTCGCCATGGCTAACCAATACCGACCCATACCAAATTACCCCGACAAAAGTCCCGAATAAGCAAAATACGATGAATGATGCAAAAATGCCGCGAAATTTGGCCCCTTTAACGGCGATATCAACTACGTTACGTAAAATTTTATCATACCGGGTAGCTTCGTAAGCCTCATTTACAAATGCTTTAACATTAGCTATACCCTGCAAAGTTTCTTCAACAATTGTATTTGACTCCGCTAACTTATCCTGCGCCTGGCGTGAAAGTTTGCGAATGAACTTGCCAAAAAAAACGGCAAAAGCCACAAGAAAAGGCAGTATTGCCAATAAGGCAAGTGTTAACTTGATAGATACTATAGCTAATAAAATAACGCTCCCCACCATAATTACCAATTGCCTGATAATCTCGGCGATAGTGGTTGTCAAAGTATCCTGAATTTGCGAAAGATCGGCAGAAATGCGGCTATTTAATTCACCAACGCGCCGGTTGGCAAAAAAATTCATAGGCAGCGTTATCAGCTTAAAATAAGTATCCCTGCGTATATCGGCCAAGGAACGCTCTGCAACCTGCACAAACCACACCACCCTAAAAAATGATATGAACGCCTGGCCGAACAGTATAATGAATCCGGCTATCGCTATGGCGTTTAAACTATGTGGTAAGTAGGGGTATTTATATTTACCTTGCGCCGCATCTATTAAAGCTCCCAGTATTGCCGGGAAAGCAAGGCCTACCAGACTGGAGATGAATAGGAACAATATTCCCGCTATAAATTTCCCCCGGTATGGTTTAATATAAGTGAGCAGTTTACGAATATTTTGGATGCTCTGCCTGTTGATTTTTGCTTTGGGTAGTTCGGCTTCTGCTTTAGCGCCACTGTTCAGTCTTCCTCGTGCCATTTATAGTTTTAAGTAGTTACCGGCGCGAAATTACACCTTCCGTTTGTTTTTTTGGTAAAGCAAATACAAAATTGACGCAAGCATGAGCACAATTACCGTAATATAAATGGGCCTTGAACTGTTTGTTTGCTCTTTGTTTTTAGCAGCCTCGGCTTTTAGCAGCGCGTTCTGTTGCCTTAACTTGCTTATAGTAAGCAGGAAATTATGGTTTATTGTCTCGGCCTCTTTGCTGTGACTTTGAATTTGCCTTTGTTGGAATGCGCTGTATTCAAATAGTATTTTCAGTTCTTTAAAAATGGCATCGTCAGTGCGGGCTATGTCCATCAAGATACTGTTTGATCTGCGGATATCATTTTTTGTTTGCAAACCAAAAATGCCGGTATGTTGGCTTAAACTTTGATCGTACTGGCCAAATTTGGCTTTACGCGCTGCCAGCATCGTGTTAATTTTTTTTCGCTGAAGCTGATAGGCTACAGAATCGGAGTTAGCCTGCGATTGGGCCAACACATCACCCAGGGCAAAAAAACAGAGCAATCCAAATAGTAACAGTTTTTTCATAGGTTAAATTTACTGAAATTCGATAATCACCTTATCGTTAAGGTTTAAACCTAATAAGCCACTGGCGTTACCTTTATTAATGGCAATCTCCAGGTGATCGCTGATGCCAAACAGGCAAAGTTTTTCGCCAATGGGCACCTCGTTATAGTGCCAGCTTAAATGATTGATAGTTTCGTTGCGTTTAAAATTAAGTACAAATTTACGGCCCTGCTGCACGCTGTTAAAAAATTCCTTGGTAATGTTGGTTATCACATTTTGAAACGAATCGATATAAATCACCACACCTTTAATCAGGTTTTTTTCGATAACAGGCTGTAGGTTCATTTTGTTTTCAATGTCATGCACCGGCAGGCCAATTTCGCTCAGTTTGCCGCCTTTGGCCAGGTGGCAGGCGGCTTTAACAAAGATATCTGCCAGCGGAAAATGCAGGAACTTTAAATCCTGCATAATGTTTATTTCCACAATTTCTTCCGGGTCGGTATCAAACATCAATGAAAAAATTCCGTTATCGGCACCCACAAAATAATGTTTTTTGTACCTTACCGCCAGGTACTTGGTATGATCGCTGTAAACAGTATCAATACCTATAAGGTGTACTGTATCTTCGGGGAAGTAATAAAAACTGTTCTTTAATATAAATGCGGCCTGCTGCACATTAAAAGCCGCCACGCTGTTGGTAATATCAACTATATTAACTGTGGGCAACAATTTGTAGATGCTACCCTTAAGCGCAGCCTGGTAAATGTCCTTATCGCCCAAATCAGTAGTTAATGTTATTATTGCCATTAATTTTATAAATATTTATTGCTAATCTTGTAATAGCATTTGAAGCTACAAATATTCAATTTTTAATTCATAAAAATCCGTAACTAAAAAATCAATTAGTATTGAACGAACTTAAGCTATCAATTGAAAACGTAAATCCAGCCGTATTGTGGGGGCCCAATAATGATCATTTTGAGATCATTAAGAAACAATATCCCAAGCTTAAAATTGTTGCACGAGGCAGCGAAGTAAAAGTTTTGGGTGATGATCACGAACTCAATGTTTTCCAGGAAAAATTCTCGCACCTGCTTGCTCATGTTGAAAAATTCGAGAACCTGAACATTACCGATCTTGAACGTATTTTAGGATCAAAAGTATCTTCAAATTCATCGTCGGAACCTGTAACTGATAAATTTGCCAGTGGCGAAGTTATTGTTTTCGGCCCGAATGGGGTAATGGTGAAAGCCCGTACCGCCAACCAGCGCAAAATGGTTGATAGCATAAACCAAAGCGACATTTTGTTTGCTATTGGCCCTGCAGGTACCGGGAAAACCTACACCGCGGTTGCATTGGCCGTGCGTGCTTTAAAGAACAAAGAAATTAAACGCATTATTTTAACCCGCCCGGCGGTTGAAGCGGGAGAAAACCTTGGCTTTTTACCCGGCGATTTAAAAGAAAAAATCGACCCATACCTGAGGCCGTTGTATGATGCGCTTGATGACATGATCCCGGCAGAGAAATTGAAATTTTACCTGGAAAACCGTACCATCGAGATTGCACCGCTGGCATTTATGCGTGGCCGTACGCTGGATAATTGCTTTGTGATATTGGATGAGGCCCAAAATGCTACCGATATGCAATTAAAGATGTTCCTGACACGTATGGGGCCATCGGCCAAATTTATTGTTACCGGCGACGTAACACAGATAGATTTGCCCAAAAAACAACAATCGGGCCTGCACACCGCCCTGCGCATATTAACAGATATAAAAGGAATAGAAATAGTATACCTAAGCGGAGAAGACGTTGTACGCCATAAACTGGTACGCAAAATATTAGCAGCTTACGGGGATATACAGTAAGAAGGTAGTATCAAGTAGTTAGTATCAAGTATCAAGATGCATTGCATATTTGATACTTGTTCTGTCTTTTAAATCGGGCAAAATACTTGCTACTTGATACTTACTACTTGATACTAAAATTATGAATTCAATAAAAGAAACACATTTTAACTTTCCGGGCCAGACTGGCTTTTATAAGGGGAAGGTACGTGATGTATATACGATAGATAATAAGTACCTGGCCATGGTAGTATCCGACAGGATCTCGGCCTTTGATGTGGTATTACCCGAGGCTATCCCTTACAAGGGGCAGGTGCTTAACCAAATAGCCGCCCGTTTTTTAAAGGCTACCAGCGATATTGTACCCAATTGGGTAATATCTGTGCCCGACCCAAGTGTTACCATTGGCCGCATTTGTGAGCCCTTTAAGGTGGAGATGGTGATACGGGGATATTTGGCTGGCCATGCTGCCCGTGAATACGCGGCAGGCCGCAGGCAGGTTTGCGGTGAAGCGCTGCCTGAAGGGTTAAAGGAAAATGATATCCTGCCCGAGCCAATAATTACACCTACTACCAAAGCATCGGTAGGGCATGATGAAGATATTTCAAAAGCGGATATACTGGCCAAGGGTATTGTATCTGCCGAAGATTATGCCCAACTGGAGGCCTATACCAAAGCGTTGTTTAAACGCGGTACCGAAATTGCTGCCAAACAAGGCTTAATACTGGTTGATACCAAATATGAGTTTGGTAAGGTTGATGGCGTTATTTATTTAATAGATGAAATCCATACCCCCGACTCTTCAAGATATTTTTATAAGGAAGGTTATGAGGAACGCCAGCAAAAAGGTGAACCGCAAAAACAGCTCTCGAAAGAGTTTGTACGCAAATGGCTGATTGAAAACGGTTTTCAGGGTAAGGAAGGCCAGGTTGTTCCGGTAATGACCGAAGAGATTGTAGCATCGATATCTGAACGTTATATCGAACTTTATGAAAAGATCATAGGTGAAACGTTTGTGAAATCGGATACAGGAAGTGTGTTAAACAGGGTTGAAACCGCTATAAACAATGCGCTTAGTATTATGTAATTTTTAATTACACATAAATTAATCATATCTTAGCTTATTAATTTTTATAAGAATGAAATTTGCTGTCGATAAACACGAGAAATACATTTTAGTGAAGCTTAACGAATCAAAATTGAATTCGTTAGTAACGCCTCAATTAAAATCTGAACTGATATTGATCAATACGGAAGGACAAAGAAACATCATTCTTGACCTTTCACAAGTGAAATTTGCCGATTCATCCGGTTTAAGCAGCTTGTTGGTTGGTCACCGTTTGTGCAAAAACGCATCGGGGGTATTTATATTGTGCGGATTGAACGATGCTGTGGCACGTTTAATTACTATTTCGCAACTGGATAACGTACTTACAGTTGTACCTACCGCCGAAGAAGGTGTCGATCTTATTTTTATGGAAGAGATCGAGAAAGAATTGAAAAAAGAATCAAGATAATCTGTACATTGTTATCCCATTATGAAATTTGAGGTAACAATACTTGGAAGCAGTTCGGCAACACCCATTTTTAACAGAAATCCTACAGCACAAGTGCTCAATATCAACGAGCACTTGTACTTAATTGACTGCGGCGAGGGTACCCAGCAGCAAATGTTGCGTTTTGACATTAAAGCCAGCAGGATAGATTATATATTTATCAGTCACCTGCATGGTGATCATTATCTCGGCCTTGTTGGCCTGCTATCGTCGATGCACCTTAACGGGCGTAAAAAAACGCTTTATCTTTTTGGGCCACCGCATTTAATGGAGATTATTGATCTGCAGCTTAAATATTCAGAAACCACCCTGCATTTCCCTTTAGAATTTAAACAAACCCATAACCAACACCCCGAAGTAATCGTAAGCAACAATGACATCATTGTAGAAACAATCCCCCTCAACCATAGGATTGATACTACAGGATTTATCTTCCGCGAAAAAAAGCGCCTGCGCAAACTTCGTAAGGAGGTAATTGAGTATTTGCAAATCCCGGTGCCTTACTTTACCGCGTTAAAAAAAGGAGCCGATTATACCGCACCAAACGGACAGGTATACAAAAATGACGATCTGACCATCGATTCGGATCAACCCAAATCATACGCCTACTGCTCTGATACGCTTTACGGTGAACAGTATTTTGAACAAATAGCCAACGCCACGTTGCTTTATCACGAAGCCACATTTTTAAATGAGATGCTGGATAGGGCTAATGATACTTTCCATACAACAGCGCTGCAGGCCGCCGACGTAGCGCTAAAAACAAACGCGAAAAGATTGCTGATCGGCCATTTTTCGGCGCGTTACAAAACCTTGACTGAGTTGCTGGATGAAGCTAAAAGCATATTCCCCGCAACTGAACTCGCCGTTGAAGGGCGCACTTTTTATATAGAATAAGTTGTAATAATGGACACGATTGGTGGCTTTTGTGTGATTACGCTGGAATATATTGATTTATACAGGTTGTTGCCGGGAACGAAGTACTTCGTTGATATAATTATTAAACATTTCACGATTTAGCATATTGGAGATTGCGTCGTTCCCTGACATCGTCGTGGTTGGGCCTTAAAGCCAACATGCCAGTTCCTTTTTTAGGATTATCCTATGGGTAGATGTCCGGTAATTCGATGGTATCATCGCTCAAAACTTTATATAACAGGTGTTGTTAAAATTTAAACACGATAGTCAAATCGTGCAGAACTATAATACTACTATGAAAATCACTAAATACCTACATTCCTGCCTTGTATTTGAGTTGGATGAGTATAAGCTATTATTTGACCCTGGTAAATTTTCGTTTGCAGAAGGCGAGGTTACTGCGCAAATGTTTGCTGATGTAAAAGCCATCGTTATAACGCACATTCACCCCGACCATTACGAACTTCAAATTTTAAAGAGCATCCTCGATTTAAGCGGGGCTATCGTGATAACCAATAGCCAGATAGGCAAAGAATTGGACAAGGCCGGGATTATATATACTTTATTTGAAGAGGGTACGGCAAATTTTGGGCCGTTTATTTTGAAAGCCATCCCGGTTATGCATGAACCAATTATGGATAATCCATTGCCACAGATGACGGGATTCATCATCAATGACCAGGTACTACACCCAGTTGATTCGATGGAAGATAAGTTACTTGAATATAAAGGAATTGAATTATTGTTAATGGTTACCATGGCGCCGTTTGCCAATGAAATACGGATTTCGGGCTTTGCAGATAAGTTACTACCGAAGCAAATCCTGCCGGTTCATGATGGTTATGCTAAAGAGTTTTTCATAAAACAACGCTACGCGGCTTATGTAAAACACTTTGATAAGCTCGGTATTAAGTTTCACGAGGTTTACAAAGTTGGAGATAGTATAACTATTTGATTGTCAAAAATTTAGTTGTAAAACAAAAAAGTCCCCGCTTGTTACGGCGGAGACCTCTATGGAACCAACCTCCTGCTAAGCTGGCCCACATTAACCTTATCACATTTCAAAAGTGTAGATTAATAATGAAGAAAGTATGAACTTCGTTTTTATACCTAAGCTTAATTTTACATCTTAGCAAAAAAGCCGGATAATTTGTATGCAGAAGCCCGATAGCCTTATTTTTGACATGGATGGAACCCTTTGGGACGCTGTTGACACGTACACCAATTCATGGAATCTAACTTTTGAAAAACTTGATATAAACAGGATAATAAACCGCACTGAGTTATTGGGCCTTATCGGAATGGAGGGTAAAAAACTAACCAGGGCTTTATTGCCCGAACTTGACGACGATATAGCCCAGGGAATTTACATGGATGTAAATGAAACCCGGAGGCAAATATTACCGCAAAGCGGTGGTAATATGTACGAAGGCGTTATCGAAGGGATAAAACTATTGGCAACAAAATATAAAATTTTTGTCCTGAGTAATTGTGCGGTCGGTATTATCCCGTTATTTATATCGTGGGCAAACATTGACGATTATGTTACCGATTATATAGCATATGGGGAAAACAGTATGCCCAAGCATTACAACATGCATCTGTTGATAGATAAACATGGGCTTAAAGCCCCGGTATATGTGGGCGATACACAAGGTGACGCGGAGCAGACACGCATAGCAGGCATACCTTTTATATTTGTGAGTTACGGATTTGGAAAAACAGAGGATTATGAACACAAGTTTAATGACTTTCCATCGTTAACATCCTATTATATGGGTTTGTAAGCAAAGCCATATTCCATAAATATAATTAAATGGTAAAACACGGGTTTTTGTTATTTGCATTTATTATTGTTTTTGGCGAATTGCACGCCCAAAAAGTACAATTGGATTCTATCCGGTGGATTAATAAAGACCTCGGACACTTATATTTCGAGAACGGCCGTGTTAATTTCAATTTTATTGGAAATGATAAATTCAAAAGTCATTATTCCATTGTGAAGGATACTTTGATCATGACGGATATTTACACTTCAAGCGTCGATAATTTTAAGGTTAAACATAAAATTAACTTTAAATTTTTGATCAGGGACCTTACCAAAAACCGCCTTTACATTAAAGCTGTAGATTCAAATGCCATTAAACTTGCTGGCCCCGACACTTATGAATTTACAAATTTAAAAAATAGCTATGATAAGGATATTAAACTATCTGCTGTGCGTTTTTTATCTTCCACCTGTCATAGAGATTGTCCGCAACTTGAAATATTAATTGGGGCCGACGGCGATTATCATTTAAGAGGAGGGGAGTACGCCGATCCTTTTAAAGGTGAGTTTACAGGGAAATTATCAAAACCACAACTTGATACACTAAACTATTGGCTTAAACATAGCGAACTTAAAAAAATGTACAACTGGCGACAGCAAGACCAGGTTATTGATATGCCTAATTATTATTTTGAGTTTGATTTTGAAAATAATAAAAAAAAGCTGAGCGTAACAACAAATCAACCACCATTAAACATGACCGGCCTGGTGGAATTTATGTTATCATCCTATAAAAAAGTAAAATTAACACCGGTAAAATAACTGTGCAGGTGTTATGCTGGGATGCTAAAATAAAAAGTTGAGCCTACACCTTCTGTGCTTTCAACCCATACTTTGCCTTTATGACATTGTATAATCTCGGTGGATAGGTAAAGGCCAATGCCAAAACCCGAAACGTTTTTGATTTTTTCATTGTCTACCCGGTAAAAACGATAAAACACCTTCTTCTGATCTTTTAGCTTAATACCCACCCCTTCATCAGTAACGGATACAACAACATATCCGTCGTTAATAGTGCATTTGACAATGATTTTCGTCTCTTTGGCCGAATATTTTACAGCGTTGCTTAGAAAATTACCGATAACCTGGCCAAGTTTTTCCCTGTCGCCGGTAACGTTTAAGTTGCCTGGGTTGTTAAAAATAACGATATGGCTATAGGTGGATTGCAGTAATTCAGAAATGCAATCTTCTATAAGTTTATTGATATCGAACAATTCGGGCTTTAGTTGCAGCTTTCCTGATTCCAGTTTAGAGAGGTCAAGAAAGCCATGAATCAGGTCGGTCATTTTGTTAACCTGGTTATTGGCTTTGCTCAACACGTTGTTAATAAAAGCATCATTATCTGAAGCCAGTTTTTTTGATAGTATCTGAATATATGATTTAATTGAAGTTAGCGGGGTTTTTAACTCATGGCTGGCCATGGCTATAAAATCGTTTTTCCTGATTTCATCCCGTTTAATTTCGGTTACGTCAATCACAGTACCCAGCATCCTGATTGGTTTTTGTCGCTCGTCAATAACAAGTTTACCTTTGATACTCAGCCAGTGGATGCTATTATCCGGCCAAACAACCCGTACATCGTATGCATAAATGCCACTTTTTTTTGCTTCTTGATATGCATCCGCAATTACCTGCTGATCTTCGGGTAATACCTGTTTTTGAAATACATCTACTGATGATAGCCTGCTGTCTGCAGGATGGCCAAACAACTCGGCTAATTGTGGCGAACATAACCGTACTTCGTCTTTAAAGTCCCAGTCAAATGTCGCAAAACCGGTAGCTTCGGCGGCAAGGCGTAACCTGTTTTCGCTTTCGATAGCGGCTTCTTTTGCATTTACCTCACCTGTTATTTCGGCAATTGTATTTAAAATATAAGCAACCTTACCATCAGGCCCATTAAACGGAACATTACTGCATGACCAATACCTGATCTTATAATCCCCGGTTTCGGGGTCGCGGGTATCGTAACGGTAGGTGGGTATATCAATTTTGAGGCCTGTTTGCACTACTTTAGTAAATGTTTTACGGGCGCCGCTTTCATCAGATGGGTCATCATCATCATCAGGAAAAACCTGGAAAAAACCTTTGCCGATAATTATTTCACGGGTAGCATTTGTTATGTTAAGGTACGCCTCGTTTGCAGCCATAATGGTAAAATGTGGTGCATCGGCCTTTACCAACAGTGAGCCCGGCGATTTTTCAAATATAATTTTGAAAATCTCATCTGGCAAAACAGGCGATAGTTCGGAGGGCATTTTTATTATTTTAGGTAAACTTAGATAAAGTTAGGGTTTAAACTTAATATGGGTAATTATTAATAATATTTTTTATTTAACCTTTAGGAAACTAATTGCAAATCATATGTTCTTTTTATTTGAATTATCGTTCTGCTTGGCACCAACTTTTTGTAGCTTTAGATAATTAAAAATACCATCTATGAAAACCAAAACCAGGCTAATTCTTTTATCAATTGTATTATTATTACTTGCGGGCTTTTTTTACTACCGGTTTTACTTTGTTTTTGGTGAGGGCGCTAAAGCAGGTACTATGAATTATTTTGTAAAAAAGGGTTATATTTTTAAAACTTATGAGGGCAGGCTGATACAGAATGGTATACGTACACAAACGCAAGGCAATATTGCTTCAAATGAGTTTATGTTTTCGGTAACAAATGAAAAAGTGGCTCAGCAGTTAAACAACAATGCCGGTTCGTACCTGGAATTACATTATAAAGAATACCTGCACACATTGCCTTGGAGAGGGGTTAGTGTATTTGTTGTTGATAGTATAATTTCGGCTAAACCAATAAACCCGGTTAATCCTTAAAAAAGACTATCGGCTTTACCGGAGTTAGGTTCTGTAATCTTACTTAAATTAAAGGCCAGTTGACCGCCAATATTGTTGGCTTTTATCAAGCCTTTATCAAACAGGTAGTTAAGTATATCGTCGGCATTTTTTTGGTGGGTGCCGGGGTTAGTGCCCGGTTCAAGCAGGCTTAGTTTTGCTGCAACTTCGCCCGCTGTTGCTTCACCTAACTGGGCAAGTGCAAATACAACATTATTTTGCACGCAAGCCGAGGGCGAATATTCATGCGGCACGTGTAATGGTTTGTAGTCATCAAAGAATGAATGATCGGCGCTATTCATGGTAATACAATTAAATATTTACAGCTTCGCGTAATGTCTTAACAGTTTCATGCGATGTTTTGAACCCCTCCAATTGCCATGCTAAAAGGTTTACAACCTTATCATCTTCCCAAATAAGCTCTTTATCGTCCTGTGCTTTCCTGTATGCTTTGATGATCACATCTTCTCCATACTCACAATCGGCCAGTATGCCCTGCCTGTCTTTATTGATAAGTACGGCTTTCAGGTTAACCCAGGTGTGATAAAATTTGCCCGATAATGTAGTGCCGTCGGTTGGGTGGCCACCTAAAAACAGGATATATTCTTTTAACTCGCTGACGTTATTTTTACTTTGATCAACATATTCATTAAATAGCAAAACCAGGTCACTTTCTGTTGAATCTTCAAGGGCCTTTTGATAACCTGCTATACGGTCGTTATTTATTTTGATCAAATCGTTAAGTGCCGAGATCTGGTGTTGGATATGCTGTAATACTCCCATGGCTTTATTTATATAATATAAACACAACATACTATGGGAGTTAATGTTTTGCGGATGTGTTAAGTAACTGAAATCAGGTATTCGGATTTTTGGATAGAGAGATATAATTAACGGAAAATTAAAACTTGTTACTCCTTCCCCTCTGCAGGTAAAGCAAAGCAAAAAGTAGATCCTTTTCCTTCCACACTGTTTACCCACATTCTGCCACCTTCACGTTTAATTATTTCCGACGATATGTATAACCCCAAACCCAAACCCGGGAAAGTATGTTGCTTGTCGCCACTAACCCTATAAAATTGTTCAAATACTCTATCTTTTTTATCATCAGGAATGCCAATGCCAAAGTCCTGCACACAAGCAATGGCTTCTTTATTTTTTAATCGGGTGCTCACAATTATCTGATCAGTATGTGGCGAGTATTTTATTGCATTAGTTATCAGGTTGGTAATTACCTGGCTTATGCGGTCTTTATCCGAATAAATCTGGCCGGTTTCGGTGAAATCAGCCACCAACTTATGTTTTTGCGTGGTATGCTGCAAATCATCTATGGTTTCTTTAATTACCTGGTTAAAATCAAACCACACTTTGTTAAATTGTAACCTGCCCGAGTTTATTTTCGTAACATCTAACAAATCGCCAATTAAATTAGTAAGCCGGTTTACCTGGGCGTCCATTCTGTTTACCATTTCGGCCTTTTTAGTTTCTCCTTCCCGGGTAAGCATGGCACCAAGTACCTGCGCATAGGCTTTTATACTGGTTACCGGCGTTTTCAACTCATGACTGGCGATGCCTAAAAAATCATCTTTTTGACGCTGCAACTGTTTTTGCTCGTCTATATCGGTATTGGTACCAAACCATTTAACAATCTTCCCGTCGTTAACAAAAGGAAATGCCTGGGCAAGGTGCCATTTATAAACCCGGTTTTTATCGAGCAGCCTAAACTCATATTGGTATATATCTCCGGTTTTTATCGATGATGTCCATGCTGCAACACATCCATCAGCATCTTCGGGATGTACCATGTTTAACCATGCTGTGCCAATTATCTGCTCCTGGCTTGTTCCAAAATAATCTGTTGCACGTTGGTTTACATAATCTATGTTACCATCTGTAGTCGCTGTCCATAATTGTACGGGCATAAAATCGGTAACAAACTCAAACTGCTTAATCTGGTCGTTTAGTTCCTGTCTGTCGGCAATTTCCCGGCGCATATCACGTGCTATTGTAGCGCGGCCTTGTGGTTTACCAGTAACCGAATCATACACCAGCATTGTTGTTCCATAAACAGGTATGGCGTCGCCGGTTTCAAAATGCTTGAAATTAATTTCACCCGACCATTTGCCATCTTTCATCAGCCCCTTGTTTACTTTATTAACCAGTTTAGCTAATTCGGACTTCGTTAAATACTCGCTGTTGTGTCGTTCCAGTTCGTGCTGGCTTTTTATGCCTAACATAACACGCCCGGCCGCATTAACATAACTTACATTGCCGTCCAGGTCAGACAGGCTAACAAAGTCAGAACTGTGATCAATAAGCGTTAATAACTTATATTGTTCATTATGTGCTTTTTTTTCAGGCCTCAGGTCGCGGGCAACAGTAGCCAGTCCAATGGCGTTATCCGAATAATCATCATTAATTCGGAACGAATTTACGTATACAGGTATCGGTTCGCCCGTTTTAAAATGCCTGTATCTTATTTCGCCACTCCATTTACCGTTTTCCTGTATAGCAGGTAATATTTTATCGGTTACAATTTGTCTGTCATCTTCATGGAAGTAATTAAATCCGGGTGTTAATGTATCGGCTGTGTCATTTATCCCCAATAAATTAAAACCAGACTTATTTAGGTAACTAACCTCGGCAGATGCGTTACCCAGTATAACGGTATCAGCAGTGTTTTCAACCAGGGCTATCAACTTTTGTTGCTCCTGCCTGTATAGTTGTTCGCGGGTAGCGTCCCTTATGATACCGGCAAAACGCCAAAGCTCGTTATTCAACCCGAAATATGCCTTGCCTTTACATTGAATCCAATGTTTCAGGCTCCCGTCCTTATTGATTGTTCTGAATGTAATATCATAATTGCCATCCGACGATGGATTGTACGCATTCTGGACAGCCTCCCTCACCCGAAACTCGTCTTCGGGATGGATGTACCTGAAAATATCGTTGTAAGTTATTTCATCGCCCGCCGAAAAACCGCATAGCTCTTTGCAGCGATCATCCCAAATCACAATTTTCTGGGGTGGGTAAAGATCCCATGTGCCTATTTCTGCTGCATGTAAAGTAAATTGTTTACGTTCCTCGCTTTCTTTTAATTTTTGGCGGGTTAATACCAATTCGGTAACATCTGCTGCTGTATTTAAAACTCCCCAAACCTGGCCATCGCTGTTCTTTATTGGGGTAAATACAAAGTTAAAGTAAAATGTTTCAAGGCACTCATTTACAACTATATCAACACGCGCTTCTGTTGCCTCATAAGCTACCCCTGTATTATAAACATTGTTAAGGATATCAAAAACCGGTTGTGTTTTTAGTTCGGGCAATAATTCAAAATAAGGTTTACCAATAACATCATTGCCTTTTGCAAATATTTTGATGATGGCTTTATTGGCAATTTTTATCTGCATATCCCGCCCTACATAAAGACCAACCGGACTTGGCGATTCTTCGATTAACGTGCGAAAGATGTTTTCGTTATTGAGTAAACTTTGTTCTGTAGTGTTGGTCATTTACCTGGAAAAGTATGTAATAAAGCCTTTTAATTTATTGGTAATAAACTAAAAAAGCAGTAATGTGTTTTAATGGATTTTGATATGCTGTTATTGGAAATATCTGTAAGTTAGTTGTTTTTAGCCATATAAAGCTGGTTTTATAAACAATTAATTATCGGGCCATTGATGTAAATTATTTAAGTGATAACGGGCTAACGCTACATTTAGCAAACTAAAAAGCTGCTTCAATTTAATAAATAAATTCCCCCAGATAAAACAAATTATACCCGTATCGCATTATTAACCAATTAAATTGCAAATACATGTGCGTTTATAAAATGTACGAAGTAAAACGCTATTCACGATGAGTATAGTAAAAAAAGAAGAAAAGGGGAATTTTCCCACGTTACCTAAAAGCCAAACTGGTATAACAGGCTTAGATGAAATAACTGGCGGTGGGCTACCTAAAGGCCGCCCCACCTTAATATGTGGCGAAGCTGGCTGCGGTAAAACTTTAATGTCGCTTGAATTTATTATTCGCGGCGCAACGGAGTTTGGCGAGCCAGGTGTATTTATGGCGTTTGAGGAGAAGGCCGAGGAGTTGGCCATGAACGTAGCTTCATTAGGTTTTGACCTTATAAAGTTGCAAACCGATAACATGGTAAAGATTGATCATGTTCATATTGATCGTAGTGAGATTGAAGAAACCGGCGAATATGACCTGGAGGGCCTTTTTATAAGATTGGGCTATTCCATAGATGCAATTGGCGCTAAAAGGGTGGTGTTAGACACACTTGAAAATTTATTTTCGGGCCTAACCGATCAAACTATTCTTCGGGCCGAACTACGCAGGTTATTTGGCTTTTTGAAAGGCAAAGGTGTTACTGCCATAATAACCGGCGAAAAAGGCGAAGGCCCATCTTTAACCCGGCAGGGCCTGGAAGAATATGTTTCTGATTGCGTTATCCTGCTTGACCACCGCGTTATAAACCAGATTTCTACCCGCAGGTTACGGGTTATCAAGTATCGCGGATCGCAACACGGCACTAACGAATATCCTTTTTTAATAGACGAGGACGGTATTTCTGTTTTACCGGTAACATCTTTAAAACTGGGAAAAGATGTGTCGTCGCAAAGAGTTTCTTCGGGTATTCCGGCTCTTGATAACATGCTGGGCGGGCGCGGTTTTTTCAAAGGTAGCAGCGTTTTAGTTTCAGGCACAGCCGGCACAGGAAAAACCAGTATAGCTGCATACTTTGCCAACGAAACCTGTAATAGCGGTAACAGATGTTTGTACTTCGCGTTCGAGGAGTCGCCAAAACAAATTATCAGAAATATGAAATCTATCAATGTGGATATGCAAAAACACATTGACAATAACCTGCTGCAATTTTATGCATCCAGGCCTACTTTGTATGGCCTTGAAATGCACCTGGTGGCCATTTATAAACTTATTAAAAAATTTAAACCCGCTGCCGTTGTGCTTGACCCCATAACCAACCTCATCACTGTTGGCTCGGTAAGTGAAGTAAAATCAATGCTGATAAGGCTGATAGATTTTTTGCAGGAAGAACAAATTACGGTAATGTTTACGGCCCTCACCCTTAATACTATAATCAGCGACCAAACCGACGAAGGTGTTTCCTCGCTTGTTGATGCATGGCTATTGGTGCGTGATATTGAATATAACGGAGAGCGGAACAGAGGCATGTACATCATGAAATCGCGTGGTATGAAACATAGTAACCAGGTGCGTGAGTTTGTTATTACAGACAACGGGCTCGATCTGGTAGATGTATATCTTGGGCCTGATGGCGTACTTACCGGCTCGGCACGTGAAGCCGAAAAACTAAAAGAAAAAACCGGGCTTGCATTGAGAGATTTTGCTGTATCGCGTAAAGACAAAGAGATTATGCGCAAGCGAATGATGTTGGAATCAAAAATAACTAACCTAAAAGCAGAGTACGAATCAATTGAAGACGAGTTGAATAAAATTTATTTAGAGGAAGAACTAAAGCAACAGATAATAGAAAAGAACCGGGAAGAAATTACGAGGATGCGCAGAGGGACAACTGGTGCTGATAAGAACAAGAGCTAAAATACAATGGAAGAAGAAATAGTAAAATATGAATTGAGGTTGTATGTTGCCGGCAAAACAGCCAAATCTGTCGCCGCGCTTGCCAACCTGAAAAAATATTGCGAAGAGTACTTAAAAGGCCAGTACGCAATTGAGGTAATAGATTTATTGGTGCAGCCCCAACTTGCCGAAGGCGACCAGATATTTGCAATACCTACCCTGGTAAGAAAGGTGCCTGAACCTATCAGGAAAATCATTGGCGATTTATCAAACGAAGAAAAAGTGCTGGTGGGTTTAAATATCAGGCCACGCTAAAGAAAATATAATGTCTGAACAAGATCAACTGCCACCTTTGGCCCGGAATTTAAACCTTGATGATGGGAGTGTTTTTCAGTTACGCTTGTTTGTAGCCGGAGCCTCGCCAAATTCAACGCGTGCTATATCCAATTTAAAGGGTATTTGCGAACAGTATTTAAAGGGTAATTATGAATTGGTAATTATAGACGTTTACCAACAGCCATTAATTGCCGAAAGTGAACAGATTATTGCCTTGCCGCTGCTAATTAAAAAAGCGCCAGGCGCCGAGCGCCGATTAATAGGCGACATGAGTAATATCGCCAAAGTACTTCGCGGGCTTGGTTTATATACTGATTATTAATATGAATCCTGCTAAATTGACATACGACGAGCTATTACAAGAGTTTCGGGAGCTTCAGCTTCAATTGGATGAAGCAAACGATACTATTGACGCCATACGAAATGGCCAGGTTGATGCACTTATTGTTAAAGATGATACCGGGCATCAATTATATACGCTTAAAACAGCCGACCAGACATACCGGGTTTTTATTGAAAAAATGAACGAGGGGGCTGTTACCCTGAACAGGGAAGGGGTAATCCTTTACAGTAATTCGCGTTTTGCAACGATGATGAACATGCCCTTAGAGCGGGTAATTGGATTAAGGTTTGAAACTTTTATACCCGAAATTTCTCAGGAAAGGTTTAATTATATGATTAATAATGGCTGGGAAGAAGATTGCAAAGGGGAGATTTTGTTAGCAGATAAAAGTGGCCATTTAACCCCTTGTTTGTTATCATGCACAACACTCAGTCTTGACGAAGGCTTGTCGCTTAGTTTGATACTTACCGATTTAACTACTCAAAAAGAAGCCGAATGGGAACTCAAAGTAAAAAATGACCAGCTTATTGCAGCACAGGAAGAAACTAAAAAATTGAATAATGAACTTGAGGATACAGTAAAGGAGCGTACGAAAGACTTACTGATAAGCAGGGAGCATTTTAAGCTGCTAAGCGACAATATTCCACAGATGAGCTGGACAAACCTGCCCAATGGCGAAATTGATTTTTTTAATCAGCAATGGTATAATTATACAGGCTTACGATTTAGTGAGACCGCAGGTTGGGGGTGGCAACGCATAGTCCATCCGGATGACCTTGCGATAACCATGGATAAATATGTACATTCATTGAAAACCGGGGTTGTTTTTGAGGTAGAAAACCGCTATCTGCGTTGGGATGGAAAATACCGCTGGCATTTGAACAGGGCCATGCCCTTGAAAGGTGATAATGGAGAAATTGTTTTTTGGGTGGGCACAGCTACTGATATTGAAGATCAGAAACAGGAAATGGAACGTAAAGATGAATTTATAGGTGTAGCCAGCCATGAACTTAAAACACCGCTAACCAGCTTAAAAGGCTACATTCAACTCATCAGCGGCTATAATAAGGAACACGTGCCGCCGGTTGTTAAACAATATATTGAAAAAGCAGCGATTGCTGTAAATAAACTACAACGCCTGATAAATGACTTACTTGACGTGAGCAAAATACATGCGGGCAGGCTTGAATATGCGATCGAAGAAGTTAACTTGCGCGATTTGGTCGTAACATCGCTTGAGAACGCGCAGCACATGTATCCCCAGCATGAGTTTGATAACCTGGCCACATCCCCTTTTAAAATTATTGGAAATGCTGAAAGGTTAGAACAAGTAGTTATGAATTTTATAAATAACGCCGTAAAATACTCGCAGGTAAACAAAAAGATAATTATTAAAACCGAAATCAACGAAAGCGTGGTGCGCCTATCTGTTACCGATTTTGGAATTGGGTTATCTGCCGGGCAGATTGAGCGTATATTTGAACGTTTTTACCGCGTTGAAGATCAAAAATTCATGGCGAGTGGCCTGGGCATGGGGCTTTATATCAGCACCGAAATTATAAATAATCACAACGGCAAGATAGGAGTAGAGAGTGAATTGGGCAAAGGCGCAACCTTTTATTTTGAGTTGCCAATAATTGCTTAATATTTGGCCGTCAAATTATTTTAGGCTAAAATTGCGGTTACATTAATTACTTCTGATATTGGAGGTAAAATGGTTTGGTTAGCAAATCAATATATATATCATAAACATGTCGGCCATCGATAACGGAAATGTATCAAGCGTAATAAGTACCAATGGTGCGGCTACTATTAGTTTCTATCACCCATCCCAAAATTCACTCCCATCTCATTTACTGCAAAAGCTGGCTAAAAGTATCCGGGAGGCAGGCGTCGATGACGCTGTAAAAGTGATTATATTAAAAAGTGAGGGCGATCGTACATTTTGTGCCGGCGCCAGTTTTGATGAACTGATGCAGATAAAGGATAAGGAACAAGGCTGCAAATTTTTTACAGGCTTTGCTGATGTAATTAACGCGTGCCGCAAATCGCCCAAGCTAATTGTTGCCCGGGTGCAGGGGAAAGCCGTTGGCGGAGGAGTAGGCTTGGCAGCAGCATCAGATTATTGTGTGGCTACCCAATTCGCCGCGATAAAGCTAAGCGAGCTTGCAATAGGGATAGGGCCATTTGTGATATCGCCGGCGGTGATACGTAAAGTTGGGTTACCGGCATTTTCGCAATTGACTTTTCAGGCAACTGAATTCCAAACTGCGCAATGGGCAAAAGAAAAGGGCTTGTATAACGAAGTATATGACGATATAACCTCTCTCGATTTTGCTGTTAATGAGTTAGTAAACAAACTTGTGTCGTATAATCCCGCGGCCTTAACTGCCCTTAAACAACTATTATGGGAAGGAACCAACGATTGGGATTCGTTATTAGCTGGTAGGGCGGCAATTAGTGGCGAACTTGTATTATCCGATTTTACCCAGCAGGCACTTCAGGTTTTTTTAACCTCAAAAAAATGAGTAGCTGTTAGTTTAATCAATAGGTTTTGATTTTTTTATGTACTAATCAAAATAGTTATTACCCACTGAATACATCATCTATTAAAATTAGCTTTGGGCTGATTTTGTTATAACTTTATCAGGATAAATTTACAGCCCAAACTACATCCTGATTAAAGCGAAATATTTGGTAAATTATATAGCTTGCAGGAATATTTTATTTTAAATGTACTGTCCTCAAAAAAGCAAATTTATAACCTTTGTAAGCTTATTCACCATATTGGCAGGTGTATTAGTTATCTGTGGGTGGCTTTTGAACATAGACGCACTTAAAACACTCATACCCCAATATGTGACGGTGAAATTTAGCACTGCAATGTGCCTGTGTTTTTTGGGAGTAACTACTTTATTAACCCAACAATCTCCCAAAAAGAATATCAGGTTTGCATTAATTACACTATCAATCATCGTTGCGTTGTTTGGCTTATTTGGTTTATTGCAGGACCTGCTGCAGTTTCACGTCGTTACTGATCAATTTTTTAATGGCGGCAATGATACATTAACCAATACCAACTACTCTTATAATAGCTATGCAACCATAAACACTTCTATTTGTACCTTGTTGTTAGGTTTGGCCTTTTTGCTGCTTGGTTACAAGCAACAGAAAATACAACTGATGGGGCAGTATATGCTTCATGTTGTTACACTTATTTCAACTGTTGCCATCATCGGTTATTTATATGGCCTGTCGCTGTTTTATAAGTTCAGCTATGTGAGTTCGATGCCGGTGCATACCGCATCGTTGTTTTTTGGGATTTCAATAGCAGCCGCGCTTTTGCATCCCCAATACGGCTTAACCAATCTGTTTACCGGTAGCAGGGTTGGTAATCAAATGGCCCGTAAGTTATTTTTACCGTTGGAACTGATATTTGTTGTTTTGGGTTTTCTTAGGTTTAAAACACAATATAACCACCTGGTTACACTTGAGGTTAGTATATATATGCTACCCCTCATCATGCTTGTCATTTGCCTTACCATAGTTGCTTTAACCGCAATATGGCTTAACCGCATAGATGAAAAACGCTCTGCTGCGGAAAATGAAGTTATTTCAATTAACAGTTCGCTTGAGAAAAGGGTAGCAGAACGATCTGTTGAACTAACAGCGCTGGTAGACAAACTTGGCGAAAGTGAACGCCGGTACCGTTTGCTTATTGAACATGCTTCAGATGCCATATATGTGCTTAATTTCGACAATAATTTTACCGAAGTAAACGCCAGCATGTGCAAAATGACCGGTTACTCGCGTGAAGAACTTTTACAACTTAATTTAGTAAACCTGATTGAGCCCGGGCATCTTAAAATTGACCCCATCGTCTTGAGCCCGGATGAATTGGCTGAGGCAGTTATTAAAGAACGTCGTTTTCTGAAGAAAGACGGCACCAGTTTTGACGTAGAAGTAAACGTAAAAAAATTTTCAGACGACCGCATCCTGGTTATAGCCCGCGATATTACAGCACGTAAGGCAATGGAAACCGAGCTAAGACTTGCGGAACTAAAATTCAGAACTTTGGCCGAAAAATCAATGGTGGGCATCTACATTGTTCAAAAGAGGAAATTCACCTATGTAAATCCACGTTTTGCACAGGTTTTTGGATATAGCCAGGAAGAGCTTATTAATGCCCCATCTGCAGCAATGGTTGTTAGCGAGCAACACAGGGACATCGCGTTAGAGCACATCCGTGCCCGGTTAGCAGGAGAGATTGACAGTATCGATTACGAGGCAATTGGCCAACGGGCAGATGGATCATTAAACTGGGTAGAGTTTTATGGTAACATGGTAACTATTGATGGTGAACCCACCATTATAGGATCAATGATAGATATAACAGAAAGGAAAGAGGCTGAGGAATTGCTGCGCCAATCTGAACTGAAATATAAATTGCTGTTTGATAGCAACCCATTACCCATGTGGATGATCTCGAAAGACGATCTTTCGATAATTGCTGCAAATAAAGCTGCAACAAGACACTACGGGTATACCATTGATGAGTTTTTACAGATGAATGCCAGGGATCTTAGGATTGAAGAGGATTGGAGCGCCATGGTTGATAGCTTTAATAAAAACACTTCTGACTCAGGAGATCAGGGTATTTTTAAACATCAAAGGAAAGATGGATCGATAATTAATGTTCAGATCATTACACAGGATATTGTATTTAATGGGCGGCCGGTGAGGCTATCATTGGCTAACGATATTACTGAAAAAATTAAGTCGGAAGAGTTACTGCGCAAATCAGAAGCTAACCTTCAAACAATTTTAAATACCACAGATTCTGCTTATGCGCTGTTTGATAAAAACCTGCGTGTACTGGCATATAATACGATGGCTGCGAAGTTTATAAAAACGCAATATAAGCACGAACAGGATGGCGCTGATTTGCCTGCAGATTATTTTCCCATTGAACGGTTTCCTCAGCTTGAAAAGTTTGCCGGCCAGGTGTTAACCGGACATCATGTAAGTTATGAAATTGATTACCAGCAGCCCAATGGTGATACGATGTGGTATGACGTAAGGTTGTTGCCAATTATTGACAGCAATGATCTGATATTGGGGCTTATGATATCGCTTTATGACATTACCGAAAGAAAGAATGCCGAAAGCGATCTGAAAGCTGCTTATGAACGGATTCATGCTCAGATAAACAGCATAAAAACGATGGCCTGGAAGCAATCTCACTTTATGCGCAGCCCTGTTGCTAATTTAAAGGGACTTGCAGCAATGCTTAAAGATGATCCGGGGGATGCCACCGCTTTAGCTTATGTTATGTTTGAACTTGACCGTCTTGACGCTGTGATAATTGAAATGGCAAATGATGCAGCCATTCACGAGGACTAAATGGTTTTAATATTCAAAACGAAAGTCTATCCGGTATTGCAGGATGGGTTTCATTTTGAATATTTTTTATTTACGTATTACCAGCGGCGGTGGCCATGAAATGGCCTATAATATGCCCTGTGATAGTACGGTCTGCAATAGCTTACGGAAGTGTAATATCGTGGTCTGCCGTAATAAACACTTCTACGATAGTAAACGGGTTCGGGGTAGTAAGGACGATAATCATCGGCTATAATAACCCGGTGATGTGGGTAGCGATATCCAAATGACGCGGCAATGGATATACTTTGAGCTTTGGCAAATTGAAATGAAAATAATATGGCCAGGGTTATTATCGAAATTTTAATCAGTTTCATGGCTTTAAAAATTTATTAGTTAATATTGAACTCCAAATTTTTTTTGGGGGGGGTAGGGTATCTCAAGTGTTGAATATCCTCAATCGGAATTTGCAGAAGACCATCAAAGCCGATATTTTCTCCTAATGAAAATACGATCAACCGCAGTCCATTTCGGATTAAAACATGGGTTAATTCCGGTCTGAAATAACATAACACTGAAATAACCCATGTAAAAAAACACCTGCTGACCTTGTTCTACTTCGTCACATCAACCCACTGTCCTTTAATTAAACTGTTTATCGAGCTGTTGTACATCGCCTCGCAATAAACGGCAGGCAGGTAATAGTGCCCCGCGTAGGCTGCATTCAGCATTACGTAGTAGGTAACCTCGCGGCCTTCCGGCAGGCTAAAATAAGTATTCACCCGGTCGTCACGAATATCGCGGTAATCGGATGGTGATGATTTAAAGGCCTCATCGTTATTCATCATCCGGCTGTTCAAAATTTCCCAGCCCGAAGGGAAGATCTGGGTTAGCGCCAAATTATCATACCGGCCGCGTTTGCCCGGGTTTTTGATGTTTACCTGGGCCACAAAATCGGTACCCTGCCTTAATGATGATGGGTCTATCTGCTTACCGGATAACGTAAAGTAACCTACGCGCATCTGCAATATCCTCGGGTCGATAAAGGTTTTTACATCAAGCCCCGATGATGGTTGTCCTTTTTGTATTAACCTTACATACAGCTTGTTGCCGCCATTGTTTTTAAGGCTTACTTTACCGCCACCCGCAGCTAAAACGCTTTGCCAGATATACGATTGCGAGTTAACAGCGCCACCCTGGAAACTGAATGTCATTTTACCTGACGATTTGTTTTGCCCGCAATATTGCGCAATAGCTATCAGCGAGTAGGCTGTTGTTTGCGTACTATACCAGTCATCCTGCGATAACTTTGCAGCTACTGTTCGTAACTGTGCCGCGGCGCGCGTCTGCTGGCCAAGCAAGGTTAATGTTTCCAGTATCATGGCCTCATCCCTTAAGTCAGACCCATAGGTGCCAAACATGGTGTAATAAGGCTTAATAACGGTTGGCAAGCCTGCAATCATCCGTGAACCTATCTCGGGCTGCCCCGCCAGCTTATAGGCTGCTGCAAGCCGCCATTTGGCTTCGATGCTGATGTACTTAAACTCGCGCAGGCGGTTCATGGCACCCAGCTCGGGCGAACGGGCAAGGGCCAGCAGGTACAGGCGGTAGGCCTGGTTCAGGTCGTCGCCATAAAAACTGTGGCTATCCGGCGACCAGCTTAACGCCTTCTGTTTCTGGAATTTTTTCCATTGTTCCATAAAGCCCAACGGCATACTATAGCCTTTAGCTTGCGCGGCCAGCATAAAGTGTCCCGCGTAATTGGTTCCCCATTCATCAGCACTACCGCCATCGGGCCAGTAGCTTAAGCCGCCGCCAGGAACCTGGAAACCGTTTAGCCTTGCTATGGTAGCCTTAATATTCCGTTCAGATTCGGCTTTTTGCCTTGGCGAAAGGTCGAGCAATTGCCCTAAATACAGTTGCGGGAATGCAGCCGAGGTGGTTTGCTCCACACATCCGTGCGGATAATCAATCAGGTAATCCAAACGTTTGCCCAAATTAAGGGGTGGGATGGATGCTATCTCCAGCGTATTTTTATTGGTACCGCTGATGCCTACGGCCTGGTAAGCTATGTTCCAGGCTTCGCCGGTAGCAAGCTCTTTCTCCAATATGCGGGTAACCGGTGGGTTAGGGTTACGCACGTTTAGTTCAACGTCATAAGCCGCTGTTTCTGAACCGCTTTTGGCAATTACTTTCACCTTGCCTATGCCCACAAAATCCTTAACGTTCAGATCGAAGGTTACCATCTGGTCGCCGGTTTTGGCAAAAGTGAGGGTTTGGGTATTATTACCTTCCAGGTTACTGAAGGCGTTGCTTTGTACCGATACCGTAACCGTTTTAATGTTAGGCTCCATGGCAAAAACCGTAACCGGCAACTGCACCTTTTCTGATGGCCCCAATACACGTGGCAATGTAGCCAATATCATCAATGGCTTTTTAACAACAACGGCTTTTTCGGCTATACCATAAGCACCATCGTGCCCGGCAACAACCATGGCTTTAACCGAGCCTACGTATTGCGGCAATTTAAAGCCCGTGGTTTGCTTTTCTCCTGCCCCGAGGTGGAACGGCCCCATAAATTTCACAACGGGCTTAAACCGGTTTACAGATACGTTTCTGTTGTTGCCCAGGCTACCATCGCCACCTATGCTCAGTATCCGGTTAAGGCCGCCGCCATACGCGCCAATTACATAATCAAACAAATCCCAGGTTTTAACACCCAGCGCTTCCTTGGCGTAAAATGTATTGTGCGGATCGGGGAGTTTGTAACTGGTAATATCCAGCAGGCCTTCATCAACAATAGCAATGGTGTAGGTCATCTCCTTGCCGGTGGCTTCCGATACTGTAATGGCCGATTGGGTTTCGGGCCTGATCTTATCGGGCATCGCGATCACCGGTTTTAATATTGTGGCCGGGTTGTTAACGATAAGCGGTATCACTCCGTACATGCGGATAGGCAAATCATTTACGGTTTGCGAATGGTGCTGCAGCATGGTGACATTTACAAAAACATTGGGCGCCATATCCGGCTCAACTGTAAAGCTGTATTGGGTTTGGCCTTTTTTAGTATCAATCCAGGTGGTTTTTAAAATCTTGCTGCCATTTTCAAAGCTGATCAATGCCCGGCCATCTGCCGCGGTAGGGATGGTTAATGTGGCCTGTTCGCCAACATTATAGGCTTGTTTATCAGATGTAAACGAAAGCATGGCTGCTTCGGTAGGATTGCTTTGCTGTAACCTTTCCGACCAATTTGGCCAGTCTACATAAATAATTTTACCGGTGCTATGGCCTGTCTGTTCATCTTTTACCTTAATCAGGTACCGGCCCCAGTCGGCTTTGGGTACACGCAGCGTCCATTTGCCACGCCCATTTGTCAAAGAAATACTTTGGGTTTTAATCAGCTTGTTGTATTTACCCTGGGTAAAGTTGGTCATTTCATTGCCGGTTTCGTCCCACCACCAGCGCCATTGTATTTTATACAACTCCAGCTGCACATTGCGGGTACCTGCAAGGGCCTTGCCGTTTACATCTACATCGGCAATATCAATCTGCTGGTCTTTATCGGTAACCAGCATCCCTGATAGGGCACTGCCTTCAGGCGTTTTGATACCCACATAACCGGGGTAAACGTTGTATGGCAAACTAACCTGCTGAACGCTGAAGTTGCCTCCCGGTTCAAACACTTTTACCAAAAAGTTGGCCTTTAGCTGCCCGGGGGCTTGTTTTTCAATATTGATATTGGCATCCACATCGGCATTGCCTTCGGCGCTCAGCTTGCCATCAAAAACGGTTTGCGTTTGCATGTTAAAAGCCAGCGTAGGATCGTCAAAAACATAATCCTTATAATTTTTAAACGTGGTTGTTTGCGCCGATAAAAAGGCATCAACCTTGGCCTTTAAATTTTGCGCCGCCCCGCCAAACAGCCAGCGGGCGGTTAACTTGCCGTTGGCATTATTGCCCTTGGTTAATTCTTCGACACCGCCAAAGGTTAGGCCCAACTTTAAGCGGTTAGGCATAATGGTTTCAACCTTTATTTTCTTTTCAAAGGTAGCGCCGCCAACTTTTACGGTAGCTGTCCAGTTACCGGTAGGCGACGAGGTTTCGGTAGCGGTATGGAAACTGTAAAAGCCATCAACAGATTTAGTGTTTGTAATCCGTTTATACAATTTATCGTTGGGATCTTTCAGTTCAAACTCTACCGGGTGGTCGGCCGGCAAGGTCTTTAGTTTATCTTCCAGTATAAAGGTAATGAATATGCTGTCACCTGGCCGCCAAACGCCACGTTCGCCATAAATAAAACCTTTCAATCCGCTTTGTACTTCGTCGCCGCCAACGTTAAAACGGGTAAGCGGGAGGGTATTACCATCATCAAGTTTTAAATAACCACGTTGGTTTCCTTTTTTGGCCACCAGCAAATAAGGCTTACGCTTTAAGTCGAAACTTGCCTGGCCATCGCTACCCGAGGTGGTCTTGAGCAACACCTGCTTTTGGTAATCCAGCAGTTGCAGTTCAACGCCCTGCATCGGTTTGGCATTCATAATATCGGTAACCGCAATAAGCATATTGTTATTATTGCCCCGTTTCGCAATCAGCCCAATGTTTGATGCAATAATGTTGCGGGTAGCCCAGCGGGTTTTGGTGTAGTAGGATGGGGTGCAGGCATTATCCTTCTCCTGCCAGTCATAACCTTCGGGATAATAGCTGTCATATCTCGACCAAAAGTCGTTATCCTCATCATCTACCTTGCCGGTGTTACCGCCATAAATATAATCGCCGTCGCCATATTCGTCATCATCGGCGCCGCTTTTTTTACCTGCACCAGGTACACTGCAGTTGTATAAGGAGTATTCCTGCCTGAAACCGATGATAACCCGGTAAATTGCTCCCGGTTCGGTGCGGATCATCTGATCAAGATCAAGCATAAAGCGGTTTTTCTTATTCAGGTTAAGCCCTTTATCGTTATCCAGCCTGATGGTTTTTTGTAAAATAGGCCTGCCTACCTGCCGTAGCTCTTGGCCGCCGTTAAAATCATTGTTTTGAAAATATTGCGGAACATTACTTTCATATATTTTAATTACCGATACATCAACCGCTTTAAGGTTAACGGCCTCAAAAGGCATCATCAGCTTGCCCGAATCGGGGAGGATAACGCCCTTGCCTGGTATAGTAACGCCGGGCAGCCTGTTCTCAAAAAACACATTGGCTGTATAGGTTTTGGTGATTTTTTTATGCGATATGTTTTCTACCCCTTCATTTACAAATACACTGTAATCGCCTTCAAGTCTTTCGGGAGCGTAAATTTTTACGGTACTGCCTTCAATGGCATATGCCGGATCGGTTACATTGTTAATGCCGATTAGCCCTGCCAATTCCTGCCCAACCATAATGGCATCTGAAAATTGTACCAGTACATACTGGTCATTATCCTGTACGGCACGAACGTTCAGCACTTTAAAATCGCCAATTGCCGGTACATCAAAATGTTGCTCGCCTTTTTTATCAACGTTGATGCTGCTGCCGTCCCAATTAATGGTTAGTGCCGCAACTTCGCCTTTTTGACGTTTTAAACCGGTTATTTTGAAGGTGTGGGTTTTTGTGGCGATGTTATGCTCCCAGCTAATCTTCACAGGTAGCATATAGTTTACAGTAATTACTTTTTCGATAAGGGCAGGGTCCTCGGTATCGGCCGTTTGTACTGATCCTTCCATCTTCATCTCGTCGGTAGATGTACTGGTAGCTGTTTGCAGCCCGTTAAAAGCAACGTTAAAATCGGGCTTAACTACCTGGAAGTTAAACTTAAACCTGTTAAATCTGGAAGGCACATCAATCAATTTGCCCAGTTTAAATTCGGCATTGTAGGTTTTATCAGGGTCGAGTTTTTTATCCGGCCGGAATTCAATGGTGCGCGAATCTGTCCAGTAAGCTTTGCCTTTTACCGATGGTGAGAAATCAAACAGGTTGTTATCAACCTCTTCGTTTTGTTGATGGGTAATTTGCACTGTGCTGGCCATGCGAATGGTAATAGGGCTTGCTTTGGAAATTACCCCTGTTGTGTACGACTCAATGTACTTGCTAAAGGCAGGGTCGACCACATTTTTCTTTTGGCCATTAACAATAAGATAAGCGATGATTAATAGCACTGCAAGTGCCGAACCGAATGTAATTAGGCTTTTACGTTTGCGGAACCTGGTATATCCGTTCTCCATGGAATAGGTTTATTTATTCCATGAATGTATAAAATTTATAACAACAAATAATTAATTGAGAAATATTTATGTGGTGGGTGGTTGACAGGGTTAAGTGGTTGATTGAGTGGGATTAAGTTGATTAAGTTAAGTGGTTGATTAGGTTGATTGGGGTGAGTAGTTTGTAGCAGAGAAAAAAATATCTAACTTAATTTACAACTAACTCAATCAACTTAATCCAACTCAATCAACTAAATCTAACTTAATCAACCACTCACTACTACAATATCATAACACCAGGCTTATTCAGTACCGGAAGTTTGATGAAATTCATCTCTACGATGCTCTCAGGCAGGAAAATGAACTTTTTATCATAAATGTTACCGCCGATGTAATAGCTTAGCCAATACTCATTATTAAGGCCGAAAGTTTGCTCGTCAATAGGTTCGATAAGCTTGTATCCTTTACTGTCAACTACCGGGATCATGTGGCGTAAAACGGAAGTTTTTACCTGCTCGCCATTTTTTTCGCCGTACCCCTTCGAGGTGATCAGGACATTCTCGATAGGCTCATTTTTAAGGTTGATGAGGTACACGTACCAAATTTTGCTCTCCACACTTTCGCGCTCCAGCGCTACCGCTATGGCAATATCTTTAACGTTATTTTCGGGGAGGTCCTTGATCATTTTGTTGATAAGTTAAGCGGTTGATTAGGTTGATTGAGTTAAGTGGTTTGTGGCCGAGAAAAATCTATTTAACTTATTCAACTTAATCCAACTCAATCAACCAATTACTTACTTCTTCTTAGCCGGCGCTTTTTTCTTGGCGGGGGCTTTTTTGGCCGCAGGTTTTGCGGCTGCTACCGTTTTACCAAAGCGGCCTTTTTTGGTGTCCTTAGGCATGGCATCAGCCAGGGCCTTGCACTCTTCATAAGTTAAGGTCAAGGGATCTTTATCCTTGGGTATCTTAACGTTAAGTTTGCCAAATTCAATATAGGGCCCCCAGCGGCCGTTCAATACTTTTACTTCCGGGTCTTCTTCAAACGCTTTAATCAGTCTCTCGGCATCTTTTTTACGTTTTTCGTTAATCAGCTCAATCGCTTTTTCTTCGGTAACATCATGCGGATCGATATCCTTTGGCAACGATACGAACGCGCTGTTATGGCTAATGTACGGCCCGAAACGGCCGATAGCCACTTTCATTACCTTACCTTCATATTCTCCAACAACTTTAGGAAGCTTAAATAATTCCAGGGCTTCATCAATAGTGATAGTTTCAATGCTTTGGCCGGTCCTTAAACTGGCATATAACGGCTTTTCTTCATTCTCCTCGGTAGCACTTTCGCCAACCTGCACAAAGGGGCCGTAGCGGCCAATACGTACAGATATTTTCTTGCCATTTTCAGGATGCACACCCAATTCACGTTCACCGGTTGCTTTATCAGCCGTTTCAATAGTGCTTTGCACACCTTTATGGAACGGGTTATAAAAATCGTGCAGCATGGCGGTCCAGTCTTTTAACCCCTGGGCTATCTCGTCAAATTGCTTTTCAACGCTGGCTGTAAAGTTAAAATCTACAATTTCTTTAAAGTATTGTACCAAAAAGTCGTTTACAACCGCGCCAATATCAGTGGGGAATAACTTGCCGCGCTCGGCACCGGTATTCTCCGTTTTTTGTTCTTTAACAATCTGGCCATCTTTCAGCACCATTAGCCTGAAATTGCGCACTTTACCTTCGCGCTCTTCCTTAACCACATAACCACGGTTTTGGATGGTAGATATGGTAGGGGCGTAGGTAGATGGGCGGCCGATACCCAACTCCTCTAACTTTTTCACCAGGCTGGCCTCAGTATACCTTGCCGGCGGACGCGAGAAGCGTTCTGTTGCCGACATTTCCTGTAGCGCCAAACGCAGGCCACGGGTTAAAGGTGGCAGCATCGCGTTTTCGCCGTCCTGTTGCGGTTCATCCTCGTCGTCGCTTGATTCAAGGTAAACTTTCAGGAAACCATCAAACTTCATCACCTCGCCGTTGGCTGTTAAATCCTCTTTACGGGTTGATATACTGATTTTTGCGGTGGTTTTCTCAAATTGCGCTTCACTCATTTGTGAGGCTATGGCACGTTTCCAGATCAGTTCATAAAGGCGTTTCTCGTTCGATTCGCCATTGATAGTATGGTTGTTGAAATAGGTTGGCCTGATAGCTTCGTGAGCTTCCTGCGCGCTTGCATTTTTGGTTTTATATTTTCTTAGCTGATGGTATTTTTCGCCATAAGCCGATATAATTTCACTTTGTGCGGCATTTAACGCGGTATCCGATAAGTTTACCGAGTCGGTACGCATATAGGTAATATATCCAGCCTCGTACAAACGTTGGGCTACCTGCATGGTGCGGGCTACCGAGTAGCCCAGTTTCCTGCTGGCTTCCTGTTGTAGGGTAGATGTGGTAAACGGTGCAGCAGGTGAGCGTTTGGCCGGTTTGGTTTCCAGCGAGCGTACGTCAAAATCGGCACCGATACAATCCTGTAAAAATTTCTCGGCATCTTCAGGTTTGGCATAACGTTCGGCCAGCTCGGCTTTAAAAGCATCTTTGCCCTTACCAAATATGGCCACTATTTTGAAAGCAGCTTCGGCTGTAAATTTATTTACTTCGCGTTCCCTGTCAACAATCAATCGCACTGCCACTGATTGTACACGGCCTGCAGATAGCGATGGCTTAACCTTTTTCCACAAAACAGGCGAAAGTTCAAAACCCACCAGCCTGTCTAATACACGGCGTGCCTGCTGTGCATTTACCAAATTGTAGTCAATTTTACGCGGCGTATCAATTGCCTTTAAAATGGCTGGTTTGGTTATTTCGTGAAAAACGATGCGTTTGGTGGTAGCATCTTTCAATCCTAACGTATCAAATAAGTGCCATGATATGGCTTCTCCCTCGCGGTCCTCATCCGATGCCAGCCAAACCATTTCTGCTTCTTTAGCTAATTTCTTCAACTCGCTCACTACCTGTTTTTTATCGGCAGGAACCTCATATTTTTGAGCGAAGTTGTTACCTATATCTATCGCATCTTCAGACTTTACCAAATCGCGGATATGCCCGTAGCTCGACTTTACAATAAAGTCTTTCCCAAGGTAACCCTCGATGGTTTTGGCTTTCGCCGGAGATTCAACTATCAGTAAATTTTTGGCCATTTAAGCAGTTATTTTTTGCAAATAAAACATAAAGAAAGCGAAACGCCAATTAGTTTTGCTAAAAACGTTGGAATATTAGCTGTGAAGATTGTACGAATGCCTCAATTTTGAAAGAATGTAGTATCGTTTCAACGACGATTTTAAAGGCTGTTTTTTTGATGTTTTGACCCTGTTATGTACCCGGCTAAACACCGTCGATTTTACACTATTTGACCCTCAAAATGAAACTACATTAAAAATCCGCCGCCCAAAAGGTCGTTGCCTTCATAAAAAACGGCCGACTGCCCGGGCGCGATACCGGATACATTATGGTGAAAATCAACCTTCATGTGCTCGCCCATTTGTACAATGCTGCTGGTGGTACCGGCATCTTTATAACGAATTTTGGTAATAGCTTCGATAGGTTCGGTAATGCTGGCGTATTTAACCAGGTTTAGGTTTTTAACCCAGGCCTGTTTGCGTTCCAATTCATCGGCAGTGCCTAATACTACGGTATTGGTGTTAGGATCAATACTGGTTACAAACATAGGTTGCCCCAGCGCAATGCCTAATCCCTTACGCTGCCCAATGGTATAAAAGGGATAACCCTGGTGTTTGCCCACTACGGTGCCATTGGTAAGTACAAAGTTGCCGCCGGCAACACGTTCTTCCAGATCTTCAACTTTATGCCTTAAAAACGATCTGTAGTCGTTATCGGGCACAAAGCAAATCTCGTAGCTTTCACTTTTACCGGCAAGCTCAATCTGCCCCATATCCATAGCCATTTGCCTGATTTCGGGCTTCGAAAAACTGCCTAAGGGGAATTTGGTACGTGCCAGGTTTTTTTGAGATACTCCCCAAAGCACGTACGACTGATCTTTATTTTCGTCTTTACCTTTTGAAATTACGTAACGGCCATTATCCTGTAAACGGATATTGGCATAATGTCCTGTAGCTATAAATTCGCAATCCAGTTTATCGGCGCGTTTTAATAAAGCTTCCCATTTAATGTGGGTATTACATAACACACAGGGGTTAGGGGTGCGGCCGGCCAGGTACTCGTCAACAAAGTTATCAATAACGAAATCGCCAAACTCATTGCGGATGTCCAGGATATAATGAGGAAAACCATAGCCAACGGCCAAAGCACGCGCATCGTTAATACTATCAAGGCTGCAGCATCCCGTTTCTTTCGAGCTTCCGCCCGATGATGCATAGTCCCAGGTTTTCATGGTGAGCCCAATAACTTCATAGCCCTGCTCATGCAACATAACTGCTGCTACCGAACTATCAACGCCACCGCTCATTGCCACTAAGATCCTGCCATGCTTACTCATAATGGGCGCAAAGATACGCTTTTGTGTTTTATATTGATATAGGGGTTAGGTCAGGGTAGGGCAATAATTTAGTATCAAGTAGTAAGTATCAAGTATCAAGACTTTTTTGGTTCACTTGTTCATTAGTTCATTGGTCTTTTCTGGTGGGATTGCCAGATAGATAGGAGGTATTCAGCCAAGAAGCTATTTGTCTGCCATGCCCGCGTTCCAATGAACCAATGAACCAATGAACCAATGAATCAATGAACCAATGAACCAATGAACTACCTGTAATGATAAAATATTCCCCTGTCAAAAGGCGTCCACATGCAGGCGGTTTGGCCGCAGGCTTTAAGGGCGTTATTGGCCCAGGTATTGCAGGTATAAAACATATTGTATTTGCGGTTGGCTTCGTAAAACGCGTCGCTGGTGCCGTAGTTGGCATTTGTTTTTATGTTGATGACATTTCCGGCACTGTCTCGTTTAAAACTGTCGTTAATAAAAGCTATCAGCCTTTTGTACTGATCATTGCTGATCATGATTTTTTTACAATTGTTATTCTCCGGCATTGCCCGGTAGTAAGTAGCATGAATGGCCGAAGTACTTAAAGCGAAGGCCGCCCTAAACGCCGTACTAAACTTTAATTGCGACCAGGTAGGAGTGTTGAGGTAAAACCCCTTATCGCCCCAGCCAACTGCCAGGTATTTTGCCGTGGTATCGCGGCCCGTTGTATTTTGATACGGCATCTCTTTGCTCCAATCTGTAACCTGACTTTTTACGGGAACTACAATGTCGGTGTGGTCGCCATTGGTAAGGATATATATGGCCACGTCGGCCGAAGTGCCGGATTCTTTTTACAGTCCATATCGAAAGTAAAAAAGCCGCCGGCAGGAAAAGCGCTACAAATACTACAAGGCCCAATACAGTTCCTAAAAATATTTTCAGGATCTTTTTTATAATTATCATAATTGGCGATTGAGGTTGGGTTTGGTGTTACTATAATAACCCGAATAGTTATTGCAATACTCATAATTACCCTTTTATTCTTGTTAATTATTGGTTAATTTATATTGATAATAAGAATTTTATATATTTTATATAAAGTGTAAATTTATGTAGGCATAAGAGACGTATTTTTAACGTGACCAAATACCGCCAACATAAAAGCCCGTTGAATAAACAACAGGCTTTTACTTTTAGGTTAATGTAGGCGTATTAGCCGACACTCATCGGGCCAATTTAAGGGCTACCCCTTTTTATTAAGCCATTGCTTAATACGCGAATTGAGCAATATACCTGCAATGGTGCAGGCCACTAAAAGGTATACAATCATGATGTGCTTTGGCATTTTATTTTGGTTTATAATCTGCAATAAATGTAACGGGGATGATACATTTATTGCAAGTGTTTATGAAAATAAATATCTAACCGGTTGAGAAAAAAAGTCAAATACTTAAACAAAACTAACACTTTGATATGATGTAGTTTCACTGGCCCGATTCAGCGTTTTATAATATAAAATTTGCGTTTATTTAAAATGAACAAAAAAACGCGTAAAAAAACATTTTTATAGCCAAAAAACGACAGTTTAACGTAGTGTTACGCTAACACTATTTCAATGTTAAAACTAATTTATTGCTATTTTTTTAAAGAATAAATGTGCAGTTGACGATTCTAAAAGTTTTATAACTATTTATTAAAATAAACGTAAAAATGAAAATACCTCTTGTAACATTCGGTTTACAATATAAATTTGCTTTACCCTAATTAATTTAAAATGATAAGCCAATTAACGTTAGAACAAAAGCTTCAGGGCGTGATCTTAATGATCATTTGCTTTATTGCCGTAGCGAACTATTTAATTAAGTGAGTGCCGACAGAGAGAAGAGAAAATTAAGGTGCCTTTTTGGAGGCGCCTTTTTTTATGGAATAAACTTTGAGCCGATTTTCTGGGAGAGGTGCATAGTTACATTTTCAATAACAAATTCAGATTTAAGACACAACAAGTACTTATGGCTTAAAACGGCAGCCTCGGTTTACATAAATATAGCTAACGCATCCTTAAGGCTTTTTGACGAATGGGTTACAACAGCACCTGTGTGCCTGTCTTCCGGGTCAAACAGAAAGGTATCGATACCCAATGAACCCGCCGCCTTTATTTCAGACTCAGGATCATCGCCGATGACCAGCAGCTCTTCCGGCTGATAGTTATTGTTGTTCATAATCATCGTGAAGATATCCTTTTTAGTTTCGGGCGATACCTGCGGATCGACAATATGAATCGCTTTAAAATCTCCCTCGATGCCTAACAACCTTATTTTACTCCATTGCAGTTTGGTAAAGCCCGTTGTTACCAGGTACTTATCTATCGGGGTTGCGCTGATATATTTATACTCCTCGTAGGGCTGCATCGGCAGCGCATACTCAAGGTCTTTAAGCAAATCAAGGCCCTTATTTTTCGCCGCCTCGCTAAAGTTGAATTTTTCGGCAACCTGCTGGTAAGGTCGGCGCTGCATTTCTGCCTTCACCTTCTCTATTTCTTGGGTACCAATTTCTTCGGCCAGGCTGTCTACAAATTCAAACACCACGCTAAAAAGATTTTCAGAAATTGAACTAACCGGGTAAATGGTGTTATCCAGGTCTAAAATGATGGCTTTTTTCATAATATATTGTCAACACGAGTTACCGCAATTGGTTCGTTTTTCTTAATGAGTTTTTTAAGGATATGATACCCGGTTGACACAAATAAACAGGTACCGGCAAATACCCACCACAAGCTATCAAAGCCACCTGCCGTAATAATCCGGGCACCAACTGCAGGAGCAATAATTTGTGCAGCCGACCACGACATGCCATAAATAGCGGCATAGGAGCCCCGGTTACTATTGTTGGTTCGGCTTACCCAAAACGAGTTCATGAATGGCATGGCGATGATTTCGCCAAAAGTTATCATTACTACTATCAAAACGGCTATCCAGGCGTTATGCGGGAGTATGTTCAAAAAAACAAATGTAATGCCCGTTAACAGCACCCCAGCGCTGATATAAGTTAAAGGGTGCCTTTTGCCATCAAGTTTATGAACAAGTACCATTTCGACAGCTACAATCAAAATTCCGTTTAAGGCCATTAAAAAACCGATAAAACGCGGGCCGAGGTGCCATTGTATAGTATAAAACACCGGTTGGGTTATAAAAAACTCAAAGAAGCAGCAAGAGAAAAGTGTGTTTAAAATGATGAATATTAAAAACACACCATCGGTATGGGCCGCTGCCGATTTTGCTTCTTTCAACACATCCTTCACTGATTTCCTGATTTGCGAGCGGGGCATCAGTTTCAGCAAAAGTATTGCAGCCAAAATATTGGTGCAGCCGTCAACCCAAAACAGCAAGTGGTAATTAATTGAAGCTAAAAATCCGCCTAAACCACCTCCAACCGCCCAACCAAGGTTAACAGCCAGTCGGTTTAACGAATAGGATCGTGTTCTGGTGGTCTCATCAGCATAATGCGCAATTGCCGCCGAGTTTGCCGGCCTGAAAGATTCATTACAAATGCTGAGTACAAACGTAAGAATGCTGATACTGATAAAGGAATGCTGATAGCCTAAAATGATAAACTGGATGCCACCTAAAAGCAAGGCCCCAACCTGCACATCATAAAAACCTATTTTATCGGTTAGCTTCCCGCCTAAAAACGCTCCCCCAAACGCACCAATGCCAAAAAATGCCATTACCCAACCCGACTGGATTACCGTAAAGTGCAGTTTTTGGATGGTATAAACGCTCATAAACGGAACCACCATAGTACCGCTCCGGTTAATAAGCATTACCAGGCTCAGGTACCAGCTGTTTTTAGATAGTCCGTAATAAGCGTTTTTGTAGGATTGGATAACAGGAGTTAGCATGGTTAAACAAAGATAGCTTTTAAGGCTAAAAGCAGAAAGCCCAAGGCCCAAAGGAATAAAAGCTTTCTGCCTTAGGTCTTCGGCTTTTAGCTTAACCTCGAATTGCGGTTACGCAACCAATGATCGGCCAAAACCAATGCGGCCATCGCCTCAACAATGGGTACCGCGCGTGGCACCACGCAAGGGTCATGGCGGCCTTTGCCCGATATTTCGGCAGCGTTACCTTCGCTATCAATAGTGGCCTGGTTTTTCATGATGGTGGCAACCGGTTTAAAGGCTACTTTAAATTCGATAGGCATTCCATTGCTGATGCCGCCCTGGATACCGCCCGAATAATTGGTAATAGTTGTTATATCGCCTAAATGCGACTTTACAAAAATATCGTTATGCTCAGATCCCCGCATTTCGCTGCCGGCAAAGCCCGATCCAAATTCAAAGCCGTGTACGGCGTTGATGCTTAGCATGGCTTTACCTAAATCGGCATGTAGTTTGTCAAATACAGGGTCGCCTAAACCTACAGGGCAATTTTTTATGTAACAGCTCACTTTGCCGCCAACGGTATCTCCGTCTTTGCGCACGCTGTCAATAAATTCTATCATTTCTTCTGCTGTTGCCGGGTCGGCACATCGCACGATGTTTTTCTCGCGCTCATCAATAAATTCCTGAACGTTTTTAATTTCAACGTTTGGTGCATCTATTTTGCCAACACTGCTTACATGGGCTGCAATCTCGATGCCCTGGGTTTTGAGCAATAGCTTGGCCAGAGCACCCGCAGCAACACGCGCTGCGGTTTCGCGGGCCGAGGAACGGCCACCGCCACGGTGGTCGCGAATGCCATATTTGGTTTGGTAAGTATAATCGGCGTGGGAGGGACGGAACACATCAACATTATGGGTATAATCCTTTGATCGCTGATCTTCATTCGGGATCAGCATAGCAATGGGCGTGCCCGTGGTTTTACCTTCAAATACGCCGGATAAAATCCGTACCGTATCTGCCTCTTTACGTTGTGTGGTAATCTTCGACTGACCTGGTTTGCGTTTATCCAGCTCGCCTTGTATATAATCGGTATCAACTACCAATTGTGCCGGGCAGCCATCTATTATTACCCCAATTGCCTCGCCATGTGATTCGCCAAAAGTGGTTATCCTGAATACTTGCCCGAATGAATTGCCTGCCATTGTTTTAGATGTTAGATATGAGATTTGAGAAAACTCAAATGTCAGAATTTAATTCTAATTAAACCGTCATTGCGAGGTACGAAGCAATCCCCTACATGCTAAGTCCCACATTGTTCGGGATTGCTTCGTACCTCGCAATGACGGGCGTTTTGTTGTTTTTTTAAGGTTGTAAATTTCACTATGTCATTGCGAGCGTAGCACGGCAATCTCGTTATCTGCATGGTTGTCTTGCATAGTTCGCGATTGCTTCGTGCCTCGCAATGACATAGTTTGGCGCCGGATTCGCCTTTTTCCCTTTCGCCTTTAACCTTCTACCGTTTCCACTGCAAACCCTTGCTTCTCCAGATCATCCCAAAATGCAGGATATGATTTGTCGACTACCGGGCCGTTTTCAAATTCCAGTTGAGGAACAACAAGGGCCAATGGTGCAAAAGCCATAGCCATACGGTGATCATGGTAGGTGTTGATGAACATACGCTCCGGGATAAACTTTTCGCTGCAATCCAGTTTATAAACCTGGCCTTTTTCAATGAGTTTAACGCCCATTTTGGCAAGTTCGGTTTGTAAAGCTAAAACCCTGTCGGTTTCTTTGATCTTCAGCGTTTCTAACCCGGTGAAAGTTGCTTCGTGACCTAATGCCGCGCATACTACAATTACTGTTTGTGCCAAATCCGGGCATTCTTTCATGTCGAAGATTTTGCGGCTTAAAGGTTTGGCCTCTTTTAGTAAATGTACACCGCCATCTTTAAATTGAGATGTGATACCAAAGTTGGCCATTATCTCGGTTATCACGCTGTCGCCCTGCAGGCTGTAAGCGGTTAAACCGGTCAGGAATATTTCTGCTTCATCGGCCAGGGCGGCAATAGCATACCAGTACGATGCCGCGCTCCAGTCTGGTTCAATGTATAATGATGTTGTGGCAAAATCCTGGTTGACTATGGTAATCACATTATCAGTCCAAGAGTGCTGGATACCGGCTGTTTGTAACATAGCCAATGTCATTTCTACATAAGGGCGCGACGTTAGTTCGCCTTCAATATGGAGTTCCAAACCAAGCGGCAACCGGGCTGCAATTAGCAAAAGTGCGGTAATGTACTGACTGCTGATGTTACCTTTGATACTGATTTGACGGCTTAGCTGCTCAAAACCACCTTTTAATTTAATAGGAGGGTAGCCATCTTGCTCTTCAAAACCTATATGGGCACCCAATTGCCTCAAGGCATCAACCAAAACACCTATCGGCCTTTCCTTCATGCGCTGGCTGCCGGTTAAAATCACCTCGTAATCCTGTATGGCATAATAAGCCGTTAAAAAACGCATCGCCGTACCGGCAGGGCCGATGTCGACAGTGGTGAGTGGCGAATCGTGAGTAGTGAGTGCTTCCCCGCTGCTAACTGCCAACTGACCACAGCCAACTGACGACCTCAAGATGCCTGCTAACAACACAGAATCGGCGGAATCGGATACATTATCTACCTTAACCTTACCGTTGCTCAGCGCTTCGATAATGAGGGCGCGGTTACATTCACTTTTTGAACCGGTGAGGTTAACCGTGCCTTTTATATACTTATTACTTTTACTCAGGATGATGTTTTGCATCGTTTGGTTAGTCTTAAGTTCTAAGTCGATAGTCTGAAGTCAAAAGCCAATAGATTAAACCACTTTTGACTTTTGACTTTTAACTTTTGACTTAAAATTACGCGTGTGTTAGTTTTTCTGCTGCCTGGCCTGCTTCGCTGGCGTTCATGATGGCTGTTTGCCTGCTGATAGATTCGGCGTGTAAAAGCTCCAGTAATTTTTCGGTAAATTCGCTGCCTAATTTTAATGCTTTAGCGTAGTTAGTACGTTTTTGCAGGATTTCGTCCCAACGGCCAACCTGTAAAATAGTAATGCCATTATCTTTTTTATGCTGACCGATTTTATCGGCAATCAACATACGCTCGGCAATTTTCTGGATAACTAAATCGTCAATTTTATCAATCTGGTTGCGCAATTCGTGCAGTTTATCGTTAACCTCGGCATTGCGTACTTCTGGTTTACGTAAAGCCAAATGATCGATGATGTCGGCAAGTGCAGCAGGGGTAACCTGTTGTTTAGCATCTGTCCAGGCTACGCTTGGATCGATGTGCGATTCGATCATTAAACCTTGCATATCCAAATCCAAAGCTTTTTGTGAAATGTAACCAATAAGGTCGCGGTTACCTGATATGTGGCTTGGATCGTTAATGATAGGCAATTCAGGGGCTAAAGTTTTTAAAGCAATAGCGATATCCCACATTGGCTCGTTACGGAAAGCAGATTTTTCGTAAGATGAAAAACCGCGGTGGATAGCAGCAAGTTTAGTGATACCGGCGTTGTTGATACGCTCTAAAGCGCCAATCCATAAAGAAAGATCGGGGTTTACCGGGTTTTTAACCATTACCGGTACATCAACACCGCGCAAAGCATCAGCAATTTCCTGTACAGTAAAAGGGTTTACTGTTGAACGTGCACCAACCCAAAGGATATCAACACCTGCTTTTAAAGCTTCTTCAACGTGTTTACCGGTAGCTACTTCAATAGCGGTTGGCAGGCCGGTTTCGGCTTTGGCGCGTTTTAACCACTCCAAACCAATTGAGCCAATACCTTCAAACTCTCCCGGGCGGGTACGTGGTTTCCAGATACCTGCACGTAAGGCAGAAATTTTACCGGTTTGGGCTAATAAATGAGCGGTTGCTACCAGCTGATCTTCAGTTTCGGCGCTGCAGGGGCCAGCAATTACCAATGGTTCTTTACCGGTCTTAATCCAGGTATGAAGCGGCTGTATGTTTAAATTTAGTTTCATTGTGTTTGTTATTTGTTCCGGCTGTTTGTTTTTTAAACCGGGGGTGTTTTATGTTTTAATTTTTTGATTTCCTGTTTATCTGATAATCTGCGGGATCATCTCTTTTTGTTTAAACGTTGCGGCGAATGTTGATATATCGCCTGCCGCGGTCAATTCGTTGGGGTTTGGGTGCTACTGATGGTTCGTCATCGTGTCTTTCATATTCGCCAAGTATGTTAAAGTTTTGTGTGTATTTAAGTATCTGCCGGATAGCGCTATCGTAGTGTTTCTGCTCGTCCCATTCCACATCTACATAAAAATTATATTCGTTGCGCTTTCCAAGTATGGGCATTGATTGAATTTTGCTCATGTTTAAACCCTCTTCGGCAAAAATATTAAGCACTTTGGCCAAAGCCCCAACCTTATTGCTCACCTGGAAACAAAGCGACGCTTTATTGGCCGTCTTTTTATCCATGTTTTCATGATGGGTGAGGATTAAAAAGCGGGTAAAGTTCCTTTTGTTTGATTCGATGCGGCGTTCTAAAACATCCAGTCCATACAGTGTTGCAGCCAATGAATTGGCGATAGCTACTGTATCCGTTAATTGTTCATCGCGGATGCGTTTGGCACAGGCTGCGGTATCGCTGCTCTCCACAATTTTAAGATGCGGGTACTCGTCAAAAAAATCGACACATTGGCGCAGGGCAATAGGGTGCGAGGTTACGTATTTTACATCCTCAAACTTTACACCTGGCAAAGCCATCAGGTGTAATTGAATGGGCAGGTAAATTTCGCCTACAACAGGGAAGCCATAATCTAACAGTAAGGTGTAGTTGGGCAATATGCTGCCGGCAATGCTGTTTTCAATAGCCATTACCACATAATCGGCCTCGCGTTTTTTTAAACTTTCAAAAGTTTGTTTAAAAGAGTTGCACTCAATCATCTGAGCGTTTTCGCCAAAATAACGCAGGCCGGCTTCTTCGTGGAAGGAGGCGCGGATCCCCTGGATGGCAACTCTTGGTTTTTCTATTTTCATGACCCCTGTTAATGCAAAAAGTCCCGGCATTTTGTGCCGGGACTTTTTAAATTTTTATGTGTGTTTAGTACATATTAGTCCCGGCTCTTACTGGTAAAGTAAAAGTAGTAACCATAAAAATATGCACTGTTAAATTTCATTTGTTTTTTATTACGTTGTAAATGTACGGTAAAAAATGATTCTGTCAATAGAAAATTTTATTTTTTGATAAAAAAAGTAGGTGAACCAAATTTTATATTGTCAAAATTGATTCAACTTGTTTTTAAAGACTCCGCGATGGGTGTAAATAACAGGAATGCCTAATTTTTCATCAAACTTATTAAAAAATACATCTCCAGACAGCAGCGCTCCCGACAGAGTAATTGTCTCGCCGTTGTTAAATACTATTTCACATTTATCGAGTATGCCGCTACGGTTGCGGCTATTTTGGTTATATAAAATTACTCTTATATCAGTTTTATCGTAAACAATAATATGTTGTTCATCAACACCATACGAAAATTTATTGTTCCCCTTAGAGATCTGAATGTATTGATGACGCCCCTTTAAATTTGTGGCTACAAAATATGAAATTGCAGCTATTGATATTACCATCATTAGTATTGGAAAAACCTCGAGCCAACGCCCCTCCGTTATTTTTAAGAACAGCAAAGAGAAAACTGCAGTATATGCTAATAAGGATAGTGAAAGTGCCACTATTTTTCCGACTTTTACGTGATATTCAAACTTATTGGTGACAAAGTGAGGTTGGTTGCCAATATTAAAAAAGTACTTTTCAAAAACGCGGAGATCAAACATTTGATTGAAGAAATCGGCAACAAGCTTTTCTACAGCCTCGATATCAGCAGCGTGGTAATCATACAAATGATTATTCTTGTCAAGGTAATAAACACAAAATTTACCACCGAAATAAAGTCCCAGTTTTAAATAGTTAATACCATCGTCTTGTATAGTAACCGATGGGCCGGTTAATTGAATGTCAGTTAAGGGGCGCTCCAAATCCCAGGGAAAGTCTTTTATTAGTTGAATGGTTTCATCTAAATTTCTTGGCTGCTCGTCAGAAAATTCGCCCTTTTCGTAAGTGTTATGTTGTAGTTTGGATATAAATTGAGGCATAGGTTATATAGGGTAATGCTTGTTTGCTTATACTTCAAATATAGCATCGATACCTATACGGTTTGCAATAAAATTAAGCGGTTTGTTTTTGCTCGATGAGGGGCGAAATATGCTGAATTTCATACTCCTGCTGCATTACCCTTGCAGTTTGCGTACTGCCGTCATGACTCCAGCCCGGCGGGTTAAATAAATACCCCATTTTATTTTTAAAACCCGGCGCGTGTTTAACATCGTGTATCAACGCCTTCCATTCGTGAAATATAACATTTACCGGACCCATATCATCAGGTTGTTTGGTAATGCCGTATTTAACAGGCTCGGGCAAATCCTCGTCGCGGAAGGTGCCAAACATCCTGTCCCATAAAATTAATACCATGCCCATGTTTTTGTCCAGGTAGGGGATGTTTGATGCATGGTGCACACGATGATGTGCAGGCGTTACAAAAATCCACCCATACCATTTTGGCAGCGGAATTTTATATTGTGTATGTACCAGGTTGCCGTAAAACTGCGTAACCAGGTAGGCATATAAAATATCTAAAGCACTAAAGCCAAATAACGCCAGCGGCAAATAAAAAAATACCCTATACAACGGCTCAAACACCGTTGAACGGAAACCGGTAGTGAAGTTGAAATGTTCTGACGAATGGTGGGTTACGTGTATGGCCCAAAAAACGCGGCAATAATGGCCAATGTAATGCAGCAGCCAGTACAAAAAATCCTGTGCAACAATCAGTACAAACCAATACAGCCAAACATTATGGATTTGAAATAACCGATACCTGTAAGTAAAGCTCAGGATGATAAATGTGCTGCCTTTTACAATAAGGTTTGTTACAACAGCAAGCGAGGTAAGATAAATATTGGTAAAAGTATCGCGCGTTTCGTAGTAATGCCTGTCCTCCCAATAACTTAAACCCATTTCTACAAGGGTTAAAATAACTAAAAGGCAAAGTATTACAATGGCGCTTATTTCCGCTTTATCTAAGTGGTGCATTTACAAATTAATATAATACAATAAACTCTCACAAAGTTCGGCTTCTGTGCAGATATTATCAATATTACATTGACCAATGTTGGTCAGCAGGGTGCAATTTATATTACCGCTCTGGTTCTTTTTATCCTTTTTCATATACTCGAACAACGTATTGAAGCTTGATTCGTGGATGGTATAACGCGGATAAAGGTTATTAAGTGTATCAGTTATCTCTTGCAGTTCTTCGGCAGGCAGACCTGTTTTTTTATGCGCCAGGTAGGCCTCGCAAATCATGCCTATTGCAATGGCCTCGCCATGCGATAAATGATCTTCATCATTGATCAGTGAATAGGTTTCAACTGCATGGCCGATTGTGTGCCCAAAGTTTAAAGCCTTGCGGATCCCTTTTTCGTGCGGGTCTTCAATGGTGATCTTGTTTTTTATGGCTACAGACCGGTGTACCAGTTCGGCTGATGGCTTGCTCAGGTCGCTGGTTTTTAACTGGTTCCAGTAAGCGGCGTCCTGGATAAGCCCGTGTTTCAGCATTTCGGCCAGGCCCGATAGGATTTGTTTTGGAGGCAGGGTATCTAAAAAGCCCAATTCAATAAATACAGCTTTGGGTTGTGTAAAGGTACCTATGATGTTTTTAATACTATCGATATCGATCCCGGTTTTACCGCCTACTGACGCATCTACCTGCGACAATAGGGTAGTGGGTACGTGTACAAAATCAATCCCGCGTTTAAATGTAGACGCGGCAAAGCCACCCAGATCGCTGATAACGCCGCCACCAAGGTTAATAAGCAGGCTTTTACGATCGGCTCCAAAGTCTATTAGCATTTTCCAGATGCCAATGCAAAAGTCAATGTCCTTACTTTCTTCGCCTGCGTTTATCTCAATGATATCAAAGTTGTCCTGATCTTCTATTTTGCTTTTTACAAGGGGCAGGCAATGCTCGGCGGTATTTTCGTCGGTTAAAATAAAAAAACGCGAATAGTGGCCTTGTTTTACAAAATTGGCCAGTTCATCAATACTATTTTCAAAAAAAATGGGGTAATTATCGCTCTGAATGGTGTCCATAATTTAAATAACCATGATTTTATTTCCTCTGAATTCAACCAGGTCGCCTCGTTTTACTTTAAGGCGTTTGCGGTAATCAACCTGTCCGTTATAGCTTACTTCGCCTTCTGTTACAGCTATTTGAGCTTCGCCGCCGGTTGGTACCAGGCCAGCTGCTTTTAGTAGTTGTATCATCGGGATAAAATCGCCGTTTAACTTAAATTCAATCATGGTGGGCAAAAATAAACTATTCATGGAATAATGAGTTATCATTTTTATAATTTTGCGGATGCTTTCTAACGAAACTAATAATACTTCCAAACACGGTAAGCCCTCTTTTGAAAATACAGAAATAGCTTTTCGTCATTCATCTAATGCTGATCTTAGTCGGGCTTACTGGCTATTCAGAATCATAAATGTTAATTTTTTGGTAAAGATAGGACCGCCGGTGACCAACTTTGCTATTAAAATAGGACTGCCGATCAAAGGCCTTATCAAGGCGACTATATTTAAACACTTTTGCGGCGGCGAAACTATTGCCGAGTGTGATAATACCATCAAAAACTTATATAGTGGGGGGGTAGGTACCATTTTAGATTATTCGATAGAAGGCGAGGACGATGAAGCCGTTTTTGATAGTACCAGGGACGAGATCATCCGCACCATAGTACGGGCCTCAAAAGATAAAGCAATCCCATTGACCGTATTTAAAATTACCGGGGTTGGCCGTTTTGCTTTGTTAGAGAAACTGGACGCCCGCCTGCCACTTACACCCGATGAAGAAAGCGAATGGCAAAGGGTGCAAAGCCGGGTATTGGCTATTTGCGATAAAGCATATAAAAGTAACGTGCCCGTGATGATTGATGCCGAAGAAAGCTGGATACAGGAAACTATTGACCTGCTGGCTTTAACCATGATGACGCAGTTTAACACTAAACAGCCCATTGTTTATAACACTTACCAAATGTATCGCCATGATAAACTGGCATCGATATTAAACGACCACGAGATTGCCAAAGGCGAGGGTTTTATATTAGGAGCAAAAATTGTGCGCGGCGCTTACATGGAAAAAGAGCGTAAGCGTGCCCTTGAAATGGGTTACAACTCGCCAATTCAGCCCGATAAAAAATCAACAGACCTGGATTATGATTCGGCATTGGATTATTGTACCAGCCATATCAACGAAATAGCTTTTATAGCCGGTACGCACAACGAGGAAAGTTGCCGCCTGCTGGCCGAGCTTTTGGATAACAAGGGTATCGATCATAAACACCCGCACGTTTATTTTTCGCAGTTGCTGGGCATGAGCGATAACCTGAGCTTTAACCTGGCCGATGCGCAATATAACGTGGCCAAATACGTGCCCTATGGGCCAATAAAAGCAGTGCTGCCATACTTGTTCCGTCGCGCACAGGAAAATACCGCCATTGCGGGCCAAATGAGCCGAGAATTGAGTTTGATAGTGAAGGAACGGGCGCGAAGAAACGAGAACTGAGAGTCAAGAATCAAGGCAGAAAAAATATGGGCCGCTAAAATTTAGCGGCTTTTTTTATGGCGTTATTTTTGAAGAGCGCTGTTCGATAGCGTTTGGTTGTTGTTATGAGAGGGGACTGACCTGTGATTCACAAATATGATGGTGAATTACCGCTAATAAAAAGACGTGATTTGCAGGAAAACAATAAAAAAATTTGCATTTTTATATCAGGCATTATCATATGCCACCCTAAATTATGAAAAATGCATTTGTAACAGGTTTAATCCTGGGTATCCTTAGTGGTACCTGGTTGTTCATCATGCGGTCATTTGGGTATAACAGTACCGGGAACCACGTAAGCCCGGTTGAGTATTTATCATTACTAATACCCTTTTGCGGTGTTTATTTTGGGGTGAAACGTTACCGTGAGGATGATAAGCAAGGCGAGATTGGTTTTTTTGACGCCTTATTTCAAAGCTTTAGGATTTTGCTTATAGGTGGACTGTTTGCCTGCCTGGCAGGCATTGTTTACATTAACTATTTTGATATGGCGAGCAACCTTTTTGCTTTTTCGGGCAGGTTATTCGGCGGGCTGGTTATTGGTATTTTAATTTGTTTAGGGGTGTCTGCAGCATTAATGAATAAATCGAGCAAACTGAACTGACAGGAGCGTGGTCGTATTGATGACTTATAGGTCATAAACCATCATCGATAGCTGCGAATGATACAAATTAAAAGAATATTTAACGTCAAATATGCGCTAATGAAGAAGTTAACATTTTGCCTGAAATTTAATTGAAAAAAAGTTTTGCAACTTGATTAAAAATCCTACTTTTGCCAACCCAATCGGGAACGGGATGTAGCGTAGCCCGGTATCGCGCCACATTTGGGATGTGGAGGCCGCAGGTTCGAATCCTGCCATCCCGACAAAAGCGATACCAGTAAGTATCAAAAAGCCTTTAAATCTATGATTTAAGGGCTTTTTTGATTTACCACGATCGGTTTGGGCCTTGCCAGAAAGATTATTTCTTGATCTCATGTTTCCAGGGAATTTTTAATGATTTGTATTTTAGAGGGTTATATTTATATTGAACATTTTTAACAGGAAGGGTTGATTATTTGATTTTTAAATTTTACCTTCGCCAACCCAATCGGGAACGGGATGTAGCGTAGCCCGGTATCGCGCCACATTTGGGATGTGGAGGCCGCAGGTTCGAATCCTGCCATCCCGACAAATGCGATACCAATCAAGTCGAAAGCCCCTTAAATCACATGATTTAAGGGGCTTTTCTTTTATTTCAACACCAGCAGGCTTATCGGGTAGTTGATATTACCCGTCACCAAGCCCTCTTTAATCCTGAAATTACAAGCCGGCTAAGAAGATTATATCGGTTTACAAGCTTACAGCAACTGCGTATTTGTTAAGCGTGCTCAATAGCATGCTTCAAAGCCGCGTTGTGCCTGTACCGGAATACAAATGGGAAAATAACAGCTATCACTAAAGCATAACCGGCAAAGCTAAGCCAGATACCATGCCAGTCTTTACTTTGGTCGGCATGTGTGAAGAATTTATCAATCACGATGCCACTTATACGGCTGCCAAAAAAAGCGCCAAAACCGTTTACCATCATCATAAATAAGCCCTGCGCACTTCCGCGTATTTCTGGCGCTGCCTGGGTTTCGACAAATAGCGATCCCGATATATTAAAGAAATCAAATGCCATACCGTATACAATACATGATAAAACTATCATCCATAAGCCTCCGGCGGGATCGCCAAACGCAAATAAACCAAACCGTAAAACCCAGGCCAGCATGCTAAAAAGCATTACATACTTAATGCCGAATTTGCGCAGAAAGAAGGGGATAGCCAGAATAAACAATGTTTCGGAGATTTGCGATATCGACATAATAATAGCCGGATACTTAACAGCTATCGAATCTTTATAAACAGGTACTTTGGCGAAATCATGAATAAAGGTATCGCCATAAGCGTTGGTAAGCTGTAATGCAGCACCTAACAGCATGGAAAAGGTGAAAAAGATAACAAACTTGGGGTCTTTGAATAAAGCAAACGCATTTAACCCCAACGAGTTGGCAAATGATTTTTTTTCGGTTTTGGCAGATAGTGGCGGGCACTTGGGTAGGGTGAAAGAATATAAACCTAATACCAATGCTACCGCACCAGCTATGTAAAATTGATTCGCCGAAATTTCGCTATGCGTTAAACTTACTGTCCATAATGCTGCAATAAAACCTATAGTACCCCAAATCCTGATAGGTGGGAAATCTTTAACAACATCAATATTGTTACTTTTTAACGCAGAATAAGATACAGTGATGGATAGTGACAATGTGGGCATGTAAAACATCATATTCAGCAAAATCACCCAAAAAAAAGCTGAGGGGTTGGTAACAAGAGGCAAGCTGAATAAGGTTAGTGCCCCAAGGATATGCATTATGCCGTATAGCTTCTCTGCATTTATAAACCTGTCTGATATAATGCCGGTGATTGCAGGCATAAAGATTGATGAAATGCCCATTGTTGAAAAAATAGCACCGAATTGTGCCCCTGACCAGTGTTTGTTTTGAAACCAATACGCGCCGATAGTAAGCAACCAAGCTCCCCACACAAAAAATTGCATAAAATTCATCAGTATTAAGCGGAACTTAATATTCATACGGTACTGGGTTTAAATAATTTTAGTCAGTGTTAAATTAAAAACGGGAAAGTAGCGAAATAAACGCAAATCAAAAAGCTAAGGGAGGTAGAATTTAGCAAAATGATCCTAAATGTTATGCTTTGTTAACGAGTTTACAAAAATGGCTTTATTTGACAGGTGTGGATAATAGAATTTGAGAATTTCGGTACAGGTTTATTTACTAAATCCGAAATCGAAATTCTCAAACCCATAATCAGGACGCTTTTCGTTTATTCAGTTCGTCGCGGATTTTGGCGGCCTTTTCATATGATTCTTCGGCAAGGGCTTCCTGCAATTTTGTTTTTAGCTCGTCAACGCTTAACGAAGCAAAGCCACTGCCTACTGTTGATGTGTTAACCGTTTTTTCTTCCTGCGTTTCGTTGATATTTTCAAGGTAAACAAAGTCGTTGCCTTCAATTACTATTCCGGCTGTCGACAGGATAAATTCGTAAGTAAAAATAGGGCAATCAAATCTGACTGCTATGGCGATGGCATCTGATGTACGGGCATCAATTTCAACCGGGCGTTTACCATCGCTACAAATTAACTTGGAATAAAAAATACCATCAACCAGGTTGTATATGATAATCTCCTGCACCTCTATCTGGTACGCCTGCGCAAAACTTTTAAAAAGATCATGTGTAAGCGGGCGGCTCGGTGTCATCTTTTCTATTTCGATAGCTATAGCCTGTGCCTCAAAACTACCTATAATAATAGGCAGCCTGCGCCTGCCACTTACCTCGCCTAAAACTAAAGCATAAGCGCCGGATTGTGTTTGGCTGTATGACAAGCCTACAATATCCAGCTTAATTTTTTTCATGTTATTACCCATCGCACCTAATATTTACGCTGAAGCTTTATATTCTTTTACTGCCGCTATTAATTGTGGCACCACTTCAAAAGCATCGCCAACTATCCCGTAATCTGCCACTTTAAAAAACGGCGCTTCCGGGTCTTTATTGATAACCACTATTACCTTTGAAGAACTGATACCTGCCAGGTGCTGAATAGCACCTGAAATTCCTATCGCAATATACAAATTTGGACTGACAGCTATACCAGTTTGTCCAACATGTTCGCTATGTGGCCTCCAACCTGCGTCAGATACCGGTTTTGAACAAGCTGTAGCTGCGCCAAGCAAATTGGCCAGTTCCTCTATCATACCCCAGTTTTCGGGGCCTTTTAACCCACGTCCGGCAGATACAACTATTTCGGCATCAGGCAACGAAACTTTATCAGTAGCACGAACAATCTCTTTAATTATCGCCTTAAAATCCGATTCTTTGGTTGCTGCCGCAAAATCTTCCACTTGCGCGGTGCCGCCGGTTTCTACAACTTTATAAGAGTTTGGAATAAGGGCGATAATCTTATTTGCCGATGTTAACTCAACTATCGCGAAAGCCTTACCCGAAAAAGCTGTTTTTTTAACCCTGAATTTTCCATCATTTTGATCCGGAAGGGCCACAGCGCCATCGGCAACACCGGCTTCCAGTTTAACGCCTAAACGCGGCGCCAAACCACGGCCCGAAAAAGTGTTTGATAGTACTACAACATCGGCACCCTCTTTTTTTGCGGCTTCGGCTATGATAGAAGCGTAGGCTTGGTTTATGAAGTTTTTTAGCTTATCGCCCGATACATTAAGCACTTTTTTTGCACCGTACTTGCCAAGGGAGGCTAATCCAGCAGCATCTACGTCGCCAACAGAGATGGCTATCAGATCGGTATTATTTTGATCGGCAATGGCTTTGGCATAGCTTACTGCTTCAAAAATTGATTTTTTGAATGTGCCGCCGGCATTTTCCGCATATATTAAAACTGACATATATAATGAGTTTCGTAAAAAACGATTTGAATTAAATTAGATAACGCGTGCTTCGGTATGTAAAAGATTAACTAGTTTGGCCACGTCATCTGCGGCTACCAATGTAACCTGTCCGCGCGGGGCCGGTGTTTCATAACTGATGATTTCCGAAAATGTTTTTACCTCAACAGGTTCAACCACAACTAAAGATTTGGTACGTGCCGACATAATGCCGCGCATGTTGGGGATCCGGGGCTCGGCAACACCCTCGGCAGTTCCGGCAACAAAAGGGAACGGAATGGTTAAAATTTCTTTGCCGCCTTCTATTTCCCGCTCAACTGTCGCCTCATTATCTCCTGCATCCAGCTTTTTAATGATAGATACCGAGGGAATATCTAAAAGCTCGCCCAGCATCCCGGCAACTTTTGATCCGTTATAATCAATAGACTCGCGACCCGTCAGGATGAGGTCGAAAGCGTTAGTTTTTGCATATCGAGCAACCTGGTAAGCTACATACCACGCATCATGTGGCTTCGCGTTAATCCGTACCGCATCGGTGGCCCCAATAGCCAACGCTTTGCGAATTGTAGCCTCGGTGCTTACTTCGCCAACATTGATAACTGTTACTGTGCCTTTACCGCCGTCGGTTAATTCGATAGCCCGTGAAAGTGCTATCTCGTCGTAAGGATTTAATATAAATTGAACACCGTTGGTATTAAATTGGGTGTTGTTATCAGTAAAAGTTATTTTTGTGGTGGTATCGGGAACGTTACTTATACATACCAAAATCTTCATAACAATAGGTTTTGGCAAATTTAACTAAAAAACATAGAGTTTAAAATGGAGTTGAGCAGATTAGATAAGCTATTGGAATTTATTAAAAATGAACCTAACGACGAGTTTTTAAAATACGCGCTCGCTACCGAATATCTGCGTCTTAATCAGGTAGATAAGTCGCTTGAATATTATGAAGACCTGGTAAATAACCACCCCGGTTATACCGGCACCTATTACCACTTAGGTAAACTTTATGAGGCCCTGAACCGCAAAGATGATGCTATTGCCACCTACGAAAACGGCATGAAAATCACCAAAGCCAAGCGCGATAACCATGCATTTTCGGAATTGCAGGCTGTTTACCGGCAGGCAATGGGTATTGAGGAAGATGATGACGATTATTGATTTTGCCTATAGTTCATAGCAACTTCATTTTATTAAAAAAAACTATCATCAAATTAGCCCTGAATTAACAATCAACGATGTATAATATTTTGCTTGTAGTTGAAGGTTCATAGTTCATGGTAGCTTCATTGGATTTTAAATAACTATTGCCAAATTAGCCGTGAACTTACCATGAACAATGATCTATGAACCATGAACTAACACAATGACCAAACGCCATCTATTATTTCTTCGCGATGTTTTGATGTACACCTTTACGGCTTTTGGCGGGCCACAGGCCCATATAGCTGTTTTGCTGCGCGAATTTGTGCAAAAGCGCCGTTATATTACCGAGGAGGAATTAATGGAACTGAACGCCTTATCGCAGGTATTGCCCGGCCCTTCATCAACTCAAACACTGGTAGGTATAGCCTGGAAAGTTGGCGGCTTACAATTGGCGCTGATAACTTTTTTTATCTGGATTTTGCCCTCGGCCACCATAATGGGGATGGCTGCTATCAGCTATAAAATGTTTGCCAACCAGGCTAAGTTTAACCATGTGGTAAGTTATGTACAGCCTGTAGCAGTGGGTATTGTTGCTTACGCTACTTACAGTTTTGCACAAAAGTTTTTGAAAACAAGGGTAAGCACCATGCTGGCTATTGGGTCGTTAATTGCCACGCTGATATTACAAAGCGCCTATGCTTTTCCGTTGTTGATTTTGGTAGGTGGTATCCTGTCGTCGGCGATGGAGACGCAACCACAGGAAAACGAGCTGAGGGTAAAGCTCTACTCAAATGTAAACCCTAATAAGGTAGCTTACTTCATTGGTATCCTATTGTTTTTTGCGGCCCTTGGCGCCGTTATCAACCAAACGTCGCCCTTCAGTTTGCCCATCCGCCTGTTCGAAAATTTTTACCGTAACGGCATCCTCACATTTGGTGGAGGGCAGGTAATGGTACCCTTGCTTTATACCGAATTTGTTGAGGTGAAGCATTACCTGAGCAGTTCGGAGTTTCTTTCGGGTTATGCCTTGCAACAGGCGTTACCGGGGCCTACGTTTTCATTTACTTCCTTTTTGGGAGGGATAACTTTAGGTAACAAAGGATATGGCGTTGGCGGGCAAATAGTTGGTAGCCTGGTTGCGGTAATAGGCGTAAACACCCCCGGGCTAATTCTGATACTTTTCATCGTGCCTTTTTGGGAAGATCTTAAAAAAATAACACGTATCAAAAATTCGTTAAGCGGCATCAATGCAGTAGCTGTAGGCTTTATGGCAACAGCGTTTATCCTGTTGGTACGCCCTTTCGGCGGTAACTGGGTGGCTTATTTGTTAATGGCTTGTACGTTTGTGCTATTGAAATTTACCAAAATTAAAGCACCGTTGATTATAGTTTTTGGGGTGATTTTAGGATTGATAGTTTAAACCTTTGGCGTGGTGCAGCTGAAAGCTGCAATCATTGATAACCACGAGCTGAAAGCTCGCGGCAGCTATCAAAAACAAATCCGAAATCGAACATCCCAAATCCGAAATTAAAATGGCGGCTCATCATCAATATCATCCATCCTCGACGGGCGGATTATAAAATTACTTTGCTTTTCAAAATCCTGCGATGGTGCAAGGCCGCTAAATGCGTTACCGGCAATAGGGGGGAAACTGTCCATGCCTTCTTCAAGGTTGGCAAATTTTACATATTTACCTACAAATTTAAGCCTTACGGTGCCGGTTTCACCGTTACGGTGTTTAGCGATAATAACCTCGCCTACACCCTGGGTCGGGTTGCCGTCTTCGTCTTCGGTTAGGCCATAATATTCAGGGCGGTAAAGGAACAAAACCATATCCGCATCCTGCTCGATAGAGCCCGACTCACGTAAATCCGATAACATTGGTCGTTTAGCGTTACCCGGCCTGGTTTCTACAGCGCGGCTTAACTGCGATAGCGCGATAACCGGTACGTTTAATTCTTTGGCTACTGATTTAAGCGCGCGCGAGATACTACCAATTTCCTGCTCACGGTTACCACCGCCTTTGCCGTCTGATGATTTACCATGCATCAGCTGCAGGTAATCGATGATGATTAACTGGATGTCGTGCTGCGATTTCAGACGGCGGCATTTGGCCCTGAACTCAAATATATTTAACGCGGGGGTATCATCAATAATAAAAGTAGCTTTTTCCAGGCGGCCGATTTTTGAGTGGATCTGTTGCCATTCCCATTCTTCTAACGTTCCTTTACGGATCTTTTCCTGCTCAATTTCGGCCTCGCCTGCAATCAAACGATTTACCAACTGGACTGACGACATCTCGAGCGAGAACACTACAACCGGTTTGTCAAAATCAACCGCGGCGTTACGGGCACAGCTTAACACAAAGGCTGTTTTACCCATTGCGGGGCGGGCAGCTATAATTACCAGGTCGGATTTTTGCCAGCCCGAAGTCATACGGTCAAGCCCGGTAAACCCGGATGCCACGCCGGTTAAGCCATCTTTCTTATCTTTTAGCGATTCGATATCACGCAGGGCCTCCTGTACCAGGTCGTCCATTTTACGGGCGTCACGGCGTAAATTGCTTTGGGCTATCTCAAACAGGTTTTTCTCCGCTTTATCCAACAGGTCAAGCACGTCGCTGGTATCCTCATAGGCGCTGTTGATGGTTTCTGTAGAGATGCGGATCAGCTCGCGCTGAATATATTTTTGAATGATAATACGCGAGTGGAACTCGATATTGGCGGCAGACGCTACGCGGCTGGTTAGTTCGGTAATATAGTATGCCCCACCAATCATTTCCAGGTCGCCTTGTTTGCGTAACTGGGCGGTAACAGTAAGGATATCTATCGGTTGCGATTTTTCGAAAAGCTCCTTAATGGCAGCAAATATTTTCTGGTGATTGTCGCGGTAAAAAACTTCGGATTTTAGTACGTCGATAACAGATGACAGCGCATCCTTTTCCAGCATCAGCGCACCTAAAACCGCCTCCTCCAGGTCTGTAGCTTGCGGGGGTAACTTGCCCATTCCGGTATACGGAGTTGGGTTGGTAATTCGGCTGCGGCGTTCGTTTGTATTAGGCTTGTACTGATTCTCGTTCTCAAAACTCATAAGGCAACAAAAATATACAAAAAATAGTTTACCGATGCTACTATTCCATCCACATAGTGTATTGAGGTTTTAAAGCAATCATTCTCAATTTAATAATTTATAGTGTTGAATGCTTTTGATATTAACACACAATTGTTAGTAAGATGTTAGTTTGGATATTAAATAGCTCATTGATAGTTACTTAAAACGGTGTTAATAAAGTTTGAAAATGTTAGTTGTAATGGTGTGAACCAAAATGTCAATTGAGTTCAATAACCGCTTAATCAATTAATATAGCTATTTTTGCCAAAATATACCATATCAAAAATGACATTTAATTCAAGACCTCAGCGCGAAAGTAACCAGATGGTGTTTGGCATCAGGGCTATCATGGAAGCCATCACTTCGGGCAAAGAGATTGAGGCATTATATATACAACGGGGTGCGGCCGGCGGCTTATCGCACGAACTAAAAGCCCTGCTTACCGAATATAATATTACAGCACAGCAAGTGCCTATTGAAAAGCTCAACAGGCTCACGGCCAAAAACCACCAGGGCGCTGTTGCTTTTATTTCGCCAATTGTTTATCAAAAAATAGAGAACATTATTCCTGATGTTTTTGAAAAAGGCGAGGTGCCGCTGATATTGGTTTTGGATTCTATTACCGATGTACGCAACATGGGTGCTATAGCGCGTACTGCTGAATGCGCAGGTGTACATGCCATAGTTATCCCAGCGAAAGGATCGGCTCAGATTAACCCCGATGCTATAAAAACCTCGGCCGGTGCACTGTATAAGATACCGGTTTGTCGCCATGATAATTTTATGCAAACTGTTAGGTTTTTGCAGGAATCGGGCCTGCAGCTGGTTTGTTGTACCGAAAAAACCAAAGAAGATATTTACGTGCCAGATTATACCGCCCCGACAGCCATCATCATGGGATCGGAAGAAGATGGCATCCGCAACGAGATCATCCGCATAGCCGACCACCTGGCTAAAATCCCGATGTTTGGCGAGATTGAATCGTTAAATGTATCGGTATCAACCGGGGTTATTTTATATGAGGCGATAAGGCAGCGCGGGTTGATTAAGTGAGTAGTTGATTAGGTGAATGGTTGTTCGTGATTTTTAACCGATCAACCCGATCAGTCATGCCACAGGCTATAAAATATAGTTTGTGGCCAATTTGCCATGCTCCGGTAACAACCACAAACCGCCGGGCGAATAACTTATATTCCATATCGGGAAGCTTTGTTTTGCTAATTTGATGCACTGCCAGTTGACCTCAACATAAATATTTTTTTTGGAGAATATCGGCTAAAAACTATTTTCCGTCTCACAATAATGGCATAATCGTTTTTTTGCCCAGCCACTGTTTAAAGAATTTTAATTCGGTTTAGCAGGTATAAAAATGGATAATAATCTGTTATTTATCACTGAAATAAAACTAAATAGTTACCGGGTGAATTTGATAACCGTTTAAATAGTTTAAGCAGACAAATTGTTTTTCATTTAATAATCATATTTGATTAAAATTAAAAAGTAAATCCATCGTTTATTCATAAAATTTTGTTACTTTAAACTTTTAAATCGGACTTTAAGATTATTTAAGATAATGATAGAAACTAAGAAGTCGCTATTTGATAACCTTCAGAATTTTTTCGGATTCGACAACTTTAAGGGGGAGCAGGAAGCGATAATCACTAATATCCTGGCGGGTAACGATACTTTTGTTATTATGCCTACAGGTGGTGGTAAATCCATGTGTTATCAGTTACCGGCGCTAATGAGCGATGGTACTGCAATTGTAATTTCGCCATTGATAGCCCTGATGAAAAACCAGGTAGATCAGTTAAGGGCCTTCGGAGGCTCGGATAGTATAGCTCATTTTTTAAATTCGTCGCTTACCAAAGCAGATATTGGCCGGGTTAAAGAGGATGTATTAGCTGGTAAAACCAAGCTATTATATGTAGCTCCTGAGTCATTAACCAAACAAGAAAATATTGATTTTTTACGCCTTAACCAGGTATCATTTGTAGCCGTTGACGAAGCGCACTGTATCTCGGAGTGGGGACACGATTTTCGCCCCGAATACCGTAAGATACGGCAGGTGATCAGTAATATTGGGGATAATATTCCAATTATTGCGTTAACAGCTACGGCAACGCCAAAAGTTCAGCAGGATATTCAAAAAAACCTGCAAATGAACAATGCTACCATTTACAAATCATCATTTAACCGGTCGAACCTTTTTTACGAAGTACGTGCCAAGCGTAACGTGATTAAGGAGATTGTAAAGTTTGTAAAACAAAACCAGGGTAAATCGGGCATTATTTATTGCCTCAGTCGTAAAAAAGTTGAAGAGGTTGCCGAAGCCCTTAACCTGAACGGTGTTAAAGCCCTGCCATACCATGCTGGGTTAGATCCTAAGGTGCGCGCCGATACACAAGACAAATTCCTGATGGAAGATGTTGACGTTATTGTGGCTACCATTGCCTTTGGGATGGGTATTGACAAACCGGATGTGAGATATGTAATTCACCATGATGTGCCTAAGAGCATGGAAGGCTATTACCAGGAAACGGGTAGGGCAGGCCGCGATGGCGGCGAAGGCGTTTGCGTTGCTTTTTACTCTGAAAAGGATATTGACAAGCTGCAAAAATTCATGAAGGATAAGCCTGTTGCCGAACGCGAGATTGGTACACAGATATTGAAGGAAGTTATTGACTATTGCGAATCGTCGGTTTGCCGCCGTAAGCAGTTGCTGCATTATTTTGGCGAGAACTTTAACGAGGCCGGCTGTAATAACATGTGTGATAACTGCTGCGGCCATAAAGAACACTTTGACGGTGAAGAGCATTTACATAAAGCCCTGAGTTTGATTAAACACATTGGCGAGAAGTTTGACGATCATCACATCATCAGCATCCTGATGGGGGAGGAAAACGCGCAAATTAAAAACTACGAGCACGACACCCTTGAGTACTATGGATCGGGCAAGGAGCAGGGTAAAAACCTGTGGAATTCATTGCTGCGCCAGGCGTTGCTAAGCAATTATTTATCAAAAGATATCGACCAGTATGGTTTGCTTAGGTTAACCAAGCTTGGGAATTCGTTTATTGAGAACCCGCACAGCATCCGTTTTGTGATGAACCATGTTATAGAGGGGACAGATGACGATGATGAAGCAGACGGCCCTAAACAAGGCGGTGGTGCCTTGGATACCCAGTTGCTGCAAATGCTGAAAGACTTGCGTAAAAAGCTTGCCAAACAAAAAGGATTGCCTCCTTTTGTTATTTTCCAGGATCCATCACTGGAAGAAATGTGTACGCATTACCCTGTAAATACCGAAGAACTGAAACAAATTTCGGGGGTGGGTGCCGGTAAGGCTTTAAAGTTTGGTAAACCTTTTACCGATCTGATTCAGAAGTATGTAGACGACAATGATATTGACCGCCCTGTTGATATGGTGATTAAAAGTGCCGCCAACAAATCGGCCCTTAAAGTTTTCATTATTCAAAACATCGATCGTCATTTAAACCTGGATGATATTGCCGCTTCAAAAGGGCTTACCTACGAAGAGATCTTGAAAGAAGTTGAAACCATAGTTAACTCGGGCACCAAACTTAACCTTAACTATTACATTGATGAGGTTATTGATGAGGATAAGCAGGAAGAGGTGTTTGATTACTTCCGCACCGCCGAAGCCGATTCGATAGACGATGCCCTTGCCGAATTAGGTAATGATGATTACACCCGTGAAGAGGTACAATTGATGAGGATTAAGTTCCTATCCGAAATGGGGAATTAATATAAAACGATATAGTAAAAAAAGGGAAGCAATCATTGTTTCCCTTTTTTATTGGCCAAAAATCTTAATTTTAATATTCAACTTTAAATCAATTGGCAAAGGCTTTAAAACTGATCGCAATAATTTTGATTTTTGGAATATTGACGATATTGACTCAAATAGGCGGGGTTGTGTATCTGTTGTCGTTTTTAACGCATGCTATTATTAAAAAGAAATTTGTCAACCGATACGCCATATTTGTTATAAAAACTACTACATTCCTTGTTCTTTATATTACATGCACATTTTTAATTGTACCTCCGTTGGCCAAATTATTGGGGCGGGTGCCTTTGCCGATGACAAGCACCAATAGCCTTCAACCGCTCAATATCCTGACATGTATTTTTAATCGTAACTATGTCCGGCCACAACTAAAAGATGTCGCTTTTAACGCCGCCAGGCAAATGAATGAAAGATATCCCGGTACGGTTATAAACTATTTGGATGCCAGTTTTCCGTTTATCAATAGGTTTCCGTTATTTCCTCACCTAAGCCACAATGATGGCAAAAAGCTTGATTTTGCCTTTTGTTATCTCGATAGTAAAACAGCAAAAGCTACAAATCTTGCGCCCTCACCCATAGGCTATGGCATTAGCGAAACCCCGCAGCCAGATGAAATAAATACGGCTGCTTTTTGCAGCGAGCAGGGGTATTGGCAGTATAGTTTCCTGATGAAGATCGTCCCTCAAAAAAACAAAGCGAATTTTATATTTGATGGCAACCGTACCAAAAAATTGGTTGAAATACTTGCCTCAGAAAAATCAGTAGGTAAAATATTCATTGAACCTCATTTAAAGGCAAGATTGAATCTCACTACAAGTAAAATACGATTTCATGGTTGCAGGGCCGTTCGGCATGACGATCATATCCACGTTCAACTTATTTAAAGTCTAAATAATCCAGGTTCATATTACCATTAGCAACAATGTGAAGTTTTAGCACATGTACACCTTTGGTTAAAGTTATTGAGCCGATAGAGTTTGATCCGTTCCAATGATGCCATTGCCGCCATGCAATAGTATCCTGGTTATCGTGGGTTGATGCTATTTTCATGGGGCCGGTGGCATCTTTACCGTCAACATCTATAGAGATAGCACCATCACCATTTGATGTATATAAAACGCCTATAGCATAAGTTCCTGATTTGGTTACTTTAACCGTATAGTTAATCCATTCGCCGGGTTGTGTCCAGCCAACATAAAATTTGTTCATGTCACGCGGCACCTTGTTGTACGGATTATCGTCAATATGGTCATGGGCTTTGGTGTACGATATATCAACACCTTCTTTCATCCTGAACTCATTTAAAAAAGTTCCGTTGGCGGGGTTAAGCTTGCCGCTGCCGTTATTGGTGCTGTCGCTGTCATGATAGGCTACACCCTCGCCACCGGTATTGTAAAATTCGCACTCCAGCCTGCCGGGCAGTTCCTGCATTTTATTTTGCCAGGGTTTGCCGGCACCAGTTTGCTTAAATGTAAAGGCATAGCAAAAAAACGCCATACCGAACAAGGACAACAGAATCATTTTCATTTTTGAGGCTATAGTTGGTTGGCGTAAGGTACCAAAATCAACATAGATTTAACAACAACCGTTTTATTTCGCAATAATCATAAACTCTGTACGCCTGTTTTTGGCCTTGTTTTCATCGGTAGTATTTGGTGCAATGGGCTGGGTTTCGCCATAGCCTTTATAAACAAGGCGGGCAGCGGGTATTCCGTTGGTAACAAGATACTGGTAAACCGATTTCGCCCGGTTTTCTGATAGTGTTTGATTAAATTGAACCGCGCCAACGTTATCTGTATGGCCTGATATTTCGATATGAACAGTTGGGTTTACGTTTAAAAATTCAACCAGTTTTAACAGTTCTGCTTTTGAGTCGCTCTGCAGGTCGAATTTGTTTGTATCAAAGAAAATATTTTTCAGGATCACTTTATTGCCAACCTCTATTGGAGATAATAACGCTTTAATATGGAAAGGTTTCTGCTCTTTGTAACCAACCAGCGAGAAATTATCTGAGTAAAACAAATAACCACTTTTCGAAATATTCAACCCGTAATTTTTGCCCGATGTTATAGTAGCTAAAAAGTCGCCCTCGTTGGCACTACTGTAGTCCTGGTAAACTGGCGTGTTATTTTGCAGGTCAATAATCTCAACGGCGGCTTCCAGCGGCTCATGGGTTTTTATATCGTTTACATTGCCTTTTACATAAGTTACAATATGGGGTCTTAAGCTTGCGGGTAGTTCAAATGTATAAATATCGTACCCCCCGAAGCCATTAAGGTTATCTGAGGCAAAAAAGGCGTAGTTTCCGTAAGCTGTAAGTGTAAGGCCGTTTTCATCGCCATTGGTATTAATTGGATAGCCCAGGTTTTGAGGCTTTTGCCATTTGCCGTCTTTGCCAAGCCTGCTTACAAATAAATCTTTGTTGCCTAAGCCCGGCCAGCCATTTGAACAAAAATAAAAAGTACTGTCATCGGCATGAATAAACGGCGATTGCTCGTCATAGGAGGTATTGATATTGGGCCCCATATTTTCGGGCTCGCCCCAGCCTTTGTCTGTCAGCGACGATTTCCATATATCGTAGCCGCCGTACCCTCCTTTTTTATTGCTTACAAAATACAGCGTACGCCCGTCTGCGCTTATTGATGGCTGCGATTCCCAGCCCGAGGTATTTATGGGCGGACTCAGGTCGAATGGTTTGCCCCAATCATCTCCTCGTTTTTGTGCAATATAAATATCACAACGGCCGCGGCCGTCGGGGCGATTACAGCCCGTAAAAAAAAGGTATTTACCATCCTGCGATATGGATTGCGCCCCCTCGTTGTATTGATCGGTGTTAATGCGGTTGCTCAGGTAAGTGGCGGTATCCCATTTGCCGTTCACTTTCAGGCTTTTATAAAAGTCTTCGTTTTTGTTTATTTTACGGGTAAAAATGAGCATGCTTTCATCTGCCGTAGCCACCGGCAGGTATTCATCATCGGCGGTATTTATATTGGCACCCATATTAATGGGTTTAAACGGTACAGGATGTTGTAGAGCCTGTACGCTAAACTTTGTATCGGCTATTAGCTTTTGGGCTAATGCATTATTCTGGGGCGTTAAATCAGGATAGGTGAGGTATTTTTCCAGGTGCTGTTGTGCCTGTGTGTACTTAGCTTCAAAAATTTCCGTTTCGCCAATTCGCAGGTAAATGGAACGGTTAAATTCAGGATTTAACTGTATTACTTTAAGATATTCATCAATTGCCTGCTTGTAAAGGTGCCGCATCTTTAATACATCGGCAAGCTGCGCATGAGCCTCCACAAATTTGGAATCTTCGTTGATTGCCTTTTGCAGGTTTTCGATAGCATCATCGTAATAATGCTCATCAAGGTTTTGACCAGCCTGGGCAAAATATTTTATTGCCTCACTGTTTTTGGTGGAATATTGCCTTTGCTGAGACCATCCAGCAACAGAAAAGAACAAAAACAGGGCGAAGACGATTACAACTCTCATCTGTAACAATACGATATATTTATATCGTAAGTTACAAATATTACGGGATATTCAGGTATTTATGCGTTTGTAACGAAATTTCCCATTGAGGATTATTCATCACATAGTCAACAATAAGCGGGGTCATTTCTTTTGATTTTGACCATTCGGGTTGTAAATACAGTTTACAATCGGGTGATACCATTTTGGCGTGATACTCGGCCCATTCAAAATCCGATTTGTTAAATACAATCACTTTTAATTCGTGGGCGTGCTCGGCAACCTGTTGCGTTGGCGCTTTGAACTTTTTTGGCGACAGGCAAATCCAATCCCAATCGCCTGATAGCGGGTATGCACCGGATGTTTCAATAAAAGTTTTTATACCCCGGTCATGCAATTGTGTGGTCAGATAATCAAGATTGTAAATAAGCGGCTCGCCACCGGTTACCACAACAGCCTTTGAAGGATGTATGGATGCATTGGCAACAATCTGATCGGCAGCGGTAAGCGGATGCAGTTCGGCGTCCCAACTTTCCTTTACGTCGCACCAATGGCAGCCAACATCACAGCCGCCAAGACGGATAAAATAAGCGGCTTTGCCGGTGTTGTATCCTTCGCCCTGTATTGTATAAAACTCTTCCATTAAAGGAAGCAGCGTGCCATCGTCTGGAATTTGGTGTGCCATAATATTTTGCAAAAGTACCTAAATAAGCCGAAAGCATGAAGCTGAATGGTAAACGCAGGGTAAAACGTTTATCCGTTTTGTACATCCGGCATGTCCGGCATATCGTTGTGAGCGGTTATTATTAAATAAACAATATTTAAGTACCTGTATCACTGCAATAATTGGTTTTGAATTGTAAATTAGCGTCATGAAATCATAATTAATCTATAAAACAATTGTTGTCATGAAAAAACTATACGTTCCAATTATCTTTTTGGCTTTGTTATGTTTTAGCTCATGTGTTGACATTGAAGAGCATTATGACTTTAAAAGCGACGGCAGCTGCAACGTAGCGTATGGTTTTGACATGAGCAAAGCTGTTTCGGTGTTGGTAAACCTCGTATCCGATTCGTTGAAACAAACACCTCAGTTTAGTTTGATTAAGGATACTACGCTCAATTTTTACAGTGCTATGCCCGATAGTACCCAGCAAAAAATGAATGCCTCCGAAATTGAACTGGCAAAAAGCAGCGACCTTACTGTGCATATGAACCTGAAGAAAAGCATTATGAAAGTTGCTATTAATCATAAAGCCAAAGATGCTGCCGATCTTAAATATTACCTTCAAAACGTATCAAAAATAGCGCTGAACAGTCAAATCAGTGCTTTATCAACCGGGGAGAACAATAGTAAAACTCTTGATGCTAAACAAATGGTTGCCGGGCAGGACTATTACTCGTACGAGATAACGCCGCACCGGTTTTACCGGATAGTTGATAAGATAAAGTTTAACGCGTTTTTAAAGAAAACAAAATCAACTTTTATGATGGCAAAAGCTATGCTGATAGATATGCCCTACAAGGTAGTGTTGAATTTTGCTAAACCGATAAAAAAACTCAATAACCCTAAAGCTGTACTCTCGGCCGACAGGCGAAGCATTACGCTGGTAACTAATATGGACGAGGTAATTAAAAATCCCTCGGTAATGAATTTGAAGATCGATTTTTAGTAAATGACCTGGTATAAAATCGCCGAAATAAAAAATACTCCTGAGCCATTCATCAAAAAAGTAAAAGCCGGAAATAGAAGCATTTGCCTGATAGGCTTTGAGGGCAAGATTTACGCAACTGCAATTAACTGTCCGCATGCCGGGTTTGACCTAAGTGAGGGTTTGTGCGTTAAAGGGAAGATTGTTTGCCCTTATCATCGCTACACCTATAATCTAACCACCGGCAAGGGTGGGGAAGGGCAGAATGATTATTTGGAGACTTACCCTGTCGACATCAGGGGCGATGATATTTACGTTGGTATTAATTCTTTTTGGGATAAGGTAAAGCAGGTGTTTAAGCCACAGGTTGATTAAGCTTGATTTGGTTGATTATAATTGATGGATTCGGTTTGTGTGCGATACTATGTATTGCCAACAAACTGTGTGTACCACCTGATAATGAAACACCCAGATACACCCTGGTACAGGCTGAAACACCCTGGTACGGGCTGAAACACCCTGGTACGGGCTGAGACACCCTGGTACGGGATGGTACAGTATGTCTATCTGATATTATTGCTGCTAACTTAATCTAACTTACTCACCCCAGTCAACTTACTCAACCTAATTATACACTTCTTTATTGGCCGAAGCTAAAGTGTTTTTCAGTAGTCCAATAATGGTCATTAAGCCAACGCCACCAGGTACGGGAGTAATCCACGATGCTTTGGGCGCCACATTATCAAAATCAACATCGCCATAAAGTTTAAAGCCCGATTTTGTTAGTGCCGATGTTTCGCGGTTCATGCCTACATCAATAACTACAACGCCATCTTTTACCATATCGGCAGTGATGAAATTCTTTTTGCCAATGGCCACAATCAAAATATCGGCATCTAAGGTAAATTTTTTGATATCCGGTGTACGGCTATGGCAAATAGTTACTGTACAATTGCCGGGAGTAGTATTCCGCGCCATTAATATACTCATAGGGGAGCCAACAATGTTACTGCGGCCAACTACTACGCAATGCTTACCAGCGGTTTCAATGCCATATTCTTTCAGCATTAATGTAATGCCATAAGGCGTAGCAGGGATAAACGATGGCAGGTTGCGCTGCATCCGGCCCAGATTTACCGGGTGAAATCCATCCACATCTTTCCTATGGTCAATACGTTCTGTTACTTTCTCCGGATCGATGTGTTTTGGTAACGGGAGCTGCACAATAATGCCGTCTATATCGGCATCAGCATTTAGTTCTTCTACTTTCAATAGCAGTTCATCTTCGGTAACATCGTCTTCAAAACGCACCAGGGTTGATTTAAACCCAACCTTTTCGCAATTTTTGATCTTACTGGCTACATAAGTTTCGCTTCCGCCATCATGGCCAACTAATACTGCAACCAAATGTGGCTGCCTGCCGGTTTCATTTAATATTTTAGCTGCCGCTTCGGCAATTTCAACCTTAAGTTTTTCTGATAAGTATTTTCCGTCGAGTAATTGCATTTTTATCGAAGATATGAGATATGAGATATGAGATATGAGAAAGGTTTAAGAGTTTTAATCTCAAATCTCATATCTAACATCTCAAATCTAAATTAATCTAATTTCAAAACCGCCATAAATGCCGATTGAGGTATCTCTACGTTACCTACCTGGCGCATGCGTTTTTTACCTTTTTTCTGTTTTTCCAATAGTTTACGTTTACGCGAAATATCACCGCCGTAACATTTGGCGGTAACATCTTTACGTAACGCTTTCACCGTTTCGCGCGCGATGATCTTGGCGCCAATAGAAGCCTGGATTATGATTTCAAATTGCTGGCGGGGTAAAAGTTCCTTCAGTTTTTCGCATATTTTTTTACCAAAATCATATGAATTACCCCTGAATATCAACGATGATAAGGCATCAACAGGCTCGGCATTTAAACGAATATCCAAACGTACAAGATCCGACTGACGATAACCTATCTGGTGATAGTCAAAAGATGCATAACCCTTTGATATCGTTTTTAGCTTATCATAAAAGTCAAATACAATCTCGCCCATTGGCATCTCAAAAACAAGCTCCACGCGGTCAGATGTTAAATATGACTGATTGGTAATACTTCCTCGTTTTTGGATACATAGAGACATTACCGGTCCAACAAATTCAGATTTGGTGATGATTGTGGCCTTAATATACGGCTCTTCAACAAAATCAATTTTACTTGGATCGGGCAAATCAGATGGATTGTTTACTATAATGGGTTCCCCTTTGGTGGTATGGGCAATATACGATACGTTAGGTACGGTAGTAATTACCGTCATGTTAAACTCGCGCTCTAATCGCTCCTGGATAATCTCCATGTGCAGCATACCCAGGAAACCGCAACGGAAACCAAAGCCCAAAGCAGCCGACGATTCCGGTTCAAAAACCAGGGATGCATCGTTAAGCTGTAATTTAGCCATTGATTCACGTAGTTCTTCATAATCCTCGGTATCAACCGGGTAAATGCCGGCAAACACCATTGGTTTCACCTCTTCAAAGCCCTGGATACCAACTTCGCAAGGCCTATCAACATGTGTAATTGTATCACCAACTTTTACCTCTCGCGCCTCCTTAATACCCGATATAATGTAGCCTACATCGCCGGTTTTTATGACATCTTTAGCAAGCGGGCGAAGTTTTAACGTACCTACCTCATCAGCCAGGTATTGTTTTTCCGTAGCAACAAATTTTACTTTTTCGCCTTTTCTAATCTCGCCGTTAACCACCTTAAAATAGGCTATAATGCCGCGAAACGAGTTGAATACCGAATCGAAGATTAACGCCTGTAGTGGTGCTTTAGGATCGCCAACCGGAGCGGGGACACGCTCTACTATAGCCCGCAGAATATCATGAACGCCCATGCCGGTTTTACCCGAAGCAGCAAGAATTTCTTCGCGCTTACATCCAATCAGGTCAACAATCTGGTCTTTAACCTCCTCGGGCATAGCGCCGGGAAGATCCATTTTATTAAGTACCGGGATAATTTCCAGGTCGTTTTCCAAAGCCAGGTATAGGTTGGATATGGTTTGCGCCTGGATGCCCTGCGCCGCATCAACAATAAGCAAAGCTCCTTCGCAGGCAGCAATGGAACGTGATACCTCGTATGAGAAATCTACGTGGCCGGGGGTATCTATCAGGTTGAGCGTGTATTTTTGACCATCAAGTACATAATCCATCTGGATTGCATGACTTTTTATGGTAATACCCCGCTCGCGTTCCAAATCCATATCGTCAAGCAATTGCGCCTGCGATTCGCGTTGGGTTATAGTGTTAGTGTATTCTAATAACCTATCGGCAAGTGTGCTTTTACCGTGGTCGATGTGCGCGATGATACAAAAATTACGAATATGCTCCATTGAACCGCAAAAATAACTTTTTAAACCGATAATTGCATAAGGCTAATAAATTAACTGGTTCAACGTTAAATTAAGTATCCTAAAATAATGCCGATTGCAGAAAGACTTATACAAGACATTGAAATTAAGCTGGGTAAATCCATTATCAATATTACTCCTTTAAGCGGCGGAAGCATTAATCGAGTTTACAGCCTGCAAACCGCTATGGAGCGTTTTGTACTTAAGGTTAACAATCGTTTTAATTTTCCCGGCATGTTTAACCTTGAAGCGCAAGGCCTGGAAATTATCTGTAGTACCCAAACCATAGCCGTACCAGAAGTTCTGATACAAAGCGAGACGGATACGGAGAGCTATTTATTGATGGAATGGATAACACCCGGGAATACCACGCAAAAGGCATCAGAAGCATTGGGTGAGCAACTTGCCCAAATGCACAGGCATACATCACATAGTTTTGGCTTTTATACCGACAATTATATGGGCTCACTTCGGCAAAGCAATCAGTTGCATGAGCGTTGGAGCGATTTTTTTATAGATGAGCGTTTAAAACCTATGGTAAGGATAGCTCAAACAAAACAGCTGCTTACAAATAATGATTTGCGTTTATTTGAATTATTGTATCAAAAACTGCCCGGTTTGTTTACCGAAGAACCTCCGGCGCTTGTTCACGGCGATTTATGGAGCGGTAATTACATGATAGATGCTCATGAAAAACCTTACCTGATTGATCCGGCAGATAGTTATAGTAACCGGGAATTTGATATCGCCATGACTACGCTGTTTGGCGGTTTCGACAAAACTTTTTACGATGCTTACCACGCAAGCTATCCATTGCAAACAGGCTGGCAGCGGCGACTTAAACTATGGAACCTTTATCCCTTACTTGTTCATGTTAACCTTTTTGGAGGCACTTATACCAACCAGTTACGTGAGTGTTTAGCCAGCTTTGTTTAATTTACCTGGTTAGTACCCTCAACAAATACGGGGGTTTCCGTTACATTAACAGTTAATTTACCGGCCACGGTTGCCACCTGGGTTTTTACCGCCGAAGCTACGCCTGGTTTTAAATTGTAAATATTTGCTCTTGAAGTTCCCAAATTAAGTATGTAAGTACCTGTGCGCCCTTTCGAGTCGGGAATCGTCAATACATACATTGCTTTTTTACCATTTACATATTTGTCAACCAAGGGGTCGCTATTAATAGTCGATTTATAGGTGTAATTACCCATTAATGTATTGGTTTGTAATATAAAATCGGCGGCAGGGCGGCGTTTACCGTTTTCTGACAGGCCGGCGGTGGCATACTGAACACTGCTAAAGGGTTTATCATCCTGCAACTGGTAATAAAATACCCTTTTGATCCCGTGCCTCATATACAGTAGCGATGTTCTTAATATCCAATCGCCTTGTGTATCCAGGGCTGATTTATTGCCGATGTAGGCGGCTTTCTGATAACTGTACAGATTGATATCATACCCAGACTCGGTAACCCACACTTCCGGTGGCTTGCTTAATGAATTAGATAGTTTTACAAACGAATCGGCAATTTGCCCCGCCATTGAAAGTTCGGGTGCAACGCCGGTTGTTGCGCGTTCATGCTTAAGTATGTCGCCATTATTGTTATAAAAATGGTAATTGATTACATCAAAACACAAGTTGATGCTGCCATCTGCACGGTAGCCCCGGTTAACTTTGCACCAGTTTATCATTCGTTGTACAAAGTTAACATCGCAGCTTGCAAGGCCGCCCATTACTACCTGCATAGCCGGATCGGCTGTTTTTACACCTGCATTGGGGCCGAGTTTTCCTTTATTGCCATCATAAAAGGCCGACATGTTGGCTGCATACTCTTCTGGGCTTTGCTGCGTGGCAGGGCCTTTCCACCATTTATCGCGTTCGTTATCACATTCCATAAATTTGATAAGGCCCATCCCGATTTTAACAACATTCACCTCGTCATTATTCCAGCGCGGACGGCTATCAACTTTTACCAAAGCCTTATCTATAGCGGTGTTATATCCATATCTGGCGGCAAATTGGAATGCAGTTCGTGCCTGGTCGGCGTATGACGCCGGATCGCTTTTATCCAAACCGTATGGCGCGGGTACGTTTTCGTTGTCGCGCATCCCGGTAGGGTAGGTGGCTTCCATCCAGTTGGGGCAGTTTTTAAGATCGGCAAGTACTAAAATCCCATCTTGTTTACAACGTGTATACATCAAATCGTAATCCCAGCTACCGTTGTTTGTAGGGTTATAGGTGTAGTTTCCCCTGGTATTTTCCAGCTTATTCCAGTTCATATAATGCCGTACCGAACTGAACGATTTAATGACAGCCATGTTGGCTTCGTAAATTGTATGGTGCAAGTTAATGTTTGCCGGGTCCTGTAAAAAATTCCATTCGTAGGCGTTAATGCCAAACATGTTTTTTAAGGCTATAGCATTTGGCTTTGCAGAGTTATCGCTAAGTATAAGTTTACTTATCTTCACGCTGTCCCTTGTATCCGCTTTTTTATCTTTTTCGGCATGGCAGTTGCCAAAAAACGATGTAACAGTAACAATGAGCATCAGGTACTTGTAATGAAATAATATATTCATCGTTTTTGCCGATTTTTTTTTTGCCGATAAGCTACAAATTTAAGTTTAAATTAATCAGAGGGCAGGGGAATTGAAGTGTTTACGACCTGTGTATCTTCAAAGTTGCATAGTTCAGCATTATACCTGTATTTAAAATACAAATTATTGTTTGTCAGAATATTGAAATCACCTGTGATGATGTTTTATAGATAGCGAAATAAATAAGGCCGAAAGATATTTCGGCCTTATATTTAACAATTAATATAAAGTGTTATTTAACTTTAACATAAGTTTCAATGATAATATGGTCTATTTTCAGGCTATCTATTTTTTCAATGCCGGTTTGTATAAGCGTATCACCTTTAAATTGAACAGTAAATTTAAAATCCCTGTTTTCCCAATCACGGGCATCACAATAAGCCAGGTGTTCGGCATAATCATTCCCGGCAAGGGTATAAGTACCGCTACCCGAACTATAAACAGGCTTGGCGGTTTTGCCGTGCGCCAAATCATGAGTAAAGAAGGCGAAATTAGTTGCATTAAAAATTTTGACCATTTCTTCATCTTTTGATGGGGTAGTTGTCACGGTATCGCCTTTTGTAATGGCTTTGCTGTTGATCAAATGCCAGGTGCCAATTAAAGGCTGATCTGGTTTTGGATCTGCTTTGGTCTCTTTTTGCTTACATGATGATAGTACAGCTGCGCAGATTAATACGGTATAATAAAGCTTCATAATAATGGTTGGTTTGCACAATATTACTATTAAATGCCGAACAAAAAAAGCAGCTTACATTACTGTTCGCTGCTCAAAAAACATTGTTTATTTTGTTACTCTCCCCGCTTTAAACCAAACTTCTCAATCTTACTGTACAGGTGACTGCGCTGAATATCAATATCATCGGCAGTTTTTGATACGTTCCAATTGTTTTTTTCCAACTTGAATTTAATGTATTCCCGCTCGGCAAAGTCCTTATACTCCTGGAAATTATTGAACTGGTCGAAATCTGTTTGTGGTGCTGCATGGCTATCTGCTACTGCTGCTGCCGGCGCCGATGGATTGGCAAATGCCCTTACGTCATTGTCGGTAATGGTTTTATCGCTCAAAATAATCAAACGCTCAACCATGTTTCGCAACTCACGAATGTTTCCTGTCCAGGGTAATGCTTTAAGGGCATCAATCGCAGCGTCCGAGATCTTTTTAACCGGCATGCCGTATTCATTACAAATCTCGTCAAGGAAACTTTGTGTAAGCAAGCCAATATCGTCTTTCCGGTCGGCCAACGGTGGTACGTGAATTAATATAACACTAAGACGATGGTAAAGGTCCATACGGAAGTTGCCGGCTTCAATTTCTTTCAATAAATCTTTGTTGGTAGCCGCAACAACGCGCACATCAACATCAATTTCTTTTTCGCCGCCTACACGCGTAATCTTACTTTCCTGCAGGGCGCGTAATACTTTGGCCTGTGCCGATTGGCTCATGTCGCCTATTTCATCAAGGAAAAGTGTACCTCCGTTTGCCGATTCAAATTTGCCAATACGTTGTTTTATAGCCGACGTAAATGAGCCTTTCTCGTGCCCAAACAATTCGCTCTCAATTAATTCAGATGGGATGGCGGCGCAGTTAACTTCGATGATGGGTGCATTTGAGCGGTGCGATTTTTCATGCAGCCAACGGGCCACTAATTCTTTACCGCTGCCGTTTGCGCCGGTTACCAGCACGCGGGCGTCTGTTGGGGCAACACGATCAATAGTTTCTTTTATTTTGAGTATGGCCTGGGAATTACCTAATATGGGGCGAACCTTGGATACTTTCCGTTTTAATACTTTGGCTTCCACAACCAAACTTCCGCGGTCGAGCGCGTTGCGTACAGTTATAAGCAGGCGGTTTAAATCAGGTGGTTTCGATATAAAATCAAAGGCGCCTTTTTTGCTGGCTTCAACGGCAGTTTCAACGGTGCCGTGACCGCTTATCATGATGAACGGTAAATCGGGTTTCAGCGCCAAACCTTCGGTAAGCACTTCCATGCCATCCATCCGGTTCATTTTTATATCGCAAAGTACCAGGTCAAAATCTTTCTTTTCAATTAATTGCAGGCCGTCAATACCGTTATCTACGTCCTCAACCTCGTAATCTTCATACTCCAGAATTTCCCGCAAAGTACTGCGTATTGCCCGTTCATCATCAATAATTAAAATTTTTGCCATGTTTTATATATGTAATAGGTTGTAATTGTTCTGTCGCTAATATATCGTTTTGTATAGAAAAACAAACACTTTTGCTTGTAAACAAAAATAACCCCTTCCTGTTTGCAGGAAAGGGTTATATAATTCAGCAGCAAATCTGTAAGCCGGGTTCTGTATTGCCCCTAAAGGCAACTTCTATCATTAATCTGGCCCTGCCATTGCTGACAGGTTTAAACAACCTACCCATCTTAACGTCGCCAACAAGTTGGCGAGCGGGAGCGAGCAGCCCCACTTTCAAGACCTATTTGGTTTTTCAACTCCTGAGGTTTACCGTCATCTCCGGTCGCCCGGAAAAGCCGTGAGCTCTTACCTCACGTTTTCACCCTTACCCCGGTTTGCACCGTGGCGGTATTTTCTCTGTGGCACTTTGCTGTCGCCGGCTGCCGGCGCCTTCCCGTTAGGAAGCAGGATGCTCTGTGTTGCCCGGACTTTCCTCCGCTAATAAAGCTAATAAATTAGCAGCGATAGAACGTTTTGCAGGTACAAAGGTAGCAGTTTTAGTTCATAGTTGATGGTTCATAGTTCATAGTCTGACCAGGAATCTATTGTTTAGCTAACGTGCAGCGCCAATTACCTATTTACATTTCTCCAAATCGCCCTGCACTTGTTGCAGGTTTATAGTGCCTAATTTATTGCCGAATGAGTTGGTAACATAAGTAAGTACCTTGGCAATTTCAATGGGGGCAAGGCTATCAGCAGGCATTTCTCCCTCAAAAGTTTTGTTATTGATATTAATTTGTCCCTTAAGCCCTTTTTTAAGAAAGCAGGCCAAGGCGTTTTTATTCTTTTTAAGATAGGCTGAATCTGTAAGCGGTGGTATCAGTGCCTGCAAACCCTCGCCTTTGGTGCCGTGGCAGTTTGCGCAGCGGGTAAGGTAAATGACGCTGCCACCAGAGTAATAGCGGTTAAATTCAAGCTGCCCATCGTTCTGGCATGAAAAAAAAATGACTATCAACAGTAATAAAATACCCCCTGTTACTTTGAATTTCATTTGGCTGCGGCTTGGTCTGGTTCGGCCTTTAGTATTTTGATGTCGGCTATCATTTTGTCCACTTCTTTGGGGTCGGTACCTTCGTACGTTCCGCGGATGCGTTTTTGTTTGTCTATCAATATAAAAAAACCATCATGTATATATTGCCCCGCGGGATTTTTTTCCTGTACTGTTTGCAGGTAGCTTTTGGCTATGGTATAAGTGCTGCCTTTATCGCCATGCAAAAGCCACCAGTTGTTACCACTAAGCCCCATTTTATCGGCATAGCGTTTAAGTACCTGAACGGTATCATATTTAGGGTCGATGGTGTGTGATATGATCCGGAAATTATCGTCGGCCTTAAACTCCTTATACACATTGAGCATGTTGCGGTGCATTACCGGGCAGATAGAAGGGCAGGTGGTAAAAAAGAAATCGGCCACATATATTTTGCCATCAAGGTTTTTTTGTGTTATAGTATCGCCATACTGGTTCACAAATTTAAAATCGGGAATAGTGGCGTAGGCTGTATCCACAACCGATTTTCCATCCACCGTTTTAGTAACAGGCTCTCGGTTGCCTAAAATAGGCAGTTTGCTTTGTTTATTGTTACAGGCATTTAACACCGATAATACGATAACGCCCAAAATTAATTTGCGCATTTATTTTTTATTTGGAGTAAGATATTTGTCAGATTCGGTTATCGCATTGCTGATTTGAACGTCGATAGCCGCGATTTTCTTTTTTTGATCGCGCAGGTAGTCGATGATTTCCTGGTGCGATTTACCTTTGTTTTCCACGTCAAAGTTGTGCATCCAATCGCTCATGGCGCCATCTGCGTCATCAACCAGCTTAAGGCAAACTTTTGCCGAATCGTTAATGTTGGGTACGTTTTTAACCAGGCTATCCAGCAACATTTTGTTTTTCATCAGGTGCTCGTCATTAGCCATTACCTTGTCGTGCACGGCGATAACGCTATCCAGTAGCAATTTTTCCTGTTTTTTATTGTCGGCACATCCCGATAAAATGGCAAGGCTTAATACAATCCCGATATACTTTTTCATGGTTGCGTTTTGTATTGGCAAATATTGTAAATAAAGCTATTAATGTTAACTATTTAGTTGTCTTAAATAATAAACATAATCGGTAATGGGTAAGGTTTCTGTGCCGGAAAGTTTCAACTGCTGGCCGGCCTGCGCCCGGGTATGAGTGCCATGATTTATTACATGTGTAAGAATATCGCTTACAGATGTTTGATTATTACCCAGGGCGTTTTGATAAATGATAACTTTATTCAAATCTTCTTCGGTAACTCGTTCAAGGAAGCCAAGCCACTCTTCATTGTATTCGTTTACCAGGTGGGTACAATGCTCAATGGTATACTCTTTGGGCCATAATTCGGCATTGGGATAAGGTTCCACATCATTTACCCTGTCCAGCCACCGGCGTTCGGCAGCAAGCAAATGCGACATCAACTTTATAGGGCCCCTGGGATTGCCGGCATCGGTAATGGCTTTTAATAAAGCGCAGTTAGCGAAGTGGCTGTATTTGAACATTTTTATAAAATAGCTTTTCATATAACACGAATTTATAAACACGAATGTCTCGAATTGAATCGAATTTCACGAATTGAATGGACACGAATGTCTCCAATTGAGTTGAATTTCACTGATTAGGGTGGGTGGTTAACGCAGATAAAAAGTTGGTTAAATAATAAACTATGCCTTTATAGTTCGTGGAATTGGCCTTAATTCGGGATATTCGTGTTAGTGAAATTCGTGTTTAACAATTTGATAATACAGTTGTTACAATTATGTTATATCCCCATGGTACCTTTAGATAATTAAAAAACAAGGCTATGAAATTTATCAATGTGTTTTCAAGGCTTATTAGTGGTATAAGGGAATGGATGATGTTAAAAAGCATGAAATCATCCTTCATTCATTAATAATAAAACTTTATACCCCGGTTTCGTAAATAATATTGCAATTTTGGACCCTCGTAGTCCATTTAATGAAATTCACTCCACAGCATACAGCTCTGAACAGAGAACTTTTTGGCCCCGATTTTAATTGGGGCGTATCTACTGCTGCATTCCAGATTGAGGGTGCTCATGATGCCGATGGCAAAGGCGAATCTGTTTGGGACAATTTTACAACGAAAAAAGGTAAAATATTAAATGACGATCATGCCCGCACCGCCTGCGATTTTTACAACAGGTACCAGGAGGACATCGATCTTATTAAAAAATTGAATATTCCTAATTTCCGGTTCTCGATATCGTGGACACGTTTGTTACCCAATGGTACGGGTGCAGTTAACCAGGCTGGTATTGATTATTACAACCGCGTTATTGATTATTGCCTCGAGCAAGGTGTAGAACCCTGGGTAACTATTTACCACTGGGATTTGCCATTAGTGCTTGAGCAAAAAGGAGGATGGGCCAATCGTGATGTAATTACCTGGTTTAGTGAATTTACCACCTTATGTGCTCAAAACTTTGGCGACAGGGTAAAACATTGGATGGTAATGAACGAACCTGTGGTTTTTACAGGCGCCGGTTATTTTTTTGGTATCCATGCTCCGGGACGTAGTGGTATCAGGAGTTTTACATCGGTAATTCACCATGTTGTTTTAAGCATAGTTGCCGGGGCAAAAATATTGCGTAAACTGGTACCCAATTCGCAAATTGGCAACACATTTTCTTGTTCGCAGGTTGAGCCTTTAACCAATAAGCCGCGCGATGTGGCAGCAGCTGTTCGGGTTGATGCCCTGATAAACCGCCTTTTTATCGAACCGCTTTTAGGAATGGGCTACCCGATTAAAGATTTACCCGCTTTAAAGGGAATACAAAAATACATTTTGCCGGGCGATGAGGACAACATGAAGTTTGATTTCGATTTTATCGGAGTGCAAAATTATACCCGCGAGATTGTTCAATATTCCTTTTTTACGCCTTACGTAAACGCACGCATTGTTAAAGCCGAAAACCGCAAGGTCGAATTAACAGCAATGCGCTGGGAAATTCATCCCCCGGCTATTTATCATATGATAAAAAAGTTTGCCGCTTATCCGCAAATAAAGAACATCATTATTACTGAAAACGGCTCGGCCTTTCCTGACGAGGTTACCGACGGCGAAGTGAACGATCCCAAGCGCCTCCAATACCTGCAGGATTATTTGAGCCAGGTTTTAAAAGCAAAAAATGAAGGTTGTAATGTTAACGGCTATTTTGTTTGGACGCTTACCGATAATTTTGAATGGGCCGAAGGATATCACCCGCGGTTTGGTTTAGTCCACGTAGACCATACTACGCAAAAACGGATTATAAAGGCATCGGGTAAATGGTTCGCGGAGTTTTTAAAAAAGCCCGTTAAACACGAAGAGTTTACTTTGGAAGCGAGAAGTAGAATGTAGTACCGTGTTCGGTATCGCTTTGAAACCAAATACGCCCATTATGCTTTTCGATGATTTGCCGGCATATTGAAAGGCCCAGTCCAAATGATTTTTCACCTTCGGTACCAGGGCGCTTTGCATCTGTAAACATATTAAAAACCTGGCTTTTAAGTTTGTCTGGGATGCCAATGCCACTATCTTTTACCGAAATTTGCACTTCCCGTTCAAAAACTTCAACCTTAACAAATATTGGCGCACCGGCCGGGCTGAATTTTATAGCATTGCTAATTAAATTACTTACTACACGCCATATTTTTTCGCGGCTTATCATAAGCTCAAGGGGGCTGGGTAATAATTCAAGGCTGATGGTTTGGCTTTTCTCTGCAGCTTTAAAGCGTAGCAGTTCAACACTGTTGGTAAGCAGGCCGTTAATTTCAACTTGCTCAAGATTTAATCCGGTATTGGCCGAATTTGTTGCTTCCAATATCTCATTTATCAGTTCTAATGAGTTAAAGGAGGTTTCTTTGATCAGGTTGAGCATTTCTTTTTGCTCATCAGTGTAATCATCTTCGCCCATTACAGAAGTTAGCGATGCTATGCCGCCAATAGGGTTACGCAGGTCATGAGCTACAGTACGTAAAATTCTGTCTTTCTCCCGGCTGTTTAATTTAAGTTCGTTCAAAGCATGTTCAAGATGGGTGTTTTGTTCGTTTATCTGTTGGTTTAGCGTTCCAAGTGTTTGAATGTTCTTTTTTGATTTCTGCCAATTCAGGAATACCAGCGAAATGATCATAACCAGCATCACCACAAAAACTATGGTTACATTAAGATAAATATTTTGTTGCTGACTGTTCTTTTTAAGTTTGTCAAACTCATTACCCTTTTCAAGGCGCTTTATTTGTTCGGCTATGTCCGCTTCCTTAAGCGCCTTGTTTTTTTGATTGATGGAATCTTTTAAAGCATCATACTGTATAAAATATTTAATCGCTTCGTCCGGCTTACTTTTTTTCACCAAATATTCCGACATTAAGTAATTCCAATCCGCCCTGGCATCCTGCTGGTGTAAATATTCAAACTGTTTTTTTATTACATTTAATATGTTTAGCAGCGAATCTGCCTGGTTTAGATTATTGTACACGGCGGCCAGCTTTAATTCTGCATATTGGGCATCCTGGTTGTCGTTACCTTTCCGCAAATTAATACGGATGCTTTTTTTTAGCAAAGCTTTAGCCTGCCTATACTTTTTAAGGCCAATATACACATTGGCAAGGTTGCCGTAAATAACACCGCGGGCCATATCAAGCATTTCTCTTCGGTCGCGATATTGTATTTGGTGCTGGTCAATGTAGTCGAGTGCTTTGTTATAAAAAAAAAGAGCGCTATCGGTTAAGTTTACCGCACTATAACTTAAGCCTATATTATCCGTCAATTCCTGCGTACGGTAAAACGCGCCGAAATTGCCAGCACACCCGGCGCTTTCTTTTGCACTGTTTTTAAAGTATGCTGCCGCCAGCCGGTAGTGTTCTTGTTTATACATGATCATACCCATCCGGTAGCTATAGTCGCTCAAAACGCACTCATCTAAATTATTGTTACCAATTATTTTGCCGTGATAAAAGTTTTCGTACGCCTCGTTATACCTGTTTTGGTCAAATAAAACATCGCCTTTATAAAAATATGATTGCCCGTACTCGGTAGCATATCTTGACTTTTTATCAGGTGTGTTAAACAGATAGAGCATGCTATCTGCATATAACAGAGAGGTGTTTTTATCGCCCTTTACAGAATAAAAGTAGTTGTAATTAAACCGGTAATAGCTATAAGTTTGAAGCAGGTTAAGGTTTTTTGAATGGCGATACGCCGAATTCAGGTAATGCATGGCTTCTTCTTTTTTGCCGCCATCGTTCATATTGCTTACTGAATCAAGTACCTTGTTAAACGCCGACGACGAAAAAAACGAATTTGCAGCCCGGTTGCAGGAAAAAATTATGATAACGAAGCAAATGTAAAGCAAGCTCGTCAGCATGTTGATGTGAAGCCCGTTTCGGAGTATGCTTTTATAGTTGAACATTAATTTTAATAACCAGGGAATTGGGGTTATGCGTTTTAAATACTTCCTAAACTTAAATAAAATATCTCAGCAGCAAATTTTTAACGATAATTTTGTCATTCACAAAGGCTGGTGTCTGCATATTGTGTTATAAAACTAAACCGCCGCGGCCTCAAAAGGCAAAAAAACGTAAAAAGTTGTGCCATCGGTTGGATTACTTTGCAACCAAATTTTTCCATTGTGCTTTTCTATAATTTGCTGGCATATGGAAAGGCCCAGGCCGAATGATTTCTCACCGGCTGTGCCAATCCGCTTGGCATCGGTAAACATATTAAAAACCTGTTGTTTTAGCTTATCGGGGATGCCTATCCCATTGTCGTTTACTGTTATCTCAACACCGCTTTCGTGATTTTTTAAGCCTACTGTTATACTGCCACCATCGTAGCTGAATTTAATAGCATTGGTGACCAGGTTGCTGATAACGCGCCAAATTTTTTCCCGGCTTATAAATACCTGCGCCGGATTTTCGGGCAGGTGGAGTTTTATAGACTGGTGTTTTTCGGCAGCTTTAAAGCGCAATAATTCTACACTGTTGGTTGTCAGCGCGTTAATATCAACCCATTCCTTCCTGATAGGCGCGGTGGCTGAATTGGTAGCTTCTAATATCTCGTTAATAAGGTCGAGCGAATTGTAAGAGGTATCTTTTATCAGACTAAGCATTTCCAGCTGATCAGGCGTATAATCTTCGGTTGCCATGACCGCCGAAAGCGACGCGATGCCACCAAGCGGGTTTCTGAGGTCATGTGCCACGGTTCTTAATATGCGGTCTTTTTCCCGGCTTGCGCCGTGCAGTTCATTAAGGGTATGCACCAGGTTTTCTTTTTGATAGTTTATTTGTTCATTTAACGTCTTGATAGCCAGCATATCCCTTTTTGATTGTTTCATATTTCTGAAAATCAGGAATATAATTATTACCGCCATAACAGATAATAAAACAGCAATGTAAATGAATATTAGCTGTCGTTTATTGTTGTTTTTCAGGCTGTCTATCTCGCTTTGCTTGTCGTAATTGGCTTGCTGCGTTGTTACATCGGTACGCTTAAGTGAATTGGCCAGCTTTACTAATGAATCCTTTTGTGCCGAGTACTTTTTTAAATAAGTTAGTGCCGCAGTGTTATCATTATTTTGCTGGCTGTATTTACTCATTAAATAATTCCAACCGGCTTCTGCATCGTTATTAGGAAGGCTGTCTAATTGAGTGCGCAGATTTTTAAGTAGCAGGTAAAGATCCTTTTGCCGGTTTAATTTAAGGTACAGGCGTGCAAGCTTTATTTCAGTTAATTGCGCGTCTTTGTTATCATTACCCTTTTTAAAATTTATGGCGATGCTGCTTTTAAGCATCTGTTCGGCCAGTGTATAGTTGCCTGTTATCAAAGCCATATCCCCCTGGTTGCCATAAACCACCCCACGGGCAGTCTCCAGCATTCCGGCCAGGTTGCTAAATCTTGCATTATTGCTATCGATATATTCAAGTGTTTTTTTGAAGTAGACAGATGCGCTATCTGCTTTTCCCGCGTTTTTATAACTTTCGCCAATATTATCCAGCAGCTCCTGTCGTTGATAAAATGCCCTGAAATCATCTTTATAAGCCCGGCTTTGGCTATAACTAAGCTTAAAAAAATTGGCCGCATCCAGGTAGTGCGCCTGTTTAAACATCACCATGCCCATCCGGTAGGTGTATTCGGCCAGTATTTGGTTGCTAATCAGCCTTTTGCCAATATAATATCCCTGGTAAAAGCATTTATAGGCGTTGCTGAACTGCGAAAGGTCAAAATAAGCATCGCCGAGGGCGAAATTGGCCTCGGCATAATTAACCTGGTATTGGCGCCGCGTTACGCTTTGTTTGGCCATAGCCAGCATACTATCCGCATAAGCAAGGGCTTTTTTTGAATTATGGGCAGCTTTTCTTTCGTAAACAAAATGAAAACTATAAAAGCGGAACCTATCATTTACAAAAGGATTTTTAAGCCTTTTAAAAGCGGAATCGAGATATCGCGTGCCGACAAGCTGCCGTTTTGTTAGCTGATGGTAGTTATTAATAGTGTCGTAAATGGCGTTAAACTGCTTTGAATAGTTACCGTCATCTTTATTGTTATAGTTACAAGCTCCAAAAAGTAAGGCACAAAAAAAAGCTATGCATAACATTAAATTATGCGAATAACTTTTACCGCAGAAAACAATAGGTTTAATCGAACACATTAACTGTATAGCAGCAACAAATATAGTGTTTGGAAAACGCCAATACTATATTTCGGAACTTAAATAATTGCTGCCTATACTATTTAAATGCATCAAGGCCAGTAATATCCATTCCTGTTATCAACAAGTGAATGTCATGTGTGCCTTCATAAGTAATTACCGATTCAAGGTTCATCATATGCCGCATAATAGGGTACTCGCCGATGATGCCCATGCCGCCCAGTATTTGCCGGGCTTCGCGGGCTATATTGATGGCGGTTTCTACACTGTTACGCTTGGCCATCGAAATTTGAGCAGCAGTGGCCCTGTTCTCATTTTTGAGCACACCTAAACGCCAAACCAATAACTGGGCTTTAGTTATCTCGGTTATCATCTCGGCCAATTTTTTTTGCTGCAGCTGAAATGCCGCTATTGGTTTCCCAAACTGAACACGCTCTTTCGAATATCTTAAAGCGGTATCATAACAATCCATAGCGGCACCTAATGCACCCCAGGCAATACCGTAGCGTGCCTGGTTAAGACAACCGAGCGGACCTTTTAAACCGATAGCATTGGGCAATAAGTTTTCCTTTGGTACTTTAACATTATCAAAAACCAATTCGCCGGTAGCCGATGCTCTTAACGACCATTTGTTATGCGTTGTAGGAGTAGTAAAACCCTCCATACCGCGCTCAACTATTAATCCTCGTACCTTCTTATTCTCGTCGCGAGCCCAAACAACAGCAATATCGGCAAATGGAGCGTTGGAGATCCACATTTTGGCGCCATTCAGGATATAATGATCGCCGGCATCTTTTATATTGGTTGTCATTCCGCCAGGGTTTGATCCGTGATCGGGCTCGGTGAGCCCAAAACAGCCCATGATTTCGCCGGATGCTAAGCGGGGCAGGTATTTTTTACGTTGTTCTTCAGAGCCGTAGGCATAAATAGGGTACATTACCAATGAGCCTTGCACAGATGATGCCGACCGAATGCCAGAATCGCCACGCTCAATTTCCTGCATAATGATACCGTAAGCCATATAATCCAGGCCTGCACCGCCATACTCAACCGGAATTGTCGGGCCAAATGCGCCAATTTCGGCAAGGCCTTTTACAAGCTGCATCGGGAACTCTGCTTTTTGGGCATAATCTTCAATTATCGGGCTTAATTCCTTTTTTACCCAATCGCGTACCGACGAGCGGATAAGCTTATGTTCTTCGGTAAGCAATTCATCTAATTGATAATAATCGGGCGATTCGTACAGATCTGTTTTAGCCATAATGTTATACTTGGTGGGCAAATATATAGCATTTAAAGTGGACTTATTTAATCCAAAAATGCTGTTTTTAGATACTACAAGCCACTTTATATCAAAAACTATGTTTAGATAGTTTAAACATGGTTTTTGACGAAATTATTTTTTTTGAAAAAAAATCAGGCATAAAAAAATATGCGTTTTATGTACCGGTTTTGCCACAAAACGTTTTAAAATCAATTGGTAAATAAAGCACAAAAAGAGCTAAAAAACTGCACTTTTTAGTTGGTAATTTTCAATTCATATCAAGTTTTGTGCAAGTTTTTGACAAATAAATCAATTTTTAAACCAACAAAATCTGCTACTTTTGAACCATGACTACTATTGCCCTGCAGGGTGCAGAATTTTTTGCATACCATGGATTTTATCCCGAAGAACAAAAAATAGGCTGCCGTTTCCTGGTAGATATAACAGTTGATTTTATACCCCAGACTGAACCAGCCGACGACGAGCTTAAACACACTGTTGATTACGAAAAGGTTTATTATATGGCCTGCGAGGAAATGAAACATCCCCGCAAACTGATAGAAACCGTAGCACAAGCTATCTTAGACAGAATAAAAAGAAAATACCCATACGTAGACAGCATTAGTGTGGAAATAAAAAAGTTAAACCCACCGTTGTTGGGTAAGGTAACTCACTCGGCTGTTACTGTTAACTATAACAAGCAGTAAAATGGAATATAATAAAATAACACCATCGATATTAGATGCCATTATAGCTATTGTTGGCGCCGGCAACGTTATCAGCCGGCATGACGAGCTTGAAAAATATAGTCACGACGAAACGGAAGACCTGGTTTATTACCCGGAAGTAGTTGCTCGCCCGCAAATGCCCGGGGAGGTTTCGGCATTAATGAAACTTTGTTATGACAACCTGATCCCTGTTACCCCTCGTGGTGCCGGTACTGGCTTAAGCGGCGGCGCCCTGGCTATTAAAGGCGGTTTGCTGATAGCGATGGAACGCTTTAATAAGGTTCTGGAGATTGATGAGGCTAATTTACAGGCCACGGTTGAGCCAGGGGTTATTACCGAAGAGTTTATGAACCAGGCTGCTGCTAAAGGCCTGCTTTACCCTGTTGACCCCGCAAGCAAAGGAAGTTGCTTTATAGGGGGCAATGTGTCCCATGGCTCGGGTGGACCAAGGGTGGTTAAGTATGGTACCATTCGCGAATATATATTGAACCTGCAGGTGGTTTTACCATCAGGTGAAATTATCTGGACAGGGGCAAATACGCTTAAGTACGCGTCGGGTTATAATTTAACCCAATTATTCATCGGTTCGGAAGGTACGCTGGGGATTATTACCAAAATTGTGGTGAAGCTGATTCCATTGCCTACGTTGGACGCCTTGATGCTGGCCTCATTTGCAACTAATGAAGCTGCCTGCGCGGCTGTTTCTGCCATATTTCGTGCCGGTATTGTGCCATCGGCATTGGAGTTTATGGAGCGGAGAGGAGTGGAGTGGGTGAAAGAGCATGATGATATCGCGTTTGATTTACAAGATGATATCCAGGCTTTTTTGCTGATTGAAGTAGATGGAAATAACCAGGACGTGATTTTTGCCGACTGCGAAAAAATTAACGCCGTGTTAGAAGCGTATGATTGCAAAGATGTGCTCTTTGCCGATTCATCGGCCCAAAAAGAGGAGTTATGGCGGTTGCGCCGGACTATGGCCGTGTCGGTAAAATCAAACTCGGTTTATAAAGAAGAAGATACCGTAGTGCCCCGCGCCGAATTGCCACAACTGATTAAAGGAATAAAAGAGATTGGCGGCAAATATGGCTTTGAATCAGTATGTTATGGCCACGCAGGTGATGGGAACCTGCATGTAAATATCATTAAGGCCAACATGAGCGACGAGGATTGGAACAGCAAACTCAAATTCGGCATCAAAGAGATTTTCGAACTTACAGTTGGGCTGGGCGGCACCTTGTCCGGTGAACATGGCATCGGTTTGGTGCAAAAGGATTTTATGCCGATAAAGTACTCGGAGGTGCATTTTGCCCTTTGGCGCGGTATCAAGAGCATATTTGACCCGAAGGGAATTTTAAATCCGGGGAAGATTTTTTAATTTGAGAATTTGAAGATTTGAAAATGGTAAAACCGAAGAAAACTAATTTTCAAATTCTCAAATTATTTTTAAATTACTATCCCTGTGTTCAAATCAACTGTATAAGCCGTGCCATTGTAAGTTATTTTAACTTTCCAGTTTCCTAAAAACTCAACAGTTCCTGTATATTTATCGGTATTGTAAGATGCCGAACCGCCATCGTAAACATGCTCGCCGCTAAAATCGGCTGTGCCCTCATATATATTGGGGCTTATTACCTTGGGATCTGTTCCGGTGTTGAATTTTACCCCTTTAAGAATGTAATTGGTTGAAAAGGAATTGTATTTAACCGTCTTGCTGCCGTTCAGCGGATAATCTGACGTTTTAAAACTTGATTTACCATTTAACGAAAATTGGGTATAAGCTAAATCGATACCATATACAGCAAAATGCTGGGTAGCCACCCTGGTAAAGCCAAAAGTTGGTGTTTTGCCAATAATTGTAGTGCTGTCGTCAAAGGTATAACCGCGTAGTAAGCTGGCGGTTTTACATAACGAAGTGAATTTAATTTTATCAGTAAGCGTAGTTATGCTGTCTCCTCTGCTCCAATCGAAAGAAACAGTAGTATCCATCATTAGCCCGCATTCGCCAACATAAAAGGAGTTAACAGCAAGCTTACTATTCTTTTTATTTATATTACTATAGGCGTTCAGTCCGTTTTGTATGTTCGCTCCACCGTTACTGCCACTTAGCGATTTATATAGGTTTATGGCAATCTGTGCGGCTATTTTGGAGTCAGTTTTTTTGTCAGCAGATGTGTTTTCTTTTTTACAAGCCTGGTAAACAATGCTCACAAATACGGATAAGATCAATAGGTTTTTAACGGTATATTTCATTTTTTATGTACTGATAAGGTTGTAAAGCGCCTTAAAAGTACGTATTTTATCAAAAATAAATTAAATGAAAGTAAATTTATTTTCATAAATGTGAATTGGCTGTATTCCGGAACAATTGTTCCGGAATTACATCGTGCATCGTGTGAAAATATGATTGATGTTATTTGATTTAGAACGATGGTTCTGAAATATAGCAGATAGCTGGAAACCTAAATTACTCTACTGCCTTCATGCTATCAATGATAACCTGAATCTGGTGATTGTAATAATTCATATCCGCATTATACTTGTCTGTGTTTTCGTCGACTGCCTTGTACATTATCTCAAAACTTTTAATCCGCAGATCAAGGTATTGCTTTAGTTTTTTATCGCGCATTTTTATTGGTTCAGGAACACTCAGTTTATCTACTCTTTCTAATATTTTAATATCTTCATTCCAATAACCGATACCCTTTTTTATTGCTGTAAGTACCTTTGGGCGTGGTGCACCTTTCATATTGTAAACCTCTAAAGCCCTGGTCTCATTGCTGGTAAACATCTCCATCCCTTTATCATAATCTCCAATATCATTAGGCATAGCTTTATATATCCAGCCACATGTTATAAGCGTAATTATAGTTAATATGGCTATTAACGAATGTTTTAACCGGATGTCGGCGGGCTTTTTGAGGCTCAGGGTAAAACAATAGCCAATTATTAAACCGCCTACCAGGCCACCTATATGGGCGGCGTTGTCGACTCCGCTTTTTAGGCCATTAAGTAAATTATAGCCAACAAACACAGCTATGCTGGTAAGTAAGGCACGGCGGGTAGATTTTTCGATCAAATCTGTTGTAAGCATGGCTAAAAATACCCCATACATGCCAAAAATAGCACCCGAAGCACCTGCGCTCACCGTATTTTCGTGCCACCAGAGGCTGGTAATGCTGGCAAGCAACCCGGTTAACAAGTAAGCGGTAATAAACCTTAGCTTACCCAAGTGCGGTTCTAAAAGTAGACCTATGTAAACAAGTGCGTACATGTTGAGCAGTAAATGCAAAATGCCTATGTGTAAAAACACATTGGTTAGCAACCGCCACCATTGGCCATCTAATGTTAAAGGCTTGAAATTGGCCCCCCATTGTAATAGATCTGCAACGGTGGGCGATAGAATATCTACACCCTTTATGGCCATAAGTATAAACACCAGGATATTTAAATTAAATAGTACAGGCGTTACAAAATAGCCCGGTTGCGGTTTAAATATAGTGAGGAACCCATTTATTTGTTCAGCAGTACCCTGTGGCGGCAGTTTTAAATAATCGTCGCCGGCCGGCGGAAAGTTTGCAGATAACTGCAGGTGTTTTTCTTCAATGTCTTCGGCAGAAAGTTTGCTTTTAAATTCATCTATAGCTTCAACCAGGCTCTTTACCGCTTTTTTATTACGGCCAAAGTCAAACATCTCACTCCCGGCCGAGGAACTTTTTACAGTTGCCGTGTCGTTTTCAATAGTGATGCGGATGATGGCGTTCCAGCCAAAAACACCATTAGCTGTGTAAGCTATAATGCCGGTTGGACTTACATAACTGGTTTCCCAGCCCAGGTCGTTAACCGATTCGTGGACAATTACCAGGAATTGAGCTGTCGACAAATTGTCAAGAGGATATTCCTCTACAAACTTTGGTGTAAATCCTACAGCCATATGATAAATAAGGTTTGGTTTAACGATTTATAATGTAGTCTTATTAATTAAGCAAGGCAATTCCGTATAATCTGCATATCAATTTGTATTCAATATCAATCTCGGCTCATCATATGCAATCATACTCCTGCGTTCATCCGGCGGGATTGAAACTGATTTATTGGCGGCGTAATCATAGCTGATGCAAACTGTTTTGCCGGTTGTTACAATTTCTTCGCCCTGCGGGGTTATTTTTACCAATACATGCATCACGTCAAAGCTGCTGTTGCCTATGCGTATGGTGCGCACGTAGCAGGCTATTTTATCCTGAACAGTAATTTGTTTTAGATAATTGATCTCTGAGCGGCCTATAATAATGCCGGCATTATTCCAATCCCAACCTATGGCGTCTTTCCAATAGTTGGTCCTTGCTATTTCAAAGTAAGTTAAATATATGGCGTTGTTAACGTGTCCTAATGAATCAATATCCGAAAAACGGATAGGTATGTCAGTTTTAAATTTGTAATCGCTGAGTTTTTCGGCCATTTGTGTCATTTTGTCGGTAAGAAATCTTTATCAATGACAAATAGTCATATAAAATATTGATTTTCCCTGTTGGTATAACAGTTGATTAATACTTCACGAAGTTAACAAAAACAAAAACTTATAAATATACATATCATGACTTTAGTAAAATTTAACAACGGATTAAAAAACAACGCGAGAGGCCCATTCTTTAACGATGTATTCGATTCAATTTTAAACGATTCGTTCCTTGGCGATAAACTGGTAGCCCGCATACCTGCCGTAAACATCAGCGAAACTGAAAATGAATTCCAGGTTGAATTGGCTGTGCCAGGCTTAAAGAAAGAAGATTTGAAGATCAGTTTAGATAAAAACGTATTAACCGTGGCAGCCGAAAAGAAAACTGAAAACGTTGAAGAAGGTAAAAAATTCAGCAAACGCGAATACAGCTATAATTCTTTCAGCAGGTCATTTACCTTGCCCGAAAGTGCTGATCATTCAAAAATCGAAGCAGACTATACCGATGGTATCCTGACTTTGACCATTACCAAAAAAGAAGAAGCTAAATTTCAATCGAGAGAAATAGCTGTAAAATAATTAAAGACTGTTTTCATAAAGTAGTTAGTTTGGTTTGAAGGCCGTTCCCGCAAGGGGCGGCCTTTTTTTTGGGCTTGAAAAGCTGCTTAAATTGGTGTTAGTTTTAATATTTTATTGTATTTTACGCTGTGTGACAGTCGCTGCGTACCTGCAAACGCGTACATCAAAAAAAGGCACGTCACCGCGTTATGCAATAAATATATTTTCAACATGATTAAAAAGCTACTTACCATTCTTTTAATTTCAATTACCGGTTTATCCTATGCCCAAAACAAAATTGTGGTTTTCCAATCCGATTTTGGCGTAAAAGATGGCGCTGTCTCGGCCATGAAGGGCGTTGCCACCGGTGTTTCTGCCGATTTAAAACTTTATGATCTCACACATGAGATTCCTGCCTATAACATCTGGGAAGCATCATACCGCCTCTATCAAACTGTAAATTACTGGCCTGCCGGTACCGTATTTGTTTCGGTAGTTGACCCAGGGGTGGGTACTGCCCGCAAATCTGTTGTGCTGAAAACCAAAACCGGCCAATATATTGTTACGCCGGATAATGGCACCTTGACGCTGATAGCAGAATCGCTGGGAATAGCCGAAATCAGGCAAATTGATGAGGCGCGCAATCGTCGTAAAGGGTCCGAAAAATCATACACCTTTCATGGCCGCGATGTATATGCCTACACAGCCGCACGCCTGGCAGCCGGCGTTATTACTTATGAACAGGTTGGTCCCGAACTGCCTAAACAGGTGGTGAAAATTCCGTACCAAAAAGCAATATTGGAAGGCGGAACCCTGAAAGGTACCATTGATATCCTTGATATTCAATATGGCAACCTGTGGACAAACATAGGCGACGACCTGGTAAAACAACTGAACGTTAAGGTAGGAGATATCCTTCACCTGGTAATTTACCAAAATGGCGAAAAGAAATTTGAGGGAGATGCTCCATACAGCGATACTTTTGGCGAGGTAGCAAAAGGTAAGCCTTTGGCGTATATGAATAGTTTAATGCAATTATCTTTTGCCTTAAACCAGGGCAGTTTTGCCGACATTTATAAAATAGGCAGCGGAAGCGACTGGAGTGTGGTAGTGAGCAAGAAGTAGTAGTGGCCTTGGTCAGTTGTGAGTGGTGAATAGTGAGTGAGAGCTTTGAATAGGGATTTTTAATAAACACAAAATGCGCATCTTTAGATGCGCATTTTGTGTTTATTTCCACTGACCACTGACCACTGACCACTGACCACTGACCACTGACCACTGACCACTGACCACTGACCACTGACCACTGACCACTGACCACTGACCACTGACCACTGACCACTGACCACTGACCACTACGCCATCTCCCGGCTTCGCTTCATTTCTTCGGCCATTTTTATTCCTTGCTTTCTCACCTGTTCTGTTCGTACGTAACGTTTATCTGCGCCCAAATTGGGCTTGGTAATAAAATCATAAAACATGCGCGTCCAGGAGTGGGTGGAATCCAGGTGCTGGTAAAACTCTTTGGTAATTTTGTAATACTTAGGCAAAAACCTGCCCGGTATGTTCATAATATCGTGGTGTTCATTATGGTAGCCTACATTAAAACAAACCCAGTTGAGCCAGCCATAGTACGAGTTGGTTTCCTGTCCTTCTTCAAATATAAAATGCTCATGAATAAAATGCCCGGCCGCGGGATGCAGGCTGAATCCCCATAAGGTGGATAGGAAGAGGTAGATAATGGCAATTTTCCCTAAAAACACAAATATCAATACATCGGTAATAATCAGCGTAACGATGTTGGCCCATTCCCATTTGGTTGGTTTGGTAGCAAATCCCCTCACCAAAAACAGGAAGAATATGTAAAAAAACAGCCAGATGAATTTCCTGATGCCCGATTTTCCTACCATTTTCACTTCCCAATGGCTCGGGAAATCATTATCAACATGCTCGATGCCCAGGTGGGAGTGATGCTTCATATGGTGGGTACGAAAGGCGATAGCGCCCGGCACCAAAACCGGGATATTGGCAAATATGGCCAGCGCCTTATTTTGTGCAGGCGTTTTCAGCATTAGGTTATGTGCCATTTCGTGTACGGCCATGGCCGACCAATGGTTCATCGTGCCGCCCACCACGTATGATAGCAGGATAATTTGCCACCAATATGTTCCAAACGAAGGAAACCATATACTAACACCCCATGCAAAGCTAATTTGCCCTGCCACAATGAAAAATGTAAGCACTGCGGCCCATGGATCGTAGCCCATTAATTGTTTTACTTCCGGGTGTTTTTTTAATACTTCTATCCGGCGCAAAAAATGTATATCCGGCGTTTCAATTGGTTCAAAAGGAGTATCGGTTTTCATGTTGATGTGTTTTAGGATTATTGCTAAATAACATAATCAGCTTTAAATTACTCCCGGTAGTTGTACGTATTTAGCTGCGTAGAATTACTTAAATATTAATAAAAACACTGCGATTAATCCGAAATAAACATTGGGGTAATATATAAGGCGTCTTAACTTAATAATACTTATCCAGGCAATTTCCCGTTCTAACTGGCAGTTAAGGATCATGCGCATGCCAAACAAATTGTCATTTAAATCCTTTTTTTAATAATGCCGTATGGGCATTAAAGCCATGTGGCAAATATTTTTTTATGTTTACCGAAAAATCAAAACCAACTATGAAGTTTTTAAAAGCCCCTTTATTTTTATCGCTTATTGCTTTAGTAGCCGTCACTTTTCCTGCTTGTAAAGCCAAGAAATTAGCCGAAAAACCTGCTCCTGTTGAAACCGAGAAAATGTACGCGCCGGCACCGAAGCCAACCCCGCCGCCTGCTGCTGCACCTGCGCCAACCCCGCCGCCTGCACCTGCTAAGCCAAATTATAATTTTACCAATATCCAGTTTGAATTTAATTCGGCAGTGTTAAAAACCGCGTCATACCAGGCGCTTGACCAGGCTGTTATAGAAATGAAGAAAGATCCATCGGCAAAATTCGTTTTAAATGGAAATTCATCTGCCGAAGGTACCGACGAACGTAATATGGAATTATCTGTTCAGCGTGCCAACTCGGTTAAAACCTACCTGGCAAATAGCGGCATCAGTGCAGATAACTTAACAGTTAAGGGCTATGGCGAAAGCAAACCCATTGCCGATAACACAACCGAAGAAGGCCGTGTTTTGAACCGCAGGGTGGAGATTAAGCTTGTGCAATAGTTCGAAGTCTTGAGTTCTAAGTCTGAAGTCTGAAATGTCATTTTTAACTTAAGACTTCAGACTTAGGACTCAAGACATAACACACGGGCAACCATTACCCATCCTATGCCGTAATGATGAAGTACTAAAATACTTTATCATTACGGCATTTTGAAACACGTTTTTAAGGGAATTCTTTCGCTGCTTAGCGTAACCGAAAAAAACAGGTTGTACAGGCTTATCCTGCTCGATCTGCTTATCAGCGTGCTTGATATTGCCTTTTTAGGGGCATTGCTTATCATCATAGGGCTTTATACCTCGGGCACGCCTGTTCAACATCATTTATTACAGCTTAACTGGCTTAAACAGCAATCTATAGTGCCAATCGGTTTATTTATGTTGCTGTATTGCGGCAAAAACTGGCTGGGCTACCTGATTACCAGGTTTCAGCATCATTTTTTTTACGGAGTAGCGTCGCGATTGTCGAAAAGGAATATCCTTCACTACCTGAAAGATGATTATATCAAATTTATTAATGTCGATTCATCTGTACACATCCGCCAGGTAAGTCAGCAGCCTATCGAATTTAGCCATTACATCCTCAATAATGTACAGCAAATTATATCGCAAAGCCTGCTCATTTCATTTACCATCGGCGCTATATTGATTTACCAGCCATTGCTGTTTTTTTTATTGCTGCTGGTGCTGTTACCGCCCATAATTATCCTGGCGTATTTTATCAAACGGAAATCGAAACAGGTGCGCGAACAAACAAAAATAACGAGCGAAAAAAGTATCCAGTATCTACAGGAGTCGTTAGCCGGGTTTATAGAAGGAAACATTTACGATAAGCGCACTTTCCTGGCCGATAGGTACGCAGGTTACCAGGAGCAGCTTAATAACAATATTGCGGCCCAACAAACGTTGCAGGGGCTGCCTGCAAGATTGGTAGAGATTTTTGCCATTTTTGGTTTTTTTATCCTGGTGCTGGTTAACAGATGGGCGGCACGTGGGGCAGTGGTTGATGTGCTTACTATTGGCGTTTTTATTACAGCTGCCTACAAAATCATCCCCGGTATTATCAAAATCCTGAACAGTATGGGGCAAATAAAAACCTATGAATTTACCCTGAATGATTTACTTGCTGTAAAAGAACCCGACGCGTTGCAAAAAGCAGGCACACTTAATATTGTTGAACCCATTAGCTCTATCCGTTTTCACAACGTCTGTTTTAGTTATGTAGACCAACCGGTAGTGGCCGGCATTAGCTTCGATGTTTACGCAGGCGATTTTGTTGGCTTATCGGCAGCCTCGGGCAGTGGCAAAACAACCATCATTAATTTATTGCTTGGTTTTTTGACGCCTCAGTCGGGTTATATTTATATAGATGGGAAACAAACTGATACCCATAAAAGACAGCAGTACTGGAAAAAAATAGCTTATGTAAAACAACAGAACTATTTTATTCACGATACCATCCTTAAAAACATTACGCTTACTGATGATCAGGAATATGATACCGCGAAACTGGAGGAGGCCATATCCTTTTGCGGACTTGCCCCCTTGCTGGCCGGCTATCCCGAAGGCATAAATAAAATAGTGCGCGAAAATGGCAAAAACCTGAGCGGCGGACAAAGGCAACGCATAGCCCTGGCAAGGGCCTTGTACCACGATTTTGATGTGCTGATCATGGACGAACCATTTGGCGAAATGGACCAACAGGCAGAGGAGGCTATACTTACCCAACTAAAGCAGTTAACAGCCCAGGGCAAGATCATATTTTTTATAACACACAACATTGCAAGCCTGAGCCATTGCAACAAAATAATCCCTTTAATAAATGAGTAAGCCTGAAGCATTGGTCATATTAACGCCGGGTTTCCCTGCCAACGTTAACGATACCACCTGGGTACCGCCTATGCAGGGTTTTGTCAGGACTTTAAAACAGCATAATCCAAACTTGCATATCGTTGTTATCAGTTTTCAGTACCCTAATACAGCTTCAACATATAACTGGTACGGGGTCGAAGTTATAGCCATTGCGGGCAGGGGCAGGGGGCAGGTATTCAGGTTAATAACCTGGCAACGGGTATGGCAAAACTTAAAAAAGCTTCATGCCAGTTACAAACTTATTGGTTTATTAAGCTTTTGGATGGGGGAGTGCTCCTTTATGGGCAACCGCTTTGCAAAAAAATACGGTTTGCCGCATTATGCATGGCTGCTCGGGCAGGATGCGAAAGCCGGTAATGATTATGTTAACAGGATAAAACCCGACGGCAGTTCGATAATCGCGATATCAGATTTTGTGGCAAAAGAGTTCAGGTTAAATTATGGCATTCAACCGGCGCATGTTATCCCTACAGGTATTGATGTAACGCTTTTTGGAGCCGGTGCAGCCCATCGCGACATCGATATTATGGGTGCAGGTTCGCTTATTCCGCTTAAGCAATATGATCTTTTTGTAAAAGTGATCAAAAGCCTGGTTACCGAATTTCCGGGATTAAAAACGGTGATATGTGGCAACGGCCCTGAAATGGATAATTTGAAAAAACAAATAAGCAGGCTTGGGCTGGAGAATAACATCGAACTAAAAGGCGAGTTGCCACACCCGGAAGTATTGGCCATGATGCAACGTTCCAAAATATTTTTGCATACATCGCGCTATGAAGGTTACAGCACCGTTTTAAGCGAGGCTTTATACGCGGGCTGCCAGGTGTTGAGCCTGGTTAATGGAATGAATACAAGGCCATCTCAGCACCTCGTACCCGATAATGTCGAAGACTTACCGCTTATTATTAAAAAACTGTTAAACGATAAAGAATTAAAGCACGAACCTGTGCTAATTTACACTACCGAAACAATAGCGGCCCGCATTACCAGCTTATTTATCCATTAATTGGTGACAAATATCAACCAGGTCGTCGGCTATGGTTTTAAAGCTTAGCCTTTGGGTAAAATGGCTTAATACAGCTGCTGAGAGTTTTTGCCGGTCTACCCCCTCAAGCCCCTTAAGGGTTTCGCCTAATGCTCCGGCATTCCCCGGTGGATATAAAAATCCATATTGGCCATTTAAGGTGATTTTTTTATACGATGGGATGGTGGTAACAACAGGGATGCAGCCGCAGGCCATAGCTTCTAACAAGGCGTAGCCGCTGCCTTCTTTATGACTGCCCGATATATAATAATCTGCTGCGCTAAACCAGTAAGGCAAGTCGGTATTAGCTACCTGACCCACTAAAGTGACCGAATTTGATAGCAGGGCAGAAGATGTTATTAACTGCTTTATATCATTTAACAGTGCATCGGTTTGGTAAATCATGTACAACTTTGCAGCGGGATTAACGTGCAGATAATCATGAAAACCGTTTAAAGCGGTTAAAGGGGCTTTATTTTTATTCAGGTGACCCACCCAAATGAAGTTTGCTTTACCGGCAATGCCGGTATGTTGTTTTGCCAGGGCTTTATCAATAGGTTTAAAAACGGTAGAAGCTTCTAATAATTCAAATATACGGGCATCAGGTTTAATAATGTTTTTTTTCTTCCAGGCATCCGCATTGCCGGCCGAAGTGAAAAGGAAGGCATCGGTCATATTGCAGGCTATCTTTTGCAGCCGGCCTTTTAAGCCATCCGAGGGCAATTCGCCATGGTGCTGTATAACCAGTTTGAAGTTGTTGCCACAAAACAATTTTAAAAACATTACTTGTAAAGGGAATACCAGGCCTTGTACCAGCACAATATCAGGCTTTAATTTCCGGATAAGAACATGGGTTTTTATAGTGAGAGACCAGAACCTGTTGCGGCCTTTAAAAAAATAATAGGGTACGCCGTTCATTACAATATCCTGTTCAAATGTTGTATGCTTTACGAAAGCAAAATCAAGCCTGTCCTTAAGGTATATAGCAAAGGTGAGCGCCGGGGCATGGTTTTCTGTTACCTGCTGCGGACGGGTATAATTTAGATGGGAATAATAAACAAGATCGATCAGCTTTATCAATTTCAGATAATTTGATGTTGTATAAAGGTAACCGGGAAAACAACACCTGGCAAGTACGATTGAATGGAGGCCATCAACTCCCCGATATTTCCTTCGACATATTTATAGGACTCACCCACCTTTATCAAACTGAACGATTTTCCTTTTAATGCACCGGCCAGCACAGGCAACAGTTCCTGGTCAAAGAACCTGATGTTCCCTTTCTGGATCACTATTTGGATGTTTGTTGGCCGTGTAGCAAAAAAGGCGTCATAACGGCCAGCGCCATGGTTTGCTTTCGCGATAACCAGGTCGGCCTGCCTGCCGGCAGCAATTTCGCCGGTATTAATTGCCCATGTTTTTGCTGCAGTTTTATTGAGCGATTGGTATAGTTCCTCGTCGGTAAGCATCCCTATGCTACGGGCCATACTAACGTGGTCCCACATATTCCAGTTACCTGTAAGGGTGGAATCTGACCCGAAAAGAATATCAGCAAACGCTTTTAGTTTATGTATATCTGCCGTTTTGTTCAACAGGTAAAAGTTCGATTCGGGGCACCAAACAATGGCCTTAAAATAAGGGGCCTGTTCTTTGCTCATAGCTACAGCGTGAACGCCAACCAAAGCACGTCCTAATTTATTCCAGCCAATCAGTTCATCTATTTCGCGGGTGGCCAGTTCATCTGTCCCTTCACCCGTATGGATAACTACCGGTAGTTTGCGTTTTAATGGATTGTTGAGCCTAAGCTTCCAAAATTTTTCGAGCGCTGCGGAGTGCAGGTCATGCGTTTCCTCAAATATGTTAATCAGGGCATTATCAACATGTACTTGTTGCCCGTGATTTACAACGGTAGTAACGCCGCACAGTAAATTTTTATAGATTCCCCAAAGTATACGCTGGTGTCGGGGGATATTGAGCACCGCAGCAATTTCGGCTTTAAACTCCTGGTGAATATGTGCTCCCCATTCAATATAGTTATTATAAATGTGATTGCCCAGTTGCGGGAAGAGGTCAAAATCAAGATGATCGTGCGAGTTAATCAGGCCGGGTAAAATGATGGAGTGTTCAAAATACAGCGATAGCTTATCATTGGCGTTTATCATCGATAAACTAACCTGATCAATCTTTTCGCCTTCAATTTTGATATCAACTGCCCGCCCGCCATCAGCCGGTTTTACATTCCTCAGTATCATTTACGCTCTTTTTAAATAAATGCCATAAATAACCGGGAAGCCAACGTATTTTTCGTAAACATGCAGGGCGTTGGCATCGGCGTAAAATTGTTTCATGGTTTCATCAATTTTTATTTCCTGCTGTGTTATCAGGTTAAAACCATTGTTTGATAGCGCTTGCTTTATGGTAAATATAGGATGTAAATAGTTACGCACAGCTATTAATGCATTACCATGTTTAAAGGTACGCTTACCACCAAGTGCCAGCATATGCGGGTGAAAATCGGTGATGATGATTTCGCCACCCGGTTTAAGCAAACGGCACCAGGCATGCAGGGCTTCGTCTATATCTTCAATATGGGCAACGGTAAGTGTTGACACTATCATATCGAAAGAAGCATCCGGGATATCAGAAAATAAATTATCGGCAATTTTTAAGGTACTTGCCTTTGGATATTTTTCTTTTAATTTTTTTAACATTCCGGCCGATAAATCAAAGCCTGTTAGCGTCGCCGGCTGTTTATTAAATATAGCGGGCCATTGCCTGCCGGTACCACAGCCTATATCAGCTATAAATTTGCCTTTCAGCTCCAATCCTTCCAACAGGCCTTTAAAAAGTCTTTCGTCAAGGTGCAGCATTAAGTTGCCCGGCTGCATATCGTGGTCAGACGCCCACAGGTCGTAAGCCTCTACAACGCCTTTTTCGGTTACAGGGGGGGCTATTTTGCTTTTTATATAGTTTTTGGCGGTTGCCAGCATCGCACGCGTTTTTATAACAATAACGGGTACCGGGGCTTTAGGGTTGCCCCGCCCTTTTTATTTTGCCACAGGCAACCCCGGCAGTTTGGCTGTCGTAATATATGATGAATGGTTTAATTATCAATCTGGGTTGGCAGTGGTGGGAGTGAAGCCCATCGCTGCTGTTTAACTGCGAATGCTACATGAATAAGATATTACTTTATAGCCCTAAAAGCACCAATACAGGCGCCGCGTACAAAACTATATTTTAAACTTAGCCCAATAACAATTGAACGCTGAAAGAAACGATATTGCTATAAACCAGAGTCCGATAGCTAATGATGCATTTGAGGCCATGTACGTTGCTGTGCGCGATAAAGAAGGCAGGCTGTATAGCGATAAACAAGTAACGCGCCTGCCGGATGTTGATTCCGGCCACCGGTATTATAAAGAATGGAAAATGAGAAAGCATTCTGCCGGACAGCTAATCGCTTTCCTTAAAAAACAACGGGGCCCATTGGATATCCTGGAGGTTGGTTGCGGCAATGGCTGGCTTTCGGCGAAACTCGCTGACATCCCCAAAGCTAAAGTAACCGGGATAGACCCTAACAGGATAGAGATTGAGCAGGCCAATAGGGTTTTTAAAAAAAGGAACCTTAAATTTATCCATGCCCCGTTCAGCGGCACTGCGTTTAACGAAGGAATTAAATTTGACGTGATTATTTTTGCCGCATCCATCCAATACTTTCCATCGCTTAAGGAAGTTATGAATAATGCATTTGGTTTGCTGACCTCCACCGGGCGGGTACATGTACTCGATACCCATTTTTATCATTCGGGTGAAGTTGAAACAGCAGCCGAAAGGAGTATGGATTATTTTACATCAATAGGTTTTCCGGAAATGGCGCAGTGTTATTTTCATCATCCTTTGAAACAGGTAATGCATCTTAAGCACAAGGTAATGTTTAATCCTACTGCGTTTTTTAATAGGATATTCAAAAAAAGTGTTTTTTACTGGATAAAAATAAAATCCTGACTAATGAACAGCCAAAGTGTATTACAAACTTTTCAGGGTAATGAAAATCAAAAGCAGCTTACCAAAGTAAAACTTGTTTGCTCGCTTAACCTGTCGCCATTAACCCGTCTATCTTAATTTTATGGACCAGCTAAATAATATATTGTTCACTCATTCCTACTTTTTACGGTTCGATCCCAAGCAATGGGCAATAGGGCAGCCGTACGCACCGCTGGGTACACTATATGCCGCATCCAATATGCGGATGCATGGTTACAATGTGTCGTTTTTTGATAACATGTTTTCGTATACGGCGCATGATGTTGTGCCCGCCATAGCGCAAAATAAACCCGGTTTTTTTGTGATTTATGACGATGGGTTCAACTATCTCACCAAAATGTGTCTCACCAATATGCGCGAGGCCGCGTTTAAAATGTGCAAGCTGGCCAAAAAGTATGGTTGCATCGTAATTGTCTCCAGTTCCGACTCGACAGACCGTTATAAGGAATATTTGAACGAAGGCGCCGATTTTGTAATCATAGGCGAGGCTGAACAAACACTGTTGGAACTTACCAACGCCATCAAAAGTGGTATTGAAGATATTGCACAAATACAGGGACTTGCCTATATCAAAAACGGCCTGCCTTTTAAAACCATTGCAAGGCCAGTACTCAAAGACCTTGATACACTGCCGCTACCCGCCTGGGATTTGGTTGATATTACCCCTTACCGCGAAAGCTGGCTTAAACATGCGGGATATTTCTCGATGAACGTTGGTACTACCCGTGGCTGCCCTTTTAAATGCAACTGGTGCGCTAAACCGATTTATGGAAACCGCTACAACTCGCGCAGTGCCGAAAATGTGATTGCCGAGCTTAAGCTTTTAAAAACCATGTTCAACATGGACCATATTTGGTTTTGCGACGACATTTTTGGATTGAAACCAGGTTGGGTAAAACAGTTTGCCCAACTGGTAAAAACGGAGGGGCTACAGTTCAGGTACAAGCTCCAATCACGGGCGGATTTGTTGCTGGATGATGAAGATGTGGCCGCGCTGGCCGCATCCGGCTGCGAAAATGTATGGATAGGCGCCGAGAGCGGTTCGCAAAAGATACTGGACGCGATGGATAAAGGCACCAGTATTGAACAGATAGCGACAGCCACAAAACTGATGAAAAAACATGGCATCAGGCCATCCTTCTTTATTCAGTTTGGCTACCCCGGCGAAACAAAAGATGATATCGCCCTTACTATCAATATGATCAATAACCTGTTGCCTCATGAAATCGGGATATCTGTATCGTATCCATTGCCAGGGACTTTATTTTATGAAAAAGTAAAAGCCGACCTGCGCCAAAAAACAAACTGGACAGACTCCGACGAGATGGCGCTGATGTTTAGCAACACGTTTAGCGCTGCGTATTATAAACAATTACACCGTTACGTGCATCAAAATTACCATGCCCACCTGGCCAAAAACAGCCTGGTAAAACTCCTGAAAAATCCATTTAAACCCAGTTTAAAACGTATCAGGAAGGCCGCGTCGTTTATTTACCATGCCCCGGCAACTTTGATAGAAGGGTTTAAACTTCAAAAATTGGAGAACACGGTATGAGCCAAATCAGCTTTGTAAATAATGAAGCAAACGCATCTGATGCCTTTAGCAGGCAATCTGCGGTATTTGACGAAATTTATTCGGGCAATACCATTATCAATTACAAAAGGGCAAGGGTAAGGGAACATGTACTTCAATATTTAAAACCGGAGGGCAGCATACTCGAATTGAACAGCGGGACAGGGGAGGATGCCATTTTTTTTGCCCAACAAGGGTATCGCGTTCATGCTACAGATATATCAACAGGGATGCAACACGAGCTTCGGCAAAAAGCAATGCCCTATAAAAACCGTATAAGCACCGAAATTTGCTCATTTACCCAACTGGATCAATTAAAACAAAGAGGCCCGTATGATCATATCTTTTCCAACTTTGGCGGCCTGAACTGTACTGGTGAACTGGAAAAAGTTTTATTATCATTTGATAGTCTTTTAAAACCCGGCGGTAAGGTAACGTTAGTTATCATATCGCCATTTTGCCTATGGGAAACATTGCTTGTTTTTAAAGGACGGTTCAAAACCGCGTTCCGGCGATTTTTTAGCAGCAAAGGAAGATCTGCCCATATTGAAGGTGCTTACTTTAAGTGTTTTTATTATAAGCCATCATTCATTATCAATACTTTACAAAATTCATTTAAAGTATTAGGTATTGAAGGCCTGTGTGCAATAGTGCCACCATCATACATAGAGGGTTTTGCCGAAAAGCACCCTAAAGCATATAAATTCCTGAGCAGCAAAGAAGACCGGCTAAAAAGCGCCTGGCCCTGGAAGTATATCGGCGATTACTTTATTATTTCGCTGGAGAAAAAATAATGACTTTAATTGGCTCGACTAAGCTTTGTATGGGTTGATCTATTTCAATTAACTTCTACATAACTCTCTTCCTAAGGGCCATCGGCCCGACACATATTGTAGCCACGGGTTTCAACCCGTGGATGATTGGCCAAAACATGAAAAGAGTGCCATCGGCACGGCTCATATTTTGGTGTAAATCCAAGTATTTTCATTTTGTTAAAACGACACATACGCATTACTCATATGGATCGAACCTCTCCATCGTTTTCTTCGTTTTTTTCCGCGGGTTAAAACCCGCGGCTACAAAATTGGCCGGGGCTACGCCTCTGATTCGTGTTCAACAAGCTCCGATGTGTCAATAAATATATCTTTAGAAACTAATCGGCAACCTGTATCTGTGTTACCCACACAAGCCGTCAACCATTTTATTTGCGTTAAGAACTGCCCAAAACAATAAATTCATTGCGATATAAACCTGCGAACTTTTATACAGGTTAAACGTTTTAATGATGACACCATTGTTTACCGGACATTTAAACCGGTGATCCCCACAAATCATAAGAATTAATTTATTTATTATCAATTCATTACTTTTACCCAATTAACCAGGCTGTTAAAAACCGTAATAAATACAGTTGTTATATTGTACTTTATTTATAATTTTATAAACTTTAATTACTTAGGCGTAGCCTTTTAAAAACTTTAACTCTTATATTGTTGAATGGAACTCGAAAATAAAGGTGTGAAGGGCAGTCAGCTCAAAAATATGATCATCAAAAGACTTTATTTTAATAAAGCGATGTCATGTGCCGGACTGAGCGACTTGTTTGATAAAAGCATTCCGTCAATAGCCAAGGCCATCAATGAACTGATGCATGAAGGCTTCGTGGTTGAGCATGGTTACGCCCCTTCAAGCGGTGGCCGCCGCCCGCTCATGTATTCTGTTAAGGCCAACGCCATGTATATACTGGCCGTCGCACTCGATCAGCTTACCGCACGCATCCAGCTGTTCGATTTGCAAAACAGCCCTGTGGCCGATATGCTTACGTTTGAGCTTAAACTGCTCAACAACCCCAATGCGTTAACCATACTTACTAACCAGATTAATAGCTACATCAAAACATCGGGTGTAGCCAAGGGCAAAATTGCGGGCATCGGTATCGGTATGCCTGGCTTTATCAATGTAACCCAAGGCATTAATTATACTTACCTTGACGCCAACGGCAGCCTTACCGCTTACCTTACCGAACATACCGGTATTACCACCTATATTGATAACGATTCGAGCCTGATAGCGCTTGCCGAGCAAAAGTTTGGTATAGCAAAGGCGCAAACCGAAGTAATGGTAATTAACCTGGGCTGGGGTATTGGTTTAGGGATGATTGTGAACGGGAAATTGTTCCGCGGCCATACTGGTTTTGCGGGTGAATTAAGCCATATCCCGCTATCGGAAGATGGCTCATTATGCGAGTGCGGTAAACGCGGTTGCCTGGAGGCCGAAGCATCAATGCTGGTGGTGGCCCGTAAAGCCATAGAAGGTATTCAGCAGGGCCGTATAACCAGTTTAAAACACAATACCAACGATCACTCCAAACTTATGGGCGATGCCCTGCTGGATGCTGCCAATAACGGCGACCAGTTTGCCATAGAATTGTTATCAGATGCCGGTTACAAAATAGGGAAGGCCCTGGCTATCCTTATCCATATCATGAACCCGGCTATTATCGTACTAAGCGGCCGCGGAGCAAAAGTTGCCAAAATATTGATGGCGCCCATACAACAGGCCCTGCACAAATACTGTATCCCCCGTTTATCTGCCGGTACCGAATTACTGGTATCCGAACTCGGCTTTGATGCCGAACTGATTGGCGCCGCAGTATTGGTGATGGAAAATTTTGATAAATCCGTGAAGGCAAAAGTGGCGAAGGCTGTTGCCTGATGTGCAGATTTCAGATTTCAAATGTGCAGATGTTAGATTTGTATATCGGAAAATACTAAATGTTCTTGCGATTCGGAAATTAAGCGTTAGGGGTAGCAGCGGATACAGGCCTGCGCCTAAGGCCATGTGCACGTATGAGCGGATGACCCGGGCCGCAGGCAACGCCCAACATCTAAAATCATCGCTTTTTCATCTGCACACCTGCACATCTGAAATCTGCACATCTACAAGAACACCCTCCCCGAATATTCCATTGCTTCCCGGAATTTGTCCATATTAAGCCCTGTGGGCTCTTTTTTGCTTTCAAGGTATCCTATTAGGTTTTCGGTAGCAATGTTGCCTGTAAGGTCATCTGCGGCCATGGGGCAGCCGCCGTAGCCTTTAATGGCAGTGTCAAACCTTTTGCAGCCGCTTTGGTAAGCAGCTTCTATTTTGGGTTGCCAGGTATCAGGTGTGCTGTGCAGGTGGATGCCGAATTCGGCATTTGGAAATGCCAGGCAGAGTTCGGGATAAATGCTCCTGATCTGGTCAGCTTCCGAAATGCCGATAGTATCGGCCAGGGCTATGTTATTAATTCCTTCTTTTACCAGTTTTTTTGTCCATTCATGAATAATGCCGGTGTTCCATTCGTCGCCGTAGGGGTTACCAAACCCCATAGATAGGTAAACAAGCAGTTTTTTATTACTGGCTACGGATAATTCCTGCATCCGTTTTACATTGTCGAAAGCCTGGGATAGGGTAGTATTGGTATTGCGTAGCTGAAATGTTTCTGAAATTGAAAACGGATAGCCCAGGTAAGTTATTTCCGGGTGCTTTGTAGCTTCCTCGGCACCACGGTAATTGGCAATAATGGCCAATAGTTTTGACTGTGTATTGCTTAAATCTAATTTACTTAACACCTCGGCAGTGTCCTGTAATTGCGGAATGGCTTTTGCCGACACAAAACTTCCGAAATCAATAGTATCAAAGCCCACCTGCAAGAGCAGGTTGATATAAGCTGCCTTTACATCGGTAGGGATAAAATGCACTATCCCCTGCATAGCATCGCGGGGGCACTCAGTTATTTTTATAGTCATTGATTGGTGAGTTGTGAATGGTGAGCAGTGAGTAGTTAATTGATTGTTAAATTTGCCCTTTTATATGCAAGCTTAAAACTTTTATTAATAATTATCAACTCGCCCATTCACCACTCACAATTCACCACTCACAATTCACCACTCACTAATCTACCGTCTCCGGCAAATGCTGTTCGTTGGTTAGTCCTTCACGTTCAAACTTGCGGATAATGAGCCTGGTGCCGCCGTTGTAGTTAATATAGCTGGATACCCAGTTGATGAAAACAATTACCTTGTTACGGCCACCCAAAAGCGATATCAGGTGCACAAACATCCAAACCAGCCATGCAAAAAATCCCTGGAACCTGATCTTACCTAAATCGGCGACGGCCTTGTTGCGGCCAATGGTAGCTAACGATCCTTTGTCGAAATATTTAAACGGAGTGGTAGGCTCATGGTTAATGAGCTGCATAATGGTTTTGCCCACATGCGCACCCATTTGTATAGCTACCTGTGCCACACCGGGATGTCCTTTAGGGGTTTCGTCGGTTATCATGGCTGCCACATCGCCAATGGCGAAGATGTTTTCGGTACCCACCATGCGGCAAATGTTGTCAACCTTTATCCTGTTACCACGTTCAATATTGCCTTTTTCGATGCCTTCGGGTACCACGCCCATAACCCCGGCGCTCCAGATCACGTTTTTGGTGCGGATGGTTTTGCCACCCTCAAATTTTATCTCCTTACCGTCATAGCTTTCTACCTTTACACCTAACAATACTTCTACGCCCATTTTGGTAAGGAAATCTTTGGCCGCATTTGACGCTTGATCCGAGAATGGCCCCAGCACCTTTGGCAAAAAATCTACCAGGTAAACCTTCATATCCTCTTTTTTAAGTTCGGGATAATCTTTGGTCAGCACATGGTTTCGCAGTTCGGCTAATGAGCCCGAAAGCTCAACGCCGGTAGGGCCGGCACCTACCAACACAAACGTGAGCAGTGCTTCGCGCTCATCTTTAGATGTTTTAAGCAGGGCTTCTTCAATGTTCTGGAGTACAGAGTATCGTAAGTTTAATGCCTCCGGGATTGACTTCATCGGCATCGAAAACTTTTCGATATCGTGATTGCCAAAAAAGTTGGTGGTTGATCCGGTGGCAATCACGAGGTAATCATAAGCTATCGGGCCAATGGTGGTATCAATGGTATTGTTTTCGGCATTTACCTTTAATACCTCGGCTATTCTGAAACGGAAATTTTTTTGGCCCGAAAAGTTTTTACGCAGGGAGAAGGCGATCGATTCGGATTCCAGGCCTCCCATGGCTACCTGGTATAACAATGGTTGAAAAGTGTGGTAATTATGCTTATCAAGCATCAGCACGTCAACAGGCTTATCTGCCAGTTTTTTGGCTACCTGCAAGCCGCCAAAGCCACCACCAACTATTACTACTAAAGGGAATTTTGAACTATCTGATGTGTTCATGTGAGGGGTTATTTGTGTTCCTGTTTTAAAGTGCAAGCTTTGCACTTCTGTCTGTTTTGGCAGACGCGAAGGGGCGTCTGTCTATTTTATAGCCAACAGCACAATACCCATGCCGATGGCAATGTTTGTTATTGTTTTATGATGCAATTATACTTCATTGTAACCAATCTGCAACCCCATCCGTCGGCCTTTTTTGGTTGGGGTAGGGCTAAAAAAAAGGCCCCAAATGTTCTTTGGAGCCTTTTAAATAATGTCAGATTATTTTATTTCAGGTCTTTTTTTCCAAAGTCAACTATCACCGGTGTTGCCACGCAGATAGACGAGTATGTACCGAAAATAACCCCGATTAATAATGCGAACGAGAAGCCTTTGATAACATCGCCACCAAATATAAACAACACAATCAGTACGAAGATTACCGTTAATGCGGTAATAATGGTACGGCTTAATGTACTGTTGATAGCGCGGTTAATAACATCTTCCGTTTGTTCATCTTTTGTTTTATGGTCAAGGAACTCGCGGATCCTGTCAAACACCACTACGGTATCGTTAATAGAGTAACCGATTACCGTTAAGATAGCGGCGATGAACGCCTGGTCGATATCCAGCGAGAATGGTAATATGCCATTGAATAACGAGAAGAAGGATAATACCAGCAATGCATCATGCGCTGTTGCAACCATCGCGCCCAAGCTAAACTGCCATTTACGGAAACGGATAAAGATGTATGCCGAGATCACGAGGATGGCTATCAATACTGTGTAAACAGCCGATGTTTTTAATTCCTCGGCAATGGTAGCACTCACTTTTGATTGCCCCTGGATATCGCTATCGCTTATTTTAGTTTCTGGTTTGGTTGCCAGTGCTTCAATCAACGTTTTTCTTACCTGTACATCAACCGCAGGGGTATTTTGCTGGATAAGGTAATTTGTAGTGATGCTGATTTTATCGGCATTTACAGTTTTAACCTCGGTACCGCGACCTAATAAAGATGGATCAACAACGCTGTGAATTTGTTCGGTTGTTATGTTTTTATTAGGGAACGTAATTATAAAGTTACGGCCGCCCTCAAAATCAACACCGTAGCTAAAGCCACGCACAAATATCGAAATAATACCGGCAATTATAAACGTACCTGAGAAAATGTAAAACTTGAAGCGATTTTTAACAAACGCGTAGTTAGCATTTTTGAAGGTATGTGAACTCCATGGGTTGCTGAATTTAATATCCCAGCCTTTTTCAAGCATCCACTCAAATATAACCCTTGAGATTAACAGCGAACAAAACAGTGAAGTGATAATACCAATCATCAAGGTAGTTGCAAAACCCTGGATAGGGCCCGAACCGAAGATGAACAGGATTAAACCGGTAAGGAACGTACTGATCTGTGAATCAAGAATAGACGGCAGCGCGTGTTTGAAACCATCGGCTATAGCTATTTTTAATGATTTACCCAAAGCAAGCTCTTCACGTACACGCTCGTACACCAACACGTTGGCATCTACCGCTATACCTAAGGTAAGTACGATACCCGCTACACCAGGTACGGTTAACACCGCACCCAAGCTGGTTAAAACACCCATCAGGAAAAATATGTTGATGATAACCGCAACCACCGCAACAGTACCTGCACGGTTATAGTAAGCAATCATGAAAACAAGTACTACTACCAAACCCAGTACGCATGATAGCAAACTGGCGGCGATAGCTTGTTTACCTAACGATGGACCTACAACATCTTCGGATACGATGTGTGCAGGAGCAGGTAAACGACCGGCCTTTAACACGTTGGCCAAATCCCTCGTATCTTCCTGTGTAAAGCTACCTTCAATGGATGATACACCACCCGAAATTTCGTTTTGAACGTTAGGGGCCGAGTATACGTTATCATCCAGTACAATGGCAATAGCTCGCTTGTTAGTTGCAGCTGCCGCCTCGGCAGTAACGGCACGCCATTTTTGGGCACCTTCCGAGTTCATGATCATTACAACCTCAGGGCTGCCTTTTTGGTTAACATCGGCTCTTGCATCGGTAATTACAGCACCAGAAAGTACCGGGCCGTTTTCGGCGCCGCTTAATTTAATGGCGTACAAAGCAAAAGCTTTTTGTTTAGCATCCTTCATCGGCTTTACATCCCAAAGGAATTTCATGTTGCGTGGGATAGCTGATTGGGCAAGTTTGCTATGCAGATAGCTATTAACCTTGGCGGTATCTTTTAACAAAGCATAACCAACAACAGGACCGATACCTAATTGCTGCTGACCGTTTTGACCTGGATATAGGTTTAACGACATTACAGACAATAACGGATGTTGCGCAGCTAATTGCGATTTGCCGGCCAAAGCATTTGCCGAAGTATCTTTTTCAGCACTTTTTTGAACCTTGCTTAACAACGATCCTGCTTTTTTAGCAGTATCGGTTTTAGCGGCGGCGGTTGCTGTAGATGGTGTTTTTGTCGAATCGGCTTTAGCGGCAGTTTTGTTTTTGGCACCAAGCAGGTTATCAACGGCTATAATGGTTTGGTAAGCTTCACTATTATCAAATGTTTGATAAAATTCCAGCTTTGCAGTTCCTGATAACAGTTTACGAACGCGATCTGGTTCTTTAACACCAGGCAGCTCAATTAGGATGCGGTTTGAACTTGCCTCTAACTGAATGTTAGGCTGGGTTACGCCAAACTGGTTGATACGGGTATTTAAAACCGTGAACGATTGTTTTACGGCGGTGCTGGCCAAATCCCTCAGATAAGCTTCAACTTCGCTGTTGGTGGCGTTGAACTTTAAGTGGTCCTGGTTATCTTTTGTTGAAAAGATAGCGGCCAGCTTACCATCCGGATTCAATTTCTCATACTCGCTTACAAACAGCGCGATATAATCTTTCTGGCTGGTTTTAGCGTCAGCCTGAAGTTTATCGGCGTTTGCCAAAGCCTGGTTGAATGTTGCATCGGGGTTGTCGTTCGCAATTTTGCGTACCAGCTCATCAAGCTGTATCTGCATCGTAACGTTCATACCACCTTTAAGGTCCAAACCTAATGCAAGTTCCCTTTGCAATACAAAAGCGTAAGTGTGTTTGAATATCGGATATACCGGTTGTGTAGACATTGAGTCCAGGTAAGCCTTCTCTTTTTCAGCATTCCCCTTTGCGTATGCCTTGGCATCACTCTCAACTTTTTGGGCCACCCATGTAAAAGACAGCTGGTAGATACACACAACTGCCAGCAGAATGGCGAAAAATTTAATAACCCCTTTACCTTGCATCGAATTTGTAATATGTAATTAATTAGTTTATAAGCTATTTTTAATAAGACGGCAAATCTAATAAAATTTCGCAAGCAGAAAATTTTAAATTAAAACAAATTGATGACAAAAAATGTTAGCGACGTTCCAGTGTGATAAACGAATAGCTATACTTGTTTTTGTCATCAGGCTCAAAATTTTCACGTTGCGTTTCCTGCCAGTCCTCTGTGTTTAACTCAGGAAAAAAGGTATCTCCTTCAAATTCCTGGTCAATTATGGTGAGATATATGCGGCCTGTTAGCGGGATGGCCTGCCTGTAAATTTCGGCACCACCTACAATAAATACTTCATCCTCCCCGGCACAAAGCGCTAATGCCGCTTCAATTGATTTTACAACTTCGCACCCTTCAATGCTGATATCCTGGCGGGTAATTACAATGTTGCGCCGTTTTGGTAGCGGTTTACCCACCGAATCGAATGTTTTGCGGCCCATGATAACGGTATGCCCGGTGGTAACCTCTTTAAAATGCTTCAGGTCGTTTGGTAAATACCAAAGTAATTTATTGTCTTTGCCTATTGCACGGTTTTTGGCGATAGCCACTATGATAGATGTAATCATTAGTTCATTTGTTCACCGGTTCATCAGATGAACCAGATAATTATAAAATCGTCATTGCGAGGTACGAAGCAATCCTCGATACGTTAAGTCCCACATAGTTCTGGGTTGCTTCGTACCTCGCAATGACGGTAGTTTAGGAAATTTATTTATATTTCGTTGCACGCGTCATACAGGTCAGCAAATTCTGAGAATTATTTAAATTTTGAAAATCCTGATTCAGACATTATCATTTGGCTAAGCGCTCCAATAAACCTTTATCCTCGCTCATGATCTTTTTTAAATTATTATCGAGGGTTGATTGATCAAACGGATGTGTTTGAAATTGCTTCACAAAATTTAAAACATCGGCTAATGCCGTTTCTGGCATATCATTCAATGCTTTTTGTATTTCTTCTTTTATCTGAACCGCAGTCATAGTCAAATCTACAAATTTTTAATTTCTCAATCCATCCAAACAATCCCACGCCTCAAAAATTCTCACCAATGACCAATGACCAATGACCAATGACTATACCGCCACCACACCCTTAATATGCGGATGCGGGTCATAATTTTCCAACGTGAAGTCTTCAAATTTAAAGCTGAAAATATCCTTCACATCCGGGTTAATTTTCATAGTTGGCAGCGGGCGGGGTTCGCGGCTCAATTGCAGGTTAACCTGTTCCAGGTGATTGTTGTACAGGTGGGCATCGCCAAGAGTGTGGATAAAATCGCCATAATCCAGGTCGCATACCTGTGCTACCATCATGGTGAGCAGGGCGTATGATGCGATGTTGAAAGGTACACCTAAAAATATATCGGCACTGCGCTGGTATAACTGGCAGGATAATTTTCCTTTAGTTTCGCCTTTCGCTTTATCAGCGGGCTCCACATAAAACTGGAACAGGCTATGGCAAGGTGGCAAAGCCATCTGGTTTACTTCTGCTACGTTCCATGCAGAAACAATCATGCGGCGCGAATCCGGGTTGTTTTTAATTTGGTTAACTACCTGGGCTATTTGGTCAATATGGCCGCCATCAGGTGTTGGCCAGCTTCGCCATTGCACACCGTATACAGGGCCAAGGTTGCCGTCGGCATCCGCCCATTCGTCCCAAATGCGTACACCGTTTTCTTTCAGGTAACGGATATTGCTATCGCCGCTTAAAAACCAGATCAATTCATGGATGATTGATTTAAGGTGCAGCTTTTTAGTGGTCACCATCGGGAAACCATCTTTAAGGTTGAAACGCATCTGGTAGCCAAACACACTTACTGTACCGGTACCCGTCCTGTCGTGCTTTTGCGCGCCGGTTTCCAATACATGCTTCATCAAATCGAGATACTGTTTCATTTTTTAGTTCATTAGTTCAGTGGTTCATTAGTTCATTGGTCTTGTCTGGTGGTTTGCTGTGGCGTTCGTTTGGTATAATCGGGTTAAAAAAATGGCTATTTAAAAATCAACCATGCAAATTAAACGCTGTGCTACCAATGAACTAATGAACCAGTAAACCAATGAACCAACCACAAAGAAAAATAATCTGTGTTAACTATCCTAAATATGTGTAAAAATACACGTTTGTTAATCATTCCGAATCAATAGGAAGATGATAACTTTGCTGCGGTTGGTTGATTAGGTGAGTGGTTGATTAAGTTAGATGAGGGGTAAAAAAATCTTTGAAAACTACAAAACAAGATCGGGGTTAATTGTCTTGGCAACTTAATCAACTTAATCAACTTAATCAACTTAATCAACTTAATCAACTTAATCAACTTAATCAACTTAATCAACTTAATCAACTTAATCAACCACTCGCCTAATCAACCCAATCAACCACTCACTAAAAATATGATCCTTTTTCCCAACGCAAAAATAAACATAGGCCTTAATATTACCGAACGCCGCCCGGATGGTTACCATAACCTGGAAACCATTTTTTATCCTGTTAACATTAAAGATGCGCTGGAAGTGGTTGTGAGTGATGAACTTAGTTTTACTTCATCCGGACTTGATATTCCGGGCAGAATAGAAGATAACCTTTGTGTAAAAGGATATCACATGCTTAAAAAAGATTTCGATTTACCGCCCGTAAGCATTCATCTGCATAAAAACATTCCGATAGGGGCCGGATTGGGCGGCGGCTCGGCAGATGCCGCTTTTTTTATCAGGTTGATGAACGAGCGGTTTAACCTTTGCCTGTCGGTAGATGAAATGACAGGCTATGCCCGCCGCCTGGGCGCCGATTGTGCTTTTTTTATTGAAAACAAACCGGTGTTCGCGTTTGAGCGGGGAGACGAATTTGAAACAATAAAACTCGACTTATCAGCTTACAAAATTGTACTGGTAATGCCCGATATTCATATTTCTACTTCAGAGGCCTTCAACGGCATAAAACCAACCCCGGTTAAAGATTCCCTGCTGGAGCTAATTACCGAACCCATTACCGAATGGAAAAAACACATCAAAAACGATTTTGAAACCTCCATTTTTAAAAATCATATCGAGATTCGCGGCGTTAAAGCGGCCCTTTATGAGGCTGGTGCAATTTACGCCAGCATGAGTGGCAGCGGGGCCTCGGTATTTGGAATATTTGACCAGACGCCTGATCTGGGGTTTTTAGAGGCGGATAATGAAGTGTTTTATTTATGATTTAAATAGATAGGAATCAAGGTTTTTTTTCTGACTCTTGATTCCTATCTATACCTTTTAAAGTACTATTCGCCTGCCTTCTTTTATCGATCTTTTGGCTGCATCCAATATCTGCATCACTATCATATTATATCTTAATGATGACCGGTCGTTATGCGATTTAACGGGGTTTTTAAGCGCGGCAGTAAAATAGGGCACAGGCGCATCGGTTGGCGCGGGCAAAGCCGGTGCTTTAAAGCTGCGCACACTGTTGTTAACTCTTACTTCAACGCTATCTTTATCAAAGGTGTGGATATAGCCTTTGGCGCCAAATATCTCCATGTCTTTGATGCCGTATGGCCAGTTCCATGATGCTTCTATCATGCCGGTGGCGTTAGGGTATTCAACAATAATGGTGGCATCGTCTTCAACCTTAGGGTATACCGATGGTTTGTAATGCCTGGCCACCGCAGTAACTGCTATTGGCCTTTGCCCCTGCATCAGCCAGGTCATCATGTTGGCGCCATAGCAGCCAAAATCGTTTAGTGCACCGGCGCCGTTAAGTATGGGATCTGTTAGCCAGCTCAAAAAATCTTCGCTGCAGCCAATCTCGCGCGGACCCTGGTGGCCATCATGAAACACCATTTTACGGATCATTCCCACACTATCTGCCCGTACAGTATTATAAGCATCTTGTACCGATGGGTACCAGGTAGTTTCATAATTGGTAAGCAGGTTGATGTAATATTTAAGCGCCAGGAACTCCATACGCCGGGCTTGTTCAAGCGTGGCGGCCAAAGGCTTCTCAACCATTACCGAAATGTGCAGCGGTGCGCAGGTTTCTACCACATCTATATGTTTGCCAACCGCATTGTAACCTAAAACTATTACTGGTTTGCGGGCCAGGCACATGGTTTTTAAATCTTCAAAAAACAACGAATCGGGTACGCCATACATTTTGCCATATTTGGCCCACAGTTTTTTATCGGGTTCGGCAATGCCAACAATATTAACGTTGCCGTTGCGGTATTCGTTTAGGATCAGGTGTATATGGTCGTGGTTTAGGCCGGCTATGCCCACTTTTGGCCCGGTGGCTATTTTTTTCACCGGGACGGTGTCCTTTTTTATTAATGTGGTATCCTTTCCAAGCTTTTTTGCTGTATCTGGAGGCAAGGCTTCGGGCTTATTGGGCACCATAGGTGTAGTAGGAGTGGGAATGGTTGTTTGCGCCAGGGTAATACCTGCGCAACTAACAAAAAGCAGGGTTAAAAATAATTTAGCCCCGTGTTTAAAATATGTTTTCATAGTAGTAGATAGAAAATTGTTCACAAACTTATTAAAGCCCCCTCTAAATCTCCCCCGGAAGGGGAGACTTTAGCTTCACCTCCAATCAAACTCCGAAGGTGAAGATCTGAAATTAAAATAACGATGGGTTGCCCCCAAGTTTTATTTTGCCCAAGTGTTTATAAGCGCTCTCGGTGCACTCGCGGCCGCGGGCTGTGCGCATTAAAAAGCCTTCCTGTATTAAAAATGGTTCGTAAACTTCTTCAATGGTACCCTCATCTTCACCAACGGCAGTCGCTATGGTTTTTAACCCAACGGGGCCGCCTTTAAATTTATCAATAATGGTGCTTAATATTTTATTGTCCATTTCATCCAGGCCATGCTCATCAACATTAAGGGCATTAAGGGCATATTTGGCTATGGAGGTATCAATATTACCGTCGCCTTTTATCTGCGCAAAATCGCGTGTGCGGCGCAACAGCGCATTGGCTATACGGGGCGTACCGCGACTGCGGCGGGCAATTTCATAAGCCCCCTCATCGGTAATAGGCGTTTTAAGTATGGATGATGACCGCAGTACAATAGTGGTAAGCAGTTTGGCATCATAATACTCCAGCCGGGCATTAATACCAAACCGGGCCCTTAAAGGCGCGGTAAGCAGGCCCGAACGGGTGGTGGCCCCTACCAGGGTGAATGGGTTAAGTGATATTTGTACCGAGCGGGCGTTAGGGCCGCTTTCCAGCATAATATCTATCTTAAAGTCTTCCATTGCCGAGTATAAATACTCTTCAACCAGGGGGCTTAAACGGTGTATCTCGTCAATGAAAAGAATATCGCCTGTTTCCAGGTTGGTAAGCAGGCCCGCAAGATCGCCAGGTTTATCCAGTACAGGGCCCGATGTTATTTTGATGCCTACGCTCATTTCGTTGGCGATGATGTGCGATAGCGTGGTTTTGCCCAGTCCCGGAGGGCCGTGCAGCAACACGTGATCAAGCGCCTCGCCACGCTGCCGGGCTGCCTGTACAAATATTTTTAAGTTAGCTAATATTTTATGCTGACCGGTAAAATCCTCAAACTGTTGCGGGCGTAAAACTTTTTCGATATCACGCTCGGTATTGCTGAGGCGTTCCGGTGCCGGATCAAGGTGCTCGTTCATTACCAACGAAATTAGCTTTTTTTAGCTGAAAGCGAAAGAATTTTTAGGTGAAAGGCTAAACGTGAAAGGTCAAAGGTTTGTTTTATAGTAGCCGACAGATAAAAGCTCAAAGGCGGGCAGCGCCGTTTAATAGCGTGAAGCTTAAAAAACGAAGCATTGGGTTTTGCCTTGGTTGTTCACCTTTCACCTTTCACCTTTCACCTTTCACCTTTCACCTTTCACCTTTCACCTTTCACCTTTCACCTTTCACCTCAAGATCATCCCTCCGGGTATTTCCTGAAAATGCTGTTGAGTTTCATTTTTATTACACCAAAAATAGCTTCGCCAAATATGCCCGACGACATTTTGGATGTGCCAAGGGTGCGGTTGATGAATATAATAGGTACTTCTACCAGTTTAAAGCCGTGTTTAACGGTAGTGTATTTCATCTCGATCTGGAAGGCGTAGCCTACAAATTTTATTTTATCAAGCTCGATGGTTTCCAATACCTTACGTTTGTAGCACATAAATCCGGCTGTCGAATCGGCAACGTCTATCCCGGTAATAAAACGAACGTATACCGATGCAAAATAACTCATCAGTACACGGCTCATAGGCCAGTTTACCACGTTTACCCCTGTGCTGTAGCGCGAGCCGATAGCAGCATCGGCACCGTCAATACAGGCTTGCCGCAGCTTTAGCAAATCGTCGGGATTGTGCGAAAAATCAGCATCCATTTCAAAAATATAGTCGTAATGGCGCTCAATAGCCCATTTAAAACCGTGGATATAGGCAGTGCCTAAGCCCTGTTTTCCCGCCCGCTCTACTATAAAAAGCTGCTCGGGATATACGTTCATTAAATTTTTTACAATGGTGGAGGTACCATCCGGCGATCCGTCATCGATGATAAGCAAATGAAAATCATGCGGAAGGGAAAATATTTTGCGGATCATCCGCTCAATATTCTCCTTCTCGTTATAAGTAGGTATAATTATAATACTATCTGGCACGCGCTATTTCTGATGTTTGATGAAATAAAACACAAAACAACGGATTTTATTATACAATCGGGTTATCAGGATGAATTGGAGTTACTTTATCGTCGTGAATATCCAGTCCTTTTGCCAATACCTCATCTACCAAATAAGCTTTTTCCTTTAATCTTGGGCTTACAAAAAGGAATACCACAAAAAAGCCAAGACAGATGCCCGTGAAAAGCCAAAAGAAAGATGCACCGGTAAAACGGGCGAAATAACCATGGTTTGCGATGCTGTTGTTAACAATGGTGTTGAAGAATGAACCTACCGAATAAGTAAAATACCAGATAGCAGTCATGGTACTTTTCATAGATACAGGCGATTGGGTATACGCATATTCCAGCCCAACTAATGAAACCAATACCTCGCCAGCTGATAATATCGCGTAAGCGAAAATTTGCCACCAAACGGAAGGATGCAGCCCTTTATCAACCTTTTCCTGCAATAATGCAATGATTAAAAAGCTGCCAGCCGTAACCAGTAAACCAAAGCCTATTTTACGAAGCGGGGTTAACTTTAACCCAAGTTTTGTGGCCAGCGGATACAAAAAGAAATTGAAAAGGGGTATCATTGCCAACAGGAAAACAGCGTTTACTGTTTGTATTTGAGATGGCAAAATCTTCCATCCAAAAACACCTAAGTTTAAATCGAGGTGAACAGATTGTAACACCCATTCGGCACTGTTCATATCCCATAACGACCAAAATACAGGGATAAAAGCAAATACAGCCATGATACGCCAAACGGCTTTAATGCCATCAACTTTATCATATCCGTATTTAGCTTCTGCTTGTTCCCATGCTGTTCCGGGCGCTTTTGGGCTCAATTTACACATCAGCGCGTAAAAGCTTACCGATACAAAATTATCTTTATTAATACCTTTTGCGGGTAGCTTTACATAACTTTTACTACCCGAGAAGAATATCAGGGTAGCCAGAGCCATTAATATGCCCGGTACACCAAATGCCCAGGCGGCGCCAAATTTATCGTAAATTAAAGGGATCAGGAACAAACTAACCATAGATCCTGCATTGATACTGAAGTAAAACCAGCTGTAAATGGTACTCATGAGGTGCTGGTTGCTATGGTCAAACTGGTCGCCAACATTGGCAGATACACACGATTTGATGGCGCCTGCAGAAAATGCTATAATAATTAAGCCGGTTTGGAAGCCGGCCAGGTTGGTATCAAACATTGATAAAAGGAAGTGCCCGATGGTATAAATAAGCGACCCAATGAGGATAACGCGGTACTTGCCAAAAAACCAGTCGGCAAGGATAGCGCCGAGCAGGGGGGTAGCATAAACCAGGGTAGAAAACATGTGGTTGATACTGTTGGAGTGGGCATTGGCTTCAACCGAATTTTCATGGCTGAAAAACTGGTGAACTAAAAAAACAGCCAGGATACTCCGCATTCCGTAAAAACTGAAACGCTCTGCAAATTCATTGCCTATAATAAATGGTACTGCCCTTGGAATTTTACCTATCGATCGTGATTGTGCTGCTGTTTTTTCCTGCATTTATTTGTCAACTTAAAGTTTTGCTAAAGTAGTATAAATCTTTTAAATCAAAATTTTATACCGAAAGTGTTACAAGCTATCTGTGGATTGTTTTGATTATTAGCCGGTAAGGTGGCTATAATTCTAAAATTAATGTGATGTTGGAACAAGTTTTTTATCGCGTAGCGCTTGTTTTTTGGGGTCGATATACTGAGGATCGACGGTATTGCTGGTATTATCAGGCACGTTGCGCATATCCAGCTGTTCAACATACACCCAACGGCCATTCTTTAATTTATAGCCATCGTAAGTTAGGTCGGGTCCAAAGGTTTCGGGTTTGTTTTTTTCTTTGGCATCAGGCGGGGCGAGGTGGTCAAACACAATAAGGTTTTGTTCGGGTACATACCTTAGCAGCATAGAGGCCTGGCGGGCATACTCAAATACTACACGTTTGCGGGTTTTGCCGTTGCCATCAAATACCGGCATGCCAAATACCGGCCCGGCATCATTAAATGAAAGCACGTCAATTACTTTCTTGGTCGATTTTACCGTGTTGCCCTTCCAGCCTAACAAAATGTAGTAGGTTTTGGCGGCATAAACAGGCACTATTTTATAATATTGCGCGCCCAGCCATTTACGGTTGTTAACAACAGAATCCTCGGGGGCCTTAAAAAAAGGCGAGTAATCTTCTAAAGGGTACATTTTTAAAAAGCCTCCGGTATTCATTTGTATGGTGCCGTAAAAACGGTAGCTGCCATCCTCGTTCATAATAGGCCATGTAAAAATACGGAACCGGTTATCGGGCGAGTTGATGATGCTGATGGTTTTAACAGAATCAAAATGATACAGGAACGAGTTGGGCGTTTTTAAGGCGCTCACCATCGTTTTAATAAATTTATAGTTGGCGTTTTTACGTGCGAGGTCGTTTTCGTCGTTAATGAAGGTTTTACCTAAGTTTTTTAGGGTGTCTTCGTAAAGTTTTAGCTGTTTAATATGCGCGTTCTCGTCAGAGTGCTGGGCATAGGTATGGATACAAAGCAGGATGGATACGAGGGATGTTAAAAGCTTTTTAATCACGATGCCGGGGTAATTTTATTCTAAATATAATTATATTTTATAATATCCGTCATTGCCGGCGCTAAGAATCGACGATTTGCATAACCGCTCCAAAATAGGGGATTGATCCCTGCCTTGCAATGATTTGGATTTGAATAACTAACGTAAATTTTCGATAACCATTGCGCTGGCGCCGCCGCCGCCGTTACAAATTCCGGCGGCCCCAAATTTGCCGTGGTTTTGTTGTAATACGTTAATTAGTGTAACAATGATTCGTGCACCCGATGCCCCGAGGGGATGCCCTAATGAAACAGCACCGCCGTTTACGTTAACTTTTGCAGGGTCGAGCTTTAACAATTGATTGTTGGCGATGGCTACAACAGAGAATGCCTCGTTTATCTCAAAAAAATCAATTTGATCTGATGACAAACCAGCTTTGTGTAATGCCAATGGGATGGCTTTTGATGGGGCGGTGGTAAACCATTCCGGCGCCTGCTGTGCATCGGCATAAGATACAATACGGGCAAGTGGTTTAATGCCCAGTTCATCAGCTTTTTCGCGGCTCATTAATACCAAAGCCGCCGCGCCATCATTTAGTGTTGATGCATTGGCAGCCGTTACAGTGCCATCTTTTTTAAATACGGGCTTTAATGAAGGGATTTTGTCAAACTTAACGGCTTTAGGTTCCTCGTCATCTGTAAACATCGTGACATCGCCTTTTTTATCTTTTAGTTCAACAGGGCTTATTTCATCCTTGAACTTGCCAGCTGCCTGGGCTTTTTGTGCGCGATTGTATGATTCAATGGCAAATGCATCCTGGTCTTCGCGGCTGATGTTACAATCAACGGCGCAAAGTTCGGCTGCCGAGCCCATGTGGTAATCATTATATACATCCCAAAGGCCATCTTTTACCAGGCCATCAATAATTTGCCCGTTGCCTAAGCGATAGCCGTTGCGGGCTTTATCCAGGTAATAGGGTACGTTGCTCATGCTCTCCATTCCCCCGGCAACCACAATGTCGTTTTGGCCAAGGTCTATGCTTTGTGCAGCAAGCATAATAGCTTTCATGCCCGAGGCGCAAACTTTATTAACCGTAGTGGCAGGTAAATAGGGTAGGCCGGCAAATATAGCTGCCTGGGTAGCCGGCGCCTGGCCTAAATTGGCCGACATTACATTACCCATATAAACTTCTTGTATCTGATCTGGCTTTAACCCGGCCTTTTCAACTGCCGATTTGATAACCAGCGCCCCAAGTTGCGTGGCGCCTATAGTGGCTAAGCTACCACCGAAACTACCTATAGGCGTACGGGTGGCGGCTATTATTACTACTTCTTTCATGTGTCCCTCATTAAAATTGGTTGGGCAAATTTAGTTATTTTGAGGAGAGTTGAAAGCTATGCATGCATAATAATAGTTTAGTAAGAACTCTGCTTTCTTCTGCCTTTAAGAATCAAAAGATGCTGCGCAAGAAAACTAAGTAACGTGATTTTCTCTTCGGTAATATCATCATCAATAACAGTAATAGTGTTTGTCATGGAAAATAGGGCATTTTTTATATGAATCAAAACGCCTGAAATATTTGATTTCCATTGATAAGTATTCGACGATATATCAGCTTTCGAAAAAATAGCTGTAAATCCATCTGTCATAGCTAACGATGGTGGTTGATGCAGGTAGTTATAACCAACAATTATTTCCCCCAAAAACAAATCGGTGTTATCGTAAATCATGATCTGAGCGTTTCCGAATGGTTCAAAATCATAACCTAATCTCCAGTCGCCATAATATGAACCTATTTCTGCTGTTTCCCGCGCCAGGCCGTCGTAAGTTAATTTACCAAAATTATTCTGGTGATCTGTTAAAACATATTCGCCATTAAACAAATCTTGTCTGATTAAATATAAAGTCTTGCGATCTTTTATTTTTTGAAATTCCATTACTCCTTTTTCTTCTTCGCCCCTTTTTTACGTGTAAGCAGTGCCTGTTGCATCAGGTATTCTATTTGCCCGTTGGTGCTTCTGAATTCTTCGGCAGCCCAGGCTTCCAGTTCCTTTAATACATCGGGATTAATGCGTAATACAAATGCCTTTTTCTCAGCCATATCAACTCCCCGCCGCGGCGGCGGCCTGCGCTTGTTTTATCAAAATTAAATTTACCCCCAAAAGTACCAGCAACGGCATATCGGGAATGCTTTTCAGCTTATCCAGGTCTATCGATACTTCAAATGGCTTTTTAAAGCCCCACACAGCTGTTTTTACACTTAAAATGTCGCCATATTGATCGTTTGTTAAGCTAAACGTGCGGGTAAAAATCTTCTTGTAGGCATACACAGCTTCAAAACCATTGTTCATGCTCAGTTTTACCTTACGGGATAATATCTCGGGGGTTATAGCTCCCAATTCTATTTCGTTAACATCCTTTATCAATAAAGTGCGGCTAAAAATGGCCTTGCGTTTTATGATCCACGTTTTTTGTGCCGATTCCAATATCATCGTGGTTTTCCAGATGTTGCCGTAGCTTAGTTTGCCATAGCTGAACTGCCCGTCGCTAAGCTCAAAGGACGGCCTGAAAAAGCCATTCCTGATGATGATAAGCTGGTTGGTGCGTAGCTGGTCAAAACTTCTAAATTGCTCCATGTTATTAATGATATAACGTGCCTGTGTTTACAACGGGGTTAACGCTCCTGTCGCCGCATAGCACAACCAGCAGGTTGCTAACCATGGCCGCCTTCTTTTCTTCGTCAAGTTCCACTATGTTTTTTTCTGATAGTTTATTCAGCGCCATCTCCACCATCCCTACAGCACCTTCAACAATTAGCCTGCGGGCGGCAATAATGGCCGAAGCCTGTTGTACCTGTAACATGGAGTGTGCAATCTCCGGCGCGTAGGCCAGGTGCGATATCCTTGCTTCCAATACTTCAATACCGGCGCGATCGAGCCTTTCATTTAATTCTTTTTCCAGCAAAAGGCTTACCTGCTCGGCACCTCCGCGTAAGGTAATGGTGGCGGTTTCGTCCTCCAGGTTATCATAAGGGAACGAATTGGCCAGGTGCCTTACGGCAGCTTCGCTTTGTATGTTTACATACTGGATATAATTTTCGACCGCGAATACGGCGCTGGCAGTGTCCTTTATCTGCCACACAATAACAGCAGCAATTTCAATAGGATTGCCAATGCTGTCGTTTACTTTTAATTGCTGCCCGTTAAGGTTAAATGCCCTTAACGAAACTTTTCTTTTTACGGTAAAAGGGTTTACCCAAAAAAAGCCGTCTTTTTTTACGGTACCCACATATTTACCAAAAAGGGTAAGCACTTTTGATTCGTTGGGGTTTACTATAACCAGCCCGGGCAGTATAAAAATAAAACCCAGTATACCTAATATGGAACCTATTGGCTCTTCGCCAATAAATAAGCAAACGGCAGCTACGGCCAATACAACAAGCAGTAAGGCAAAAGCTGCAAAGCCAGATGGTGGGTTGATGGTTTTTTCGGAGTCCATGGTGATTTATTTTGATTTTAAAATGATATCACAAAGATATCAGAATTAAAATCAAAAAATCAAAAAAAACAGGCAAATAATTAACAGTCCGAGGATTAACGACGGAATATCAATTTAACAAAGCTGTATCGAGCTCGGTTAACGATGAAAATTAATGTAACAACAGATAAGTGAAGTATCTTGATTATAGCTTCCTGGCTCTTTTTTTAATTGCCTGTTTTAAACAATCGTCCCCAAAGCCTGCCAAAGAAACCTTTTTCGCCCATAGGGATGTAGCTTGAATTCATGGGGTGCTCAATTACGGCACCAAATTTCAACGAAAAACCCAGAAATATATCCATACCCGAGTAGGTGCCAATATGATCTATTTGTGTTTGGTTGCCCAGCGCGGCAAAAGCAAGCCTGCCCGTGTTAATAAGCCTCTCGGAGCCTCCGTAAACTTCAAAATTGGGGGTTTTATACATCAGTTGGGCGCCTACGTTAAATAACTTCATATCATCGTAACTGGCAGTAATTGTGGCGGTATAGTTTTGATACTGCACGTGGTTAACCAATGCAGCGGTAAACCCGGTAAACCAAAACTCTTTGGAGCCTATAAGGGTTGGCGTGTATTTAAAATTATTATCGTAATCTATCCAATATGTTTTTGATGCGCTCAATTCGCCCCTGGCATTTGTTTTTGTGGTAAATGAGCCGATTTTTGACATCGCTTCGGTGCTTCGGAACAGCTTAATTACTGCGTTGTAAATGCTGTCTTCCCGCCGGCCTGACCCTAATCCGGTGATGGTTGTAGTGTTATCAAAATCAGCGGCAAGCGAACGGCTGCTCCAATGGATAAAACCTAAATCTTTAATATTGGCCTGTATGGTTATTTTATCGTCGGTTATATACGATGTTCCAATGGTTATAGAGGCACCCGGGTTTCGAAAGGTAGGCAGGTAATCATGTGCAGATGGCTGGCCTGGTATGTAGCTTGAATAATAGCGGCCGCGCATGCTTAGGGTTGCTGCGTTGTTAACCGAATCAAACACTGCGTGCGAACCTGTAATATCAAATTTTGAGTATTTTATACCTAACAGCGCACTCAGTTTAAAACCAAAGGCAAACTGCTTATCAATCCGTTCGCGGTACGAATAGCTGATCTGGTTATAAGTTTGCATTTGAAAATGATCGTTAAAAATATCGTCGTAAGGATTGTCTTTAAAATTACGTACATCGTCAAACAAAGCAATCGTTTCATCAGATACAAGGCCGCGGCTTTCTGCTTTTAATTGGTATGAGAAGCCCATTTCCACATCGCCGTTAAGGCTGGTGAATGATTTAAGCATAATGCCATAAGCATTTACATTAGCATTAAAGTGGTTGTACTTGCTTTTACCGATTTGAAGTGCGTTTGCTTTGTACTTGGGATCGGAAGCAAATAAACGGTTTTTAAGTGCCTGCTGTACATCTCCCGTTACGTAAGCATTGGCATTAAAGTTGGGTATGAAAAAATTAAATGCATATTGCCTGCTTGAGTCGGGTATAAATGATCTTACCGATGGGTTTTCGAACGAATCATAAAGCGTGCCAGTGTTATACTGAGAAAATTGCTGGGCCGAGGCCGAGAAAGAAATGAGCAAAAAGAAAAAAACGATGTAAATTTTATTCATATTATATCTCGCGAGCCTTAGTCCGTTTTGATTTTTTAAAGATAAAATTCAAAACTGGTTATCTGTAAAAAAGGGTAAAATAATCAAGCTTTTTAACGCATTTTGGCATAAATTGGTTGTGAACCCGCCAAATTAATTTTTTTTAGTAAACGCCGCGGTGTCAATATTGTTTATTTTCATGCAAAAATTGGTGTAAAAGTTCCTGTCAGACGCTGTAAATTGATAAGCCGCCCCGTAAAAATCTTTCCAGCCGGGGTGGTTGTTTTCAAAGGCGTCATAAAATGGGTTTTTAAGGTCGCGCTTTAATATCGGCTGTGCGTTTTTAAAGTTGATAAAAAAAGCAACATTGCTTCGCTCGGCCAGCAAATTGTCAAACTCGTTATACTGCCCGGTTTTGCTGATGAATTTACGGTTGATATAGGTATCGGTATAGCTGCTTAGTTCTGATGGCGACGCAGCCAGCACCAAGTAGTTATCTATGACCATGAAATAAGGTTTTCTGAAAATGCTAAAAGCATCGCCCAGTAAAAAAAAAGGTATTTTTTCGTAATTAAACTGCCCTATACCATCGCTTATCATGGTGCTGATATTAGTCATCAAAGGCAATAGCTTTGAACCATCTTTAACCGAAATAATGGCAAACTTTTCCTGATACCGGGTTGTCACCACCGCAAATTCATTACTTAATAAGGGCTCAAATTCGTTTTTTAACAACAGGCCGGTTTCCTGTTTAATTTTACGGAAAAGTTTATCCTTTTCGGCGTTTACACCTGCCTTAAAGTGCCATTGGGACAAATCGGCTTCAAATTTTTGCGGGTCGGATACGGCAAAGCAAATGCTATAGGCCGTAGTTGCGGGGAACATATCTTTCAAGCGATTGTCAACAGGCTGCTGCTTGGTAAACAGGTTTAAATAGCTATAGGTGTGATTGTTTAAACTGGTTATCCCGTTAAACATTAAAGCGTCGTTTTTATAATTTATGCTCAGGGCGGCAACGGCCGGCAATAAACGGAAGCTTTTGAAAATATCGGTATTATTGTTTTTAAAAACCTCATCAAACAGGGGCGACAACTGGCCGTAATTGATGTATAAGTTGGCCAGCGAGTTGGCGTTTTGCTGATCGGGCAGAGGGACAAATATGGTTTTGCTTTTGTCGCTTTTGTATAATGCGCTTAAATCTATCAACGCTTTTGAAAAACTGCCTACAAAAATATTATCTTCTTTTTTAATGATATAAAAATGCTTGTTGATACCTTTTATCAAAATATCGTATTCGGGCCCGATAGCATTGTGGTTAATAGTAATTGAAAGCGCTCCTTTTGATTGCCCCGTTATCTGGTTAAATGAGTTTGGATCAAAACCAACAGATGCCGTTGTGGTTACCAATAATCCTATATCGCCGGTATCTGACGGATGAACGGAGATAAATACATTTTGGCCCGAAAAAAACTGATCAGACAGCGGGGACAACATAAGCAACCTGCGTATGGTATCCAAATCGCTTAATTTTTGTTTGCCAACAGTTGCGGCTAACAGCTGGTTGCCATTAAAAATATCATAAAAGCCTTTTTCGTTGTTAAATTCAAACACTGCAACCGCGTTATCTGGAATGCTTTGCATTACCTGGTTATTGCGTACCCCTGGCGGGTTTAAATTTTTAAAATATACAACCGTTATAAATACAGTGGCAGCCAGTAAAATTATGGTGGTTACTATCAGTCGTCTCATAGCAGTTTGCTTTACAAAGATAGAATTTTACCCTGCGGCATTAAAGTAATACTTTCAATTGGTTAACTTAGCTTTTTATATCTGCATGAACAAAAAAATAATCGTCACCGCTTCGCTTTTAGGAATGCTCGCTGTAATAACCGGTGCTTTTGGGGCGCATGGGCTTAAAGCAGTTTTGCAACCCAGCCAGTTAGAGGTTTGGCACACCGCCGTACAATATAATTTTTACCACGTATTTGCCCTGCTTTTTCTATCTACCTTTAAAGAACCAAAAGGGAAGCTGATTAAAGCCGCTTATTACCTGTTTACCTTCGGGATAATATTTTTTTCAGGGTCATTATACCTGTTAAGCTGCCGCGGCATTATAGGTTGGAACTGGCTGATATACATGGGCCCGGTAACACCATTGGGCGGCTTGCTGTTTATTTTAGGCTGGCTGATGATGGCGATAGCTGCCTTGGGCGATAGGGAAATTAAATAAGAATCAAGAGTTAAGAATCAAGAGTCAAGACGGAAAATTGGTAACCATTTTTGAATTCTAACTCTCGATCAATTTTAACATGCAAAATTTAAAAGTTCACCATCAGGGATTTAGACGGGAAATAGACCAGCGTTGTCTTAATTCTTGACTCTTAATTCTTGACTCTGCTAAAAACAAATGTTAGAGTTTACCGAATTTGAGCACACCGATCGTAAGACGCTTTTTGTAGAAGTGATTTTGCCGCTGTCTATCTCAAAAAATTACACTTACCGCGTACCTTTTGAAATGAACGATGCTATTGCCATTGGCAAAAGGGTAGTAGTGCAGTTTGGTAAAAGCAAGCTTTATACTGCGGTTGTTAAAGACATCAGCGAACTGGCGCCTGAAAAATACGAGGCCAAGTATATTATTGACATATTGGATAACCTGCCGGTGGTTACGCCCCACCAATTGCATTTTTGGCAATGGGTGGCCGATTATTATATGTGCAACGTAGGCGAGGTAATGAATGCTGCACTGCCCGCGGCCTTGAAACTGGCCAGCGAAACCAAAATAGAACTTAATAAGGAATTTGATATAGACCGGAGCGCCCTGCACGATAAGGAATTTTTAATTGTGGAGGCGCTGGATATTCAGCCCGAGTTAACCATAAGCGATATAGCTAAACTGTTAGGCCAAAAAACGGTTATGCCTATTTTGAAGCTGATGTTTGAGAAAAACCTCATTCACATCAGCGAAGAAGTGAGCGAACGTTATAAACCCCGCAAACGTACGTTTATTACCTTAAATCCGGTTTATAACAATCCCGATAACCTTCGCGAACTATTTCCGATACTGGAAAAACGCGCGCCTAAACAAGCTGATGCCTTGCTGGCATACATCAAACTATCGCGTACCCAAAAGGCTGTCACCAAAAATGAACTGATTGAGGAGAGTGGGGCCGGGGAATCGAGTATAAAATCGCTTATAGAAAAAGAAATCTTATTTGCGGTTGAAAAAAACGTAAGCCGGCTTCATTTTGAAGAAGATTTGGATGCTATTACCAATTTTGATTTGAGCAACCAGCAAACGGAAGTGCTGGAAAGCATTGGGCGGCAATTCCTTGAAAAAGATGTTACGTTGCTTCACGGAGTAACTTCGTCTGGTAAAACGCAGCTTTATATCAGGCTGATAGAGGAGATGATGCGCAACGACAGGCAGGTGCTTTACCTGTTGCCCGAGATTGCGCTTACCACCCACATCATAGAACGGTTGCGCATCTATTTTGGCGCCGACATTGGTGTGTACCACTCCCGTTTTAATGATAATGAGCGGGTAGAGGTTTGGCAAAAAGTACTCAACAACGATTATAAGGTGATATTGGGTGCCCGGTCATCCCTGTTTTTACCATTTAATGACCTTGGGTTGATTATTGTTGACGAAGAGCACGAAACATCGTACAAACAGTTTGATCCTGCTCCCCGTTACAACGCCCGTGATGCTGCCATATTTTTAGCCAACATGCATCATGGCAAAGTTTTGTTAGGTTCGGCTACGCCCTCATTTGAAAGTTATCATAATGCGAAAACCGGAAAATATGGTTTTGCAGAACTTACAGAGCGTTTTGGTGGGGTAGAGTTGCCCGATGTGGAAGTTGTGAGTATCGCTACGGAAACGAAGCAAAAGACAATTCAATCGCATTTTACCAGCGTGTTGATGGCCGGTATAACCGAAGCATTGGCTAATAAAGAGCAGGTTATCCTGTTTCAGAACCGGCGTGGCTATGCCCCGGTGCTCATGTGCAAAATTTGCGCCTTTACGCCCAAATGTATCAATTGCGATGTAAGCCTTACTTATCATAAAAGCAGCGGCAAGCTGCATTGCCATTACTGCGGTTATAAGGAAGATTCGCCATCTATTTGCCCGGCCTGCGGATCCACACACCTGGAATACAAGGGTTTTGGTACCGAGAAAATTGAGGACGAGTTAAGCCTGCTGTTGCCCGATGCACGTATTGCCCGTATGGACCTGGATACCACACGTGCGCGTAACTCGCTGCAAACCATATTGAACGACCTGGAGGAAAAAAAGATAGATATACTGGTAGGTACCCAAATGGTAGCCAAGGGGCTCGATTTTAGCGACGTTACCTTAATCGGGATCATTAATGCCGATAGTTTGCTCAAGTTTCCGGACTACCGCGCCAATGAGCGCAGTTTCCAGATGCTTGCCCAGGTAAGCGGCAGGGCAGGCCGCAGGGGCAAGCAGGGAAAGGTGGTGATACAAACTTATGATCCGTTCCATCGCGTTATTAAACAGGTAATTGCTAATGATTACAGCGATTTGTACTACACAGAAATGGCCGAGCGTAAAAGCTTCAAATACCCGCCGTTCTACCGTATTATTAATTTAGACATCAAGCATAAAAATCCCGAAATACTGTATAACCAGTCGGTTTACCTGGCCAATGAGTTGCGTAAGCACTTTGGTGAAAGAGTAATTGGCCCCGAGTCGCCGTTGATTAGCCGCATTCGTAATTTTTATATCAAATCCATCATGTTAAAGTTTGAGAAGGATGGGATTTCGATTGTAAAGGCAAAGGCGATACTAAAGGATGTGATTGTACAGTTTCAGACCACTAAGCTGAGTAAAGGGAGTATTGTACAGCCGGATGTGGATCCGTACTAAATAATATTTCCCTTTTGTCATTCTGAGCGGTAAAATCCGCGGATTCTGAAGGGAAGATAACACTCAAAAATAAAAGACTGTCATCCTGAGGTACGAAGGATCTATTCACGAACTTTTCTATCAGTCATGCACGACTGATAGATCCCTCGTACCTCAGGATGACAAACGGGAAATTTACTGGTTAACACATAAGTGTTTACGATTTGCTGTTCAATTCCCCTCCCAAAATCACCAAAATCCTGCTAACTTTACTGTGTAATGGCTCAAAAGTACATCGATAATTATCGCGAAAAAGGTGCCCGTAAGCGGCTGGTTGATTTGTTGGAAAAAAAAGGCATCCAGGACCAGGAAGTGTTAAAAGCAATTGGTACCGTACCCCGCCACTACTTTTTTGCTGAAACTTTCTGGAACCAGGCCTACAAAGATATCGCCTTCCCGATAGGCGAGGGGCAAACCATTTCGCAGCCGTACACAGTAGCCTATCAAACAGAGCTGCTCCACATCCGTAAGGGCGATAAGGTACTGGAAATTGGAACAGGATCGGGTTATCAAACCTGTGTTTTGTTAGAGATGGGCGCTACCGTTTACACCATTGAACGGCAGGAGAAACTCTACGAAAAAACAAAATATGTATTGCCCGAAAAAATGGGTTATAAAGCCAACTTTTTTTGTGGCGATGGCTCTATTGGTATAGCCCAGCACGCTCCATATGATAAAATTATTGTAACTGCCGGCGCGCCAACCGTCCCCGAAATTTTACTTAAACAATTAAAAATAGGCGGCATTTTGGTAATCCCTGTTGGCGATGAAGATACCCAAAAAATGGTAACCATCCTGAAAGTGGCTGAGCACGATTATGAAAAAATTGTGCTGGATACTTTTAGGTTTGTACCGCTGGTAGGGGATAAGGCCTGGTAAATAGATGTGCAGATTTCAGGTGTGCAAATGTGCAGATGAAAAAAGAATTAGATAATCGTTAAATTGATTGATATGATGATTCATTTCAAATCATCTGCACATCTGAAATTTGCATATCTGCACATCAAAATTTACCTTTTCATCACCCTGTCCATCTCAATTTTAGTATCCCGTTCTTTCATGGTTTCGCGCTTGTCAAAAGTCTTTTTACCTTGAGCTAAACCGATTTCCAGTTTGGCAAAACCGCGTTCGCTGATGAACAGCGCAAGAGGGATAATGGTTAATCCTTTTTCTTCGCCGCGGGTAAGCAGTTTTTTAAGCTCTTTTTTGTTGAGCAGCAGCACACGGTCGCGTTTTGCTTCGTGGTTGTAGAATGAGCCATACGAGTATTCGGATATGTGCAGATTACGCACATATAGCTGCCCGTTAATGAAGGTACAAAATGCATCATTAATATTGGCCTTGCCTTCGCGGATGGATTTAATTTCGGTACCCAGCAATTTTATGCCGGCCGTGTATTTATCCAGTACGTGGTATTCAAAGTAAGCTTTTTTGTTTTTGATGTATATTTTATCCTCGGCCATTGTATTCAGATGTAAAGCTTGCAAACTTACAAAAAAATAACCCGCTCTCTACCTTGCTTAAATAGCGAAAGCTTTTGCTGTATTTTATTAAATCCTATCCTGAAGGAGATGATTATTCGCAATTTTATTTTTTATAGGCGCTCATGAAAGCTCTGCTATTTAGGTGGGGCTACGCCTTTTGTGGCTTCACAATCAATACCGGCACATTAACCTTATGCCGTACCGAGTTTACGGTCGTTCCAAATATGAGGTCTTTTAAAGCTTTGTGCCCGTGCGAACCCATCACAATAAAATCTATCCCGTTTTTGTTTACTATCCCGGCAATTGCATCCGCGGGGTTACCAAAGCCAATTTCGCCTTCGGCCTTGTAGCCTAATTTTTTCATGGCCTGCACGTATTTATCCAGGTTGTCAAAATCGCTTTGGGTTTCGCTGTCCATTACCTGGCCGCCGTAATAACGGGCCCCGGCGGTTTCTACCACGTGTATAAGGGTATAGGTAGCGTGTTTGCCACCCTGCATAATGGCATGGCGCATACAATCATTGTCGTTTTTCGAAAAATCGATGGTGATGGCCAGGTGTTTATATATAACAGCGTCCAGCTCGTTAATGGAATTTGCAATACCATGCGGCACGTAGATAGGTTTATCGGTATGTTTATAAAGCATCGGTCTTAAAAATACATAAACCAGCAACAATGCTATCCCGATAACTATTGGTATAACAAAAATATAAATGTATAAATCAGCTTGTGGGTTGCCTTTCAGCCAATCGCCAATTTGGTCATAAACCAGTTTGGCATTTAGGCCAACTATAAGTATTGCGCTTGCCCAGGCTAATATTTTTACTTTAAGGCTGATGGCGAAATTTCCCATCCGCTTTTTATCGGATGTAAAATGGATTAACGGAATAACCGCGAAACCAAGCTGAAGGCTTAATACCACCTGGCTTAAAATAATCAGGCTGCCCAAAGCATCTTCTCCGAAGTATATGATGGTGAATACTGCCGGTACTATAGCTAATACCCGCGTAAGCAATCGCCGAAGCCATGGTTCAATACGCAGGTTAATATGGCCCTCCATAATGATTTGGCCGGCAAGGGTACCAGTAATGGTTGAACTTTGCCCCGATGCAATAAGGGCGATAGCAAACAATACGGGTGCTATACGGCCAAATATGTGTTCCAGCAGTTTGTAGGCATCCTGTATTTCGGCAACTTGAAAATAACCGTTTTTAAAAAAAGCGGTAGCCGCCAGGATCAATATGGCTGCGTTTACAAAAAAAGCAAGGTTTAGCGCGATAACGGTATCAAACAGGTTGAATTTTATGGCCGATTTAAAGCCCTCTTCGGTACGGGTAATTTTTCGGGTTTGTACCAGCGACGAGTGCAGGTAAAGGTTATGCGGCATTACCGTAGCACCTATAATGCCAATAGCGATGTATAACATCTGTTGGCTCACTGCATCATTTTTAAACAGGTTGCTGGGGATAAACCCCTTTGCAACATCCAGTACCTGCGGCCCCACAATAAACATCTCTACCAGGAACGAAACGCCGATGATGAAGATCATTGATATAATAAAACCTTCCAGCTTGCGCATGCCTTTGTTCATCAAATAAAGCATCAGCACAGTATCCGTTATAGTAAGCGATACACCCCAGATGAGTGGTAAATGAAATAAGAGCTTTAAGCCGATAGCCATACCGATGATCTCGGCCAGATCGCAGGCTATAATGGCAACCTGGGCCAATATATACAGGCAAAAATTTACAAAACGAGGGTAGGCATTCTTAGAGGCCTGTGCCAGGTCCAGCCCACGCACTATGCCCAGCCGGGCGGCCAGCGATTGTAGCAATAACGCAATGAGATTTGAAGCAAACAAAACCCAGATGAGTTTATAACCAAAGGCGCTGCCTCCGGCAATATCGGTTGCCCAGTTGCCGGGATCCATGTAGCCCACGCTAACCAGGTAGGCCGGGCCTAAAAAGGCCATAATTTTACGCCACCCGGTTAAACTCTCGGGGTTAACCGAACTGTGTACGTTACCTAAAGAATGATTATCATTTGTATTGTTTTTGCTCATAGGGCTATCAGTAAATTATTGGCAACCTCGCGGCTGATGTGTACTTCTTTATCTGTATCGAGCTTTAATGCCACCGAATGATCATATTCGATGATATCGGTAATGGTTATTTTTTTGCCAATGGTAAGCTGCTGCTTTTCCAGGTATTGTAAGAATGGCGATGTATGATCACGTACTCCCGAAATAACCCCGCAATCGTTAATTGTTAATGCCGAAACCGGCTTAAGCTCGGCCGATTTAAATTTGCCGTTACAATCTGGTATCGGGTCGCCATGCGGGTCGTGCTTTGGATGGCCCATAAATTCGTCGAGCCGGTCAATTAATTCTTCCGAAGAGATGTGTTCCATCTCTTCGGCCATATCATGTACCTGGTCCCATTTAAAGTTCAGCTTCTCAACCAAAAAATACTCCCACAGCCTATGCTTACGAATAATGCCAATGGCTATCCTCTCGCCTGCAGCCGTAAGACTTACGCCCTGGTAACGGGTATAGTTAATCAGGGCTTTATCTGCCAGCTTTTTCAGCATATCTGTTACCGATGAAGCCTTGGTATTTAATGATGCTGCAATTTGATTGGTGCTGGCCATTCCGGCGCCTGTTGCCAGGTGGTAAATGCATTTTAAATAGTTTTCCTCGGCTAACGTGTTCATTTATACAAATCTAATAAAAAATTTAGACTAATCTAAAATATGAAGAGTAGAGAAATATATTTTTGTTTTACTCGTTTTAATTAAAATTTAATTTCGTGAAATGCGGAATATATTATATTTGCAACACTATGGGCGCTGAATTAGATAAAATAGACTTACAGATACTAAAGATATTACAGGAAAATGGAAGGATAACCAACCTTCAATTGTCCAACGAAATTGGCCTTTCGCCGGCACCAACGCTTGAGCGTGTGCGTAAGCTGGAAAATGCCGAATACATTAAAAGTTATCATGCGCTGGTTGATGAAGAAAAACTGGGCCTGGGTATCAAAACTTTTATCCAGATTTCGTTGGATTTTCATCAAAAAAACACCATCCAAACTTTTTTAGATGAGATAAAAAACATCAAAGAAGTAACCGAGTGCCATCACGTAACCGGCCAGTGCGATTTTTTACTGAAGTGCTACGTGCGCGACATTAAATCATACGAGCAATTAATCATGGAAAAAATAAGCCGCATTACGGTTGTAAAAACTTTCCAAACTATGATGATCATGTCGACCAGTAAAAAGGAGCCGATAGTACCATTGGAATACTAATTAATTTGAGAATTTGAAGATTTGAGAATTTGAAAATTATTTAACGCCGACCATTTTCAAATCTTCAAATTCTCAAATCTTCAAATTACCTGATTTGCCAATCAATCTCTTTTTTTCCTTCTTTCCTCAATATTTCGTTGGTTTTTGAGAATGGCTTGCTGTCAAAAAAGCCCCTGTCGGCCGAGAAGGGCGAAGGATGGGCGCTTTTGATAATGAAGTGTTTTTTTTCGTCTATCAATACTGCTTTTGATTGGGCAAAGGCTCCCCAGAGTATAAATACGATACCTTGTTTTTTATCGGATATGGTTTTGATAACCTCGTCGGTAAATTCTTCCCAGCCCTGTTTTTGGTGCGAGCCTGGTGTGCTTGCCCTAACGGTTAACGTGGCGTTCAATAGCAATACGCCTTGCTTGGCCCATTCCTCCAGGTTTCCGTGTGTTGGGATGGTAAAGCCCGGGATATCGGTTTTTAATTCCTTGTAAATATTGGATAACGACCGCGGTATAGCAATTCCTTTTTGAACCGAAAATGATAGTCCGTGTGCCTGGTGTGCGCCATGGTAAGGATCCTGGCCCAGGATAACCACTTTAACATCATCAAAATGAGTGGTATTAAAGGCGTTAAAAATGTCGGCGTTTTTGGGGTAAACTATTTGTCCCGATTCTTTTTCCTTTAGCAGAAATTGTTTCAGTTTTACCATGTAAGGTTTGTCAAATTCGGATTGTAAAACTGCCTGCCATGATGGGTCTAATGAATTAGCCATAAATATTTTTATAGATGTTGATTTAGCGTACAAATAAACAGATATTTGCGCTTAATATATAGTAAAGCAAATTATGTCAAATATCGTTCGGTTAGTAGTAGCGTGTGTATTCTTTGGCGCAGCCGTTGCGCTTTGTGCTTTTAGCTTTTGGGGCTGGGGGATTTTAGTATTGTTATTTGGTGGCATTGTACTGTTAAGTTTCTTTTTTAACGAAAATATGATCCTGGCGCAATATTTTTTGCGCAAAGAGAATTCTGAAAAAGCTGAAACCTGGTTGTTGAAAATTACCGACTACGAAAAGCAATTGCATAAAAATCAGCATGGTTATTATAACTTGCTGATCGGTTTGATCGAATCGCGCAAGGCGCCGATGAAATCTGAAAAGTATTTTAAGAAATCATTGCAACTGGGCATGAAAATGTCGCACAATATTGCATTGGCTAAATTGAGCCTGGCAGGTATCTCCATGGCAAAACGCAACAAACGCGAAGCGCAGATGTATTTATCTGAAGCATCAAAAGACGATAAGAATAAATTACTTACCGAACAGATAAAAATGATGAAAGGCCAGTTGGCCCAAATGGATAAACAGGTAGTAAGAGGCGGATATCGCCAGTTTTAATCCGGATTATAAACAGATGCAATAAAATCAAAGGAAAAAAGATAAAAAATAAAAGAGACCCAAAACCGGGTCTCTTTTATTTTTCGTCAATAGCGCTAAAATAGTCGGCTGTGGCGGAGTGGTTTTGATAAGGGTGGATTATGCGGTCGCTATAAGAAAACTCGCTTTCGTCGCTTGGGTTGGCCACTTCAACCATCTTTAATAAACTCCTGATGAACGACAGGTTGAAATTGCTCCTGTTTAGCTTTATCAGGTATTCGTTTTCGGTGATCTCCAGAATTGAATTGGTCATGATGTTTGTATATTATGTTTATTACAATTATAGCCAATATTATTAAGTTTTAGATTTTATTTGCTTTAAGCTTTCATTAACAAATTGTTATGGTAACTGGCCGGCGAAATTTTATACGGCTGAGTTTAGGGGGTGATATATTTATAAAGACTTTTTATCTTTATATATAAATGACCAAATCGGAACTTATTGAGCGAATAACCGGCATTATAGGCAAACCCAAGGTGCTTGAACTAAGCCGTATATTAAAGGCGCAGCAATTTGCATTGCATGATTTGATTGATACTACCTTTCACCCCGATAAAGCTGTCGCCTTTAGGGCCGTGTGGATCCTGGAAAACGTTTTTTTAACCGCCCCGGAAAGTTATCTGCCCGATCTGGAATACATGATATCGCGCATTAAGGAAGTAAAACACCCAGGCTGCATGCGGCATTACGCCAAAATAATTATGCACATAACTGACGCAAAGGCACCGGAGTCGCTACAATTAAAGCTACAGGAAATCAACTTTGAACCGGTGGTTGAGCAACTGTTTGACTGGATGATAAACCCCAGGACAAAAGTTGCTGTAAAAATATTTGCAGCTTACGCTTTATTCAATTTAAAGGATTCATTCCCCTGGGTTAAAGAAGAACTTACCGCCCAAATGGAATTTTTAATGCGTAACGGCAGCGCAGCCATACAGGCAGGCGGGAAAAAAATATTGAAGAGCTTGTAGATGTGCAGATTTCAGATGTGCAAATTTCAGATTTCAGATGATTGAGCTGCGGATGTGCAGGTATGCCACAGATTCCAGATGATGAGCTTTAGGATGTACAAATATGCAGATGATTATCAAAAGGCTTCATTTGCACATTTGAAATCTGCACATCTGAAATCTGCACATCCGCATATCTAATTACGCATGCGGCCTGTCCTCTCCGTGCAAATTATGGCTCACCTGGCCGTGGCGTAGTTTAGCGTGTATGGCAGATGAACTATCATCGGCATAGGTACCATAGGCATTCACTAATACGCCTTTAAGGTTATATTTTGGTGATGACACCGCATATACTATTGACATATCATCGGGATTGCTGGCGCCTTCAAAACGGTAAAACTCGTCAATTATAAAATCGTCGGCACCCATGTGAATCGCCTGGGATTTATCATCTATTGTGTCGCCTTCGAGGCTAAGGTTAGCTGTATATCCGCGTTTGAAAAGATCATTGGTGGCATCAAGTAAGCTTTCGTAATTTTTCATGGTGGTGATGTTTTGTTTAAGTAATAGCAATTGACAATGCGTGTATTTGTGTAACCAATGAACTATTGATGTTGTTTTGATTTAATGAATAATAAGAGTCCTTTGAGCACTATACAAAACAAAATGTCTCATTACATTTAAGTAACAAGACATTTTGTTTATTTAAGGTACTCCATTTTTGAAGAGGTTTAGGTGAGGCTAATTACTGCGCCTTAGCCAGCCACAGCGAGGCGTTTAAATGCAAAGCAGGGTGCGAAGTATACCCCGATGGCGCATCGCCCGACCAGCCGTTAAATAAGCTGTCGTTAGTATCGCCTGTGCCGTCATCGGCAGGTGAGCTATCACCAATAAATACAATCCTGCCGCTGCCGTATGTTGCTAAAAGCGCCATTGCATTGGCAGTACCGCCATTAGTAGCACTGTTGCGCCAGAATAAGCCCTGTACGCTTGAATTATTTGCGGGGTACAAGGTAGCGGTTGAGCCGTTGTAGAAAGCCAGTTTTGAAGCCGTACCGGCCGCGCCGTTTAATACTATCTGCGCATTGGTATTGGTGCCTGTATAAACGTTGGTTGAAGGCCCTTCGCTGATATCAACATAATTGATATTGAAACCAAAAGGATTGTTGTTATTGATGCCGTTGTTGGTCATCAAATCGTTCCAGACACGGGGCGAATCGTAACCGTCGCCATCCCTGTCAGACGGGTTGTAGCCATTGGCATCGGTACCGGCAGTTGTAGCCGCGGTGTGGTCGGCTATCATAAATAAGCCGCCACCGTTGGCAACAAAGTTCATTAAAGCGGTTTTTTCTGCAGCAGTGAATAAACGGTTAGGCTCAACAACCACAAATACATCATAATTGCTCAAATCCTGCGCGTTTGCTGTACCATAGGTAATGGTCGATCCGCTTGGCAATGATTCTACCAACTCGCCGCGTTTCACCAGTTCAACAGCCCATGACGAAATAGCGCCTTTCCAATAGGTTTCCGCAGTACTTGATGTTATGCCTGTATAAGATGGGGTAGGGATACTTTGGGCTTTTGTTTCTACAGTGGTACCACCGGTGTAAATTGGTACACTTTCAGTGCCATCGGCATCAATTTGCCAATCGGCGCTGCCTGCATTTTCAAGATGGCTTGCATCAAACAGGAATTTTTTGCCTGTAAGTACAGTGCCGCCACCACCGGTGCCTCCATTATCGTTTATGGTAATGTCATCAATATCTATACGGTTTGTACCACCGCTTAGTTTGCGGATTTCTATACGCGCCGTGCCGGTTACACCGGTGATTGTAAAAGTTGATAAGGTTAAGGTTGAAGTACTGGTAATGGTTGATCCGGCCTGTGTATAGCTGCTGCCGCCGTTTACTGAGTAAAATAAGCCCCAGGTGCTGGCGCCATCACTGCCGTAAGTGCCGCTTTTAATGGTAACCGTGCTGATGCCTGTGGTAACATCAAACAACATGGTAATTTTACCTGTATTGCGGATGCGTGCTGCCCATGAGCCCGCCTTTAAATCGCCCGATAAGTTGCCAATTAAGGCATCATACAAATTCCATGAGTTGCCCGATAGTGTAACGTTGTCGCCGCTGCTTGAGCCTGTAGGCGATACATCATAAGCCGTTTTAGGACTGGTTGCTCCTACTTCGAAGCCCTGGGTAAGTGATACCGCCTGGATTTTAAGCTTTGTTACCGATGCTGTTTGGTTGTCAGCAGCATTTTGAACCGGCTGGTTTGCGTTTTTTTGACAGCCCGAAGCCAATGCTCCGGCCAAAGCTAAGGCAGCAAAAAGCAGCCTCGGATTTGTAAATTTTAGCATAGTGTGTTTTTTAGGTGATTAATGTATAAGTATATGTTTATTAACTGTGTGTCAAACTTGGTGATTATTATGTAATTAACTATTGCTAATATATTAACTTATTGTTAAATGTGGTTGATTAAGTTAGCGGTTGATTAAGTTGGATTGGGTTGATTGAGTGAATGGTTGATTAAGTTGGACGAGTGTCGTGTCAACGATAAATTGACGGATAGTCTTTAGCCCAAAGTCTTAAGTTCTAAGCAAAAAAAAGAAAAAATTCAACTTTAGACTTACGACTTAGTACTGTTGACTTAACACCAGGTTGTTTATCTTGAATTTCGCCAGATATTACAACCTGCCTGTTTTTAGTTGGCCCGACACGCATTTAAGTTATCATTTACTATATTTATCCATGTTTAACCACGAAATCTCAATCAGCATAAAAAATAAGGCCAGGCATGGTTTGCTGGCATTTACTTTGTTGTTGAGTTTTTTTGCAATTTCGGGTTATATAAACAATAACCGACCGACAACAGGGCAGGTAAATAGCGAGACTCCGGCTGTTAGAGATGTTGCAGGTCGGCGGGGCATAAGCTACAAAAGGGCTTCCCTGGCTTTTTGTAGCAGAACAGCGGTTCATTTAGCTGTAAAAGACAACCGGGCCGCCCGGATTTCTGTTCATAATAAACTCATTGCCGGTAGATATGTGCATTTAATGCATCTTTTTTTAAAGCATAAAAGCATTAGCAATTTTCAATTTATCCCGTTTTTATATCCCGTCGATCAGGAATATCCCGCTATCGCTTAGTGCCTTCCCGTTTATCCATTTAATGGAATAAGTAAAAATTTCTTACCCGCCTAACACGCCTCGGCGTTTGTTGAGCACATTGCTATATGCATGAAAAAGCTAAAAAAGCTCCTCAGGCTTGTTTGCCTGGGCCTGTTTTTATTATTGGCTGTAACCGGTATTTCAATTGCCGGTGCAGCCCCCGTACTTGCCAAAAACGAAGAACGTTTTAATGATAACGAAACCCTGATTGAAATGGTTGACGAGAAAAAGGAGGATGAGGAGAAGTAGTGAGTAGTGAGTAGTGAGTAGTGAGTTGTGAGTTGTGAGTTGTGAGTTGTGAGTAAAATAGTCATCAAGTTAATCAAAATCCTGAAATTTGATGAGTCTGTTTAGCAATTCTGGTTCAGATAAATTGGCGAACAAGGCAGGCAATTCTGAAAATTCTTGAATTCTGTAAATTCTGATTCAGACAAAATTGCGTTAGGGATTGGCGTGGATACCGGCCAACGAGCGTAATGCCTGCAGGCGTATGAACAAAAAGCCCGGGCCGCAAGCAACGCCAGGATTAGTATCAAGTGGTGAGTATCAAGTATCAAGATTTTTTAGTCGGTATCAGTTAGCGAATACCAACTAAAAAAATAGCCACCCGAAAACCGGAGGGCTATTTTTAATATAATGGATTGGATCAACTCAATCAACCACTCACTCAATCAACTACTTCACCAACTTTAGGCGTATTTAAAAATACAAAGTTGTTGTCAAACATATCCACCTTAATGGTGCTGTCTTTATCTACTTTGCCGGCCAGGATCTGTTTGGATAGTTCGTTCAGGATCTTTTTCTGGATGACACGTTTTAACGGACGGGCACCAAATTGCGGATCGTAACCTAACTGGGCCAGCCAGTCCAATGCTTCTTCGCTTGCTTCCATCGTGATGCCCATTTCGGCCAGGGTATGTTGTACCTGGGCAAACTGTAGTTTCACAATGTCCTGTATCTCGTTGCGGCTTAGCGGTGTAAACATAATGATCTCATCTATCCTGTTTAAAAACTCGGGGCGGATGGTTGCCCTTAACAGGTTAAATAACTCATTTTTGGTTTTGGCTATCAGTTCATCGCGGTTACTATCTTCCAAAGTCTGGAAGTTTTCCTGGATGATGTTTGAGCCAATATTGCTGGTCATGATGATGATGGTATTTTTAAAGTTTACCACCCGGCCTTTATTATCGGTTAAGCGGCCATCGTCCAATACCTGCAGCAAAATGTTAAATACATCCGGGTGCGCTTTTTCAATCTCATCTAATAGTACCACGCTGTACGGCTTCCTGCGCACGGCTTCGGTTAATTGGCCGCCTTCATCATAACCTACATAGCCCGGAGGCGCTCCTATAAGCCTTGAAACAGCATGGCGTTCCTGGTATTCGCTCATATCTATGCGCACCAGGGCGCCTTCGTCATTAAACAGGTATTCGGCCAGGGCCTTGGCCAGTTCGGTTTTACCCACACCTGTTGTGCCTAAAAATATGAATGACCCTATTGGTTTGCGCTTGTCCTGTAAACCGGCGCGGCTGCGGCGTATAGCATCACTTATCGCCTCTATCGCTTCCTCCTGCCCGGCAACACGCTTGTGCAGCTCGCCTTCCAGGTTTAACAGTTTTTCTCTTTCGCTTTGTATCATTTTGCTCACCGGGATGCCTGTCCAGCGGGCTACCACGCCGGCAATATCATCGGCGGTAACTTCCTCTTTCAGCATGCGGCTATCGCTTTGGTTTTCCAAAAGGGCGGCTTTCAGTTTTTCAACCTCGGCCTGGGCCTGTACAATGGTACCGTAGCGTAATTCGGCTACTTTGCCATAATCACCGGCACGTTCGGCCTGTTCGGCTTCCAGCTTATAATTTTCAATCAGTTCAACCTTAATGTTTATGCCGTCGACCAAATCTTTTTCTCCCTGCCATTTGGCGCGGAGCGAATCGCGCTCGGCCGACAGGTTGGCAATTTCCTCGCTCAGGTCAGTTACCTTACGGTCGTCACGTTCGCGTTTAATAGCCTCGCGCTCAATTTCCAGCTGCATAATGCGGCGTTCCAGCTCGTCAACCACTTCCGGTACCGAATCCATTTCCAGGCGCAGTTTTGATGCGGCTTCATCCATCAAATCGATAGCTTTATCCGGCAAAAACCTGTCGGCTATGTACCGCTGCGACATTTCTACAGCGGCAATAATGGCTTCGTCTTTAATCCGCACCTTATGATGAGTTTCGTAACGTTCTTTTAAACCACGTAATATCGATATGGCATCGGCGGCATCCGGTTCTTCAACCATTACCTTCTGAAAACGGCGTTCCAGCGCTTTATCTTTTTCTAAATATTTTTGGTATTCGTTAAGGGTAGTCGCGCCTATCGACCGTAATTCGCCACGGGCCAGGGCTGGTTTTAAAATGTTGGCAGCATCCATAGCGCCTTCGCCACCACCTGCGCCAACCAGCGTATGTATCTCATCTATAAATAAAATGATCTCGCCATCGCTTTGCGTAACTTCTTTTATAACGGCTTTTAGGCGTTCTTCAAACTCACCTTTATATTTGGCGCCTGCAATTAATGCGCCCATATCTAACGAGTAAACTGTTTTTGTTTTTAGGCTTTCGGGTACATCGCCTTTGATTATCCTGAAAGCAATACCTTCGGCAATGGCAGTTTTACCAACACCCGGCTCGCCAACCAATATCGGGTTGTTTTTGGTACGGCGGGATAGGATTTGGATAACACGCCTAATCTCGTCGTCGCGGCCAATAACAGGGTCAAGCTTGCCGCTTTCGGCATACTCGTTCAGGTTACGGGCATATTTATTGAGGGCATTGTAGGTTGCTTCGGCATTTTGGTCGGTTACTTTGCTATCGCCGCGTAAAGCGATAATGGCTTTTTTAAGATCCTTTTCATTTACACCAAAATCTTTAAGCGCGCCGCTTACTTTGCCACCGGCTGCCAGCAGACCCAACAGGATATGCTCAACCGATACAAATTCATCTTTAAATTCTTTTAAGTATCCTTGCGCTTTTTGCAGTGCCGAGTTACTATCTGACGATAAGTAAACGTTGCTGCCACTAACCTTCGGGAACGATGTTATCTGGGTATCCAGTACCTCGTTCAGGCGGTTAAGGTTAACATTAAGCTTTTTTAGTAAATAGGAAATAACATTTTCATCAACCAGCAGTAAACCTTTTAACAGGTGCGCCGGCTCAATTGCCTGCTGCTGATTACCGGTAGCAATTTCAGAGGCTTTTTGTACAGCCTCCTGTGCTTTTATTGTAAAGTTGTTAAAATTCATAGTGATTTAGTGTTATGAGTTGTATTAGTCAAATCCCTTGCCAGTTGGCCAAACATGATAAAAAGTCACGTAAAAAAAAGATTAAGCGTCATTTTGTCGCGGCCTATAATAATTGTAGCATTTTTAATACTTTTATCCGTTTGGTAAATATCAACTCATGTTGAATACGCGTTTTTTTTTCAATAGCCTGCCTGTTAAGTACAGATCATTGTACAAAGATTTTTACACGTACCAGAATTTGATTGCTGTACGGGCAGCCAGTATCATATTTTTATTGTTGAATATCATTATAAGGTTGCTGTATGTTGTTTTCCCGGCAAGCCTTACCAAAGCGCAAAACTTTCCCGAATTTAACACAAGCAACTGGGTGTTCCTGATAATAACCCCGTTTTTCCTGATAGCTGCCAACCTGCTGATACTGGAATATAAAAGGCAAAAAAAAAGCACCCAGCTTATGGCGTTTACGGTATTTTTATTTTCGTTGTACATTATTACCTGTGGCATGTATTCCAGCTTTATAGCCACGTCCGATCCAAGCAATTCGCTTACACTTTACCTGATAGCTTTATGCCTCATAAGCGCGACCGTAGTATTTGAGTATTACGAATCGATTATCCTTATTATAGGCGTAGAGTTGTTTTTTACTGCTTTGTTGCTTTATAGCCAAACATCGCCCACGCAAATGGTTTATAATCAGTTAATTTCAGTGGTGTTATTGTCTGCTTTTTATTTAACCTCCCGGTACTTTTTTACTTACAAAGCCAATAGTTACCAGCAGGTTTTACAAATAAGTGAAAAAAATGAACTGATAGAAGGGGCCAATGTATTTAAAAACCAGGTGCTGGGTATGGTAGCTCATGATTTGCGCAACCCTATTGCCTCGGTTGAATCGATAGCGATGATGATGGAACTTGATGAGGTGACCGAGGATACGCAGGATAATTTAAATATGATTAAGGAGTCGTGCGCCAAAGCCCGGTCGATCATTGACGACCTGCTGGATGCCGCCCGCAATGAAAACGGGAGACCTATTGAAACCGAAAGAACAGAATTAAATCAGCTGCTTAAAACCGCTGTAGATTCCTGGCGGACCCAGGGCAGACTGAACGTTGATGTTATTTTTATCAGCAGTGTAAACCCCGCTTATGCACTGATTAATAAAGAAAGGTTTTCCCGCGTGATTGACAACCTGGTGAGTAATGCCGTGAAATTTTCAAAGGATAACAGCCGTGTTGACGTGCGGTTAAGCCAGGTTAATAAGGATGTGATTATTGAGGTTCAGGATTATGGCATGGGGATTCCTGAGGCTATGCTGCCCGAAATATTCAACCGCTTTACCAAGGCCGGCCGCACCGGCGTGCGTGGCGAAAAATCAACAGGTTTGGGGCTCAGTATTGTACGCCAGATAGTTGAAAGCCATAAGGGTACTATCCACGTGGAAAGTACAGAAGGCAAAGGGTCTGTTTTTGTAGTGAAATTGCCGGTTAGTTAGTTCATTTCGCTTCGCTGTCATTGGTCATTGTCGCTGTGCTTGTCATTAGTCATTTCGCTTCGCTGTCATTAGTCATTGGTAGTCGTAAAATTTCGCGAAACTCTGAAGGGGGAATGACATCGTAAAAAAGGGCTGTCATGGTGAGCTTGTCGAACCATAGCGGGTAAAGGCCTCTCCGCGCGACCCTTCGACAGGCTGCCATTGACACATTTATAACTTACTGATTATCAATTGCAAAAAAAGTGTCATTTGCAATGCGATCATTTGTGCTCAAATAAAGGTTACTCAGGGTGACAGGCCAACGCACCTCGAAAAGAAAAGATATCAGGGGTAGATTTATTAGAAAAATTAAAACAATCGTTAGCCCAATCAAACTTGCCCTTAAATGACCAATGACTATTGACCGAAAACTGATTTTGCTTTTTCCATTGTTTTCTCCAAATCAATTGCCTTTCCTAATACCCCTTTAAACAAATCACCTTCAACTTTTAGCCTGTCTATCGAATTAAATATGGTAAAGTCCTTCATGGTGAGGCCTGGTTTTACTTCGTCCCAATGCAGGGGCATAGATACGGTAGCGCCAATTTTGGGGCGGAGTGAGTAGGGGCCTGCTATGGTAGCGCCGGGTCGGTTTTGTAAAAAGTCAAGGTACATTTTGCCATCACGCTTTGCCACCATCCGTTCCACGGTAGTGTAATCGGGAATTTGTTTGTGAACAATGTTTACAACAATACGTGCAAACAGCTGGGTTTGATCATAACTATACCTGGCATCGGTTGGGATATATATATGCATGCCGGTTGAGCCGGAAGTTTTGCAGTAGGAGGGAACATCAATGGCATCCAATATTTTTTTTACCTCCAGCGCTGCGGCGATTACCTGGTCGAACGTGTTTTTGTCGGGGTCAAGGTCTATCACGCAATAGTCCGGGTTATCCGGCGATTGGATACGACTGAACCAGGGGTTCATCTCGATGCAGCCTAATGATGCCATCCATAATAGACTTGCCTCATCGGTGCCCACCAAATATTCTTTGTGTTCGCCTTCACCGTTGGTATACGGAAATGTTTTTACCCAATCGGGCGCTTTGCCTTTTACATCTTTTTGGTAAAAACTTGGGCCGTGAATACCGCTGGGAAACCGGTTAAGCGACATGGGGCGATCTTTCAGGTAAGGCAAAATGTACTCGGCTACCTGGTAATAGTAGTTAAACATATCGCGCTTGGTTACCTTATCCTCGGGCCAGTAAATTTTACTCAGGTGGGTAAACTTTAAATCGTGGCCGCAAATTTTGCGCACCTGGGTTTCGTCGGTTGGGTTTAGCAAGGTTTTTCTTCCTTTCTCTTTTGGCGGTTTTATGGCCGAAGTATGGTTATCTTCATGTTTTTCTTCCGCTTGTTCAATAGCTGTCCCGATAGGTTCTGCAACTTCGCGAACTACCTCTGTTGCCTTTTTATCAACGCGCATACCCTGGAATGACGGGTGACGGAACACGCCGTCGCTGGTAACTTCGCTAAAAGCTACTTCGCAAACCAGTTGGGGCTTTAGCCAGGTTGCCTTGGCTTTGGGTGGATTAAGCCTGAAACGCGATGGTTTGTTTACATCAGGAATAGTGTCAAAAGGACTTTTATCAGTTATTAAAGGCTTAAATTGTACCATCATTTCCTTTTGTACTTTATCCGAAAAGCCTGTTCCCACTTTACCTACATATTGCAGGTTTTTATCTTCATAAACACCCAGCAGCAATGAACTGAACTGTTTAGACGTATCCTCGTTTTTGGTAAAGCCGGCTATCACAACTTCCTGCCGTTTGTGTACTTTAATCTTCAGCCATTCCTTTGAGCGCGTATCTGAAGCGTAGGTGCTATTGGCTTTTTTTGCGATAATGCCTTCTAAGCCCATCCGCTCGGCCGCCTTAAAAAAATCAATGCCGCTGGCGTCAAACACTTTACTGGTGCGCACGCGGTCATCGTTGGTTGGTAAAACCTGTTTGAGTATGGCTTGCCGTTGCGATAAGGGCAAATTCACCAGGTTTTTGCCATCGTACCATAAAATATCAAAAACATAATAAACCAGTTCGCCATCGGCTTCGCTGCGCCAGTTTTGTAGGTTGCCGAAGTTGGAGATGCCTTTGTCGTTCAAAACCAGGATCTCGCCATCCAACACGGCGTTAGTCTTCCAACCCTGTAGCAGTTTGTAGATAGGGTAAAACTTTTGGTTAAACGTTTTATTGTTGCGGGATAATAGCTCCACCTCTCCCTTGTTCACGAAAGCAAGTGCGCGGTAACCATCCCATTTTACCTCGTAAACCCAATCAGGGTCGTCAAAAGGTTCATCAACCAAAGTGGCCAGCATAGGTTTTATCCCGGTTGGCATTTTAGCTTTGGGGGCTTTTTTTAATATCGCGGTAATGTCAATATCTTCCTGTTCAGCCACGCTTTCCTTGGGCTCGGTTGCTTCAATCACTTTTTTTGTTGATGCGGCCTTCTTCGGCTTTTCAATGTTTTTTTCATGTCCGTTTTGCCAAACCTTGTCACCGGTTTTTTCCATTGCTTCAATGGTTTTGCCCGATATTACGGATTTATCTTCTTTGGTAATATCTTTTTTTGATGCAAAATCGTCATCGTGTTTTATAAGCAGCCACGCATTATCGCCCATGCCGTGGGTTTTTACAAGGGCAAACTCGCCTTCCAGCTTTTCGCCATGAAGCTTTATTTTTAATGATCCGGATTTAAGTTCTTTCAACAGGTGCTTTTCCTGCTCTTTTTTGCCTTTAATTTTTTCGATGGGTTCATAGGTGCCTTCGTCCCAAACGATAACCGTACCGCCGCCATATTCGCCTTCGGGGATGATGCCCTCAAAGTTGCGGTAATCATAAGGATGATCTTCTACCATCATAGCCAGCCTTTTGGTTTTTGGATCGGTTGACGGCCCTTTGGGCACCGCCCAGCTTTTGAGTACGCCATCCATCTCCAGCCTGAAATCGTAATGCAGCCGTGAAGCATCGTGCTTTTGTATCACAAAAGTCAGGCTGTTTTTATCCTTGCTTTTACCGGCTTTTGGTTCGGCTGTTTTGGTAAAGTCGCGCTTTTTGGCATATGTTTCCAGGCTCATGGTGCTGATGTTTGATTATTAGGATAACATCATGAGTGAGAAGAAGGTTTTAGGTTAGTTCATTGGTTCATTAGTTCATTGGCATTTCGGTTGGTGCCAACACAGGAGCGGAACAGGTGTGTCACCCGTACCAGGGTGTCTCAGGGTGTTTCACCCCGTACCAGGGTGTTTCAGGGTGTTTCACCCCGTACCAGGGTGTTTCTGAGTGTTTCATTTACGGGTGGTACACACACTTTGTTGGTTATGCATAGTACCGAAAAAGGCTTGTTTTTTTAACCGGGACATTGTTCATTATTATTTAAACCAATACGGCAAAAATCAGTCATACCATAAAAAAATATAAACTATGAAAAAGATATTCATGATGATAGCTTTTATAGCAGGGCTGGGCTTATTTGCACACGCCCAGGAAAAAGTAAAGGCGACGCCGGCGTTAAGGGCTGCAAAACAAACTAAAGTATTAACCAAACAGCTTAACCTGAGCAACAGCCAGATAACCCAGGTAAACGCGGTGCTGCTGGAGCAGGGTAGAGGACTTGATAGTTTGAAGGCCCTTAAAGGTACAAATGATAAAAAAGAACAACGGTATTCACATAAACAGATCCGTGACAACGCGCAAACTAAACTGGAGGCCATTTTTACTGCCGAACAAAAAACAAAATACCTCGCTTTTGTAGAAGCCCAAAAACAAAAAAAGGCCGCCAGGAAAGAAGCGAAGACATCGCCGGAGCCGCAGAACTAACTAATTGTATTTTTAGGAAAGGATTTAACCCCCGCACCATAATAAGCCGCTTTGATATGCCAGGGCGGCTTTGTTTTGTGCGCCACGGCGAAAATTTTCCCAATTTGATGCCCTTCGTACTTCATTAAGAATTATTTGTGCTGCTTAAAATACAAAAGCATTCTGCCTTGAAGCAGGAGGGTTACAGTTTTTTATCTAATAAAGGCGCGTTTTTTAATAAATCGCATCAAAATCTGCAAAAGTCATCAACATAACCAATAAATAATCAAAATATTTTAATCGTAGGGCACTATTGGTATTATTATTGCGTTAAATAAACATATTGATATACAGGCAGATAATGTGTTTAAATGACAATTATTTATTTATCAATATCGCACTTAAATGCTTGCTGTATTATTAAATTGTTAATAGTTAACTTTTTTACTTAAAATATTTGCAAAATAAAAGATGTGTAGTATATTTGCAGTGTAGTATTTGTAAGGCGCTGAACGGCAGCACCAGAAGGTTCGAGACCTCCCTTACAGCTCTTCTCATAATTTAGGTTTATAATTGGTTAGAACGCGCCCCTGCCCATCAGAGGGCGCTTCTTGTTTCTATAGGTTTTTAAAACTTTCAAAACCGAATCTGAAAGCATCCAACCTATCTAAAGGTTGTTTGATGAATTTGGATGATTACCCGTTGATTACTGGGCAGTTTATGAAATTCGGTAAAAAAAGCGCTCAAATGATTTGAGTTATCTTTATTTGCTTAACCTGCGTTATTCAATAAAACTACGCCAATGATTCTTCCAATAATGCTTCAAAATAAAATCGATATGTTTACCTGTTGAAACAGGCGTCTCACCGTTAATCCGCACTTTCCATTTTTTTATAAAAACACGCTTTTGACCGTTGAGTTTATAAAACGAAATGCCATAGTCACCGTTATCGTCATACTCAATATTGCCCACGTTGATGATCTTTGAAGCAGTAATGTAAAAAAGGTTGCTGCTCCAAACTCTTCCCATACAGCAATCCTTGTAACTATAGTAAAATTTTGTTGTTGGTATCCTTTCCGCATTTGAACAATCGCCGGCTAATTTGAATGTGTTTGATTTTACGTCGTAAATAATCAGGTCCTGTGCACCCGAATCTACTCCCCTTAGTTCTACGGTGATATCTTTATAGTCATCTCCATTAAAATCAATGAATTTAAAATAAACCACTTCGTCATCGGCGGTTGCTTTATAAACTATTTTGCCGCTTTTATCTTTTATATAAAACCTGCCAGGGCTAACGCCATCACCAAAGGTATTTATCGCAGTATAACTAATACCGTTTATAATTTCGGTTTTACTTTGTCGGACTGAATCTTTTTTTGAGGTTGACGGTGTTAAAACCGGCTTCAAGTTGAAATGTAAATGCAATTGCACGACATTAGACAACGTTAAAAAAAGCGATATTTTACCAATAAAATTCATTAATGTAATATAATAAATGACTTACCAATTTACATTTTTTAATACAAAAAAATAGTTTTTGCCTGCTTTAAATGAAGGTTAAAAATCGCTGATTTGGGAATAAAGAAGAATGGGAAAGAGTTAGGTGTCTTTTTTCCTTGTTGTCAAAAAATATTTATACTTTTCTGCAGTTATCCGCATAAATGAAATAAGTTCTGTAACGGATTGAGTACAATTGTATGGATTAAACACCGAAAACCGGGTTCTATGTTTTATCAGGTAAATATGTTTTTTCGATTTAACTTAATTTGTCACATCCGCTTTAAATTGTACCTGCCAATTTTAACCATCCACAATAACCATCATAGAGCCATAAAACAAAATACTTATACTACTGTATTAATCTAACAAAACCACTTGCTTATGAAAAATCCGGTCTACGCAGATTTAAAGCATGCCGACGGCAGTTTACGAAATATTATCATTGAACCGGTATTGGAACATAACCTTGCGGATACGGGGGTATATAAAATTTACAAAACTTCGGTAGACAATGAGTCAATGCTGTTTACGGAAGAAATGGAGATTGATGGCGACGGCCCCTCTTTAGCCGATGAAGATAATCCCGATTATTTGGGCACCATATATTTCCCCCAGTCGGGACCCTGGCACTACGAAGGCGAACTGCTCAGCAACGGCGAGCAGCAGCAAATTATATCTATATTACAACAGAAAGCATAGTGCTGTAGTCTATAGTCGAAAGCTTTAAACTTAAAGTCAAAAGAACTAAATCCGACTTAAGACTTGCGACTTAATTAGTCCCTTTTACTTTCATTTGAAAAGTATACACCGCTTTTGACGCCGTTATAAATAATACATCCCGGTTTTTACCGCTAAAACAAATGTTGGCTGTCCAGGGTTCATCAATATCAATGTGGCCAATTTTTTCGCCTTTCGGGTTAAAAATAGTTACGCCCTTACCGGTAAGGTATATGTTGCCCAGTTCGTCAATCGTCATCCCGTCTGATCCCATCGCCACAAAAAGCATTTTGTTGGTTAATGAACCGTCTTTATTAATATCGTAGCGATAGGTTTTGTTATCCCCTATATCGGCAACAAAAAGATGTTTGCCATCGGCAGTGCCAACTATGCCATTAGGCCTTACAAATTTATCATCAACCATAACGGCTTCATGTTTACCTTTTGGCAGGTAGTAAAGCTTTTGGCCATCAAGCTCGGGCTTTTTGTGCGTCCAATAGTCGCGTTGGTAATAGGGGTCGGTTATATATAGCCCACCATCCGGCCTTACCCAAACATCATTAGGTCCGTTAAATATTTGCCCTTTATAGCCGGTAAGTAATACTTCTATTTTTCCTTTCGGGCTGATAGACCAAAGTTCGTTTTTACCATCGGCACAGCTTATGAGGTTGCCCTTACTGTCAAAATCCATTCCGTTGCTGCGGCCGGCGCTATCCATAAAAACAGAAAGTTTGCCATCCGTGCTATACTTCCAGATCTTATTATTGGGCTGATCCGTAAAAAATACATTGCCTTTTTTGTCAACAGCAGGCCCTTCGGTGAATGCGAATTGTTTGGCAATTAACACTGCTTTGGTGCCGGCACTGTAAAGGTTGGTGGTATCCTGCGCAAATGCGCTATATGATAATGTTAATAAGCACGAAATCAACAACGGTAGTTTTTTCACGATATCAGATAATTGGTTTGCTAATGTATGTTGTTTTTGAGTTAGAAAAAAGGTTTTCGTTGTAGAGACGCAATATTTTGCGTCTCCGATATGCAAATAAATCATGCAAATGGAATTCTGTAAATTTCCCCATCTGGCGGGAGACGCAAAATATTGCGTCTCTACGGTCTTAAGAAACCATTAAAAACGCTATTTTTGCACCTTTATTAAAAATACCGTTCAAAACATGAGTATTGCACTATCCGAGCAGGAAATTATCCGCCGCGAATCTTTACAAAAATTAAGGGAACTGGGCATAAACCCGTACCCCGCCGAAGCATTTGATATTAACGCCTGGGCACAGGATATTACCGATAATTTTGCAATAAAACCCGAGGCCTACCAAAATGTACTTATCGCAGGCCGTATCATGACCCGCCGTATCATGGGCAACGCATCATTTGCCGAGTTGCAGGATTCAACCGGCCGGATCCAGATCTACCTGAAACGCGATGATATTTGTCCTGATGAGGATAAAACTTTATACAATACCGTATTTAAAAAACTACTTGATATCGGCGATTACATTGGTATTAAAGGTTATGTATTTTTAACCCAAACCGGCGAGATCTCGGTTCACGTTCGTGAATTGATTGTTCTTTCTAAATCGCTTAAACCGCTACCTGTTGTTAAGCGCGAGGACGACGGAACCATTCATGATGGCTTTACCGATCCTGAGCTACGCTATCGCCAGCGTTATGTTGACTTAACTGTTAACCCGGCCTACAAACAAATATTTATCAACCGGTCGAAAGTGATCAGCAGCATGCGCAATTATTTTAACGCGCAGGGCTGGATGGAGGTAGAAACTCCCATATTGCAGCCGGTACATGGCGGCGCAGCGGCGCGTCCGTTTGCCACGCACCACAATACGCTGGATATGCCTTTGTTTTTGCGCATAGCCAATGAACTTTACCTGAAACGCCTTATTGTTGCAGGTTTTGATGGTGTATATGAATTTGGTAAAATGTTCCGTAACGAGGGTATGGACCGTACACACAACCCGGAATTTACAGCCATGGAAATTTATGTAGCCTATAAAGACTATATATGGATGATGGCCATGGTTGAAGAATGTTTGGAAACTGTTGCAAAAGCTGTTCACGGTATTCCCGTGGTTCAGGTGGGCAGCAACGAGATCAACTTTGCCGGTCCGTACGAAAAATTATCCATGTACGATTCTATCCTGAAATATACAGGGATAGATGTATCGGCCATGGATGAGGCCGCTTTGCGCGAAACCTGTGCCGAGCTGAAAATAGAAGTTAACCCAACCATGGGTAAAGGCAAACTGATTGACGAGATCTTCAGCGCCAAGGTTGAGCATAACCTAATCCAACCAACTTATATTACCGATTACCCAATCGAAATGACCCCGCTTGCCAAAAAACATCGTACCAAAGATGGCCTGGTAGAGCGTTTTGAGTTGTTTGTAAATGGTAAAGAGATAGCCAACGCTTACTCGGAGTTAAATGACCCGATTGACCAGCGCGAACGTTTAGAGGAGCAGTTGGTACTTGCAGGCAGGGGCGACGACGAAGCCATGGCCATGGACGACGACTTTTTACGCGCCCTGGAATACGGTATGCCGCCAACATCGGGCCTGGGTATCGGTATCGACAGGTTGGTGATGCTGATGACCAATCAGAGCACTATCCAGGAAGTATTATTCTTCCCGCAGATGCGCCCCGAGAAAAAAGCTAAAGTTGTTACTGCTGACGACTTTATAAATATAGGTGTTAAGGCCGAGTGGGTACCCGTGCTTAATGCAATGGGGTTTAATGCGGTAGATGAACTAAAAGCCGCCAACCCCAACAAAGTATTTAATGATCTTGGCGGCATGCGCAAAAAATTGAAGCTGGATATTACCATGCCTACCAAAGACGAGGTGATGGCCTGGTTTAAATAATATACAAGAAAACTAACGTTACCTTTTACAACGACCGCGAAGTGCCTTATTTAAAGGCACTTCGCGGTCGTTTTTTTATTAATTAATGGCGCTTTTTGAGACCGTTGCTGAGTGCCAGTTTTCTTCCGTCTTGATTCTTGACTCTTAATTCTTGACTCTCCGCTCCGATTGTCGTCAAAAGTTTTACATTTGCTTTGTTAAAATAAGAACTATCCATGGTTAAATTCAACCGGTTTACACTGGATAATGGCCTCCGGGTTATTGTTCATGAAGATAATACCACGCCTATGGCAGTGCTCAACATTCTGTATGATGTTGGTGCACGCGACGAAGATCCCGAGCAAACGGGCTTTGCTCATTTGTTTGAGCACCTGATGTTCGGCGGATCTGTAAATATTCCAAGCTACGATGAGCCACTGCAAAGGGTAGGAGGCGAAAACAATGCTTTTACCAGTAACGATATCACCAACTATTACATCACCCTGCCATCGGCCAATATCGAAACAGCATTTTGGCTCGAGAGCGATCGCATGTTAAACCTCGCCTTTAGCGAAAAAAGTCTTGAGGTGCAGCGTAACGTGGTAATTGAGGAGTTTAAGCAGCGTTACCTTAACCAGCCTTACGGCGATGTTTGGCTAAAACTGCGCCCGCTGGTTTATAAACAGCACGCTTACCGTTGGGCTACCATTGGTAAAACCATCAAGCACATCGAGGATGCCAAAATTGAGGATGTGAAAGCATTCTTTAAAAAACATTATAACCCGCAAAATGCCATTATGGTAGTTGGGGGCAATATCACAACCGAAGAGGTTAAAAAGCTCTCCGAAAAATGGTTTGGCCCAATCCCCGCAGGCGATAAATACACACGCAACCTGCCGCAGGAGCCCGAACAGCATGACGAACGCCGCGAAACCGTTACCGCCAAAGTACCGTTGAACGATGTGTACATCGCGTTCCAGATGGGAGCAAGGCTGGATGATGATTATTACCCGGTGGAATTACTGAGTGATATCTTGTCGCGTGGGCACTCCTCACGGTTGTACCGCAGCTTGGTACAGGATAAGCAAATTTTTAGCGAGGTACATGCCTATATTACCGGCAGCCTGGATAAAGGTATGTTTGTGTTAGAAGGCAAACCCCTGGAAAACGTTAGTATTGAGCAGGCCGAAGCCGCGTTTTGGGACGAGCTGGAAAAAGTAAAAGCCACGGAGATTCCGGCTGATGAGTTGACCAAGGTGCAAAACAAGACCGAATCGACCATGGTGTTTTCTGAAATGTCGTTGTTGGATAAAGCCATGAACCTGGCCTCGTTTGAACTGCTGGGCAATGCCGACCTGCTGAACCAGGAAACCGCCAAATACCTGGCGGTAACTCCTGCGCAGATCAAAGAAGCCGCCAACAAGATATTCAGGAAAGATAATTCATCAACGCTGATATACCTGGCCGAGAAAGCAGAAGTTTCTGAATCAGAATTTTCAGAATTAGAGAATTAACAGAATTGGAATTTGTCTGAACCACGATTTTTCAGATTAACGGATTTACAGGATTAGTCTAATCAAATCCAAAAAATCTGATTAATCTGCTTAATCCGGGTTCAGAAAAAAGAATTACTGACCAATGACCAACTTAGATAGAACATTAGCCCCTGATTTTAAGGCTATCGATAATATAAACCTGATACGGCCCGCGCATAAAAAGCTCGGTAACGGCTGTAATATATTTTGCTTTAACTCCGGCGACCAGGAATTGGTACGTATAGAATGGATTTTTGGCAACCTGCGTTTTAACCCGGCGCTGCCGCTGTTGAACATGGCCGTAAATACTATGCTCACCGAAGGTACCAGTACATTAACCGCGGCCCAGATTGCCGATAAGGTTGATTTTTACGGCGCCTTTTTGCAGGTGGAATACGGGTACGAAAACTCGCAGGTTGTATTGTACAGCCTTAATAAGCACCTGCACCATACCTTGCCGGTTATTGTTGATATTTTAACCAATTCAACCTTCCCCGAGAAAGAATTGGAAACTTTTAAACGTAACCAGCAGCAAAAACTACAGGTTAGCCTGCAAAAAAATGATGTTGTTGGCCGCCGCAATTTTAACAAGGCGGTTTATGGCGATACCATATACGGAGTGGGTGCAAGCTTTGATAATTATAAAGCCCTGCAGCGCGATGAATTGGTTGCACACTATAAAGAGCAATACCAGCCATCAAACTGCACCATTATCATTTCAGGGAAAATTGAACCGGAAACTTTGACCCTTATTACTGATACGTTTGATAAAGGCTGGGTTAATGGCAACAAACCCGCCGATACTACCCAACCCGAAATTGTACCGGCTACAGAGTTATTTTACTTTACCGAGAAGCCAGAAGCCCTGCAATCGGCCATAAGGATAGGTACACCGATGATTAACCGCAGCCACCCGGACTTTCAGCAACTACAGGTGTTGAATACGGTTTTGGGCGGCTATTTCGGGTCGAGGCTGATGGCCAACATTCGCGAGGATAAAGGTTATACGTATGGCATCGGCTCGGGGCTGGGCTCGTTTAAACAGGCCGGGTCCTTCTTTGTAGCTACCGAGGTAGGGGCAGATGTGTGCAAACCGGCCCTTGCCGAAATTGAAAAGGAAATCAATATCCTGAAAGCCGAACTTATCCCCGACGAAGAGCTTTCATTGGTACGCAACTACATGTTAGGCTCGCTGTTGGGTAGCCTGGAGAATGTTTTTTCGCATGCCGATAAATTCAAGAGCATCTATTTTGCCGGTTTGGATTATGATTATTACGACAGGTATGCAGCTACAGTAAAAAGTGTCGATTCTGCAAGGTTATTGGAATTAGCCAATGAATATTTCCATTTTGAGCGTTTTTATAAAGTGATAGTAGGAAAGTATTAATTTTTGATTTGGGATTTCGGATGTTCGATTTCGGATTTGGTCTTTAATTCCGAAATTGAACATCCGAAATCCCAAATTTCCCAAATATCACAGAAAGGCAATTTTTAAATAATTCCGAAATCGAACATCCGAAATCCGAAATAAAAAGTTAGCTTTGCCCGGCAAATAATAACTCCAAAATAATTATTTGCTATGCAGTTAGACCCATCTAAATTTGTTGCCGAAGGATTAACTTACGACGACGTTTTACTACTCCCCGCTTATTCAGAAGTATTACCGCGCGATGTTAATACCAGCAGCTGGTTAACCAAAAACATCCGTTTAAACATTCCCATCATTTCGGCAGCTATGGATACTGTTACCGAAGCTGGCCTGGCTATTGCGATTGCCCAGGCGGGTGGTATAGGTATGCTGCATAAAAACATGACCATACAGGCCCAGGCCGATGAAGTTCGTAAAGTTAAACGATCTGAAAGCGGCATGATCCAGGACCCGGTTACCTTGCTGGAAGATGCCCTGCTTGCAGATGCATTCCAGATCATGAAGGAGTTTAGCATAGGTGGTATCCCGGTAATTGATGCCGATCATCGCCTTAAAGGCATTATCACCAACCGCGATTTGCGTTTCCAAAAAGATATGAGCGTTCCGGTTAGTACCGTAATGACTAAAACAAACCTGATCACAGCTCCCGAAGGTACCACACTTACCGAGGCTGCTGCGATACTGCAAAGCAATAAAATTGAAAAATTACCAGTTGTAAACACCAATGGTAAACTGGTAGGTTTAATTACATACAAAGACATTCAGAAGGTTAAAAACTTCCCCAACGCCTGTAAAGACGAGTTTGGCCGCCTGCGTGTAGGTGCCGCCGTTGGCGTTGCGGCTGATAATATCGACCGCGTTACAGCCCTTGTAAACGCCGGTGTTGATGTGGTTACGGTTGATACAGCCCACGGCCACAGCAAAGGGGTTATTGATATGGTGAAAGCCATTAAAGCTTTACATCCAAACCTGCAGGTTATTGCCGGTAACATTGCTACAGGCGATGCAGCCATTGCCCTTGCAGATGCCGGCGCCGATGCTGTTAAAGTGGGTATTGGTCCGGGTTCAATTTGTACTACCCGTATTATTGCGGGTGTGGGTGTACCACAACTATACGCCGTTTACGAGTGCGCTAAAGCATTAGAAGGCCGTGGCATCCCGGTTATTGCCGATGGTGGTATCAAACAAACAGGCGACATTGTAAAGGCTATTGCAGCCGGTGCAAGCTCTATCATGGCAGGCTCACTGTTTGCAGGTGTAGAAGAATCACCGGGTGAAACCATCATATACGAAGGCCGTAAGTTTAAATCGTACCGCGGTATGGGTTCTGTTGAAGCAATGGCAAAAGGATCAAAAGATCGTTATTTCCAGGATGAAACAGATGTGGTAACTAAATTGGTTCCTGAAGGTATTGTAGGCCGTGTGCCATTTAAGGGCAATATGGGCGAAGTGATTTTCCAGTACATCGGCGGTTTACGCGCCGGTATGCACTACTGTGGTGCTGCCAACATTGAAGATCTGCAACGCGCCAAGTTTGTACGCATAACAGCAGCCGGTATGCGCGAAAGCCACCCGCACGATATTACCATTACTAAAGAAGCTCCTAATTATACAAGCAGGTAAGCAATTATTGAATTATTGAATGACTGAATTATTGATTTAAATACAGTAATTCAATAATTCGGTAAATCTATAATTCAGTAATTAAAAAACTAAAGAAGCGCTTAATTATACAAGCAGGTAGTTTTTGGTTGATTAGGTGAGCGGTTGGATTTTCTCCGGATAATAAAAAAGCCAGTATGGTTGTAAGTAAAACTTATAACCTTACTGGCTTCTCTTTTGGCAGCTATTTACTGGCCGTTAATAGACGCCGACTTTGGGATAATGCTGTTTGATGTTATTATTTTTAAAGCCTGGTCGTTGGTAAAGCCCTCTTTGGTAAGCGCATCAAAATACTCTTTATTTAGTTTTGCTATCTCGGCTATTTTGCCTGGCTGTTGGTAGTAAGTAAATTGTGCGTCAAGCAAGCTTTTTACCATGGATGTATACATGGGACCCATTCCACCCATGGCATTTGCCAACATGTTAGCCCCGTCTAAAGGTTGCCCTGTCCCATTTACCGGTGGCGGTGGCAATAATTCCACGTTGGTTATTTTTACGCCCTTATCCCCGGGCGATGAGTGTATAACATCAACATTGTAAAAATTAAAATAAGTTATTCCGTCGTTCCGTTTTCCGGCGCGTTCAATAATATCGATGCTTTTGGTATTGGCGGGAATCTTTTTAAAATAAACTTTAAACTCCAGCTTATCATTTGTTTTTTTTAAGGTGTTCCGAGTCTCGGGCGCTACGGCAATCCCTTCCGATTTTACGTACCCGTAGTGTTTATTATCAACATCTGTTTGAATATAAATTTCCCTGTTAAGCACAGCCCAGGCGTTGTCGCTGCCGGCATAATGTCTAAAACTTACTACGGTATACTGTTGATCTGTCTCAATTTTAGTGATGGTGCTTGTCGGGCTGTCAGTACTTTCAATATCGGGATTGGTAACAGTTTGGGCAAAAGAACTTTTAAGGCCGATTGTAAATAATACAGCTGCAAGTATTAGGGCTTTTTTCATATGGGTGTTTGGTTTATAAGGTTTGGTAAATGTAATTATGTAATAATACGTATTAAATGGATAAACGGCTAAAGTTAATGGATTATACTATCGTAACCTGTAAAGTGGTTACTGTAAATTTTATATTTGCGCCATGAAATCCATTTCCGTATTCTGCGGCGCCAACTTTAACGGCGATCCTTTATTAAAACAAGCTATAGAACAGTTAGCCGAAGTTATGGTAAACCGCGATATTACCCTGGTATTTGGCGGTGGAAAGGTTGGCGTAATGGGGCTTATAGCCGATGCCATTTTAAGTCGCGGCGGTAAGGCAATAGGGGTGATACCCCAATTTTTGATGGATAAAGAAGTGGGGCACACGGGGTTAACCGAGCTGCACATTGTAGATAACATGCACCAGCGCAAGCAAATGATGAATGATTTGTGCGATGGCATCATCACCCTGCCCGGCGGACTTGGTACCCTCGAGGAGTTTTTTGAAGTACTTACCTGGCTGCAGTTAGGCCTGCACAACCACCCGATAGGGCTGCTTAATACCGGCGGGTATTACGATTCGTTGTTAAAGCAACTGGATGTAATGGTTGAGGAAAAATTCCTGAAACCCACCAACCGCGAACTGGTGATTACCTCCGGCGACCCAATTGAATTGGTAAACCTGATGGACAGCTTCAACGCCAAGCCCGATGAAGTTTGGTTTAAGGACAGAAATCTGACATAGTTTGTTGTTTGCAGTTTATATATATTTTGATTACATAACGCCATTACTTTGGCATAGCCGGTTGTAATATCCTACAAAACTACAGCAAGTATCACACCACAACCAAACGGGTTATTCGATACAATCAGGATTTGTGGTTAATTAATCCGAAACTGATTTTACTAATACGAAGATCGATAATTTAGTACAATGGCATAATTATTTTAAGCGCGTTTTATAACACTATTTATCGGTGTATAATCCATCGTTTTAAAAGGTTTATCCATTTTTTGAAGTGCAATTAGCTTATATATTTACCCCAACCAATAATAACAGATCGGGTAGATGCTGCATCTTTTAACACGTGCACATGGCCGTGTTATGGCCTGTTTAAAAATACTATGTTCACAAAAGCCGCGAAGTGCATAAACACCTTTGCCCGAATTGTAATGTTAAAACCTATGTCAAAATTAAAACACGCTGTTTTTTTATTACTGTTAACAACCCTTTTTATTAATGCAGATGCACAAAGCAAGGCCAACTTATGGAAAGGCTTTGAAAGAATACAACTGAAATTTGCCGACCGGGATGCTTACTACGTTAAGCCCGCGCATCCGTTGCCTGGCAATCCCTGGGTTTGGCGCACATCTTTCCCCGATTGGCATACCGATATAGACAGTATTTTGCTTGCAAAAGGGTTTTATATAGCCTTTATCAATGTTGACAACCAGTATGGTGCACCATCGGCAATGAAGTTTTATGATGTATTTTACACTTATTTAACTACTCAGCTTGCCTTTGCACCAAAGGTAGCACTCGAAGCTGTGAGCAGGGGAGGCCTGTATGCTTATGCCTGGGCCAAACGCAATCCCGATAAGGTAACCTGTATTTATGCGGAAACGCCGGTTTGTGATATTAAAAGCTGGCCCGGAGGAAAGTTGAAGGGGGCCGGAGATGCAGGTGCCTGGAACGAACTAAAACAGGTTTATCATTTTACCGAAGAACAGGCTATTGCCTACAACGATAACCCAATTGATAACCTGGAAGGCCTGGCTTCGTTCCGTGTGCCCATTTTACATACCATAGGACTCGACGATAAACTTGCCCCGCCTGCCGAGAATAGCGATGTGCTGGCCAAACGCTATATTGCTTTGGGCGGTCCCATTAGCATCCATCCCGTAACACAGGGGCCAATGGAGTTACAGGGGCATCATTTTACGGTAGATCGCCCGGCTTATTACGCCGAATTTATATACAATAACTCATACCCGGTACAAAAAATACTGCCTTACACAGATTATGTCAAAACGGCCGGCGGCTTAAATAATTTTTACTACGCTGCTACAGTAAATAAAAAAAAAAAAAAAAAAAAAAAAAAAAAAATTTTTTTTTTTTTTTTTTTTTTTTTTTTTTTTTTTTTTTTTTTTTTTTTTTTTTTTTTTTTTTTTTTTTTTTTTTTTTTTTTTTTTTTTTTTTTTTTTTTTTTTTTTTTTTTTTTTTTTTTTTTTTTTTTTTTTTTTTTTTTTTTTTTTTTTTTTTTTTTTTTTTTTTTTTTTTTTTTTTTTTTTTTTTTTTTTTTTTTTTTTTTTTTTTTTTTTTTTTTTTTTTTTTTTTTTTTTTTTTTTTTTTTTTTTTTTTTTTTTTTTTTTTTTTTTTTTTTTTTTTTTTTTTTTTTTTTTTTTTTTTTTTTTTTTTTTTTTTTTTTTTTTTTTTTTTTTTTTTTTTTTTTTTTTTTTTTTTTTTTTTTTTTTTTTTTTTTTTTTTTTTTTTTTTTTTTTTTTTTTTTTTTTTTTTTTTTTTTTTTTTTTTTTTTTTTTTTTTTTTTTTTTTTTTTTTTTTTTTTTTTTTTTTTTTTTTTTTTTTTTTTTTTTTTTTTTTTTTTTTTTTTTTTTTTTTTTTTTTTTTTTTTTTTTTTTTTTTTTTTTTTTTTTTTTTTTTTTTTTTTTTTTTTTTTTTTTTTTTTTTTTTTTTTTTTTAACCCGCCCGGGTTTTGTTGATGTACCCATGTTACAGGCTACCGAACCAGGTGGCGAACTCACCCTGCCATTTAAAGGCACAGCTGTTGGTATTGCGGTGGTGGCTGGGCCCGATGCGGGCATTATATCTTACTCAATTGATGGTGGCGCTTATAAAGATCTGGATTTATTGACTGAATATTATAGCTGGATTCATCTTGGGGTTTACCATATATTGGGCGATAAGCTGAACAATGGCAACCATACTTTAAAAATTAAAATAAGCGATAAAAAGAACAATTTGAGTAAGGGCCATGCCTGCCGCATTGTTAACTTTTTTGTAAACAATAAATAAGTGATTGGTTGATTAGGCTTAATAAGTGAGTGGTTTTTAAAACCAAACCAACCTAATCCAACTCAATCAACCTAATTAAACCCAATCCAACTCAGTCTAACCAAAAAATAATTAAACTATACTATGAAAAGAAAAGCAGGACTATTGGGAGTCCTTTTATTAAGTACGTGTTTAGCTATCGCTCAGCAGGCAACAAGTTCAATTCCGGTTAAAACTCCCAAAGCGGTCATGGATCAGTTTATGGATAAACGTTTCGGTATGTTTATTCATTTTGGCCCGGTAACCCAGCGTGGTACCGAAATTGGCTGGAGCCGCAACGACCAGGTGTCTGAGGACGATTACGATAACCTTTACCATGAATTTAACCCGGTATTATTTAATGCCGATGCCTGGGTAAAGGCTGCTAAGGATGCCGGTATGAAATATCTCACCATAACAGCCAAACATCACGATGGCTTCCTGTTGTGGCCAAGTGCTTATTCGGATTATAATATTTCCAAATCGCCTTTTAAAAGAGATCTGGTTGGGGAGTTGGCCAAAGCCTGTAAAAAACAAGGCATTCCCTTTTGTATCTATATGACTGTGCTCGACTGGCATGACCAGGATTACCCGATAGATAACCCTCATCACCCCGAAATAAATGCCAGGAAAGGAGATATGACTGCTTTTAAAACCCGCATGAAAAACGAGTTGAAAGAAGTGATTACCAAATACCATCCGTTTATGCTTTGGTTTGATGGCTATTGGGAAAAACCATGGACAACAGAAGATGGCAAAGAAATTTACAGTTACATTAAAAGCGTTGATGCTAATGTAGTTATAAACAACAGGCTTGGGAAAATAAGCGATAAGCTTGGCGGCGATGCAGTAGGTGACTTTTTAACCCCTGAACAAACGATAGGCAAACTTAATATGGATGAACCATGGGAAAGTTGCATTACCATTTGCAACCAATGGGCCTGGAAACCAAATGATGGGATGAAATCACTAAAACAGTGCATCCAAACTTTGGTAACATCAGCATCGGGTAATGGCAACCTGTTATTTAACGTTGGCCCGGCGATGGATGGCCATATAGAAGCCCGGCAGGTAGCCCGTTTAAAAGAAATGGGGGCCTGGTTAAGGCAAAACGGTGAAGCGATTTATGGCACAAAAGGTGGCCCATACGCACCAACCGCCGAATATGGTGCAACGCGCTTGGGCAATAAAATTTATATCAATATTTTTCAACGTAAGGATAGCACACTAAATATTCCATTGCTGCCCAATGCCAAAATCCTGAAATCATACTTTTTGAACGGCAATGCGGTTGCAATCCGATCGGACAGTAAAGGCTATAAGATAGAGTTGCCGGCCACTTTACCTGATGAAAATTGCTCGGTAATTGTATTGGAGCTCGACGTGAATGCTATGGATATACCGGTAATAAAATTATAACCCGCACTAAATGAATTTTACAAAAAATATAACTATTTCGACTGTTCTTTTATTGCTGTCTACGTTTTCTTTCGCCCAAAAAAAGGCGCTTAAGTTACTTTACGATAAGCCCGCATCGCGCTGGGAAGAGACCCTTGCCCTGGGTAACGGCCGTTTAGGCATGATGCCTGATGGGGGAGTGAGCGAGGAGAAAATTGTACTTAATGACATTACACTCTGGTCGGGATCGGTACAGGATGCCAATAATTATGATGCCTATAAAAAACTGCCCGAAATAAAGGCATTGTTGTTGGCCGGTAAAAACGTGGAAGCACAGGCCTTGATTGATAAGGACTTTGTATGCAAAGGGCCCGGATCAGGAGGCAAACAATGGGGCTGTTTTCAAACGCTGGGCGATTTAAACCTGAAGTTTGATTATAATGGTGCAGATGCTTCAAAATTTACCAACTATCAGCGGGAGTTGTCGTTGGATAATGCATTAGCGAAAAGTACTTATACTGTTAACGGCGTTACCTATAAACGGGAGTATTTCACCAGTTTTGGCAATGATGTTGATATTATCAGACTTACTGCCGATAAGCCCGGCCAACTGAATTTCAGTATTGGCATTAGCCGCCCGGAGCGCTCAAAAACCACCACAGTTGGCAATACGCTGCAAATGGAAGGCCGGTTGGATAATGGCACCGATGGGAACGGTATGCAATACATTGCCAATGTGAAAGCCAAACTCACCGGCGGTACGTTAACCGCCACAGATAATAGCCTGGTTATAAAAAATGCTACCGAGGTTATTATCTACATTTCGGCAACTACCGATTTTAAGGGTCCCAATTTTAAGATTAAAATGGCTAAGAATTTAACTGATGCTATGTTAAAGCCCTATGCCTTAGAAAAGCAGGAACATACCAGGAAGTTTCAAAAGCTGTTTAACCGTGTAAGCATCAATTTAGGTGATGATAACCCTACAGAAACTACCGATCAGCGGCTTATTAGCTTCCATAAAGCACCTGCTGATGATAAAGGCTTGCCGGTATTGTTTTACCAGTTTGGGCGCTATTTAAGTATTTGCAGTACAAGGGTAGGCTTGTTGCCGCCCAACCTGCAAGGACTATGGGCCAACGAAATACACACCCCATGGAACGGCGATTACCACCTGGATGTAAACGTACAAATGAACCATTTCCCGGTTGAGGTTTCCAACTTGTCTGAACTAAACCTGCCATTGGTTGAGTTGGTGCGCGGCATGGTAAAAAATGGCGAGCGTACAGCTAAAGCTTATTACAACGCCGATGGCTGGGTTGCCCACGTTATCACCAACGTTTGGGGATGGACTGAGCCTGGCGAGAGTGCCTCATGGGGCGTAACTAAGGCTGGTTCGGGTTGGTTGTGCAGCAATATCTGGGATCATTATGCTTTTACAAATGATAAAAACTACCTAAAAAGTATTTACCCCATTTTAAAGGGTTCGGCCCAGTTTTATAACAGCATATTGGTAAAAGACCCTAAAAGCGGCTATATGGTTACTGCGCCGTCATCATCGCCCGAAAATAGCTTTATTATGCCCGATGGCAGCGGCAATCACGCCAGTATCTGCATCGGTGCAACTATTGATAATCAAATAATGCGCGAGTTATTTACCAATGTAATTACCGCTTCGGAAACTTTAGGTATTGATGCCGCTTTTCGTGCTCAATTAAAAAAACGGTTAACAGAAATTCCGCCCGCCGGTATCATCAGCAAGGATGGCCGCATACAGGAGTGGCTGGAAGATTACAAGGAAACCGAGCCACAGCACAGGCACATCTCGCATCTGTATGGCATTTACCCGGCATCCGAAATTACAGCGGACGGCACGCCCGAACTGGCAGCCGCAGCTAAGAAAACCCTGGATGTACGCGGTGACGATGGCCCAAGCTGGTCTATCGCCTACAAACTCTTATTCTGGGCGAGACTGCACGATGGTAACCGGGCCTATAAATTATTCACCGAGATCATGAAGCCGACTACAAGCACAGGTATTAATTATGGTGCGGGTGGCGGTATTTATCCAAACCTGTTATCAGCCGGTCCGCCGTTCCAGATAGATGGAAACTTTGGCACAACTGCCGGTATTGCCGAAATGCTGATCCAAAGCCATGAAGGCTATATCAACCTGATACCGGCAATTCCCGATAGCTGGAAAGCATCCGGCGATGTGAAAGGGTTACGTGCCCGGGGCAATTTTACTGTCGATTTTAAATGGAAAGATGGTAAGGTTATTAACTACCGCGTTACATCAACCACGCCGCGTAAAGTAAAAATAAAGGTTAACGGGGTGATGAAAGAGGTGATGGCGCAAAAGGTGTAGTTAAATCAACGTACTAAACTACCGTCATTGCGAGGCACGAAGCAATCCCAAACTATGTGGGACTTAGCATATCGAGGATTGCTTCGTGCCTCGCAATGACGCTGTATTATTAAAAAATGCCAATCAATGAAAATATACTATAAAATAATTTTTACCCTGTCGTTAGCCATGCAATCACTGTTTAGTATTGCATCAGCCAAACAAACGAGTATCGTAATAATCCCATACGGTAAAGGCAATAGCATTGTTTATGATCTTAAAACCGGTATCTATAATGTTTATCATGGCAAAACAACCTTGTTTTCTAATGTAACATCCACTTTCAAAATAAAAGATGCAGCCGTAGCTACCACTGATAATTTATATCGTAGGTATGCCTCAACACCCATAACTGATGGTTTTGGCAAAGGCGAAAAATACGTAGTAACACTTACCGGCAGCGGCTTGCCAAAAATTGAACAGGTATTTTACGTTTATCCGGGTCGGGAATTTTTTCTGACCCAGGTTGTATTAACAGGAAAAAAAATATCCAGCAATTCCATTATTCCGTTTTCCGGGAATATTCCGGCTGTTACGGGCGATGCGCGCAGCGTTTTTGTGCCCTTTGATAACGATACGTTTATCCGCTACAATGCCAAAGAGTTCAAGGCCCCGTTCAGCAATACCAGTGCCGAAGTAGGTTCCATATATGACAACGCCAGCCGCAACGGTTACATAGCTGGTTCTGTTGAGCACGAGGTTTGGAAAACCGGGGTTCGCAGCACCGCTACGGGCGAAAGTAACCGCATGGTTGTTTGGAGCGGCTATACCGAAGAAAGCGTAACCCGTGATAATATTGAACATGGCGATGTTAAAGGTGATATAGTGCAGTCGCCCAAGATATTTATTGGTTACTACAATGACTGGCGAACCGGTATGGAAGAATATGCTAAAGCCAACCGCATTGCCGAACCTCCGTTTGTTTTTAACTGGACAAAACCTACGCCTGTTGGATGGAATAGCTGGGGCGTGATGCAGGAAAAACTAACCTACGAGAAAGCCACAAAAGTGGCCGATTTTTTTGCCGATAGCCTGTCAACCTTCCGCACCGGTAAGACTGCTTTTATCGATTTGGATTCCTATTGGGATTTTATGCTGAAGGGCGGCTTAGAAGGAGATTACAGCAGGCTGAAGGAGTTTGCCGACTATTGCAAAAGCAAGGGATTGCAACCCGGAGTTTATTGGGCGCCATTTACCGATTGGGGCTGGAAAGATGGTCCCGACAGAAAAGTAGCCGGCACTAATTATACCTACGGCGAAACCTGGACAAAAGTTGGTAAAGGCTACCACGATATTGATGGCGCAAGGGCTGTTGATCCTACACACCCCGCAACGCTGCAACATATTGATTTGGTGATTGGCAAGTTGAAGGAATGCGGCTTTAAGATGATTAAAATAGATTTCCTGGGCCACGCTACAGCTGAATCTACTCATTTTTATGATCCCGCCATAACTACAGGAATGCAGGCTTATCGTAAAGGGATGGAATACCTGGTAGGCAAATTGGGCGATCAGATGCTTATTTACGCCGCTATATCGCCAAGTTTGGCATCGGGCCGCTATGTGCATACCCGCCGCATTGCCTGCGATGCTTTTAAAAGTATCGATAATACGCAGTACACTTTAAACAGTGTAAGCTATGGCTGGTGGCAAACCTATTTGTACAATTTTGTTGATGCCGATCATGTGGTGTTAAACAACGAAACTGAAGGGGCCAACCGCGCCCGGATGCTTTCGGGCATAGTTACCGGTACGTTTATTACCGGCGACGATTTTTCCGTACACGGACAGTGGAGCTCAAGGGCTATAGCGTGGTATCAAAATCCGGAGATTTTAACGGTTATTAAAAATGGTAAATCCTTTAAACCGGTTGAGGGTAATACCGGCGAAAACGCGTCTGAACTGTTCACTCAAAAAATCGGGAATGCGTATTATGTGGCCGTATTTAATTACTCGGATACCCCCAAAGCGTTTGTATTGGATTTTAAAAGGTTAGGCCTGCCCCTGCAAAAATATAAAGTTACCGAAATACTGAAAGTCACGAATACAGATTTGAATGTAAAATTGCCTGCCGCTGATGCTGTATTATATAAATTTGAGTTCAAGAACTAATAATCAATAAATTTAACCTTATTTGTACCTGATTAATAACCTATAAAAAATTGAGAAAGACGTTTACAAACAAAGCATTGCCATTTGGTGTGGTGCTTGTAAGTTCGATGGTGATGGCTATGGGAAGCTACGCCCAAACTGTTACCATCCCGGTAGAAACACAAAATAATGCCCTGGTGCTGCAAACCGGAGGCGATAAAACCCTTAAAATGGTTTACTTCGGCAGTAAGCTGGGTAACGCCAAAGAATACGAACATATTGGCAAAATGTACCGCCAGGCCGATGACTCGGGTGTGTTAACTGAAGCCTACATGGCATCGGGCTCGCAAAGCCTGGCCGAACCGGCAATAACCGTGACGCATACCGATGGTAATAAATCCCTCAACCTGGTTTATGTAAGCCACACCGTTACCAAAGTTGACGAGGATATAAGCCTGCTTACCGTTAACCTGAAAGATCCTGCCTACCCGTTTGAAGTAACATTATATTATAAAACCTATTTTAAAGAGGACGTTACCGAACAATGGTCGGTAATAAAACATAACGAAAAGGGTGAAGTGACGCTGAACAAATATGCATCGGCCAATCTTAATTTAAAAGGTAATGGCTTTTGGCTAAAACAATACCATGGTAATTGGGCGCTGGAAATGCAACCCGAAGAAGCTAGATTAACCCATGGTATTAAAACTATTGATAGCAAACTGGGCACCCGCGCTAATTTGTATGAGCCATCTATGTTCATGGTATCTATGGATAAACCGGCTACCGAGGATGAAGGTAAAGTAATGCTTGGCGCGCTGGAATGGTCGGGCAATTTTAAAATCGATCTGGAGTTGGATGTATCCAATAACTTAAGGGTTATTGCCGGTATTAACAATGCTGCGGCCGAATATCATCTTAAACCTGCACAGGAGTTTACTACGCCGGCGTTTGTCTATACTTATTCAGATCATGGTAAGGGAGATGCCAGCCGTAAGCTGCAACGTTGGGCACGCCAATATAAAATTGTTGATGGCCAGGGTGATAGACTTACTTTGCTGAACAACTGGGAATCGACCTATTTTGATTTTAACGAAAGCAAACTGTTTGGTTTATTAAAAGATACCAAAAAATTAGGCGTCGATTTGTTTTTGTTAGATGATGGTTGGTTTGGCAACAAATTTCCACGTAATGATGATCATGCCGGTTTAGGCGATTGGCAGGAAAACAAATTGAAATTACCTAATGGCATTGGTTCGTTGGTAAAGGAAGCAACTGCCGATGGCGTGAAATTCGGCATTTGGATTGAGCCCGAAATGGTTAACCCCAAAAGTGAACTTTACGGCAAACATCCGGATTGGGTGATAAAGCAACCAAACCGGCCCGAAAAGTATTTCCGTAACCAGTTGGTGTTGGATCTTGCTAATCCTAAAGTTCAGGATTTTGTATTTGGCATAGTGGATGACCTGTTTACCAAAAACCCAACCCTGGCCTATATTAAATGGGATTGTAACGCGGTGATTTATAATGCATATTCAGCTTATCTGAAAAAAGATCAATCGCATTTGTATACCGACTATGTTTTCGGTTTGTATAAAGTATTGGAACGTGTCAGGGCAAAATATCCCAAAGTACCTTTGATGCTATGCTCTGGCGGCGGTGGCCGTGTTGACTACGGCGCACTCAAATACTTTACCGAGTTTTGGCCAAGTGATAATACCGAACCGCTGGAAAGGGTGTTTATCCAATGGGAGTATTCCTATTTTTATCCTGCCATCACCAGTTCAAACCACGTTACCGACTGGGGTAAACAGCCTATAAAATTCCGCACAGATGTGGCTATGATGGGTAAGCTTGGGTTTGATATTGTAGTAAGCAAACTAACTGAGCAAGACCTTACCTATGTGCATGATGCGCTTAAAAACTATGAATACCTGAAAGATGCCATCTGGCACGGCGATCAATATCGCCTGCAATCGCCGTGGGATAACGATGCCGCATCTATTATGTATGTTAATGAAAGCAAATCAAAAGCAGTTGTATTTAACTATTTGGTTAATAATCGTTACAATGCCGGAACAAAGGTGCCTATCCGCCTGAAAGGCCTCGATCCGCAAAAAAAATACCTGGTTAAAGAGATTAACCTTTATGCAGGCTCCAACTCATCCATCGAAAATAACCTGGTTTTAACAGGCGATTTTTTAATGACCGTAGGCATCAACCCCGATGTTAACAGCGGCAGAACAAGTGTTGTTTTGCAGCTCGAAGAAAGCAAGTAACAAGGATGTTATGTAACAAGGCTGCAACAGTTTAAAATAAACCGTTGCGGCCTTGTATTTTTAGCCGGATTAATTCCTGTCAACTTTACAAGTTTTAAATTGATAGCCTCAAGTTATAAGTCAGCTTGCTACTTATAACTTCTGGCTCAGGACTTTTAACTCAGGACTTAACCCAGCTACATCCGCCTTACCATGAAAAAAACTTTACTCTGTTTATTTATATTGACGTTTGCCGCCATAGGCTATGCCCAAAACCGCCGGGGAGGTGGTAACGGTAATGGAAACAACGGCGCGGGTAACTTCGGGAGGCAACGTGGTACAAAAGATCAAAAAGGTCCTTTGCCTTTCAGGGAAGTTTATGGGGTAGTGAAGGATACTACAAATAAAAAACTGGAAGGGGCAACCATTAAACTGATATCGGTTACAGACAGCATGGTTACCAGTACCGGCCCGACAGGTAAGTTCAGGTTTGGGAAGGTTAAATCGGCTACTTTTGTTATCACTGTTACCAGCGTGGGGTTCCAAACGGTTGTCCGCAAGATGTTGAATAACGACGAATCGCGCAGTTTAGAACTTGATGCTTTTGTCTTGAAGCCGCAGCAACACATGCTGGGCGAGGTAGTGATAAATGGCGAGCCAAGTGTTACTTACAAAACCGATACGGTTGAGTATCGTGCCAGCGACTATAAAGTACGCCCGAACGCTACTGTTGACGAACTGATTAAAAAAATGGAGGGTGTGGAAGTTGCCAAAGACGGAACGGTTACCCACCAGGGCCAGGCCGTAGTAAAGGCCCGGCTGAATGGTAAAGATTATATTGGGGGAGATGTTGCCCAGGCAATTAAAAATTTGCCTGCCGATATAGTTGATAAAGTACAGATAATTGACGACTACGGCGACCAGGCGGCCCGTACCGGCATCAAAGATGGCGACCCGCAAAAAGTGTTGAATATTACCACAAGGGCCGATAGATCGGTAGGTAATGTTGGTCGATTAAGCGCGGGTGTAGGCAGTGACGACCGTTATGATAACCGCCTGTTTTTTCAGAGGATAAACGGCAACGAGCAGATAGGGGTGATAGGCAGTTTTGTAAACACCGTAAATGGTGTTTCGGGCGGAACCGGTGGCGGCAGTGGCGGTACTACCAAAACAGGTGGGCCTAATATCAGTTACCGGAGTTATCTCACCAAAAAAATCCAGATAAATACCAGCTACAACTATAATTTTCGGGATGTTAATTCAATTAACCATAGCGATGGTCAACAGTTTAGCACATTGGGTACCACTAATTTTATCAGGAACTCCAATTCACAAAATAATAACAAAACTCATAATGTAAACCTGGAACTGGAATATAATATCGATAGCGCTAATTACCTGAAAGTGACTCCCAGTTTTAGCTACTCGGGCGTAAACTCAACAAACACATCTCAAAGTTTCAAAACCGGTCTCATTCACCAGGATATTTTGGGGCTAACCGGTAGCAATAATACCGTGCCCACCTGGGGGGCTATTGTATTTTATCAGCATTTGTTTAAAAAACCAAAACGCAACCTATCGCTGCAGGTAAGCTACAACCGGGTGGATAATGAAACCGTTAATGAGCAGGATAATAACATCATCTACTACCAGGATTCTACTAATCATGTTTTAAAAGATTCACTGGTGAACCGCCACATCAGCCGCAGTAACCTGAGTAAAAGCTTCAGGACGAGTTTTACCTACGTTGAGCCCCTTACCGATGTGTCGCAACTTGAGTTTAACGCCCAGGTAAATTCGCGAAGTTATGATAACCAGGCCTATACCTATAATATCGATTCGCTGGGCAGGCGCAGTCTTGTCGATTCATTGAGCAATGTTTTTAAATACTCATTTACCGAAACCCGCCTTGCACTTAATTATCGCATTAATCAAAAAAAATACAATGTATCAATAGGTGTAACCGGTGTGCCAACCGTTTTGGACGGAACAAAAGTAACCGGTGGGGTGGTAAGTACGCACCGCACTAATTTTAATCTGATCCCGATAGCGCGTTTTCAGTACGTATGGTCAAAGCAGGAGCGTTTTTCGGTTAACTATTCTGGCAGCCCGCAAGAGCCTTCATTTAACCAGATTCAGCCTGTGCGCGATGAGTCTAATCCGCAAAACCCGGTTGTGGGTAACCCCGATTTGAAACCATCATTCAGGAATTCCATCAATTTGCAATACAATAACTACATAGTCGATTCAAAGTTCAATGTATCCGCCAACGCCAACGTGAGCTTTATTAAAAACCAAATTGTTACCAATACGGTGCAGATAGCCGATACTCTTGGCGCTTTAAAAAACGAAACACACTATATTAACTTAAATGGCAGCTATACAATAGGCGGTAACTACAATATTTCGAAACAACTGGACAATAGGAAATATAACCTGTCGCTTAACGGCACCATCAATTACGGCCATGGTGTGTCAATGAGTAACAACGTTCAAAACTTTACCACTACCTGGCATTTTAACGAACGTTTAGGCCCACAAATAAACCCAAGCGAATCGGTAGAAATTAACCCGTACGTTTCCTATGACGTGGCAAAATCATATTTCACGCTACCGCATTCGGTAAATACCAATATCAGCACAACGGCTTTAGCCATTGATGGTAAGTTTTATTTCCTTACCGGGCGTACTGCTACCTTTGGCTACAGTGCTAATAAAAACTTCGTAAAAGGGATATCGCAAAACCTTACCCGTAATCCTTTGGTCATTAACGCATACATTGAACAGCAGTTTTTTAAGCGCCGCAACCTTACGCTCACATTCCAGGTATTTGATATATTAAAGCAAAACAACTTTGTTAACCAGGTAACTACCGAAAACTCGGTAACCAACACCCTCAGTAACGCCCAAAGCCGCTACTTCATGTTCAGCGCCAAACTAAACCTGCAAAAATGGACGGGCTCGCCAATGCGTCATGGGCAACGGATGAAAAGGAGAGGGGACGGAAGTTTTATTGAATAATATAAACCTCTTTCAATTATATCGTCGGTTTCTTTGTAGATCAAATGAATACATCAGCAAATTTGGCAGCCAAAAAACTAAAAAATTGACCGGTGATTTTTCTGCAACCCAATGCTAATATCATACAATAGTCTGAAAAAATGTTACAGTAAATGATACAGCCACAATGCTACATTTGTTAATACAATTTTAAACCATAATATAAACTTTTACCGTTCAACCCGTTCCAAACATGAAAATGTTACCCGTGGTCGATTTTGCCGTTATAGGTATTTACCTTATTGCCATGGTATTAATCGGCTTTTATTTTTCGCGGAAGAATAAGAATGCCGAGCAATTTACCACCGGCTCGGGTTTGATACCGGGCTGGGCTATAGGGCTATCCATATATGCCACATTTTTAAGCAGCAACACTTTTTTGGGCGTGCCGGGTAAAGCCTATGGCGGTAACTGGAGCGCTTTTGTATTCAGCCTGTCTATGCCTCTGGCGGCGTGGATAGCGGTTAAATATTTTATACCATTTTACCGTAACAGTGGCGAAGTATCAGCCTATACCCATTTCGAAAAACGTTTTGGGGCATGGGCGCGTACTTATGCGGTTATTTGTTTTTTACTTACACAGCTGGCGCGTATGGGCTCGGTGTTTTTTGGTATTGCATTAAGCCTGCAGGCGCTTACAGGGGTGTCTATGAAACTGATAATGCTTGTTATGGGTATTGCTATTATCATCTACACAGTATCGGGAGGTATAAAAGCGGTTATCTGGACGGAGGTAGTACAAGCCATTATAAAAACACTGGGAGCAGTGCTTATTATTTACCTGGTGGTAACCAATGTGTCAGGCGGTTTTGCCCAAATACTGTCCATAGGTAAAATAGCCGATAAGTTTAGCCTGGGCAGTTTCTCGTTAAATTTTACACAGCCCACGTTTTGGGTAATATTGTTTTACGGTTTTTTTATAAACCTTAACAATTTTGGGATGGACCAAAATTATATACAACGGTATCATGCGGCAAAATCAACCAGGCAGGCAGCAAAATCGGTGTGGCTTTGTGTGCTGATATATATCCCGGCATCGTTCCTTTTTTTTGCGATAGGATCCTGCCTGTATGCCTACTATAGCCAGCATCCCGGTTTACTTTTGAGTATAAAGCACCAGGTAGCTGCGGAACGGCTTCCGTTAACGGCTACCCCCGGCCAGGTAAACGCCCTGATGGCCACATTAACGCCTGCCGATTATGGCGATAAAATTATGCCTCATTTTATGGTAACCCGTATTCCAACAGGGTTGGTGGGCATTATTGTTGCGGCAATTTTATCGGCAGCAATGAGTACCATCAGCTCGGGGATGAATGCATCGGCTACCGTTTTTGCAATTGATATTTATAAACGGTATTTTAAACCGAAGCTTAATGGCAAGCAGACACTTTTTTTATTACATATTGGCACCGTAGTATTCGGCTTTGCCGGTATGGGCGTGGGTATAGCCATGATAGGGGCAAAAAGTATTCTTGATTTATGGTGGCAGCTTTCGGGCATATTTGCCGCGGGCATGCTGGGCTTGTTTTTATTAGGCATCATCAGCAGGCAAACTAACAATCACGAGGCAATTATAGCCACCATTATAGGTGTTATAGTTATCATATGGCTTACATTTCCGGCCATTATTCCAGATCAGTACGCGTCGCTTCGCAGTACTTTCAATACTAATATGATTATTGTGGTGGGTACGCTCTCCATTTTTCTTACGGGCATACTTTTAACAAAAGCAAGGCGGCAAACGGTTTAATTACTCATTTAAATTCAATTCAAAAACAAATGGAACAGGCGAAAAAAGGCTTTATACCGGTAATGTTGACACCTTTTAAAAGCGACGGCGGTATTGATTATGACGCACTTACACAACTTACAGAGATGTATTTGCAGGCAGGCGCCGCCGGCGTATTTGCCAATTGCTTATCCAGCGAGATGTTTGAACTCAAGGAAGATGAGCGGCTGCAACTTATCAGACACGTTATACAAGTGGTGAATGGCGCCGTACCTGTAGTAGCCACAGGCACCTTTGGTGGCACTGTTACACAGCAAGCCGATTTTATAAAAAAAGTGCATGATACAGGTACAGCAGCGGTAATTGCCATTACAAGTTTACTGGCAGATGTTAACGAGGGAGATGAAGTTTTGAACGACCGCGTATTTGACTTATTTGAACAAACTACAGGTATTCCGCTGGGTTTTTACGAATGCCCGGTACCTTATAAAAGGCTGTTATCACCACAGCAGCTTATTGATTTTGTAGCCACTGGCAGGGTAATTTATCATAAAGACACCTGTCTCGATATTAACCAGGTAAAGCAAAAATTGGCTGCCCAGGACGTAAACCCGGCCTTTGGTTTATACGATGCATATATGGGGCACGCCGTTGAAACTTTAAAAGCAGGTTCGGCCGGCCTGTCATGTATCCAGGGGAATTTTTTTCCGGAGCTAATTGTATGGTTGTGTAATAATTATGCCAATGAGGCTTTGCAGCACGAGGTAAATATGGTACAAGAGTTTTTAACAGATAATATGGTTGTGATGCATAATGTATACCCGGTTATAGCTAAATATTATTTAACCAGGCGCGGATTAAAAATTTCGACAGTTACAAGGCGTAACGTGGGGCAATTTTCGGCTTCGGTGCGTAACCAGATGGAAGATTTGTATAGCAGTTATACTTTACTGCAAAATAATATCGGTATTTTGTAATAGCTAAAAGCCGACTTGTTAATTATAATATATAAATCAATTAGCTATGCCACAGCAGCCTTTTGTCCTTTAATATATCGCCTCTTGTACTCCAGCGGGGTCATGTTGGTAACCCGTTTAAAATGCCGGTAAAAATTTGAAATATTATTGTAGCCGCACTCAAAACATAGTACCTCGGTAGGCAGCTTATCCTCAATTAAAAACCGGCAGGCGTGGCTGATCCTTATCTCCGTTAAAAAATCAAAATACGTTTTCTTGGTCATCAGCTTAAAATACCTGCAAAACGAGGTAACGCTTAAATTACCTATAGCTGCTATTTTTTCGAGGCTGATTTCCTGTTTATAGTTGGCAAGTGTGTATGAGCACACTTTATTCAGCCGGATGGTATCCGATTCGTTTGACTGGTGAAATTCGCTGTGTGAGAGAATGATCGGGGCAAACTCTTCAGTTTCGGCCAGTATTTTCAAAATAGATAGCAACACAATGATGCGTTCGAGGTTGGTTGCCTCAACCGCCTGGCGCATTAACCCAGCCAGCTTTTCCCTGGCTTCGCCTTTTATCACCATGCCGCTTTTAGCCTTTTCAAATAGTTTTGGCAGTAGGTAAGTTTCGGGCAAATTCAATAAATATTTGCCCAAACAATCCGGTAAAAAGTGAATTACAATAACCTCTACGTTCAAGCCAGAATCGGGTAAAAAGTATTCGTCCTTGCAGCGCCAGCAGTGGGGTAAGGCCTCGCCAAGTAAGGTGATCTCGCCGGGCGAAAAATTGCTGATATTATCACCAATAAAACGCACACCTTCGCCTTTAATTACGTAATGCAGCTCCAGTTCGGGATGATAATGCCAGATACCCCGGAAGGTTGGCAAAATATCATGCCTGATGCTGAAAGAGTTCTGTGGTTTTACAGCAACCTTAAGGAAATGAGGCTTCATTTTAAAAAATCAATATACTGGTTATAAAATAAACAGTTTGAACACTGCTTTCTATATGGCTTACAATATTTAAAATTATAAAAATTAATGCAAAAGATGTTTATAAAATGGTAACAATTCTTTGACGTTTGTTACATCAGCTGTGAAATTAAGGTTATGATAGGATCGTACAATAAATTGATAAATACAGGTAGAAATTGCACTCCCTAATATTTGATATTTGTTTAAGCATCCTGTAAAACAGTTTGCTGCAGCCAAGTTTATAAACCCCAATAAGGTAACCAACATACAGTGTTTAATTAAGGTATTAGTAATATATATCCACTTGTTTTATTTTGTAAATACGATTGAAATAAAGTAAAATATATCACAATAGTTATTTAATATGTTGATTTTCAGTTGTTTGGTTTTTTATAAGGAGTTAAATGTTTGAATCAGGAGAAAAAATTATGAAAAAATATATTGTTATGTTAATGTTACTGTGTGGAGGGTATTCAGCCGCACTGGCGCAACCGGCGCCGGCAAATGCCGGGAGCGATAATTACACGCAGGTAATTACCCAACGTGCAGCAAAAATTGTGGATGTGTTAAATATTAGCGACTCGGCAAAATATAAAAAGGTACGTGATATTATTGTTGGCCAATACCGCGGCCTTAATGATATATATAACGACCGGAACGCAAAAAACAAACATATTAAAGAACAACTTGCCAATGATAAACCCGCGGCTGCAACCAGGATGGCCGATGTTGACAGCGCTGTTGTTAAACAGGTGAAAGCGCTGCATGCACAATACCTTTCGAAATTAACTGCCGAATTAAATGCCGACCAGGTGGATAAAGTTAAGGACGGGATGACCTACCGGATTTACCCGATAACGTACACCGCTTATTTAGATGAAATACCCAGCCTGACCAATTTGCAAAAAGACAAAATCAAAGGCTGGTTACTGGAAGCGCGCGAAAATGCCATAGATGCAGAATCGTCGGAAAAAAAGCATGCCTGGTTTGGCAAATTTAAGGGCCGTATTAATAACTACCTATCTGCGCAGGGCTACGATATGAAGAAGGAAGGCGAAGAATGGCAAAAGCGGATTAAAGAAAGGGCTGCGGCAAACAAATAAAAAAAGTAGGGTTGATAAAGTGAGAAGTATTACCTGAACATCAATTATAACCAATTAATTAACAGAATTATGAAATTCAATTCCATGACTTTATGAGAAAATTTTTCCTCTTATTTTCGGTACTGCTCCTGCTTAGCAGTACTTTGATGGCCCAAACCCGAACCGTAACAGGCAAGGTGGTGAGCAGTGACAAAAACGAACCTTTGATAGGCGTTTCTGTACAGGTGAAAGGGAGCACTGCCGGCACAACTACCGATACCAGCGGCAGGTATTCTATTAAAGTTACCAACCTGCAAAGTGTGGTAATCAAAGTACAATACATTGGTTACGCTTTCCAGGAGAAAACATTAAATGTTGGCGAAATGAACGCCGATTTTAGAATGGTACCCACATCAAGTAATCTTGATGAGGTGGTGATAGTTGGCTACGGAAGCCAAAAAAGAAGCCACCTAACCGGCGCTGTGGAAACTGTAGATATGACAAAGATCCAGGACATCCCAACAACCAACCTTGCTGCCGCATTAAGGGGTACCAACGCCGCGGTTGGCGTATCCGGTGGTACAGCCAGGCCAGGGCAAAATGCCTCTATCACTATTCGTAACCCTATTTTCCTGGCAAAAGATGGTGGCAGCACCGATCCTTTATACATTATTGACGGAGCCAAGCGCACACTATCAGACTTTAACCTGCTGGATCAGAGCGAGGTTGAAAATATCTCGATTTTGAAAGACGCCGCGGCCGCCATTTACGGTATCGAGGGAGCCAATGGCGTAATCATTGTAAAAACAAAACGGGGTCACTCCGGTCAGCCAAAAATAAGCTTTAGCGCGTCGGCAGGTTCGGCAGATGCGGTTCAATTGCCTAAAATGATGTCGGGCCTACAACTGGCAACCTGGTTAAATGATTATGAACAAGGCCTGAACGGGTTTAACATAACCCCTGATGGCTATATAGGCGGAGATTTAACAAAAAAAGACCTCAACTATTATACTCCTGATGAACTGGCCTATTTTGCCGATAACAACAACAACTTTTTAAAACAGGCGTTCCACCCGGCCTTAGTTGAGCGTGGAGCAGTTAACGTTAGTGGCGGTAACGATAAGGTTACTTATTTTGCCGGCGCAAATTACGTTAATCAAAACTCCAACTTCTCGGGTGTTAATACCAACCGTTTTGGTTTTCGCGGTAGTGTTGATGCAAAACTGGCGCAAGGCTTAAAGCTTAGCTTATCGCTAAGCGAAGATGTATCCAAGAGCAAAAGCTATTGGTACAAACTGTCTGGCACATCCGAAAGCCTTGACAACGACTTTTTATCACTAAACCAGGCACCGCCATGGCAGCAATATTTTATAGATGGCCATCCGGTATACCTCAGCTCAAGAACAGCTACCGATAATATTAACTTTTTTGCAGTACAAAACTCAAATAATTATACCAGTAGTAATAATTACATTATGAATGCGCTGGCTAACTTAAGCTACGATATTCCGGGTGTAAAAGGCCTATCTGCAAATGTAAGTTATAACAGGAATATCAATAATAACTTCAGTAAGCAATACGGTACAAGCTTCGTTTATTACCAATACTCGGGTACCGGTTCCAACAACCATATACCGGGCGGCACAATTGTAGGCACGCCTACTATAAAAAACGGGGACAGGGTAAGGTTAACGCCAAGCATTACGGATAATTACCAGTTTAACGCCAGCCTTAACTATAACCGTATTTTTGGCAAGCACGAGATATCATTTATTGCCCTATACGAACAATATGAAACCAGTTTTGAAGGCGTAAACGCCGAAGCTGATGGCGTTATACTCAACGGTAAAGACAATCAGAACTTTACAACCGGGGCACAATCATCAAACCAGGCATCCTCTATTAGTGAAGGTGGTAAACAGGCTTACGCAGCCCGTTTAAATTATGGTTATGCGGATAAATACCTGGTTGAATTATCGTTAAGGGCCGATGCCAATACCAATTTTCCTCCCGGAAACCAATGGGGGTATTTTCCGTCGGGTTCTGTTGGATGGGTGGTATCCAAAGAAGATTTCTTTAAAAATGTTTCTTTTGTCGATTTCTTCAAGCTAAGGGCTTCCGTGGGTTCGTTGGGGAGTTATAACACAAAAGCATACCAATACGCTGTAAATTACAAAATTGGTACCGGAAGCGGCGGTGGCGCCGTGTTTGGCGGCAACAACGCCGATAAAGGTATAGGCTTAACAACCAACATTGCTATTGCCAATCCTGATTATACCTGGGACCACGACACCAAAACGAACTACGGGATCGACCTTCGTTTCCTCAACAATCGTTTATCGGCCACTGCCGATTATTTCTGGGACCATCACTATAATATGCTGGCCAGTTTAAACTCATCGGTTCCGGTTACAGTTGGGGCCACGCCTTCAACAGAAAACTACGGCAGCATCAACACTTTCGGTTACGAGGTGAGTGTATCCTGGAAAGACCATATAGGTAAAAACTGGACCTACAATGTTAGCCCGTTTTTTACCTGGAGCGATAATAAATACCTGAAATATGACCTGTCTTCGGGATTGGCAGGTACCTTCCAGGATTTAACTAATAAATCAGGAGATCAGGGTACATTGGGTTATAAATCATTAGGCATTATCAGGACACAGGCCGATGCCGATGCGATTATTGCAGAACGTGCAACCGCGGCAGGCGGAGCTGGTAACGTAACTATCATGTCGCAGGCGGTTAAGCCTGGTATGTTAAACTTCCAGGATTTGAATGGCGATGGTATAATTGATTCGAAAGATTTACAGTTCCTTGGTCATAAATCCAATAATCATTATTCCATGGGCTTTAACTTCGGCGGCTCCTATAAATCACTAAGTTTAAATGTGATCATGGGTTTATCATGGGGCGGCACAGCATCAATTGAAGGAGCGGCAACCAAACAGGCTACCGCTTCAGAAAATCGCCCGGTTTTCTGGGCTGATCACTGGACACCAACCAACACTGAAGCAAAATATCCGGCGCCGTATTATTATCAAACTTATGCCGTAACAACCGATTTTTGGTTTGTGAGCCCGGTTACCTGGAATATTTCGAGCGCTAATTTAAGCTATGCTTTGCCCGATAATATTTCAAAAAAACTTGGTATGGCCAGTGTAAGGGCATATGTAGTAGCAACTAATCCGGTTTCGTTTTTAAATCCGTATCCAAACAGTTACCGAAGCCAGTCGACGCCATTTACTTCATATCCCAACCTTCGTACAATATCTTTTGGTTTAAACTTAGGTTTTTAAATCTTAAAAAAATGAAAACATTAAAATCACTAAATATAATATCGGCAATTGTTTTAGTAACGTTATCCGTGCTGCTAACAAATTGCAAGAAGGTTCTTATGAAAGAGGATCTGCAGTATACCACACCCACCGAAGTTTTTAACGATTCGACGCTGGCTATATTAAATATCAATTATATATACTCGGCAAATCAGCCGGCATGGTTTGGCAGTACCGGTGGCGCTTTGGGCGGCGGTGGCGCCATGTGCGATGAATTTTACGGCGATAACGCCTTCGTTAAGGGCACCGTGAATATTGAAACCGTTGGCGATATTGGTACTGCTGTATCGGTAAGTAATAATTACGGCAAAATAAGGGTTATCAATACCACGCTGGCCAGCCTTGCAACAAGTACATTACCGCAAGGGACAAAAAACAGGTACCGTGCCCAGGTTTTATTTTGGAGAGCTTTCAGATATTTTGACCTTGTCAGGTTATATGGTGGCGTGCCATTGGTGCTAACGCCCCTGCAGGCCATAGGCGCCGAGGCCAAGAATGCGGCTTTGCTGCCACGCAACAGCACGTCAGAATGTTTTAAGCAAATAGTGAGCGATTTGGATACCTGCATAAAATATTTGCCGGGCAAATGGACAGGTTCTGATTACGGTCGTATTACTTCGGGTGCGGTTGCGGCTTTTAAAGGCAGGGTGTTGTTAACCTACGCCAGCCCGCAGTTTAACCCTTCAAATGACCCAACCCGCTGGCAGGCAGCAAAAGTAGCCAATGATGCAGCCATCCAAACGCTTACTACAAACGGATACGGGCTTTATCCCTCGTATGATGGCTTATGGTTTGTAAAGGGAGTAGCCAACACCGAAGCCGTAATGGTTACCGAATATAATAATCAAACAGATGATAATGGCACAAACCCCAATGGATACGATAATGCTACCAGGCCGGCATACTTGGGCACAAAAGGCGGCTCAAATCAGCCAACATGGGATATGGTGAAAAGTTATCCAATGCTTGATGGAGCTGCCCCGGGTGCTTCAGCAAAGTATATCTATTCTGATAATACGTTTTTTGATAACCGCGACCCGCGGTTTAACCTTACGATAGCTTACAATGGCTGCAAATGGCCACTTTTGGGCAACACCAATTACAGGCTGTGGACATACTTTTACTACAGCAATGCCGCCGGTACAAGTACGAAATCTACAGAGCCTACGTCGCCAACCGGAAGCGGTTTTTACTTGCGCAAAGCTATTGATCCTTCAATTTCATTAAGTAACACGCAATATATTGGTACCGACTGGATTGAGATACGCTATGCCGAGGTATTGCTTAACCAGGCCGAATGCGCGGCTGCTTTAGGCGATGTTACCACAGCTTATACCAATTTGGTTGCCTTAAGGAAAAGGGCTGGTGTTGAAGCGGGCGCCGATAATTTGTACGGCCTGCAGGCAGGTATGGGCGCCGATCAAATGATAAGCGCTATCATGACCGAGCGACAAATTGAATTGGCCTTTGAGGGTAAAAGATACTGGGATTTGCGCCGCAGGAAATTACTGGAAAGTACTTTAAATGGCAAAAAGAGAACGGGCGTTACTATCACACTAAATAATACAGGCACAGGTAAGGACTACCTGCTATTAACCCGCGATGCTTTGGCAAATACATCTTTAGATGATCTTTATACCACATCGTTTACCGTTAAATCAAAAACGCTGGATACTTATAACCTTGCAGTACAATCTGCCGATTATTATTTTGGCATACCTACGGCAGCGCTGCAAAACAATTCAAATTTATTGCAAACCAATACCTGGGGCGGCGCATTTGACCCTTTGAAATAAGATACATAAATGGACGCTCATTTAAAGAGCCCTATTTTTAAGATAATATCAATTAAATATGAAAAAACACACAGCCTTATTTATAGTTGTGGCAGCGTTGGGGTTTGCAAAGCCCGCGTTTGCCCAATACCCGGAGGTCCCTCAGAAGGTAAAAGACGAGAGTGAAGCATTAATGAAAGAGGCTACCCGCCGTTCAGACTCGGCCTGGCAAATTGCGTTGCCCATAATTAAAGCCGATCAAAGGCGGGGTAAGGTTTATGTGCCCTGGGCAGGAAGGCCGACTGATTTGCCACAGGCAAAAATCCCGGCGTTCCCCGGGGCCGAAGGCGGCGGCAAATTTACCTATGGCGGTCGTGGCGGTAAGGTGTATGTGGTTACCAGCCTTGAAGATAGCGGCCCCGGCACCTTGCGGGAAGCCTGCGAAAAAGGTGGTGCGCGTATAGTAGTATTTAATGTTGCAGGTATTATCCGTATAAAAACGCCCATTATAGTGAGGGCGCCATACATCACTATTGAAGGGCAAACTGCGCCCGGTGACGGTGTTTGTATTGCCGGCGAATCATTTTGGGTAAATACCCACGATGTAATTATCCGTTACATGCGTTTCCGCCGTGGCGAAACAAACGTTGGGCGCAGGGATGATGCATTGGGCGGTAATCCTGTAGGTAATATTATTGCCGATCACGTATCTGCGAGCTGGGGGCTTGATGAAAACTTTTCGATGTACAGGCACATGTTTGATCCGGGCGATGGTTCAAAAGAAGAAAAGTTGGGTACGGTGAATATCACCATCCAAAACTGTATCTATTCTGAATCGTTGGATTATTGGAACCATGCTTTTGGCAGCACTACAGGCGGCGAAAATAGCTCCTTGATGCGTAACCTTTGGGCCGATAACACCGGCCGCAACCCATCGGTGGGTTGGAATGGGGTTTATAATTTTGTAAACAATGTGGTATTTAACTGGCACCACCGCTCGATGGATGGCGGCGATTATACTACAAACTATAACGTTATCAATAACTACTTTAAACCCGGCCCGGTGACACCCAAAAACGAACCTGTCGGGCACAGGATACTGAAACCCGAATCGGGCAGGAGCAAACTGAAGGAGAAATTTTTTGGCAGGGTATACGCTGTGGGTAACATCATGGAAGGCTATCCTGAGGTAACTAAAGATCCATGGAACGGTGGTATCCAGGTTGAAGGGCCGGGAGGTAAGGAGTTACCTGATGCAGGTGAGTATAAAGATTACATGAAATCGGATGTTCCGTTCCCAATGCCGTCTTTAACTATCATGTCGGCTACGGATGCCTATAAATTTGTGATTGCTAATGCGGGCGCCACACTTCCCAAACGCGACCCGGTTGATGTACGCATTACAGAACAGGCGCGTACCGGAAAAATTGTATATAAAGAGGTGGAAACCGATACCGCTTTCCAGTTTAAAGTGCGCAAGTTACCTAAGGATTCTTATAAATTAGGCATCATCACTGCTCCATGGCAGGTTGGCGGATATCCCGACTATAAAGGTACGCCATACAAAGATTCGGATAACGACGGTTTACCTGATGCCTGGGAAATTGCACATGGCCTTAACCCTAAAGATGGCGGCGATTCGGCTTTGCCGGCAAAAAATGGCGGTGGTTATACCAATATAGAGGTATATTTAAATACGGTGGCGCTTAAAGGAGAAAAGAAACTGGCTGCGTTAAAATAATTATAATATAGTAATGTTAAGATTTTGGGTAAGTAGGTTTATATTTATGTTGGTTGGAGGTATGCTTTTGCATGCCTCCTTATTTGCTCAAAAAAAGAAACAAAACAAACCACAGTCACCTGTTGTTGCCGAAAAAAAGGGCAAGCTTGTTTATGCAGTAGCCCCTAATGGCGACCGTATTCCAGATTATTCATACTGCGGCTATATGGCTTCTGAACAGGCCATACCTAATGTGCCTGTACGTATTGTAGTGCCACTAAAGCCCGGCGATGCAACGCTCAGAATTCAGTCGGCAATTGATTTTGTAGCCGCTTTACCGGCCGATAAAGAAGGTATCCGTGGTGCGGTGTTGCTAAATAAAGGTGTATATCAGGTTAAGGGCAGTTTAAACATTAAAGCCTCGGGTGTTGTTTTACGCGGAAGCGGTATAGGCGCTAATGGCACCACATTGTTTGCCGCTGGTACGGATAGGGAAACATTTATCCGGGTTGCCGGCGCTAAGGACAGGCAAACATCAAAAGAAATTAAAATTACAGATGCTTACGTACCTGTAAACGCGTCCGTTTTTCATATTGCCGATGGTGGTGCAATTAAAGCGTGCGATATGATCCTGGTACATCGCCCCAGCACGCAAGCCTGGATAAACACCATAAAAACCGACCATTTTGGTGGTGGCTTAACAGCGCTTGCCTGGAAACCCGGCGAGCGTGATATTTACTGGGACCGTAAGGTAACAGCAGTTAATGGTAATACAATTACCATCGATGCTCCGCTTACTACTGCCTTAGATAGCGCGTTTGGCGGTGGCCTTATATCAGCTTACACATGGCCAGGCCGCATCGCACAGGTTGGTATCGAAAACCTCGAACTGCAGTCGGCCTATGATCCCTCAAACCCTAAAGATGAAGCTCACCGCTGGATGGCGGTAACTATGGAAAATGTAACAGATGCCTGGGTAAGGCAGGTGACATTCAGGCATTTTGCCGGTTCGGCGGTATTTGTTTTGCCTACCGGTAACCGTATTACTGTTGAGGATTGTAAATCATTGGCGCCGGTATCAGAAATTGGCGGGCAGCGACGTAATACATTTTTAACCATGGGCGGCCAAACGCTGTTTCAGCGCCTGTACACCGAAAATGGCTTTCACGATTTTGCCACAGGTTATTGCGCGCCCGGTCCTAACGCATTTGTGCAATGTATGGCGGTTCAATCAAATAGTTTTAGCGGCAGTATAGATAGCTGGGCTTCAGGTGTTTTATTTGATATTGCCAATATAGATGGGCAACCTTTAAGCTACCTTAACCGCGGCCAGGATGGGCAGGGAGCAGGATGGAATGCGGCAAACAGCCTGTTTTGGAATTGTACTGCTGCCCGGGTTGATTGCTATCAGCCGCCAACAGCGCAAAACTGGGCTTTTGGCACCTGGGCGCAATTTGCCGGCGATGGCTATTGGGAAGAATCAAACAGTTCTATTAACCCGCGCAGCTTTTATTATGCTCAATTGGCCAACAGGCTAAATAAAGATGTGAGCAACCAGGCCAATATTTTATATCCGGCGACAGAACCATCAAGCAGCCCAACTGTTGAGCAGGCGGCCGAATTAATGGCCGCTGCCCGGAAACCAGCTGTTACCATTAACGAATGGATTGATGAGGCCCCTAAAAGAAATCCCATCAATATTTCATCAACAGGAATAAAAAACATTGATCAGGTAGGGTATAAGCCGTCAGTTGGCGCCACGCCGGCCCCAAAAATGACGGTGCTTAACGGCTGGCTGGTACGTGGGAACACGGTATTGGCAGGTAAACATTTTGAAACACCCTGGTGGAACGGCACTGTCCATCCCGATTATACCGATAAGGAAGCCAAACCGGCCATTGCCCGTTGGGTGCCCGGCCAGACCGGGACAGGACTTACCGACGATTTAAACGATGTAGCTGGCTGGATGCTTCATGACAACATTATAACATTTGAGCATAATTATGGCTTATGGTATGATCGCCGCCGCGATGATCATGAACGCATCCGCAGGATGGACGGTGACGTTTGGGCGCCATTTTATGAACTGCCGTTTGCCCGCAGCGGTAAAGAGTTAGCCTACGATGGTTTAAGCAAGTATGATTTAACCAAATATAACACCTGGTACTGGAGCCGCTTAAAACAATTTGCCGACCTGGCCGATCTGAAAGGTTTGGTACTGGTGCATCAAAATTATTTTCAGCACAATATTATCGAAGCCGGGGCACATTACACCGACTTTCCGTGGCGCACTGCCAACAACATCAACGGTAGCGGTTTCCCCGAACCAGTTCCTTACGCGGGTGATAAACGCCAGTTTATGGCCGAGCAGTTTTATGATGAAACCAACCCTGCAAGGCGTAAGTTGCACCAGGCTTATATTAACAAATGCATGGATAATTTTGCGGGCAATAACGGTGTAATTCAGTTGATTGGAGCTGAGTTCACCGGCCCGCTCCATTTTATGCAGTTTTGGGTAGAAACCGTTAAGCAATGGGAAACTACCCGTAAACACAAAGAAATTATTGGCCTTAGCGCCACCAAGGATGTGCAGGATGCCATCCTTGCCGATCCTTCAAAAGTATCGGTTATAAATGTGATCGACATTCGTTACTGGTATTACCAGGCCAACGGCGCGGCATATGAACCCATTGGCGGCCAAAGCCTTGCCCCGCGCCAGCAGGCCCGCATTTTAAAACCCAAAGCAACATCTTTTGAGCAGGTTTATCGTGCAGTGCATGAATATCGCACCAAATACCCTAATAAGGCTGTGCTATTTTCTGCTGATGGCTATGACCATTTTGGCTGGGCTGTATTTATAGCCGGCGGATCATTACCGGTATTACCTGCGGGTACAGATAAGCAGTTTTTAACCGCGGCAAGCAGCATGAAGCCCGCCGAATTGCCCGGTGCGCCAAAAGACCAATGGGCATTAAGTTCGGCCAAAGGATACATTGTTTACACCAATGCTGATAAGGCCGTTCGTTTGGATCTGCCTGCCAATACCATTTATAAAGCGCAATGGATAGATCCCCAAACCGGCCAGGTCTTGCCGGGCGACCAGGAGGTAAACGGAGGTAACGGAACCGAAATAAAAAACCCTAACGTTGGTGCAGCCATTTTATGGCTAACATGTAACTAAATAATTATGTTAAAAAAGGCTGTTTTAATTGGCGTTATCTCTTGTTTGCTTTTCTCGTTCAAAAGTAATGAAACAGCTATGCCTGTTTTAAAAATAGCGGCAAATCAACGGTACTTTACAGCAGCGGGCAAACCTTTTTTCTGGTTGGGCGATACCGGCTGGCTGCTGTTTTCGAAAATGAACCGCAAGGAGACTGAACAATACCTGGATACCCGGAGCAAGCAGGGTTTTAACGTGATACAGGTTATGGTGATCCATAGCATTAATGAAACAAACGCCTATGGCGACTCAGCTTTGGTCAACAAAAATTTGGCTATGCCCCAAATTACAGAGGGCAGTACTTTTGGTAATGGCAACAAATATGACTACTGGGACCATATTGACTGGGTAATTGGTAAAGCCGCAGAAAAGGGGCTGTACATTGCATTGGTACCCGTTTGGGGATCGGTAGTAAAAGAGAACCATGTAGGTCCGGCCGCAGCCAGAGCATATGCGGAGTTTTTAGCCAGAAGGTATAGCGGCCACTCCAATATAATATGGATGAACGGAGGCGATATAGCCGGCACCGATTCCATGAAAACATGGAACGCCATTGGCAACACGCTCCGCAGCCTCGATACAACGCATCTGATTACATACCACCCGCGCGGTCGTACACAATCATCTACCTGGTTTCATGAGCAGTCCTGGTTAAGTTTCAATTGCTTTCAATCCGGTCATCGCACCTATGCGCAGGATACTTCAAAGAAGGACCTCAAATATGGTGAAGACAACTGGAAATACGCGCAGGCAGATTATGCCAAGCTCCCCATAAAGCCTACACTGGATGCCGAGCCATCCTACGAAAAAATTCCTTATGGCCTGCATGATATCAAACTGCCTGTGTGGACAGCCGCCGATGTAAGGCGCTACGGTTACTGGTCGGTTTTTGCCGGTGGTTGCGGGTACACCTACGGCGATAACGATGTGATGCAGATGCATAAACCAACAGACAAAGGCAGCGCATATGGATCAAAAGGATATTGGTACAACTCTATTAACGATCCCGGTGCCAGGCAAATGATCTACCTGAAAAAGCTGATGCTTTCGCGGCCCTACTTTGACCGTATACCAGATCAGCATTTGATTGCAGGCCTGCAAGGCGAAAAATATAACAGGCTGATAGCTACCCGGGGCAAAAACTATGCATTTGTTTATACTTATACGGGCAGAGAGATGAGCATCAATCCCGAAAAATTAGCTGGATCAAAAATAAAAGCTTCGTGGTTTAATCCCCGTAACGGACAAGTTACAGCTATTGGGACCATGGCAAAAGCAAAAACACTTAAATTTAATCCTCCCGGCAGGAAGGCAAACGGCAACGATTGGGTGCTCATTCTCGACTCCATATAAAACCTATTGAAAACACACGTGAAACGGCTATTTACATATATATTACTATTGTTTGCTTCTGCTATAATATCATGCAAGGCGAGTAAAAGCGTGTATATGTTTACGTCGTTTCATGAACCGGCAAATGAAGGGCTCCGTTTGTTGTACAGTTATGATGCCATACATTGGACAGACCTAAACCGAACATTTATAAAACCCGAAGCCGGTGAAGCAAAAATTATGCGCGACCCATCCATCGCCCAGGGCCCCGATGGTGTTTACCACCTGGTATGGACAACCGGCTGGAAAGATGATAAGGGAATAGGCTACGCCAGTTCAAAAGATTTGATTCATTGGTCGGCCCAGCAACATCTTAACGTGATGGGTTACGAGCCGACGGCAGTAAATGCCTGGGCACCGGAGTTGTTTTATGACGACGAGGCAGGCAGGTTTATTATCGTATGGGCATCAACAGTGCCAAATCGTTTTGCAAAAGGGCAGGAGGATGAAAACAATAACCACCGGCTTTACTATACCACTACTGCCGATTTTAAAATTTTTACGCCAACCAAATTATTCCTGGATCCTGGCTTTAGTGTAATTGACGCCGAAATTGTAAAGCGGGGCAAAAACGATTATATCCTGGTAATGAAGGATAATACCCGGCCTAACCGTAATATCCTGGTAGCTTTTAGTAATAATGCCCTGGGGCCTTACAGCAACTATACCAAACGCTTTACCGAAACGTACAGCGAAGGTCCGTCTATGACCAAAACCGGTAAAAACTGGTTTATTTATTACGATTCGTACCGGTTAAAAAGATATGGCGCTATGCGCACAACCGATTTTAAAACCTTTACCGATATAGCCGACAGTATAAGTGTGCCCACAGGGCATAAACACGGAACTATATTTAAAGTAACCCAAAAGCAACTGAACTTACTGTTAAAAGATTCGGTGGCTGTTAAAGCTAATCAACAATGAACAGGACTATCTATATATTACTTTTTACCATTATTGCTTTTTGCGCCAGGGCACAGGATACCGTGCACTACAGCGGCAATACGGTAGTAAATGTTGATTATCACCACGGGCAGTTAATCCCGGCTATAGGTGTTCACAGCAAGCAGATATTCAGGGCCAACCGGGAGCATCCGGAATTGGCCGATGGCTTTGGGTTTACTTATAACCATGCGCCTATGCTGGCGTACTGGAACAATACTTTTTATGTAGAGTACCTGAGCGATAAAGTGGGCGAGAGTGTACCGCCGGGGCAAACATTGGTGATCTCATCTGCCGACGGGCAAAACTGGTCGAAACCAACATTGGTTTTTCCACCTTACAAAATACCCGATGGTACTACAAAAGAAGGGCATCCCGGCGTGGCAAACAACCTGTATTCGGTAATGCACCAGCGCATGGGCTTTTATACCGCCAAATCAAAACGCTTGCTGGTATTGGGTTTTTATGGCATTTGTTTGGATGGGCACGATGACCCCAATGATGGGCAGGGCATAGGGCGTGTGGTGCGCGAGGTTTTACCAAACGGAAAATATGGGCCCATCTACTTTATCCATTACAACCCCAAATGGAACGAGAAAAACACAAGCTATCCCTTTTATAAAACCAGTAAAGACAAGGGTTTTGTACAGGCCTGCGATGAGTTGATGGCTAACCCCTTAATGATGATGCAGTGGGTAGAAGAAACCGATAAAAAAGACCCTTTAATCCCGTTGCATAAAGATTATAAGGCTTTCAATTTTTATCACCTGCCCGATGGCCGGGTAGTAGGCTTATGGAAATACGCGCTGACAGCCATTAGCACCGATAATGGTAAAACCTGGCCTGCAAATGCTGCACGTGCGCCACGCTTTGTAAACAGCAATGCCAAGATATGGGGGCAGCGCACATCCGATGGTAAATATGCAACAGTTTATAATCCTTCCGAATTCAGGTGGCCCTTAGCTGTTTCGGTTAGTGATGATGGGCTCAATTATAAAAATCTGTTACTGGTTAACGGCGAAATTTCGGCCATGCGGTATGGCGGCGCTTATAAATCATATGGGCCGCAATATGTGCGCGGGATAGAAGAAGGCAACGGTACACCACCCGATGGTAAGCTGTGGGTAACCTACAGCATGAATAAGGAGGACATATGGGTATCATCAATATCTGTACCCCTAACCGAAATAGCAGGTGCGCATGCCAATGAAGTATTTAATGAGATGCCCGCCGGTAAAGAGCTGGCGCTGTGGAATACTTACAGCCCGCAATGGGCGCCTGTGGCTATTGAAAAAGCCCCTGACGGCGAAAAAAGCCTTACCCTGAAGGATAGCGATCCTTTTGATTATGCCAAAGCAGAGCGCGTGGTGCCTGTATCTAAAAAATTAATGGCCGATTTTACCATCATCCCCAGGCAAAATAATACCGGAATGTTGGATATAGAGTTCCAGGATGAAAAGGGCAGTGCTGCTATCAGGCTTACGCTCGATTCGGCGGGGCAGTTTAGGACCAAGGCGGGATACCGTGATAAAAACATTATGAAGTATGAGGCAGGCAGGCCTTATCATATCATCCTGAAACTAAACACCAATACCCGTTTTTATACCATGAATGTAAACGGAAAAGATGTACTGATGGCATTATTTTTTGCCCCGGTATTAAGCGTTAACCGTGTTGTTTTCCGCACAGGCGAGGTACGGCGTTTTCCCGACACGGACACACCAACGGATCAAAACTACGACCTGCCAAAAGCGGGGGAATCTACCAGGTCCGCGGTTTATTACATTAAATCATTTAAAACAGGCAATTATTAAAAATGGGTAGCAGAGCGATATTTTGCTGTTTGATTATGAGCTTGTTCTGTTTTACAGGCAGCATAGCCCAGGTTGTTTTGCCTAAAATATTAGGCAACGGCATGGTATTGCAGCGCAATCAGCCTGTACCAATTTGGGGTACCGCTACAGCTGGCGAAAAGGTAACAGTTAAGTTTAACGGCCAAACCAAAACAACTATTGCTGATGATGCCGGTAAATGGATAGTAACGCTTAAACCGATGCCTGCTTCGGTAAATCCATCCACGTTAATCATCACGGGCACCAATACTATAAAGCTTACAGATATCCTGGTAGGTGAGGTGTGGCTGTGCTCGGGCCAGTCGAACATGCAGTATGAAATGCGCAAGAACAGCAAAGTAAAAAAGCCCGATACCAGTACAGTAAATTCGCCTGTTGATGAACTTGACCGTGCACATAACCCACAGATCAGGATCTTTTTGGTCACCCAAAAAAACCTGCAAAAGCCCGATTCTACGCATTCCGGCTGGAGCATCGCGGAGGATTCAGCTTTGCGTGCTTTTTCAGCGGTGGGGTATTTCTTCGCCCAAAATCTTAATCACGATCTGAAAGTACCTGTTGGCATCATTTCAGCGGCAGTAAGCGGCAGCCGCATTGAGCCTTGGGCGCCTCAGGAAGCTTTTGATGCTATCCCGTATTTTAAAGCCAATAACATTAAAATTGAGGGCGACCCCGGTAAATTCTACGCCAAAATGATTGCACCACTGGTACCATTTGCGCTTAAAGGTTTTTTATGGTACCAGGGCGAAAGCAACTGTTACCTGGGCGAAACCATTAGTTACACCTATAAAATGGAGGCGCTCATCAACAACTGGCGTAAAAGCTGGAACAACAAAAGCCTGCCATTTTATTACGTGCAGATCGCTCCCTTTTACTATTCGCAAAGCAAAGGAGCAGTGCCGTATACAGAGTTTACCGAACCTGAATTAAGAGAAGCCCAAACCATGGCTTTACAGATCCCGCATACAGGTATGGTTATCACCACCGATTTGAACGATGATCTTAAAAATATTCACCCGCCATTTAAGTGGGAGGTTGGCCGCCGGCTGGAATTACAGGCATTAGCCAATACTTACAGACAGAAAAAGCTTGTTTTCTGCGGACCGATGTATAAAAGCATGAAAATCATCGCTAATAAGATCATCCTGAGTTTTAATTATGCAGGTAATGGATTGGTTAGTTCTGATAGTAAACCGCTTACCGATTTCACTGTAGCCGGCAAAGATGGCAAATTTGTACCCGCCATTGCTGCCATCAAAGGTAATACGGTTGAGGTTTCGGCGGATGGCGTAGATGCTCCTGTAGTCGCACGTTTTGCCTGGTCGGAAGCCGCCCAGCCCAATTTCTATAATAAGAACGGATTACCTGCCGCGCCATTCCGAACGGATAACCCGCTAAAATTTACACCTACTACAAACTGATTACCATGAGATCTGCCTGTTTTAAAATATGTACCTATACCCTGTTACTGCTAAGCGGAATAATTGCCCGCGCGCAGGAAACACAAAAGGTATATTTATCGGGCACGGGCAGCGACCACACCGTTAACTGGCAGTTTTTTTGTACCGAAGGCCGCAATTCGGGCAAATGGACAACCATTCCCGTTCCTTCTAACTGGGAATTACAGGGCTTTGGTAAATACAATTACGGGCTTGCAAAGGATAGCCTGAAGGGAAAGGAGCAGGGCTTATACAAATATGAGTTCACAGTTCCCGCTGCCTGGCAGGGTAAAAGCATCAATATAGTTTTTGATGGCTCCATGACCGATACTGAAGTGAAACTGAATGGCAGATCTGCAGGGGCAATTCACCAGGGATCGTTCTATCGTTTTAAATATGATATCAGCAGTTTGCTTAATTATGGCAAACCCAACCTGTTGGAGGTAACCGTTTCCAAGCAATCGGCCAATGCATCCGTAAATGCGGCCGAAAGAAAAGGCGACTTTTGGGTATTCGGTGGTATTTTCAGGCCGGTGTTTCTGGAGGCTTTCTCCAAAGCTCACATTGAACATTATGCCATCGACGCCAAAGCCGATGGCAAGCTAACAGCCGCGATAAAGTTATCATCAGTTAAAGCGGGAGCAATAATAGGGCAGGTATATGATCTTAAGGGGCAAAAAGTTGGTGCCGTTTTCAAAACTAATGTAAATACCGGCGATACCCTGGTGAATCTCACCGCCAGGATCGCGTCACCGCTGTTATGGTCGCCCGAGTTTCCTCACCTGTACAACGTGGTATTCACGTTAAATCAGGGTGGTAAGGCAGTGCATACGGTAAAGCAGCGGTTTGGTTTCAGAACTGTGGAGTTGCGCCAGCACGATGGCATTTATGTAAACAATGTAAAGATTAAATTTAAGGGTGTTAACCGCCACTCTTTCTGGCCTAAAACCGGCAGGGCCATGAACAAAAAGCAAAGCATTGACGATATCGCGCTCATGAAGGATATGAACATGAATGCCGTGCGCATGTCGCATTACCCGCCCGATGATCATTTCTTGGATGCCTGCGATTCGCTTGGTCTTTTTGTTTTGGATGAGCTTACCGGCTGGCATGGTCATTATGATACGGAAGTGGGTTCTAAGCTGGCGAAGGAAATGATAGCGAAGGATGTAAACCATCCGTCGATAGTTATTTGGGATAATGGGAATGAAGGGGGCTTTAATTTTGATCTCGACCATTTTTTTGATGACCTGGATATCCAGAAGCGGCCGCTCATCCACCCATGGGCAGTTTTCAGGGGCACAAATACGCAGCATTATATCAACTATGATTATGGTACCGGCACCAATTTACACGGGCACGATGTGGCTTTCCCCACCGAGTTTTTGCATGGCCTTTACGATGGAGGTGCTGGCGCTGGTTTGGATGACTTTTGGGAACTGATGTACCATACGCCGCTCTCGGCCGGTGGGTTTATCTGGGATTTTGCCGATGAAGATGTGGTGCGTACCGATAAAAATAATGAGCTTGACTCGGACGGTGATCATGCTGCGGATGGCATTGTGGGGCCGTACCACGAAAAGGAGGGAAGCTATTACACCATCAAGGAGATCTGGTGCCCTGTGCGCCTGGAGCCGCGGGAGATTACCCCTGCATTTAACGGTAACCTGAGATTGGAGAACAGGTATTTGTATACCAATTTAAAGCAGTGCACTTTTAGCTATAAGCTGGTTAAGTTTAACGATCCATGGCGGCACCCCCAGCCGCAGGCCACCTCGCAAACCGGACCGATAACTTCACCCAATGTAGCACCCGGCCAATACGGCAATTTACAATTTGATTTGCCTAAAAACTGGCAGGATTACGAGGTATTATACATAACTGCTATTGATCCGCACAAAAAAGAATTGTTTACCTGGAGTTTCCCCATAAAAATGCCCCATGATTTTGTTGGGCGTATTGTATATAAACCTGATCGTCATAAAATAACCGTCACCGAAACCGATTCAGCTTACAAAGTGGCCAATGGCAATGGCATTCAACTGGAGTTTAACCGTAACTCGGGTGTATTGAAAAAGGTAAGTAACAGCCGGGGCGAAATACCATTTAATAACGGCCCCATATTGGCAGAAGGTGGAGAAAAAACAGGCTTTAAAAAGCTAAGCTACCATTATGATGGCGATACCCTAATAGTTGAAGCAGCTTTTGAACCCAAAGCCAATATGGCAAAACTAAAGTGGACCTTGTACCCATCCGGTTGGGTAAAGCTGGATGTAAAATACTGGCCCATTGGCGAAGAAGGTAACCTGTTGGGTGTAAGCTTTTCCTATCCCGAAAAGGATGTTAAAGGTGTGCAATACATGGGTAGCGGCCCTTACCGTGTTTGGAAGAACCGGCTAAAAGGTACTTCATTGGGTGTTTGGGAAAAACAGTATAACAATACCATAACCGGTGAGCCAAAAATTGAGTACCCCGAATTTAAGGGATATTATGCCAACCTGTATTGGATGAGGCTAAACGCCAATACCGGCCCAATTACTGTTGTTTGTGATAACCGCGATGTATTTATGCGCCTGTTTACCCCCGGTAATCCTAAAAAAGTGTACAACACGGCGCCTGCGTTCCCATCGGGTGATATATCCTTTATGCATGGCATCAGTCCGATTGGCACTAAATCTCAAAAGCCCGATAAATTAGGTGCACAGGGCTTTCCCAACAAATACTTTGACTATTACAAGGATATAGATATGGCTTTGCCGTTAACGTTATACTTTGATTTTTCGGGCAAATGAGTAAGCGCGCACATATCGCCCTGCTGATATTTATACTCTCATCGTATAAGTGCCTGGCCGGTATTGCCACGCAAAACCTGCGCTGCGAAATGCTGCACAATCCGCTGGGTATTGAAACTATCCATCCAAGGTTAAGCTGGCAGATAACAGGAGAGGGACGTAATATTAATCAAACTGCTTACCAGGTGTTGGTTGCATCAACCCCGACAAAACTGGCCGCCAATGAGGGTGATCTTTGGGATTCGCATCGTGTAAATTCGGGCGAATCTATCATGATTAATTACGCAGGTAAGACATTGATTACTCGTACAACTTGTTACTGGAAAGTTAAAGTATGGACCAATAAGGGCGAAAGCCAGTGGAGCCAACCCGCCATGTGGAGCGAAGGTTTGCTAAATACTACCGACTGGAAAGCCCGCTGGATAGGCCATGATGGCGGCTTCCCCTGGGATAGTGTTTCTAAATTCTCCCGCCTGTCGGCACGTTACTACCATAAACAGTTTGATGTAAAGCAAGAGGTAAAAAAAGCAACCATATATATCATTGGTTTAGGTCATTATGAACTTTATATAAATGGTAACATCATAGGCGACCAGGTGCTCGCCGGACCGCCTACGGATTATACCCAATCTGTTAAGTACAACACTTTTGACGTTACAAATGCAATAAAGCAAGGAGCAAACGCTGTTGCAACGGTATTGGGTAACGGCAGGTTTTTTACAATGCGCCCCAAATACAAACGCAAAAAAATTAAGGAATTTGGTTTCCCCAAAATGCTGCTGCAGTTAGAGGTGGAGTATACTGATGGTACCCGGCAATTAATTGTGAGCGATAACAGCTGGAAGTTTACTGCTGATGGCCCCATCCGTACCAATAACGAATACGATGGCGAAGAGTACGATGCCACCAAAGAGATGCCCGGATGGAACAACACCGGCTTTGACGACAGCAAATGGCTAAAGGCCGAGCTGGTGGAAGCGCCCGGAGGCAGGGTAGAGGCCCAGGTGAATGAACTCATTAAGGTTATGGATACGGTAAAGCCTGTCACTATAAATCAGCTTAAACCGGGCACTTGGATTATAGATATGGGGCAGAATTTTGCTGGTTGGATAAAAATGCATGTAAAAGGCAAACGTGGCGATAAAGTAACTCTGCGTTATGCGGAAACGCTACAGCCCAATGGCGAACTGTACGTAGCCAACCTGCGCGATGCTAAAGTAACGGATGTTTATACCCTGAAAGGCGGCGAAGACGAAAGCTGGCGCCCGGCATTTGTATACCATGGCTTCAGGTATGTAGAGATCAGCGGTTACCCCGGGAGGCCCGAATTGGCCGATTTTGAAGGAGAGGTAGTTTATGATGCCATGGCTACAACCGGGCATTTTGAAACATCCAACCCGCTCATTAACCAGGTTTATCATAACGCTTACTGGGGTATATTAAGCAATTACAAAGGTATGCCGGTTGATTGCCCGCAGCGTAACGAACGGATGCCCTGGCTTGGCGACCGCGCGGTTGGCTCCCTTGGCGAAAGCTTTGTATTTGCCAATGGTAACCTGTATGCCAAATGGCTGGATGATATTGCCCAATCGCAAAAGCCGGATGGCGCTATCCCCGATGTTGCCCCGGCCTATTGGAATTATTACAGCGATAACATGACCTGGCCCGGTACATACATCCTGGTGGCCGATATGCTTTACCGCCAGTTTGCCGATAAGGCGCCCATTGAAAAGCATTATGTCTCCATGAAAAAATGGATGGATTATATGCGTGTAAAATACATGAAGGATTACATAGTGACCAAAGATAAATATGGCGACTGGTGCGTGCCACCCGAATCGCCGGAATTGATTCACTCCAAAGATTCTTCCCGCAATACCAACGGGCAGCTCATCGCGACAGCATATTATTATCACCTGTCGGGATTGATGCAAAAGTTTGCCAAACTGCTCAATAAACCCGCCGATGCACAGGCCTTTGCTGCCTTGAAACTGAGGGTAGGCAATGCTTTCAACCAAAAATATCTTGATAAAAAAAGCTTTCGATATGCTAACAATACCGTCACCGCCAATTTGCTGCCATTATATTTTGGCATCACCCCTGCAGCAAGCAGCAAAACGGTTTTTAAAAACATAGTTGATAAGATTGAGAATGATGCAAACGGCCACATCAGCACAGGGGTTATTGGTACACAATGGCTTATGCGTGGCCTTACCGAATACGGACGGCCCGATCTTGCATATCGTATAGCATCTAACGATGATTACCCGAGCTGGGGTTACATGGTTAAACATGGCGCCACCACCATATGGGAGCTATGGAACGGCGATACCGCCAACCCTGCCATGAATTCGCATAACCACATTATGCTGCTTGGCGACCTGGTGGCATGGTTTTACCAGGACCTGGCCGGTATTAAAACTGTTAACGTGGGCTTTAAAGAAATGGTGATGGTACCTCCGGTAATAAGTCAGTTGAGTACTGTAAATGCTTCATATGAAACGCCATATGGTGTAGTTAAAAGTAGCTGGACAAGCAATAATGGCCATTTTACCTGGCATATAACCATACCGCCCAACAGTAAAGCTTTAGTATACGTACCGGCAGGCACCGGCAAGGCTGTAACTGAATCGGGGCAGGCAGTAAACACCATAAAAGATATTAAACTGGTAAAAATGGAAGGCGGCCGGGCTATTTTCCGGATAGGATCCGGCAGTTACAATTTTGAAGTTAAAAGTTAAATCTACCTATCTAATGAGTATAAACATGAAAATATTAAACATTGCTGGTATGGCATTCGTCGTATTGTTCATCACATCAACCCTAAGTAAGGCGCAGGATCAAACAGCGGTAAAGCAAGTCCCATCGCCGGAAGCACAGGCTAAAGCTGATGCAGAGATTGATAAAAAAGCAAATGAATGGGTAAGCTCCCTCACCTTGAATGATACTGCGAAAGCTTCACGGGTAAAAACCGTTGTTGCTACGCACCTGAAAGCTATCCGGGATTGGAACAATAGCCACTCGTACGAATCTGTACCTGCCGGGATTGATCCGGCTACCGGCAAGCCATTGAGCACAATGGACAGGCAGATCATCATCAATTCATCCCTGCCAAAATCGGTTCACGAAAACCTGATGACCGGCCTGCGTAAAGATCTTAATGAAGAACAGGTTGAAGCGATACTGGATAAATATACCATCGGCAAGGTGGCTTTTACGCTGGCGGGTTATAAAGCCATAGTTACTGATCTGACCCCGGTTGAGGAAGCAACCATATTGGCCAATTTAAAGCAGGCCCGCGAGCAGGCGGTTGATTTTAAAAATATTAAACAGATCTCGGCCATTTTTGAGATCTACAAAACCAAAAACGAGCAATACCTCAACAATAATGGGCGTAACTGGCACCAGTTATTTAAAGCTTATGTAGATGCTGTTAAAGCTAAAAAAGCGGCTGATGCTGCAAGGAAACCAACTCAATAATATCGTGACTATGTATAAGAAAATATTGCAGATCATATTAGCTGCCTGTGGAATAGCCGGCCAAACAGTGGCCCAAACTAACCCCATGCGCAAAGGCATTGTAAAGGATGAATTTATTTACGACAAAGCGCCTTACCCCGAATGCCATGCGGCCACCATTGCCGAAACACCCAAAGGTTTGGTAGCATCCTGGTTTGGTGGCACAAAAGAACGTAACCCCGATGTATGCATCTGGGTGAGCCGGTTTGTTAACGGCAAATGGACTGAAGGCATTAATGTAGCCAACGGCATCCAGAATGATACGTTGCGCTACGCCTGTTGGAACCCTGTGCTTTACCAGGTTCCGGGTGGTAAGCTGCTTTTATTTTATAAAATAGGCCCAAGCCCTGCAAAGTGGAGGGGGTATATGAAAACATCAGACGATGGAGGGATTAGTTGGTCGGCGCAAATTGCTTTGCCGGATGGCTTTCTGGGCCCGATTAAAAACAAACCGGTTTTGCTGAAGGATGGCACATTGCTAAGCCCGGTAAGTACCGAGGGTAAAGCCTGGCAGGTGCATTTTGAAGCCAGCCATGATTTTGGTAAAACCTGGACAATGATAGGCCCTATCAGTGATGATAAAGAGCTGAAAGCTATCCAGCCCAGTATCCTGATCCATAAAGATGGCAGGCTGCAGGTACTTTGCCGCAGCCAGAACAGGGCGATACTCACGGCCTGGTCAAAAGACAAGGGGCAAACCTGGTCGCCGCTCGAAAAAACAACTTTGCCCAACAACAACTCAGGCACCGATGCGGTGACGTTAAAGGACGGCAGGCAGCTTTTGGTTTATAATCATGTATTACCGCCGGGGACACTGGCAAAAGGCGCCCGTACGCCTTTAAACGTGGCTGTATCAAAAGATGGAGTTAACTGGTATGCTGCCGCGATACTGGAAGATTCGCCAATCAGTCAGTATTCTTATCCATCGGTGATCCAATCGGCAGATGGGCTGGTGCATGTGGTTTATACGTGGCGCAGACAAAAAATAAAGCATGTAGTGATAGATCCCCAAAAGCTGGATCTTAAAGAAATAAAAGACGGTTTGTGGCCCAAGGTTGATGGGTACACAGCGCCTGTGGCAACAACAGGAGAGACTAAAGATCTTTAAAGGAGAAACGTGATGAAAAAATTAACCGGTATACTCATAGCCTGCTTTACACTGCTGTTTTATACAGCCGGTGCCCAGCAAACCACGGATGGTTTGTACAAAAAATCATTAAAGGAAGTACTTGATGAGATCCAGGACAGGTATCAGGTAAAGATTAAATACACCGATGCCCAGGTTCAGGATAAATGGGTAAACTATGCGGAGTGGCGTTTCCGGCCAGATGTGGATACCACGCTGGCTAATGTGCTTACCCCGCTCGATCTGAAGGTGAATAAAGAAGGCCCCGGCAGGTATAAGCTAAAGGAGTACGAATATTACCGCTGGGCGGTTACTGATGGCTGGAAAGAGTTGGACCGTATTGCATCGCAGTATCATGATAAAGCAAGCTGGGAGCAACGCAAAGCTTTGCTTAAGCCACAACTATATAAAGCTTTGGAGTTATGGCCTTTACCTGCAAAACCTGCCTCAAAACCTATCATCACCCCAAAAAGAATATTTGATGGTTATACGGTAGAGAACGTAGCTATTGAAGTTTTACCGGGTTTATACATCAACGGATCGTTATATAAACCATCAAAAATAAAAGGTAAGAGCCCGGTAGTATTAAGTCCAGACGGGCATTGGGAGCACCAGCGCTACCGTGCCGATTGCCAGTTGCGTTGTGCCACACTGGCCCGCATGGGTGTTATGGCCTACAGCTACGACCTTTTTGCGTGGGGCGAATCGCTGTTGCAGTTTAAAGAGGAAGATCATCGCCGCAGCCTTGCGCAAAGCATTCAAATTTTAGGAGCTATCAGGATATTGGATTATGTATCATCATTAAAAGAAACGGACACTGCAAGAATAGGAATCAGCGGTGGGTCCGGCGGCGGCAGCCATACCGTATTAATGACCGCGCTGGACGACAGGATTAAGCTAAGCGCACCGGTAGTTTCCGTATCATCCTATTTTTACGGGGGCTGCCCATGCGAAAGCGGGATGCCCGTACACCAGTGCGGAGGCGGAACCGATAATGTAGAGCTTGCCGCTATGGCCGCCCCAAAACCGCAATTGCTGGTATCTGACGGGCAGGACTGGACAGCCAATATGCCCGAACATGATTTTCCTTATCTCAAAAAAATGTATGGTTATTATGGTGCCAAAAATATGGTAGAGAATGTACATCTATCCAATGAAGGTCACGATTTTGGGCCATCCAAAAGGTTTCCTTTATACAGGTTCATTGCCAAAAACTTCCACCTCAATATCAACGCTATTCAAGATAAGAGCGGCAATATCGATGAATCAAAAGTAACTATTGAAAAAGAACCGGCTATGTATGTGTTTGGCGATAAAGGCGAAAAATTGCCTGCCGGCGCCATAAAAGGGTTTAATCAACTGCAAAAAGTTTTCGCGGCAGCTATAAACAAATAGAGGATATGAAAAGCAGGTTAATATTGGTTTTGGGTGTTGTGCTATTTACAATAGGGGTGGCACAACAGGTTATAGCGCAAATGCCATCGGCGAAGCAGCGGTACAAGGTAGCGGTAGTTGACCTCATGATAATCAAAAGGCAAAAAATTGGTGCTTTCCAGCTTGCCAAAGACATAAGCGCAGATGGGGTTGAAGTAGACATGGGCGGCCTTGGCGATCGCGAGACATTTGATAATCAACTGGCAAAAGATTCGATACGGGAACTGTTTTTAAATAAAGCTAAAGAGCTGGGCCTTGAAATACCCTCATTGGGAATGACCGGTTTTTTTGCACAATCATTTGCCGAACGGCCCACCGCTGTTAAGGCTGTTGAAGATTGCATCAATACCATGAAGCAAATGAATGTAAAAGTTGGCTTTTTGCCGCTGGGTATTAAAGGCGACCTGGTTAAATACCCAAACCTGCGCCCCGCAATAGTTGCCCGCTTAAAAGAAGTGGGTAAAATAGCCGAAAAAGCGGGTGTAGTAATTGGTATTGAAACTTCACTGGACGCCAGGAATGAGTTGCAGTTATTAAAAGATATAGGTTCGCCGGCTATAAAAAGTTATTTCAACTTTCAAAACGCACTTGATAATGGCCGCGACCTGGAAAAGGAATTGCAGATACTGGGCAAGATGAATATTGTAATGATACACTGTACCAATACTGATGGCCAATGGCTGCAGAACGACCCTGAAATAAACATGGAACGGGTAAAGGCAACTTTAGATAAAATGGGCTGGAGCGGCTGGCTGGTGATTGAGCGGTCGAGAGATACTAAAGATGTGCATAATGTTAAATGGAACTTTAGCGCCAATGCCACTTACATAAAATCAATTTTTCAAACATCAAACCAATAATTGTTAATGAACATCTGCCGCATATTTATTGTCGCTTTGCTGCTAATTGTTGCTTTAACAGGCAGCGTTTTAGCGGCAGAAATATGGGTATCGCCAAAAGGATCAGACAAAAATACGGGTACGCAACAGCAGCCATTGGCTACGGTAGCCATGGCGCTGAAAAAGGCGCGCGAACTGCGCCGTCTGAATGATGGATCCATAAAAGGAGGGATCCGTATTGTGGTGGAGAAGGGACTTTATCAATTATCCGAACCTTTGTTTATCCGCCCCGAAGATTCGGGTGCGGCCGATAGCCCCACCATTATTGAAGGTGCTGACAAAGGCGAGACTATTTTTAGTGGCGGCATCCATATAAACGGCTGGAAAAAGCTGGAAGGAAATATCCCTGGTTTACCCTTGAATGTTGCCGGGAAAGTATGGGTTGCCAACGCACCCTTAATTGGTGATGAAGTAGTGAATTTCAGGCAATTATGGGTTGGTAACACTAAAGCCACCCCGGCAAGGGAAGCAGATGCACCATTAATGAGTCGTATTTTATCATGGGATCATCAAACCCAATCCTGTTGGATTCCTAAACCCGCGGCCTTTGATACCCTGCACATTAAGGGTATGGAAATGTTTATACACCAGTGGTGGGCTATCGCTATACTAAGGGTTAAATCGGCAAAAGTGGCGGGTGATAGTGTAAGGTTATCTTTTTACCAGCCTGAAAGCCGCATCCAATCGGAACATCCCTGGCCAGCGCCCTGGATCTCCAAAAAAACGGGTAACTCTGCCTTTTATCTCAGCAGATCGGTGCAGTTTTTAAACCAGCCCGGTGAGTGGTACCTGGATATGGAGCATCGTAAAATATACTACATACCGCGCCCCGGTGAAGATCTGTCCACAGCCACTGCAACTGTTCCTGTCCTTGAGAATATTGTAAAAATTGAGGGGACGATAGATCACCCCGTAAGTTATTTCAGTTTTAAAAATATTGGTTTTCAGCATAGCAGCTGGCTCCGGCCTTCAAAAGCTGGTTTGGTGCCGCACCAGGATGGTATGTATATGCTGGATGCCTACAAGCTAAAAATACCCGGTACGCCGGATAAAAAAGGGCTGGAAAACCAGGCATGGGTTGGCCGTCCTGCCGCTGCTGTTGAGGTAGCTTACGCCGCCCATACCACCTTTGAAGGCTGCCGTTTTGAGCACCTGGCCTCAACAGGCCTGGATTATCAGCGGGGAACACACGATGATGAAATAAAAGGTAACTTGTTTAAAGACATCGGCGGAACAGCCATCCTCGCTGGGGTTTATTCGGATGAGGCGCAGGAAGTTCATTTACCCTATAACCCAACCGATAAACGCGAAATATGTACCAACGACCGCATTGAAAACAACCTAATAACCGATGCCACCAATGAAGACTGGGGATGCGTGGGTATTGGCGCAGGATATGTAAAAGGCATTACCATAGCCCATAACGAGGTTTGCGATGTAAACTATACCGGCATCAGTATGGGCTGGGGATGGACAAAAAGTATCAACGCCATGAGTGACAACCATATTACAGCCAATAAGATTCACCACTATGCGCGTAATATGTACGATGTGGCAGGTATTTATACCTTATCGGCACAACCAGGTTCAGTGATCAGTAATAACTACGTGGATAGTATTTATAAAGCGCCCTACGCACATGATCCGCAACACTGGTTTTACTTATATACTGACGAGGGTTCATCATACATCACCATTAAAAACAATTGGTGCCCTGCAGAAAAATCTCTGAAAAATGCAAACGGCCCTGGTAATGTATGGGAAAATAATGGCCGGCAGGTGGCAAACGAAATTAAAAAAGCGGCAGGGGTGGAGCCGGCTTATCAATACCTGCTTAAATACAAAACAGTTAACCGGGAGGGCCAGCCCATTAATTATAAGTCGGAATGAGAGCCTTAATTATACACATCAACCGGAAAAGTTTAGGATTAATGATGGTCCTGGTATTGCTGCTTAAAACAGCTGATGCAAGGGTAATTGGCAACCCTTATGCTGCTGTTGAAATTACCGCACCAGTTGGGAAAACTATAGATCACCGGCCCTTATTGAGCCTGATTAAAAAGCAAAACTTGCCATTTTCGTCAATTTATGAGTGGAGTAACCATTTAGTTATTTACGGTAAAAATCTGAATATAAACAAATTATATAATTTAACTAAAGGATTGTACCCCGGATTGACGATTAGGACATATAGGCATCCCTTTTATGCTTTCAATAAGCAACAATGTTGCGTTAACTCTGTCATAGCGCCCGAATGGGACAACATTATACTAACGGCCAATTTGGTGAAAGATCCCAAACTGCAGCAGGAATATTTAAACTACCATGCTACCCAGTTCCAGAAATGGCCTGAGGTTTCCAAAGGTTTTTGCAACGCCAATTTTCAGCAACTGCTGGTTTTTAAAAATGGACGGCAGTTGATGTTAGTCATCAGTATTCCAAAAGGCGAAAGCCTGGATAAGCTGAATCCCAAAACAACAGAAAACAACCCAAGGGTAAACGAATGGAATAAGCTGATGAAAAAATACCAGGAAGGCATTCCCGGTACAAAGCCCGGTGAAGTTTGGGTGTTTTTTAAGCCATTAAAAATTCAATGATTCAATAACTCAATAATTCAGTAATTCAATAATTAAAAATGAAGGTAGGAATATTAGGATTAGGCGAAGGCCGCAGTACCATGTCGGCAGTATTACAGAGCAACAAGCTGGAATTGAAAATGGTATGCGATACGAGTATTGAAATTTGCAAGCGCCGTGCAGCGGAGTTTAACTTTCATAACTACACCACCAATTACCAGCACATGCTGGATGATGCAGACATTGATATTATTGCCATTTATACGCCCGACCACCTGCATGCCGAACATGTAAAACAAGCCCTGCATTATGGCAAGCATGTAGTATGTACCAAACCCTTTATTGATGACCTTAGCAAAGCCGCCGAATTACTGGACCTGGTTGAAAAAAGCGGCAGAAGGGTGTTTGTTGGCCAAAGTTCCCGTTTTTTTGAGCCGATGAAAAAGCAGCGCCGGGATTATGAAGCAGGTCTGGTTGGCGACCTGATCACCATTGAGGCATATTATCATGCAGATCATCGCTGGTTTTTAGATAAGCCATGGTCATTACAAAATGCTTTTAAATGGCTTTATGGGGGTTTAAGTCATCCCACAGATTTTATTCGCTGGTACCTGCCCAATATTGAGGAAGTAATGGGATACGGCATGTTAAGCTCAAACGGGGCAAAGGGCGGATTGAAAAACCCAGATACGATGCATTTTATATTTAAAGCAACCGATGGGCGCATTGCCAGGGTAAGCGGCTGCTATACCGGGCCGGTACAACCTGCTACCCGCGACAGCGAGATGAGCTGCATTTTAAGAGGTACCGAAGGCTGCAGCCAGGGCGATTATATGGACCTGCGCTATGCCATAACCGATAACACCGGCGAAGAAAGGATCATTACCTGGGAACATAAGCTGAAACATTATTTTCGCTTTGAAGGCAAAAGCCATCACGCCGGCGAATACCAGAATTATCTTGAATATTTTGCCGACAGCATTACCGAAGGCTTTACGGCTTATCCCGATATTAAAGAAGGTGTAGGCACCATTGCGCTGCTGCAGACTATGGATCGTTCCCTGCAAACAGGCAGGCCGGTTAAAGTTGGCGACATTTTGGCTGAATATCTTTTAACCGCTAATCAACTTAGCGCATGATCATCGCAATGAGCAATATTGTATCGCGCTTAACAGCTCTGGATTACGGGGTGGTGGCTGTTTACCTGGTGGTCTTATTGGTGATTGGCTACCGTGCCAGTTTTAGCAATAAAAACAAAACAGACGAAACACTTTTCCTTGCCAATAAATCATTGGGGTGGCCAAGTATAGGTTTCAATATGTGGGGTACCAACGTGGGGCCGTCCATGCTGCTGGCTTTTGCCAGTATTGGTTATAGCACAGGCATCGTAGCTGTAAATTTTGATTGGTATGCCTTTGTATTCCTGATGCTGCTGGCCCTGGTTTTCGCGCCCAAATATATTGCTGCCAAAGTATCTACCATGCCCGAGTTTATGGGCAACCGTTACGGCGACTCGACACGGAACATCCTGGCCTGGTATGCACTCATTAAAATGCTCATTTCCTGGCTGTCATTAGGTTTGTTCGCCGGTGGCTTTTTGGTAAGGCAGATATTGGGGATACCTATGTGGCAATCGGTTATTGTGTTGGTTTCATTTGCGGGGCTGTTTGCATTTGCGGGGGGCTTAAAAGCCATTGCCAAAGTGAATGTATTCCAGATGTTGTTGCTAATCGGTGTATCATTAACCTTAACGGTTTTAGGTATAAACAAGGCGGGCGGTCTTTTGGCAGTATTTCATAAAGTGCCCGGCAATTACTGGAACCTTATACATCCGGCCAGCGACATTAAATACCCCTGGTATGCTATATTGCTGGGTTACCCGGTATCGGCCATCGCGTTTTTTTGTACCGATCAGGCAATGGTACAATCTGTGCTGGGCGCTAAAAACCTGGAGCAGGGCCAGCTTGGTGTTAACTTTATAGGCTGGCTCAAGATCCTGTCGCTGCCGCTATTTATCCTTACGGGTATTTTGTGCTTTATTCTCTATCCGCATTTGGATGATCCTGCATTGGCCTATATGACCATGGTAACCAACCTGTTTCCTCCTGGTATGAACGGGTTGGTGATAGTAGTGCTGATAGCCGTTTTGGTAGGTACTATCGGCTCGTCATTAAACTCGTTAAGCACGGTGTTTACCATTGATATTTATGCCGAAAAAATTAACCGGGACGCCAGTAACCAGGACTTAATCAGGATTGGCCGGTGGGTGGTTGTTGCAGGCTGCCTGTTTGCAATAGGTATGGCACTGGCTATTGATAGCATTAAAGGGCTTAACCTTTTCGATGTATTTCAGTCGGTGCTGGGCTTTATAGCCCCGCCGCTGGCAGTTGTGTTCCTGCTTACAGTTTATTGGAAACGCACTACACGCAAGGCCGTGAATACCGTCCTTTCGGCAGGTTCGGCTTTTAGTTTGGGTACGGGAGTAGTTTACCTGTGGGTGCTGCCATCTGCCAGGTACCATTTCTGGCCGCATTACCTGCTGCTGTCTTTTTACATTTTTGTTTTTCTTGCTGCACTGGCTGTTGCCATTTCCTTACTGGATGCCTCGCCCGAAATTTATAAACCGGATGCTTCGGAAATCAGCCGGATAGCCAAGCCAACCAAACGGGTAAAATTAGCCTGGACATTGCTTACCATAGTAATGATTGTTTTATACCTCATTTTTAACGGACACTAAATGAAAAACACGACAACCGGGTTTGCACTCCAGGGAAATCTTATTGAGCCAAAATCTGGCTATATAGTGTATAGTAAGTAATGATGAAAAGATTGATCTATATTTTATTTGTTTTTGGATTAGCGCCTTTTACGCTTCACGCTCAATTGGTTGATAAAACCCCCGCGCCCATACCCAATGTGCCGGTGGTTTATGATACCGAACCCTGGGAAAATCCATTGGTTGATGGCATAAACCGCGACCCGGCCAGGGCTACAGCTTATTCATACAGCAGTATCAAAGACGCGCTTGCGGGCGACCGTGAAAAATCGGGCAGGATGATGTCTTTAAACGGCTACTGGGATTTTAGCTATGCCGTTAAACCGGGCGATGCGCCAAAAGATTTTTACAAAGGCCGGGTAAGCGGCTGGAAAAAGATCATCGTGCCCTCCAGTATCGAGATGCAGGGCTATGATAAGCCTATTTATAAAAGTGCAGTTTACCCGTTCAGGCCGGTTAACCCGCCGCATGTACCGCAGGATTATAATGGCGTGGGCAGCTATCAGCGTACTTTTACCCTGCCTCAAAACTGGAAGGATCTGAATATCACCCTGCATTTTGGCGGTGTAAGCTCGGGTTTTAAGGTATGGCTTAACGGCAAATTTTTAGGTTATGGCGAGGATAGCTTTCTGCCGTCTGAGTTTAATATCACGCCTTATTTGCAGGCCGGTGAAAACGTAGTATCTGTACAGGTGATCCGCTGGAGCGATGGCTATTTTTTAGAAGACCAGGACCAGTGGCGCATGAGCGGCATCCATCGCGAAGTATTGCTGCTGGCCGAGCCTAAACTGAGGATTGCCGATTTTGAGTGGCAGGCTAAGCTGGATAAGCAATATAAAAATGCGGTGTTCAGTATCCGCCCAAGGATGGAGAACCTTACAGGCAAAGCTGTTCCCGGGTATAAAATTGAGGCCCGGCTTTTCGACAAAAACAACAGGGAAGTATTTCAAAAACCGCTGGAACGCAGTGTTGAGAGTATGATCAACGAGATCTACCCCCGGCTGGATAATGTAAAGTTTGGTTTGCTGGAAACCACGCTGAAAAATCCCGCTAAATGGAGCGATGATCAGCCTAACCTTTATACACTTACGCTGTCGCTGCTGGATAACGCCGGGCAAACTGTGGAAGTTAAGAGCTGCAAGGTCGGCATCAGGAGTATTGAGTTTGGCAAGGATGATGGTAAATTACTCATCAACGGAAAAGTTACCTACCTGTACGGCGTAAACCGGCCCGATCATGACCCGGTAAAAGGCAAGGCATTATCCCGAGATGATATTTTAAATGATGTGCGCACCATTAAGCGCTTTAATTTTAACTGTATCCGCACAAGCCATTACCCAATGGACCCCTACCTGTATGACCTGTGCGATGAATATGGCATTTTGGTAATTGACGAAGCCAACCTGGAAACCCATGGCCTCGGCTCTAAATTAAGCAACGACCCTATGTGGACGGGCGCTTATCTTGATCGTGCCACCCGCATGGTGATGCGCGATAAAAACCACCCCAGCATTATCACCTGGAGTTTAGGGAACGAGGCAGGCCGTGGGCCAAACCATGCGGCTATGGCCGCTTGGATCCATGATTTTGATATTACCCGCCCGGTGCATTATGAACCCGCCCAGGGAACCCCGCAGGCCGACGGTTATATAGATCCTACAGATTCGCGCTATCCCAAAACAAACGATCACTCACACCGGCTGCAAAATCCAATTGATCAGCCTTATGTAGATATTGTGAGCCGCATGTACCCAGGTTTATACACGGCGCCATTATTGGCCAATCAGCAAAATGGCGATAACCGGCCGATATTTTTTGTGGAATACTCGCACGCTATGGGTAACTCCAACGGCAACCTGAAAGAATTTTGGGACCAATGGCGATCAACCAAACGCATCATAGGCGGGGCCATATGGGAATTTAAAGACCAGGGACTGTTAAAAAAAGATTCTGCCGGGGTATCATACTACGCCTACGGCGGCGACTATGGCGAACGTTACTTTGATAACTTTACCATCAAAGGTATTGTTGCATCAGACGGGCGACCCAAACCGGCTATTTACGAATGCAAGCATGTTTTTCAGCCTGCAGAATGTACGCTGGCGGATGCAGGTAAAGGATTGATCAAAATTAAAAACTGGAATAGTACGGCTTCATTGAGTCAATACGATGTGTACATCCAGGTGCGGGAAGATGGTAATATTATTGCCAAAAAACAATTACCGCATATTGATTTGGCTGCGGGTAAGGATACCATTATCAGCATAAAACAATACCTGTCCCGGTTTAAAACGGACCACGAGTACTTAGCCGATATCCATTTTACACTTGCCGAAGATAAACCCTGGGCTGCAAAAGGATATGAAATTGCGGAAGATCAGTTTGTGCTGACCAGTTTGCCGGCAACAAAGCCAGTAAACCAATATTATCCGTCGTTAAAGGTTACAGATATAGATCATTTTTCTGCTTTGGGTATTAGCGGGAACGGGTTTGATGTCACTTTTAATAAAAAAGATGGGGCGCTGAATTCCTATATGCTGAACGGTAAGCAACAGGTATTTGCTCCTTTACTACCTCACTTCAGTCGACCTGTTACAGATAATGATCATCGGGGGTGGAAGGCTGATAAGAAGCTTAAACAATGGTTTACCGCTAAACCCCAACTAAAAAATTTCGGTATTGATCAATCGCAAAAAGGAGTGGTGAAGGTTAATAGTACGTATACTTTGATCGGCGATAGTGCAATAATAAAAGTAACGTATACCATAAACGGAAAAGGTGCTATCAAGGTTGATTACAGCCTGGCCGCTGATAAAAACCTGCCCGACCTTCCCAAAGTAGGTATGCAAATGGGAATTTTGCGGGCCGATAGCAATATCGCCTATTATGGCCGTGGGCCTTACGAAAACTATACAGACAGGCGTACAGCGTCCGAAGCCGGTATTTACAACCAGGCTATAAGTCAGTTTATGGAGCCTTATGTGGTACCACAGGAAAACGGTAACCGGACCGATGTACGCTGGATACTGCTGCATAATAAAACTAATGGCCTGCTGGTAACAGCCGATAGCCTGCTCAGTATGAGCGCCTGGCCTTATACCGAGGATAATATTCTGCAGGCTAAACATACCAACAAGCTAAAAGACGCGGGCTTTATAACCCTTAATATCGACCTGGTACAAATGGGCGTAGGCGGAAATGATAGCTGGTCGGAAGTGGCGGCGCCGTTGGAACAATATCGTATACCTGCTAAGGAATACCATTATACCTTTTACATCGCGCCATATAATGGAGTTGCTGACAAAGCGGGAGAGGCGGCCCGTGAAATAAAATTTAACTGATGTTTATGAAAAGGTTCATCCTGATACTACATATAGGTATTTGTTGCATCGCTTTGCAGGGCAGCGCCCAGGTGCGGCGTGTTCCTGGTACAAAGGATGAATTAAAACAAGCCTTTTTGCACCCTAACGAGGCCGCGAAGCCCTGGGTGTTCTGGTACTGGATGCAAGCAGCCGTAACCCGTGAGGGTGTCACTGCCGATCTGCAGGCTATGAAGCAGGCAGGCATTGGCGGCGCTTATCTTATGCCTATAAAAGGGGCCGCAAATCCGCCATACTTAACCCCGCCGGTTGAACAGCTGACACCCGAATGGTGGGCCATGGTGAAATTTACCATGCAGGAGGCCGACAGGATTGGTGTTAAACTGGCTATGCATGATTGTGATGGTTTCGCGCTTGCAGGCGGGCCATGGATCACACCAGAATTATCGATGCAAAAGGTGGTTTGGTCGAAAGTTAAAGTAGCGGGTGGTAAAGTTTATGGGGATACTTTACCAACTCCGTCACATTACAAAAATTACTATAAGGATATTGAGGTACTGGCCTATCCGTCTCCGCAGGGTGAGGGCATCAGCAGTTATGATGCTGAACCTAAAGTAAGCACCAGTATTGCCAATACCGATGTTCAATATCTTGCGGAGAAAGGCAATAAAAAGAGTTTTACAAGCAATGAGCCCTGTTGGATCCAGCTGGAGTTTCAAAAACCTTTTACCTGCCGCTCACTTGTTATCCATACCGCAGCCAGCAATTACCAGGCAGAACGTTTGCTTATCGAGGTTAGTGATGATGGTAAAAACTTCAAGTCCTTAGGCAGGCTTAATCCTCCCCGGCATGGCTGGCAGGATGGGGATTCGGAGATCACCAACGGAATACCTGTTACTACAGCCAAATACTTCAGGTTTATTTATGATAAAGCGGGATCAGAGCCCGGTGCCGAGGACCTTGACTTTGCCAAATGGAAACCCACCTTAAAATTATTGGGTATTGAATTATCATCCGAAGCGCGGATCCATCAGTATGAAAGCAAAACCGGCGAAGTATGGCGCGTAAGTAAAAGAACCACAGCAGCACAATTACCCGGTGAACTTTGTGTTGACAGAAGCAGGATCATTAACCTAACCGATAAATTAGGCCCCGATGGTAAGCTCAACTGGAACATACCGGCAGGCGAATGGACAATACTACGCATAGGCCACACCTCAACAGGTCATACCAATGCTACAGGTGGTGCAGGCAGCGGTTTGGAGTGCGATAAGTTTAATCCAGAAGCAGCCAAAGTACAATTTGACCATTGGTTTGGCGAGGCCATTAGGCAGGGCGGGCCCGATCTTGCAAAAAAGGTGTTAAAGATCTTTCATGTCGATAGCTGGGAATGTGGCAGCCAAAACTGGTCGCCCGTTTTTGCCGGGGAGTTTAAAAAGCGCCGGGGATATGATCTGTTGCCTTACCTGCCGGTAATGGCGGGTGTGCCTATGCAAAGCGCCGACGTATCTGAAAAAGTATTAGGCGATATAAGGCAAACCGTTGCCGAATTACTGGTTGATAATTTTTACGGCACCATGGCCAAACTGGCCCATGAAAAAGGCTGTGAATTTACTGCCGAAAGTGTGGCACCAACCATGGTAAGCGATGGTATGCTGCACTATAGCAAGGCTGATATCCCGATGGGCGAGTTTTGGTTCCGCAGCCCTACGCATGATAAGCCTAATGATATGCTGGACGCGATATCCGGGGGGCATATTTATGGTAAAAATATTATCCAGGCCGAGGCATTTACTGAGTTGAGGTTATTATGGGATGAGCACCCGGCTATGCTGAAAACGATGGCCGACCGTAATTTTGCCCTGGGTATTAACCGCCTGGTGTTCCATGTAAATGTGCATAATCCCTGGCCCGACCGTAAACCGGGGATGACCCTGGATGGCATCGGGGTGTTTTTTCAGCGCGACCAAACCTGGTGGAAACCCGGTAAGGCATGGTTCAACTACCTTCAGCGTTGCCAGGCATTATTGCAATTGGGGCATCCTGTTATCGATTTAGCTATATTTACCGGTGAAGAAACACCACGCCGGGCTATTTTGCCTGATAGACTGGTAGGCACCTTGCCGGGCATCTTTGGCGCCGAAAGAGTAAAACAGGAAGCCGGGAGGCTGGCCAACAAAGGCGAGCCGATTGCGAACAGCATTACAGATGCCAGCCACTCGGCCAACATGGCCCTGCCCGAAAACTGGATGGATCCTTTACGTGGTTATGCCTATGATTCTTTTAACCGGGACGCCTTGCTGCGTTTAGCCACCGTGAAAAATGGCAGGATTGAGCTTCCCGGTGGGGCAAGCTACGCCATGCTGGTAATTCCGGGCGCGCACCCTATGTCGCCCGATCCGGGTTTAACGTCGCCTGAAGTTGTGAAAAAATTGCAGCAATTGGTTAATGATGGCGCAACTATACTAATTAATGACAAACCTTTAAATGCTAATGGCATGACCGGTGACCAGCAGGTGAAACAAGCCGGCGAAGCATTATGGGCATCAGCTAAAGACAAAACCACCCGGGGTAAAGTGTTAACCGGGCCATATCAGGAGGATACTTTTGATAAGATAGGCATATCGCGTGATGTGATCATAAAAGACCCCGCCGGGAACTATGCTGATGGTATCGCCTGGACACATCGCAGCGCGCCAGGCTTTGATATTTATTTTATATCCAACCAGCAGGAGCAGCAACGGACGATTGAATTATCGCTGAGAACAACAAAAGGGCCGCCGGAGCTGTGGGATGCTTTAAGTTGCAAAAACGTTTTAGCAAATGATTGGAAAATAACTAAAAGCCGAACCGTTTTGTCTTTGCAGCTCGCAGCAAACGGGTCGGTATTTGTTATCCTTCAAAAAAATAATTCCTTACCTAAAGAGGTTCATCATCATAAAACAGAAACAATTACCCCTTTACAAACTGGTAAACCACAGTGGGAGGTTAGCTTTGACCCTAAATTTGGCGGCCCTGCAACGCCTGTTGTGTTTGATAAACTGGATAGCTGGCCCGAACGGCCGGAGGAGGGTATTAAATATTATTCGGGTACAGCCATCTATAAGCAAACTTTTATCAGTAAAAGTGTCGTTGCCGAAACATGGCTTGACCTGGGGACTGTCGCCAATATGGCTCAAGTTTATTTAAATGGAATTGATTGCGGCGTGGCATGGACTTACCCTTACCGCGTAAATATAACTAAGGCGTTAAAGCCAGGCACTAACAAGCTGAGCATCGAAGTAACCAATACCTGGGCCAACCGCCTGATGGGCGATCATGCCAAACCCGAAAAAGATAGAATTACGTGGACAAACGCACCATACCGTTTAGAAGGGAAAGCTTTGTTGCCAGCAGGTTTATTAGGGCCTGTGAGGTTGGTATGGGTACGATAATAGAAGGAAATGCGTAAGGCGTACAGCGTGTAGCTGGAACGCAGGCTACGACTCACCCCGGCTACGTTGCGCTGGCCGACCCTCCGGCTGCGCCGCAAAGAGGGTTGGGGAGTATTTTTAAAATTTTCAACCCCTCTATGCGCGAAGCGGAGAGAGGGGTGACGGGCGTAGCCTCGTCGGGGTGAGTCGACTCGGCAGTATATTAAAAAGGAATAAAATATCGAATATGAAAAATATATGGAAATGTGCAGGGATTTTGTTGTGCCTGGCATCAGCGGTTAAAATATCCTATGCTCAAAATAAATCGCTTGTTAATACCACCAAAAGCCCCTTTGCTCAATTGAGTAGTGTGGATATGGGTAATGTAACCTGGACGAACGGCTTCTGGGCAGACAGGTTTAAAGTTTGCCGCGATACCATGATCCCCAACCTGTGGCGCGTTTATACCGATCCGAAGATCAGCCACGCTTACCGGAATTTTGAGATAGCTGCCGGGCTGGATACCGGCTCGCATGAAGGGCCGCCTTTTCATGATGGGGATTTTTACAAACTGTTTGAGGCGGTTGCCAGCATGTATGCCTCAACGCGCGATGCTAAATTAGATGAGCTGATGGATAAAACCATTACCGTGATTGCTAAAGCACAGCGTGCGGATGGCTACATTCATACACCTACAATTATTGAGGAGCGCAAGCACACCGGCAAGGAAAAAGCATTTAATGACAGGCTCAACTTCGAAACCTACAACCTGGGCCATTTAATGACTGCTGCCTGCGTACATTACCGGGCAACAGGTAAAACCACTTTATTAAAAGTAGCCATAAAGGCAACGGATTACCTTTACAAATTTTACAAAACAGCATCCCCGGAACTGGCGCGGAATGCTATTTGTCCATCGCATTATATGGGGGTGATTGAGATGTTCCGCACTACGCGCGATCCCAAATATCTTGAGCTGGCTAAAAGTCTGATCAATATCAGGGGCCTGATGGAGAACGGTACCGATGATAACCAGGACAGGATCCCTTTCAGGCAGCAAACCCAGGCTATGGGCCATGCGGTGCGGGCCAATTACCTTTTTGCCGGCGCTGCCGATGTGTATGCAGAAACAGGTGATACAACCCTGATGCATACTTTAAACCTGATGTGGAACGATGTGGTAAACCGCAAAATGTATATAACAGGAGGCTGCGGCTCGTTGTACGATGGCGTATCGCCCGATGGTACATCCTATAACCCCAATGATGTGCAGAAAGTGCACCAGGCCTACGGGCGCGATTACCAGCTGCCAAACTTTACCGCGCATAACGAAACCTGCGCCAATATAGGCAACGTGTTATGGAACTGGCGGATGCTGCAAATTACCGGCAAAGCCCAATATGCCGATGTGATGGAGCTGGCGCTGTACAACAGCGTACTATCGGGTATCAGTTTAAGCGGGCGGAATTTCCTGTACACTAATCCGCTGAACTATTCGGATGATTTGCCCTTTAGCCAGCGATGGTCGAAGGATAGGGTGGGGTATATCAGGCTTTCCAATTGCTGCCCACCGAATGTGGTGCGGACAATAGCCGAGGTGAGCGATTATGCCTATAGTGTATCCGACAAGGGCCTGTGGTTTAACCTGTATGGAGGCAACACTTTATCAGCCAGGTTAAAAGATGGCACCCCAATTAAGCTTACACAAACTACCAATTACCCCTGGGATGGCAAAATTACTATCCGTTTGGATGAGGTGCCGGGCGATAAAGCATTTTCCATTTTTCTGCGGATACCGGGTTGGTGTAAGGGGGCCGGCATTAAAATGGCAGGGCAGCCGGTACCGCAGCTGGACACATCGCCAGGTGCATACTCGCAATTAAATGCAGTATGGCGAAAAGGCATGGTAATAGAACTTAACCTGCCCATGCCGGTAACCATGATGGAAGCTAACCCACTGGTTGAGGAAACCCGCAACCAGGTAGCCGTGAAACGTGGACCCGTGGTGTATTGCCTGGAGTCGGCCGATCTGGCCAAAGGGCAAAAACTATTCAATATTGCTTTATCGGCCCAAAACGAACTGAAACCAGAAATGATGATGATTGATAACAGCAATATCATGAGCCTTACCGGCAAAGCCGACGTGCGCAACGAGGCCAATTGGAAAAACCAGCTTTATAAGGAAGTATCAACCCCAAAACGAAACGCGGTGGATGTAAGGCTGATCCCTTACTTTGCCTGGGGCAATAGGGGCCACGTAGGTATGGAAACATGGCTCCCGCTGGACAGGTAGTTTTTTAGTTTTTAGGTGAAAGGTAAAAGGTTTTATGCAGTTTCGGGGACGGCGATTTAAAACTTGCGAAGTTTTTGAAACTTCGCAAGTTTAATTGGTACATTTTCAAAGCTAATGGCTTCGCGAAAATATCAGCATCAAACGATGCGGTGTTTTTATTGCCCGATCTTTATTAAAAGATACAGATCTCTTTGGTACCTGTGTTGGCCAACAACAGACACAAATTTTTGGATGCGCCTGAATTGCACGATACATCAGTTTAGTGTTAACCTTGTTAAAAACTCAAGATATTGATTGTCAATGAATTGTATTGTGTTTTATCTGAAATGTGTTAAGTTATGTTAACCCAATTAGATGTGTTTGCCCTGTCAAGGCCGATGTTTAACTGCGGTACCGCGAGCTTTCTTTCGTAGATATACGATTGCGCTTTTAGTTTTCAAGCATCAGTACAATATCCTTCTTCCTTTCCTCCGGGACGACCTTTAAATTTGCCACTTTTCCGTTCTTCAAAACACCCTCAACTGTGGTATTGTAAGGTGCGTGCAGCTTAAAATGTACATCCCAATCCTTTGGCCAGGCCGGGAAGAGGTAGATCTTTCTATCGTCAACCTGCATCAGCATCTCCTGCAGGCCAATCATGCCCGAACCTCCCCAATTATGGTCGGGCGTCCAATCGAAACCTGGTCCCCAAAAAGCCGGGAAACGCCTGCCGGAATCTTTGAGTTTAAAGGTGGTTAGTTCAGCGGCTTCTTTGGTCAGCCCTAACCGCGCTGCAAATATATTATCCTGTTTCCAGCCCATACCACTCCTGAATTTGATGGCAAGGGTGTCATATTTCCAGCTGTTAAGGGCTATGTCCAACCCCGGTTTGCCAATGCCGTGTATACCCCAGGGAAAAACAGTATAAAATTGCGTACTCTCCACATTGTTAACGCGTTCCCATGACTTTGCCGGAGTAAGCACCTTATGCCCGCCAATTTCATTATAAGTAAAAGGAGGGATGCGTTTTAAAAATCCGGTTAGTTTTAATCGTTCATCTTTGTCTAAATAATTATCGGGCAAAGCCAACAGGCGCCGGGTAATCATTTGTAAAGCCGCAATAGTAGAATTGGAGTTATAGGCCATTTTAAACGTCTCGGCTCCTGATCCGGGGTACAATACCAAATGGCCGTCGCCATCCAATGGCTTGCTGCCGCGTTCAAGGGCGAGGTACTGGTAATGCTCATCAAAAAAGGTTAAGCAGCTCTCAATAAAAGGAATGTACTGATGGATGTCTTTACCTGCATAACGTTCGGTTTCCAGCATCATGAGGCAAAACTCAAAAACGGTATCCCAGGTATATTCCAGCCATTGGTTGTATTCCAATCCTTTGTCAAAACCGGCGGGGCGTTTCCAATTATACTCGGCGCTGTTGGGTAGTCCGAAATTCTCCAGTTGCTCGGTAAAAGCAGCTCCTTTATGCCCCCAGTAAACCTGGCTGCGCAGTTCGGCGTTATGTAAGGAGCGCAGGTAGAAATCGAACTGCGCCTTCATCATATCGATATCCCCGCTCTTGAGCATCGGGAAATAAACCAGCCGCTGGTTTTGGGCTGTCATCAAACCGCCGCCCCAGTTACGGAAATCGGGTGTGTAACTGGTTTTCTCACTTACAAATACCGGGTCGTAGGTGAAAAGTCCGCCATTAAATTTTGTGGGATATTGCCCGTAAGCATTACAGCCCAGCATATACCTGAACAACTGGTAATTTTTGCCGGTTTGCCATGCAGCGGTGTCCTGGTTGCTTTTAGGGTTGATGTAGACAAAGCTTCTGTCCCAATATTGCTGCCACCAATTGGCTGTATGCTGCCAGGCGGTTTTGTTATGGGCATTGGCTTCAAGAATAACTTTTTGAAGGTTATTTTTCCATTCGGAAACAGCTGCTGTTTGCGTGGTATTAAGATAGATTGCTATGTTTTGGGCGCGGGTAGCACTAATGCTTTGCAGTTTCCAGCCCTCAAAATCAGTATCCATATACTTACCGCTATAAGTGCTGGCGGCTTTAAGGTTTTTACCCAACATTAAGCCGCCGAAAGTGAGGTTTTTAAGCGGGTTAAACAGCTGATTTTTCACCGCATCCATACCCTGCTGCTTCACAGTTACATCAAATATGGTAGAATCAAGATTATGGTGGTAAAACACAATACCGCCATCCCGGAAAGCGATTGAGTCCTTTAGCGTTTTAACATTACCATGCGCTCCAAATTTCCAGGAGCCCTGGTTGTTTTCAACACCTTTTACAAGTCTGTCTTTATATCGCCAGCTTTCAAAGGCTGCCTCTGTTTTTATGGCTTTATTGCTGTTGATCTCCAGGTGGATCACCGGCCGGTATACATCAACCCAAAGTTTTATAGCGACTTTAATATCGCCGTTTTTGCCGCTGATAGATATGGCACCATTTTGGAGTGTTAACTGTTGTTTAAATTCGGTGCCCTCAAAAGGATTTGGGGAGAGTTTTACCCTTACACGGCCAGGTTTGAGCATAGCATTATTTTCATCGAACGTGCCGCTGCGCGCTATATAAAAAAACAGTTGGCCTTTTTCAACCCATACGTTTAAGCCTATATCACCACCGCCGCAAGGCATGGATTGGCCGGAGTTTTGGCTTTGAATTGCCCAGGTAACGTTGTACTGCTCAATTCCCTTATCGGTTTGTGCGAGGGCGACATTACTCCATAACAAAAATATAAACGGCCATAATTTTTTCATATTACCAATCGTCTGTTCTGAATGAAGATGCCGGCAGCCCGTTAGTACCAAACAAATCGCCCACTACAAAATCTTTGAAGGCATAGCGAACAGCGACGGGCTCTTTAACTGATGGTGAAGATACCACAATTGTACTGCCCGAAATAGTGGCCTGAGCCGGGTAAAACATTTTATCTTTACCTGCAATTTCAAAACACTGCATTGGCTTAGTGAACGAGGTTAACCCATTTTCGGCATGATCAAACCGGATTACGGCCCTGTTGCCTTCAATAGCTATAGATTTATAAATCGGGCTCGCATAGTCAAACCCCTTGATGTTATAAGTTTGCGCAAGGGCAAGATAAGCCAGGCGCGTACCTGCCAGTTCTTTCCGTGGAGGGTGAATAGTTGCCTGTTCGCCTACATCAAGCAGTACAGCCATACCGCTATTGGGGATTATATTTAATGATTTTCGCTGGGCATCGCGCAGGTAAGCCGAATTGTATTTGCCGCCCGAATTGTACGGCGGAAGCTGGGTATAATCATAGGGCGCTATCTGTATATAATAAAAAGGGAAATCGCCTTGCTGCCATAATTGGCGCCAGCGTTTCACCATGGCCGGGAAGAGCTTTTCATACTGATCGGGGCGTTCGTAGTTTGATTCGCCCTGGTACCAGATACAGCCTTTAATGCCGTAACCAATAACCGGGTTAAGCATGCCATTGAATAGCGTTGTTGGCGTGCGTGATACCGCTTTAATGGAGTCGGTTTTGGCTGGGATCTTTATTTCAGGAAAGTCTTTTAACCCTTCAGCATCCATCCAGGCCTCGGCGCTTGAACCTCCATAGCAATCGCTGATAAGGCCTATGGGGATATGCAATATATCATTAAGCAGGCGGCCAAAATAATAACCTGTGGCGCTAAAATTAGCCACAAACTCCGGCGAGGCTACATGCCATTCGGACGGTTTACTGTTTTCCTGCGTTTCGGTTACAGATGAACGGGGAACTGTGTAGATATGGATATTGCTGTTTGCCGATCTTAATATGGCATCAGCCGAACCGCTGATGGGCTGGCTTTTATACCCCTTCATCGGGATTTCCATGTTTGATTGCCCTGTGCAAAGCCAAACCTCGCCGATGAGTACATTATCAAGCCTGATGGTATTACCTCCACTGATGGTTACCGTATACGGGCCGCCATAAACGGGCGTGGTAATTTTTACCATCCATTTACCGCCGGCGTTTGCCCTGGTTTTATAGCTTTTTTTATTCCATGAGGTGTTTACTGTTACGCTGGAACCGGGTTTGTCCCATCCCCAGATAGGCACATTACTTTGTTGTTGTAATACCATGTTACTGGTAAACACAGAAGCCAATTTTACCTGTGCGTTTGCAGCGGCATATAAAAATAGGATAGGCGCAAACAGAACTATTAATTTTTTCATTCGTGTTGTTTTAGTTACCCAGTTTACCGGTGCGTTTCGCCTCGAGCCATCCACTGAAAAGCAGATTTTTGTTGATATCGGGCTTAGGCCAAAACAGGCTTGCTACCGAGCCAACAATAATCACAACCAGGTGGCTGTAAACGCCCAGCATGTATTTATGCTGATTAAAGTTGTACTTACCCAGATCGACCAAAATGTGTTTATCAGTACCTAAGCCAATTTTGGTAGATGTTAAAAAGGCATATGCCGTAAATACGATACAGGCTGCTATCCCGATATTAAGCCCCTGCCGGTTGGCACGGCTGCTAAACAATCCTAACAAAAATATACCTGCAATCCCTCCCGAAAATATGGCATACAAGGTGAATACGATGCCTAAAGCCCCTTCATCACCTGCAAGGAGGTAAAGCGAAGCAATCATGATGGCGCCGATGCCTGCAATTACTACTATCCACCTGCCCGCTTTAAGGTATTCTTTATCCGTTTTATTTGGCCTGAACTTTTTGTAATAATCCTCGACCCCGATAGCCGAAAGGCAGTTTAAATCTGCGCCAAGACTTGATATAGCAGCTGATATTAACGCGGCTAATATCAGGCCAACTACGCCTGTAGGCAGCTTGCTCATAATAAAATAAGGGAAAACCGCATCCGCTTTAATGCCTGCCGGTAAGGGGTTTTGCTGGTAAAAAGCAAACAAGGCCGTGCCTATAAACATAAATAGCGCCCACAGCGGAACGGTAAGTGCCACACCCATTATGGAGGCCCGGATGGCTGCCTTATCAGTTTTGGCTGTTAAGTAACGTTGCACCATGGTTTGATCGGTGCCGTATTTTTGTATAGCGTAAAATGCTCCATTAATGGCCATGACTATAAAAGTGAGCTTTTTGAAATCCCAGGTATAGGGGCCAAAATTGTTTTTATGATTGATGCTGGCAATATGCCAAAGCTGGGGCAGGCCGCCTTTTATAGAGCAGATGAGTATAATAAATGATACAATGCCGCCACCTATCAGCAGGAAACCCTGTACCACATCGGCCCATATTACCGCTTCTATACCGCCAATGAGGGTGATAACGATAATAACAAAGCCGATAATCCAGATGATTGCGTAGGTATTGGTATCTGTCATATTGGCCAACGCCAAGGCTAACAGGAAAAAGACAGTGCCCATTTTTGAAAAATGAGTTAAAACAAAACTTATTGAACTATAAAAGCGTGCAAAAGAGCCAAAACGCTTTTCGAAATATTCATAGGTGCTTACACCAATAACTTCGCGGTAAAGCGGAACGATAAACCACACGATAAGAAGCAACACCACAGGTACCATTAAACCCTGTACAAGCAGGATCCAGTTTGATGAAAAACCTTCGCCAGGGTAGGCCAGGAATGTTACGCTGCTGATGAGCGTAGCCATAAGCGACATGCCAATTGCCCAGGCGGGTAGCGAACCGCGCGATACAAAATATTTTTTGGTTGAATTTTGTCCTTTTGAAAACCTAATACCAATGGTTAATGAAATTGCCAGCGCTAATAGTATAATAATATAATCTGCCAGGTGCAGGGTTTCATGTTTCATAATCAGGTATAATTAATTGGTTGCCCAAATTGGAGCAGGCCACTCATAACTGCCGGGCTTTAAAGTTACATATAATCGGGTATCGCCGGGCATGCTCATACGGATCACACCCGGAGCTAACTGGTTAACAGGCTGTAATTTTTTAACATTTAACCGATTTAAAACCGACCATGCAGTTGCACCGCCTTCAATTAACAATTCATTTAGGTTAGTATACTGAATTACCTGTTTTACAATGGCCGCTATTTTATGGCTTAATAAAACGGGATCGATTTTTAAGCCGCTGAAAGATCCAGGATTTATGGCGATTATAGCATTGTTTTGCTTAATAATACTTGTGGCAACGTGACTGGCAAACAGAAAAATTATTTGCTTGTCATCATCGCCGCAAATGATGGCGGCGGGCACATAATGTACGGCTATATTGTTCATGAAGCCATTATTAGCCGCAAGTTTGCCCTGGTAAAACGTGCTGCCAAATACAAACAAACGCCGGCCTTGCAAGCCAGGATATGAATAACCAACCGGTTGTGCAGGGAACAGATGTTGCATCAGGTTGTTAAATAAACCTGATGCACCTGCTAAAAGCGTATCGCCATCAGCTTGTTCAACCCAATAGTTTAAATCAATTTCATCACATACCTCACCAACCATAATGCCGGTTTCCGGTAATTCTTCCCCGGTTTTTAATAAGTTTATGGGGTTGGCGGCCCTTAGCATTTCTTTAACATTTGATGTTGTTGCGGGAAATACCGGATCATTGGCATAATCACTAAGGTGTATCGGCTCATCTTTATAATAATAAATGCCGTCAACAATCTTTTTTTCATGTAGTGGATTGCCCGGAATAATTAATGTCCTTTTTAATCCGGAAACAGCTAACTGGCTTTCAATTTCATTTAAAATATGGCCGCGTAAAACAGAATCTATCTTTTTAAAGATAAGCTTTGGTTTAAGCAACATCAATTGAATGGTGAGGGCGGCCATGATGTGGCTGGCTTCAGCTTCGGGCAATGAACGTGTATTGGTTGCAATGATAAGCAGGTCGGCTTTACTGTTTGGATCAACAACGGTACTAACCTCGGTTTTTAGTTGATAACCAAGGCCAATACCGGCAAGTTCTGCTGCTCCTGTTAAATCATCTGCAATTACGGCTATCATGCGTTTTGCGTTATCCTGTTTTTGCTAAGCTGTACGGCCGATTCAATAGCCAATATCATTGCATCACTGCTGGCTACTCCCTTTCCTGCTATTTCGAAAGCCGTACCATGATCAACCGAAGTGCGTATAATAGGCAATCCCATGGTAATATTCACTCCTTTTACACTGTCCATCTGTTGTTTTTGCGCGTTCCATTTAAAGCCGGTAAGCTTAAAGGGGATATGCCCCTGATCGTGATACATGGCCACTACGCCGCCGTAATATCCTGTTGAAGCTTTTGAAAACAGGGTATCTGCAGGTACAGGGCCTTCTACATCGTAACCGACTTTAAGGGCTTCCAGTACGGCTGGCAGTATTTCCTCGTCGTCCTCCGTTCCAAATAAGCCGGAATCGCCCGCGTGAGGGTTAAGACCGGCAATTCCAATTTTGAGGTTGGTTTCGCCTAATTGAATTAAACCATTGTGCAGCAGTTCAATTACCTGTACAATGCGGTCTTTTTTTACCAGGTCGCAAGCCTGCCTTAACGATACATGGGTTGAAACGTGGATCACTTTCATATTATCCTCAACCAGCAGCATGGCGTATTTTTTTGTACCGGTAAAATGCGCGTATATTTCTGTATGGCCCGCAAAATGGTGCCCGGCCTCGTTTACCGATTTCTTATTGATAGGCCCGGTAACAGTGGCATCAACCTCCCCAGCAAGGGCAAGATCAATCACTTTTTTTACGGCCTCAAAAGACGCGTTGCCGGCCATAGCCGATATTTCGCCAAAACGGAGCTGGCTCATATCAACATTTTGAAGGTCATACACATCAGGCTCACCGTAAATAAAGGTGGCATCCTTTATGTTTTTTATAGGGTTGATGGTGGCCTGCATATCAAGCCTTTTAACAATATCATTAAAAACAGCGGCATCGCCAATAATTACAGGGTTGCATATATCAAACAATCGTTTGGTAAGCAGGGCCTTTATAGCTATTTCGGGCCCTATACTCGCAGGGTCGCCCATAGTAATGCCTATAATTGGTTTTTTACTGATCATTGGTAAATTGGTAAATTAAGGTTTTCGCGGGTAACAATTTTTTGGAGCCCTTCCCGTAGCTGAGCTGCATTTTCGGCACTTACCTTTTGTAACGGCGGCATTAAAACAGACCGGCACAAACCAGCGCTTTCCATTAAAGATTTTAGCGCAGCCAACGATTCACCTAACAAACGCTTTCCCTGGTATAAATCGCCCACAAGATTGGAATGTTTTTGCAGCCTTAATGCCGATGGCTCGTCGTTGTTATCGGCAGCAACAATCATTTTATAATAGATATCAGGAAACAGGTTTCCTGTGCTTGGCACCAGGCCGTCGCCGCCGGTGAACAAAGCATGAGCTGATTGCGCTCCCCATCCCAAAAAATGACTAAAGTCAGCCCGGTTAGACCATAACTTAATTGATTGCTGCAACCTATCGTAATTTCGTTCAGAGTCCTTAGTACCAACAATATTTTCGTGATAGCTTAAATCGTTAAGCAGGTTTAGCTGGATAGACACATCGGTTGTTGCCGGTATGTTGTATATAATAAGCGGCAAAGGAATGCTATTAGCCAGGGTTTCAAAATATTTTTTTATTTCGTACTCCGTTAACGTAAAATATGCAGGTACGTGAGCTACCGCAACATCAATTCCCTCATCGGCGCATTTTTTTGCCATTTCAATGGATTCGGCAAGGCAGTTTGATGAAATACCTGCGTAAATAAGTTTGTTAGGCTGTTTAAGCCTGGCTGCAAGTTTTATGAAATCAATTTTTACATCGTCAGGCAGGGATGGCGCTTCGCCGGTGGTACCCAATATAAATGGCACACCGCCATAGTTGAAAATATTGTCAAAAATCTTTTCGACTGCTTCATGATCGAGCTTGTAGTTTTCGGTTAACGGTGTTATAGTTGGCACTACTAAGCCATTGTATTTCTTTTTTTGTTTCATTTTATTTCAATAAGCTTCCTCATAAATATTTATCGCGTCGCTAATGGTTATGGCTCGGGGATTGTTTTTAAGTAACCGGGTAATTTTCATTGCATCGGCTGCCATGGCGGGGATGGCAGACCTGGGTACACCCACGTCACTCAACTTTTCGGGGAGATGGCATTGTTTAATAAGCCCGCGTACCTTGTCAACACCGGCATATGCTGTTTCTAAGTCGGTGCCCAGGCTATTGCAGCCCAATGCTCTTGCAATAGCTGCATAGCGCGCAGGTGCAGATATAATATTATAGCGCATAACATAAGGCAACAGCAATGCATTTGACAATCCGTGGGCTACGTGAAACATGCTGCCCAAGGGATAGGCGAGGGCATGTACCCCGGCGGTATTTACCGGCCCCAGGCAAAAGCCGCCAAGCATGCTGCCAATGGCCAACTGGGCGCGTGCGTTTTCATCTGCGCCGTCACTAACCGCTTTTGCAAGGTTGGCAGCAATAAGCCTAATGCCTTCAAAAGCGTACATATCAATAAAAGGATGTGCAAATAGGTTAGTGTAAGCTTCAAGGCAATGGGTAAGGGCATCAAGGCCTGTAGCTGCCGTAATATCCGGCGGTAAATTATAAGTTAATGCCGGGTCAATTATCACGGTATCCGGAACAAGGTATGGGCTGATTATCCCTTTTTTTTGATTATCAGTATCGTCAATCAATATGGCATTCGGCGATACTTCGCTGCCGGTACCGGCAGTAGTAGGTATGCATATCAATTTAACGCCCCGTTTTTTGAGCAGGCCATTACCTGTTATTTCATTTATGGTTTGATCATTTTTTATTTGCGCAGCTATCACCTTGACTGCATCCAACACACTACCGCCGCCAATGCCAATAACTGCATCAACGGGCTGGCCTGATGCGGTTATTAATAAACTGTAGATATCGGCATAAGAGGGTTCGCGGGTTATCGATGTATTTACCTGTACCTTGATGTCTTTTTGTTGTAACTGCTTAATAACCGGGCCAATGGTTGTTAAAAGTACATCAATTGTAACAATTAATACATGAACGTGCCCTGCACCAATAATTTCGTCGGCAAGTTCAATTATTGAATTTTTTCCAATAATAATTTGCCCCGGAAATCTTACCTTTATGTTCCTGAGGGCACTATCTGTTTGTATCATTATATAGATATACGCTGTTGAAAATTGATAACCACACTCTTGAAAGTACCGGACTGATTGTATACTTGGTATGAAACAAAGATGTGTAAAGGCGCATATGGTTTTTATCTATCTGTTATCAAATTATTGTACGATCTTATCTAAAGATAATAACGCCTGGTTGAGAAATAGGGCCGGGATATTTGAACTTTAAGTATAAAAGTTACTGGACAGCCTGGAACGCATCGGCGTAGAAGAATTTGAGTTCTAAGACAGTGCATGACAGTTGTGCTTTGGTCTCCAATTACCTTAGTAAAAAGGTTTTTAGATAGTTATAGCAATAAATAGCTAATTGCAGGCTGGCGCATTAAGGTAGTCGGCGCCACCAATTTTAACTTTTACCTGCGACACTGCTTTGTGCACAAAGAGTGTCTTTATTTTTAAAACTAAAAACAATCTATATGAAGACAGTAAAAACGTTAGGGCAATTTATTATAGAGAAGCAGGCCGATTTTCCGTATGCCAAAGGCGAACTTTCGCGGCTTTTACGCGATTTAGGTATCGCAGCAAAAATTGTAAACCGCGAAATTAATAAGGCCGGGCTGATTGATATCATTGGCGAAACAGGCGAAACCAATTCACACGGGGAGCACCAGAAAAAAATGGATATATATGCAAACGAACAGTTCATTTCGGCATTGCAAAGCGGCGGCGAATGTTGTATTGTTGTTTCTGAAGAGAATGAAGAGCATATTTATATCGACTCTGAAATATCAAAAAACGCCAAATATATTGTGGCTATTGATCCTCTGGATGGTTCATCTAATATTGATGTAAATGTAAGTGTTGGTACCATATTTTCTATCTACCGCAGAAAATCAAACGAAGGTAAAGCAACGCTTCAGGATGTTTTGCAGAATGGTACCGAACAAGTAGCAGCGGGATATGTAATTTATGGCTCATCCACTATGTTGGTATATACCACAGGTAAGGGGGTAAACGGTTTTACACTTGATCCCTCAATCGGAGAGTTTTGCTTGTCGCACCCCGAAATGAGTATTCCTGCCGAAGGTAATACTTATTCTATAAACGAAGGATACTACACCCATTTGCCCGAAGGTGTTAAAAAATATATTAAATATTGCCAGGTAGAAGATGATATCACCAATAGGCCGTATACTTCAAGGTACACCGGATCGATGATTGCAGATATTCACCGGAATTTAATAAAGGGGGGCATATTTATTTACCCAACCACAGCACAGTATAAAAATGGAAAACTTCGCCTGGTTTACGAGTGCAACCCGATGGCGTTTATTGTGGAGCAGGCAGGTGGTTTGGCTACTAACGGATACGACAGAATTTTGGATATTGAAGTAGAGCAGCTCCATCAGCGTTCGGCTATATTTATAGGATCGAAGTTAATGGTAAAAAGAGCGCAGGAGTTTATGAATTCTTTTTCACCTAAAAGTGCAGTTGCCTTGGTTTAGGGTAAATTGGCTGTTTAGGATGCTATATTAACAACCTGCACGTAAAGAAAGCCATCATATTAATCGCATAAACTTATTCATAAAGCATCTTCCTTTAATGGAGGGTGCTTTTTTATTATGTTGCCTTACCGCTTATGCCACAATAAATAATCCGGTTAACAGTTTAATCTATAAGGTAAATCCTTGAGAGATTTACCAAGTACCAGCTGTTTCCGGACTCAATTTCCGCGGCATTATCCTAAATGGTAGATAGTTGACCGCATGGACTCTTCAATATTATCAAGACTACTCTTTGGCGCGGCGTATGCCTGTTTTTATGTTTTTTTCTCCTCATTGGTGGATGTTTTTGTTATTGCCCATACATTTTATGATAAGGGCCCATGGTGCTATTGTTAACGGGTGTGGCCATAAGTATGGGTACAGGAATTTTGACAATGATGATAAATCAAAAAATACAACACCATTTGATTTTTTGATGCTGGGCGAGTTGTTCCAGAACAACCACCATAAGCACCCAAATAGTGCCAATTTTGGGAAAAAATGGTTTGAGATAGACCCGGTTTACCCGGTTATGAAGCTAATGCACTGGATGCGCATCATCACCTTAAGAAAAGCATGAGGTAGTGCCGGCCCGAACTAAATAAGATCAATAATACACAGTGTCAGGCCGGAAGACAACCTAAGGTAAAGCAGATTGCCGGTATCAAAAGCTCAGCCAACGAAAAGCACTATCGTGGTTACCATGTCATATTAAATACCTCCCAAATTACCCTTCTACCTGCGTTATTGTCCAAAAGTCATCTGCAAGGTCAGTACTGGTAATGTAATCATAGGGCATTAAAAAATAGCCTTTTTGTCCCCAGGCATCGCCCCAGCTGTTGCGGATAATGAATGCTTTTTTACTATCGTCGTACCCGGCAGCCATAACCGCGTGGCCACCCAAAACACTTTCGGTTTTTGAAGGCATGGGTAGTACGCCGGTTTGTGCAACTGTAGCACTTTCAAAGCTTTGGTACACCGTAAACCCAAAAACAAAAGGATTTCCGGTAGCGAGGCACGATTTGAGCTCGCTGATATTCATATTATTTAGACGGGTATATTGCAGGGCCTGACTTTTTTTTGCCTTTGTAAATGATGTTTTTGTTGGCTTTTTGGCAAACTTCTTGATGTTGTACGGCCAAAGTTTTTCGTCGCAAACACCCAGTGTGGCTACCGATTTTATGCCATCGCGCAGCTGGGCCCCGCTGTCCTGGCTTACAGTGCCTTCCAGCACCCGTTCGTTATAATAAATAAACAGGCGCGATGGATTAAAAACCGGCAATTTTTGCCTCATGAGTTCAAACTGAAAAGCGCCGCCTATGGCATTGGCCGTACATGAACCTAATTGGCCCTGATCATAAACAGGCGGGCATTGTAGCCGCATGTCAACCATTGGGGGTAGCGGCTTGGCTAAAGCTTCGGGTCTAACTATGGCATATCTTAAATCGCGGTGATCGGGCAGGTCGGGTGTCCAGCCGTAGTGTTGAGTTTTTTGTATCATGACAGATGGGGCTAAGTAATTGTGAAGTAAAGCTATATGGATTCAGGTAAATATATATACGTGTTTTTACGCTATTTTAAGCGTAGTGCTACTGGTTTGTCATTGGCCATTGGTCACTAGTCATTGACGCTGCGCTGTCATTAGTCATTGGTAGATTTATTAAAAAAATTAAAACAATCGTTGCCAATCAAACTTGCCCTTAAATGACCAATGACCAATGACCAATGACCAATGACCAATGACCAATGACCAATGACCAATGACCAATGACCAATGACCAATGACCAATGACCAATGACCAATGACCAATGACCAATGACCAATGACCAATGACCAATGACCAATGACCAATGACCAAATGAAAACTAAAAATTATCTTTACAACGGTAATTATCCCTAAATTACGTTTTCTATTATATACCAATTATGGATCTGTCATTCAATATAAATGAAGATATAAACAAGCAGCTTGTTTATGAGCTTAAAACCCGGCTTAAAAAAGTTTACCTGGGTGGTGGCGAAAAGGCTGCTTTGAAACAAAAAGAAAAAGGCAAAATGCTGGCGCGCGAGCGGGTGGCCTATTTGATAGATAAAGATAAACCCTGGCTGGAGGTTGGCGCGTTTACCGCCGATGGCATGTATGCCGAGCATGGCGGCTGCCCGTCTGGTGGTGTTATTTGCGGTATTGGCTATGTATCGGGCAGGCAATGTGTAATTGTGGCCAATGATGCCACGGTAAAGGCCGGCGCCTGGTTCCCGATAACCGCAAAGAAAAATTTACGCGCGCAGGAAATAGCTATGGAAAACCGGCTGCCTATCATTTACCTGGTAGATTCGGCAGGAGTGTATTTGCCTTTGCAGGATGAGATATTCCCGGATAAAGAACATTTCGGCCGCATTTTCAGGAATAATGCCATGATGAGCAGTATGGGTATCGTCCAGATTTCGGCCATTATGGGCTCATGCGTGGCCGGTGGCGCGTATTTACCTATCATGAGCGATGAGGCTATGATTGTAGAGGGCACCGGATCGGTTTTCCTGGCAGGATCGTACCTGGTAAAATCGGCCATAGGCGAGGATGTGGATAACGAAACCCTGGGCGGCGCTACCACGCATTGCGAAATTTCGGGCGTTACCGATTATAAACAACCTAACGACCAGGCTTGCCTCGATTCTATCCGTAATATCATGAGCATGGTGGGCGACTATAACAAGGCCGGGTTCGACAGGATTAAGCCGGTTGCACCAAAGTTAGACCCCAAAGATATTTACGGCATTTTGCCCGATAACCGCGAGAAGGCTTACGATATGCGCGAGATCATATTACGGTTACTGGACGATTCGGCTTTTGAAGAATATAAGGAAGGTTATGGCCAATCTATCATTTGCGGCCTGGGCCGGGTTGATGGCTGGGCGGTGGGCATTGTGGCTAACCAGCGCAAGGTGATTAAATCGAAAAAAGGAGAAATGCAGTTTGGCGGCGTCATTTATTCCGACTCGGCCGATAAGGCAACCCGCTTTATTATGAACTGCAACCAAAAGAAAATTCCGCTGGTATTTTTGCAGGATGTTACCGGTTTTATGGTAGGCAGCCGCAGCGAACAGGGAGGCATTATAAAAGATGGGGCCAAAATGGTAAACGCGGTTGCCAATTCTGTAGTGCCCAAGTTTACCATAGTTATAGGCAACTCGTACGGTGCGGGTAACTACGCCATGTGCGGCAAGGCCTATGATCCTCGGCTGATATATGCCTGGCCATCTGCAAAAATAGCCGTTATGGGCGGCGCGCAGGCAGCCAAGGTGCTGGTGCAAATGCAGTCGGCAGGGTTAAAAGCAAAAGGGGAGTTGGTGGATGAAGTGAAAGAGCAGGAATTGTTAAAACAAACCACCGACAGGTATAACAACCAAACCACGCCATACTACGCAGCTGCACGGCTTTGGGTTGATGGCATTATCGATCCGCTGGAAACCCGTAAGGTAATATCCATGGGGATAGAAGCGGCTAACCACGCGCCCATTGAGAAGGCGTTTAATGTGGGGGTGATACAGACGTAGTTGTGAGTTGTGGGTTTGTCTTAGTTCTTGATTCACAGTTCTCAATTCTTTTTCGCTACTTTTATCTTATCAATGGAAACCAAAAATAACAAGAAAACCATCCGGGCTTGGGCATTTTTTGATTGGGCCAACTCGGCCTATAACCTGGTCATCACCTCAACAATTTTTCCGGCATATTATGTGGCCATCACAGCTAACGCTAAAAATGGCGATAGGGTAATGTTCTTCGGTAAAAGCTTTGTGAATACCGCATTGTCAGATTATGCCCTTGCTGCTGCCTATATGGTGATGGTTTTGCTGCTGCCCATATTATCCTCTATTGCCGATTACAAGGGCAACAAGAAAATATTTATGCAGTTTTTTACCTGTATCGGCGCGTTATCCTGCTGTAGTTTGTTTTTTTTTACAAAAGATACTTTGGAGATGGGCATTATCGCCTTTGCACTGGCGGCCATTGGTTATAGCGGTGGTTTTGTGTTCTACAATTCTTATTTGCCGGAGATAGCTACCATTGATATGCAGGATAACGTGAGTGCCAAAGGTTTTACCTATGGTTACATTGGCAGCGTGTTATTGCAGCTAATCTGTTTTCTTTTTGTATTAAAACCAGAATGGTTTGGAATATTAGATAAAAGCTTCCCGGCAAGGTTATCATTTCTGCTGGTAGGTTTGTGGTGGATAGGTTTCGCTCTGATTCCTTTTTCTGTATTGCCCAAAGGTAGCCCGAATGCGGTGAGCCATGAGCACAATATTATCAAAGGAGGTTTTATTGAATTAGGCAACGTGTGGAAAAAAGTGAAGGGCATGCCACTGCTAAAAAGATTTTTGCCCGCGTTTTTCTTTTACTCCATGGGGTTACAAACTGTTATGCTTGTGGCAACGGGTTTTGCTGCAAAAGTGCTGCATATGGGTACGGCAGCACTCATTTCAATCATCCTGATTATACAACTGGTGGCCATAGGCGGCGCTACTTTAATGTCGAGGCTGTCGGGCATTTTTGGTAACGTGCGGGTACTTATCGGTACAGTAATTATCTGGATAGGTGTATGTGTAGCCGCATATTTTACAACTACCGATACCCAGTTTTATTTGGTTGCCGTTGTTGTGGGGCTGGTAATGGGGGGCATACAATCTATGTCAAGGTCTACCTATTCAAAATACCTTCCGGAAAATATTCCCGATACGGCCTCATTCTTCAGTTTTTATGATGTTACCGAAAAGCTGGCTATAGTTGCCGGGGTGTTTAGCTTCGGTTTTATTGAAGAATTAACCGGCAGTCCGCGCAATTCAGTATTGGTGTTAGGATTATTTTTTATCGTTGGATTGTTTTTATTGTTTTCTTTGCTGAAAGCCGAAAAAAACAATGAAAATAATACGGAATTTAGCGCCGAATAATTTGTGCCGATGAAGATAGAGCTGTTTGTACCATGTTTTGTAGATCAATTATTTCCTGATACTGCTTTTAATACCATAAAAGTGCTGGAAAAGGCAGGCTGTAAGGTTAGCTTTAATCCAAACCAAACCTGCTGCGGGCAACCGGCATTTAACGCCGGTTTTTGGGATGATGCCAAAGCAGTGGGCAGTAAATTCCTGAATGATTTTTCGGAAGATAGCGTCATCGTTACGCCATCGGCGTCGTGTACGGGCATGGTGAAAAATTACTATAACGATTTATTTACCAATACAGCCCTGCACAATAAATGCCGGGCCATACAGGGTAATATTTACGAGCTGTCGGATTTCCTGGTCAACATCCTCCAGTTTGATTACTTCGGCGCCGAGCTGGATGGCAAAGCCGTTTACCACGATAGCTGCGCCGCCCTGCGCGAGTGCAAGATTAGAACCGAGCCGCGGCAACTCCTCTCCAAAGTATTAGGACTGGAACTGCTTGAACTAAAAGATAACGAAACCTGTTGCGGCTTCGGCGGTACATTTGCCGTTAAGTTCGAAGCTATTTCTACCGCGATGGCGCAGCAAAAAGTAGATAATGCTTTAGCCGCCGGTGCAGAATATATTATCTCGACAGATGCGTCTTGTTTAATGCAGCTGCAAACGTATATCGATAAAAATAGCCTGCTTATCAAAACTATTCATCTTGCTGATGTGTTGGCTTTGGGTTGGGGGAATGTGTGATTTTTAATAATTAATGTCAGCTTAGAAATAATACTTTTAACCTAAACCCACATGGCTATTAAACACTTGATTCAAAAAGGATGGGATGTGAAAAATATGATCACTATTAAGAGCGATCATATAAACTTTCAAAAGAAAAGCCTAAAAGAAGACCTGGAATATAACGTTAAATTTGAGGAGGTCGGTTTTGATATAATCAGAAAGATTAACAGGCAAGGGAACTTTGCTTTTTATATCTTTTTGGGTTTTACCCTGTTACCGGTATATGAAGTGATCTATGGGGTTTATACACACATTCCATTATCTGAAATATTAGGTTGGTGCCTGGGTATCGCGTTTTTTGGTGGGCTATGCTTTTCAATGTTTATGCAACGCAACCAGGAAACAATTTTTTTAAGCGGAGGAAAAAGAACGCTGGAATTAATAGCCGATAAGCCTGATAAACAAACAGTATTGGATTTTATTGATGAAATACATAACGCCATTCGCGCCTATTATAAAGACAAATATCTGAATTTTGATGAAGATACGCCATACGAAGATATAGTGTACATATTAAAATTTCTTAAAGATATAATGTCTATTACTACTGAAGAGTTCGACGTGTTAATCGCAAAATATAAAACCGAAAATATTATCGGATTTAATCGTAACAAAGATATTTAGTAAAAGAGAATTAACCCGAACCTTATGACTTCCAAACAATTAATTCAAAAAACAAGATCGTTTAAAAATGAAGTTCATATTAAAAACGGTCATTTAGCCGTTAAAAAGAAAGCCATCAACGAGGAGTTGGAATACCTCATTAAATTTGAAGAACTTGGTTTTGAAATAGTGAAAAAGGTAGACAAATCGTCTAATAATGCTTTTAATGTTCTTTTGATTTTCAATGCAATATCTGTGTATGGAATAACTCGGGGAGTGTATAAGCACTACGACTTGGGCAATCTTTTAATTCAGTGTTTTTGCTTTGCATTATTTGTTTTTTTAAGTTTTTATGCATTTAGGCGGCGTAACAAAGAAATTATTTACCTAAGCGGCGGGAGCAAGGTATTGGAATTACTGGCTGCAGAACCGGATAAGGAAACCGTATCTACATTTATAGAAGAGGTTCACGATGCCATACGTACTTATTATAAAAATAAATACACAAACTTTGATGAGGGCATGCCGTATGAGGATAAAGTATCGATTTTAAAATGGCTTAAAGAGATAGGATCTATCACAGATAAAGAATTTGACCAGCTAATTACCACTCGCAAAGCAGAAAATATTATCGGCTTTAATTGTAAAGATAATAATTATCTGCAATAAGTACTATATCTGCATAGGTATCAGGCTGGAGGGATGTATGGCACCAGTTCTAATTTCTTTCAACATCCAATATCTGCTCTTTTTTATCCATTAGTTTCAAATCGGCGGTACTTATGCCATCTTCTTCGGTTTCAAACTCCTTACTTTTCAAGTCATCAATACCCGATTCCAAATTAGTTTGATACTTATTGGCAACACAATATATGCTGTCGCCAACAACTCTGTTAACCTTAATCAGGGTGTACGCACTATCCTTTAGTTTAATTTGCAGTATATCATCCTTTTTGAGCGAAGTAATCATGCTGCTCACCTTTTTAGCCGTTTGCCTGCTGGAAATAGTTACGCCTACTGCTATCAGGCAGATAATAAAAACGCCAGAAAATGTCCACACAGGCACCGCGGTATGCTTTTTAATATTGTAATAGCTCATTTTTAGCGAAGGTGTCATCTGGTCGAATTTTAACACCTGTTTGCAATTGGTACATTGCGAAACACCGGTTTTACCGATTGGGAAAAACGGTATCCAGTACACATGAGCGTACCGTTGAAATACGTTCATCTGCATTACATTACCTGCGCCGCAGGCCGGGCATGCATCTGCAATAAAATCGGTTTTTCGAAGGGTAGCTTTGGTGCCGTAGATGATCATTGTTTGGTGTGATAAAGGTTATGGAAATGAAGTTGATTAAACGATTTGAAAATAATCAAAAATTCAATCTAAAAAAATAATAGTTGATATCTTGATGCTATGTGGCGCTATGTGTTTACTTACCACTTTGTTCAAATCCGAAATCGAAATTCCCAATTCCGAAATCCTAAAAATAATCCTATTTTTGCACCTCAAAATATACAATCACTTTGTAGGTGATTGTGCAAACGTAATTTTATAAACTTTAAATCATAGTTGTAGATGATTAGTATTACACTTCCCGATGGTTCCGTTCGTCAGTACGACAAGGGGATCACTTCCGCCCAGATCGCGTTGTCGATCTCCGAAGGATTAGCACGTAACGTTTTAGCAGCCGAAGTTGATGGCGAGGTTTGGGATTCCAGCCGCCCTATCGAAAAAGACTCGCACGTTAAATTATTAACCTGGAACGATGCTTCAGGTAAATCAACCTTCTGGCATTCATCAGCCCACTTATTGGCCGAGGCTTTGGAGGCGCTTTATCCAGGTACCAAATTTGGTATAGGTCCGGCTATCGAAACCGGGTTTTATTATGATGTAGACTTTGGTGATCGTGAATTTTCGTCAGATGAGTTCAAAAAGATCGAAGATAAAATTATTGAGTTAGCCAAAACCAAAGAGGAGTACATTCGCAAACCGGTTAGTAAAGCCGATGCTATTGAGTATTTTACTGATAAAGGGGATGAGTATAAACTCGACCTCATCAAAGATCTGCCCGATGGCGCCATTACATTTTACACACAAGGTAACTTTACCGACTTGTGCCGCGGGCCGCATATCCCCAACACCGGTTTTATAAAAGCTGTTAAACTCATGAGCGTTGCCGGTGCTTACTGGCGCGGCGATGAAACACGCAAGCAGTTAACCCGGATATATGCTGTAACGTTCCCTAAAGCCAGCGAGCTTACCGAATACCTGCACATGATTGAAGAAGCCAAAAAGCGCGATCACAGGAAATTAGGTAAGGAGTTGGAACTGTTCGCTTTTTCCGAAAAAGTGGGTATGGGCTTGCCGCTGTGGTTGCCTAAAGGTACTGCACTACGCGAGCGTTTAACTAACTTTTTACAAAAAGCACAGGTTAAAGCTGGTTACGAACAGGTAATTACACCACATATCGGCCATAAAAATCTATACGTAACATCTGGTCACTATGAAAAATATGGTGCCGATTCGTTTCAGCCTATAAAAACCCCGCAGGAGGGAGAGGAGTTCTTTTTAAAACCAATGAACTGCCCGCACCACTGCGAAATTTATAAAACAAAACCACGATCATACAAAGATCTTCCGGTCCGTTTGGCTGAGTTTGGTACTGTATATCGTTACGAACAAAGCGGCGAGCTGCACGGCTTAACCCGGGTACGTGGCTTTACTCAGGACGACGCCCACTTATTTTGCCGTCCCGACCAGGTAAAGGATGAGTTTAAAAAAGTAATTGACCTGGTATTATACGTGTTTAAGGCCCTGGGCTTCGAAAACTATACCGCGCAGGTATCGTTACGTGATCCGGATAATAAAGCCAAATACATCGGTACCGACGAGAACTGGGCGCTGGCTGAGTCGGCTATTATTGAAGCGGCAGACGAGAAAGGCCTAACTACCGTTGTAGAATATGGCGAAGCGGCATTTTATGGCCCTAAACTCGATTTTATGGTGCGTGATGCCCTGGGCCGTAAATGGCAATTGGGTACCATCCAGGTAGATTATAACCTGCCCGAGCGTTTTGAACTGGAATACACCGGCAGCGACAACTTAAAACATCGCCCGGTTATGATCCACAGGGCGCCATTTGGATCGATGGAACGCTTTATTGCTGTGTTAATTGAGCATTGCGCAGGTAATTTTCCGCTGTGGTTATCGCCTGAGCAATTTATTATCCTGCCGATATCAGAAAAATACGAGGAATATGCAAAAAAACTTTCTGATGTGTTAAAAGATTCCGATATTTGCGGGCTGATTGATTTCAGGGACGAGAAGATAGGGCGTAAGATACGCGATGCTGAAGTCAAAAAGATCCCTTATATGTTGATAGTGGGTGAAAAAGAAGCTGCCGAAGGCATGGTTTCTGTAAGGAAACATGGTTTGGGCGACTTGGGAAGTATGAGCATAGAAGATTTTAAAGAACAAATAATTAAAGAAATAAAAGTATAACTTGGCATTAAACAAACCTTTCAATAGAGGACCAAGGCTTCCTTTTAAGAAAAAAGAAGCTGAACACAACATCAATCAATTCATTAGGGCTCAGGAAGTTCGCCTTGTAGGTGATAACGTAGAGCAAGGTATTTTTTCATTAAGAGATGCCCTTGCTATAGCGCAGGAGCAGGAACTTGACCTGGTTGAAATATCTCCAAACGCCGTACCTCCGGTTTGTAAAGTAACGGACTATAACAAGTTCATTTACGAACAGAAGAAAAAGCTAAAAGAGATAAAAAGCAATGCCAAGCAAACTGTTATAAAGGAAATTCGTTTCGGGCCTAATACTGATGACCATGACTTTGAATTTAAATTAAAGCATGCCATTAAGTTTTTGGAAGCCGGCGAAAAGGTGAGGGCTTACGTACACTTTAAAGGCCGTGCCATTGTTTACAAAGAGCAAGGCGAGATATTACTACTTCGTTTTGCACAGGCATTGGAGGATGTAGGTAAAGTGGAGCAATTACCAAAGCTTGAAGGTAAAAGGATGTTTTTAACCCTTGCACCTAAAGCGGCAAAAAAATAATTTTAAATGTGCGAATTTCAGATGTGCAGATGTGCAGATGAAAAAAGCATTAAAGATCAAACCCGCGGGTGTAATGATTTGCACATTTGCATATCTGCACATCTGCACATATAATTAAATAGTTATGCCAAAAATGAAAACCAATTCCAGTGCTAAAAAGCGCTTTAAGCTTACTGGAACAGGTAAAATCACTCGGAAGAATGCATTCAAAAGCCACATCTTAACTAAGATGTCGACTAAACGTAAGCGTAACCTTGGCCACACCAGCTTAGTTTCTAAAGCTGATAGTGGAAATGTTAAACGCATGCTTTGCATCGGAAAGTAATTCACAATTTTTTTTAACCAGGTATTAGAGTTTTAAGTTCGGCTGTAAAGGCAGGCACTCACTACCAAAATCAAACAACATGCCACGTTCAGTTAACGCAGTAGCGTCGAGAAGACGCCGGAAAAGGATCATGAACCTCGCCAAAGGTTATTGGGGTTCACGCAGCAAGGTTTATACCGTTGCAAAAAACACAGTAGAAAAAGGTTTACAGTACGCTTATCGTGACCGTAAAACCAAGAAAAGAGAGTTCAGGGCTTTATGGATCCAGCGTATCAACGCCGGTGCCCGCCAGCACGGAATTTCTTACTCTCAATTAATAGGTAAATTAGCAGCAAAAGAAATCGGTTTAAACCGTAAAGTATTAGCCGATTTAGCAATGAATCATCCTGACGCTTTCAAAGCCGTTATTGATGCAGTAAAATAATAACATTCACCGGCGTTGCCATTGAATTTAAAAGCCGCCTTGCATATTGCAAGGCGGCTTTTTTTAATGCTTTTAAGAAGCTGTCTAAAATTAAAAAAGCAGACCGTCATTGTATCTTTAAGGTAAACTGAAAAAATCGTTATGACGTGCAAAGAATATAGTTGAACGGAGGTCTTAAACTACCGTCATTGCGAGTGAACACAAGCTTACGCTGAAAAAAATAGCAATGACATGGCAGCGAATGGGGCTATTGTAGAGGCGCATAATTGCGTCTCCCGCAGGACATTCAGAATTTGCAAGCTCAATTGCAAGGTCGATTTGCATGTGTGATTTGCATGCGGGAGACGCAATTATGCGTCTCTACGTCAAAAAACAGCCTTGGTAATCAATGTCTTACAAACACGTCATTATAAGGTACGAAGCAATCCCGAACTATTTGGGACTTCGCATGCAGGGGATTGCTTAGTACCTTATAATGACGCATGCATATGTGCTTCATGAGAAATATAAAACCATTGATAAATCAAATTTAGACAGTCTTTAAGATATAATAATAACCTCCGGCGTATCAAAAGATGCTTCGAATCCGTTATCAAGATCCATATACTGTTTAAAGTTTTGTACGTCTTTATCAACCATGTTTTTAAATAATGGGTTCAATACCTGCGCTATACCTGCGCCTATGCCTCCTGCGGGTGGTTGGTAACTAATCACAATATCAACTACGGTGCCTGTGCCGTCAACCGTATCCTGGAAACGTACCTTGCCCGCATTATTAATGGCCGAATCGGGTAGCGAACTCCAGCCTATCATTTCGTTTGGCTCATCCTTCACAATTTCGGCATGCCAGCTTACGGTTGCCATATCGGCAGGTAGTTTTAAAACCCAATAAGAATATTTAGAGTCGATAATTTCCACGCTTTCCAGGTGTTTCATAAACAAGGGCAGGTTATCCAGCTTTCGCCAAAAATTATAAACCTTATGCCTTGGTTGGTTTACCGTGAATGACGACCGGATATTAACGTTTATAGGACTGGTAGAAAGTTTGCCAATGCGCTTATAAAGCTCACAATGCCCTGTAAGGCCGCGGTTTAACAGGTAACCACCCGCGCCAATTTTTAAAACACTTGAAAATGGGCTCGAGAAAATGTTCTTAAAGCCCGACCAGCCGAGTTTTACACCACCAATGATAGATGTATAACGTTCCGGCCAGTTCAGGTTTACCCTGTCATCGCCATAAAGTATGGGAAAATTATCTTTGTATTCGATTATGGTAGTTGCCATGTGCTTGTTTAAATGGTGCTAAAGCTAAACAACACATGGCATGGTAAGTTTTATTGAATCGTATTTTATTTAACCGTATGGTAATTAAATTTAAATTTGGTTAAATCCGGGAGGTGTTTCTTAAGTCGGTGCAATTCATGCTGATAGATTACCTGCCCAAGGTTTTTCAAAAAGGGGAGGCATACCGTAGCGTACTCGTACTTATTATCGTTGTAAATACCATCCTCATTTGATTGAACAACGGCGGTAAGTAAAAACTCCACGTTATTTTTAAAATCAACTATATAAGCGTTGTCAATGTTGTAGCCATAGCTGTCGCCGTATTTATTAAAAATTCTGATGTTTGCATCGGGCGCCGCGGTACTATCAGCACCATAAAACAACAGTTTGCTCATAACAGGATAATTTTGTGGCCGGTTATAGGTGGGTTTAGTACTTTCTGAGGGGAACATGCTCATATACTTGTAGATAAGCCGATAATCTGCCGGTGTTAAATTGAAGCGTTGCGCTTTGTCGAACGTTTCGGGGAAAAGCAACCGTTTTAAAACCATCTGCTGATCTGCAATGGTATAAACGTTTTTCTGGCTAAAGTCAAAAGGTTGCATTACCAGTTTATCATTCTTATCCAGGTAGCCTTTTCCTTGAACCATGTTATCCAGCTGCATGGGGTAGTCATTGCCATCAAACAAGGCTGGTTTTTGGTAAACCAGCTTATCGCCATTGTAAAAATCAATAGGGTTGGTGTGTTTGGTACCCTCGCCGGTATCATTTATCGCCAACCGGCCAATAATGCGGGTATTGTTAAGCTGGTATTTTTTTAGTTTTTGGTTAATCTCTTCGCGTCCAACAAACTCATACAGCCGGTTATAGGCATCGTTATCGCTTACCAGCAGTATCTTTTTTATGTAGTTTTCTATCGATGGCAAGCCATTGGCCGACGATGTATCTGTTTTAACTTTAGTTTGTCCTGCAAAAGCACTGTCGGTTATCATTGCCGAACTTTTTGTAAAGGCTTTAATTTTAAGCTCGTTAATTTTTTCGAGCGCGAAAATGCAGGTTGGCAGCTTTACAGTACTTGCCGGATAAAAATATCGCTTTGGATTAAGCCGGTAACTGAATGATTTAAAATGTGGTACGTTGTTTTTATCGCGATCAATCTGCGTATACAGGATCTGTACTTCGTTTTGTGTTGGATGGTTGAGGATGCCTTTAAACAACTCCGGGTGAGATTGCAGCAGATTTTTTAGGAAGACGGTATCTGGTTGTTGGGCTAAGGTTTTTAAACCGGTTACAATCATTATTAACAGGATGCAATATTGTTTCATTATGATAAATATACGCTATGTAAACAAGTTTACCGGCATAATAACACAAATGGCCCCGTAGGAGCCATTTGTTATAAAAAACCGATAATTTGCCGGTGCAGCAGCGGCGCCCGTTATTAAACGAATTATACCTTTTTAGGGGGTAAATCAAAAGCGATTGCATCATGCTCAAAATGACCTTTATGCGACCCATCACAAAATGGTTTGTTGGCCGATAAACCACAACGGCAGATAGAAACGATTGTTCTGCCCTGTAAGCCATAGTTATTGCCCTGCATATCTACAATTTCAAAATCGCCATCGATTTTTACAGATCCATTGTTATTAATAGTAAGTTTAGTTGTTGCCATAAGTTAAATTTTGGCGCAAAGTTAACCAATGCAATGGCCTTTAAAGGTGCTATTTGCTATTTAGAAGGGTTCCTGATTGGGGCTGCGAATAGAATCAGGAGTCAAGAATCAAGACAAAGACAGCGCATAACCTGGCCTTTTATTTTTGCTGGCCACAAATGACAAAATGATGATGCGCAATATCCGCGCTACAGAGACAGATGTTTTAGTTTTGTTATATGCGATAAAGGCTTACGGCCTTTTGCTTTAAACTTTCTGCTTAAAATTACACTATGGAATACAGACAATTAGGAGCATCTGGATTGAGGGTGCCCGTATTAAGTTTCGGAACGGCCACGTTTGGCGGCGGCAACGAATTTTTTAAAGCCTGGGGCAATACACAGGTTGATGATGCCAAAGAACTAATTAATTTATGCCTTGATGCCGGCGTCAATTTTTTTGATACCGCGAATATATACTCAAAGGGTTTATCGGAAGAGATATTAGGCAAGGCATTGGAAGGGCTGCGTAACGAGGTACTCATCAGCACAAAGGCCACACTTCCTATGGGCGATGGTGTTAACGATTATGGTTCATCGCGCCTGCATTTAATAAAGCAGGCAGAAGATAGCCTTAAACGCCTGCAAACCGACCATATAGATATTTACCACATGCATAGCTTTGATGCCACAACCCCGGTGGAAGAAACCTTGCGCGCGCTTGATGACCTGGTAACCAGCGGCAAGGTACGTTATATTGCCTGTTCAAACTTTTCGGGCTGGCATTTAATGAAATCGCTGTCGGTATCTGAACGTTATGGCTGGAGCAGGTACATTGCCAACCAGGCTTATTATTCGTTGTTAGACCGGGAATTTGAATGGGAGCTGATGCCTTTAGCTATTGATCAAAATGTGAGTACCATAGTTTGGAGCCCGTTGGCATCGGGCAAAGTGAGCGGTAAATTCAGGAGGGGGCAACCCATACCGGCAGATTCCAGAACCGTACAAGGTGGCGCTCATGGCCCGGCAACCAACTTCGATCGCTTGTACAATATTGTTGATGTTTTGGATGAAGTGGCCGAAGAAACAGGTAAATCTGTAGCACAAGTTTCAATTAACTGGCTGTTGCAACGGCCAACCGTTGCCAATATCATCATAGGCGCACGTAACCAGGAACAGCTAAAACAGAACCTGGGTGCCATTGGCTGGAATTTGACTACTGACCAGGTTAAAAAGCTGGATGCCGCCAGCGATTTGACTCCAATATATCCGTATTGGCACCAGCGCCAAAATCCAAAACTCATACCTCCGCCAATACAATACTAATATAATTATCTATTTAAGCATCTATAGCGGCAGGTTTTAAACCTGTAGCTATAGATGTGAAAGTCACGCGTTTTTTTACGTAAAAACACGTGTAGGAATTACTCAAATACCGTGTTTCTACTAACCTTATAACAACAGGGGATGTCTATTTTTACAAAGTAGACAGTTAATAGTTAATAATTTAATGCTCCTAAACACTATCCTTTAAAAACAAGCCACTTTTCTGCCGGCTTGTTTTTTTGTTTTTAGGCAAGCCGATTAGGTTAGCAACGTATTGACGTAACAGCTAAATTACAATGGTATTCAAAAAAAACAGTCTGTTTTCTTCGAAGCTTTACAAAACTTAACTAATTTGCCCGCCTGCCCCATGGGCAGTTACAGTAAACCAATTTAGCTGTTACCTATGCTTAACCGAAGACAGTTCATTCAGAATACGTCAGTTGCCGGTACAAGTTTTTTACTTGCGCCCCAACTTTCAAAGGCAGCCGGTTTTTTCAAAGGGTCGCCCAACGAAAAAGTAGTTTTAGGCTCTATGGGCACCAATAGCCGCGGCCTTTACCTGGCACAGAGCTATGCTAAAATTCCTAACGTAGAGATAGGATATATCTGCGATGTGGACTCCAAAGTAGTGGACAGAACCATTGAAGAGATTTATAAAATAACAGGCAAACGGCCAAAGGGAATTACCGATATCCGCAAAATGCTGGAAATAAAAGATATCGACGCCGTTGTTATTGCCCCGCCCGATCATTGGCACGCCCCGGCAACCATTATGGCCTGCCAGGCCGGCAAACATGTTTATGTTGAAAAGCCCTGCAGCCATAACCCACACGAAGGCGAGATGGCTGTTGAGGCCGCAAAAAAATACAATCGGCTGGTGCAAATGGGTAGTCAGCGGCGCTCGTTCTCCAACGTGCAGGCCATGGTAAAGGAATTGCATGACGGTGTTATTGGTCGTGCCTATTACGCCAAAGGCTGGTATACCAACCACAGGTTAAGCATTGGGCATGGCAAGCAAGTGCTCGTGCCGGCAAATTTAAATTACGACCTGTGGCAGGGCCCGGCCCCACGGAAGCCCTACCAGGATAACCTGATACACTATAATTGGCACTGGTTTTGGAACTGGGGAACCGGCGAGGCGTTGAACAACGGTACCCACGAACTGGATGTGATCCGCTGGGGTTTGGGGGTTGATTATCCTAACAAAGTAGTATCCACCGGCGGCCGCTTCCATTTTAATGACGATTGGCAAACGCCCGATACGCAGAATATCCTGTATAATTTCCCCAACAATACGGCTGCCGAGTGGGAAAGCCGGAGTAGTAATGGTTTTAATATCGAGCAGTTAAGCCGCGGGGTGGTATTTTATGGCGATAAAGGTACCCTGTTTTACGGCAGCGGCAATGGCTACCAGGTTTACGATGGCGATAACAAGCTGGTGAAGGAAGTTAAAGATGATACCAAAGTTGATGGTACCAACAAAGTTAGCCCTACCGAGGCGCTTGATGGTTTTCACCTGAAGAATTTTATCGATGGTATAAGGGGAGTAGCGGCGCTGAACTGCCCCATCGAAATTGGTTTTAAATCAACCTTGTTGCCGCAGTTAGGCAATATATCATACCGCGTTGACCGTGTGCTGCACATTAACCCAACCAACGGCCATATCCTGAACGACCCCGAAGCCCAAAAGCTTTGGAGCCGGGAATATGAAAAAGGCTGGGAGGTAAAGGTGTAAGCAGCCACTAATACTAATAACACCGTCATTGCGAGGTACGAAGCAATCCCGAACTATGTGAGATTTAGCTTGTTGGAGATTGCTTCGTACCTCGCAATGACGTAACATAATAATGTACTCATTTAACATCATAACATGAAAAAATACATCTATCCCTTAGCTCTTTTACTTGCAACAGCGTCATTAACCCAAGCGCAAACCAAAATATTTGATGGCAAAACGCTTAAAGGCTGGAAACGCCTTGCCGGTACTGCGGATTATAAGGTAGAAGACGGGGCTATTGTGGGCACCACCGTTTTAAACTCCGGTAACACCTTTTTGGTTACCGAAAAAGAATACGGCGATTTTATTTTAGAGTTGGATGCCAAAATAGAAAGCAAACTGAGCAACTCTGGTGTGCAAACACGTAGCCATTATAACCCTGCCGGTCACGATGGCAAGGGGCTGGTTTATGGCCGCCAGTTTGAGATTGATCCATCGGACCGTAAATGGACAGGTGGTATTTATGACGAAGGACGCCGCGACTGGTTGTACCCACTTGATTTGAATGCCGCTGCCAAAGATGCCTTTAAAGTGGGCGAGTACAATCACATCCGCATTGAGTGCATTGGTAACGAAATGAAAACCTGGGTAAACGGAATCCCAACTGCTGATGTGGTGGATACCATAGACACTAAAGGCTTCATTGCCTTACAGGTTCACGCGGTGAACGACGAAAAACAAGCCGGTAAAAAAGTATATTTCAAAAACTTTAACCTGCAAACTACCAATCTAAAATCAAAGCCGTTTCCTAAAAATGTGTATGTTGTGAACCTGCAACCCAACAGTATCACCGCTGCCGAAAAAGCTGCCGGTTGGAAGCTGTTATATGATGGTAAAACCAGTGCCGGCTGGCGCGGTGCAACCCTCAAAACTTTCCCTAACCACGGCTGGGAAGTAGCCAACGGAACCATGCATGTGCTGCCATCTGCCGGTAAAGAAGAATCGGGCGGTGGTGATGTGGTTACTGATGACAATTATAGCGCCTTCGACCTTTCGTTTGAGTTTAAGCTGACTCCGGGGGCCAACAGCGGTGTTAAATACTTTGTTACCCTGAGTGAAGTCACTACAGGATCAGCAATAGGCCTGGAGTACCAGGTATTGGATGATAAACTACACCCCGATGCCAAACTTGGCCGCGACGGCGACAGAACGCTGGCTTCATTATATGACCTTATTAAGGCAAATAAACCGGAGCGCTTTGTACACCCGATAGGAGCATGGAACATTGGTAGGGTAGTGGTTTATCCTAATAATCACGTTGAGCATTACCTGAACGGAGTTAAAGTATTAGAATACGAGCGTGGTTCAAAAGCATTTAAAGACCTGGTTGCCATTAGTAAATATACCATATGGAAAAACTTTGGCGAAGCCCCTCAAGGACACTTATTGTTACAGGATCATGGTAATGAGGTGTTTTTCAGGAGTATAAAAGTTAGGGCCCTATAGAAAAACCGTCTCAAGTCTCCCTCCAAAGGCGAGACTTGAGACGGGATTATGCTTAATACCCTACTGTAAACCTTCTTTTTACAAATTCGTTGTTTTCCAGTTCATTTAAAATAGCAACGGCCAGGTCTTCAACCGTGATTTCGTGTTGGCCTTTATCGTTAAATATTGGTTCATCGGTACCGGTACGGAATTTGCCCGTGCGCTCGCCGGGGTGCAGGTTAATGGCGGGGCTTAAAAATGTCCAATCCAATTCATCTTCTTTTTTCAGTATGTTCAGGTAATCGCGTGCCGCTGTAGCCCCTGCTTTCCACTCGGCAGGGAATTGAGGGCTATCAACCAATTGTACACCCGGTGCCACGTATAAACTACCCGCGCCGCCAACAACCAATAAGCGCTTAACGCCCGATTGTTTTACAGCCTGTTGTATCGCTTCGCTGCCTTTTAAGAAATCATCATAAAGGTTTGGATTTGTCCAGCCGGCGTTAAAAGCGCTAACTACTGCGTCATGGCCTTTAAGGGCCGCTGCCAAATTATCGGTATCCCAAATATCAGCCGTTACCGTCTTAAGCTTATCGTTATTAATACCAGCTGCCTGAGGGTTACGGGCGATAGCAGTTACCTCATATCCGCGTTGTAACGCTTCGTTTAATACAGCTTTGCCTACAAAGCCTGTAGCGCCTATTAGTGCTAATTTCATAATTGTTGTTATTTTTATTGTAATTTAATTTGTTACAGTTTTGTTTAAATTTTTTTACTCGAATTTGCTGCTGAAATCAGCCAGTGTCATCGTTTTTAGTTTGTCAAAGATGGTTGTATCAACCTCGTCGGCCAAATCATCCAGATGCTTACTTATTTGCTTACCTATGGAGCAGGCTGGGTTGGGTTTATTTTTTGCCTGACCCAAAGCCGGTGCAACTTTTACAGCCTTATACACATCACTGAAGCGAATTTTATCGGGCGGCAGGTTAAGGCTATATCCGCCGGCCTTACCTTCCTTACTGGCTATTAATCCGTATTTACGCAGGTTGCTAATCTCTTTACGTACCAATACAGGGTTGATATTGATGCTGCCGGCAATATAATCAGACGACAATAGCTCACCCGGCTGCGCATTGAGTAGGGTGAGAATGTGTATCGCTATTTGAAATTGCCCGTTCATCTGTAATTAAAATTATTACAGTACAAAGATACGACTGTAATCGATAATTGCAACAGGTTTTAACTGTTATTTTTAAAATTATAGTTTTAAGCACTAAAAAATAAAAGGGTTATAGCTTTGGCCAACTCTACCGCTCAATATTAGAACGCTCCGTAATATTTGTTTATCGACGAATTGGGGTGCAGCCTCGTTGCCTATATGATACCAGGCATATAATTGTTCCGGATTTTATTTGTACAAAACCCGGTAGGGCACCACAAAAAAATGTAAAAGAATGTTTCGCTATAAAGAATCCCGACTATTTTACAAGTTTGAAAATTTAATAGTTTGCGCTCGGCTATACTTAAAAAGGCAGATTGAAACTCGTTTAGTGCCCTGTAACGCAGATAATTGTGATTTGTTTTATCGGGTTGCGCTTTTAAATAAAATATTGTGCAAATTAGTTGATAATTAGCGTGATAATAAATATTATTGTAAGGTAATTAACTTTTGCGAAACCTTTATTATTATTCGAATTAAATGAAGACACTTGGAAAAAAAATCAGACTATTACGTCATCAAAAAGGGTGGAGCCAGGAGGATGTTGCAAAGCGGTTAGATATTTCCATTCCCGCATTCTCAAAAATTGAAACCGGGATAACGGATATTAACTTATCAAGGCTTGAGCAAATAGCAACTTTGTTCGAAATGTCGGTGGTTCAGCTACTTACATTCAACGATGCCGAACAGGATCAAAAATTTGTTAACGAATTGGAAACAGTTAACAAACGCTTAATGGATCGTGAAACCGAAGTTATCGATCTGCAAAAAAAGGTGATTGAGCTGTTTGAAGAGCTTAGGCACTCAAAAGCTACCGCATAAATTTAAGCCCGGGTGCAACCGGGCTTGTTTAAAATGTGCAACGCATTGTTAAATGTTTTTTGCCAAATGTAGCCCCAACAGCCGCATGAATGGCAATCATTTTCTCGTTAAAATCCCCAACCCACGACAATTCCAGTTCATCGTATTGCTTTAAAGGTAAAACATACTCTTTAAGTTTGATGAATATGGCCGATTCGAGCCCGTGTTTCTGGTATTTTTGTTTGGTGCCCATCACTATCGCCCGCATACGCGATACGCCTTTCCAACGGTAATATAAAAATTTAAGCTTACCAATCAGGTCCAGTTTGCCGTTTAGTGGCTTAAGCATCTGGTTGGCATCGGGCAAAATTATAATAAATGAAGCCGGTTCATCATCAATGTACGCAAACCAGATCAATTTTTCGTCCATTAGGGGCTTCATTTTTTTAAAGCTTTCGGCAATGGTGGCCTGGGTAATTGGAACAAAGTTTTCAAAATCCCGCCAGGCATCGTTATAAATCTCGATAAAATCGGCAGCAAACTTTTCCATCTTTTTTATCTCGAAATGCCTGAAATCGTAACCGGGCTTTTTAATAACCCAATTGGCAATTTTTGTAAAGCGCTCAGAAAAAGGCTTGTTTACATCCAGGTGATTGGTAATTTGCTCATACAGTGTTTTAAAACCGTAATCTTCAAAAAATGCCCGGTAGTACGGAAAATTATAGTTCATGCCATAGGAGGGGTGGGTGAAGCCCTCTACCAGCAATCCCCAAAAATTATCATTCTCGCCAAAATTAATGGGCCCGTCCATGGCTTGCATGCCATTATCCTGCAACCATTTTTTTGCGGTGTCAAATAGCAGGAAAGCTGCCTTTTTATCGTTGACGCATTCAAAAAAGCCCATGCCACCCGTTGGCTGCTCATAATGATAGGCCTTTTTATTATTAATAAAGGCAGCAACACGGCCTATCACCTTGCCGTTATCATCTTTAAGAATCCAGCGGGTACACTTGCCATCCTGGTGAAAATTGTTTTTAGCCGGATCAAATACCGCTTCAATATCATTATCCAGCGGGCAAACCCAGTTTTTGTCATTCTTGTATAATGTACGTGCAACGTTTAAAAATGCTTTTTTTGATGCTTTATCTTTTACTTCGGTAATAATCATAGGAAGGCCAAATATAAAAAAAAGCATTCAGGGCATGTGCTGAATGCTTTACAAATGGAACTATGTATGGTTAACGATTAAAAATCGTCGTCATCGTCGTCATCAAATGAATCATAACCTCTGCCCAGATCGTCATCTAAAGGGCCGTCAAAATCATCATCATCGTCCTCAACTTTTTTCTTTTTTGAGTCGAGACTCAGATCGTCGTCGTCATCAAGGTCGTCATCAGAATTGTCGATCTTCTTAGTGGTTGGTTTTTTTGGCGCTCCCATTGTAATGGATTTTATTTGTAAAACTTTGTCAATAATACTTTAAATCGGGCAAAAAGCAGGAATTTTTTTAGAAGCTTTTATTTCCCATTTCAATAGTAAAAATAATCAAAATCATTTTTATTAAAAACATGAAATAAAAATTATTCTGTTTGTTCGCCAATGGCTACCGATGTGCTTGTAAAATCCTTAATCTGAGGTAATTCCTGTATGCTGTTAATTCCAAAATAATCCATAAAAAGGCCGCTGGTGCCATATAATATAGGTTTTCCCAACGCTTCCGACTTCCCGGTTATAGCTATTAGCTCTTTTTCGAGCAATTTTTGGATCGAGTAATCGCAGTTTACACCGCGTATTTGCTCTACATCGGTTTTGGTTACCGGCTGTTTATACGCAATAATGGCAAGGGTTTCCAAAGCAGCCTGGCTCAATCTTTTTTTAGATCGTTGCAATTGTAACAGGTTGATAACCGGGTGGTATTTTTTTTTGGTAAAAAACTGGTAGCCGTTGCCCACTTTTACTAACTCGATGGCCAGGTTATCGTCGCTATATTTTAGTTCGATGGCTTTTAGGCTCTCGTTCACTTCATCAGCCGTAAAATCGCGTTCAAAAGCAGCCTGAAGGCAATACATGATCTCTTCCAACCGTATACCTTGTTCAGATGCGAAGATGAGTGCCTCTATATGATGGGTCATTTTTTTAGTTTGCAGTCCGCGGTTTTCAGTTTGCAGTAAAAAGCAATACACCTGGCTGCCAACTGCTAACTGAAAACTGCCAACTTAATAATCTATAACTTGTTCCTCAATTTCAACCGGTATATCGCGCCAGTCGTATTTTTGGGTGCGTAGCTGTGGCTCAAAACCAGCTTCTTTGATTGAATCCTGGATGCCTTTTGCGGTAAACCTGTGCGGTGCGCCTGCGGCAGATACTACGTTTTCTTCAATCATGATCGAGCCAAAATCATTAGCACCTGCGTGTAAGCATAATTGGGCCACCTGTTTACCAACGGTAAGCCATGAGGCCTGTATGTTTTTAATATTAGGCAGCATAATACGGCTTAACGCTATCATACGGATGTATTCATCGCCGGTTACATTATTGGTGATGCCACGAACTTTACGTAGCAGCGTGCCATCGTCCTGGAAAGGCCAGGGTATAAAGGCAACAAACCCATAATGACCTTCAGGTTTTTCGGATTGTACCTCGCGGATCCAAACCAGGTGCTCAAAGCGTTCTTCGATGGTTTCAATGTGGCCAAACATCATAGTTGCGGATGTAGGCAAGTTAAGCTGATGGGCTGCACGCATTACATCCAGCCACTCCTTGCCACCGCATTTACCTTTTGATATCAGGCGGCGTACACGATCGTTCAATATCTCGGCGCCTGCGCCGGGCAGTGAATCCAGTCCCGACTCTTTCATCGCCCTGAGTACATCTATATGACTCATATTCTCCAGCTTGGCTACGTGCGCTATCTCCGGCGGGCCTAAAGAGTGTAGTTTTAACTTGGGGTATAATTGTTTCAGTTCGCTGAACAGATCGGTATAAAATTTAAGCCCTAAGTCGGGGTGGTGGCCGCCCTGTAGCAGTAACTGATCGCCGCCGTAACGGAAAGTTTCTTCTATTTTCTTTTTGTAGGTTTCAATATCGGTAATGTAGCTATCCTCGTGGCCGGGCCTGCGAAAAAAGTTACAAAACTTGCAATTGGCTATACATACATTGGTAGTATTAACATTACGATCAATTTGCCAGGTAACCTTTCCATGCGGAACCTGCTTTTTACGCAGTTCGTTGGCAGTGTACATTAAATCGGCAGTAGGCGCATTATTATATAGATAAACCCCTTCTTCCTGGGTCAAAAAATCAAACCGCAAAGCGCGTTGCAACAGATCGGCTGTGTTCATATAGCAAAGATAAGCTTTACCTTATTAATTGTTTAACGTTGAGATAAGATTGACAAATTAATGAGAAGCTCACCAGCCCCCTGAAGGGGGAGCAATAATAAACGAGGTTAATTGCAAATCAGAAACTCCCCCTTTAGGGGGTTGGGGGGCTCACCTTTACACTATTATTTCCCCTGTTCAAATCAGGTAGTGCATTATCCGGGTCGATGGTAACGCTTTCAACGTCTTTGTCGTCGGGGAGTATTACCGTTACTACTTTGCGCTGCATCCAGGTTTCAACAGGGAGGTAGTGGCGCTTTTTGCTGCCGTCTTGATATTTTAACTCCACAGTAAATGGCATTGGCAGCTGCTCTTTACTCACAACAGTTATTTTTACGCCCTTGGTTGCGTTACTACCTATGTTTTGGGCTGCTGTAATGGCTATGTCGCTCACCCAGTTGTTATAAAACCAGCCCTTCCAAAACCAGGATAGATCTTCGCCGGCGCCGCTTTCCATCGAGCGGAAAAAGTCGTCGGGTTGCGGGTGTTTAAATGCCCATTTGCTGATGTAGTTGCGGAAGGCATAATCAAACCTATCCTTACCCAGTATCTGTTCGCGCAGCAAAACCAGGCCAAATGCAGGCTTAAAATACACCAGCGGATGGCGATATTTTTCGGGCGTTGCATCTGCAGCCGTCATGATAGATGGCGAAGCGGGGTCGTTCAAAATCGGGATGATCTCATCGGCGGGGTTACCACCACCGGGCGCATATTCACCATCGCGCTTAGGGGCGTATTCGCCTTTGTTAAATTCTTCCGATGCGTAAATGTCTATAAAGGTGTTAAAGCCTTCATCCATCCAGCCAAAACGGCGCTCGTCCGATCCTACGATCATCGGGAACCAGTTGTGGCCTATCTCGTGCGCGGTTACCCAATATAACTCGTTGCCTTTATCGGTAATGCCGTCAAACACAATACCCGGATACTCCATACCGCCTGCAATACCGGCCTCGTTAATGGCAACAGGGTAGGGGTACACAAACCATTTTTCTGAAAAATATTCTATCGATTTTTTGAGGTACTCAGTCGCGCGGTCCCAGGCATTGGGGCCAACACTCTCGACGGGGTAAACCGACATGGCCAATGATTTTTTGCCACCGGGCAAATTAACCCTTGCCGCATCCCAAACATAGGCTTTTGATGCACCAAATGCTACATCGCGGGTGTTTATCATCTTGTAATGCCAGGTAAGCGTGCCTTTGTTAACAGGGCGGCTTGCCGGGTCGGTAACCTCGGCAAGGGTGCGTATCATTACCGTTTTATCGCTTGTGCGCGCGGCATCAAGGCGGGCTATTTGTTTGGCGGTTAAAACTTCTTTTGGGTTTAATAACTCGCCCGAACCGGCTACAATCATATCCCATGGTACAGTAACCTGGTAATCAAAATCGCCATAATCTAAATAAAACTCGCCCGCACCCAAAAATGGCAGGGTATCCCAGCCCCGGCTATCATCATACACGCACATACGCGGAAACCATTGGGCTATTTCGTAAATCGTTCCGTTTTTGGTGTTTACATAATCGGTGCGGTTACCAAAGTCACCCGGAATGGTGTAGTGATATTTGATGCGCAGTTTTAAAGCACCCTTGCCCAAAGCATGCGGTAAACGCACTTGCATACGCGTGTCTGTTATGATAAAAGGCACAGGCTTAACTACATCGCCATAATCTAAAGCGACTGATTCTATGGTATAACCTGTAGTATGCTGGTTTGGTGCCGGCACCCGGCCGGTAAAAAAGTTAGAGCGGGCTTCTTTTTTATAGGTGTTTTGATCCAGCTGAAGCCACAGGTATTGCAGCGCGTCGGGGCTATTGTTTACATAATTAATGGTTACTGTGCCGCTAATGGTTTTGGCAGCGGTATCCAGCGCTACGTTAATGGTATAGTCGGCGCGGTTTTGCCAATATTTGGCGCCGGGTTCGCCATTGGCCGAGTGAAACTCGTTGCCCTTATCGGTATAAAACTGCGGCGAAAATAATGCCGCCGGGTTGTAGTTGGATGTGGTATCGCCGGGGTTAATTTTTGTTTTTTGTGCCTGGGAATTGACAGCAAAAAGGACGAATAGGCCGAAGCCTAAAAATTTAATTTTCATGAGGATCAGTTAAAGGCAGCAATATACAAAGGATGGGCGGGAATTTTATTTGGCGATGAAAAAGATAAAGGAAATTTCAAAAAAATTAAAACGCGTTTATGGAATGGCGATAAAAATTGCATCCTGTTAAAAAACGCACCCGATATGTCGAACATCCAAAATGTCAATATACCTAAACCTTGTCACCAATCGTGGCAGCAAATGATGCCTGCCGAAAGCGGCAGGCATTGCGCCCAGTGCTGTAAAACTGTTACCGATTTTACAACCATGACCAATAGCCAGGTTATTGCTTACCTAAGCAATACAAGCAATGTTTGCGGCAGGTTTAACGAGCAACAGTTAACTAACCTCAATCATCAGTTTAGTGCCGATACCCCGGCAACGGCAACCAGCGGTTGGAAAAGGCTGGCTGTAATAATGGGTATTGCAAGTTTTACCTTATCATTTAAAGCCGTGGCGCAAAATAAACCGGCTATAACGGTGCAAGTTCCCAGGCCAACCGGCGATGCGGGCAGTATTATGTTGGGTAAGGTAGTAGCAACAACCGATGCCGCTAAAACCCGGGTAATCACCGGGCGCATATATGACGACCAAAACTTATCTATACCGGGTGTTAGTGTCAAAACACCATCGGGCTTAACACGCGCTACAACCGATACAGCCGGCAAATTCAGGCTTACCATACCGGCAGATACAAAGCAAGTACAGGTTGCCTTTATAGGATACAAAACGATGCTGGTTGACATTTGTGCAGATGAAAATTACCAGGTAAAACTTACGACAGAACAATATGCCATGCTGGGCGAGGTAGTGGTAACCAAAACGCCCCTTATTAAACGTATTTATTATAAATGTATAAAAAGGCCGATACGGAAGATATTTAATTGATGGGAAATACCATTGGCGCAAGATCTGTTTGATGAGTAAATTGTTAACTTAGTTGTAACCTAACAATCGAAATAATCCATGACGGCAATAAAAAGTATCAGCATTCATGAGCCCTGCCACGAGCAATGGGTGCAAATGAAACCCGTTATCGACGGACGCTATTGCCTGCACTGCTGTAAAACCGTAACCGATTTTACAAAAATGAATAATGCTGATATTATTAGCTACCTGGATAAAAAACCTAATGTTTGCGGCAGGTTTGATAAGCAACAGTTATCACTTTTGAATAACGATATTGGCAATAATAATTATACCATACGATGGAAAAAGTTGCTGGTTGCGGCATCGCTCATGAGTTTAATTCCATTTGCCAGGGCCGAGGCTGGTGTACAACATGAAACAGAGCGACATGAGAACAAAAAACAGGGTCGACAAAATAGCTTGCCGGCTGATACCGTGGGGGAGGTTCTTTTAAAAGGGAAGGTTATAGTAAAAGATGGCGGCCTGCCGCTTCCGGGCACTTCGGTTTATTTGAACGATAAAACCCTCACCACGTCAACCGATATGGATGGCAATTTTAAGTTAATAGTGCCATCATCGGCAGACAGCCTGGTTTTTTCATTTATCGGTTTTAAACCCCAAAAGTTTAAAATTAAAGATGTGCCCGGTAATTTATATAACGTTACAATGGAAGAAGATTCGACAATTGCTAATTCAGCTAATATTGTAGCCGGCGGAGTTTGTGTTCGATATTCATTCGCCCGGCGGGTATGGAATAAAATAAAAAGAATATTTTAGAGCCTTACTAAATCACGTTGCACTTCCCCTTAAATATCCCCATAGGCAAATCATCCATTCCCGTACATTTTGTGTGCGAAACCCTGGCTTACTTTTTAGGCTACCGCTACTATGCCTGGCTGCGCCGGAATACCCACGACCAGATTAGTACCGAAAACCGGCTTATTATTTTTATCGGCGCGGCATTGGGAGCTTTTATAGGTTCGCATGTGGTTGGCGTTTTGGAGAACCCAGCGCTGCTGTCAAAGTTCAACCTCATTTACTTTATGGGCAATAAAACCATTGTGGGCGGAATGCTTGGCGGATTGACAGGCGTAGAGCTTACCAAGAAGAAAATAGGAGTAACCGTATCATCCGGCGATTTGATGGTTTACCCGCTGATACTGGCCATGATTATCGGCCGTACAGGTTGTTTCCTGGCGGGGTTGGAAGATGGTACTTACGGCATTGCCTCAAACCTGCCCTGGGCTATCAATTTTGGCGATGGTATCCGCAGGCATCCCACAAACCTTTACGAGATTGTGTTTTGGATTTTGCTTTGGCTCATTTTAAAGCTGATTGAACGGCGACATCAATTTACCGATGGTTCAAAGTTTAAGGTTTTTATGGCAAGTTACCTGGTATTCAGATTTCTGGACGAGTTTATTAAGCCCGATTACTTTTTTAGTTTTGGGCTTTCGGTAATTCAGTTAGTTTGTTTGGCGGGTATTTTGTATTATTATAAAGTATTTATACACCCATCTAAACTGATAAAAACCGATGCCTGAACGCCCTTATATTTATTATGATTTTACCCTGAGCATTTGCTCCACTTGTTTGCGCCGGGTTGATGCCAAAATTGTGTTTGAGGACGATAAGGTGTACATGCTTAAAAACTGCCGCCAGCATGGTTTCGAAAAAGTACTGATAGCCACCGACATCGAGTATTATAAAAACTGCCGCGACTATGCCAAACGTAGCGAAATGCCGCTCAAATTCAACGCCAAAACGCATTACGGCTGCCCTTATGATTGCGGCCTGTGCCAGGATCATGAACAACACTCCTGCCTTACCGTGGTTGAAGTTACCGACAGGTGCAATTTAAGCTGCCCAACCTGCTATGCCATGTCGTCGCCAAGCTATGGCCGTCATCGTACCTTGCAGGAAATTGAGCAGATGTTGGATGTAATTGTAGAGAACGAGGGCAAACCCGATGTGGTACAGATAAGCGGCGGAGAGCCAACAGTGCATCCCCAGTTTTTTGAGATATTGGACATAGCCAAAACAAAGCCCATTAAACACCTGATGCTGAACACCAACGGCATCCGCATAGCCAAGGACGAGAACTTTGTAAAGCGGCTGGCCACTTACACGCCCGATTTTGAGATATACCTGCAATTTGATTCCTTTAAAAAAGAAGCTTTGGAGCAATTGCGGGGCGAGGATTTGCGCGAGGTGCGCACCAAGGCTATAGAGCACCTGAATAAATATAACCTCTCGACCACGCTGGTAGTAACACTGCAAAAAGGTTTGAATACCGACGAGATAGGCCAAATTATCGAATACGCCCTGAAACAACCCTGCATCCGCGGGGTAACCTTCCAGCCAACACAGCAGGCTGGGCGGTTGGAGAATTTTAATGAGCAAACAGATCGGTACACGCTAACCGAGGTGCGTACCGCTATACTGGAGCAAACCAATATCTTCAATAAAAATGACCTGATCCCGGTACCCTGCAACCCCGACGCGCTGGTAATGGCCTACGCCTTAAAACTGGGCGACCAGGTATTCCCGCTCACCCGGATGATAAACCCGGACGATTTGTTGGATAACTCCAAAAATACCATTGTATATGAACAGGACGAACAGCTGAAAGGCCATTTGCTGAATATGTTCAGCACCGGCAACTCGGTTGATAAAGCTAAAGAGCATCTGCATTCGATATTATGCTGCCTGCCCGAAATTGACGCACCAAGCCTGAGTTACGATAACCTGTTCAGGGTAATTATTATGCAATTCATCGATGCCCATAATTTTGATGTACGCGCCATCAAAAAATCATGCGTGCACATTGTAAACAAGGATATGCAGATTATCCCCTTTGAAACCATGAATATTTTTTACCGGGATGATAAACGGGAATATTTAGAACAGTTACGAAATGAAATGACGGTATGATAGAAGATAACGACCTTAACGACACCACTCAACCAGGTGGTTTTAATACTAATGAAACACCTGAGCCCAATAAACAAAGTGAGGGGATGAAAATAGTTGGATACAATATTTTAGCACTTGCTGTTTACTCCATACCATGCCTTACTGTATCTGGCGGAGCTTTAATTGAAGCTTTCCTGCTATTTATCCATGTGGTTGTATGCATTTGTGCCGCCCTTGGTAAGCGAAGCTGGTTTTGGCTGCTGGCCGGTTTATTAGTCTTAATTATTGGGTTTTCTACCTGTGTTACGGTTGGCTTTAAAGGACTTTAGTGTAATAAATAATTATAAACTATTAATGGAAGAGCTAAACGAAAAGCAAAAGCCACAACAGCGGCCAAAAATAATCATCATCGGCATTAACCTTGCGGTGTTGGCGGCTTATACTATATACTTCGGCGTCAACAAAGAAGAGCTTATTATTATTGGCGAAGCGTTCTTTATAGCCGTCCAAATTATAATATGCTTAATAGCGGCCATTTTTGTTTATCGTAAAGAATTTTTATTAAGTGCATTAGTGGTTTTGCTGATTGGTTTTTCAACCTGTTTGGCCGTTTTTTCAAGCTAACTTACCTATATCTTATGCCAGATAGTGGAACATTTGTTCCAGGGATATATATTGATTGATTAGTTGATTTTGCATTTTAAAATATTTTGGAAAATGCCACAGATGTAACAATAACGGCTTAAACATTTGTCATTGATTCTTAGACTAACACCGGTGGTGTACCACCCCGTACCAGGGTGTTTCAGGGTGTACCAGGGTGTTTCAGGGTGTTTCAGGGTGTCTCGTCCTGACCGGTACACACACTTTGTTGGTTATGCATAGTACCCAATTATTCCTCCAACATCCCGGCCAAAACCCCTTCCTTAAGCGAATTACTGCACATACTTACCTTACCAATACCAAGTTTAGTCATAATAAAACGGGTAATGAGCGATGCGGCAACTATCATATCAACCCTAACCGGGATAATGCCTTTATTGGCGGCCCGCTCTTTATGGCTGGATGCTACAAATTTACCAATGAGCATTAATAATTCATCCTCGTCGAAACTGTAATTTTTGTTGGTTTTTAAGTCGAAATTATGCCCTTTTTCAACTTCTATCACTTCGGCAAAAGTTTCAAAAGCGCCGGAAGAGCCGATGAGGGTGTCGATTTTGCTGCTTTTTACGGCTGCGAACAAATCGACCAGTTTTTCGTCAAGATATTGATTTAAGGCTTCTATGGATGCCGGTGGGATAGGATCTGTTCGATGAAACAAATCCATCAGCCGGGCTGCGCCAATTTCAAAGCTTTGTTTCCATATGATACCATCGGCATTTCCTAAAATAAATTCAACACTGCCGCCGCCGATGTCCATAATGAGCGAATTTTGTGCCGATAAGCATCCGCTGATCTTTACGCCCTGGTAAATAAAACCCGCTTCCTGTTCGCCATCGATAATTTCGATGACTATGCCTGTTTGGGCTTTAACCTCGCTGATAAAATCCTTTCCGTTTGATGCACTGCGCAGGGCAGATGTTGCTATCGCGCGAGCTTCGGTAGCGTTATTGGCCTTTATTTCCTGCTCAAACATTTGCATGGTATCAATGCCGCGCTGGTAAGCCTCGGGTGCAATATAGCCTTTGTTAATGCCGCCCTCGCCAAGCTTTACGGCTTCATGGTAATGTACAATCTCCTGGTAGTTATCAATATCGCCATCGGCAATCAATAAATGGAAGGTATTGGTACCCAAATCCATCACGGCAACGCGTTTACTCATGTTGCTAAAATAGATATTTTAGTTCATTGGTTCACTTGTTCATTAGTTCATTAGTCTTTTCTGGTGGTTAGTCGTTAACCTAATCGCCGAAAGACTTACGAGGTTTTTAAAACTTCGCAAGTCTTGTGCAGTCGACCGTTTTTTGCCCGCTATGCCGCGTTCCAATGAACCAATTATTCCTTATAAAAAAACCATTTACCCAGCTCTTTAAAGTTTACTTTTTTACCATACATCAAAATACCAACACGGTATATCCGTGATGCTACCCAAGTAGTGAAAATAAAGCCGGCTATCATCATTACCATCGAAATGCCAAGCTGCCAGGGTGGAACGCCAAACGGAACCCGTACCATCATGGCCACGGGTGCGGTCAGCGGGATCATGGAAAGCCAAACCGCCAGTGGGCTATCTGGTTTTTGAAACAGGTATGAAACAGATAGGATATAGGTAAATAACAATGGCAGTGTTATCGGGAACATAAATTGCTGGGTTTCTGTCTCGCTGTCAACCGCCGAACCTACTGCTGCAAATAAGGCACTATACAATAAAAAACCGCTAATCCAAAAGAAAGCAAAGCACCCAATCTCATAACCCGCATTGGCACCCAGATTATGGATAAAAGTATAAACAGGGCTTGCCACAGCGGCATTTTTGCCAGCAAGATAGCTTACCAGCGCAGATAAACCAATCCATAGTATAAACTGCGTTAATCCAACTAAGCCAACTCCTATGATTTTACCCATCATGAGTTGAAATGGTTTTACCGAGGATACGATGACCTCAATGATGCGGCTTGTTTTCTCTTCAATAACACCCCGCATTACCTGTGCGCCATAAATAAACAGCGACATGTATATCAAAATTGCGCCCGCGAAGCTAAGCGCGTAGGTAGCACCGATGCTGGTACTCTGGTCGCCGGTTTCGGTTATTTCATTGGCGCTTACTGTCACATTGCTTTTTGTGGCATGTAGTTTTGCAGTATCAATACCAGCTTTAACCAAAGCCGCGCCGGAATTGATATCATTTAACTGGCGCTCAATATTATCGCTCATGGATAAGGTCGATTTCTTTTTGGCAAACATCTGCGTTTTATCCGGCGAATGTGTTGGGATATATAAAACCAGGTCGTTTTCCTGTTCTTTAACTTCGACTTTCAGGTCTTTTAAAGCGTGTTTTGAATAGTCGAATTTGATGTATTGGCTATCTTTTAATTTGTCTTTATATACATCGGCGCTATCAACAATGTGTACAATGTGTGTTGCTTTTACGTCGTTTTTATCGTCGGCTACATAGGCAATAACCTTGTACATTAACGCAAACAGGGCGGGCACAAGCAGTGTCATCACAATAAACGATCTTTTCCGTACACGGGTAAGATATTCGCGTTGTATAATAAGTAATACTTTATTCATGGCTTAGGGAGTTTGCGTTAACTTTTTCAATGAAAATTTCGTGCATGCTGGGGATTACCTCCTGTAGCATGTTGATGTGGGTTTTGGGGATCAGGTATTGCAACACATCATTGGAGTTTTTGCCTTCGGTAAGCTTTATTTTGATGGTGTTGCGCTCATCGTCGGTAAGGGTATCGCCAATCACTTCAAATGGCTGCAGGCCGTCTAAGCTTAAAGGCACACCGGTATATTCCACAAAGTAAGTATCGTTACGGTAGGAGTTGCGGATAGCTTTAACCTTCCCGTCTAATATTTTATGCGATTTATTGATGAGCGCTATAGAATGGCACAATTCCTCTACAGATTCCATGCGGTGGGTAGAGAACAGGATGGTAGCACCTTTTTTGTTCAGCTCCAGGATCTCGTCTTTAATGATCTCGGCATTTACAGGGTCGAAACCGCTGAAGGGTTCATCTAAAATAATCAGGTCGGGCTCATGTAACACGGTTGCCACAAACTGGGCTTTTTGCTGCATGCCTTTGGATAGTTCTTCAATCTTTTTTTTCCACCAGGTTTCCATGCCCAGCTTATCAAACCAAAATTTTAAACGTTTTTGGGCTTCATCGCGGCTAAGCCCTTTCAGGCGGGCCAGGTAAATCATTTGCTCGCCTATTTCCATCTTTTTGTAAAGGCCGCGCTCCTCGGGCAGGTAGCCAATACGGTCTATATGCGATTGATTGAGCTTTTCGCCATTAAAGAAAACTTCGCCTGAATCCGGCGCGGTTATCTGGTTAATGATGCGGATAAGGGAAGTTTTGCCTGCGCCATTTGGTCCCAGCAGACCGAAAACCTGGCCGCTTTCTACCTCCAGGCTTACATCGTCTAACGCCCGGTGACCGGCGTATTGTTTAACAATATTGCGGATGCTTAACATGTTTTGTTTTAGGTTTTATATGTTAATAGTACGGTTTAGATACGGGGAAATTTATAATGTTACATGGCACACGAATTGTCACGAATTTAAATAGATACGAATTTCACGAATTAGGCGAATTGACACGAATGCCGGCGAACAAATCCCAAAGTCATATTTATTCGAATTCGTTATAATTCGCCTAATTCGTAAAATTCGTGTTTAATTCAAATTCGTGCTTATTTTAAACCGGAGCACCTCAATGGCCTCTTTCTGCCGCGATATAATTACATACATATAGCCATTGTAGATGATAGTATGCGGATATCCGTATTGGCCGCCTTTCCATAACCCTTCTTTTTTAAGGTGGTAAAGTTGGTTTGCGATGATGTAGTTTTTATCGAACGATTGGCCATCTTTTGATAATGATAACACCAACGGGTTCCGGTCGTAATGATGTAGTGTATCGGGAATGCCTACGTAATAAAAACGCTTATCGGGCAAGCGGCCGAAGTGAAATTTGCTGTCGTTGTCAGAAAAAGGAACCTCTGCCGGGCGCGACCATGAACTGCCGTTATCCTTACTTTCGGTAAGCCATAATTTACCCTTCCAGCCTTTGCCGGTAACGCGCAACAACATGTGCAGCACGTTATTATCCGTCTGGAAAAACGAACCTTCGCAAAGCGGGGGCAAGCCAAGCCTGGCTGCGGGAGCATAAAAGGCAGCGGAGTTATCCTGGGTGTATAACGAATCGGGGTAAAAGCTGCTGAGTTTCCAGCCGGAGATGCCGCGGGGATCATCAGTGTATGGAAACAAAAAGTTACCGCTGATGATGAGTCGACCGCTTTTGGTGGGCTCGGGGCCGTGGTTAGGGATTAGCGGCACATGCATGTCGATCGGGTTACTCCAGTGCATACCATCTTTACTGGTTTTGGCCCAAAGGTGGGTGTTTTGCCGATGTTTAGTATACTCGCCATAATAGGCCACCAGAGTACCTTTGTACTGGTATAAGCCAGCGGCGGTTAATACGGTAAGTGTATCATTAATCTTGCCCGGCGATGCCAGGGCTACCGGCGCCGACCAATTCACAAAATCCTTCGACGTGGCATAAACCACCCGCTGGCCCGGCGAATCCTCGTCGATAAGGCCGTTGCTCCATATCGCTATGAATTTATCTTTAAAATGAATAATGGATGGGTGATGATTATACAGCCATTCCTTATCGGGCGAGTAGATCATCGACCGCTGGATGTTTAATTTAGGTACGCCGGCTTCGGTTTTGTAGGTGTTGTGGATGGTTTGGGCCTGGGTGTTGCCTGGCATGAAACTTATCAACCAAATAATTAAGGCGGCAAAATATTTAACAGGCACAGTGTTAAAACTTGATTTTGATGGAATATTCATTTATTGTGTTCGAAATTCGGAGATTGAGCGGTTAAGTTCATCCTGGTTTTTTAAATATTTGGTTATCCCTATCAATGCATAACACAACGAAGCAGGTACAAACAATAGACTGAACTCACTAATTTGCACGAAGATTTGAGCTACAAGAACTATCAGAATGCCGGATGTTATATAAAAAAGAAAGTAACTTAAATAAGCAAGCCCAAATAAAGCAAAGGGTAGCCTAAGTTCATCATTACGCAATTTAAAAAAAGCAATAATCAGAGCAATGTTCATAATCATCTTCAAAATTGATAGGAAAAACAACAACATGGCCCCGTTGGTATGAGGGGGAGTAACGTCAGACAAAAAGGTTAATATAAAGTTGAATACGATGAAAACTATAGACGTGTTGATGTATGCTTTTTTTTCATGAAATTGTTTTAACACATAAACCAGGTATATAAGTTGCGCATCAAAAAGTAACTCCCTAATCATCGTGAAATAAAACGGTGGCAGCTGTTGGTTTAACTCAAATAGAAGAGCCCCGATGACTGTAATAAAGTAAATGGCATTAATGGCAATGATATACTTGGTTATTTTAACGCTTACTTTCATATCATTTGCTCATTTAGTCCCTTGTCGATAGCCAGGTACTTTGCTACCTTAAACAGGATATAGAATGTTATGCCCGGAATAAATACCTCGGTAAGGCTAACATATTTGAACATCATCGACGAATAGATGATGCTTGCCACCAATTGTAGCAAAGTGATAAAAAGAAACGCAAGGCCATAAGTAAACATGGGGTATGCCAGCCACTTGTTTTGTATCCTGGCAGATTGGATAATAAAAATAATTACAACAATAATGGATAATAAAAAAAGAAGATAATACAAGGATATATTTTTTGCGGTGATTTTAACAACCACAAAATACAACGAAATAAAAACGTCAACACCGATAAAGATTTTGCACGTTGTGATGATGGAGGTATCTTCCTTTAAGTATTTTAAAACTAAAACCAGGTAGGTTAACGGGATTATGTATACTATTTCATTAGAAACAAGGTGTATTTTGCCTACCCGTATATTGTTAAACCTTAATGCAATAGATGAAATAACCGAAATGGTGTAAAGCAGGTTTACAGCCATCATATAGTAAGTGTTTTTTACTGTTACCATCATTTTTCTGCATCTAATTGAGTAGATGTGTACGTTTCACTCAAGCTGGCATGTATCAGCTTGTAGTGTTGCTCCTTTTGTTCGTTAAGCAATTGGTAAAAAATAAAAATGATGCTTAATAGCACCACTGCCTCCAAAAACGGCGGAATGTAACCGAGGTAGGCGAACTTGAAGGAAAATGCATCGGCTAAGTAGCCCCAGATAAAAGGCAGCCCCATTTGTGCGATAACTTTAAGTGCGAGTGTTATACCCAATAGCTTAAAGCCAGTGCCGGTGTTTTCGTCAATTACTCTGAAAGATTGAATAAGCATATTAAGTAGTATTACTAAAGCTAAAATACCTATTGCTATAGCAATACCCTGGTTACCGAAGCCTGTAAAAGAAAACGGGATAGTAACCGCACTAAAACAAACAAAAACTGCAAAGGAAACGACTATCGAACGCTTTTCCTGCTTTGATCTTAAAATGCATAGCAAGTAAAAAAATACCAGGCAATGCACTACAGAAAATAAGATTGAAAGCGTACCATCGAAATAGAAATTGATAGACCACCTCATGATCTTCACCCCGTTAACGATCGGCAGCCACGCTAAATAGGCAAGCGTTATGGCTATATAAAAAATGCTTTTGCCAACTGTTGGTTTCATCATTGTAAGGTTGCCTTAAATTAGCAAATAAACTTTATTAATAAACTTGTTACTGCATTTTATGGCTATAGCTATTTATAACCTGCATCAGCTTATCATGCCGTATAGCATAAACCGTATTCCCGTTAATGCCTTTCATATCTTTTGCGGCTATCATCGCATTTACAATAGCTTCTTCAACGCTTTCAACGGTAGCCTGGAAAACTTTATCCATTTGTTCTTTGGGTAATACGGTCCAGGTTTGCAGGGTGCCTTTAGCGTTATCTTTGGGTGGTACTGTGCTAAATGCCAGGAAAATATCGCCCGAGCTATTGCGCCCCACGCCGCCGCAGCGGGCAACACCTAACGATGCGCGTTTGGCTACAAGTTTTAACTGGGCCGGTAATAAAGGGGCATCGGTGCCTATAATGATAATGATGGAGCCATCCTTGGGTTTGGAGTTGATAACAGGCAAATCGCCTTTCCACTCTTTACCAACGGGTACGCCGGATATGATCAAGTCTGTCCGCCTGCCAAAATTGCCCTGTACAAAGGCCCCAACGGTATAGGTAGCCGTATCGATACTAATCACCCTCGACGATGTTCCGCTACCGCCCTTAAACTGGAATAACGACATACCCGTGCCGCCGCCAACGTTTCCTTCTTCTACTTTGCCTCCATGGGCAGTACTCAGCGCCTCGAACACATCTTCTTTTTTTACGTGAAATCCGTTAATGTCATTTAATACACCATCGAAAGTTTCGGCAGCTACCGGCAGGCCAAAGGAGAAATCAACCAGCGAGCCTTTGCTGAAGTTTTTAACATTCCACTCGCCAATAGCATCTCTTACCACGCCAACGCTATTGGTATTGGTAATGCCAATGGGGCCGTAGTTAAGGCCATATTCGTCAATTACGGTAGTGCCGGTCATTTCGCCATCGCCATTCAGGCTAAACCATCCGGCAGGCAGCGGGTCGATAGATTTGCCGTTTGGCATAATAACCGTAACGCCAGTGCGTACCGGGCCTTTGCCGGTAGCCAAGGGCCCGTCGCCGCTTATTAATGTCTTGTAGCCCACCAAAACGCCTTTAACATCGGTAATGGCGTTGTACTGGCCGATGGTGCCATTGAATTTGATGCCAAGGTCGCGCGCACGCTGCTGGGCGGTAGCGGTGGTAATGGCTGTAATTATGAGCAGGGCGGTAAAAAAAGAGATTTTCATGTTGATGATACTTCGGCAGGAACCAAAATTCTAATATACCCATCAAAAAACGATAGCGGAAATCATCTGTAACAAAAAAGCCCGAAGTCATAAAACTCCGGGCTCTCAAAATCTTTCGGACTTTCCGTCTTTACTGACTTTCCGACTATCAATTACTCAAAATATTCCTTCATCCGCTCAAAAAAGCTTTTCTCGTTTTTGCCCGGATTGGGTTTAAAATTGGGGCTTGCTTGTAGTTTTTCCAGTATTTCGCGCTCTTCGCGGCTTACAATTTTTGGTGTCCAGATGTTGATGTGCACCAGTTGGTCGCCACGATGGTATGAGTTTACTTCGGGTACGCCTTTGCCTTTCAGGCGCAATATTTTGCCACCCTGGGTTCCGGGGTCAATTTTTATTTTGGCTTTACCGTCAATGGTAGGTACTTCAACAGTGGTGCCCAATGTTGCATCAATAAAATTTACATGCAAATCGTATATCACGTTGTTACCATCGCGTTTTAAAGTTTCGTGCGGAATCTCCTCGATCAAAATGATCAGATCGCCTGGTACACCACCGCGTGGGGCCGCGTTACCTTTGCCGCTCATGCTTAACTGCATGCCTTCGCTCACGCCCGCAGGTACGTTGATGGTAATCAACTCTTCGCCACGCACTACGCCATCACCATGACAAACATTACATTTTGACAGTATGGTTGAGCCTTCGCCGTTACAGGTAGGGCAGGTGCTGGTTGTTTGCATCTGGCCCAAAATAGTATTGGTTACCCTGCGCACCGCGCCCGAGCCGCCACATGTTTTACAGGTTTGAAACGATGCTTTATCTTTTGCGCCGCTGCCATCGCAGGTTTTGCAGACTATTTGTTTATTAACCTTTATTTTCTTTTCGGCGCCGTTGGCAATTTCTTCAAGTGTTAAACGTACTTTAATACGCAGGTTGCTGCCACGGGCTACACGCCTGCCACCGGCACCGCCACCCTGGCGGCCACCGCCACCAAAGAAACCTTCAAACGGACTGCCGCCACCAAATATATCGCCAAACTGGCTGAATATGTCGTTCATATCCATGCCTCCGCCGCCATAACCGCCGCCATTTGGCGATGAAGCATTGGCCGCATGACCAAACTGGTCATACCGCTGGCGTTTCTCGGGGCTGCTTAAAACTTCATAAGCTTCAGCGGCTTCCTTAAATTTTTCTTCCGCCTCTTTGTCACCCTGGTTTTTATCCGGGTGATATTTAATAGCCATTTTACGATATGCCTTCTTTATCTCATCAGCATCTGATCCTTTTGAAACGCCCAGTATATCGTAATAATCTCTTTTAGCCATGTATTTAATTATTGAATTATTGATTTATTGAATTATTGAGTTTTTATAAGTGAATTATTGATTTATTGAATTAGAGGTTGAAAGACTTTTTATCGCTTTCGATTTGTTGATTTAATTACCATGGTAGATAACCAAGTGATATTTCTAAACCTCTCTGATTTTTAAATTCAATAATTCACTAATTCAGTCCCTCAATAATTAATTACGCTCCTACAATTACTTTGGCAAAGCGTATCACCCTGTCTTTAAGGGTGTAGCCTTTTTCCATTTCGTCGATAACCTTGCCTTTAAGGTCATCGGTAGGGGCGGGTATATTAGTAATTGCTTCTTGCAGGTCGGCATCAAATGGAGTGCCTATTGATTCCATTTCTTTCAAACCTTTTTGAGCAAGTATATTTTTTAATTTGTTTTGTATCAGGGTTACACCTTCTTTAACCGGGGCCACGTCAATCGCTTTTTCCATAGAGCGTTGTGCACGCTCAAAATCGTCTAAAACAGGTAACAGGGCAATAATTAAATCCTTGCCTTCAGTTTCCCGGGCTTCGGCGCGTTCTTTTTGGGTGCGCCTGCGGAAGTTGTCAAATTCGGCATACAAACGTAAATATTTATCATTGGCCTGCGCCAGTTCGGCTTTTAACTTCTCTTCGGCAGTAGGGCCGGGTGTTTCTTCAGTTTCAACAGCCTCAACAGTTTCGGCCTGCTGGTCTTTCAGTTGTTGCTCTTCGGCTAAATTTTCCCGTGTAGGCTCATTAATATTTTCAGGGGTATCCATATTTTCTTTCTTCTTTTTCTTCAACATGTCGTTAAATTTCATAGCTGATAGTGCCAATCAAGTATCCTGCCATAGCCGTAAAGCCGACAAGGTGTCAGTGGTACAAAATCAATTCAGGCAGGTATGTCACGGTATGTGCAGGTCTGACAGTGTCTGAATCAGAATTTACAGAATTTTAGAATGAGCAGAATTTAAGAGTCAGAATTTGTAGGAGTACTGTATTAAATAAAATAAAGAGAGGATCAACAGCCATTACTTTAGTATTCTGTTAATCCTCAAATTCTGTAAATTCTGATTCTGATCATATCACCGCATCCTCCAAAACCTTACCATTCTCGCACTTAATAATGCGCGATGGGAAAGTACGGATGATATGATAATCGTGTGTGGCAATTAATACCGCGGTACCCGATTGGCTGATCTGTTTTAGGAGCAATACAATCTCTTCAGAAGTTTCGGGGTCAAGGTTACCGGTTGGTTCGTCGGCCAATATAATTTCGGGGTTGTTAAGCAAGGCGCGGGCAATTACCACGCGTTGCTGCTCGCCGCCGGATAGCTCATGCGGCATTTTTTTAAGTTTAGAACGGAGGCCAACTTTTTCCAGTACGTCAAGGGTACGTTCGGCTATCAGCTTTTTGTCTTTCCAGCCGGTGGCGCGCATTACAAAAAGCAGGTTCTGCTCTATGGAGCGGTCTGTCAATAATTGAAAATCCTGGAAAACTATCCCCAGCTTACGGCGTAAATAAGGCACGTCACGGCCTGATAATTTGCTCAACTCGTAGCCGCAGGCATGGCCGGTACCGGCTTTTATACCAAGGTCACCATAAATAACTTTAAGCAGGCTGCTCTTGCCCGATCCGGTAGAGCCTATAAGCCATACAAAATCACCTTTATCAACATGCAGGTTTACGTTTGACAGTACCAGGTGTGCCTGCTGAAAAATATCAACACCATTTAGCTTTATAATAGAGTTCCCAATCATCTTTTTTATAGCTCTAATTTCAGGATCTGCCCAAAAGGTAAATCCTTAATAATATTCATAATATACTCCGCCTTATCCGCCAGCCCCACCTTATCCAACGATTTATCGGGCCTGTCTACCCTGAAATAAGCCAGCAGCGTAAACTTATCATCCCGCAGCTGTACATAATCGGGTATTTTGGCAACGCCTTTAACTTTTATAATATACATTTTTCAAGGTGAAAGGTTAAAGGTAAAAGGAGAAAGGTAAAAGCACCCGGTACAACCTTTTGCCTTTTACCTTTCGGCTTTCGCCTCAAAAACCAAAGGTATTGTTATTTTAAAGATTTGACAAAAATTCCATTGTATCAATCCCATCGGCATAATCCCATAATGCAGGGTGCTGGCTTTGGCCGAAGCTTACCACCTGGCTGGCTACATTAATGGTGGCATTGGTAACAATACACTGAATATTGTCGCTTTGTTTTTGTAATAGTTCCTGCGCCTGGGCAAGATCGTCGTAATAGCTAAAATACAGCACGGCCAGTGGCGATGCCAGTCTGTCATCTTCCTTTACCATCAAAAATCCGTTATCAAGGTGCTTGTCGCTGTTTACCAGGTAGATGGATTTGTTATAATCGTAATTGTTGTTGTACTTGTGGTGATGGATGATGGCCTTATGATCTTCAATCGATTCAAAAAAGAAATTGAAATTATAATCCTTCGGCACCAGCAACTTACTCACATTGCGGCAACCCAAGCCATAATAATCAAAAATGTCATGGCCAAGGTTAAACAGTTGTTCTGCCGTTTCATCGCCGGTTAGCAGGGCAATACTATTCCTGTTTTTACGAATAATGTTGTGCACTTTGCCAAAGTAGTAATCAAAGTAGCGCGAGCTATTGTTGCTTCCGGTGGCTATAACGGCGTTAAAATCGGCTAAGCGCTCTACAAAACTAAACTGGCTGTCGAAGCTGACGTCAATAGCCACTAATCGTTCTAAAACAGTTTTTATCAGCCGGGCGTCTTGTGACGATGCTTTGATTAGTGCGTGATTGCCGGATGCCAGCACGCACAGCACATCATGAAAACCAACCAGCGGGATATTTCCTGCCAAAATAAGGCCCACTTTTTTGCCCGGGGCGTCATTTTCAAGATTGTATTTTGCGAGCCAGGTTTTCAAATCGTCCTCATTAAGCATTTTACCTATGGCGGTTACGGCTTGCAAAACACTTTCGGGCGTAAACCAGGCGTTATGGTAGCGTTCGTCTTCAATGATGGCCATTAATTGCGCATCGGGTGCAATTAACTGCTTTCCTAAGGTCGAAAATGAGTTTATGGAATTTTTTATGTTAAATTTTGACATATATATGGTGAGGATTTAAACCCCTAAAGCCTTTTTTTGTTATATTTGTGCGCTTGTAAATTACGGGCAAAGTTAATTGAGATTATTATATATTTAGAAATATGGCGATTAAAATCACCGATGAATGCATAAACTGCGGAGCCTGCGAGCCGGAGTGCCCCAATAATGCAATTTATGATGCTGGTGCGGCATGGCGCTTTAGCGACGGTACCGGCCTTAAAGGAATTATTGATTTTGGAGATGGCAATACTTTAAATGCCGAGGAAACTCAGGCTGCCCTGTCCGACGAGATATATTATATAGTGCCTGATAAGTGTACCGAGTGTGTTGGTTTTCATGACGAACCACAATGTGCTGCTGTATGCCCGGTTGATTGCTGCGTAGATGATGAAGATATCCGCGAAACACAGGAAGAATTGTTAGCCAAAAAAGATTGGCTGCATATGAATGAATAATTTTATAAAAAAAAATATTTTGAAAAAGGGATTAGCTTGCTGATCCCTTTTTTTTGCTTGTTTTTTAAATAAAATTATTTGGCGTTTAATAATTTAATAAATTAGCCTTGTAAATTTTAGCTTTAATCTCCTCCACAGCTAAAATATATCTTGAAAACCAATTAAAACGGTGTAATTATTGATCGCTTATTGCATCTTAGTTACATTAATTTTTGCATTTAATCTGATCTATGGAATATGGTATTTGTAACCTTGCTGTAATCCCGCTTCGCGCTTTGCCTGATGACAGGAGCGAACAGGTATCGCAGGTGTTATTTGGCGAGACTTTTGAAATTAAGGAGTGGGCCGAACGCTGGGTTAAAATTGTTACAACAACTGATAATTATACGGGCTGGATAGGCAGGCTGCAATTTGCCATGTTCGGGCATGTAGCCTATAAAAGCCAACAAAATATGCCTCCGCCTTTAACTTACCGGGCGGTTACCCAGGCCTGGAAAATTATTGATAACTCAATACTTTATTTGCCTGCAGGCAGCTCACTTGCCGGTTTAAAAGGAACAACCTGCAAAATAGGGAATGATAAATTCGAGATCATTGGCGAAATAGGCGAAAGGGAAGATATAGCAACAACGGCAAAATCATTTTTGAATGCACCCTATTTGTGGGGTGGCCGCACCCACTTTGGCATTGATTGCTCTGGTTTTACACAGGTAGTATTTAACCTTAATAAAATAAAAATAAAACGCGATGCAAGTCAACAAGCCCTGGAGGGCGAAAAAGTTGACAGTTTAAACAACGCCCGTCTGGGCGATCTGGCTTTTTTTAATAATACCGAAGGACGTGTAACCCATGTGGGTATTTTATTAAACGGCGGACAAATAATTCATGCTTCAGGAAAGGTGAAAATAGACCCTATTGATAACGACGGTATTTATTCGGAAGAGTTAAAGCGTCACACACACAATTTGCATAGCATCCGGAGGTTTTTTTAAGCACGAGCGTACGTTAAAATTTTATATCCCAAATAAAAATATTTTTATCATCACTTACTGATAATAGCTGATCTCCATTCCATGCCAGTTTATTTATTGACAGCGGATGGCTTGAGTATCCTTTTTCGCGGCTGATGATCTTGTACAGTTTAAAATCATCGGCTCCCCAAATTTTAATGCTTTTATCCATGCTGGCCGTAGCGAAGTAAGGCTGGGAGGGGTGGAAGAGGATATGGTTAACAGCAAACAAATGCGCAGGGATGTTTTTTATCAGTTGGTAAGTTGCCGTATCCCAAATTTTCATCTGTGCATCACGGCCGCCGGACACCAGGTACCTGCCATCGGTGCTGTAAGCCAAGGCAAAAACCGACATGGTATGCCCATGCAGTGCTTTAACTAAAGTGTAATCCTCTAAATCGTAAATTTTAACCACGTTATCCCTGCAGCCAAAAGCAACCTGTTTTTCATCGGGCGAAACCCCTATACAACGTACTGTATCGGCGGATACTTTGATGCTGTGCACCATATCCAATGTGTCAAGGCTCCAAACTGATACTGTGCCATCCTCAGAAGCTATCAGCAGCTCTTTTTTACCATTGACAGACTTGATATCAAACACCGGTTTTAGATGATAATTAAGTGACTTGATAACCTTTTGTTGTATAAAATCAAAAACCAGCACCTGGCCGCTGCGCAGGCCTGCAAACATTAACGGATAACCCGCCGGGCAATGAATGGCATAAATTGACGCATTAACCAGGAACATCACTTTAATAAAGGCATTTGTTTTCAGGCTCCACTCCACCAATCCTTTATCATTGCCGCCGGTAAATAGTATTCCCGGTTTTTGTGATAGCTCCAAAGTGAAAATGGGGTTGCCATGCCCGGTAAGTTCGGCTATTTTTTCTGCAATCATTATGTTAGTATCAAGTAGCAAGTATCAAGTAGCAAGATTTTTAATTTGCAGTTGATATTGGGCTGTAAGCAAAAGTAAGATTTTTGACGGAGATGAGTTGTTTTGATATTAGTCTTGACGTAATCTATTTTATGGCCTCGTCATAGGCTGCCCTTGCTATGCGTGCAATAACCAATTCGCGGGCCTTCAAATCAACGGGCGAATTGGTAACCAAAATGGAAATAGCCAGGTGATTGCCGTTAGGTAGTGCAATAATACCGGTATCGTTGGTAGCTGCCGAAATTCCTTTTTCATTGGTACCCGAGCGGCCGGTTTTATGATATACTATTGTACCAACAGGCAACAAACCTTTAATCTGGTTAGGTCCGGTTGAAGTTTCCTGCATAATTTTCCAAAGGTAAGAATGGCTTGCAGGCGAAAGAAAATCGGGTTTAAAGGCCACACTCAATAAATGAGTAAGTTCAGAAGCCGTTACCCAATCGGTAAACTGTACGTCCCAGGCCTGCGCCATTTGATATTCGGAGGCTTTTATCGAGAAGTTTTTGATCCCGATATGGTGAATATAGGCCTCTACCGCATCCGTTCCGCCTAAAACTTTTAAAAGCTTGTCGCAGGCAACATTGTCACTTAACGATACCATATAGCTAAGCAACTCCCTTATCGAAACATCTACATTTGCCGCCGGATATTTATCCTGCAAGGGGCTGTATGTTTTAAATAAATCGCTTTTATCCAGGCGAACCAGCTGATCTAATGTGAATTTCCCTTCGTCAATCTCGTGCAAAACGGTAATGGCAATCGGGAACTTCATCACACTCTGCATTGGCTGGCGCAGGTAGCCGTTATATGTTAACGTATCACCCGTTTCAAGGTTTAATACCGAAACCCCAACAGTACCTTTTGCATCCTTCGCAATTTCGGCAATCTTCTCCCTAAGCCTATCTTGTTGCGCATTGGCATTACCAATAAAAAAGAAACAAAACAGCAAAATATAAAAAACAACAAACCTCACCATAAGTTTCCCTAATGACTAATGACTAATGACTAATGACTAATGACTAATGACTAATGACTAATGACTAATGACTATTTATGCCTTTTCTCCAGGTTTTTAGCAATGGTTTCTAACGTTAATCCCTTTTCGCGAAGCAAAACCAACAGGTGAAAAACCAGATCGGACGATTCATTAATCAAGTCAGTTTCCGTTTCCGCCAAAGCGGCTATAACGGTTTCAACGCCTTCTTCACCAACCTTTTGAGCTATTTTGTTGAGTCCCTTATTCCGCAGCTTATTTACATATGATCCTTCCACCGGATTTTCGTATCTATCGGCAATAATGTTTTCCAGCTCCAAAATAAAGTTTTGATTATAGCCGGTGTTAAAACAACTGCGCGAGCCGGTATGGCAGGTAGGGCCATCAGCTTTAACTTTAATCAGCAAAGTATCATTATCGCAATCAATGCTGATGTTTTTTACATGCAAAAAATTACTGCTGGTTTCGCCCTTGGTCCACAAGCGGTCTTTTGAGCGGGAGAAAAATGTAACTATATTTTCCTGTACGGTTTTATCATAAGCCTCCTGGTTCATGTAGCCCAGCATCAGCACCTCTAAGGTTTGCTCGTCCTGTATAATAACCGGTACTAAACCGTCTGTTTTGTTGAAATCTATATTCATTGTATCTGTTGTTCTGGTTCCTGCTCCAGGGTGCCAGGTTCGTGTTATATTCAATCAAATTCCCCTCTTGAGAGGGGGCGTGTGAGTCCTGAGCGCTGGCAGGGGTGTGCTTTACACCATGCATCTACGTCTCTCCCGCTGGCCTGTGTCCTCACAGGCAGCTACCTCACGTGTGAGTGTAAGGGCGTTACCTTTGGCCCGGGCTTTACGCTCATACTGCACAGGCCTTAATCACGGGCCGGTATCCGCTGCAATCCCTAACGCGGGTAGAAGAGTTATTGCCAGTTGCCAGGTTCGTGGTTCGGGTAAAACGTTTGTTTTAAAACTAACAACGCCCGAGCCTCGAACCTCGCCACCTGAACCCCGCCACCCTATATCCTCACCTCTATATTATTACTCTTCAATACCGCTTTCAAATCCGGAATCAATATCTCGCCATAGTGAAATACCGACGCTGCTAAAGCTGCATCAATATTTGTTTTTTCAAATACGTCAACAAAGTGCTGTACCGAACCTGCCCCACCCGAGGCTATTACAGGGATGTGTACCGCATCGTTCACAATTTTTAATAGCTTGTTATCAAAACCAGCTTTTGTACCATCATGATCCATTGATGTAAGCAAAATTTCGCCGGCACCACGGCTTTCGGCTTCCAGAATCCACTCCAATGTTTCCCGTTCAGTAGGCAATCTGCCGCCATTCAGGTGTACAATGTTTTTGTCGCCAATGCTGCGGGTATCCACCGCAATTACCACAAACTGAACGCCAAATGCTTTGGCCAACTCATCAATTAAAGCCGGGTTACGTACCGCTGCCGAGTTGATCGAGATCTTATCTGCACCGGCGTTTAAAAGTGCATCGGCATCGGCAATTTCGTTAATACCGCCACCAATGGTAAAAGGGATATTTATTTGCCTGGCCACGGCTTTCACCAGGTCCACCATGGTTTTGCGGCGCTCAACTGTTGCGGTAATATCCAGGAATACCAGTTCGTCAGCACCCTGCCTCGAGTAGTTCCAGGCCAGCTCAACCGGGTCGCCCGCGTCGCGCAGGTCAACAAAGTTTACGCCTTTTACGGTGCGACCGTCTTTAACGTCTAAACAAGGGATAATTCTTTTCGAAAGCATAAGCTTTTTAGATATGTCATTGCGAGGAACGAAGCAATCGCGAACTTTGCTTATTCGCTTTGCATGCCACGAGATTGCCACGCTATCGCTCGCAATGACAAATGTTTTATTTTATAATGAGGAGTGAACTATATTGATATAAGGGCCTCTAAATTCCAATTTTTCACATCTTCGATAGTTACCCTGTTCTCATAGATCGCTTTACCTACAACTACCGATTCTACCTTCAAACGGCTCAGTTTCTCTACGTCATCCATCGAGCTTACACCTCCGGATGCTATCAGTTTAATGAATGGCGAATGGTCGAGCAGTTTTTCGTAAAGCTCAATACCCGCGCCGCCCAGTTTGCCGTCTTTGTTGATATCGGTACATAAAAAACGGAAAAATCCTAAGGCAAGGCATTTATCAACGTAGTCCATCAGTTTAATAGGTGAGCTTTCCATCCAGCCTGAGTATTTGATCACTTCGTCCAACACATCTATTGCGATAACCACCTGGTCGGAACACTTGTCGCGGCCGCAAATCTCTTTGCCTAATTGGGGCAAAAATTCGGGGTTGGTTAATGCCTGTGTGCCCACAATAACCCGGTGAACGCCCGAATCAATCAACTCTTTTACTTTTTCGATGCTGCGGATACCGCCACCGTATTGCACCTTCATGTCGGTTTTACGGATCACATCAAACAGGTATTGCTGGTTGCTGAAATCGTTTTTAGCGCCGTTCAGGTCAATAATATGGATAAAGTTGGTGCCATTGCTTTGGTAGCGCTCAATCATTTCTTCGAGCGTTACATCATATTCTGTTACCTGTTGGTAATCACCCTCACGTAGCCTAACTACTTTTTTATTCAGAATATCGATAGCGGGAATTATGTACATGTCTTTTATATTTTTGAAAAGTTTGTTAAAAGTGTTTCGCCGTACACTCCCGATTTTTCGGGGTGAAATTGTACGCCATAAAAATTATCCCGCCAAATTGATGCCGAAAATTCATTGTTATAATTGGCCGATAGTAAAGTGTACGCTTTATCATACTCAATAAAGTATGAATGTACAAAGTAAAAATGTGATCCTGACGGTATATTTTCAAATAATGGGTTTTCCTTTTCGGGATAAACCTGGTTCCAGCCGGTATGCGGTACCTTGTATAAATTGCTGTCCTTAAACCTTAAAGTTTTAATAGGGAACAGGCCAAGCAGGGTAGAGTCACCTTCTTCGGAGTAGGAGGTGAGTAACTGCATCCCCACACAAATGCCCAAAGTGGGCTTTTTTAGGGCTTTAATCGTGGGAACTAATCCTGTCGACTCCAATTTGCTCATGGCTGCGCCCGCATGTCCAACACCAGGGATGATATATCGGTCGTACTTATCAAAATCTTCTTCGCTATTGATCATGCCGTAAGGTATGCCCAACCGCTCCAACGCCGCTGTAAGCGAAAAAATATTACCGGCGCCGTATCTTATTATGCCTATCATTCAGTTTGCAGTTATTAGTTTGCAGTTTGCATTTAGCTGCAGTTTTAATTGACAATGCTTTTTCACTGCCTACTGAAAACTGCCTGCTGCCAACTTAAAGTAATCCTTTGGTCGATGGTAAAACCATCTTATTTACATCACGTTTAACGGCCATTTTTATTGCCTTCGCAAAGGCTTTAAATATAGCTTCTATTTTATGATGTTCGTTCTGTCCTTCGGCTTTTATATTCAAATTGCATTTTGCCGCGTCGCTAAATGATTTGAAGAAATGGTAAAACATTTCGGTGGGCACATCTCCAACTTTTTCGCGTTTAAATTCGGCATCCCAAACTATCCAGTTACGGCCGCCAAAATCAATAGCTGCCTGCGCCAGGCAATCGTCCATAGGCAGGCAAAAACCATAGCGTTCAATACCCATTTTGTTGCCTAAAGCAGTGGCGAAAATCTCGCCTAAAGCGATGCCCGTATCTTCAACAGTGTGGTGTTCATCAATATGCAGATCGCCTTTGGCAATCACTTCCAGGTCGATGCTGCCATGGCGGGCAATCTGATCCAGCATGTGGTCAAAAAAATGCAGGCCGGTTGATACTTTGGCTTCGCCGGTACCATCCAGGTTTATTTTGATGTAGATATCAGTTTCTTTGGTGCTGCGGCGGTGCTCAACCACGCGTTCTCCCAGTTTCAGAAATTCGTAGATTTTTTGCCAGTCGGTAGTTTCCAATGCGATGGTATCGCCAATATGATCTGCTTCGGTAAATTCGCCACCACCTAAGTTAGATTGGTTATTTAACCAGATTGCTTTGGCACCCAGGTTTTTAGCAAGCAGCACATCGTTTTTCCTATCGCCGATGGTGAAAGAATTTTTAAGGTCGTATTTCTCTGTGTTAAGGTATTGCGTAAGCAAGGCAGTTCCCGGTTTACGGGTAGGGGCTTTGTCGGCCGCAAAGGTGCGGTCGATAATTTGGTTGGCAAACTTTACGCCCTCGCTTTCAAATGTTTTGAGGATAAAGTTATGCACCGGCCAAAAAGTATCTTCGGGATAAACGGCGGTACCTAAACCATCCTGGTTGGTAACCATTACCAGTTCAAAATCAAGTTCTTTGGCTATTTTGGGCAGGTAAGTTAACGCCCCGGGGTAAAAAGTAAGTTTTTCGAACGAATCGATTTGCTCGTCCGGCGTTTCGTTAATCATGGTACCATCACGATCAACAAAGAGTATTTTTTTTGATTTATCCATTTAAGATATCTTTTATGTTGAATTCCATACTTCGGAGTTTATTTTTTAAATAAACATCGGCCGTAATTGAATTGCTGGATTTAACTTTAATTTGGCTGCCACTTAGCGTGATCTTCTGCAGCCAAAGGTATATTTGGGAGTTTTCTGCTTTGCCTATTTGTACCTTTCCCGATTTGCCCGAGGTTTTATCTAATACCGTAAAATAAATAGGGCTCTCTTCTTCCATGCTACGGGAAAAATAGCTGACTATTAATTTGTATCGTTTATTTTCAATCACTTCATATACTAATTCCGTGTCCAGGCCCTTTTGTTTTATCTCTTGTATAGTACTTTCAATGATCTCGCTGTCAAGTTTATCGATGTGAGCAATATCCCTTAAGCCATTTACAATAACATCGAATACAGTCTGTTCTTTTTCAGCGTCACTTTGCTGTAAGTACCTATCATAGTCTATCACTGAAAGGCCATTTATATACCAATGATCAAGAGTAAATGATCGCTCCAGGCATACATCCATCGTTTTGCAAACCTGGATATATAAATGGTGATACACAGGGCATAACAAATTTTTACTTCTTAAAATGTTCAAAAAGATCTCGCAATACTGATATGCATATGGGTAAAGAGCTTTTGCTCCCAAATCGAAATCATATACCCTGAAATCCCTAATCCTTTTGTCTTTAACCTTATTTGATCTCGATCTTTCCTCTCTTAAATCAATTGCGTGCTTTAAGGTATCCGCTTTGGATTTTGCTGCAAGTTTAATATTTTCTGATTCAAGAAAATCAGTGCTGATTTGACTTTTTAATAAGAGTAATACATTTTTAAATGTCTCAAAATCAAAAAGGTCGTCTTTTTTTAGCTTTGATTTAACAATTGATCCCGCTTCAAGATATTTGTCAATCAACACGTGTGCTAAATCAATTTCAGATAGGTTTTTATATTGGTTGTCAACCTCAAACTGATGTTCATATTTTTTTTGATCGGCCTTATCTAAATGCTCGGAAAACTCAAACGCTTTTAAACTAACATCGATCTTTTTATAACGTCTGTTTAAAAAGGAAGATGGAAGAGTTTCGAACACTTTTTTAAAATCATTCTCAATTCCAACAACACCAGGCAAAACATATAGTGGGGAATAAAAGAATGTTAACCAAAATTCATTGAACGAAGATGCGAACCCAGAACTATCCAATCTGTTTTGGATGATCGCAACAAGATATTCGAGGTTTCCTTTTAATCCTCCTCCATATCGTCCAGCTGTACTTGGCATTAAATAAATCTTCATTCAATTAAAGTAACGAGGGGCCAAAATTCTGTAGGGTGTCCAATAATATGGTGTTTTCTTCGGGGGTGCCCACGGTAATGCGTAAGCTGCCCTCGCACAAATCAATTTTTGAGCGGTTGCGTACGATGATGCCTTTACCCACTAAAAATTTATAAATACCGTTGGCATCAGTAGTTTTCACCAAAATGAAGTTGGCATCTGATGGATAAATATCTACCACAAAATCAAATTCCTTTAAAGCGAGTACCAGCCTGTCGCGTTGTAAAAGGGTTTCTTTTATCCAGCCATTTACCTGGTCAACGTTTGCCAGGGCTTCTAATGCCAGTTGCTGCGATGACTCGTTAACGTTGTAAGGTGGTTTAACTTTATTCATCACCTCGATAATCTCTTCGCTGGCAAAGGCCATCCCAACACGAAGGCCAGCCAGGCCCCATGCTTTGGATAAGGTTTGCATCACCACTAAATTGGCATATTCGGTAAGTTCCTGAATAAAAGTTTTTTGACGGCTGAAATTGATGTAGGCTTCATCAACCACTACAATACCATTAAAGTTTGCCAGCAATGTTTCAACATCCGCGCGGTTAATGGAATTGCCCGTTGGGTTATTTGGCGAACATATAAATATCAGTTTGGTATGCTCGTCGATAGCTTCGGCAATGCCTTCTAAGTTCAGCTGATAATCTTCGGTCAGCAAAACCTTGCGGGCCTCCACATCATTGATGTTGGCCGATACCTCGTACATACCATACGTAGGGGGCACCAGGATCACGTTATCAACACCTGGGTTGCAAAAGCTGCGGAAAAGGATATCGATAGCTTCATCGCTGCCGTTTCCTATAAATATGTTACGCGCAGGTACGCCCTTGATCTCGCTTAAACGCATTTTAATGGCGTATTGCATAGGATCAGGGTAGCGGTTAAATTGCTTTGCTAATGGTGAACCGTAGGCATTTTCATTGGCATCTAAAAAAACACTGGCTTCGCCCTGGTACTCATCACGTGCCGATGAATAGGGGACAAGCCGCTTAATATTTTCTCTTAGTATATTATTTATATTGTACATTATTCTTTCAATCTTTCTCGATAAACGAATTCTCTAACTTTCCCGTCATTGCGAGGTACGAAGCAATCCCCGATTTGCAAATCCACTTAGCATGTAGGGGATTGCTTCGTACCTCGCAATGACGTCTTTTATTTAACTTTTTCTAATTGACACCGCATTCCTGTGCGCATGTAATCCTTCCATCTCGGCCAAGATTTCAACAGTGTGGCCAATATTTTGAATCCCCTCGCGGGTGATATGCTGAAACGTGATTTTTTTTACAAAAGAATCTACCGATACGCCCGAGTAAGCCCTTGCGTAGCTACTGGTTGGCAAAGTATGGTTGGTGCCTGACGCATAATCGCCGGCGCTCTCTGGCGTTAAATTGCCCAGGAAAACCGAGCCGGCATTAATGATACCTCCGGTTATCTGCTCCCAGCTATGTGTTGCCAATATTAAGTGTTCAGGCGCATAACAGTTGCTGAAATCCATGGCTTCGGCAAGGCTGGATGTTACTACAATGTAGGAGTTATCCAACGCTAAACCGGCAATTTCGGCCCTTGGTAATACGGGTAATTGTTTTTCTATTTCTGCTAAGGTAGCCTCTGCAATTGCAGCCGATGTGCAAACCAACACCGATTGACTGTCAATTCCATGCTCGGCCTGCGCCAATAAATCGGCAGCTATATAAGCCGGTACAGCAGTGTCATCTGCAATAACCAATACTTCTGACGGGCCTGCCGGCATATCAATAGCCGTTGTGGTTGTTGACTGGATAAGCGTTTTAGCTTTGGTTACAAACTGGTTGCCGGGGCCAAATATTTTATCAACTTTAGTAATGCTTTCTGTACCGTAAGCCATTGCGGCTATGGCCTGTGAACCACCAACCAGGTAAATTTTATCGATACCTAACAATAGCGCCACATAGGCTATAAATGCATTTACCTTGCCGCTTTTTTGCGGAGGCGAGCAAACAACAATTTCATGACAGCCTGCGATGCGTGCAGGGATGCCCAGCATTAAAAATGTGCTTGGCAAAACAGCAGATCCGCCGGGGATATATAAACCAACTTTTTCAATCGGCCTTAACTCGCGCCAGCAGGTAACGCCGGGCATGGTTTCTACTTTATCCTCGGTTTTTAGCTGCGTTTGGTGAAATTTATAGATGTTGCTGTAAGCAGTTTCCAGGGCATTTTTTTGCTCTGGCGTAATAGCTTCAGCCAGTTCCTCCAACTCGGCCTTATCCAAAAAAAGCTTAGTTAGCGCTACCTTATCAAACTTTTGGGCATAGTCAATCAGGGCGCTGTCGCCGTGCTGCTGCACATTGGCAATCACTTCCTCCACAACGGCACGAATCTCATTTGCCGGGTCAACATTACGCTGAACCAGTTTCCGGATATCTTTTGCAGTAAGTTCTGAATACTTAAATAGTTTCATAGAGCCCCTAACCCCCTAAAGGAGGAATTTAAAAGGTTAATATTTATGTTGCAGCCACTTTCGCTCCCCCTTTAGGGGGCTGGGGGGCTTAAATAATTATCTTCTCAATCGGCATTACTACAATGCCTTGCGCGCCGGCTTGTTTTAGCTGGCTTATCCTGTCCCAAAAATCGCGCTCCGGGATAACGGTGTGTACTGCAACCCAATCAGCTTCGGCCAATGGTACTACCGACGGGCTTTTAACCCCCGGCAATAAAGCAATCACTGTATCAAGGTTATCTTTATGAACGTTAAGTACCACGTACTTAGTCTCTTTGGCGCGCAAAACCGATTGGATGCGTTGTATCAATTCCTGAACAAGGTCATTGCTTTCAGTGGCTTTACTGCTAATCAGAATGGCTTCTGACGACATTACATCGGCAAATGCTTTTAAACCGTTGCTCTTTAGCGTACCGCCGGTTGATACCAAATCGCAAATAGCATCAGACAAGCCCAGGCCGGGGGATATTTCAACCGAGCCCGAAATGGTACGGATATCTGATTCGATACCCTGGGCTTTCAGGAATTTGCCCAATATCACAGGGTAGGTAGTAGCTATAGCTTTACCATTTAAATCGGCAAGGGTAGCAATATTATTATTGTTTGGTACCGCTATTTTAAGCGAGCATTTGCCAAAGCCAAGACGCTGCAGATAGCTTACTTCAACTTCGGTTTCCTCTATTACGTTTTCGCCTACGATACCCAAATCGGCAATGCCATCCTGAACATATTCGGGGATATCATCATCGCGCAGAAAAAGGATCTCTAAAGGGAAATTCGAAACAGGCGAGATTAGTGAGCTTTTGTAGTTTTCGAAGTTTAAGCCGCAATTTTTTAATAATTCGACAGATTTTTCGTTGAGACGACCAGATTTCTGGATCGCTATTTTAAGTGTTTTCAAAAGAATTGAATTTATGAACTATAATAAAAAAGAGTACAAACGGAGGTTGTTATTTCGCGTAGAAACATACATATTAGCTGATCACCACATGGTGGTGATGCAGATGAAGATGATGTAATGCGATACCGTTCATTTTTTTATAGTATACGGGTAAGTCTGGCGCAAATATAGACAGATGTTTTTTAAATCAAAATTAAATCAGAATTTTATGGATTTGGGAGAATTTGTCAGAATCAGAATTTACAGAATTTGAGCATTAACAGAATTTTGTCTCAGCCGGGATTGTGAACGAAACTAACGAATTAACAAACTTTAAGATTCTGTCCATTCTTTAATTCTGTAAATTCTGATTCTGACTACTACTTTCGTCATACTCATAAATTGCACCCTCTTCCCCAAAATCCTTAATCAGCCTCAACTGTTTTACCTTTTGGATATCCTTTATGTTGATCAGTTCCGGGTTTTCGAGGCTTTTAAACCAGATAAGGTAATAGTGCTTAAAAGTATAAAATTTGGCTATATCCTTTTTAAAAAACCGGTGAGGCACCAGGTAGGATGACATGCCCGAGAAAAAGTAAACCGCCTCATGCGCATCGGTATAAATGGTAACTTTCGGGTCGAACTGGCTTTTATCCATTGTTTTAAGATAAGCCGCAAACGGCGAATCCATCCAGCTTTCGTCAGTATATCCCGGGTTGCCGTATTCGTCCCTTACCTGGTCGTCGTAGCGGTTTTTGTCAATAAAAAACTCTTTGGTTACAAAACCAAGCATCAGGACAATCATAATAGCGCCCACTATTTTGCGGGTATTATCATTAACTATTTTTTTAAGCAGCAGCAGTCCCCAGCTGGTATAACCCCAAAGCGCGGGGATGTATATAGGTGCCAGCAGGCGATGGTTGATACGTTCGTACCGCGAAAAGGTTGAAGACACCACTATAAATAAGCCATACACCAAAGCAAAAGTTATGGCAAGGTTTTCAAAACTATCCAGGTGCCTGCGGTAATAATTGTAAGCCAGGGCAGCTATAAAACCACCGAATATTAAAATAGCCAATGGCACAGATAACCAGTATTGGTTAGGCGTAAGCCCCATCCAATCACAAATCACGTTGCCAAAGTAATACAGGTTTTTGCCAAATGAGGTTATTGAAGGCTCCCGCGGCCCGGTAGTAGTGCCCGACATAAACGCATTGAAAACCAAATTGCTTACCAACAGTGAAATGCAAACAAAGCCATATATAATAATATGTATGATCTTCTTTTTAAGCGGCAAAACCCTGTCCAGCAATAAAAGTAAGCCGCCGGTGCCAACAATGGTAACTGCGGCATAACGGGTAACGCAGCTTATTGCGGCAATTAAAGCCGCTACTATCAAAGCTTTAACCGTATGCTTCAGCAAATACTGTCTGAAAGCAACCAGGAAAAACAAGGTTTCTACTATAAATAACGTTTCGGACCATAAGTAGGAGTATACCTGCAATAACGCCGGACTTAATATAATGGCTACCAGCATCAGCCACTTGTAAACGCGGTTTGCGGGCACAAAACGCTGCATGATCCAACCGGCGGTATAAATGAGCGTGGCAAACATCAAACCATTCAATACCGCGCCAAAAACAACAGGATCTATGCGGGTAATAAACATAATGCTCCCTAAAAATATGGGGTAAAATACCGGGAAATCAACAATAGGGATATGGTTAAATGTTTGCAACGTGCCATTAGTGTTCAAGCTCCGGGCAGCGCTGGTATACATAATAGAGTCTGGCGATATACCAATACCGCTATAACTGCAAAACATTTGTATTGCAACAAAGCCAAGTACCGCGGCAATAAATGTGTCGTAGTTTTTTAAATAGCGGCTTAGCTGCATAGGATTTTTTTACTGTTAAATTTAGTTGTAAAAGTTGTAAGCGGGTAAAATGTTTTAAAAAATGATTTTTTGCAAGTCAAATATGTCATTGCGAGGGACGAAGCAATCGCGAACTATGCATTTCTGTTTTGCACGCGTGCGATTGCTTCGTGCCTCGAAATGACATATTTATAATGTATTATGATGTGATCTACGCAATCAAATCCAATACGGTGCTAATCGGCTGATCGCTGTCAATCAAAATTCCTTTAACACCAGCCAGGGTGCCTGCTTCAACATCGCGCTCGCGGTCGCCTATAAAATAGGATAGGGCAGGGTCAATATTATATTTGGCAATGCCTTGTAGTAACAATCCTGGTTTTGGCTTGCGGCAATCGCAGTCGCCGGTAAAATTAGGATGGTGCGGGCAGTAAAAAAAGTCGGTTATAATTACACCATGCTCAGCATATACAGTTTTTAAGTGATGGTGCATTTTTGCCAACTCCTCTTCGGTATACCAGCCTTTAGCCAGGCCGCCCTGGTTGGTGGCTACCAGTAGCATGTAGCCCCTATCCTGCAAAGTTTTAAGGGCATCAAAATTATCCAGTACATGAAAATCCTCAAAACGGCGAACATAATCGCCCATTTCCTGGTTCAATACTCCATCGCGATCTAAAAAAACGGCTTTAACTTTTGCAGACATCTAAATTTTAATTTTTGGCGAAGTTAGCAATTTGTAAATTATAAGTCCGAAAGTCGGGAAAGTCCGGAAGTCCGAAAGTTAGGAAGTGCGAAAGTTAGGAAAGGCAGGAAGTGTAGAAAAGCTGCAATTGTCATGATCGGTGGAGATTCTTCTTTGACTTCAACCGTGTTAAACTTCCGGACTTTACTGACTTCCGGACTTCTCCCCAAAATAGTCTACTCTTCACATAGATTTAACCAACAAAATTTTATTCTGTTATTGGTATATTTACCGATTGTATAAATGAATAGCGGTAAATTGGTGCAACTTTATACCGATTCTAAATAAGAAAACAACATATTTCATTTACTTAATCATAATAATTGTTTATTTATGTTGTCATTTTGTTAAATAAATATGATATAGATAATCGAATTTTTAGAAATCTTTAAAAATTCCGATAAATTTTATAATTTATTTGCAAATTGGTAACTTCGTTGTTACACCCCTTTATAAACGGTTTACTCTAAAGATGAATCAAACTGATAGCAACCAGGGCCTTTATAGGCCAGAATTTGAACACGATTCGTGCGGAACTGGATTTATAACCAACATAAATGGTCATAAAAGTAACCAGATTATTGATGATGCGCTTACGATGCTCGAGAACATGGAACACCGCGGTGCCTGCGGATGTGATCCTGAAACCGGCGATGGTGCCGGTATATTAATACAACTGCCCCATGAGTTTTTAATGGAGGAATGCTCAAACCTCGAGATCAGCCTGCCCGAACCGGGCGAGTATGGTGTTGGGATGATCTTTTTCCCGAAAGACTCGGCACAGAAAAAAGCCTGCCGCATTGTGATTACCAATGCGATAGAAAAGCTTGGCCTTGTTAAATTAGGTTACCGCAAATTGACCGTTGATTCAATGGCAGTTGGCGAAACAGCCCGCCAGGCCGAGCCGGATGTGGAGCAGATATTTATTGCCCGCCCGCACCACATTACCAATGCGGATGACTTTGAGCGGAAGCTTTTTATATTACGCAGGTACATCAATAAAACTATTACAGATACCATTCCCGGCGCATCTGAATATTTTTATTTTACCTCGTTATCATGCAAAACAATTGTTTACAAAGGCCAGGTAACTACTTACCAGCTGCGTAAATATTATGCTGATTTAACTGATCCGCGTATTGCATCTGGCTTTGCCATGATCCATTCACGTTTCTCTACCAATACTTTCCCATCGTGGAAACTGGCTCAGCCTTTCCGCCTGATTGCCCATAATGGCGAGATCAATACTTTAACCGGCAACTTAAACTGGTTTTATGCCGGTTTAAAATCATATGCTTCGTCGTACTTCACGGCCGAAGAAATGGAAATGATTATGCCGGTGATTGATAACAACCAGTCAGACTCTGCCTGTTTGGATAATATCATCGAAATTCTGTTACATTCGGGCCGTTCGTTACCACACGTAATGATGATGCTGGTACCCGAGGCATGGGACGGCAACGTACACATGGATCCTATTAAAAAGGCGTTTTACGAATACCATGCTACTTTAATGGAGCCATGGGATGGCCCGGCCGCCATCACATTTACCGATGGTAAACTGGTAGGCGCTTTATTGGATAGGAATGGCCTTCGCCCGTTGCGTTATGTAATTACCAACGATGGCCGCGTTATAGCAGCATCTGAAGCGGGTACCCTGGCTATCGACGAAAGTACCGTAGTACGTAAAGGTCGTTTGCAGCCTGGTAAAATGCTGTTGATTGATACCGAAAAAGGCAGGATCATTACAGATGATGAGATAAAAAAACAAATTTCTTCAAGGCAGCCTTATGGCCGCTGGCTGGAGAATTATAAAATAAACCTGAGCGAACTTACCGAACCCCGTTTGGCATTCGCTCAGCTATCAGAAGCTTCTGTATTCCGTTACCAGCAGGTATTTGGTTACAGCCGCGAGGATATAGATACCATTATTAAGCCAATGGCTGTTGATGGTAAGGAGCCCGTAGGCTCCATGGGTACCGATGTGCCTTTGGCTATATTATCTGATAAACCACAACATTTATCAAGCTACTTTAAGCAATTTTTTGCCCAGGTAACCAACCCGCCTATCGACCCAATCCGCGAACGCCTGGTAATGAGTTTGGCAACCTTTATCGGTAACAACGGTAACTTGCTGGATGAAGATAAAATGCACTGCCATTGCGTAGTTTTAAAGCACCCGATATTAAAAAATCACCAGTTAGAAAAACTGCGCAGTATTGATACCGGCCTTTTTCATGCCAAAACACTGCAAACTTACTTTGTAGCCGATGGTATGCCCGGCTCGTTAGAAAAAGGTATTGCAAGGCTTTGCCGCTATGCCGAGGATGCTGTTGACGACGGTTTTGAAGTATTGATCCTGTCGGATCGTGCTGTGGATTCGGAGCATGCGCCCATCCCTACATTATTAGCGGTTTCTGCGGTACATCATCACCTGATTAAAAAAGGCCGCCGCGGCGCCGTAGGCTTGGTTGTTGAAACCGGGGATGCGTGGGAAGTGCATCACTTTGCCTGCTTGCTGGCATTTGGCGCTACAGCTATCAACCCGTACCTGGCTTTGGCAACTATCGAAACCGTTAAAAACAACGGCAGTTTAGAAACCAGCCATGATATTAAAACATTACAAAAAAACTACGTAAAATCTATAAATGATGGTTTGTTGAAGATCTTCTCTAAAATGGGGATCTCGACCCTACAATCATACCATGGTTCGCAGGTTTTTGAAATATTAGGTTTAAATAAAACGGTTGTAGATAAATATTTCTGCGGAGCTGTTACCCGTATTGGCGGTTTGGGCCTTGACGAAATAGCCCGCGAAGCTCTATGCAAACACCGCATGGGCTTTAACACCAAGGGAGCCGACAATTTATTGCCCGAAGGTGGTATTTACCAATGGAAACGCAGGGGCGAAGCGCACTTATTTAACCCAACCACTGTACACTTATTACAACATGCTACCCGTAGCAATGATTACAACGTGTACAAAAATTACGCTAAAGCAATTAACGAGCAAACCGAAAAGCACTTTACCATTCGGGGACTGCTTGACTTTGCCCATCACCGTGAAGCTATCAGCATTGACGAGGTTGAACCGGCCGAAAATATCATGAAGCGCTTTGCAACAGGCGCCATGTCATTCGGCTCTATATCTCACGAGGCGCATAGCACCATGGCTATTGCCATGAACCGCATAGGTGGTAAAAGCAACACCGGCGAAGGCGGCGAGGATGAAATGCGTTACGAAAAAATGGCCAACGGCGATTCCATGCGTTCGGCTATTAAGCAAATAGCATCTGCCCGTTTCGGTGTAACATCAAATTACCTGACCAATGCCGATGAATTGCAGATAAAAATGGCACAAGGTGCCAAGCCAGGCGAAGGCGGGCAGCTTCCGGGTCATAAAGTTGATGATTGGATTGCTAAAACCCGTCACTCAACCCCCGGGGTAGGTTTGATTTCTCCACCGCCACACCACGATATTTACTCTATCGAGGATTTGGCGCAATTAATATTCGATTTAAAGAACGCCAACCGAGCTGCACGTATCAATGTAAAATTGGTATCAAAAGCAGGTGTGGGTACAATAGCAGCAGGCGTGGCCAAAGCACATGCTGATGTTATCCTGATTGCCGGCTATGATGGTGGTACCGGTGCATCGCCAATAAGCTCAGTAAAACACGCCGGCTTGCCGTGGGAACTTGGTTTAACCGAAGCTCACCAAACATTGGTACGTAACAAATTACGCAGCCGTGTGGTATTGCAAACAGATGGCCAGCTAAAAACCGGTCGTGATTTGGCCATTGCAGCTTTGATGGGAGCCGAAGAGTGGGGAGTTGCAACAGCGGCGCTTGTAGCCGGTGGCTGTATCATGATGCGTAAGTGTCACCTGAATACCTGCCCGGTAGGTGTTGCCACGCAAGATCCTGAATTAAGGAAACTGTTTAGCGGTAAGGCAGATCACGTAGTGAACCTGTTTAAATTTATGGCCGAAGAACTGCGCGAGATTATGGCCGAATTAGGTTTCCGTACCATTAATGAAATGGTTGGCCGTGTTCAGTTCCTGAAAGTGAAAGATCATCTGGAAAGCTGGAAGGCTAAAAAGATTGACCTGAGCGGTATTTTACACCCGGTTACCAATACCAAAGGCATGACGCTTTATAACAGCGAAAAGCAGGATCATGGCATGGATGAGATATTGGATTGGCAGTTGTTAGCGGCAGCTCAACCTGCTCTTGAAGATAAAACACCGGTATTTGCATCGTTCGATGTCATCAACGTTAACCGTACCATTGGTACCTTACTGTCAAACGAGATCTCGAAGATCTATGGTTCGGCTGGCTTACCCGATAATACCATTAACTACAAATTCAAAGGCTCGGCCGGGCAAAGTTTCGGTGCTTTTGCAACCAAGGGTATCTCTTTTGAGTTGGAAGGCGAAGCCAATGACTACGTAGGTAAAGGTTTATCAGGCGCACAACTGGCTATTTATCCTTCAGCGAAAGCTACTTTCACGCCGGAAGATAATATCATCATTGGTAACGTTGCCTTATATGGCGCCACATCAGGCGAGGTATTTATCGGTGGTATGGCAGGCGAACGATTCGCGGTACGTAACTCAGGTGCTACTACTGTTGTAGAAGGTATTGGCGACCACGGTTGCGAGTATATGACCGGTGGCCGTGCACTTATCCTTGGTAAAACAGGCCGTAACTTTGCGGCAGGTATGAGCGGTGGTTTAGCCTGGGTTTATAACCCGGATAACAGCTTTGCCGAGAACTGTAATACCGAGATGGTGGATCTTGATCCGCTATCGTTACAGGATGAAGAGCAGATACTTACCTTGTTGCGTAAGCATGTAAGCCTTACAGGTAGTAAACTTGCACAGCAGATCCTGGCTAACTGGGCCGAGGCATCTACACAGTTTGTGAAGGTGTATCCAAAAGAGTATAAAAAAGTAGTAGAGAAGTTACAATATCAAACAATAGGCTAAATTTCAATGGGAAAACCAACAGGATTTCAGGAGTTTAACAGGGAATTACCAACTAAGGTTCCCGCTGCTGAACGCGTAAAAAACTATAAAGAGTTTGTTAATTTATATACCGACGAGAAGCTGAACCAGCAATCGGCCCGTTGTATGAATTGCGGTATCCCTTTTTGCCATTCGGGATGCCCGCTGGGTAATATTATCCCGGAGTTTAACGATGCAGTGTATCGTCAAAACTGGGAAGAAGCTTACCATATTTTATCATCAACTAATAATTTCCCCGAGTTTACAGGTCGTATCTGTCCTGCACCTTGCGAGTCTGCATGTGTGTTAGGTATCAACAAGCCGGCTGTAGCTATCGAGGAAATTGAAAAGCATATCATTGAAATTGCTTACCAGAAAAATCTGGTAAAACCAACTGCGCCTTTAGTAAAATCGGGCAAAAAAGTAGCTGTAATAGGCTCTGGTCCGGCCGGTTTGGCTGCTGCAGCTCAATTGGTAAAGGCAGGCCACGCAGTAACAGTTTACGAGCGCGATGACAAACCGGGAGGTTTATTGCGCTACGGTATTCCTGATTTCAAATTAGAGAAAACTGTAGTAGAACGCCGTATAGAAGTAATGGAAAAAGATGGTGTGGTGTTTAAGCTGAACAGTGAAGTAGGTGTTAACGTTGCCGCTGATGAATTGGTGCGCAATAATGATGCTGTAGTACTGGCGGGTGGTTCAACAGTACCACGTAACCTGATGATCCCCGGCAGGGAATTAAAAGGCATCCATTTTGCAATGGACTTTTTGAAACAGCAAAACAAACGTGTAAGCGATATTGCAGTTGACGGGGATGATATTTTGGCCACAGGCAAAGATGTAGTAGTAATTGGCGGCGGCGATACCGGCAGCGATTGTGTTGGTACATCAAACCGCCAGGGAGCAAAATCAATTAAGCAGTTTGAGGTGATGTTTCAGCCACCTGCACAGCGTACACAGCACATGCCATGGCCAACATATCCAATGGTGCTTAAAACCACCAGTTCGCATGAGGAAGGCGCCGAACGTTTCTGGGGCGTAAACACCATGGAGTTTTTAGGCGACGACGAAGGTAACCTGCGTGCGTTAAAAGTGGTAGATGTAGAGTGGGAGCAGGATTTTATGGGCCGCCCTGTAAAATTCCATGTGGTTGAAGGATCAGAACGTGAAATTCCTTGTCAGCGTGTGTTCCTGGCCATGGGTTTCCTGTATCCGCAGCCTGCAGGCCTGTTAGCTCAATTAGGCGTTGAACTGGATGACCGCAAAAACGTTAAAGCCAAAGAAGGCGTTTACCGCACCAACGTAAGTAAAGTATTTGCTGCCGGCGATATGCGCCGCGGACAATCACTTGTTGTTTGGGCAATATCCGAAGGTCGCGAAACGGCCCGCAAAGTTGATGAGTTTTTAATGGGCCACTCATTGCTGGAAAGTAAGGATGCCGTTAATCAGTTTGACCAGGTGTTTTAAGAAAACGCCTGATCTGCTGAAGATATATAACCACGCTGCGTACTCTTTTATGGGTATCGCAGCGTGGTTTTTTGTTTTATTTTGATGGGTTATTTTGTGCTGTTTATGGTTAATCAATATTAATTATGCCACTTTAGTAAACCACTTACCCCTTTTGTTGTTAAATCTAAACAAGGCATAATCAATTTATAAATGAAGTATTTCACCGGCTTATTATTGATTTTGGTTACCCTCATTTGGATACCATCATGTGAGAGCAACAAACGCGCAAACAATTACAACAATAAAGCACTCGTTGACGACGCCGGAATACTTTTTTTTAAAAATGGCGCTGAGGCCAGCCTGACCACCGTAAAAGCTTCCGGTTTGGCTATCTCCAACTCAAAAAATCAACAGGTTATTCAGTTTGCCAAAGCGATGATTGACGACCATACTTTGCTTGCCGATAATTTAAAAAAATTGGAGATTGATAACTTTGTAACCTCCAGCGATACCATAAATGCCGGCCATCAACAAGTAATTGCCGTTCTTGAACAAAAAAAGGCGGCCGATTTTGATAAAGCTTATATGGAACTAATTGTAAACCAGCACGAACAGGAGATAACCTTGTTTAAAACAGCCTCACTCAATAAAAATTCAAACCTATCTGATTTTGCCAATAAGAATATGCCATCGTTACAAGCGCATCTTGATTCGGCTAAGATGATTATGCTGGCGTTAAAATAGTTTATTTTATAGCAGGGTAATGTTTAAATTGCGGGCTATACCTATCTAAATCATGCTATTAAAAAAACGTTCAGTTATTGCCTTTTTGCTGGTTTTAATTGCCTGCCAAATACAGGTTTCTGCACAAGTTTCTGCTATAAAGCCGGGTGAGGTTTGGCCCGATAACCGGGGCGAACATGTACAGGCCCATGGTGGCGGCATTATCAAAATTGGCAAATTATATTACTGGTTTGGCGAAGACCGGGCAAAAGACAATGATCCCGCCAAACGCTACGTAGCCTGTTATTCCTCTCCCGACCTTACGAATTGGACGTTCCGGAACAAAGTGATCAAAACAGACGACCCGGCAAACTTTGGTAAAGGCTTTGTTTTAGAACGGCCAAAGGTTTTTTACAACAAAAAGAACAGGCAGTATGTGATGTACCTGCATATGGATAGCGCCAACTACAAAGCTGCCCGTGTTGGCGTTGCGGTTTGTGAAAAGATAGATGGCGACTACAAGTACCTTAAAAGCTTTAGGCCTTTAGGGGAGCAAAGCCGGGATATTGGCCAGTTTGTTGACGATGACGGTTCGGCATACCTGATATTTGAGGATAGGGCCAAAGGCTTCCATATTGCACAACTATCGGACGATTACCTGAGCGTTGAAAAAGAGATCTGCCTTATTAAAGCGCCTTTGGAAGGTGGCGCCCTGGTGCATTATAAAGGGCTTTACTATGCCATTGGATCGGCACTTACCGGTTGGGATCCCAATCCTAACAAATATGCTACGGCAACATCGCTAAGCGGGCCATGGTCGGAGTTTAAAGATATCGCCCCGCCCGAAACAAATACTTATGGATCGCAATCTACCATGATGGTGAAGGTTGTTGGTACAAAACGTACCACCGTGATTTTTATGGCCGACCAGTGGCGTCCAAAAGCCCAATGGGATTCGCGCTACCTGTGGATGCATTTGGAAATAGGCGATGGTAAGTTATGGCTGCCAAAGCCACAGCCCTGGAAGATAGATGTAAAAACGGGGGAATGGAAATATGCCGAGGATAAATGACAACCTGTTAAGCCTTTAACTCCCGCGAGGTTAGCGTCAGCGTAACTCGTGGGCATCCTGGTTTAAGCCTATGGCTTAACTATTTCAGCTGAAAGCTGAAACCATGTACCCCACGAGCTGGAAGCTCGCGGGAGCGATGCGCGATAGCGGAAGATGCTAAAATAATTTCAATTGCTGTTGTACCGGTGGCTTTGCTTTTCCAAATACGGTGCGGCCACCGTATTTCCATGAATCCTCACGCTCTTTGGCAATTACCTGGTCAAAATTGGCGTTGGGTGTAAAATCTTTTTCGGCATTCTCGGCTATTTTATGGAGGCGTTTGATGGCTTCGTTTTGTTCTGATAACCCCAGTTTCGATTTGTGTATTGCATTTTGGAGGACGCCTATAGTTTCATCATAAACTTTGGTAGGTACGGCGAAGGGGTGGCCATCCTTACCGCCGTGCGCGAATGAAAATCTTGCCGGATCCTTAAACCGGGATGGAGTTCCGTGTATAACCTCGCTTACCAATGCCAGCGATTGCAGGGTACGTGGCCCCAGGCCTTGTAATAGTAATAAATCTTCAAAATCAGCAGGTTGCTTTTCATGCGCTAACCAAAGTACGGCACCCAGGCGTTTCAAATCCACGTCCCTGGCTTTTACATCATGATGGTTGGGCAGTACCAGGTGACTGATCTCTTTGATCATGGCTTCCGGATTTTCGGCGGCTATCTGCATTACCCCGTTTCGGGAGGTGTCGGCCAGCTTATCTGTCATGTTCAGGATCAGGCCTGTATTTTTGCCGTAGATGGATGTATGCGGATCATCAACAAATGATGTTAATTGCTCCGAATGCCAATGGTAGCGGCGTGCCGTGCTGCTGGCATCGCTCATGCCCTGCTGTACAACGGCCCATTTGCCGGTATCGCTCAGGATAAAATTGTGGGTATACAGCTGGAAACCATCCTGAATGGCTGTGTTATCAACTTTAGCGCTTAGTTTGCTGCATCGTACCAGGTGGTTGCCGTCAAGTCCGGTGGTTTCACCAATTTTTAACAACTCGGCAGGGGTTTGTTTGGAATGTTTGCCTTTGCCGCCGCAAATATAAATGCCCAGTTCGCGGCTGTGCGGGTTTACTGATTTTTTTAAAGCGCCCATTACCGATGTAGTTATGCCCGATGAGTGCCAATCCATCCCCATAACCGCGCCAAGGCTCTGAAACCAGAAAGGATCGCTCAGGCGGCGTAAAACCTCGTCCTTGCCATAATCCATTACGATGTTTTCAATTACAGCCAGGCCTAACTTTGCCATGCGCTCGGCAAGCCATGTGGGTACATAGCCATAGTGTAAAGGTAAGTCAGCACTGCCGGATCGCTTCATGCTAACAAATTTAGCATTTGTTTTTGATTTAAGGGGCCTGCAGGATTAACAAATTTATTCTGAACTCGGATTAAGCAGATTTTTCGGATTTGATTTGGAATCCATCCTTTCAATCCCTTAATCCCCAAAATAGTGGTTCAGACCAAAAGCATCTTCAAATTCTCAAATCTTCAAATTCTCAAATTAAATTAATCTTCTTCCGTTTCACCTGCGTACAGCTCATCTATTTCGGCAGCATATTTTTTCTCAATTACTTTGCGTTTGGCTTTCATAGTTGGGGTTATTTCGCCTTCTTCCATGCTGAAAGGGTTACGTTTTATCCTAAATGATTTGATACGTTCAAACTTGGCGAGCTCGTTGCTGAATTTGCGGATATCCTGGCTTATCCAGTCCACAATTTCCTGATCATCGATAAATACTTCCGGGCGCTCAAAAAAATCATTCTGGAGGCCGAATTGTTCCTGCAAGCCTTCTTTACCAGGCACTATAATAGCGGCTATGTATTCGCGTTTATCGCCCACTAAAAACACCTGTTCAATTTTAGGGCTTTTGAGGTAGGTATTCTCAACCGGTGTAGGATATATATTTTTGCCGTATGCATTTACCAGCATGTTTTTTAGCCTGTCGGTAATTTGCAGGTTGCCGCGGTAAAAACGGCCGATATCGCCGGTATGAAACCAGTTATCTTCGTCGATAACCATGGCTGTTTCTTCGGGTTTATGCCAGTAACCTTTCATTACGCAATGGCCGCGAACAATAATTTCGCCTTCCTCGGTTTCTGTATTTTCCTTAAAATTATCGTGGGTTTGTATCGAGTAAATTTCTTTGGTTTCTACATTTTGGATGGCTACCTCAATGCCCGGAATAATGCGGCCCACAGTGCCGTAAATAACCCTGTGCCTTTCGGTTACAGCCATAACGGGCGATGTCTCTGTTAATCCGAAACCTTCCAGTATTACAATACCCAGGTCGCCAAAAAACTCACCTATGTTTTTGGGCAGTGCGCCTCCGCCCGATACCATAAACTGCAGCTTGCCACCGGTTTTTTCTTTTATCTTACTGAAAACCAATTTTTCGGCAATGCCATGTTGTGCTTTAAGGATAAGGCCCGGCGATTTACCGGCTTCGTGTATCAAACGTACCTTTTTGCCAATTTCAAATGCCCATAAAAATATTTTGGTTTTTAAACCACCCGCAGATGTGCCACTTTTAATAGCCCTATCGTGAATACGCTCAAGCAGGCGCGGCACGCAACATAGTATGGTAGGCTGCGTTTCGCCCATGTTTTTGGCTAACAGCTCCAAACTTTGGGCAAAAGCAATTTGCGACCCTTTTAAAATTGCGATATGATAAATTGTACGCTCAAATACATGCGATAACGGCAGGAACGATAAAAAGCGGTCATCCTTGCTTACAAAAGGAATTTGGATAACACTATTTAGCGCGTTTTGGGTAAGGTTATAATGCGTAAGCATTACACCCTTAGGGATACCTGTTGTACCTGATGTATAAATAAGGCAGGAAAGGTCGGTAGGTAAAATAGCTTCGCGGGCGGCAGCAATAGCATGGCGATATTGGCTCACCAAAGCCAGCCCTTCTTTAATCACATCATCAAAACCAATTACACCGGCGTTGAGCGTATGTTTACCGCTGTGTTTTTCAAAATCATCAAAAGCCGGTATAATACGAATGAGCTCGGGGCAGTTATTGGCTATTTTAAGCACCTTGCGAAGCAGGAACGGATTACCTGTAATGATGGTTTTTGCGCCCGAATCGTTTAAGATATACTCAATTTCGGTTTCGGTGAGGGTAGGGTATATCGATGCATTTACCGCACCTATCTGCTGTAATGCCTGGTCGTAATAAACATAATTTGGCCCATTCTCGATGATTAGCGACAACCGGTCGCCTTTTTTGATGCCCAGGTTTAATAACCAGGCCGATACGGCATCTATCTTTTCCAGCGCCTCGCCATAAGTAATCTCCACCCAGGTATCTTTAACCTTATGGATTAAAAATGTATGACTTTCGGGATGGATATTGGCAACGGTATTGCGTATAAACGATGGGACAGTTGTAAGCTCGGTTGTATAACTCATCAGTATAATTGGATATTCCCAACAAACTTATATTATTTGGCAACAAAAAACAATTGGGATAAGGTTTCTTAGTGGCAAATAGCGAAAGGGTTTGAAATCTGGCCTGTTCGAAACGTTAAAATAAAGGCTGGTTTTGAACGCTGATGAATACGCTCGTCGCGGGGCTAAGCCAACAAACCTCATTGATCCCGCCCGTCCGGCATAATTTATCTTCATGATCCGTGTTATTTAATGCTTTCCATCCTGAAATCATACACTTCCTGTATCGGGACAACAGCCCTGTTTACCTTGTTGATATCTTTTCCTTCCTCCGACCATAAAAATGGGTAAAAGTTAAAAGCCTGGTCACCGTTTAACTTCTTCAAATCTGCCTGCCATTCTTTCCATCGCAGGCCAGCATAAAAATGGTTTATATCACCATACCAGCAAAAGTTCAAAAATTCGGTATACCCTATATGCAGCGCTTCCCACTTTAAGTGTTCAGGTGCCAGGTAATAAATTTTGCCCATATCGGTACCAAATTTGCCGCCGTTGACAGCAAAAAGCCCGCCGCCGGCATCATCTGCTATCAGTAAAAATGAAGGCTGTTCGCCTAAACTCATTAAAACTTTTGCCTTTATTCCAGCCTGGGAGGCTCCGTTTTAATTTTTCGCTGCCCGATCCTAATATGCGTAACCAGCCATTATCAACCAATATCCCGCCGGTAAAATAAATAACCGCGCCCATGTACGAGTGAGTGGTTACTTGTGTTTGATATAATGCATCTTTGCCATTGAATGCAGGCAAAATTTCGACTTTGTTTTTCGCCGCTTTTATATCTTGTAAAAGCAAGGGCCAGGCAGATGTATCATTGGTTAATTCGGCAACAGACCGCAACTTTATTTGCGCGACAGCCGGGAGAGCAAAAGCAAAAAGAAAAAGGATTAGGATTGTTTTTTCATTTTAAGTGATAGCCAAAAGTAAACAAACGGGCAAATAAAAACTTTTAGTAAGAAACTCGAATTCCTTGCCTGTTTCTTCATCATAATAAGTAACCAACCGGGCTTCCTGCAACGGCACTTTATGAGCTTTTTCGGGGTTACCTAACAATATGATTTTATCGCTGCGCACACCATGGGCAGCCATCTTTTCACTCACTTGTTTCTCTTCTGCACATTCCCATCTTGCTCTTTTATTTAAGCGGGTTACCCAACTAATGCCTTTTTTCGTCCATTCAGCCATGGGCATATAGCTGTTATAGCCTTTATCCATAACCAGGATCGAGCCTTTGGGCAATTCCAGTTTGGGCATTACCGTTTTGTCGTTGGTCGAGGCACTGGTAATGTTAATAAAACAAGGAACGTTATCCTTAGCCCTGATCAAAACATGGGCTTTAACGCCTCCTTTCTTTTTTCCATTGGCATTGGCATTTCCGCAATCCTTAAAAATCTCGGAAAATAACGTTATTGTTGTTGAATCGACTATAAATAGCTTGTTAGACAGTTTAGTCTTAGACAGGCTGTCCGGTAAAACACCAAAATGATGTTTGAACAATTCATGGTACAGGTCTTCGAAGAAATCAGCAGAACGGCGTTCATTCGCATCTGCCAGCGTGCTTCTGTAACGGAAGCCAGGCAATATGTCGACAAGTATTTTGCCGGTAATTATGGCAGCACCTCATCGCCGTTTGGCAACCTGGGTGGTTTTTATCCAACAACTTTTAATGAAGCGGATGAATGGCTGGATAATTTTTTAAAACAGCGCCTGCATCATTTCGGTGTTTATGAGGATGCCATGGTGGCCAATGAAAGTTTTCTTTACCATTCGGTACTCACACCTATGCTTAACATCGGCCTGTTAAATCCGCAGCAGATAATTGATAAAGCTTTAGATAAGGCCGCCAGCGAGGAGATACCCCTGAACTCATTAGAGGGGTTCATAAGGCAAATAATGGGCTGGCGCGAGTTTATTCATATTGTTTATGAACGCGAAGGCGTAAAGCAGCGCACAAAAAATTACTGGGGATTTAAACGGAAAATTCCTAAATCTTTTTGGATGGGCACCACAGGTATTCATCCGGTTGATGTGGCGATTAAAAAAGTACTGGCCACTGGATATAGCCATCATATAGAGCGTTTGATGGTGATGGGCAACTTTTTTTTGCTTTGCGAATTTGACCCGATGATGTTTACAGGTGGTTTATGGAAATGTATATAGATGCCTATGATTGGGTGATGGTGCCTAATACCTACGGCATGCCCCAGTTTGCAGATGGAGGCTTGACGACCACCAAGCCCTACATCAGCGGCAGCAACTACCTGTTAAAAATGGGCGATTGGAAAAAGGGCTCATGGCGGGATATATTGGATGGCCTTTTTTGGCGTTTTATGCGCGTTCACCGTGATTTTTTACCGGTAATCCGCGATTGGCCGGTGGAACCTTTCTTATAGTTTGGGGGATAGGGAAAATAAATGAACGTCGTAAATTATTGGAATCCGGAATTAAGGTTGATGGTGTTGTTTTCAGATTAGAAGCGCGCTTAAGCAGCGGAACAGACCGAATGCTTTTATACTATCCGGTAATTAGGTATGTTACTTTAGATAAAAACTGGATAACTGAAGAATACGATGTTGGCTCTAATCCTTCAGCATATAAAGAAGGGGACATTGTCAAAATAATATATGACCCTGCAGATCAAAAGCATTTTATAATTGATAACTTTTCAACTAAAATATTCGGATGGGTACTTGCCTTGATAGGTGTGGCGATACTAGCAGGTGTAGTAATTTACTATATATTAACATGACTGTCCACTTAAAATAAGCTGAGTGACAGCTGGTTACAATTTAGTTCTTTGACATCTTTGTAGTCTATCTTTTTAAGTAGGTCATTTACAGGAGTTTTATCCAGTAGCGATATGCTGATTACCTGTAACATTTCGTAGGTTGAACGACCGGTTTTCAGGTCTTTGGCGACTATTGCCACAAGACAGTAGGCGATAATTGCTGAATAGAGTTGAATACGGACCGCGTTTTCAGAGGTACCCCAAAAGGATTTAATCTTCAAATGCTGCTTTATCCATTTAAAGAAAAGTTCTATCTGCCAGCGATTTTTGTAAAGAAGCGCAACCTGAGCGGGTGTTATTTCCATATTATTGGTCAGGAAAACGAAAGTCCTTTCGCTCTCTTTATCATAATACTTTACTCTTCGCAGCTTTTCAGGATAATCTTTGCCAGTGTAAAAGCCTGTCAATCTTCCTGTCTGATCGCACAGCACTCCGGTGGGTTTATCAACCTTATTGGAATATATTCTTCGATATTTTAAACTCGATTTAGCACGGATCACGAAGTAAGCCTTTCTTTGAGTAATGGTATACAGCCTGGAAAAATCTACGTAACCACGATCAAAAATGTAGTAAGCATCTTCTTCATAGGTGATATAATCCATAGCATTCATGTCATTTACCGCAGCTGAAGTGATGTGTATAAAGGCTGGAATCTGTGTTGTAATGTCAAAAAGGGTATGAATTTTTATTCCCCCTTTGGTTTTACGAAACTTTGCCCACCAAAATACACTTAGGCACAAGTCTATGGTGGACGAATCAAACGCATATATCTTGCCTTTTATCTCAAAATCTTCATTAGCGCGTTTATTCCGGGCGATGCCGATCACGTGATAAGCAAACTCCTCGAATATCTTGCTGTTCCTGTTTTCATTGGCTTTGGCAAGATTACTTCGGGTCACGCTTTTTCCAAGACCTAAATGATATGATTTTTTACTATGGGCTTCCAACGTAATGATCAGATCACGTAAGCTATCTCGGTTTGTAAGTTGACCAAACAGCATACAGAGCAACTGGTTCCAACAGGAAAAGTGCCTTACATACTTATCCCCGTCATACTTCTTTACAATCCCATCAAATACACGCTGGGGAAGAAACTCTGATAATTGCGAGAAAACGTATTTACCTTGATTCATTTTTGTCGGTTGACCGACTAACCTAATCAATTCAAATCGTCACGCGCTAAATGAGCATTTAACTAATAGACTATCAATGATTTCAAAGAACAATTTTTATTTTTTAATGGACACTAATGATTTTAAGCAATAAAAAACTGAAAAAAGGTGTGCATTCGTAAGGACTGAAACTTTTCGGATTGATCCTTTACTTCCCATCTGCGTCTTTTGATACACAGGGCAACCTTATGACCGCGAATAGGAAAATCCTGTATGGCCGTTTCCGGTAAGAAGCCCTTGGATTCCAGTTGTGGCTTCTCATAACCTGATGGAACAAGGTTCTTTTCTTCCAGGTAAATGTTCAATTGCCCGCTCTCAGATGAGCGAACATCCATAAGTTCAAAATATTCTAAAAGACCTTCAGGTAAGATTAAACGGACAAGGGTTTCGTATGCTGCTGTCAAGGGTATTCGTATTTGTTATTCCTATCCCCAAAACAAATACTTTTTTTACTCCCCCACAATTATTTTGCTTGATCCCCGTTTTACTCGTTTAAGTGGTGTATTCAGAAGGATTGAGAAGGATTGCTAAAAAAGAAAAATCCCTGTAAATCAGCAATTTACAGGGATCATCATTGGGCAAAAACTTCCTTTTGTGCGCCCACCTGGGCTACTATGGTTATGTCTGTATTCGCTGATTATCAATCACTTGCAAGAGGCACTGGCGATGTTAGTCGCCGCTTTGGTCGCTGACCGCTCAAGCATTGTAAAAGTACTATTTTGTACCCAAATATACCAAAAATCGGATCAAAAAATTGGTGGGTTCCTGGTTCGAGCCCAATCACGGCTACTGTATTATTTTATGCGGTTAGCGTTTCCCATTTGTCAATCTCACCCCTCTGCACTGTTAACTACAATTAACTATCTTTACCGTTGATAATACTCTTGTAAATGAGCAAAAAGCGCAATATAAAACCAATGTATATTTCCTATTTGGAAATTGAGAATATTAAATGCTTTGGAAAAAAACAAAAACTCGACCTGAAAAGTATTGATGGTACCATATCTCCGTGGACATTGATATTAGGGAATAATGGTGTTGGTAAAACTACTTTACTCAAATGTGTTGCCTGGATGGATACAGCTGAGGAAACAGATAAGAAGAAAAAAAATGATGCTAAAATAAAGGGAGATAAAATCGCCGTAAAATCATCAATGGACGCTTTGGAAAGTGATACAGACTATGAGCAATTAGCGCGTATCGGCGGTGAAGTCATCAGTACTGTGAAAGCGCAAATGACCATTGGAACAGAGCTAGGCAGTATTCCGAAGGAAAGTGACTTTTTAGAATATTCAATATCTTTTAAAACGAATAACGGAAAACTGGAGGAAGTTACTCCTACTTTAACAGGTGTTGATGAATTTCATGCCCCTTATATCTACGGCTATAGTGCGGGTCGCCATATGGAGCTAAAGAACACAGAAAGACTTGAATTAGCCGACCCTGTAGGTAACCTCTTTTCAGAAACAGGTGAATTATTTGACGCGGAAGATCAATTACTGAACTATGATTATACAGCCATTCAGGAAGGGCCAAACGCAAAAGAGGCAATATTCCTGGAAAACATAAAGACATTACTTGTATCCTTATTACCGGGAGTTGAATCGACCAAATCTATAAAGACTTACGCTAAGACCCGAACCGTAAAGATTAAGACAACCGATGGCGAGGTACCCCTTAATAATATGAGTTTGGGTTATAAAACCATGGTGGCCTGGATCGTTGACCTCGCCTTAAAGATGTTAGCTCAAAACCCGGACAGCAAAAACCCACTTGAAGAACCGGCTATTGTTATCATTGATGAGATTGACCTTCACTTACATCCGAGCTGGCAGCGGTTGATCAGGGAAAAACTTACGGGTACTTTCAAACGCACTCAGTTCATTTGCACTGCCCATAGTCCTTTTATGGCACAGGCTTCCGAAGCGGAAAATTTATGTGTTCTCAATCGTGGTGAAAATGAAGTATTAATTCAAAATGAACCTTTAATTGTTAAGGGTTGGAGGCTTGGTCAGATCGTTACAAGCGAGCTTTTTGGCCTAGGAAGCGACAGGTCTCCATTTGCTGAAAAGACCATCGAACAGCGTCGCATGCTTATCGATAAAAATAACTTGACCGCAAACGAAAAAGAACAATTAAATTCTTTGAATGACCAAATTGACAGTCTTCCACTTGAAGGAGGTGATGAAGATGATAAAATAATGCAACAGATCAGAGAAGCAGCCAAGATGTTAAAAGAAAAAGGTATCATCAAATGATCAAAATCAACAAAGGTGCAGCACCGGTTGCACTTGCGAGGGCTAAAACCAGGTACGATGGCATCAATAATCCACTATACGTTGCCAATAGGCGTGCTTACAATAATGGTACTTCAACCTTTTCATTCACGGCGGCTTATAAATCAGACTCTGTAAAATTAACACTGACTGCCAGGCAACATGGTAAATGCGCATTTTCTGAGGCAAAATTTGTTCACGATGACTTCCATGTAGAACACTTCCGTCCTAAAGGAATGGTCGAGGCATGGCCTTCGGGCGTAGCAACTTATCCAGGATATTATTGGATGGCTTATGATTGGGATAACCTTTTTTTAGCTAAATCGACGTTAAATAGCGCATTAAAACGTAATTTTTTTCCGTTGGTAGGACGTGTGCGGAGAAATCGGAATCATCTTGACACTAGGGTCGAAAATAATTTATTGATAAATCCGGGAACTGAAAATCCAAGGTCATTTATCCGATTTGAAAATGAAGAGATTAAGGGTATTAACAGAAGAGGTAAACAAAATATAGAATTATTAGGCCTGCGCAGTCCGCAATTGGATGAAGCACGTCGTAACCTATATCGCAAACTTGTAAATATCAGAGATGCTGTTGACCTGCTGTTAGAAAGTGGTGTGCCACTAACGCATCCAAAAATCAGTGAGTTTAGAACGACTTTACAGGAGGCTATTTTACCAGAAGCCGAATTTAGCTCCATGGCAATAGATTTGCTGACAGGTTGGCCCCATCTTTAGTTAAGCTGCTACACTTATCAAAATTTTGCAACATTTTAAATTCTTCGTAAATATCGGTTATCCTATAAGATAGTTGCGTTCTAGTCCGATTATCTATTGAAGGATTATTATTGAGTATTTTAAAGAACTCTTGAATGGCCCTGAACACAAATATCCCGTGTAGAACGCCATTTAACGGCCGTTGTTCATCCCGCCAAGGCGAGTAAAAAGTCTCTGCCAAATCTGATCGAATTAAAACAATATGCTGTTGGATCAGGCTTAATTTTAGATGCATTGCCTCATGTAAAATTCCTTCTGCTACGCGAAGAGAGGAAGTATTATCATTGTTTATGCAAACTGATACAAATATCGTGAAGGGCAAATTTGGGTGGCTGTAACTGGTATCATAATCCGGGCCTTCGCTGGCTATGATTTGAATACAATTGACCAGACTGGTTATACAATTGATACACTCAGGTACGGATGCTAACAGCAATAAAGCGGCTTTCAATTTAGTTGCTGCCTTTTCTTTAATTAATTGCCGTTTACTTAAAGGTAATAAGCCATGTTCTTCGTAAAATTCGGCTAGGCCAATTTCATCTGGTTCTTCCAGGTAGATTGCATTACGTCCATATGTTGCTAAGAATTGTTTACCCACCTCCGCATCCTGGCCGGTCAAGACCTTTGTAGTGGAATAGGCAGGCCGATCATGTATCCCCGCGCTTTCCAATTTCAGGTACGCCGAATTAACCAGCTTGGCAGTGAGTTCGTTTTCCCAAAGCGGGAAAGGCTGCCGGATAAAATGATCAATATCGGATTTAAACTGTTCAGTCAACAGCATTGAAAGTGTAAACTAATGTATAACGGGTAAAATCATGCACGGCAGAAACGGCATGGTAAGACCGATCTGATATTTCGAAGCCAATACCTGTATTGTGCAATGGTCGAATGATCTTGGCCACATCCGTTGGCGCTTTGGAGTTAAACAACATTAAGTAACCGCCTTTTTCATCGCTCCAGTGATCATTAATCTGAACAACCAGGCGGTGGGTTTCGGCGCTGCCGATGAAATCATTATGTACGCCCATTTTGTGACCATTGATCAATTTGTGCACTGTAATATCAATCACTTTTAATGACTTGCCGAAATGAGCTCCAAAATTTTCTGAAAGGTAATTTAATGTGGCTTCACGATTTAAAAACTTTAGCGGTTCCGGTAGGTCTAAGCTAACCAGGCTAAATTCATATTGTGTGTAAAAATTAGTTTTGGTGAATGACCACAGATCCGTGGTTTCAAACCATGCCAAGAGTTCGGTTGCGCTGTCATTCAGAAGCACCCGATCTATACTAAAATGCGGGAAAGGATTTTCACTCGTTACTATTCCAGCTAACGGTATTTCGGTGACCTCAGGCAACGTTTCCATATATCTTCTCCAGTGCGCTTTTCATTTCGTCTACCAACAGCATTTGATCGGCACAGTAAACGGAAATATTATTAAATTCAGTTTCTTTTTTCCAGCGGTGTAAGATCATGCCACCTCCGCAAAGGTCAAGATATGGACAACGCAGGCATTTTTCGTTAGAAGGTCGTTGCATTTCCCGATAAGCCGTAAATGCGGGAGAGCTGACAAAATCGAATAGATTCCGATCTGTAATATTAACCCGTCGTTCAAATTGATCAGCACCATTGAACGCGCTTTTCAGCGTATCATTCTTTGTCAATGAGCCATCCGTGTCGATGATTAAAATACCAAAATCAGTAACACCTAAGCCCTCTTTGCTAACCATGCCACCTAATAGCACTTTGAGCATATCATCCAATACGCGTATTGGCAGAGGGTTATGGTCGGCCAAGTAAATTTTAAGCAATTCCGACATCCAGCTTCCATATTCGGTAGAATACAAGGCTTTTTTACCAAAGGGGAGGCGGTCGTGATTGCCATCTCTATATAGGAAATCTACACTCGGTGCATCCAATGATTTAAAAAAACGGTAAACTTCTCCGGGGTCAGAAAACGGGTCGATCACAGCTAATAGTCCGGCATTTAAGAAAAGATGATCAGGATGTGATTTTAAAATTTCATAACCTTTGATCACCGCCTCAAAAGTACCGCCACCGGCATGATCTACGCGCCATTGGTCGTGCACCTCTTTCGGGCCGTCAATACTCACTGCAACGCTGGCGCGATGAAAAGAACATATGTCCAAGATTTCGTTGCTGATTAGTACGCCATTGGTTTGGATACTGATAGTAAAGTCTTGCGTCAGGGAATTTCTCAGGGTAGCCAGCAAATAATTTAAACGCTGCGCTCCCAACAAAAACGGCTCGCCGCCGTGTAATACGACACTAAATGGCTTACCCTGAAGGTCTGCCACCTTTTTAAGTTCTTGTGCAGTGGCTTCAATTGTTTCCGGGCTCATGAACTTGCCCATCCGTGACCAATTATCATCGCCCATATGATAAACATAGCAATAGGTACAGTCTATATTGCACCTGCTGGCTACTTTTAACAATACGGTATCGATCAATGCTTCCAAGATTAATGTTATCTCCCGCGGTTATGGCGGTTATGGGTTCTGTTGTAGGAATGGATGCGGTTTTGGTTCTCAAAATCGATCTCGCCGATTAGGCGTATTAACACTTCGTTATCCATTTTGGTATGATCGATAACGATTTGCTGGGTCTGTTGTTCCCCGGCATTGTTTTGAAGTTTTTCCTCGTTATTTTGTTCCATAAAAGCCTCGATTAGCAGGTAAAGTTATGGATAAAAATAGCCTTATTTTTTTTATTTCGTAATGGTTTGATTTTTAGTTATTTATTTACGGTTGTTGTTTTGTGTTATTTCTGCTGATGTTTTCTGATAATTTTGTTTTTCTGTTTTGTATTTGGACTTCTATTTTTGGTAATCAACTTATTATCAATTATATAATGTTTGTCTTTTTGTTTGTTGATTTCGTGATCCTGCGTTTCATCGCTACGTTCATTATTTTGAAAAATAGCATCATATTTTCTAAAACCCGAAATCCTTGATTTTTTATTTAATTTTATCAAAAAGAACTATGCTTAATAATCTACTTACCCAACAACTAAAAGGCGAATTTACAAGGCAATCCGGCGATAAACTGACCGCAGATAATAACCCGGCCGATTTCGCGGTATTTCTTTATGAGAAGCAACTCAAAGCTATCGCCGAAACTGTAACAGAAGAATTAACGAAAACCCCGGCAGCGAAGCCGTATTTGGATAGTTTTCAGAAAAACCTCCAGCATAAATTAGGCTCATCTTTTTAACTCATCCTTTAATGACACCAGCTGAAGAACTACTAAAAACCTTAACACCGAAAAGACTCCAAGAGTTTGGCGCGATAGCCGTGCTTGCCGGTAGTATCGAATTTTGGCTGGAAAGAGTAATCTGGTCGTTGACTGGTGAAGACGTTGAAGCAAAAAAGCCTTCTACTGACACGCTCCCGGTGTCCATATTGATCGATAGGCTACTTACCGCTTCAATCAAGATCGCTGATAACGATCTAAAAGCAGCAATTAATCTTTGGTCGCAAATCGCCAAACCCGCATTTCGGTGCAGAAATTCGATATTGCATGGCCTGGGAGTGATGTATGGTGAAGTTAATGCTGCGTTTATGACAAATACAAAGTGGGAAGGTGAACTTAGGAAACGTGGTAGTTCCTCTTTCCACGTAAATGAACGCACAACGACCTTGCTCAGCGCGATTTTTCAAATGCTGCTGGACGCGATTATCGCTATTAGATTGGTTTTAGCTAAAGAAAAGAATGCTAACCAATTTTTCACTAGGGATTATGTAGCCATCATGCAAGAACGCCGATCAGAAGCTAACGAAATTGTTGACCTGGCCACGGCTGTCAATCATGAAAAATATTAATTAGCCACAGCACTCTCACGTTTTCTTCAAATCAGATACGGGATAGATAATATTGGAAGTTTCTGTTCCTGGGATTCCCTTCAAAGTCTACTTCATAAAACTTTAAATCCGCTACCGGAATGGGGTTTAATAAGCGGAAATTGCAATATTGCAGTCGTTCAAATTGTTCGGGAATAGGAAGTGCCGGGAATTCATTTCGTAATTTTTGCAGTAATTGACCGGCTTCCTTGCCGTTCTCCAAAATTAGATCAACGTCGGACACTCCATTTACTTCGATCATAACCGGCTTGGCCGATATCGCTAAATACCGGCGAATATCTAACACATCAAGTTCCGCTGGAATATCGGGCTCTCTACCCGCATGAATAAGGACACTTATAAGGATCAAACACTTTTCTAGGATCTCGCTGCCTACGGTATTCATGCAGGCATAATACGCCGCCCGCATTTGACTTGCCGAAACGTAGATCCCTTCATGGCGGTAGTTTAAAGTCAGGCCGTGGTATTCAAGATCGCCTTGAGCAATGGATGCTTCTATAGAAGCTCGGTTTATATCCAATGATGGGTGGCTGATATCCCAATGCCGAATCTCCGCGTAAAGGAATTTTAAAAGGTCAATCAATTTCCAATCAGTACTTGGGTTAATCGCACCGAGGCCGGTAGCACGGATGGAATCCAAAAAAATGGTCGAGGTGCCGTGCCAGAAACTACTCCCGTTCCAAGTCAAATTGTTAAGCATTGTTTCCGAGTGTAGGGTTAGTTAAGCATTAAAATAGCCATGCAAGGCGACTAGTGTATTATAAACTATTTTACTTTGCAACTCATCTGTAAAATATTCAGCAGGATCTATGGCGTCCAAATTCATTTTGAAAGTAAGAAAGCCACTCTGAGCACCCACCTCTCGGAAAACAATGGTCGGTAAGCCGTCAATAACTGTAGCCATTGCACCATCGATGTCTGCTTTGCTCCGCTCAGGCTCCATGGCGATCAGTTCCGGCACCAAGCGCGGCACCCATTCCACCAGCGTTTGAAAGATCGTACCTGCCAGTTTCACACCGGAATTATTTTCAGCGTAAGCCAGGATACCTTTATTGAACGCATAAGCACATACCACTTCCAAAAGATCCCAAAACTCAATTCCTAGTGAAAAATACCCGCTGATGAGGTGGTTAAGATACCGATGCACCGGATGGTCTTTCTTAAATTCAGCATAAAGTTCCAATTGTAATAAAGTTGACAAGGCCATATCCAGATCAAACTCAATGTCGATCAAACTTTGAAAGTTAACATTTTTATAAAGTGGTGTTTTGTCCTGTAATAATGGATAAGCACTCGCAAAGTCCAAATTTTTTAATCTGATCAGATGGTAAAGACTACGGCTGTCATTGCTAAGTTCGATCCTGTAATTAAAGAAATTTTCAGCCTGCTCTTTCAGTTCCTGATGGTCAGGCCAATATTTAGCTAAAAGATTGGATTTAAAATTTAGGAAGTAAGGGTTAGAACCGGAGAAATTCAACCCATAGTCGATCCAATATAATGCTGATTTAAGATTGCCAACCTGTTCATAGGCCTCAGCCACCCAAAACAATCCGTTGATGTAAACTTGAGTTAAGTTATTTTTAGTGGAAAGAACTTGTTCAAAATAGGTAAGTGCTTCTTTGTATTTGCCAAAATTTTGTGCCAGTGCTACCCCTTTACTAAAAAGAGCAGGCTGTAAACCGGGGTTAATTGACAATGCGGTATCATAACATTTCAGCTCATCTTCAAAATCCCCAAAATAGCCATGTTGAGTACCGAGGTTTTTCCAGGCTTGCGCAGCGTTGGGGTCTTTTTGTAAACTGATCCGATATAGTTTGATCGCTTTCTCGTGGTCATGCAAAGCACCTAACGTATTGGCATAATTATAATAGATCATCGCCGGAGCAGTCGGTGATATAGAATCTTTAAATAGGTCTCGTGCCTGTATGATCTTTCCCTTGTCACCATCATTCATCCCATATTCGGCAAGTATACAGGCCTTCATCTGCAATAAATTCTCCGTGGTTTTAATTTTAACAAGCTCATTGATGATGCTCAACGCCTCATGATAACGAAACGTTTGATAAAGACTCCAGCAAAGTGCTTGCTCAATATTAAAATTCCCAAAACCATCCCGAATGAGGTGACGGAATAAATAGACCGCCTGCTCGAAATCATTATCATAATAGACTTTCCAGGCTGCTAACTCCACATTGTTGTGAATCTTTGAAATGTCAAATCCATCTATAAATGTTCTGTTGCTAAAGATGAGCTGAACATCATTAACAATATTTCCCCACTGTATATCTTTCACCAGCCTGGTTTTTGGCAAATTAACCGTATATTCCTTATTTCCTTTAGACAGATCAACATCCAAGTCATCTACCCACGCCCAATAAGCTTCATCTGCTTCAGCCTCATAAACAACTATCATCACTGGCTCCAAGCGGACTTTATAATAACTTAGCGTCGTATGCTTTATCACAGCCTTTGCAAAATCGCCTTTACTTCTTTTGTTATGCCCTTTTAGCTGGATCGAAAAGTTAAGCCCGGTAACCTGATTGTTAACAGCGATCTCCACCTGATAATCTATGCCGTAATCCATACCTGGAACGGTATAAAACCATTCATCGGGTATATGTCTTTCTAAATATTTCTTGGCTTTGGTGTCGGTGATATGTTCATCAGGGCGTTTAGGTTTGGTCATGGTGCGAAGGGTAAAAGTCAAATATAAGAAAACAGACGGTGCAATTTCGTATCTTTAAGGATGCCCGAACCCTCTAAAATATTCGCGAAAGATTCCATCACCCGGAAGGAACTATTTCATATCAAAAAAAGTGTCAGCCGCAATGATTTTACAGCATGGTTAAAGAATAACTTTCAGGCTATCCGTTGTTATCATGCCAGCCGGCCTACGGATCTAACCAGCTATTTTCTGCATGGCCTTCGGCCGAGTGACCTTAACCAGTCGCTTGCCTCTTTTCATCAACTTTTAAAAGAAGTAAATTATTCGGGAGACGTTAATGTGCAGGAAACCATGGAACTTTTTCAGGGAAAGAGTGATCGCTTCATCTATGTTATTTTAGACAAGTACGATTTTATCGACCATGCACTTATATGACCGGATCAAGGGCGCTTCCGGTACGTTCAATCAAATGTTAAATGACATATTTTTCAATTACACGCTGATCATCGAAAACTATATCCCTGCCAATTGTATAGTCGGACATGAGCATCCTACTGAGCGTGTTCAAGATTTTCATGGCGGGGGCTATTATCAAAACTCCATTAATAGTTGTCCATTCTGTCAGCAAGGCTAATGATAGCCTGTAATATATTTCCAGCAAACGCCCCTTGTTTACACCGCTAAAAATAATCAGCAATGTAAACAGGGGGCGTATCGGGCGGGCGTAGCCCGCCGCCGGGCAATTTTAAAAAATCTTAATCCCTATCTTATCAGGTACAAAATAATTGCAACTATAATCAGCAGCATGCCAATAAGGTTAAGTAACCTTTCCAAATTGGTAATTATTAAAGCCCGGGCATAGGTGTTAAAATATTGCAGGCCTGCAACACCACGGCGATTAAATCTGCGCCTGCCGATGGTGTAGCATATCAACAGGCCGATCACTAAAAGCACTATCGCATAAATGGTCAGGTGGTTGATATGGTGTGTTAAATATTTCATGGCTAATGGTTTTAATAAAATGGGGCTTGCGCCCCATAAATCAGTTTAAAATCAGTTGCGTTTCGCCTGTTCGTTCAAATTGCTGGCAAAGGTGAAAGGCGGTTTGTGTTTTGTTAAACCCGTTGCCAAACAAGATAGATTTTAGTTTGGCCTCTTCACTTTTATAGGATTTGACATTTTGCATGTAACCGCTGATAGCGTTGTATGCCCCAAACAGCGTTCCCCTTGTAGTGTCGGTTTGTTGTGTTGGGTGGCTAAATGCAAACTCGCAAACCTTTTCAACGGTATTCAAAAACTGGCTGGAAAATTCGTCCATATTTTCGCCGTCTATCACCTTCTGCAATACTTCCTTACTCGGCGCCATTGCCTTTTGCACCAATTTTAGAACCTCTTTATCCGTAATATGGATAAGTGCCCAACGGTTGAATATCCCGTTTAACTGGTCGCTCATGGTGTTAGATATTCCCATCACCTGATGAGCTTGTTTTAAACGCTCCTGTACGCTTTGCGTGTGGCGTATTTTTACGCAGTTGGACATGTTACCCAATGCAGCATGTAATGTGTTGTTACAAACGATGCGGGTGGGTGTAAACGCTGCGGTAATACTGCCGTAACCATCGTGCGAAGTGGTTAAAAAGAGATATTTCTCTATCAGGTCGTCATTGCCTACTTTAATGTAACCCGGCAATTTGGCGGTAATAAATATGCGCTCACCGTTGCCCAACGCCCCGCAAGTTTCGTACAAAATGCCATCCCCACCGCCTACAATAGCATCAAAGAAACTGAACGCATCACGGTTCTGTACAACTTCGTAATCATTACCCACTACGCCTAAAATCTGCTCGCTATCCGTGCGCACGGTTGCGTAATAATTCGGTACATCAACCCGCCATTCCATCACCACATCGTTATCCTCTGTTTCAGGGCTGGTATCATCGCCAAAGGTAAACAGGTTACGTTTTTCTACGGTATAGTCCAGACCTGCGTATTTTATCGCTTCGCTACTGGTGGGGTAATGGTCGATAATTTGACCTAAGTTGTGCCAGGCTTTTTCCTTTACGCTCATAAAGCTGTGTTTGCCTGTTTTCTCGTTAAAATTTATCTGATGTGCCATGATATTATGATTTTAGTTTATAATCCATTATTTCCGTTTCTATAATTTTGACGGTTTCTGTATCGGTTACCGTGCAAACCGAATTATTCTGTATTTCGTATATGGCGTCATGTACCTTAACATGCGTGTGCTCGATGCGCACTTTCACCAATAAATAAATATTATCCTCCATCTCTTAAAACTGGTAAGTGTTCAAAAACTCGGTTAATTCAAGCTGGAAGCGTGCGGGGTTCTCTTTGGCCAGTTGCTCGGCGTAGCCTTCCCAAAAAATTTGGTCGGTCAACTCTATAAATTGCTGGTACATCTTAATTCCTGTTTTTTGTGAAACCTTAAAAAATGCCCCCGCCAAAGCAGGGGCATAGATTTTTTAGTTAGCGGGAAAAATGATATTTCCTTCAATTTCGGCCAGTTTGTTATCGCAGGCATCATAGATGAATTGCGTAACCAAACGGATAAGCCCCGGTGTTGTGGTCACAAATTCACGGTTCTTATCATCTTTGATAATCAGTTTGCAACCCTGAAATGGATTGTCGTTCAATTCGTCCGCTTCCTGTGTCAAAGCCACTTCAAAGGCTTCCAGTTGTTTTTTGCGGGTTATCAGGTTTACCCGTTGCGTGGCTAAACGGTGCAGGTTTTCCACGTCTTTGATGCGTTGCTCCACGTTGCGTGGTGGCATGATGTAACGGATTTCCTTTTGTGGTTCTTCCGCTACCTGCTGCTCTTGCTGTTCGGGTGCAGGGTTAGCGGGTTGGTTATCCACTGCAACGGTAGTATCGGGCGTTGCTTCGGCGGTTTGGGTTGCCTCAACTTCCGCAGCAACGGCGGGTTTTTCATCTTTTGCGGGTTCATCTTGTTTGGCTTCCTTTCCTGTGATGTTCGGGCGGTTCTCGGTTCTTGGTGCGTTTGTGTTTTTTGCGTTAGTACCTTGTACCTGTTTTGCATTTTTTTCTGCTGTTTTCATTTTGCTTAGCATTAAAGAGTTAAAAAATTTGTTCGTTAATTCTTCTCTTTCGCCCCTTTCCCGTAAAAGCTTTTTCCAAAAGAAAAAGGAGAAAAAGAAAGCGGAATTTTCCAGGCACGTCACGCGGCAAAAAGGAAACGGAATAATTGGAGGGGACCCTTTGGGGAGGCAGCCGTTTATGCCGTAGTCTTTTTGCCTACTGCAAACGATCTTCGGCTAACAGTGCCGAATTTTGTTTTCTTTTACTCGTTTTGATTTTGTGAATAGCTGTCCAAAAAGCTATCTACTGGTAGTGTTTCGCAAGTGCGGAGGCATTCGGGACTTATGGCCTGAATGGCGATGCTTTTGCGCTAAATGGGCGGACGTTTTGAGCGAGAGCGAAAATCAGCCGCTTGCGGTAAGGATCGCAGCGGCATCCTGCGTGGCAGATAGAGCGGAGAGCCTGGGCCATAGGCACCGCATTAAAAATTGAAATTTTGGAAATGGAGTTTGAATTATAAAATATTCGGATATTGCAGGCTGTGGATCAGCAGACCTTTAAGCATATTAACCAGATACTGGCACGGGATAATAAGTCGTCGACGTATAAGTTCGCATTGCTCAGGGGGACCATCGAACTGATAGAGGATAACTCGCCGTTTATAATCATCAAAGATAGTAGGGCACATTTTCCGCTTGATCTACTCGTTGAAAAGTGGCTGCTGTATTATTACCCCTTGGTGAATGTACCGCAGATCAATAATAGTACGCAGTTGGCTTTCGCGGGGCTCTTGAAGGTGATTGTAAGTTATTACGAATTACGGGGTGGTTTTTCGGCGTTCTATAGAGACCTGAAACATATACCGGCGGAGATCGCCCCGACCTTTGCATTGTTGAAGAAGAAGTTGGCGGCGACGATCACGCAGATGCCCATGAAATATATCGGCACGTCGATCTACAATAAGTTCTATTGCATTTATGAGTATGAGCGCGGCACTTTTTCTATACCCGTTGAATATTATGAAGCCTTCCAGGTGCTCGGCAGTTTTATCAACGGAACGGATGCCATTCTTTTTAAATGGGCTGAATTCTCCGTACAGGCCTCGGGCAAAACCCTGACCACTACCCAGGTGCTTAATGAAGTATTGCGAAGCCCCGTCACCGAACGGGATATTGCTGAGTCAAAATCCCTATACAAAAGCGTCCTCCAAACCGACGGTAAGGTTCGCTGCGTCTGGAGCGGCGATACCATCAACCGCTATGATATCGACCATATCATCCCCTTTACCATCTGGAGGAACAACGACCTGTGGAACTTGCTGCCGGCAAGGCCCGACTTGAATAACCAAAAACGGGACAAAATACCCAGCCCCACCCTCATCGAGAACCGGCGGGAACTCATCACTCACTACTGGGGCCTCCTGCATATGCACAAACCGCAACGGTTCCGCAAAGAACTCCAGACCGCCCTCCTCGGTTACAATAACACAAGCGACTGGCATGAACCAGCAATCACCCAACTGAAAAACAGCTGTGATTACCTGATTACGACGAGGGGATTTGAGGGTTGGAACGGTTAATTTAAAAGGAAAAGGTTTTAAGAAAGATCTTCACCGAAATTTTTTACTTCAATGTCGAAGTTAGCTGCGATGGCATCAAGGTTAAGTTTCATGTCTGCGCGGGGTATTTTGCGGCGCATGTGGGTAGCGAACGATTTGTTGTATTGGGAATAATTGAACGGGCTTTTATCAATTTGAAAGCGTCTTTTTAAATTATTCACGCTTTTGAGGTAATCATTGAGGCATTGGGCGAAAAACGCGGGATCCTTTCGTAACAGGTAGTAATAGGTCATGAAAAAACTGCCGTTAATCATGATTAGTGGCCGGGTATTAAATGGCCGTAGCAGGTCGGCGGCCTTTTCATTGACGTATTCGTTGACCCCGTTCATATCGAGGTTAGCGTCTGAATAGACAATGATCGGGTAAATATTAATTTTCTTGACGTCTTTGAAGGCTAATAAGGTCTTTAATTCTTGATCGTTGGCCAGGTACCCGAGTTGCCGGATGATCTGGTTCAGGCCTTTTTTGGCGCCCAGGAAGTTTTGACCGATGAAATCCTGGAAGTCGGGGAAGCTTGCTCTGTCCAGCCCGTTGGCATTGAAGTCGGTCATTTTGACCTCGATCACAAATACGTTGTTGCCCGCTTTGACGTGGTAATCCTGGTACTTTTCATTGCTGACGATACGATGGTTCCGATCGCTGAAAATGGTGTTGATGAATCTGCCCACAAAATACCGCTCAAAGAAATGAAGCCCAAAATAGCTTTTGAGATCATTGTATTTTCCATCACGCAGCGAGGTGTTTTTATATAGGGAAAATAAGACTCCCTGGTCTAATCCATAAGTGAAATAGTTGTTGTCTAATATTAGCAGGCGCTCGCTATCGAGTTCGTAATAGGGCTTCGGCACCAGATCATAGTGCAGGGACAGCGGGCGTCCTTCAACCAGGTCTTCCTTGCGGAGGACAAACTGTTCCAGTACCGGTAAATATTGGCCGTTTCGTTCCAGGATATATTTGGCCTGTTTATTATTTATGAGGATTCGCTCTATGAGGTTTAATAAAACACTCGCCAGACTCCAAACATTAGGGATTTCCAAGGCTTTGCAATACTCGGATGCCGGCTCTTTTAGCCTGGCATCATCGGTTAAAAATTTACTCAGGAACGCAAACTTCAATAAAGTGTTGAACTTTAAGAACCGCTCGCGGCGCAGGTAATATTGCTGCTGGATATCCTGCCTAAATAAGCCCTCAAATGTTTCAGGGTCGGCTTTACTGGTATAGAAGTATTCATTATAAGCCAGGATCGCCTTAAAAAGATCAGCCGCAAATTCCTTGCTATTCATCGTTTCTCCGGGCGTATAATTTTCCAGCGCCTCCTTGATGATCAGGGACATCACCGGCCCGGTAAACGCGCTTTGGTGCGCGCGGTCGATCAAGGCCATCAATTGGACCGTGATGTCATTTACTTCTGGCAAACCATCAAAGATCGCCTCTTTCAATACCCGCATATTTTGTATCAGCACTTCCTGTTGGAGATAAAGGATCGCATTGATCTTTGCCAAACGGAGCAGGATCAGATCAGTCGGGTATTTCCGCAGTAAATCAAACGGGCGTTTAGGTGGCGCCTGCCCGAATGCCTGTGAGTAATTCATCACTGCAATTAGATTTGTAGCTCTCTTTTTGGTGAGGTGCATTAATAGTGTGCAAAAGGTTCATCAAGTAATACTAATTGTTCCTGGTTTAAAACAGAACGGGCGGCCGGGTACAAGGCGATGATCTGACGCGTAGCTAATTGCAAATAAGGAATGATATATTCGACTGCCATGCTGATATAATGCAGTTCGGTTTCCGTTTCTACGCCGGTACCCCGGCGCTGTTCGATAGTACGGTAAAAGGACATCGGTAAGGTATGGGTTTGGACAGAGAGCAGCCGGTACATGGCTTTTAGATCCGACTCACCGGTTCCCATGCGCTGTTCGATCGCTTCCCGGTTGAGGTAAAAGGCATGCTCGCCTTTTAGCAGCCTTTTTTGCTCGTTTTCAGAAAAAGTCAGGAAGAAGTTATTTTGCCGTAATACCGCGCGCAATTCATCAGCCTGTTGTTCAAATTTCGGCAAATCTTCTCTTATGACCTGGAAATCTGTCAGTATTTTTTTACGGGTCAGGCAATCATGTAAATTAAAAAGCTGTAGCCGGCACTGCCACTCGGTGTCCGGTATCTGTTCAATGCATAAGTAAAAATAGGCGTGATAATTTTCAATAATGTTACGGGCAAGTGTGGCGACCGAGGGGGTATCCCAGTTGTTGAAAGCTGAGGGAAAAATACAGTTGCCTGGTAAGAGCTGGACCAAGCTGACGCTGGTCACGCAAAGTTTGGCGAATAGTACCGAAGCCCAGAATGCCCGGTCATCAACAGGTTGATGATGGATACTGCCGGAAACGGTTGTCGCTAATTGGACATAATTTTCGCAAGCATTGCGGGCGTATTCGTAGGCAGGTCTGTTTTCATTCATGATTGGTTATCTCCTATTCCATTGTATCGCCATCACGGCCTTTTGCATTTTGTGTTTCAAAGAAAAGACCATGCTGCGCAGCCTATTTGCGTAGTGGTACGCTATGTCGGAATTCGATTTTCTTTTATATTATCTGACCGGCCTGAACCGGACTTCGTCCATCAGCAAAAGTATTTATGACAAATTACCCGGGCAACTAAAACACACCTACGTAGTTAATTTGATAAGTATTCAGCGATGATTGAGTAATCTCTATCCAGTTGGAAAGATTGGATAATATTTTGGATGCGTTCGTTTTTAACAAGACCGATTTGACGCTCGTTTTTAAAGGGGGCCAGCCAGCAGTCAAATCCATCCTGAAGGTTCTTCTCGCCGGCATTATGGTGGCTGAAGATTAAAAACTGATTGGTCGCGACCTGACGATAATAAAGTAGCAAGTCCTTGCCAAGAGTTTTACCTTGATCATAAGTTTGTTTAAAGCCTTTATCCGTCAGCATATCCAGCACTTGGCTGACCCGGTATTTATGCCGGTAAATACTGTCAGCATTCAGTTTATACTGATGAATTTCTGCTGCGGTCAATTCAGTTTTTAAATATCGTCGGTAAAGATTATTCGCTTTGATAGGCATTGTCTGAAAATACCATTCGAGGAGATCATTCCTATTCAGGTCACCCGGCAATTCGCTGGAATGTACGGTTTCGAGATAGTCTTGAAACCAATCCTTCATCTGTTCTAACCCTGACGGCTTGATGTCATCGTTCAGCTTTCGGAAAGTGGCTATCTTTACACCAATAGCCATTCGGCCAAATCCTTGAGCTGCCAGCCAACGGTAAATATTCCCCTCCTGGCCCGGCGAGCAGGTCGCTTTAAAATTACCGGGTTTGGTTTCATGAAAAGAAACGAAGTCGTTGATTTGATAAGGCTTGTCCATGTGAAATTATAAATAAGTAACAATATCGGATTAAATCGATAAAGGTTAAGGGTTGTGAAAAAAAACACCTAATTGGATTTGATGCCAAACTAACCTACCTTTAGCAGGTTGACCTAAAGCCATTGCCTCATGGACCATGATAAGTTTAAAAAAATAATCGAAAGTTGCCATTTGAATTTCCTGATAGGTTCTGGCGCGTCAAGAAATTATTTCGCCACGCTGGGTAATGTAGAAGACCTGCTTACGGAACTTTCAAAAATGCCGGCGGGCAAGGAAAAAAACATTTTAGAAACCTCTATCAAAAAGGATTACTTTGACAAAGCGATAGCGGGCAATCTGTTCATCAATAACAGTGCAGAGATCAAAGATGCAGTAGTTGCTGACGAGCTAAAAAGCACCAAAACCAATTACCAGGAATTTTTGGTGGCGCTTAATATTATCCTGCTGCGCCGGCGGAGTAATATTATCAGCAGGCAGGTCAACCTGTTTACGACAAACATGGACCTGTTTATCGATGTGACGCTGGAAGAGATCAACCTGGAATACAATGATGGTTTTTCAGGCAAGCTTAATCCGGTTTTCTCCACCAGCAATTATCATAAAAGCATTTTTCAAAAGAGCCCACACTATGACAATAAAGCGGAATTGCCGCTTTTTAATCTCTATAAAATGCATGGATCAGTTACATGGAAAAGTGACAGTAGCCAGATCGTATTTGACAGCCAGTTGCAAATATTGCGTGACATTGTCCAAGTAGAACTTAAAAAACCAGTAATCAGCGAATTTTTGGATGGCGACAAACCTAAAACTATAGAAGAATTAACTGCCGAAGCAACGAAACTGGAAGAAGATGTCAGCTTTAGCACCTTTCTCAATGCTTATGATAAACTGGAAATCATCAATCCAACGAAAGAAAAGTTTAGTACAACAACGGTACAGTATAACTTCTACGAGTTACTGCGTATGTATTCCAATGAATTGGAAAAAGAAAATTCCGTTTTGTTCGTGCTGGGATTTTCATTCGCAGATGAACATATCCGTGAAATTACAAAACGGGTGGCTAACTCAAATCCAACTTTGCTGATCTGTATTTTCGCTTACAACGATAGCTCGAAAACAGATATTGAACAGAAACTCAATATGGGTGAAATCAAATTCAAGAATGTTGAAGTGGTCACCGCAGGCTCCTTATTCGACCTGAATGCTAACTGGTTTAAAAAGCTGGCCATGGAACTCGATGCTGACCAGTTCACCACTAAAAAGAACGACATCATTGTCAATGTAACCTTACCCAAAGCGGAACAGGCATGAGTACGCTAGATTCCATCCTGAAGATCGGCGCGGTGGTATCTGTCCGTGGCCGGAGCGTGGAGATTAAGGTCGATTCAGCTAAAAACGCTTCTCATTTGCTCTATAAAGGCGAACTGCTTAAGAACGTTTCCGTAGGCAGTTATATCAAAATCGCCAAGGGATTTACACACTTGGTCGGAAAGATCGAAGGGGAATTTGTCACCGAAGTTAAGCCCAGCGACTTTCGAACCTATACCAGCGAGCAGGAAAAAATCAAGAGGCTGCTGCAAATCAGTCTGATCGGCTTTTTAGAGGGTAATGTATTTAAACAAGGGGTCAAGGAATTACCCTTGGTAGACAATGAAGCCTACTTACTGACGCAGGATGAATTCAACTTCGTGCATAAGTTCGTTAAAGATGATGAGGAAACGTTCATTCTCGGCAGCTTAGCGCAGGAAAAAGGCAAAGCTATAGAGCTAAGCATTGACCGGCTATTGGCAAGCCATATCGGGATATTTGGAAATACGGGCAGTGGTAAGTCTTATACACTTGCTAAACTATACCACGAAATTCTCTGTAAATACAAGGACGAGCCGGCCTTTCAGGAAAATGCGCGGTTCTTATTGATCGACTTTAACGGCGAGTATATGTCGCCGGAAGATGGTCAGCCGGATGATGTCATCATTGCTTCCAAATATAAACAGGTATACCGTTTGTCGACTGGTAAAAGCGGCAGCAAGAAAAAATACAGGTTACCTAACAAGGTTATCAATGACGAGCAATTTTGGTCTTTGATATTGCATTGTACGGAGAAAACACAGTCACCCTTTATTTCGCGCACGCTTAAAAGCGAGTTCCTGGAAAATAACATCCAGACTAATGAAGGCTTTCAAAAGCTAATCGCTGTAACACTGGAACACATTACAACAAAGGTTAGCCAAAATCAGGAAAAAAACCTCGTGCTTACCTTTCTTGAAGAACTCGCGAAGTTTGGTATGGCCGATAAAATCAATAACTTTAAAGCCTTTTACCGCGATTTACGCACCAATCTTCAATTTCACAGCAAAGACAAATATTTTTATTATAATGGTGTTATATCCACGACGGCGGAATTCCTTCCCTTGCTTCGTGAAAAAGTTAATGTCTTAGAACCAGACATTAGCGGACTATCAGTCATTCAAAAAATACGACTAAAAATCATCTTTAATTTTTATTATGAGATCCAAAACGGATTTGCAAATAAAGAACACATTGGTCCAGTAATGGGCCGGTTGGATGATCGCATCAACGATTTAGAAAAGGTGATTGAAATCACTCAGGAAAAAAATGAACCATGTATTTTGTCCGTTGTTTCGTTAAAAGATGTAAACATTCAAATGCGAAAAATATTACCGATGGTGATCTGTAAACATCTCTACGAGGAAAAGAAAAGCAAGATCGAGCGGGATAAATTTCTTAATATCATTATCGATGAGGCTCATAACATTCTTTCATTTAACTCTGACAGAGAAAGTGAAACTTGGAAAGATTATCGACTGGAAGCATTCGAAGAGATTATCAAAGAAGGCCGAAAATTTGGCGTATTTCTTACAATCGCCAGCCAGCGCCCCTCAGATATTTCTAGTACCATTATCTCCCAATTGCATAATTACCTGTTGCATCGTCTCATCAATAATAAAGATATAGAAGCCGTAGAAAAGACGATCTCTTATTTGGATAAGGTTTCATTCGATTCCTTGCCGATTTTGCCTCAGGGCAGTTGCATACTTGCCGGGATCTCGGCGCAATTGCCGGTCATTATTGAAGTGGGCACCATTCCGGATGAAAATAAACCTTTTAACGAAACGATGATCCTGACCAAACACTGGCGCGGGGAACTCAAAGCTGATGACGATCAAGCTGAAGCTGCCGCAACATTATGATTTATCGTGAAGGTGAAACAAGATATACAGCATCAACAAATAAGGCCCTGCCTGATAGAAACTATGTGTTTCTCCGTGTAGCATAGGATTACGCGGCAGATTTAGTCGTTCTGAGACCTTATGCGGTGTAAAGTTTTCCGACGGAATACCTTTATCGGTCAATTTCTTACTGGTAAAAGTATCGATTTCATTTAATGCTACTGAGATCGGTAAGTTAGTTTTTTGCAGGTATTCAAATGCCGATTTAATCGTGAGGTCCGGCTTTTTAGGCTCATATTGCTTGACATACATTTTCTTGGCTTTATCAAAGAAGTTATATTCCAGCGGGCGGAAGCCCAAATGGTGTTTGGCATAATATTCCAGCACCCCAAACATGAAAGTCGTACCAAGAATGCCCTTTGTAAAAGGTTCATCAGCCATGATCTGGGAAGCGGCTTCCCGAATGGTTACCGTTAGCCAGGGTTTTATATGATCTTGCTGGTATTCGTCAAAAAAACCTCTAATAAACCATTGCACATCGGCAAGCCACGCTGTATAGGTGCCATAAAAGCTCCGGCAGAGGATTAGTTTAGCGAAATAACATTTGAGCTCCGGGTCTGCCTCTTGATAGATAATAAATTCGCTTATCAATTCCGTGCCGGTATTGTAATCGGGATACTCGTTAAATTTGCGGTCCTCGATCAGTCGCTGATAGTCAAGGATATTAAGCAAGGTCTTCATATCTCGGGATTTGGTATACTGTAAGCGGAAAATAAGTGGCCATCATTTCGTTGGAGCATTGGATCAGGGAAAAGCGGGCGATGTTGGAGTCATATTTGTCCATATGGTCTTCGACCGGCAGATCTTCGACTAGTGTTGAGGCTACTGCAAGCACGTAATTGATATTTTTTTTGAATAGCCGTTTAAATTTACTGAGGGTCAGGTCGTCGTAATTCCGGCCTGAATTGACCAGTTTATCATAAAAACGATCCAAAAAGCTGCTGTCTTTGCCGTTGGTAGCTTCTTTTAATCGTCGGGCGGAAATGAGCACCTGGTTGGTCAATTCCCGTACTTTGGAATTGAAGCCAGCTTTTACATGGCATAAATACAATCCTTTTTTATCGTAATACAGTACATCACAAAGTTCAACGCCATCGACGATCAGCGCGTCGCAAACGATATAGCCTGCTTCCAGATCGTATAGGTGATTGTATTCCCGCTCCTGGGCCAGTTCTTCTTTATCCCAGGGGAATTTCAATATCTCCGGTTTGGCGCGGTAAGTACGGAAAATATGTTGGGCGTTAGTGATCAGGTCGGTAATAAACTGATCTTTCAGAAAATACCACTTGGTATCGATCAGAAACACCGGGCTATTCTTGTAAGAGAATTCTGCGCCAAAATGAAACATGAACCCTGAGCTTGTAGTCACCTTATCGCCTTTCAGCGCTGCGATATGTACGCCCCAAAGGTAGTCGCCGAATTTGTATTCATTGGTCATTCCGACTGTTGACACCGCCTGATCCATGACCCGGCGGAAGATATCGTCACGGTTATCTAACGTAGCAAAGAGCTTATAGCCGCCTTCTTCCGTTTTTTCTTTCAGTTGATAAGTTTCCGCTTCGTAGAACAGGTCGATACGGTTTGGATTGCAGAAATCAAAGTCAAAACGATCGCTGGCCAATCGGCTGCCATTATAAATGAAAGCGAGATTATTATAAAGTTTATGAATCAGTAGCTTACGTAACTCATAGACCTCCTCGTTATCATTGATAGGTTGGTAGGAACTGAGGTACTCTTTAGGCGGGTGCGTAGCTACCAATGCTAAATCTTCGATCAATTGGTGCAAGCCGTCGAAATCCAAGTTCTTGCCGATTCTAAACCCTGCGCCAACAGTCAATTGCAGCCGCTCACGTTCTTTACTTTTTAAGCGGGGGAAATATAAATCCGTAGACTCTCGGCAAAGTTTAACGTGGATTTCTTTAGGCAGTTTTCCAAACCGGGTAAAATTGACAATGCGGTACTCGTTCCGAAATTGTTCGTTCATACCAATGCGCTGACCGGTGATGCCCCTTGTACGGATAGAAGTTAACTCATCTTTATCGGGCTCGATAATGCGGTCATAGGCCGTTAGACCGAACGAGTGATCGATATAAGGAATGATCAACATGTAGGCACTGCCTCCAACCACCACATATAATTGAAATTCTGTTTCGACAAAAAGTAGCAAGGATAACTTTTGCTGCATGAAATCATTGCCCTCGGTAAGTTGTTCAGGTAGAAAGTCAGACCAATCCGACTCGTGCTCGGCGGTGTTCATCAAAAACAAATAATAGGTGAAATCATCGCGCTGGAAAGTGGACAATTCATCGGGATCAAAGATTTGATCGAACTGTAATTTCTTCCGCCCTTTATTGACGATAAGTTCAATGATTTCCAGTGTAGTCAGTCCTATTAATTCATGATGCTCTTTATGGATCTGATAAACGTTCGGTGTGATCGCCATAGTATTTATTGGTAACGGCTTAGTTCATTTTGAGGGACCAGTGGGTAGGTGAGCATAGCTTTGAGGTCTATGAAATCGATATCGCGGCCGCTTTTGGATTTGTCATTAGGGAAAATCATGCACAAGAGCCGTGCGCCGGTTTGTTCGTCGATCACGATCTTGTAACAGGCTTCCGGTACACGGACTGTATTACCGGGCTTGATGCGTTTGTCTTTGAAGATAGATCCGGCGACGATGAACAGGTGTTTGGTTTTGGACATATCTCTGATGCGGCCTTCCCATTCCAGCCATTTACCGTGGTTGAGCTCGGTAGTCTGCGGTACACAGTTATAATAACAAAAAGTCTTTTTCTCGACCGAGCAACTGCCCGCAAAATCTTCCGCATTCGCCAGGTGGCCACGTTCATACTGGGAGTTGGTGTAGTCGTCGTTAGTGGCCGTCTGTTCACCACACTGTGCAAAGGAAAAATGTTCTACGTTACGGTCGCAAGGGCCGCCGCCTTTATAAAGCTTATAGGTAACGTAGAGTGGGTTTTTAATCGCGAAGGAATAATAGGATTTGTAAATACCAATATCGATCACTTTGTCGACACGTTGCGCGTATGTAAAGAGGCCGTAGCAGGAAACTGCAACAAAAAGGAAGCTGAATCTCAAAATAGGTTTCATGATAAATTGGTTAGGTAAGCCGATATAAATATAAGTTATATTTGATTAACTTAGAGTACCTTATCTATCGTTATGGCCAGCAAAAAAACTGATGAAAAATTACCGCTGATCAATGCGCATACGCATATTTTCAACGGGCCTTGTATCCCGCCTTATATCGGTAAAACTTTTGTGCCCTGGCCGCTATACCAAATTTTCAGTGTTACCCTGATCCTGAAAATTTGTAAGTTTTGGTTTACAGACGACCTGAAAAGCCCTTATAAGTGGCGGTTCAGACCCTGGTACAAGAAAGTTCAAAAAGCTTTTTACGATTGGCGGATGGGCATCAGCAGGTCTTGGTGGTTACATTACCCTGCGATGGTTTTTAATATATTGATCGTTTATCATGGCTTGGTCTATATCCTTGCGGGACTTCGCTTACTACCGAAAATCATCGCCTGGTTAAGCGCACACTATGCATTTTATGACGGCCCCTCAATTTTCAGAATGCTGGTTGTTGCTTTCATGCTGTTATTCATCAAGATGGGGCGGGACCTGACATTTTTCATCCTGAAAAAAGTGTGGTCCGTTATGCGTATCCTGCCGGATAAAAAGACGGTGGAGTTTATCGGGCGGTATGTCAACATCGGCCGCTTTTCTTACTATGAGAACCAGCAAAAGATATTTGCCAAACTCCAGGTACAATATCCTCCCGGCACCGGTTTCATTATCCTGCCCATGGATATGGAATTTATGCAGGCGGGCCAGGTAGCCCCAACCATGTACGCTGACCAAATGGCGGAGTTAGCCAAAATCAAACAAGGCAAAGAAAATATTTTCTATCCGTTTGTGGCTGTTGATCCTCGGCGAAACAAAGTGGGCAAGCAGGACTTTTTTGAATGGTCAAACGCGGGTAAGGGTAATGTTGTACTCGACGCTTGCTTTATCAAAGATTATATCGAAAAAGAAAAGTTCAGCGGCTTTAAAATTTACCCGGCTATCGGCTATTACCCATTTGACCATCAGCTATTGGCCCTCTGGAAATACGCAGCCGACGAAAACCTGCCGATCACCACGCATTGTATCAGGGGCACCATCTTTTATCGCGGCAAAAAAGAAAAGTCATGGGACACACACCCGGTATTTCAGGAAGCCATGGCAGACAAAACCTACCGTCCCATGCTGCTCAAACAAATGGACAATGTGGATTTCATTAACAACTTTACCCACCCGCTTAACTACCTCATCCTTGTCGAGGAGCGTCTCCTGCGCTTAGTCGTCGCGACTGCCAACGATAAAATTCAGACCCTGTTTGGTTATAACGGACCAGATAACCCGATGGACTATGACCTCAAGCATCTCAAACTATGCTTTGCCCACTACGGCGGTGACGACGAGTGGAAGAAATATTTTGAAAGCGACCGCGACTTTGTGACCAAGGACATTATTACTATTCCAGCAAAAGGCATCAACTTTTTCAAGGACGGTCCGATCAGTGAATCCTTTGGCACACTGGAAAACATCTGGAAAGGCACGGACTGGTACTCGATCATCACCAGCATGATGTTACAATACGATCATCTGTATGCCGACATCAGCTATATCATACATAACGACAGTATAGTGCCCTTGCTTAAAGCCACCTTAAAGAACAAAAACCTAAAATCAAGGGTGCTATTCGGCACCGACTTTTACGTGGTCCGCAACCACAAAAGCGAAAAACAAATGCTGGCCGACATCCAGGCGGTGTTAACCGACGACGAACTCGACGCCATCGCCAGGGACAACCCGCGAAGCTTCTTAAACATTACCACTTCAGTTGCCATTGTCGCAGAATCGGTTATCTGATCGACCACTATGAGCACATAATGGATAATTCGCAGGAACTTACATCTTTCAAGAATGACTCTGCTCCTGATAAAAGGAGTTTGATACGTTCGTAAGCGGCTTTTTGATTCGTAGTTTGATTAGTAGATTTCAAACCTGGTTGTACGATTGTAATTTCAACCGGGATTATTGGATTATCGAAAGAATCTAAAATGGCTTTGATTTGTGCCAAAGTCCCTTTTTTGATTTTTGCACTGCTGTCATTTTGGTCAGCCCGGTCATAGATTTGTTTGACTAATAAACCTCTATTGGCCCAATTAACCGACTTGACCGCCTGTCCACAAACTTCATAGATATCATCTATGCTACAGTTTGGTTCGCTGCCACTTTGCTTCTTGCAGTGCCAAAACTGTATTTTCCCTTTTTTAAGCCCAATTACATCGGCAATTTCAAGGGAACCATGATCATAGAACACAACATCATAATCCTGAGCTGCCAATTCAATAATATAATCATGTATAGATAAGTGCGTATTACCTGCAGCAAGATTTGCTGCAACATCATCACTGGTATAAAACTCCTTAGCCACATTGACATTGGCCGGCCAAACATGAGCTTGCAACTGATCATCGCTGATTGTCCGCAACTTGTCGGTATTAAATTCAAATAATACACGTCCCACTAATTTGGACAGATCTTCATAAAAAAGATTAAGCGGGCTTTCATTCAGTAAGGCCAGGAAAGCGCTTGTATTGCCATAATGCGCACCCCGTGTGATCGCCATTTTATGCCGGGTATCAGCCGCGTATTCAAAACTTGCCCGCGGTTCGAGTTTATACTCAATTTTACAAACAATATCATTTTTGGAAATTTCGATCGTGGTAACGGAAGTGCTTTGACTAACCACCTGTACTTCACAAGAGCAAATCAAAGCCCCTTCCACAGGCTCTTCATCTTCATCAAGAAATACGATCGAGGTTAACTTATAATATTGTTTGGCATCCCAGTCTGTAAAAAACACCTGTAAATCCGGAAAAGCACTCACCACTTTGCCGCTATCCAGATCGGACAACGGGGATTCCAATTTATCCATTTCTGGATCGCCAACTTTGCGCGCGATGTTGTTACACCACTCGACAAAATATTTGATCTTATTATCCTCCAGGCACCATACTTTTGAACTCGTACTAATACCCAGTAAGACATCTTTTTGCAGAATAGTGTCAAACGCACCTCCGAAGGAATGTCCCCTCGTATAACTGTATTTATCAGAAGGTAAAACCCCCAATTGAGCCTGTGATCCCAAAATTTGTTTATAGGATTCACTGTTCCCTTTGGTTTTCCGGCTTTTTAAGCCAACATTGTACATTTTCGGTTCTTTCCAACCGGCCATCGCTCTTTTTAAGAGCGTCATCGGTATCATATCATGCAGCGTGCCCGGTGTTAAGTATTGCTTGGCAATATGTTCGTAAAGTTCAGTCTCTTTTATCGTCGCTCCTATAAATAACATCGAATTATCTTTGTCGAAATAGATGACAAAGAATTCGTTTTGAACATCTTTCAACGTATCGTCTTTCATGTACCACGACGGTGTCTTTAACTCCGACACGATATGTAAGGCGACATCGTGGGCCTGGCTGACATGGTGATGCCGCATAACCGGATTGCTTAAAGCATCAGTGCCGGAAAAATCAATTTGTTTGTGAATGTCGATTGGATTATCATCGTCGTTATCAGCTGAATGTGGGCGAGGAATAACTTTATAAACTTTGGCATGAAAAAAAGGCCTGAGATCATCATCTTCTAAAGAAATCGGTTCTTCATACTGCAAAGCAATTAGTGGTTGTTGTTCTGTATTATCTTCAAAAGAGTCAAAGAACTCCTGCTCGTCTTCCGTTTTTTGTATTTTGAGTTTATGAAGATCGGGCAACACGACAGACCAATCTTTTGTATCTTGTTTGTAAAGCTGGTGGGAATCGATTTTAAATTCATGTTCACCGGCGATCAAAGTAGCCACGCTACCGCCTGGCGTATTGGTACGGGAAATTCTTCCGACAAACTGCAAAGTAATCGCCAGCGATTTATGCGGAATGTGTACGGCAGCGATCTTTAGTGCGGGGAAATCATAACCTTCACCCATCATGTCAACGCAGATCACACCATCAATTTCTCCAGTAGTAAGTTGTTTGATCCGTGATTTAACGGTTGCATTCCCAAGCTTACTGTGAATAACCACTAATTTTAGCTGTGTGTGTTGGGCGTATATATCAAAAAGCTGGTCTGCATCGATTTTTCTATCAGTTCTGATGATAATTCTGTGGTCGCTATGGGATCTTGCGCTATATACTTCCTGGGCTTTCTTGGCGATAGCGATATTCTTATCGTCAGGTGTTGAAAATAATTGTGTATTTACAGGCACAAAATTGATCTTGCTGAATAATTTATCCTCATAAGCCTGCTTTAAAGAATAGTTGTAAATCAGCCGTGCGCGGATGTCTTTTTTATCCCGGCGAAATGGTGTGGCCGTTAATAATATTTGCCGGGCTGACGAAAACGCTTCTAGGATATTAACCCAGGAACCCGCCCGACTATGGTGTGCTTCATCGACAAATACGAGATCGAATGCTTCTTTGCCAACAGTTTCGCCCAGGTTTTCTAAACGATTCAATGTGCCGGGAATGGCGACAATTACATCGTAATCTTTTAGAATTTTGGCCCAAGCTTTCTTATCATCAATAATATTAACTAACTCGTATACTTTCGGTAATTTCCGACCGCCCGGAATGATCCCCTTATCAACCAATAGTTTAGGGTTCCGAAAATTTTCGACGATCTGCTCCCTAACCAGCTGGCTGGGCGTAACTACCAAGATCTTACTGGCATTCATCGCATAACTTAATACGACCATCACAGCGGTCTTGCCGGTGCCGGTGGGCATGGTTATTAGCCCGGGCTCATAACGTACACTGAAGTGCGCCAATGCGGCCCCGATCGCTCCGACCTGGTTTTTGTATAATCCTTGTTTGCCGTTTTTTTGTTCAAACAAATGGATTTGATCATGTCCTTTCTGGAAGCAACTCATGGTTTAGATTGATTAGGATAAGTGAATGTCAAAGGTTTAAGCCATTCAAAGATAGACGATTTATTCGTTGTATATTTATATCTATTATTTGTTCATATGGTCGAGTATTATAAGTTGTTTGGGGACCTGCCCGAGGGGGATTATGAAAACGGTGTAACGTTTCTGGAGCAGGAGTTGCGCTATGAACTTACTGCGGCATATGAGCAGGAATTTGTAGATGCCGATGTGCGACATTTTAATGATACGGAGCGACGGCTATATACACTATTCTTTGATTGCACGCAGGATTATGAGAGTGATGATATTTATGCCCGGGCCGCACGGGTCGTTTTTGTTTATGGGCGGTCATCGGCGGCGGCGGGCAAAAGGAAGCATCACCGGATGCAGCAGTTCCTTGGCGCTTTTAAGGATCAGCCAGAGTACGTGGGTTATGACAAAGGGCATTTCATCGCGCATTGTAATGACGGACAGGTCGATCAGAACTTGTATCCGCAACTGCGGGAACTGAACCGTGGTTTATCGTCGCAGGGTAAGTTGTTCCGTTCCATGGAACGCTATATCCAGCAAAATGAGGGTGTGTTCTACTTTGTCCGCCCGATCTATAATGACCTGACCTGGATACCACACCAGATCGATTTTGGCATATTTACCAAAGAAAAAGGTTTATTACTGAACCGCTTTGATAACCGGGTTTTGAAGAATGAGTGATAATCCTATCGTGCTGGATGTAAGTCATCCCTTGCTGATCAAAAGAGAGACCTGGCTGAAGAAACGGTTGCAGGAGGCACTTAACCAGCCCTTTATTTCTTTTAGTGAGGTTATTTCCAAGTATGGGATGGGCATTTATCTGATTTATGACGAAGAGGAGCTTTTGTATATCGGTATGACTACCCGCCCGGGGCATAACCGTATCAAAGAGATTATTGGTGGTTTCCGTAAACATACCCTTAACCGTAAGCTAATGGCACAGCAGTTCCGGCACCATGGTTATACCATGCATGTGCTAAGCACAAAGAATCACAAACGCGATTGGATCGAGAACGGGCTGATTAGTACTGATAAATTTAGGGAGGTTCAGCGCGAGGTCAATCAAAAAATCAAACAAACGCTGCGTTTCAAGTTTTACGAGTTTAAGTATATTAACATCGAATTTCTGGAGCACTATGCCATCGCCACACTGCAACCGCTTTATAATGATTAAGAAAATCAGGCCCGGGCGGTAAGACGGGCAACGGCACGCTGGAAGACTTGTTCGGCTTCTGTTTCGACGACCCGGATATAGTTCTCGTTCCAGGCTTTAAGGTCTTTGTAGAATTGGGCACCGGTTTTAGCGATCTTTTCGTCGATCTTGGGAGTAAATTGCGGCCTGAAGCTGAAACGCCAGCTCGGATCACGTTTCCGGTCTGCCATATATTGGGTTGCGTTTTTCCGGATATTGGAGAAAAGCAGTGTTCGGTCCATACCAGCCGCGAACTCTATCAATCGTTTGAAATTTAGCTGACTTGGTGTTGGTTTGGCGACTTTGGTCGTTTCTGCTACGGCAAACGGCCTATCCGGCTTCGGATCCAATTTAGATTCGATGCGGGTCAATAATTCGATGATCTGGTCAAGTTTATCGGCTATGCTCATGATGCAAAGTTAAGGTGGTCAAGTATTTTACGGGGAATTATTTAGTTTCGTAGTATGCCAGAAAAAAAATCAAAGGTTGCCGAGATCAAGACCAAGCCGACGGCGGTGAGCGTGACGGATTTTATCGGCACGCTGCCGGATGAGCAAAAGCGCAAAGACAGTTTCATGCTGGTGGAGATCATGCAACAAGCCAGTGGTGAGATACCGATGCTGTGGAGCAATGTCATTGTCGGTTTTGGTTTGAAACGTTACGTAAGTCCGGCCAGCGGCAGACAGGTGGATTGGTTTAGGATCGGTTTCGCGCCGCGCAAAGCGAACCTGACGATTTATCTGATCGACATGAGCAGGCACAAAGCAGCTTTGCAGCACCTCGGCAAGTTTAAGACGGGCGGTGGGTGTTTGTATATCAATAAACTGGCAGATGTGGACCCGGTGGTGCTAAGCGCGATGATCGCAGCGGCATTAAAATAGATTATTTACTTTGAAGTAATTTATTTAGTAAATTCGTTTGTTGATTTTCCCATATGGCTACGCTGGATGCGCTTTCTGACCAGGAATTGCTGGACCTTCTGAGGTCGGGTGACCGACTTGCGTATGAGGAAATCTATCACCGGTATAAGTTCGTGTTGCATAATCATGCATGGAACAAAATAAGAAATAAAGAGGAGGCGCAGGATGCTTTGCAGGAGGTGTTTGCGAAGCTTTGGGCGCAGCGGGGTACTTTAAACATCGGCACAAATTTATCAGGTTACCTCTACAGTTCAGTGCGTAATCAGGTACTGAACCAGATCGCGCGGAAAGATGTGCAGGGGCGTTATATTGCTTCGATTCTAGCTTTTGCGGAAACGCAGCCAGTGGTAACAGACCATCGCGTTCGCGAGAATCAATTGAGGGAACTGATCGATCAAGAGATCGCTGCTTTGCCGCCGCGAATGCGGGAAGTGTTCGAAATGAGCCGTAAGGACCATTTAACTTATAGAGAGATCGCGGCCCGCCTGGGCACGAGCGAGGAGACCGTGAAGAAGCAGGTTTCGGGAGCACTGAAGGTACTGCGCGTCAAGTTGGGGATTTTTGTCTACTTGTTTTATTTATTCCATACCCTTTAACCGATCATTCTTATGCTTTGCTGGACGACCTCTTTAAGGAGCGGGCGTAATTGTTGAAGGAGTTCATCCGCACCTTTTTCCCCGGCATAAGTTGCTACAATACCGGCAAACCGCTGGTAGAATGGTTTTTTTCCAAGGCCGAACGAATTCAAGATGTCTTTGTAGTCGTTTTTGAGTTCGTCCACTCTGTTAAAGACAACTTCTTGTCCCATCGCTAGTTTATCCAGTTTTTTGATGATGGTATTGACTTTGTTTTTGATGATTTTGATCTCCTCCAGTGTGAACGCATTTTTGTCGATGCCGACCTGCGCCTTTTCCAGTTCCCTGACCAGGAAGTGGGTCACATCATCTAACAAAACATTGGTCGGGGCATCATTTTCATAGTCCGATTGAATAATGTCCCGTTTTTCGCCCAAGTAAACTAATAGTTCAGATATGAAAATTGCGCGGTCTGTTTTATGTTGCGACGCCTTTTTTAATTCTTGTTTGAGAATGATCCAAAATCCGCCCAGGTCGTCACGTTCGTCATTCGCATAGTCATACAGCGCAGTTTCAAATAGGATATTATCCTTAAGCCAGTGCGTTTGGCGTTTAATCACTTCGGCAAAGGTGGATTCATCAAATACGATCTTATATTCGGTCATTGGAGTTATTTAAGGCGTGTCTTTAGGGATCAGGCCGATATCTATGGCGATATCGCGGGTGAACTTGGCTAGCGGACGTTTATGGGTATCGGCGGAATTGGCGTAGTTCCCGATCAGTAAACGGTTGATCACTTCGTCATTAACAAAGATCTTTTTAAAACGGTGCCGTAATATGGCTTTGTAGGTATCCGTATAAGCTTCCGCTTTCAAAAGCAGTTCTTCCGCGATATCTACCTGCGTTTTGTAGATGCCCTGGATATCAAAAACGGTATCGAAAGTTTCAAAACCGGGAGCTGCGGACGGCTCCGTAAAACCAATATCAATGAGTTTGATGTCACGCTTCAGAATGAACTTGGCTTGACTGGCTCCTTTTAAGGCAAAGGTAAAGGGCGACGTATGTTTCGGCACCTGATCATATAATTTGAAACTGACTTTTTTGATGCCTTTGGCCAAATTACAATTGGCACAGACCGGGTATAAATTATAGAGCGATATACTGAGGCATGGGCTCCCTGTTTTCGAGTGATAATGATCCGCCTGGAATTTGGCGCGGTAGCGTTTACCTTTTTTACTTTTACGACGTTCAACAGTAATAGCGAGTATAGAATTGCAATATACGCAGCTCTTGATGCCCAGAGCATGGAAATACTCGGGGTAAAATGTTGAGCGCAAACCACTATAATCAAGCAGTTTTAGCAGCTTATCTCTGAATTTTACATAACCTTTAGCTAACTCCGCGGCGCCGATCTTCGCTTCAAATTCGGCCTGCATAATAGCCAGTTGGTCCGGATGCGCCGTGATGATCTCATCCAGGTGGCTGAATAACATTGCGATGTATTCTTGTTGTCTTTGATCAAGCGGGCCATTACATAAGTCGCTTAATGCCGCGTATACATAAGCTTTATGGTCATCAATCGCCGTTTTGCGGGCGGCAATGATCTTGTCGACATGGCCTATAGGTATCGAAATCATACTTTATCCAATTTTGCAGCTTTTATCGCCTGTAGGCGGCTGATCTCTTTATCGATCTCATCCGGTGTCAGCAAGAAGGCCTGGGTGTATAATTCATTTAAGCTGGTTTTAATCAGCGGTTCGCCGAGCATATCGATAAAACGGCGGACCTTGATCTGGTCCCACTTGGGGTAACGGGTTGCGGGCTTGTTTTTTTGGTTGCGCTGGATCACCCACATTAAATAATTGATTGCGGATTCGATCTGTTCTTTGGCGAACTCCCCCATGTAGCCCTCCGTGTCCAGGAAAAAACTATTAGCTAATAGGTCGTGGATATTCCCGCCGAAAGTCTTGGTTTCGCTGCTCACCTGCAGGGACCTGCCCTCTCTCACATCTAAATATAATGTATGCTCTTCCGGAATGTCTGAAAGAATGAAAGGAGAATGAGTAATAAAAAGCAGGTTGATCGATCTGATCGACTTCAGCCGGGCGGCCGCGATGCTGGCCAACAAGTCTTTAATGAACCGGCGCTGGAGGTCGGGATGATAGTAAAGTTCTACCTCGTCAAAGATAATATTGATGTGCTGATACTTTACGAGTTTCGTGGGAGTGTCGGTCGGTACACGCTGGTATTGGTATTCCTTCACCGAGTCGAGGTTACGCAGGTGATAAACCAGCGAAGAAAGCGCATAGATCTTTTGTTTTTCTCCCGAACTGAGTTTTTCCATGCGGTCCTCGGAATTGCTGAATTCGATATCAATGGCAAAAAAAGAGGGGGGTAAAAGTTCTATCGTCGGAATATCGTGCTTGTCCTGGACCGTTTTGATACTTGCTGCTAAAGCGCCGATCGGTAATTCGAAATTTTCCTTGTCTTTTGGGATGATATCGAATTTCAGGAAATTGATCGCCTGGCGCAGTTTAAAGGTGATGTGGCTGTGATCCGCATATAAGGTCTCGATGTATTTTCTTAGGAGCTCGCTTTTGTGCATGCCGAAGAAATTCGGGAAACGCCGATATTGCTTGTAACGCTGGGCGATACTTTTCAATTTTCTAATGATGTATTCCTTGGCGAGCCGCTGAAGATAGATATCATTGCTGACCTGAAAACCCGGTTCGTTAAAAAAGATCTCGAACAATACCGGAAAGATGCGGTGGCTCAGATCATTCGAATTAGGGAACACAATCTCGCCGCTTTTTTTATTGACTTGGAACTTGCTGGCATCCATGGTGAAAACGGCCTTTTTGGCGGTCTTGACGTTATTTTTAAAGTAAAGGATACCTGAGCCGTCGCTGAGCAGATTAGTGAGCAACCGGGCTTTAGCCAGATAGTTCTCGGAATTGATGTTGATATTGCCTTCTGAACGGTACGGGTTGAGGACGACCGGGGTTTGGTAAGAATCGTTTTTATGGAAAATAGACTTGATCCAATGACCAACTTCCCGGGAATTCAGGCCATACATCGAATAGTTGATGACGATGGTATAGAATAATTCGGCCAATTGTTCCCGGTAGTTGAAATGCGCCGAAGCTTGGAATCCCCGGCCGTTATTGTTGAACTGGGTCAGGTGGAAGAAATTTCCAATACTGGTGATCTTGAAGAAACGCCCTTTGAGCCTATAGTAGATTTCTACGTTGATATTGGCTTCGGGCGTGTAAGGAACGCCTTCTTCGTCCTCTTTATCGGTCAGTCGCAGGCGGCGCGATAGGTTATAAAGTGCGACATAGAGCAGTTCGACCAGGCTGCTTTTGCCCGCACCGTTCTTACCCACAATCGCACTTATATGCACGTCGATCTTGCCGACATTATAGATCTCAGGCGGAAAATTGGCAATAACCTTGATCTGCTCCTGATCTTTATACGTATCGATATGATAATTTTTCGACAAATAATAGATCTCATTTATGGTCAATACTTTGACATATTTGGCCTGGCAGTCGGTTAAGGGTCTGATTGCAATGAGTTGCAGTCCTTTTGAGTTCATGAATAAGGCAATAAGTGCTGGTAAATATAATATATTTGAGCAGATGTCTAAGCCGAGAATATGCGCGTATTGCCAAAAACCAGGTAAACTGACCAAAGAACATATCTGGCCGAACTGCCTGATCACCCGGATGCCGGAACTACAGGTCAACTATTTAAAAAGCCGGCAGCTTTTTACCAGTTCAGACCTGGTGATCGCGGATGTTTGCGCCACTTGTAATAATAAGAAGTTATCTCCGCTGGATACTTACTTTTGTTCACTGTATGATCAGTATTTCAACACTTATCAGGAAGATACCACGCCATTCAAGTTTGCCTACAACTATGACCTGCTACTCCGGAGCCTGCTAAAAATCACCTATAATTCCTCCAGGACAGTAGCTCGGGACCAGAATGATTTTGAAAAATACCGGGAAGTCATCTTAGACGGCAATTTGATACGGGAAGATGTGGTTATTAAGCTCGATCTCATCCGGCCAACCATCGTTAACGAAAAAAAGGTGTACCCGTCCTCAGCCAGGTGTGGTGTTATCCAGCTACCAGCCGAAACGCCCCATTTCCTATTGCGTTTTATTTCGGTCAACTCGTTCTATTTTTATTTGATCCTCTCCAAATCGCCCACCATTCAACCGGATACTTTCGAGGAGTTCGGCCGCGTTTTTGAAAGCGTACCGGGAACAATCATACACCCTTATAAAAGCGAGGTGGTTCTGGGGGAATTTTCTGGACATGATACCGAAAGTATACATATTGATTTTCTTTCCGGCACCCAGGAACTGTATCATGACTATGCGGCCAAAAAAAGGCGTCAATAAATATATAATATTGATTGTCAATTAGTTATAAAATAATCAATTTTTTGTCCTACAACAGGATACCCCTCACCCTGCCAGCAGTTGGTCTTACTGTTATATATGGAAGAAAAAGATATTAAAAACCTTTTGGATAAATATAGGGCGGGTACGGCCAGTGAGGAAGAGATCGCGCTGCTGGAGAGCTGGTATCTGCATTTTACCGAGCAGGAACCGGAGGTACTGACCGAGGAAGAACGCCTGCACACTTTTAATGAAGTTTGGGCGAACCTGCAGGTAAAACCGGTAAGGCGCTTATGGCCGCGTATTGCGGCGGCAGCTTCTATTTTGCTGATGCTTTCAGCTGGTGGTTATTTCTTGTTGCATAAGAAATTACAACCACAGCAGGTTGCACAGGTGAAAAACGATTTGAAGCCGGGTATGAATGGTGCGATACTGACTTTGGCTAATGGTCAGAAGGTGGTGTTGGAGAAAACGAAGACCGGCGCTATCGCGACTGGTGTGCAAAAGACCAATGACAGCTTGCTAACTTATAATAGTACAGACGCTATTGGCTATAATACTTTGGAAACGCCGAAAGGCCGTCAGTATGCAGTAGTGCTGCCGGATGGCAGTAAAGTATGGCTGAATGCCGCATCTTCCTTAAAATATCCCACTAAATTTACCACCGAGCGCTTGGTCGAACTCACTGGTGAAGCCTATTTTGAGGTGGTACACAATAGTAAAATGCCATTCAAGGTCAGAACCAATAACCAGATCACTGAAGATATCGGTACCGCCTTCAATATCAACAGCTACGGCGATGAGCCAAACATTACGACAACCTTAGTGGAAGGTGCCATTACCGTCAATAAAAAACTGCTTAAACCGGGACAAGCAGCAATAATGGCGAAAAACGGCACCATCCGGATCGAAAAATCAGATGTAGAAAAAAGCCTCGCCTGGAAAAACGGATTATTCAATTTCGAAAACATGCCGCTTCCTGAAGCGATGCGCCAATTATCCCGCTGGTATGATGTCGAGGTGGAGTATCCTGACGGTGAGCCAAAAACGGTATTTCATGGGGAGATGCACCGCAATGTTAATGCATCTCAGGTCCTGGATGTCCTTAAATTCTTTAAGGTCAATTTTGAGATCGAACAAGGAACAAACGGAAAGAAAATAATTGTCAAACCCTAATTAACCCCAACTATGCAAAGATATTTACGACAACAAGGCTAGGCCGAAACTAAGGGTCCCTGAGACAAAAAAGCCGCAAAAGTGGTTCGAAGCACTTTTACGGCAAAGTCCGGGTCAACCCTTCCCGACACGTCGGGATAAATAATTTGGAGAACTATTCATGTATTAACCCAAACGTTACAAAAGTAATGAATTTTACTGCTATTCAGGCAGCGATACGATCGCGTGCCTCACTAATCTATAAGGTTATGAAACTAACGACATTCGTGCTCGTCATAGCCCTTGTCCAGGCCAGTGCCGCAAGCTTCGCCCAGAAAATCAACCTGAACGAAACCAACGCACCCTTAGAAAAGGTCATCACCGCTATCAAACAACAATCCGGTTACGTTTTCCTGTATACTGACCAACAGATCAAGAACGAAAGGATCACCGTAAAAGTAAATAATGCCTCCATTGAGGAAACCCTTAAAGCCGCTTTCGCAAACACCTCGGTAGATTATAAGATAGTTGGCAACAACGTCCTATTAAAAAAAAACGAACCAACACCATTAGAAGAAGCTAAATCGGCACTCGCCCAAATCACCATCCGTGGCAAAGTTGTCGACGAAACAGGCTCACCATTAGCTGGTGCAAGCGTCACCGAAAAAGGAACCACCAACGGCACCCGCACCGACAAAGAAGGTGTATTTAGCCTCACTTTAGCTGATGATAACAAAATCATCACATTTAGCTTCGTTGGATACGAACCCATCGAATTACGCGCGAAGGATATTACTTCTGGCGGCACTATTACTTTAAAAGCCAGCACCACCAATTTAAAAGAAGTTGTTGTAAATAAAGGTTATTATACAACTACCCAACTGCTCAATACAGGAAACGTAACAAAAATTAACGGAGATGACATCAAAAAACAACCTGTAAGTGATCCATTGATGGCATTGGAAGGGAGAGTTCCTGGTTTACAAATATCTCAATCATCGGGTATTCCCGGTGCTTATTCCACGGTAAGGATACGCGGACAAAATAGTATCGCCAACGGTAATAAACCTTTATATATTGTTGATGGTGTGCCATATAGTGCAACAAGCATGACCAGTGTTTATATTACCGGTGGGGCAGTTAGTACTCCCACGAGCGTTGGCAGTGCAAATACTGGCAGTCCAGAAGGAGGCCTAAGCCCATTTAATAATCTCAGTCCGACGGATATTGAAAGTATCGAGGTATTGAAAGATGCTGATGCTACCGCGATATACGGTAGTCGTGGAGCAAACGGAGTCATACTTATTACTACAAGAAAGGGTAAATCTGGTGATACAAAAGTAGACGTAGACATTTCCTCAGCATTTGGAACGGTGGCTCGAACGATGGAGTTTATGAATACTGAACAATATTTGGACATGCGCAGACAGGCATTTACCAACGATGGGAAATTACCGTCAACAACTGATCTTGATCTTAACGGGACATGGGATCAAAATTCTTACACAGATTGGCAAAAAGTATTAACAGGAGGCACTTCCCGATTCGATAATATTCAGACTGCAATTTCTGGCGGTGATACAAATACTAAATTCCGCATTGGAGGAACAACCTCAAAACAAACAACAGTTTTCCCTGGAGAATTTAGTGATCAAAAAGCCTCTTTAAGTCTAAACCTTGATCATGTGTCAAGCAATGGCAAACTGCATATCTTATTTTCCGGAAATTTTGTCCATGACATCAACAAATTGCCAACAAGCGATTTTAGTAGTGACATATTTATTGCACCAAACTCGCCTTCTAGATTGTTAGACAATAATGGAAATTTAATTTGGACAAACATACCGGGTAACAATCCTTTTTCTAGATTAAAAAGTTCTTATCAAGCGACAACCAACAATCTAATTGGAAATACAAACTTAACTTATAAGGTTTTGCCGAATCTTGAAGCAAAAGTCGGATTAGGTTATTCCAACATGCAATTAAATCAGAACAATATTGTGTCGGCAGTTCAATTTCGTCCACCAAACGATGTTAACCCCAGTTTGAGGCAACATGATAAAGCAACAAAAGACATAAATACCTGGATTATAGAGCCACAAGTTAATTATAATACGGTTATTTTTTCAGGCAAACTTTCTGTATTAGTGGGAAGCACCTTTCAGCAAAACAAACAAAGCGACTACGGTCTAAGAGCTACAAATTTTTCGACTGACGATTTGGTTCAAAACTTTGCGCTGGGCTCGACTCTAACAGTTAGGGGAAACAGTAGTACGTTGTACCATTATAGTGCAATTTATGCAAGGTTAGGCTATAATTTAAAGGATAAATATTTATTAAACCTAACTGCTCGAAGAGATGGTAGCAGTCGCTTTGGGCCAGAAAATCAATTTGGCAATTTTGGAGCTGTAGGCGCTGGCTGGATTTTTAGTGAAGAAAATTTTATTAAAAACGCTCTTCCTTTTTTAAGTTTCGGCAAGTTGCGTGGAAGTTACGGTTCAACCGGTAACGATCAACTTACTGATTACGCATACATGAGTACTTACGCTCCTTACACTAGTTCAACTTACCAAGGAGTAACTACTTTAAATCCGACCGGCTTGACCAATCCATATTATGGCTGGGAAACCGTAAAAAAATTAGAAGGTGGGTTAGAAATTGGCTTTTTAAAAGATCGAATTAATTTAAATATTAGTTATTATAGGAATCGTACCGTTAACCAATTGGTAGGTTATGCGCTGCCCAGTACAACAGGGTTTACAACCATAACCGCGAATTTGCCTGCGGTAGTTGAAAATAGTGGGGTAGAGTTTGAGATAAATACCTTAAATATACAATCACGCAAATTTAAATGGACCACTTCGTTTAATATTTCGGTTCCAAGAAATCGACTCGTTTCTTATCCAGGTTTAGCATCTTCTTCATATAGAACTTTATATCAGGAGGGGAAATCGTTGTTTATTCAACGAAAATATCATGCCACTGGCGTTAATCCTCAGACAGGGCTTTACACGTTTGAAGATGTAAATAAAGATGGGATAATTAACACTAATGATAATCAATTCTTGAAAGAAATTACGCAAAACTACTATGGCGGCTTTGATAATACTCTTACAATAGGAGACTTTCAGCTTAGTGTAAATTTTCAGTTTGTCAAGCAAACTGGTATTGAGCCAACTATCAATTTTCCGGGATCTTTTGGAAGTGGTGCTCTAAATATGCCAACTTACATCAGCGATGCATGGCGTTCACCTGGTGATATTACAAGATATCAACGGTTTTCTCAACAGTCAGGAGACGTTTCAACGGCGTGGGCAAACGTGACTAATAGTGATTACTTTATTGTAGACGCTTCGTTCATACGCCTAAAAAATTTGGCATGCTCGTACATACTTCCATTAAAATGGCTTCAAAAGGCTCATTTAAAAGAAATCAGATTATTTGTTCAAGCCCAAAACCTAGCGACAGTTACTAATTATCGTGGGATCGATCCTGAAACACAAGGCCGATCTTTACCACCACTACGTATGCTTAACTTGGGTTTACATGCTTCACTATAAATTTTAGCTACTAACATGAAAACATTTTGTAAAAATACATTTTCTCTATTCATAGGGTTAATGCTGCTCTCTTCTTGCCGCAAATTCGTTCAAATTGCGCCTTCCGAAACTGTGGTTGCCACCGCTAATGTATTTGATAAAAATTCAACTGCGACCGCCGCGCAATTGTCTATATACGCTCAAATGCAAAGTAATTCTTATCCGATGAAAAGGATGACTGGTTTATCATCTGATGAGTTGAAGAATTACTCGTCAAATACAACTTCCATAAACCTTTATGCCAATAATTTAAACGTGACCAACGACGCTCAAACAATTGGCATTTGGAAAACAGGGTTCAATTTCATATATCAGGCCAACGCTATTATTGAGAATTTAAGTAACTCTCCTGGAATTAACCTTTCTGTAAAAAGACAATTAACGGGTGAATCAAAGTTTATTCGCGCTTATTGGAATTTTAATTTGGTAAATTTATATGGTGACATACCTATTGTTACCACCACAAATTATGTTTCAAACGCTACGCTAAGTCGGTCTTCTAAAACAGAGGTATACGCTCAAATTGTTGCTGACTTGACCGAAGCTCAGGCACTGCTCAATTCTAACTTTGTTGACGTGACAGACACGGTAATAACAACTGAACGAATAAGGCCAACTAAATGGGCTGCGACAGCACTTCTAGCAAGGTCGTATTTATATATGGGAGACTGGGCCAATGCGGAAGCCCAAGCAACGGCAGTTATTAATAATGCCTCATTATTCAGTTTACCAAGTAATTTGAACAGCGTGTTTTTAAAGAATAGTACAGAAGCTATTTTTCAACTTCAATCCCCATCGACTTCGACATTCACAGACGAGGGCTCGTTTGTCCTAACCAGTAGTCCAATAACAAACAGCGGAAGTCTCAACGCACTAGCGTTAAGCGATTTTTTATTGAATAGTTTTGAAGTCGGCGACGCGCGCAGAAATAGTTGGGTAGGCACTTTCTCAAGCTGGTTTTTTTGTAATAAATATAAAGCGAATAGCACTACTGTAAGCGCAACGCCCGCGTTAGCGAATACTGAATATACGACGATTTTAAGACTGGCTGAACAGTATCTTATCCGTGCCGAAGCAATTGCAAGAAAAGGAACCAATTTGGCTGATGCAATTGCGGACTTGAATATTATACGAAGAAGAGCGGGCCTGCCAAATTATGCCGGCCCGATAGATCAAGTTTCTGTAATAAATGCCATTATGCATGAGCGACAAATAGAATTATTTGCTGAAGGTTTTCGCTGGTTTGATTTGAAAAGAACCAATACTATAGATGCAGTGATGACTAATGCTGCTATTCAAAAAGGGACAGTATGGAAAAGTTATCAGCAATTATATCCGATACCCGCAGTAGACATTGATAATAGTGTTGGTAAAATAACACAGAATAATGGCTATTAACTACTAATAACTTGAATATGAAAACAATCATAGTTTATATAATTGCTTTGTGTAGTGGTATTGCCGTATTAGCACAGTCTACAAATAAAGGACTAAAGGAGCCCGAAGTGGGTAAGCCATGTCCAAATTTTTATTTTAATAAAGTTGATTTTTACAAAAGTAAAAACACCTCCCTTGCGGACTTAAAGGGTAAATGGATTGTGCTGGTGTTTTGGTCAAAAAGCTGTTCAGCATGTATTGCCAGTTTTCCTCAGGAAAGTCGAACACAGGTTGACTTGGGAGATAGGGTACAATTTGTATTGGTGACCTTCGACACTCCTGAAGAAAGGCGCCTTTATAATAACTTTCATAAGAAATTGAATCTAGCAATGCCATCTGCATTTGACAATGAGATTTTTGAAAGTTTTAATGTAGGGGGCTTACCGCATACCATAATCATCGATCCCGCTGGAGTTGTCCGGGTGATTACTACGGCTTCTCCAAGCACTGAAAAATTAAAGGAATTGATAAATGGAAGTTCTGTGGCCTTTGGAAAAGCGAGTTTTGCAGATAAAAAAGGAGCACCACAGAAGTTCCCATACGATAGGAAAATTCCTTTTTTAGTGGGAGGTAATGGCGGAATTGACAGCAATTTCCAGTTCCGATCGTTATTTGCTTTGTGGCAACCAGGAAACCCAATTGCTCATTCATGGACGCCTTTATTTGAACCTCGACACGCGCTTATGCTCGGCATTAACGGTAAAAAGAATGTGCTCGAAATCATTGGATGGGATTTAGGTAGGCTCTACAATATAGCATACTTTGGTAAGATGGAATCTGGATATGGTGACACTTCCTACTATGGCAAATATTTCGGTCGACCCATCTTTGAAGGCAAAAATATGGCTCCAGGAACTATCGGCAGAATAACTGATACAAATTATTACTGCTATAGTTTAGTTGTTCCTATAGACAAAGCAAATAAAGAGTTTATGATGCAGGTAATGCAAAAAGATCTCAAAACCTATTTTAATTATGACATAAGAATAGAGAACAGAAAAATGCCGTGTTGGAAATTGACTGCTAACGAAAACGCCAAGATATCCTTAGAAACCAAAGGCGGTCGCACAGAAAATCTCAATTCCCAAAATCGATGGCAAGAATTACATTTAAGGAATATTACAATGCAGCAGCTAATTTCATGGCTTACATCATACTCTGGAATCGATAGAGTGTTTGATATTGTATCAGATGAAACGAATATAAAATCCAATATAGATATAGATTTAAATATTGTAAAAGGTGATTACCAGTCAGTGAAAGAAGCACTCCAGAAAAACGGCCTTGACTTAGAAAAAGGTGAAAAAGAGATGAAGGTGCTTGTAATTCGTGACCCCAAATAACATTTTAATAATTTTAATATGAAAACTTTAAATTCTATAATATTGACATTAGTTGCGCTAGCTTATTTGACTAGCTGTAAAAAGGAAGTATCCACAGATTTAGATGCGGGCGTTGTTAATGTGACCAACGCAGTGATTGGCGGCTCAACTGTTACTTTGATTGCCGACCAAAGCATTGTCAGCACCAGCAATACCGTCGCTGTAAATAATTATGCGATCATCCCAATCAGAAGTTCTGAAAACAGACTTACCTTAGGGACAGCAGCAGTCGCGGCGACCTCCACAGCTCCGGCAATACCATCAGTAACCTATTACAATCAACCGATTACCATTACCAGCGAAAGTAATTATTCGCTTTTCCTAACCGGCCCTTCACCATCGGCTGTCGAATCCGTACTGATCAAGGAAACATTTCCGTATGCTTACAAAGACAGCATTTGTGCAGTTCGTTTTATTAATCTAGCTCAAGGAAACACTCCGGTTAGTGTCAATATCAAAGGACAGGCGAATGGTTCGGAAGCGGCAAGTGTGGCTTACAAGGCATACACCGACTTTAAGCAATACCCGGCTAAGAAAATTAACCCGAACTACATCTTCGAATTCCGAAATGCGGGTACCGGAACATTGATCACGAGCTACACTTTGACTACTCCCTACTTTCATAACGTAACCCTTGCTTTACGGGGCGCGATTGGTGGATCGACCGGAGTAATTCTAGTGAATAATTATTAAAGCGGCAATTCAAAAACCACCTATGAAAAAAGGCTGATGCCCCGTGTCCCCGAAAGCGGAACGGGTGCATTCGGCCGATGAATCGATCCCATGAAATTATCCAGGATTTACCTACCCTTAGCGCTAGCTATGCTCTGTTGTACTCGTTTGGGTGCATTTGCACAAGCCAAACATGTCGTGCTCATCAGCATCGACGGCTTCCGGCCTGCGATGTATTTGGACAAAGATTGGGACACGCCGAACCTTCGTAAACTGATGCGGGAAGGCACCTATAGCGATAAGCTTATCAGCGTATTCCCCGCTTATACCTACCCGGCGCATACCGCTATGGTTACCGGTGCGATGCCTGCAAGGTCAGGAATTATTTTCAATCAACCAATCGGTAGTAAAGGGGAATGGTTTTGGTTCGCTGATAATATCAAAGTTCCTACGCTATGGCAGGCATTAAAAGCAAAAGGGTTTACTACAGCCTCCGTAGAATGGCCGGTAAGCGTCACCAGAGACATTACCTGGAATATCCCCGAGATCTGGCCGGTGGGTACACCCGACCGGGTGACCGAAGCTAAAAAGTACGCAACTCCCGGCCTGTTTGAAGAAGTGCAGCAAAATGCCACCGGTAAACTGGATACGTCCAACTTCAATGATGAATATGCAAGTTTAGATGATAACGCCGCGCGTATCGCCGCTTACATCTTTAAAACACGGAAACCTGCTTTTATGGCGGTGCATTTCGCGAACGTAGACAGCAAGGAACATGAAAACGGAACGGATGGGGAAGCAGTAAAACTGGCCGTAGCGTCAAACGATCACGCCGTTGGTATCATCCTGGAGGAGATCGCCAAAAGCAAAGCCAAAGACAGCACGGCAGTTATCATTGTCGGCGATCATGGCTTTGTGACCATCAATACCATTATGCGGCCAAACCTACTGATCAAAAGCCTGCCGGCCAAATTCATCGCCTCCGGCGGTTCCTGCTTCCTTTATGGCCAGCCGGGGACCGAAAAACAAGTCATAGACAGCTTAAACAAGCTGCCCAAAGACAAACGCGGCCTGTTCCGCATCATAGACCGCAAAGAACTCGACCATATGGGCGCGGATAGCAATGCCTTACTGGCATTGACTGCCCAACCCGGTATGGTCTTCAGCGGTTCCGTGGCACCTGCCAAAGCGACCAATCTTGGTGTCGGCACCTTTATTCAAAACAGCCCGCTCGAAGGCGTATTCATCCCGACCCAGGGGGGTCACCACGGCTATGATCCCAACATCAAAGAGATGTGGACCGGATTTATCGCGGCCGGTGCCGGGATCAAAAAAGGCGGACATATCGATGAGATCCACATGGTAGACATCGCGCCACTGATCGCCAAACTATTAGGTATTGAATTTAAAACGCCCGACGGGCGTTTGGTAAACGGGATTATCGAATGAAAATGGCGATCAAATACCTGGTGGTTATGGCGGCGTGGCAATCAACCAATGCCCTGGCGCAGCCGTTCAAAGCGGCGCGCTGGATCACTGTGCCTTACGCTGAAGGTACCGGCAAACGGAATTGCCCTTTATTTGAAAAAAGCTTCGTTACCCATAAACCCATAGCCAAAGCCGTTTTAACCATTACCGCATTGGGCTTATACGAAGCCAATATTAATGGTAAACGCGTTAGCGATGCGTATTTCACACCCGGTTTTACCGTTTACAACAAAAGACTGCAATACCAGCAATATGAGGTGACCAAACTCTTGAGCCAAAAGAATACTTTAAAAGTCCTAATTGGCGAAGGCTGGTACCGCGGCACTTTCAGAAATGAAAACAGCGATGAAGCAAGAAACAATTTTGGCAATGAGGCGGGATTGATCGCTGAACTCAACATTGCCTATAAAGACGGCAGCCATACCACAATCGCTACCGGCCCGGGTTGGACCTGCAGGAAAAGCAATATCCAATATTCAGAACTGTATGATGGTGAAATGCAGGAAACGCGAAATAGCGTACAATCCAGCTACCCGGCTAAGCTATCAGACGTAAATGTCAACCTGGTACTACAGGAAAGCGAATACGTCAAAAAACACGAAACCTTCAGCCCGGTACGCATCTTTCGTACGCCAAAAGGCGAACAGGTGGCCGACTTCGGCCAGAACCTGGCGGGCTGGGTGAAGCTAACGATCAAACGCAAAGCCGGTGATACCATCAAATTAGGCCATGCAGAATTATTGGACAATGCAGGGAACTTCTATGCCGGCAACCTGCGCACAGCCAAAGCAGAGGACATTTATATCCTCAACGGCGAGGCACAAACATTGGAGCCGCATTTTACTTACCACGGTTTCCGTTATATAAAGCTTCAGGGAACTGATGCAACGAAAGTTAAACTGCAAGCTATCGCCATCTATACCGACCTGAAACCCACCGGCACTTTTGCATGTTCCGATAGCCTGATCAACAAGCTCTATCAGAACATCAGCTGGAGCCTGAAAAGCAATTTCGTCGATATACCCACCGATTGCCCGCAGCGGAGCGAACGCCTCGGCTGGACGGGTGACGCGCAGGTTTTTGCGGGTACAGCAATGTACCTGTATGATACCAAACGTTTTTACAGCAAATGGCTGCGCGACCTGGAAGTAGAGCAAGGCAGCAATGGCGCGGTGCCAAACTTCCTGCCACGCTCTATGCCCAATACGGATGTAGACTTTGGCGTTGCCGGCTGGGGCGATGCGGCAACGATCATGCCCTGGACATTGTACCAGGCCTATGGGGATAAAGCTTTGTTGCGGGAACAATATCCCGTTATGAAGAAATGGGTGGATTATATGACCTCCGTCAGCAAGGAGGGCCTCTTTCTGAAGAATGGTTACGGGGACTGGTATGCCATGGGCGCGTCAACCAGTGTCGTATTTATTGATCAATGCTTTTATGCTTACAGCACCCGATTGGTTCGTGACGCTGCAAAGGTCTTAGGTCATGCAGCTGACGTACAACAATATGAAACACTTTATAGCAGTGTGGTTAAACGCTTCCGGGAGGTTTACGGCAAATTCAACCGCAAGGATACCCGGACACAAACCGCCTATGTACTGGCATTAGCCTTTGACCTGCTACCTGAAAATGAACGGGCCGAAGCAGCGAAGCTATTAGCGGAAAATATCCGTTCCAATGGCAATAAACAGGCTACCGGCTTTTTAGGAACACCTTACTTATTGCCTGTCCTCAGCCGCTTTGGTTATAGTACACTGGCTTATACTTTATTAGAACAACAAGAATGCCCTTCCTGGCTATACCCGGTCACGAAAGGCGCCACCACTATCTGGGAACGCTGGGATGCGATCAAACCGGATGGTACATTACAGGAAGCCTCGTTCAACCATTATTCCTATGGTGCGGTCGGGCAATGGCTCTACCATAATATGGCGGGGATCAGCGCGCTGGAACCGGGTTACCGGAAGATACAGATCAAACCGGAAACGGGGACTCTTAACTGGTGCAAAGCCAGCCTGATCACCCCACAAGGTAAAGTCGCGGTTCACTGGCAAAAACTAAACGGCAAATTGAAGATGACGGTCACCGTACCGAAAGGCACGACCGCCATGATCTATGTACCTAAAGATGATAACAGTGGCTATGACCTCGTGAATGCCGGTGCAGGCACCCATGAATATACCAGCAAAGAATAATTAATACCCATCAATAGCAAACCATATCACCCATGAAAAAACTGATTTTATTATTAGCCATTACGGCAACAACTTTAACTAGCAAAGCACAAACCATACCGGCGGCTATTACTGCGGCGCTCAAAGCCGATGACGCGGCTGCTTTAACTAAACAAATCAACAAAGACAACATCAACGCCTGTTACGGCAAATACAGCTTATTAGCAGAAACCATTCGCCAGGATGCCCCCAACTGCTTTAAGCTATTGATCGAGCAAGGCGCTGAGGTCAATAAAACCTGTAACGGCTACCTGCCGCCACTCATGCATGCCGTCAAATACGGCCACCTGGAAATGGTCAAAACACTGATCGCCAAAGGTGCCGATAAAAATTATACATACGCTGGTGAGCTGAAACTCACCAACGGCCCGGAAAAAGGCGATACGCCATTCAGTTATGCCAAAAAATACGAACGGGACGATATCCTGGAATACTTAACGTCTTTAAAATAAACCGATGAAAAAAATAGTATTAATAGCGCTCACGCTCATTGCCACATTTTCAGCAAAAGCCCAGATCGAACCCGATCCGACGAAATGGGCTTATGGCCTAAAAAAACTAAGCGGCAATACCTATGAGGTCCACCTGCTGTGTACCATCAAAGCGCCCTGGCATATCTATGCCCAAAAACAAGGCAAGGATTTTATTGGGACAGCTACGAAAATTTCTTTCGCCAAACAGCCGGGGTTAACCCTGATCGGCAAACCCATAGAAAAAGGCAAGCTTGAAAAATTCGTCAACAAAGAGGTCGATATCGTTAACCTGGAATACAAGGACAAAGTGGACTTTGTCCAAAAAGTAACCATCAAGCCCGGCATCAAAGAGATCAAAGGCACGGTGCATTACCAGACCTGCACCGATGAAAGATGCCTGCCTGAAGCAAGCGTCAGCTTTACCATTCCCGTAAATTAAAAGGACGAACATCTAATATGATATGGAATGGCTGACGATAAGTATTTGCGCCGCATTTGTAATAAGCTTAGGCTTATTGCTCAGATGGCTATACAAAGACCGTCAGCAGGAAAAAGAAATAAACAAACAATGGCAGGAACTAAAGGCTAAGAACAAGGAAACTGCCAAGAAGAAACTTAGCAATAAGTAGTTAATAATTAGTTAAAAAAAGTGTGAAGGGCACCCGCGGTGCGTGCGGGGCCCTTTACTTAAAGCAATTATCCGCATTGAACCACTACACCGCCATCGCTTTCATCTTTTTGGTCGCTATTGTCATCTGGCTGTGCATCAAAATTCATGAGGACGACCCGGAAACGTAAAATACTTTTCGTTCTTTATATGATCAGTTAATAGCGAACGCCAGTGCCGGAAGCGGCACGGCGTTCATTTTAAAATCGGTAATGTCTTACTAAGACACTATACAATCAGAAAAAAACACGAACCAACAACCTTAAAATAAAAAGATAACGATAAGGCCAGGCCTTATCACGACATATAACAAACTCTCCCCGTACGAGAAAAATCTGGAAGTTTTATTAACAGGCAAGAGAGCACGACACCCGCGATTACACGTGGGCTGGCTGTGCTGTGGCCTGGTAGCCAGATACCAACTCGTACCATAACATAAGCGGCCCCGTGTATGACCGGATTTAAATCAATCCATAAAACATACATCTATGAGAACCATTACCGACCGCTTTTACGATGCGCTGGAAAACCAGCTTTCCGAAGCCAAACTCAACAACGAAGCGCTGATCGACCAATACCGCGAATCCGTCCGCATCAGCAAAAAAGCGATGACCAAGCTGAAGAACTATGTGACCAGCTACGCCTTTGCCGATACCGAAGAAGAGATCCACTTTTTCAAACACATTAAACCCAAATTTTACAGCAAATACATCTACTATAATAACATCTACAACTACCACATGAAAGTCCCGCCGGGTGGCGAAGAAGCCCTGCGCGCCTATATCAATAAACACCTGGATAAGATCAAAAGCTATTACGACGATAACCTTTCCTTTTACCAGTATTACCGCTCCGGCTCGACCGCCCAGGATGCGGTCTTCTTTACCCGTGGCGGCTTTGACGTACACCCGGAACTCGAAGACTTCGAGGAAGATGAGCAATATTCCACCAGCCATGATTACAAGATCGCCCGCATCATTGCCAACGAGAAGATACAGGAATACCTCAACCTGGAAATGGCGCTCGTCGGAAATAGCGACCTCGTGCAATTGAACGGCTACCGGGTGTTCCCCTTTAAAAATTTCCAATGGACCGCCACGACGACGGATGCCGCAGAACTGCTGTATGCACTCAAAGAAGGCCGGGCGATCAATAACGGCAATATCGATATTGGTGAACTGGTAACGCTTTGGGAATTCATTTTCGAGATGGAGATCAAAGAGCCTTATCACAAGCTTTATGACATTGGCAAGCGGCATAAAGAGATGTTCGTTTTCCTGACCCGCATCAAGGATGCCCTTTGGAATTTTATCAAACGCAAGTTCAATAAAGGCCTGCCGCCGGAAGAAGAATAGCATTATTCCGGTTCATGCTGATCCAAATCAGGCCATACGATCACACATCCCTACCAAGTTGTGTGATTTACATTTCGCTCCGCTCCAACTTTGTTTTGCCCGGCGGCATGGTGCCGTCCGGGTTTAAAACAAAGACTATGCTTAGCACCATATCCTGGCAGCAATATGTCACTGCCGTTCTCCTCCTCTCCGCCGCCTGGTACGCCTATGTCGGCCTGCGGTATTACCAGCCCGAACTCTCCGCATTCCTTAAGCTCAAGCCAAACATTAAATCAGCCCTACCCCCGGTCGCCAACCAAATGACCGTAGTCATGGGCGAAGCCAAGCCTGAAACTGATACCGGGCTTTTTGACCCGGACGAACTTATTTTCAGCAGTTCGCAGCCGGACGATATCAGTGATCAGACCTTACCCAAAGGGCCTGCCGATGATTTACTGGCTGAAGCCAAAGTATTGGTTGAAGCTTATGGTCAAAACGATGATAAGGCCGGATTCCTTTCCCTTTTTAAACTATTACTGGACAAATACGAAGTGTTTGCTGATGAGATCAGCCTTCCGGCCATTCTCAAACAGCTTAACAACTACGCAACTGATAAACTCCCATTTCAAATCGAGGCCGCTGAATGGCCATTAACATCTGCATCATGAAAAAGATAAAAGCAATTATCGCCTTGCTGTTTATGGCAACCGTAAGCCTCGCGCAGGACGGCAATGCCGGCATTAACGAAGCCACCAATCAGGTTAAAAGCTATTTCGCCACGGGCACCAATTTAATGTATGCCATAGGCGCTATTGTCGGCCTGGTAGGCGCGATCAAAGTCTACAAAAAATGGAATGATGGCGAGCACGATACCGGCAAGGTCGCGTCCAGTTGGTTCGGTTCCTGCATCTTCCTGGTTGTGGTCGCCACGGTGCTTAAATCATTCTTTGGGGTATGAGTTACCAGATCAACAAAGGCATTAACCGCCCCATAGAATTTAAAGGGCTAAAGGCTCAATACATCGGCTATTTGGGCGGCGGGCTGGTTATCCTGCTCGTGCTATTCGCCATCCTGTATTTGATCGGCCTGGCGGTGTACTACTGCATACTCATCATCCTGGGTTTGGGTAGCCTGTTATTTTATAAAGTATTTGGGCTAAGCCACAAATATGGCGAACACGGGTTAATGAAACGCAATGCCCGCAAATACCTGCCGACCTATTTGAAATTTAAAACAAGGAGCATCTTTTATGAAAAACGCTGAACAAGTATTCCCGATCTATAAAGTCGAGCACGATACGCTGCTTTCCATGCAAGGTGACCTGACCATCGCGTTTGAACTGACCCTGCCGGAACTGTTTACGCTGTCGAATGATGAGTACATGGCATTTCACCAGACCTGGGTGAAAGCCATCAAGCTATTGCCCAAAAACGGCATCTTTCATAAACAGGATTGGTTCGTTGAGCATAAATATGCCGCCGGCTTTGGCGACATAACCTTCTTAAGCCATGCCAGTGAACGCTTCTTTAACGAGCGCCCTTACCTCGCCCATCACTGTTTGGTGATGCTCACCAAACGGCCGGAAAATTATAAACCGGTAACGAGCGCAACCAGTAGCCTGATGCGAAAACGCATTACTCCAGCTCAAGCTACCTCAACGGAACTGTTCCGTGATTTTGCGGATAGCGCCGGTCAATTTAAACGTATCCTGGAAGATAGCGGCTTAGTACGGGTTCGCCGCTTAAATGATGATGAACTCGCAGGTACCCTACAAATACCCGGTATTTTAGAGCAATACTGCTTTTTACTCGGCCAGTCCGACAAGCCTGTATTAAAAGATATCCATTTGCATGATGAACTGCGCATCGGTGAAAACTATTGCCAGCTATACACACTGGCTGAAGCTGAAAATCTGCCGGCATTGGTTGGCCCGCGCATCACTTACGATCAATACAGTACCGATAAAACCAAATTCAGTACTGGCTTTGCCAGCCCAATAGGTGCCTTGCTGAACTGTAATCATATCTATAACCAATATTTATTTATTGAAGACAGTGCCAAAACCCTCAAAAAACTGGAAGCCAAAAAGCTGCGCCTGCAATCGCTCTCCGCCTACTCCCGCGAAAACGCAATCGGCCGTGATGCCACCCAGGAGTTTTTGAACGAAGCGATCAGCCAGCAAAGGCTTCCGGTTAAGGCACATTTCAATATCCTGGCCTGGACGGCTGACAAAGCCGAATTGAAAGACGTACGTAACAAAGTCAGCTCCGCTTTGGCGCAACTGGATGCCCAGCCCAAACAGGAAACCGATGGCGCGCCGCAGATCTGGTGGGCCGGTTTGCCCGGCAACTCAGGGAATTTCCCAATGAACGACACCTTTGACACGTTTGCCGAACAAGCAGCCTGCTTTTTCAATTTAGAAACCAATTACCGCTCGTCATTGTCACCTTGCGGCATTCGCCTGGGAGACCGATTGAGCGGTAACCCGTTGCATGTTGACCTGAGCGATGAGCCGATGAAAAACGGCATCACCACCAACCGCAACAAATTTATCCTTGGCCCATCCGGCAGTGGCAAGTCCTTTTTTACCAACCACCTGCTCCGCAGTTACTATGAGCAGGGTTCACACATTGTACTGGTCGATGTCGGCCATAGTTATGAAGGGCTTTGCGAATTCGTAGACGGTTATTATTTCACTTATAGCGAAGATAGTCCGATCAGCTTTAATCCATTTTATGTCGGTAAAGACGATGTTCTCGATACCGAAAAACGCGAAAGCATCAAAGCCATGATCCTGGCACTCTGGAAAAAGGAAGACGAAGGTGTGCAACGCTCCGAATACATAGCCATTTCCGACGCCCTGTTTCACTACTATGAGAGCCAACCGGAATTTGCCTGCTTCAACTCCTTTTACGAGTTTTTGAAAGGCCCTTTTTACGATACCATGAAAGCCAGTAAGGTCAAAGACCAGCATTTCGATATTGATAACCTGCTGTTCGTTTTACGCCCCTACTATAAAGGGGGCGAATATGGTTACCTGTTAAACGCTATCGAAAACCTTGACTTGCTGCACCGCCGTTTCATCGTGTTCGAGCTGGATAATATCAAAGACCACCCGATCCTGTTCCCAGTGGTTACGCTTATCATCATGGAGACCTTTGTGAGCAAAATGCGCAAGCTGCCCAAAGAAACCCGCAAAATGATCTTAATTGAAGAAGCCTGGAAAGCCATCGCCCGTGAGGGAATGGCCGAATACATTAAGTATTTGTTCAAAACCGTCCGTAAATTTTTCGGTGAAGCTTTAGTGGTCACCCAGGATATCGAAGATATCATCAGTTCGCCGGTTGTTAAACAAGCCATTATTAATAACAGTGATTGCAAGATCCTGCTTGATCAGCGTAAGTATCAGAACGACTTCCCGAAGATACAACAGTTATTAGGTATCACCGATAAGGAAACAGCGCTCATCATGAGTATGAACCGGGCTAATGATGAGCGGTATCGCTATAAAGAAGTCTTCATTAGTTTAAATGGTCAATTGTCAAGGGTTTACCGTACCGAGGTCAGCCGGGAAGAATACTGGACCTATACCACCGAATCAGCTGAAAAAGCAAAAGTGAAAACCTACAAAAAGAAATATGGCGATATCCGCAAAGCCATTGCGGTAATCGTCCGGGAAGAACAAGAAAACAATGCAGCATGAAAACAACCATTAAGCTATTGCTCGCCGCCATGCTATTAGCCGGCTGCGGCTCGAAAAATATTGAAGGCACTTATGTCAGCCATAACCAGGGCCAATTTTCTATTGCCGACGATACCCTGGTCATTACCGATACGGTTATCATTAATCACACCGGCTTTCAAAAGATACGGAACGGACAAATGATGCCCAAGGCGTTCAAAACCCGGAAATGGACGTTACACAGTCCCGACGCGCCGCCTATGCAGATCAGCGGCAACCAAATTCAAATCGGCAACACCACTTACCATAAACTGCCATGAAAAAGTTAGTATTTATATTCCTGCTGTTCGCCGCAACGGCAAGCCAGGCACAAATACCGTTTGTCGGCACACTGGTCAAAAAGGTTATCAAAGCCATTGACCTGAAGGTACAACGTATGCAGAACGAAACGATCTGGTTACAAAACGCGCAAAAAACGATAGAGAACGAATTGTCGAAATTTCGGCTAACTGAAATTTCTAACTGGTCGGAGAAGCAAAAGGCGCTATACAGTGACTATTATGACGAGTTATGGAAGGTAAAATCGACCATTGCTTTTTACCAGCGGATCAAAGATTTGACCGTAAAACAGATAGCGATGGTGGGCGAATATCAAAGAGCCTGGAAGCTATTCCAGTCGGATCAGCACTTTAAGCCCGATGAAATTATCCAGATGCAAAGGGTTTATGTAGGTATACTCGATGCCAGTGCTAAGAATATCGATCAGATCATGTTGGTCATTAATCCGGGCAAAACCCAAATGACCGATCAGCAAAGGCTGGAGGCCATTAACCAGGCCGGTGACCGGCTGGATGAAAATTATAGCGATCTCAAACAATACAATAATCAAAACATGATCCTGAGCCTGCACCGAAGCAAGGATCTCAACGAAGTACAAACCATCAAAAATTATTATGGACTGCATTAAACAAGCAACAAACCTGCGCAGCAAAGCAAAGCATTTGCTGGCGTTCGCACTGGTGACCGCTGCCATGAGCCATTGCGCCCAGGCGCAAACTTTTGCGGAATGGTTTAGCCAAAAGAAAACACAAAAGAAATACCTGTTGCAGCAGATCGCAGCACTGCAGGTTTACAGCGGCTACCTCAAAACCGGTTATAGTATTGCTAAAGGTGGCCTGGGTTCTATTAACTCCTACGTTGGTAATGAATTTAGTCTGCACGATGGCTATTACAAGCACTTAAACAAAGTGAATATAGCTGTGAAGAATAACCCACAGGTTAATGACATTATCCGCTGGCAGCAAGATATTTTAAAGCAAACCATGGCTATAAAAAAGCAAGGTGGGTTAACGGCGAATGAAAACAATTACACCGGTAAAGTTTGTAGTGCCTTGCTAAGCGATTGCGATGCCCGCATCAATGATCTCCAAACTATTTTATCAGATAACAAAACCGCAATGAGCGATGAGGAGCGCATACGGCAGATCGCAAGGTTACACCAGGCAATGCAGGATAACTATCGTTTCGCAGGTAATTTCAGATCACAGCTACAGCTCTATGTTCGGAACAAACAGCAGGAACAAAACGATCATCATACTTTAAAAAATTTATATGCAAACCGCTAAAACACTTAAACGCCGTGGGGCTATCATAGTGGTAGCCTTGCTGCTAACAATGAATGCTAAAGCCCAAAGCGATGAACTGCAACAATTGCTGCTCAATATCGAAAAACTAACCCAGTTCAAAGCCATCCTGTCCGATATGAAACAAGGGTACCAGATCTACCAGCAAGGTTATGGCATGGTCTCCAATCTATCAAAAGGTAATTTCAATCTGCATAATATATACCTGACCGGCTTAATGGCGGTCAATCCCGCAGTTCGTAATAACCCCAGGGTCGGCCAAATCGTAGGACAGCAAAACGCTCTAATCAGCGAATATAAACGCTACGCCAACCTGTTCCGACAAAGTGGAACTTTCAAAGGCAACGAACTTGTTTATTTCAATAACGTCTATAACCAGCTTGTCAAACAAAGCAACGCGAATATAGATGAACTGGCCAACGTCACGACGGCCGGGCAATTAAGAATGTCTGATGATGACCGGTTGCGCGCCATCGACCGCATCTTTACCAGCAGTACCGAACAGCTCCAGTTCTTGCGCTACTTTAACCGCAAAGCGGTCATGCTCAGTTTGCAGCGCAGCAAAGACCGGAATGATACCCAAACACTCAAACGGCTTTACGGCATCAACTAAAAAATCATGAAAAAGAAATTATTATTAAGCGCCTTACTGGCGTTTACAGGGACACTTTTTCCCTTATTTTCCAAAGCCGAAGGCCTGGCCGATGATATCCACGGCCTCCAGGGCGTGTTGAATAATGTTTATAATGAGATGCTCCCGATGTGCAGCCAACTCATCGGCGTTGCGCGTGGCATCGCCGGTTTCGGCGCACTTTTGTATATCGCCGCCCGTGTCTGGCGGCATTTGGCCAATGCCGAAGCCGTAGATTTTTACCCCTTGTTGCGCCCATTTGCTTTGGGTATGGCCATCCTGCTTTTCCCCACTGTTATCGCCGTGATCAACGGCGTAATGAACCCGGTTGTAACTGCCACCGGTGGCATGGTAAAAAATTCTGATGCCGCTATCGAAAAGCTATTGGCTCAAAAAGAAGCCGCTATCGAAAAAACAGATACCTGGCAGATGTATGTTGGTGATGACGGCGAAGGTGACCGAGACAAATGGTATAAGTACACCCACCCCGATGACCCCAACGGCGATAAGGAAGGTGTATTCTCCGGCTTAGGTAACGATGTGAAATTTGCCATGGATAAAGCCAGTTATAAATTCCGCAACAGCGTCAAACAATGGATGTCTGAGATACTACAGGTGGTTTATGAAGCTGCTGCCCTTTGTATCAATACCATCCGCACCTTTTATTTGGTCGTATTAGCGATACTCGGCCCGCTGGTGTTCGGCATTGCCGTTTTCGATGGCTTCCAACATACGCTGACGACCTGGCTGGCTAAATACCTCAATGTATTTCTCTGGCTACCGGTGGCCAATATCTTCGGCAGCATTATCGGTAAAGTCCAGGAAAACATGCTGAAACTGGATATTCAGCAAATTGGCAATGCCGGCGATACCTTTTTTTCCAGCACCGACACCGCTTACCTGATATTTCTTTTGATCGGTATCGTCGGCTACTTTACCGTGCCTGCTGTGGCCGGTTATATCATCAATCCGGGCGGCGGCAATGGCTTATTAAACAAGGTTACCAACCTGACCAGCATCAGCTTGAGTTCGATTAAATCAAGTTCGTATTCGGCCGGGATGGCGGCCGGCGAACGCATGACACAAGGCGCGACCAACATCGTGAATGCGCCCGGCCATATCGCCGAAGGCTACCGTTCGGCAGGTTCCAATAATGTACAGGCAGAAAAACTAAACGGAAACGCTAAAAAATAAAGATCATGTTCACACACCTGAGAAATATCGAAACTGCTTTTCAGCAAAATAAACGCATTGTCGCGCTGGTCATTTTGACGAGCGCCCTCATATCTATCGCTGCTATCTATTTTTCCTTTGCCGCTTATCAAAAAGCTTCCGCACACATTTATGTGCTGGCAAATGGCAAAGCTTTGGAAGCCATCGCGGCAGACCGAAGAGACAATATCCCGGTGGAAGCGCGTGACCATATTAAAATGTTCCATCACTACTTTTTTACGCTTGATCCGGACGAAAAAGTGATCCAAAGCAATATCGGCAAAGCCTTATACCTGGCCGACGAAAGCGCACGCAACCAATACAATGGCCTGAAAGAAAAAAGCTATTATAACAACCTGATCTCCGGCAATATCAGCCAGCAGATCACCGTGGACAGCATTCAACTCAATATCAATTCCGAGCCTTATTATTTCAAATGCTTCGCTACGCAAAAGCTTATCCGGTCAACCAGCACCATCAATAAATTACTCGTTACCCAAGGCTACCTGCGTAACGTCAGTCGTTCCGATAACAACCCGCACGGCTTTTTAATAGAGCATTGGGAAACATTGGCTAACCGCGATACGACCATAGCACCATGAATAGATTCCAACAATGGTTTAACCAGTTAAAACCCGCACAGCAAAAAACAGCCCTGGTGCTTTTTTGCCTGCTGTTCGCTTGCCTGCTAATACTCAGTATTCGCTATCAGCAAACCAATATGAATACCGGCAACATTGTACAACCCCGGCTAAAAACAGATACACTAAAACACAGATAATTATGGAAAAGCAACGAAAATTCCTGTTGGTATTACCGTTATTGGTGATCCCATTTATGACCATGGCCTTTTGGGCTTTAGGTGGAGGCAAAACGCAAAATCAGCAATTCGTCAATAACCGCGGGCTTGATACCGACCTGCCTGAAGCACAGTTTAAGGACAAAGATAAAACCGATAAAATGTCCGTTTACCAGGCAGCTCAGCATGATTCCACGCAAAATGGCGTAAGCCCGGCATTCCTGAACTCGATGGGATTATCCAAAGACTCGGTTGCTACGGCCGATGACCAGGCCCAAAAAATACAAGCTAAACTTGCGCTGCTTAACAAACAGCTTAACCAGCCCCAAGAACCACGGTCAGTTAATAATTACGATGAACCCGACCCGCAACAGGTTAAACAGCTAAAGAAAATGATGCGGAATATGAACGCCGGCAGTAATCAGCCAGACCCGGAGATGCAACAGTTAAATAAGATGCTGGACAAAATACAGGCGATACAAAACCCATCATCGCTATCAGCGCCCGCTGCGAAACCGGAAGCCAGCACACCCTTCCGTGCCATCCCGGCTGTGATTGACGGTAAACAAAAAGTAGCCGACGGCGCAGCCGTTAAACTCAAACTGACCGATACGGTCACCATCAAAAACCAAGTTTTGCCTAAGGGACAGGAACTTTTCGGCGTTTGCCAGGTAACCAACCAGCGCTTGCTCTTAACTATTCAAAATATCCGGCTCGACAAGCAAATTATCCCGGTCAACCTAACGGTATTTAGCCTGGACGGGATGCCCGGCATCCCGGCACCTGAAGCCGAATTAGGCGGCGCAGCCGGTAATGGCGCGGATAACGCTATTCAAAGTATGCAGTTCCTGACCATGGATCAAAGCCTCGGTGCACAAGCCGCTGCCGGCGGTGTAAACGCCGCTAAAAGCCTGTTCAGCAAGAAAGTTAAAAAGATCAAAGTGAAGCTGGCCGACGAATACCCGGTTTTATTAAAGATCAACAAATAGAGGTTATGGACGACGAACTGAATATTGACCCAAGGGAAACGGATTATTTAGACCATATCGACATGTACCAGGCGATCAACTTTTATGAACTCAGGACTCAGCTGGCAGACCTCGGCTTTAATGAGGATCTTCTGTTAAACGAGTTGCGCAGCATGGTCACCGCCAACACAGAAAAACTGCTGCACGATATCTATATCCAACAGGGCGGTGCCGATTTCGCCCTATCCTTTAAAAAGGAAAAAAATTCCGGTTACCAGTTGTACTGTATTGATGCCTCGATGGATATTCCCGGCAAAGTCAACAACCAAGTTATGCAATATTTTCAGCCTGATGTGCCGGTGAGTACGGCTACCGAATTACTCCGGCTGAGCCTGTTCGTCCGGAATGATCACGACCCTTTTATGCCATTAAACCTCCAAGAATCACAAGCTTATATTCATTTATTAAAAACAAATCATGTTATGAACGATCAAAATTTAAGTTACCTGCAAAAACAATTGCTAAACCTGGGGTTTGGCGAGAAAGTCAACGACGAACTGGAAAAAAATATCAAGTCGGGCAAAAAGGAGTTTACCTTAGCCACCGAACAGGAATATAATAAACAGAGCGTAGATTATACCCTGCACTACAAAGCCGGCGATCAAAACGATATGTACTTCTTCAACAAGTATGATGCGTCATTGCGGGATAAGGATATGCAGCAAACCTTTTACCTCAACAAAGGCAGCGGCATTACTGCAAAGGAGGCTTACAACCTGATGGAAGGCCGTGCGGTGCATAAGCAACTCGAAAACCTGGAGGGTGAAAAATACAATGCGTGGATCATTATTGATAAAGAGAATAAGACAGAAAACGGCAATTTTAAACTGCGTCCGTTCACCGATGGGTGGAATTATAAACCTGAGCGGGCGATCGACAAATTGGATATTGTGGGCATCAACGAAGAAGGCGCCCGCGACAAATTAATGAAGTCACTGGAGAAGGGCAACCGCCACCAGGTTACCGCTATGAAGGACGGCAAAGAAGTAAAACTGTACCTGGAGGCCAATCCCGCCGAACACCGTGTCAACCTCACCAATTGGAAAGGCGAAGCCCAGCAGTTAGAGCATTACAAAAAGCCTGAACTAAAGGCGGAAAACAAAAAGGACCAAAAGCAAGCGCAGGCCCAGGAGGATGCGCAGGCAAAAAAGCAGTCACGCAAACGCGGCGCTAAAATGAGCGTATAATTTATAAATTTGCAATACTAATGACCGGCAATCCTGCCGGTCAATTGTGATAAGGTTTAGGTTGAAAGTCCCCGGCGGCGAGCGCTTTGGGGACTTTTATTTTAGAATATATAGTCTAAATAGTTAAAATGCTTATATTTAAAGCATTAACCAACCTATCATATGTTTCGTTACCTGCTTACCACTTTAACCCTGTCAGCCGTTTTCTGCGTGGCTACCGGCCAGCCGCTACCTGAATTTAAAACCCGCGGGAATAAAATCCAAGGCCTTACCACTGCGCGGGAAGCCAAAATGCGGGAAGCATTGGCAACATTTGAAAAGATCATGAATGATACCTTGTTTCAAAAGGAGCTGCTCAGGAAAACTTTTGCTTACGATGTACCTACTGACCCTTACCGCACGCTCACGACACGGCAGGTCGTTGAAAAGCTTTACAAGGCAGCTGAATGGTACCAACCCGCAGAAGATCAAACCGCCAATGTTTACTGGGTAATCAAAAAAAGGGCGAAGATCGTTACTGTGCTCACGCCTCATCCCGCCATCGGGTACGGATTGCCAACCGACACGACGATTTATACCTATACGTGGTACTTTGATGATGCAGCTAACAAAGCCGATATCGTGGGCCATCTTGCGCACGAGTGGTCGCATAAACTCAAATTCGCTCACTTAAAGAACAGCCATCCAGGCCGGGAAAATACCGTTCCCTATGCCTTTGGCAACCTGATCAAAGCATTCGCAAAAAAATATTATCAAACCTCTTCACGATGAGAACCGCTATTATCCTGACCGTCCTTTGCTGCCTTTGCATACTGAGCGCATCCGCTCAGCAAAATACTGTCAAAATTGATGCTGATGTGGCCAAACACCTGAAAGAAGTCAAAGCTCTGATCGCTGACCCAAAGTCCCAGCCGGAAAATTCCAAATCCGGTAAATTAGTTGCCGGCTATGCTTTTAACGACACATTACAGCGTTTTTTTAATAGTGTGAGCGGGACTGTAATTAAAAGCGGCGTAGTACAGAGCGCATCGGCGGTGCTGGATGATAAAAGTTTAACGGTCAACTATACAATACCTTTTAAGAAAGCCCCCTGGCTCACCATCCAGCCAACGATAACCGGAAGCTCATCTAAAGGGGTCATTGACCTTTTTACCGGTGACAAATTTGCTAAAACGCTGACCGGCGGGATAAACTTCAATAAATTCATCAAGGGCACCGGGTATTACCCAAAAAGCAAAAAGATCAATTTTCTTTATCACCTAAAAAAAGGGGAAAAAGACTACGGACCTGTCTTATATAAGTATAGGAAAGAGAAATCGCTTGCAGTGGACGCCCTGATTAAGTTTTGTGACGATAGTGATAATGCATTGGTATTCAGCGAACCAAAATTAACCGACAGTACCTACGCAGACTACTTTAATAAAAGAGCGCAGTTACACTTATTGCTGGTTGAACTCAAGGATTTTTTTCCGGAAAAGATGGATACGACCGATATGGCGCAGGTAAAACTATTTGCCAATGACTTCAAGGTCAGCGGCCATAAGAATGCCTTATTGGACTACAAACAAGATGTAAAAGCGGTCAAATTCCTTGATTCTTTGCAAACAAGCGCGCCTTTTTCCCATTTCAGGTATATCTGGTTCACACTGAGCCCGAAATTGAATCAGAAGGATTACCCCATCTATGACCCCGGCAACGTGGCGAAAGACTATACCAAAACAGAAAGTGATTTTTATTTCAGCGTTACCGGGTCGCTCAATTGGCTTTGGTCCTGGAAAAAATTTAAAGTACTGGTATATCCGGGCCTGACGCTGTCCAATGCCAGAGTGTATGACCCGGCTGACTCCATCGGTCTTTCCATCCAAAAAAACTATATACCGGGCGACGACAACGTAAAATCGGTAAAATCAACCGGCTTTTATCCCGTCGTGGCGGACAGACAATGGGTGAAATCAATTACCCTGCCGGTCATGCTTTACTGGACCAAAGGCATGGGGATCGATGCCGCGGCAGGTCTTAAATTACAATCGGGAGCCAATGATTTTAACGCGCGCTTAGGTTTCTTTTTTAACATCCCGACGACTAAAGGAGAAAGTATCACGCTGGAACCGCTGATCAAATACGATAATGATAAGAGCAAAGTCTACGACAGGAACTTTGATAAATTTACCATGGGCTTTAGTGTAAGTTTCGCGGTGCCGGCTTATCTTACGGGGAAATAAAATGGGCAAATACCGTTTAGTGATCTTTTTATTTCTGAGCATTTGGGGAATCGGTCTTCAGGCACAAACTATCAACGCCGCCTACGTTAAGGCCTTGTATCAAAAATATCCCACGCAGAAATCTGATTTTTGCACTGCGTGTAAACTTTGGGTGAATCCTTATTACCGTTCGGTCGCCGATACGAGCCGGCATATGCCGCTGGTTACCTATTATGTCTATACGAAAGCCCATCGCCTCCAGCAGGAAAGCGCTGACGTGCCCCGCACAGGAGTTTACGCGGCATGGCATGCCGCTTATGGACAGCCTGACGAAACCAAAGTTTATAAACAAGCCAATATAGAGTCGCCTGATATGATCGCTAAGGGGCATTGCCAGGCCTGGATCTTATTGGCTTATGATGCAGACGGCGCCATCTTGTCCGACACCTATACATTTAACGCCGGCATGGAATACCAGGGACAGAACATCGGTACGGAGATCGCTACGGAAGAATTATGCCGTAAACTTACGGAGCAAACGGACAGTGTCCGCATTTGGTGTGGCACTTACGGCAGCCAACGGACCTATACAAAAAACAATATTACGGTCACGTTACCCAGCTACTATTATAAGATCATTCAATATGATAACGAATTGCTTTGTTATTGGATGCCCAACCTGCCAACAGAGAAACGTGCGCTTTTACCACAAAGAAAAGTCAGCCATGAGCAACTTGTCGTTAACCTTGGATTTGACCCAATGACAATTTTTAAGGAGTAATCTAATTCAACTGGATGTAAGCAGCTAATGGCACGGCTGAAATAAAGGCCCGACTACGGACAATCCGGTTAGTCTCCCCATCGTAAAACACCTCCGCATAAAATTCCTGATGACTATAAAGCGCGACCCTCAAATTATCCTCAAAACGTACATCAACAAAGTTACCTTGCATGGCCACCGTGGCTTGTAGTTCCTCATTAAGGGCGTTAAATTCGTATAGGGTCATAAGGCTAATATAAATCCTTAAAACGGTAATACCAATCTTCTTCTTTTTTGGTAAGCGGACGCAAATGTTTGCTGTCAAAAACTTCATCGATAAAAAATGTTTTCCAATGACTTTGCTCTGAAATCATATGCCTGACGGTGATCGTTAACGTCAGGTCAGTCCGACCGGACCGCTTGAGGCTGTAAGCGATGACAATACAAACTTTCCGGACAAACTCATCGATATTAGACTTTTTAACTTCCGGCGGGTAAAACACTTCCAGGTAATATTCCGGCTCAAATCGCTTCAAATCGATAGACAGGCCACGGTTGGGGTGGAATTCAAACAGGTATTTCAAATTATGCGGGATGATCTTGCGCAGGAGTTTTGGATTATTCCAGACCCAATCACACAGCTCTTTTTGCAGCACTTCGTAAAATTCACCCGCGTAATACATCCTGCAAAATTGTCAAATAGATTTTATAATACTAATATTTTTAGCATAAATTTGTAAACACAATGGAGGAAAGATGGCTTATCAGGTTTTAACAGCAGACAGCGGGACGGTAATTGCAGATACAGATTCCGATTTATGGGTTCAAGTAAATGAATTAAATGAGGTTACCATAACGAAGAATACGGCTTATTGCCTGGCAACGCTTTATAAGGTTAATGGCGGGTTTATTCCGGAAAAGGTTTATATATTCCAATCACGCAAAGTTGATTTGGTAACTTTAAAAAATGTGGCTGATTTCTTTTTTATGACTTTGCTGGAAACAGATTTATATGTTAAGGAAGTACCACAGGATTCGGCTTTATTTCCTCAGGAGGCAGCCAGAATTTACGGAACTGTTATTTTAGCGGCATGAATGAACCTTTTAACATACCCGTTATTTACGATGGGACAGAGCACGAATTTAAAGCGCGCTTTGAGCGTTGGGGCTATACACACCGTATTTCTGTTTTAATTGATGAAACAACTGTAACTTTTGAACCTGATGAAGAGGGTGGCTACCGGGCGCTGGCAGAACATCCCGTGGCTATCGGATTATTACAGGCCATCGTAGCTAGATTAATCACTTTGAGCCGATAACGGCTTTTGTTATATTTGGACACAACCACCCTTTAGCAAAAGTCCATGATGAAAATGTTTTTTCGTTCGCCACTTCTTTACCTTATTGTTTTTTCTATTATCCTGGTCTGGATATTTTCCAATCATAAAAAATTTACGCCTCTAAATTTTAAAGATGAATTGCCATCAAAAAAAACAGCGCAGCCAATTTTGCGAATTAATTGGTTGCCAACCCCGGTAAATATACCGGACGGGAAACTTACAGGAAACCAGGAGATATTTATTAAAGAACTTAAAAACGACGAAATTTACGTCGATACCATAAAATACAATCACACCGCAGATCTTTTCATTTCAGGCACAAAACCACCACTTTCAACTAATTATAGCTACGCCAATTTCGATGGCGTAACCTCGTATGTCCAATCAGAATTAGTACCGCCCTCTTACGAAAACAGAGCTCCTTTAGTAATTGTAGATACCACCGGCTGGAAGCCAGATTACTACACCTTTTCAAGGCACATTGACTTTAATACAATAGTTATACACTCTATTTCCGGTGACATGATGCGTTTTCGTGGTGATCATGCGCTCCGTTTAAACTTGGAAAACATTAAGCTTCGGTTACTCCAAATTGTAGGTAGTTCCTTTATAAAAGGGCCGGCAGATCTAGAATTATATTACGATGAGCCATTTAATGATGCTCACGATGATTTAAAAACAGCCCCAAAAGATGAAGGTATAAAGCAGGTATCCATTGATAATGAAACAGTTCATACCATACTTTCGCCTTATATAAAAGTGCTTCGTTTAGATTCCTGTGTGTGGGCAGATACAACTGAAATAATTTGTGACCGGGCGGAAACCATCATATTTAATCAAGTCAAATTCAAATCGCCAAACGGCTCGGTGAAACTTACTAATGCGAGTCCAGGAGCAACTTTACTTTTACGTAAGGTAGACTTTTCTAAAGTCGATTTTGATTATTCGCATTTTCATTATGTGCCTTATGCTGCTAATGCTTATAAAGATCAAAATGAATGGTATTCGGATGTGGTCAATATATATCAAAGTATTATCGCTTCACAAACGCGCCTTAACAACATTGAAGGTATCAAAGCCAGTAGTATTGCGCTCGCTATGTTTGAAGATAACAATAATTGGAACGCGCGCGCACTTATTGGGGTTAAGATATGGTGGAATAATTACGGCTTTGAGAAAGGAAAGGTAATTGCTTCATCACTTATTGTATTTTGTTTGTTTATAGTGGTTAACTTGTTGTTTATGGCTACATTCTTGGAACATTATGATGTTGCTGACATTAAAAAAGCCTGGGCTGACACGGCTGCAATAAATAACAAAACTGTAAAATATGGCAGGCGATTTATATTAAGTGCGTTATATACAGGCATTATTTTCTACGGGATTAAGTTGGACTTTGATAAAATGAAAACGAAACGACTTGACGTTGTTATCTGTTTATTTGTAGAATTTATTTCTGGCCTGATCGCTATCGCTTACATAGCAAGTTTAATTATCGTGAAGTAACATTTCATCAGGGTAGATAATCAAGTACAATTCTTTGTGTAGTTTCTCGCTTTTTTTCATCCAGTAATCGGGTATATCGCTGGGTAGTCTTAACGTGCCGATGTCCTAACATCTTAGATACGGTGTAAATATCTGTGCCATTGTTTAATTGCAGGGTGGCATAGGTATGCCGCAGGCAACAAAAGGTGATATGTTTATGAACGCCGGCTAACGATGGCCACTCTTGTAAAAAGTAACGGATTCGGCAATAGTAAAGTCCCTGGAATGGTCGCTCATGCGGTTTGCCGCGTTCACCCAATAACCCAACTGCTTGGTCACTGACCGGCATGTGCTGGTGTTTGGCTGTTTTGCGCTGCATAAATTGCAAATAGGATTCACCCGTTTCTCCACGAACTTCAGCCCAGGTTAACTGCTGCACATCACAAAATCGCAGACCTGTCAAAATCCCAAAGAGTGTTGCCCGTTTGGAAAGTTCATCTTTAACGGGCGTTTTGAGTAATTGTTTAATATCCGACATCGTTAAAAATTCTACCGGCGCTTCTTTTTCCTTCAGACCGGGGCTTAGTTCATGGAGGTCGTCCGGGATCAGTTTTTCCCGCCAGGCCATTTTTAATGCATTGCGAAATTTATTATAATAGCTGAGTGCACTATTGTGCCCGATGCCGCGCCGGCTTTCCCTCAACTGCGGGCTATCTAGTAGAAACGCTTTGAAGTCCTCACATAACGAAAGGTCGATATCAATGAAGCGCACCTCTTCCAGCCTGAACATTTCAAAATAGCGGACACTGCTATCCCAATTGTGCCGGCTCATGCCTTTGGAACGATTGGCGATGTTCCGAAAATATGCTTTGAAACTCCCTAAGCGCTTCATCGCTGGCGAAATGCCATGTGCCTGACTTTGTAATTCAAGTTGACGTTGCGCGCGTATTGTCTCGGCGAGTTCTTTAGTTTCCTTGTTATGCCTTCTTTCATGTTCATTTTGAGGCTGCGTAAAAAGGTACAACTTAAGGTTTTCATAACCTGTAGTCTTCCCGTTTGCGTGTTTTAGTGGCGGGTAAATATCCAGGTAAAGCCGTACCCGGTTTTTAACGAGTGGATGTTTTCTTAAACTAACTTTCATAACTGATAACTTCCGTTAACGCTTTAATATCTTCTTTAATTCGTTGGTAGTTCATAATGATCTCGTTTTGATTGATCGTCCTGGCTTTGGGTATATCCTGATAACTTAGCTCTTCCTGACTGATAGCCTCATGATCGTTTTGAATTTGGCAATGAAACGTTTTGAGATCAATTTTATTCGTAGGGTCGTCCGCAACCATACCGACAAAATCGCCGGATGAAAGCCCCGCGATTTTAGAGGCGGGTATGGCATAGTCTAATTGCGTAGAACGGCTTACCGATGTATCGGATGAATTGATTGATACGCTTTCTTTTTGCTGGTTGATCTTACCAAAGCGCTCGGAAAGCTGTTTAGCCGTGTCACCGGTGACCTGGCCACAAACGATATTGCCGACGATATTCATGATCACTTCTGCTTGTTCACGGCCGTAATCCTTTTTTAACTGGCTGTAATCCTGCACCGCTAAAGTGACAGCTACTTTATTTGACCGGGCCGTAGCGATCAGGTTATCGATACCATTGAAATAGATGGTTGGGAACTCATCGAAGATCAGGCTGCATTTCTGCTGATGCTTGCGATTGACCAGTTTGTTAATGCGGTTAATGTATAGTGATAGCACGGCTCCGTAAACCTGCGACTTCTGCGGGTTATTTGCCAGGCAAACTATTTTTGGTTCATCGGGGTTATTGATATCCAGCGAAAAATCATTACCACTTAAAACATAATAAAGCTGCGGTGAACTTAGCCGGGCGAGGCTGATCTTGGCGCTGGCGATCTGTCCTTCCAATTGTTCAAAGGCTTCATTTTTCCAGGCTGATATAAAGGGATTGATCAGTACTTCGATCTCGGGTTCGCTGCTCAGCACTGCAAACAGATCTTTGTAATCAACCAGTGAAAGTTCAATGACGTGCGGCAACGTACAGTATCTGCCGCCCTCATACTTTTTTAAAAACCATATCAGTGCGGTTAAAAAATTGATCGGCGATTCCACAAAGAAGTCACCCTGCTTCTTGATCCATTCCCGGTTTAAGCCCATCATAATGGTGCGCGCCGATTCCATCGCGTCCGTAATATCCAGCATGGTATCGGGCTCCAATGGATTACTGCGGTGCATGATCTTCTCAAAGTTGATGACATAGAATGATCGGCCTCCATGTTCCCGCAATGCGTTATAGGCGATCTTGGACAGGTCGTCATATTTAAAATCATAAATCAGCATACTGAACCCTTTGGCGATATGCTGAGTTATGATGTGCCGGATCACGAAATAGGATTTACCGGCACCCGGGCTGCCGCCAACCAAAGTACCCCTGAACGGGTTAATGATATTGATCCAGCTATCTCGCTCTTTGCCTTTTAATTGGTACCTAGGCAGGCAGGTTGATCGAATACTCATTTTCCAACAGGCGTTCTTCCTGGGGGAAGGTTTCATTTTCCTTGTTAAAGATATCAGCACCCAGTTTCAATTTGAGCATTCTAAACAACAGCCCGCCGCCGGTCATAAATAAAAGGTAGCCAAAGGCGGTGATGAGTATGTAAAGTGCAGCAACTATTTTAGCAGTCAATGGCAACGCTAAAAACAAGCCGCTGATAAAATAAAGCAACAAGCCGGTAAAGCAATAAGTAATGATCGTTTTTGGCCTGATCTTTTCATCCCGCTTGCCTTTGCTGCCGATCAGGGATACTACTAATAAGAGCAATGCACTCAGCTTGGCGATAAGCACCGTTTTAAAGACCACCATTTTGGAAAGCGGCAATAAGATATGGTCAACGATCTTGTGCGTTAATTTGAGCTCCTGGAAAGTCGGGTAACAGCATAAATAAGAATGAATCATCAATATGGCAATACTCAATAACCTGGTAAAATCAATGATCTTACGCAGGGCTTGTTCGTTTTCTCCGGTTTGCATAATCTATAGATTTAGTCCTTTACGTTTTTTCTTTTTGTATTTATTAAGTGCGGCGAGGTCTTCGCGCTCAGCGGCAAATAATACATCTATGGGTTCATCGCCTGTTGCTGTTTGGATGAATTCATGACCACCCTGTACTTCATTTTGATATTGGAATTTGGCTTTAACAGGGTCAGGTAATAATTGTGCGTTGAGCTGATTGGCGCTGTAAGCTTTGCCCAAATCACTGCCGTTAAATACCGCTTTGTTTTTCTGATCGATAAAGGTCACGCCATAAATGCGCCCTTCCTCGTTTTGTCGCAGGATGCATTGAACGCCTTTTTCGCGTAAGGCTTTTTGAAAGTCAAGCCTGGTATGCGGTTTTATTAATATACTGTCTAATATTTTGATAAACTCATCTTTGAAAGGCTTGCGTAGCTGCGCATTCAGCCTGAACGTTTCCTCCAGTGTTTTGAGGGTTGGTTTACCATAAATAGTGCTGGCTTTTATTGGCACGCCGATCTTGTTGTGCTGCTTATCCAATATCCAGTAAACCAAACCTTCGCGGGCATACATGCGGGAATCTTTGGAACCCCGGTCGGCTTGAATATTATATTGACCCAGTATGGCATTGAGTTCCGGGACGCTGGTAAATTTGTAGGCTCTTAATACATAACCCAGGATATTGGTGATGGCCCGTTTGGTTTCAGCCTTGCCATATTCGGCGGCCGTAGCATCAACTTTGAGATTTGGTTTTTGCTTTTGTTGTTCTTCCGCTTTGGTTAAATTGTATTTGATCTCTATAGCTTTGCGTGTTTTTTCCGATTCGTTTTGACCCAGATAGTGCAGGCTGATCCGTTCGCCATCCCGTTTGATGTTAGTGGTGACGATATGGATATGTGGGTGCCCGGCATCCTCATGGCGGTAAACCAGACAAGGCTGCGTTGCAAAGCCAACACCTGCTAAGTAATCCTTTACGATCTCGCTTAACTTTTCGTCTGCGAGGTACTCACCGTTGGGGAAATTCAGTGAGATATGAACCGTGTTGGTTTTGGCCCGTTGATTCATCGCGGCCAGGTCGGTCAAGCGAAATAACTTATCATTAAAGGATAAGTCTTTGGGGTCCTTCGGATAGCCTTTGGCACCAATCAGCATGGCTTTTCCTTGTTTCACTTTATTCTCATTGTAGTTGAGCGCGCCGATCAGGCTTTTACCGCTCTTAATTTTTGCGACCATATATCCGCGTATTGGTTCATCCGTTCTTTGATTTGGCCGATGGACGGCTCCAGTTTGGTATTGATCACACTCAACAAATTCATCCAAAGCCTGGTATCGGCATTTCCATGAGCACTGTTGATGCTACGCATCGCCTGGTTCAGGTTATTGCCGATGGCGTTAAGTTCCTGCCTTAGCAGGATCATTTCTTCCAGCAGGTCATCCATAGCTTTGTCCCGGTAATTAACCGTGACCGGTTTCTCCAAAAGCACGCTGCGCATGTATTCGCTAAGCTTTCGGAAGCTGGTCTTTTTGAACCGCTTTTCGAGCAATTGATATTCCTCTGGTTTAAAGCGGAGGTTCTTCCATTGTATCCGTTTGTCTTCCTGTGTAGCCATTGTTCTCTTCTTTAAAAATCCGACTTCGGAGGATTTTTTCCTGGACCCGCAGCCGCCCCGGCGCGGAGGGCAAGATTCAATTGTGACACAATTGTACATCTTGCTGACTGCCGCGAAGCGGGCTGTCTCATCCTGCTATCAGTGTTTTAATTGGCATTTTTTGTTGTTTCGTCCGGCTTCGCCTTATGGCTGAGATAAAGTTCAAGCGCTTGTATATTGATGTCTTTAAGGGATTCATCATACTCCAGTCCGAATGTTTTAAGCCGCTTTAAAAGGACCTTGGGTATCCGGTTGTTGAACTGTACTTCGGGCTCGTTTGGAACGGGTACAGCCTTCACCGGGATCACCTCCTGGATAGGGGTAGCGGGCCTTTCCTGTTTGAGTTTGTCAGCCAGATTGCCGAGTTTATTTTTATAATTTTCCATTTTGCTATCATGATAGTTTGTTAGCAATTGCTGTTGGTTGCTAGCTTGATAGTTTCCTATCAACCGCAACTAGTTTGATATATTGCTATGAACTTAGCTTGCTAAATTGCTACGATCTTAGTTTGCGATCTTGCTAGCTTATTAGGTAAATAAAAAGCTAGCTTGCTATATTGATATATCAGTGCTGACCTGCTCAACAACTTCTTCCGTCAGCGCCATGATCTCTTCTTTTGCCCGCCTGTCCGTACCATTTAAAATACCACCGGTTATCGACGAGCGGGCGATGCTGACCCGGTCGTGAACCTTCGTTTGCAGTAGCGGTGTCCCCATGCTTTGCAGCAGTTCGGCCACATCCTGGGTGATGCCTGATCGCGGCTTGACCATATTGAGTACGATGCCGGCTTTCAGATGGGGGGCTTTACGCTGTGCCTCTTTGATCAGCGCCAGGGTAGAACGGATGGCCATCACATCGAAGAAACCGGCCTTGGTCGGCACCAAAATAAAATCAGAATAAAGGAACAATTCAGGTAAACGATTGGAAAGATAAGGCGGCGTATCGATAACGATCAGGTCATACGCCAACTGCTGGATATCCTGCAATCTATCGACCCCGATGATAGCCAGGTCAGGGAAATCCTCCCTGATATGATATAAACTGCCCTGTAAGTCGGTATCTACAAGTGCTACTGATAATTGATCCTGGAAACATAAAGCCAGGTTGATCGCTAAGGTACTTTTGCCTACGCCACCTTTTTGGTGGGCTATGGTGATGATCTTTGCCATGTTAGTTTGCTATTTTTATAGTTTAATAGGATGATAGCAGCGCGTTTTCCCGCTGCCGTTTTCTGAGTTTTTGTTCCTGCTCGTAATTGAAGATCCATTCCCCGGCCAGCAGTTTCCAATTACGGTAAGGCGTGCCTTTAGGGCTGCTCCAATTGCTTTTTTCATAGAATTTGTAGAATACGTCCGCTTGCGTCGTCATATTTTTTTGATCAAAGTATATGTCGACCAGGCGCTTTTGCGGCGGCATCTCTGTGCCAAACCCTTTTTGCAGAATTAGTTCGGGTTTCCTGCGCTCTACAGGCACCCGTTTGGCTTTACGTTTGGGTGTTTGAAATAACATAGGATTTAGAAAAAATGGCCGGACGCTGGCTGACAGGCCCGGCCGGTTAAACATCAGGCACTCTTGTTCGTCGACATCATAAAGGTGATGTCTTCATAATCATAATAGATAGAGCCGCCTATTTTAGTAAAGGGCAATACGCCGCTGTCCCGAAGGGATTGCAGGAAGCCATGTGAGATGCCCAGCAACTTTTTGACTTCAGCAGATTTCAACCACTTCTTGCCTGGGACACCGCTGGCGCATTCTTTAATGATACGTTTAACCTCCTGGAGCATATCATTCTTGAAATCCTCCAGGTCACCAAGGGTTAATATCTGATTCCTAGTCGGAACCATACCCATTCTTGATCGTTGCTCTGTTGCTTTTTCCATAATATGATTTTTAAGGACTTCAAAATTCGGAAGCCGGTAAATCAGAAAATGACAACTTTGGGAAGGGTGGCGTTATTTTTAGGTGGAAAAGGAACGATTTAAACCCAAATAGACTTAAAATATAAAATCCGAGAAAGTGTCGCGGAATTTTGGAAATAGGTTAAATCGCTATTATGATAGATTGCTATACTACTAGCTTGATAGCAGTTTGAGTCCAGCGTTATTTTGGGGATAGCGGATAGTATCTGTTAAACGCCTCCTGCCGGACTTTAAAGTGTTCAGCCAATTTACGGATAACTTCTTTGGACAATCCTTTTTTGTAGTTCAGGATGTCGGATATATAACCCTTGCTCACGCCGAGTATGGCTATCAGATCCGATGCTTTTAAATTATGCTCTTTCATGAAAGAGCGTAATAATGTGATCGGGTCTAATTCGGCAAAAGTGTTGTTTGCTTCGTCGTAAGTATGGATCAATAGCGTTAACAGTTCCACTTCGTCTTGAACATCGGAATTGCTTTTCAAAGTCAAAAGTGATTCCAGCGCATTGCAACAGTCGTCATACTGCGCTCTGTCTTTGATGACCTTATATTTTAGCTCGATCCCCATTGGAGCAAAAATATGAAAAAGTTCACAAAATGTGAACTTTTTCATAGCATCACATTTTGTACTTAAAACTCAAAAGCGATTTGCAACTGGCCGCCCAAGCCTTTTTCGACGATGGTGCGGAGGATGGAAACGGGAACATTCCCGATGTCATTTTCTGCTTTCGAAATATGTGATTTGGCAATTCCGCACTTATCGGCTAACTGCTGCTGGGTCATATTTTGCGCTGAACGGGCTTCCCGTATCAATGCGCCGATCTGATCAATCTCTTGCTGCTCTTTCATGATAATTACTCATTAAAACTTTTTACAGTTTGGAAAAATTCGTTAATAATGTCGATGCTGACCTTTATGGCGACATCGCTTTTGATGATTCCCGAAGCCATGAGTAACCCGGCTTCTGTAAAAACCATCGGTATTTCACCATCACCAATTTTGTGCTGAAAATCAGCTTGACGCTGTAATTGCAGCCATTCTTCTGCCGTAGGTAAAAACAAGAAATCGGGCGGGAACCGCTGTTTGTTTCTACTTACACGTTGTCTCAATACTTTGAGACTGACCTGGAACAGACCCGCTACATCTTCGTCGATCATTACCTTTTGTCCCCTTAACCAGTATATCTGGTTAGGGGGCTGTTGATTTTGTTCGGTCATAATAATTGTTTTTGAAGTTCTTCCTTGCTGGGTAAATAGAGTTTATATTCCCTGCTGAAAATTTGCTCGTTATTGAGCGGTAATGTAAACTCAACTACCGCCTTATTATCCTCTTTACAAAGGATGATACCGAGTGTTGGCTTTTCATGGGATCGCTTGACTTTCCGGTCATAATAGTTGACGTACATTTGCATTTGCCCAATATCCTGATGTGTGAGTTTGCCTATTTTGAGATCGATCAGGACAAAACAGTCCAACAGACGATTGTAAAAGACTAAGTCCACCCAGAAATGATCGCCCTCTAAGGTGATACGACGCTGCCGGCCTTCAAACAAAAAGCCTTTACCTAATTCCAGCATAAAATGTTCAAGCTTATTGATAATGGCGGTTTCGAGATCGTTTTCGGAATAACTGCTGTCTTCTTTAAAATTCAAAAACTCTAACACGAATGGAGTTTTTAAAGTATCAACAGGCATTTCTTTCAATCCTCCTTTTGCGGCATCTTGCTGAACTTCTTTTTTATTGCTGCTTAAGACGAGTCGCTCATAGTAAGAGGAGTTATATTGTCGCTGCAACTCGCGCACCGACCAGTTATTGCCGGCTGTCTCCTGCTCGTAAAACTCCCGCTCGTTGGCATCATTGATGCGCATCAGCTGTATATAATGCGTCCAGCTTACTTTGAATTGTTCAGAAAACGAAATCAGCGATTTCGGAATTTCAGCCGATGGAGATTGTGCAATCGCTGATTGCACAATTCGGCTTCTATATAATAAATAGAATTGTTTAAAGTAATCCAGGTTGCGTTTAGAGTAACCTTTACCATATTCTTCGCTGAGTGATCTGCTTAAAGCTGCAACAATTTCCTCCGCATACTCTGCACGGTCATTTCCCTTTTGTTGTTCTTGAACGATCATCATCCCGATATGGTAATAGGTTTGAATCATTCTTGTATTTACATTCCGCACGATCTGGCTTCTTGACTCGTCGATCAGTTCCTTGACTGATCTGAAAAGTGAGTTGACATCCATGGTTTTCATTTAGCCTACTTTTTTAAGATTTGAACTTATGTTGCCTTTCCTGGCAGCTTTGTGTTTCGGTATTTCGGGTTCCAGTTTTTCCCGCAGGACATGCATGTCCTCGCTTATCTTTTTCAATAGGACACGGGCGTAGATCTGTGTGGTAGCGATCTTGGTATGTCCCATCATTTTGCTTACTGTCTCGATAGGCACGTTGTTGGCCAGTGTTATGGTAGTGGCGAACGTATGCCGTGCCACGCCGAAGGTGAGCTTCTTTTTTATGCCTACGATCTTGGCGATCTCTTTCAGGTAAACGTTAACCTTTTGATTGGTGATGGTCGGAAATATTCTTCCTAAAGTTACGGAGCGTGGATTGTCTTTATACTTGTTCATGATTGACAATGCAGGCGTAAGAACGGGTATGTTGGTCGGCTCGTTGCTCTTTTGCCGAAATAACTTCAGCCATTTTTCACCATCCTCACCACGGACCACATTGCCCTCATGTAAATTCATCAGGTCTACAAAGGATAAGCCCGTATAACAGGCAAACAGGAAATAGTCCCTGATTACCACGAGCGTGTCAGAAGCCAGTTCATATTGCTCCAGCGTCTTTAATTCATTAGTAGATAAGAAAGCGGTCTCTACCTTTTTATATCGGAACTTGTAATTCTTGAAAGGGTCTTTGCTGATCCATTGCATTTTGAAGGCCAGTGTGGTCATCTTACGCAGGCGGATTAAGTGTTTCATGACGCCGTTATTATTTAATGGCTGAAAATGATCGGCTGGTTTGTGATTTCGCAAGTACGTTTCAAAATCAATAATGAACTTATAATCGATATCATTGATCCGGATGTCTGTGGTCTTACGCTTTTCTTTGAGAAACTTTTCCAGGTAGCGGCGGGTGACCGAGTAATGTTTAAGCGTGCTCCAGGTCAAAGCGGCTGAGGCTGTTTCGTAATGGTAATCCATCAAACGGCTTAACGAGTAAGTTTCTTCGGTTGCTTCGCCTAGGAAGTAGGCTTTTACAAGTTGCGGCGTGATCTCCTTACCAGCGATCTGTAATTGCTGATAGTAGGAGGTAATCGTAAACTTGACTTCCTCCAGGTAAGCGTTTGTTTCTTTGGCCTCTGGCAATCTTACCTTGACACAACCGTGCCCTTTGTCCCAGGTATCCACCTCAACGAAGCGTTTCAAGGCGATAAGCACCTTTTCCTTGTTGATGGTAATACTGGCATAAACGGCTGTTTTGCCGTCTTTTTCCCTTCCTTTTCTGATGGTGAAATGCACACCAAATGACTGCGATGTTTTCATCTTTTAACAGTTTTTAAGTGAATAAATGATTAATTACCTCCAGAAATCATCAATTTTCTGGTCGCTTTTTGGTCGCTGGATTGGTTTTTTTTTCAGTCTTTTTGAGTGCTTTTTAGTCTATATTTTAAGCACTTAAAAAATTGAATATCAATCTGTTAACTCATAAAAGCGACCAAAAGTAAAAAATGATTTTTGGTCGCCGGATTGGTCGCCAAAGCTGTGCATTTGAAAGGATCGAAAAGGACCAGAATAAAACAAAAAACCCTGTAAATCAGTGATTTACAGGGTTAAAACCATCGACAGTCCGTCTATTTGTGCGCCCACCTGGGCTCGAACCAGGGACCAAAAGATTATGAGTCTTCTACTCTAACCGACTGAGCTATAGGCGCGGTTATTTGTGTTTATTTAACGGGTGCAATTTTACATATTTGCAGGCAAATAACAAAACCCTTTATGCAAAATATCAAAAATATCATCTTCGATTACGGTAACGTTATCTTTAATATCGATTTCAGAAAGGCGCAGCAAGGCTGGAACCAGTTGGGTATCAGTAATGCTGCCGAATTTTTTGGCCATAAACAACAGGACGAAATTTTTGATAAATTTGACAGGGGAGAGGTGTCTGCGGAAGAGTTTAGGGACTATATCAGGCAAAAATCGGGCAATTCCAGCCTTACTGACGAGCAAATAAACGGCGCGTGGAATAGTATGTTACTTGGAATTGAGCCAGGCAACCATGAATTGCTGCTGGATTTGAAAACAAAATACCGCACATTTTTATTGAGTAACATTAATGAAATTCACTATGATCACATCATGGCATATCTTAAAAAAGATTTTGGTTTTGATGGAAACGGCCATCTTTTTGAAAAGGCATATTACTCGCATCTCATGGGCAAGCGCAAGCCCGAAGCCAGGATCTTCCAACTTGTGCTGGATGAAAATAATCTTAATCCGGCCGAAACTTTGTTTATTGATGATAGTCCGCAGCATCTGGCTGGCGCCGAAAAACTGGGCATTCAAACACTTTTAATGACCAGGCCGGATACTATTCAACAGTTTTTTAAAAGATCGGGCTTGTAAGCAGAACTTTTCTAACATCCACAAGGGGTTGCAGAATAAGTTCAACAATCAGTTCAATGCGAATAGCTAAATGGCATTAAATGCAGAGGCCATCAGTTAGTTAGAATGCTGCCGCTGGTATTTATTCCTGTAATCAATAGGCGACAGGCCCGTAATGCGCTTAAATGTAGTGCGGAAAGCTTTATTATCTGTGTATCCAACGTTATACATAACCTCATTTACGTTATCGCGCGATGTTTCCAGGCTTACTTTGGCCGCTTCTATTTTTACCCGCTGAATGTATTCGGCTACTGTATTGGATGTTGCTTTTTTGAAGCGACGCTCCAGGTTTCGCCTGCCTAAGGCAAACATAGATGCCAGCTGTTCAACGCTTATCTTTTCTGAATAGTTTTTCTCAATAAATTCCTGGGCTTTCTTTATCGGATCGTCTGAATGATCCTTTTGTCCCTGGAAAATAATGAATGGCGATTGGTTGGTACGTTCCATTTCGATAGCAAATACTTTCGAACTTAAAATAGCCATATCCCGGCCGGCAAATTTCTCGATGAGATATAGTATCAGGTTGAGGTACGAGAATGCCCCACCGCTGGAGTAAATGCCCTGTTCATCGGTAATGATTTTTTCAGTCACCAGGTTTACGTCCGGAAACATGGTACGGAACTGGTTGGCAGCCATCCAATGGGTAGCACAGCTTTTACCTTTTAACAACCCTGTGGAAGCCAACAAAAAAGCCCCCATACATAAACTGGCAATTTCGGCGCCGTTTTTATATTGATCTATGATCCATGGAATAAATTCCTTATTATTTTCAATAGCACTTGTTATTTCGCCATCAAGTGCAGGGATAACGATCAGGTCGGTTTTTTTAACCTCCGTCATTAAAAGATGGGCATTTACAGTAAAGCAACCGCCGCTGATGGGCGTTTCAGCTTGCAGGCCAACCAACTCTACTTTAAAAATCGGCTCTTTTCCCATCGATAAAAAAAATTGGTTTACCTGGGTAAATAACTGGCGCGAGCCTTCCAGGCTACCCAAAATTGCGCCCTTTGGTATTAAAATAGATATATGCTTCATATTTCAAAAATATAATAAAGCAATAACGCAAGCAAGATTTAGTGCAGGTTATTTGCTGCCGGGATATTTATTGAATATGCTTGTTAGTTAATTGTTTAAATGCAATTAATAAATGCTTCGCGCAGTATTTATACTTATGCTATCATTGCCTGCCTGTATATTGTACACCGTTGTTTTGCCGTGCCTGGTTTAATGCCAATACGATGACCGGGTTGCTTTACCTATTATTGATACGGTCACATATAAACTGGCACCTATTAATTCCCCATCAAGCTTATTTAAAATACCGACGATTTTGTTCCGAATCGAAAAATAGTTTGGCATGGCCATAATTTGGATTGTAACTCGTTATTTGATACAGGAAGTTCTCGCTTGGCAGTGTATTGGCAGTTTTTTTTAAGATTTTTTGTCAGTAAGATTGACGGTTGTCATGTATACTGACAAATTGACAAAAAAAATATTAAAATACTAAAGAGGTAAAAATGGGACTCAATAAGCACTGTTTTTCCTTTAATATTCAAAATTTGATCGTTTTTTTCATCGTTAATATGCTTTTCGGGCTTATTTTAAAATTTTCATCGTTCAATATGGCCGTTTTTATACAATGTCATGTTTTTAAACCATGATCTTTTAGTTTTTTTCTGATCCGGAATTTTACAATCAAAAAACAAGCCTTATTTTTTTCCGAATGCTCAAAGCATCTTTTTATTTTTCGAAATAACATCTCAATTTTTATAAAATATAAAATACGGCAAATTTTATTTTTGGCCTCTCACCTCCTAAAAAACGAGGGTAGATTTATGGCATATTTTTAGTCGATGAATGCTCGGGAGACCGAAAAAGTTTATCACTTAAGTTCATATAAATAAAGGATTTACGCGATTAACAATATGCTTCCTGAAGCTATATAATAATATATAAATCACTTAAAAAATTAAAACTATGTTAATCGTATTAGAAGTTGCCGCATTTTTAGCAGTTATCGTGTTACCATTAATTCCAGCTAAAAAAGTTGCGAAATAATCAGGTACCAAGCCCTATCAACAATTAAATAATCATTTTTAAAAATTAAGACCATGTTAATCGTATTAGAAGTTGCCCTGTTTTTAGCAGTTATCATTGTACCTTTGATCCCAGCTAAAAAAGTTGCGAAATAATTAGAGGTTTACATTAAGTTGTAAATAAAAGATGGATAGCATTGAAGCTACCCATCTTTTTTATTTTAAAAGGATTGCTTTTTTCTGCCGATGTAAATAGATATTAAGCTGCACTATAACTATTGTTGGTTGTTTGCCTGCAATACACTGAAATGGGAATGCGGAATGTTTGCAATTTCAAATTTTAGTGGAAGTAATTCGTATTTTTGTCGACTGATCAAAATCAATGCAAAAGAAAAGTAAGCTTACGCTGTATATTTTTATAGCTCTTATCGCCGGTGTAATAGTAGGTTATATTTATAACACCAATGTAATCAATAAAATTAATGCCAATATAAGTACAGCCGAGGCTCATATTAAAGCCATCGATAAAAACTTATTAGCATCGGCAGATACTACTACAGAAGCTTTCAAATCCATAAAAAAACTGAGGCAGACAGAAGTAAAAGCCCAGCAGGAAAACAGCACCTTAAGGGAGGATAAACTGGAGGGCTTTAATATTTTAAGCAAGATTTTTCTGAATTTGATAAAGATGATTGTGGCGCCGCTGGTGTTTACAACGCTGGTGGTTGGCGTGGCAAAAGTAGGCGATATTAAAGCAGTAGGCAGGATAGGCGGTAAAACGATGCTTTGGTTCGTCAGTGCCACCTTGGTGTCCTTATTATTAGGAATGCTGTTGGTTAACTTATTTGAACCAGGTAAAACCATGCACCTGCCGTTGCCAGACAGCCATTTAAGTACCGGTATCAAGAAATCGGCACTGTCGCTAACCGAATTTATCGGGCATGTGTTCCCCTCAAGCTTTATCAAATCAATGGCCGATAACGAGATATTGCAGATTGTGGTGTTTTCGCTTTTTTTTGGCATAGCCACAGCGGCGGTTGGTGAGCAAGGTAAAATTGTCATTAAAGCCATGGATGCTATTGCACATGTGATATTAAAGATAACCGGCTATGTGATGAAACTGGCCCCTGTTGCCGTGTTTGGCGCTATAACAGCGGTAATTGCCCGGCAGGGTTTAGGTGTACTATCAACCTACGGTATATTTATCGGCGAATTCTACTTTTCGTTAGTGCTGCTTTGGCTCATTATTATACTGGCCGGCTTTATTGTATTGCGCAAACCTGTTTTCAGATTAATAAGCAACATAAAAGATGCTATGCTGATCGCCTTCAGCACTTCAACCAGCGAAGCTGCTTACCCTAAAGTTCTGTTGGAATTGGAGCGTTTTGGCTGCAGTAACAAAATTGTGAGTTTCGTATTACCATTGGGATACTCATTTAATTTGGACGGCAGCATGATGTATATGACCTTTGCATCGTTGTTTTTGGCGCAGTCGTACGATATTCACTTATCGTTTGGGCACCAGCTGTCTATGCTGCTGGTGCTGATGCTTACAAGCAAAGGTGTAGCGGGCGTACCAAGGGCATCTTTGGTTGTAATTGCAGGGACACTATCAATGTTTAATATTCCGGAGGCGGGATTGTTCCTGTTGATAGGAATTGATCCGTTGCTGGATATGGGTAGATCGGCAACCAATGTTTTGGGCAATGCCATGGCTACTGTAGTTGTAAGCAAGTGGGAAGGGGAACTGGATAATTAGTGAATTAGCGATTTAGTGAATTAGTGATTTTTTAATTGCTGATTCAAATAATTACTCTTACGGCCGATATCCTATATTTTATAATTGATGGTAAATAGTGAAAAAATTGATTTTGCAGAGGCATTTAGAATTCGCACAAAAAAGTTTGTTGTAGATAATATTAGATTTTACAAAACTTTACCAAAAACAGAGGAAGCTAAGATAATTGGAAGGCAGTTACTCAGATCGTCTTCATCTGTAGGAGCGAATTATAGAGCTGCCTGTCGGGCAAGGTCGCAAGCCGAATTTCATGCCAAGCTGTCGATAGTTGTTGAAGAAGCTGATGAATCGGCATTTTGGATGGAAGTACTAATTGAAGCTCAAATAGTTAATAAGTCGGATCTGATATTATTATTAGACGAAGCCAATCAAATCCTTAAAATAGTATCTGCGTCAAGAAAAACAGTGTCTACCAATAAAAAATGACAACCAATTTTAAATTCAATAATCACTAATTCACTAACTCGCTAATTCACTAATTAATATATGTCTTCAAAAACAAAAAAAATATTCCTCATTACCACCATTGTTGTGCCCTTTCTTTTATACTGTTTTTACTACTACGGTATGATGATTAAAAACGCGCCTTACCGGTTTGCTGATTTTCAGTCCATATCGATCCAGTATGGCGAGAAGGATTCATTGGTTAATAAATTTAACTCAGGCACCGGCGACTACCAATACCTTAACAAGCGCGATTCGCTGGTTAAGGTAAACGTTAAGCTTACTGAGAATGACCTGCTCTATTTGCACCACAAGGCAGCCGGCCTGGGTTTCTGGGATTTTCCATCGAACGAGAGGGGAGATACTGTTAAAGAAAAACCGGTGCGTTATATCATCGAGTTTAAATATAAAACCAAAACCAAACGGGTTGTTTTTGATTCGAACTTTGCGGGCGACCCTAAATTGATAGATGCCAATAAACAGCTGATCAAAGAAATTGATCAAAGTTTAACAACGGCGGAACGAAGACTGAAAAAATAAAAGGCGGCAGGGTTGTTTATTAAATAACCAATCCCTATATTTGCACCTCGAATTTTAAAACAATAATTAACAAACATGTACGCAATAGTAAGTATAGCAGGACAGCAATTTAAGGTTGCAAAAGACCAGCAGATCTTTGTACACAGGTTACAAGGTGACGAGGGCGCTAGTATTGAATTTGACAGTGTATTGTTAGCAGAAAACGAAGGTTCATTCAAATTAGGTTCTGATTTGAAAGGCGCTAAAGTATCGGCTAAGATCTTGTCTCATTTAAAAGGTGATAAAGTAATAGTTTTCAAAAAGAAACGTAGAAAAGGTTACAAAAAGAAAAACGGTCACCGTCAGCAATTTACCAAGATCGAGATCACTGGTATCACATTATAATTTAAAGTTTTAAACCGAGCCGATTTATCAGCTCATAAAAGATATAAACAATGGCACACAAAAAAGGGGCCGGTAGTTCCAGAAACGGCCGCGAGTCGCATAGCAAACGTTTAGGTATCAAAATTTTCGGTGGTCAGCCAGCAATTGCAGGTAATATCATCGTTCGTCAGCGTGGTACTAAACACAATCCAGGCGTTAACGTAGGTATCGGCAGAGATCACACCTTATTCGCTTTAGCCGAAGGTATCGTAGTTTTCCGCAAGAAAGCCGATAACCGTTCATACGTTTCAGTGGTTCCGGCTACAGAATCGGTTGCTGAAGTTGCAGCAGCGCCAGCGGTAGTTGAAGCAGCACCTGTTGCAGAAGAAGCTCCAAAAGCAAAGAAAGCAGCAGCACCAAAAGCTAAAAAAGCTGATACTGAAGAAGCAGCAGCTGAGTAATTAGCAAAGCTTTATAGATATAAGAAATCCTGGGTCAATTTGATCCGGGATTTTTTAGTTTACAGCCATTTTCATCTAACCGACATGTAAAAGCTAATTGGTATAGTGTAATACATGCGTACAGGAGTCCCGGCAACTAAGGCCGGTGCCCATTTGGGAGAGGTCTTGATTACCCTGATTGCCTCCAGGTCAAGGTCCTTGTCAACACTCCTTATTACTATAGGGTTAAGTATTGAACCATCTTTTTCAATGATCATTTGAACAAATACCCTGCCCTGGATACCCCTCAGACGGCAACTTAAAGGATATCGAATATTTTTAGCGATAAAGAGAGTGAACTGGTCATTTCCCCCCGGAAACCGGGGCATGGAATCGACTACAGAATAAACAGAATCATTAGGAGGTATCACCACTATTCCTGCTGATGATTGGGCTTTAATACTGATGGAATACGCAAACGCGAAAAATAATAAGATAAAGGCTTTATACATATAATATGGTAATAAAGCTAATATGTTTTTTTTTACTCTACTATCAGCTTCTTTAAATAATAAGTATCCGGATCTATCACCGGCATGGTTTTGCTTGTGAGTGTTATCCCCTTTTTATCCAGGGTGTATCTTTTGGTAAGGCTATCAATAGTAATGTCAACAGGTAGCGGCATATCAATATTTTGAAGCTGAATGAGGTATTTATCACCGCGCTTAGCCGTTACATGAACTTCCAGCTTATTTATTGAATAAATATATAAATCGAACAATGGCTTTAAATCTCTCCCGGCGGCTTTGCTGAAATATTCCTGCACATCTGCAGTAGTAACCAAGTTGCTATAGGTGTATTTGGGACTTGTAACAAAGCTTTTTATAGTTGGGAAGAAGATGGTATCGCCCATGATGTATCTCAGCGTATGCATAAAGAATGCGCCCTTGCCATAAATATCACCATTATAAGCAGCTTCTTCGTCGATATCTTTTCCTATTACCAAAGGAATTTTGTTGCCAAATGAAAGTGCAGCTTGCTGGAAGTGTTTAATATAGGCTTGTTCACCTTCCAAATCCCGTATGGGCATGGCATCGCCAAAGGTGCAAATACCTTCGTGGATCCAGTAATCGGCCCAGTCTTTGGCTGTTACTTTGTTGCCCCACCATTCGTGGCCAAATTCGTGATGCATCAGCCAGTCAAAGTCCTTTCCGCCGAGTTTGCTGTATCTGAATTTGTTGCCGTAGGCATTCATGGTTTGATGCTCCATACCCAGGTGTGGCGTTTCGGCTATACCTATTTTCTCTTTAGCCCATGGGTACTCACCGAAGTATTTTTCCTGTATGCGGATGGTCTGCTCAAAAATATCCAGGTGGCGGTTGGCCTTGGCGGCATCTTCCTTCAGCACATAAAACTGGATGGGTACAGTAGTGCCATTAACGGTTTTATATGGCCTGCTTACCACCGTATAATCGCCGACGTTAAATAAGATACTGTAGTTGTTGATGCTATAGTTGGTTTTCCAATGATAAGTAGCTTTATCGCCGCTTTTGGTTACTTTTTGCAACAGGCCCGGCCCGGCAACTACCAGGTCTTTAGGTACGGTTATCATCATATCAACACCGTCATTCGGTTCATCTGAAGGATGGTCCTTACATGGGAAATAGAGTTTACCACCGGTGCCCTCGGCTGTGATGGCAACCCAGGCATGCCCGGTAGAATCTTTCATCCAGGTAAATCCATCATCCCAGGGCGGGCGACGGGCAACATGGGGCTTGCCGCCATATATCACTTTAACGCTGGTTTTGCCGGCAGGTAATTCTTTCGCTGTGTTTATAGTAATCAGGTTGTTTTGATAAGTAAATTGCTCCTTTTTACCGTTTACCAAAACATTACTGATCTTCAATGAATCCAACAAATCAAAAAGTAATACCTTAGTAGGCTGAGCCATGATCACATCAATAGTGGTATAGCCATCTATCGTTTTCTGAACCGGATCAACATTCAAGGCGATGGTGTAATGGCGTATATCCATAATGGCTTGCTCTGGTTTAAGCTTGCCGCCGGATGTTAGGGTTTGGGCGCTGGATACTACTACAGCGAGCAGTGCCAATGTTGTGAGTAATGTTTTCTTCATTATTTGGCGTATTCACTTAATCTGAAATAAATTGTAGCTCTATGTCTATTGCCTCGAAACAAGTTTGATATTGCCTCCATTTTTACAATTTTTTGTAACGTTCAAGTCAACCATAAGAGTTCACTATTCAAGATACGCCAACAGGGTATATACAAATATTGTAGAAAATTGGGTTTCGGCAACATTAATAATCGGCAATAAAGAATAGTTTGTTCTTATTCTTTATCGCCGATTCACATATTTCAAGAATAGCATTATATTCTTTTTGCGCATTTAATTCTTCTGTAATAACGAGAGATTTCATATGATCGTAGAATTCTTCAAGTCGATCCACCTGCACCTCCCCGTTAAATTCATCACCCCAAGTGTCAAACTCATAGTCAGCAGACCAGCGATATTTGTATATGATACTTTCGCGCGGTAATTCTTGATAGTCAGGATAGAGATCTAAGATCATTCCGAAATATCCTGACCAAAGCACAACTTCAAATACTAACTCTCCAGATTCTGTACGCTCCCTGAAGTAAGCCTCTCGGATCTGTACGATCGATATTTTCTGAAAGTCAGATACAAGATCGATTTTTTTCATAGTTTGTCTTCTTTTGCCTAAGCCACTTAAATAAATAATTTTGGCAAAATTGTATTTTATGTTAGGATGCAACCGTCATATTCACCTTCTTCATTCCCTAAATATAATCAATACTCCCTCACCAACAAATTATCGGCAAACTGCCTTAAATACTGGCGGCGATCTTCCGACAGATTGATCTGATCCAGGGCATTAAAAGCCATTTCTGCATAGGTTTGCATCGCATCTTCTGCATAATTTCTGATGTTCAAACTGTCGTAAATAGCTGTTACCGCTGCAACCTTATCGGAGGCAGTAAATTCTTCAAGATTTAGCCACTTTTCAAGTTCGGTTGCCTGGCTGTCTTTTGCCAGTTCAAGCGCCTTTATCAGCAGATATGTTTTTTTATTGGATAGTATATCACCGCCAACCTGCTTACCAAATTTTTCCGGGTCGCCGTAAACATCCAATATATCATCCTGCAACTGGAAGGCAATACCAAGGTTTACGCCGAAGCTGTACAGTAATTGCGCATCTCCTACTGTAGCGCCGCCTATAATAGAGCCTATTTTTAAAGTGCCGCCCAATAACACAGCGGTTTTAAGCCGAATCATATCCACGTATTCGTCTATCTGTACATTGTTGCGCTGCTCAAAGCTCATGTCAATTTGTTGGCCTTCGCATACACCTGTGGCTGTCTCGTTAAAAACATCCATTACCCGGCGCAAAATAGCATCATCAACCTTCATCATGAATTTGTTGGCTTCTACCATCATGGCATCGCCGGATAGTATGGCTACATTGGCGTTCCATTTTTCGTGTACTGTAATTTTACCGCGGCGCAAGGGAGCTTTATCCATAATGTCGTCGTGCATCAGTGTAAAATTGTGGAACACTTCGATGGCCAGGGCAGGCTCTATCGCTTTTTCCACATCGCCGCCGAACAGGTCGCATGCCATTAGCAGCAGGGCAGGGCGCAAGCGCTTACCGCCAAGCGAAAGTATGTAGCTTATAGGTTCGTAAAGATCGGTAGGATATGCCGGAAAAGTAAGTTCGTCTACAGCCTTGCTCACCATGGCATGTAGTTCTGTAAGTTGTTTCATTTTTGTAGTTAACAGTTGATTAAGTTGATTGAGTTGGGTTAAGTTGATAGCGTTACCGAAACCCAATCAACTTAATCCAACTCAATCAACCAATCAACTCAATATCAATCCTGTACTAACGAAAAATCAATTTGTTTCTTGGTCAGATCAACGTTTTTAACCCTGATTTTCACCTCATCGCCCAGCTGGTAAATTTTCTTTTTACGCTGACCGATGATGCAATAGTTTTTCTCGTCCAAAGTATAAAAATCATCGGATATATCACGCAGGCGTATCATGCCTTCACATTTATTTTCGATGATCTCTACGTACATTCCCCATTCGGTAACGCCCGAGATAATACCTGTAAAAGTGTTGCCAACCTGGTCGCGCAGGTATTCAGCCTGTTTGTATTTAACAGATGAGCGTTCGGCGTCAGCTGCTTTCTTTTCCATTTGCGAACTGTGGGAACATAGCTTTTCGTAATGTTCTGCATTTACCGATTGTCCGCCGTTTAAATAATGGAATAGCAGGCGGTGTACCATTACATCCGGATACCTGCGAATAGGAGAGGTGAAGTGCGTATAATGGTCAAATGCCAGACCGTAGTGGCTGCTGGTTTTTGTGGTGTATATAGCTTTAGCCATCGACCTGATGGCCAGTTGGGTAAGTACATTTTGTTCTTTTTTGCCTTCCACATCTTCCATCAGGAAGTTTAACGATTTAGCAGTTTCTTTATCCGATTTAGTGTTTATCTTATAGCCAAACCTGGCAGCAAATTGCGCAAAATTGGCTAATGCATCTGGTTTAGGTGAATCATGTGCGCGATAAACAAAGGTATATTTGTGTTTTCCTTTGCCCATTTTACTTACATGCTCGGCAACCTTACGGTTAGCCAATAGCATAAAATCTTCTATCAGTTTATGGGCATCTTTACGTTCTTTTACATAAACACCGGTTGGTTTTCCTGCTGTATCAAGCTTAAATTTAACCTCGGTAGTTTCAAAGCTGATGGCGCCGTTTTTAAATTTACGGTCGCGTAGTTTATAAGCTAAGGCATTTAGTTTAAGGATCTCGTCTTTAAAATCGCCTTCTTTGTTTTCTATTACTTCCTGAACTTCTTCATACGTAAAACGCCTGTCTGAGTAAATGATGGTTTTGCCGTACCATTCGGTTTGGATAAATGCATTCGCGTCCAGTTCAAAAACTGCCGAAAAACATAGCTTTTCTTCTTTAGGGCGCAACGAGCACAGGCCATTTGAAAGGCGCTCGGGCAGCATAGGGATAACCCGATCAACCAGGTAAACAGAAGTAGCACGATCAAATGCTTCTTTATCGAGGGCAGAATCAGGAATGATATAATGCGATACATCGGCGATATGCACACCAACTTCGTAATTGCCATTCTCGAGTATTTTAAACGATAATGCATCGTCAAAATCCTTGGCATCAAATGGATCGATAGTAAACGTGGTGATATCTCTGAAGTCCCTTCTGCGGGCAATTTCTTCTGGGGTGATCACATCCGATATCTCCTCCGACTCATGTTCAACCTCGGCCGGAAAGGATAACGGAAAACCATATTCGGCAAGGATGGCATTCATCTCGGTGTCATTCTCGCCCTGTGCACCTAAAATGTGTTTTATCCTTCCAATGGGGTTTTTGGCCTCAGCCGGCCAGTCGGTAATTTCTGCAACTGCTTTTATCCCATTTTTAGCACCGTTGAGCTCGCTCATCGGGATAAAAATGTCATGCATCATTTTACGGTCATCTGGGATGAAAAATGCAAAGCGCTCAGATAGCTTTACAATTCCTGTAAATTCCATTTTGGCGCGCTGCAGTATTTCGATGATCTCGCCTTCTTTACGTTTGCCTTTGCTAATGGCATATACGTAAACTTTAACGCGGTCGCCATGCAAAGCATTGCGAAGCTTGCGCGGGGCAACAAAAATGTCGCTTTCCAACTCATCATCGGTAACTATAAATGCCGAGCCGTCGTTCGTCAGATCGACACGGCCTTCCATAAATGTTTTTAGTTCAAGTAGTTGGAATTTGCCGGGCGAAACCTCTTTCAGTACAGATTTAAAAGCCTCGTCTTTTAGAATATCAAATATAATCTCGCGCGATTCGGGATCGCGGACGTTTAATTTTGCAGAAACCTGTTTATAATTAAGTGGCGTATTGCCGTTTTGTTCAAATACATCAAGTACCATTTGGGTGAGTACCTGAACGATAGAAGAATTATTTTTCTTTTTTTTAGACATACAAAAGTATTTGCGCTAAGATACAGATTTTTGGTGTTTGGGGGTGAAGGCGAAAAAGACAGGGTTAGGGAAATCGATTTTAAATTTGAGGTAGTGAATTTGCTCGATCAGTGGGAGCCCATTTTTTGAGTTAGACACGAATTCCTGACAATCCGGCTAAATTTATCGAATTTCACGAATTTTTGGATTGATAGACTGCATAACTTAAGATATTAAGAATTTGGCGCTGTTTTGATCAACAACAAGCACAAAATGTCGATACGCTAAATTACGGGAAATCTCAATTTAATGTTAACCATGTAAAATTATAAAATGTTTATTTTCAGATATTTATAAATTAAATATCTGAAATATGTTAAGTTATGTTAACCCATCTTAGATGCGTTTGCCCTCTGCCATTACCCCTGCGGTATAGAGGCTATTAAATTCCTGGTGTACTCCTCCTTTGGTCTATAATAAATATCGTCCGGGTAACCTGTTTCAATAATTTCGCCTTTATTCATTACCATCATCCTGTCGGATATGTGTTTAATAACGGCAAGATCATGCGAAATGAATATGTAAGTGAGTTTAAACTCCTGCTGTAGTTCGCGTATCAGGTTAAGCACCTGTGCCTGTACAGACACATCAAGCGCCGACACTGATTCGTCGCAGATTATAAATTTAGGTTGCAGTGCCAGTGCCCGTGCTATCACTATACGTTGCCGCTGACCTCCTGAAAACTCATGCGGGTAACGGTTAAAATGTTCGGGCAGCAGATTTACCCGTTCCAGTAATTCCAATACGTGTTTTTTGCGTTTGATATTATTGGCATAAAACTGGTGTACCTGCAAAGGCTCCATGATGGATTGACCGACGGTTAATTTAGGATTTAAAGATGAATAAGGATCCTGAAAAATGATTTGGATATTGCGCCGAATCTCGCGCAGGTCGTTCTTTTTTAAGCTGCGCAGATCTGTATTTTCAAAACTGATATTACCGGCTGTGGGCTCAATCAGTCTTAAAATGGTACGGCCTAACGTTGTTTTTCCGCAACCCGATTCGCCGACCAGGCCAAGTGTTTCGCCGGGATAAACTTCAAAACTTACATTATTTACTGCTTTAACCACTTTTTTTGACAGGCCCAACAAGCCCGTACTAACCGGGAACCAGGTTGAAAGGTGATTAATCTTTAATAAGGGTTCTTGTTTATAAAGCTGTATCCTTCTTGCTTCTATTTCAGCATCAGGATAATGATACATTGTCCTGATGTTTTCTATAGTGACCGATGATTTATTTTGGATATTTTCTGCATCAAAAAAATCGGCAACTATCGGCAGTTTCTTTAAATGTTGATTTGGTGATGGCCTGCACGCTAATAAGCCTTTGGTGTATGGGTGACTGGGATGATCGAATAAGTCGGGCGCATTGGCTTCCTCAACAATTTCGCCTTTATACATCACCATTACCCGGTCGGCAATTTCCTTAATAACCCCCAGATCATGCGAAATGAAGATCAGGCTCATTTGGCGCGCTTTTTTAAGGCAGAGCAGTAATTCTATGATAGTTTTCTGTACGGTTACATCCAACGCGGTGGTAGGCTCATCGGCTATTAATATCTCCGGATTACAGGATAGGGCCATAGCTATCATCACCCGTTGCTTTTGGCCACCAGAAATTTGGTGCGGGTAGCTATCAAAAATAGCTTCAGGGCGGGGGAGTTGTACCTCGTTAAAAAGCTCGATAGTTTTCTTTTTGGCTTCGGCTTTGCCCAATCCCAAATGTAGCCGGATAGCCTCGGTTAACTGGAAGCCACAGGTAAGCACTGGATTAAGCGATGTCATGGGCTCCTGAAAGATCATGGCCATACGGTTGCCCCGAATGTCGCGCATATCAGCCTCGGATAGTTTGCACAAACTACTTTCATTTAAAAGTACCTCCCCGGTAATAACGGTTTTATCCGCATCCAACAACCGCATCAAAGCAAGTGAGGTAACTGATTTACCCGAACCGGATTCACCTACAATCCCAATAGTTTCGCCTTTTTGTAAGTTAAAGGAAATATTTTTTACAGCTTTAAATAAGCCATCTCCGGTTTTAAAACTAACCCCCAGGTTTTTTACTTTCAGCATTATTGGCCAACTATAGTTATCATCTCGTCTTTTATTAAATCTTCGCCGCGATAACGCCTTATCAGCTGGGCGGTAGCAACTACATCTTTTTGGCAATAGATGCAAATCCGGTCAAGCTGGTTTTCGTTCCAGTAAACGTGCCCCACCATGCTGCCGTCAATGTCGTCTTTTGGAGTAGGAATATCAAAAATGGCCGTTAGCAAGCTTAATGATGTGAAATTTTTATAATCGCCAAATTTCCATAGCTCCATGGTATCCAGGTGGATAATTTCCCAGGGCTTTTTACCTGCAAGTTGTAGCTGGGGCGGAAAAGGAAGCCCGTTAATTAACAAACGCCTACAGATATATGGATAATCAAACTCCTTGCCGTTATGGGCCACCAAAACCAGGTTAGCAGGCTGGCTAAACAACAAAGCCGAAAAGTTGATGAGCAATTCTTTTTCATTATGCCCCGCGAACGATTTAACCCGCAAACCTATATTTTCTTTTCCCTTAGTGAAAACTCCAACGGATATACATACTATCTTACCAAATTCGGCCCAGATACCCGCGCGTTGGTAATATTCTTCGGGTGTTTCGTCTTTACGCTGATATTGCGTTTTTACCTCCCAAAGCTTTTTAAAATGCTCAGGCACTTCATCATGTGTACCATATTGCGGCACAGTTTCAATATCAATTACCAATAAATTATGCAGGTCATACTGCTCAAGCATCGTGGGTTAGTTTTATGGAGCAATATAATGAATGTTTTAGTTTGATAGGTTTTACGTGGTACGTTTTAGGTTATACGTTTGTAATTTTATTAATGCGTAACAAATCGCTCGATAGCTGGGATAATTCTTTAAAAATTATTTCGCAGAAATAATTTTCACCACTCACCACTCACCACTCACCACTCACCACTCACCACTCACCACTCACCACTCACCACTCACCACTCACCACTCACCACTCACCACTCACCACTCACCACTCACCACTCACCACTCACCACTCACCACTCACTTACTTACTCAATATTTCAAATCCAATATTAACGGTATTACTATTGCCATCAACCAGGGTAAGTATATGCTTGCCTGGCGGAGGGTTTAAAGCCATCTGGTGAAAATCTTTGGTAGTACCCATATACTGATCATCCAGATGCCAGAATATTTTCATGCCCGGCAAGCGGTGTGCTGCGTTACAAATCATCCGTCCGCGGGCACCATCGGCTTCAAGGGGAATGTATATTTTTGCGCCATCCTTGGGGTAAATTATCTCCATGGTATTTCCATTCTCTGTCTGGGCGCAGTCTGCCCGGAAAGGTGGAAGTACATGATATTGATAATTGCGGGATTTATAATAATACTCCATAGATGGAGGCAGTACAAACCATTTTTTGTTAAGCATTTGATCGGGTGGTTCGCAATTACCATTTACCTGGTATTGCCCATCGGCAGACAGATGAACAAGCTGGTGATAAGGGCAAACAGGTGCCCTTAAGCCGGTTTTAGGAACCAGCACCTGGTCAATATCCTGGCAGTATTGCCCGGCACGATAGCCGCTTTGCCTGCAAACGTCAATTTTTACCATTTCGCCGGTTGGCATTGCAAACCAGTCTTTTGATGCAGGCAGTAATCTAAAAATCTCGAACAGGGCAGGGGCAGCGGCGTTAATACCGGTTAAACCCGGCCTGCCTTCGCCATCGGTATTACCAACCCAAACACCTACCACGTACCTTGGTGTAACACCAATGGCCCAACCATCCCGAAAGCCAAAGCTTGTTCCCGTTTTCCAGGCTACACGCTGGCTGGAACTGAATTGCTGCCATAGCATCTCTTCGCCCGGCCTCATCACTTCTTCCATGGCTTGGAAAGTACTATAGATAGAAGCCGCATCAAGCAGGCCCGATTTTTCCAGATCAGGTTTCTTAATATCCTGTTTATTATAAACCGGGTTATGAAAATCCTCAGGATCGTAACTACCATTGTATTTATCATAGTGATTAAGCACCCTGGCCATATCCGCATAAGCGCCTGTAAGTTCCCAAAGCGTATTTTCGCCGCCGCCCAATATCAGCGATAATCCATAATGATTTGCCGGTTTGGATAGGGTGGTGATGCCAATTTTGTGCAAAAAGTCATAGAATTTCTCGAATTTATACTGCTGCAGTAGTTTTACGGCTGGTATGTTCAGTGATCTTGCCAAAGCCTTGGAGGCAGGTACAGCGCCATCATACCCCATGTCGAAATTTTCCGGGTGGTAGCCGGCTATTAATGTTGGTACGTCTGGCAGTAAACTGTTAGGCAATATCAACCCATTATGTATTGCGGAAGCATACAATAGTGGTTTTAGCGTACTTCCGGGGCTGCGCGGGGCATCAATCACATCTACATCGCTTTCCATTTGTGGGTCTTCATGATGGGTAATATTACCGGCATAAGCCAGTGTTTCGCCGGTTTCAACATCCAGCACAATAGCGGCTATATTGTTAATGTCGTTTGCTTTTAAAACCTGGTGATGTTGCTCCAATATATCGTTAACCTGCTGTTGTAAGCCCGAGTGGATGCTTGTACGGATACGTGTGTCGCCTATGGGTTTGGCGTCATAATCATTTTTAAAACGCTGTAGTAAATGCGGAGCAAGGGAGGGCAGCGGCATGGGCCTTTCAGGAACGGGTTCCAGTTTTGCCAATTCGGCCGTTATACTGTCAATAACACCCTGCTTATATAATCTGTTAAGCAACCTATTTCGTTTGTTCAGCAATGTTTGTCTGTTCCTGCCGGGATGTACTAATGACGGCGCATTGGGCAATACCGCCATTGCTGCCATTTCGCCCCAGGAAAGTTTATCAGGGCTGCGACCGAAATAGCGCCAGGAGGCAGCATCCAGGCCAATAACATTGGTGCCAAATGGCGCATTGCTGGTATAAAGGGCTAATATTTCCTTTTTGCTGTAGGTGAGTTCGAGCCGGAGCGCCATAAAAATTTCCAGTAACTTATTCCAGATGTTGCGGTTGTGTTTGGTAGCCAGTCTTATTACCTGCATAGTAATTGTACTGCCGCCGCTGGTTACTTTTTTTGAGCTCAGATTTTGTTTGATAGCGCGCCCAAAAGCAAGAATATCAAAGCCAGGGTGGTTTTCAAAACGTTTATCCTCAAAAGCAATGATACATTGTTTGAATTTTTCTGGTACGCTATCATTATAGGGAAAACGCCATTGGCCGTCTTTTGCTATAGATGCACCGAGTAATTGACCCTGATTATCGTCAATTACGTACGAAGTAGGGTTTTTAAATAATGGTTTTGGCAAACAAAACCAAAACAACACGGTTAAAACGAACAGGAATACAAGCAGAAATATTACTTTTGATTTTTTTAAGCAGATTTTTATCCGTTTTAACACAGTTTGCATTAAATAATATTTTCAATAAAGATATAACTAAGCTTTATATCACTACCATATCCGAAACCGGATTTTTTGATAAACAACGATAATGGGCATACAAAAACTTTCAATTATTATCCCGGCTTATAACGAAGGTAACACCATACATTTAATTTTGAATAAAATTAAAGCGGTTAACCTGACTAATGATATCCAAAAAGAAGTTATTATTGTAAACGACTGTTCAACAGATCACACGGAACTTGCCATTAGTTCATACCAACAATCCAACACGGATGTAAATATCCAGTACTTTAAACACGATGTAAATAAGGGCAAGGGGGCCGCCCTGCACACCGGTATCTCAAAAGCAACCGGTGAATATCTTATAATACAAGATGCTGATTTAGAGTACGATCCAGCTGAATATAACGATTTGCTGAAACCAGTAATCAACGGTTTTGCAGATGTTGTTTACGGATCCAGGTTTATGGGGAGCAATCCGCACCGTATTTTGTTTTTTTGGCATACCATAGGCAACAGGTGGCTAACCTTTGCATCAAACATGTTTAGTAACCTTAATCTTACGGATATGGAAACCTGTTATAAACTGTTTGATACCAGGCTAATACAGGCAATCCCCCTTACCGAAAAACGCTTTGGGTTTGAGCCGGAGGTTACCATCAAAATATCCAGGGTGCCTAAAATCCGGATTTATGAAGTAGGGATTTCTTACTATGGCCGTACTTATGAAGAAGGAAAGAAAATAGGGTGGAAGGATGGCGTGAGAGCTATATACTGTATACTAAAATACGGGCTGTTTAAAAGTAAATAGCTTTAAAAAATAGTAGTAGAATGCACAAATCACACATTTTTTGATAAGTTTATTTCAAAAAAATACAATTTTTGTGCGGTTTTTTGCAAACAATGCTTACACGGTTTTTAAAATCAATTTAAATGCTGCCGACTTATTAAAACATCATCAATAATTGTTATTGGCGGCGTTGGGCTTTTTCCCAAACAGCACTTTGTGTGGTTGTAAAATACCTGATGATGCCGGCTAATACAGCGTAGTTCATCACACAGAAATAATAAGGGATAAACAATACCTTTATGCGCAACTGCTTTTTCTCCATAATATAACCTAAAAATGCCAACATGTAAAATAGCACCTGGGCAAACAGCAGTAACTGCCATCCGGTTGCGCCGGGTTCACAAGCAAGTACCACATTTAAAATAAAAGACAGGATGAGCAGGAAGGGGGTAACCGTCCACCGCAATACCCGGTGACTGATGTACTGGAACGACAGGATTGGATAGGGAAAAGGATTAAACAAACTTTTTAACCGCAATATGGATTGGATACCTCCGGCAGCTATGCGAATTTTCCGTTTTAGCTCTTCGGATACATTTGCGGATGCGGTTTCGGTGGCGTAGGCTTCGGGTTCATAAACAATGCGGTAACCTTTTTCGGCAATCAGCATAGATATCATAAAATCATCCAATACCGTATCGGCCGGTACCGGTAAATAAAGTGACCGCCTTACGCTGAACAGTTCGCCGGCTGCGCCAACAACCGAATATAATTCAGAATCCCACTTTTTAAGTGCCGACTCATATTTCCAGTAAAACCCTTCACCGGCGGCACTTGCATCGGCATTTTCGTCAATATGTACTCGTTTTTCACCGGCAACCGCGCCAACGGTCGGGTCGGCGTAATGCCTGCAAATTTTTATGAGCGCATCTTTATTTAAAAAGGTATTGGCATCGGTAAAAACTACGGCCTCGGTATCTACAAACTCCATTGCGCGGTGAACGGCAGCTATTTTGCCGGCGCGCTGCGGCTGATGCAAAAGCCGGATCTGGGGATACCCGCCAATAATGTCAGGCGTATTATCAGACGAGCCATCTGTTATAAAAATTATTTTCAATTTACCTGCCGGGTAGTTAAGCAACAAGCTATTGGCTATTTTTTCTTTTATAAAAAACTCTTCGTTATAAGCTGCCACAACCAGGGTGCAGGTAGGGAGCGCGTTCAGGTTTTCGGCTACCGGTTTTTTAGGCCCTCTCACTATTCTTTTCAGTTTAATGATAAAGTATAAAAGGATGCCGTATCCTGCAAATGTGTAAAACACAATAATGAGGCTTAACAGTAAAATTATTTTCATGCTATAGTATTTATAGGATAACCTAAGTTGCTGCTGTTTTTTGAATGAGTCAGATTCCACCACACTGCTTTAAAAAGCATGGGTATAAAAGCGTAATTTTTGTTTTTTATATAAGCTATTACGTTGCGCGGTACCACCAGCAACAGGAAATAAATAAAGAAAAATATTTTTTTGTGAGCAGGGGCATTACGCCGCGTAAACAAAATGCGGTTGCGGTTCATAAAATATTCCTTGAGCTTACTTTTTTTGCCCACAGATATCGATTCTTTATGATAAATCAATGCATCGGTATTTACCCAGGCCTGGTAACCTGTTCTTTTGATCATCTCGCACCAGTCTACCTCTTCATAGTACAGGAAAAAATTTTCGGCCATGAGCCCGGCTTTGTCAATTGCTTCTTTTTTAATCATCATGGCCGCACCATGGCAGTAGGCTGTTGGCCCAATAATATGATTAAACTGCCCCTGGTCTTTTTGCTTCAATCCAATACAACTATTGCGGCAGGTGCAATAATCCATGGGCGTATAGCCGGCGTATTGAATTAAACCCTTGTCGCTGTAATATTTTATCATGGGCGAAATGATACCTACATCATCATATGTTTCCAAAGTGTCTACCAGGCCATCTATCAGCCCCGGTGTGAATTCAGTATCGTTATTAACCAGGAAAATATAATCTCCCGTGGCCTGTTTAATGCCCAGGTTATTACCACCCGCAAAACCCAGGTTAGCATCCGACCGGATAGATTTGATATCGGGGTACGTTACGAGCCACCCGGGTACCGGGTTTATTTTGCTGGCATTGTCAACCACAATTATCTCCAGGCTGGCGTAGGTATTCGTTTTTTCTATGGATGACAGCAACTCTTCGGTAACTGCCGGCTGGTTAAAGTTTACGGTTACAACAGATACTTTTTTCATCTATGCTGTTAATGTACCTACTACTAAGCAGCAGTATGGTCATGTGTGGTATGTATAAATTTTTTGTTGGCGCCCTTTAACTTGAATAACAGCAACAACATAGTGAAAAATATCAGCGGCAGCTTAAGAGCCGCTTTCAGTAATTGGATGTTAAAGTAAGGGCCTGGTATGGCAGCCAGAATACCAACATAGCAGCACAGGGTTGCAAGCGCCCACAATTGCCATGATGGCCCTATGCCCGGCGTTAACCACCACAGGAATAAGGAAATGAATAACATAAAAGGCATCAATCCCAGCATCAGCACCCTCGGTAGTATCGACATTTGGTATATTTCGTTAAAATAATCAAAGTTGCCCCGTAAAAACAATTCGCTAAAGCCGCTCATGCCATACTTACGTAACAGGTTAAACTGGGCCGAAAGCCATCTTTTACGCTGTTTTTTAAATACTTCGGGGTTGCTTACCTTCTCATCATATACATATGCTTTTTCGGCATAGGCAACGCCAATTTTCTGGCGGGTAAGTATCAGGCCCATTTCTTTATCAAAGCCGCCAACAGCGTCAATCTGGCCCATGGTTGTCTTGAATAAGCTATATTCCAGCGCCATTCCCGAACCAATAATAGCCGCCGAAAGGTTAAACACCCGTTGCGCCTTCCTGAAAATGTGGTTGTTAATCTCTTCACTTATACCATCAAGCACGGCTACCTTGGTATTGCTGTTTTTGGCTATTCTGTGGCCTTGTACCACCTTTTCGCCTGCCTGCAGGTAGTTGTTTATCTGGTACAAAAAGTCTGGCGCTGCAACGTTGTCGATATCGTAAACTATGGCCGCGTCAAATCCGGGCACCGTATTTTCAATGGCTTTGTTCAGCGCTTTTGATTTGGTGCTGTTTTCAAAAAACACTTCAACAACCTGCAATGGCATCTGCCTTAGCTTTACCAAAGTTTCGGGCTTCAGCGAATCGGCTATGACACATACATGGAATTTATCGGTAGGGTAATCAAGCGTTAAGGCGTTCGCTGCAGAATTTAATAAAATTTCATCCTCTTTGTAAGCGCAGATGTAGATAACAAATTTGCTTAATGAAGTAGCGACGGGAGGATATTTTATAGGTACCAGTTTCCCTAAAACCGAGAAGATAAAAAGGTACAGGCAATATACCCCCAGGTATATAAAAGCCGCCCACATGATTACCGAAGCAACAAACTTAATGATCTCCATTGTTTATTATGTTTTATAACTTTTACTGTATTTTAATAAAAAAGTTGCGTTATTATTGATTTATCGCTTTAAGCTTAAGCTCTAAATTTAGTGCCAAAAGTTTCTCTATTTCAACAACCCTGTGTTCCCATGTGTTTTCGGCGGCCACTGCAAGTCTTTTTTTCTGCAATTCAGGCGTATCATTTAAAGCCTCGTTTATGGCGATGGTAAATTCTCCGGCAGTTTTGCAATAAGCAACAATATCCTTTGTAAATTCTTTTAAATCGGTATTAAAGTTAGATGATACCGTTGGTTTGCCCGAGCCAAGGTATTCAAAAAGTTTTAAGGGGAATATAGAACTGCTTACCTCATCTTTTTTGAAAGGAATAATAGCTACATCAAAACCTTTTAAAACCGCGGGCATTTGCTCATAAGGCACTGCTCCCGTTAAAAAAGCGTTGGGCCGTTCAAATACCGACATATCGGCATAATTACTATCCACGGGACCTACAAAAGCGAAATTCTTGTCCGGGTTTTGGTCTAATAATTCTTTAAGCAAATTATAATCAACCCGGCGCTCAATATTGCCAAAGTATCCTATTATTGGTTTGCCAATACCCGATAAAACCGCTGCGACAGGCAACTCCGGGTCGAGCGCTTTTTGGCTATGGTTAATGTTTGCCGCGTTTGGAATAAGATGTGAGTTATGATTTAACTTAAGCTTTTTGTTTCTTAATTCTTTGCTGGTGCAAATTACCAGGTCTACGTTTTTAACAATAATGTCTTCGGATATTAAACCATGCCTGGTTTGGTAAACCTCAATCAGCGGATCGACGCAATGGTAAACCGTAAGTAATGGCTTTATTAAATCATGAAAGTTGGGGTAGGTGTAGTTGTAGGAGTTGATGTAAATGTAATCGTTGATGCTAAATTGTTTTATTACCTTTTTTAATCGTGAGGCAACAATCAATTCATTCATTCTTACGGCCAGGCGATATATTTTCCCTTCGGGCAGCATATTAATAGATGGCACCGGCGGGCAAATCACTATTTTAAGGTTGGGTATCTCTGTTTGGATAATGCTATCGGAAGGGGAGAAGAAATGCGGCTTTCTGATTTTAAAAGCCGGTGTATCTTTATACTTCACATAATCTTTCCAGGTAAAGGGCCTGTCTACATAGTATACGTTATTGTTTTTAGCCAGGTACTTTGCCAAAGTGTAGTTTGTTGATTCCAGGCGGCCATCAAACTGCATCTGTGAAAATATGATGATATTACGGTTCCTAAGCTCCATACTAAATTGCCTGTTTACCTGTTCCTGATTTTTTTATACGATGTACTGATAAGTTCGTTCAGTTCAAGATATCCTAAATAAAACATGTCCTTAACAGAAAACTGTAAATGCTTTTTAAGGGCCCAGTAACCAAAAATAGCCCCCGAAAAGAAAGTAAAAATTGATGCTATGGCCACGCCATATAAATTATGAAAAATGAATATCCCAGCAAAATCGGCAAATACATTGATGGTTAACATGATAAAGACTTTTATCATATTTAATTGCGGTTTCCCGATAATATCCAATGTTATCCCAAAAAATCTATCAATAGGAAGCAGCATAACAAAACACATGAATATCCTGAAAATGTTGCCGGCATCAGAGTGCTGGTAACTGCTGCCAAATAATAGGCCAATAATAAGGTCGGCCAGTAAAAAGGAGAGTATGGCTACAGGTATCAGGGCGATTGTAAGCATTCCTGCGTATTTTTTCATAATATAGGCTACATGCTTTTTGTCGTCGCGATGTACCGAGGCCGACATAACAGGCAATGCCGTAGCGATAAAGGCCCTTAAGGGGATCTCAAATATTTCCATCAGCCTTTGCGGGATATAATATACGGCCAGTAATTGAGGCGGGAACATCATTTTAATGATAATGGTATCTGAACTGCGCAACAAATAGGAACTGATTGATGTGCCAACACTATATTTGCCAAAGTGTGCCATCTCTTTTATTGATGCCCAGCTTTTACTACCCATTGCTTTTATTTTTGACCAGCCGGTAAAAATTGCAAGTAAGCTGCTGATAATACTATTTAAGCAATAGCAATAAATTGAATTTTGTAAACTGATATAACCAGATAAAATAAGCAATAATATAAAAAGAAAAAAGCCGCCCTGGTTAATTAACTGCACCAAAAACAGCCTGTCAAAACGTTGTTCGGCTTGTAATATCCAGGTGGTTATTGTAGTTGGAAGCGAGCATAGATAAACGATGCCAAGCCATTTTGTTATCAGGAACATATTAGGGCTTGCGCCTGTGTACGAAAGAATAAAAAACAATAATAAATTACCTAACCCAAAAGTGAGTACTATTGTTAAACCAATATACCAGGCAGATCCTGCTATGTTTGCTGCCCTTTGCGGGCTGGCGCCTGCATAGTATTTTATAAGTGATGTTTGCAAAAAGCCGGTCCTGAACGTATCGGCAAGGTTAAATACCACCAGGAAAAATATGTAATCGCCAAAGTCGGGTTTCGAAAGATGGCGTGCCATTAACCCCAGTATGGCCATACCCAAAACAGGCATAATAGCGTTGCTTGCTAACGAAAGTGTATGCTTATTAATAAGCTTTTGTATAAACCGCATGCTTTGTTTTGTTACGCCTTTTCCCAACAATTTGTTGTGAAATTGTATCTTTTTATAACTTTTGCCGGGTTGCCTACCACTACCGAATAATCGGGTATATTTTTGGTGACAATGCTGCCCGCGCCAATTATAGCGTGCTTGCCAATAGTTACGCCCGCGGTGACCACGCAATTGGCCCCAATCCAAACATTATCCTGAATGATTATTGGTTTGGTAACTACTTTTTGCGCCCGCGGAGGAAGTGTTACATCTTCGTACCCGTGGTTTAAGCCCGAAATAACAATGTTTTGGGCCAGCATTACATAATTGCCCATGGTAACCGGGCCAATGATTACATTACTGATACCGATGCCACAATTGTTGCCTATGATAACATCGCCAACACCATTATTGATGGTTGCAAAATCTTCGATAATGCTTTTACTGCCTAACGAGAATTTGTTAAATGGAAAAATATCCAGCCGCGCATAATATCTTACCACAGCCCCCTTGCCGCGCGGATAATAAAATGGCGTAATAAACCAGCGTACCCAACGCCTTGGCCTCGATTCGCCGGTTGGTATCAGCATCCAGTGAACTAATTTTTTTAACCTTGGGTTTGTTTTTATGGTGGTTATTATCGACATCGGCTCAATTCAATTCGGTTAATGCTGTTGTATTTGGATTACTGCCGGTTACCATGGCTTTTTGTTGTTCCAGGTCTAACCGCATGCAGGCAACAATAATGGCAATAGATAAGTAAAAAATAATATTGGATGGATATTGTACAATGGCCTGTTGCGGAAAATTGCCTATGTTAAAAGCAAATATAACCAGCACCATGGCCATACAGTAGTTTTTAAGCCTGGGGTTTTTAATCAGGAAAAAGAAATTAATACCGTTTTTTAATACCACAAAAAACAGGGTACAAAACAACAGAAGGCCTATCCAGCCCATCTCGACAGCTACGCGTACGTATCCGCTGTCGGGCGGAAATTTGGCCAGCATAGAATTGGGGGCGAAGCGCCGGCCCCAAACACCCACCGACCCCAGACCGCCACCTATTGGATGCGATAATATATATGGCTTTATTTTTCTTTGATTTTCGGCCCGCACATTATACGATGCATCTTTAGATGGGCTAAAAGCCGATTGGAACCTTTTTATCGCCGGGTTTGAAGTGGGCATTACAATCAAAAAAGCAAGCATTAAGCCGGCAACAAGGGTGCCGATAAGTACCTTGCGGTTAAAATTCAGCACAGCCAAAATAAGCAATGAGGCCGGCAACAAAACGTAAGCGGCCCTGGTGCCCGAATAAAGCATCACGGTGAGAAAAAATATGGCCATACAGCCCAGGATTATTTTTTTGCGAATATCTATATTGCTCATGATGAGCGCGATACAAAGTAAGGCGCCAATAACCATGTTATAGGAGAATGTAACCGGATCAGAAAAAATACCCGATTTGCGCATGTGGCCGTTTATAAACAACAAACTTACGCGCTGCGGATCGGAGTAAAGCCATTTTTTTTCAAACGATAGAAAACCAAATTTCTCCTGTTGAAATGCCGAAATGGCGGCAATAACATCGAGCACAAGCCACAGCTTAAACAAATATTTTATAAAACCAACCGTACGAATGTGATAAACAAACACAAAATACATGAGCATAATAAAGCCAACTGTACGTACAGTATAAATCCAGGCCAGCACCGATGCAGCAGATGGGTTGGCTACCTCAAGCAGGTTGTATATCAGCCACAATATAATTACAATACTGATTGGGTTTTTAAAATAACTCCAGTCGTTTTCGCTTTTTTGTTTGATAAAAAAACCCAGGATAAGCAAATAGGTTATAGCATCAAGTAAAGTGCCTATAGGTACCTGTGCGGGCAAAAATTCCGAAATGTAGTTGATAAAAAACGACGCTACTATAAGTACCGTTATCCCAAATTTTGGATAGGCAACAATACCAACCAAAATAGGTACGCCTGCAATAAGGGCCATAATGGCGCCTGCACCAATAATGCCAAGCTTATAAACAACAACGCTTACAAACAACGCGGCGAGTACTAAAAATATAAGCACAAACGGGTTTGAAAACTTTTGGCGCAGCAGCCTTTTTCCAAATGCTTCGTTCACGTTAGTATTGTTGGTTGTTTCGCGCTGCATCTGCTATGGCCAAAGGTTTACAAAAACAAAATTTTAATTGCCCATACAAATACGCCGATAAAGGCTATTGTGATTGCCGCTTTGCGCGACTTGTTTTGAAGCGGTGTTAAATCTTCAAATGGGTTTCGCTTTGCTTCAATGGGATCTATTCTCATAATACTAAAGCTAAAATTTCCCTGGTTGGAAAATAAACCGGCAAATGCCTTACACAGGGTTATGTTCTCTTTTTATTTGCAGTTGTTTTATTAAGCACCCACCCGCCAAATTTGCTGCCCAGCGTCTTTAAAAATACCAGGTGAGGTTTTTGTGCATTGGTCAGTTCTTTATTTGCCTCAAAAATGGCAATAGTTTTATTAGCAAACAGGAGCCATTCTTTTGATTTATTTAACGCTGTTAGCGGGGCTGTATCAATAATAATAATATCGTATTTTGACTTTAAATCGTCAAAGCGGTTTTTAATAAAGGCTTCGTCGGCAATTTCCAGCAACGTAACATCATTGCCATGGTTACCCAGCGTAGTAGCTACGCTGCTGTTTATTTCGATACTGCTGTGCGGATTGTCTTTAAAATAATCCTCTAAAAACAACAACGGGTGCAGTGCATTTGTTAAATCCGGCCGCTCAAAGTTTCCATCAATTAATAAAACCTTTTTATTGATCATGGCATAGGAGTAGGCCAGGCTTGCAGAAAAAAGTGTTTTTCCTTCGTGCGGGCTTATGCTGGTAATTGCAATAACTTTTTCTCCACGTAATTCCTGGTCAATTTCAAACCTCACAGATCGCAGCAAATCCTTGTATTGTTGCATTTTATCGCGGTTTTCAATATCCCAAAGTTTCCTGAGGTCAAGGTCGGTGCCAGGTATCCTGTTTAGGTAGCCAAGTAATGGCAACTGGGTTTTATTAACAAGTTCGGCAGGCTCCTTTATGGTATTATCAAAATAAAACATAAGGAACAACACAAACACGCACCCAAATAGCGTTACCACAACGCTTATAACTATTAGCAGCATTTTTTTTGACGGTTGCGGGGCTTCGGGCTCGGCTTTTTCGACCTGTATCAGTTCAATGCTGAAATTGGATTTAAGATTGGTTGCGTTATATTTATTTAAAACATCAAGGTATTCCTGGCTGGCAATATTGATGTCAAAATCGAAAGTTTTTACTTTGGCATCAAACGGAACAAGGCGTGCAAATTTGGCGTTCAAATCGGCCAGCTCTGCGTTAATTGTTTGAATGCTGTATTTGGCCAGATCGCGTGTTATTTCAAGCGCCAGTTTCTGCTTAACCAATTCGTCCTTATGCGTAAGCGGATTCGTTATATATTGATCTGATGAAAGGTTAATTTGAGCCGACAATGATTTTTGAAGCGAATCAAGCGAGGGTTTGTACTTAGGATCGTAATTGCTGCGGATATATTTGTTCTGAACAGCATGAAGTTCGTCCTGTGTTGCAGTAATAGTCTGATTAATTTTGCTTGATACCGACTCGAAATATCTCCTGTCGCCTGGCTCAAACCTGCCATCAATTTTCTTTAAGGCTCCTTCGTATGACGCTATTTCTTTTTCGGCATCCTGTTTTTTATCGTTATAACTAATTATCTGGCTAAAAACAGCTCTTGATTGTTCTTCAAGGTTAATTATACCGTTGTCTATCTTGTATTTTTGTAATTGTGCTGTCTTATCCCGAAGAGCATTTCTTTTTTGAACCAAGAGCTCGGATAAAAATGAAACGGCATTTGATTGGTTTTTCTTTACGGTTTGGGTATAGTAGCTAATAAATTGGGTACATAGTATATTAACAACATCTGCGGATAATTGCGGGTTAGCCGAATCATAAGTTACAGTTATAAAATCGCTGTCTTCGTCCCGGTAAATAATCAGGTCCTTGCGTAATGACGCGTCGTCATATTTCATGGAGTGCAACAAATCGTTCAAAATGCGCTCCTGTTTGTTGTAAAGCAACAGTGGTTCAAAATGGTTGAATTTGTACTCAAAAAGCTTTAATGCGGCATCACGCTCATATTCAGCCATTTCGGAAAGCATCTGGCTTGGTTTGCTATACGGATAGGCGGGGTATTTTAAGTCATGTATAATTAGCGAATAGGAAACCTGGCTAACTATTTTCTTAAGCTTCATGATGGCCATCAGGTTACTAAACTCGCTGAATGCCTGTTGGGCCTGTATACTTGCGTTTGCATCCTTATCCAGCAGGTGCCGCGATGCATCAATTATACCTGTAGCAATTTGCGCATGTGAAATATAGGTATCGGGCAGTTTTTTAACCAAAAAAAATGTACCTATACCTGCGATAAGCGGTATAAAAATGAGTACTAACCGGTATTTTTTTAATAATTTAAAAAAAAAGCTTAACTCCATCTTTACTTTATATCTTCCAGTTTAATCCCCAATAGTTCTTCCAGGTTTGTTTTTGCTGTCCAGGTGGCCAATTCTGCCTGCAACATAAACGCATTTTGATTGTAATACGTGGTTAGTTGTTCATTGTAAATCTGGAATGTAGTCTCCCCCTTTTGAAAGGCATATTTAAGCTGTTTAACGGCCGTGCCGGCATCTGTTACCGCACCCGAGCGAAGCCTTAATTCGGCCATAGCAGCCAAATAAGTAAAATAACTTCTTTTTACCTGTGCTTCAAGACTGAGCATATACTCGGCCTGCTGGTACTGTGCTATTTTAAAGGATTCACTTGCAATATTGGTACTGGCCGGATTTCTAAGTAATTGGCCTATATTAAGCGTTATTGCTAACTGATACCCTTTGAATATGCTTGGTTTGGCCTGGTTAACTAAATTTTGCGGACTGTAAATGTACGAAGCCGTTAAGCCATCCAGCCAGGCAAATTTTGTTTGATTGTACGTGCTGCGGGCTATTTTAACCTGGCTTTGCCTTGATTTTACTTCCGGATAATTCTTTTTTGCTGTTGCTATCAGCTTATCCAGGTATGTCATGTTTACAGTATTTATGAAAGTTTCCTGGGCGCGTACCTGCCTGTAAAACAGTGTAATGGATATCAAAAAGCAAACTATTACTATATTTTTGTTCATTAATTTATACTTTTTCTTTTTGAAAGAGGGCCGGTATGGTACCGGCAATTATCCGTAAATCTAACCAAATAGAATACTTTTGAGCATAAAAATTATCCAGTTTTTTTCTTTCTCTTTCAGACATGTCTTCTTTGCCCCGTTTGCTTATCTGCCATAAGCCGGTAAGGCCAGCCGGGCCCAAAAACCTCATCGACCACTCATTAGATGTAAGCATTTCCGCTTCGTAAACAGGTAAAGGACGGTTACCTACTACCGACATATCGCCCCTGAGGATGTTAAAAAGCTGCGGAAGCTCGTCGAGGCTGGAGTTGCGCAAAAAATTACCGAGCCTGGTAATGCGCGGGTCGTTTTTTATTTTTACAAAAGCTGCTTTGCCGGCGCCGCCTTCATTGGCATATTGGTTGCTTTCGGTAGATAGCTTGGCCAATAACTGATCGGCATCGGTACGCATCGATCTGAATTTATAAAAATCAAACACCTTGTATCCCGTACCAACGCGCTTACTCTTGTAAAATACCGGGCCTTTTGAATCCAATTTAATCGCTATCGCTACAAGCAGATAAATTGGCGACAGGAAGAAAAGCATTGAGCATGATATAACCAGGTCGATAATACGTTTTCCCAAAGGCATCTTGTACGTGGTATCAACCTCTTTTGATAGCTCAAGAAGCTTTGGTTTTATCAGCTTAAAAGTTACCAGAAAATTAAGCCTTTCGCGCAAGTCATCAACAGAAAACGGGACGCTGTAATAATCGTGCACTCTTAATTGAAGCGCCTTTTGCTTAAGGTTTTTATCGTTTTTGGTTGACAGCAGAACAATAATAGACCCGTTAAGTAAAAAGCTTCTTTTTATCGATTCAACCAGCGCAAAGCATTTGCCTTCGGTATCGATCTCTATCAGGATAATGTCTGGTACGGTTAATATAGATTGCTCACCAAGATAAACATCAAGCTGTGTGATAGTATCATTACAAATAATGTTAAAATTATTAAGGCCGCTTAATATGAGGTCTTTTAATTCCAACCCCGCGTAAGCGATCCTGATGTGCGAGCCGGAATTTTCGTTCCAATCAGACGTTTGTCGATTCATAAACTTGTAGAAGTTGGTTAATTGCTGATTTGAGTTCGTTCGGCTTAAAAGGTTTGTGCATGTAAGCGTCAATTTTGAATGGCATATTGCTCACCTGCTCATCCAGGTCATGTGCTGCAGACAACAGCAATACCGGGATATCGCGGTAAAAACCACTTATTTTTACATTTTTAGCAAATGACTGGCCATCAAAATAAGGCATTTGAAGATCGGAAAGGATCAGGTCGGGCAGGTGCCCTTCTTCCAGCCAGCTAAAAGCCTCAATGCCGTTGTTCTTAACAACACAGTTGTAATCTTTTGAGAGTATAAAACTAAGTAACTTTAATATGCTTAAATCGTCATCGACAATTAGTAACGTTTTCTTCATATGATTAATTTGGGAATCAGCTCTAAAGCGGTTAAAACACGTAAACTAATAATTTCAGGGGCCTGTATGGCTTTAATTATATACAAATTCCTATATTTTTTATTGGTTTGCAAAATGATCAGGTATACGTTAAAAAGAGGTTTAATGTTCTGTTTTTTACTGATATTCCCCAAAAAACCAATGCTGGTTAACCAGTTTATGTGCACTTTGGCAATTACTGTACCGAAAATACGGATAAAAAATTTACCATAAGCACCAATAATGTTTTTATTTGTTAACAAGCCCATTATTTATATTGTTCGTTTTAATTAAAGGATTGCTATGGTTGTATTTGAATTATTATGGCCAAATATGTCCTGCTGTTGAGGAATTTTTTCCCACTTTGGGAGACCGCTTTTAAAATGGGAAAAAAATTTCCTGACGCGACCTGTTCAATTAAGTAGGAGTTTAATGGGCGGGGGATATTTTATCAGCATATTTTATATTTTTGGCAATAAGCAACATTAAAAGGCCGTGAATAAGTTTTCAAAAAATAAGCATATCATCATGTATGGTGGTTCGCTGGCTGTACTGCTGTTTTTAATGAAATGGCTGGAATACCGGTTTATTTTAATAGATCATGCATTCGAGATTTATATTGGCGCCATCGCCGTTGTTTTTACTTCCCTTGGCATCTGGCTGGCATTAAAATTAAGTTCGCCGAAAGTTAAAACCATACAAGTTGAAAAAGAGGTTTATATTTATGCCAATGATAATTTTGTTTTAAACGAAACCGCGTTAACCCAACTTAATTTAAGTAAGCGCGAGATGGAGGTGTTGCAGTTAATGGCCGATGGCTTAAGTAACCAGGAGATTGCCGCCCGCTTATTTTTATCTTTAAATACGGTTAAAACACATTCGTCGCGTTTGTTTGAAAAGCTGGAAGTTGAGCGCCGTACCCAGGCCGTTGATAAAGCTAAGAAACTGGGTATCATTGCCTGATAATATTGGTACTTTGGTATGATTTAAGCAAAATCACCCTAAAGTATGACCGCGTTGTAAACCCAAAGCGCCAAATTTGTACCAGAAATTTAAACTTAAAACAATGAAAAAAAATGTAATCGTTTTTGGATTAATTGCTGGTGCAATAGTATCCGGTTTGATGGCTGTTACCATGGCAATGTGTTATGCCAATGGGCACACCAATGGCAGCATGTACTTAGGATATGCTACCATGCTTATTGCTTTTTCCATGATATTTGTAGCTGTTAAAAACTACCGGGATAAATATAACGGCGGCGAGATAACTTTTGGGAAAGGGTTTATGATAGGGCTTTACATCGCGCTTATCGCATCTACCTGTTATGTAGTTAGCTGGCTGATAATTTACTACAACTTTATGCCCGATTTTATGGAAAGGTATGCAACCCAGGTGCTTGCCGAAGCTAAGGCCGCCGGAGCAAGCGCAAAAGAACTGAGCGATGAGACTGCTAAAATGGATTCATACAAGCAAATGTATAAGAATCCCGTTTTTATAATGTTATTTACTTATGTGGAAATATTGCCCGTAGGGTTAGTTATAGCCGTTGTTGCTGCATTAATATTAAAAAAGAAGCCCACAAACAATATTTTGCCTGCCGGTTAAGCCGTAAGCCCGAAGTTATAAGTACTAAGTCAGTTTAACTCTTTTTTCTTACGACTCCGGGCTTACGACTTCAGGCTATTTTAACCAAATTCCATGATTTGCAGCTTTAGCCTTTAGTTTCTTCAATAACCGACAGGATATTGCCTGCCGGGTCATTAAACCACGCTATCGTTGGGCCGCCAGCTGTAAATATGCCTTTTTCATTGGTTTTGAAGTTCTCTTGATTGTAAACTATAAATTTAACGCCGCACGCTGTTAATTCATCTACAGCTTTTTCTACATCGGGTACAGGGAAGTTAAGTATAGTAAAAGTGGCTGGCTCATGATTGGGTTTTGGATATATTACAATTGCGTTGCCGCCTGAAATTTCCAGGTGCAATATCCCCGGCATTGTGGTATCATCCTTTACTTCCAGTCCCAATGTTTTGCCGTAAAACTCCTTTGCTTTCCCGATATCATTTACCGAAAAGCCGCTGAATGCTTTGCTTTCTTTTAACATGATGTTCTCTTTATATTATAACAATTAACCATAACGGATTTTGTTTGCGTATTGAAGTTAATCCGTTAATACTTCGGCCCGATAGCCAAAGCGTTTTAAAAAAAGTATCATCGTATTAGCGCATATGGTTCCGCTGTTGCATTGCACCCGCAATATGTTATCGCAATCGTCCAGATCGAAATTTGCGTGATAGCCGGCAAAGGTCTTGTGGATTTCGGCCAATAATGCTTTGGCATATTTGCGCCTGTTTACATTGGTTTTAAAAACTTCTACCGTCATAACAGCTTGATTTTTTAATCCGTGTGCATGTGTTGTTTATTTTGCGGTAAATAATGGAGCATATTTTTCCCGTTGCGTATAAGCCAGGAATAATACGCCTGCCAGCAATGGTATAACCATAGTAAGCCCCGATGGCGATAAAAATGCATTAACTAAAACAATATTTAACATTACCGGGAATAAAACTACTAAAGCGAGTGCAACGTACCTGCCAAATAATAAAAGCAGCGCGCAAACCAATTCGGTTATTTTTATAAGCAGCATTAAATAGCCCGAGGCTTCCAATCCATCGTTAAAAACTTTCATATTGCCTGTTACAGGAGGCATGGTAAATGCATGGAAGTAAACCATGGCAAAATAGGTTACCGATGCAAACAAAAACATTAGTGCTACCAGTGTGCGTACAATAATTACAGCGATTTTCATAAAATTTTGTTTTTAGTGTGATTGGTTATAATTCAGTTGATTTTAATTGATTAAACTTTTTCCAGAAATAGTAGGCCGCAAACAAAAATACAAGCATGATTATTGGCGGAATGAACTCACTAATGGCATCGCCCGCAAAAGCCCTTGACGCAATGGCACCAAAAAGAGTGAATGAAAAGCCGGCGTAAGCCCATTCTTTAACTGTCTTGTATTTGTTTTGCAGTATGGCTATTACCCCAAGCAGTTTAGCAGTGCCCACTATCACCATAAAATAAACGGGATAACCCAGGTGGTGCAGCACATCAATACCTGCTTGTTGCCTTGTAACTCCGCCAAGGCCATCGCCGGCCATAGCTAAGGCCAGCAAAACTGTTAACACCCGGTAGGTGATGTTAATTGTTTTCGCGCTCATAACCGTCAACGTTATTGTAGGCGGTTGGGTGAATAACTTACCATCCATGATATGCCAAATTTATCGGTAAACCATCCAAACAGGTCGCCCCACTCGGCCATGGCAAGCGGCACCATAACCTGGCCGCCTGCAGATAGCGCCGCAAATATGGTTTCTGCTTCTTCTTTGCTGTCAGCATTGATAGAGACATGATAGTTATTACCCTGTTTGTAACCCATGCCCATTTCGCCAATGCTGTCGGTAGCCATCAGGATGTTTTTGCCTATGGGCAAGGCAATGTGCATCAGTTTGTCTTTGTCTGCTTCGGCTACATTCTCAGACCCTCCCGGCGAATCTTTAAAACGTATCACGGCCAAAAATTCACCGCCAAATACTGATTTGTAAAAGTTAAAAGCTTCTTCGGTTGTACCGGGGAGATTCAAATAAGGATTAATTGTTGCCATGGTAGTTGAGGTTTTAAGTAGTTAAATTTCTGTTGATTGATAATGTAAATCTACAGTCATTAAATATAAACCAAAAGGGTGTAATACGACAATTAAAGGGTATAATTAAGACACTAAATTATCTTCCGGAAATAAACCTGTACAGGTAAGGCGCTTTATGGGCGCCGCCGGTAAATTTTTTTGCTATCCGTTCCAATATGCCCAGGCTTAGCATCTTACGCTGAAAGGCCGCCCTGATGAGTTTTTTGTTCAGGATAGTTTCATACAGGCTTTGTAAATCGCCCATGGTAAAATCATCGGTGAGCAGGTTAAAGCCTATCAGTTTCTGATCTAAGTTTACGCGCAGGGTTTCCAAAGCTTTTTTAATGATCAACTGGTGATCCTGCATCAGTACAGGTAAGTCATCAAGGCCATACCAATCGCAACTATCCGAGATACTATCGGGAGTGGGGATGGCTTTTGTAAAATCTACCAGCGCATAATATCCTATAGATACAAAACGCTTCAGCAACCAGTGGTCGGCCGGGGGGATCTTGCCACTTACAGACATAATCTTTTTCAGGGGCTCCGGATCATGTCTGCTTCTGTCGCCAAAAACATAAAACTGGTCAAGGAAGATGTTTTTTAGGCCCGTTCGATCAAATAACACCCGTCGTGCAGCTTCATTAACATCTTCGTAATCATGAATAAAGCCGCCTGGCAAGGCATACAAACCGGTGTTTTTATAGGCAAGCAGTAAAACTTTAAGTTGTTTGTCATGAAAGCCAAAAATTACCGCATCAATAGCCAGGCCGGGCAAATAGCCTTCACCTTTTGCATCAGCTTCCTGTTTTTTGAACTCGTTGTTGTCTTCGGACATATAAATCGTAGCAATTAACAAAAAAATTTGTTAGCGGCGTAAATTTAAATTATTATTGTAACATAATGATACAATAGTTATTCTGATGCTTGTATTAACTACCAATAACCAATTATAAACCCCATGAGGAAACCATTTTTAGCAGTATTGCTGCTGGCGCAGCTAACTACCATGAAGGTAATTGCACAAACAAACCAGGTAACTATTGAGAACGGTACGCTGGAAGGTGTAAAAGAGGCCGGTTCGCCCGTAACTATTTTTAAAGGTATCCCGTTTGCGCAGCCGCCCATTGGCGATTTGCGCTGGAAAGAGCCGCAACCAGCTAAAAACTGGACGGGCGTTTTAAAAGCCGATCATTTTGGAAGTAACCCTATGCAGCGGCCGGTTTTTGGTGATATGAATTTTAGGTCATCGGGGATGAGCGAGGATTGCCTTTATCTTAACGTTTGGACACCTGCTAAAACCATGAAAGAAAAGCTACCTGTACTGGTTTATTTTTATGGCGGCGGCTTAGTTGCCGGAGATGGGTCCGAATCGCGCTATGACGGCGAAAGCATGGCTAAACGTGGGATTGTTGCGTTAACTGTAAATTACCGTTTGGGCATATTCGGGTTCTTTTCTCATCCGGAATTAACTGCAGAATCGCCAAATCATTCGTCTGGTAATTATGGTTACCTCGACCAGCATGCCGCGTTGGAATGGGTGAAAAAGAACATAGCCAAATTTGGCGGCGATCCTGATCATGTTACCATAGCAGGCGAATCGGCCGGGTCGATATCGGTATCAATACAAATGGCGTCGCCGTTATCAAAAAACTTAATCAACGCGGCGATAGGAGAGAGCGGTGCCGGGATAAAACCAACTTTAAATTCTATCCCATTGGCTGATGCCGAAAAAAACGGGGCGAAATTTGCGGCAAACATGAAAGCCGGATCTATAGCTGATTTAAGGGCTATACCCGCTGCCGATTTACTCAACGCGGCTTACAGTGCAAACGCAACCCCCAATACGCCAACTATTGATGGATATTTGTTGCCAAAATCGCTGCCCGAAATTTTTGAAGCAGGCGAACAGGCAAAAATCCCGATTTTAGTTGGATGGAACTCGGCCGAGGTGCCTTACCAGTTTGTAATGCGTGCCGACGCACCAACGCTGGACAATTACAAAAAAGCATTAAATACTTTGTATGGCGATAAAGCAGGCGAAGTAATGAAACTTTATCCTGCCTCGACAGACGAAGAAGTAATTAAATCGGCAACCGCCTTATCAAGCGATCGTTTTATCGTGTACAGTACCTGGAAATGGGCCGATCTGCAAATTAAAACGGGGGGCAAACCGGTTTATCGTTATTGCTTTTCGCGCATCCGCCCGGCAATGACGGCACAAATGGGCAACGCAGCTCCGGGGCTTGCAGGAGGTGTTGTGAAAAATAACGGAGGCATGGCTATGCCCAAGATGCCGGCGGCAGTTGGCGCATCGCACGCATCTGAAATTGAGTACGCCATGGGCAACCTTGCCGGCAATAAAGTGTACGCCTGGACACCTGACGACTATAAAGTATCAGAAACCATGGAGAGCTATTTTGCCAATTTCATTAAAAATTATAATCCAAACGGTGCAGGTTTATCAAAGTGGGACGCCAATACAGCCGGTAAAAGCCCGGTTAAGTTTATGGACATTGACGTAAAAAGCGGGCAAAAAACAGAAAACGACCGGGACAGGTATTTGTTCCTGGATAAAGAATATATGAAGTAAGATTTTTTTATGGGGTGTTTTAATTGTCCTGGTTGCTGTAAAGTAACCGGGACTTTTTTTATTTTATCTTTTGGTGAAAGCTATTTTAATACCCATCAGCACAAAAACAACTGCCGAAAATTTATTAAGCCAAAAACTAAATAAAGGCTGCTTTTTTAGTCGGCCGGATAATGAGCCGGTAAAAAACGTGAGCACAGCAAACCAGGCTAAACCCATTAGCGCGTAAGTTATACCAAGCAAAACAAAGGGCAGGGCATTGTGAATTTGTGCCGGATGGATGAATTGCGGGAAAAATGCCAGGAAAAATATGGCAACTTTTGGGTTAAGGGTATTGGTTAACACTGCAGATAAATAAGTTTTACGCACAGGCTCCAATACCATGGTTACATCCTGTTTTAAAATTTCTTCTTTGGAAAGAAACTTACTGATGCCAAGATAAACCAGGTAGGCAGCGCCGGCGTATTTTACAAAGCTGAAAGCCATTGCAGATTGTGATAATATTAACGACAAACCAAATGCAGCCAGCGTAGTATGTACAAGCACCCCTGTAGCAATACCCAAAGTTGCGTAAATTCCCGCTTTTTTGCCTTGGCCTATTGATTTGTTAAGCACGAAAATGGTATCGATACCCGGTGAAATGATAAAAAGGAGAGATGTGACCAGAAAAGTAGTAAAGTTGACAATGCCCATAACGTAAAAGTAAACAGATCTAAGCAAAATATAGGCTTTAAAAAAGGAGGCACCTACGGAGCCAAACAATAGGTATTTATCATGCTATAAACACGTAACTCCGCTGGAGTTAGAAATAATGCGTGTCATTGACTCCGTAGGAGTCGCGTGTTTATAGCTAAATAAAACTCAAAAGCAGGGCTCCGTAGGCGCCTCCTTTTTTAAAAGCAATTGCTGAACCAAAATAACTTTATGCGTTAAGCTTTTTGCTTTTTACTAATTTTACCCGGTATGAACACCTTTGCCGATAGAATAATAGCCTTTAACCAACAACTGGAATATACAGGAACGCTGCCAACAGGCATAAGCATCATGAACCCGTTCAGGGATAATGATTTTGCGCTGGATGTATCCACGCGGTTTTACGGCAAATATTATAGCGATAACCATCCCCGCCATTTGATATTGGGTATTAACCCGGGCCGGTTTGGCTCGGGCATGACAGGAGTGTCATTTACCGATCCCAAACGGATGATCAGCAAATGCCAGATACCCTATATCGGGCCTATTACACATGAACCCTCGTCAGAATATGTGTATGATATGATTGAAGCCTTTGGCGGAATAGAACAGTTTTACCAGCAATTTTATATTCATTCTGTTTGTCCGCTGGGTTTCACCATAACAGGCCCCAAGGGTAAAGAGATAAACTATAACTACTACGATACACCTGAGTTAACAAAGGCAGTGTATCCTTTTATTGTAGAAAACATCAAAAAGCAAATTGCTATAGGGTTTGAAACTGATGTTTGTTTTTGTTTTGGTACCGGCAAAAATGAAAACTTTTTGCGCAGGCTTAACGATGAGCACCGGTTTTTTAAACAGGTTGTAGCGTTGGAGCACCCGCGTTTTATTATGCAATACAAATCAAAAACAAAGCAGGATTATATAGCCAAATACTTAAAAGCTTTTAACGCGGTTGTTATTCCCTAAAAAATGCGGGTAAAGGTTAAAATTGAGGGTAAATGAACAAGCCTGAAGCTATCTTGACTCTTAACTCTTACTTAGTGCTGATATCGCGTTTATGATCGTCAAACTCCTGGCCTGTGGCATGGTAATCCCTTATCAATTTGGCCAGTTGTTTCAACTCAAAATCAGTAAGCTCGGTACCACCGGAGTAATGATACCCCGGCTCTGTATCATCTAAAAAAATAGCGCCCAAATATCCCTTATCAAAAGTTTTTGGGCTGTCTATATCCCTGTATAGCTTGTAGGTCCCATTATTGTCTTCGTTGATCTTATTAGTATCTGCCGGATCAACTGCAATAATAATATGGGTTCCGTCTTCTTTATTAATACCGAATGTTACGCCGCTGGTTATCATAAATCAAGAAACAAGCCGGTTGGATAAATGTTTGAGTACACACGAATTGCACGAATTAAATCGAATTTCACGAATTGAACTAACACGAATTGTACGAATTGAGGCGAATTTCACGAATTTGCATAGATCGCTAAATTTTAAGCTCAGTAGTTGCAATTAGTAAGCCAACTTTGAACCCCTTGTTTGCGCTAATTCGCTTCAATTCGTGCAATTTGTGTTAATCTTCTTTAAGAAAATTAAAAAGTTTTAATATGTTTATAAAATTATTGGAATTATCTATTGTGACACATAAAAAGCAATGTTTATCATAGCTTTGTTACGCGGGCGGAATAATTGATGTTAGATAATTTCAGGAAAATACTATTAAAATTCAAACTATCAATGATAGCTTTTTTACGAAAAAATGCCGGCATCAAGCTGGTAACCCCACTCTTGTTTGTATGGTTTAGTTCAAACGCACAAGACGCAGCTAAATTTCCACTGATACCTTATCCTGCAAAATTAACATCAGGTAAAGGTGCATTTGTTATAACCGCACGAACAACTGTGAGCGGGCCAGCATTTAAGAACGAGACTAAAGAACTCGCTGCTCTTTTAGAAAAAGGACTTGGACAAAAATTAACACCAGCTAAAATCCAATCAGCATCAGCTATAAGCATTATTAAAAGTACCGATATAACAGCATCAGAAGGCTACCGGCTTACTATCACACCAAAGCATGTCGAGATTTTGGCCAACTCCGGTGCCGGCGTTTTTCATGCCATCGAAACCATCAGGCAACTGTTGCCTGTATCAATAGAGAAAGGTATCACCAATAAAAAGTTAGTTTTGCCGGCGTTGACTATCCAGGATGAACCTGCTTATGAGTGGCGCGGTATGCACCTGGATGTTTCGCGGCACTTTTTTTCTATCAGCTATCTTAAAAAGTTTATCGACAGGATGGCACTTTACAAAATGAACAAGCTGCACCTGCACCTGACCGACGACCAGGGCTGGCGCATCGAAATAAAAAAATATCCCAAACTAACCGAAGAGGGGGCATGGCGCACATTCAACGGCCAGGATTCGTTGTGTATGAAACTTTCAAAAGATAATCCCGATTTTGTGATCGATAAGGAGCATATCATTCAGCGCGGCGGTAAAACACTTTACGGCGGGTTTTACACCCAGCAGGAAATGAAGGGTGTTGTAACTTATGCCGCGGCAAAACACATTGATATTATTCCCGAGATAGATATGCCGGGTCACATGATGGCCGCCATCAATTCGTACCCGTTTTTAACCTGTAATGGCGAGAATAAATGGGGAACGCTGTTCACCAAACCCATTTGCCCTTGTAACGAAACAACCTTTGAGTTTGCCCAAAACGTATTTACCGAAATTATGGACATCTTCCCATCCCAATATATCCACATTGGAGGCGATGAAGTCGACCGTACCGATTGGGGGAAATCTGACGCCTGCAAGGCTTTGATGGAGAAAGAAGGAATAAAAGACCTGGCAGCGCTGCAAAGCTATTTTATTAACCGCATGGAAAAGTTTTTTAACTCCAAAGGCCGTAAATTAATAGGTTGGGACGAGATTATTGAAGGTGGCATCAGCCCAACAGCCATAGTGATGTATTGGCGCGGATGGGTACCTAATGCGCCTGTTGAAGCGGTAAAAAACGGTAATATGGTGATCATGACGCCCGGCGAGCCCTTATATTTTGATAACCAGCCCGATCAGTATTCGGTTGACAGGGTATATCATTTTAACCCAATCCCCAAAGTACTAAATGCGCAGGAAGCTAAATCGATCATCGGTGCCCAGGCTAACATCTGGTCGGAACGGATTCCATCCGAGCGCCGTGCCGATTATATGGCCATGCCCCGGATGACCGCCCTTGCCGAAAAGCTTTGGACAAATCAGCCCGATAAATATGATTCATACCTGAAACGGCTCGTGCAGCAATATAGCAGGATGGATGGCATGGGGATAAATTATCGCCTGCCGGATTTGCCGGGCCTGCTAAACGAATATGTATTTACCGATGAAGGCAAATTAAGTATTGCATCGCCTTTGCCAACTTTAACCATCCGTTATACTACCGATGGAACCCTGCCAGGCGTAAACTCCCCGGTATTGCCTTCACCATTAGTTATCAAAAAATCCGAATTGGTAAGGGTTGCAGTATTTACAACCGTTGGCACCCGCGGCGATGTTTACAACCTGAATTATACCCAACAGCAAATGCTTGGCCCGGTTAAAATAGCGCCGCCAAAACCTGGCCTGGCTTGTACTTATTACAAAGCCTACTTTAAAGCAACAACTTTTATGAAGGACGCTAAAGTTGATAGTACATTTACCACAGATAAAATTGAAGTACCGGCAACTGTAAAAGCGCCATCATTTGGTATTACTTATAAAGGCTATATTGATGTACCCGATGATGGTATTTACAGCTTTTACCTTACCTGCGATGACGGCGGAGTGTTAAAAATAGGCCCCAATATGGTTGTCAATAACGATGGAAACCATTCGGCCCAGGAGCGCAGCGGGCAGGTGGCCTTAAAAATGGGGGCACACCCTTTTCAGCTTGATTTTATTGAGGGCGGCGGCGGCTTTAAGCTGGGCCTAAAGTATAGTGTTAATGGCTCGGTACCGCAAGAGGTGCCGGCTGGTTGGTTTAAAAATTAAAATGTATTCATGAAAAAGGTTACAGGTATCATATTATTGTTATTGGCCATCGGCCTAAAAGGATTTAGCCAGGCGGCACCGAAGCCCTACGGCCCGCTGCCAACCAAAGGGCAGCTAAACTGGCAGGAAATGGGTATGTATTGCATTATTCATTATGGCGTTGATGTTTATACCGATAAAGAGTGGGGCTATGGCGATGAAGATCCTAAGCTTATCAATCCATCGCAGTTTAGCGCTATGCAAATTGTAGGTGCTGCCAAAGCCGGCGGTTTCAAAGGCGTTGTAGTGGTTGCCAAGCACCACGATGGTTTTTGCCTTTGGCCGACCAAAACAACCGAGCATAACATATCCAAAAGCCCATACAAAAATGGAAAAGGTGATATTTTAAAAGAGTACCGCGAAGCTTGCGATAAATTAGGAATGCAATTGGGTGTTTATTGCTCGCCCTGGGACAGAAATAACCCTAACTATGGTACGGATGAATATATCAAAATCTATCGCGAGCAATTGCGGGAATTATATACTAACTACGGCCCGCTGTTTATATCATGGCATGATGGCGCCAACGGCGGCGACGGCTATTATGGTGGCAAACGCGAGGTTAGGCATATCGACAGGTCTACATATTATGGTTGGGATACCACCTGGGCTATTACCCGTAAACTACAGCCTAACGCCGTTATTTTTGGTGACGTTGGCCCCGATGTGCGCTGGGTTGGTAATGAAGAGGGCTATGCAGGCGAAACCTGCTGGGCAACTTATACACCCCATGCCCCCATAGAGGGCAAAAAACCAGGCAATGGCTTTGTAAAAGATTATGAAGGAACAGAAGGTACCCGCAATGGCGATTTCTGGATGCCCGCAGAATGCGACGTGTCCTTAAGGCCAGGTTGGTTTTATCACAAAACACAGGATGATGGCGTAAAATCACCTTATACATTGCTTGATCTGTATTACAAAAGTGTAGGCCGCGGTGCGGCGCTGGATTTAGGCTTATCGCCAGATCCTCGGGGTATTGTAAATGAGATAGATGTTAAATCGCTTACCCAATTTGGCAACCTGTTAAAACAAACCTTTGCGGTTAACCTGGCAAAAGGGGCTACCGTTTCCGCAAGTAATATCCGTGGCGGTAATAAATTAAGCTTTGGCCCGCAGCTTTTGTTAGATAACGACAGGTACAGTTATTGGGCTACGGATGATAAAGTAACCACCCCCAGTTTAACTATCGACCTGCACACGCCAAAAACATTCAACGTTATCCGCCTACGCGAAAATATTAAGTTAGGCCAGCGGATAGAAGCTTTTGAGGTTGATGCTTTTATGAACGGCAAATGGCAGCAAATTGGCGCAGCCACCAGCATAGGCGGTAACAGGCTGATCCGTTTAACTCAAAACATTACGGCAAGTAAGTTAAGGTTAAGAATAACCAAATCGCCTGTTGCCATAGCGCTTAGCGATTTTGGATTATTTAAGGAACCTGTACATTTAACGGCCCCTAAAATTGCCCGAAACAAAAAAGGTGAGGTTAGCATAACAACCGAAGCTCCGGTGAGTGCCATCAGGTATACGTTGAGCGGACAGGAACCAACCCTTACTTCGCCTGTTTATAAGGAGCCGGTTTTGCTGGCTAACGGTGGCATTGTTAAAGCACGTAGCTTTGAAGGCAAAGGGCAGAAAAGTGATGTTGCTTTCGCCTCATTCGGCTATGCCAAAGCAGATTGGAAAACCATTGATGCAACTACTGCAAATGACGGCGGTAACCGGGCAGAAAATGCGATTGATGAGCACACCAGTACGCTATACAGTACATTAAGCAAGGATGATGCAAAATTTCCGCAGCAAATAGCCATTGATATGGGCACTGCCCGCCAAATTAAAGCGTTTGGATATTTACCAAGACAGGATAAGCAGCCGGACGGCATTGTTGACCGGTATGTTTTTTATACAAGCCTGGATGGCAAAGAATGGGTGAAAGTGGCTTCGGGAGAGTTTTCGAATATTAAATCGAACCCGATTGTGCAGCCGGTTGTTTTAAGCAACCCCGTAAGCGCCAGGTATTTTAAATTTGAGGCAGAGCATGTAATAGCCGGCAATGGTATTACCGTTGCCGAATTAAGCGTTTATTAATAATCTATTATATAGCCGGGTTTATGTTTGTGCAAACCCGTCATACAATCTATAAATAACGAATGAAAAAACAGATCTTTTTAGCCGGAATACTGGCTGTCTTAACATCAAGCTCATTTGGCCAGGCCCATAAGTCCCAAAAAACCGGGAAAGCGGTGTCTGTCTCTTTTACCAAATATGTCGATCCTTATATCGGCACCGGCTTTCATGGCCACGTGTTTGTAGGCGCAAACGTTCCTTTTGGTGCTGTGCAATTAGGGCCAACCAACTTATCCGAAGGCTGGGATTGGTGCTCGGGTTACCATATTTCCGATTCAACCATCATCGGCTTTCAGCATACCCACCTAAGTGGTACGGGTATCGGCGATTTGGGCGATATATCTTTTATGCCAACCACCGGTGCCATCAAAACTTACAAGGGCAGCTTGAAAGATATGCAAAACGGCTATGTTTCACTTTTTAGTCATAAAGACGAAGTTGTAAAACCCGGGTATTATAAGGTTAAGCTAAAACGCTACGATATCGGTGTCGAGCTTACAGCCAGTACAAGGGTGGGAATGCACAAATACACTTTCCCGGCTTCAAAAGATGCGCATATTGTAATTGACTTACAGGAAGGTATAGGTTGGGACAGATCGTACGAAACCTACATTAAACAGGAAGATAAATACACCATCAGCGGTTACCGCTTTTCAAAAGGATGGGCGGCTGATCAGCGTATTTACTTCACCGCTGTTTTCTCAAAACCGATAGAAAAATTCGCGGTTTATGACAGTACAGCCAAAGTTGCCGGTACCAAATTAAAAGGAGTAAAAGTTAAAGGCGTTATCAGCTTTGCTACCTCAAAAGGCGAGATTGTTTATGCTAAAGTTGGTATTTCGCCGGTAAGTTCGGCAAATGCCATGCTAAACATTAAAGCCGAAATACCTGGTTGGGATTTTGCAAAAGTTGTTACCGAGGCCGACCAGGCCTGGAATGCACAGTTAGGTAAAATCAATATCAAAGTCGATTCATTGTCGATATTGAAAAAGTTCTATACCGCCTTCTATCACTCCATGGTGGCACCATCTATATTCAACGATGTAAACGGCGAATATTGGGGTACCGATAAAAAGGTACATAAAAACGTTGGTTTTAATAATGTAACCACTTTTTCGTTATGGGATACTTACAGGTCTAATAACCCGCTGTCAACCATTATCCACCCGGAGCATACCAACGATATGATAAACTCGATGCTGGCTATTTACCAGCAGCAGGGTACTTTGCCAACCTGGCATTTAATGGCTAATGAAACTAACTGTATGGTTGGTTATAGCGCGGTGCCCGTTGTTGCCGATGCATTGCTTAAAGGCTACAAAGGTTTTGATGCTAACCTTGCATATGAGGCTATGAAAACTACCGCCATGCAGGATGCACGCGGCGTTAAATTTGTTAAAAAACTCGGTTTTATTCCTGCAGATAGCACAGCGGAATCTGTTTCGATGGGTTTGGAATATGCTATCGACGATTGGTGCCTTGCACAAGTTGCCAAAAAACTGGGTAAAACAGCCGATTATGAATACTTTAGCAAGCGCGGCAAATACTACAAAAACTACTACGATCCTAAGGCCGGGTTTATGCGTGGCCGTTTGGCCGACAATTCATGGCGCACGCCGTACAGCCCATTTATCTCGATTCATGAAACAGGTGACTTTACTGAAGGCAATGGCTGGGAATACACTTTCCTGGTACCACAGGATGTTGAGGGATTAATTAATTTGCTGGGTGGCAAAGATAAATTTAATATCAAGCTCGATTCGTTATTTATTGCCGAGGGCGATATGGGTAAATTTAAATCGCCCGACGTTTCGGGATTAATAGGCCAGTATGCCCATGGCAACGAGCCTGGCCACCCAATGGCCTACTACTATGATTACTCGGGCCAGCCATGGAAAACAGCCGCCAAAGTGCGCTATATCCTGGATGATTTTTATACCACTAAAACCGACGGTATTATTGGCAACGAAGATGTTGGCCAGATGTCGGCATGGTACGTACTCTCGGCCCTCGGCTTTTACCCGGTTAATCCGGCAAATGGCCTGTATGTTTTTGGCAGCCCGGTAATCACCGAGGCAAGGCTGAAACTGCAAGGCAATAAAACATTTCACATCGTTGTAAAAAACAACGGGCCTAAAAATATGTACATCAACGCCATGAAGCTAAACGGTGTAAATTATACCAAAACTTACTTTTCGCACAAAACCCTGATGGCCGGCGGCGAGCTGGAAATAACCATGGGCGATAAACCAGGTACCGTTTGGGGAGTTGGGGATGCCAATAAAGCGGTATCGGTGTTGAAGTAGAAAGTAAAAGCGGCAAAAGACTTACGAAGTTTTAAAAACTTCGTAAGTCTGGCTCTGCGGATGGATATATTCTTAATATTTCCCGCTTCCCGACAATATCATCGAAGCCAGCTGCTCATCCCTGTCGTAGATATCCTGGCGAAAGTTGAGTTGGTTATCTCTATCGGTAAAAGCTGTGAAATAGGCGATGAACACAGGTACTTTTTGTTTAAGTGTTATAATTTGTTCTTTGCCAAGATGCATCGCTTTGTAAATTCTGTCAGCAGTCCAGGTAGTATCATATTTCAACAGAAAAGCGGTAAGCTTTGCAGGTTCGCCAACGCGGATGCAACCGTGACTAAAGGCCCTGGACGATTCGCCAAATAACGATCGTGAGGGTGTATCATGCAAATAAATACTATAGCTATTGGGGAACAAAAATTTTACAAGGCCTAAAGAGTTCTCAGGGCCTGGCTTTTGTTTAATTACCGGTAAACCATTTTCGCGGCCGGTAATCACCATATTATGCTTGTTAATATAATTGGGGTTCTTTCGCATATCGGGTAAAACTTCGTTCCGTACAATGCTCTCGGGTACATTCCAGTACGGGCTAAACACCACATACTGCATTTGACCATAAAATATAACTGTTTGATGAACCTTTTGGCCTACAACCACATTGCAACTCCATAACAAACTATCGGCATGATAAACGTGCAGCTTAAACTCGGGGATATTTACCGCCAGGTAGTCGGTACTTAAACTAACCGGAAGCCAGCGGCACCGCTCCATATTAACAATAATCTGCCTGATGCGTTTTTTTAAGGGTACGTTCATCTCTGCAAGTGTCCCCGGCCCCGGCAGACCATCGGCTGTTAAGCCATGCCTTAGTTGGAACCGCTTGATGGCCTGTTGTAAAGTATCATCGAAAATATTGTTTAGCGTGTCGCCTTTAAAATCCTCCAGTTTATAAAGACGAGCTCTTATCTGGGAGATAACTGCCGACGAGTCTCCCGGTTTTACGCCCTTGGCCGATGGAATTGCGGTCCATTTTTCTCTCGCATCTAAAGCCCGGTATTTGGCAAGGTAAGCCTTCAATAAATCGTACTGTCTGTAAATAGGTTCTGACAAGGGACTGCCGGCCTTACCGCTTTGCTTCAACAAAGTATCCAGGTAATCATTATAGGAGATTTTTTTGCGCGGTAAAAACCAGTTAACCGCTTTACTGGTAGAATCGCTCATTCCCTGGAAAGCCAGCTTTGAAAATACAAAATACTGGGCGGTAAGCATTAATTCGGTTTCGATATTGGGTTTTGATGACTTGCTATTAGGCGCAAATATCAATGAGTCTAAAACTTTGGGGTAGGGAGTGGCCTTGTAAATACCCTCATTTTGTAAATTTCCTACTCTGTCTGCCAGGTTACCGGCCTGTTCAATCAACTTTCCTTTGTTGTACCAGGCGTAAGCAAACTTGCGCTTGCTATAAAACAGGTTGATATCCTTAACATAGGGCTCAAATGCAGGGTGGGTTTTAACAAAAGTGGCAAGCAGCGTGCTATCAAAAGTTGCTTCGGTTTGATCGCTGAAATTGCCTGGGATGGTTTTATTCCATTCTTTAACAGCTTTTCGTTTAAGCGAGTCGGCTTTTGATTGCCGGCCGGATTTAGAACTATGATTACAGCCTAATGGTATGTATAAGAGCGGAATAAGTGTTATGGAAATGAATTTGCAAACGCCTTTTAACATGGATGTTTTTATTGGTAAGTTAAGTAACTAAAAGAAGAATTAAAAAAATTATAAAAATGTATACTAATTATATAGACATTATAGTACATTTGTTTCGTTAATTCAAAGGAATGTTAAACAACACAATAAAATACAAATCAAATAACTTTTTAAATCGCCACGATTTAAGAGGGATAATGTGTATGTGTTGCTGCTGTTGAGTTTCTCTCCCTTAAAACCACAGATCCCGCCAAAAGTTTACTGACCTCGTTATTTAATATATTTTATGAACGCTTACCCGATAAATCCTTTAAAGAAACCATTTTTTGATAGGGTGCTGCATTACCAGCACGTGATTTATGGCTTATGCCGTTGTTGAAGGTGATACCTCTCTCATCTGCGCCAATAAACATAATTTACTACTATTAACCACACTACAAAATGTCAACTACTGCTAATAAATACCCGTTTTTCGATCTTTCAGAAATTGTTCCTGATAACGATATTGCTTTTAAACCTTACCGCGCTTTGCAACCCGTAAAAGCAGGTAATTATATTCCGGATTTAAAGTTTTCCAATGATTATACTCGTTGGCAATCGTTTTTCAACGGTGCACAAACACATGGGCCAATTGCTTTAAGGCAACTGCTCAAAAAACCATTGGTGATTGCATTTTACTCGCACCACTGGAAAGAGCAAGGCTTTGAATTGTTAAATCAATTGAACAATATCCAGCAGGAAATAAGAGCAAACGGCGGTAGCTTGTTGATTATCAGCGATGAGCGTACCGACGAACTGGCAAAACAGGCCTGGGAAAGCAGTTTTACCCTTAACTTTTATCACGACGAGGAGAAAAATATAGCTCACACATTCAGGATTTATTCTGACAACGACCCGGTTTGGAACCGCTTTTCGGGTATTGATGTTAATGTGCCCTTACTGGCCACCTATATTATCGATGCCAATAAGCAAGTGATTTACAACCACATCGATCTTGACTTTTTGGGAACTTTCAATAGTGAAGCGATCATTACTTCGGTTTACGAATCGTCATTGATAGCTAACAGCAGGAAATCAGCCTGACAATTTAAAAACGAGGTTTATTCACAAAAACATAAAACTATGTCGAACGCAATTGATGAGCTTCAGCAAGTTAAAAGCAAGGTACATCGCCAGGTACTTAAGGCTAACGATGAATATGTAAAACATTTTGGCGAAAAGGGTAATCTTACCATACCGCCGGCACGCCAGTTTGCTATTTTAACCTGTATGGATGCCCGCCTTGATCCAGCTAAATACGCAGGCCTTGCCGAGGGTGATGCACATGTAATCCGCAATGCAGGCGGCCGGGCAAGTGACGATGCTATCCGTTCATTGGTGATATCGCATAAACTATTGGGCACCAAGGAATGGTTTGTAATACACCATACCGATTGCGGTATGGGCTTGTTTACCGACGATATCATTCGCGACTTACTCTCCAAAAGCCTGAATACCGCCACTATCGACGAAAACGGCTGGCGCAATACCGACGAAAACGGTGGATCTGACGAGGCCAACCATGTCGCATTTCTCACCTTTAAAAACCTTGAAGCAAGCGTTATTGAAGATGTTGAACGGATAAGGCATCATCCTTTAGTAGCTGGTAACATTCCCATTTACGGTTATATATATGATGTGCGGTCGGGCAAATTGATTGAGGTGCCCCAGGCCACGCATGCAGGCGAGGTTTTAAACTAAACAATGTCAGCTTAAAACAGTTAATTTGGATATCTTAGGGGGATAAACACCTCTTTGCACCATACATGAAGCTTGAAAAGCGCGATTACGATGCGATAATAGTAGGATCGGGGCCAAACGGACTGGCGGCTGCAATTTTATTACAGCAAAACGGTCTTTCTGTTTTATTACTCGAAGGCAAGAGCGAAATAGGAGGAGGGCTGCGCACTACCGAACTTACCCTGCCTGGCTTTAAACACGATATATGCTCGGCCATCCACCCACTGGCGGTTGCATCGCCTTTTTTTGAAACATTGCCGCTTGTACAGCACGGCCTTGAATATATATTTCCAGAGATAGCAGCCGCCCATCCTTTTGATGATGGAACGGCTGCTGTTTTGCTAAAATCGGTAACAGAAACCGCAAGGTTACTTGGCAAGGATGAGCAGGCATATCTTGATTTAATGCAGCCTGTAGTAAAAAACTGGCCGCTAATTGCCGCAGATGTTTTAGGCCCGCCGCATTATCCGAAACATCCCTTGCTGATGGCACAATTCGGCCTTCCCGCCATAACGCCCATCACATGGTTAGCCAAAAAGTTTAAAACCAAAGAGGCAAAAGGCTTATTAGCAGGGATGGCGGCACATTCCATACAGCCTTTGAGCAATATCGCCACATCCGCTATTGCACTGGTACTAATGGCACAGGGGCATTTAAAAGGATGGCCATTACCCAAAGGCGGATCTGAGCAAATAGCAAAGGCCTTGGCTTCGTATTTTATATCGATTGGCGGTAAGATTGAGACCGGGTTTTATGTCGAGTCATTAAATCAATTACCCTCATCACATGCTGTTTTGTTCGACGTTACACCAAAACAACTGTTAAAAATTGCCGGCCATAAATTTTCGCCGCTATACAAATGGCAATTAGAACGCTATCGTTACGGTGCGGGTGTATTTAAAGTAGATTGGGCTTTGGATGCGCCAATCCCGTTTAAGGCCGAAGCAGTTAAACAGGCAGGCACGGTACATATTGGCAACACATTTGCCGAAATTGCCGAAGGCGAGCAACTGATTTGGAAAGGTAAACACCCGGACAAACCCTATGTACTTTTGGCTCAGCAAAGCATCTTCGACACATCACGGGCACCGGCAGGCAAACATACGGCATGGGCGTATTGTCATGTCCCGAATGGTTCAAATAAAGACATAACTGATATTATAGAACGACAGGTGGAACGTTTTGCACCCGGTTTCCGGGACACAATTTTGGCTAAGCATACCTTTAACACCGCCCAGCTTGAAGAATACAATCCCAACTATATAGGCGGTGACATTAGCGGCGGCGCAATAGATATCGGCCAGTTATTTACGCGGCCTGTGCTAAGGGTTTCGCCTTATAAAACATCAGCCAAGGGGTTGTATATTTGTTCATCATCCACGCCTCCGGGTGGGGGGGTGCATGGCATGTGCGGGTATCATGCGGCTAAAAAAGCGTTGAAGGATATATGGAACAAAAGCCCCACCCAAACCCTCCCCTGAAGGGGAGGGCCCAAGAAGGTTTTACTACTATTAATAGAAGGGGAACTTTACTTTTTAAAGTCTCCCCTTCCGGGGAGATTTAGAGGGGCTGTAACTCCAGCGTAACTACCGATTTTGCGGGTAGTGTAACCACCAGTTTATCTCCATCTTTTTTGGCATTGGTAAAGGTTGCCAGGTGCAGTTTGTTTGGCACCGCAAAAGTGTTAATATCCGTAATATTTGCTGAGGTTAACACCTGGCCTTTAACAGCACTCCATTTAACATCCTTCAATTCGGTAGTAATGGTGATGGCATTATGCATATCAAGGTTAACTAATGAAATATGTACCTTGCCTGTGTTATCCTGCGATGCAGACGCATTTACCGCCTCTATTTTTTTGCCATCAACCTCGTAGTTTGGCACATCCAGCTTAATAGGCAGGTATTTGGCATCCTGGTGCACCTTGTACATATCAAAAACATGATAGGTAGGGGTAAGCACCATTTTTTCTTTGTCGGTTAAAATAAGCGCTTGTAACACGTTGACGGTTTGTGCCAAAGCTGCCATGCGCACACGATCACTGTGGTTGTTAAAAATATTAAGTGTTGTTCCCGCAATTAATGCATCGCGCAGGCTGTTTTGCTGGTATAAAAAGCCGGGGTTGGTACCTGGTTCTACATCCGTCCAAACACCCCATTCGTCAACTACTAAGGCTACTTTCTTTCCTGGATCATATTTGTCCATAATGGCCGAGTGTTTGGTAACCAGCTCTTCCATTTTAAGGCAGTTAACCATCGTGTTAAAGTATTCCTTCTCGCTGAATTCAGTGGCCGACCCTTTTTTACCCCAGTTACCGGTAGGGATAGTATAATAATGCATTGATAAGCCCGACATCATCCAGTTTGGTATGTTTTTCATACAAACCTCTGTCCAGTTATAATCGTCTGAATTGGGCCCACTGGCTATTTTTTTGAGATGCGCACCAGGGTAATCTTTAGCGAAGGAAGCGTAACGTTTAAAAAGGTCGGCATAATATTCTGGTGTCATGTTACCGCCGCAGCCCCAGCTTTCATTACCCACGCCCCAAATAGTTACTTTATATGGCGCCGGATGGCCGTTTTTAATACGTTCTTTAACCACTGTGCTGGTACTGTTTGAGTTAAGGTACTCAATCCATTTCGACATTTCTTCTACCGTGCCACTGCCAACATTGCCGGCTACGTAAGGCTCACATTTCAATAATTCGCAAAGCTCCAAAAACTCATGCGTACCAAAGCTGTTATCTTCGGTAGTGCCGCCCCAGTTGGTGTTTACCATACGCGGGCGTAATGCGGTTGGGCCAATACCGTCGCGCCAGTGATATTCGTCAGCAAAACATCCGCCCGGCCAGCGCAGGTTAGGTATTTTTATCTTTTTTAAAGCCTCTACAACATCCAGGCGAATCCTGTCCTGCTTTTTTACAGGGAGGCTTTTATCAACCCAAAAACCGCCATAAATGCCATGGCCCAAATGCTCGGCAAATTGCCCGTAAATGTGCTTGCTGATGGTTGTTTTTGAATCGGTACTGATACTAAGCGTTCCGGTTTGGCTGTAACCGGATGCCGAAATTAAACACAAGGCGGCAGCGCCAAGTGATGAGAGCAAATTTCTTTTCATGGAATAACAGGTTTATGCCGTAAAGAAAAGAAAAAATAATTAATAAGTGTTGTTTTAACAATAAAAAAGATTTGAGATGTTAGATATGAGATTTGAGATGAAGGTTTAAAATAGGTATTTCGCTTCATTAATAGGATATTTTGATTTTACATTGTAAGGTAACCGAGCATATTTTTTAACTCGTCTGTCTCATATCTCATATCTAACATCTCATATCTATTTCGCTTCCCTCTCCAAAAACTCATTAAACTTATCGCTGTTGTAATCGGCTGCGCCGGTGTGTTTGTATTTTAGCTTGCCGTCTTTGCCAAATATGAGGGTTGTTGGAATAGTGCCATCCAGTAAAGTATCCGGAAATTTGCCGACAGACGTATATAATGGCAGGCTGTAATGGTTATTTTTGAGGAACGTTCCTGACTTTAGCTGGTCGTTATCTGTATCAACCATTATAAAAACAACATTGGGGTTATTTTTAAACTTCATGTAAAGCCCGTTTACCGATGGCATTTCGGCGAGGCAGGGCGGGCACCAGGTAGCCCAATAATTTACAAACACAACCTTATTTTTGAGGCCGGATATTGAAATTGTATTTCCTGATGTATCCCGGTAACTATAATCGGGCAGGTTTGCAGGGGCTTTATGGTTACGGGCATAATCATCCGGATCTGGTTTAAAAGCCCCAACGGCCATCAGCCCACGAATTAGCTCAATTTTGGCTGTGGGGTTCACCCAGGTAATCACAGCCAGTACCATGAGCAATGCAAACATGATGTTTGATGCCGAAAAGTATTTTCGTAGTATCATATGATAAGTTTGGTGCAAATATGCAAACAAAGTTATATTATGTTAATCATATATAATATAATGAAGGATAGCCCTTCGGGCGAAAGGGTTGAGTTCTGAGCGCCTTATAGGACGTGTCGTGTTTTGTTTGTCCGGCTCAAAATACCTGAAATTTTAAGTCCCTTATCTCATATCTAACATCTCATATCTGCTTTTCGCAGTACAATTTTTACTTTTATTTGTTTTAATAGTATTGTAACAATATATTTACCGCTAATTATTACCCTAATAGTTAATCTGGAAAAGTGAAAAGGTTTATTGCAATGCTATTACTTAATGTGCACCTGTTCAATTTGGGCGGGTACCAGTTTGTATTTCAGTATTTCATTCACCAATCAGAAATACAGATAGTTAAAGAGATTTACGAAAACAAGATTGACGCAACCAAACTTGTCGAAATCAAAATTCCGGTTCACCTTCCCGGTATAAAAAAATGGGACCACTACGTAAGGGATAACGGCCAACTACAGTTAAAAGGAGTTTATTACAACTATTTAAGATACAAAATGTCGCCGGATACCATGTCGTTCATTTGTATTGCAAATAGTGTTAAAACCCGCCTGGTATCTGCCAACCTGGTCATTGCCAAAGAAATTAATGATGTACCACTTAGTAAAAAGGGGCATGATCAGCTTAAAAAATCCGGCACAGGAAACGATTATAGCTTCCAGGTAACATACTACCAGTTTGTAGCCTTTTCAACGCTGCTTAAAGCTATTGCAAGCCCTATAGCCTACCATGTGAACGACCCTTACATTGAATCTCCAGGCAAACCGCCAAATTTTACCTGCTAATTATAGCTTATAAATTATGATGTTGAATTGTTCTTTTATCGGCAAAAGATAAAGGCTGTTTAATTTGCTTATCATTTAAATAACTCTTTTTAGTCTGCATAGTGGGCTTCAATCAGATATTTTGATGACACATAATCGTAGGCTTCCGGCTTTTACGCTGAATTAATGTTTAACGTGTTATTTAATGCTTTAAATCATTTTCTGTCAGTTGGTTTATTATTAAATTTTTATTGATTTTCCTTACTTAAATAGAATGAAATATTCATTGCTGTATTTTTACAGATGCTGTATTGTTATGGCTGTATGCCTTACTTTAACTAAACATGTACAAGCCCAAACTGATGCCGACGCACTGATGATACCTAAAAACTATGTTTGCGTGGCTGGCGCTTACACACATAGCCAGTGGGACCATTACTGGGAAGGTACCTTTAAACGTGATGCGCCAAATATGGGTACGGTAAGTTCAAATGCTTACATGCTTGGTGTTGTTTATGGCTTGTCAAACAAAATCAATATATCTGTTGCGCTTCCTTATATTACAACCAATGCCAGCGCCGGAACTTTGCGGGGCGAGCACAATTTTCAGGATGTAAGCGCCTATGTAAAATGGCTGGCTGTTAAACATGAAATAGGTAAAGGATCTTTGAGTTTACATGCTATTCTTTCGGGCTCGATACCTGCAAGTAACTACGAAGCTGATTTTTTACCATTATCTATCGGCTTACACAGTAAAAATGTCGCTTTACGTGGTTTACTCAATTACCAGATTAGCAGGTTTTTTGTGGCCGGTGCTTATCAGTACGTGCGCCGAAGCAATATTACTATCGACAGAAACTCCTATTACACTACCGAAATGCATTATACCAACGAAGTGCAGATGCCCGATGTTTCTAATTATCTAATCAGTGCCGGTTTCAGGAGCCTGCAATTTAATGCCGAGGCTACGTTTACGCAGGTTGATACGCATGGAGGCTTTGATATCAGGAAAAACGATAATCCTTTCCCAAGTAATAAAATGAATTCGCGGGTCGCGGGGCTCATCCTTAAATATATGTTTACCAAAATACCAGGATTAGAAGTGACAGCGGGCGGCAATTATGTGTTGAAAGGCCGAAATGTTGGCCAGTCGCGCACCTTCTACGGTGGTATTGACTATGTTTTTAATACCAGGAAAGAGAAATAATTTTTAATAATTAAAAGAGAATCTGATGAAAAGATCATTACTTTATATAATACCATCAATGTTTATAGGCGTGGCTATATTTAGCTTATCCTGTAAAAAAGACATTGTAGATCGTACTCAACAATACCCCGCGCTGGCCCCCGCTAATATCGACCTTAATGCCGATACCTGGAAACCAGTGCTGGTTAATGATTTTAGTGTGCTTACCGTTGCCGCCCCCGATGCGGTTACTTCGCCGGCTTACCTTGCGGATATTAACGAAATTAAAGCAGCTCAGAGAAATTTAACTGATGACCAAAAGGCATCTATTAAATACTGGAGCGCAGGTGCTGTGTTAAGGTGGAACGAGATTATGCGCCAGTTGGTTGCCAAACATAATGTTGCGCCATATCAAAATGAAGATGGTACTTATCCCGCGCCAAGTTCGGCCAACCCATTTAATTATCCAGAGTTTCCATTCTCAAACCCGCCTTATGCCGCCCGCGCTTATGCTTATGTGAGCGCAGCGCAATATGATGCTTTGTTGGCTGCGTGGCACTTTAAAAACACTTATAAACGTACGGCCCCTTACAAAAACGATGCAGCTGTACAGGCCTTGGTGCCGGTTTCTGAGCTGCCATCATATCCAAGCGAAGATGCAGTTGTTGCCGGCACCACCGTTGAGCTAATGAAGCTGTTATTCCCTACCGAACTGGCTTACATCAACCAAAAAGCCCAGGAAGAAAAAGAATACCGTATAATGGCAGGTGCAAATACCCGCGGCGAGATAGCAGCAGGTGAATCATTAGGAAAACAGGTTGCAGCTTTATTTGCAGCCCGTGCCCGTGGAGATCGTGCAGGTAAAGCAATAGGTACGCCGGCTGTTTGGGCCACGCTACAAACAACGGCATTTGAATCAGGAAAGTTTTGGGTGAGTTTAGAAACACCTAAAAGACCACCGATGTTGCCTTTGTTTTCAAAAGTGCTTCCGTTTTTGTTTGATACATTAACTGTTGTTTCACTGCGCCCGGCGCCACCGTATTTATCTACTTCGGCCGAATATAAAAAAGAAGTTGATGAAGTACTATCAATGAGTAAAGATCATAGTCGGGCACATGAAGAGCAGGTTGCTTTTTGGGCTGATGGCATTGGTACCTACACACCGGCTGGCCACTGGAATGCTATTGCTGCCGATGAGTTTGTGAAACAAAATTATAGCGAAGTGCGCTGGGCCCGTAACTTTGCGTTGCTAAATATGGCCGAAATGGATGCCGCTATTGTTTGCTGGGATACAAAATATTTTTACTTTAACCAACGCCCGTCGCAGGTTGATCCGTTGATTAAAACGCTTACGGGGGTGCCAAATTTCCCGGCTTATACATCAGGACACTCTAACTTTAGCGGCGCAGCAGCAACCGTATTAAGTTATTTATTACCTGACAGAGGAACTAAGTTTACTGATCTGGCACAAGCGGCCGCCATGTCGAGGCTGTACGGTGGTATCCACTTCCGCAGCGATTGCGAAGTTGGTTTAGTAACCGGCAAAGCGGTAGGACAATACGCGGTTAACAGGGGTAAAGCAGACGGTGCAGGATTATAACGGGTAGGGAGAGTTTAAGATACAATAACATGTCGCGTTTAATTTCAGATAAAAATATATACTACACGCTCAGGTTTGCGTCAGCAATGTGTTTTATAGGTCATGGTGCCTTTGGTATCATCACCAAGCAAATTTGGTGTAATTATTTTGCCGTAGTTGGCATCGGGCATGATATGTCATACACGCTGATGCCCTACGTAGGAATGATGGATATTTTGTTTGGCTTATCGCTATTGGTATATCCAACACGTGCGGTAGCCGGCTGGCTGGTGGTGTGGGGGATAATTACAGCCGCCATGCGTCCTTTATCGGGCGAGCCATTTGCCGAGTTTATTGAACGCGCAGGTAATTTTGGTGCTCCATTTGTACTGCTGCTAATGCAGGGTGGGGTTAAAATACCGCTAAAAAAATGGTTCGGCCGGATGGATGACAATGTAAACATGGATGCAGGTACCTTAAAAAATGTTTTAAATTGTTTAAGGTTGTTTGCATTCCTGCTGCTGTTGGGCCATGGTTGGTTAAACCTGATACAAAAACAAAGTTTAATTAATCAGTACCATGCTTTGGGTTTTAACGATCCTGATAAAACCGCGCTGGTAGTTGGCACTTTTGAAGTTTTGGCAGCACTTTCTGTACTTATTCGCCCATTCGCAAATATTCTGTTTTTGTTTATCATCTGGAAAATAACAAGCGAACTCTTTTACCCTAAATATGAAATATTTGAATGGGTTGAGCGGGGCGGCAGCTATGGGGTATTGTTATCCTTATGGTTTGCTGTTAAGCGATCGCCTACCGGATTTTTATCATGGCCTTTTAAAAAATCAGCCCATTTACAAACTAATTAATTAACCTGATACCCTGTAAAAAGCAGGCTTTAGCTGGGTTTTATCACCCGGCCTTAATACTCAATTATCTAAACAATAATAACCACTAAAAAAAACTATGAAACTAATTTTAAAATTGAGCTGCGTTGCAGCATTATTTGTACTTTTTACAAATGCAAAAGTAAACGCACAGGGCTGCGTAGCCATCAGGAGTACAGGTGGTTTGTGCACTATGGACGAACATCCGGATAGTGCCAATGTTGCTGAAGGAAGCTGGTTGTTAAATAGCAATAGCCGCTACTTCAGGTCATACAAACATTTTGTTGGCACAACCGAGCAAAAACAACGTATAGCGCTGGGTACAAATGTTATTAATCACTCCTATACCAATGATATAACACTTACCCGTATTTTTAACAATCGCTGGTCGTTTGCGGTGGATGTACCTATTGTGGATAACAGCCGCTCATCATTATATGAGCACGGCAGCAAAGAACGTTTACAAACACATTCATTTGGCCTGGGCGATGTTCGTTTAACTGCATATGCCTGGTTATTAAATCCGGCTAAAGCACGTAAGGGAAATATCCAGGTTGGCTTGGGCTTAAAACTCGCTACCGGTGCTTATAACTACCAGGACTATTTTTACCACCAGGGCACAACCGATGCCAAAGTACTTGGCCCGGTTGATCAGTCTATACAGTTGGGCGACGGCGGTACAGGTATAACCACCGAAATTAACGCTTATTACAATTTTACCCACAAATTTGGTGTATATGGTGGTTTTTATTACCTCGTTAGCCCAAGAGAACAAAACGGCGTTTCAACAGCCCGCGGTGGTACTGCAAGCGCTAAGGCCATTGCTAATGGCAGCGATATTATGAGTGTGCCAGACCAGGTAATGCTTAGGGCGGGTGCAAGCTATGGCACAGGTAAATTTGACTTTTCGGCAGGTGCACGTTATGAGTGCTTACCGGTTCATGACCTTGTTGGCGGCAGTAACGGTTTCAGAAGGCCGGGTAATATCCTTTCGGCCGAGCCCGGGGTTACATTCCGTTTAAAATCACTTTCTATTTATGCATTTGTGCCGGTTGCTTTACGTCGCGAACGTACGCAAAGTGTTGCTGACAAAATTTCAACCAACCTTACCGGAACATACACACAAGGCGACGCGGCTTTTGCCGATTACGCCGTTAACATTGGAATTACGTACAGATTTAAATAAAGTTGATTCATGGTTTAAGCAAAAGCCGGGTTTGAGATCCCCGGCTTTTTTGTTTTTATGGCAAACAGAAACCTACTTTGTTGCTTTTGGGGGGTGTTTTCGATGGTCTTACTACCATATCGTAAGTTTTTAAAATTTTTAAATATGTTTTCTCTACTTTATGAATAGTATTTTTAGATTTGAAAATACTATAGTTTTACAATATGAACACTCCCGAAGAAAATTTTGCTGCGCTGGGTTTAAACCTGCCGCCGGCACCAAAGCCGCTTGGCGTTTATAAACCATGTTTAATTGATGGAAAATACCTTTACCTATCCGGTCACGGAACGGTACAGGATGATGGTACCCTGATTATAGGCCGTATTGGCGATACCATAAATATGGAAGATGGGAAGCTTGCTGCCCGCCAGGTTGGTTTAGCCATGCTGGCTACCGTAAAAGCCAACGTAGGCAGTTTAGATAAGGTAAAAAGGGTAATCAAAGTATTAGGTATGGTTAATTGCACCCCCGATTTTGAAAAACATCCCTTCATCATTAACGGGGCAAGCGAGCTTTTCGCCAAAATTTGGGGCGAAGAAAATGGCATTGGTGTGCGTAGCGCAGTAGGCATGGGATCGTTACCCGATAATATTCCGGTTGAAATTGAGGCTTTATTTGAATTGGTTTGATTTTAGTATCAAGTAGTTAGTATCAAGTATCAAGGATTTTTAGATGGAAGATGGGTACGCGGTGAGGAAAAAAAACTATCTTAAGACGACTTGGACCGTTTTTGATGGCGCAAATCAATGGGATTTATTATAAAACAAATGGCAAAATACAGACTTTAGAAAAACTCGTTTGCTATTCATTTAACTGGTCATGACTCACCACTCACCACTCACCACTCACCACTGGTTCAAGATAGATAACGTAGATAAACTGGATACACCGGCTTTGGTTGTTTATCCCGATAGGGTACAGGCCAACATCGATGTGCTTAAAACCATGATTGATGATGTGGCACGGTTGCGCCCTCATATTAAAACTTACAAAAACAAACAAGTTACACAACTATTACTTGAAGCTGGGATTAACAAATTCAAGTGCGCTACTATTGCCGAAGCGGAATTGCTGGGCATGTGTAAGGTACCCGATGTTTTGCTGGCTTACCAGCCTGTTGGGCCTAAGCTGGATAGGTTTATCAAATTAATACAAACTTACCCGCAAACCCGCTTCTCGTGTTTGGTTGATAACGATTTAGCAGCCAAAGAGATTTCGGATGCGGCAGTGGCTGGTAAAACTACTGTTACTGTTTACATCGATTTGAATGTTGGCATGAATCGTACAGGCATTGCGCCTGGTTTTGATGCACTGCAACTGTATATGGATTGCGCCGTTTTGCCGGGGATTACGCCGGTTGGCTTGCATGCCTATGACGGCCATATCCACGATGTTGATGTGGCAAAACGAAAAGAGCGCTGCGATGCCGGTTTCGCACCTGTATTAAAACTGCAACAGGATTTGAAAGCGAAAGATTATCCCGAGCCGGTTATTATTGCTGGTGGGTCGCCGACCTTTACCATCCATTCAAAAAGACCTGTTGTAGAATGCAGCCCGGGTACTTTTGTTTATTGGGACAGGGGCTATGAATTGAACATACCAGAGCAGGCCTTTTTGCCGGCAGTATTGGTAGTTACACGGGTTGTATCGTTGCCCGATACTACTAAACTTTGCCTGGATGTTGGGCATAAATCTATTTCGGCCGAAAATGAACTGGCAAAGCGAATTTACTTTTTAAATGCACCGCAACTGGTGCCTGTTGGCCAAAGCGAAGAGCACCTGGTTGTTGATGCGGGTAAGGGCCATGACTACCAAATAGGCGATGTGCTTTACGGCATCCCGCATCATGTATGCCCAACAGTGGCTTTATACGAACGCGTTTGTACCATCGAAAATAATATACTTACCGGCGAATGGCTTAACCTGGCCCGCGACCGTAAAATTACCATCTGATAATAAAAAATATGTTTGTAATTGATGCCCATTTAGACCTCAGCATGAATGCGCTGGAGTGGAACCGCGACCTGACCCGTCCGCTGGCCGAATTAAACCAGCGCGAAGAAGGCCTTACCGATAAACCCGACCGCGCCAAAGCAGTTGTTACCTTGCCCGAATTGCGCAAAGGCAATATTGGTTTGGTGGTAGCCACACAAATTGGGCGTTACGTAGCTCCCGGTAACCCATTGCCCGGATGGCACTCGCCCGAACAGGCCTGGGCGCAAACACAGGGGCAGGTAGCCTGGTATAAGGCCATGGAAGATGCCGGCCAAATGGTGCAGGTGAATAACCTGGCATCGTTAGAAAAACACCTTGCTTATTGGAACGATGGACAGCCAACAGAAACTAAGGCCGTAGGGTATATCCTAAGTTTGGAAGGCGCAGATTCGATTATAACGGCACAACATTTGGAGCGCGCCTACAATTACGGGCTGCGGGCTGTAGGACCCGCGCATTATGGCCCTGGCAGGTATGCCCAGGGTACAGATGCCACCGGCTACATGGGGCCAAAAGGGCATGAACTGCTTAAAGAAATGGAGCGTCTGAATATTATTTTGGATGCAACTCATTTGTGCGATGACAGTTTTTGGGAAGCGCTTGATCATTTTAACGGCCACGTTTGGGCCAGCCACAACAACTGCCGCGCACTGGTAAACCACAACAGGCAGTACAGCGATGAGATGATTAAAGCTTTGGTTGACAGGGGGGCAGTAATTGGTGCTGCATTGGATGCCTGGATGATGGTGCCGGGATGGGTGAGGGGGGTATCAACGCCTAAGGGGATGCATTGTAACATGGAGGTGATGATAGATCATATCGATCATATTTGCCAGATAGCCGGCAACGCCCTGCATGTAGGCATGGGCACCGATCTTGATGGCGCTTTTGGCCGGGAGCAATGCCCATATGACCTGGAGACCATAGCCGATTTGCAAAAAGTGCCGGATATGCTAAGAAAACGAGGTTATACCGATGTAGATATTGAAAACATGATGCACGGTAACTGGTTAAGGTTTTTGAGGAAGGCCTGGGGGTAAAATGTCGAATAGCAGGTTTATTTAGATGTCTTTTTCACCATCGTGTAAAACATCTCCTACAATTCTGTTAATTATTTCAAATAAGCCTACTTTGCATTCATGAATGCAGAACAAGCAAGATTAAAGGATGCAACCTGGAAAAAGTGGGGCCCCTATGTGAGCGACCGCCAATGGGGTACTGTTAGGGAAGATTACAGTGCCAATGGTGATGCCTGGAACTTTATAACTCATGATATGGCCCGTAGCAAAGCCTATCGCTGGGGCGAGGAGGGTATAGCGGGCATCTGCGACCGTCAGCAAAACCTTTGTTTCGCGATATCTCTCTGGAATAAAAAAGACCCCATCATCAAAGAACGCTACTTCGGACTGAGTAACCCCGAGGGAAACCACGGCGAGGATGTAAAAGAATTATACTATTACCTGGATAGTACGCCAACGCACTCGTACATGAAAACCTTGTACAAGTACCCGCAAAATGAGTTTCCCTACGCCTGGCTGGTTAACGAAAATAAGCGGCGTACACGCAACGATCCTGAGTTTGAGCTGATGGATACCGGCATTTTTGATAACAACGAATATTTTGATGTTTTTACTGAATACGCCAAGAATGACCCAAATGATATCCTCGTAAAAATTACCGTCTATAACCGATCCGATAAAGATGCTGCATTAAATGTAATGCCTACACTATGGTTCCGTAATACCTGGAGCTGGGGTATTGATGATTACAAACCGCAAATTTCGGCCCATGGTAACGGCGTAACCGGCATATTTCATGAAGATCTTGGACAGCTTTGGTTGCATACGGAGGGCAATCCGGCGGTAATGTTTTGCGATAATGAAACCAATATGCAGCGGCTATACAATTTCGACAGTGGCCAAAAATACCATAAAGACGGGATTAACGATTACATAGTTCATGGGGCCGACACTATCAACCCAAAGAAAACCGGTACAAAGGCAGCTGTTAATTATGATATAAATATTGCCGCCCGGCAAGGTGTTACTATTAGGCTCAGGCTTTCGCCGGATGCCAATTATAGTTTTGAAGACTTTGACAACATATTTAGCGTACGTTTAACAGAAGCCGACCAGTTTTACGCCGATATTTATAGTAATAAAGACGATGCCGACAAATGCCTTATTCAGCGGCAGGCTTTTGCCGGGATGCTCTGGAATAAGCAATTTTATTATTCCGACATTCGGCAGTGGCTCAACGGCGATCCTTCTCAGCCGGAGCCACCTGCCCAGCGTGAAAATGCCCGCAACAGCAAATGGAAACATTTAAATACCAAGGATGTCATATCGATGCCCGATAAATGGGAATATCCCTGGTTTGCCGCCTGGGACCTAGCCTTCCATTGCCTGCCGTTGGCGACGATAGATATGACATTCGCAAAAAATCAGTTGATACTACTCACCCGCGATTGGTATATGCATCCCAATGGGCAATTACCGGCCTATGAATGGGATTTTAGTGATGTAAACCCGCCGGTGCACGCTATGGCCGTTTGGAATATTTATAAAACCGATAAGGCAGCCAATAATGGAAAGGGCGACACGTACTTTTTAGAAAGGATTTTTCATAAACTCATGCTCAATTTTACCTGGTGGGTAAACCGTAAGGATGAAGCCGGTAACAATATCTTTGAGGGGGGCTTCCTTGGTATGGATAATATCGGTGTTTTCGACAGAAATACCCGTCTGCCATCCGGGCAACACCTGGAACAGGCCGACGGTACAAGCTGGATGGCAATGTACTCACTTAATCTGTTACGAATTGCAACCGAGCTTGCCGAAACCGATAAAGCATACCAGGATATAGCTTCGAAGTTTTTTGAGCACTTTATTTATATCGTGGGGGCCATGTCAAACTTTGGCGAAAGCAATGAAGGACTTTGGGATGATGAGGATGGTTTTTTTTATGACCAGATCCGTTTCCCGGATGATGGCTCTGTAAAAATGAGGGTAAGAAGCATCGTAGGCCTGATACCGTTATTTGCAACCGAAGTTTTGGATGAAGCAGATATAGCCGACAGCCCTATATTTAAAGAACGGATGAAATGGTTTGCCGAAAAACGGCCGGATTTGGCTTCCTTAGTTTCGCGCTGGAACGAGGCAAGTAATAATGGCAAGCATCTTATCAGTTTGTTGCGTGGGTACAGAATGAAATCACTGCTGAAATATATGCTGGATGAAAATGAATTTTTAAGTGATTATGGCATCCGCTCATTGTCAAAATATCACCTGGATCATCCTTATAAAATAGCGGTTAACGGAGTGGATTTTGGCATCGCCTACACACCTGGCGAAAGCGACAGCGGCCTTTTTGGTGGTAACAGTAACTGGCGTGGCCCGATCTGGATGCCGATTAATTACCTTATTATTGATAGCCTTCAGCGTTTTTATAAATATTACGGCGATGATTTTAAAGTGGAATGCCCCACCGGATCGGGTAATTTCATGAACCTGTCCGAAGTAGCCAATGAACTATACAGCAGGGTTTCTAAACTGTTTTTACCCGATGATAAAGGGTACAGGCCATTATTTGGCGCAAATCACAAAATGCAAACTGATCCGCATTTTAAGGACCATGTACTGTTTTACGAATATTTTGACGGTGATACAGGTAGGGGTTTGGGGGCTTCTCATCAAACCGGCTGGACAGGGTTGATAGCTAATTGTTTGTATAAATAGGCACCTGCTGATGACAGCGCTTTACGAGCGCCAAAATCAAATGTAAATGCCGCATAAAAGCATTTAATTGGGTTAACATAACTTAACATATTTTGAATAAAATATGATATAAGCATTTGGTAGCCAATTATTTGTATTTTATCATGGTTAACATAAAACTCACGTTTTGGGCAAATTAAAGGCAGCCCATTTGTGTGCCTGTTGGCCAAAACAGTTGCTGAAGGTTTGGGTTTTTAACCAGGATCAGGCAGTAAAAGCAAGGTGTCATTTGATGCTTTTATCTCCCCGACATCATAAGCTTGTGCCTGCCTGGAGATGATTATATGAGTTAATGTGTAAAAAAGACACAATAAGTTTTAATTTGCTGATAATTATTATTTAGATTTACTGTACCACTTAAAACTAAATTATCAGCATGAATTACAACAGGAGAAAATTTATCCAAAGTACCGGGGCTTTGATGCTTGGCGGTATGGCCTTATCCGGCAAAGCTGCTTCCTTATTAAGTAATATGGCTGCTCCGCATGCCATTGGTTTACAGCTATTCACTTTTTTTGGTGTTATTGACGAGGATGTAAAAGGCACGCTGACCAAAATAGCAGCCCTTGGCTTTAAAGACATGGAATCGGCCTTTAGCAAAAAAGGGGGCTACTATGGTATGACACCCAAAGAGTTTAAAGCCATGGTAAATGACCTGGGCATGAACTGGACGTCGCACCACGTGTTAGGCGCACCATTTAAACTTCCTCCCGGAACAAAATTGCCAAACGGCGCCGATGGCAAACCGATGGTTATACCTCCAATGAAAAACCTGCGCGATAATATGCAGGAGTTGGTTGATGATGCAGCCGCAGGTGGTGTTAAATACCTGGTTTGCGCCAATTCGCCAACTGCTACGCTCGAAGAAATCAAATCGACCATAGAAGTATTGAACAAAACAGGGGAGGCCGCCAAAAAGGTAGGTATCCAATTTGCCTATCATAATCATGATATGGAGTTTCATGCCGTTGACGGCAAGGTTCCTTATGATCTTTTATTGAGCGAAACCGACCCCCGGAATGTGAAAATGGAGCTGGACCTGGCCTGGGCTGTTAAAGGCGGAAAAGACCCGGTTGAAATGTTTAAACAACATCCCGGCCGTTTCCCGCTTTGGCACGTAAAAGATCTGGATACCGAGCGTAAAACCATATTACCCGTAGGCAGCGGCACAATCGACTTTAAACCAATCTTCGCAGCCGCAAAATCAGCCGGCATGAAACATTTCTTCGTTGAACACGATGGCCCGAAAGATCCGCTGGCAAGCATTACCAGCAGTATAGGGTATTTGAAAAATACGCTGAAGGTTTAATTGGTTCATTAGTTCACTGGTTCATTAGTTCATTGGTCTGGTCTGAAGGTTAGTCATCAGTCCGGTTGCCGAAAGACTTCCGAAGTTTCTAAAACTTCGGAAGTCTGATGCCGTCGACAACTTTTGCCCGCTATGCCCGCGTTCCAATGAACCAATGAACCAATGAACCAATGAACCAATGAACCAATGAACCAATGAACCAATGAACCAATGAACCAATGAACCAATGAACCAATGAACCAATGAACCAATGAACCAATGAACCAATGAACCAATGAACCAATGAACCAATGAACCAATGAACCAATGAACCAATGAACCAATGAACTAACGGGTTAACAATTCCATAACATACGTCAATTTTGATATTCGCCCCGCAATAAGTATCTTATGGCGGCAAATCAAAACGTATGGCAACCCCCCCGGCAGAGCAATTAAAGAGAGTTTTAAAACCAGTCCATTTATGGGCGATAGCTGTAGGGCTTGTCATCTCTGGTGAATACTTCGGCTGGAATTTTGGGTGGGATGTTGCCGGTACAATCGGGATGCTTATAGCCACTGTGGTTATAACGGTGATGTATATCACGTTCATTTTCAGTTACACAGAACTTACCACGGCAATTCCGCATGCAGGCGGGGCCTTTGCTTATGGCTACAGGGCCATGGGCCCATTTGGTGGCTTAATAGCTGGTTATGCCACGCTTATCGATTTTCTTTTTGCATCGCCGGCAATAGCAATTTCGTTAGGGAGTTACCTCCATTTTTTATACCCGGAAATCCCGGTTATGCACTCGGCCCTGGTATTTAATGCCGCATTTTTGTTGCTTAATGGTTTGGGGGTAAAAGAATCTGCCGCATTTTCGGTATTCATTACCATTTTGGCGGTTGCCGAATTGGTTTTGTATTTAGGTATAGTTTCGCCTCATTTTAAAATGAGTAACTACATGAGTAACCCAATGCCCTTTGGCTGGGGAGGTGTGTTTGCCGCTCTTCCGTTCGCGATATGGTTTTACCTTGCCATAGAAGGCGTGGCCATGGTTGCCGAAGAAGTTAAAGACCCACGAAAAGATATCCCCAAAGGTTACATTAGCGCTCTGGCAACATTGGTAGCATTGGCATTAGGCGTAATGGTTGTTACTGGCGGGATAACCGATTGGCGTAAACTAAGTACCTTAGATTACCCCTTGCCCGAAGCAATAGGTATAGTGCTGGGCAAGGCAAGCGGCTTAACCAAAATATTTGCCAGCATCGGCTTATTTGGGCTGATAGCTTCGCTTCATGGCACTATTCTGGCATCGTCAAGGCAGGTATTTGCAATGGCCAGGAGCGGTTATCTGCCAAAAGGATTAGATAACCTAAACCACCGCTTTAAAACCCCGCATTGGGCGTTGGTGGTGGCCGGGGCCGTTAGTTTTATAGCCATTTATATTGGTACCCATACCAAGAATGGTACTTCGCAAATCCTGGTACTGTCTGTATTAGGGGCAGTTGTTATGTACATTATGTGCATGGTGAGCTTGTTCATCCTGCGGAAAAAGGAGCCAAAGCTTCCACGACCATTTAAAGCACCTGTGTATCCGTGGTTTCCGGGTATAGCGCTGCTTATAACAATAATAAGTTTATTTGCCATTATGTGGTTTAATTTTACGGTGAGCATTATATTTTTTGCAGGCCTGCTCCTGATCAGTATTATATTTATTCTTATGGGTAAACACAAAGTAGCCCTTACAGATGAAATGATGGCAACGCCTGATCTGTAGATGAACAACGGCACTCCGCAAAGCACCAATGAACTAATGAACCAGTGAACTAATGAACAAAAATGCCATACCGCCACACCATACGACATAAGGTTTACAAGTTTCAGGATTTGAAAACTTTGTTGGGCAAGGCATCGCCCTACCGGTCGGGCGATGAGTTGGCTGGTGTATGCGCGGGCAGTTATGAGGAACGGGTTGCCGCGCAAATAACCCTGGCCGATGTGCCGCTCAAAACATTTTTAAATGAGGTTATTGTGCCTTATGAAGAGGATGAAGTAACCCGTTTAATTATTGATAGTCATGATGTTAAGTCATTTAACCAAATAAGCCATTTAACTGTTGGCGAATTACGCGACTGGCTGTTAAGCGACGAAACAGATACCCAAACCCTAACGGAGATTGCCGATGGATTAACGCCCGAAATGGTTGCAGCGGTATCTAAACTAATGCGTAACCAGGATTTGATTGCAGTAGCAAAAAAATGTAGGGTAGTCACCCGGTTTCGTAATACGATTGGGTTAAGCGGACATTTTAGTACCCGTTTACAGCCAAATCATCCAACAGACGATCCCAGAGGCGTGGCTGCCAGTATTATCGATGGCCTGCTGCATGGCAGTGGCGATGCTACCATTGGTATAAACCCGGCGACCGATAGCCCCGCTGCGGTGAGTAGTTTACTAAGGCTTATGGATAATATCAGGCAACAGTTTAATATCCCCACGCAAACCTGTGTATTAAGCCATATTACTACCACTTTGCAACTGATTAATGAAGGTGCCCCAGTGGATCTTTGCTTTCAATCCATAGCCGGTACCGAAAAAGCGAATACAAGTTTTGGTATCAGCCTCAATTTAATTGAAGAGGCTTACCAGGCAACGCTATCACTTAACCGTGGCACGGTGGGCAATAATGTGATGTACTTTGAAACGGGACAGGGGAGCGCCCTATCTGCCAATGCCAATTTTGGCGTCGACCAGCAAACCTGCGAGGTAAGGGCGTATGCTGTGGCACGGAAGTTTAAACCCCTGTTGGTGAATACCGTTGTTGGCTTTATCGGGCCTGAATATTTATATGATGGCAAGCAAATAATTCGCGCAGCATTAGAAGACCATTTTTGCGGTAAGCTGCTTGGTTTGCCCATGGGCTGCGATGTTTGCTACACCAACCATGCCGAGGCAGATCAGGATGACATGGATAACCTGCTAACCCTGTTGGGCGTGGCGGGTTGTAACTTTGTTATGGGCATACCGGGTGCTGATGATATTATGCTTAATTACCAGTCTACATCATTTCACGACGCCCTATATTTGCGCAAAGTACTTAATTTAAAACCAGCACCTGAATTTGAACAATGGTTAATAAGGCAAGGAATTATCGATAGTAAAGGCAATATGATACCTATCGATCCGACGCATGGGTTGTTAGGAGCGATGGTTTAATATAAGGTGAAAGGCTAAAGGTAAAAGGCAAAAAGAACCGGGTAAAGGACAATCCAAAAACCTGCCGTTTTCTTTGATATAGAAACATGAAAAGAAACATCCCCCACGAGATAGAGCCTTTGAAGGCCTTGCAGGAGTTTACTACTGCCCGCATAGCTATTGGCCGTGTAGGTACAAGTATCCCGCTGAAACAATCTCTTGATTTTAAACTGGCCCATGCCCACGCCCGCGATGCTGTTTATTCCGAATTGAATATCAGTCACTTAACAGATGTATTTAAACAATTTAATTTGCCCATTCTGCAGCTGCACAGCCGGGTAACCCACCGCCGGCAGTACCTGCAACGCCCGGATTTTGGCCGCAAACTGAATGAAGCTTCGTTAAACCAACTGGAAGATTATTTTATCCAAACCGATATCGCCATCATTATAGCCGACGGACTTTCGGCAACTGCCGTAAATGAAAATACATTTGGACTGCTAAAAGAACTCATCCCGCTGTTACTGGCCGCTGGTTTTAAGTTTGCGCCAATAAGCCTGGTTGAACAGGGCAGGGTAGCCATCGGCGATGATATTGGCTATAACCTTAAAGCGCAATTATCTCTGATGCTTATTGGCGAAAGGCCTGGATTAAGCTCGGCAGATAGTTTAGGAGCGTACCTGACTTACGCCCCTAAACCAGGGTTAACAGACGAATCCCGAAACTGCGTTTCAAACATCCGCCCCAAAGGCTTATCCCATAAAAAAGCCGCCAAAAAGATCTTTTACCTTATCAGCGAGGCCTTTAAACGCAAGTTATCGGGTGTAGATTTAAAGGACAATGCCGGATTATTAAGCTGAAAGCCGAAGGCTTAAAGCAGAAAGCATCCCCATTAAAAAGCTTTTAGCTTTAAGCCTTCAGCTTTGAGCTACTTTTTCGCCGGATTATTAAGCAGAAAGCAGAAAGCCGAAGGCCAAAAGCAGAAAACATCTCCATTAAAAAGCTGTTAGCTTTAAGCCTTCAGCTTTTAGCTACTTCTTCTCCGGTCTTTTTTCAATTGTGCCGTTAAAGGAAATAGGATCGCGGTTGGTGCTGATCACCTGTAATGAAGCATAACCATCCGAGCTAATGTTCAAGTACATGGATTGCACATCCCTTGAATCACTGATATTTTTTACCGTTGGTTTGATGGTGATATTCCAGCCATCCTTTTTGCCGGGTTTAGCTACGTAAGTAAACTTGGTGGTAGTAAATTTAATCCCGCCCTCGGTCGATCCGTATGCCGGCGCTACAGTGGCCACACCAAAGTAGGGCAGGTAAGCGATGATAGTATCCTTGGCAACAGTTAGGTCGTAGCTTGAAGTGAGCGCCCTGCTGTTTAAGCGCGTTGGGTTTACATAGTTGGCGTTAAATACAAAGTTTTGGGCCTCAACAATGGCCTTTATTTCGGCAACGTGGGCCGCTTTTTTTCTTTACGGGTAGTTTGAGCGTTAACAATAGCTGTGCCCATCAATACCATCGCTATCAATAACGAAAATCTCTTTAATGGTTTCATATCCAAATGATTTAATATTTATGACAAGGATGCAGTTGTAAGGTTTATTCCATATCAAATTTAAATAATATTTAAACAAAAAAGCCACCTGTTTTTGCAGGTGGCTTTAGTATTACTTAAGCAGATCGCTTAGATCAAATTAACACTTCGGTTTACAAACTCGGTAAGTTCGGCGCCGGTTAATAATCCTTGCGAAAGCAGGGCCAGGTCAAATGCCTGTTTTGATAACTGGGCCTGTATTTCTTCATTTTCTTCCTGTAAAATGCGGGTTATCAACTTGTGGTTGCCGTTAACAATTACCTTGTAATTATCGGGCATATTGCCATAAAAGCCCATGCCGCCACCCATAGCTGCCATGTCTTTCATACGGCGCATAAACTCATCCATGGTAACAGTTACCGGTAATTCATCCGGGTTAAGACTCTCTAATTGAACGCTATATGCCGGCTTGTTAATGGCTTTGTTGAAGATATCTTTAACCTTTGTTGATTGCTCATCGGTTAAAACTGATTCAGGCGCTTCGTCTTTCTTTATCAGTTTATCGGCCACATCAGCATCAACGCGTTTCAACGAAGTTTTTTCCAGTTTTTGCTCCAACTGGCTAATGAAGTGGTTATCAATAGGCGAGTTCATCACCAATACATCATAACCTTTTTTGTTGGCCGATTGGATAAACGAATCCTGCTTAGCCGGATCGTTGGTGTAAATGTAAACCAGCTGACCGTCTTTATCGGTTTGGATGGCTTCAACTTTTTCTTTGTATTCCGGTAAAGTAAAGTTTTCTTTTTTGGTGTTACTTACCAAAACAAAATCTTTGGCTTTATCATAAAACTTATCTTCGCTTACCATACCGTATTTTACAAACAGGCCAATGTCGGTCCATTTTTCTTCGTAAGCTTTACGGTCGGCTTTAAACAGTTCTGACAATTTATCAGCTACTTTTTTGGTAATGTAGCTGTTTATCTTTTTAACGTTGCTATCGGCCTGTAAAAAGCTGCGCGAAACGTTCAAAGGAATATCCGGCGAATCAATTACACCATGTAACAGCATCAAAAACTCAGGCACTATATCCTTCACTTCGTCGGTAATAAATACCTGGCGGCTAAATAATTTGATCTTGTTTTTCGAGATCTCAAAATCGTTTTTCAGCTTAGGGAAATACAATACACCGGTAAGGTTGAAAGGATAATCAACATTCAGGTGGATCCAGAATAACGGGTCTTCGCTGAAAGGGTAAAGCTGTTTGTAAAAGTCAAGATAATCCTGGTCTTTTAATTCAGATGGCGCTTTTGTCCAGATAGGGTTAGTATCGTTAATGATATTATCTTCCTGAACATCAATATATTTAGGTTTTCCTTCTTCGTCAACACCATCCTCAACAGATTCGGTTTTGGTGCCAAATTTAATAGGCACAGGTAAAAATTTACAGTATTTGTCAAGGATTTCCTGCAATTTGTATTTGCTCAAAAACTCTTCCGATTCGCTGTTGATGTACAAGGTAATCTCGGTACCGCGCTCGGCCAAAACGCCTTCGCCAATTTCAAATTCGGTGCTGCCATCGCAAACCCAGTAAGCTGGCTCTGCACCTTCCTGGTAGCTAAGTGTTTGTATTTCAACCTTGTCGGCAACCATAAAGGCCGAGTAAAAACCTAAACCAAAGCGGCCGATGATCTCATTGGCATCCTTAGCTTCCTTGAATTTCTCCATAAACTCAGTAGCACCCGAAAATGCTATCTGGTTGATGTATTTTTTTATTTCTTCAGCGGTCATACCCAAACCATTGTCGGATATGGTGATGGTTTTCTTAACCTCGTCAAATGCAACTTCAACGCGCAGATCGCCAAGTTCGCCGCTATATTGGCCTAAAGAAGCCAGGCGTTTTATTTTTTGGGTAGCATCTACAGCGTTAGATACCAGCTCGCGCAAAAATATCTCATTATCAGAGTAAAGAAATTTCTTAATTATCGGAAAAATGTTTTCGGTGTGGATTGAAATGCTGCCTTTTTCTTGCATAATATTGATATATAAATGGATTAATATTAATTTCTACCTGCAACCATCAATGCATGTTCCAAAGCAGGCTAAGTTGTCAAATTGGCAGACTAATAATTTACCCGAATGTAAACCGGCTTCCGGCAATGCGGATGCGACGCAATAGATACTGGCTACAATGCCAATAACGGTATTTAGGGTGATTAACCTGAGCTGTGATAAAGCGGTAAGACCAAATAACGACCAGTTTTAAATATTGTCCAAAAACGTTTTCAAAACTGCATTTAACGCCTGAACGGTATCCTGATCTGTAACATTGCCCTCCCCATCCATTTTCGACCTGATAAAAGATATATTCAGCTTTGCGCCGTCGGCAACTCGCGCGTTTAGGGCGCCCAGGATCAATAGCATGGCGGCGTGGGCTGCTTCGCCGCCTAAGGAGGCGGTGATAAGGGCTACCGGCTTTTCGGAGAATGAGCCGCTGGATACCGTCCAGTCCAGCATGTTTTTAAGCTGGCCGGGTACGCCGAAAGCATATTCGGGTGTGCAAATGATAACACCATCGACCTGCTTTAACAGTTCCCTTAATTCAAAAACGGGTTCGGGCGGGTAATCATCGTCGTTGCCAGGGTCAAAGGGAGGTATAAGGGCCAAATCGTTGTAAATGCTGTAATCAACATCCGAAGGTACCAGGGCACCTAAGTGTTTCAGGATATTATGATTTGTTGAACCGGCCCTGAGGCTGCCGGGAATGGCCAGGATGTGTTTCATGGTAAATTGTTATTTGTTCGAGCCTAACCAAACTTACGAAGTTTTTAAAACTTCGTAAGTTTCCATCGTAATCAGGTTCAATTCTTTTTATGTTCTGGGAGGGCCGAACAAACAATAAAAATAAAATTCAAGCTAAAATGGTTTAGCAAATGACTTCGGGCTTTAAATGATAGTAAATACCTATATTAATCTACAATCCCTGACTGCTAAACCGATAACCGACGACATGCCGGGAAGATGCCTGTGAGGACACAGGCATCGGGAAAAAGCATTTATTTCCTGTCATGCTGAGTGGTAAAATTTCGCGAAATTCTGAAGGGAGAATGACATAGTTAAAAGGGCTGTCATGGTGAGCCTGTCGAACCATAGCGGGCAAAGGCCTCTCCGCGCGACCTTTCGACAGGCTAAGGGTGACAGGCCTGCGCACCTCGAAAGTGTAACATGTCATGAGTAGGTACGAAGCATTTACCAGCGAACTTTTCCGGCGGTTATATATGGTGGCGAATAGATTCTTCGTACCTTATAATGACGTGTTTGTAAGTTGCTGATTGTTAGTATAAAATATCCGTCATTGCGAGGTACGAAGCAATCCCCGACGTGCTAAGTCCCACATAGTTTGGGATTGCTTCGTACCTCGCAATGACGATTCTATTGTATTTTTGTTCATGACGTCATCACTGTTTTTTTCAGGGGCAACCCTGGTGGTTACTCAGAATGACAGATTTTTTGTTCTTTTGATAATCAATCCTGCAATTCAAAAGTTCCCCCTTCAGGGGGCGGAGGGGGCTTTACGGTACAAACTGCAATATAAATGATGATCCTTTGCCCTCGGTAGATAATACCTGGATGTTGCCTTTGTGCAGCAGCATGATTTGTTTACACAAACTCAGCCCGATACCGCTGCCGGTTTTTTTGGTGCTGAAGAAGGGGATAAAAATTTTATCCAGCAGCTCGTGCGGCATACCCATACCGTTATCGGTTATTTTAACCAGGGTTTTACTGTTGTTTTGGGCCTCGGCAGATAGGGTGATGCGGGGTTCATCGCGGTCTTTAACGGCTTCAATGGCATTTACCAGCAGGTTAATCATTACCTGCTCTATCAGGTTTATATCGGCCTCAATGGCCAGGGCAGGGTCGCGCAGGATAATTTCCAGTTCGATGTTCTTTTTGGATAGCGTTGGCTTCATCAGGCTGTTCAGGTTCTCGAACAGGTTGCGTACCAGTATCCTGTCGCGCTCCAGCTTGGTTATCTTGTTCAGGCTGCGGTAGCTTTCGGTAAACTTCAGCAAGCCGTCGCTGCGGCGTTTAATGGTATCTATACCCAGCTCCAGGTCCTCCAGTTCGGTAGCCTCCATCGTTTCAGTAATTTCGGGGCTTTGCAGCCGGTTTTTCAAGGTATCTGCCAATGACGAAATTGGGGCAACCGAGTTCATAATCTCATGCGTCATCACGTTCAGTAATTTCGACCATGCTTTTGATTCCGTTTCGTCCAGCGCTTCGCTCACGTTTTGAAAAGCCAGTAGTTTATACAACTTATCGTCGCTGCGCATCATGCTGGATGTTATTAAAATTTTTACCATCTGCTGGTTACGGATAATGCTGATGATATTGCTTTCCCCGGGTTTTAGCTTAAGTAACTCATGGTAAAGCGCCGGCTCCCGTTTTTCGAGCGATTGGATAGTTTTAAGGTAGGGGATGCTGAGTAATTTTTTAAAAGCCTCATTTATCCAGCTGATGGTGCCGGTATCTTCCTCGTACGATAGGATGCCCGTATCTACCAGTTCCAGTATCTTTTGCAGGTAATGGTATTGTGTTTCGCGTTCGCGGCTTATTAATTTAAAAGTGGTATTGATATCGTTAAAGCCCTTGCGTAACGGCTTTAATTCGTTTGGGGCTTTGCGCACATCAAAATGACGCGAGAAATCGCGGTAGTGTATAGATTCGACAAACTGGTTTACCTCGTCCTGCGCTTTTTTCTGAAAGCGTATCATCTCTATCACAGCGTAAATTACCAGGGGGACGAATATCACCAGGTATAGCGGCTGGCCTTTAACCGTTACATAAGCGGCGGCAGTAAGTGCCAGGAATAACAAAAACACACGCAGCAATAGCCGCCATTCGTAACGGTTAAATATCATATTTGCTTAATCTGCGGTACAGGGCAGTACGGGTTAATCCCAATTCTTTGGCGGCACGGGTAATGTTGCCATTATGCTTTTCAATAACTTTTAAAATAGCATTCTTCTCCAGTGTGCTCAACTGAATGTTATCATCATTGATGTTGTTGTCCGTTTGCGTTTCCAGTATTGAAAAGATAAGGTCATCGGGCCTCAGCGTACTGTCGTCGGCCATAATAACTGCGCGTTCAATAGTATATTGCAGCTCGCGTACATTACCGGGGTAATTGTATGATTTTAATTTTGTTAAAGCCGGGCCATCAAAATCAACGGCAGCCTTAAGGTACTTGCCGGCATACAATTTGGCAAAATGCCTGGCCAAAATCACAATATCTTCGCTGCGGCGGCGTAAGGGTGGCATATTAATTTCTACGGTGTTTATCCGGTAAATTAAATCCTTCCTGAAACGGTTTTCATTCGCCAGTTCGCTCATCGGTACATTGGTGGCACATATCAGCCTGATATCTACATCAACCGCCTTATTGGTCCCTAACCGGGTTACTTGCCGGTTTTGCAGTATGGTTAGTAATTTAGCCTGTTGCTGTAAGCTAATGTTGCCAATCTCGTCTAAAAACAGTGTACCGCCATCGGCATCTTCAAAACGACCGGCGCGGTCTTCCCGCGCGTCGGTAAAAGCGCCTTTTTTGTGGCCAAATAATTCGCTTTCAAACAAGGTATCGGTAAGGGCGCCTACATCAACTTTAATAAAAGGCTTATCGGCGCGTAATGAGCGCTCGTGAATGGCTTTGGCCATCAAATCTTTACCTGTGCCGTTTTCGCCCAACAGCAAAATATTGGCGTCGGTAGGGGCTATTTTATTTACTTTATGGAAAATATCCTGCATCACTTCCGATTCGCCCAATATCGATGTATCCCCGGCCGTATTTTTCGCAGGTGCTTTGGTGGCTTTGGCGCCACCTTCTTTTTTATCCAATAGCTCTTTTATAGTGCCTATCAGCTTTTCGTTATGCCATGGTTTTACCACAAAGTCGTCGGCGCCTTCTTTTAATGAGCGTACGGCCAGGTCAATATCGCCATAGGCGGTTATCATAATTACACAAACGTTGGGCTTCCAGTCTTTTACTTTACGCAGCCAGTACAAACCCTCGTTGCCGGTGTTAATGGCGCTGTTAAAGTTCATATCAAGCAAAACCAGGTCAACCTCGTTGCGTTGCAGCAGCCAGTTCAGGTTTTCGGGATTCTTCTCGGTTATCACCTCGCCGGCCTGGGTTTTTAACAGCAGCTTTACGGCAGTTAGTACATCCGGGTCGTCATCAACAATAAGAATAGTAGCTTTTTTTAGTATCATGTTTTTAGGTTCATAGTTGATAGTTCATGGTTCATGGCCCTATTTTGTTGATTGTTATATGACAGACGCCTGTTAAACAGTAAATGTTACAGTACCGGCAGTTGCTAATCTTAGCCATGAACCATTAACTATGATCCATGTACCAGTTGCAACAAACCTCCTGCCATTAACCATCAATAATGAACCATGAAGCAAACAAAACTTTCTGCAAATTAATAATTGCATACTTAAGTTTTATACGGCCGGCAAAAAATGATGAGCGGTAAGTTGTGAATGGTGAGTTGTGAGGTATATTTGTTATGATTGACAATGGCTTGTAGTGTTGAGATTTGTTCTGTCGGGAAGGTAAGGTATAACGGAGAATGGGCGAAAAGCAATGCATTTGCGGCTGGCTTGAAGAAATACCTACTGGTTTTGTGCTCATTTCGGCGGGTACCTCCAGGGAAAGGCAATTTAAAATAAACAGAAACGGCGCATTGAAAGAATGTATAAATTCTATTTAATTGAAAATTAACCACCCACTCACCACTCACAATTCACTACTCGCGCACACTGTATCATTACCGTACACTTGATGTAACAGAAGCGTACGCCCTAAATACGTAATATGTATTTAATGTATTGAAAAACAGTGTTTTAATTTGTGGCATGTGTTTTTGTAACCATTATTCAAAATATCATAAACTACAGTGGACAGAAAAATTGAGAAAAAGACCTGGAACAGCAAGCGAATATTAACTATTGCTGGTATTGCAGGCATAATTTTATTAATAGGGGGCAGTATTTATTTTACATCGGGCAAAAGCAAATTGGATGTTGATACAGAGCGCATAACTATCAGTACTATAACAAAAGGCCCGTTCCAGGAGTTTATACCTGTTAACGGTACCGTGATGCCATTGACCACCATTTTTCTTGACGCAACAGAAGGCGGCGAGGTTGAAGAGCGTTATGTTGACGATGGCGCCATGCTTAAAAAAGGCGATCCGATACTAAAACTAAGCAACGTTGACGAAGAACTTAACCTTGCTACCCAGGAGTCGGCAGTTTTTGCAGAGCAAACCCAGATGCAAATTTCACATAACAATGCCAACCAGGCTACTATTAACAAATTAAACACCATGGCCGATGTTGAGAACGCATTCAAAGAAGCCAAAAGGATATATGAGTTGGATAAAAGGCTTTACGATCAAAAAGCGATTGGATTGCAGGAGTATCAATCGGCAAAAAATAGCTATGATTACCAGGTAAACCGCCGCAAACTGGCTATCCAGATTTTGAAGCAGGATACATCGTTGGTTAAACAACAGGATCAGCAATCACAGGAACACTACGCTCAAATGAAGGCTGCGCTGGCGCTGATGCGTAAAAAGGTAGCCAGCCTTACTCTAAGGGCACCTATTGACGGCCAGCTCACTAACCTTGATGCCGAAGTTGGTCAAAGCAAAACCAAAGGTGTACGTTTAGGACAGATTGACGTACAATCGGGCTTTAAAGTACGGGTTGATATAGATGAACATTACTTATCACGCGTGTTTCCGGGTTTGAAAGGCGATTTTCAGTTTGCCGAAAAAACATATAACATGATAATTAAAAAGGTTTTTACAACTGTAACGGCCGGCAGATTCCAGGTTGACATGCAATTTGTGGGCGAAGTGCCTAAAGGGATTCGCAAGGGGCAAACGCTGCAGGTTAGGTTGGCGCTGAGCGATGAAACCACAGCTGTACTTGTGCCTAAAGGCGGCTTTTTCCAGCAAACCGGTGGCAATTGGATATTTAAAGTAGCAGAAGACGGTAAGCGAGCTTATAAAGTAAACATTCAGCTTGGCCGCCAAAGCCCTGACTATTTTGTGGTAACCGATGGTTTAAACCCTGGCGATAAGGTAATTACATCGAGCTATGAAACTTATGGCGACATACAGGAACTTGTGCTCAAAAAATAGATATTTTGCTCATGCTATTGCAACGAAATACTGATGCTAAACGTCATATAAACAGATAATTAATTTAATAAATAATAATATAAACCAAATCAAACAAACATCGTCGGCCGAAAGGCAGATGATTCAGGAGGGGCAAATGATAAAAATTACTAATCTCGAAAAATTTTACCGCACAGAAGAGGTAGAGACCATAGCCTTAAACAAGCTATCAATTGAAATTGCAACAGGCGAGTTTGTGGCCATAATGGGCCCGTCTGGCTGTGGTAAATCAACATTGTTAAATATCCTGGGAATGTTGGACGACCCGGATGAAGGCAGCTACGTTTTTAACGATATTGAAGTAGCTCATTTTACCGAGCGTAAACGTGCCGACCTGCGCAAGCACAACATCGGCTTTGTTTTCCAGAGTTTTAATCTTATTGACGAGTTAACCGTGTTTGAAAACGTTGAATTACCGTTAATTTACACCGGTGTGCCATCGGCCGAGCGTGTTAAAAGGGTAGAAGAGGTGCTGGATAAAATGCAGATTATGCACCGCCGCAACCACTATCCACAACAGTTATCGGGCGGTCAGCAACAACGTGTGGCCATTGCCCGCGCGGTTGTAAACAAACCAAAACTGATCCTTGCGGATGAGCCTACCGGTAACCTGGATAGTACCAATGGTAATGATGTAATGGAACTGTTAACCGACCTGAACGAGCAGGGTACAACCATCATCATGGTTACACACTCTGAGCATGATGCCCGTTACAGCCACCGGATTATAAGGTTACTTGACGGCCAGGCCGTTGTAGAAAACATTATGGTATAAAACCAAAGTGTCGTCTGCCCCAATAAAAAGATAGTTTATATAAGTTAATGTTGTTAAAAGCTAACCTCTCCGCGATGGAGGGGTAAGCTTGTTTTGCCCCTAATCGTTCACTGGTTCTTGGTGGGATAATTTTAGATTTTGTAGCTATGACTTAACGCCAGCTATGGCGGCTACTCATGAGCCCATAAGTAAACCACCCAATCAAAACTAATGAACAAGCGAACCCATAAACCACCAGATACTACCAATGAATTAATGAACCAAAAGTGAGCCTATTAATATGATCAGGAACTACATTAAAATTGCATGCAGAAGCCTTTGGAGACACAAAGGCTCTTCGATTTTTGCTGTGCTGGCCATATGTATTTCATGCATGGGCTTATTTGGTTTGGCATCATACAGCACCATACAGCGTACCCGCGAAATTGGTATTCGCAAAGTATTTGGTGCTTCTGTAACCGGCATAGTAAATATGTTGTCTATTGAGTTTTTACAGCTGGTAATCATCTCATCGCTAATAGCATTTCCGCTGGCATGGTTTGCAATGAACAAATGGCTGCAAGACTTTGCATACCGCATAGCTATAGGTTGGTGGGTTTTTGCATTGGCAGGAGTAATAGCGCTTGTAATTGCATTTGCTACGGTTAGCTTTCAGGCGGTTAAAGCCGCGATTGCCAACCCGGTAGATAGTTTGAGAAGTGAATGATCTTGGTTCATTGATGGGTGGGAGTAAAATTGCACCACCTTGGGCCATTATTTCACATAACCAACCCAATGAACCGCCATACAAAACCAATGAATTAATGAAAAAGTGAACTAACACGGTGTACTCAAGAATTAATTATGATAAGAAACTACATAAAAACCGCCATTCGTGGCCTGCGTAAGAACAAGGGTTTCACGGCTATAAATATATTGGGCCTGGCTTTGGGTTTGGCCACTTGCTTACTTATTGTGTTGTACGTAGCCGACGAGCTGAGTTACGACAGGTACAACAAAAAAGCCGGCCGTATTTACCGGGTTAATGAGGACCTAAAACTGGGCGATAACAGCGTAAAGTATGCGGTTTGCATGGCGCCGCTGGCTAAAACCTTGATTGCCGAATATCCTTATGTTGAGAATGCCACGCGCATAAAAAACGCCGGCTCCTCGCATGTTAAAAAAGGCACGCTGAACATGGTTGAAAACAGGGTGGCATTTGCTGACCCTTCTTTGTTTAGCGTGTTTACATTCCCTATGATCAATGGCAACGCGGCTTCGGCGCTTGTTGAGCCCAACAGCGTAGTAATTACCGAAACCACCGCCCAAAAATATTTTAACAGCAGCAATGTAGTTGGTAAAACACTGCTGTTTAATGATAATACCCTTTGTAAAGTAACCGGGGTAATTAAAGATGTACCCAAACAGTCGCATTTCAATTTCGACTTTTTTATCTCGATGTCGTCCTTCCCCGACAGTAAATCGACAGAGTGGCTGCGCAGCGATTATAATACCTATGTATTATTAAAAGACAAATCATACGCCAAACAATTAGAGGCCGCTTTCCCGGCGTTATTAGAGAAATTCAGCGGTGCTCAAATGAAATCTGAGTTAAACATGTCTTACGCCGAGTTTGAAAAACGGGGCAGCTTTTTCAGGTTGAATTTAATTCCACTCACAGATATTCACCTCAAATCAAATATCTCCGGCGAATTAGGTTCAAACGGTACTACGCAGTATGTTTATATATTTTTGCTGATAGCGGTATTTATACTGCTGATAGCTTGTGTAAACTTCATGAACCTGTCAACAGCCCGTTCATCAAACCGCGCCCGCGAGGTAGGGGTACGCAAGGTTTTAGGATCGGCGCGTAAGCACTTGATAGCTCAGTTTTTAACCGAGTCGGTGTTGGTAACTGTAATAGCTACTGTGCTTGCTTTTATTATTGCGTTGTTTTTATTGCCGGTGTTTAATCAATTATCGGGTAAAGTGCTTGCCATCAATGCGGCTTCATTAAACTGGATGCTACCACTGCTGCTATTGGTTGCATTGGTTGTAGGTATACTTTCCGGCTCGTACCCGGCATTTTATCTGTCGGCATTTCAACCTGTTGATGTGTTGAAGGGCAAGCTGGCAACCGGCTTTAAGGGAGGCAGGCTTCGCAGTTTTTTTGTTGTGTTCCAGTTTTCCATATCCATATTTTTAATTATCGGTACGCTGGTTATTTATAATCAGCTTAATTATATTCAAACCAAAAACCTGGGCTATAACCGTAACCAGGTACTTATCATAAAAAATGTTTACGAACTTAATAACCAGGCTAAAATATTTAAGCAAAAGGTAAAGGAACTACCCGGTGTTATTAACGCTACCATGACTGGCTTTGTACCAACATCGGGTTGGAAAAGTACTGCCATTTATTACAGGGACGCCACCTTAAACGAAAAAACCTCCATGTTTCCGCAAAGCTGGCAGGTTGATGAAGATTATTTGCCTACCCTGGATATGAAAATAGCCGCCGGGCGTAATTTTTCAAGAAATATGCCTACAGATTCGGACGGGGTTGTTATCAACGAAGCTGCGGCTAAGTTCCTGGGTTTTAAAGAGCCGGTAAATAGTGTTATCTACCGGTCGATGGCCAGCCAGCACGACCTGAAACACATGAAGCAATACCGTATTTTAGGCGTAGTAAAAGACTTTAATTTCAATTCCCTGCACGAGAATGTAAGCCCTGTGATATTGACCCTTGCCGATAATAACGGTGGCCTTAGTGTACGAGTTCAAACTAATAACTTGCCAACGCTGATGGCGCAAATCAATGCCGCCTGGAAAGAGCTGAACCCCAATATCCAGATCGACTACTCTTTTATGGATCAGGATTTTGACGCCTCGTACCGTACGGAGCAGCGCACCGGGCAAATCTTTATGGTATTTACCACCCTGGCCATCGTGATAGCTTGTTTAGGGCTTTTTGGTTTAGCAGCCTACGCTGCCGAGCAACGTACCAAGGAAATAGGCATCCGTAAAGTATTAGGGGCGAGTGTTGCCGCTATAACGGGGATGCTCTCGGTCGACTTTATAAAACTTGTGGGCATATCCATTTTAATAGCCTCGCCTATAGCCTGGTACCTCATGAATCTTTGGCTGCGCGATTTTGCCTACCGTATAAGTATTCAGTGGTGGGTATTGGTTGTAGCTGCTGCGGGTGCATTGATCATTGCTATAATAACGGTAAGTTTTCAATCCATTAAGGCGGCGATTGCCAACCCGGTAGATAGTTTAAAGAATGAGTGACCTTGGGTCATTTAAATGGAGTATCAATTTAGGTTAGCGTTTGAATTTTAGGATTTGGAAATTGCGATTTGGAGTTTAGCGTTTAAAATTTAATACCAGAATCATGATTAAAAGCTATGTAACTATTGCCTTCAGGAACATCCGGCGTAACCTTAGTTATGCTTTCCTGAACGTTTTTGGGCTTACTTTGGGTGTGGCCGCTTGTTTGGTGATCTTCCTTGTTGTTAGGAATGAGCTGGGCTTTGACGGCTACAATAGCAAGGCGAGCCGCACTTACCGGGTAACTTTAAACGGAATCGACTTTAACTCCAACGTTTCTATGGCGATAATTCCGGCTATGCGGATTGATTTTCCAGAGCTGGAGCAAACCACGCAGCTTTTTTACCTGCCCGACGCGATGATTAAGATAGGCGAAAACCGGTTTAAAGAAAAGAACATAGTTTTTGGCGATGGGCAAACTCCGATGGTCTTTGATTACCAATGGCTGGCCGGCGATCCTAAAACCGCGCTTTCGCAACCCAATAGTGTAGTACTTACCGAGACCGCCGCCAAAAAATATTTCGGCAACAGCGAAGCTATGGGGAAAAATATCAACTTCGAAAATCAGTTTGATATTAAAGTAGCAGGCATTATTAAAGATTTGCCACCCAATTCAAGCACGCCAACATCGTTGCTGATCTCGCTCAAAACCATCGAACAGAAGTTAAAAGGCGCCATGGGTAATTTCTGGTCTATCCCGGGCGGTAGCTATGCCTATATCGTGATCCCTAAAAAGTATTCCATCCATCAATTGGAAAGCAAAATACCCGCTTTTATTAAAAAGAACTGGGGTGCCGATATTGCCAAAGCAGCTCATTTGCCGCTGCAGCCATTAAAAGATGTTCATTTCGATCAGCGTTATATTAATAACATTATCACACCAACCTCAAAAGATACGTATTACGCGCTGATAGGGGTTGCTTTGCTTATTATCATTACCGCCTGTATCAATTTCGTTAACCTTGCCACGGCTCAGGCTATCAGGCGGGCTAAAGAGGTTGGGGTACGTAAAGTGTTAGGCGCTACCAAATCGCAGCTAATAAGGCAATTTATGGGCGAAACTACTGTCCTGGTTTTACTATCGGTAATTTTAGGCGTATTGGTATCAGCTTTTTTCCTTGCCCGGGCGGGCGAATGGATGTCGATAACTATTGATCCCAAACAGCTGTTACAACCCGAAGTTATGACCTGGATAGCGGGAATAACCTTCCTGGTAATCCTGCTGGCTGGTTTATACCCATCATTTGTGCAATCGGCATTTCAGCCGGTTGAATCATTAAAAAGCCAGGCGGGCATACCGGCAAAAGGCTTAACCTTACGTAAAGGCCTGGTTATAGCGCAGTTTGCCATCTCGCAGATATTAATTGTTGGCACCTTGATAGTTGCCCATCAAATGGACTTTTTTAAAAACCAGGACCTTGGATTTAATAAGGAAGCTGTTATTACGGTTAGTATCCCGACAAAAGAGAAACGGGATGTATTTAAACAGCAACTGATGACAAATCCCGGTATCAAAGATCTCAGCTTCTCTAACGGCGGACCTGTATATAATAATTCTTTCACCAGTTTTCAGTCGCCCGAGCTTGGACTTACCAAAGATGATGTTACCGAGATGAAATTTGTTGATGAAAAATATATCGACATGTTTCAGCTGCACATGCTGGCCGGTCAAAAAATCTGGAAAAAAGATGATAAAGATACACTGAATAGCATCGTAATCAACGAAACTATGATGCATAAGCTGGGCATCCAGGATCCGCAACTTGCTTTGAACAAACACGTAAAGCTTAATGGCGATCAACAATCAACTATCGTGGGCGTAGTACAGGATTTCCAAAGCGAATCAAAACATAAAAAACGGAGGGCCTGCGTGTTGGAGTACAATTCGCGGGGCTTTTTCATGGCCAGCATACGGATTCAGCCCGCCGCAATGAATAAAACCATTGCTTTTATCGGCAAACAATGGCTTGGGCTTTTCCCTGATAATGTTTTCCAATACGAGTTTATGGACGAGCATATAGCCAATTTTTACAGGCAGGAACAAAAAGTTTACACAGCTTTTCAGCTATTCTCGTACATCGCTATACTTATTGGTTGTTTGGGCTTATATGGGCTGATAGCTTTTGCCGCATCGCAACGTACAAAAGAAGTTGGTATCCGCAAAGTTTTGGGTGCGCCCATATACAGTATTGTAGCCCTGTTTGGTAAAGAATTTATTTACCTGATAGCAATAGCCTTTTTTGTAGCCGCGCCGCTGGGTTACTATGTGATGCATAACTGGCTTCAAAATTTTGCATATCACATTAGCATCGGTCCGGGCATATTTTTCGTCGCTATAGTATCATCATTTATCATAGCCGCGGTAACCATTGCCTATCAGGCCATAAAGGCCGCGTTGGTTAACCCGGTGAACAGCTTAAGGAGTGAATAACTTTATACTTTTTGATGCAACGTTGTTAACAAAAGTTTCGTCTTTATATTATTCAAACTTATCCCGGTTGTATGTTTAAAAATTTTATAAAAATAGCCTGGCGCAATTTGCTGCGTAACAAATCATTTTCATTAATCAATATATCGGGCCTGGCTATAGGTATGGCCAGCGCGGCGCTTATCCTGTTCTGGATCCAGAATGAGCTGAGCTACGACCAGTTTCATCAAAACCGCGACAGGTTGTACCAGGCCTATAACCGTGCTGTATTTGATGGCAAACTGTGGTGCTGGGGAACCACACCCAAGATCATGTCGAAAACTTTGAAGCAGGATTACTCTGCTGTTGAACAAAGCTGCCGCACAACATCGGCCAATTTCTTGTTTACCCTTGGCGATAAACACCTGAACCTTAATGGTGATTTTACCGATCCTGATTTTTTGACCATGTTCAGCTTTCCGCTGGTGGCGGGCAATCCTAAAACAGCGCTCAATACCATTAACTCTATAGTTATTACGCAAAAACTGGCAAAAAAACTATTTGGCGAACAAGACGCTATGGGGAAAGTGGTACGTATTGACAGCGTTGACCATTTTACGGTGACAGGGGTAATGAAAGATTTGCCCAACAACACCCGTTTTGATTTTGAATACCTGATGCCCTGGAGCTACCTGAAAAAAACAGGTGGCGATGATGAATATTGGGGCAATAATTCGGTACAAACCTGGGTGCTTACTAAACCCAATGTAACCGAAGATCAGCTTAACAAGCAAGTCCTCAACATCACCAAATCGCACTCCGACCAAAAAGACCAGGAAGTGTTTATGCACCCCGCTGCCAAATGGCATTTATATTCCAAATTTGAAAACGGTAAAATAACCGGTGGCAAAATTGAATCGGTAAGGTTGTTTGCTGTTATTGCCGCATTCATTTTATTGATAGCCTGTATAAATTTCATGAACCTGAGCACAGCCCGGAGCGAAAAGCGCGCCCGCGAAGTTGGCATCATGAAAGCGATAGGTGCAAAAAAAGGCTCGATTATAACACAGTTTTTAGGCGAAAGTATCCTGATAGCTTTTATTGCGGGCGTAATAGCCATTGTTATTGTGCAAATCAGCATGTGGGGCTTTAACCAGTTAACCGATAAGCAATTGTTTGTGCCTTATGCCAGTGTTTATTTCTGGCTGGCGGGCTTAGGATTTGTTTTGTTTACCGGCGCAATTGCGGGTAGTTACCCGGCTTTCTTCCTGTCGTCATTTAAGCCGGTTAGCGTGTTAAAAGGGACGTTTAAAAATGTAGACGCCGTAATCAGTCCCCGCAAAATATTGGTGGTGGTGCAGTTTATATTCGCTATTTTTCTTATCATTTGTACCATTCTTATCCGCGATCAGATGCAGTACGCTCAAAACAGGGACCTTGGCTACAAAAAGGACAACCTGGTGTACACCATGATGTCGGGCAGTATCGATAAAAATTTTAAAATGATCCGCAATGAGCTGGTAAGCAGCGGGGCCGCGGTATCGGTCACCAAAACCAATTCGCCGGTTACCCAACGCTGGAGCGACAGCTGGGGTTTTGACTGGAAGGGAAAAGATCAAAGCCAGAAGATAGATTTTATTATGTACAACACCGATGGCGACTTTGTAAAAACAATGGGTTTAAAAATAGCCGCAGGCAGGGATATCGATGTAAATACTTACCCAACAGACTCAACAGCGATATTACTCAACGAAGCTGCTGTAAAAGTTGTTGGTTTTAAAGACCCGATAGGGCAGGTGATCAAGCGCGACAACCACAATTTGGTTATAGTAGGCGTGATTAAGGATTTTATTATCGAATCGCCATATCAGCCTGTTAAAGCCATGATTATCCAGGGGCCAAAATCATGGTTCAACGTGGTACACTTCAAGCTTAACCCCAATAACACCACAGCCCAAAACCTGAAACTTGCCGAAGGCGTTTTTAAGAAATATAATCCTGAATATCCCTTCGAGTATCATTTTGTGGATGACGAGTATGCTAAAAAATTCAGCGACGAGCAAAAAGTTGGAACCCTGGCCAGTTTGTTTGCCGGCTTAACCATCTTTATATCATGCCTCGGTTTATTTGGCTTGTCGGCCTATATGGCTCAAAACAGGCAAAAAGAGATTAGCGTACGCAAGGTGCTTGGCGCATCGGTATCAAACCTTACGGGCATGCTATCCAAAGAGTTTTTACTGCTGGTATTCATCGCCTTTGCCATTGCATCGCCAATTGCCTGGTGGGGCATGCACAAATGGCTGGAGGGCTATACCTACCGCATAACTATACAGGTATGGGTATTTATAATGGCAGGCGCCGGCACCGCCATAGTAGCGCTGCTAACCGTAAGCTTCCAATCGATCAAAGCCGCACTGGCCAACCCTATTAACAGTTTGCGGAACGAATAATATCGAGGCGAAAGGGAAAAGGCGAAAGGGAAAAGGTTATTCAAGGTTACAAGACACTGTGACCTTTCGCCTTTAACCTTTTCCCTTTCACCTTTCGCCCTGTATCATAATCGTACACCTACTGTTACGCCTGCGTACAGTTGTAATTTGAGCTATGAATTAACTATTTGATTTTCAGCTGTTTTAATAATTGGTATGTATTTTAAACTGCATTGCGGGTAAATACATCACAATGCTTAAGAACTATATTAAAACCGCATGGCGTAGTTTAAAACGCAATAAAATATTTTCGTTTATAAATGTATTTGGCCTATCGGTTGGCCTGGCCTGCTGTATGCTGATAACGGCATACGTTTATAGTGAATTAAGTTACGACAGATACCCGCAGGATTCCGGGCAGATTTATCGCGTTGGTATTAAAACTATTGAAAACGCGGGAACAAGCGAGTACCCCAACGTAGATGTTGCTGTAGCAAAAGGCATTAAAGATCAATATCCGCAGGTAAGCGATGTAACCAGGCTTACCGGCCGCAAACCATCATTTATTGAATACAATGGCAAAAAGTTTAAAGAAGAACACCTGTTTATGGTCGACGCTAATTTTCTGCAGCTATTTTCTATCCCCTTAATTGATGGCGAAAGCAAAACCTGCCTGAAAGAACCCAACAGTACCGTAATCACCGCGACATTTGCAAAAAAATACTTTGGCAATGGGCCCGCTGTAGGTCAGTCGTTACTGGTAGACGGGGAGCCCTATAAGGTTACCGGGGTTATTGAGAAAGTACCCGACAATTCCCACTTTCATGGCGACGCGTTTTTTAGCATGAATAATTATGTACGAACCGCGCATCAAACCTGGAGCAACATTGGTTATTTTACCTACATAAAACTAAACAAGAACGCCGACCCGAAAAAGCTGGAGTCGGCGTTTCCGAATGACCTGGTCAAAAAGTTTGTAGTGCCCGAAATTGCCCACGACATGAATGTAAGTGTGGCCGAGGCAAGTAAATCTGTAAATACCTTCCTGTTTTATTTGCAACCCTTAACCGATATCCACCTGCACTCGGCAACCAAATACGAGCTGGAAGCTAATGGCGATATTCATTACGTTTACATATTTGGTGTTTTGGCTATATTTATTTTGATGCTGGCCTGCATTAACTTTACCAATTTATCAACCGCCAGTTCGGCAAAACGGAGCAAAGAAGTTGGCATCCGTAAAGTATTAGGTTCAGAAAAAAGCGGGCTTATTTCACAGTTTCTTACCGAATCGGTACTGCTTACATTAGGGGCTATGGTACTGGCCATCGTATTCGTTTACCTGCTGCTGCCGGTTTTTAATGACCTGTCGCGCAAGCATATCGATATTAGTTTCTTTGTGAGTTTCCAGGCCATAGTTACCGAGGTATTACTTGTTTTTGTAGTTGGGGTTATAGCAGGTATTTATCCGGCATTTGTATTGTCGGGCTTCCAGATCATCGCTGTATTAAAGGGTGGCTCGGGGACTACCAAACAGGCCAGCAAAAACTATTTACGCAGCGGGCTTATCGTTTTCCAGTTTGCAGTATCTACCGCACTTATTATAGCCACATTTGTAGTTTACCAGCAATTGCATTACATGCAAAACAAAAAACTGGGCTATGATAAAGATCAGGTACTGGTAATAAATGAAACTTATTCGTTACGCAACAACATTGACGCATTTAAGCAGGAGTTGCTGCGCAATCCACAGGTTATAAATGCTACCATATCCAGCAGTGTTCCCGGTTCAGGAGGCGGTATTGACGGCACGCAGATAGATGCCAAGGAATTTAATGACAAAGGCGGCCACGCCGAAATTCATACAGATATTTTTCATGTGGATGAACACTATATACCCACTTTAGGGATCCAGATAGTAAAAGGGCGTAATTTTTATCCATCGTATCCCGGCGATTCCATGGCGGTGGTTGTTAACGAGGCGCTGGTGCGTGATTTGGGATGGGGCAAAAGCGATCCGATAGGCAAAACCATTGTCCGCTCGGCAAGAGCTCAGTATACTGTTGTAGGGGTAGTTAAAGATTTTCATTACGTATCAACAAAGCAAAAGATTGCGCCGCTGATGTTGTTGCCCGGCCACAGCATCAGTTCAATTATGGTTAAGGTAAAAACAAAAGATATTAAAAACCTTATTGCCGATATGCGCACACAATGGGATAGCTTTAAAACTGATTTACCTTTCAGCTATTCCTTCCTCGACGAAAAATTTGCGTCGCTTTACGCATCAGAACAACAAACGGGGAAGATATTTACCGTGTTTGCCGTTGTTGCCCTGATAATAGCCAGCCTGGGCTTGTTTGGCCTGGCAGCATTCATGATCAGGCTAAGGGTTAAAGAAATAGGTATCCGTAAGGTTTTGGGGGCATCAACAGGCAGCATTACCACATTATTATCAAAAGAGTTTTTAAAACTTATTGTGATAGCATCGCTCATATCATTCCCTATAACCTGGTACGCCATGAGCAAATGGCTGCAGGATTTTGCCTACCGTATAAGCATCCAATGGTGGGTGTTTTTATTAGCAGGCTGTATTGCATTACTGGTAGCCGCAATAACCATCAGCTTTCAATCGGTAAAAGCGGCCCTGGCCAACCCGGTGAAAAGTTTGAGGAACGAGTAGGTGAGTGGTGAGTGGTGAGTGGTGAGTGGTGAGTGGTGAGTGGTGAGTGGTGAGTGGTGAGTGGTGAGTGGTGAGTGGTGAGTGGTGAGTGGTGAGTGGTGAGTGGTGAAAATTGCCTGTTAATTTAGGAATTATAGTTTAAGGTTGCGATTTAGAGTTTAGGACTTAGAGTTTTTAAATTATTATTTAGAGTTTAGAATTTAACTACACCGTTATGATAAAGAATTATTTACGCAGTGCTTTACGGAACATTACCAGGCACAAATTTATATCGTTCATCAATATATTTGGTTTAACCGTTGGGTTAAGCTGCTGTTTGCTGATTGTGGTTTACGTAATCAACGAGACGAGCTATGATAAGTTTAATGCCAATGCCGACGATATTTATCGTGTTACCCGCAGCTTTAATACGCCTGATGGGGTAGAAACGCTTCATTTAGGGGCGGTTGCGCCGCCGTTTGGCCCCTTGCTAAAAAATGAGTTTTCGGATATCAAAAAAGTCACCCGCATATACCCGGCAGGCGGCAGTTTAGTGATCAGGTATAAAGACAAATTGCTTACCGAGAATGAAGGCTACTTCGCTGATGAGAATTTGTTCGATTTTTTTAACATTAAAACCACCCAGGGAGATCCGAAGTCGGCATTGTCAGACCCGTTTACGATGATGATGACCGAAGAAATGGCGCATAAATATTTTGGCAACGAAGACCCGATAAACAAGGTGGTACGGTTGGGTAACCAGTTTAATTTTAAGGTAACCGGAATTTTTGAACCGTTGCCGGCCAATTCGCAGTTTCATGCTAAAATGCTGCTTTCATTTAATACCCTGAACGACACAGCGGTTTATGGCCGAAAAGGTTTGCAAACTAACTGGGGCAATAATTCCTTTTTTACCTACCTGTTGTTCCCCAAAGGATATAACGCAGATAAAGTGGCTGCGCAGTTCCCTGCTTTTTTGGATAAATACGTTGGTACACGCGAATCAAAAAACAGTAAACTGTCGTTTCAAAAATTCCTGAGTATCCACCTGCATTCTCATCTTGATGACGAGCTTGATCAAAATGGCGATATCAAAAGGGTTTGGATATTTTCGGCCATTGCGCTGTTTATCCTGCTTATCGCCTGTATCAACTACATGAATTTATCAACCGCCCGTTCGGCCTTAAGGGCAAGGGAAATAGGTATCCGTAAGGTTATTGGCGCACAGCAAAAGGAAATCATTATCCAGTTTTTAAGCGAATCGGTATTGATAACCGCATTTTCGCTGATACTGGCGCTTGGCATTACCTATGCGGTAATCCCGCTGGTGAACACTTTTTCGGGATTGTCATTATCTTTTAACCTGTTGTTTCAACCTCAAATAGTTACAGCCGTTGTTGCAATGCCTTTTGTAATTGGTATTATCAGCGGCATTTATCCGGCTATTTTTATGTCGTCATTTAAACCCGTAAAAGTGTTAAAGGGCCTGGTTAAAGTAGGATCGGGCAGTATTTCGTTCAGGAAGGTATTGGTGGTTATTCAGTTCTCCATATCTATCATCTTAATTGTTGCCACCACTATTGTTTTTCAGCAATTGAGGTATATGCAGCAAAAGGCGCTGGGTTTTAATAAAGATCATATCCTAACCGCAGCCAATCCTTTTACCCCCGGGCAATTTGAGGTTTTTAAAAATGAGGTTACCAAAGAAGGAATTGTGAAAGATGTATCCCGTTCGTCGCGGATCCCCTCCGGAAGGTTATTGGATGACCAGGGGATTTCCGTGATGCAGAACGGATCGTCAAAAATGGTGAACGCAGATGTAAAATACATCAATACCGATTACGGTTTTATACCAACTTACGGAATGAAAATGGCTGCCGGCCGTAATTTTTCGAAAGATTTTGGAACCGACACCAACAACTATGTAATCAATGTTTCGGCCGCAAAAGTGTTGGGCTGGCAAACCCCCGAGAGCGCCGTTGGTAAAGAAATTAGTTATGGTGGCGTAAAAGGGAAGATAATAGGTGTAGTTAATGATTTTCATTTTGAATCACTGCATCAAAATATCATTCCGTTACTGATGCGGATGCCGTCATTCGCCAACAACAGTTATCGCCGGTTATCTGTTAAAATTGATGGTGACCACGTTCAGGAGGCCATTAATACCCTGGAGCAGGCCTGGAAAAAATATCAGCCCGAGACCCCGTTTGAATATGTTTTCCTGGATGATAAATTTCAAAAGTTATACAACAGTGAGCAACAGCAAGGGAGCTTGTTTACTATATTCTCGTTCATTGCCATATTTATAGCCTGTTTGGGTTTGTTTGGTTTGTCGGCATTCACCATTACACAGCGGGTTAAAGAGATAGGTGTGCGCAAAGTTTTGGGCGCCAGCATCCCTCAAATAGTAACCGAACTATCTAAAGACTTTTTAAAACTGGTACTTATTGCATCGGTAATTGCATTACCCATAGCATGGTACTCCATGAGCAAGTGGCTGCTTGATTTTGCCTTTCGAATCAGTATCCAATGGTGGGTGTTTGTAATGGCAGGCGTAATTGCCGTTGTCATCGCTTTTTTAACTATCAGCTTTCAATCCATCAAAGCAGCATCGGCAAACCCGGTAAAAAGTCTTCGGAGTGAATAGTGAGTGGGCAGTTGTGAGTTTGCAGTAAGCAGCGAGGTGTTCGCTACAAAGTTATAAAGCGATAAGTACCAATGAACTAATGAACCAGTGAACTAATGAACAAAAAGAATGATTAAAAACTATTTTAAGATAGCCCTGCGCAACTTTTGGCGGCACAAGTTTTTTACGTTTATCAATGTAATCGGCTTGGCTATCGGAATTAGTTCGGCATTGGTTATTTATTTGATAGTACATTTTGATTTTACTTTTGATAAGTCGGTTCATGATAGCGACCGGGTATACAGGGTAGTTTCCAATTATACTTATGCCGGCGAACAGGCCTATAACCGCGGTGTTTGCGGCCCTTTGCCCGAGGCCGTGCGTACGCAGGTTAGCGGTGTTGAGGTGGCAGCCCCGTTCTTTGCATTGTATCAACCAAATGTATTTGTGCCGGGTAACTCCGGGGTGCCTGTTAAATTTAAACTGCAGGATCATGTGGTATTGGCCGATGAGCGCTATTTTGAGCTTTTTAACTATACTTGGCGTGCAGGCAAAGCTAAAACCGCATTCAATGGCCCCAACCAGGTAGTGCTGACCACCGACCAGGCCGAAAAATATTTTCCTAAACTGTCATACAATCAAATGATGGGCAGGGTTATTACCTATGATACCTTAAATACTGTTGTTACCGGCATCATAGAGCCGTTAAAAGGCAATACTGATTTTAAATCGCAGGCTTTTATATCTTACTCAACAGCAACTAATAACAAAGCTTTACAAGACGAATTAAGGCCGAAACATTGGGGTGGTACAACACCAGCATCACAGCTTTTTATTAAATTATCTCCTCAGGCTACAGTTGCGCAAATAACCAGGCAGCTGAATGAAATCCTGAAAAAACATAACCCGCCAACGCCATCCAATAAAGGCAATACGCGCAGCTTTGCTTTACAACCACTAAGCGATGTTCATTTTAATGCGCTTTACGGTACTTTTTATGGCGGCCGCACAGCAAGCAAAACAACATTGTACGGCTTGCTTGCCATTGCCATGTTTTTATTATTGCTGGGCTGCATCAATTTTGTTAATTTAACAACAGCGCAGGCTGCCCAACGCGCCAAAGAAATTGGCATTCGCAAAACAATGGGCAGCAGCAGGCTTCAACTTATCATTCAGTTTTTGACCGAGACCTTTTTTATTACCCTGATCGCAGTCGTTATCTCGGTTTTGATTGCGCCGGTGATCCTCAACTTGTTTAAAGATTTTATTCCTCAAGGGATTACGTTAGATCTTTTAAGTGAGCCCAATCTTATTGTGTTTCTGGTGGCGCTTACATTCGTAGTGAGTTTGTTATCCGGTTTTTATCCCGCGGTTTTACTATCGGGCTATAAACCGGTTTTGGTACTTAAAAACCAGGCATCGTCAAACAGCAGTAAAACACGGAATGCCTGGTTGCGTAAATCGCTCACGGTAACGCAATTTGTAATAGCCCAATTTTTTATTATGGCTACCGTATTGGTTAGCAAGCAAATATATTACGCGCTGCATAAAGACCTGGGGTTGAAGAAGGATGCTATTTTGATTATCAATTCCCCATGGAAAAATCGCACAGAAAGCCGTAACCAGGTATTTTTAAATAAGATTATCGCCCTGCCACAGGTGCAATTGGTAAGCCTGGGCAAAGATGCGCCGTCGTCTGATAATGGTAACTCAACCGAGGCTACTTTCCGCGATGGCAAAAAGGAAATTAAAATGGAGCTGGCTGAAAAATTCGGCGACGAAAACTACATTAAAGTATACCACATTAAATTAATAGCCGGGCGCAATTTACTACCGGGTGATACCTCAAAAGCATTTTTAATAAATGAAACCTACGCCCACGCCATTGGCTTTAAAAACCCAGCCGATGCGGTTGGCAAATACATCGACAATTTTAACGGAGATGTAAAAATGCAGATCATCGGTGTAGTACATGATTTCCATGCCGAATCATTACATGCGCCAATTAGTCCGATATGTATTTTAACCGAGCTTAACCACTACAATAACGGCACCTTCCACATCGCACTAAAGCCACAATCGGCCGGCGGTGATGACTGGAAAAAAGCGATTGCCGCGATGGAAGTATCCTGGAAGGAAATTTATCCCGAAGATGATTTTGAATACCACTTTTTTGATGAAAATATTGCCAGGTTCTACGATGCCGAGCAGCATACATCAACCCTGTTAGCTTGGGCTACTGGCTTATCGGTATTTATAAGTTGTCTTGGTTTATTAGGCCTGGCCATTTACAATACCAATCAGCGTACTAAAGAGATAGGTATACGTAAAGTACTTGGCGCCACCGTATCGCAGATAGTTGCGCTGCTATCAACCGAGTTAATATTAGTTATCCTGCTGGCATTTGCGCTGGTTACGCCATTAGCCTGGTACGCCATGAACAAATGGATGCAAAGCTTTGCCGACCGTACCAGCATCAGCTGGTGGATTTTTGTACTAAGCGGTGGCGGGATGCTGTTAACCGCCCTGATAATATCAAGCTTCCAGACCATAAAAGCCTCGATGGCTAACCCGACCAGGAGCCTTAGAAGTGAGTAGGCAGTTGGCAGTTGGCAGTTAGCAAGGCTGATGGATATACAAGCGGCACCAATGAACCAATGGACAAGTGAACTAATGAACCAATAAAATGATAAAAAATTACTTCAAGATTGCGTTCCGTAATTTCGGACGGCACAAGTTGTTTACAATGATAAACATTGTAGGGTTGTCTATCGGCATTAGTGCCGCTTTGGTAATTTACGTTATTGTAAATTATGATTTTACGTTTGATAAAAACCATAGGGACAGCGATAAGATTTACCGCGTGGTTACCGAGTATTCGTTTTCGGGCAATGTGGGGTATAACGGTGGCGTTACCGGCCCATTGGCGGGGGCTGTAAAAGCCGAAGTAACGGGCGTAAAAGACGTGGTGCCGTTTTTTACCAATGGCGGCATGAATGTATTTATTGCCAATAACACCAATGTACCCACAAGGTTTAAAGACCATGAAAATATTGTACTGGCCGATGGCAGATATTTTACACTATTTGATTATACCTGGCTTGCAGGATCGGCTAAAACGGCGCTGAACGAGCCTTACCAGGTGGTGCTTACGTCAGATCAGGCTAAGATATATTTCCCCAAGCTTTCTTACGGCCAGATGCTGGGCAAAACGGTAACTTATGATACCATTAAAACTACTGTTACCGGTATTATACAAACGCCTCAAGAAAACACCGACTTTAATTTTCATGATTTTATATCCTATAGTACTGGCCTCAACAATCCGGCCCTCAAAGATAATCTTCAGTTAACAGAATGGGGGAGTACCACATCTGCATCCGTATTGTTCCTTAAACTTGCAGATAATGCATCGGCAGCTAATGTTGAAAAGCAGCTGAATGTATTGCTAAAAAAGCATCATCCGCCTAAAAAGGAAGATGCCGGCAATACCCAGGTTTTTCATTTGCAGCCGTTAAGCGATCTGCACTTTAACAAAGATTACAATAATTTTGATGGTGGCCACACAGCAAGCAAGACAACCTTATATGGCTTACTGGTTATAGCTGCATTTTTGTTACTATTAGGTTGCATCAACTTTGTAAACCTTACAACAGCCCAGGCTTCGCAACGCGCCAAAGAAATAGGCATCCGTAAAACAATGGGAAGCACCCGCCGCCAACTGATAACCCAATTTTTGAGCGAAACCTTCCTGATAACCATTTTTGCAGTAATTATAGCGCTGCTGGTCGCACCATCCATCCTTAAACTATTTGCCGATTTTACCCCCAAAGGTATCACGGTTGATTACCTGCATCATGGCAATATCCTGCTGTTTATGCTTGCATTAGTGGTGGTTGTAAGTATATTATCTGGTTTTTACCCAGCGCTGGTATTATCGGGCTATAAGCCGGTTGATGTGTTTAAAAACCAGGCGCACTCGGGTACAAGTAAAACCCGTAACGCGTTTCTGCGTAAATCGTTAACTACGGTTCAGTTTGTAATAGCGCAATTTTTTATCATGGCTACCATATTGGTAAGCAAACAAATTTATTACGCCCTACATAAGGATCTGGGTTTTAAAAAAGATGCTATTATCAATATAACCATCCCGTATAAAAATTCAAATGAAGGAACAAAGCAGGTTTTTAAAAACAGGGTTGCCGCCATCCCGCAAATTGAAATAATGGCTGTTGGTAGTAATCCGCCATCTTCGGGCAATACCAACAGCACCGAGGCCACTTACAAAGACGGTAAAAAGGAGGTTAAAACAGATGTTCAGCAAAAATTCGGGGATGAAAACTACCTGAAGGTTTATAATATTAAACTACTGGCCGGCCGCAATATCACGCAAGCCGATTCAACAAAGGCTTTGATAATTAACAATACTTATGCCCGGACGCTCGGTTTTAAAAAGCCATCAGATGCGATAGGTAAAATGCTTGATTATAACGATGATAAAAAAATGGAGATAGTAGGTGTGGTTGCCGATTTTTATCAAAAATCATTACATGATGCCATTAAGCCGCTTGCCATACTTATACCATACCGTAAATATCAAAACCGTACTTTCCATATCGCTTTAAAACCACAATCAGCCGGGGGCGACGATTGGAAGAAGGCCCTTGGCAGCATGGAAAAAACCTGGAAGGAACTATACCCCGATGATGACTTTGATTATAGTTTTTATGATAAAAACATCGAAAAATTTTACGAATCAGAGCAACATACGTCTACCTTGCTTACCTGGGCAACAGGCCTATCTATATTTATCAGTTGTTTAGGTTTGTTAGGCCTGGCTATGTACACCACCAATTTACGCACCAAAGAAATTGGCGTACGGAAGGTACTCGGCGCGTCGGTTGCGCAGATTGTCACCCTGCTATCAACCGAGCTGATATTACTTATTTTACTTGCATTTGTGCTGGTTACCCCATTGGCCTGGTACGCCATGAACAAATGGATGGAAAGTTTTGCCGACCGTACCACTATCAGTTGGTGGATATTTGTGGCAAGCGGTGCAGGTATGTTATTGGCTGCACTATTTACACTAAGCTTCCAAACGGTAAAGGCCGCGGTTGCTAACCCTGTGAATAGTTTGCGTAGCGAATAGATTAGTTCATTGGTTCACTGGTGGCGGGCGGCAAACCTTAGTTTGATCTGCTGACCGCGCGGCCAAAAAACTAACAAACCATCCATGACCAATAAACAGTGAACCAACATACAAGACCAATGAACTAATGAATTATTGAACTAATGAACCAATAATATGATAAAAAACAATTTAGTATTGGCCTTCAGGAACATTTTGCGCAACAAGTTATACACCGCTATCAATATAGTTGGATTGAGTATCGCAAGCGCCTTTTGTATTCTTGTCTATTTATATCTAAAAAACGAGCAATCGTTTGATAAGTTCCATAACGACGTAAATAGGTTGTACAGAGTGGAAGAGTCGGACATATTTTCAAAACCAACTGATGATAAGAGCGAAAATGGTTTCTTTTCGTTTTTGACTAATACAGAAGATAAAAAAAATATAACCACTACGCCGCCTGCGTTAGCACCGGATATGAAGCGAAATTTCCCGGAGATTGAAAGTGCTGTGCGGTTTGAAGGTTTTTATAAACCGGTTATAAAAGTGGGCAACCAAAATTTTCAGGAAGATGACAATATCGTTTGCGCCGATGCCGATTTTTTTAAAGTATTTAGCTATCCGCTAATTAAAGGAGATCCCAAAACGGTTTTAAACGGTCGTAACCAGGTGGTGATTAGCCAGCGGCTGGCTAATAAATATTTTGGTGCTGCCGACCCCATAGGCAAAACCATCCAATTGCCGGGAGATACCAAACCTGTATTGGTAACTGTTAATGGTGTGATGAAGGATTTTCCGGCAAATTCAAGTATGCAGTTTGATTTGATCTTTCCGCTGGAGTCGAGAGAAGATTATAAGGAAAAGATTAGTAATGGAGTTAACTCATTTAGCGAAGTGCTGATTGTTAAAATAAAAGAAGGAACAGACGTGTTCCGTTTTCAGCAGAAACTCGATGTTTTTGCGAAAACTTATTTTAAATCGCTTACCGAATTCATGCAAAAGCAGGATCCAACAACCAAAGCTTCTGATACCCATATTTATTTAAGAAGTTTTGCCGATGCCCATTATAACCAGGGCGGGGCATGGGGACATTACACCAACCTCAAAAACATTTATCAACTGATAACCCTTGCAGTAATTATTTTGGTGATAGCCTGCTTTAATTATGTACTGCTTACGCTTACTAATGCTATTTCGCGATCTCAGGATGTTGGCGTTCGCAAAACCATAGGGGCAGGGCGAATACAAATCATTATGCAATATTATACAGAAACCCAATTGCTCGCTTTTATATCGGTATCAGCAGGCTTTGTACTGGCGGTGTCTGTAATGCCATTTTTTAGCACGCTTACAGGTGCCGGCATTAGCTTAAATAATTTTTCATCTGTTAATCTTTTAGTGTTGCTGCCCGTGCTGGCTATTTTGCTTGGCTTTGCAGCAGGCATTTACCCTGCTTATGCCATGTCTGGGCTAAAACCTCTAAATATCATGAGAGGGTTTTCGGCTTATCGCATTAATCCTGTATTGTCAAAAAGCCTTATCATCATACAGTTTTCGGTTTGTGTTATTTTAGTGATATCATCGTTGGTGATTAATAAACAAATGCGTTTTATTAATCAAACCGAGATGGGGTTTGATAAAGACCAGGTTGTGGTACTGCACAATCCTTATGATTATGCGGATAAACAAAACGGCAACCGATTAAAAGAGGCCATATATCATTATGCCGATACTGAACCATCCCTGGATGGCGCAACAGGCGCTTCATTTTATTTTGATGTGGCAAGCACCAACGGGCATACCATTAACGGCAAAAGTGTTCCGGTTGATTTTTTAAATGTTGATTATGATTATTTTAAATTCAACAAAATACCAATTGTTAAAGGGCGCGATTTTTCGCGTGATATAGCAAGTGATAGCGCCAGAATGGTGCTGTCTGAAGAGCAAAAGGCGCCCGCCGGAACCAAGATCAGGCACAATGTAGTTGTAAATCAAACATTGTATAATATGCTTGGTAAGCCGGCACTTGATGTATATAATACCACCATTGGTGGTATTATTATTGGCGTTTGTAAAGATTACCACAACCGCGATCTCACCCAGGTGATCCCACCGGCCTATCATACCATCAACCGCGATCCTATATTTTATTACTGGCTGCGGATAAAGGCACACCAAAGCATTCCGGGAACTATGGCTAAATTAAAAAGCGAATGGAACAAATTAACCAATAACCTTCCGCTTACTTATACTTTCATGGACCAGGATGTTGCCAAAAGCTACGATGCTTATTTGCGCTGGATGACTACCATTACCGTATCATGTATCATCGCTATCATACTTGCTTGCTTAGGATTGTTTGGCCTATCCGGCCTTACAACCATTAACCGCACAAAAGAGATTGGTATCCGCAAGGTACTTGGGGCATCGTTGGTAAATTTGTTTGTGTTGCTTAACAGGGGCACAATATACCTTGCGCTGGGCGCATTTGTAATTGCCGTTCCGCTGTCCTGGTACCTGGTAAACCAATGGCTGCAAAACTTTGCATATCGCATAACACCCGATTGGTTCCTTTTTACTATCGCTGGTTTTATAGCCATAGCTACCGCTTTGTTGGCTGTGAGTTACCATACCTTAAAGGCGGCCAGAGCAAACCCAGTGAAGAGCTTGCGTAGCGAATAGCTTCGTTCATTGGTTCACTGGTTCATTAGTTCATTGGTCTTGTGTGGTTATACAGGTTGCAACTAATAGCGATTTATCTGCTATACCCGCGTTCCAATGAACTAATGAATCGAATCAGCAAAGCTAATGAACAATACAACCAATGAACTAATGAACCAGTGAACAAATGAACTGACATATGATAAAGAATTATATCAAGATAGCCTTCCGTAATTTGCAGCGCAACAGGGTTTATTCCCTGATAAATATAGCCGGGCTTACTATTGGTATGGCGGCATGCCTGCTGGTTGCTACGGTGGTGATAGATGACCTATCCTATGATAGGCAATGGAAAAACGCGGATAATATTTACCGGGTAATAACGGTAGATAACAGCGATAAAAACTTAGTGGACAGATCTCCCCGAAGCTTTACCGGATTGGGGCCAAGCCTGAAAGTCAATTTTCCGGAGGTAAAGGGTTATTGCAGAATGGTAAACGGCGAGGACCGGTATAAACTGGGCGATAACAGGGATGGTGTAAGCATTGTTGCACTGTCAGCCGAACCAAGCGTTTGGAATATGCTGGATTTTTCGGTTGTGCATGGCAATCCTAAGAAGTTTGTTCCCGGGTACCCCAACCTTGTCATCACTGAAAAAATAAGGAAGCAATATTTTGCTGACGGAAACCCCATAGGGAAAACCATAACGGATATTCCTGATTTTGGTAAAGCGAAAACATACATTATTACCGGTATCATAAAGGATATTCCTTCAAACACGCATTTAAGGGCAGATATGCTGGTTTTAAATGAACATGATGCCGATTACAATCAACTTAATAAAGGTGGCTTCGGTACATTTACTTCGCAATACATTCTGCTAAAACCGGGCACTTCGGTAAAAATATTTAGTGCCAAGGTTAATAAATGGTACGCCCAGTTTACAAAGGGAAACAGCAGGAATGTTAGCTATGAGTTTCAACCGATGACAGATGTTTATTTAAAGTCTGATTTTGGGGGATACCAGCGTGTGCAGGGTAAAATAAGCAATGTATACATCTTTAGCGGCATCGCCGTGTTGTTATTAATTATTGCCTGCATCAACTTTATCAATTTAACCACAGCACGCGCGTTAAAACGGATAGCCGAAGTAGGGATACGTAAAGTACTTGGCGCTGCCAAGGCCGATTTGATTGCCCAGTTTTTGTTCGAGTCGATTTTGTTTTTTGTTATCTCTTTTGCCATAGGCATATTTGTTTACAGCATATTACTTAACCCGGTCGAAAACTATTTAGGATATAAGCTAACGTTGACACTATCCCGTAACATCGGCATGTTTTCGGCAATATGCGGGGTGGTTTTACTGGTGAGTTTATTAACCGGGTTATACCCGGCTTTACTTTTATCGGGGCGCTTACCGGCAACGGCTTTAAAGGGTAATACTGGCGTCCAACAGGGTAGCGGTGTATTGCGTAAAGCCTTGGTTGTCGTGCAATTCACTATATCTGTAGCAGTATTGATTTGTACCATTGTTGTTCAAAAACAACTTAAGTTTATCATTAATAAAGATTTAGGGTACGATAAAAATAACCTGCTGCGTATTAACGAAACAGATTTGGGTACAAGTGGCGATGCCTTTAAACAAGAGGTGTTAAAAATTGCCGGCGTCGAAAATGCCAGTATCAGTACTTGGTACCCATCCGGCGGCGGCGGCTTTATGACAACAATGGTTGATGATCCTAATCAAAAGGGCAATAAAATTCAGGCCACTTATATCAAAGCTGATGTGGATTTGGTCAGTACTTTAAAACTCCAATTGCAGAAGGGACGGTTGTTTAGCAATAAATTTGGAAATGATGCTTTAAACTCAGATTCATTAATGCAAAAAAGTATGGAGAAGTTTGAGGAAGCGCAAAAAACGCAACCTGTTTTAATTACAGCTTATACAGCGCAGGCGTTCAATATCAAAGAATTAAACAAGCCTATATTAAACATGCGCGGGATACCGGTGGGTATTATTAAAGATTTCAATAACGAATCGCTTAAAATTGCGATGTCGCCAACACTAATTGTAGCCGATAATAAAATTACCTATGGCAGTATGCTGATGAGAGTGCAGCCTGGTAGCCAGAAGCAGGTATTAACCAACGTTGATAAACTATGGAAGCAATTTTTCCCAGGTAAAATATTTGAATACCGATGGGTAAACGATTTGTTGCAGGAGCAATATAAGGCCGATAATAAATTGCAGCAGCTTTTTACATTATTCAGTTTCCTGATTGCATTTATGGCATGTATGGGGCTATTTGGCCTGGCAACGTTTACTGCCGAGCAGCGCATTAAAGAAATTGGCATTCGTAAGGTATTGGGAGCTTCGGTAACGTCAATAACCACTTTGCTATCAATTGATTTTGTTAAGCTTGTGCTGGTAGCAATTATAATAGCCGCGCCGATAGCCTGGCTGAGCATTGGTAAATGGCTGCAAACTTATGCTTACCGAATAAAACCCGATATTGGCCTGGTTTTTATTTCGGGTACAATTGCAGTGGTTATGGCGCTGATAGCGGTTGGCTATCACACCATAAAAGCCGCCACAGCCAACCCGGTTAAAAGTTTAAAGAGTGAATAAGAAGCATTTTCAGACAGGGCGACTTTAATTTAAAAATTGCCGGTTTAACAAAATTTAACTTCTGATCCAAAGCTTTTTACCTATCATCGTATAAGTAATATCTACATGATTAAAAACTACTTAAAAATAGCCTGGCGTAATTTGTGGAAGCACAAATTTTATACCCTTATAAATGTATTCGGCCTATCCATGGGGATAGCGTGCAGCATTATTCTGTTCCAGTTTATCAGCTATCACCTAAGTTTTGATGCTTATCATCACAATAAAAAATCGTTATATAAAATCGTTGAACAACTGCACCTTGAGGATGGCACCACGCTATATGAAAAAGGCGCACCAATGGTGTTGGCCCGCGCTGTTAAAACAGCGTTGCCGCAGATAAAAGACGCAGCCGTTTTGGTTCAAAAGCGTTCGTTCACCATATCGGTTCCGGAAAGTGACGGGGCGGGGAAGAAGTTGTTTTATGAAAAAGAAAATGTTGGCCTTGCCGATAAGCACTGGTTTAACATGCTTGACTATACATGGCTTGCCGGCAGTGCCGAAACTGCATTTAATGACCCGGATAATGTGGTTATCACCCAAAAATTGGCGTTGAAATATTTTGGTACCGGCGATGCTGTTGGTCGGGTTATCCGCCTGGATAGTAAGCACAATTTTAAGGTGACCGGGGTATTGGCCGATAATGTGGATAATACCGATTTTAAGTGCGATATGTTTTTATCGCTAACTGCCCTTAAAACACTTTATCCGGATGTTCAAAAAGATTTCCAGGAAAGCTGGTCTTGGGAAGACTCGCGGAATGTTATATTTCTGCAATTACCGCCAAATTTGTCGCCCCAAAAGGTAGAGGCTACCATACCCAAACTGATGGATAAGGAAGCGGCAAAAACCTTCAAATACTTTTTGCAACCCATAAATGAGGTGCATTTTGATGGCCGGTATAGTGGCGTAATACAAAAATCGTTGCTAACCACACTGGGCATTGTTGGTTTATTACTTATTGTGATAGCGTGTGTAAACTTTGTTAATATGGCAACCGCCCAGAGCTTTAAACGCGCCAAAGAAATTGGTACCCGTAAAGTTTTAGGCAGTACCCCTGCTGCTATATTCATCCAGTTTATGACAGAAACGGCGTTAATAGTTTTGGCCGCCGGGCTAATAGCTGTATTATCAGTTTGGATGTTTTTACCGGTTTTAAATTCCTGGCTACAAACATCGCTTACATTTAATTTTACACACGATAAAACGCTGTTTGTTTTTATTGCCCTATCCATGCTGATAGTTACCATTGCCGCAGGGTTTTACCCTGCTTTGGTATTAAGCAGGTTTAAACCTGTAAATGCGCTGAAAAACCAGGTTGGCGGGCATTCGCAAGCTGCCGGGTTTAGCCGTAAAAGCCTCATCGTTATTCAAAATGTAATTGCACAGGTACTTATTATCGGTACCATCATTATCACCATGCAGGTGCGCTACCTAAAGACCGCCGATCTTGGCTTTAATAAAACGGGCGTAGTAACGCTTCCGTTGCCCGATTTTGACAAGGGTAAAACAGATTTCTTCCGGAACCAGCTACTGGCTAACCCCGCTATTAGCGCCGTTTCTTTTTGTTACCGGGCACCTTCCTCAACAGCCGATAAAGGCGGATCAATAAAGTACGAGGGGAGGGATTGGGAAAAGTTTGTAGGCCGCACTTTGATGGGCGATGCAGGTTATGCTAAAACATTCGGGTTGCGGATTATAGCAGGCAAAAATATTGCCGAAGCGGATTCGGCAAAAGAGTACCTGGTGAATGAGCAACTGGTTAAACAATTAGGTATCAAAGATCCCCGGAAGATAATTGGCCACCAATTTACCGCCGGAGACCTGACTGATAAACGAGGTACCATTGTTGGGGTTGTGAAAGATTTTCACGCCAAATCGCTTTACAAAGTAATAGAACCGTCGTATATCAGCACCCTCCGTGCCCAGTATCAGTACGCTGGCGTAAGGATCGATCTGAAAAACCGTTCTGCTGCTTTTTCGCAGATCCAAAAAGTATTTCAATCAGTATTCCCGGAAAATGTATTTGAATATCGCTTCCTGGACGAACAGATTAACGATTTTTATCAGAAAGAAGACTTGCTGAACAAACTTATTACCTCCAGTGCGGTTATCGCCATTTTTATCAGTTGCCTTGGTCTTTTAGGTTTAATATCCCTGCTCACCGTACAGCGAACCAAAGAAATAGGCATTCGTAAAGTGCTTGGGGCTTCGGTAACCAATATTACCGCATTACTCTCGGCCGATTTTATTAAACTGGTTGTTATTGCCATTGTAGTAGCATCGCCCATAGCCTGGCTAACCATGAGTAAATACCTCCAGGATTTTGCTTACCGGATAGCTATTCAATGGTGGGTATTTGCATTGGCTGCTGCCTTATCTGTGCTGATAGCATTTGCAACAGTATGTTATCAATCGCTTAAAGCGGCAATGGCCAACCCGGTTGAAAGTTTGCGAAACGAATAGTGTTGAGGTTGAAAGGCCAAAGGTGAAAGGTAAAAGGTTGTTTAAGGTTAATGTGGCCTTTTACTTTTTACCTTTCGCCTTTTACCTTTCACACTGTATCATTACCGTACACCCACTGTTACACTTACGAACATGTTCGTAAATTTCTCCGAATATAACTTATTTATTATCAGGTATTTAATGTTTTGGTATGTGTTTTAAACCATGTGTACAAATCTGCATATCACATGTTCAAAAATTACATCAAAATAGCGTGGCGTAATATAGTTAGGCACAAGGCCTATTCAAGTATAAATATAGCCGGGCTTACGGTTGGTATAGCCGCTTGTTTGCTCATTTTTGTTATCATTAATTTTGAGCTGAGCTTTGATAAATTTCAGCCCAACTACAAAAACATATACCACGTTGTAACCCAGGAAAAACACGAATCGGACCTTACTTATAATCCGGGTATTGCAGTGCCTGCTACTGAGGCCCTTCGGTTAGATTTTCCGCAGGCAAAGGTAGCAGCCTTAAACAGCAGCTACGGCAGCCAGATAACCGTTCCCGAAGTTGCAGGCACAGGTTCAGGCGATAAAAAATTTACCGAAAACCTGGGCGTTTTATTCATTGAACCTCAATTCTTTGACATTTTTAGTTCAAAATGGTTGGCCGGCACCGCCTCGGTTTTAAAAGATCCGGATATGGCAGTGATTGACAAAAGCATGGCCAATAAATACTTTGGCGACTGGAAAAATGCAGTTGGCAAAACCCTTAAAATGGACAATGTTATAACGCTTAAAGTTGCCGGGGTTATTGAAGACGCGCCCGTTAATACCGACTTTCCGTTTAAAATAATGGTATCGTTTGTGAGCTGGAAAGCACACGGCAAAGATTATAACTACAGCGGCGAATGGGGATCGACAAGCAGCAACCACCAGGTGTTTATGATGATGCCCCCGAATATAAGCGCCGATAACGTAAGTAAACAGTTGGAAGCTTTTTCGCGCAAGCACTTTAAAAAAGGTATATCTGAAACCCACATCCTGGCTCAACCACTATCGCTGTTTCATTTTGACACCCGTTTTGGTAACCCGCTGGCAGACCATACCATGAGTTACGCCACTTTGCGTACCATATCGCTCATCGCATTACTGATCATCGTAATGGCCTCCATCAATTTTATAAACCTATCTACAGCGCAATCCGTTGGCCGCTCAAAAGAAGTGGGTATCCGCAAAGTGTTAGGCAGCACACGTAAGCAATTGATAGCCCAGGTTATTGGCGAAACTGCGTTGGTGGTCTTCTTTTCGGTGGTGCTGGCTTTAGGCATTGCAAAATTGGCCATGCCCCAACTTAAAAGCATTGCCAATGTACCCGAAAGCATTGGTTTATTCACTGCCCAAAACCTGCTGTTTTTATTTGTTGTAATGATAGTTGTCATTGTGTTGTCGGGCATTTACCCAGCGATGGTGGTATCTGGTTTCAAACCGGTCTTAGCTTTAAAAAATAAGATCACCGCTGCTTCAATTGGCGGCATTCCGTTACGTAGGGCGCTGGTTATTACTCAGTTTGCGATATCTCAATTGTTAATGATTGGCACTATAGTGGCCATGAACCAAATGGATTTTGTAAACAAGGCCGATCTTGGCTTTAATAAAGAAGCGGTACTCGTTATTCCCGGCTACACCGATAGCATCAGTCTGGGTAAAATGGTAGCCTATCGTCAACAGCTTATGCAAAATTCTGCTGTAAAATCGGTTAGTTTTAGCTCGGATGCACCTTCGTCAGAAAACAACTGGGGCACCAATTTTAATTTTAATAACAACACCAAAGATCCAGGCTTTAATACCTATTTAAAATTTGGCGATGCCGACTATTTTAAAACCTTCGGGCTCCAATTTACCGCCGGCAGAGAATATGATGTAAGCGACACTGCCAGGCAGGTGGTGGTCAACGAAACATTTATCCATAAGTTGGGAATCCAAAATGCCGAAAGCGCAATTGGTAAAACCGTACGAATGGGTGGCAATGGAAGGTGGATGCCTATAACCGGTGTAGTGAAGGATTTTAAAACCAACTCGCTGCGCGAAACTGTAAAGCCAATTGTTATCAGCCCTGCAAAAAAATTTGAAGGCAATGTTGCCATTAAAATCCAGACCAAAAACTTAAGTAAAACCGTTGCCGAATTACAAAAAATGTGGGAGAACACTTACCCCGAATATGCTTACAACGGCTATTTTCTGGATGATAATATTGCTAAATTTTACCAGGCAGAAAACCAGATGGCCATGGTTTACAAAATATTTGCCGGCATAGCTATTTTTATTTCGTGTCTTGGTTTATACGGCCTGGTATCGTTTATGGCGGTGCAACGCACGAAAGAGGTTGGTATCCGCAAAGTATTAGGCGCATCGGTAAGCAGTATTGTTTACCTGTTTTCTAAAGAATTTGTGGTGCTTATCGTTATCTCATTTGTAATTGCCATGCCATTGGCCTGGTACGTGATGACCGGCTGGCTACAAAACTTTGCCTATCGCATATCGTTAAGCGCCTGGATATTCCTGTTGGCCATGGCTTCATCAGTGGTCATTGCCTGGGTAACGGTAGGGTACAAGGCCGTGCGTGCGGCGTTGGCCAACCCGGTGAAAAGCTTGCGTAGCGAGTAGTGGTGAGTGGTGAGTGGTGAGTAGAATTGGGCAAGCAAGTTAGAATTTAGGATTTGTGTAGGACCGGTAATTTTTAGGGTTTGGGATTTAGAATTTAATTATCATGATAATGAACTTCCTGAAAACAACATTTCGTAGCTTGTTAAAAAACAAGGCTTACAGTTTTTTGAATATCGCGGGGCTTGCAATAGGCATTTCCTGTGCATCTATTATATTTCTGTGGGTTCAGGACGAGCTTACTTTTAACCATAACTTTCAAAAAAGGGATAACATTTATGTTATCTATGAAAATCAAACCTATGAAGGTAAGGTTTCTACTTTTCACGCTACGCCAGGCCCTATGGCCAAATCATTAGTCGCGGATATCCCAGGTATAAAAACAGCTGCCCGATCGGGCGGTACCGGTGATGTTTTGTTTTCTCTTGGAGATAAAGCAATTAACGAACAAGGAGATTATGCTGATGCCGGGATATTTTCGATCCTGAAACTACCTTTTGTTTATGGCGATGCCAATAATGCTTTCCGTGATGTGCATTCGGTGGTGATTAATACAACCATGGCCAAAAAGTTTTTTGGCGATGCCAACCCGGTAGGCAAAACGCTTAAGATGAATAATGAGCAGGATTTTACTGTTACCGGTGTAATAAATGATCTGCCTAAAAATTCGACAATGCAGTTTCATTGGCTGGCGCCATTAAACGATATTGACCCTAAAAAGCCCTGGATGAAAGATTGGGGTGCTAACTGGGCGCATACTTACTTGGAGTTGGAGCCCAACGCCGATGTTAATGCAATTAATAAAAAACTGGCTAACTACATCGGAACCAAAAAAACGGGCAACAATACGCAATCATTTCTTTTTGCTATGAACGACTGGAATTTGCACAATAATTTCACCGATGGTAAAATGGATGGCGGCCGCATTGTGTATGTTCGTTTGTTTGCCATTATTGGTTTCATCATATTATTCATAGCCTGTATCAATTTCATGAACCTGGCAACAGCGCGGTCAGAAAGGCGGGCCAAAGAAGTTGGAGTGCGTAAGGTGATGGGGGCTGGTAAAGGTAAACTCATCAGTCAGTTTATTGGCGAAGCATTGATTATGTCATTTATAGCAGTCGCCGTGGCTGTATTATTGGTTGCTTTAACACTGCCGGCTTTTAATAACCTGGTTCAAAAAGAGCTGGCCCTTAACCTGTTTGCTGCCGGTCATGTTATTTACTTGATAGCGATAGGTACAATTACAGGCTTACTTGCAGGTAGCTATCCGGCTTTTTACTTGTCATCTTTTAACCCTATAACGGTGTTAAAAAGTATCAAAATAAAGTCAAGTACAAGCTCGGGCCTTATCAGGCAAAGCCTGGTGGTTATTCAATTTTCAATTTCGATTATTTTGATTATCGGTACTGTGGTAATCTATCAACAGATACAGCACGTAAAAAACCGCAAACTGGGATTTAATAAAAATGACCTGATCAGCATCGGCACGCAAGGTAAACTGGTTGACCACTTCCCTGCAGTTTACAACGAATTAAAAGAAACAGGTTTAGTTGAGGACGCCGCGTTGAGTGACTATCCCGCTTTAGAGATTTGGAGCAATACCGATAATTACTCGTGGGAAGGCAAGGATGCATCAAAAAATCCATTGATAAGCCTGGAGAATGTTAACGACCATTTTTTATCAACCATGGGTATGAAGCTGGCTTCCGGCAGGAATTTCCATTCAAATGAAACTACTGATAATAATAACGTGATCATCAACGAAGCCTTTGCCAAACAAATGGGTAAACAAGGACATGTTGGAGCTATTATAACAGAAGGTGGCTCAAAACGATTAACTGTAACCGGCATAGTTAAAAATTTCCTCTACAATGATATGTACGCCGCCAGTGCCCCCATGTTATTATATAATCATACCGACGGAGCCCGCTTTTTAACCATAAGGTTTAAACACGGAGCAAATTTGCCGGATGTGTTGAACAAAGTTGGCAGTATAATTAAATCAAATAATCCCGGCTATCCCTTCGATTATAAATTTGTTGACGACGAATTTGACCTGATATTTAAAACCGAAACACTTACCGGAACACTGGCAGGCGTTTTTGCATCGCTGGCTATATTTATATCCTGCCTGGGCTTATTTGGCCTGGCCGCGTACACTGCCGAACGGAGGATAAAGGAAATAGGCATCCGCAAAGTTTTGGGCGCCAGCGTAGCAGGTTTAACGGGGCTATTATCAAAAGATTTTTTACAACTGGTCGGTATTTCATGCCTGATAGCATTCCCGGTAGCCTGGTGGGCCATCAACAACTGGCTGCAAAATTACCAATACCGGGTAAGCATTCACTGGTGGGTATTTGCTGCCGCGGGCATAATAACCACGCTTATTGCGCTGGCAACCGTAAGTTTCCAGGCTATAAAAGCAGCGTTAAGTAACCCGGTTAAAAGTTTGAGGGATGAGTGATTTAAGTCATGAGGTCATTAGCCCAACGTCGTCAGTTCATTGAACGCAGCGGGAAATGATTTAACCATCGTACGATATAAATGATCAATAACAGCAAAGGGAAATAACTAATTGACTAAACGAAATGATAAAAAACTATATTAAAATTGCCTGGCGGAATTTAAAACGCAACAAGGCTTATGCCACTATAAGTGTTATTGGCTTGGCGTTGGGTATTGCCTGTGGTATCCTGATATTTACACTGGTTACCTATCACCTAAGCTTCGATACTTTTCATAAAGATTCGGACAGGATATACCGTTTGTATACCGAATGGCATGACGATGGCATTGGAAAATCAAACGGCGTGCCGCAACCATTAGGAAAAACCTTCAGGAATGACTTTACTATCGGCGAAAAAACCGCGAGGGTAATTAACTTCACAGGTACCCTTATCACCATAACAAACGGCACGGAGGTTAAAAAATTCCAGGAAGATGACGGCGTGGCTTTTACCGAGCCGGAATATTTTGATATTTTAAACTTCCCCTTAATTAAAGGCGATAAAAAGAAAATGCTGGTTGCGCCTGGTGAGGCGTTGCTGACACAAAAAATTGCACAAAAATATTTTGGCAACGATAACGCCATTGGCAAAGTGTTTCGCCTGGATAATAAGGTGAATTTTACGATTACCGGTATCTTGAAGGATTTACCCAATAATACAGATCGCCGGCAACAGATTTATGTATCGTACGGTAACATGGACGAGTACACCGGCAATAAGCGGCGCGAAGAGAATTGGGGTGGTGTATATAGCGGGAGCGAGGTATTCACCAAATTAAAAAAAGGGGTAACACAGGCACAGGTAGATGCAACCACCGCACAAATTGTTAAAAAGCATTATACAGGCCGCGATTTAAAAGTTTGGTTTTTTAAGCTGCAACCCCTTAACGATATGCACTTTAACCCCGAACTGAATGGCTATGCCGATAAAAAGTACCTTTGGGCACTATTCTTTATTGGCCTGTTCCTGATTATTACCGCAAGTGTAAATTTTGTTAACCTGGCAACAGCGCAGGCACTTAACCGGGCAAAAGAGGTTGGCGTACGCAAAGTTTTGGGCAGTATGCCCGGCCAGTTGTTTTGGCAATTTATAGCCGAAACAACTTTAATAACCATATTTGCGATACTGGTTGCTATAGGCTTATCGTATATCGCTTTGCCTGCTATCAATCATCTGTTTCAGTCAGAAATGGAATTCAATAAAAGCGAGTTAGCTGTTTTTATTGTATTAATTGGCGTTGCAGTAGTGTTTTTATCGGGGTCATACCCGGGTTTGGTATTGGCCAGGTTTCAGCCTATTCAGGCGCTTAAAAGTAAACTTTCGCAAAAGGATATCGGTGGATTTTCATTGCGCAGAGTGTTGGTGGTTACCCAATTTACCATTTCGCAGGTGCTGATTATCGGCACTATCATTATAGTGTCGCAGCTGCATTATTCGCAAACTGCCGATTTAGGCTTTAACAAGGATGCTATTGTTTTATTACCCATCCCCAAAAACGACAATAAGGCCATTTTAAGCACCATGAAAAATCAGTTAAACCAAATTCAAGGTGTCGAAAAGGTGACTTATTGCTATAGGCCTCCCGCGTCGCAATCCAATAACAGTACAGGCGTTAATTTTGACCATCGGGCCGAAGAGGAGCATTGGAGTATCAACGTTAAATCGGCAGATGAAAACTATCTTTCAACCTTTGGGATGAAACTGGTTGCCGGCCGCAATTTCTTTCCTTCAGATACCACACGCGAGTTTGTAGTGAATGAGATGGTAGCCAAAAAACTAAACATGAAGCCGCAGGATTTGATAGGTAAAATGTTATCGATTAATGGTAAAGGTACAACTGCACCCATAGTTGGTGTGGTGAAGGATTTTTACAACTATTCGTTCCACAGTGAAATTTCGCCTGTGTGCATTATGCCAAATTATAAAGGTTATTCTACCATTGCCATCAAAATAAATATGCGTAATGCCAAGGCATCGTTAGCATCCTTTGAAAAGGTATGGAATCAGGGCTTTCCCGAAGAGTTTTATTCGTATCAGTTTCTGGATGATAGTATCAGGAAATTTTATGAATTGGATAATATCCTGCTAACACTCATAGAAGCTTTCGCGGGTATCGCTATAGCGATAGGCTGTCTTGGCTTGTATGGCTTAGTTTCATTTATGGCTGTACGTAAAACAAAAGAAATTGGCGTACGCAAAGTTTTAGGTGCAAGCATTTCATCTGTGCTATGGGTTTTTGGCAAAGAGTTTTCCATCTTATTGGTGATTGCATTTGTTATTGCCTCGCCGTTGGCGTATTGGGCCATGCATAATTATTTAAAAGATTTCCAATACAGGATATCCATCGGGCCCGAAATTTTCGTCGAATCCATATTGTTCACGTTTGTGATAGCGGCAATAACGGTAAGCTACCGGTCGGTGCTGGCCGCGCTGGCTAACCCGGTGAAAAGTTTAAGAAGCGAATGATAATTTGGTCATTGATGCTTATCTGGTGGTAAATAAGTCAACTTAAAAGACTAATGACAGCGCAGTGAAATGGCAAATGACCAATCGCCAATGACAGCATAGCGAAATGACCAATGACTAATGACAGTGCAGCGAAATGACTAATGACTAAATAACATGATAAAAAACTATTTCAAAATAGCTTTGCGCAACCTGTGGAAGCATAAAGCATTTTCTATTATCAATATAACAGGCTTATCCATAGGGATAACAGCCTGTTTTTTTATATTTATGTATGTAGGCTTTGAGCTGAGCTACGATAAAATGCATATAAAGGCCGATAGGATCTATCGCCTGGTTACAGATATTAAAACACCTACCGAAACCATCAATACGGGCGTTACGGCATGGCCATTTGCTCCAAATATCAAAGCCGATTTCCCCGAAGTGGAATCGTTTGTACGGATAAGCGGCGGCAGTTTCCTGGTGAAAAAAGGTAATGTTAAATTCCAGGAAGAGCACTCCATATTTGCCGACTCCGCATTTTTTAAGGTTTTTGATTTTAAACTGCTGAAAGGTGATCCCAAAACAGCATTGTCGGAAGTAGCCACAATCGTATTTTCCGAATCGGCAGCAAAAAAATACTTTGGAAATACCGACCCGGTAGGGCAAACTGTGCTGGTTACCGGCGATAACATACCAGCCAAAGTTACCGGAGTTATGAAGGATATCCCCGAAAATTCGCAGATTAAAGCGGATATGCTGATATCGATGGTTTCGCTTACCCAAAAGTTTAACAAGGGGCTGGATAACCAATGGAGCAATTTTGGAGCATCAAGCTACTTGCTGTTAAAACCCGGCACAAATTTTAAAAGCCTTGAAGCTAAGCTGCCTGCTTTTTTAGAACGTCGCAACGGCGAAGAGGAAAAGAAACAACATATGTTTTTTAAACTGTTTTTAGAGCCTTTAAAAACGGTTTACCTGTACTCCAAACGCGGTGGACAGGAATCAGGAAGTATAAACAATGTTTACATATTTACTGTTGTAGCCATATTTATATTATTGATAGCCTGTATCAACTTCGTGAATTTAACCACCGCACGGTCTGTTGAACGGGCCAAAGAGGTTGGCATCCGCAAAGTGGTTGGCGCCGAAAAAGGACAATTGGCCAGCCAGTTTATCGGCGAATCGGTAGTACTTTGCCTTATCGCATTTGTACTTACCATCATTCTTTCGGTTTTAGTCTTGCCGCTATTTAATCAGCTTGCAGGCAAAACAATCAGCGCGGGTATATTTTCTAACTGGTATTATGTGGCCATCTTGCTGGGCACATCTGTGGCTATAGGGCTTATCGCCGGTATTTACCCGGCGTTGGTTTTATCGTCGTTTATGCCGGTATTGGTGTTAAAAGGCAGATTTTCGAGTAGTAAAAAGGGAAATGTGTTACGTAAAACATTGGTAATAGCCCAATTCACTATTTCGATATTCCTTATTATAGGTACTATCATAGTTTACACCCAGATGGACTTTATGCAAAACCGGGATCTTGGTTTTAGTAAAGATCAGATGCTCGTTTTGGATACCAACGATGATCCCGCTGGCAAGGCACTTAAAGAAGCGCTTACATCAATTCCTGGTGTAAAATCAGCAGCGATGTCATCAAGCGTTCCGGGCGGCGGCAATCCCGGTGCCTATTCCGAGATTGAGAATAAAAAGGGCGATTTGCAGATAGCTAATCTCGATCTGTATTTTGTCGACTGGGATTATGTAAACCAATTTAAGATTAAGATGGTAGCAGGCAGGTCATTTTCCCGTGAGTTTGGCACAGATACCGCCCAGGCGATGTTATTGAACGAGGCTGCAGTTAAATTATTTGGCTATAGCTCACCACAACAGGCCATTGGCAAACGCTTTAAACAATGGGGCCGCGAGGGCAAAATAGTTGGGGTGATGAAGGATTTCCATTTCCGGTCATTACAGGAAGTTATTAAACCGTTAAGCATGCGCATTGAAATGAAGAACATCTCTTTAATTTCGGTAAAAATGTCAACCCAAAATACCGCGGCAACGCTGGCCGCCATTGAAAATAAATGGAAGATGTTAATTCCGAACAGGCCGTTCAGCTATTACTTTTTAGATGAATTTTTTGACCGGCAGTACCGGGCTGAACAGCGATTTGGCAAGCTGTTCCTCAACTTTGCTGTGCTGGCCATATTTATATCATGCCTTGGTTTATTGGGCCTGGCATCATACAGCACACTACAGCGCACCCGCGAAATTGGCATCCGCAAGGTATTGGGCGCCACAGTACCCGGCATTGTAAATATGTTATCCAGGGATTTTATCATATTGGTCATCATATCTTTCTTTATCGCATCGCCTTTGGCGTACTGGTTTATGCATAGCTGGCTCAATGATTTTGCCTACCGTATTGATATCAGCTGGTGGATCTTTGCCACCGCCGGCATCCTGGCTTCCGTTATCGCCCTGGGCACCATCAGTTTCCAGGCCATCCGCGCAGCGTTAAGCAACCCGGTTAAAAGTTTAAGAAGCGAGTAGTATATAGGTGAAAGGCAAAAGGAGAAAGATAAAAGGTAGCTGCGTTTGCGATATGTCCCAACCAGTGAATCAACCGGCGAAGCAAGGTTGATTCACCTTTCACCTTTCACCTTTCACCTTTCACCTTTCACCTTTCACCTTTCACCTTTCACCTTTCACCTTTCACCTTTCACCTTTCACCTTTCACCTTTCACCTTTCACCTTTCACCTTTCACCTTTCACCTTTCACCTTTCACCTTTCACCTTTCACCATTGTATCATTACCGTACGCCCCATGTTACATAAGCGTACAGTTATTATTTATTTGTTTTTGATTAAGTTGCTGATAATTAACTGTTTGAAAGTTTGGTATATTATTGATACCTGAATGATAAAATGATTATTATTATTGCTGTTAAGTAAAATTCAAATCACTAATTCATCAACTTATTAATTCACAACAAAAAAATGTTATCACTTCAGCATATTTCAAAATACTACCAGGTAAGTGGACTAAAAAATTATGTGCTCAACGATTTGAGCCTTGAGGTTGACGAGGGCGAATTTATTTCTATTATGGGCCCATCGGGATCAGGAAAATCGACTTTGCTTAACGTTATAGGTATGCTGGATGAGCCAACCGACGGCTATCACTATTTTGCAGGCCATGCTGTACACCAGCTTAAAGAAAAACAGCGCTCGGCTTTGTATAAACAATATATTGGTTTTGTTTTCCAGGCTTATCACCTGATAGATGAGCTTACTGTTTATGAAAACATCGAAACGCCGCTAATTTACCAGGATTTCAAAAGCGCCGAACGCAAGGCCATGGTTGCTGATATACTGGATAAATTTAATATAGTTGGAAAAAAAGACCTTTTCCCAGCTCAGTTATCAGGTGGGCAACAGCAGCTGGTAGGCATTGCCCGCGCGTTGATTGCCAAACCAAAATTGTTGTTAGCCGATGAGCCAACAGGTAACCTTAACTCCAAACAAGGCGAAGAGATCATGGAGCTTTTCCGCAAGCTGAACAAGGAGGATAAAGTAACCATTATACAAGTAACCCACTCTGAAAAAAATGCCGAATACGGTACGCGCATCATCAACCTGCTCGACGGTAAAATAGCATCATCAAAACAACTCTGATCATCATATAGTAATGCGATATTTTAAATTTATATTTCTGGGTTTGATAGCACTGTCGGCAACACAGGTACAGGCACAAACTGATTCTGTTCTTTCAATCAGGCAGTGTGTAGATATTGCCATAAAAAACAATCTCGACGTAAAGAAAAGCGAACTGCAAATGGAACGCCTGCAGGTTGGTTATAACCAGGCAAAGGAATATTTACTGCCTGCTATCAATGGTTCGGTTAACCATGGTATAAATAATGGCCGTAACATTAATCCTTTTACAAACAGCTATGTTACGCAATCACTTACTTATGGTAATTATAGTTTGAACGGTTCACTTACGCTTTTTAGCGGGATGCAAAACTTAAACAACATCAAGCAAACCTCGCTTTCTTACCAGGCGGGCAAAATGGATTTTCAGCAGGCTAAAGATCAGGTAACCATCAATGTAATTACCGCGTACCTTCTGGTATTAGATAATGCAGAGTTGCTTGGCCAGGTAACTAATCAGCTCGAGGTATCAAAAAAGCAGGTTGAGCGATTGGATATATTGGAAAAAGAGGGCGCCAATAAACTACCATCAGATTTGTACGACTTAAAGGGTACTCTTGGCGATAATCAATTAAATGTGGTATCGGCCAAAAACGCATTAGAAGTTTCAAAGCTTAACCTGATGCAAATGCTAAATATCCCTTACAATAGGAACCTTAAACTGGAACCCTTAACTGTACAGGATGTTTCTGCGAAAACAGATGCCAGTTCAGACCAGGTATATGATGCTGCACTGCAGCAACTGGCTTACATTAAAGCTGCCGAACTAAGAAGTAAAAGTGCCGAAAAAGGTGTTAAGGTAGCGCAGGGCGCATTACTGCCTACGCTATCTTTAGGGGCCGGAATTTTTACTAATTATTCCAGTGCAGCACAAAGCTCAACGTTTATCGATTCTACAACTGTAAATACCGGGGCTTTTGTAAATGGTGCCGGCGGTACCAAACAGGCTGTTTACTCTACCCAGGCCAACTACAGCAATCATAGCATTGGTTATTACGATCAGTTTAAAAACAATTATAGTACCCAGGTTAGTTTAAACCTGCAAATCCCTATCCTCAATTATTTTCAAAACCGTAACAAAGTAAAACTGGCTAAAATAAACCTGGAAGAAGCGAAGTTTGTAGAAAGTAACTCCAAGATAGTTTTAAAACAAAACGTAGAACAGGCTTACCTGAACATGACGTCGGCATATGAAAGGTATACCGTGCTATCCGATCAGGTTAAAGCTTATACAGAATCATTCAGGATAGCCGAGATTCGTTTTAATAATGGAGTCCTAACTTCATACGATTTTGTATTAGCTAAAAACAACCTGGACAGGTCAAAAATCAATATGATAAATGCCCGCTACGATTGTTTTATCTATAATAAAATATTAGATTATTACCAGGGCAAGTTAACGTTATAAAAAAAGCTGAAAAGTTTTGGGATTTGTAAAAAAGTTTTATTTTTATCGCAGAATTTAAATCCCAATATCCGGTTTATATGCCACTGCAATAGCTGTGTAATATAAACCGGATTTCTATTTTGTGGCCTCCTTAAATTACCTTTTGTTGCTTCTGGGTAATTTTAATAATTTTATCGGCTAAAACTAACCCTACGAAAATGAAAAAAACAATCTTACTAACACTTAGTATCTGCCTGTTATCCATGGGCATGGCATCTGCCCAAATAGTGCCAAGCTTTTCGTTTGGCGCTAAAGCTGGTTTAAACTTCTCGGCATTTCCGGCAAATGGAAAGTATGATAACAGTTCGCAAGCAGGTTATTTAGGAGGTGTTTGGGCAAGGTTTGGTGCACTTGGCTTTAATTTTCAGCCAGAGATGTATGCCACAGCAAAAAACCTGACTGTTAAGGACGATGCCGGAAATGAAAACAAGGCCAAGTTCACAAGTTTGGATGTGCCCTTGCTTGTAGGTACAAAAATTGGCGCGCTGGGCTTAGGCGGTCGTTTTTATGGCGGCCCCGTTTTTTCCTTTACCGTAAACAGGGATCAAAGTTATAGTAGTGCTGCTGCCGAAGTTGCTAAATTAAACTATAAAGACGCTAACTACGGTATTCAACTTGGCGCTGGTGTGGATATTAAGGATTTTTCGGTTGATTTAAGGTACGAAGGCGGTTTGAATAAAATTAGCTATGGCCCGGGTTATACGCACACCCGCGTTAGCATTTTTAGCCTTTCATTGGCTTATAAAATATTTTCGCTGTAAAGGCGTAAACCCTGTTCAATATTATCACAAGGCTTGCCATACAACGGCGGGCCTTTTTTATTTACCGGCCCCGTCCCATTATACATCATAAACATGTCTTTTTAGTATTATATTTTCAGGCTAATTGGCAATAATAGTATTATACTTATTGTAAATTGTACACCTATATTTAAATTCCGGTTTGTTATCCAACAAAACCGCGCAAAAGGTTGCAATACAATGAGTATAATTTTCAATAGCGTCAAAATTTCGGCAGGCAGGTTAACAGGGCTATTTTTATTACTGTTTATGGTTAAGCCGGGCACAGCCCAAACTAAAGATACCTCGTCAAATCCAATAAGGTTAAACCAAATAGGGTTTTATCCAAACGCCATAAAAAAGGCAATCGTTTTAAGTGGCGCTGGCGGTTTGTTTGCAATCCAGTCGCCCAATAAACGCACCGTGTTCAGTGGGAGCTTAAAACCTTCTGTAAGTCTGTCTTTCGCAGGCAGAACTACTTACATAGCCGATTTTAGTGATTTTACTAAACCGGGCGAATACCAGCTGACTGTTGCCGGCGCAGGCAGCTCTTATCCATTTAAAATAGCTGGTAACGTTCATCAGAAAATAGCAAAAGGAGTTATCAAAGCCTATTACTTTATGCGGGCATCAACGCCGTTGCCGGTAAAGTATGCCGGTAAATGGAGCAGGGCAGGGGGGCACCCGGATGATAGAGTAATAGTACATCCTTCGGCAGCAAGCGAAAAACGGCCTGCAGGTGCTATTATATCGTCGCCCCGTGGCTGGTACGATGCCGGGGACTATAATAAATATGTGGTAAACAGCGGCATCAGCACAAGTACCCTGCTTTCATTATACGAGGATTTTCCGGCTTACATGAAAACCGTTAAGCTTAATATCCCAGAAAGCGGCAATGGCGTACCCGATCTGCTAAACGAGGTGCTTTGGAACCTAAGGTGGATGCTTACCATGCAGGATCCAAATGACGGCGGCGTGTACCATAAGTTAACCAACGCCGTTTTTGATAAGTTTGAGATGCCGGATAAAGATATCACGCCCCGGTATGTGGTACAAAAAGGTACCGCTGCCGCCCTTGATTTTGCTGCGGTTATGGCACAGGCCTCAAGAATTTTTAAGCAATTTCCGCAACAAACACCTGGCCTGGCCGATTCATGTATCGTGGCCGCGAAAAGCGCCTGGCAATGGGCTGTCAAAAACCCAAATGTTGCTTACCGGCAGGATGAGAATAATAAAAAATTTAACCCCGCCATAACCACCGGAGGGTACGGCGACAACAACTTTACCGATGAATTTATTTGGGCAGCATCCGAAATGTTTGTTACCACAAGTGATTCTGACTATCTGAAAAATATCAACCTGTTACCCGACGATAAAATGCCGGTACCGGCCTGGGGGCAGGTAAAGCTCTTAGGCTATTATACGCTGCTTAAAAACAACGCGGGCATTGCTGAGCTACCGGTGATCAAAAAAAGATTAATAAATGCCGCAGATGGATTAATTAAGGGCGTTGATGATAATGCTTATCAAACATCCATGACATTATCGGCCCGGCATTTTGGCTGGGGAAGCAATTCGGATGCGGCAAATCAGGGCGTTTTATTATTACAGGCTTATCGGCTAATACCCGATAAAAAGTACCTGGATAACGCGCTGGCCGATTTGGATTACCTGCTGGGCAGAAATGCTACCGGGTACTCATACGTAACCGGGTATGGTACTAAAACGCCTATGCACCCGCATCACCGCCCTTCGGCAAGCGATGGGATAACAGAGCCGATACCCGGCTTATTGGTAGGTGGGCCAAACCCGGGGATGCAGGATGGTATCAAAGTGCCATCTAAGGTACCTGACGAAGCTTACATCGACGATACCCAGGCTTATGCCGCCAACGAGGTTACCATAAACTGGAATGCACCGATTGCTTACCTGGCCAACGCGATAGAAGCCTTGCAAAATCAGTTAAGCCTAAAAACGAAATCAACTAAATAGATATCTCTCAATTCAAATCAACAAACAAATGCGAAAAATTTACATAACAGCAGCAAGTTTAATTTTGCTCAATGTAATATCCCCGGCGGTACAGGCCCAAAAAAAGCCGGCAGAGAGCGCTACCGATAAAAAAGTAGATGCCCTGATAGCCAAAATGACGTTGGAGGAAAAGGTAGGCCAGATGACCGAAGTAACCTCTGATGTAGTATCAAAAACAAACGCGCCCGATCATGAGCTGGATGCCGATAAACTAAAAGAGGCCATCATGAAATACCATGTTGGCTCAATTTTGAATGTAACCGGCCATGCTTACAGCCGCGAGCATTGGTATGATGTAATATCAACCATCCAAAAAGCTGCCGGCCAGGACCGTTTAAAAATCCCGGTTATTTATGGTATCGACGCCATACACGGTGTAACTTATACAGTTGGCAGTACGCTTTTTCCGCAGGAAATTGCTGTGGCAGCTACTTTTAACCGTGATATTGCTCATAAGGCCGGCGAGATCACCGCGTATGAAACCCGGGCCAGCTATATTCCGTGGAATTATTCGCCCGTGCTCGATTTGGGAAAATCGGCCCTTTGGCCGCGTATTTATGAAACCTTTGGCGAAGATCCTTATTTAGTTAAAACAATGGGTGCAGCCATTATAAAAGGCTACCAGGGTAATGATGTTGGTGATAAATACCACGTAGCTGCCTGTATGAAGCATTACCTGGGTTATAGCTTCCCTTTAAGTGGTAAAGACCGTACCCCGGCCTGGATTCCCGACCGCTATATGCGCGAATACTTTTTACCTTCGTTTGCCGAAGCGGTGAAGGCAGGTGCTAAAACCCTGATGATCAATTCGGGCGAGATTAACGGTGTACCGGTACATGCCAGCAAATACCTGCTTACCGATGTACTGCGCGGCGAACTGCACTTCGATGGCATAGCAGTTACCGACTGGCGCGATATTCAATACCTGCATGATCGCCACCATATAGCCGCCACTCAAAAGGATGCAGTAATGATTGCGGTTAACGCCGGTGTGGATATGAGTATGGTGCCTTACGACTATACTTTTTTCACTTACCTGGTTGAGTTGGTTAAAGAAGGAAAAGTGCCTATGACCCGTATCAATGAAGCCGTACACCGCATATTGAAAGTTAAGTACGAACTGGGCTTATTTGAACGCCCGGTTGGCAACCCCACTGATTATCCAAAATTCGGATCGGAAGAATACCGCTTGGCAAGCGTACAGGCCGCAAATGAGGCCATCACGCTGCTTAAAAACAATAACAACGTGTTGCCGCTTAAAAAAGATATGAAAGTGCTGGTAACAGGCCCTACGGCCAATACCATGCGTTCATTGGACGGGGGATGGAGCTATACCTGGCAAGGTGATGAATCGGACAAATTTGCCGCTAATAAGAACACCATATTGGAGGCTATCCAGCAAAAAATCGGAAAAAACAACGTAAGCTATGAGGCAGGTGCTGGTTTTGACAGTTTGCAAAACATCGACGAGGCTGTTAATGCCGCTAAAAAAGCAGATGTAATAGTGCTTTGCCTTGGTGAACTATCTTATACCGAAAACGTTGGCAATATTGAAGACCTGAATCTTCCGCCTGCCCAAATTCAATTGGCACAGGCATTGGCAAAAACAGGCAAGCCCGTGATACTGGTGCTGGCCGAAGGTCGCCCAAGGATAGTTACCGATGCCGAGAAACTTTCGGCCGCCACATTGATGGCTTATTTGCCGGGCAACGAGGGCGGCGATGCTATAGCAAGCGTATTGTTTGGCGATGTAAACCCATCAGGTAAATTGCCTATAACGTATCCGCGTTTCCCTAACGCTTTAAATAACTACTACCGTAAAAACCTGGAGAATGGTAACCCTGATGATAAACACGGTTACAATCCTTTATACGAGTTTGGTACCGGCTTAAGCTATACCACGTTTAGTTACAATAACCTGCACGTCAGCAAACCCGAGTTAAAGGATAACGAAACCTTGACAATTACTGTTGATGTTAAAAATACAGGCCAGGTAGAGGGTAAGGAATCGGTATTGTTGTATACCAGTCAGCAGTATGCCAGCATTGCGCCAGATACCAAACGTTTAAGGGCGTACGATAAGATTTCGTTAAAACCCGGCGAAACAAAAACGGTATCGTTTAAAATAACCCCGAAAGACCTCGCCTTTGTGAACGATATAAGTAAAACCGTTACCGAAGCGGGTGAGTTCAAGATTATGGTTGGCGATCAAACGCAAAGCTTTAATTACGTATCGGCAAGCACCGTTCCGTCAAGAACCGGTAAACTATAATTTGAGCCAAAAGCAGAAGGCATAAAGCACAAAGCGTGGAAATAAAAGTTACCGAAGCAGGTATTGAGAATTTGGCGTATGCCGGCTTTTCAATACCTGCTTCCTGTTTTTGAAGCCTGTTAAAAGCTTTATGCCTTAGGCTTTCAGCTTTTAGCATTATATTTGTTTACCCGTTATAAATTATTCCAGATGAAGAAGGCGCTGTGTTCATGCTTGCTATTGATATCCTGTTTAAATTTTTCCTGTTCCAAAACAAAATCAACGCCTGAGCCGGTGGTGGTTGATCCGCCAGTTGTGATTGCCAAAGGCGCCGATATCAGCTGGGTTACCGAAATGGAGGCCAAAGGCATAAAGTTTTATGATAAATCGGGTACTCAGCAAGATTTGTTCGCCCTGTTAAAAAGCCTCGGATTTAATGCTATAAGGTTGCGTGCCTGGGTTAACCCAACAAACGGTTATTGTAACACTGCCGACGTTGTGGCTAAGGCGTTGCGTGCCAAAGCCCAGAGTTTTAATATCATGATTGATTTTCATTATAGCGATTGGTGGGCCGATCCGGGTAAGCAAACTAAACCCGCTGCCTGGGCCGCGCTTGATTTTACCACGCTGACTTCAACCCTGCATGATTATACCAAAAGCGTTATGAATACGCTTAAAGATAACGGTATCACCCCGGTATGGGTGCAGGTTGGTAACGAAATCAACGACGGCATGCTTTGGGAAGATGGCCGCGCCTCAAAAAACATGGCCAATTTTGCTACTTTGGTCAAAAGCGGTTATGCTGCTGTTAAAGAAGTGAGCCCAACCACCCAGGTAATTGTACATATTTCAAACGGTTATGATAATGGCCTTTTCCGTTGGATGTTTGACGGGTTGAAGGCTAACGGTGCAAAATGGGATATGATCGGTATGTCTTTATATCCATCCAAAACAAATTGGGCTACTTTGGATTCGCAGTGTTTAACCAATATGAACGATATGGTTTCCCGTTATTCAACCCCGGTTATGGTGGTTGAAGTTGGGATGGAAGCCGGCGCACCGGCCGAAGCAAAAGCTTTCCTGTCGGATATTATCAGCAAAGTGAAATCTGTAAATGGAAGCAGCGGTAAAGGTGTTTTTTACTGGGAGCCCGAAGCCTATAACAACTGGCAGGGCTATGGTTTAGGCGCCTTTGATACCGCGGGAAAACCTACGGCGGCATTGGATGCGTTTGCAAATTAAAGACTTAGTTTGTTCAGTGCGATGAATTTAAAAAGCCCTGAATGGTGAAAAACAGATGATAATAAAGTGCCTTTTTTCTACAAGTTTCCGGATTAGCATATAACAACCTTCATGAAAAAAATACTATTCCTCATTGTATCGGTGCTTTTAGCCCCGGTTAATTTAAAAGCCCAGCCAAAACATTTTAAGGTACTGGCGCTGTATGAGAATGGAGGGCACCATATAGCGTTTTCAAAACGCGCTATGGTTTGGCTGGATAAACTGGCTGCCGAAAAGGGGTTCAGTATTGATTATATTCAAAAGCCTGATAAAATTAATGATGAATTTTTAAGCCATTACCAGTTGTTTTTGCAACTGGATTATGTACCCTATGGCTGGCCGGATAGCGCCGCTGCCGCTTTTAAAAAATATATTACCGAAGGCAGGGGCGGATGGGTTGGTTTTCATCACGCCACCTTGCTGGGCGAGTTTGACGGTTTTCATGAATGGCAATGGTTTTCGGATTTTATGGGAGGCATCAGCTGGAAAAATTATATAGGAACGTTTGCCAGGGGCACGGTTAATGTGGAGGATAAGCAGCACCCGGTTATGAAGGACATCCCTGCATCCTTCCGGATTGAACAGGAGGAGTGGTATACCTATGATAAAAGCCCCCGGCCCAATGTACACGTACTGGCAAGTGTTGATGAATCAACCTACGATCCACAAGGTGATGTAAAAATGGGCGATCACCCCGTGGTGTGGACTAATGAGCATGTTAAAGCGCGCAACGTTTATATTTTCATGGGCCATTCACCAAACTTACTGGATAACCCGGCCTGGGTGAAGTTGGTTACAAACGCTATTTTCTGGGCTGCGGGTGTTAAGTAGTAAGTCTTAAGTCCTAATTCTGAAGTCAATAGCCTTAAGTAAAAGGCGAATTTTAAATTATCATTTTCAATTCAAGAATTCCGACTTAGGACTTAGAACTTTAGGCTCAGGACTTCAAATTTTAAGGCGTAAACGCTTCTTTTCCATTAAACCAACCAGGGCAATCAGTATAAACCCGGTAGCCATTGAACGCGCCAGCCCTAAGGCCCCGTTGTTAAATATATCGGGATATTTTAGGTGAAAAAGCTTTAATATATACACCTGGAAGTAGGGCATCAGGTAACAGGTAAGCGTGCTGGTACCTGCAGGCCATATCAGTTTAAACCAATTCTTTTTACCTTTAACATCTACCAGGAAAATCATCAATTCAAAAACCAATATGGTAATGCCGCTGCATATAAAGATCCAGGCGGGGGTGGAACGTATTTTTGAGATTCCATCTGCATAAGGGCGGATTAATAAACCTGATACAATTAATAGTAATCCTGTTGCGCCAAATATTACCCACAATAATTGCGTTTTGTTTTTTGATACAAGCAGCGCGTAAATTTCAGAGATCATAGCGCCGCCCATTACTAAACACACTGCCGATGCATCGCCCAGTACCGGAATTTTAAATTTGAAAGCACCGGCGTGCCTGGCTATATTTATGGCTACAAAAGTGAGTAATACAATCACCAGGATATTGATTTTTCCTTTGGCCAAAAGATATACCAGCGCACATACCAGGTAAGCCCAGCCTATAATGCCCAAAATACCCCACCAATAAGGGCGCATGCCCTGTATTACACCGTCTTCGCCTCCTTTATAGATAACAGCCATAACGATGAGCAGCAAAATCCCAGCGCCTATAAATGTGTACCGTTTTTTTGGAGCCATTGTTTCGGGATAATCCAGCCAGATGAGGAAGAAACCGATGGTTATTAATATGCCCCAGAGCGCCTGCGGGATGATGCCCGCTGTAAGCGCATAGTTTTCCAGGTTTACATGAAAAAAGCCCATAATAATCAGTGCAGCGCTGCGGGTAAGTATATAGGTTAATATTGATGAAAAAGAATCGCCCTTATTCAACCTGTTTTTAATAGCAAAAGGCAACGAAAGCCCTACAATGAACAAAAACGCCGGGAAAATGGTATCTGCAAAACCCATCGCATCGGCTTTCCCGCTTGCGTGGTCTATCCATTCGGGAATGTGCTTTACACCGCTGGCGTCATTAACAAATATCATCAATAACATAGTGACAGCACGTAGGACATCAATAGATAAAAGGCGTTTAGGGAGCTGGTTCATTGTGATTTTGCGATTTAATTACCGGCCATTAAAATACTTGTTTTCATGGAATTATCATAGAATATTAAAAACATTTTAGTTCTTTTTAAAATTTTTATAAAACTTTTGATTTTGAATTTTACGTCTGTCTATATTTATGGTTTTGGTTAAATGTTGACCCATAACGTAAAGTTTAGGATGGACACTAAGGAGTGTACATGCATAATTAACCGCAGGCAAAGTTATGCTGATGGAATTGATAGCCAGACAGGTAGGGGAGCAGTTTTGCTTGTTGAGTTGCCGGCGATTATCGGTTGCTACATTTTGGTTAGGGTATCAATTTACCAAATACGTATACACCTGCCTGCCTATATTGCCATCGTTATCAATACCTTCAATAATTACACGGTATTTGCCGGTTCCGTCCGCATTAAAAAAACTAAAATTTGCTTTGCCATCTTTGCCGGTAATAACTTCGGGGTTCCAATAAATGGTACTGCGTAAATCGGGTTGGTTAGTTGCGGGTCCATCATACTTCGGGTTATAAAACGCGCGCGCTTTGTAAAAACCGGCAACAGTTATGGGAAGAATCCCTTTTGATGGAATGTCCTTGGCCTGTAATCCCCCTCCTTGCCTGGTTGTTATTACCAATACACCATGGCCGCCTTGTACCCCATAAATGGCGGCCGAAGGCCCGTAAAATAATTCGATAGTTTCAATATCTCGTATATTCAGGTCGGTAGGGTTCATTCCCGGTACACCATCAACAAGAACGTACCCGGCTGTATGGCCATGAAACTTTTGTAGCATCACATTCCCGATATCCAGGTTTAATCGTTCCAGTTCTTCGCGACGAATTACGATATCTGCACCGCCCGGCCCGCCTAAAGCCGATGACCGATAATTATCATTTCTTTTTATAGTTTTTATTTTTACCTCTTTGAGGTTGATTGTTTTGTTATTAAATTTCGAGGCGCCTTCCCGTTGTCTTTTGCTGTTATCAATATAAGCGGTCATCAGGTCGCCAGTCCCATTTTTGTTGCCGGGATTATTCGCCATCACAATTGGCCCGGGCAGGTCATTTTTAAAAGTGAGTACAGTGTTGTCGCCGTTTTTTGCGGTTACCGCCTGTAAAATGAAGCGGGTACTATCATTAAACATTAAATTATTAAAACTAAAACTGCCATCACTTCCAGTTTGCTGGTCAACTGTTTGCCCGCCGCCGCGTGGTAAAAGCGATACAAGGCCCTTATTAACGGGATTTCCCCATATGTTTTTTACTATTCCGCTTATACTCAACCCGCTTTCGAGCTGATAAGCCATCTGCGGATAGGTATTTGTCAATATCGGTTTCCATTCAAAACGACGGTATCCGTGGGTTAGCATTACCAAATCCAGGTTGGCTGTGGTTTCGGCGTTAATTTGGTTAAAATAGTAGTTGGGCTGTTCTATATAACCCTTAAGATCGCTGGTTAACAACAAGCCTGCAAATATCGAGTTTTGATCATTTTCATCAATCTTTACTTTTTCTGCATCAGTTACAGCAACAGAAAAATGTCCTTCTGCAGCATCACCAGTCCTGTTTTGTACGTTTACGCTGATGTTCACCTGCTCTCGTTTAAGATAGTTGGTCTTGTCTGTGTTTACATTTAGGCTTAATCGGTTATAGTTTTGTACAAAAATCAACCGTTCGGCCAATGGTTCATTTTCAATGGAAAAAAGGGTGACTTTGGCTATCCCGGTGTGCAATTTTCGTTTTAAAATATCTAACTCCACAACGGGTTTATCCAACCTGCAGGCTATCGGCGTAATTACACCGCCCGACCAAATAAGCAATGTGTAATACTGGTTTTTATGTTCCTCGAAATAAGCTTTGCTTGCTTCTATCCGGGCAGTAGCTTTAGGTATCGAATCATTATCAATTGATAATACAATCCCTTTTTTTTCGGCAATGGGCAGGTTTATTGTGCTTGCTGCCCCGTTGTCATGGGCTACATTTGCCTTATAGGTTTTGCCTTGTTGTGGTGTAAGGTAAAAATATCCCATCCCTAAATGTACTGATGTAAACTCTGTAACCTTTTTGTCATCATTATCGAGCACTTCGCCGATAATATTCCCGCCCAGGCCAGATGGCAATATTGCCTTAAAGGCTATTTTACTTTTTACGCCGTTAATTAGCCGGCCTCCTTCGGGAAAAAACTGAATATCGGCCTGCGTATTAATGTTCTTTAATTTTTTAGCAGTACTATTTTCAAATACCATCTACACCATCGGCAATTTTTAATTTGATTGACCGGTCAATCTTATCAGCTGTATTGATAAAATCGACGTGTAATACACCGCTTGTCCTGGTTGGTTCATGATTGTCGCCCTGGGTTATATAGGCCTTAAAGTAAACCGTGTCGCCGGCCGCATAATATGGTTTGTCAAAATGCAGGTATGCTTTTTCATTGATATGAATTTCGGCGTAGTTTTTTAATTTGGCCATAGCTTCTTCGGCTAAAACAGCTGTTGGCGCAGCCAGCGTGCGCTGTAGCGGTTCATAATCAACAGGTAACAGTTCGGCAACACGGTAATGGGTCCACGCGCCACTGTACGATAAACTATTAGGATCAACCAGGCCGCCGTTATTATCAACCAATGCATAGGGTGTGTTAAAAGTAATCAGGGAGGTTTCTGTATTATAAAACTCGTTCAGGTGATTTAATGCCCCGCTTTTACTAAAATGGCGGTCTTTGTTATAGGTTACGTGTAAGCCATCCATTTCGCAGTTAAGCGCGTACATTTTGGTTACATCAGTCGGCTTTAAAATATCCGATTGATTAAGGAAAAAGTTCCTGAGGTTAAGATAGGTTTTATCAAGTTTGGATTTTTTAATCCAGTAGGAGAGCGAATCGGTATAGCGTTTGTTGCCTCCTGTCTTCAGCTTAGTAAACTGGTTTATTTTAGCCGCTATCAAATCGTCAGCAGGGCGTTCCGGATTTGGTTCATTAGCATATTGGAATACCCTGAAGCCTTCCTCTTCAACCTGGTTGGTAATAACCGAACGTAAAAAATGCATCGGCGAGTTTTCATAAACCTGCTCCCTGTTTTTTTTCCATCGTTTTTCCTCGGCCGGTGTACCTTTTATTTCTTCGAAAAGCACGGAACCCTCAAAATGTGTTTTAAAGCTGCCGTAATAATTGCGGTTATTATAAAAGTCTGCGAGCAGATATTTTAGGCGATAGCCCAGGCCTCGGTTTTCAATAACCAGGAAATCAACAGATGATGCAGTTAAGGTATTGGTGGTTTCATCAAAGTCAACATCCAGCATATCGGGGTTAATGAGTTTACACTCCCTGGCCAATGCAGATGTGCCTATAAACTCATTTATAAATAACTGGATGTTGCGTTGCCGGCTGGCATCGTTTTGCGGTTTTATTTTCACCTCCATCAAACTGATGGTTTTAGGAATAATGTGGATATCAGGCAGTGTGATCCCGATGTTGTTGACTATAATAACCTGGTGGTAGCTTTCAAAACCGATGATAGACACTACAAGGTTATACTTACCGGTTTTAACTTTATTTAAAGTAAAGCTCCCGTCGCTTGAAGTTTTTGTGCCGATGGTGGCATTGCTTAAAAAAATACTGGCGCTACTTACCGGTTCGCCGTCGGCCTGGTTAATAACCCTGCCCGATATGTTTACCTGCGCCAGGCAGGTGAAGGGTAATATTATCAGTAAAAAAACAATGCTTTTTTTCATTTAATTGCGATTGATTTAGGTAACATAACTTATATAAGCCAGCAGAAATATTCACCGCCAAATTACTGGCATCTACATTATTACAGAACTTACACTTTTAGGTTTATAAGGATTGATATAAAGTTATGAAAATTAATCATTTTAATAATATGCCAATATCGTTTCAGTAAGGTTTCGTTACATGCCGATCAAGAAAATAGTAAGGCACACAAATAAATGGCGATGAATTCTCTGGATAAAACATAAAATAACAGTCTTAGTAGTTAAAACCGCAATGCAGTTAATAGTGTATTTGTCACACTGTAAATTATTAAGGAGTACTTTTTTATTTTAAATAATTAGATTTCTGATTTAATTATTAAAAATTTTGATTATTTATTTAAATAAAAATTGACTTTGCATAATACAAGCTAAAAAAATCAATTATATTAATTATTTTCTTAGCTTATTTTATAAAATTAATTAAAAATCTACTTTTTTAATTGAATAAAACGTTAAAATTTGGTTTATTTTATAAAATAAAATGTTAAAAATCCATTTATTCTGTACTTTTTGTAACAAAAATGATATTTAGTTAAAATTTATTGCTATTTTGTTGATTAATTAACATAACAACCAATCCAATCAAACAAAGCATGAATTTAAAATTACATTTTTTCCTTTTCGGAGCATTTTTACTGGCCTGCCTGCCGGTGTTTGCCCAAAAGCTAACGGGAACTGTTACAAGTGGGGGCCAGCCGGTAACGGCGGGCACGGTTAAAGTAGTACCTACAGGCACTGGTACCATCACAGATGCAGATGGTAAGTATAGTTTAACTTTAAAAGCAGGTAGTTACCAGGTTAGTTTTTCGGCTATAGGGCTTGAAAAGAAAACAGTGTCTGTTCAGCTTGCAGCCGGTGAAACTAAGGTGTTGAATATGGATCTTTCCGCTTCGGCTGAGGGATTGAAAGAGGTGGTAGTAGTGGGAAGCCGCGGCGGTGGCCGTACTAAAATGGATTCGCCCGTACCTGTAGATGTACTCCGGATGAACCAGATAGGCGAAACTACCGCTAAACCCGATTTGATGAGCCAGCTAAACCAGGCCGTACCTTCATTTAACTACAACAAGCAAAGCGGCGGCGATGGATCTGATGCTATTGACTTTGCCAGTTTGCGGGGCCTTGGCTTCGATCAAACGTTGGTACTCATCAATGGCAAGCGCCGTCACTTGTCGGCTTTCGTAAACCAGGTAGGTACCCGAGGCCGCGGTAATAGCGGTACCGATTTAAATGCCATACCCGAAGCGGCTATTGACAGGGTGGAGATTCTACGTGATGGCGCATCGGCGCAATACGGCTCAGATGCCATTGCCGGTGTTGTTAATATTGTTTTGAAAAAAGATATCGGTAAGCTGAATGTAAACATCGGCGGTAGTGGTTATTATGACCATAAATACAATACATTGAACAATGTTGACCCAACCCAATATTATACGGGGTCGCAAATTGACGGCAAAACCTTTACTTTAGGATTAGACTATGGATTGGCTATTGGCAAAAACGGTGGTTTTATCAATTTTGGAGGCAACTTCATGGATCAGGGCAAAACCTTTAGGGCTGCGCCTGATACCAACTGGTCAACCAACCCCCAGGCCCTGAGTGTTGATGCCTGGCGAAGAGCTTTTGGTGATGGCTCTGTAAAGTCTGGTGGCGGAATGTACAATATGGAAATTCCACTTGCCGGTACCAAAACCACTTTCTACTCTTTTGGCGGCTATAACTATAAACACTCCAATGTTTATGCCTGGACACGCCGGTGGAGCAGTTCAAGTAATCACATCAAATTCCCTACTGACGAAAACGGGAAGCTGATATTTGTACCCGGCATTATGCGTGTTTTTGACCCTACGCCGGGAGCTTTGGATACTGCCAACGTATATTATAACCCCCAGGAGGATGTTTATATAAAGGATATGTCGGCTGCGCTGGGCTTTAAAGGCACAATAGGTGATGGCTGGGATTGGGATTTGAGCAATAATACAGGTTATAATGATTTTCATTATTGGGGTAACCAAACATTTAATTCCTCGTTGCCTTTGCCCGAGCAATATACTAAAACCAGGTTTAATGACGGCGGGTTCAACTTTTTACAAAATACTGCCAATTTAGATGTGACCAAACATTTTGAGCATGTAGCCCAGGGCTTTACGCTATCTTTTGGCGGAGAGTACAGGTATGAGCGCTATAAACTATACGCCGGGGAGCCCGACTCCTACAGAAATGGCGGAGCTTTGTTAAACGGTGTTCCTAAAGCTTCCGGATCCGAAGGGTATCCCGGCTATCAGCCAACCGATGCAACCACAGCCAACAGAACAAATGAGGCCGCTTATATTGAAGGCACTTTAGATGTAACTAAAGATTGGCTGGTTGATGGTGCAGCCCGGTTTGAACATTACTCGGATTTTGGAGGGGTAAGCACATTTAAATTAGCATCCCGCTATAAAGTAAGCGACAACTTCAATGTAAGGGGATCATTTAGTACAGGTTTTAGGGCACCTTCATTGCAACAAATGAATTTTAGCAATACCAATACCAACATTATTGCAGGTGAATTGGTTTACGCTAAATTGATTCCAAATTATGCCGATGCCGCCCGCCAGGTAGGGATTCCAAAGCTTACCCAGGAAACCTCAACCAATACCAGCTTAGGCTTTACATGGAAACCAACACATGATTTTAATGTTACAGTTGACGGTTATCTTATTAAAATTAAAAACAGGATAGTAATTACAGGTGCTTTTGATACCTCGGTTGCCGCGTTAAAAGACTACCTTATAGCTAATAATGTAACAAATGCCAACTTTTTTACCAATGCTGTCAATACAACCAACAGAGGTATCGACATTGTATTAGATTATCGCAAATCGTGGGGTAAAAATAAATTTACTGCTTTATTTGCAGGTAACATTCAAGGGATAACTATTAATAAGGTTAATATCCCGGCCGCGCTGAATGATACCTATGCACACCAGCAAGCATACTTTAGTACAAGAGAAGCTGCGTTTTTAAAAGCTTCTGCTCCACGCGAAAAATTCTCATTAGGGCTTGAATACGGATATGGTAAGTTTGCCGCCGGTAGCCATATTACCTATTACGGCCAGTTAACTACACAGGGCTTTGGTTATAGCAGCGTACCAGGTGCGAACCCCGACGGACCGGGCGGCTCAAACATATCTGCATCGGGTAACGGCTGGGACCCTTATGTTGATTTGGATAACGGCAAAGGTGTTGTTCCCGAAAATTTTGTTTTTCACGGAAAAGCTACTACCGATATATACGTATCTTATAAAATATCAAAGCAGATATCGTGGACAGTTGGTGTAGATAACATATTTAATGTACACCCTGATCTGGCTGTTACAGAAGGCGCTCATCAATCATCATGGGGTGATAGTGAATCGGGCGGACCTTTTGATGCTGTACAAATGGGTTTTAACGGTATGAGGATGTTTACCAAATTGGCCTTACACTTTTAATAATAGGGTATAGCTTAGTAGTCCCCCGGCTTGATAATCAGTCGGGGGACTTTTTTTGTCTTATTTTGGTAGTATTTGACAAATATTAGCCTGTTCGTTTGAAAAATAAGCTATTTTATGATAATATTTGCTTATTAATAGGCAATTGCAAATGAAAGTTTTACAGTTTACCATTCCTGTACCCCACGATAAAAGCGTAATTGCCGATCAGTTTAGCCTGCCTTATTTTTACCCTTACCTGCACCGGCACAAAGAGGCGCAAATTACCTGGATACAAAAAGGAGAAGGCACGCTTATAGCCGGTAATAACATGCACCATTTTTCACCCGGCGATGTTTTTTTAATAGGTGCAAACCTGCCGCACCTGTTTAAAAGCAATCCCGAATATTTTGAAAATGAAACTGAAGATGCGATAAGCGCGCTAAGTATTTTTTTTAATCCCGAAGGAATATTAACGCCGCTGTTTAACCTGCCGGAAATGAGGGCCTTTAAGCTATTTATACAGCATCATCAGCAAGGATTTAAGGTGCCTTTACCTGACGTGGAAAAGGCTATAATTAATATGACTGCTTTAAGTGATACCACGGGTGCGGAGCAACTTATCCAGTTTATAAAACTAATGAAAGGTTTAAGCGAGATAAACGAACAGCTGCAGCCGCTGTCATCCTATGGTAATTTACCGGGGATTACCGAAAACGAAGGGATTCGGATAGGTAATATTTACAATTACATTATGCAAAACTACACGGAGCCTATAACGCTGGAGGATGTATCTAAAGCCGCGTTTATGACATCCGAATCATTTTGCAGGTATTTTAAAAAGCATACGGGCAACACATTTGTCACTTTTTTAAACGAAGTACGTATCAACGAAGCATGTAAAATATTAAACGCCAATAAAGCCGAGAGCATCTCGGCGGCGGCCTATCAATGTGGTTTTAAAAGCATTACCAATTTCAACCGGGTATTCCGTTCGGTAACCGGTAAATCGCCAAGGGAGTATATGGATAATTATAATGGAAAGGTTAAGGATCTGATTTGATCACACCTATGCTACCGTTAGCCTCACCAGGTATTGCTGATATTCATCTTCCAGTAAAACTTCCAGTTCATAACCGGCTTCGTTGGCAATTGTTGTTAACGTTTTTTCGTCTATATAAAGCCACGGAAACCAATCGGATGTTTGGCGATTGTATTGATACTGGTAGCTTAGTTCGCCATAGTATTTGCCGGTATCGGGCAGGTTTCCTTCGTACAGGTAAGCAATATCAGATGAATCAAACAGCAGCTGTCCGCCTTTATTAAGTAGCAGTTTGGTATGCTGCAGGAAAGTTTTTAAGTGGGATAAAGTACCTGTTAGGCCAATACCATTCATAAGCAGTAACAAGGTGTCGTATTTATGATCGTTGTATTCAAAAATGTCGGCGGTAAACACTTTTTTAACACCGCGTGCCTGCATTACATCTACGGCTAAGGCAGAAATTTCCAATGCGGTTACATCAAAGCCGCGCTCCTGTAGTATGAGGGCATGGCTGCCGGCCCCCGCGCCAATATCCAGTACTTCGCCGCGGCATTCATTCAGGGCAAGCCATTCAATATCGGGCATGTCATCCTCATCCCTGAAATAGGTCTCGACAGGCATTTCCTCCTTTGGGCCATACTGGTTGTTAATCCACAATTTGTGGGCTGCTTTTTTATAGTGATGATTGTGTATGGCCTGGCCTAAAATATCTTTCATGCTGTGACAAAAGTAGCAATTGACTGCCTAATTACCGTTACAGAAACGATTTACACTATGGAATATCGGAAAGTTATGAGTTCTGAGCAACAAATGAGTAACAAATTTTCGACCTTTTTTAAGACATTTTACCATTTTGGGAAATGATGGAAAACTCATGCTAAATTAAAAGAAATTTCAAAACCATAAAAAACACCCTCCATACGTCCTCTCGTATCTTCGGCACATGCAACATACTCAATTACGAATACTTGTATTTGCAGTTAAGGTAGATTAATATGAAACGCTACAGATTTGTCACCCTGATCATAAGGTACGTACTATATAAAAATTGGAATTATAAACAAATCTGTTTATTTTTGAAGATGGAGAAATGGATCGAAAAATATCGTGGAATTAATCCTGGCGCAATTTTGGACCGGGAGCTGAAAAAGAAAAAGCTAAAACAAACAGCTTTTGCCAGGGATATTAAGCTACCTGCTCAAACATTAAATGCGATTATAAAAGGTAAAAGGAAAATGACGCCCGAAGTAGCCTTTAAAATAGACAACGCACTTGGTTTGGAAGAGAGCACGATGGCTATTTTACAAGCTATGTACGATACTACATTGGTTAAACATAAGATCGGGATTATTAATCGTCCTGATATATCCAGGCTCCGCAGGATATTGTTTTGGGACACTGATTTTGACAAAATTGACTGGCAACGGCAGAAAAACGCCGTTATCCGGCGTGTGTGGGAACGTGGTAATGAAGACGAGAAAAAGGAGATACAACGGTTTTACGGCATTGATAGTACATATGCTGTTATAAATGAGATTAAGCCCAATCGTCCAGATCCTTCATTTTTAAGAAAAAAATCCAGCTAATGCTCCATTGGAATACGGTATCCGTACAGCTTAAACAAACCCTGGCTACCTTAATGCAAGCTGATGTATTAAAAGACCATCGGTTGGTTGGCGGCACCGCCCTTAGCTTATATTTAGGCCACCGAATGTCGGTAGACATTGATTTATTTACTGATGCCGGTAACTACGGCAAAATAAATTACAACAAAATAGAGGAATATTTGAGAAACAGCTTTCCTTATGTAAGCGGCGACTTTGGAAGTGATCCTGTATTCGGCAAGTCGTATCTCATCGGCGAGAATAAAGATAATATCGTCAAAGTGGATATTTACTATGCCAGTGAGCCGTTTTTCGGGGAGTTAATCGAAAGCGACGGCATTCGTTTAGCCTCTGTTGAAGAAATCATCGCAATGAAGGTCGACGTAGTGCGACGGGGCGGCAGGAAGAAGGACTTTTGGGACCTTCATGAGTTGCTCGAACAATATTCGATTAACCAAATGATAGCGTTACACGCTACGGGATATGAATGGACACATGATGAAGAACTCATCACCAAAAACTTTACTGACTTCGGGCAAGCGGATGAAGATTTTGATCCTATTTGCCTCAAAGGGAAGGAATGGGCGTTCATTAAAGAAGATTTTGAAGAAGCAGTTAACAGCCGGCAGTGAAATAAGAATTTTTATCGCCATAAAAAAACTGCTTTACTTATACAATAAAAACCTTTGGCAATTATGTTTAATAGTAATGCTTTATTGGCCGCCATTATTATCGCCGGCGTAAGCTATAGCGTTATAGCCAAAAAGCTAACCGTTGCCGCTGCTTTAACCGGTGGGGTAGTGGCTTACCTGGTTTTTACAGGTGCAGGGTTTACAGGTATAGCAATGATGACCAGCTTTTTTATTTTAGGATCGGCCGCTACATCCTGGCAACAAAATAAAAAGCAGGCGTTTGCCATAGCTGAAGAACACAAAAGCGGGCGAACAACCGGGCAGGTATTGGCCAATGCAGGCGTACCGGCTATTATTGGCATCCTGGTGTTATTTTATCCCCGGCATAGTCATTTATTTACACTGATGATGGCTGCAGGTTTTGCCTCGGCCACGGCCGATACCTTATCATCTGAACTGGGGACAGTTTATGGTACAAGGTTTTTCAATGTTATCACGCTAAAACCCGATCAACGGGGATTGGACGGCGTAATAAGCGTGGAAGGATCATTGATTGGTATTGCAGGAAGCTGCGTAATAGCCTTAATTTATGGCATTGGTTTTGGCCGGGATTTGAACCTGATTTCGATAATTATAGCAGGTACCGCAGGGAATTTAAGTGATTCGGTATTGGGGGCATTGTTGGAGCGCAAGGGCATCATTGGTAATAATACTGTTAACTTTTTAAATACATTTATAGCCGCATTGGTCGCGCTGTTGTTTTACTTTATTTAATCCTCACATTTACCACATGGCTTTTATAATAATTGGCTTTATCGTTTTAGCACTGATCGGCTATTTCATTTTAAAAAACAACAAATCAAAATCGGCCGGCATTGTTGCCAATACCGATTACAAACCTGTTTTGTTGCAAAACATATCGTTTTACCGGGAATTAGACGATACGGGCAAGCTATTGTTTAAGCAAAAAGTAAATAGCTTTTTATCGCGCATCACCATAGAAGGTGTGGGAACTGTGGTTGATGACATCGACAGAGTGATGATAGCTTCAAGTGCCGTGATTCCCATATTTGGTTTTAAAGATTGGGAATACCGCAACTTAACCAATGTAATATTATACCCGGATACTTTTGATGGTGAGTTTCAGTTTGAAGGAGGCAGCCGGAACATATTGGGTATGGTTGGTAGCGGTTATATGAACGGGCAAATGATATTATCGAGGGCGGCGCTCATCAAAGGTTTTTCCAAATCGGCAGGGAAGGAGAATACCGCTATCCATGAATTTGTGCACCTGCTGGATAAAAGCGATGGCGCTACCGACGGCGTACCCGAAAACCTGCTGGCTCACGAATATGTATTGCCCTGGCTAAAGATGATACACCAGGAAATTCATAAAATTGAAGCGGGTAAATCAGATATCAATCCCTATGCAATTACCAACGAAGCTGAATTTTTTGCGGTAGTAGCCGAATATTTTTTTCAAAAGCCAACCGAGCTTAAGCACAAACATCCCGAACTCTACGAAATACTAAGCACCATATTTATGCAGGATAGGGCCGGTGATTAATTAAAGCCTAAATCAAGCTGCCCTAAAACTTCCAGTGTTTTACCCGGGTTGCCATCAATAAGATAGACAGGGGTCTCCTCATGCCTTGAAGCTACAACAATGTGAACACCATCGGCGCAGGCAGAAAAAAGCTCTTCCACCAGTTTTGGATCGTTGTTGTTTTTGGAGAGGTGCGACAGCAGCAAATGCGTCATATGTGCCGGGCGATGTGTTGTAAATAAGGCCAAAGCTTGCTTGTTGCTCAGGTGCCCCTTACCGCCACGGATACGCCTTTTAAGATGATAGGGGTAGCCGCCGGTGTCCAGCATAACCTCATCGTAATTAGCCTCTAAAAAAGCGGCGTGGCATTGGCTGAAATAGCGGATAAGCCTGTCGCAAACCATGCCCAGGTCGGTAAATACGCCAACTTTAATGTCGCGGCAACTAACTATAAAACTATGGGGCTCCGATGCATCATGCTCTTTGGGGAAGGATGTCACTTCCAACTGGCCAATGGTAACTGTTTCAAACTCGTGCAGGTGGTGGATTAGTTTGGCATCTACCGTGTTTCCTAAATGAAGCAGGGTACCAGGAGTGATATAAACAGGCAGGTTAAACTTTTTGGCCAGTACCGGAATGCCCCGGATATGGTCGGAATGTTCATGGGATACAAAAATGGCTTTTACCTTGCTCATGGGCAGGCCCAGGCGGGCCATGCGTTTTTCGGTTTCGCGACACGATATACCTGCATCAACCAAAATAGCCTCCTGATCGTTCCCCACATAATAGCAATTGCCATTACTACCCGAATTTAGTGATGTAATAAATAAAGACATGTTTTTGAGCCAAAAGCTGAAGGCCGAAAGCTAAAAGCCGTCACTTCAAATGTATGATACAAAGTAACGGATTTACTGAATAATTTTGTTTCTGACTTGCCTAATCTTTTAAATAAACTGAAGTTTTTTTGCACTTATAAAAACCTGCTTATATTTAGCCATGGATTCACCGCAAACTTTACCCGTACTTGATGCCGCCGAACTGCGTGTGCTTGGCTCGCTGATGGAAAAAAGCAAAACCACACCCGACTATTACCCCATGACCCTTAACGGGTTAACCGCTGCCTGTAACCAGAAGACCTCCCGCAAGCCAGTGATGAACTACGATGAAGCTACAGTAACTGAAGCCCTGAACACGCTAAAAAGGCGCGGACTAATTTCGACAGCAACCGGCGGATCTATCCGTAATATCAAGTACAAGCATAACTTTGCTATCGTTTTCCCGGTAATACCGGCCGAGGTGGCTTTAATTTGCCTGCTGATACTACGGGGGCCGCAAACGCCAGGTGAGTTAAACACCAACTCGGGCAGGTTGTACGAATTTGAATCGATAGAAGAAGTCCAGGAAATGCTGGAAAAACTGGCCGATCCGGCTATGCCTTATATCGTACAACTCCCCAAACGCCCCGGTCAAAAGGAACAGCGTTACGCGCATTTACTGGCCGGTACTCCTGATATTAATGACGACGAGGAAATAGAAGAGACCGGTGGTCGCTCTTCAAGTGGTCTTGAAGCGCGTGTAACCAAACTGGAGCTTGAACTTGCCGAAATGAAGGAGGCCTTTGATAAGTTGATGAAGGAGTTGATGGGGTAATAGTAGCTTAATTATTGTTTATAAGAACCATCAATTCTACTTAACTTTCTTACCCACCCAGGCCATCATTTTATGCGCCGCTTTCAACACGGCAATCAGCCCTTCCGATTTCATGGGTTTGGCAATATAATCGTCCATGCCTTCCGCTATGCACATATCGCGGTCACCAGGGCCGGCATTGGCGGTCATGGCGATGATAAAAGGCTGTAGCTTACGGTTGCTTTCACGGATTGACCGGGTGGCCTCAAAACCGTCCATTTCGGGCATCTGCACATCCATCAATATGACGTTAAATTCCTGCTCGTCCAGTTTTTTTAATACTTCAAGTCCATTCTCTACCATTGCAAATTCATAGCCCAGTTTGCTCAGCATCCGGCTTATTAGTTTTTGGTTAACCTGGTTATCTTCGGCCACAAGTATATTTAGCGGATATTCCACCGCGAAGTTACTGTCAAGCAACTTAACTGCTTTGGGTTCGGGCGCCGGCGCTTTTCCAACACTCCTCAATTCGGCTTGTACGCTTTTGCCTAACTGATTTAGCTTAACCGGTTTTGTTAAAATAGCTGCAAACAAGCCCGGATATTTTACCTTCGAGCTATCGCCAATGGAACTGAGCATGATAATGGGCAGCTGCGGATATTTTATTTTGGCAGCCTCGGCAAAGCCAACACCATCCATTTCCGGCATTTCCATATCGGTTATAATCAGGTTATAGTCGTTATCATTGGCCAGCAAATCAAGTCCCTCTGTCGCAGATGATGCTGTATGTGTAATAAGGCCCCATTGCTCCAGTTGGGTTTTAAGGATAAAACGATTGGTTTTATTATCATCAACAACCAATACCTTTTTGCCTTCCAGATCAGCGGTATCAAATACCAGGGGAACATATTTTGATTGTTTTTGGCTCACCGCAACTTTGATAGTAAACACAAATACCGATCCTTCGCCATACACACTCTCTACCCAAATATCGCCGCCCATCAATTTAACCAGGCGTTGGCTAATTACCAGGCCAAGGCCGGTGCCGCCGTATTTGCGCGTGGTTGATGAATCGGCCTGCCAAAAGGCGTTGAACAAGCTGGATACCTTTTCTTCAGAAATACCTATACCGGTATCCATGATACTGAAACCTATTTCAATCTGTCCATCGGGATGTGTTTTCGACGAAAATACCTTTATAAATACTTCTCCCTTTTGCGTGAATTTAAGTGCATTGCCGGTTAAATTGGTAATAACCTGTTTAAGGCGCAAACTATCACCAATAACCTGCTGGGGCAGGGCAGGGTCTATCTGGTACACCAGTTCCAGTCCCTGTTGCGAAGCTATGGGCGAGAAAATGTCCATCACTTCCTCAATGCAATGGCGTAGGTCAAAATCCTCCTGCTCCATATTCATCTTGCCCGACTCTATCTTAGAGAAATCAAGAATGTCATTTATCACGTTCACCAGGCTATCGCCGCATGATATGATGGTATCCGTATATTCCCGCTGTTCGGTGTTCAGCTCGGTTTCGCCCAAAAGGGAAGCCATGCCTATAACGCCGTTCATCGGCGTACGAATTTCGTGACTCATGGTGGCAAGGAAAATACTTTTAGCCTGGTTGGCTTTGTCGGCCTCTTCACGGGCCTCTTTTTCATGCGCCATATGCAATTCCAGCTCTTCCGATTGGGATAATAGCTCCTCATTTAAGGCTTGCAACTCTTCCGACTGTGCCTGCAATTCTTCGTTTAGTAACTGCAAATCTTCCGATTGCTTTTTTAATTCCTGCGATTGTTGTAAAACTTCGGTGGTACGCTCAGATACCTGCTCTTCCAGCAAACGTTTTTGATTTTCTATGCTGTTTACCTTCCACCGGTAAAGGCTATAAATTAAAGTAAGCACAAGCAAAAGTATAGCCGAAATAAACCACCAGGTAAGCCAGAAAGGGGGCAAAATGGTAAGATTTAAACTTAGCTCGTGCTTTGACCACTGGCCATCGCTGTTACGGCTTTTTACCTTGAAAGTGTAGTCGCCAGCCGGTAAATTGGTATATGTAGCAGTATTTTTGGTGCCTACATAGTTCCAGTTTTTATCGAAGTTTTCTAACTGGTATGCATATTCTTTTTTATTAGCCTGGGCAAAATCCAGTGATACAAATTCAAAAGAAATAACCGATTGCTCATGGGTTAAAGTAATAGATTTTGTTTCCGTAATATCCCTTTTTAATGGTGAGGGATCATCATTGGTTTGGGCTACAGGAACAGTTTTATTAAAGATTTGGAAATCGGTTAACCGTAGTGGTGGATCATAAACGGCTTGGGTTATCCTGTCAGGATTAAATATGTTGAATCCGTTAACCCCGCCGAAATATAAAGTGCCATCATGGCTTTTTACAGCTGCGTGTGGTTTAAACTCATCGGCCTGTAAACCATCGTCAGTAGTAAAATTCCTGAACGTTTTTGTTCGCGGGTTGAATCTCGACAGGCCATTATTGCCGCTTATCCAAAGATTGTAGTTATTATCCTCTCTTATAGCATAAGCGTAATCATTAGGTAAGCCATCCCTGGCTTTATAAACGGTAAATTTGTTTGTTTTAGGATCAAAACGATTTAAACCATTATAAGTGCAGATCCATATGTTCCCCAAATGATCCTCGAACAAATCAAGAGCGGAATTATTGCTCAAGCTGTTTTTTGACGCATCATATTTAAAAGTTTTAAACGTATTGCTTGTTGTATTAAAAAGGTTTAAGCCGGCATCATTGGTACCAACCCAAAGGTTACCTTTCGAGTCGCCTAAAAGCGAATTAATATTATCGCTGCTAATGCTTTGCGGGTCGCTTGCCTTATGCCTGTAATGAATAAAACTGTTTGTTTTAGGATCAAATAAATCAAGCCCCTGCCCAAGCGTGCCAATCCATATTTTATGATCAAGGGTGGTTGTTATAGCATATACGTTGTCGCCGCCTAAGCTGGTAGAATCGTTTTCATTGTGTTTGTATGTTTTGAATTTGCGGATTTGCAAATTCATCACACTTACGCCATCGCCCCAGGTACCTATCCATAGGTTATTTTTGTCATCTTCTTTTAAGGCCAGGTTATTATTGCCCCCAATACTCGTTTTATCCCGGGCATTAAAACGATAAACTTTAAAAGTCCCTGTTTTAATATCAAACAGGTTTAGTCCGCCGCCATCAGTGCCAACCCAAATATTATGGTTTTTATCTTCGGTAATACTTAGTACAAAATTATTAGATAAGCTGTTGGCCCGTGAGTTGTGTTTAAATTGGGTGAAATTTTCATTCGTCTTTTTATAAAAGCTAATGCCTGATGCAAAGGTGCTTAGCCACATATTGCCAAACTTATCTTTCAATATCACATCAACGGAATTGCTGGGGATACTGCTATTATCTATATCGTCCTGGAAGTGATTACTGAATTTGCCTTCGGTAAAATTAAAAATGCTGAGTCCGCCGTTTTCAGTACCTATCCATAAGTTATGGTTGCTGTCTTCGTTAATGCATTGTATCCCGTTATACGGTAACGAATTGGAGTTATTGGCAATGTTTTTAAAATGTCTAAACGTTAGCGTATTGGCATCAAATAAGTTTAATCCGTTCCCGGTGCCAACCCATAGCCGGTGGTTGCTATCCTCAAAAATACTGGTTATTCTGTCCGAAGATATGGTTCTGTCGTCGTTTTCATCATGTTTAAAACTGGTAAAACTTTTGGTTTTAGGATTAAAAAGATTTAGGCCAGATGCGGTACCTATCCATATATTTTTTTTACCATCAACATAAATAACCCTTGCGTGATCATCGCTCAGGCTGCGTGGATCATCCTTATTGTACTTGTAGTGAACAAATTTGTTTTGACTGATGATGTACTCATCAACGCCATCCTTTAAAGTAGCTATCCATAAATTACCATCCTTATCCAGGGCAACGTTTACAGTGTAATTGTTTGTAAGGCTGTTTGGTAGTTTATCGTTGTGCAGATAACGGTAAAAGCGGTTCTTTTGGCGATCGTATCTATTAATACCACCGCTGGTGGCTATCCACAGATCGCTATTTTTATCCTCAACAATATGGTTTACGGAATTATTGCTGATGCTGGTATTATCGTTGATATTATTTCTGAAAACCTTAAACTTACTGCCGTCATAGCGGTTTAAGCCATCACGCGTACCTACCCATATAAAGCCGCGGCTACCCTGGATCATGGAGTTTACATTAAGTTCGGAAAGGTTCTCCTTGCTGCCGATGTGCTGGAAGTGAATAGGCTGATCCTGGGCAATTGCTGATAATGATATAGCTTGAAAAAATAAAACCAGGTAAAACTTATAGCCACTCATTTGATATCAGGATGTTATTAAATTGGGGTATATGGTGCATACAATTTAGATGCTGGAAATTAAGTAATTATTTGGTATTGTATGTCAAATATATTTAAACGGGGATAGATAAATATAGTTATGCTTTAGCTTAGGTTATTTTAATAAAATACCCTATAATTTTACACTATGTTTCCGCTAAACGAACTTAAAACCCCATGCTCTTTTAACACTTTGGCAATTTAAGCTGAAAAGATGTAAAACATAATTTATTTACATTTGCATATGCCGCAACAAGTAAATAACCCGCTTCATGGAAAAACTTTAGAAACGATCCTGAACGAACTGGTGGCCCGTTTCGGTTGGGCCGAACTTGGTTACCAGATAAGGATCAATTGTTTTTTGGATAATCCGAGCATATCATCCAGCCTGAAGTTTTTGCGCAAAACACCATGGGCACGTAAAAAGGTAGAGGATATGTATATCCACTATTTTACCAAAAAAAATTAGTGCTTGCGCTTATTGTTCATTTTAGCCTTTTGGCCCGAGCTAAAGTTATAAGTTTTTGAATTGGCAGCCTTTTTTTCATGAAAAGCTGCGCCAACTATAGGGGCATCGGGGTTTGGTTTAGGTTCTTTTTTTGCTTTTACCTCTTTTTCAATAATAAGCTCTTCGGGTAATTCTGCAAGGGCTATTTTTTTGCCGGTGGCCTGCTCAATCTTTTTAACCTGGCTAAGTTCCAGGTCGGTAGCAAAAGTGAGGGCCATTGTCTCGTTCTGGCTTTCCGGGTAATGGTTTGTTACACGATCAATAAATAGTTCTTTTTCTGCCGGTACGTCAAAATGAATGATAAAAGGAATATCCGCCAGGCTGAAAGCTTCTTCCTGCTCATTAGCTACCAACAGTACCCTGGCACCTTCATCAGCCTTAAAATCATCTATCGATTTAAAACCCGGACTATCAAAAAACTGGGGATTTAAATAAGCCACGGCAGTGCGTAAACGTGTTTGCAGACTTTTATAAACTTTATCGGCGGTGGCGCGGGCATTTACAAAAACTACGGTTTTGGTAAATAGCTCTTCATCGTACATAAACAAATTGAGCAGGTTTAATTTTGTACCGAAGTTGGGCAAGTTATATAAAAACTGCGGATGCGTTTCTAAGGGTTGCTCAGCTAATGCTTCTACTTCTACAATAGCGGGGTCCTTCATAAAAGGATCCAGCATTTTTTGCAGTTTGCTGTGCATTACCTCGGTAAATACCAGTTTCTGGCTTTTGCCAATGCTATTTGCCAGTTCTACAACAGGAAGCTGCATGCCTCTTTTTATCATTTCATCCGCATCGTCAACCACAAACATATCAACCTTGTTAAGGTTAAGGGCAAGCTTCAGGTAAATGGCGCGTGCCCTGTCGGGAGTAGCTACTACTATATCGGCACCGTCGGCCAAGGCGTCCATCTGGGCTTCAATACCCGGAGCAACGTACAAGCCAACAATTTTTATTGATTTGTTTTTGTTCAGGCGGTCAAATTGTTCTATCACCCCAAATACGTCCTCTTTATCGGGTACAAGGATCAATACACGCGGAACGCCTTCTGGCGCGTAATTAAAGCGGTTTAATACACCAAGCACATAGGTGGTAGTTTTGCCACTACCTTCGTAACCAATTGCGATGATATCCTGGCCACCTACAATTCTTGAAAGGGTTTTTAATTGCAGTTCTTTAGGGTTTGTAAAACCAGCTTCATTTACCGACCGAACCAGCTGTTTTTTCAGCTTCAATTTTTCAAACCACACCATCTGAGAACTTTATTAAGTATTTAAGAGGGCGAATTTACCTAAATTTCCTTGAAAAGAGTCAAGATTCAAGAATCAAGAGCCAAGACAGGGAATACTTTAGGTATTATATTGATTGCCAAACAGGGTTTTCATCCTTTTGGAGCAGGCCTGTAAACGTTGGTTTGGCGGGGATATCAAGGTAAGGATACGTTACTTTTGACAGGTATAGTCCCTGGGGATAGGCTGGGATGATGATTTTTGGCGTTTGTTTGCTGATGAGGTGACTTTCAAATTCATCAACACTTATTTCGCCACGGCCAATTTCCAACAGGCGGCCGATAATGATCCTGATCATTTTGCTCAAAAACCGGTTAGCAGATATGTTGAACCGGAGCCTGTCGCCGTTACTGCTAACAAAAAGGCTTGCCGAGCTCACGTTGCAAATGGTATGGTCAACCCTGTCGGGCATTTTACAAAAGGCGCGGTAATCGTTATAACGCGGGAGCAGCGCTATAGCCTTTTTCATTTCATCAATGTTGAGGTTGGTTTCGGGATATAAGGCGCTAAAAGCACTTAAAAAAGGGTCTTTATAAGTATGAATAAAATAATCATATGAGCGCTGCACAGCATCAAACCGGGCGTGGGGCAGGCCCTGCATCGGGATGATATCAAATACCGCGATATCATCCGGCAGTATTTTATTGAGGCGGAAAAAGAGATCGAAATCCCATTCCTTTGCTAAATCGATATGAAAAAAAAATTGGCTGGCATGCACCTGCGTGTCGGTGCGGCCACAGCCGTTAACAGTTATGGGCGTTTTTAAAATTTGGCTTAAAGCTGTTTCAAAAACGGCTTGTACACTTGCAACGCCGGCATGTTTTTGCCAACCACTGTACTGTGTGCCGTGATAACCAATATGAAAAAAATAGCGCATAATTTCGTGCCCAAAAATCCGCAAAAATTATGGTAAAGCCATACAAAAACAAATGGGGATTGCTAAACGGATGGCTTTAAACCAGCTCGGGCTTTTCAAACAACTTGCGTATCTGCTGTACATAAACTACCTTTGCGGCGCTTTAGGTTCCTTTATTGCATATCATAAAGGATTAAAAGGGAATACGGTGTAAATCCGGAACTGTCCCGCAGCTGTAAGCTCCATAACCATAGTTCATTCTATTAAAGTCACTTGAGCTTAAGCGCAGGGAAGACAGAACGAAAGGGGAGTAAGTCAGAAGACCTGCCAGAGCATTATAAATTATTCATAGCTTTCGTGGATTGAAGCCTGAATGTGAATGCTCTTCTTTTGGTGGTGTGTTTTCATTTTATCAGTCCGTGTTGCGCTATTAAACTGCATTATTATTTAACGCTATAGCAAATACATGAAAAAAAAGTACCTTAAAATTGTTTTAGGATTAGGATTATTACAGGTGGGTTTATGCAACACTACCGTGCTCGCGCAGGATACCACCCGATTATTAAATAATGTAGTTGTCACCGCAACCCGCTCACCAAAAAAATTAACCGATATAGGTAGGGTAGTTACCGTAATATCGGCAGAGCAAATCAACCGTTCGCAAGGCAAAACATTACCCCAGTTGTTGAATACCGTACCCGGGATAACTTTCTCTGGTGCCCAGAACGCGCCCGGCATTAGTACCTCAGTTTTTTTACGCGGGGCATCGTCGGGTAATACTTTAATATTAATAGACGGTTTTCCGGTTAACAACGCAGGCTCAATTGATGGTAGTTATGATCTTAATGCCTTCCCGTTAAACCAGGTAGAAAGAATTGAAATATTAAAAGGAAGCGGATCGACACTTTACGGATCAGACGCTGTGGCCGGTGTGATCAACATCATCACCAAACATCCGCAGGGACAGGGCTTAAAAGGTAATGTACAATTAACGGGCGGAAGTTATAATACTTTCCAGGAATCGGCCGGGCTAAGTGGTTTAATAAATCACACAGGTATTGCCGTTAACCTATCTAATACAGATTCAAGAGGTTTTGCGGCTGCTACCGATACTACAAATAAAGCCGGATTTAAAAAAGATGGTTTCCACCAACGTTCGGCAAGTGTAAACATCAATCAATATGTTTCTGAAAAATTTAGCCTGAACGGTAATTTCCAGGGTAGCTATAACACCGGCGATTTGCCTTATGGCGCTTTTACTAACGATAACAACTACACCTACAACAATACGTTTATATTTGGTGGTTTAGGAGCTAAAGTGAAATTACCAAAAGGAACATTGGTGTTTAATGCCAGCCAAAATACAGTTCGTAACAACTTTAAAAACCTGCCACCCGATAATTATGAAACCAACCAGGTAACAAAAAATACTGGCCGCATAAGCAATTTGGAAGCTGTTTTGAATTATAATTTGGGCAGGTATTTTGATATCACAAGTGGTGCCGGTTATAAATACAGCAATACCAGTCAATACAGTTTGTTTGAGCAAACTGGTTACCACCCCGGTCCAAGTGTTATAAGCGATGATACAGCCCACAATAGCATTACCAGTGTTTACACGTCGTTATTTTTTAAATCAAATATCTTCCACATGGAGTTGGGAGGCAGGTACAATCATCATAGCAAATATGGCGATAACTTCACCTATACCATTAACCCTTCGCTGTATTTAGCAGATCAGTTTAAAGTGTTCGGAACTATTGCTTCGGCCTTTAAATCACCATCTTTGTACCAGCTGTCTTCTCAATACGGAAATAGTAAATTGAAGCCTGAAACAACTACATCGTACGAGGCCGGATTTGATTGGGAGGTCGTAAAAAACACGCTATCATTTAACACCGTATTTTATAAACGCAATACAAAAGATGTAATTTATTTCTTCTCTGAATCTGTGCCTCCTTATAGTTCATTCTATAAAAATGGATCTTTTCAAAAAGATAAAGGCTTTGAGGCTGAACTGAAATACAATTCAAACAAGCTAACCGCATCAGCATATTTTGCTTATGTAACAGGTAAGCAAACGGATGAAGCTGGCAAACAAACGGCTAACTTATACCGCAGGCCCAAAAATACTTTCGGTGCTAATGTTTCATACCAGGCCTGTGCAAATTTCCTGATAGGTGTAAATTACAAATATACCGGCAACAGGGCCGATCAAAATTTCGCCACTTATCCATCTACAATAACTACTTTAAAAAGCTACAACCTGGTTGATTTGCACCTGCAGCTAAAAGCCACCAAAAATCTGGATGTATTTGGGGACCTGAACAACGTACTCGATCAAAAATATACCGATTGGCTGGGTTATAACACACGGGGTATAAACTTTACGCTTGGTGCAAAATACCAGTTTAATTAGTAGTTTTTATTTAACATGATTATGAGTAATTTTACATCATAAATAAAACCATGAATAAAAAAGATACCATCAACAGGAACATTATCCTGATTTTAATGATAGTTGTTGCCGCAGCTTTCAGGCTAATAACCTTTAAGTATAAGGAACTGAGTAACTTTACACCTGTGGGCGCGATAGCTGTATTTGGCGGTGTTTACTTCACTGAAAAATGGAAGGGATATGTAACTGTATTACTTACCCTTTTTACTACCGATATCATCATCAATTACCTGTATACCTCAAAAGTTACTTTGTGGTATAGTGGTGCGGCGTGGGTTTATCTTTGCTTTGCGTTGATGGTTTTAGTAGGTAGCTTTATCAAAAAGGTAAATGTGCTTAACGTGTTGCTGGCAGCTGTTGCATCGGTATTGATTCACTGGCTCATTATCGATCTGCCATTTTTATACGGTACACTGTATCCGCATACTTTAGCAGGTTATGGTCAATCGTTAGTTAAGGCTATTCCTTTTGAAAAAAATATGGTGTTAGGAGACATGGTGTTTGGTTTACTACTATTTGGCGGTTTTGAACTTGCTAAAACCAGGTACACTTTTTTACGCACACAAAAACAATTGGCACTTTAATTTAAATTGATAAAATTGAAAAGCGATCTGCCATTATGCAGGTCGCTTTTTTTATGAACAAATATTTACCTTATGAAAAAGTTGGTAGTATTAACAGGAGCAGGAATAAGCGCTGAGAGCGGTTTAAAGACTTTCAGAGACAGCGACGGCCTTTGGGAGGGTTACAATATAGAAGATGTGGCTACACCCGAAGCGTGGCAGCGTAACCCGGCCCTTGTACAGCAGTTTTATAACGAGCGACGTAAAAATGTGATGGATGCGAAGCCTAATGCCGCACACTATGCCCTGGCCAAACTGGAAGCGAAATACGATGTAACCATCATTACCCAAAATATAGACGACCTGCATGAAAGGGCAGGCTCCACCAATGTGGTACACCTGCACGGCATCATTACCCGTTCGCAATCAAGTGTTAACCCCGAGCTTACTTACCCCATTGATGGGTGGGAGATTGGCATGAACGAGGTATGCGAATTAGGATCGCCGTTACGCGCCCACGTTGTTTGGTTTGGCGAAGCTGTGCCCATGATTGAAACGGCCGCAAGAATTTGTGGCCGTGCGGAGATTTTTATGCTGATCGGTTCCTCGTTGGCCGTATACCCGGCCGCCGGATTGATTGGCTATGTAAACCGCGATGTACCCCGATATGTTATCGACCCTAAAATACCCGATATCAATGTGCGCGGCCCGGTCATCAAGATCCAGGAAAAAGCGACAGTAGGGGTGGTGGCCCTGGTAAATGAATTGTTAAATGAGCAATAACATATATACATCCTGTCAATGCTACTTCACCAATCTGCCAAATCACTAATTCACTAAATCAATAATTCAATAATTAAAATGAAGTGTATTTTTAACTGGAGCGGCGGTAAAGACAGCGCACTGGCTTTGTACCATTGCCTGCAAAATGCTGACCTTGACATCAGGTACCTGGTAACAACTGTTAACGATGCTGCCGACAGGATCTCGATGCATGGCGTACGCACGGAACTATTGATAAAACAGGCCGAAAGTATTGGTATACCATTATACCAGATCCGGCTGCCCGAGATGCCGGGCATGAAAGAGTATGACGAGGTTATGCATTATCACCTGGCTCATTTCAAAAGCGAGGGGATAACGCATTCTATTTTCGGCGATATCTTTTTGCAGGATTTGAAAGACTATCGTGATGCAAGGCTGAGCGAAGTTGGCCTTACCGGTATTTATCCGTTATGGAAACGTGACACCCGCGAACTGATCAATGAATTTTTAAGCCTTGGATTTGGAACGGTGATAGCCTGCACACAGGCTCGCCTTGAACGAATAGTAGGGCGGGAGCTCAGTGCCGAACTGATTGATGCCCTGCCCGATGATGTAGATGTTTGCGGCGAGAACGGCGAGTTTCACACCTTCACTTTTAAGGGGCCTATTTTTTCAAATCCCGTTAACTATAAAACCGGGATTAAAATTTTTAAGGAATATCAGGCCCCTAAAAACACAGACGATTCCTGCGTTACAAACCCGGATCACAAACCAGCCGGATTTTGGTATTGTGACCTTATTTTAGCTTAACCTCCCATTTATTTGGCTGATATTGTCACCAAATAAAATTACTTATAAAATTTAAATTATTAATAATCAATAATTTATTGTTATTTAGTTAGATTTTTAGTTTAATGAACAGAGAGAGTTAGGTCATTAATTGCAGGCATTTTGTGTATTTTGCCAAATATAATCCTGTTCGTTAAAGTTGTTTGTTTTAAAATCCTGTAAATCAACTACTAATCCTGTAAATCCTGTTTAAAAATTGTACCGGTAATATGCATCTTTAAAATCAGCACGCATCTCTATAAACCGGGCGGCAACTTTGGTTAAAAACTCCTCATCAAGCAATTCAAAAACACTGTTAACGCCATCGGTTAAATCCATTTCGGCAACTTTAAAACTTTGCTCCAGGGTACCCTGTTCTATCTTTACAATAAACTTTTGGTTCATATTCATGATCGTAACTTTAAAATCGGAGTGCGGTAGTTCGGCAATAATTCTCATATTTTAATTTTTCAATAAATCTTTTAAAGGGTCTTTACCGTCCAGCGAACCAAAGCTGGCAACCAGCCGGAAGCGGGCAAATAACTCTTCGCTATACCAGTTCTCGCTGCGGGTAAGTTTTATTACCTCGGCGTGCTCCCGGCTTTTGTAGGCAAAGTTTTTTACATCATCAATGCTTTTCCAAACAGAAAATGTTGCCTGCCGGTAAACAGGGGCTTCGCCAACGCCAAACGATGTAACGTAACCAGGGGCTAAGGTCATTAGACCAGCCACCTCATCCACATGACTCCAGAAATTCTTAAGCCTGCTTATGCGGATGGTGGCCCGTGTTAGCACAGCCACGGGGCCGGTATAATTTGTGGCTTCGGGATTGCCAAAGGGTTCTTTGCCACTCCACTTACCATGGCTTTGCAGGGGCTGGCATAGTACGGTATAACCTTCATGGCCAAATATTTTCCACCAGCCCGATACAAACGACCGGTTATAAAACCTGTCAAAATCTTCACGGCTTTCCCAGCAGGCTAATAAGCCCCACTGCTGCCAGTCGGGTTGTAAATCAAAAGTTCCGTTTTTGCCCGAGCCAAGCAACTTATAAAATGTGCAGCCTTTTTGCAGCAACAGCGGCAGCCGGTGGATAGCCATGGCGAGTAATGCGAATGGTATAAACAGCTTGCGGTAACGTATTATGGTTAAGCTAACATACATGTATCTGCTAAATAAAAGATTTAATGTGATATAGTTGGAATTTACCTTCAGGAAGCAGAATTTTTACATAAAGGTGTCAGGGCAACGGCATCTGAATAATTGGCGGCGATAAGCTGTTATTTAATAATTGCTAAAACGATACCTTATGTTTATTGCCTCATCCTGCCAAAAGATCCAAGTTGCTTCGGCACCCTGTTTTGACCAAAAACAGGTACAAATATTTGGATGCACTTAAATTGCGTGATACATCAAATTAGTGTTAACCATGATAAATTATAAATAATTAACTATCAAATACTTATAAACAAAATATCTGAAATATGTTAAGTTATGTTAACCCAACTCAGATGCGTTTTGCCCGATAAAGTTGCCGCGAGAATTGTGGTCGATGATCTGCAGCTTTCAAAACTAAACCTTGCGACGTGAAACATTAATACTAAATTGCATAACGGAATTACATTTCCAAACTAACCTTTTGAAATATCAATTATGAAAAAATTAATCATCATTTGCCTGCTAACGGGCTTGGCTATCATCAATGCAGCCGCCAAAACCAAAGTGCTGGTATTTTGCAAAACAGCCGGGTTTCATCACAATTCTATAGCGGTTGGCGTACCGGCTATTATGAAGCTGGGGGCCGAAAATGGCTTTGCTGTGGATAGCACCACCAACGCCGAAAAGTTTACTGCCGCCAACTTAAAGCAATATGCGGCTGTAATATTTTTAAGTACTACGGGTGATGTTTTGAACGATGCGCAGCAAACAGCCTTTGAACAGTATATTAAAGCCGGTGGTGGCTTTGTTGGCGTACATGCTGCTACCGATACCGAATATGATTGGGCCTGGTATGGCAAGCTGGTTGGGGCTTATTTTAAAAGTCACCCTAAACAGCAGGAAGCGGTTTTACATGTTGTCGACCATGATTTTATTGCCACCAACCACCTGCCCGAAGATTGGAAACGCTGGGACGAATGGTATAATTACAAATGGATAGGTGATGACCTGCATATATTGATCAAGATAGATGAAAAAAGCTACACAGGCGGCGAAAACGGCGATAACCATCCTATGGCCTGGTATCACAGCTTTGATGGCGGCAGGGCCTTTTATACTGAGCTTGGGCACACCGACGAGTCATATGCCGATCCGTTATACCTGAAGCATTTGCTGGGCGGGATTCAATATGCAATAGGGAAGAAGTAGTTGGCATCTGAAGGATGCTCTCTATGGGAGGAATCCAGGAAAAGCCTATGAACAAATCTCCGGCCTGATAAACAGGATGCAGATAGGGCCGGAGATGTTCATCAGTTGAATTTTATGCTATTGATCTATTGCCTTTTTGCAACTATATCATTCATAATCATATCGGCATGCACCCGCGAGTTTTCAATAAACCAAAGGTGGGTATCCAATCCTCCGCAAACTACGCCCGCAAGGTATAAACCGGGCAGGTTGGTTTCCATCGTTTCCGGATTGTATTGGGGAATAAATTTATCTTCGGACAGGATAATGCCCAGTTTTTTCAGAAAATCGAAATTGGGTTTATAGCCTGTCATCGCCATTACAAAATCGTTAGGCATGGTAATCAATCCATCAGGTGTTTTGATATCAACCTCATGCTCGCGGATGGCTTCAAGATTGGAGTTGAAATAAGCCTTTATACTGCCTTCTTTTATCCGGTTAATGATATCCGGCCGTACCCAGTATTTAACCCTGCTGCTAATCTCAGGCCCACGCACCACGAGGGTAACATCGGCGCCCTTGCGATAGGTTTCCAGAGCCACATCAATGGCCGAATTGCTGGAACCAACCACCACCACTTTTTGCGAGGTATAATAATGCGGATCCAGGTAATAGTGTTTTACTTTGGGAAGATCTTCGCCCGGGATATTTAAATTAACCGCTATGTCATAAAAGCCGGTAGATAGGATGACCTTTTTTGCCCGGTAAGTTGTTTTATTGGTTGTTATAGTATAGCCATCATCATCGGCCTTTACGTTGGTTACCTCCTCAAATAAATGGAGCGGAAGGTTGTTTGACAGGGCAACCCTGCGGTAATATTCCAGTGCATCGTTACGGGTGGGTTTGTTATGAACGGTTACAAAAGGTACGCCTCCAATCTCCAATTTCTCTGAAGTTGAGAAGAAGGTCATGGTAGAGGGATAATTATATAAAGAGTTTACCAGGCAGCCTTTTTCGACAATTGCAAAACTTAATCCTGCTTTTTGGGCTGCCAGGCCGCAAGCTAAACCTATGGGGCCGCCACCTATAATGAGTATATCGAGCATGCTGCTAAGATAGGCAGTTTTTGAGAGACAATTGTGAATCGATCTGCACAAGTGCCAATTTTGATTAAATAAGTAAAATGTTCAGGAGGAACCAGCTGCACTTATATGTTAACCAGAAATAGCCATTAAATAGTCCAGGTTTGGTTGGGTGCGATTGCTGTATGGCCTTCCTGCCAGCCGGACCTGTTGCCCCTGGCTGATCCCTTGTAGCTGTACAGTTTGATAATGGGCGATAGCCCCGTCATCTGCCAACAATTGATATGCATGCTCTGAAATGATCATGTCGTTATCCAACTCTTTAGTTTTGGCTTGTAGCCTGGATGCAATGTTGACAGGGAGGCCCATTACTGATAGTTGCGGAGCGTTATCCAATCCAAACTGGCCAACGAAAACATTACCAGCGTGCAAACCGACACCAATCTCGAGCGGGCCTTCATAATAAGGTTCGTCATAAGCTTCGTTATACAGGCCAACCGTTTGGAACATCACTTTAGCAGCCTGGTAGGCATTGTTCACGGATTCTTTTAACCCGGTTTGTAAACCAAACACAGCATACATACTGTCTCCGGCGATCTCTACCACCTTACCTTCGAATTTCTTAATGATTTGATTAAACGCGGTGAACAAACGGCGTACAATTTGAATGACGGTTTTACCAGACTGGGCTTCCAATAAGCCGGTGAAATTCCGGATATCGAGAAACAGGATGGCAAGTTCCTGTTCTTTGTCTGGGGGAGCAGGCACCGGGCTCAGCATGAAATAATTATTTTCCATATTAGTATAGACGATTAACACTTAAAACCATTTTAAACAAATGTAGAGGGATGACTAAATGGTGGCAAAGCAAAAAAGGTAAACCCGGGGCGCTTACCGGTAAAAGTAGGGATATGGGCGGTGAGCCGTGTCCTTTTTTGTACTGCCGACTGATATTAGGACGATTCAAAATACCAACAAAAAATTAACGTCCTTGCCGCGCGCCAAAAAAAAAGAATCCAATGGGTACTTTTAGCCGTTGACTATTTTTTAGAATGGCCGGAAATTTGGCCGGCTGATGAGCGGTGAAAACGACCAGGGCACCGAACTTAGTATTACCAGCAGGGCTACGGTTAACCAAATCGCCATTGTTTTAAATTTTTTCAGGTCATTGGTTTGTCGTTTGCTTTTGACAGAGCCCAGAGTAATAAGGGTTATCCCTATCAGCATCATGGTAACGTGTTCCATGCCAAAAAAACGGATTGCACGTTCATGTACTGCGGTGGCGAAGTGATGTAAGAAATAAGCAACAATAGGGCTGATGAAGTATAGCCAGACGCCCAGTATTAATTGAAGATGTGCTATGGTGGCTGTAGTATGCCTTACAATGTTATCGAATTTCAAATAAGGACTTCCTGATAACCAGCCACGGTACGAACGAAAGATAGCGAACAGGAGGGTTATCAATATCAGCCAGCGGGTGAGGGAGTGTAATGCCAATAAGGTTCCGTACATGTTTATGCAGACAATTATCTTGCAATAATATTTAATTTTTTTATGCTACGAAGCCTTGTGCGCATTTTTTGGGGTATTTGTTACCTGGCTTCTCTCCGTTATGATTTTTAATTATAAGGGGGGCAAACGGCTGTAGTCTGGGAGGAAACTTGATTACCGTCGCTTGGTTCACAATAAAAAAGGAACCCGCTTTTGGCAGGAAAAATATAGGCATAAAAAAGGGTAAGCTACTTTTATCGCGCCGCTCAACTCTCTACCCTTGCTGCGTTCCCACCCTGGGGGAGTTCAAGAGGAGCTGGCCGTAAAAGACTTACCCCGGGGCAAATATAGAAAAAGGATGCTTATCAGGTTAATAAATTGTTAAAAAAGGCTTACCCGCTGATAGTTAAAGGAATAGATTATTGTTTGTTGCCCGTTCCTGGTTACATCGGCCATAAACGCCAGCGCTTTGTTGGCCTTGAATGCTCGTGAACCGCGTGTTTTTAAAATTTACAGTGTTTTTTGATGGGTAGAAATAGCAAAGGCGGTTAAAATCACCGCCTCTTTATTTTTTACTTTGTTAATATCAATTCAAGATCTTTCTTAATCAGATCAGCGTTTTTGGGTTTAATCTCGTAATCGAAGTTAGCGGCACCATCAGTCGCGATCCGGATAATTGAAACTGATTTTGTTTTCAACGTTTCGATATCATCTTTCTCCAGTTTATAATATACCAGGTTAATAATCCGGTCGGCCTGCGAGCCGTAAGTTACATGGGCGTCGCCGCCTACATCAGGTTTTAAATCCAGTACGCTGTTATCAGTAAACTTGATATTGGTAATGTTGGCCGGACCGATAGACCAAACCCGAGGACCGTTCATATTATCTATCCTGAAGCACAGCACGTAACTGGTTCCTATTTTTTCCGCGTAAACGTATAATAGTCTGCCCGTAGCAAAGCCCAATTGTGTGTAAATTCGTTCATCGGATGTTTTCCATGTGGTGTCGCCTTTGATCTTATCGATCTCTGGTTTTTCTAATTTTTGGGCACTTGCAGAAAGCGCAATGCCGGTAGCTAAAATAGCCGACAAGTAAATTTTTTTCATTGTGAAATTTTTAGAGTTAAGTAATAATTTTTGAAAAGGTAATAGGTTTAAAGCCAACGAATTTTATTTTAAGGTTTAGGTTTTTTATTCAATATCAAGTTTTTATGCCACGGCCAGCTTTCTGTCGAAAGGGATTTTTTTATAAATCTTATAGCTGTCAAATTTGGTGTCGGCCTCTTTTTCCAGCACGGTTATACCATCGGCTAAAAACTCGTCTCTGTAATTAATTTTCACAAAATGCGGCCATAAGGTATTAAATGCCTCTATCGGTATTTTACGCGCAATGGTAATGTGTGGATGGAGCTTTTTTATCATCAGCAAATCCTTAATGACGGTAAACCAGTCGGATGTTTCTTTATCCAGTTCTATTTCCGCATAAATAGTACGGAAAGCCGGACCGTGCGAAAAAAAGTTAAATCCTGTTACCCTGATGTTGTGTACAGCTATCGTTCGCCTTATTATAAAATCGACCATATCATAAAAATGACCGATAACTTTGGGCTTTTGCGCCCCGGGTTCAACCTCATCCCTAATGACATCTAAAGTAATATGTGCACGCGAATTCATCCCCTGGAAATTACCAATGCGGTTAAAACACGCTTTTTTAAAAGCATTTATCTTTTGATCAATACGATCTGGCGGAGACAATACTGTCAGATAATATTTAAGGGCCATATTCAAGTTAAAAAAGACTGGTTTGTTTATTAACAGCAGCTGTGTTTTTTACATGCCGCATTAAATATTCCTGGTAAACACTGTTTAATGAATCGGCCGAACCTTTAAACTCAAATTCGCGATAAACAGACGTGCCGGAGTTAACCAGATTTTTTAAAATGGTGAATTTTGATACCACAAACCTCTTTTTCAACTCTTTCCTTTGAAAATAGGGCCAAAGTAAATTAAACTGTTCGGGGGTAAGTCCGCGTGCTATGGTAATGTGCGGTGTTCCACTGCCTTTGCCTACTATATCCCACAATAATTTAAGCCAGTAGGTATTATGGTCGCTTATCTTCAGCTTTGCGTAAATGGTTTTGTTATAGCCGTTATTTTCGTTAAAGCAATCAAAGCCATCTATTTCAAAAACAGCTGCCGGTAAAGCCGTCAACCTGCGCTCAAACATCGAAAAGCCATGGTCATGCACATGGATGGGGTGCTTTGGATAATTGTTGGTAGTGATATGAGGCTTCGACCCCATGCCGGGGTAATCGCCGATTACCCGCCGGGCTTCGTTTTTCAATTTAACAATCTCGGTATTAACATGATCTGGCAAGGACAATACGAAGTGAAAAAATGGCGAATTCATATAATTGCTGATTAAATTGTTTCAAATAAACTGGTTTGATCCTGGCCGACCATCTCAATCCGGCCGCCTTCAATGTTTTCTGTACCAATAAAGCCTTGCTGATTTTTAAATTCAAAGGCTTTAAAAAACTCCCATTTGGCATATGGATCAAACGTATCGCGCTTAACTACGGTAAGCGCATTTATCCAGAAAGGCTCTACCAGCTTTTTATGCCTTAAATGAGGCCATAACTTGTTGAAATCCTTTTCTGGTATATTCCTGGTGATAGTTATATGCGGCGTAAGCGCCTTTTTTATTTTTAGTTTTTTCTTTAACTGGTTAAACCAATCGTCAACCGCAGGTGTCGACCGTATATTGGCATATGTGGTGAATTTACCGTGCAGGTATGGGAAGTTTCCAAAACCATCAATATGCAGCAATACCGGCGGCAAGCTTGTCAATTCTGTTTCTAAAAATTCAATGCTTCTATCGGTCGTGAACGGTTTCTGGCGTTCCTTATGCTGGATAGAAATATGAGCAGGCGAGTTCATGCTTTGATAATCTCCAATAAGCTTTGCAGATGCCTTTTTATAGCGGGCAATTTCGGTTCTGATTATTTCCGGCGGCGAAAGCAGCATTAAGTGATCTTCGTACATCCTCATATTTTAAATTTCTCTCAATCAAAAATACTAATATAATTAGCAAAATACCAAATTAATTAGCAAATTTGTTTCATGGATCAAAAACGATATATCGTACACATCGATCTCGATTCCTTTTTTGTTTCGGTTGAGCGTAAGTTTAACCCGGCGCTTATTGGTATTCCGGTACTTATTGGTGGCTCGGCAGATAGGGGGGTAGTGGCCTCCTGTAGTTATGAGGCCCGTAAATTTGGAATCCACTCGGCCATGCCGATGAAACAGGCCATGAAGCTTTGCCCTCATGCTACAATAGTTCGGGGTTCCCATGGTCGCTATTCCGAAGCATCCAGGGAGGTTACGGATATCATCCAGGACTCGGTACCACTATTCCAGAAATCGTCGGTTGACGAGTTTTATATCGACCTTACCGGTATGGACAGGTTTTATGATTGCTACCAGGTTGCATCAAACCTTAGGCAACGGGTTATTAAAGAAACAGGCTTACCTATTTCATTTGGGATGGCATCGGGCAAAACGGTGGCTAAAATGGCTACCAATGCGGCTAAGCCTAACGGCCAGCTGTTTATTAAACACGGCGAAGAACTCCAATTCCTGGCACCTTTATCAATCAGCAGAATTCCCGGCCTTGGCGAAAGTACCGCCCAAAAGCTTTATCAATATGGCATAGAGAAAATTGGCGACCTGCAACGTACCAATCTTAGGTTTCTGGAAACCGTTTTCGGCAAGGCCGGGATTTTTCTTTGGGAGAGGGCGCATGGAATAGATCATAGCGAAATCACCCCGCATTCCGACCGTAAATCTATATCGACGGAGCACACCTTCGATATCAATGTAAACGATCAGCGCACCATTGAAACCATCCTTATTTCGATGACTGAAGAACTATCGTCAAAACTGCGGCGGGAAAATAAACTGGCATCATGCCTAGCTATCAAAATCAGGTATGCCAACTTTGAAACCCACACGCAGCAGCAAAAGATAGCCCTTACCGCTGCCGAACACATTTTGCTGCCAGGAGTTAAAAACCTGCTAAAAAAAGCCTGGAACCAGCACCGCCCCATCAGGTTGATAGGAGTAAGGTTGAGTAACCTGGCCAGCGGCCGCTACCAGATTAACCTGTTTGAGGATAACGAGGAACGTATTCGCTTATACCAGGCTATGGATAATATCAACTTTAAATTTGGCGATAAAACTGTTTGCCGCGCTGCAGGAATGGATATTGGCACGAGGAATTTTAATCCGTTTTTGAAAGGGTAGGTTACTAAAGAAAGAGAAGATACAGTTAAGGACAGTTTGTAAAAAAATCCGGTTAATTTAGCGCTTGTACTTCCGGTAAACCTGTAATTATTTCCACCATGATGAAACAAATAAGACTACTGCTGTTGTTGGTACCCATATTCGTGGCCCTGAGCGCTTACAAATCTAAGGAATTGACCTGGGTGGCCATAGGTGATTCAATCACTTACCTAAACGATCACCTTGACGAAACGGGTAACCGGGTTACTGTGGGATATCTAACCCGTGTAACGAAGCAGTGCAATGGTTTGCATTATATTAATAAGGGGTTTAATGGCTGGACATCGGGCGGTATCGCAAAAAACATAGATAGCCTCGGAATCCCGGTCGCGGATATTTACACTGTTTTTTTAGGAACTAACGACTGGTGGCAGGGGAGGTCTGTTGGCAGCATGGGCGATTATAAAGCCGGTAATGGCAATACTACCGTTTATGGCTCGTTCCGCATTATTATCAATAAGCTGCGCAGCTTAAATCCTGTTGCCAAAATTCTGCTGATAACTCCGATGCAAAGAGTCGACTTTGTGTATATTAATAATCAGCGAAATAATGCCTTTGGCAGCTATCGCACTAAGAACGGTCAGTCGTTGGAAATGGTTGTGAATGCTATAGATTCCATTGGCCGTTGGGAACAAATCCCTGTGGTTGACCTTTACCACGACCGCCGGCTGGCAATAGAGGACCTGGTTAAATTTAAACGCCTTAAAAACCCAGCATCTGGTACTTACGAAAATTACTTTTACCCGGAATTTACGAAAATATCTTTTGATGCTGTTACCGACGAATATCCTTATCCTAAGGAGGCCATCGGGTTAACTTACGATGGCTTACATCCTTCGGATTGGGGAAACGCCGTTATTGCAGGGGCGGTGACAAAAGTATTTAAACAATGGTTTGGTGCAGATAATACAGCCAATAAGTAATACAAACGATATTTGACGGCCAGGTATGCCAAGAATTACACCGACGAAATTTTCGATATTTACACCTGTAGATTTTTAATATGAAAGTTTTTTTTAGAGTAGTATTATGCGTTTTTTCCTTCGCCATAGCTATACCTGTATCGGCATTACCAGTGATGTCCGTGCCTGGCGATACCGTTTTAATGGCCGATCCGACCATCTTTATGGAAAAAGGCGTTTATTATTTATACGGTACAGGTAGCAAAGATGGATTTTTGGTATACCGCTCAACTGATTTACATCATTGGATAGGGCCGATAGGGAATAGAGGTGGGCATGCATTACTGAAAGGAGATAGTTTTGGAACACAGGGATTTTGGGCGCCGCAGATTTTTAAATATCGGGGTAAATATTATATGGCTTACACAGCTGATGAGCAGATAGCCATTGCCACGAGTGATAGTCCGCTTGGTCCATTTGTGCAAAAGAACAAAAAAAAGGTTTCTGGTAGTGGTAAACAAATAGACCCCTTTGTTTTCGAGGATACCGATGGAAACCTGTACCTGTACTACGTGCGTTTGCAAGATGGTAACCGTATTTTTGTTGCCCGTTTAAAACCCGATCTTTCTGACATTGATTTAGCAACTGTAAAAGAATGCCTGCATGCAGAGCTGCCATGGGAGAACACCGACTTATCCAAATGGCCTGTGTCAGAAGGGCCTACCGTATTAAAACATGCCGGTCTGTACTACCTGTTTTATACCGCTAATGATTTTCGTAGTAAAGATTATGCGGTGGGCTACGCAGCATCAACGTCGCCTTATGGGCCGTGGACAAAAATGCAGGATAGCCCGCTCATCAGCCGGAAAAATACGGGCGCCAACGGTACCGGCCATGGTGATTTTCTGCAGGATGCAAAGGGCAATTTATACTATGTATTTCATACACACAACAGCAATACCCGTGTTGGTCCTCGTAAAACCGCAATTATAAGGGCCGAGTTTAGCAAGGGAGCACCAATAAAAATGTTAGTCGACTCGGGCAGTTTTCGTTTTTTGGTGTTGCAGTAACGTTCGAAACAACATAAGCCAGGCGTCTGATATCTCATATCGTACATCTCAAACTTGCTCTCGGTTGCCGTTGGTCAAAGGTTTTTAACCGTTGGTCAAAGTATTTATATTGATTATGCCGGTTTTGTTTCTTTTGATAAAAAAACAAAACGATTATGGAAACCACGCAACGTCAAACCTACCTCGATTGGTTAAGGATCATCTCAATTTTAGGGGTATTATTTTTTCATTCGGCTATGCCTTATGTGGCCGAGGATGGCTGGCACATCAAAAACGCGCAAACCAGCAACCTGATGATGGAATCAAATCACTTTTTGCACCTTTTTCGCATGCCGCTGCTCTTTTTTATTTCTGGTACCGTGAGTTACTACATGATGCAGCGGCGATCTGCTTTAAACTTCATCGGCTTACGTTTCCGCAGGCTGTTTATCCCGTTGCTGGTTGGCATGTTTATTATAGTGCCGCCGCAAATTTATATGGAACGGCTTGCAAATGGCTATCGTGGCAGTTTTGGGCAGTTTTATACAAGTGTATTTAATTTTGTACCTTATCCCAAAGGCAGCTTCAGCTGGCACCACTTGTGGTTTATTGCTTACCTGCTCATCTATGATTTAATATTTGCGCCATTATTCGCCTGGATGGTATCGTCCAAAAGCGATGGCTTCAAACAGAAACTTACACTGCTGGCTAAAGGGAAGTGGGTATATACGCTAATGCTGCCAGGCGTTATTTGGTTTACCCTGTTAAGCTGGCAATTGCCCGAAACCAATGACCTTGTACATGATGGCTGTTACTTTGTTTACTGGCTGTTTTTTGTACTGGCGGGCTTTATATGCATCGTACAACCCAAACTGATGGATAGCCTGGAGCGCAACCGCCGCTTTGCCTTAACCATCGGTTTTTTAAGCCTAATGTTGTGGGAATGCATGCGTTGGAACGGTATTGAACCCGGTGAAGCACGGTGGCCTTTTCAAAATATACTATTTAGCTACGCTTTTACGGCCCTAAGGCCCATTATTGCCTGGGGATGGGTATTGGCGTTGGTTGGTTACGGCAAGCAGTATCTTAATGGTACACACAAAGCGCTAAATTATCTTAACCAGGCCGTTTACCCGTTTTATATCCTGCATCAAACTGTAATAGTTTTAGTTGTTTATTATATTGTACAAACACGTAATGAAAGTATCCTGTCTAAATATATTTATACGGTTGGTATTACCTTTTTTGTAACAGTGCTTATTTATCATTTACTGGTACGCCCTTATGCTTTAACACGGTTTTTATTTGGAATGAAACCCTTGGAGAAGAAGAGTCAAAAACCAGGAATTAAGATTCAAGACGAAAAGCAAGAATTACCGATTATTCAGGATCGGATTATTGAATCGGCTCTATAATAATATGATGTTGGATGTTTATCGGCCAATGTGTTATGCATAATTAAAACAATTATGCATAACTTAACGAACGTCGAAATAGGGCATTTGTATTAACTCCTGACTTTCCAAATGAATTTTTTTAAGAAATATATTTCCCCCGCGTTGTATGGCCTGCTGGTATATTTTACCGTAAGGCTGCTGCACGACACTGAACATGATGAAATGTTTTGGAAAAGAGACTGGGGTTTAAATGTCCTTGAAATGAGCTGCAGTGTATTGGTGGGCTATGCAGGCATATATATATTTGAGTGGCTCTTTCGGTTTTATGACAGGCGCTGGCCATTGCAACTTAATTATAGGGGAATAGTAAGAGAATTAATTATACTGGTGTCTGCTAACCTGGTTTTGGTGAACCTGGTATTTACTCCAATGGCTGCATTGACTGACGACGGCCTATCCTGGGGTGATCTGGCAGACCTCACCATGATACCAACCTTATACGCCATTATTTATTATGGCATAGCCCGTAGCAGTACATGGTTAAAGGCCTACATTGCCAACAAGGTACAGCTGGAAAAGTTGACTAACGATCAGTTAGAAACCGAACTTAAGTTTTTGAAAGCCCAATATCATCCGCACTTTTTGTTTAATGCTTTAAACACCATTTATTTTCAGATGGATGAGGATGTGCCGGCGGCCAAGCAAAGTACAGAATTGCTTTCCAGTTTGTTAAGATATCAACTTTACGATCAGCAGCAACAGGTACCTATAAGCCACGAATTGGAATACCTGCAAAACTACATCCGCTTTCAGCAAATAAGGGCCAGCAGTAAATTGAAGCTGAACGTTTGTTTTGATGAAAGGTTAACAGACCAGCCAATTTACCCATTACTACTACTACCATTGGTCGAAAATGCTTTCAAATACGCGGGTGGCAACTTTGAAATCAGCATTAGTGCAAATATTAACGACGGCGACTTTATTTTTGCTACATTTAACGATGTACCGGCACAAATGCAGCCTAACGAAAACTATACAGGTATTGGGTTAGAGAATTTACGTCGCCGTTTACAGTTGTTGTATCCGGATAAACACAGGTTAGTTGTTGGTTGTGCAGGAAATCGTTTTTCGGCAGAGTTGGTGATAGAATTTAATTGATGAACTTGATAACTTGTATAATAACCGATGATGAACCTTTTGCGCGCAAGGGCCTGCAAGGTTATGTGGAAAAGATCAACTTTTTTGATTTAAAAGCGAAATGCGAGGATGCCATGGAACTGAGCGAAGTGCTGAAACAACAGCCTGTCGATCTGTTGTTTTTAGACATCCAGATGCCGCATTTAACAGGGGTTGAATTTATTAAGTCGTTGCAAAACCCGCCAAAAGTAATATTTACCACCGCCTTTAAGGAATATGCCACCGATGGTTTTGACCTTGATGTGCTGGATTATCTATTAAAACCCATCTCGTTTGAGCGATTTATGAAAGCTGCCTTTAAGGCTAAAGATTATTTTGATCAAAAGGGGAGTAGTGACTTCGAAATGGGGTATATGTTTGTAAAAAGCGAAGGCAAGCTTGAAAAAATTGTATTTGATGAGGTGTTGTTTGTGCAGGGCATGGAGAACTATGTGGTAATACAAACCGTCAACAAAAAGATTATCACCCACAGCACACTAAAAGCCTTTGGCGAAAGATTACCGCAGCGTAAGTTTATACAAACTCATAAATCGTACTTTGTGGCATATGATAAGGTAAACTCAATTGATGGCAATATGCTGGATGTAGGAACAAACCATGTGCCTATTAGCAGACAGCTACGGGAACAGGTAATACAACTGTTAATTAACAAAGGGAATAAATAATGTTACGAAACCCGTTCAACGATATTTAATTAAACTGTTCTTTTAACCGAACCAGTCTATCTATCATCAGGTTAAGTTTTTCTTCCTCATTTTTAAACATCCTCGGCTTTAAATAAAAAGTGGTAAACAGAAACCAGATGGTGATAGAGCTGTAAGTGCCAATTTTAAATGCCAGGGAAGAGTTTTCCAGCACCTCAATAAAGTAGAGTGCCAGCCCGGCGCTGATTAACAGTATGTAGATGTAATAAAACCAACCTGTAATTTTCGATCGTGTTTTTTGATACTCTTTTAGGCTATCCAAATATTCGGCCGGGTTAATGGTTGCGTCGCGCTTGCTTAAAATGTGATAGTGCCTTACGGTAAGCGCCAAATACATCAGCATGGTAAGCAATACTATTAAAATACCCGCCGTTGTAACCCCTGACTTGAACGCCAGGAAAAATGTAACAATGGCCGCGAATACAGTAACGGCCACCATGGCCACAATTGTCCAATACAACTTGTTGGTTATGCCGCGAATTCCCTTCTTTACCTGCTTCAGCACATCATCCACTGAAAGCTGATCTTGCTTTGGCTGTCCCTGCCAAACCGACATCAAATGATCAAAGTCTTTCATACTGGTTATATAATTCTGTTAACTTCTGTTTAATACGATAAATTTTCACCCTCAAATTCCCCTCTGATATGCCCGAAACATCTGCTATTTCGGGGTACGGCACTTCATCAAGCACCAGTGTTATAATAATTCTTTCCGATTCTTCCAGTTTTGATATGCATTTATACAGTAAAGCAACCTGCTCATTCTTTTCAGAAAATTCCTCTCGTTTTGTTTCGGCTATTTGTTCGGTAAGTTCGTCTTTTGCCTGTCGCTTCTCTGATCGCAGGTAGGTTAAGCAGGTGTTTACTGCAATACGATAGATCCAGGTAGAGATCATGGCCTGGTTACGAAATTTATCCAGGTTTTGCCATACTTTTAAAAAAGTTTCCTGTAGCAGGTCGTTCGCGGCTTCATCGTCGCCGGTATAACCATAGCACAAATGGAAAATCTTTTTAGAATTAGCTGCATAAATTTCCTTGAATGCTGCTTCTTTGTTGGCCACTGTTAATAGAATTTATATAGGTTAGATTATCTTAGTGTACATATGTTACAACAGGTAATCACTCTTTTTAAACCAGTTTAATTTTTTTTCAGCATCGGCAATTAATGCATTGTAGTTATCGGAAAAATCATATTGCAGGTCTTCATGTAGTTTAGTTATTAGCGTTTTTACCTTTTCAACCTGACGGGTTAATATCAGGCGGATTGGTTTGTATGATGTTCGCCTGTCGGCATACTCCAGGTAATTGCTGCAGAAATTTAGTAAAAACTCTATTTCTGCTGTTTTTGATCCGGTAAACTTAGTGTACTTGCTTAGGAGCCGCAGTATTTTGCGCATGCCTTTTGCGGCATTATAACTTAATGCTGGCAATTGGCTGAACATAAACCCAGCCTCGGCCTTAACTTTTTCGATAAACGCAGCCTCGTCATAGGCTTCAAACAGTAAATAAGCCAGTAATTCTTTATTCTCTTTTTTATAACGCGACAGGCGAAGCAACAATTCAGACAATTGCTCATGTGGCAAATGCTGAATCTCTTTCTTAATGTGCTGTAGTCCGTAGGTAGTAACCGTCATGCGTTGTAAAGTTGAACAAAATAGTGAAGAGAATCAAGTGTCGGGATTTAAGGTAAAAATTTACTATAAAAAATAACTCAATTACATAATTAACATTATGTTAAATAAATATATTAAAAAGAGAGAGGCTTTACCATGAAAGCCTCTCTCTTTTTAATATATTTTATTGCTTTGGTAATGCCTCTATCTGTGCCTTTATTTTAGCTGCATTTGCTTCGTCCTTTACGCCCAGGTAATAAGTACGCAAGTTTGTTAATGCATCAATAGACTTTGGATTTAAATCCGCAGCTTTTAACAAGTATGGTTTTGCTGCTTCAAACTGAGCTTTTGCTTTCGCAATAGCTACATCGTATTCTTTTTGTTTGTTGGCCGGCAATTTATTGGCAGCGTTATAATCGTCGATAGCAGGATTAATGATAACGTAGCCTAAATTCAGATTGGCTTCAAAATAGTTAGGATCTATCTCTAATGCCTTTTTGTACATTTCTGCCGCTTTGTTATAGTTTTCGACTTTGCCTGCTTGTAATTTGGCTTTTGTAGCAGCGTCTTTTGCTTTGCCTTGTTCTTTTGTAATTGCTTCTGCAGTTTGCGAATATGTTAAACCAGCATAATAATATAAAGTTTTGTTTTTAGGATCGGCTGTTAACGCGCTTTGTATTTTATCCAAAACTTCTTTTTCTTTGCCAGTTTGCAGGCTTATCTCAATTTCTCTTTTGCGTAGTTCGGCATTATTGGGATATTTAGCTACGCCTTCGCTAACCGTTTTTAGTGCATTGGCTGTATCGGCATTTAACAGGTAAACAGACGAAAGATCAAGGTATACACCTTGTACTTTTGAAAATTTGGTTGTAACCAGTTTAGTGTAGTTTGATATGGCTGCAGGATAATTTTTTGAATTTGCCGCCGATAAACCGGTGTAATAAATAGCATTGGTATCTTCGGGCAATATAGTGCGATAATAATCAAACGATTTATAGGCAAGGTCATATTTACCACTTCCGTATTCGGCAACGCCTTTTGTAAGCTGGTATTGGGCCAAATTTAAGTTACCTGCGTCAATAAGTTGTTTATTTTCGCCTTTAGTATCCAACTCTTTAGCTTTTTTTAACGCTTCTTCTGCAGTTGTAAACAACGGTAACGAAGTAGCTGCTACTGAATCCAGGTTGGCATAGGTAGAGTAAATTACACCTTTTAACGCGTAAGTAAGCGGCAATGAAGCCGTTTTTTCGTTAGCAGCTGCTTTGTCGATAGAAGTGCGTGCAGTAGTTAAACTTGCTTTGGCCAAAGGTGTGCCCCTTAAGCCTTCATACTTTTCATATTCTGATTTGGCAGTGTTCAATTCGCCTTTTTGCGCAAACGCTGTTGCGGAAACTAAGCCCAGCAGGCCCGCCATCAAAAGTTTGATTTTCATGTTTTATTAGTTAGTTAGCTGTTTTAATTTATTGTTTATTTTATCAAGTTGATCTTTGTTATTGGTTTTAGCGTATGCAATTTGCAACGCCTGTAAACCTTTCACATTGCCCGGGGATATTTCGTTGGCCTTTTCGAGCCACTGAATAGCCATCCCAATATTTCTATCGCTCTCCCCCTCCTGCTTTGCCAAAGCGCTTTCCTTTAAGTACAATAACCCCAGGTTAAGTGCCGGATCATAAGCCGACCCATTTAACTCAATAGTATGTAAATAAAGCGATTCGGCCTGGTCGTATTTGTTCAGATGATCGTAGCAATTGGCGGCTACAAATGCAATATCGGCGTTATTTGAATTAATATCAAGTAGTTGCGCAATTAATGGCTCTAATGATTTATAATCCTTTAAATTGTTGTAGATATTGGCTTCATCCAGCAATAAAAACCTGTCATTAGGTACAAGTTTCCGCCCTTTTTTGAGTACTTGAAGCGCTTTTGCTGTATCGCCCAATGATTTATAAATACTTGATGCCGTTTCAATATACTCGGTACGGGTGCTGTCTACCGCTAATAAATTACTGTAATACTTAGCAGCATCTACCAAATTCCCCATCTTGTTATTTGCATAGGCGATGTAATCATTGATTTGCTTAAAATTGGGCGCATATTTTTTGGCATTTTCAAATGATTGCCGCCCATTAGCGAAGTCAGAATTATTTACAAATTCAAATCCTTTCCTGATATAAACGTTAGCAAGGCAACGTTTTACATAATCCATTTCGGGCTGATAATTGTATATCTTGCTTTTGGCCGCAAGCTTGTCGGTAAGATCTGATGTCTGCGCTAATAACGTGGCAGGCTGCCCAAGCGTATTTGCAGAATCGATAAATAAAATACTTGCGTTGATTAATGCCCGGTAAGTATTCCTGGCTAAATCTGCTGAATCTGATTTGGTAACCACCAGGCTGTCGGCCGATTTTTTGGCTGCCCGCAGGTATTTCAAATCTTTATTTTGCTTATAGAAAGCCAGGTTATTAACTACAACTTTAAGCGCTTCGGATTGTGCGAAGGCAAAAGTTGTAGTCATGAATGGTATTAAAACCGATAAAACAATTTTACGGCACTGCATATTTGTTATTCAGTTGGTGGTTCGTCAGTTTTTGATTCTTCGCTATTTTCGGTCGCCTCGTTTTCATCGGCTGCACCTGCTTCTGCATTTTCATCAATTTCTTTCTCTTCATCCTCGTCGTGCTCAATTTTAGCAACCGAAGCAATCTCGTCGTTACCCTTAAGCGTTATCAGGCGTACACCTTGTGTAGCCCTGCCCATTGTGCGCAGTTCACTTACGGCTATACGGATAATAATTCCCGATTTGTTGATGATCATCAAATCCTCTTTATCAGTAACACCTTTTATAGCAACAAGGTTTCCGGTTTTTTCGGTAATATTTAAAGTTTTTACACCTTTACCACCGCGGTTGGTTACCCTGTAGTCGTCAATATCGGTACGTTTACCGTAGCCCTTCTCTGACACTACCAACACCGTTGTTTCACTGTCGTTGATACTGATCATGCCAACAACCTCATCTGTTTCGTCATCCAAAGTAATACCACGAACACCCGTTGCGGTACGCCCCATCGGTCTGACAGTAGATTCGTTGAAGCGGATAGCCCTGCCCGATTTAAGCGCCATAACAATTTCGCTGCTGCCTGTAGTTAAGGTTGCTTCTAATAAGGAATCGCCCTCGTTAATGTTAATAGCATTGATACCATTAGCACGCGGACGGGAATAAGCCTCTAAAGAAGTTTTCTTGATGGTACCTTTCTTGGTACACATGATAATAAAATTGTTTTCCAGGTATTCTTTATCCTTAAGGCTAATCAGCTTGATGTATGCTTTAATGTTTTCCTCCTTAGGGATATTGATGATATTTTGTATAGCACGTCCTTTTGAAGTACGCGTTCCTTCGGGGATTTCAAATACACGTAACCAGTAACACTGGCCCGATTCGGTAAAGAACAGCATGTAGTTGTGATTGGATGCAACAAGCAGATGCTCGATAAAATCAGCATCGCGGCTGTTACTTCCGATAGAACCTTTACCACCCCTGCCCTGGCGGCGATACTCGGTTAAAGGCGTACGTTTAATGTAACCTTCGCGCGATATGGTGATAACCACATCTTCATCCTCAATAAAGTCTTCAGTCTGCATCTCGGCAGATGAGTGCACCATTTCGGTACGGCGCTCGTCACCGTATTTCTCTTTGATCTCTAACAGTTCATCTTTAATGATCTGCATCCTTAAGCTTTCGTCGGCCAGGATAGATTTCAAGTGTTCAATCAGTTTCATTAAGGCTGCGTATTCATCCTTAATTTTGTCACGCTCAAGTCCGGTTAATCGGCGAAGTGTCATATCCAATATGGCACGCGCCTGGATATCACTTAATCCAAACTGGGCCATTAAGCCTTCCCTTGCTTCATCAGGTGTTTGCGATGCGCGGATCAGTCGGATAACTTCATCCAAATGATCTAAGGCGATTAATAAGCCCTCTAAAATATGGGCGCGTTTTTCGGCTTCTGCAAGTTCAAATTTGGTACGGCGGATAACAACCTCGTGCCTGTGCTCCACAAAGTGGTGAATCAGGTCCTTCAGGTTCAGCATCATCGGGCGGCCATTAACCAGTGCGATGTTGTTTACACTAAATGATGTTTGTAACGCGGTGTATTTGAATAGGTTATTTAGTACGATAGCTGCATTAGCTTCGCGTTTTATCTCATAAACTATGCGGATACCCTCCCTGCTCGATTCATCGCGGATGGCAGAAATGCCTTCCAGTTTTTTATCGTTCACCAGTTCGGCGGTGCGCTCAATCATCAACGCTTTGTTTACCTGGTAAGGTACTTCGGTAACAATAATGCGTTCCCTGTCGTTTCCGTGGGTCTCAATCTCGGCACGCGAGCGGATAACAATCCTGCCCCGGCCTGTCTCTAATGCCTCACGCGGACCTTCAAAACCATAAATGATACCGCCTGTAGGGAAATCGGGGCCTTTTACGTATTTCATTAGCTCGGTAACCTCTATCTGGCGGTTATCAATTAATGCCATGGTGGCATCAATAACCTCCGATAAATTATGGGGTGCCATATTGGTGGCCATACCCACCGCTATACCCGAAGCTCCGTTAACCAAAAGGTTAGGGAATTTAGCAGGTAAAACGGTTGGTTCCTGTAACGAGTCGTCGAAGTTTAATTGAAAATCTATGGTATCCTTGTTAATGTCGGCCAGCATCTCTTCAGCAAGCTTTTGTAAGCGGGCCTCGGTATAACGCATTGCTGCAGGTTCGTCGCCATCTATCGAGCCGTAGTTACCTTGTCCTTCTACCAGTAAGTAACGCAGGCTCCACTCCTGGGCCATACGTACCATGGTATCGTAAACAGATTTATCACCATGTGGGTGATATTTACCCATCACCTCGCCCACTATACGGGCCGATTTTTTGTAGGGCTTGTTATTATTTAAGCCCAAATCAAGCATGCCAAATAACACACGCCTGTGTACGGGTTTCAGTCCGTCGCGAACATCGGGCAGCGCCCTGGAAACAATCACCGACATTGAATAATCAATGTACGCAGATCGCATTTCCTCATCAATATTTATCGAAATTATTCTGTCTTCTTTGCTTGAATTATCGTCAGCCATTTTTATTTATTTGTAGAACCTTCTCTCTGTTTTTCGTGTTAAAAATTGATTTTTAAACGACCTGCGAAGTTAAGAAAATAGTTGACTAATGTGCCAATTTTGGCAACAATATGCATGCATAATTTATGCACACCAGCTAATTTATTAACGTTGCAGGTTTGGTTTATTTGATTTTCACCCAGTGATCTTCAATCTTATTACCGTTGGGTAAAACGGTGAATAATTTAAGTGTATCATTACTAATTGTATAAGTATATTTCACTACTTTATTGAGCAATTCTGAGGATTGCAGGCTGTAGGTTTGTGTTTCAAAACAAGTATCGGCCTGCAATTGATAATCTCCTTTTTCGTAAACCACATCCTTCTCCCCCTTTTCCTTTAAAACGGCTTTATAATGCAATTTATCATATGTGCGCAGTAAAGTATAAGCGGTTGAAGCGCTATCCGTTTTGCCGTTAACAACACCTCCCCTATATTCCCATACGCCTTTAAGTGGGTAATCCATTGCGGCAAAGGAGCACAAAAAGCAAATTGTTAAAATTGGCAGTACAAGCTTTTTCATAGGTAATGATATTAAGCCCAGTTAATTCCTTTTTTTAATAAAGATAGTGTTTTTTCTTCCTCGCTGCCCGGCGTTGCCTGGTAGTTATACACCCACTTGGCTGTTGGCGGCAGGCTCATTAATATTGATTCGATACGGCCATTGGTTTCCAGGCCAAATTTGGTGCCGGCGTCATAAACCAGGTTAAACTCGGCATAGCGGCTGCGGCGCTGGTATTGCCACAACTGCTCTTGTTCGGTAAAAGATTTACTACGGTTACGGTTTACCAATTCGGTATAAGTTGGGATAAAAGAACGACCTAACGCTTTCGAAAAATCGAAAATATTCTCCCACGATAATTCGTCATTGGCAGTCAGCCTGTCATAAAAAACACCACCTATACCCCTGGTTTCGTTTCGGTGTTTGATGTAAAAATAATCATCGGCCCAAAGTTTAAACCGGTGATAAAAATCATGATAGTAATTATCGCAGACAGCTTTTAAGCTGGTATGAAAAAACCTTGCATCCTCCTCAATGACGTAATGCGGGGTAAGATCGATACCGCCGCCAAACCACCGGATAGGTTGGCTATTACCGTTCATAGATGAAGGCATTTCAAAGTAACGGATGTTCATGTGAATGATAGGTACCATCGGATGATTTGGGTGAATCACGATAGAAACGCCCGTTGCAAAAAAGTCATCAGATTCTACCTGTAACGCTCTTTTCATGCTATCGGGTAGTTGGCCATGCACGGCCGAAAAGTTAACGCCCCCCTTTTCAAAAATATTGCCGTTTTGGATAACACGCGTACGGCCGCCGCCGCCGCCTTCCCGCTCCCATTTTTCTTCTTCAAACGTGGCCAGCCCATCTGTCAATTCAAGCGCCGTACATATCTCGTCCTGTATCTGTTGGTAGTCTGCAGCTATTTGTTCTTTGCTAATCATTAATGCAAATGTAATTTTTTTGGTTGATTAAGTGATTGGTTGATTGGGTGAGTGGTTAGCATCGGATATAAAAAACAGAAGTTACCCGGGTTGCGATAGTTAAGGTTTCTAACCTAATCAACCAATCGAACTTAATAAACTATTCACCAACCCTAACTTATCTCTACATAATCCAAATCCTTACCAAAAGTTTCCTTTAGCTGACTTAACGAAAGTAACGAAATAATAGTAAGTAGCCCCATCATGATATAGCCAGCTGTGATATCTCCGTAATGTACTTTAAAAAGGTTAAACACCATTATGATCGGAATTAGCAGTCCCCGAACGAAATTTGGTACGGTAGTAGTAACTGTCGAGCGGATATTTGTCCCGAATTGCTCTGAGGCTATCGTAACAAAAGTGGCCCAATATCCTACTGTGCATCCCATAAAAAAGCTTAGCACAGCAAATTTCTCTGGAGTAATTCCCTTACTGCTCAGGTAAAAGTGAACACTCACCAACGACAGCAGTAAAAAAGTTGCCATGGTAAGCTTTCTTGATTTTGTAAACTGCGCAAGCAGGCCCGCAACAACATCGCCCACTGCAATACCTATATAGCTATAAAAAATACCATCGCCGGGCTTAATAAGTGTTTTAGCACCTAAAGCAATGCCAAATTTATCCGAAAAACTAATAAGCACCCCTACAACATACCACAACGGCGCGCCTATAAGTATACAAAACAGATACTTTTTAAACCGCGTCCAGTTTGTCAATAAAATCAGGATGTTGCCTTTAGATGCACCGCTGTTTTTTTCGTTTTTAAACATGCCCGATTCAAAGGTGCCTATCCGCAAAAGCAAAAGTAAAATACCCAGGCCGCCGCCAACAAAATAAGCATTACGCCATCCAAACTTTGCTACAGCGTAAGCAGCAGTTGCGCCAAAAAGACCTATTACAGCTACCATCATGGTGCCATATCCCCTGTTTTCCTTACTTAAAGTTTCGCTTACCAGTGTAATACCTGCTCCTAATTCACCGGCAAGGCCAATTCCCGCTATAAAACGGACAATAGCATACGTATTTACATCATGAACAAGGCCATTGGCAAAATTGGCGATTGAATAAAGTAATATAGAACCAAAAAGTACCTTTATTCGCCCGAGTTTATCACCTATAATGCCCCACATGATTCCGCCAAGTAACAAGCCAAACATTTGCACGCTGATAATAAATTGACCTTTATCGGTAATTTGCTGTTCATTCAATCCCAGATCTTTAAGGCTTGAAATACGTACTATCGAAAAAACCAGCAGATCATAGATATCAACAAAATAACCCAGGGAAGCAACAAGTACAAGGAATATCATGTTCCTGGTGGCCTTAGCGGCGGTAACATCAGTCATAATTATAATAATTGGATGGCTAAAGTAGCAGAATTATACATATAGTTTCAAAAAAATAGCACAAAAAAAACCCCTGTGTATGCAGAGGTCTTTTATCAAGAACTTTGGTTATTTATGCTTTTTTAACATTTACTGCCTGTAATCCTTTTCTGCCTTCTTCCACTTCATAAGTAACGCTATCGTTATCTTTAATGGCATTTACGCCACCTTGCACATCCTTAAAGTGTACAAAAAGATCTTTACCATCTTCGGTAACAATAAAGCCGTAACCCTTTTGTGTGTTAAACCATTTTACTTTTCCAGTTTTCATAATTATAATTATCGTATTAAAAAATTGTTGTGAGATTAAAAACTAAAGCCAAACTGAAAATAAAATGGTTTTAATGTTCAGACGGAATAGATAACCCTATCTTTTTCAAATATATAAAATAATTAATAAACCAAATAAAATTATTTATTTGGTTGCGGAGTAGTGCGTAAGTAGGGTTTTATGAGTGTGAAACCCTTTGGAAATTTGGCCGGGATGTCTTCTGTCTTGGTAGCAGGTACCACAACAACGTCTTCTCCGTCTTTCCAATCGGCTGGTGTAGCAACACCGTAATTGGCCGTTAACTGCAACGAATCAATAACCCTTAAAATCTCCTGGAAATTACGCCCGGTTGATGCAGGATAAGTAATAATTAACTTTACGGCTTTATCGGGCCCGATAACAAACAACGAGCGCACCGTTGCGTTTACAGACGCGTTGGGGTGGATCATATCGTAAGCTTCAGAAATTTTACGGTCTTCATCGGCAATAATCGGGAAGTTTACCTCTACTCCCTGCGTTTCGTTAATATCGCTTATCCAGCCGGTATGTGATTCGACCGAATCAACACTTAGTGCTAAAACTTTAACATTGCGTTTAGCAAATTCATCTTTTAACGCCGCGGTTTTACCAAGTTCGGTAGTACAAACAGGTGTATAATCGCCTGGGTGCGAGAATAATACTCCCCAGCTATCGCCAAGGTATTCGTAAAAGTCTATTTCTCCTGCCGAGGTTTTTGCTTGAAAATTGGGGGCTTTATCGCCTAATCGTAAACTCATGACTAAATTATAATTTAAGTAGATTAAAGTCTACTAAGTTAATATACATTAATTAACAAATCCAAATTAATCAGAAATTATACCACTTTTTACGCCAACATTACACAAGGTATGTTGTTGAACAATTGAACCAGGCTAAAAACTAACATTAATGGCACGACATACATACGATACCGGGATAATTGGAAACTGCGCTTTTTTGGCGCACATACACAAAAACACCAATATAGAATGGCTTTGCTGGCCGCGATTTGACAGTACTTTTATTTTTGGTGGTTTACTGGACAAGAAAAAAGGCGGCGAGTTTTCCATTTTACCTGAAGGAGAATTTACGTCCCATCAGTATTACCTCGAGAATACCAATGTGTTAATAACCGAAATTAGTCCGGCTTCAGGCGGCATGTATCGGGTAACCGATTTTGCTCCCCGTTTTTACCAGCACCAGCGCTATTATAAACCTTTGATGCTATTCAGGAAAATTGAAGCTATTGAAGGATCGCCGAGGGTTAAAGTAAAATGTGAGCCGGTGTCTGAATACGGCGCTGTGAAACTTAGGGTAAACCGCGGTAGTAATCACATTCAATACCTGGGCGGCGAAGAAAACATCCGGCTAACCACCAATATTCCCATCAGCTATGTTTTTGACGGGCAGCCCTTTGTGCTTAACGAAATCAAATACCTGGCCCTCACCTATGGCGAACCATTGGAAGCGCCACTGACTACGACTGCCGAGCGTTTTTTATCCGAAACTATCCAATACTGGCGCACGTGGATCAAACACTCCTCTATCGCCACTTATTTTCAACCATATGTAATCCGGTCCGGGCTGGCTTTGAAAATACACCAGTTTGAGGACACTGGAGCCATTATTGCAGCCAGCACTACCAGTTTACCGGAATCGCCGGGAAGTGGCCGTAATTGGGATTATAGGTACTGCTGGCTGCGCGATACCTACTATGTGATAACCGCACTTAACCACATTGGCCATTTTGAAGAAATGGAGCGATATTTTAGTTACGTCACCGACATATCTTTTTCAACAAATGAGCGCTACCAGCCACTGTATAGCATTACCGGTAAAAAAGATCTGGTAGAAATTGTTTTAACCGATTTGGAAGGCTACCTGGGCAACCAGCCGGTACGCGTTGGCAACCAGGCATCAGAACATATACAGAACGACATTTACGGGCAGGTAATGATTTCTATGTTACCGCTTTATACCGATCATCGCTTTGTTTTCTCCGAAAGGAAAGACTCGGTACGATGGATTGAGTTTTTGCTGAATAAGATTGAATTTACAATTGACGAGAAAGATGCCGGCATCTGGGAGTTCCGTAACATGGCCAACATTCACTGTTACAGTAATTTGTTTCAATGGGCAGGAGCATCAGCTGCCGAAAAAATGGCACGTACGATAGATAATAAAGAACTGATTGATAAGGCTATAGCTTTAAAAGAACGCGCGGCCGCGCATATTGAAAGCTGTTATGATCCCGTCAGGAAGGTATACACCAACTCGGCAGGCAGTTCAAACCTGGATGCCAGTACCTTGCAGCTTATTATGATGAATTACCTCGATCCAACATCGCAGCGTGCAAAGGATCATTTAATTGCACTTGAAAATGAGCTAAAGGCAACTAATGGATTATTTTACAGGTACTTATACAAGGATGATTTTGGCAAACCTAAAACCACTTTCCTTATCTGCGCATTCTGGTACGTTGAAGCGCTGGCCAGTGTTGGCCGCATTGATGATGCCCAGCGCGAGTTTGGCAACCTGCTCAAATACTCTAATCACCTGTTGCTTTTCAGCGAGGATGTGGATGAAAATGACGGCAGCCAATGGGGAAACTTTCCGCAGGCATACAGCCATGTGGGATTAATGAACGCGGCTTACAGGATAGCTATTAAGTTGGATAGGCCCATCTTCCTCTAAGAAGCTGTCTAAAAACGAGATTTATTTATTGCCGTTGACTTTAGTCAACGGTAAAAGAAGGTATCGTTGCTGGCTTTAGCCAAAATATTCAGTGGAATTTGGCTAAAGCCATTCGCCTTTTAGTCATTATTCCGTTGACTAAAGTCAACGGCAATGATTTTTATATGATACATAAATAATCTAAATCAAATTTAGACAGGTTCTCACCCTTAACACGATTTAAGGATTTTGCAGGATTGACAGTTTTTTTTTGATTAACGCCTGGTAAAAGTTCGTCATTAACGAAGTTTTACCAGGCTTTGAAATCTGAAATCTGCACATTTGAAATCTGCACATCTGCATTAATCTTGCAAAATTCCTGAATTTTGTCCTACGTATTGTTTGGTAAAACTGGTGAGCAGTTTTCGTACCTCTTGCGGATTGCGCAGGTAGAATTTAGCCGCCGACAGATTACTGCCCACCTTAATTGTAATGGCGCTTTCTGGCAGGGCTTTAAAAATATCCTCGTCGGTATAGTCGTCGCCAAAGGCTATCACAAAATCATAATCTTTACCCTCTGTCAGGGTTAAAGCTGCTTTGCCTTTGTTGATATCCATATTCTTCACTTCCAGTACCTTATCCCCTGCCAATAGCTGTAACCCTTTATCGCTGGCCAGGTACTTGAGGTTATTCATCAACTCCCCTGCCCTTAGCTCGCCCAGACCTGCCTGGGCTTTGCGGTAATGCCATACCAGTGAGTATGTTTTCTCTTCGATAAACGATCCAGGAGTGCGATCTACATAGGTTTCCAATAATGGGTATATATCGTGCTTCCATTGGTCAGATAGGCCGGCTATTTTATGCCAGGTAGTACCCGGCTGTTTGAACCAGGAACCGTGCTCGGCTATCAGATACATATCTGTGTGTTGAAACCACTCGTCGAGGTTTTCATGTTTCCGGCCGCTGATGAGCACTACCTGGTTGGTAGGGTCTTCAGTAAGTTTTTGAATAATGTTATAAAGCTCTTTATCGGGGCTGGCCTGCTCAATGTCCGATCTGAACCCAACCAGTGTCCCATCATAATCTAAAAAAATTATGCGCTTTTTGGTTTTACTGTAGCGGTTAATGATGGATTGCTCGGTAGTGTTACTTACGTGCCTGGTTTGCAATGAACGTTGCATCAATTTCACTTCCTTAAGCCTGTCCATAAAAATTTTAACCCAATGCCTGATGTTAAATTTGGCCACTAACTGGCGCATTGGAATCATACGCTTTTTTTGCTCATCAAGCGGCATGTTAATTGCCTGTAATATCGCCCTGCATACCTCGCCAGTATTATTGGGATTTACAATTATCGCATCTATTAATTCTTTAGATGCGCCAGCCATCTCGCTCATAATCAATACTCCATCATTATTTACGCGACTGGCTACATATTCTTTACTTACCAAATTCATCCCATCGCGCATTGGCGTAACCAGGCAAACATCGGCAGTGGCATATAAGGCTGCAAGCGTTTCGAGGGGGAACGATCTGTAGTAATAGTGAATAGGACTCCAATCCATAGTGCGATAAATGGAATTGATGTTGCCCACTTTTTTATCAATCTCATCGCGCAGGTGTGCATACTGCGGCACTGTATCGCGCGATGGCACCACTATCATATAAAGGGCTATATTTTCAATACATTCGGGGCACAATTGCAGCAATAATTCAAATGCCGCAAGCCGTTGTAATATGCCTTTGCTGTAATCAAGCCTGTCAACAGATAGTATCAGTTTACCATCCTTAAAGTTATTCTTGATCAGTTCTACCTGGTGTTTTACATCGTCCTGCAATGGTAACGATGCGTATTTTTGCTCGTCAATACCCATGGGAAACGATTCGACTACTATTGATCGTTCGCCCGTCGCTATGATATTTGCCGAAGATGTTACCGGCAAAATACGGGTTGTGGCACCTAAAAAATGCCTTACATCGTCAAAGGTATGCAGGCCAATCAAATCGGCCCCAAGCATTCCTTCCAATAATTCCGATCGCCAGGGAATTAATCTAAACATCTCGTGCGATGGGAATGGAATATGAAGAAAAAATCCGATAGAAACATCAGGTATTTCCTGCCTCACCAGGGCAGGCAGCAACAGCAACTGGTAGTCATGTACCCATATAACATCGCCGGGCTCGGCGATAGTCAGTATTACATCTCTGAATTTTTTGTTAACTGCCTGATAATAATCCCAGTTTGATTGTTTGTAGGTGGCATAAGTAGATGCGTAGTAATGAAAAACGGGCCATAAAACCTCGTTCGAGAAACCCTCATAATATTGGTTAATCTCTTCCTGGTCAAGAAAAACGGGCACCAGGCTTAACTCTTTTAACTGTTGGGTTACGGTATCTTTATCCTCTTGTTCTGTAATTTCAACGCCGGGCCAGCCTATCCATACGTTATCACCTTGTTTGTAAATTGAACCTAAGCCGGTAGCTAAGCCTCCCTCGCTTGATGATAAATTATAGTCGCTATCGGTTTTAGAGATTTTTACAGGCAACCGGTTAGATACGATAATGGTCTTTGGCATAATAATTATAAAATATATTAACTAATACTTTATAAAGTCATAAACAGCCAAGTTGTTTGATAAAATATAATTATTGCAATTATCATAAAATAAAAAAGCCATCCCGATAATTGGAATGGCTTGTATGAAAGTATTTTTTGAAGAATTATTTCACTTGTTGAAAAAACTCAAGGTTTGCTTGTTGAGTTATCCTTACAAGTACTTCGTGTTTGTCGTTCTTAAGATCAACAAAATATGAAGTAGCATCAATGTTTGAATTGATATCGGTGTTAGCCTGGTAAACAATTACTTCATTAACGTCGTAACCAGCGTAATCTTTGCTGATTTGTTTCATTGTTTTAGCGGGGATGGCTTTAACGTCAACGCGTTGAGTTACACCAAGGTACTCACCGTTAAGGTTGTAAAAAGCAGTTTTCCTTACGCCATCAACAGTAAATGTTGCTTTCTGGGTATTTTTAGTTACAGTCCAGTTCACATCTTTTGCATCAGCAAAGTCAACGGTGAAACCATGTAAGGCTATGTATGATACGTTAGTACCTCCATCATTCTTTTTACCGCCATCGGCAGCAAATACATTAACACTTAATAAAGCGGCAATTGCGGTTGTTAAAAATATCTTTTTCATGTTGCTTTAAATTTTAAATCCATAACAAAAATAGACTAATATTATAAATTTGGCAACTATAATTTAATTTTTATGAATATTTTATAATTTTAGATGATTTATAGTGTAAAATTTAATTTTTAGCAATACACTTAGTGTATATTTTACAATATATTAAAGAATTGAAACGCTAATAAATCGGTTTAGCTAAATCTAAATGCATTAAACAGGTAACTTTTGGCTTCAAATCTGTAATCCTCCAATAAATTTCCAGGGACAAAATGCTGCCTTTAGCCCGAATGGAAAATTCTGCGAAATATTGAAGGGAAAAATGAGATTGTAAAAAGGTCTGTCATTGGTAGTAATCACCAGTTTGGCTGAAAAAAACAGAAATGACATTGCTGCAAATGAGGCTTTTGTAGAGACGCAATTATGCGTCTCTACAAAAAAAACAATATTGATAATCAATAATTTACAATGATGTCATTATAAGTGGTAAAATTTCGTGAAATTCTGAAGGAGGAATGACGGATATCGCATATCGGCGTCGACTCACCCCGACGAGGCTGCGCCCGTCTGCCCCTCTCTCCGCTTCGCGTGAGTGTTGCACAACTAAGGTTGCAAAAAAAAGTGCATGTTTTATGGCGGTTTGACGCCCTGAGATTTGAATATCGACTAACTTGCTTTTGGCAATAGCTGAATATTAAAATCTCAGAAGGTTGATCGACAAGATTTGAAATTTTGCGACGTATGCGCTTAGTTGTGCAACAATCACTTCGCGCATAGAGGGGCAAAAAAATAAAAAAAGAGCTTCACCCTCTTTGCGGCGCAGCCGGAGAGAGGGTGGTCGGGCGCAGCCTCGACCGGGTGAGTCGTAGCCAGCGTTCAAAAGCCGAATGATTATTTGAACTGAAACACATCAAGTGCATGCTTTTATTTATTTGATTCCCCCTTGATAAATCGTTTCAAGCAAAAAAGCCACCCCGGATACCAGGATGGCTTGCAATAGTTGTGATTTTTTAAAAGAATTACTTTACTTGTTGAAAAAACTCAAGGTTTGCTTGTTGGGTTATCCTTACAAGCACTTCGTGTTTGTCGTTTTTAAGATCAACAAAGTATGAAGTAGCATCGATGTTTGAATTTACTTCGGTGTTAGCCTGGTAAACAATTACTTCGCCAACTTCGTAACCAGCGTAATCTTTGTTGATTTGTTTCATCGTTTTAGCTGGGATGGCTTTAACGTCAACGCGTTGAGTTACACCAAGGTACTCGCCGCTAAGGTTGTAAAAAGCAGTTTTCCTTACGCCATCAACAGTGAATGATGCTTTTTGGCAATTTTTAGTTACTGTCCAGTTTACGTCTGTTGCATCAGCAAAGTCAACAGTAAAACCATGCAATGCTACGTATGATACATTTGCACCTCCGTCAGCTTTTTTACCGCCATCGGCAGCGAATACATTAACGCTTAATAAAGCGGCTATTGCGGTAGTAATAAATATCTTTTTCATGTTATGTTAAATTTTAAATCCACAACAAAAATAGGCTAATGTTATAAATTTGGCAAATAAAATTTAATTTTTATGAATATTTGATAATAACAGTCAAATTGACGTATAAAATTTAATTTTTCGCAATTTACTTAGTGTACATATTACAATATCTTCAGCACAAAAACAGGTTAATATCGATTTAGCAAGGTGTAAACCAATATATTTATATTTAATTTACATTGGGTTAACCGTTGTCGGCAAATCCGGGGTATAAAGTCATGCCCCCATCCATAAATATGGTGGTACCGGTTATATAGTCGGCCTGGTCTGATGCCAGCCAGGCTGCCAGCTGCCCAATATCGCCAGGTTTGCCTATCCGGTTATAAGGTATCAGGGTTAGTAATTTGTTCAGCGCTTCGGGTGTATCCCAGGCCGATTTGTTGATCGGGGTTTGAATAGCGCCCGGCCCAATGCCAACAACCCTGATTTTATGAGGCGCAAGCTCCTGGGCTATACTTTTCATAAACATACTGATGCCACCTTTACTGGCGGCATAGTTAACATGCCCGGCCCAGGGAATTACTTCATGTACGCTGCTCATACAAATGATTTTGCCGGCAGCCACGCTTCTTTCTTCAACTACTCCCCTGCGGATAAATTCTTTGGCGGCCTCGCGCGAGCATAAAAACTGGCCGGTAAGGTTGATGCTGATTACCGTGTTCCAATCCGCCAGCTTCATATCTACAAATTTGGAATCTTTTTGCAGTCCGGCATTATTAACCAATATGTCTATTGTATGGTAGCGCGCAAACATTTGCGCAAACATGGCTTTTACTTCGTCTTCGTGGCTTACGTCGGCCTGCACTGCGAAGGCCTCGCCGCCAGAGGCTGTTATTTGTGCAACAACCTCCTCGGCAGCTGCCTGGTTATGCGCATAATTGATTACTACTTTGGCACCCGCGGCCGCCAGCGCCAGGGCAACGCCTTTACCTATACCGCTATCGGCGCCTGTTACCAGGGCCGATTGATCTTTTAACGATGGAGTTTGGTTCATGCTAACAGTTTTGATTGTTCAATATAACCAATAAAATTGCGCCAATAATGTTTTGGCACGATTTAAGGATTTTGCAGGATTAAAATGAATTATGCCAAAACTTCGTCGGCTTCCGCTTCTTCTTTAATGCGGGCAACCATCATGATAATGAGTGCGCCGAAGCCCGATACTATCCCAAATGCCCAGCGTAAACCGGCAGCCTGGGCTACAAAGCCAACAAACGGCGGGATAATTAAAAAGCCAAGATAGCTTACGGTAGATATTGCCGCCAGGGCCTGCCCGCTTTTTAAGGTTTTTGACCGGCCCGCCATACTGAATACCAATGGTACTACACAGGAAATACCCATGCCAACCATGGCATAACCAATAAGGGCGGTATATAGGTAAGGTAAAAGCACGGCCATTAAAAAACCAAGTAAAATAAATACGCCGCTAAAGTTCAATACTTTTTTAATACTGGTGGCAGCCACTATCCTATCGCCGGTAAAGCGCCCAAGGGTCATAAAAAACATATAAACTACAAAGGCAGCTGTTGAGGTAGCTTTAGGTGCATGCAACGCTTTTTGAAAATAAATGCTGCTCCAGTCATACATCGTGTTTTCGCAGGCCATACAGGCAAATGCGATGAGCGCGAATTTGAGCAGATCTTTATCGGGGAATGAAAAAACGGTAGTGTTGCTTTGGCCGTAAGGAGCTTGCTCAAGGGAGCTGGGATAAAACCAGAGTGTTAGTATAAACAGTACAACACTTACACCAATAAGGTGATAGGTTGGCGCAACATTAAAATAAACCATAATATAGCCTACTGCCGCCCCGGCAAAACCCGCCAGGCTCCAGATGCCATGAAAAGTAACCATGATAGGTTTATCATACATAGCTTGCACCCCCACTGCCTGCGCGTTTACCGTTATGGCAATTACGTTACGCGTTGAGCCTATAAAAAACAACACCAGAATAAGCTCCCACATATAGGCAGTAAAGCCAGGCAGGCAAAGCAACAAAGTAAATGCAGTTATCCCGAAAAACATAATGCTGCGGCTACTGAAATGCCTGAGCATTTTAGAGGTGATAGGCATGGTAAGCATCAGGCCGATTGGCAGGGCAAATAAAACCGCACCTAATTCTGCTTCGTTTAAATGTAACTGCTGTTGCAGTGATGGGATGCGCGATGCCCATGATGAGTACCCAAACCCCGAAATAAAGAAAAAAATACTGATGCCGGTACGTAGTTTAGCCCTGTTAGCAACACTGGTGTTGTCCATGCGGCAAAAGTAAAAATAAATTATTTGCCTGCCAGCTGTTTACGGATGCGGCTTAAAGTTTCTGGCGGGAGGGCCAGGTTTGAAACTATCCTATTTTACGGGAAGCGCTGCAAAAAAAGTAAGGGCGGTATCCAGGGCAACCGCGTCTAAATAATTAACGGCGATAAGCTGTTATTTAATAACTGAAGGAATAAGCCTATGGCGTAAGGAAGATATAAGCATCAAATGACACACTGTTTTTATTGCCTGATCCTGGTTAAATGATCGAGGTACCGAAGGGACTTGTATTGGTCAACAACAGGCACAAATATTTGGATGCGCCTAAATTGCGCTATCAGTTTAGTGTTAACCATGATAAAAATAAAATATTGATTATTAGGTATTTACAAATATTTTATCTGAAATATGTTAAGTTATGTTAACCCTATTAGAAACGCTTGCCCTTGGGCGGTATCTGTAAAGCGTATTTATCTCAATTATCGCTTAATTGCAATTTTGAGGCATTTGTTTGTGTTGGCAGCTTTTATGGCTTATTTTTGGTAGACAATCTTTTTTAACCGGCCATACCGGCAGGCATCATCTTAAAAACAGCATGGAATCAAGGACAATTACCTCTGAACCAACCTATAAAGCAGCCCGAAAAATTGCCCCGGCAATTGAACGGCATTTTAAGCATTTTCATTCATTAGCGGCTGATAACCCTGCCGAGGTTGGCCTTACGCCTGATATACAAACTATTGAAACCCTTATAGATTTAGCTTTCTGGGCAAGTTTGCGCCGCGAAGAAGGTTATTCGCCAAAGTTTACACTTGCTTTTTTACCGCCTGAAAGCGCCGGGCAACCTTTATTGTTTGGCCATAAAATTAAGCTGGCGCCTAATATACTTACTAAATTTGCTTCGGCAGTACAGCAGCCAGGTATCCACCTTGGCGTTTGTTTAGAGGACGGTGAGCTGTATGTTTGGGGAACAACCCTTGCTATACCTGCTTATTGCTTTGTTTTGGAAGTAATTGAGCCTGGCCTATTGGTGATAAAGCACCGCCGGGTTGATGGGTTTGGCAAATTTTTAAATATTGCCATTTTAAAAGGCGACGAAATAAAGGTGGTTGATGAAAACGGATCGACTTTGTCTGACTGCCCCAACATACTTACGTCGATGCTTGATTTTACACTGCCATCATCATGGAACGATCCGGTGAATGTGCTGGTACAGTTAGCTGCATCAATGCAGGCCCACAAACGGGGCGGTATTTTGTTGGTGGTGCCATCCGGCAGCGACGACTGGCTGGAATCTATCATTCAGCCTATATCCTACCCTGTTTCCCCGGCATTCTCCGGCCTTACCGATTTGATGATACACGAGGGGATTGAAAAGTACCATACGCCCTGGCAGGAAAAATTGCGCCGTGCTGTTGACACTATCGGAGGTTTAACATCAATAGATGGTGCAACCGTAATTAATGACAAACATGAATTGCTGGCCTTTGGTGCTAAAATAGGCCGTTCATCAAAAAGCACCCGTGTAGAAGAAATTGTGGTAACCGAGCCTGTTGTTGGCTGCTCCACCAGGGTGATCCACCCGGCGCAAAACGGCGGCACCAGGCATTTATCGGCAGCACAATTTGTGTTCGATCAAAAGGATGCCATAGCGTTGGTGGCTTCGCAGGATGGCAGGTTTACAGTTTTTGCATGGTCGCCGGTGGTAAATATGGTTCATGCCCACCAGATTGATATATTGTTGCTGTAAGGCACGAGCCCCAGCCCCCTCTAAATCTCCCCCGGGAGGGGAGACTTTTGATTTTGCTGGCAGGTTTTGATTTCCAGTTTATCTTTTATAGCCCTCCCTACCGGCTACTGTGTGTACACATCTCTCTAAGTAAAGAGAATTGTCATTTCGATAGAGTATGTGTGGGGTTGTGCGGGAGAGCGAAAGAGAAATCTTATACGATTTGCACCGCGCAAGTTTGCAAGCATGACGCATAAGATTTCTCCTCACGCCAATGCTCAAAATCCACCCCAGTTCGTTCGAAATGACAACGTTTTCATTTAGTGATACGATCCTAAAAGATGTGTACACACGGTAGCCCTACCGGGGAGGGTTTGGGAGGGGCTTTTCTAAAACCTTAACCCAATAGTAATATAAGGCAACGATCCCTCTTTGGAAAAGCCCATCACGGCCTCAATTAATACCAACTGGGCGGGGATAACGTAAAACCCGCCGCCATAGCCATCATGCCATTGATCTGACTTTTCGCCGGGTACCCAAACGCGGCCTACATCGTTAAAACCTATAATACCTAAGGAACCTGGCAGCAGGTATGATGTAAAATCCAATACTTTAAGGCGTAATTCGAGATTGTTATAGGCGATAGACTTGCCCGTAAACCGGTTTGTGTGGAAACCACGGAAATTTTGCGCACCGCCAAGTTTCATCAACTGAAAATACGTGGCATTGCCAACCGTAGTGCCAAGGCCCGTTCTGTTGGCTATTACCAATACCGAATCCTTATCAGGATTGAGATAAAAGCTAAACTCCGATAGGATTTGCCCGTAGGTGCTATGGCTGTTTTTGCTTAAACCGGTGTAGCCGCCAATGGTAGTATTCCATAAAATACCTTTAGTGGGGATGGTTGCTTTATTGCGGGTATCCAGCCGGGCGCTGGCCACAACGCCCGTATAGAATTTTGTGCCAAAAACATTTTGATCGGGATTAGCCTGATTATAGCCGTTTAAAAAGCGATTAGCATTGTTTGAAGCACTACTGTTATAATATTGCCCGGCGATGCCCTCACTAAACTGCCAGTTATTATTGGTTTGACTAAGCGATACATTGGCGGTAACGAAATCGTATCGGTTACGATAATAGCTGATCTCCTTATCACCCTCGTTTTCAAAAACGGTATTGTTGCCTATGCCAAAAAAGTTACTGAGGTTGTGCGGGCCCAACGATTTGATATTAATACCCAGATCATTATTACCTATGGCCTTTTTCCAATCGGCGCTATACGTCAGCATGAATGATTGCCTGCCCAGGTTATAATTAACAAGGAATTCATCACGGAAGGCATAAGGCTCTTTCCTGAATCCATGCTTTTCCCAGGATAACCCGGCTATCAATGAGATCCCTAAGTCCGGGCTATAATTGGCCAGTACAATTGGCTCAAACCGGTCGAATTTAAAACTCTTTTTATCATACTGATTTACCGCCGTATCTGTTGACGTGCGAATCTTCGCATCCGAAGATGATGGTAATTTATTCTGCTGATCCGACCTGTCGTACACGTACAGGCTGCTTTTATTGTGCAGGTTTTTATCTACGTAAAAACTATCTACCCCATCACCACCAACCATCCGCACCTTTATAGGCGATGGGTTGCTGCCTGTAACTACAAACTGATCGTCACCGGCAAAACCGTATAACCTTACCTCTTCGGTTACATTTGGTTTAAAAGTGCGTTTGTAGGTTATTTTATCAATGCTGCCGTCTTTCTTGATCTTGTTAACGGTAACAGTAAGGTTGCCTCCCGCTTCACTGTTAACGGTAAATTTATCTGTTTTATCACTTGCAGGTATCTCTACCTGTTTGGCTATAAAACGATAGTATTCCATGGCCTGCTTATCCAGTATGTTCCTGCGGGCAATCATTTTGCCGATGATTTCGGCACCCGAAAGTTTAAAAATGGTATCGGGCATCCGTTTAACTGCGCTTTTTATCAGGTTATCGGTTAGTTTATTTTGCACAAAGGCTATCTGTTCCTTCCAATCCTCTTCGCTTAATTGATTCAGAAAATAGCGATCAAAATAGCGTGCGTTAAAATTCCAGCCGTTGATGTCCCTTATTTCGTCACTATAGCCCTGAAACTTTGATTTGAGCCACTGGTGCGCTACTATCCACGGAAATAGCCCCGAAGTTTTGTAATAAACCTGGTCGCGATCACGTGGCACAGGTTCATAGGTGGCTCCCATTTCGCCTTCCAGTTTTTCCCAGCGCCATTGGTCTTCGTGCCTGTCCCAATCGCCCAGCAGCATATCCAGCAGGCGGGCGCGCAGCACGGTTTTTTCATCAACCTGGTTATCATTGTCGGCCTGTAATTTTCGCTGCACTTTATCGGTGTTGTCGGTTTTTTCGGCATCCAGCGGTTCACGCTCTTCAAACAAGAAAACCTGGTTGGCAAAATCCTTGCGATAATCGCCTAATGCAGCATCATCGGGCACGTAAACAATTTCGGGATTGGAGTGAGGTATGCCCAACGCCGCAGCCAATGGCGGCACGGTTAAAGCCGAAAATGGATGTGCGGCAGAAACCTGGTCTTGCAGGATATCCTTAGCTACTGTTGGCCGTAAACTTGGCGGTAATCCTTTTTCGGGATATTTTTGGATAGTTCTTAATACCCATTGCTGCCCGGTTGGGTCTTGCAGGCGTAATGATTTGGTTTGCTGACCGCCGCCTTTTTGCAGAATTTTTAAACCGCCTTTTTCTGTTTGGATATGAAAAATGCGCAGTGTCACCGGCGCTGCCCAAAGTTTACGGTAGTTTTCACCAAGAAAAAAACGATGGGTGCCGCTCACATTATTGTATCCGGGCTCAATAGCCAGCTTAATGCTATCGGCAGTAGCTTGCGCATAAGCGCGCATTGTACCTATTGCGGCTAATATCAGCAGCAATAAGCTTTTAACCATCTTTTTTTTTAGGTACGTATTTTTCAAGGTGATAAGCTAATAACGCATAGTACACAATAGTTTAATACACCGTTTTGTTTTATGATTTAAAATCATAATTTACCCCAACCCTCAAGGCTTTTAGCCCGGTAACACCCTGCAATTCCTCCAGGTCAAGGTATTCAAGATCATTATTCAATATATGCGAATCCTGCAGGTATTTAATATATTCCTGGTATTCGGTTGCCTCGTTGGCGTTAAAATATACCATAGCAATTTTGCCCGGCTGGGTAAGGCGCTCAACAGTGCCAGCTATCAATACTTTATCAATACGTTTTTTAACTACTTCGTACCTGATGTTATAGGCGCCTTCCACGTCAAAACGACGTTCGTCATTCCTGAAACTGATTTGTATTGGGTTTGAGTGGATAAAAATCAGCTGTGTTGTTTGCAGCTGATGCGAAATCTGGTCGATTAAAGAGTTGGTGATCCTTGCTATCTCAGCCATCGACCTTAATTGCCACAAACGGATATTTTTTAAATAGAGCAAATCAAAAACCCGGCCTGGTGCAATCGACTGCCCTATGTAAATATCATATTCGACACCATCTGTCCTGAATTTCTCAAAATAACATGGATATGATTCCTGCACTTCGCCCTGTGCTACCTCCAGGTAATGATTGATGCTGTTATTAATAAGCTGCATGGAATTTTCCAGGTTACGCCTATTGGCAAAAGAAAGACCTGTATCTTCAGACAGTGCTGCAAAGTATTTATCAATCACCGGTTTTTCATCGGGATAGTTTTGCCTGAAATGTTCCAGGAATGGGTTTAGTTCATCCCTAACAAAGCCATCCAGCGTAAGCTCGTCGTTTGTGGTAATAAAACCACTTACCCTTTGCAGCCATTCATCGCATTTAAATACCAGGTTATCAATAAGACGCAGGTGAATGTGTTTTTTTAGCGAGGTAAGGGTATCCATAACCAGCGTAAGGAATGCCTTTAAATCATCCTGCAGGGCAGTGTTACGCTCAATGGTGGAATTGCGGATATCTATTGCGCCAAACAGTGGGTACACGTTATCAAATACAACCGTTTCTATTTCCTGATTTTTACGCCTTCTATTACCACTTTTAAGGTACTCCCAAGCCACCTCGTTAAATTTCCATTGAACAGATGGCTGAAGCGAGGTAAATTTGTCTTTAATTACCCGTTCAATGCGGTCGTTAAACTGATCGATGCTGTTTTGGAGTAACTGCGCTATCAGGGGCATAGCGGTTTGCAGCTTTGATAGTAGCTTTTCGTAAAATGCTATTTCCTTGTAAGCATATACCTCAAGGATACCCACATTTTTTTTATTGTAGTAAACAGGAAAAATACCGTATGATTTAACACCCGATTGTTTTAATACCTTTAAAAAGGGATACTTTATGGTCTTTTCGTCGTTAATAACGTTAAAGAATATAGGCTTGGGATTTTTGTTATAATCATTGGCAATAGCCACAAAGGTTTCTTCGGCCATACTATATTTTTTTGCAGATGACATAAGTACACTTTGCGAGCACTCATCAGTATCGAATATCGGTCGGTTATTTACTGTTAAAAAAGGCATCAGGCCAAATTCAATTGCCGGGTCTTCGGATAGGGTTTTTAACGAATTGATGATATGCTCATATTGTTCGGTTTCGTTACTGGAGTGGTTAACCAGTTCGTTCCGGATGCTTTCCATCGCATGGGGTAAGGTAACATCAGTTAAAGTTATTACCGAGAAACCTTCGAACTTAAAATTTGAGAGTGGTAAAATGCTTTCAAGCACATCTATACCCTCAAAATCATTAAGATAAGGCTCAATGGCCTCAAAGCTTAATACAGGCAATTCTCCCTTTGATACTACATTAACAAATTGCGGGTTGGTAAAAATGTTATAGTAACGTGTAAGTTTGGTATCGGGATCTACATAGCTGTACAACAACTCGTTCCTTAGAATTGTACTGAAGCCATACATGCGCTCCAGGATCAGGTTGTAAATAAAACGTTTCTGGCGCTGTGCAAATAAATCCTGATCGGCCATGTTGACCGCATACAGGCCGGAATGGTGACTGGAATGAAATTCAAAAAAAGCCTCGGTGCTGAAAAATATCTTTTCGGGTACCGGGGTGCTCAGCGCCCAAAAAAACTCTTTTTCATTTAAAATAGGCGGTGTAAGTATACTGTAAATCAACTCCAATGTACCCCTGTACATTTCTGCATAATCGGGGTTCACCTCCAGATCAATACATAAGTCTGTTTCAAACTTATGGAGTACATATTTATAAAACTCAGATTTAAGGGTCTTTTCTGTTTTTACACGCTCCTGTAAATGCGCTACAAAAGGATCAAACGTAAGGCAGGTTTCTACCTGGCAAACATTGCAATCATTTTTACTTATGTTGAGTACTTCGGTGTGCATTTTTTATAAATTACCTTAGTTAAAATCTGAAGGCCGTTGATAAGTAAGGATACCAGCCTTCTTCGGAATGCCCCGCCACAATTTTTATAACCGCTAATTTGGCAGGGGCAATATATAAGCCGGCGCCGGTACCATTATGCCATTTATCAGAATGCTCGCCATTTTCCCAAACGCGGCCAATGTCATAAAAACCTACCAAGCCGGCCTGCCCGGGTACAATATAACTTGCAAAATCAAACAATTTTAAGCGCAGTTCCAAATTGTTATAAAAACTATATTGCCCTGCAAAGCGATAAAGCCTGTAACCTAACAGGTTATCCTGTCCGCCTAAAAACAACGATTGATAGAAAGCGGTTTTACCAATGGTGATACCGCCGCCTACCCGCTCGGCCAGCACTATGGTGCTGTTGGCGTTTAAGCTTTTATATAAAGCAGCCTGCGGTATCAGTTGTATAAAAGAGTTTGAATAACTATTTAAGCCCATATACCCCTGCAATTTAACATTTACGTAGCTTCCCCATGCGGGTAGTATCTTGTTGTTACGCAAATCGCTGGTGAAGTTAAAAATTGCGCCCGCAAAAAGTTTTCGCTGATCAAAGGTATAACTATCTGTACTATTGGTGAGTAAGGGATTTGTAATTAAACGGCCTGTATTGTCAGCTGCATTTAAATTATAGTGCTGTAATGACGGCCCAACGGTTATCGTAGTACCGCCCGCACTATGCCAGGTTAAAGCCGGATCGAACTGAACGGTTGTGAACCGGGTACGATAAAACTTTTTGTAATTACCGGTTTTATCGAATACAGTTTCGTTACCGCGGCCAAAAAAGTTGATATTCTCCGGCGAATTGGCCTGGAATTGTAATAACAGGTTAGCGTTGCCAATGGCTTTAATCCACTCGCCGCTGTAACTGGCCCTGAAAGCTTTTGTTGAAAACGAGTGGCTCAAAAATACCTGCTGCACATCGTTATACGGAAATTTACGAAAACTATCCTGGTGCGTATACTTAAACCCAAGCCCCAATAAAAAACCTTCATCGGGGTTTATCTCGATATTGGCCATGGGCATGGTAACGTTTGACAGGTTTACAGCCATATACGAGATATTGGCACTATCGGCCGAAAAATACTTGCGTACCCTGGTGCTATCACCTGTTAATTTCAGCGTACCGGGGTCATAAATCTGCACTTTGTTTTTTGAGCGGACAATGTTATAGTCTTTTACATCAACACTATCAACAAACCTGAGTTTTATGGGCGACGTGGCATTATTTAAAACAACTTTATCGGCACCGGCACCCAGGTAAATCCTGATCTCTTTGGTAATATCGGGCATAAAATTGATGTTCATCAAGGTATCCCGCACTTTACCGCCGCTGCTGATTTTGTTGATGATGATATTTAATCCATTACCGGGGATATCTTTAATGTTAAAGAGTTCATTTTTCTTTGAAGTGTGGATCTCGACAATTTTATTACTGATCTTATAAAACTCTTCCATGGCGGCCGGGATGTTCGCACGGCGCTCTTTTAGTTGTTTCAATAACACGTCATGCCTTAATTTATAAGCCGATGCGGGCAACCGGCGTAAGCCAGCTTCTAAAACCTCGTCGGTTTCGGCAGCCACAAATTCATTAACAATCCTCGTCCAATCTTCGTGATTATATTTCATCCCCGGAAACAAATCGGCAAACATGCTGCTCCACAATGAGTAATATATATTCTTAATTTTTCCGCCAAAGCCCTGCAGGTCGGGCTCTGCCCATTCCCTTGAGGCGATGTATGGAATGATGCCTTGGTTGGTGTAAAGTGCCTGGTCGCGGTCGCGTGGGACACCGGTATAATAAATACCCTTGTCGGTTTTGGTACCCTGCCAGCGCCACTGATCGCCCCGGCGGTCCCAATCGCCAATCAGCAAATCAAGCAGGCGGCCGCGTAAAAATGTTTCGGCATCTATCCTGTTATCGTTGTCCTTTAACATCGTGACTACCATTTTTAACGAGTTATCTGATTTACCGGTAGGTTCGCGCTCTTCAATAAGCACAGCTTTGTTATCAAATACTTTGTTAAACTTTCCCAGCTTTTCATCGGGCGACATTACGCCGATTTGCGGGTTGGTATGCGGCACATGTACCGCGTCGGCCAATGGAGGCACAATCAATGCCGAAAATGGATGCTGGGCGCTCATGGCATCGTTTACCCAATCTCTGGCGAAAGTTTCCTGGAACTCCGGGGGTAACAATTTTTCCGGGCTTTTTTCAACGCTGCGGATAACCCACTCTTTACCGGTTTTGTCAATTAAACGCAGCGAATGTGTTTGAAAACCACCACCAAGTTTCTCGGGTGTCAGCCCTCCCTGAAAGGTAGCTATATTGATAACCGGCAATTTGGTATCGGCAGCCCATTCTTTACGATAGTTTTCGCCAAATAACAAACGGTGAAATTTACTTACACTATCATATGATGGATGTACTTTAATTACCAAACTATCGGCTGTAATTACTTTAAACGGGGTTGCCGGTAATGGTTTAACCGGTATGTAAGGCTGGGTATAAACAAAAGCCTGTTTTACGCCGGATTCTCCGTCAATAAAGTAGGTAAAACGCATGCTGTTATCGGCAAGAATATCGGCTATCACATATCCCTGGGTAGCATCGGCAAACAGGGAGTTTTTGCCTTTTATAGCATAAGTATGCTTGGCGCCCGCGCCACTTACAACCTGCAGCTGATCGTCTTTTATAAACTGCAGGCCATGCTCATGCCCCGCCACGTGGACGACGTTGGGAAAACCTTTAAACACCCCATCTATTCGTTTCACCATGTCCTTGTATAAAGGATGGTTTAAATCCTCGGGGTTTGGAAATGATGATCGCAAAAATGGATACAACGACCCTAACACAGGCAACGGAATAAGCAGATTACTGTTTACCGCCGTCAGCGGGAAAACGTGATCTTTTAACGAAAAATAGCCGCCATGGGTGCCATAGCTTTGAAACGGATGATGTGATGCCAGCAGGATAACTTTATTGCGGTTCCGGCTCAGGATCTGTTCAAATTTATCTATAATATCTTCTTTGGTTTTACAATCGCATTCGGCGGCATCATTTGCTTTGCTGAATTGATACAGCCACCATTCGCTGTCAAAGGCTATAACTGTCAGGTTATCCCCCAGGTTTATTTCCACAGGGTCCGGGCAGCCATTGCGGGGCACCATTTTTAACAGGCTATCCTGCTGCTCTTCTAAAAACGCCCATTCCCTTTTTATTTTGGCCAGGCCCTGCGGCCCCATTTTATCCCAATCGTGGTTGCCGGGTAAAAAGTAAACCGGTGCGCCATTGGCCCGCATAGGCTGGTATTGCGATTGAAGGATCTTCTGGGTTTGCTTCTCTTCGGGGCTGCCGGGCAGGCCCATTCCCCTGGGGTAAATATTATCGCCAAGGTACATCACAATTGTTTTATTTTTGATGATGTTGGCCGCCGCGTGTTTTAAAACCGCCTTTTGCTGCATGTCCATTTCGCCGGCGTCGCCTATAAGTATCACCCGGTATTTTACCGGGTCCTGTGCCAGCAGATTAAGGCCGCCAGTTAAACATATATATAGCAGAAGTAATTTTTTAATCATGGCCCTCATGAATTACAGTATGCTTTTTAAATAGTTTTTGATTAAGCCAGTGCCCCGCGTATGCTGTGCCAATGCCCACGGCCGCGCCGGCAAGTACATCTGATGGATAATGCTTGCCCAGGTACATACGGGAGTATCCAACAGACGAAGCCCATAAATAAGCCGGTACGGTTACATACCACTTATGGTATTGTATGGATATGGTAGCGGCGGTAGCAAAAGCAAGGCTGCTGTGTCCTGACGGAAATGACTGACCGTGTGTTGGCGAATTAACAAATACATCGTTTGGATACCTATCTGCCGGGCGGGTACGGTTTACCGAATTTTTAATAGCGTAAGTAAAAAGTTCGGTTGCACCTAAATTAATAATAGCCTCTAATCCATTTTGTTTAGCTGCTTTATCGCCGCTTGCCAATCCGTATATTAAAGTACCAAACGAAGCGGCCCCTGCTACGTAGTAGGCTGATGTACTTGTATTATGCCAGTAAGAAGACGTTGGACTTTGCGGGTTGATTCTTTTTAAGATATCAACATCAAGGTTTTGAGCAAAACAGGTTTGATAACAGGTAATGCTAAAAATGGTTAATAGTATAGCTACCAGCTTGATCTTTTTTGGCATGTGTTTATTTACTATAGTTAAATTTTAAGATATTACCCGCAGCCGTTTTGCTGCCCTCGTTTGAGATATAAAGGTTGTATTTATTATCAAATGTAATACCTTCGGGCTGGTTGAAAATAGCAGGATCTAAACTGTAAACTGCTTTTACATTCCAGTTGTTATCGGCAACCACCAATAATTTATTAAACGATGATAAAATATACCATTCGTTGGTTTTGCTGTTTTTAGTTAAGGCTGACGGATGGAAACTAATCTTCTTTTTCCCGGTTAGCTTTTCTATTGTTTTTACATCTACGTTGAAACTTCCGCTCTGTTTAAGTGCGCCATCTGCCTGTAAAGCCAAAATATAGCCGCTGCTGCTTTTGGTAGTTTTGTCGTCGGTGCAATGTTTACATAACAGGTATACCAGGCCATTTTTTTCATCAGCATACATACCTTCATATTCACCTTCGGGCAATAGCCCCTCTAATTTTTGAACGCCAGGAATTTCTTTATTCCGTACCTGGCCAAAAGGAAATGTGAACAGCACCCCATCGCTACGCAGCATAATTACCTGGTTATGGCAAATAGCTATATCTTCATAATCGCCTTTTTTACCAAATTTGCTGTAGTTAACCTGCTTATCGCCCAGTTTCAGGTAATAAATGTTCCCATCTTCGTCCTGTTCGGCATAAACCGAGTCACTTTTGCCATTGTTAAAGGCTATGCCCGAAATTTCGAGCAAGCCATCGGGCATATAATATTTTACAGGTTTATTGAGGTTGTATCCGGTGGGGCTATCGTAGCCTTGTGTACCTGTTTTGCTGGCACAAGAGATACTTAACAATATACCCGCTACAATAACCGCCATCAATGTGTTACGCATATCCTTAATCATTGAGCTTCGATTTTAAAAATTCATAAATCGCCTTTTGCGACTGCACCATAGGCGGCACCGGCTTTATTTTTATATTCCGTAGCTCATCATCGAGTGCAACAGCCTGTGTATTATCCTTAAGCTGAAAATCAATCAGCTGCAAAACCTCGGCCTTTATGTTATCATTGTAAACCGGGAAACAAACTTCTATCCGCCGGTAAATATTACGGTTCATCCAATCGGCCGAACCAAGAAAAACCTTTTCGTCGCCGTTATTGTGGAAGATAAAAATCCGGCCATGCTCCAGGTAGCGGTCTACAATGCGCCTTATAGTGATATTTTCACTCATTCCTGGTACACCGGGTATCAGGCAGCAAATACTGCGTACTATCAGCGATATTTTAACCCCACTCTGTGACGCCTCATAAAGTTTGGCTATTAGCGTACGCTCTTCCAGGTTGTTTAATTTGATAGTGATGGATGCCGGCAGGCCTTGTTTGGCGTTGGCAATTTCTTGGTCAATTAACGCTAAAAAGCGGTCCCGCAAATTAAACTGGGCTACCAGCAGGTGCTTAAAATCAATTGGATACCCATCTGCCGATTTTTTACCCTTTGCTAAAAACATGAACAGCAACTCCATTTCGCGCAGTAATGATGAATTGGCCGTCATCATGATATGATCGGTATAAAATGCCGCGGTGCTTTCATTAAAATTCCCGGTTGCCAATAATCCGGAGTATTTATCGCGGCCATCGACATGTCTTTTTACCAACGCAATTTTAGCATGAACCTTTAAGGCAGTGTTGCTGTAAATAATATCTACACCGGCGGCTTTCATTTTTTTTGCCCATTTAATGTTGTTGGCTTCATCAAACCTGGCTTTCAGTTCGACCATAACCCGCACCTTTTTTCCATTTTTAGCGGCACTTATAAGGGCATTTACAATGCGCGACTCGCTGGCCACCCGGTACAGGGTAACAGACACTTCTTTAACCGAACCATCGGTAGCGGCTTCGTTAAAAAAACGAAGGATGGTATCGTAAGATTGGTATGGGGCATGAAAAATGTAATCCTGTTTTTCGATATGATCAAACAACGATCCCATATCATTTACATGATAGCCTGTTATTGGAGTCCATTGCGTGTTACGCAACGAAGAATTATTCACAGGTAAACCCGACAAATCTTTTAGGTTGTGGTACATCCCTCCTTCCACTACACTCGAGCTTTGCAGATTAAATTTATCTGTTATAAAATGCAGGGTGCGTAAAGGCATCCCCGGTTGGTGCAAAAAGCGGGTGGCAATACCCAGATCGCGTTTTAGTAATTGTTTTTCAACCTGTTCAGATAGGTCGCCCTGGTACTCGTCGTCCAGGTCAAGTTCGGCGTCACGGGTTATTTTTATGCTGTAGCAGCCTGTAAGCACCTCGTTTTTAAATAACTTATCCAGGTTATTCCGGATAATGTCATCCAAAAAAACAATGTATTGCCCGTCATCTATATTCACGCGGTAAAACCTGGGCAACTGGTTTGATGGAATGTTAAGGATTACGTTGCGTTCGGTTTTGTGCTCAGCTTGCAGGGTCACTAAAAAGTACAATCGGTTATTTTCCGGGAAGAAATTCTTTTTGGTATCAGCCAGGTCTATAGGTTGCAAAAACGCCATAACCTGGCTATAAAAGTAGTCGCTTACCTTGTCTGCAATTGCATTGGGTATAGGTTCGTTAAAAAGCAGGGTGATTTTTTTGGCTTTTAATAAAGGTATAATCTCACCGGTAAAAACATGTCCGAATTTCTGTTGTTGATGGCCTATCAATTCCTGGGCTTCCAGCAATACATCCTCTTTTTCGCTGTTGCCGTGTTTGGCCAGGTTATGTAAGGCCAATAATACAGGCATCCGTACCCGGTAAAACTCGTCTAAATTGGACGAAAATATGGAGAGAAAATTTACCCTTTCCATCAATGGCAAAGTATCTTTTCCGGCCTCCATCAAAATCCGTTCATTGAAAAGCAGCCAGCTTAAATCCCTGTCAAAAAATGAGTAATGATCCATAAGTAGATATATTTGTAACGGTATAGTACTTACCGTTTTAGATCAGTGTCGAAATAATGAACGCAACTACCGAAATAATAAGGCCAAACATGAATACATTGTACGAGGCACGCAACAAGCGGTATTTTTTTCCCAACACCACACCTTGCGAATAATTATCGCGGATAAGGCTTCCGTATAAGAAATCGCTGTCGTCCATCATTTTAACCATGCCCTCGCTGTATTTTTCGAGCGACATGCGGTAAAAATTACCAAAAAACAATAGGTTAACGGTTTTATTCTCAATATCCTCATGTGTGAATACGCCGTCAGGTATCGACGGCCGGGTTGCCAGTATCGAAAAGGTGATAGTGAGTAAACTTACCCCAAGCAGCATAAAGGTTGGCACCAGGAGGTTGGAGTGTTCATCAATTTTGCGCAGCACCAAACTAATAATGGCCGATAAAATGATAGAGTTTACCGTGATCATGATATGGGCCTTATTGTCGGCCATGTCGCTCAACCGCTGGTGATTGCTTGAGCTAATGCGAAACATCGTCTCGATACCGCGTTCAGGCTTATCCGTTTTATGTTTTTTACCATGCTTTTCGGTATCAGCCTTATCATCGTCTGTGTCAGTCACAACGCCTTCTTCGGCCAAAGCAATTGCAGGCGCTTTGTCTTTTACCAGCGCCTGTTTGCCTATCAGTTTATCCAGATTTTTTTGCTGCTGATCGCCAAGCAGCAGACGGCAATAATCGGTAAAATACCGGTGCGATTGCAGTAGTTCGATACTCTTTTGACGCCACACGTCTTTATCAAGTACAATGTTTTTTACCTTTTCTATTTCTTTACGCACCAGTTTGCTGCGTTCGTTAAAATCATCGGTTCCTAAATGAAAAAGATCGGCATCACATATAATTTCCTGAAGTAAGCCAACTGGCTTCTGTGGCATTTCGGTAGCCATAATACAGCCTTTTACTTTTTCAATTACCGCATCGGTAACTTTTAGCTGCTTAAGCTCATGCTCGGCTATGCTGATGCTCTTTGCCTCGTGTTCGGCTTTATCAGTAAAATATCCGGTATCGTGAAACCATGAGGCAGCTACAACAACAAAAAAGTCCTCATCGCTAAGCTGGTAGTGGTTGGCAATTTTTGTAGCGGCAGCTACAACATCTTTGGTATGCTGAAGATCGTGATAAATTAAGTTGGGGTCCTGGTAGGCATCAAAATAAGATATCACGTATTTTTTGACGTCTTCTAATAACTGTTGAAATTTCATTGGCCTGAATGTAATTATTAATCAAATTTATTCTAAAAATCCCTATTTGCTGTCGATTTAATGTTATAAGCTAATTTATTGCTGATAATTAATTGATGACGACTAAATTGATTTACAACCTAAATTACTTTGCTAAACCTATACCATTGATTAAATATCTAATTTTCAAATACTTAATTAAAGTTTTCTTTCCTGAAGTCTTGATATATCGCTAAATCACGATATTACGTTACTAAGTTGTAATATAATTTAGTCTTTAGCTGCTGGATATTTTGAATCGGGACCTTCGTAGCTGTAATTGTAAGGCGGATAAGGCACAATAAAAGTATCCTCCACCCGGGTAGACCTTTTGAAATAGGGGATCCAGATAGCAGAAACAACACATGCCCTTATTAAAAAGTACAAAGACTGCGAAACAACTTTTTCATCATGCACGGTTAATGATATGATGTAAAAAACAGCGCCAAACCCCAAGACATATAAAAAATAACCGGTAATAACTTTAGGGAATATATCGCGTTTATTTAATAAAAGGATAAGGCAAAAAACAGCCAGCATCATGAGTATAATATTGCCACCGGCCCCAACAACCAACAAAAGTTTGTGGTTAAAGCCATATTTACTGGTAGCAAAGGAATTCCAGGTAGCCATATCAAAAAAATTGCCGGTGTAAAGATTCCGGGCAACGCTAAGGACTGTTGCCCCGAGGCCAATGGCTATCAATATGAGCCAGCCACCAATAGGCATAAACGTTGATCCATAGCTAAAAACAATAGCCGGTGTTTCGCGCTGGTAAAACCATACGCCTAAAAAAATCAGGCCAACCACCAAAAAGCCTGCAAAAATAACCATCGGGTTGTTAATGTTCGATCCGGGTTCGCTGATGGCTCCGTAACTAAAACTATAGCTAAGTCCGTCGCTGTTAAGCTTTTTAATATCTTCTTTAAATTCGTCCAGTTTATCTACAGGAACATTGTCCTTTAAGTAAGCAAGCTTGTAATTAAGCTGTAGCGTATCGCCCGAAGATGTGTAATCAGACGAAAATTTATAATAGTCCCTTGTAATTGCATTGGTTTTGTCAGTTATGTCCCAGCCTCCTTTTAATATAACGCTTATGGTATAATCATAATCAAGTGGGTAACTCAATGACACAGGCGTTTTTATTCTTCCGTTTAACGATGGCAGTTGCTGCGAAATGTAGTTGGCATATAAGTCAGCCGATTTTTTATTGGTCTCGGTATCTACCCGGAAAAAGTCTTTTATGGTATAGGTTTCGGTAGTTGTAAGTACATTTTTATCCAGATCGTCATCCACTGTAATCGAGTCTTTTTGTTCGATTTTTGTATATGTTTTTGCATAATAATCCAGGTAATTTTTCTCCGTTTCGGCCATGCCTGTCGAGGCAAGCCGGCTGCGGATATCATCAGCCTCGTTTAAAGTGTAAGTGGTTTTTACAGTGAACATCACCGGCGCGTGGTCGTTTTTCACTTTATAGATATCATTAAAAATCACTTTACCTGTTTTGGATTGTGGTATGGTAGTAAGCGAAGTATCACCCGCTCTTAATACCAAACCTTTACCATAATTAGGGAAATAAATATCGGTACCCGAGCCGCCCTGGTAGTCAATAGTTGCATCAACCCAAACCTGTTTGCCCTGTACGTTGGCAGTAACCACAGCATGGTCAAATGCATAGTAAGTTGGCAGGTAATCTTCAATATGCGCCCTAACGCTCGAATTTACCAGCACCATCGCTGCATCTATACCATCGGCTTTCAGCATTGATACCAGTAATAACGATTTATCTTTACAATCACCGTAGCGTTGTTTAAATACCTTTTCGGGATTATTTGCCTTATGCGAGTATTGGCCCATTTCGATGCCCATATACCGCACCTCATTTTGCACGGTTTTAACCGCCTCGCGAAAATATTTTACCTGGTCGTTACCTGTTTTTGCCTTAATCTCGGCAATGCGCTGTGCCAATTCGCCTTTAATATTGATTGCTGCCGGGTTAATACTCAGTGCCCAATTTACTACGCCAGCCCAGCCATTAAATTCACTGATCTGTACGCGGGGCCTGCTTTCGTACCAGGCAGGCTGGTTTTCGTCGTCACGCGCGGGTGGTACCTGGAAACCCTCATATTCGTACCGCTTTAAGCCAGCAGTTTGGCTGATAGCCACTTTAGGTATGGCATTAATCGCCTTAAAATTCAATTTTCTTTGTGCCGACGCTATGAGCACCGTATACTGATGTGCTATAGGCTGGTACCACTGAAAAGCGATATCATCGCAAAACCTGCCATTAAAAATAGGGTTGCGGCCGGTTAGTGTATATGAATATTCAATCCTGTCGCCTTTACGAATGTCGTCAAGGATCAGCAAAGCCGAGTAACTACCCTGGTAAATAAAGTTGGATAAATCCTGTTCGTCGGCAATTACTTTAAAGGCAGATACATTTAAGCGATTAATAGGCTTGTTGTTGCGCCAAACAATGATGTTATGAAAATCAAGACGCTGGAAACTGGGATCGAAACTCACATTAACCTGTGATGCATTTTGAATGCCTGTTTCAGATACTATCTCTTTAATTACATGGTGGTAATTGGCCTGCAACTCAACATGCACCTGCTGTTCAAAAAGAGCAAAAAAATAACCTTTTTCTATGGTACGTGCCGACGGTCTTTGGTCATAAGGCTTACAGACACTTAACCAGCCGGGTTTGGGTGTTACGTGCACTACGGGTGTACCCGCCGCCATAACACACTGTTTATTAATTAACAACAGCAAAGCACCAGTAATAAGGTTTAAGTATAGTTTAAAACGATTTTGCATACCGGCTATTAAAATAAAAAAAAGAACCGGATTTATAATTATTTATTTAATTATTGGCCCCGCCCCAATCCTTTAATATCTGCCAGTGGAGCGCCTTGAGTTTAGATCACGGATAGGTAGTTAAGAAAACAGTTCTATAAAACCATAAAAGGAAGTTTTTTTTGAAAAACTTCCTTTTATCGGGCAAATCAAAAACCCCTCCCCTTTAGAGAGGATTGGGCGAACCTATTGTTGTTGATTGCCCAACAATGGGGCAAACTTTTTAACGTAATCCTTTAATTGGCCATCGAATTTCTTAAATAATGCAGGCTGATTATTTTCTTTAACAAAATCTGTCATGCCATTTAATATTTGTAAACCTATTTGAACATCGCGGGTGCTCAAAGTATTATCGTTTGATGTTAGCAAATGGTAATTATAATCAAGCTGATCTGTTACGTACTCATCAAGATGGTTTGCCATTTTGGTACCTAAAACTACATCATTTAATTGAAATGCCATTTGTATCAAAAATATTTTACGGCCGGCAATGTCAATGTAAGGGTTAATGTCGGGCATTTCCTGATCATATTTATGCAGTACTTTTAAAGCAAGGTCGTTATGCCCCTCCTTCATCAGATTCTGGATCAAATCGGTAAAAGTGGTAGTCATTACCGGGTAAAACATCGACGTTGACTCGTGATCAAGATATTTAGCGGTTTTAAAGTTCCCGAATTTAAACTTGTTCATCACATTATTGTACATCACCATTGTGTTTGTTTTACTTAACTGGTCATGCACGGTGGTGTCTTTCTGGAAAGGTATTAAATGGTAAGTAAAACCTTCTTTATACAGGTATGGCTGTAAACCAATCAGGTTTTCGTTGCCAATGGTTGTAGTAAAACAAATAGGCCTTTTCCAGTTATTATGCGCAAGTATATCCAATATCGCCAGGTTCTCTTTGGTTACATAATTTGGCGGAAATTTCCAATCCATTACGCTTGCAAGCCTGCTTTTTTGATCGGGCGTTACCACTCCCATTTTTACTACCTGGTCCGGGTTTATGGTTAGTTTTAAATTTTTGGTAGGCAGGTAATTGCCAAAATCGCCGCTTTGGTATTCAACCTGGGCGGCTTTATCATCAGATGTTATAAAGTCAAAAACCTCTTTTACTTCCTGCGGACCGTCTAATTTTTTGTCGTTAAAATAAATGGCATCGCGTACACCCTCTTTATATTTATCATAAGGCATGGTAATAGGCAAAGGATCCGATTCATTCATCTTTTTCTGCATCTGGCGTATGTACCAATCGCCGGTAAATAAACTCAGGTTCACGATGCGTACGTCGGGCCTGATGCCTTCAACTTCCTGATCGTACCATAACGAGTAGGTATCATTATCGCCATAGGTAAATAATATGGCATCTTTAGGGCACGATATCAGGTAGTTATAAGCCATATCATGCGGTGTCATTTTTGTAGAGCGGTCGTGATCACCCCACTCCTTACTTGCCAGCAACACGGGTGCAGCCAATAAACACACGGCAGTTGAAGCTAAAGCAGCAGTTTTGCCATCAATAAATTTACGGGCGCTTTCGGCAATGGCTATAACACCTAAACCTATCCAAATAGCAAAGGCATAAAAGGAGCCAACATAGGAGTAATCACGCTCGCGCGGCTGCACATTGGCTTGATTAACATATAATACAATAGCAAGGCCGGTAAAGAAGAAAAGTAACAATACCACCAGCGCATCTTTCTTTTTACGGTTAAAATGGTAAGCAGCACCTATTAAACCGATAATGAGCGGTAATGCATATAATGGCGTATAGGTTACTGCTCCTGTAACTGATTTTGGCAAATGCCTGCCGCCATCAAATATTCCGGTTGTCCAATTACCATCAATGGCTACCATGCTTTGCTGGCCATCGGCGTCATTGTATCGGCCCACAAAGTTCCATAAAAAATAACGCCAGTACATCTGGTACATTTGCCAGGTAAACATCCAGCTTAAGTTGTTGGCAAAATTTGGCGCCTGCCCCTCAGGAATGCGCAGCCACTCTTTATAAAACTGAACATCCTGCGGATCGGTACTGTACATACGCGGCAAAATTGTGGTATGATCATATACCGTTTCAATTTTTTTGCCAGCATTTTCATATTTGGTATTTCCTTTACGATAAATGATGCTTCCCTCCTTTTGTTCGGTAACCTGCGCATCATAATACTGCCCAAAAAGCAAAGGGTTTTCGCCGTACTGGATACGGTTTAAGTAACCATAAAGGGTAAATGCATTATCGGGGTGCGAGTTATTTAAATCGGGATTTGCCGTAGCTCTGATGGGGATGTAAGCAAACGAGCCATATCCAAAATAAATGAAAGCGAGGCACAACAAAGCAAGGTTAAGCGTTGGTTTTTTTGCACGGATACTATATATAATACCCGACACAAGGGCAGCCACGATGATTAGCATAAAAAAGAATGCACCGCTGCCAAAGCCCAGCCCCAAGGTATTTACAAAGAAAAGGTCAAAGTAGGCGGCAAATTTAATGGTGTATCCCCTAACACCGTACTGTACCAGGCCAAGGATAACTATACCGGCCAAAAACGCCAATATTCCGTTACCTACATTTACATTTTTACTCCTGCGGAAGAAATAAACAATGGCCAAAGCCGGTATGGTTAATAAATTAAGCAGGTGAATACCTATTGATAAACCAATTACATAGGCTATAAAAACCAGCCATTTATCGGCGCCTTTTTCATCGGCGTGTGCATCCCATTTTAAAATGGCCCAAAATACAATAGCGGTACATAATGATGATAAAGCAAATACAATGGTTTCAACGGCCGAAAACCAGAAAGTATCTGTATAAGTAAATGCTAACGCGCCAACAAGGCCTGCACCCATAATCATGATCAGGTTTGTTTGGCTAACTTCTTCATCACGTTTATTGAGTAATAATTTTTTGGCTAATGCAGTAATTGTCCAAAATAAAAACATAATGGTAGCCCCGCTGGCGATAGCCGACCCCATATTGGTATAATAAGGCACCTTAGCATTATTGCCGAATGAAAGTAATGAAAACAACTTGCCCAACATGGCAAAAACAGGGTACCCCGGTTGGTGAGCAACCTGTAGCCTATAGGCGCATGAAATAAATTCACCGCAGTCCCAAAAACTAACTGACGGTTCTAATGTTAAGATGTAGGTAATTGAAGCTATAACAAAGCAAAGCCAGCCTAAAAGATTATTGATTTTTTTGTACTGCATTTATATTAAATAGTAAGGGTTTTATCGCGCGGGCAAATATCACTATTTTTAAATGGTAATTAAAAAAAACAGTTTGCCTGTGCCAAATTTAACATTTATTAACTTTTTTAGAACAAGATATTCGGACTCAAAAATGTCCTGCAAAATCTATTACCAATGAAAATTTTTATCTTACCATAAATAATACTTATTTTGTTGCGATGCAAAAAATCTACCCATTTCTGTCCATAAAATCATTTTTGTTAGCCGGAATCATCCTGGTTTCGGTTCAAGGGGTTAAAGCACAATCTACTTACCTGCCAAACTCCTACCAGCTATACCAAAAGTTCAATGCCGATATTTATTCAACAAAAACAGCGTTTCATAGTTCCATGCGCCCATTTTTGATTGATAGTATTATCCAGCACAGCTATGATTCGGTCATGAATGTTGGGGTGAGACCCAACAGTAAAAGCTGGGTCACGCGCAAATTATTGAATGAACACCTTTTTGAAGTTAAAAGGCCCAATTACACTTTTTACGGTGATATCATCCTGGATTTGGATGTAAGTAAAGATTTTAGCGCAAAAACAGGCGGTCCTGCCCAAACGTTTTCGTCCCAGGGGCAGTTAGCCAGCCTCACGGTAAACTCAAGTATTTATTTAAATACCCGCGGGTATCAATTTGGTGGTACCATTGGTAAAAACTTTTCATTTTACACCAGTGGTTATGAAAACGAGGCAAAATTCCCTACCTATTATAATACGGTTGTTAATGCCAACGGCTTTATACCGGGGCTGGCTTATCAGCGTTATTATGGCATAACTAAAGGCCTGGCAGATTGGTCGTATGTCACAGCAATCCTATCTTATAACGTAACAAAAAATATCAATGTTACCCTGGGCGAGGATAAAATGTTTATAGGCGATGGTTACCGATCTCTATTGTTGTCAGATTATGCAGCCAATATGCCCCTGTTAAGGGTGACCGCCAACCTGGGTAAGCATGTGCAGTATATGGCAACCTGGGCTTATATAGAAGACCTTAAAGAAACAAAATTCGACACCTTTGGCAGCAACCGCCGCAAATGGGCATTTTTTCATTATATCGACTGGAACGTGAGCAACCGGGTATCCTTCGGTTTCTTTAACGCGCTTATTTCGCCCGAAGCCGATGCAAACGGCAACAGGCGCGGTTTTGATGCCAACATGATAAACCCGATTTTCTTCTCCAGCTCATTGGGGCCATCTCAACAACCTAAAGACAATACGTTGGTTGGTTTTACAGGTAAATATAAAATTTTGGATAAAACCGCGCTGTATGCCCAGTTATTGATTGACAGGTTTAAGGCCAGTAATTTTTTCTCAGGCAATAATGCCGATAATACTAATGGCGTACAAGTCGGTATCCGCGGCGCCGATCTTTTTGCTGTAAAGCGCTTTAACTACCTTTTTGAGTTTAATACCGTTAAACCGTATACTTACCAAAATGCCAATACCATAAGCAGCTACAATTTTTACGGCGATCCGTTGGCGCATCCTTATGGCGCAAATTTCAGGGAGGCTTTGGGCATTCTGAACTACTCTTTTGGAAGGATTGACCTGCAAGGACAAATAAACTATGCCAAATATGGTACAGATACATTAAAAAGCATAAACAACGGCAAAATAGTGAACAAACCATTTGTACCAACAGCAACTACTACTACCAATGTTGGCCAGGGATTGAGCACCCAGCTTTACTATGCCGAAGGCACAATTTCATTTTTAATTAACCCTAAATATAATCTCCGTTTTGAATTAAGCGGCTTGTACCGGCAGGAAAAAAGCGCGAAAGCTGATAATAAAACAACGATGGTTACTTTTGGGTTAAGAAGCTCATTCAGGAATTTGTATCATGATTTTTAAATCATAACCCAGAGATTTTACAAAATTGATATTTTGATATTATAAAAACGCGATGCTTAATTGTATCGCGTTTTTTTGTGCCTATTAAAGTTATTGTGCTCTTTTTTGTGCGCTAAATGCCAAACCAACCGCAATGCCCAAAGATATACCTATAGCTACGTTGTGGAGTGCCAGGCCTATCGCAATACCCATTGCTAAATGCGATGAGTTAATGTTTTTAATTTACTTATAACAAATTTTTCATGCTGACATGCCTTTGTCATTAAGGCCTGATAAATTTGTAATATAACTAAAATACTATCAATGAAAGATAATCCTTTAGCCCGGTTGCGAATGTATAACCAGTACATTAGCAGCCCCGTTTTTAGCAAGCCGGAGGATGTTGTCAAAAACATGGTGGCCATGCAGGCCCAGGATTACGCAGGGGCCAAATGGGCTGTTGGGCTACGTATGACATCGGCGAAAGAAAATATTGTTGAACAGGCTATCACTGATGGCCGCATATTGCGCACCCACCTGCTAAGGCCTACCTGGCACTTTGTTGCGCCCGACGATATCCGTTGGATGCTGGCGCTTACTGCACCCCGTATACATGCCATTAACGCAGGGATGTATAAAAAATTCGAACTGGATAGTATTGTATTTAATAAAGCCAACGAAGTATTTATTAAAGCCATGCAAGGCAATAAACAACTCATCCGGGCAGAATTAACCGACGTGTTAACCAGAAATCATATCCCAACCGACGAGTTACGCTTTACCCTTTTACTGATGCATGCCGAACTTGACGGCGTTATTTGCAGTGGTGGCCGCATTGGTAAACAATTTACCTACGCCTTGCTTGACGACCGGGCGCCGGCAACCCCGTCACTAACCCACGACGAAGCACTGACTAAACTGGCAACGGGCTTTTTTAATACGCGCGGCCCAGCTACCATACACGATTTTGCCAATTGGTCGGGGCTTACTATTGCAGACGCCAGTACCGGTCTTGAACATATAAAAGGGCACCTAATAAGCGAAGTAATAGACGGAAAGATATATTGGATGCCCTATCATACAACAACTGCTCCAACTAAAAACAAAGCGTACCTGTTGCCTGCTTATGATGAATTTGCAATAGCCTATAAAGAGCGTGACGCGCTGGTTGCGCCCAAATACAGGGAGCAGGCCAGGTATGTAATTTTCGATCCGGTGATTGTGATAGATAACCAAGTTGTTGGCAACTGGAAGCGGGCAATTAAAACAAACACTGTTGATATTAATTATAACCTGTTTGGCAAACTTAATAAAGTTCAAACAACAAGATTGGCTGCTGCTGCCAACATATACAAAAAGTTTATTTTATAACTCATCGGCTAAACCTGGCAAAAGACTTTAGACCTGGGTGTTTTTGAGTTCTTTGAGAACGCGGTTGGGAAAATTGTCCATGTACTAACGAAATTCATCCATGTTACAGCTTTGCTGCTGTGTGCACTTTTGTATTGTCAATTACGACAAACAAAAAACATACTACAATGGCACGTTTAAAAGCATTAAGTCCTGACGAAGCTACAGGCAAAACAAAAGAATTATTTTCTGCAATACAAAGTAAATTGGGTGTTGTACCCAACATGATGCGCACCATGGGCAATTCATCGGCCTTGTTAGAAGGTTACCTGAACTTTAGCGGGGCACTGGCACATGGTAAGCTTGGTGCAAAAACCGGTGAGCTGCTGGCTATGGCCGTGTCCGAAAAAAATAATTGTGATTACTGTTTATCTGCACATACCTATATCGGCGAAAAGTTAGCACATATTGACGCTGCAACTTTAACCGATGCCCGTAACGCGACTAATCAGGACGCTAAAACAGCTGCGGCTTTGCAATTTGCAACCATATTAACAGCCAAACAAGGCCTGGTAAATGATGCCGATGTTGAAGCGGTAAAAGCGGCTGGCTTTACCGACGGCGAGATAGGCGAAATTGTTGGCCATGTGGCGCTAAATGTTCTGACCAACTATTTTAATAATACCGCCAAAACCGACATTGATTTCCCGGTGGTAAACGCTTATAACTCTGTTGAAGCCTTGTAAAAAGAATCAAGAGTCAAGAATCAAGAAATTAAGACAGCTCCAGGTATTTTTTCAGCATAATTAAAAAGAATTAAGTGCCGGCGATCAATAATTAGGACAGGTGCAGTTTTTTCATCTTGATTCTTGATTCTTGATTCTCGCCTCTCTTTCACTACTTTTATCAAGTTTAAAACAACGTCATCATGGAAAACAAACGCTATCCCCTCCCTCCTTTTAACATGGAAACAGCACAGCAGAAAGTGCAGGCTGCCGAGGATGCCTGGAATACTCGCGACCCTGAAAAGGTGAGCCTTGCCTATACCATTGATACTGAATGGCGCAACCGCACCGATTTTATAAATGGCCGCGAAGAAGTTAAACAGTTTTTAACGCAGAAATGGGAGAAAGAACTGGATTATAAATTAAAGAAAGAACTTTGGGGTTTCCGCGAAAACCGTATGGCTGTAAGGTTTGAGTACGAATGGCACGACCACACCGGCCAGTGGTATCGTAGCTACGGGAACGAGCTTTGGGAGTTTGACGAGAATGGCTACATGCAAAAGCGTTTTGCCAGCATTAACGATATGCCTATTGCCGAAACCGATAGGAAACTATATTAAGAACACATTATGAATTATGCACAAATTGCATTTACCGATGCCGTAAAGGAATTCCAGGAACGTTATGGTAGCCGTGCCGGTTATGCACGGCAGCAGGAATTTAAATACACTGATGGTTTTACCGAAGCCGAAGAGGATTTTATAAGCCAGCAGGATAATTTTTACCTATCCACTATTAGCGAAAGTGGTTACCCTTATATACAGTTTCGCGGTGGTCCTAAAGGTTTTTTGAAGGTGTTGGATCATGAAACCCTGGGCTTTATTGATTTTGGAGGCAATAAGCAATACATATCCGCAGGTAATTTGGCTACCCACAATAAGGTAGCTTTATTCCTGTTAGATCAGGCCGCAAAAGCCCGGCTTAAGATTTTTGCAGAAGCAAGTATTTTAGATATCGATAATAACGCCGAATTGTATGATAAGCTAAACCTTCCGAATTATAAATTTAAGCCCGAAAGAATTATCCTGTTAAAGGTGACAGCCTACGATTGGAACTGCCCTCAACATATTACCCCAAGGTATACCCTTGAGGAGATTCAACATGAGTTTGCGGCCCAACACGAATACATCAATAAATTGAGAGCCGAAAACCACGCTCTTAAAGCACAGTTAGCATCAAAATAAATGACCGACAACCAAAATACTTTTACCCTGGTTGATCCTTTAACCGGGAACCTTGCCTTTAAACTTTTTTTATTTGAGGATAACAGCTATTTCGACCATTTACAGCGCAATAATTATTTTTCGGTTATCTGGGTAAAAGAAGGATCGGGCAGGTTAAAATCTGATTTTTCGGAATATAGCTTTGAAAAGGACAACCTGCTTGCGTTTACGCCCTATCAGCCCTTTATGCTTTCTACAGCGCAAGCTATTAACGGCGTAGCTATTCAGTTTCACCCCGATTTTTTTTGTATCCATAAGCATCATAAAGAGGTATCGTGCAGTGGTATTTTGTTTGACAATATTTACCATCCGCCATATATAAAAATCGACGCCACCAGTGCGGCTACTTTTGATATGGTGATAAACCAGGTAAAAGCCGAAATGCAAAACAAGGGGATGGCCCAATTCGATATCCTGGTATCGTATCTGAAAATTTTCTTGATCACGGCCTCCCGTCTAAAATCCGAACAGCAGGTGTTGGACAGGGATCCCGACAAGGTAAATAAAGAACCCTTCGTTTTGCAAAGCCTTCAGGATGCTATCGAAATACATTACAAAACCAAGCACAGTGCGAGCGATTATGCCGATATGCTCAACATTTCGGCAAAGGCGCTGGCCCGCATCACCAAAAGCCATTTTAATAAAACCATCAGTAACCTGATTGCCGAACGCATTATCATCGAGGCTAAACGCGAGTTGTATTTAACCAATAAACCCGTAAAAGAAATTGCATGGGAACTGGGATATGAAGACGAATACTATTTCAGCCGGTTTTTTAAAACCAATGCTGATGTATCGCCGCAAATGTACCGGGATACAGTAGGATTTGGCAGGGCAAGTGACAATCAGCTGGTAAATTAAAAACTAATCCATTTATATTTGGTTTGATTTTTAAAATATCAACTACCATGCCCGAACTACCCGATCTGCAGGCTTTCAGCCACAACCTTGATAAAAAACTTAGTGGTAAAACCGTTAAGAATGTTGTTATAGTTAATGCCAAAAAGCTTAATGTAACCCATCAACAGTTAAAAGACACCCTTGAAGGCCAAAAGCTGGATAAGGTGTACCGCGAGGGCAAAGAGCTTTATTTAAAATTCGGCAAAGGTGATATACTTGCCCTGCACCTGATGCTGCACGGCAAGTTGTTTTTGTTTGATGGAAAAAACGAAAATAAATATCCCATCATCGAATTACATTTTACCGATGGTACCGGTCTGGTGCTAACTGACTTCCAGAGAATCGCCAGTCCAACCTTAAACCCTGAAGAAAAAGAATCACCGGATGCCATGGCAATTAATGCTGATTTTTTGAAAACACGGTTAGTTAAAACCAAAACCAACATAAAAACTGTTCTATTAGATCAAAAGATCATCCGGGGTATAGGCAATGCCTACGCCGACGAAATATTGTGGCATGCGGGCATCTCCCCTTTTTCGGTAAGTAACAAAATACCCGAAGCCAGGCTTAATGATCTTACTGATTCAATTCATCGTGTTTTAAAAGATGCTGAAAAGGCGATCCTTAAATCAAATCCGGACATCATTAACGGTGAGGTCCGCGATTTTATGCTGATCCATAACTCAAAGAAAACCCACAGCCCAAAAGGCGCAGAAATCAAAGTAAAAGAAGGCTCAAGGAAAACTTATTATACAGATGAGCAGGAGTTATTTGAGTAATATATTTTAAGCGCGTTGTCTCAGTAATTTTCTCGCGATAAGATTATTTAAACTAATAGATCACTGACAATCAACTATTGTGAATATATAGTTTCTTACATTATCTATTTCAACTTCTTCACCAACACATTAAAATCGGCGCCAACAACTGGTATCTTTTTCCATTTGTCGATTCCGGGCTCTTTGTGGAAAGTACCGCCATTTAGCAACCCGCAGGCAAAACTTATTTCAGATCCATTTTTTGTGGTCAAAAACTCAATGGAAACCAGGATCTGCCCGGATACTACAACATTATAAGGCGAGAGGTCAACGGTTACCAATTGGTGCCCGCCATTTTCATATTTAGGTATGGTTCCTTTTATTTCCGCAACAACAAGATTGGTGTCTGCTGGCAGCTTGCCGTTCATTTTATACACATTCACTTTAAAAGGAACACTGTCGCCTGATTGGTTGGCCGCATGAAAGTTAAGCTTTAGTAATTGAACCTGTTTGCGGCCGGCGTTCATCCGGATACCTACCTGCCCGCCTTTTACTGCTGAAAAGGAATTGTTTGCTGATCCTTCGCGGGGTTTGTTGCCTATCATTTTTGTTTTATCCTGAGCAAAGCTACTTATGGCAACCAAACACAGTAAAAAGGTAAAAATGGATTTTAAAATGAATGCTTTTGACGATAAGTAAATAGTGTTTTTCATGGTAGACATATCAATAAGATGTTTAATTTAAATGAAAGACGATGCCACGACCGAATTGGTTGCATGACAAAACTTCGGGTTCAAATTAAATTATCCGGATGATTTTAACTGATATGAATATGGTTGGTTGTAAATAGATTGGTTTATTTTTTAACCATCTTATAATGCCTCATCCCGGCTTCTTCAAACTCCGGACCTGACTGCTCAAATCCAAACCTGGTATATAGTGATACTGCCTGTACCTGGGCGTGCAGATAAATGTAATTTGCGTCGGCCGGCAAGGCCTCCAGCGCCGCTTTTACAAGAGCCTGGCCAACACCCAGTCCTCTGAATTTTTCAAGTACGGCAAAACGTTCCAACTTGTAGCCCTTATCTGTCTTTCTCCAGCGGCATGCACCGGCTGGTTCCCCATTCACCGTTGCCAAAAAATGTGTGGATTCATCATCAAATTCAACCTCAAGCGCGGGTGGGCAATCCTGGCCAACAACAAATACCTCATATCTGATGGCTGATGCCTTATCCAGGTCGGCTTGTTCAGTTGCTTTTTTTACTTCTGTTTTTAAGTGCATTTGTATAATGTGGCTTGGTTTTAAGGTGCTCTAATTTGCTGTTATGGTTTGCAGCAGCAGCATCAATTGAATGTGTGCAGGTGATATCGTCTTCTTGCTCGGCAAGTTCAGATAACTGTACATAAAACTTATGCAACTGATCAAGCTCCAGCTCATTCAAGTCTTCGATATCAACCATCCGGTTACTTGCACCCTGGTGCGAGGCCAGCAATTCATTCAGTTTTAAATGTATGGCTTTTGAATCTTTATTTTGTGATTTTTGGATCAAAAAAACCATTAAAAAAGTAACTATTGTTGTACCGGTATTAATAATAAGCTGCCAGGTATTGGAGTACTGAAAAATGGGCCCAGTTACTCCCCATATGATGATGATAGATACCGCGCCTATAAAGGCAGCGGAACTTCCGGTAGCGATAGTTGCCCAGTTGGCAAACCTTTCAAACAGATTTTTTTTCTTTTTTTTTGCCTTAGCCATTTTGTAGATGTTACTTAGTGATCATTTTGGCTAAACAACAAAGCGCCGGTACATTTGTTGCACCGACGCTTTAATAGTTTTAAATTGGTTATTTATAGTTTGCTTGTGGCATCGATACAATTAAGATCTTCGAAAGCCGCCGCAAGTCTTTTAACAAAATTTTCTTCGCCTTTACGTAACCATACGCGCGGATCATAATACTTTTTGTTTGGAGAATCTTCGCCATCAGGGCTGCCAATTTGCGATTGCAGATATCCTTCTTTTGATTTATAGTAATCTTTAATACCTTCCCAGTATGCCCATTGCATATCGGTATCAATATTCATTTTAACAGCACCATATGAAATAGCCTCGCGGATTTCTTCCTGGCTTGAACCAGAACCGCCGTGGAATACAAAGTTGATAGGTTTTTCTTCGGTTAAGTTGAATTTTTGTTTTACATACTCTTGTGAGTTATGCAAAATAACCGGCTGCAATTTAACGTTGCCTGGTTTGTACACACCATGTACGTTACCAAAAGCAGCTGCCACTGTAAAACGTGGGCTCACTTTTAATAAATGCTCATATGAGTAAGAAACCTCTTCTGGCTGGGTATATAAACGCGAGCTGTCAACATCAGAGTTGTCAACGCCGTCTTCTTCGCCACCGGTAACACCTAATTCAATTTCAAGTGTCATGCCCATTTTGGCCATACGCTCCAGGTATTTAGCAGATATCTCGATATTTTCTTCGATAGGTTCTTCAGAAAGATCAAGCATGTGCGATGAAAAAAGTGGCTTGCCTGTTTCGGCAAAAAACTTCTCGCCATAATCTAACAGGCCGTCAATCCATGGTAATAATTTTTTTGCGGCATGGTCGGTATGCAAAATTACGGCAACACCGTAATGTTCGGCCAGCAAGTGAACATGCTTTGCAGCTGATACACCACCTAAAATACAGGCTTGCAGTTTTGAATTATCTAATGATTTGCCGGCGTAAAATTGCGCACCGCCATTTGAAAGCTGAATAATAACCGGGGAATTTACCAGCTTAGCTGTTTCCATAACTGCGTTAATAGTATTGGTACCTATAACGTTTACCGCCGGCAAAGCAAACTGATGCTTTTTAGCTGCTTCAAACAGTTCCTGCACCTGATCGCCGTGCAGAACACCTTTATAATTTTTTAAATCCATGAGCTTTTATTTGGGCCTCGAAGTTATAAAATTTCTTTGTTTTTGATAAGAAATGTTACTATTAATAGTTGAATATTAACATTTTGTTCAGTTAAATAAGCAAAGTATATTAAAACGATAGTTTTAAGGGGATAAAAAGTAACAAAAGGGCAAAATTCAATTAAATCTTATGCTTTTTTTATCATTTTCATAATATTTGGTTAATCTTAAAGGCAGGCGGCTAATCAATTTACATAGTCAGTACCCGCATCCAGGTCGCTAAAATCATGATTATAAGGCATTGGCCCATCATATTGGATGAGCCCGAACACCTGCTGGCTAACCACGCGCTGCAGGCAAATGTCTATAAGAGTAGTTGAATTGGGCTGTATAACTTTTTTCAAAAATTCATCCGCGGCATTTATTTCAAATGGCACATATTTAATAAATCCATTATCCGGCCGCGGATTTACAATGAGGCCCAACTTTTTTGCTCCCGGTAATGCCGGCCGTAATTCTTTCCCATCATATTTAATACCTGCACAACCATTCATCACATCATGATTAACAAAATACGTTACTGTTTGCGGCGATATACTATTTCGCTGTCTGTCGGCAAAAAAGCCCTCGGGCAGATGATTGGGATCTGCATTGTCGCCGGCGGTAAAAATAAGGTCATAATCTGTTACCGGATAATCCTCCGAGTCATGAATCCTGAAAATTACCATCGAAAACCTATCGTGAATAAAATACCTGTCATGCAGGAAAAAGCCCTCAGATACTTTCTCCACCTGCTCCACTGCCTGAACTTCATCTGTTTGGGCAGCAAATGCATCAATAAGCGTATCATAATCATTTATGTTATTAACCTTAATACAATCCAATATCGCTTCAATCAATGCAGCACTTTCTGCGGAATCATCTTTCCCGTCTTCTTTGGGGCTGGCCATAATTCCCATGGTGGTGCCCGAGTGAGCTTTCCATTTAACCACCCTGAAGGCTGTTTTAGGGGCAGTATCAAACTCCACTGTCATCGCCTCTGGTGTATCTTTACCATCGGTATTAACAACCGGCCCTTGCTTTACACTCACATAAGTAGCATTTAAATTAGCCGCGGCCGATCTTACCACCCCATCGGAACCCAGTTCGCCGGTGTACGAATTAAGGTTATCATAAAATGCGCGGTCGATAGACTGTCCTATTATACTAAACGGAAAAATACCATTTTCGCCAATCTCCCCTCCTTTTCCTTTTATCCATTTTTCATTCAAGTCCCATGATTTATCGCTGCCAAGTTCAAGCCAGTTAAGCACGCCTTGTCCCGGCTCCACTTTCTCAAACCACGATTTTAACCGGCTTATTTTACTTTTTCCTAATTGTGCTAAAGCCGAGCCAAAGTTGGCTGGCGCCAGCATAATCAAATGGCTCATAGGGCAAACAGGCGCACCTGGTTTATTATAATAAAAATCAAACCATTCCCTTACCACAGGGCCGCCGGTAGAATGGGTTATACAAACAAAACGGTTATTTGCAAGTATCTCGGCCGATAACTGCTCCCGAACTGCATGTTCAAAAGCCCTGGAAATATCATGCAACTGTACTTCATCATGAAAGCTGACGTATTGCCCAAGGTAAATATCCTTAACTGTTACTGTCGGGGCAATGCTTGAAGCTTCATTCATTAAACGCAGGGGTAATTCGCCGTAGGTGTTAAGGTTGGTAACACTCCAGCCGTGAACAAACACAAGTACAAGGTTATCGGATTTCATAGGGTTAAAATTTAGGTAATTAAAAATATAATGTTACAAATTAAAAACGATAATGTTTAATTTAAACGCCTTATTTTTAAATAAATACAATTTCAAGCCGCGGCAAAAATACATTTTAGTGGTTCAAAGCCCGACAGCGCCCTCCGTCAGCTCTTTATCATTAAACCGTGTTATATACCTGGTTACAAGAGGAAAGTTAACGTGTGGCAATTTTTATAAACTTATTACCAATCCATATTTAAACAGTTTATAATTTTTTTCGTTTCTTTGTAGTCAATTGAAAGAGTTAGACATAGATATGGCGTGGTTTAAACGAGAGTTGAAAGGGATAATTACGACTACTGAGGAAAAGAAGGAAACCCCTGATGGTATCTGGAATAAGTGCCCTAATTGTAAGAAACCTTTACACTATTCTGAGCAGGTTGAAAATCAATATGTTTGCCATTACTGTGGCTTTCACCTGCGTATAGGTTCAAAAGAGTATTTTTCTGTTTTGTTTGATAATAACGAGTTTACAGAATTATTTGCCGATTTAACATCAGGCGATCCGTTGCATTTTGAAGACACCAAAAAATATACCGACAGGTTAACAGAAACCCAGGCAAAAACCGGCTTGAAGGATGCTATCCGTGCAGCTGTTGGCAAAATTGACGGACAAGACATTGTGATTGCCTGTATGGATTTTAATTTCATCGGCGGTTCTATGGGTTCGGTAGTAGGCGAAAAAATTGCCCGCTCGATAGATCACAGCATAGCCAACAAAATTCCTTTTCTGATGATATCCAAATCTGGTGGTGCAAGGATGATGGAAGCTGCGTTTTCATTAATGCAAATGGCCAAAACATCGGCTAAGCTGGCTTTACTATCGCAGGCTAAAATACCTTATATATCTTTATTAACCGACCCTACAACAGGCGGCGTTACGGCGTCATATGCTATGCTGGGCGATATAAACATTGCCGAGCCTGGTTCATTGATTGGCTTTGCCGGCCCAAGGGTTATTAAAGAAACTATCAAAAAAGACTTGCCAAAAGGATTCCAGACCGCAGAGTTTGTTCAGGAACACGGTTTCCTTGATTTTATAGTTGACCGCAGAGAGATGAAAGAGAAACTGGCGTCGTTTTTAAAGATGATGAAAAACTGAGTTTCTTTAATTCGATATAAAAACAAAGGCTGCCCGTTTTGGGTGGCCTTTGTTTTTATATCGAAAATCATTTTGTTATACAGCCCGATAGTGCACCGGCCCCCGGTATATCACGATCGGGAAGATCGGCAAAGCTGCCGTCTTCATGCAAAACTTTCAGATTTTTTCTGTTTGGGCCATTCCTTTCAAGCGTATGATTACCCGTCGTCATATCCGCATTAACGTTAGTGCCCCTTATCCACACGTCGTTCCCCTGGTTTTGGTTTAGTTCTCCATACTTTCTCATGATTTTATCCTCCTCTATATTTTAGGTTAAAATATTAATTCTACAAAACATCAATAGATACTTGGTTTATAGCTGTGCATTCAATTGATGGTAAGCCCGGGCATCCTGATTATGTGTGGGATTTTAGGTCGTTGTCATAAACCTTGTATATTATATCAACTCATTATTATTCTTTTTAGTATTCCGAAAAGCATGCGGAGAGGTAATTGCTGTCATGGTTGTGCAGACTGCTTATGACCGTTCTTTTAACAATGTTATTTCTTTTTATAGGGTCACGAAATTTTCAAGTTAGGATGGCAAAGGGGTTATCCGGTTATTGGAAGAAATGATAACAAAGAAGAGGCAGGCCGGTACGGATAGCCCCTTCTTATTTTCAAGCAGCGAGTTCTATAATGATTTAATTATCAAGCTTATATACCTTCGGTACCCGGCTCATGCCCTACCATGCGGCCTGTTGTCCGGCCCTGAGGGCGACTTGCAAAATCTGTTTTAGCAGGTCCCACTGATGGAAACTCCTTTTTATTTGGCGGGGTTACGTCGGTTTGTTCGCTATAAGATGTATCGGCGCTTCTATCAGGCTGGTCAACTTCGGCCTGGGAATGGCTGCCAACGCCTTCTGTTCTTGTTTTACGTTCTTCGGGCGTTTCGTTTGGATACTCGCCGCTTACATCAAACTCTTCGTCCAAATCATCGCCATCATCTTCCAAATCACGGTTCGCGTTATAGGCATCGCCGTTGTTCGCAGAAACCGAACGGGCATTTTGATAATTGCTATCCTGGTTTTCCCAAGTTTCATTATGCATACTCATAGGTTTTAATTTTAGTTACTAATTAGTAAACCCATTAAAATACTATATTGTTTTCTAATTAAGAAAATAACTTTCAATGTAAATGTGCAGATATGCAGATTTTAGATGTGCAGATGGAGCTGTTAATGCTGAATTGTTTTAATAACTTACAACAAACTAAACCAACATAAAAATGAAAATAAGCACGTTATTTGAGGAGTTAGATGCCTTGAGCGTACAGGATGGAATTGACGATATATTTGAAAAATCGGGAATGAGTAACAGATATAAAGAACTTAATTTTGGTTTTTTTCCTTTAGGATCTGGCATACTAACTAAAGAAAATTGCACAATAGATAAAGCTGAAGTTAAGGAAAGACGTGCGATGATTTTGGGCAATGATTTCGGAACAATTTCTTATGTAGATAATCTTAATAATAAGTGTGAAACGAATAGCCCTACCATCAGAAACCTAACAAATACTGGCCTCGACTTAGAGAATTCATTCTTTACAAACTTTTATATGGGACTGAGAGATAATATCAGGTATCCCAAAACGACAATGATTTATAGGCAAGAAGCAATTAAAAAAGAGTATAAAGCATTGTGTTCTAAATTTTTCAAAACACAAATGAAGCTTATCAATCCAAGTATTGTAATTTGCCTGGGCCAGGAAGTAAAAAAAGCCTTAATAGATTCTGAGTTGAAAAACTCATTTACCGGTTGGAAACCTAAGTCTGGTTCGATAGCAAAGTTATATTCAGATAATAATCATTCAACTATTTTAAAGAACGAAGAATTGGCGATGGACTGCACATTCATCATAATTCCACATCCTTGTGATATTAGAAACTTCAACGGAAAGTATCAAAATATTCTAAAGGAAATCCTGAAGAATAAAGTTGAGTCCTGATGAAAATAGATTCTAAACTTACGAAGTTTCAAAGGGGCCTATACTTAGGCGCTCACCAAACAAAGTTCCTTTACCTTGGCTACCGTGAAATCAACTTCGTCTTTGGTATTGTATTTGGAGAAAGAGAATCTCACAGACGGTCTTGATGAGCTTGCACCTATCGAGGTAAGTACGTGCGAGCCAATATCGGTGCCTGAGCTGCAGGCGCTGCCACCTGATGCTGATATGCCACTGATATCTAAATTAAATAACAGCATATCGGCCATTTCCATTTCCGGGAAAGCAACGTTGAGTACAGTATACAAACTTTTTTCAGGATCAGTTTCGCCATTGAAATTTACGCCGGGGATCTCGCTGGTTAATTTACCCAGCATGTATGATTTTAGGCCCTGTATATGGGCCTGGTGTTGCTCCATTTCGGCATAAGCCAACTCCAAAGCTTTTGCCAGGCCAACAATTCCGTAAATATTTTCGGTACCGCCACGCATGTTGCGCTCCTGCGAGCCGCCATATATTAAAGGCTTTATTTTAATGCGGTGGTTAATGTGTAAAAATCCAACACCTTTAGGTCCATGCAGTTTATGACCGGCGCAAACCAAAAAATGAGTTTTAAGCTTGCTCAGGTCATGCTGGTAGTGTCCCATGGTTTGTACCGTATCGCAATGATAAATGGCGTTATAAGCCTCGCAAAGGTCGCCAATGCGGTTCATATCCGATAGGGTGCCAATCTCGTTGTTAGCGTGCATAATAGATACAAAACTCCTGGCATTGTCTTTTAGTAAAGTTTCCAGGTGATCGTAATCTACATTGCCTTTACTATCAATATTAACAAAACTTAATTTGATGATACCCGATTTTTCCATGGCCTCCAGCGTATGTAATACGGCATGGTGCTCGATGTGGCTGGTTATGGCGTGGGTAATGTTATGATCAATTATGCCGCAGCGGATAGCGGTATTATCGGCTTCGGTACCGCTTGATGTAAAAAATATCTCGGCAGGCGAAGTATGCAGCAACCCGGCTATGGTTTTGCGCGATTTTTCGATAAGCGTGCGTGCCTCCCTGCCGTGTGAATGGATCGACGATGGGTTACCATAATGGTTTTCCATCACTTTATACATTTCTTTTAAAACTTCAGGGTCAAGCGGCGTAGTAGCAGCATTATCAAAATAAACACGCATCGTTATAGTAATTATTGATTTATTGAATTACTGATTTATTGAATTAAACTGATCCTTCGATCAACAATTCATTAATCCGATAATGCAACAAATGGGTCAGTTAACTTGTAAAAACTCTTTATTAAATTAAGACTTAATGATTGGAATTAACACACATCGTTATCGTAATCAATGAATTAAACTGATTCTTCAATCAATAATTCAGTAATTCAATAACTCAATAATTAATTCAAACTTAATGATTCGGTTAATGCCTAACTCAATAATTCATTAAATCAATAATCCAAAAATTAATTCAAAATCTCTTTAATATCAGCGATTATCTTATTTGCCAGCCCGTTTGCAACCGTTTCTGAATTGCCCTCGGAGTAAATACGGATAATCGGTTCAGTATTTGAACGACGCAAATGTACCCATTCTTTATCAAATTCTATTTTCAAACCGTCAATTGTTGAGTGCGGTTGCTTCATATATTTTTCTTCAACCTTACTCAAAAGGGCATCAATGTCCATTTCGGGGGTTAAAGTGATCTTATTTTTCGAAATAAAATAACCGGGATATGACCGGCGCAGGTTTGAAACCGATTGGCCGTATTTAGCCAGGTGGGTTAAAAACAAGGCGATACCCACTAAAGCATCGCGGCCATAATGTATTTCGGGATAAATAATGCCGCCATTACCTTCACCGCCAATAACAGCATTAACCGATTTCATTTTGTTAACCACGTTCACCTCTCCTACTGCCGATGCGTGGTATTCGCCGCCGGCAGTTTCGGTAACATCGCGCAACGCGCGGGTTGATGACAGGTTGGATACCGTATTGCCCAAATTATTCTGCAGCACATAATCGGCCACTGCAACCAGCGTATATTCCTCGCCAAACATGTTGCCATCCTCGCAAACAAAGCAAAGGCGGTCAACATCAGGGTCGACAGCTATCCCCAAATGGGCGCGTTTATTTAATACTTCTTTTGACAAAGCTGTCAGGTTTTCCGGCAACGGTTCCGGGTTATGCGGAAAATTACCGTCGGGCTCGCAATACAATTCGTGAACGGTATTTACCCCCAATGCTTTTAGCAAGGCAGGTACAAAAATACCTCCGGTAGAATTTACACAATCAATTACAATATTAAAATCGGCCTTCTTTATAGCTTCCACATCAACCAGTGGCAAAGCCAGTACAAGGTCTATATGTTTTTGAAGCCAGCTATCGTCCATCGTAACTTTACCAAGATCGTTCACATCAGCGTACGTAAAATCGCTGTTTTCGGCAATTTCCAGCACTTCTTTACCATCCGCATCGCTTATAAATTCACCATCGGCATTAAGCAGTTTAAGCGCGTTCCATTGTTTAGGGTTGTGGCTTGCGGTTAAAATAATGCCGCCTGCTGCCTGCTCGCCTGTAACTGCAACTTCAACAGTTGGCGTGGTTGAAAGGCCAAGGTCAATTACATCTATGCCAAGGCCTTGTAAGGTACCTATTACCAGGTTATTAACCATGGCGCCCGATATGCGGGCATCGCGGCCTATCACAATTTTTTTGATTCCCGATTTTTCTACTGCCCAGGAGCCATAAGCCGACGTAAATTTTACAATATCCAGCGGTGTTAAACCATCGCCGGCGGCACCACCAATGGTACCGCGTATCCCCGAAATTGATTTTATAAGTGTCAAAATTGTATTTGTTTTTGTTGGACAAAAGTAAAATATTTAAACGACAGGCTTGTACAATTTATATTTTTCTGCAAACGTTTGCTCAGTAAAAAAGGCCTCAAACAACTTCAAAAAACTATTTTATAACTATTTGCTTCTTTTACCATAGGTAACGCCGTTTAGCTTTTATCTGTATATAGCTGGTAAAACATGAGTCTTTTATCTGTAATTAGCCGCCTGCTATAAAACTTGTTTAAAGTATTTGATAACTTTGGGGCTTTACTATAAAATTCATCAATGCCTGATTACATCTTACAACTCGACCGGCATTTATTTTATTTCATCAACCACGACCTGACTAATCCGTTCTTTGATCTGGTTATGCCCTGGTTTCGTAATCCTAAATTCTGGATTCCGCTGTATATTTTCATTATTGTTTTTTCTTTATGGCGATATAAAAAAGTGGGCGCTATAATCATCGTCCTGTTAGCAACAACTGCTGGCTTTGCCGATTTTACGAGCGCTACGCTCATCAAGCACCAGGTACAAAGGCTTCGCCCCTGCCGCGATCCGGTAGTTGGTTTAACCGATATTAACCGCATTCCATGCGGTACGGGTTACAGCTTCCCGTCAACCCATGCAACAGATCATTTTGCCATGGCTATATTTTTATGCCTTGTTTTTGGCAAAAAATGGCGCTGGGTATGGTTTGCTGCAATTTTTTGGGCCGCGCTGGTGTCATTTGCCCAGGTGTATGTGGGAGTGCATTTTCCTGTTGATGTAATTTGCGGGGCTATTTATGGCTCGCTTGTAGGGATGCTGTTTGCCTTTATTTTTAAAAGAATACAACCTGCCTTTTAATGGAGATCTGGAAAGTTTTACTATTGTTTTTAAGCGCCTCATTTGGTGGTTTATCTGTTTTTTTATTCAGGGGCGATAATCATAAAATGCTCAAGCTTGTGTTGTCTTTCAGCGGGGCATACCTGTTTGGCATAACCGTTTTGCATTTAATACCTGATGCTTACCACGGCAATGATAATTATGTGGGCGTATTTATCCTGATCGGGTTTCTTTTCCAGATTGTTTTAGAGCTATTTTCTGACGGCATTGAGCATGGCCACATGCACAAACACCAGCACGACCTGGTGGTTTTTCCGGTAGGTATTATGGTAAGCCTTTGCCTGCACGCTTTTTTAGAGGGCATGCCATTGGCGCAAGGTAACCAGGATCAGTTGGTTTATGGCATAGCATTGCACCATATACCGGCCGCATTTGCTTTAGGCACCGTGCTGCTTACCAACAAGCAAGGCCGTAATAAAACCGTGTTTTTCATTTTGTTATTTGCCGTAATGGCGCCGGCCGGATACTTTTTTAGCAATACATTAAGCACCGGCAACATTGGTAACCTGCAGCATTACTTTAACCGGATAATGGGTATGGTTATTGGTATATTCCTGCACATATCCACCACAATTTTATTTGAATCAAGTGCCGATCATAAATTCAATTTACGAAAAATGGGGGCTGTGCTTTTGGGTGTCGCTATTGCGTTGGCCGGAAGCTCCCTAACCGATTAAGCCCCCTAACCCCCTAAAGGGGGAACCATAGTTGAAAATTCAAATTAGTAATTCAAAAAGTTCCCCCTTCAGGGGGTTAAGGGGCTTAGGGGTTAATTAATGCTCTTTAACATTTTGATATACAATTCAATCCCCTCCTTTATCTCATCTATATATACAAACTCATCAGCGGTGTGTGACCTTGCCGAATCGCCAGGGCCAACTTTGACGGATGGGATATCCAGCAACGACTGATCTGAAGTAGTTGGAGAGCCATAAGTTGTACGGCCCAAAGCTAAACCTGCCTGCACAATAGCATGCTCTTTGGGAATTGATGATGGTTTTAAGCGGATAGATCTTGGCTTTACATCGCAGCTTACATGCTGGCGGATGATTTCCAGAACCTCCTCATTTCGGTAGGCATCGGTAACCCGAACATCAACAGTAAACACACAACTTGCCGGCACCACATTATGCTGCGAACCTGCGTTGATAATAGTAACCGACATTTTGATCGGCCCAAAAACTTCCGATTCTTTAGGGAACTTAAAGCTGCGGAACCACTCAATATCTGTTAGCGCTTTATAGATAGCGTTATCACCTTCTTCGCGGGCTGCATGGCCGGCTCGGCCATGAGCGGTACAATCCAGCACCATTAAACCACGTTCGGCAATGGCCAGCTGCATTAGTGTAGGCTCGCCTACTATTCCGAAATCAAGCTTACCCAGTTCGGGGATAATCAATTCAAGTCCGTTTACGCCAGAGATCTCCTCTTCGGCAGTGGTCGCCAGGCAAAAATTATATTTCAGGTTTTCCCTGTCATGAAAATAAAGAAATACCACTATCAACGATACCAGGCACCCGCCGGCATCATTGCTGCCCAGGCCAAATAGCTTACCATCTTCAATCCTGGCATCATATGGGTCGCGTGTGTAACCAGAGTTAGGTTTCACGGTATCGTGATGTGAGTTGAGCAGTATTGTTGGCTTTGCCGGATCAAAATGCCTGTTCCAGGCCCAGATATTGTTAAGCTTGCGATGGGTGGTTACACCGTGTTGTTGTAAAAACTCGTTAATCAGATCTGCGGTGCGGTCTTCTTCTTTACTGAATGATGGTATAGATATCAGCTGCTGCAATAATGTAACTGCCAACTGGTATAAATTGTTGCTATCGGTCATAGATGTCGGGATAATTCCCATGAATGTTATGCGGGCAAAATTAATAACTTTTTATGTAACGATACTGATAAACGAATGGTATTAATATTCGGGTTTAAATTAAAATTGTAGTTTTGAAATTCAATCTATTTATCCAAAACAATGAAAAAAACATCAATCTTATCTATCCTGTTTTTAATGCTGATGGCAGGCACTTCCTATGCCCAGCAAACCAGTAACTACAACAAAAACGGTTACAAGCTTACCTTTATCAACTATGATAATACGCTTGATACCGCATTGAAAACCAAACTGATAAACACGTTTTATAAAGTATATCCTGAGCTGGCAAATGCCTACAACAAAAAAACACTGAAAGCAGTTACCATGATTATAGATACCAGCTACAAAGGCGTTGCCGAAACTGCAAACGGCATTGTTACCATAAGTTCGCGCTGGATGCACCAACGCCCGGAAGACATTGATGTAGTAACTCACGAAGTAATGCACATTGTACAGGATTATGGCCAAAGCACCGGCCCGGGCTGGTTAACAGAAGGTATTGCCGATTATGCCCGGTTTAAATTTGGCGTTAATAATCCGGCAGCAAACTGGTCGTTACCGGCATACAAGACCACTCAAAATTATGATAACAGTTACCGCGTTACCGCGCGTTTCCTGGCGTGGCTGGAAAAAAGCAAGCCTGGAATTGTGAAAACTTTCGATGGCAAAATGCGCGACCATACTTTTACCGACGATACCTGGAAACAGCAAACCGGCAAAACGCTGGATGAACTTTGGAAAGATTATTCAGCAAACCCAACTGTCTGAAATCAGAATTAACAGAATGAACCTCTGTCTAAACCGGAATTTGTCGAATTATTTGAATTTCCAGAATTTTGAAAATTTAAATAATTCCTTAATTCGACAAACTCCCGTTTAAAAAAACATTTGCATATACAGGTTGTTTAAGCAGGCGAAAGGGTAAGTAACATCTACCCTTTCACCTTTTAATAAAAATAAAATTTGGTATTTAAATAAATATCCGCTTATCTTTGAAGCATTATTTGGTAGCAATACCATAGTCAATCAATTCTCCGCATAGTTCGGGTATTGATTTATAAAGAAGCGGCGAGAGATCAGGCTCACTGACCCGCTGGCAACCCTTCAATTTTGGAGAAGGTGCCAATTCCTGTCCCGGCAAATAACACCGGGGGATATAAATTTATAGCCATGAAAAGTTTTAATACAATTACTAAAAGCAACATTTTTAATACCCAAAACGGTAACATGCAACATATTAGCCCTTCTATCGGCAATATTTGTATGTGTTGCTGCTGTTGATGTTTAATACGTCCCTTTTTTCAATCCCTGAAAACATACGTGTTGTAAAACTGGTAAACATTTTATCAGCTTGCTAAAATCCATCTAAACAACAAAATTTAATTATAACCTTTCAAAATCTACAACTATGTCAGCCTTAAAATTCGAAACCTTACAATTACACGCCGGCCAGGAAGTTGATCCTACTACAGGCTCACGCGCGGTACCGCTTTACCAAACTACTTCGTACGTATTTAAAAGTGCCGAGCATGGTGCCAACCTGTTTGCACTAAAAGAGTTTGGCAATATTTATACCCGCTTAATGAACCCCACTACGGATGTGTTTGAAAAACGCATTGCCGCTTTAGAAGGTGGTGTTGCGGCTTTGGCCACTGCATCGGGCCAGGCTTCCCAGTTTATAGCGTTAAATAATATATTACAGGTTGGCGATAATTTTGTGAGCTCGCCATTCTTATATGGCGGCACTTACAACCAGTTTAAAGTAGCCTTTAAACGTTTGGGCATTGATGTGCGTTTTGCCAAAGACGATACCGCCGAAAGCCTTGAAGCTTTAATAGATGATAAAACCAAAGCCATTTACCTGGAAACTATAGGTAACCCTGGTTTTACAATTGCCGATTTTGATAAAGTTGGCGCGCTGGCAAAAAAATACGACTTGCCGCTTATTGTAGATAATACTTTTGGAGCAGGCGGCTATTTATTCCGTCCGTTGGAGCATGGCGCAAGCGTAGTAGTACAATCAACCACCAAATGGATTGGCGGCCATGGTACCAGCATTGGCGGTGTTATTATTGATGGCGGCACTTATAACTGGGGCAACGGAAAGTTTCCGCAGTTTACCGAGCCATCCGAAGGTTACCACGGGTTGGTTTTTGCAGATGTGTTTGGCATTGGCGGTCCGTTTGGCAACATTCAGTTTATTATTCGTGCACGTGTAGAAGGCTTGCGCGATTTTGGCCCTTCGCAATCGCCGTTTAACTCATGGCTCAACATCCAGGGATTGGAAACACTATCATTGCGGGTGCAACGCCATGTGGATAATACATTGGAACTGGCCAAATGGCTTGATCAGCATCCGCAGGTAGCATCAGTAAACTATCCGGGATTAGCATCATCCCCGTACCACGAATTAGCAAAAAAATACCTGAAAAATGGTTTCGGAGCGGTGTTGTCTTTCGAGATTGATGGCGATAAAGAAGCAGCGGGTAAATTAATTGATAACCTGAAGCTGGTAAGCCACCTGGCCAATGTGGGCGATGCTAAAACATTGATCATTCAGCCATCGGCAACAACACATCAGCAGCTATCAGATGAAGAACAGCTTTCGGCAGGCGTTACTCCAACATCGTTAAGGGTAGCGGTTGGTATTGAGCATATTGACGATATAAAAGCAGATTTTGAACAGGCATTTGCCAAAATAAAAGAGGCGCAAGCCGAATTAGCGTAGTGGTGAGTAGTGAGTGGTGAATGGTGAGTGAATAAAAAATTCACCACTCACTACTGCCCACTCACCACTATCAACCATGATAGAAGAATGAATACAGAAATATTTAAGTACACACAAACTTTTGAGCTGGAATCGGGCGAACAACTACAGCAACTGGAGATAGGCTTTCATACGTATGGCCGCTTAAACAAGGAGCGGGACAATGTGGTATGGGTATGCCACGCCCTGACAGCTAATGCCGATGTTTTTGATTGGTGGAAAGGTTTTGTGGGCACTGGAAATAAATTCAACCCGGAAGAACATTTTATAGTTTGTGCCAATATTTTGGGTTCGCCATACGGTACAACCAACCCTTTAAGCACGAATCCGGCAACTGGTTTGCCGTATTTTTTAACATTCCCGCAGTTTACTATCAGAGATATAGTAAAAGCACACCAGTTATTAGCCAGCCATTTGGGCATCGGCAATATTCATATCCTCATTGGTGGCTCATTGGGCGGCCAGCAGGCCATTGAGTGGGGTATTATTGAACCAAACCGTATCAAAAACCTTATTTTGATAGCCACCAACGCGCGTCATTCGCCATGGGGCATCGCGTTTAATGAGTCGCAGCGTTTGGCTTTAAGTGCCGACACGACCTTCAACAATAACACTATCGAAGGTGGGCAAAACGGCTTGAAGGCTGCCAGGAGCATAGCGCTGCTCTCCTACCGTACTTATAAAACTTATGGTATAACACAACAGGAGGAGGTTGATAGCAAAACCGATAATTTTAAGGCATCAACCTACCAGGATTACCAGGGCCAAAAGCTGGTGAACCGGTTTAATGCCTATAGCTATTGGTATTTAACTAAGGTGATGGATTCGCACAACGTGGGCCGTAACCGAAATGGTGTTGAGAAAGCACTAAGCCTTATCAAAGCCCGTACCCTGGTTATTGGCATCAAGTCGGACGTGTTATTTCCCATCGAAGAGCAGGAATACCTGTTCAGGCATATTCCCAAATCGGCCTTTGCCGAACTGGATTCGTTTTATGGCCACGATGGCTTTTTAATTGAAACAGAAGCATTAACAAATATTATCACATCGTTTTTTAAAACTGATGTAAAAGGAAAAATTATAGAATTGCAACGTACAGCGTAATGAGTAAAAAGTTAAGTATAGGATTATTTGGATTTGGCGTAGTTGGACAGGGGTTATATGATATCATCAAGACAAAAAATTTAAACATCGAAATTGTAAAATTTGCTATCAAGGATCCGCACAAAGAAAGGTCCCTGCCGGCAGATTTATTCACCACAGATAGAGACGAGTTGCTGAACAACCCAGAGATTAATACCATTGTAGAATTAATTAACGATACCGAGGCGGCTTTTGAAATAGTATCAAGAGCATTAAGCAGCGGAAAAAACGTGGTATCGGCCAGTAAAAAAATGATAGCGCTTCATTTGGAAGAGTTGATTGAGCTACAGCATACGCATGGCACGTCATTATTATACGAGGGCGCGGTTTGCGGTAGCATCCCTATTATCCGTAATCTGGAAGAGTATTATGATAATGAATTACTGCACTCTATAAGTGGAATTTTTAACGGATCATCTAATTATATTCTATCCAAGGGCTTTATTGAGGGGCTTGATTATGATAGCGCCTTAAAACAGGCGCAAGACCTTGGTTTTGCCGAGACCGACCCAACCAGCGATGTAGGTGGTTACGATGCCAAATATAAGCTGGTAATTGCTGCGGCACATGCCTATGGCGTTATAGTACAGCCAGATGAAGTTTTTAATTTAGGCATACAGAACCTTGCTGCCCAGGATTTACAATATGCCCGCGAAAAGAATCTGAAAATTAAACTGGTTCCGGTAGCTAAAGAATTGGACGATAGCAATGTGGCCATGTTTGTATTGCCTAAATTTGTTAACAGTACCGAATTTTTATATAACGTGGAGTACGAGTACAATGGTGTAACAGTGCAGGCCGCTTTTGCCGACCAACAATTCTTTTTTGGAAAAGGCGCCGGCGGCCATCCTACCGGATCGGCCGTGCTATCAGATATAGCAGCATTGCGCTATAGCTATCAGTATGAATACAAAAAAGCCAAGGAAAAAACCGGGCTTCAATTTACCAATAATGTAGAGTTTGACATCTATTTAAGGTATGATGACGAACGTTTGGTAGAAGATTTGAAATTTATATCCATAAAAGAGCGCTATTACTCAGGTGATTATAAATTTGTGATTGGAAAAGTTAATTTACAAAACCTGATTGATAACCAATCGCAAATAGCTGAAGGAAAGGCATTTGTTGCATTTGCTGGTCAGCTTACCGGGGTTGGCCTGGCGTCAGTATAAGCGGGCCTCAGCGCGTCAATGTATATTAAATCTACTTTATTGAGTTTACAAATAAGAGAGGCCCGGACGGGCCTCTCTTATTTGTAGGGATTTAGTATCTGTTTATTATTTCGCAAAAAAGATAGCTATGCGCTTACCAAAGGCCACTGCTAAAATACCTACAAATACTTTTGTTATCGATGATATTACCGCGTTTTTATCGTTTTCGCTGGACATGTTGTATATGCGGTACAGCAAATCAGGAACGTTATTAACAATAAGCAGGCCACCGATGATAATAAGTGCTATCTCGTATATCACTTTTCTATCAGCAAACAGTTTTACATTTTCTTGCTTATCTGTTGCGTTAGTAACTGCCCTGGTAATAAACTTCGTACCTGCTATTAAAAAAATAGACAAGGCCAGTATAAAAATAAAGTTTATGATATTTAACCAAAACAGGTTCATTTGCTCAGAAGCATGGTCGGAGCCTGAAAGAGCATTAAACGTTTTTAAAAAGGTGAAAAAACCGGGGACTTTGGATAGGTTGGAAACCAACAAGTAAACACCAAGTATCTTTATGGTTATTTCATAAATATCAGACTTCTTCATTTTTTGTTTTAGCGTATGGTTTATAGTTAATCGGGACGACTAAGATAAACAAATACGCTGCATATCTCCATGAAAATCAAATCTCAATCTAAATAATAATGCCTTATCTGGTTTAACCCGTGGTCCAGTTCATAAACCCAGGGTGTGGCTGTGGGGATTTCAAGTTGAGTCACCTGCTCATCGGTAAGGCAATCTATGTATTTAATTAATGAACGCAGGCTATTGCCGTGGGCAACCACAATTACCTTTTGGTTGCGGCGCAAGGCACTTACAATGGTTTCGTTCCAAAAGGGCAATACTCTATCCATTGTCTCGCTAAGGTTTTCGGTGAGTGGTAGCTCGCGATCTGTTAAATTTTTATAGCGCAAATCGTGACCGGGAAACCGTGGATCATCGCGGGTAACAGCAGGCGGGTGTTCATTGGGGTCGCGCCGCCATTTTTGAACCTGTTGGGCACCGTATTTGGCTATGGCTTCATCTTTGTTCATTCCCTGTAAAGCGCCGTAAAAACGTTCATTAAGCCGCCATGATTTTTCAACCGGAATCCATAAATGATCCAACTCCTCCAATATAAAATGCATGGTTTTAATTGATCGCTTTAAATACGAGGTAAAACCGACATCAAAGTTATAACCATTTTTTTTAAGGATCTGCCCTGCTTTGTGGGCTTGCTGATAGCCATTTTCAGACAAATCGACATCTTCCCAACCGGTAAAACGGTTTTCGAGATTAAAAATACTTTCGCCGTGGCGTATCAATACTATTTTTTGCATAGGTATTTGCTTAACGCAAAAGTAAGTGCAGAGTTGTAAATAAAATTGTAAAATAATCATAAATCAATTAGCTTGCGTTATAAACCAACTAATACTAAACCAACATGATCCCTACTACACCTGCCCCTGTAAAGGACGGCATTGCTAATCCGGCGCCGCTTGGCCTTTGCGCCTTCGGTATGACCACCGTTTTGTTAAACATCCATAACGCCGGTTTTTTTGAAATGAACGGCATGATACTGGCTATGGGCATTTTTTACGGCGGCCTGGCACAGGTTATTGCAGGCGTTATTGAGGCAAAAAAGAATAACACATTCGGGCTAACTGCATTTACATCGTACGGATTTTTCTGGCTATCGTTAGTTGGCCTTATTGTAATGCCAAAACTGGGCTGGGCTACAGCAGCATCTGAAGGCGCTATGTGTGCTTATTTATCAGTTTGGGGAGTATTCACCTTGCTTTTGTTTTTTGGCACGTTAAAATTGAACCGCGCATTGCAGTTTGTTTTTGGATCGCTAACCATATTATTCTTTTTATTAGTGGCGGGCGATGCAACAGGTAATCCTGCTATTAAACACCTGGCGGGTTACGAGGGTATTATTTGCGGCGCATCGGCTATATACACTGGTATTGCCAATGTGTTAAATGAGGTTTACGGTCGTGTGGTATTACCAATAGGACCTGTAAACGTTTAAAATAATCTTGCTAAATTGCGCAGGTGAAAGATTTTAAAAAATACTACAGCATACCGGCAACGCCCGACGAAATTTATATGGCCCTTACCAATCCCGTCACTATTGAGTTATGGACAGGTGAAACAGCTCAAATGAGTACCGAACCAGGGTCGGAATTCTCTATGTGGGATGGCAGCATTGTTGGTAAAAACATAGAATTTGAGCCCGGCAAAAAAATTGTACAGCAATGGTATTTTGAAGGTAAATCAGACGATTCAATAGTTACCATAAAACTACACCCCGATAAACAAGGCACATCTGCCGAAGTTAGGCACACCAACATACCCGATGAGGATTTTGATGACATTGCCGATGGCTGGACCCATAGCTACTTTGGCGGATTGATAGACTTTTTTGAAGGCGAGTGACGGCCGGAGGTTAAAACATAAAAAGCGATGGTTATAATCCGTCGCTTTTTATGTTTAATAAAGTACTTACAGGGCTGTATTACAAAAAGCTTAGCCTTTACCAACCGCGTGTTGGTTAATCAAGCAAGCATTACAAGCCCAAAAGTGTGTGTACCGGTACGGGATGACACACCCTGAAACAACCTGGTACGGGGTGGTACGGGGTGAAACACCCTGGTACGGGCTGGTACACCATTGAAAAATGCCGGCAGCAAACACTGTTTTAAACCTCATCGGCTGCCAACCATTTATCATCCCGAGAAAATTGTACCGCAATGGTATTCTGAAGGTAAATCAGATGATTTTGTAGTTACCATAAAACTACACCCCGATAAACAAGGCACATTTGCCGAAATTGAGCACACCAACATTCCCGATGAGGATTTTGACGATATAACCGATGGCTGGACCCATAGCTACTTTGGCGGATTAATAGATTTTTTTGAAGGCGAGTAAGAGCCTGAGGTTAAAACGTAAAAAGCGATGGTTTATAGCCATCGCTTTTTACGTTTTAAATAAGTCCCTTTAATTTCCCCGGAACTTTACCAGAACTTTAATAGATTTTATTGTCGTTATATCTCTACTGCCGGGTGAACAAACACCTTCGATTTAATATCGGCGCCGGCTTTACCAAGCGTAGCAGCTACAGAACAATATTTGTTTAATGATAATTCAACCGCGCGGGCTGCTTTATCTTCATCAATATCGCCATACAAGTGAAATTCAACTTCAATATCCTGCCATAACGAAGGTTCTTTGCCGGCTTCGCGTTCGCCGTTAACCACCATTTTATAGTCCTTTACTTCCTGGCGTTGTTTTTTTAAAATGCTGATAACATCAATTGCCGAGCAGCCTGCAAGGCCCATTAACAGCATTTGCATCGGGCGTATCCCAAAATCTTCGCCACCACTTTCGGGGCTGCTATCCATTTTTACTGTGTGACCAATGGAATCCACGGCCTCAAAGCCGAAATCGCCATGCACACGTTTAAGTTCTATTGTGGCCATAGTATTAAATTTATAATGATGCTAAGTTAGGTAATTGTTGGCGTTTGCAAATAATAGCTGATGATTGTTTACGCTGTTATTACCAAAAAAGTTTTAAGCTAATGATTTCCTGTCCTTTACCGGAATAACCAATTTTAAACCCGACCAAATTTCGTCCACGGCACAAACTTTTATATCAACCAGCCCTATTTTAAGTGCGAAATAGCGGATTACGTCTTCAGTAATATCGGTAACCACTTTTGATGCTTTTTTGGGCCACGACACCCAGATCATGCCATCGGGTTTTATTTGCTTCATCAATTGCGGCAAATTAATTAAAAACTCGTCCTGGCTTTTTGTGAAAAAATGGATAAGATCTTTTTTAACACCGGCATCATCCACAAAGTAAACTTCGGCCGGCATGTCGGTAAATAACTGCAAATAATAATCGGGGGCGTTAATCAGCATTACTGTTGCCGAAGCCTTTATGCCCAGCTTTTTTGCCAACGGTGTACCGGAGTATCCTGCCATATAATTAAATAGTTTTTAAATGGTGCATTAAATGTTCAACATAATCATTAGCCAGCCATTCAACAGTTTGAAGGTTGGGTTCGCCTTTGCTGTTATCGCAACGGGCGGTCAGCCTGTCGGCCGGGTAATTTTCCCAAACCCTTATTATTTGCCTGTTAAGCAAAATCCAAAGGTCAAGCACTTCTTTAATATCAGCATCCTGGTAATGTTGTACAGCAACATAAATATCCTGCTCATAAACCAGTTTAAAGTTCTCCTCGTAAGTGCAGCGTACAAAGCGCTGCAGGTTTATTTGGGCGCTGTCAATCAGGTGGCCAATGACCTCTTTTTTTGACCATTTACCTGGTGCGGGTTTTAAATCCCAATTATCATCGGGTGACCTGGTTTGCAAAAAATCGGTTATAGCGGTGTTTAAAATGGCCGAAGTAGTGGTCATGGTGTTGTTTTTTTAATACGTGGGGAGAGAATCAAGAGTCAAGAATCAAGACAAAAACTATAAAGGCTAATTTAGGATTAATTTTAATGAAGAAACAGCTTCGATCCTATTCTTAGCAAATTCGCGCTATCTTAATTCTTGACTCTTGATTCTATCTTCCCACTGTCCAAGTTAAGTATTATTTCATATTGAAATACAAAACCATTAACTTCAAAGCCTTAAAGACACGTATGGCCCTTAATTATATCTGGATAGCATTTTTTTTGATCGCTTTTGTTGTAGCACTCATTAAGCTTATTTTTTTTGGCGACGTAGAGGCTTTTAAATTGCTTGTCGACGGTATTTTCAATTCGTCAAAATCATCGGTAATGGATATTGCCTTACCATTGATTGGCGCTATGGCCTTTTGGCTGGGTATATTAAATGTGGGCGAAAAGGCAGGCGCCATAAATTTTCTATCGCGCCTGGTAGGTCCGTTTTTTAGCCGCCTGTTTCCTGATGTACCTAAAAAGCATCCGGCCGTTGGTCAAATGCTCATGAACTTCTCGGCCAATTTACTTGGGCTTGATAATGCGGCCACCCCGCTGGGTTTAAAAGCTATGGGGAGCCTGCAGGAGTTAAATAAAGATAAGGAATCGGCTTCAAACGCACAGATCATGTTCCTGGTGCTGCATACTTCGGGCCTGCAAATGTTGCCGGTTACTATCATAGCGCAACGTGCCATTTTAAATGCCAAAGATCCCGCGGATATATTTTTACCATGCGTTATAGCAACCTACGTAGCAACGGTTGTTGGTTTATTAATTGTAGCCATAAAACAAAAGATAAATCTTTGGGATAGGGTTATCATTGCCTGGCTGGGTGGAGTAACTGCTTTTATTACGATAGTGGTATGGTATTTTACAAAGTACTTAACTAACGAAGAAATAAGTATAGTATCTAAAGTAGTTAGTAACTTTTTATTGTTTTTTATCCCGGTAGTATTTATCGTAGGCGGATTGATAAAAAAAATAAATGTATTTGATGTTTTTGTAGAAGGAGCAAAAAGCGGATTTGAAACATCGGTAAAGATAATCCCTTACCTGGTGGCAATGTTAGTAGGTATTAGCGTGTTTCGTAGTTGCGGTGCGCTGGATTATATGAACGAGGGTTTGCGTTGGGTTTGTATAAAGGCCAACCTTGACACCCGGTTTGTAGATGCAATGCCCGTAGCCTACATGAAACCGCTCAGCGGATCTGGTTCAAAAGCAATGATGATAGATGTAATGAAAACCTTTGGCCCCGATAGTTTTGCAGGCCGCCTGGGTAGTGTATTCAACGGTTCGGCCGATACTACGTTCTATATAGTTGCCTTATATTTTGGTACCGTGGGGATAAAAAAATCACGGTACGCCATACCCGCCGGCTTATTTGCCGATGCAGCCGGTATCATAGCTGCAATATTCATCTCTTATTTATTTTTTGGAAATTTAAAGTAAGCTTAGCACCGTTATCATTCATTATTAAGCAACCTATTTTATTTCTGTTACAGGCAATTACTTTGTTCGTTTTTGGCGAAAAACCTCTGGTTCAAAAATTTTACTTTTTGCAATAAATTCAATTATTATTTGAAAATAATTATTATTTTCGACCAATCTATTGAATTTTAAGCAATTATCTACAGTAAAAGCAAGTGAATGAATAAAATATTTACTACAAATTTATTTTTTTTTGCTTTATTTAATTTAGTTGCTTTTTCGGCCTTAGCGCAAACTATAACTATTGGCAATGTAGATATCGGCCCCTATGCGCCAGGGTCGACAATAAGCGTTCCCATCCAGGTAACGGGTTCATGCATCGATCCTGCTAATACCTACAATCTTTACCTTTCAAATGCCAGCGGTAGTTTCACGTCGCAAAAACTAATTGGCAAGTTCACGGGCAACTATGCTACTTTTGTAAATGGCATAATACCAGCCGGCACCATTCCCGGCACCGGTTATTTGGTTAGAGTAGCCGCTACCAAACCATCGGTTACAAGCACGTCATCAGCTGCCATATCAATTGTTGCCGGCGCAGGCACTGTTGCAGCGTTAAATTCGCAATCGATAGATGCCAATTATCCCGAAGTGTTTGGCACTTGTTCGGGGTCGGGCAATTCTTCTTATAATTTTATAAATACATCAACTACAGGCGCCACAGTTACCGCAAGCTTTTACAACGAGCTTTCTCAGGTAACTGAAGCATCCAATGTTAATTTTACCAATAATGGTAATTTTACAGCCAAAGCTGCTAATTACACAATTAGCGTAAAAGCTGTTTTAGGAGGCATCACAGGTACCTATACTTATACCCTGGTCAATAACATGGTTAACAACAGCTTCGGGGTTGAGGGTAGCACAACGGCCTGCCTTGGCAGCGGGGCTACCAATTTAACGTACAACATCGACCCGAATGTTATAAAAAGCAACTATCCCGGGTTGCTTTATAATGTTTCCTGGGGCGATGGTACGCCATCGGTATCTTATACCTATTGCCAGATACTTGCTGCCGGCGGCAAAGTTTCTCACCAATATGTTAAGGCATCATGCGGAAACATAGTTAAAGGCCAAAACAATTCATTTGAAGTAAAACTGCAATTAGCAAGCCCGTTTTGCGGCAATGTAGGCACCCCCGTTGCCAGTTACGCAAAAGTTATAGCGCCGCCAATTAACCTGCCGGTTGTGCCGGTGGCCGCCTGTGTAAATACTGCGGTTAAATTTGTAAACAATTCTTTTCCGGGCGACGACCCCAACAGTACGTCGGCAAGTTGTACAAACAGCAAAGCCCGGTATACGTGGCTTGTTGACGGCGTAACCAAACAAGTTAATTACAAACTATCTGATGCTTTCATTTATACTTTTACAACCACCGGTACGCATACAGTAACCTTGCAACTGCAAAACAACACAGGCTCATGCGCCGTTGCAGATGTTACGCAGGATATTTGTATCCAGGAGCCTCCTGTGCCGGCCTTTTCGCTGCCTGTTAATTCGGGTTGCATCCCCCTTACGGTTACTCCTGTAAACACATCAAAAATTGACTCAAACTGTAATAATACCAATAAATATGTGTGGACGGTTACCGGTCCAGCACCCGTAGCTTATGCAAACGGCACAAATGCAAACAGCCAAACGCCACAGTTTTTGTTTAACAAAACAGGTGTTTACAATATTAAACTGGCAATCTCGACGGTAAGTTGCGGGCTGATAACCGATGCTAACACACAAACGGTTGTGGTTGATGATGTGCCCACAGCCACATTATCAAAAGATACTGTGTTTTGCGGAACAAATAGTACTCTTAAATTTGATAATAATATTAACAGTGCTACCAAAGTAACATTTTCCGGGTCGGCACAAAACACAGGTGCAACCTACAAATGGACGGTAACCGGCGGGGCATTTTCTTTTATTAATAATACTACCGACGTTTCACAATATCCGGTCATAAAATTTAACGATTTTGCCAAGTATACCGTTACCGTAACAAATACCAACGTTTGCGGGGCACCGGCCACCAGCAGCCAGCATTTACAATTTATAGCAGCGCCAACAGTTACCGCCGGCACCTACCCTGCCGTTTGCGCCGGGACACCCATAAGTTTGAATGGTGCGTCAAATAATCCTTCAATAAAAATGCGCTGGGCCGGCGGTACCGGCACCTTTACCGACCGAAATTTGGCGCAGACAGTTTATACACCTTCATCCGCCGAAATAAAGGCGGGCAAGGTTACTCTCCTTTTTCAGGGGATAACAACCCTGGCCGCACCCTGCGATACCATAACCGATCCAACAACCATCGTCATCAATAAAGCCGATTCAATTACAAGTAAAAATACAGTTACGTCCTGTGCAGGAAAATCGCTTGGTTACAATATCACAGCTACGAAACCTGCAACAACATTTACATGGGTAGTTGATGCATCAAAAACCACCGCAACTGCTGGTGGTTACACGGTAAGTGGCAGCGGCAGCTTTATAAACGATGTTTTAACCAACAGCGATTTAAACGGAAATGCGACTGTAACGTATAATATTATATCAACCAGCCAGGGCTGTGTTAGCGGTGTATTTGTACTTACAGTAACTATCCCCCCGGCTATTGCTACCCCATCGTTTACCAAGGATAACAGCACAGCGTGCGGTAATATGCTGGTTAAGTTCACCAATACATCCAAACCAATAAACAGTGTTTTTTTATGGGATTTTGGCGACGGCTCAACAGATACAGGGACCAATCCCCAACACATATTTTTGGCAAAAACAGACGGTCGGGATACTGTTTATCACATCAGTTTAAGCATTGTAAGCAATTGCAATATAGCCCCTCCTTACCTCGATTCGGTAAGAATAAGCCCACAAAAACCAATTGCAAGGCTAATTCCTGATAGAGTTGAAGGTTGCTCGCCTTTTATTGTAACAGGCAAAAACTCATCGCCCGGTAAAAACTTACAGTACACCTACTACCTGTATGATGGGCCGCTGATGCTGGAATCAAAAGTATATACCGATAAAAGCGATTTTAAGTTTGATACGCCATTAAATACCACCCGTACAAAGCAGTACACCATATTTATGGTTGCCCAAAATTACTGTGGCAATACCGATACCACGCTCAAACGCACAATAACGGTATCGGCCCCAACTATTACGCCGGATATGTTTTTTCTGAATAATAAAAACAGCGGGTGTGCACCTTTAAATTTAACGTTTGTAAATAATTCATCAGGCGGCGATACATTTTATTACACCATTTATGATGATAAATACGCCGTAGTAACCAATGTAGCAGCCGGTACCGATAAACTGCCTTATGTATTTACCAAACCAGGCCTGTATTATGTAACCATAACCGCTTCAAGTGCATGTTCGTCGGGCAATGAATCATCCAAATCAACAAACCGGGTTATGGTATATGATATACCCAAAGCCGGCTTTGCAGCATCAGATACCACGGGCTGCCGAAATGTTACCGCGTCGTTTACAAATTCTACCTACGCCGATCCTAACACACAGCCGATAGCCCTATCCTATACCTGGTATTACGGAGATGGGGCTACAGCCACCGGATTTACGCCACCACCACATACCTACAATTATAAAAATTCGCCTTACACCGTTAAACTTGTGGCCCTTAACCCATTAACAGGCTGTGCAGACAGTTTGGTAAAAAAAGATTATATAAAAGTTACGTCGCCGCCGGGCACTGCTTTTACAGCCAATCCCGATACTATCACCAGCATACCAAATTACCAGTTTCAGTTTGTTGACCAAACTACCGGAACGCCGGCCAATTGGATGTGGGATTTTGGAGACGGAACTGTAAGCGCCCTTGGTAACCCAATCCATACTTATGCAGATACGGGAAAATATAAGGTAACGCTGGTAACCAGCACTAAAGATTTTTGCGATAGCGCAGTAACACACTATGTACGCATAACTGGTATTCCCGGCGAACTGTATTTGCCTAACGCCTTTATGCCTACCAGCGGTACCACCGAACTAAGAAAGTTTGCGGCCAAAGGATCGGGTATTAGGCAATGGCACCTGCAAATATTTAATGGCTTTGGCCAGTTAATTTGGGAAACCACGAAACTATCGGCCCCTAAAGGCACCCCGGTTGATGGCGATGGCTGGGACGGTACTTTTAAAGGAGTACCCGTAGAGCAGGGCGTTTACGTGTGGCAGGCTTCGGCAACATTTATAAACGGCAGCGAGTGGAAAGGAATGTCGTACAATAATTCATTACCCAAACGAACGGGTGTTGTTCATTTAATAAGATAAATAATGCGCGTTTTGCTTAAAGGATATGTTTTAGGGTTGTTAATGCTGTTGTTTGTTAGCGTGGCCGTTGCCCAGGATCATATGTACTCTCAGTTTTTTAATTCGCCCGTGTATCTTAACCCTGCATTAAACGGGCAATTCCACGGCGATTTGCGGATGAACCTTATTTATCGCAATCAATTTACATCGGTGCCTGGCGGGTTTAACTATCTTACAGCATCGGTAGATTATAATATTCCGCAATTTGGCGGCGGGGTTGGTTTGATATTTACCCGGGGTAATGAGGGTACTGCCGGGCTTACAAAAAACAATATAGCCGGTATTTACTCCTATAGTGTTGGTTCCGATGATTTTGTATTATCGTTTGGCGTGCAGGCAGGGGTAACTAACCGCTCGGTTGATTATGGCAAACTGGTATTCAGCGACCAGATTGACCCACGTTTAGGGTACATCCCCGGATCGCCAACAAATGCCGAGTCGCCAAGATTCGACAGCCGGTTCTACTTTGATTCAGGCGCGGGTATAAACCTTGCTTTAAGCGATTTTAATATTGGCGGTGCATTGCAGCATATTAACCGGCCCAATGAATCATTTACGGGTACGCCCGCAAAATTACCTATGCGCGGTACGGCACATATAAGCTATAGATGGGATCTTAACAAGGATGAAAATCTTGATGAGGACGAAAAATCTTTTTTTATTCCATCAGTTGTTTTTTATAAACAATCAACGGCACAATCAATAAATATGGGGCTACAGTATAAAAGACATAACCTTAATGCCGGTTTATGGGTGCGTACTGCCGGATCGGGCGGGCCATCTGCAATCACTTTTTCGTTAATATTTGATCTGTTTTTAAACAAAGAGAGCGGAGAAAAATTCAGGTTGGGGGTAAGCCATGATGCGCCAATTTCGGGTCTTAATTATAGCAATACCAGCGGCACAACCGAAGGAAGTATCGGTTATGAAACCACCTTGCCCTCCCGTGGGGATACCTATCACAAATTTGAAGGGGCAAGGCGCTGTTATGATTTTTATTAAGAAATTTATATACCTTTAACAAGTTATATATCCTGAATTACGATGGAGAGAATCTATCACAAAGCAAGACCCGACCAGTCTTATCTTAAAGACAAACGACATAAAAAGAAAACAGCCATGATAGGTGCATGGATGCTGGCGATTTTTGGAATTATTTTTATGATGATAGTTGTAAAGTTTGCCACATCGGGAGGATCATCTGATATGCTTACGTTTACCATGTTCCCAAACAGCGATGATGCATACCAGGCAGCCAAGCAGTACATTGCACCTACCATCAAATCGGGCAATTTAACTTTTGCCGAAGATCACTATCAGTTTGCAAAAAAATCAGATTCGGTGTTTGTCATTAAATCATACGTAACTTCAATTGATAAAAAAGGAGAAAAAGTAAAAACCAATTTTAAGATCACATTAAAATACAACGGAGGCCCCAAGGCAGTACAGGATAACTGGACAATGATTGATGTGAATGAGGTAGCAGAGTAATGCTTCATTATTCAAGGTAATTTGCGATCTGCAAAACACATTAATAACGCCTGTTTTACGGTTCTTTTACTTTTAAAAGCGAACGGGATTTATCATAAATAAGCTTTCTGAAAAAAAAGTAAAACCAAAGGCAACCCTTTCAACTATAAATACGTGTTAGTTGCAAACAGGAATTAATTAAACAGGTAGCCCGTATATATGGGAGAAGCAGAACTACAACAATTGATTGCAGGCTGTTTACAGCATAGCCGAAAAGACCAGAAGATGCTTTACAAAGCATTTTATGGCTTTGCTATGAGCATATGCCTGCGATACGCCGGCAATAGGTACGAAGCTGCTGAGATCATGAACCAGGGCTTTTTAAAAGTGTTTACCAACTTACAAAAATATGATACCACCCGCCCCTTTATTGCATGGGTTGGCAGGATTATGATGAACACCTCGGTTGATTATTACAGAAGTAACCTAAAACTCTCGCTAACCGATGACCTTGATGCTGCCGAGGATATAGGGCATAACGAACTCCCCGACCAAAAGTTAAATTACGATGATCTTATCGGCATGGTGCAACAACTGCCAAACGCCTACCGGACGGTGTTTAACCTTTTTGCTATTGAGGGATTTTCGCACGAGGAGATAGCGTCGAAACTAAATATAAGTACAGGTACATCAAAATCAAATTTGTTTAAAGCGCGTGAAAAATTGAAAAATATGGTAATCAACTCCGGCAGGCTGCCGGATAGTAATTCCGGCAGCGGGCAACATACCATTGTGGCTATTGGCACTATAAGCATCAGTATGTCGGTATTGATAGAATTAATAATGAAATGAAAGAGAAAAACGAAAATAAGCTGGATCAATTATTCAGGGACGGGTTATCCGGCCCTGGAGACCACTTTGCTTTTCGGGAGGAGGATTGGGAGTCTATGGAGCAGCTGCTGGATAAAAAATCCAATAAAAAAGCAGGCTTCTTCCGTATTATGTATTATGCATCCGGCATTGCAGCTTTATTGCTGCTGGCTTTAGGTTTATATTTTTACAGCAAAAACGATACTACAGATCCAGCTAAATCACGCGTAAAGGTGGTTAATAAAACAGGCAATAGCCAAAAACATTCAGGTTCACCTGGTAGGGATACTGGCAACGACAGCCTCAACAATAAAACTGATGACATTGCGGTAACCGCCCCTGGCGGGCAATCCAATAGCGTTAAATCTGCAAAAAAAAATACGATTAACAATAAAGCAGAAAACATGGCCGTAAACAATTCAGCCAATAACAACCGGGCATCAAAAGTTAAAGTAAGCACGGGAAGTATTCTTAACGATAAAGCTACTAACATGGCTGCCAGCAAAGTGCTGCCTAAAAACAATGTGCAAAAAACGGAAACAATTAGTAAAGCCATACCAGGCAACAATGCAACCCAACTGGCCGATAATAAAACACCAAGTGCAAACAAAGCACCTGATGGCCAAACAACCGGTATTGATACACCTGATAATGGCGGTAAAATAGCCCAGGCAGGCAACCAGGTTAAAAACAACATGGCAGCAAATCAAAATGCAGATACGACAGCGAATAAGAAAGCAGAGCGGGAGGCAAAAAAACAAATGGCTATTGTTAAGGCATCAGCAATAAAAAACAGGCCACAGTTTTCTATCAGCGTGTTGGCCGCATCTGACGCTAATGCGGTAAATTCATTTGGGCATAGCCAAACAGGTACTAATTATGGATTGCAGCTTTCATTACGGATTACAAAAAAGTTAACTATAAGCACGGGTGCAGCATACGCTATTAAGCCTTATTCATCAACACCTACCAGTTATTCGTCTGCGTCTTACAATCCATCGATAACGCCTACCAATATCCAGGCAAATTGTAAGGTGCTTGATGTTCCTTTGAACCTCAGTTACCAATTGTATTCAAAAGGAAGCAACGCTATTGGTGTTGGTACGGGGTTATCATCGTACTTTATGCTTAAAGAAAATTACAGGTTTGATTACTCGGCCGAAAGCGGCTGGAAACCCTATAACCTGGAAATACGAAATAAAAATACACACCTGTTTGGCGTGTTGAATGTTAATGTTAATTACCAGCGAAGAATAAATTCGAAGTTTAGCGCCGTTTTACAACCCTACATGAAACTACCGATTACCGGTATTGGCAATGGCAAGGTCGACCTAAAATCAACCGGCGTTGCCCTTGGTATAAACTGGAACATTGGTTCAGGGTTTAAGCCATGATAGGCCAAAGTCTGAAGTACTAAGTAGAGCACTTTAAGTCGTAAAATGGATTTCGATTTTTTGACTTAGGGCTTAGTACTTTCGACTTCAGACTTATTTAATGATCTACCTTTAACCAGCCAGTAATGCTCATTCTTGGTTTTTGCGTACATAAAACCTCGTGAACAAGCTCATTACTTTTAAAGAATACCGAACGCCCGTTTTCAGGGCCGATATTTTGTTCATGATTTGAATGGTGTATACGCAATTCGCCACCATCGGCAGCTAACCACCCGGTATTTAAATACATGATCATTGAATATTTACGGCTATCGTTATTCCTGAACTGATCAAGATGCTTTTTGTAGAAAGCGCCCTTTTCATACAAAGTATAATGAAATTCATAGCCGGTGATACCGGTATAACAGGTTTTATTAAGATAGGCAACAAAGCTATCCATCAGGTCGAGAAAATCATTTTCGCAAGGGGTGTCATGCTTGCGGTCGAGCCAGTAGATGTGGTCGCCCCTAACTTTAGTGTCATGGTTCACGGCTGTATCGTTACCGGTTCCGGCAGATGACAGTAAGCTTGATTTAACAAGTGCCTGTAGGTTTAGCTTAAGATCGGCAGCAAGCGTGTCACTTAAAAAATGATCGGCTATGCCAACCTTATCGGCAAGGTAACTATCGATAAGGCAATTGAATGAATCTTCCAATAAAGGTGAGTTAGCATGTTATCCGGCAAATGCAGGCATGTTGTTAAAGATACCCTTTTTAATCGATCTGGCAGCAGTATTACCTTGCCAATGCTATGATATCCTTTCCTTCTATCACTTTTTTGGGATATGGTTGGTTAACCACCTTTATCATGGCTGTAGCCAATTCCTCCAGGGTGCAAAAACCCGCCGGGTAAAGCGCACGGCCAACCGGGAACAGCCAGTTGATATATTTGTAAAAGCTGTGGGCATTTTTTAAACCCTGTATCGGTTTTATAAAGCCTGGCCTAAAGGCGTAAACTTGTTTAAAGGGCAGTTTCATCAGGTCGTTTTCTGTTTTACCTTTTACCGCGGCCCACCCGTTGCCTTTTTCATTACTATCGGTGCCAGCGCCCGATACATAGCAAAAAGTCATTTCAGGATCTTGTTTTGCCAATATTTGAGCCATGTGCATGGTGAGTGTATAAGTAAGCCTATAATATTCATCGGCCTTTTTACCTACCGAAGTAACACCCAGGCAAAAAAAGCACGCATTATAACCGGTAAGCTGATCACTGATTGGCGAGAGATCAAAAAAATCGGCATGAATAATCTCTTTTAATTTGGGATGCGATACCCCCGACGGCTTCCGGTTAATCACTAATACCTGCTCAACATCCGGGTTTTGTAAACATTGGTGCATAAGCCCCTCGCCTACCATTCCGGTTGCGCCGGTAACAATGGCTTTTATTCCTGTTTTCATATGGTAAAATGTATTTGCATAAAATTAATGCTTTAAAATGAGGCCGCACGCGCTTTTTGAAATAAGTTTTTGGTGCGCGGGCAACCCTCCCGCCTAAAATAACGATATAGTTAATAGATGCCCTTTGCTTCTTGTATTACTTAAAGCAACAGACACCGATTAACATTAATATAACATGAATCCAATTTCTGTTGTGATCATTACCAAAAACGAGGCCGGTACCCTTGTTAAAAGTATCCCGCTGCTGAAACAGATCAGCGACGACATTATTGTGATTGACAATAACAGTACCGATCAAACCGTAACTATAGCCACGGCATATGGCTGCAAAGTATATCAAAAGGCATGGATTGGCTATGGTGTCAACAAAAACAAAGGCATTCAACTGGCGCGATATAACTGGATACTAAGCGTTGATGGTGATGAGATACCCGACCAGGCCCTGATCAACTCTATAAAGGCAACGGCCCCGGGCGATGATAAAACTGTTTACGATATAGCCTTTAAAACTTATTTTGGCAAAAAGCTCATCCGCTTTGGTAACTGGGGTCGCGATCACCATATCCGCCTGTTCAACAGGCAGCATGTTAAATGGAACGAAACGCCGGTACACGAAACATTGCAACTGCCGCAAAACGTTGTTGTAAAAAAACTGGACGGCAACCTGCACCATTATTCTGTGGAAAACCGGGCCGAGTACGAGAAGAAAACAATTCACTATTCGCAATTAAGCGCCATAAAGTACCTGAAAGCCGGAAAAAAGGCGGGCCTTGTAAAGCAGCATTTGGCGCCGGTATTTCATTTTGTGAAGACCTACCTGCTTTTATTGGGGTTTTTAGATGGCAAGGAAGGCTTCATCATTTCGCGGATGGCATTTAAAAATACATGGCTAAAATATCATTACCTTAGTAAAGCTACACAAAGCCTAAGGGATAAGCCGATTTACCAGCATGACGTACCTACCGTGGCATATAAACTTAATACCCATGCACGTGTTGAATAAACCACAGCATTGTTCATGAAAAAAAAGCTGGTAATTGATCTTTCGGCAAATACATTGCAGCTTGTCATCAACCAGCTGTTTGGGGTGATTATTTTTTATGTATTATCTGTAAATCTTGATAAAAACAGCTTTGGCCAGGTTAATCTGGCCTTAGCGGTACTGCTATCTGCATTCAACATCCTTTCTTTTGGTATCGACCAGGTAATTATTAAAAAAGTAGCGCATGGCGATGATGTTCAAACAGCTTTGTCGCTTTATGCTTTCCATGTGTTGTTTGCCGGAGGGCTATTTTATGGCGTCCTGTTATTGGGCCGCACGTTTTTCATACATGATAATGAAGTATACCGCCTGATACTGCTGTTGGGCCTGGGCAAGCTTATGATCTTCTTTTCCACACCATTAAAGCAGGTTTCAAGCGGCATGGAGCGGTTTAAATTACTGGCATGCATGCTGGTCATATCCAATATGGTAAGGGGCATCAGCCTGCTCATTTTGGCCGTTTTGCACCAGGTAAGCATAGGCACCATAATATGGGTATTTATTGGTGGCGATGTACTTGAATTAACGGCGTCCTTTTATCTTTTCAGGCGCTATGTACGGGTGCCCGTACTTCCCGCCTGGAGAAAATCACCCTACTTTGCCTTACTGCGCCAATCATTGCCACAGGTTGGAGTGGTCTTAATTACTTCGGCCCTGGCCCGGTTCGATTGGTTGTTCATCGGGTTTATGGTATCGGCAGTTAGTTTGGCAGAGTATAGTTTCGCATACAAGATATTTGAGATCTCTACCCTCCCCTTATTAGCTATCGCCCCCTTAATTCTTCCCCGTTTTACCAAATTATTTAAAACTGATAACCATCGCCGGGCCGATCTTAAATTGCTCATCCGGATAGAACTTATAATAGCAGCATTTACTGCTTTGATTTTAAATATGTGTTGGAACCCTGTGGTTGACAACATAACCCATGGGAGGTATGGCGCGGTTAATACAACAACCATATTTATCCTCTCGCTTTGTTTACCCCTGCTGTATTTAAATAATTTTTTGTGGACGATTTTTTTTGCGCAAAACAGGTTAAAAATGATCTTCAATTCGTTTTTGCTCACTTTTGCCGTAAATGTAGTTGGCGACCTTGTATTAATCCCTTTTTACAAAAACGAAGGGGCTGCCCTCGCGTTTTTATTGGCCTGCCTGGTGCAGGGTGTTTTCTACCTCGCCAATGACAAATCGGGGCTTAAGGGTTCTTTTTATACACTCGCCATTTGTACCGCATGTGCCTTTTTTAGCGGATTGGCAGCCAAAGCCCTGTTCCCAAACCTATGGCTGGCCATGATAATGGCGGTTGTATTTTACGGTGTTTCGTTATTGATCACGATGCAATTAAAGCGGGATGACAGAGCTGGCCTAATCGGGCTGTTAAACTGGTAAAATAAGGCATCTTCCTGCTTTACGCAGGCAACCAATACGGTTTTCAGGTCGTAATGACTTTAAATGCCCAAGGATAATGTTGGTTAACAAAGCAGTTTTTTACATTGATAAATTAAAGCAAAAGGTGGATTGGAAGCTACTGGCCTTTTTGCTTTTATTTTTGAACGTAAAAATCGGCATCAAGATCCCGGTTATCATCCTGTTCACACTCCTTCAATTTAATTTCAAATTCGGTTTTAGTTTCAAAAACTCCCGGTTGCCCCTGTTTTATCCATTAGTAATAGCTATAGCGGTTATTAACTGGTTTATAGGCAAAAATTATACGCAACTTAATTATAACATTATGTTATCGGCTGGTATAGGGTTTTGGATATTATGCATCCTTGCCATTCACCAGGTAAAACTGGCTGTTGAGCAAAACCAACCCGCCGTAATACATCAAACCATCCTGTTTTTCTTTATTATCAATGCATTATTCTCGGCCGGCAACCTGGCTGCCATATTTTTAGAGACCCATGCCATTAACCCTTATACCTACCAGGGTCAGCTGCAAAAGTATTTTTTAAACACCGGCGATTATATAAGGGGTGTAACTTTTGATACCTCCACAACCAACGCTATGCTAAATGCTTTTGGCGTAATCTACTTTTTAACGCGCAAAAACGCCCCCATGCTTTTTGTATGCATGGCTACCTTATTGTTTACTGGCAGCAATTTTATCAATATTGTTATAGTTCTCGTTTTTTTAATGTTATTTGTTTTCAAAACAGATCGTTATCAAAAAAGCCTGATTGTAGTTTGCCTGGTTTTTTTAGGCGTTTTTATGGCGAAAATCTCGCCTCAAAATAATCAATATACAACTAACGCAATTTCGATCCTGCTGCATAAAGATCCAAGCCCGCCCACCCCCCCGGTGTGGGCAAATGTACCTGTGGAAGCGAGACCGGATAGTGTATTAAGCTTTGATGAACACCGGCAAAAACAGGCCATCATTTTCAGGGATAGCGTTTATAAGGCAGCCCATCCCAAAAGAACAGAGATTATAAAGCCACAGGACAAGCCCTACGAAACCGAAGGCGGCCGGATAGCCATTAAAGGCCCCGATATTAATTCGGCGCCTTATCAAAGCAGTACCCAAACCCCTCCCGAGCAAAAACAACTGGTGCAGTTTATTGATGCACACAAGGCGGCGTTGCCGGTTGCCGGGCAGGAAATTGTAGTGCCCAGGCTGGACAGGCCCGGCAAGCTGATTGGCTTTTTACAAACAACCAATTTTTTGCATCACCATATTAATAAACTAATAACCGGCGCTGGTATGGGCAATTTTTCGTCGAAGCTGGCTTTTAGGGCTACCGGCCTGGGATTTGCCGGAGGCTATCCGCATAAATTCACTTACATCGGGCATGATTTTATGGTAAATCATCTCGACCTGTATCTCAATTATTTCAGCAAAAGGGCGGGCTTTCATTCGTTAACCAATAGCCCGTTTTCGGTTTATGACCAGTTATTAGCCGAATATGGCATTATTGGTTTACTCGTATTTGCCGTCTACTACCTTGGCTTTTTTGCCAGGCATTATAAAGCTTTAACTTATGGCCTGCCCCTTTTGCTGTTAATGCTGGCAGCATTTTTTATCGAGTACTGGTTTGAGCAGCTTTCGGTTATCGTATTTTTCGAACTGTTGCTGTTGCTAAACATCAAAGAAACCAAATCCCCTAAACTGTTGGCACATGAACTTTAGCATCCCACAAATAACGGTATTGATGCCTGCCTACAACGCCGGTAAATATATTGGCGATGCCATAACATCGGTACTGGAACAAACTTTTGCGGATTTTGAATTACTTATAATAAATGACGGATCGACAGACAATACGATCGACGTTGTCCGTTCATTTGACGACCAGCGCATTGTAGTAATTTACCAGGATAACAAAGGTATTGCCGGTGCGCTTAACAACGGACTGAAGTATGCCCGTGCGCCATATATAGCGCGCTTTGATGCCGATGATATTTGCTACCCCGAACGCCTGCAACTGCAGTATGATTTTATGGTAGCGAATCCAGAGTACAGCGTAATTGGATCTGCTGCTGACTATATTGACATGGAGGGGCACTTTTTGTTTACCCATAAGCCCCCGGCTTTTGATAACGACGAGATTCAGCAGTTAAAATATTCGGTTTGCCCTTTCATTCACTCCTGTGTTTTTTACAAAAAAGATATGGTAATTAGCAAGGGGGGGTATAATGAGCATGCCTATAGCTTTGAAGATCATTTTTTATGGGTTAATATTTTAAAAGATCAAAAGGCCTGCAACCTTGCCCTACCCCTAATTAAAGTAAGGCTAAACCCCGAATCAATCACCATTGATGAAAAATGGAGGCCCCGCAAGTTCAGGGACATCAAATATGCTACGCTTAAAAACCGCGCTATAAGTAAACGGGAAGGCAGTTTACTGGCAGAGATAGGCGAAAAACAATATTCGGCCAAAATAAAACAAGGCTCTTATTATGCGCTTTGCGGTAAAAAACTACTGCTTAATAACTTTCAGCCACAAAAGGCCCGCATTCATGTGGCCAGGGCTATCAGCATCTCGCCCTTAAGGTTAGATAACTACCTGCTGTATACTGTTAGCTACCTTCCGGAACGAGTAATTATTTGGCTGCATAAATTAGTATCAGGAGGTGCTGCGATATGAAAGTAGCATTCATCACCCGGTCAACCTTGTATACCGTGCCCGGCGGCGATACCGTGCAGGTGGTGCAAACCGCGCGCCATCTTACCTTTATGGGCATTACCACCGATATAAAACTGGCAAACGAGCACATTAATTACAACAATTACGATCTGCTGCATTTTTTTAACCTCAGCCGTCCTGCCGATATTTTATACCATAGCCATAAGGCCGAAAAGCCATTCGTGATATCAACCATACTATGTAACTACAGCGAGTATGATCAGCAGCATCGTAAAGGTTTGGGCAGAATTTTCAAGTATTTGCCGGCAGATGGTGTGGAATATGTTAAAACCATAGCCCGTTACCTGCTTGGCCGCGATAAACTGGCCAGTTTAGCTTATACCTGGAAGGGACAGCGCAAAAGTATATTGGATATTTTAAGCCGGGCGGCTATGATATTGCCCAACTCCCGCTCGGAGTATCACCGGGTATTAAACAATTACCCGGGCGAAGTAAGGCACATGGTGGTACCGAACGGCACCGATCAGCATTTGTTTAAATACGATGCCTCGGTAACAAAAGATGATAAACTGGTGCTTTGTGTTGCCAGGATAGAAGGCATTAAAAACCAGCTGAACCTGATAAAAGCATTAAATAACACGCCTTACCGTTTGCTGCTTATCGGAACCCATTCTCCCAACCAGGCAGCTTATTACCAGGAATGCCGCAAAACAGCGGCAGATAACATCACCTTCATTGAGCAGATACCGCAATATGAACTGGTAAAGTACTATGCACAGGCCAAAGTACATGTATTACCAAGTTGGTTTGAAACCACCGGCCTTAGTTCGATAGAAGCCGCCTTAATGGGCTGTAGCCTGGTTATCAGCGACAAAGGCGATGTAAGGGAATATTTTGCCGACGATGCATTTTATTGCGATCCGGCAATGCCTAAAAGCATTTTGGCTGCCATTGAAAAAGCCAGCCAGGCCCCCGTTAACGAAGATTTACGCGATAAGATTTTACAAAAATATACCTGGAAACAGGCTGCTACTGAAACTTTAAAAGCATATCAATCTGTATTATAACATGAAACTACGCATAGCCATATTAGGGACCAGGGGTGTACCAAATTACTACGGTGGGTTTGAACATATTTCGGAATATGTATCGGCCGGCCTTGTAAAGCGCGGCCACTCGGTAACGGTTTATAACTCACACAATCATCCATATCAGCAGGATAGCTGGAACGGTGTCGAAATAAGGCATTGTTATGATCCTGAGTACCTGGTTGGCACCGCAGGGCAATTTGTTTATGACATGAACTGCCTGTTAGATGTCCGTAAACGAAATTTTGATGTGGTAATGCTTATGGGCTATACCAGCAGTTCGGTTTGGGGACAGCTTTATCCTAAACACAGCACCATTATTACCAATATGGACGGCATGGAGTGGAAACGGACTAAATACTCCAAACCAGTACAGCAGTTTTTAAAATATGCCGAAAAGCTGGCAGTTAAACACAGCGACTATTATGTTGCCGATTCAAGGGTGATAAAGTCGTATCTGAAGGATAAGTATAACATCAACAGTAAATACATCCCCTATGGTGCTGATATTTTTACCGATTTTGAGCGCGAGCAATATGATGTAAGCGAAGCGCTAAAGGAGGATTATTTTTTGCTGATGGCACGCATGGAACCCGAAAATAACATAGAAGCCATCCTGGAAGGTTTTAACAGGAGTAATTCGGCCAAAAAGTTTAAAGTTTTGGGCGATACCAGCAATCGTTTTGGCAAGTTCATCACCAATAAATTTGCCAACGACCAACGCATTCAATTTAAAGGCGCCATTTTTGATACGCCCAAGGTACGTTCGTTGCAAAATAACTCTTACCTGTATTTTCATGGGCATAGCGTTGGAGGCACCAATCCATCCTTGTTAGAAGCGATGGCCAGCGAGGCTCTGATAGCGGCGCATAATAACCCCTTTAATAAGTCGGTATTAAATACGGATGCTTTTTACTTTTCAAATGCGACCGAAGTAACCCACCTGGTAGAGAATGTGCAGCGTAAAGCGCCCGAAAAAAATATGGTAATGAATAACCTGCATAAAATTCAGTACCAGTTTAATTGGGAGCGGGTAATTGACCAGTACGAGGAGTTTATTATCGAAAGCTATAAACACAAAAACTATGAAGCAATTATTGCTGATAAATGATAATAACGCTAATAAGGTAAGTTATTATCACATCATGTTACTTATGGCAAGCCTGCCGTTTGACAGGTTTTACAGCCATATTATACTCATTAGTTTTATTGTGCATACGTTTATCCATTTGCAAAAGGAAAAGCTAAGGATTATGCTCACATTAAAAACTGTAGTACTGCAATCTGTTTTTTTTGTTACGCTTATTGCCACGGTTTACTCCCTTTACCGTTCCGAAGCGTTTAACGAATGGGTATTGCGCTTACCCATTCTGATTTTGCCGCCAGTATTTTTATTAAACGGCCTCGACTTAAAAAAATATCGGGCTAATTTTTTATTTGCTTTTGTCATTGTGTGTACGGCAACCATCATTTACCTATATATTGATGCCCTTATCACCATTAAATATTATCATCTGCCGCTTAAAACCATTTTTTCGCCGGCATTTACTAATCATAATTTCTCGGAGCCGCTTGATATACATGCCACTTTTTTTTCATTACAGCTGGTGATAGCATTGGTATATCTGTTAACGCTATTGTTTAAACCGCTAACATTGCCTGTGAAATTAATTTGCGGTATTTGCAGCTTCATATTGTTATGCGGACTTATCCAGCTAAGTTCAAAATCAATTCTGGCGATTTTATTTATAATTATTAACCTGGTACTCCCGTATTGCCTGCTTAAGGGTAAAAGCAGGCTGAAGTTTATAACGGCCGGCGCAGCAATATCGGCGTTGGCTTTTGCAACAATTTTAAATGTGTCCTCATTCAAAGAACGCTATTTAACCAGTTTGACAGATGATTTTTCGGCATTTAAACCCGGCGAGAGTACCGACTCGCGCCTGGCCCGCTGGCACGTGGTAGCCCAACTTATTAAGCAGAAGCCTTTAATTGGTCATGGCTCAGGTTCTGAGCAGAAATTGTTACACGATGAATTTTTTAAGGCTAAAATGTACGACTCATTTTTAGCCAACTTGAATTCGCACAACCAATACCTCAGCTTCCTGGTAAAATCGGGTATTTGGGGGCTGCTTGTTTATTTGATAACGCTGGCATACGGTTTTAAAACCGCTATCCTAAAAAAGGACGTGGTATTTATCAGCTTTATGCTGCTGATTGCCATTGTTTCGCTTTCAGAAAATGTGCTGGATGCCGATAAGGGTGTTATGTTTTACAGCTTTTTTTTTGCCTTGCTGTTGTTTTCCGGCGGCGAAGTGAAGCCTGAAGAAATCGTCAAAAATAAAAGCCCGGAATATTTAGATGAAGTGGCAACCAACAGTTTAGCGCTTACGTCATACTAATGTTGTACCGCCTATAAAATGGTAGATAGTTCTTAGTAGAAAGTCCTAAGTTACAAGCCCACAACAACGACGAGATAAAATTCAGAACTCAAGACATAATACTATAAATAATGCAGATCAGGTCCGTTTTTAATCAACCAAGCTTCAATACCGTGTCAGAAATTAAAAAAAATATATTAACTACCCTGGCCTATTTTGATGCATTTAACTATCCGCTCACCCGCGAAGAGGTATGCTTGTTTTTGCCGGTGAAATTTGAGCGCAAGACTTTTGACGACGCCATGACCTGCCTGATAGAAACCCGCATGGTATACCGTTTTGATAAGTTTTATTGTTTAAAAAACGATCAATACCTGGCGCAGCGCCGCAATAAAGGCAACCAAAAGGCGATTGAAATGGTAAGTACAGCGCGTAAGGTTGGCAGCCTGCTTATCAATTTTCCTTACGTGCGGGGGATCGCTATTTCGGGCTCGCTGTCTAAAAATTATGCCGACGACAAGTCAGATATAGACCTGTTTATAATTACCGCGCCAAACCGCCTTTGGGTAGCACGTACCCTGATGCATTTTTTTAAGAAGCTAACCTTCCTGGTAAATAAGCAACATTGCTTTTGCATGAACTATTATGTAGATGAACAAGCGCTTGAAATAGCCGAAAAAAATATATATACCGCTACAGAAGTAGTTACCCTGATACCCATCCAGGGCGACACCACTTTTGCTGATTTTTTTGCAGCTAACGTTTGGACGCGCAAATACCTGCCTAATCATATTATGCGGGTATCAACCGCTAAGTCACTAAAAAATAATTGGTTAAAAAGCATGTTTGAATTTTTACTTAACAATAAACTGGGCGATTTACTGGATGATGGCTTTATGAATTTAACATCGCGCAGGTGGAGTGAGAAAACCAGGCAAAAGAAACTTAATGATCATGGCGTATTACTGGCCATAGTTACCGGTAAACATTGTGCTAAACCCGATCCGGGAAATTTTCAGTCGAACCTGATTAGGCGCTTTCAAAATAAAATAATACAATTGCTTGCCGAAAACCAGCATAGTGTAGCCCATTGAAAAGATAGTTTATTCTGAAACCTGCTGTACAGCTTTAATTTTAGATACCACAAGCCCGGTTACCACCAAAATAGTTCCCGCTATAGCGTAAACCGAGATTTGTTCGCCAAGTAAAAGGTAACCAAAACCGTACCCAAATACAGGCGTAAGGTAAAGCCACGTACCGGCCGTTACAGCATCCTGGCCAACCAGGTATAGCCACAGCTGGTTGGCGATAAACGAGAGTACCACAATTAGCCAAAAAAGGGATAAAAACAGGTTGACGTTAATGTGGTGTACATGCTGCTGCCCAAACAATGGGCAAAACGGCAACAAAATTATGCCACCGACAAATACCTGCCAGATATTGAACGATACATTAGGCAAGCTGATAGTTAATGTAGAGAAGTAAACGCTGCTTGATGCATAGGCAAAAATGTAAATAAGCAGCAATATAATGCCCAGTGGTTTTATACTGGCATTAGGCAGCGCCGCTGCAGAAGCCAGCACCAGGCCGGTAAATGCAATCAGCATCCCAATAATTTCGAACCTGGTAAGTTTCCGTTTAACAATTATTGACGAAAAAAAGGCGATTAGTAAAGGCGCAACCGCTATAAACAACATACTGATACCGGCCGATGCGTATCGCTGGGCGGCAAAAAACGAACCTAAAGTTAAAGTGGTGCATAAAAAGCCGTAAATGACGATGCTTTTCCATTCGCTTTTTAGCGGCCAGAAACGTTCTTTCCTGACCAGGCCAAAAAAAGGACCGAATATGAAGCCTGTGGCAATAAACCGGATGCTGGCCAATATCAATGCATCTGCCGAGCGGATTCCGAATTTTACAGCGACAGACCCGGTTGCCCAAAGAATACTAAACAATAAACCGGGAAGGATTTTCTTTAACATGGGCACTATGATATGCCTGCAAAGATATTTTTTAATGATTTAAATTAAAGGGTGCTATGACGTTTTGTGTAAGTAACGCAGATGAAGTGCCTATTATAGTTTCTAAAGATATATTTATTGACACATCGGAGCTTGTTGAACACGAATCAGAGGCGTAGCCTCGGCCAATTTTGTAGCCGCGGTTTTAACCCGTGAAAAAAACGAAGAAAACGATGGAGAGCCGGTTCGATCCATATGAACAACGCATATATATATCGTTTGAACAATTTGAAAATACCTGGATTTACGCCCGAATATGTGCCGTGCCGATGGCACTCTTGTTGTGCTTTGGTCAATCATCCACGGGTTGAAACCCGTGGCTACAATATTTGTCGGGCCGATGGCCCTATCAGGGCTTTCCATCCCAAACAGTTTTCAATTTATTCTTTCTTTTTCCAAGGGCCGAAAAAACTTCAACGCCGGCAGGGCTATCTAACTCGGCAGGGTTTTCTATATCAGTTACAAAACAATCATCATAACTTTCAATCCGCCAGCGCACAAAACGGCCATTGGGATTCATGTAAGATTCAACATAATTCTCTTGCTGCTTTTCGACTTTATCATAAGCATCGTCAAATGACCATGCTTTTATTAAAACAAACCTTTTTTCGATGTCTTGTTTTTTTAAGCGCACTCCTTCTATTTCAATAACCACCGTCATCTTAACACAATAATATCGCTCTTTTGGCGGCTCCTCAGCTTTTATAAATGTCGCGTGATCTACCGACGTTACCCAGATATCTCGAATGAATCCCACTTTTTTAAGCTTTTCAAGATCGTTAAATTTCACTTTCGCAGTTACCCCTGTAGGGCGTTTCTTTTTGCCCGTAATTTCATACGTATCAAATAAATTTAGCGCTATAAGACGGGTTAAATCCTCGCGATATATACCGTCAATTTTTTTGACCCGTTCTTTAGGTTTAAGATCGGTGAGTTCCTTTACTTTAGGATAAACTAAATTGATTTTAACTGTCGCAAAACGTACCGAGTTTGAAACGACCCTATCTAATTGCCAATATTCCAGGTCATAAATTTCTTTCATTTTCAAATTTCCTTCTGCATAAACATCCAACGCTGCCCTTCCAAATCGGCAGCGCGGTAACGGGTGCCTGGGTAGCCTTCTTCCGGCACAGATAATATGGTAGCGCCGTTGCTTTTAGCGTGGTCATAATGCCGGGTTACATCATCTACATAAACCAAAACCCCGTTAATAACGTAGGGCACCTCGTAAGCTTTAGCAACTATAGTACAATTTTGCGCATGATGCTTGGGGCTTTGGTAATCTGGCGTGGGCTCGGCCAGCATTACCAGGCTTTCGCCCATGGCTATTTCGCCATGGCCCAGGCGGCCTTGCTCATCAGTCATGCGGGTTACCTCGGTAAAACCAAAAACCTTGCAAAGCCATTCCATTGCCGCTATGCCATCCTCATAGGCCAGCATAGGTATAATTTGTTGGTTTGATATGCTCATGATGCGTTGTTTAATGTTTAACAAATAATCTTGCAACGGCAAAATACCCGATATAGCAAACTACAATAATAAGGTAAGCCCAAAGTAGTTCGCGCGTATACAATTTTAGCTGTTTGTGAAAAAAAACCAGCAATACAGCTGTTAGTACCAATAAATGGAACACAATAAGGTAGTAGCTTTCTATAAACATTGCCCAGTAAGCAATTCCGGTTACATCTGCCTGCACCTTGTTTTTTGTCGCGAAATGCGAATCATAGTGGTTACGCAAATAGGCCCTTAAAAAAAACAGCACTACCCTATCTAAAATATAGGTGCCGCTTACCAGCAATGATATAATAATAACCAGCGCATCAAATTTTATCTTACGGAAAATGATTACAGGCATGGTCAGTTATTTACAACCGCCTTATCGGGCTTTGAATACCAATCGTGCTGTATATTGGTCATCAACAGCGCATTATCAAACACAATAGTCCCTTTTGGAAAAATAGCTTCATCCTCAAAAAAGCTTGATGATACTTTGCTTACCTCAAGGGCTTCTACCTTCCAGTTTTCTGTATGCAGCAACAAGCCTTCATATTTATCGCCATTTGGCGAATAGCCTGTGGCACCAGCTTTAAAAAAATCAGATGCAGTATCTAAATCCTTAAAAACAGAATCTTTGTTAAAAGTATCGGTAATTTTAGCATCTATGCTAATGGTAGTACCATCCGAGCTTTCAAAAGCTACGTGATAATTGCTGTTATGCTCATTAACATCAAACCTGGCGTGATAATGCCTGCCCGGAAATATTCTGCCGCCAACAATAGTGTTGAAACGGGATGAAGTATCCCTCCGGGGAATGTAAACACCTTCTTTAATTTCACCATCTTCCTGCCATTCAACAGCAATGCGGTGCGCGCCGTTTTCGGAACCCACCCCAACAAAAGCGGGCATTCCTTTAGGCCTTACATCTTTTAACCGGATAAGGCAAATACCCACAATGGCTTTACCATTAACAATTTTAGGACTAAACGGGGCCGGAACTATTAATTTGGCAATATCAGGATCGACTGCAAAGTTAATCAATATGCGCCTGTCTATAATACCGGTAATAGTAGGTATTTTCATGTGAGGTTATTAAAAGCTATTCGGCAAAATCTTCCAGCACACCGTTATACTCGTCCCAGTCCGGGTCGGTATTGGCGGTAATACTGATTGGTAATTCATCAAAGCCTGCCAATGCCACGTTCAGGCGTTCGCCTGCTATATCAACATCAGTAGTATACCATGCCCACCATCGTTCATTTTCGCCGGTAAATGAAAACGCCAGGATAGTTTGATTATCCTCTTCCAAAATATCTGCAAGCGCTTCCTCAACCTGCTCCATCAGGTCAAGATCTATTTCGTGCGGCAGCAAAGTTTCATTGGGCGAATTATATGACCAAATCACATCCATCCGGTGGTTATAAAAACCGGTATCAATAAAATTTTGCAGGTAAGGCCTAAATTTTACAAAAACAGGCAAACCTCCGTCCGTCGAAAACTCGAGTGAGATCCATGAGTCGCCCAGGTATAAATCTTCAATCATATATCAATATTACAAAAAAGGTTTGCGATTATTAAACTTCGCAAACCTTTCATTTTATTTTTAAGCGCGGATTACCGGTCGAGCATAAGACTGTTTTTTCGGTTAAAAAACACCGTTTAGGTTAAAAATATTAACCACCGGTTGTGTACCACCCCGTACCAGGGTGTTTCACCCCGTACCGGTACACACACTTTAATGCTAAAAACTGCCTCATCCCATCCCTTCTCATCAGTCAGCCGGCCGCATTTAAACGCACCACACCTTGCACTAAAATGAGATTTTAGTAAGACCCGGGAGTCGGAAAGAACTAATGTCAAATCAGCAAAATCGAAATTTATTGTTCGCAAGTCTTTCACTAATTGGTTATTTAAAGTCGTTTACTTTACCTCAAATTCCTTTTTCAGCTTGATATCTTCCGATGAACTGCCTATCATCACCATAAATTTGCCTGGTTCAACTGTCCAGTTCATATTTTTATCCAGCAGGGCCAGGTCATCGGGGTGCAGGGTAAACTGTACCGTTCTTTTTTCGCCGGGTTTAAGATTTACACGTTCAAAACCGCGCAGATCATATTCGTATGTAGTTACGCTGCTTACTTCGTCTTTCAGGTATAGTTGTACCACATCATCCCCGGCACGGTCACCTGTGTTGGTTACATCCACGCTTACCTGCACATCACCCTGAGAATTCTCTGTCTCCGGCGACACTACCAGGTTACTGTATTCAAACTGGGTATAGCTTAAGCCATAACCAAATGGGTATAAAGCGCCGTTTACACTGGTTTTACCCCAGCTGTTGGGACCGCCCTGCCCTGCCTGGGCATTGGGCTTAAACGGAAAGTTGAATTCAATTTGCCCTGTGGTTTTTGGGAAAGTGATGGGCAGCTTACCACCCGGGTTATTATCACCAAACAACGTTTCGGTTATTACCTGCCCGCTTTGCACACTCGGGAACCAGGCCTCTAAAATAGCCGGCACATATTTATTTTCCCAGTTGATGGTAAGCGGCTGCCCATTTATCATCACCATAACCACGGGCTTACCGGTAGCCTGTAAAGCCTGTATCAGCTTTAATTGCCTGCCAGGAAGGTTTAAGCCTGTGCGCGATAAGCTTTCGCCTACCCTATCTACATCTTCGCCCACAACGGCTATAACCACATCCACGTTTTTGGCCTGGTTTACAGCGTTATCGATTTCTATTTGTTCCTGATGGGTAAGCGGCGTTTCAATAATCTCGCTCTCGGGCCAGGTGGCATCTATCATGTCGCAACCTTTGGCATATACAATTAAGCCATCGTTACCCATATAATTAACCAAGCCATCGTACACACTGGTAACCGGGTTATGCGAGGGGCCGTAACGGCTGATGGCATAATTGGTTTCTTTAGCCAATGGGCCGGTAACCAATATCCTGGAATATTTCTTCTTATCCAAAGGCAGCAAGCCGCCTTCGTTTTTCAACAACACCATCGATTCGCGGTTCATTTTGAGCGACAAGGCGGCATCATCGGCCGTATGTACAATTTTATCGGCAGCGTTTGGATCTTTAACGTAAGGGCTATCAAACAAACCCAGGCGGAATTTTACCCGCAATACATCCCCCACCCGCGAATCTATCACCTTCATCGAAATCTTGTTTTCTTTAATCAGCTCGCGCAGCGGCAAAATAAAGGTTTGTGGCATGGTAAAGTTGGTGCGCACATTAAGGCCCGCCTCAACCGCCTGCCTTACGGCTTCTTTATAATCGGCCGCTACATGGTGCTTGGAATAAAGATATTCAACCGCTTCGCTATCGCTCACTACATAACCATTAAAGCCAAATTGCTGGCGCAGCAGCTGCGTTAAAAAGTAATAACTCCCGGTTACAGGCACGCCATCCCAATCATTGTAACTACTCATTACGCCCATAGGATGCGCTTCCTGGATAACCCGGCGAAAAGGGTATAAATAAACCTGGTGCATTTCCCTTGGTGCCACATGCGGATCGGTGCGTGCTGCGCCGTCACGACCACCCTTGGGTACGCTATACACTGCGAAGTGTTTAAGGGTTGAGGCAACGCCTTCCTCCTGAATACCCAGTACCATTTGTTTGCCCATTTCCGCAATATGAAAAGGATCTTCGCCATAACACTCAACCACGCGGCCCCAGCGCTGGTCGCGGGCGGGGTCAAGGATGGGGGCGTAAACGTTGGTATAGCCCAAAGCTTTGGCTTCGCGGCCTACGGTTTGGCCTGCCTGGCGTACCAGTTGTTTGTCAAATGTACTGCCAATGCTGATAGGCGCCGGCAAAGGTGTTGCCCTGTCATGGTTCAGGCCGTGGATGCCTTCGTTGGTAAAATCAACCGGGATGCCCATGCGGGTTTCTTCAACAAACCATTTTTGCACGGTATTAATTGCCGAAGCATGTTTGCTAAAGGGGAACGAATATTGCGTAGGCGCATCATCCGTATGCGATGTAAGGTTATTTAGTTCTTCATCTATATTCGCTATGCCATCCTTCCAGATCTCGTTTTTCCAGTTGGCGACAGGCATTTCCTCTTTGAGTACCCGTTTATAACCATATAGCGTGGCCATCTGGCATGTTTTTTCGTCAACGGTCATCTGGCTTAGTAAATCGGCAACGCGCTTATCAATGGTTTGAGATGGGTCTTCAAACACATCCATTTTACCATTTTTATTAAAGTCTATCCAGCCTTTATGATAAATATTTTTTTGTTGTGCTGATGCTGATAAGGTAAGCCCGGCAGCCATTGCCGTTACCACGCAAATGCGCGGCAGGTAATACTTTTTTCTCATGTAGATGAATTGCGGTTTGTATTTCAAATATAGGAGAATATAGTAATGCCGGGAATATATCACCAAGCTGTTACAATGCCCCCCGGCCCCCTGAAGGGGGAGTGTTCAATAGCATTAGTTAAGCAAACCAGAAGTACCGATAATATCGAATAATGAATTTTGAATCTCCAACACCGAAGTTTTCTTTCATTATTCGTTATTGGACATTCGGGGTTCGATATTTAAATGGTTCATAATTCTTCCATTTAATAACAATTGAGGGAGTGTATATAAGCTCCACAAATCACCTATAAGTTTTACTCCGCCTTCAGGGGGCCGGGGGGCTTAATGTCTTCCTAAAAAACGCTATAGCCAAACTATCCATCTTCAGGTGCACGGCATGCCTGTTAACAGTGTGATCATCGGCGAATAGCACAGGTGCTTCCTTTTTTACAGGTTCGATGGCTTCTGACAACATTACATAATGCCCGGTTTTGCCGGGGTTAATGTACAGCTGCGATCCTTTTATCAATTGGTGGTAATGGATGGCGTTAGTTTTTACGGGCGCTATAGTGTCGCTTTGCGAACCCACGATATAAACAGGACTGCTGATGTTTTTCACCTGCTGCCTTTTTACAAAACCAGGGCCCAGGGCCGGCGAAATAGAGAAAAATGCTTTGATACGCTTATCTTTCAGCGGAGGATAATGTTTTGATTCGGTTAACAGCGTGCTATCATCCAGCGATTTTACAAGGCCGGGATATTCGGGAATTTCGATTTCTTTACGGCCTGCGGTTTTATAGTAATTGCGCAGCACATCAAAATCAAATTCGCCGCCTGCGAGGGCTATTACCGTAAACCCTCCAAATGAAAAGCCGGCCGCCCCTATCCTGTCGGGATCTATTATTGCCTTAAAATCCCGGTCGTTCAATAGCGAGGTTAATGCAAAACTAATGTCCTGCGGGCGCTCCCAGGCCTTTAAAAACTCCAGCTTTATCTTGTTATCATAAGTATTGCCCCAATGATCTACAGCGGCCACAATAAAGCCGTTTTGCGCCAACGCGGCTGCCAGCCATTCCAGTGTTAACCTGCCGCCACCGGTGCCGTGCGACAGCATAATAACCGGCAACTTAACCGCAGGCAGTTTTCCGTTGCGCACGGTTTGCACACGGGTAAATGGCGAAAAGTATTTATCAGCCTGTTTTACCGAATCAGTAGTGGGGTACCAAACCTCGGTTGTTACCGGGCGGTTACGCTTTTGATCTTTAAACTGAAAAGTGCGCTGGCCAATATTGGTTTGCGCTAAAACGATATTACCTGATAGTAAAAATATAAAGGAGATTACAATTTGCCTGTACATAATTTTGATGGTTTAATAGTACAAATCAAGTGCTTATCGTTGTCAAAAAGATTGACAATTGTCAATAAATCAAATTGGTCAGTGGTCATTAGTCATTGGTTTGGTTAAGTGTGCCAAACTCATGTGAGGGTAGCGTTAGTGGAACTCGTGGGGTAATCTGGTTTAAGCCTTTGGCTTAAGTTCAGCTGAAAGCTGAAACTATGCGACCCACGATCTGGAAGCTCGCGGGAGCTTAGGCTTTAGTGGGCCGGTGGGCCTTCAGCCGGCTAAGCGTTTCCTGCGAGATGCCCAGGTAATCGGCCACTATTTTGTTGGGCAAACGCCTGATGATATCCGGACGGGTATCCATCAGCACCTGGTATCGGGCTTTTGAATCCATGGTGATCAGGCTCTCTATCCGTTGGATAGACGCGATATAATCCTGCTCAAGCCCTATGCGGTACATGGTTTCCCAGCCGGGAACCTCTTTTAGCAGGAGATCCCTGTCGTGCCGGCTTAGCACCAGCAATTCTGATGCCTCCAGGCTTTGAATTGCAGCCAGGGACGGCGTGCCGTTGATAAAACTTGGGAAAGCGGTGCCCATATTGTTTTCAAATATCAAAAACCTGGTAGACTCATTCCCGCTGTCGTCAACCAGGAAAACCCGGAGACAGCCTTTGATCACAAAGTAAATATTTTTAGCTACACTACCTTTTGGTACCAATACCTCGTTCCGCTTAGCATGTTTCAGCTTAAAGCAACGGTCAATCAATGCCTCGTGCCCGGCAGAAAGATCAATCTTACCAGAAAAGTATTGTTTTAAAACCGGGTGCATGTAGCTAACATAATAAATATTTAAGCGTAATCCCTTATCACCTTAAAACAATATTCCACATTGCTACAACAAACCTTTGTAAATACCACAGTTTTCGTCATCAAAGCAAACAAAAACTACCTCTTTAATACCGTCGTTCTCTGCCAGAAAATCCTGTACTGTTTTTATGGCGATGGTTGCCGCTTTCTTTTTAGGGAAATGGTAAATACCCGTACTGATATTAGGGAAAGCAATGGTTTCCACGTGGTTTTCAGCAGCCAGTTTAAGGCTGTTTAAATAGGCGGAAGCCAGTAATCCATCCTCGCCTTTGCCGCCATTATTATAAACCGGTCCAACCGTGTGGATCACGTATTTAGCCGGAAGATTACCACCTGTAGTAATTACCGCCTCGCCGGTTTTGCAGCCGCCCTGTCGGTTACGAATCTGGATGCACTCTTCCAGTATGGCTTTGCCGCCCGCCCTGTGGATGGCGCCGTCAACTCCCCCGCCGCCCAGTAACGATGTGTTGGCAGCATTTACAATGGCATCGGCCTTAATTTTGGTAATATCGCCCTGTACCAGTTTTATTCGTTGGTTACTCATGGTAAAATAGTTTAGTCCTCAGCCGCCTCCTCGCCTTTGCTACCCAATTCAACAATATCACCTTGTTGAAACAGGATGGCCTTTAAAGTGGTGCGCCAAACGGGCTTTTTACGCAGCAAAAATTCCAAATCCATACCAAAATGTTTAAACTCCTCATGCTGGGCATTTTGCATAATGGCTTTGGCGTCGTTATCTGTTTCTACAGCTATCCGCTGCTCGTACCAGTTTATGGCCTCGGCCTCCTCGGTAAGCGAAACAATCATCCTTGCAAATGTGCGGGTTTCGGCCGACAATTCATTTACTGGTTCGTGGTATTGATCAAATGACATAATACTTTTTATTAATTAAAACACCGGAGTCGTTTTTTGTTTGAATGGACAATTATTTATCTGAGGCAAGCGATGAAAGGCAAAAGGTAGAAAGCGATGTGTGTTGAAAAACTTTATTATTCGACGATGTATTTTATTTATTATTCAACCAGACAGTCCATTTTGAATTCTGACTTTTGAATTTATTTTGTAACCTCCACATAACCTTGCCCGTACTATTGTTTATAAACCAATTTTATGCAGCCTAAAGCTTTACTCAAACTGGCGTTAAGTTTATTACCTTTTTTAGGGTTTGCCCAGCCGCGTACCGCAACCTACACGGCAAATTTACACGGTAAGCAAATTAAGCTTAGCCTGGCAAACGGTTTTAGCGGTGCAAGCCAGATACAAGTGGGCGGCGTAACCTATTATGCAAACAGCGGCCACCCTGATGCAGGCAATCACCTGATGTTCCAATCACGATATGTCCAGAACATCGAATATTTTGTACTTGCCAACATCCAGAATTCATATGATAAATTACCGGAGGTTATTACCGGGAAATACTACCGTGGGCGAAATAGTGTTACCATAAAGTTCAAGTTGAATAAATAGCCCAATGCGTTGTTTTAACTGGATACCGGGCAGCTTGGGCAGTTTCAAACCCGGCTTACCCGGCAAAAACTATTGTCTATTTAACCTGCGATGCTTAAATTTTGTCATAGGCTTACATTCGGTAGCATGGCGTTAAAAATCGCATCCTTTTGAGGCAACTATGCCTTCTTTATCTTTGGTTAAAACAGCAACTCCATTATCAAAGGTTACTATCCAAATGCTGTCATAATCATCATCCGGCCATTTTAAGCCACTTTCTTTTACACCAAGCGCCCTTGCTATTGGTGCGATGCCCCCGTGTTCCCAGGCTACAAGTACAACGCCGCTACGGCTTTTAAGATCTGCGGCCATACCTAATGAGTCTTTCTCGGTGCGGCTGCTGTTGATGGTTAAATTATATTTGGCCACAAGCGGTACAATAGTTTGGAACATGCGGGCATGTTTGGTAGCCTCGCCCAAACCAAGTGAGGGCACAAACACAAACGCCGGGATACCAAACTTTGCAGTTATCACGGCCGGTAGTTTTAACGACCGGTTTAAACCCTCGCAGGTAAGGTTATCGCCTTTAAGCGGTTTCTCGGCATGGCGGATGAAGACTATTTTCAAATCGTTAGAAATGCTTTTTTGACCAAAGGTATTTAAGCAACAAGCGTTTATAGCAATAGTTGCCATAAATAAAATTTTAAAAAACTTCATTTTTTCAGTTTTAATCAATGATGAAGATGAGCTTGTAATTGGGGATTATTTTCTTTTATAAAAAGAAATAGTAGCTAAAGAACCGGGATAGTCCCTTACTTCGGTGTTGGTATAATACCCGGAGCCGTCTGCAGCAAAACATACACCTTCGCCTTGTGGCTCGTTATTGAAGTAAGGGGCATATTGCGGTTTAGTGAGCAGCCCGGCAGTTATGGAAAGGCCCGCGGGCAACTTCCAGTACCATATAGACTCCTTGCTCCTCAGTAAAATTTCGGTACCATCGGCAGATATATCTCCGCCGGTTGCTTTGTTAAACAGCAACTTAACAACAGGAGTTAACGTTATTATCGCGACGGTACTTTGGGGGTACCTGGCCACATAAATTTTTGAAAGATTATTCTCTTTACTGGCAATATAAATATCTTTTGTTTTAGGGTCAATCATCAGTGTCTCTGCGTTACGGGAGCCGTCCGGATAACGCAGTTCAATTTTATCTACATCATTTATATCCAAAGTAACCGGTAAAGTTTTTCCGGTTAAATCGGGTTCAGGGAAACGGTAGATCATTATTGTTTTATATTTCGCATCGTTATCGCCTATATCGGCAACATATACATAACTTTTACCTGCAACCGGGCCGGGGCCTACGGCTATATCTTCCCAATCGCGGTTGCTTTCCCGGGTTAAGGTGAGCGTTCCTTTATCAGCTCCGGTTCCATCGGTAAGGTAAACCTGGTTTGGGTTGCCGCTATCGTTATGAATATATAGCAAGCCGCGGGTTAACCTGCTTGCGGCAACGCCCGATATCTCTACAAGATCTGTCCGGAAAAGATGATTGGTTACCGGCACCGCGTTAAATAGCCTGGTAGTATCTAACGATGCGGGATCGTATGTTGGAGACGGGAATACAACCGGAGTGACCGGTGGCGTTGTTGCAACCGTATCTTTTACCGGCACAACACTGCTACCTGTTTTTTTACAGGCCGTTGCAATAATTATCAACAAACAAAACAACCCACGTTTAATGTATTTAGTTGTTTTATTTACATTAAATGGGGTTGTCATGCTGTTGATGATTATTGAAGTTAAGAATTAAGAATCAAGAGTCAAGGATCAAGATAAGCGCAAAAGCAGCTAAACTTAAAAGTTAGCGACTTTGCGATATGTTATCTCTCTGACGCCGAAGTCTTACTACTTACTACTTACTACTTACTACTTACTACTTGATACTTACTACTATTATTAATGCTGGTTGCCGGTACCATCAGTTTGGTAGCAGCCGATATCTTTACCCGGCGGAGTTATGCCGCTTGAACCAAAGTTAGGATCAACCGGAACATTAGCAATAGCACTAAAGCCGGTGTAGCCCTTGCCAACAGCAGGTGAACCTGCCTGAAGGCGGAAGTTAAATGCATCAACAGAGGCCTGGTTTACAAAATTCAGGTTTGGAAGCGGATAGCTTACAAACATTGGGTTGTTTTGGCCTACCAATGTTGTACCGTCATATTTAAAACCAAAGGTGTAAGCGGCACCTAAAAATGCTTTCATATTAGGTATATCTGTAGCCTGGGGATGTGTTACAACAGCTTGTGCAATATTTGTTGGCAAAAACTGATTGGCAATTGCCACATTATCAGCATAATAGAAGTTATAACCATAAGCAGTTTTAGTGATAGGGCCATCTGCGTGGCTTAAAGTATCGGCTAAATAAACTTTAGCAGTAACGTTGTTACCGCCTGCAATACGTACACCAAAATTGCAATCAACAATTAAGTTATTGTAGGCTAATGCCCTTGAATTATTTTCAACTTCAACAGATCCGGAGCGTGCGCCGTATACACCGTGGTTTCTGAAACCGCCATTAACATAAGTATTATTGTACATGGCTATCTGGCATTGGATAGAGCCTTTTGCACCGTCATTTGCTGACTTTGTTCCGTTAGTAGCACCACCAATGATCAGGTTATATGCCATGTTGCCCTGCGTACCGCCTTTGGCGTTAAAACCATCGCCGCCAAGTCCGCCGCATTTCTCTAACGTGTTCCTCATCATATTGATATGGCCGCCATAAAAACGAACGGCATCATCAGGCGTACCATAAATCCATGAATCTTCTAAAATAAAGTTTCCGTCTGGATTTTGCCAGTATATAGCATACTGATCGCCGGTTGACGGGCCGGTAAACGGAGGTGACTTTAAACCTGCGCCTGCAAAATCAAGGTGTGTCCACTTTATAACTAACAATTTGCAGGTAACATCGGCATAAATACCGCCCCATCCGCCTGCATAGGCAGAATCTGTTGCGGCCGTTGAGTTACCTGTAGTTTTGGTTCTGCGCGGATCAGTTATAGTAACCGGAGCGTCTTTGGTGCCTAAACTAACCAATGTGCCTTTTACAATAAAAGTAGCCGAGTTAGTTACTTTTACAGTAACCCCTTTTTGAATTAAAAGGGTATCTGTTGCATTAATGGTAACATCGCCAGATATGGTGTACGTTTTACCGGCAAGCATTGTGCCTTTGATTGAGCCGGATAGCGGCGCGGTATTGCTAACCGCTTGCCCTACTTGCAACAGCGGAACCGATATAACGGCGTTATCTTTACTTTTACTGCACGCTGCCAGTACCAATGCTGATAGGCAAACCAATGCATTTCTTAAATTTTTCATGATTAAATGGGTTATAGTAATTTATTGTTAAAATTTAAACCGGAAACCAACCAGGAACCTGGCGTAAAACTTGTCGTTTTCTACAGTAGCATAATTAGGGCTATCCTGTATAGGCAGCTTATTATTGCCGCTATAAGCTTTGTTTGATTGTTTTATTATTAATTTATAAGGCGTGTTTAACAGGTTGTTAACTTTTACATATACAATGTAATGCTCACTAAACTCCTTCTGGGCCGAAAAATCGAGGTTGATGGTTGGCCTCTCCCAGTTGTCAAGATCTTTATATAACGACAAGGTATTTATTCTTTCGCCCGTGTAAACCGCGGCAAGCTGCGCATCTAATTTGTGCTTACCATCTTTATACAGTAATGAGAAATTACCGACATGTGCCGATTGTCCCTGTAACGGACGCGATTGGTTTACCTCAATATTATGGAAACTGTTATCAGCTGGATCTACGTAAGTAAATTTCTTGGTAGAATTGATAACCGAATGGGTATAAGTATAGTTACCTGATACGCCAACATTGCCGAAGAATTTACGAAAAACAGCCTCCAGGCCATAATTATGGGCTGTTCCAAAATTATATGGGCTTAACGTAAGGTTGGCCGAAAAGTCTGTTTGCACCAGGGCGTATTCAATAGGGTTGGTAATTGTTTTATAAAATGCGCCCACCATAAACTGATCTAAACCGTTCGGAAAAACCTCGTACCTGAAATCGAAATTATCGATAACCGAGTGTTGCAAATGCGGGTTACCTTGTATCGGGAAATTATCTGTAGCAAAGCCGGTATTATCCTGGTATGGGACCAGGTCTGAATATGCGGGGCGTAAAACCGATTTAAAATAAGATAACCTTAAAGCCTGGTTATTACTTAACGCATACTTAGCGTTCACGCTTGGTAAATAATCGGTATAAGTTATAGATGCCGATTTACCTGCTATAGTTGCCGGTAATGATGAATCATATGATTGTGATGTATGCTCGGCTCGTAACCCAAATAGAACGTCAAAACGGTCATTTATAAAATACTTTGCTTGCACATACCCTGCCTGAATGTTTTCCTGAAAAGTATAAACACCAGGATTACTAAATGCCGTGCCTAAAGCATCGGTATTGGGTATAAATTTAAATTGCGAAGCGGGGATAGAAACGTATTTCTGGTAAGTTGAATCGGCATCCGGAACCGGGCTCAGCTTATATTGATTATCGTAGTTATCCCTGTTTTTGTGCCTTGCCATACCACCAAATCCAATTTGTGTAGTATGATTGTTTATTTTGGTGCTATAATGCAAATTCAAATAACCCGATATATCCCTGTCTGTATTGCGGGTCCATTCACGTGTTTCTTTTTCTACAGAGACAGGCCCGTATGAGAGTGAGGTGGCTGTACCTGAAGCATTAGGGCTAATTTGCTGCGAGGTATTGAACGCTGCATAATCTGGCAATTGTTGTTTAGCCTGCGAATAAACTAACGACCAATCTGTAGTAAAATACGAAGCGAGTTTATTATTACCGTGCAATATCAGGCTGTAAATGCTTTGTAAATCCTGCCTGGTTTGGGTTTGGTTGTTGTTTTGAAAACCGCCTATATAACCGTTATAAGAATAGTTGCCCAAAAGAATATCGTTGGTTAACCGTACCCGGTCTTCGTTTAGTTGCAGGTAAGTACCAAATAAGCTTACTGTATTATCTGCATTAAATTTATAGTCGATTGTCGAGATCAAGCCAAGCCTATTGGTTAACGAGGAGTATTTACGGGTTTGGTAATCGGGGAAAACCTGTGTCATCGTGGCATTGGGGCCCGCCGCCGGCCCTAATGTTGCATTTTGAACCAATACCGATGTATTGTTGCCCGCATAGGTATTTTGATAAGTACCTGAAAATATTACACCGAGTTTTTTATTTAAAAACCTATCGCCTATCGTTAGGCTAAAATTGCTGTTGATAGGGGTCTTTTTTGTACCTGTTACCAGGCTATTGTAAGGAAAAGAAGAAATCGGCGCATAAACACCATTTCCCAAAATTTCGGCTGGCGACTGTTTATTTATTGACGATGTGTTGAAACTGTCAAATGGTCGTTTTGAAAATAACTGGCTATAACCCGCGCCAACATTTCCCTCTAACCTGAATTCATCCGGCGCTGTTTTCATCACCATATTGATAACACCTCCGGAGGCATCGCCTTCCATATCGGGAGTTAATGATTTTGAAATCTCAATCCGTTCAACCAAATCTGCGGGGAATATATCTAATGGTACATACCGGTTCTTGTTATCCGGGCTCGGAATTTTCACCCCGTTTATCAACGTTGTATTATAACGCTTATCCATCCCCCTGATAATGGCATACTGCCCGTCACCTGTATTTCCCCGCTCGATAGAAACACCGGAAACACGTGCCAGCACGTTGGCAACAGTAATATCGGGTGATATGGCAATAGAATTGGCCGAAACTATGTTAACCAGGTTATCGGCCCGTTGCTCAGCCCTTTTGGCATACCTGTCCGATTCTTTATTGCCCTTTGCGGATATGGTTACGCCATTTAAGCTGGAAGTATTTGAAACAAGGGCGAAGTTTAGTTTTAAATTTTGATTGTCGGCAAGTGTTATAGTAGTATCAATTGATACATAACCAATGTATGAAACCTTTAATCTGTAAGTACCCGCTTTTAAATTGCTGAATGCATATTTTCCATTAAGCATTGAAACTGCTTTAACCGGGCCGGGCAGTAGTACTAATGTTGCGCCAACAAGTTGTTCGTTAACATTTTTATCAAAAACAGAGCCCGATATGGTAGAAGCATAAGAACCTGAGACGAAAAACATGAAGATCAATGCTGAATAAATCTGTTTCATTAACACGATATTTTCAGCAAAGAAACCCCATCAAATCTGTAGCAATTTTGAATTTTAAGTCTATTATCTATTAATTAACTCAATGGTTTCCATAAGTTAACAATGACCTAACTTCTTCATTAAAAACACACTTTTACCTAACAATAAGTAAACACCAAAATGAAGAAATTTAACATCCCCTGAATATATTTTTCGGGTAATTGATGATAAAATTCCGGGGAATATCAAAATGGCTTATAGCAAAATCCATCAAAATAAAAGCAATTGTATACCCATAATCAATTAATTCAACATCTTTGAATAATTATATGGGGCATACTTACATCTGGATAATTTCTTTTTTTGCCGTAGCGGGCGTCATTATAAGGCCGTTTAAAATACCTGAGGTAGTTTGGGCCGTAGCAGGGGCTGTTTTGCTGGTTATTTTTAAACTGATATTACCTGCCGATGGCTTAACGGGCATTGGCAAAGGCACTGATGTATACCTGTTTTTAACCGGCATGATGCTGCTTGCCGAAACCGCCCGCGAAGAAAAACTGTTTGACTGGCTGGCGGCTCACGCCGCGCGGATGGCTCAAGGGTCGGCAAGCAGGCTTTTCCTGCTCATATACCTTGTTGGCGTGGTGGTTACCATATTTTTATCAAACGATGCCACTGCTGTTGTACTTACCCCCGCTGTGGCAGCCGCTGTAAGGGCTGCTAAGGTTGATAAGCCCCTACCCTACCTGTTTATTTGCGCGTTTATAGCCAATGCCGCCTCATTTGTATTGCCCATATCAAACCCGGCCAACCTGGTAATTTATGGAAGCCATATGCCACCGCTATTACATTGGCTGGCGCAATATATTTTGCCTTCTTTTTTTGCTATAACGGTTACTTATATCATGTTGCGCTTAACACAGCGCGAGGCTTTAAAAGCAAAAATTGAAACAGATATCACTATCCCGGTTTTGGCTCAGGGCGGCAAAACAGCCATTATTGGTATAGGTGCTACAGCCGTTATTTTGCTGATTGCATCAGCACTTGATATTCAATTAGGCCTGCCAACTGCCATAACAGGAATTTTAACATCGGCCATTGTAATTACCAGGGCTAAAAAAAATCCGTGGATGGTGATAAAAGGAGTTTCCTGGGCCGTGCTGCCCCTGGTTGCCGGGTTATTTGTTATTGTAGAGGCGCTGGGCAAAACCGGTATTATAGAGCGTTTAACAACCCTGCTTCATGAAAATGCCGCACATTCAGTAAATGCGACGGCCTGGGGTAGCGGCATCATTACCGCCTTTGCCTGTAACCTGATGAACAACCTGCCTGCCGGGTTAATAGCCGGTAATGTTGTACAGGGCAATGTACCCGAAATTATCAAAAGTTCGGTACTCATCGGCATCGACCTTGGGCCAAATCTATCGGTAACGGGCTCATTGGCAACTATCCTGTGGCTGGTTGCGCTACGCCGCGAAGGACTGGATGTAAGCTTTTGGACGTTTTTAAAGCTGGGGGCGTTGGTTATGACGGTTTCGTTGCTGTTTGCATTAGGGGCTTTGTGGATATAGTTACAACGGCTGTAAAATTATTACTGTGAAATATCACTTCACCTCATGTTTTTTTACACTGATAAAAACCAGTTTTGAAGTAGGCGTATTACTTCCTTCGGCCACACTATCAATCGGGATCAACACATTGGCTTCGGGGTAATAGGTTGCGGTGTTTCCCTCGGGGATGTTATAGGGGATCACCACAAACAAGCGCGCAACACGCTCAATCCCGGCAAAGTTATTGTAAATATCTACATGTTCTCCTTCCTTAAAACCGGCTTTGGCTATATCTTTCTCGTTCATGAATATTACCCTGCGCTCGTTGTGGATTCCGCGGTAACGGTCGTTCAGTCCGTAGATGGTCGTGTTAAACTGATCGTGGCTGCGGATAGTTGTCATCCGGAACTCCCCTGTTTTTGGTTCATGTATGGGCAGACCGGCAATGTTAAAATCAATCTTATTGCCAAACTTAATATTTTCAAACTTGCCTTCCCGTGGACCATTGGGCAAATAAAAGCCTGCCGGTATACGTACCTTTTGATTATAGTTCTCAAAACCGGGAATTACTTTGGCAATGTCATCGCGTACAGCATCATAACTTTTGGCGTACTTATCCCAATCAATAACAGAACGCTTGCCCAAGGTGGCTTTAGCCAGCCTGCAAACAATCTGGTTCTCGTTCAAGAGATCCTTAGAGATGGGCTCCAGCATTCCCTTCGACATTTGCACAACCCCCATCGAGTTTTCGCAGCTGATGAACTGCGCTTCGCCATTAACCATATCTTTATCACTGCGCGAAAGTGTTGGTAATATCAAAGCTTCATCACCATGTACCAAATGACTGCGGTTAAGTTTGGTAGATACGTGAACAGACAGCTCGAGCTTACGCATTGCATCGGCCGTATAAGTGGTATCCGGCGTAGCCGAAAGAAAATTACCTCCCATGGCAAAAAACACTTTCAGCTTACCCTCGTGCATGGCCTGTATTGACTCTACTACGTCGTAACCATGTTGGCGCGGTGGTTCAAAACCAAAAACCTCTTTCAGTTTGTCCAGTTGTTTGGGTTTAGGCTTATCAAATATCATCATGGTACGGTTGCCCTGCACATTGCTGTGACCGCGCACCGGGCAAAGGCCAGCGCCCGGTTTACCTATCGCACCTTTCAGCATAGCCAGGTTAACAATTTCTTTAACGGTGGCGACGCCGTTTTTATGCTGGGTAACACCCATAGCCCAACAAATGATAATGCGGGTTTTATCCTTGAGCATATCGGCGGCCTGCTCTATTTGTGTTAAAGGTACGCCGGCTTCGTTGGCCAGGTGGTTTAAATCGAATTCATTAAGATGGTTTAAAAATGCTACGTAGCCTTCGGTATTGTTTTTTATAAATTGATGGTCGAACACCGTACCGGGAGATTGTAGTTCAGCCTTATATAGCAGTTTTTCAATAGCCTTCAATAATGCCATGTCGCCGTTGATCTTTACCTGGAGGTACAAATCGGCTAACTGGGTGGTTATTCCTAATACGCCTTTCACCGTTTGAGGATTTTTAAAGCCCATCAAGCCCGCCTCATGCAGCGGATTTACAGCAATGATCTTAGACCCATGTTGCTTTGCTTTTTCGAGGGCGCTCAGCATCCTGGGATGATTGGTACCAGGGTTTTGCCCAATGATAATGATTACATCGGTATCATAAAAATCATTTAAAGTAACCGTTCCCTTACCTATGCCAATGGCCTCGGCCAGCCCCAGGCTGGTTGATTCGTGGCACATATTTGAACAATCGGGCATATTGTTGGTACCATACTCGCGGATAAACAGCTGGTAGGTAAACGAAGCCTCGTTACTTGTGCGCCCTGAGGTATAAAATGCAGCCTCATTTGGCGATGCCAGGCTATTTAATTTATCGGCTATCTTTTTAAAAGCATCGTCCCAACTAATAGGTTGGTAGTGCGTGCCGCCTTTAGGCAGATATACAGGTTGGGCTATCCGGCCTTTTTTGCCTATCTCGTAATCGTTTAGTTTGGCCAAATCAAAAACAGAGTTTTGAGCAAAAAATTCAGCTGTGAGCTTTTTGGTGGTGGCTTCTTCGGCAAGGGCTTTTGCGCCATTCTCGCAATACTCGGCAATGGGCGACCGGTCGTCATCCGGGTCGGGCCAGGCACAGCCAGAACAGTCAAAGCCGTCCTTTTTGTTCATTTTAAACAGGCCTTCCATACCGCGCACAAAGCCGGGTTCCTGCAAAATATCAACCAAAGCGACAGTTACCGCGGGAATGCCCGCTGCCCATACTTTTGGCTTACTGATTTTCAGGTTGAGCAGTTCTTCAGGATTTTCTGCTGATGGCTGTTCTTTAACATCTTTACTCATCATTTTTTATCGGCTAAAGGATTGGGGTAGTTGTCGCTCTGATCTTCGGCGACATTATCAAGGCAGGTAAAATCTTTTTCTACCAATAAATGCAGGCTGCCATGTTTACCTTCAAAACCAATCTTATCGGTTTCTGCGAGTTCTTTAATCACATCATTGGGTACAAACAGGATAATGGTATTTTCCCTAAATATCGATGACAGGTGATCATCCTCAACCGCTTTAATGGCATAGTATAGCTGCTGGCCACAAAAGTCAACTTCTTCCTGCATATGGCCTTCCTCCGCCAGTTGCGCTACATCGCTTTTGGTAAGCCTGTATCTTAATGAATTGCCTTTAATACGTATTTTCATAATTTGGTATCAATACGCGGTGTGCCGCGGTGTAAATATTAAAACGCTCATCGCGCAGGAAACCTATCAGGGTAATATTAAATTCTTCGGCTAATTGTACGGCCAGGCTTGACGGAGCGCCTACAGCCGCAATAATATTAATGCCCGCCATAATTGCCTTTTGTACCAGCTCAAAACTCGCCCTGCCACTTAAAAGCAGTATAGTTTGCTGCAGGGGGAGCCAGCCATAACCAAGGGCGGCCCCTATCAATTTATCCAGCGCATTGTGCCTGCCTACATCCTCGCGCAACAATAATAATTCGCCTTGTGTGGTGAATAAAGCCGATGCATGCAAACCACCGGTATCAGCAAATACCCGCTGATTCCTTTGTAAAATAATGGGTAGCCGGTATAAAATCTCCGCAGCCACGGCATCATGATCTGCCACCAGGCCGGTAAAATTACTCACCGTGCGAATGGCGTCTATAGAGCCTTTGCCGCATACCCCGCAGCTTGATGTGGTATAAAAATTACGCCCGCTATTTTGCAGGTGTGGTACAACACCGGGATTTAAGGTAACCTGGATCACATTCTCCTTATTTTCGGCACAGGCAATAAAGCAATGAGCGGTTGATGTAATATCATCCGCATCTTTTATAATACCTTCTGTAAATAAAAAACCGTTTGCAAGTTCGGCATCGTGCCCCGGCGTACGCATAGTAACCGAAATATTCTGTACCTGCCGCTGCCCTTCTTTTCCGTACTCCAGCCTTATCTCTAAAGGTTCTTCAACAGCAAGCGCATCGGTTGCCCGGATGTTGGTTGCAGCTGTAACTTTAACAACAGGTATTTGATGTGTGGATTTGACGGCCATATGTAAATATACAATTTAGCACACAAGTTGTTTAGTCAGCCGCTTGGCTAAAGGGTGAGTTTTTGAATATCAATTATTTAAAATTCTATGGTATATTATATCTCATTTTGCCCTAATTTTGAGGGATGAAGATCAATGTGCTGGCATTTGGTGTAACAAAGGAGATATTCGGAAGTTCGCTGGTAAGTTTGGAATTAACAAATGACGCTACCATTTACAATTTAAAGTATGTACTTGAGCAGCAATATCCACGCTTAAAGCAATTGGCATCGTATATGGTTGCGGTAAATAACGAATATGCTTTACCCGGCGATACCATCCACGAACGCGATGAGATAGCCATTATTCCGCCTGTAAGCGGGGGATAGTTTTTGGCACAAAGGCTTAACGATTTCCCTGTTTTTTACCCGTTTAATCCTCGTTCTTTCAATCTTTTATCATAAAAAAATGAGTATCAGAAAAGCCACTTTGGCCGATCAGCCTGCTATATCAAACTTACTGGATCAATTGGGTTATCCGGGGACGGAAGCCTTTTTAGCAGAAAACCTGGAACAGATGCTTAGTCAGCCACAATCGGAAGTTTTGGTTTATGAATTGGATGGGCATGTTGCAGGCTTTATTGCTTTTGATTTTTTAACACAATTGGTAGTTAAAGGCAGTTTTGCAAGGATAAGTTGTTTTGCCGTGGACGAGAATGCCCGCAGCAAAGGAGTTGGAAAATTATTGGAGGAACATTTTAAAAATTTGGCTATCGAAAAAAAATGCGACCGGATAGAGGTGCATTGCCATTCGCGCCGGGTTGACGCGCACCGTTTTTATGAACGCCAGGGTTACCACGAGTCGCCAAAGTATTTGATGAAATCGTTAATTGATTAAGCAATCCATGAACAATATACAAGTATTACTTTCTGCGGAAAGCCTGAATGCACAATCCTGTATTGACTGGGTGATGTCGCCGGAATCTGGCGGGATAGATGTATTTATTGGTACAGTACGCAATGCCACCAAAGGCAAAGCGGTTTTAAAACTCGATTTTGAAGCTTATGAGCCTATGGCAATAAGCGAGATGGAAAAGATAGCCAACCAGACCTTTGAAAAATGGCCGGTACAGAAAGTTTTAATCCACCACCGTACAGGCGAGTTACAAATTGGGGAAATACCGGTGATCATAGCTGTATCTGCCGCCCACCGGGATGCGGCATTTGAGGCCTGCCGCTACATCATAGATACCCTTAAACAAACAGTACCCATCTGGAAAAAGGAGGCTTTTGAAGATGGCGAGGTATGGGTGGCAGCACATCCTTGATTAATTTCGGATTTGGGATTTACTATTTCGGATTTTATAAGTAAACGGACAGTATTTTACCCACAGGAAACATATCATCAGCCTATTCTGTATATAAACTCAACCCACCTTCCAGCGATAACACATCAGCCTCGGGAATTCTTTTCAGGATCAGCTTTACCGCTTCGGCGCTTCTTTTGCCGGTTGAGCAGTACAACACTTTAGTATTGGTACTGGTGAAGTATGGCATATCCTCTTCCAGCTCGTCTAAAGGAATATGCGTACCGCCAATATCATAGGCATCACGCTCCTGAATTGTACGTACGTCAATCAGTTCGATAGTATCATCTTCCTGCATGCGCCTTTTAAGTTCTTCTGCAGATATGGTTGAAAAAGTAATTGTAGCAGCCAAATGCCTGATATGCGTTTTGGTGATCAAGCCAATTTTAATGATGCGGCTCTGCATACTTTGAGCATCAAAGATCAATACTTTACCGGCAAGCAGTTCGCCGGTTTTAGTGATGTATTTAATTACCTCGTTGGCCTGCATACTGCCAATAATACCAGCCAACGTAGGGATCACACCACCTTCTGTACAATTAGGGATCTGGGTGGCATCCACCTCGGGGAAAAGATCGCGGTAATTAGGCGACCTTTGCCCATCCTTATTAAGTACGTTCCATACAGCTACCTGGCCTTCAAACTGGTAAATGGCACCGTAAACCAGAGGTTTTCCACTTAAAACACAGGCATCATTTAATAAATAACGGGTTTCGAAGTTGTCGGTGCCATCAACTACAATATCGTACCGGTTTACTATATCTAAAACATTGGCCGAAGTTATCTTATCCCTATGGGGCACCAGCTTTATACCCGGATTTTGTTTTTGCAAACGCTGGCAGGCAAGCGTGGTTTTTTCCTTTCCAATATCATCCGGCGTATACAAAACCTGGCGGTGCAGATTACTTACAGATACCACATCAAAATCGGCGATGCCTATAGTACCAACTCCTGTTGATGTAAGGTACTGTGCTGCGGGGCAACCCAGCCCTCCGGCACCTACTATCAGTACTTTTGCCTGCTGCAACAGCTGCTGTATGGCTTCGCTGAAACCAGGCAGGGCAATTTGGCAGCTATATCTCAGATCATCGGTATCCATTAGCTTGTAGCTGTTTTTTGGTGTATAACCCGTTTTATTTTTTCCAGTTCATCCGGCGTATTCACATTGGTTAACGCCTCCGGTTCCGGCGGATTTAATAGTGTGATATCGGTATTGATGAGCACCTTACGCGGACAAGAATACCCCTGCGCCAAATAAGACAATAATACAGGATAACTTTTCGGTTCCCAAATGGCAATAAGCGGTTCAGGAAAATCTGTTACCGGACTATGGTAGGCTGTCGCGATGGAAGAACTGTTACGCCAGGCTATTAAATTACGCAAGGTACCCTCATCCATCAAAGGCAGATCGCAGGCGATAACCAGCCAGGCGCTATCCGGTTTTTCCCGAAATGCCGATAATATCGCCCCAAAAGGGCCAAGCCCCGTAAAGGTGTCTTCCAGCGATGGGTATTGCTTATCTATTCCACCTTGCTGACCGGACCTGCAGGATATAAAAACTTCGTTGCAGAAAGGTTTTAGCATATCGGCCATGTGGTAGCGCTGGGCCTTGCCATGCCAGTTTACGTTCCCTTTATCAAAACCCATACGCAGGCTTTGTCCGCCGGCCAACACCAATCCGTTTAGTACAGGCCTTACCTGTTGCAAATTGGTTTCAAAAAAAGCTATGATCCTTTCCCTGTCTGCTAATCTATAAACGGGAATCTGTTGCCAGTTTGGGATAGCTTCCTTTATAAAATCAAAAGGTTCGTCGCTGTAATCGGCTAATAAAAACAGTTGTACGTTGGTTAACTGTTCAACCCGTTTTTGCAGTGATGCCTTTTTATTAATATCGATAATAACAACCTGCGCATTTGCCTGCTGGTGGTTACCGTTCACCAGTACCAGGTCGGCATTGGCAAATTGCTGTTTAAGCTGGTAAGGCATCAGCGGGTTTTGAAAATTAAATTGCTGGTAGTTTACCTGGTCGGTATAATCCACTATAGCACCACTCGCCAATCTACCTGGTACCTGTGTAATATCATGATTGTGTGCTGTATCGGCATATGCACATTTATAGCTTGAGGATAAAGCAGCTATTATATCGTCGGCCAGTAATTTTATTACTGTACATGGCCCGCCAACAATTGCCCATTCGTTTCTTCCAAAATTCCCGGTGGAAGGCCTTGCCAGTTTGGCGTGTTTTTTATGCTTGACTTCGGGATTATGCTCTTTTAAAATCACGTTTACCTCCTGTTTTTGCTGTCAGTTTGGTTTCTTTTATCACAATATCATGGCTCATGGCCTTGCACATATCATAAACGGTAAGCGCCGCTACAGACGCGCCAACAAGTGCTTCCATCTCGATACCCGTTTTGGCAGTAATGCTCGCCGTACATTCAATCACAATTTCCTGCTGCTCATTCACTTCAACAGTAACCTGGCAATTATCCATACCCAAAGGGTGACAAAGCGGGATCAGTTCGCCGGTTTTTTTGGCGGCCATGATGCCTGCAATTATTGCTGTTTGAAAAACAGGCCCTTTTTTGCTGATCAAGTCACCATCTATCAAATGCTGCAACACCTCATCGGGCAAAACAACAATGCTACGTGCCGTTGCGGTACGTTGCGTTACCTGCTTTGCAGATACATCAACCATTGATGGGTTGCCTTGTTTATCTATATGGGTTAACATTATAATTTTATCTGAACTCGAATTAAACGAATTTTTAGAATTTAAGAATTGCTTTGCAAACGGTAATTTATAATTGCGGAAATAATTCAGTAAATTCTATAAATTCCTGAAATTCCGGTTCAGACAAACTTCCATATCCTAAACACCTCCCCTTGCTTAAAATCACCCCTTTCCATGGGTAATTCTAAAAAAGCTTCGGTATCTGCTAAGTTAGCAAAATCGCCCGAACCATTTCCTTCTACAGGCGATGCTATTAATTGTCCTTGTAAATTACTGTTCAGTTTCACCTGCAAATAGTATTGCAAAGGGGGCTGAAACTTAAAATCTTTAGCTAAAACAGCATAAACCGGCGATTGTTCTGCCAAACCCAGGGTTGTATTTAGCCAGGTTAAAAAATACCGGTGCAGGCACATAAATGTGGCTACCGGGTTGCCGGGGAAGGCAAAAACCAGGGCTTTATCCTGGTACCGGCCAAACCAAAACGGCTTACCGGGGCGCTGTGCTACTTTATGAAAAATTTTCTCTGCCCGCAAATCTTCCAATGCCTGGGGGATATAATCAAACTTGCCCATAGAAATACCTCCGCTTAGCAGCAGCACATCGTAATTTAGCAGGCATTGTTGAATTTGGGCCTTTGTAATTTCAGGATCATCCGGAATATGCAGGATATCCGGCTGCAGGCCATATTGCTGCAAAACCGCTTTAACCGTGTAGCTATTTGATTTACGAATCTGGTAGGGCGAAGGTGTTTCGTGCACATCTACCAGTTCATCGCCCGATGATATAATGACCACTTTGGGCATTTTTTTCACCAGCAAATGAGTTTTACCAACCGATGCAGCCAGGCTAATGATAGCCGGTGTAACCAATTGACCCGAAGCTGCCAATACCTCATGCTGTTTTTTGTCGGCGCCCTGGATATGGATATTTTGCCCTTGCTTAATCCCATCCACTTTAATACTGGCTAACCCGGCCCTCATCTCCAGATCCTCGTAACGGATAACCGTATTGACCGACGATGGCAAAACCGCCCCGGTCATGATCTCGATACACTCGTTGCGATCGGTAATTTCAACAGGCACATCGCCCGCCGCCTGGGTAGCCTTTATATGGAATGTGCAGATGCCGTTTTCAACAGCCTGGTAATTAATGGCTATGCCATCCATAGTTACCCGGTTAAAGGGCGGCAGGTCGCGGTCAGCCTTTATCGGTTCGGCCAAAACTTTACCCAACGCCTGTTCAAAGGGTACGTTTTCATCACCATAATCTTTTACCTGGGCAAGTATTAGTTTTTCAGCTTGTTCAACAGTTGTCATAGTTTTAGCTAAAAGCCAAAGGCAGAAAGCCTAAAGCGTTTTCCCTGATCTTATACTTCAAATGAAACACATGTCCACACGTCATTGCGAGGTACGAAGCAATCCCAAACTATGCAGATCGGATTTGCAAAGCCACTCTGCAAGGCGGGGATTGCTTCGTACCTCGCAATGACGGTCTGTTTTTTTATTTTTAGCTTTCAGCCTTAAGCTCATCAACCCCCAATAGAGGCCATCGATTCATGAAGCCCGGGGTGTATCACGCGCGACTTTTCGGCCTCCCAGCCATCTGCAGCGCGGCTGCCAAAAGCATCCAGCAAAACCGACCGTAATTCATCATCGCTGGCACCGTTGCGTATCAAATCCTTAATATTAAGCCCGCCATCGTCATATAAACAGGTTTTCAATTCGCCCTGCGGGGTAATCCTGATCCGGTTACAGGTACCACAAAACGTGCGCGAATAGGCTGCAATGATACCAATTGTACCTTTATGCCCCGGTATCTGGTAATTATATGATGTGGAATAAGCCGCATCGGTTAGTTTCTGGATCTGTGGATATTTATTTTTAATCTCATCCAGGATGCGTACATAATCCCACTGCAAACCGGTATAAATATGTCCGTCGCCATTAAAAGGCATTTCCTCTATAAACCTTACACTTACGGGCAAATCTTTGGTCATTTCAACCAGTGGAATAATATCCTGGGTGTTTTTGCCGTCCATTACCACGGCATTTATTTTCACCTCGATATCATGCTGCAGCAAAGCCTCCAAAGCGGCCATAACATTGGCAAATTCATCGCGGCGGGTAATGGTAAAAAAACGATTGGCGTCCAGCGTATCTAAACTAAGGTTTACAGATCGTATACCTATCTTTTTAAGTTCGGGCACATAAGGTGCAGTTAAAACCCCATTTGTGGTGATACTCAAATCCTGTAATCCATCCAATTGCGAAATAGCGGTAAGCAGGGTCATAATATCCTTGCGTACAAATGGCTCGCCGCCTGTAATACGGATTTTTTGGATGCCCATTTTTACCAGCAGGGAACAGGTATGCAGCATTTCCTCGTAGCTCATCAGTTCCTTACGGGATAGCCAGTTGAGGCCATCCTCGGGCATGCAATAAAAACAGCGCAGGTTGCACCTGTCGGTCACCGCAAGGCGAAGGTAATTGATGTTTCGGCCGTGATTATCTATTAACAAGTTATAAAATTTACAGTGTATACAATTTAATCAACAAATCTGTGGTTTTTAAGTTTAATGATCGTTAATGTAAAAATAAAAATTACAAATTTGAACATTGTGGTTTAAATGTACTTTTTTATAGCCAATTATTGTTGCTAATCACATATACACCGATATTCACATTTACAATTTATTGAATTTGCCCAGGTGAAAGAACTTAAAGATATAATAACGGCATTTGATGCCGCACATAATGCCGGCAGGCAAACCGCGCTGGCTACGGTTGTACACGTAGAGGGTTCATCTTATCGACGCGCCGGCGCCCGCATGCTCATTACCGAAGATGGGCAACTTACAGGCGCCATTAGCGGCGGCTGCCTGGAGGGCGACGCCCTGCGCAAGGCCCGCCTGGTGATGACCCAAAACAAGCCCATGCTGGTTACTTATGATACCACCGACGATGACGACGCCAAGTTTGGCGTTGGCCTGGGCTGCAATGGCATTATCCACATTATGATTGAACCTATTTTTGCTGATAGGCAGGATAACCCCATACAGTTGTTTAAACAATTTTTGAGCAAACGCGAACCTGTGGTGCTTATCACCCTGTTTACCATGAACGATAAGCAGGCACCGCAGCCCGGCACTTGTTTGTTACTAAATAAGGATGAAGAAATAACCGGACAATTCCCCGATGACGCTATTAAGGATGCCCTGTTGCAAGATGCCAAACACGTTTTGGCCAATGGCAATTCGGTAACCAAAACTTATTTATATGGCGATAAATTTACCTGCTTTATTGAGCTGATGCAACCCGCAGTGTCGCTTGTAATATTTGGTGCCGGCAATGATACCATACCGCTGGTACAGATAGCCGCTGCGCTGGGTTGGATAATTCACCTGGTAGATGGACGCGCCAACTACGCTGTTCCGGAGCGGTTCCCGCTGGTGGGCAAAATCACCATATCCAAACCGGAATACGCTTTACAACATGTAAAAATAGATGAACGTACTGTAATTATTTTGATGACACACAACTATAATTACGATGCCTGCGTATTAAAGCAGCTACTGCCACTCAGCCCGTCCTACATCGGGGTGCTGGGACCAAAAAAACGGTTACAAAGAATGCTGGATGAGTTTGCCGGTGAAGGTATAACGGCTACCCCGCAACAATTGGAAAGCGTATTTGGGCCGGCGGGTTTGGATATAGGATCTGAAAATGCCGATGAAATTGCCCTCTCTATCATTGCCGAAATGCAGGCGGTGCTAAAGGGTAGGTCAGGAACATCATTACGTTATAAAACAAGTATCCATAACCATGTACCGCAGCAAATTGTACATCAATCTATGCCTTAAAAAAACTGAAGAAAACGAATGACGGGGATAATTATACTTGCTGCCGGCTCTTCAAGCCGCTTCGGATCGCCAAAACAGAACCTGGTTTACCAGGGCAAAACATTATTGCAACGCGCCATACAAACCGCTTTAACTTCGGCCTGCTGCGATTGCGCTGTAGTAGTATTGGGAGCCAACGAAGGCGAAATACGCCCCAACATATCCGATCAGCAAGTTAATATTGTTTATAACCCCGACTGGCAGGAAGGCATGGCTTCATCAATCCGCCTGGGAATAGCCCAGCTAATGTACTTAGAGCCACTGATTACGTCGGCAATCCTAATGCTTTGCGATCAGCCCTTTGTTGACCCGCTGCTACTTTATCAATTAACCGAACGCAAAACCGAGAATGATACAGGGATAATAGCCTGCGAATATAAAAACACACTGGGTGTGCCCGCTTTGTTTGATAAAAAGTATTTCGTCAAATTAATGAAGCTAACAGGCAGTGAAGGGGCAAAAACCATCATCAATGCCTACCCGGACGATGTTATGTCGGTACCGTTTGGACTGGGTGCCATTGATATTGATACAATCGATGATTTTGAACGATTGAACCGGGGATGAGGGTTCGAGTTGCCAGTTGCGTGGTTCGGGTTACGGGGGCAAACTTAACGTTTTAAAAGATCTTAAAGTTGAGATGCAGACCTCACAACCCGAGCCCCGCATCTCGTAACAGAACCAGCTACGCCGTAGCTACCAGCCTGCTTACGCTGCGGTAAACATATTCGTTATAAATATGCCTGCGGGCAAACCTGCCGGGCGAATCGGCATTAATCAGCTTTACATAAATCGCCTTGGGTACATCAAAATACTCGTATTCGGCACCATCCAAAAACGTAATTTTCAACACCTGCGATTTGTATTCAAAATCGGCAATGTTTGATAACGTGGTAGTGGCCGTATATTCGGTTAATGATTGCGCGCGGGTTTCGGGCGCTATGCTTACCAAAAAGTGGTAAGCTTCAATAATGGTCTTGCTTTTTTCTTCCGCCTCAACCCTGCTCTCATCCTGGAACTTATCCGGGTGCCAGGTTTTCATCATATTGCGGTAGTTTGATTTTAATTCCTGTAGTTCTGCAGCTTCGGTAACATTTAAAAGCTTCCTGTAGTCGACAATTTTTTTCATTCTATTATTTTTATTTTATCGTCGTTGAAGCTGAAAGCATGATAATTAAACGCTTTGTTTTCAAGAAAATAATGGCGCGAAGGTACACTTTTTACAGCACAATTTATAGTCCCGGCAGCGAAATGATTTAAGTTTGATTTGGGCTTAACAATTAAATCACATACGCCCCGCCGGCCAGGTTTGAAGAAAAGCTATGGAGCGCAGGTTTTCTGTTGGCAAAACTGGTCACCTGCGCGCCATCGCACCGATGTAAACTTTTGCACACAGGCCACAAAGGCATACAATTACCAGACAATTGAAGGGAAAATTGTGCAGATAACTGGTCAATAACCACCGAAACTTTACGCTGTAACATAATTGGACCTTATTCTGCAACCAACACCCCTATTCATCGATACATATTGCCATTTCGTCGGCACATTGCCCGACAAGGCACCAGTTTTGAACGTTGGTTTATACACTAAATAATACATTATGAAAAAGTTACTTTTATTTGCCGCTGCACTCAGCCTTTCGTTGTTCTCTTGTAAAAAGGACAGCAACAACAGTGCAGGCGGCACATCGCACGTAACAGTGAAGATGACCGATGCCCCTGGCGCTTTTGATGCCGTTATCCTGAATGTTAAAAGCGTAGTTGTAGTTACCGATAAAGGGGAAAATACACTTGATGTAAACGGCGGCCCGATAGACATCCTAAGGTTTAGGGCGGGTAAAGATACCGTGCTGGCAGCACAGGACATCCCGGCCGGCACTATCCAGCAAATAAGGCTGGTTTTAAACGACTCCGGCAACCGGGTAGTAGTAGCTGGCGTATCTCACGACCTGACCACGCCCAGCGGACAAACATCGGGCGTAAAGCTTAACGTACACGACAATTTAACGGCAGGTGTGGCCTACACCCTCCGTTTAGACTTTGACGCAGCGCAGTCGATCGTATTAACCGGAAACGGCAAATACATACTAAAACCAGTGATAAGGGCAATACCACAGGCTGTTTCGGGTGCATTAAGCGGTGTAGTATCGCCTGCCGCGTCGTCTCCTAAAGTGTTTGCAATTACCGGCGCCGATACCGTTGGTACTGTGGCCGATGCTACGGGCAAATTCTACTTTTCGGGCCTGGCAGCAGGCACTTACAACGTACAATTTGTACCGGTAAGCCCATATGTTACAAAAACCGTTACCGGAGTAACCGTGATAAACGGTTCGGTGAAGGATATGGGCACAGTAACCATTACCCAGTAAGCGTAATCACTGTTCAACAAAAAAAGCGGCTGTTCCTGTTGGGATAGCCGCTTTTTTTGCTGAACATGGTTTTAAGCATTCAGCTATTGCTTGTTAGTTTCCACTTTCTTGAAATAAATAACCTCTGGCAGTTTGCCAAACACAAATTCGGTAACACCACAAAGCCACATTTTTTGGTTAAGCTCTTCGCCGTTGTATCGGCCAAGCAGGTAAATACCGCCACCCACATGGTCTCGATAATCTTCAACAAGTTGAAGTGGAGTTGCGTTTTCAAAAGGTTCTTCGGCCAGCTGCAGTTCTACTTCGCGGGCACCCTGGCCAACATAGTCAAGCATGATGTCGGCACCTTCAACCATTTCCAGGTCGGCATGCATACCTTGCCAGTCGGGCAGGTTAATATACCAGCGGTTGGTGGGTTCTTTAATGAATTTGTAGGACGTAAGCATGAGGTAAAGTTAGTAATTACAGCTTAAATCTCATCGACCTCTTTCTACTCCCCAATCTCATCAGGAATATTACGAAATCAGAAGGTTGGGTGATTACCTTGTATTCGGCTTACAATTGCGCAACGGCTGGTACATCCAACACTCCACCAAAGTCTTGATACTTGATACTATACTTCAATACACCAGCACCACATACCCCGATCGTACTGCGCTGCCATCCTTCAAATCAATAATGTAATAATAGGTGCCCGCAGGAAGGCGCCTGTTTTTATAGGTTCCATCCCACGGATGGGCGTAGCCGGTGGATGTGAAAAGCTTTTGGCCGTAGCGGTTAAATATATTTACCGTACAGGTAGCAAACTGATCTAAGTGCTGAATATCCCATATGTCATTTACACCATCGTGGTTGGGGCTGATGGCGTTGGGGATCACCACATCAAGCGGCAGCACTTTTATAATCAGGCTGTCGGTAGCCGTACATGTATTTTGGTTTTGCACCAGCAAGGTGTATTTGGTTGTTTGATTTGGGGTTGCTATGGGGTTGAGTATGCCTGGGTTATCAAGCCCGGTGGCAGGGCTCCATTTCGTGGTCATTATATCGCCGGTTGCAGTGGCTTTTAACTGGATGGCATCGCCCTGGTGAATGGTTACGTTGGGGCCTGCATCAACTACAGGTTGCGGTAACAGCGTTGCTGTAAGTGCATTGCTTGTTGCTGTGGGTATAGTAAGGCACAGGTTGTGTGGGGTTACCTGGCAGGTTATTATATCGCCGGTTATAAGGCTGTTGGTAGTAAATATAAAGCTGTTGGTACCGGCATCGGTGCCATTTACCTGCCATTTAAGCGTAGGCTCCCTGCCACCGTTAAGCACTCCTGCCTCAAAAGTGATAGAGTTGCCCTGGCAAACGTTGCCGGTTAACTGACTGATACTTATTGACGGCACTACCGGCGTAGTAAAGCTTACATTGATGCTGCCATCGCTACAACTGGCTACCCCATTTGTAGCCATTACGGTATAAGTTGTTGGCTGCATTGGGGCTACAGTGATGGATGGGGTGGTTTCGCCGGTTGACCATTTAAGGGCAACGGGTGTTTTCTCAACGGTGGCGCCAATGATGAACAGGCGCTGGCCGTTGCCGCCATGATCATTTACCACAATGCTGTCTATACGCGTTGGTGCAGGCATCTGGATGCGCACATTATCCAGCCGGTTTTGCCGGTTGGGCGATAACCACACGTTTGTAGTGCTGGTGTTATTGATTTGGTTGGTAAACTGGGCAGCGTTAAAGTCGCGGATGTCCTGGTTGCCTATAAGGTCTTTTTTGTACACCTCGGCACCATTGGCCCAAAAGCTTACGCTTACATACGACGCCGGGCCGGGTACGCCAAAATAGGTATTGGCCAGCAGGTTGATGGCCACAGCACCATCCTCGTTAACGGGAATAAAAAGTTTACGCGGATCGGGTCCGGTAGCGTTGCTTGCATTCCAGCCGGTAAAGGTATCACTCCATGGGTAAAGGATATAAGGGATACCATTGAATGTAACATTCCCCGTAGGGCAGTTAACAAACTGGTGCCCAAAAGTATTAGTAGAGATGTTGAAATTGAACTGGTTTGAAAAATCGACCTGTTTATATTTGGCATAAGCCGCACCCGAAACATCGGCCTGGAGTACCATAGTGCTGCCAGGGCAAATAGCGGTATCATGCTGCACAATAACAGGCGGCGAAAGGATGGTCATGGTAAGGGCGTTGCTGTTGGCGATATTAAATGTACCGTTAGGCCCAGGGATACTTACCCTGCATTGCACTACATCAGCATTAACAAGTGTACTACTGGTAAATTTATTTTGATTGAATCCAACGTTAATTCCGTTTACCTGCCATTGGTAAACCGGTAATACGCCCACACCTGAGGCCACTGCTGTAAATGTAATAGGCTGCCCAACACAGCCGCTGGTTGGTTGCGAACCGATGGTAACCAACTGTGCATTACCTTTTGTATTAAATACCAATTGAAAGGTGCACAACAAAACCAACCAAAGACACTGCTTTGTAGGTAACCGCTGCTTAAATAATTGGGTTGACAATAAAGAGTTCATTGTTGGCTGGTGGAAATATACAGTTTAGATGTGAGATTTGAGATATGTGATTTGATATGAAAGGCCAGTTTGGCGCTCCCTGAAGTTAAGAACAATAGGCAGGTCGTCTTTCGGTCCTCCCAGTCGGGCAAAAAAAAGATCCGGTCAAATGACCGGATCTTTTCAAAATATCTAAAAATCGCAAGCTTATTTTATCACCGAAAACTTATACAGCGATTGAGTTTTATAAGTCTCGCCCGGCTTAAGTTCGGTTGATGGAAATTGCGGCTGGTTTGGCGAATCGGGGTAGTGCTGGGTTTCCATTGCAAACGAGGTACGAAACTCGTCCTTAATACCGCGTTTCATGGCGTTTTTGGCCTGCATAAAGTTACCACTATAAAACTGCATACCGGGCTCTTCGGTATAAACTTCCATTTTAATACCACTTTTATCACCGGTTACGGTAGCAATCGGGATTGTGATATCGTGTTTGTTAAGCACAAAATTATGATCGTAACCTTTGCCGTTTTTCAGCTGCTGATTATCGTCATTAATGCGTTTGCCAATAGTTTCTGGTTTGGTAAAATCAAACGGCGTACCTTTTACCAGCTCAATTTTACCTGTGGGAATTAAACCGGCATCAACCGGGGTATAATTATCCGCATCAATTTGTACCAAATGATTAAGGATAGTGCCACTCCCTTCGCCGTTCAGGTTAAAAAACGCGTGGTTGGTTAGGTTTACCACGGTTGTTTTATCGGTTTGGGCTTCGTAAACGCATTTAAATTCGTTGTTGTCGGTAAGGCTATAAACCACCTTTATGGTAAGATTGCCTGGGAAACCTTCTTCCATATCTTTTGACAGGTAGGTAAGCTCCAGGGTGGTCGAATCAATTTGTTTGGCATCCCAAACAACACTCTGATATCCGTTTTTACCGCCATGTAACGTGTTTGGCGGGTTATTGATAGATGACTGATAATCTTTACCATCAATTTTAAAATGACCTTTGGCAATCCGGTTACCAAAACGGCCTATGGTAGCGCCATAATAAGGTTCAGTTGATTTTTCAAAACCTTCTACACTTTCATAACCTAAAACTACATCAGTAAGTTTACCATTCTTATCGGGTACCAGCAGGCTTACTATACGCCCACCATAATTGGTAAAGGTAGCGGTAACGCCATTTTTGTTTTTAAGGGTGTAAAGATGAGTTTGTTTACCATTGATGGTTGATTCAAATGCAGCAGCGAATGATTTGGTGCTATCCGTTTTGGTGCTATCTGTCATACTGGTTTTCTGTTGGGTTGATGGTTGATTACAAGCTGCCAAAGATAGGCAAGCCGGTACCATAATTAATGATAGATTTTTAAATAAGTGATTCATAAATAGGTGTTGTGTTGTATTGGTTGGTTTAAAAGTAATGTTTTTTACGCTCCTTTCGCTTTGTAATGAATTTCGCTTAGTGCACGCAGCTTTTCGGCAGCGTATTCTGCAGTAATATCGCGTTGCGGGTTGGCCAGCATCTCGTACCCAACCATAAACTTTTTCACGGTTGCCGACCGTAGTAGCGGCGGATAAAAATGCATGTGCCAGTGCCAGTAAGGATGTTCGCCCATGTTAACCGGCGATTGGTGCATACCTGCCGAGTAAGGGAACGAGGTTTCGAACATGTTATCGTACCTCACGGTGAGTCTTTTAATGGCATCAGCAAGGGCGTGCTTTTCTTCATCTGTAAAATAAAGGATGCTGGTAACGTGCCTTTTGCTGATGATCATGGTTTCATAGGGCCAAACCGCCCAAAACGGTACCAGTACTACAAAATGATCGTTCTGAAAAATAACGCGTTCCTGGCGTTTAAGTTCAAGCGCCAGGTAATCGCCAAGCAGACTGCTGCCTTTTTGCTCAAAATGAGATTTTTGCTGCTGGGTTTCTTTAGCTACCTCAACCGGGATGCTGTTTTGCGCCCAGATTTGCCCGTGAGGATGGGGGTTGCTACAACCCATAATGTCGCCTTTGTTCTCAAATATTTGGATATGTTTTATCCAGGGGTATGATGCCAGGTTTTCAAATTCAGATTGCCAAACATCAACCACTTTGCGAATCTCCGTAGTTTCCATTTGCGGCAACGTAAGGTCATGCCGGGGCGAAAAGCTGATAACACGGCAAATACCTTTTTGGCTGTTGGCTACCAATAGTTCATCATCGTTAAGGCCGCCATCGGGTGTATTTAGCAGTAACGATGAGTAGTCATTAGTAAAAACAAAGTTGCCTTTATAATCAGGATTTTCGCTGCCATCTGCACGCTTGTTGGTTGGGCAAAGATAACATTGCGGGTCATAAGCGGGGCGGTCGTTAGCCTGTGTGGCTTCTACCTTACCTTGCCACGGGCGTTTGGTACGGTGCGGTGATACCAGGATCCAATCGCCGGTTAAAATATTTAAACGACTGTGCGGATGCTCTTTAAGATCGAAATTATTAGTTTCCATTGTGTTATTTGTACAGGTTTTATTGGCTTATGGCAATTGGTAATTGCGTTTGATTTTTCAAAAGTAGAAAAATAAATGTAAATACTACATTTAAAATAAAAAAGATTAAACGATCTATTGCCAGCTAACAGAAGCATAGGCCTTAAACCCGTCGATAAAACGTGTTACACAAAAAAAGCGATGACCTGTAAGGTGCATCGCTTCCAAACTAATATTAAAAAATTATTTAGCTGCCAAAGCTTTTTTCTTAACTGTTGTAGCTGCCTTCGCCGTTTTAGTCGCGGCTGTTTTTTTAACCGCGGCAACGGCACCTTTGGCTTTGGCCGAGATCTTTTTTGCTTTTGTTTCGGCCAGGGCTTTTACATCGGCAGCTTCTTTTCTTGCCACGATGGTTTCATTTTTTGCTTTGGCAGTAATCTTTTTTGCTTTTTCACTCGCCTCGGCTTTTACTTTGGCTACTGCAGTTTTTGCCTTATCGGCGGCTTCAGTTGCTTTTTTTGTTACATCAGCTTTTGCAGCAGTCACAGCCTTTTTGGCGGTTGTTGCTTTTTTTGTGGTTACCTTTTCTTTAATATCTTCCAGTTTATCCGCTGCGGCTTCTCTTACGTCTTCGGCTGTATCTTTGGTACCTTCCCACAAATGTTCAATTGTTTCTTTAACCTTCTCAAAAAATCCCTTTTCTTCAGGTTCGGTTTTGTTAATGCTCATGTTGTTTTTACAGTTAGATTGTTGCTTAACATAAAACAAATACTATTCCATGGTTATACTATCTAAGCAAATGGCCTTAATTTAAGTTTATTGTACTTTTTTAAGGCCATATTACAAGGTCATTTGACTCCGTGTTTAACACCGTGCACTCGTTGTTGTTATTTAAAAAATTGACGGCAGGCGTGTTATCATTATTATAAACCGTATTTTTGCCGGCTATATATAAAATATGAAGTTTCCGAAATTTGCCGACCTGATACTATTTGAGAACGATGATGTTATTGTAGTTAATAAACCCCCTTTTTTGAGTTCGCTCGACGAGCGTGAAGGTGGCGAGGTGAATTTATTGCGACTGGCTAAAGGATATTGGGAAGATGCACAAATTTGTCATCGACTGGATAAAGAAACTTCGGGGGCGCTTATTATTGCCAAAAACCCGGAAGCTTACCGAATGGTATCGATGCAATTTGAAAAACGGCAGGTAAAAAAGGTGTACCATGCGATTATTGACGGCACCCATACCTTTGATAACTTACTGATTGACCTGCCGATATTAAACGTGGGCAAGGGCAACGTAACGATTAGCAGGCAGGAAGGCAAACGTGCCGAAACCTGGTTTCAATCACTAAAATACTTTAAGCATTATACATTGGTGGAGTGTCGCCCGGTAACAGGCCGTATGCACCAGATAAGGATTCACCTGGCTACCCAAAGGGCTTCAATAGCCGGCGATGAAATGTACAAGGGTGAGCCTGTATTTCTATCTAAAATAAAACGGAAATATCATTTAGGGAAAGACCAGGAAGAATTACCTATCATGAAGCGCTTTGCGCTGCATGCATACGAAGTTACATTCAAAATACCCCCCGGGACAGAAATCACCATACATGCCCCCTATCCCAAGGATTTTGAAACGTTGCTGAAACTGTTAGAAAAATTTGATAGTTAACTTTCCAGCTGCCTATGATCCGCTCCCGGATAAACAGCCAGCTTTCTCTTCGATGAAGGACACATCTGTATTAAGTTAATAAATCCGATATTAAGGCGCGTCCGTTACTTTCATGGCAAAACTTTCCGGACTGATCCAGCTAACACGATGGCACAGGCTGCAAATAAAAAAAGACAACCTTTTTTATGGTTGTCTTTTTTACACAGGAGCCAAAACTACTATTTGTATATAGTGTCTTTCAACAGCGTAGTTCTTATATATATAGTGTCTTTTTTACCAGTAGCTACTCCATTAGTAATAGTTTTCTTAGGCGCTATAGTTTCCTTTTTACAAGAAAAGTAACATGTGGCAACAATAATTGCCATAATTAAAAGTGCGGTTTTTTTCATAATAAACTGGGGTTAGTTTTTTTCAAAATTAACATAAATATGCGTTAATATCAAATAAATAGAAAAATAATTTCTGTAATACGAATGTGGCATCTAATTCATTCCCCTCCTTTTTTTAACACAAAAAAAAACAATAAGTCATTCCCGGTATACGGATAATTTAATTTATATGTTTGGTTTTGTCTTTAGCAAGTGTATTTTTATCCTAAATTGCCGGCACGTTGAAAATACTGCGCTATATCCCTATACTATTATTATTTATTTGTCTCTCTAAAGTGACATGTGCCCAATCTCATGCTAAAAAAGACAGCCTGATAGATTATATTTTGATAAAAGACCAAACAGAAAGGGAAACAAAAGTTACCCGGTATGTAAAGTCGTTTTTTCAAAATGCTCCTTTAAACCAGCTCATCGATAAAAAGAAAGATGTTACAAATACGTTTGCCACGTTTAACTTTGATAATAAATCGTCGATGCTGTATTTCATGGAAAGCATCTATCAGAGAAGACTCAACAATTTAAAGGAATCTCAAAAATCATTGATAAAAGCTATTGATGAAGCGCACAAAAGCAGCGATCATTTTTTACTTCAACAATATTTTATCCACCTCGCATTTTTACAAACAGATGAAGGTAATTTTATTGAAGCTTTAAACAGTTACGATTTGGCTAAACAGGAAATCAAAAAACTAAATAATCCCAGTTTAGAGCTTATACTTAACGTTAATATATCAGATGTAGATTATAAAAGCGGCTTATACAGCCAATCGTTATCCTATCTTAACCAGGCTCAAAAGATATTGGAAGAAAATAAAATTAACCGTCCGGCTATTTCAACCATCATCACTTATAACAAAGCTGAAAACTATTTTAGGACTAACAATTACGATTCGCTAAAAACCTATCACGAAAAACTATTTGATCCAACATACAAGAGTTATAAATTATACACCTATCAAAAACGTACCGGTTATTACCTAAGCCTGCTGAAGCATGATTATAAAGGTGCGATAAAACTAATCAACTCGCTATTAAAAGATAGCTTGTATGTTAAAAGCGACCTGGAGGAACAGCTTTTGGCCGATGCTTATTTAAGCAACGGCCAAATTGATTCTGCAAAATACATGGTAGATAAACAACTGGCCCAACCATCTCAAATAAACCATCCCGAAATAAAATATCATTTATATGAAGTGCTTGGGGAAATAGCTGAACGTAAAAATGACAGCAAGTTGGCAGCAAGCAGCTTTAAACTGGCATTGAGCCAGTTAAAGCAAAACCTCAATAATCTTTCGCAGGCAGGCAATAAGTCATCGCAATTAAAAGTAAATGAAGTACAAAGCTTGTATTATGTAAACTTACTAAGGTATGAACGCGAACGTTTATGGATGATATTTGCCATTGTCATTGCTGTTTTAGCGGTTGTTGTTGTGGCTATTTTTTACCGCAGCAGCAGGCAAAAACGCCATTATGAGCAGTTATTATTCGCCGCCAAAAAACAAGAGCTGGCCACAATCAACTCTCATGAAGTACGTAAGCACCTATCAAACATATTGGGCCTTCTTGACCTGGTTAAGGACATTGAAACCAAAGAAGAACTACTTAAAATACGCAAACATTTATTATACTCGGCCGAGGAACTGGACAAAAATGTTAAAAACGTTTCAGAAAAGTTAAGCGAAAAAGATTGATCTCGTAATCAGCCAACATAGGGCGAAATTTTTAGGTATTCCCATTTACAATTCCCCGCTGTTTTGCATTCTTTTTAAAATTCAGCATTACCATAGGCGTAAAAATACTAAATCACTAAAAATACCTCCAATTAGATTAATTATTATGCATTTACAGTTAAAACGTGGTATTTGTTGAAAAAAATTATAAAAAAATCACAAATTCATGGTGATTTTTGTAAAAATAATTTAAATTCGCCTTGTTAATTGGCGAGATTAATACAAAAACTATCAATAGAACCCCAACTTTACAAATTAATTAAAAAATGGCAACTAAACTCGAGTACATTTGGCTTGATGGGTACAAACCAACACAAAGCCTGCGTAGCAAAACAAAAATCGTTAAGGATTTCAGCGGTAAAGTAGAAGATCTGGATAACTGGAGCTTTGACGGCTCATCAACTGAACAAGCACCAGGTGGTTCATCAGATTGTATCTTAAAACCAGTTTTTGTATGCCCGGATCCGCAAAGAAAAAGCGCTTACCTTGTTATGTGCGAAGTTTTAGATTCAACAGGAAAACCTCACGAGTCAAACGGTCGTGCCCTTATACAGGATGATGATAATGATTTCTGGTTTGGTTTTGAGCAGGAATACTTTTTATGGGATCCTAAAACCAACAAACCGCTTGGTTTCCCGGCTGGTGGTTACCCAGGCCCGCAAGGACCATACTATTGCTCGGTAGGCGCAAACAATGCTTACGGCCGCGAAATTGTTGAAGAGCACTTAGACGTGTGTTTAGAAGCCGGCTTAAATGTTGAAGGTATCAACGCCGAAGTAGCAGCAGGTCAGTGGGAATTCCAGATCTTCGCTAAAGGCGCTAAAGAAGCTGGTGACCAAATCTGGGTTGCACGTTATTTATTAGAAAGAATTGGTGAAAGCTATGGCGTATCTATCAACTGGCATTGCAAACCGCTTGGTCAGTTAGACTGGAACGGTTCTGGCATGCACGCTAACTTCTCAAATACTACCTTACGTACTGCAAACAGCAAAGCTACTTTCGAAGCTATCTGCGAGTCATTCCGCCCGGCTGTTTCTGAGTGTATCGCTGTATATGGTGCCGATAATGATCAGCGCTTAACCGGTAAACACGAAACTGCTTCTATTACCGACTTTAGCTATGGCGTATCAGATCGTGGTGCTTCTATTCGTATCCCACTTTATGCAGTTGAACACAACTGGAGTGGTTACCTGGAAGATCGTCGTCCTAACTCGGCTGCCGATCCATACAAAGTGGCTGCGGTGATTATTAAAACTGTAAAAACAGCTAAAGTTTAATCCCCCTTATATCATTAATTTCCCCTGGTTTTAAAAAGATCAGGGGATTTTTTTTGCCCCTATTGTTTTTGTTTGAAATACTGCAGATAATCGCCTTTGGTTATTTGAAACTTCCCTTCCAGCGGCCATTTATAAATATATACCCAACAGGCAACAATTCCATTTTCTGTCTCAATATTAGTCAGGCTCCTGGTATACTCATGAGGCTCAGGCTCACTTGGGCCTATTCCTTCATATTCATCAATAACAGATAAAATTTCAACAGCGTCATCCATCAAATAAATGCTGCCGTATACAAACAGATTACTATTTATATCATTAATTGCTGCCGGATATTCGCCTATATCATAAAGTCGCCCCCTGAATTTACCTTCGCCAACCAACCTACAATGTTGTTGTAAATAAGCGGCATAAGGGTTACCCTGAGCCAATAAAGTTCCATAAACAAATAAATACCGGTTAATTGCTGTCATTATAAAATTGCATAAAACAAAGGTAACAGCAAAATCGTATCAATACTTGTAAACACCAATAGCATTTTTTTATGTTTACATCGTAATGGCTATGTTACCCAACTAAAACCAGCCTTATAACTTATATACCATGAATACCAAACAGATTAAAACCTATATAGAAGAAAATAACATCCAGAAAATAAAATTCGCTTTTGCTGATATTGATGGCGTTTTACGCGGTAAAGTTATACATCCCAAAAAATTCATTGAGGGCCTGCAAAGCGGTTATGGTTTTTGCGATGTAGTTTTTGGATGGGACAGCAATGATGCCTGCTATGATAATGTGCAACTTACGGGCTGGCATACTGGCTACCCCGATAAGTTATGCCGCATTGATCTGAACACTTTAAGAAACGTTCCGTGGCAGGATAATATCCCCTTCTTTCTGGCCGATTACAGCGACCCTAATGGTAACGCCCTGCCGGCCTGCCCGCGTAGCCTGTTAAAAAAGATAGTTAAAGAATGCGAAGGCCTTGGCTATCATGCCGAGTTTGCGCAGGAGTTTGAGTGGTTCAACTTCAGGGAAACACCGCAATCCATCAATGACAAAGGCTTTACCAATATTAATACCCTTACGCCGGGAATGTTTGGTTATTCCATACTCCGGACATCACAAAACAGCGATTTTTATTACGCCCTGTTTAACTTGCTTACACAATTTAATATACCCATAGAAGGTTTACATACCGAAACCGGCCCCGGCGTTTACGAGGCTGCCATTGCCCATGACGAGGTTTTGGCCGCGGCCGATAAGGCTGTGCTATTTAAAACAGCAGTTAAAGAGATTGCCAGTAAACATGGCATCATGGCTTCATTTATGGCCAAATGGAACGAAAACCTGCCAGGCTGCAGTGGTCACATACACCAAAGCCTATGGAGTAAGGATAAGGCCCACAACTTGTTTTATGACAATAACGATATACATAAAATGAGCGATATACATAAGCATTACCTTGCGGGGCAACTGCATTGCATGCAACACTTATTGCCCATGTACGCCCCTACAATTAACAGTTACAAACGACTTGTTGAGGGCGCCTGGGCGCCAACCACCATTACATGGGGGGTAGATAACCGCACCACAGCCCTGCGTGTTATTAATACCACGCCAGGTTATACCCGCCTGGAAACCCGCATACCGGGCTCAGATACAAATCCTTATTTGGCCATAGCGGCAGCATTGGCTTCTGGTTTGTACGGTATAAAAAACAAGCTGCCACTAAACATCGAACCTACCACAGGCAATGGCTATGAAGATAAACGCAACGGCGTATTAGCCAAAAACCTGTTTGATGCCGCCACAAATATGCAAAATTCGTCATTAGCCAAAGAGTTGTTTGGCGAGGGCTTTGTTGAGCATTTTACCCAAACACGACTATGGGAGAATCGCCAATACGCAAAACATGTTACTGATTGGGAATTGAAGAGGTATTTTGAAGTGATATAATTTCCTTCTGAACTCGGATTAAGCAGATTTTTCGGATTTTTGGATTTGATTTACATGATCGCAAGTCTTTTACAAATTTAAAAATCTGACAAATCCATTAATCTGCTTAATCCGAGTTCAGACAAAATCAAAACATAAACGACAAAGAATGCACCAATTAAAGCATGACGAAATCACCCGGCAGATTATTGGCTGCGCAATGAAGGTTCACTCCACATTAGGCAACGGATTTCAGGAGAAGATATATCAACGGGCGCTTGAGTTAGAAATGGCATCTGCAGGACTTGTTTTTGAACGGGAGATGGACATGCCTATTTATTACATGAACCAACAAATTGGAGAGCGCCGGGTTGATTTCTTTGTTGAAGGCTTAGTAATGGTTGAGTTAAAAGCTATTATCCTACTGGAAGACGTTCATCTGGCCCAAGCTATCAATTATTTGGAAGCTTATAATATGGAGGTTGGCCTACTAATAAATTTTGGCAGCAAATCACTGACCTTTAAACGTTTGTTAAACAAAAAATTCAAACCAAATTAATCTAAATATATCCCACGCAAATCAAATCCAAAACTATCAAAATATACCGCACGCAAGTCAAATCCAAATAATCCGAAAAATCTGCTTAATCCGAGTTCAGAAAAAACATTATGCAAATCACATTCCTTATTCCATTTTATTATCTAATCTTTGTAGCCTAAATTATGTAAATGGACTTTTCTTTAATTGTTAAAAAAGCATGGGAAGGGTATGACGCGTCCAAAACTATCAAGTTTATTGAGGACATCAGCGCCATGGTATCTACCAACCATGTATACCGTATTACCTTTGATGACGACGATATCATTATTGCCAAGCTATCTTATTTTGGTAAGTTTGAGCACTTTAAAGAGGATCACCGCATCATCCAAACCTTAGCCAATAACCTGCTTTATCCTTTTGAAAATTTACTTGCACGCTCGTTACTTAAAAATAACAGGGTATATATTTATCATTATAAGCATGGCAAAACTGATGCCTGGGTGGTATTTTATAACCCAACGCGTATACTAAACCGCCTGCCGCGCCGCCTGGATGACAACCATATTAAAAAGCTTGGGCAACAAGTGGGTAAGTTTCATAAAGCCTGTTCGAGGGTTAAAAATGTACTTCCAAAATCCTCAAAAACTTTACGTACCGATATTTCGTCGTTGATGCACCAGTTGGAAACCAACGAGAAACAATTTGGCACTGCCATGCAGGCCGATTTTTTGAAGTATCATTGCGAAACTTTCATGAAAAACCGGTCGAAATACAACATGAGCTCTTTCGAGATTATCCCGGTTTTTATCGACTGGAACATCGGCAACTTTTCGGTAACCCCAAGCCTTGAATTGTATTCCCGCTGGGACTATGATTGGTTCAGGATGAGCTATCGAGTGCTTGATTTTTACTTTTTCAGCCGGGTGGTATCAGACATTGGCGACCGTACGGTATTTAGTTATGTGATTAACACTATGATGGAAGATAGATTTATCTTATTCCTGAAAGAATATCATAAAGTAAACCCGCTTACCGCCGACGAAATAAGATTTATGAAAGAAGCGTACCGCTTTTTTATCCTCAATTATGTAATTAAGGACGGCAAGCACTTTTTTAGCGAACAATATGCTCAAAAATTGCAAACCGAGGCATTTAATGTTTATTTACCATCGGTAGACAGGGATTTTGACGCGGAAAAAATCATCGAGGCGCTTAAATTAAAATAGGCTTTGAGTTAATATTTAAGCATATTGCAGCTTAATTAAAGCAAACGCAGGTATGAACAGGATAGACAACTTTAAATCTATAATAGACAGGTACAAAGTTGTTTTTTTTGACGCTTTTGGGGTACTAAAAAACTATAAAGGGCTGCTGCCGGGCATCGAAAACACGTTTGCCTACCTTGATCAGCAAAAAAAGGATTACTATATTGTTACCAACGATGCATCGCGCAGCCCGGCACAACTGGCAGAATCATATAATAACAAAGGCCTGCTTGCCATAACTCCGGATAAGATCATCTCATCTGGCATGCTTACTAAAGAGTATCTTGACCTGAAAGTGAATGACGGTATTGTGGCTTACCTGGGCACGCCAGATTCTGCACATTATATAGATAGCTCGGGGCTGCACACCCTGCCCGTAAGCCAGATTGATGCTTCGAATATTGATAAGGTAAATGCGCTGGTGTTTTTAGATGATGAGGGTTTTGATTGGTTTGAAGATTTAAATAAAACGGTAAACATATTACGCAAACGCACCATCCCGGCCATAGTTGCCAATACAGACCATGCGTATCCACTCAGCAAACACGACGTATCGATAGCCATCGGCGGAATTGCCCACATGATTGAAAAAATTGTTGGCAAGGAGTTTATCCGCTTTGGTAAACCAGACTCGCAGATGTTCATGTTTGCCTATGATTTGCTGCGCGACCAGGGACCAATCAGCAAAAAAGATATTGTAATGGTTGGCGACACCCTGCAAACCGATATTTTGGGTGGCAATAAGTTTGGCCTTGATACTGTACTGGTGCTATCCGGCAACACTCAGGCAGTTGATGCCGAAAACCGTATAAATGCCACCGGTATTGTTCCTACCTTCGTTTGTGATTCGGCTGTTATTGAGCATGGAGAATTAGCATTTTAAGCTTTACTATCCTTCGCCAAGCACGTGAAGCAAAAAAATGCGAGGCCTTTCAATCAGCAGGCCGCCCCTTTGGAGATACCCGGATGCGGCCCTGCGCATCTGTAATTAATAAAATGAGCTACCGCTATCAATACCCCCCCGGCCGGCACAATAATACCCTCCATTCGTCCACTCAAAAAAACATGTCCAAGCATAATAATTGCAAAGCCGGTTACTAATAAAATTACCGGCAATGGCCGCCTGTGGATGCGCAGGTAAGATAAGCCTATCGAGTATAAACCTATCATCAGCGCAAAAATGATCATCCCCCACTCCACCAGCGGCAACGCCAAAAAACTCAGGCCAATAAGTGGCAGGCCGGTAAAAACAAGCGGCACAACCGCACAATGAATAGCGCATAACGTAGATGCTGTTATACCAATCCTATCTATCCTTGCCGTAGTCTTATGGTAATTCATGCCACAAATATAATATTAACGCAACAAAATTGCATTTAAATTTGTTTTATATTTGCCAATAACTTTAACATTGGTGTAACATATTATTAATAATCGCGTCAATAATTACCTTTGCAAATCATTTTCCTGATATAATTTTGACCCAGATTACGTTACATAGAATAAAAATTAACTGGCAAACCGCGTTTAATACGAGCTTAAAACGGGTAAGGCTTATTATTGGCACCATGCTTATTGTGGCGATAATTAATACGATGCCTTCTTTTTTTAAAGCTATTGAACAACGCCATGGCGTAGTGCTGCATGATTTGGTACTGGCAAATTTGCCGGCGCTCGACGTATCGATACCAATTTTTGCGCTAATATGGGGAATGGGTATCCTCATGACAATCAGGACACTTTACAAACCGGATATAGGCATAAGCTACCTTTGGACTATAATTTTCGTATGTATAGCCCGCTTTATAACATTAACCCTCGTCAACCTGGATCCGCCGGTGGGGCTTGTCCCCTTGATTGACCCGCTTACCGGATACTTTTACGGGCATGCCGCAATAACCAAAGACCTTTTCTTCTCGGGCCACACATCAACCCTCTTTTTAATTTATTTAAACCTCGAACGTAAAAACGATAAACGCATTGCACTTGCCGCCACTATCATTTTAATGTTCCTGCTGCTCATCCAGCATATTCACTATACCATGGATGTGCTGGCTGCCCCGGTTATTGTTTACTGCTGCCATCGTTTTACCAAAGCGCTGGGTTTTAAATAAGCGGACAATCATTTCAACTTCATTTTTTCAGAAAACGCTAATGCAACTTTAATGCTTTACGTTTACCTTTTCAGATGCCCAGGTTATTAACCAGGTGCATGGTATCCTTTAAATCGAGGTAAAGCTTTTTAAAAATAACGAAGGTTTTGTTATACAATTCATGATTTTGCTGTTTAGGTCTTATAATGGTTTCACTATTCACATGAGTTAGCGCATCATAACTTTCGGGATGCATTATTTGCATGGCGAGATAAACAGCCCCTACAGCAGATGCGTCTTCAGGTTGCAACACCACCAGTTTTTTGCCGGTAATATCAGCCAGTACCTGTGTCCAGGTGCCCGAACCTACAAAACCACCGCTTATATTAACCTGGGTAATAGCAACAGAGGCATCCTCAACCGTTTTAAGCACATCATATAAAGCGAAACAAACCCCTTCAAGCGCAGCCCTTAAAAAATGGGCCTGGGTATGGCCTGGCTTAATATTGAAGTATGCGCCGCTGGTTTTGGTGTCCCAAAGGGGAGCACGCTCGCCGTATAGATAAGGTAAAAATAAAAGGCCGTCGCTGCCGGCTGGTACTGTTTCAATGGTATTGAATAAAGCATCATAATCGGCACCTGTTAGATTATTTTTTTGTAAAAAGTTTTTCAGCAGCCAGTTTATCGCAATCCCACCGTTATTTACAGCTCCGCCGCACACATAGGTGTTTTGGTTAAGCAGGTAGTTAAAGGTCATGCCCTGGTAATTATAAACAGGCACCGGGCTGGTAATACGTACCGCCCCGCTTGTACCAATAGTGAGGGCCGCTACCCCCGGCCCTATAGTATGGCTGCCCAGGTTTGCGCAGCAGCCATCGCTTGCACCTATAATAAATTTGGTATCAGCTGGTATGCCCAGCAAGTTTGCCGTAGCAGCGTCAAGATTGTCCTTGTAATAAGTGGTATTCACTGGCTCTGATAATCTATCGGCAGTTATACCGGCAAGCTGGCAGGCTTCATTGCTCCATTGCAATTTTAAAATATCGAAAAGTCCTGTGGCCGAGGCGATAGAATAATCAATTTGGAAATCATTAAACAGTTTAAACCAGATAAACTCTTTTATCGATATAAACATATCTGCCTGCGCAAACAGACCGGAGTTATTTGCTTTCAGCCAAATGAGCTTGCATAAGGGCGACATGGCATGAATTGGCGTTCCTGTAATGCGGTATATCTCCTCCCCTTTTGGCGAGTTCCTTAAATCCTGGGCTATATTTTCGGCACGGGCATCGGCCCAGGTAATCATGGGTGCCAACGGCGTGCCTGTTTTATCAACGGGGATAATACTATGCATCGCGCTGCTAAAGCTAAACGCCTGCGGCGCATACCCTATTTTAACCACTATCTCCTGCACGCATTGTACAAAAGCATCCCAGATAATTAAGGGGTTCTGTTCGCTATAACCGGGTTCGGGGATATCAATACCGTAATGCTGTTGGCTTACCCCCAATGCCTGGCCTGTTAATGCCACAGCTACAGCCTTTGTGCTGCCAGTACCAATATCAATACCTAATATATATTCCTGCATCATCTATCAGCCAAAATAGGATTTATCTTTGGGATGGCGGAAATAAAACATAGCATTGCTTAATTATCCTAAATTTGTCCTGATTTTTCAATTTATGGCATATAATTCTTCTGTTGTGAACAATTGGACCGGAATTTTAAAGACATTCGGCTTCTTTATCATACTCGGATTGATATATATAATTACGAAGGTTATTCAAAGCAATCATTATAATTATGTAATGAGAAATTCGATTGTTGTTGATGGAAAAATAACAGATTTACACCACACCAAGGGTGGCGAGGTATTGAAAGTTGAATTGCCGTTTAATGGAAAAACAATATCATCCACTTGCGAATCTTCGATAGATGACAGTTTAAAAGTTGGCGATAGCATAAGACTTCGCGTTTCGGTATATAACCCTATCGACTATACTGAGTACGTCAGTCGGATAAAAACAGATAGCGCAGAAAATTAATGAATTACAATCCACCCCAACTCCGCACCATTAGGGTGATCCGTTATGTTACACCATTGCGCGAAGGCGGGTCACTGCCGGCTATCGCCGAAGGCGACGACGAGTTTTTATATGTACTTAAATTTCGTGGGGCCGGCCAGGGCGTAAAGGCACTTATCGCGGAGCTTATTGGCGGGGAATTGGCCCGCCTGTTGGGCCTGAAAGTACCCGAACTGGTGTTTGCTAATCTTGATGAAGCCTTCGGCCGCTCTGAGGCCGACGAGGAGATCCAGGACCTGCTCAAATTCAGCGTAGGGCTTAATCTTGCTTTGCATTATTTGTCGGGCGCCATAACGTACGACCCGGTTGTTAACACTTTGGATGCTAAACTGGCATCCAAAATAGTTTGGCTTGATTGCCTGCTCACCAACGTTGACCGAACCCCGCGCAATACCAACATGCTGATGTGGCACAAGGAACTTTGGCTTATTGACCATGGGGCGGCCCTCTATTTTCACCACTCGTGGAATAACTGGCAGGAATCGGCAAAAAAACCATTTGTGCAGGTAAAAGATCATGTACTGCTTCCGCAGGCATCTGAATTGGATGAGGTGGATGCCGAATTTAAGTCCATTGTAACATCTGAACGCATCTACAACATTGTGAATTTAATCCCCGACGACTGGCTTACCGATGAATCAGGAAACGGAACACCGGCCGAGCGCAGGGAAGTTTACGCGCAATTTTTATTAACCCGTATTGCATCATCGGCAATATTTGTAACCGAAGCTAAAAATGCCCGATCAGCTATTTGAGTATGCCGTAATACGCGTTGTACCCAGGGTAGAGCGCGAGGAATTTGTAAATATTGGCGTAATACTTTATTGCCCAAAACAGCAATTTTTAAAAGCAATTGTATCAATAGATGAAGCACGGATAGCGACTTTTGCACCCGGCCTGGATATAGATTGCCTTAAAGATAACGTTAAATCGTTTGAAAAAATAGCCCATGGCGCTCCGGATGCCGGCCCCATTGCCAAACTGGATATAGCTTCGCGCTTTAGATGGCTTACTGCTACACGTAGTACCGTGGTGCAATCGTCAAAAGTGCATCCAGGCCTATGCACGGATGCCGAATTGACTTTGAAGCGATTATGTAACCAGCTGGTGGGATAATCGTTTATGTAACGCAGAGTGCAAAACTTTGCACTCTGCGCACGTTTAAATTATTTAGCGATAACCTTATCTTTAACCACAACCCAAGGGTAGTTAAATGTATAATCGCCTGATCCTAAATGTACTGTTGTGCCGTTTGCATCGTCACTGGCACCTGTTAGCGGTTTACCATCCTGTTTTACATCTTCGGCATGTGCCTGTGGCAGTGTTAGCCCTGCTGTGGTGTTAGCAGGAATTTTAACATGTATGCGCATGATGCCATCTTTAACTTCCCACTCAGAAAGCAGCTGGCCATACATGGTTTCAAAAGTTGCTTTGGCAAATGTAAACTGGCGGCCGGGTTCGGGTTTCAATACTATATTCTTATAGCCTGGTTTACCAATTTGCAGGCCGGTAACATGCTGGTACATCCAATCGCCAACGGCACCGTACGAATAGTGATTAAAGGAGTTCATGCTTTTATCCTGGAAAGTACTGTCGGTTTTAATACCATCCCAACGCTCCCAAATGGTGGTTGCGCCCATTTTTACAGGGTATAGCCATGATGGATACGTTTTTTGCAATAACAGGTCATAAGCCACATTGGTATACCCATTTTGCGATAACACCTGGCACAGGTAAGGCGTACCTAAAAACCCGGTTGAAAGGTGGTTGTTCCGGCTGCGTACATCCTCAACAAGGTAAGCCGCTGCCCTGCTTTTTAAACTATCGGGCACCAGGTTAAATTTCAATGCCAGCACATAGCCTGTTTGCGAATCGGCAAAAATGCGCCCTGTGGGGGTCATATAATTATGGATGAATGCCTTTTTCACACTTTCAAACACATCATTGTATTTCTTTTCGTCGGCGGTGTTGCCTATAGCACCCGCGGCCTGGCTAAGTAATTTTGCCGAATACGCATAAAAAGCCGTAGCAATCATATCAGGGTTGGTATAACCGTTTGGCTCCGAAAAATCATAGATGCCGGGACGGTAAAACAACCAATCACCAAAAACACTACCTCCCCGCCAAATGTAATTATCGCCCGCTTTTTTGATGATCTTATCAACATACGCTTTCATGCTGGGATATTGGGTTTGCAAAATGCGTTTATCTGCATAAACCTGGTACATTGTCCAGGGAACAATAACGGCCACATCGCCCCAGCCTGCCGATGTGGCACGGTTAGTTTGTAAAACATCTGGCACCACAAAAGGCACTCCGCCATCCGGGAACTGGTCGGCTGCTACATCTTTCATCCATTTGGCAAAAAATGGCCCTACATTCATGTTAAATGCTGCCGTGCGCGAAAAAACCTGTGCGTCGCCTGTCCAGCCCAATCGTTCATCGCGCTGCGGGCAATCTGTAGGAATATCTAAAAAATTACCTTTTTGCCCCCACTGAATATTGTGCTGTAACTTGTTAATCATGGTATCTGAACAGGTAAACTGCCCTGTAACCGGCATATCCGAGTGGATTACAACTGCAGTAAAATTCTCCGGTTTAATCTCGCCCGGGAAACCCTCTACAGCAATATACCTGAAACCCATAAAGGTAAAGTGCGGCTCAAATGTTTCCACGCCATCCCCTTTCAGGATATAATTAATAGTAGCGGTGGCGTTGCGCAGGTTGGCTGTATAAAACTCACCAAATTTATCCAACACCTCGGCATGCCTGATGGTAACAGTTTTTCCTGCCGGGCCGCTCACTCTTAATCTTATCCACCCAGTCATATCCTGGCCAAAATCAATAACTTGGGTTCCTTTTGGGCTTTTAAAAATCGCTATAGGTTTCAGTTCGGCAATTTGGTGCACCGGCACACTTTGTACCCCAACCAATGTAGCATTTGTAATATTATTGGCTACATCAACTGGCAACCATCCTGCGTCATCAAGCCCTTTTTTGTCCCAGCCGTTTATTTCTTTACGGGCATCGTAATTTTCGCCATCGTAAATGCCGTTAAGCGTTACCGGCCCGTTTTGGGTGCCTTTCCATGAGCCATCGGAGTTTACGTTTTCGATAGTGCCATCAGCATAAGTTATTTGTAACTGGCATAACAAGGCAAGGTTTTTACCCCAGAAACCCCAGTTGTTCATATAAGCTATCGTGCCTTTAAACCAGCCGTCGCCAATCATGGCACCAATTACGTTATCGCCGGGCTGCAGCATCGTGGTAACATCATAAACCTGATATTGCAGGCGTTTTTTATACTCGGTCCAGCCGGGTGTAAGTACCTGGTTACCTATTTTGCGGCCGTTAAGATATAACTCATACACCCCGTGGGCGGTAGCATAAACCCGGGCCGATATCACTTTTTTAGATGCCGAAAATTGCTTGCGTAACATAACTGCAGGCATTTTGCGTGAGCTATCCTGCTTGGGTTGCACCCAACTGGCCGTCCAGTCGGCGGCGTTAAACAATCCTGTTTCAAAATAAGCTGGTTTGCTCCAGGCAGATGTATTGCCGTGGTTATCCCATACTTTTACCCGCCAATAGTAGCGTGTCGCCGATTTTAGCGCAACTCCATTATAAGTAACAAATACCGATGAATCGGATGCTACCTTGCCCGTATTCCAAACAGTTTTGGACGACGAGAATGATGCCTCAGTAGCAACAACAATAGTATAGGCTTGCTGTAAAGTATTCCTTTGCGCGGTATTAATTTTCCAGCTCAACCGCGGATGGCTGATATCGATACCTATCGGGTTGGTTAAATATTCGGCGGTCAGGCTTTCAACAACAGGTTTTTGCGCCATGCAAATCGCCGGCAAAACAGCAAATAAAAAAAGTAAAATACGTTTCATGATTTATGATTGGTTACCAATGATATCATTCGCGTGCGGCAATGGCAACCCCGTCTGTCTTTTGTATACCCCTTAATTAATCGTTTTAGCATAGTCGAGGGCATCCTGGAACGTACGCACTTCTATTTCACCCTCGTGTTGCTTAAGGTAAAGCAATAATTGTTTGTGTGCTGCAGCAGGTGTAGTTATATAATCGCCGCCGATACCATGAAACATAAAAACCCCTAACCCACCGCTTTGTTGTGTCTTTTTAACAAAAGCAACCAATTCATCGCCCGTAACACCGCCATGTATGCCCCAGGCCGGTACCTGCATGGGGTCAATCTTTTTAAAATCGGTTATTACGGCATCGGCGCCGCCGCCAATACGTGCGTATTTGACGATGCCGGCGGCACCCAGCGAATCGGCGTATTTTACGCCGCCAACAGCTATTTCGGTACAGGGGTAGGCATACGTGCGCGTACCTGTTTTTCCGTCAACGGCAAACAGCAGGTTATTCATTTCGGCAACTTCGCGCTTGATCATAAATACCGAATAGTTGGCCGAATTATTTGCAGGATTGGCTTTTACCGAATTGGTTAAACAGGGATGATATAGCGAGTGGTTAGCCAATTCGTGCCCATTTAAAGCTACCTGCCGCCAGCGTGGGATGGTTGCCTGGGTTATATATCCCGTCAGGAAAAACGTACCCTTAAATCCTAACGAATCGAGTTGTGGCAGCGCTATATCCAACTGTGACGGCAAAGCATCATCATAGGTAAGCACTATGATAGCTTTTTTATGAGTTTGAGCCAAGGCGGTAAAATTGAGCAATACTAAAAGCAGGGTTATTTTTTTCATAAACGCAGGTTTAAAACCTGTACTAATATAGACTAACGCATGATTTTTTTGGCGATGGAAAACGAATAAAATAAATTAAACTTTATTAAATGCTACTGACATAGGGCTGTCACAAGCTGGTTGTTACTTTGAGTTATAATCAAAAACAAAAACGCTATGAATATTATCCCAATGTTTTTAAAGGAATTAGAGCAGGAAGCCCAAACCACCCGTAAAATGCTCGAAATTGTGCCAACCGACAAATTTCAATGGCAGCCACACCCGAAAAGTATGACCATTGAAGACCTTACTGTTCATATTGTGGATTTGCCAAACTGGCTTGCATTAGCGGTGTACACCGATGGATTAAATTTTGCCGCAGAACCTTACAATCCACCTAAAGCCGAAAACACCACTGAACTGTTAGATTTGCTGGAACAATCGGTAGCTAAAGGCAAAGAAGCCCTGCAAAACATAACCGAAGAAGAACTGCTGAAACCCTGGACACTAAGCAATGGCGATGTGATATTGCAAAACTATAACAAAGCCGAAGTAATCAGAGTTGCCTTTTGCCAGCTTGTACATCATCGCGCCCAGTTAGGTGTTTACCTGCGCCTGCTAAACATTCCGATACCCGGCAGCTACGGCCCCAGCGCCGACGAACTGAGCGGAGAGTATCAACGCGAAGTAGCAAGTACCATTTAGTAGTAAGTATCAAGACAGCTGCGAAAATTGGTTAATCCGAAAGTTAAAAAATCTTGATACTTACTACTTACTACTAAATAAAAACGATTGTCCTTTATTTAGAACAATCGTCTTTTACATGTCTTGCTGTGTGGATACTAATTCCTATACTTTGATAATTTCCCTTCGTTTATTTCTTCAAGGAAACCGTTCTCGTTAATTGCGTACCGGGCATAGGTTGTATCGGTATCAATTTTATATTTTGTAACAGAATTTGATTTTTTGCGTGTTTTAGAGCGCAAAATGAAGATAACGACTGTGAAACAGATTACGGCAAGCAGTGCAGCGATTTGGAAAAATATAAAAGGCATAACGTTGAAAATAAATTGTTTAATACGCACATCTAAAACTGTGATAAAAACTTAACGGTTTATAATTTTAGCTGTAATCGTTGCCTATACATAGCTAAATATGTGCCAACATTTTATTAACGTTTATGCTTAGAAGAATGTTACAATTTGAGGGCAAAAAATTGAGGGATATGGAGCCTGTAGACAGAAAACTTGCGAAGTTTTAAAAACTTCGCAAGTTTAATAAAATGAGTATGGGAAAGTGAGGCTTATAAGCCATAAAACGAAATAGCGTTGCCTCCCCAAAATTGTTCCTGCTCGGTGGCAGATAGCTTAGCAACATAGTTTTGCATTACCTGCATGGTACCCTCGTAACCGCCTGCCAGCAGGCAAACCGGCCAATCGGAACCGAACATGACACGGGCCGGGCCAAATGCCTTGAATATTACATCAAGGTATGGGGTAAAATCATCAACCTTCCAGTTAGCCCAATCGGCTTCGGTTAGCATTCCCGAAATTTTGCAGGATACATTTTCATGTTTGGCCAGCGCTTCGATATCCTTTTGCCAGTCGCCTATTTTTTTATCCTTGATGTGAGGCTTGGCCAAATGATCAACCACAAATTGCTGATTGGGAAAATTTCCTACCAATTGATTAGCAAAAGGCAGATGCCGTGGAAATATCAGGATATCATAGGTATAGCCGTACTTTTGAAGCATGCCTATGCCTTTTTGAAAAGCAGGCTGTAGCATGTACTGGTCATCTGCCTCTGATTGCAAAACATGCCGGAATCCTTTGAGCTTATCGTAGCTTTTATATTGCAGCAATTGGTCTTCAAGGTCATCAGCTTGCAGGTTTACCCAGCCTACTACGCCTTTTACAAACGGGTTTGCGGCTGCGTGATCCAGCAAAAACATGGTTTCATCGCCGGTTTGGCTTGCCTGTACAGATACACAACCATCTATGCCGTGCTGTTGTAAAATGGGTAACAGGTCAACCGGCGAAAAATCACGTTTTATAGCCAGCATCTGGTCGTTAATCCAACTATCCCTCACGGGGTCAAAAATCCAGAAATGCTGGTGCGAATCTATCTTAAGCATATGCTACCACGTTTTGTTTTTGCTCACCAAGGCCGTCAATACCCAATTCAATAACGTCGCCAGGTTTAAGGTAAACCGGCGGTTTCATACCCAGGCCAACACCGGCGGGGGTACCTGTTGATATAATATCTCCTGGCAACAAAGTCATAAATTGACTTGTGTATGATATTACCTGCGGCAGGTTAAATATAAAGTTTGATGTGGTACCATATTGCATAATTTCGCCATTTACTTTCAGCCAAAGGTGCAGGTTGTGCGGGTCTTCAATCTCATCAGCAGTTGCCAAAAACGGACCCAGCGGTGCAAAGGTATCGCAGCCTTTGCCTTTATCCCAGGTGCCGTTACGCTCCAGTTGAAACTCGCGTTCGGATACATCGTTGTGCAATACATAGCCTGCAACATAGCTCATGGCATCTGCTTCATCAACATAAGAGGCTTTTTTACCGATAACTACGGCGAGTTCAACCTCCCAATCGGTTTTTACCGAATTTTTAGGAACTACTACATTATCATTAGGACCAACAATGGCCGAGGTAGCTTTCATAAAAATTACCGGCTCGGGCGGCAGCGGTGCGTTGGTTTCATGCGCATGGTCGGCATAATTTAAACCGATGCATATGATTTTTGACGGGCGCGCGAAGGGGCTGCCCAAACGTGCATCATCGGCAACCTGGGGCAGTTCAGCATCTTTTATAAATGCGGCTAAACGTGCAAGGCCATCGGTTTCAAAAAACTGTTCGGTATAATCTTCACCAAAAGCCGATGTGTCGTATTTTTTATTATTAAGGATAACACCTGTTTTTTCTTTACCGGGTTCGCCAAATCTAATAAGCTTCATTGTATCTTGTTGTTATGGTTTTGTTTAATTATTAAGGGTGATAAAACCGCCATCGATAGGATAATCGGTACCGGTGATAAACCCGGCCTCATCTGAGCACAAATAAAGAGCCAATGCTGCCACCTCTTCTGATTTTCCCATGCGGCCAATCGGCTGGCTTTTGGAGAGTTTTTCAAAAATTTCGGCTTCGTGCCCTGCATAATTTTTGGCGATAAAGCCATCAACAAAAGGCGTATGGATACGTGCCGGAGAAATGCAGTTACAGCGGATATTGTCGTGCAGGTAATCACGGGCCACAGACAGCGTCATGGCGTGTATAGCCCCTTTACTCATCGAGTAAGCAAACCTATCGGTAATACCAACACTGGCTGCTATCGAAGCTGTATTAAGAATAACCCCACCCCCATTTGCCTTTAAAATAGGAACAACGGCGTACAGGCAATTGTAAGCGCCTTTTACATTTACGTTAAATACTTTTTCAAAATCGGCAGTGCTGGTGGTATCGGCGCGACCAATGTGGGCGATACCTGCATTATTTATTAAAATATTAATTACACCAATGCTTGTAAAAGTATCAACCACTTGTTGCTGGTTGCTTACATCGCAGGCATAGCCTTTGGCTCTGCCCCCGGCGGCCTCTATTTCGGCAACGGTATCGGCCGCTGCTTTATCATTTAATTCGATGATGTGCACAGTAGCGCCCTGCTGTGCAAAAAGTATCGACATTGCCCTGCCAATCCCGCTGCCACCGCCGGTAATTACTGCTGATTTATTGGTTAGTTTGAACATAATAATTTTCTATTTTGTCATCCTGAGGACCGAAGCATCTATTAGTAAACTTTGCATATTGAATATGCATATTGCAGAATAGATGCTTCGTTCCTCAGCATGACAGGTTGTTAAATATCCTTTTCAAAGCCCTCTCCAAAGGAGAGGGTTGGGTAAGGCTCTTTATAACGACACTCCCCTCTTCCACGGTATAAAATCGTCCTGGCCAAGCTTTACCGATTTGGGTTCTATTTCGCCATTGGCAACTTGTATTACATAATTCAGAATCCGCTCGCCGGCCTGTTGTATGGTTTCTTCACCCTCGATGATAGTACCGCAGTTAATATCGATAATATCGGGCATTCGCTCAAACATTACCGTATTGGTTGATAGTTTAATAACAGGTGTAATGGGGTTACCTGTAGGCGTACCCAAACCAGTGGTGAATAACACAATGTTTGCGCCCGATCCAACTTCGGCCGTAGTACTTTCCACATCGCTGCCGGGCGTACATAATAGGTTTAACCCCGGCCTTGTTACTTTTTCAGGATAATCCAACACAGCGGTTACCGGAGATGTGCCGCCCTTTTTGGCCGCCCCCGCCGATTTGATGGCATCGGTGATCAAACCGTCGCGGATATTCCCCGGGGATGGGTTGGCGTAAAAGCCCGATCCATCCGCCTCGGCACGGGCGTTATAGGTAGTCATCAATTGCATAAAACGGTTGGCGGTTTCTTCGTCGGCACAGCGATCGCTCAGTTCCTGTTCTACCCCGCAAAGCTCTGGAAATTCGGCCAGGATTACCGAGCCGCCCATGGTAACCAACAAATCTGATACATAACCCAAAGCCGGGTTTGCCGAAATGCCCGAAAAACCATCAGAGCCGCCACACTCCATACCTATGCATAGCTTTGATAGCGGCGCAGGCAGACGCTGAATTTGGTTAGCCTGTACCAGCCCGGCAAAAGTTTGTTTAAGGGCTTGTTTAAGCAATTCACTTTCGGTACCCACTTTTTGCTGTTCCAATATCACCATTGGTTTACTGAACGCGGGATCGCGTTTGGCAATCTCGGCCTGCAAAATGCTTACCTGCGCATGCTGACAGCCAAGGCTCAGCACCGTTGCCCCGGCAACGTTTGGATGAGTGATGTAACCGGCAATCAATCCACATAAAGCATCCGAATCATCCTTGGTGCCACCACAACCCATACTGTGGTTCAGAAATTTGATACCATCTATATTTTTAAACAGGCGTTTTGAGTTTGGTTTATCAGCGCTTAGCTGAATATCGGCATTCAAAATCTCTTCAACAGATTTACCTGCCTGGTAAAGCTCCATTAACTGCTCTACATCGCCTTCATAGCTTTTAGCTTTTTTATAGCCAAGCTTATCAACTAACGCCTCTTTTAAAACCTGGATGTTCCGGTTTTCGCAAAATACAAGCGGTACAACTATCCAGTAATTTGCAGTTCCTACAGATCCATCGGTACGGTGATAACCGTTAAATGTTTTGCCCGCAAAATTTGCGGTATCCGGCTGGTGCCAGCTCAGCTTACGCTCGCCCAAGTGAAATCCTTCCGATGCGTGGTGTACATTAGCTGTAGTAAGCAAACCTCCTTTGGGTATTGTTACAGTGGCCTTACCTACCAGCACGCCGTACATATAAATTTCGGCATCTTGTGCCAATTCATTAATAGCAAATTTGTGTTTGGCCGCCACACGATCAACCAATGGAAAGCTTTCGCCCTCAAAATTAATTATTGTGCCGGCTTCGAGGTTTTGAAGCGCTACCAGCACATTATCGTGTGGGTGAATTCTTAAAAATGTTTCTTTTTGCGACATATTTTTTGTTCATGGATCATGGATCATAGTTCATAGTTCCCGGCAGCTTTTTTTTCACCATGAACCATGAACTATCAACCATAAACTTTTAATTAAGCGATAACTCAATAACCGGTATCTCATAAGGTGGCTTAGCCGGCATGGTAACCTCCAAATCATCAGATCCTGATGGTTTGTACAACAACTCCGAATGATCATTTAAAAACTGCGCGTATTTAATTTTACCGGCGTAACCAGGCAGTATCAGCTTGCCCCCGGGATAATCAAACAATTGTACATATAGTTTCTTTGTTGTCTTATTGTAAGTAAGTTTTGTTCCCTCGGGTATTTTATAAGTATCCGGGGCGTAAGTACAGTTGTAAATTGATTTATCGTTGGCATGCATCCAGTGTGCCAAACTATCCAGCGCATTTGTGGCACGGTAGTCAAATTCGCCGCGGGCTGTTGGGCCTACGTTAAGGATAAGGTTACCGCCATTACTTACCGATGTTATCAGCAAATCCAATAACTGGCGGTGGGTTTTCCATGTATTTTCATCGCGATAGTATCCCCATGAGCCCGAAAATGTTTGGCAGGTTTCCCATGTTTTGCCACGGTATTTGGCCAGTTCGGCTGTACTTACCTGTTCCGGTGTTTCAAAATCGGCGCCATCTTTATATTCTTCCAGATTAAGGCGGTTATCTACTATAATGCCGGGTTGCAATTTCCTGATCAGTTTTAGCAGTTCAACAGATCCCCACTCGTCTTTACCCTTGCCATGCCCATCACCACGCGGGAAAGAAAAATCGAGCCAAAGGATATCAATTTTACCATAGTTGGTTAGCAACTCTGTTATCTGGTTGCGCATATATTGGCGGTATTTGGCCATATCGCGGTTTTTATTCAGTTTGGCATAACTGGCGTCGCTTTTATCTTTTGGCGATTGCGGGTGAATTTCATCAATAGTATAATCGGGGTGGTGCCAATCTAACAACGAATAATAGAAGCCAACTTTAAGCCCCTGTGCGCGGAAAGCGTTTACATACTCGCGTACCAAATCGCGTTTGGCCTGGGTATTAGGCGCTTTATAATCGGTATATTTTGAATCGAAAAGACAAAACCCTTCATGATGTTTAGTGGTGAGTACCGCGTACTTCATACCGGCAGCTTTGGCCTGTTTAGCCCATTTCTGAGGGTCAAAATAATCGGGGTTAAACTGGTCGAAATATTTCTGATAGCCGGCGTTGTCAATCTTCTCGTTATGCTTTACCCATTCGTGCCTTGCCGCGCCCGAGTACAATCCCCAGTGAATAAACATGCCAAAGCGACTGTCTTTCCACCATTCCATCCGTTTTTCTTTTTGGGCATCCGTTTCGGTGCCAATTGTTTTTTGTTGTGCCGAAGCCGATAAAACGGCTACCAACATCACCAGCATAGATAATTGAAGTTTTTTGAACATGAGGTTTATAATTTAGTTGACAGGTTATTTATAGCTGAAATATTTTATCCATTAAAACCCATTTTTCGCCTTTTTGGGCACCTTTAATAGCCTGCTGATATTTCCACATCAGGTTTTCCCATTCCAGCACTTTTGGATTAGCAGCATCGGCAGCCGACTTTTTTTCGAAACTGAAAGTATCGTCGGTTTCCATGATCATAAACAGGCGCACATCAAAACGGTAAATTTCCATGTTAGTGATGCCGTAATCGGTAATACTTTGATGAATCTCGGGCCAGATAGCCTGGTGGTATTTTTCGTATTCGGCAATCAGCTTGGCATCGTCAACCAAATCAAGCGTTAAACAATAGCGGTGGGCCATAAATAGATTTAAAAAGTAGTATATCGGTTATACAAAGAAATAAAGTTTACAGGTAAATAGTTGGTATAAAATGGTTAAAACATTCAGCTTTTTTGGCATATACAGAGCAGCCCCCTCTCTAAATCCGGTACGGGAGATTTTACCTGACTATTTGTTAAAATCCTATCTAATGGGAAGGATTTAGCCGGAGTTTAATCATTACGCTGTTCTTACCATGCATTCAGTCCTTTGTGGCAAGGGGAGAGATAGCTAAAAAAAAGACGAAGATCAAAAGTCTCCCTACCGGGGAGATATAGAGGGGGCTTACGAATTCTTAATAAACTCCTTCTGGTACATCAGCGGGCTTTTGCCGGTCACCAGCTTAAAATGTTTGTGAAAGGTTGAAAAGTTATTGAACCCGCTATCGTAACATAGCTGTTTAATGTTCAGCTTATCTTCTATCAGTAATTTACAGGCGTGGCCAACTTTTATTTCGATGATAAACTGCGAGAAGGTTTTGCGGGTTTTTGATTTAAAGTACCGGCAAAACGAGTTGGAACTTACACCCGCTATCTCGGCAATCTCATCCAGGTAAATCTTTTTCCTGAAATTCTGCATCGAATATTCATAAATATTGTTTAGCCGGTCGTTCTCTGAATCATTATGATCGTATTTAAAACCAATGGAAGCCATGTAACTCGATGCCGCGCTGGTGGCAATAGCATTTAGTGCCTTTAGCAGCATGATAATCCTCTCGGCGCCATCGGTACCTGGCATGGCTGCCATCTGGGCGGCTACTTTTTCTTTTGCTGCCCCGGTAATCTGCAACCCGCGTTTTGATTTTTCGAACAATACTTTGATCAATTTATTCTCTGGCAATTGCAAAAATTGCTCGCCCCAAAAGTTTTCGCAAAAGTGTACTACAAAAACCTCTACCCCTTTATTTTCAGCGGAGTTAAAATACAAATCGTCAAAACGCCAGTAGTGCGGCAGGTTGGGGCCAACCAACACCATGTCGCCCGATTTGAATTGTTTAATACTATCGCCAATAAACTGTGTACCGCTGCCTTTTTTCAGGTAAATCAGTTCCAGTTCGGGGTGGCAATGCCAGCGGTTGTTAATATCGGGCAATACATCGTGCCGCACACTAAACGAGTGTGCAGGGCCCGAAGAAACTTTTAGTAACTGTGGTTTCATTCAGCTTATTTTACAATTGATGCGATAAATATAGCCAATAATTGTAAAAATAGCTGATTGTCGCACTTTTTTTACGCCACTAAAAAAACGACACGTCACATTTTCTTTTAAGTGATATATTTTTATATCTTGCTGCCAGATTAAATCCAATTATTTCCTAATGAAACCTTATTACAAACTGCTGCTTCCGGCATTAATATTGCCTTTATTTTCTGTTGCGCAAAGCAATTACAAACCAGGTTATGTTGTTACGCTTAAAGGCGATACTTTACGCGGCTTCATCAACATTAAAGAATGGGCTGTTAACCCACGAAAGGTTAGTTTTAAAACATCGACAAATGACACTCCCCCCCGCGACCTTGGTGTTAGTGATATCACTTCGTTTGCAGCTACAAATTCAGAAGCATATCAAAGATATATTGGCTTACTAAACGTCGATCCAACCAAAATATCCAGCCTTTCAAACGGCCGAAACACGGATACCAAAACTGATTCGGTGTTTTTAAAGATCATCCAAAAAGGAGCCAATATTACTTTATTTGAATATGCCGACGATTTAAAGAATCATTACTTTGTTAGCGGAAGTGGCGATGCTCAGCCAACGGAACTGGTTTACAGGGTTTATAAGAATGATGGAAAAACCATAAACGAAGATGCATATAAACAACAACTATTCCTGTTATCGGAAAAGTACAACGGCTCCAACAACACCAAAACCATTATTGAAAAGGCCGACTATAATGCGGATGACCTAATCGAAATAGCACGATTTATCAATAAAACTAATGCGAAACAAGACGCAACATTAACCGATGGCAGTAAAAGCACCCAATTTTTTGCTTCGGCGGGTGTAAACTTTGGCAACATTACATCAGGCATCGACGCATTTAAAGAATTTGACAGCAAATCAGCCTCATCAATATTCCCGCGCATTGCCGTCGGAATAAATGTATTGGCTAACCCCAGTACCGGAAAACTGATATTCAGGGCGCAGCTTGCTTATACCAGTAATAAGTTTAAAGGAAATCAAACCGGCGGCTCTACTTATTCGCTAACTCAAAATAATATATCGCTGATACCACAAATCCTGTATAATTTTTACAATACAAATGACTTTAAATTTTACGCCGCTGCCGGTGCCGCATTTAATATATCAGCTTACGGCGGTAACAAGTATACCTATTCAGGTGCAGGTAAAACAACCGTTACAGATGGCTATCTGTTACAATCAAATTGGATATCATACCCCATAAATATCGGCGCGGTGATTGGTAAAAAATTCGACATCACAGCAGGATATATACCGAATGCGATCTTTACCAAGGATAACACAAATTACATGCAGGTAAGTGCTGTTCAAATAGCCTTAAACTACTATTTTAATTAAAAACTAAACCTCTATCGCAATGAAAACTTTATTTTCAATAGCAGCAGCATTAACGTTGCTACCTGCTTTAACGTTTGCGCAAAGCAATTATAAGCCAGGCTACATTGTTACCCTAAAGGGTGATACTTTACGCGGTGAAATAAACCAGAAAGAATGGTTTGGCAACCCCAAAAGCATCGAATTTAAAAGCACTGCAGGCGTTAAAAACTATACGGTAAATGATATAAGCTATTTTGAATTGCTTAATTCATCTATTTATCAGCGGTACTCCGGCGAGATCAGTATGGATGAAACCAATACTTCAAAATTGCAAACAGGAGTTGATTCAACCAGAAAGCAGGATGTGGTATTTTTAAGGGTGGAGCAAAATGGCCCAAATGTAACCTTGTATTCATACATTGATGCCAAAAAGACGAGGTTTTTTATTGGCGATAACAAAACCAGCCAGGTTAAGGAACTTGTTTACCGGATTTATTATTTGCCAGATCACGGCGTACAAACCCGGAGCGAAAATATTTACATACCGCAACTGTATGACCTGGCTATTAAATATAACCCGACATCGGAGAAATTAAAAAGCGAAATAGAAAATGCTACTTATAGTTTACCCGACCTAAAAAGCATTTCCCAAAAACTCAACAATATTACTGTTGATAAAAAAACGTATGGTGGTAAATCGGCGTGGAAATTTTTTGCCGGCGTGGGTGTTAATGCTACCCTGTTTACAACCAGTCCGGGTACCAGCCAGGGCACCAAATTTTACAACGCAAAAAATACAACATCTGTGTACCCCGCAGTGTCAGCAGGTGTAAATTTATATCCAAATCCAAGTGTTGGCAAACTCATTGTACGTGGCGAAATAATGGTTACCGGGGCAGCGTATAAGAACTCTGTAGATCTCTATTTTAACCAGCCGGATATACCAAAATCTGATTTTAATGTAAAGGAATTTTTAGTTATTGTTAATCCGCAGGTGATATACAACATTTATAACACCAACAATTTTAAATTCTTTATCGACGCCGGTATATCCTATACTTTCGTAAAAACCACGGGCAATTCTATCTACAACAGCCATCTTCAAACAACTACGTACAACTACCTTTCTCTAAGTTCGGGACTAATCAGTTTCCCTATCAAGCTGGGTGTAACTTTAGGTAAAAAAGTGGACATATATGTTTCTTATTCCACTCCCGCGGCTATTACCAATAGCAAAAATTATACTATAAATGCAAACAGCATTAAAGCGGGCATTAATTACGAGTTTTAAATCAAAAAAGCGTCCCGGTATCTCACCCCCGGGACGCTGTGTTATGGCTTAAACCAATAACATCAACTAAATCCAGATCAACCTCGCGTATGATCATTGCTTGCCATCTTTCTCAGGGATAGCCAGATTTTAAATATCGTTTCAGACTTTCTCCCTCATTAAAACGGGCCACCGCCACCCGGAGGGGGGCCACCAGGGCCAGGGCCGCCCATACCACCGGGCCCCATTGTTGGTTTCTTACCTGCAAATTTCTGTAGCTTAAGTGTAAAACTTAACAAATAATACCTACCCAGCCTGTTGCTGCTGGTTTGGGTTACATAGCTACCACTTTGCGTACTGGTGTAACCCGTATTTTGATTAAACACATCCATTGCCGAAAGGCGGATAGTACCTGCATTTCCTTTTAAAAACCTGCGCTCAACATAGGTATTTAATATGTTGGGGTTGGCTGCTCCTTTATAGCCGTAATAAAACATCTTGGAGTAATCGTAACTTACTGTCCAATCCTTCCATAAATAATTTTTGCCGTTGATGCCCAGGTTAAGCGAGCTGAAATTATTGTTGATGTTGGCCGTAGTAATCGAATTATTCGACTTATTTACCGCGTAGGTTGTGCTGGCCTCGGCATCTACAACATCAGTAATACTCAACCGGAATCTGACGCCTTGCGAGAGCACCAGGTTTTTAGCTATATTTTTCTCGGTTGTCATGGCATAACTTGTCGAATCGACATTACTTATATAAGAGATGTTATTATTGTAGGCAACGTTGCCTATAAAGAATAAATTATATTTTCTTTTTTCCCAGGGTTTGGCAAATACGTAAAAACCCTGTGCCGAGTAAAATCCATCGGCATTCAAATACTGGGTTAAAATACTTCCGGCCAGTTTGCTGTTTGGCGTGTATGTTTTAGGGTAATTGATAGTGTTGGCTACTATCTTATTATCGGTAGTGGTGAAAGATAAATTACTGAAAAACACATTCCCACTCTCGAAATTAAACTTGTTGTACCTGATGGATAGGTTGTTATTAAACTCTGGCTTTAAATCGGGGTTACCTTGAACCGGGTACGATGCATTGCTGAAATCGGTAACAGGTTGCAACTCGGTATAGGTTGGCTGGTTGCTCACCCCGTTATAGTTTAAGCTTAACGACTGATTACGCGAGAAGTTGTAAATGAACCTGGCATTAGGTGCTAAGTTAAATGTATGGCTATCTGTTGGCGAAGCACCGTTAGTTAATGATTGCCCGCGCAGTATGGTTGGTTGTGCTACCAAACCTAAGGTGTAGTTATACTTTTTATCGATAAAACGATAGTTTAAGCCAAAACGATTGGTAATAAACGTGGAGTTATAATTATTGCTCAGCAAGCCATAATAATCTTTGGTTACGCCATCAAGGCTGAGGGTATCTGTCCGTTTATCAGCCGTAGTATAGGCGTAATGATAAGCATATGTTAATTCAAGATACCCTTTTTTACTCACCGGCTCCAAAAACGATACGCTTGTACCCAAACTATCGGTACGGCTGTTGGTATTAATAAACTGATTGAGCGGCGCGTTTGCAGCACCATCTAAATAGGTATAAACCGGGTTTTGGTATTTATTGATCTTGTATGATCCGGCACCAACATTTACGCTAAAATTGCGGCCTTTACGGGCAAAACGGTGGTTAAATAACACATTGGCCCCATAATTTGGTTCGGTTTGGTTACTGTAGGTATCAAAATTATAATTGGATATGGTTTGGGAGTTATTAACCAACAAACTACTGCCTAACTGTGTGGTAGTTACTTTTGCATAAGCAAACGATGGTGTAATTTTAATATAATTAACGGTATCGGGCTTAATTTCGATATTGAAGTTGAAACGATGGTTCAGCTTTTCGTCGTTTTGGGTGTTGTTATTGGTATTGGTGCTTGGGTTTGATGTAGATATATTGTTTTGAATGGTTTTGTTGATGGTATATACCGAATTATCGGCAAAGCTATAGCTGCCATAAGCTGTAACTTTTTTGCCCCAGCTATCGCGGTAGTTAAGGCCAAATGACCGTGCTGTAGTGATACCGTTAGTATTGCTGCTATTACCACCCGGAGGACCACCCGGACCGCCGCCTCTGGGGCCGCCGCCGTTAAAGGTAAACAGGTTGGTATTGGTATTATTTAGATTGCCCAAAAAGGCCAGTTGCTGATCGCCGTTAAATTTGAACATATTTGCCGATGCCACATACCTGTTCCCCTCCTGGCTGTTGGAGATACCGGGAATAGCATCCCTGCCCCCGCCCACGCTGGCCTGGCCAAAATACCCGTAATTTTTACTCTGTTTTATGGTGATGTTAAGGATCTTGTCAGGCTCGCCGCTTTTTACACCGGTAAGATTGGCCTGATCGCCGTAGTCATCAATAATCTGGATGTTTTGTACAATATCAGCGGGCAGGTTTTTGGTGGCCGATTTTACGTCGCCACCAAAAAAATCTTTACCATTTACTCTTACTTTGGTTACACTTTTACCCTGGGCGGTAATATTGCCATCTTTATCAACATCAACACCAGGCAATTTTTTAATTACATCCTCCACAGGGGCATTATCACGAACCGGGTAAGCAGCGGCATTAAATTCAACCGTATCCTCCTTAAGCTTTACCGGGTTAACATCAGATATGGTAACCGTGTTAAGCATATAGGTATCATTTTTAAGAATAATGGGCTTTAACAACACAGGAGTACTGGCATTATCCAACACAAAACGACGGCGCAGCCCCTGGTAACCTATCGAGTTTAAAACCAGGCTAAACGTGTTTGTTTTTACATCGTCAAAGGTAAATGCGCCCTTACTATCGGTAATTACTTTGGTGCTATCGGTACCGGTTAGTAATTTAACGGTGGTTCCAGGTAAGGTTACCCCGGTTGAGTCGGTGACAGTTCCCCTGACCCGCCTGCCCGTTTGGGCAAAGGTTGTGAGGCTAAACAGCAATGCTGCGATTATCAGATATGTAGATTTGAGTTTCATCCTGTTGCGGCTTATTTACAACACAAAGGAATAACATCGGCATCACCCCCAAAAACGCAATAGACAGGGGTACTACAAACGTAGATGAAGGCATGCTTTTTACCTATAAACCCATGCATTTGCCCCCTTAAACTCCAATAACACTATTTAACGGTTAATTTTGGCCATTTGTCGGCGAGTTATGCCTCTTAGGCGATTATGCTTGATTGATAGCCAATTGGTTTAGTAATATTGAAGAGTTATTAAACCGCCATCGAGAATCTTCAGGTCAAGATTTTCTGTCGAAAAATAAAAAACATAAATAGTCCTGATTCTCGTATCTTGACTTCTGATTATAACCAGCAATGAGCCTCAAATCAAAAAGCACTACGATTACTATCCTAATTCATGTATTAATATGGGCCGTACTGGTTTTTGCCCTGCTTTTATACCAGCCGCTTACCTGGAACATCGTATTACCTTATCAATTCTGGGTAAAACAGGCTTTGGTTATTATTGTGCTGGTGGTTGCTTTCTATATCAATTCTATTGTACTTGTGCCGGTATACCTATTAAAAAACCGTACCGGAATGTACTTCCTGATTATCATTGGGTTAATAATTGCCATATATTTTTTAAACAATCTTTTCGACAGTGCTTTAAATATGCATCAATTAATGGATGCAGCTACGCACAAACACAGCAGGCCGCCAAAACAGGGCGGCGGCAGAAATCATATTTTTGATTTTGTAATCGTGTTTATCATGGCATTGGTATTAGGCATCAGCACCAGCATTACGGCTATTCAAAAGTGGCAGGCCGATATCAGGCTCCGCGAAACTTTAGAACAAGATAAAATCAGTTCGGAATTATCGTTCCTGAAAGCGCAGATCAATCCGCATTTCTTTTTCAATACGCTGAATAACATTTACGCGCTTACGCATATCAATGCCGAAACATCGCGCAAAGCTATTCACCAGCTTTCGCGGATGATGCGGTACGTGTTATATGATACCCAACACGGCACTGCATTGTTAAGTCAGGAAATAGCCTTTATAAAAGACTACATCAGCCTGATGGAACTACGGCTTACCGATAAGGTGAAAGTTACATTTAATTCGCCCCCAGCTGTTAATGATATGACCGTTGCCCCTATGATATTTTTACCTTTTGTGGAGAATGCCTTTAAACATGGCATCAGCGCCACGCTGCCCAGTGAAATCCTTATCAGCGTTGAACAAAATGCAGAGATGCTGGAACTAAGGGTAGAAAACTCCATTTACAAAGACGCCAACCCCAACCTGGAAGAAAACAAAGGCATTGGCCTTACCAATACCCTGCGCCGTTTAGATTTGTTGTATGCCGGAAAATACACATTGGATATAAAGGAAGATGTCGCCGCAAATACCTATAAAGTTCACTTAATACTCAACCTGTCATGATATTAAACTGCATAGCCGTTGATGATGAGCCCCTGGCCCTTGGGCTGGTTTGCGCCTTTATTGAACAAACGCCCTTTTTAAAACTTACAGGCCGCTACAGCAGCGCTGTTGAAGCACTGGTTGGTTTACAAGACCAAAAGGTGGACCTTATTTTCCTGGATATACAAATGCCCAATTTAAACGGCATCGAGCTGGCCCGTGTGCTGGATAGCCGGGGCGCCAGCAAACCCCGTATCATTTTTACCACGGCTTACAACCAGTTTGCGTTGGAAGGCTACAAGGTTGACGCGCTGGATTACCTGTTGAAACCTTTTAATTACGAAGAGTTTTTGCATGCCGCCAACAAAGCATTAAGCTATGCCGAGCTGCTACAACGCTCAGCCAACCCGGCCCCCGCCGCGATGACTGCTCCCGAAGAACATCGTATTGAGGACGACTACCTGTTTTTAAAGATAGAGTACCAGCTGGTGCGCATAGCACTTAAAGATATCCTGTACATAGAGGGCCTGAAAGATTACGTTAAAATATACCTGCAAGGCACCGAGAAAGCCCTGCTATCGCTCACCAGTTTAAAATCGCTGGAAGAAAAATTGCCGTCAAAACGCTTTATGCGGGTGCACCGCTCGTTCATCGTATCGTTAGATAAAATAAACTCCATTACCCGCAACGCCCTGCAAATTGGCAAGGTAAACATCACCGTTGGCGATCAGTATAAGGATGCTTTCGGGGTATTTTTGAGCAAGTGGGTGTAAGTGTATGAATCAGAATTTTCAGAATTTGAAAATTAACAGAATCCTGTCTGTTGAAATAAATTCCGGGTATTCTTAAATTCTGAAAATTCTGATTCAGACAACATCGCTTTGCAATTTTTTCTCTCCCATTCTCCCGCATTAAATAATAATCCCTAATTTTATTTTATGCAAGAGGTAACCGTATCCTGGCTTAAATCGCTCGAAGCTTTAGAGCATGTCCCGGATGATCAGCTGCAATGGCTGATAGATAATAGTGAATACAAAATATTTGAAGATGGCACGTTGCTTAATGAGCCTGGCTCACCCGCTACGGGGCCACATATAATTATTGAAGGCAGTATGCGGTTTTACATGCTGCAAAACCGCGGCCGTCGCGATTTTGTTGCCGTAGGGCCCGGAAGTATAACAGGCTATCTTCCGTTTTCGCGCGGACTCATTTCAAAAGGCTATGCCGAAGCTATCGGCGAACTGCATGTTTTGAGTTTCCCTACCGAGCGGATAACCGAAATGATAAAAAATCATTTTGAACTTACCCAGGCGTTAGTACACATCATGACCAACCGCGTGCGCGATTTTACAGCCCTGCAGCAGCAAAACGAAAAAATGATGGCCTTAGGTAAACTATCCGCCGGGCTGGCCCACGAGTTGAATAACCCGGCATCGGCCATTGTGCGTGATTCTACTTCCCTAAGCAAGCACTTACAGTTAGCGCCTGATGCCGTAAAGGGAATGTTTGCCATAAAAATGACCCCCGAACAGGTTGACGGTGTAACCGGCGAGATGTTTAAAGTGCTTGGGGCAAAAGAAGGAACACGCCTGAGTTTGAAGCAACGTACCCAACGCGAAGATGAAATTGGCGAATGGCTTGATGAAAACGAGATAGAAAACAGCTACGACATAGCCGAAAGCTTTGTTGATTTTAATTTTACGTTAGAAAATCTCGACACTTTAAAAAGCTATATCCCAAAACAGTTTTTGTCGACCATCCTTAACTGGATGAGCAACAAGCTGGTGGCCGAAAAAATGATCCTGGATATCCAGGAATCATCCAAACGGATAGCCGAACTGGTAAGTTCGGTTAAAACTTTTACGCATATGGACCGCGGACAGGATAAGCAGTATGCCGATATTCATATTGGTATCACCAACACGCTTACCATGCTGGGTTACAAAATTCGTAAAGGAAATATTACCGTTGTTGAAGATTTTGACCGAACTTTGCCCGAAGTTAAAGCGCTGATTGGCGAGCTTAACCAGGTTTGGACAAACCTTATTGATAATGCCCTTGATGCTATGGCACCCGCGGGCAAAGGCATCCTGACCATTAAAACCCGGCGTGACCGGGAGTTTGTAGAAGTTTTTATCATCGACGATGGCCCGGGTATCCCCGAAGATATCCAAAGCCAGATTTTCGATCCGTTTTTTACCACCAAAGAGATGGGCAAGGGTACCGGCATGGGGCTTGAAGTGGTGCAACGAATTGTAAAACAACACCGTGGATCGATCAAAGTAAAATCGAAGCCCGGGTGTACCGTGTTTAATGTTTGCTTCCTTATTGACGGGTAGCCAACATTTTTTTAATAATATATTTATCATTTACCTGTAGCAAAACCTATGAATCGACCTATTATATTTTCAATTGATGATGATCAGCAGGTACTACGGTCTATTAGCCGTGATCTGCGGTCACAGTACGGTAAAGAGTACAAAATACTAAGTACGACATCGGCACAGGAAGCACTGGAAACACTTACCGAACTCAAAAATGGTTCGGATGTGGTAGCCTTGTTTCTTTGCGACCAGCGCATGCCCGAAATGGAAGGCGTTAAATTTTTAGAAAAAGCAAAAAAAGTATTTCCTGACGCCAAAAGGGTATTACTTACGGCATACAGCGATACCGAGGCGGCTATTAAAGCCATCAATGATGTGCAGCTGGATTATTACCTTATGAAACCATGGGACCCGCCCGAAGAAAAACTATACCCGGTAATAAATGATTTGCTTGCAGATTGGCATAACAGTTATATTCCCGAATTTGTGGGTATTAAATTGGTAGGGTACCAGTTTTCGCCGCAATCGCATGTGATAAAAGATTACCTGGCCGGTAACCTTATCCCCTATCGCTGGCTTGATATCGAAAAGAATGTGGATGCAGGAACGCTACTGGCTTTAAACAACCTATCTACCGATTGCCTGCCCATGGTGTTTTTTGAGGACGGCAGCTATCTGCAAAAACCATCGATACAGGGCATAGCCGCCAAGCTTGAAAAAAACACCCAAACATTAACCGATGTTTACGATGTGGTAATTATAGGCGCTGGCCCCGCCGGCCTTGCCGCCGCGGTTTATGGCGCATCCGAAGGTTTAAAAACCCTGCTGATTGAGCGTAAAGCTCCGGGCGGACAGGCAGGCACCAGTTCGCGGATTGAAAACTACCTGGGTTTCCCGGCTGGCTTAAGCGGTGCCGATCTTACCCGCCGGGCCATTACACAGGCCATGCGTTTGGGCGCCGAATTTTTATCGCCCCAATCTGTTAGTGATATCAAACAAAAAGATGGTTACAAAACCATTATTTTGGATGACGGGCCCGAAATTATAAGCCGCACCGTAGTGATAACTACCGGCGTTGATTACCGTAAACTGGAGGTTAAAGGCGTTGAAAACTTTACAGGCGCGGGCATTTATTACGGAGCCGCCACTACCGAAGCTTCGGCTTGTACGGGTAAAGATGTTTATGTAATTGGCGGTGGTAACTCGGCCGGGCAGGCTGCCATGCACCTTTCTAAATATGCCACGAAGGTGCATATCGTGATCAGGCGCGAGGACTTGGTGGCAACCATGTCGGCCTACCTAATTACACAAATCAGCGAAACACCCAACATTGAGGTGCTGGGCAATACCGAGATTGTAGAAGCCCACGGCGGTAACTGCCTGGAAAAATTAACCTTAAAAAACTGTATAACGCAGGAAACTTTTACAAATAAGGCTGCTGCCTTGTACATTTTTATAGGCGCCAAACCATATACCGACTGGATTAAGCTCGACATTATAAAAAACAACAAGGATTTTATAGAAACCGGCCGCGAGCTGCGCAGCTACGAAAGCTTTAACAAAGTATGGAAACTTAAGCGCGATCCGTTTTTACTGGAAACCAGCTGCTCGGGAATTTTTGCCGCCGGCGATGTACGCGCCGGGGCCATGAACAGGGTGGCATCTGCCGTGGGCGAAGGCTCAATGGCCATTAGTTTTGTTCACAAATATTTAGCTGAAGTTTAATAACACAATATGCAAAACGACGACCAAATATGCCAGCACCTGGCGGCAATTACCGATATTAAACAACCAAAGGAGTACCTGTGCGAAGAGTGCGTTAAAACACATTCATCATGGATGCACCTGCGCACCTGCCAAACCTGTGGCGTTACATTATGCTGCGATAACTCGCCCAATACCCACATGACCAAACATTTTGAAGCCACCGGCCACCCGGTAGTAATATCGGCCGAGCCCGGCGAAAGATGGCTATGGTGCTATGTGGATGAAGCGGTAGTGGGCTATTAGATGTGCAGATTTCAGATGTGCAAATTTCAGATGATTTTGATTTGCACATTTGAAATTTCAACATCGAAACTGAAGCTTCATTTGCACATCTGAAATCTACATATCTGCACATCAGTCCCTTCATCTGCACATCTGAAATCTGCAGATCAACAAGCTTATCCTTCCAGGTACCTATCCAAGGAGATTGGGCCTGAACCTAAGATGGTGAACAGTGATAGTAGGATTAATGCAATTACCGATGGCCATTCCAGGGCATTTATTGGTTCCCGGAAAATACCGGTTACAAATACGGCTCCTAACACGATGGGGATCTGGATAAGAGAAGCCAGCCGGGTAAATATACCGAGCGTTATCAGGATGCCTCCAATCATGTGGGCAAAAGTTACATAATAAACCAAAACCATTAGTACCCCTGGCGAAAGATCAACGATATCCTGGCTGTCGATAAGATCGCGCAGGTAGGCCGTGTTTTCCATAAAGGCTATGCCTTTCAGCAATAAAAATACCCCAAGGGCAACACGAACAAGATCAAGGAATTTAGGGTGATGGGTATCGCCCCAATGTTCAATTTTATGAACCACATTCATAACAGCCTCCTCATTTTTAAAGGTGTAATTGGTTTTGGCAACCAGGCGGCTTGCGGGGAGAATAAAGCAGATTGGTTACGCTATATAAATATAGTAACAAACTTGTTATAATTGCAAATTGTTTTTATTCGGAATTTAAGGCAAACGCGCCAAAATTGGGTTAACATAACTTAACACATTTTAGGCGAGAAACGATATAAATATTTGATAATCAATAATTTGTATTTTTAACATGGTTAACATTAAAAATCATGTTTCGCGCAATGTAAACGCATCTTAATTTTTGTGCCTGCCGTTGGTTAAAACAGGTGCCGAAGCGACCTGGATTTTTTAACCAGGATCAGACAATAAACACAAGCTATCGTTTGACGCTAATATCTTCCTGGCATCATTGGCTTACTCCGTTGTTTACATTTATAATTTCCAACAAAATCTATCACTCTATGCCTACCCTATCATTCAAAGCAGCGTCGCTGGTTTTAAATACAGTTTCAAATGGCACTGATAGTTCATCCAGGCAGCCGGCATCTAACAATTGTTTCTGCTGCTTTACAAAATCTGTAACATCTTGAACCTTCCTGATTTGATGTTTACCAAAATCTTCCAGCGTTTTCCCTTTTAAACCCAATTGAATTGCGCGGCGTTGCAGCTTATTGCCATATGGGTCATGGTCAGGATCCCATTGCAGGCGCACTTCCTTTTGCTCCAAATCGGCCATCCATTGTGCGTGGCTTTGGTAATATTGAGGATTAAATGAAGATATGGCTGCTTCACCCAGGATTTTCTCTAAATCCGTCTTTTGAATCCACAGGGCAAGTACTCTCTCCTGGTTTTCCTTTTCGGCCCAGCCGCAGCGGTACATCATCCATAAAAAATTGGGCTTTATCCACGACATCCGGCTATAACTATAATGGTTACCGCCAAGGAATTGATGCTCTACCGCAAAATCGGCAATGCGATGATTATAGGCCTGGTAAACAACGATAAGATCTTCGGTTTGGTGGCCTAACAAATGCTGGCCGGTTTTGGGTAATCTTTGGATGCTATTCCGGTATAATTCGGTAGTGATGTGTAGTAGATTGTTTTTTGTTAAATTGGTATTCATTAATGTATTATATATTCATAGTTGATCTTTTACAGATCATATTCCTTTAACCATCCTCTTAAGGTGGCCAGGTCTTTTTTCACAGCAGTTGTAAATGCGTCCTTGCTGATAGTTAATTGTTTGGCGCCATCCTGCGCGCCGCCAAGTTCATATTCGCAGTGCAGGCTCATGGGTCCGTTTATTTTCTGTTCTTTTAATATACGAAAATATTTTGGAAAATCCACCATACCCTCGCCCAAAGGCACACTTTTAACCTGCCATTTGCCATCTTTTTTGTCCCAGTAAAAATCTTTTACATTGGTTGTTTTAATCCGTGGGATAAGTGTTTGGATAGATGTTGACCAGGTGTCGGCACCTTCGGTAGTGGCATGCCTTACGTCGTACTGGCATCCAATAAAATCAGGACTGGTTGCATCCATCCCCAGCCAAAGATCCCAAACCGAGGCGCCAAATAACTCGCCCGAATGGTTTTGATAAGCACCATGCATGTTATATTGGCCGTTAAGGGCCTCAAGCGCCTTAAACTGTTTGTTTATAGCTTTCAGGTTTTCGGGGATGCCGATGCTTTTATCATAATTTAACCAGGCCATCCGGTAGTATTTAATTCCTAATGCCGATGCTGCCTTCAAAATATCATGAGTATATTTTTCGTCGGGCGATTTAATGTTGGTTACAATGGTATAAACTTTTAAACCGGCTTGCTCAACTGCGGCGACTGCTTTTGGCAGGTCGGCAGCCACATACTCCGGCAATACGTGCCCATCGGGCCTTACGGTAAGGTCTACCCCATCAAAACCCATATCTGCCGCCAATGAGGCCATATCAGCGTAATTGAGCCAATGCAGGTGCTTGGAGAAAATGCTTACTTTAATTTTTCCGGGGGAAGATTGAACGGCATCGCTCCTATTTGAGCCTTTGGGTAAGATAAATCCTTTGGCGTTTAAACCTAATGCCATGCCGGCCGTTGCCATTGTAGCTGCTGCAATAAACTTTTTGCGGCTGATATTTTCCATAAGCTTATAAATTGGTATTGCAATATACCAAAAGCCGGATGGAATTTCAGAAGAAGAGTTGTAGGAGTGCTAAGCCGGAAGTTTTAAGCCCTAAGTCAAAAAAAAGATTTACATTTTACAATTTGCCATTGGTATCTTCCTATGACCTATTCGATTTACAAGGAGGGTGGGCCTGTCAGTCTGAGTGTTAAAATTTCGCGAAATTCTGAAGGTGAAATGACATACTTTTGTTAACGCTGTGCAGTGTGGCCGGTCGAGTTATAGTGCTTCGTGCCTGTGTCTGAGTATGGTTCCGAAGATAGAGTCTGAAGGTATGGTACGATCCTGTTTACAGTGATTTGTCCGATGGGTAGCCTGTTTTTTCCTTATACTCCTTCGGGCACAGCTTATTTAAAACAAGCTTGATATGGAAAAAATGCGTACACATGCAGCCGGTATAGATATTGGCTCCCGTCATGTTTTCGTTGGCCTGGAAAGCGGCCCTGTCCGTAGCTTTGAAACCTTTACCGGCGATCTGGTAGCACTTAGTAAATATTTACTGGAGAACCGGGTAACTACAGTGGCGATGGAAGCTACAGGTGTTTACTGGTATGTACTTCATGATATCCTGTCAGATGCAGGGTTAGATGTGTGGCTGGTCGACGGCCGCCAAACCAAACAGTTGCCTGGAAGAAAGACAGATGTGAAAGACTGCCAGTGGATCCAGCAGTTACATAGTTATGGTTTACTGAACCGTTGCTACGTTTCTGAGGGGCTGCTCAAGGAGCTACGTAGTTACCAGCGATTACGTGAAGACCACCTCCGGAGTGCCTCGATGCATATTCAGCATATGCAAAAGGCCCTGATCGAAATGAATATCCGTTTACCGGAAGTATTAAGTCAGATACATGGGGCCAGTGGAAAAGCCCTTATAACAGCAATCCTTTCCGGTGAAAGAGACCGTTATAAGCTGCTTGCTCTCTGCCACAAAAAAATCAAAGATAAAAAGAGCGAAGAAGTATTAAAGGCTTTGGAGGGCCATTACACGCCACATGGGCTTTTTGCCCTGGAGCAGGCTTATAAGGCATATCTTTTTTATCAAGGCCAGATCTTGGAGTGTGACCGGAAAATAGATAGCACCTTGCAACAGATTAATAAAGACAAACAACTACCGCCCGGTACAAATACCGGAAATAGAAAACCGATCAGGCACAATAAGCCCCAGGTTAAAGACCTTGGCGGGCATTTGCTGAAAATATTTGGTGGCCGGGATGCCACCAGACTTCCCGGCTTTACAGATTATAACTGGTTACAGTTATATACAGAAATTGGAGCCGATTTAAGCCAGTGGTCGACGGAAAAACGGTTTGCCAATTGGCTTGGGGTATCTCCCGGTCAGAACCGTTCGGGCAAGAAAAACAAAAGTAAAAGCAAAGGAAAACCTACCGCCGGCCAGATATTCAAGGAGATGGCGTGCGGCTTGCTAAACAGCAAATACATTGGATGGGGAGCATTCGCCAGGCGGTTAAGAGGAAGAAAAGGTCCGGCGATAGCCATCAAAGCAACTGCCAGAAAATTGGCTATTCAATATTGGCGTTTAATGGTTAAAGGGAGCGATTTTGTAGAAAAAGGCATAGAGGCATATGATAACATGCTTAAAGAGCAGAAGCAAAGGTATTTACAAAAGCTCGCTATCGAATTTAATGTGGACTTAGTACCTATATAATTCGATATGTCATGGGTAATTCTGAAGGGAGAATGACAATCAAAAAATAAACGACTGTCATCCTGAGTAAGTTTTATTTGTGCGCAAATAAAACTTACTCAGGATGACAGGAAAATTGGATATGTCATGGATAGTTACGAAGAATGACACAGAACACAATTATAAAACACTTGGTGGCGTAGCTGTACTACTCCACCCTCCGCACATCCACATTTACATACATCCGTTGCCCGGCGCCGCTGTAAACCACACCTTTTAACGGTACTACATCGGCAAAATCGCGGCCGATGGCGGTGCGGATGTGGCGGTCGTTAACCAGCAGGTTATTGGTGGCGTCAAACTCGGTCCAACCTATGTCGGGAATGTACAATGCGATCCAGGCGTGTGAGGCATCCGAGCCAAATAGCTTTGGCTTTCCGGGCGGCGGCAGCGTCTCGATGTATCCGCTTACGTACCTGGCCGATAAGCCTAACGAGCGTAGGCAGGCCAGCGAGAAATGCGCAAAATCCTGGCAAACGCCTTTTTTATGTAAAAAAACTTCTTCCAGCCTGGTTGTAACATCTGTAAAGCCGGGCGTGAAATCAAAATCATTATATATGCGGGAATTAAGGTCAAGCATGGCTTCCATAATTGGCCTGCCGGGCGTGAATGATTTTAATGCATACTCCCGGATGCCTGGTATAAACATAACATGATCCGATTCGAGATAAAATTGCCTGATGTCACTTTCGGCATCGGTACTTTTCAGCCAAATCACCACGTTTTCCCAGGGTGTTGTGTTTTGGGGTGCTGCGCTAATCCATACCGGCTCCGAAATTTTAACCTCGCTTTTTATCTCGACGGTTAACCGTTTATGAAATTCTTCTATCGAAAAATAGATAAATTTATTACTGAAAAAATCCTCCCTGGTCACTACTAAATGTGGTACGGGATGAATTTGGTAGTTCACATTCTCAACCTCCTGGAAACTATGGTTAACCGGCACCTGGTATACCAGGTTATGGCATAACGAAGCCGGCAACTGGTATTCATATTTGGTAATATGGGTTACCTGGTATTTCATAAGCTTTGGCAGTTTTGAAAACACCGGTTAAAAAATGGCTTTGTATTAGCGGTTCTCATAGTTCGGGTAAGGCGTTATTATTCTTCACAAAGCTGTACTGGCTTTGTGTTGGGCTAAAGTAGCTTTCAAATATAATGGTTGATGCCTGGCTCAATAAGGTAATCAGGTGGTGCAAAAAGCCACTAAGCTCTTTTTTGCCAAAACCATTGGCATTGGCCGATGGTACCATCTTGTTTACATCGCAAAGCCTGATCATCGTTAATGCCTCCAGCAGTTTTTTGTGTGCCGGGCTAAGGCCGCCTTCTTTATGGTTATCTGGCAGATGCGCCAGGTGCTCATCAATTTTAGCGATTAAAAAGGCCACCGACTTTGGATTATCCTCGTTAACGAGCAGCAAATTGAGCACACCCGGCAATTGCAGCGTCGACCGGTATAGGTAGCGGTAGGTAACCAAACTCTCGTTGCACATCAGCACCAGTTCCATCAGTTGCTTCTCCACCTCGGGTGTTACGTTGTTTGCCAATGCAGCCTGTAAAATGATGCATGTATTTAACGATGATTCTAAAAACCGGCCGATGTTAAGCAACCGCCAGCTGGATGCCCTGGTCATGTTATCGTTGTTGAGGCCGATGAAAGCCATCAGCTTGATGATAAACTGATCGAGGTTGTGGTAAATCTTGCGTAAATCGTTGCCGTTTTCCTTCATCAGCTCAAACTCTTCGGATATGCTATCCAAAATCCTCCAGGTATCCAGGCTTAAACGATCGCGTACGGCATAGCCGTTTGTTAAAAATGATTGCAGGGATTGCGCCAAAGTACCTGCCCTGCCTGTTTCAACAGCCAGTGACAATAATTCTTTTTCGGGCTGCCTTAACCTGGCCTGGTCGACTGAGGCAAAGCCGGGTAAAGTGCCCGTTACCGCGCTTAAAGTTTTTAGCAGTATTACCAGCGTTTGGTTGGTTTCAGGATGAATTTCGTCATCGCGCTCATTGTAAATCTTAAGCACGATACGCATTAGCCGCACATTGGTCACTGCCCTGTCGAGGTACCGGCCCAGCCAAAATAAGCTTTCGCCGGTGCGGCTTGGCAAAATATTTTTTACCTGCCGCAATACCGGCTGGTTAACCGCGGGCTTTGCCTGGCTTTGGGGCGATGGCCCCAGTACCCAGGTATCTTTACTGATACCTCCCGACTGGTTAGAAATAATAAACTCGCCTTTTGTAGGAAAACTCCTTGACAAACCGCCTGGCATTACATGGTAAACCTCTTTATCCATATCGGCTACAATGTAACTCCTGAACACGGCGTTGCAGGCTTCCAGGTTGTTACCAATTAATGATGGCGTGGTGCTGAAGCTTACTACCTCCTGCGCCACGTATAAATAAGGCCGGGTGTTTATTTCGACCCTCAAATCTTCTATCTGCTTTTTGCTCAGTTCGCTGCCGATGTATGGGCGGTTCTCGTTACTCCGGTAAATAGACCGGATAATAAGGAAGGGCAGGTTATCCAGCACATACTTTTTCTCTTTCTCGTGCCCGCACCACCAGGTGGCTACCGATGGTAATATCAGATCTTCGTTTAACAGGTGCTTGCACAGGCGCGGCAAAAAAGCCATCAGCCCCGGATTCTCCAATATGCGGCCGCCTAATGGGTTAATAATAGTTACCTTTTTTTGCCGTACCGCTTCCATCAACCCAACCACCCCTAAGTGCGAATCGCCTAAAAACTCCAGCGGATCGCAAAATATATCATCAACACGGCGTACAATAACATCTACTTTCTCTAACCCTTTTAAGGTTTTTAGCCATACATAGCCGTCGCTCACGGTTAAATCCTGCCCAAAAACAAGGGTAAAGCCTAATGACGATGCCAGGTAGGCGTGCTCAAAGTAAGTTTCGTTGGCGGTACCGGGCGATAATAGTACCACCCGTGGGTTCTCTTTATTTTGTAAAGCGAGCCTGGTAAGCGTATTTTTTAATGTTTGATAATAAGACGAAATTTTACGCACCTGGTTTTCGCGGATCAGATCAGGAAAAACCCTGGTCATGGCGGCCCTGTTTTCAAGCGTGTATCCGGCACCTGACGGCGCGTCGGCACGGTCATGCAGCACCCACATTTTGCCAAGCGGCCCTCGTACCAGGTCGGCAGAGTATTGGATAAGCTGGAATTTGCCGGGGATTTTAATTTTATCAGCCTGCCTTAAAAACCCTTTATGGGTAAATACCAAATCAAAGGGAATAAAACCCTCTTTAATCAGCCTTCGTTCGCCATAAATATCAGATATGATCAGGTTAAGCAATTCGGCACGTTGTATCAGGCCTTTTTCAATATTCTCCCATTCCTGTTGGCTGAAGACCATAGGCACAGGGTCAAGCTTCCAGGGGCGGTTAATACCGTCAGGGTCGCTGTACACGTTATAAGTAACCCCATTATCGCGCAACTCCTGGCTAATTTCCCGGCTCCGCTGCTCCATTTTTTCAAGGCCCAGCTCGTCATAAGCATGGGCAAGCTTTTTCCAATGCTCGCGCACCACGCCTTCGGGTGCGGCAAGCTCATCAAAAAAAGGTTTGGCAGTTTTACCGTTCCGCTCCAGGTAAGTTTCAATCATTTTCCAAATGTCTGATTTTTCTGCTATAAATTCCTGGCATTTTTATATCGCCTCAAATCCATGGTATACGGGTATTCCGGGCTAACTACTTCATTGGTGATGGTATATTGCGGCAGTATATTCATTTTGGTAACAAACCTCCCTCCTGCTGTTTGCTGAGCAACAGCAGGCTCAACCAGGTTAACCGAATGGCCAAAATCAAAAAAGCGGGAAATGATGCGCGATTCGGCTTCATAACTGTTTACCGGGAAGGTATCGTAGCTACGTCCTCCGGGATGCGATACATGGTACTGGCATGCAGCCACTGATTTTTGCGTCCAGGTGTCAAACAAATCAAACACCAGCGGCGTATCCGTACCGATGGTGGGGTGTAGTGCCGATGGCGGTTGCCAGGCCCGGTAGCGTACGCCGGCAATATATTCGCCTTGTACACCTGTGCTTTTTAGCGGTATTTTTAAACCGTTACATAAAAAGGTGTAACGCGAATCGGTAAGGCCCGATATTTTAACCTGGATACGCTCCAGCGATGAATCCACAAAACGCGACGTGCCTGTGCTCGACATTTCTTCGCCTAATACATGCCATGGCTCAATGGCCATCTTAATTTCGATATTGATATCATCCACCTGCAACTCGCCCAGGAACGGGAAACGGAAGCTAAAGAAAGGCTCAAACCACGAGATATCAAAACCATAACCGGCATCGCGCAGGCTATTTACCACCTCGGTCATATCTTTATAGCAATAGTGCGGCAGCAGGAATCGGTCGTGCAGCTCGGTTCCCCAACGCACCAGTTTATGGTTGTATGGGGTTTTCCAGAACCAGGCCAACAATGTGCGGATCAGCAGGAACTGCACCATGCTCATGCGGTAATGCGGCGGCATATCAAAGCCCCTGAACTCCAGGATGCCTAACCGGCCACTTGATGAATCGGGCGAATAAAGCTTATCGATACAAAACTCCGAGCGGTGGGTATTGCCGGTGATATCTGTTAAAAAGTGACGGAAAATCCTATCAACCAGCCAAAAGGGAACTTCATTTTCGGCCCGGTCGGGTACCTGCTGAAACGCTATTTCCAGCTCATACAATGTTTCCATCCTGCCCTCATCAACACGTGGCGCCTGGCTGGTGGGGCCTATAAACTGGGTAGAAAACAGGTACGACAAGCAAGGGTGATGCTGCCAGAAGGTTATAAAACTGCGCAAAATATCGGGCCGGCGCAATAGCGGACTATCAGCCGGTGTTTCGCCACCCAGGGTTACGTGGTTACCCCCACCCGTCCCGGTATGCCTGCCATCAATGTTGAACTTTTCCGTCGCAAGGCGCGATTCTGCTGCCTTTTTATACAGCACATCGTAATTTTTTGCCAGTTCGCGCCAGCTTGCCGCGGGGTGAATGTTCACTTCAATAACACCCGGATCGGGCGTTATCATCATTTTGGTGATACGATTATCGGATGGTGGATCGTAGCCTTCAATCAATACGGGCATCTTTAGCTTCTCGGCTGTACGTTCAACGGCATTAACCAGGTACAGGTAATGCTCAAAGTAACTGGTCGGCGGGAAAAATATAAAAAGTTTGCCCTGCCTCACTTCAACCACCAACGCTGTTTTAAAAATGATTTTGCTGTTATTGAATTTGGCCCCGGTTTCGGGAATCAAATGATCGCCATCAGGCAAAGCATCCACATCGGCAAAAAGGCTTCTTTCCGGTAGCTCTTCCTGCTCTGCCGGATCAAAATATTGCACAGAATCCAATGGCAGGCGCAAGCCCACGGGCGAATTGCCGGGAACAAGGAACAAATTTTGCCGCCTGAACGACCATTTACAACTTTGCCAGTTGCTTTGCTCCAGGTCCCATTTAATGGGCACTACGTAGCCTACTGGCTCGTTCAGCCCGGTATTCAGCAACTCGGCCAGTTTTTGTCGCTCCAGCGGAGATTTCAGATCAACCTTCAGCGGATCGACATTGATGGGCGTTTTACTCTCTTCCCACAGAAAATAAAATGGATCTTCGTAAGTTGGATTAATATTTTTAGGGTCAATATGCAATTCTTTGGTAAGCAACTTCATGAAGCTTTTGGCATCCTTAGGGCCAAGGCCGTAATCTTTTGACAAGTCGGCCATTAACGCGTCGTTGTTCCACAACGGCACATTATCCTTACGCCAATAGCAGGCCAGTTTCCAGCGTGGCAGCGGTTCGCCTGGGTACCATTTGCCCTGCCCGTATTGCATTAACGCGCCTTCGCCATACTCGTTTTTAAGCTTGTGGAACAAGATATTGGACAGGCGGCGTTTATGCTCGCCATCAGCTGCCGAATTCCATTCAGGCGCTTCGTTATTATCTACCGATACAAAAGTTGGCTCGCCGCCCATAGTGAGGCGTACGTTGTTGGCGGCAAATTCCTCATCAACCTTATCGCCAAGGGCCATAATATCTTCCCATTGCTCGTCAGAGAATGGTTTGGTTACCCGTGGTTTTTCTTCAATACGGGTAATGGTGTTTTCAAAATGAAACTCTGTTTTGATGGGGTCGTTTGTATCGCTGATGATACCACCACTGATCGGGGCCGCGCTTTGTGGATCAGGTGTACAGGCCAATGGAATATGTCCCTCACCGGCAAATAAGCCGGATGTCGGGTCGAGCCCTATCCAGCCCGCACCAGGCAGGTAAACTTCCGTCCAGGCATGCAGGTCGGTAAAATCCTGTTCGGGGCCTGATGGGCCGTCTAATGATTTAATGTCGGGCTTTAACTGCACCAGGTAGCCCGATGCAAAACGCGCGGCCAAGCCAAAATGCCTTAGCAATTGCACAAACAGCCATGCCGTATCACGACATGAGCCCGATTTAAGTTCCAGCGTTTCCTCGCATGATTGTACGCCCGGCTCCATGCGGATATTGTAGGAAATCTCCAGGTAAAGCAGCCTGTTAAGGGTGACTAAAAAATCCTGAGTAACTGCATTTTTCTTGAGTAACTCGGCGGCTTTCTCTGTTAAATCCATTAACAGCGGGCCGCGCTCGGTTATCTCCAGATACGGCACCAGGTTCTTTTTCAATGATTCTTCATACTCAAAAGGATAGTGATTAGCATACTCTTCTACAAAAAAGTCAAAAGGATTTATCACCACCATATCGGCAATAACCTCTACATCAATCACAAATTCGTTTACCTTGTCCGGGAAAACAATGCGGGCCAGGTAATTACCAAAGGGATCCTGCTGCCAGTTTATAAAGTGCTTTTCGGGTAATATTTTTAACGAGTAGCCTTTAATCATGGTACGCGAGTGCGCGGCAGGCCGTAAACGGATAACTTGTGGCGAAAGCGTGATATGTTTATCGTACTTGTAACTTGTAAAATGACGAATTGCTACTTTTATTGACATCGGCTATGTTTTATGTTATAAACATAGCCTATTTACAGTAAAATATTCAACAAAACAGTTAAATTTTTATTGATTTTTTAATATTTATAAAATTCACTATCCACAATATCAATAACGCTATTGGCCACAGTTAAGCCGCAGTGGTAAGCTGTGTATTTATCAGCCATCTTAATTCAAAAATACCTCATCCATAAAAACCCAGGCAGGTTTGCCTTTTGCAGGATGCCAGGCTGGAACACTTTTAAGTGGCCTGGCAACCAGCTTTATACAGGATATGGGCTGGCTGTTTTTTAATTTACACTCCAGGCTCATGATGCTGTAAGTATCTTTTTTAAGCGGCATGGCGGGTGTAATACTCCCTAACAATTTAAGATGAGATTGATCGGTACCGCCCCACACCTCTACCTTCGCCGGTAAAAATATCTGAGGGCCTGTATTGCGCATCACATTCAGGTTAATTGCATGCAAATCGACGGGCTTATTAAACCACATCAGCAATTCCAGGTCTTTTTGCGAGGCCAGCCATTTTCCATCGCCAAAGTTACCACTGCCCAATTCCTTATCTATCATTGTTTTAGGACCCTCTCCTTTGTACTTACTATCGGGATAGGTTAAAAAACTGACGCTATCAGGCGTGTAGGTAGATTTGTAAATGTTAAACTGAACCGTGTCGCTGCCTATCCAACCGGCTTTAAAGGCCCTGGCGCGAATTACCGTGCTTTGCGTGAACGATACGCCGGGTTTATAGGAGATAGCATGAATACTATCCGGCGCGCTACCATCGGTAGTATACCGGATATCGGTTCCTTTTATCGGGTTGCCAAGCTGCAACAGGTAACTTTGCTTAAATATTACCGCAGTGTTCTTTAACTGGGGACTGGTAAGTTTTAAAGGCTTGCCATCATCTTTAAAGCCCGTTAATAGGACAACGTGCTTATTTGCTTTTTGCAATGGCACAAGATCGACGGTTTTAAGGCCGGTATCCCAGATGGCCAGTTCGGTGAGGCTTTTGATGGCTGCCAGTTGCTTTACATCGGCAGCATTTAATTTCACGCCGGCCAGCGAGAGGCTTTTAAGCAACTTAAGCGAAGCCAGTTCTTTTAGCCCTGCGCCGGTAACATCGCTAAAATTGAGATTAAGCCTGCGCAGGTTTTCAAATTGGGCTATCGTTTTCAAGTCAGCATCCTTCACCGGCATTTTATTCAGGTCGAGCGATACCACTTGTTTTTTAACGGGGCTAAGCTCATCAAGCGACTTGATGTTGTAGGTGCTTTTATTGTAAATATTAACGGCCAGAGCGGGCGATTCCTTAGCCAGCGGATAAATTACCCGGTAATTATTGTTAAGTTTTTTAATCTCCTTATCATCAGCTGCCGAAAAATCGTATATCTCCTCCGCGCTTTCGGCGGGTTTTAATAATGTTGCCGCAATCATCCGGAGCGAATCGGTTGCGGGCAGGTCGATAACCTTTTTCTTAAAGTCGGGCTTGTTTTTTACCCAAAGGTAAAGGAGTACTTTTTCTTCGTCGGTTAGTTGCGGTTTACCGGTAGGCGGCATGTGCTTCTTCTCTGTTTCGGGCATGTGTACCCGCTGCAGCAACAGGCTCATAGCCGGATCGCCGGGGATAAAAAGTTTACCATTTTTGCCGCCTTTTAACATTGCAGCCTGGCTGGTGAGCATTAGTCCGCCTTTCATTTTATCCGCATTATGGCAGCTTTGGCATTTGGCTTCAAAAATTGGCCTGATAACGTCCTGGTAAACAAAGGCCTTGTCAATGGGCACTTTGTTTTTTTCTTTATCCATTACCGGCCCTAAAACAAAATCATCGCCATGGGTAAGGTTTGCACCAAAATGCCCGGCCACTATTAAACAGGAAACTGTGACCAAAGCCCCTGTTTTGGCCAGCGTAGCTGTATATTTTGATGTGTTGCGAATAAGGTAAACGCCATAGCCCACAAACGCCACGCTGACACCAAACCACTTATGCCATAACAAATTGCCTCCCTCGTAACCCGGCTCGCGCGATAACAGCAAACCCATAATTACCGTTAACGACGATAAAAGCGCACCCAATACAAGCAAATAATTGGTAAAGTATTGGTAAAACTTCTCGTTAACAAATTCGGCCCTGAACCGGAAAAACTCCAGCACCATGGCCAACATGAGTATTACTATAGGGAAATGTAAAATTAAGGGGTGCAACCGCCCAACCGGCTGTAACCATTGCGGCACAACCAGGCCATCGCCGGCTACCAGTAAAACTAAAATGAAAATATTAAGTGCAAACAATGCCGCGTCTGCGAAAACCTTGTGGTTGCCCTTCATACCAGCAACAATATTTTATTTATCAAAACCAAATAAGCTAAAACGTTTTAAACACATCGACAAAAAGATATCAGCCGTAAAATCTATCAAAACCGGATAAGCTAAAACGTTTTAAGCATATCGCTAAAAAGGTATCAGCCGTAAAAATCAAAATCCTGTCAATCCTGTAAAACCCTAAAATCGTGTTAAGTGATAATCCCCTTTACCACATTTCCGGCCACATCCGTCAGCCTGTACCTCCGGCCTAAGCTTTTAAACGTAAGCTTTTTATGATCGATGCCTAACTGGTTGAGCATGGTAGCATGAAAATCATGCACATGCACAGGATCTTTAACAATATTATATCCAAAATCGTCCGATTCGCCATAAACCATGCCCGGCTTGATACCACCGCCGGCCATCCACACACTAAAGCAGCGCGGGTGATGATCGCGCCCATAGTTGGCTTTCTCCAACTTGCCTTGGCTGTAATTGGTACGGCCAAATTCGCCGCCCCATATTACCAGGGTTTCATCCAGCAGGCCGCGTTGTTTTAAATCGGTAACCAAAGCGGCCGAAGCCTGGTCTACGTCCTTAGCCTGCCCGGCCATTTCCTGTGGCAGGTTACTATGCTGATCCCATCCCTGGTGGTAAAGCTGCACAAAGCGAACGCCGTTTTCTGATAGCTTCCTGGCCAGCAAACAATTGGCCGCGTAAGTACCGGGAATTAAACATTCGGGGCCGTACATTTTTACGATGTCGTCCGATTCTTTGGATACATCCATAATTTCGGGCACGGCAGTTTGCATGCGGTAGGCCATTTCGTACTGCTGTATCTTGGTGTTTATCTCCGGATCGCCGAATTGTTTATAGTTGATATCATTTAAAGCGGCCAGGTTATCCAGCATTTTTCGTCGTTCGTGCCGGTTTAATCCTTCGGGATCGTTCAGGTACAATATCGGGTTTTCGCCGCTGCTGAATTGTACCCCCTGGTGAATAGAATCTAAAAAGCCATTACTCCACAATTTGGAGTAAACCCCTTGTCCGTTGCCTTTTCCCTTGGATAACAATACCGTGAATGCAGGCAGGTTTTTGTTCTCGCTGCCAAGCCCATAGCTTACCCACGACCCCATACTTGGGCGGTTACCCTGCTGTGCCCCGGTCTGGAAAAAAGTAAGCGCAGGATCGTGGTTGATGGCATCGGTGTTCATCGAGCGGATGATACAGATATCATCGGCAATTTTGCCGATATGAGGGAACAGATCGCTCACCCATGCCCCCGATTCGCCGTATTGTTTAAAATCGTAAAATGAACCTACCAGCGGGAACGAGGCCTGCTTAGCCGTCATCCCGGTAAGTATCTGGTTGCCACGCACCGAAGCAGGCAGCTCCTGCCCCATCATCTCTCGTAATTTTGGCTTATAATCAAATGATTCCAGTTGTGAAGGCGCGCCGTCCTGGAAAAGATAGATCACCCTTTTTGCCTTAGGTGCAAAGTTGGGGATGCCCGACACAAAATCAGCTTCGGCATCGGCACCGCTACCACTAAAAAGATCGGGAATAAGTAATGAGCCTAACGCAACACTGCCTATCCCCAGGCTTAACCTGGACAGGAACTTGCGCCGGTTTATATTGAGCCTGCTCTCTAAAAAATCTTTTTCCATATCAGGTTTTTGTTATCGTTTCTTCTACATTGTACATGGCATCAACCACTTTCATCATAGCTGCTAATTTTACTTTATCAAGGTTGGCTGGTATCGGGTATTCGCCAACGCTTAACAGCTTTTGGGCGTCGGCCTTGTTCATCCCCTTCAATTCATCGTTGTAATAGGCTGTAAGTATGGCCAATTCTTTTTCCTGCGGATGGCGGCACATGATCAAGCGGAAAGCTTTGGTTATTTTATCCTGCGGACGACTGTTATCCTGCAATAACCTTGCTGCTAAAACACGGGCGGCCTCCAGCACCGTAGGGTCATTAAGCATCACCAAAGCCTGTAAGGGCGTATTGGTGCGCAAGCGTTTTACCTCGCACTGATCGCGGTTACTGGCATCAAAAATACCCAGCGAGGCCGGCGGCACGGTGCGTTTGATGAGTGTATACATGCCCCTGCGATAAAGGTTGGGGCCGTGTACCTGTTTATAGCTGGCCAACTGCCCGCGGCCGGATGTCGCGTTTTCCCACAAGCCGGGCGGCTGGTACGGATTAACACTTGGGCCGCCAATGGTATGGTTAAGTAACCCGCTGCTGGCCAAAACCAAATCGCGCACAAACTCGGCAGGCAAGCGGCTACGGGGGCCGCGCGCCAGCCATGTATTTTCTGGATCGTCCTTTAACTTTTCGGGGCTGATTACTGCTGATTGCCGATAGGTAGCCGACATAACAATTTGTTTTACCAGCCGTTTGATATCCCAGCCATGATCCCTGAAATCAACCGCAAGCCAATCCAATAATTCGGGGTGCGACGGCAAATCGCCCTGCATGCCAAAATCGCCCGAACTTTTTACAATGCCTTTGCCAAAAAATTCCTGCCAAACCTGGTTTACAAATACCCTTGCCGCAAGCGGGTTGTTTTTATTAAACAGCCATTCGGCCAAACCGAGGCGATTTTTAGGATAGTTGGCGGTAAATGGTAATATAGCTTTGGGCGTACCCGGCTCAACAACATCACCATGGGCATCGTAATTGCCTCTTTTAAGAATATAAGTAGGCCGCACTTTATCACTATCTGTCATGATAGATACAATGAGTTTATCGGTATCCTGCTTATTGATAAAACGCATCACCTTTTTCACTTCATCGTTACTGATCGGCATTAAGGGCCGTTTGGCATAAGTTTCGGGCCCGCCTACAACCGACTCAATGCCTACTTCCTTTACATTATTAAAAAACGCAAACATTTGGTAATAATCCTTTTGCGAAAACGGATCATATTTATGATCGTGGCAATGGGCGCACTCCAACGTAACCCCAAGCAGGGCTTTGCCGAAGGTATTGGTACGATCGGTTACGTAGCTTACCCGATACTCTTCATCAATTACGCCGCCCTCTTCGGTAATTTTGTGGTTGCGGTTAAAGCCTGTTGCCAGTAGCTGCTCGGTAGTGGCATTGGGCAGCTGGTCGCCGGCTATTTGCCAGGTAATGAATTTGTCGTAAGGCAGGTTTTCGTTGAAGGCGTGAATCACCCAATCTCGCCAGGGCCACTGGCTGCGGTAGTTATCGTCCTGGTAGCCGTGCGAATCGGCGTAACGGGCTACATCCAGCCAATGCAGGGTCATTTTTTCGCCGTATTGTGGCGATGCCACTAACTGGTCAACTATCTTTTGGTAAGCGTTGGCGCTGTTATCGGCCAAAAAGTTGTCCATCATTTGCAAAGTCGGCGGTAAGCCCGTCAAATCAAGCGATACGCGTTTTAGCAAACGTTCCTTATCAGCTTCGGGATTAGGATCAAAACCTTTTTGCACCATTTTTTGCAGCACAAAATTATCTATGGGATTTTTTGGCCATGCGGTATTTTGAACCTGCGGAACAGCATACGAACGGGGCGGCACAAAAGCCCAATGTTTTTCATAACGGGCGCCTTGTTTTATCCATTGTTTAAGCAGGTCGACTTCAAAAGGCGTTAATTTTTTGAGGTTGGATGACGGCGGGGGCATTTGTTCGGAAGTATCTTTGGTTGAGATACGCCGGTAAACTTCAGACATCATCGGATCGCCTGCTACAAGCGCATGGGCTGTCGGGTTATCTTTCAGCGCTTTAAAAGCACTTTCTGGAATATCAAGCCTTAAATCGGCCTGGCGGTGTGCAGCGTCGGGTCCGTGGCATTTAAAACATTTATCAGATAATATGGGGCGGATGTTAAAGTTGTAGCTGATGGTATCGGGCATTTGCTCCGCATCTGTTTTACCGGCCCGGTTGCAGGCATGTATGATAAACAAAACACAGGTGGCTATTACAAGCCACACTAAATACAATTTCCGGAACATCAGTCTACTAATTGGTTAATTAAGAAATTAAAGTTATTAATTTCAATTGTAATCTGCAATTTGATTTCCGGGCCCTTGGTAACATTTCAACTACAGAAATTAACCAACAATAAAAACGGGCTTAACAAAAATGCTAAGCCCGTTTTTCCTGTTGAATCCTGATTCTTATCTTCTGACTCTTTTTTATTGTTTAACCGGGGTGGTATCCGGTGCTTTACCTATCAAATCCATAAACTGATCAAGTTTTGGTGTGATGATAATTTGGGTACGCCTGTTTTGGCTTTTACCTGCCGGTGTGGCATTATCCGCAATTGGATTATACTCGCCGCGGCCGCCCGCAGTTAAGCGTTTGGGGTCCACATTATAAGTATTTTGCAAGGCTTGTACTACTGATGAAGCCCTAAGCGTACTCAAATCCCAATTATTACGAATGTTGGTTTGCTTAATTGGTACATTATCGGTATTACCTTCAATCAGCACATCATAGGTTGAATAATCGGTAATGATCTTAGCAATTTTGGCCAAAGCGGTTCCTGCTTTGTCTGAAATTTCATAGCTACCTGATTTATATAACATATTATCAGACAAGGATATATACACGACACCTTTAAGTACCTGTACATCAACCCCCTGTGCTTCTTCCCTGCTTAATGAGCGAGTAAGATTATTGGTTAACACCATATTAAGCGAGTCGCTTTTGTTTTTGGTTGCCACCAGGTATTGGATATATTTATTGGAGGCATTTATCTCATCAACCAATTTCGAGATGTTTGCACCACCCTGGTTGTTGCCGGCCAAACATTTGTTCAATGCATCTTTTAACGATGCATTATTTGACCGTTCGGAAGTTAGCTGTTCTTCCAGGCTGGTAATACGACCGTTTGACACGGCAAGTGCCTGCTCGCTCCTCTGATATTTTACGCTGAGGTCTTGTGTGCTATTTTGCAATTGCGTGTAATTGCCCTCGAGTTCCTTGTATTTTTTGCTGCTAACGCAACTTTGGGTTACCGTTGCTACAATGAGCACCAACGGTAATAGATGGTAAATTTTCATATCTGTAAATGTTTAATAGCCGGTTATAATTATTTATAAGCAGCATTGCATTTACAACAACATTTTGAGTAAAAAGTTTACCATGCCATATTTGTGCAGTAAAATTACCTTTACACCCTCATTATCAAATATTAAACTAAACAGCAGCCCCTAAAAATCAAATCACAACATTAATATTGGGGGCTTAGCATGTCGAGGACTTCCTGGTGCCTTATAATAATGTATATCGTATGGCGGCGAAGGCTTTGCCCATTTGATGTGATTCAGGCGCGGGCATTGACCCGCTGGCCACGCTCGACCCAAAACCAGATTTGTTGTTTGTGAATATCAGTTGAAAGAATTGCGGAACTCCAGCGGCGAGAAACTGGTTTTGGTTTTGAACAGCTTGCTGAAAGACTGCAGGTGTTCAAACCCCAGGTCATAGGCAATTTCGCTGACGGAAAGATTAGTGGTCGAAAGTTTCTCTTTGGCCAGTTCTATCAGCTTGTTGTGCAAATGCTGCTGGGTATTCTGGCCGGTAAGCGACTTGAGCAGGCCGCTCAGGTAACCGGGTGAGATATTTAAGTTCTCGGCAATATAAGTAACGCTGGGCAGCCCTTTCCGGGCGAGTGCGCCGCTGCTAAAGTAAGCGGCGAGTAAATTTTCCAGTTTGGATAGTATTTCATGGCTGGTTATCTTGCGGGTGATGAACTGCCGCTGGTAAAACCTTTCCGAATAGGTGAGCAATAGTTCCAGTTGGGCAATGATCACGCTTTGGCTAAACCTGTCAATGTTGGCATGATATTCCTGCTCTATATTTTGTGCAATGGCTGTGAGCATGGTTTCTTCCTTGTCAGATAAGTGAAGCGCCTCATAAACCGAGTAATTGAAAAATTCGTATTGCCTGATTGTTTTGGCCAGCGGGGTGTTCCATAAAAAATCCGGGTGAATCAGGATCATCCATCCTTCGCGACGGTGCATTACGCTGCCTTTTTCAATCTCCATTCCAAAGACCTGCCCCGGCGACATGAAGAACAGTACACCTTCATCAAAATCGCATGTTTGCTGGCCGTATTTAAACTTGGCATTCTTCACTCTTTTCATCGAGATAGAATAAAAATCATAGATCAAACTGAACGCCCCCTCTGCCAGGGGTTTGTTTAGGTTGCCCATATGCACCAGGCTAATCAGCGGGTGCGCCGGTTTAGGCAAACCTGCCATACGGTGATATTCGGTGATGGTATGAAAATGAAAAAGCCGGTTACTGTTCATAGCTATGCTAAATTCGTTATTTTTTATGATATGCTTCGGCAAACTCTTCAGCAAAATCAGCCAGTTTCACCTTGCCCATTTTGGGCCGGCTCTTGTGAAAGTTTTCAAGCGCTTTACCGCTGTGCATGGCGGCCTGCATTTCAACTAAGGTTTGTGCCAGCTTTTCCGGTACTTTGGCCATCTTTAATCCCCGCAGCATTTCCTTATCAGTAAGCAGCACCCATTTTAGCCAGGGCTTGCCTACCGCGCTGCCAATGATCCTGGCCGCTTCGTTACACGTCATTTCATCGCTGCCTACGTAGCGGATGGTTTTCTCTTTGGGCGATAGCTGCAATTCCCCGGCAACGGCATCCGCAATATCCTTTGGCGAAACAAAAACTATCCGGTCTTCTCCGCCGTAGTTACCCATCAGCAGGCCGGTTTTACCGGTTAGCAGGGCCCCAAGGCCGGAATAACGCAGCGTTAAAAATTTACCAATGAAGCCTTTGCCTTTGATGAGGTTAATGGACTGATAAAAGTTGGTATAAAAAGCGCCAGGCCGCATAATAGTGATAGAGGCGTCCAGGTCGTCAAATACATGTTCTACGTTTTCGGTTTTAACCAGGTCTGCCACCCAACCGCTCATTAGTACTACCCGTTGGATGCAGGTGTCCTTAAGGGCCCGCACATAATTTTGAGCTATCCTATACATATAACTGCCCAGATCGGGCTCGGTGAAGCTTAAGGGGATCATGGCATAAACAGCGTCTGCGCCTTTGAAAGTATGGGTCAAAAACGGTACGTCGTCTATTGAGCCAATGGCTGGTTCCGCGCCTAAGTTTTCGATAGCTGCCTGTTTTTTAGGGTCGCTGCTTACAACGGTTACCGCGTGCCCCCGGGCAATTAATAGTTCTGTCAGCGGTTTACTAATGTTCCCCAATGAACCGGTTACAATAATCTTCATTGCTTGTTATCTGGTATAAATACCGTTCTCAATATCGTTAAGCAAGGTGTTGTGCGTTGGGTGCCACTTCAAATATTCCCGCGTCCGGCTGCTCGATGTCGGGCAGTCGATAGCGGCCATGTGTGAAAACCATCCAAAATGTTCGGCAGCGGCCTCAGCAGCAATTGATTTTACCGGGAGATTAAGTTGTTTTCCTATAGATTCGGCAATAGACTTAACCGTGATGGCTTCTTCCGCAGAACCATGAAAACGGACTCCAGGTACAGCGTTCTCCAAAGCCAACCTGTACAAACGGGCAGCATCCAACCGGTGTACGGCGTTCCATTGGTTAAGCCCTTCGCCGATATATGCCGATACGCCTGTCTGCCTTGCTATATTAACCAGTATGGGTATAAAACCATGTTTATCCCCGTCGCCATGCACCGATGGTGACAGGCGGATAACTGCCGCACGAACACCCTGCGAGGCTACAACGTCTGCTGCTTGCTCAGAGGCCCGCGGCCATGCAGGGTTTAACGGTGGAATAATATCTTCGGTAGCCAGCTTCCCGGGGCTTACCAGCGCCGTACCGGAGGTAACAATAAACGAACGGTTTGAACCGGCTAATACGTCGCCAATGGTTTCAATGGCTATTTTATCTACCTGGCAAACTTCCGCAAACCGGGTAAAATCGTGAATAAAACCGGCATGGATAACGCCGTCGGCCTGTGCGGCGCCGCTGCGCAGGCTATCAAGGTCTTCCAGATCACCCCTGTGAACTTCTGCACCGGCATCGGCCAGCTTTTGGGCCGATGCATCTGAACGGGCCAACCCCAGCACATGGTGGCCGGCACCTATTAATTCCTGCACAATAGCAGTACCAATGAAGCCTGTGGCTCCTGTTACAAATACACGCATAAATAATTCTGTTTTGTTGATACAAAGATGGGCTGCTTTAGCTGGCAGAATTTATCCAAATCTGCGTTTGATTTAGCCAAAACTGTAAAAAGTATCTAAATAGCCCGAACTTGAATTATTGTGCGATCTACTCAGTGTAAACGCGCGGTGGCATTAAATTATTTGGCGAACTCCTAAACCTGTAGCCTATAGCCCCACGATGAAGCCATTAACCTACCGGCTATCTGAGTGGGTAGGTTAATGCAATCATTAGTGAAATGGAGTGCCCCCTACAGTACAATTTAAAATTGAGCTGACTTACTAATTAATTCAAATTGTATCTGTTTAAAGGTCTGATGTTTTCGGTAGGTTTGAAAGAAATAAAAAAATAATGGGTTTTACCCAACCCTCATTTTTTATAAAATCCTGCGCAGTAAAGCTATTTGAAACAGCCATCCCGTTAAGCTCCGATAGTGCCTGTTTTAACTTCGCCGGCGCGTTTGTAATTGGCAAAAATAACTCCACCCGGCGTAACCAAACTTTCTGTTAATGTAAATGCCGCCGGGATTGTGCTGTTGTTAAACAACCTTTTTCCTTCGCCAAGCAGCACGGGGTAAATTTTGAGCCAAAGCTCGTCTACCAGATCATGTGCGAGCAATAAATGAACAAGCTCGCTGCTGCCCCAAACTTTAATGTCGGCACCATCAGTATTTTTGAGCTTTTCGATATCCGCCACACTGGTAAGGAAAGTTGTGTTTTGCCAATCCGACTTTTGCATGGTGGCCGACAAGACGTATTTTGTTACCTCATTAATACCTGGCCAATAGCCGGAGTGTTGGGGCCAATAAGATGCAAAAATTTCGAATGTTTTCCGGCCCAGTAAAAGATCGGCAGGCTCCATCTGTTTTTGCATAGCCTTACCAGAAACTTCGTCGCCATAAGGTGCCGACCAGCCACCGTATTTAAAACCACCTGATGGATCTTCCTCAGGGCTGCCGGGTGCCTGCATCACACCGTCTAATGTTATAAATGTTGTAACGATGATTTTTCGCATGTGTATATCGTCAGTGATGATTCACCATTTAAGTCCCGCGTTCTTTACAAATTTAATGCTATTAACGCGAACTGCGGATACAAAAGTGTGCCATTTTACCGTCGAAGAAGTAAACGCACCCCAATAAGATAATACATCACAAAAGTAATGGCGGGAATAGCCACCAGGTAGCCTGCTGTGCCAAAAGGTTCTGGCCAGGAAGGAGGTATTAGTTCCAGCAAAATGGCAATTAAACTGCAGCCAATATACCAACGGGATGCATGTTTACTGAGTGAGCCCGTTATTTTGAGCGCCACGGCAAAAAGGAGGGTGCCCAGGTATATCAATACAACTTCGGCCACGCTGATTACATAAAATAGACTTTTTACCGCGACGTATAAATCCGGCCGTTTCGCGGCCGGGTTTGCAGCAAACAGCCGGAAAGCATCGGTAAGGTAATAACCCCAGAATGCCATATTGATGATAAACAGGGGCACTGCTATGCTTAGCGCTGCAAATGCTAATACCGAATACAGATTTTCGCCCGCTTCCTGTAAACGGGTTTTCAGCAGGGCGGCACCCAACAAAAGTAAAATTCCGCCTGCTATAAGGATGGTGTAGCGGGTTTGCTGTTCAGCAGCGGTGTTAACCCAGCCCTGCAGTGTTGAGGGTGGCGGCCCCATGCCTGCAAAGATGGAAAATAACAGCCATGGTATAAATAGTAACAGCGCGGTAACAGCTTGTTGTTTACCAGATCGATCTTGTTTCCAAAGGCGGTGTACACCAAGATGATATGCGGAGAAGGTCATCAAACAGGCATTTAAACCCCAAATGGGTAAGTAAAATTTATAACTTACCGAACCTATGCCAAAACCAATAGCCATGGTTACAGGTGGAACAAGCCATAGGTATGCCAGGCTCAGTTTTTGTTTAAATGAGGTAGAATCGTTATGCATCTCAATTATTTTATTCCTTTTTCCAGTTTGGCATTTTGCCCGGCGAGAATCTTCCAGGAGCCATCGCGTTTTATCATAACAATCATCCTCCGAAACTCAAACGTTTGGCCGGGAAACCGTTCGTCGCCATCTAATGCTGTGCGCACATGCGATATGGCAAAGTTTGGATATGGGTAGATAATATCCTCGACGGCACGGGTATAGTAATGCGTTCCTTTAAAATAGGTGGTATGCACCTGCTGATAATGAAACTGAATATCGTCCCGTCCTTTATAATAGGCCCCAAACCAGTTAACCCAGGTGGCATCAACGGTATAATTATCAGCAAGGCCTTTAGGATCGTGTCGGTTCCAGGCGTCTTCGTAATTTTTTATGAGCTGCCTAATCTGCGGATTTTCCTTAGTGGTATCTGTTTGCTGGCTGTAGGCTTTAAAACCATACAACCAGCACAAACAAACTACTATGAACTTAAAACTACTAACTTTCATAACCTGGTGACTGGAATTTAAAACGCTTTTAGTATATCAATTGGCGGCCCAACGCGTTCAAAGCCGTGTTGTTTCCTGAACTCGTCCTGCTCGGCTTCGGGTTTGCCTTTCATTTGCCCTTCGCTTATCGCTATAAAACACTCTTCCATTTTACCTGCCGGCTGAAAAGTAGTGAGCATTCGGCCAACCCCTTCACCTACCTTTGAAAATGCGTGCGGTACACCACGCGGGCCAAACACACTATCACCGGGCTTAACATGGTGCATTTTATCGCCCACTGTTATTACAAACTCACCTTCCAAAATATACCACCACTCGTCCTGGTTATAATGGAGATGCAGGTTGGGACCTCCTTTTTTAACTCGCGATGATTCATATACATAAAAATCGCCATCGGTATCTTTGGTAGATACTTTGGAGTAAAATGTATCACCATCAAACAGGCTGATGGGCTTTTGGAAGCGGTCGGTCCCGGCATCTGTTTTATAGCCGTTTTTTTCTCTAAGCATGGTAAAGCTTTTGGCGATGGTGGCTATGGGGCTGGCTAAAATGGCGCCCGTTACGGATATCATTTGGAGAAAGGTGTTACGTTTCATGATGGTGGAAGTTTGGTTTATTTAATGAACAAGTCGTCAGTAGCCCAGGTTGGATTTTTGGCGTAAGCCTTCCAGAATATCTGGTCTAAGTCATAGTCGAAATTAGTTTTCCAACTACGGGTGTTGGTTAAAATCACAAAGTTAAATCCATTATCCAAACGACCCTGTTCTGTGGCGGTACCGGGCAGGCTCCCTGTATGAAAATAGTTGTTACCTGAAATACCCCAGCCGCATCCGTAAGCTGCGTTGGCAGTTGAGCCGGTATACATAATATTTAAGGTTGATGGTGTAAGGATATCCGGACGTACCGGAAATTTATCGATATAAACCAGGAACCTGGCCAGGTCGGCAGCTGTAGCAATCCACCCTCCGTGCGAGTCCATCCGGCTCACATTCATTGCATAAGGATCTTCGCCATACTGGCCATAGTAAGTAACTTCTTTTGGAAGTTTTTGGGCAAATGTGTTACCGCCAATAGTCATATCGGTAATTCCGATAGGTGTTAATACCAATGTTTTCACCGCTTCTTCATAGGTTTGGCCTGTAATTTTTTCTATCACGCGGCCTAATATGCAATAACCAAAATTCGAGTAATCGTAGTTTGTGCCTGGTACATGGTCAAGCGGGCGGTTATCTAAAGTCCAGGTGATGAGTTGTGCCGCTGTCATTGCCTGATTACTGAACATCGGGTCGTTCACTTCGTTACCCCAGCCTCCGGATGTATGGTGCAGCAGTTCATCAACAGTAATATCGGTAATATGTGCGCCGTAGGCCTTAGTGCCATAGGTTTTACCTAAAAGCGCGCCATCGCCAAATACTTTGTCGTTCAGCTTTATTTTACCCTGATCAAGCAATTTCATTATAGTAACGGAGGTAAACTGCTTTGAAAGGCTGGCTAACCGGTAACGATCGGTTATTGCCGCTTTGGTACCCTTAGATTTATCGGTTATGCCATACGCTTTCAGGTAAACCAATTTTTCTCCTTTGGTGATGGCTACAGATACTGCCGGCACGTTATAAGTGGTCATAAAAGCATTTACTTCATCATCTAAAGCAGATACCGCAATTTTGCTGGCAGTAAGGGTGTCAACCGTCGTTCCTGAACCAGTACCGGTACCTGTACCTGTGCCTGTTCCCGTTCCCGTATCTATCTTAGTAGCCGGGGGCGAATCTTTGCTACAACCGGTAAAAAGCAGCATGCCGGCAACTGCAACTAATTTGGTAAATTTTAAAGCGTAAATAGCAAAGCGGTAAGTCGCGGACTTATAATTTTTTTTCATAGGTAATAGGTAGTTGTTTAATAACAAAGCCTTATAAGGAATCAAAGAAACAGAAACGGGCTGAAAAATTCTTTCGCGTTTGTTGCAAATCCATTTGATTTTGTTGCGTAATGAAACCAAACTGGAAGATGAGCCGTCATTATCGATGTGGCACCCCTTCGCTAAACGCAATTTATTTGCAGTTATAGGTAAAAGGGTTGACAGCCGCGCTCACCGGAAAATTTTGATCGTGATATTGGGAGATAAGGGTTGCGTTAATGTTTGTAGGTGCGGCGCCTCCGATTTACGCAAAAGAAGCATCCCCAATTATTGCCAAACCGAAGCAAATCAGCTTCAAAGGACCTGAATTATTATAGCTTAAGATACCGCATACTTACTGTTTTACAGCAGCGCTATTATTTTTCTTACAACGGTAAATACTTTCAAAAAACTAAAAATACGTATTAATACGTTTACCGGTTCGTGCTTTTTTACTTACTTTAGCCCTTAGATGATTTCTGTAGTTTCAAAATTACCCCAAACGGGTACTACCATATTTACGGTGATGTCGGCCCTGGCCAATGAGGTTGGTGCTATAAACTTGTCGCAGGGATTTCCGGATTATAACTGCTCGGCCGACCTGATCGAACTGGTTAACAAGGCGATGACTGATGGCCATAACCAATATGCCCCTATGGCCGGCGTAATGAGTTTAAGGGAGCGTATTGCCGAAAAAACCGAGAGGCTTTACGGTGCCGTTTATAATCCCGAAACCGAAATAACCATTACTGCGGGCGGCACGCAGGCTATATTTACTGCCATTAGCGCTGTTATACACCCCAATGACGAGGTTATTATTTTTGAGCCCGCATTTGATTGCTATGCCCCTGCCATAAAGCTGATGGGCGGCGTTGTAAAATCATTACCGCTTGAGCCGCCAAACTACCGCATTGCCTGGGATATGGTAAAAAGGCTTATCAACCACAAAACCAAAATGATTATCCTTAATTCGCCGCATAACCCTACTGCTACTATTTTGCACAAGGAGGATATTGACGAGTTAAGCGCATTGGTTAAAAACCAGGATATTTTAATACTAAGCGATGAGGTTTACGAGCACCTGATATATGATGGCCAAACGCACCACAGTATGGCGCGCTACCCGGATTTACAACAGCGAAGCTTTATAGTGGCATCATTTGGCAAGCCTTTTCACGCTACCGGCTGGAAGGTGGGTTACTGTATGGCGCCGGCCTACCTGATGCATGAATTCAGGAAAATTCACCAGTTTTTGGTTTTCGCGGTTAATACCCCCATACAATATGCTATTGCCGAGCATCTAAAAAATGAAGAAACTTATACGGGTTTGCCAGAGTTTTTTCAGCAGAAACGTGACTACTTTCGCCAGGGGCTGGAACAAACCCGGTTTGAATTGCTGCCCTGCCATGGATCATACTTTCAATCAGTACGTTACAGCAATATAACCGACGAAAAAGATGCCGATTTTGTACTGCGTTTAACTAAGGAATTTGGCGTGGCGGCGATACCGGTTTCGGCCTTTTACAGCAAGGGTATTGACCACCATGTGTTAAGGTTTTGTTTCGCCAAAAGGCAAGAAACTTTGGATAAAGCCGTTGATAGGTTATTGAAAGTTTAATTTTGAGTTAATAGACCATGGTCGATAGTCCATGGTTGAAGCACAGAATTGAACAATCTGGTTAAAATAATTAGCTATCATCCATTAACTTTAAAAACTATAGGCCATCGACTATGGTCTATCGACTAAACACCGCTTATGGATAATCTTAAAATTACCGTTTTTCAAGGCTACCTTTTTTGGGAAAATACTGATAAAAATTTACAAAATATTACTTTACGCTTATCTGGCGGAATAAGGGAAAAAACAGACCTTATTATCCTGCCCGAAATGTTTAGCACCGGCTTTACCATGAATGCCGCCGCACTTGCCGAACCAATGGAAGGCAAAACCATGCAATGGATGCACCAAACCGCCAAACAACACGATTGCGTGGTTACAGGCAGTATTATTATCAAAGAAAACGACCATTACTACAACCGCCTCATTTGGATGCGCACCGATGGCACTTATGAGTATTATGATAAACGCCACCTGTTTGCTTTGGGCAAAGAACATAACACCTACACCGCCGGCACCAAAAAAATTATGGTGGAGCTGAACGGCTGGAAAATATGCCCCATGATTTGCTACGATCTGCGTTTCCCGGTATGGCTGCGCAACCTTGCCGATAACCCTTACGATTTATTGATAGTTGTAGCCAACTGGCCCGAACGCCGTGCCCTGCACTGGCGCACTTTATTACCCGCCCGCGCTGTTGAAAACCAGGCTTATGTAATTGGCGTAAACCGGGTAGGCCACGATGGCAACGAGGTTTACCACTCGGGCGATTCAACCTGTATCGATCCCAATGGAAACGTGGTTTATTACAAACGCGATGAGGACGATGTGTACACCTTCTCCATCATTGCAGATGAGGTAAAGAAAGCCCGCCGTGCCTTACCGTTTTTGAAAGACGCGGATGAATTTGAAATAAACCTTTAGGTCATTGGTCATTGGTCATTGGTGAGAATTGGGGTTGGGTTATTTGGTTTTAAAAATTTGCAGCGTATTTCAATATAACAAACGCAACATTTTTCGCGCCCGGCAAAATGGAAGGATCAAAAAGGGCTTTTTGGGATGGTTTTGAGCATTTGGTTAAGTTAGCCTTTGCCACTTAATTTATTTTTATAAATGGCCACCCACTTTTGGGTTATTGTTAAGCCCTGGATATTAAGGAGCAGGGCCTCTCCTACAAGCTTTCAACACAGTAATGATCATGCTATCAATTGGCCCGATAACGATTTTTCTTCACCGTTATTTTACAGCGCTTTTTTTTCTAATTACTGCCTGATTCAAAACATTTTAAGTATTTTCGACTAAATATTAACTATTCCTAAATAAGGCATATCAAACAGTTAAAATACGATGTTATTTACGGCTGTTTTTGTGGTTATATCTTTTTTAGGAACAGGGCATATCTGACCTTCACCTTATAAAAAAAATTGAATCAAGCACCAGGAACCAAAAGTCAAAAAAAGCACAGGTAAAAGTTTATTCAATCCAGGCCGCAGGCTGCGCTTAACGGTGTAATGGGCATGGATTTATTTTTTATACCTGACTCCCGGTTTATATAAGGTGCCAGAGGTATAATTACCATTAAAGTTCTCGTTTTTAAACCAACGTTATGAAAAAAAACCTACACCTCTCAATTTCACCATCCCTTTATAGATTATTGAATTACAGGGAATTATATATAGCTTTTTTTATAACTCTCCTGTCGGTTAAATTATTTGCGCAGGTGCCTGTGATCAGTTACAGCGGGCCCCAGGTTTACCGGCCAGGTGTGGCAATTACCCCGCTGAGTCCTACAAGCAGCCAGGTTGCCGCCCCGGCTTATAGCAGCAGCGCAACTACCGTTGGATCAGGGTATGCTAACCCGGTAGGTGTAGCCGTAGATAATGCGGGCAATGTGTATGTGGCCGATGCCGGCAACAATACTGTTAAACCCACTATATATAAAATACCGGCCGACGGCGGCCCACAGGTTGTGTTTTCCTCCAGTTTTAATCAGCTATTCGCCATAGCAATAGACCGTGCAAATAATTTTTACGTGTCGTCAAGCAATTTGTGGAAAATACCCGGGGGCAGCGGCACCCCTGTTAATTTAGGTAGTTTTAGTCAGCCGCAGGGTATAGCGGTAGACGCAGCGGGTAATGTATATGTGGCCGATACCTGGACTGGTTATATAAAGAAAATACCTTCCGGTGGGGGAAGTATTATAGTTTTGGGAATGGGGTTTAGTTCGCCAACCGGTATAGCTGTTGACAATAATGGCAATGTATTTGTTGCAGAAGACACAGGAAATGTAATACGGGAAATACCAGCCGGAGGCGGTAGTCCGGTTTTTATTGGAAGCGGTAATCGTCCAACCGGACTGGTAGTGGATGCTTCAGGCAATTTGTATTTTGTTGATTCCGGCACCCAAAGGATAAAAGAGATATCCGCAGGTACTCGCGTTGTAACAACTATTCGAACTATGTCAAGCCCCACCGCAATAGCATCAGACGCCTCAGGAAATCTATATGTAACCGGATCAAGCGGTTTTACGCGTATAGTTGAAAAAATAAAGCCTGTGGGGGGATACTATATAGCCCCTTTTTTGCCAGCCGGTTTAAACTTTAATGCCTCTACAGGCATTATCAGCGGTACGCCCGTTTCTACATCGCCTGCAACAAACTATATTGCCACGGCCTACAATAGCTCCGGCAGCGGTTCGGCAACGTTGAATTTAACAATTAGTTCAACACCAATAGTAACATTAAGCGCAGTAACCGGGAATATTTTTGCATTTGCCGGCACGGCGTCTGTCAGTCCACAAATTAAACAGTTTACAGTTTCGGGGGTTAATTTAACCGGAGACATTATTGCTACGGCGCCGGCAAATGTCGAAGTGTCCCTTGCTTCTGGCAGTGGTTACAGCAGCAGCATAACTATAACCCAATCAGGGGGTGTAACAGGAAACACCACAGTATATGTTCGATCTGCCGCATCTGCGCCCGTTGGTTCGATATCAGGAAATATAACACTTACTTCAACCGGGTTTACCCAGAATGTGGCGGTAACAGGTACAGTAAGTGCGGCGCTGCCCATTGTGGCCAGCACTGTTACCGGCAATATTTCTGCATGCCAGGGTACCGCTTCGGCAAGCCCGAACCTGCAACAGTTTACAGTTGCCGGCACCGGTTTAACAGGTAATATAATAGCAACTGCCCCAACAGGCTTCGAGTTATCACTTGCCTCGGGCAGCGGTTATGGCGGCAATGTAACGCTTACACAGTCAGGCGGCGCAGTAAATAATACCGTGATATATGTGCGGTCGGCGGCTACTGCACCTGCCGGTACCGTATCAGGCAACCTCGTGCTGAGTTCAACAGGAGCCACAAGCCAGAATGTGGCGGTAACAGGCAGAATAAATGCATTGCCGGTGGCCGACCCAATCACCAATCAAACCGTCGTAAATGGCGATACTACCACAACCATTAACTTTACAGGTACCGGCAATACCTTTACCTGGGTAAATGATACTCCGGGCATTGGTTTGGCAGCAAGCGGTACCGGCAAAATCGCTTCATTTACTGCTGTTAACAAAACAGCCAGCCCGGTAACTGCAACAATTACTGTAAGTCCGGCATCTACGGGAATGGTGTATGCTGCAAATCAAGATTACGATAATGTTTCGGTGGTCAATATTGCAACTAATAAAACTGTAGCTACGATACCGGTAGGTACATCCCCCCAGGGTGTTACGTTAAGCCATGACGGTACCAGGGCGTACACGGCCAATTATTTTTCATATAACATCTCGGTTATTAATACCGCAACTAACACCGTAATGGCTACGATCTGGCTCGGCGATAATTCGAGAGTCATGGTATTAAGCCCGGACGACAGCCGGCTATATGTAGTAAAGGAACAGTCGGGCGCTGTATCCGTGATCAATACCGCAACCAATACGATAACATCTACTATAACCGTTGGTGAAGCTCCTTCTTTTTTAGCGATAAGTCCAGATGGCAGCAGGATTTATGTAGAGAATGCCCAAAAAAACGTCTCAGTGATCAATACGGCCACAAATACGGTAATAGCTACAATTGATCTGGGTGCTTCCGGTAGGTGTATGTCATTAAGCCCTGATGGCAGTCGTTTGTACCTGGGAACCAGTGGTAATAGTGTTTTGGTTGTCAATACCTCAACCAACACGGTTGTGGCAACTATACCTGTATCAGATCCCGACTATTTTGCAATAAGTCCTGATGGGAGTCGTTGCTACATACTGAACGGCTCAAGTAGTGTAACTGTCGTCAATACAACAACTAATACAGTAATAGCTACTATTACAGTGGGATCGCAGCCCCAAGGTCTGTGTATATCGCCTGATGGCAGTAAGGTTTATGTTGCTAATACGTATTCTAATAATGTTTCGGTGATCGATGCTACGTCAAATACGGTGGTATCCACTATCCCGACAGGCAAATCACCTACCGATATATCGCCAAGCGCCGATGGCAACCAGGTGTTTGTACTAAACAATAGTAATGTTGTCTCTGTGATCAATGTCTTATCAAATACCGTAGTATCCAATCTCTCTGTAGGCAAATTCCCCGCATTCTTTACCACAGGCGGAACCGGCTGTAGTGGCGCAGCAGCTACCTTTACTATTACCGTAAACCCATCACCTCCTGCCATTCATGGCGGTACAGCAGCAGGCACTATTTCTGCTTGTTTAGGCAGTGCTTCATTAAACACGCAACGGTTTATGGTTACCGGCAATGGTTTAACAGGCAATATTACCGCTACAGCCCCAACAGCCTTTGAGGTATCACTTGCCTACAGCGGCGGATTTGCCAGCGCTGTAACCATTACACAAGTAGCGGGCAAGGTAGACAGCACCCTAATTTATGTACGGTCGGCGGCAACAGCGCCGGTTGGCAGCATATCAGGTAGCGTAACGCTAACTTCACCAGGCATAACCAGCCAAAATGTAGCGGTAACCGGAACAATAAATACATTGCCAACAGTAAACACCATACCCAACCAAACAATTACAAACGGCGGTAGTACCGCAGCTATTAACTTTACAGGCACAGGCAATACTTTTACCTGGGTTAATGATACGCCCGGCGCAGGCCTTGCAGCAAGCGGTATTGGGAATATAGCATCTTTTACGGGCGTAAATACAGGCAGCAGCCCCGTTACAGCTACCATTACCGTTACACCGGTTTCGGCAGGCTTTGCATATATGCCAAGTAGTAATTCTAATTATGTCTCGGTGATCAACACAGCTACAGATATGGTGATTGACAAAATAACTGTTGGACAGGGGCCGCTAGCCGTAGGCACATCGGCCGACGGCAGCCGCGTGTATGTGGCAAATCAAACGGACAATACCGTGTCGGTTATCAATACTATAACTAATACTGTGATAACAACCATTCCAGTAGGCCTATTCCCGCAAGGTGTAACGGTAAGTCCGGACGGCAGTAAAGTATATGTAGCAAATGCTAATTCAAATTCAGTCTCGGTGATCAATACCGTAACAAATACGGTAACAGCTACTATTGAGGTAGGTTCATTTCCCCAGGGCATTTCTGTAAGCCCCGATGGCAGCACGGTATACGTATCGAATTCACTGGGGGCTAGCGTATCGGTCATTTACACCCCATACAATACAACAGTTTCTACTATTCCGGTGGGCCGTAATCCTAATAGTATTTCAATGAGTACAGTTGGCAGCAAGGTTTATGTAGCAAATTATGATTCAAACAGTGTCTCGGTGATCAATACCGCAGCTGATACTGTTGAAGCTACAATAACGGTTGGTTTATCTCCTGTCGGCGTTTCTGTAAGCCCCGATGGCAGCAAGGTATATGTGTCAAATTTTGTTTCAAAAACCGTCTCGGTTATAAATACTAAGACTAATACCGTTATCGCGACAATTACTGTTGGTTCCGGTGTCGGTAGTTTATCGGTGAATTCAGATGGCAGCAAGGTTTATGTAGCAAATTATTATTCAAACACTGTCTCGGTTATTAATACTATAACAAATGCCGTAATAACCGCCATACCTGTAGGTCAGGGACCAGCATCATCAGGAAATTTTATTACCTATGGAACAGGCTGTGCAGGCGCACCTATCACCTTCACCATCACCGTAAACCCATCCAATAATCCTTCGCTAAGTTCATTAACCATGAACCCGGGTTCTCCGCTGATCCTGGCAAGTTCAGCAGTTGGTACAGTAAATTATACAACGGGGGTCGACGCAACAACCAGTAGCGTAACGCTTACCCCAACAGCAACTTATCCAAGTGGCACTATTACGGTAAACGGCGTACCGGTAACCAGCGGTACACCGTCGGCCCCCATACCGCTTAATAGCGGCCCCACTTTAATAACTACCGTGGTAACTGCGCCGGACGGCATTGCTACAAAAACCTATACCGTAACGGTAAACAGAACAGGGTCAAACAGCGGCGCGTTAAGCACGTTGATCCTGAGCCCGGCTTCTCCGCTGGTGCTGACAAGCGCCACTGTAAGCAATGTGAATTATAAAACGTCTGTAGATCCCTCCATAAACACCGTTACCTTTACACCAACAGTAGTTGAAGCTGGTGCAACAATAACCGTAAACGGGGTTGCCGTAAGCAGCGGCTCCGCCTCGGGTCCGATAACGCTGAACACCGGCCCTACCACAATAACTGTCCTGGTAACTGCCCCCGATGGAACTACTATCAAAACTTATGCTGTAACGGTAATCAGGGCATCAAATAATGCCACCTTAAGCACCTTGATCATGAACCCGCCCGGCGCAATGTTTCCGGCATTTGGCCCCACCAGTGTGAATTACACAACCGCTGTAGATCCTGCCGTCAGCAGCATAAGAATTACACCTACCACACAGGATACAAATGCTACGGTAACCGTAAATGGCGTACCGGTTAGCAGCGGCTCCGCATCGGGAGTAATAACGCTTAACAGCGGCCCTACTTTGATAACCACTGTGGTAACCGCGCCGGATGGTATCACAACCAAAACCTATAATGTAACGGTAAACAGGACAGGATCAAACAATGGCACATTAAGCTCATTGGTCATGAACCCCGGGTCGACGCTGTTTCTTACTAATGCAAATACCACTGCCGTAGATTACACTACCTCTGTTGAGCCAACTGTGACCAGTGTAACGTTTACCCCCTCGGTGCAGCAACCGGGTGCAACTATAACGGTAAATGGCGTTGCGGTAAGGAGCGGTACCACTTCTGGTCCGATAGCGCTTAACAGCGGCCCCACAATAATACCTACCGTAGTAACAGCACCGGATGGCGTGACTACCAAAACCTATTTTGTTACAGTAAACAAAGTGGGGTCAAATAATGCCAGGTTAAGCTCATTGGTCCTAAATCCGCATTCAGCACTGGCTTTGGTAAGCTCAACACCAACTAATGTGGAGTATACAACAGTAGTACCTGATACGGTTGGCACAGTTACCCTAACCGCGATAACAACCGACCCCAATGCCACTTTCACCATAAATGGCACTAACGCTTCGCCGGCTACCATAACGCTGAACGTGGGCGATAACCTGGTAACAACCCTGGTTACTGCCCATGATGGCGTAACCACTAAAACCTATAACATAACCATAACCAGGCTGGCGGGGCTGGTTGGATTTGTAAATAACCATAGCCTTAGCCTGCCTGCTGCCCTGAGCCTTGCAGACAATATGCAAAATGACGGCATAACGGTTCACCAGGGTGTTTCACCGAATGGCGACGGCATTGCCGATGTGTTTACCATTGATGGCATTACAGCTTATCCTGATAATAAATTAACCATTGTTGACCGGAGCGGCGCACCTGTATTTGAAGCCGCGGGATATGATAATACGAATAAGGTATTTAACGGGCGATCCAATAAAACGGGCGCAATGCAGCATGCGGGTACTTATTATTACTTGCTGGAATACCGCAATAAAGGCCAGTTGAAACGTAAAACCGGCTATTTAATCATCAAATATTAATATGAGGATAACGGGCTTTTTAAGCATTGTATTTTTTTTGACAGGATTTAGTTTACAGCTCAAAGCCCAAAACGGCCAGTTTAGTTATACTCAATATGCCGAAAACCTGACACCGCTTAATCCGGCCTATTCGTTGCTTGATAAAGCGGGCTCGGTAACGTTGCTTGCGCGCAAGCAATGGGTAGGCATAAGCGGGGCACCATCAACCTTAATTTTTAACGGTAATTTGCCCATCGAAAGCATAAACGGAGCAGCTGGCCTTAATGTAATGAACGATAATTTTGCTGTAGAGCATCAGTTTGAAATTAATGCCTATTTTGCCAAAGCTATTCAACTGGAAACAAACAGCTATTTGGGGGTATCGTTAAATGCCGGCCTGCGGAATTACAGGGCTAATTATTCTGAACTCGACTCAGGCGATCCGTCTTTCAAGGACGACGTGCGCGAAACTAAGCCTAATTTGGGTTTCGGGATTATTTATTATACAGACTGGTATTATGTTGGATTTTCGCTGCCGGAACTTACGTTAACCAGCCTTGGTACCGCTTCCGTACAAAACATCAATAACTTCAGGAATCATTACTATTTTTCGGCAGGGTGTATAACCAACCTGTCTGATGAATTTAGCTTTAAGCCGGCTGCTTTGGTATCATATGCAAAAGGAGTTCCGATGGTAGGCGATATATCGGGGACGTTTTATATCAAAAACCAGCTTGGTATTGGTGTAAATTATCGTACCCATAATCAGGCTGCAGGTATCATATTGATAAACATAGAATCTGTCCGTTTAGGGTACAGTTATCAATTCGGAACATCTTCGGCAAACCTGGGTGGTTTCAACAATGCAACCCATGAAGTTTCTTTGAGTTTTCGTTTCGGCAAAGGCGCATCGGTTTCTAAAGTATTATAAACTGGGTGTGTTTTTACGCGGCATCTTTCCATATTGTAGTGTATTTTTTGGCAAATGAATTTTGCTTTAAAAATTTGCATTTTCTTTTAAACTTTCGGTGTATTAATTAATAATTAGTATAGCTTTTTTGTGTAAAATCTCCTTTTTTTTAACACCTTTTTGGCGAATTAGGGCTCCGTGCCCTGATTTTTAAAAATGGGATGTTCGCTCTCACCCGGACCCGAACACCCTCAAAATAACAACTAACTGATAATCAGCACATATAAAAACAATCCCAAGGCTATCTCCCAAACACCAGAACACTTAAAAACCTGATTTATAACAACTTAAGTGTTAGCGTTTTCCAATCAGAACGGATAACCTTGCAAAAGCGAACACCTTATGGTGATGTTCGCATATATAATTTTCACCCGACCACCCTCTTCATAGAAAATTCATAACCGTTATGAATTTTTGTCCCGTTGAATTGAAAGAGGACTATGTGTAAGATAAAAACCCTGCTATTTTTATTAATTGTATTTTTTTGCTGTAATACAAACCGGGCCACCGCCCAAACTGACACACTCAAAATTAACTTCCAGGATGCCGAAAAACAGTTTTTGGAAAACAACCTGGCCTTACTGGCACAGAAGTATAATATTGAGGCTTCAAAAGCGCTGATACAGCAAGCCAAACTCTGGGATAACCCCGTGCTAAGCACCGACCAAAACATTTGGGATGGCGGCAGCAAAAAATTCTTTTACCACGGCAATAACAGCGGCCAGGTATTTGTGCAGCTAAGCCAGGTATTTGCTACCGCCGGCAAACGCGGCAAACAGGTAAAAGTGGCCGAAGATGATGCCAAAGTTCAGGAAGCAGCCTTTGCCGACCTGATGCGCAACCTGCGCTATAACCTTCAATTGGATTTTAGTCAGCTGGCTACATTGAATGCCCAGGAAAAAGTTTATCAAAATGAGATCAGTTCGGCCCAGAACCTGGTAGCGGCTATCCAAAAATCATTTGATGCGGGTAATACTTCCATGAAAGATCTGATCCGCCTGAAAGCATTGCTTTTTGGCCTGCAGAATGATATGGTAGAAAATCACCGCCAGGTAAATGACCTGCAAACTGAATTAAAAACCCTGCTACAAACCAAGGAAACAGCCTTTGTATACCCGGTAATAAGCGACAAACCTATTGAGACGGTAACCCTCGATATCCCAGGTTTGATTGAGCAGGCCAAAACAAACAGGCCCGATTACCTATCAAATCAATACCAGCTAAGCTCGGCCACACATAACCTGGCGTATCAAAGGGCTTTGGCTGTGCCCGATGTTACCATCGGCGCTGCTTATGACCAAAACAGCAGTTATGCCCGCAATTACTATGGTCTGCAAATTGGTTTGCCCCTGCCCTTTTTTAACCGCAACCAGGGCAATATTAAATCGGCCAAATACAATATTCAAAGCCAGGAAGCAACTGTAAAACAAAATGAGCTTCAGCTTAAAAACGATGTGGTAGCGGCTGTAAATCAGTACAAATTAAACCAGCAATTATTCTCGACCCAACAACTGGAGTTTAATGAGCAATACGATAAACTGTTTAACAGCATGCTCAAAAGCTTCCAGCAACGGCAAATCAGCCTGATTGAATTTGTCGATTTTTTTGATACCTATAAAGATACCAAGCTTAAAATACTACAACAGCAATACAACCTGCAAAAAGCCATTGCCGACCTGAACTTTGCTACCGGCACTACTATAATTAAATCGTAAAACACCTTATAAAACATATATAATGATGAAAAGAGAAACGCTGTTATCCGGCATCTCCGCTTTACTATTGCTTGCCGCCTGCAAGGGCAAGCCGCAACCCGTAGCCGAAAATAAGCAGGTTTGCGTAAGCGATTCGATGGCAAAAATTATAACCATTGATACTGCTAAAACTACTGCAATAAAAAATGAACTTACCCTGTCGGGCGAGGTTTCAAATGATGAAAATAACGTGGTAAAAGTTTTTCCTTTTTCAAGCGGGCAAATACTGGATGTTAAAGTTTCCCTTGGCGATAAAGTAACCAAAGGTCAAACCCTGGCTATTATGCGCAGCGCAGATGTTGCTGGTAACTATACCGACTTAACAGCCACAAAATCAGACCTGGCCATATCAAAACGCCAGTTGGAGCAAGCCGAGTACCTTTACAAAAATGGCATTTCGAGCGAGCGTGATTACACCGAAGCCAAAGAAAACTATAACAAAGCAGAAGCAGCTAACCGTAAAATTCAGCAACAGATTGCTATTAACGGAGGGGGTAATACCAACCCAGGTGGCACGTTGGTTATCAAGGCGCCGGAAAGCGGCTATATCGTCGAAAAAAATGTTACTACCGGCAGCTTTATCCGCCAGGATAACAATGGCAGCATGTTCACGATATCAAACATGAAAGATGTATGGATTTGGGCCAACGTATTTGAATCCGACATCAGTAAGGTTAAAACCGGGTACAGCGCCAAAGTAACTACGCTGGCTTACCCGGGTAAAGTTTTCGAAGGCAAAATTGATGCTATTAGTTCGGTACTTGACCCCGATAATAAAGTGTTGAAAATTAAGGTGGTATTACCCAACACCGATATGCTGCTGAAACCCGAAATGTTTACCAATGTAGTAATTACCAATAATGATGCTGCAACATCCGTATCAATCCCTGCCAAAGCAGTGATTTTCGATAGCAGCAAAAACTTTGTGGTGGTTTACAACAGCAAATGCGATTTAAAAGTACGCGAGGTAAGCGTTATCAAAACAGTTGATGATGTCACTTACATCGCATCAGGCCTAAACGCCGGCGACAAAGTGATCTCCAAAAACGGCCTGCTTTTATACGATGCATTAGCGGGGGATTGATTTTAAGAAGTATCAAGTAGTTAGTATCAAGTATCAAGACCGGAGCCAGCCAGTTAATTGTTACCTAATACCAACCACTTGATACCACCATAAAATCTTGCTACTTGATACTAACTACTTGATACTTTAAAAGATGAATAAATTCATTAAAAATATAATTTACTTCTCACTCAGGCACCGCTACTTTGTGTTTTTTATGACACTGGTTTTGGTTGTGCTCGGTGTGTGGAGCTACATGAATACGCCCATCGAGACGTTTCCTGATGTAACTAATACCCAAATCATCATTATTGCCCAATGGCCGGGCCGTAGCGCCGAGGAAGTTGAAAAAATGATCACCATCCCGATGGAGACCGTTTTAAACTCGGTACAAAAAAAGGCCAACCTGCGTACAACCTCAGCCTTCGGCTTATCGTACGTGCGCATCATTTTTGATGATGATGTGGATGATGCTTTTGCCCGCCAACAGGTATTAAGCCGCCTGGGCAATGCCGATTTGCCCGATGGCGTAAAACCCGAGGTTGAGCCACCATACGGCCCTACCGGCGAAATTTATCGTTATACGCTTAAAAGCCGCACCAAATCAATTCACGAGCTTACCGCTATACAGGATTGGGTACTTGATCGCCAGTTTAAATCTGTGCCCGGCGTTGCCGATGTAAATAGCTTTGGCGGCGAGGAAAAAACTTACGAAGTTGCTGTTAACCCTGCCCTGTTGCAAAAGTACGGGCTTACGTCGCTGGATGTTTATACTGCCATAAACCGTAGTAACATCAATGTGGGTGGCGATGTGATTGAAAAAAATGACCAGGCTTATGTAGTACGCGGTATTGGGGTTATCAATAATATTGATGAAATCCAGAATATCATCATTAAAAATGTAAACAACGTACCTATATTGGCAAAAGATATTGCCGATGTAAAAGAGGCCGGCCTACCCCGTTTAGGCCAGGTGAGCCGAGATAAGCAAAAAGATGTGCTTGAAGGTATTATTGTAATGCGCAAAGGCGAGAATCCCGCCGAGGTTCTGAATCGTATCCGTGACAAAGTAAAAGACCTGAATGAAAACATCCTGCCCAAGGACGTAAAGATTGATACCTTTTACGACCGCACAAACCTGATGGATTTTTGTACCGAAACAGTTATCCATAACCTGTGCGAGGGCATTATCCTGGTAACCGTTATTGTGTTCCTGTTTATGGCCGACTGGCGTACAACCCTTACTGTTGCTATTATCATCCCGCTATCCCTGTTGTTTGCCTTTGTATGTATGCGCATAAAAGGAATGAGCGCCAACCTGCTATCAATGGGTGCTGTAGATTTTGGTATAATTATAGACGGGGCGGTTGTAATGGTTGAGGGGATTTTTGTTGCCCTTGATCATAAGGCTAAAGAAGTAGGCATGCAAAAGTTTAACGGCCTTGCCAAGCTGGGTTTGTTTAAAAATGTAGGTGCCGAAATGGGTAAAGCCATCTTCTTCTCCAAGTTGATCATCATCACCTGTTTAATCCCGATTTTTGCATTCCAGAAGGTTGAGGGTAAAATGTTCTCGCCTTTGGCCTATACCTTGGGTTTCGCATTACTTGGAGCATTAATATTCACACTAACCCTGGTACCTGCTCTGTCCAGCATCCTGTTACAAAAAAACGTAAAGGAAAAACATAATCCGGTTGTTCTCTTTTTCGAGAATGGCATACGCCGAATGTTCAACTTTACCTATAAAAATCAAAAACTGAGTTTGATAGTTGCGGTTGCCTTTATGGCTGTCACCTTCTTTTCGGCAAAGTTCTTAGGATCGGAATTTTTGCCCGATCTGAACGAGGGCGCATTATGGGTTGAGGCTGAATTACCAATGAGCGTTTCGCTAAATGAAGCCGAAAGCATCAATCAAAAAATGATGCAGATATTAGATAAGTTCCCCGAAGTGAAGCAAACGCTTGCGCAGGTTGGCCGAACCAATGACGGTACCGACCCAAAAGGCTTTTTTGACGTTCAAATCCAGGTCGATCTTAAAAACAAAAAAGAATGGCCCAGCGGTATTACCGAGGATGAACTTATTGCCCAGATGGATAAACAACTGAGCAAAATCCCTGGTGCCGTGTTCAACTATTCGCAGCCTATTCGCGATAACGTAGAAGAAGCAGTTGCTGGCGTTAATGCCGCGTTAGCTGTAAAAATATTTGGCCCCGATTTTCAAACACTTGATAAAAAAGCCGACAGTGTACTGCGAATTTTAAAAACAGTACAGGGCGTTGAAGACCTTGGCGTGCTTCGCAATTTGGGTCAACCAGAGTTCAGGATTGAACTCGACCAACGCAAAATGGCACTTTATGGCGTATCTACCGCAGATGCTAACTCGGTTATCGAAATGGCTATAGGAGGTAAAGCAGCAACTGAGTTATATGAGGGCGAGCGCAGGTTTGATATCAGGATCAGGTATCAGCAACAATACCGCAACACCCAGGATAAAATAGAAAACCTGATGGTGCCTACCCTTAACGGCTCCAAAATTTCAATAAAAGAAATTGCCACCATCAAAACTATTACCGGGCCAGCCTTTATTTACAGGGATAATAATACCCGTTACATTGCCGTAAAATTCTCGGTACGCGGCCGCGATTTGGGCAGTACCATTGCCGAAGCACAAGGCAAAGTACACTCGAAAGTAACATTTGAGCATGGCTATACTGACGTTTGGGCAGGTGAGTTTGAAAACCAGATACGTGCATCAAATACATTGGCTCATGTAGTACCTATTTGCTTGTTGGTGATATTCCTCATCTTGTTTATCACATTTGGTAATGCCAAAGATGCCACATTGGTTATTATGAACGTGCCATTCGCCTTAATTGGCGGGATACTGGCGTTGCATATAACAGGCACAAACTTTAGTATATCCGCGGGTATAGGTTTTATCGCCTTATTTGGTGTGTGTATTCAAAATGGTGTAATCCTGGTATCTGTATTTAAAAAGAACCTGGAAGAGCGTATGCCGCTTGATAAAGCAATTTTAGATGGTGTTATCAGCCGCGTAAGGCCTGTAGTAATGACTGCGTTGATGGCAGCCATAGGGTTAATGCCCGCGGCTGTATCAACGGGTATAGGTTCCGAAACGCAGAAACCCCTGGCTATAGTTGTTATTGGTGGCCTGGTAACCTCAACCATATTAACACTATTGATATTGCCTATCATATATGCTATTGTTCACCGGCTGATTCACCGCCGCGAAAACCGTAAGCTTTTGAAAAAGATAGGCGTTGTACGCAACGCATAATACCCCTTGCTAAACTAAACGCCCGGCTAATAAACCGGGCTTTTTTTCGTTTATATGGATTTTTGCCATTGTAAGTGTCGGATAAATACCTACTTTCGGAGAATTTTATCACACTGCATATTTTTTTATGAAAGCACTTTTAAGCTTCATCTTTATTGCTGTACTGGCAAGTTCCTGCTCCACTTATTACATGACCCCGGCCAGTTTAGTAAGCCAACTTGACAAGGTTAACCCGGAAAAGATAACCGAAGCCTATGATTTTAGACTTGGCCTTGCAGGTGTGTTGCTAAAAAACGGTAAAAACTTTTACAACGGAATTGATTCTATTGAAGTAACTAATAAGGATGGCAAATCATTTAAAATGCAGGTTACAAATCATACAAGCCTTAAGCTAACAGATAATGCAGGGAATTATACCATCGTATTTTTCGACTCGATGTTTAAAAAAGACAGTATGATTTTTGCCAGTAAATCCCATTTTTTTAATTTGCCCGTTCAACGTAGTATCAATAGCCTCAAAAAAATTGAGACTCAAATAAATTAATTTCTAATTGATACAAGATTTGTCGGCCCTTCTAGGTATCTATATCAGCTATGTATTATATTTATTGCCATCGTACATTGTAATATTTAAGTTTTATTTTGCGTGATATAATAAAACTGTATTTAATTGTATGTCCGTTATCAGATTTACACATCGCCATTTATTTGTAATCACTTTATCGTTAGTCTTCGTTGTACCAGCATCGGCACAAAAAAGAAAAGATAAAGATTACGCCCAACTGGTTAACTCTTTTATTGGTACCGGGGGGCATGGGCACACTTATCCCGGCGCGGTAATGCCTTTTGGCATGGTGCAGCTAAGCCCTGACACAAGACTGGAAGGCTGGGATGGCTGCTCGGGCTATCATTATACTGATACGGTTGTCTATGGCTTCTCGCACACCCATTTAAGCGGCACAGGCATTCCCGATTATTGCGATGTGCTGTTTATGCCTACCACCGGCGAGCCGCAGTTTAAAAACACCGAATATCGCTCTGGTTTTAAAAAGAAAAATGAGATTGCCACGCCCGGTTATTATAAAACCTTGCTGGATAAATACAATATCGGCGTCGAATTAACAGCTACTACCCGCGTTGGCGTACACCGCTATAGCTACCCCAGTGCCGAAAAGGCCAACATCATCATAGATCTGCAACACCGCGACGAGGTGCTGGATTCGTGGATTGAAGTGGTGAACGATCACGAAATTCGCGGGTACCGCAAATCAAAATCGTGGGCCAATAACCAACAGGTTTATTTTTATGCCAAATTCTCAAAACCATTTAAAACTTATGGGATAACCAGTAACAACGAGTTACAGGATGGGAAAAACAAAGCGCAGGGCAAAAACATTAAAATGTACCTGCAGTTTAACAATCCCGGCGAGGTGATTTCGAAAGTCGGTATTTCGGCAGTAAGTACCGAAGGCGCCTTGAAAAACCTGGATGCAGAAGTACCCGATTTCGATTTTAAAAAGGTCCAGAAAGCAGCCAAAGCAACCTGGAATACCGAGTTGAATAAAATTCAGGTAGAAGGCGGCGGCCCATCCTCGTCGCAACAATCAGCGCTTAATGATGAAGGGACGGTTAACAACCCTTATAGTCCCGCCCCTGCCGGTAAAAAAACAAAACCCATTGACTATGCAGGTATAAAACAAACCATATTTTACACCGCTTTATACCACAGCATGCTGGCACCCAACATTTACAGCGACGTTGACGGCCAATACCGTGGTATGGATCAGCAAGTGCATACCGCGCAAGGCTTTAACTACTATACTGTTTTTTCGTTGTGGGACACCTACCGGGCCGAAAACCCTTTGCTTACACTGATCGACAGAAAACGGACGCTCGATTTCATCAAATCATTCCTGGCGATGTATGACCAGGGTGGGTTACTGCCTATATGGCCACTGGCCAGTACCGAAACCTATTGCATGATTGGTAATCACTCCATCCCTGTTATTGTAGATGCTTATGCAAAAGGTATTCGTGATTTTGATGCGGCAAAAGCATTTACCGCTATGAAAGCCGCGGTGAACCGCAACCAGTTCGGGCTGGATGTTTACCGTAAAAACGGCGCAGTATTATCCGACCAGGAAGATGCTTCGGTATCCAAAACCCTGGAGTATGCCTATGACGATTGGTGTATAGCCCAGATGGCTAAAATGCTGAACAAACCCATCGATTACGCCGAATACATTCAATGTGCCCAGTATTGGAAAAACGTTTACAATAACCAGAATGGCTTTATGCAGGCCCGCAGCAATGGTGGCTGGCTTACACCTTTCGACCCTACCGAGATAAATGGTAATTACACGGAAGGCAACTCTTGGCAATACTCGTTCATGGTACCCCAGGATGTAGAAACCGTGATGGCAAAAATGGGTGGAAAGGAAGCTTTTGAAGCTAAACTGGATGAATTGTTTACCACAGAATCAAAGCTAAACGGTAGCGATATTCCGGATGTAGCCGGCCTTATCGGCCAATATGCACACGGAAACGAGCCAAGTCATCATATGGCTTACCTGTACAACTTTACCGCATCGCCCGAGAAAACGCAATTTTATATAGACAGGATTTTGCGTGAAGAGTATAGCAATAAACCCGATGGGCTGGCAGGAAATGAAGATTGCGGGCAAATGTCGGCCTGGTATGTCATGAGCTCGCTGGGTATTTACAATATTGCCCCCGGGCAGCAGGCTTTCCAGGTTGGGGTGCCACAGTTTGATAAAGCTGTTATTAATTTAGAAAACGGCAAGCAATTTACCATCCTCAACTCCGGGGCAAGCATAGGCAAAGGCAATATTTATTTGCAAGGCATGAGCCTGGCCAAGAAAACCTATAACAAGCTATACCTTAATTTTGACGATATAGCCAACGGCGGCGAGTTTGAAGTATTTGCCGGCAAACTGGCCAACAAACTGTTTGTACAGGATTTGGAACGCCCAACTTCAAAAATAAACGACAGCTTGATTGTGGCTACCCCTTACATTATAGCCCCCGCCAAATCATTCAAAGAAGCTATCAGCGTACAAATAAAAAGCACCGACCCGGATGCCGGGATTTACTACACATTAGATGGATCAACCCCTACCGTACACTCAACACTTTACAGTAAGCCAATTGCCATTACCGGGAATACAACAGTTAAGGCGATAGCTATCATGAACGGTAAAAGCAGCTTTGTTGACGAAGCTAACTTTATTAAACTACGAACAGACATCAAACTAACGCTCGTCAATAAATACCTGCCCAACTATGCAGATAAAGGCGACGAATCGCTTATCAACGGCATCCATGGCACAACAAACTGGCATGTGGGCAACTGGCAGGGCTACCAGGGCAAAGATTTGGAAGCCATTATTGATATAGGTGCCATAAAACCTGTAAAACAAGTCAGTATTGGCACATTACAAGATAGCAATGCGTGGATAGTGTTCCCTAAATATATTCAATATTGGGTATCTGACGATGGCAGGAATTATAAGTTGGCAGCCACCGTGAATACCAAGGTAGATATTAAGGATACAAATTCGCAAACCCAGGAGTTTACTGCGCCGCTAAATTTAAACACCCGCTATATTAAAATAATAGCCAAACAATATGGCGCACTGCCTAACTGGCATGAAAGTAAAGGCAACCAATCGTACATTTTTGCGGATGAAATAACCGTGGAATAATTTGTGATTAAACTATCCTTTTGATCAAAATATGGTTAGCTTTAATAATTAATTATCACTCAAAATTACCTTCTTTACTATGAGCAACTATTCGTCAAGCGATGATGGCAAATTAGCCGGCATCATCAGTTATTTTACCATTATAGGGTGGCTTATTGCTTATTTTGCCCTGTATCAAAAAAACAAAACCTATCAGGCAAGCTATCAAATGAGGCAAACGCTGCTATTCCACATCGTGTCTATGATCGTATCGTATGCCGCCGGTGCTATACTTTTTTCGGTAGGTTTTTCGTTTGGTGCAGCAATACTTTGGGTAGTGCGGGTTGCGCTTTTTGTAATCTGGGTGATTGGCCTGCTTGGCGCACTCCAGGGTGAAAGAAAACCAATGCCGCTAATTGGCGAACCTGCACAAAATATATTTTCTGGCATTTAACCAAGTTTGATTAAGCAATTGGAGAGGGTGATTTATTCCTTTTCCAATTGCTTTTTGGATTCATCCAATTTATCCTTCTCTTCTTTTTCAAGCACCGGGTATTTTAGCTTCAATCCTTTTAGAGTATCAAGAATGACAGTAGAAATGGCAATCCGTGTAAACCATTTTTTATCAGCAGGTATTACATACCAGGGACAATCACCGGTAGCAGTTTCTTTTATTGCCTTTTCATAAGCATCCATATAGTCCCCCCATTTTTCCCGCTCTTGAATATCGGCAGCCGAAAATTTCCAGTTTTTTTTGGGGTTATCAATCCGTTTTAAAAAACGCAGCTTTTGCTCCTGCTTAGATACATTCAGGTAAAATTTGATAATAACTGTACCGTTATTCGTAAGGTGCTTTTCAAATGCCCGGATACTTTCGTAACGTTTATCCCAAAACTTCCCATCAACATCTTTTACATCGTTAATCCCAGGCAAATGCTCTTTTAGCAACAAATCGGGATGTACCTTGGTTACCAATACATTTTCATAATGCGACCTATTGTGGATACCTATGCGCCCCCTTTCGGGTAACGACCGGTAATGCCGCCACAGAAAGTCGTGTTCATAATCTTCGGGACTGGGTTGTTTAAAACTATAAACCTGGCAGCCCTGCGGGTTTAAGCCCGATAATGTATGTTCAATAGCGCTATCTTTCCCGGCGGCATCCATCGCCTGGAAAATGATGAGCAGGGCATATTTATTGGCCGCGTAAAGTTCTGTCTGCAAGTCAAATGTTTCATCTATCAGGTCTTTTAATGTCTTTCGGGCCTCGATTTTTTTAAATCCGTCAGAATACGCCGGATCGAAGTCTCCCAGCTTAAATCCCTTACCATTTTCGACTTTAAACTTTTTGACGATATTACTCATGATAAAAATTTTGTTTTACACGTTGTTAACATGAAATTTAGGTATTAAAATTGCGTTGATAATAAAAGTTTATTTTTAGCTAATGTACTACGCCACTATTCAAACCTAAATATAAGTTACCGTTTAAGGCAACATCAAATTATATTATGGAAATTTTAGGCCTTTATTAAATAAAATGGTAGTCGGCTGGTATATATTTAGCTTTATATAAACTACACATATTAATATTTGTTTCGGGCTATGATTTAGCGCCATAATTTTACATCTTTACCCAATGTTCAGAGAAATACGAAACCGGTTTCTGCGATTCCTTGTTATCTTCATATACTTCGTTATCATCTTTTTTTGCTCCATCGAGCTCAACTTCCTTTGGCTTTTTGGTTATTCACCTGACATGCAGGATATTAAGACCCCTGTGCTTTCTGTGGGCTCGGAGGTTTTTACTGCCGATGGTAAACTGATAGGCCAATACTATAAAGAAAACCGCTCGCCCGTTGATTTAAAGCATATTTCACCCAACCTTATAAACGCGCTTATTTCAACCGAAGACGTGCGTTTTTACAGTCATGGTGGTGTCGATTTTTATTCGTTTTTTACCAGTATGGTTTCAACGGCTAAAGGCGAGCGGCGGGGCGGCAGTACCATTACACAACAGCTTGCCAAAAACCTTTTTGAAACACGTAAGCGCAAATCCCAGGGCTTTATCCGCAAAGTGCCTCTTATAAATACCGTTGTATATAAGTTTAAAGAGTGGCTTACTGCGTTTAAAATTGAACACGTATATAGCAAGCAAAAAATTCTTGAATTATATTTTAATACGGTCCCTTTTGGCAACAATACTTTTGGCATAAAAACAGCCACATTAAAATATTTTAACAAACAACCTGACCAGGTTAGTCCCGGTGAAGCTGCTTTGCTTATAGGTATGCTGAAAGCCACATCCAGCTATAATCCTATCCGCAATCCCGAACGTGCTACCGAACGCAGAAATACGGTTTTAGGCCAGATGCTTAAAAATGGTTCCATTACTAAAGACCAATACACAAGCAGTTCACAATCGCCCATAAAACTCGATTTAAGCTATGTAGAAGAGGATTCGCATGGCGACTCCTACCTTCGCCGCGCGGTTGAAAAATGGCTGGATAAATGGTGTAAGGATAATGGGTATGATTTATATGAGGATGGATTGAAAATTTATACAACCATAGACTCGCGGATGCAGCAATATGCCGAAGAGGCTGTTGCCGAAAAAATGAAAATGCTGCAAAAACGTTTTTACAACCTATGGGGCAATAAAAATCCGTGGCGCGATTCGAAGGGTGTAGAAATTAAAGATTTCATTTTAAAAAACGAGCAAAAACTTCCTATATACAAATTGCTGGATAAAAAATTTGGCGGTGACACCGTAAAAATAAGCGAGTACTTTAAAACTAAAAAACGGATGACCGTTTTTACCTGGCACGGTGAGCAGGATACCACATTTTCGACTATCGACTCTATTAAATACTACGCCAAACTGTTAAATACCGGCATGATGACGCTTGAACCATCTACCGGTAAAATAAAGGTTTGGATTGGCGGCATCGACCATCGTTTTTTCAATTACGATCACGTAAACCAATCAAGAAGGCAGGCAGGTTCTACCTTTAAGCCATTTGCCTATTTAACGGCGCTTGATAACGGCTACACGCCCTGCGATAAATTCACCGATCAGCCAGTAACCATAAAATATAAAGACAACGGCAAAGACGAAGTATGGCAGCCCAATAATGCCGATTTTCATTTTTCGTACCAGGAAATGTCGCTAAGGTGGGCTATGGGCAAATCTGTAAACTCCATTACCGCGCAGCTTACCGAAAAAGTTGGCTGGGATAAAATTGTACAGTACGCGCACAAATGCGGTATCGAAAGCCCATTAAAATCGGTTCCTTCGGTATCATTAGGATCTAATGACGTTTCGGTTTATGAAATGGTAAGGGCGTACAGCACATTCCTCAATAAAGGCCAAAAAATAGATCCATTACTGGTAACTAAAATAACAGACCAGCAGGGTAATGTAATTGACGAATTTGAGTTGAAACAAGAAAAAGTATTGAGCGAAGAAACCGCCTGGCTAATGCTCTATATGTTCCGAGGAGGTATGGAAGAACCGGGTGGCACCTCACAGGCCTTATGGGAATACCCTGGCCTTTGGAAAAAGGATAACCAGATTGGCGGCAAAACCGGCACATCATCTGATTATGTTGACGGATGGTACATGGGTATAACAAAGGACTTGGTTACCGGCGTATGGGTTGGTGCTGACGACAGAAGCGTACACTTTACATCGTCCGAAACCGGCGAAGGATCACACACGGCGCTGCCCATTTTTGGCCGCTTTATGGAGAAGGTTTATGCCGATCCAAAACTGGGCTATACTTACGGGCCTTTCCCTAAGCCCTGGAGCAAGATCACCAAAAACTACAATTGTCCGTCGCCGCATATTGCCGCTGATACTACGGAGGTAGATAGTACAAGCAACCCTATTGATACCACCAACGTTATACCAACGCCAGCTAACAGTACGCCGGAGAACCCCGAAACAACGCCCGCCAATCAAAAATAGGGCATTTTAAGGGGATTAAAAGTTCATAGACAAGTTTTAAATATCAATCGGCAGGCCCTACAGCCCGCCGATTATTCATTAAATTAGCCGTATTCTATTTAGTTTGAATTATGAATAAAACCTACTCATTGTTAAACAACGCTAAAAAGTTCAGCTTTATATTGGTATGCCTTATCTGCTCGCTGCTCATCAGCAACAGCGCCAGGGCGCAATATTTCGGTCAAAATAAAGTACGGTACAAAAACCTCAAGTTTAAAGTTTATAAAACCCCGCATTTCGAAATCTACTATTACATCAAAAACGATAGCATGATTAAACGCTTTGCCCAGGAAAGCGAATTGTGGTACACCCTGCACCAACAGGTTTTTAAGGATACATTTAAAACAGCCAATCCAATTATTTTATATGCCAATCACCCCGATTTTCAGCAAACCACCGCAATTGACGGCGAAATTGGTGTAGGTACAGGCGGTATTACCGAAGGTTTAAAAAACCGTGTGGTAATGCCTGTGATGGAAACAAACCAAATGACGCGCCACGTAATAGGGCACGAATTGGTGCACGCTTTTCAATACCATGCCCTGCTAGGTGGCAATCAGAACGAGAATTTCGAGAACATCAATAACATTCCACTGTGGATGATAGAAGGTATGGCCGAGTATCTTTCGTTGGGTAAAAAAGATGCCTACACCGCGATGTGGATGCGCGATGCTTATTTGAACCACGACATCCCTACGGTTCGCGATCTGACGGAGAGTAACAAGTATTTCCCGTACCGCTACGGAGAAGCCTTTTGGTCGTTTTTAGGGTCAACTTACGGCGATACGGTGATTGTGCCCTTCTTCAAAAATACTGCCCGCTATGGCCTTGCCTATGGCATCAGGCGCACTTTTGGGTACGACGACAAAACACTATCCCGGCTGTGGAAAAATTCGATAGAGAGCACTTACAAGCCATTTTTAAAGGATACCGTACAAAAGCCTGTTGGTTTAAAACTGGTAGATAAAGACAACGGCGGCGACCTTGTGGTAGCCCCGGCGGTAAGCCCCGATGGTAAATACCTGGCATTTTTATCTGCTAAAAGTTTGTTCAGTATAGACCTTTACCTGGCCGATGCCCGAACGGGTAAAATTTTACGGAAACTCACAAGCAAGGTATCCAACACGCATATAGATGAGTTTAACTTCATCGAATCGGCCGGCGCATGGTCGCCGGATAGTAAGCGGTTCGCATTCAGTGTGTTCAGCAAGGGACGTAACCGCATGGAAGTAGTTGATATCAACAACGGACGCGTTCTTGATGATGTATCGATGGAGCAGGCAGAGCAATTTAGCAACCTCTCCTGGTCGCCCGATGGTAAGGACATTGTTTTTACCGGGCTTGTTGAGGGCCAAAGCGATTTGTATTCCTATAATTTCGACACAAAAAAAGTTACTCAGCTTACCAACGATAAATACACCGATTACCAGCCAACCTATTCAAGGGATGGTAAAAAGGTTCTGTTTTCAAGCGACCGCTCCACTTACGATCAATCATTAGAGCAGGCTATCACCTTTAACCTGGCCGAACTTGACCTGGCCACCGGCAAAGTGACCGATATAAAAATATTTAACGGGGCCAACAATTTAAATCCGCAATACTCAGCCGATGGTTCGCAAATCTACTTCCTGTCCAACAGGGATGGTTTCCGCAACATGTACCGCTACACCATCAGCACGGGCCAGGTTGAACAAATGACCGATCTGTTTACCGGCATCTGTGGTATTACCGAATTTTCGCCTGCGTTAAGTATCTCTGCTAATGATGATGTGGTATATTCCTATTACCGGGCGCAAAAATACGCCTTGTACAACGCCAAAGCATCGGCGTTTAAGTCCATTGCATTACAACCGCAGGCAGTAGATTTTAGCGCTGCTATGCTGCCCCCTCCTCGTGCAGTTGGCGTCGATCTGATCAATTCGAACCTGAACAACTTCCTGGCTTACCGGAAAATCCCGGCAGATTCTGTAAAAGAAATCCCCTATCGCCCTAAATTTAAGCTTGATTACCTGGCAGGCAGCGGTGTTGGCATTGGGGTAAGCAGCTTTTACGGCACCAGTCTGTCAAGTGGTATCCAGGGTGTGTTCAGCGATATATTGGGCCGCAACCAAATATTCGCTGCAGCATCCGTCAACGGGCAAATTTACGACTCCGGCGCTGCCGTAACATACGTAAACCAAACCGGCAGGTGGAATTTGGGTACAGGAATATCACATATTCCCTACCTTTTTGGTTTACAAACGGAAACCTTCCCAACACAAAATGTAGGCGGCAAAAATGTAAAAGTATTATCGCAGAATACGGATATCATCCGCAATTTTGAAGATGCCGCCAGGGTATTTACCTCTTATCCTATCAATAAAACAAACCGTTTTGAAGTAAGCGCCGGTGCCTCTTATAACTCTTATCGTGTTGACCGGTATAGCGATACCTATAAAATTGATACATTAACCGACGCCAATAACAATACCACGTTAAACTACACCTATCTCAACTCGGATAAAAAGAAAATTGCCAATGCTGAAGAAAGCGCCCTGCTTAATTATAATTTAAAATCATATGCGCTTTTCCAACTGTCGACAGCCCTGGTTGGCGACAACTCCTTTTTTGGGGTGACCGCTCCTTTGAATGGTTTTAGGTACCGATTAGAAGCCGGTTACAATTTTGGCACCTACAAATTCTTCTCTCCAACTATTGATCTTCGTAAATACGTACGTGTTGAGCCGGTTACATTTGCAGCCCGCTTTTATGGCTACGGCCGCTTTGGCGATTCAAACGGCATTTATCCCCTATTTATAGGTTATCCCTTTTACATCAGGGGCTATGAAGGGCAAACCTTTTACAATAACAACAGCAAGGCGTCAAACGGCTTTAATATCGACCAGCTATCAGGCAGTAGGATGGCGATATTTAACTTTGAAACCCGCCTGCCATTTACCGGGCCCGAAAAATTGGCCCAAATCAAATCTAAATTCCTGTTTACCGATCTGAACCTGTTTTTTGATGCAGGCCTGGCCTGGAATGCCGGCGAACATATCTATTTCCAGAAAAACCCTCCGGTTTTAAGCCGCACGGCTGTTGTGGATGAAAATGGTGTGCCACAAGTTGACAGCAACGGAAACCCTGTGTTTAATACAACATATGGCCGTGTACCCGCTTTAAGCGCCGGCATTTCATTAAGGGTAAACGTTTTTGGTGCCTTTGTATTGGAGCCATACCTGGCCATTCCTTTTAACCGCACAGATGTAAAGAAACCTGTGTTTGGATTGGGCTTTACACCAGGTTGGTAATACCCGTCTCCTTTTTTAATATATTTAAGCGGCCGTGCGCCGCTTTTTTTATTTAAAACTTAAATTAGCAAAAACAGTTAACTGTTTGATTGTTATACCTGTAACCAACCACTATGAAAAATTTGATAATGCTTGCTGCCTTACTTTTATTAGGTACTATGTTATTTGCGCAAACAAAGGCTGTAAATCCTAAAGCAATTGGCCCGCTAAAAGTTGCAGCGGGCGATAGCATGCGATCCGCTAACGACATTGTTAAAAACTTAGCTATATCCAAAGACCTATCGGTGTTTTACAATTTTATTAAAACCGCAAACCTTGCATTAACTTTCCAAAGCCGTGGACCTATTACCATATTTGTTCCTGTGAATGGTGCCTTTCAGAATTTACCTGCAGGAAGGCTCGATTCGTTAATGAAACCATCGCATATTTGGGAACTTACCAGTATTTTGAGTTACCACGCTATAGCCGGTTGGTTTAAAGCAAAAGATATTGAAAAACAGATTAATAAGAGTAAAGGTGCAGCTACATTTACTACCCTGGCGGGCTATAAACTGAAAGCAAAGATTGATGCAAACCGTAATATTGTTTTGATTGATGAAAATGGAGGAGAATGCATTATTAGCCGTTTTGATATTGAGCAAAATAACGGCATGTTACATGTGGTAAACAAGGTACTGCTACCTAAGGCAAAAGTTATATAAATTGTACTATGAAATGACAAACCACCTAAACTGCAATTTCGTATTTTAACTATAATTAGTTGTAAGGATAAATCCGATTTTACGACTAACAGGGCAAAATCATAGTTCAAAAAAAAACGAAATGAATAAAGTAATGAAAAAATCAATTTTTGCTATAGCTATAATAAGTATCATAACAGCTTTTGGCTGCCAAAACAGCAACGGCCAGGCAAAACATAAATTAAGCAAACCGGCGGCAGAATGGAAGAAAATACTTACACCCAACCAGTATTACATTATGGTTGAAAGCGGAACCGAACCTCCTTTTAAAAACGAATACTGGAACAACCACGAAAAGGGTGTTTATGTAAGCGCTGCCACAGGCGAAGTATTATTCAGTTCTGAAGATAAATTTGATAGCGGTACAGGGTGGCCAAGCTTTGTAAAAGCTGTCGACTCCAAAAAAGTTGCTATTGTTACTGATAACAGCTACGGCATGAGCCGCGACGAAGTTATTGAAAAAAGCACTGGGCTACACCTTGGTCACGTTTTTGACGACGGCCCTGCCGACCGCGGCGGCAAACGTTTTTGCATGAATTCGGGTGCTTTAAAATTTATTAAAAAGTAATAGCACGCCTGTTGGCGTTTACCGACGGGCGCAATTGCGGCCTGGTACGTATCCCGCTTTCATATTTTAAGCCAATGGTCAGATCTACCCAATCAGGGTTAACCGGTCTGATCATTTTTTCTTTTTGGGGCCTTGTATAGGTGCTTACTGTTTTAAAGCGTTCCATCGCCTGCTCTTCGGTATTAATCTCTTCAAAATACACTAAACGGTTAAGCTGCTGTGCGCTATCAAAAAATAAGGTTGGCATATCGCTGTAAAACTGCAGCGTTTTTACCAGGTCTGAACATAAGCCTACATGAAGGTTTTTCCTGTTTCTGTCGGTGATGATATATACAAAACGTTTCATTTTTTGATAAAAATTTTGGTGAATGAATAAATATTACTAACTTTATGAGCATAAAATTACTAATAAATTTAGCAAATGCAAATTTTATGTCAATAATTTCACAAAATATTAAGTTCCTTCGCAAAAAGAAGGGAATTACCCAACAGCAGTTCGCTGATGAAGTAGGTATAAAACGCTCATTGGTAGGTGCTTATGAAGAAGAGCGTGCCGAGCCGAAATATGAATTACTAAAACAATTAGCAATCTATTTTGACATTAGCATTGATGATTTTATTAATGAAACCATTAACGAAAAGTGGGCGCCAAAACCAAAAGGTAACCCCGCAAACCTGCGCGTGCTAAGTATTTCTGTTGATAAAGAGGATAACGAAAACATTGAAATGGTGCCCCTTAAGGCCAGCGCCGGTTATTTAAATGGGTACGCCGATCCGGAATATGTAGCCAAGCTGCCTAAGTTTTATTTGCCTATGTTTAAACAGGGCACCTACCGTGCTTTTGAAATAAAAGGCGATTCGATGCTGCCGATAGTATCAGGAGATATCATCATTGCTGAGTACCTTGAAAACTGGGCAGATGTAAAACCTGGCGAAACTTACGTGGTAATATCAAAAGACGATGGCGTTGTATATAAAAGGATAGGTAACAAATTCAAAGACAATAAAAAGCTAAAGCTGATATCTGATAATCCGGTATATGAGCCGTATGAAATAAACGGCGAAGACGTGCTGGAAATATGGAAGGCAAAAGGCTATATATCAACACAGTTACCACAGCCAACACCCGAGCCAACTATGGAAAGCCTTACCAATATGATGGCCCAGATGCAGCGTTCGATATCCAACTTACAGCAAAGCAACAATTAAGTTACATCGGCTTTCTTAAACCTTTACGTTATATCTTTATCTTAAGATTAAAACGTAAATAAATTAAAAGAGCTATGAAAAAATTTCTGTTGATGTGCTGTTTCCTGATGGGGATTGCAGCAGTAAGCCATGCACAAGGTGGCGGTATGAGAAAGAGCCCCGAAGACAGGGCTAAAGATTTGCAGACACAGTTAAAATTAACTGATGATCAAACCGCTAAAGTTACAGCCATTTATAAAGAACAGGCTACAAAAATGGACAGCGTAAGAACTGCCGCCAATGGCGACAGGGATGCAATGCGCAGCGCCATGATGCCGATGAGAAAAGCAACTAACGATAAAGTGAAAGCTATTTTAACTCCGGAACAAGCAACTACTTTTGACAAGTTGCAAAAGGACATGATGGATAGGATGAGACAAGGTGGCGGCGGAGGAGGCTCCCAAAACTAATTCAATATAATACGACAAAAGAAGCGGCGATGAGCCGCTTTTTTTATTTTTGCACGGTAGAGCAAAAAGCTCAGCATTAGAAATACTCTATTAAAACATCCCATAAATTGACATCAGCCAGCGAACACCTGAAAAAAAAACTCGACGAGCGAAAGGAAATTGCCATATACCGCAGCCTGAAACAAGAAAACAGCCTTGTCGATTTTTGTTCAAACGATTACCTGGGTTTCGCCCGGTCGCCGGTATTAAAAGAACGTATTAAAGCCGAATTGGATAACAATCCATTGAGTCTAAACGGATCAACCGGCTCAAGGCTGCTTTCGGGAAACTCACAGTATGCCGAAGACCTGGAATTGGAAATTGCCGGGTTTCATGGATTTGAAGCCGGTTTACTATTTAATTCAGGTTATGACGCCAACCTCGGCCTGCTCTCGTCCCTGGCACAACGTGGCGACACCATTATTCTTGATGAATTAATACATGCCTCTGCCATTGATGGTGTGCGGTTAAGCTATGCCAACAGGTACAGCTTCAAACACAACGATATCGAAAGCCTGGAGGCTAAATTAAAGGCATCTAAGGGCAATTGCTATGTGGTGGTTGAGAGTATATATTCCATGGACGGCGATTCGGCTCCGCTAAAGGATATGGCTGATATAACAGAAAAGTACGGTGCGCATTTAATTGTTGATGAAGCACATGCAGTTGGCTTGTATAAAAAAGGCTTAACAAACCAACTTGGCCTCCAAAATCGGATATTCGCCACGGTTGTAACTTTCGGTAAAGCACTTGGCAATCACGGGGCGATTGTGCTGGGTAGCAAGGTGCTTAAGGAATACCTCATCAACTTTGCCCGGCCATTTATTTATAGCACGGCCCCCTCCTTTCATCACTTAGCTTCGATAAAAATGGCTTATCAGCTATTAAATAATGTTGAAAAGGAAATTATCGACCTAAAAAACAACATTGCATATTTTAAAAACCATACCAACATCAATAGTGATTATCCTTTGTTGCAAAGCGATAGCGCTATCCAATGTATTATTTTAAAAAACAATGACAAAGCCCGCCTGATAGCAAATACCTTACAGTCAGCAGGTTTAGATGTACGACCCATTTTAAGCCCAACGGTAGCCGCCGGGACAGAACGTATAAGAATATGCCTGCATAGTTTTAATACCTTAAATGAATTAGCTTTGCTGTGTAATACAGTAAACAATTTTATTAATGCCCGCTAAACAACCTATTTTTATTACCGGCATTGGCACCGGTATTGGCAAAACCATAGTTTCGGCAATTGTGACCGAAAAATTAAAGGCAGATTATTGGAAACCTATCCAATCCGGCGATTTGGATAATAGTGATACTCAAAAAGTACAAGGCCTGGTTTCCAATCCCGGCACAAAATTTCATCCCGAAGCGTATCGCTTAACACAGCCATTTTCTCCCCATAAATCAGCCGCAATTGATAAGGTTACTATCGAAATGGAAAATATTGTGTTACCTAAAACAGATAACCAGCTGGTGATTGAAGGCGCAGGTGGCCTGATGGTGCCGTTGAATGACAATTTTTTGATGATCGACCTGATTAAACAGCTTAACTCAAAAGTGATCCTGGTATCACAGCATTACCTGGGGAGCATTAACCATACCCTGTTATCCATACACGCGCTTAAAAAATACAACATCGAGGTTATGGGTATAATATTTAATGGCGCCAAGGATATTTATTCAAAAAGCTACATTCTAAATTATTCCAATCTACCGGAATTGGGCACCATACCCACTTTTGAGAATCTAACCAGGAAGGCAATTACAGATGCCGGCACTCTTATTAGCTTACAATAGGCTGATCGAGTTTTGCAAAACCAATAATTTGAATCAATTTAGTAATTGTATAAACTGATAAATGATGAAAAACATAACCGTTATTGGATCCGGAACTATGGGTAATGGCATAGCCCACACCTTTGCCCAATATGGGTTTGAGGTAGCGCTGGTTGACATCAATGCCGATGCCCTGGCAAAAGCTGTACAAACGATTACCAATAATCTTGACAGGCAGCTAAAAAAAGGCAGTATAGATGAGATTGGTAAAACAAATACCCTAAGCCGGATCAAAACGTATACCGATTTGAAAGAAGGCGCTGCAACCGCCGACCTGGTTATTGAAGCCGCTACCGAAAACCGGGAGATTAAACTCAAGTTATTTAAACAATTAAGCGAAATCTGTTCGGACGACGTTATTCTCGCCTCAAATACATCATCTATATCAATAACCGAAATTGCAGCTGCTACCAAGAATCCGGGCAATGTAATTGGTATGCACTTTATGAACCCGGTACCGGTAATGAAATTGGTAGAGGTAATCAGGGGTTATTCCACATCAGATTCGGTTACACAAACCATTATGCAACTGGCCCAAACGCTGGATAAAGCCGCTGTTGAAGTAAACGATTACCCCGGTTTTGTTGCCAACCGCATTTTAATGCCAATGATTAACGAAGCCATTTATACGCTATACGAAGGCGTGGCCGGAGTGCAGGAAATTGATACCGTTATGAAATTGGGCATGGCCCACCCCATGGGCCCGCTACAGTTGGCCGACTTCATTGGTCTGGATGTTTGCCTGGCTATATTAAAAGTGTTGTACGATGGCTTCGGCAATCAAAAATATGCACCTTGCCCCCTGCTGGTAAACATGGTTACAGCTGGCCACCGCGGCATAAAAACCGGGAGTGGATTTTATAAATATATTGCAGGCAGCAAAGATTTGGTAGTAGCAAGTAAGTTCACCAAATCCTCATTAAACCAATAATCCCTGAAACTGTCAAACATCTGTAAGTAACTACTAAACATTTTACAGATGAAAACAATTGCGAAAACCGGATTAGTATTAGCCTTATCAGCATCACTATTTACATCTTGCGCAGCCGACTATTACGTAGCCGAACGACCGGCCGAACCCGTATATGTACGACCGGCTGCACCCTATCCGGGCGCCTATTGGGTACCTGGCGAATGGGCCTGGCGTGGCGGCAGCTATGTTTATGTAAACGGATACTATGCAAGGCCGCGTGCCAATCGTGTTTATGTACAAGGCTACTGGCACCCTGTTCGCCATGGCTATGCATGGCATAGGGGCCATTGGAGGTAAGCGAAGCCCCCTAACCCCCTAAAGGGGGAACAATAGCTTAAAAGCAAAACGCATAGCCATTTGGCTGACTATGCGTTTTGCTTTTAAACTCCCTATTCAGGAGCCAGGGGCTTTACATTCTCTCCGGTACATCTATTCCTAACAAAGCCATTCCTTTGTTAATTACTTTGGCCGACGAAGCAGATAGTTCTAATCTAAATTGTTTCAGCACTTCGTTTTCTGCCTGGAGTATTGATTTTTCGTGGTAAAACTTATTGTATGTTTTGGCCAGTTCATATACATAATTGGCAATTATAGCAGGACTGTAGCTATTGGCTGCATCCTTGATCACCGTTGGGAATTGGGTTAATAGTACAATCAGGTCGCGTTCTACCGTATCTAAGGCTGTTGTTTCATTTGTGCTGCTAACCTGGTATTCTGCGCGGCTTAATACCGACCTGATACGGGCATGTGTATACTGAATAAAAGGCCCTGTATGACCCTGAAAATCTACCGATTCATTCGGATCGAACAACAAACGTTTTTTAGGATCAACCTTAAGCAGGAAATATTTCAAGGCCCCCATACCTATGGTGTGATACAATTGTTGTTTGTATTCGTCGCTAAAACTATCAACCTTGCCCATGGCATCGGTTTGTTCTTTAGCCGTAGCATCCATTTCGGCCATCAGGTCATCGGCATCAACTACCGTACCCTCGCGAGATTTCATTTTACCAGATGGCAGATCGACCATACCATACGACAGATGGAACAGCCCATCAGCACCTGCCTTGCCCAATTTATTGAGGATCAGGAAAAGCACTTTAAAGTGATAATCCTGTTCGTTACCTACCACATAAATGGATTTATCCATGTGGAAGTCGTTATATTTTAATTGGGCAGTACCTAAATCCTGGGTAATGTAAACCGATGTTCCGTCTCCACGTAAAACCAGCTTTTCATCCAGCCCATCGGTAGTCAGGTCTATCCAAACCGAACCATCCTGTTTTTTAAAGAAAACATCTTTTTCCAGTCCCTCATCAATAATATCTTTACCTAACAAATAGGTGTTCGATTCGTAATAATACTTATCAAAATCAACACCCAGTTGCTTATAAGTTTCGGCAAAGCCCGCGTAAACCCAACCATTCATGGTTTTCCATAGGTCGAGAACTTCAGCATCCCCGGCTTCCCATTTCTGGAGCATTTGCTGGGTTTCTATCATCAGCGAGGTGACATTTTTTGCTATCTCTTTAATCTTATCTTCCTCGGCACCAATTTTATCGGTTAACTCAGCAATAAGTTTGGTCTCATTTTCGAGCGTAGCGTATTTTTTTGCTTTTAGTTTATCAATACTAATCAGCAGTGCCTGTATTTTCTCTTTTTGGTTATCATTAAATAGCGTCAGGTCGTTTTCTTCGTACACGCGCTCCAGAATAGGCACTAATTGTTTTCTTAGTTCCTTATCAAACAACACATAATACTTGCCAACCAAATGATCGCCTTTCAGGCCGGATGACTCGGGTGTTTCGCCATTGCCGAACATTTGCCACGCCAGCATAGATTTACAAATGTGGATACCACGATCGTTCACCAGGTTTGCCTTCACAACATCGTACCCGGCAGCTGCCAGAATTTGCGCTACCGAAAAGCCTAAAAGGTTATTACGAATATGCCCCAAGTGCAACGGTTTGTTGGTATTTGGCGATGAATATTCAACCATTACTTTTTGTCCGTTAGCCTTAGCCACAGCAAAATCATCAGGTAATATCTGGTTATATAGCTGGCCAATCCAATATTCGTCGCTTAAAGAGATATTTAAAAAACCTTTAACTACGTTGAAAGCGGCAACTTCTCTTAACTCATTTTTAAGATATTCGCCAATTTCGGAACCCGTTTGTTCGGGGCCTTTTCTGGAAAATTTGGTGAACGGAAATGTGACTATAGTAACTTGCCCCTCAAATTCTTTACGGGTTTCCTGTAAGCTAATAGCGGCCGGGGCTACATCTGTTTGGTACAAATGTTTAATGGCTTTAACGGCCGCTTCAATAATAAAATCCATGCGGCAAAATTAATTAAATTGGGGATAACGGCTGTAATAAATTTGGAGGAACGGAAAATGCCCTGCCTAAATAACTAATCGAAGCTTTTCAATCCGTTCAAAGTGCTTTTGTTTAGGGTAGCACAAGGAATATTGTGGCAGATTGCTGTAGCAGCAATAAATAAATCCGCGGTCTCTATTCCTTTGTTAATCTTTTTTAAATCAATATAAATTTCAGAAGCTGTAACTGCTACTTTGGCATCGAAATTTAAAATATCCATTTTCCGAAAAAACAAATTCCAGTAGTCCACCTGGTCATCAAAAGCTCCAGCATATATTTCATATTGCGTGACCGTTGAAACAGCAAATCTTTGACATGTTTTAGTTAGTTGAAAAAAAGCAGTTTTAGTTTGGTCCTTTTTTCTAAAGTGCTCGATCAAAATGGAGGTGTCCAACAGGATTATTTCGTCCGCCATCTATTCAAGCGTTTTCTTATTTCTTTATACTCTTTATATTGTTCGTCGCCAATTACAGGTCCGCTCAACAATAATTTCTGAAAATCAGTAAACTCATCTTTTTTAGGCTGTTCTCTTATCTTGCTCAATTCCTGCTCCAAAATAGCCCGTTTGTCTTCTGGCAATTGCTGCACAACATGCAATAACTCATCAAACCCTATTTCTACTTTCAATTCCATATTCAAATATAATCAATATTTAAACGAATAGTAAGTTGCCCTGTTTCAATTTCATGTCAACATTCCAATTCTCATTTTTTTTCTGATAGATTTGTGTTTGATCATTCCGATTTATGACAGTTAAAAACTCCGATTTTAAAATAGATGTAACCTCCGAAATTGGCACCCTGCGTACCCTGCTTATTCACAGCCCCGATAGCGGCCTTGGCAAAGTTGTACCTTCAAAAGCACAGGATTGGCTATTTGAAGATATTGTGCACCTGGATACCATGCGCCGTAACGAGTATGATTATTATGTGAAACTGCTGCTCTATTTTTTAGATCCGGATAAAATAAAAGGCAAACTGCAACAGGTAGAAAGCGATTACGAACGTAAGTTTTTTAAACCCGACCATACCAATTTCCACGCATCAAACAACGTTATTGAGATACAAACCCTGCTGGCCGATATTTTACAGCAGCCGGATATCCGTAAAAAACTGGTGGCTTCTGTTTGTGCAATTGAGAGCTGCAATTACCGGTTACAGCAACAGTTGATAGATACAGATCCTGTCGAACTGGCCAAAATCTTCATTTCGGGTTCGTTGAATGATGATGAGATGATCTTCGCCCCTATTCCAAATCTCATTTTTTCGCGCGATTTGGGTATAGCCATAAACAACCACATGCTGCTGAACAAACCGGCTAAAAAAGCCCGCTTCCGCGAGACTTTGCTAATGCGGTATATATTTTTTAACCACCCGCTGTTTGCATCTTATCAAAATAACATATTAGAGATCCCCGAAACAGCCCAGCATTTTTTGCGCCCCGGGGAGGATAACCAGGAAAAAACCACATTAGAAGGTGGCGATGTAATGATGGTGAGCCCGCAGCACCTGTTGATTGGTTGCAGCGAGCGTACCTCTATCAGCGGCGCCAACGAAGCTATTAAACTGTTGTTTGATAACGATGTTGTAAAAAAGGTAACCATAGTAAAAATACCGCATAAACGCGATTATATGCACATTGATACGGTATTTACCCAGGTAAAACGTAATACCTGGGTGCTGCTGCGCTCATTGGCCGTGGCCGAAGCGCCGCCGGAAGAGCAGGAGCCAATGTCGTGGTTCGCCGATAAAAAATCAAAGGACAAAACCGAGATTGTACAGTTCAGGAAAGACAAGAAACCAAAAGTATTCAATTGCCTTGAAGACCTGTTATCCAGCATCAGCGAAAAAGACCTGCAATGCGAAGACAAAACCCGGTTCATTTACTCGGGCAACAACATATTCCCGTTTGACTCGCGCGAGCAATGGACAGATTCATGCAACCTACTGGCCTTAAAAGAAGGCGTAGTTTTAGGGTATGACCGTAACGACAAAACCGTTGAAGCATTTAAACAAAGCGGCTTTGATGTAATAAAGGTGAACGACCTGCTGCAAAAATTTGAATCGGGCGAACTTGATCCGAAAACTTTAACAGATACCTTAATTTTAATGCCATCCGCAGAACTTTCAAGAGCCCGTGGTGGTTTTCATTGTATGAGTATGCCTTTGCTAAGAGATAAAGTAATCTGAATCAGAATTTACAGAATTGAAGAATTTACAAAATGAAAGAGGCAGCCAATTCTGCTAATTCTAAAATTCTGTAAATTCTGATTCTGACTAATGACCATTGACCAATGACTGACAACCAATCAACATCAAACATATTAATGATTCGCCCGGTAAGTTTCGGCTTTAATGAGCAAACTGCCGAAAGTAATGCGTTCCAAAACCGCGATGCAGATCAGCAGGCCGTACAGGATAAAGCCCTGGCCGAATTTGATCATTTTGTAAAAACTTTAGAGCACGCAGATGTTCAGGTAATCGTGGTGAACGACACGCCACAGCCCCATACCCCTGATTCTATTTTTCCAAACAATTGGGTTTCATTTCATGATGACGGTACAGTTTTCCTCTACCCCATGCAGGCCGAAAACCGCAGGCTGGAACGGCGGGAGGATATCATAACCAACCTGGAAGACAAGTTCAAAGTAGGCCATATTATTGACCTGAGCCGTTTCGAGGCCGATCACCGTTTTTTGGAGGGCACGGGCAGCATGGTGCTGGATAGGGAAAATAAAATTGCATATGCCTGCCTTTCGCCACGTACTGACAAACAGGTTTTGGATTTATTTTGTGAACAGGCCGGCTACAAAGCCATCAGCTTTGACGCGGCCGACGAACATGGCAAAGCTATCTACCATACCAATGTATTGATGTGCGTGGGCAGCAAATTCGCGGTTATTTGCGCGGATAGCATCCCTAACCCTCACGAGCGTATAGTTGTTTTAGAATCCCTTAAATCAAGTCAAAAGGAGGTTATCACCATCAGCTTTGAGCAAACGAACCACTTTGCAGGCAATATGCTCGAGGTAAAGAGTGATAAGGGGAAAACACTCATCGTGATGTCGAAAAATGCATTTAATGCTTTGGACAGTGAGCAAAAAACGACGTTAGAAAAATATGGCAATTTGGTTTATGCAGATATCAACACGATAGAAACCAATGGAGGCGGAAGTGCCCGATGTATGATGGCCGAGGTGCATTTGCCGGTTAGTTCATAGGCAATAGATCATGGTTAATGGCAGCTTCAAATTTCATCATGAACGGCAATAACATTTCTTTCATATGTAATAGGTGATGGTTACAGGCCGCCTCAAACCTCACCATGAACTATTATCCATGAACAATGAACCACAATGCACAAACAAATTACATTCAAACCATAAATTTTATCCCAACAAATAGCCAATTATTCCGTTTTAAAATCACATTTTTGCCCCAAATTTTTTAAGGATGCAGAGTTACCAGGAATTTCTTGATTTAAGTGTTGGTTTCCCGCAAGATGGTTTTGAAATCATCGACGACGAACTATACTTTCAAGACCTTAATTTAATGGAGATGATTGAAACGTACGGTACCCCCCTACGCTTTACTTATCTGCCACAGATCTCCAAAAAGATCCAACAGGCCAAGCTGTTGTTTCAGCAGGCAATCATCAAAAACAACTATCGCGGCAGCTATAAATACTGCTATTGCACCAAAAGCTCGCACTTTAAGCACATTGTTGAAGAGGCGCTTAAAAACGAGATTCACCTGGAAACATCATCGGCTTTTGATATGCCAATGATTGATGCCCTGGAGAAAAAAGGCGCTGTTAATAAAGATATTACGGTGATATGCAATGGATTTAAAACCTTCCAGTACAAAACGTATATTATTGATATGCTGCATGATGGCTTTAAAAACATCATCCCTGTGTTGGACAACAAGGAAGAGTTTAACCTTTACGACGATGAAATTGAGATGGATACCCCATGTAACCTGGGTATCCGTATAGCGGCCGAAGAGCAGCCCGATTCTCAGTTTTATACTTCCCGCTTAGGTGTACGCATGGAGGATATCATCGATTTTTACCACAATAAAATTGAAGACAATCCTAACTTCCAGGTTAAACTATTGCACTTCTTCATCAACTCCGGTATTTCAGATACCCCATACTATTGGAACGAGCTGGAGAAATACGTAACACTTTATTGCAAGTTTAAGAAAATCAACCCGCACCTGGATACGCTTGATATTGGCGGCGGGATGCCGTTTAAGGATTCGCTGGTGTTTGATTTTGATTACGAGTACATGATTAATGAGATTGTGAGCCGTATCAAAGAAATTTGTGCTGAACATGATACCATGGAGCCTGATATTATTACGGAATTTGGTAAATATACGGTTGCCGAAGCATCGGGTATCCTGTATAAAGTATTGGGACGTAAGCAACAAAATGACCGTGAGCGCTGGTTAATGCTGGATGGTTCGTTCATTACCAACCTGCCCGATGTTTGGGCACTTAACCAAAAATACATCCTGTTACCTGTAAACAACTGGGATAGCGAGTACGAGCGCGTAAACCTTGGCGGCATTACTTGTGACGGCCAGGACTATTACAACCAGGAAGCGCACATGAACAGCGTATTTATGCCAAAAACCCGTAAGGTACAATACCTGGGCTTTTTTAACACAGGCGCCTACCAGGAAGTACTAAGCGGCTACGGCGGTATTCACCACTGTTTATTACCATCACCAAAACACGTCATCATCCGCCGCAACCGCGACGAAACATTCAACTTTGAAGTTTTTGGCGAAGAGCAAAACAGCAAGCAGGTATTGAAGATACTGGGCTATACCACTTAAACAGTTGACAGTTTTTAGTTAGCAGTATGCAGCAAAATATTTAGCGATGAGTTTTACTCATCGCTTTTTTTGTCTGAACAGGGATTAAACAGATTTTTCAGGTGATGCAGGATTTTGTCCCATGAATACGACCATTTTCAAATCTTCAAATTTTCAAATCCTCAAATATTCCCTTTCATCTGCACATCTGTAATCTGAAATCTGCACATCTACCCTACTTCCCCGACGCTACTCCCCAGTAACAACTATTGCGTATCTTTTTAAGTAATTCGGGGGTGATACTGGATACGGCATGTTCCAGCTTGTTTTGGGTGTTGATGAGGTACATGGTGCCGTTTACATTATTATACACATAGGAGCATAGCACTTTATCTTCACCATCTTCTATTTTTTTAACATCAACACGCACTGCATTGGTTTTGTTGCTCGTATCTGGCTTTAGGGCTGGGTCGGCAGCTTTTACCCAGTTAACCGTATAGTTGATATCCGCTGGCGATAGGCTGGCAGTGTTGGCCTTAAAGCTTTTGCTTTCCTGTATTACCTGTAACAGGCATTTTACACAGGGGTCGCTGGCGTTGGCTATTCCGTATTTCTTTTGCGGATTATTCAGTACACTATCCTTTTTACCATTTACCTGGACGGTACTTTTTGAACTATCTGCCGATACTGTCTGTGGCTTAGCTTTTTGCTGATTACAGGCTGTTATGGATATTGCTGTAAACACTGTTAAAAAAACGACGTTTAGCTTATTGAGTATCATAATTTACTTCATAATGGTGGTGTAATATATACAGCCCATTATACATTTTGTGTTAATTTATTATAAATACAACAACGGTAATTTGTTCAAAAACGTTGCTAACTAAATTTAAACCTTGTTTTTATTGCAATTAATGGACAGATGACGACAGATTTTCTGTAAAAAATCCTTAAAATTGTCAGATTTAATTCCGAGCTGCTTCAATCAGTTATTCGGGGGTTAAATCAGCATAACAATTTTGCAAAAACCGGGTTATACCGGGTGTAATTAATTTCAAAATACCTTTGCAGGTATCATACTAAGATGGCTAACAGCGATAAAGTTTCGGGAACAACGGTTGATGTGGTTTTAATAGGCGCGGGTATTATGAGCGCTACTTTGGGGGTAATGCTAAAAGAATTGCAACCCGATTTAACTATCGAAATTTTTGAGCGCCTGGACGTCATCGCTTCAGAAAGCTCGGCACCCATGAATAATGCGGGCACGGGTCACTCCGCTTTCTGCGAACTAAACTACACGCCCGAATTGCCCGACGGTACTGTAGAAATAAAAAAAGCCATCAAAATTGCCGAGCAATTTGAAATAAGTAAAGAATTCTGGACTTATCTTATCGATAAAAAATATATACAATCGGCCGAAAGCTTTATCCGCAAAGTGCCGCATATGAGCTTTGTTTGGGGAACCGATAATGTAAACTACCTGAAAAAACGTCAGCAAGCGCTTATTAAGCACCACTTTTTTAAAGGGATGGAATACTCGGAAGACAAAGCCCAGATTAAAAAATGGATTCCGCTGGTAATGGAAGGCCGCGATGAACACGAGGCGGTATCGGCCACGTTTATGGATATTGGTACAGATGTAAACTTTGGTAGCTTAACCAGCAGCTTGCTTGACACCCTGAAACAAAAACCAGGCGTTAACTTAAGCCTTAACCACGATGTTACCGGCCTTAAACGCAACACAGATGGCAGTTGGCTGGTAACAGTAAAAGATAAAACAAGCGGCACAAAAAGAAAGCTGACCAGCAAATTTGTGTTTGTTGGCGCCGGAGGCGGCGCTTTGCCATTATTACAAAAATCGGGCATTAAAGAGAGTAAAGGTTTTGGCGGTTTCCCAGTGAGCGGGCAATGGCTGGTTTGTACTAATCCCGATGTAATTAAACGTCACGAAGCTAAAGTTTATGGTAAAGCATCGGTAGGTTCGCCGCCAATGTCGGTACCGCACCTGGATACCCGGATGATTGATGGTAAACGCGAACTGTTGTTTGGCCCCTACGCAGGTTTCTCAACACGCTTTTTAAAGAAAGGATCTTTACTAGATTTATTTTGTTCAATAAAACCAAATAACATATTACCGCTGCTTGCCGTAGGCCGCGATAACTGGCCACTAACCAAATATCTTATCAGCCAGGTAATGCAATCGCCCAACGACAGGCTTAAAGCCCTGCGGGAGTACTTACCAACGGCTAAAGCCGAAGATTGGGAGCTTGACATTGCCGGCCAGCGCGTACAGGTGATCAAAAAAGATCCTAAGCATACGGGCGTACTGGAATTTGGCACCGAGGTAGTAACATCGGCAGATGGCAGTATTTCAGCCCTGTTAGGCGCGTCGCCGGGTGCATCCACATCTGTACCTATTATGGTACAGCTGATTGAACGCTGCTTTAAAACCCATATTAAAACAACCGAATGGCAGGAGAAGCTGAAACAGATGATCCCATCCTACGGACAATCATTATCAAATGATGAGGCTTTGAGTGTTGCTACGCGCGAACGTACGAGTAAGGTTTTGGGGCTGGTTTAATCCTGATTGTTTTTAATATTCGCGAGAAAAATAATTGGCACCGAAAATTGCACACGTACAGGAACACCGTATAGATAAGCCGGCTTCCACTTGGGGCTTTCTTGCATAATACGCATAGCTTCCGCGTCGAGGCTTGGCTCAGTTCCCCTTGATATTTTTATATCTGCTAAAGTCCCGTTTTTTTCAACTATAAATGTCACGATAACCCTGCCCTGTATACCATTTTGCCAAGCGTATCTTGGGTATTTTATTTTCCTCCTCAGAAACCTCGTAAATCCATTCAAACCGCCATAAAACTCGGGCAGTATTTTTTTTTCGGTAAAAGTAAATACATTCCCTCCGCTATCGTAACTGGTGCCAAATGTAATAACCCCATTGGTATAGTTACAGATATAATTCAATGTATCATTAAAATGCCCTTTCCATTCACCTTGCTCCAGGCTGTCCAATACCGGGCCACTCTCCATAACCGTTTTAAAATCGTCGCTATACTTTACCCATTTTCCGTTACCGTTAACAGCTAAAGCTTTACCTATGGAATCATTACAGTTGATCAATTTTACTTTGTTTTGATGATGTGATACCGAATAATAAGCCAAGCCATTAGGATAATACACTATTTGCTCTCCTTCTTTTTGCCCGTTTTTATAATTGCTGATCGTTTTTATATTCCCGTTTAAGTAATATTCAATACATGTACCATCAAAATCAGGATACACAAAACGGCTTGCCGACATACTTATTAATTTTATCCGGCCGTTAAGATAAAGGTCTTTCACGGAGTATAATGTTTTTCCGGTGCTGTTTGTCGGCGAAATTATCAGTCTTACAAAGTCCGCGCTATCTCTGTTTTTTACCACATAGCCATGATTGTCACGCGTCCATACATCATTAGATAACTTCATATAGGTTTTTACAGTATCCAACTGGGCGTTGGCACCGGTTACAGAAAAAAATGTTGTGAACACATATAAATAGAATATTTTACGCATATATTCGGAACTCAATTTAGGTTGGTAAAGAAACTAAATTGTATCGAGGATATCAATCAATTGCCGTTTACCAGCATAAAGCTAACAGGCATCGTATAAATAAATATCGCAAACGCACCCTGGCATACACAGATGAGATTACACTAAAGACTCTCCGTTGCCATTTTCGGCCAGAATTTTAGCTATCGAATCCGGGCACTCTTTTAAAAGAAAGCGACTTACCGAATCAAGGGGGTGATCGTAAATTTTCTTTTGCCGATTTGTACTGATTTGTCTCCCGAGAAAACTATTGAAACGACACCGCCGGCATATTGCTGTTTACCGCTGTTTCTTTAACCTTAAAATCGGCCGGGTGGCCAAGGATAACGGTTTTAATTAAAAACGGAATTTTAACGCCACCGTTTATTCCCTCGTAATTTCCAAACTCCGTTACCGAACTTGCGGTACCATCAATAACCTGTTTTATTTTAAGGCCCGTTTTTTGGCTGTAATAGTTTTTAATTACAGCGCCGTCTACAACGCGAATGTCAACTTCATAAGCCATGTCGCCGTTTACCACTTTCATTGTTGAATCAAGCGACACCGCGTTTCCCAGCTTTTCGTAATCAAGTTCGGGGAAAGCTTTGCTTTTTTCTTTAAGCACTCTTTTGGCCACATCGTCCAAAGGCATTTCATGGTTTACCTGCTGCACACTTATATTATCATTATTAACCAAAATATGACTTAGTACCAGGTTGTTATATGATGGCACAGTAATTTCCTGAAAATACATTCCGGGTATGCGGTACCTCGAAACCATCTGTACTTCTGAGCCCTGCACACTTGCTGCTGCCGAAACCTGTAGATCTTTAATATTTTTCAGCTTATCAACACCGCCAATGGCATCAAGATAGGTTTTGATTACACTGCCGGCAGTTACACCGGCTGGAACCGGCAACCCGCTAAACGAGTTATTTTCGGCATTTACATCAGGCAGTTTGTGGTCGGGGTCGATAACGGCCAGGGATATTTTCGATGTGGATTTATAAGGAAAAGTCCAGGTACCGCCGCGCTGCCATATTTCGGCAGGTAGTTTTACAATGCCTGTTTTGCCATTTTCTTCTTTAATGCTAATGGTTACAGGTAGCGCCATCTCTTCCAGGTTCTCTATGGTAATCAGCGCGCCTTTCGCCGGGTCGCCGTCCTGGTAGGCAATACCGCTTATGCTTTGGTCAAGCTTCCAGGTGGTAAAAAACCATTCGTTCCAAAACCAACTCAGATCCTCGCCGGCGGCGTTATCAATGGTGTGGAAAAAATCCCAGGGCGTTGGATGTTTAAATGCCCAGCGTTTGATATAGGTGCGAAACGCGTAATCAAAACGCTGTTCGCCCAAAATCTGCTCGCGTAAAATGGCAAGGCCCAGGGCGGGCTTATCATAAGCCGCGTTGCCCAAAAAGCCTTCTTGTAGTACATCCGGAATGGTCATAATAGGCTCAGCATCGGCGCTAAACAAACCTGATGCCGCTTTTTGCTCGTCTACCGGCTCATAATACTCGCCTTTATTAAAAACGCGTGTATCAACGTTGTTTAAAAAGGTATTAAAACCTTCATCCATCCACGCGTACTTACGCTCGTTTGAGCCTACGATCATCGGGAACCAGTTATGGCCAAACTCGTGGTTGGTAACTTCCCAAAGCCCCCCTGCTTTACTTTCCCATCCGCAAAAAACAATCCCTGGATACTCCATTCCTCCTACCGTACCGGCCACATTGGTTGCTACGGGGTAGGTATACTCAAACCATTTATCCGAATAAAGTTCAATGGCAGCCTTCACATACTCTGTAGACCGGCCCCAGGCATCGTTACCTTTTACCTCGGCAGGATAAACCGATTGCGCCAAAGCTTTTTTACCGCTGGGCAAATTAATCCGCGCTGCATCCCACATAAATGCTTTTGACGCCGACCATGCCACATCACGAGCATTTTTACAGGCAAAGTGCCAGGTAAGCACCGGTTTTTTAGGGTGATCGTTACCGCTCAAAACTTCAGCCTCATCCTTTATCATCACCGTTTTATCACTTGCACGGGCTGCGGCCAGGCGGCTCATGGTAGTTGGTGTGTAAACTTCGGCGGGGTTAAGCAGCTCGCCAGAGCCGGTTACTACTAAATTTGAGGGGGCTGTAATGGTGTAATCAAAGTTACCATATTCCAGGTAAAACTCGCCGGCGCCAAGGTAGGGTAATACATTCCACCCGGTTACATCGTCATACACCTCCATGCGGGGGTACCATTGGGCTATTTCATAAATCCAGCCATTTTTGGTTTGCAGACGGCCCATACGGTCGGTACCATACTTAGGTATCTCAAAACCGTATTCTACTTTAATCTGCAGCTTACCACCCGCGGCCTTCAACGAATCTTTGAGCTTTATTTGCAGGCGTGTATCAGTAACCAGGTAATCGGCTTTGGTAGTTTTACCGTTTTTAATAATGTAAATGGCTTTTATTTCATCGCCTTTGGTATAGCTGCGATTGGTAAAACGCCCCCCGGTAACCGAGCTGGCAGCTTCGGAGCGCGAATCTTCGCGGTAAATATTCTGATCGTCCTGCAGCCATAAAAATGATAAAGCATCGGGGCTGTTGTTGGTATAAGTAATTAGCGCGGTACCGTCAATCCGGTGTTTCGCGGTATCCAACATAATATCAAGCTTGTAATCGGCACGGTTTTGCCAGTATTTTGAGCCGGGCGCTCCACCGGCATTCCTGTATTCGTTACCTTTTTCGGGATAAAATAATGGATTAAAAACTTTATGCTGATCGTATTTCCCCCCCTGTTGATCGTCGGTTTGAGCATAGGCTATTGTGGAAAACACACACAGAAAAACAAAAAGAATTGCTTTACAAAATTTCATGAAGGCTTTATTTATAATGACAGGCAAGTTATGCAAATATTTCCAAGTGCTTTTAACGTAATAGATGCTTTACATATTGTAGGCAGCCCCACCTAAATAGCGTAGCTTTCATGAGCGCACCAAATCACCAACTGCGAATAATCCTCCCCGGTAGGGAGGACTTTAAAAAAGCAGTTAAAGTCTCCCCTACCGGGGGAGATTTAGAGGGGGCTTGGCTGCTTAAAAATCATTATACAAACCATTCCCTATTTTTTATATTTTTGCGGATGATTGCGGGCAAACATAATTTTAGCCACGCATCACATTCCTTATAAATGGATATATCAGTTGTAGTACCGCTTTATGACGAAGTAGAATCATTGCCCGAGCTTACCTCATGGATAAGCCGCGTAATGGCCGAAAATCGCTTTACTTATGAAATCATATTGGTTGATGATGGTAGCAAGGACGGGTCATGGGAGATGATCAGGAAGCTAAGCTTCGATAATCCTTTCATTAAAGGCATCAAATTCAGGCGCAACTATGGCAAATCGGCAGCGCTTAATACCGGCTTTGCCGCTACCAGGGGCGATGTGGTAATAACCATGGATGCCGATTTACAGGATAGCCCGGATGAAATTCCCGAACTTTATCGCCGTATAACCGAAGAAAAATTCGACCTGGTATCGGGATGGAAAGCCAAACGGTATGATCCGCTCAGCAAAACCATACCCACTAAGCTATTTAACTATGCCACCCGTAAAATGAGCGGCATAGATAACCTGCACGATTTTAACTGCGGCCTTAAAGCATACCGCGGCGCTGTGGTGAAAAATATAGAGGTTTATGGCGAAATGCACCGCTATATCCCAGTATTAGCCAAATGGGCCGGTTTTACCAAAATTGGCGAGCAGGTAGTTGAGCACCGTGCCCGCAAATACGGCAAAACCAAATTTGGCATGAGCCGCTTTGTAAACGGCTTTCTTGATTTGCTATCGATATTTTTTGTTGGCAAGTTTGGTAAACGCCCCATGCACTTTTTTGGAACTATGGGTACAATCAGCTTTTTTACAGGATTGGTAATAGCGATATGGATAATGGCCGATAAGCTTTATAACATCTCGCATCATATTAAAGAAAGGCAGCCAACAGACAACCCCTGGTTTTATATAGCCATTGTAGCCATCATTTTAGGCTCGCAGCTATTTTTAACCGGCTTTGTTGCCGAACTGGTTTCCCGTAGCTCAAGCGAACGGAACCATTACCAGGTAGAGGAAGTTATCTGATTTGAAAATTTGAGGATTTGAAAATTTGAAAATTACCCTTTCAAATTGAAATGGTTGAAAAGCCAGCCATTTTCAAATCCTCAAATTTTCAAATCATCAAATTCAAAACATGTTTTTTTCCATCATCATTCCTTTATATAACCGCCCGCAGGAGATTAAAGAACTGCTGGAAACACTTGTGCTGCAAACGTACCGGAATTTTGAGGTTTTGGTGATTGAAGATGGATCGGTTAATGACGCCGAAGCTATCGTAAACAGCTTTGTTGGACAGTTGGATGTTCGCTATTTTAAAAAAGCAAACGAAGGGCAGGGTTTTACACGCAATTTTGGATTTGAACGCGCCAGGGGCGACTACTTTATCATATTCGATTCGGATTGTTTGATCCCTGCAGATTACCTGCAGATTGTAAATAATTCGTTAACCGCAAATTACCTTGATGCCTACGGCGGGCCAGACGGAGCACATACTTCATTTACGCCTACGCAAAAGGCTATCAGCTATAGCATGACCTCCCCTTTTACAACCGGCGGCATCCGCGGAAATAAAAAAGCGATTGGGCAGTTTCATCCACGTAGTTTTAACATGGGTGTATCAAGGCAGGTATGGGAAAAAGCAGGCGGCTTTATTATCACCCGACTGGGCGAGGATATCGAATACAGCATCCGCATCCATTCCCTTGGTTTTAAAATCGGGCTGATCCCCGACGCCATCGTTTACCATAAACGCCGCACCAACTTTGTGCAGTTTTTTAAGCAACTTCACTTTTTTGGCAGGGCGCGCATTAATATTTATAAGTTTTTCCCGGGGGAGTTAAAGGCGGTGCACTTTTTCCCCGCGGCGTTCACACTGTTCCTGCTATTCACGCTCATTTTCAATCTATTGGGATGGCAGATTGCCAAACTGGGTAATTTAATAGTGTTGTTTATCATTTTGTTAATATTTTTTCATGCTTGGTGGAAAAATAAATCAGCAAAAATCGCATTTTTGAGCATTATAGCTGCCTTCACTCAACTAACAGCCTACGGGATAGGATTTATGCAGGATTTTTGGAAGCGGGTAATTTTTAACAGATCATAATAACCTATGTACCACACCTTTTCTGTTGCAGAAACCATTAAAACTGCATGGAATATTTTAAAGAAAAATTTTGTGCCGCTTGTTGTGTATTCGGTTATTTCGCTGTTTATAAATGAGGTGCTTGACTTTTTTAAGACTTTTTTTTTAATTGGCGATTACCTTACCACCACTATTTTCTTCTTCATAGCGTTGATAACGCAGTGCTTTATTGGTTTAAGCTTTTACAAACTCATATTAACCTTAATGGACAAAGAATATTATGAGTTTGAATTTAAAGATATTTTGCCATCGGCTAAAATGACATTTAACTTTGTTATTATCGGCTTTTTAACAGCGTTCTTCGTTGCAATATTATTCTTCTTCTATGTATTGGCCCAACGGTATCTGGGTTTGGAAAGCATATTTCAAACAATAGAATTATTGATTATCCTCTACATAAGCCTGCGCAGTATATTTTGCATCTGCTTTATTGTTGACGATGATTCGGCGCCTATAGAATCGCTCAAACAAAGTTTCGAAATAACCAAGGATAACTTCTTTAAAACGCTTAGCATCTTTATTATTATAATAGGCATACTCTTTATAGCATTGATACCTGTTTTCCTGATCATAAATTTAACCGGACTTGATGAAAAGGGAGGATTCATATTCAGATTAGCTTTTTATTGTTGGTTTTTGCTAACCTTCCCCTTTATCCAGGTAATTATTATGGTTACCTACCGTAAATTAGTTTACAGCCACCTGGATGTTGACGATGACCTGTCCGAAACCAATTAACAAATGGGCCTTAAATCTGTATTAAGCAAAGTTTTTGCAGCCCTGGTAAACAGGGAGCTTAATCAGCTGCGTAAAAATGCCCTTATTTTGCAGCAAAATACATTTAGCAGTCTTATCCACCAGGCTAAAGATACCACCTTTGGTAAGGCGCATAATTTTTCACAGATCAATAGCTACGAAGATTTTAAACGAAATGTACCTATTCACGATTACGAAGACCTGCGCCCCTATATAGACAGGGTTGTAAAAGGCGAAGAGAATGTGTTATGGCCGGGCAAGCCAAAATACCTGGCCAAAACATCGGGCACAACATCGGGTGTAAAATATATCCCGATATCAAAAGAAAGCATGCCCCAGCATATTAAAGCCGCCCGAAACGCGCTGCTTGCTTATATCCACGAAACCGGCAACGCCGATTTTGTGGATGGCAAAATGATATTTCTGCAGGGAAGCCCGGTTTTAGCCGAAAAAAATGGCGTTTCAACTGGGAGGCTTTCGGGCATAGTGGCACACCACGTACCCGCCTACCTTCAAAAAAACAGGCTGCCCAGCTATCAAACCAATTGCATTGAAGATTGGGAGCAAAAGGTTGACGCCATAGTTGACGAAACTTTTAATGAAGATATGCGCCTCATTAGCGGCATACCGCCCTGGTGCCAGATGTATTTTGACAGGCTTTCGGCAAAGGCCGGCGGCAAAAAGGTGAAAGATATTTTCCCTAACTTCAAATTGTACGTGCATGGCGGCGTAAACTACGAACCTTACCGCGCCCGGATGGAGGAAAGTATTGGTTTTAAAATTGATTCTATCGAAACTTATCCGGCATCAGAGGGCTTTATCGCTTTCCAGGATTCACAAAAGGAGAACGGACTGCTTTTATTAGTTGACTCAGGTATATTTTACGAGTTTATTCCTTCTGAAGAATATTTTAACGAGCATCCAACCCGCATCAATATCAAAGATGTGGAACTGGAGAAGAATTATGCGCTTATCATGAACACCAGCGCCGGCTTATGGGGTTATAGCTTAGGGGATACCATTAAATTCATATCTAAAAACCCTTATAAAATCATTGTAACCGGCCGTATTAAACACTATATATCGGCCTTTGGCGAACATGTTATTGGCGAAGAAGTAGAACATGCATTAATGAGCGTAGCAAAGGCCGAGGGTGTTGATGTAATTGAATTTACCGTAGCGCCACAGGTTAACCCGCCGGCCGGGCAACTCCCCTACCATGAGTGGTTTGTTGAGTTTGGAACACCGCCCGGCGATCTTCGGGCCTTTGCCATAAAAGTGGATAAAGCCCTGCAAAAGAAAAATATTTACTATTTTGACCTGATTGAAGGTAACATTTTGCAACCTTTGATCATCCAAGGCCTACAAAAAAACGCGTTTATAAATTACATGCGTTCCGAAGGAAAACTGGGTGGGCAAAATAAGGTGCCAAGACTATCAAACGACAGGAAGATAGCAGATGGGTTAAAAGCGTATATTAGCAAATAAAAAATACCAGCCCGTCATTGCGAGGATCAATCAGGCAAAACCTGAAGAAAAATCGTTATGACGTGCAACAGACATAGTTAAACAAATGTTCTAAACTACCGTCATTGCGAGGTACGAAGCAATCCCGAACTATTTGGGACTTAGCATGTCGGGGATTGCTTCGTACCTCGCAATGACGGATATTAAATTGATAGTCAATAACTTACAAATACGTCATTATAAGAAACGAAGCAATGACGATTTTAAATATAAAAACGTAATTGAGTAACCAGATAAAAAAAATTGCCATTTTAGGCTCAACAGGCAGCATAGGTACCCAAACACTTGAGGTGATAAAGGGCAACGGTAACCTGTTCAGGGCTTTTTTACTTACAGCGCATTCCAACGCCGGGCTATTAATTAGCCAGGCTATTGAGTTTTTGCCGGCCTACGCCATTATATGCGATACCGGCAAATACCTGCAGGTTAAGGAGGCCCTGGCCCACCTGCCCATCGAGGTACTTGCAGGCCACCAGGCTATTATTGATACCGTTACTCATCCTGATATTGATGTAGTGCTTACAGCGATGGTTGGCTTTGCAGGTTTGGAACCTACTATTGCCGCTATAAAGGCGGGTAAAGATATCGCCCTGGCTAATAAAGAAACTTTAGTTGTTGCCGGCGAAATTGTAACCACTTTGGCCAAACAGCATAGGGTTAACATCCTGCCGGTAGATTCTGAACACTCGGCGATATTCCAGTGCCTCACGGGCGAGGAAAACAACCCTGTAGAAAAACTGATTATTACAGCATCCGGCGGCCCTTTCCGTGGCCGCAGCGTTGATTTTTTGACCGGTGTAAGCCGCGAAGACGCGTTAAAACATCCCAACTGGGTAATGGGCGCCAAAATCACCATTGATTCGGCATCGCTCATGAATAAGGGCCTGGAGGTGATTGAGGCCAAATGGCTTTTTGATGTAGATGCAGATCAGATTGACGTGGTGGTTCACCCGCAATCTATCATCCACTCTATGGTGCAATTCAGGGATGGATCAATCAAAGCCCAAATGGGTTTGCCTGATATGAAACTGCCTATCCAGTACGCCCTTACCTACCCTAACCGCGTTCAAAACGATTTTAAGCGCTTTGACTTTACCGCTTACCCTAATCTGACTTTCGAAAAACCAGACCTGGAAACTTTTCGTAATCTTGGTTTAGCTTATGCTGCGTTAAAACAGGGAGGTAACATGCCTTGTATTATTAATGCTGCCAACGAGATTGCCGTTGCAGGTTTTTTAAACAACAACATCGGTTTCCTGGCCATGAGCGATTTGATTGAAGAATGTATGCAGCAAATCGCCTTCGTATCGCAACCAACCATAACCGATTATTTGAATACCGACAAAGAAACACGCATCTTTGCGCAAAATTTTATACAAAAACTGCCGTTAAAGGCAATAAACTATTAATAGATAAATATAACGAATGAGTATAGTGATCATGGTAGGCCAGCTTGTACTGGGCCTTTCAATTTTAATCATCCTGCACGAACTGGGGCACTTTTTAACGGCCCGGGCTTTCGGGATTAAAGTAGATAAATTTTACCTGTTTTTTGACGCGTGGAATATCAGCCTGTTTAAATTTACGTATAAAGGTGTTGAATATGGCATTGGCTGGCTGCCTTTAGGTGGCTATGTAAAAATTGCCGGTATGATAGATGAATCGATGGATACCGACCAGATGGCCGGTCCGCCGCAACCCTGGGAGTTCCGTTCAAAACCAGCCTGGCAGCGTTTAATTGTAATGCTGGGCGGTGTTACAGTTAACATCATACTGGGCATTCTTATATTTTGGGTCCTGACTATCCGCTTTGGCGAAAGCTATATTCCTAACTCAAGTGCGCAATATGGCATTGTACCAGGCGTGGTAGGCAAAAAAATAGGCTTATTGCCGGGCGATAAAATTACCGCCGTTAATGGTAAAGAAATTGTACGTTTTGACGATTTAACAAGCCCAAAAGTATTGCTCGAAAATACGGTATTTACCGTAGTGCGCGGTGCCCAGACGTTAAGCATTACTGTACCGCATACCATATTAAACGATTTAGCCGATCATGGTATCGAAGAATTTATAAGCCGCGTACCACGTACCAAATTTTCTGTCGATTCGGTTTATGGCAATGCTAAAAAAGCAGGCCTGCAAAAAGGCGATAGCGTAGTGGCAGTAAACGGCCAGCCTGTTGTATTTTTTGACGAGATCCAAAGCCAGCTTGCAGCAAACAAAGGCAAGATGGTTGACCTGAGCGTAAAACGCAACAGCACCACTTTGCCAATAAAAGCGCAGGTTACCGCCGATGGAACTATTGGTTTCGCACGGCCAAAAAGCGATTTCCCGGAAGTAAAAACCATAAAATACGGTTTCTTTCAATCTTTCCCTATCGGTGCGGCGAGAGCTATCAGCACATTTACTGATAATGCCAAAGGCCTGGGTAAAATATTTAAAGGTGATGTTAAGTTTAACAAAGCCGTAAGCGGCCCTGTTGCTATAGCAAACCTGTTTGGCGGCACTATTGACTGGGTGCATTTTTGGAGCCTTGTAGGCTTTTTATCAATGGTATTGGCGCTGATGAACCTGTTGCCTATCCCGGCGCTTGACGGTGGTCATGCCGTGTTCCTGATTGTGGAAATGATAAAAGGCAAACCACTGAGCGATAAGTTCCTGGAGCGCGCACAAATAGTGGGCTTTGTGATACTGGTTACCCTGATGGTATTTGTTTTTGGAAACGATATTGTAAACAAGGTAATGAAGAAGTAGGCTGAAAGCTAAAAGCATAAGACAGAAAGCTATAAATGAACAGCCTGGGGATTTAATCTCCCGGCTGTTTTTGATTTGTGGACGCCGGGGGCTTATTTAACTATAAATCGATTTTTATCTGTTAGCACAGGGCATAATTTCCGATATTTACCAGCCATGTACACACTTAAATACCAGGAGTTTTCTGAGGCTTTATACCAGGCATTACAGCCTGATCCATTTTATATCAGGTTATTACAATCAATAACCGGCGATAAAGAGAAACGGGAAGCTTTAATAAGCTACCTTGATTTTTCGATGTACGAGGCCGAAAAATACGGCCTGCTGTTTATTCCCGGCCAACACAGGTATGGCGCGTCTATATGGAGTAAGCCCTTAAGTGCAGAGACCGAATCGAAAAAAAGCCAGGAAAAGAAGGCCTTTTTGAAAGCCAATTTAGGTGATGTCGTGCTGGATGCCTATGTGCAGATGGTAGATTTTATGTCGGCGCAATTGGAGGGTTTAATTGCACCAGAATCATGGTACCTTTCCATCGTCGGCATCAAACCGGAATTCCAGGGTAAAGGTTTAGGTGTCGGCCTAATCACTGATGTATTGGCAGAAACCGACAAATTGGGTTTGCCCACCTACCTGGAAACTTTTACGCCCAGGAACATATCATTTTATAACAGGCTGGGATATAAAGAAAGCGCATCCTTTTTAGAGCCGGTAACCAATGCCACTTATTGGGTAATGCTACGGGAACCTGGTGGTTAAAAAGCATGGCAAACTATTTAGAAGAACCAGCCCCCTTTAGGTACCTGAGTTGGACAAAAACCGGCACAAATATTGGATCAGACAACATTAACGCAATCAATTTAGTGTTAACTATGTTTATATACAATTAATTTATTATCAAATACTTATAAAAAATATATCTAAAATATGTTAAGTTATGTTAACCCACTTTAGATGTGTTTACCCTGTTAAAAAAGCCCCCGTCATTACAACGGGAGCTTGGTTATATATAGAAATTAGGGAAAGTTCCTTGTTTTACAACCTGCCGGTATCTCCGCTTTCCACGCGTTTGCGATAAGTCCAGTAAAACACAATGGGGAATACAAACAGGTTAAAAATGGTATTGGTAATTAAGCCGCCAATTACCACAATGGCCAATGGTTTTGAAGCCTCGGAACCGATACCTGCGGACAATGCAGCCGGCAACAAACCAATAGCGGCCATCATAGCCGTCATGATAACCGGGCGCATCCTATCGGCTACACCGTTTTTCAAAGCCTCGGTAAAATCGGTAAATTGATGATGCCGCAGCTCCTTAATGTTCGATTTAAATTTCGAGATCAGGATAACGCCATTCTGCACGCAGATACCAAATAAAGCTATAAACCCTATCCCTGCAGATATATTAAAGTTAACCCCGGTAATCAACAAAGCCAGGATGCCACCCATGATAGCAAAAGGCACGTTGTTTAATACCAGCAGCGAATCCCTGAAGTTGCCGAAAAGGATAAACAGGATAAAGAAGATAATAAGCAAGCTTACCGGCACCGCCTGCGACAGCCTTTGCGTAGCACGCTGCTGGTTTTCAAAGTCGCCGGCCCATTCCAGGCGGTAATCTTTAGGCAGTTTTATTTGCGCGTTAACTTTGGCCTGTGCTTCGGCAATGGTGCTGCCCATATCCCTGCCGCGGATAGAGAACTTGATAGCGCCGTACCGACTGTTTTTATCCCGGTATATCATACTGATGCCCGTTATTTTGCCAATATCCGCTATCTCCCTTAGCGGAACTTTACCACCATTCAAAGTAGGCACACGCAAATCGCCTATGGCCGTTGCATTGTTCCTAAAATCTTCCGGGTAACGGATCCTTAAATCAAACTTCTTTTCGCCTTCATAAATCTGTGTTGCAGCGCGGCCGCCAATCGCCGTTTCTATCACAGCGTTAGCATCCGCAGCGGTAACACCGTATTGGGCCATTTTATCCTGGTTAAGGTTTATCTGTAACTCGGGCTGGCCCATGTTGCGTAAGATGCCCAAATCTTCGATACCGCGTACACCTTTCAGGATTTTGTAAATCTGTTCTTCCCTGCTTTCGATATAAGGGTAGTTATCTCCAAACATTTTCACCACGATCGATCCCTTTACCCCCGATACTGCTTCTTCCACGTTATCTGATATAGGTTGTGAGAAGTTGAGGTCGACACCGGGATAAAACTTTAGTTTATCCTGCATTCTGGCAATTAATTCCTCTTTGGTTTCTTTACGTTTCCATTCGTCCTGCGGATAAATATCAACATGGAATTCTATGTTATAAAAGCCGGTAGCATCGGTACCATCATTTGGCCTGCCGGTTTGCGATATCACCTGCTTAACCTCGTCAAAACTCAGGAAAATCCGGCGCATCTCGTTTGATAGCTTAACTGATTCTTCCAGCGAGGTACTTAACGGGCCCGTTGCCCGCACATATATCGATCCTTCGTTTAATTCCGGTAAAAATTCGGTCCCTAATAATGTAAAACAACCTAAACTAATAACCAAAGCAGCAACTGCTATCGGGAATACTATTTTGCGTCGTTTAAAACACAGGTTATAAAAGCGAAGTGCATTTTTGGTGATAAACTCAACAAATACGTTATGACGTTCCTTTACATTTTTACGTAACAGGATGCTGCTCAGCGCGGGCACCAGTGTAAAAGTTAACAACAAGGCACCCAAAAGCGCAAAACTCAATGTCCAGGCCAGGGGCGAAAACATTTTTCCTTCTACCTTTTGAAAGCTGAAGATGGGTAATAAACCGGTGATGATAATAGCTTTGGCAAAAAAGATGCCCTTACCGTTTACCAAGCTGGCCTGGCGGATTAAGCCAAGCTTGCTGAGCTTGTTAAAATTCTCCATCCCCATTTCTTTGGCCTTATGGTCAAGCAGTACAAAAATCCCCTCCACCATTACAACGGCCCCATCTATAATGATACCAAAGTCGATAGCGCCCATCGAGAGTAGATTGGCGGACATGCCTTTCAACTTTAGGCACATAAAGGCAAACAACAGCGCCAGCGGGATGATAATGGCTACAATTATCGTAGTGCGCCAGTCGGCCATAAACAGTAATACAATCACCGTTACAAATATGATTCCTTCGGCCATGTTATGCAGCACAGTATGCGTTGCAAAATCAACCAGGTTTTCGCGGTCGTAAAAGGTATTGATCTTAACGTCCTCAGGCAGTATAGTACCGTTCAGTTCTTTGATCTTATCTTTAAGGCCTGCAATAACTACACTCGGGTTTTCGCCTTTGCGCATAACCACTATACCCTCTACCACATCCGGGTCAACATCGCGGCCTACCTGACCCAATCTCGGTAATGATGCTTCGGTTACCTCGGCAATAGTCTTTACATAAATAGGCGTACCTTTTACGTTATTAACAACAATGTTCTTTATCTCGCTGATGTTGTTGAGCAAGCCAATACCGCGTACCACGTAAGCCTGCCCGCTTTGCTGTATCACATCGCCGCCTACGTTTACGTTACTTTTGGATACTGCATCAAATAACTGCAAGGGGGTAATATCGTATTGAACCGCCTTTTCGGGGTTTATGGTTATTTGGTAAGTTTTCACCTCGCCGCCAAAACTGTTTACATCGGCTACGCCCGGCACCGCCCTTATCTCGCGGCTTACCACCCAATCCTGTATGGTTTTCAATTCGCGTACCGACCGCTTATTACTGGTTAAGGTGTAACGGTAAATTTCGCCTGTCGGCCCGTAGGGAGGTTCAATTTCGGGGGTAATACCATCTGGCAAATTGGCCTCATCAAGGTGGTTGTTGATCTGTAAACGAGCAAACGCATAGTCTACATCATCATCAAATGTAATTTTTACTACCGACAGGCCAAACAGGGACGACGAGCGCACACTGGTCTTTTTCTCGGCCGGGTTCATGGCCAGTTCTATGGGGCGGGTTACAAATTTTTCAACCTCCTCGGCGCTGCGGCCGGGCCACTGTGTTATAATAGTTACCGATGTGTTGGTTACATCCGGAAAGGCATCTATAGCTATGGTTTTAAAACTGATATAGCCCGCCACCGCCATAAGCAGGGTAACAAAAAATATAAAAATCTTATTTTTAAGTGCAAAAGACAGCACTCCTTTTATGAACTTGTTCATCTGTTCGTTTTATAAAATGATCGTGAACTGTTAGTCCTTTAATGACTCGTACAGGTAAACCTGCCTTGAAGCAACCACGCGCTGTCCGGGCTTTAGCCCTTTGCTGATGTAGGCCACATCTTCTACCCGCTTGGCTATTTCAACCGGCTGGATATGTACTTTAGCCGGCCCATCTACAACAACCACGTAGTTTTTATTATTATCAAACACAATAGCATCTGTTTTAATGGCCGGCAGGTTCATGCCCGATTTGGCCTGGATTTTTACATTAGTAAACATACCCGGCTTAAGCATATTATCCGGATTGCTTATCATCACCCTGGCACGCATTACTTTATTATCCGGATCGAGCACGTCAAAAAGCTTATCAATTTTGCCGGTAAATACTTTATCCGGATAGGCCAACGTAGTTATTTGTACTGCATCGCCAACTTTTACACTGGCAATGTCTGATTCATACATGTTGATGAGCACAAATACCGACGACAAATCGGCTATGGTAAACAGGTTCTGGTTATTATCCGCACGTACCTGCATATCATCCGTTACATTTTTCTCGATAATGTAACCGTTTAGCGGCGCCTGGATTTCATACCCTTTGCCGTTGCTTTTATTGATAGACATGATAGAACCGGCACGGTTGTTTTCGGCAGTAGCCTTTTGATAATCTGATTTTGCCTGCTCCAGGTCTTTCTCGGACGACAGGCCGCTTTTATAAAGATCCTGCGTGGTTTCCAGCTGGCGTTTGGCATTTCGCAGGTCGGCCTGTGCCGAAATCAAGTCGCGGCTGAAGCCGGCAATCTCGGCACTTTTCATGGTAGTAAGCACCTGGCCTTTTTTAACCACATCGCCCAGCTGCACATGAACCGATTGCGCTATACCGCTCACCATCGGAAAAATTTTTACCATTTTGCTTTCATCCGGCGCAATGCTGCCGGTAAGCGTTATTTCCGACAGCGCGTTCTCCGCCTTTACGGTGTCAATAACCAGACTACGCAATAACGTATCAGTTACCTCAAAGCGGGTATCTTTCGCAGCTTCGTCCGGATGATGCGAACAGGCCGAGATAGATAAAATCAATGCCGGAAGAATACTAAAAACAACTATTTTATATGGGCGATACATGATCTGTGTGTTATTATTGATTAAAGAATGGTGTGCCGGTTGCAAAATTCAATTGCTCTAACGAAGTGATGCGGTTGAGTTGCAGATTATTTAACTGCAGCGTATTGGTTTTATACGAATCATAAAAATCAAGAAACTCCAACAGGCCTATGTTATGTTTCTGGTAGTTTTTAAACACTTCCTGTATCAGGTGGTTAAAATCCTGCTTAAACTTGGGATCGAAGCTATTGTACAGGTTTTCAAGGCGTAACGCGCCCTTATAGTTATTGGCCAGTTCACTTTCCAGCTGGTCCTGCTGGCTTTGCAGCTGCACCTTACTGGCATCAACCGCAATACGGGCCTGTTTTATGCCGCCCTGGTTGCGGTTAAAAAATGGCAGCGAAAACGCTATGCCCGCGCTTGAATAATCCCGGATATAACTACCCTGCTTGTCATAGGCCAATGAAAGAGTAACATCAGGTATGGCCGTGGCCTTTTGCAGTTTCAGGTTAATGTTGTTATAATCAACAACCGAGCGGGCAACTTTAAGATCGTAACGGTTGGCATTGGCAGAATCTACAAGACGTTGATAAGGTACATCTGACACCATATTTTTTCCTTCCAGGTTAATGTCAACCTGGGGCAACACGAAGCTCGACGGTTTGGCGCGGATCATCAATTTCAACTCGCTTTGGGTGTCATCAATGCTATCCATCAAGTCATTTAGTTCTGATTGCAGTGAGTATAACTGCGACTGGATGCGCAGCACTTCTTTTTGGGAGATATTGCCTTTAGTATATTGTTCCTGGAAAGCCTTAAGCGTTTTCGCCAGCGAATTAATCTCTTCCTGGTAAACCTGTGCCGACTGCTCCTGGAAATAGATCTTATAAAAGTCGTTCCTGAGCGTATACCTTAGCGTTCGTAACAGATCAAAAAGCTGGTACTGAGCCTGCTGTGCACTTATCTGCGCCAGCTGGATATTTTTATTGCGCTTGCCCGCGGTTTGGATAAGCTGCGATAGCTGGGCCGAATATTCGCCGCCATCATGGCTGGTATCAAAAAAGCGTTTGGTTTGCGGGTTGTATAAAACGTTGGCAAAACTAAAATCGGGGTTATTGAACAACCGTGCAGTAATTACTTGCGCCTGCGCCTGGTCAACATTATAGTGCTGAATAATGAGGTCGAGATTGTTTTTTAAGAATTGATCTTCTGTCTCTTTCAATGACATCCTGAGGGTATCGCCGCCGGAGGGTTGCCCGTAAACCGGGCCCCCGACAGCTATACACCATAGTAATAGTTGAATTGAAAAAAGAACGATAACAAATTTTCGGTGCATAGTTTATTTGTTTGGCGCAAAACTATACCACCCAAATTAGACCAGCATTAAAGCGGGATTAGAAAGAGATTAGAAAATTGGCACAAAACTAATGGTAAAAGTTGTGCCTTGCCCAACTACCGATTGTATATTGATGGTGCCATTAAATAACTGGATAATTTTAAAAGCTACGTACAGCCCTACCCCATTGCCGTCAAATACACGCCCGTTTGCGCTGCGGTAAAAGGGGGTAAATATTTTTTCCTGGTCTTCGGCAGGAATACCAACGCCCTTATCAATAATTGTAATTACTATGGATTGATCATCGGCATTTAAACGGCAGGTAACGGGTTGATTATGCGAGAATTTAAACGCATTACCAATAATATTATTGAAGGCTATTTTAAGCAAAGTGGGGTTAGCGTTAATAAATAGCGCCTGTTGGTCGTCGGGCAAATGATCAATTTGTACCTGTAGTTGCGGGTGCCCGGCCGACATAGCCCAATGATGCTGCAACTCCCATATTTGTTCATCAATCTGGATAGGTTCCAGCTTTGCGCGGGTATATTCCATATCCGTTTGCGCCAGTTCCATTAAGCTGCTAATGGTATCACTAAGTCGCCCGGCATCATTTAATACCGAATTCAACAGTCGTTCATAATCTACGATACTGCGTTGCTTGTTCAGGGCAACCTCTACTTCGCCAATAATACTTGTAACCGGGGTGCGCAACTCGTGCGATGCATTGGCTACAAAAGTTTGCTGTAACTCAAACGAGTTTTGAAGGTGACTAAGCAGGCGGTTAAAATTAAGGGCCAGGGCACTTATTTCGTCCTTACCTTTTCCTTCGTCAACCCTTACATGTAAACTGCTGGCATTAATTTGCTTCATTTGTTTGATAAGGCCATCAATGGGCATCAGCGATCGCTTTGCAAACCACCTGCCTATGAAAAACAAAACGCTGTTCACCACTATCAAAATGATAATCATAATACGGATAATTCCCGATAGGCGCACCTTTGCCTGCTGATCATACGCGGAAGCCAGGATCACGAAATTCCCTTGGTTATCATGATAGTAAATACCTATTGTTTGGCGTTCGCCTTCCCTAAAGCTGATGTACTTTTTTGCGCGGACTTCTTCAATGGTGTTAAAGCTCCAGTATTGCTCTTTATCTTTTATAAACGAGGCTATGTTGTTGGCATTGTAAACCCTTATTACCTCGTTGGGCAATTGTTCCAGCATACGTTCGCGAACGTGGTTTAATGAATCGGATGATATTTCGTCGGCTTCGAGGTATAGCTGTGCGGCCACCTTTGCCCTATCTTTTAAATGCCCGTAAAAATCCGTTCTGAAAAAGTTGGCAAAAGCCAGGTACATACTCGCCATAATAATTAGCAGCATGGCAGAACTAAGGAGTGTAAAATTTAAGGCAAGCCTGTTTTTTATTTTCATACAGCCTTATTTCTCCTTTAAAATATACCCCATACCTATAACTGTATGAATAAGTTTTGACTGCGCGCCCTTTTCTATTTTTTTACGCAGGTAGTTTACATACACGTCAATAAAATTGGTGCCAGTGTCAAACTGGATATCCCAAACCTTTTCGGCAATATAATCTCTTGATAATGTTTTGTTGGGGTTGCGCAAAAACAATTCCAGTAAATAGTATTCTTTTGTGGTCAGAGTAATTTCGGTACCAGCGCGCTCGGCAGTTTTGGTAAAGGTGTTTAGTTTCAGGTCGCTAAAGGTTAATAAACCTTCTTCCTGGGGCATTTCCTGCCGTGAACGCCTTAGCAAAGCATTCATCCGCGCCAAAAGCTCGTTAAAATGAAAGGGCTTTACCAGGTAATCATCAGCGCCCGCCTGCAGGCCGTTTACCTTATCGTCTACCCTATCCAGCGCGGTAAGCATTAATATGGGCAGCTGCTTATTATCCCTGCGGATGCGACGGCAAAGATCTATGCCATTAATATCAGGTAGCATCAAATCAAGGATTATTAGATCAAAAGTATGCCCGGCCAACAGGTCAATCGCGCTAAAGCCGTCAATGGCGTGTGTTACCTCATAATCATGTTCCTGCAATCCCTTTGAAATAAAGGCGGCTACTTTTTCTTCGTCTTCAATAAGGCAAATACGGTTCATCCTAAAGGGGTAATTAATTGGTTACAAATTAAAGGAATAATATGACATGTATAATCAACAGGCCCGTTTCCCCGCAATTAAATAGCTAATAATACAATTATCCCGGCTTATATTTGCACCGATGAAACCGACAAAAAACTTTATTAAACTAATGGCCGTCCCGTTGTTATTGACAACGTTTTTTAATTGTACATCAATTGCCCAAACTACCGATACAACAATAACCCTGCATATCAATTTGAATAATACCGCCCAGGTAATTGAAAACATAGGCGCATCGGGTTGCTGGTTTTCTGAAGGGATAGGCAAATACTGGCCCGCCGAAAAAAAGGAAGCCATCGCTCGTTTATTATTCAGTAAGCAAAAAGACAAGTTGGGAAACCCATTGGGAATTGGTTTATCGGCCTGGCGTTTTAACATTGGCGCCGGAACTGCAGAACAAGGCGATAGCAGCGGAATTAAAGATTTCAGGAGGCGATCTGAATGCTTTTTAAGCCCAAATGGCGATTATGACTGGAACAAGCAGGCCGGCTATCAATTCTTTTTAAAAAAGGCACATGATTATGGCGTAGAAACACTCATAGCCTTTTCAAACAGCCCGCCGGTGCAATTTACACGTAACGGGCTTGGTTATAAAACAGAAAAAGACTTTACCAGTAACCTAAAGGCCGATGCCTATAGCGCCTATGCCAATTTTTTGGCTAAAGTGATCAGCCATTTTGATAGTGAAGGCCTTCACTTCAGCTATATCAGCCCGGTTAATGAGCCCCAGTGGGATTGGTCGCGCCCGTATATGCAGGGTGATCAGGAGGGCACCGCATGGAAAAATGACGAAATATATCATGTGGTTAATGAACTTAACGGGGCTTTAAGCAAAGAGAAATTAAACACTAAAATATTGATAAGTGAAGCAGGCATGCTCAATTACCTGTATTCGGGTAGTGGTTATTCAACAAACCAAATTCAGCGCTTTTTTGGTCCTAACAGTTCATTATCTGTTAAAGCATTAAACCATGTACCGCCAATAATTGCCGGCCACAGTTACTTTACCGAAACTACCGACAGCGCAATGGTAGCTACCCGGAGCCAACTGGCCGATACCGCAAAAAAATATGGTGTGAACTTCTGGCAATCAGAATACAGCATGCTGGCCGATGGTTTTAAAGAAGGCTCAAAAGGCGACCGGGACGCGATAGATTGCGCATTGTTTTTGGCAAAAGTTATTCACTCCGATTTAACAGACGGTAATGCTACCGCCTGGCAATTTTGGAATGCCTATGAACCAGGCAGCGCCGGTTTTAATACACGGTATTACCTCATCGCTTTAAACCCCAAACCCGATTTTAAAGACGGCGAATTTACGGTAACCAAAAACCTGTGGGCCCTGGGCCATTACAGTTTATTTGTGCGCACCGGCATGGTACGCGTACTTACCGGCACAGCGCCGGCCACACAAAGTAAAATCCTGGTTTCGGCATGGAAAGGTGCGAACAATAAACTGGTTATAGTAGCTGTTAACCGCGGAACGACCGATACAAAGGTAAACCTCGATTTAAAAAACGCCACCAAAAAATACAAAACGCTTAGCACTTATTTAACCAATAGAGATAAGGCCGTAAATATGCAGGCTTCTCAAAGTAAGTATACTCCCGGAGTTTTACTCCCAGCACGATCGATATCAACATTTGTACTGGATTGATAAAGAGTTAGCCACCGGTAAATTGAGGAATTAGTGCTGCCCGGGCTTTTGGTTTTGATATTAAATCAATATTGCGATATTGTTAAAACTTTTGGAGATGTTCATTGTCCCCTATTTGAACATTCTTTTTCAAATTAGCACAAAATGGCCCTCAATAGCGATAAATATACCGGTAAAACAACTCAAAAAGAACTCACCTATATTCAAAAAGTATGGCAAACCGTTGCCGTAGTAGCCCTGTTGGTAGTAGTAATACTGATTGCCCGGGTTGCTTTTAATGTATTATTAATGGTACTTGCGGGTGTACTCATCTCCGTATACTTTCACGGCCTTGGCGACATGATCCAGCGGAAAACCCTATGGCGCCGCCGCATCTGCATGATTATTTCTATCGGTGGCACGTTTGTGTTGCTTGGGGTACTGTTTTGGTTTATGGGGTCTAAAATATCAAACCAGGTAGCCGTATTGAGCGATACCCTGCCGCATACAATTAGTAATGCTAAGCTAAAACTGGCCGAAACCCCCATAGGAAGAAAGATATTGGAATACCTGGCGGACGATAACTCTGATGCTTTAATGACCACTGCAAAATCATTTTTCAATACCAGTTTTGGTGTTTTGGGCGATATTTACATCATCTTGTTCCTGGCCATATTTTTTACAAGCAATCCTAACCTGTATAAAGACGGCATGATAAAATTAGTGCCAGAAAGCCGCAAACCGCTCGCCCATCAGGTGATAGACAGAATTAGCTTCGCCCTAAAGGGATGGCTAAAAGGAATGATGTTATCTATGGTGCTGGTTTTCATTTTACTTTCTATCGGGTTAGGCATCATGAGCATCCCTGTGGCTTTGGTGCTTGCCCTGCTTACCGGCCTGCTTAAACTTATTCCCAACTTTGGATCATTGGCAGCCATGATTCCCGGCGTATTACTGGCCTTAACCATCAGTACAAATACTGCTATAGTAGTAGCATTAATGTATATGGTTACTCAAACTATAGTAAGCAACATAGTAACTCCTATCATCCAAAATAAAATGATAAACCTGCCGCCAGCTTTAACCATACTGGCGCAAGTATTAATGGGCACATTATCCGGAGTTTTAGGTATTATTTTGGCGGTGCCCTTACTGGCTATCGTGATGATTTTGGTTGATGAGTTGTATGTAAAAAAAATAACAGATCTTGATATTGTAATTGTGCCTGAAAGAGGCCAACCCTAAACACAAAAAATGCGCTCCGGATCTCATCCCGAAGCGCATATTACTAATCAACTAAATCCAAATTTCTCAAGTTTGGAAGTTTTTTATCGGCATTGCTGTAGTCAAACCTAAAATAAGATTACTGTACTGCTGGGGTGCCTCCCTGCTATTCTTTAAAAACACGCGCCAAATATATAATATTTTGATATTCAGAAATTTGCAAAACATGCAGTTATTTTAGCCCTGCGGAAACGTTACAGTACGCGTGCGTTTCTATAGCTTAAATTTGGGGGTCGACCAAAATACAATCGAAGCGAAAACCGATTGAGGAAGTTCGATTTAATTTTAAAAGAAAGCGATCTGGTGTTATAAGATATAGTGGGGCAAATAATCATATATTTATCGCACAATAAAAATTAGCCATACAGATTATCTTTTCACCGTTCTTATAAATGTTATAATGAAAATAAAGTTTTTTTGCCCGCGCTGGGGTTCTGAACAATTGCCCTGGGACGAATTTTGTTTTAAAGTAAAAGAAGCCGGTTACCAGGGCGTTGAAGCATCTGTACCTTTTGATGAACAGGAAAAAGACATCATTTTAAATGCGCTTAAAAAGCATAACCTGTTATTGATTGGCCAATATTACCAGTCGTTTGAAGAAGATTTTGAGGTGCATAAAACCAGTTTCCGCAAGCACCTGGAAAACACAATAAAAGCACGGCCGGTTTTAATTGATTCGCAAACCGGAAAGGATTATTTCACAAGCGAGCAAAACAAAGCGCTTTTTGCCATAGCCAACGAGATTGCCGTTGCAAGCGGCATTACCATTGCCCATGAAACACACCGGAATAAAGCGCTATTCGCCACTCATATTGCTAAGCAATTGCTTACAGATAACCCCGATGTTTTAATAACCGCAGATTTTTCGCACTGGTGTAATGTATCTGAAAGCCTGCTGGAACAACAACCAGAAGCGGTTAAAATAGCCATCAGCCGGACTGTTCACATTCACGCGCGCGTTGGCCATGCCCAATCTGCACAGGTTTCTGATCCAAATGCCCCCGAATGGCAACCAGAGCTGGATGCACATTTGCAGTGGTGGGATGCCATAGTAAAATCGCGCCTGCAAAACGGCGCCGGGCTATTAACCATTACACCCGAGTTTGGCCCTTCCCCTTACATGCCTGTACTGCCGTATACAAAAATGCCGGTATCAAATCAATGGGACATTAACCTTGGCATGATGCAATTACTTAAGAAACGCTACCAGGAGCCCTAAGTCTGGGGCTTTAAGTCTGATTCGTCATTTTAGACTTAGAACTTAAGCTTTGGACTTAAGACTTAAAACACGAAGAGCCTGTCGCGTTAAGCAACAGGCCCGTGTGCGTACATGTTTACTTTATATAGATCTCAGTTAAGATTAAGATTGATACGGCTGTTGCCCCTTACCTCAAACGATGAACCGCCGCCATTCAATTTGCCTTCTATTCTTTCTTTTTCTTTAGTACCGCTAAAGTTTGATGTAAAGTTGGCTTCTACCTTATCAGCACGCATATCAAGGTCAAGGGCCGATTTGGACGGCACCGAAATATCAATGTGGCCCGAGCTTACATCAATTTTAACATATTTACCAACACTGGCAAATTGCGCATGAAAGCTGCCGCCACTGGTTGAAGCATCCAATGCACAGGCCAGGCCGTTAAGGTTGATGCTACCGCCTGATGTGCCTGTTTTTAACTCGCCTGCAATATTATTGGCGCTGATGCTACCGCCGCTGGTGTTGGCATCAATAGTTCCTTTTAAATCAGTAAGATGTAATGACCCGCCCGATGTTTCCAGGTGAATTTTACCATTGCAGTTACTTGCCTCGATACTGCCGCCGCTTGTTTCCAAATCGATGCTCGATCCCGAATTGCTTACATGAATGCTGCCGCCTGATGTTTGGCCTTTGATCATCCCGGTTAATTTATCAACATGCAAACTACCGCCGCTTGTTTCAAATTTTTCGGTACCATCCAAATTATCCAGGTGTATGCTGCCACCGCTGGTATTCAGGCTGGTGTTAACATTTTTGGGTACAAATACCTTAAAGCCAATACTTAACGAATTTCGCCAGTTTGAAAAATTGTGTTTGTTTTTGGCCGTCGCGTGAACTTCGCCGCCAGTAACGGTAACGCTTAGTTCGTAGTTTTCCAAACGCTTTTGAATTTCTTCTTTTGATATATTGCCGATGCCATTATTTCCCTGGATATAAACCTCAACGCGTGGCGATTCACCAGCGGCACCGCTTACAGTAATACTTCCGCCCGATGTGTTTACAAAAACATCTTTAACAGCCCCGGAAATGGGTTTGGTCATGTATGGGGTTTTGGAGTCCTGCGCAAAAACAACACAGCTTTGGCAGGCAACAAAAAATAGCAGTAAGTGCTTTTTCATAATGTTTTAGTTTGGTTTATTAATAAGACAACGGGATGGAGAAATACGTTGCACGCAAAAGAAAATAAAAGCCTCACCTAAATCCTCTCTAAAGGAGAGGACTTAAAAACTACATTTAACATTTCCCACATGCAAATCAAGAACCCTCTCCTTTGGAGAGGGCAGGGTGAGGCTCCTACTCACTCCTCAAACTATCCACCGGATTTGCCAGCGCTGCCTTAATTGCATGGTAGCTAACGGTGATAATGGCCGCTAATACAGCAATGCCGCCCGCGGCGGTAAATACCCACCAGGGTATAGTGATACGGTTTGCAAAATTTTGCAGCCAGTTGTGCATGGCCCACCAGGCTACCGGCGAAGCTATAATAACCGATAAAAGCACCAGTTTTAAAAAATCCAAAGAAAGCAGTGTACTTATTTTTGACAAGCTGGCCCCCAATATTTTACGGATGCCAATCTCTTTGGTGCGCTGCTCAATAGTGAACGCCGCAAGCCCAAACAAGCCCATCGTAGCCAATATCACCGTGATGTAAGTGAATAAGCTAAAGATGGCGGCCAATCTGTCTTCGGCCTTGTATTGCTGGTTAAAGGCATCGTCCATAAAAGTGTAGTCAAAAGGTGTATCCCGGTCGTATTTTTTATAGATATTTTGCATTTTGGCCAACAGGGTTGGCAAATTGGTATGGGGATTTATTTTGGCAAAAAGGTTGCATCCGGTCTTTTTCCAAAATGATGAGGTATCGGGAAGTGTAATTAAAGCAAAGGGCCTTAACTCATCTGCCATTGAACTAAAATTGAAGTTTTTAAGCACACCCATAACCTGGAGATTGTTATTGCCATCACTAATAAAACTGCCTACCGGGTTTGCGGGTAAATGCAGCTTCCCTATAGCCAGTTCGTTAATAACCACTTTATTACGGCCGGTAATTTCGGTATTTGGCGCAGGCGGATATTTCCATTTTAAGCCAAGAACCGGGATAAAGTTATTATCGGCAACTAAATTGGCTATAGGTATACTTTTCTCTTCTTTGGTTTTGCCGGCAGCAAAAAACATATCATAACCCTTGTACATGGCATAATGCGATGTAGCTATCTCCCCGATACCTGCCAAATCACTAATGTCTTTTTTAAATGCATGGTAGTTTTTTACCAGGCCGGTACCTACAGGCAGCATTACGATATTATCGCGGTTAACTCCTGTATCTGCGTGTCTGAAATAATAGAGCTGCCGGTCGATAACAATTCCGCATATAATCAGCCCCACAGATATGGCAAACTGCAGGGTAGTAAATACTTTACGTACCATTGCGCCGCCCGCCTGCGTGCTCATTTTGCCCTTTAGCGTAACTACAGGTTTAAAAGCCGATAAAACTAACGAAGGGTAGCTGCCTGCTATTAACACCGTAAGCACCAGCAAAGCTAACAGCAAGCCTAAAACTACCGGGCTATATAAAAACGAGTTATCGATCTTTAACTGCAACACATTTAAAAACCAGGGCTTGCAAAGATAACACAGGCAATAACCCAGCACGAATGAAATGCCCGCAAACAAGGCAGACTCTACATAAAACTGCATAGCAATACTAATACGGCTTGCCCCAGACACCTTGCGCACCCCCACTTCCTTGGCCCTTAACGTAGCCCTCGCAGTAGAAAGGCCCATGTAATTAACCAATGCCAGCAGTAATATCAACACAGCCACCAACGGAAAAATCTTTAAATACCTGGTATTAGATGAATCGCCAAAGTTCATGTGCAGGTGGGTATCAGTTATTGGCGATAAAGTATAAATCATCTCGCCCAGGCTTTTGTCTTTTTTGGCCATTGCCTGTAGGTTACGCCTCAACGCGGCAGTGTCCGAAGCATGTTTTAAAAGCAAATTCAATCCAAATGAGCCAAAACTTATCTCTTGCGAACCTATATACATTGATGCTTCTTTCATTGAAAGCAAACTTGTGTTAGATGCTACAAAGTTGAAGTCGATAGATGAATTTGACGGGGCATTTTCGGCTACCCCGGTAATGTGGTAGGTATAGGCACTATCTGTTTTTATAATAAGTGTTTCGCCCACAGGATTCGTGTTACCAAAGTATTTTTTTGCGATATCCTTTGAAATTACAACAGAGAATGGCGCTTTAAGTGCATCCGAAGCCTCTCCGGACAATAACTTAAACGAATAAAAATTAAAGAAACCCGCGTCCGCGAAGATCAGTTTACTTTCTGCAAACTTAGTTTCGGGCGATTTTGGATTGCTCACCACCATTGGCCTGAAATAAGCCAAAGTACGCATATAATCCTCCACCATTGGATTGTTTTGCTTCACAATAGGCCCGGCGGCGTAACTCATGTAAGCCATGTTCATGGTATTTCCACCCATCTTTATCGATGCCCGCAGGTTATAAATCCGCTTCCCGTTTTTGTGAAAACTATCGTAACTCATTTCATGCGTTACATACAGCATGATCATGATACAAACCGCAAGGCCAACTGCCAAACCTGTTATATTGATAAAGGTGAACCCCTTATTCCTGCTTAAACTCCTGAATGCAATCTTAATGTGGTTACGCAACATAAATCCTAATTTCTAAATACTAAACCCTAAAATTCAAACTCTAAATCCTAACTTAAGCACCCGTTACTCACAACTCACAACTCACAACTCACAACTCACAACTGCCTACTCACTCTTCAGGCTTTTTACCGGGTTGGCCAGCGCGGCTTTGGTTGATTGTATGCTTACCGTAACAGCGGCTACCAATAAGGCTGCAATACCTGTTACTACAAACACCCACCACTGTATATCAATACGATAGGCAAAATTCTGCAGCCATTTTCCGGATATGTACCAGGCAATGGGCGATGCAATAACTGTAGCAATAATCACCAGCGCTAAAAAATCTTTGGCTATCAGCATAATAATATTGGCGATGCTTGCGCCTAATACCTTGCGGATGCCTATCTCTTTGGTGCGTTGTACAACGGCAAAGGCTGTAATGGCAAACAAACCTAAACAAGCCAACATTATAGCCAATGCAGAAAAGGTGGTAAATACACCTGCCGTACGCTGTTCGGTACGGTATAGCGCGTCATAATCATCATCCAGAAAACGGTAATCGAACGGACGGTGGCTAACCCTATCTTTCCATACCTTACCAATTTGTGCCAAGGTTGCGGCTGTGCTATTCCCATCTATCTTCACAAACATCCGGTGTAGCTGCTCGTTGTCCAGGAATAAGATCAGGGGCGTGATCTGGTCATGGAATGATTTAAAATTAAAGTCTTTTATCACGCCTTTTATTGTTCCGGTTACCCCCTTTGATATGGTTTTGCCAATAGCCTGCTCTGGAGTCCAGCCTAATGCTTTTACCGCCGACTCATTCAGCATAAAGGTGTAATGATAATTTTTACGTTGATTTGTAGTATCCAGCAATAGCAAATCCGCATGGGTATAATCACTTCCCGAAATTAGTTTGAGCTGCATTGTTTTTATAAAATCCTCGTCAACAGGGATAGCGTTTACAGAAATATTTTTACCGTCATTGGTGTTTATACCATCGCCCCAGCCAACATTTATAGGTTCGTCATTAGCAGCAGCTACGGATTGCACGCCGGGAATGCCGCTCATTGCTTTTTTTATTGCATCCAGCTGCGGTAACATCTTCGCATCTATAGGCAGTACTACCATGTTGCTTTTGCTGTAACCAATATCCTTATTGCGGATGTATGATAATTGCTGCAGTATCACGATGGTAGATATGATCAAAAATACCGAGATCGCAAACTGGAAAACTATTAACGATTTACGTACATTTTGACCGGATGTAAATGAGAACCCCGATTTTAATATTTTTACCAGCTTAGCATTTGATAATAACAATGCAGGATAAGCCCCCGCTGCAAAACCAACCAATAAACTTAATGCCACAAGGCCCAAAAGTATGAGGGGGTTGACTAAGGTGGCAGCTTCAAGTTGTTTGCCCGATATTTGGTTGAACAAAGGCAAAACCAACGCCGCCAGCGCAATGGCCAATAGTGCAGCTATAACCGTTGTAAATACGGATTCAACAATGAATTGCCAAAATAATTCGCCATTGCCGGCACCCATAACTTTGCGTACACCAATTTCGGCACCCCGGCCCGCGGATTGGGCGATTGCAAGGTTAACATAATTTACACAACCTATTATCAATATTAATAAGGCTACAATTAAAAGAACGTAGATGTACGTTATGCTGCCAACCGGCTCAAATTCATCAGCCAGGTTTGATTTTAAATGTATATCTGTTAAAGGCTGCAAATTGTAAGTAAGATAATGGTTGCCATCCATTTTTAATTCTTTTTTGCTTACCGTATTCACCATGTAAGCCGATACCTGTTTTTGCAATTCAGCAGGTGAAGCTTTATCGTTAAGCAGCAAATAAGTCATGTTATTGGCTGTCCACCATTGCTCCGGCCCGTTCATATCCATATAAAGACTAAATGGCAGTACAAAATCAAACTGTATTTGCGAATTACTGGGCACATTTTCAGCTATTGCCGATACAGTGAAGTTTTTTGAGCCAACTTTCAATACTTTGCCCAATGCATCCTGGTTGCCAAAATATTTCGCAGCCGATTTTTGAGTGATCACAATTTTATCCGGAGCACTTAAAGCCGATGAGATATCGCCTTTAGCTAAATTAAATGAAAATACTTTGAAGAAATTAGCATCGGCATATAAAATGCCTTTTTCGTCGAATACCTGATTATTATAACCAATTACCCTGTTTGATTTAAACGTTCGTACATAATCCTTCACCCTGGGCAACACCCGCTTAAATTCCGGGCCAGCTTTAGTACCGCTAACGGCTATGCTTTGTGGTCCATCAGCCGTGTTATATTCCATAGTTGCCCGCACTATCCTATCGGCGTTAACGTGAAACTTATCGTAACTTGTTTCGTGCTTTACGTAGATGCCTATAAGCAGGCAGCTGGCAATACCAACCGCTAAACCCAGGATATTTACAAACGCATAAAGCTTGTTCTTTTTTAAATTACGCCACGCTAATTTGGTATTCATATTTTTTAAATGATAATTTCTAAATCCTAAACTCTAATTACAAAACCTTAAACTTTAAAGTTCCAAATCCAAAAATCGAAACCGTATTTGTCTTACTACTTGATACTAAAAACTTACTCGCTCCTCAAACTCCTTACCGGGTTCATCATTGCTGCTTTAAGCGACTGGAAGCTAATGGTTAATACGGCGATGATAAACGTGATAAACGCGGCTAATACAAATATCCACCAATGCAAAGGCGTTTTATAAGCAAAGGTTTGCAGCCATTTATTCATGCAATAGTAACCAATAGGCATTGCTATAACTGTTGCCAGGAATACCGGTTTAAGCAGATCTTTCGAGATCAATATCAAAATGCTTTGTACCGATGAGCCTAATACTTTACGCACACCAATTTCTTTAGTGCGCTTGACTGCTGTAAACGATGCCAGGCCAAATAAACCCAGGCAGGCGATGAAAATAGCCAGGCCCGAGAAAATAGTGAGCATAGTTTGCTGCCTGATATCTGTTTTATAGGTAGTGTCAAACTTCTGGTCTAAAAACGTATACTCAAATGGGTAAACCGGCGCTACTTTGGTATATATATCTTTAACCGCTGCCACCGATGCAGGGATATTGCCTGCCTTTAATTTGATAACGATCACCCTACGGTCGTCGCTTGGAGAGATCACCAGGGCGTCCATATTTTCCTTAAGGGAAAGGAAGTTAAAATCCTCTACTACACCAATAATAGTTCGCCGTTTATCATCACGCACTTTGTTTTTTATCCATTTGCCGATAGCCTGCTGCGGTAAGAAACCTAAGTCTTTAGCTGCCGTACGGTTGATAAGTACTGAGTTGGCAGTATCGGTGGCAAAAGCGGGCGAAAAATCGCGGCCGGCAATTATTTTCAACCCTAAGGTTTTTACGTATTCAAAATCGGCAAACTCTGTTCGCGACATAAAATTGGCTTGCTGTCCTTCGGCATCAAAACCATGCACATCGTAAAAACCACCGGGCTCGCCAGACATCAGCGACACCGATGAAACTGCCCCGGAGTTTTGTAATTCGTCTTTAAAAGTTTTACGGTGATCATAAATATCGTTGTTATCAATTTTTATCACCAGTGTTTGTTCCTTATCATACCCTAATGATTTGCTTTTGATATAACGCATCTGGTTTACAATCACAATAGTACCGATGATAAGCATCACCGAAATACTGAATTGCAGCACCACCAATCCCTGCCTGAAAATACTGCCGCCTTTGCCCAGCTTCAATTTACCCTTTAAAGCCTGTATAGGCGAAAACGCCGACATAAATATAGCCGGGTAGCTTCCCGCCAAAAAGCCGACCACCAAAATAACCCCGAAAAGAAATAACCAGATAGGCAGGCTATTCCAGGATACAGTTAAATGATAACCCAGTAATTGGCTATAAGATGGCATCAATACCAGGAGCAGACCAATTGATAATGCACACGAAATGAGGGCCAGCATCAACGACTCGCCAATAAACTGCCATATTAAATGATTGCGTAACGCGCCCATTACCTTGCGCATCCCAACCTCCTTTGAGCGCTCGACCGCCCTTATGGTGGCCAGGTTCATGAAGTTGATACATGCGATGAGCATAATAAGCGCCGCTATCGAGATAAATATGAATACTACCGTTTTATCGCCATGCTTTACATTATCAAAAGCCGAATATTGCTCAAAATAAATGTCATTAAGCTGGGTAAGCGATAAATCAAACTTAGCACCGAATTTTTGCATATCCTTGCCCATGTACTTATCCATAAACTGGGTAAAACGATGTTCGAGCGCAGCTGGGCTGCTGTGCTCATTTAAAAGCACATATACAAACAAGCCATTGTTTATCCATACATCAAAGCCCGGATTTTTGGTATAGTTGGCTATCGGCATCACCAAATCAAAATCGAGGTGCGAGTTTGACGGCACGTCTTTGGCAACGCCCGTAACTTTCAGGTTCAGCTGCTTATCAAACTGCACCACCTTACCCATGGCATTATCGGCCGAGCCGAAGTATTTTTTTGCGGTAGTTTCGGTAAGCACCACACTATTAGGATTATCAAGCGCTGTGGCGGCATCACCCTTAAGAAGCGGGAAAGTAAACAGCTTAAAAAAGCCGGCATCTACGGCATACACCTTCTTTTCATTAAAGGCTTTTTCGCCAAAAGATACCAGGTTATTTTGCGGCGATACCCGCACTGCCATCTTAATATCCTGCGGGTAATCGTTCAACAACGCCGGCGCATATGGACCCGACAGGTATGGAACCCTCGGTTTCGCCGGATCGAAGCCCCGCATTACCCGGTAAATATTTTTGCCCTGCTTATGAAATTTATCTACACTAAACTCATTCATAATATACAGGAAAATCATGAGGCACACCGTAATGCCCATGGTTAACCCCAGGATATGGATCAGCGAAAAAACCTTTTGCTTATAAAGGTTTCGCCAGGCTATTTTCAAATAATTACGTATCATTTTATTTGTTCATTAGTTCACTGGTTCATTAGTTCATTGGTACTTATCGCTTCATAACTTTGTAGTGAGCTCCCCGCTGCTTACTGCAAACTCACAACTGCCCACTCACTACTCACTACGAAGGCTCTTCACCGGGTTACTCAACGCCGCTTTGATGGATTGAAAACTGATAGTAGCAAAAGCTATAAAAACAGCCAGGAAAGCCGATACCGCCAGTACCCACCACTGTATGTTTTGGCGGTAAGCAAAACTTTGCAGCCATTGGTGCATAGCCAGCCACGCCAAGGGCGTAGCCACCAAAATTGCTATCAGTACCAGTTTAATAAAATCCTTGCTCAGCATGGCCACAATGGTGCTTACTTCGGCACCCAACACTTTGCGGATGCCTATTTCTTTGCTGCGCTGCTCGGCAGCGTAAGCGGCAAGGCCAAACAGGCCAAGGCAGGCAATAATAATGGCCAGGGTGGTAAATACAATGGCTATGGTGCCCATGCGCTGCTCGGCGCGATAGGTGGCATCAAAATCATCGTCCATAAACGAGTAGTTAAACTCCCGGTTTGGCGCCACAGATTTCCATTTGCTTTTGACAAGGCCCATCAGTGTTGTAATGTTGGCCGTATTTATTTTCAGGCTCAAGGCCCCCCTGTCTTCGCCGTACATCAATACTACCGGGCTGATGTTGGTTTTTAATGAATTGAAATTAAAATCTTTTATCACCCCAACTATCCGGTATCCCTTCCAAACCTTGGCCATATTATCCTGCGGAACGTACAGCATTTTGTTAACCGGATCGGCCACATCCATCAGTTTTGCCGCTGTTTCATTAATGATCATCGACGCGGTATCTGTGCCCATTTGTTTATTAAAATTGCGGCCCTTTACCAGTTTCAAACCGAGAGTGCCTATGTAATCTTCATCAACCATCCAGGTTTGCGTCAGCACGGCCTTCTTTTGGTCAAGGTTACGATCAGGGAAAACGCTGCTGCTGTTACGGTAGTCCATAGTTGGCAAAAAGCCTGTCATGGTGGCATTAATTACGCCCGACAACTGCTTTACTTCGTTTTTAAATGTGGCAGCCTGAGCGCCCATTTCATAAATACCATGAATAATCAATACCTGATTACGGCTATAGCCCAGATCTTTACTTTGGATATATTTTAACTGGTTATAAATAACCAGGGTACCAATAATCAGGAAAATAGATATCGAAAACTGGAACACTACCAGGAAACTTCTTAACCAACTACCTTTAAAACCATTGGCCAGCTTACCTTTTAATACCTCGATGGGCTGAAATGCCGAAAGGAAGAAAGCCGGATAAAAACCGGCCAAACAACCAATAATTAATACTGCCGCCAACATGCCCGGCAACAGCCAGCTTAATGCGCCGATATTGAAACTAAATGATTTATCGGCCATGTTGTTAAACACGGGCATAAATAAATAAGCCGTAATTATAGCCAGCACCGCCGCTATAAACGTAACCATCACCGACTCGGCCAAAAACTGAAAAATAAGGTATTTACGTGGCGAACCCAACACTTTACGTACCCCAACCTCGCGCGCCCGGTTTGATGAGCGGGCGGTAGATAGGTTCATGAAGTTTACACAGGCTATAAGCAATATAAAAATAGCCACCGCTGTAAAAATGTATACGTACTGAATATTGCCATTGGGCGCAAGTTCTGATACAGCGTTTGATTTTAGGTGAATGTCTTTTAACGCAATTAAATTAAGCTGGTACTTATTACCTGCTTTCTCAAACTGATCGAAAGTGATGTGAAGTATACTTTGCAGCTGCGAACCGGCATACTTACGCATGAGCAATGGTAATTTGGCTTTAAATTTCTGCGGATCGGCCCCTTCACGCAATAAAACATAAGTATTAAAATTGTTGCTGAACCAAGCGTCATCCTTACTTTCGGCAAGCGTGCTCATAGATAAGAAGAAACCGAAATTAAAGTGCGACTGCTTAGGGATATCCTTTATAACGCCCGTTACTTTATAAAGCGTGCTATCATTAAAGGTTAAGGTTTTACCTACAGCCTGTAGCGGATCACTGAAATAACGCCTGGCAACAGTTTCATTAATAACCACACAATGTGGCTCAACCAAAGCTTTTTGAGGGTCGCCGGCAATCATCGGGAATGTAAAAACATCAAAAAGTGTGGCATCGGCAAACAACATATGATCTTCCTTAATATTCTGGTTGTCCTTTTTAACGTTGTTGCCTCCCCTGTTTATCAGGCGTACGGTTTTCTCCACTTCCGGCAAATCGGCCACTAAAGCGGCTGCCAATGGTGCCGGCGAACTTGCGTACGACTGATCGTTGCCGCCAAACTTGATATCGTTGTTAATGCGATAAATTCTATCGGCCTTTGTATTAAACTTGTCATAACTCAGCTCATCTACCACATAAAAAACAATCAGCAAACAAGTAGCCAGCCCAAGGGCCAGCCCCAACACATTAATAGCCGTAAAACCCAGGTTTTTCTTGAGCGTACGAAACGCGGTTTTAATGTAGTTTTTTATCATTCTATTGGTTCATTAGTTCACTGGTTCATTAGTTCATTGGTACTTATCGCTTCATAACTTTGTAGTGAGCTCCCCGCTGCTTACTGCAAACTCACAACTGCCCACTCACTACTCACTACTCACTACGAAGGCTCTTAACCGGGTTGGCCAAAGCGGCTTTAACCGATTGTATGCTGATGGTTAGCAGGGCTATTGCCGTTGCACCAAAGCCGGCCATCAGGAAGATCCAGGCAGTTATGGTAATCCGGTAAGCATAATCCTGCAGCCATTTGTCCATGGCGTAATAGGCCACAGGCACCGCTATTAAAATAGAGATCGCAATAAGTACAATAAACTCGGTAGTCAGCAACCTGATAATGCCTGCAACGCTTGACCCTAATACCTTACGGATGCCGATCTCCCTGGTCTTTACCTGTGCCGAATAGGTTGCCAGGCCAAAAAGCCCAAGGCATGATATAAAAATAGCAATGGCCGAAAACACGTTAAATAGCGAGCCTGTACGTTGCTCTGTTTTGTATAGCTGGTTAAACGAGTCATCTAAAAAAGTATAGGAAAACGGCGAATCGTTATTGTATTGTTTCCAGGAAGTAAGCGCGGCTGCAATGGCTTTTTGTGCATTGGCACCAGTGGTTTTAATGTATATTTTGTAGCAGTCGTCGGCGCGGTAGTACAATACCGCCGGCTCAATTTTTTTACGCATAGATGCGAAGTGAAAATCCTGTACTACCCCACTTATGGTACCCTTCATTTTTTGGATGCGGATATTTTTACCTATCGGATCCTTAAGGCCCATAGCAGATACCGCGGCCTCGTTTAGCACAAAACGGGTAGTATCAGCAATAGCCCCGGTAAAGGCTACACCCTCCTTCATTTTTATTTTAAAGAAAGATATAAAATCCTTGTCGGCAGCAATCGGATGAAAAAACAGGTTAGCTTTGGCTGGTTTACCGTCCCAGTCGTTATCGCCTGTCCAGTTATCGTTTTCAATAATATCATTGCCAGACCGGGTTACCGATATAATACCGGGCTGCTTCAGCAACTCCTGTTTAATGGCATCGTAATGCGTTTTCATATCGCGCATATTAAACACAAACACGTTTTCTTTATCATAGCCAAGATCCTTTTTCTGGATAAAATTGAGCTGCCTGCCAATTACCAGGGTGCCGATGATCAGCACGATAGAAACGCTGAACTGAACCACAACCAGTACCTTCCGGAAAACGGTATTTCCTATACCCGTAGTTACTTTACCCTTAAGCGCTTTTAATGGCTCAAAAGATGAAAGCAACAAAGCCGGGTAAATGCTTGATGCTGCTAAGGTGCCTATCAGTGTAATTACCACATACATCCAAACCTGGTAGTTGGTTACAGATAGTTGCAATTGCTTGCCCGAGAAGTTATTGTACATAGGCATCAGCACATACATTAAAATAAGGGCAAACAGGGTTGATATGGCAAACAGTAAAGTAGTTTCAATCATAAACTGCATAAATAGCTGCAGTTTACCGGCGCCTATTATTTTGCGCAGGCTTACTTCCTTGGCCCTTAACATCGATCGTGCTGTCGAAAGGTTTACGTAGTTGATGCAGGCTATTACCAGTATCAAGATGGCCACAATGGCAAATGTGCGTACTGTTTCAATACCTCCGTTACTGCCATCGGCTTTGTACAAATGCATCTGGAACAGTGGCTGCGCAAGGTAAGGCACGGGCGCATCTACCGGGTGTTCGCGTTCATGTATCGCACGAAGCTTTTTGGTAACCTGGTTAATATCGGTATTGGGCTTAAGCAACAGGTAAGTATCAAATGCAAAATTGACCCAGTCGCCATCCATCGAAGAGATGAACGTTTTATTGTCGTAGCTTAATTTCCTATCCATGTAGGCCAGCTTGTTAAACCGGCTCATGGGCAGCAGGATGTTATATTTTAGGGTGGAGTTTGCAGGATAATCGGCAACTACCCCGGTTACTTTCAGGTTTTCGTTTAAGCCTAAAACAACCACCTTGCCTATAGGGTCTTCGTTGCCAAAATATTTTTTGGCTATAGCCTGTGTTATCACTACCGAATTATTATCCGGGAATGGTTTTTTCTTATCGCCTGCAACCAGCTTAAAATCAAATACAGAAAAGTATGAAGGATCGGTAAAAGCAAAATTATCTTCCCTGAAATTCTTTTCCTTGTATTTAAACGGCGCTACACCAATATTCCTGATCCGCACGGCATCGGTAACCTCCGGCATCTCGGCTTTGGCGTAAGTAGCAAGCGGGGCAATGATAGATGTAAAAATCTGTTTGCTCTCATCCGTACCTCCTACAATGCCAACGCGGTATATCTCCGCCCCTTTTTTGTTGAATGTATCAAAACTCAACTCGTCCTGCACCCAAAGTAGCATAAACAGGCCAATCACTAACCCAAAGGTTAACCCCGCCACATTAATGGCCGCGTAAAACTTATTGTTTGTAATGTTACGCCAGGCTGTTTTAAAATAATTTCTTATCATTTCATTTAATCATTAGTCATTTCGCTACGCTGTCATTGGTCATTGGTCATTGGTACTTTCATCACCGGATAATACCAATGACCGGTGACCAATGACCAGTTATTCACTTTTAAGGCTCTTAGCCGGATTAACTGTGGCTGCCCTTACTGATCGTACACTTACGGTTAAAAATGCGATTACAGCCGCTATAGCACCCGCCAGCAGGAACACCCACCACTGTATCTCAATACGGTAGGCAAAGCTTTGCAGCCATTTGCTCATACTGTACCAGGCTAATGGCGATGCTACCAGTGCTGCAAATAACACCAGTTTCATCAAGTCTTTCGACAACAGGTTTACGATACTGGTTACACTGGCGCCCAATACTTTGCGAATGCCTATTTCCTTAACCCTTTGCTCGGCAGTAAAAGTGATCAGGCCGAACAGACCTAAGCACGCAATACCAATGGCCAGTATGGTGAACACAAACAGTAGCTTGCCTTGCTTTTGCTCGGTTTGATATTGGGCTGCAAAGTTTTGATCAAGAAAATTATAGTCTGCTTTATTCTCAGGATCAAAGCGGGCATATACCTTTTGCAGGTAGCTGATAGCTGCCTGCACATTACCGTGGCCCAGCCGCACGTATAAATTATCTTTATCTTTTGTTTCGGATGGAAGGCTTAATACCATGGGCGATATTTTGTGCTGCAGCGAGTAGGTATTAAAATCCTTTACTACGCCTATCACGGTTGCGTAGGTAACCACCCCATGATTTACTCCGCTGCGAACGCGCGCGCCGACCGGGTTTTTCCAGCCCATTTCTTTCACCAGTGTTTCGTTAACCAATATGGAATGGTTGGCGGTATCGGCAGGGCCTTTCATGAAATTACGCCCGGCAGCCATTTTTATCTGCATAGCAGGTAAAAAGTCCTCATCGATGATCAATGATTCTACCAGTTTGCTATCCGGGCCTTTTTTTCCGTCGGCCCCTATGCTAAAATAGGTAGATCCGATATCGTTATTACCGATGGGATTGCCGGCAACCGCCACGCTTTGGATCAGGGGGCTTTGCAGTAATTGCGTTTTAATTTCGTCGGTTTTCGCCCTCACGTCGCGGTTACCAATATGAAACGTAAGCATTTGCGATTTGTTGAAGCCAAGGTCTTTAGTCAGCACAAAATTGAGTTGCTGGTAAATTACGCAGGAGCCAACGATCATTAATATGGTAATCACAAACTGGAATACTACCAGCCCCTTGCGGAAAAGAATAGTTGAAGATTGGTTACCCAACTGCCCCTTCATGGCGCTAATGGTTTTAAAGCCAGAAAGGAACAAAGCCGGGTATACACCGCTTACCACGCCGGTAACTACAGCGAATAATACAAATATCACCAACGATTTGGTTACCCCGAAATACCAAAGCTGTAACGATTTACCGGATAGGATATTTACGTAGGGTAAGGTAGCCTGTATCAGTACCATACCTGCAATGGTAGCCAGCACCGCCAGCAGGATTGAATCGGTAAAAAACATGTACAGCAATTGCATCCGGCCCGAGCCGATTACTTTCCGGGTGCCAATCTCTTTGATCCTGACAGATGAGCGAGCCGTGGTAAGGTTAACATAATTGATAACCGCAATGGCCAGGATGAGCAGACCAACGATGCCAAAAACATACAGGTAGGCTACGTTGCCATTATTACCCATCTGGTAATCAAGGTTGGAGTGCAGGTGAATTGCTGTAAGCGGCAATAGTTCCAGTTTATAGGTTACCCCTGCCAGGTTTTGCTTCAGGTATTTGTTATAAAAGTCACTGGAGCGTGCTTCAATTTTTTGATAGTCGTCATGATCTTTTAGCAGCACGAAGGTGTAAATGCCTGCGTTGCCCCAGTTGCCATTATAATCGGCATTGAATGAACGGAGTGCGCTAAACTTAAATGTAGAATTTTGCGGCACATCATCAATTACCCCGGTAACGGTATTTTGAACGTAACCTTCAAAAGTGATCACCTTATCGATAGCGGATGAAATATCACTGCCAAAGATCTTTTCGGCCAGTGTTTTGGTTAAAACGATAGATCGTGGCTTTACAAGCGCCGTGTTGGGATCGCCGGCTAAAAAGTGATAGCTAAATACATTAAAGATGTTTTTATCGGTAAAAGAAATATCGCCGGCCTCAACCTGCTTTTCGTTGTAAACAATTTTGCCGCCGCCCTCCAAATCAACACGTACGGCCTCTTCAACATCGGGGTAGTCTGCTTTTAGCGCCGGTGAATAGGGTGGCGAGGTTACCGCCAGGTTAAAACTGCCGCCGTTCCATTTGCCATGTTGGGCTACCTGGAAAATCCTGTCCGATTTTTCATTATAGCGGTCGTAACTCCACTCATCGGCGACATATAAACTGATAAGCCAAAACGCTGCCACCCCAATAGCCAGGCCGCTTACATTGATAATGGAGAAAACCTTATGCTTTATTAGGTTTCGCCAGGCTATTTTTATGTAATTCTTGAGCATGAGGCAAATATTTAACGTTTATACAACTTAAATACTAAAACCCGTACCAATTACATAATTACTTAATTAACAACAACTTATAAAAAATCAAATATAAAAAACCGTCCGCTTTCGTACGGTATCCGTGCAAAGGCGAACAGATGGAGATTTTTCAGCCCCATGATAACGCAAAAATCCCGGCGCAAGGGCCGGGATTTTCAGCATATGTAATTTTAAACGAATGGCTTACACGCCCAGGTCCTGCATAATGGCGTCAATTTTAGCATCCAATTGCTTGTCGGTATCGGCATAAGCTTCTTTACTTGCCAGTTTACCGTTAACGCTGCAATAAAATTTAATCTTCGGCTCGGTACCTGATGGACGGGCAGATATTATGCTGCCATCTTCGGTAATAAACTGTAACACATCTGATGTAGGCAACTCTATTGCTTTGGTAGTGTTGGTATTCAGGTCAGTTTCTACCTGGAATTCGTAATCCTTTAAGGTAACCACTTTCGATCCACCTAAAGTAGCAGGCGGATTTTTCCTGAATGTTTCCATCATGGCTTTTATTTCTTCGGCGCCAGTTTTACCTTTTTTGGTTATCGATATCAGCTTCTCTTTGTAGAAGCCGTACTGAACGTAAGTATCAATCAATGCCTCAAACAGGCTGCTGCCTTTGTCTTTGTAATAGGCCGTCATTTCGGCAATAAAGGCGCTTGATACAACAGCGTCTTTATCGCGCACCAACTCGCCTATCAAATAACCGTAGCTTTCCTCGCCACCGCCAATGAAGGTTTGTTTGCCTTCAAAATGGGTCATCAGTTCGCCAATATATTTAAAGCCGGTTAATGTATTGTAACAAATTACATTTTTGGCTTTAGCTATAGCGTCAATCAGGTTTGATGTTACAATGGTTTTAACAATGTACTCCTTGCCTGTAAGTTTGCCTTTATCTTCCCATGCGCTAAGCAGGTAGTTAATAAGCATACAGCCGGTTTGGTTACCGTTAAGCAATATAAATTCGTTACTGGTATTTTTTACAGCTATTCCCACACGGTCAGCATCAGGGTCGGTAGCTAAAACCAAATCGGCATCAGTTTCCTGTGCTTTTTTTAAAGCCAGCGTTAAAGCTTCTTTTTCTTCGGGGTTTGGATATACTACTGTTGGGAAATTTCCGTCGGGCGTGGTTTGCTCATCTACCAGGATCACATTCTCAAAACCAAAGCGCTTCAGCGCCTGTGGCACCAGGGTAATACCTGTGCCGTGGATTGGCGAATAAACAATTTTTAAATCTTTTTGGCGACTTATGGCTTCTGGTGAGATAGATAATTTTGTGATCCCTTCTAAATAAAGCTCATCAACTTCCTCGCCTATCTCTTCAATGTTTGCATCAACACGGTTGAATTTAATTTCGTCGATGCTGGCAATTTTTGCCACTTCGTCCATAACCGCTTTATCATGCGGTGATACGAATTGGCCACCATCGGCGCCATATGCTTTGTAACCGTTGTACTCTTTAGGGTTATGCGATGCAGTAAGCATCACCCCGCTTTTGCAACCAAAGTGGCGCACGGCAAACGAAAGTTCAGGTGTTGGGCGCAGCGCCTTAAAAAAGTAAACATGAATATCGTTGGCCGAAAATACCTCGGCTGTGATGTTCGAAAACAAGTCGGCGTTGTTGCGGCTATCGTGTGCTATGGCAACTTTAACTTTTTCGCCAGGATAGGTTTTTTTAAGGTAGTTTGCCAGACCCTGGGTAGCTGCACCAATAGTGTACTTATTAATACGGTTTGAGCCTGGGCCCATGGTACCACGCAAACCACCGGTACCAAATTCCAGGTCGCGGTAAAACGAGTCTGTTAACTCGGTATATGCTTTATTGTCTAATAAAGTTTGAATTTCCTGTTTAACATCGGCATCGTAATTTCCTTCGAGCCAGGTGTTTACTTTTTTTAGGATGGATGGGTCTAAGTCCTGCATTGGTATAGTATTTAAAAGATGATTGGGTTAACCAGTGGTTGTAACAAATATGGTAATAAAATGTGTGTTTAAATCACGATCAAAAAAATCTGCTGGTTTAAAATTCCCCATATCGTTACGGCGATAAATGTAATATTTTCTGCAATTATCTTTCATTATAAAAACATTAATTCCGGCAGCTTATAAATTATAGTTTCTCAAATCCGCTCAAATCCGCCCAAATGCGTCCTTGCTGCATTGAAATAAAATAAGGGGGAGGGGGGGGGTAAAATCCCAACCTCGGGCCACGCTCAACTAAGCCATCATCTGGTATAGCGTTTAGGCGATAGTAAATTTTGCATGATATGGCGCAGCCCAGCCTCACCAACAGAAAGTTAAGCAGCTTCGTCCTTATCTGTACTCCCGATTTACAAGCAAGCTTGACGGAAATATTAAAACATAATGAGCTTTTAAACAAAGTAAAATAATCTTAAGTACTTTGTAATAAATAATTTATGTAGTCTATATAATATATTACTTTTAGCTAAATTTCCTTTGAACGCTATTTTATGGAATGACAAATGAAGTTAAAACATATCTCCCGGGCAAAGCAGCAATAACACAACACCCGGTATCATTTAGCATAATCAGCTCCAAAAAATCAGTTGCAGGCCCAGTTTTGTAAGCCAATTGTAATCATCAGTAAAACCATCATTTTTATTTTGGAACGATCATTCCAATTTTATTATCTTTGAGTCAAAAATAAAAAACAGTTATTAAATAATAAAACAATGAGCAATTTAACAAACAAAGTAGCCGTAGTTACAGGTGGTAACAGCGGCATAGGATACGCCACCGCAAAAGAGTTGGCAGCCAAAGGTGCACAGGTAATTATTACCGGACGTAATGCCGCCACAGTAAGCAAAGCAGCCGAAGAACTGGGTGTAACCGGTATAGCATCCGATCAGGCTAAGTTAAACCAGATAGACACCCTGGTTGCCCAGGTAAAAGCACAATTTGGCAAAATAGATATACTATTTCTTAATGCCGGTGTAGCCTTGTTCAGCCCGATGGAAGTTGCAACCGAAGAGCATTATGATACCATGATGAATCTAAATGTAAAAGGCGTGTATTTCACCGTTCAAAAATTTCTGCCTATTTTAAATGATGGCGGTTCTATCATATTCAACGCATCAGTTAACGCATCATTAGGCGCCCCCGATAGCAGTGTATATGCAGCAAGCAAGGTAGCCCTGCTATCATTCACTAAAGTATTTGCCCGCGAATTAGCCTCCCGTAAAATCCGTGTTAACTCGGTATCGCCAGGCCCGGTTGAAACCCCGCTTTATGGTAAACTTGGCTTAACTGAAGAACAGGTTAGCGGCTTTGGATCTGTTTTAAGCCAAAAGGTTTTGCTTAACCGTTTTGGCAAATCAGAAGAAATTGCAAATGCGGTAAGATTCCTTGCTTCTGACGATGCCTCCTTTATAACCGGTACCGAACTTACCGTTGATGGTGGCTTAACTGTTAATGCTATTATGTATTAATAAAAAAGATTAAAAAATTTACACCTATTTGGAATTATTGTTCCAAATAGGTTTTTATATCATTACAATTTGAATTATGGCCAGGAATAAAGATTTTGACGAAGATGAGCTGCTTGGTAAAGCTGTTGACTTGTTTTGGGATAAAGGGTATCATGCAACATCTGCCCAGGATTTGGTAGATGAATTGGGTATTAGCCGCTCAAGTTTATACAATACCTATACTGATAAAAAAACGCTGTTTTCAAAGGCCTTACGGCAGTACCAGGGCAAAAACACCAGCGCGGTACTCACATTACTCAACAATACCGAAAATCCGGCAGAAGCCATTAAACAGGTTCTGTATGGTGTGATCCGCGAAAGCGAAGAAGACAAATTTACCAAAGGCTGTTTTATGGTAAATACAGCCATCGAATTATCGAGCCACGATAAGGAAATTGCAGACCTGGTTTCCCAAAACAACCAAAGTGTGGAAGATGCGCTAACCAGTGTTATGGAGAAAGGCCAGCACCAGGGACAGTTTAAAACCGCCCTGCCCGCCCGGGCACTGGCAAGGTTTATTTTTAGTACTATAAGCGGTTTAAGGGTATCGGCCCGTAGTGGGGCCGGCAGCAATGTACTGGAAGATATTGTGCGCGTGGCTTTATCGGCTTTGTAAGGGTCGCGCTTAATGAATGCCATTAAGGTAAGGAATTAAGGTCGATTTAATATCGAAGACCGAATGTCCAATATTGAATATGAAGGAAAAACTTCGGAGTTGGGCATTCGAAATTCAGTGTTCGATATTAATTACCCTTCTGTTTTTCTTACGTTGACGATGGCTGTTCTTCGGCTCCTGTATTGGGCAACACAAGCACAAATATTTGGAGGAGGCTAAATTACGCTAATACATCAGTTTAATGTTAACCATCTAAAAAATATAAAATATTAATTATCAGATATTTATAAATTTAAAATCCGAAATATGTTAAGTTATGTTAACCCAATTAGATGTGTTTGTCCTGATAGCTTTCTGCCTTCCGCCTTAAGCATTTAGCTTTATTACTACCTTTGCGCCGATGGATTATTTTAAGAAGCTGCTCGATCTGCTGAACAAAGAAAAAGAAGAAGACCGCAGCGCCTACCTCAAACTTACCGAAAACACATCTGCTGCAGATCGTCGTGCGCAGGGCCTTACCTGGTACCCTATCGCCATCAGGAATACCGAACCCGGCCGGGGCGATTACATCAATGTAGAGGTGGAACGTACCACCCACCAGGATATTTCGCACCAGTTACGCTTTGGTGTACCCGCCGCCTTATTCAGCAATCACGATCCTCAAAAAGATCGCGTGGAGGGCACTATTACCTACCAGGGCGGGAACAGACTCAAAATTACCTTATATACCGACGAACTGCCCGATTGGGCCCGCGACGGCAAACTGGGCATCGACCTGTTATTTGATAATAACAGTTACGACGAAATGTTTAAGGCCATTAAACAAGCATCGGCCTTGGGCGAAAAACCGGAAGGCCGTTTGGTAAATATCCTCAGTGGCAAAACCTCCCCTGTTTTTGCTGATGCTGCCCAGCCATTAAATATTTCCCGTTTAAATACCTCCCAACTGGCGGCAGTAAACAAAATAGTAACCGCGCAGGATCTGGCCATAATTCACGGCCCGCCGGGCACAGGAAAAACAACCACACTTGTACAGGCCATCTGTTTGTTAGCTAAACAAACCGGCAAGCAAATTTTAGTAGTGGCCCCAAGCAACACCGCTGTTGACCTCCTGAGCGAAAAACTGGCCGACGAGGGTTTAAATGTTTTAAGAATAGGCAACCCCAACCGGGTGTCCGAAAAACTGGTTTCGCTTACGCTGGATAGCAAAATGGCCGAACACGCGGATAATAAACTCATCCGCACGCTAAAAAAACAGGCCAGTGCATATAAAGATATGGCGCACAAGTATAAGCGCAGCTTCGGCAAATCAGAACGCGACCAGCGCAAAGCCCTGTTTAACGAGGCGCACAAGATCATGAAAGATGTGGCCCTAACGGAGCAACACATTATTGACGACCTGGTGAGCAAAGCGCAGGTAATAACCGCCACTCTTGTTGGTTCCAACCATTACACCATCCGCGAAGTAAAATTTGAAACTGTTGTGATTGACGAAGCCGGCCAGGCTCTTGAACCCGCCTGTTGGATCCCTATCCTGAAAGCGCAGAAAGTTATTTTGGCCGGCGATCATTTGCAGCTCCCTCCTACCATTAAATCAAACGATGCTGCCCGTGCAGGCTTAAGCACTACTTTGTTAGAGAAATGCGTTGCCCTGCATCCCGAAGCCGTTGTTTTATTAGATGAACAATACCGCATGAACGATACCATTATGGGCTTTTCATCCCGGGAGTTTTATGGCAATCAGTTAAAGGCTCATGCTTCCGTAGCAACACGATTATTGTTCAATGGCGATACACCAGTTACTTTTATCGATACCGCCGGGGCCGGGTTTGAAGAGCAAGTAGCAGGCACCAGTACCTATAACCCGGATGAAGCAGCACTGCTCTTCAAACATCTAAACCGCCTGGTAACGGAGATCGATCCGACCGACAAATTCCCATCGGTAGCCATTATATCGCCTTATAAAGAGCAGATAAGAGTATTAAACGAGCAATTACAAGCAAACCCGGAGCTGTTACCTTATATCGATAATATCTCTATTAATACCATCGACAGTTTCCAGGGGCAGGAACGCGATATGGTTTACATCAGCCTGGTGCGCAGCAATGCCAATGGCGAAATAGGGTTCCTCGCAGATATCCGCCGCATGAACGTAGCCATGACCCGCGCCCGTAAAAAACTGGTAGTTATAGGCGATAGCGCTACCCTAACCCGTTTACGGTTTTATGCTGATTTTGTGGAATATACCGAAAAGCTGGGCGGCTACCAAAGCGCCTGGGAGTACGCTGGAGATTAGGAGCCTGTCGCATATTACCCGCAAATCGGTCGGTTACACAGGTCATCGAATCAAATTACATACCGTAACTTTACCATAAAGAAAAAAGCTATTGATAAGCGATGATAAAGATTGCCCGCCCATATATTGAGGATGCACCCTCCTGGTACCCCTATTTTTTCGATTTAGCCAAAGGCGATGACCTCATCGAAGCATTGGAGGTTAACAAACAGCAAACAATTGACTTGATCAGGTCGATCTCATCATCGGCGGAAAATTACAGCTATGCCGGGGGTAAATGGACTATAAAACAAGTGTTAATTCATCTCGCTGATGACGAACGGTATTATGCCTACAAAGCTTTTTGCTGCTCGCGGCAGGTTGACGCATTATTAGAAGTGCCGCAGGGCAATGATTATAACAAGGATTTTAACGCGCAAAACCGCACCTTAACAGATATAGCCGAAGAACTGGTAACCATAAGGGATGCTACCGTCAGTCTTTATAAACACATGACCGATGCCATGCTGGATTTCAGATTTGACAAACTGCCGGTTTATACCGCAAGAAGTGTGGGCTGGATGGTTGTTGGGCACAATGTTCACCATTGTAATATATTGAAGGATATATATTTAAAATAGCAAAATGGTGATTATTTCCATAATGATATTTTTGCTGCTTTAATAAAAGTGATTACGTAAAGAGCAAACCAAGTTCATTCAGCAATTTATTAAAATAGCCAGGAACTTCCAGTAGCCGGCTGCCATACCATGAAAACATTTCGCCATCAACTAAAACAACTTTGGCTTTTGGCAACAACTGTTTAAATTCATCAATATGCTTTTGTCTGAACGGATATGGTTCGGATGATAAAAACACCACGTCGGGGTTTGCGGTAACCAAATCATTGGCTGATACTTCCGGATATCGCTCCGCTTCAAAAACGTTATTCAGGGCACACATTTGCATCAGGCTATCAATATAAGTTTGCCTGCCTGCGACCATGTATGGTTTCCTCCATATAAAATAAGCTGCTTTGATGTTTAACGGGTGAAAAACAAGTGTATTAAAACGATGCCGGATTTCGCTGTTTAAAGCGTCTGCCTCCTGCTTTTTGCCAACAAGTTGACCAACACTTTGAATCATGCTGAAAGCCGTTTCCAGGTCATGAATATCACTGATCCAAACAGGGCAAATATGCATCAGTGCCTCAATTTGGCTCCGTTCGTTCTCCTCTTTGTTGGCTATGATCAGTTCCGGTTGCAGGGATTTAATAAGCCCGATATCCAGTTGCTTAGTCCCCCCTACCTTTGTAACCGCCTTAACTTTCTGCTTTGGATGGATACAGAATTTAGTAATGCCTACAATTTCGGCGTCTAAACCTAAATAAAAAAGCAGCTCGGTTTGCGAGGGCACTACAGAAACTATGCGTTTTGGTGTGACAGGCAGATTAATCACACGGTTTAACTGGTCGTAAAACCCGGCCATCTTAAAACGCGTTCTTCTCTCCTCTTAAAGCATTCCAGAACGTTAGGAAAACGATTTTCATATCTAACAGGAACGACCAGTTTTCCAGGTACCAAACATCGGCTTCAACACGTTCAAGCATTGCCTGGGTTGTTTGGGTTTCGCCCCGCAAGCCATTTATTTGTGCCCAACCGGTAATTCCGGGCTTTAAAAAGTGCCTTACCATAAAGGTGTCTATAAGCTGCGAATATTGTTGTGTGTGGCTAATCATGTGCGGCCTCGGCCCTACTACAGACATATTACCCAATATCACGTTAAAAAACTGAGGCAGTTCGTCAAGGCTTGTTTTGCGGATGAAAGCACCCGTTTTGGTAATACGGGCATCGCCGCGGGTTGCTTGTTTCTTGTCAGAATCCTTGTTTACCCGCATACTGCGAAACTTATAACACTTAAATGGTTTATTATCCCTTCCCGAGCGCTCCTGCACAAAAAACACAGGGCCCCTGGATTCAAGTTTGATGAGAATAGCCAGGATAGGAAAAAGCCAGCTGAATACAAAAAAGATGATAAATAGCGAAAACAAAACATCAAACAACCGCTTAATAAACCGGTTAAGCATATTCTCCAACGGCTCGGGCCTTACCGATATAACCGGAATATGCCCAAAGCTTTGAATAAAAGTTGGCTTTTTTGCATAGTCATAATACTCTGGGATGAACTTAAACCTGATGAGATTTTTGTCGGCATCGAGCATTAATCTTTCAATTGTTGCCGCCTCCGAGTTAGGCAACGTACAAAAAATTTCGTCTACCTTGTTATTCAGCACGTAACTGATACAATCATCAGTACCACCCAAATAAAGGTGTTTATCATTTACCGTTTCAGGATTATCATCAAAAAAACCTATCAGATTATACCCGCGCTCCGGATTCTGTTTAAAAAAGCCATATAAATCAGTACCAATCCTACCTCCGCCAATAATAATCACCGCACGGGTATCTATCAATGATGCCCTGTCGCTTTTGCGTATTGTAAGGAATATAAGCTTCCACAAGCCAAGCAAAAACCCAAATAACGCAAGTGAGTAAAACAGGTACTCACGCGTAATAAAATATGCCTTGGTACCTATCAGTATAATTATGGTAAAGCAAATAAAACTTACAAACAGCATGTATGTTTTTATAACACCACGATAAGTTTTGATTGAATCTTTATTTAAAACATGTTCATACAACCCGGTAATATTGGCCGACAATAGCCATATTAAATTAAACACTAAAACAACGGGTAAATATTTCCTGTTATTTATCCAAAAAATGTATGACCTATCCTCGATAAAGTAAGAGATTACCATGCTCATATTAAGTATAATATAATCAATGGTAAGGTTCACTGCTTTAATAAAAGTAGCGTATCTGTGAATCATGTATTAGAGCTTGTTGAAGTATTTAACACCTGCTAAAATTAGCATATTTATTTATAAATAACAATGTGATAATTGGAAGTACAATCAGTTACAAATATGTTATTGCATGTGTGGCAAAATTAAAAATTAAGAAATTCATATCAAATCAAATATGTGTTTACCGTAACGTTTTACAGCTATCATATAACAAAAACAAACTTTGGCTAAACTATAACCGGCCATCGACTATACTTTTATCCAGTATTCCCTTTATATCATAAATAACTGATGAGGCTTCTTTTTTCAACCGGTTATAATCCAGACCGAAAAATTCCTTATGTGATACCGCTACTATTATAGCATCGTATTCACCCTTCAGCTCGTCAAAAGTTTTAATAGTTTTAACCCGGTACTCTAATTCAACCTCGGATGGATCTGCCCATGGATCGTAAATCTCATAACATGCTTCAAACTCACTTAAAACCTTTACAATATCAATTACACGGGTATTGCGTACGTCGGGGCAGTTTTCTTTAAAAGTGAACCCAAGCACCAGCACATTTGAGTTTTTAACCGGGATTTCCTTTTTCACCATCAGCTTGATAACTTCGAGGGCTACGTATGTGCCCATGCCATCGTTAAGCCGGCGGCCGGCCAGTATAATCTCGGGATGATAACCTACCTCCTGTGCTTTTTGGGCAAGATAATACGGATCAACTCCGGTACAATGACCACCAACAAGACCGGGTTTAAAATTCAGGAAATTCCATTTGGTACCGGCTGCTTCCAAAACAGCATGGGTATCAATACCCATTATCTGAAATATTTTGGCCAGTTCATTTACAAATGCAATATTAATATCGCGTTGCGAGTTTTCAATTACTTTACAGGCTTCGGCAACTTTAATACTCGGGGCTTTGTGAGTCCCCGCCGTAACAATTGCCTGATAAAGGTTATCAATAAAATTAGCGGCCTGGGGCGTTGAGCCGGATGTGACCTTCAAAATATTAGTAAGGGTATGCACTTTATCCCCTGGATTGATCCGCTCAGGCGAATACCCTGCGTAAAAATCAACGTTGAACTTAAGCTCCGATATCCGTTCAAGTATGGGTACACATATATCCTCGGTAACTCCAGGGTAAACTGTCGATTCATAGATTACTACGTCGCCCACTTTAAGTACAGAGGCAACTGATTCACTTGCCTTTTTTATCAGGTCAAGATCGGGCCGGTTATGCTGATCTGTGGGTGTAGGTACTGAAATTATATAAACATTACAATCTGCTATATCCTGAATATCCGAAGTAAATACGAGCCCGTTGCCAGCGCCGCCTGATAAAACCGATCCCAATACTTCGGCATCAGTTTCCAGCGTACGGTCAAAAGCATTATTTAACTCATCAACCCTGCTTTTTTTTATATCAAATCCTTTTACCGGGAATTTTTTTGCAAACTCAACGGCCAGGGGCAATCCCACATATCCCAGTCCTATTATTGCAATGCGGGTAGTTTCCGGGGCGTTAAATTGTTGCTGGATTTGATTTGACAGATGATCAAACATGTTTAAACGAGGGTAGATATTTGCAAATATATATTATTTTTTGTGTTGATAAACCATATTATTGACTGTAGATCTGGTATACGCCCGCGACAGACCTGTTAGCCGCCGACCCCACAAGTAAGGTGGTAATTTTCTTGTCGATCATCAATTGCTCGGCATAACCTGCAAACTCCTCACCATCAATAATAAGCGGATTGGCCGTCATTATTTCCAAAACACTTAGGGTCGATGGGTCCGGGTGTTTCAATAAAGCGCGACGCAAATCACCATCGGTAATAACACCTTTAATATTATTCGCCTCGCCAACTATCACCATCCCCAGCCGCCCGGCCGACATGTTGAGTAATAACTCTGTGAACGACGCACCTTCATGTATAAAAGGCAATTTATCGGTACGCATTATATCTTTTACCTTAACTAACAATTTTCGGCCAAGGCTACCGCCGGGGTGGAAACGGGCAAAATCATGCTGCTTAAATCCGCGCGACTCCATCAAAGCAATGGCAAGCGCATCGCCCATTACCAAGGCCGCCGTAGTTGATGATGTTGGCGCCAATTCGAGCGGACAGGCCTCGCGCGCGATTTTTATATTTAAATGATGATGGCTATTTTTAGCAACAGTAGAATTTACATTACCCGTTACTCCAATAACCAGATTATTGTTCCATTTTAAGAAAGGGATTATGCGTAGTACTTCATCGGTTTCACCCGAATAGGAAATCAGCATAACAGTATCGTTGGGGCCAACCATGCCAAGATCGCCGTGAAAAGCCTCGCCCGGATGTAAAAAAAAGCTTGGTGTACCAGTGCTGGCAAGTGTGGCCGCAATTTTTTTTCCTATAAGGCCGGATTTACCGATACCAATAACTACTACCTTACCGGTACAATTTAATACGGCCTCAACGGTTTTAGTAAATTCGTCATCAATTAACCCCGCCACGTGCTTCAGCGATTCTATTTCGATGTCAAAAACTCTTTTGGCAATATCCTTCATTAATATTATACGTTTTACGTATTAAGTTTTACGTTTTTAATGATAGTTCACGTACTACTTACAACGTAATACGTAAAACACCAACACTATACAAGCGAACCTATCAACGCATCCAAATCATGTAACTTTAGCATGTTAGGGCCATCGCTAAGTGCATTATCCGGATCGGGATGGGTTTCAATAAAATAACCATCGGCACCAAAAGCCTTTGCCGCTAAGGCCATCATAGGCACAAAAATACGGTCGCCGCCGGTTTTGCCACCTGCTCCACCTGGTCGTTGTACCGAATGGGTACAATCCATGCAAACCGGGTGCCCAAAAGCCTTCATGTCATATATGTTCCTGAAATCAACAGCAAGGTTATTGTAACCATACATATTACCACGCTCAGTTAGTATCACCTTGGTATTACCAGCCTCCAACACCTTTTGTGCAGGATAAAACATATCAGCTCCCGACAGGAACTGCGCTTTTTTTACATTTACTATTTTACCGGTCTCGGCTGCTGCTACTAAAAGGTCGGTTTGACGGCACAAAAATGCCGGAATTTGCAACACGTCAACTACCTCAGCAGCCACAGCCGCCTGAAAGGGTTCGTGAATATCGGTAATAACAGGCAAACCAAATTTTTCTTTAACATTCTGAAGCATCTCCATCCCCTTCGCTATGCCCGGGCCTCGATACGAGTGAATGGATGTCCGGTTAGCTTTATCAAAAGATGATTTGAAAATCACAGGGACGTTATACTTTTGGCCAACTTCGGCAACCTTTTCGGCAACAGTGTATAACAGTTCCTGGTTTTCCATTACACATGGGCCTAATATAAAAAACGGCTTCTGCCGCATCTGCTCAAATAACATATTATGTAGGTTATGAAGCAAAGATAATGATAAGCGCGAACTTCACGAATGAAACTAATAGGCACGAATATACAGGCAGGAATATATCATTTGTTTATAATCTTGAACCTGTCCGGTGTCCTGTTATGAAATTAGTATCAATTAACATTCGTGAAATTCGACACAATTGGTGAAATTTGTGTTTATATGGATTATTTTGAATTTTATGGCATACCCGAGTCATTTAACATTGAACCGGCAAAGCTTAAAAAGAAGTTTTACGAACTAAGCAAACTATATCACCCCGATTTTTATGCGGGCGAAGACGAGGCAAAGCAGCAGGAAATACTGGAATTATCTACCCTAAATAACAAAGCTTACCAGGTATTAAATGATCCGGCACGCAGGATGGAGTACATTTTAAAGCTGCATGACCTGGTATCTGAGGGGGCAAAACCACAATTACCTGCAGATTTTTTAATGGAAATGATGGATATTAACGAACGCCTGATGGAAGTTGACAATGCCACAGAATTAGCTTCCATAACAGCGGAAGTGCTTGCTTTTGAGGCCGATATTAATGAAAGCCTAAATAAGCTAACAGCCGATTATACCCAACTTGACCATACCGCGCAGGAAGAACGCCGCATAAAAATTGCAAATATTTACTATAGACAAAAATATCTGTTGCGAATTAAAGAGAGTTTAGATACATTTGCAGCCCGCCTGTAAAAGATCACAGATCAATATAACAGAGCATGCCCAGCTGGCGGAATTGGTAGACGCGCTGGTCTCAAACACCTGTGGGAAACCGTGCCGGTTCGACTCCGGCGCTGGGTACAGGAAAAGTTAGGTAGTACTTAACTTTACTGTAAAAATTAAAAACCCTCTTTACATAATTGTAAAGAGGGTTTTTTGTTGTGCATTTCGATATATTAGCGCTTAACTATAGTTCATTCGTTTGTAGTCAAATTTCGGCTGCGATGTTATAAACAATTTAAGAATTAGTAATGGGACTTGATTGGAAGCCAATGAACAGGCCTAAACCTGGTAGAGAAAAAGAATACGAGGATATTTTTATGGCACTGCAAAAGAAGGAAGAAACCTCGTTTTTTAGTAAATTATTGGGGAAGAAGCAAAACGGTAGACAGAAGTTGTTAGAGTCCTTTTTCGATATCTCAATTCCAGCTTACGAGACGCTTAATGCCCCAAGAGTGGGCTTTGATAATAATGCTACTGAGTGGGTAAAAGAAAAATATGAGTTTAGAGAAGACAAAGCCTTATCCTTAGAAGAATTTCTCCGACAAATGTATGGATACTATGTTGTTGAACTGGTTCCTGAACATGACGGTATTCCCTTGTATATAGCACCTCATTATGAACCTCATATATTCAGGGCTCAATTTTTAAAAGATTGTGAGCAAATTATCGGAGAAAGAATGTTGGAAACCGCATACACCTCGCAACTTGCTCAAGGTGCTATACTCTTTGGACAACAAATTATGGGAATTGCAGACGATTACGCGATTAAAAACAATGTTACCTATTTAAAGGACCAACGATTACCACCAGCTTTTGATGAGGATTCGGCAGAAAGCAAGGCTCACATTATGTTCTCGGCCGCGAAATGGTTATTATGGTGGGGAGGAAGAGGTCATGGATACGAGGCTGATTTTTAGAAGAATCAGGACAATTGGTGGTTCAATTCTAACCCGCTTGGTCCAAATTACTCGTGATTTTATAGAATATTCGTTCTGTTATAAATATTCATTTTATAAACCCTTTAACCTTTAAATCTGGATTATTGGCTCTATAAGCCGTAAAAAGCTTTCTAAATGTTGAAAGTATTCCTGCTGATCGGTACAAAGAGGCTGTATCATAAATCATGATCAGCCTCTTTTTTGTGTGATTTATTCGGGTACCTGATGGAGGCAATTTTCGTACAGGCGATTCTCAGACGGTCATTTTGATTTATGATACAGCCTCTTTGTTGTTTTTAGGCTTGCATTATTACCGTCCCTTTTTGGAAACAATAGGTGAGTTTTGTTCAAGATTTTAATCAGGCAAATCGGAAGCGCCTAAAGACCGATGTATTAATTACAAGATTAGCTATACGGGTCAATTTTATTTTAGCAAACCTGAGACGAACCTGCACCGAGTTGAATCTTTTCGTTTTTCAATAGTGGAAAAGTAATTATTGAATATTTATAAGCAGCGCTCGTTTAAAGATCTTACGATTGATATACATTCAACAGTAACGGCTTCCCGTTTAAAGTACGCGATAGATGCGCTTATTGGAAACGACCCGTTCACCGATATACAAGAAAGCATTCGCGGCATTTAGCCAAAGAACTGAAAGACCAGGAAAAGCAACATGTGATTACCGGGACCGTGATGGATGGCGGCCCGGTGAAGGTTACCTATCAATTGAGTGAATATGCCGATACCCTGGCGCCCCTTATCTATTCCCTTAAAGACCGGGGATTAAAAACACCAGAAGAAAGTGACGGAACGGGAATAATAGTTGATTAAATCATCCCTTCTTGTGGTGAAGATCAGCAACGTCTGAACTTCAACGCCCAGCCTTTTCTGTTTTTAATGTCAGTTTTTAAAATGATGTATAATGTTTTTTGCTTTATTGAACAGTGTTCAATAAGTTTGTACCGGTTTAAAATTAATCCAGGCAATCATGAAAAAAGCATTGATCACAGGCGCCAGCGGAGGCATCGGGCTCGAAACAGCCCGGCAGCTGGCTCAACAGAATTACCAGGTTACCCTGGTAGCCCGTAACAGGGACCGTCTCGAAAAGGCGTTAAGCGGTTTAAGCGGCAGCGGCCATACCATCCTGGTTGCTGATCTGAACGACAAGGAAGACCTGCAAAAGCTGGCGACACATCTCAGCGCTGAAAAGTACGGCGTGCTCATCAACAACGCGGGTAACGGTACTTACGGAAAATTTACTGATATCCCGCTGGAAGACCAGCTGGCCACGATGCAGCTCAATATGCAAGCTTTGGTAACTTTGTCTTATAGCTTTTTACAGAAAGCTGTCAAAGGAGATGCGCTCATCAATATCGGTTCGCTGCTGGCCCATTCTTCTCTGCCGGGCGGTGCGGTGTATGCAGGCACCAAGAGTTTTGTCGCTAATTTCTCAGAATCATTGTGGTGCGAATTCAAGCCTAAAGGCATTTATGTAACAGGCTTTAACCCCGGCGCCGCAAACTCCGATTTCCATGCAAACGCAGGCGGGCATACCAGTGATTTCCCAAAGTTTGTAATGTCTTCTGTTGAGGATGTTGCCAGGGAACTCGTGAAAGCCCTACAAAAAAGGCAGAAGCCCAGAGTGATGCAAGGTTGGAAAAATCGTTTTATGCTATTCGGTTTCAGGTTTTTACCCAGAGTTGCTGCGGTGAACATTATGAGTAAGATCAGCCCAGGCATGCAGAATTAAGCAGAAACACCCATCCGAAATTTGGCCACACGAACGGCGATCTTATATTTGTATCTTATCATTATCTAAAAATGGGCATAGCAGAAAGAAAATTAAAAGAGAAACAGGAAATGCACAAACGCATCCTTAACGGTGCACGTAAGATATTTTTAGAAAAGGGCTATGAAAAAACCAGTATGCGTAATATCGCCGCTGAGATCAATTACAGCCAGGGCTCGCTTTATTTCTATTTCAAAGACAAGAGTGAGATCTTCCACGAATTACATAAGGAGGGCTTTCGCCTGTTGTTGAACCAGTTGAAAGTACTGGACAAAGTTGGCGACCCTTTTGAGCGGTTAAAAGCATCCGGGCGCGTGTTTATTCAATTTGCCCAGGATAATAAAGATTATTATAACCTGATGTTCATTGTCGACGAACCGGTTAAAGATTCCCTGTCTGAGGGATTCCAGATAGCTGAAGAAGCCATCAAATATATGCAGGGAATGGTACAGGAATGTCAGCAGAAAGGCAAGTTCGCAGATATGGACACAGAATATTTTACTTTCCTGATCATCTCTGTAGTACACGGCATCTGTGCGCTTTTTTGCAAACACCGCAATACAAGCTTTGTTGACAAAACAAATGAACAACTCATGCAGAACGGATACGAGTCTTTTGTGGCGTTGCTTGAAAAAAGTTAGCCTTTTTTTTAATATATTGTTGAACAGTGTTTAAAATTAAAACGATGATTTAAAATGAAATTCAAAAGTCAAACATTTTATCAACTTTTGCTTTTGTCGTCAGCCTTACTGGCTGCACCCTTTGCAAAAGCGCAGGGCAAGCTGGACGAGTATATCCGGCAGGGCCTTGCCTCAAATGAAAGCATCAGGCAGCAGAACTTCGTGCTCGAAAAAAATATTTACGCGCTTAAGGAAGCGAAAAGCATGTTTCTGCCCGATGTTACTTTTTCGACTACCTACACGAAGGCTGATGGCGGCCGTACGATAGATTTCCCTACCGGCGACTTGTTTAACGGAGTTTACTCCACGCTGAATAAATTGACCGGTAGCAATGCCTTTCCGCAGCTACAAAATCAGCGGATACAGCTTAATCCGGATAATTTTTATGATGCTAAGTTTCGCACCACACTCCCTATTCTGAATGCGGAACTGATTTATAATAAGCGGATCAAAAGGCAGCAGGTAGATCTGCAAAAGGCCGAGGTATTGCTCTATAAACGCGAACTGGTCAAAGAGATCAAAGCAGCCTATTACAATTACCAGAAAGCCGTTTATGCTACCGGCATCTATGAATCTTCACTCCGGTTGGTTGAAGAAGGTCAAAGGATCAATACGAAGCTGTATGACAACAGTAAGGTTAACCGTACCGTTGTGCTCAGGAGTCAGAATGAAGTATCCAGAATCAATGCTTCGCTTATTGAGGCACAGAAAACAGCGGAATCAGCCGGCTACTATTTTAACTTCCTGCTTAACCGGCCGCTGACAGACAGCATACTTTCAGACGACATTAAAACACTGCCTGCAAGGGAACAAAGCCCGGGTAACAATGTTGATGGCAGGGAGGAATTATTCAAACTAAGGATAGCAAAGGATATCAACGGCAACCTGACTGGGCTGGCCAGATCCTATATCGTCCCCAAGTTAGGAACCTTTATCGATCTGGGTTCGCAGGCTTTTGACTGGAAATTTAACAGTAATAGCCGTTACTATCTGTTCGGGGTTTCCCTGGAATGGAACCTGTTCTCTTCCGGCAAAAACAATTACCGGGTCAAGCAGGCGCTTGCCGACCGCGAGGCCCTGGCATCACAGACCGATTACGTGCAGCAGCAATTGCTTACCGAACTTAAAGTTCGCCAGGCTGGTATGCAAAGCGCCATTGCGCAATACCAGGCCGCACAATCCCAATTAAAAACCAGCCAGACCTATTACGGGGATATGCTGAAGTTATACAAACAGGGAACAGCCATTTACATCGAACTGCTGGATGCCCAGAACCAATGGATCGATGCCCAGCTTCACGCCAATATTGCCCTTTACGACACCTGGATTGCAGACGCCGCTATAGAACGCGCCAATGCCAGTTTCACCATTCAATAAAATAAGATCATGAAACCATTATAAGCGATCCTTAAAAGACAATATAAATAAGCTCATGATCGATTCATCTCCATTAAAAAACAAATTAAAACGATGAAAAACTTACAATTATTCAGCATTATCATAGCAGCGTTAATCTCAATGGCTTCCTGCAAAGCAAAACACAGGGAAGGTAATCCAATTGGAGAACCGGATATCATACCTGTTAAAACCGCATCGGTGTCTACATTAGGCGTACCCGACCAGATCACCGCTACAGGCCTGGTCAGTACGGAGGATGAAGCCAAATATGCCTTTAAGATAGGCGGCGTGATCAACCGTATCCTGGTACAGGAAGGCCAGTTCTTTAAACAGGGGCAATTGCTGGCCACGCTCAATTCTACCGAAATTTCAGCTGGTTTAGCCCAGTCCAGCTTAGGTGTTGAAAAAGCACAGCGTGACTATAGCCGGGCACTAAATCTTTACAAAGATAGTGTTTACACTTTGGAACAATTGCAGAATACTAAAACAGCTTTGGATGTTGCCAAAAAAGCAAGGGAAGCAACAGCCTTCAATGAGCGCTACTCTAAAATATATGCCGCATCTGATGGTTTTGTAAGCAAGAAAATAGCCAATGAAGGCGAGGTTATCGCCGGGGGTATGCCGGTACTGCTGACCAACTCTACCGAACAGCAAAACAGTTATTCACTTAAAATTGGCGTGACTGACCGCGAATGGGCCATCATCAGGCCCGGACAAACCGCTAAAGTAACGCTCGACGGCTATGCCGGTCAAACCTTTGATGCTACCGTGTTCCGCAAGTCGCAGGCGGCCGATCGGGAGCTGGGTTCGTTCCAGATAGAACTGAAACTGCAATTAAACGGCGTAAAACCCGCGGTTGGCATGTTTGGTAAAGCAGAGATAGCCACCCACCAGGATAAAAGCGTGATGATTATCCCATACGGATCACTGGTAGAAGCTGACGGCAATAAAGGTTTCGTATTTACCACCATAGGCGCAACCAGGGTAAAAAGAGTACCGGTTACCATTCTGAAGTTTGACAACGAAAATGTTTATCTGAAGGATAAACTGGAAGGTATAGACCAGATCGTGGTCTCCAACAGCGCTTATCTCAACGAACAATCTTTCATTAAAATCATCAAGTAAAGCCATGAAGATCACAAATTTTGCCGTTAAGAACTATCAGTTCACCCTGATCATATTCCTTTTGGTGGCAGTTGTAGGCTTACTCACGCTGTTTACCATGCCCCGTTCGGAAGATCCGACAAACCATCCGCCGCAATACATCATCACGGTGATTTACCCTGGAACCAGTCCAAAAGATATGGAAGAGCAGGTAGTAAAACCCATCGAAAACAAGATCTATGGGCTTGAAAACATTGAAAAGATCCTGACAACCGTAGAGGACGGTGTAGCGGTTATCCAGCCCAAGTTTAAATATGGCGTAGATGTGGACAACAAATACCAGGAAATCTCCACGGAGATCAATGCGCTAAAGAACAGTGAACTTCCTAAAGATATCTATCTGATCAAAACAGAAAAAGTATCCTCATCAGACGTAAAAATTTTGCAGGTTGCGCTCGTGTCAGATAACGCTTCCGGTAAATTACTGCGGGATAAAGCAGATATCCTGAAAACACAATTAGAAAAGATCACCAATTTAAAGGAGGTAAAGTATTTCGGTATGCCCGAGCAGGAGATCCGGATCGATATGCAACTCAATAAACTGGCGCAATTGAAAATACCGCTTAATGTGGTCATCGGCAGTTTGCAAAGCGAAGCCGCGGATATCCCCGGGGGAAGTATCAACCTGGACAGCAAGGTATTTAATGTTAAAACCAGCGGCAAGTTCAAGAGTGTCGATGATGTTGCCAATACGGTTATCTATAATGCTAATGGCAAAATCATTTACCTGAAAGATGTGGCCGACGTAAGTTATAAGGACGGCACGATAGACCATATTACCCGTTTAAACGGGCACCGTTGTGTACTGGTTACGGCGGCAATGAAAGGCAATGTAAATATTGCCAGCGTTCAGAAAGAGTTTTTACCGGTACTGGATGAGTTTAACAAAAGCCTGCCTGAAAACATTCGCATGGTCAAAAACTTCGATCAGGCCGATATGGTATCCAGACGTTTGGGCCACCTTGGTTTTGACTTTGGGTTAGCCATCGTTCTGGTCGTCATCACCCTGCTGCCACTGGGGTTCAGGGCATCGCTGATCGTGATGATCTCCATCCCGCTTTCTTTGGGCCTGGGGCTTATCGCCTTGAATTTCTTAGGGTATTCTTTAAATCAACTCAGTATTGTTGGGCTTGTGGTAGCATTAGGGCTGCTGGTAGACGACAGTATTGTTGTAGTAGAGAATATTGAGCGCTGGCTCAGGGAAGGGCACTCCCGCATGGATGCTGTCCTGAAAGGGACAAAACAGATTGGTGTGGCAGTTGTAGGTTGTACAGCTACCCTGGTTATCGCGTTTTTGCCGCTTGCCTTTTTACCTGATGCGGCCGGTGAATTTATCCGCAGCCTGCCGGTGGCTGTTATGACCAGTGTGCTGTCGTCTATGATCGTAGCTTTAACGCTTGTACCGTTTTTGGGCAGCCGGATGTTAAAGACGCATACACATGGCGAGGGTAATTTCTTTTTAAAGCATCTGCAAAGGTTTTTGACCCGCTCTTATGCCCGGGTGATGCCGCTTGCCTTGAAATGGCCTAAAGTTACTATCGGGATATCGTTAGCCCTGAGCGGACTTGCTTTTTTTCTGTTCACTATTACCGGGTTCAAGCTTTTCCCAACTTCGGAAAAACCAATGTTTTTGATTAATATTAAATTGCCACTTCAGGCGGATATCCCGGAAAGCGACCGGGTGACAAAACTGGTAGAAGGTGAACTGAAGAAACACAAAGAGATCGTTTTTTATACGTCGAATGTGGGCAAAGGTAATCCACAAATTTACTACAACGTGCACCAGCAGGATGTAAAGCCTGATTTTGCCCAGGTATTTGTTCAACTGGATGAGGAGGCCAGCCCGGATAAAAAGACCGAACTGATCAAGCAACTGAGAAAGAAGTTCAACGACTTTCCCTATGCAAGGATCGAAGTGAAAGACTTTGAACAGGGAACGCCGATCGAAGCGAATATCGTAGTAAGGGTATTTGGAGAAAACCAGGATACCATACGATCTCTTTCTTTTAAAGTCGAAGAAATTCTGAAAAAGCATCCCGGTACATTTTATGTCAATAATGAGCTGAATGTTTATAAATCAGATGTCAAAATAAAGATCGATAAAGAGAAGGCCCGTACCTTAGGCGTGCTGACCAGTGATGTGGACAAAGTGATCCGTATGGCGGTAGCGGGACTAACTGTTGGCGACTATATCGATGACCGGGGTGATTCGCGCAACGTGGTGATCACGCTTCCAAGAGACAAGTTCTCTAACCTCGATGCTTTAAAAAACCTGTATGTCAACAATGTGCAGGGCACGCCGGTACTGGTTGATCAGATCGCCACTATTTCGTTTGAAATGTCGCCCACAGCCATCAACCATTTTAATAAATCACGCTTTGCGAAGGTGACTTCCCTGACCAAAGAGCACGTCCTGGCGAACGACGTCCTGAAGGATATCGTTCCGCAGCTGAACAAGCTAAAAATGCTGCCGGGTTATTATTACAAACTTTCAGGGGAAGCGGAGTCTGAAGGTGATGCGCTGGGCGGTAACTTTCTATCTGTGATCATACTCAGCACATTCCTTTTCATTGGTGTGCTACTCCTTCAATTCAAAACCTTTAAAGGAATTATTATCGTGCTTTCGATCATACCATTAGGCATACTTGGCGGGGTGGTTCTGTTACTGATGACAGGCAACCCGATGTCGCTTGTGTCTATCATCGGATTCATCGGTTTATCAGGGATACAGGTTAAAAACTCATTGTTATTGGTTGATTTTACTAACCACTTGCGCCTGGAAGGACACGGCATAGATGAAGCCATCAACATGGCCGGCGAAACGCGCTTTCTACCCGTTGTATTGACTTCGATAACAGCGATCTGTGGTTTACTTCCAATCGCTTTGAACCCTAACCCGCTCATAGCTCCGTTGGCGATTGTTTTGATTGGTGGACTGATTAGTTCTACTATCCTATCGCGGATAGTGACTCCGGTAATGTATAAATTAATACCACCACATTTGGAAAATGATGAGGAAAAAGCATAGTTAATTTAGCCCAATTTACGACATCCATAGCAAGCATTTGCGACAAAAAATATATAGTGAAAATGCCTGCTATGGATATTTTTATCATTCTATATAATTCAGCTTGATCAATGGCAATCAATTATCTCCATAAATCTTTGGCAATGAATTTCTTTTACTTTATCACCCCGATCCTCTCCCATCGCAATACTAAGGCCTAACCGCCCAGGCCAGGCCGTCAGCCCCCGGAATATCAATATGCCCTGTCACTTTCAGCGCTGTGAGATCGACCACCGCCACGTAATTGTCGCCCGTGCAACCGATAAACGCCCGTGATCCGTCATCGTCTACCAGGATGCCGGCTGCTCCATGGCCGGTACTGATGCGTTTCAACTCTTTGCGCGATGCCACATCAAAAATAAACAGATCGCCGGTCCTGAGGCTTGTAATTAATACCCGCTTACCATCCGGTGTAAACTTTAGCCGATTGGCGCCAACAACCTTTGCGTCGATGTTGCCGGTTACCTTTTTGGCGGCGATGTCGATAATGGAAATGGCACCATCATTAGCACCTGCCGTCCACAATTCACGGCCATCGGGCGAGACATCAAAACCTTCAGACCCTACCGCAACAGGAATAACAGTTTGCACCCAATCCTGGCGTGCCGGAGGTGCAAATCCTGTTGGGGAGGCGACGGGTTTGAGCAGACTATCTACCAAAATGCTTACCGTCCCTGCCGACACGTTTGTTGTGTAAACCTTTTTTCCGTCGCTGGTTACATAAATCATATGTGTCCGGTCCTGGCCTGTTCCCATGGCCCAGTCGAGTTTGGTTGTCGCCGGATCATAGCGGCCAATAGCCTTTGCTCCCTCTGCTGTGAACCATACTTTGCCATTGACGAACGTTAATCCGTGCGGCCCGGTTAACGGCCTGGTATCAATTGCCGGTAAAGGCTTCTGTGCTACCAGGTCAACCACACTAAGCTCGTGCAAGCTGCCGCCGCCGTAAATAGAAACATAAGCGACCTTTCCATCAGTTGATGCAATAACCTCATGAGGATCGGAGCCCACAGGTACACGGGCGATAATCTTTAGTGTAACGGGGTCAATGATCGCCAGAATATGATCGGTTTTTGAAAGCGCAAGCAGGGAACGCGACGGCATAGTCTGCGCGGCGCATCCTGTTGCTGCAAAAATCAACAATGTACATAAAACGTTTATAACAACTAATTTGGCCAGATTAAACTTTGTGGCTTTAAAAATTGAGTTACACAGGAACTTGTTCATATATGACTATGAATTAAAAGAAACTGTAATAAATTTTGTTTATACGCTGGCATCAAAGTCAATCATCAGAAATGATCTCCCTGGAAACAAATATACAGAACTCAAACCGGGCTTTCTGCGAAGGCGGCAGGTGAATCGACGACCGGCTGAAGACTACCGACCATTGGTTGCTTTTAACAGATGAACTACCATAATTAAACACAAAATAAGATAGATATAAAAGGGGCCCCAACGCCGAAAACATTCCCGGCGTATTGCAAGAAAGCCCTCCTGATTATTCAGGAAGGCTTTCTTACTTGTTAGTATCCTTTATTTGGCAGGAGTTATAATAATATTCCTGTAATCAATCGGTCCGTGATCCCCCTGGATCAATATCGGGCCAGGTTCGCCTTCCTGGCTATTTATAGCGCCGCCGGTTATCCCGGGGATTATCTGGTCGCATATTACCGTTTTCCCATTAGCTACGATAGTTACCATTCTGCCAACCAGCGTAACGTCATACGATTGCCAGTCACCGGGGTTTTTCGCCATCATTTTATTTGGCGGCAGGAAACCATAGATCGAGCTGAACTGGTTGTTAATAGGCTCAGGGTCTCCGCTTTTGGTATCAATCACCTGCAATTCATACCGGCCCCTCAGGTAAACGCCACTGTTGCTTCCCTGCGGATACCTGAATTCAATATGGAGTTTAAAATCGGTAAAAGTTTTATCAGTTATCAGGTTAGCTCCCGAATGCGGGCTTCTCAAAATTCCACCCTCCGCTATCCATTGATTCTTGCCATCTGTATGCCAGCCCTTAACGTTTTTTCCATTAAACAATTTCACAGGCGCACCCCAAACCGGGCTTTTAGTTCTCACAAGCAATGGGGCACGTACACCAGTAAGCTCATAAGAAGCACCGTCGGTGTAAACCATGGTACCTGTCAGTTTATCGCCGCTAACTTCAAATTGAAAATCCATATTCCGGGTTCCTTCTTCCCATTGCGGGGGAATAGAAAAGCTGTATTTTCCATTATCCGGTTTAACTTCCGAAATCGGGCGCGCGCTTCCAAAGGCATACACAAAGCGACCGATTAAAGTATGGGTACCGGATTTTTGCACCTCCAGCCATGATGGCAGGCTTTTACCGCCTTTGGTGATGGTGATATCCCACCTGCCTATCACATCAGGGTCTTTCGATGGCCCGATTTCTCCGGCTGATACTTTTAAGCCCGGGAACGCAAATAACATTAGCATTACTTGTAGCCGAAGGAAACGGCAAAGTGATCTATTATCCATTATTAATAAATTTTTCATGTTTTATTTTAAGCATTTATTGGTTAAAGTATTTGAGACTACAGGTTGAAAGGTAGCTTTTATTTTTCTTTATCCAAAAAATTATCCGGCTAACTGCCTTTATTAAATAGCTGTTTAATTTAATTGGGATTACTTAAATAACCGTCAATCAAGGATCTATAATAAAACTGACCACGTGGCTCACCAAATGGATACTAATTGAAAAACGGGTTATTTTTTACTTGTTTGGGGTACTATGCATAACCAATAAAGTGTGTGTACCAGTACAAATGAAACACCCTGAAACACCCTGACACGGGGTGGTACGGGCTGACACACCATGAAACGGGCTGAAACACCCTGGTACACCCTGAAACACCCTGGAACACCGTGGAACACCGTGGAACACCGTGGAACGGGGTGGTACACCTGTTTATTATACCAGGCCATTTCCTCACATAAACCATAAAACTGTGATAATGATAACAGCCTTGAAAAAAGAAAAGCCCGCACAGGAAATTTCAATTCTGTGCGGGCTTCACTGTTTAGTTTGGAATTTACCTAAGCTTATTATTTATCAGCAACGCACCTGAATCCAAGGTGTTCCATGCCGCTGTCTTCGGTACTTTTCATGCGGCGGGCAACACGATAGCCCGAGCAATAGCTATCATTGCACAGGAACGATCCACCCCTGATTACTCGCTTGATAGCATAAGGCTCGTCGGGATCAAAGCTTTTTACCGCGCCGCCTGGATTTTTTATGCCCCCCGGCCGGTTAATCGTTTTGTAGTAATCGTTGTTATAATAGTCGACACACCACTCCCAAACATTGCCGGCCATATCAAATAAGCCGTAACCATTAGGTGCGAAGCTGGAGACCGGGGCTACACCGTAAAATTTATCTTTATTGGTATTTTTATCCGGGAAGTGGCCTTGCCATGTATTGGCTTTTGCTTTACCGGCATCAACAGGCTCGTTGCCCCAAGGGTAAACACTGTTTGATAAACCACCACGGGCGGCCCACTCCCACTCGGCCTCGGTAGGTAAACGTTTGCCAGCCCATTTGCAATAAGCTACAGCATCATACCAGGAGATGTGCACCACCGGGTAATTATCTTTCCCCTTGATATTACTTTTAGGGCCATGCGGATGTTTCCAGTCTGCTCCCGTTTTCCAAACCCACCACTGGCTGTAATCATTCAAATCAACAGGATGAGTTGGTGCGCTAAAAACCAGCGATGCGGCTACCAGCAAGCTATCAGCCGGCTTTTGGGTTCCGGGAGGCAGCTGCTTTTTCAATTCGTTCCAATCCGGTTTTTTCTCGGCGGTAGTAACGTAGTGGGTAGCTTTTACAAATTTGCTAAACTGCGCGTTGGTTACTTCAGTCGCATCCATCCAGAAACCATTTACGCTTACCTGGTGTTTTGGATATTCATCTGGCGATGCCTGTTTATTATCGCCCCCCATCTGAAATGTACCCGCCTTAATAAAAACCATACCTTCATGCCCCGCGCTTACTCCTGGTTTATCCAGCAACGCAGCCTGGCGACCGGCAAGCGAGGGAAAACGCGCCGGGATATTTGACTCGCAGCAGATAGCTTTTTTTTGCGGTAATTTAGTTTTAACCAAAATGCCTGCTGCAACCGGTTTGGGTTTACATGATGGTGCCGATAGGCCGATGCCTGCAATAACCAGGCCTAAACCTATGCGATATAGCCGTTTGCTTTTTATTATTAATCCTTTCATTACCACCTTAATTCTGCTATCTGTTTAATTTGCTTTAATATCCAGTATCGCTTTGGGTTTTATCAAATTAAAATCCAAAACTACATTATTTGCATTTACCCATTGCAGGTATTCTAACGAAAGCTTACGCACTACGTCGGGGTTCTTTGCAGCTAAATTATTGGTTTCTCCCCTATCGTTATCAATATCATACAATTCCCATTGATTCACCGGGAATACCGACACCAGTTTCCATTTGCCTTCGCGAATGGCACGATTGCCCCATAGCTCCCAAAATAGTGGTTTATCGCGGTTAAGTTCCTCTCCTTTAAAAAACAATCCGGTAAGGCTTTTACCAATCAATGGGTTGGTTTTGGTACCGTTGTAAGCCGCCGGGTATTTGGCGCTCGCCACATCGTAAAATGTTGGTGCAAGATCAACCAGGTGGGCAGTACCCCTTTCAATAGTATTTGCCTTTATTTTACCGGGGAACCAGGCAATCAGCGGCGAGCTCATACCTCCTTCATACAGCGCACCTTTAAAAGACCGTAACGGCGAATTGGAAACAAACGACCAGTTTTTTCCCTGCGATTCAAAGGATCCGGATGTACCTACCGGGCCTATATTACGGGCCGCGTGTACCTTACCGTGCGCTACATCTTCGGCAGGCGCGCCGTTGTCAGATATAAATACGATGAGTGTATTATCATCCTTTTTAAGCGCTTTTAACTTATCCAGCACTTTACCTACATTTTGATCCATCCTATCAACCATCGCGGCGTAAACCTCCATTTTGGCCTTCCAAAGCTGCTGCTCATCGTAAGTAAGATTATCCCAGTTGGGCACTTCGGCATCGCGTACGGCAAGTGGCTGACTTGCATCGCGCAGGCCTAATTGTACCTGGCGTGCCAGGCGTTCTTTACGCAGCGAGTCCCAGCCTATGTTGTACCTTCCTTTATATTTAGCAATATCCTCGGGTAAAGCCTGTAAAGGCCAGTGTGGCGCGTTAAAAGTGAGGTACAAAAAGAAGGGTTTATTAGTTTTGCTTTGCTCGTCTAAAAACTTAGCAGCATGATCGCCAATTTCGTCGGTCATATAATAACTATCATCCGGTTTATGCCAGCGTTTGTTATCCTCTTCAATAATAACCGGGTACCTGGCGCCCCCAAGTGGCATGTAGCCGCTATTAAAGTAATTGGCCGCGCCGCCTATAATACCGAAGAAATGATCAAATCCCCGTTGGTTTGGCCAACTGGTGCTATCGTTGCCTACATGCCATTTTCCCGACATTAATGTGCTGTATCCATTTTGCTTTAGCACTTCGGCCAAAGTCAATGATTCTTTGTTCAGGTAGCCCTGGTAAGCCGGTAACCCCAGGTTTTGGTCAAAATAACCAATGCCCGCTTTGTGCTGGTCTTGCCCGGTTAATATAGATGCCCGGGTTGGCGCGCAGATGGCGTTATTATAAAACTCCTTTAAACGCAGGCCTTGCGAAGCCAGCTTATCCAGGTTGGGGGTATGGATCTCGGAACCATAACTTCCCAAATCGGCATAACCCATATCATCTACTACAATAAGGATGATATTCGGCTTCTTTTGCTGGGCCTGTACCTGTTGCAAGCCTGCAACGGCTAACAAAAGCGTTGCGCATATAATGCTCGTTTTTTTCATCTGCTATTTCCCTTTAGGAGTTGTGTTTATCATCGACTTTTGATCTGCCTGGGCCACACCTGTTTTTTTATGGATCCTTTGCTTAAATACGTCGTCCCAATCAATAAAAGGGTAAATATTGTTCTTTTGCGCCTGCTCATCAAATAAGGCCTGTAACTCCTTTAGTTTTTCGGGGTATTTAGCAGCCAGATCATTACGTTCGTTAAAATCTTTATCTAAGTTATAAAGTTCCCACTTATCCTTATTAAAATCTCTGACGGTATCGGCCGGGTTACGCGATGTATTAAAAAAAGTGGTATGATGCAAGGCTTCGGCCTTCCATCCGTCTTTATAAATAGAACGAGAACCGAAGATATAATAATATTGCAAATTGTGCCTGGTTGGTGCAGCCGCATCAGCAAACGAGTAAACCAGCGACGTTCCCTGTAAGGTATCCTGCTTTATACCTTTAATGTATTCGGGGGCTTTAATGCCCAGGTATTCGAGCGTGGTAGGCAACAAATCGTTAACATGGCTATATTGGGTGCGTATGCCGCCTTTATCTTTAATGCCTTTAGGATAAAATACAATTAGCGGGTTACGCGTGCCCCCCTCAGAGTTGGCATCTTGTTTCCAGTATTTAAATGGTGTGTTGGCGGCCTGTGCCCAGCCTAACGGATAATTTACTTCAGTGCCTTTAGGCGTACCAATATCGTCTATTTTACTAAGATTGTATTTAATAGTTTCCTCTTCCGAACCACCGTTAGCCAATATAGAACGATCGATATCGCCATTCTGCGAGCCTTCTTTACTGGCGCCATTATCGCCAATTACTACAAATATCAGGGTGTTATCCAGTTGGTTACTTTGTTTCAGATAACTTATTAAGCGCTCCGTTTCATGATCGGTATAGGTAAGATAACCTGCATAAACTTCCATAAAACGGGCATACAGTTTTTTTTCATCTGCCGATAGGGTATTCCACGCTTTGATACCGGGGTTTCGCGGAGGCAGCACTGCGTTTGCGGGAATAATGCCTTTACGCTTTTGTTCGGCAAATACCTTTTCCCTGAAAACGTCCCATCCCCCGTCAAACTTCCCCTTATACTGGTCGCTCCACTCCCTGGCTACCTGGTGTGGCGCATGTGTGGCGCCCGGCGCGTAATACAGAAAAAACGGCTTGTCTGGTGCCGCTTTTTGCTGGCGGGCAATGTAACTAATCGCCTTATCGGTTATCTGTTCGCTCAGGTGCCTTCCATCTGGTTTTACGTGGGCGTTATCTTCGACCAGGTCGGGCTTGTACTGGTCTGTTTGCGAACCAAGAAAGCCAAAAAAATGATCAAACCCTTTACCGCTTGGCCACCTATCAAACGGACCGGCATCGGTAGCATCCTCGTCGGGCGTTAAGCCGTATTTGCCAACCGCAAAAGTGTTGTAGCCGTTCTCGCGCAATATTTCGGCAATGGTACCTTTATCTGCCGGTATGCGCCCATCATAACCCGGAAAGCCTGCCGATAATATGGTATGCGCAAAACCGCCCATGTGTACATAGTGATGGTTGCGGCCGGTTAGTAATGCTGCCCTTGTAGGTGCGCAAATGGCTGCCGTATGAAAGTTGGTATAGCGCAGGCCATTATTGGCCAGGCTATCATAAGTTGGGGTATTAATGATGCCGCCAAACGCGCTTGTAGCACCAAAGCCAACATCATCAAGCAAAATCCAGATTACGTTTGGCGCGCCTTTGGGGGCTGTAACCGGGGCGGGCCACCATTCTTTTGAATCGGCAAGTGTTTTGCCAACTTTTCCTTCATAGGCCGGCGCCTGGTTGTTTTGCGCAGAAACCGATGCAGCGGCCATTGCAATAAACGCACCTGAAAGCAAGGCGGCTTTTGATGCCAGGTAAACAAATTTAATTTGTGTTTTCATATATTATAATTTAACTAAAGCTTATTAAGTAATAAATGAATTTTGGGCGACGACAAAATTGAACCAGCGGCGACAGGAGGCGTATTTGGCGCCTTTAATACGCTTCATACAATGCCGGAACAAGCCGTTACAGCCAAAGCTCCCTTGCGGGCATTATTTAGGGGTAGTCAGTAAATCTTATTTCATATTTTCAGCAGGCTTAAAGCATGAAATGAATGTTGCATGTAATTTTGAGTGCCACGCACCTCTTCCGGAAGGCAAAAAATTAAGCATCAAAAAGCAATAGGATATTGCCTGATTAACAACAACAGCAACAACAGCACGCAAGCTGTTGCGGAATGACAGAAGAGAATTTATTAAACCCTGTTTCAGGATTAAAAAAAGTGATCATGGTGGTATTTTTACATTGCAAATATAAATTAATTCCAATAAACTACTAATTCTATAGAGATTATATTTTTTATTTCAATTTGCCTCTTTTACAAATAATAGCTAACCTGCAATTAACAGAAACCGATTTAGGGCCCCATAAATATTTTCTTTACCCAACTTGGTTAGTCTGCCCAATTCTTAAGATATTTACCCAAAACACAACAAAAGGGATATAAGTGGATACAGCAGCTATTTATGAGGAAGATGAACCTGGAGGCCATACTTATATTTTAGATTTACCCTTTGCGGCCATTACCGAAACCGCCATACTCCAACGGTCGGGCGGTGGATATGATAATCATCCAGCCTATTATAAACACATTGTTCCCGAGGTTATTGAAATTAACAGCGGCGTATTTTACCACGAATTTGATGCCGTTAACTTTCCGCAAGTTACCGTGGTTCAAAATAATCAGCAACTTTTATTAACCTGTGGCTGCACCGCCAGCCATGGCCTGCTTTGCGAACACCAAACGCTGGTGCTTACCGCCGTTATTAAAAAAAATGATCTGCGCATATACTTTGATAGCCGGTTAAGGGACGAAAAAATAAGAAAGGCGGCCATTGATTATGGCCTGGAAAACGAACCCGACCTGGATGCTTTTTTTAAAGTGACGTATATAGATAAGCAATCGGTTATTGTCCCAAGGTTGCCCTCGCTTATACCGGTTACTAAAGATAGCCTGGCCCAATACGGCGAAATGTTGCTGCCCGCTGATGCGGCAATTACTGATAAGGCCGACGGAGATACCGGCCAATCCATATGTATTGTGTTAAAACAGCACAAATATTATAAATACCTTTTTGTGGAGCTGTACAGCTCCACAATCACCAAAGAGGGTAAAATTAAAAACCCGCTGACTCTGGTGAATCCTTTAGACCAGATCTGGAGTACGGACGACCATGAGCAGCTAAAGTTTTTTACAGGCATCAATAAATTTCAGAACCACATTAATAGCAAACGGTCGGCAGCCGATATTCTGGCCTTAAGGGCAATTATTAAAAACCCGCTGAAGTATGATTTTTATTACCACAACAGCCAGGTATCCGACAATATCACAGCATCATCTATAGTACCTGTTAAGGTTGGGCTATTACCGCAAAACATTAGCCTGAATATAAAACCGCAGGGGCCGTTTTATGAATTTTCGGGCCAGCTTATAATTGATGGCGAGGCACATCAGCTTAAAGATATGGGCATTAGGTTTAGCTATTTTATTTCGGTAAAGGATAAGCTTTACCTGGCCGATAATATTCAATTGCTGGGCATTATCGACCTGATGCGTAAACGACCCGAGAACCTGCTCATCCATCACTCCAAATACAAAGAGTTTAAAGCACAATTGCTTACCAAGCTGGAAGACAGGATTACGATTGCCTATCAGCATATAAAGCCAGCTACACAGGCCCAGTTAAAGCAACAGGGATTTACCGCCGAAACAGAGCAGATCATTTACCTGTCGGACTTTGGCAGTCATGTGATGATTATCCCGGTGATGCGTTATGGCGAAGCTGAAGTACCTGTGCGTACTAAGCGCACCATTCATGGGGTTGACCATAAAGGCAACGAATTTATTGTAAAACGCGATGACGAGGCCGAGATAGCCCTGACAGCCCTATTGGTAAGGCAACACCCTTACTTTGATGAACAACTGGATAACGACCTGCATTATTTTTACCTGCATAAAAGACATTTTTTGCAGGAAGAATGGTTTTTAAACGTATTTGAGGATTGGCGGCAGCATGGTATTACTGTTTTAGGTTTTAACGAGCTGGAAGGCAACAAGCTTAATGCCAACAAAGTAAATATTACAATAAGGGTGCTTAGCGGCATCAACTGGTTTAATACCGAAATTGGTATCCGCTTTGGCAAAACCAAAACTTCATTAAAACGCGTGCAAAAAGCAGTGCGTAACAAAAGTAAATACGTGCAGCTGGATGATGGCACGGTGGGTATTTTGCCGTTGGAGTGGATTGAAAGATTTACTAAATACTTTAATGCCGGCGAGGTTACTGATGAAGATATTTTAAGCATCCATAAAATCAATTACGCTGCAATTGATGAATTGTTTGATCAGCAAGTGATGGATGAGGAGGTTAAGGCCGAGTTATTTACCTACCGTGAAAAGTTAGCTGATTTTGATAAGATAACACATGTGGAAGTATCAGCCGACCTGAAGACGACACTTCGCCCTTACCAGCAACAAGGGTTAAACTGGCTTAACTTTTTAGATGATTTTAATTTTGGCGGATGCCTTGCCGATGATATGGGGTTGGGCAAAACCATGCAGATTATCGCCTTCATATTATCGCAACGCAACAAAAGAGATCGGAATACCAATTTGCTGGTGGTGCCCACATCTATCATATTTAACTGGCAGGCTGAAGTGAAAAAGTTTGCCCCGTCCATCAGGATGCATACCATTTACGGGGCCGACAGGATAAAAAACACTTCAGAGTTTGACGGTTATGAAATTATCCTGACATCGTACGGCACGCTGCTTGCCGATATTGGCTTTTTAAAGCACTATCAGTTTAACTACGTTTTTCTGGACGAATCGCAACAGATAAAAAATCCCGATTCGCAAAGGTACAAAGCGGTACGCCTGCTAAAATCGCGCAACCGGATCGCCATTACAGGCACTCCCATCGAAAATAACACCTTTGATATTTACGGTCAGCTTTCATTTGCCTGCCCGGGTTTGTTGGGTACCAAACAGTATTTTAAAGATATTTATGCCGTACCCATTGATAAATTCAAGAGCCATAAGCGCGCGGCCGAATTGCAGCATAAAATAAAGCCCTTTGTTTTGCGCCGTACAAAGCAACAGGTAGCTGCCGAATTACCCGAAAAAACCGAGATGGTACTTTATTGCGAAATGAAGGAACAACAACGCAAAATTTATGATGCCTATGAAAAGGAATTCCGCGAATACATCTCGGCCACAACCAGCGACGAACTAAGGAAGACACCGATGAACGTGCTTAAAGGATTAACCAAATTAAGGCAGATCTGCGACTCGCCGTTATTGATTGATGGAGAAAAGCCACCCGGCTCAGAATCCGCCAAGATAGAGATGCTCATTGAGCAAATTGAAAGCAAACAGCATCAGCATAAAATACTGGTATTTTCGCAGTTTGTATCGATGCTGGAACTGATCAGGAAAGAGTTGTTGAGTCGTAAAATTGAATTTTGCTGGCTCACGGGCAGCACCCGCAACCGGGAGGCTGTTGTAAATGAGTTTCAAAATAATCCAAAAATCAGCGTATTTCTTATCAGCATGAAAGCCGGCGGTACCGGCCTTAATTTAACCGAAGCCGATTACGTGTATATTGTAGACCCCTGGTGGAACCCCGCCGTTGAAAACCAGGCCATCGACCGCTCGCACCGGATAGGTCAAAGCAAACACGTAGTAGCTGTAAGGATGATTTGCCCCGATACCGTAGAAGAAAAAATTATGCAGATGCAGGACTTTAAACGAAGCCTGGCCGATAATTTGGTTAATACAGATAGCTCGTTTTTACAATCAATGTCAAAAACAGATTTGCTGGGAATTTTAGGTTGATTCGGTTGCGTGATGCGGGTGGCGAGTTGCCGGTTTTACGCCGTAATAACTATTGACCAATGACTAATGACGCGAAGCAAATGACCAGTGACTATCTCAAAACAGTCACATAACCCGTAAACCGTTGCCCGTTAAGTTTGGTATCCACAATAAAGTAATAAACCCCAACCGGCACGGGTTGCCCGTTTGATTTACCATCCCAGGGTACACCATAGCCTTTGGAATGGAATATAAGGGTACCGTAACGGTTAAACACATCAACCGTGGAGTTTTCATAGGCTACCAGTCCGGTTATTTCCCAGGTATCATTCGTACCATCGCCGTTGGGCGAAAATGCGTTGGATACCGATAACGACGGCGATACAACAATATGTGTGGTGCCGGTGGTAATACAACCTAAACTATCGGTAATAGTTAGTGTATAGGTGGTATCAACGCTTCCTGTTATAACCGGATTTTTAGCATGAATATCACTGATATTATAATTTGGCGACCATAAGTAGCTCACAGATTCGTCATTTACAGATGGGTGCAGCGTGATCGTTTTATCCCTTAAAACATATCTTATCTTCTCGGTGGTAAGCTCCGGCGGACCAAAGAATGTTATTTTAACCGAATCAGACGGCGTATAGCACTGGCCGGAATTATCTACATTAAAGGTCAGCATAACCGATCCTTTTTTCAGATCGTTAACCCCCGGCGAATATGTGGCATTTGGCTGGTTTCCCGAATGAAACTGACCGTCGCCGGTAGCAGTGCTCCAAAAACCTGTACCGCCGGGCACAAGTACTTTGCCGGCCAATTGCACAAACTGATCTTGCGAGCAAACATTTTGGTTTTTACCGGCATCGGCGCCTGGCTCCTGCCCGTACCTGATATTGAGTACCGAAGTAGAGATGGTGCAATCGTCTTTACTGGTAGATGACAGGGTTATAGTGACACTGCCTGAGGCCTTTTCGTCGGCCGAGGGGATATACTGCACATTATCAACAGAGGTTGACGATGGCAAAAACCTTCCTTTAGGATTACTTGACGACCAGATACCTGTTGTAGTCCCCCCGGTAACCGAACCTTTAAGAGCGATAGACGTTACATTACTACACACCAGTTGGGGGCCTGTGGCCGTAGCAACAGGTGGCTGATTTACCTGTACCGTGGTAACTCCGGCATCGCTTGTACAACCGGCCACGGTGACAAATAAGTTATAGGTACCAGCACTTTCAACAGTAGCCGGAATATCCGGGTTTTGTGATGTTGAGGAAAAATTATTAGGTCCTGTCCACATATATGTGGCACCTGCTAAAGAAGGAGTACGCAAATTAATAGTATTGCCAAGGCACACCGGCGAGTTACTGTTTGCCTGCGGTACATTAGGCTTGGTGTTAACATTTACGGTATGAGTAAACGGCACCCCATCGCAACCATACGCTGATGGCGTAATAATATAGTTAACGCTGACGGGAGCTGTTGTTGTGTTTGTTAAAGCTTCATCAATAATGGGGCCGGTACCCGTGGCTGCCGGGTTACTGATACCCGGTACCGCTGCACGGGTCCAACTAAAGGTTGCAGTAGGCACATTGGATGTAATGGCGTAGTTTTGCGGCGTTTTATTACAAGCCAATGAAACTGTATCACTGGTAATATTAAGTGCAGGGTTAACGGTTACAACCCAGTTAAAAGGTTCGCCATCACAGTCGTTTGTTTTGTAATTAATGGTGTAAACAACATCAATCGGGGTGGTATTGGTATTATATAACACCTCCCTGATCACATTAGAGGCCTGGCCGCTTACCGCGTTATTGGTAATACCTGCCACGGCTGCCCTGCTCCATCTAAACGAGGTGTTGGCTGTATTAAACTTTATATTGTAATTGGCAGAGGTACCATTACATATTGAACTTTTTGGCGATTTGGTTATCACCGGCGTAGGGTAAACTGTAACAACATACTTAATGGGCGTACCAGGGCAGGTGCCATTTATTGGAGTAATTGTGTAAGTTACATTGATAGGATTGGCCGTAGTATTTATTAACGTTTCTGAAATCAAAGTATTGGTCTGATTTGACACCGCCGGGTTACTAATACCAGCAACAGCCGCCCGCCCCCAACTGAAAGTAGCCGTTGGCAGGTTAGCGGTTATAGTATAATTTAAAGGATTGCCACTACAGGTAAAACCACTTGAGCTACTTGTAATATAAGGTGTTGGGTTAACTATAACAACTACCTTTTTCATGGCGCTTACACATTGCCCAACCGCAGCCTGTACATTATAAAACGTACTTGTATTTAATGACGACGTTGTAAAAGTACCGCCGATGTTTACGAGTTGTCCGCTTTCGTTTAACCACTGGTAGGTTCCTGCTGAGCCGCTTGCAACAAATTTTGCCGTACTACCTGCACAAATAACGATTGTATCGGCCGATGTTTGTGGCGTTGGCGGTGCATCGTAAACTGTTACTGTTACAGCTTTACGCTGGCTGTTAAGGCCATTTACCGTGGTTTGAACATAATAAGTTGTAGTAGCGGTAAGGCTTGGCGTAGTATAACTTGCCCCTTGCTTTATTGATGAACCGCCACTTGCTGTCGTAAACCAATTATAGGTGCCGCCCGGAGCCGTCGCGGTTAATGTGGTGCTGCTGCCTTTGCAAATTTGGACATCCTGGGCAGTAGGTGCCGGTGGTACTGTATTAAAAAAAATGGTTACCGTTGCAGATGCCGCGTTACATGCGCCGGCCGGCTTGTTTGAAAGTAAAGTAAGCACAGCCTTGCTTTCATTATTTGCAGGAGTATAAACAGCGTGAAGATCATTTACATCTGAAAATTTGCCGGCCCCGCCAGACCATGTACCTCCCGAAGCACCGGTAATACTGCCATTTAAAGTAGCCGGTGTATTTAGCGGTACACTCTGATTGGCACCTGCACTTACCGTCACGGCATCATCAATGGTTATATTAAAAGATGATGAGCTGCCCGAAAACGAGCCGCTGGGCGGTATGGTATTGGTGATGGTATATGTGCCTTTGGTGGTATTTGCCAAACTGATTTCGCCGGTTTTATCGTTTACAAAAGTTAGTCCGGCGGGCGAAGCTGTAAAAACCCCGGCGCTGGCACCCGGCGCAAATGCTGGTTTAGGATTGGCTCCTGTTTTACAAATGGGGGTATTATACGTAAAAGCAGTAAGGGGATTAACCCTGATAGTTACGTTACCTGAGTAAGTGCCGGAACAAGTACCGCTGCCGGTTAACACAACTTTATAGGTTCCCGGAGTACTGGCGCCGACATTAATTTGCCCTGTAGTCGTACTTATAAACACCAGGCCCGGAGGCGCACTGAATATATCGCTACCGGAAGGATTGATAATTACAGGGGTTGGATTTTCGCCTGTCGTTGCATAGGTTGCCGACGAATACTTAAATGAGGTGCCGCTATTGTCAACGGTAACTGTAATTGGGGTGCGCGTACTGGTGCAGGTACCAGAAGTACTTTGCACATAGTAGGTTTTATCGGCCGATAAAGGCAGCGTAGTATAGGTGTTTCCTGTGTGCAGCGATACACCGCCAGAGGGAACGTCAAACCAATCAATACTCTCACCCGCGGCTGCGCTGGCCGAAAGGTTGGCAGTGCTACCGGGACAGATTGTAGGCGAGGGCCCCGCTACAGGTGACTGCGGTAATGGTGTAACAACCACTTTTACAGGTACAGGTGCACTGGTGCAACCATTAACGGTAACCTGTACCGTGTATGTTGTAGACGCCGTTAATGCAGGGGTAGTAAATGTTTGCCCGACCTGTACAAGGTTATTACTGCTATCAAACCAGGCATAATCCCCGGCTGGCCCGGTTGCGGATAACGTTGCCTGGTTTCCGGAGCAGATGTTGGCATCGCGCGCCACAGGTGAGGCCACAGGACTTGAAACAACAACCTTAACAGCAGTACGGCTGCTTGTGCACTGCCCTACGGTTGTTTGCACGTAATAGGTAGTAGTTGCTGTTAAGGCAGGCGTGGTAAACTTCCCATTCTCGGTAACAGGTAAGGGATTATTATCCGTGGCGGTTGCAAACCATTGGTAAGTTCCTCCTGGCGCTGTAGCCGTGATTACAGCAGTCGACCCACTACAGGTAATAGGTGGGTTTAAAACTGATGGCGCTGCAACCGGTGGCGCAACGATTACATTTACAGGACTGGGCGCACTATTGCAACCCGAATTAGTAGCCACAATATAGTAAGTAATATCCTGGGTTAATGGCGGTGTATCGTAGGTAAGCCCTTGTTTTAAAAAGTGCTTTCCATCGGCATCTGCATACCATTGGTATGTGCCATCTGTACCGGCAGTTAGGTGTGCACTGCTATTATAGCAACTATTTACAGTTTGTTGCGCGGGCGCGGCAGGTATTGGGTTTACGGTAACGTTAACCGGTACACGCGGGCTTTGGCAATCGTTTATGGTATTTTGTACATAATAAGTGGTGTTAGCCGTAAGCGGCGGGGTTGTATAATCAGGACTTGATATTAATGGGGTTCCGCCGGTAGGGGTATCAAACCAATCGGCAACGCCAGCTGGGGCGTCAGCGTGTAAAGTGATTACCGAACCAGAACATACAGTATTATTGCTGGTAACCGTGGGCGATTGTGGTGCCGAAGTTACAGTTGCAGATACAACTGTTCGTTGGCTTGTACATCCGTTAACAGTAGAAGTAACATAATAATTCACCGATTGCTGCAACGACGCAATTGTAAGCGTTGGTCCGGTATTAACCACGTTTGTTGAGGTACTTGAGGTATACCAGCTATAATTATCACCATTACTTACCGATAGGGTAACCGGACTGCCCGCGCATGCTTTAACACTATGGGCTACCGGTTTGCTTAAAACGTTAACAGACACCGTGGTTCGTGAACTTGTGCAACCAGCGGTAGTGGCTTCAACATAGTAGGCCGTATACCCGGTAACCGGAGGTGTATCATAGCTATTGCCGTTATGAAACGGGGTGCCGCCTGCTGCTTGTGTGTACCATTGAAAACTATCGCCAGCCGAAGTAATCTGGAGATGGGCGCTTGTGCCCTGGCAAACCGTGCCGCCACCCGCTACTACCGGCGCAGCAGGTGTTGGCGTAATGTTTACAGTGATTGTTTTGCTTGCCGTGCAACCCGAAGTTTTGTCGGTAACAGTTACCGTATAGTTGCCTGCTTTGTTTACGTGAATTGGATTAACGGTTTCGCCCGTGCTCCATGCGTAATCATAATTGCCAGAGCCGCCAGAGGGAGTAGCTGTTAAAGCAATAGTGTTGCCCGCGCATATGCCCGGTTCGGAAGAAGATATAGCAACAGTTAATGAGCACGACTGGCTAAAGCCACGCAGCGAAATAAGTAAAAAAATAAAAATAAGTAGACGGATCTTCATTAACCTCAATATCTATTCGTTTCAGCTTTATGATAATAAGGTTCGGTTTGAATAAAACCTCAAACCGGTAAATTATTTACAACCAATAACATAGCCTACCACACTGTTTTTATAGAAATTAAATCTCAACCTTTATACGTAAAACAAACAAAATGGTTTGGTACTTCGTAAAATTTTCTGCTTAAATTTTCATTTTTATCGCCTAATTGTCTTTTTAATTAAAAATAGCAAAAAAAGCGGCTACCGAAGCCTGTTCTAAATTCAAGAAACACTTTGTTTAAAATTATTTTTTTTGAGTTACCTTAACCCAATCAACCAGCATTTTTGCTTTATTTTTCTTAATAAGATCTACTGTTGATGCCGGCATGCCATTGTAAGGCATAGTTACGCCGTTTATTTTTACCGGGTAAGCACCGCCAAGGGCGTAATTCAGGATGAGGTATTTTTTGTTATCAAACGCCCATTTGCCGTAATGCCCGGTCATCTTTTTATTTAACCTGAACATCAGTTTACCATCGTATTTAAAATAAAGGGCATCCGGCGTCCATTCTACAGCGTAAATGTGCCATTGGGTAACATCATTGCCTGCACTAAAATACTGGCGGTTTACAAATGGTGTTTCGCCGCTGTAGCCAGGGCCATGCACGGCGGCACTGGCCCAATCCTTTTCGCCTACGTATTCCATAATGTCAATTTCGCCACAGGCGGGCCACATGCCGTTACCTAACAACCACCAGGCGGGCCAAAGGCCGGCACCTTCAGTTAGTTTAATCCGGGCCTCGGCTTTTCCGTAGGCAAATTCAAATTTATTTTGGGTATTTATTCTGCCTGATACGAAATCAAAAGTTTGCCCGTCTTTTGTTTTAAAACCAGGTATCCACTGTGGCCTTATTACCAAGGCACCTTTTTTTGCGCCCTCCGCCGCTGCCCCACTAACCAAAAACACAGTCGAACCCGTATCAACATAAGCCTGCAGTTCATTGTTCACATGCATACCCGTTACTTCGGTATTCCATTTATTGCGATTGAGTTTTTTGCCCTCGAAGTCATCAAAAAAAATGACCGTCTCTTCAGTTTTTGCTGCTGCTTTTTTCTTCTGACCCAAGCAAATGGTAGATACAGCAAGCGCACAACAAAAGAAAACCATAAAGCCATAATTACACTTTTTACATTTCATGTTTAATCATAATTAACAGGTGATATTGGCTTTGCCGGCGATAAAGCTAATCACTATTAGTTACCAGCCGTTGCTCCAGGCAAATGTAATGATTGGCAATTGCTTATTCATAAAATCCGATATACTCAATTTTGAATAGCGTGTAGCTAAATGGCAGATTAACAGCGCCGACAAACCACGGGTCGGTGCCTTTTAATTAAAGAATTGCTGACCGCTACAGAAAATAATTTATTTGAAGCTTTGTCTGAAATTCAACCAAAGACTTTGAAATTTAGAGCGCTCAAATTTTTAATATGAGTGCGGCTTGATTCTCTTTAACAACGAATAAATGTAAATAGCAAATGTTAATTACAGACAGGTTCCATCCGCATGCCTTCTATTCAGTTTCGGGGGAGCAAGAATAGCCAATATGTGGCAGTATTAATATCGACAAAGGAGCAACTTTTAGCCGCTCCTTTGTTGATGTAATCATCCGGGGTATTAAACCGCATCTGATAGTGAACTAAACGTAAAGTCCCTGACCTTCAACGTAGGAATCAGGTAACTACGGTAGCTTTCTACACTGATGCTCCGCTCCTGCTTGCCCAATGCTTCCAGGTTGTTTAGCATAATAACCGGGCTCTCGTTAAACCTGAAGTTTTTAACCGGGAACTTGATTTTGCCATTCTCTATATAAAACGTACCATCGCGGGTTAGGCCTGTTAACAACAGCGATTGCGGATCGACCATGCGGATATACCACAGGCGTGATACCAGGATACCTCGTTCGGTGCTTTTAATGAGGTCTTCCAGGCTGGCATCGCCGCCATCCATAATGATATTGCCAGGCCCGGGCAAAGGCTTAACACCTTTTTTATCAGCCCAGTAGCGGCTATAACTTAAGTTTTTAACTACGCCTTTTTCAATCCAGCTGGTTTTTTCGCGCGGCAAGCCTTCGCCGCTCCATGTGGTTGATGGAAGGTCGGGATTAAAGGGATCAGAGTAGATATTTACTTTTGGGTCCATTAATTGTTCACCCAGGCGGGTGCCCCCACCCTTTTTGCTCAAAAAGCTACGGCCTTCCTCCGCGCTCCGGGCATCAAAACGGAACATGTTTTCCAATAGGTAGGTAGCCGCAACGGGTTCCAATATCACAGTATATTTACCTGGCTCTATGGCTTTTGCACCTGACGAGCTTAAACATTTACCCGCGGCGTATTTGGTTGCCGAAAAAGTATCCATCTTACTTACATCGGTAAATCCCCTGGCCGCATAGCCAGATGCTGTGCCTTCCTGGTTACGTGTAGTAACCGAGAAAGTAACATCGCTACCTTTGTTATAAGCAAACAAGCCTTTAGAATTCATAACGGCGTTAAAACTGGTAGAATTCTCGAGGAACCCGGCTGCTGTCAATTTTGCTTCCTTAGTAACCGATAAGCTCTTGGCCACCATTTCTGCGCGGGTATCCGGCGTTATGGCTGCAGTGTTGGCGTTAAAGGTGATGGCCTCTGCAAAAGTTTGCGGACCTAACATCGGCATATACTCGGGATTGGCCGGTGCTAACTGCGCCAGCTCCTCCGACCGGCGTACCACCCTTTCAAGGGCGGCATCGTCAAATTCATCAATGGTGGCGGTACCGGCTTTTTTGCCAAATACCGATGTTACGGCCAATCCAATAGTACTGATATCGCCGGCTGTTGAAACCGCGTTTAAAGCAGTGCGGATATTACCGCCTTCGCTGCCGTTTAAACTTACCTCACATTCCTCGGCTTTTGAATAGGCAAGTACCTTTTTTAGTAAAGCCTGGGCTTCTTCTTTATTTAATATAGGCATAATTCAGTTATCCGATTTTTCTTTTAGTGTTGATTACATTCACTCCCTTAAATAATGCGGTTGATGATCCGTGCGATACCGCGCTTGACTGGCCCGGCTGGCCTTTACCGTCATTAAAGGCCCCGCCTAAACGGTAGTCGCGCTCATCGCAAACCTGGCTACAGGAATTCCAGAACTCCTGTGTATTGGCCTGGTAGGCAACATCGTTAAGCATCCCGGCTATTTTGCCATTTTTAATCTCATAAAACAGCTGCCCGCCAAACTGGAAGTTATAGCGCTGCTGATCGATAGAGAATGAGCCATCGCCAATAATGTAAACACCTTTCTCGACGTTTTTAATCATCTCATCAACACTCAATGGGGTTTTGCCCGGTTGCAAAGATATATTTGGCATACGCTGGAATTGTACGTCCTGCCAGCTTTGCGAGTAACAGCAGCCTTGCGACTCAGTAAGCCCGATGATATGTGCCTGGTCGCGGATGGCCTGGTAGTTAACTAAGGTGCCCTCTTTTATGATATCCCATTTTTTACACTTAACACCCTCATCATCATAACCTACAGCGCCTAATGAACCCACCTGGGTTTTATCGGCCACAATATTTACGGCTTTGCTGCCAAAGTTAAACTTGCCCGATTTCCATTTGTCCAATGTAAGGAAGCTGGTACCGGCAAAGTTAGCCTCGTAGCCCAATACGCGGTCAAGCTCGGTAGGGTGGCCAACAGATTCGTGAATGGTTAACCATAAATGCGAAGGATCAAGCACCAGGTCATATTTGCCCGGCTCAACCGATTTTGCTTTTATTTTATCGGCAGCCTGCTGGGTAGCAAACTTCATATCTTCAATCATGTCATAACGTTTTTTGTAGCGGGTAGTTATACCAGCCACTTTCTCGCTATCCAGCGGATCAAGATACTCGTATCCCATACCAACCGGCGAGCTTAATGACCTGCGGGTTTCAAATGAACCGGCTGCAGGATCAATTTTGGTTACCGTAAAACTTGGGAATAAGCGATGTACATCCTGATCGATATACGAACCATCGGTAGATGCAAAGTATTTTTGCTCGTTTACGGCAAACATGATCGAGTTTACAAAGTTGGCCCCGCCTGCCATGGCCACGCCGTTGGCGTTAAGCAACAGATCAACCTTTTCTTTGATGGGTACTTCAAATGCGTTTTTGGTAAGCGGGGTTTTCCAGCTTACTTCGCCATAACCTTTTTGGGGTGCAAGCTCTACGGGCGCACCTCCAATTTTGGCATTGGCTTTGGCGACTGCAACTGCTTTCAGGGCCGTTTTGGCCATGCCCTCTTTAGTTACATCGTTGGTTGCTGCAAATCCCCAGCAACCATTAGCTATAACCCTGATACCGATACCGTACGATTCGGTATTTGCCACATTAAGTACCTTGTTTTCGCGGGTAACCACAAACTGGTTAAGGTAGCGGCCAATCCTAACATCGGCATAGGTAGCACCGTTTGATTTGGCTGCGTTTAAAGCCACATCGGCCAGCTCTTTTTTGATCTTTACATCAACGCCTTCCAGCGCCTGTATAGGATCGATTGTTTTACCGAGGGCATTCATACCGGGCAGCATTAAAGCGCCGGCACCCATACCCGTTAAATAGATAAAGTCACGTCTTCTCAAAGTATATTTCCTCCTTTTATTACTTATATAACTACCGAAACCTGGCCTCGAACCATAAAAAAGCGCAAGCCATCAGCAGCAAAACATAAAAATATATTTTACTTACAGCAATCGTGGCTTTTTCGTGTATCTGTTTCGTTACATTGCTATTAATCGCGTTGTTGGCAACATAGGCTTTGGTGTCGGCTTGCTTTTTTAGCGCCCTTATATTTTTCCAGTCATCATAACTATAAACATAAAACCAGTTTAAAGCCCCGTTATTTTGTTTTACAGATTGCCAGCCAACCGTCTTTGGCCAATAGTTAACCGTCCATTGAAAAGGGAGCTTGCTATTTTGTATTGGGGAGATAACCGTGCTGTCAATTTGTATTAACGGCGGCGCTACCGCGCTCTCCAGCTGCAATTCAACCGGATTTGATAATGTTGGTATAACCGATTTTATTGTCCATGATCCTGTTGTGGCAGCCTTCCGTGCTGCCTTAGCAATCAATAACGACCATAAAGCAGAGTAGTCCGCTTTATCACCACTCAATACCCAGCTGAATGTATTATTCAGGGGTGTGAATACCAATTTGCCGGCACCGGCCAATGCATTGGCTGCTAAAACATGTCCATGCTCGTCACTAATCAATGATTGGGTATTGGCCTGGTTTGCCAGGTAAACCATTCCGGCATTCAATTTGGCTGTATTACCGGTTTTGCCTTGTATGTTGAGCGATACAGGTGCAGGATCTTTCACCGCCAGCCGGTCAGAAGGAAAATCACGTTGCAGCCACGAATTTGATTTTAAGCTACTATCAGCCCGGATAACTATCCCCAGGCCTTTTTGGAGAACTTCCTGTTGTAAAGCGGCAGCCTCGACCCCGTTTAGTGTTTTCAAAACGGAGAGGTCGGCAATTAACACATCAAACTTGCCAAAAACCGACGCCGATAAATGATCAAGCGGAAATTGATCCAGGTTGATGAACTCTTTGTTGAATTTATCTTTACTGATTGCTGAGCGGACTGCCACTGCAAATCCGCTCTCGGAAAGCCAGTTCTTTAAAAAGCGGCTCTCAAAATCGGGCGATGCTATTAGCATTAAAACGTTCAAAGCCTTGGCCGGCTCAATTTGTACGGGGATATTTTCATTTTCGAGCGTATCTGTTCCGGCTATGGCCAATAACTTATAGACGTTTTTACCTTGATTTTTTGGCGTGCTCCTTAAATTAAAAGGCCCGGCCTCGTCCGGTGGAATGATTACCGAATCCAACCCTGTACTTAAGCCCTTCAGTACCAGTTTTATTTTTCCGGGCAGGCTGTTTTTATAAGTTCCGGCAACGTTAATCTCATCTCCTGCTTTTAGATGTTCATTCCAACTAACCGCAGTTATTCCTTGTTTAAAAGCCGCAGGACGGAATATTACCGGTACATGATCCAGTCGCTGTAGTTCTTCCTTGTCCAAACCATCGCCCAGGATCCGTATTTGTGTAATTGTCGAATCTGCTTTCAGATCCGCTAAATCATAGATCAGCATTGCCTTTGGAATCTTTTTGCTGATTGTGTTATTCAGGGTGAATATTTTTTCCGTATTATACTTGCTCACACTATCAGCACTAAAGCCTTCGGTTAATAATAGCGCTTCCCTTTTGTCCTGCTTATTTACATCAACCTGGTAAGTTAAAGGCAAAGCAATACATGCTATCGCAATTGTGGCCGTTATACTTGCAAGCAGCCGTAAGACCAAACGCGATTGATTGGCCCGGACGTACTCTTTCCAAACCGCCAAAGCAGTAATTAAAATGCAAATGATGATAACAATAGCGTTCCAGTTCATTTGTATTTAGCGGTTTAAGCGGTTAAGGTTTTTATAATACTGTTGCGATAAACCCAGGTCGGCAGGGTTTTCTGCTGCAACCGGCAATTTATCAGCTGGAATAAGCGTTTTTTGAATAGCCCTTTCTACCAACGAGATATCGCCTGGCGTAATTTTACCTGGTTTCGATAATATCCGGCGCATGGCACTCAAGGCCGGCAAGTAAGCACCCGGCTGAGCCGAGGCCTTTGAACTGAGTTGCTGGCTGGCTAAAGCAAGTATATGTTCATCTGCACCGCTCATTTTTGGCGCTACCTTAAGCTGCGCTAAAACCTGCACCGCCTTTTTTAAATTTTCATATTGATCGGTACCGGGTTTAACATCCGATTTATTGATGGGTTGATTGATCTTCGACAGATCGCCACTTAGCCGTTTCTCTAATTTTAACGCCGGTGGATTATACGACGTTTTAGCTACATACATCCTTGATTTTTGCTGCAAATCTTTTAACAATCGCAGTGCTTTATACTCAAATGGTAATGCATCTTGTGGCTTGTAAAGCCTTAATTGCAATTCGGCTTTCCACATTTCTGTAAGCGTAGCTTTGAGTTGCTTTTTTAGTTCAGGATCAAAAAACTGGGCATCCTCGGCATTATCATGTTTATCGGTGTATTTATCCAATATTACCGCCGCGTTACCGTAATTTTTGATATCCCCAACCGGATCATCTTTCACATCTGCAGGATTAATGTCAGACTCTGACTCTTCGCCCAAAAACTTACCATAGCGCAGGCGAAGCAGCTTTTGATCAACACCCAGGTCATTACTCCGGTCATTAAACTTCACCGTTGTGATGCTGTCTTTATCCTTCAACAACTTTTCGGTATCAAGGATAATCTGCCGTTCACTACGGAAAAATTCCGGCTTCTGGTTTACCCCGCTCAGCATACCATCCATGCTTAATAATTGGGCAGTATCCTGTATAGATACTGTATAAACATCCGTGCGGCTTTGCTGCTGGTGGGTATCGGTAGCCTGTATGTAAAAGTAAAGTTCATCGCCAGGCTCCATGTTTAAGGCCGGCAAACTAATTAATTTTTGCAGGCTATACTGTGGCAAGTGCGAACTGAACGAGGTAGAAAAATCGATTTTATACTCTTTGAATTTTACTGCCTCGCCGCTTCCCTTAGCTACTGTCGCCAAAATAAGCGCGTTTGCTACACCATAATCATCATTAACGGTTGCATCAATATTTACCTTTTGCGCTTCGCCCGCATCAATATAGGTGTACTGCTTAGGCGATTTGATATGGATAACCGACGGCTGGTCTGTTATTACCTGTACCTGGTATAAGTCCGAAAGCTTGCCATCAACGTTAACCTGATAAAAACCAGGCTTGTTAATCAGTTTTTGAATTTGCCAGGCATTTTTATCGGGGTTTATATTTTTAAGGTTAATAGTTTCCTTATCATTAAACAGCAGTGCCACCTGTTTAACCGCGATATTGGTGGCGATTTTCCAGCTCACGGTCGCGCCATCCTCTACATTTAAAGTAAACTTATCCTGGCTACGTGGCTGTTTACCCGTGTAAGCTGGCGGATGTACTATAACGTCAATCGAGGATATTTGAGGCAATACCTTTTCTGCAAGGGCATTATTTTCAGTTGATAAGGCTTTTCCTGTTAAAGATTGATTTGTTGCCGACGGCTTGTTTAGTACCCATGTGAATCCGAATGCAAACAACAGCAACAATAGCGCAAGTTTAGCCCGCTTTAAAAACGAACTGTGCCACTGCGGAACAGCCTGCAACTGAGTTTCAACCTTTTGTAACTGCAATGTTTCCAGCAGGTTTAATTCTGATGCAGGTTTTAATACCAAGCCGCTGCTTTCTTCCAGTTCGGGATATTGTTGATCAAGGAAATTAGCTATTAAAACGTCGCTGGTGTTCCAGGCCCGATGAATGAACAGAAAAATTACCAGGCATAATACAAATAAGGGTAACGCCCAAAGCCCCGGCACTTTAAATAAATACCTTAGAAAAGCAATGGAAAGCAGCGATATTGCAGCAGCAAAAAGTACATCTGCAAGCAGCTGATAACTGATATACCACCTCCGTATAGTGTTTATTTTATGTATACCGGTGTGTTCAATCATTTTAATACAGGCTTATTTTTATGGGCAACCCATCTTTCGACAATGAACACGGTAATCAGCATCAGCCAGAAATAGCGCGACAGATCTGTTTGCACAATTATTTTACTATTATCTATGTTTTTTGCCGACCAAATTATATTTGGCATCATTTGCCGGTGGTCAATTCTAGTTAAATCATGACTGTTTAATACTTCATAATCAGGATTATACAAAACCAGTTTCAATAATAACTTCGGGAAGTTATTACTCCAAACCAGGTCATTCCAGGCTGGATTGAAACGGGAATAAAAGTGGTACTGTATAGTTTGCGGGCCGTGCTCCTGCGTTAAAACAGGGTTGCCATAGCCATCAACCCAAATAGATTTACTGCCCGAAACTTTATTTTTAACCAGTTTATAAATTGCTGCCGGGTCTTCCTTGTCGGCCAAAGCAAAAGCGCTGCTGGTTTTTATTGACGATGATTCCAATTCGATCTTCCCCTGCTGGTAGTTAAATATATGTGCAGATTTAACCAGCGCACTGGCATCAACCGGTTTGTCGGACAGCCAAAATAACCAGTCCTGTTTTATCGGTATTTGCGCCGCATCAGCATATTTTTTGACAACAACCTTACGTTGGGTAAAATCGATAATTGTCTGTAAGTCAGCAACTAAATACTTTTCATCAACACTGTATTTATCGCTATAGATAGCCACCCGTAAAGCACCCGTATCAATCGGCGTGTGTTTTTCGGGGGCCGTTTTCAAACTGACAACCGGGCTACCATGGTTAACATCTACCACAAATGGCGATTTTGGATCGCCTTCGGATTGAATAATATAGCTGGTAAAATAAGTACCCGATGGCCGGCAATTGCCTTCAATGACTTTAATTGAATTATTAGTGGTAAACCATGCACTTTCAATCCAGGTGCTTACAGAGTCAGCGGGGGTATATGTTAACCAATGCAGGTTGAGCGATACAGATGGTTTGCTGCCGTTAAAGTACTTTGCCTGGTTTGGTGTGAGTAAATAAACCGAGAGAGCTGGCGGTAGCTTTTCGTTTAATTTTGCCACCAGGCTCCAGTAATTTTTTACATCAGGTTTATCTTTTAATAAACTATCATTCAGTGTTTTATTTAGTTCAAACTTCTTAAAATTTTCATCAAAAAAATGAAACTCGTAACCAGCTTTAGACAGAGAATCTACAGTAAATTTTAAATTTTTGTAGGTCTCTTTCAGGTTGGCTTTAGGGATAAGCACCCACCCTTTTGTTTTGGCTGTGGCCTGGCTGCGCTGCCAAAAGGGAGCCGCCAATAAAAAAGCAAGCGTCGATAAAAACAGGCACCGTAAAATAAATAGCAACACGTCGTTCAGCTTAAAACTCCGGCTGCTTTTTTGCGCTGCCGCGGTTATCAGGGCGATGCTGCCAACCTTTAGGGTTTTGCCCGGCCTGATATTCCATAGGTGTATAACTACCGGGATACTTATCGCGGCAATGGCAAACAACCATATGGGGTTTAAAAACTGCACCTTTTGTTAATTATTGAATTAATGAGTTATTGAATTATTGATTTAAGAATGAATAAAGTAAACAGTTTGTTAAAATTTGCTTTTATTCCGTTGTGTTAAAAAATCGCGTAAGGCTTCATCCAGCGGCTGGGCAGTGCTGAGCATCCTGTAGTAGATATGCTTGCCCAGTAATTGCATCCTGATAGCCTCTAAATGGCTTTTTAGCTTTTGCTGGTACTCGGCTGCCTGTTGGGTATTTATTTCGATGGTCTCCCCGGTTTCCAGGTCTTCTAATGAAGCATATCCGCCAAAGTCAAAATCAAGCTCGTTTTTACCCATTAGGTGGAATACCACCACTTCATGCTTTAAAGCTGTTAGTGAATCGAGTAGTTTATTTATCTCGCCATCAGCCTGGTACATATCGGTAACAAATACCAGCAGCTCCTTACGTCCGTCGCCGGCAAACAGCTCCCTGTAATGCACAGGCTGCGTAAACCTGCCGTTGGGTTTAACTTGCTGCAGGTGATAAAACAACCGCTGCAAATGCTGCGGATCGGGTTTGGATGCTAACGAAAACAAACCTCCATCCTGGAAAACATACAACCCTACGGAATCGCCCTGCAAATTGGATAGCCAGGCCAGCGATGCCACCAGGAAGCGGGCATAGTCTATCTTTTTAATTCCGTTATCGTCATGATCCATAGAAGCGCTGGCATCAACCAAAAACTTTACCGAAATGCTGGTTTCCACCTCCGATTCGCGGATATAGTACCGGTCGCTCCTGGCAAACATATGCCAGTCCAGCCAGCGCAGGTCATCGCCGGGCTGATAGCTGCGGTACTGGCTAAACTCAAGCCCGGGTCCCTTCACCTTGCTTTTGTTAAACCCATTCATAAAGCCATCAATAACCGTTTTCGCCAGCAATGGCAAATCCTTAATGGTCATTAATACTTTTGGATCAAGCATTTTGATTTCGGATTTGGGATGTTCGATATCGGATTTATTTTTTTCTGAACTCGGATTAAGCAGATTAATGGATTGACAGGAATAACAGAATTTAAGTGTTGAAGCAAATCAAAATCCAAAAAATCTGATAAATCTGTTTAATCCCGGTTCAGACAATGGCTTTACTTCTCTCTACCACCCTCACTAACTCCGCCGTCACTTTATCTGATGTAATACCCTCTGCCTCGGCCTTAAAATTCATCAATATCCTATGCCGTAACACAGCCGGGGCCATAGCGTGGATATCTTCCATTAAAACGGAGTAACGTCCTTTTAATAAAGCGCGTGCTTTGGCAGTTAAAATTAAAGCCTGCCCTGCCCGCGGGCCTGCACCCCAGCGCACCCATTCTTTTACATAGCTTACAGTGGTGGTATCGGGGCGGGTTGAGCGGATTACCTTGCTCACATATTTTACCAGGTCTTCGCTTATCGTAACCTGCCTTACCAGGGCCTGGGCCTGAATGATCTCTTCGGCGGTTATTACTGCCTTAACATCGGCTTTTTTGGTACCGGTGGTACGGTTCAGTACTTCAAACTCTTCCTGCTCCGTTGGGTATCCGATTTTTATCAGCAATAAAAAGCGATCTAACTGGGCTTCAGGCAATGGGTAAGTGCCGGCCTGTTCAATAGGATTTTGGGTAGCAAGGATAAAAAATGGTTTATCTAAAGGATACGTTTGTCCACCATACGTCACCTCAAACTCCTGCATCGCTTCCAGCAATGCCGATTGCGTTTTGGGTGGCGTTCGGTTAATTTCATCGGCCAGGATAATGTTGGCAAACAACGGACCTTTATTAAATTTAAAAAAACGTTTGCCTGTAGCATGGTCTTCCTCCAGTATCTCGGTGCCTATAATATCCGTAGGCATCAAATCGGGAGTAAACTGGATGCGCCTGAAGGCCAGGTGTAGCGCCTGCGACATAGTTTTTACGATGAGTGTTTTGGCCAGGCCGGGCACGCCTTCCAACAGGCAATGGCCTCCGGCTAAAAATGCTACCAGCAATTCGTCCAATATGGCATCCTGCCCTACTATTACCTTTTGAATTTCGCCTTTTAAAGCAGGCAATTTGGCAAGCAGTGCTTTTATATTATTTTCGGTCAGTTCCAACTTAATACGTTTTTAATGTACTCCCCCAATATATCACCCTTTTGATTAATAACCAGTATTTTTTATTAAAAATTAAATAAAGTATCCAAAACTTTACAAGCAATGCAAACAAATGTAGCATCAGCATAAAATATTGTACTACTTTTAAGGTTTTAAAACACGATGGCATTCAGCGGAAAATTTACGTTTACCAGGTTAAGTTATCACTCCGGCGATTGGGATACCGATCAGCGCATGCCATCAAACCTGCTTAATTCCCTGCTGGAGTATACCACCATCCCCATCGATCAGCAGGAAAAAGTGATCCCCCTGAGCAGCGACGATATTTTCTTATATCCATTTTGCTACCTGAGCGGCCACAAGCTTGTGCAGTTTGACACCAAAGAACGGGCGAATTTTAAAAAGTATGCAGAAAACGGTGGTTTTATTTTTGTGGATGACTGCAACCATGACATCGACGGACTTTTTGCCAAATCATTCGAAGCGCAAATGGCTGCTTTATTTGGCCCAACCGCGTTAAAGAAGATCCCCAACAATCATAAAATATACCATTCTTTTTTTTCTTTCGATAAAGGCCCCCCTACCACCAGCTTTGAATTAAATGGCTGGGGAGATGATTTGGTGCACGATTACCTAAAAGCCATCGAAATTAACGGGCGTATAGCCGTATTATATAGCAGCAAGGATTATGGTTGTGAATGGGACTATGATTATAGGAATAAGCGCTTCCTTGCCGAGGATAATACCAAGTTTGGGGTAAATATTATTATGTACGCGCTAAATTATTAACCCCGATAATTTGTTTGTTACCTGGATTTTAATTAATTTCCAAAACCTAAACAGATTGATCAATGATTAATGAATACTACATTTTAAGGCAGGGACAAAATGAAGGCCCGTATACACATACCCAGTTAATGGATATGAATATTAAAGCCGACGATTTCCTATTATCGCCCCTCGCCGAGGGCTTACAACACGCGGCAGATTTACCAGAATTTCAGGAATATTTCGTTTCAAAGGGAATAAATCCACCTAACCGGTACAATGTTGCCAGTTTTTGGTGGCGCCTGTTGGCTTTTGTTATTGATTATGTTATCGTAATATTGATACTGATCATATTTTTCGCGCTGATAAATGTTGCTGGGATATTTACGCACAATTCAATAAATTTAGATTCTCCGGACTCCGATCTTTTATTCCGGGTTATATTTTTCCTGGGCCTTGTTGCCTATAATTCCATTTTTGAGGCAACAAGCATGCAAGGCGGAATAGGCAAATTGATTTGCAAACTAATTGTTGTTGATGAAAGCGGTGAAAGGATAAGCTTTGGAAAAGCCCTATCACGCAATTTTAGCAAATTGTTATCCAGCTTCCTTTGCGGCGCAGGTTTTTTAACGGTTTTTTGGAACCCAATGAAGCAAGGATGGCATGACCAGGTCGCCAAAGCCTATGTAATAAGGAAATCTTAAGATAATCCGTAACAAATCACGCGATCTAACTTCAAACACATAAATATTCAAACTTCGCTCATTATATTTAGGACTTAAAACTGACTGACCTTGAAAAGAAAAGATTTCCTTTACCTAACCGGAATGGGCATTAGTGCATCCATGCTTAGCAGGATCCCCGTTTTCGGTTCGCCCGTTTTGCCCGGCCATGATATGAGCCCGGTAGATGTGGCCCTTAAAAAACGAATGGCCGATGTGGTTTTAAATGCTGCCCGGTCAAAAGGTGCCACTTATACCGATGTGCGTATAGGCCGCTACCTTAACCAGTTTGTGGTAACCCGCGAAAACAAGGTTGAAAATATAGTTGATACCCAATCGTACGGTATGGGTATCCGCGTTATTGCCAACGGTTGCTGGGGTTTTGCCGCTACAGATAAACTGGATAACGATAGCATTGCCAAAGCAGCCGAGCTTGCCGTTGCTATCGCCAAAGAAAACGCCCGCATCCAAACCGACCCGGTACAGCTGGTGCCTCAAAAGGGCCATGGCGAAGTAAGCTGGAAAACGCCGATTGAACGCAACGCGTTTGAAGTGCCGATGAAAGAAAAAACAGATTTGCTACTATCCGTAAACGATGCAGCCATGAAAGGCGGTGCCAATTACGTAAACTCCATCCTGTTTTTAGTAAATGAGCAAAAATACTTTGCATCAACCGACGGTTCATATATCGACCAGGATATCCACCGCATCTGGCCTTTATTCGCGGTTACTAAAATAGATTCCAAAACCGGCAAATTTGAAACGCGCCAGTCGTTAAGCGCACCACGCGGAATGGGCTATGAATACATGACCCCGCGCGAAAGCGACAAGATAAAAGGCGTAACAACCCTTTATAAAGACAGGTATGATATGCTGGAAGATGCCCGCGCGGCAGCTACCCAGGCCGATCAAAAATTGAAAGCAAAATCTGTTGAGGCAGGCAAATATGATTTGGTTTTAGATCCAAGCCACCTTTGGTTAACCATCCACGAATCTGTTGGCCACCCTACCGAACTTGACCGCGTATTAGGTTACGAAGCCAACTTTGCCGGTACCAGTTTCCTTACCCTGGATAAATGGGAATCAAAAAAATTCAATTTCGGTAGCAAAAATGTAAACATTGTAGCCGATAAAACCCAGGTTGGTTCACTTGGTGCCGTTGGTTATGATGATGAGGGTGTTGAGGCCAAAAAATGGGATATTATTAAAGATGGTATTTTGGTTAACTACCAGGCTATACGCGATCAGGCCCATATCATTGGCTTAAAAGAATCGCAGGGCTGCTGTTATTCGCAAAGCTGGCAGGATGTGCAATTCCAGCGTATGGCTAACATATCCTTACAACCCGGTAAGGTGCCTATGGGCGTAAATGATATGATCAAAAACGTAGAAAAAGGCATTTACATCATTGGCGATAGTTCGTTCTCGATAGATCAGCAACGGTATAACTTCCAATTTAGCGGCCAGCTGTATTATGAGATCAAAAATGGCAAAATTGTAGGTATGCTGAATGATGTGGCTTACCAGTCAAACACGCAGGAGTTTTGGAACTCGTGCGCCGCGGTTTGCGATGCCAATGATTACCGTTTAGGCGGATCATTCTTTGATGGTAAAGGCCAGCCTATGCAGGCCAGCGCCGTATCGCACGGATCATCAACAGCATTATTTAAAGGAGTTAACGTAATTAATACAGCAAGAAAAATTTAATATATGGCAATTTTAACAGAAGATGAATGCCGCGCGATATTAAAAAAGGCGCTGGGCTATTCAAAAGCCGATGAATGCGAAATCAACTTTGGCGGATCAGACTCGGGCAATATCAGGTACGCCCGTAATACGGTATCAACCAGTGGTTCGTTAAGCCAAACCAGTATGGTTATTTCATCAGCATTTGGCAAAAAACTGGGTGTGGTAACCACCAACGAATATGATGATGCCTCGGTTGAAAAAGCCGTTCGCTTATCCGAAGAACTGGCACAACTGGCACCCGAAAACCCGGAGTTTGTATCCTTTTTAGGCCCGCAAACTTACGCACCACGCTCAAAAACCTTTGTCCCCGAAACAGCAGCTATCACCCCTGCATTACGGACAGATATGGTGGGCAAAAGCCTGGATACAGCAAAAGAAAATAAATTAATAGCAGCAGGCTTTTTGCAAAACAGCGCGGGCTTTAGCTCGATGATGAACTCGCATGGCTTGTTTGCCTACAATACATCAACCGATGTCAATTTCTCGGTAACCTTACGTTCGGAGGACGGTACAGGCTCTGGTTACTCTACCAAGGGTTATAACGATGTGAGTAAACTGGATACACTGGCATTTACCAAAATAGCTGCTCAAAAAGCAACCGGCTCCAAAGGCGCCAAAGCTATTGAACCGGGAAAATACACGGTTATTTTAGAGCCTGCAGCCGGTATTGTATTACTTGAACAATTGTATGGCGGCCTTGATGCACGCAGCGCCGATGAAGGCCGCAGCTTTTTAAGCAAACCCGGCGGTAAAACCAAACTTGGCGAAAAAATGGTTGATGAAAGGGTAAACATTTACTCCGACCCATCGCACCCTGATTTACCAACCGGCAGTTGGGCCGGCGATGGCCAACCGCAGGTGAAAAGAAGCTGGATTGAAAAAGGAGTAGTTAAAAACTTCACATACTCGCGTTACTGGGCTCAAAAACAAGGCGTGAAACCGATTCCAAATCCCGATGGCATAATTATGGAGGGAGGCAACGCCACTTTAGAAGAATTGATAAAAGGAACTGAAAAAGGAATTTTGGTTACCCGCCTGTGGTATATTCGCCCGGTTGATCCGCAAACGTTATTGTTTACCGGCCTTACCCGTGACGGTACATTTTATATCGAGAATGGACAAATCAAATTCCCGATCAAGAACTTAAGGTTTAACGAAAGCCCGGTTATTATGCTTAATAACCTGGATGCTTTGGGTAAATCCGAACGTACGGTAAGCGGCGAATCGGGCCAAAACGCGCTGATCCCTCCTATGAGGATCCGTGATTTTACTTTTACTTCGCTATCAGACGCGGTGTAAATAAAGCATTGATTATAAACAACAAAGCCCGATGCTATTAAAGTACCGGGCTTTGTTGTTTATACATTTTTATAAAAACGGGAATATGATTGTTCAACAACCCGTGGCATACGGTTGTGTCATATTTTTATAACTACCAGAACCGCACGTAAATGGCCGATAGAAACAGCAATATCACCGCAATAAGCACTATCGATGACGACTTCAATTTAAACATGCCTTTATCAACCTCGATAGATTTTGCATTAACCGCAGGCCCAAATAAGCTTACCAAAACCATCACCCCAAAAGTTGCCAGGAAGGACCAGCCAAGGCAGATGAAAAAAGGAATTTCGTAAACACCGGCTGGGTTTATAAACGCCGAGTACAACCAGGTTTCGGGCCCGAATACCTTAACCGCAAACTGGTTGAAAAATACCGAAGCTGCAAAGCCAGTCAGGATGCCTATTATGGCAGCCTCGCCGGTGGTGCGTTTCCAAAACATACCCAACAGGAATGTAGCTAACACGCCCGGGCTCACGAAGCTACTGTATTTTTGAACAAAGGTATAACCGCCTTCGCCACTGATGCCCAACATATCGTTCCAGGTAAAGGCTACGGCAATTACAAGGCTGCACACAATCGCTATCCTGCCTACCCAAACCATATTACGCTCGGTAGCTTTGGTGCTCATATAGTTTTTATAAACGTCCAGCGTAAAAATGGTAGATATACTGTTTACTTTGCCCGCTATTGATGCCACAATTGCCGCAGTTAAAACGGCAAGTGATAAACCTTTTAAACCCGAAGGCAAAAAGGATAATATGGCCGAGTAAGCGCCGTCTTTTTTGCCACCAACAAGCATTGGCAAATCGCCGTGTTTGTATAATACAAAGGCTACAATACCTGGCAGCATTACAATAACCGGCATCAGGATTTTAAGCAAGCTGGCAAACAGGATACCCGTACGGGCAGTATGCAAATTGGCACCCAGTGCACGCTGCGTTATATACTGGTTACAGCCCCAATAGTTTAGGTTGCTTATCCACTGGCCACCAGCGTACATGGCAAAGCCTGGCAGAATCAAGTATTTACTTATCGTTTCAACAGATGCTCCATGAGCAGGCTTTTTAAAGATGAGGTGGAAGTGATCGGGCGAGTCTTTTAGGATGAGTTTTAAACCGGCAAGCGCGTTTTGGCCGAAACCAAATTTATCACTCACAATAGTTAGCGATAAATACGTAATGGCAAGCCCACCAATAATGAGCACCGCAACCTGCACCACATCGGTATAACCAACTACCTGCATGCCACCAAGTGCGATGATTACTCCAAATATGGCCAGACCAATCATAATTTCGTGCAAATACCCGCCGCCAAGCAAACCGTTAATGGCCAGTGCACCAAGGTATAAAATGGCAGTAAGGTTAATAAATATGTACAGCGCCAGCCAGAATATCGACATCACCAGCGCCACTCCGCTGTTATACCTGTCTTTCAGGAATTGCGGCATGGTGTAAATTTTATTTTTGATATATACCGGCATAAAAAATACCGCTACAATAATCAGCGTGGCTGCGCCCAGCCATTCGTAAACGGCTACGGCAATGCCTGCAAAAAAACCATCGCCGCTCATGCCTATAAATTGCTCGGCCGAGATATTTGATGCGATGATAGATGCCCCTATAGCCCACCAGGTAAGTGACCCTTCGGCCAGGAAAAAGCTATGCGAACTGGAATTGGTCTCTGCTTTTTTACGGCGATAAACCAGGTAACCATAAACGGAAACCAAAACGAAATAAGTAAAAAATACGATCAGATCGCCTATGGAAATGTACTTCAGCATGTTTGTTTTTGCAATGGGAATTAGGTTATACCCGGTTCAATTCTCAAATCTATAAAATAAAATGGACTGGCAATGGTTTACGCTTATCAAATGTCAATGATACAGCTGTAGTAAACTATTTAATACCACAATAGCTACTAATACATCCCGACAAGGTGTTTCTTTTAACTTGCTCATAAGTTTATAATTTTATTAAAGGAAATGCAATTGGTAACCAGTCCCTCACGGCTATAAAATCCAAACATGCTTAATTACTACTATACATTTAGCAAAATCATATTATTTATTTGCTTAAACGTTTAACTAAATTAGCGCCCTTATTATATCAGATAATTTACATTAAACCATTATGGCCGATACACCCAAAAGCGACAAAGTAGACATGAAGACACTGGCCAAAGTGCTCAATGTATCTATCGCCACTGTATCAAAAGCCCTTAGGGATAGCCATGACATCGGTCCCGAAACAAAGCTAAAAGTAATTGAAGCCGCGCGTAAGCTCAATTACGTGCCCAACCCCTATGCCAGCAGCCTTCGTAAAAAAGCGAGCAACACTATTGCCATTATTATTCCAGAGATTGCCGACAGCTTTTTTAGCCAGGCCATCAATGGGATAGAAAGTATAGTTGCCATAAAAAAATACCATACACTGATTTACCTTACTCATGACAGTTATGAGCGCGAGGCCTACATGTTTACGGAGCTGGCCAGCGGCCGGGTTGATGGGGTAATTATGTCAGTAGCCAGCAATACCGAAGATACCGGCCATATTAAAACCCTGCAGCAGGCGGGCGTGCCCATTGTGTTTTTCGACCGGGTTTTTGATGACCTAAATTCAGTAAAAATTACTACCGACGACCTGAACAGCGCCTACATAGCTACAAACCATTTGCTGGATGCCGGTTGCAAAAACATCTCGCTCGTTACCATCAAAGGTTACCCCTCCATCCTATCGGCCAGGGAACAAGGCTATAAAAAGGCGCTGGCCGAACGGGGCATCCAGCCAAAGGAATCGGGCATGATTACCTGTTCGAATAAATATAACAACGAAAATGTTGAAGTAATTAAAGAACACCTTACACTTCAAAAGCCGGATGGCATTATCGCAACGGTAGAACACCTGGCTACATCAACTTACCTGGCCTGCAATGAGCTAAAGCTCAATATCCCACGGAATGTTAAAGTGGTTTGCTTTACCAACCAGATAACGGCCCCCATCCTAAACCCGCCGCTCACAACCATTTTGCAGCCCGCATTTGATATGGGCAAAAAGGCCGCACAATTATTATTTGACCATTTGGCCGGCAAAGCTGTTGAAAACAATAAAGAGATAGTTTTACCCTCAACGTTGGTGATCAGGGAATCTTCAATTATTGAGTTGTTGAATTAGTGAATTATTGAATTTTTCAGATTGGGAAGATCGAATCAAAATTAAGCTATACGACTTGAATAAATTTATCTTTCGAATTGGGCGATGCCTGCGGCCCGGGCCGTCTGTTCATACGCCTTCAAGGCCTTACACACGGGCCGGTATCCACGCCCATCCCTATCGCGGCAGATCATCACTTAATTTTCCTGATTATAACTTAAATCAAAGTACGGGTTGGATATCATCGTTTGCCAGCGCAGCAATCATTTTATTTTCTTTGATATTTTTCAGTCAGACAGGTAAGCTTTGCTTTAATGGAAGTTGAATTCTGAAGGTTGTTCCTTCATTCTGTTTGCTGACAAATTCGATGTTTCCATCCAATAGCTCAACATATCTTTTTACAATATTGAGTCCCAAACCTGTACCCTGGATGTTTCCTGTGTTACCAGCCCTGAAAAATCTTGCAAATATGTTAGCTTGTTCGGCTTCCGGTATGCCAATGCCCTGGTCTTCCACGGTTATCGTAATATCATAATCCGTTACAGTGGTCAGCAGCTTTATTTCCTTTTCCTCCGGTGAATATTTGCAGGCATTCGAGAGCAGGTTTAGCAATATATGTTGTATAATTTTTCGGTCTTCTTTAATTTCGTTGTTTCCGGTATGGCTGTGGTGAATTTGCTGGCCTTTTTTCTTTGTTGCAGACACTTCCTCCATCATATCCTCGCAAAGCCCGGGAAGATCGAAATTTGCCCTTTGAATTTCCACATTCTCGCTTTCCAGTTTTTCAATAGACAGAAATTCATCAAGTATACCGACCAGGTTTTTAATGGACGACTTGATACGTGTCAAATGCCTTTCCATCTTCCCCGTCTCTCCCAATTTCGCATATTGTCCAATCAGCGTCGTACTCGACAACATTGAAGTCAAAGGCGTCCGAAATTCATGTGAAGCCATGCCAATAAAACGGGATTTCATAATGCTAAGTTCCTCAGTTTTGGCCAACTGTATTTCAATCTGGTGTTCATGTTCTTTTAGTTTAGTTATGTCGGTTACCATAGAGAGTAAATGTTTGAACCGGAGTTTTTCGTCCTTTATTACCTTTGACTTTATAAACGCAAAAAAAACAGCGCCATCCTTTTTTTTAATTTCACATTCCATACGTCCCAATGTCCCTTCTTCAATGGCAATGTTCATGTGCCGGTAGAAATTGTCCTGATCGCGTTCTGTATGGAGAAACGTAGAAAATGGTTTGTTAATAAGCTGCTCTTTATCAATTCCCAATTGAATAGATGCCCGCACATTTACTTTTTCGATAATGCCATTCTTATCCAAAATAAAATAGCCAACCGGCGAAAGTTCAAACAGTTCCGAATATTCTAAAAGAGCAGTGTTGAGTTTTTCCTGTATTTCATGTAATTCCGCATTTTGCATTTGCAGCTCTATCTCATGCACGCTTAGTTCATGCTCCAATTCGTTAGAGTTTGATTTTCCTGTCCGCTGTATTAAATTCACTTCTGCCTTTTTGCGTAGTAAAGGAAACTCTTCATTTTTTTTTGCCCTGGATTTGCTCATATTGCTCAACGGCCTTAAAATAACAAACTTAATTTATCTTTAATTTATCTTCAATTTCTCCCCGCCTGGCTCAATACCTCATTAAATTTTTCGGGCAGGGTAATATACTTATCCATCCAATAATAAGTGGCATCGCGCGGTTGCCCTTTACCCAGCAGGCGTTCAAAACCGTTATCTGCATTTAAAGAATTGATCCGCCTGGCAAATGCATCAGGAAAATCGTTTGAAAAATCGTGATCTATCACAAAACCTATCTGGCAAGTAATATCTAAGCTAAATCTTTTCGTTTCAAACCAATCGTACAGTGTACGCCGGCTAACATTTAGCTTGCGGGCAATTTCACTAATACCCATATGGTCTTTCCTTTCAAAACGTTCAACAGCATGTCCGTAATGCGAATCTTCGCCAATTGTACTCCCATTATTAAAATAGTCATTTACGAAGTAGTCTTTAGCCCTGATCATTTTATAGTACTTAGGTTAAAGTTTACAGTGTGAGAATTTTGTATATCAAAGTAAATTTGTTTAGCCTGAAAACGATTGCATCGGGGGCAAATACAATTTTAAGTTTTTTGGTTAGTAATAATTTAGGTGTCCTCAGTTTGTTAATATCCCGGCAGCCCTTAACCGGGCGATTTAAAAATAAAAGAATTAGAACAACAAAACGACCTTTTAAAGCCCAAGTAACAACCATAAAAAGCCACAAAATGAACTAATTAAACTTAAAGTTAAAAACAAAACATCGGTTTCTCGGCAAGCAAGCTTCGTTGATGTACTAGGCGATATGCCTTGATATTTAATTAACATTAAGATATCTTAACGCGGGGTTTATCATTAAGGAAGTGTTGGCCGCAGCATTGCATGTGAGTTATTTATGCCCCGATTGGAAAAGCTTATGAACATCCCTATTCACGCCTAAGCAACAAAAATGCTATTTCACCAAATAAACATCAAGCCATATGTGGGTTAGCCAGTTATGAATAGCTTTATATTATTGAGATATCAAAATAGCGCTGGTTAGTTTGAATATTCTGCCATAGTACTCCTAATAGTAATGAGGATCATGAGATGTGGTGCCGACCGTCATTTGGATCTTTCCGGTGCGCATTTAGGTTTGTATTTAAATAAGTTATCTTTTTTATTTAACTCACCACACCATGAGAACTCGAACAACTTTCATTTTAACATTTGCTCTACTGTTGGGCAACGCATCCTGTGTTAAAGAACTTAATGCTCCTACCAGTGTATCGCTAAGCCCCCTTGCCGACAGCAGAATACAGGCTCCGTTCAATATTAAACCGACCACAGTAACAGTAAGCACATTTGTGGGCAGTTTACAACAGGGCTCGGCTGATGGCACAGGCACGACAGCTTCATTTAATAAGCCGAGAAGTTTGGCGTTAGATGCTTCCGGTAACTTTTATATGATAGATCAGATAAATTGTACAATACGTAAGATAACCCCATCGGCCGTCGTGACGACGCTCGCGGGCAGTGGTTTTCCGGGGTTTGCCGATGGGCAGGGCGCTACGGCTGAATTTTCTTATCCATCTGGCCTGGCGGTGGACGTTTCCGGTTATTTATACGTAGCAGATGGTACCAGGATACGTAAGGTCAGCCCGTCAGGCCTGGTGACAACCTTTGCCGGCAGCGGAGCGGCCGGTTCCGCCGATGGAAAGGGTGCTGCAGCCTCATTTTGGGGAGCAACAGATGTAGCCTTAGATGTTTCAGGTAATGTTTATGTGGCAGATTTCCTTAATTTCAAAATCCGAAAAATAAGCCCGGATGGCATGGTAAGTACCTTTGCAGGGAGTGGAGTTCAGGGAACAGCAAATGGCAAGGGTGCTAAAGCTTCATTTGACAGCCCGAATGGCTTGACAGTGGATACAAAAGGTAATGTATATGTAGCAGAGGAAATTACTAATCAGATTCGCAAAATAACCCCACACGGGGTAGTTACAACTCTTGCAGGCTCTACTGAACGAGGTTCAAACGATGGCAAGGGTGCTAAAGCTTCGTTTTATTACCCCGGGGGCATGTGCTTAGATGCTTCAGGAAATTTGTACGTAGCTGATAATGGTAGCAATAAAATACGAAAGGTGACCGCACAGGGTGACGTGACAACTGTTGCGGGTAACGGCGTTGAGGGCTTCGCAAATGGGCCAGCTGCCTCTGCATCATTCAATCGGCCAACAGACGTGGCGGTAGATATTTTTGGATATATTTATGTAGCGGATTGGCAAAACAACATGATACGAAAAATAGTGATCAGGTGACCATGAGACGCTGATTTCATAAACCAGAAAAGTAAACTTACTGATGATTGAAAGAAAGAGGCGTTCAACGTGCATCCCAGAGCCTTTGCGATGTATGCAGCCGCCTGGTTTGTCAACACTATTTGAGTCCGCACCAAAAGCCCGGCTTTGCTGCTTTATTTTTTCAAGAGTATAGTCTTTACCGTTTAAAGCCCGGTACAGCAAAATAGTCAGGAGCCGTGGCTGTCGCCGCCGTTTATTTATAATATTCTTAACCCTTTTCCTATGTCGCTACCTTTGTGACTGCTGTGTTTTGGTTACTTCATGGGCGGCTGGAAAACAAACGAATATGAGGAACGAATACTTACCTGTGTACGGAAGTAAGGCTGGTTGCAAATTAAACCCGGCGCTTAGCGTGTGATGCAATGCGGAAGCCTGCCGTAGCGCCGTGCCCTGCCTGTTGCAAAAAAATTCTGCCACTCACAACTCAAACCTACCCACCATACACCAACTTCCCGTTCACGATTGTTGCCTGAATATTTATCTGCTCATCAAATATGGCAATGTCGGCATCCATACCTTCAACTAAAGCGCCTTTGCGATCATCTACCCCCATAATCGTTGCCGGGTTTTTGGTCATCATTTTTACGGTTTCGGGCAGCGGCACATCGGCCATTGCCATCATCGTACGTACCAGCCTGTCGCAGGTGGCCACACTGCCGGCAAATGAGCTGCGGTCGGGTAGTTTGGCAACGCCGTCTTCTACAATAACTTTTAAACCGGTATCCTTATTACCCAGTACGCTATCACCTTCGGGCATACCCGCCGCCCGCATGGCATCGGTGATGAGCGCTATCCTGTCCGGCCCTTTAATTTTGTAAACCAGTTTTAACAAGGGCGCAGGCAAATGAATACCATCGGCAATAACCTCCACATCCATAGCATCAATCAAAAAAGCGGCTTCAATAACTCCGGCGTAACGGTAGGCATTGCGCCTGGTTACACCCGACATGCCAGAATATAAATGCGTTGCCAACTTGTAACCGTTTTCAAAAGCTAAGGCAACTTCCTCGTAAATAGCATCCGTATGCGCCAAAGCGGGCATAATGCCGTTGGCCTGCAGGTATTTGGCAAACTGAATTGCGCCGGGCAGTTCCGGTGCGGCGCTCCAGCGTTTGATTGCCTTGGAGTAAGCAATAATCTCTTTATACTCCTCCTCGTCGGGATTGCGGATATAGCGTGGGTCCTGCGCACCGCGCTGGTTCATGGCAAAGTATGGGCCTTCCAGGTGCATACCTAAAAATTGCGCACCCATTGTATTTTTAGCATCGGCTGTGGCATACAAATCAAGCGTTTTGAGCAGATCGGCCTTTTCGGCGGTGAGGGTTGTGGGTACCATGGCTGTGGTGCCATAGCGGGCATGCGTACGGGCTATTTCCAGGAAAGCTTCCTCGTTACCGTCCATAAAATCGTGGCCCCCACCGCCATGCACATGGATATCAATAAAGCCCGGCGAAACATAATTACCATGGGCGTCGATTACCAGGGCATCAGGAGCGTCGATATCGCGCTCAGATATAGCCGCTATCTTTGTTTGGTTGATGAGTATAGTGCCATTAATGATGCCCTTGGGGGTGATGATACGGCCGTTTGTGATCTTTACTTGCTTGTTCATTTGCTGATAGACCTACAAGTTAAGCTGATTTGGTGAAACTTTAAGTCTCAGCATAAAAAAAGTAACGAGGCACTTTATTTAAGCCAGATGGTTTGCGTAAAAGCACCGTCAACAGCAGCGTCCCATATCTCTAAACGTGCCCATTTGCGGCCTTTAAGGTTTTCTGTTAAGGTAAATAACCTGCTGTCAAATGCTTCGGTTGCATCAAGGTTAACACGTTTGCGATAAACCTGCTTACCATCGCCAGATATGATTTCGGCAAAATTAAGCGGGAATGTCCAGCTGGTTTTAAACGAGATATGGCATTGCCCATTGGCAGGCAAGGCAACAGTTTCGCCGGACGACCGGCCATTTATTTTAAAATCTTCAATCAATACTTCGCCGGTGGTTGAAAAGAATTTCCCCTGCTGCAACACATCCAAAACAGTTTGCCAGCCTTGTTTATATTCCGGTTGTTTATCCAGTTTCAGGTAATTGATATTCATGTGGGCATACATTTCATTTTCCGGTTCGATGCTGAACAAGTCTGCTTCCGAGAGCACTTTTTTATGCAGGCCCCAGTTATTCATATCGTCCATCAAATCCAGCACCCGTTTCCCCAACCTGGGTTGCGACAAATCGGCTGGCATCGCCTTCCAGGCAGCACCTAAAAACCTATCCGACAGAAAAAAATCCTCCTTTTTATATGCATCCGGAAACCCTGTTGATCCTTTGGTACGGGCATGTGCAGTCCAGGCCAGGCCATTTTCGGCTTGCAGCAGCCTCTGCATATCGTTTTTATCACCAATATGGTAAACCTTGCCATGTTCGGCATCGGTAGTTTCGAACGGCGTACCCTGTTTCCTGTCCATAATCCAGTAAACCGGTTTTGGGAAAAACTCCAGCCAGTGGCCTCCAAAAAACTCATTCGGCTCTTCGCCTGGCAACAACAAAAAATTTGATGAGGATAAGCGGGCGCATTGCTCAAACAAAGTTTTCAATTCCTGTAAGCGTTGTTCGCCGGGACCCTTAGGGTGGGCAGTATAGTGAAATTCGGCCAGGTGCACCATATTTACGCCAAGCCGTTTAAACACTTTTACAAAGCCGGGGCTGTCGGGCACGGGCTTGCCTTTAAGCACCACACTCATAATAAACTCATTATGAAAATGGCTGGCCATGGTTTTGTAACCCGGCAAGGTTTTATAGCTGTCATTATGCGTAAATTGCTTCACATTGGCTAACAATGCCGGTGCGCCATTAATACCTAACAGGCAGAAAAAGTTAAGCCGCTGTTTTGTCCCCGGCGGAGCATTAAACCAGGGTACATAGCGTTTATCGCCATTTAATTCCTGCCGTATGCCAATGCCAAAGCCGTCGAGCATTTGGCGGTAGTTGTTGCCGTACCACACAAATTTGAGGTTAAAAGCTTCATCCAATGGATAAAAATATTGGTGTGGCGCCGGGAAAACTGCAATGCTTCCTTTATCATTTGTGCCGATGATTGCACGATACTTTACGGCTATATTTTGGGCGGTATCAAGCTGATTGATATCTGCTGTTTGCAGTTTTTCGTAAACATCGCTGTAGCTGACGTTTTTTACAGGCCGCTCCTTCCCTACTAAACCGGCATCATACAGTATAGCCGTCGAATCTTTTTGTGTTGATACAACCGCTGCTATGTTGAACAGGGGCTGCCCGTTATAGAGTGTTATCTGCAGGTCGCCCTTAAAATTGGGGGCTTCTGCCCCAGTTATTGTAATTACAGTTCGTGAACCCGAGCTATTTACGTTGATATCCCTTTTATGAAAGTCAACTTTATAGGATTGATGCGGTTTTAGGGGAACCTTATCAAAAAATATATTCCATCCGTTTTGGGACACCAGGTCGCGCTTGCCTTCGGAGATAATGAACTGCGGATCGACGTTTTGGATAATGGTTTGGTATACGCCGTCTTTACTTAATCCGATGCTGTTGAATAATGGTTCGTCATTTTTCAGATTCAATACCAGCCGGCCGTTGTTGCCCTGGCCCGTGGGCCAGGTTATGGTAAATCGGGCGCCGGAGGCGCTTACGAATACTCCCGGGCTGGTTTTAAACTTTTTTTGTTTAATGATCTGAGCTGATGCCATATCAACAAGCAACAAGCCCATTAAACCAAGGTATGCAGCAACTAAATAACTGTTCTTTTTAACCCTCATCGCTATTTATTTAACAAACGCCCTGGATATTGGCAGAAAAATGGCAAATCGACAAAAACTTACGAAGTTTTAAAAACTTCGTAAGTTTGGGATTTTCAAACATGTCACGGGTCTCTCATAATCTGCACATTTGAAATCTGCACATCTGAAATCTATTTCCCCCGTCCTGTCAGGCTTTTAATCAGTTCTGTTTCTTCAGTTTTATATGGCGTGCCATCTTTGTGAAAAATATCATGGAACCACAGTTTTGGTTCGGCGCCATCGGGCATCGGGGTATCCCAGGCATAAATGGTATTGGTTTTGCCGGTTACAAAGCCCCAGTTTATGGCGCCTACGTTTTCTTTTTTCAGCATAGGCAATACGGTTGCAAATGTGCTGTTACGCGGGCGGGCCATATATTCGGTGCAGATTAGAGGGCGGCCAATCATTTTCAGGAATTGAACAGTTTTTAGGTGATCATCAACCGGCGAATAATCGTGATAAGTAGTTACATCTGAATTAGCTACCTGGAACTTGTTTAAATCCTCTAATCCCCATGACCACACGCCTGCGCTTACCGGCTGGCTTGGGTTTACCTGGCGGGCCCATTTAAATACGTTTTTAAGCAACGGCAAACTTTTGTTCCCTTTACCGGAGTTGCCTGGCTCGTTATATAAATCCCAAAGTAATATGCGCTTGTCTGCCTTAAAAGTGGTTAATACATCCTTCACGTATTTTTCCAGTACCGGAGAATTAGCCATCTCTTCGGATGCCGGCTGGCCGGGGTCCTGCGCCCAGCCTGAATTGTGGATGCCAGGTTTTGGCTCGGGTTGTTTACCTGTTTTTGGCACCTTGTTCCAGCAATCGTCAAAAAATACAAACATGGTTTTAATGCCGTGTTTGCTGGATATGGCCAGGTATTCGTCCACTCGCTTTTTAAAGCCGGCTGGATCTTGCTGCCAGGCCAGGTGATGCAAAAACACCCGCATTACATTCATGCCAATACCCTGCGCATAGCCCAGTTCCTTATCAATAGTCTTCGGGTCGAAGGTATCGGCCTGCCACATTTCCAATTGGTTAATGGCGTTGCTGGTTATAAAATCGCTGCCTACAAGCCATTGGTTTTTGGCGTACCAGGCGTTGGCTTTTTGCGGGCTCCAAACGGCTGCCGTTGCTTTTTGCTGGGCCGATAGCTTCATGCTCAATGGCATTATTAAAGCGATGGCCAATACTTTTAGTTTAGTTTGCATGTATAAGTGTTTAATAGTTTAATTCAATTTTTTATTGGTCAAATGTCCTTTTATCATCCAGATAGCGTTGCTGCCATAAGCATCAGTTGATGTTAAGGCAATAATGGTATCATCATTAAGCACACACAGCGAATTCCACAAACCATGCTTGTTTAAAGGTACGTTAAATGGCGTGCTCATATTTTTAAAGTTTTTAGCATTATCATCACCAACAGCCACCTGCATACAGGCCAAATCGCCGTTATTATCCCGGTTTTGTGTGCTTTGGTACGATAGAATAGTTTGCCCGCTGTGCAACTGGCGCAAATAAGGCGCTCCGGCATAAACCGCCTGGGGCAACCCGGGTGTAAGTGCGTAAGTACGTTCCGCATCGCCAGGGCCAACGGTTTTTCGCCAGTTTTGCGCAATGCTGTTGCGAATGATGGAGGGTTTAAACTGGCCGCCGCTATTATCTTCAATGGAAAACACTATCTCACCTGCCCCCTTTAACAAAACAGGCACAGGCATCCCATCGCGGTGGCCGGGTGTGAATGCTACAATCTCAGGTTTCTTTGTCCAGCTGAGGCCACCATCGTACGATCTGAAAAGCGAAATATTTTGCTCATTCGATTGCGTAAAGATGCCCTCGTCTGAGTAAAACAACTGAATTTCTCCGGATGGCAACTGCAATTGCGACGGCTCCCAGCAACCATCCTCAAACCGGTAGCCGGCCTGGTATATCAAACGCTCATCTGTCCAGGTTTTACCTTCATCGTAGCTTTTTTTGGTGATGATGGCGAAGTGTTTAGTAGTATCTGCCACGCCATTTACTTTGTGCGGCCGGGGATTATAGGATACCAGCAGCGAGTGGTCTTTCAGTTCCAAAATATCAGGAACGGCCATATTAACACCCGGAACCGATGAAGCCACTTTTACCGGGGCAAGCCAGGTTTCGCCAAGGTTGGTACTTACGGTACTTTGTATCCCGCCGTCGCCTTCATAAACACAAAGCAGATGACCATTACTGAGTTGTATGGCACGGGCATAGTTGCCACCACGTGCAGATACCCGTTTTATCGTCGACTGATCCCACGCGATATCCACCTGATCACTTACTTTCACAGGCATTTTTTCTTGTCCGCAGGCCATCAGCGGAATTAACATACCAACAAGCCATATCTTTGTTATTCCCATCTTCATCATCCGTCAGTTTACAATATCGGCCAGCCAAAAATTAAAAGGTTTATCCCTGTCGCACACCAGCGTATTGCCGTCAAATTTCAATTCGGCAGCGTGTATAGATGTGCGCCTGGTGCTGTATGAGTATGCCCCGTCCTTATCCAATTCGCCGTCATCACCATGTGTTTTACGGCCGGGGTGCGTAAAATAAATGATGTAAGCATGGTCGCCACTCAACACTACATCGGCATGGGCACCGGTTGGCGTATCCTCGTTACGATGACCGGGCTTATCCAGAACCAACCCCTGGTGTTCCCAGGTTTGCGCATCTTTTGAACGGTAAACGCGCTGGCCCTGCCATTCGTCGGTTATCATCCAGTAAAAGTTTTTAAACCAGAATATCTTGGGCCCTTCGTGCGCACGCCCACCTATTGCTGGTTTATCGTCAACCTTCCAATTCACCAGGTCGGTACTTTGGGCTGTCATGGTTATACTGTTCAGCTTTTGATCTTTATACCACATGTGCCATTTTCCGTCGGACAGTTTTATCAGCGTTGGGTCGATGATATTATGATCGGGCAAATGAAGGGGGCCTTCATATTTCCAGTCCCACAGGTTTTTACTGGTGTAATGTACCAGGTGCGAATCGCCGCCCCACTGGCTGTAAACACCTTTGATATAAACTACAAACATATGGTAAACGCCGTTTTGGTAAACAACATCGGGAGCCCAGAAAGTATTCTGGCCTTGTTCGTGTTCCAAATTTAACGCGCCTTTGTATACCCAGCTATGTCCATGATCTTTTGATACGGCTACACCTATGGCTGTGCCATAACAATAGGCCACACCCGGCGCTTGTACATTTGCCCGGCGCTGGGTATACAGCATCGTCCACTCCTTTTCGGCACGGTTAAAAACCAATACCGGGTCCGCAGCACCATCATAAATGGGGTCGCGATACAGTGGCGATGGTGGTTGCATTGTGATAGCCCCGTCCTTAGGTTGAGCCACAATCGTTAAACACATCGTTACCGACGCGGTGAATGCTGTTATAAATTTAAAGCCTTTCATTAGCTGGTATACTTACTCTGCTACCGGGAACGACGAAATTCTTAACCTTGCCCCGCCCATGGGCACCAATGTTAAATTAACTGTTGGCTGGCTGGTTTTAACCGGGCTTTGAGGCAGCACACCACAAAGGCCATACTGATCAATTGCCCAGCCGGGAATTTGTTTACCTTTTGTTTTTAACTCAATGGGGGCGTTAGCATTTGTAAACGGATTATTGTCCTTTGGCCATGCACGATGAATAATTTCAATTGATTTCTCAGGATGTTCCTGGTCAATTACCAAACCATAATTCCAATCAGATGCGGCGTGAATTTCAAACGATGGCCATTTTTGCGGATCGGCCGTAGGCTGCCAGTGCGAATCGCCCTGGGTTGTGGTACGGCTATCCTCCTTGGTGTATTGTTCATCAATTTTGAGCGAATAAGTTAGCGGACCGTAATTTACGCTCACGCTATTCTTATTTTGCTCCCACTGGCGTACTTTTAGTTGCATAGGTAGATGCAGGGTTATTTTATCGCCGTTTTTCCAGGTTTTAGCTAATTTGATATAGTCGCCGGTGGTTGAGCTCAATTTTACCGGGATGCCGTTTACCTTTACCGATGCAGCTTTACACCACTCAGGGATGCGCAGGTAAAGCGGAAAAGCAATAGTTTTTGACGCATTTACCGTAAAGCTCACCTCGTCTTCAAAAGGATATTTAGTGGTTTCCACAATATTTACATTTACGCCTTTGCCAACTTTTGCCGATACCTGCCCTTGGGTATACAGCTGTGCTGCTATGCCATTATCGGGGGTAGCCATCCAGCTATTTTCGGCATAGTATACCCAGCCTGCGGCATGGTTATGCTGGCAGCAGCGGCTGCTAAAAGGATTCATCATCAAAAACGGACCTTCATTGGCAATGCCGGGGCTGTGGTTTTTGCCATCGCTAAGCACCATGTTTGGTGCAGTTAAATATCTTAAAGAACGATAATCGGGCATAAAGGCCGCCGAAAACGTGTTGAATGCCACATCCTCGCAATTGGATGCCCAAAAGGTATCGCCAGTTGATCCTAAAAGCATTTGATCTGATGTCATTTGCTCAACCATGCCACAGGTTTCTACGGCCTGGCGTGGGTCATCATAACCTTTGCGGGCATTTTCATCGGCGCCAAACATGCCGCCGGGTGCCTGGCCATATATTTTACGGATAAGGCTAAAATCGTTATAAGTAGCGGCCAGATCCTTTGAATCATGGCTCTGCAGGTAAAAAGTTGCCGGTTCGCGAAAGCATTGGGCTACGTTTACATTATGCCAGTTGGGCAGGTTATTGGCCTGGCGCCAGTTTGCAGTATTTTTATCCAGCTTGGCAGCCAAATCCAGCAGGAATTTATCGCCGGTGCGGTTGTACAACCAATAAACACTCAGCATATTATCGCCGCCACGGCTATTTTCCCAATAATCTTCTAAAAACTGGTCGTCCGGTACCGATAACTCGTACTTGAAATATTTGGTCATGAAGGGGATAACCCGCGGATCTTTAGAGTATTCATAGTACGATTGCAGGCACCAAAGCATAGGCATGTTTGTCCATAGGTCGCGATTACCTTTATTGGTACGGGCCGGGCCAAAATCGCCGTTATCGCGCTGGTTATTTAATACCGCGTCAATCCAGAATTTGGCTTCTTTAATAATCTTTTGATCGCCCAGCATATAGCCAATATTGGCGTAGCCTTTTAGCCAGTAAGGTAATTCTTCCCAACCGTATTCGCCTTTACCTTCTTTATTTAGCCAGGCATTGTTGGTTTTTGATAGCCAAACGCTTATTTCGCCCAGGTTACCGGTAAGGCCATCGCGCTGTAATTCCAACGCTTTTTTTAGCCAGCCACCTGCTTTAATGCTGCCTACCGGCAGTTTGGTAAAATATTCGTGCTGCAACGGCGCCCGGTTATTAATGTAATTGGCGTTCACCTGCTGGTTATTAACCTTTGTTATTACCGATGCCTTTACTGCTTGCGCCGCTGCTGTGTAAACACTGCCGCATATTGCTAAAACAGTCAAGCAGATCACTTTGCCTACTCTATTCATATTATTCATTGTGAAATATATTATTTGCAACTATTTGGCCTTCTTCAGTTCTCTCAAAAGGCTGCTACTCTATGTAAATATCGCTTGAACAATAATAAACGATGTCATTTCGAACGAGGTACGAGGAGAAATCCTATGCGACTTGCTCTGCACATGCTTCGCGGAATGCAGGGCGTATAAGATTTCTCTTTCGCTCCCCACACATTACTACGCTCGCTCTATCGAAATGACAACTTCTTTTTATATTAACTCTAAAAAGAGACTTTGCGACTAAAGTCCTCTCTGTTGAGCGGACTTCAGTCGCCGCTAAATCGTTCCTATCATTTATTTCACCAACGCCGGATCGTAAAGTTTCACGTTTTCTTTGTGTAACAATTCTACAGGCATTTTAATCACTTTACGATCATAAGTCATAAAACCGTTAACCTCTCCTTCTACGTCGGTTGTTTGCGTATATACTGCAGCCGAAAGGCCAAGTTTTATAAGCTCCTGCAATCTATCGGTAAACGTGATATAACGTTTTAGCAGGTCGTCGCCATTTTTAAAGTTCTGATAGCCCCAATTTTTGTTAGCTTGCCAGGTATGCCCGTCAACAGGCCAGCCAAGGCCGCCAAACTCACCCAGTACCACGGCTTTGGTTTTACCAAAAATCTCAGGGCGCGGCATTGCGGGGTGTGGGTAGTTATGTAAATCAACAATATTTCCGGTATCGTAAAAGTTACCACCGCTTGCACTATTCACCAGCCGCGACGGGTCTTTTTTCATTGTCCATTCTGTAATTTCAACCGTTTTAAATTGTCCCCAGGCCTCGTTAAAAGGTGTCCATACCACAATGCAGGGGTAGTTGTATAATGAGTTGATGATGGCGTTCCACTCCTTGCGGTAGTAACCTTCAGATTCGGGCGTACGCTGCTGATCGGTTTGGCCGTCTAACACGCCGGGGCGGTTTTCCCAGTGGTTACCCAAATCGCCGCTTGGCATATCCTGCCAAAGCAGCATGCCTGTTTTATCGCAATAGTTATAATAGAGGGCGGGCTCAACCTTAATGTGCTTACGGATCATGTTAAAACCCATTGCTTTTAATTGGTCAATATCGTAGCTCATGGCCTCGTAAGTTGGCGGGGTGTACAAGCCATCGGGCCACCAGCCCTGGTCAAGCGGGCCGTATTCAAATACAAACTTGTTGTTTAGCAACATACGTTGCACGCCATTAGCATCGGCACCAAGAGAAATTTTGCGCATGGCAAAGTAGCTTTTCACTTCATCAACCGACTTGCCTTTGCGGATAACAGCCACCTGCAAATCGTACAGGAAAGGATCTGTTGTCGACCATAATTTTTCGTCCTTTATATTCAATACAGCGTCAGCGCCTGCATCAACTGTTTTTTCGTCTACTTTGGTTTTACCATCCCACGCAGTTATTTTCAATAGGTCGCCGGGCTGGCCATCGGTTACTTCGGCCGAAACCGTTAGCGTGTGATTATCAATATCGGGGGTTTGTTTGGTGGCTTCGATATGCGTTTTGGCAACGCCTTCCAGCCAAACTGTTTGCCATATACCGGTTACAGGCGTATACCAGATCCCTTCGGGACTTTTAACCTGTTTACCACGTGGTTGCGGGCCGTCATTTGTTGGGTCCCACACGCTCACTTTAATTTCTTGTTTTGCACCGCCTTTTAAATAAGGGGTGATATTGAATGTAAAGGGGTCGAAACCGCCTTCATGCTTACCGGCGCTTACACCGTTTACAAAAACTTCGGTACGCCAGTCAACAGCGCCAAAGTGTAGCAATACATCTTTGCCTTTTAATGTTTTATTAAGTGTGACGGTAGTTTTATACCATAACATGCTATCCTTCCCTACCGTTTTGCCAACGCCCGAAAGGGCAGACTCGACGGCGAAAGGAACCAATATCTTACCTTCATACCTGGCAGGGCCTGCGATACTTTTTTGCACTATGGCGTAATCCCACAATCCATTCAGATTTTGCCAGTTACCCCTTACCAGCTGCGGACGCGGATACTCGGGCAGCGGTGCATTTGGGTCAACCTTGTCGGCCCAGGGTGTTGTTATTTTTGTTTTGATAAGGTGCCAGCTACTTTGCTGCGCATTAGCCGATAAACAGGCCGCAGTAAAAACCGCAAGGCATAAATTTAATTTTCTCATTCGTTATATTAAGAGATAAAAAGCATCAAGTAGTTAGTAGTAAGTATCAGGGCTTTGGCAAATGTATAGCATCACACAATTACTGCTGGTATCAATACTGTTGCATAAGCATAATATTAAAAGTTTCGATACGTCACATTAGGTACCTGATACTAAAAGTTAACGCATTGAAAAAAGGGGCCGCACCGTACAGTACGACCCCGAACCAATTATTAACTTAGAAGGACACTTTCACTAAAGGCGAGAATATCATATCCTCAACTCCGCTTATTTTAATACCAACCCTGGCAAATACATAATTTTGTGTTGGTGACAGCGAAGGGATACCAACACTCATGCTGATGTTACTCAAGCTGGTAATATCCGATCCGTTAAGCTGTGTTGAAGCTACCTGGTCGCCGCCCGATACAAACTGGGTTTTGTTGATATACAGGTTCACCCTGTCAATGCCTTTTGCATTGGCGTCGGTTATTACTTTTTCGATATTAAAAGTAGCCGTAACTGTTTTACTTGCGGCGGTTATTTTGGCATTTCGCACCATGTAATATGGCATTACCTCAATATCCATGGTTTTATTGCCGCTTATAGTCACCGCTATGGTATCGCGCTTGCCGGCAGATAACTCTTTCCACATGAACGGGCCCTGATTTGCAGGAATTGTGAATTTATAGTTACCGTTGAAAAGCAAAGTTGAATAATTGCCTTCCTGGTCAAACGTGCCTACTATTGGCGCTAATTTTCCAAAACCGGACTGATACAAGTTGAAAGGCACCTGGTTATACTCCACATTCACAGGGTCGCCCTTATAGGTTAACCTCCCGTTAAATGTTGCGGATGGCGCAGCATAATTATCTTTTTTACAACCCGTAGCTGTAAGCAAGAGTGCTATGATGATATGATGAAATTTTATTTTCATGATCGTAGTTTAATAAATACTATTGATTTGGTTGTTTAACAATTTTAGGATTAGCCGATAATACATTATCACCAATTTGTGAATAATAATTACCTAACTGGAACCTGTTTGCACCTGTTACAGAACTTGGTTTAACTTCTTTAAACAGCCATTTACCATTATTGGCATTGCCGGGGTTGTAATATTTATATGGCCATAACCCAAATGGTTGTGTGTTGCGTTTAGCCGCCTGGCCAATATTGGTAACCAGGTCGGTAACGGTCATTTGATTACCATCCCATACTACGGTTGCCAATCTCCAGCGTTTCATATCAAACAAGGTATGTCCTTCAAAGGCCAGCTCTACCCTACGCTCGTGTACAATGCGATCAAAATAGTTAGCGGCTGTTAACACCAGTGGTGTATTAAGGCCTGCCCTTGCGCGTACCTGGTTAATATAGGTTGATGCTGTTGTGTAGTCGCCTAACTCGGCAGCAGCTTCGGCACCGTTAAGCAACACCTCGGCATAACGGTAACGAATAAAGTTAACATCGCTACCACGACCACGACGACCGGAACCAATTGTTGGATCAAGATATTTACGAACATAGAAACCGGTTTGCGTTCTGAATTCTAAACCGTTAACAGGCCCATCCTTACCTACTACCTGTACCGGCGTAGTTGTACCCGGAAGCGGCTTAAGTTGTACAGCATCGCCGCTGGTAAGTATGCTGCCATCAGCCAGCTGGTAACCAGCCCAAACATCAGTACGTTTACCTTTAAATAAACCGTTTGGCAATAATACTGTGCCTGCTAACCTTGCATCCCTGCCAGCAAAAGCATCCAGCTGATTATCGTAGTAAATAGGGTTACCAGAGCCGTCTTTAGTTGCGATTGGCGCATAGGTATTATCCAGTTTTTCGTACGCTTCAACCAGGTTTAACGACGGATCTAACCGGCCTGCATCCAAACCTTCGTCAGATATTGAATAAGGCTGATCATTTGTGGTAAAACCATGGGTTTTACCACCGTTGGCCTTAAAGTCCTCAACCCAGATTGATTCTGTACTTGTTTTGTCAAGAAAAATATTAGCGAAGTTATCGCTCAGGTCTGGCAATTGCTTGTATAAGCTGTAATTACCTGCACTGCCGCTGATTATAGCTTTGGCAGCTGCAAGGGCTTTCGTATAATAACCGGTAGCCATACTTGCAGGTATACCCACTTCGCCGCCTGGTAATGAAACCTGTGGCGTAGTAGCGCCATATTTGGCGATAGAAGCTGCATATAATGCTGCCCTTGCTTCCATGGCTAAAATAGCACCAGGGGTTGCCCTTGATTTCTCTTCAACTTTTGCAGGCAACAAACCTTTAATGGCTTCGGCCTCGCTGATGATGAAATCATAAACTTCTGATTCCTTGGCCCGGGCTACCTGTAAAGGTACTACGTTGCCAGAAAAATCGTAGTCAAGCGGTTTGGTAATTAATGGCACACCACCCATGCGTTTTACCAGTTCAAAATAGTACTGGGCACGTAAAAATCTGCCTTCGGCAATGAATTGATTTTTTTGATCGGCGGTTAGTTTGGTTGCCGCTGTTGCACGGTCAATAAACAGGTTTAAATCGCGAACGTATGTATAGTCCCAGGTTCCCCACTCACCGTAACCCCAGCCGGTACGTTGTACAAAGTACGAACTGCCGTTTTCTGATGGGAACGATTCGCTAAAGTCAGCAAACGAAGCCCATCCGTTATCAAGGCCCGAGAAATCAACCACACGATTATATAAATCGCCCAGGATAGATAGCACCAGGTTTGGATCTGAAAATGCCACATCTGCCGTTACTATCTGCTTGGGCGGCACATTCAAAAATTCGCTATCTTTTTTGCATGATCCCGTAATTAATAGGGCCGCAAACGTAGTTATTATAGTTATTTTTTTCATTGAATTTAAACTTAAGGGATTAATTAAAAGGTTAAATTAACACCGAAGTTAAGGACCTTACTTTGAGGGAACTGAAGCCCGTTATCATCCGTTACTTCCGGATCAACCGCATATTGCTTCAGGTTATCAAACGAAAACATGTTGTATGCGTTAACATAAAATCTTGCCTTCCTGATCTTTACCTTTGTTAACAAATTGGTTGGTAACGAGTAACCCAATTCAAGTGTCCTTGCCCTTAGGTATCTTACGCTATGCAACCAAAACGATGAATTGTTTTGCCCGTTAAGCGAGTAGCTGCTATAGCCAAAACCCGGATTAATCCTGTTTGCGGGGTATTTTCCGGGAATCCACTGGCTGTTAATATCAAATGGATCGGCACGGTGGTACCTGTCTTCAAAAATGGTATTTAAGTTACCGTTGTTTTGGAACGCCCACCTCGTTTCCCAGTTCTGGAACCAGGTATAGCCTGCACCGCCCGAGAAATCGGCGTGGAAATCAAAACCTTTGTAAGCTGCACCAAGAGTGAAACCAAAGTTTATATTAGGCTGCGTGCCGTACCCATAACCAATAGGCCTTTCGTCGTACTGGTCAATTTTACCGTCACCGTTTTGATCCTTATACATTAAATCGCCCGGTAACAGGCTACGGTTGCCTTTTCCATCGTTGTTGATTTTGTAGTTGTTAATCTGGTCAATTGATGTAAACTGGCCGATAACCTGGTAGCCCCAGTCGATGTGCGAATACCTGTTTTCGGTTGAGTTACGGTATTGGTCCCACGAGTTATAAAACAACGGGTTGTACGAGGTAAGATTTTTTTGACGGCTGTATGAAAAATTACCGCCAACATTAAATGTCGCTTTACCAATGGTTCCGTTATAGTTAAGGGAAATTTCCGCTCCCTGTTGCGAATCGCTGCTGGTGTTTTCCTGCGGTAACCCGTAACCAACTTCAATTGGCAAAATCACATCATTTTTGGTACCCAGTAAACCGGTACGTTTTCTGTAAAAATAATCTACAGTACCGGTAAGGGAGCTGTTCAGGAAGCTAAAGTCGGCACCAACGTCGGTTATCTTGCTTTTTAACCATGAAATATTGGTTGTTACTATACCCTTATCCCTTGATGTAACCACCGCATTGCCATCTATAATAGCAGTACCCGAATTGTAGTTGTAACCAGGTAAATATGAGTAAGGCGAAATCAGGTTCCTATCGTCCCCTAACACACCGTATGATCCCCTGATTTTCAAATCATTCAGCACACTGTGATCGCCAAGCAAGCTTTTCATAAAGCCTTCCTGGGTAATCCTCCATCCAACAGATACACCCGGGAAATACCCCACACGTTTATCAGGCGCAAAAAGGTACGATGCGTCACGTCTTGCAGATGCTTCTAAATAATATTTATTGTCGTAGTTATAGTTGATACGACCGATATAACCGATACGAGCTTCTTTATCATCACTATCCTGGTAAGTATCGGCAGTTGGGAAATAAATAAGCGGTAGGTTATTTGAAACCGGCGATGCGTGGATCCAGTTGCGCAAGTGCTGAAGTTCGATACGCTCAGATACAAACGTAGCGCCCACGGTATGCTTGCCGAAGGTATTGTTATAGTTTATTTGCCATTGGTAGGTTTTTGCAAACTCCTTACGTTGTTCACGCTCTCTCCATGGGTTGGTACTGCCGCCTGTTACATCGTAAGTGTCGGTAGCTGGCCTGTAGGTGTAAGCATTATAGGTATACTCCTGGTTGTTCAGCAAATAATCGGCTATGTAGTATGAATACAAACCTTTAACTGTTAAACCCTTAATGCCGGGAATTTGATATTCGGCACCAAAGTTGGTTTGCAATACGCGCCAGTCGCTGTGGTATAAACCCGAAAGTTTGTCGTTCAGGAACGCGTAATTTGATTCGGTATGGCCTATATCGTTCAAATAAGCAGGGTTATCGTTAGCGTAAGGGCGTTCCAAAGGTGTATTCCTTAATACCGCAAACCTTGCCAGGAAGTAATCATCGCCACCAGGTACACCCGGGTTTTCGCGGGTTTCTATACGGCCATTGATATTCAGGCTAACTTTTAAACCAGCCGCAACTTTAACCGAAACATTTGATTGGATATTTGAGCGGTTAAACTTATACTCTTTGCCTAATTGTGAATTTTGGAATAAGTTGGTTGCTGAAACGTAGTAATTAACCCTATCGGTGCCACCGGTAAAGTTGGCGTTAACAGAGTTTTGAGGCGCATTGTTATTCGCTTTCAAAACATAATCGCGCCAGTTAAAGCTTTGGTAGCCTTTTTCGGTACCTGCTTTGTATTTGTCAAGTTCGGCTTGTGTAATGCTGGTTGAGCCGTTGGTGTTCACCTCAGCATCTGCACGATAACGCATGTAATCGTACGAGTTGGTTAATACATTCGGGAACCTGTACCAGTTTTGGTAACCGGTATAGGCATCAATATTAATGCGCGCATCGCCGCTACCTTTTTTAGTGGTTACCACCACAACACCGTTTGCCGCGCGTACACCATAAATAGCTGCCGAGCCGTCTTTCAATACGGTAATGCTTTCCACATCGTTTGGTGCAAGGTTGTTAAATTGGCCTTCATCCTGCTGGATGCCGTCAATTACATACAACGGCGACCCCATGTTACGGATCTGGATGCTGGCGCTTGCTCCAGGCCTGCCTTCAGACATTCTGAAAGTTACACCTGGAATTTTACCTGCCAAACCCGTACTCACCGTTGAACCGGCATGCACGCGATCAAGATCTTTACTGGTTACGCTGGAAATAGCGCCCGTAATGGATTCCTTTTTTTGTGAACCATAACCTGTTACTACAACTTCTTGCAGTGATGAGTTAGTTGCTTTTAGCCGCACTCTGATACTTGTTTGCCCGTTTAGCGGAAATTCCATTGTGGCAAAGCCAATATAGCTTAATACCAACACGCTGTTGGCAGTAGGTACAGTTAAGCTAAACTGTCCCTTTACATCAGTTGTTGATCCACCCTGCGAGCCTTTAATACGTACGGCAACGCCTGTTAGCGCTTCGCCCGTGGTATCAGTTACCGTTCCTGTCACCTTCACCTGTGCAGATGCACCAAGCGAAAAAAGCAGGCAGCTCATGATAGAGAATACAACTAATGTTACTTTTTGGCCCCATTTACTGGGCGGCCATTGCACGCGGGAGGGCCCCCCATGCCTGAGTAGTAAAAATTTTCTCATAAATTGATTTGTTATTGGTTAATTGTTGATTTTAAAAATGTAATGTTGACATATCTAAAATCACGATGTAAAGAAAAAGGATTTACGGGCCTCCTTATTAACCAAATCATCTCAATAATTAGTCAAAAAGTATCAATTTTTATTCAGACGAAAACCCTTGTTCAGAATGGCTATATTTGTTCAAGAGATCGATTTTGAAACCTGCATATTTATTTTTTTTACTATTTATACTATCCTTCAGTATCTGTAATGCACAGCCTTATTACTTCAGGCATTACCAGGTTGAGCAGGGATTATCAAATAATACGGTTTACTGCAGTTTGCAGGATAAACAGGGATTTTTATGGTTTGGCACCCGCGATGGTTTAAACCGTTTTGATGGTTACACATTCCGGGTTTTCGGGCATAATCCTAAAAATCCACGCAGCATTTGCAGCAACATGGTACATGCCCTCAGGCTTGACAACAACGGCAATTTATGGGTAGGCACCGATGAGGGGATTGATAAATTTGATAGCAAAACAGAAAGTTTTATCCGCGTAAATCCATCAAATACCAATGGTGTCAGAGCTATCGAATTTGACCATTATAATAATTGCTGGTACATCGCAGGATCGTCCCTGATCAGGTATAATACGCAAACCGGCAAAACAACCGACTTTGGTAAACTGCAAAATTTTGAAGCCTCGGGTATAGTTCAAAATAACGGCTATATGTGGGTATCATCCAATAGCGGCACTATTGAACGGCTGGACACCGTTCGCAATACCTTTAAAAGCTACAGCATAGTTAACCACTCCAATTGGGCTCCCTCTTACTTCACTGAAAAAATTTTTAACGCAGGCAACAATAAAATATTTATAGGTACCACCAGTCAGGGTTTTAAAATATTTGACTGCGTTACCGGAACTTATTCCGATGTACTGACAAATAATAAAAACAAAACCGGCATTTATGTAAGGGATTTTGCAAAATATGCCGATAACCAGTTTTGGCTGGCTACCGAATCGGGAATATTTATTTACGATGTGCTTAACAACTCTTTTACCAATTTAAGGAAAAAGTATAACGACCCGTACAGTATATCGGATAATGCCGTGTACACCCTATGCCGGGATGTGGAGGGAGGCATTTGGGCAGGCACCTATTTTGGCGGGATAAATTATTATCCAAAACAATATTCAACTTTCAACAAATATTACCCCGGCGATGAAAAAAACTCGCTTAAAGGAAACGTAGTACGCGAAATTTGCAAAGATGATTACGGTAATCTTTGGATGGGAACCGAAGATTACGGCCTGAATAAGTTAAGCGCCGATAAACGCACCTGGACGCACTACCTACCGGGCGGCAAAACCGACATAACCAACACCAACATCCACGGCCTGGTAGCCGATGGCAAAAATTTGCTTATAGGCACCTTTGAGCGCGGGGTTGATGCTATGGATATTCCCAGCGGTAAGGTGGTAAAAGTTTACCTGGTTGGTAAACACAGCAGCCTCAAAAGCAACTTCATAATTTGTTTTCGTAAAACAAGGAAGGGTACCATATACGTGGGGGCTACCAGGGGGCTTTATATTTATAACCGTAAAAAGGCCGATTTTACATTAATTGATAAAATACCGGGAGGCGATTTTGTTTATGATATTATTGAAGACCATTCGGGCAAACTTTGGATAGGTACTGTAAGGGATGGTATTTATACTTATGACCCCGGCACCAATACCAGTATTCACATCCGCGATGCATACCCTGTTAAAAAAGCTATTAACGGATCAACAGTTAACGGCGTTTTTGAGGATAGCAACCATATTTTATGGTTTGCCACAGATGGTCTTGGTTTATGGAGATATGATCCGGAGAAAAAAAACTTTAAGTTTTATGATCTTGATAACGGTTTACCAAGCAACTATGTATTCAGGATGCTGGAAGACAATCATAAAAACTTATGGATCAGCACCTCCCGCGGCCTGGTAAGCTTTAACATTATTACCAACAGCATTAAGGTTTATACCAGGGCTAACGGTTTATTAAGCGATCAGTTTAACTACAATTCGGCATTTAAAGATACTGATGGCACCATGTATTTTGGCTGCGTTAAAGGGATGATAAGCTTTAATCCGTCGGCTTTTGCCTTAAACAACTATGTTGCCCCGGTATTTATAACCGGTTTCCAGGTACACAACCAGGAGATAGTGGTAAATGGGGCCGATTCATTACTCCGGCAATCCATCATCTACACAAAAAAAATTAATTTAAATTATAACCAATCGTCATTTAGCATTGATTTTGCCGCCTTAAGCTACCCGTCGCCCGAGATGACCCAGTATAAATACACCATGAAAGGGCTGGACAAAGGTTGGACAGATTTAAAACGAAACCGCAAAGTATACTTTACACAGCTGCGGCCCGGCCATTATACCTTTATAATAAAAGCTGCAAACAATAACGGCGTTTGGAGCACTAAAGAAACAGCCCTTGAAATAAACATTGCGCCGCCTTTTTGGGCAAGTTCCTGGGCCTATGCACTGTATACTGTGCTGGTTATTTTAACTGGCTATTACCTGTTAAGGCAGTACCACAACCGCAACAAACAGCGCAATAGACGATTGATAGAGATACTGGAGAGCGACAAGGAAAAACAGATATATAATGCCAAAATTGAGTTTTTTACCAATGTAGCACATGAAATACGTACTCCGCTAACCCTTATAAAAGGGCCAATGGAAAAGGTGATCAAAAGATCTGAGCACGTACCCGAGATTCAGAATAACCTGAAGATCATGGAGAAAAACACCAACAGGCTACTCGATCTGACAAACCAGTTGCTTGATTTCAGGAAAACAGAAACCAATGGCTTTAGCCTGAGTTTTGTAAAAACAAACATAGCCGATTTGCTGGCCGATATATTTTTAAGGTTTAAGCCCCTAACCGAGCAAAAAGGGCAACGTTACACCCTAATATGTGTAGATAAAACCTTGTATGCCTATGTTGATATTGAAGCATTTACCAAAATAATAAGTAACCTGATCAATAACGCCATTAAATATGGCGAAAACGCTATAGAGGTGGAACTGCTGAAGCCCGAACCCGGCGATAATACATTTACCATTGAAATAAGAAACAACGGTTACATTGTGCCTTACGAAATGCGTGAAAAGATTTTTGAGCCCTTCTTCAGGATGAAGGAATCAGAAAAACAAATTGGCACAGGGATAGGCCTCTCCCTGTCGCGTTCCCTTGCCGAATTGCACAAAGGATTATTAGTGTTGAATAAATCTATTAACGATTTCAATATTTTTAACTTAACCTTGCCTATTCACCAGGAGAAGGAATTTGACCTGCACAACACTCCCGACGATTATGAACTAACCGATTCTATTAAAGAAGAAAATTTTGATTTTATGAAACCGATTATACTTTTGGTGGATGACAATCCCGAGATACTTGATTTTATTTCGGACGACCTGAGCGATAAATATGCTGTAATAAAAGCATTAAACGGCCAGGAAGCGCTGGATATGATAGAAATTGAAAACATCCAGCTTATTATCAGCGATGTAATGATGCCGGGAATTGATGGCTTTGAGTTATGCAAGCGCATTAAAACCACATTTGATTACAGCCATATCCCTATTATATTACTCACGGCTAAAAACACCCTGCAAAGCAAAATAGAAGGCCTGGAAGTAGGTGCAGATGCCTATATCGAAAAACCGTTTTCGCCCGAGCATTTACAGGTGCAAATAGCCAATCTGCTTATCAACCGCAATAAAATCAAAGACCATTTTGCAAGTTCGCCGCTGGCAAATATTAAAACTATGGCCTACTCCAAACCGGACGAAAGCTTTTTGGATAAGCTTAACGCGGTAATTAATAATAATATTCAAAATCCCGACCTTGATGTAGAGCATATTGCCAGCCTGATGAATATGAGTAAGCCTACGTTGTACCGTAAAATTAAGGCTATATCAAACCTAACCATTAACGAACTGATTAATATAACCCGCCTTAAGGCAGCTGCAAAACTGCTTGAAGATGGCGATTATAAGATTTATGAAGTTGCTAATATGGTAGGTTACAGCTCACAATCGCACCTGGGCCGTAACTTTTTGAAACAATTTGGCACCACCCCTACCGAGTATCAACAAAATAAAAAGAATCAGAAGGTTAAGACAGTATCAAGTAGTTAGTATCAAGTATCAAGATTTTTGACTTGCAGCTTTACCACTGTATTTGCGGCTACGTTGATACTTGCCATTTGTACTAAAAAAGGCAGCTGTCTTGATACTTGATACTAAGTACTTGATACTACTCATGTGTCTTTAGCTTGTTGATCGCGAAGTTTCCTATACGCCTTCCTTCGTCAACGCCATTTACAATGGATGGCATATAATGAATACCGCCGTAAAACCGGCTGATAGCTGCCTCATCGGCGGCCGCTTTAAATGATTCGAACTTCCGGGCGGGGATACTAAACTCTACCTCGGTGGAATCTGTAAAAGCAAGATTATCGCCAAACAGCTTGCCGAGCACCACTGCCGATGCATTTGAAACTACGCTATGCCCGCTCGTGTATTCGGGGAATGGTGGGGTTTGCAGCAAAGGCATCCAGTTTTGATCAATGTATTGGTTAATATAGGTTTCGGGGCGAATAACTTTGCTTTTGTATTTTTCGTCCCAGCAATTAATAAAGCTATCGGCAATTACAACAGCCAGGCAGGCATAAGTCTCAGCCGAACGGACGTAGTCGGCTTTAGCCTGGCGGCAAACCAACCCGGCAATGTTTATCCAATGGCCCCCGGGCGATATTTTTTTGGTAGCAAACATGGTATGCCCATTGGTATTAACCTTAAACGGGTTATCGTCCCAATATGTGGCTATAGTGCTTTGCTCCGGTGTTAAATGCTGGCCGGCCTCCCTTACAGCAACAGCCAGTTTATAGAAATAACTGGTGGGTTCCTTCGAAAAATCCACCGCTTTTGCAGGCTTAAACTGTTGTGCCGAATCCAGTAAAAATGGACGTATTTCGTTCCAGTGCGGCTCCACCCCTTTCATATAGGCCGGTGGTGTCGGCTTCCAGGTGGCATCGTCTGTTTGCACATCGTATTTTGATAACGAACGGGTATGCTTATAATTATCCTTGCCCGCCCATTTAATAATCCGGTCGGCAATCAACTTTCCATAAGCTATCGAGTTTTGGTATACTTCATCGGGCATGCCGGTATTTTTAAATTCATCCATCAACCCGCTGTGGAAAGCCTCTATCCGGCCTTCAGACATGACCAGTATTTTCCCAACCGTTAAAATGGCATGCGCGGCAGCTAAATTGTAGCAATATGTTTTGCCGGCTTCCGGTTCGGGGATTGAATCCAAGCCTTTTACCTGGCCCGCAAGCGACACATATTTCGGTTTGCCGTTACGTGCGGCCTCGTACCCTGCAACGGTGATATAAGCGTAAATGCGGCTTGCCACCGGTGGCGAATAAATATCATGCAGCATTACCTCGATAACCTCGCGTACCGATCGATGGATGTAATTGGGGTTTTCGGCTGATTTTTTCCACCCGCTATTTTTACTACAGCCAAATAACAAGGTAACGGCAAAAACAGTAAAGTAAAGTTTATTCATACATGGGTTTTGATAAAATTAATAAAGGTTAATTGGCCCGGATAGGCTATCCATCAAAGCTAACAGGAAATCCATAAACATATATTGAGCGATACAATTTGACGAAATATTGAGATGATTTGCAGAATCTGTTATATCAAAATCCATTTTCTTTACGTACGCTTACTGTATAGCGTTCAATAAGTTAAAGCTTAACCAAAGCATAAACCATTATTAAATTTTTACTGTAATTACATGATAAAACCTTTACTCCTTAAGTTTAAACCCGCGCTTATACTATTGTTTTTTTTGGCAGCCGGCTGCTCGCGCAAACAGGACGGCCCTACCCTTTTTAAACTATTAGACGCATCACAAACCGGCATCGATTTTAGAAACACACTGAGCCCAAGCGATAGTATCAACATTCTTAACCATCCTTACTTGTACAACGGTGCCGGCGTGGGCATAGGCGATTTTAATAACGATGGCCTGCCCGATGTTTATTTTGCAGGCAACATGGTAGCCAACAAGCTATTCCTCAACAAAGGCGACTTGAAATTTACCGATATAACCAATACTGCCGGTGTTGATGGCGAAGGCAAATGGAGCGCGGGCGTATCCGTTGTGGATATTAATAACGATGGCAAAATGGACATTTACGTTTGCGCGTCGTTTAAATCAAATCCCGAACAGCGCCGTAACATGCTGTACATTAACCAGGGCAATAATAAAGATGGTATACCCACTTTTAAAGACGAAGCAAAGGCCTACCGACTGGACGATGATGGCTACAGCACGCAAGCCATATTTTTTGATTACGACCATGATGGCGACCTGGATATGTACCTGCTGACAAACTTTTTAGGCAAAACCACCCCTGTAGCTTATCGTCCTAAACTGACCGATGGCAGCGCCGAAAATAACGACCGCCTTTACCACAACAACGGTAACGGCACATTTAGCAATGTTACTAAAGAGGCAGGCATTTTAATTGAGGGCTTTGGCAACTCGGTATCGGTAACAGATATTAACAACGATGGATGGCCTGATATTTATGTAGGCAATGACTTTATATCAAACGATGTGCTATACATCAACAATAAAAACGGGACGTTTGCCAATCGCGCGGGCGACTATTTTAAACATACCGGCTGGTCGGTAATGGGCTCGGATATGGTAGATATCAACAACGACGGCCTGCCCGACCTGGTATCGTTAGAGATGCTGCCCGAAGAAAATGTGCGCAAAAAAACCATGCTGATGGGCGATAACTACATTACATACATCAACAACAAAAAGTTTAATTACGAGCATCAATATATCCGTAACGTGTTGCAGTTAAACCAGGGACAAACGCCACTGGGGCACATCCAGTTTAGCGATATAGCCTACATGGCCGGCATTTACCAAACCGATTGGAGCTGGACGCCGTTGGTGGCCGATTTTGATAACGATGGCTACCGCGATATGGTAATTACCAACGGTTACCCGCGCGATGTAACCGACCTGGACCATGCCTTATACAGTAACGACCAGGGCCGCACTGTAAAGGAAAACCGCACGTTGGCCGCAGCCGACTCGTTCCCGGTTGTTAAAACGGCCAGCTATGCTTTTAAAAACCAGGGCGGCTATATGTTTGCCGACCAGTCGAAAAACTGGGGTATTGTTAAACCAACTTTTTCAACCGGCGGCGTTTATGCCGACCTTGATAACGATGGCGACCTTGACCTGGTAATCAACAATATTGATGACGATGCCTTCATTTACGAAAACACACTAAACAGCAAAACACAGGTAGATAAAACGCACCATTATCTCACCGTTAAGCTAACGGGAGATAGTAAAAACCTTGGCGGCATTGGTGCAACCATGCGTATTTACTACCAGGGCAAACAGCAATTTTATGACCAGCAACCCTGCCGCGGCTATATGAGCACCGATGATGCCAAAGCACATTTCGGTATCGGCACTGCTAATGAAATTGATTCGTTGCGCATCCGCTGGGCAGATGGCAAAACCGAATTGGTAAAAAACATCAAGGCAAATCAAACTATCACCCTGCAATACAAAAACGGTTCAGGCAGTTACAGCCCCCAGCTTCATTTGGAGAGTGCACCGGTATTCCAATCAGCAGCAAACCAATTGGGTATCAAATATGTGCACCAGGAAAAAGATGCCATTGATTATAACATCCAACCAACCCTACCGCATAAACTAAGCCAGTATGGGCCATCTATAGCTGTAGGTGATGTAGATAACAACGGCTACGACGATTTTTATGTTGGCGGGGCTGCAGGCAATAAAGGCGTGTTTTTTATGCAGGGTGCCGACGGTAAGTTTACCATGGACAATAATCGTTTTTTAAACGATAGTTTCAAGGAGGAAGAAGATATGGGCGCGCTGTTGTTTGATGCCAATGGCGACGGTTTCCTTGATTTATATGTGGTTAGCGGCAGCTACGAGTTCCCGAAAGACCATACTACCGCGCAGGACCGGCTATATATCAATAATGGTAAGGGGCAGTTTACCAAAAGCTTTGGTACTGTGCCGGTTGAGTATGATAATGGCTCCTGTGTACGCGCGGCCGATTTTGACCGCGATGGCGACCTTGACCTGTTTGTAGGTGGGCGGTCTGTTTCGGGTGCTTACCCATCATCGCCGGTGAGCCATATTTTCAGAAACGATGGCGGCAAATTTACCGACGTAACCGCACAGCTTTGTCCTGAACTGGCACGCGGCGGGATGATTACCGATGCGCTATGGTCTGATTTTGATAACGACGGGCAGGTTGACCTTGTTGTTGTGGGCGAATGGATGCCGGTAACCTTTTACAAAAATACCGGTAACGGTTTTACCAAAATAAAAACGGGAATTGACAACCACGTTGGCTGGTGGAACAGCATTGTTGCCGGTGATGTTAATAACGATGGCCAGGTGGATTATGTTGCAGGCAACCTGGGACAAAACTCAAATTACAAAGCAACTTTTGAACAACCAATGACCATTATGGGTAAAGACCTTGATGGCAACGGATCATTTGATGCCATGATATTTTGCTACATGAAGGCCGAGGATGGATTGCAAAAGCCCTTCCCGATGCACACACGCGACGATTTGATAAGCCAGCTGATATCTATCCGCAAAAAATACCCAAGCTACAGGGGCTTCGGCAAAGCTACTATGGACGATTTATGGAGCGAAAAAGACAAAGAAAACGCGGTGATTATGAAAGCCTCTGATATGAACACCAGCTTTATTACCAATAAAGGAAACTGCAAGTTTACAATAAGCCCCATGCCATTAGCCACACAAATGGCACCCGTATACGGTATAGTTGCAAAAGATATTGACCAGGACGGCAACCTGGATCTGGTGATGGCAGGTAACGATTTTGGAATGGAGCCTTTTACCGGGCGGCATGATGCCTTTATGGGCCTATACTTGAAGGGGAATGGCAAAGGCGGATTCGCTCCCCTATCTGTAGCTAAAAGCGGCCTGTTTATTAACGGCGATGCCAAGGGATTGGCCACCGTGCAGTCGGCTAAAGGAGGTGATGTTTTAGTTGCCACACAAAACCAGGATAGCCTTAAGATTTACAGGCAAACCGGCATAGGCATTCAACCTAAAAAGTACATCAAACTAAAAGCCGATGATTTTTATGCAGATATCATCTATAAAAACGGCGACAAAAAAAGGGTGGAGTTTTACTATGGCTCAACCTACCTGTCACAGTCATCGCGTAATTTGCAGGTCGGCGCCGATGTGGCGAAGATTACCATAACCAGTTATAGCGGTAAAAAAAGGATGATGAATGACTAAGGTAATTTAAAACAGCCAACCTATTAATATCGGCGAGCGAGCCTAATCAAAACGGCGTGCGAACCCGATTATACAAAACGTTTGAAGTAATCAAGTCAACCAAGCGGATAACGGGCGCAAAATTTGCCGGCATTGAACAAATAAGGCCGAAAAACTCTCGCAGTTTTATCGGCCTTTACATCTACCTATGAAAAACAATCCTTTGAGAAGGATATTAAGTTACATTCAATTGCAATGCCAATTATTAAATGTGGGTTAAAACGTTTAAAACAGCAATTAATTTAAAGTTGCGTGTGAGTTTGTGGAAATTACTCTACTACTATTGTGTAATAATGATACGGGCGCGCAGTTAGCAGTTCGCGGTTTGCAGTTTTCAGTAGGCAGTTTTAGTCGCGGCTTGAGGGTTTGCATTGGGTGGGACAGATTGCAGTTGCGGTTGGTTCCAGGTTGCAATTTGTATTAGGTAGCACCAATATATAACAATGCAAACCGAGATTGCCCAACGAATACCACCGACCTCGAACTGCCAACCAAAACTGCTAACCGAGTACTACCGCCCAGAGCCTACTCAGAACTCTCAACCGAGAATTGCTAACTGCCTACTGAAAACTGCAAACCGCCCACTGCAAACTGAGAACTGCCCACTGCTAACTGCTCCCTGCCAACTAAAGCCCCTTTCGTCGGCACATTTAAGCCGCTCGTCTATTGTATTTACAACGGTGGTGAAATGCGTTTACCTTAGCCAGCATGTTTAACCGCATAAAGCCGGCGCTTATTATCGAGGTGTGTATCCACCTGCTGTTTTGGGCGCTTATTATTTATACCCCTATTATCTCGCGGCCAGACATGCGGGGCATGCCTCAACACTTTTTCTCGCCCGGGCGCATTATCGTTTTCAATCTGGTGCTTGCCTCAGAGTTTTACCTGAACGCTTTTTTACTCATACCCAAGGTGTTAAAAAAGAACATCTGGTTTTATTTTTTGGCCTTGCTGGCATCCTTTGTAGTTTTTAACATTGTGTTATTATATGCCAGGCCACATTTTCCTTTACCCAATGTTAAAGATATGGAAGGCCGGGCACCACGTGGGCCATTATTTGTACTGTTTCCGTTACTATCTATAACTGCCGGAAGTTTTGCCTACCATTACCTTGCAGATCAGTTTAGGGCGATGAACAAGAAGAAGGATATCACCAATGCCTCGCTCCTGTCCGAACTGGCTTTTCTGCGTTCGCAGATCAGTCCGCACTTTATATTTAATGTCATCAATAGTGCTGTGGCGTTATCCAGGATAAATCCTGCGGCAGTTGAACCTACGCTGATACAGTTATCCCAATTATTGCGTTACATGCTGTATGTTACCGATGCCGAAATGGTAACGGTGCAAAAAAAAGAAGATTACCTGCGCAGCTATATCAACCTCCAACAGCTACGCTTTGGCGACCAGGTAAAAATTTACTTTAAATCGGATATAAAAGCCCCGGACAAAACCATCGAGCCCATGCTGCTGATCCCTTTTGTGGAGAATGCCTTTAAACACGGTACCGGGGATATTGCCAGGCCAGATATAGCGGTTACACTTTTTGCCGACGAAGAAACACTACGATTTACAGTACAAAATGTGTATAACGCAGCCGAAAAGCAAAAGGATAATGACAGCGGCATCGGTTTAGCCAACGTAAAACGACGACTGGAACTGCTTTACCCCGGTAAACACAACTTATACATCAATAAAAACGAGCAAACCTACATTGTGATGCTGCAAATTGAACTTAAATGATGAGATGCCTGATTATTGACGACGAACCGCTGGCCCTTGACCTGCTGGAAGATAACCTGAAACACGTACATAGTATACAAATAGCCGCACGCTGCCGCAATGCCGGCGAGGCCATCCTGGCTATGCAAAAGGAGCAGATCGACCTGATATTTTGCGATATCTATATGCCCGGCATCAATGGTTTACAGCTTATTAAAAGCCTTACCCAGCGCCCCATGGTAATATTTGTAACGGCTTATGAAAAATTTGCACTGGAAGGTTTTGAACTGGATGTAATTGATTACCTGGTAAAACCGGTACCGCTGGATAGGTTTTTAAAAGCCTGCCACAAAGCTATCGACCTGTTTGAACTTCGCCGGAGTTATGTACCCCAGCCTGTGGTAAAAAATTATTTCTTTTTGCATGCCGATTATAACCTCATCAAAATAAGTTTCGACCAGGTGGAATATATTGAAGGACTAAAAGACTATGTAAAAGTACATTTCACCAATCAGCAAAAACCGGTTTTATCACGCATCAGCCTTAAAGCTGTGGAATTGCAATTGCCGGCCGAGCAGTTTTTCCGGGTGCATAAATCATTCGTGGTAAACCTGCAGCACGTATCCCAGCTTCGCCGTGCCCGCATTAAACTCATCAACACCGAAGTGCCCCTCAGCGACAGCTACAGGGAGGTGATTAATAAAATGATTGGAAAGGTGTGAGTTCAAAAGCTTATGGTCCATAGACGATGGTCTATGGACCATAAGCTTAACCAACCTCACTACACATTCCTCCCATTTATCTACACAAGCTCTCCTGATGTCGCATTTATTTTAAGTGGATGAAAATAGGGTGCAATTTCGTTGCAAAGAAAATGTACCCCTGATGAAGAGATTTTCCTTATTGTTATTTACCATCGTAGCTTTAGGCCATTCGGCCACACAGGCACAGCAAACACAAAAAAAGCTGAAAGACATTATCGTCAACCACTTTTTTTTGTGCACGCTTGATCAAATGCTTGATACCATATCAACCACCTACCAAATCCGTATTGTGTATGATAAAAACCAACTTGAAGGTATGGATGTGGTTGAGCATTTTTTTGAAGAGCCTTTAAAAAACATTATCAAACAAGTTTGCCAGGAACACGATTTGAAGTACTGGATTGAATCTACCGGCACTATTTACATCCTCAAAAACACCGACGACCTGGCCCGGTTGAAAAAACTAAACCAACTTTCGTTGCAGGCTGCAAATGCCAAAATAAAACGTAAAAAGACCGATGATGACGACCCGGACATAGCGCCAAAGATAGCCCCCAAGCATTTTATGTTCAGCATAAACGGGCGGGTGATCGATCAGCTAACCGGCGAATCACTTCCATCTGCTTCGGTGAAGATCCGGAACTCCGACCTCACGGCAATGAGTAATTCTGATGGTTACTTTACTTTTTTACGGGTACCCTCAGATACCTGTGTTGTCGAGGTATCCTATTCGGGCTACCAAACAGACTATTTCAGGCTTAGCAGCGATAAAATCAACAATACGCTTATTTGCGGGCTGTACACATCGCTAAACACCTTAAATGAAGTTAATATTACCGGCAAAAAAAGCGGAGTTATGAACACCGATAGCAGGCAGGTGGGCGTGCTCCAGCTTTCGCCGGCAAATTTAGATAAGCTGCCAACCATGGGCGACAAGGACATTCTGCGTGCCTTCCAGCTGATGCCTGGCGTGAGCGGCACAAACGAATCATCATCCGGGGCCTATGTGCGCGGTGGTACGCCCGATCAAAACCTGGTTTTATTGGATGGCTTTACCGTTTACCAGGTTGATCACTTATACGGCTTTTTTAGCGCCTTCAACGCCAGTGCAGTTAAGGATGTGCAGCTTTATAAAGGCGGCTTTACCTCCAAATACGGCGGCAGGCTATCAAGCGTTACCGAAATTAACGGCAAAGAAGGCAATAAAAACGAAACCAATATGGGTGTCGACCTGAGCTTATTAAGCGCGAGCGGCTTCCTGGAGACACCGTTATCAAAAAATGAAACACTGTTGCTTTCCATCAGGCGGTCATATCAGGGGCCTTTTTATAACAAGATATTTAACCAGTTTAACCAGACAACAACATCGCAGGGCGGTGGTTTTGGTGGCGGCGGTTTTGGCGGCCGTGGCGGTGGCGGCTTTGCCAACCAGGTAACGCCGGCCTCGTATTTTTACGATGCCAACGCCAAATACACATATACCATCAGCGATAAGGATAAACTTTCGGTAAGCTACTACTCCGGAACCGATAAAACCGATAACAGCCGTACCCTTGGCTTGCCGCCGGGCCTATCGGGATCGGGCAGCGGAATTGGCATTACCGATTATACCAAATACGGCAATCTGGGCAGCAGTGTAAAATGGTTCAGGCAGTGGGGTAAAAAACTATACTCCAACAATTACATTACCTATTCCTCGTATTTCAACAACCGGGAACGCGCCAGTTCGGGCGGCTCATTGCTGGATAGCAATGGCATTGCCCACACCTTTAGCAATAACACCGTAGAAACCAATCACCTTAAAGATGTTGGCTATAAATCTGAATGGGAATGGCAAGCCGGCGAAACCTACAAACTGCTTTTTGGAGGCTTTGTTAACTATAAAAAAATTGATTACGAATACACCCAAAACGATACCGGCAAACTGATTAACCAACATAACAACGCCATGCTGGAAGGTGTTTATGCCGAGCTTTCTATCGATCCAAATAATAATTTTCATATCCAGCCGGGCTTACGGGCCAGCTATTACGGCCCAACTGGTAAACCATATTTTGAACCTCGCCTATCGGCCAGTTATAATTTAAATGATCATTTCACGGTAAAGGGTGCTACCGGGCAGTTTTACCAATTTGAAAATCAAGTTATCCGCCAGGATATATTGGCCGGTGACCGTAACTTTTGGGTGTTATCCAACGGCAGCAATATCCCGGTTGGTATGGCCAGGCATTATATAGGCGGCCTTAGCTATGAAAATGATGAATTTTTGATTAGTGTAGAAAGCTATTACAAAACTTTAACCGGGCTTACGCAATACACAGTGAAACAAACCCAAACAGGTGGCGGTGGCTTCCGGATGGCCGCACCGCAAACACAAACTGTTACTGAAGATTTTTATACAGGTACCGGTCGCGATGCCGGTGTTGAACTGCTGATACAAAAAAAACTGGGCAACTACACCGGCTGGGTAAGTTATACACTTGCCAAAGCCCAGAATAAATTTGCCGCCTTTGGCGATTATTATTACGACGCTAACCAGGATGTAAGACATGAGTTTAAATCCATCAATATGTACCATTACAACAGGTTTAACTTTGCAGCAACATTCCTGTTCAGTACTGGCAGGCCGTATACTGCCCCCCTATCAACTTACACCATTCAAACAGCCGATGGCAACAGTAAAACTTACCTGAACATCAGCGACAAAAACGGCGAACGCCTGCCTGCATACCACCGTTTGGATATGTCGGTATCATATGATCTGCTGAAGATTGATGGTCACAAAGTAGGTTCGATAGGCCTGTCGTTCTTCAACGTTTACAACCATACCAATACCTGGTATAAAGAGTACCAGGTGCAAAACAACCAGGTGATAACCACCAATGTAAATTACCTGGGCTTTACCCCCAACCTAACACTCAGCTTAAGATGGAAATAAAAACATATACACGCTATATCGCATTGAGCTTAATAGGCAGTTTAATACTGCTGGCATCGTGTAAAAAAAATCAGTCGGATATACTGGCTACCAATAAACCGGTGGTAGAATCATACCTTATCCCCGGCCGGGTATTAAGTATCAAAGTTTACCAGCAAAAGGCCCTTACCGATACTACAACTTACGGCGCGGCACTTACAGGTTTAAGCATCAGCGTATCTGATGGCAGCAAAAGCGTCAAGCTAACCGAAAGCGCAAGCGGCACATATACCTATGCCGATCAATCGTTTATCACCACGGGTAAAACGTATACCATGCAGTTTACCTATGCCGGAGTAGCAGTCAGCGCTACTACTATTATGCCGGGCAAACCTGCAGATTTTACCCTATCGGATAGTATATTTCATGTTCCCAGCACTATCAACCCTTTATATGCCGATGTGGCAAGGGCCACCATTAAGTGGAGCAACCCCGATTCGCTGTACCACCTGTTGGTGTTCAAAAACCTTGATAACGACCCCTATTATATATCTTACATCCGCAGTGATAATAAGCCCAGCTTCCAGATTAACGCGGAGCGCGCATCTTATTACAACTTGGTACAATCGTCATTTAACTATTACGGCCATTATAAAGTGATATTAATGCGGGTTAACCAGGAATACATCAACATACTGACAACCAATATCACCCGCGATTCACAGGCTTTGCTCAACGAGCCCACCAACGTTACCAACGGCCTGGGCATTTTTACGGCGATGCAAACAGATACCTTGAGTTTAAGGGTGACAACGCAATAGCTACAACAACGGCGATAAAAGCCTGATTAGCTTTTCGGGCAGTTGTTTAAACAGGGTACGTTTGGCCCAGGTTTTGGGATTTATTTTAACGGCATCTTTAATATCTGTGTAAAAAACATCTCTTAACTGGCCTGCTATTTTATCATCATATATTATGCTGTTAACCTCAAAATTCAGTTCAAAACTTCGTTGATCCATATTGGCAGTGCCAACAATGGCCAGTTGCCCATCGGCTACCAGGGTTTTGGCGTGTACAAATCCTTTTTTGTATAAATATACCTCAACGCCTGCGTCGAGCATTTCGCGGTAATATGACCTCGACGCGGCGTTAACCAACGCTGAATCTGACTTGCCTGGTACGAGCAGCTTAATTTTAACCCCACTACGGGCAGACACATTAATTGCATCCAAAACACTTTCGCCGGGGATAAAATATGGCGACGTTATCAGCAGCTCTTCTTCGGCCATGCCAATAGCCTGGATTAGGGAGAACATGATGGTAGGAATATCCGAGTCGGGCCCGCTGGCAGCAATTTGTACAATGGCTTCGCCTTTAGCGCTTTCTGTCGAACAGAAAAAATCCTTCTCCAGTTTCAGCTTTTTACCCGCGCTAAAATTCCAGTCGCATATAAAAAGGTATTGCAGGTAATATACCCCGGGGCCATTGATACGGACATGCGTATCGCGCCAGTATACTTGCTTTTTGCCGTTGTTATTGATGTACCTGTCGCTTACGTTAATGCCACCTACAAAGCCCGTGCAGCCATCAATCACAATAATCTTCCGATGATTGCGGTAATTTGTCCGGTTGGAGAGTGCGATAAACAGGATCTTATAAAAAGGGTAAGCCTCCACACCGCCGGCTATCAATTCGGGCACCAGGGTGTGGCGTATAGAGCGGCTTCCGAAATCGTCATAAATAAAACGGACCCTTACCCCTTCGGCTGCTTTTTTAATTAGGATATCTTTTATCTGGTTACCAATGTCGCCATCCTCATAAATATAATATTCCATGTGGATATGGTGTTTGGCATTTTTTAAAGCGGTTATTACATCGGGGAATTTTTCTTCGCCGTTGATATACAGTTTTACATCGTTATTGCTGGTTAAGGGGCTATTATCATTTAGCAGCATATGGGCAAGCTTTTTACGGCCTTTTAAATCGTCGTCACCAGTATTCCATGTCTTCTCCGATTCCTGTACAATCTTTTCGCGAATCTCGGCACGTAATTTACTATCGCTCACAATTTTTTTGGAGTACAATTTATTTTTCCGGTAATTGGCGCCCACAGCAAAATAAATAGCCATACCAACTACCGGCACAAGAATGGTAATAAGCAAATACGCGAAAGTTTTAGTTGCCGACCGGATGTCATACAAAATACGAAAGCAAACGAAAATAACCAGAATAAGATAAATGCCAATTGCGGGTAAATACCAGTTCATTTTTAAATTTTGTGATTAGGTTTATTCTCAATAACTGGTTTGCCCAGTATCCGCTTTATATAAATTTTAAGCGAATGACCGTCCCAGCCAGTCAGGCGGCCTTTCTGCAGCAACATGGCCTGGTTTTTACCGGCAACCAGCGGGTAACTAAACGCGAAAGGTGCATCGGCCACTGCCCAGCCTTGTATCTGCCCAAACCGCAACACATTGATATTGGTGTTGTTTCCGGCCTTTGTTATAGTATAGTACCCGTTTGAAAATGAGATGAGGCTATTTATTAATTCTTTATTTTGAATGTTGCTTAATAACCCTTCATCTTTAGCATGGAACTGGTAATTCAATGCGTTATCGTTACCATCAAATACCGAACTGTAGGCCGTGTTATAGCCATTGTTTATGGGCGCTACAATATACCAAAGCATGCTGGTAAAGGGTGCTGGTGTAATTAAATAGCCTGGTTGAACCTGATCTTTTTCCAATGTTGCCTGTACCCTGCCGCTTATGTACAATTTACTAAAACCGGCTAAACATAAATATAAACCGGAGAGCATCATCGCAGCAAAAGCCCATTTCGTACGGCCTTGATAATTGATATTTTTTAATACCAAAACTACGAAGGCTACAAGCAAACCTATGGTAAATAAAGGGTCGGCCACATAAAGCAGGTTAACCGAAAACCGCTGATGGCTAAACGGTTCCAGCAGGCCGGTACCGTAGGCATTACAAGTATCCAACAAATCGTGCAGCATTAATTGCAGACAAAAAAACAGCGCAAGCATAATAAACGGGAGGTAAACCTTATGATGTATCCGCTGGGCCAAAAAAGCTAAGGCCAGGCCAACAACTACCGCGAAGACTAAGGAATGGGTTATACCACGATGAGCCAAAAGCGCCTGTTCAGGCGGAAGAAACAAAGCCCCGGCACTATCAATATCGGGCAGGCTTTGAGCTACAGCCCCCCATAACAGTGCCTGTTTGCCCAATTTTTTACCCAATACAAGTTCGCCAATGCAGGCTCCTAAAGTAATATGGGTAACTGAATCCATTGGCCGGTTTTATGTTTTGTTTTGATAATGGTTTTACGCAGATATTGTTTGCGTTTTGTTAATTATTGTAATTGATTAACGCTATCCAACCAAATGTTTAATTACAGGCACCTTACTCATGCCATATACCAACAGCCACGACAGTAAAAAGCAAACAAAAGCTATTAACGGAATGCTCAACACAGGGTTAAAAATGGTAAAATTAATATCGTTTAAATCAAAGATACTTAATACCAGGGCATGGCTCAGGTAAATACCAAGGGTATATTTACCCGCATTATCGCAAACGCGTTTCACGGTTTTATTAAGTTTCAATTTGGTGTATTTGGCTATCAAAAAAGCACACGTGGCCAACATAACAACAAAAGGCCCAACCGGCTCATAAAAAAAGGTTTTAAGCTCATGATCTTTTACCTGCAAGTAGTAGGTACCCCAGCTTATTACAGCCACCAGGGCGACGAACACAAGGGCGGCAATATACGGCAATGCCCGCAAGTTGAATCGCTTGTAAGTAAGGTAATGCCCTAATACAAGGTAGCCAATATAGCCTGTAAAATTATGAATATCTACAGCGCTATTAAAAATGCTTAAATATGGCGTGGCCAACAACATCGCTAAAAACCAAATCACCAGAAAATACAATATTTCCTTTTCGGTAGCATGCTGTACAAACTTGCCTAAGACAGGAATAAACAGGTACAGCCCTATTAACAGGTACACATACCATAAATGATAATACGCTCCTGATTTGAGTTGATTTAAAACAAATTTTACATCGGGCCACAAATGACCGGTAAACGTAAACTCCTCGTTATACAGCCGGTAGGCAACATAAACCAGGCTCCAGAACAAGAAAGGAAGAATAAGCCTGCCGATACGCTTTTTCAAAAAATCTCTCAACCCATATTCGCGATGTAACAACAATGCCCCGGTTATCATCACAAAAACCGGCACAGCAAAGCGCACAAGCGCGTTGTAAACATCGCCGGTGAGCCAATCATTTAAAGGCACACTTTTATAGCCAAAAAGCAAGGGCGAGGCGGTATGTAACACAATAACGGCAAACATGCTGATCAGCCGCAAATTATTTATCCATTCAATGTTGTGATCTTTATTGTTTACAACCGCTTCGCTAAATTTCATTGGCTAAACTTATACAATATTTTGATTTTGCAGGAAGCGTTTCGTTAATAGATGACCAAATTTAGATTTTTATAGTTTTGATTGGTTACCATTATCACATATGTGTTTCGTCCTGGGGACAAGTCACTTTTAAAAACTTGATGTAGAAAGAAGGTAACCCCTACGGGGCAAAAAACACATTGGACATTTATCCTACAAACAGGTAGCCTCTACGAGGCACAATTACTAACAACCTGTATGTAAATAAATAGCAGGATTATTAAAAAACTGTAACCTTTTTGAGGACGAGACAAGGCGCTTGCCTCGTAAAGGCTACCCGTTTGTAGCAATATGTCTAAAATTCTCTTATGCCCCATAGGGGCTACCTATCTCAACATTGAAAGCTGTTGTATGAAGTAATAAGTTTAACCGCGATTTCCTACTTCATCTTTCTTAAAACATTATCTTTGCCCTATGCTGTCCAGGTTGATGAAATCGTTATTGGTAGTTACTTTGTTCTTCGCTTTACACATAAGCGGATCCGGACAGGTACGCGCTTATACCGGCAAACATGACAGCAATAAAGCGAGTGTTAAACAAAACACCCACCATGACCAATTAATTGCCGAGACGAATACCGAAATTAATGCGCCTGCATTACAGGTTACGGTGCATCCGGCAGCTTTCTTTACCGCTGTTGATCTGAGTGCAGCTTACACACTTGCAAGGTTCAACATTAGCAAGGCTTCAAATGTGCCACCATCCCGGTTTTACCGGCTCATCCTTTTCCCGTTTCATGGTTTCTGGTAAACCCATGCTGATCTAAGTTTTTTAATTCTTCGCGTTTATTACAGCGCGTATTTATTCAATTTTAATTATCAAGCATGAACCATATAACGGAAAATGCCCTGGTTGCGGGCACCCTATTAGCTGTATTTATTATCCCGGTAGTGATCATAACCCGCCGGTCAAAACAAAAAAGATTCGCGGCGCTAAACCAGCGCCTGCAGGCAATTGCAAATGAACATCACCTCAGTTTAAGCCGGTCGGAGTTTATCGGTAATAAGATCATAGGCTGGGCACAATCGGGCAAAGCGTTGCTTTTTGGATCGCAGGAAACCGTGACCGTAAACGACCTGAACAACGCTACCCGCTGCTATGTTTTAAAAAGCATGAATGGCACCGCAGTAAAATCAATCGTTTTGCAAATTGCCGACCAGGCGAACCGGCAGCTTTGCAGCATACCATTTTACCAGCAATTTATTGACAATGAATTAAAGCTGAAGCAACTGGAAACCCAGGCAAAAGACTGGGAGGCTTTACTGAACAGCCAGTTTCAAAAGTAACTTATCGATTAAAGAATTAAGCCCCGGCGAATTAGCCGGGGTTTAATTCTTTAATCAGTTTTTCACCCTGTTTTGCTCACTTTCGGCACCGTTTGCATCATGCTTACGCAAACCGGAAATTGTTTTGCCAAAACGATAACTTAACGATAATGCTAAGTTGCGGCTATCGCCAAGGTTTGTCCAGTTGGCGCGGGTATTTGCCAGGTTATTAATAACGCCGCCGCCATTAAAAGTGTAAAAAATATCATTGGCCACCAGGCTGACGGTAAAGGACGGCGAAAACTTTTTAGATACAGATGCATTAACACGCCCCCTGCTGGTTGTTACAAACTGGGCGTTAGTAACTCTGCTTTGATAACCACCATCCAATTGGGTTGTCCAATCATGCGGTAGTTTAAACTTGAATACCGGCCTTACAAAAAAGTATGTTCCCTGCGTGTTTAGCGTGCCGGTATAAAACTCGCTTACCGAGTGGATATTGGAAACCCTTGAATATATGTGAAAATTAAGCCATTTGGCAAGATCGAAACCGGCATCGGCTGCTATGCCCTTTACCGTTATACTGCCTAAATTGCCGGGCCGGCTATAATAAATACCATTTACAATCTCGATAGTCTCATTCACATCGTCCTGCGTGTTGCTGTAGTTTAGGGTTACTGTAACGTTTTTCCAGTTATAGGCTAACTCAATGTTGTTGGTATATGATGGCTTAAGGAATGGATTACCGGTATAATAAGTAAACTTATCCAAGGGCGACAAAAATGGATTTAAATCCTCGTAATACGGCCTGTCAATCCGTCGTCCATAATTCAGGCTTATGCTTTGGCTGCCTGCTGTATCCAGCTTATATTGCAGGTAAACAGTTGGAAACAAACCATTATAATTTCGCTTAAACGTCGAATCGGATTTTTGCACATTGCCCAACTGGTGTCCGTTTGATGTGGTATTTTCAAACCTTAACCCGGCCTGCGCCGAAAATCGTTTCCAATCTTTACTTGTATTAATATATGCGGCGTTTATTTGTTCCTTGTAAATAAAGTGATTGGTTTTACCATAATCGGGGTTGGTTACATTGTTGATGGTATAAAAGTAGTTGGCAATATTATCCGTTTGTGTATTACTGATTTTAAGCCCGGCCTCCAGTTTAACGCCATTAGTTAAAGGGTGTGTATAATCTGTTTTGGCCGAGTAGATGTGAATATTTTCGGGCAGGTTCCCTGTGAGCAGGTCGTTGCTTATCACTGTTCCATCCGGTAAATACCCGGTATTTAAAAACGATTGCTTTGTGCTGTTATCGTAGTTCAAATAATCAAGGTCGACTGTAAGCTCCTGCCCTTTTTTGTTATACTGATGGCGGTAATTAAGGTTTACATTGCCGTTCTTAAAGTTAATATGCTCCTTATTATCGGCCACAATAGTCGAATCTAAAACGTTGGCGGCATCAAGCAATTTGCTGGTATTACGGGTATTGATATCGCCGGGATTTAATAAGCCGAATATATTTATGCCGATTGTAGTTTTATCAGATACGTAATAATCGGCCCCAAGCCTCAGGTTTAGGTTTTTTGTTTGCCTGCGGATAAATGAGTGCTGCAAAAAATTGGAAGCAGGGCTGCCATCATCGTTTAAAAAGTACCTGTTAATAACCAGGTCGTTAAACGAATTAGAGGTGCTATAAGCCAGGTTGCCGAATACATTAATTTTGTTGTCCCTGAAATTAAAGTTAAAACTGTTGATGGTTTTGCCGTACTTGCCCTGGGTATAATTCATGTTAAGCCCACCGTTAAAGCCTTTTGCTTTATTCCTTTTTATGCGGATGTTGATTACTCCGCCATTCCCGGCGGCATCGTATTTAGCCGGCGGGTTGGTCATTAGTTCAACCTGGTCGATAGTTGATGCGGGTAACGAGCGCAGGTAGTTTTGCAGATCTGTCCCCGATAAGTAGGTAGGCTTATCGTCGATATAAATTTTAACGCTGCCGCTGCCGTTAAGGCTGATACCGCCATTCTGGTCGACGATTACGCCCGGCGATTTATCAAGCACATCCATAGCCGTGTTGCCGCCATTACCAATCATGGCATCTACGTTTACTACCGTCCTGTCAATTTTGTGCTCAACCAATTGCTTTTGGGCTACAACCGCTACCTCTTTCAATTCTTTACCGGCAAGCTGCAAAATAATATCCGGCAGCACCATATCTTTTTCAAACGTAAAAGGTGCGCTTTTATAGTTTTGATACCCTATCATGCTAACGGCCATCTTATACTGTCCGGCTTTTACATTTTTCAAGATATAAATCCCCATAGCGTCTGCCACACCTGTTTTTACCAGTGCTGAATCCGTAAACTTATATAGGTAAACTGTAGCACCATCCAGCGATTTGGCGTCGGTGCTTTTAATTTTACCTGTTATCGTTATCAAATTTTGGGCACTTACCAAAGTTGAGGCAATAGAAAGCCAGGCGGCCAAAATAGCTGCAATTTTTAATTTCATATTGATAGGTATTAGGAGGTTTCTTTTAGGTTGATCTGTTATTTAATCTTAAATATTTTTCAAATTTTGGGCATGGCAATTCCCGTTCACCTGTTGAGGGCGGGTTAAAATTCATGCAGTCAGAATAATTTAGGGCTTATCGGTGGTGGTTGCTTTGGTATCGGTATCGTAATTATTATACAAGGTCCATTGGTTTTTGCCGGTAACGGGCACATACTTTTTCTTGTATTTCTGAAAAACATCATCTGGCTGTTTTACACCGTTGATGATCATTTCACTTTGGCTAAGTTTAAAGGAAACCTTAGGAGCATCAGCATCAATAAGCCCGTCCTTTTTCAATTCGGCAGTCACCACCTCGCCTATACTTGGTTCGGTTGGCGCATGGTAAGGTTTATAGTCGGCTTTGTACACTGACTTATAGTCTTGTTTATTATAGGGCTTGCTGCCATAACTATAAGCGTTTTGTGCAGGCGCGGTTGGTTTTGTATTTTGCGTTCTGCTTTGGTTAATAGAATCGGCTTTTGCCAATTCCTTTTGTTCATCAAGTTTGCTTAGCGTTCCAAGACCACCATGCAATCTGCCTAATTTACTTTTTAGGGTATCCAATGGTTTTGCTTTAGCAGGCGTATCTGCCGAAATCGGGGCAGTTGCCTTTAAAGATGCTGCATGAGTTATTTTTGCTTCTTTGTTTACGTCACCTGGTTTTAAATCAGCATGATGAGATGATGTATCATGAAACAACTCTTTTTTAACAGAAACAACCGCATGCGATACTGTTTTACCTGTATTAACCAGCATTTTATCAATCCTTTTGACATTGCTGAAAGCCATGGTGAGCAAACCGGCGCTTAATAATAACACGGCCAAAACAGAGCGTTCGCGAATATTAAGGCTGTGGTTATTACCCGACGCCATACGTTTAACCCGGTTAATCAACTGATCGCGCTTGCCGGGGAAAGCCATGGCGTAGGCCGGTGCCGACAGCTGGAACTCCTGGCAGCTTACCAGGGCCCTGATGTAGTTTACCTTGCTGCTTGTTTCCAGTACAGCTATGTCATCGCAGCAGTTTTCCCGCTCGGTACGGATCAGGGCCGACAGCCATAGCACGGCCGGGTTAAAAAAGAAAATGATCTCGATGAAGCTTTGTAACAGGTTTATCAAATAATCCCGCCGGCGAATATGGGCCAACTCATGTACCAGGATAGCCTCAACTTCGGCGGGCGGCAGGGCAGTTAGCAAACCAACAGGGAGCAGGATCAATGGTTTCAAGTGGCCAATCACCATAGGTACTTTTGCTATGCCCGATTCTGCAATACCTATTATTTGCTTTATCCCCAGTTTCTGCGACAACAAGGCAACGCGCTTTTGCCAATATTCATCAACTGTAAAAACAGACCTGCGCCGCAAATGATGCAGACCCTGTAGCCCGGCCAATAGCTGGAGACCGCGCGCAAAAACCACCAAAAACCATATTAAAGCTATCAGTTGGGCATGGGTGTTCACATAGTTTATACCCTTATCAATTACCGAATCTTGCGCAAACCCGGCTACCCCCAAAACAGGCAGATGTGGTGTTTGATTATTTGCAGAATAGCTGGCCGGCGATATTTTCCCTGCTGCTGTTTGGTTAATTTCCCAAATGAACGTACCTATGGCCGTTAAAGCAAACAACATCAGCGCGCCTACCATTAACGTGTAGCGTTTTGCCGCTGTTTGCCTGCGGGTAAACACCAATATAAGGCTGGTGATTACAGCAAGTATAACGCCCTGCCACAACGAGTGCAGCAGCGTGTAACTCAAGGCTGCGGTGAAGCCCCGGGGCAGTAATTCATTCAGGTAAGTCATGGTTTATTCCTCCAGTTTTCTTAAAATTTCTTTGATCTCCTGTAATTCCTGGTCGCTTGTTTTTTTGTTGCCCAGTAACTGCATCACCAGTTTACTTGCCGATCCTTTGTACATCGAATCAACAAACTTATCCAGCAAATGCGACTTGGTTTTTTGCTCCTCTTCGGCCACGCTGTAAATATGCTTCATCTGGCTTTCGTCCCGGTTAAGGATACCTTTATCGGCCATAATCTGCATCAGCTTTAGCGTGGTTGTATAATTTACCTCTTTTTGCTTTAGCAACTCATCATTAACCGCACGAACTGTCGACGGGCCTTTTTCCCATAAAACCTGCAATATTTCCAGTTCGGATTTTGTAGGTTCCAGTTGCTTGTTTTGTTGTGTTTCACTCATAACAATTCAAAGGTAGGAATATTTTCGTACGAAACAAATTTTAGGTAATAATTTTTTCGTACCTTTTTGAAAAGATGTGTAAATATGAGGCCTTTGCCCGCTATCCTTTGACAGGCTCCCCGTGACCTATCCAATTTTCCTGTCATCCTGAATGATAAAATTTTGCAAAATTCTTAACGGGAAATAACACACAATAAGAGGATTGTCATCCCGTAGTGAAGGATCTATTCGCGAACTTGTCCGTCGGCGATGCATGTCGATTGACAGATTTTTCACTCCGTTACCCATGACAAGTTTCATTTTCTGTCATCCTGAGCGATAGCGAAGGATCTATTGTACGCCATGCATAACCGCCAATAAAGTTCGCGAGTAGATCCTTCGTTCCTCAGGATGACAGTCTTTTATTTTTGAATGTCATTCTCCTTCAGAATCCGCGGATTTTACCGCTCAGAATGACAAAGGGGTTATTTATAACATGCCATGGGTAGGTACGAGGGATCTATTTACCAATCCCAGTTAAAAAATCCAGGTCATTTCCGAACTTGTTTTGGCTGGCAACAGGTACAAACATTTGGGTATGCTTAAGTTGTGTAAAACATCAGTTTAGTGTTAACCATGAAAAAAGCATAAGCTAATGACTGTCAAATGCTTATACTATAAAGTACTTAAAATGTGTTAAGTTATGTTAACCCACTTTATATGGGTAGCCCTGCTCCTAAACTACTTCTTATTTAAGGTAACACCCGGCCATTCATCCGTGCGGAACGGCGACGCAGGCAGACCTGCAGCGTTGTACAAATTACATACCGGGTTAATTCCCCAGGCATATCTAACGGCTACCGGGTTACTTACCTGTGTACTGCTCACTACAACTTTATCGCCAACAATTACAGCATCGGCCCAATAAAATTTTTGGTCAGCGCCGGCAATGGCAAACCCTTTTAGTGGTTGGCCGTCGGCTGTTTTAAGGCCATTGTTATATTTAAATGAAATGGTTATTTTATTATTGTCGACGGCATATTTCTGAAATATAGGACCCGAATAATCAATCTTTTCGCCATAATTTTTGCCAAGGGCATTTAAGGCCAGCCTGCGCCCAACTTCCTGTTTATTTTTGGGGTGGATATCATAACCGCCCAAATCAATGGCAACCGCCATGCCGGTGTTGGGCAGCGAGAGTGTTTTAAGTTGTGCTTCCCTTAATTCGGCCCAACCAGATGCTGAAGGCTGCGGATCGGTAATGTAGTAATTGGCCAGCTGCACAAAATAAAAAGGGAAATTACCCTCGCCCCACCTGGCACGCCAATCGTTGATCATGGTGGGAAATAACTGGCGGTATTGGTATGCCCTGCCTGTATTTGCTTCTCCCTGATACCAGATAACCCCTTTAATAGCATATTGAATAAATGGGTTAATCATTGCGTTAAACAATACCGAAGGCCTGTTTGGCCTTTTAGGATCCATTGGAAAAGGCGGCATGGTCTTAAGGTTGAGCCCTATATGGTATTGCCATGCACTATTCAGGGGGATTTGCTGTCCGTTATCGTTGGCAAGGTAAAGTAATTTGGCATCACTGTAAAGGCCTCCATTGCCTGTAGCATCATACACCCTGATAGTTATAATATTTTCGCCGGCCTTAACCAGGTTACCGGGTATGGTATACATCCTTGGCGTATTATAAACGGCGGTTTCGCCTGCTTTTTCGCCATTGAACCAGGTAACATCGGCATCATCCACCGCACCTAAACTTAATTTAACAGGCTTGCCGGCCCAATCATTAGGAATAATAATTTTTTTATGTAACCAGATAACGCCATCAAAATTGGGCAATGTTTTCTCCAGCGTAGCCGGTAAAACCATATCATGCCATTTTGAAACGTCCAGGTCAGGCGTAAGCCAAACCGGCTTGCCATCGCTGTATCCCGAATCTTTTTGGGCAATAAGGTTTTGCCATTGCTGCGTTTTATCCAGGTAGGTTTTTTGGGCTTCTTCTTTATTTTCTGTTTCAACCGTAGTTACCGGCTCAACAAACTCAGGCATTGCTCTTAATGCTGTTCCACTTGTCCAGGCCTCGGCAATGGTACCGCCCCAGGAGGTATGAATGAGGCCGATGGGCATACCGGTTTTTTGATAAATCTCCCTTGCAAAAAAATAGGCTGCCGACGAGAATTCGGCTACGTTTTCGGGTGTGCAGGGTACCCAGCCGCCTTTGGTTACCTTAGCATCGGCCAGCGGAATGTTGCTGGTTACACGCTCAACCTGTAACAGGCGGATATTGGGATAGCTGGCTGCCGCCATTTCCTTTTCATAATCGTTTATCTTTCCCCAGCCCGCTACCGGCATCTCCATGTTCGACTGGCCCGAACATAGCCAAACTTCGCCTATCATTACGTTCTTCAGTTCCAGCACCTCCCCATCTGATATAGAAATGGTAAATGGCCCGCCATAGGATGGGGTTGCAACCTTTATTTTCCAGTTGCCATCGGCATCCGCGCCGGTGGCATATTTTTTACCGGACCATGATGTTGAAATAACGACTTTTTTTCCGGCTTCAGTCTTTCCCCATATAGCAGCTTTGGTTTTTTGCTGCAAAACCATATTGTCGCTAAAAACAGATGGTAATGTTATCTTGGCGTGGCTTAGCTGCACAGCCAACACGAATGAAATGGCGGTTAATAATAACGATTTAAACATAACTTGCTTTTGCAGGACGATTAATTTTCCCTGCCAATAAAAGTAGCACCTTAATTCAAATTATTTACAAATCGTTAGCGTTTATTTGTAAAACATCAAACCGGGCGCTTTTTATCTCAGTAGCTTGTTCTCGCCTTCCACTTCTACATTTTCCTGTTGTGCTACGGCCTTATATTCATAACTGCCTTTTAAAGGCAAGGTAAGTTCAAAGCTACCATCGGGTTTAACAGGTACCCAGACGCTGGCTGTCCATTTGCCGGCGTAAAGTGTTTCTACCTGGCCACTATAAGGCCTGTAATCAAAACGGGCCAGTTTTACTGTTGTAGTTTTGTAGTTTGTTATTCGTCCTTTTAATATCACTCCTCCCTTTGATAAAGCTGAAGCACCGGTTTCAACAATAACGGCTTCTTTAAACGCGGGGTTTACATTATCTAACTTAATAACAACGGGGTTTGGCCAGCGATGATCGTCATAAATACGCTGCGCTTTCACTACAGATACTTCTAAGCCTTTGGTAGTTTGGGTATATTTGCAGCTTACGTCATCTTTTTTATATTCAATTACCTGGCTATTTTGCCCCAAAACGCTTATTTTGGTGTCGGGCATACTAATTGCCGAACGGATCAGGAACGTTTTACGCGCACCTTCCTTCCAGTCGGCGGCATCGGTTACTATGGCATAAAGTGTATGCCCGCCTTTTTGGGTAAACCAAATATTTCTCTCTTTGCTTACAACCCAACTCCGTACATCGTCAATACATTCGCGGTTGATAAAATACCATGCCGACATTTCGCGCAACCGTTCTTCCTGTTCTATAGGTAGTTCGCCGTTAGGTTTAGGGCCAACGTTCAGTAACAGCGAACCGCCTTTCGCTCTGGCTTCTATCAATAAACCAATCAGCTGGCTGCCCGATTTATAACGCTCATTGGTTGGCTGATAGCCCCACGCGGTACCCATGGTAATGCATGATAACCATGGTTCGTTGATCATTGCCCCCGGCATAATCTGCTCGGGTGTTTTAATAGCCCCGCGGGTGATCAGCAAATCGGGTTGTAATTTCCAGCAGGTCTGCTTTACAATTTCTTTGGGGTCGCCATCAATAAAAAGCACATCTATTTTGCCGTATTTGGTCATTAGCTCCTCGCACTGTTGCCGTGTATAATCGTCGTAGGCTTTGCGGGTAGCAACATCCATTTTAACATCCGTACGGCTTATCGCGATATGGTGATCACGCAAAAAATTAAAATCCTCAGGCGAAAAATAAAAACCCACCTGCAGGCCTACTTCACGTGTGGCATCAACAAATTCTTTTAACAGGTCTTTTTTATAGGGTGTGTTGGTAATATTAAAACCGGTAGTTTTAGTATCCCACATACAAAAGCCAGAGTGGTGCTTGGTGGTAATAACAATATACTTCATGCCGGCAAGTTTGGCCAAAACAGCTATTTGGTGCGGGTCGAATTTTGATGGATCAAAAGTTTTCGGCAATTCGGTAAAATAGCGGTTCACGTAATCATCGCTTGCGCCTACCAGTGAGTGGCTGATAACTACACCCAACTGCCCATCCATACTAAAATGGATAAACAGGCCCAAACCTGTATTTTTAAGCCAAAGCTCCCGTTCGGGCTTGTTCAGGTTATAGTTACTCGCGTTGTCATCTTTCACCAGGTCGTTTTGTGCAATGGCTCCATTGCAACATATCACCAGCACTAACAAACAAAAATATCTTCTCATCGTTATTAAAAATAAAAAAAGGAAGGGCAGCCAAACCCTTCCTTAAACCAAATCTATCAATTTATTAACACGAATGCATTATTTATCCCACCACATCCTTGTCAGGAACTCATCGGCACCTTGCCGCGCTATTGCAGCAGCATAGGATGCGGCATTAAGATTTTGCTCGGATATAGGGTACAACATCCTCCGGAATATTTTGCCGCCTGTGGCATTACCTACATAATTATTAGGCACCAAAGCCGGATATCCCGTACGCCTGTAGGTAGCAAATACCTCCTGCGCATCCGGGAAAATACCGATCCAAAACTGGGTATAAATCTGCGCCATTTTTTGGTCAAGCGTACCTGCCGAATTAAACTTATGGTAATTGATATAGGTATTAATCTGGGCATCGCTTATTGCGCCCGCACTGCCGCCAATAATAGCCCACTGGCGCATAGATGCCGCGATGCCGCTCTCGTACAATGACGATGCAGTAGTCGCGCTATACCATCCTCTTGAGGCAGCCTCTGCAAGCAGAAAATAGCTTTCGGCAGCAGTAAATACCAAACGGGGAGAGTTTAAAAGCAGGATAGTTTTAGGGTTAGGTTCTGAGTAAGTTACAAAATCGGCCGGCTTGGCATTTAATGAAGCCGACATGCCTTTTTGTATTGATGAAGTTGTATCGGCAACGCCTGCGTTATAAACTATAGACACAACACCTAAACGCGGGTCTTTATTGGCTTTCAGGTAAGTGATAAATGGTTCCTGATATTTGCCGCCTTCGGTATTGGTTGTTCCGTTTTGAGCAATGTAATCATTGTTCCAAAGATCATTTGCCAACGGATTTTTATTGATATCCTGGCCCGACCCAACATACGACACTTTGGCAATGTCGGCATCGTTTAATATCACACCGCCGGCTATAGCTTTTGTTGCCCATGACTGCGCCGAAGTTAAATCAACCTTGGTCATGCGCATAGCGCATCTTAACATTAATGAGTAGGCGAATTTTTTCCATTTATCAGTGCTTCCCCCGTAAATCAGATCGGCAGCGCCAAAAGTTGCTTTACTGGCGTCAAGCGATGTAGCAGCCTGGTCAAGTTCTTTCAGCATATCTGCATATATATCTTTCTGCGCATCATATGCGGGTTTATAAATAGAGCTGTTATAACCCTGGCCGGCCTGTGAGTATGGAATATCTCCATACAAATCGGTAAGCCTGCTAAAACAATATACCCGCCAGATGCGTGCCTCGGCAACCAGGTTAACCTGCGATGCATCGGTGCCTGCTGCCTTTATAACTTCCACCAATTCGTTGATCTCGTTAGGATAAGCATTGGCGAACGCCGCAAACGACTGCTGGCTTTGAGCTAAAACGTATTTACTGCCAAAACCTGCAACATCATTAAAGCTGGTAGTATATTGCATGGTTCCCAGTAATAAATCAAGCATGCGGGCCGTACCATCATACTCAGCTTTGGTAAATATATATTGAGGAACAGCTTTTGAAGACGCGTTGGGGTTTACGTTTAGCGTATCGAAGTTTTTAGTACATGATTGTGTTGCCATAATGCCAAGCATTAACAGCAAACACGAAGTATATTTTGATATGTGTCTTTTCATCTTAATCAACTTTAGATATTAGAATTTAACGGCCAGGTTTACACCAAGTGAGCGGGTACGCGGCAAACCAATGGATTCAAAACCCTGCGTGTTACTGTTGGTGAAGCTCTCTTCGGGATCAAAATTCTTTGTCTTTTTGTAAAGCGTCCACAGGTTACGTGATACCAATGAAATACTTGCCGACTGAATATGAATCTTTTTAAGATCGAGACCGGGTAAATTATATGACAAAATAACCTGGCGAAGTTTTACAAAGCTTCCATCATGGGTAAACAGGTCTGAATAAATTTTATAGTTGTCATAATATGTACGTAAGCCACTTACCGGTACGGTGCGCGTATAAGCAGCTCCGGTTTGGTCTACTCCATTTAACACCAGGCCATTTTCACGGCCAGGCAGCGTTGATTTCATTAAACCTAAACGGGTAGCATACACTTCCATTAATGAGAACACCTTATTACCAAACTTACCGTCGAGCAGGAAGTTCAAAGAAAAGCGCTTGTACCTGAATTCGTTAGTTAAGCCCATGGTAAGCGGGGCAACACTTTTGCCAAGCGGTTCATATCCCGATTGAACAGGCAAGCCGGTGGTTGAATTGAATACCACTTGCCCGCTACTGTTTTTTACCATATGTGTGCCATATAAAGTGCCGAATGACATTCCCTCTGTATTGTTTAACAGCGCATAACCGTTTACAGATGTCGCCATTTGAATTGTCGACAGGCCAGGGGCAAGTTTTACTACCTTATTGTCGTTATATGCAACATTATAGTTAACGTTCCAGCTAAATTCTTTTGATTTTACAGGCGAACCGTTTAAAGCAACTTCGATACCCTTGTTACGCACTTCGCCAACATTCAGGATTACATTATTATAACCCGAAGTTGATGAGATAGCCGTATTTACGATATCATTTGTGGTTTTACGATCATATAAGGTAACATCAATGCCCAAGCGATTCTGCAGCATCTGCAATTCAAGACCGGCTTCGGTAGTTGTAGAGGTGTAAGGTTTAAGCGCACTATTGGTAATGTTATTACTGGTAACATTTTGTAATGGCTGCCCGGCACTTGGAACATTGCTATAAGTAAGATTAATTACATAAGGATCAGGAGCACCGCCGCCTACCTGCGCCCATGAGGCCCTCAGCTTGGCCAGGGTAAAAAACTGAGGTAGTTTAACAGCATCTGACAATATAAAGCTACCACCCACACTTGGATAAAAAATGCTGTTATTTTTAGAGCTTAATGTAGAAAACCAATCCTTGCGGCCGGTGAATGATAAGAATACAAGGCTTTTGTAATCAAAATCGGCCGAACCAAACACCGAGTTAGTAACTATTTTGGCGTTATAAGGAGTAGTTGACGTTGTGGCAAGGTTGGTTGAGCTGTAGAAATAAGGAATAACAAACTGCGAACCATTTACGGTTTGTTGATTTGTTATGTTTTTACGACTGTTCACACCGCCCAATACCGAGCCATTAAAATCGCTTACAATTTTTGTTTTGTATGATACGGTCACCAGTTCGTTGGTTTCAGACACATCTGACTTTATCGACTGATATTGCCCATTGGGAACGTACAATGTACCTGTTGGTAGTATGTTTGAATAATTGTAATTAAAAAAGTCGCGACTTAAGGTGGCTTTGAAAATCAGGTTCGTTATCGGTGTGTACGATACTGACCCCTGACCTATAAAACGATCTTTAACGTCATCTTCTTTAAATTTATTAATCACGAAGTAACCATTTGAAGCGATGGCGGCATCATTCCACACCTGCTCATTACCGTTGGCATCGTAGCCTGGTTTAAGCCAGCGTATATCAACGGTATTTGCAACCTCAAGCGGAGTCCAGTTAGGGTTTCCCAATGCATCACCGGCCCCGGTGCGATTATGACCAGTTTCGATATTATACTGCGCCAATGCTTCTATGGATATTTTATTGGTTAACTTACTGGTTAAAGCCAGGTTAAAGGTTTTACGATCATAAGTTGTACCCGGCAAAATACCTTTGCTATTCAGGTCGGCAGCCGAGAAACGATATGTGATGGCCTCATTGCCGCCCAGGAATGCAAGGCTATTGGTGTAAGTACTCCCGGTTTGATAATAATTTTTAAGGTTATCTTTTTGAGCAGTATAAGGATGTGTTTTACCATCAACAGCAACATAATCTGTCGAACCGTCAATTTTTGCACCCCACGAACGCCTGCCGGTGCCCTGGGCAGTGGCCAACGTTGTTGGTTTTACGCCGCCATCACCCTGGCCATATTCATATTGATAATCTGGAAAAACTGCAACGTTATCATAAGTGGCCGTTGAATTATATTCAACTCCTACTCCTTTTTGAACCCTTCCTTTTTTGGTGGTAATTAATATAACACCGTTTGCTGCCCGTGAACCATACAAAGCCGCCGCAGTACCTCCCTTTAATACGCTGATGGACTCGATGTCGTCAGGGTTTAAAGCGGCTATACCATCGCCGCGGTCAACGTTATTGGTAATACCGTTTACGGTTGGTGCACCGCCGGGTACGCTATTATCAATAGGCATACCGTTTACTACGTAAAGGGGTTGGTTATCGCCGGCAAGGCCACCATTACCACGTATAACTATACGGCTTGAACCGCCCGGTCCTGTTGATAAACCTGCAGCATTTACACCCGCTACTTTACCAGTAAGCGCATTGGCAACGTTATTTTCGCGGGCCTGGGTAAACTCGGCTCCTTTAACTTCGGTAACAGAGTAACCCAATGATTTTCTTTGCTTACTGATACCAAGTGCGGTTACCACAACCTCGTTAAGCGTGCTGTTATTCTGTTTCAATTTTATTTGAACAGGCGATGTTAAATCCGTTACGGTAACTTCCTCTTTATTATAACCAATATAAGCAATCAATAAGGTTAATGGTTTCCCGGTGAATTTATCGGGAACCACCAGTTTAAAATTACCCATTACATCAGTTGAAGTCCCGATTTTAGGATCGGCCTTTAAATATACCGATGCACCAATAACAGGCAGGCCGTCTTTTTCGTCAACCACTTTACCTATTAACACAGCGGCAACTACCGGCGCGGTATTAACGGTTGTTTCTCTTATCGAGTAGATAGAGATCTGGCTATCATTGATTTTTCGGTATTCCAGCTGAAAAGCTGCCAGTAACTGTTTCAGGTTTTCATCAAGGTTAAACTGCTTGGCGTTGTTAAATAAGCTTACCGGTATAAATTTATTATCCAGCAACCCTTCCTGGTAAGCAATTTGTACATTGAATTGCTTTTTGATATTTTCAAGCGCGTCCTTTAACAGCACTTTGTTTTCGGCAACCTGCTGCATGGCATAGCCAGGGGCTTTTGTATGAAACCTGTTATTGCTGGTAAGCGCCAGCTGAGCGTAGCCGTAAACCGACTGGCCGAGCAACACCAACAAGAAACAGCAACATTTTAAAAAAGTTGAAAAGTCAAATTTTCGCATAAATGAGTTGTTTAGGGGTTAATTTTTTGTGATTGTGATGTTTTTGTCTGTTTGGGTGACCTTTACCGATAATGTAGTGGAGATAGTTTCCAAAAGTTCGTCAACGTTTGATACACTTATCTCTCCTTCAATTTTCAGATTGGCAATAGCCGGGTCGGTATAATCAATGTGATATCCATAATCGTCGGTCATGACCTCGCCGATTTGTGATAACGTAGCATTGTTAAAAAGTAATTGGTGGTTTGTCCACTGTGTTAATTTCTCGGGCACAGCAAGCTTCTTTTGGGTTACCACCTTCCGGTGTGCGTATTCCACATAATCGCCCGGTTTCATCACCAGCAACCGGTTGTTATGCGATGCCTGGTCGAGATATTCGAGCATAATTTTACCACTTACCAGGCCTACATTGGTTTTATTATGTCTGTTACGTACGTTAAAGGAGGTGCCTAACACTTCGATATTAACATCGTTGCAATGCACAATAAATCTTTCGGTAGCTTTTATATGGCGGGGATCTTTATTAATATGTTTTACACTGAAAAAACCTTCACCGCTGATCCAAACTTCCCTTGCCTTTTTGTCCCAGTTATTGGCATATGATAATTTGGAGTTACCGTTAAGTATCACTATCGAATTATCGGGCAGGGTAACGGTACGCAATTCGCCAAAAGCGGTAACTACTTCATTCTTTGAATTGTATTTCAGCATCCAGAACGCTATTCCAACTGATGATACCAATAAGATCATCGCGGCTACACGCAAGAAGGTGTTTAAGCGGAATACTTTTTGTTTTACTGTCCTTTTACCGTGTAATGTACCTTCAATACGGTTCCAAACTTTTTGTTGGTTTGCTTCGTTTGTAAAAACATCCTGCTTACGGTAAGCCAATATAATTTGGGTAGCTTCGTCAATAATTTCTTTTTGAGCAGGGTACATAGCTGTAACCGATTGCCAAAAGTTGATATCATTTTTAGTGGGGTTGATAACGAACTGAAGAAAATCGTCATCATCTAAAAAATCCTGTAGGGTATAAGTGCCGTATTTTGCAATCTCCATGCTATATAAGTTTCTGATTTTAACCTTATATACATGAGCATACGGGAATTATCCCTCCTAAATAAAAATTAATTTAATTTGTGTGAATATGGGTACCTAAACAGGTATAAAGGCCAATAACAATGGCCAGTTTCGAGGTTTTCAGGGCTCCTTGCAAGTTATTAAACGCCTTGTAAAGCAGTTTGTATGTAGAGTTGATGTTGATTTCCATAATATCGGATATCTCCTCATAGCCCAGGCCTTCGTAAAAACGCAGGTAGATGATTTCCTGCTGCCTGGCCGGCAAAGTTTTTACTACCGTTTTTATTTTATGCTGAAGCTCGCGTTCCTCTTCATTGGCAATAATCTGGTGATCAAATGAGATCTCGAAAGAAAAATTGTAATCGGTTTCTGATTCCAAATCCACAAAACGCGATTGCCCCTGCATTTTGCGAAAAATAATACCGCGAAGCGATTTATATAAATAGTTTTTTACCGACACCGGATTGCCGAGGCCTGCCCGGTTTGTCCAAAGTTTAATAAACAAGTCATGAATAGCATCCTCAATAATGTTTACATCGCGGGTAAATTTGTACCCATAATTATTGAGTACTTTAAAATAATCATTGTAAAGCTGGGTATAGGCGTCCCAACTGCCCTCTTTAAAGGCAAGCCACGTTGCAACATTGTCGCCATAAACACCTACAATACTTTCAGACATAATAAAGTTAAAACCGCCTACTTTTTAAAAAATGAATTTAAGTACAATGTAATAAATTATAACAATCATTTTACATAAACTTTAAATTATGTTTAGCAAAAAATTTAGCTGCAAAAACACAGACTGTTAGATAAATCGATTACATTAACTTAGATGCAGGTAGCTGACTATGAAAGACGAGGAAAAACTAATTTTTAACAATCTTAAAGAGCAATACATACATTTTGGATTGCCTGCGGATGGTATTGATGAAAAAACCGATTTTGCTATTCATAACCTGAAGGATGTGCATGCTATCCTCCCCTATCAATCGCTCATTTTCAGGCCTAACTTTTTCTCGTTTGTATTTGTAAAAAACGGATATGGCAGGTATACAACCGATGAACTGGTGTTTGATACTGTACCCGGAACTATATATTTTACAAATCCGGGGCATTATAAATCATATAACTGGCATAAGATAGAAGAAATATACCTGATTACGCTTAGCGAATCATTCCTGAAAGAGAATGTTCACAAGGATATTTTTGAAGAGTTTCCGTTCCTGCTTGCCGAAACGGTTCAGCCCCGCGTTTTGTCATCAGATGCATTTTCGGAGTTTGAGCAGCTGTACCTGCTGATAAATAAGGAATATCAAAATCACAGTGCTTATCGTAACCGTATCATCGGGAACCTGTTTGTGGTACTGTTGTTAAAGATAAAGGAATACTTTTGGAAGGACTATAACCCCATTTATGAAGGCAACCGCAGTTCGCAAATTGTAAAAGAGTTTAAACGAATGCTGGAAAAACATTACCGCGACCTGGGTAATGGCTTAATTGAAAAAGCATACCGGGTACAGGATTATGCCGATGCCCAAAGCCTGCACCCTAATTACCTGAGCAACGTTATCAAAATAAAAACCGGTAAGCCCATTGGCACCTGGATAACGGAAAAAACCATATCGGAAGCCAGGGCATTGCTGCAAAACTCAACTATAGCTATTAAGGAGATTGCCTACAGGTTGGGCTTTTCCGAGTCGACCCATTTTAGCAATTACTTTAAAAAACATACGGGTCTGTCGCCGGTCTTATTCAGGAAACAGCACATAGCCGCTACATCTTAGATATTTATATGTAATGCTTTAATATGTGTATCATTTGAGGTACCCTCAAACCTCACCTTTGTTATGTCGAAACAAACAAGACATCAACATAAAATAACAAGGAAGCCATGAACACATTAGCAGAAAAAGTAATTTTAATAACCGGGGCCTCAAGAGGCATTGGTGCAGCAGTAGCCCACAAACTGGCACAAGCCGGGGCAAAAGTAATTATTAATTACGCCGGCGGATTTGAAGCAGCCGCTCAAACCGTAAACTCCATTAAAGCAGCCGGTGGCGATGCTATAGCCCTGCAAGCCGATGTAAGCAAAGCCGATGAAGTAGCCGCCATGTTTGATGCCGCCATTGCACACTATGGCAAAATTGACGTATTGGTAAACAACGCCGGCATCATGATAACCAAACTCCTGAAAGATACTACCGACGAGGATTTTACCCGCCAGTTTGACATCAATGTACGCGGCACGTTTAATACTATGCGCCAGGCAGCAACCAAGCTGGCCGATAACGGCAGTATTATAAATTTCTCGTCAACTACTACCCGGGTAATGATGCCAACTTATGGTACTTATGTTGCCACCAAAGCAGCAGTTGAGCAACTAACCCGTGTATTTAGCAAAGAGGTTGGCGCAAGGGGCATCAATGTAAACTCCGTATCTCCGGGCCCTACCAATACCGAATTGTTTACCAAGGGCAAACCACAGGAAGTAATTGACCGGCTGGCATCACTCTCGGCCTTTAACCGTATCGGCGAGCCTGAAGATATTGCCAAAATAGTAGTATTCCTGGCCAGCGACGACGCCAAATGGATAAGTGCGCAAAACATTGGCGCAAATGGCGCGATGGCTTAAAGCAGAGTTAAGAGGTTAGAATCGAGAATTAAAGACAAAAATATCAAATAGCAAAACATAGAAATCATGAACTCATTAAATAATAAGGTAGCATTAATAACAGGATCGGCACGTGGATTAGGTAAGGCGATAGCTGAGCGCTACGCGGCGTTAGGGGCCGATATTGTAATCAATTATTCGCGGGACAAGGCATCGGCAGAAGAAGTGGTTAGTAATATAGCCGCCATGGGCGCAAAGGTTATAGCTGTACAAGCCGATGTAAGCAAAGTGGCTGATATTGAAAGATTGTTTGCCGAAGCTAAAAAGGCATTCGGTAAAATAGATATTGTAGTGGCCAACGCAGGTATCGAGCTTGTAGAAACTCCGGTAGTTGATTTTACCGAAGAACAGTTTGACAGGGTATTTTCCATTAACACTAAAGGAACTTACTTTACAATGCAACAGGCAGCCAAAAATGTAGAGGATAACGGCCGTATCATTTACATAGCATCCAGCACAACATCATTTCCGGTGCCAGGGATGGCTGTTTATGGCGGCAGCAAAACAACGCCACGTTACCTGGTTGATATATTATCAAAAGAGATAGGTCATAAAGGAATTACTGTAAACTCTATTATCCCTTTTGCGGTTGATCATTCGGGGATATTTGCCGAAGCCGGTAGTTATCCTGAATTAAGGAAACAATTGCTTGATAGCTGCCCCATGGGCCGCCTGGCCGAAGTTGAAGATGTGGCCAACGCTGCCGAATTTTTTGCAAGCGATCTGTCGTCATTTGTTAATGGACAGCACCTGCTGGTAAATGGCGGCGCAACAAATTAATAAAGCCGCCGCCCATATCGTAAAAAAACTCCGCCTGGTAATCAGGAGGGCACTGAAAAAGGTCTTAAGACTTAAAAGAGGATTAGATAAGTAAAATGGACGCCTTGAGAATCGTCCATACGAAAACACCCTCCACCACCGCCAAAGAAAAAGGGGCTGTTTTCAATATCGAAAACAGCCCCTTTTAATAAATAGCCACTTTTTCAGTGCCCTCGTAATCAGAGGGCGGAGTTTTTTATTGAATGATATTTTGTTTTAATTATTTAAGAAGCGTTCGCCAGCTTATAGCCAGGCTCGGCAGTTAATGTACGCTTTACAATTGGAATAGCAGGTTCCTGGTATTTCTCTTTCAGTTTTTTAAATATCTGGAAACTGAAAGCATCCTGCATTGGTAAATTCCATTTGGCAATGGACGCAGGGCGTAGTTGCAAACTATCAGTTGGCACCCTCAAGTTCATATGATTGATGTGTGTAAGACCTGTAGTTTTGTCAGTATCATATATCACAAATGTATCAATCTTATTGCCGTCAGGATCGGTATAGATCACAGATTCATGTTCGTTAAAAGTTTTCATATAGTTAATAGATATAAAATGATAACAAGAAAAAAACATAAAGGTTTCATAACTATAAATTAATCTAAATAAATTAATAAGAAAAATAACTGGGAAGAATTTGACGATATTTAACTAATCCGCCCTAAATACCGCCTGCAAAATTGTAGGGCGGAGAATTCTGCTATTTTTGTTTGAGCCAAAAAAACCAATTATGAAACGCACTTTTTTCCTGGCTTTATCCTTGTGTTTTGCTGTAAATCTGTATGGCCAGCAAAGCATACCCGATACGGCAAAAGAAGATTTTAAAGATGATTGGGCTGCCCTATCGCACTATAAAAAAGAAAACCAGCAGATAGGCGAACCTAAGCCCGGCGAAAAGCGCGTGGTGTTTTTAGGCAGTTCGATATTTGAGTTCTGGAAAGCCAGAGTGCCCGAATTCTTTGCCGGCCGTCCATATCTCGACCGCGGTATTTCCGGACAGATTTCGCCGCAGTTGTTAATCCGTTTCAGGCAGGATGTAATTGATTTGAAAGCCAAAGCGGTTATTATACTGGCCGGCAGCAACGATATTGCCGCCAATACCGGGCATGTGAGTAACCAAACTATCATGGATAATGTACGTTCGATGGCCGAATTAGCTAAGCTGCATGGTATCAAAGTAATCCTTTGTCAATACCTCCCGGTATTTGATTATCCATGGCGTAAAGGCCTTAAGCCGGCCGATAAGATCATCAGCTTAAATAACGAAATTAAGGCGTATGCCGAAGCTAATAACTTTACCTTGCTCGACTACTTTTCGCCACTGGCTGATGAGCGCAATGGGCAAAAAGCCGAATTAACAACCGATGGTGTACATCCCAATGCAGCAGGTTATAAAATTATGGCAAAGGTTACCGAAGAAGCTATAGCCAAAGCATTAAAATAAACACTTGTTTTATAGCGGCTTGCAAATATAAACGGTTTTATGTAGCTTAGAACAACCGGTTGTACTACCGGTTGTTTTAAATACATTGCAGCTTACCCTTAAAACATCACATCATGCCTAATCACCTATCTCCACTCGGAATTTTCCACACTGCTATCAGTATTCTCGCCGTACTTGTTGCCCTTTATGCCTTGTTTCGCCAGGGAAAAATCGATCCTAAAAGCGGTCCGGGTAAATTGTATATCATTTTCACAATCATCGGTTGCCTTACAGCTTTGCCCATCATGAAAACCGGGCACTTTACTGCGGGCCATGCCCTGGCTGTTCTCGTTTTAGCAGTTTTACCTTTAGGCATTTACGCCAAATCAATTAGCTTTTTGGGGAAATCGGCCGAATACGTACAGGTTTTCATCATGTCGCTCACCCTATTTTTTTCCATGATACCGGCAACTATCGAAACCTTAACCAGGTTACCCATCAGTCATCCGCTGGCCGCAGACCCTAATGATCCGGTAGCTAAAATGGGCTTGATGACGCTTGTTGCCGTATTTGTAATCGGCGTTTTATATCAGCTATTGAAGATCAGATCGAAACGAAAAGCAGCCGGAACGCCCGATGTTAACTTAAGCTGATAGCGCAATTTACGCTTGCCTAAACGCAATATTCCTTTCGGCCATTAATGCTTTAAGTATTTGAAGGCCTTTTTTGCCTGTACCGTGTAGTTTCATAAAATCAGCTTCGTGCCACGCAGATAACTGGTTTATATCCGTTATTCCGGCGTTGGCTAAGGCGCGCCGTGCCGGGTTCGAAAGTTTATGCAATGGATTGTCGTTGTTATTGTCTTTCATCTTCACCAGGTTTATGATTCAAATTTAACACCTATATCCCTTTATCAAGCAGTACCGGCGCGACAAATTATCGGGCAGGTTGCGACTATCCGAAATTAATGCCCATATTGTAACATGAAAAAATACTACCTGTTAGTGTTCTTGTTTTTTGCCGGCTTAATAGGTTCGGGCATATACCCGCATGACTATTTCACCTGGATATTGGAAGTTTTTCCGGCAATTTTAGGTTTTATTGCCCTGGTTTTAACATTCAACAAATTCAGGTTCAGTTATTTTACTTACATTATGATACTGGCACATTGTTATGTATTATTTATAGGAGGCCATTATACATATGCGCTGGTGCCGTTGTTTGATTGGGTAAAAGAGTTTTTTCACCAGGCACGTAATAACTACGATAAAGTTGGCCATTTTACCCAGGGCTTTGTACCTGCCCTGATAACCCGCGAATTATTCATCAGGAAAAATATTATCCAAAAACGCTGCTGGCTGGCCGTACTGACGGTTTGCGTTTGTACCACTATCAGTGTGTTATATGAGTTTTTAGAGTGGTTTGTATCCGTGGCTTCAGGCTCATCCGGCGATTCATTTTTAGGTACGCAAGGCGATATCTGGGATACACAATCAGATATGTTGTTCGCCATGATAGGCGCAACCTGCATGGTTATATTTTTTGCAAAGTTACAGGATAGGCAAATAAGGGATTTAGGGCCGGCGAAATAACGTCAGATACAGTTTATTTAATGTTTACAATTTGCCGATAACTGCCATCAACAGGGCCACCAGATACAGGCCGCTTAACATTTTCTGGTTTACAAAACAAAAAAAATAATTAACTATTAGTTAAGCTGCACGTTTCAAATAATGGTCAACCAAGCGGGTAAGATCGGCCAGTTCAAATGGTTTACTCAGCCAGGCGTCGGCACCGCATGCCTTAGCAATATCGGCCAAATCAGGGTAACCGGAAATCAATATTACAGGTATATGATAGGTTAACGGATGTTTTTTGATAGCAACGCAAAGTTCGCTCCCAAAGCCATCTTTAAGCTTATAATCAACCAACACCATATCTGGCATGTGTAATATAACCCCTTTTATTGAGTTTTTATCCAACGAAGCAACGGTACGGTAGCCCTCGTCATGCAGGATCATCTGTATCGCGTCAGACAGATCTGCATCGTCTTCAACAACAAATATTTTTTTACTCATAGGTTTATTATAATAGATATACAAAGCTACATAAGTTAATTTACAACCATCAATTATAAATTAACAATTTTAAACCCAAAGCAACCAATGTGTTCATTTTTTTACAATGTGGTTATCAGTTACCAGGTAATAAAAAAATAACGATCAAACAAATCCAACGCTTTTTCCTTAAATAGCTGATAATTTAAGTTTTTGATAAGCACCTCATCCCCTATGAAAATAACAACATACCCTGGTAAATCATTCCCACTTGGCGCAACATGGGATGGTAAGGGCGTAAACTTTACACTATACTCCGAGAACGCTACCGGCGTTGACCTTTGTTTGTTTCACAGCCCCGAAGATGAAGTAGAAACAGAAAGGATCCCGGTTACCGAATATTCCGAACTCATCTGGCATATCTATATTCCCGGTTTAAAACCCGGTCAGCTTTACGGTTACCGTGTAAGCGGCCCCTATGATCCCGAGAACGGCCATCGGTTTAACCCCAACAAGCTTTTGCTTGATCCCTACGCTAAAGCCATATCGGGTACCATTAACTGGGACGATTCCCTTTTTGGCTACCAAATAGGCAGCGATGAAAAAGATTTGAGTTTTAGTGAAACCGATAACGCGGCCTTTGTACCCAAATCGGTGGTTGTTGATCATAATTTTGATTGGGAGGGCGATGCTGCTCCTTGTATCGAGTACTTTAACTCGGTGATATATGAAGCCCACGTTAAAGGTTTCACCAATATGCATCCCGATATTCCGAAAGAGATAAGGGGCACCTATGCCGCCATCGGTCATCCGGTAACTATCAAATATTTAAAAGCGCTTGGCGTAACCGCTATCGAACTGATGCCTATCCATCATTTTTTAAATGACAGGCACCTGGTTGAAAAAGGCTTAACCAACTATTGGGGCTATAATACCATCGGCTTTTTTGCGCCCGATGCCCGTTACTCATCAAGCGGTGTGCTCGGCGAGCAGGTAACCGAATTTAAAACCATGGTAAAAGAGCTGCATAAGGCAGGCATTGAAGTGATACTTGACGTAGTGTATAACCATACCGGCGAAGGCAGCGAGATGGGGCCTACCCTATCGTTCCGCGGCATTGATAATTGTTGTTACTATCGCCTGACCGAGGATAACCGGTATTATATGGATTATACAGGCACAGGGAACACGCTAAACGCCAATTTGCCCAACGTATTACGCCTGATGATGGATAGCCTGCGTTACTGGATATTGGAAATGCACGTTGACGGTTTCAGGTTTGACCTCGCCGCTACACTGGCGCGCGAACTGCACGAGGTAAACCGGCTAAGCGCTTTTTTTGATATTATTCACCAGGACCCCTGTATATCGCAGGTAAAATTGATTGCCGAACCGTGGGATATTGGCGAAGGCGGCTACCAGGTAGGCAAGTTTCCGCCGGGATGGGCCGAATGGAACGGCAAATATCGCGACTGTATCCGTGATTTCTGGAGCGGTACCGAAAGTTCATTGGCCGAGTTTGGCGACAGGATTACCGGCAGTTCCGATCTTTACAAATCATACCGCAGGCCAACAGCCAGCATCAACTTTGTAACCGCCCATGATGGCTTTACCCTGAACGACCTGGTAACCTACAACGAAAAACATAACGAAGCCAACGGAGAAGATAACAACGATGGCGAAAGCCACAACCGCTCCTGGAACTGCGGTGTTGAAGGCCCAACTAACGATGAAGCCATTAATGAATTGCGCGAAAAACAAAAACGAAATTTCCTAACAACCCTGTTCCTATCGCAAGGAGTACCGATGCTTGTTGCCGGCGATGAGATGAGCCGCACCCAAAATGGCAACAACAATACTTATTGCCAGGACAACGAATTATCCTGGATCAACTGGGACACAATGGATAAAGATCTGATGGGCTTTACGAGCAGGCTGATTAAATTGCGAAAAGAACATGCGGCATTTTCACGCAAGAACTGGTTTAAGGGCGAAGTAGAAAAAAAAAGCGGTGTAGCCGATATCGCCTGGTTTTTACCGGGTGGATCGGAAATGAGCGAAGATAACTGGAACCATGATTTTGCAAAATCAGTTGCTGTTTTTTTAAACGGCTTAGGGTTACATAGCGTTAACGCTGAAGGTAATAAGATAATAGACGATAGCTTTTACATTATCTTTAACGCCCATAGTGAACCATTAAACTACAAACTGCCAACTGCCGAATATGCGGCCAGTTGGGAGCTTTTGATTGACACACATAAAAAGGCAAACGAGAAAGTAAAGGGAGTATTTAAAGCAGAAGAAACGATACAGGTTGAAGGGCGGTCGGTTGTACTGCTTCAGCATCAATTGATCCATAATGGCGAAACAAAACATAACTAACAGAATATGATGCATTAATTTAATGACAAAGGGTTTTAAAACAAAAAGGGGGTAAATGAGAAATGCTAACTAAGTTTTACTAAAAAACACAATATTGATGTTAGTCATTTTTAGCCCTTTAATGCAAATCATTTAACAGTGTACAGAACGCCGGAGGGTAAGAGGCAAAAAGCCGGATGAAAAATAAATCTTCATCCGGCTAAATCACTCTAAAACAATCACCTCTTATTAAATAGGAAGTTATAAACAATTAATAGATAGATGCTTTTACAAAGCCTATGAATTGAATGTTTAAACAAAGGTATCTATAATATACAGATTGTGTGGAGCAACTGATTCATTTTTACGGGATACTGACATATATACTAACCGGTATTATACCAATCGGTACTTAACTTAACCTATAGTGTTAGCAATACATCAAACCCTTAATAAATATATCGGTAAGCAAAAGCTTCTTGGTCCTGATTTCTTCAAGGTGCTCCTTGCGGGGGAAACTGGTTTTCTTTTGAGATACGGCCCCTACCCTGATGCCATGCATGGCATCCAATAAAAGGTCTACCAATTCCTCTGGTTTTTCTATCGGGCTTATGCAGCCCTTTTCTATTTCGCTTTTAACGGCGTTGCCCAATAGTGCAAGCTCGGCTTTGTGCACCTGTTCAACAATTTCCCAGATGGTATCGGGCAAATTTTGCTCGTTAAGCCTAAAAAAATCAAAAAAGTTATAATTACTTACTATAAAATCGTGATGGGTGTTTATCTGAAACACAAAAGCTTCTTTAAGGCTGCCGAATGTATCAGCCTTTTCTTCCAGTTTTTTCAGGTAGTCTACAGCCAGTTTTCGCATTACGGCCATATATAGCTGGCTTTTATCCGGAAAGTAATAATATAGCAGTGCTTTTGACATTGAAAGATCGCCGGCTATTTCATTCATCGTGGTTTTTGAATAACCATAATGTAAAAAACGCTCGTACGATGCCTCTAATATCTTTTCCCTTTTTATATCCTGATGGTCGTGGGTTGTAGCCATTGCCGTATCAATTATTAAATCCCAGTCAGCATAAAAACTAAATTCCTGACTTTTTAAACAAATCTATCAAAAAATCTATACATAACTGTACCAAGTCCCCTTTCATTACGTGTTGTTAAAACAATTTTACATTCGTAGTATTTATGATAGTAATTAACTAACATTATTAAGCATGAATATTGTTAACAGACTGCCCCCTGATCTGCTTGAATTTTCTAAACAAATCCCCGCCATCCTATGGAACCTTATTATAATGGTAACAGCTATCCTGATAGGTTTGCTCATAAAGGTTGCAGTTACACGATTATTTAAAGTTTATGCAAAAAAAGAAGCTACGGATTATTCTTTCTTCAGATCTGTCATCGTAAACCTGGGTAAGGCCATAACCTACTTTATTCCTTTGTTCCTGTTCAACCTGTTTATCCCGCTAATGCGGATGGATAAAGCCTACCTTAGTCCGCTTGATAAAACAATTGAGATTTGCCTTACCATATCATTCGCGGGCATCCTGGTGCGCTCTATAAGCGTACTTGAAGATTATATTTACCACACTTACGACCTTAATAAAGCCGATAACCTGGTTGAACGTAAGGTGCGTACGCAAATTCAGTTTATCCGTAAATTTCTGGTGGTACTTATTGTGTTTGTAACCATCGCCATCATCCTGCTTAGTTTTGACAGCATGCGCAAAATTGGTACAGGTTTACTAACTGGTGTTGGTATAGGCGGTATTATTGTGGGCTTTGCGGCGCAAACCTCATTGGGTAACCTGCTGGCCGGTTTCCAGATAGCGTTTACCCAGCCTATCCGTATTGATGATGTGCTGGTTGTTGAAGGCGAATGGGGGCGCGTGGAAGAGATTACCTTAACCTATGTAGTACTAAACATCTGGGACAAACGAAGATTGATACTCCCCATCAATTACTTTATCACCAAGCCCTTTCAAAACTGGACACGGACATCATCCGAAATTTTGGGTACCGTGTTTTTGTATGTGGATTATACCATTCCGCTGGATGCTATCCGTGCGGAGTTTGAGCGGCTGATTAATTTAAGCCCGCTGTGGGATAAAAAAGTGCAGGTGGTACAGGTAACGGATACCAAAGAAAACAACATCGAGGTACGGGTACTCATGAGTGCCCGCAACTCATCAGAAGCGTTTGACCTGCGCTGCTACGTCCGCGAAAACCTGGTAGGCTTTATACAGCAAAACTACCCTGGCAGTTTACCAAGAATCAGGAACGAGGTTAGTAACCTTGAAAAATATTTGCAGCCCAAAGCCGAAGCTTAAGCTGCATTTGAAAATTCAATACCACTGCCAATTACCAGGGCATCTTCAATAGCGCCAACAAACGGGTCGGTTACATTGCTGGCTTTTACAGCATCTTTACGTAACCAAAAACTGCCAAATGTTGATGCAAAAGCCGCCGCGCCGCCAATTAAAGCGCCGGCAGCCGGGTTGCCCCCTGTTGCTTTATATATACTTGCACCGGCAAGCGCTCCAGACATCATCCTGAACACAACCGAAACCGGTTTAATCCGGTCTTTTGCCGAGGGCAGTTTATCGCCGATGATCTCGCCTACGGCTAATATTTTCAGTGCCAACGCGACATTCCTGGATTGCATAAATTTTAACGGGGAATGATCAAGTCGTTTGGTTTGATGATGACTTAAAATATGACTGGCAATAACCGGTGCCGATGTTGACCGCATACCGGCCAAAGCGCCCAACCCCATAACCTGCCAAAAAGGATGTGTTATTTTGAGTTCCATATTAGTGCTTATTATACCATTTAAACCAAGCATTGCTTATTATGTTCTGTATAAAACATATAAATCAATAATTAAATACCGGAATTATAAAAGGCAACCAGCACAGTCAAAATTATTCCACAACAAAAAAGCCGCCCCGATAAATTCAGGGCGGCCATTATTCTTTGTAGTTTAAAAAGTTAAACTTCTTCTGCTTCTAAAACCGGTACATGTTTTTCTTCCTTTTTACCAAAAAGCCGTGCTTTCAGGTTGTAACGTATAAGGTACATACATGGCACCAGGATCAGGGTGATGATGGTAGCAAAACCAAGGCCGAAGATCATTGTCCAGGCTAATGGTCCCCAGAAGGCTACGTTATCGCCACCAAAGTGAATGTGTGGTGCAAAGTGGGTGAACAAGCCTACAAAGTCGATATTAAAACCTACAGCTAATGGTATCAAACCTAATATAGCTGCAGTAGCGGTTAACAATACCGGCGTCATACGGGTATGGCCCGCTTCAACTACGGCATCGTGAACGCTTGCACCTTGTTCTATCAGCATATCGGTAAATTCTACCAGCAGGATTCCGTTTCGGACAACCACACCGGCAAGTGCTATGATACCAATACCTGTCATTACTATTGACATCGTCATGTGGAATATGGTTACCCCCAGCAGTACCCCAATGATACTAAAGAAGATCTCGCTGATAATGATAAATGTTTTACCAATAGAGTTAAATTGGATCATTAAAATAACCAATATCAAACCAAATGATACACCAAGTGCAGATAACAGAAAGGTCATTGCTTCCATCTGGTCTTCCTGTCCACCACCCATTCTTATAGATACATTGTCGGGCGCTTTAAAGTTATTGATGGCCAATTTAATGTTTGCGTTAACATCGTTGGGATTAAATGGTTTTATTACGTTTGATCCTAATGTTAGCACACGCCTTTGTTGTTTACGTTTAATGTTACTGTAGGTAGTTGTATACCGCACATCAGTAAATGCAGAAATGGGTACCTGGCGAATAGAACCACCCGTTGCCATGTCACGATAAGTAACCTTAAGGTTTTTAAGGGCGTCGATATCCCCTCGCTGACTCTGCAATGCACGCACCTTTATCTGGTAATCATCTTCCTTGGTATTCCTAAAATCAGCGGCTTTGGCACCTAATATTGCGGTAGCCAAATTTTGGGTAATGGTACCAGAAGATATACCTTCCCGGTTAGCACGCTCACGGTCAACATCAAAAACAATGGTAGGTTTATCACTTTGCACATCGGCAGTTAAATTTTCGATACCGGCGATATTTTGTTTAACCAAATAGTTTTTCAAACGATCACCTGTTTTAACCAAGGAATCAAGGTTATCACCGATTATTTCAATACTGATATCCTTCTGTACCGGCGGACCGCTATTTTCCTGTGTTACTGATATTTTAGCCCCTGGCACACCTTGAACTGCTTCGCGGATTCTTTTTAAAACCGCTTTGGTATCTTTACCATTACGCTTGCCAAATTCAACAAATGCAACCGTTACTTTGCCTTTATTTTCATAGTCTCCCTGATCTTCATCAGTAGGATCTGTAACTCCTTTGGTAACGTTTGAAATAACCGACGATACAATGTCTTTATCCGGTTCAACCACTTCGGCCACTCGTTTCTCCAGCTTTTTGGTCACTTCGTTTGTATAAGTCTGGTCGGTACCTATCGGCATGGTAATGTACACATAAGCAAAGTTAGGATCGCCAGAAGGGAAAAACTCGGGTGTTTTACCAATTAAGCTCATTAAAACTATGGCAAAAACAAATAAACCCATAGTACCAAACAACATGGTTTTAGGAAAGTGTACTGCTTTCTCGAGCCATTTGGCATACCATTGCTGAAAACGCGGCCATGCGTTTTTCTGAAACCTGTCTATAACCTTTAACAGCACAAAGTGATTTAAAAGATACAGCGCTATTATCAGCACCATAAAATTACCTATGCCAAAGTTTATCAAGTAACCAACAACTGTGGCAATAAGCAGGTATATCATTGCTCGCTTTACCTTACGGTCAAATTTGGGATGATCGTGCTCACCATCAAAATGAGGTTTCATGAAATCAACTGCGAAAACCGGGTTGATAATATAAGCAACAACCAGTGACGCCAGCAAGGTTATAATTAGGGTGATAGGTAAGAAGAACATAAAATGTCCAATCAAACTATTCCAGAATGCCAACGGTACAAATGGGGCAAGCGTGGTCATGGTACCCGAGAATACTGGCAAAAACACCTCGCCCGCAGCTATTTTGGCGGCCTGCTTAATGGGTACCTTTCCATTGGCAAATATGCGGTGTGTATTTTCAATAACCACAATGGCATCATCCACCACTATACCTAAGGCCAGCAGGAATGAGAACAGTACAATCATGTTAAGCGTAAAACCTATCCAGGGCATTATCAGAAAAGCTATAAAGCATGATAGCGGCACCGATAAAGCTACAAATATGGCATTGGTAGTACCCATGAAAAACATTAGGATAACCGTTACCAGGATAAAACCAATTACTATTGTATTTATCAGGTCGTTAAGTGTTGTACGGGTTTTGTCCGACTGATCACCAGTTACCGTAATATTCAAGCCTTTAGGGAAAACTGTTTTTTGCTTTTGTTTAATAAGTTCATTGATCTTATCTGATGCCTGGATCAGGTTTTCGCCTGCTCTTTTACTTACGTTTAATGTAATTACATTTTTAAAGTTGGCGTTATCATTGGTTTTTAAGCGGGCAAAACTTTCCTGCTCCAAAAACGAATCCTTTATCTCGGCAATATCACGCAAATAAACTGCCTGCCCTTTGGGGTTACGGATAGCCATAGCCGCTACCTGATCGGCATCCTTAAAATCCTGTTTGATATCGATACTGCGGCGCACACCATCGGTAGTAACATTACCTACTGATGCGAGAATATTTTCGTTCCCGATAGCCTGCGTGATATCGCTAAAGCTGATCTGTGCTGCCGTCATCTTATTCATATCCACGTTAACCTGTATCTCGGGCGTTAATGCGCCTACTTCATCAACTTTTGAAATTTCCTTATAACTTTCAATGTCGTCTTTTAAGTTATCAGCGTACTCCTTTAGTTTTTTCAAGTCGTAGTTACCTGATATATTGATGTACAGGATCGGAAGATCGGCCACATTGATATCGCTTATGGTCGATTCCTTAAGGTTGTTATCATTTTGCGGCAAATCCGGCTTTGCTTTATCAACAGCCTCTTTAACATCAATTTTGGCATCCCGGATATCGATGTTAGCATTAAACTCAGCTGTTATTAAAGATATGTTTTGGGCCGAGTTTGAGGTTACCTTTTTAAGCCCTTTTAACGATTTTAACTTTTTTTCAATCTGGCGTGTTACCAGGTTTTCCACGTTTTGAGGCGATTGACCAATAAATGCAGTCGAAACAAACACCTTCGATTGTGCTATATCAGGAAAGTTTTCTTTAGGCAAGTTGTTATAACTTACCAAACCTAATACGGTAACCAAAAATATGAGTACATATATGGCCGTTTTATTGTCGATGGCCCAGCTTGAGGGTCCAAATTCTTTAGTTGAATCTTTCATAATTGACAGATCAAGTGTTTAATAAATTATTTCGCTGATTCTAAAACCTTAATTTTATCACCATCCTCAATTTCGGTAGCGCCTTCGGTAACTAATATATCGCCGGCTTTTAATCCTGATAATATTTCCGTTTGGCCACCGTAGGTTGCCCCCGATTTAACATTTACCTTTTTGGCGATGCCATTTTGATTAAGAAAAACATAATCGCCCGATTCCGATTTTTGAATGGCTTTTACAGGTACTGCAATTGTATTCGACCTGGTGTAGTTAGCGATTTGTATAATGGCCGTCATATTGGGGCGTAAAGTTTTGCGTACTGGTAGTTTAACCTCTACCCCAAAGCTGCGTGATGTTGGATCGATAACCTTTGCAGCAAATGTTACCTTGGTTACCAAAGAATCGTTTGCATCGGGTACTAAAATTTTAACTTCGTTACCGGTATTAACACTACCCGAATATGATTCAGGTACATCCGCCTTAACTTTTAAAGCATCGGCATTAACAATACGGATACCAACCGGGTTGGCAGGGCTAATTGCCTGGCCAAGTTTCAGGTCCATTTGGTCGACCGTTCCGTTTATCGGCGATATAATCTTATACAAACTTGCCTGTTGTTTTAGCCCGGCCAAAGCCCTTTTACTGGCTTGCAGCGTAGTTTGCGCCTGCAAAAACTGAACCTCGGTGCCAATTTTTTGGTCCCACAGATTTTTTTGGCGATTATACAGTGTTTGGTTCAGGTTAACCTGTGCTTCAGTTTGCGCAATATTTTGTAATAGAACGTTATTGTCAAGTTGTGCCAGCACCTGACCTTTGTGTACGTGATCGCCTGCCTTTACATACAAACCAGTGATAATAGCCGATGCCTGCGGATAAGCTACTACGTTATCCTGCGCATCAATTTTACCCTGTATCTGTACATAGTTGGTAAAAGTTGACGGCTGTAACACCACAGTACTTACGTCAGTGGTCTTAGCCGAATCTGTTGTGCCAACCTCAGCTTGTAGCTTGGTAATCTTGGCGTTTAAGTCGGCCTGCTGTTTTTTAAGGTCGGCAAGTTCCGTTTTTTTATCTTTTGGTTTGCTTGTGCAGGCAGCCACCAAAAGAATCAAAGCTGCCGGTATGTATAATATTTTTTTCATGTCGTTTTTATATAGTGAGTTTAGTTTTTGTTTTATTGAATTCGTCCGTAGGCCTGGTCAAGATCAACTTTACTTACCAGTGCATCATATAACCCCTGAATGTATTTGTTATCGGCATCTTCAAGTGCGGTTTGTGCCTGTGTAACCTCAATACTTGAGCCTACTCCCTGCTGATATTTTATTTTTGATACCCTTAAAACTTCCTGCGCCAGTTCCCGATTGGCTTTTTGGTTATTTAACGATTGTAAACCATTAATGTAAGCGACAGAGGCCACCCTGGCATTCAGGTTCAGCGAATTTTTTAGATCTACCAGGTTGTTTTGTGATTGCATTAACGAAATTTTGGCTTCTTTTACCTGATTACTCCGTTGGCCACTGCTAAAAATAGGCACGTTTAATGAAAGGCCTATATAGCTCGATGGAAAAGAATTTTTATATAAATTTCCAAAACTATTATCCTGGTATGATGCCGCATAATTGCCGTTAAAATTCAACGTCGGTAAATAAGCTGCCTTTTTATTTTGGAGCAGCAATTCATTTACTTTCTTATCAGTTTCCTGTAAAGCATACTCAATGCGCTTATGGTAAAAGGCAGTATCGGTACCTAACTCTGCCACGTTATTATCTAATTTAATATCAACCAGTTTATCTTTAAGCGTTAAGTTATATTCAATTGGCATACCCATCTGAAATTTTAACATCTGATAATTCAGTGCAAGCGAGCGTACCACATTTTCGCGATTAGTTACCAGGTTATTGTATTGAACAGTTATACGGTCAACATCAATGAGTTCAACAAAGCCCTGTTTGTTTTGCGCCACGGTTTGATCAACCTGTTGTTTTAGTTGTGCAATATTGGCATCATAAAGCTTAATTTGTTCATCGCTAACCAAAACCTGGTAATAAGCCTTTGTTACAGCTATATTGGCGGCAATTTTGGTTCGCGTGTAGCTGCGCTCAGATAATTCCTTATAGGTTTTTGATGCTTTTAAACCTACAAAATAACTGCCGTCGAATATTTTTTGTGTTAAACTCAACCCCAGGTTTGAATTGTACTTTACACCGAATTTCACCGGGATAAATGTACCCGGCGCTCCAAAAAACTCGCCTGGCAATAAACTTGTTGGAACCTTAAGGTAATCAGTAAACGATGCGCTACCATTTATCTGTGGCAAGCCTGTGCCTGTTGTTTCCTTAATTTTATATTCGGCACTTTTAACATCAAGACCGGCATTAACTACGGTATTCTGGTGCTCATAAGCATAATTAACACAGTCCTGCACGCTGAAATTAAAAGTTTGATTATTAGGTGGCGTTTCCTGGGCATAGCTTTTAAGGGCTATGGCTCCCAAAAATGTGGCCGTAAAAAGTAAATATTTCATTGTATATATAGTTGTTTGGTGATTTTTTATCTATTGTGCCCCAAATATCCGGGCCGATTTTGACAGCCTTATGTCAGCAGTATTAAATTAATCTTCTTGTATGTTCCTGTACTGATTTAAAAGCTTGTACCCTTTAAGGGTGCAAATGCCATAGTTAAAATGTTCTAAAAACTGGACCTGCACCTTCCAGGTATTAAATTCCGCTATCGGGAATATCGTGGTGTTAAATCCAAGTTCCACCGTGTTTACCCTCATGCGCGCAACTATCCTTACGTCAATTTCGGGCCTTATGTAACCTTGTTTAATACCTTTTGTTAATAATTCTTCCAGGGTGCTAATCAAAACCTCATTTTTGAACTGCTGAAAAACCTTCCATGCATCAGGGTGGTACTTTTGCATATCATGAATTACTATCGGGTTGATACGCGAAAACATATCCTCCGAGCATTTGGTCATGTTCATCATTTCCTCTATCACATTAGCAGATTTACTAATGAACTCGATCATTTGCTCCTCATCCTCTTTCAGCTTCTTTTTAACCATTGCTGTTACCAATTCGTTTTTGTCCTTAAAAAACTGGTATATGGTTTTTTTCGACATACCCAGGTGCCTGGCTATATCGTCCATGGTTACGCTCTTGATGCCTGCCTTTAAAAACAGCTCTTCGCCACCTTCAATTATTCTTTCTATTTGACTCATTGACTTTCCGGGTCAAAACTAAGGAAACATTTTTTGATTTCAAAGTTTCCAACTGAAATGACTTTTTAACGACAAAAAACTCATTTTATTTGAAAATTTGATGATTTGAGAATTTGAAAATTATAAGATGAAGAACTTTTCTGGCATTTTCAAATCTTCAAATTTTCAAATATTCAAATTCGCCCGCCTGCATATCAATTTTCCTATCTTTGCAAAAAATTATATTTCAATGAACTTGTCTCCGCTTTCTGCAATTTCGCCAATTGATGGCCGTTACCGAAACACCACCGCCGAACTTGCTGATTATTTTTCTGAATACGCCCTGATCAAATACCGTGTATTTGTCGAGATTGAATATTTTATAGCATTGGTTGAATATCCGTTGCCTCAGTTACAAGGTTTTGATGTCAATCTGATAGAAAAGTTACGCGATATCTATAAAAACTTTACTGAAGCCGATGCCCAAAGCATCAAAGAGATTGAGAAAACAACCAATCACGATGTAAAAGCTGTAGAGTATTTTATCAAAAATGAGTTTGATAAATTAGGCGGTTTAGATGCATTTAAAGAGTTTATTCACTTTGGTTTGACATCGCAGGATATCAACAATACAGCTATCCCTTACACGTTTAAACTTGCTATAAACAACACCTACTACCCTGCTATTAGCCAGCTAATTGATACATTAAAAGGATATGCCGCCGATTGGAAAGATATTCCATTATTAGCGCACACACACGGACAACCGGCCTCGCCAACAAGGCTTGGTAAAGAGGTTGAGGTTTTTGTAGAACGGCTTGAAGGCCAGCTGGAGATTTTAAAGTCGGTAAAATACTCGGCCAAATTTGGGGGCGCTACCGGCAATTTCAACGCGCACCATATAGCTTACCCTACTAAGGATTGGAAAGCTTTCGGAAATCATTTTGTGAATGATGTATTAGGGCTGAGCCGCTCGCAGTTTACTACCCAGATTGAGCATTACGATAACTTTGCCGCTCAATGCGATGCTTTAAAACGCATCAATAATATCCTGATTGATCTTGATCGCGATATGTGGACTTACATATCCATGAACTACTTTAAGCAGAAAATAAAAGCGGGCGAAGTGGGCTCATCGGCCATGCCGCATAAAGTTAACCCGATTGATTTTGAGAACTCGGAAGGTAACTTAGGCATCGCCAATGCTTTGTTTGAGCACCTGGCTGCCAAACTGCCTATTTCGAGATTACAGCGCGATTTAACAGACTCAACAGTTTTACGTAACATAGGTGTGCCTGTAGCGCATACTTTAATCGCCATAAAATCTACCATCAAAGGCTTAAACAAACTATTACTTAACCAGGCTGCCATCACCGCCGACCTGGAAGCCAACTGGCCTGTAGTTGCCGAAGCTATCCAAACCATATTAAGGCGCGAGAGCTACCCTAACCCATACGAGGCATTAAAAGACCTTACACGCACCAATCAACAAATAAATGCGCAAACTATTGCAGAGTTTGTTGATACCTTGCAAGTAAGCGATAGTGTAAAAAATGAATTGAAACAAATTACGCCATTAAATTATACGGGGATTTGATGTGCCGATTTCAAATTACAGATGTGCAGATGAGTGATTTTTATAATGCTACCCATTCAAATCATCTGCACATCTGAAATCTGCATATCTGCACATCTATCATCTGCCCGTCATAACAATTTTAGTATTGTATTTAAATCAAAAAGGTGATTAAATTTGTTTAATTAATCTAAATAGAATTTTCGATGAATATCAACGTATATACCGAATCAACGCCAAACCCGGCAACAATGAAGTTCATTGTGAACAAGTTGCTGATTAATGGCAGTGCCGATTTCGCTACCAAAGAAAGCGCCGATAAATCACCTTTCGCTAAGGAATTATATAAATTTTCGTTTGTAAATGGTGTTTTCTTCGCCAGCAACTTCGTTACCATCACCAAAACCGATGAAAGTGACTGGGCTGATGTAGAGCCAATCATGAAAGAGTTTGTAAAAGGTGCGGTTGAATCGGAACTGAAGATCCAATTAGAAGAGCAGTCGGAGGAAACAAACTTCGAAGGATCTGAAACTGAAGTTAAAATTCAGCAGATATTGCATGACTATGTTCGCCCGGCTGTTGAGCAGGACGGTGGTGCTATATCCTATCGTTCGTTTAACGAAGGCGTAGTAACTGTCGAGCTTCGCGGTTCATGCAGCGGTTGCCCGTCATCAACAATAACGCTTAAAGCCGGCATCGAAAACCTGCTTAAACGTATGGTTCCTGAAGTTACCGAAGTGGTATCTGAAGCACTATAATTACCCACGAACCTCACTAATTGAATCGAATTTCGCGAATTGAATTAGAGACAGGAATGGCACCAATTTATTCGAATTACACAAATCATTGTTCGAATAAATTGGTGCCATTGCATTTGTGGCAATTTGATCTGATTTTTTAAAATTATCCTTTAAAAATCCGTAAAATTCGATTCAATCAGTGAGATTCGTGTGTATGAAATTCAATTCGTGATATTCGTGTGTATTACTTGAAATATTTCTGTATGGCCGTTAGCATCTCCCCTGTTATTATACCATTGCTGGCCAACAATTCCCTTGTTTCCAGCACTTCACTTCCACCTTTAAAGTTTACTACATCGCCACCTGCCTGTTTTACAATTACAATTCCGGCGGCTACATCCCAGGCGTTCAGGTTGTATTCGTAAAAGGCGTCAAAACGGCCGCAGGCGGTGTAAACCAGGTCGACAGCTGCCGAACCAATGCGACGCAGGCCGTGGCTGCTTTTCATCAGTTCAGTAAATAGTTCAATATATTGGGCCTGCTTGGTAAAATCATAGTAAGGGAAACCTGTAGCGATAAGACTTGTACTTACCGTAGTATTTTTGCTTACATGGATTTCTCGGCCATTCAGATAAGCCGGAGCATCTTTCCATGCGTAAAAACATTCGTCCTGGTTTATTTCATACACAACGCCCGCTACCAGTTCATCATATTCTTTTAATGCTATACTTACCGAATAAGCCGGCAGGCCGTGAATAAAATTGGTAGTGCCATCCAAAGGGTCGATAATCCAGTTATACCGGTCGCCCACTATTGTAGTGGTTTTTTCTTCGGTGATGAAACCAGATTCAGGTAGTACTTTTTTTAAGCCTTCAACAATAATCCGTTCGGCTGTTTGGTCAACGTATGAAACCATATCATTGAGGCCTTTGTATTCAATTTTATCAGGGTCGAACGCTTTGCGTTCCTGCCTGATAAAATCGCCTGCCTGTTTGGCTATTTCAATTACCTGTTGCGTTATGTTTTGGAGTTGCATGTTTACGTAATGATAAGCTGAATGAAAATACCTTATGAATAAAAAAGCTTGCAAAAAACAAGCTTAAAGCAGCACCTATGCGTGCCACAGGAGGATAAATACCGAAAGCCTGGATCAAAATTTTTATAAGCGCCAGGTTTGCAAAAAAACCGACGCAAGCCACTGCAACAAAGCGAAAAAACTGCTTATAAGCAGATGATTTTGATTCGGTGAAAACAAGAGCGCGGGTAATAGCGAAATTGACTATAACCCCAAGCAAAAACGAGATGGCTAACGATAAAGTGGAATTACGGAAAGTGTATGAACCTATGAGGTAAGTGCGCCGGGCTAACAGGTTGTGATAAAAAAGATAAAAGGCAGAGATATCGACTAAAAAACCGGCACCGGCCGAAAGTACAAACCTGAATACCTGGTTATTTAACAGCTTGTGAGCTTGTTTTTTATTAGCCATGCTGTAACGTAGCTGTTTTTTTATTTTTTAAACCGTTGACAATTAACAACGCGCCACCAATAACCATGATCAGCGAAATCATTTCGGCCTGGGTAAAGCTGATACCAGCCACATGGTATTTTGTATTTACGCGTATCAGTTCGATAAAAAACCGTTCAACACCGGCCAATATCATATAAATACCAAAAAGCACACCTGAATTTTTTATCTGTTTGCGGATACTCCACAGGAACGCAAATAGTATCAGGCAGATGATACATTCATATAACGATGTTGGGTATACGGGGTATTGCAGTTCATGACAAAATTTACCTATGCAATTTGCCAGTGGAACGCCCTCGTCATTAACATTGTGCGGGAATTTAAAAGACCATACCCAGTCAGGCGCCCAGCTCAACCAGCCCGGTTTCGGCGCAAGGTTTACCACCCCCCAATCGCCATCGCCCGACATTTGGCAGCCAACACGGCCTAATGCATAAGCCAGCATCATGCCCGGCCCGCCAATATCCAGCATATCTAAAGGCTTAACGCCGTTTTTATTGGCTATATATAACACTGCTGCGCCGCCGCAGATGAGGCCACCATAAAAAGTAAGGCCGCTAAAACCTATTAGCATACCAACCGGGTCTTTCATAAAATCGCCCCAGTTTTCAAGGGCATTAAATAATTTAGCGCCGGCAAAACCGAATATAGCAGCCCACAACAAAATGCTGCCCATCATTTCATACGGGTGTACGGTTACTTCCCTGTTTTCGGGCTTGGCTAATTTTTGCTTTTCGCTTTCGTAATAAGCCCAGTAAGCAAAAGCTACCGCCCCTATAACGCCGCCAATCCAATTACCCCTTAACGACAGCAGGAAACCCTGTGTATCATCTAAAAGTGTATGATAATTTAATGCCGAATCGATTAATTTATAACCTAAAATAAAACCAAATACAGCGTTACCGGCCAATTCGGCTGCCGAAGCAGGTTGCCCAACCAGTACTGTTCTTTTTGATGAATGAAGAATCCCCAGCTTCTCTTTACGTTTAAATTCCTGAACAAAGGCCCAGTATGCTGCCATAAAAGCTATAGCCACAAAAAAACCAAATGTTTGTATTGGCAACGGAAAATTAAAACCGAAAAGATATTGCAGAAGCGATGTTATGGTTGGAAACATAGGTTGTATTTTGAAGCGAAGATAGCGTTTTAATGAACTAATATTTCTTCGCCTTCTGTTATTTCGACATCACCATCCGGTGAAATATTTGTTAAGCAAACCTTTTTCAATTCGTTTACCAATATAGGGTCGTATTTGGCCTTTACCTTTACATAATTGCGGGTAAAGCCGTGCATAAAGCCATCTTTTATGTCACCTTCAAATAAAACCTCATCGGTTTTACCCAACTGGGTTTCGTAAAAAGCCCGGCGTTTCTTATCGGACAATATGTGCAGCATTTTACTTCTATCCGCCCGGGTTGAACCAGGTACTGCGCCTTTCATTTCGGCCGCCAGCGTATTTTCCCTTTCGGAGTAAGTAAATACGTGCAGGTATGAAACGTTCAGATCGTTTAAAAAATTATAGGTATCAATAAAATCTTCACGTGTTTCGCCGGGGAACCCTACAATAACATCAACCCCAATGCAGCAATAGGGCATCAGTTCTTTTATTTTGGCCACCCGATTTACATACAGGTCGCGTTTGTAGCGACGACGCATGAGGCCGAGTATCTTGTCGGAGCCAGATTGAAGCGGGATGTGAAAATGAGGAACAAACCGTTTTGAAGTAGCCACAAAAGCAATGATCTCGTCAGTAAGCAGGTTTGGTTCGATAGAGGAAATGCGGATCCGGTCTATCCCTTCCACCTCGTCGAGGGCTTTAACCAGGTCAAAAAACTTATCCTCCCGTTGCCCGTTGCGGATCCCGAAATCACCCAAATTAACACCGGTGAGTACTATTTCTTTTACCCCCGAAGCACTTATCTGTTTGGCCTGTTCAATTACGTTGGCAATGGTGTCGCTCCTGCTGGCGCCGCGGGCCAATGGGATGGTACAAAAGGTACAGGAGTAATCGCAACCGTCCTGAACTTTCAGGAAAGTACGGGTACGGTCGCCAAATGAATAGGCCGGTACAAACTGGTTGGCCTCGCTTACCGGTTGGTTGTATACAACTGCTTTGGGCTTTTTGGTAAGGTCGGTAATATGATCAATAATCTGGAATTTTTCGGCAGCACCAAGCACCATGTCGACACCGGGTATTTCGGCAATTTCCTGTGGCTTTAGCTGGGCATAGCAGCCAACTATGGTTACGTAAGCATTCGGAGAGATTTTGAGTGCTTCCTTCACTATCTTTTTACACTTTTTATCGGCGTTTTCGGTTACCGAGCAGGTATTGATCACAAAAACATCGGGCGTGTTTGAAAACTCAACCGTATCGTAACCGGCCTGGGTAAACATCCGGCCTATCGACGAAGTTTCAGAGTAATTAAGCTTACAGCCAAGTGTATAAAAAGCGACTTTCTTATTCATTGCAAAGCTGCAAAGATAAGCAATTAGTGAATTACTGAGCTACTGAATTAGTGATTTTACTTTGGGGTTAATTATTTATAGCTAATCCTCCCGATAACATGCACTAATAAAAATGTGATTAAAAACAACTTATGCCAATACTTTGCTCTTTAGCCGGGCGTATTCTTCTTCGCTTAGTATACCTTTTTCTTTTAGCATATGAAGTTTATGTAATTGCTCTGATAGGCTTGGCTGCGTAGCAGCGCTACGGTAATCGGGCGCATTAACAACAGAACGCCGTTTGATTAAAGCATTACAGGCATCAACCTGGCTGCCCAGGGTAAAAAGATCAAGAATCCACCCGATGCCAGCCAGGCCAAGTGTGCAAAAATAAAGCATACCAACGCCTGTTTTATTGAGATAAAACTTGTGCGCACCCAACACACCTAAAAAAAAACATAAAATGTACGCAGTCGACTTAGATTTCATTATTCGGGTGAACCTGAGTTTAATTTTGGCTTAACCAAGGTAATAATTTTCTTAATGTGTACAAAACATCCGGCATAATTTGGTTGGGCATACACACGGCCCGGGCTATGGAATCAATATTAAATCATTAATAATGAGGCTATTTAACAACAACCGATAAACCTTAAGCAATAATTATATCCCCTTCCACTCATAGCTTTCGTTCTGCAAGCCTATGAGGTCAATAACCCGGTTCACTACCGTCATCGCCAGTTCCTCGATAGTTTGTGGTTTGCTGTAGTATGATGGTATGGCGGGGCAAATAATCCCCCCGGCCTCGGTAACAGTGGCCATATTGCGAATGTGAATAAGGTTAAAAGGGGTATCGCGGGCAACAAGGATAAGCTTGCGACGTTCCTTCAATATTACATCAGCAGCGCGGCTTATCAAATCGTCAGATATTCCTCCTGCTATCCGTCCCAGGGTGCCCATAGAGCAGGGCACAATTACCATGGTATCAAACTTTGCCGACCCCGAGGCAAAGGGCGCCATGAAATCATTTTTGGCATAAAACTTATAGTTTTGCTTGCTGTAATCGTCGTTCCCCAACTCAAAGCGCCAAACATCTTTCGCGTTATCCGACATCACAACGGCAACTTCGGCAATTTGATCTTTTAGCTGGTTTAGCTTTTTTAACAACAGGTGGGCATAAATAGCGCCGCTGGCGCCGGTGATGGCAACTACAATCTTCTTCTTCATTATATCTCTCCAACAATCCAAAAATACGGGCATAAAAAAGGGTCGAATACAAGTACCCGACCCTACATCTACCTATGAAAAACATGCCCTTGAGAGGGCACTACAAATGTACTAACAGTTTTTATATTATAAAGCAAATTTGTAAAAATATTTTTACGTTATCTTTTTGTTAAGATAAATTCGTATCTATTAAGGTTTGAATTATACCGTCAACCATACCTACGCGGGGTACGTATATCTGTTTTATCCCCGCATTTTTCATAACCGTCAAATAAATTTCGCAGGCCGGAATAATAACATCAGCCCTATCCTGGTTTAAACCAAGCACATTAATGCGATCTTTAAGCGAAAACGAATTAAGGTAAGTATACAGTGATTTTAGCTTGGCAAAAGCCATCGGGGTCTCGTCTCCTTCTTCGGCTAAACGGTGCAGTTTATTAATATTGCCACCTGTACCAATGCCCAGCAGCTGTTTATATCCACGTGTATGTTCGCGGATAAACTCCTTCATTTCATCCCAGGTTTCTTCGGTATCCTGGTTGTCCAGAATACGGATAGTGCCAATATTGAACGATTTGGAGGCCATTAACTCACCTGCCGAAAACAAAGAAAGTTCGGTACTACCGCCGCCAACATCAATGTATAAATAACTTTTGCTTTTATCAATGGTTTGCTCGGCATGGCTGGCGTAAATCACCTTGGCTTCTTTGGAACCATGAATAATCTCCAAATCAATATTAGCTTGTTCCTTAATCAGTTTAACAACATCCTCGCCGTTTGTAGCTTCGCGCATGGCCGATGTGGCATAGGCCAGGTAATCTGTTACCTTATAAACATCCATTAAATTGCGAAAAGCGCTCATTGATTTTACCAGATCGGCAGCTTTTTTATCCGAAATACTGTGTTGGATAAAAGCGTCATCGCCCAGGCGTAAAGGCACCCGGATCAACGTATTTTTTTTGAACGAAAAGGAACCGTGATTTTCAATAATATCGGCAATCAGCAGTCTTACTGCATTTGAACCAATATCTATAGCTGCGTATCTCAACTTTATTTGTTTTTAGTTTTCAGGTAATTGTATATCTCAATTTGCGCCCGGTGCGATTCGGCCGCGTTGGTTTTGTGGTATTTATTGCTGTTGGCACTATTTATTTCGCGCGCCTTGGTATTATCCTGCAATTGAATATTAATAATGTCTTTAACTTCCTTTTTTAAGCGCTCGTCTAAAATCGGGAAACCAACTTCAACCCGGGTATCAATATTTCGGCTCATAAAATCTGCCGAAGTAAGGTAAATCAATTCGTCTCCCCCGTTACAATAAATGTGTACGCGGGCATGCTCCAGGTACTTATCCACGATACTTATCACTTCAATATTCTCACTGAATCCCTTAACTCCCGGCACAAGGCAACACATACCCCTAATGATCATTTTTATTTTAACACCCGCGTTACTTGCCTGGTAAAGTTTATTGATAAGCCCTTCATCGGCAAGGCTGTTCATTTTTAGTATCATATAGGCCTTTTTGCCCGCCTTCGCATTTTTTATCTCGGTATCTATCAGTTTGTAAATAGCCGGCCTGGAATCAATGGGCGATACAATCAAGGTTTTCAGTCCTTTGGGCAAGGTGTTCCTCTTGAGCGATCTAAATACAACATCCAAATCGTCGGTTATTTTTTTGTTTACCGTAAACAGTGTATGATCAGCATATATCCTGGCTGTCTTTTCGTTAAAGTTCCCGGTTGATAAACAGGCATAATGCACAATCTTTTGTTTTTCCAGGCGGCTAACCAGGCATATCTTCGAGTGTACTTTGTAGCCTGCTATACCGTAAAGTACATTTACGCCCTCCTCTTCAAGCCTGTTGCTCCAAAATATGTTATTCTGCTCATCAAACCTTGCCCGCAATTCAACCAAACAGTTTACCTTTTTACCGTTTTTGGCCGCATTTACCAGAGCGTGTACAATTCTTGAATTTTCGGCCAACCGGTAAACTGCAATGCTTATCTCTTTAACTTTTGGATCGATAGCCGCCTCACGCAAAAAATGGATAATGTAGTCATAAGATTGATATGGGGTACTCACCATATAGTCCTTTTTTGCGATAAGGCCCAGCAAGCTTTTACCAAACGAAAGATCTTCTACGGGCAAAGCCGGATATTTAACAAATTCCAGGTCGGGGCTGCCTACATTTGGGAATGAAATAAAATTCTTGAAGTTATGATACCTGTTGCCAGGGATAAGGCTTTCGCCGTGCAGCCCCATTTTAGTTACCAGGTATTTTAGCATATCCATGGGCATCTCGGTATCGTAAAGCAAACGCATTGGTGTACCCTTTTTGCGTTTTTGAAGGCTTTTTGATAATGCATCTATGAATTTGCCGCTCACTTCCTTATCCAGGTCAAGTTCGGCATCGCGGGTAAGCTGTAGGGAATATGCTTCGATGCTGTCGTGCTCAAAAATGAAAAATATATCTTCCAGGCTGTACCTTATAATATCATCCAGCAGTATAATAAATTTCAGATTGTTGGTTTCGGGCAACACAACAAATCTTGACAAACTGTCCGGAAACTCAATCAGCGCATAACGCGTTTTTTTATTTTTGGTAAGCTTTACAAAAAAGTAAATAGCCCGGTCGCGTAGTTCAGGTAGCGGCAGGCTATCATCAAGCATAATGGGCACCAAAGTGGCCAGCAGTTTTTCCCTGAAATAATTTTTAACGAACGCCCCGCGGCTTACGTTAAGCTGTTTGTCATTCAGGATAAATATCTTTTCTTCAGCAAGCTGTTTAACAATAATGTTTTCATACAGGTTATTAAACTTACGTTCCTGCCTTACAACAATATTTTTGATTTGGTTAAGGAGCTTTTTAGGATTATAGCCTAATATTTCTTTCGATTTTTCGTTTAAAGCGGCAAGCCGTGTCATAGTAGCCACCCTCACCCTATAAAACTCGTCAAGGTTTGATGAAAATATAGCCAAAAAGCGCACCCGCTCAATTAAGGGCACAGTTGGATCGGCAGCTTCCTGCAAAACCCTGTCGTTAAAATATAACCAGCTTATTTCCCTGTTAATTAATGGTGGTTGTTTATCCATAAAATTTGTGCCCCTTAGGCCACGTGTACAAAACTGCTTATTTATTTGTTAATTTAATATTAACTCATCTACATAAAACCTGTTTTTAATGATTATTATTTAGTGTGTCATGTAAACAAATTGATAATGGCGCTGTGTAAATGTTTACAATACATTAGTTTTGTAAACATTATAAACTCTTTTACTTATGCCAACATTTGATATAGTAAGCAAAATAGATGGGCAAACGCTTGATAACGCCATCAATACCGCTAAAAAAGAAATACTTAACCGTTACGATTTTAACGATTCAAAAAGCACTATCGACCTGGATAAAAAAACAAATGAAATAACCATCGTAACCGAAAACGAGATGCGCCTTAAAGCCATCCAGGATTCCATCATCGGCCGCATGGTAAAACAACACCTGGATTCAAGCGCGCTTGATTTTGGTAAAGAGCAATACGCATCGGGCAACATGATCCGCAAGGAGATAAAGGTTAAAGAAGGTATCGACAAAGAAACATCCAAAAAGCTGGTTAAAAAGATAAAAGACAGCGGCCTTAAGGTGCAAGCCTCTATCATGGACGACCAGGTGCGCGTACAAGGCAAAAAAATTGACGACCTGCAAGCGGTGATCAGCCTATGTCGTACCGAAAACTTTGGCCAGCCGTTACAATTTATTAATATGAGGGATTAAGGGAAATAAAATCATATCCATGTCGACAAAAGGTAAGAAGTCAACCATTAACGTTCAGGGAACAGAAATAACTGTTGTTTCTTTGAAAGAGGACGACTACATATCACTCACTGATATGGCTAATAAGTTCGGTGGCGATGATTTGATATATAATTGGATGCGCAACCGTAACACTGTGGAATTTCTTGGGATATGGGAACAAATTCACAATCCCCATTTTAAAGGTGTCGAATTCGACACCTTTAAAAAAGAAGCAGGCCTTAATAGCTTCAGGCTGACGCCCAAAAAATGGATAGACGCAACCTCAGCAATAGGCATCCAATCAAAGGCAGGCAGGTATGGAGGCGGAACATATGCACATCGTGATCTTGCATTTGAATTTGGTTCATGGCTTAGCCCGGAATTTAAACTTTACCTGATCAAAGAATTTCAGCGTCTAAAAAATGATGAAAATAATAGGCTATCATTAAACTGGAACTTAAATCGCACGCTTGCCAAAGTAAACTACCGTATCCATACAGATGCTATAAAGGAAAATATAATCCCTCCCGATATAACAAAAGAGCAAATACAACATATTTACGCCAATGAGGCGGATATATTAAATGTAGCATTATTTGGATTAACGGCTAAACAATGGCGGGATAAAAATAAAAATTCAGAAGGCAATATTAGAGATCACAGTTCTATCGAGCAGCTATTGATATTGGCCAATATGGAAAGCATGAACTCTGAATTTATAAGGATGAATTTAACGCAAGGCGAAAGACTAAAAAAATTAAATCAAATTGCAATTCAACAATTGAGATCATTAACAGGTAATTCGAATTTAAAAAAACTGGATGACGAAAAATAAATACTCTTTCAGATAGTAAACTTCTTATTTCTCTAAAAACAAGAAAGGCGCATTAATTGCGCCTTTCTTGTTTAAAACGGCAAGCAACTACCCCGCTGCTTCCATTTCTTTAACTTCATTTGGGCGGCCGTTTTTGAAGGCTTTGCGCGGTGTAAGGCCAAGCAGTTCAAACATGGCCATATCGGTATCAAATGATGGGTTTGGTGTGGTTAAAAGCTTTTCACCTGCAAAAATAGAACTGGCGCCTGCCATAAAGCAAAAAGCCTGCTCAACAGTACTCATTTCGGTACGGCCGGCAGATAACCGCACTACCGAACGTGGCATAATTATACGAGCGGTAGCAATCATCCTTACCATATCCCAGATAGGTACGCGGGGCTGATCGGCCAGTGGTGTACCAGCTATGGGCACCAAAGCATTGATAGGTACCGATTCGGGGTGCTTGGGCAGGTTTGACAATGTTTTCAGCATCGAGATCCTGTCTTCAACGGTTTCGCCTAAACCAACTATGCCACCGCTGCAAACTGTAATTTTCGCTTTACGTACGTTTTTAAGGGTATTTAACCTGTCGTCATAAGTGCGGGTGGTGATAATACGCTTATAATCTTCTTCAGATGTATCTAAATTATGGTTATAAGCATACAAGCCGGCATCTGCCAATCGTTGCGCCTGGCTCTCGGTAAGCATACCCAGTGTACAGCATACCTCCATATCAAGGCTATTAACAGCCTTTACCATGTCAATCACTTTATCAAAATCGCGGTTATCGCGCACTTCGCGCCAGGCGGCACCCATGCATAAACGCGATGCGCCACCGGCTTTTGCTTTTTCGGCAGCAGCAATAACCTCATCTTTAGGCATCATGGCATGTACATCTACACCGGTATTATAACGGGCAGCCTGTGGGCAGTAAGCGCAATCCTCAGAACAGCCGCCGGTTTTAATAGAAATCAGCGAGCTGATCTGTACTTCGGCGTAATCTTTATTTTCGCGGTGTACGGTTGCCGCGCGGTAAACCAGGTCGAGTAATGGGGTATGGTATATTTCGGCTATTTCTTCTTTTGTCCAGTCGTATCTTACTTCAGTCATATCTCAAATTTTGATGGTTCAAATTTATAATAATATCGTATAAAACGCCAGTAACGCTTAATGCTTCAACAAAAGCCTGGTAGCCAGGTACAAGGGCAATAAAAACCCGGCGCAATCGGTAAAGGTGGTAATAATAATAGACGAAGCCACCGCCGGATCTATCCCCACCCTTTTTAATACCAACGGTATAGATGCCCCGGTAATACCCGCGATGATGAGATTTCCTGTCATGGCTAAAAACAAAACGAGACCAAGCATGGGGTTGGCATCATAAAACAGGGCGATGCAAAAAACAACCAGTCCGTTGGCGGCCCCGTTAAGCATGCCTACTAAAAATTCTTTTAATACTGTATTATATGCCTGGCTATCGGTAAGGTTACTTAACGATATACGCCTGACTGTTACCGCAAGGGCCTGCGTGGCTGCATTACCGCCCATACCTGCTATAATGGTCATGTAAGCGGCTATGCCTTTCACCTGGGAAACGGTATCGTCAAAATGCCTGATCACCGATGCGGCCAGGTAAGCAGTGGCCAGGTTAATAACCAGCCATGGCAAACGACTTTTTACGGCATCTTTCCAGTTACCGCTCAATTCCTCGTCTTCAGATACACCCGAAATCTTTAATATATCTTCGGTATTTTCCTGCTCCATTACGTCGATGATATCATCAACGGTGACCCGGCCAAGCAGCTTCATATGGTCATCAACAACCGGGATGGTTGTTAAATTGTATTGCGATATTAGGCGGGCAACCTCTTCCTGGTCAAGCTCGGCCCTTACATATACAGGGTCGCGTTTTACCAGGTCGCTCACTTTGGCATCCGCATGGGCTTTTATAACATCTTTTATCGAGAGGATGCCTTGCAAGGTGTCGGCATCGTCAACCACGTAAATGGTATAAAACTCCTCCATCTCTTCCGATTGGCGAATGATCTCGTCCAGTGCCTCTTTTTTATCCAGCCTGATGTTTACTTTGATGAGTTCGGAGTTCATCAAACCGCCGGCAGTATCTTCGGCATAGTTCAAAAGCGCGCGGATGCTGCTGGCATCATCGGCATCAATATCTTCTAATATTTCCTGCTGCTCATCTTCATCAAGCTGGGATATGATGTCGGTTGCATCGTCATAATCCAGCTCTTCAACTATCTCGCTTCTTTTTTCAGGGTGGAGGTTCAGGAGCAGCTCGCCGGGGCTGTGCTCCTCATCCATTTCGGATAAAACTTCAGATGCAACGTCAGTCGGCAGGATATTGATGATCCTTTCCTTATCCTCCTGCTCAAGCTGTTCAAACAATAAAGCAATCTCCGAGGCGTGATATTCCTTCAGAACTTTCTCTAATTCAGCATCATCGGCCTCAAGAGCCGTTTTGATGCGGAGGAGATCGGTTTTATCTAAGTCAAAAGATTGCATATCCGACGAAAATAAACATTTATGCCGCAATTACGACATTAAAATGAGGTTAAATCGGGGCTATTTTCGAGGTGTGTTGGTCTGTCACCCCTTGACGTTTAAAAAACTACAAACTATAATCATACTTCGCCTTTAACCCGGCCACCTTTCCTAATTTTCCCAAAACCTGCTCCACTTGCATTTTGCGAATAGATAGCTGCATACTACAATCGTTATCAAACTGCTGTTCAAGCACCGGAAGATTCTCTTCTTTGATAATCCGCATCACGTCATTCATCTGCAGGTAATCAAACTTAATGGTGTAAATATCATTCACCGTTTTTTGGATGATGATGGCCAGCTTCAGGGCTTCTTCTGTAGCTACCTTGTAGGCGTTTATTAACCCTGGTACCCCAAGCAGCGTACCGCCAAAATAACGCACTACAACCACCAGGATATTGGTAACATCTTTTGACAGCAGGATATTTAATATTGGCCGGCCGGCGGTGCCCGATGGTTCGCCGTCGTCATTCACCCGGTAAACAGACCTATCGGTCCCCAGGCGCATGGCCCAGCAATGGTGGTTGGCTTTGGGGTGTTCGGCTTTTAATTTGGCTACAATGACTTTAATATCATTATCGGAGCTGATGGGATAAGCAAACCCCAGGAACTTGCTGCCCCTATCACGGAATATACTTTCGGTCGGTTTTTCGATGGTTTGATAGGTATCGTCAAAAAGCATTATTTAGGAGCTAAAAGCTGAAGGCTTAAAGCGGAAAGCATTGAAAAGCCATTCATGAGTACAACATTAAATTACAAATGCAAAAAGCCTAATGTTTGCGGGAAATAAATAATAACAATAGCCAATATAGCTACCAATAGTCCTATTTTGTTAAGTGTGCTTAATTTCTCTCTAAATACAAGCATACCTACCAGGGCTCCTACAACAATAACCCCAATATTCATTGACGAAAACACCGATGACGGGTTATTTGCCAGGGCTTTGTGCGCCTTCAGATAAAAAAGAATATTACCAAAATTAAACAAACCCAATACCCAGCCAATGAGTATATGCGGCCATGAGAAACGCATTTTTTTTGTGAACACCTGGTATAACAAGCCGATAAACGACAACGTAAACGCAAGAATAAAGACAATAAAAATGGCTGTAGTAAAAGGCACGCTGTTAACTTTAGTGATCTGCTTCAGCAATACATCTATAATTCCGAACCCCAGGAAAACAATAAGCAGATATATCCAAGAACCCTTTTCTGTATTTTTATGATTAGGCCTGCCCGTTGTTTTTTGCCATGGAATTGTACAAAATATGGCAATAAACGCCAGGGCGATACCAATGATCTTTATTGTATTTGAAGCCTCGCCAAATATCAAAAAGGCCGATATAATGGGAATAAACAGCGATAAACGCTGCGCAACATCTGTACGTACAATACCAGCCCTGCGCACCGATGCAGCCATAGCCAAAAACACAGCGGGAAATAAAACTCCAAGCGCCAGGTAATTAAATACAGGTGTATTTTGCAGGCCTGCAAGCGATGGCCTGTAAAAAAGCCAGGTAAGCATGATGGCCATCGAATAATTCCAGGTTACCGCCTGGTAAACGTCAATGTGGTACCTTTTGGCCAGCTTAAGCATAACCGACACAATAACACTACAACAAATACTTAAAAAAACAAATAGCATAATTGGTGGTGTAGAAGAGTCAAGAATAAAGAGTCAAGAATTAAGAAAAAAACCATTTTGATTTTCCATCATCTGATAAGGCTTGACGCTTATCATCGGGAGTATTTGCCAACCCCTATTTTCTTCTGTCTTGATTCTTGACTCTTTATTCTTGACTCTTATTTTTAATTCTTATTGGTTGTATAACGTTTGTAAACGGTCTTCTTCAATGAATGATTCGGCGGCAAGTATACCTGTTATTTGTGGTGATTTTATGCCTTTTGATAAAACAGTTTTGCCGGTAAAAATGCGGGCCTCATCCCAAAGCCCGGCATCAATAAACACCTGCAGGGTATGCGCACCTCCTTCAATGATCACCGATTGAATGTCTTGTAAATATAATTGGTACAAAATGTATTGAGGCACATAGCGGTCAAAATCCTCTAATGCAATATACTTGTTTTTTCCGTCGGAATTAAATTCTATTTCATTAAAAATCAGTGTTTCAACAGATTGATCAAATACATTGGCCTCTTTACTAAGTTCCAGCCTCCTATCTATCACCACCCGTTTTGGCGATTTTCCTTCCCAGTACCTTACGTTTAATTGCGGGTTATCAATGGCAACGGTATTTTTCCCAACCAAAATAGCATCCTCCTCGCTGCGCCATTTATGTACCAGCTTGCGCGCCTGGGTGCCCGTTATCCAAAACTGGCTCCCATCACCAGGCGCAAAAAAACCATCGTTGGTTTGCGCCCATTTCAATATAATGTATGGCCGGTGCTTTTGTACTTTGGTAAAAAACCGGCGGTTAAGCCACTGGCATTCTTGTTCCAGCACGCCTGTTATCACTTCAATACCGGCAGCTTTAAGTTTTTCAATTCCTTTACCATCAACCTGGGCAAAAGGGTCGCGGGTGCCAACAATTACCAGGGGAATTTGATGTTCAATAATCAAATCGGCACAGGGTGGTGTTTTACCATAATGTGCACAGGGCTCTAATGAAACATATATGGTTGATTGCTTTAACAGTTGGGCCGCGTTATCAAATTTAGCCGTTACCTGCGCAATTGCGTTCACTTCGGCATGGGCCTGGCCATATCTCTGGTGATAGCCCTCGCCTATTATTTTGCCTTCATGAACAACTACCGCGCCTACCATCGGGTTCGGGCTCACCTGCCCGGCACCAAGCTGGGCAAGTTCAAGACAACGCTGCATAAAAATTTCATGTTGAACCATGCTGCAAAAGTAGCTTTTATGTTACTTTGTTGCATGATTACCATAAAGGATGTTTTTGAAGATTACAAACAGCTGAACAAAGTATATGACGCTAACGAGGTAGAGTCGCTTACTTTATTAACTATCAGCCAGGTAACCAACCTGACAAAAGCATCTGTTAAAGCATTTCCGGAACGGGAGCTAAATGAGGAACAAGCCCAAAAGCTAAAGAATATTGCTGCCGAACTGATAACCGGCAAGCCCATTCAATATATTTTAGGCGTTACCGAGTTTTATGGACTACCGTTTAAAGTAAATCCCAGCGTACTTATCCCCCGCCCCGAAACAGAAGAACTGGTAGAGTGGGTATTGGCAGTTTGCAGCGGGCGGTTGGCAGTGGGCAGTTCTCAGTGGGCAGTTGGCAGTGGGCAGTCGGCGATTGACAATAGGCAGTTTGCAGGGAGTATATTGGACATTGGCACGGGGAGCGGGTGTATCGCTATCAGTTTAAAAAAGAATTTACCACAGGCACAGGTCTCGGCAATTGATATATCCGAAGGTGCGTTGCAGACCGCAAAAGAAAATGCCGATTTAAATGATGTTAGTGTCCAATTTATCCACGCCGATATTTTAGATGCAGCAACCCTTCACCACTCACCACTCACCATTCACTACTCACTACTCAGCACTCACAACTCGCTACTCACCCCTCACCAAATCATCGTCAGTAACCCGCCTTATGTAACGCTGGACGACAAAAAACAAATGCACACCAACGTAACCGATTTTGAGCCCCATACTGCGTTGTTTGTACCCCAGGATGATCCGCTGTTGTTTTACAGGGCTATTGCAGATTTTGCTTCGGGTAACTTAACCGCCGGGGGATATTTATTTTTTGAGATTAATGAGAGTTTAGGTAATGAAACCGTTGCATTATTACGCGATAAGCACTTTACCGATATTGAGTTGCGACAAGACATGAGTGGCCGCGACAGGATGATTGGTTGCAGGAGCCCCCTCTAAACGGCGAAGCCCTCATTGGCTCCTTCAAAAATCAAATTAGATGCTAATAATCTCCTCCGGATGGGGAGACTTTAATTACAGCATTAAACGTTGAAGGTATTTTGAGAACCTGTTTAAATTTGATTTAGATTATTTATGTATCAAATAAAAATCATTGCCGTTGACTTTAGTCAACGGGATAATGACTAAAAGGCGAATGGCTTTAGCCAAACTCCACTGAATAATTTGGCTAAAGCCAGCAATGATACCTTCTTTTACCGTTGACTAAAGTCAACGGCAATAAATGAATCTCGTTTTTAGCCAGCTTTTAAGATAAATATCTATTTTTTTGATCCTTGGTTGAATGATATAGTGTTTCTTCCAAACCTTACTTATTCTTAACTACCATCCCTTGGTAGTTATAGTAATTAAAATAAAAAAACAGGTAAGCCACACCCAGGTTAAGCGGTATCAACACCCAAAGCAGGTGAAACATAATTACCCAAAACAGTACAATAAATAAGGCCAGTATCCATTGAATATATTTATCCATATTTAAGCCAAACCAGTAAAGCAGGCAGTGGAAAAGCATGGCTATACTTAACCCTGCCAGTAATAATTCCACAGCCATTAAAGGGCTAAAACGGCTAAACAGCCAAACACTTTCGGGTATTAGGATAAAAAAGTAAACACCCGCAAAATTCAGGAACAGCCTGAACCTGCTATAGGGCAGGTTACGCGAAAACCTTAAACGCGTTTCTTCAAACCTATGCGCCTCAAATATCAAAACCACATGGGCAGTTATTACAGCCAGGATGGCTATCCCGGCCAACCGTAAATCATTCTTCACATCGGCAAATAAATAAAAAACACCGGTTATAATTAACCACGACAATGCTTTGGTAACAAAGTATTGCACTTTAAGCTTATCAAAAACATGATAGATGTACAGGCTAAAGTATGGCTTGCGCCATTTGTTGCTCAGCTTTAACAAAAAGGATTGGCTGCTGCCGTCAACCAGCCGGTTTAATATCCGTGTATATATTAGTGCGCTCCACCAAACCATGGCCACTAAAAACAAAACCATCGCGGCAGGCAGCAGATAGTAATGATGCACTACACCTACGCAAACAGCCATTACAGCGTAAATGATAACCGGGCTTAAAATAATGGCTTGTGTATAGCCCCAGCTTTTTAATTGATGCTTGCGGCTTAGCGCATTGCTGCTGTAAAATAAAAACTGCTTTTCGGGCGCCAGTAATTGCACCGATACATAGTGCCAGCTTTTAAAAACGTATAACAGCCAGCCGCCGATAACTACCGCCAACATTACAGGGCTGCTGCACATGGCCACCATTAACGATTCATGGTAGCTGATGAGCATATTGCCTGGCACACAACCAACCAATATAAAAAATACAAAAAGCAAAACAGGCGCGTGCACCTGGTAAAAACCAAATGCAAATACTTTTACCAGTACATTGGTTAGCGGCCGTTTCACAGTGTTATCGACTTTAAGGTTTGCCCTTCAACCAGTAGTTCGCCCGCTGCAGGCAACTCCTCAAGCTCAAGCGTTTGGTGCGATGAAAGCAGGAAGCTGGTACCTTGCTGAAGATGCCGCTCGGCAATCCAACTGTTTAAGATTTTTAAAGATGCGGTATCAATGGTAATAAGCGGCTCATCTAACAGGATCAATTTAGGATTGCCCAGGAACGCCAACACCAGCGACAATTTTTTAAGCATCCCGCTGGAGTAAGTCCCCAAAGGCCGACCAACGTAGCTTTGCATCTGCATGGTATTTATATAATGTTGCTCCTGCCCTTCCGGGGCGTCCTTTGCCTGCGCAAAAAGGGCAATCATCTCCTTACCAGTCAAAAATTCGGGGAACACGGGTTCAGCTTCGGCAAAGTTTACCAGTTTGCGGTAAGCCACAGGTTGTTTTTTTATGCTGATAGCGTTATCCAACAAAATATCACCATCAAAAGATAAAATACCGGCGATGGACTTTAGCAGCGTACTTTTACCCGAACCGTTAACTCCCTTTATCCAGTAAACTCCCGGACTGATGGTAAGTTCGTCTATTTTAAGGGCCGGGAAACCACCGTAGAGTTTTTTAAATTTTATGAATTGCAGCATTGTTGGTTTGATAGTAAAAGAAATGCAATGTTACACGGAGATACTTCAATTTTGTAATCAGTCAAAGTGTACCACCCTGTACCAGGGTGTTTCACCCCGTACCAGGGTGTTTCAGGATGTTTCAGCCCGTGCCAGGGTGTGTCATCCCGTACCGGTACACACAGTTTGCTGGTTATATATGGTACCGAAAACAAGGGGTTAATTCTGACAGATCTTAAATTCCTATATCGCTCCTTCTATCAATGTACCGTAAAATTCGCCCAGATCCATACCCGCAGCCCTAACCTGTTGCGGTATAAGGCTATTAGCAGATTGGCCTGGCGTTGTATTAATCTCAATAAAATAAAAATCGTTACAGCCTTCCAGCAAAATAAAATCAACCCGTACCATGCCTTTGCAATTGAGGCGGATATAAACTTCGGTTACAATATCGGCTATCAGTTCAACCTGTGGGGCCGGCAAATCAGCCGGGGTTACCTCTTTGGTTACGCCAGATGTGTATTTGGCTTCGTAATCAAAAAAATCTTTAGTGGTTAATATCTCTGTTGCGGGCAGCACGGTGATTTTACCATTCAGCCGGGCTATGCCAATGCTAAACTCCCGGCCTTTTATAAATTCCTCTACCAGGATCTGTTCATCTTCATGGAAGGCCTTTCTTAAAGCATCGGGCAAGCCGGCAACATTATAAACCTTGCTCATGCCTACGCTGCTGCCACCATTATTGGGTTTGATGAACAACGGAAATTTAAGCGTAGCCGCTATAATAGCCACATCATGCATATCCTTTTCAAACAGGCGCATAGAATGGGCGGTATGCAGGCCATGTATCCCATTTACTATAGTTTTAGTATACGCCTTGTTCATGGTAATAGCCGATGTTGTGGCATCACAGGTGTTATAAGGTATGCCCAGCATATCCAGGTACCCTTGTATTTTGCCGTCTTCGCCGGGAGTGCCATGTATGGTGATAAAAGCAAAATCGAATTTGATTTTTTCGCCATCCAGCGCAATGCTGAAATCGTTTTTATCAACATCAACAACACCATGGGCTGCTTCATGAATCCACCTATCGCGGTTTACATAAATGGTATAAACTTTATATTTTGAGGCATCAAGGCTGGCGGCAATATTTTTGGCGCTGTTTACAGATACTTCATACTCACCGGTAAAACCACCGGCCAAAAGGGCTATGTTTTTCATTTGATTTCGGGTATCGGATGTTCGATTTTTCACAGTTGTTTATTTCAAAGGTGTTCAAGAGGGCTTCGCCGTTTCGGATTTATTTTTTATTTTGAATTTACCTTTTAAGGTGTGTTTGTTTTCGATTTCGAAATTAGGATAATAGTATTGAATATACTAAACCGAAATCACAAATTACTAATTTCAAAATCCTCAAATCCGAAATCGAACATCCGAAATCCGAAATAATTGCTATGTTTGATACTTATTTGACTGTAATTATCCCTACGCATACCAATGAGCAAATTTGGTCTTTATTTAAAAACAAAATCATTTCGTTATAACCTTTTAGGTGCAATTGTTACAGTAGTTGTAGTTGTTTTAATTGCCTTTTACAGCCTGGGATATTATACTAATCATGGATCCGGGATACCTGTACCAAAGCTGAAAGGCGAGAAAATTGATCGCGCTATGGCATTATTAAAAGAGCAGGGCTTTGGCTATAAAATAGATTCGGTTTATGTTGAGGATGTTGAGCCGGGCACCATTGTAGAACAGGATCCCGATGCCGGAACTAATGTGAAAGAAGGCCGCGTAATTTATTTAACCATGGTTACATTACAGGCGCCCCCCGTGGCCCTGCCCGACCTGGAACAGGCCAGCTACCGCGAAGCTACCGCTACCCTATCTAACTACGGCTTAAAAATTGGCGATACCACATACCGTTCGGATATTGCCCGCGACCGCATACTCGAAGTACGTTTTGGAGGGGTTGTTATTAAAACGGGGGCCAAACTGCCTAAAGGATCAAAAGTGGACCTTGTTTTAGGTGATGGCGCAGGAGCAAGCGAGGTAGCCATTCCTGAGCTGATTAATCTTGATTTGGATGCGGCACGTTTTGCCATTAAAGGCGCCGGATTAACAATGGGCACAATAACTTACCAGGGTTCCATAACCGACTCGACCAATGTAGTTGTAACCGCGCAATACCCCATGAGAACCGACTCGCTGAGTAAAACCAGCATAGGTACACGCATGAATATTACTGTTTCACAAGGTGCAAAAACAAATGCAGCCCCAACAAATTAATGCAGCCGAACTGCTTGCCAGGATAACCCGGGGCGAACAACTCCATTTGATAGATGTACGCGAGGCTATTGAATATCAAACCTTTAATATAGGCGGAGTTAATGTGCCGTTGAGTACCCTTGCTGACAAGCTAAATAACCTGGGTTACAACAAAACCGATGAATTAATCGTTATCTGCAAAGTTGGCTTACGCAGCGAAACAGCTCAAACACTATTACTGCAAAGCGGTTATCACAACGTTAAAAACTTAACCGGTGGGTTGATTGCCATTCAAAAAATCAGACACTAATTGACACTAATTAAAGCGAATTGCACGAATTGAATTAATTGAAAAAATACAGCCCTAACGGGTTATCATCTGCATCATAAAAATTAAATAAATTATCACCTTAATTTTCTAATTCATTTAATTAGAAAACATTAGTAAAATTAGGGTGATAAAAACTAAATAATTACCATCTATAGCTAATTTATCATGACTGAGAAAAAGTCAAAATCAGGACCATTAAAAAAATTCATTATCGCATTTGTAATTGTGATTGTCATCATACTGGCAGGTGTTGGTGTAAACTATTACTATAAGTATTTTGGCCCCAATGTAACTGCCAAACAGGAGTATTTATACATACATACCGGCGCAACCTATGCCGACGTAATAAAAACGGTACAAAACGAAGGCATGGTTAAAGATACCGTTACCTTTAACTGGGCGGCTGTAAACATGAACTATACACACCGGGTTAAACCGGGCAGGTATCACCTGCACGAAGGCATGAGCAACCGCAAGCTAATTAATATGCTGGCCTCCGGCACACAGGAGCCTGTACAACTGGAGTTTCATGGTTTACGGCAGAAGGAGCAATTTGCCGGTTTTGTTTCCAAAAAAATCGAGCCAGATTCGGCATCCATCATCAACCTGCTTGATTCATCGGCATATGTGGCCAAATATGGTTTTACTACCGATAACGTGTATACCATGTTTATGCCCAACTCCTACCAAATGTACTGGAATACATCGCCCGATAAATTCTTTAAAAAGATGTATGCCAACTACGAAAAATTCTGGACACCGGCGCGTAAGCAAAAAGCTACCGCACTTAATCTTTCCCAACAGGAGGTATCTGTGTTAGCGTCGATAGTTGATGCCGAGGCTTTACATGACGACGAGATGCCTGTTATTGCCGGTTTATATCTTAACCGCCTTAAAAAGGGCATGAAATTAGAGGCCGACCCTACCGTAATTTTCGCCTTGAACGATTTTACCATCAAACGGGTTTTAAACAGGTACCTGTCCTACAACTCGCCATACAATACTTACCTGCATACAGGCCTGCCCCCCGGCCCTATCATGATGCCATCTGTAAATGCTGTAAACGCCGTGCTTGATCATCAAAACAACGATTACATATACATGTGCGCCAAAGCCGATTTTTCGGGATATCACGCCTTTGCAAACAACGTTGCCGACCATTTAGTGAATGCCCATGCTTTTCAAAAAGCGCTTAACGAACGCAACATTAAAAGGTAATGTTTGAGCATACCACCAAAATACGGGTGCGGTACGGCGAAACCGACCAGATGGGCTATATGTACTACGGTAATTATGCCGAGTTTTATGAAGTTGGCCGCGTAGAAATGCTGCGCAGCCTTGGATTAACTTATAGCGGTATGGAACAGTCGGGCATTATGATGCCTGTGCTGGAGCTTAAATGCAAGTACCTGAAACCGGCTTTGTATGATGAGGAAATAAGCGTAAAAGTGATTATGGATAAAATGCCCGGTATCCGTATCCATTTCCGGTATGACCTAAGTAATGAAAAAGGCGAGCTGATTAATACCGGCGAAACCTTACTGGTTTTCATTAATATGAAAACAAACCGTCCGTGCCTGCCGCCACAGGATTTTATAGATAAATTATTGCCTTTTTTTGAGTAAATTTGGTTAGATGAGATGGCTTCACCACTTTTTGCTGCGCTTTAGTTTTTATCAGTATATTATAGAGTGGACAAAATATATCATTTTGCCAGGTTTTCGTCCGCTGCCGTTGTATACTGTGATTGATTTTTTTATCAAGGAGATCACTAAAACCTCATTAACTAACCGCGCATACGCGCTGGCCTATAGTTTTATGCTGGCCGTATTTCCTGCCACAATCTTTTTGTTTACGCTGATCCCTTATATACCCATAAAACACTTCCAGGGGACACTACTAACCGTTTTGGCGTCAGTAATGCCCACAAACGCTTATTTAGCCTTCAGGGGGACGCTTATCGACATTATCAAGAATGAAAACGGCAAGTTGCTTTCGTTTGGTTTTTTATCAACCATGTACTTTGCCACCAATGGCGTAATTAACCTGATGAAGGCCTTCAACAAAGCATCGCTAATTACCGACCGGCGAAGCTGGCTCAAACGGCGGCTGGTTGCTACGGGCATTACCATAGCTATTAGTATGGCACTTTTTATTTCGATAGCCATTATGATTGCCGGCCAGGCCGTTATTCACTGGATTCAGCTGCACGTTAATAAAGAAAGTCATTTCTGGATCTACCCTATCATGTTGTTCCGGTGGATCATGATTATTATTATTATTTTTATCAGCATAGCCTGGTTGTACAGATACGGCCCTGCCCATACAAAACGTTGGAACTTTGTAAATCCGGGCTCGGTACTGGCTACCGCGCTGGCAGTGCTTACTTCTCTTGGTTTTTCCTATTATATCAACAATTTCTCATCATATAACAAAGTATACGGATCAATCGGAACTCTGATTGTAGTGATGCTTTGGATGTACATAAACTCGCTGATTTTGCTTATCGGGTTTGAATTAAACGCGTCGGTTGAGCTTTCAAAACGCAGTTTAAGGGTGGTAAAACCACGTTTCAACAGCTTCAGGCAGAAAAAATCCGACCATTTTAAAAATTAATTATCTGTCTATCAAAAACTTAGCCACAAAAGTTAAGAAATTGAAAAAAAATCATTTCGATACTTGTCAATCCGCTCCGGATTTGTACTTTTGTCCCCGGAGAGCTGGCAGAGTGGTCGATTGCGGCAGTCTTGAAAACTGTTGAACTGTGAAAGGTTCCTGGGGTTCGAATCCCTAGCTCTCCGCTGATTTTGATATCAAATTATTTAAAAGCCTGCAAATCATATGATTGCGGGCTTTTGTTTTTATATCAAACGCTCAATTCGCATATAATTAGTGCGTGATATGGTGAGTGAATTTTGAGAAACCCAAACTCACCGAATTAGTCATATCTATTTGACTATCAAGATGTTCAATATTTAAACATCTTGATTATGATCAGCTGCAAGCTTAGTTTTGTTTCACTTTTAATGTTATTTAACATGAAAACTAATTTCAGCTTACTCTTCTATTTGAAGAAACCAAAAAACTACACAGACGGCCCTGTGCCGATCTATCTTCGTATTACCGTTGCCGGTAAACGGTCTGAAACTACCACGGCACGAAGCTGCGATCCTTTGTAATGGAATAGCAAGGCAGGACGGTTAAAAGGAACCAAGGAAGCTTCCAGAACCTTTAATGCTTATCTTGACCAGTTACAAGCTATGGTGTATGACGCCCATCAAAGCCTTACGGAGCAAAAAGCAGTCATTACAGCCGAACGGCTAAAAAGTAAACTCACCGGTAAAGCGGAATCCGTTAGGATGATCCTTGATGTATTTAAGGATCACAATGCACAGGTGGCTTCTTTGGTCGGTGCCGATTTCGCAAAAGGGACATTAGAGCGTTATCAAACCTCTTTAAAACATACTTCCGAATTTATCAAATGGAAGTATAATACCGCCGATATTGACATCCGGGATATTGATCATGATTTTATAGTAAGTTATGATTTCTACCTTCGCTCTATAAGAAGATGTGCAAATAATTCAGCTGTTAAATACCTTAAAAACTTTAAAAAGATCGTGCGTATCTGTATTGCAAACGGTTGGTTAAACAGTGATCCTTTTGTGAATTACAAAGCGAAAGTAAAAGTAGTAGATAGAGTGTTTTTGAATAATCAAGAGTTGCAGCGGATGGCACTCAAGGTAATGATTTAACTGGTAATTGTAAAACGTAGCGTACTCTTCTTTTTTGATCTTATAAATCTTATTGACAAAAAAATTTAAACCGAAAACTCTGTCTGTAAATATCGCCAGCCGATATCATACGGGTGAGGATTTAACTCAAAGCGGCCGCGAAACTTGAAATAGGTACCCGATATCATAAGGTTATTATACGTTTTTAATAAACAATATATTATAATTTGGTCTATCAGATTTCATAGGAAATATTAATTATCGAAAGGATTCGATTCTCCTTTGGGCTACTACAATAAGTTTAAACCCCTAACAATTTAACTGTTAGGGGTTTACTTGGTTTTTGACTAAGATATTTCTCAATCACGTCTCTTTCTCAGATTAAATAACTACCTATTATTCAGAAAATTATGACATTTATATAATGTTCTAATCCCTTTTGGAGGTTTGTTTTGATATACGAGATCTTTCAACAAGTTTTAAATAAAAAGCCTTTTTACACAATTATCCCATTTGATACCCGGATAATTGATATATTAAAATATACAAAGTAGCAGGTCAGTCACAAAATACGGCATCACTTCGGGCTCATGGCCGGTGCCCTCCAAAGATTGGATCCTGATGCAAAGGCTTATAGCCCCAGGTACGCAAAGAGTACAATAATGGCTGCACACATCCAGCATCAGGTCCAAACTTGGTATTTGCAGCTATTAGCAGCGGCTTGTCTTTATTGCTCAAAAAAGACACTTAATTTAACTGATCTCATTTAACGATATGAGGAAACGATAAAGAACGACGAGCGGATTATTTTGATGCTTATTGAATCTTGCTGCTTTCGGGCAGCAGGATGAACTTGATAAAATTCTCACCATTTAAGTACTTAACGGCAAGATCTTTAACATCCGTTGGTTTTACGGCGTTTATTAATCCTGTGTAAATGCGGGCATCCTCCAGGTGCTCTTCATTTTGTATCTGGCCGGATATATAGCCAAGCCACCATTCATTGGTTTTCACTTCAGTTTCCTGCGATCGCAGGACTTCGGCACGCCATTTATTGACGTTCACTGGTTCCGGCTCGGATTTTATCAGTTTCGCTACCTCATCAAGTGTAGAGGCAATTAATTTGTCCACATTTGACGGTGCACAGCCGAAATTCACAATCAGGGAGAAGCGTTCCTGTGGTAATTTGGTAACATTTACAGATGCGCTCGGTGTATATACGCCGCTTTCTTCTTCCCGTAATCGTTCCAGCAAACGTATGGTAAGCACTTCCTTAAGGGCGTCCATGGTATACAGGTTCGACTGGCTGTATTTGAATTTGCCGGACCAGACCAATAACACGGTTGCTTTATCTTCCGTGCCTTTGAAAACCTTCTTTTCGTAGTTTCCTTCCGGAATATTGATGTCTAAATCCTTAGCAGGCATTACAGAGTCCAATGCAGGTAAACCGCCGATATATTTTAACAGCAAAGGTTGTATGGCCTTTACATCAAAATTGCCGACAAAAGTAAATGTACTGCCGGAGGCATTTCCAAAGCGCTCCTTATATATATCGAAAGCCCTATCCAGGCTTATCTGATCTATTTTTGAGATACTTGGGCCGCTTCTGCGGATATTGTGGTTGCCTAATACTGCATAAACCGTATCCTGAAAAACATTCATCGGTGAATTAGCCCGGTTTTCGAGGCTTGCTTTCGACTTGGTAATCAATCCGACAAATAGGTCTTTATCCTTTCTTGGTTGTGTATAGTAGGCATACAATAGCTCCAGTGCGTTTTCTAATTCAGCGGGAACTGCAGATCCGTTAACGCCCGTCGTGCGTTCTGACATTTGCATATGTACCCCAAATTGTTTGCCCGACAAATAGTTATTCAATTGGATGGGATTATAATTACCTGCGCCGAAAGATGAAATTATACCGGCCGCGTTAGAAGCTGATTCATAATCGTTGTCGCTATACAAGGAGGATCCCCCGGGAGTAGAACCACTGAACAGAATCTGATTGTCTTTGAAATCGGTTGGTTTAAGAATGACTTTGACATGATTTGCAAAATGAATAGTGGTAACGTTTAATAAACTATCGGTAGACACGCTGACGATACGGCCGCTCTTTGGTTTACTTGTAAGTAAAGGTTGTTCATTCACAATATTTTTGTACTGCAATTGCTTTTCCTGCTCAACCTGGCCCATCCAGGTCAGCACCGTTTTTTCATCAGGCAGAATGGCTTTATCCTTATCCGGAGCCATTATTAATATATCCCTATCGTATGTTTTAATTTGCGCCCGGGTCAGATTATTTAGGTCGCTTAAATTTATTCCCGGTAAAGATTTTTTGAGCAGCGTATATTCAAATTGTATACCCGGGGATGCAGTTCCTTTTAAGAAATATTGAAGGTATTCATTAACGTAACTATCTGAGTTTGTCTTTTTACTTTCCTTGACGCCGGCTTCCATTTTACTCAGGTAATTTTGCTTAGCCCGGTCCAGCTCTGTTTGCGTAAAACCTAATTTTTTTACCCGGTCGGTTTCCCTCCAAATAGCTTTAAGCCCTTTTTCCAATTGACCCGGGTTCGCATTTACAAAAACCGAAAACTGGTCGATCCCTCCTAAAAGCTCACCTATCCCCATGCCACCGCTTATAAATGGCGGATTAGCCTGGCGCTGTAACTCAGTAATACGCTCATTCATCATAAAGTTAAAGAGTTCCCTGATTACGGATTGGCGAAAGTCACCCGCCGTTTTCAGCGCAATGCCCGGATGTTTAATGATGATCTGCAACACTGTCGATGTCATTTCTTTATCAGTTACCGTCAAAAACTGATTTTTACCGGTAAGTGGAATGCTATATCGGACTCTTGTTCTTTCGATTTTTGGGTTTTTCAGGTCGTTGAACTTTTTCAGGATGCTCTTTTCCATCTCGTTCACGTCAATATCGCCTACTACAATCAGCGCCTGTAGATCGGGCCGATACCAGTCCCTGTAAAATGACCTGATGGTTTCGGGCTTAAACCCTGTAAGTACCGAGTCTGTCCCGATCGGCATGCGGGTTGCGTACCGGGAATGATTAAGCATAACCGGCCAATATTGACGCTGCATCCTGTCCTGGGCTCCTTTACCCAAACGTTTCTCTTCCAAAACCACTCCCCTTTCTTTATTGATCTCGTCCGGATCAAGCGTGGCCTCCTGTGCCCAATCCCGCATAATCTGTATACCTTGAGTCAGGATCTCCGGGTCATCAGATGGCAGGGGCAGCTGGTACACTGTTTCGTCAAATGATGTATAAGCATTCAGATCGGCACCAAAACGTACACCTGTTTTTTGAAGATAGTTAACAAGATCACTTTTTGGAAAATGCTTGGTGCCATTAAAGTTCATATGTTCGAGAAAATGCGCCAGGCCTTGCTGTTCATTGCGCTCAAGAACAGACCCGGCTTTGTTGGCCAAATAGAATACTACCCTATTCTTGGGTTCTTCGTTATGACGGATGTAATAAGTAAAGCCATTGGCCAGTTTCCCCATACGAACTGCAGGATCTAAGGGAAGTTCGGCAACCATATTGGTTTTTCGAAACTTTCGTATTGTTTGGGCCATCGTATTTTGGCTTACGATACAAGCTAACAAAACCATGGTGGCCGCTCCGGTCAAAAATATTTTTTTCATTAAATTTTTCTTTTCGTTTGATTTAACATTTATCGATTTGCAGGCTGATGACTCGCCACGACTCGGCGATCCGTTCATCGTTGTAAATGGACTCAGGCATTTTTCACAGTCACTTGATCTCCCGTTAAAACCAGTTTCACGGAAAAGATCATTTGACCATCTTGATATTCTTGAATCGTCCGCTTGATGGTCTTTAAATTTCGCCTGACCTTGCCCCGGAATAGGGTACGCCCATTTTGTAAAACAGTAATCTTTTGATCAAGATCCATCATTTTATCATTAAGATTAATATTCAATACTTTAAAGGTGTTCTTTGTTACTTTTATCTGATTTCCTTTTATGCTTAGTTCGGCTGCCGCGCCTTCGCGAAGTGTTTCGACAGGCGCAGACAACCAGTAAAAGCGATGCTGAAGCCGGTTATCTTGTACCCAGGATACTTTTTGGGGAAGCGGGTTTCTGGTAAAAGAGGCCATCCAGGGGATCGCAATTGTATCCCGCCGGTCCATCCAGTGCGCCTTATCTGGATATAAATGAAAATCGTGGATAAATCCCTTAGGGTCGAGCCGCTGCAGGCTGTCTAATCTTTGGTTAAAAGCGATGGCCAGGGTATTGCGGCTATAAGCGGTATCTTTGCCTCCCATGTATATCGCAAAGGGCAGGTTTCGAAGATTAAGGGCATTGGCGTCTCCGGGGTGGCCGGCCATCATGGAAGCAGCAGCAAAACGGTCGGCCATACGCGGGGCCAGTTGAAATACCCCGTCACCGCCCGCAGAGTAGCCCAGGATGTAGACTTTATTTGGATTGACATCTTCCATGATGACAGCGTAGCGGATTAATGAATCCAGCAAATTATCGATATGATCTTCGTGCCATAAATTCCAGGTATTAGTAGGTGCTCTTGGCACAATGCAAAACCCTTCTTTTATCGGATATAGCGTCCGCTGGTTTTCCCACTGTTGATCGTTGACCTTCGGAGGAGCATTTCCGCCCCCATGAAGCGAGATATAAAGGCTACGCCCGTCGGCAGGCTTCTCGCCGAATGCCCGATATGCAATAGCCATGTTATATTTTCCTAAATGGATAACTCCTTCAGACCAGACCTTCTCTGCTGCCGGACGTAACTTGTTTTTTTCTATCGTCCATTCTTTTCCTGCAAGCTTTTCTGCTTCCACACGGCTTAACCCTTTTTGAGCAAAGGAAGGGGTAGCTAAAATGAACAGGATACAAACCAGCGGAACCAGCTTTACCCAATGAGAAAAGAAAAGCCTTTTTCCTGGAGGAAAAGTTTCAGTTATATAGTTTTTCATGTTATTTTTCAGTTAATAAGGCCAGTATTCCTTCATTTTCAATAATGAGCATACCCTGCCGGTCAGTGGTTATGCCCGTTTCCAGCTTATAAGTATATTTTGGTACGTTACCGTGCATAACCGTTGGTAAAAAAGCGAACTGTACATTTTCGGAGGTTTTCTGCAAGGCTTCGCCTACCTCGATAATATGTGTAGAGATGATAAAAAAGGACTGGTGATATTGCGCAAAAGCTGCTGTAACGGCCAGCGTAGCGTCATACGCATCCTTTACATTGGTGCCTTTAAACAATTCGTCAAATAAGACGATGAAGCTATTTCCGGTAGCTACCTCCTCCGCCGCCTTTTTTACGCGCAATACTTCTGCATAAAAATGACTATACCCCATATTCAGGTTGTCGGAGACATTGATGGAGGAATAAATACCATCGCGAACTGAAAACTGCATGTATTTCGCAGCAACGGGAAAACCCATATGGGCCAGGTAAACTGCAATGCCAAACGCTTTCATGATTGTAGATTTACCAGCCATATTGGCTCCGGTCAGAAATAGCATGTTACTGCCTTCGTCAAAGTTTATAGGATTGGCAATCCCATTAATTAACGCCGGATGCCATACTTCGCTGATCTTGACCAGATGCTTTGCTTTAGGCACCGCTTCCGCGTAGGTAAATCCACGATCTCTGCCAACTGCGCTTACGGCGATGTAAACATCCAACTTGTAAATATTTTCCAGCAGGGTTTCCATCTCTGCCTGCAGCGTTTTTTTGATCAGATAATCATAAGCCGCCAGCTGAAAAATGGAAAGTTTTTCCGAATTTATTTGTTCCAATAAATTCCTGAGGCGGGGATGGGCAAGGATATCTAAGAGTATGCTTTTTTCATGGTCAAAGGGCGTCGTTTCACTATCATTTAACAAGTCCAGAAACCTGCGCAAATCATTCAACATTTTAATCGTTACCAAAAGGCCGTTTTGTAATTTCTCATAGCGTTCATCCTTTAGGAGATAGTTTTGAACCCTCGTGGAAACAACATGCAATAAGGCGCCCGGATAATTGCTGCTTGTGCCTATGCGGAAATAATTTTCTACTTCCTGGAAATCTTGCTTGCTAAACGGGAATAACAATTTTTTCTGTCCGAAGTAGTTAAATAAACCGCATCGTTTATTGATCGCTTGCGGATCAGTAAGTGGCTGTTGAAACATTTGCTGCAGCAGCCGCTCTCCGCCACTGGTTTGCACTTTATTGAATAGATTAAAAACAGAACCTGGCGTGTATTTACCCAGTAAGTTCAGATCTTCTTGAGTTTGTTTGTCGATTTTAAAGCTCATAATCCTCGATTAGACATCCGCTCCAGGCCGGATTTTAAGATTTCCAGGATACCTTCATTTTTAACAATCACCATCCCATGGCGATCTGCGGTTAACCCCTGTTTTAACGAATAGGTATATACCGGTTGGTTCCCATCCATAAGTGTCGGCAAATACACAAAGTTGATATTGCCGCATTTTTTTTTAAGCACTTCTCCTGCCTCGATGATATGTGTGGAAATCACAAATTGACTATTCCGCTTAGCTGCGAAGGCCTCTGTAAAAGCAATAGTTGCTTCGCAGGCATCCTTAACATTCGTGCCCCTGAACATTTCATCGAACAGTACAAACAAGTTCTTCCCCTGCTTAAGCTCTAATGCTATTTTTTTAATCCTTAAAACTTCAACATAAAAGTGACTGGCACCCATACCCAGGTTATCTGGCAAATTGATGGTCGTAAACATACCGTCCAGAACGGAAAATTGCATCTGTTTTGCTGCAACCGGGAAACCCATATGCGCCATATAAAGCGCAATACTCAGCGACTTCATAAAGGTTGATTTGCCCGCCATGTTTGCTCCGGTCAGAAAAATAACGTTACTGTCCGCCGTAATACTGATGGAATTGGGCACTGCCTTTTCCAGTTGGGGATGGTAAACGCCTTCAAGTCTTACTTCATTCCGATCTTCGGGCATAGCTTTGGGGAAAACAAATCCCTGATCTGCAGCGACTTTTGCAACAGTGATATACACGTCCAATTTATAGATATAGGTCAGTAATTTGATGACCATGTCACGGAAGCGAAACCTGAAAAACTCATCAAATTCTGCGAATTCCGCAGCCGAAAGTTTTTTTCCTGACTTTGTTGCTAACCCATGTGAAAATGCAGGATTATTCAGGAGACTCAAGATCTCAGTCCCCTCCGAGCTGTAAGAATTCAACGCGTGCGGTTCTAAGCCGGTCAGAAACTGAGTTAGATTCTTCATGAGCACTAATAAGACCGTAACCCCATTATGCATGGAAGAGGTATCGCCGTCCGGCATAACAATGTTGCTAAGCTTTCTGACAACCGAATCGTCCTGTGCTGAAAGCTTGGTCCGATGATCAACATTCCGCAAATAGGATTCCACCGTATCAAACTGATGGGCAGGAAAGGGAAATTGCAATCCTGCTTTAGCGAAATATTGAATAGTTTCACTTCTCTCAGTAATTTGGGCATAATTGGAAAGCGGGGAGCGGAACATCTCTTCCAGGATCGCCGCTCCGCCACGCGTAGTGGTTCTATTGAAAATCTGATAAATGGAATCGGCCCCCTGTTTGCCGAAAATATTCAGGTCATTAATTGTTTGCTGATCGGTTAAAAATGACATCGTTATTTTCTCTTTCTCCTGATTAATATTATACTCCCAATGGCCAGTAAGATGCCCGGAAGCACCCAGATCAGCACAACTCTTAAATTTTTAACCTGGTCTTTTGTAACCAGTACCAAGGTATCCTTTGCCATGGGCCGGAAACTGCTGATAGGAAACTGCCCATAACTCAGCCAGCTAAAAACGCCCGTGTTAAAGGCAAAGTTTGCGGTCCTCATATTAAAGCGATTCAATTCAGCATTCGACATAAAATCGGCATCTCCGGAAACGATGATGCGCTGTTCTTTACCGTTTAAATTTCTTGTAATACTTGCCGCGAGCGGAAATGGCTTTTTCAGGTCGCCTTTCTCCGGCTCAAACTTGACGGTTGCAGAGTCACTTAAGAATTTGTCTTTTTTTAACCAGCTTTTTCTGGCATCGGTTATCAGCAGTGGTTTAATATCGTATGTTGTTGAGCCTTCGATAGAAAGTGCCGCCGCTGTCGGCATGGAGACAACTATGCTATCATGATGTACTTGCTTTAGCGGCGGGAAAAGGTTTCCTGCCATGCTGGTCAGGAAGGGTGCGGCCAGGTCGGGCTGCAGATCCTTACTTTGTTGTACGATAGCCCCATTCATCAGTTGCACACCAAATTGTTTCAGCAAAGGATTCAAAACAGCTTGCTTTCCGGGTTCGCCGGAGATTAACAGGTTACCACCGGCATCTATATATTTTTGTAGCTTAGCTGTTGTCGAGGGACTAAGTAAGATCTTTGGATCTGCCAATACGAGGGCGGAAATACCGGAAGGAATAACACCGGCATCCAATGAAATGGTGTCCACGTCAAAGCCCTGATTTAACAGCGAATTTCTGAAACTCTTCAAGTTTGTCAACGCACGATAATCGCGATCTCCGATCTTAATGATATTACGTTCCAGGTTACCCGAGGCAAACAGGATTTTGGGTATTTTAGCTTGCAGAAGCCTTTTTAATGCAGCCGATACCTCCGTTTCAGAAGGCCAGTGCTCGTTATCAGGAAACACGCGCAAAAATGTTTTTCGTCCCTTATATTTCAGTTGCATGATGTAATAATTGGGCTCCTGTGAAAGGTCTATCATTTTTCTGATCTCTTCGGGCCGCTTAAACTGATCGAGGCTCATGTCACCGTTTTTGGCTGCCTTTTCGGCAATCTGCGCTAAGGATTTTCCGGGATTTCTTCTCCTAATTTCGCCACCCAGACCCAGCGTATCATAATACATTACACTTTTTAGGATGATGTTGTGTTTAAAACGAACGTAAGGCGCCCATGAGTTGATGTTTTTCTGGTAGGATTCGGGATTTCCGTCTTCCATAAAACCGCCAAACAAATTAGCATAGCCGGTTACTTCCAGCGGCTCGTCACCAAGTTCCATGATGATCTTTTGAGTCTCCGGGCTAATGGTGTTGGTTTTATTTCCCGTGACATCGAAATACACAATGAGTTGGGGTATCGCACTGACGCAACCGATAGCCAGCGTACAAATGAAAATAAAGCCATAACGGGTAACTTTTACCAGCGGAGATGTTGATTCCATGCCAGACTTCAACTTATAGATCGTTAGTCCCAGAAAAAGAAACACAATAGCCAGGAAGTACACGATACCATTACTGGTGATCAGCCCGGCAAGCATCCAGTCAGTACGACCAGCCACGGAAAGGAAGTAAGTTACATCTCTTAAAAATGGTACCCCACGCCACAAACCTGATATATTATACAGGATACCGAAGGTTACAAATGTGCAGACAGCTGCTACAATCTGATAAGTAGTCAGGGACGACATAAACAACCCGATAGCAGAATAAGCGCAAAGTAGCAGGAACAAGCCGAGCAGGCTGCTTAAAAGTAAACCGGTATCAGGTGATTGTACGGTAAAATAGCTTAACGTGATGAAAAAAGCTACAATGGTAACCAGTAAAACGCTCAGTGCTACCATCGCTCCAAACTTTCCCAATACAATTTCGCGTACACGAATGGGTGATGAATAGAGCAGCTTGATTGTACCACTGCTGGTTTCGCGGCTGATAAGGCCCATGGTAAGTAAAGGAAGATAGAGATACAAGTTTCCCATTACAGTCGAAAACACTCCGTTTGATCCAGAAAATATCCCTGCAATTATGCTGAAAGTATTCTTAAAGCCGCCTTCCTGGATTTCGGCAGAGGATTCCAGCATTTTTGAATACACGATTCCACATTGAACCAAAAAGATGATAATGAGAAACCAGGCTATCGGAGAATAAAAAAGTAATTTTAACTCTGTCTTTGCAATTCTGAAAATAGTTTTCATTAAGATGTTTTATTGGACTGGTGTTGTGATAGTTGTTTAAATATTTCCTCGACTGAGTTCTTCTCGAGCGTGATCTCCTGAAGCCGCCAGCCTTTATTAACGCTTTCGTTTACTATGGTCTCGGCGATTCCTGAGTCGCCGCTAAAGAACAGCCGAACGAGCTTCCCGGTAAGCAGATCTGCCTTCATGACGCCTTGAATGGCTTCAAGTTCCATGATCGCTGGCATATTGTTCAGGTGAACGAGCATGCTATGCGGTGCTATGTAATTATTAAATGCATCCATGCTATCTTCAAAAACAATTCTACCGTTCTCGATCATCATGATATCCCTGCATAGCAGTTGTACTTCAGAAAGGATATGAGAAGAAAATATAACAACCCTGTCCCTGGCTATCTCTTTGATCAACGCCCTTACTTCGATGATCTGGTTTGGATCCAGCCCATTCGTTGGTTCATCCAGAACAAGTACTTTGGGCCGGTGTACAATTGCTTGTGCTATCCCCACGCGTTGCCTGTATCCACCGGAGAGGTTTTTTATTAGCCGGTTGCTAAAGTGCGTAATCCCGCAACGCTCCTTGGCTGCTTTTACTGCGTCTTTTCGCTCGTTACCCGACATATGTCTTAATCCTGCGCAATACAAAAGGTACTCGTCGACAGTAAGGTCCATATATAACGGTGGGTTTTGGGGTAAGAACCCTATATCCTTTTTTGCCCGCATTGGATCATCCCTGAAATTTACACCATCGATGTAAACGTTGCCTTCGGTCTGGTTCAGGGATCCGCAAAGGATGTTCATGGTTGTCGACTTTCCCGCGCCGTTCGAACCTAAAAGCCCAACAATCCCGTAGCTGGTGATCTCCATGTTAATGTCACGTATAGCCCAGTTGGCGCTATATTTATGTGACAGATTTTCTATTTTAACGATACTTTTCTGCATTACAGACTTTTTTTAGGCAATTCAATTCCGTATTGATGAACCCGGCGAGGGTGTATCAATACGGAAAATGAGTAGATGGATTTATTTTGGATTCTGTATTAGTTCCGGATTCTGGTTTACAATGATTGAAGAAAAAGGGAAAACATACCCGTTACTGTTAGGTGCCAGCGTGTAAGTAACATTCTTAAAGGTACGTGTGACTGTTTTGGCCAGTGAAGGCTCTTTATTTAAGCGTTTCTGGTCAAACCAGCGCAGGCCTGTTCCGAAAAACTCCCTCCGGCGCTCATCAATGACCATTTGCAAAGCCTGTTGGTCACTCGTGGCGGTTAGCGCTACATAATCGTCTGGAGTAAACCTAAATTTACGCAGGTCATTCAACATTTTTATCGCTTCATTACGTTGTCCTGCCCTTGCCAGGCATTCCGCCCGGATCAGCCACGTTTCATTTACCGTTAAGCCAACACATGCCGGATCGGAACCGCCTCCGGCCCAAAAACCTCTGCCGTTAAAACTTGGATAAAACTGGTCACCAAACCTGGTAAACAGCACATACCTCAGATCTTTGGTCCCTAATAAATTCAGCAAGTCATCACTTAACTGTAATGCCGAATAGGTAGTTCTGGGTATTTTACGCAAAAGGATTTGCTTATTTTCCAAAAGAGTAGGAAATGGAGCGTTCAAAGGACCGGCTGATAGGTTGTAATCATAAAGCTGTCCTGAAAGCGCCAGCGATTGTTCTGCGGCCTGGCGTGCTGCCTCAAAATTCCGCATGTTTAAATGTACTTTGGCCAGTAAGGCATAAGCTGCCGCCCTGCTCGGCCTTACAGCATTTTCTTTGGTAACCGATATCAGGGGGATAGCAATTTCCAGGTCTTTAAGCACCTGCGCATAAACTTGGGCAACTGTTGCTCTCGGTAGAGGGACGAATAACTTTGCTTCAAGTAAAAGCGGCACGCCAAGGTCAGATCCGGCCGTCCCTGCATCATACTGCTTAGCATAGGAGTTTACAAGGGTAAAATAAGTAAAGGCCCGCTGTACAAGTGCCTCAGCATAAATTTCATTCCGTTCCGCCAGCGAACCACCTTTACTATTCAAAACGCCCGATATTACAGTGTTGTAGGTGTACATCGCTTTATACATTCCATTCCAGTCAAAATCGTCAACTTTTTCAAGATAAAAGGGCTTGTCCCAGGTATACATCGCGAGGTTCGAATTGTCTGTTGAGATTTGATCCTGAATATTAGGATCTTTTAGATCAATGTCATCACAACCCAAAATGGCCGAATTCCCTGAGCCAATTTCAGCACTTGTTTGGCCATTGATTAGTAGGCGGTAATCTTGTGTATAGACCAAAACTCTTTGCCCCTGAACCGGAACATTTTCTACGTACTTACGGCAAGATACCAAGGCAAACGTTAGTATGGCTATTAAAAATATTTTTACAATATTCATGATTTTGTCTTTGTGAGGTTATAAACTCAGGTTAACTTGGAAAGAATAAGTCCGGACAGGAGCCAATTGATAAGTACTACTTTCACTATAAAGGTAGTCGGGATCTATTTTCTCTTTATTCGCAGCCCAGATCATGCCCAGGTTGCGGCAAACAGCCGATAAGCTTAAAGCTTTAATTCCGAACTTGGCTACAACCTGCTGAGGTACCGAATACGCCAGGCGTACTTGTTGCAACTTAACATTGCTCCGGCTTCTTACGAGCAAATCTGAATTGGTATACCTATCCACACTGGTGCCATAATAGTAACCGAGGTTATAATCAGCATTAATTCCGGGAACTGTTGTGGTCAACTCATCACCGGGATTTCTCCAGCGTTTTGCCAGATCTCCTGCACTGCTTACAAAATCAGTAAGTGTATTGATGGATGGTTTCCGAAAAACCCCACCAAGCTGATACTGGAACTGTAAACCCAGATCAAAGTGCTTATAAGTGACATTTGTAAAATAGGCGCCAAACCAGGGAGAAGCAGTTCTGCCGGAATACGCTTTAATGTCATAATATGGATAGTCGGCAGTCGTATAAATTTTACCGGGGTCTTTGGGATCTTCAATAAGTGTTTCACCCTTGGCATCCAAACCCTTAAACTTGTAGGAGAACAGGAAATCAGTTGGATAACCGTCGTGAATAATTTGCCCTTGTGTGACATCTTCATTGCCGATAGGCAACTTAAAGCGCTCGTCATGAACAACGTTGGTATTGTATGACAAGTTGATGGTATTGTTCCAGGTTACTGTTTTAGACCTTACCAGGGCGAAAGAAAGCCCCAGATCTATACCGTTTCCTTCTAATCTTGCTGCGTTGAATAAAGTTTCGCTAAATCCGTAGGTTGCATTGATCGGTAAGGTGTAGAATATGTCTGTGGTGTGTTTCTTGTAGTAATCTAATGTGCCGGAAATGCGGCCATTGAATAATGAAAATTCAAGGCCATAATTCAACATTCTTGTTTTCTCCCACGCCAGGTTATCCCTTGCCGGACGGCTTATGGTTGCATAGGGAAGTCCCGAATAAAAGTCGGTGCCCGATAAATCTATAACGGTTACCGGCGCGTAGCCTTGTGGCGCATTCCCGGTAAAACCATAGGTAAAGCGGCCGGATAAGGTACTTAACCATTCGACATCTTTCAAAAAGCTTTCTTGTTTTAGATTCCAGCTGAGGCCGCCAGACCAAAGCGGAATGGCTCTTTTTCTGCGCTCAACGCCTAAAAGGTTAAGATCGTCAAAACGTGCGCTCCCTGAAATGGTGTATTTTTTATCGTAAGTGTAGGCGGCGTTTGCGTAGTAGGAAAGCGCCCTTGTGGTTTTCTCCACTACCGGCCCGGTTGTACTGCCTATATTGGGGCGCTGGCCATAGATATCCGTGTACCGAACTGTTGGGTTTACACTACTAAATGAATTAATCTCTTTATTGTAGCCATAACGGTTCTCACCACTGGTTTTACTAAAAACCTCACGGATTTCATTGCCCAGAACCGCATTCAGTTCATGCTTATCGTTCCAGTTCTTATTCACGTTCAGCTGCCCCCTGACATTGTAACTTCTGACCAATGAATTGTTAAGAGCCAATTTCCCACCCATCGGAATGCCATAAACCAATTTCCCGGCGGTGTTAACACTCGTTGCCCTATTGATCATGATTCTGGATGCATAGCTGTCGGGTTCCTGATAATTTTCCCGCTCATTGAAATTCCTGCCCAGGTTGCCGGAAACCGATAAACTCAACCACGGTGTAATCTTACCATTTACGTCTATAATAATACCGAGATTATTTCCGGTATTCACGGTGTTGTTGTACTTCAACTCGTCAATTGGAGAATATCGAAATGGAAGGTATCCCTGTTTCTCAAATTCCCTGGCCCGTTCGGGAACCATAAAAACATCATAATATTTGGTACTGCCATCAGGATTTGTGAGCATGTCATACGGACGCAGGCCTCCGGTTGACATGCTCATGGCCTGTGCCGACGTAGGATTAGTTTTATCTGTGGTGTTGGCATAATTCAAAGATGTATTGATGGTTATGCGATTTTTAAAGAGCCCCGAACTTGTACCAATGTTGAAGGAATATCCTTTGTTCCGGTTGCTTTTGTACACCCGGTCGTCCGTATAGTAGTAGCCGGACATGTAATAAGAGCTATTTACACCTCCGCCTGACAGCGACAGGTTATATTGTTGCGTAACGGGCCTTTGCAATAAATACTTGGAAATCTGGCCCCTGTTATCATTTTGCCCGAGTGCCGCGAGCTCCGAATTCATTTGGGCTTCGTTGATTTCTCCACGCTTGTTCTTGAATATGATGGCTTGAGCCTGACTATTATTGGCCGGAAGATAACTTGATGGCACGGGGTCAGTTAACAGATTAGCGTTAATCATATCTTTTTCCAGGTTTATATAATCGGGAACTGAAAGTCTCGGCCCATACTCCGTGCCTGGTTTTGCACTTGTACTGTAAGTTGTCGAGAAGTTAAGGGTGGGGGCAGCATTTTGCTTTCCCTTTTTTGTGGTGACTACAATGACCCCGTTGGCAGCCTGAATTCCCCATATGGATGCTGCAGCAGCATCCTTAAGAAAGGTGATCTGTTGAATGTCATCCGGATTGAGAAAGTCTAACGCCCCTCGCGCAATGGAAATCTGTGAAGGAAATCCGTCAATAACGAGCAAAGGTTCCACGCTCACCTGCGTGTACTGGCCAACTATCGTCGAAATACCGCGGATGTTAATGGTTCCGTTACGGCTTTGGCCGGCTGTTGTTTTCGTGGAGACATTAACACCCGGTACCATTCCCTGAATACGTTCAAGCACACTGATCGTCGGAAATTGGGCAAGTTCTTTAGCGGTTATAACTCCAAACGACCCTGTCGCCCGTTCTTTGTTTAAGTTTTGGTAACCTGTATTTACAATGGTGACCGTTGATAACTGTGCCGCTAAGGGCTTTAAAGCAATAACAACGCTCGTTTTCGATTTGAGTACCGTGGTATCCGGTTTATAGCCGATATATCTGGTAATGATCGTCTCTTTCCCGGAAACATAAAGCAATTTGAATGTACCATTGGCATCGGTAATATATAACTTTCCTGCACCTTGAACTGATACACTTGCTCCTGGCATGGGCTCTCCGCGTTCATTAACGACTAAGCCATTTACATCTATGTTAGTAAAAACTGCGCTGATTCTGTCTAATAATGATGGTTCTTTCCGGGACACTACTACTATTTTATCCTGAATTTCGTAGACTAACGGCTGATCTTTGAATAATATTTCCAGAACATCTTTTAGCTCCATATCAACCACCCGGATGTTCACGGGCCTTGCTGCCTTAAGGATATCTCCGTCTGCCACAAAATCTACCCCGGTCTGCACTTTAATATTGGCAAACAGCTTGACTAAAGGTGTATTTTTTTCTGACAAGGAAATTTTCTGTGCAAATCCGGCAGCGGCAACTTGCATCAGCGATGCAAACAAAAACAAGCAGGTTAATCGCATGATGAGGAAAATTTTATGGCATACAAGATTTTGTATACCCTGTTTTGTGGTATATTTTCTATACATTTATCTGAGTTTAGTTTAATGCGGCAGACCTCAACTTTCCAGGGCGAAGGTTCGCTGCAAATAGTTTTTAATTAATTTAGAGCTAAACGAAACTTAAACCAGGTTCCGGTTTCCGGAGTCTGGTTTTTTTGATAGGTAACTATTTACTGACGTATACTTTCCTCCCTTCGATTTTAAAGTGAACTAATTTTGTTGATTCTAAAGCTTTCAGTATTTGGCTTATATTCTTAGACCGGGAAATATTGCCGAAAAATGCACCCGTTGGAGATGGTCCTTCGTAAAACACTTCAATGTTATACCAGCGGGCGATGTCCTGCATTATTTTTTCAATCTTCGCGTCGTTAAAAACAAAGTTGCCGTCTTTCCAGGCAAGCGACTCTTCCATGTCCGCATTCGAAACACTTATTGTTTCTCCTTTCAGCCGGGATTGCTGTCCTGGGTTTAAAATCACTTCATCTTTATAAACAATTTTTCCATGATCACTCCAGGCGGAGGCCTGATAGCCAACCCTGACACTGCCCTCGGCAAGTGTTGTAACAATATTTTTGTCTTGCCTGTAAGCTTTAATGTTAAAGTGTGTTCCTAAAACTGTCACTTCCTGTCCATCTGTCTCCACCAAAAATGGATGCAGCTTATCCTTTGCTACCTCAAAATATGCTTCGCCGTGAAGTTCAACCCGCCTATCTTTTAACGATGAAAAAGAAACAGGGTATTTTAGGGATGAGGCTGCATTTAACCACACGCTGGAACCATCGGGTAATTTCACCTGGTAGGTTTCTCCAATTGCTGTGGATAGCAAATTATGCTGTCCCGGTTTAGCCGCACTGTTTTCTTTGATTTCGTAAACGATCTTTCCATCCGAGGTTTTAGATATTGTCACCCCGGATTCGCTGGCCAGTTCGCCGGAAGGTATAGCAGAGAGCAGAATTTTCCTCCCATTAGCCAGCGTTAACGTGGCAGCGCTTCTGCCTGGAGCAATATCCTGATTTGACGAAACAACTTGTGATTGGTTGCCTGTGGATAAGATTTGGTCTTTGAATAAAATTGCAATAGCCAACAACCCTGCAATTGCAGCCACCCCGGCAATGCGGGGCCATAGTTTCCTAATCTTACGATGGGTTTGAGGCTGGCTCGTTATCTGCTGAAATATTTGCCCGGCACGAAATTCGGAGAGTTTGGGTTGCTTAATTTCGGATGACTGATATTCTCTTTCAATGAGTTCAAACAGGTGCTGCTCGGCCCCCCCACTGGCTAAGAAGGTGTTCAATTCTGTTAACTCTTCAACGGATGCCGTTTTGGACTGAAATTTCTGATATAATAAAAGGAGCCTGTTGTCTTCTGTATTCGGCATGGTTAATATATGGGGAATAATTGTCCCTTTCCTATATTAATCCATGAAAAGTCGATAAGGGGGTATTGAAGAAGAAAAAAATTAAATAATTTTTAGAATAATTAAAATAGCGGCAATATCGGTATGCGATTTCATGTGAGATCTAAGCGAACGAAGCGCCAGTTTCATATAGCTTTTAACCGTTTCAACACTTAAATTCATGCTCTGAGCCGCTTGCTCATATTTAAGCCCATCAATGCGGCAAAGTTCATAAACCATTTTTTGTTGCGGGGGTAACAGCGCAATGCCGTCGGCGAGTATTTTTTGAGTATCCGCCAGCAAGATTCCTTCCTCTGTTTCGTTATGGCTTTCTGTCCAATCTTTTTGCAGTTCAATTTCTGTCTTAGCTTCCAGGACTCTTCGCCGCAGTATTTGAAAGCTTCGGTTACGTGTTAATGTGGTTAAATAAGCGCCCAGATTAGTTTCATCTGTAAGTTTCCCAGCACTTTGCCAAAGCTTCAACATTACTTCCTGAAGCACTTCTTCAGCTAACACTTCCGATTTCAGAAAAAAAATCGCTCTTGCATAAACCGCTCGCCGATGATAATCATAAATTATTTTGAAGGCATGCTGATCACCTTCCGCGATTTTGCGAAGTAGTTGGCTCTCATTGTTTAGCGACCGTACAAACATTTAAAGGGGCGTAATAATCTTTCCTATGTTATTTTTCAACCAACTGGAGTTATTTAATGCGGTAACAGATAAAATTCCCCTGTTAAATTTTAAGAAACGCAAAACATCAACTAACATCTTTATTATTTATGTACTTTAAAGATAACCGATACCTTTTTCGGGCGCAATTAATAGTAAACTTCCATTAATATCGAAAATTGACATTTTTAAAAGCTCTTACAGCGGAAATCCATTACACATTTATGACGTTAAGTGTAAATTTAGCAATAAGTTAAGATAAAATTAATGTTTTCAGATTTTTTGTAAAAAAAATCGCCCAACCGCAATTTCACAAGAATAATCTCAAACGCGTTGAATAAATTTTGACAGGTCCATAATAAGCAATTATGACGTATGGGATATTATAAAAGCGTTTAGATAAAATCTCTTAAGCCCCTGGACAGCGACACCTGTTGATCCTGTCAAAACCTGGCTTTCCAGCAAATTTCAGCTAAGCGAAAGTAATCTTCATCCCGGAAACAATTCTGCCCCGCTCCTATCAGACCATAGCAGACAAGGGCGTTATCAGTTATACGGAGATTTGTATAAATTGTAATTGTTTGATTCGCTTAAATACGTAAAATCGTTCTATGATTACCAACTTTTGTATCATTAAAGCCGCTCGTAATTAGCCGAGATTTGTCATTAAATTTTATATGATATTAAACAAATAACAATGGCAAAAACAATTTTTATAACCGGGGCATCCCGCGGCCTGGGCCGTATTTGGGCAGAAGCATTTTTAAAACGTGGCGATCAGGTGGTGGTTGCGGTAAGAAACCCGGATACTTTAACTGAACTTTCAAAAAAATACGCTTCAACATTGCTGGCTTTGAAGCTGGATGTAACCGACAAGGCTGCATGCTTTGAGGCTGTAGCAAAAGCCAAAGACCATTTTGGCAATATCGACGTATTGATTAATAACGCTGGTTATGGTCATTCGGGTACGATAGAAGAGTTGGAAGAACAAGAGATCCGTACACAATTTGAAACCAATGTTTATGGTTTGCTTTGGGTAACGCAAGCCGTTATCCCGATTATGCGCGAGCAAAAAGCCGGTCATATCATTCAGGTGTCAAGTGCATTAGGCCTGCTCGCTTTCCCTACTTTGGGGCTATACAGTGCTTCCAAGTTCGCTGTTGAAGGTATTAGTGAAGCCCTGGCTGCCGAAGTTAGCGGCTTCGGTATCAAGGTCAGTATACTGGAACCTAACGGTTTCATGACCGATTTTGCCACAACCTCCGGGATGCAAAGCAAACCGTTAGCTTTTTATGATGAAGTTAGGGCCGGACTTGCTGCCGGCAACCGGGCAGAAGACTGGGGCGTACCCGAAGCAACGGCTGAGGCCGTACTGAAATTGGTTGATGCGGAAAACCCTCCGTTAAGACTGATCCTGGGCAGGGTGGGTATCCATTGGATAAAACACGTTTATGATCAACGGATGAAAACCTGGGAAGAGTGGCAGGACGTTTCCGTTGCTGCCCAGGGGAATTAAGATTGTATATTAGCAGTATCTGTTTTACGGATACTGCTTTTCCTATTAAAACAAATCATGAACCATTTCGATAAAATAAGCAGTTTCAGCAATGCCATCGGCATTAAAGCGCCGGAGCATCCACTATTTAGCATTTCCTTCGGAAATAAAGACGAGTGCGCAGGTGATGACATAGAATTCTCTGCAAATTTTTACATTATTTCTTTCCAGCAGCTGGAATCGGGTAACATTACCCATGGCAGAACAAAATTTGACCATGACCGGGGCAAGTTGTTGTTCATTAAACCACGCCAGCCGGTCACATTTAAAAATATCAAGTTAAGGGATGAATGCTTTCTGATATTAATACATGAAGATTTCCTGGCGGGAACTCCGCTGCATCATCAAATTAAAAAGTATGGCTATTTTGACTATGAGACCAATGAGGCCCTTTACTTGTCGCCCAGCGAGGAAGAGATGATCTGGAACCTGGTGAATATTATGGATAAAGAATATCGGAATAATACCGATGACTTTACCAAAACTATCCTGCTTAGCCATTTGGATACCCTGCTTAAGTACGCGCACCGCTTTTACAAGCGGCAATTTACAAATCGGGCCGATATAACGGGTACCGTTGCGACAAAGTTTCATGCGCTGCTCCATTCATATTTTGAAACAAAAAAGACCCAGGAATCCGGCCTTCCTACAGTGACTTTCATGGCAGAAAGATTAAATTTTTCATCCCGCTATCTAAGCGACATGCTTAAACAAGAAACCGGAAAAACCGCCCTGGAACTTATACACCTCTATCTGATCACAGAGGCAAAGAATTTACTTAAAGAAGGAGTGATGAATATTGCAGAGATATCCTTTTTGCTTGGATTTGACAATCCTACCTACTTTTCCAGGTTATTTAAAAAAGAGGTTGGCGTACCACCTAACGTTTTCAGAGATCGGCATCTGAATTAGCGACCCTACCAGGGCTTATTATGTTGATGAACTTATATAAGCCATCTGTTGGAAAATCGATTGCCAATAGCCTCGAAATATTTGACTGTAAATAAATTTGCAGATACTTTAAAGAATTATCTGACTTAACCAGGCATTGTTATGAGATCGCCATAAATCACCATTAATGTTAATTTATTGGTTGATAAATGAAATTTTTGAATTTAACTGTGCCCTCACCTACAGCACACAATCCTATTCGTAAACTGAGGAAACCTCCCAGTACATTATGATTGTAACCGGATACCTCGACAGAATTTTCTATTTTAATCCAGTTTCGTCCGTCTATACTGTAATACATATCAACAGTACTTTTTATGTTCCTGATCTTTAGAAACACATGTTTATTTATTGCATTTTTTTCGGTTGGGAACTGCCATCCCCTCAGGTTCGCCAAAATATTTTGCTTATCCGCTAAAATTCCCGAATAATACCTGTTGTCGTAAAAAAGTGTCAGTCCACCCGTAGCATTTCCCTCTATAAATAGCTCCACCTGTGCCGTATAAGAGTGGTTTGAAGGAATAAAAGTTAAAGGAGCGCAATCAGCTACAGATTTGCCCTTGCCTTTTATTGTTAAACTGTTATCATTCAGGTGAAATCTTGTGGTGTCGTATTCTCCAAAAAATTGCCACTGGGGTTTTAAGCTATGGCCGCTGAAGTCATCGCTTAGGGTAAATGAACTTGTTAACTCGCTTTGTTTTGGTTTTAGTATTGGCGCATCAGTTTTAATGGTGCCGGGTACTTTAAACCACCCGTCCTTTGTCCATTCTACAGGCTCAAGCAAAGTTTGGCGCCCCATACCATAATAACCTTTCTCATAGGCATGAAAAACCATCCACCATTTACCATTCGGGCCTTCCACTAAACTGCCGTGACCTTTGGACCACCATTTTTCTGAATTGTCTTTTGTACGGATGATCGGATCATAAGGTGAATTTTCCCATGGGCCGAACGGTGTTTTAGAGCGTGCGGAGATTACCATGTGGCTTGTTGCAGGACCAGCTGTCCCTCCTTGCGCTACGGTCAAATAATAATAATCACCCCGTTTAGCTATTGTTGGTCCTTCCAGACAAAAGCACTCTATCGACCATTCACGCGGGATCTTCCAGCCGCTGTAAGCCGGTTTTAATTCACCGGTTATAGATAACCCATCATCTGACAACGGCAAATAGCCGCCATTGTTGAAATAAAGATAGCGTTTACCTGCCTTATCGGTAAAATGCCCGGGATCAATAAAATTTACCTTCAGTTCAACCGGCTCACTCCATGGACCATTTATAGAATCGGCGGTAACCACAAAATTGCTATTACTTGCGGGGAAGTAGATGTAATACTTGTTTTTATACTTAACTAAGTTTGGCGCCCATACCGAACCCACATATTTATTCAGCGCGTGTGTAACCGGAGCCCAGTTAACCAGATCTTTTGAATGCCAGATTAACAGGCCAGGATAATATTCAAAGGATGAATGTACAATGTAATAATCGTCACCCTCCCGCATGATGGCTGGGTCAGGGTAATCACCCGCGAAAATAGGATTGACAAAATAAGCATCGCTCTTTGTTTTGCTTTGAGTTGGCTTTTGCGCCTGCGCTAAAAAAGCCGACAAAAAAAATACTGCGGTTAAAGTGATACTTTTGATATTATTCATATTTGCTTAACTATTTCTTTATTTGCCTGTGCCAGGCTACAAACCATCATCCTCCGGGATGGGTGAAAATAAAAACACTGAACGAGCTTTCTGTCAAATCAAGAGAAATTTTTTACTTTCATAAGTATCTGTTTGATTTCTGTTATTCCCCGGTGTGCATGCTGCTCCAACTTTGCATTATAAAGTTCAAATCAACATGATTAAAGCAAGACGAATACGCCAATTTATAATAAGTAAAACTACTTCACTACTACCCTAACCCGATCCAAATTTTGAATCCGGGTAAACGAAGTGTTCGCATTCCCTTGCCGTTGTGATGCCACTCTCAATGTCGGAAAATATGTGCCCGGTTTAGAAAATCTATAAGTAGTTGTCAATTTAACACGCGACCCCGTTTTATTGACGGCAACCCATTTCGTAGAAACTGGAAAGACTCCGGAAGTAACAAAATTCCATCCATGCAAATCACTGATCTTTTTTTTAAAGTCCGGCGATAAGCCATCAAAGTTCCAAACGGCAGTTACTAACTTTCCCATACGTTCCGGCACATCGACAAATGCGGTAAAGGTAACTGTTTCGCCGATTTTAACTACAGCACGTTTGCTGCCATTCGCTTTCGCCAATACTACGGGCTGTATACCTTTTCGTTCATTTGCGGTTGGAGGAATTACTACCTGCCCATCAACAACTTTGTAATTAGTACTGGCCGCGGGAGCAATACCTTTTTCTACCCAGTCGCTCAGATCAAGGAGTGCTTGTTGTAAAACCCCGAGATAGCTAATGGTTTCTGTTGGATCATCTTCAATTGATACATCTCCGTGTAAAGCACGATCTGTGAACCATACCCTGAAATGATTGTCAAGACTATCTCCGAGGTTCGCTTTGACCTTTGTGCGATACCAATCTGCCTGCCACGGAAAAGCCTCGCGATCCCAAAGCGATTCGAGCAGGATCATTTTACCTTTAAATTTGCCGGTGGGAATGACACCGGCCGCTCCTTTTGTAAACAGCGGCCCCAGCAATAACGGACGTTGCGGATGTTTAGGTGTGCCATCGGCATTGCGAAACTGATCCCATACATAATATTCCTTTCCCGGTACCTGGTGGCGGTGATAGGTTTGTATGGCGAGGAAGTTAGAGTTATCAACCTGTACCGAATCCCCTGTTTTGAGTTTGGCAACCACTGTTGAATCAACAGGCCCCAACACTACTTTGTCATCTTCTATTTTATTTATCATCAGAACTTTTCCGGCGGCCGCTCCACTTTTTATGATCAGATCGCCGCCGAGGAAATAAACATCCTTAAGTTTATCCTGCAACTGAAATGCAACCGGCATTCCATCTTGAACGTCGCCTATATTCTTAGACGCGGCTCCAGCCGTTCCACGATCCTCCGCTGACACCGGTTTTTTAAGCCCCAAAGTAGCCGCCTGGTCACTGTTGATGAGCGCCTTGATAACACTGCGCTGCTGAATTCGCCCTTTTAGAAATAACCCTGGTGAGTCGTGTCCGAGGTAGCCGGGCAGGGTCCAAAAGTCATGTTCAAAATATTTGCTGTCAATACGAACAATAGACTGGTATAAAACTGAAAAACCCTGCGTACCCATTGTTTTGTAACCAAACCAGCTTTTTATGGGAAATCCCATTTTGGTAGCTTCCTGGAGCGCGGTTCTTTCTTCCTGATTTAACCCGGCGTACATGTCGCCGCTTCCGCCTGGTTCCAGTGCATCAATAATTTGCGGAAACTTTTCCTTTAAAACACTCATGGCAAACATCCGCGCGGTAAATACATTGGGGATAGCCTGGTCAGACCCCAACACGTAAGGAACTACTCCATCCCAAACGCCACTTGTGCTTTCAAAACCTCCAACTGTGCGATATGCGCCCCCGCTGCCGCCAAAAGCGTATCCGTAAGGCCGTTTACCACCATAGATCTGCCTGGCAATGACCCGTGAGAATTCGGCCGAAGCCGCATTTACCCGATACGCCGCCAGTGATGGGTCAGATTTGGACGGATTGCTGAAGCTGAAATTGCCGCCTTCGTTGGTCTCAACAAAATAAGCTCCATGGGTAAGGCTAAACCCTATTTTGTCTTCTTCGCCGGTTCTTCCCTGCGATCCATTCTCGCTATCCGGGAATGGTGTAATGTATTGAAAAAAGTGGCCCTGATATTTTTCCTTCTGAGGAAAATAAAAGGAAAATTTTGAACTGGTGCCCTTGAATCCACCATGAATGTACCGATGTTTTACCGGCTTATCTCGCCATTCGTCAACATCCACATAAGGTTGCTTAAACAACGTGTCGGTTGCCTTAAATTTTTGAGACAGGACGTCATTTCCCTGGGTTAAATTGTTTTGGGCATAAGAAGCGACAAAACTCAAAACAAGTAGCATAAACAGCCCTATCTTTAGTTTAATAGACTGCCCGGTATTTTGGATGGACTTCATACTTTTCATATTTATACTTATTTATGATCCTTTATAATTAGGTTATATACTGCTAATCAAATTGCGTTGACGGTGCATTTCCTCAGGATTTCATACTTGGAAAATATTGAGGTTTTACGTTTAACGCCAGGAATAATCCCGCGACTACGATAAAAATCATGTTTAGCTTTTCATTTTAATTGGTTTTGAAGATACAGAACCTTATTCTGTTTATTTGACAGAATAAAGATATAATTGTTACATGGTATGTCAAAATTTATTCTGTCTATTTAACAGAATAGTGTGTAACTTTGTATTTTCAAATGATATTTTGATTCATTATGGAATATTCTGAAATAGAAATTATTACGCATCCCGACAGGTACCTGCACCATATACAAGTCGACAATGTTATTTTCGGCTATCATGATAAAGAGCTGAAAGTACTATTGCAGCAGACCATTGCGACCAGTAAATGGACAATTACAGGTGGCTATGTCGGCCGGGATGAGTCCATCGAAGAGGCCGCCGCCCGCATTTCGGCATCAAGGACCGGATTAAAAAATCTTTTCCTGCAACAGTTTCACTGTTTTGGTAACCCGGCTCGTGCAACAGACGCTGAAAAAAATCCGGAAAATCTTCGCAAACTGTCTGGAATTGAAGTTCCTAAAGACCTTTGGATTTTTGACAGATTTGTATCTGTCGGTTTCTATACATTGACAGAATTCTCGACAGTTGAAATAAAGAAATGGTCTCTTGATGCAAAATGCCAATGGTGGCCGGTGAGTGACCTTCCCCCGTTAATGTTTGATCATAAGCTTGTTATTTCTGAAGCTTTACGGACCCTTCGAATGCATATTGCGTTTTATCCGATTGGTTATGAGTTGCTCCCTGAAAAATTTACATTACCCGAAATTCATGCTTTATATCAAACGATACTTGGGAGATCTCTTGATGAAAGAAATTTTCAAAGAAAGTTACTTGCATCAGGCATCGTTTTGAAACTGAAAGAAACAAGACCAATCGGCCCGCACCGGGCTCCCTACCTTTATAAGTTCGACCAGGAAAAATACGATGAAGGCTTACAAAGGGGCATTGTTTTAGCTTTTTAGCAGATTAATAGCAACGCCCTATAGGATTCCTCAATCACAAAAGATTGGAAAGATTAAAAAATAAAGTGGCAATTATTACAGGTCGACAAAATATTACTTTACCCTTTCCCAAACACTTGTCCTGCCAAATAGGATACCCCAATATATCCCCTGATATTTAGTTTATCGTCCTTCAGTTTTAAGGTACAACGGTATGTTTTGCCGCTATAAGGATCATAAATCTGCCCACCGTCCCAGGCATTATCATGATATGTAAAATCGTAAAGCATCATCAGGCCCGGAGGTTACGTGACCTTAATTTTTCATCTTTGTTTTTAACGTCTTTCCGGGAAGTTGTTCCATCCGGTTCGTACATCGTTTTGCCCCAGATCAGTTTACCGAAATACTTGCCGTTTGCTTTATAAATATCAATTTTACCAGTTTTATCTTCACTCAACCATAAGCCTAAAATCTTATCGGCTTCCGGAGTTTGTGCAAAAGTCTTTGTTGCTGCAACAAAGCACAGCAACAATATTCCTATCTTTTTCATTATTAAGTGGGCTTAAGACATTGTATAAGAGAAACAACAACTTTATTTAATTTTAACAACGACTTTCCCTTTGGCCCGTCCACTTTCAACATAGTTTATCGCTTCCTTGATCGATTCGAACGGGAAAACTTTGTCTATAACCGGTATGATAGTACCGGAATTTATAAGGGAGGTGATCTTTGTTAACTGATCTCCGTTTGCCTTCATAAATAGAAATGAAAAGCCCACATTAAGCCTTTTTGCTTTTTTCCTTACTCCAAAGCTTAAAAGGCGTATGATTAATTTCACGAACCATGGAGCTCCGGTTTCTTTTGCAAAATCCGGATCAGGCGGGCCGGAGATCGAGATGAGTTTTCCACCCGGTTTTAACACGCGCAGCGATTTTTCGAGTGTCTTCCCATCCTGACTATTCAAAACCAGATCGTAACCCTGTAGTACTTTCTCAAAGTCATCCTTTTTGTAGTCAATGACAACATCTGCACCGAGGCTTTTTACTAACTCCATGTTGGCTGCACTTGTAGTTGTAGCCACAGTAGCCCCCAAATGTTTCGCCAGCTGAATGGCAAATGTGCCTACGCCGCCGGAACCTGCCTGGATGAATACTTTCTGCCCTTTCTTCAGGTTCCCTTTTTCAATCAGTGCCTGCCATGCGGTAAGGCCCGCCAGAGGGATGGACGCGGCCTCTTCCATGCTCAGTTTTTTCGGCTTAAGCGCCACATCGGCTTCCTTAACGGCAATGAAATCCGCAAACGTTCCAATCCGATGATCTGCCGGTCGTGCATAAACCTCGTCTCCAACTTTAAATTGTTGCACACGGGCTCCAACTTTGGTTACAACACCAGCCACGTCATGGCCTAAAACAAACGGTGTTTTATACGGCAAAATGAGTTTGAACTCGCCACTTCTGATTTTGGAATCCAGGAGGTTGATAGCAGTGGCGTGTACTTCTATTAATACCTCATCCGCCTTCGGTTCAGGAACAGGTATTTGCCCGATGCGTCCGCCGTCCTTGCTTTTATATTTGTCTATAATGAAAGCTTTCATTTTTTTATGGTTATAATGGTTTTACGAGGCTATTACTTTGTAACTTTTCTTAGGATTAGCCAAATTAAAAGTCAGTTTCGGAAAAAGCCGGTTCAATATATACACTGTTTTGGTATCGCCTATACGGATAGTAAGCTGATCGTTTTGAAGGCCTGCAATAAAGCCTTTCACCATATCTGCCGTGGTCATTTTTTTGCCGTTCATATCAGTCGTCATTTCTGTGGCAACAAGCGGAGGTAAAAGTTCAAAAACCTTTACGCTGCTATCCAAAATTTGCAGGTGCTTTCTGAGCGCTTTGGTGTAAAACTGCAAGGCTACTTTGGATGCGGCATAGGTGGCTTCAAGCAATGACGGAACATAACTGAGTAATGAAGTGGTGTTGATGATCGCGCCTTCCGCCCTTGATTTCAGCATATCGATAAACAAATTGTTAAGCCGAATCACTGCCAGGTAATTGACGTTTATTTCGTACGCCGCGTCCTCAAAATGCTGACCGTTTGCTGTACCGAGGTTAATCGGGTTAGTCAGCACCCCCGCGTTATTGTATAAAATATCTATACCGCCCAGTTGCTGTACCTGTTTGAAAAGCTTTTGCGCGTCACCTGCGTCTGATACATCACTTTTAAAAGCCATAATTGCCGGGTATAGTTTCTTCGCTTCATCTAATTTCTCCTGATTTCTGCCGGTGATGATCACGCTTGCTCCATTGGCTAAAAATTGTTTTGCTGCTTCCAGCCCGATGCCTGATGCGCCACCTGTGATCAATACCGTTTTTCCCTTTAATTGCATGGTTTTATTTCTTTTGGTGATGCTATTTTGAAGCGTTAATCGATTTCAGAATGGATTTCTCGAAAAACTTATAGGCGAAATGCTGAAGCAGGAGTATCATCGATGATCCTTTTCCGACAGGGTAACCAAACGTTGGATTTTTTTCTTTTACTGCCTGCAGTAAAGTCGCGATAACCGGTGCAGGATCGGGTGCATTATCAAATGACTTTTTGGTATACGCTAGAACCCTTTGCCGGAACTGATCATAGTCTGCAATTGTGCCTTTCGCTACAGTTGCACTTTCCCCGATATTGGTTTTAAAACTGATGGGCTCAACCATAACCACCTTGATGTTAAACTGGTTCAACTCAAACCGAAGTGCCTTAAAATAACCTTCAAGGGCATGTTTTGAAGCCGAATAGTAGGCAGTATTTGGAAGGCTCACTAAACCCAGCAGGGAGCCAAGTGTAATTATTTTTCCATGTTTTTGCCTCCTGAAGTACGGTAGCAACTCGTTTGTTAATTTGATCGTTCCCCAAAAGTTGGTCTCAAACTGCTGCTTGCCTAATTCAATAGGAGTTTCTTCTGCAAGGCCGTTTACCAAGTAACCCGCGTTGTTGATCAGCACATCTAAAGTTTTGATTTGGCTGAACAGCTGCCTGCCAAAAGATGCTATGGAATGGTCGTCATTCAGATCCAACGGCAGTAACTTAAATGGCAATCTTGCCTGGTGTTTTTGGGGATCCCGGCTTGTGCCGATTACCTGATAGCCATTTTCGTGTAGCTTGCTGGCAACAAGCAGCCCAATGCCCGATGAGGCTCCTGTAACTAAAATTGTTGGTTTCATTTTCGTTGTTTTAATATTGTTTTCATTGAATGCTATCATTGAGCCAGCGCCGGATAATCCGTATAACCTTTTTCCCCCGGCGTATAGAAGGTGGACGGATCGGGCTGATTGAGCGGCGCGTCTGCTTTAAAACGCTCAACAAGATCCGGGTTGGCAATAAAGGGAACCCCGAATGATACCAGGTCAGCATTACCATCATTCAATACCTGGCTTGCTGTGGCCTTATTAAATCCGCGGTTAATAATTATCGTGCCGTCATAAAGCGGGCGGTAACGTTTGGCAACTTCCTCAATAGCCCAGAGATTGCCTGATACATCGGTAAAAGGCTCGGTCAGGTGCAGATAAGCCAGGTCATATTCATTCAATTTGGCAACGATGTAGTCGTGCACAGCCATGGTTTCCTCGTCGAGCATCATACCCTGGATACCGTGAAGAGAAGGGTTTAATCTTACGCCTACTTTCCTGATGTCTATTACCGTATACAGTTCATCCAGGATGTCGAATAATATGCGTGCACGGTTCTTGATAGAGCCGCCGTACTGATCCCGGCGTTTATTGGAATAAAGATTAAAAAACTGGTGCAGCAGGTAACCATTGGCTGCATGCAGTTCAACACCGTCGAAACCCGCTTCCACCGCGTTTGCTGCAGCCTGTTTAAAATCATTAATGGTCTTTTTGATTTGCCCGGGTGTCATCTCACTGGCATCTACGGTATCTTTAAAACCTTCAGGCGTGAATGCCTGGGCCAGCGGATTTAACGCTGAAGGCGCCAGCGGAAGTTCGCCGTCAAGCAGGTCGGGGTGCGATAATCGTCCCACATGCCATAATTGGGTGAAAATCTTCCCACCCTGCCGATGTACTGCATCTGTAACCAGTTTCCAGCCTTCAACCTGTTGTTCTGTATAGATTCCGGGAACATTAAGGTACCCTACAGCGTCACGGCTGACGTAGGTTCCTTCGGTAATGATCAGACCGGCCGAAGCGCGCTGCTGATAATAGAGTGCAGTTAATTCTGTGGCAACATTGCCCGGATTAGCTGAACGGCTGCGGGTCATCGGTGCCATTACCATGCGGTTGCTCAGTGAAAGGCCATTTAAATTATATGGCTCGAAAATTATTTGATCATTCATTGTTTTAATTTTAAATAGTACCAGGAAACAGGTTTACAACCCCGGCACATCGTTGTTTAATCATTATTTTATACTTTTTAGTATATTTTATTTCGTTTTGATTGTTTGTATTCTTACTAAACGATGTCTGCGAAGCAGGATTGAATGCCTAATTGCGAAGACAACTTAATACTTTATAAAAAAGACTTTTTAGTATATTTTATATCAAAAAAAAATCATATCACATAGCTCTCCAATTCTGCCTTCAGGCTCCTGAGCAAACCGGCCATCGGTTTTGCCGTATTCATCGCCCTGCACATCACAACTGCACCTTCAACCGCAGACACCGCTTTGAACGCATAGACAGCAGGATCAAGTTTATCAGAAAATTCACCTCCGGCAATGCCCTGATTTAAAATACTGACAAACAATTCCTGGCCATGGCGAATAACACCGGCTATCTTTTCTTTAATGGCTGGAAAGTTATCATCAGATTCCACCGCAATGTTAAATACAGGACATCCGCCTTTAAGGTAAGTATTCAAAGGATCTTTATAAAAATCGAGAAAGGCAAATACTTTAGCCTTCGCTGTTTTACCCTTGCTGATGGTCAGCAACATTTTTTCGCCGTTAGTATTCAACATGTGGTCAACAACCTGCAGAGCCAGGTCTTCCTTGCCTTCAAAATGGCCGTAAAGACATCCTTTAGTCAGTTTGGTGGCAGCAAGCACGTCGTCTATATTCGCCCCGGATATTCCTTTCTGATTAAAAATAGGTGCCGCTGTTTCCAGGATAAATTGCTTTGTTCTTTCGGCTTTAGTAAGCATATTAATAAGTTTTACGGTACAAAAATATACTAAAAAGTTTAATTAAAAGACTTTTTAGTATATTATATTCTTTATGATGTGAGGATGACAATCATGGTGATCCGGAAAGTTAACTTACATGAAGCAACCTGATATAGCTTGTTTATCAACAGATTATAAAATAGAGCCGTTTGCTTTTACTTTATTATAGTCCGCGAGAAGACGACGTCCGTCATTGGTAATTATTCCGTTTATAAATAGCTGGAGCGCTTCAAATATGTCGGCCGGGGTCCTTACGGTATTATTAAATAGATAAAAGTCTGCTACCGATATATAGATGCCTGCCGTGCCAGGTACATCCAAACCCTGCCGGTACAATCCCATTGCAATCCCATCAGATAAATTTGATTCAATAACCATCTTGAGGTGATTGATTTTGAATTCATGGAACGCTTTCATGGCCCTCGGGTACCTTTTTAACATCATGTCGTTAAAAAGGTACCTTAAGGCGATTAAATGTTTAAAAAGCCCTTGTTGAAGAACCAACTCCTGTACCGGATCATCTGACGCGTTGGTATTTAAGCTGATGATATTTTTAGATTGTCCTATCAGCTCGTCAACAACGGCTTCCACAAGGATTCCTTTATTGGCAAAACATTGGTAGACGGTTTTCTTCGACATACCGGCAGTCTTCGCCAGTTCATCCATCGTTACGCTGATGATACCATGGTTGATAAAAAGCTCAATAGCAGTATCAATGAGCCGTTTTCTCTGCTTTTCCATTCCGGCTACTGATTTGTTAACTTTTAAAGCCGCCGGTCAGGGCTGATTTTCGGTTTTCGCAGTAACGTAATTATATGCCGCTGACCTTACATAAAAATCTGCAAATGCTGTAGCAACCGTGCTTGAGGCCTGCTGGTAAGCAGCCTGGGCATCCAGTACTTCAGAAATGGTAGCCAAACCGGCTTTGTAATTATCCTGGTTAACTTTCAGATTTTCGGTAGCCTGTTCCAGGTTGTCTTTTGCATAGCTGATCTGCGTAAGTTGGTCCTGTATATCGTACCAATAGCGTATAATGCCTACTCTCAGCTGGTTTTGTCCGTCGCGGAAATCGTTTTGAGCTATTTGCTCGTTGATCCTTTGCTTCTGCATCTTTTGCTTACCCCGGCCCCATAAACCGCCGGAGATGGGAATACTCAGGGTAACAAAACTGGCCGGTGCAAAGTTGCTCCCGATCCCACTGTTGATCGATCCGGTCTGCGATGCGCTTAAACCGACTGCCAGGCTTGGCAAATTGTCGGCCCCTGCTAACCGGGTCTGTAGTTTTTCACCTGCTACACGCTTGGTTAACAACTGGTAATTGGCATTACGGTCCAGGTTGGTGTCGGGCTGCAAGGCGGGTAATACCGGGGTGCTGTTTTTATTAAGTGTGTCCTGCATCACCATGAGTGAATCAAAGGCAATACCGGTATACATAGAAAAATCCAGCAGGGCCACCCGGCGGCCGTTCTGCAGCTTGCTTTTGTTAACCAGCAACTGGCTAAGCTGAACTTTTACTTTGAGCAGATCATTCCGGGCAATCAACCCGGATGCCAGCATATCTTTCTGCGTTTTTAGTACCGCGTTAAGCAATGCTTCATTTACCAGTATGGTCTTCTGCTGTTCCTGTATGTTTACCAGGTTCCAGTATTTTTGTTCGGTAAGCAGTATCACAGAATCAACTGATTGTTTTTTCCTGATCTGGCTGACCTGTAGCTGCAATGCCGCTAACTGGTTACCCGTTTTAATTTTACCGCCCGCATAAAGGGATTCTGTGCCGGTTACGCCGAACAGATAAAAGTTATTGATGCCTTTTTCTAATAATGGCGGCGCCGCAGATACGAAATCTTTGAACCCGAATAAACCCAGCCCTGTTGCGCTAACCGAAGGGAGATAATCAGACTTAGCTGCCACTACATCTGTTTTTGCTGAATTTATCCTCAGCTCACCATTTTTTAAAGCGTAACTGTAGGCAATGGCGGCCCGCTTGCTTTCCTGTAAGGATAGGATATGCTGCTGGGCATCAGCCTGCAGACATGTAAAAGTGAATATTGATAATAGGAATGTTTTCATGATCATGGACTTATGCGGTTACAGGTTCCGGTGTTGTGCTTACCGGCTTATTTTGATCCTCCTTACGAAAGAACAGCCAGTACAGCGTTGGTAATACGAACAGGGTCAGTAGCATGGAAACCAGCAAACCGAAGCAGATCACGGTACCAAGCGGGCCCCAAAGCGAAGACCTGCTGACCACCATCGGTATTACACCGACGGCTGCGGCAGAGGAGGTTAAGAAAATCGGCCGCATCCGGCGTTCTGCGGATAGCATTGCGGCTTCGAATACAGATTTACCCTCGTGTTTCCGCAATTCCTCGGCAAAGTCTATCAGGATGATGCCGTTACGAACCACAATTCCACAAAGGGCAAGCAAGCCAAGAAATGAAGTAAATCCAAACGGATATCCTGCAACCAGCAGGCCGAATGAGGCGCCGAGTATACTTAACGGCATCGTGGTTATGCTTAAAAGCGCATGTTTAAGATGCTTAAAGTGCCAAAGCAGGATCAGGAAGATCAATATGATACTTACACCTAAAGCAATGCCCATTGGCCCCTGATTTTCGCCCTGTAATTCAAATTCTCCTCCGTATCGGATCTCCACGCCCTGCGGCAGCTTAATTTTTTCAATGGCAGGTTGCAGGTATAATAAAACACTGTTAGCTACGGCATCCTGACTTACGTCCATCCGGACGGTCAGTGTACGTACGCTATTCCTACGTGTAATTTGTCCATCTTCCCACGCTGAGTTGACATCGGCCACCTGCCTTAGCGGTATAACCGATTTTGTTTGGGGTGAAACGATATTGAGGTCCCGCAAATCTGACAGACTGCTCCTGGCAGCTTTTGGAGATTTGATCTTGACATCCACCGGATACGTGTTTTCCCAAACCTGGGTAGCGGTGATACCTTCCGAGTGCATCGATACCGCATTGGCAATATCGCCTTTGCTCAGTCCGAGCCGAGCCGCTTCCGCCGTTTTTATATCAACCTGGAGGGTTGGCTGCATTTCATTGTAATCTGTTCTGGCCCAGGTCACCTGTTTATGTGTTTTGCCAATGGCTAAAACCTGCCCTGCAACTTGTTTCAGGGCCGAGATGTCGTTTCCGCTGATCCTGACCTCAATCGGCGCAAGCGCATTGATCATATTCAGCTGTTTCATACGGACATAGGCAGACGGAAACAGATTACTATACTTGTGCTGGTAATCTACAATGACCTCGGCCGTAGCATCCTCAGATTCTGTTTTAATCAATATTTGTGCATAATTCTTTGCCGGAAGATTAGGGGCATATACGGAGTGAAAACGTGGCGAACTGCTGCCAATGAAGCTGGTATACGTAACGATGCGTTTGTCCTGCTTTAATATCCGCTCCATGCCTTTGACAACGCTGTCGGTTTGCGACAGGTTATACCCGGAGGGAAGATAGATCTCCATCGCGAACTGGTTACGTTCCACTTTAGGGAACAGCTGCTGGGGCAACACCCCCATAATAGCAATCCCGACGACCACCGCCATGATGCCAAAAAACACGGTCAGCTTGTAGTGTTTCATGGAGTTACCGATATGGCTGTTGAAGAAATCCTGCAGCCGATCCAGAAATGACCTTTTTTTATCATCCTTGCCATGCAATAAACCTTTTTTGATAAAGATGGTATTGAAAAACGGCACCAGCAACATGGAGATGACCAGTGATAAGGTGAGCGCGATCATGATAGTTACCGGGAAAAGCCTGATAAAATCTTTGGATACGCCGGTCATGAAAAAGGCCAGCGGAACGAAAGTGGCTGATATGGCCAGCGTAGCTGTGAATACGGAAGGAAACAATTCCTGCGCGCTGCTTTTTGCAGCTTCCCAAACCGACATGCCATGATCCAGCTTTTCCACATGGTTATCGATCACCACGATCGGGTCATCTACCACGATCCCCAGTACCACAATTAAGGCCGCGAGCGTTACCGTGTCGAGTTCTATACCAACCATATACATAATGGCCAGCGTTGCTGCTATGGTAATAGGGATGGTGGCTGCGGCAACAGCTGCAACCCTGAAGGGCAGCAAAAGCAATGCAACGCATACCACGCCGATAAGTGCGAAAGCAAACTCTTTCATAAAGTGGCTGATCGAATCATCCACAACCTGTGGTTGATCTGCCAGTTTAACCAGCTGGATATCCGACGGCAGATGCTTGCTCACTTTATCAATACGCTCCTCCAATTCTTTACCAAACTGCACAATGTTTTTACCGGTGATCATCTCCAGCGATATCACGATTGATTTGGTGCCGTTTGAGGTGACATAACTGTCGGGCTCGTCGTATTCCCGTTTCAGCGTAGCCACATCGCGCAGGCGTACCGAATTGCCGCTGGCATCCTGTCTGATGATCTGCTCTGCAAGCTCGGCTTCCGTTTTATAGAATGTACTAAGGTGGATAGGCTGGTCAACTATTTCGCCTTCTTCCTTACCGGTGGAGTTTATTGCGCCTTCATTTTGCAGTATCTGCATAATATTGTTCACAGATACGCCTTTTTGCAGCAGCTTATTGTTGTCCACATAAACTGTAATCTGCTCATTCAGGTTCCCGGTGTGCGAGATCTTGGCGACATCCTGCACTTGCCTGAGTTCGGCCTCGATATCTTCGACGTTACGGAGCAGCTCCTTATACGGCCTGGTTTTCGATTCAACAGCCATCAGCATGGCTGATGTATTTCCAAACTCACTGTCGATATAAAAACCCTTGACCTCTTTGGGTAACTGGCTCTGCAAAATGAGCATGCCGTTTTTGATCTTATTCCAAAATGCCTTGGTCTGGATAGCATTTAAATTGTCAGCGACCTCAACAAACACATACATTACGCCATCACGTGAATAGGAGTAGGTTTTTTTCTTGTTGACCTCATTGTTGCTGAATAAGTATTCTTCTACTTTTTTAGTCAGTTGCTCTTCTACCTGTTTTGATGAAGCCCCGGGGTACTGCCCAATGATCAGGCCCTGCCTGATGGTAAAATCAGGGAATTCGTTTCGCGGCATGTTGAAAAGGGCTGTGATACCGAGTATAAAAAATATAGCAGACAGGGCAAGCGGAAATACATGGTATTCCATCGCCCATTCAATTAAATTACCTTTCTTTTTCATGATCTGCTGTTATTTATTGACAATGACAGGGGTTTGATCAGCAAGCTTCTGATAACCGGAGGTGATCACCTGCTCATTTCCGGCGAGTCCTGTCCGGATAGCAATCCCGTTACTGTAAAGCTGTCCGGTAGTTACGTTTTTTCGCTCTGCCTTATGTGCTGCGTTCATTACATAGAGAAAGCTGACCCCTTTTTCATCCACCTGGACGGATTGCACCGGAACAATAACTTCTTTAACATCATTGGATGAGGCAACATTACCGGCGGCTTTGTTAAAAACCACTTTACAAAGCATGCCGGGTCTTAACTTCAAATCATTATTGGCCAGCGATATTTTAAGGTTATAATTGGCACTGCCGCTAAGCGCTAAAACGCCAACTTCGGATACCTTGCCCTGCAAAGGCTGATCCCCTAACGCATCGATTTTTACCGTAGCCAGGGTCCCGGCTTTATAGTGATTGATTTCGCTCTCGGGCACTGCAACCAGCACTTTCACCGAATGGGTATCCAGCAGCTGTAAAACGGGCTGCCCGGGGTTGGCAACAGCTCCTGCTTCGGCTTTCTTTTCACCAATATACCCGCTTGCCGGTGCATAAAGATGGGTATGGGCTATATTCTGGTAAGTTGCCCGGGCGGCAGAGGTTGCCTGTTCATAATTTGATTTCGCCTCCAGCATTTTTATTTCGGCAACACTGCCTTTTTTAAATACATCGTTAATGCGCGTATAATTTTCTTCGGCAAGTTTAGCCTGCGCCAGCTGTGCGTTATATTGGTTACGGTATACTGTTTCATCTATTACACCTACCAGTTGTCCTTTTTTTACGTAATCGCCGGTTAGTACCGGGAAAGACAGGATAGTTCCTGAAACCTGGAAGCTTAAATCAATTGTCTTTTCGGCTTCAAGCGTGCCATCGTAAACAATCCGGTCATTGGTTGAGAGGGAATCTGCACTTAGGTTAAATACGTTTACCGCTAAGGTATCCGGACCGTTCTTTTGCTCTTTTTTGCCTGAGCAGCCGGAAATCCAGATAGCGGCTATCATTGCTCCCGCAAGTGTAAGTTTGGTTTTCATATAATTAAATTGAACATTATTTGTTTTTTTGTCGATTACTATTTCACTGTTTGTTAATCTAAAAGAGCGTTTGCGTCGACTTTAAAAAGTTAAAATAAAGCCTGATATGTATCTTTTACCCTCGATTAAATATTTCGACAATTATACATTATTTGTTTTTTTGATTTTTTAATAATTGTGTCATATTATTAATCTTGCATAATCCTGCAACTCATTAATGACAAAAAAGCCACCAACAAAATTTGTATTTTTGTCGAATCATGAAAGCAGATCAAAACGACAGCATAAGGGAAGAGATCATCGCGGCAGCCGATACGGTATTTCAGCGTTACGGCTTTGTAAGGGTATCTATGCAGGATATATCAAATGAATGCAAGAAAGGCCGAAGCACGCTTTATCATTATTTTAAGAATAAAACAGAGGTGCTTGACGCGTTGTGTCACAAAATGTTTTCCCAGTGCCTGGAGGAAAGTAAAGCCACTACAAGCAAGCGGCGTTCTTTTTCTGCCAATATTGAATCATATAACGAGGTAAAAATCAAACGCCTGCGCGAATTGGTTTTAAAATACAAACTGGTTATCGAGGACATGAGGCAGGAGCCATCCCTGCTGATCATGCAGTCCCGCATTATGTCTGAAGAAGAGATTTTAGCCGTGAAACTCATGATCAAATGGGCCATGGAAAATAAGGAAATAGCGGAACTAAACGAGGACGACAGTCAGTTTCTGGCAGAGACCCTACAAACGGTTTTCAAGAGCTTTGATCAGGAAATCATTCTTTTCGGCAGGTTTCCGCAATTTGAAAGCAAAATAACCTGGCTGGCTCAAATAATACATAAAGGGCTAATGTAATTTGGTTACTGCCAGCAGCGCGATTTTTACCCAAAAACCTGTCGACGATTATGCAATTAAACATCCTGAAGTTAAAATTAAATCATTGGTGAATGTGAGATAACATTAAATTCTCGAGAAATTTACATCAAATCCAGAATATGGGGTGGGTTTAACATTTATTATTGCGTTCCTCCGGTTTTAGGTACTTTAATGGTTTCTAAAAAACAGTTTACTGATTTAAGGACGGAAGTTAATATATTATTGATTGCCTCCGGCTAGAGGAGCTTAAATCATAGAAATCGAACGGACGTTTCCATGAATAAAAAAGAATTGTTTTTTCCCTTTTTCGTATATTTGAAAATAACATTTACAGCTATTTACTTATAAATAAAAAAGTGGTGAGTGATTCGGTGAGTACGAAATTGAAAACCATTCAAGACATCAAATAAGAGCACAAAATTAGGGTTAAAAACAAATCCCTAGCTCTCCGCTGAATAAAAACAGGAGGCCGTATCATAATTCAAATGATGCGGTTTTTTTATTTTACGGCAAAAAAATTGATTTCAAGTAGTTTTTTACTGTTGATTTCGAACTAACGAACATTATTGATTGAGAACGAGAGAAAAGAAGCTCTTTAGGCTGCTTTTTTTCTTAGATTTTGAGCGATTGAAAGTAAACCCCATTCAATGGCGACTTTTTCTTTACCGCGGAGCATGAAGCGCCGGAACCCATGGTTCTGTTTGATATTTCCGAATACGGGTTCGACGTCGAAACACCGTTTCTTTCGCCGTTCTATACCCTCTTCGCTGTTTAGCAGTAGATAAGCCTTTTGTTTCTGCCGCTTCAGATTTTCATTGATTTCAATGATCCGGTTGTGTTTTGATTTATGACAAGCACCGTTCAGCGGACAATTGCTACAATTTCTTGCCTGGTATCTTTTAACATGCTGTTCAAACCCGGTACTGGTTTTCCTGATGTAATTTCCAATGAAATCCATCTGCTGGCCCATCGGGCAGATATAACAATCCTTTTCCTGGTTATAAAAAAGCTTATCCGAAGCAAACGGAAAGTTATTGTTGTGGTTTTCATGCTGCTCTTTATCAAACATGCCATACTTTACAAAAGCGGTGGCCTGTTTTTCTTCAAGCAGTGTGTAATTTTCTTCTGATCCATACCCCGCATCTGCGGTAACTACTTTAGGGGCCTTGCCGAAACTGGTTTCATGCTGCGTTATATGTGCCGGAAACGTAGTGGTATCTGTAGGATTGGGATGAATGGTATAATTAACAATGAATTGATTGGAGGTGGAGATCTGCACATTATAGCCCGGCTTTAACTGGCCATTTTTCATGTGGTCTTCTTTCATGCGCATGAAGGTAGCGTCAGGATCTGTTTTACTGTAGCTGTTCCTTTCTTCCAGTATAGCTTCCTGCTGCTCGTATTTAGCAATGTTTACGGGATAGTTCTTAGTCACATATTGAAGCTTAGCCTTCATCTTCTTATCGGTGTTCTCTTTACCGGATAGTTTTTCATTGAGCTGATCTATCGTTGCCTTTACCTTCTGACTGTCGATCTCTGTGAAATCAGGCGGTTCAGGCATTTTGTCCTCATCGGCAGCGATCTGCTGTGCATACTGCCAGATCTCGGTCAGTTGTTTTTTCATTTTTTCCTTGTTCGTCTGGATTGATTTTTTCCAGACAAAGGTGTACTTGTTCGCATTGGCTTCAATCTTTGTTCCATCCGTATTGATCTCATCAATACTTAGCAACCCTTCATCAGCCAATAGCTTTACCACATCTTCAAACACGTTACGCAACGCATTCTTTAACCGAACACCCCTAAACCTGTTAATCGTATTATGGTCGGGGTAGCTCATTGAGCTCAACCACATAAAGTAGATGCTTTCCTGGCAGGCGGTCGCCAATTTACGGCTGGAATAAATATTGGTCACATAGCCATAAACCAATACTTTCAGCAACAACTGAGGGTGATAACTGGAACTTCCCCTGATATGGTAAGCTTTTAATAGAGGTTCAATATTGATCTTGTTAATTACCTCATTTACAACTCTAACCGGGTGGGATTGAGGGATTAGCTCCTCCAGGGTTGGAGGAATAGCTAATATTTGCTGCTGATCATAATGTTTGAAAACAGGTTGCCTAATTGCCATATCTCATATATCTATACCTTAAATATATGAAAATCAGATGATTAAAACAAATAAAAACAATAGATAGCTGTTTGAATTTATAGTAATAAACCCTTAATAATAAAAAAGAGGCTGATCATGATTTATGATACAGCCTCTTTTTGCTTTTATAACCTACTGAGAGCTGTCAAAGTGATCGAATACGCCTGATTTAAAATTAGGTGTACAGTTAAGAGTTCCGGAGGCTGAGTCCCTCCCTCTCCGCAATAACACATTGCAAAATCCAGCCTTACTTTCCAATATTAAAAAAACATAATCTATTCAAAATATTGTAGCGCCTTTCTTATAAAACAGGTATTATCGCATTCTGTTTTATGACACAATTTCCCCATCCTCCATCTGAATGATTCTATCAGCCCGGTTAGCAAAGTCAGGGTCATGGGTTACCACCAGGATGGTTTGTTTATTTGTCATGCAAATTTCTTTAAAAATATCAAAAACGATATCTGTGTTTTTTTTATCCAGGTTTCCTGTGGGTTCATCAGCCATAACAATTAACGGATCGTTGATAAGAGCCCTTGCAATGGCCACACGTTGCTTCTGTCCGCCACTGAGTTGATTGGCCTTTTTTAGCGCCTGATCTGCTATTCCTAATGTTTTTAAATGCTGCATAGCCTTTTGTTCTATCTCTTCATAAGCATACTTACCCAGTTTCATAGCAGGCAACATCACATTTTTTAATACATTAAACTCTTCAATCAGGTAATGAAATTGAAATACAAATCCGATCTTTTGGTTACGGACATTCGCCAATTCAGTAGCATTTTTTTGGTGCAGCGGCTCATTATCCAACAACACCTCGCCCTCGTAATCGGTATCCATTGTGGAAAGAATATAAAGTAAAGTTGATTTTCCACAGCCAGATTTACCCGTAACCGATACAAAGCTTCCCTTTTCGATACTAAAGCTGACGTCATTTAAAACGCGAAAACGAACAGGGTCTGTAAAATATTTATTTACAGCAATCGCCTGCAGAACCGGTGTTTCTATCATTTTCCTCTTATTATGCCAACAGGATCAATTTTTGCCGCTTTGCGGGCCGGTAACAAGCCGGCAAAGTAAGTGGTAATAAGGGCAAAGCCTACGCCAATAACGTAATATATAAGCTCAAAATTTACAGGATACGTTTTGATAGTAGGCAAAGCCGTGGTTTTGAACGAAATATGACTGATAATAAGCGACATGCAATAACCTAATAATACACCAAAAACACCGCCCACAACACCAAGTGTCATTGATAATTGGATAAAAATTGCTTTAACATCCTTTCCCGAAAACCCGGTGGCTTTTAAAATGGCGATGGTATCCATTTTTTCATAGATCAGCATGTTCAAAATATTATATATTCCAAAGCCGGCAACAATTAACAAAGCAACGCTTACGCTATAAGCGATGGTGTTCCGTACATTGGTACCTGTTTCAAACTGGGCATTTGCTGTTTGTATATCAATAGCATTTACGCCAAATAACCTGGCGTATTCTTTTGAAACGGCTGGAGCAAATGCTATGTTTTTTAATTTGACTTGTATATCGGTAATGTAGCCGGCTGCTTTACCCTGCAGTTTTTGAGCGGTTTGTACCGAGGTGAAACTTTGCACATCATCTACTTCGGCTATTCCGAACTGTACTATTCCTATTATTTTCAGCATCGACATTTCACCGTCGGCAGTTGTTACCCTTACCATATCGCCTATGTTCAAGATCAATTTATCTGCAAGCCCTTTTCCAATTATTATACTGTTACTTACAACACCAAGATCGCTGATATTACCTTCGATAACGTTGTCGTTTAAATTAAATAGCTTTTGCTCCAGTTCAACATCTATCCCGTCAACAATACCCGATATCTGAATAGTCCCGCTGTTAAAAAAAACAGAAGTACTTATTTTAGGTGCAACATCAATAACACGCTCATCTGCACGGATGGCTTTAATTATGCGCATCGCGTTATAAATTTGTTTTCCATCGTCTTTCGGCTTTACCGATTGAATAAAGTTCCTGAACGCTCCAAATTCGGCAGCCATGTTAACCGGTTGTATTTTTGACGGTGCAATTGCATTGTATAGCCTGATGTGCGGAGTGCGGTTAATAACCAAACTGTCTAACATCTTATTTAATCCGGTCATAAAACTAATAAGGGCTATAAACATAGCAATGCCGAAGGTAACGCCGGCAGCAGCCACCATCGATTGTTTTAACCGTGCTTTTAACAATGCCAATGCAATAGTCAGAAGTAAACCTGTTTTCATTTATTTGGGTTTATAAATTGTTTGCAAGGTATCCAGGCCCCGTAGTATCTCGATGTTTTTTTCATCTTGCACCCCGGTAACCACTTTCTTCTTAATATGCCCCGACAACCATACGTTATTATTCTTATCTAAATAATTCCTGGGAATTAGAATTGCGTTTTTTGCTACCCTTACAATAATATTCACCTCTGCGGTTAAATTGGGGTACAGCTTCCCGGGAGGATTTGAAAACAAAGCTTCCACCTTAAAAGTTCGTGAACGCTGGTCCATAATAGGATAAATTTTACTAACCCGTCCCTGAAATAAACGACCTTTATAACTATTCATAGTAATTTCTACCTGCTGACCTAATTTTACCCCCGTGATGTCATGCTCATCAACATTCATTTCTAAGTAAAACAAATCTGGTTTTCCCAAAACAGCCAATGGTGTCTGCGATGTGATCAGCTCACCTTTATTTTGAATTACGTCAAATATTTTTCCGTCAATTTCACTTTTAATTAAATAGTCTGTTTGGCGCTTTCGGCTGATGTTATAATTTATTTTGGATAGGTACAAATCATTTTTTAGCTGCTTTTTCAATTGCTCCAAACTTTTAACCGTTGAAGCATAATTTATTTTTGAGGTACGAAATGCCAAATCGCGCTGATCCAATTCTGCCCTGGTGCCAATATTTTGCTTCCACAAATTCTCCTGCCGATAATAAAAAGTGGAATCGAGCTGATATTTTTCTTTAGCGGCTTGTACAGCATACAAAGCCTCCTGCAACTGCCCGGAATTTTTTTGATCATTTGATGATGCGAAGTTTAAGTGCTGGAGTGCATTTTCGGCATTTAATGCAGCCTCTTTATTTTCTAATATAAACAAGACATCGCCCTGTTTAACCAGGTCGCCAGGTTGTAGGTTAACTTTGGCGATAATGCCCGGTACAGTTGATACCACGGTGTACTGATCTTTTGCTTTTACGTTTGCTGAAGCATATAAAGACACGGTAATATCACTGATCACCGCTTTAGTATGATCTTGCGGATCCGAGCATGAACTGATTAGAAAAAACAGAAGTATATAGTAAATAGTCTGCTTCATTGATGGTAAATTTGCGTCCAAAGAACTATTAAAAATCCACCGTAAGTAACAATAAATATCCAAACGAATTACTGATATCGCTCATATCTGAATGTTACCGGCGTCAAACCGAGATACGACAGCAATCGGTGCGATACATCAAAGGATTGCGCAAACCAATAAATTGAATGAGCAGGGTTATATCACATCCGACGTATTCAATGCCATGGTCACTACGGCCACCCAATTTCCAAAAGTTTCGTAATGAGCGGATATCCATTTGCCCATCATGAAACTTCGGTAAATTTTGCCTAAATATTTTTCACATCCATTTTGCCGCCAGGCGGTTAAATTCATGACGCAGATCGTTGAACATTCTTTCCTCATTGAGATAACGCTCATGGATCCGGGTATGTTCGGTGGCAACGCTTTCGGAAACCGTAGTACCCGTACGCAGCAACTCGGCCTCGATGTCCTGGTCATTGCCATGGATGTCATGCTTTAATTCATCCAGGTAATTTCCATGAATCAGAAACTGGTTTTGAAAATGTTCCACTTTTTCCTGTACTTCGCGCGCTGTATTGTCGGCAGCAATCTCTTGCAGTCTTTCCTGCATGATACCCAGCTCCTGTTTATAAAAGGAGATACCTCTCAAACCGTCATTATTCAGGTTCTTGATATGTTTAATGTTAACATGATTTTTCATACACAAGAATACGGCGGACTTTCCGAAGCCGGAATGACCGGCAGCAGCCCGGAAAGTGATGCTGGTCATATCCTGGCTTGATCGAAGATCCAGTGGTTTGTATCCGGCGAAAAATATATCAGACAAAAACCGACCAGGAATGACCGTTTTTATAATTTGTGGAATAAGTTACGCACAAAAATCAATTAAAACCGTCGCCCTGAAAAAGGGGAAGCATTGAGGATGACCTTGCAAAGCACTGTCCGGATTTTGATATTTCACCTTGTCAACAGTTTATGGGCCATGCTACGTTTCCTGTCACCTGCTGCATATGATGAATTAATGCTTGTGAACGGTCAGTATCACCGGCCATGCTTTTTGCACGTGGCTGCGAACCTCTGTCTGTCCGGCATTTCCCGGAGAGAGCACTGCCGCCAATTGCAATTCGCCGCCATCTCTTTCAATAACAACTAACGCTTGTTCACCAGGCGCTCGCTGCGCCAGCAGTTCTCTTAGCTGGGCAGAATTATAAAGCCGCTGCTTGTCAATCCCGAGCAGGATATCATCTCTTCGCAATCCGGCACGCTCCGCAGCTCCTCCCCTTTGCGTGCTGTCTATTAAAACACCGCTTATATTTTTGGTGCGCAGACGTCTGGCGTTTTCCGCATCCATATCACTACAAGCGATATCCAGGTAAGCGTGACGTACCTTGCCGTAACTAACCAGATCTCTCCAGGCTTTTTTTACAATCCCGGACGGAATGGCAAATGCATAACCCGCAAATGCACCGGTAGGAGAAATGATAGCAGCATTGATGCCGATCAGCTTACCACTACGGTCTACCAAAGCGCTTCCGCTCATGCCTTCATTACTGGCCGCATCCGATTGCAGGTAAGAATTCACCAAAGATGCGTCGGGTTGACTGTCCAGGCTTCTAAAACGGGCGCTCAGGATCCCTGCGGTAACCGTAGAACTCAGTTCAAGCGGATTTCCCACCGCCAGCACTGGGTCGCCAATCCGAACCAGCCCCGGGTCACCTAACTCCAGGAACGGCAAATCGTTTGCCGCAATCTTTAATAGCGCAAGGTCAGCAAGATCGTCTGTACCAATCAACGCTGCATGGTAAGCCCTGCGGTCAGGCAAAACAACGGTTATACTGTCCACTCCTGCAACCACATGCGCGTTGGTCATAATATAACCGTCAGTACTAACCAGCACGCCCGAGGCAGCATTTGCCAGTATACCGCTGCCAGACCGGGGAGTCTTGATCCCCATTTTGTTTATAAGGTCTGGATGGATACTTAATAAACTATCGGACAAGAAAGCCTGCACACTTACAACTGCAGGCAGCGCTTTGGCGGCCGCATAACTCAAATCAATAGTCGGCGCGGGTGTCTGCGCATACAAACCGGCGGGAAATATCCCCATCAGAAGCAGGAAAAACTTTTTCATGAACGTGCTTTTTGTCAAAACTAAATGATTGGATACTGTCAGCCAATGTCGGTCGTCAGCGTAGAAACTGATTCAGATCACCCTTGTTGGTGACGTCACAAAGAGAGGAACAGCAAGGATGTATTCTATCGGATGAGTTGTCTTAAGTATTTGACAAAACGGACGCGCTTTGCAATTCTGTTATCCGGGTTGTAAATATCGTTTTTGGGCCCATGATCTGGGTCTTTCCATCCCCGGCGTTATTATGGGCGATACCTGTCCTTAAACCCAATAGGCGGTCCTTACCTCCACACAGGTGATAACCTTCAACTCTCTTTTTCGAAATCGATAGCGAATACCATTTAACGCAAGGAGTGCGAAACAACTCCCGGCGGAACAATCGGACAGAGAGCAGTTTTGATTACGTGATGCGTATATTTCCATAATTTTAACTTTTGATGAGTAATAAATAAAAGATGTAGATACTCGCTCAAATAACCTATAGATTAATAAAAACTAACATGATACCAGTTAGTATAGGGGATAATAGTAATCACAATTATGTCCGCCGTTATATTATGTTAAAGCGTTTTTTTCAAAAGACGAAATGTCCCTCTATAAAACCCGTATTTAGCGAGTTCGGCGCTAAACATATAGCAGAAGATAATCAACAACATCCAGCCATAAAATGAGAAGGACAACTGAACAAAGCCAAACCAGGCAGCTATTGGCGTTAAAGGCAAGGTTAATATCACCAAAAGGATAATTATTGTTGCTGTTGCCAGGTACTTCCCGGGCAGGCTTTTAAAGAACGGCAGGCGTGTGCGGACAATCAGTACAATTAAAATCGCCGAAATCACGGATTCGGTGAACCAACCGGTTTGAAACGTTTTTTCATTGGCATGGATGATGAGTAATAAGACACCAAAGGTCAGGTAATCATAAACCGAGCTTAACAGGCCAAAAGTGATCATGAAACGCCGTATAAACTGCATATCCCATCGCTGCGGCGTTTGGATATTGATGTCGTCTACGCGATCAGTCGCAATCGCCATCTCGGGAAAATCTGTTAACAGGTTCGTGAGCAGTACCTGTTTTGGCAATAGCGGCAAAAAAGGCAAAAACAAAGATGCGCCTGCCATACTGAACATATTGCCAAAATTGGCGCTGGTGGCCATAAAAATGTATTTCATTGTATTGGCAAACGTTTTGCGCCCCTCCAGTACCCCTTCCAGCAACACGTTCAGGTCCCGGCTAAGCAATACAATATCAGCGGCTTCTTTAGCCACATCTACGGCCGTATTAACAGAAATACCTACATCCGCAGCATGCAGGGCCGGGGCGTCATTGATGCCGTCTCCCATAAAGCCCACTACATGGCCGGCTCTCTTCAAAACCATAATAATCCTTTCTTTCTGGTTGGGCTCCACTTCCGCAAATATATCTGTTAGCGGTGCATGGTGGCCAAGCGCCGAGTTGCTCATTCTTTGAATAGAAGCCCCAGTGAGCACTTTTGGTTGCCCGATCCCAATCCGCAGCGCCAGGCTTTTGGCTACCAGCTCGTTATCGCCGGTAATCATTTTCAGCCTGACTCCAAGCGTATCAAGCTTTCTAATTGTTTCACAAATTCCCTCTTTGGGCGGATCAAACAGGGTAATAAAACCTAAAAAGATCATGCCCCGCTCATCGTCTTTTGTAATAATATGTGTACCGTCAACGGGTTTGTAGGCAACACCCAGCGTCCTGAAACCGGCTTCGCTTAACCGGCTATATTGCTCATTAAGTATCGTTTCCATCACCCGGATGTCCGCCAGTTTTCCGTCGTCCGTCTCCACCTGGTCACATAAGGCCAAAATACCTTGTACAGCACCTTTCGTTACTGCCATATTACAGGTGTCATTTTCAACCTGAACCGTCAGTCTTTTTCTGATAAAATCATACGGAATTTCCGTCAACAAGCTATAGTTGTTTACCGTTCCGGCATTTGCAGTGCAGATTGCCTCGTCAATGGGATTGTGAAAACCCTGCTGCATAACCGCATTAAGCCAGGCATACTGCAATACCTTGTCGCTATGCCTGCCATTGTAATCAAGGCTGTCTCCAAGGGTTACCTTTCCTTCTGTAATAGTCCCGGTTTTGTCGGTGCATAAGATGTTCATGCTCCCGAAATTCTCGATTGAAGACAGGCGTTTGACTATTACCTGCTGTCGGGCCATTCTTCTTGCCCCGGCAGCTAAATTCACACTGATAATTGCCGGCAACAATTGCGGCGTAAGCCCTACAGCCAATGCCAATGAAAATAAAAAAGAATCGAGTACAGGCTTATGAAGCAGTACGTTGGCGGCGAATATGATAATAACGAGTAGCAGGGTTAATTCCATTAACATGTAGCCGAATTTTCTTATCCCTTTTTCAAAATCGGTTTCAGGCGTTCTGCTCATTAGTTCTGCGGATATTTTTCCGAATTCTGTTGTTACGCCTGTTTGGATGACCAATGCTTTAGCCTTACCGCTAATCACGTGGGATCCCATAAACAAGGCGTTACTTCTTTTAGCCATAGGGGCGGTGGCAGCAACAGCGCCGCAACGCTTTTCAACCGGAAAGGTTTCTCCTGTAAATGCCGCTTCATCCACAAACAGGTCCTGCGATTCTATCAACAAACTGTCCCCTGGAATAAAATCTCCGGCGTTTAAGGTGACTATATCACCAGGGACAACTTCTTCCACAGGAATGGTTTTAAGTTGACCGTCCCGCAGCACATCACAGCTCAACTGCACTAATTTTAATAACTCCTTAACAGCGTCCGCCGCCCCTTTCTCCTGCCAAAAACCTAAAAAACCACTAATAAGAACAATGGCCAAAATAATTAAGGTATCGGTCACATCACCTAAACCCGCAGAAAGTAAAGCGGCTGCAATCAATAACAGTGTCACCGGGCTTTTAAACTGTGTGAGAAATAATAGGAAAAGGGATGTTTTTGAATTATTCCTGATTGTGTTGGGACCATATTGCCGCATCCTGATAGCAGCTTCCCGAGCCGATAAGCCCTTGGGATTGGCAGATAACTGTTGATAAGCCGTTTCCGTATCAAACTGCCAGAATTTCATTTTGGTGTCGGCTTTACTTTCCATGGATCGATTAGTATGAAGAAATGAGCAATGGCGTAGAAATATGAACGGGGGGAGAATGCTCTATATAGTCGCAGATAATTTCCTTAAAATAAAAACGGTGATTACCCATAACCATCAGGTCATTATACTTACCGTTCATGATTACATCTGCGCATAGGGCTCCGCCAGGTCTGCCAGTGAATTGTTATTGAGGACGTTAATAGTTTGCATAATGGTTACTGTTGAATATCCTGTACTGTAAATTTTGCACTAATGCCCCGTCAATTAAAATGATCGTGGTACAAAAGAATTGTTTCACATCAGCCCTCAACCGGGCTAACGGGATGTTGTTTTGCCATTTCGGAAAGGGGCAGCACTTTTAACTCACTACGATTTATCCGAAACAACAGTTTTGGTCTGCCTTCTTTCATGATAGTTACAGGAACGCGAAGTTCATCCTTTAGCTTAACCCGAAATGCCTCCTGCGCGCAGGGCTCACCATGTACGAGAAAAACCTCGGTGGGAGCTTGTTCAAATCCTTTTATCCAGGTTAGTAATTCGGTCTGATCGGCATGTGCTGATAAACCGCCAATCCCCAAAATCCGCGCTTTTACCGGGTAATATTGTCCATGTATCTTAATTTCCGGCACCTGGTTAAGCAGGGCTCTTCCCCTTGTACCTTCAGCCTGGTATCCGATCATCAGGACGGTGTTCCTTGCATCCACGAGGTAGTGTTTAAGGTACTCCAAAACCCTGCCACCGGTGAGCATCCCACTTGCAGCAAGCACAATCTTACTCCCTTTTTGGCGGATCGTTTTTTCCGTGAGTCTGTAATCCTGGTTAATGGTCACCCCGCTAAACATTTGGACGGCTTCGCCCGGGGGAAGCGTTAGCCAATCCGCATATTTCAACAAAGACCGACCGGCTGAAGCTGCCATAGGGCTGTCAAGAAAAACCGGGATACTTTGAGGTATTATTTGGGCATTTTTTAGCCGCCATAAAATATGCATCACATCCTGTGCGCGCCCCACAGCAAAACAGGGGATCAGCAGGTTACCACGCCGAAAAATTGTATCCTTGATGGCCAAAGCAAATGCTTCCGCCGGATCATCTGCACCGTGCAGGCGATCTCCGTAAGTGGATTCCATTACCACAAAATCAGCCTTAACCGGATGAACGGGCGGGGGGAGTAATTCTGAATGATAACGCCCAAGGTCACCGGAAAACACAATAGTTTTCCCATAACAATTGATTTCAAGAGAGCAAGCACCCAAAATATGACCCGCCGGGAAAAATTTAAAGCATATATGATCATTCAGGCCGAAAGTTTGTCCAGGTTCCAATGTTACAAAATGCTGCAAGGCTGTTTCTACGTCTTTTGTGGTGTACAATGGCTCGGCCGGCCGATGTTTACTATATCCCCGTCTATTGGCTTTATCGGCATCCTCTTCCTGCAATTTTGCGCTGTCCCTCAGTATCAGCTCGGCCAGGTCACGGGTGGGTGGGCTCATATAAATTTTACCCCGATAGCCGTTTTTAACAAATAAGGGAATATAACCACAATGGTCAAGATGTGCATGGGTAAGGATCGTCACATCGACAGCAGAAAGTTCGGCCGGCGGCATTTCCCAGTTTCGCTCCCGAAGGGACTTCATACCCTGAAATAAGCCACAATCTACCAGAATGTTCAAATCTGGTGTTTGCAGCAGATGTTTTGACCCTGTAACGGTTTCTGCGGCCCCAAAAGACTGTAAAGAAACAACCTCATTATTTAGAGCATCATTTTCGTTGTTCATGATTAACTGGTTTTAATAGTTGATATGTATTATCAGGTAAAATTAGCGCACCGATGAAAACAAATTATTGACGAGCATCACGTTGCGAACTGATATGGGTCATCGTTATTTGCATAGATAAGGGGAAATTTGGACGTAAACATTAAATAAATTATTATGTCAACTTTAGTAAAAACTAACGGCTTTCCCTCACTAAGGTCAATGATGGAAGATTTTTGGAACACCGACAGGTTCTTCGACAAATCCCTTTTTTCTGGCGAGCAATTACCAGCAGTTAACATCCGGGAAACAAAAGATAATTTTGAACTGGAAGTAGCAGCACCCGGCTTTAAAAAGGAAGATTTTAAGATCTCTACCGAAAATGGCTTGATAACCATCAGCGCGGAAACCAGTAATGAGCAAAAAGAAGAAAAAGGAAACTACACCCGTAAGGAGTTTTCAAAAACGGCTTTTACCCGTATGTTCAGTCTGCCTGAAAACGTAACGGAAGAAAAGATTAAAGCATCGTACAGAGATGGCTTATTGGTCATTGATCTTAAAAAATCAGGCAAGGACCTGACGGCTAAAAAAGAGGTAAAAATTGATTGATCCGCAATTTTCGGATGTTTAGCAAAACAAGTTTCAATCTTAATAACATCATGGTTCCTAACCTCACAAACAATATCTTGACATTAAATACAGGTTGGCCGACCAGGAGTTTCATAAAATTGAAATAGATTTTCTGCTGGGTTTGCCGGATGATCATTTCATCCGGTTGCCGGCATCGCCGTACCCGACCACTATTCCATTACTGATTTTTATCCACCCGGTTGCTTGCGCGGCAATTTAAAACATCCCTACGGCAAACGTTGTTTGTTAAGATAAACTCTAATTGCGTTAAAATGGAAACTCCCGGGTTCATGCAGGCCATGGTATTCGAAAAAGCAGGCCAGCCACTTACGCTTCAACGGGTGCCGGTACCCAAACCGGCTGATGGCCAGGTTCTGCTGAAGATCCTGGCCTGTGGTATCTGCAGAACAGACCTGCATATCATCGACGGCGAACTTGACCAGCCTAAACTTCCGTTGATACCTGGCCATGAAATTATTGCAGAGGTAGCCGGATTTGGAAATGGGCTGAATGCTTTGCCATTGAAAACCATCGTCGGGGTCCCTTGGTTAGGTTATACCTGCGGGCATTGCAGGTACTGCAAACAAGGTAAGGAAAACCTTTGCGATCATGCCTTATTTACCGGTTATACTATTGATGGTGGTTTTGCCGAATATGCCATAGCCGATGCACGCTACTGTTTTCCACTCGCCAACAAAAATTACAATGCCCCTTCATCTGCCCCCCTACTCTGTGCCGGGCTAATAGGCTATCGCTCGTACCGGATGATTGACCCTACCGCAATCAATATTGGCATTTACGGTTTCGGCGCCGCGGCGCATATTATCATCCAGATTGCCCGGGCGCAGGGAAAAAGAATTTTTGCTTTTACACGCACCGGCGATGAAGCTGCGCAGCAATTTGCCAGGCAATTAGGAGCCGTGTGGGCCGGTAACAGCACTGAAACCTCCCCGGAATTACTTGACGCGGCTATGATATTTGCGCCCGCTGGGGAGTTGATTCCTATGGCTTTAGGACAGGTTGCAAAGGCCGGGCAGGTCATTTGCGGCGGCATTCACATGAGCGAGATTCCAGCTTTTTCGTATGACCTCATCTGGGGTGAAAGAACGATAAAGTCAGTAGCTAACCTGACGCGACAGGATGGTCTGGACTTTTTCGAGGCATTGAAAGCAATCCCTGTACATACACAAACAACCTTATTTCGCCTTTCGCAAGCCAATGAAGCCATTGAACAATTAAGAAAGGGCCAAATTAACGGAGCGGCTGTTTTGACAATGGATTAATTGGGGCTTTTTCTATCGAAAAATAATTTCCTCTTTCAAAACTGGTCTTTCTTCTTGTTTTTTTCGAGGTTTTTGAAATAGCCCCTCAGCAAAAAGTTGTGTTTCAAGGCTTCCATATTCTGATTAAATCCGGCAGTACCATCCTGAATATTTTTCATCGTTTGTTTTAGTTGTCCGGCCAGCACAGAATCACGGAGCAAGACGGACAGGGAACCATCTTTCGACGATAGATCCTGTTTAACTCCTTCAATCAATGTATTCAACCGGATGGTAGCCTGGTTTGCATTATCACTTACCAACCTGATCTTTTGCATTGTGTTATTTAAGTTTCCCGCAAACGCTGTATCGGTCAGTAACAGCCCGGCAGCGCCCCTTCCCTTCTTGATTCCTTTTACTATAATATCAAGGTTTGTAGCCATGTCCCTTGCATACGCTGTGGCCTGATGAACATTGCTTAAAGAAGACCGGAGTTCTGAGCCCAAATCTTTGTCATTCAGCACTTCAAAAATTTTGCTTTCGTTAATGCGCCCCACCGTGCTTTTTAATTCTTCTGAAATAAGAGCAATATTATTATTGGTCTTATCCAGGGTTTGTAGCATAGCATCAGTATTTACGGCTTTCCGGGTTTGCAGGTAATCGCCTTTGTTTATTGCCAAACCCACACCAGTTCCGGGTTGAATATTAATAACTTTATTCCCCATTAGGCCTTCGGTTCCAATGCTGGCAATGGCATTTTTATGTATAAATGCGCCTACTTTGGGGTCTATCAACAAAATGACTTCAATCAAGGTATCGTTAAGCAACTGCATGTCTTTAACAGTTCCGGCCTGAATCCCGGCATACAACACATTGTTCCCGGATATTAATCCGTTCAAATTGGAAAAACGTACTTTTATTTCAATACCACCGCCAAACAGGTTGTGGTTCTTCCCAATCATATAAAAGGAAAATATGAGCGCCAGTAATCCGGCCAATGTAAATACACCTAATTTGGTATTGTTTTCTCCCTCGTTTACCATAATGTGTTATTCAAAAAATTGCTTAATATTTTCATCCGCAGAAGCTTCAAGTTCATGGTAGGTGCCTTCCATGTAACACTTTCCATCCAGCAGCAAAACCACCCGGTCGGCTGTATTTTTAACGCAATTCATATCATGAGATATAATGATGGATGCGGTATGATATTTTTTCTGCAGGGATAAAATGAGATTGTCGATCTCCCTGGCGGTTACCGGGTCCAGGCCGGTAGTTGGTTCATCGTACAGTATAATTTCTGGTTTAAGGATTAGTGTACGGGCCAGCGCTACTCTTTTTAGCATACCTCCGGAAAGCTCTGCCGGCATCATATCCACAGTATGCGGCAACCCCACATTTTCCAGCGCTTCCTTTACCATGTCGTCCACCTCAGTTTGTGGCAGCCTGAACCATTGCCTTCGAAGAGAAAATTCAAGATTTTCTCTCACAGTCATCGAATCATAAAGAGCGTTCCCCTGAAAAAGAAAACCAATTTTTGTCCTGATCTTATCCAGGTTTTCGTGATCTAATTCTGGTATGTTTTTTCCCAGCACGATGATCTTGCCGCTATCGGGCTTTAAAAGTCCGATGACGCATTTGATCAAAACAGATTTTCCTGATCCCGACTTACCGAGCACCACCAGGTTTTCATTCTTGTACACTTTGAGGTTAAAATCATTAAGCACCACATTTTTCCCGAATCTTTTGCAGAGATGTTCAATTTCAATTACAGTTTCAGGTACTCCTGTTGCCTTGCCGGTTATTGATGATCTGATTGGCGCTTCCATCACATTTAATTTAGTCCAAGAACGTCGGTGAGTTGAACGGCCAGCAGGTCAATGATGAATATCAATACAGAAGCCAGCACAACGGCTGTATTAGCCGAACTGCCAACGCCACGCGTACCTTTACTGGAATTATAGCCTTTATAACAGCCTACAATACCTACCGCAAAGCCAAAAAAAAATGTTTTGATTACTGCCGGAGTAAGATCACCAAAGTTTAAACTGTCAAACACCTGGGTGTAAAACAGGCGAATACTGGTGACTGAACGGATATTGACACCAATATAAGCTCCAAATAAAGAAATTGCATCACTAAGGATGGTAAGTATAGGCAACATTAAGGTTGATGCTACTACCCGCGTGGCTACTAAATATTTAAAGGGATTAGTACCACTTACTTCCATGGCATCAATCTGCTCGGTTACTTTCATCGAGCCTAATTCGGCGCCAATACTGCTGCCAATTTTACCTGCAAATATCAGGGCGGTGATCACCGGGCCAATCTCGCGGACAATAGCTATGCCCACCATCACAGGCAACTCAGATTCGACCCCGTAACTGACCAGAGAAGGTCTTAATTGCATAGTTAATACGAGGCCCATAATAAATCCGGTCAAGCCAATCAGCGGCAGCGACTTGTAACCAATTAAATAACACTGCGTCAAAAGTTCTTTTACCTCAAAACGGGGTTTCAGGCCCATAGAAAAAAAATGGCCGGCAAATCTTGCTACGTGACCGGTTTCTTTAAAGAATTCCAGTAATCGGTCAGTAAAAGCCCAATGAACTTTATCTAAGCTATCCATGTTATACGGGTCTGAATTTTAATTAAAAGTACCGCATTAACTATCGAAGGAGAATGATGAACATCATATAGGTTAATGATCAATGTCATGAAAGCGGATAGCGAAGATCTGTACCAACAAACAAGTTGCCCAACCCACCGGTGGCCCGTCATCGTCATATTACAAACCCTTCTATAAGATAGACTTTCCGTTCCTCAAGTATAATTAGTTTTATAGTGATCGCCGGCGTACGATGCTATATCTAAGTCATTCCGGTTAAGCTGTACCCTTTACATGTTTTGATGCTTTTTTAACATCAACCGGTGGATTGCCTGTTTTTGTAGACTTGATTGGAGACGAAAGCGTTTCATTAATATTATTAATACCATTGATGAGCGCATCCGGGTTAAACGAAATGCTATCGATACCTGCGGTAACAATTAGCCTGGTAAACTCTTTGGAGTCGCTTGGTGCCTGTCCGCAAAGTCCTACTTTTCGCTTCAATTTATTTGCCTTTTCAATCATCAAAACAATCAACTTCTTGCTGGCGGCATTCTGCTCGTCAAATAAATCGGCAATCAGGGCAGAGTCTCTGTCAATACCGAGTGTTAATTGGGTTAGATCGTTGGAACCGATTGAAAAACCATCAAAAACAGCGGCAAATTCTTCAGCGAGCAAAACGTTACTTGGAATTTCGGCCATAACAAAAATCTCCAGTTCGTTATCCCCCCTTATTAATCCGTGCTTTTGCATTTCAGCTATAACCTTTTTACCCTCCTCAACTGTTCGGCAGAACGGAACCATAAGTTTAACATTTGTGAGGCCCATATCGTCCCTTACCCTTTTCATGGCCTCACACTCCAAACGAAATCCTTCCCGGTAACGTTCGTGCGTATAACGGGAAGCCCCCCTGAACCCTATCATAGGATTTTCTTCTTCCGGTTCAAAGTACCTGCCGCCAATAAGGCCGGCATATTCATTACTCTTAAAATCGCTCATCCTAACGATGACCTCTTTTGGGTAAAAAGCTGCCGCAATGGTGGCTACACCCTGCGCCAACTGATCAATAAAATAATCGGTTTTATGCAAATACCTATGAGTGAGGTTCTCGATTTTCAGCCGGTCTGTTTCGTTAATAACCTGATCAAAATTGACCAGCGCCATAGGGTGCACCTTAACAGAATGGGTAATGATAAACTCCAGCCTCATAAGCCCAACGCCATGGTTAGGATAAAAAGCCAGTTGAAATGCCTGATCAGGATCCCCCACAATTAACTGTGCCTTCGGGTGTTCAGGCAAATGGATTGCTTTAACATCAGTAAGGGTTTCTTTCCAATTCATTTTACCACGGTAAACGGTTCCGGTTTTACCCTCTGTACAGCACAGGGTAATTTGTTCTCCGTCTTTGATTTTTACCGTGCCATTTTCAGTACCTACAATAGCAACTGCACCTAATTCCCTGGCAATGATGGCCGCATGACTGGTTCTGCCACCTTTGTTGGTGACAATACCGGCTACTTTTTTGAGTATAGGATCCCAATCCGGGCTGGTAGTGTCGGTAACGAGAATGTCGCCCTCATTAAGTTTGCCGGCTTCATCAGGAGAGCTTAGCAAGCGTGCAAAACCACTGGTGATATGGTGTCCCACTGCAGCCCCTGTTGTTATCGTTTCGCCCTTTTCTGAAATACGACAAGTTTTGATCTGCAGCTTTTTTTGTTGGCTGTGTACGGTTTCTGGTCTTGCCTGGATGATGTAAAGCTGATGGTTCTGTCCGTCTTTCGCCCATTCAAAGTCCATCGGTTTTTGGTAGTGTTCTTCGATGATCATGGCCCAGCGGGCCAGTTTTTCAATTTCCATATCATTCAGTACAAACTCGCCCCTCAATTCCCAGGCCGTATCCTTATTGATAGTTGTATGCTTATCATTCCCGCCCTGGGTATATACCAGCATTTTGCTTTTACTGCCCAATTTTTTCTGTATAATCGCTTGCTTATTTTTTTTCAAGGTGGGCTTAAATACTACAAACTCATCCGGGATAACCGTACCCTGCACCATATTTTCGCCTAACCCCCAAACCCCGGCAAGGTGCACCACATCGCGAAACCCTGATTCCGGTTCGAGGGTGAAGCCTACGCCTGAGCAGCCAAGGTCAGAGCGTACCATTTGCTGAATACCCACAGAAAGAAAAACTTTAGCATGATCAAATCCCTTATCTTCCCGGTATTTAATAGCACGATCAGTGTACAACGATACAAAGCATTTTTGTACAGCGCGAATTACAGCCCCGTGTCCCTGAATATTTAAATAAGATTCATGCTGCCCAGCAAAACTGGCATCCGGAAGATCCTCCGCTGTAGCACTGCTACGGACAGCTACAGCCGGTTCGGAAAAACTAAACAAATAATCATATGCGTCAATAATGGCCATTTGGAGATCCTGGGGAATTTCTGCATCCGTCATCAGTTTTCTGGCTTTTGCACCTACCTGGGAAAGATTGGTAAAATTATCCCTGTCGAGACCCTGAAGTATTTTTTGCAAAGGTTGTTCCAGTTCATTCTTTTTTAAAAAATATTGATAGGCCGCAGCGGTAACAGCAAAACCATCCGGAACTTGTATGCCCATGGGCACCAAATGGGTAAACATTTCTCCGATGGAAGCATTTTTACCACCAACCTCGGCGATATCCAGCAGCCCGATTTCACTGAATTTTTTGATGAAAGGTTCCATATTGATTTTCCGTTATTGATTTTAAAGTATCTTATCTACCTGCTTAGCAGTTACTTCCTTTTGTTTAATATGGAGCTAATTTCAGCTTAATACTCTCCCGGAATAATGACCGGCATCATAACCAAAACTGATCTTGCACAAAGCAGAAGATTTACACCAGGAATTTCAAAGACATTTATTCATTATTCCAGAGATGGCTCTGTTTGATTTTTTCAACACACCAAAAAAAGTTAAACGTCATTTTTCCGATAAGAAAAAATGCTCATTCTTGATTTCATGGATTCAACAGGTTTACTGCAGAATGAATGAAGCGTAACCCCCTGTTTGTAATAAGCCACACTTCCAGGCCGGGATTTTTTATAAAACAATCCGGTTTTTTCATCAAATTTCTTTTCAAAAAATGCAACTCCTGACCCGTTAAAAATCTACAGGGAGTTAAGTCTGTTTGCGGCTTTCCTGGATATAGCAACGGTTTATCAGCTTTACATACCTGAGGGGATTACCATTACCGGTATCTGCTGGTTTGTTAATTGTGCATTGGCATTACTTCCTTTAAATATCCTGCTTAAAAAACTATGATGGTCATGCACCAAGACAAGTAAATCAGATTGGTTCTCCTCACAATAACGATTCAGGCGAGCAGGCAATTCCTTGCCGGAAATGTTGTGGTATGATATCTTAGGGTAGCGGTATCTTTTTACCCGGTTAGAAAATTTAGTTTTCATTTCTATTTCACGGGAATCGCTATCGCCCCAAAGCGACACATGTAAAATTTCCAGTTGAAAATCAAAAAGACGGCCGAGTTTGGTGAGGTAATGTACCGCATTCAGATCGCCTTCATCAAAGTCGCAGGCAACTGTAACTTTTTTTATCTTTTTAAGGTCAGCACTTTCGGGAATAATCAAAACCGGCCGGTTTGTTTGATTGATCACCGTACTGGTGTCACTGCCAATCAACAAATGTTCTATGGTTGTGCCCGAGCGGGCTCCCATAATAATGAGTTCGATATCCTTTCTTTCAAGCAGAAACTTTAGTTGATACTGCAGGCTACCCTCTTCCCGCAGGCAATCGACACTGGGCCGGTGCTCCCGATGTGGTACCTTCGCAACAAGTTTCTCCAGGTGCTTTTTAAGATCGGTGATTTTCCCCTTGCTTTCGTCTACCCAGATCACCTGCTCCGCATCATAAGGCGTTCCGCCAAGCTCGGATAAAACGGGATGGCTAAGGAAAGTGTTAAACAATAAAATATTCGCGTGTAACTTAGCACCAAGTGGAATAGCCGCCGCCGCTGCATGGTTTGCATTATATGTATAATCGGTTAACACCAGTATCTTTTTCATGATCAAGTCATTAAATGTTAAATCCTTTTTTGTCCTCGTTGAACGAAGCGATATAACAAATATGACCAATCGTACACCGGCATTCCATGATCCAAATCAGCTCGAAATTTGATTTACCGCACATTCTGGAAATGGGCAGAATGTAGATTTCAGAATATTTTAGATAGTCAGAAACAAATCTTTATCATCATACGGTTTAACCACGTAATCACAATAGCGATGGAGAATATTATTTCAATGTAAGCTTTTTCAGAAATCGCAAACAGCTTTCAAAAAGGCCGCCCCTTAATCGCAGCTAATACCGCTATATCTCTATCATTGCTTTAATTACGCCATTGACCGGATCAAGCCAGCTTTCAAACTCATCCGGTACCTTATCAAATTGTACACGATGGGTAATGTAATTAGACGGTTGCACCAGGCCTTTTTTCATACATGAAATAACATGTTCAAAATCTTCCCGCGTAGCGTTACGACTGCTCATTAAAGTAGCCTCGCGTTTGTGAAACTCCGGGTGATTCAAACTAATATCGCCTTTTTGCAAACCAACCAGAACATACCTGGCTCCATGTGCCATATATTGAAACCCGTTATTAATTGCCTTTAAGCTGCCCGTGGCATCTATCACCACTGTAGGCATGTCTCCGTTTGTTATTGTAGCCAGTCGCTCCGGTACATCTTCGGTCGATACGTTAACAATATGATCTACATGCAGTCTGTCCCTGCAAAATTCAAGTCTTTTTGTATTGAGGTCCATGGCGATTACCTTTGCTCCCGCAATGCGGGCAAACTCCATTATTCCAAGGCCTATTGGCCCGGCTCCCATCACCAGTACATATTCGCCAGATTTTACACCAGCCCGCCTGATCCCGTGAGCCCCTATGGCCAATGGTTCTACCAATGCCAGTTCATCATAGCTTAGCCCCTCGCCATGTACCAGCGAATATATTGGTACATTAAGGTATTCGGCCATTCCTCCGTCTACATGAACGCCACAGACATTAATTTTAGCACAACAGTTAGGTTTTCCTGATCTGCAGGCAATACAAACACCACAGTTAAAGTATGGGATGAATGTAACAATCTCGCCTTTTTTAAAACCGGGTGCCCCGTTAGGCTCAACTAACTCACCCGAAAGCTCATGCCCCAGAACGCGGGGGTAATTGAAATATGGCTGTGTCCCCTCAAAAGCATGTAAATCGGTACCGCAAACACCTATCCGTCTGATCCTGATTTGGGCATAGCCTTCTTTTATAGCAGTTTTTTCCCGTTGCCCGAGTGCCATTTTTCCAGGCTCTGCACAAACTATTATTTGCATATTATTTATTTTAAAGCTGAAAAATTTGATCCATCATTACCCACTTCTCCCCTTCTTTTGCCCAGGGTAAGGGCTGCTGAAATTTCCACATCAGTTGCTCCCATTCCTGCACCTTAGGGTTAAGTGCGTCCATGGCTGCTTTTTTTGCAGCAAAATAGTTCTCGCTGGTCTCCATGATCATAAATAAACGATTTCCTGTACGATAAATCTGCATATCCATAATCTCAGCATCAAGTATACTTCTCCGCACCTCGGGCCAGCCATTTTCTGCTTTGTGCCAATATTCGTATTCGGCTATCAATTGCGGATCATCCTTTAGGTCAAGGGCTAAACAATGTCTCTTCATAGTTTATCTCGTCTTTATAAATAAGCGGAAGCAAATGCTTTGTTAATCAATCCCCGCTCCCCCATCTCATTCCAGAATCCCCCTGGAATTTTTAGGGAAGCTATCGCAACATTTAGTGCAACTCTATCTGCATTAGTGGTATTCAATGCAATGCTTTTAACCCCCGGTGCTTTTAATCCAAAAACAATACATGCATCAACAGGGGTAATGTTAAAATCCTTGCACAACCGGTAAAACAGCGCCCGCCAGTGATACAAATCTTTATCTTTTACAGGATCTTTCAAGTTGTAATTATAATAAGCCGACCCGGTTAAGAAACCTCCATTAAAAACCGCGGAGTTTATAATCGCTATTTCCTGATTTTCAAGCTCCTGCATAAACTCAACTAACTCAACCGGATGGCTGTGAATTGTCATGCTATTGGCTATCATGACCCAATCCAGCCCTACATCACGGGTTATTCTTTTAATTATCCTCCAGTCTTTTGATCCTACACCTATAGCTTTTACTTTGCCTTGTTGTTTTAATTCATGTAAAGCCCGGTAAGCTTCCAGTATATCCTGGTAACGTTGCATTTGATCAGCCTCATTCTTCGCCGCGGCGAGGTATTCATCCGGATCATGTACGGATACCAGTTCGGCACGGTAATCGCCAAGAAGTTCATTGCCCTGTTCATAACATTCCAGGATACCTTCATAGCTTATTTTTTGCACTGCATCATGTTTCAGGTCACGCCAAACCCCGGGTTCGAAAGTAGGTTCCGCCGTTTTCAGTTCTGTACGCAGCCAGCCCAGCTTATTGCTTATCAGCACATCTGAATGGCTGACATTCAATTGCTTTAACGATCTGCCCAATGATTCAAGTGCCAACCCGGCACCATATTTACCTGCAGAATCAAATACAACCGGTTTCCGCGAACATTTTATGCTCTGTGCAACGATTGCCAATTTAGCTTCATCCGAAAGCGGCACATATAAATTTCCTAATCCGCTGGTTCCGAAAATCACTTTAGGGAATATAATCTTTTCCATATAAAAAATTAGTTACTTTAAAGAACCGCCGAAACCGGTAAACTTTCCGGCTTTACTTTTACGCAATGGCCTTTAAATCCAAAAAGTGCAACAACCATAAAACAAATCAATGGTACTGTGTAGCCATATTGGATATTGCCTGTCGCATCGCTGATGTAACCAAATACCCTTGGCAAAACGGCGCCACCTACGATTGACATAATGATAAGGCTGCTGCCGAATTCTGTATCAGCTTTTAAATCTTTTATGCCCAATGCAAAAATGGTTGGGAACATAATGGACATAAAAAAGCAGATACCAATGACAGTATAAACCGTTAAGATGCCATGAGCTAAAATGGCGACAATGCAAAGTAAGATATTGATGCCCGCATAAGCAGCGAGCAAAACTGCTGAACTGTAATACCTCATTAAAAACGTACCAATAAATCTGCCTATCAAAAACGCAAAGCCGCATAAACTCAAATAGTAGGTTGCCTTTACTTCTGTAATGCCGGCTGCTTTTGGAGCGTAGAGAATAAATAAACTGAATACACAAACCTGTGCGCCCACATAAAAAAACTGCGCGGCAACACCCCAGGCTAAATGGCGGTGCTTCAGGGCATGAAAAATGTTTTTACTGGCTTTATGGCCTTCATGGTGCTGAATTTTGGGCAGGTGCGTAAATGCAAAAAGGATGGCGATAATAATCAGTACGCTACCCAGTATAAAATAGGGCATTTTCACCGAAGAGGCTTCGGCAGCAAGCGCCAGTTTGCGGCCCTGCTCGGTCATTACGCTTAATTGTGCCGGTGTATAACCTTTGGTGAGTATAATACGCCCCCCAATTATAGGCGCCAGGGTTGTAGCAAGCCCGTTAAACGATTGTGCAAAGTTAAGCCTTTGCGTGGAGGTTGCCGGATCGCCCAATGAGGATGCATACGGGTTGGCTGCTGTTTCTAAAATGGTCAATCCGCAGGCAATGATAAACAGGGCTACCAGGAAAAATGCGTACTGTTGCGTATTGGCGGCCGGTATAAACAAATAGGAACCAAACGCAAAAATGAGCAGCCCCGTTATTATGCCTGTTTTGTAACCATATTTTTTCATAATAAAGCCTGCCGGCAAAGCCATCAAAAAATAGGCTATGAACACAGCCGAGTCTACCAGGGTGGCCTGAACAGTTGTCAGGGTAAATGATTTTTTTAAGTGAGGAATCAATATGGGATCAAGGTTATGCGCAAAACCCCATAAAAAAAACAAACTGGTAATCAATATAAAGGGGAAAAGACTTTTGTTCTTTGTCATGATCGGATATTATACTTTATTTTCTTTTACTGATAAAAATCATGCTTAGTCGTTGGCAATAATCTTCGCTACCCATCCGCCCGCGGTGTCCAAATGAATATTGATAACTGAACTTGCTGAAACGCCTCTATTAGACTTGGTTAAGCTTTGAGGAGAAGATAATACATCAGCCCAGGACGACAATGTATATTTACCCGATGGTAAAAAATCCAGTTTCAGTTGCACTGTCCTTTCAGCATCGTTGGTCATTGCGCCAACGTACCAGTACTTTCCGCTTCTTTTGGCCATAATAATATATTCGCCCGGATACCCGCCCAGCACCTTGGTATCATCCCAAACAGTAGGCATATTGCTTAAAAAGTCGGCTCCGGGTTTGCCTAAAATATGCTCTGGTGCATCGCAGTAGACCGTGAATGGACTTTCGTAAATCACAAATTTTGCCAGTTCGGCACAGCGGCTGTTCATTACCTGGGTGGGGCTGCCTTGTCTAAACTCTTCCTTCTTTACATTTAAAAATCCGCCGGGCGTGTAGTCCATTTGTCCGGCCAGCATACGGGTAAATGGTAAGGTGGTATTATGCCCGGCCGTTATCCGGGTTGAAAACTTAGAATATTCTTCGCCTAAAACCCCTTCCCGTGTAATCATGTTAGGATAGGTACGTATGATGCCATCCGGTTTAAAAGCGCCATGAAAATCAACCATTAAATGATATTTTGCAGCTGTTTTAATAATACGGCGATACCAGTTAACCATTTGCTGATCGTCCCGGTCCATAAAATCAATTTTTATACCCGCAATGCCCCATTGCTCATAAATTGGAAAGGCCTTTTCAAAATTATCATTCCGGTTAACATCCGAACTGTATAACCAAAGCCAGCATCTAACATTTTTCGCTTTGGCATAAGCCAAAATCCCGGGCATATTCAATTGCGGGGCCACTTTGGTAATATCAGCTTCCGGTTTATTAAATTGACCGTACCATTGCCAGTCGATAAGCATATATGGCCAGTGTTGTGCCGATGCCAGATCAATATATTTTTTGATGGTTGGCATATCCACCTTTACATCACCGCTCCACCAGTTATCCCAGGCGCTCATGCCCGGTTTAATCCAGCTTACATCTTTTAGCGCGCAGGGAGGATTCAGGTTTTGTATCAGCTCCGACTCGATTAGCTTTCCCGGTGCATCGCCCAATATAATCACCCGCCACGGTGTAAATTGGTTATTTGTAAAACGGGCCTTAACCCCATCCTCTGCTTCGCCCGGCAAAGGCGATAATTTGCTAACCAACTCAACTTTATCAGTGGCGTTGGTGTCTGTTTTTAACGTTCCTATGTAAAATCCCGGATAGTTATCGATATTAGCTTCGGTAATGGCAGCGTAATGGCTCCCATCTAATTCAACCAAAAAGGGCAAACCGGCAATCGTTTTTGTAGTGATGTGATTAAGGGGTCGCGGCCGAAACTCGGTTTCCTGCGAGGAGGTGTAGCTGCCATAATCTGCCACCCAGGCTTTTGCCTTTGCAGGCAAGTTAAAGCCGGTAAGTTCCCTCACTATCTGCCGGTCGCCAATTTTATCCGCACCAAATAACTGGTAACGGAAAGCAACGCCATTATCATAAACCCTAAAATAAACATTCATCCTCCGCATCTGCCCGGATTTCTCTACCAGCGACAACTCCAATTCATTATAATGATCGACTACTGTCCCGTGTTTGGCTTTCACTACCGGTATCCAGGTTTGGTTAACAGAATGCTCCACATGATTGATTACCTTCATATCAGCGCCCATAGCCGGTTCATCTTTCAACTCGAAACCAAGTGATGAAGGATAGATAATGGTTAGGCCGTTACTGGTAACAGTGTATTGCAGTCCGGTTTTATTGTTTACCTCCACGACAGTTTTTTTATCCGGCGATAACAACTTGTAGCTTTGCGCGAAAGAAGGAGCTGCCAGTGAAATGACAGCACTCAGAAGATAATAGAATTTCAGATTCATCATATGGATTAAACAACCCCCTCAATTTTTAAAACAAACGCATCTTTACCGGGGGCTTGCCCGGGTAATTTTACTTTAAGGCCGGCTGACGTTTGCTCAAAACTCAAAGTATCGTTTCCAAGCAGGCTTACCCTGCTTACCTTACCCGCCTCAATACCTGTTGCTAACTTTTTAATCAGGGCTTCATTCCCTGTTGGCCAGCCAAACATGGTGGCGTAAAGGCTTTTACCTTTTACAGTAAACCTGATATCTTCGGCCACAAACGGCTTCCCTTTGCCTTCGTTAAAACCCTGTGCGTTGATTGGCGCTGCCGATTCTATTGCCGGGCCTTCCCCAAATACTTTCCAGGGGCGTGTGCCGTAAATCGCTTCACCGTTAACTTGCATCCAGGCTCCTATGTTTTCAACTACGGCGCGTTCTTCGCTGTCAATGGTGCCATCGCCACGTACAGGGATATTTAACAGCAGGTTGCCATTTTTGCTTACTATATCAACAAGTGTATGCACTATGGTTTTTGCACTTTTATAGCCTTTATAATCAAATATGCGGCGGTCATAGTGCCAGCCACCTATGCAGGTATCCGTTTGCCAGGGCAACGGTTCTATCTGATTGCTTTGTCCGCGTTCAATATCCCATATCATGCATTTACGCTGTTGTTCATTCAATACTTTGCCAAACAGTGCTGCCTGCAGTTTACCGTGTTTTTTTATGCTGGTATTGTACATATGTGCCGCAATTTTTAAGCCGGCATCGCTTACCGGCCAAAGAGGTAAAGCAGTATCATCAAAATAAATCAGCTCAGGATCGTATTTATCTATCAGTTCAATAGTGCGGTTTAAAAATTTATCACAATAAGCTTTGTTGGGCACACTGGCACCATTGCCCCAGTCCCAGTGGCTACCCATGCTATTATCATCAAGGCTATCCTTGCTTAATGCGTGATTTTGTGCATATAGTTCCTGCGGGTCATAGCCATTCCACCATTTGTCTGCGCCATCCGCCTTGGTTAGCTTACCATCATAAGGTATGCCTGCGTATGGGCCGGTTTTATCTGCACGCTGGGCAACCTCGTACCAGGTCCAGGGGTGTGATGCATGTACACTGACGCCAAAAGGCAGGCCCTGTTCTTTAGCAGCCCTGGCCCAGCCGCCAATCAGATCTTTTTTGGGGCCAATTTTGGTAGAGTTCCAGCTTTGGTATTTGCTGTCGTAAAGGTCAAAATTGTCATGATGATTGGCCAATGCCATAAAGTATTTGGCACCTGCACTTTTGTATAAACCCACCAATTCGCTCGGGTCCCATTTCTCAGCTTTCCATTCGTTAATCACATCCTTAAAACCAAATTTTGAAGGATGTCCATATTTTTGAACATGATATTTATACTGATCACTGCCCTCCTGGTACATACCACGGGCATACCAGTCACCGTGTTCTGGTTGGCATTGTGGTCCCCAGTGCGCCCACATACCAAATTTGGCGTCGCGGAACCAATCAGGTACCTGGTATTGGGCCAGTGATTCCCATGTTGGCTGAAATGGGCCGGCAGCGATGCCCGGATTTGAATGGGCTGGCAATAGATTGTTAGCATAAAGTTTAGACAGGTATAACGAGGACAACCCTGTAGCCAGACCTTTTATTAGTGTTCTTCTTTTCATGAATTAAATTTTGATGTTTTTATACATTAGTCAGGTACAACCGTTTGTACAGGTTAGTTGCCCCCGGGGTCACAAGTCAAAAATTCTTTTAGGTCACAATCATAATTGGTTGTCGGCAATTATTACAATTGCCGTTTGTAATTGATAAACCAAATCTACCTGCAAATAATTGTTAAATAGTTGGCCTAATAGGACTTTTTTTTATACAAAACAGACTTTTTGTTTATTATTGCTTTGGCGGAAGTGAGAGACATTACATGGATTACAGGAAAAAAAAGACCAGCAAGGCCCTTTTTAAAGCAACCATTTCACTTAAAAGTATCTTATTTACTGATAATTATGATTAAGAGAGTACTAAAGCACACATTTACATTATTAAATGTAGATCATGTAACCCTTGGCCCGAAATGGAATTATAAAAACGTGATTAGCCCCTATTTCAGACTATACTATATTGATGCAGGTACTGGAGAAATCTCGGATCCATCAACTTCACTTAAACTTGAGCCTGGTTTTCTATATATTATACCCAGTTTTACTTTATGCAACCTTCGTTGCCAAAATCATCTCAGCCAGTTTTTTATCCAGTTTTTTGAGGAATCATCTGATGGTATCTCCCTGTTCGCAAATAACCGGTCGATCTTTAAAGTACAGGCAACAGCAATTGATATTATGAATTTCACCCGTTTACTGGAGATAAATCCGGGCAGGGGCATCAACCGCTCCGATAATCCGAAGGTATATGAAAAAAACATTTTTTATAAAGAGTACCAAGAGCTTAATAACCGCCAAAACATGGCGACATTTATTGAAACACATGGTATTTTGTTGCAATTGGTGTCACGATTTTTGACATCGGAGATATTTAAACACAAGGAAATTAGTCATATACCAGTTAAAATATTGAACGCAATCAGCTATATCCAACTAAATTTACACCAGGATCTATCGGTAACCTACCTGGCAGAAAAGGCCAATCAGCATACAGATTACTTTTCGCGTTTGTTTCAACAATACACTGGCGAAAGGCCTCTAAGATACATCCACGAGAAAAGGATTGAACGGGCACAATACCTAATGGTAACAACCGGGATGACCTACGCAGAAATTGCGACGCAAACCGGCTTTGAGAATATATTCTACTTTTCTAAGATATTTAAAAAGATTACAGGGATGTCACCAGGGCATTACAAAAAGCAAATTGATTTGGTCAATTTTTAAGGTTTAACGCCTTGTTTACTAAAAGTTACAATAACTTGGCATAATATAATTTTCTCATAATTTGCTCAAAAATTGAAACCCGGGTTGCTTTTAAAACTTTTGAATCAGAACTGATTCTATAATATACTTCATATTACAGCCTTTATTGGCTTCAAGAAAAAAATAAAAATTCAGGTTTCAGCTTTAGCAACTACAAACTATTGTGCACATACTTTACACAGCATTATAAGGTTAAACCCAATATAAGTAGTTGCAAATGCTAACAGAAAAATTAAATACTGAAACCCGAACTATGTGCTATTAATTATTTGCCTTAAAAACATACGTTTTACCCGCAACGGATTCAAACTGGTATTTAAATTCGTTATCAACCACCGTTCCCGGAATTTTCATCCCTTCGACCATCAATTTATTTGGCGATCTTAAACTACACACTCCGCCTGCCAATGACTTAATTGCAATACTGATTACTTTACCATCTTTCCACTCCATATCCTTAATCTCAAAATCGCCACGGGCTTTAAGCCCTTGAACACTTCCGCTTAACCAGGCTTTTGGCAAAGCGGGCAATAGTTGAATTTCGTCGGTCTGGCTCTGCAGCAGCATTTCTGTAACACCTGCTGTATAACCAAAATTACCATCTATCTGGAATGGCGGATGCGCACATAGCAGGTTGGCGTATACACCACCACCGTTGTTATAGTCAACACCCGAACCACCTGCCAGGGTTATGAAGTTGCTCAGGATTTTGTAAGCATGATCGCCATCCTGCAGGCGTGCCCAAAAATTCATTTTCCAGGCCATTGACCATCCTGTTGAAACATCGCCACGCGCCAATAGGCTTACTTTGGCCGCCTGCGCCAATTCGGGCGTTTTTATAGTGCTTATGCGTTTACCTGGGTGCAGGCCAAACAAATTTGATGAGTGACGGTGTGTATCTTTCGGATCATCACGATCAGTTTCCCACTCCTGTAACTGGCCCCATTTGCCAATTTTAGGTTTTAGCAAATGCTCCCGCATATCGGCAACATGATTGCGATAGGTTTTATCGGCACCTAAAACATCTGCCGCCGATATATAATTGGTAAACAAATCATAAACTATCTCCTGGTCATAAGTTACCCCATCTTCGGTTGGCCCATGCTCAGGCGACCAGCCCAGCGGAGACACCAGGGTGCCATCCGGGCGACGTTTTAAATGGTCGTCCCAAAACTCTACAATCTCTTTCAGTATGGGGTAGGCAAAAGTTTGCAAATAGTTTTTGTCTTTGGTGAACGCATAATGCTCCCAAATACCCTGGGCGTACCATGCGCTGCCGGGCGTGTTCCACAAAAAGCTTCCACCGCCGTACACACCATTTTCGGTTTTTACTGTCCACCCGCGTACGCCGGGATATTCTTTTTGCGTACTTGCCTTTTTTACCTCGCGCATACTGTTGATATAATCAAGGTAAGGTATGTGGCATTCCGAAAGATTAGTTGGTTCGGCCAGCCAGTAATTCATCTGGATGTTGATGTTGGAATGATAATCACTTCGCCACGGCGGATTATTACTTTCGTTCCAAAGCCCCTGCAAATTTGCAGGCAAACCGCCTTTACGCGATGAATTGATTAATAAATATCGTCCATATTGATAAAGCAAAGCCTCCAATTGAGGATCAGCCTGTTTTTTATAAGCAATCAACCGCTTATGTGTTGGTTCGGCAGCGGCTGGTGGCGGTGTTGTGCCCAGGTTTATGGCAACCCGGCCGAAAAGCGCGGAATAATCAGCTATATGATCACCCAATAGTTGCTGGTAGATTTTGGCAGATGCCCCATCCAGGTTTTGCTTCACCTTTACACCTGGTGCTTCGCCACGCCAATGTTGTTCGCGCTTGTTGCTGTAATCTGTAGCGGCCGAAAGCAATATGATAAAACCATCTGCATTACTGATCTTAAGCTGCGAACCGCCCTTACCATCACTTTCAATAGCTGCAGAACCGCCTGTTGTTTTTATGACGATACCTGCTTTGTAGGCCAAGCCGTTATCCAGTTTGCCCTCAAACTCCAATGATTTTCCAATGCCGGTAACTTTTGAGCCATGCGCGTCTTTTAGACTGATGACCGCCGAATAAGCGCCCTTTTTGTTTGCAGTGAAGTGCAAAACCATCGCCTTATCCGGAAAACTGCAAAAGTATTCCCGTTTAAAAGCTATACCATTATCAGTATAAGTTACCTGCTGAACCGCTTTACTGATATCCAATTGCCTGCGATAATCAGCAGGTATAGCCTGTGTAGTGTCCTTATTTTTGAAACCGATAAACAAATCGCCAAAGGCCTGGTAGGCACCGGTTTCGTTTTCATCACCTGTCCAGAGGCTTATCTCATTAAACTGGATATGCTCTTGCGCCAAACCTCCAAAAACCATCCCGCCGAAGCGGCCGTTCCCCATTGGATAGGCTTCTGTCATCCAGGTTTTAGCAGGTTTGTCATCCCATATTACCGGCGGGGCGATGCGATGAGTGGTTTTCTTTTGCGCGTTTGCAAATAAACTGCAGCTGGTTATAAGGGCAATACAAATTATCTTTTTGGTCATGTTTGGTTTAAAGTAGGATGAGCTAAATATCTACATAAAATAATCGTTTATAAACAGCAATATTAGCAAATGAATGCGTTTTCAGAACATTAACTGTATTGTTCCCGGCTACAAAAATCTACAAAAAGAAACCTCCCTGACACATGTGGCCGGGAGGTTCTTTATTTTTATCAAGAGGAATATTATTCCTTATTCCAGAAGGTTATTTCGCTCATGTTGCTATAGCCTGATCCTGTTACGGTATGTAATACTCTTATACGTATATACCTAACGGGTGGAGGATTACTTAATAAATCAACCTTCAGAGCGGCTTGTCCGTCATCTGTCCTGGTAACCGATTTAAGCAATATCCATCCTTTGGCAATGGCTTCTGCTTTCCAGCCACTGTTATCTGCTCTTAAGGTGGTAGTAGCGCCAGTTAAACTATTGATACCCCAAACTTCAAACTGATCGGGATTGTTGCAACAGTTTCTTCCAACTTCTTCCATCTGCCCCAAATTACTATATGACTGCCCCATATCAAACGTAAGCACGTGTGGAATATATGAGCCATCGCTGTGGAAAATATTGGGATATCCCTGCGGACTATCGCTATTATCCCATAGTTTACTGATAGTGGTTTCGCCGGAATATGTTTGCACATCCTGTGGCAAATGCACTTCCGAAAATTTAGATTTATCGCATTTTACGTAAATATAGATTGTAGGAAATGTATCAAATTGTGCTACGGCAAAAGTATCGATTGAAGTGCGTTCGGGTATGTAGTACGATTTATACGTAATAGGAGTACCTGTTTTATACGTGGGCAGTGTTATTGAATTTACATTTGGGGCAAGCGTAAGCTGCGATGCTGCGCCGGCCGCGTTGGTATAATTGATAACAGTTTTAATGTTGATAGTATCTGGTGTAATAAAATTCAACTGTACTGAGCCATCGCCATTAACAACGTAAGGCGTAGTTGCGTTATAGGCCCGGTTTAATAAGTTGGATGCATAAACCGGTCCGTAAGCCTTAGCGTTATTTAATTCATAAGGAATAGATTTATTCCCTTTTGCATCATAGGAATAGATGGTAAATGAGTAAGTATACTCCTGCAAATTTTTAATTACGGTTCTTATTGTATCCACTTTAGCTGTAACATTAACAACTTGCGAATCGGCACCATTGTTATAGTATACAACATATTTTACGATACTCGGATCGGAACTTGCCTTCCACTTCAGGCCTATTTCTAAATTACCAGGTTGTACAATAGCCTGTGCTACCGCGCCTGTGTAAGTTAATTCGTGACCATCGTAGAATTTTTTATAGTCTGTTGCAAGACCATCTTTCTTACAACCATACCACGCTGCTGCTACAAAACAGGCAAGCAGTATATATATCAGTTTTTTCATGTTTATTTTTTTTATAAAAATTAACTACTCAGGTTTACCGTATAGTGATATTTCCATTGCGTGTGCAAAGTTACCGCCCGACCATGTTTGGGCCACAGCAAGCCTGATAAAGTGAACCGGCGGCGCCGCTAACGATATATTAAAGTTTACACCAGCCATTACAAAAGCATTATCGGCCGAGTTAACTGCTGTTGGCGGCAAGCCCGATGGTGGATCGGGATAATGATAGTTGCCAATATTTGTCCAATCCCCTATAACAGTGCCCACAGCGGCTGATACCGGCAACTGCGAATCTTTAGGCGAAGAAACATTGGAGCCCCATAAAGAGAAAATTCTTGGGTTCCCGTGGCCATAAGCATATTGATCTGGCCGTTCCCATAAAATAAAGCGACTTAATTTATAACTCAAACCAACATTAAATGTACAAACAAACGGTGGGGTATGTCCGGGATTGGTATGCCATCCAGCACTGTTTCCGTCCGTTTTACCGTCCCATAAGTTGGGCAGCACCCAGCCATACCCTATTTCGGTATCTGAAGCTAAATTATAAGGGCTGAATTTGCTTTTATCCAGCAATTGCTCAAACAACGGAGAAATGGCTTGTTTAATGGTATCTGATATATTGCCGAATTTATCGGTTATATAAACCCCAAAGTTCCGGTTATCAGTATTAAAACCACGTACCGAGTAATCGATGGTATCTGATTTTGTGTAATGCTGATCCTGGATTTCCATGGCATTGGTTGACTTATCAAAGGCAGTTACAATAACTCCAATTTCTTTTTTCAAGGGATTTAGCGCCTTAACGTTAACACCGCCAAAATCGGCGCCAATACTTGTAGTTGCTTTAATGGAGATGTAGGGTGGCGTTTGCGGGTGTACAGTAACCTTAACCGGATCTGATTGTACGTTTGCCCTGCTTACGGTATATAATGTAACATCGTAATCAGCTTCCTTTGCAAAACCCTCAACATTTACAGTATCAGTGTAGTAGCTTGATTTTGTTTCTCTTGATACGCCATCCCTTATTTGATATTTGGCCTGTACATAGAGTATATTATCTGAGTTTGGCAGTGTATAGGTAATATAGGCTCCGCCCGGGTAATTATCAACCTTTACATTTGTAATTATGCCGGGCTTTGTTTTATCTGTTGATATTGGTTCCCTATCCCCGTCGTTCCTTTTACACGATGTTATGCCGGCAACCATTAGGCCTACAAAAAGCAGGACTAAATAATTTTTAAAATTCTTCATTTTTTTCATATTTAATGATATGATTATTAAACACTTAACTTACCAGTTTAAATTCTGAACCAGGTTATTATTAACAACCAGGTCGTCATTCAATATAGGCCACAAATAATTCCTGACATTAAATATTGGAATAACCATAGTGGCGGGGCGGTAATAATTTGTTGCCGATGATTCGTAAATATTCCAGCCTTGCAGTGGCTTGCTTAGAGCCAACGGCAATTCTTTCCAGCGGCGAAGGTCCCAACCTGGCGTGCATTCAAACGCAAGTTCGATTCGCGATTCCTGGTGAATGATCTGGCGAAGACCAGCCTGGGTGGTGTACTTTGAAGGTTCTTTTGAGTAGGTGGTCCATGATTCGGCAACACCTTTTAATCCGGCCCTTGCCCTAACTTTATCAATCCATGGCAGCACTTCTGCGGTAGCTTTTCCCTGCTCGTTCAATGCCTCGGCATAAAGCAGATACATTCCCGCTAACCTTATTACAGGAAGGCGATAATCGGCAATGGTATACCCATCGTCATATACGGTTAAATAGTTTACCAGTTTTTTTGGCCAGTAACCGGTAATGTTTAACCTTACCCTATCTGTTGGTCCGGCCAGTGCGCCGCTTCCCCGTGCCTGAACGTAGTATTGCGAATTTTGATCCAGTTTTCCGTTACCAAACCATGTACCGCCATCAAAAGCTATGTCGGCATAAAACCTCGGTTCGCGGTCAAAGTGTGCTTTAACCGTTGTGTAGCCGTTCCCTATATAAAACCTGTTGGCATCATCGCCTGTGCGGGTGTCATAACGGTTCAGGTAATCCCAGGTTTTATCCTCATTTATAGGCACGCCATTGTGAGTGTAAAACAACTCCTGTTCCTGTATCGGAACTGCAAAAGTTCCCTGGAACGAGGGGTTGGCAGCAGCTTTTGACGTAAGCCTTGGCATACAATAACTCTGATCCGGGAATACAGGGTTTAATGCCCATATTGTCTCGGTATTAAGTTCCCATTTTTCGGTAATTGTTGTTTGCAGGTCTAATACTGTTTTTAATGAATCGTTAAGGCCATTAACACTGGCTGTGGCAATAAACTTGTGCAATGCAGCGCCATTTGCTTCGGCATTGGTAATTGCAGCCAAACAAGCGGCGGCAGCCTTGTCCCACTTTGTAGCGTCATAAGCTGCAGGAAAAAGCGCTTTACCATCTTTATTTTTCACACTGATATAATCAGGATTTCCGTTAAAAAGCGGACTTGCGGCTGTGGCCAATATTTGAGCTTTAACCGCCAGCGCAATAGGCTGGGTAATACGACCAAGCTCTTTCGTTGGGTTAAGTATAACAGGGGGCAAATCTACAGCAGCCTGATCAAGCAGCCTTACCATATAATTTACAACCGAATCAACCGGCGCTCTTTTTACCCTCACTTCGTCGGTCGAACTATTAATTGGCAGGTTTACATCAACAATCGGAATGGGGCCATATAACCTAAAGAGTACAAAATGATAATAGGCTTTCAAAAACTTCACCTCGGCTATCCATCTTTTCTTTTCATCTGCACCCAGGTCAATAGGTTTGTTTATATTCTCCAGCATGGTATTGCACCGTCTGATAGCTTTCCAGGTTGCCTGCCCTCCATTGTAACCATCCCAATAGTTAAGACCGGGATTGCCCGCGTTTTGCGTACCCCTTATCAGGTTAAATCCGGTTGGATCAATTCCCTGGAAATCTGTTAGGTTGTTTGGGAATATGATCTCGCCCGAAGTGGTAAAACCAGGGTTATTTTGCACGTACGTTAACTGCTGTATGGTAGCGTAACAGGTAAACAGGTAATTTTCTGCTTCATTCCGGTTCCTGAAGGCATAATCTATGGTACCAACATTATCAGGTGTAACATCCAGGTACTTTTTACATGACACGCAAGAGATTGCGAAGATTGCCATGAACAAATATTTATAATATGATTTCATATTTATTTAATGTTATAAATTGACATTTAAACCTATGTTAAACACCTTTTGAATAGGGTATGCAAATCCGTTACCCCCCAATTCCGGATCCCATAATCTGAATGGGCTCCAGGTAAACATGTTTAAGCCGTTAAAATAGATTCGTGCATTTTTTACCAGTAAGGCTTTTGATATCCTTTGCGGCAAAGTATAGCCAACCTCGATAGATTTAAGCCTCAGGAAACTGCCATCGCGCAGCCACCAGGTACTGTTTTGCCTGTTATTTTCGATAGACGCACCATCCGGGCCAAGCCTCGGATATAATGCGTACAGGTTTTGGTTGTCTTCGCTCCAATGATCGTTGGCATATGCCTGCAACACTTGCGTATTACCAGTGTAGTATGACTCGGGGCTTTTTATGAATGGCGCTGTTGTAGCCGGGTTAATAAAAAACGACACCTTCGCCTGCCCCTGGAAAAACCCGGAAAGATCAAAGTTTTTATAACTGGCAGATAAACCAAAACCATAAACTATTTGCGGTATAGTTGGATTGCCGATAAAGGTTTGATCGGCGCCGTCAATTTTACCGTCGCCATTTAAATCGCGGTATTTAATATCGCCGCCCTTTGGCGGAAAGCCGCCTGTACTAAATATCTGCGAAGGTGAGTTGGCCGCTTCGTTATCGTCAACAAACAACCTTTCGGCAACGTAACCAAATTGGCGGTTAATTGGCTGACCCACCTGGTGCCTGTAAGACTCGGCATAATCAGGAGCCTCAAACTGGGTGTATTTATTGGTTGAATAAGTAAAGTTTCCTCTCATCTGTAAAGAAAAATCCCTACCAATGTTTTCTTTACCATCTACCGATATATCTATACCCTTTGATTCGGCCTTGCCAATATTAGCCGCGATACCCGATTCAAGCCCCATGGTAGATGGGATAGAAGAACGATCCTGAAGGATATTGTATTTGTTGTTCTTATAAACCTCGGCTATTACGTTAATCTTTTTAAGTAAGGTAAATTCAATCCCTAAATTGGTTTGCTTAGATGTTTCCCAGGTTACATCATCATTTTCGTAGTTATTGATGCTTACACCATTGCGGTAGTAACCATTATTTTGACCAAAACTGGCATAATTACCACCGTTTAAGTTTACATCAGATAAATAGAAAAACCTCCTGTCGCTAATGGCATCGTTACCTACCAGGCCATAACTGCCGCGCAGTTTAAACCTGTCAAACACATTATACAAATCGCCCCAGAATTTTTCGTCTGATATAATCCAGGATGCGCCGATTGTCGGGAAAAATCCATAACGATGAGCAGCCGAGAAACGCTCTGATCCGTTTAAACCAAAGTTAAATTCAAGATAATATCTCCCTTTATATGAGTAGGTTGCCCTACCTGCCAGTGTTTGATTACGAAAAGGCAATGAATTAAATAGTGAACTTGCAGGTCCGTTAAGTGTTTGTTGTTCGGTTCCAATTAAAGCGGCGCTCACATTATGGTCTACCGCAAAAGCATGGGCGTAATCCAGTACACCTTGCAAATACAGGAACGAGCTTGCATTGTTACCGAATGAGTTATATTGTAAATATTCCCTTGCTACGTTATTACCCGTAGGCAGGTTATTTATCCAGTTTAGCTGGTAGGTATTGGTAGTTTTATCGTAGTTGATGGCATTGTAATAGAAAGGGCTGTAACTTAAATACGATTGGAAGAATGAGTGCCTGTTGGTGCTCATAATTGCATGAAAATTTAAACCCGATGTCAAAAAATCCAGGTTCTGGTTTAACTCCAGCTGCGCAAGCATTCTCGATTCCGACGAATTCTGGTGCCCTTTTAATAACTCGGCATATGGATTTATGTACCGGCTGCCGCCATCGGTATTGGATGTTGCCGGCGAATTACCAAATAAGATGTGCTGTGTACGCAGGTTGGCAGAATCGGCCGGGTAATAAGCCGGAAAATCAACCGGGCTGGTATGTGAGGCCAGGTTATAAAGCTGGGTTTGCTGGGTACCATCATAAGTAAGCGGGCCATTATATTCGCCAAAAGTACCTGATAATCGAATGATCAACTCCGTTTTACTGGTTACGTTAATGTTTACGTTCGATCGTAACTGGTATGTTTTATAATTAACGTTGTTGTTGTTATTGTTCCTGATATCGGTGCGTAAAATGCCGTTATCATTTGTGAATGCACCAGCAACATAGTAGCGGGCAACGCCACCTCCCCCTTGTAAGCTTAAATTGGCGCGCTGCGTATTGGCGCGTTTTTTAAACAACATGCCCAACCAATCGGTAGCGGGGTAAACGTACTGGTTACTGCCGGGAGCATGATTAATAGTTGCCTGTGTGTTAATGATTTTGTTTTCATCATACGGAAGCGGGTCTAAGGGGTAACGAGTGCGCGTAGCTTCGTTAAAAAGCCGCATATAGGTAATGGGGTCTGCAAGTGCAATGGTTTTTACCGATTGCGATTGTGAGTTCTCAACCCGCACATTAATTTGGGCTTTACCTGCTTTACCTTCTTTGGTTTTCACCAAAATTACGCCATTCCCCCCCCTGGCGCCGTAAAGGGCGGTGGCGCTTGCATCCTTCAGTACCGAAAAACTTTCGATATCATCCACGTTTAAACGTGCAAGATCATTAGTAGTTAACTCAACGTTATCTATCAAAATCAGCGGATCCTGCTTATAACCAAAAGTAGTTACTCCCCTGATAAAGAATTTGGCATTATCCTGACCGGGTTGGCCGCTTGGGGTAAATGCTATTACACCGGCAACCTGCCCTGCCAACGCATTGGTTAAGTTACTTGCAGGTATTTTTAAATTGCCAGGCTTTACCGTTGTAACCGAACCTACAATGGCTTCCTTTAGCTGTTTCCGGCCGTAAGCCGTTACAACTACCGTTTCGGCTGCAGTAACGTCTTCAACCATGATGACATTGTAAACTTTTTTGCCAGCCGCAACTGTAATTGTTTGGGTTTTGTAACCGATATAAGAAATTTTAACTTCCGTACCATCTTTTACATCCAAAACAAACTTTCCGTTGTTATCAGTTAGTGTACCAGATTTTTTGTTGCCGGTAGCTGCGATGGTAACCCCAGCCAGGGCCTCACCCTTTTCATTTTTCACTGTACCCGTTATCGTTATATCAATTATAGCTTCAACCGGGGTGGCGGATGTATTCACACTCGGCGCATCTTTAATGATTACCGATTTACCTTCAATTAAATAAGTTAGCCGAAAGTCTTTTAAACAAGAAGCAAGCACCTGGTCAATAGACGCATCTTTAAAAGCAGCATCTATTTTATGATTGCTGTTAATGGTTTTAGGCGACCAGAAAATATTGTACCCGGTTTGTTTATTAATTTGTTTAAATACTTGCTTTAGCGTAGCATCCTTATTTACATAAGTGATTTTTTGTGAAAAAACCGCTGCGCTCACCTGCATAAAAGCAAGCATGAGCATAAAGCTTGTCATCTTCATTATGAGCAGAAATTTCTTGATGTAGCCCGAAGGCATACAAATGTTTGTAGTAAAATTTTTATACATTTGTTAAGGCTGTTAAAGTTAAAAGGTGGAGTCACATTAGCATTTTAGCTTATAAGCTATTAGATCGGGAACATCGCGAGTGTTCCTGATCTTACTTATATCATAAGCTATCTTTTACTCTTCAGGTAGTGTTTTTCTTCATAATGCTGGTTTTAATTTAGGGTTGATAATTGGTTATTATTGGTTTTGACAGTTTACTTTTTTACTTTTTTGCTTATAATAATCTTTGATCCTTCAATACTGAAACTTGCGTCGCCGGTTTGTTCCATTATTTTAAGCAAGGTTGATATATTAGCAAAGCGGGTAGTTACCGCGGCAAACAGATCGTCCTTAACATCGTTATCCCGGTAAACAACATCTACATTGTACCAGCGGGATACTTTGCGCATAACTGTTTCTAAGCGCTCATCGTCAAACCTGAAATAGCCATTCTTCCAGGCTACGGCTTCTTCAGTATCCACATCAGATACTTTAAAATGGTCTGTAAGGCTTACTTCCTGGCCAGGCTTTAACATGGCACTTTTATCGCCGCCGGTAACTTTCACTGATCCTTCAAGCAATGTGGTTTTTGTATTCGGTTCATCATTATAAGCGCTAACATTGAAGTGGGTGCCCAAAACTTCAACTACCTGCCTATTGGTAATTACCCGGAACGGCCTGTCTTTATTATGGGCTACCTCAAAATAGGCCTCACCACTCAATTCTACTCTGCGCTCGCCGGCCGACCCAAGATCTACCGGGTATTTTAACGAAGAAGCCGCGTTAAGCCATACCCTGGTGCCATCGGGCAAAAACAATTGAAATTGGCCACCCCTGGGTGTTTCCATCGTGTTATATTGTGCTACAGCAATCGCACCGGAACTTTCTTTACTGTCGGTTGCTGCTGTGTAAACCACCTGACCATCGGCAGTTTTCGATATCTGAACACCTTTTTGCTGAATTATTTGTCCTTTTTGTGCGTCTGTGAGCGATATTTTTTGCCCATTGGCCAACGTTAGGATGGCTTTGTTTCCGCCTGGTGCTATTATCGTATTATGCGCTAATTCCGGCTTCTGGATACTCCCATTTTTTTTTATGAAAAAAATGGCTCCTGCAGAAAGCAAAAAAAGTATAGATGCTGCAACTGACCAGCGCTTCAAAAAAAAGCGATGCGGTTTTTGAGGTTTAGTTTGCTGATTCAGGCGCAAAAGCATTTCTTCCTCAACACTTTCTTCGTCGTCGGGAAATTCGGCATCCTGGTTGGCTACACTACGGTACCATTCGGTTAAAGTTTCCTTTTCCGATTCGGTCGCAGTATTATCTTTATACTTACGTATTAACTTGTAAATGGTTTGGCGGTTCAATTGGTATTGCGCTTTAGTATATAGATGTACCGCGAAAAGAACGATACCCTACATGGTTATTAAAAAAAAGTTTATTTAATTAAAAAAGGCAGAAGTGCTCTTCTCTTTTATTTGAAAAGCCGGTGGATATGAATTGCTATGATGAGTATCCAGCCGTGATTTTTAAGTTCACCCCTGATAATACGGAGTGCGCGGGTAAGGTTTGCTTCTACCCCTTTCTCGGTAATTTGTATTTTGGTTGCTATTTCCGAATTTTTCATCCCCAAATTACGGCTGTAGCCAAATACCAGGCGGCATTTCTCGGGCATTTTTTCAACAATTCCGTTTACGTATTCCTGCAAAAAAATCGCGTCGAGCTTATCTTCATCATTTACGGTAGTTTCATATTCGTAATTTTGTAAAGCCAAGTCGTTCCTGCGTTGCTCTTTTTGGTAATACTTGTAAACGGTAAATTTTACTGAGGTTGCCAGGAAGGCGGATAGGTTATTGATCTCAACATCGGTATACCTTTCCCACAACGATATAAATACATCATGTACAATATCCTTTGCAGCAAGTTGATCTTTACTGTGGTTCCAGGCTATTAACAGCAATTTTTTCCAGTACCGCCTGTAAATTTCGGTATAGGCAGCGTGGTCCCCCTCTTTTAAAAGGGCGGTAAGCTGCTCATCTGTGTATACGCCGTAGTTAAACATAACCGCCCACCTTTTTCATTTAGCGGGTGTGGTTTACGTGATTAACAGGGCATATCGCGTTTTTCACCAACGGGTTAAACGGACGCAGTTCAAAAAGAATGATGTTTTTGTTAAAAAGTAAAGTTTTCCTCATATTTTAAGTTAGCAGGTTAAATATCAATTCATTCAGTTTTATATCCTATACTATTCGGGCTCATAATCTATTTATAGATCCTACAGGATCTTTCCCAAAGGCTAAAAAATCTATAAGTAAGGTGCAATTAAAGCTTAAAAAACAACGTTAGGTTTATAACGAAAAAGCGGCTCATAGCGCCGACAGTTTAAAATCAAAACTAAATAAAATCCCTTAAAGTTAAACATTACGTTTTTCACTAACAATGGAATATTCGCTGTTAAAACAACTCTTTATTTTCAATACACTTCTAAAATTTTAATCAGTTTATAAAACAGGTAAGTTTTTTTGCAATTTGGCTTGTGCAAAGGTTTTAATTCATATGAAACACCTCATCCATGGCTTGCCATTGCTGTTTGTGCGCAGCAGCTTCAGGTAGAGGTATTTGCGTTGGATCGGTTTCTTTCCACCAGCGTCGGGTAGTGGTATCGGCGGCCATTTTGGCCATATCGCCGTTAAAATCAACACCCACATATTCAAAGTAACTAAACAAAAAATACTTACCATCTATTTTTTGAATATAGATGGAGTAATTGCGAATATTGCACTCAGTTATCTTTTTCAAAACTCCTGGCCAGGCATGCGAATGCAATTGTTTATAATAGGCCATCTTTTCGGGTTTTAAGCCGGTTACCATACCAAAACGCTGCACACTTTTGTGCTGCACTGCCTTTGCTGATGCAGTATCCTGCTGTAGGGTGGGCTTCTTGTTGCCACTTTTACAGGCAGAAAAGCCGATGATGCAAGTGATGAGTATAATTGCAAACCGTTGGATTTGAAGGAGAACTTTGTTCATGATGCCATTACCTAAAAATGTAAAACAATACGGCCATTATGCCAATTAAAAAAACCGAAAGTACTTTATAACTGCCTAACCCACTCCAGGCTACACCGCGCAGAGGTTCCCAGGGCGATTTCCAATACAGGGTAGCGCTTTCTTTGGTATGCTGAACGGGGTACATATATGATAATACAACCTGTAAACACAAGCACACTACAAAAAGATAAAAGGCCATCATCATAAAAGGAATTGAGCCAATTGCGCTTGCAGGGTAAACTTTGCCAATGACGAACACCACTACCCCTATTGCCGAGCCTATCCATAAAGTATATTTGGCCGAAACGGCCGATGCCTTTTCCCAGAAAACACCTAACAAAAACACACAGGTTATTGGCGGCGCTATGTGGGCAATAATGTCATTTAAACCATTAAATATGCTTTCGTAATTATTGAGTAGCGGCAACAGCATTAATGATAAAACGAGTGCAACACCGGCTGCTATTTTACCAATGCTCACCAGTTTTTTGTCTGTTGCTTCGGGTTTATATCTTTTATAAATATCGTAGCTTACAATGGTTGATATTGAATTTAACGCCCCCGATATCTGGCTCATTAAACCGGATAATAACGCGGCAACAAGCACGCCTATCAGCCCCGGAGGAATTAGCTGGGTAATCATCAACGTATAAATTCCTTTGCTGTTTACCACTTCTTTCCCATCAATCACACTTTTTAAAGCCGAAATATCCAGGTGTCCGCTTTGCGCCAGTGTATAGGCAAACAACCCCGGCATTACAAAAATAAAAACCGGTAATATTTTGATAAAGCCGCAAAACAACGGACCAACCCTGGCATGGTTTTCGTCTTTGGCGCCTAAAACGCGCTGCACAATGGTTTGGTCGGCGCACCAGTACCAGATGCCCAATACGGGGTAACCTAAAAACACAGCATACCACGGCATACCGCTGGCATCGCCATGAGGGCGAAGCATGGATAGTTTATTAAGCTGCCCTGTATGTTTTAATACCTCAACCATTGGATCCCAACCACCCATTTTGGTATAAGCCGCAATACTCATTATAATAGCCCCACCTAAAAGCACCACGGTTTGGATAGATTCAGTAACTACCACGGCCGTTAAACCGCCAACTATGGTGTATATAGTAGTAATAATAGAGATGATGATGACACTGGTATACATATCAACCCCAAACAGCGTATACAATACTATGCCGCCCGCCAACAACGAAAAAGCGATATGAATTAATACCGCCGATACTACCGATATAATAGCCAGCCAATCGCGACTGGCCCTGTCGTAACGTTTTTCTAAAAAATCGGGCAGCGTTGATACGCCTGATCTGATATAAAAAGGTGCAAAAAACAAAGCCAATAGGATTAGCGTAAATGCCGCCATCCATTCAAAATCGCCGTTAAGCAAGCCTGTATCAAACCCGCTTTGAGCAAGGCTCACCAGGTGCACACATGAAATATTTGTAGCAAATAGGGCCAGGCCAATCACTGGCCAGCGCAGCTTTTTACCTGCCAAAAAATATTCGCCGGCCTCGTTATTGTTATTTTTTGTTTTTTGCTGATGACGAATACCCGACCACAGGCCGATAATAAATATCGCCGCTATGTACAAGCCACTAATGATCAAATCTGGTGTGTGTATCATCTGGAAAAATCCTAATTTTAAAACTCTAAACTCTAATTGGTAAATGCTAAATCGTTAATTTGACAAGCCCATTTTCACTCACTACTCACTACTCACTACTCACTACTCACTACTCACTACTCACTACTCACTACTCACTACTCATTACTCATTACTCACTAACCCAATATTTTCAAATCGCAACTGCTCCCAGGTTCCTGTGGCGTTTGGTACACGCCACCTGTTATGTTCACAGGGTTTACAAAATGCTTTTGCAGGTGTGGAATATGCTCTAAAAATAAAGCCTCGTGACCAATTGCTATATGGTTAAACAAAACCAGGTGCTGATGCAGTTGGCCCATATCGCCCACGTGAGGCACTACAGGTACTCCGTATTTTTTGCATAACAGGCTTACAGTTATAAATTCGCTTACACCTCCTACCCTTACCGCATCAACCTGGATAAATGAAGCCGAGCGGGTTTGCAGATAATTTTTAAAAATGATTTTATTGGGCACATGCTCGCCTAAAGCCAGTTTTAATGGCGAAATAGCATCTGCCAGAGTTTTATGGGCTAAAACGTCATCCGGGTGAGTTGGCTCCTCTATCCAGTACGGGTTCATGCTTTTAAGTTTATGGCATATCGATACCGCCTGCGGCAGGTTCCATTGCTGGTTGGCATCCAGCATTACTTTTACATTATCGCCGGCAACTTCCCTCACAATATGCGCACGGCGGATATCCCTTTCAGGGTCGGCCGAGCCAACTTTAAGTTTCATTGCGGTAAAACCTTCGGCCAGTGCAATTTTACAGTTTTCGCGCACTTTTTCATCCGAATAATTGAACCAGCCTATGGATGTATCATACCCCGGATAACCTTTTTGCAAAATGTTTTCACGAATTGTTTTGGTGGATTGTTGCTCTTTGAGCATGTTGATAGCCTGTTCATGAGTCAACTCATCTTCAAGGTACGACATATCTAACGTAGCTACAATTTGTTCGGGGCTTAAGTCAGTTAACAGTTTCCAAAGTGGCAGGCCCCTCTTTTTGGCCCACAAATCGTAACAGGCATTGGTTACGGAAGCAAGCGCCAAATGCACCACTCCCTTATGCGGCCCCAACCAACGAAATTGCTGATCGTTGGACAAACTTTTGAACAAATCGCCAAAATTGGCCATGGTATCTTCAATATCCCTGCCTTTAATTTTATCGGCATAATATTGCGCAGCTTTGCAAACCAAATCATTACCCTCGCCCAATGTAAAGGCAAAGCCGACCCCTGTATGGCCGCTATCGTCAAATAAACGGGTTACCGCGTATGAGTAAACAGGATCGGTATGTATAGCATCGCTGCCGGCCGCGCCATCAAGCTTATAACGGATATCATCAACCTGTATATTTTTAATCATATTATATAAAATTTTTGGGAGATTGATTAAATGGTTTGGTTTAACACGCGGCGATAACCTAACTCGGCACCGCCAGTAACGGGTAAAATACAGCCGGTTACAAACCGGGCATGGTCGGATACAAGGAACAAACAGGCATCGGCCACCACGTCGCCTTCAGGGCAATAGCCCAGGGCGTGAATGTTATCCAGGTAATTTTCAATCGAATTGGTGTCGGGCTGTTGCTGGCTCCAGGCCCGCAGCATGGGTGTCCAAACACCTGCCGGGGCCACCGCGTTAACGCGGATACCGTAAGGGGCATAGTCAAGCGCCATCGATTTGGTTAAAGCGTTTACAGCGCCTTTTGTTGCGCTGTATGCGGCATGAATCTCCTGCCCCATATCGCCAACCAAACTACTGGTGTTTAGAATATTGCCACGCGTTTTTTTAAGTTCATCAATTCCATACCGGGTGGTGTTAAATATACCCTTCACATTTACATCAAAAAGAGCATCCCACTCATCATCAGTGGTTTCATGAACAGCTTTTGAAGGGTTACTGATGCCCGCGTTATTATGAATCACATCTATTTTACCAAAATAATCTACAGCTTTGGCAATAGCCTGCCTTATAGCAGCAGCTATTGAAACATCGGCCTTAAGATACAGGATATCAAGTGACTGCAGCTTTGACCGGGCCTCATCAATGCTCCGCTCCGAATTGGAAACAATGGCCAGCTTGGCGCCGGCTGCATGGTATATTTTAGCGCACTCAAAGCCTATGCCTTCGGTACCGCCAGTTAAAAAAATTACTTTATTTTTTAATAGCATATAAATGTTGTAGTGAAGCCGGAGCAAACCCGGCGTACACAGGTTTAAAATTAAACTGTAATGTTTTTACCATATAAAAGGCTTGAAGCAGGCCACTTATAGTTTACCGCCGTCAACCGGCAATGGGGCAAAACTTTAAAAGCAAGATCAACAGAGCTGGTTATATTGGTTGTTATGAACAAACCAAAAGTAAATCGATGTTTGTGAGTTTATAATAGCCAAAACATTTTTTTTAATGGATTATTCCATTAAACCATCAGCAAAATTGTGGCTTATTGGCATAATGTTGTGGCAGGTTTACAATACGGGGTAAATGTTTGTAATTTATAGAATGTTTTATCTATAATAGCACTCAAATGCCGGATGCTATGTTTCTGCTGATGTAATATCCCACTGTAACACCAATTATTCCTTAATACTATATTTGATGAATAACAGCTTTAAAAGGCGGCAAGGTTTTGAGGGTGAAAAATTCATCAGCATTCCTCAAAAAGTACTGCGCGATGCCAAACAGCGACATCCCGAACTTTTCCATATCTATATTACACATATAGGCTATTTCCCGAAGGCGGCATTTCATTATCGCGAACGCCGCAAAGGCTGTGAAGACAACATACTCATTTACTGCTTACAGGGAAAAGGTCATTATATTGTAGATAACAAGCGCTTTGAAGTACGCAGCAACCAGTTTATACTGATACCGGCTACTGATAAATACATGAGGTATTGGGCCGATAATGCCGACCCGTGGACCATTTACTGGGTACATTTCACGGGCGATAATATAGAAAGCTTCAACAAATCGCTCAACTTAAGTATCGGCCGCGGCCCGGTAAACATCCCTTTTAACGAAAATGCGATTACTATATGGCAAAACATTTACCAAACCCTGGAAATGGGCTACAGCCTTGAAAACATTAACAGCGCGTGCTTTTGCCTGTACCATATTATAGCTACTTTTTTGATGCCGGAGCGGCACATCCGCCATAATACCGATGATGAAGGTGATATCATCACCAAAACTGTCCACTTCATGCGCAGTAACCTAAACAAAAAACTAAGCGTGGAAGACATATCCGGCAAGCATAGTTTATCGGTATCACATTTTTCCAACCTGTTTCGTAAAGCCACCGGTATGCCCCCTATTGATTATTTTATTCACTTAAAAATGCAAAAGGCCTGTCAGCTATTATATGCCAACAGCGATAAAATAAAGGCCGTAGCCACCGAACTGGGCTACGAAGACCCCTACTACTTTTCGCGCATTTTTAAAAAATATATTGGCTCATCGCCCGAGCAATACCGTATTACGGCGAAGAATACGGGATGATGCCGACACCCCATTTGTGAGAGGATGCATCATCAAACTGCTTCGGCTAACCCATTTTGAACAACAAAGGCGCATGAATGCGCCTTTGCTAAAACCATAAGAATCAGGCAAATACTCAATCACTATGATGCCGTTTGTGTTTATTCTTTTTGCTTGATTTAGAAGAACTTTTCTTCTCAGATTTCTTGGTTGCCGGCTTATCATCCTGCTTCTTTGGCGCGGCATTGGCAGTAGCCCCTTTTGGAGCCACATCAACAGAATCTTTGCTCAGTTGTTTTACGGTAAATTCGTTGCGGCTTAATCCATACTCAAGCTGCCGCTTCGCACCGGTTGAAGTTGCATCTTTACCACTGCCTTTATAAATCAGAAATTCACGAATGAGTTTGCCATCGCGAATGTAAAAATTATCATCGCCCCGGTACCCTTTGCGCTGTGAGCTGTTTAGTTTAGGGAAATCGAGTTTATTGGCTTTACTTTCGTTGTTAAACTCATAGGCGTAAATACCCGTACGGTTAATGGTATCTTTTGATTTAACAGCTATCAATATTTCAGGGTTGCCATCAACGTCCATATCCGAGTTATAAACGTCGGTGATCTGGCCATCAAGGTCGCCGGTTGTGGTGGTATATTTAATGGCCGACGAATCTGAATGCAAGATCATAAACGCACCTGCCTCCTGCGATCCCCTGCCCCAGCTAAACACGTCATAAGTTTGCCCCGGCGAAACCTCAATCATTTTATGGTACCTGAATGGCTTCATCAGTTCTGGCGCTTTAGGCGTTGCTGGTGGGCCGGCTGTTTTAGATTGATTCCCCCCACAGCCGGCTATAGTTACCGCGGCCATTAAAAAAGCTATATAATAAAATCTTCTGACCATTATAAGTTTTATCCTTCTGTTAATTTTTCAGCACATCGGCTGTCAACTCGGCCTTGGTTTTGCCTGGTGCCGATATAAAAACCTTCAACGTATTGTTGCCACCGGCGTCTACATATTTAAGTGTAAACTTGTGGTAACCTTTTAATAAAGGGGCGGCGCCAAATTGCTCGTTGGTTGTATGCTTGCCATCATTATCAACCACAACCTGGTCATCTATCAACAAAACCGAACCATTGGCCGATAATGTTGAGAAGCCATAGTTGCCATCAGCCTCAATATTAATAAATCCGTTGTAAATTACACCAAACTTACCTTTACTTTTCCTGAAATCTGTTGTACTAAAGTTTTTTACTGCTCCGCTATCAGTTGGCAAGCCTATTAATTGACTGGTGCTGCCAAAAGTGCCGGTAAATAATTGGTATTTAAGGCCACTTGCGTTGCCTGTATAGTTAACGGCTGCAAAAGGTGCTTTATTGTAAACCAATGTGCGGGTAATGTTGCTACGCTTGCCCGATGGGGTAATTACAATGGTTTGTAACTCGCGGTACTGGTCGGCTGGTACATCGTAGTTCATGGGGATATGATACTCTAAATCGGTTTCGCGCGGTGTGTAGCCGTCAATAGTATAGTAAATTTTTGCGCCATCAACCGGCGATTTCAGGTTCACGCTTACCTGCGAACCTATCATTACGGTATCTTTTGCTCCAATAGCAACCGGGACATGGTAATCCAGGTTATTTTTATCCAGCCAGGCTAAGTGCGATGGTAAACGGGTTTCGCTAAAATCTTTAAAGTTTTTGTTAGCTAACGGGCTCCAGGCAATTTCAGATAGGGCCATTAAGCGCGGCAGCAACATAAACTCCACCTTAGCATCGGTTGCCACATACTCGGTCCAAAGGTTGGCCTGTACCCCCATAATATATGTTTTTTGATCGGGGGTTAATGCTTCGGGGGTTGGATCATAGCTGTAAATTTTCGACAGCGGCTCGTTACCGCCAATGCTCAGCGGCTCCTGGCTTGGTTTGCCCTGGCCATGATCTATATAAAGGCCGTGGCTGCCAGGTGTCATAATCACGTTATGTTTTTGCTGGGCGGCTGCTATACCACCTTCTTCGCCGCGCCAGCTCATTACAGCTGCATTAGGCGCAAGTCCGCCTTCTAAAATCTCGTCCCAACCAATGATGTTACGACCTTTGGAGTTTACAAATTTTTCAACCCGTTGTATAAAATAGCTTTGCAGCTCATTTTCGTCCTTCAGTTTTAGTTTTTTAATCAGCTGCTGGCAAAATGCCGATTGTTTCCAGGCATCCTTAGGGGCTTCATCGCCGCCAATGTGGATGTATTTGCTGGGGAACAGCGCCATCACCTCGGTTAAAACATCCTGAATAAAGGCAAATGTTTTATCGGATGGGCAGTAGATATCATTGAATACCCCCCAGGTTTCGGCAGGCTTGTAAGTTTTTGTTGGATCGCAGCTTAGTTCAGGATAAGCGGCCAATGCAGCCTGCGAGTGACCCGGCATTTCAATTTCGGGTACGATGTTGATATACCTTGCGGCGGCATATTTTACCACATCGCGAATTTGATCCTGGGTGTAAAATCCTCCGTAAGGGGTGCCATCAAATTGCTGTGGTGTTTTATCGCGGTAGCCACCAATGAGTGTTTGCGCACGCATACTGCTGATTTGTGTAAGCTTTGGATATTTTTTTATTTCGATACGCCAGCCCTGGTCTTCGGTAAGGTGCCAGTGGAAGTTGTTTAGCTTGTAAGCTGCCAACAGGTCGATATATTTTTTCACCATCTCTACGCCAAAAAAGTGCCTGCCTACATCAAGCATGGCGCCACGGTAGCCAAAACGGGGATAATCCTCAATCTTTACACAAGGTAGTTTAGCTGTGGCAGCTCTATCGGCCGGGAATAGCTGGATAAGCGTTTGAATGCCGTAAAACAATCCGGCCCCCTTACCGGCAACAGTAATTTGCTGCGGGGTAATGGTTAGGCGGTAACCTTCGGCTGGCAGGTTATCGGTACCGGCTGATGTTAACGTGATGACATTGGAGGCAGCTCCGGCGTTTTTCGCTACAATGGCCGCATTGTACGCCTGGTTGCCGGCAAGGTAATCTTTAAAAAACAGCACAGCTTTGTTTGTGGGCGAATCGACCTGCACCTTTGTTTCCTGGCTGAACAGGAACGTTCCGGGGGCTTTTGTGAGCGACACCGGCGCCGGGATAATCCCCGCATACGGATCGGTATCCTGGGCTTTAACAATAGTAAACACGGTTAACAATGCGCTTAGCATCAGGGCAGTTTTTTTGAGCATGGTAATATGAAATTGGTACTGAGCCGTGAATATATAACTTTTTAAAAAATTATAAGAAGTTTTCCTTTGTAACAAAAGCATGAATGTTGCCTTTTCCAGATACCCGTGCCTTTCGAACCCTCGTTCTTCTTTTAACAAAAAGGGTTTCTAAAAATAGAAAAGGCCATCTGTTTACCAAATGACCTTTTCTATTTTTAGAAATCCTCTCCCTTCTGGGGAGGGTTGGGTGGGGCTATGCCGTTACCACATGCTCTTTACCGGCAAGGTAACGCTCGGCGTCAATGGCGGCCATACAACCGGTACCTGCGGCTGTTACAGCCTGGCGGTAAATATGATCCTGGGCATCGCCGCAACAAAATACGCCCTCTACGTTGGTTTCAGTTGATCCGGGGCGGGTAATGATATAGCCAGTCTCGTCCATATGTAACCAGCCTTTAAAAATATCGGTATTGGGATGATGACCTATCGCTACAAAAAAACCGGTAACGTCAAGGTCGGTTTCAATATTGGTAACATTGTTAATTACCTTAACCGCCGTTACGCTTTGGCCATCGCCAAGAATTTCTTTAGTTTCGGTATTATACAGGATTTCGATGTTTGGCGTATTTTTCACGCGATGCACCATTGCTTTTGAAGCACGGAATTCATCGCGGCGAACGATCATGTATACCTTGCGGCATAATTTGGCAAGGTAGGTAGCTTCTTCGGCAGCGGTATCGCCAGCGCCTACAATGGCCACATCCTGGCCTTTAAAAAAGAAACCATCGCATACAGCACAGGCCGAAACACCAAAGCCACTGTATTTTTGCTCAGATGGCAAGCCCAGCCATTTGGCCGATGCACCTGTTGAAACAATAACGGTATCGGCAAGAATGGTTTTTACTTCATCAACCACTACTTTATGCGGCAGGCTGGTAAAGTCAACCGAGCTTACATAGCCAAAACGGATATCGGTACCCAGGCGTTCAGCCTGTTTCCTGAAATCTTCCATCATTTCGGGGCCCATAATTCCTTCCGGATAACCAGGGAAGTTTTCTACGTCAGTTGTTTGTGTAAGTTGCCCGCCGGCCAGTAAACCAGTGTACATTACCGGTTTAAGATCGGCCCTTGAGGCATATATGGCAGCAGTATATCCTGCCGGGCCCGATCCTATGATCAGGCATTTTACGTGTTCTAATTCTTCAGACATTTGTTATAAATGAGGCACAAATTTATAAAAAAAGTCGGTTAGATGGGTCAGCAACAGGTAAACAATTACTGATCACTTTTTAATTAATAACAATCCATTTAATTAGGATAGTAACAAGAGAATATCTTTAAATAAGCTAAAAAGGAGGCACCTACGGAGCCAAACTTTTAGGATTAAACTGTTCTATAAACACGAGACTCCTCCGGAGTCAACTATCAAGCGTTTAAAACTCCGTAGGAGTTACGTGTTTATAGAAAAAATAGAAGCATTTTGGGGCTCCGTAGGTACCTCCTGTTTTAAAAGCTATTTGCCTGAGATTGTTGGCCAAATTGAACGCATGCTTAAATAATTTCCTAAATTTATATTTTCGAATGATGATAGTGAGCTACAGGATTCACAGTTAAGTCAAATATTTAACTAAGCAACAAAATGGAAGAGGAAAGTTTAATAAGAGATCAATTAGCCGATAAACTTTCTATAATTGAGCCCGGTCTATCACTAATCAAAATAGAATTTCATCTTCCAAACTCTAAAGGAAGTAAAGGATTCGTAGATATATTGGCGACTGATGTCTTTGGTAATTATGTGATAATTGAAATTAAACGAAGTAAGGCTACATCTCGGGAAACTATACAAGAAATAATTAAATATATTGGGCTATTAAAACTAAATTTTAAGGCCAAAGATAGCGAGGTGCGCGCTATAATTATATCTACCCAATGGGATGAACTATTTGTTCCATTTTGTGAATTTGTTTATGAAAGCACATTGCATGTAAAAGGCTTTTTACTTTCTTTAAACGCATCAAAAAAAATTGCTACTATTGACGAGGTTTTGCCAGAAATTATTTCCCAAGATAGAAGACAGCTAGCCCACACTTATAAGTTAGCCTTTTTCAACTTTAAAGAGGATAGAGATATTTACCTGCAAAAATTGGCAGCTATATCAGAAAATATTGGGTTGAAAGATTTTGTAATCACCTGCATTTCGATCGTCGGTTCTTCCCGAGTTATTCACCCTTTCGCCACTTGTTATTCATTCAATGAACTTACCAAAAAGCATTACCTGTCACTACCGTTAATCAAAAAAGAAATGGGTATGAAAGAAAGAGAATTTGATTCCGAAGTTGATTTTCTTTCCTATATAGAACAATGTGTACTTTGTGCAATTTGTCACGATAATAGAGACTATGATTCCATGGAGGTTGGTTCTCCTGAAACATTCCAATCTGTTTTGGAAGTGCAGGGCTGGAAAATTGACAGTGTTCATCGCTATGGAATCTTTAAAACAGATCCACGCCTCACAGATATTATGTTAATCAAAGAACTAAAAGGCTATAATGGTTCAAACAATCATCTATATTCAAACTTTGCTGAGTCTGCACACAAAGATCGCTTAAGTGAAATAATAAAAAAATCAGTCACCCCGTTTGATTGGAATAATGAGTGGCAAGAACAATTGAAAAGGCTTTTTAAATTCATTCAAAACAAAAGCAATTCTTTCAGGATAGTAGTTCATGTTTATTCACCAGAATCGATTGTTTACGGAATTTATAGCTTCTTAAAATTTCAAAGGACCGATTACTTACCAATGTACCTGATTTTTGTAGATTACACCGCATTAAATGAAGTACAAATATTTGAAGGAGGACTTTCCTGGAACGGTGAGAAAATCAACGAAAATGCTTATCGCTCATTCGTTAATAGCAATCGTAATATATTTATAAGTAAGCCCGTAGACATTTGCATGGGCCTATTTGATGAAGAAATTCTTAGACATTTTAATCTGGAATTTACGACAACGGTTACAACCAAAAAACAAAATCAAGAAGAAAACAGCAACAACATTTATTTGGATGTGGAGGGTAAATTAAAAATTAATAGAACATCTACTTATCTTCCGATGGTTAACTGGGTTGCCAGTCACCTCCATTTTTGTTGGGGAGTTATTCAGATGTATGAAGCAAATGTCGCCACTTTAAATAATTAACCTATTTATTTACCCGTATTAGCCTTTAAAACCCGCATCACGTTGCCGCCTAAAATTTTATCGATATCTTTTTCGGTGTAGTTTAGTTTTAGTAGTTCCTCGGTAATCTTTGGATAATCGCTCACGCTATTCAGGCCAAGCGGATAGGATTCGGCCCCGTCAAAATCCGAGCCGATACCTACATGGTCAACCCCAATAAGCTTCACAATGTAATCAATATGGTGGATGAGTAAACTCAGCGGCGGGCGAATTTTGTCCGATTCGGCTTTATACATCGCATTCAGCCTGATGTTGGCCAGGTCGCCATCATGGTAAATTTTGGTGAGCGAATCCAGCTCGGCTTTGTGCTGGCGTAAAAACACGGCCACTTTTGGCGAATAAGTACTATCTACAAATCCGCTGTAAAAATTAAGGCAGATCACTCCCCCGTTTTTGGCCAGGGCTTTCAGCTGATCGTCTTTCATATTGCGCCTGCTGGGGTCGATACTCCAGGCGCAGCTATGCGATGCAATAACGGGCTTGGTGGTGGTAGCCAGCACATCGTAAAAGGTACGTTCGCCCACGTGCGATACATCAACCATAACCCCCAATTGATTCAGGTGTTTAACAATCTGCTTACCATAGTCGGTGAGGCCTAAAAACTTCAGGCTGTCTTTTTTAGTCACCTCATCGCGGGCCGAAGTTGCCCACGAGGTGCTGTTGTTCCAGGTGAGGGTTAAATAATTCATGCCCCGTTTGGCCAGGCTGTCAATGTAGTCCATGCGGTCTTCAATCATGTGGCCGCCTTCAACCCCGATCAACGCGGCCAGCTTTTTTTGGCCTACTGCTTTTTTAAGTTCGGCGCTGTTGTGTACCAGCGTAATTTTATCCGGATAGCGTTTAATAAGTGCGTACAAAGAATCAATTTCGCGATTGGCAAAAGCAAAGGCGGTACCTTTACCATAATTTTCGCCACACCAGATAGAGAAAATCTGCGCATCCAGCCCTCCCTCTTTGGCGCGTACCAAATCAAAATTGCCCTCGGTTTGCCGTTTACCCAAATCAAACTTCGTAATCAGTTCGTTAGATAATACATCGTTATGGGTATCTATTAAAATTGCTTTCTGGTGAATTTTAGCGGCATCCTGCGCGCAAAGCTTTAAAGAAAAGAAAAGTAAAGGCAACAGCAGTTTTTTCATAGCGTCAAGATAAAAATTTCAGGGATATTATATGCTTTTTTATAGAAATGTAATGGAATTATGACCGACCCTTAAAACGTAAAAACAACAAATGATGAAAGATATATTTATTTTTTACGATACGGGCAGACCCTTTTATTTTTAAGCCGTAACTTCGCAGCTTTTAAATTAATAAATTATGAAGTCTCTTATCATCACCGCCTCTGTTATATTGAGCTCGCTTGCAGCAATTGCGCAAACTGCTCCTGCCGCCGTTACCAGCACTGCCAATACTATCGTTTTTGTTAATTCAGATTCGCTTATTAACAATTATGACTATTATAAAGCTGTAAAATTTAAATTGCAGGACCTTTCGCAAAAAGCCCAGGCCGAAATTACAGCAAAAGGCACTGCGTTTCAAAAGGAAGTAGCCGCTTACCAGAAAAGCGCGTCGTCACTTAACCTGGCACAGCGTACAACTACAGAAAAACGCCTGGCAACAAAACAGCAGACATTGCAGGCCCTTTCTCAAAACACGGCCAAGCAATTACAGGATGAAGAAGCAGAGCAAAATTCAAAGCTGTATGACCATATAGCGGCATACTTAAAAACTTATACTAAAACAAAAGGCTATAAAATTGTGCTTACCTACTCAAAATCAAACCCATCCTTGCTTTATGGTGACGAAAGCCTTGATGTGACCAAAGAGGTACTTACCGGCCTGAACGAGGAATATAAAAAGGAAGCAGCTCCTGCTCCGATGAAATAACTCCCCATGGCATATCCATGCTAGTGTCAGCCTGGGCGGTAAAATTTCGTTAAATTCTGAAAGGGGAATAACATTGTGAAAAGGACCGTCATGGTGAGTTTGTCGAACCATAGCGGGCAAAGGCCTCTACGCGCTACCCTTCGAAGGGATCAGGGTGACAGGTCTACCCGCTTCGAAAATAGAACAAGTCATGGGTAAGTACTCAGGATGAAAGTCTTTTTATTTTTGTATGTCATTCCTTCTTCAGAATCCGCAGATTAAGATTGACAATTATCCGTTAATTTGGCGAATATTGGTTTAATATATCATTAGTGTCCATTAAAAAATAAACATTGTTCTTTGAAGTCATTGATAGTCTATTAGTTAAAGGCTCATTTAGCGCGTGACGATTTGAATTGATTAGGTTAGTCGGTCAACCGGCAAAAATGAATCAAGGTAAATACGTTTTCTCACAATTATCAGAGTTTCTTCCCCAGCGTGTATTTGATGGGATTGTAAAGAAGTATGACGGCGATAAGTATGTAAGGCACTTTTCCTGTTGGAACCAGTTGCTCTGTATGCTGTTTGGTCAACTTACAAACCGAGATAGCTTACGTGATCTGATCATTACGTTGGAAGCCCATAGTAAAATCATATCATTTAGGTCTTGGAAAAAGCGTGACCCGAAGTAATCTTGCCAAAGCCAATGAAAACCGGAACAGCAAGATATTCGAGGAGTTTGCTTATCACGTGATCGGCATCGCCCGGAATAAACGCGCCAATGAAGATTTTGAGATAAAAGGCAAGATATATGCGTTTGATTCATCCACCATAGACCTGTGCCTAAGTGTATTTTGGTGGGCAAAGTTTCGTAAAGCCAAAGGGGGAATAAAAATTCATACCCTTTTTGACATTACAACACAGATTCCAGCCTTTATACACATTACTTCAGCTTCAGTAAATGACATGAATGCAATGGATCATATCACTTATGAAGAAGACGCCTACTATATTTTTGACCGTGGCTATGTGGACTTTTCCAGGCTGTATAACATTACACAAAGAAAAGCCTACTTTGTGATTCGTGCTAAATCGAGTTTAAAATATCGAAGAATATATTCTGGCAAGGTTGATAAATCCACCGGAGTGCTGTGCGATCAGACAGGAAGATTGACAGGCTTTTACACTGGCAAAGATTATCCTGAAAAGCTGCGAAGAGTAAAGTATTATGATAAAGAGAGCGAAAGGACTTTCGTTTTCCTGACCAATAATATGGAAATAACACCCGCTCAGGTTGCGCTTCTTTACAAAAATCGCTGGCAGATAGAACTTTTCTTTAAATGGATAAAGCAGCATTTGAAGATTAAATCCTTTTGGGGTACCTCTGAAAACGCGGTCCGTATTCAACTCTATTCAGCAATTATCGCCTACTGTCTTGTGGCAATAGTCGCCAAAGACCTGAAAACCGGTCGTTCAACCTACGAAATGTTACAAGTAATCAGCATATCGCTACTGGATAAAACTCCTGTAAATGACCTACTTAAAAAGATAGACTACAAAGATGTCAAAGAACTAAATTGTAACCAGCTGTCACTCAGCTTATTTTAAGTGGACAGTCATGGCTTAAAATATAGACTAAAAAGCACTCAAAAAGACTGAAAAAAAGACCACTCCGGCGACCAGAAAATGATGATTTCTGGAGGAAATTAATCATTTATTCACTTAAAAACTATTAAAAGATGAAAACATCGCAGTCATTTGGTGTGCATTTCACCATCAGAAAAGGAAGGGAAAAGGCCGGCAAAACGGCCGTTTACGCCAGTATTACCATTAACAAGGACAAGGTATGAAACGGTTAAGCTTTCTGCTCGTAATTATGCTGTGCAGCACCGCGATTTTTACCCAAAACCCTGTCGGCGATTATGCAATTAAACATCCTGAAGTTGAAATTAAATCGTTAGTGAATGTAAGATACCATTGGTGGTTACCAAATACCCATTAAATTTTGCATGCATATCAGTTATGTAGTTAACAAAGTATCCTGTTATTACAACGACTGAGTTGTGCTAAAACGGGTTAACGTCGTTTCCCAGGTTGAGAACGCGACATTCGACACTGATATTTGTTATACAATTCGCAATTAGTGATTTACTGAGCTCTATAATAAAACTCAGCTAAAGAAGCTTCTCGAGAAATTTGCTTCAAATCAAAGAGTATGAATTGGGGTTAACATCTGTTATTGTATCCCTCCGGGTTTTAGGGACTTTAATCGTTTTTTAAAAGACTATTTACTGATTTAAGGACGGCAGTCAATCTATTATTGATTGTCTCCGGCTATAGGAGCTTAAATCATAGAAATCGAACGGACGTTTCCATGAATAAAAAAGAATTATTTTTTCCCTTTTTCGTATATTTGAAAATAACATTTGCAGCTATTTACTTATAAATAAAAAAGTGGTGAGTAATTCGGTGAGTACGAAATTGAAAACCATTCAAGACATCAAATAAGAGCAGAAAATTAGGGTTAAAACAAATCCCTATCTCTCCGCAAGATTTGATATCAAATTATTTAAAATCCTGAAAATCATATGATTGCAGGATTTCGTTTTCTATAAATACTCAAAATATCCACCGGAGTTGGGGGATCGCAGGATCAGTTAGAAGAAAGGTGGGGTAAGAAATATGAAAAGGTATTGGAATCATGGCGTAATAACTGGTCAAAGCTGACCACATATTTTAAGTATGACACCACTATTCGTAAACTGATTTACACCCCCAATATCATCGAAGGGTTTCGCCGGCAGGTCAGAAAAGTAACCAAAACCAAGGGTGGTTTCATTTCTGATATGGCTCTGTTAAAACTGATCTATGTGGCACATAACAATAGCTTTGTTGTCAAATACAATGGCAAAGATATTTATCACAGGTTCCGCGGATGGTTTGGGCCAGCTGGCGGCCAGGGAATTAGTAAAACAGGGACATGAGGTGGTGCTGCATGCCCGTAATGAAAAAAGAGGGCAAGAGGCGCTGGAAAACTTGCCCGGCGCTATTGATATACTTATAGCAGACTTAGCAGATATGGAGGCCATCAAGACATTGGCCGAAAACGCTAATGCATTGGGAACTTTTGATACAGTCATTCATAACGCAGGCGTTTACCAAACCAGTGCACAACAATTGTTACATGTAAATACGCTGGCACCGTATATATTAACTGCTTTGATGCACAAGCCTGAACGGCTGATTTATTTAAGTTCAGGAATGCATTTATCAGGTCACCCGGAATGGACAGCTAAGCCTTCCTATGCCGATACCAAACTGCATGTGCTCATGTTAGCCAAAGCGTTGGCCAGAAAGTGGCCGGGGTTGAAGGCCAATGCCGTCGATCCGGGCTGGGTACCCACCAGGATGGGCGGTGCAGGTGCACCTGATGACCTGGAACAAGGCTATCAAACGCAGGTTTGGCTGGCTGCAAGCAATGAACCAGGCGCACTGGTCAGCGGGCAATACTTTCACCACCAAAAACAGGCACCTTATAACCGTTCGGCGGATGATGCCGGCAGGCAGGATGAACTGCTGGTCAATTGTGCCCGGTTGACAGGTATTTCCCTTTAACCGGCCTATCACCTATCCGCCCGGGGCAACGTATTTCAAAATAGCCGACAGCGCATGCACATTTACACTTCACTCAAAAGCGTTAGGTATGGTCGGGAGCAGCGTATCCGCCTCCCGGATGGTTTCGTCCTTTGCCAGTTCATCAATAGTAAATATTTGGCTGTTAATCGTTACCTTTGCACATTCAATATATTGAATAGCTATGACTGAACTTGCACCTTGTCCGATCTGCCAATCCCCTTATACTTATGAACAAGAGAGCTTACTCGTTTGTCCGGAATGCGGGCATGAGTGGAGTTCTTCGGGAGAGCCCGCGGTTGAGGAATCCTTTGTAGTAAGAGACAGTAACGGTAATACGCTGCAGGATGGCGATACGGTGGTGACAATTAAAAACCTCCCTGTAAAAGGTACCTCCCAAACTATCAAAGCCGGCACGAAGGTCAAAAACATTCGTTTGGTAGACAGCGATCACAATATCGACTGTAAGATCGAGGGTTTCGGCGCGATGGCGCTAAAATCAGAATTCGTTAAAAAGGCCTGATCACTGCCCCCGTTTTTCTACATTGCACAGGCTGCCCTTAAAAGCACTGTTTTTTTACCACGCCCGCGCCATTAGCATAAACGCGTGTACGACACACATCGGCTCAAAACTTGTACTACAATGCATCAAACGTTCCAGTTATATCTCACTTTTGTCGCCTGACAGCTTTTTCCTGCCCGGCTTTACTTTCTGTTTGATCCAGCAGGGCCGTCAGTTTGTACACATATAATACCCCGGGCACTGCCGTTTTATCAAGGTAAGTGCTGGCATTTTCAACCATAGCTACTTTGCTGAATGTTTTGGATGAGGCCGGCCTGCGGTAAATAACATAATGGTTACCACGGTCGTTCCCCGGCCAGCTGAGCCCGACGCCTTCTGGTTTATTGGTCAGATACAGATCTGATGGCGGGGCAATAAAATCATCGGTCGGTATCATCAATTCCGTAAGCGGTGATAGCAGGCTTTGATTGGCAAAAGCATCAACTGAGCTAATACCATATTCGTAAGTTTTGCCCGGTGTAACAAGCGTATCCCTTAAGAATGGCAGGCGCTCTACTTTTGATATCACCTTAAAAAGAGGTTCGCCTTTCTCCCGCCTGAAAACAATATATCCAATCACGTTATCATAAACAGCGACGGTATTTTCCCACTGAAGATTAACAGCCCTGTCGGCCCAGCGGCTTTGCACGCCAGCCGGCGATGCCACATACTGGGCCTTAAGTGGACGGATACCTACGGGTGCGGATAGGTCGCTCATATTTTGTGCCAGGTTCATTACTTGCACCGCGTATATATATTGCGTTGCACCATTGAGATATTTCATCGAGTCGCGATAAACCGTATCACGGATAGGCGGCGAAATGACCCGCATATCCTTTGCAGAGGTGCCGCGAAGTACATAGTACGCAAAAAGATCGAGTTCGGGGTTTTTATCCCAGCTCAGTACAATAAATCGGGTGCTATCCTGTTTGGCGGTCAGTCCGCCCGGTTTTGATGGACGTTCCTTTTTTACCTGCATTGAGCCATTTGCAGTAGCGGTAGGCAGCATCTTAAAACCCGGATAAGGTACCAGTAAAGGCCGTACCTGGTAATAATATACCATGTTGGGCAGCACTTTCCGGTCGAGGTAGTTAACGGCGTTAGGTGAAAGCGTATCTGCAACCACAAAATCCTTTTGAGCCGATCGGGATTTAAGAATCTGGATACCAGAGTAAACAGCCTGCCTCGGTAACGCGTTCCAACTCAAATAAAGCGCGTTGGTGGTATCTTTTACCTTGAAACCGCTAATAGCAGCAATACTTTTAAATGATTTGGTGAGATGACTGGTTGGATCAGAACCCGCCCCCCTGTTGCCGGCCATATCATAAGGTTGCATATAATAGGTAAGCAATTCGCCGGGGTTTACCTTTTCAGTAAAATAAACATGCAAACTATCGTCGCGGTTATAAACTATCAAACGTTCGGCAACCACGGTGAAGCGTTTTGAGGTTGACGATTTTTTATACACCGAGGCAAAAACGGCAGGGTTTAACGCCGGAACGGGGATGGACCATGTAAGCTGAATCACGCTATCGGCAACCAAAGCCCTGTTCAATTTAAACTTGGGGAACGGCACCCGTTTTACCGCCGAAACAACTTCGGTATAAATCACCTCTGCTTTCCCGCCGGCGTCAACAGCCGAAACCCGGTACACCGTAACCGGCGAATTACCCTTCACGTCGGTATCTGTCCACATCATCCCAATGCTTTCCAAAAACTCCCTGGAAAGAAAAAAATAACCTATTTTTTGCACATCACCGCTTTGCAGGATAGCCCAGGCTTCGGCATCGTCCTTCGCTTTCACCTGCATCTTAAACTCATCAGCCAACGATGATCCCGCGCGTTTTTTAAATTCGGAATAGGAAACGGGAAAAGTTACCGTAGCCTGTTTTTTAAAGTTCCCTGTTCCGCTTTGATCTTTACTGACCTCATAGCTTTTATATTTTTTGAAAATATTAAGCGATTTAGAGCCAGCATCGGGCGCGTTCACCATTACAGTTACTTGCTTATCTGATGGTAGCAGGTGGCCGCCCACTACCCCGGTTTGTATTTGCTGGGCACTTAAGCCCATGGCCGCAATTAGTAATGCTATTATTAAATTAAATCTTTTCATCAGTTTAAAATTAAGGGCATACCGAACGGTCGCCGCCTACGTGAATACCAAAATTGAGTCCTTTGCGTTGCGAGTAACCGAGGTCGACATTGGCGGTAGCGCAAACTTTGGCACCGGCGGGTGGCAGGTCCCAGCAGGTATCTATCGAATTACAGCCGGGGCTGCAATTGCCTATACTAAAGTCGGCCCTGCCACCTGCAGATCCTGAAATAAACCAGCCATCCGTATCATTACGGCCACCGCGGATATCATAACAAGCCTGGAAACCGGCGCTTACGCATAAACCAATGGCACATGCTTTGGCACCGCCCCCATATTTGCCTGATAAGCCAAGCAGGTAGCTATTTTCGGCAAAATTGAGCAACAGGGTTGATTTCGATTCCGTATAAAACCAAACGCTGGCGCTGGCTACATAAACATCAAAACCAATAGCCTTATTTTCGGGAATTCCGAGCGAAGCTGTACTGTTGAGGTAGATGCCCGAAAACTCGGTATTGATATACTCCGGCGCTGCATTGGCAAAATAATACGAGAGCCTGTCGGTACGGGTACGCGGATTTTTGAGGCCTATCGCCATGGCATAATCTGCCCGGGCATTGATGAGGCCTAACAGCGAAAGATCCATGCCGCATCCCAGGAACACATACTTGTCGGTACTTTTACCGCTTAACACCAAATCGCCCTGGATATGAGCTTTCAGCAATCCTTTTATCGGCTCAATATCTGAGGTGACGGCTACCGTAAAATATTGGTTAGGTATATCCAGCACCAGATCGGCATGGGCCAGGTTCAGGTAATCTGCAACCTGCAGGGTAGCGTACCCTTTAATAACCGGCCCGCTCTCAACAGATACGCCGATAGGGGCGAGTTTAACCAGCGTGCCGGTTCCTGAAAACGATACATCTCCGTTTATATCTATCTTAAATTTCTTCTCCGCGCTATTGTAATTGAAACCGCCGCCTACACGCTCAATAGTAATAACCCCAACAGGTATTACGGTGCCCATACTAAAGGCTGCCCCTACATCAATACCCCCGGTTACTTTATAGTAATGAAAATCAATCGAGGCATTTATAGGCGTGCCCGGTATTGATAATGATCCCGCGCCGTCAAAACCATTATCCTTGATACCCACCTGGATCTCTGATTTCATTACCGGGATATCGATTGTGGCACCAAGCTTACTTACCGAAGCCTCTACCCCACCGCCTGCTTTAGCTTTGAAGCGGATATCTCCTGCCGTGAATTTAACCATTGGCACATCTACCGTAAACTCACCCTGCACGCCAATAAAAGGAATTTGGTCGGTAGTGTTGAACTGGATGCTTTGCACCTTGAATTGGGCAAAGGCGAAATCGGCCGAGAAATCTGTCGGCGCATCTATCATAAACCGTCCGTCGGTTTGTATTTCAAAAACCGGAAGGTTGATCTCTTTAGTGATAAACGTATCAAACTTAATCTTGCCCGATCCGGCCAGTTTATAGGCTGATGAGCCCGGAGCCTTACCAAAGCTAAGTGGTGTACTACCCGGCATCAGTTTTACCACATTCAGCAGGTTTAAACCCTCATCGGGGATTTTGAAGCTGCCGCCGTAAAAAATATCCTTACCAACCCGCAGGTCTGAAAAGCTCACTGTAGATGGTACGGACTTTGGAATTTGCACGGTAATGCTGCCGCCAAAATTAAAGCCGTCTTCAGTAAACACCAGCGAGGCCAGCGAAGCTTCCCAGCTACCGATAGATAGTTTGGGCAGATCGGTAGCTACTATTTTTAATTTGCTGATCTGCAATTGCGGGTTCAGCACAAAATCTTCAATTTTTAAGTTGATAGTTTTTATAACGCCCAGGTCGGGTGTACTTACCGACCCTTGCAGGTGAATGCCTTGCTGATCAACATAACTCTCGGCAAAAGCTATTTTCGCTTTAAAGCCGTATACCTCGGCTTCCCAATCCGTAATGCCGGCATCTGGTCCCGTAAACTTCAGTTTGGTTAATGCAGATGGTATCCCGCCCGAGCTAAAAACAGGTACCTCGGGCGATGAGGTGTTATCTGGTATTAACTGCGGTATGTAACTTTTGGCCAACAGGTAACCCCGGCTGTTTGTTACATCGGTCATATCTAACTGCAGCTTGCCCTTTATCTCTCCTTTACCACCTGTTGTACCGGTAACAACCAGAGTTTCTCCATCAGGCTTAAGTATTAGCGGTAAAAAGTTAAATACCTTGAGCGAGAGTTGCGTCTCATCGGTTTGTACCTTATTTCCCTCTGGTATCGGGTTGTTTGATGCATCAAACGTAACCCGTACATTGGTAAACTTCAGCGAAATTTTATCATGGCTGCTCAACGCCGGAAAAAGCGGAGTAAGATCATTGAAGGCACCACTCACCCGGTAGGCATTGGCTCCATCGGGTATCATTTGATCAAGTGCCACCGGGAAGCCCAATAAACTGCTGATGTTTTTACCGCCGCCGTCGCCAAGCGTAAAATCAACGGTCAATGGCGAAACGCCAACTATCACATTTTTGGCTAATGATATAAAACCAGATTTTGATGCTTTAAGACTGATACTTCCGGGGAGAAGATTGGTATCTGTGGGAGGCAGGCTGATCTGGTAACGGCCGTCGGCCCCGGTAAGGGTGTTAAGGTATGGCTGGCCTTCAACTTCAATAACAGCGCCGCTTATGTTGTGCCCAGCCGCGGTAACAACCCCGCTAACCATTGTACCTTTTACAAGCTTAATAACCTGGGTAACTTCGGTACCATCCTCAATCACGTTTACCGTCTGCTCAACAGCCACAAGACCCGATCCACCTGGCGGCATTACGCTTACTTTGGCGTGGCCACCAAAACCCTCGTAAAACCATTCGCCATTTTTTGCTACGTGCGATGTATCAAACAGGGCAATGGTAGCATTATTTACCGGCACGCCATTCGGGTCTGAAATTTTAAACCTGATCCTCCCCGTACGACGTACCAGGTTACCGCAATCACCCATATCAATAGTGCGCACGGCCGATTGAACCAGCGGGTTATTGTGAAGATTTTTTGAATAGAGGTCGGCAAATTGGATAGCCGAAGCCCTCATTTGAACATTGTTGATAATGTTCCTGTCGGTAACAGGACTGTTAATTATCGGGTTATTGGCAAATATACTTCCGGCAGCACCGGGTGTATTATTAAGTACCAGCGCATTTGTTACCTGTTTTACATCGCCTATTGCCGGTGATGTGGCGCTTGCTATTGTTGGCCCTGCAAAACCAAACATGCTTGTTTTATAAACAAATCCCCGGTTAATTGACGCCTGGATACTATGGGTGGTAAAAATATTGGCATTAAGCTGGTTAAGCTTTGCTATGTTATCGCCGGGGTTAAATATCGGGTTGATAATTCTTCCTGGATTAAAAACAGCTCCGGGGCTCTGTAAAACAATTCCAGTGCCATTGCCCGGCGCGGGGTTAGTATTTGCTTTTGGAGGTGCGGGGATCACGACATCTATGGTTTGTGAAATGTATCCCTCCTTCTCTATCATCAGCTTATGGTTACCCTGGTAATAGCTTGTCTGGAAAAGCCCATCCTCGCCCGAATTGAAATAAACCGTTGAGTTAACAAAATGCAGGCGGGCATTTGGAATGGCTTGTTTGGTAGATGAAACAGCCCTGCCCACTACACTTACAATATCTGGTTTGATGCTGAATATTACTTCTCTGTTTGACCCTTTGGCCAACGCCTGGAAAGTTTGCACTGTATCGGGCGTTACTTCCAGGTCCTGGAATTCGCTGCTTACTTTAATGAGTTTTACCTTAAAGTTTGCGCCATCTTTTAGCTGGGGTAAATTTGAAATGGTAAACCGGCCAAGTGAATCGGTCTTTGCGCTATACGGGCCGTAATCAGCCGATAAAACCTTCACAAGGTTTAGTTCATCTACCTGGCTTAAAACGCTCTGCGCTACCAGATTTAACTTATTCACACCGCCTGCAACGGTACTTGAAATAGGTGTGGGTGCGAGAGGAGCCGTTACAACAGCAGGCACCGGGCGGATAGTTGCAGGGCCGTTAAGCCGTCCGCCGCTAATTGACAGCGAGTTTAGTATTAATGGCCGCGCAATCAGCCCGCTTGCAATAGGCACCTGGTTATTATTGCCGCCTGTAAGGAGAGCTATTTTCGAGATTCCTGTATTTACATAACCAATCATAGGACCCGTGATTGATGGAGGGCCAGGATTCAATAAATCGCTCTTATTATATTCAACCTTAACTATGGCACCCGTAACAGGCACAAAACCTGTGGGGAGCGACATCCTTACCTCGCCAAATACATAAGCCGGGGTAGCTGTTAACCGGTAATCGGCCTTAACATTAAGTACCAGGTTAGATGCGAGGTAGAGGTTATGCGCTTCCAGATCGGTGGTTTTACCATTAAAACGCTGGTTATGGCTTTCAATAACCACTAAAAAACGTCCGCCATAAAATAGCTTGCCATACTTCAGTGTTCCGCCACCAGTGCCCATTTTTACACTATCAACCGAAACCTCAACCACACTACGGCCGTTTATAGTTACGGCATGTTTAGATTCAAAAGGAATATTCCCTTCCTGGTATAGGTAAGGCTCATTTTCAAAATCAATCTTATTACGGTAAATATGTACAACCGCTATCTTATCTTCCTGGCTGGCATCGGCAACATCGTCTAAAGTGAGTTTGGGCGTGTAGCGCAACGTGCGGGCCAGTAAAAGGATCTGTCCTATATCACGCATCCCCGTTGAATCAAGCTTACTTATGGGAATTTCGACAGTTTTCTGCTCAAAATTTTCAGACGTTATACTAATGATCAGTTTTGTGTATTTGGCTAAACCCATATAGGAAGGATGGGTAAAATCAATTGCGAAATTACCCCCGCCATCAGTTTTGCTGGTGGCTATCAATTCCTCTACCGGTGGCTGATCTAAGTTGTAGTGAAAACCGAAACTAAAATCGAACATGGAGTTTACAAAACTACTTGCCGGGAACGAATACATGCCCAGGTACGAAAAATCGCTTGTGTAATTAGTGGATTGTGTGACCGCTGTCGTGGTCGAAAAACCGTTTGTTGTCTTCCAGTTTGGATCAACAAGACCTTTAATGACGATATCCGTATTAGGCAGCGCGTAACGTTCTGTGGCGCTGTCAACAGCTATCGCGTCTTCGTTGTAAGAGAGGTTGGTACCTCCCGTTGTAGTCATAACAGCGCCCGCACTCAACCCGGCAGTGGTTTGTACCGGCACATAAGGTATCAGGGTCGGATCTACCTGCGCAGCCGCGGCTATCCTGGAATCATTTAAAATATTAGGCGCGTTGAACACCGGGATTCTTAAACCAGATATTGACCTTGAAGTGAGGCCTGCTATAGGTGCGCCGGTTAATACTATTGGCTGCGCCGTGGCCTTTACTATAGTGTTGTTTGGAACCGGAATAGTAGCCGACACACCACTGACGGGTGCCGACCCGAAATATTGAGGCTCTGTTTTTTTAAACGTCCATAACAGCTTGCCTTTGATGGTGTTGGTAGCGTATTGTACCGATTGAGCTTTCTGTTTGGCTTCCTCTTTTGCTTTTAAGGTATCTATCTTTACTATCGGTGGCCCGCCGTAAATGAAAGACCTGACCTCGCTACGGCCTTTATTACGAAAAGGGGTATTATTAAAGGGGTCAAACGCTTCTACCAGCATTGCGTAACGGCGGCCGGGCGTAAGCTGCGGATCGGCAGCATTATAAATGTAAGAATTGCCTGTAACTTCCTTTTCAAAAAAGTAGGGCTGCGTGGCCGACATCAGCGCATTGCTCGGATTCCGATCACCGATGACTTCTACCATCCTGAGTTTGTACCGCACCGACGACATGATTTGAGGCGACGTACCCGGCGGCGTACTCCATTGCATCAATACGATTTGCCCTGCGGCATCTGATAACTGCGCATCTTCCATCGGTGTGATGATGGTTGGCGGCTCCAGGCTGCTGATGATAAATGTGTTGCTGCAGCCTACCGGCTCATCGGGACTTATCGGGGCATTGGTATCGTAGTCAAAAGCCTGTACGCAAAAACGGTAACTCCCCTCGGGTAGTCCATTTTTGTTGATGAAATCGCTTCTGGTAATGCCGGAGTATTTAACCTGGGTGTAATCAAAAAACTTGCTGATATCGTTTCCGTTAAAGCTGCGGGTTTGTCCCGGATCAAGCTCAATGGCGGCGGGGCTTTTATAGTTGGGCTTTACGGCAAGTATCACGCCATTATCCCCTGTAACGGTGCCCCTGAGCTGGATGCGCTGTCTTTTAGATGATACGTTTGTAACCGCAATTACCATTAACTGCGGCTGCGACGAATAATCGGTGATCTTACGCGGATATGGCGGCAAAATCTGTATCGATACGCTGACCTGTGCTTTTAAAGGTTGCCAGGCAACACAAATAAGTAAAAATAATAGTAGTTTTTTCATGTTTTTAAAAGCTTAGTAGATAGCTTAATTCCCCGCGTGTTTCTGTAAAATTTGGTTGCAGCTGCGGCGCTGAAGTTTTTGCCTTATTATTGGTTAGGAAAAAATTAAACGATATCAGCTGCTTATTGGTAACCCGGTATCCCAGGCTGCCGGTACCATTGATGATAAATGTATCCTCGCCGCCAAGCGCTTTGCTGCTGGTAAAAGTGCTGCTTAAACCAGTTTGCAGTTTCTGAAAAAAAACCTTGTTAGCCCCTGCAGTTACCGACCGAAAACTGTTGCTCATGCCCTGCCCGCTTAATTTGGTGTCGGAAATATTGACATAGGCACTCAGCATTCTTTTGGTGAAGTTGATGTTATAGCTTAGCATGTATTGATTTGTTTTTATGCTGCGCGATACGGCATCGGTACTGTAAAAAGTGTTATAATCATTTAAACTGTTACGGGTAAACGAGCCGGAGATCATGTGTATCAAATCGGTACTGATGATCATGTACCGGGGCATGACGGTAATGGTTTGGGTGGTTTGTACAATCTTAAGCGAATCGGCAAATAAAATGGTTTGGGCCTTTTGATTATCGGAGAAATTGGTATAAACCGCATCTATTGACAATGATTTGGTAATATCAATACCTGCGTTAAACGCTCCGATAACACGGTGGTTGGTTGCCCGTTTCTGATCTTTTATATTGTCGTGCTGAAACCCCAGGCTACCGTTAAACCTTATTTTGCCTTTGGCAAGATTTGCCGATGGGCTCACCGTCCAGTTTTCATAATCCGAACTAAAATAGTAGGCCCCCATGGTTTGAAAATCGGGGTCAATGCGTTTGTATTTCAGTTTGAGGCCGTAGTTCCGGCTTTTATAACCCAACCCGGCCGAAAAGGCGGTATAATATTCGGATGTACCATTTAACCCCAAAGTGGTACGGAGTTTATTCAATAAGGTAGTGCCGCCATTATCAAGCGAAATTGGTGAATTAACGTCATTGGTATACACGCTTAAAGCGCCATCGCTTTCAAACATGAAGTACTTTAAGAAGCTGAACCGCGAAGTATAACCCATCACATCATTTCTGGCCGGGCTTATATAATTTTGCTGAGGGGTAATACCTTTTGGTTTAATGGTATCATCTTTAGCGCTCAGGTAACTCAATTCAAAAAAGTTACGGTCGGTTCCGTAACCAAGTTTAGCGGCGTATCCCTTTCTTGAAAAGGAAAACGGCACTAAAGCCTGTGTTGTGGTATCAATGGTAGTTGCCCGGTTAAGCCGACCATACATAAAACCAACCCGCAACTTGCCCGGGTTTAGTTCAAAACCTGCCCCAAGCATGGTATGGCCGCCTAACGTATAAGGCGAAAAAGAAATATCCCTATATCCAACGTGTACAGTAACCCATTTATAAGTAGGACTAATTCCGAACTGGTTAAACGGCTGTCTGAATGATTTGTCGGATTGGCTGAAGCTGAAAGACAGCGGTACATCCAGGCCATACAAACTAATTGTTGGGTTGCCCGAAAAATAGTATGTAAAAGGGGCGCGGCGATCCGGGATACCTGTTGCATTATAAAAAATACCCTGTGCCTGGATATTACCCGACAGCGTTACCGGCTTTTGACGAGAGATATTTTCAAGGTCCTGGGCATGAAGCCGGTAATGCCCGCAATAAACGAGAACTAAGAGTAATAGGCATTTTTTCATTGCAGGTTGATTGATGAACACCATTGAGGTGATGGGTTTAGTCCATGGTCAGCCGATAAGTTTATCGGTATGCTGACTTTGTAAATAAGTTATCTTAATGGCCAAATGACAGGCCTGGAATAAGGGTGAAATTTTGATTGTTTACAGGTTTCATAGGTATTGGGTTTGATGTGATTTAAGGTTATTTGCCGATAGGTTACCGATAAAGCAAATTTCCGTTACAAAAAAACGTTTGCCGGTTAACAAAAACTTTCGCGGTTGTTGCAGATACATTATAGTTTGTTACATTTTTTATTCCAGTGGGCAATAATTACAGCAATCAGAGGATAAAAAGAATAGCAGGCACAGCCGCCACGCTGGCGGCTGCGCCAAAATATTCGGTCCAGTGGGGCCGCGTTAGCGACAGTAAAACAGCAGCAACAACGGCGGTAATAATTCCGGGTACGTTTATCCCCCAATATTTTTTATCGGGCATGGCGGTAGTTATTAAGGTTTACGGGGTGGACTTATTGAATTGCTACCTTCCCGGTAATTTTTACCGGCAAGTTTTTTCCTTCTGTCGTTCACAAGGCTTACTGTGGCATATATAAATACGGCCAACATTGCCAGTATCTCCAGAACGTCTTTTTTGACAATTCCGTCCACCACGCAAATGGGGCCCAGCACGACCAGGCAAATAAGAGTTGGTTTTCTCGGCAATAGAACAGCCATGATAAATAACTTAAAAGGTTACCAAATTTGAAGGGTATAATAACTTACTGTACAACCAGGTCTGTTTCGGCGTTCAACTCATTGCCGGCTTTAACCTTGTCCCAAATGTGAACTTTAACGTGGTAGGTTTCGCCGGCAACCATTGGTTTGGCAATGGTGATATCTCCGCGAAGTTCGGAAGCTTCCGCCGGCAGATGGCCTTGGTCGCCGGCAAAAAGGTCGTCGGCTTTAAGTATCGGGGTCCCCTTTTTATTAGTCACCAGAAGCATCATTCCCGGGAAGACCTTTCCATCCTGAAGCCCATAATTGTCTATCCCTAATGCTGCGATGGCGATGCGGGTATTGATTTGTACCTTATTATCGGTCATCCGCTTATTGGCCGGGTCTATCAATAATACATCCCGCACCCTAAAGCCATTGTAGCTGAAGGACAGGCCGGTAAGGAAATCTTTTTTAGTGCCTTTACTAAAGTTACACGCGGTAAGTATTAAAACGCCTGATATGAGTGGAGCAAGCAATATCATCCAGGCGAGTTTAGGAATTTTCATAAGTAGATAGGTTAAAGATTATTTGTGATTTAAACATGTATCCCCCATTACCACCAGGGATGGTAACGACGGTATAAACGTTAGCAAATAAACGTATCCGTTCAGAAAATCACTTTCGTGCATGTTGCAAATCCTTTCGGTTTTGTTACATTTTATAGCGACAGGCGACGAGATGTCTAAAGCTCCAGGCTGTTTTAAAGATTATTGGTTTCTTCTAATCTACTTCTTACAAACACAGCATGTTAAACCATCTTTAGCACAACGCTTACCGGCTATACAATTCAAAAAAAAGTTATAAGGATTGCTATTGCTGTACAAAATACCAGAAGCATGCTTTAGGTATTGACTGTGAACATCGGGTAGGTTGAAAGAGAATTAATAAGTATCAAAACCTGAAAGCATAAATCCACAGCTTGCCGGCTGAACCACTTCACTCGTGAATCGTTTGGCAAAATTGCGATCGAAACTTCTTAGTTCAGATTGCGAAACTCGACAGGCGTTTTACCTGTCTTTTGCTTAAAAAGCTTATTAAAATATTGGGGATATTCAAAGCCCAGTAAGTAAGCTACTTCGCCGACTGACTTATCAGTGTTGATCAGGATATTTTTGGCTTCTTCGATTAAATAATAGTGGATATGGTCCTGCGCATTCTTCCCCGTTTCTTTTTTTAGCAGATCGCTCAGATAACCCGGCGATAAGTTGACCTTATCTGCCAGGTTTTTTACACTTGGCAAGCCCCGCTCTTTAATCCCGGGCTTGCTAAAATAATCTCGTAGTGTTTTTTCCACTTGCATGACAACTGAACTATTCGCACTTTTTCTTGTAATAAATTGTCGCCCGTAAAAGCGTGCACAATAATTTAAAAGCAGCTCGATATGGGATACAATGACGGACTGGCTATGCGTATCTATATTCTCATGTAATTCATTATCCAGTTTCTGCACGCAATCATAAAAGATACTTTTCTCTTTTTCGGACATATGAAGCGCTTCCCACACTTCATAAGAGAAAAAACTATAGTCTTTCATTTTATCATGAAGACTGGTTCCTCTGATCAGGTCGGGATGAAAGAATACGCCCCAACCCTCCTTTTCGGTGTACGCGCCAATGTCGGTTTCCAGGTCTAATACCTGGTTCGGTGCAATACACATCAGGCTGCCGTTATTGAAATCGACAACCTTACGGCCGTATTTTACATTATTGCCATCATACCGCTTAAACAATAAGCAGTAGTAATCGCAGGATATCCTGGTGTTTTCTGCCACCTGCTCATCAACATTGCTAAAGTCGATAACGGCAACAAGCGGATGTTTAAGTGACTGATGTAAGTTGAAGAACTTGTAAACATCGGCTATCTCGGAAAAATGAAGCGATATGCTCATAGCGTATTGACTAATAGCTTTAAAGTTACAGATTTTTGGCAATACACAGGGCCGTAGTATTGCAGCAGCCCTGTGTGGCTTATCCTAATCAAGCTTAAACAGACCTTTGATTCCCTGCAAAAAAGTTTGATCGTCAGCTTCCTTGCGTTGGGCAACAATTCTCTTCGCATCTTCTCCTGCGGTGTATCGAAGCTTATTGGTGCTATCTGTTGCTGCTTCGTAAATAACTTCGGCAACTACGCGGGCAGGAGAAGCATTCTCAAAGAAGGCAGGCATTCCTTCGTTTACTTTCTCCACAATACCTTTGTATTCAGTCATCGATTCATCGTTACTGAAGTCAAGCGAACGGCCGGCAAAGTCCGTAGCGATGGCGCCAGGTTCAACGATTTTAATTTTCGCGCCGAATTGCTCCAGTTCGTAGCTCATGGCCTCTGATATTCCTTCCACGGCAAACTTGGTACCGTGATATAAGGCGCCGAGGGGAAAAGCCATCTTGCCGCCTATAGACGATATATTGACGATAACCCCGCTTTTATTACTGCGAAAGTGAGGCAATATTGAACGGGTTACATCAATAAGCCCAATCACATTAGTATCAAACTGGCGGATAATATTTTCCCTTGAAAAGGCTTCCAATGGTCCGAATGCGCCATAACCTGCGTTATTAACCAAAACGTCAATCTTTCCAAACTGTTTAATGCCTTCGGTTATCGCCCGTTGTATACTATCAAGGTTAAGAACATCCAGCCTGGCCAGGATTACATTATCCAAAGCTTTAAGTTCTGATTCGCCTTCGGGATTTCTCATTGTAGCTATCACATTCCAGCCTTTTTCCTGAAATAATATAGCTGTTGCTTTACCTATTCCGCTGCTTGCACCGGTAATTAAAATTGTATTTTTCATGTTTTAATTATTTTGATAACACAAAGGTCAGCGTAAACTGATAGCAGCAGGTAACACAAATTCCGGTAAGTTGTATACTTATTACGGTTTATTAAACCAGGTAAATAAATTATTCATTTCGGTTACAACTCTCCTTGATTTGGTTACAGGTGCATAAAATTAAACGCAGATTTTTGTTCCATAACAGTTAATCAAAATCTTATGGAAGATCAAATAACATCTGCGAACAAACCGATTGCCTTAGTGACCGGCGCTAACCAGGGTGTAGGTAATGAAATTGCCAAAGCGCTCGCCGCTAACGGTTATGTGGTATATGTGGGTTCGCGTAAATTGGAAAATGGCGAAAAAGCAGCCGCAGCAATAGGGCAAAATGCAAAGGCTATACAGCTCGATGTTACGCAACAACAAAGCATTAACGCGGTAATAGCGCGCATTGAAAACGAACACGGCCGCCTGGACCTGCTGGTGAATAACGCAGGTATATCACACGGCGGAACATCTCCAAAAAGTCCGGAAGAGCTCATGAGCACCGGGCGTGCCGTCAATGTATCGCTTGACGAAGTGCGTACTGTGTGGGAAACCAATGTATTCGGCGTTATTGCTGTAACGCAGGCTGCTTTACCTTTGCTGCGTAAGTCATCGGCTGCACGCATAGTCAATGTATCAAGCGGACTGGGATCACTCACCTGGATATCTGACCCGGCTTGCTGGGCAAGAGAACATTTCGGTATTGTTTACGCGGCCTCTAAAACTGCACTTAATGCGGTTACACTTGCCTTTGCCCTGGAGCTTGAAAGGGAGAACATCAAGGTGAACGCCACCAGTCCGGGCTATACGGCTACCGCGCTCAACAATTTCCAGGGAACTGACAGCCTGGAGGTTGGATCACGCGAGCCGGTTCGGGTAGCCCTGGAGACCGACGGCCCCACTGGCGGCTTTACTGGCCCTGAGGGACCTCTGCCCTGGTAATTACGCTTAACGGGTACCAGCGTAATCTTATTCACAAACCAATTATGACCGGGAGCTGAAACAGCATCCGGTCGTAATTATTACCTTTCAGTATGAAAAACAACATACCAAAAGTTATTAAACTCGGATCGATAACGGAAATACATCGTTTGCTCGGTATCCCGGGGCCTGCTCACCCACTGATCAGTTTATTGGATACCAGGGACGAACGGATCAACCTGAGTCGCCTGCCGGTAAGCTATGTTACCACACTTTATAAAATCTCTTTTATTAATAAGTTAGGTGGTAAATTCAGATATGGGCAGGGGTATTATGATTTTGACGAGGGAAGTATGGTTTTTACAGCACCGAACCAGGTAGTGGGCAGTACAGCGATTTATAAGGGAAACGAGGGGTATTCTTTGATTTTCCATCAGGATTTTCTCCATGGTTATCCGCTTGCTGTTAAAATAAAACAATACGGTTTCTTTTCCTACGCTTCAAACGAGGCGTTACACCTTTCTGAGCAGGAAAGGGCGACCATTTCTGCCGTTTTTACCATTATTCAGGAAGAATTGAACAGCCGGATAGATGATTTTAGCCACGAAGTAGTTATCGCACAGATCGAATTGCTATTGAGTTACGCCAGGCGCTTTTACAAAAGACAATTTCTGACCCGGCAGGCAGCCAGCAGCGATCTGCTGCTTCGGCTGGAAGAATTACTCGAGTCTTATTTTAAGGAAGATAAGCCGGCCAATCAGGGATTGCCTACTGTACAATACCTGGCTGAACAGTTAAACTATACACCGAACTATTTAAGTGATATGCTGCGCTCACTCACCGGACTAAACGTACAGCAGCATATTCATGAAAAGCTCATCGGGCGATCTAAGGAATTACTCACTACTACCACTTTAACCATCAGTGAAATAGCTTACCAATTAGGGTTTGAGCATTCCCAGTCCTTCAGCAGGCTTTTTAAAACCAAGACCAGGCTTTCGCCTGGACAGTTCAAGCAAGCATTTAATTAATTTTTTAGATGAGCGAATCAATGGTAGGGAAATTCGGCAACGGGTAAGATAATTTTTTTTCAGTATTCAGGCGGCTGGCAATTTTGATTTCCGGCCAAACGACGTTTATTAAAACGCGATCTACAGTGTATCAGCAATAAATTTACAAACTATTTTTGATGGCACGGTAATACTAACTGCCCTGCTGTATCGCCCTATATTAACACCATAAAAACGACCATAGTTATCAAATACCGGTCCGCCACACCTTTGGGGAGTTAGCATTGAATCATGTGCAAATACTTCCTTAAAACCGTCCCTCCTACCACTTTTGCCACCTGTAAACAATTCTGCCGGGTGATCAAAATGTACCGCAGGGACAGTACCAAGCACAAAAGTTTTGGTGATTAAAGCGCCACCTCTTTTTACCTTTAACGTTAAGGTATCTCCCGGCCAATGATTTTGCATCTCCGCTTTAAAATCACCTGCGGTGCGTATTGCTAAACCGTTTATGTCGTTCACCTCGTCTTTTGCAAGCAGACCATTTTTTGCGGCTGGCGAAAGTGGTTTTATCCATAAAGCAGATGCAGCCGCGTTGTTATCACCCACAAAAACACCAAGATAACCTGCATTTACCACTTTGGGAAGTAAAAACAGTTTACTCCCTAAAACCCCGGTTACATCTGATGTATCGGGCTGTGGCGAACGCAAAAAAGTACCCGGTATTAAATTGAAAGTAGTATCCTTACAAATTTCTTGATAAGTTATTCCTCCCTTGATATCAGATGCAGGCACTAAAAGTACAAGATCGTTTTCTTTATCCCGGGAAATAACAGTCGCTTCAACTATTTTTTTTCCGATCATTACTATCGGGGCATCGGCTACTATCGAACTTTTACTTACGATGATGGTATGGCTTTTAATTGTCTTAAAATGCAATCCATCAACAGAAAAAACCGCGCCCAAAGCCTGCTGGCTGACACCATTAAAATTGCTATGGATAGCTACACAGGTACCGCCATGTTTGGATGAATGGGCAGTGGAAAACTCGTTAAACATTCTTTTGCTAACCGGCGGAACCGATACCTGCACACTATCGGGCAACGCATGATAAACTGCCGGGCGCATTAAGCTTTTCCAGTACTTTTTATAAAGGTCAACCGGCACGTCGTAGTTTGCATCTTCAGGAACTTCAATTGCGCTGTGCAAGCCGACTACATTCCCCGAAAGATTAAACAGCGGACCTCCTGAATCGCCGGGCTCCATCATACAAGTTGATTTGATAAACCCACGGCTGTTTTTCACCTCGGTTACATGACCAAATCTTACGGTAGGTTTATCCTGGTTCAAGCTTTCCGGATAAGCAATACTAATCAATGGTTCGGATAAAGTAAGCCCTGCCGAACTCCCCATATCGGCATATGGCCAGTCGCCTTTTGTAATGATCTGCATTATGGCTACATCAGGACGGGTTTTATCAGCTGCTAATTCTATCTTACCCAAAGCAACAGCAATAGCCTCTCTCCCATCCGGGAACATTACTTTATAGGTAAGGCCTGGCCAGGTAACGTGCGCAGCGGTTAGTATATGATGCTCCTTATCAACCACCACCCCGCTAAACTGCCCGCCGGTACGTTTATTGGCCGATGTATCGTAGCTCCACATACGCACACAAGCGGGATAAGCTTTTTGAATACCCGCTTTCAACACTTCTTCTGTTTTGTTTGTTTTGTTTTGCTGAGCATATGCATATTGTATTAGCAACACAGCTACCAGGAAAACGAAATAAAATTTCTTCATCAGTTGTTTTATAACATTGTACAATGTGTACAGATGAAAACCCAGGTTATACAATAACTCAAAGCCAATTGATACGCTTTGAGTTATTGTATAGCCTGGGTTTAAAATTAGTTTTTAAATGTTTCGGCCAGTTTTTTGTTCAATTCTTCTCCTATCAGGTTCACGCCTATTACTTTACCATCTTTATCAAGTAAAAAGTTTTGCGGTACAGCCCTTACGCCATAAAGGTGACCAACAGCGTTGTTCCAACCTTTTAAATCGGATACGTGAGTCCAGGTAAGATTATCGGCAGCAATAGCGTTTACCCACTTGCTATGATCGCTATCAAGTGATACAGAAAGGATCTCAAAACCTTTGGCCTTGTATATTTTATACTGATCAACCAGGTTAGGGTTTTCGGCGCGACATGGCGAGCACCAGCTTGCCCAAAAATCTACCAATACATATTTACCCTTGTAGCTGGCTAAAGAAACCGGCTTGCCGTTTACATCATTTTGAGTAAATGCCGGTGCCTGCGCACCAATAACGATGTTCTCCATAGCCTCAATACGTTGCTTTAGCTCCTTACCAACATCTGTTAACTGGTATTCTTTTTTAAGGGCATTGAAAATGGGCTTAACTATTTTAGGATCAAATTTATTTCCTATACCTTCAGACAGCCCCACCAGGCCGAAGTAAGAATCAGGATGATCTTTGGCAAACTGGATTTGCTTAGCAAAATGGTCATCCATTTTTTTATGATACCGCTCGCCTACTTCCTTTACAAATTCCTGGTCGTTTTGCAATTCCGGTGAACTGGTGATCTCGGCGTTAGCTTCTTTTGCAAACTGCATTACCGTGCCGCCGGTGGTTTTTACATAAGCCTGGTATTCGTTATAAACTTTTGATCCGGTGAAAATAGCGTTAGCCAGGGAGTCCTTGGAGGTGATCTCAACATTTTCTTTACCAAAGTAAATATAGATAACGTCGGAAGCAGGCATGTAAATAGCCCGGTCTTTACCACCGCCATCGTGCGATAGCGCCATACGTGCGGTAGCATAGCCCGAGTTATGGCCGGTAAACTTGAAAGTTCCGTTAACCAGCACAGCCGAGTCGGTGTGGTTTGCCCCATTGTCCATGTTATCCATATAGTCGAGATAAGCTTTGGCAGGCGCGTTTAGCGTACCGATATGACCGGTAATTGTAAAATTGTTGGCTGTTTGTGCAGATGCGATGCATGGTGCCAAAGCGGTAAGGATCATTAAAATTCCTTTTTTCATTTTTATGTGTTTTAGATGTTTCATTTTGATATTTTTTTGAACAAACTAATGGATGGCCGCCAACGCTTTCCATCGACGATGTTTCGTTCTCACCGAAACTGCTGCCCGGAGCTTTTTTGACGGCCTTTCCAAAAGCTAACTATTACTGATTTTATTTTTTAATACGGATATTTTACAGCAGGAAAATCCTCCTGCGCATTTTTAAACTCCTGCTCCCACTCCATGCTCCAGCCAAATGCCAGGGTGGCCTGTGCCTTCAGGTTTACGCCTGCCGCGCCGCTCCAGAAGTGAATAAATTCGCCCCAGTTTAAGTTGCGGGTGTACTCATAGCCTATGGAATTTTGCTTTTTGGGGAAATTTGCAGCTAACAACTTAAAGTACTTGCTCAATACTGCCGCGTGCCCGTATTTTGAATAAATAGGGTAAAACCAGTTTTTAAACCACTGCGAGTTTGCCCGGGGAAAATTATCATACTGTGACTGCATTTGCGTAAATACACGGCCGGCTTCATCTTCCATGCCAATATTCATCAGTACATCGTAATTATAGATCTCCATAAACTTACTATCGCCCCAAAGCACATCAGAGGGTGAACCCTGTACGCCGTTGTTGGCCCCGCAAATAATGTGACCGGTTTCATGTACCGGGATACCGATGATTTGCCCGGTTGGCGTCGCCCAGTCGCCCAGTCCACAATCAATTGCGTTGCGGTAATCATGGCTGGCATCAAAATACGACGCCGGGTGACCGCCGCCTAACGCGTCATCAAAAGGGGTTACTATACCATGCAATACCACGTATAAGCGCGATGAGTCGCCAAATGCGCCGTACGTTTTCTTGGCATATTGCCAAACCTTCGACATTGTTTTGTAAGGCCAGGTAACCGAGGTATCCATATTGGCGTCATAGTAAATGGCATCATCAGCATCGTAATACACTCTTTTCAGTAAATAAACATGTGGGCCTCCCCAATGCTCCTGCCAGGTTTTAGGCGGCGGCCCGCCATAAATTGTCCCGGTACTTTTTGCTAAATCCTTTTTGCACGCGCTTAATAAAGCAAGGCATGCCAGGCATATTAAAATGCTTAATTTATTAGTGGCCTTCATTGTTGTAATTTCTTGTTATTAAAAATCTAATAGGCGTACTTCACATTAGTAAAATCTTTTTGGGCCTGCCTGAATTGCTGCTCCCACTCATCGGTCCAGCCGAATGCGAATGTTGCCTGGGCTTTCATGTTATCGCCGGTAGCACCGCTCCAAAAATGGATAAACTCGCCCCAGTTTAAATTCTGGGTATATTCTGCTCCGTGCGGGTTTGGCATTTTAGGATAATTGGCAGCCAGCAGCTTAAAGTATTTGCTAAGCACAGCAGCATGGCCATATTTTGAATAAATAGGATAAAACCAATTTTTAAACCACTGCGAGCCGGCACGCGGAAAGGTATCTACCTGTGCCTTAAGCTGATCATATACCCTTGCGGCCTCATCCTGCCTGCCAATGTTCATGAGCACATCATAATTGTATATTTCCATAAACTTACTATCGCCCCACAACACATCCGACGGAGAACCTTTTACCCCATTATTAGCTCCGCAAACAATGTGACCCGTTTCGTGAATAGGGATGCCTATTTGCTGCCCCGTAGGATACTTCCAATCGCCCAGGCCGCAATCTATAGCGTTGCGATAGTCATGGCTTTCATCAAAATAAGATGCTGGATGGCCACCGCCAAGAGTTTCTTCAAATGGGGTAGTTATCCCGTGCAAAACCACGTATAGCCTGGCCGAATCGCCGAAAGCGCCATACGTTTTTTTAACGTATTTCCAGGTATCTGACATGGTTTTGTAAGGCCAGGTCACCGATTTATCCATTGACGGATCGTAATACACTGCTACATCGCTATCAAAATAAACCCGGTTTAGCAAAAATGTATGCGGACCGCCCCAATGCTCCTGCCAGGTTTTGGGTGGCGATCCCGGCGGATCATTTTCTATCGTGGCTGTTTGTTTATTTTTCTTACATGCTGCTGCCAGGAAAACGAAAAGCATGACCGAAACAAGAATTATGTTTTTTGAAAATTTCATGATCTTAATTTTTACTTACTTAATCACGATATCAACCGGCGAACCGGGGATACCGTCAAGCTGTTTTGTTACTACACCGTTTTTACCTACGCTAACATCAAGGGTATACAGGCTTCCGGCGACACCGACAGTAAGTGTGTTACCATCGGCACTTAGCTTTATCATGCTTACTTTTTTGCCCCCCATATTGGCATCTAAAGTGCGTAAATCCTGATTTAAAGGATTGTAGCGATATATTTTATCGTCAGATGTGAAGTAGAAGACATCAACCGCCGATTTTTGCCATTTGGTATCGCCTTTTATATACGCCTCGGCTTTAAACTCGCGTTTGTAATAAGTTTCTATAGCGCGTTGCGAATAGTCATCCATATCGATGTAAAAGGAAAGCTCATATATTTTGCCATCGGTATCCCTGAAATAAGCGTAGGATTGGCCTGGCTGTGCCTGCATAAATACCAGGTCGGTAATACCCGTGTTAAGCGGATTAAAGGCTTTGCCTTTTACCGTGTAGTCGGCCCCCATATAGTTGCCGCCGCCATCAAAAGAAACAAATGCTTTGGTTGCTAAATCGAATCCAAAAAAGTAACCGGGCGTACGGGTAAAAAACTTAGATAGTGTGTAAGTACCCGATTGCGGGTTTGAAAACTTTCCAAAATCCGGTGCAAACGGCGCAGTTGAGGTAACGGACAAATAAAGCTTATTATTGATAACACCTGTTGGTACACCCATTGAGGCTTCAAACCCCTGCGGAGTGATGGTAGCCGGTGCAACAAAAAATTGTTCGTTAAAATACCTTTTCCTAAGCATGGTATTACCATCAATGGTCACGCTGTTTTTGGTTGGGTCCTGGCAAATAACCCAATAATCTTCGGCTGTGCCAGGCTGATAAGCCAGGGGTTTGGCGAATAGCTGAACAGGGTTATTGGGTAGATTTTCGCCCATAAGAGAAAAATAAAGGTTGCTTAATACAGACCTGTCGGGTTTTATAAAAGATAGCTTAGTAACGCCATTATCAACACTCAATACTGTTGTACCTGTTGAAAATTGGGTATTACCCTGTATTTTGAACGGAAAAAAGTATTTGATACCGTTACGTTTATCGGTAACAGTTAATTTAGCGTTACGCAGCTTTGGCGGCAAGTTATACACTATTGCAAGGGGATAGCCGGTATAAGTATCCGTACGCGCATCTTCATCTACATAAATGTCCCATTGATAGGAAAGATCCTTCAGGTAATCGGCACCATCAAACTGTACATAGGGTTCAAGCTTTAGGGTATCGCCAACCAGCGCATTAAACGTACCATCAGTAAAATTCACCACAATGGGCTGCGATGGCGGATTATACTTATAGTTACCTAAATCCTTTTTGCAGGCGCTAAAGAACAAGGCAAACAGCATAGGTATATATAATATTTTGTACTTCATTACTTTTTAATTAATTGTTATATCAGAATCTGATTTTTATTCTCATCCATAAAAATGAGCTGCTTAACGGTTGGGAAGTATTTGAGCCAGAACTTTTTATTGGGCGCGGCCTGATTATAAAAATCATAGTCGCCGGTGTTATCGCTCCGTGGGGTAAGTACAAATCCCTTGCTTGGATTTTGCTTGATCCAGTTAAAAGGATCAATCAAAAACTCGTGCATATTATTGATATAGTACAAATCGCGGGGGATATATAAGAAGTAATTAGGATCAACCTGTGGATTAAGCTGTACCAGGTCTGTAGTGCCCGATGAAATTAAAAACAGTTGGTGCTTTACCCTGCTATAACCACCCAATTGTCCCCAATATGGCCACCATGCGGGTTCTTCTAACCTGTTGGAGAAAACGATTTGCTTGGAGCGGATATCCAGTGGCAGGTTCGATGAAAAATCTGTCCCGCCCGAAACCTGGATAGCGAGTTTTACCGAGTAATTGACCAAACCTGTATCGGTATTTAAAATAATAACCGGCACATGTATCGTACCCGAGTCGGCAGGCATAGTATATGATGGCTTTAATGGCTGATAATGCAAAGTGCGCACAGCCGAAGAATTGGCCGCATCAACGCTCAACATAAAGCTCCGGGGATGGTTAACCCTGTTACCTGATATTTTTACGGGCACCCAAACGGTATCCTGGTTTAAGGTTGGGTTATAGGCAAATGAATATACTACGCTGTCGGTATTGGCATACCCAAGGTAAATATTATCCTTGCCGCCGGGTGCATTGTATGTAGTTAAAGTCTCTTTTTTACAACTGGCAAGGGCCGCGCAAATAAGAAAGGCAAATAATAATTTTCTTTTCATATCTGTTTTTTTAGTTGGTTCTGTAAGCCTGTTCATCTTGCGGCAGCGGGAACATAAACACCCCATTTGATGGCTGTATATTTTGCGTTGATGACACCACTACCGCATGGTTCAAGCGCTTATACATATAAAACATCTGGTTTTCAGCATAAAACTCTTTACGGGCTTCGGCCAGCAGTAAATCGATGAAGGCGTTTTTGGCCGGTACATCTGTAAGTGTGTTGCCTATCCCGCGTTTTGCCCTTATGGTATTATAGTAGCCTATCGCCTTAACCGGGTCCGTGTCGTAGCTTGCTTCGGCAGCTATATAGTACATTTCACTTAATCGTATAGCCGGTGCAACCAGTGGATGGAGATTAGGTTCGGGATCAAGATTGGTGATGTATTTTTGCAACACCGCACGGTTTGGCCCGCCTGTAGTAGCCGCGGTTGATAAAAACCATTGCTTATAGCGCCAGTCTTCGGCCCCATCCTGGCCTACCTGGTAAATGTCGTTAACCTGGTCAACAGTGGCACTGTAAAGCGGGTTACTTACAGTAAACAGGCTTTGAAGCTGGCCGTTAATGCCTTTAGTGTCAATAAACCAGGCGGCAATCAGCTCTTTATAAAAGATCCTGTCCTTTTTCTGAATGTCGCTATTGAAAAAATCGTCCTGATCTGTAAAAGGGAATCTTTTAGCGTTGATTACTTCTAATGCATTGGCAACACTGTTAACCTGGTCGCTCTTATACAAATAAACCCGGGCCAACTCGCCGCAAACAGCGTAATAATTAAGGCGATGACGCCTGTTTTGCAAAAACAGATCATTACTTGCTGTTTCAGTACTACCAACTGTTGATGGATAGCCAATTACATAGGCCGATGAAATGATAGGATCAGACATCAGCAATGTTTTTGCCGCGGTCAAATCGGCAATGATCTTTGTGATCGCATCGGCAGTAGTTGAAAATGGCGTACTGGTAACACCTACGGTAGTAACGTATGGTATCGCTTTGATATTTGGCCCCACTTTATACGATGGACCAAACATGCGGAGTATATCAAAGTGCAGGTAAGCCCTTAATGCCAGGGTTTCGCCTTTAATCAATTGGTAATCCTTATCGGCAAACAGTCCTTTTTTATCGTCAATAGCTGCCAGGATATAATTACAATTGGCTATTGCGCGATAGGCTGATGACCAGGTATTATCATTTTTTGCTACAACGCCACTAAGGCTATAATTAAAATTAGCGGTAGATTGCAGTATCACATCATTAAACTGGTAATTCTGCGATAAGATGTCATTATTGAATGTCAGGACGCCACCATACAGCGATGACGATGCACAGAGGGTATAAACCCCGTTTAAGGCCTCCTTAAATCCCTGTTCTGTAGTAAAAAGATCGTCTTTATTGATTTGCGACTGCGGCTTAACATCCAAAAACTTTTTGCATGATGTAAGCAACATGATAACCACTACGGTGTATAAATATTTTTTCATGTTAGTCATTATTAAAATGTGGCTTGTATAGAACATGTTAAACTGCGGGCATAAGGGTAAGTAATGCCACGCTCCGTTTCGATGCTTGATGAATGGAACACATCATTAACCGTAAGTGTAGCCCTAACCATTTGCATCCCTATCTTTTTAGCAATGCTTTTTTTGACGTCGTACGATAGGTTGAAAGAAGGAAGATCAATAGTATTTTCCTTTTGTATAAAGCGCGAGGTAGCATAAGAGGTACCCAAATCGGCAATGTTTTTATACAAGGCCACATCCCCGGGTTTCTGCCATCTTTGTGCAAGGGCGCGGCTATCAACATTAAAGCGGGGATCGGCGTTTTCAACCCGGTCAATCAAGGTTTGGTTAAACTGTTGGCCACCAAATTTGTAGTGAAAGGTAAAACTAAGCAAGAATTGCTTATAGGTGATATTGCTGCCAATATACCCTTCAACCTTGGGTTCAGAGTCACCAATGGGCTGCGTATCGGCGATATCATAATTGTAAGTTAAAGAACCATCCTTTTTAACCAGGATCTCTTTACCGTTTTCAGGATCGATACCTAATGATTTTACGCCCCAGATTGTATTGATGGATTGCCCCTCTGCAAAACGCAATAACGGGGTGCCCTGTACACCGTTACTGGCATTTGACTGATAATCATCAACACTTTTGTTATAAGCTTTTAACGCATTGGATATGCTTACTATTTTATTGGTATTATGCGATAAATTGCCAATAATGTTGATATTCAAGTCTTTCGACCGAAAGGCATTCGCGGTCAAATAAAGCTCATAGCCCCTATTACCCATATCACCTAAATTGGCTTTGTAAGTGCTATATCCTGTAGATGGCGCTATGTTAATGTCAGATAGTAAGCCTTTGGTCAGCTTGTAATAATAATGAGGGTTAAGTACTATACGGTCTTTAAACAAACCCAATTCCAATGATAAGTCGAAATTATTTGTCTTTTGCCATTTCAGGTCGGAGTTTCCATAGCCGTTAACGGTTGCGCCAACACCGGTTGAATACCAGTTGGATGTTTGGTAAGTATAAGTGGTATTTGACAACGATGGGGGGAAATCTACCGAACCAGTAATACCGGTTGACGCTGTAATTTTTAACCTTGAAATAGATGGAAAATTATTTTTAATAAAATCCTCATAATGCATATTCCAACCGATACCGGTAGCCCAAAAAGGCGCGAAACGCTGGTTTGAACCAAAAGCCGAAGAACCGTCAAGGCGGAAGGTAGCATCAAGTAAATACTTGTTTTTGAAGGAATAGCTACCACTAAAAAAGGAACCAATCAACCGGCTTGCAGCCTCATCTCCTGCAGGCGCCGCATTCGGCGTATAAGTACGGGCAAACCCAATGTTGGTAAATTTGTCATTTGAAAAGCCGCGGGCTTCAAACGCTTTATAACTTGAAGTAGCTGAGGTAATATTTGAACCTAAAGTGGCATTTACGGAATGATTGCCAAGTTGCGTATTGTAAACAAACCTTAAATTACCATCAAGCTTTAAAGAGTTGTTAACCACGTAATCGTAACTGCCCCTGTTTTGAATATCGGCAGTAGGGCCGTAAAAAAAACTGTTGCTTAAGGGCGATACAAATGCATCTGAGGTTCCTTTAGTATCGGTAACGCTCATTAAACCAATTAAACGCAGGCCTTTAAAAATTTTCCAATCGATTGAAATATCGTCCAAAAGCTCCAGGTATGCCGACTTGTTGAAGTTACCCAGGCTGGCTTCAAATAAGGGGTTGTAAACAGGTTCGTTCCTATACTGGCCGTATACCGGATCATTATAATGAGTATCAACAACCCAGTTAGCTATCTCCCTGATGTAATTGCCGTTTGCATCCTTTATAGGATAGTACGGGTTCATACTTACATAGGTAGAAAAATCGCCGTATTTTGATACAACAGAGTTAACCTGGCTTACAGTAACCTCGTTTTTTATCAAAACGTTACGACTTGGATTATAAAAGAAACTCATTCCGCCGGTATACTGGTTACGTGACGATCCTTTCATTACACCAGGATTGGTTTGATACCGTAAATTGATACCGTACCTGAAAGTAGAGTCGCCGCCTTCGGCATATAGCGAATGTTTGTGGCCATATGAATTAATAAGCGGTTGTGATAACCAGTAGGTATTTATACCACTCACTACATTGCGCAGTTTGCTGTAATATTCATTATCCAACTGATCCTGGCTTGATGCCGTGTTATTTACAGCACTATATAAACCTGCAAGCTTTTCGTACTGTAGTTTGTCGGCAGCGTTTAATACGTGATACCCGGTAAGGTCTGGCGCTTGTACTGTAAGCTGGTAGTTGTATGAAAGCTGCAATTTACCCGGTATTGGCGCTTTAGTTGTAATTACAATTACGCCGTTTGCTGCCCTTGAACCGTATACGGCGGTGGCAGCAGCATCTTTTAAAATGGTTACCGACGAGATGCGGTTCATATCCAAATCCACCACTTTTTCTAAAGAAACCTCAAACCCATCAAGTAAAAAAACAGGCAAATTGTAGGTACTTGACAGGTTATTACGATCAATGATTTCGCCATTTACCGATGGCAAAGTGGTTGAACCACGAACGGTGATCTTTGGTAGCGCATTAGGGTCAGATCCCAGCAGGTTGTTATCCGCAATTCTTAGCGAAGGATCAAATGTCGCTATACTTTTAATCAGGTTTTGAGGATTCACCCGCTGTAAGTCGTCACCCTTAATCACAATGGCACTACCTGTATAGTTGTCTTTTTTAATAACCTGGTAACCGGTTATCACCACATCGCTAATGGTGCTGTTTTTAGATAACATGTTTATCTTTAGATACTGACCATTTTTAATGGTTACTTCTTTAGTTTGGTAACCAACATATGAGAATGACAATACGTCGCCCTGCAAAACACTTAACGTAAACTCGCCGCTGGCGTTAGTCTGCGTGTATTGGGCTTTATTTTTCACACTGATGTTAACTCCGATTAACGGAATATTTGCCGCCGAGTCGATCACCTTTCCCTGGATAATTACAGGGACAGCAAAGCTGCCTGTTGCGGCGCCCGGTACACGTTTTTCAGGAGCCTTACGACTAATCACAACAGTTTTATTGATAATGGTGTAATTCAAATCAAGACCCTTTAAACAGGTTGCTAAGGCTGTTTCCAGCGGGGCGTTATCGATATCAATGTCCTGTGTTTGTTTTAGGCTGATCTTTTCGGGGTAAAAGAACATATACCCAGTTTGTTTTTTGATGTCTTTAAAAATAGTTTCGAGCGACGCATTATGCCTTTTGATGGTTACGTTTTGCGCAAAAGTTGCTGCAGATAAGTGTAATGCACAAATGAATACAAATACTGTAGTTAGTTTGATGATAGCACGTTTTTGCTTTATCCCCCGTAATAAGCAAAGAAGAGGGTAAAGAAATTTTAATTTCATACTTTTGATTTAGAAATAGGTGATAATTAAGCAGGACACCGGTCAAAGTTTACTGCTTGCCTTTTTGATAGCCGGGAGATTAGCGTCTTTCGGCTTTTCTTTCTTTTTGCGGAGGTTTTTAGTATGATTTTATCATAGGCATAGCTGAGTTTTAAAGTTTAGTTTAATCATTAGTTGGATGTGGATTATAGGATACGATAAGGTTGTTATCTTTTTGTTCAAAATGAACCTGGTAAAGCTCCAGGATTTTTAATACATCACTTAAATTGCTGAACCTGGAAATTTCGCCATGAAATTTCTCGTCGGAAATAGTTCCAGAGTAGCTTACATCAACATTGTACCAGCGAGACACCTGGCGCATAATTGTTTTAAGATCATCGCCATCAAAAGAAAAAATGCCATTTTTCCAGGCAACTTCTTTTTCAGTATCAACCTCTCTTTTCAGCAAATCACCCTGATCACGGGATACGCTTTGCTGCCCCGGCGCAATTACGGTTTTAGCATCTTGATTACTAACTTCAACGGAGCCCTCAAGCAGGGTTGTTTTAATGCTGTTCTCATCAGCGTAAGCGTTTATATCAAAATGGGTACCCAGTACCCGCACGGCCTGAAAACCCGATTTAACTATAAATGGCATGGCCTTATTTTTGGCCACTTCAAAGTAAGCCTCGCCCGTCAACTCCACCTTTCGTTCTACGCCTTTAAAAACAGCTGGAAAACGAAGAGACGACATTGCGTTTAGCCAAACTTTGGTACCATCTGCCAGAATGAGCTGGTATTGGCCTCCTTTAGGGGTTGTTATAGTGTTGAAGCCTTCTGCCGCCTGGCCTTTTCCCTTTGCAGCATAGCTTAACTGGCCGTCTGCCACTTTAAGCACCGTTACATTACCCTGGGTTGCTATATTTCCGTTTTTGGCATTATTTAAAACAATTTTGACGCCATTTGCAAGCGTCAGGAAAGCTTTATTACCGCCAGGAAGAACATTCGCAATCTGAACGCCGTTCTGTTGGGCATCCGGCTTCTTTAAAAGCAGATAAAAGCCGAGCGATAACAAAATCAAGACAGACGCGGCTATAGGCATCCACAATTTCGCAGGACGTAATTTTTTAACATGATTACCTTCCTCCTCTTTTCCAAGTGATCCCAGTTCTTCGTCCATTGAATCTGAAAGATATTGGTCCAGTTCCCCTTTTTCGGCCAGGTGAAAAAAAACCTCCAATTCTTCGTCGGTCGACTTTTTTTCCAGGTATCGTTTTACAAGCTCTTTGTAATGATCTTTATCCATAAAAACAGATTTCTATGCCTAAGACAACGAAAACGTGCCTGCAGGGTAGCTGAATTTTATAAAAGTTAAAAAAAAGTTAATATTGACGAGAATGGCCGCCAAATTGCAGCGCAACGAGAGAAAAATCGGATATATGGAAAGGGTTGCCTGCCTAAAAAAGGAAACAATTGACAAATTCAGTCTATGCCAACGGCTAATAACGGGAGACTATTGCAAAAAAAACAGTCAAAGAGATACCAAGTTCTTTTTTTAAGGAAAAACTCAGTGCTTTCATAGAAGCTACCATATGATTTTTTACCGCATTCCGCGAAATTCCCAGTTCCTGTGCTACTTCGTCATAAGTTTTTTCCTGTTCGCGGCACATATGGAAGATTTCCCTTGTTCTTGGCGGCAGGCTTTCTAACACCCGTTTTAAGAATGTAAGGTATTCCTGGTGTATCAATTCATCTTCGGTACTATTTCTTGCCGCGATAAAGCTATTTACAACCAGACCCAGCGCAGCTTCGGAGCGAAAAGCCGCCTTCATACAATTAAGGGTATGGTTTTTTGCTATTGTATACAAATAGCTTTTAAAAGAGGTGACGGCCAAAAGGTTAGTCCTGTTTTCCCATATTTTTATAAATACTTCCTGCGTAAGATCTTCTGCCAGTAATTCCGAATGAACATATTTCATGACAAAGTGATAAATCAGTGCCTTATACTTTCCAAATAAGCGGGCGAATGCCAATTCATCTCCTGCAATCATTTTTTGCAGAAGTTGCTGATCATCATACATGTGGCCTAATCTCACAGAATGTCAGAAATATCAATTTAATAATAAAACATACAGTAAATTCAAATTTAGTTAAATAAACAGGATTTTTAATAATAAATCAACCAACAAAAACACTAAATATATCCACGGGAGTGTAACAGGCTCAGTAGGCGCTGTAGTTACCTGTTACTCCACGGGTTATGCGCAAAAATGACATTAAAACCGACTATCCCCGACCGGTAAAGGAATAAAGCGACCCGATCCAGCCGTTTAGAGCAATATGCAAGCCTGCAATAACCCGATCGTGGTAAACGGGTCCCTCAAAAAGGCGGTCTATTAACTAGATTACGAAAAGAATCACCTGCTAAAGCTGTACACGCTTTGGAAATTTTTAAGATTTACCTGATATGGGGAAAAGGCAATTCTACCTTGATCGCTGCTTATAACCTTTTATCCTGCCTGCTATAGGTGCCGGTATTGGCGGGTGTTGTACATAATTACAACACAAATATGAGGCTTACTTCAATGGTGTATTTTGTTGTGTTGCCCAATTTATTTTGTTGTAGCGTTCGGGTAGTGAATAAACCAAGAGACCTTATATTTATGGATATGAGGTCTCTTGGTTATCGATCAGGAGATGTCGATACCTTTGATGTCACGAATCACCGGCACCATGTTCAGCGCCTCACGAATCAGTTGGATTTTGCCATTTTTAGCAACCACCCTGCCCATATAATGCTGGGTGTATTCCTTGCCATTGGCGGCGATGACTGCGGTGGCTTCATATTCGCCGAAGGCCTGCTCTGGTGTGTCGATATGAATCTGGATATTTCTGAATTTAAAGCCCGGAAAGGTCTTGGGCAGGTTACTCAGAAACTTGTATAATACCTCTCTCCCTTCCCAGCGGGCTGGCAGGCCAAGACTGGCCAGGTACGGCAATTCAAAAACAGCGTCATCAGCAAATAGCCCGATCTGGAAATCCGGATTACCTATATGATTTAGGTAATCCAGTAATAGTTCTTTTGCGGTTTTCATGTTCGTATAAATTAATTGGTGTAAGCAGCTAACCATTTCTCTTTGATTGCAGCGCGGGCCTCGATGAATTCTTTATCAGTACCACGGGCTATCGCATCCAGCGGAAAGCGCAACGGACGGGAGCCTTTAGGCATATTGACCAGTTCCAGGATACCGTCGGCTATGGTCTGCGGATCCATATTGAATTGTTCCATTTTACCGAACAGGGCGGTTCCCAAAGCGTTGAATCTTTCGGTGGCGGCATTCCCGTATTCAGCTAAGACCTCGGGCCTGTCTGCATGCACGCCAGCTTTGGAACCGTTATTCATTTCGGTAGGATAAACGCCTGGCTGTATGCTCACATTTTCGATGCCGAAGTCGGATAGTTCGGCTTGCGCACCTTCGGTAATACTTTCCACCACAAATTTGGAGGCCAGGTATGGAATCATAAAAGGTAAAGTATGGCCGCTGGCGCCGGAGGTCAGGTTAATAATCAGGCCCTTCTTTTCTTTCCGCATGGCAGGTAGCACTGCCTGGTAGGTGCGCAATACTCCGTAAACGTTCACCTCGAACATGTTCCTGACCTGATCCAGTGAATACCCCTCTAACAGGCCAAACCCGCTGACAGCAGCATTGTTAACCAATACGTCGATCTTGCCATATTTTGACAATACATACTCAAAGGCCTGCCGAACAGAATCGTCACTCGTGATATCGATCTCTACAACCTCGACATTGGGAATGCCGTTCAGTTCCTGAGCGACGGAGGCATTTTTGCCCGCCACATTACGCATACCTGCTATAACCGAATGCCCGGCGTTTGCTAAAGTAATGGCAGTGAGTTTTCCAAAGCCTGTACTTGTTCCGGTGATAAAAATTGTTTTTGACATGGTTCTTATTTTTTAATGTTTGTAAATGTTTGTTTGAACACTACAAAGGTGCTGCAACGGTCGAACCTGCACATTGATATAAAATAAGAAAGCAATTGATATAGATCAATCAGGACTTGTTGCGCGCCGTCTGGGTGCGGATACGGCTTAGTGTTTCAGGAGTCATACCCAGATAAGAAGCGATCATACTTTGCGGAACACGCAGGGCGAACTCGGGGTACTTTTTAACAAAGTTGAGGTATTTTTCTTCGGCCGTATAACTCAGGGCGGCATTAATGCGGTTTTGCTGAGTAACGAAACTTTTATTAAGGATGGTATTAACCATTTGATCAAGTGCCGGGATATCCCTGCAAAGTATTTCAAAATTACTATGTGTAAACAGCACCAGTTCGCTGTCTTCTATCGCATCAATGTTGAAACGAGCGGGCTGCCGGGATAAAAGGCTTTCCCGGTCGCCACACCACCAGTTTTCAATACTGAACCCGATGATATGCTCGTTCCCTTTTTCATCTACAGAATAGGTGCGTAAACAGCCGGAGCTTACAAAAGCATCATACTTCCATACGTCACCCGCTTGCAGCAGGTACTGGCGTTTACGGATCTTTTTAATCACAGCAACCGAACGTATCATTTCTTTTTCCGCATCAGTCAATGTAGCCCGGTCATCAATGTAGCGCTGAAAAGTTTCATACATGGCCCCGAAGATAAATAAAATGCGGTAATGCCACCAACCCCTCTCCCTCGCAAAATAACAATACCCATCGGCAGAAGCAATATTTAAGGCATTAGAACTTTACAACAGGATAATACTGGATAATTTGCCACTGCCAATTTCCTGCCAGTGTTGCGGACGATATAAGCAAAGTACAAATTGGCTTTTTCACTGCCCCGCAAGTGCGCATTCAGGGCAAAGCTTTGGCCTGCAGACTGGAAACGAAACCCAGCTGTGGCATTGTGGCGACCGAAGATAAAGTATTGTTTTCAGCTTCGCTTAAATATTTTTTGACCGATTGACGTTTTAACCGGATAGTAATTAATGGATGAATAATCTCTTAATCCGGTAAATTTGGTTCAGAAGATCATTTGCATATTTGAATTCTAAAAACCCTCACATCCAACCTTAATCCTCCTCCATCTTCGAGTGTTTCCGGGTATCCCTCATGGTAATATAAAGTACCAGCGATAAAGCGATACACACGGTTACATACCAGTAAAACCATTGGGCGTGATGCGCTGTTTTAAAGCCTAAAGCAATGTATTCGGCCGAGCCGCCAAATATAGATACCGCTATGGCATACGGAAAACCAACACCAAGCGCACGGATATTTGCCGGGAAAAGCTCGGCCTTTACAACGGCATTAATAGAGGTATAGCCGCTTACGATGATAAGTGCTGCCAAAATAAGTCCGAAAGCAATCCAGCCGTCTTTTGTGCCCCCAAGCAATGTGAGTATCGGGACAGTTGTTATTGTACCCAAAACGCCAAAACCTATCAGCAATGGTTTACGCCCTATGTTATCAGATAACAGACCAAAAAGCGGCTGTATCAGCATAAAAACCAGCAAAGTAAGGCTTGAAATTAAGGTAGCTTCTGCCTTGCTATAACCGGAAGTGTCGACCAGGAACTTTTGCATGTACGTTGTAAAGGTATAAAATGCCAATGTCCCACCTGCTGTAAGGCCTATAACTGTAAGTACAGCCTTTGGGTGTTTGGCAAGTTCGGCAATAGTACCGTTTGTTGTGCTTGTTTTTTCTTTCGCAAAGGAGGCTGATTCCTGTAAACTACGGCGCAGGTACATGGTAATCACAGCCAAAAAAGCTCCAATGCCGAAGGCAATGCGCCAACCCCAGTCATGCAACTGTTGCTCAGTTAAAAATATCCTTTGCAGTAAAACCAATAAGCCCAGGGCAAGCAGCTGCCCCATAATAAGGGTTACATATTGAAAGCTGGAATAAAAACCCCGGTGCCTGCGGCCAGCCATTTCGCTTAAATAGGTCGCGCTTGTACCGTATTCGCCGCCAACACTCAGGCCTTGTATAACACGGGCCAATACCAGCAGCAGCGGCGCTGCAACGCCAATAGTTTTGTAACCTGGCGTTATGGTAATAATTAATGAGCCAAGGCTCATGAGGAGCACCGATACAGTTAGTGCCTTTTTGCGACCGTGTTTATCGGCATATGTACCCATAAGCCAACCGCCTATCGGCCTCATCAAAAAGCCGAGCGCAAATACACCCGCAGTATTTAATAGTTGGGCTGTCTGGTCGCCTTTTGGGAAAAAAGAGCTTGAAAAATAAAGTGAAAATGCCGAGTACACATACCAATCATACCATTCAACCAAATTGCCTAACGAGCCGCCAATTATTGATTTGATACGACCGCCTGTTGTTTTAACGGTAACATGGGATGTATTAGTCATATTTTGCTTAAAAAAAGATGAACGCATAAATGTACTATAATCAAATTAGCGCACAAAAAACTTAATCAGCTTAATCTAACTAAATCAACTACTCGCTATATTTAAAGCATGCTTTTTACCGAAGATTTTTTGCATTACGTATGGAAATTCCGCCTGTTTGACCGTTCAGATCTGCGAACGGAAGATGGCGAAACGCTGGAGATATTTTCAACTGGTATTCATAACAGCGATTCGGGCCCCGATTTTCATAATGCCAGGATTAAAATTGGAGAAACGCTTTGGGCTGGCAATGTGGAAGTGCACCTTTCGGCTTCCGATTGGCAAAAGCACGGCCATACCACCGATGAGGCTTACAATAATGTGATTTTGCATGTTGTTTACAACAACGATTTGCCATTAAAACTAAACAACGGGCGAACAGTACCTACCCTGCAATTAAACAACAGGGTTCCGGCCGAATTATATGGCCGCTATCACCAGATGATATTCGGCAACCAAACTATTATACCATGCGAAGCCAGCATCGGCACAGTTGACGGATTAATTATGCACAACTGGCTTACCCGTGTTTTGGTGGAACGGCTGGAAAAAAAATCGGCTGCAGTTATAGCCGCCCTCGCCATTAACCGGGGCGATTGGGAAGAAACGTTTTACCAATTTTTAGCCGCCAATTTTGGGTTTAAAACAAATGCCCTGCCTTTTGAACTGCTGGCAAAATCGTTACCGCAGCTTACGTTGGCCAAAAACAAAAATAACCCGATGCAAATTGAGGCGCTGATATTTGGCCAGGCAGGTTTTTTAGAGAGCAACCTGAAGGATGACTATCCCGTTAAGCTAAAAAAAGAATATGATTACCTGCGAAAGAAATACAGCCTAAACCCTATAGAAAACCATTTATGGAAATTTATGCGCTTAAGGCCGCCCAATTTCCCAACCATCAGGCTTGCCCAATTTGCCGCCCTGATTGTCAGTGCCAATCACCTATTCTCGAAAATATTGGAGATAAAGGACATTGATGCCTTACGCAACTTGTTTGCATCCATTAAAACAAACGAGTATTGGGACAATCATTACCGTTTTGATGTACTTTCAAAACCATTGCCTAAAGTTATGGGAGCGGCTTCGGTTGATGTATTGCTTATTAATACCCTTGCCCTGTTCTTGTTTAGCTATGGCAAACATCATCAGCAGCAATATTATATTAGCCGCGCGCTAAAACTTTTAGAAAATTTGCCGGCCGAAAAGAACAATATTACCGCAGATTTTGTTAACTTAGGGGTGAAAATTACTAATGCATTTGAATCGCAGGCGCTAATCGAACTAAAAAATAACTATTGTAATTACAAAAAATGCCTGCAGTGCGGCGTTGGTAATAAAATATTAAAGCTCAGCTGAAATGCTACAAAGAATATTAACTTTTTTTGAACGCTACTCCTTTGGTGTATGTACGTACCTGGGCGAAAAGTTTAACATTTCGATAGCCAAAATCCGGTTGTTTTTTATTTACTCCTCCTTTTTAGCGGTTGGCTTTCCACTTATATTTTATTTCTTCGCAGGCATCGTGCTTGATATCCGTAAATTCGTAAAGCGTACCCACACGAGGGCTACTGATCTTTAACAGGATTTTACAGGATTAACAGGATTTTTTGAAAATAGAAGTAGCTGACTTACCAATCTTTTATTAATCTTATTACTTCACCGGGGCTTGATGATAGCTTCATCGTCAACGTAAAAACAAATAACGTATTAAGTTTAGGTACTTACACCAACATTCCGGTTATTACAGCATCCTGCAAATTACGTACTTTAAACTTGGGTTTGTAACAGTAATGCGCAAGTTGTTTTACCCAGGTGCTGTTATAGCCAAATACCATTTTTATCATCCTTACCCGCGTTGAACCTTTGGGATATCCGTATTTGTACCAAGTAAATTTAGATTGGTCTATTTTAAACTGATCGGTAAAATCGGCCAGGAAAAGATCTATTTCTATATCGAAAATATCCAGGTCGAGGTCCAGGCTGGTTTCAAGGCAAAGGCTGCCGGGGTCTACACTGCGAATTTTGTAGCGGCTGCAATAATCAACAATAAATTCTTTTAAAGGGGGCAGTATCTCTTCCATTAATTGAATAGTTTTGATCATGTTGGTTATAGGACGTTGTTTTAAAAACAAAGGTTGCATCATGGAGACCAGTTTTTTTTAAAAAGGTTACCGAAATATTAAAACGTTTTCAATTGTGCTTAGTATACTTTTCGATGAATATTTAACAGGGTATTGTTATTATTGCAAACAGTTTACCAAGTTACCATGAAATTAAAAGTTATTGCTTTTGATGCCGACGATACCCTTTGGGTTAACGAACCTTATTTTCAGAATACAGAGAGAAAGTTTTGCAGCCTGCTGGAGGACTTTTTGCCCGAACATGATATTTCAAAAGAGCTTTTTAAGGTGGAAGTTGATAACCTGCCTCTTTACGGTTATGGCATAAAAGGTTATATACTGAGCATGATTGAAGCCGCATTAAAAATATCAGATAACAAGATCGGTATTGATACCATCAACATTATTTTACAATATGGACGAGAGATGCTCAATGAGCCTATTGAACTGCTGGATGGCGTGGAGCACGTTTTATCAACGCTGAAAACTGATTATCGCCTGGTGGTAGCAACAAAAGGCGATCTGCTTGACCAGGAACGTAAACTAAAAAAATCGGGCCTGGCGCATTATTTTCACCATATCGAGATCATGAGCGATAAAAAAGAAGATGATTATATTAAATTGATAAAACACCTGGATATCCAACCAGGCGAGTTTATGATGGTGGGTAATTCCCTTAAATCAGATGTGATGCCGGTGTTGAATATTGGTGGCTATGCCATACATGTGCCATACCATACCACCTGGGCGCATGAGCATGTGGAGACAAGTTTAAGTCATGAAAAATTCATGCAGGCCGATAAGCTCGCCGATATCTTATCATCGGTAAAAAGATGAAGAAAAAATTAGATCTTGATAACTGGGTACGTAAAGAACATTTCCTTTTCTTTAAACAATTTGACGAGCCATATTACGGCGTAACCGTAACTATGGATTGTACAGCCGCCTATGTTTTTGCCAAAGAGCGAAACGTATCCTTCTTTTTATATACCATGTACCTCGCCTTAACTGCTGCGCAAAAGATAGCCGAATTTACCTACCGTATTGAAGGCAATGATGTATACATCCACGATCAGATAGACGGAGGATCGACCGTTGGGCGTGCAAATGGCACATTTGGTTTCGGATCGTTTCCATACGCGTCTTCATTTGATGAATTTATAGTTACTGCCAATCAAGAGGTTGAGCAGGTGCAACAATCCAATGAGCTGATACGTGCTTCGGCCACCAATATCATCCGTTTTTCGTCATTACCCTGGATTGATTTCACCAGTTTATCTCATGCCCGGATGTTTGGTATTGAAGATAGCTGCCCCAAAATATCCTTTGGCAAAATGACGGTACACGAGGATGGAAAAAGATCAATGCCTGTATCTATACACGTACATCATGCCCTGGTAGATGGCTTACACGTTGGGCAGTTTATTGATAGTTTTCAGCAGTTAATGAATAACGGCGCTTAAACCGTTTTTTCCATTACAATAAGTTCTATCGGTTCTTTTGGTGCTCCAAACCTGCCGTGATCATGAAATGGTTGAATTTCGCCCGTGAATGAGTAACCACGCCGCTCATACCAGCCAATCAACTCCTTACGGCTGCGTATTACCGTCATGCTGATTGTATGCAGGCCAAGTTGCTTTGCAATTACTTCAGCCTCCTCTATTAAAGCGCGGCCTACTCCCCCGTTTTGCAACGCCGGCGATACGCTAAACATCCCCAGGTATAACTTATCCCCCTTAACTTCAAGGTATACTGTGCCTATGATGTTACCGTCGGTGCTGGTATACTTTAAAATGGTGATGGCATCGTTATTCAGGTAATCAATCAACATCGGCTCATCAATCCTGATACCGCCAACCAGATCAGTTTCTGTAGTCCAGCCTTTTTTTGATTCCTCGCCCCGGTAGGCACTGTTAATCAATATATTTAGTTCGGCTACGTCGGCAAGCGTTGCTTTGGTTATTGGCATAGTATTTTGTTTTTGGGAGGGCAAACTTAGTATTTACAGCAATAAATCCCTAACAAAAATTAACCGTTTACAACAATTTATAGTCCTCGCGGGCCGGGCTAAAAATATCAATCAGTTTGCAATCAGTTACAGCGGTACCGCCATGCACAATATTTGATGGGATAATTGCAAACATTCCGGGATCTAATACCTGCGGAATGCCATCAACTGTAAGTTCAAATTTGCCTTCCAGCACAAATGAATACTGTTCGTGTACATGTTTATGCATCGGTAAAGATATCCCTGCCTTTACTTCAATAAAATTGATGGTGTTAGAATTAGTATGGATTAGTTTTGAAAAATAGCCGGGCGCAATCTCTTTGGTTTGGATATCGCTAAACAGGTGGAAAAATTGGTTTTGCATGCATCAAATTTACACTACTATTTTAAACTTTGTATCTTTTATTCAATTGCTATTGTCTACCGGTTAAAACAATCCTCGCGTTTTGTTAGTATTGTGAATGGGGTAAAAACAATCGTGTGATTAACTAAATTTATAACCAAATGTTGACCGTTTATAATACCGCAATATTTGAAAACCATCTTATCTTTATGCAGTTATTACATAAGTTACACATCACCCCATCATGGCTTTTATTGATTACTATAAAATATTAGGAATAGACAAGGCAGCTTCGGACAAAGACGTTAAAAATGCTTACCGCAAGCTGGCCCGCAAATATCATCCCGACCTAAATCCAAACGACGCCGAAGCAAATAAAAAATTTCAGGAAATAAACGAAGCTAATGAAGTATTGAGCGATCCCGAAAAACGCAAAAAGTACGACAAATACGGCGAAAACTGGCAGCATGGCGAAGCATATGAACAACAAACCAGGCAGCAACAAAACAGGCAACGTAGTAGTGGTGGGTCGGGCGGTTTCGAAGGATTTGGAGGAGGCTTTGGCGGTGGCGAAGATTTTTCTGATTTCTTCCAATCGATGTTTGGGGGTGCAGGTGGCGGACGCCGCACAGGTTACCGTGGCCAGGATTTAAATGCCGAATTTCAATTGAACCTGCAGGATACTTTACAAACACATAAGCAAACGCTTACAGTTAACGGAAAAAATATACGTATTACAATCCCGGCTGGCATTGAAAATGGCCAAACTATTAAAATAGCCGGTCATGGCGGCGCGGGTGTAAATGGAGGTCCTGCCGGCGACCTGTTTATTAAATTTAATATTCCGGCGGATGTCCGTTTTAAACGGGATGGTGCTAACCTTTATAATACCATTGATCTTGACTTATATACGGCTGTATTAGGCGGCGAGATTATGGCCGAAACACCAACCGGAAAAGTAAAAGTTAAAGTAAAGCCCGAAACTCAAAATGGTACCAAGGTAAAACTAAAAGGCAAGGGTATGCCAGTTTATAAAAAAGAGAATGAGTTTGGCGACTTATATCTTACCTATAATATAAAAATACCAACCAACCTTACCGAAAAACAAAAGCAACTGTTTGAAGAACTGTCAAAATCCTGAATATTATGAAAACGGAGAATCTAATTACAGTCGATGAATTTTGTGTTTACCATAATGTAGAGTTCACTTTTATTACTTCATTGCGGCAGGCGGGGCTTGTTGATGTTAAAGAAGTTGACCAAACCATATTCATTCCCGAGTCGGAATTGAAAAAACTTCAGAAAATAATTAGCTTGCACGAGTTGGACATCAATATTGCAGGCATCGAGGCTATAACCCATATGCTTGACAGGATTGAGCAAATGCAGGAAAATATGCGTGGGCTGAGGAATAAGCTGAAACTGTATGAGGGGGAGTAAGTTGCCTATTCTAACGGCTTGAAAATATATCGTTCATCGTAGTCTACTTCAAAATGGTCAAGAAATTGCTTATACTCTTCTAAAAAGTTTTTATGCCGATGATGTTCTTCCTGGTTTTCAATATATAAAGCAACTTTTTTAATATGAGACCGCGAGTAAGAGAACGCTCCATACCCCTCCTGCCATTTGAATGGGGAATTACTAAATTTCTCCTTATTAATCCATTCAGACGATGAGCCTTTTACCATTTTCATCAAGTCTGATAATGATTGGGTTGGTCTGAAACCAAAGAATAAATGCAGGTGATCTGGCAAACTATTGATGCTTATCATCTTATGGCCGTTGTTTTTGACAATTCCGGTAATATATTTATGCAACTCGTCTTTCCACGTTGGTTTGATGAGTGACTGCCGAAATTTTACGGCTATAACACATTGAATGTGAATCTGGGTATAGGTATTGGCCATTGTTTGTTGATTTTGGTTTGTAAGTAGCGTACCTACGGCACGTAAACCTGTGTTTATCCATTTTCTACCGACATCAGACACCGATGGGGTTACTTATCTGATTTATAATAGTACAAAAAATTTCATAAAAAAGAAAGCAAGAGTGGCGTACCTATGGCACGCATCCTACGTTTTATTTTTTTCTACCGATATCGGACCCCGACGGGGTCACTTATCTGACTTATATATACAAGAGTCGAATCTATCATTTTTAAAAATTGAATCAACCATACAAAACGACTCCGTAGGAGTGAAATATCGGTAGAAAACAAAAGGAAGGGCTTTGCGTGCCGTAGGTACGCCACTTAATGCTACAGCCCCCCTACTCCATATACTTCAACATCATGCGTTCGCTAACAATATTGGCGTCATCAATTACAGATTCCGGGTAGCCCATGGAGGCCAATATGGCAATACCATTTTTGCTTTTAAGCAGTCCCTCTTTTAATTTGTAATCAAATACCAGCGTTTTGCCCGATTTGGAATCTTCAAACGAGTAAATGGCAAAGTCTTCATCAAGTAATTCGGCCAGTTCAAGGTCGTGGGTAGATACAAAAACAAAATTGTTGTTGGCAGTGATATACGATAATACCGATTTTGCGGCTGCAATACGTTCAATCGTATTCGTTCCCCTGAAAATTTCATCTATAATAACCAGGCTTTTAATTTCTTCGTCAGCGCTGCTGCTATCAACAATATTTAATATTGCCATCGCCTGTGCCTGAAAAAAGCTTTGTTGCTCTTCAATACTATCTGTTATTTTGATACTGGTTTGTATTTTCAGGAATGGTGCCTTGTAAGCCTTGGCGCAGCTGGTAAATATAGTTTGGGCCAACAAAGTATTGATTGCTATTGCCTTAATGAATGTAGTTTTCCCCGACATGTTTGAGCCGGTTATCAAAGCTCCCCTATCTGCCCGGGTATACAATGAATTAGGCACACAATTATCTATCAAAGGATGGAACAGGTCGGTAATTTCCATTTTGGCATCCTCGCTCATAAATTCAGGCTTGCTATAAAACGGCAAACCTTCCCTTACCGATTGTATGGCTATCAGCATATCTACCTCGGCTACAAAGTTGTACACCTTTTCAATATCGTCGCGGAATTTGCCAATGTGGTTTATTGAATTGGTGTAGATATGGGGTTCGAGCAGAAAAAGCACCTTAAAAAACTGGAATACCGCATAGCCAGGGGAGTCCGAATCAACCACCAGCTCACTTTCGAAATTCACAATAGTCAATGATCGTCTCAGGCCGGCGAGATTTACGAGGCACCTTTTGATGTCACCTGTATCGCCGATATTGGCATATTTGACTAACCAAACGGCTACTTTATGCATTATTAACAGTTGGGGCAGTGAGTCAGAATATCCAGCTGTCTTTTTCTTGCTGGCAAAATGAAATATTGTGTTATAACCCAACAGAACGCCCAATATAATAAGGCTAACAGGGTTAGGTATAACAATAAGTGAAATAATTACCGCTAAAATTAAATACGGCACGATTTTAACGTACAAAGCCATTACAGGTGCAAATAATGGCGTATGCGTTTTTAAAAATAAGTTGGGAATTTGATAGGCATTACTATGGTTGAGCTTTGAAAGTTCGAGTTCCAAAAATTCGCGATTAGGTGCATCCGCGTTCAGGGCCGTTACCTTAGCATCAAGTTTCAATAAATTATCAAGTGATGTTTCCGGAAAATGTAGTTTTTTATATAATAATTGTTTTCCGGGTTTTGAATTAGTTCTGTCTATATAGTTAAAAACATTTTTCACGTCAAGATCATCCGAGGTTACCGCTGTTATTTTGCCTTTAGTAATATCTGCATCCAGGTAAATTTTTATCAAATCGAAATTGCGCTTAGAGTTTACCGGTTTAGCCCATTTATTTTTGATTTTCTCCAGTTTTTTTTCTTTAGCCCGCAATCTCCCAAAATAAGATACTATGTATGAAATTGTTAGCACAATAGACAAAAGTAGTACCGTAAAAATGATGTAATACATGCTTAAAAAGAATAAAAAAATTAAACCGGTGGTTTATTTTCCAGTCAATATAAATGTAGACAAAGTTATTAACTATAACCATTTTCAAAACATATAGGAACAGCTTACGCATACACTCCTCTTATTTTCACTATCTCAAAACCCGCCGCCTTATAATCTGTTAACTCACAAGCTATTCAACAATGAACAGCCTTAACACAGATTATGAAATTGTTTAAATGTACCAACTGCGGTCAGCTATTATATTTTGAAAACAGTATATGCGAATGTTGCAAAAGTCCTTTGGGTTTTATTCCCGGTGATCTGAACCTGGCCACGCTTGTCCAGGATAACAATGCAGTTTATCGTTTACACAGCAATAAAAAACCGTTATTGGGCGGCCTGATGAGCAATAAAAAGCAATTGTTCAAGTATTGCAAAAATCACGAGTTTGATGTTTGCAACTGGCTTATACCGACTGATAGCCCTAATATATTTTGCCGCGCATGTGAATTAAACCACATTGTGCCCAATTTAGCCGACCCTGATCATTTAAGGCAGTGGCGGTTGATAGAATTTGCCAAGCACAGGCTTATTTATACGCTGTTGCAAATGAAGCTGCCCCTGGTAAGTAAAATTCAGGATGCAGTTAAAGGCCTGAGTTTTGATTTCCTTACAGAGGCGGATGCCGCTCAACAGGTTTTAACCGGGCATGAAGATGGCTTAATTACCTTGAATGTTGATGAAGCTGATGACGATAAGCGTGAACTATCGCGTAAACAAATGAACGAGCCTTATCGTACTCTGCTGGGTCATTTCAGGCACGAGGTTGGCCATTACCACTGGGACAGGCTAATTGATAACAGTGCATTTATTGACGAGTACCGCCAATTATTTGGCGATGAACGCCAGGATTACACCCAGGCACTTGAACGGAATTACAGCCAGGGGCCACCAGCTGATTGGAACTTAAATTTCATAAGCACGTACGCAAGTTCGCACCCATGGGAGGATTGGGCCGAAACGTGGGCACATTACCTGCATATTATGGATACGCTTGAAACCGCCGACGCCTTCGGGATGACGGTATCTCCCCGCCTCGCCGATAAAAAAAGCAACCTAAAGGCAATCATCAATGTGAGCCCTTATCAACAGGAAAGTTTTGAAACCCTGCTTAATTTATGGTTACCATTAACCTTCGCCATGAACAGCATGAACCGCAGCATGGGCAACAAGGATTTGTACCCTTTTGTAATACCGCCAAAGGTGGTTGAAAAACTAGCATTTATACATAAGGTTTGTTATGCATCAAGGGTGAATTAGTAAGGGGATTGGCTTTAAGTCTCTAAAGGAACAAAGTTCAAAATAAGAAAATTGTCATCCTAAGCGGTAAAATTTGCGAAATTCTGAAGAGGGAATGACAATCCTAATAAACGACTGTCATCCTGAGTAAGTTTTATTTGCGCACAAATAAAACTTACTCAGGATGACAGAAAATGAAACTTGTCTTGGGTAGCTTGTCGAAGACTCGCGCGGAGAGGCCTTTGCCTACTATGCTTCGACAAGCTCAGCATGACAACGCTCTTTAGTATGTTACTCTCCCTTTAGAGTTTCGCGAAATTTCACGGCTGAAGATGGAAGGCCTTCGTTTATATTCTTAGCCCTAAAAATTTACCCAAACTTTACAACTCAAGACACCTTAAAGCAAAATGCATTTATCAATCAAAGCCTACATATTCTTTTTGTTTAACCTCTACGTAGCCGGCGGTATTATCGCGGCTGATGTACATTACGATATGAAAAAAGTCGTTATCAAACTGGTAAATGTTGTTTATTGTATCGGCCCCCTGGAACTTCATGGGCAGGCCCTGGCTTTTTGCCTGTGAAATTAAGTGGAAAATTTGTTCAGTACGGGCTGTTTTATAGGTTACGGTACGCAGTATGGCCCCGCTGCTTAATTTCAAAGCTACCCCAATATCTACCGATTCTTGTTTCTTCTGGGCATCTGTTTTACTCAAATGCTCAATAGTATTGCCATCAACGTCCTGGGTATAAGCCTTTTTAAAGCCTTTTGCCAAAACCAGGTATTTGTGCGCATCGGCGTTTGTTAGGTTGGTTAAATTGATAAGGTCATTAACTGTTATGCTTTGTCCAAACAGGTTGGCGCCGCAAAAACATAATAAAGCCACAAACAGGAACTTTTTCATTTTTGTTATCGTATCCAAATATACTTTTTTCTTTAACTAAATTAACTTCCCGGATGATAGCTTTTACTTACGTGTTTCAGTACATCTTCGCGGTAAAATAGCACATCTTTAAACTTACCTTCAATAATACCCTGTGCCTGGTCGGTAAAGTTTTTCGATGCGGCCTCAAACGATTGCCCGCCTGTCATGATACTTTTAGCCTTTATCTTCGGCCCAAATTCAACCGCAGCTACAAAACTATTGCCCGAGTAACCATACCTTTTCAAAGTATTTACCGTACGGCTCTGGAACGATGGCAATTGCCCAAACCCCGAACCAGTTAAACCCACCGGAATACTCGGCAGCTTATCATCAAAGGTTATGCCATCGGCAGGTCGTTGGTAGCGGTTCATATCGCCCCATAGTACCTGCCAGGTGCCAAAACGGCTTTGCAGGTTTATCATAACCGCGTTTAAAAGCTCCAGCTGCTGCTTGCCCGGGGTTTTATCGGCCAGTGTTTTAATGCGCCGGGTAATGAAAGTACTTTCCTGGTCGGTTTTAGGCGGAGGGAGTAATTTAAGCATGGCCGTACCCCATTCAATGGCCAGTGAACTTGCTACCGAATTGGCGGCCGTACGCCTATCCCACTGCTTTAATATTGTTACAGCACCTGATATTGAGCGCCTTAACGAGTCAGGGGCCTCATCATAGGCTTTAAATAGCGCGGGCAGTAAATCGTCAAAGGCAGCCAGGTAGTGGTCATATCCTTTTGCTATAAGGCCATCCAGTGTAAGTTTATCAGCATTCTTTAATATGTTAATGGCCGTAACTGCCCGGTAATTTTCGCCATCGGGCGCCATATAAGCCGGATATTTACTTTTATCCGGACTGCTTGCACCGGCATCAGTATAAGGCGTTGAATTGCAATTTTGAATCCAGCCGGTAGCGGGGTTTATCGTGGTAACAATTTCGTTTAAATGGTGTACCCCTTGCCATTCGGTAGCGGGCGTGCTACCATCAACGGGTAAACTCCAGTCATATTTGGGGTCGCGTTTGGGGATATAATTGCCATACCAAAAAATAGTATTGCCCTTATCATCGGCATAAACAGTGGCGTTAGTGGCGTTGGATACCAGGTCCATGGCTTCTTTATATTCGGCCAGGTTATTGGCCTTAGTTATTTGCCATGATTCTAACAGCGCGTTATATGAGCGATTATTGGCCTTTAGCGCCAGCCATTTGCCGTCGCGGCTGCCTACTACCGGACCATGATGGGTATAGTAGCCGGTTATTGTTTTTTGCTCAAGCTTATCGCCTTTTTTGATATTGATAACCAATTTACGTTCGGTAACGGGTTTAAGGGCGCCATTGTATTCGTAAAACCACCTGCCGTCTTTTTTTACCATTTTTTCGGCATACAGGTCGGCAACATCGGCATAGCTGCTGGTATGCATCCATCCACAGTGCTTGTTAAAACCCTGGTATATAAAAAACTGTCCCCAGGTTACTGCCCCGTAGGCATGCGAACCTTCTTCGCTCACCAGCTCCACTTCGCTGCGAAAATAAAAGGGCACATGCGGATTAATATACAACAAAGCGTGCCCCGAAGCCGACCGCGATGGAGAGATAGCAAACCCATTAGACCCGGTTTCGCGTTCGTTTACAAATTCATAAGCTTTGGCCGGGCGATCTGGAACGTAACCCAGTTTGTCGCCGCCATTTATATAAAATTCTTTTGTTTCATCCAGCTTAATGCCCCCTGTTTCGGTGGCGGCTACGCTTCCATCGGTAAACATCAGTGCGTACCAGGGCTCAAAATGTTTAAATACCTTTGGCTTTACTTCGGGATGTTTGTACAGGTAGTAATTTATGCCACCGGCAAAAGCATCTAATAGTTTCCTGAAAGCCGGGGCGCTCGTTTTATAATCCCTAATGGCATCTGCACTATCGGCAATTAATTGTAACTGAATATCGGTAGCCAGGCTATTTTCTCCATCCACTTCGGTTTGTTTACCAAACTGGTAAAGGTAATTGCGTTCTATTCCTTTAAAGTTATCTTCGCACTGCGAGTACATCAATCCAAAAACTACGCTGGCATCGGTTTTTCCGTAAATATGCGGCACACCATAATTATCGCGGATGATAGTTACCGATTTGGCCAGATCTATCGCTCGTTTTATTTCCTGCCGGTTAATTTTTTGAGAAAATACAAATACAGGGGAAAACAATAAAATAAAGGTTAAATTCAATTTCATGGTAACAAATATTTTACCCGGACATCTAAGTAAATAAAGTAACGTTAGATAGACACTTATTAATAATATGAGGTAAATTTGAGCGTTTAAACGCAATATTTATATTGTATCTTCGTTTGCCTTAAATTATTCACAATTTATAGAAGCAAGGTTAAATATAACATTGTTTAAAAGCTGCTGACACAATGTAATAAAAAAATTGTTTATCGGTTATTACATCGGTAAATATAAGAGCTTGGATTAATCATCTTACATGAGATCTGAGGTTTAGTTGATACAGTATCATCTGAGAAATGATATTGCAGTGCGTTCCGGGGTGAGATACGGAACGCATTTTTTATTTAGTTCATTAGTTCATTGGTCTTTGCAAGTGGTGCCATAACTGGCAACTATGAGGGCAAACTAAATCAACCAATAACTAATAAGCTAAAACAGTCATTGGTTTTTACAGGTGGCCGACCGAAATTGACCATACAGGCTAACCCAATATCCACCAATGAACTAATGAACCAATGAACATTTTTCCCAGGCCATTACCAATAAAACCATGCGGTTGTATGTTGCCAGGCCGCGGGGTTGGTTATTGGCTTTCAGGAAATTATCGTAAAAAATACTGCTTATCCAGCTAAGCTGGGTTTCGTAGGCCATCCAGTAGGCGCGTTCTGTTACAAAATCCTGGTGTACCTGTTTGGATATCATTGCTTTTAATTCCTTATGGGCCACGGTATCACGCCGGCGAAGGGTATGCATAAACTCATCAACCGCCAGGTGATAGCCAGAGTAACGCAGCAGGCGATCTTTTGATTTTATGGCGATGATAAAGCCGGCAAAATCAGCTTCATCCTCGGCCCCGTAACCTACCTGGTGCGACATTTCATGGCAAGCTACAAACGGCCTGTTAAATACGGGCATGGCATAATTAATCTGCGCTTCGGACGTAAATGGATTGTAATAGCCCGAAGTTCCTATATAATTCAGCAGAAAAGTGATCATGGATGGTTTTATGCCAGGTTGAAAAGCGCGAAAATTGACAGAATCGGCCGAGAGCGCTTTGACAGCATTTACCGCGGTTTGATAAATGACGCTATTGCTTTGAGCCAGATCGGCCGTGGTAACCCTGGCCCGGCAGGCATTCGCGCTATCTATCAGTAATTTGGTTACTGCTTTCAAATCGGCAGTGGTGAATGTAGTATCCCTTAAATTAAGGCGGTCTGCAGCTGATGGCCTGAAATAATTAAGCCCCCAAAGCAGGTAAAAACACCCAATAGCTACCTGGATGCTTATTACCCAGCCCAGCAACTGTAACCCAACTTTTTTGAACTGCTTTTTAACCAACAGCTTTACCATCCTAACGATAGCTACAATTAAAATGACAATAACAGCGATGTAAAGTAAATCGCCGACGCTAAACGGGAATAAATTAAAAACAGGGTGAAAAATCCAGCAAACTATTTTATAAAATCCCTGCGAATAATAACGCTCGACCAAGGCGGGATGGCCAGCCAACAGCATAAGCAAAAAAAGAACCATGGCTAACAATAATATGGTTATTATCCTTTTAATGAATGGATTTTTGCTGATGTAGTTACGCATTGTATACTATAGATATTAACCGAAGCAATATAACAAAGCTTCACCTGTAAGAAGTTTTTTTTCTGCTTTCCTAATACAAAAAAAGCTCCTTTACAGGAGCTCTTCTTTATTCGGGTTAAATTAAATGCTTATTTAATAGATACCGGAACCACAAAGGTATCCCATTTAAGATTAAAACCCTTGGGGGTTATAGTATAGGTAAGGCTTTCGGCCTTTGGCGCGGTTTTAGCTTTAACGGTTACACGCAGCTGGTCGTTTTCTGGTTTATACGTGTAAGCGCCCCATTGCTTAGGGTTTTTATCAAATATAATAGTCCATGTACCGCTTGCAGATGGAATTACAAAAAAAGCATACCTGCCGGCCGGAAGCGCTTTACCTTCAACCTTAATAGCTTTGCTGGTTGTAAAACTGGTTGCCGAATCGGCACCCGCACGCCATACTTTATCAAACGGTACCAATTCGCCTAATATTTTGCGGCCTTTTACATACGGACTTCCGTATTTGATTTTAATTAATGAGCCTGCAACTGTAGCGCTTGTACTATCGTGCGGACTGGCTGGTTTTTCCTGTGCAAAGGCCAGGCTGCTTAAAAATAAAGCAAATGCAAAAACAAATGCTGCTTTAAATTGAAAAGGTTTGTTCATAATATTTCTCATGATTTATTTGGTATAAATATAGGATGAAATTTTGTCGGGTAGCAATTGATAATATAAATAAACCTGTACTACAGTTGTAAAAATGTCATGATAATTAAAAACCATTAATAATCAGCATTGTTGTATCATCAGAATTACCACATTGCAGTTAGGAATTGACCTTAAGGTTACATAGCCAGAAGGTTAAACAATTGTTGTGGTTTTTTTGGCCCTTGCCTTGCGGCAAGGGTTTTTTATTTATTCAACTTTGTAAGTATAAACACTACGACCTATAGCGCCATTTTCATCAATGCCTTCAATAATTACACGATAATTTCCTTTGCCATCGGCATTGTAAAAATCCAGCGTAGCGTTACCATCTTTATCTGTGGCCACATCCGGGTTCCAATAAATGGTGATCCTGTCATCTGGTTTATTTGCCTGCTTAACCGTCCCTCCGTAAGCAGGCGAATAAAACGTGCGGGCTTTGTAAAAACCTTTGGGAGCATAAGTAATAAGCCCGGGTGATAGCTTTTTATTCACAGTCAAATTCTTATTTTTTTTTGTTGTGATTAATAAAACTCCATTTGATCCCTGTAGGCCGTAAATTGCTGCATCTAAATTTTTCAACATCTTTACACTCTCCACGTCTGATACGTTTAAGTCCGGAACGGACCCACCTTGCATTCCATCTACAATTACAAGCATTGGCCCTGCTTCGGATATTCCTATCCTATCGCGCAAATAAGGCACGCCATTGGTTAATGAAACTCCGGGCAAGTGTCCTTCCAGGCTTCGGCCCAATCCCGATTGATCGGTAAAATCGGTAATAGTGTTACTGTGCGAGTCTAAAAATTTATCTTTCACAATAACCTCCTTTAATAGTTTTCCGCTTGCATCGGCCATATAAACAGATGCGGGGCCGGGCTTGCCATCACCTTTTCCCGCTTCGGCGCTACCTGTTAACCGGTTATTATTAGTAAACAATGTCGCCTCTTTTGGCATATCCATAATTATCTGCGTATTGTTTTTTCCCTCGGCGGTTTTTGCCTGGATTACAAAAGGAGTATTATCTGTATAGGCCAGACTTGGGAAGATAAACCTGCCATTAGCATCGGTAACCTGGTTTAACATACTGCCACCGTTTTTTGTAAGTAGCGTAACATTTCCGTTAGCAACAGGTGCCCCGTTATTGGTTTTAACAGTGCCCGATATATCCAGGCCTCTTTCAACAGGATATGTTAATGTGGTAGTTTCATCGTTGCCAAGCATTTGCTTCCACTCAAACCGGCGATAACCCTGGGTAAGCATCAGCATATCCAAATCGGCGCGGGTATCGTTGGTAACGTGGTTAAAATAATAATTGGGCTGCTCAACAAAGCCTTTTAAATCAGATGTGAGCAGCAGGTGGGTTAAAATGGTAGTTTCGGCAGTTTCATCCACCGGTATTTTTGTGGCGTCAACTACCGATGCAGAAAAATAACCCATAACCGGTTTATTGTCTTTTTGGGCATTCAGTGTAAGATGCACCTTTTCCCTGGGTGTGTACGATTGTTTATTTACTGCCGTTTGCAAATTAATAAGATCATCATTCTGAATAAATGAAAGCCGCTCGTTCATTGGCTCGCCGGTTGACGAAAACAGGGTAACCCGTACTATGCCCGTCTGAAAGTCTTTTTTACCCAGGTTAAGATCAAGCACCTGACCATCTAAAGCTGTTTTTACAGATCGTACAGCCCCGCCACCCGAATAAATGGTGATACCAATTTCTTTGTTTTTATTGGCCAGGTAATAGGCCCGGTTGGCGTTAATTTCAATTAAAAGCTTATCGGGGCTGGTATTGTTTACAAGCAGTGTCATGCCCTTTTCTTCGGCCTTTGGCAAATCAACCGTGGCGTTGGTACCATCGGCATAGGTAAGTTTGGCTTTATATGTTCTGCCTTCAACAGGGGTTATGTTAATAATACCCATCCCCAGGTGCCTGGCTTCAAATTTGGTTACTTCGGCATTCAGGTTATCAACAACCACGCCCTTAACATTAGCTCCAATGCCGTTATGGTCAATAGCCTTAAAGGCAAGTTTAGCGGGAATATCATTTACAAAGGTCCCGCCCTCGGGAAAAAACTGAATATCGTACTTATTGGCAATTTTAGTTTGTTGAGCTGATAATGTACGCGTTGGCGATACGGGGCTGTTAATTATAATAGGCTGGTCAAAAACATTAGGGTCGGTGCTGTTCAGCATCCATTTGGTATAAGCCTTTATATGATATAGGCCCTTTGGCAGGCTGTTTGGCAAAGGAAAATCGCCCCAGGCCAGCCCGTTGTTAACCTGCAGTGTTATATATTTCACCAAAGAATCATTTGGGTTCACCAGGTCGGCGTGCAATACGCCGCTTAACTTTGACAGCTGGTGTTGCTCGCCAAGTGTAAGATAGGCCTTAAAAAAAGCGGTATCGCCGGCATTGTACGTCGTTCTGTCAAAGTGCAGGTAAACTTTTTCGGTAGCTTTTGTAGTTGATAAAGTTTGCAGACGTGAGACTATTCCGTCTAACGAAAGCGGTGTTTTGGCCTCCTGCGAAAACGCGGGTGCACAAAAATATAAGGCGCAAAAAAGTGCAGGTACTATCTTTTTCATGCGGGAAGGTGTTTAAATAGAGGTGATTTAAATTGGTGATTAAATATACCTCAATTAACCGCACAAAACAAATAAAATACTGAGCGCTAATTTCTTAAAAAGTTAACGCTACTACACTTCGGCATTTTCCTTTATCTCTTCCCAATATACAGTTTCCAGGTAAATACCATTTTGTATGGCCACACGGGCTTTAATGTCCTGCAGTTGATTTTTGATCTCTGTGGCGTTGAGGTCGCTGCTTAGGGAGTGATAATAAATTGCATAACCAGTTTTACTGTTTATGAATTTATAATGTTTATCAGCGGGTTTCATAACGGGTTGCTTAATATTAAGGTAATATATATTACGGTGTTATTGTTTTAAAAAACAGTAAATGTTACATAGCATTTTTTAACGGTGAAATTTATTTAACGGCCAGATACAGCGTCAATAATTTGATAACATTTAATTAACATTGGATTAACAATTCCGTGACCTATTGCTGCAAATTAATGGTTACATTTAGCCACGAAAATAAAAACAGCCTGCATATGCTAAATAGTTAGTATATAAACTGTTAAATTGATTTTTACTTAAAAAGTATCATAAAAAATTTCAATAGATGTCGATATTCCCCAACTCAAACCAGGTTTTTTATGATTTATTTAACCGGGCGGTTGACAATGCCACTCAAATGGCAACCCTGCTCAATACCGCGGTGAACTCCACTGATACTTACGAGCAAAAATTTCAGTTTACACACATTGATAAGCTAAAAACAAAAAGTTACGAAATTACGCACCAGGTATTTACCGAATCGGGCCGTACACTTATATCTCCTTTTCAGCGTAAAGACATGTGCGAACTTGCAGCGGCTATTGATGATGTGGCAGATAGCATAGCTATGGCATCGCGCAGGATAAACCTGTACGATGTGCCTAAAATAACCCCTCCTATTATCAACCTCGCTGATCTTATCCTGCAAACTACCCAGGCGCTTGAAAGTGCTGTTAAGGCTATGAATAACCTGGGTAATTCGGCCCATATTTTCGAGATCTGTAACAGTATCAAACAACTGGAATACCAGGCCGATACTGTTTACAACGAAGCATTTGCCGATTTACTGGCCAACGAAACCGATGCCATACAACTTATAAAATACACAGATGTTTTTATGGCGATGGAAACTGCAACTGATAGCTGCGAAGATGCCACATTGATTATTGAAAGCATTTTGATAAAGAACGGCTAAAGGCTAAAGGCTAAAGGCTAAAGGCTAAAGGCTAAAGGCTAAAGGCTAAAGGCTAAAGGCTAAAGGCTAAAGGCTAAAGGCTAAAGGCTAAAGGCTAAAGGCTAAAAAAACGGCCCTTGATTTTAAAAAAATCAAGGGCCGTTTTTTTGAAAAAGCTTTTGGCTTTGGGCCTTAGGCTTTCAGCTTACTTCCCTTTATCAGCTGGCATATCATCTTGCTTGCCGCCGTTATCGTCTTTCTCTCTCTCTTTCTTAAATTCAAGCTTACCAAATTTATAGCTCAGGCTTATGCCAAACGACTGTACGGGCACATACCGGATATTGGTTTGGTTAAAGCCGGCACCATAAGTGGTTGAGCTTTGGCTTACATATTTGGCAAACGGGTTTGATGCAGTAAGACCAATGCTGGCCTTTTTGTTCATGAACATTTTACGCATGGCAAAATTGTAAAACACAAATTTAGGCTGTGTGCCCTGGATGTTTTTCTGGGAGGAGTTATAGTTTCCAAAAAATTCTGCACTCAAATCATGACCGAAGTTGTATTGGGCGTTAAGATTTAAACGGTAGGCAAAACCAGTTACGCTTGGGCTTCCGGGGTTGTTATTTGTCCGCTCAGAAAATATCATATTGGTACGCAGGTTAAAATCTTTAGTAACCGGCAAGGAAGCGTATATATTGATGCCCTTACGTTCTTCCGAACCTATGTTATAGCGTTTTGTTAAGGCTACGTTGGTGTAAGTACTACCGTCAATGCGTAAAGTATCATAAAAAGTGGTGAAGCGTTGCAGGTCATCTGTATTTTTACGGTAAAACGCGGCTATATTAATGTTTGCACCGCCATTAAACGATTTATTGTAGCCCAATTCAAAGTTATCGCCACGCTCCGGTTTCAGGGTTGGGTCGCCGGTGCTGATGTTGTGAGTGTCGCTGATGTTAAGGAATGGGTTCAGGTCGCCGTAATCCGGGCGCTCAATCCTGCGGGTATAGCTTAACTTAACCGATTGCGATTCGCTTATTTTATGCGAGAACACCAATGATGGTACTAATATATTGTAATTGGGGATATTGGTGTTTTTAAAGTCGGCGGTGGTTACGGTATATTCATCCCTTAACCCAGCCTTAATATCTAAAAAGTTATTGAATACCGAAGTAGTTAATGATAGATAATAGGCATAAATTTTACGGTCATAAGTAAAACCATAGGTTTGATTATAGTTGGGCACATTGGCGCCGTTTAGCAAGGTATCGGTAACTACATTATTGTTAATGTGGTTAAAATCAAGTTTACCACCGGTTTCAATAGTGAAATTTTTGCTTACCGGATGCGCGTAATCAACAGAGATGTTGGTTTCCCTATCCTTACCGGGATTATTATTGGTAATACCGGTGGGTATGGTTCCGGCCTGCAAGTTCTGTAATAGTTGCGATGAACTAAAACTATTATTACCAAAGCTTGATGAATACAATATATCAAGTTCCTGCCCTTCTTTCTCAAACGTTTTTTTGTAGGCCAGGCTCACATCGGTTGATGTTCCGCTAAACTTACTGCTGGATGTGCGCAGTGTTTTGATATCAGAAAGTTCGATGCCGTTCGGGTCCACCTTATTTTCGTCCTGGTTGGTAATGCCGTTGCCATGGTTACCAAAATGGTTAAAGCCAACCGATGCGGTAAGATCGTCGTGTTTGCTGATGTTCCAGGTAAAGTTTAATCCCGATTGGTAACCATTACGTTTAAAATTGTTACTGCCCTGTTGAAAAAGCGTAGTGGTATTTCCAAAGCCGTCTGTAGATGTACGGTTATTTGTATTTGGGGAGTTACTGTTTATCTGTGCATTGCCGCTAAAAAACGCGTTAACGCCAAAATTGCCCTTACGAATATTCAGGTTAAATGATCCGTTTTCGCGGCGGGTACCGGCTGATAGGTTAACGCTCCCATTTACACCCTCAACCCGGCTATCCTTTAAAATTATATTAATGATACCACCTGTGCCTGCAGCATCGTACTTAGCGCCGGGGCTGGTAACTACCTCAATACTTTTGATCTGGCTGGCCGGTATGCTGGCCAAAGCGTCGGCAAGGCTGGCGCCAAATATGCTGGACGGTTTGCCATTTATTAAAAACCGGATATTGGCATTACCCTGCAGTTCCACGTTTCCATCAATATCAACCGTAATTTGCGGCACCTTTTTCAGGATATCTATAGCAACCCCACCCTGTGCGCTCAGGTCGTTTTGGGGATTGTATACCATTTTATCAATCTTGTTTTGAACCGTAGGGGTTGTAGCAGTAACCGTTACATCTTTTAACTGCCGTGTATTTGGCGATAACAACACCTCGCCCAGGTTTGTAGTAGCGCCGGATTTAACTATTACATGATCAACGGTAGTACGCTGATAGCCCAAAAAGTCGGCGGTGACCCGGTATTCGCCCGGCGGAATCTGGTCGACAGTAAAATTACCTTTCGGGTCGGTACTGATGCCATTAAACGGAGCCGTGACGCCTTCTTTATAAACCGATATGGTAGCATAGTCAACCGCCTGTTTTGTAGCGGCATCGGTAACTTTGCCGCTTATTTTGCCCTTGCCGGCAGGTGCCTGTGCCCAGGTGCTTATCCCAAAAAACACAAATAAAAACAGTAAGATATATCGGGTCCTCATTATCTTGAAATCGCTCATTTGGGTGCGAATTTGAAGACAAACATTGGATAAATTCTGATTTGTTGTGTTATTGTTACAATAAGGTTAATTCTTTCAAATTTGTTACAATGAAATCCCGGAATCATGTGCAAGCGATAACGAAAGAAGATAAAAACAATACAAAACTATACCTTATAGGGTATAGTTTTGATTATATATTTAAATTAGCACCGATAGGGTATAATAAATAAAAAAAGATTATATTTACACCCTAAAGGGTATAATATGCTATCTGATTTTTTAAAATCGAAACGAAAAATATTTAATCTCACCCAGGACGACCTTGCTAAAAAGGCGGGAGTTGGTTTAAGGGTAATCAGGGAAATGGAGCAAGGAAAAGCTACCTTACGAATGGACAAGGTTAACCAGGTACTGGCCTTATTTGGTTCGGAATTAGATGTGGTAACAAAACATAAAGGCGATGAATAAACGGGGATTGGTATATTATGCGGACAAGCTTGCCGGTTTCATAGCTGAAACTGACGAGGGCTATGAATTTACTTATGATACCAATTATTTAAACAATGCAGCCGCTAAACCTATCAGCTTGACCTTGCCATTATCACGGGAGAAATATTCAAATAAGGTATTATTTGCTTTTTTTGACGGCCTGATACCTGAAGGCTGGCTACTTAACCTGGCAATCGACCATTGGAAAGTTAAAAGAAATAATCGTTTTGAATTATTATTACTTACATGCAGGGATACCATTGGCGCGGTAACCATTATCCCCGAAAACGAATAAATTATGGCAAATTGCTGGTTTTGTTATCAAGATGCTGGAGATACAGGATACCATGAAAAGTGTTCAAAAAAGTTCTTCGGAACGCTTAAACCACCTGTGCTGGAATTAAACAACCAGTTAATAAAAGAATTGGCCGAACAAACCATTAACAAAAGGATTGCTGTAACAGGAGTGCAACCAAAACTTTCTGTTTCGCTGCAAAAAAGCGATGGTAGTACAAGGCTTACCATAGTTGGTCTTTGGGGAGAATACATCCTGAAACCGCAGCAAGGGCAATATCCGTTTATGCCAGAAACGGAAGACCTGACGATGCACCTTGCATCATTATTTAAAATACCGGTTTGTGGCCATACACTATTGAGGGCAACCGACGGGAACATGGTTTACCTTGCGAAAAGATTTGACCGGGTTAAAGGAAAAAAAATTCACGTGGAAGATTTTTGCCAGTTATCTGAATTCCTCACTGAAAACAAATATAAAGGCTCGTATGAAAAAGCCGGAAAGTTGGTTTTAAAGTATTGCGCCAATACCGGTTTAGATGCGCTTAACTATTTTGAATTGGTCTTATTCTGCTACCTGACGGGCAATAACGACATGCATCTTAAAAACTTTTCGCTGCTGCATACAAATACCGGTATCTGTTTAAGCCCTGCTTACGATTTGCTAAACGTTAACCTTTTAAACCCTGCGGATGATGAGGAACTTGCCCTAACATTGAATGCAAAAAAAAGAAAGATTACTATTAAGGATTTTGAAATATTAGGCAAAAGTCTCCTGATTCCTGAAAAGGCCTTGCGAAATAGTATGGCCAAATTTTCCTTAATGAACGAAAAGGTTGCTAACGTGATTGACGCATCATTTTTAGGAGATGCGGAAAAGGATCGATACAAAAGGATTTGGGCGGATAAACAAAAAATACTAACATAACCCACCGCTCAAAATATCAGCACCAAAGTCCCCGCTATAATTAATAAGGCACCTATCCCGTTCTTCAACGTCAGCGGCTCACCTAAAAACACAACTGCCAATACAATAGCCAGTGCAACACTTAGTTTATCAACAGGAGCTACCTGCGATACCTTACCCAATTGTAAAGCCCTGAAATAGCAAATCCACGACAGGCCGGTAGCACAGCCAGACAGAATGAGGAACGTCCAGTTGGTTTTGGACAAGCCATTTATACCGTGGTTGCTGCCTTTAAACAACACAATGGCCCAGGCCAATATCAAAATAACCACCGTACGGATAGCGGTTGCCAGGTCGGTATCTACCCCTTTAATGCCTATTTTGGCAAATATTGCAGTTAGCGCGGCAAACAATGCCGATAATAGAGCGTAAATCCACCACATAGTTTTTCAGGTTTTACGTTAGACGTTTTAAGTTGTACGTATTTGTATTTCTAAACAATTAATAAGCTAATTTGCTTGGCAAACCTGTAGTAAATCTGGTCAAATCCAAAATGTATACAAATTGGGCTGCTAACTTTACATAGTTGCATTATATATTATAATTAATACGACAACATACAACTTAAAACGTACAACGTATAACATAACGCACAACTTAAAACATCATGAAGCTACTAATCATCGAAGACGAAGAAGGCCTCCGCGAAAGTATTGAAGAGTACTTTACCGAAGCCGGTAATATATGCGAAACCGCCGATACCTACCCTGCGGCCATTTCTAAAATAGAAATGTATACCTACGATTGCATTTTGCTTGATATTACCCTGCCCGGTGGCAATGGTATTAATATACTTAAACGGTTAAAAGACCACAACCATACCGACGGTGTACTTATTATATCGGCCAAAAACTCTCTTGACGACCGCTTGCAAGGCCTGGATCTGGGCGCAGATGATTACCTGGTAAAACCCTTTCACCTGTCGGAGCTTAAGGCAAGGGTATCGGCCATTATCAGGCGTAAAATGTATAACGGCAGTAACCTGCTTGTTTTTAACGAAATCAGTATCGATTTGCAGGCAAAAACGGTGAGCGTGCATGATAAGCCCCTTAAATTTACCCGTAAAGAGTTTGCCTTGCTTATTTATTTTATTGCCAACAAAGGCAAGGTAGTATCAAAAAATGCCATAGCCGAACACCTTTGGGGCGATGGCATCGATTTAGCAGACAATTTCGATTTCATTTACTCGCACATTAAAAACATCCGCAAAAAGCTGGTAGAAGCCGGCGCCAACGATTATATCCAGGCGGCTTATGGTATGGGCTATAAATTTGCCGGGCAATGAAATTGCTTACCTTATATAACCGGGTAAACATTATTACCACCATAGTAGTAATGTTGATAACCGGCATTATTTACTACAAGGCCATCAGTTGGATATTAATCGATCAAAATGATAAGGCGCTTAAAGTTGAGGAAGATGAGGTTTTTGATTACGTAAAACTCAACAAACATCTCCCCCAGGTTTTTGACTCTAAAGATCAGCAAATAAGCTTTACCCAGGCGGCCCCCAATTCGGTCACGCGTGAATTTATCGACACCTTGTACAAAAAAGATAAAGACGAATTTGAGGCTGGCCGGGGCCTTATCAGCTCAATTACCGTTGATGGCAAATACTATAAAATCCTCATTGTTGAATCGAAGGTAGAAACCGAAGATTTGATCCGGATTATTTTCACCATCACTTTTGGATTGATTTTATTTTTATTATTGGTATTGCTTGTTGCCAACAGGCTAATATTAAACCGCCTTTGGCAGCCGTTTCATGCTATTTTAAAGGAAATGAAGCTATTTAACATCACCGATAACAAAGAAATTACCCAAACCGAAACCCGTATTGATGAATTTGCAGATTTAAACCAGGCAGCCACCGCCATGACCATCAGGGCAAAGCATGATTATAAGGAACTTAAAACATTTACCGAAAATGCATCGCACGAATTGCTTACCCCAATTGCAGTCATCAACTCCAAATTAGATACCTTAATACAATCCGAAAACTTTAACGACAGGCAAAGTAAATTGCTTAACGACCTCTACAGCGCAGTAGCCCGGTTGAGCCGGCTTAATCAATCGTTATTACTGCTGGTAAAAATAGAAAATCGCTTGCTTACAGATCAGCAAAACATCAACCTGAAACAATTAATTGATGAACTACTTATACAGCTGGAAGATATCTTTGCGGATAAACAAATCACAGTAACCGCCCAATTGAAGGATAAAGAAATTTCAGGTAGCAGGTACCTAATCGAAATTTTGCTGAGTAACCTGATTATTAATGCCGTACGGCACAATCATGCAGGTGGTGAAATTATAATTATTCTGACTGCAGAAGCTTTAACTATTAAAAATACCGGCACCGATGATCCGCTGGACGAGGATAAAATATTTACCCGTTTCCATAAGTCATCCCATTCTGACGGCAGCGGGCTTGGGCTTACCATCAGCAAACAAATCTGCGGGAATTTTAATTTTTCGCTCAACTACCGGTATTCAAAACCGTATCATACCTTTGGTATAGTTTTTTGATATATAATGATTTTATGAGTACTGGGCTTTTACCGCTAAGGGCCGTCGGCGCGAAACATATTGTAGCCACGGGTTTCAACCCTTGGAATATTTGAACAAACACAAAAGTGCTGTAGGCACGGCCCATATCTATATCAACTGCCCCCCCTGTTACCCGGCTTATCATTTCAGACAGTCTTTATAACTAAACAAATAAACAGTTAAATTTCCCATTCATAAATTACAATGGAAAATACTTTGATCAAAAGTAAACAGACTGTTACCATCCTAAATTTTTACAGATTTATGCAATACTTTAGCTATGTTTAAATGAACTTATACATTTGTTAATGAAGTGGTTTTTCTGCCTTATAATTTTAGCCGTTACCTGTACCGCCACCAAGGCACAAACATACACGCTTGATCATTATTTAGAGCTTGCCCAAAATAACAGCCCCCTGCTTAAAGACCTCCGCAACCAGGTTGCCAACAACCAGTTAGATAGCTTGCGTATCCGCGCCCAGTATAAGCCACAGGTAAATGCTACCAGCGCCGGTAATTATTCGCCCGTGATTGGGGGCTTTGGCTATGCAGGCGCTATAACCAACGAGCATACTTTAAATGCCCTAATGGGCGTAAACCAATCTTTAGATAGCAAAAAAAATATAGCAGCCCAGCTTGCGGCTATCACCTTGCTTTCGCAATCGGTAAGTAACAGCGCCAAAATATCTGAGCAGGACTTAAAAAAAGCCATTACCGCGCAATACATTACCACTTATGGCGATTTGCAGCAAGTGAAATTTAACCAGGAAGTTATTGATCTGCTTAACCAGGAAGAAACGCTGCTAAAAAAACTCACCCGCACCAACGTTTACCACCAAAGCGATTATCTTACTTTTTTGGTCACTCTAAAACAGCAGCAACTGGCTTTACAGCAATCGCGCATGTTGTATAAAAACGATTTTGCAACACTTAACTATTTAACCGGCGTGGCCGATACCAGTTATGCCGAACTGCAGGAACCTGGCCTGCATAAAATGATAAAGGCCGATATCAGCAACAGTATATTTTTTAGCCAGTATAAATTAGATAGCCTGAAACTGGTAAACAGCAAAACTTTGGTTGATTTTACCTACAAGCCCAAAATCAATTTACTGGCCGATGGTGGCTACAACTCCGATTTTGCATCGCAGCCCTATAAAAACTGGGGGGTAAGTGTTGGCTTTAGTTTTAGCCTGCCAATATATGATGGTGGCCATCGTAAGCTGCAATACCGTAAATTATCCCTCGAAGAGGATACCCGCCGTACTTATAAAGCCTTTTTTGATGTACAATACCACCAGCAAATTGCGCAGCTAAATCAACAAATTGATGGCAACCAAAAACTGTTGACTGATATTGATGAGCAAATGAAATTCTCTGAAAGCCTGATAAAGGTTGATACCAAGCTCATGCAAACCGGCGATTTACGCATTGCCGATCTGATTTTGGCCATCAACAATTACCTGAGCATCAAAAATTTAAAAACACAAACCAACATTACCAACCTGCAGCTTATTAACCAGCTAAACTACTGGAACCGATAATATGAAATTTAAACATATATACCTATTTGCCTGCCTGCCGCTCCTGCTGTTTTCATGCAAGGGCGCCGATAAACCTGCCGACGGCGAAGACGCAGCCGTGGCATCGCAAACCCCTGTTACGGTAACCACTGTTACTGATAGCTCGATGGTTGACTATTTTGATGTGAGCGCTACATCTATATTCCTGCAAAAAAATGTGGTAAAGGCAAATGCCAACGGGTATATTGAAGGTGTTAATACCCAACTGGGCCATTACGTTGCTAAAGGATCAACCGTTTTTACCATTAAAACCAAAGAAGCGCAAAGCATTGGCAACAGCATCAATATATTAGATACTACTTTTAAATTTTCGGGTGTTAACCGCATCAAAGCACCGGGCAGTGGGTACCTTACACAATTGGCCCACCAAAAAGGCGATTACGTACAAGACGGCGAGCAACTGGCCATCATCAGCGACCGGTCGAGCTTTGCTTTTGTGATGCAGCTGCCTTATGAATTGCGCCGCTATGTTAAAATAGGCCAGGGCATACAACTCATTTTGCCCGGCGGCGATAAGCTGGACGGGCAGGTAGCGTCTGAAATGCCATCTGTTGATACCCTGTCGCAAACACAGGGCATGGTTATCAAAGTAAACAGCGCAAACACCATACCCGAAAATTTAGTGGCCAAGGCCAGGATCATTCGGTCATTACGATCAAACACCTCGTCGCTGCCTAAATCGGCCATATTAACCAACGAAACGCAGACGGATTTTTGGGTGATGAAACTTATCAACCCGACAACTGCCGTTAAAACCCCAATAACCAAAGGGATTGAGACCGGTGACAGGGTTGAAATATTAACGCCCAAATTTTCGGCAAAGGACCAAATTGTGGTAACGGGCAACTACGGGTTAACCGATACGGCCAAAGTTAAAATTGTGCAATAATGAAGACGACTCACCCCGACATCGCTACGCTCGTCACCCCTCTCTCCGCTTCGCGCATAGAGCGGTTTAAACCTGTAATTTTCTCTTACCCTCTTTGCGGCGCAGCCGGAGAGAGGGGCGGCCAGCGTAGCGTAGCCGGGGTGAGTCTAACCGCCATGTCTAATCTAACCAAACACTCATGAGCGCCGGTAAAAACTTTTTCATATCGCACCGCAAGCCTTTGGGGCTGGTACTATTCATATTTATTATGGGGGGCTTGTTTGCCTATTCCAGGTTGCAAACCTCGCTTTTTCCCGAAATTACTTTCCCCAAGATCAAGATCATTGCCGATCAAGGCCTGCAGCCGGTAAACAAAATGATGGTTACGGTTACCAGGCCGCTCGAAAATGCCATTAAACAAGTGCCCGATCTGCAATTGGTGCGCAGTACAACCAGCCGCGGGAGCTGCGAAATATCGGCCCTGTTTAACTGGAGCGCGGATATCGACCTGAGCCAGCAGCGCATCCAATCAAGCATCGACCAGATTAAAAACGATTTACCGCCCGACGTTAATATTTCGGTGGAGAAGATGAACCCTTCTATATTGCCGGTAAGCGGGTATACGCTGGAGAGCCATACCAAATCGCCCATCGAGCTCAGGCAGATAGCCACCTATACCGTAAAACCATTTTTATCGCAGGTTGATGGCGTATCCGAGATCAGGGTTATCGGCGGCAAATTAAAGGAGTATTGGCTTACGCTCGATCAGCGCAAAATGAGCTCACTCGGCATTACGCCCGATATCATCAGCAGTACGCTGGCCACAACAAATTTTGTTAAATCGGGCGGTTACCTCTCCGATTATAAGATGCTGTACCTCACCGTTACCGATGCCACCATCAACACCAAAGATCAGTTGGAAAACCTGGTGATCAGCAATAACCGCAAAAGGGTACTCAGGCTAAAGGATTTTGCCACCATTAATATCAACGAAGGCATTGAATACACCCGCATTAATGCCAATGGCCACGATGGTGTGCTAATAGCCGTTATTAAACAACCCAATGCCAACCTGATATCGGTATCAAATGATATGGCCGATAAAATACAGGCATTACAAAAAATACTACCCGGCGGCGTAACCATAAAACCCTACTATGTACAGGCCGATTTTGTAAACGATTCGGTAAAAAGCGTGAGCGACAGCTTATGGATAGGTTTACTGCTTGCTATTATTGTGGCTGTTATTTTTCTACGATCGTTAAAGGCAAGTGCTACCATATTAATTACCATTCCGGTAACCCTGGGATTAACCTTGCTGGTGCTTTATGGCCTGGGTTATACCTTTAATATCATGACGTTGGGCGCCATTGCAGCCTCGTTGGGCTTAATTATTGATGATGCCATTGTAGTGGTTGAACAAATTCACCGCACACATGAAGAGCACCCGGACGAGCTAAGCCGGCACCTGGTACAAAAGGCAATTGATTATTTATTCCCGGCCATGCTTGGTTCATCTATAAGTACCATTGTTATTTTTATTCCGTTTGTGCTGATGAGTGGTGTGGCGGGCGCTTATTTTAAAGTACTTACCGATACCATGATCATTACGCTGGTATGTTCGTTTTTTGTAACCTGGATAGGCTTGCCGGTAATATACCTGTTGCTTACGCCCAAACCTAAATTTAAGGATATCGCGAAAGCAAAACAGGAACAGCCCCACCCGGTAAAGCAGCAACGCTGGGTTAGTTTTCTTATTCTTCGCCCCTATGTAGCCCTCATTATTATGATTGCCTTAGCCGGGATTATTGTGTTGGTGCCTTCACAGCTGGCAACCGGTTTTTTACCTGATATGGACGAGGGCAGTATTGTGCTTGACTATAACTCGCCGCCCGGTACCTCACTGGAAGAAACCGACCGGATGCTGCGCGAAATAGAAAAGATCATTATTAAACAACCCGAAGTTGCCACCTATTCGCGCAGAACGGGTACCCAGATGGGCTTTTTTATTACCGAGCCAAACCGGGGCGATTACCTTATACAGCTTAAGAAAACACGCGATAAAACAACCGAAGAGGTGATTGGCGAGTTGCGGAACAAAATTGCCCAAACACAGCCTGCCCTGGTTGTTGAATTTGGCCAGGTGATAACCGATATGCTGGGCGACCTGACCACCAGTGCCGAGCCTATTGAAATTAAACTTTTTGGAGATGACCCTAAAAGGCTGAACATCCTGTCGAAACAAATAGCCGCCCAGGTTGAAAAAGTAAAAGGTACTGCCGATGTATTGCCGGGCATAGTTATAGCCGGCCCCTCGGTAAGTATCGACCCTCATTACGGAACACTGGCGCAGTATAATATAACTGCTGCAAGTTTGCAGCTGCAAACGCAAACCGCGTTGGAGGGCAATGTAATAGGCACCCTGCTTGAGCGGGAACAGCTATCCCCTATCCGCATGGTTTATCCCGGCAACCGGGCTTTAACCGTTACGGGGATAAACAACCTGAACATATTTTTACCGAACGGCACGCTGGTACCCATCAGCGAACTGGCCCAGGTAAACCTAAAACCGGGCGATGCCGAAATAAACCGCGAAAACCTGCAAAATTTAAATATTGTAACCGCCCGCCTGGATAGCACCGACTTAGGTACGGCTATACCGGCCATAAAAAAAGCCATCGCACAAAACGTAAGCCTGCCGCAAGGCTACCATGTTGAATATGGCGGCGCTTATGCCGAGCAACAGCAATCGTTTAAAGAATTGCTTATCATATTAATAGTGGCCAGCTTATTGGTTTTCGCGGTAATCCTGTTCCTGTTTAAACAGTTCAGGATAGCATTGCTTATTTTGGTTTTGGGTGTTTTAGGCATAGGCGGCAGCTTTTTAGCCTTATACGTAACAGGTACCCCGCTAAATGTAGGCAGCTACACAGGCTTAATCATGATTGTAGGCATCATTGGCGAAAACGCCATTTTCACCTTTCTTCAGTTTAAACAATGCGCGCTTGATAACCCAATTGATTATGCTGTAACCTACGCCATAAGTACCAGGTTACGCCCCAAACTGATGACTGCTTTAGGCGCAATTATCGCCTTAATGCCTTTGGCGCTGGGTATTGGCGCAGGGGCGCAATTGCACCAGCCTTTAGCCATTGCTGTGATAGGAGGCTTTTTGGCAGCGCTGCCTTTATTGTTAATTGTGCTGCCTGCCATGCTGCGCATTTTATACCGTAATGGATTTGTACCGCCTGCGGGGGAGCATGATGCACATTCAATTAATCCACAACCTGGTAAATAATGCTAAATAAACAAATCTGATATAAGCTTTTGGCTTTGGGCCTTCTGCTTTTAGCCTACATAAACCAATATTTCTACAGATTCGCAGAGTAATTTCATTGCAAAATCAGATCTATCAAAATGAAAAAACAAATTTTAACTTTTATCGTAGCAATAATCGGTTTAGCACCTTTTACTCTAAACGCCCAAACTTATGTGGCCGATAAAACCATCGCACTGACCGGCGATGGCGGGTACGATTACCTGGCCATTGATAAAGTAAACAACCGTTTATATGTATCGCATGGCACCCAGGTAAACGTTATTGACATGGCAACCGATAAAGAAGTGGGCTCTATCGATAATATGAAAGGCATACACGGCATTGCCATTGTAAATAAACTAAACCGCGGCTTTATTACCGATGGCAAGGCCAACGCGGTGGTTGCTTTCGATATTAAAACCCTGAAAACAATCACTACTATCCCACTTACCGATGCTAAAGGGCCGGATGCTATTATGTATGATTCTTATTCAGATCGTATTTTCAGCTTCAACGGCGAAAGCAATAACTCTTCGGTTATCGACCCAAAAACTTTAAAACAGGTTGGCACAGTGGCCCTGGGCGGAGGCCCCGAATTTGCGGTACCAGATGGCAAAGGCAAAATATATAATAACCTGGAAGATAAAAACAGCCTGAACGTTATTGACAGTAAAACCCTAAAGGTAATTAAAAACTACCCCTTGACGCCATGTGGCGGCCCTACCGGCCTTGCTTTAGATGCTGCCAACCAGCGGGTATTTACTGTTTGCCGCGAAAATAAGGGGATGAGTGTTGTTGATATCAACACGGGTAAAGTAACTGCCACCATACCAATTGGCGCAGGCGTTGATGCTGTGGCTTATGATGCTGAAACCAAGCTTATATTTTGCTCCAATGGTGATGGCACAACCACCATTATCAAACAAAAATCGGCAGACGATTATAGCGTTATTCAAACGTTAAAAACTGCGGTGCGTGCTAAAACTTTGGCGCTTGACGCCAAAACTCACAAAATTTATTTAAGCGTGGCCGAATTTGAGCCAGGCACACGCAAAGCACTGCCCGGCACCTTTAAAGTACTGGTTTACAAGCTACAGTAAGCTTATTTTTATATAAAAAAATCATGAAATGTTTGTGAATTTCAAGTATCTAACTTTTATTTTGACTGCAAAATGATATTTTTAAAACGTTATTCCTATATTTAACGTTTACATATTATATGATTAAAAGAACTGATTTTGTTTATTCTTCCGAGTCTGAACCACATCGTATCCGTACAAAAAAAATTTTAAAGCAGTTTCCGCAATTGCGTAAGCTGATAGGTAAAAACCCCAATACCATATTTGCCATTATTGGTTTGGTAGCGTTCCAGGTAGTTTTAGCCTGGTTTCTGCGCGATCAATCATGGTGGTGGGTATTTGGTGCAGCCTACCTGTTGGGCGCCTTTGCCGATCATGCATTGTTTGTGATGATTCACGAATGTACCCACCAATTGCTGTTTAAAAACCGTAACGCCAATCGTTGGGCTTCTATGTTTGCCAATTTGCCGCAAATATTGCCAAGCGCAATCTCGTTCGAAAAATACCATATCAAGCACCACTCCTTTCAGGGTGTGCATGAACTGGATGCCGATTTGCCCAACAAATGGGAAGCAAAACTCATCAGCAATTCGTTTTTTGGCAAAGCGCTTTGGTTATTGTTTTTCCCGGTTTTCCAGCTTTTCCGCTTATCGCGGTTAAGAGAGATACATCCTATTGATGGCTGGATAATTACCAACTTTTTATTGCAGGTTATTTTTACCACCGCTATAGCTTATTTTATGGGCTGGCACTCGGTAGCATTTTTACTACTCAGTTTCTCTTTTTCGGTAGGCCTGCACCCGCTTGGCGCACGCTGGATACAGGAGCATTACCTTACCCACAGCGTGGAGCAGGAAACTTACAGTTACTATGGTAATTTCAACGCGGTGGCCTTTAATGTAGGCTTCCATAATGAGCACCACGATTTTCCCTCTATCCCCTGGAATAAATTACCCGAGATCAAGAAAACCGCTCCTGAATTTTATGATACGCTGTATTATCATACCTCATGGACCAAACTATTTTTCCGGTTTCTTTTTGACAGAGAAATTTCCCTTTTTAACCGGATCCTGCGTAAGGACCGCGGCCGGGTTGCACTCACCGATGTATCCAAGCCCGATGTGGAAATGGAAATGGTAAAAGAACACTAAAACAAGAAAGGGCATTTCATCAATGCCCTTTCTTGTTTTATCACACTCTACTGGCTGCTAATTGCTTACAAGCTAAAACCAATCGAAATTATGCTCATTTTTTTTGACAGAAAAATGAATATTTAATGAAGAATTAACATAGGATTAAGGTAATTGTAACAAAGTTATTATCTTTAAATCTCTATTTTAATTTGACTATGCACAAACTGAGCTTATTTTTTTCTCAGCACGAAGACCTTACGCAAGTACTTTTATACGCCTGTGTAATTACGGGTCTGTGGTTTGCCGAAATGCTGGCCTCTTTTGACGGAATAAAGATCAAATGGAAACACACCTCGGTCAACACCTTATTCATATTTACTGCCCTGCCTATCCAACTGGTATTAACCACGTTTGTAGTTTTAATATCCGGCTGGGCTACTGCCCACCATTGGGGGCTTATCAATTTTATCCCTTTTCATACCAATCCATGGGTATATTACATCGTGATGTTTATGATGATGGATTTTTGCGAATATGTTTACCATGTTACCATGCATAAGATAGAGCCGTTGTGGAAATTTCACCTGGTGCACCACAGCGATCTGAAGGTGGATGTATCTACCACCATCAGGGAACATCCTTGTGAAACGTGCATCCGCACCTGCTTTTTAATGCTTTGGGTATTTATTTGTGGACCAGCCATCAGCGTTTTGATATTAAGGCAAACCTTCCAGTCGTTTTCAAATATTGTTGCCCATACCGAGTTCCAGCTACCTTCAAGGCTCAACAAAATTATCGGCCTGGTATTTATTACCCCCAACCTGCATCACGTACACCACCACTACCAGCTGCCTTACACCGACTGTAACTATGGTGATGTGTTAAGCATTTGGGACAGACTGTTTGGCACCTATACCAATGTGGATAGGAAAGATATCATTTTTGGCATTGACACCCACATGGACGAAAATCTGAATGGTAGATTTTTAAATGTATTAAAACTTCCGTTTCAAAAATTCGATCATCCCCAAAGGCGTAAAAAAGTGTAAATTGTAGGATACTTCCCATTTGGGAGCAAATGGTACATCAAGGCAGCATCCTTTTTTCGGCCTTATTTTTGCATAGTTTGTTAAAAATTGCATTTAACTAATGCGAACTTCATACTAATATGATTTATTTGCGTTATTATTTGCAACATTAACATGAGCCGAAGAAAGAAATTACAGATCCTGATACCCTTTGTAATGCTGCTATTTTTAGGCGCATATGCCAAGCACCGTTTATTGGATAAAAAACCAATAAGCGGCACGTTGAGCAACAAGCTAATGGACGAAACATCTGGAATAGCGGCTTCATCTATCAACCCCGATGTATATTATGTACATAATGACAGCGGTGATACCAGCCGTTTCTTTTCGATAACCCCCGAGGGCAAATTAAAGGCCACCATTTATTTTAAGGGAGACAAGAATATACAATCAGGTGTTCAGGACTGCGAGGATATTGCCGTTGGCCCTGGTCCGCAAAAAGGCAAAAGCTATGTTTATCTCGGCGATATTGGCGATAACGCTCAAAATCGGAAGGTAATTACTGTTTACCGTTTTTTGGAAAACACCTTATGGGCACAGGATACTACAACACATGCCGTACCCGTAGCTGTTAATTTAAAGTATCCGGATGGTCCGAAAGATGCTGAAACGTTAATGATTGACCCGCTTGAAAAGCTTTTATATATTGTAACCAAGCGTGGCGACACCGTGGCTGTGTATACGGCGCCATTAAGTTATAAAGCCAATGATACGCTTACCTTAACCAGGCATACCAAATTATTTTTCCCCGGTTTTAAACCTTTTAAATGGATCACCGCGGGTGATATCTCCAAAGACGGCAAGCAGATTCTGCTAAAAAGCTACGAAAAGGTTTACTATTGGCAACGCCAGCCCCATGAGCATGTATGGGATGCCATGGCCAGGAAACCAAGGGAGCTGCCTTACACTATTGAAAAACAAGGTGAAGCCATAGGTTTTACACCCGATGGCAAAGGATACTATACTACAAGCGAGGGCGTATTTTCGCCCATTTACTATTACGATAGCCCGGAAAAATAAATCGATAGCGAGTTAAAGCACCAAATAAAAAATGCCCGTGAAATATAAAACTTCACAGGCATTTTCTATTAAATTGCCGGCAGCAAACGTTGCTCCCGGGCTATTTTTCTACCCTCAACAACAACACACCATGTGGTGCAACTTTAGCGGTTAAGGCATTGCCGGTAACCACAATATACTTTTGCTGCCAGGCATCCCTGAATTTGGTATAACCTGCTATAGCAGGATCGGCTTTATCAAGGCTTATGGTCTGGTATTTATCGGATGTATTGAACAGGCCGATTGCCTTGCCGCCATCTTTCAACTCTTTTACCCAAACCTGGTAATCATCTTTTTTGATATATTGGCTTGCGCCTTTACCTAATGCGTCCTGGTCAATTGCCAGTACTTCATCGTTGGTAAGCAGGCTTAACGTAAAGGCATCCAGGTGCCCCATATCGCAACCAATTAACAGAGGCGATGCCAACAGGCTCCACAAGCTGATATGTGTATACTGCTCATCAAACGTAAGCCTGGTGTTATGCAGGCTTGGGCCCCATCCTACTTTGCCAACAACCAGCATATCCGGATCGTTAAAATGGCCGGGCTGGGCATGTGGCGCTGCCTGTCCCTGGTTAAAGCCGATGGTTGACATACTTTGCCAGGTATCCTGGATATCGCCTGTTGTGCGCCAGCTATTGCCGTTTACATCGGCACCCCACTCCCATACATTGCCCCAGCCGTACTGGCAAAGGCTATACATGATATCGCGGTTTACTTTACCTAATGCGGCCTGCATTACCTGGTAAGGCTTTTTCAGTCCATCAAGGTCGGGTTTGGGTGCAATATCCGAGTATGAGCACCAATCGTATTTTAAATAGTCGATACCCCAGTCGGCGTAGGTTTGGGCATCCTGGTCCTCATGCTGCCAGCTGCCCAAAAAGCCACCGCAGGTACGTGGGCCTGGCGAAGAATAAATACCCATGCGCAAGCCTAAACCATGCACAAAATCGGTAAGGCCTTTCATATCGGGGAATTTGCTATTGGCTACAATTTTACCATCAGCAGCACGGTTTTCCGCCTCCCATCCATCATCGATATTGATGTAAGCCCAGCCATGCGCACTCAGTTTATCAATCATAGCTTTGGCCGATATGCGTACCTTTTCGTCGTTAACACTCAGTCCCCAAGCATTCCAGCTGTTCCAGCCCAATGCAGGGGTTAAACCAATATTATCGCCAATGCTAATGGTGAATGGTTTTGTTTTAGCGCCAAGGCTATTGCTTACCGTAAAAGTTACCGGGTAATTGCCCTTTTGCGCTACCGAACCGCTGATTACCCCGGTTGCGGCATCAATCTTTAAACCTTCGGGAAGCCCTGCAACCTTGTACAATAATGGCCTTTTACCTGTGGCCGGTATCAGGTAAAGGAACGGGTGGCCCGGCCGCGCTCCAAATACATCAGCCCCATTAATTTTTACCTTAGCCGTTGGATAAGGCGTTAAAATATAAGGCGTAGTTTCTGTTTGTACTATCGATTTGCCCGATTTGGTATCGGTAAATGTATAGCTGATAGTATATGATCTTTTTGCCAGGCGCGCTATCGAAAACGAGTAGGTAAACGGCTTGCCGCCGGTAAAATTGGCCGGGTTTGTTTTTTCGTAAAGCACGGTACCGTTTTCGGGGTCGGTTACTTTAAATGCAAGGGTTCCGCTGTACTGGTAAGCGTTTGTGGTATGTAATTTAATACTCTTACTTAAGCTATTGTTATCGCCATACACAAAATCAGCTTCGGTATTTACAGCCACATGGTCCATTACATCGGCCATGGTGATGTTAAATGTGCTGCCGTAGCCGCTGGTTACCAAACCGCCATCGCCGCCGGTATCAAATATACGCACTGCCAGCACGTTTTCTTTATCCCACAAAATAGCGGGATTGTTTGCTGCTATTGTATATGAGCGGCCGCCATAATGGCCATCTTTTATAGTACCGCCGTAACCGCCATATTTGGCTACCAGTTTACCGTTAAGGTAAACCTCATCATTATCATCAACAGTACCTAAATTTAAGCGGAGGCTGTCTTTCAGATACGATTTATCTTTTAATGACGAAGGAATAACCACTTTGGTACGGTACCAACCGAAGCCATCATAATTGGGGTGGCCCTGGCGTTCCCAGTTGTCGTTAAGGTTGGCAACCTGCCAGTGCTGGTCGTTATAAGTTGGCGACGCCCACTGGGCCGAATCGCCGACTGTAAATTTCCAGCCTTTGCTAATGGAAACCTCCTGCGCCGAAGCTGTCAGGAAACCCGTCGCAAGGAATAACATGGTAAAAATTTTTCTTATCATAATTAATGTTTTAATGATACCACTAAAAGTCGCCATAAATTAAGGCGGCCTGTAATTGGTTCAGAATGGTTTACTGGTTTTTTATACTTTTTAAAGGTATAAAGATTTCCAGAAAATAGAAATGTATGTGTAACATTTATTAAAAATGGGAATAGTCTAAAATCGTCATTGCGAGGTACGAAGCAATCCCCTACGTGCTAAGTCTCACATAGTTCGGGATTGCTTCGTACCTCGCAATGACGGTAGCTTAAGACATCAATTTAACGACAACGACCAGGCCGGCTTTTACTTACTCAACAAATCCACATACTTTACCTGTTCCGGAAACCAAACGGCCATCTCGCCTTTGCCGCGGTTTGCCCATGAGTAATATGGAATAGCGGTTAGCGTGCTGGTAACAGTGCTCACATTCTGATTAGCTTCATCAACATTAACACTTTTTACATCGGCCTTTAATGTCATTACGCCGTTTAGCAAATCGGCATTATAGGTTGGGGTAAAAACAACATTTTTGGGGATAATAAAACTGCTTGGCTTACCGGCATTATCTTTCCACTCGGCGCAATACATGATAGGGCCACGCTGGATGGCGATTTTGCCATTATCGTCGGCCAGTTTTTCGTTGGCTATTACACGCTGTACATCCATGGGCAGGGTAAGCTCTACCTTATCGTTTTTTTTCCATTTTTTGCTGATCACCGCATAGCCATGGTCCATCTGGTAATCAACGGCTTTACCGTTTACCTTTATTTCTATTTTTTGTGCCGATGATTTCTCGTAGCTGTACAAATCGGATGGGATAGCTTTATTCTGTGCCCAGCCCGGAATACGGATCCTGAGGTTCATATCCATAGCCGATGCAGGATCGACGTTGAATACCAAACCGCCATCCCAGGGGTAATTATTCTGCTGGGTAATTTTAAGCGCCTTTTCGCCAACCTTCAAATTTGCCGATCCGCTGATGAACAGGTTTACATACACATCCTTGCCATTTTGGGCATACATGTAACCGGGGATAGACGGAATTAACCGTACGATATTGGTTGGGCAGCAGGAGCAGGTAAACCAGCCCGAGCGCTCACGCTCAATATCCGGATGGGTAAAGCTATCGCGGATTTGCATAGCATTGGTATAAAAGAAAGATTTACCATCGAGCCCGACACCCGAAATTAAGCCATTATACAGGGTTTTCTCCAATAGGTCGATGTATTTAGAATCGCCGTGTAGTAAAAACATCCTTTGGTTCCAGAAAACATTGCCAATAGCCGCGCAGGTTTCGTTGTAGGCGGTGGTGTTTGGCAGTTCGTAATTACCGCCAAAACGTTCGCCATCACCAACGGCACCTATGCTGCCCTGTACGTATAGCTTTTTGCTCACCATGTTATCCCAAATCTTATCAATGGCGGCTATGTACTCTTTATCGCCGGTGAGGGCTGCAACATCTGTCATGCCCGAATACAGGTACATTGCCCGTACGGCGTGCCCTTCGGCTTCCTCCTGGTTGGTAACAGGGGTATCATCCTGCCAGTAAACACCGTTTTCGAATGGATTTTTGCTTTTTTTGTTGTATTCCTTATGCCCACGGGCATCAATAAAAAACTTGGCCAGGTCAAGATATTCCTTTTTGCCGCTGATGCGGTACAGGCGTACCAGGCCCATTTCTACAATTTCATGGCCGGGTGCCACGGTGCGTTTACCGGGGCCAAAAGTGCGTACCAGTAAATCGGCGTTTTTAAGGGCGATATTTAAAAAATTGCGCTTGCCGGTAGCCATAAAATGCGCGGCGGCAGCTTCGTACATATGGCCTGCATTGTAAAGCTCGTGGCTCATATTCTGCTCATTCACCCAACGCTCGGGACCGGCCCATGCTTGCGGATGTATCGGATCGATAGTGCGGGCAGTGTACAGGTAGCCATCTGGTTCCTGCGCCTTACCTACTATGGTGATCATCGAATCGAGGTAATGATCCAGCTGTTTATCTGGATGCACGGCTAACGAATATGATGCGCCTTCGATGGTTTTATAAATATCGGTATCATCAAACGGGTAAGTAGTACAAAATTTGCCCGAACGGGCGGCGGCCATTTGGAAGTTTTTTACCCTGCCGGTACTTTCGCAACGGGTAAACGATGCCGGGATAGTGGCCGTGCGGTTGGTTTCAATCCGTGAATTCCAAAAATGATCGGCCAGTTTTACACTGGTAAACGGAACCGGCTGAATAGGGTAATCCTGCTGTTTTTGTGCAAAGGCCGAAAAGCCGCAGCATACAGCTAATAATAAACAGATGTTTTTACGCATAACGGGTTAATATAATTGGCGATAACAATATAAAGATACTACATTTCAAATGTACATTAATTGTTGTTTTCACACTAATTAATTTTAACTGTTAATAGCAGAAAATTACCCGCTGCTATATTGATACTATAAGCAACAACTCACGTCCGTAAAATCGACTTCAAGCGATAAATCAATGAAAAAAATAATTTATATCATTTATAATCAGTTATTTATATTTTATATAGTACTTTGTATTGCATAATACTATATAAAACACTTACCTTTATTTTAAACTTAATCATCAGTATATGAAAACAGCATTCGATTTAAAAAAAGCGGTTATTATCATCTTTTTGCTGGTAGCCGGCAGCACAACAGTTTTTGCGCAGTGCGACCAAACCGTAACCTTAACATCATCAAAAACAAGTAAGGTTGATGACCAGGGCAATACCGACAGCAGGGATGAAACCACGGTTATTACCATTACTAAAACAGATGTAACCATTGTTCCCGGTGGCGACGATCATAAGATGTGGGGTCCAATCAGTTCAAAAACCTGCGACTGGAAAACGCCTTTTAAAGACGGCAAAACGGTTATAAAAGCGAAACTCAGTGATGACAATGGTCATGACAGAACAGCAACCATAACTATCACCGGCGTAGCGGGCAAAGTTACGCTTACGTTTGAAGCCGAGGAAAAACCGGGAATGAAGATCTTTGTAATAGCAGATAAATTTGAGTAGGCTTGATTGTTTTTGCGTGAGGCGGATGGAATCTGCCTTGCGTTTATTTTCCAGCGATAAATATTACCTCTATTACAAGGCATTCAGGATTTGCAACACCGATTTGCATGTGGGAGACGCAATTATCGTCTCTACATTTGAATGTTAACCTTGCGCCCTCCCTCTCCACGCACATTAAAACTTAACCTATTGTTTATGATAAATTTTAATAGCAACAGTACTTTTAGCTACAGAAAAACAACACGTTATGAAAAGAAAATTCTTAACAACTGTATTGCTTTGCTGCTGCTTTTTAGCCTGTTTAGCTGCCATTGCCGATTTTAGCGGAAGCTGGGGTGGAATTTTAACCATGGAGAATGGCGACCAATATCCCTTAACCTATCATTTTAAAATTGATGGTGATAAACTAACCGGCACCGTACAAACCCCAAAAGGCGAACTACCCGTTGACGACGGTAAAATTAACGGAGATAAATTCACCTTCACGGTTACCCTTGGCGATATTGAAATACCACACAGCGGCAAATTTTATGGCGATTCTATCGGCGTGGACATTGCGGCTAATGGGGTTAAAGTGCATACTACACTGAAAAGGAAGTAGCGTTAAATTATGTTGCGGGCGACGTTATAAGTTATACAATTCGGCTAAATTCGGGAGGAGACTGACGAATATCGCATGGCGGCTACGACTCACCCCGACGAGGCTACGCCCGTCTGCCCCTCTCTCCGCCTCGCGCATAGAGGAGCGAAGAAAACTATTTTTTTATTCCTCACCCTCCTTGCGGCGAAGCCTGAGAGAGGGTGGCCCAGCGGAGCGTCGGCCGGGTGAGTCGTAGCCAGCGTTCAAGCTAATGTTTATGTAAACCCAAACACATCAAAGATAGCCTACGAAGCGTTGCGGGCGAAGGCCTTTTCCGCACGACCTTTCGACAGGCTCAGCGTGACAGGCCCGCTCACAGTTGAAAAATAAACACGTCATTAAATGCTTCCTGGCTATTGCCAACATTACCAATTAAATGCGCTTAATTTTTGATAATTTTGCCGCCCTAACTATACTTTGTGTAGTTGTGCCAAACGCAATTTTATGCCAACAACGTATACCAAAACTTTAGCCCGAAAAATTCTTTTTGCGTTCCTTGCCTTCGCCATCATTTTTTCAGTTACAGCGCTTATTGTCCGCACGTCGATTACTAAAAAGTTAGCGAATATTTCTAAACTGGCCAATAATATGGGCCAGGGGAATCATCATCCCGAGCATATTTTGTTATTACTGCACCAGGCCGAAGACGATTTCCAGGCGTCTTTACTCAATACTAACAGTAAAAATAGCGACGATTATAAAACAAAGCTAACCTCGGCATTTAACGAACTGGATACTTTGCTTAAAGCACATGCCGATACAAGCAGCCTTAACATCGTACAAAGCAAAAAAATAAAGTCGTGGTACCAAAAAAAGTTAGCCCTATCTAACCAGCTCTTTGGGCTCAAGCACAATTTTGATTCATTGCTTACTGTTTATGCTGCATTTAACATCGAAGCCGTCAAGTATGCGCAGGAACTTTCCGGCAACGCCAATAAATCATTTAAAATCCAAACAGATACTGTTAAAAAAATAACGCCTTCAGCCAAAAGGAGTCTTTTTAAACGAATTAAAGATGCCATTAACAATAAGGACGACAAGACGATATCTGCAATAGAGATTAACCATCGCAACAATTTAAAGGAGGTTAATGCATCTACACAAAAGCTATTAACTAAGGATCAGAAAGCTTACGCCAACAGCCTGAGGCAATTGCAGCAACAAAACCTAAAGCTGATAACGATGCAGCGCGAACTGATTGTCCTGAATTCGCATATCAGCAATGAGCTGGAGCGCATTATTAATGACATAAAAGAATTAAATTACAACGCGACCAGCGAGTTCAGGGATATATTGTTTAAAAACTACCAGGAAACCACGGGATTGTTGAATACCTTCTCGCTTATAGCTTTATTCCTGGTGCTTGTGTTTGCTACGCTACTCATTCTATTTATCATTCAGCTTAACCGGGCCGAACTGCTGCTACACAAAGAAATTGAACAATCGGTTACCATTGCTCAACAAAAGATGGACCTGCTTTTGCATATGAGCCACGAGGTACGTAACCCGCTTACCGCCATCAGGGGCTTCCTTTACATTTTTGGTAAAACCAACCTGGCTAAAAAACAAGCTGACATGCTCGATTCTATCAAGCACTCTTCGGATATGCTGCTGCGCACCCTGAACGACACCCTGGATGCAGCAAAAATGGAAAACAGCGAGTTTAAAATTAGCACGGAACCTTTTAATCCTGATGATGCACTAAAAACAGTTGTTGAAAGCATGGAGTTTGGCGCAACTAAAAAGGGGTTAACATTAGATTACCATTTTAAAGGCGACAAAGACGCTATTTTACTGGGCGATAGCCTTAGGCTGAAACAGATTATGGTTAACCTGCTAAGCAACGCTATTAAATTTACCAAAGAAGGCGGCATCAGGGTAATAGCCGAATTGGTTGGCCCGGAAAATAAGCTGATTGTTGATGTCAGGGACACCGGGGATGGTATTAGTCCGGAGCAGCAGTCCAATTTGTTTTCAAAATACTATCAAACCAGTTCATCAAACGGAAAGGCAGGTACCGGGCTGGGACTATTTATTTGCAAACAACTGGTAAAGCTGCAGGACGGGCATATTACCGTAGATAGCAAACCCGGGGCAGGCACTACGTTTAGTTTTACCATTCCGTATCAAAAAAGCAATAACGAGGCTGTTGTTAAACCCGACACGCTTGACCCTGCATTGTTATTGAATGGCATTACCATTTTGGCAGTTGACGACAATGAGCTTGATTTGATGTCGTTAAAAATGATACTGGCCCGTTGGAATGTTAATTTTTTACAGGCAGGTAACGCAAAACAAGCATTAGAGATAATTGCCAAAAATGATGTAAACGTTGTGCTTACAGCCGTGCCTGCCCAAGAAACAGATGTAGCCGAATTGTTGACGGCCTTGCAAAAATCAACCACCTCCATTAATAAGTTACCTATAATTGCTATAAATGGCGTACCGGCAGATGCGGAAAACTATTTAAAGATGGGTTTTGCTGATATTATTGAAAAATCTGTTGTAGATACCCAATTGGTGGGTAAACTTGTTAAGGTATTGAAGCCACAAGCGGGGAACTTGCATTGATGGTAGAATTTGAGTACCCGCAAATCCCCATTAGCGCCTTGAGTGGCTGCCTGCAGGGTGGCAGATTTATGGTTTTAACAAACAATCCTTTTTGATCATAAGTCGCCCTTTGCGTCACTAACTACGCAATACTTGGGCTAAATCCGAAATTTACCCCGGGTTAAAAACATTAACCATTGGTAGTGTACCACCCCGTACCAGGGTGTTTCACCCCGTACCACCCCGTGTCAGGTTGTTTCAGGGTGTTTCATCCCGTACCGGTACACACACTTGCAATTAAATCACACTGTTCGATTTATATGACTTCGGACGGTAACACATTTACAGTGGTTGTTTATATAACCATACATTTTTTAAACTACTTCAGCGTATATTTGTCTATTAAATATGCTCATTAAAATATATCCCGAAAACCCGAACCCTAAAGCGATAGAGCAGGTTGTTGAAGTACTGCGCAAAGGCGGATTAATCATTTATCCCACAGATACCATTTACGGGCTTGGTTGCGATATCACCAACCACAAGGCTATCGAAGCCATCTGCAAAATCAGGAACATTAAACCCGAAAAGGCTAATTTTTCCTTCATCTGTTATGATTTAAGCCACATATCTGATTATATCAAACCGATAGATAACGCCACGTTCCGTGTGCTTAAAAAAGCGCTGCCCGGCCCGTTTACCTTTATATTTAACGCCAGCCATAAGGTGCCCAAGCTATTAAGCAGCAACAAAAAGACGGTTGGTATCCGTGTTCCTGACAACGATATTGCCCGAGAAATTGTACGTGTATTAGGTAACCCCATCCTATCTACCTCTATCCGCGACGACGACGATATCATCGAATACTCAACCGACCCGGAACTGATCCACGAAAAATATGAAGACCTGGTTGATATAGTGATTGATGGCGGCTACGGCGATAACGTAGCCTCGACTGTTGTTGACTGTACCAACGGCGAGTTTGAGGTAATTCGTGAGGGTAAAGGAGATCTGGAGATGTATTTGTAGGTGCTCTGGGGTTACCAGTTGTATTGATATTTTACGTCATTGTGAGGAACCATCGGGTAAGCCTGAAAAAAAAATGGTAATGGCTTTAGATGTTTACAACAACCATGTCATTGCGAGTAATCACCAGCTTGGCTGGAAAAAACAGAAATGACATTGCTGCAAATGGGGCTTTTGTAGAGACGCATAATTGCGTCTCCCGCAGGACATTCAGGATTTGCAAGGTGCGATTGCAAAGCCGATTTGCATGTGTGATTTGCATGCGGGAGACGCAATTATGCGTCTCTACAAAAAAACAATATTGATAATCAATAATTTACAATGATGTCATTATAAGCGATAGCGTGGCGATCGCGAACTGTTCAGGTCCGCCATACAGAGTTCGCGATTGCTTCGTTCCTCGCAATGACATAAATTACCAAAAGCACATCGTTGAAAATAAGCCATTTACAAACCCATCATTATAAGACAGGAAAAAATCCCCGACATGCTAAGTCCCAGATAGTTCGGGATTGCTTCGTACCTCGCAATGACGACTGAAAAGTGTGCTATTTCTTACGGCCTTATCCCCTTAATAAACCCTGGTATCTTCCCCATATAATCCTCCTCAGCCAGCAACTTTACAAACTTACTGCCTACAATAGCGCCGTTTGCGTAGGCACATGCTTGTTTAAAAGTATTGTTGTCCGATATACCGAAACCAATGATAGTTGGGTTTTTAAGTTCCATGGCTTTAATGCGCTTGTAATAATCTTCAATGCTGTTGGTTAGCTGCAGGCTGCCGCCAGTGATGGAAGATGATGAAAGCAGGTATATAAAGCTGTTGCTCAGTTCGTCAATTTTACGAATGCGGTCTTCGGATGTTTGCGGAGTAACCAGGAAAATATTGCTCAGGTTGTTATCTGTAAAATAATTGGCGTATTTAGCTTCATACTCATACATGGGCAAATCGGGCACTATTACGCCATCAACGCCCAATTCAACTGCTTTTTTGCAAAAACGTTCGATACCGTATTGTACTATAGGGTTAAAATAGCCCATCAATAAAATGGGGATAGTAACGCGCTTGCGTAGTTCGCCCAATTCTTCAAACAGTTGGTTAAGGGTCATCCCGTTTTCTAAAGCCTGTTCAGAGCTGTGCTGAATTGTCGGGCCATCGGCCACGGGATCTGAATATGGGAAACCAATTTCCAGGAAATCGGCGCCGGCTTTTTCCAAAGCTTCGGCAATATCAACGGTGGTGTTTAAGGCGGGATAACCCGCAGTAAAGTATATAGATAACAAATTATCTTTTTTGGTAGCGAAAAGCTTGTTTAGGCGGTTTGAACTGTTCATGGTCAATGGTTCGTTATTGCTTATAGTTCATGGTTCATGGTTCATGGCCGCTTCAGAAATAAAATTCCTGGCAATGAACTATGATCTATGAACCATGAACAACTAAAAGTTAAAATATTTAATATAAGTATCCAAATCCTTATCTCCCCGGCCGGATATACAGATAACAACGTTATCATCGGCTTTGAATGTCATTTTCTCCAGTTGTGCCAGTGCGTGGGCTGTTTCAATGGCCGGGATAATGCCTTCCATTTGCGAGCATAATAATCCTGCCTGTAAGGCCTCATCATCGGTAATGCTGGTGTACTGGGCGCGGTTTATTTTGTACAAATGCGCATGTTGCGGACCAATACCCGGGTAATCGAGCCCGGCCGATATAGAGTACGGTTCAACCACCTGCCCATCATCTGTTTGCATGAGTATAGTACGGCTGCCATGAAGTACACCCTCCTGACCCAAAAATGTGGTAGCGGCAGAGTGGCCGCTGTTAACACCTTTACCGGCCGCTTCAACGGCAACCAGTTTCACATCTTCATCATCCAAAAAATGATAAAACATGCCCATGGCATTACTACCGCCACCTACACAAGCCATTACGTATTGAGGTAACTCGTTGCCTGATTGCTCCAATAACTGTTTTTTAGTTTCTTCGGATATCACGGATTGAAAGCGGGCAACCATATCCGGAAAAGGATACGGCCCAACAACAGAGCCGATGATGTAGTGCGTATCAACTGGGTTGCCTATCCAATCACGCAGGGCCTCGTTGGTGGCATCCTTCAGGGTTTTACTGCCCGATGTAGCTGGCCTTACCGTAGCGCCCAGCATCTTCATACGCGATACATTGGGAGCCTGGCGTTCCATATCAACTGCGCCCATGTAAACCACGCATTCAATACCCATCAGGGCACAAACAGTAGCTGTGGCAACACCATGCTGCCCGGCGCCGGTTTCGGCAATAATACGTTTTTTCCCTAAGCGCTTAGCCAGCAGAATTTGCCCGATAGCATTGTTGATCTTGTGCGATCCGGTGTGGTTCAGGTCCTCGCGTTTAAAAAATATGTTGGCCCCATACTTTTCCGAATATCTTTTAGCGTGATATAGCGGCGAAGGCCTGCCCACATAGTTTTTCAGCAGGTCGTCAAATTCGGCTTTAAAACCTGGATCATTAATAATGTTGAGATATTGAAGCCTTAACTCCTCAACATTTGGATAAAGCATTTCGGGGATGTAGGCGCCGCCAAAATCGCCATAATAACCTTGCTCGTTAACTCCGTATTTCATCTGTAATAGTTTGCTTGTTGATGATATCAAATGCTTGTTTTAGTTTACCGGTATCTTTAACACCGGGCGCCGTTTCAAAACGGCTATTTAAATCTACCCCGTAAAATTGCGGGTGGTTAATCTTTTTAATTTCTTCCAGGTTATCCAGGCTTATACCACCCGATAAAAAGAAGGGGACATTAAGTTTATAATTATCCAGCATCTCCCAGTCAAAAGTTTTACCCGAACCCCCGTAGGCGGCAGTTTTTGTATCGAACAGGAAATAGTCTACTTTGTTTATGTAATTATCGAGCTGGCCGAAATCGAAATTTCCGTCCAACCCAAAAGCTTTAAACACGGTAACCCTGTCCCGAAAACTGTGACTAAATTCCGGCGATTCGTCGCCGTGAAGTTGTATTACATCAAAACCGTACGCATCTATCAAAGAATCGATTATTTCTGCACTTTCATTCACAAAAACTGCTGTTTTTTTGATGTTTTTTTGTATTTTTTTGAAACTTTCTGCAGATAATTGACCGATATATCGGGGCGAAAGCCCGTAGCAAATAAAGCCCAGGTAGTCGGGTTTTAATGCGGCTACCGCTTCAATATTTTCGGGATCTTTTAAACCGCAAACTTTTATTTTCATGTTTAGTTTTGCAATAGCAGGTTAAAACTGTTCAGTGCTTTTTTGCTCAGCAGGGCTTCTTCTGCCTCGTAAAAACAATCGGCAAAAGTCTTTTCGGGGTTGATAGTCCTGATAGCCAGGGCAGCGTTTGATAGCACTACGTTGTTTTGCGCATTGGTACCATCACCATTAAGTACGCTGCTAAATATTGATGCAGAGGCACTTACAGTATCACCGCCGGCAATTTCCGATGGATCAAGCTTTTCGAAGCCCAGGGCCTCAACGCTATTAATCTTTTCTCCCTCAGCAGAGAAGGTTTTAAAATCGCAGGTAAGTGAAACCTCATCATAACCCTCCAAGGCATTCACTATGGTATATTTAGTGGCCGATTTTTGATAAAGGTATGCATATACTCTTGCCAGCTCCAGGTTAAAAACACCAACCAGTTGATTTTCAGGCTTCGCCGGATTTACCAGCGGACCAAGCATGTTAAAAAACGTTTTCACCCCCAACTCCCTGCGGATGGGCGCCACCGTTTTCATGGCCGGGTGAAATAGCGGTGCGTGCAAAAAGCAGATGTTGGCTTTGTCAATTCCGCGTTTCAGTTTATCAGCATCATTAGTAAACTGGTACCCCAAATACTCCATCACGTTTGACGAGCCACAACCCGATGATACACCGTAGTTACCGTGTTTGGCTACCTTATACCCCGCTCCCGCTACCACAAAGGACGCAAGGGTGGATATATTAAAGGTGTCCTTACCATCGCCGCCTGTTCCGCACAAATCTATCAGTTCGCCGGTTTGCAAATCAATAGGCAGGCAAAGTTCCAGCATGGCATCGCGAAAGCCTTCCAGCTCATCAACGGTAATGCTGCGCATGCAATAGGCCGTCATAAACGCGGCCATTTGCGAGTTGTTGTACTTACCCTGAGCTATGTTTATCAAAATCCCTTTTGATTGCTCCCGGCTAAAGGTTTTGTGTTCGAATAGATGATTAAGTATCTGTTTCATGCCCCCTGGCCCCCTAAAGGGGGTACTTTTTAATTGTTAAATTTCAAGTTTGCCAAGCCATTTTTCTTTTCCCTCCCCCTTCAGGGGGCCGGGAGGCCTGGCATAAAAAAAGGGTTACCGTATGGCAACCCTTCCTTTGAATATATTTTTTTAAACAAACACGGAATTGCCTTACGATATCTCGTTAAGCCACCACCAGTTATTGTTTAATGCGTTCGTTTTCATTTATGCCACAAATATGGAAATAGTTTTTATAAAAACAAACAGATAAATTTAATTAATGAATTAGTGAATTAGTGAATTAGTGAATTAGTGAATTAGGAAAATTTAATGAAACTTTGCAATAAGCACTCAGCTGCTTAATAATTGATTTAATGGATTATCAACATATTAACCTGCGTTCCAAATCAATAATTCACTAAATCAATAATTCACTAATTAAAAAAATGGCTATACATCAAGAAAAAATAAACCCCGAGGATGACCTTGGTTTCGGCACCCAGCCTGTAGTAAAAAGCCAGCCTGTTATCAATAAAGATGGATCTATTAACGTAAAGCGTACCGGCCTGCCGCGTTTTTCTACTGCAAACAATTACCACTCGCTTATTACCATGAGTTGGCGAAAGTTTTGGCTCATTGTTTTTAGCGGGTACTTTACAGCCAACATCATATTTGCATGCATATATGTTTCATTAGGTACCGATGTGCTTGACGGCCGGAGTGGCAATACCGGGTTTGACAGGTTTATGGATGCCTTCTTTTTTTCGGCGCAAACCATTTCGACTGTTGGTTATGGCCATATCAGTCCGAAGGGAATGGCCGCAAACAGTGTGGCCGCTTTAGAATCGATGATGGGCTTATTAGCTTTTGCCTTAGCTACAGGCTTATTATACGGGCGCTTCTCCAGGCCATCGGCTAAAATATTGTATAGTGATAAGGTGTTGGTTGCTCCTTATCGCGATAAGGGTTGGGGGCTAATGTTCAGACTGGCCAATTTAAGGCGTAATATATTGATAGACCTCGAGATAGAGGTTGTATTTGGCTATAACGAAGAAGTGAACGGCAAGGTGATCCGCAAGTTTTTTCAGTTGGAACTGGAACGAAAGTTTGTGAGTATTTTGACAGTAAACTGGACGGTGGTGCACCCCCTTGATGAAAACAGCCCGTTAAAAGACATGACCCAGGAGGAATTGGAAGCCAAACAGGCCAGTTTATCCGTCATCCTTAAAACCTTTGATGATACTTTTTCACAAACTGTACATTCCCGAACATCCTACATTTATTCGGACGTAGTTTGGGGCGCCAAATTTGTACCTGTATTTCATCGTGATGAAGACGGACAGGCTATTTTGGATATGAGTAAGATAAGTACTTATGAATTGGTGAATAGTGAGCGGTGAGTGGGTAATTTGATCAGCTTTGGCTATTCACCACTCACTACTCACTACTTCAAAAGCGGGTTCTTTTCCCTGGCAAAAACATCATAAACCATCTTATCTAAAAAGGCTGGCAGTAGCTTACTAAGCAATACTGTAAGTTTGCCCTGCAGGGTTAAAACCAGGGTGCGCGAGCGGTTTTCAATGCCATTTACAATTACCCTGGCTACTTGGTCGGCTGTCATCATTTTATCTTCTTCCAGGGTGCTTTCGCGCTGTTCTACTCCTTCTTTATTAAGCGCAGTATTGCGGATGTTTGACGCGGTAAAGCCAGGACAAGCGGTTAATACATGGACACCGGTTTTCAGGTTTTCAACCCGTAAAGCATCCAAAAAACCGTTCATGGCAAATTTCGAGGCAGAATATCCCGCGCGGCCGGGCAAACCCTTATAACCCGCTATAGATGATACACCTACTATGCTGCCTTTGTTTTTGGTAATTTCGGGCAACGCGTATTTGGTACAATATACCGTGCCCCAAAAGTTTACATCCATTAAGGATTTCAAAACCTTTAAATCAACATCTTTAAACAGTGCCCGCATAGTGATGCCCGCATTGTTTATCAGCACATCAATTTTACCAAAGGTGATGAGGGCTTGTTTAATTAACTGGGCGCAATCGTCCTCGATAGTTACATCGCATTGTACAGCCAGGGCTTTGGTTTGGTAGCGCCTTTCAATATCCTGTGTTATTACGCAAAGGGTTACATACTGGCGGGCTGCCAAAACCACAGTTGCGCCACGTTTGGCACATTCGATAGCTAACGATTTTCCGATGCCGGATGACGCCCCGGTTATTACTATAACTTTATCATTTAACTTCATAAGTTGAAGGGAATAGCTGCGGCAAACCCTCCACTTTAATTTCGGGCACCTTAAATAAATATTTGGCGGCGAAGATAATCATCGCACCATAAAATTCCTTAAGATAATCCCAGCTAAATTTTACATTATTACGGCTGTTGAAGTTGATAATATACGTTTTTGGAAAGTAATAATTTTTGAACCCGGCAAGCCTGATACGGTAACTCAGGTCGATATCATATCCATAGGTATGAAAACGCTCGTCAAACAGTCCTGTTTTATCGATAGCTTCTTTACGCATCAGCATAAAAGCGCCATTCACTACATCTGTTTCTGAAGTTTGAAACTCCTCCACCCAATCTTTACGCTGTACATCGGTAAGGCGCGATTTGGAAAAATATTTGGCCAGGCCTGTCAGCTTAAAAAGTATTCCCCATGGTTTCGTAAAACCATGCTTTGATTCGGCAAGGAAACGGCCGTCCGGGGTTATCATCCGTACTCCCATGCCCCCGGCGTCCAAATGCATGTCCATAAATTCCAATGCCTTTTCAAAAGTCTTTTTGCCTGTAATTGTATCCGCACTGACTACTAAAATATACTCTCCGGTAGTTTCCTTAATACCCTGGTTATATGCTTTTGCTAACCCCTGGTTGCTGGTGTTGGCAATTAACTTAACTTCAGGAAACTCATTGTTTAGCATCTCTACAGATCTGTCTGTCGAGGCGTTATCCACCACAAAAACCTCGTAATTGATGCCTGCAGCGGCCCTAACAACCGAATCAATTGCAATCCGGAGCATATTACAAGTATTGTAGTTTACAAAAATGACAGATAGTTTCATACCTTACTTTGACAATGAATTTTCATACGGAACACGTGTAGCTATAGACCGCCCCAGGGTGATCTCATCTACGTACTCCAATTCACCTCCAAAGGCTATGCCACGGGCTATGGTTGATATGGTAATGTGGAAAGATTTTATACGTTTGTTTAAATAAAATAAAGTGGTATCGCCCTCCATGGTGGCGCTAAGGGCAAAAATAATCTCTTTGGCTTCGTTTTCCTTTAATCGCTCAACCAAAGTATCTACCTGCAAATCTGAGGGCCCTACCCCATCCATTGGCGATATTAAGCCACCTAACACGTGATATACGCCATTGTACTGGTTGGTATTTTCAATAGCCATTACATCGCGGGTATCCTCAACCACGCAAATAAGGCTACGATCCCGTTTGTGCGACGAGCAAATTTCGCACACGGCATGGTCGGATATGTTGTGGCAAACCGAGCAAAACATAATCTCGTTACGCAGCTTGCTCACAGTGGTGCTAAATCGTTCTACATCCTGTTTATCCTGGTTTAGCAAATGCAGCACCAGCCTGAGAGCGGTTTTTTGACCCACCCCCGGTAACCTGGCAAACTCGGCTACAGCATTTTCCAGTAATTTGGACGAAAAATTCATTGTGCGAAGTTAAGGAATAAGTCTGAATCAGGATTTTCAGAATTTAAGAATTAACAGAGTAAAAATAATAACACTGCAAACGCCTGTTCGATGTTTTTAAGTTTGCGTATTTTGCAAATTATCATCAGTTTTATAAAAAACACTTCCGGGCTTTCGGACTTTCCGACTTCCGGACTAATAAAACATCTATGTCGCCAGGAGTACTGTTATCATTTATTATCGGTTATTTTTTAGTGTTGCTGGTTATTTCATGGCTTACATCCCGCAAAGCATCAGATAATGATACTTTTTTTGTGGCCAACCGCAACTCTAAATGGTATTTGGTAGCCTTCGGGATGATTGGCACCGCCCTTAGCGGGGTTACCTTTATTTCGGTACCGGGCAAGGTTGGCGCGCCCTCCGGCGATCAGTTTTCATACTTTCAATTTGTATTGGGTAATGCTGCCGGCTTTCTCATTATCGCAACCGTATTGTTACCGCTTTATTACCGGTTAAAACTCACATCAATATACAGTTATATTGAGGGGGCTTTGGGCACCTGGAGCTATAAAACCGCTGCCGGGATATTCCTCATTAGCAGGGTTATTGGCTCGTCCTTCCGGCTGTACCTGGTGGTTATTGTATTACAGAAATTTATTTTTGATAGTTACCATATTCCTTTTGCAGTTACAGTGCTCATTTGTTTAGTCCTTATCTGGTCGTACACGTTTAAAGGGGGATTAAAAACCATTATTATTACCGATAGCTTACAGACTTTCTTCCTCGTGTTATCGGTATTTCTGTCGATATACTTTATTTGCAGCAGCCTGCATATGAATATTTTTGAGGCTGCCGATGCCATTAAAAACAGCAGTTACGCCAAAATATTCTTCTTTAATGATTTCCTGAGCAGTAAATTCCATTTTACCAAAGCATTTTTCGGTGGTATATTTATTACCATTGGTATGGTGGGGCTTGACCAGGACCTGATGCAAAAAAACCTGAGCCTTAAAAACATCAAGGAAGCCCAAAAAAACATGTTCAGTTTTACGGGGGTATTCGTGGTCATCAATATTTTCTTTTTAAGTGTAGGGGCCTTATTATGGCTGTATGCCGGCAAATATGGTATTCATGTGGATAAAACCGACTACCTGTACCCTACCATAGCCCTGCAATATTTGGGCATTGTACCGGCCATGGTTTTCATGCTGGGGCTTACAGCGGCAACTTTTGCTACCACAGATTCGGCGCTTACCGCGCTTACTACCTCTTTTTGCGTAGATTTTTTAGGCTTTAATAAAAGCACCGATCTTAACAGCAAAAAAAAGGTAGGCACACGCCATACCGTGCATATTGCGTTTTCTGGATTGATGTTTTTAACCATTGTGATATTTAACGCAATTAACAACGATGCGGTGGTAAGCGCCATATTTACTGTTGCATCTTACACATACGGGCCATTACTGGGGCTTTACTCCTTTGGTTTGTTTATAAGTAACAGGCAGGTAAGGGATAAGCTGGTGCCCTTTATTTGTGTGGCATCGCCTGCTATATGCTACTTTTTAAATACCGAATCAAAATCGCTTTTGGGCGGATATGTTTTTAGCAATGAACTCATCATTGTTAACGGATTAATTACCTTTGTCGGCTTGTTGCTGAGCTCAAGTCCGAAAGAAAGTCCGAAAGACGGAAAGTCCGGAAGTCCGAAAGTTGTAACCGGGTAAAAGCAACAACAAAACATAATAATAAATTCGATGTACTAAATAATACTTCCGGACTTTCGGACTTTCCGACTTTCGGACTAAAAAAACACTTCCGGACTACTAAAAAAAGGATATGACTGGCGACGATAAAATAAGACAAGCATTTGAAAACAAAAACTGGCAAGAAATAAAGGTTACAGACTCCTGGCAGATATTTAAAATAATGGCCGAATTTGTTGACGGCTTTGAAAAACTGGCCAAAATTGGCCCATGCGTATCCATCTTCGGATCGGCACGTACCCATAACGATAACAAGTATTACCAATTGGCCGAAGAAGCTGCCCGCCTGCTTACCGAGCATGGTTATGGCGTAATATCGGGCGGCGGACCAGGTATCATGGAGGCAGCCAACAAAGGCGCGTACGAAGCAGGCGGCAAATCGGTAGGTTTAAATATCGAACTGCCATTTGAGCAGTTCCACAATAAATATATCGACAGGGATAAGATCATGGAGTTTGATTACTTTTTTATCCGCAAAGTAATGTTCATGAAATACTCGCAAGGCTTTATCATTCTGCCTGGTGGTTTTGGCACAATGGACGAGTCCTTCGAGGCCATGACATTAATTCAAACAGGTAAAATTGCACGCTTCCCTATTATTTTTGTGGGTATTGATTACTGGAAAGGTTTATTTAACTGGATAGAAGAAAAAATGCTGGCCGATCAGCATAACATTAACCCTGATGACCTTATGCTTTACCGCGTAGTTGATACCGCCGAAGAAGCTGTTGACCATATTACCCGTTTTTATAATAAATATGTGTTGAAGCCGAATTTTTAAAGATATTTTATTCGTGAAAAATGCCGCCTTGGTTCAGGGCGGCATTTTTATTTAATTAGCTTCATTAACCATGGTTATTTCGGGCACTTTGACGATGGCATAACAGACACTAAAAAACTGTCACGCAGGGCTATTAGCAAACTTTACAGAACGGCAATGCATAGTGTAGAATAGATTGTATGTACGTACCCATGACATGTTTTACTTTCGAGGTGCGTAGGCCTGTCACCCTGAGCCTGTCGAAGGGTCGCGCGGAGAGGCCTTTGCCCGCTATGCTTCGACAGGCTCAGCATGACAACGCTCTTTAGTATGTCATTTTCCCTGCAAACTTTCGCGAAATTTTACCACTCAGGATAACAGGAAAAATTGAACATGTTATAGGTAGGAACAAAACATTCATACCTACTATCTCATACCCACTTTAGCAGGCGCTGCCGGTGTCGCCGCTACCGCAGGCTCCTTAGCCATATCAATCATGGCGGTAACTTCATCAACCAATCCATCAGTCGAGCCATCAAATCCTACAACTTTAAAGCGGATATTACCATTTTTGTCGATAATAAACTTGGTAGGGATACCATCAACCCCAAATTGCGTTACCACCTTTGATTGGCGGCCATCGGCACCTTTTTCGTCCAGCAATACATAAAAGCTGTATTTTTTATCGGCAATAAATTTCTTTACACCATCGGTATAGTCGCTGCCTTTTTCCCAGGTATCAATAAACAGGAATTTAACATCTGCATCGTCCTTAAAATTATTTACAGCAGTTTGCATACCAGGGAACGATGCTTTGCAGGGGCCACACCAGGTTGCCCAAAAATCAACAACAACCACTTTACCCTTCAGGCTGGCCAGCGATACGGTGTTGCCTTCAAAATCTTTCAAAGCAAAGGGCAATGCGGGCTGGTTAATCATTTGCTTGGTTAATTCCCCGCGCTTTTTGTTTTTGGCAAAGTTTATAAGCGAAGTAAGGTACTCATCATAACCTCTTTCGCTGCCTTTCAGGCCAACATAAGCCTTTTTCAGTTCGGCTTTTAAAATTTCGCTACCCTTGCCATCTTTTAAGGCGCTTTCTATTACCACTTTCGATTCGGTGTATTTACCCAGCGCGTTTAATATCAACACATAGTGCTCATTAATTTCCGGATCGTTATATGTATTGGTGGCGTATACTTCCTTTTCATATTTTAACGCTTCATCATACTTTTTTTCTTTTAGCAGGATGAATGCGTATGTATCCGCGTAGTTATTGTATGATACTTTAGCGTTATTAGCAGCTGCTTTAGGCGATGTGTACAAACCAGGCTGAGGGTTTTTCATCTGGTCGGCCATAATGTCTAAAGATTGTTTCGACATTTTTTCCGCTACATCAAGTTTTTCGCCTGTTTTAGCCCATTCATAGGCTGCATTATTATAGCCGCCCGCCAGATTGGTTTTGTTTTGAACTTTGCCTGCGTACGCGTTAAATTTGTCCATATCGCCTTTTTGCATAAAGCCGGTAGCAATTGCAGCGCGGGCATAATCAAGCATGCCATTTTTCTCTTTTAACTTTGAAGGGAAATTTTGCTCAAAGGCCTTGTACAGCGAATCCTTTTTATTCAGGTCATTTTGCTGGTAAATAGCCATCACAGCTTCGTTATAAACCGATTCGCCCTGCGGGAATTTTGCTTTAATAACCTTACCTAATGAATCGGCAGACTCGGGATGCCTGGTCCAGTTTAAGATGTAGGCTGCCAGCACCATATCTTTTTCCTTATCGCTTTTTTCAAGTGATTTTACTTTGGCCGCAAGCAAGGCCTGAGTTTCAGCATCGGTTTTTTTGGCCAATGCCGAGTAATATTGTACACCGAACAGCTTTTCGGTTTTGGGGTTTACGTCGTCTTCTTTTTTAAATAATTCAATACCTCTATTGTTATCGGCTTTTATTTTACCATACCTGATGCCAAGGCCGCTGGTTAATATGAAAGCTTCCGATTCGTAAGCGCCGGTTACAGGCTTTTTATCTTTGTAAACAGGATACAGGTACCCTTTATCCATGTTGTTATCTATATCCTCGCCACTACCAACCTTAATAAAAAAGGCCTTTGCACCGGCAGGCACTGTAAAATCGCCGGTAAGTAACTCGCCGTTGGCTTTCAGGTCAACATCTGCTACGGGGTTGTCCCTACCATCAATAAAATAAACAGATGCGCTGATATCCTTTTTACCATCAAGCACCGTCCCTGCGGGGCTATAGGTAAGTTTTAGCTTTTCAGCAGCCGATGGATAGTTATCGGATAGGGTGAGCTTACTTTGTGCGTAAGTATATTGCATGGCCAGCACGGCAGGCACAAACAGTATCAATTTGTGATATTTCATAGGTAATTATTTTACCCTAAAATAATACTATTATTTACCAAAAGAAAGTGATTAATATTTATTAACTATAAATAACATTCATTATAGCACCAAATTGAGCTTATGGTATTCACTATAAATAACTCAGCCACCATTTTTCTTTATGCGCCTGTTTGTATGCATCATAACGTTTACACAACGGATACAGGCCTACAACAATAACTATCCAAACCAGGTAAGCCACCGCCAGCGAAAACCCGTAGCCTTTAAGCGATGTAGTAAACCAAATGGGTTGATCAAGTATCCAGATTTTCCAGTTTTGGCCAGGTGTAACGGCGGACGCAACAAGGGCGATTAAATGGATAATATAAATATGGATAATATAGTAAAACATAGGTACCCTGCCATATACCGATACTACCCTTACCACTGTGTTCTGCAGTTTTTCTGTAAAGGCCAGGAATAGCAAAGCCGAACCCACGGTTAATAAAACATACAGCAACGAAGGCGGGTATTTATTTACTTTGATAAACGACAGGAAGGTAAAAAACGCATCCTTTTGCACTGTCCATTTAACAGGATCACCGTATACGTTAAGATACCTGATTATCACAAATAATACCAGTGAAGCAGCGCCAATGACAAATAAAGTCGTCCTGCGTTTTTCCACGCCGTACTCAGGGGTAAACAGTTGCCCCAGGCAATAGCCTAATGGCATAATTGCCACCAGCGGAATTATAGGATAACCTACTAAAAGGATTTCATGTCCCCAAAAAAACGGACGCTGATCATGAAGAAAGGCCCAGCCAAAACCAGCTAAGTTATTGCCGGCCACATGCACGCCATCCAATAAATTATGGCCGAATATAATTACAAGACTAAGAACAAGAATAGCGGTTTTAGGCAAATGGATTAACGCCGCAAGTACAATCATACTTATCCCCAAAGCCCATATGGTTATAAACAGCAACATCGGGAAAGCTATATTAAAGTTCCAGCCGAAGTTGACTACTACCAACTCCAGGAAAACCAGCCACAGGCCACGTTTTACCAGGAAAACCGATAGCTCATTTTTTGTTTTCTTGCGGCTCATTAAAAATGCCGAGGTGCCAGCCAGCAACATAAATATGGGCGCGCAAAAATGGGTTATCCAACGGGTAAAAAACAATATGCCCGTTGTTTTATCTAAATCGAGCGGGTCAAATAAAAACGAACCCGAATACAGGTAATCGCGCACATGATCAAGCGCCATAATGATCATGATGGTGCCGCGAAGAAAATCAATGGATGTTATCCTGTTTTTAATTGTTGTTGTCATTTCAATCGTTAATTGTTCAGGCCGATCTTTTGGGCTATCGGGCTTTAGGTTCCCTGTGTTGGATATTAAGCCGCAATTTGTCTATTTTTTTTTGTTTTAGAAATAAAAAGAGGTGAAGGCGGAATTTTAGACATTCGGATGATTTTTAAAGTTAATATCAAGCAATAATATTTTATCATTATTTTGCGGCTATGGATCAAACTGCCAAACTTAAACCACAGGCCGCGCTGGGCTTTATTTTTGTTACTATGCTGATAGATGTTATCGGCTTTGGTATCATTATACCCGTAATGCCTAAACTGATAGAGAAATTAATACATGGTACCGTTAGCCAGGCCTCGTTATATTCCGGGCTCATGCTGCTGGCTTATTCAATAATGCAGTTCCTGTTTTCGCCCATGATTGGCAACCTGAGCGATAAATATGGCCGCAGACCAGTCTTATTATCATCCCTGTTAGGGTTTGGTGTCGATTATCTTTTCCTTGCATTTGCACCATCAATTGGCTGGCTGTTTGTTGGCCGTACTATTGCGGGTATAACGGGGGCGAGTTTTACAACAGCATCTGCCTATATAGCAGATGTGAGCACTCCCGAAAAACGCGCGCAAAATTTTGGAATGATAGGTGTAGCTTTTGGCATCGGGTTTATAATTGGCCCCGTGCTGGGTGGTATTTTAGGAAAATGGAATGTTCACTATCCGTTTTTTGCGGCGGCTGGTTTAGCCTTATTAAACGCGGCTTATGGCTTCTTTATCCTGCCCGAGTCGCTTTCGTTAGAACATCGCCGTCCATTTAATTGGAAACGCGCCAATCCTTTAGGCTCGTTATTACAGCTTAAAAAATATCCATCGGTAATAGGTTTAGCCGCCTCATTGTTCCTGGTATATTTTGCGGCACAATCTGTACAAAGCGTGTGGACATTTTATACTATCCTGAAATTTAACTGGAGCGAAGATATAGTGGGTTATTCGTTAGGTTTTATTGGTTTAATGATAGCTATGGTTCAGGGTGGATTGATCAGGGTAACTTTGCCCAAACTGGGTCTGGAACGCAGTATATGGATGGGGCTTTTATTGTATAGCACCGGGTTGATATTGTTTGCTTTTGCCACCCATACCTGGATGATGTTTGTCTTTATGATACCTTACGCACTTGGCGGTATTGCCGGCCCGGCGCTACAAGGTTTGATGAGCAACCAGGTACCTCCTAATGAACAGGGCGAATTGCAGGGCGGCCTCACCAGCCTCATGAGCCTAAGCTCGATATTTGGCCCATGGATAATGACCACCTTGTTTTACTATTTTACCAATTTTAAAAACCACCTGTATTTACCAGGAGCTCCGTTTATATTGGGTGCTATATTGATGTTGCTGGCTGCATTGCTGGCTATGAGGAGTTTTAAAAAGAAGCAAATGTAAAGTAGCGATAATCAGCTTACAGCCCGAAATTTTATATCGTATATTGTATATACCCATTATTTTTGCTATATTCAAGGTTAACACGCCTTAAAAGGCAAACAATAACATTAATAATTAAAAGCAATGGCTTATATTATGGTAGATATAGAAAGTGACGGCCCAATTCCGGGCGACTTTTCTATGATCTCGTTCGGCGCCGTACTTGTACAGGATGGCCTCGACAAAACTTTTTACGGACAATTAAAACCGATATCTGAAAATTATATTCCCGAAGCACTGGCTGTTTCGGGCCATACGCGCGAAGAGGTTTTATCCTTTGATGACCCGGCTACTGTTATGGCCAATTTTGCAACCTGGATAAAAACTGTTTGTAAAGATCAGCCCATTTTTATCAGCGACAATAACGGGTTTGATTGGATGTTCATCTGTTGGTACTTCCATCACTTTACGGGCAAAAATCCATTTGGTTTCAGTTCACAAAATCTGGGCAGCTTGTATAAAGGTATGGTAAAAGATATGTTTAAAAACTTTAAACACCTGCGCAAAACGGCACACACCCATCACCCGGTTGACGATGCAAAAGGAAACGCCGAGGCATTAATTACCTTAAAACGCGAGCACGAATTAAAGATTAAATTATAGATAAAATAATATGATAGGTTATATATTGGCCAAAATTAATATCTTCAAAACTTTTAAGGCGTATAAACCTTTATCAAATTAATGACTAAAAAACCTAAAAAGAAGCATTCGGCAGCGCTGGGCTTTATATTTGTTACGCTGTTTATTGATGTGCTTGGTTTAGCGGTTACTATCCCCGTAATGCCCAAACTGCTCGAAAACCTGGGCAATGTTGATGTAAGTACCGCCGCCCAATACAGCGGTTATTTAACCTTTACCTATGCATCGATGCAATTCCTTTTCTCATCAGTTGTAGGTAACCTGAGCGATAGGTACGGCCGGCGGCCTGTCCTGCTGAGTTCATTGCTCGGCTTTGGAATAGATTATATTTTTATGGCCTTCGCCCCTACTATAGCCTGGCTTTTTGTTGGCCGGGTAATAGCCGGCATCACCGGTGCAAGTACCAGTACGGCAACGGCCTACATTGCCGATGTGAGCACCGGCAAAAACCGCGCAGCAAATTTTGGATTGGTAGGCGCGGCATCAGGTGTAGGGTTCATTGTAGGGCTGGCTATGGGTAGTTTCCTGGGCGAGATTAGCGTTAGGTTGCCATTTATGGCTGCCGCCGCCTTTGCGCTGGTTAATGCAGCATACGGCTATTTTGTTCTCCCCGAATCATTAGCGCCCGAAAACCGCCGTAAATTTGAATGGAAAAAATCGAACCCCATAAGTTCATTGCGCAGCCTTAACCGTTATCCTGCACTTGGCGGCCTGGTTGGTGCATTCGCGCTGGTTTATGTAGCCCAAAAAGCAGTAGAATACGTTTTAGCCTTCTTTTTAATTGAAAAATTTCAATGGAGCCAGATCAGCATAGGTTACCTGGGTGTGTTTATTGGCGTAGTACTGGTGGCTATACAGGGCGGGCTTATCAGGTATACTATCCCCAAGTTTGGACAGGAAAAAAACATTGTAGCCGGGTTGCTATTTTACGCACTTGGGTTGGTGCTTATTGCCTTTGCCAGCCATGGCTGGATGGTTTATGTTTACATGGTACCCTACTGCCTTGGAGGCATTTCGGGGCCTGCACTACAGGGATTAATTACCGGTACAGTATCGGCAAAAGAACAGGGAGAGTTACAGGGCTCATTAACCAGCCTTACCAGTGTGGCTGTTATTATAGGGCCACTGTTGATGAGTTCGGTTTTTCACTTATTTACCCATAAAGATACCACAGCATATTTTCCGGGAGCCCCATACATACTGGGCGCCTTATTAATGCTGACGAGTGTGTTATTGGCCGTAAAAAGTTTTAAAAAAGTACCAGCCTCGAAGAAAGCAGTGAAAACAGTTTAATGATGATCTAAACCGCTTACACCTCCCGAGATTACAAACTTCATAATGTCGGCTGCGCTTTTATCAATGGGTTTTACTTTGCTGGCATCAATAATGATAACCTGCCCGGCAAATGAGTAAGAGTAAGGGAAATACACGGCAACTTCGCCGGGCAGCCCTAAAACAGCGAGGTCCTTTTGAACAAGAAAGCCAATTTTTTTCAGCCCGAACTCATTTATTTCTACCAAAACAGGCTCGTTAAATTTTTTCTCTTCGCCTACGAAGGCCTCGGTAAGGTCTTTTATAGATGAATACAGGAATGCGAAGATGGGTAAACGGTTAAACCAGCGCTTAAACCAGTGTTTTATCGGATCGGTAATTACGTTGGTAACCAAAATGCCCGCTATCATGATCACTACAATCACGTTCAGTATCCCCAGGCCCGGTATATACAGATGCTTCCCTGTTTTATCGACCAGCAGATCACTCAAATTCAACGCCTTATCAATTGTTGATACGCTCCAGTACATCAAAAAAATTGCCGCGCCTATAGGTACAACTACTAACAGGCCTTTGGCAAAATACCTGATTAAAACCCGCACAAAATTGTTCATAAGCCCCTAAAATTTCTCCCCGTAAAAATACACCCTTTTAAATTGGCAAAAAAATAAAATAAAGGGGGAGCGGCAAACGCTGGCAAGACTACTGGTTACATTTTTATAGTTTACATTTTTCACAACTATTTCACACTTTATTTTACACTATAAGTGCAGTTTTCAATTTTATAATATGGTTATAAATTCAATATGTAGATTCAGCATTCTAAATCAACGCTTATGTCACATATTACTTGCAAAAAATGTAAATCACAAATGGTTAGGCGGGGCCACAGACCTCCCTTTGTAAAAAAATTTTTAGGCTTTTTACCACTGAAGTGGTATAGTTGTGATTATTGTTTAAACTCTTTTTATAAATTGTCTTAACACGATTATCTTTTCGGTGCATATGCTGATCCGTCAAGGTTAACGTTCAGGCAGATATGGCGACAAAGTTCACACTGCACAGGTGGGCAAATTATTATTTTTGTCCGCTTTTGACAAAAAAGTGTTAAAAATATTTTAAAAGCCTACTCGTAAAAATATACCCTTTTTACCCGCTGCGAAACATTAGTTAATATCTCGTACGGAATGGTGCCTATCTGTGTGGCCAACTCCTCAATACGCTGGTGCTGTTCGTCAAATATAACTACCTCATCTCCCTCGTTTACATCAAGGCCGCTTACATCCAGCATACACATATCCATGGTGATGTTACCTACGGTTGGCACCAGGGTCCCTTTTACCAGCATTTTACCTACGCCGTTGCCAAATGCCCGCAAATAGCCGTCGGCATAACCAATACGCACAGTAGCAATTTTGCCGTCTTTAGCCAGCTTACCACTGCGGCTGTAGCTGATTGTATCTCCCGCTTTTATTTTTTTTACCTGTGCAATGCTTGTTTTTAAACTGGCTATAGGCTGCAACGCCCTGTTTGATGCAGGCACCGCCGAATCAATACCATATAAGCCAATGCCCAACCGTACCATATCATACTGCGCCGAAGGCCAACGGATGATGCCAGCCGTATTACACAAATGCTTAATAACGGTATAACCAAGCGAGCGTTCAATCTCTTTAAATGCCTTTTCAAAACGTTTTATTTGTGTTTTGGTAAACTCGTCGTGTTTAACAGCCTCGCTTGCTGCCAGGTGCGAAAAAACAGATTGTACACGCATGTACCTGTTGACTTCCAGCATATCGCATAGGGTATCTATTTCATGATTCTCAAAGCCCAGCCTATGCATCCCGGTGTCTATTTTGATATTTACAGGATAGTTTGATATGTTGCGCCCTTTAGCATAACTCACAAAATCATCCAGCAAACCGAAACTATAAATTACCGGCTCCAACTTGTATTCCGTCAGCTTATCAAATGCCGATGCTTCGGGGTTCAGTACCATGATGGGCAAATTAATTCCGGCCTGCCGCAATGCAGCACCCTCGTCAATATAAGCAACCGCCAGGCAATCAACCTTGTTGTATTGCAACATATTGGCTACCTCAAAAGTGCCGCTGCCATAGCTAAAGGCCTTCACCATCGCCATCACCTTTACGCCAGGTTTCAGTTTAGATTTATAGAAATCAAGATTACTCAATAAGGTATTCAGGTTAATCTCTAAAATGGTTTCATGGGCTTTTTGGGCCAGCGCACGGCTTATCCGTTCAAATTCAAAACTACGCGAGCCTTTAATCAGGATAGTTTCATCTTTAAAATCAAGCTGCTTCAGGTGCTGCAGCATAGCGGCGGTATCATTAAAAAAATGGTGCTCAGCTACGCTAAAGTATCCTTGATGGCTTACCAAAGCCTCGCCAACACCAATGAATTTATCTACCTGTTTACCGGCCACCAGATCAGCAACCTGTTGATAAAGTACATCCTGCGGCAACCCCGACTGATAGATATCCGACAGTATCAATGTTTTTTTCTGATGCTGGTTTTGCTGGCCTAAAAAGTTAAGTGCAATTTCCAAAGATTGCAAATCGGAGTTGTAAGAGTCATCAATCACCGAGCAATTGTTTATGCCGTTTTTTAATTCAAGGCGCATGCTCACCGGCACCAGGCGTTCAATACGTTTGTCTGCCTCAACCGCACTGTACCCAAGGGCAAGCATGGTTGCCCAGCAAATAATCGCATTTTCTATCGATGCTTCGTCGGTAAAGGGCACCAGGCATTCGATTTCCTGTTTTTGGTAATAAGCGCGCAGGTAATAGTTTTTGGAGATCACCGTTCCGCTAAAAACATATAAATCGGCCTGGTTAAATTTGCGGCTCCAGGTAAATGTTTCTTTTGCCGGTATATCGGCCTTGTAATCTATCAGCTGGTCGTAATTGCAAATCAGTTTTTGGCTGTTTTTAAATAATTTGAGCTTCTCCAAAACCTTCTCTCGCCTATTGGCAAAACCCTCGTCGTGCGCGGTGCCAATGTGGGTAAGTACACCTACCTGGGGCTTAATAATGGCCTCCAGCTTTTCCATTTCATTTATGGTTGATATTCCGGCTTCAAAGATACCCAGATCATTGCGGCTGCTTATCTGCCATACCGAAAGCGGCACTCCAATTTGTGAGTTATAGCTCTTAGGGTTACGCACAATATTTTTATCAGCATTCAGCAACTGGTAAAGCCACTCCTTTACAATAGTTTTACCATTACTGCCTGTTATGCCTATTACCTGCAAATTAAACCGGCTGCGATGGTAGGCAACCAAAGTTTGTAGGGCGGCTAAAGGGTCGGCTACTATCAAAAAGTTGGCTTCGGGTAAGTTAAATTCGGGGCCATGCTCCACCACAAAATTACGTACGCCCGCGGCGTAAGCGCCGGCAACAAACTCGTGTCCGTTACGCCTGCCGCTCAAGGCAAAAAACAAACCTTCGGCGGCGTTATTTAAACGGCGGCTATCGGTAAACAGGGCACTAATGATATATTCTTTTACAATGTTGCCGCCTGCATTAATGATCTGTTTAACTTCGGTTATCTGGTACTGGTTGTTAAGCATGGTACGAATTTGGGCATATTAATTTAACTATAGCGTATTTTTTGACGAATTTTGACTACCAATGGATGGCCCTAAAAAAATCAAGATAACAGACCCTAAAATAGCCTTAACCAAGGCCGAAAATTACTGCGCCTACCAGGAACGATCACAGCAAGAGGTACGCGACAGGCTTTACGAATGGGGCCTGTGGCCCAATGCCATTGAACAAGTAATAAGCGAACTGATACAAGGCAACTTTTTAAACGAAGAGCGCTTTGCCAAAGCCTACGCCAAAGGCAAGTTTAGCCAGAAAGCCTGGGGCCGAATAAAAATAAAACAAGGCCTTAAACAGAAACGCGTGCCTGATGTATTGATTAAAAAGGCCATGTTAACCATTGATGCCGACGATTATTTTGCAGCGTTAACCAGGCTATTGGATAAAAAAGCGGGTACCATAAACGAGAAAAATGAACTTAAGCGCCGTTATAAGCTACAACAGTACGCTATGGGGCGCGGGTATGAGGCAGACCTGGTTGCAGAAGTTTTGAAAGTCAACCACTTATAAACTATTTTAAAAAAAGTGAAATTTTCCCTTGCAGAACATCCAATTCTGTCTATATTTGCACTCCCGCAAACGAGATAGGCACACAGCTTACTTAAAGCAGGAAGAATACCAATGCGAAAGTAGCTCAGTTGGTAGAGCACGACCTTGCCAAGGTCGGGGTCGCGAGTTCGAATCTCGTCTTTCGCTCAAAGCCCTTCCATCAAAAAGAAGGGTTTTATTTTTAAAGGTTAATCACCTGCTCAGATGGTGGAACTGGTAGACACGCAGGACTTAAAATCCTGTTCCCGTAAACGGAGTGCGGGTTCGATTCCCGCTCTGAGTACAAAAGCAGAGTAAAATCGCTTCAAAAGCCCTTAAATCAAATGATTTAGGGGCTTTTTCGTTTAAAAGCCCCTCCAAAAGATTCATTCAATCGCATGTTTGGATCAAGCAAAATAATTGTGGGGGAGTAAAAAAAGTATTTGTTTTGGGGATAGGAATAACAAATACGAATACCCTTGACAGCAGCATACGAAACCCTTGTCCGTTTAATCTTACCTGAAGGTCTTTTAGAATATTTTGAACTTATGGATGTTCGCTCATCTGAGAGCGGGCAATTGAACATTTACCTGGAAGAAAAGAACCTTGTTCCATCAGGTTATGAGAAGCCACAACTGGAATCCAAGGGCTTCTTACCGGAAACGGCCATACAGGATTTTCCTATTCGCGGTCATAAGGTTGCCCTGTGTATCAAAAGACGCAGATGGGAAGTAAAAGCAAGTGGTGAGATCATTACAAGAGACTGGGATTTAGTAAGGAAGGGAGCGCGGATGACTACAGAATTCGGCACTTTTTTAAAAGGTATATTTGGATAATCATCCTATTAGCAGCCATTTGTTAGGCAAGTTATATCAGGTGGACGGCAAGCAGCTCGGTCAGCAATATAAAGATCACCTGAGTGATTTTCACAGCTGGGGTCAGAAAGGGCATGCAGAGGAGTGGATGCTGTTTGCAGATAATATAGGCCCTTACCTGAGTATAGATGAAACCGCCTTAAGCAACGGAGAACTGTATACCATTGTTACCAATAAAGAAGCCAAAGGTGGTAAAAAGGCTATCGTAGCGATGATAAAAGGCACACAGGCCGAACAGATTATGGCTGTACTGGAGCGAATACCTGTCCGTAAAAGGAATAAAGTTAAGGAAGTGACGATGGATATGGCTGCTAACATGATCAAAGCTATCCGCAGGTGCTTTTCTAATGCTGTGCGGGTTGTTGACCGGTTCCATGTACAAAAGCTGGCCTATGATGCTGCACAGGAAGCAAGGATCAAATATCGCTGGGGAGCATTAGAGCAAGAGAACAAAGCAATAGAGGACGCTAAAAAAAACAAGCAAAGCTATCAGCCTGAAGTATTTAGCAACGGGGATACTTTAAAACAATTACTGGCCAGAAGCAGGTATCTGCTATTTAAACACCCATCTAAGTGGACTGTATCACAGAAAGAAAGAGCTGATCTGTTGTTTCCAAGGTATCCCTTGCTGCTCAAAGCCTACAACCTGTCAGTCCGGCTGGGGCAGATTTTCACTATCTGTAAAGACAAGCAGCAGGCGTTTAAAAGACTGGCAATCTGGTATAATGATGTAGAAGATGCAGGAATTGAATCTTTTAAAACCGTTGCAAGATCTGTCAAATCGCATTATGAATCTATCCTAAACTTCTTCGATAACAGAAGTACCAACGCCTCGGCAGAATCTTTCAATGCTAAGCTCAAAGCTTTTAGAGCATCTTTAAGAGGTATTCAGACTTGCTAAAATATATGCCTGACTTTTTTATCCCCCAACTTTTCGGATTGATCCGGTCTTTTAGAATATTTTGAACTTATGGATGTTCGCTCATCTGAGAGCGGGCAATTGAACATTTACCTGGACGAAAAGAACCTTGCTCCATCAGGTTATGAAAAGTCCCAACTAGAGTCGAAAGGCTTCTTGCCAGAAACAGCTATTCAGGATTTTCCTATTCGTGGCCATAAAGTAGCGCTTTGTATCAAAAGACGCAGATGGGAAGTAAAAGCAAGTGGTGAGATCATTTCAAGAGACTGGGATTTATAAACCTGAGTTCGATTAATCAGAAAGCCATCATTTGATTAACATTGACAGATTGGTAAGATATTGCTGGTTTCTTCGGTAGGAAAGAATAAGCAATGAGTCCGGCGACGATGTTAGCTGGAGATTTCGCTCAATCTGACCATCTGATTCCGGTTTAAAGTGACCACCCGTTCCTGGTCCAAACTGACCAGGGTATTCCGGACCAAACTGACCACCCTTTTTTTGATTTTATGGTTTGGACACTGATTGCCTTTTTAAATGCGCTAAACAGTTGCCGGATGAACAGGTTGATTGGAGAGCCTCATTATGTATACGAAGTCGCTATGGAACGCCTATATTAAAGCAATGTCGACCATCGCCAGAAGAACATACGTGGCAACTTACCCTATTTGTAAGCTTCTAAAAAAATAAAGAGATTACAGCTTGAGAGGTGGCCCGCTAAATGGAAATGGGTAAATAATTATCTTTGTTTATGCCGCTAAAGCATAAGCTGCATTTCTTTGCCAGCAAAACAGGTGGTCAGTTTGCCGCGGAATAGGGTGTAACATATCTCCGAAACATCCACCTTTGACAATTTCGTTGCGTTTAAGCTTATTTACATCAGCATAAGCTAAACCCGTAAAACAGCAAAATAAAAAAATATCCCTTACCTGATTTAAGCGCTCTGTTGAAAATACTTTGTTCGCCATAGCTTGCAAATCATCGCCATTAAGAAAAACACGGTCAACCTGCTTAATCCTTATTTTGTAATTGATAAATGGGTCTTTGTCTAACCACCCGCTTGATAAGCAAATGCCAACGATTTTTTTAAAGTTCTTTATGTATTTAAAAGCAGAGTTATTAGCACAATTGCGTTCTGAACGGAGATAAAACTCGTAATTGGTAATAAAATCATGGTTGATTTTTTTAATATCTATATCCGACACTTTGTATTGCCACTGTAAATATTCTTGGGTATGTTTTAGTGAGGTTTGATAGCGAATCGACGTACCAGCGGCATATTCTTTACCAACTAATGTGGCAACTTTCTTATTGTGGTCTTTAAATATGTCTATAAGCATTCTTGTTTTTTCGCTTTTACCCAATAATTTATCCCTAAGAGTTTCAACGGTAATACTGCTTTTTACTTCGGTCAATTGACTGTGCGCTTCATACACTTGTTTTTGTAAAGTGTCTAAATATGCATTAAAGGATTTGGTGTCCTCCTTAGTTCCTTTTAATCTTCCCGCAATGCTGTTCCATAGAGATGGCTCACATTCCCGCCCTGTGGTAGTTTCGGAACGTTTACCGTTTACGGTAATACGTAGATAAATCGGCACCAGGCCGGCTCGATAGTTTTTTGGCTTTTTTAAATAAAAAAGCAAGCTGAAATTAGTTTTCATAATGTTTTAAGCATTAAAAAGTGAAACAAAATTAAGCTTGCAATCACATCTGTACAAGATGTTCAAAATTTTAACACCTTGATTATCAAAGCGATATGTCGTTTCTGTGAGTAAGGAACTTTTAAAACTTACTCACCGGATTACGCTCCTTTTTATTGCGAATTGGTGAATAATATAGCCATTTGACTAAAAAACAAAAGCCTGCAATCATTTGATTTGCAGGCTTTTAGTCTGTTTTAACATTGAACTTAGTGGAGTCGGAGGGAACGACAGTTGTTGAATTTGTCGCTATTAATCAGCTCTTTATGTTTTTATAATCTTCGTAGGTCACCGAATAGGTCACCTACAAAATAAACCAAAATAATGCTGTTGCTTATTAATAACAAATGTACGGAATAAGATGTTATTTATGCAATAATCCTTTATTTGCTGTCACATATTTGATGTGATTTTGTGACAACTTCGGTTTGAAATTTGAACAGTCAATTCACCAGGAGTTGTTAAGCAGTATTATCAAAATGGCGCATTGAAATTTTAAATGCTGCCAGTAGTTACATCTTACTGCCTTTATTCTATTACAGAATTGCCTCGAAATAGGATTTATTTTATTACAAATAAACTGTAAATTTGCCTTTATTCTGTTACATTGTCTGTTATGGCCTTTAAAAGAAGTATTGAAAATCATCTTAATCGCTGGAAAATAAGTACCGCGCGTAAGCCCCTTATCATAAGAGGCGCGCGTCAAGTTGGCAAAACCACCTTGATACGTGATTTTGCCGGAACGTATGCACATGCTATTGTGCTCAACCTGGAAAAACCAGGCGACCGACGTTATTTTGATGACTTTGATGATGTTCAAACTATTTTTGAAGCCTTATTTTTAGCACATAATATTCCTTCATCGGCTGTCTCAGATACCCTTTTATTCATCGATGAAATTCAGGAGAGCCCCAAGGCCATCCAGTTGTTGCGATATTTTTATGAAGAAATACCTACGCTTCATGTCATCAGCGCAGGTTCATTATTGGAGTTTGCGATGCAGAAAGTACATAGCTTCCCGGTAGGCCGTGTGGAATTTTTATATCTCCACCCGTTGAATTTTCAGGAATATCTGGAAGCCACCGGAAAGCAAGCGTTGTTAAAACAATTGCAGCAGGTTCCGGTAAAAGCTTTTGCACATCAAACCTTAATGGACTCCTTTCATCGCTATGCGATTATCGGCGGCATGCCCGAAGTAATAAAAACAGACGTTGAGAAACATAGCCTTTCAGATTTACCAATTATTTATGAAAGTATTTGGGGTACGTATAAAAATGATGTAGAAAAATATACATCCAACGACACGGAAAGGAAAATTATTAAACATTTAATGGATACTGCACCGCTGTATCTGGACGAACGTGTAAAGTTTCAAGGCTTTGGAAATTCCAACTATCGGTCAAGAGAGGTAGGAGAAGCATTCAGAACCCTTGACGAGGCGAAGATTGTGCGGTTGATATACCCAACCACAGACCTGCACCCGCCATTGAAGGCCGATTTGAAGAAAGCTCCGCGTTTGCAATTCCTGGATACTGGCCTGGTCAATTATTCTTTGGGCATTCAGGCTGAAATGCTGCCAATGGATGATTTGAACAGTGCTTACAAAGGGGCTGTTATACCCCATTTGATAACGCAAGAACTAATATCCCTCCAAAGTATTTCGGCACATACACCGAATTTTTGGGTGAGAGAAAAAGCCCAATCCAATGCAGAAGTTGATTTACTGTACGCTTATGGCAAGTTCGTTATTCCTATAGAAATAAAATCAGGCAGTACAGGTAGTTTAAAATCACTTCATCAGTTCATTGAAGCCGCAGACCATCCATATGCCATTCGGATGTACGCAGGAGCCTTCAAGGTAGAGAAAGCCATTACACCTAATAAAAAACCGTATTTATTGATGAATCTACCTTATTATGCCGGCACAGCACTGCCGCAATATGTTGAATGGTTTGTGCAACAGGCAATTGAGACAAAGACTGATTAGCTATTCAGGCTTTTTTTGGCATAATTATAATACCTAACTTTGATTTAAGTAACTTTTATCTGCCATGAAAGAAAACTTCAAATCCAAAGAATACTTCAAACCTTGTATCCGTTTTAAGCGGCGGGAACACCCGTTCGACATTGGCATGCCCTTTTCCTGGTGGCGGGGCCATTATGACCGACATTTCCTGAATAACTTATATGAGCGGAAAGAAAACGAATTTGAAGCATTTTATAAATATCATTTAAAGCACTTTTTAGAGGTGAATGCAGGCGCTCAAGAAGTTGAATTCTATAAGCATTTAAGGGACCTTATCCAGGACGGCATTGCTGTATTAATTAAAGAAGACAACCCTGGCTCTAAAACTAAACATGAGCGAACAAATAATCAAAAGGCTCAATTAAGGGCATTTGCCGAATACCTAAATTCCATTGACCAGTGGGCCGTTCGGCCAAAGCTGGAGGTCTATACAGAAAAAGACGCTACTATAGCCAGGCTGCAAAACCAAATAGCAGAATTAGAGAAGCAGATTAGTGAAATGAAGGAATATGATGTGGTGCAGAAGATCAGGATAGAAGAAGGCAATCTGCCTACAATAATTGACTTGCTTCATCAGCTACGCGATCTTCAATTACCGTCAGAACGGAAGCTGCTCCGCTGTGATTATAAGACACCTTATTATAAGATGATCAGTAAGTATTTTTCTATAGACGGCAAGGACATTCCCATAGATACCGCTAAGAATTATTTCTCCGATAAACAAAATGACATTGACGTAAAGGGTACTTTGGTTCCGCCAGAAAACAAGCTGTTTAAGATCGTGCCGGACACCCCAAAAAAAGCAGTCAAGAAAATCAATAAATCCTAAAATGACTTTCTCTTATGCTGTTTGGCTATTTTCACTAAGCCTCTCTATTGGCGATATAAACAACAATTTATCAATTAGTTAAACTCAATAACACTTATCTTGTTCGCCTTTTATACATGACCAGCGCAAACCGATGGTCATGAGATCAGCTATTTTGCCATATACATTCGTTCCGTTAACCAAAAAACGGAGTACAGATGCAAGTAGAGATTTTAACAAAAGAAGACCTGAAACAGTTCAAGGCAGAGCTGGTACAGGAACTAAAAGATGCATTCGGCGGCAATGCGAAACCACAACACAAAGAATGGCTGAAAAGCAACGAAGTAAGAAAGCTGTTAGGTATATCACCCGGCACCCTGCAAAACCTACGTATTAACGGCACACTCACTTATTCTAAAATAGGTGGCATGATGTATTACCGTTACCAGGACATCATGAAACTGTTGGAAAAAGGAGGTGCCAAATGAAAAAGACACCGCCCGAACTGGCCTTGCTAAATGCAGTCCAAAAACACAAAGGACTTGGTCCTTTTCATATCAGCTTATATACCGCCATGCTTTCCTTATGGCAAGAACAGCAGTACAATATACCTTTCAGGGTAACGCGGAGCAGGCTGATGGCAACGTCCGGCATCCGCTCACCGGCAACTTATCACAAGTGCCTAAAGGAACTGATTAGTCACGAGTACATTATTTACGAGCCATCTTTTGATAAGCACATTGCAAGCAGGGTCACTTTAGTTGCGGATAAAGCAGGTATGTAACATGAACAGCGTAAATCAACTTGCGATACAAAGCACAGCGATACACCGAACCGGGATATTTTATCCGACAGTAAGGAGCGAGTTAATGTTTTTGCTACACAAAAACCCGAACCAGCCCCGCTGGGGTGATTCGGAACTCGCTCCCGTTGGTCGAACTTTTAAAGCATCAAAAAACGAAATGAACACATGAGCGCACCTTCTAAAAATAAAACAATAACAAAAGTGCGAACACCCGGCAGACCGAAAAAGACGATCAGGCGGAGTGAATTCTTAATGGTACGCTTAACCCCAACGGAAAGAATCCTGATCGAGGGCAGAGCGAAAAAGGCCGGACTGAAACCGAGTGAATGGTTCCGCAGGGCGGCTAAAAGCGCCAAAGTTTTTCCACGCTTTACGACGGAAGAAAGCGGCTGGTTCAGGATGCTCGCAAGGCTGGCTAATAACCTGAATCAGCTGACCCACCTGGCCCATGTGGCAGGCCTCTTTACGCTTGCTATGAAATGCCAGGCCATGCTAAGACAGATCGAAGAACTATTAACTAAAATCAGTAGCCATGATGGGTAAGCCAATTACGGGAAGAAGCTTCGGTGGCTGTATCCGCTATGTGGTGGATAAGCAAGATGCCAAGATACTGGCAGCCGAAGGCGTTCGGATGCAGAACACCAGCACCCTGGCGCACGACTTTAATCTGCAACGCAAGCTGCGTCCGGAACTGGGCAAAGCAGTCGGGCACCTCGTGCTGAGTTGGAGTAAGGAAGATTTAGCCAAACTGAATGATGACATCATGGTAGAACGGGCAAAGGAGTATATGGAAAAAGTGGGTATCCGTGATACGCAGTTTGTAATCGTTCGTCACAGCGACCGCGCTCATCCGCATCTCCACCTGATCTATAACCGGGTGGATAATAACGGCAAAACAATTTCCGATAAGAACAATTTCGCTAAGAATGTGAAAGCCTGTAAGGAAATCACCCTGAAGTATGGCTACCATTTGGGCGAAGGCAAAGAAAAGGTAAACCGCCAGGCTTTGAAAGGTAAGGAGAAGATCAGGTTCGAACTCTATGATGCGATTAAGGCCGCAATGAAAACGGCAACCACCTGGAAAGGACTTGAAGCAGCACTCGCTAAGCAGGGCATTAAGATCGCCTATAAATTCCGCAGTGGTACCAGTGAAAAACAAGGCGTCTCTTTTGAAAAAGGGGAAATCAAAATGAAAGGCTCTGCCATTGACCGCAGTTTGAGCTACGCCAAAATAGATGCGACTCTTAATCGTAACCAGCACGTACATCTTTATCACGCCGCAATGAAAGCAAATGAGCCGTTGGTAGCCAACCAATTTAGTGAGGCCATTCGGCAGAGCATTCAGGCCGAATATCATCATAGCCCGGATAGTGGTAAAGGGTTGCTACAAGTTTTGTTGGAATCACAATTTGTGGGAGCGGCACCCGATCCAATGGGTGATGCGGATGTAGCCCGCCATAAACGTAAGAAACATGAGGCCGAACAATCCCAATCACAAGGCATCAGCCGGTAATTAATTATAAAAATTAGAATGAACTTTAAAATCAAGTATTATGCAAAATGAAGAATTAGAAGAGAAAGTGACTATTTTGGAAGAACTGCTTCAAGGATTTGTAGAAAGAATGAATGTGATAGAATCGGGTATGGCTGATTTTCTAAAGACCTTTTTAGAACAGTATAAGGTTACGTTGAAAAGCATTGCTACGAGGATCGAAACTGCTAATAAACGATAAGACGATAAAAAGATCCAACAGCAGATTGATGAGTTAAAAAACATCATTGCAACCGTACCAAAAGTTATCGGTGTAAAAAACAGTCATCATTTCGGTGCCTGGTCAAATAGTGTAATCATTGGTGTGGTGGTGTGTTTCGTTTTGACGGCGACATCAGTCGGTACAGCCTTTTATCTTAACAACCAAAATAACCGATTGAATACTGAAGCTTATAATTTCTGGCTGGTTAAGGCACTTTATCCTGAAGTTTCCAAAACCATTGCAAAAAAGCTAAAGGAAGACCCGAATGCCTTTATCGAGCAGGCACAGCAACAAATGGACAAACAGGACGCCATTATTGCAGCGCAGGCACAGGCGGAACAAGCGGACAAAGAACAGAAAGCGGCAAAGGAAAAGTTGGAACAGGTGAAGTTAAAATAAATAAAGTTTATCCGCAGGCGGATTTATTGGCCATGTTGTAATATATTCTATTGTTGTGTTATGGATATTTCTTAAATTTCTTTTAGAAACTTAACCACACTTGCACAATGTATCATGAGAGTATCTATATGTAATGATATCATATTGGATTTTTTGAACTGTCGTCATAAAGCATACCTAAAAATCAACTGCATCAATGGCACAATTTCGGATTTTCAAAAATTCCGAGAAGGTTCAAAAGAAATATTAAAATCAAAACTCCTTCATAAGATCTTGTCCCCCCCTACATCATTTGACTTAGAGGGTACGAATATTTCATTTAAGAAAATCAAATTCAATAATTTCGATGTCTCTTTCGACTCATTTGAGGTATCCGAAGCGCAAACGGGTTCAACGATCACACCGATAGAATTATTTTGTAGTATAAAAATCAACCGAACAGAGAAGCTATATCTTGTTATAAAGACTTTGATTTTTGAACTGGTACTAAACAAGCAGATTACAACGATAAAAGTATATAACTCCTTATTCCAAGAAATCAAGATAAAAGTTAATAATGAGGATAGGAGGATTGCAAAAAAATTAATACATGAAATTGAGCATTTATATGATAGTAATGTTGAACCACCACTCTATCAAATTAAAGAGTGTGTAACTTGTGAATATTGTGAAAGGTGTTTAAAGTACCTCAAAGATAAGGACGACCTGAGCCTTTTAGGAGGAATTAATATAAGCAACATAACAAAATACCATAATAAAGGCATTTTTTCTATTAATCAGTTATCGTATACCTTCAGACCAAGAAAATATAAAAACAATGTCATTAAGAAGCACTTTCCCGAGTTAAAAGCTTTGGCAATTAGAGAATCCAAAATTTATATCTGGAATACACCAGAAATACGAAATGCGGAATCCGAATTTTATGTTGACATTGAGTTCATCCCTGATGAAGATCTTATATACCTGATTGGCGTCATACATTCATATCAAGGAAATGTTCACCACCATTATTTTTGGATGGATAGCAATTTGGGGTTTGAACAAAATGTAGCAGAACTTTTAAAACTTCTATTTACATCAAATGATTCTGTAATATATCATTATGGTAGTGCGGAATACCAATTCTTTTCTCAACTTAAGAAAAAAGGATATAGGATTAATTTGGATCAATTAATAGATGTATTGCCATTTATAGTCAACAAATATTGGTGATGCGTTAAGTTTTTATAAACCGTTGTAAATAGCTGAATATAAATATAATATAGTTGTTATTTGATTTTTTGATTTGATTTGACCTTTAGTTTAGGCCTTTTTTAAAGGCTATGAATTCAGGGAAGTATGTTTTTGCTCAACTTTTGCATTTGGTTGATAGGTATGAGTTTGAGAAATGCGTTTCTAAGTATAATGGGGATTTCCGGACAAGGAATTTCAATTGTTGGAACCAGTTCATCCAACTGTTTTTCGGTCAATTGACCTCCCGAAACTCGCTCCGTGATATCTGTGTTTGCCTAAAAGCGCACAAGAACAAACTGTACCACCTCGGAATTAGGGATTATGTGAACCAATCCACGTTATCGCGCGCAAACGAAAACCGGGATTGCCGGATATTCGAAGACTTCGGCAAATACCTGATTGAAAAGGTAAGGCCGATGTATTCCAATGAACCAATTGCCAATGTGGATATTGGCAATGAAGTGTTTGCCCTTGACTCCACAACGGTTTCTTTGAGTCTGAAGCTATTCGTTTGGGCTCCTGGCAAGTACTCGCGTGGCGCTATCAAGATACATACACTACTGGACTTAAGAGGGAACATACCTGCTTTTATCCTGATCACCGATGGTAAATACCACGACAGCAACGCGCTTGATACAATAACTCCAGTTCCAGGGGCAATATATATAATGGACAAAGCGTATGTTGACTTTAAGGCTTTGTACAATATCCACAACTGCGGTGCATCCTTTATCACAAGGGCAAAGAGCGTCATGGATTGCGCGATTGTTGAGCGAAATTTCAACATTGATCCGAACTCAGGGCTCACAGGGGACAAAACTGTCGTGCTGAACGGGCCAAAGTCTAAAAAACTTTATCCAGAACAGCTAAGGTTGGTGGAATATTACGATGGTGAGAAAGATACCGAACTGGTGTTCCTAACTAACAACTTCGAAGTATCCGCCCTGGAAATTGCAAGGCTGTACCGTAACAGGTGGCAAATAGAGACTTTTTTCAAGTGGATAAAACAGAACCTGACCATTAAATCTCTGTGGGGGCAATCAGAAAACGCAGTGAATATTCACGTTTGGGTTGCTATTTGTACTTACCTAATCGTAGCCAGTGTGAAGCATACTCTGAAAAGCACCCTTTCTATTTACGAGATCATGCAAGTTCTGGGGATATCTGCTTTTGATAAAACTCCTTTGAAAGAGTTATTAACAGAAGATCAAATCATTCAAAATGTCAAAGAACAATATGACTTATTTTAACATTAAAAACTTAACGCATCAGTACTAGTCAACAATATATATTTTCCAACTTATTCAAATGGCTTAAAGGAAGTTTGTAATTACTTAGGATTCAATTGGGAAAGTAAAATCAAATCCGGTCTTGAAACCATTATAAAGAGAAAAGAATGGGAAATATCAATGGATAAGAATTTAAGGAATGAATTAATATTGTACAATAAAAACGATTGTGAAGCCCTACTATTTCTTATCAATACTATTAAGTTAATTCATGAAAACAACAATGTCGATCTTGTTAAATCCATAAAAAAAATTGGCAGTTACAAATGGCAAGATCCTGATGATTATTTCCAAGCTGATTATAAACTAATAAATAAGCTCTCCTATTTTAATTACAATCAGGAAAAGATATATTTTCGTTCTAACGTCAAATCAAGGGTTGCAAAAAGAGATAAAATAAAAGCGCGAAAATCGATTGAATACCGACCTAACGAATTTGTAGAGGTATATCCTAAATGTTGCCCTCAATGTAAAACACACGCAAAAAAACACCTTTCTAACAGAGTTAAGTTAGTAAAAAGAAAAGTCATTGATTTGAAATTCATGCAAAATGGTATTAAACGCTGGATTTTTCAATTCAATGGCGGTTTAGTCAAATGTGGCGTGTGTTCTCATATTTTCAGTCCCAGTAATGTTTTTCATATCAAAATGTTTGGTGACCACCTAAAAAACTGGTGTGTTAATCAACATATATCCTACCACATGAGTTTTAACTCTATTGCTGCATCATTAGAAATTTTTAATATAAATATTAACAAAATAAGAGTTTTCGAATTCAAGCATGAGGTTGCGAAACGGTATAACCTTACATATGAACTGCTAAAAAATCAATTAGTTAACGGAGGGGTATTAAATGTAGATGAAACTGAAGTGAAAATTAAAGAGATCAATAAAGGATATGTATGGGTATTTGCTTCTATGGACACTGTTATTTATCATTATCGGCAATCTCGTGAGGCTACTTTTTTGAAAGACTTTCTCGCCAGCTTTACTGGAGTATTAGTTTCTGATTTTTATTCCGGGTATGATAATCTACCGTGCCAGCAACAGAAATGCTTAGTTCATTTAATACGAGATTTGAATAGTGATTTTTATAAAAATCAGCTTGATTTAGAATTGAAACTAATTGTCACTGATTTTGGGAAACTTTTAAAAGAAATAGTTGAAACAATAGACAAATATGGTTTAAAAAAAAGGAATCTTAATAAGTATTTAAAACGGGTTGAAACGTTTTATAAAACAGTGATCTCGAAAGAATTTAAATCTGAATTAGCATATAAGTACCAAAATAGATTTATTAAATATAAAAAAAAGCTGTTCGTATTTTTGGAAAATGAAAATATTCCCTGGCACAATAACAATGCTGAATATGCGATAAAATCTTTTGCTAAACACAGAGAAAAGGGAAATAGAGTTTTTACCGAAGCGTCTATTCAAGATTATATGATTTTATTATCTATCGAACAAACTTGTAAGTATAGAGGGATAAGATTTATGGATTTTTTGATGAAGCCTGATTTGTTAAAATGACATTGATCGTGAGATACAGACAAAATAAACTTCAAATATTCATTCATATCCACCACATCCGCGAAGATAGCCCACCGCCGGGATAAAAAGTAAAGGCCATGCAGAGCGGGCAATTTTGTTTTGTTTTTTAGCGGTTTGCCCGGCCTTGACATTTTACCCGGCTTGCGCTGTTGGTTGCTTAAGCGGTAAATATGGAATGGTGTGTGCTATTGGTTGCTGAGGGGGGCACGAGTACGGCAGCATAATAGTGCTAAATTTAAAAAGTGTCAATTAAAACATATGGCTTATCCTTATAAACCAAAAGCCGCCTAAAACAGCTTTTGTCAAGTTATATTCATCAAAACAGAAGCTTTAAATGTTAATCAATTGGCCAATTTTAGTTTCAATAATTGCATATCCTCACTTACTTTAGAATCCAGTATTTTGGCGTAATGCTGCGTTGTCCTCATGTTTTTATGGCCGAGCATTTTGCTTACACTTTCAATAGATACACCGTTGGCTAAAGTTACAGACGTTGCGAAGGTATGCCGCGCAATATGAAAGGTCAATTCTTTATTAATTCCGCAAACGTCCGCTATCTCTTTTAAATAACTGTTCATTTTTTGGTTAGATAATACAGGCAGTACTTTATCCTGGTCCGCACATTCAGGGTGATGTTCATATTTCTGAATAATTTGCAAAGCTTGTGTTAAAAGCGGTATCCGGGACGCCGTATCGGTTTTTTGCCTCGTAGTGAAAATCCATTGCTGCCCGTCAATACCCTTAATAATTTCAGAGCGCTTAAGTTGCTTAACATCTATATAGGCCAGTCCGGTATAGCAACAGAAAATAAATATATCTTTCACCTGCTCAATCCGCAAACTGGAATAGGTTTTAAGAGCCATTGTTTCCAATTCTTCTTTAGTCAGGTAGTCCCGTGCCACTATCTTAGCTTTAGGCTTGTACTTGATAAATGGGTCTTTATCGAGCCACCCGTTATCAATACACATCAGGATATTTTTTTTAAAATTCTTCATATACTTTACGGTAGAGTTATTGGCACACTTACGCTCCGAGCGTAAATAAAAATCGTACGACATAATAAATTCATGATTAATGCCTTCAATATTTATATCATCTACCTTGTATTTCCATTTAAGAAACGCCTGGGTATGCTTTAAACTGGTTTCGTAACGGTCGGCGGTGCCTTTGGCATATTCTGTTCCAATAAGCGCGGTAACCTGCCTATTATGCTCTTTAAAGATTGGTACCAGCATTTTAGAGGTTGTTACTTCGTCTTTTTTCAGCAAGGCATTTTTTAGGTTAACTGCCGTTAGTGGTAGTTTTTTTTCTATCAGTTGCCTGTGAATTTCATAAATCTGGTGTTCAAGGGTTTTTAGATAATTATTCAATGAGCGCACTTCCTCGCCCGTACCATTTAATTTCTGTGCATTTGCATTCCATTTATCGGGATTGACATATCGTTTAGAGGAGATTTCATTGCGTTCCCCATCGACAGTAACCCGTAGATAAACGGGAGCTGTACCATTTCCAATCATTTTTGATCGCTTCACATAGAAGAGTAGTCCAAAGGTTTTGTTCATCGCTTAAAGCTTTAAAAGTTATAAAATTAGTTCCTTTTATGGCTGCTATCAAGACGTTTAATGGCTGAACACGCTCAATAACAGTAACTTATAAGCTTTCTGGCGACCTATTGGGCTTTTAAACCATACAGGTCACCAATAGGTCACCAGAAGAATGCGATTATTTGGATAGGACTATAAACAAAAAACGCTGTAAATCATTCATTTACAGCATTTTTTGATGTTCTTTAAAACATAAGTCGTGGAGCCGGAGGGATTCGAACCCTCGTCCAAACATGGTATAAGGTAAGCTTTCTACATGCTTAGCTTCTGTTTAATTGTCGGGAACAGGAAGGTCAGTCGCTTACCTGTACCGTGTTCCGTAGGTGCTTTATCTCGCTTGCTTATCACACCCTAAGCAGGCCAGTTTCATTTGTCGATGCCCCTGATGCCGATCCAATGAAACGCAGAACCGGCGGGACAAAAGCTATGCTAATTCTAAATTAGGCAGCTAAGGCGTAGTTATTTTCGCCATTTGTAAGTTTGAGCGTTCAGATTAAAGCGCTAATTCACCCAACGCGCTGCATGCTTACCTACTTATCTCCATCCTGTCAATTCCGGTCGACCCCATTTTTGAGTTCGCAATTTGCCGGTGTGCAGTATTGCAGTTAAGAGTACAAAGATAGTTAAAAAGTTTGCAATTTATATGCATATGTAAACAGGTTACACAAAAGGCTAACTGTAAATACCGGAATTTTAATGTATTATCGTATTGGCTATATCAGTGAAGGCATCCGTTTGGTTTTTCACATCCTGCGTTGTCGGCGCGGGATCGCGAAGCGCAAGGCGGGTAAAAACGTGCAGGCTGGAATTTACCAGTTGTACATTTATTTTTGCCCCAGTGCTTGTTTTTGTGCCGAGGTATATCAAAACCGCACTTACCGGGTCGGCCGTATCATCTTTATCGGCTTTAAATACTTTTAAGGTACAATTGGCTGGCAGTGTAACACCGTCCTGTAATTGCTTACGCACTATGTTAATTACATTGTTTAACTGCTGTAACGATTCGTATGGCCTGTAATGAAAGTAATACTTCTCCTCGCCCGGAGAATTATCAACGGTAGTGTAACCAATAACCGGCCCCAGCGGGTCTACAAGCGATAAAGTTTTATTGGCCGGGATAATAATGGGATCGACCATGAAAACGTGCCTGGGCTTAATGTGGTTATTGAAATAACCATCTGCCAGCATTTCCAATATCAGGGTTGCCCCTGTTGATGAGCCGGCAAGGCTGATATTTGTATAGCCTTCCTGCTCCAGCTTACTATATTCGTCCATTATTGGCTGCTTCCATATTTGCCAGGTAGCGCTTTTAAAGTTGGCATAATCTAAACCATGGCCCCCCAGTAATACTTGTGAGATAGCAAAATCTGTACGACCGTCAGCCCAGGTCCTGAATTCATTCCATTCAAAAGTAGTGGCACTATAGCCGTGTACAACGATGATAACCGGTTTTTTAGCTTCATCCGGCGTTGGATTGGGCTTTGCAGCCGATACAAGATAATTTGCGGGCGTATAAAACGATGGATCGTAAAGTTCACTGCTGCCACCCAGCATATCCGGTGTAAATTTAGGGTCCTTTTTGCAGGCCGGAAATAATAATACGGCAGATAATATAATGAGTATAATTTTCTTCATGGCGTTACAGCTTTGCTATATTATAAGTGACACTTAACTGGTAAAACACAGGGTACAATGTACCCGCGCCCGATGTACCGTTGCCTGTAATAGCGTTGTAACCAAGCGAAAGGTTTACTTTAACAGGAAGTTTGAATTGATATGATATGCCACCATCAACCGAAACGATGGCCGAGGTGTGTGGTAAACCATCAAATATTGGCGAGCCATAATCGGCCGTGAAATAGCCCAGGTTTCCCCTAAAAAACGGCTGAAGCGCGTGTGCGGGCCGGAATTTATAAGTGCCGGATGCAAATAGATTGTCTTGCTTTATAGCATTTGTGCCCCAGGCAGTGCCCAACCTGCTGGTTACATAGGTTACGCCCAATGCCCAGCGCCGGGTGAGGTTGTATTGGCCGGTTATCCCGTTTTCATAGTAAAGGCCTATGCTTTTTTGAAAGCGCATTCCTACATCAAAACTGTGTACCTGGGCCTCTGCCGGTTTGCAAAATGCAAAAATATGAGCAGCAATAAACAGGGGTAATATTTTTCTCATTGTGATAAGATTTCCAGCAAGTTATGTAATTATTTACTACCGCCAACGATTTGACAGCATAAAGCGTAAAAACACTCATGTCCATGACGTTTAACTACCCGGACATTAACCTGGTTAGCTTCAAAACTTACCTGCTGCTCCTTTTAAACAGCAAAGTATTTAAAAATCAATATATTTAACCATCAATTATAAATCATGAAAAAAGCGGACTTATTATTCGTTTTGGCACTTTTGCTTAGTTCTCACTCGTTTGGCCAGGATCAAAAAGCTATGTTATACAGCAAAGAGCCTCAGCTTGCCAAAAACAAGAAACTGGTTTATGATTTCTGGCGGGAGGTGCTTGAAGGCGGACATCTTGACCTTGCACCCAAATACCTGTTGCCTACATACATTCAGCATAACCCCAATGTGCCCACAGGGCGTCAAGGTTTTATTAATTTCTTTTCCAAATTTGCCAAACCTATAGCTATCCAGGCCACTGTAAAAGCTCCGCTGATTTCGATAGTCGCCGAAGGCAACTTCGTGGTGCTTAGTTTCAAAGATGAGCGCCCAGATCCGAAAGCAAAAGGCAAAAAATATACTACCACCTGGTTTGATATGCTGCGTATAGAAAACGGCAAAATAGCCGAGCATTGGGATAGTGCGCTTAAAGAGTAATATATATCTTTAAGGGCTTCTCCCCCGCTTGTGTTTATATAAGCCTTATCTATTTCGTCAGCGCCTTTTTTAATCATTCATCTATACAAAACCACGGTTCACCGATAAACGGTTGCCCCTTGCCCTGCCATTTATCACCTTTGAACCAGTAACCGGGATATCGGGACATCTCCCGGCTATTGTGTTCTGTTTTTTTTCATAAGGTTGCAAGCGCCCCGCGGTTAATTCCGGGGCGCTTATTTAACCCCGCAGAACCACCCAGATGAAAAACAAATGATCAACTGAGTTTAACTATTTTAACATGGTCGGTAATTGGCATTGCAACGGCTGCTATATTTAATAAATTTTTTAACCAGATGATCGTTTCTAAAAAAGCCACTAATATATTCATTCATGCAGCCGGTTGGCTGGTATTTTTTGGCTTCCCGTTGTTATTCATGAACCGTACGCAGCAAAGCAGCAGCAGCACATATAACGTTATTTTATCGCCTTATTATTGGTTGTTTTGTCTTACCTATATTTTCATGTTTTACTTTAATGCCTGGTACCTGGTGCCACGGTTTGTCTTCCATAAAAAATATGTGGTTTACGGGCTTATCGTTTTACTACTATCGGGCTGCGTATACTTTTTGCAACCGTTTGATAACCTGCTTTTACATAACTTAGTTAAAGAAAAACAAAGCACTGCGGCCCCTATCGGACCACAACTGATACCGGGCGCCGACAGCGGTAACGCCAACCCAAAAAATCTGCCGTTCGGGCCACTGCCTCATGAGGATTTACGGATGCAAGACCCAAGCCTGAAAAAACCATCCAACCAAATTATTTTAATCCATCAATCGGGCAATATAGATATGGTAGGCCTGTTCATTTTTATCATTGTAATAGGCTTGGGCATAGCTATGAGTACGGTGCAAAAATGGCAGCTTACAGAACAGATGGTGATCAGGGCCGAAGCCGAGAAAACCCATGCCGAGCTATCTTTCCTCAAGGCGCAAATCAATCCCCATTTTTTGTTCAATACGCTCAATAATATCTATGCCTTATCGGTAACGGATAGTGAACATACCTCAGAAAGCATCATGAAACTATCCAACATAATGCGCTATGTAACAGATGAGGTGACCGAAGACTTTGTATTGCTGCAAAGCGAGATAGATTGTATTAACGATTACATTGATTTGCAAAAGCTGCGCTTAGGAAAAAAAAACAAGTTGGATTTTAACTTTAATGGCGATATGGCGCAAAAGAAAGTACCCCCGTTAGTACTGATGACCTTTATTGAAAACGTGTTTAAATATGGCGTAAGCAAACACGAACCTTCGGTAATCAGCATAAATATAAAAGTAACCGAGGATAAAATATTGTTCACCTGCGAGAATACCATATTTGATAACCGCCCTGCGAGCAGCCGCAAGGGCATCGGCATTACCAATACAAGGCAGCGGTTACAACATATTTACCCGGGCAGGCACAGGCTAAACATTAGCCAGGAAGCCGCAATGTTTAGGGTTGAGCTGGAAATTGACGCTTAAGTCATAAGTACATAGTCGGAAGTCACAAGTCGAAATCTGTCTTTTCAGAACTTAGAGCTTAAGACTAACACTCATTTTACATTGACAAGACACTAAAAGCTTTTTGCCTTATGCATTCAGCTTTTAGCTTTAAATAAATATCATTATGCAGTTAAAATGTGTAGCCATTGATGATGAGCCGCTGGCGCTGGAGATCATCAAAAAATATGTATCAAATTATCCATCCCTGAAGATGGTAAATACTTTTGAAGACGCCATTTCGGGTGCCGAGTACCTAAAAAGGAACCCGGTAGATGTGCTGTTTGTGGATATTAATATGCCCGATATTACCGGGGTTGACCTGGTACGTTCACTGGACGAGAAGCCGATGATTATATTTACCACCGCCTATAAAAAATTTGCGTTTGAAGGTTTTGAATTGGAGGCGTTGGATTACCTGCTGAAACCCATCAACAGCAACCGCTTTGGCGCAGCCGTGCATAAAGCCATTGATTATTACCAATTTAAGCATACCGACCATACCGCCGAGGATGAACACATTTATGTACATTCGGAATACCGGGTGATAAAAATCGGCATAAGGGATATTGAATACATAGAGAGTATGCAGGATTATATTAAAATCCACCTGCTCAGTGCCGAAAAGCCTATACTCACCTTGATGTCGTTAAAAAGCATGATCGAAAAAATACCGGCTACCCAGTTCATCCGCATCCACAGAAGTTTTGTGGTGGCAAAGGCTCAAATCAGGTCGATATACAACCGCAAGGTAAAATTGCGCAATATCGAACTTCCGGTAGGCACCAATTACGCCGATTTCATCAAAGACTGGTCTAAATGATTGCCTTTTAACCGGTTCATCGGCACATTGGGGGTATTAACCGACACATTGTTTTTAAACAGCGGCATTAAGGCGATTTTTATACTATAAACTTATTTAATCCCCTAACAGATGAAAACTACAGGCAGCAAAAAGAAGATCCTGATTTTAGATAAAAACAGCAGAATGTTATCTGTAATTGATGATATTATGTATTATGGCGATTTTGATGTACACCTTACTTATGATCCCAATGCCATTTATGATAAAGCGAAGGTGATACATCCAGATCTGATCATTTTAGATTATCTATTACTGGATATGGATTGCGCGTTAGTTTGCCAGGATTTTAAGGACGATGAGCAATTGAGGCAGGTGCCCATAATTGTGGTTACAGCTTTCAAAAGCAAAAAGGCCGAGCTGGAATCATACAAATGCGATGCTTTATTTGTAAAACCATTGGATATGGAATTACTGGCATCGAGAATGGAGTATTTAATGGCGTCGTAGTTTGGGTTGGATTGAGTTGATTGAGTTGATTGAGTTGATTGAGTTTATTAAATTGGAGTAAGTTAACTCAATCCAACCCAATCAACCAAAAACATCAGTTTTGTAAAACCCACTTAAACCTGTTAAGTTTAGCCTTTATTATTTACCGTACCTGCAATTATAAATGAAAATTAAAAGTAACATAGCTACCAGCGAAAACGGGTTTATTTTTAACCCTGCAACCGGCGATTCTTTTTCGGGAAATACCATCGCTGCACTGCTGTTATTGGCTATGAAAAGTGGCAAAACAGAAAGTGAGATAAAGCAAGATATCCTGGACAAGTATAACGTAAGTGAGCGCCAGCTGGATCTGGACTGGGAAGACTGGATGGTACAGCTAAAGGAAGCAAACCTGCTTGAAACTGAACGATAATGCCAAACAAGTACAGTAACTTATGCATTGCAGTTACCGGCCTTAACGCTAATGACAACCCGGGGCCAGGGATGGCTGTTATCCGTTCATTAAGGGAAGCTTTTGGGGCAGGATTAAGAGTTATCGGCCTATCCTATGAGTCATTGGAGCCCGGGATTTATTTGCGGGAACATGTAAATAAAACCTATCAAATACCTTACCCAACAGAAGGTACCAGTGCGTTATTAGAAAGATTGGGGTATATCCATCAGCAGGAAAACCTGGATGTTATTATTCCTAATTTTGATTCAGAGCTGTTTAATTTTATAAAGGTAGCGCCGCAGTTACAGCAAATGAGCATTGCTACTTTACTGCCATCGCAACAACAACTGGCCCTGCGCGATAAGGTGAACTTAAAGGATTTTGGAACAAAAAACGGTTTTTACGTTCCTGCCGATCATAAAATATATCATGCCGACGACCTGAAAAAAGCAGCTGATGAGTTTAACTTCCCGATGGTAATAAAAGGTAAATTTTATGATGCCTATGTGGTATATACTATGGACCAGGCCCTTAAAGCCTTTCATCAGCTTAATGCCACGTGGGGAGTACCGGTAATAGCACAGCAATACATAACCGGCACCGAAATAAATATAGCTGCGCTGGGCGATGGTAAAGGCAACAATACCAGCGTAGTGGCCATGCGGAAACTATATATTACCGATAAAGGTAAAGCATGGGCCGGAGTTACCATCAAGGAAGATAAGCTGATTGAACTGGCCGGCAATTTTGCTAAAGCAACCAACTGGAAAGGTGGTTACGAAATGGAGATCATGAGCAATGCCGAGGGGCATTTATATATATTAGAAATTAACCCGCGGTTTCCGGCATGGATTTATTTAACAGCCGGTGCCGGCCAAAACCAGCCCGAAGCTATGGTAAAAATGGCTTTGGGCGATGATGTTTTACCATACACCGATTACCAGGCCGGTAAGTTGTTTGTGCGGTATTCATGGGACCATATTGCCGATATCAGCGATTTTCAGCACATTTCGGTATTTGGCGAATTATAATTTGATTACAATGGAAAAGCTGAAATACGAAAAGCCATATATTAAAAAACTGCACGCCGGCGTGATGAACAAATTTGGCACGCGCACCGGCATACAGCCTGTTAAAAGCATCGAGGGTGTTCCTGTTAAAAGTTTGGTTGAGCAATACGGTTCGCCGGTTTTTGTATTATCAGAAAAACAGATCCGTAAAAATTATCGTTCGGCCTATCGCGCTTTTAGTACCCGTTACCCCAAGGTGCAATTTGCATGGAGTTATAAAACCAATTACCTGAATGCCGTTTGCCAGGTATTTCACCAGGAAGGCAGCTGGGCCGAAGTTGTATCCGGTTTTGAATATCAAAAAGCATTAGGTAACGGCGTGCCGGGCAGCAAGATTATTTTTAACGGGCCTGGCAAATCAAATGACGAATTACAACTGGCTATTGAAAACGACTCGCTTATCCATATAGATCATTTTGAAGAGCTTAACCAGTTACTCGCATTAAGCAACAACCTGGCCAACAAGCCACGCGTTGCCATCCGCGTAAATATGGATACCGGCGTATACCCGCTTTGGGACCGTTTTGGTTTTAATTATGAAAACGGCGAAGCGTGGACAGCCTTATCAAAGGTAATTGATTCGGGCAAGCTACAGCTGGCCGGGTTACATTGCCACATAGGCACCTATATGCTTACAACAGCAGCCTACGGTATTGCGGCAACTAAACTATGTGATTTGGCTATGCGCTGCCAAACGCAATTGAGTCATAAAATAGAATATATTGATATGGGTGGTGGTTTCCCATCAACCAATACTTTAAAAGGCGCCTATTTACCCGGAAATGATACGGTGCCTTCCGTTGACGATTTTGCCGAGGCTATTACATCGATAATGCTCAATTTTGGCTTTGCAAATGACGATTTACCTTTACTTATACTGGAAAGCGGCAGGTTATTGATAGACGACGCCGGTTACCTGCTGGGCACGGTAATAGCCAATAAACGCTTAAGTAATGGTAAAAGGGCTGCCATTATGAATTTTGGCGTAAATATTTTATTCACCTCGTTTTGGTATGAACACCAGATAAGCCCGGCCCAGGACTTTGCGCCGCATACAGAAAATATGGTGGTTTACGGGCCGCTGTGCATGAATATTGATGTAATAAGGGAAAGCATTAACCTGCCCTTGCTTAACCCGGGAGATAACGTGGTAGTACACAAGGTTGGCGCCTACAACATGACGCAGTGGATGCAGTTTATTACGCTTAGGCCTGCTGTGGTTTTAATAGATGAACAACAGCGTACCCACCTTATCCGCAGCAACGAAACACTTGAATATACAGAAGGGCCCGAGCTTATGCCCGAACATTTAAAAGCCAGCAAGTGAAGCAAATTACAGCATTTATAAAATCGGTAGTTAGTTCCTATTCGGTACTGTTTTTTTCGCAGAACCAGATATTAGGGATCATCTTGCTGTTTGTTTCTTTTTTCAATCCTGTATCCGGCTTTGCGGGGTTGGGCTGTGTTGTTTTTTCGTTAATAGTATGCAGGTTGCTAAAGTTTGATGGAGACAATCTGCAACTGGGTATTTATAGTTTTAATTGCCTTTTGTTAGGCATTGCCTTCGGCGCATTTTACAATGTAAATGTTATGTTTTTGCTGTGGCTTTTTGTTGCGTGCTGTGCTGTAATCGTGGCCACAATCATTATCTCCACGCGGTTAGGTACGCAGGGGTTGCCCATGTTATCGCTGCCGTTTGTACTTATATTTTGGTTGGTGCTGCTGGCATCTAATAGTATTTTCGCCATGGGCCTGCAACAAAAAAACAGCTACCTGTTAGAGGAGATTTATGCCGGCCCGGGCAACCATATGGCAGGCATTGAGGGTTACCTGGCTACGGAATTGCCGCAATTTGTAAGTCTTTTCTTCCGCTCATTAAGTGCCGTGCTATTTCAGCATAATATCATCGCGGGGATGCTTATCAGTGTAGGGATGCTTGTTCATTCGCGTATTGCTTTTAGCTTACTCATCATCAGCTTTGTATGCGCAATTGGCATCAACGGGCTCACGCATACTTACCCCGAGGGAATTAGCTATTATCATTTAGGAGCCAATTTCATGATGGCGGCAGTAGCCACTGGAAGTTTTTTTACAATCCCCTCCCTCCGCTCCTATTTGCTGGCAATTTTGAGTATTCCAATGGGTTTTCTTATCATTAATGGCTTAACAGGTTTTATGTCGGTACACGCCTTGCCGGTATTTTCGCTTCCATTTTGCATCGTCAATATCAGCCTCTTATATTTTTTAAAGCTGCGACATACCAGCGGCAAATTACAATTGGTTGTTTTCCAGCACTATTCGCCGGAAAGGAACCTTTACCAGTTTTTAAACCAGGAGGAGCGGCTAAACGATCTTAAATATTACAAGCTGAACCTGCCGTTTATGGGGTATTGGACGGTGTCGCAGGGATACAATGGCAACATAACACACAAAGGAGACTGGGGCCAGGCACTGGATTTTGTAATCAGCGATGATGAGCATAACACATTTCAGTATCCGGGTACCTTGCCCGAACATTTTTATTGCTTTAACAAACCTGTTTTGGCTTGCGGCCCCGGCGTTGTTGAACAGGTTGTAAACAATATAGAAGATAACGCCATAGGCAAAGAAAACCTTAAAGAAAACTGGGGAAACACCGTGGTGATCCGTCATGCAGCAGACTTTTATTCCAAAGTATCGCACCTCAAAAAAAATTCAGTAAAAGTTAAGCCCGGTGATGTTGTAAAAACCGGCGATTTACTTGGTTTGTGCGGCAATTCGGGGCGGTCCCCCGAACCACATCTGCACTTTCAAGTGCAAGCTACGTCATATATCGGGTCAAGGACGTTGAGTTATCCCATATCCCACTATATTAGCCGGGCTGAAAATAAAAACAGATTAATAAACCATACGATACCTGCAGAAGGCGAGCTTGTTGGCAATCCTGAAATTGACACCCAAATTAAAAAGGCATTTGATTTTCAACCAGGATATATTGCAAGCCTTGTATCAGAAAATGGTATTGCCGAAGATTGGGAGGTTTTTAAGGATGCGTTGGGCCAATCATACATTTATAGCAAAACAACGGGTGCCGTTGCTTATTTCATTAACAACGGCGTTATGTTTTATTTTACCAGTTTTTACGGTAGTAAGAAATCGCTGCTTTATAACTTTTACCTGGCGGCATACAAAGTTGTTTTTAGCAATAACGAAGGGATGCCAATAACCGACAAATTACCGCTTAGCGAAACAGTCAATAAGTTTTCACTTTGGCTGCAAGACGTTATTGCACCATTTTACGGGTTTATTAATATTAATTACAATAACTACTATCTGGTTAATAAAAATGGAGTAAGCATCACGTCTAAAATTCATACTGAAATAGCAGGTAAAAAAAACGAGGAAGCTGAGTTAAGCGTTTATGTAGATCATGGCAATCTGATTTCTTTCAGCATCAATTCAAATGGTAAAAACATTACAGCAAAATGGGGTACAAAAAACTAATACTGATTTTTACTTTATTTGTTGCGTTGGCCGCTAAAGCGCAGGATAATAGATTTGCCGTGGCAGATAGTACTGCTGAACAACTGTACAATGCCGGCGATTGGAAACAAATGATCGTATTTGGCAACAAAACTATTGCGGATAGCGTTGATTTCCCAGGCCTGCGTTTTAAACTTGGATATGCTTACATGATAACCGGAAACTATAAGGCAGCTATCGAACACTTTGACCAGGTATTAAGTAATGATTCGGCCATTTTTACCGCGCGCCTGTATGCTTATTACTGCAATACTTATTTAAACAACGACCTTGGGGCATCGTATAACGCCGGTAAACTGGATACGGCAACCAGGCGCGCGCTCAAACTTTCTCCATTTGGATTGATAGATTCAGAACTGGAAAGCGGCATAAAACTGCCCAACAATAGCCAGCGCGATAATGGCTTTTTTGAACGTGCTGGGTTAAGTAACCGCCTGTCGTGGCGTTTGCAGTTAGACCAGTCGTTCATGTTTTTCAGTCAAAACATATTCAGATCATTATTTGACGACAAGGATGCCGACAAATATCTATCGGGCAAAACAGACAGGCAAACAGAATATTTTGTTAGGGCACAATTTGGTATTAGCCCGCACGTAAACGTTATTGGATCGTATCATTACATTTACACTACTTACCGGGGCAGCATAAACAATAGTAATTTAGGTTTATTGGGAATAAAATACAACGGCCGTTTTGTTGACTTACAGGCAGATGTTAATTTTGGCCGATTGATAAACAAAACATTAAAACAATATAATACCAGGCTAAATTTTTATCCGTTGGGCAATCTTAATTTATATACAACAAGTAGGGCATCGGTATTAAACTTAAGCGGAACCAACAGTTTTATATACAACCAGGCATTGGGCTTTAAAGCATTTAACAAAACCTGGCTTGAAACATCGGTAACTTTTGGCAACCAGGACGATTATTTGGATGCTGATGGCCTTTACGTATATAATTCTATCGACCCAACAAAATTTAAATGTGGGGAAACCGTTTTTTACCAGTTAAACACCCACGCCCTGTTGAATTTAAACTATATTTATGAAAAGAAGACGGATATTTACCGCTCTGTAAACTATAACCAGAATTCTGTTACGTTAGGTATAATATGGAAATTTTAAAAAAAACGTTTATAGCAGTATTTTTAATATTATTTGCAGTACAGCTACAGGCCCAAACCAACGCCGTGCTGCAAAAAGCATTTCGTAATAGCTATGTAGATGAACAGAATAAGAATTATACGGCTGCTATAAACGATATTTACCCTTATCTGAGCGACAATAGTTACGAGGTAAATATCCGCTTAGGCTGGCTGCATTATCTAAACAAAAACTATACAGCTTCGCAAGCTTACTATCAAAAAGCCATCAGCATAAAACCTGTTGCTATTGAACCTAAGTTTGGCTTTGTAAAACCCCTGTCGTTTTTACAAAGCTGGGATAAGGTACTTGAACAATACCTGGCTATTTTAAAAATAGACCCGCAAAACACGCAAGCTAACTATTGGGCAGGGGTAATTTATTATAACCGTAAACAATATGATTCCGCTGTAAGGTGTTTTCGGGTAGTTGTAACCCTTTACCCTTTTGACTATGATGGCAACCACATGCTGGGCTGGAGCACGTTGATGGCCGGAAAAAAAACCGAGGCTAAGCCATTTTTTGAACGCGCGCTGGTTATTAAGCCTGCCGATGCTTCAAGCACCGATGGTTTAAACCGTTGTAATTAATCGGTACAATATGGTCGTTTATCGATTTACTATAATTTTTGTCGGGCCGGCATTATACTTTTGATTGATTTTGAAGCGTTTTGTAATCTCGTTGTATAAATCATTAGCCAACCATTAACGCACTATTACCGTATATAAGTTATAAATGAAAATAAAATATTTACTTTTAAAAATGCAGCTTATTGGCTGTCTTTTAATAATTATAACTTTTAGTTCCTGCAAAAAAGATAAAACAAGTGCCGTTGTAAACGCGACGCCGGTAACAATTGGGTTATACGAATATGCCAGCGGCGTTGATAAGAGGTTATTAGTTCCCATTACAAAAATAGGCACGCAAACTGTAAACTACGGAACCATATTTGATACTGGGTCACCGGGAATGACTTTGGATGCTAACGGTATTTTGCCGGCATCGATGATAACATCTGCGGGTATCACAGTAACAGGCGACTCAATTGTGGTAAGCGGTATCACCGTAACTTCAAAAACATCGACCATCAGCTTTGGGGATGCAACAGGTACCACAATAGAATACGGAAATTTAGCTTATGCCAACGTTACCGTTGGAAATTCATTAGGAAGCCTGGAATTAAAACGGGTTCCATTTTTTTTATATTACAAAATAAAAGACAGCAAGGGTAACATATATCCCGCCCATTCGGCAGACGTTTTTGGGGTGGGCACCGGAACAAGCAGCACAAATACCAATATATCGAGCCCTTTAAAATCCTATTCTTACGGTACCGGCCTAACCAGCGGCTTTAAACTGGCAACATTAAGCAGCACCTCGTTCCTGGGCACGCCTACGTATGTTTCCAACTTGCTTACTATTGGATTAACCAGTGCTGACTTATCGTCGGCCGGGTTTATTATGCACCCATTATTGCCAAAATATAGTTACAATCCATACATCGAAGGAACGTTAACTTATAACAATAAAACCATCGATGCTATATTTTTATTTGATACAGGTACGCCGTCGGTGAGCACTATCGAAGACAAGCTTGCGGTCGCCGCTGTTTCTTTGCCAACCAATACAACAGTTACTTTAAAAACCAACCAGGGTTTTACTTATACCTACGTTACATCAAGCACGGGTAATCTTACGCAAGTAGCAAACCCTAATACTACACAAGATTACCGCACCATTTTCAGCCTCGACTTTTTTATAAAAAACGAGTATCTGACAAATTACGCAAGTCGTATTATTGGGTTAAAGAATAATTAACAGCAAAATTCATTCGTCGATAAATAACTGCGTTTTATCGACACATCGTTGCCTGTCAAATCCATCACTGGTAATTTTAAATAACAATCCCGATAACTATATCGGGTACCATTTATTAATCAAAATCAATCCAGATGAAAACGAAAATTACTTATTCATGGGTGTTGGTGCTGGCCGTTATCTTCGGTTTGGCTTCTTGCCAAAAAGAAAGCGGCACTAAAACAACTACTACCACGACTACAACTTCTTCTACCATTGCATCAACAGGCGCTATTGCCATTAGCCTGGCATCGGGTACAACCGACTCGGTTTATATGGTTGGCTGCTTTGGCCATCACGACAAAAAAGATTCTGTTGCATTTAGCGCATTACCCACAGCCATTGGCACTTACTTAACTGCAAATTACAGCGGCTACACGTTTAAAAAAGCATATGCAATTACTGATAGTGCCAAAACTGTTATTAACTACATTGTAGTAATTAAATACAATAGCGCATTGGTTGGTCTTAAATTTACCGCTGCAGGTGTATTTGTAAGTACCCTTGAGCAACGCGATGGCCATGATTTACAAGGCCCGGGGTGGCACCATGGTGGCCCGTTTGATAACCGGGATGGCAAACACCGTGATACCATAGCTTTAACTGCACTACCATCTGCGGTGACAAGTTATTTTAAAACCACTTATCCAACAGATACCTTGCTTCATGCGTCTATTACGCCAGATAGTGCCTATGTATTGGTAAGCAAAAACAACGGCTTATTTATTACAGTTGTTAAAGCAACCGGGACTTTAATAAAACGCATGCAAATTGACAAACACGTTGGTACCCATGTTGCGATAATTGCGGCTAACCTGCCAACTGCCATTACTACTTATTTAACAGCCACCTATCCCGGCTACGTTTTTGATAGAGCTTTTTCACATAGCGAAGGCGGCGTAATCAAAGGATATGATGTAGAGATTACTTCAAATAGTACCAAATACGTAATTGTATTTGATGCCACGGGCACCTTTGTAAAGGCTTTCGCTGTCCATTAAAAATCCCCCATTAAATTAATATATAGTAAAGCCGGCTCTCTTTAAACAGAGGCCGGCTTTTTTTGCGTTTTGATGCCTGCTGTCTTTCTTCAAAGACAAAATAGTCAAGCTTAGTTCAGACCGGTTATCCCCGTTAGCAGGAAAAGTGTTGTTACGACGGCCGGCCTGATTTTTATATTTGTCTCTATTCGTCTATACTTATCGTTTGCGGAACATTTGAGGCATTCCAGCCGTTAATGCTCACCTCAAGCTTTTTCTTAAATGCAGGTACATTATAATCAATAACTAACTTTTTTTCCTCTCCAGGCAACACTGTAACATAATTATCACTGTAAAATGCCGGCAATACCCTTGTTTTGCTGTCCGCATCTACCAACGCTACCCTGTTAAAAAAAGCAAGCACACTGTTCTCTTTGTTAACTAACGTAACTTCTACCCTGCCTGGTTTTATATATTTTGCTTTAACCGATAATTCTTCAGCTTTCATTTTTTGCAGACCTGAAAATCCTCCTTTGCTATCCGGAATCCAGTAAGTATTATCGGTAATTACTTTTTTGCTTTCATCCAGCAGTTGTAACGACAGAAAAACGCCCTCCTTTGCGGCCAGCTTATCAACCGTGCCTTTTATAGAGAAATACTTTTTAACAGTAGTGGCATTTATATCAGCAAAAACCTGGGTAAGCAAATTTTCTTTGCCCTCCATATCATAGGTTTTTACTACCATCATCATGCTACGGCGTGCTTTAAATGTATTGTTGGCCACCATTACCATTCCGTTAATTGGATTGTACATGATGTGGAATGGGGTGCTGCCGTTATGCAAGCCATATAAGCAGGCATTGGGGTCAAGGTAATAGTCATACATCTGGCCGCGCATGGCTGTCCACGGGTTTTGGGTTTTCCATATGATGAAACCAGTATACCAATCCCACATATGCGATGTAAAACCTTCGGCAAGGCCGCGATACTGGTCATAGTTTACCAGTTGGGCTTTCATGGCAAAATCGGCAGCATTTTTGGCTTTGCCATATTTATTAATTGCGGTATCATAGCCAATGTATTTATGATAATCCCAAACGCTGTCTGTTTTTGTTTTGTGGGTCTCCTCGTCGTATACCGGCGGAACCATATTGGCCGAGGGTATAAAACGTTTTAATGATTCATAATCGCCAACGCCAACCGAGCCAACTTCGGAATTGAATGGAAATGTTTTAAACTCCCAAAATACCGGCAGCGGCTGAATACCGTATGGCCCATCGCCGTTACCACCCAATACATTGTGCGACATGCTATCAGAGTTGGAGTAATCAACAAACCAGCGGGTATTATCCAATTTTGGTAAAATGGTATCGCGCAAAGCAGTCAGGATATCTTCGGGTGGTGTTATCTCATTGCCGCCGCACCAAATGGCCAACGAGGCATAATTACGTACCATTTTTATCTGGTCAATTGCTGAACGAAGGAACAAGCCATGATCATCAGGATATTTGCGGCGCGTCCATTGGTCGTCCAGCTTTTGGGGATCCTGCCAGCGGCCGTTGCAATCGCCAGATCCCCAGAGGTCCTGGAAAACCAGGATACCATATTTATCACAGGCCTCAAAAAATTCAGGGCGCTCAATCATGGCACCACCCCATACCCTTATCAGGTTCAGGTTCATATCACGATGAAAACGCACTTCGGCATCATAACGCGTATCCGAAAGGCGCAGCATGGCGTCAGATATTACCCAGTTACCACCCTTGATAAAAATTTTCTGGCCGTTAACCATAATCTGGCGGCTGCCGGTATGTTCGTTATATTCACTCGTCAGTTGCCGTACCCCAATATTAAGCTGATGCTGATCTGACACAGCCTTACCCGCAGCTGCAAACTTTAACTTGAATTTATAAAGATGCTGATCGCCGTAACCATTAGGCCACCAAAGTTTAGGATTGGGAAGGCTATAATCGGCAAAACTGACATTGGTAGTGGAGTTTGGTTTCAGGCTCACTGGCTTGGAGATGGTTTTACCATCCAGTTCAAAACTTAACGAGCCGTTTACCATTGCCGCAGTTGGGTTGCTTAATTCGGCCGCCACTTTAATAACCGCAGGTTGTTGCGCGCCTTCAGGAAGCCTTACACCGGGCACTAATGTAACAATGTGCTCATCCGCTATGCGTACCGCCCCTGTTTTTTGGATGGTTACTTTGTCCCATATACCGGTATTCCTGTCGCGCATGGGCTGTATCCAATCCCATCCGGCCGTGTACTGTAAACCAACGTTGCGTGCAATTGTACCGTCGCCGCCCTGGCCGCCATTTGGGTTGCCAACAACGTCTGGTGGATGCACCAATACCGCCAGGCGGTTATCTCCGTTTTTTGCGAGGTAAGGCGTTATATTGTAGTTAAACCGCAAAAACATCCCTTTCTGAATTGTTCTGTTCAGCTTATGTCCGTTCAAATAAATATCGCAGCTATAATTTATTCCCCTAAAATTAAGGTAAACCTGGTTGCTGCCCGATGCCGGTGTTTCTTTAAAATCTTTGGTGAACCAATAGGTATAATAATCGGCGCCAGTTTTATAAATATCTACAATGTGCTCGTTGTTCATGCCCCAAAATGGATCGGGCACTTTTTGGTTGTTTAATAACGTGGTCAAAACTGTTCCCGGTACTGTAGCCGGCATCCAGGCTGTAGTGTTAAATGCCGGAGTTGACAATACTGTTCCGCTTTCTTTTACACTGCCTATCGGCGCACATTTCCAGCCGGAATTTAGTTCGTAACTACTTTGGGCGTATATATTAACAAAGGGCAGTATCAGAGCCAACGTAACAAGCAGTTTTAGCTTTGCCGGCCTGTAAATTAAAGTTGAGGGCATTTTTTATAGTTTAATATATGATGTAGTAAATGTTAATATTGAATTTTAATTACCGCTGCTTGTTTTAAACCTGATTGCGTTTGCAAAGCTGCAGGTATCGCTACGTTTATTGCTCCCCCTTTCACAGTAAATTTTAGTTTTTGATTGGTACCCAGCAGGCTTATTTTTTTAATCTTGCCCTGGCCTGATAAGTGCATAGCTATTTGAGCCGGTAAACTTACTTCATCCTGGCCTTTTGGTGCCAGTACAAAAGCGTAAACGCTATTACCCGCTTTAGTATAGTAGGTATTTCCCTCAGAGTACGGCGCTATGGCATCCGAACTATAAATACCTTCGCCGTTAATTTTCATCCAGTCTCCAATTTGTTTGAGGCGAGTGTAAGCCACCGGATCCCAATCGCCATCAGGGCCGGGGCCAATGTTCATGAGCAGGTTACCGCCACGTGAAACAATTTTCACCAATAGGGTTACAATTTCATTAGCCGATTTGTAATGATCGCCAGGCACATAGCTCCAGGAATTGCCCATGGTGATACAGCTTTCCCAGGGATGATCAAGGGGTACATCCGGTACCTGCTGCTCGGGCGTAGTATAATTTTCATATTGACCCGCCACGGTACGGTCAACAACTATAAGGCCCGGCTGTTTAATCCTGGCTGCTTTGGCGATTTTTGCCATATCAATATCCTGATCATACGGAATGGTACGTTGCCAGTCAACAGCGGCATCAATTGTGTTTTTTGGCCTCACCCAGCCGCCATCCAGCCATAAAATGTCAACTTTGCCATAATCGGTCATTAGTTCCTGGATCTGGTTAAAGGTAAAATCCTTAAACTTTTGCCAGCGATCCGGATATTTAGCCGGGTCGTAGTTCACATTCCTGTCTTTAGGCGGAAAATAAGGCCACCAGTAATACTCCGTATGCCAATCTGGCTTTGAAAAATAAGCCCCGATCATAAAATTTTCTTTGCTAAAAGCACTAAAAACTTCTTTGACCACATTACTGCGTGGGTTAGTTGAAAAAGGTGTTTTTGTACTGGTTACTTTGTAATCTGTTTGTTTTGTATCAAACATGCTAAAGCCATCATGGTGTTTAGTAGTAAATACTACATATTTCATCCCGGCATACTTGGCCGCTGCCACCCATTTTTCGGGGTTGAATTTAGTTGGGTTGAAGGTTGTTTGTAAATTTTCATAGGCTTTTTTATACCCGTTATAATCGGCACCATACGGTCCGCGTCGCTGCGTCCACCCCTCATCTTCGGGACAGATACTCCAGCTTTCAACCACCCCCCACTGGCTATAGGTACCCCAGTGCATAAAAAGTCCAAACTTAAGCCCCTGCCATTTATGAAGATTTTTTTGCACCAGCGAGTCATCGGACACTACATAATCTTTTGACATATTATGTTGCTGCGCCACGACATTGCCCATGGGCAAAAGGAAAGAGATAAAAACCAACAGTTTTTTCATTTATATATGTATTTTTTGTTTCTTTATAAAATAACCGATTTAAACGCCAAAAAAAAACAATTCTGATAATATCCAATAAAAACCGGGTAAAATCCGGATATTTTAAGTGTATTTTTATGCGTAATAAATTAACAATATTCTTACTTAGTGTATTAGATACAACACTTATCTCTGCGGCAAAAATGTTAAAAAAGTATCAATACCTTATCACATTACCTCATTTCTTGTCAGATACGGGGTAAAAATGTCAGTTTAACATTTTAAAATACCTCAAAAATGACCTTTAAACACCCTATTGACAACTTTATAAGCCAATTTGCCTACACACTAAGTAAATAAATTTTGAGTTAGATGAATTTCCGATTAAAAAGTTGTCGAAATTAAAATAAATGCTTGTTTTTGTTATCAAATTGTTACATTGCATCGCGATAATTGTTTTGTGCAACACTTAACTATTAAACTATTGAAAATTTCTAAAACAGATACTTCGGGTTTATGGAATCAGGTTTGTTTTAATGATGATATTAAAGCATTTGAATTATTGTTTCATAATTTAAACACCCGGCTTATTAAGTTTTGTATTTTTTACATACGCCAGAAAGAAGCCGCTGAAGACATCGTATCTGATGTATTTATCAAATGTTGGGAATCACGTAAAAGCCTCACCGAAGTTGCCAATCCCGAAACTTATTTGTTTGTGGCGGTTAAAAACCAATCGTTCAATTATTTAAAAAAATTCTCCAATATCCACCTTGTACAGATAGAAGCTTCAGACGAAGTTGAATTTGTAAATACTTTTGATCCCGAAAAGGAATTAGAACGCAAAGAGCTTCATTTTTTATTAGATAAGGCTATCGCATCTCTCCCTCAACAGGCATGCATCATTTTTAAATTAATTAAAGAGGATGGCATGAAATATAAGGAAGTGGCCGAAATTTTAAACATATCGCCCCGTACTGTACAAACTCAGCTTTTTAGGGCGATGAAGAAATTAAGCATCATTCTTTCGGCGCATCAACTTGCATCTAAATCATCAGAGAGGGCATCTTCTGACCATGACATCATGGGGCTTTCGTTGTTATAGGAATTCTTTTTAAATTTTTTTTCAAAGCTTGTAGGCAATTTTAAAAAAACTATTGTCCTATCTAAAAACAAGCCCGCTTTAGGCGAAAAAATGGTGAACGAAAGGTTTATTGAACTGTTAACAAAAAAGCTCTCGGATGAGATGAATGCTGCAGAATTGGAGGAATTCAATTTTTTGCTTGCAAACGATGAGGCTTGCAGGCAGCAAAACACTTTTTTTAAAACCTACTGGATAAAAAACGAGGAACTGTATTCAAATACCAACCTGATGTTTCAGCGCATCGTATCTAAAATTGAGGTACCTGCAACAGAAATACAACAACAGAATAGTGAGGCGACCGGCGAGCGTTTTAAAACCCGCCGCATGATTATATTTTTACGGAGCCTGGCAGCGTTGTTAATAATCGGGATTGGTTTATCTGCTACTTATTATTTAAAGGCTTACAATCAAAAAAGCTTTGCGTTGGCTGATTTTCAGCAGAAAAAGACCTCAAGCCGCGTAAAATCAAAAATTTACTTAAGCGACGGAACTGTAGTAACATTAAATTCCGAAACTACTTTAAAATATCCATCATCATTTACAGGGCCTACGCGAGAGGTTTACCTTAATGGTGAAGCTTTTTTTGATGTAGCCAAAGATCATCAGCATCCTTTTATAGTACACGCGGGTAAAATGAGCATCAGGGTTGTTGGTACTGCCTTCAACGTGAAATCGTATAAAAACGATATTGCGAGCGAAACCACCCTTATCAGGGGTTCCATTGAAGTTACCCTGGCCGACAGACCATCAGATAGGATTATCCTTAAACCAAATGAAAAGCTTATTTTAAAAAGCACTACGTTTAAAAGGCATACCATTAACCGTAATTTGGTGGCGCAAACTCCCGATACTGCAAAAACAAGCTACGCGCTTACCAACCTTACTTACTTAAAATCAAATGACACTACTGTGGTTGAAACCTCGTGGGTAAATAACCGACTGATTTTTAAGGACGAGGACTTTTCCGAAATTGCCAACAAAATGGAGCGCTGGTATGGCATCAAAATAAACTTTAAAAACACAGATGCTAAAGACTATCATTTTACCGGTGTTTTTGAAAAAGAAAACATTTTGCAAGCCTTAAAGGCACTGCAAATGATCGAACCATTTTCATACAAGTACAAAAATGAAACCGTATACATTTATTAACCTAATACAGACAATAAATAAGCCTATGACATAAAGAAAGCTTTACATACCACAAAAAAAACGGGAATTACCAGAGGTAACTCCCGCGAAGATGAAGATCTGTTAGTTAATCATGCAATGTTCTCTCGAACAGAACATTGCCATTTAATCAAGTCACCTTTAATTAAGTAAAAGTATGAAATATTTTAAACACCCAAAGGGTGTAAGAGATAACTATTGGCTATTTAAGTCCATATTAATAATGAAATTGACATTTATTTTAGTAGTAGCCTTTAGTCTGCAATCCATTGCAAATGTCTACTCGCAACAAAAAGTCACGTTTAACATAAAATCGGCAGATTTTAGTAAGGTTATCTCTGCTATTCAAAAGCAGACTAACTACCACTTCGTTTTCAGCGAGCGTAAAATCCCATCAACCAAAAAGATAACGCTTAATGTACAAAACGAAGAGGTTACGTCGGTTTTGAATAAGCTTTTGGCAAACTCCGACTTTACCTACACCCAACTTGAAAACAACCTGATCGTTATCTCTCAAAAAAATGAAGTTGTAAATGCTGCGGTTGTAAAAGGTAAAGTAGTTGACGAAAACGGTACACCGGCGCCTGGCGTTTCAGTAAGGATTAAAGGAACAACCACAGGCACTATAACAGATGCCAATGGTAACTTCTCTATCAATGCCCCAGCCAACGCTGTACTTATTTTCTCTTTTTTAGGTTATGAAAACCAGGAAGTACCTGTTGGCGGTAAGAGCGAATTATCTGTAAAGCTTACAGTATCTGCTAAAAGCCTGAACGAAGTTGTAGTAACGGCTTTGGGTATCAAAAAAGATTCTAAAAAATTAGGTTATGCTGTATCAACGGTTAACGGCGCTGTAATGGACAAAGCAAAAGAATCAAACGTTGCTATGTCGTTAGAAGGTCGTGTTGCCGGTTTAAGCATCAGCGGTGCAAACGGTGGCGCCGGTTCATCAGCACGTATATTATTACGTGGTGTAACAAGTACCGGATCTACCCAGGGCCCGTTATTTGTTATTAACGGCGTACCTATGGACAATACCCAAAGAGGCCAATCGGGCGAATGGGGCGGTGCTGACTATGGCGATGGTATCGCTAACATCAATCCTGATGACATTGAAACCATGACTGTTTTGAAAGGTCAGTCTGCATCAGCCCTGTACGGTACACGTGCTACAGGCGGTGTAATCCTGATCACAACCAAATCGGGCAAAAAAAATTCTGGCTTTGGTGTTGAATACAATACTAACTACCAGATGGATAAGGTATATGACAATACCGATTTTCAGACTCAATACGGACAGGGTGAAAATGGTGTTAAACCAACAACCGTTGCCGGCGCTTTAAGTTCAGGTAACTTAGCCTGGGGTGCAAAGCTTGATGGTTCGTCGGTTATCCAGTTTGACGGCAAAAGCTATGCTTACTCAAAAACCAGTGACGACTATACTAAGTTTTACAAAACCGGCGGTACTTTTACAAACACTGTATCATTAACAGGTGGTGGCGAATCAGGTGCTTTCCGTTTGTCATTATCTGATTACAATAACCACGCAATTACTCCTAACAGTGGCTTAAACAGAAAAACTTTCAACTTTAACGGTTCGCAAACTGTTATCAAAAACCTTGATATAAACCTGGTTGCAAACTACGTAATTGATGACGCTAAAAATCGCTCTGGTTTAAGTGACGGTCCGGGTAACCCAAATAACGTTCAATTCCTGGCGCCAAATGAGGCTCAAAGCATATTATCTCCAGGTACAACAGCGTCAGGTGCTGAGCAACAATGGAATAATGATATCTATGTAACTAACCCTTATTTTGCTGCTTACAAATTTGTAAGCAACACAAAAAGAGAGCGTTTAATATCTTCTATATCAGCAAGGTATGCTATTACACCATGGGCTTACGCTCAAGGTCGTATTGGTTATGATAAAATCAATGATAACAGGTTAAACATTGAGCCTACCGGTACAGCTTACGTTGGCGGCAATGGTAACATGAATACCCAAACTTCTCAGACTACAGAGTTTAACGCTGATGTATTATTTGGCGCTAAGCATGACCTTGTAAAAAACTGGGTAAATCTTGATTTATCTGTGGGTGGTAACGTACGTAAAAGTGATTTTAGAGGCACACAAATTGGCGGTAGCAACTTCATTATCCCTTATTTTTACGATTTATCAAACCTGCCAAGCAGGAACAGCGGAAACCTTGATCCCAAAAAACTTGAAGTGCACTCAGCCTATTATACAGCAGATTTCGCTATCAAAGATTTCTTAGTATTAGGAACAACCGGTCGTTATGACTATTATAGCAGTATCGGAAAAGATTTAGGCCCGGGCATCTTTACACCATCTGTATCGGCAAGTTTTATTTTCTCTGATCTTGTACACGTTAATGGGTTAGATTTTGGAAAACTTCGTGTTGCTTACGCAAAAACAAGCGCAGGCGCTGATCCTTATGCCAACCAGATTTACTATAGTGTAAACAATTCTATCAATGGCGTAAACGCAGGTGGTTTCAGCTCTCAATTGGCTAATTTATTATTAAAGCCTTACACCTTAACTGAGGTTGAGATAGGAACAGAGTTGAAATTTTTCAATGATCGCTTTGGATTAGACGTAGCATATTTCAATCGCAAAACAAAGAATGAAATTGTTAATGGCAGCATTGATTGGTCAACAGGCTACACAAATGCTTACGCCGCTACTGCCTCAGTACAGAATAAGGGTATAGAAGTTGAATTACATGGTACACCTATAAAAGGAAAAGATTTTACCTGGTCACCTTCATTTAACTTTACTTATGTAAAAAATAAAGTGTTGGAAACGGATAAAACCGGCGCTAACATTGGCTTAGGTACATACCGTCCATTAAACGCTACTACAGCATTTGTTAAAGGTATGGCTGGTCCGCAAATATTGGCAAATGACTATGCCCGCGACGCCAACGGCAATATCATTTTTGATGCAAACGGTATCCCAACTACTACCGCACGTATCCCAATGGGTAGTGTTATTCCTAAATTCTACGGTGGTTTAAATAACGACTTTAGCTACAAGAACTTCAATTTAGGCTTCCTGATTGATTATCGCTTTGGCAACAAAGTACTGTCTGCAACTAATTATTACAGTATCTTCCGCGGTTTAAACCAAATGACACTTGTAGGTCGTGAAAGTGGAGTTGTTGGTCAGGGTGTTACTGCAACAGGTGCAACAAACACTGTAAATGTACCAGCCGAAACTTACTACCAGGCTTTGGCCCGTGGTGTCTCGGCATTGAACGTACTTGATGGTAGCTTTATCAAACTTCGTCAGGTAACCTTCGGTTATACATTTGGTAAAAACTACCTGGCAAATACTCCCCTTAGTTCAATTACCTTCTCGTTAGTAGCAAGAAACTTGTGGACTATCATGAAGCATACCGATAATATCGATCCTGAATCAAATTTTGCTCCCGGTATTAACTATGCCGGTATTGAAGGCACAAGCGTTCCTGCTGTTAGGACTTATGGGTTTAACTTAAACTTCAAATTAAAAAAATAACAAAAGATGAAAAAACGATATATATATAGTTTTTTGCTTGCCGGGGCTACGCTTTTTGCAGGCTGTTCAAAAAACTTTGACCAGGTTAACGTCAATCCCACCAAGGTAAGTGCCGACTTGTTCAATCCAAACTTTTTAATGGCACAGGCACAAATCCAGTTTTCAAATACAGGATATGACCAATTGTTATTTCAAAGTATGTGGTCTCAGGCTCTTGCGTCAACCTATGATTATTATGGTAATGGTGATAAATATGTTGCATCGGGCAGTTTCCAGGATTATAAATCCCGCACATGGAACAATGGTTATAGTGCAACTACACTGATAGATGAAATGAAAAACCTGGTTGCAGGTAAGGCAGAATATGCTAACCTTGACAATTGCGGTACAATATTACGTGTATTGATGTTAGAGCGTGTTACTGATGCTTACGGCGATATCCCATTTTCACAGGAAGGCCAGGCAAAAACAGGTATTTTCACACCTGTTTTTGATTCACAAAAAGATATCTATGCTTCAATGCTTAGTCAACTGGATAAAGCATGTGCTGCATTAGATGCTACAAAAGCCGGCCCAACAAGCGATTTATTCTATAGTGGCAATGTTGCCCAGTGGAAAAAATTGGGTTATTCATTAATGCTACGTGCCGCAATGCGTTTAACCAAGGTTGACGCTGCTACAGCTAAAACATATGCTGAAAAAGCTTATGCAGGCGGTACAATGGCTGGCATTGCGGATAACGCTAAAGTGAAAGCCGACTACACCAATGGTAACGGCAACTCAGATGCTGCTGCATTATTGGTTACAGATGACTTCAGGGAAGTTAGATGGGGTAAAACTCTTATCGATTATATGAAAAGCACTGCAGATCCACGCGTTAGCGCTGTTGCCGAAATTTCGGCCGGAACAGGTAAAGCGGCCAATGAAACCAAGGCAGCGGGTGTAAGTACCTATGCTTTACAATTTGGTATGCCAAACGGTTACGACTTAAAAGGAGGCTCAACTGATATTTCAAAAGCTCCGGGATATCCTGGCACTTCGCCGGCTGATCCATCTGTTTCGGGCGATGCACCAGCACCTGTTGGTAAATACTCACGTCCTAAATTTGCAGTATATGATGATCGTAACCGCTATAACTTCCTGTTAACTTACGGCGAAACCGAACTATTATTGGCAGAAGCTTCCTTTAGAGGCTGGGCAACTGGTGTTGCTGCCACTCATTATGCAAATGCCCTTAAGGCTGATATGGAAACATTAAGTCAGTTTGGCACTACATCTGTTGATGCTGCGGCTATAACTACTTATGTTGCTGCTCACCCTTTAGTAGCAGGTACCGAGTTACAACAAATCAACATGGAATATTATGTAGAAACTGCAACAGTATTCAACTTTAACGAAAACTGGAATAACTGGAAGAGATCTGGCTTCCCTGTTTTGACCAAAGTGTCTTACTCAAATCAGTTTGCTACGGACATACCAAGAAGGTGTGATTATCCGGTTACCTTACCTTCAACCAACGGTGCAAATTACGCTGCCGCGGTTGCTAAGTTAAGCGGTGGAGATAGCTTCACCTCAAGGATTTACTGGGACAAATAAAATTTAATTTTCTAACAAACAGGGAGGCAATATTGCCTCCCTGTTTGTTTTTACTACCGCTACATTGTTTAACAATCTTTTTAGAACTGTGTACCCAAAACATGAGTTTTAATTAAAGTATTTATGTCCCTGTTTAATTCATATTTCTTAAAACGGTTTGTAGGTTTACCCGCTTTAGCAACTGTTGCGTTTAGTTTTTCGGCACTTCCCTCCTACGCTCAGCAGCCTTTATTCAAGCTATTGAATAGCAAAGAAACCAATATTAAATTCAGCAATGATATCAACGAGACCGAATCACTCAACGTGTTATCATATGAGTATTTTTATAATGGTGGCGGTGTAGCGGTTGGCGATATTAACAATGATGGCCTGCCCGACCTGATGTTTACCGGGAATATGAAGCCGAACAAACTTTATCTGAACCAGGGGCATATGAAGTTTAAGGACATAACCAATGATGCCAGCCCCGACCTTGGCGGCCGGCCCGATTCCTGGAAAACAGGTGTAACCATGGCCGATGTTAATGGCGACGGATTACTGGATATTTATGTATGCTACTCGGGCAAAACTGATAACGCCACCCGGAGCAACCAGCTATTTATAAACCAGGGCGATAACAAATTTAAAGAGCAAGCGAAAGAATACGGTTTAGCCGACCCGGGATACAGTACCCAAGCTGTGTTTTTTGACTATGATAATGATGGCGACCTGGACATGTTCCTGCTGAACCATAACATTAAAAAGATTGATAACATGGAACTGGCCCGTTATAAAGATCAAACAGATGATCTGGCCAGCAACAAACTATTCCGCAATGATAACGGGCACTTTGCCGATGTATCAAAAGCGGCCGGGATAGTACAAAACCCGCTCACCTTTGGGTTGGGCGTGGCCATTGCCGATATTAATAAGGATGGATGGCCCGATATTTATGTAACCAACGATTACAACGAACCTGATTACATTTACATTAATAACCACAACGGAACTTTTGCCGAAAAATCAAAAGAAATGTTAAGGCACATGTCGCACTTTTCGATGGGTGTTGATATTGCTGATTTTAACAATGACGGCCTGCCCGACATTATGACCCTTGATATGCTGCCCGAGGATAACCACAGGCAAAAATCACTTCAACTGGAAGAAAACTACGAGTCTTTTGCACTGATGCAAAACCAGGGACTTTACAAACAATATATGCGTAATATGCTGCAGCTAAATAACGGTGACGGCACATTTAGCGAAATAGCACAGCTGGCCGGCGTATCAAATACCGACTGGAGCTGGTGCCCCCTTATTGCCGATTTTGACAACGATGGATACAAAGACATCTTTATCACCAATGGATATTTAAGGGACTACACCAATAAAGATTTTTTACGTTACTGGGGCGATTATAAGATAAAAAAAGCAATGGCCGGCGAGCCATTCCGCCTGATGGACCTGGTGATGGCCATGCCTTCAACCGCCGTGCCCGACTATATTTTCAAAAACAATCGTGACCTTACGTTTACTAATAAACAGGTAGAATGGGGCCTCAACCAGCAAAATATATCAAGCGGCGCAGTATATGCCGACCTGGATAACGATGGCGACCTGGATCTTGTAGTAAACAATATCAACCAGCCGGCATCCATCTACCAAAACACCAGCCGCGAGGCTAACAACACTTCGTACATTGCGGTAAAATTGAAAGGTACAGGCAAAAACACTAATGCCATAGGCGCTAAAGTAAGCGTGTATAACGGCAAAAATATCCAATACCAGGAGGTAAACCCAAACCGGGGATATTTATCATGCGTATCAACCACGCTGAATTTTGGCTTGGGAGATCTGAAGAAAGTTGATTCTATCCGGGTTACCTGGCCGGATAACTCCACCCAGTTACTAAAGGATGTAAATGCCAATCAGTTGCTTACTGTTAAATATGATCCAAGCGGAAAATTTTCCGGGCAAACTACCGAAATTAAGAAAACCATATTTAAACGCGCCGAGCCCGTTATAGAATTTAAACCTGAAGAAATTACACTGAACGATTTTAAACGCCAGTTATTGATGCTGTTCATGTACTCCAAAACCGCGCCGGTTATTACCAAAGCCGATGTAAACGGTGATGGGCTGGAAGATTTATTTATAAGCGGCGAAAAGGACAGCCCTGGCAAAATATACCTGCAACAGGCCGGCGGCAAGTACCTGGCTAAAGACATAATTCGGGGCGGCATAGATAACATCGGCACAACAGCGGCAGCCGCTTTTTTTGATGCCAACGGCGATGGTAAAGCCGATTTGTACGTTGCAAAAGGCGGTTATTCGTTGTATGAACCCAACACTGCCGATTTACAGGACGAACTTTATATAAACGAGGGTAATGGCCGGTTTGTGCTATCGCCTACTGCCCTGCCGGTAATGAATGCCAACAGCAAATCGGTAGTAAAAGCGTGCGATTTTGATGGTGATGGCGATTTTGACTTGTTTATAGGTGGCCGGGTAATACCAGGCCAATACCCACTGGAACCGCAAAGCTATTTGCTGGTTAACGATGGCAAAGGTAAGTTTACCACCGCCGTTGCACCATTTAATAAAATTGGCATGGTAACAGATGCCCAATGGATTGACCTTAATAATGATGGGCGTAAAGACCTGGTTTTATGCGGCGAGTTTATGCCGGTAACCATTTTCATCAATACTAAAGAAGGTTTTACCAATAAAACCGCAGATTATTTTAATACCCCGCAAAAAGGATTCTGGAACAAAATTGCCTTTGCCGATGTAAACGGCGACGGCAAACCAGACCTGATAGCCGGTAATCTTGGCCTAAATACCCAGATTAAAGCCACAGATAAAGAGCCTGCCGAAATGTATTTTACCGATGTTGACGGCAACGGCTCTATCGATCCGTTTTTTAATTTTTATATCCAGGGTAAAAGCTATCCCTTTGTAAGTCGCGATGAGTTAAACGAGCAGATTTACCCTATGCGCCGCAAGTTCAACTCGTACAAAATGTATGCGGATGCTACTATTAATGAAATTTTTAGCGCCGATAACATGGCCAAAGCCGTAAAATTGAGCGTTAACAATATGCAGACAATGCTGTACCTCAACATTAATGGCAAATTCACGGCGGCACCTTTACCAACAGAAGCGCAGTTTGCCCCTGTAAGCGAGATCCTGACCGGCGATTTTGACCACGATGGACATACCGACATCCTTTTATTAGGTAACCACTCGGACAACCGCCTGAAGATTGGCAGTATTGATGCAAATTATGGCTGCTTGTTAAAAGGTGATGGCAAAGGTGGTTTCACTTATGTTAATCAGCCGACATCAGGACTTTCGGTTATGGGCGATGTAAAATCGGCAGTGGAGATCAACATCAACAATACATTATATTTACTGATAGGCGTAAGCGACGGGCCGCTTCAATTTTATAAAGAATAATGAATTACTTAAAAAAATCGCTCCTGATATTTTGCGCGTTGATAACACAGCAATGCTACGCTCAAAATACTAATAATAATTACCCTGATTATTTGCAGCCAGATCATGCAGTAAACGCGGTAACCATGGTGATGTTGCATGATGTGGTTGGCCCTCCCGTTGCCGCGCGCTATTACGCTTATGTAATGCTGGGCGCCTATAATATTGTAGCAGCCAACAATAAAAACATCCCCGAACTGCAAAAATTCATCAAAGATTACAAGGCCAACAGTACCCTGGATACCATCCGCTTAAAATACGACTATAAAATTGCCGCTTTTTACAGCATCCTGGAAACTGCCAAGTTGCTGCTGCCATCCGGATTCATGATGACTGATGACCAGGATGCATTTGTGCAGTTGCTAAAAAAAACAAATATAGACTCCACCATCATTCAAAACTCCATTAAAGTAGCAAAGTTGGCCTCGGCCGCCGCTGTCGCGTTTTCAAAAACAGACCATTACAGCCAGCTGAGTGCACTAAAGAGATATACCCCTATTAAAGACGAAAGTAAATGGTACCCTACCCCGCCGGGATATTTTGAAGCCCTGGAGCCCAACTGGAAAACCATCCGCACAATGGTGATAGATTCGGCCAATCAATATAAGCCCGCTCCGTTGATCCCTTTTAGTAAAGATACTTCATCGGCATTTTATAAACAGGTAAAGGCCGTTTACGACGTGTCAAAACATCTTTCGACAGAGCAAATTAACATTGCCCTGTTTTGGGATTGCAACCCATTTGCCATCACCACATCCGGCCATATGGCTATTGGCTATAAAAAGATCAGTCCGGGTGGGCATTGGATGCACGTAACTGGTTTGGTAACCCGCCAGGCAGGGCTTGATTTTGACCATTCTATCGAGGTAACAACCTTAGTGGGCGTTACACTGATGGATGCCTTCATCAGCTGTTGGGAAGAAAAATTCACCAGTAACCGAATCCGCCCGGAAACTTTTATTAACCGGTACATGGATGTTAAATGGCAACCAGTTTTACAAACGCCACCTTTCCCGGAGTATACCAGCGGACACGCTGTTATCTCCAATGCATCGGCCGAAATGCTAACCTATTTGCTGGGCGATAATTTTGCCTATACCGACAATACCGAAATTCCTTTTGGCAGCGGCCAGCGCGATTTCAAGTCATTCCGCCAGGCGGCAGCCGAAGCGTCAATGTCGCGTTTTTATGGCGGTATCCACTATATGCAAAGTATAGAAAATGGCAACGCGCAAGGTAAGAAAGTTGGAAACGCCATTATAACCAAAATAAAAAAAGCTGGTATATTGCCGCTTGTTAAATAAAACTCATCTATCTGCATAAATATCTGCCTTCGAATGAAATATATTACACATATCATCATGAAAAAAAGCGCCGCCTGTTTATCAGGTTGCGCATTAATACTATCATCTTTATCTGCTATCGCGCAAAGTACGCCTGTTTATAAAGATGCTTCGCAATCGATTGATACCAGAATAAAGGATTTGATATCTAAATTGACATTAGAAGAAAAAGTATCCTTATTGGGCTACAGGAGCAAAGCTGTACCCCGTTTAAACATCCCCGCTTACAACTGGTGGAACGAAGGCCTACACGGCGTGGCACGCGCCGGCGATGCCACCATATTTCCGCAGGCCATTGGCATGGCGGCAACGTTTAATGAAAAACTGGTTGATTCCGTGGCCGATGCGATCTCGACCGAGGCAAGGGCCAAATACAACTTATCCACATCATTAGGGCGCCGTTTGCAGTATATGGGCCTCACCTTTTGGACACCCAACATCAACATCTTTCGCGATCCACGATGGGGACGCGGGCAGGAAACCTACGGCGAAGACCCGTTTTTGACCGCGCACATAGGATCGGCATTTGTACACGGGATGCAGGGCAAAGACAGCCGTTACCTGAAGGCGGCAGCTACCGCCAAACATTTTGCAGCGCATAGCGGCCCCGAAGCTACCCGCGATTCTTTTGATGCTATTGTTGATGAAAAAGACATGCGCGAAACGTACCTGTATGCATTCCACGCATTGGTAAACTCTGGTGTAGAATCTGTGATGACAGCTTATAACAGTATCAACGGCGTACCAAACTCTGTAAATAAAAACCTGGTAACAGATATTTTAAGGAACGAATGGGGCTTTAAAGGGCATGTAGTTACAGATTGCGGTGCACTTGACGATGTTTTTTTAGCTCACAAAACCATCCCGACAGCTGTTGAAACGGCGGCCGCGGGTATAAAGGCCGGAATCGACCTGGACTGCTCCTCGGTTTTCCAGGGCGACCTGGTGAAGGCTGTACAGCAAAAGCTGTTAACAGAAAAAGAAGTTGATGTAGCACTATCCCGTATCTTAAAAACCCAGTTCAAATTAGGCTTTTTTGACGATGGCGGTGCGGCTCCATTTAAAAATTACGGTGCCGATAGCATCCACAACGATGCTCATATTGCGCTTGCCCGTAAGGTTGCGCAACAAAGTATGGTATTGCTAAAAAACGATAACAATATACTCCCGTTTAAACAAGGCCAATACACCAGCTTTATGGTGTTAGGCCCCAATGCGGCCGCATTAGATGCGATGGTTGGCAGTTATCATGGTGTGAGCAGCAAAGTAGTAAACTTTGTAGAAGGTATTACCGGCAATGTGGATAAGGGCACCCGTGTAGAATATGACCTGGGCTGCGATTATCGCGACACTACCCATTTTGGCGGTATCTGGGGTGCAGGCAATGCCGATGTAACCATCGCCGTAATAGGTTTATCACCTGTATTGGAGGGTGAAGCCGGGGATGCCTTCCTGGCCGAATCCGGAGGCGATAAAAAGAGCCTGAGTTTGCCTGCAAGCGAAATAGCCTTTATGCGAGAATTGCGTAAGGGTGTAAAGAAACCTATCATTGCTGTAATAACTGCCGGCAGCGATGTGGATGTAGCCGCCATAGCATCATATGCCGACGCCATCATATATGCCTGGTATCCCGGTGAGCAAGGCGGAAACGCTTTGGCAGACATTGTTTTTGGGAAGATAAGCCCGTCGGGGCACCTGCCGCTTACGTTTTATAATTCGGTTAAGGATTTACCGGAATATACCAGCTATAGTATGAAAGGCCGTACCTACCGTTACTTTGGGGGCGCTGTACAATACCCATTCGGGTTTGGCCTAAGCTATACTTCGTTTAGTTACGAGGCCGCTTCCGCACCGGCCAAACAATATGCGGCCAAAGATACCATCAGTATTACTATTAAAGTTAAAAACACGGGCAATATGGACGCCGATGAAGTTGTACAAGCTTATATTAAATATCCAAATTTAGACAGGATGCCAATTAAAGAGCTGAAAGGCTTTAAACGAGTAAGCGTTGGCAAAGGAAACGGGCAACTGGTAACCATAAAAGTTCCGGTTAAGGAGTTGCAAAAATGGGATTTGCAAAAGCACGGCTGGAAACTTTATCCGGGGGATTATAAGGTAATCCTGGGCAGTAACTCGGCAGATGAAAAGCTAAGTGCCAGCTTTAGGATAACTGGTAAATAGAGGAAGTAGCCGGTAATAACTAAGATATATGAGATTTACTCTATTCTTACTTACAACGTTAGAATAAACATCCACTCGTACTTCCTTAATAGTAACGATTGCCACCGGTATACATTTGCTACCAGTGGCAATCGTTGTTTTTTATCGGCCTGTTTTACCTGATAATCAGCAACCAGCCCTTTCCTTTTTCAACCGGAATCCTATCATCCAAACCAAACGTTTTAGCAGGCTGAAAACTTTTAATCTCCGGCGCTGTGATGGTTGCTTTTGCAGGATCGATTCCCAGTTTCTTCCAATCGATGATTAGTTTAAAATCAGTATCACTTTCTTCCCAACTGGCTATAGATACCATTGCCGCACCTGCTTTTTTGTAAACGGTTGCCAGGACTTTGGCTTTATCGGTTTTTACCGGGTTATCATCAACCCAGTAACCAATCATTTTGGTGCCCTTCATACCAAAGTTATCCCAGGCTTTCCATATCGGCCTCGGATCGGCGCCATCGCTCCAGGGCATGCGGTTGGTCATGCCGTAAACCATACCACGCCATTTATTACCGCCGCCTTGTAGCATTTCGCCCATTAGGCCAAACGGAATACCGCTCACTTCGGTCAGGAAAAAATCAGGGGCGTTCTTTTCGTAATCAAAGTATTCGCCAAACCACAGGCGGTTCAGGTATGGAAAATGCTCCATGTACAGGTTGGCGCTGTTATTAAAACCATCACTTTTGTTGTATTGATTGGCCGAGTGAAGATCAATTATACCAGGGTGCCCGTCTTTTGTAAGTACACGTTTAACACGTTTCATGGTTACACGGTCAAAGGCCACATCATCTAAATAAATACCATCGATGCCTACGTTTTGGGTAAGCCAGTTCATGCCTTCTACATAGTAGTTATGCCAGCGGTTCATACCGCTGTTGATAATTGCCGCATCCTTAATTTCGGGTACAAACCAGGCGGCAATGTAATCGTCGCCAAGGTGTTCCTGCAGCCAGCTGAAGCCGCCGCCTCTGCCGGGCGAATAAATTTCGTGCCCAAGGCTGCGGAGCGCGAAAGTTTCATAAGCGTGGTTTGACAGTTCGCGTATGGTGTTGTAAATTTTTACTTTTAATCCTGCCGAATGAGCCGAATCATCATAGGCCTTCATTTTATGCCAGGCGATAAAAGGGTAGTTGATAGTTGGATTGATAGCCGTAGCATGGTGAATATTTATTAAAGTTGCACCAGCCGCCTTAATGGTATCAATAGGTTTGTAAGCATGATAAAACCTGGTGGCCCACTGAAAATCGGTATTAATGGTATGAAACGGCGTAATAAGTAAGGTAAAGTTGTAGTACAACTCCTCTCCTTTTTTCAAATTGCGCTCGCCACTATAGTTGTTTACCAGCACCGCTTTACCATCAAAGGCAATTTTGATACCGCCTTTATTATCATTGCCCCATGACGATGGCAGGATCAATGGTTTTTGGAGATAAAAATTGGTATTAAGCGGACGAACGTATTTTTCATCGCGCAGTGAATATTGCAAACCACCGTTTACGTTGCCAACCCAGGCGCCGTCCTGGTTTTTATGCGCCACATCCCATTTCCACTCAAAATTTTCGGGACGATAGCCACCCTTTTGGCCAAGGCCCATCATGTATTTGGCAAAGTCCTTTTTAAGGGGGATATGCATATTTATCTCCTTTAAACTTACATCCTGCAAGGCCTTCACCTTTACTGTATAGGCCATAAAGCCGTCAAACTCCAAGGATGCGGATACATCCATTTGCAAACTATCATTGGCGCTTACCGCCGTCCACTGTACCGTACCGGCTTCTTTTTTACCAAATTGCACGCCCTGGCTTTTCAGGTTTATCTTTTTACCGGCGGCATTTATAAAATGGAAGTGAATGCCCTCGGTGAGTAAGTTATTAGGTGTGGTGGCATATTCCGTCATTTCGGGTGTAAAGTAAGTTTGTACCTGTTTAGGGAAACCATCTTTATTTACCTCCACTTTTCTGCCCAGCAGGCTAATGGTATTGCCATCTACTGTTAATGGCGTATACGGTGCAATTACTGTATTTTCCTGCGCCATGGTAGAGTTTAGCCAGCCCAGGCGGGTCATTTTATAAGGCTCATTTACACCGCCATCTTTTAATATTTTACTATTTACTTTTATGGATATAATAATCGTTTTAGCAGCTTTATCATCGGCCAGGATAGTAGCTTTACCTGTATAAATTGATGGCAAAGCCGAAACGGGCACGTTGACACCGCACCATAAAGCCTGGATATCGCCCTGTGCAATATTTATCGTTTTGGTTAACGGTTTAGCATCATAAGTGGTACCGCCTGTATTAATACAAAACAACGCAGATGCGGGGATGGTTTTGCCAGCCGGCGAAGTAAGGTTACTAAATGTAACCTTTACATTTTCGATGTTTTGCAACGCGTAAACACCCAACTGAAAGGCAAAGTTTTCGCCACGGGCAACTACGCCTGTATATTTGTTTTGCGGCCCAAGTTCTATCCATCGTTGTGGCAAATCTTTGGTCATACGGATAGTGTTTAACCTGTCTTCCGGAAAAACCAGGAAGTCTTCTTTTTTATTTTTGTCGATCAAAGCGTCAGTCTCTGCTTTGGTGGCGATCACTTCCATCGGATAAAAGCTATCGAAAGCATCTATGGATTGAAACGCCTTAACCGTAGCGCCAATGAAAACATCCCTCGTAGACAGTTTTTTCATCCAATCTTCAGATGCTGTTTTTTCGGGTTTTAAATATACGCCCTTGGGATAATTGGAACGCCCTTCGTTTTTGTAAGGCATATAATAAATGTAGTAAGTACCCGCTCCAGAGGTTGGTTCAAAATAAACCTTCCCTTTTTCCCGGGTTATATCACTCATTTCTACATTGGTGATCTTTATATTTGTCTTCGCATCAACAACAATTATGCGTTTATCCTGCGGGTTGGCGTCGCGTCGTCTCCACGGGATATCGGCAATGGCTATTCCCGAGGATGGGCCGGTATAACTTAACACCACCCGGTGATTTCCTAACGAATCGGGCAGCCAGCATTTTTCGCAATTTGTATAGGGTATTTTTTGTGCCGAAGAAGTAAAACTACTTAACAGGAAAATAATGGCAGCAAATTGTTTTTTCATTTTAGTTAGAACTTATAATTTCTGAATACCGGCTTTGGGTAAATTTTATTTCGTGCAATCACTAATACGCAAAGCAAGCTATCAAAAATTAAAATCTATTATAAGGATGTTATAACTTTTGGAAACTAAAAAAGGTAAAATTATTGATACCATGCCCGCCACACCCACCTTAATCCACTTTAGCAACTCAAAGCACCCTAATTGCCAGGTTGTGCACTTGACAATTAGGGTGCTTAAATAAACCGGCGACATCATCACATATCTAAAATCCGCTATCGTCCAGGGCAAAACTGTTTTTCCTATCTTTCCATTTACCTTTTGTAAAATCAGGAAAGACCACGCTTGCATTGCCTTCTTTAAGGGATTTGGTTGATAATGGCGTAATAACACTCATGGTAACTGAATCATAAACATCAATAGGCGTTTGGCGTTTATTTTTTACCGATTCGATAAAGGCGTTAAATACAAACCAATCCATCCCGCCGTGACCGGCGCCTTCGGCCATTTTTTCGTATTTTTTCCACAACGGGTGATCGTATTTATCAAACCATTGTTGTGCCGGATCCCAGGAATCATCCTCTTTCGATTTATGGTCGATATAAACACTTTTGTTTACATCCATCCACAACCCCTTTGTGCCCTGTACGCGGAAGCCCAATGAATACGGGCGTGGCAAATGCGTATCGTGGCTCAGCAATACCGTTTCGCCGTTGGCGCAATTGATCATGGTGGTAGTTACGTCGCCATTTTTATAATTTATCTTAGCGTTGGGATGGCCCGGCGACAATTCTTCTATATAAGCCCCCAAACCGCGTGCTTTTGAGCTAAAAGATACCAGGTTGGTAAACCGGTTACCCGCGTTGATATTGGCGTAATGCATACAAGGGCCTGCACCATGGGTTGGATAGATGTCGCCATCCACATCTATATTAAACTGGGTACGCCATTGGGCTTCGCTTAAGGCTTTGGCACCATATTCCACGCCTCTGTTACCGTAGCTCCCTTTACCATCGTTAAACAATACCGGCCTTAAATTGTGCTGATAACCGCCTTCCAAATGGATAATCTCGCCAAAAAGGTCCTGGCGTGCCATATTTAGCGCAGCCATTACATCCCGCCGGTAACAAACATTCTCCAATGTCATATAGGGCATTCCTGTTTTTTCGGAGGTATGTACAATATCCCAGTGTTCATCTACCGTTAAGCCGGCAATAACTTCACAACCCACATACTTGCCGGCCTTCATGGCATCAATAGCCTGCGGATGGTGAAACTGCCATGGTGTGGCTATGATGACTGCATCAATATCCTTACGGTCTAAAAGTTTTTTGTAGGCATCCAGGCCACCTGTGTATTCCGTCACCGGGGCATGACCTTTTTTGGCTATGTATTCGCGGCAAATTTTCAGCGAATGCTCCTGGGTATCGCAAATAGCTACTACTTCTACATCATCGCGCAGCAAACCTTCGGCAATGTGGCTCATGCCGCGGGCCCCAACACCAATGTAACCCAGCCTTACTTTGGCTGGTGCAGACGCAAACAAACTACCAGACGGCAATATGCTGAAGCCGGCTGCGGCAATAGCGCCGGTTTTTATAAATTCTCTTCTTTCCATTTTATAAGTTATATATCAGTTTTATTTAATAGGTAATGCGTGTTGAGAGTCAAGAGTCAAGAATCAAGATAAGCTCAAAAAAGTCAATATATATCGTTTATTGAAAAGTTTCGTCTTTGAAGCAAATCCGCAATCCGCCTTTTTTTTCTTGATTCTTGATTCTTGACTCTTTCCCACGCTTGATTTTTTACTTAACTGGTAATTTATTAATGTCAATAAGCGGTTTTACACCTGCCGCTGCCCTGGCTAATGGCGTGTTCAGTTTCACGAAACCGTCAAAAAAACCGCCGTTTTGCAGGTAAAATTTATCTCCTTCGACGCCGCCTGCATAATCTTTCCGGTAGTTGGCTTTGGCGGTAGCATCGCCGGTGTATACAGCCCCGGTAAGTTGCTGCCAGTTATTTTCACTATCGCCTATCCATTGGTTTGTAAACAGGGCTTTGCGGGTTTTATCGCCGTTTTCGGGCTCAAAATTCTCTACAAAAGAATAGAGGCTGGTTAGGTAAGTTGCTTTTTGCGGCCGGTTAAAGCTGGCCACCAGGAACCATTTGCCGGCGGCAACGTCTTCAAAATAAGCCGTAAAAGTTGTTGAATTTTTAGCAGGATCAGGTTCGGCGCTTAACAAAAAGGCGTAGGCTTTCCCGGCTTCCCAGGGATAGTGCATATAACTTTGCCCACCCGATCCTTCGTTGCCAAATTCGCCAATGTGTACGCCCGCGCCACCTTTTACCAATTTAATGCGCATGCTATCGGGAATGCTTTTGGGGTCTTCGGTATTAAACGGGCTCCATACAGAAAACAACACCCGGCGTTCGGCAGCCGAATTTACCTGCATGCCAAAATATCCCTGGCCAAATCCATCTGCCATAAAATATGATCCGACAACGTCCTGCCCCCTGGGAACAATTATCTGGTTGTAAAACCATCTCACTTTTGGTTTTTTATCATCGGGAACTGTAAACCTAAGGTGCACCGATGGTCCCCTCCTGCCGAAGTGGAACGAACTGCCTGGTTTTACATAAGCTATATCGGCATCGGGCTGTTTGGTTTGGATGATGAGGTCGCTTACATCAGCATACACTGCGCCTGTTTTACTCATACCCTTCAGTTCAATTTTAACATGACCGGCATGCTTTAAATGAATCGTTCCCATCTCAATGGTATCAAAAGCCCGGTTGCTTACCTTTTTAAATATATAATTTTCGCCTTCTTTTATCCGGATCTTACTTTCGCCGTTTGGCACCCGTAGCCGCAACGATATTTTAATATCCTGCGCAACCGAAACCCTGAAATAGATGTTCGCGGTTGATTTAGGGCCTTTCCAATTCACCAGGCCTTCATCAGTAATGGTATCGGGCGCGTTTACCCAGGCATTGCCACCTAAGGGAATTACCTGCCTTATATTGAGCACATCGGGGTTTGCAACCTGCGCCAGCGAAACAGCGGCTATAAAAGAACCAATTAAAAAGACAAGGCAGCTTACTGTAGTTTTTTTCATATTATGTTATCGGCAAACACCAACTGGTATCCTTTTATAAATGTGCCGGCTTCTTAATAAACATTTTGTTTTGCTGAAATTAGTGATTAAGCATGTGAAAATAAATTACACAAACCCAAAAACGGCACGCAAACGTTTGCAGTACTTTGCAAACCGGCATTAATTTGATAATAATCTGCTAACTTTAATTTTATTTCAAGTACACCAAAAGGATAATGCAATCAAAGCCGACTACTATAAAAGAGATAGCCCGACAACTTGGTATCTCGGTATCTACAGTTTCAAGGGCCTTGCATGATCATCCCAGCATCGGACTCAGTACCAGGGTAAAAGTTAAGAAACTGGCCGGCGAACTAAACTACGAGCCAAATCAAACTGCCATTTTTTTACAGAAGGGGAAAACCCGCACCATTGGTGTTATTTTGCCCGAACTTTCTGAAGCATTTTTTTCATCGGCCATTAGCGCCATTGAAGATACCGCCTATAAAAAGAACTATACGGTATTGCTTGCACAATCACATGACGATGAGCAGAAAGAAAAAGAACTGGTAGAGAAAATGAAAAATCACCGTGTAGATGGGCTGCTGGTATCGGTAGGCAAAAACACTTCTTCTTTTCAGCATTTTGAAAACCTTAAAAAATATAACATCCCTATAGTTTATTTTGATAGAATTCCCAACATTGCCAACATCCATTACGTGGCCTGTAATATGGAAATTGGTACTATAGCAGCAGTTAGTTTCCTGTTAAAAAAAGGTCACCGTGCCATAGGCATGATCAATGGCCCCCAAACTATGGTAGCCACCGGCGAACGAAAAGAAGGTTACATTAAGGCAATGACCAAAAACCGGCTAAAATTTGATCCTTCGCTTATTGTATCCTGCGATTTAACGGAAGAGGGCACAAAAAAAGCTTTCGACGAGCTGTTGGCCAACAAAAGAAAACCCACAGCCGTTGTTACGTTTAACGACTATGTAGCCTTATTTGCTATTAAACACGCACGAAAGCTCGGCATCAGGATAAATAAAGATATTGAATTTGTAAGCTACGCCAATTTACCGTTGATCAATTATATGGAAAACATCCCGACAGCCTCGGTTGAGCAATTCCCCTACCTGCAGGGGCAAAAAGCTGCTGATATCCTGATGGACTTGCTCCATCACCAGGATAAGGGCAGTAATGAGCAAAGCGCCTATTATAAAATCATTATAGAATCGCAGCTGATCGAGAATAAGAATAAATAAAAAGCGGTCAAACGTTTGCGTGCCGGTTTCATCAGGCCTGTTAAGTGTATTTCAGCTGAAAGCTGAAACCATGTTTAACCACGAGGTGAAACCTCGCGGTAGCAAGAATTTAGTTGATGGAATGATATTTTATGATGTGAAGTATCTCAAAAAAAACAATTATCCCAACGAATACGGATAATGCGTAAATACCAAATCTCCATATTTTTTGAGCATTCGTTTTATCTATAAACTTCTTTTTGTTTATTAGATAGATAATAGATGCACATATTAAAACGAATGCTAAAATCATGATATCAAAGGTTTAGAATAAAAACAGTTGTTAATTGGCTTAAATATATCAATAAGTTGGATTTTAATCTCCCGATCTCATTATATCTCCAGGTGAAACCCCGCGGCAGCAAGAGTAGCTTTATTAAATTATTTAGCCCCTGCCAACCTATCAAATAACCCTATTACTTTCATATTACGCAGTTCGTTTTCCGCCTGGATGGCCGATGGGTTTAGGAAATCTTTATTCAATTGTTCAAACCTGTCATCCAGATTTTTTGATGTAGCCAACAGTTGCTTTAACGCAGCAATTACTGCAGTCTTTTGCGCATTATCAAACGACGCCTCATTCACCCGCTTTTCAATAGCCTGGTAAGTGAGGTAATATACCCTGACATCGGCCATTAATTTAAAGTGCTCAAATTCCTGCTGGTTTTTCGTTGGCTTTAGGGCGTACAGCTTTTGCCGGGCAATGGTGCAGCTATCCAGCAATTGCTGAACCGATAGCGGCGTGGGCGATTTTACCTCGCCCTGTTGTATTTCATTGGGCGCTGTTTTAAGTGCTTCCCAAAATGAAATGGCCCCGGCCCTATCAAACCCGAACTGGTTTTGACCGTAGCTGTACACAAAGTTGGTGATATTTAAAGGCTGGTTACTTTTAACTGCTTCGAAATAGGCGGCTATAGACATATTAAACCCCGATAAGGGGTACACGTGCCTGATGGCATACAACTCGGCCATGTCCGATTCGGATTCAAACACCGCCGAGTATTGTCCCGATGTTGACCACGACGTCATGATCATCCCTTTATAGCCCAATTTGCTTGCAGCCGGTATAAAATTGCTGATATTTTTCAGGTGCTTTTCCCAAAGGGTAAGGTTATAGTTATCCGGACTCGACCGGATTGCCGGCGATCCCCAGATTTCGAAGCCGCTTTCCATCAACTTTTGGTGGTTGCCAAAATAGCTCATATCCCAGCCATAGTTCCAATCTACAAAAACGGTTTCTTTGGGCAGCGATTTAATGGCCTCAGGATATTTTAGCGCGATATCGGCCCAAAGTACCGGGCGTTTGCCCAGTTTTATCACGATTTCGCAAAGCATTTTAATGTAATCAGTATATAGTTTGGATTTACCTTCCTTTTCGGCTTTGGCCTTACATTTGGCATCGTGCCCCAGCAGGTAGGTTTCATCGCCGCCGATGTGGATATATTTAGAGGTATGTGTGGCGGCAAGTTCGGTATACAAATCAGTAAACAGGGCTTTATCCCCATCCGTTTCCAAGGGGCACACCTGCGATACATCTTTTTGATCTTCGCGCAGGTTTTTATAACGCTGGTGCCGTAAAATGTATTCCACATGGCCAAAACTTTGTTGTAAGGGAATAACATCGATACCCAGGCTGTCGCAGTAGCGGATAAAGCTTTTAATTTCCTGCTTGCTGTAAGCGTAGCGATTGGGTATCAAGGGATGTTTTTCGAATGGATAAGTACCCTCCCACTCCATCACCAGCGTGTTCATCCCGCTTTGGCTTAGTTTTAATGCAAAAGCTTTAAGCGCCGGCATGGTCATTACCTGGATGCGCAGGTCGAGATGGAACCCGCGAACCGCAAAAGGTGATTTTGCTTGCTGCGCAATAACGGCGTTTAAACTAATTAATAGTAATAAAGCGAGTAATAATTTTTTCATGGAATCGCAATCTTAGCGGGTGCTGCTTTCGTTTCCCCAATTTACTTTTTTAACGGGATGCTTAAATATACGTTCCGCTTTTATCATCAACAAATAATATAGCATCCGGGTGTGTCCGCAATATTGTTGAAGGGTATTTTTCTGATATTGCTGCATTTAAAGTATGTTTAACCGCATCTGCCTTTTTTTCGCCGGGCACAATGGCAAAAGCAAAAGGCGTGTTTACCAATGCGGGGATAGTGAGCGTTAAGGCATGGGTGGGTACATCTTCTATCCTGGCAAAACAGCCATCATTTACCTGTTGCACACGGCAGGCATTGTCCAGATCGACAATTTTAACCAACAGGGGATCATTAAAATCGGCCACATGCGGATCGTTGAAAGCAAGGTGCGTGTTTTCGCCGATGCCCAGGCAAACAACATCCGGTGGGAATTGGTTTAGCAAGTCTGCATAGCGCAGGCACTCCTGCTCCGCATCCTCAGCGTTGCCATTGAGATAATGTACCGCCTTAAAAGGCGCTTTGCAAAACAGTCGTTCTTTTAAAAAATTGCCAAAACCCTGCGGCGCGTCCGCATCCAGGTTAAGGTATTCATCCATGTGAAAAGCCCTGATCCTCGTCCAATCTATATCCCGTTTCAGCAATTCATCCAAAAACTCATTTTGTGACGGGGCCGCCGCGAAAATGATATTAACGAATTGCTTTGCTTTTAGCAGTTCATTGATTTTTTCGGCTACCGCATTTGCAGCCGCTATGCCCATCAGGTGCCGACTGCCCGACGCTTCAACCTTCAATTGATCTTTTATAAATTCTTTCATCAACCGTGACTTATCTAAATTCTTCTCTGATATTCTGTACAGACCATGCTATAGAAAAAAAATCTGCTCATCTGAAATCTGCATATCAATCTTTTTGCGGCACACTCGTCATTTTAAATTCCAATGTGCCGCCATGGCTTATCTGCTCATGCGATATCATGTGGTTTTTAATGGGCTGACCATCAAAAGTAACTGCCTTCACATATTTATTTTGTGCCGATAAGTCGGTGGCTTTAATAACCAGCTTATTGCCATTTTGCAGGCTTAGGGCAATATAAGGGAATTGCGGCGCGCCAATACTGTACATACCCGATGCAGGTGTTACCGGGTAAAAACCCATGGTGCTAAAAATATACCATGCCGATGTTTGGCCGCAATCATCGTTACCGTTGATGCCTACAGGGGCGTTGCGGTAATTTTGCCAGCCTACGTTTTGCCTTACCAGTTCCTGGGTTTTCCAGGGCATACCGCAATAGTTAAACAGGTATATGTAGTGGTGCCCGGGCTCATTATCGGCCCTGTAGTGGCCATCGGTAAAATTATGGGATAGTTTATCGGCAAAAGTTTTTTCACCGCCCATAAGGGCTATCATGCCCGGCACGTCCTGCATGGCGCCAAAGGTATAAGTCCACTTGGTACCTTCGGTAAAGCCGCTATCCGGCTTGGCCGACCATTGTCCGTTGGCGTTGCGCGGCGCCATGAATCCTGTAGCACTGTTATATACGTTTTTATAGTTCTGGCTCCAGGCCATCAGCTGTTTATAGTCATCATCCTTGCCCAATGCTTTGGCTACCTGGGCCACACAGTAATCGTCGATGCCATACTCAATTGTCCGGGAAACCGACTCACGGGTTTTATCAACAGGAACATAGCCCAGTTTATGGTAGTTGGTAAGGCCGCCGCGGGCTTCAAAGCTCGTCCACAAATCGCGGTCGCCCCATTTTTTTTGCGTATCACCGTCGGGCGCTGTAAAAGCATCTTTATGCATGGCTTCGTAAGCCAGTTTGGTGCTATATCCCCGGAACCCTTTTACATAAGCATCGGCTACCACCGCATCGGCATGGGTGCTTATCATAATATTGGTATAGGTTGGGTTTGGCCACATGGGCATCCAGCCGCCCTCCTGGTACATTTGTAATAAGGATTTCACCATACCATTTACCCGCTCGGGCTGAGTCAGCGTTAACAAAGGGTGCAAAGCCCGGAAAGTATCCCAAAGTGAATAATCGTTATAAGAAATTCCACTATGTACTTTATCGTCAAACGCGCTGTAATACCGGCCATACTCCGAAAATTGCCTTGGAAACAACAGGGTATGGTAAAGGGCAGTATAAAATATAGTCTTTTGCTCATTAGTGATACTATTTACCTGTATCACTTTTAGTTGCTGCTGCCAGTTATCGCGGGTATCCTTTACCACTTTCTCGAAATCCCAATCCGGAATTTCTTTTTTAAGATTGTGGCGGGCCTGGTCAATACTGATAAATGAGGTGGCCACGGCTACTTTGATCTGGGTATTGGTTATTGTTTTAAAAGAAATAAATGCGCCCATGCGGGTGCCGAATTGTTCTTTACTGCCCTTTTTGATGACATTTTTATCCCAGGTACCGTATTTACGGATCTGTTTATCAAACCTGATGATAAAATAACCCTTGAAGTTTTTAAGTTCCGGCCCTATCTGGGCCGATTGCCTATCGGGATTGTAGCCTGTAATTTCATTATTGATGGTATCAACATGAACGTAGCCCTTTAGCTTTTTAAGTCTGGGGCCATAATCATTTGCCCAATCCTTAAGCTGCGGGTTAAGGTTTATACCCTGGATAATAAGATGAGCTTTATCTGCAGCCGGGAAAGTAAACCGGAACATGCCGCAGGTATTTGCGCCTGCTATTTCTGATTTGATGAAGGTTTTATTATCAGCCTTTAACTTAACCGAGTAGTAGTATGGCTTTGCTATCTCGTCCTTATGATTGTAGGTTAATTTGCGTTCGTTGGGCAATACACGCAAGTTACCAACCTGGGGCATAATAGATACATAACCATAGTCACCCATCCAAACAGTTGGCTGATGGGTGGCCAGCAGTCCTATAACGGTTTTATCTTCGTATTGGTAACACATACGGCCCATTTTGCTTTCGCCGGTTTGCGCAACAAAGTTGGTCATGGCGAAGGGCACATTTACGCAGGGCATAGTGCCACCACCATCAAGGCCTTTGGCAAAACCGGTAATGGCTGTACCTATTAGAGGGTTAACAAAGTCTACTTCGTCTTTCTGAGTTTTTTGGCTGGCTTGCTGTGCCTGGACTGTGGCGTTAAAACATGTGAGCAGAGCAAATAAACAGGCACTTATTTTTAATTTATGGTCAAATAAAAATCTCATTTTTCAATAGGTATGTAAATGTGTTTATAAATAGTGGTATGGCAAATGTCTTATTTTAAAACTATTCCCGATAGCGATAGCCGCGTTTTTTTGCTAAAACGTTTAACAGGGGGCTGTTAAATACCATATAATAACATAAAAAGCGGATGCCGGTTTGCATTCAATTACCTACAAAGCAAAACGCCCCGGCAGGTAAAGGCTCAGGGCGTTGTATTTTGAATTTGAAAGTGATTATAGTTTTATCTTCTTTTCGCCTGCATCCACCCCTTTTATAAATTTAACAAGGCCGGTCATGTAGGTTTGCTGGTCATCATACATGCTCATATGGCTTCCGTTGGGGCAATATAAATAACTGCCGTTTTGCACCAGCTGAGATACCTTTTCCATGTGCTTCGGGTCCATAGTATCATATTGACCGCCTATGCTTAGCGTTGGTACAGCTATTTTGGGCAAATCGGCCATCCTATCCCATTTAACCAGCTTACCTGCAACACCAAATTCGCTTGGGCCTTGCATGGTTACATATAATGACTGGTTCATTTTGGCAAATGAACGGTTAATCGGCTCAGGCCATTGGTCAAGCGGGATGCGGCAAATATGTTTAACATAAAAATTCGGCATCAACAAACCCATGTATTCCGGGTTTTCAAAGTCACCCTTAGCCTCAATGGCCCTTATCCGCGCCAAAATTTTAGGATCAAGTTGCTTTGCCAACACTTCATCGGCATACTTTCCATAAGCAGGCACGCTCATCATCATATTTGAAATGATAAGGCCTTTTAGGTTTTGCTGATATTTTTGCGCATACTCCATAGCCAGGATACCGCCCCACGAATGGCCAAGCAGGTAAAAATTGCTGCTATCCAGCTTTAAGGCCTGGCGTACCTGTTCTACCTCCTCAACATAACGGGGCAGGCTCCACATGGAGGTATCCTTAGGATTGTCGGAATTGCCGCAACCGAGCTGATCATAATAAATCAATTCAATGCCTTCGGCCGGCAAAAAACTCTCCATACACTCAAAGTATTCATGTGTGGCGCCGGGTCCGCCGTTAAGCAGCAGTAATTTAATTTTAGGGTTGTTGCCCAGTTTTTTTGTCCAAATGTGAAACTTTCCCTTGGGCGTATTGATAGTTACTACTTGAACGCCACCCGTTTTAACACCACTGCTGGTATCGCTAAAATAACTGCTTAAAGTAACATCGCCCGGCTGCGAAATTGGAGGTTGCTTACAGGCAAAAAAAAGCGCTGCGATAACTACCGGCGCTATCCATTTTATGAATCGTGTTATCATATGATGTTTAAGATGTTGGTGCTTTAAAGCTAATCAAAATTTCACAAGCCCCAAAAACAACCTAAAATTAAACAAAGGCGGTTTTGGGGCCAAATTTGCCTAAACTTAGCTATGCTTACTTTCATTATCACCCCCTAAAAATGTCATGATCAACCCGCATCAATAAAGCCTGTTTACAGCTACATTTGATCATTCAAATCAATTTAACAACCCGACTATTTATGGAAATCAGACAAAAAATCACCCCGTTTTTATGGTTCGACAATAATGCCGAAGAAGCCATCAACTTTTATATCGCTGTGTTCGAAGGATCAGCCGTTGGCGACCTTGCCCGGTATGGCGATGCAGCGCCCGGCAAAACAGGCAGACTAATGACAGGCACCTTCACATTGGCGGGCCAGCAATTTATGGCGCTTAACGGCGGCCCCATGTTTAAATTTAATGAAGCTATATCGCTATTTGTTGATTGCAAAGACCAGGAAGAAGTAGATTACTTTTGGGAAAAGCTATCCGAAGGGGGCGAAAAATCACGTTGCGGATGGCTGAAAGATAAATTTGGCCTATCATGGCAAATAGTACCCGACACACTGACCAAGGTACTATATGGCGCCGACCGTGAAGGCTCGGCAAGAGCGATGCAAGCCATGATGAAAATGGATAAGCTTATAGTTAAGGATCTGCAGGATGCGTACGATGGGAAGTAGCACCTCGAAATAATAACCGGTCAATTTGCAAACAGATTGGCCGGTTTTGCTGTGCATAATTTTCGGGCTCATTGTAACAATTAAGTTGGCAAACAGCCTAAACCTGGCTTTATTCATTAAATTGCAGTTTAAATTAACTGACTGACTTATGAAACAACTGCTACTCTGTTTAGGGCTTGCTTTATGCTGTTCGCTCGCGGGCGCACAAACAGCCCCGCCATCTGACGATGCCACCTACATCAAGGACAACTACAACAAGATGGAAAAGTACATTACCATGCGCGACGGTAAAAAACTTTTCACTTCCATTTACCTGCCTAAAGATCAATCAAAAAAGTACCCCATCATGATGACGCGTACACCCTATACCGTTGCCCCTTATGGGGAAAACGAATACAGGCGCACGCTTGGTCAAAATATGTTGTTTGCCAGGGCAGGGTATATTTTTGTTTACCAGGATGTGCGTGGCCGGTGGATGAGTGAAGGCGACTACGTAGATGTACGCCCTATATTAGATAAGAAAAAGAGCAAAACCGACATTGACGAAAGCACCGATACTTACGATACCATTGACTGGCTGGTAAAAAACCTGCCCAACAACAATGGCCGGGTTGGTATCGAAGGCATCTCCTACCCTGGCTTTTACTCCAGTGCCTCGTTGCCAAACGCGCACCCTGCACTAAAGGCTGTATCGCCACAGGCCCCGGTTACCGATTGGTTTATAGGCGACGATTTTCACCACAACGGAGCGTTTATGATGATGGATGCATTTAACTTTTATACTGGTTTTGGCATCCCCCGTCCCAAGCCTATTACGCCAAAAGAATTTAAAAGCAATATTAAACCAGTATTTAAGGATAACTACAAATTTTACCTGGAAATGGGTGCTTTGCCCAATTTCAAAAAGAAATACATGGGCGATTCTATCAAATTCTGGAACGATTTAATGTCGCATCCTAATTATGATGAGTTTTGGAAAGCAATGAACATCCGCCCGCATTTAGTCAACATTAAGCCGGCTACCATGACTGTCGGAGGCTTTTTTGACGCCGAAGATTGCTTTGGTGCCCTGCATGTGTATGATGCACTGGAAAAACAAAACCCGCAAAGCCATAAAAACATGCTGGTTATGGGCCCATGGTTCCACGGCGGATGGGAGAGCAAAGATGCAACGCTTTTTGTTGATCAGAATTTTGGGTCGAATACAGCCGAATGGTTCCGTGAAAATATTGAGCTTCCATTTTTTAACTACTATTTGAAAGATGAAGGCAAAATGGAATTACCCGAGGCCAGCATATTCATAACCGGCAGCAACCAGTGGAAAAAGTTTGAAACATGGCCGCCAAAAAACACTACCGAAAAAACACTTTACTTTCAGCCTAATGGCAAGCTATCATTCTGCTCCATCGGCAACTGATAGCTTTGACGAGTATGTGAGCGACCCGAATGCACCGGTGCCCTACCAGGACGGTATACAAAAAGGCCGTACACGCGAATACATGCTGGACGACCAACGTTTTGCTGGCCGCAGACCTGACGTTAAGGTTTACCAAACAGATACCCTTACCGAAGATATGACCCTAACAGGCCCTGTAATGGCCGATTTGTTTGCATCAACAACCGGTACCGATGCCGACTATGTGGTAAAGCTGATTGATGTTTTCCCTGATAATTACCCCAATGCAAACCCCAACCCTAAAAATGTTACCCTTGCCGGTTATCAGATGCTGATCCGGGGCGAAGTTTTTAGGGGCCGCTTCCGTAACTCGTTCGAAAAACCCGAAGCTTTTATACCGGGCAAAGTAACGGAAGTGAAATATGCGCTGCCGGATGTAGGCCACACTTTCAGGAAAGGCCACCGGATAATGATCCAGGTACAAAACTCCTGGTTCCCGTTGGTTGACCGTAATCCGCAAAAGTTTGTGGATATTTATCAGGCCACCGATATCGATTTTCAAAAAGCTACCCACCGCATTTACCACGATGCCCAAAATAAATCGTCGGTAACCGTTACTGTACTTGAATGATATAAATAAAGCATAAATAGTAAACAACGCCACAACAACGACGATATCGTACCTGAAATTTCCCTGGAAAAAGTACTCCCAGGTGCTTACCGGGGTTTTATCGTCAGGAACGAGATAATTGCCGTTGCGTTTATTATAGTACATGTAAGGTACAAGGATTGATGCCCCCCACAACGTGCCAAAGTGAGCAGCCAGTTGAAATTTTAAATATGCGGGGGCATTTTTTCTTTTACCTCAAGGTAAATGAACCAAACAGATACCTTATAATTTATGTGGTGAAACACCCCAAATTTGTGGTGAACGGACAACTGTATATAGCTTTGTTTAAAACAATCCATACTTAAGTCATAAACATATTCTTTTGTCAGGGTGGTTTAATCTTTGAGTTTAAAAGCTTGCGGTTCTATAAACATGTATTAATCTTGCATTGGTAATTCAAAAAACCACAAATACAAAGCATATGGATCTTCAACTTAAGGGCAAGGTTGCTTTGGTAACCGGCTCAACTGCCGGTATCGGCTATGCCATTGCCAAATCATTAGCCGGCGAAGGCGCCCAGGTATACATCAACGGCCGCAATCAACATAAAGTTGATGCGGTTGTTGACAAAATGATCAATGAAACCGGCAACAAAAACATTAAAGGCATCGCTGCCGACTTTTCGGATAAACAACAAATTCAAAACCTGTTGACTCAATTACCGGAGGTTGACATCCTGGTAAACAATGTAGGTATTTTTGAACCGAAAGAATTTTCGGCAATTACTGATGAAGACTGGTTTAAATTTCACGAAGTAAATGTGCTGAGCGGGGTGCGCTTATCACGGGCCTATTTTGATAAAATGATCGCCAAAAACTGGGGGCGTATCATTTTTATTTCGAGTGAGTCGGCACTACAAATTCCCGCCGAGATGATCCATTACGGAATGACCAAAACGGCGCAAATTGCAATAGCACGCGGATTGGCCGAAATGACCAAAGGTACTGCCGTTACGGTAAATTCGGTATTACCCGGCCCAACCTTGTCTGAAGGCGTTGGCGACTTTATCACCGCCTTAGCCAACGACCAGGGACTGACGGAAGCTGAAATCGAAAAGGAGTTTTTCACCAGCATGCGCGGCACATCCCTCATCAAACGTTTTATAACTCCCGATGAAATTGCCAGCCTGGTAACTTATGTGGCCAGTCCGCTTTCGGCGGCCACCAATGGCGCTACTTTAAGGGCCGACGGCGGGGTCATAAAAACTGCATTTTAACCACCCCTGATTTACCAAAAACGCAATAAATTTTACCATAAAAATTCCTGAATCTTCGTTGAAATATCTTGAAATTTTTATGGTAAAACTTAATGAATAATTACATCTTTTTAGAAGTATCTTTTTTGGTGGTGTCGGTTTTAGCGGTGTCAGTTGCTGCCGGCGCCGGAGTTGTTGTAGATGTTGAATCCATCTTTGTACTGTCGGCTCCTTTACTGGCGTCTTTAGTTGAACTACATCCTGTTGCAAGTGCGGTTACCATTGCCGCGACTAATGCGAAACTTAAAATTTGCTTTTTCATAGTTATTGATTTAATAGCGTGTGTCGTTTTGATGAACATATTTATTAACCCGACAAATCCTACATTGTTTAAACAAGTTTGCGTGTAAAATGAAATTTTTTGAAATAAATTGAAATTAAACTGTCAGTTTTTACTCCATTATTGAACTATTTTACCATAAAATCCAGATATTTAAAAATATGGTTGTATCCGAGAGCCTATTAAAGTGGGCATTGCGCATTTACCCTCCCCTCCTTTTTCAAAGAATTTGGGTTGTGCAATTTGATAAAGATTTTAAAGGCGTGGAAGTAAAAATCAAAAAGAGTTTTTTAAACAAAAACTATAATAACTCAATTTTTGGCGGTACCATTTTCGCTGCCGCCGATCCGTTTTATCCGCTGTTATTTCACCAGGTTTTTATCAAAAAAGGCTATCGCTTACGAGTATGGTCAAAATCATCTACTATACAGTATTTAAAGCCTGGTTCAACTGATTTACGTTTTAAAATCATCTTAGGTGACGCTGAAATCGCTGAGGCTGAGGACATATTAAAGAGTACCGGAAAATATACGGGGCACCACCCCATTGACATTTATAATAAAGATGGTGAAATATGTGTTTCATTAATGAATGAGGTTTATGTGCGGAATCTCGATTTTATCGATCAGAATTTATAATTTTAGCTGATGACTACTTTTATTGACGATACACCTTTTATTGAAAAAGGCTTTATAATATCAACAGACAAGAACTTGTTACCTATTGACGTTATATTCAACTATTTAAATGACGATTCCTACTGGGCTCAGGGTATTCCACGGCAAAAACTTGAAAATGCAATTGAGAACTCCATGTGTTTTGGCGTTTACAATCACACCACATTGGCGGGGTTTGCGCGGATTATTACAGACAAAGCCACTTTTGCGTACCTTTGCGATGTGTTTATTTTACCCGAATTCAGGAAAAAAGACCTGTCGAAATGGCTAATGCAAACCATTGTTAAACATCCTGATTTACAAGGACTAAGGCGTTGGTCGTTAGCTACAGCCGATGCTCATGGCCTATATGCACAGTTCGGATTTTCGCAACTAAGCAAGCCCCAAAACTGGATGGAAATATTTACACCTTATATAAAACCTCAATAATTAGTTTAAGGAACCGGAGCTTATAATGAATATAAAAAAACTGATTTTTGAGGGCGAGGGTGTTAAGCTCGACTTTAAAAAAACAATTACCAGCTGCGAAAAGATAGCCCGTACCATGGTATCGTTTGCCAATAATAAAGGCGGAAAATTATTAATTGGCGTTGCTGACGACGGCACCATAAAAGGCGTAAAATCCGAAGATGAAGAGCGTTACATGATTACGCGGGCCGCCCACATGTTCATCAGGCCTGCACTGGAGCCTACTTTTGAAGAAATTTATGTTGATGATAAAATGGTTTTGGTAGTAGATATCCCAGCCAGTGATCTTAAGCCACATTATGCCCTTGCAGATGATGGCAAATGGTGGGCTTATGTAAGGGTAAAAGATAAAAGTGTATTAGCCAGTAAAATTGTGCTGGAGGTGCTTAAAAGATCGGCAAGCGATCAAGGCGTTTTGATAGAGTATTCAGATAATGAGAAAACGCTTCTCAGCCATCTGGAGAAGTCAAACCGGATAACTATCAAAGAGTGTAGCGAATTGCTGAAGATGGGACGCAGACGTACACAACGCATCCTGGTTGATCTTATTCTGTCGGGGCTTATTCGTATAAACACAACCGAAAAAGAGGAATATTATACGGCCTGTTAGGTTGTTCTTTTGTCGCCACCAATCGTTACTTTTGCGCCCCTGCAAATAAGTGATGAAAGCCATATACCATAAATACCGCCCATTTTATAGCGAGAGTTTAAAGCTGGCCATTCCGGTAATGATATCGCAACTTGGCCATATTATGGTTCAGATATCAGATTCAATTATTATTGGCCATTTTACAAATAAAGTATCCTTAGCTGCAGTTTCGTTGGTAAACAGCTTGTTTATGATACCACTTGTTGTTGGTATGGGGATATCATATGGCTTAACCCCGCTCATCGCTCAAAACAATGCGCGCAAGGATTTTAAGGAGTGTGGTTTATTACTATCAAATAGTTTAATGTTAAACCTCCTGACCGGCATTGTCTTATTTTCGGTTATATACTTTGGTACTTTGCCGTTAATTGGCCATCTTGGGCAGGCGCCATCAGTTGTAAAAACGGCTACACCTTATCTTTTCCTGCTAAGCCTGTCAATTATTCCGCTACTTATTTTCAACACATTTAAGCAGTTTGCCGAGGGTTTGGGCTTTACCAAACAGGCCATGAAAATATCTATTTGGGGCAATGTAATCAATATATGCCTTGGGGTCATATTTGTTAAAGGCTTGTTCGGTATTCACCCTATGGGTATAAAAGGAGTTGGGTACAGCACACTGATTGATCGTTGTGTTATGGCAATTGTAATGGCCATCTATGTATTTAAATCCCCCATATTTAAAGGTTATTTAAAGAATTTTGCCGTCAAAAATATCGATCGTTTGCGTGGCTTGCGAATCTTAAAAATTGGTGCTCCGGTTGCCCTGCAATACATTTTTGAGGTTAGTGCCTTTGGCGGTGCATCTATTTTAATAGGTACCATTGGTGTAAACCAACAGGCTGCGCATTTGGTTGCGCTTAACCTGGCTTCGGCTACATATATGATGGCCACCGGTGTATCAGCTGCCGCCGCCATAAAATCGGGCAACTATTTTGGTATTAACGACCACAAAAACCTGCGCCTTGCCGCTATATCTAATTATCATATCGTATTGATATTGATGGGTATAACAGCAGTTATTTTCGCTCTCGGTCGAAATTATTTACCCTGGATCATAACCTCCGACAAAGACGTTATTATTATCGCTTCGCAATTACTGATCATAGCCGCCTTTTTTCAGCTTTTTGATGGAACGCAGGTTGTTGGCTTGGGTGTATTGAGAGGAATGGGCGATGTAAATATTCCCACGTTTATCACCTTTCTGGCTTATTGGGTAGGCGGTTTGCCAATTGGTTACTTACTTGGCGTAAAATTAAAAATGGGCGTTTATGGGGTTTGGTACGGACTTGTGCTGGGCCTGGCTATTGCCTCTGTGCTGCTTTTTTTTAGGTTCAATTTGATCAGTAAACGGCATAGGGATATAACGATACCGATACCTGCAAAAGATTAAAAGTACAAATCGATTGCTGCCTTAAAGGTATTGCAATGTGCATCCACGATATCTTTGATCTGTGGCGAATAGCCTCCTCCCATGCTTACCTGCACCGGCAAATTATTGTTGATACATTGTTCAAAAACAAATCTGTCGCGTTTTTTACAGCCATCTTTGCTAAGGGATAACTTTCCCAGTTTGTCGGTACTCAAAATGTCAACACCCGACAGGTAAAAAACAAAGTCCGGTTTATGTGTACTGATTAACTTTGGCAGTGTTTTATGTAAGATATCCAGGTATTCTTCATCTCCAACCCCATCTGCTAATGGAATATCAAGATCCGACCGTTCTTTTCTGAAAGGGAAATTTCTATCACCATGCATCGAAAATGTGAATACCCTGGCTTCTTTTTCAAATATCTGCGCAGTGCCATTTCCCTGGTGTACATCTAAATCGATAATTAAAATAGAATTTGATAAGTTACTATTTAATAAATAGTTAGCAGCAATAGCCTGGTCGTTCAACATACAAAATCCTTCGCCCCAGTTTGTACCGGCATGATGTGTGCCACCGGCTACATTAAAAGCAATCCGGTTATTTAAAGCGGCTAAACAACCATCAATAGTTCCTTTAGCGATTCTTACTTCACGCTCAACCAGTTGTGCCGATAATGGGAAGCCTATTCGCCGCTGTTCTTTTGATGGGAGTGTTAAATCGTGGAGTTGTTTCCAGTAGCCTTTATCATGAGTTTTGATTATTATATCATCTGATAACAGTCCCGGGGAGAAAATATCGTCGGGTTTAATAATCCCTTCATGTAATAGCTGTGCCGGAATCAATTCATACTTCAACATCGGAAAACGATGCCCTTCGGGCAGCGGATGAGCGTATATCGGGTCGTAGGCTATCTTAAACATATTATTAACCCAGGATTTCCCCTACGTGTTTCTGGATATTTTCGCAAATATTATCTAAGGGAAGGTCATTGGCATCATATCCAAACGGGTCTTCAATTTCCTCGGCCAATAACTCAATGCTGGCAAAAACAAATAATACAAAACCAATAATTGGTATAGCAAGATATTTCATCTCAAACGCCCATGTAAATGGAAGCGTCATGATATAAGTAAAGATAAACTTCTTGATAAATACATTGTATGAGAACGGTATCGGAGTTTTTCTGATTCTTTCACATGCACCGCAAATATCTGTAAATGAAGTAATTTCGGTAGTTATGCTAAATAATTGCTCCGGGGTGATATTACCCTGTTTGTTAAGTTCATAAATACGCCCGATAATGGCAGACGCCACCTGGTTAGGCACATGTTTTTCGGCATCGATAACAATAAAAGCTTGCTCTTCTGATATGTAAATATCCCGGAGATGATTCCGTAACACCCTTGCATACAACGGAATGAGATAATTAAAAAACGCCCATTCCTCTTCGCCAATCAGGAATTTTAATTTAATAGCCAGGTTACGGCTGCTATTGGTTAGGCTACCCCATACTTTCCTGCCTTCCCACCAACGGTCATAAGCCGAGTTTATCCGGAAGGCCAGTAATAACGATAACACAAACCCTACAGTTTGGTGTACAAAACTTACTTTTTTGAGCAGGCTACTGTCTGGTAAATGCCAGAAGTCTATCAGTAAATAAATTACTGCACCCGCATAGGCGCTAACTGCAATAATCAGCGGCAGAAGCTCACGTAGCGTATCGGCCTTGTTAAGCTTAAAAATAAAAGAAAACCACTCTTTGGGATTGTAGTAAACCATGTATCAATAATCTATTTTACGGCTTCAATGGCATTTGCCAGGTGTTTTGCCGTGTTGTAAACGTCCTCGAAAGAATTATATAACGGAACGGGACTTAACCGAATCACATCCGGTTCACGCCAGTCGCCAATTACACCATTGTCGGCCAGGTAGTTGAAAATTGCTTTGGCATTCCGGCTGCAAACTATCGATAGCTGGCAACCACGGTCAGTTTCATTTGCCGGTGTAATAATATTAAAAACATTATCCCCCAAATCTTTATTAACCTCCTTGATCAAAAACTCCAAATAGCCCGTTAGCGCAACGCTTTTCTTACGGAGATTGTCAATATAGCCCGCATCGTCAAAAACTGCCATAGAGGCCTTAAACAAAGCCAAAAGGATTATGGGGCTAGTGCTCACCTGCCAGCCATCGGCACCGGATGCCGGATCGAAGCCGGGGGCCATCAAAAAGCGTTTATCGGCACGGTAGCCCCACCAACCGGCAAATCGGTTCATTTCCTTATCTTTAAAATGTTTTTGATGTACAAATATCCCGCTAATGCCTCCCGGGCCGGAATTCATATATTTATACGAGCACCAGCAGGCAAAATCGGCTCCCCACTCGTGCAACTTCAACGGCACGTTTCCGGCAGCATGCGCCAAATCGAACCCAGCATAGGCGCCGGCATTGTGTGCAGCCTTAGTTATCGCCGGTAAGTCAAAAAACTGACCGGTGTAATAGTTTATTCCACTAAACATTACTAAAGCCAATTCATCAGCGTGCTCATTTATGCAATTTACGATATCTTCGGTACGTAAAGTTACTTCGCCCTCACGCGGAAAAATTTCTATAATGGCATCTTTAGGATCAAGACCATGAAACTTCACCTGGCTTTCCACGGCATACTGATCTGACGGAAAAGCGCCGCCTTCCATGATGATTTTAAATTTTTTACTATCTGGCTTATAGAAACTTACCATCAATAAGTGAAGATTTACTGTAAGCGAATTCATAACAGCTACTTCACTTTCATTTGCACCGACTATAGCAGCCACCGACTTTGCAAGCGGCTTGTGGTATTCCAGCCAGGGGTCACTTCCCTGGAACCAGCCTTCAACCGCAAGGTTTTGCCAGTTTGCCATTTGATCGGCCACATATTGAGCTGCAGATTTTGGCTGCAGGCCAAGGGAATTACCACAAAGATAGATGGCATCCTCTCCATTATGTTTCGGGATCAAAAAGCGATCTCTGAACTCCTTTAGTGGATCAAGTTCGTCCTGTTCAATTGCAAATGCTAAGCTGTTTTGGTAATTCATCGCCCAATATTACAAAAAAGGCATTTTAAACCGGGTTATTTATTGGGTTTACTCACGTATTTATTGCCTTTTACATAAAAACGATAAGGTAAAAAAGCATCCTCGCCGGCATAACTTACGCCAATACGCGGGCCAATTGTAATTTGCTCATCTGGAAAATTGAGTCCACGGTCTTCTATCCAAAGCGTATCGCTTTGGAGGCTTATCGCATTGATATTTCGGGAGATACCCAGAGCCTTAGCTACCGAGCCTGGCCCCGCAGTGATAGCGGGCTTAAGCATGGGCATATTGCGCCTAACCTGCATGGCCTCAATGCCCTCGGTAGGGTTTATTGCACGAATAAGGATAGCATGGGGCGTACCCTCAACAGAAGTAACTATGTTAAACATTTCGTGAATGCCATAGCACAGATAAACGTATGCTATACCGCCCTGCATAAACATCGTTTTGGTACGCGGGGTTATACGGTTGCCATAGGAATGAGAAGCCTTATCAATAACTCCGTTATAAGCTTCTGTTTCAACAATATAACCTCCGGTGGTTACACCGCCTATACAGGAAAATAAGTACTTACCAAGCAGGTTTTTACTGATGGCAACTACGTCATTCCCGAGGTAATAATCCTCATTTAGTTTCATTGTTGATAAAGGATTGGTTTTAATAATTTGTTTATTTCTGCTGCTTTATCAAAAATCATAATGTGCGTACCGCCTTTTACAATGGTAGCATTCTTTATTTTTTTGTAATCAAAAACCAAATCTTTATCGCCGGTAATGTGGTAGGTATTTGGTGGGATAATATCATTTTTCCATGCTAAAATAGCACTCATTGCCCACTCGATAAACACCGGTGAAGTACCTTTCAACATCTCCATAAACACCGTTGCATCACCTTTAGCCATCCCCCCGAACACCGGCCTGATCATGGGTCCCATCGAGGTCATCAGTTTACCGGAAATGAGTTTTTGAACCGGCACATTTCTGAAAAAGCTAAAATAGCCCGGCGCCTCGTCGCTGGTTTTGATACTGGATATCAGGATCACCTTTTTCATTGGCACGATTTTGGCAATTTCTACCGCGAGCATTCCTCCCAACGAATTGCCAATCACTATTGAATCAGGTTTTATATTATATTGATCTATAAGCTTTTGGGCGTACGAAGCTAAAGTATCAGCTTTGCCTGGCTCTATCCAGTTTATCGGGATAACTTCATGGTCGTGCAAGTCGATATTCTTATAAATCCGGGTGTCGGCACCAAGGCCCGGAATGATATAAATCCGGCTCATTAAAATTTAATCAGCTTTACTATTTGCTCCAGGAACAAAGCATCGGTTTCATCAAACTGATCCAGCAATTCGCTGTCAACATCCAGCACCCCTACTGCTAAATCGTTATTAAAAACCGGCACCACAATCTCCGACCGGGAAAGCGAGCTACATGCAATATGCCCGGGAAATTCTTCAACATCCGGCACTATCAATGTTTTGGCCTGCTCCCATGCCGCGCCGCAAACGCCTTTGCCCAATTTAATACGGGTACAGGCCACCGGGCCCTGAAACGGGCCTAAAACAAGTTCGTCGTTTTTTACCAAATAAAAACCAACCCAAAACCACTTAAACTGCTCTTTTAAAGCTGCGCTGATATTGGCCAGGTTGGCCACTAAATCGGTTTCGCCATCAAGCAAAGCTGCTATCTGGGGTAGCAATGTGGTATATTGTTCGGTTTTATCGGTTGATGTGGTTATGTTTAAATCCTCTGCCATAACGCAAAGATGGATAATTTGGCAGCAAGTATTTTAGTGCAAAAGTCAATTTTTGCATATTATTTACAATGCAAAAAAGACCGACAATACAAATCCTACCAAACAATCCATCTTCAAATTTTCAAATCCTCAAATCTTCAAATTGCCTTTCCAATCCTCAAATTTTCAACTCAATTTAAATATTTCCTTTCTTCAACTCATCCGCAGCAAAATTCGCGGCACGGGCGGTTAATGCCATATAAGTTAAGGATGGATTTTGGCATGCCGACGATGTCATGGCCGCGCCATCGGTAACAAATACGTTTTTGGCGTCCCAAACCTGGTTATGTTCATTTAGCACCGATGTTTTAGGATCGCGGCCCATACGGGCGGTGCCCATTTCGTGGATTCCATCGCCTATATTATGGCCACGGTCATGCGTTTTTACGTCTTTAACACCGGCGCTTTCCAGCATTGCTTTAGCTTCTTTAACAATATCTACGCGCATCTTCATTTCATTTTCCCTGATAACCGCATCCATAGATAAAATTGGCAGCCCCCATTTGTCTTTACGGGTTTTATCAAGCGTAATTTTGTTATCGTGATAAGGCAGCAGTTCGCCAAATCCGCCTATACCTATTTGCCAGTCGCCAGGTTCGGTTATGGCATCTTTGTATTGCGCACCAATATTCATTTCGGCAATTTCACGGCTCCAGCCGGTACGGCTTGCCGCGCCCTGGTAACCAAACCCACGCAGGTAATCGCGTTTATCGCCAAATAAATTGGCAAAACGCACTACGTAAATGCCATTGGCCCTGCGGCCATAGTAATATTTGTCTTCAAATCCTTCAACAGTGCCCGATGCACCCAAATTATAATGGTGATCCATAATATTATGGCCCAGTTCGCCACTACTGCTGCCCAACCCATCAGGCCAGATGTCAGTGGCCGAATTCATCAATACCCACGCACTGTTTAAAGCAGAAGCATTAACAAATACAACCTTGGCATAATATTCATAAGTTTTGTTGGTTTCGGCATCCAGCACCTCTACTCCTTTTGCTTTTTGAGTATCCTTATCATATAATATCCTGGTAACTATACTGTATGGCCTTACGGTTAAGTTACCGGTAGCCAAAGCGGCCGGCAAGGTAGATGACTGTGTACTAAAATATCCCCCGAAAGGGCAGCCCTCCCAACACCTGTTCCTGAACTGGCATTGTGTACGGCCGGGGATAGCGGCCGTAAGATTGGCAACACGACCTATGATCATATGCCTTGTATCGTTATAATTCTTTTTAATTCGCGCAGCTACATCTCTTTCTACCCAGTTCATATCCATCGGTGGCAAAAAATGTCCGTCAGGTAAGTGAGGCAATCCTTCCAACGATCCACTTATACCAGCAAACTTCTCAACATGATCGTACCATGGGGCAAGGTCTTTATAACGGATGGGCCAGTCAATTGCCCAGCCATCTTTTGCATTGGCTTCAAAATCATAATCGCTCCAGCGGTAGCTTTGACGGCCCCATAAAATAGAGCGGCCGCCCAGTTGATATGATCGCCACCAGTTAAACGGCTTAACCTCGTGATAAGGTGCTTCCTGCTCATTCACCCAGTAATCCATAATAGGTTCCTGGGCGCCCCAGTTACGTGAAATTACCGGGCGGGCTTTTCGCTGCTCCTGCGTTACCGAACCGCGGTGCTCAAAGTCCCAGGGATCTTTGGCTGCTGTTTTATAATCTTTAATGTGCTCAAAGTTCCTGCCGCGTTCAAGCATAATGGTTTTTAAGCCCCTGCCTGTTAGTTCTTTAGCCGCCCAGCCGCCGCTGATGCCCGATCCTACAACAATAGCGTCATAAGTATTTCCGGCTTTGGCGCTGCCGCTTACATTGTTTAATGGCATAATCTCGAATTGGTTATGAGTAAATTTAGTATTGGTTTCTCAATTGGATAAAACAATATTATCAATTAATATTAACTAAAGCAATCATTTGAAAATAAAAATACAATCGATTGAGAACTTGATTTAACAACAATAACGGGCTCGGAGCATTGCGTTAACAATAACCGGGTCCGTTAGTAGTCTTTGTTAATTTATAGGTTTGTAATGGGGTAACTAACCCACGATATACTATCAATTTTATAATACATTAAATTGCCGGCGGGATAAATTACCGTTTGCCCAACTGTTGCAAACTTGTAGGCTGTATTCAGCGCTTCGTTACTGGTATAAGCGGCGGTTGAGAAGACAGGATTAAGATAAGTTGTCCCATCGACTATAAAATTGGGATTGACATTATTTTTAATGAGATTATTATTAATAATCGCATTTGTCGCGACCGCTGATATATTTAAAGCGGTAGCGGAAACGTCTATGATATTCTGTGTGATCATCAATCCGTCAACAGAATTCGGAATGTAAATGGCAATGTATGAATTACTAATATTGTTATTATTAATGCTAAGATTAGTGTAGGTACTTGACAAATCGGCTTTATAATTGCTTATCCTTATCCCATTTCCTTTTGAGGATGTATTTGCGATGCAGGCGAAAATGTTATCTACAATTGAAAGATTTTTCAGATTGTAAGCGCTCGACGTAATCGCGTAAAATAGGTTTGCAGTTGTAGCTAAGGTCGAAAACTCAAACATGTTTCCTGAAATCTTTACATCTTCTGCATTAGTTGTCCCATCGAATTGTATTCCATTTCTTAAAATATTGAGAAATTGGTTGTTGACTATATTAAGGTTGGTAATTGCTGGAGGTTCAACGGTGTCCGTGCCCGTTGTCGTTGTAATTGGTGTCGATCTTATATAGATCATATCATAGGTATAACTTGCTGGCAGGATACGATCAAGTACGCCGTCAAAAATATTTCCCTCGATTAACAATCCATCCATTTTATTACCAATAGCCTGAACAAGCACTCCGCCATAATTACCATGACTTCCATCAGCGTTTATATTGCCTGTATTTTTTAGCGTGTTACCCAGCACTTTTACACCAGACATTCCTCCGTCCACCGCATTTGAGTTAATGCTGATGTGTCCGCTATTATAAAGTTCATTACCTATAGCGTTGATGTTTTTACCAATTATCTCAATGCCTATTTTTCTACAGTTCCTAATGATATTATTACTGATTAAAACACTTTCCACTCCTTTGTTGGCATTTTGATCATACTGGCTACTATTGCCGCCAATACTGATCCCGTAAACGAACCTCTGATTACCGGTATTTGCCGAAACACACTCGATTATATTGCCAGATAAGATTATATCCCGCATACTTCCGTTGTTGTAGTTACTGGATGTTCCTAAACTGGTAAAACATTCTATTCCTAAAGAATCGTTACTTACATTTCCCATTAAGAGTGTGTTATTTAAAATCCTCAACCGTTTATTAAGATTACCAGTTGTGCCAGAAGTTTTAATACATCCGTTTACACTGTCTATTGAATCGATCAGGCAATTAGATAATGTAATATTACCAAATTCAGTTGTTGATAAGCCACCGATATTGGCCCTTAGTGATACAGCCCCTAAATTTGTTGAAGAAGCTGTACCGTGTTGCTGACAATTTTTTATTTGAGAATTGGTGATCGTTATATCTTTGCAACAATCTACCCTTATACCCTCGCGGTACGTATTTTTAACATATATATTGTTGATATAAATCCGTTCAATAATGGGCGATCCAATAACACTAGAACAGTTTATACCATAAGTTGAACCTGACGGCGGCGGCGGTATTGTTTTCGCTATTATTCCGGTAATGACAGCCCTGGAACCATCTATTGTTATATCTTCAATATTTACGTCCGTTGTATTGATATTTATTACCGGTTTATTCGCGAAGGTTGTCTCCGTTGTGAATTTCAACAATATACCATGTCCTGATATTTTAACGGGGTTATTAATTGTTATGCCACTAACTGAGTATGTCTTCCCACCTGTGAAAACAACCGTATTATTAGTGGCTGCAATAATTGCGGCATTTATTGCATAGGAGTCATCTGTTACGCCATCACCTACAGCTCCAAACCATTCGGGCAAAAACTCTGTCGTATTAAATTTTAATTTGAGGATAAGGTTAGCGTCGGCGGTACCACCAATATACCAATACTCAGTTGGCACGCCATTAAGTAATACAGATACAGTTAAACCAATATAACGATATGAAGATACAATAGTGGTATTCGCTTCTGTAACATCATTATATGGCCTCCATACCGAGCCAGTAAAAATGCCATACTTGTTGTCTAAAGCCAGGGAAGCGTTCAATTGAAAATTGTCGGTGATCGTAGTTGCCATGATAATAAATTTAGGTTTACAAATGATTTATAAAACTATTATTTAATAATGTAATTATCAAGTAAAAAGATTGTTAATATAGCGTGATAGTTAATAAACATTGTGTTAACCTATTAAATATCTCCCTTTCTGTCACAGCTTATCTTTTTCTATTTTTGCAAGGTATTCAACGATATTTATGCTGCAGATAACTGAACTATTCATCTATCCCATTAAATCATTAGCAGGTATTCCGTTAACTTCGGCCGAAGTTACCTCGCGCGGTTTTAAACACGATAGGCGATGGATGCTGGTTGATGGCCAAAACAGGTTTCTCACCCAAAGGGAACACCCCCAGATGGCGCTGATCAAAGTAAACATACAAAGCGATGGCTTGCTGGTTTCTTATCATGCAAACGGATCTATAAAGATTCCGTTTGCATACGATACCCGTAGTAAACATGACGTTGTGATTTGGGATGATACGTGTATGGGCGTTCATGTAAGCGCTGAGTTTGACGAATGGTTTACTACCACATTGGGTATTCCTTGCCGGCTGATTTATATGCCCGACGACAGTGAACGTGAAGTTGACCAACGCTATGCCCAACCGGGCATGATCACCTCTTTTGCTGATGCCTACCCTTTTTTGCTTATCGGGCAGGCATCACTTGATGATCTCAACAGCCGTTTATCCGAACCGTTGCCCATGGACAGGTTTCGGCCAAATATCGTTTTAGCAGGCGGAACAGCATTTGAAGAGGACGTTATGAACCATATTACCATAGCCGGTATCAATTTTTATGGCGCTAAACTCTGCGCCCGCTGTATCATGACCACTATCGATCAGCAAACGGGCGTAAAAGCTAAAGAACCGTTGAAAACACTGGCTACTTATCGCCTAAAAAATAACAAGATCCTTTTTGGACAAAACCTGGTACACCAGGGCGAAGGATTTGTTACTGCCGGTGATACCCTTAATGTATTAAGCACGCACACCGACGACAGATTTATAATTGAGAAAAAGAAATCAGTATCATGAAACCAACCGTCACTATTGAATATTGCCCCAAATGCGGCTGGATGATGCGGGCAGCTTATATGGCCCAGGAACTGCTTACCACTTTTACTGATGACATTTATGGGGTAACCCTACATCCAAGCGAAATAAGCGGGAGGTATACTGTTTTTATCGATGGCGATGTGATTTTTGACAGGAAAAAAGAGGGGCGTTTTCCTGAAATCAAGGAATTGAAGCAATTGGTGCGCGACAGGGTTAACCCCGAAAAAAACCTTGGGCATTCGGATAAAAAATAAAGATATATCAAAAAATCTCGGGTTTTACTGCAATTGTATATTCAATTAACAGCGTTTTTTTTTGATAAAAAGAAATACGCCCATCATATCGCCCTCTTTTTCCGTCTTAACACCCATTGATTTTACATATTTTTCGGCAAACTGTAATTTTATTATAACAAAAAAGGTAAATAAGATAGTATCGTTGTACTCTATGGTTTTAGTGGATTATTTTATTTAATATTGTTTAACTTTTTGAGTTTTTATTTTTTAAAATGCTTTCCAAAAAAACAAAGTACGCTATTAAGGCATTGGTGATCCTTGGCAAAAACATGGATCAGCCGCCTATGCAAATTTCGAGAATCGCCGAGGCAGAACGAATTCCCAAAAAATTCCTGGAACAAATCCTGCTCGATCTGCGCAACGCTGGTTTCCTGTATAGTAAAAAAGGAGCAGGCGGCGGTTATAGCTTAAACCGCGATCCGAAAGAGATTTTCCTGGTAAGTATCATGCGCATTACCGATGGCCCCATAGCCATGGTACCTTGTGCCAGCCTGAATTTTTACCACAAATGCGATGAGTGCCACCAGGAAACTACCTGCGGCATACGCGATGTGTTTGTTGATGTGCGGGATGCTACACTTAAAATACTGAGCGAGACCAGCATAGCTGACATTATAACCCGCGAGCAGACGCTCATCAACGTGTAATGTCATCATAAAACTGTCAAATAACAGTTTTTTCAATTAAATTCTACCATTTCCCTATACTATGTATATATTTGTGTTATAAAACATAATGAGCCCTATTAATACACACACTTATATCCACATGTACTGCTGTTTAACCGGCGACAGGACACGGCTATAATTTGTATTATCCACATACGCCTCTTTAGCCAAAGCCAAAGGGGCTTTTTTATAATTGATTAAAAAAATAGCTTATGCAAAGCTTCAGAACAGAACTGGAGAACCCAATAGTAGAGCAGGATATTATCGACCTGGAAAAAAAGATCAGAGCTTTTCGTGAAGGTAAAATACACGACGAAAAATTCAGGAGCCTTCGTTTGGCCCGTGGTGTGTATGGCCAGCGCCAGCCAGGTGTACAAATGGTGCGCATTAAGCTGCCATTTGGTAAGGTAACTTTTAAGCAACTACTTAAAATTGCCGATATATCTGACGAGTACGGAAGCCGTAACTTACACCTTACCACCCGCCAGGATATCCAGATCCATTATGTAAGCCTGGATCGTACGCCGGAACTTTGGGCCAAACTGGAGCAGGATGATATCACCCTGCGCGAAGCCTGTGGCAATACCGTGCGGAATGTTACCGCCTCGCCTACCGCCGGCATCGATCCGTTGGAGCCTTTTGATGTATCGCCTTATGCACATGCTACTTTCGAGTACTTTTTGCGTAACCCTGTTTGCCAGGAAATGGGCCGTAAATTTAAAATCTCGTTTTCATCAAGCGATACGGATACCGCTTTTTCATATATTCATGATATTGGCGCCATCCCTAAAGTAAATGCTAACGGCGAACGTGGCTTCAAAATACTTTTAGGTGGCGGCTTAGGCGCACAACCCATATTGGCAAGCATTGTTGAAGAGTTTTTACCCGAAGATCAGCTGATTCCTTATATCGAAGCCATCATTCGCGTGTTTGACCGTTATGGTGAACGTAACAACCGTAATAAGGCCAGGATGAAATACCTGATCCAGAAAATTGGATTAGAGGAAGTGTTACGTTTAGCCAAAATTGAAAGAACTGCCATTAAAGTAAAAAGCTATCCTGTTAATCGCGATACCGTTGCATTGCCAGCGCTGCCGGCAACAGCCGAATACCCTGCGGTAGAAATCAGCAACCCATTCCGCTATGAGCAGTGGCTGGTTACCAACGTTTTTGAGCAAAAGCAAAAAGGTTTTTACGGTGTATATATTAAAGTACCGGTGGGCGATATCCCATCTGATACCGCGCGTGCCCTGGTAAAGGTTTTAGAGCCCTTGGTGGCTAACGAAATCCGCATTACGCAAAACCAGGGTTTATTGTTAAAATTTGTCCGTAAAGAAGCATTGCCTGCTTTATATGAAGGTTTAGCTAAACTGGAGCTTGCCGCGCCCGGTTTTGATACCCTGGCCGACGTTACTACCTGCCCCGGTACGGATACATGTAACCTGGGCATCAGCAACAGCATGACCATGGCGCGTGTGTTGGAAGATTTGATTTTTAATGAATACGAAGAGTTCATTTTTAACCGCGACATCAAAATAAAAATAAGCGGATGTATGAACTCCTGCGGCCAGCATGGTTTGGCCCATATAGGTTTTCATGGCAGTTCGCTTAAGGCCGGTACAAAGGTATTGCCTTCGGTACAGGTAATGTTGGGCGGCGGTACTGTTGGCGATGGCATAGGCCGTGCGGCCGAAAGAGTAGTTAAGGTGCCTTCAAAACGCGCTACCGACGTTTTAAGAAAAATCCTTGACGATTACAAAGAGTTTTCGCCAGAGGGTGAAACTTTCCATGCCTATTACGACCGCCAGGGTAAAGATTATTTTTACCGCCTGCTGAAACCGCTTGCAGATTTAACAACCCTTACCGATGATGAATTTGTTGACTGGGGCCACCAGGAAACCTATGTATCTGCTATTGGCGTAGGCGAGTGTGCGGGCGTAGTAATTGATTTGGTTGCTACCCTCCTTTTTGAATCGGAGGAAAAAATGGGCTGGGCAAACGGTTCATTTACCCGGAGCGACTGGTCTGACGCTATTTATCATTCATACAATGTTTTCATCAGTTCGGCAAAAGCTTTATTGTTAGATAAAGGTACCAACAGCAGTACACAGGCTGGCATTATTAAAGAGTTTGATGCACAGTTTGTAGCAACCGGCGAGTTTGATTTGCAAGGATCGTTTAGTGACCTGGTACTGCAGATCAATCAAAACGAGCCCTCAGCCGAATTTGCAGCAGCATATTTAGCGCAGGCCGAAGAATTTTTAGGAAAAAGCAAAGCGCAAAGAGAGGCATTGGTGCAATAATGACGGATAACACTAAACAACCACAAATAACTTTAGTGGGTGCAGGCCCCGGCGATGCCGACCTGATTACCGTTAAAGCTATTAAAGTATTAAAAACAGCCGATGTTGTTTTATACGATGCTTTAGTGAACGAAGAATTGCTTGGCTATGCGCCAGAGGCTTCGGTAAAAGTATATGTAGGCAAACGTTCCGGCGATCATACCTACTCACAGGAAGCTGTGAACCAGCTAATGGTTGATTACGCTATCAATTACGGCCACGTGGTAAGGTTGAAAGGCGGCGATCCGTTTGTATTTGGCCGTGGGTTTGAAGAATTGGATTTTGCCGCATCACATGATATCCCCGCTTCGGTTATCCCTGGAATCTCCAGTTCCATAGCCGTAGCCGAATTACAAAATATCCCGGTAACTCATCGCGGTTTAAGCGAAAGTTTCTGGGTAATTACAGGTACTATATCAAACGGGAAAATATCACCTGATTTGTATGATGCTGCCAAAAGCAGGGCAACGGTTGTTGTGCTTATGGGGATCAATAAGCTGGCCGAGATTACCGAAATATTTAAAAGTGAAGGAAAAAGCAAGCTGCCCGTAGCGGTAATTCAAAGCGGCACTACAACCGATGAAAAAGTTGCTATTGCTACAGTTGATACCATTGTTGATGCAGTGAAAGAAAATAATATCGGTTCGCCGGCGATTATAGTGTTGGGCGAAGTGGTTTCATTGCACCCTAAATACCAGTTGATTAAAGAAATTTATGACGTTGTTGCCAAAGGATAATAGTTTAACGCAAATTGAGCACGAAGAGATCGGCGGTAATCAACTGTTCCCGGTTTTTTTGAAGCTGAATAACCTCCATACCGTTTTGGTTGGTGGCGGTAATGTTGGCCTTGAAAAACTAACGGCTATTTTAAACAATAGCCAGAAAGCCAATGTAACGGTAATATCTAAAACATTTTTACCCGAAATTCATAAACTTGCCGCGCAATACCCGGGCTTAACCATTGTTCAGAAATCGTTTACGGATAACGACCTGGATAATGCCGAGGTGGTAATTGCAGCTACTAATGATAGCGAACTAAATAAATACGTGCGCCAATCGGCACATGACCGTAAGCTGCTCATTAACGTTGCGGATAAGCCCGAACTTTGCGATTTTTATTTAGGTTCGATAGTAAAAAAGGGCGACCTGAAACTGGCCATATCAACCAATGGTAAATCGCCTACGGTAGCCAAACGCTTAAAAGAAGTACTAAACGAAAGCCTGCCTGATGAACTGGATACCACGCTTCAACAAATGAGTGAGTTAAGGAACACCTTAAGCGGCGACTTTGCAGATAAAGTTAAACAACTGAATAGTGTAACATCAGTATTGGTTGAGCCGAAATCTGTTGTGATCAAAAATTTCATCTGGCTTATATGGTCAACCATTATTGTTTCATTGGCCATTGTTATAACTGCTTTATACTTCAAAGAACCCGCTTTTAAAACATTTGTTGAAGGTGTAAGCCCGCAGTTTTATTACTTTTTAGGCGCAGGGTTTATATTCGCGATGATAGATGGCGCTATTGGCATGTCGTATGGTGTTACATCAACCACTTTCTCCCTTTCAATGGGCATCCCTCCTGCTTCAGCAAGTATGGGTGTCCACCTGTCCGAGATCATGAGCTGCGGTATTGCCGGATGGATGCATTACCGTATGGGCAATATCAATTGGAAGTTATTTTGGTTATTGGTATTACCGGGCATTGCCGGTGCAGTTATTGGGGCATCTATCCTGTCGTCCCTTGAACATTACAGCATGTATACCAAGCCCGTAGTATCAGTGTACACTTTGATATTAGGCGTTGTAATACTCTCCAAAGCGTTCAATATTAAGAAAAAGAAATCGGCTGATAAGGTAAAACGAATATCGTTGCTTGGTTTAGGCGGCGGTTTTATTGATGCTGTTGGCGGCGGCGGTTGGGGATCAATCGTGTTATCAACACTAATAGCAGGTGGCCGCAGCCCTATATTTTGCTTGGGCACGGTAAAATTATCCCGCTTTTTTGTGGCGATAGCAGGGTCAATCACCTTCATAGCCATGGTAAGCAGCGATCATTGGCAAGCTGTAGCCGGCCTGGTACTGGGTAGCGCTTTAGCATCGCCTATTGCTGCAAAAATTTCAAATAAAATTTCGACCAAAACCATCATGGTATCTGTGGGTATCATCGTGATTTTGGTAAGTATTAAATCAATTGTTGCCTTTATTACAAAGTTTATCTGATATGAACGAGGCTTTTGAATATATAAACAACATTACACCAGGTCTCGGCCCTGTTGAAGCGCTGACTAAGCTGGCTGAGCTTTATCCCGGCGAGGTTGTATTTTCGACCAGTTTTGGTTGGGAAGACCAGGTGATCAGTCATATGATCTTCGCCAATAAGCTGCCCATTAAGGTATTTACTTTAGAAACAGGAAGGCTTTTCCGCGAAACCTATTCAGTTTGGGCCAGCACCATGGACAGGTATAAACAGCCTATTCACGCTTACTACCCTAACCAGGAGCTTTTAGAACAAATGGTGAGTACCAAAGGGCCAAACAGCTTTTACGAATCGGTAGAAAACCGTAAAGAATGTTGTGGCATCCGTAAAATTGAACCGCTTAAACGTGCTTTAAAAGGAAATAAGGTTTGGATTACGGGTATCCGCGCCGATCAATCGGCCAACCGTCATGATATGCATGATGTAGAATGGGACGAACAAAACCAACTGGTAAAATACCACCCTATTTTTCATTGGACTTTGGATGAGGTTAAAGCCTACATCAAACAATACAATATCCCTTACAACTCACTGCATGATAAAGGCTTCCCGAGCATAGGGTGTATGCCTTGTACCCGCGCAGTTGCCGAAGGCGAAGATTTCCGCGCCGGCCGCTGGTGGTGGGAAGATCAATCCAAAAAAGAATGCGGCTTGCATGAGGTGACTGCAAAGTAAACACGATTTCGGGATTTTACAGGATTGACAGGATTTTTTTAAAATTCCCTGCTGGAATTTGGCGCCTCTTTTCATACTTCTTTATTAAGCTTTAATAAGATTGAGCCTTTTAATCAATTATAATTTTCTATAATTGTTTAATGAGAAGAAAAGACGACATCCTTTGGAAAGGGATACTCGAAGATGTTTTTGACGATTTCCTATGTTTTCTTAATCCCGATGCTTCTAAGATTTTCGACTTTAATAAAGGCTTCGAATTCCTGGATAAGGAGTTGGAACAGGTTTTTCCGCCCGAAAATGATGAGTATTCTCCAAAGGTGATCGATAAGCTGGTTAAGGTATTTACCAAAGCCGGCAAAGAAGAATGGATTTTGGTGCATGTGGAAGTGCAGGGCCAATATCAAAAAGATTTTGCCAGCCGTATGTATACTTACTTTTACCGGATACTGGACAAATATCAAAAGCCCATAGTCGCCTACGCCATATTTACCGAAGCCAATACAAAGGAAAGACCAAACCATTTTGCCATAGACTTTATGGGCACCAGTTTGCGTTATACTTTTAATACGTATAAAATAGCCAGCCAAAGCGATGAGGTGCTGAAAGCGAGCGATAATCCTTTTGCCCTGGTTGTGCTTACAGCTAAGGCGGCGCTTGCAGGCAAAGACCTGAAAAGCAGCAGGGAACGTGACGAACTATTGCTGAATTTAAAACTTAACCTCACCAGGTTATTACTGGCCAAACAGATAGCAAAAGAAAAGATAAGGGTACTGATGAATTTTCTGAGGTATTACATACGCTTTGAAAATCAGGATATAAACACTAAATTTGAGCAACAGGTAGAAATTTTAACAGAAAGGAGCAACACCATGGGTATCGAAGAACTTTTATTAGACAGGGCTGAGAAAAAAGGCGAGAGAAAGGGTGAAAAAAAAGGCGAGAAAAAGGGTGAAATAAAAGGCAGGAAAGAAGAAGCTGTCGTTATTGCCCGCGAAATGAAAAAAGATGGCTTGCCTGTTGCCCAAATCGAAAAATTCACCCGGCTTTCTGTTGAGGAAATAGAAAAATTATAAGCAAAACTCTATAAACATTCAAAAACAGTCTGTACTATAACACTAAATTTGAGCAACAGGTAGAAATTTTAACAGGAAGGAGCAACACCATGGGTATCGAAGAACTTTTATTAGAAAGAGCTGAAAAAAAAGGCAGAAATGAAGGTAGAAAAGAAGAAGCTGTTGCTATTGCCCGCGAAATGAAAAAGGAGGGTTTGCCTGTTGCCCAGATCAAAAAATCCACCGGGCTGTCGGTTGAGGAAATAGAAAAACTATGATATACGCTCAATTTAGAATGAGCAATCATCTATGCTTGATTCCAAATGTGTTTAAATCTTTCTGATGTCCCAAACAACTACATACCAATCGCCAAACTCATCGCGGTGGGTGCCGGCTATCTCGAAACCCATTTTTTGATGCACTTTTAACGAGTTGACGTTTCTTACTGCTATTTCGGTAATACAAAGTTCATAATCATCGCCTACAAGGTTGGCCGTTGCGTTGTAAAGTTTTCTCAACAGCCCCAACCCTCTGAAATCTTTATCAACGCACACCTGTCCGCCTACAAAAAATTTATAAGCAGTTAAAACTTTGCCCTGAAACCGGCTTTTATGAAATTCCCTGAACATAGGTTCAAGGCTGGGCAGTTGTTTTTCCATAGCAGCTGTCATGGCCAGGTTATAGCCAATTACTTTGTTTTGATGCAACGCAATAACCTGCGGTATTTGCGCTGCCATTTGCTGTAATAGTTCAACTGTATGCTCGGCAAAAACAAAGCCTTGCTGATCCTGCTCTTCGGGCGTTAAAGATTTGTATAGATTTTGATTTTGAAGCGCTATAATTTGTTCAAAATGTTCGGTTGTAGTAGCTGCCTGGTAAGTTATTGCCGATAGAATGTCTTGGGTCGTCATTTGGCAAATGTCTTATTTTAACCGTATTTGTGCAATCATAAAAAACACTGAATTATTGGGCGAACGATATGGAACTATATGTGAGCGAACATCACTGCTTTGTTGCTTAACTATGATGAGTAAAGCCCAAATAATGAGCAACGCGGCTTAATTGCACGCAAAGTGTTAATATAGACTGCCGCATCATAAAAAGCCTGTATCGGGCTGCTGAGACGGTTCACCGGTCATTGTCATGCTTTTTAATCCACCAGGCAGATTACCTGCCTGCTTCGAAAAAAGAGCATTTATCACTTTTTAGTTTCGGATTTTATTGACAACACTCCCTTGCTACGTAAATAAGGACACAATAACTACTGATTAACAACCCATTACACCACATAGGTTATAAAAATATAAATTGCGGGTGTATACTTTAATTTAGGTAGCTTTGAATTGTTATGCGGTAATATTATTCGCGGGAGTAGCTGTCCCTAATTACCCCTGTTTCAAAACAACAAATTACATACATAAAATAAGATCAGGATATATGATTTTCCTGTTCTTAAAAATCTTAAAAGCCCCTGTAAACGAATACCTACAGGGGCTTTATTTATATATAAGCATATCATGGAAGAAAGAAAGTATTTAACTACCTGGAAAAGGTACATGCCGGTTATCCGTTTGCATTTGAAGAAAAGCCTGACTGAAGATCAGCAGTTCAAACTGAACATTACCGATTTTGAATCTGCCGGCGATCGTGGAAAATCGGGCTACACGTTCAATATAAATATGGAAAACGGCAAGGTTACCAACAACATCAGCGGATCGGCCGTGGCGCGCGATCTTTTTGAGGCCATCAAAGGCGATGATGCTGTTAAGGCTATGTTATTAGACAAAAACGTTAAAATAAGCGTTGGAAAATCTTTTGTGCTAAGCATCAAAACTACCCACCTGTCAACCTATAGGTAGAACCGGAGTAAGCTCAAAGCAAAAGGCGAAAAGCTCAAAGCTACTGCTAATCGGTAATAAACAATATAAAGGAAGTAACCAGTAGGCTATTTCCTTTTTTTACGGGGTTTACTTTTGGTCGACTTGGATTTGGGTGTCGATTTATGAGATTTTGCCGATATCTTATTTCCCCTCTTTGATGCTTTTGAATGTGCTTTATGGTGACGGCCATGTTTTTCGGCTACGGGAGTTTTCCTGATTACAGGTGCAAAATCAACTGCCTCGGGGTGGGCCTGCGGATCGAAAGGGTTAAAGTAATAAATATCGGCCGCATCCCAGTTTTTTAAGCCTGCCTGTACCCGTTCATTAAATGTAGCCTCGTTTTTTACCTCAGGCGCAGTCCACCCAGCTTCGGCCAGGCCGGCAATCCGTGGAAAGAGCATAAAGTCCAGGCGTTTTTCTGATGCTATTTTCTCTGTCCAGATATTTGCCTGCACGCCGATGATTTGGTTTGATGCAAGCTGATCTGCATTTAATTGCCTGTCCGGAAAGTTATAGATATCTGTATACCGGTTAAATACACCCTTCCAGTTACGACCCGAAACGTGTGTGCCATCCTGTAAAAAATCGAGATATAGCGGCAAGCGTGGGCATAACACCACCTGGTAATTTTTCTGCAAAGCAAGGCTTAGCTGGCCCGGCAAATTTTGCCGCCACCAAAAAATGATGGTTTTCCCAGCCGGCAAGTCGGTTTGGGAGGCCTCGTCCCAGGCCAGAATCTTACTGCCCATATTGGTTACAGTATCGGTCATCCGCTTAAAAAAGTAGCGTTCCAGCGTGCCAACATCAGCAAAACCCTTATTCTGCATCATCCGGGCAATGGCCGTATCTAACGACCAGGCTTTGATGCCCAAAACAACCTCATCGCCCCCCAGATGTATCATTTTTGATGGAAACAGGGCAGTTGTTTCCTTGATAACATCCGCTAAATACTGGTAGGTTTCTTCTTTTGCCGGGTTAAATGTGAAGTTTGGATAACCGGCTACGCTCCCACCCGAATATTCAGGATAAGCTTTATTAGCGGCAGTTGCATGGCCGGGCATGTCGATCTCCGGTATCACTGTTATAAAGCGCTGAGCAGCGTAATTAACCACTTCATTGATATCATTTTGGGTGTAATACATCGGAAGGGCCTCTGCCGATGTATCGCTGTAATCACCCACACCGCCCACGGACGTTAACCTGGGGTATTTTTTTATTTCGATGCGCCAGCCCTGCACATCTGTCAAATGCCAGTGGAATTTATTGAGCTTGTAATAAGCCATCCAATCCAAAATCTGCTTAACCTTTTGCTTGCCAAAGAAATGCCGCGATTCGTCGAGCATTAAACCACGCCATTGGTAACGGGGCGCGTCGGTTATTTCTGTGGATGCAAGTACAACATTTTGGTACTCACGGGCGTCAGTTGCATCTGTTGACGCAAGAGTAAGGTTATCACCTTCTTTAGGATGATCTTTAATAAGTTGTAAAAGCGATATCAAACCATAAAAAACACCTTCTTTATTTGAAGATGATATGGTTATCTGCTCCGGCGTAATTTTTAGTGCGTATGCACCTAAAGTTTGGTTTGTGTTGGTTAAAACGAGTTTAACGGTACTTTTTAAATCACCGTTATTTATCGCAGGTGATAAACCTTTTGCTTTAAATAATTCCTTTTGAAAGTAAATAGCCAAAGTGGTTAATGAAGTATCGCTTAAGCTAATTGTCGAGTGATTATTGATGCTGATTTGCCCGGAACCACTTACAACCGACCGTGGCTGAGGAATGATGTTTAAATTTTGTGCTTTCAGGTATCCGGATATAAGAAGCAGCGCTATTAAGAATTTATATTTCATTAAAAAACAAGTCAAAATTATTGGGGTTGCGCTATGATAGCGATTTTATGCTAAATCGAGGTAATTTATTTGTAATATCTGAATTTGGGCACCTGGCTGCTTTATTTAAACACATGGCGTAGACATAAACGCGAGGGACGCAATTATACCCCTCTACGAAAAGGGGCCGGTCGTATTAAATACGACCGGCCCCGAATATTTGGCAATAAGCTGATAAAGCTAAACTACCCTCCTAATCAACTTAATCAACTACTTACCAAATCACTTCCATCCGCCACCTAATGAACGGTAAAGTTCGGCAGTAGCGCTTAGCTCATCTCTTTTAATAGTAGCAAGTGCTAATTCACCTTGCAATACATTGCCCTGGGCTGTTATTACTTCCAGGTAATTAGCCAGGCCGTTTTTAAATAACATGCTGGCGTTTGTTGTAGCTTGCTGCAGGGTTTTTACACGATTTGCAGCTATGGCTTGCTCCTGTTTTAGCTTTTCAATTTTAACCAGGGCGTCAGATACCTCGCCAACCGCATTTAAAACTGATTGCCTGAATTGCAGTACCGTTTTTTCGCGGTCAATTTGTGCAACTTTGTAAGTAGTACTTAATTGTTTGTGCTCCAGTAATGGAGTTACAACACTACCGCCAACTATACCAAACAACGAAGCTGGAATATTAAACCAATTGCTGGCCTTAAAGGAGTTAACGCCACCGCTTGCGGTGATCCTTAAAGCCGGGTACATTTCAGATTTGGTGATGCCCACTTTGGCGTTAGCAATAGTTAAAGCCAGTTCCTGTGTCCTGATATCGGGCCTGCGGCTGATGATGGCCGATGGAACCCCGGCAGTTAGCGTTTCAGGGAATTTAACATCATTTAATGTGCCATTGCGTTCGATAGCATCCGGCAATTTGCCTGCCAAGATACTAAGAGCGTTTTCCTGTACAGCTACGTTCCTTTCAAACTGTGGAACCAACTGCGCAGCTGCCTGCTGCTGTGCTTCGGCCTGTTGTACTGCCAGTAAAGTTACCTGGCCGGCATCATATTGTAACCGGATGATCCGGATGGTACTGTCATTCAGTTTAACATTCTTTTTGGCTATATCCAATTGCGCATCAAGCATCAGCAGGTTATAGTAACCTTGCGATACGTTTGCTACGATGTTGGTTTGAATAGCCTTTTTTGCTTCGGCTGTTTGCAGGTATTCTGCAAGTGCCTGGCGGCTTTGGTTACGGATTTTGCCCCAGATATCGGCCTCCCATGAAAGGGCAAGGTTTGCTGAATAATCTTCAATGTGTTTGGTACCTAAGCCATACTGTTTAATGCTTAATCCGTTGAGGCTGTTATCGCTCGGGCGGCTGCTGCTTGCCGTTACATTTAGTGCAACCTCGGGTACATAATTCCATTTTACCTGTTTAAACAGCAACTGTGCTGCATCAATATTTTTGACCGCTATCTGCATGTCATAATTTTTTGCTATGGCGCTGTCAATCAGCGTTTGCAGGGTCGCGTCGGTAAAAAAATTCTTCCACTGTATATCGGCTATGCTGCTGGTATCGGCAGTGGTTATGGCTGTGGCGCTCCTGAAAGCAACCGGCAGCTCTGGTTTGGGTGTTTCCACATCCTTTGATACTTTACAAGCGCTTAAAAAGGCCGTAAGTAATACAAAAGCTAATGGAGTTATATAACGTTTCATTTTTTTAATATTAATAGAATCAAGAGATTAGAGTCAAGAATCAAGACGGCTTCAACAACTTTTTAAAGTTTTGATTCCTGGCTCTTGATTCTTGATTCTCAAAGATTAATTATTCTGTAGTTCCAATTTTTTAGGGTCAATTGCGTGCCCTTTTTTGTGGCCTGGCCCGTCACCGTTCAGCACGGCCAATGGTACACCGCTGATTCGCTCCTGTAATCCCTGGAATATCACAAACAATACCGGGATGATGAACAATCCTAAAATTACTCCTGAAACCATCCCTCCGGCTGCACCTATACTAATAGAGTGGTTACCTTGTGCTGATGGGCCTGTTGCAATACTCATCGGGAATAAACCGAATACAAAAGCCAGTGACGTCATGATGATTGGGCGTATCCTCAGCCTTGCAGCTTCAATTGCCGACTCAATTAAACCATGCCCCGCTTTTCGACGCTGTACCGCAAACTCCACAATTAGGATGGCATTTTTGGCCAGCAAACCGATGAGCATGATTAAAGCTACCTGTACGTAAATGTTGTTTTCGATACCGGTTAAACCTAATACCACAAACACACCTAAAATACCTGTTGGGATGGAAAGGATAACTGCCAATGGCAATATATAACTTTCATATTGTGCTGATAATAAGAAGTATACAAACACCAAACAAAGCATAAAGATAATAGCCGACTGACCGCCCGAAGCAATCTCCTCACGGGTTTGACCAGCAAACTCATAGGCAAAGCCGGTAGGCAATTGTTCCTGTGCTGTTTCCTGTATAGCTTTAATGGCATCACCAGAACTATAACCCGGTTTTGGGATAGCGTTGATCTCGATAGAGTTGAACAGGTTATAACGTGAAGCCGTTTCTGAACCATATACGCGGGTTAATTTAACCAGTGTATTGATAGGCACATTTTCGCCGGCTTTATTTTTAACAAATACCCGGTCAATTGCCGAAGGATCTGTTCTGTCCGCAGTATCAGCCTGCACTACCACGCGGTAGTATTTACCAAAGCGGTTAAAATCTGACGCCTGTGCAGTACCAAAATACGCCTGCATAGTTTGTAAAATGTCTTTAACATTTACGCCCAACTGACCGGCCTTTTCGTCATCAATTTCTAATTGCAACTGAGGATAATCTGCTTTATAAGATGTAAAGGCATAAGCTATTGCTGGTTTCTGCATCAGCTTTCCTATAAAATTATTGGCAACACCACTAAATTTATCCAGCTTACCGTTGGTTTTATCCTGCAATACCACATCCAAGGCTTCTACGTTACTAAAACCTGGCACCGTTGGAAAACTGAACACAAAGAAAGTACCGCCAGGTATGCCGCCTAATCTTCCTCTAACAATGTTCTGTATCTCGTCAATATTTTTAACTGCTCCCCGCTGTTCATTTGGTTTTAATAACAGGAAGATTACACCGGCAGATGGACTGCTGGATTGGGTTAAAAAGTTAAAACCAGACAATGCGGTAACAAACCTTGCCGACGGTAAAGTTTTCAGCTGATCTTCGGCTTGTTTAAAGATTTTGTTGGTACCGCTTAATGATGTACCGGATGGCGTGCTAACAGCAATGGCCACAAAGCCCTGGTCTTCAGTTGGAATAAAGCCCGTTTTTGTTCTGTTTACCAGGTAAACGGTAGCTGCTATTACCAGCACCAACCCGCCTATGCTCAGCCACTTTTTACGGATAAGGAATTTTAAGCCTCCTACATACCTGTTGGTCATATAATTAAAACCACCATTAAAGCCTGCATAAAATTTATCTACAAAGCCTTTTTTAGGTGCGTCATGGCCATCTGCGCTATGCTTGTTCTTTAAAAACAATGCTGCCAGGGCCGGGCTTAAGGTTAACGCGTTTACAGCCGATATAATAATAGCTATAGCCATAGTTAAGGCAAACTGCCGGTAAAATATGCCTGTTGAACCTACCATGAAACTAACCGGTAAAAACACCGCAGCCATAACCAGCGTAATAGATATAATAGCACCTGTAATTTCGTGCATGGCCTCGGTAGTTGCCGCCTTAGGGGTTAGGCTTGGGTCGTGTTCCATTTTGGCATGCACGGCCTCCACCACCACAATAGCATCATCCACCACAATACCTATGGCCAGCACCAGGGCAAACAGGGTTAAAAGGTTAACCGAGAAACCAAACAGGTTCATGAAGAAGAACGTACCGATAATAGCCACCGGAACAGCTATGGCTGGGATCAAAGTAGATCTGAAATCCTGCAGGAATATAAACACTACGATAAACACCAATATAAAAGCCTCCACCAATGTATGCTCAACCTGGTCAATTGACTCATCAAGATCGGTTTTGGTACGATAAAACTGATTGTATTTGATACCCGCCGGGAAATCTTTAGATAACTTAACCATCAGCTTATCAATCTCAATCTGAATTTGGTTGGCGTTTGAGCCCGACAACTGTATGATACCAATAATAATACCGTCGTGCCCGTTCAGGTTACTTACGCTATTATAAGAATAGGCGCCCAGTTCAACACGGGCTACATCTTTTAAATGCAATACAGAACCATCTGCGTTTGCACGGATAGCGATATTCTGATATTCCTCTGGTTTGGTAAGCTTACCTTTATATTTAATTACATATTCAAATGCCTCGTTACTGCGCTCACCAAATTTACCAGGCGCGGCTTCAAGGTTTTTGTCCTGTATAGCTGCCATTACTTCGGCGGGTGTAACTTTGTAAGTTGCCATTTGCGCAGGATTAAGCCAAACACGCATAGAGTAATCCTTAATACCACCAAATATACTGGCCGAACCTACACCCGTTATACGTTTAATTTCGGGCACAATGTTAATCTGTGCGTAGTTGGCTACAAAGGTCTGATCGTATTTTTTAGGATCTTCCGAATAGATGGCCATAGCACCAATGAAGCTGTTTTGCTGTTTGGTTGTGGTTATACCATATTGAACAACCTCGGCCGGTAACTGGCTTGTAGCCTGCGAAACACGGTTTTGAACGTTTACAGCTGCCTGATCGGGATTGGTACCCTGTTTAAAGTAAACGGTGATACCCAATGTACCATCGTTACTGGCGGTAGATGTCATATAGGTCATATTTTCCACACCGTTAATCGCTTCTTCTAATGAAGGCGTAACAGAACGTAAAATAGTCTCCGCATTAGCGCCCGGGTAAACAGCAGATACCAATACCGCCGGAGGGGCAATATTCGGAAACCGCTCCAAGGGCAGTTTTGTTAAACCAAGTACCCCTACTATCACCAATAATATGGAGATAACGGTTGAAAGTACCGGTCTTTCTATGAATTTTTGAAACATGATTTTAATTTTTTATTTCGGATTTCGGAAGTGCGATTTCGGATTTATTAGACGCCACCTATCATTTCGTAATTGAACGATACAAACGGCTACCAATTAAACCTTTCACCTTTGGCATTTAGCCTTTTACCTAAATCCTAACTCTTGATTCTTATTTATTAACTACAGCAGCAACCTTATCGGTAGCTTTTTGAGGTGCTATTACCATACCTTCGGCTAAGTGGTCCATGCCGCTTAGTACAATTTGGTCGCCGGCTTTAAGGCCATCTTTAACCAGGTAATTTTCGCCGCTTTTACCTACAATGTTGATAGGTACTTTTTTCACTTTATTGCTATCGGCAAGGGCGAAAACAAACACCTTATCCTGCATTTCGACAGTAGCCGACTCGGGCACTATCAATGCATCCGTATGTTGTAAGCTTAAACGTACTTTACCTGTATTACCGGCACGTAACAAACCATCGGGATTGGCAAAGTTTGCTCTGATGGTAATAGCGCCTGTGTTTTTATCAAACTGGCCGTCTATTACATCTATTTTACCTTGTTTGGCGTATTGGCTGCCATCGGCTAATAGTAATGATACGGTAGGCAAGTGCTGTAGTTTCTCTTTTAAAGTAGTACCGGGATACTGTTCTTTAAAGGCTACGAAATCTTTTTCGCCCAAAGAGAAATAAACATGCACATCATGCACATCAGACAGTTGGGTTAAAGCTTCCACGTCCTGCGGAGTAACCAGGCTTCCCTGCTTCTTCAGTAAACGACCGATATAACCGCTAACCGGTGCTTTTATTAAGGTATAGCCTAAATTAATTTGCGCGGTTGACACATTTGCCTTAGCCGATTCGATATTGGCTTTAGCAACCTGCAGGCTGGCTTTTGCGGTTTTTAACTGGTAATCAGATACTACCTTGTTTTCAACCAGCGGTGTAAGCTTGTCAACTTCAAGTTGCGCGTTACCTGCTGCTGCTTCGGCCGCGTGTAAGCTGGCCAGGGCGTTGTTTAAGGCTGCGCGGTAAGGCTGCTCATTTATTTTAAATATGGGCTGGCCGGCGCTTACAAAAGCACCTTCGTCAACAAATACCTTGTCTAAAGTACCGTTTACCTGCGGACGAACTTCTACGTTAACGGTACCTTCAATAGATGCAGGATATTCCTGGTAAGTAGTTTGTGTGCCCGATGCTATTGCGGCAACAGGTAGTGCCGGCGGTGGCGGTGCCTGCTGCGTTTGCGGCTTGGGCGAGCAACCATATAATGTGAGTGCTAAAAGCGCTAATGGGATAATTTTCATGATACTTAATTTTGAGGGTGATAGATTGTGATTCATTTTGTTGCCTTGCGGCGGGTAGATATATGTTGAGTTAATTGTTTTCATTGCTGAATTGATATATGTATGATTTTTATTGAAATGATAACCTTTGTTTTTAAGGCTATCGGTGGTGATTACTAACTGAGCTAACGTTTTGTAGCTAAATAGTTGCCGCGTTTTGTGTTTGATGACTTAACACTGTTTAGTAACGCTATGTAAAAGTTGATATCCATAGTTGTTTTATTATTTATTTGTTATTGAGTTTACTTTTATTTAACACTGTTAAATTATTTAACGATGTTATTTTCGAAGCAAAAAATTACTCAGGTTTTATCGACCTGATGATACCGGTAATGGCATCCATTAATACCTGGCGATTGATATCGTCTGATGAACCGCGCCGCAATAAGTTGATAGACACCAACCCATGTACAACAGACCAAAAAGTGTAATATTTAGTGCAAATAACATCCGATTCGGGATTGTCGATACGCATCACCTTGCCAATTACATCGGTGAACAAATCCCATGGCATCACAGATTCTTCCAGCTTGTTTATCTCGTCGCAACAGCAATTGGTAGTAACGCCAAACATAATCTGGTAAAGCTCTTTGTTGGCAAAGGCGAAATTCCAGTAGGCAAGCCACATAGCCTCCAGTTGTTTTTCTGGCAGCAAGTGTTGTTCGTGAGCTGTCCTAAGGTCTTTAGCTAATAATAAGTAACCTTTGCGGGCAAGTTCCAGCAAAATAGCTTCTTTATTAGCGTAATATTCATATATGATAGGTGCGGTGTATTCAATTACATCGGCAATTTTACGCATACTTAAAGCCTGCCATCCCTCCTCTTTAACAATCTGGAGCGCGGCATCCAGGATATTGATCCTGGTTTCGTCTTTTAAGCGTTGAATACGTTCTTTACTGGCCATTTTATTTACGCCTTAAATCATTTAACAGCGTTAAGCAAATATACAGCTGTTTATTTAGGCATAGTACCATCCATTTGTCAAATTGAGATCATGGAATTGTCAGGAGGAAGCCCCCTAACCCCCTAAAGGGGGAACTTTTTGATTTGCGAAGAGGCTTTTCTTAAAGCCTCCCCTTCAGGGGAGGTTTGGAAGGGCTATCTACTTTTTCACCAAATAGGCCAGTTGCCCCATGTGGTAGCCCTGGTGAACGGTTCTGTTGATGAGGATATTCAGTTTGTTGCGATGGGGTTCTTTTGCAAAATCTTCGGCAGGGATGGCGCTGTGTTTGGTAAACCAGTCTTCGGGCTGCATGGCATCAAATTTTTGTTTGAGGGTGGTGTTTACGTTGTGCCAGGCAGCTTTGATATCGGCTATCGGCGGTTTTTCCAGCCCGGAGGTATCGGAGTTTTTCAGGAAGATCTCATCCAGCTGCGGGTAAAGCCGCTCGCCAAGTTCTAAATAGGTAAAAAGGCCGTCGCTTACCGCGGTTAAATGCCCTAAAAGATAGGTGCCGCTATTACGGTCGGGCGCTGTGAAGCCGGCAATTTGCTCGTCGGTTAGTTTATCAAGCAACGCGTTAAGGCGGGTGTTTTGCAACTCCCAGTTTGATATGGCTATTTTAATGAATAAAGCGGTGGTTGTTTCCTGTTGAATTTCCATAATGGGATTTATTTTGATAAATATAAGGTTGTGTCACCGATAAATTGACGCTTATTCTTCAGCCCAATGTCACAAGTTGTAAGTACAGAAAAGAGACAGCTTTATGACTTCCGACTTAATGCCGTTGACTTAACAATAGATTATTTTGAAACTACCTGCCAGCCGTTAAATGGCTTTACCGTGGCGCAATTTGGGCTGCCGTCTTTGGCTGTTCCGGCTACGTTTGTTTTAAGCATTAACGCCGCATCTGCATTTAGCTGATCGATGATCTCCCAGGTTATTCCCGCCATCGGAATTTTGAGCCTCCTGTTCCAGGGGCTAACCTGCCCGGCCAGCGTGCCGATATCGAGGTAAATAAAGTTGCCCATGTATGGGCCTTGTATAAATGGCCCGCCAAATCTTGGCGAAGCATCTTTAAGCCTGTCGCCTTTTGTGGTTACCGTTAAATAAAAATTCAGGTCGCCCGAATCAGTTTTTTGGATTTGTACAGTTTCATATTTATTGCCCGATCCCTTTTGTAAACCAAAAGCTACCCCGGCAGTAGGTTTTTCGAGGATGATATGAAGCGATAGTTCCATGGTTTTATCAGATTTTGGTTAGTATCAATAAACAACGGTTAAGATACTGAAATCGCGAACTATATCTTTGATCTCTAAGCGTGATTTTGATATCATTCAATTTGTCTGAACCTGGATTAAGCAGATTCTTCAGATTTTTTGGATTTTAATTTTCTGTGAGAAAGGATCTGTTTTCAATAATCGTGGCCATCCCATAATCTGATAAATCGCGGTTCAGATAAAATCGTTTAATGTGTCCCTACATCATTCAATTTGTCTGAACTCGGATTAAGCAGATTCTTCAGTTTTTTTGGATTTTGATTTTTTTCACGGCCGTGAAACAAGCTATTTTTAAAAATCTGTGAAATCCAAAAAATCTGTTTAATCCGAGTTCAGACCAAACGTTTAATCGTTCAATCGCTTTATGTAATCTAAAAACATATACAACGCCTTCTTCTTCTCTTCGGTTAAATCAAAATCAATTTTTACCATCAGGTAATCAACTATATCAAAGTCATTGCGCATAGGCAGTTCTTTGAACAATTCTTGCCTATGGTCGAGGCCGTATTTAAGGGCGGCGTTAAATTCCTGCATAAAATCATGCGGGATTGGTTTGTTGGCTATCCAGCCTGCAAACATGAACGGCAGGCCGGTAAACTTTTGCCATTCTTCGGCCAAATCATATACATATTTATACTGGTCTTTTTTGCCAAAGGTACGGTCGCCAATTTGAACAAAAGCTGCATCTGGTTCGGTCGACAGGCCGTAGTTTGCTGCACCCTCAATTAACTCCGGACTTATTTTCCAATAGTTTTTAAGCAGTACACGCGCCAGGTTGTTAGATGAGCGAGATTCGGGATCAAGCTGCAGGTATTTAATATCGTGTACCGGGCAATTACTAAATATAAAAACCGAGTTTACCGCGCCTACGGCACCAATGCAGTAATCGGATACTATTTCCCAGTTGGGCAGGCTTAACGTGGCCGCCACGGGGATAAGGCCGATATCCGCCACGTCATCAATGAGTTTTTGGGCACAATCAGTCGGGGTGTCAAGGCTTAGTTCTATTTTGTCTACAAAACCGGTATGTTGAAGGCCGTATATAAAGGGTTTGGTATTAGTGTAGCTTACTGCTGATATTCTGATCTTTTTCACAAGAAACGTTCTCTTTCAGGATTGTTTTAAATGTTCGGCATTGTTAAAATCTACAATGGCAAATTGTTGGCCATCATAAACAACTTTGTATAAAACCAAATTTTGATGCGGAAAGTTATCCATTTCGCTTAGTGGCTTGCCGGTTAAAATACAAAGCAATAAACGCATGGCGCGGCCATGCATGCAAACCAGTACGGTTTTTTCTTCGGGATGGCTCATGATCACCTTCAAAGCCTCGCGCTGACGGATCTCTACTTCGTTAGGGCTTTCGCCGCCTTCAAATTTACTATCCAATTTTCCATCCAGCCAATCGCGCATAATTTGCAAAAAGGCTGCTTTATTTTCCGGCGTGGGCAGCTGACCTTCATGAATACCCCAGGCCAGCTCATCAAGGCCCGGAAGCTTTTCAAATGGCAATCCCCCATCCAAAAAAGGCTGAATACTTTGCTTTGTACGTTTTAGCGCAGATATATATGCTTTATCGAAAGGTACATCTTTATAAGCCGCAAAAAACAGTTGTGCCTGTTTGCGTCCCTCATCGTTCAGGTCGGTATCAACGCCCCTGCCCTGGATAATTCCCAATTTGTTGTATTCGGTTTGGCCGTGACGTACTATGTATAAGGTTTTTTGCATCTTTTAGCTGAAAGCTGAAAGCATAAGGCTTAAAGCTTTGTTATTGTTGTCGTATTAATTATGTTGAAAGCACAATGTTTCTCCTTCTTTTTTGCTTTCAGCTTTTAGCCTCCTGCTTTAAGCTTAGTTTATTACCGGCAGCTTGTAATATTGCGGCTTGGGCTGGGTTTCAGGAAATTCAAAATCATTGTAATCGGTAACTACATTATAAAGCGTATCGCGCTCAATAGGGTACCTGCCTACATGTTTAATCAGTTCCACCAATTGTTTGGTGCTCATGCCGGGGTGTTGCTCTTCGGCACCTGCCATCGAGTAAATTTTGGTGGTATCGTCAAGCGTACCGTCAATATCATCTACTCCAAAATTAAGCGAAAGCTGCGCCGTGGTACGGCTAATCATAGCCCAATAGGCTTTAATGTGATCGAAATTATCCAGGTAGATTCTCGCGACAGCATAATTACGCAAATCTTCAACAACAGTTGATTCAGGCACATGCGACATCTGGTTATCCTGATTGCGAAATTTCAACGGGATAAAAGTTTGGAAACCGCCTGTTTTATCCTGCAGCTGGCGTAAACGTTCCATATGGTCAACCCGGTGATGGAACTTTTCGATATGACCGTAAAGCATGGTGGCGTTTGAGCGGCCGCCCAACTTATGCCATTCCTCGTGTATGGCCAGCCATTGGTCGCCGGTACATTTATCTTTTGAAATCAGATCACGAACCTCGGGGTGAAAAATCTCGGCCCCTCCGCCCGGTATCGAGCCTAAACCGGCCTCCATCATCAATTTCATACCAGTAGCATAATCAATTTTGGCCTTTTTAAATATGTAATGATATTCAACCGGCGTTAAAGCTTTGATGTGCAATTCGGGGCGATGCGCCCGGATGCGGCCGAAAAGTTCCTGGTAAAAAGGCACATCGTATTGTGGCAGCACGCCGCCAACTATATGTACTTCGGTTACCGGTTCACCGTCGTATTTGGTCACCATGTTAAACATTTCGTCCATGGTATACTCCCAGCCTTCTGCCTTTTGTTTAAGCAGTCGCGAGTACGAGCAAAATTTGCAATCGTAAACACAAAGATTGGTAGGCTCGATATGGAAATTACGGTTGAAATAAGTTTTATCACCGTGACGCTTTTCGCGAATGTAGTTAGCTAAAACACCAAGATAACCAAGATCGCCCTGCTCATATAACGTAACACCTTCATCAAAGGTGATCCTTTCGCTGCGCTGTACCTTTTCGGCAATATGCTTTAAATCAACAGGCAGGTCGGGATTTTGTAATAATAACTGTAAATTATGCTCAGCTTCCATTCAAAAAACTTTGAACAAATGTACTAAAAAAGCGGAAAGCTTAAAGCCAAAGGCCTAAAGCAAAGGGCATCTTTACAATAAGATTATGAGGGGGGGAAAGCTTAAAGCCGAAGGCTGAAAGCAAAAAGCTAATTGGGGAAAGCCGAAAGCTAAAAGTATTTTCCTATCAGCTTTCGGCTTTAAGCTTTTTGCCTTCGGCTTACAAAGCGGTTATGGCTGTAATGCTCATCCCTCTAAAGCAATCGTCGGCGCAATTGCGCGGCACATAACCACAGTCGGAAATAAGGCCGTTGTTTTTTGCTTCAAATATGATATCATTGGTTGCGGCATCAGCCTTAAGCCATTCGGTACGGGCTTTTAAGTAAATGTCATCTATTGTAAGCGCATCGGCTGCATCATTTGGATGCGTATTTATAGTGGCAGCATCTTCATGCCAGGTTTTAACGGTATCTGCCTTATTGGTACCGTCGTTACGGGATTGTACTTTAATGTAATCACGCGATACTACCTTACCATTACTTACGGCTACTTTGATAGTAACACCAAAACCTACCCACGAACCAAAAGATGTTGTATAGGAATATGAGTTTTTGCTGCTGTTTTTGAAACTTATCCAGGCTTTGTAGCTGGCATCGTATTCGCTTTGTTTGGCGATGTTTTCTTTTTTACAGGCAGTAGCCGATAGTAGCAGGATGATAGTGAGCAGGTGCAGGTTTTTCATATTGTTTTTTTAACAATTACGCAAAATTTAAACAGCCCGCTACATTCGGGATCAAAAATAATTCCGGGTGCTCGTAAAAGAAAACCTTGAACGCCTGCACCAAACGGTTTATCCCGCGTGTTCCTCTTTCCTGTTATTTAACCATGCGCCGGCATATATATTAGCGTAGTACAGCCCATAAACAAACATGGCGCCAATTAAGCCCCCATCTAAGTATGGATGAACTAAATGATACGATAACGGATAAAAGTATTTGATCACCAAATTAACCAGAGCATAAACGAATAAAACAATAGATGCCATGGGGATGCCTCGAATATTCATATTTAATTTTTTTACCCTAAGATAATATTATTGTAAATTGGAATACTAAGTTTGCTGCAAATATTTTTCATGAAAACTGAAACGATAGCCATACACGCAGGCAACCATGTAGACGGATCATCAAAAGCCGTGATACAACCTATTGTTATGTCGACCACTTTTGAGCGTAACGAAGATGGTAGTTTTCCAGGCGGGCATATTTACAGCAGGGCATCGAACCCTAACCGGGCCTTGCTTGAAAATGTTATAGCCAAATTAGAGGGTGGCGCCGATGCAGCGTCATTTTCATCGGGTAACGCGGCGGGCATGTCGGTATTTCAGTCGCTGGCTCCGGGTACCCACATTATTTGCCCCGATGACATGTACCACGGTTTGCGTAATCAGCTTAAAAACCTCTTTGCGGGTATTTTAACCTTTGATTTTGTTGATGTTAATGATATAGAAGTCTTAACCCAACACATCAGGCCCGAAACCGGGGTGATTTGGGTTGAAACGCCATCAAACCCACTGCTCAAGATCACCGATATAAAAAAAGTGGTTGCCTTTGCCAGGGCGAACAACATTAAAGTAGTGGTTGACAATACTTTTGCCACTCCTATTTGCCAGCAACCATTGGCTTTGGGCGCCGATATGGTAATGCACTCGGCCACTAAGTACTTTGGAGGCCACAGCGACCTGATGGGCGGCGCATTAATTACCGCCGGGAAAAACGATTGGTGGGCCAAAATACGCCAGGTACAGGAAATGGGCGGCGCTATCCCCTCCCCAACCGACTGTTTCTGGCTGGTACGCAGTATTAAAACCCTGCCCTACCGTGTTAAGGGCCATGTTCACAATGCGCAATTGTTAGCTGAGTTTTTAGAACGGCACCCCAATGTAGAACAAGTATTATATCCCGGCCTGCCATCACATCCGCAGCATGAAATTGCTAAAGAACAGATGCTGGCCTTCGGCGGCATGCTATCATTTATTGTTAAGGGTGATGAAAATGATACGCACAATATCATCAATAAATTAAAAATATTTACCAGGGCAACCAGCCTGGGAGGTGTTGAAAGTTTAATTGAGCACCGTGCAACGATGGAAGGCCCAGATACAAAAACGCCATTTAACTTATTGCGGGTTTCAGTCGGGTTGGAACATATTGACGATTTGGTGGAGGATTTGAAGCAAGCCCTGAGTTAAGGCTTGCTTTTACTGCCATATGCATTTAGCGAGACGCCTGTCCGCGCGGTTTGTCGTAATAAATTAAAAATCATTTCTTCCCATATTCTGCTGCCATCTCATTAAGCTGCCCGCTGCTGATGGTTTGCCCGCCATTACTGATAACTACACGAAAACGAAAAGTCACCGCCTCGCCTTTATTTAAATGCAAATTCTTTGCCGATTTACCATTCGTAAAAATCTTCTCACCTAAAGGGTTAGCCGCAAATAAGCCATAACCCCTGGCATGCCAAAATGTGGGATAATTAGGATTTTGAGGATGATCTATAATAGCGATACTTACCGAATCGGCACCCATTTTACCGTAAACCTTGCACCATACGCCGCGGCTGCTCCAGGCATCGTTACCTGTTTTGCCAGCGCTGGTTAAGTAATTGCCGTTGGCCACTTTATCGGTGCCGGCTTTAACTATGGTTACATTGCCTTTATCGTCGGTAAATTTTTGGTCTTCAGTAGCAGGCATCTGCAGGTCATGAGCCAGGCGCAGGCCAAGCAGGCCGTCTTTAGCATCGGTAAAAGTTGCATCCACACTGGCTTTTAGTGTAGTAATACGATCTATAATGCGCTGATTGGCTGTTCCGCTGAATTCAAAACGGGTGGTTTCTTCTAAAATGACATCTTTTTGCTGGTTAGTCCAGTTCGCGTGGTACGCCAATACGCCGGTTGTGCCGCTTTTGGTTTCCAGCACCTTGTCGGTACGGATCCATCCGTACAAATTCTTCTTCTCTTTATGAATCGCGTAGGAGTTATTCCAAAAATCCAGTCCGTTCAGGTTTTCAAAATTAAACCAAAGGCCTATGTGATGTGGATGGTCGGTTGGATCTCCGGGTTTTGGATCAAGTGGAAAGCCACGGGTAACAACAGTGCCATTAGCTGTGCGTAAAGGATATAAAACCGGTTTCTCAAGACTATCAGGGTACAGGAAACTTGTAAACGGCTTACCGCCGATAAACACATCTACCTTACGTTCCTTTTTTGACTCTACAACCTTTACCGGCTCGCTTTTTTGAGCGGCTACACCTGTGGCAAAAGCTATTGAGGCTATCATTAAACCTGTTTTTTTTAAAGTATTTATCATCATTACTTATCAATATTTAAAAACTTTACCGTTTGCCATTACTTCCTGGGTGCTTTCATCAAACGTTGCCTTAACACCGGTGTGTACCGCCGCATTGGTCATGATATTGGCAATAGAATGGCTGTACCCAGCTTCCACCGGTGCATTGGGTTGCTTACGGCTGCGCACGCATTCCATCCAGTTGCGCACATGGTTTGAAGTAAGCACATCGCCGCCGGTGTTAGCCGATGCTACAACCTGTTGTGTATTTGCCAGGCTAATCTCGGGCAGCAGGTTAGCTTTCATGCCCATGGCCGCAGCCATTTTTGCCGTGAGCCCGCCATTTGGCGATACCTTATTGGTGATCAGGTTCAATTCGCCTCCGTTGGAGTAATATATCTCGGCGGGATGTTCATCTCCGTTATGCATGCGCGAACCAAAGGTAACCTGGAAACCGGTTGACAGATCATCCAGCGGACCATAGTCAAAGGCTGCCAAAATGGTATCCCAGTTGCGACGGCCATCTTTCCACATATAAATACCGCCGTTGGCAACAACGCTGCGCGGGTGCTTCAAACCGGTAAACCAGTGCACAGTATCAATCTGGTGGCTCATCCACTGGCCGGGCAATCCGGAGGAGTATGGCCAAAATAAGCGATATTCCAAATATTTGCGCGGATCGAAAGCCTCATATGGCCGGTTCATGATAAAGCGTTTCCAGTCGGTATCTTCTTCTTTTAACTTACTAAGTAATTCGGGCCGGCGCCAGCGGCCTGGCTGGTTAACGTTCCAGGTAAGCTCGACCATGGTAATAGGCCCAAACTTACCCGAGCGGATAAAATCATTGGCAGCGTGATAATTATCCCCGCTCCTGCGCTGCGATCCTATCTGCACTATTTTTCCAGATTCCTTAACGGCCTTAAGCGCCGCGCGGTTATCCTCCATAGTTTCGGCAAATGGTTTTTCCACATACGCATCACAGCCTGCTTTAACAGCCTCAATGGCATGGCGTGCATGCTGAAAATCGGCCGTACTAATAAATACCGCGTCGACGGTTTTGCTATCGTACATCTCCTCGTTATTGCGGTAGGCCTTTACATCGCTTTGCATTTTTTCTTTCCATACAGCGGCACCTTCTTCGCGGCGGTTTTTCCAGATGTCGGATACGCCAACCACTTCGAAATTAAGCTCTTTATAATGATTCATGAAGCTGGGGATGTGCGAACTTTTATGCCTGTCGGAAAAGCCGACAACACCAACCCGAACACGGTCATTAGCACCAATAATGCGTTTGTAGCTTTTGGCGCTCCACGCGTTTTTAGTGATCAATACGCCTGCTCCTGCTATAGCAGCCTGTTTTATAAATGTACGACGAGAGTTTTCCATACTGTAAGGTTTACTGTTTTTTCAGTGTAGATATAAATTGGTTTAAATAGCGGTTTGTGGTGCCGCGATATCAAATATCGAAGAAATACCGCATAATGCATTATTCTTTTTTGTAAGAAGCGTATTACAATGTATAAGGTGAACAAGCCGGCTAATGCCCCGGATATAACAATAAGTACTTCACTATCAAATTTTTATCCTATTAAAACCTTTCACGACCTAATATTTTAATCCTTTAATATATTCAATAGTAACAGGAATTTGCGTTGCGTACGATGGGCTTTCATCCTCAATAAAATAATGCCTTACGCCCGCTTTCCTTGCTGCTTTAAGCACCGCCGGGATATCGATTTGACCGGAGCCAAGGGCTACATCGTTTTTAGTATCGGTGCCCCCGGTAAGGTCATTGGCTACGCCTTTGCGAATATCCTTAAGGTGCATCAGTTTAATGCGGGTTGGATATTTTTCTATCAGCTTAGCCGGGTCCTGCCCGCCGTGGAACGACCACAACAGGTCGATCTCGAATGATACATACTTTGGGTCGGTATTTTTAGCAATATAATCAAACAGGGTTCCGTCCTCGTAAGGGCCAAACTCATACCCATGGTTGTGGTAGCAAAATGTAATCCCGGCTTCTGCAAGGTATTTGCCAACTGTATTAAAATCAGTAACGGCTTTTTTGGCATCTTCCAGGTTAAACTCCTTACCATGCGGAATCCAGGCTACCATCACATATTTGGCGCCTAACGCTTTAGCCTGTTTCACCACCTGGGCCGGGCTTTTCACTATATCATCATACCCTGCTCCTATCGACGGAATGCTGATTCCTCTCTCGTTACAAAGCTTACGGAAAGCTTCGGGCGTCATGCCCTTGGGTTCCTGTCCTTCCAGTTCGGTTATGCCCATTGCTTTAATGGTATCCAGTACGGATATTGTAGCTTTAGACATACTGCTTCGGAAGGTATAGGCTTGTACACCTATTTTACCGACAAAAACCGGTTTGCCGCTTTGAGCAAAAGCATTGGAGGTTAATAAGCCTAAACCTACACAGGCGTTTATTATAACTGATGATGTTTTCATATGTGGTGTTTTGTATTATTGACCGAAGCGAATATCGCTTAATTTAAGGATGCCATCATTTGGTTTGGTACGTTTAATGGCAAAAACAAATACATTGTGTTTGCCGGTAACCTGCTTTTGCACATCGCCGCTTAACCAGGCTAGTTTATCCCAACTGCCGGTATCGCCATAAGTTGCCAAACAAATAACGGGGCCTGCCTGTGAATCCATCCGCACTTCAATCTCGCCATCAACACCCTTCGATCCGTATTGGAAGCTCATTTTTTTGATATCGGTTAAATCCACATCCCTGAACAACACAAACGATTTATGGTTACCCAGCGACAGATCGTCTTTAAAACGATTGAATCCTTTTAATTCATCAGCATAAACTGCTTTTACATCGGCATTGCGTAAAGTTACCACATCGGTGCCTGTAAGCGGACCAACCACCTTACCACCTTTATCTGTATAGGATGCAAACAGCGTGTACTGCCCGCGCGGCTCAGCGTCGCTAAATTTCAGGTTCAGGCTACCAGTAAGCGGTAAAGGCGTTGCTTTGCTTTTTCTATCGGTTAATGAAAATATGTATTTCACAATCTCTTTGGTATCGGCCGCCGAAAGCTGCGGGTGGGCGCTCATGACATGCTCGGTTCCCCAGCTCCCTGCGCCACCTGCTATGATTTTTTTGGATAGCTTATCAACCGATCCTTTTTGTGTTTTATACCGGTTGGCTATCGCTATAAAACTTGGCCCTACAGCGGTCTTATTGGCCAGGTGGCACGATTTACAATCGCTATTGGCCATCAACGCCTTGCCGGGATAGCTTATCTCGTTGGCCGACAAAGCAGCCAGGCTTTGCACCGTTTTACCATCGGTTGACGGCTGCGGGTTATAGATGTAAAATAACTTCACCCGTTTAGGGTCTATCTTACCGTCTTCTTTATCCTTCACCACCACATGGTATTTAAAGGGCTGCCCTTTTTGGATGAATGATTTGTTACCAGTGCCGGCAATGGTAACCACCGGCCGGGTATTGCCAACCCTCACTATAATGGTATCACGCCCTGTAGCACCGCCTTTATCGGTAACTTTTAAAATAGCCTTGTAAACACCCGGCTTAGTATAGGTATAGCTTGCCGAGGCGGTTGCAGCGCCCACCGTTTTACCATCAAACAACCACTGATAGGTTATTTTATCGTCATCATCCAAATCTTTACTATTCTGGCTGTTAAAACCTACGGTTAGCGGTGCCTGGCCTGATATCTCTTTTTTTACGGGCATTTCCTTCAACTCGGCAGTAAGGTATTTGGTATGCTGGTAGTAGGCTTGCATAGCGGTATCGGTAATACCGGCTTTGGCAATTGGCGCGCGGTTGCCGGTGTTGTATTCAATTTTCACCAGGCGGGCATCTTCATTTTGCGCACCGTACACTGATCCATATTCCAGCATATATAAACCACCGTCCGGGCCAAATTGCATATCAATAGGCCGCCTGAAATCGCCATTGGCGGGCATAAAAGCTTCGTTGCGTATATAGTTTTCGTTTTCATCAAACGTGAGGCTTATTACCCAGTTGCGCATCCAGTCGGCAACAAATAATTTACCGTCGTAATAATCAGGGAACTTATTGGGATTTTTAACATTGGCATTATACTTATAAAAATCGCCACCTATAGCGCAGCGCCCGCCTAATCCCAATTCCGGAAACTCATCCGATGCAGCGTAAGGGTACCAGATCATGGCTGGCGTAGCCGGTGGCAATACACTTAAGCCGGTATTATTGGGCGAGTTATTTACCGGGCGTTTAGGATCAAACATTGGCCCCGGTGTGCCCGTAACAAAATCCCAGTGCGAGTAGGCAAAGTTGTTGCCCACAAAATACGGCCAGCCAAAGTTGCCTGCCTTGCGTGCCTGGTTAAACTCGTCATATCCACGCGGACCACGTGGCGAATCGTTACCGGCATCGGGCCCTATCTCGCCCCAGTATAAAACCGAGGTATTGGGATTCACCGCAATGCGGTATGGGTTACGGCAACCCATCACATAAATCTCCGGTTTAGTTTTGGCCATGCCTTTGGGGAAAAGGTTTCCTTCGGGTATGGTGTAAGTGCCATCAGCCTCGGGATGAATGCGCAGTATTTTGCCTTTAAAGTCGTTGGTATTGCCTGCGCTACGTTGGGCATCCAGGCTAAAATGCTCTTTCCCGGGGCGTTCGTCCAGCGGTGCGTAACCATCGGCCGGGAACGGGCTCGAGCTATCGCCTGTAGACAGGTATAGGTTACCGTTTTTATCCCAGGCCAATGAGCCGCCGTGGTGTGCGCCGCTTACTATTTGTACCGGCACTTTTAACAAAACTTTTTCCGATTTCAAGTCGAGCACGTTAGCCGGGCTCAATTTAAAGCGTGAGAGCTGGAAGTTTAACGGCTCAACGGTTTGTCCTTCGGGCATGTAATAAATATATACAAACTGGTTAGTTTCAAAATTTGGGTCAAGCGTTAGGCCAATAACCCCGGTGCCTCCCTGGTAAGTGATGGGGAATTTATGGATCACTTTAAACTGGTTGGTTTTGGTATTATAAACTGAAAAATTACCCATCAGCTGGGTAAAAAATACGCGGCCATCTTTAGCCGTAGCCAGTTCCATAGGCGATGCCACGTTACTAACCAATACCGTTTTAATGAAGCGGGTTTGATCGGGCGATACTTTAGCGTATGCTTTACCGTAATCCAGCGGTTTGCCGTTGCCCATGGCATATTTAATGCCACCAAGCATCTGCCCTAAAAACAGCGGATCGCTATAGCTTTCATCAGTATGCCCGCAGCCAGTGTAAAATGAGCGGCCCCCATCAAACTCATGAAACCAGGTGATAGGATGGTTTGCCCCATTGGTACCCCCATCGTAGGTATTTTCGTCAAGGCTGGCCAAAATATGTATCCCGCTATAGATGGATTTGTAGTTGTACCACTCGTCGGTACGCTCCCATCGGGCAGGCAAACCGGCCGTTATCGGGTTTGTACGGTCGGTAACATCTATAGTAGCCGTACGGATATTGGAATTATTGGGATGGCTTGAAAAATAAGCGCCCACCAGTTTACCATACCATGGCCAGTCGTACTCGGTATCGGCAGCCGAATGGAAGCCTGCATATCCGCCCCCGGCCTGTATGTACCGCTCAAACGCTGCCTGCTGCGCGGCGTTAAGTACATTGCCCGTGGTACATTGAAATATAACGGCATCGTATTTTTTAAGATTCTCGTCGGTAAAAGCTTCAGAATTGGTTGTGGTATCAACATCGAAGTTGTTTTCTTTACCCAGCTTTTGGATAGCGGCGATGCCAAACGGGATACAGGAATGATGCCAGCCTAATGTTTTTGAGAAAACCAGCACATGCTGCCGCGGAACAGGTTTTTTAAACGAATACAGCCCAAAACTGAGCCCTATCAATAAAATACAGGTGAGTTTTAATTTTAATGACATGAGTTGAGAGATTTAGTTGATGCACATTTTGTTGCCAATAAGCCCGCCGGCAATAACCCTTAAAAGCGCTGCAAGAATGGGCTGATAAGGCCCGGTGATAAATATGTATTATGTAACGGTAAAAAAGTACCGGCTAACTAATTGGTTCAACAATATTAACGATTTAGCAAACCACTGTGTAATAAATACACCCTTATTTCGCTCTCGCGGCGCATTGTAAATGAATTGTTACCCTTGGTTTGCTGAAACGATTTACAACCTGTCGTAAACTACCCTAAACTTTGTCGCATACTGCTATTTGCGCAATTAGCCCCTGGTGTTAAATTTGAATTATGAAAAACTTAATGCTGCTATATATTAAGATCACTACTTTTATAATTATACTTATGACAACAGCGACCACCACCCAGGCACAAGATGCCGGTAAATATGCCCAGGTAAACGGCATAAAAATGTATTATGAAATTCATGGCACAGGCCATCCGCTGGTATTAATTCACGGTGGTGGTTCAACAATGCATACTTCATTTGGTAAAATTATGCCCCAACTGGCCAAAACCCATATGGTTATTGCGGTCGATTTGCAAAATCACGGACGCACATCTGCCAGAGATATTCCCGAAACTTTTGAGCAGGATGCCGATGATGTAGCCGAACTGCTAAAACAATTAAGCATTAAAGATGCCGATGTTATGGGTTTTAGCAACGGCGGCAGCACTACCCTGCAATTGGCTATCAGGCATCCCGAATTAGTGCATAAACTGGTTGCCATTTCGGCACTTTATAAACGTTCCGGAACGTTCCCCTGGTTTTGGGACTTTATAAACAAAGCAGACCTATCTTCGATGCCACAGATTTACAAAGATGTTTACCTGGGCATACCGGGCAATACCCAGGCCGGGTTACAAAACATGCAAGATAAAGATGCCAAACGGATGCAGACCTTTAAGGATTGGAACACCGACGATATCAAAGCCATCCAGGCTCCTACCCTGGTCATCGTAAGCGATCAGGATGTGATTACACCAGAGCACGCTATAGAATTGTCGCGGTTATTGCCACATGGCCGGCTCACCATAATGCCCGGCAGCCACGGCGCTTTTATGGGCGAGGTTATGGCACCAAACCCGGATAGTAAGGTACCGCAATTATTTGTAGCGATGCTTAATGAGTTTTTAGAAGCAAAATAAAATGCAGCAGGCTGATAAAAAACAAGTATTTTTTATCCAGGGCGGAGGCGATGGCGGCTACGAGGCCGACGCGAAGCTGGTTAACTCGCTACAAAAGTTTTAGGAACGGATTATGATCTCAACTATCCCAGCATGCGAACCGATGATACTGCCCCGGATTTTGGTTGGCTGAAGCAAATAGGCAACGAAATTAATAAAGCTGGCGAGGGTGTTATTTTGGCAGCACATTCACTTGGCGCATCGTTGCTGCTTAAATACCTCGCTGAAAATATATTTCCCAAAAGTTTAGCTGGTATTTTCCTGTTAGCTACGTCTTTTAGGAGTGGCAAAGAGGAATGGAAACAAGGATTAAAGCTTCAGGAGGATTTTGCCGAAAACCTTCCTGAAGGCACCCCGATATTCTTTTACCATTGCCGCGACGATGAAGAGGTACCGTTTAACTATCTCGAATTGTACAGGCAGAAACTCCCGACGGCCACTTTTCGCGAAATTGAGAGCGGTGGACATCAGTTGTGCAATAGCATTGACCTGGTAGCAAACGATATAAAAAACTTATAACGGCCACGCTGCCCCGACAACAGAAAAACCTGCACTATAAAAGCTTTCACCCATCCAGTTTCCTTAAAAACGCCTCGGCATTGCTCATGTGCAGTTGCCACTTTTCAGATGGCATTTTATCAAACATTTTTGCCAACATCCCCAATAATATTAACTCATCAATTGTTGCATTCATAACAAGATTTTTTTCTGAACCTGGATTGAACAGATTTATCAAATTTTTTGATTTTTTATTATCTTAATGGCTATTTTACTCAGAACTCAGATTTTTTTTAAATGTTGCAAAAAAAATGTCCTTGTGGGTTTAGAACCCACAAGGACAAGACAAATAGTTCTTGACTCTTAATTCTTGACTCTATTTCCGGGCAGTTGGTTTCCACTTTTCCTGTAGTTCCTTAATAAAATATCCGCCTACAACGCTGCGCGCCTGGAAACCTACCTGTTTGCCATCGGTGGTTTCGTGCCAATCGCTTAGGGGTACGCGGGTTGGGGTTTCCATGGCGTATTTGTAAACCGGGGCAACAAGGGTCTTAAAATCGTCGTTGCTTTTGGCCAGGGTGGCTGTCCATATAATCCAGTCGCTTTTGGTATAAGTTTTACGACTATCCAATGGTAAGCCAAATTCGTTTTGTTTGCTGAGATAAAATTTAACCTCGCGGTCGTAAACCGATTGCGGGAACAGGTTTAAGCCAAGAATTTTATCCCATACAATATTATATTTCTGGCTCCAGGTTTCTGGCTTTTCAAACACAAGCGAGTAATGATCACCGGCATCGGCAAGTTTCATCCATTTGGCAACCATTTCTTTGGCTATAGCCCTGTATTTGGTACTGGTGGCTTTATCGCCCATTAAATCGGCCAGGTGAGCGTAACAGCCCACTCCCACTATGGCTTTGGCAGATAAGTTTGCGTTGCGCGCCAGGTGACCGGCAAAGTCATCGGTACACAATTGGTTTGCCGGGTCGCCGCCTTCACGAACCAGGTAGTTAGTCCATGCGGTTAAAGTTTTCCAATGCTTTTTGGCATAAGCAGGGTTATTACCATTTGCTTTAACAAGGGCCGCTGTAAGCGCCAGCATATTGCCCGACTCTTCAACCGGCATACCTTCGCCATAAGTTTGGCCGTTTGCCAGTGGGTAGGTACCTAAATCATGCGCCGCAAAATCATGCGGAAATTTACCGGTTTCGCTGAAATAGAAAATACCATTCAGCATACCTTCCATCAGTTTTGGATTGTAAATGAGGAATAATGGCGCCGAAGGATAAGTTACGTCAACAGTGTTAATAGATCCATTACTAAAATTCTCTTTCGATAAAAATAAGAGTTCGCCCTGCGGACTTTTTACCAATATATGAGCGCTTATTGCCTGGCGATAAGCCAACGCGCAAAGTTTAGCATATTTATCACCACCTGCTTTTAGAGCATCGTGATACATCAGTGCGTTAAAAACCGCGCAGTTTTTAGTAATCACGGGGTAATCGGCTGCTGCTTTAGCCAGCAGCTGGTCAATAGTTTTAATTTGCGCGTTTTGCCAGTATGGTTTTAAGTTTACATGAAAATACTGAACGGGCGTAATATCATCGTAGCCTAATTCAACAAAATGTTCAACCGTTGTTTTACCTACTTTACCAAATGGCACTACCGTATTTAGTACCACATCTGTACCTTCTTTTACAGTTGATTTACTGTCGTTTTTAAAAAACGAAGTCACCGCTTCATCACCTGTGCTGATATACTGGGTGGCAGCGGCCGATTTTGGCACCGCAACATACATATATCCCCAATCTATCCGTAAATCGTCACCGCGTTTTTGTAAAATAGGCTGCTCAATAGTTCCTGCTTTTAATACCGACAAAGTGCTTGTTTCATACTTTTGGGTTGTAACAGGCTGTGATGGTTTGTTACGGGCAATATCCGCAGATGCGCCCAAATAAACCTGTACGTTGTGTGCCTGCCCATTGTTTGACTTTACCCTGTAAGTAATGTACGATATTGGCCTTGCCATCAAATCAAGGTTATTCATTAACAAAGGTGATGTAAACGTTACCTGCAAATCAATTTTGCCGCACTTAAATGCATACATGGTTTGGGTAGCCGTAACCTCAACGTGGGTTTGTTTAGCTACCTGGATATCGGCATGTTGGGTAGCTTTTAGTTCATCGGCAAAGCCAGCATCAAGGGCAGCACCGCCTCCGGTATTGGTACAATGCAAAGCCAATACGTTTTCGCCTTCCTTCAGTTTACCGGCTACATCATCCTTAAGCGGCATCATTTGCAGATCGCCGTTGGCGCCGCTGCTTACGTTTATTTTCTCGCCATTAAGATATACTTCGGTTTCATCATCGTGGTGAAGTTTCAGGAACAGTTTATTAATGTCTGCTTTATGGAAGGTAAACACGCGGCGCACCCAAATGTCGCGGCTTGTCCACACTGTTTTGCCTTGCTTGGGGTCGTCGCTAAAAGGCGCAGTACCCGTTTTCCATGCTGTATCGTCAAATTTTCCGTCGGCCCAGTTATCTGATGGCTTTGTTTCGGTATACTTTACTTCGTAAGGTTTTTCATCGCCGCCGGGTACCAGGGTTTTGTAGTGTACCGGTTCCTTACCCATAAAACGGTAAACCTCGCCATCCACCTTTATCAGGCCCAAAAGTGACTGATCCTTTCCTGTCCAGTGGTGAGTTGTTGATTCATTTAAATCATCGGTAGACGACCAGATACTGAAATAAGGATTGTGCGTAATAAGCGGATAAGCCGGCGCCTTAACATCCTGCGCCCGGGCAAACAGCCCCAAAATTGAAATACAAACGGTTAATGGAAACCTCTTCATGTGTTTTAGTAGTGTTATTATATAGATTGATAAGTACCAACGGTAAATATTTGGTTTTCTTTTTCAATTAATAAACGCTTTTACCAGAAAGCGTCAAATAGACGATTAATTGATACGAATTGTAGAAAGCGGATGTGCAGATATGCAGATTTTAGATGTGCAGATGAAAAATTATTTGAGGATGTGAAAATTTGAAGATTTGAAAATGAACTAAGTCTTAGTGCTCCTTTACTTCATTATTCGAAATTCAGACAAAATTCTGTCAATCTTTAATTCGATAAATTCAGTTTTTTTAATTACGGCATTGGCAGAAATCAAACCGTCATCTCATTTAATATCATCCCATCATCTGAAATTTAAAATCTGCACATCTAAAATCTGCATATCTGCACATCTGAAACACCTACTTAAACAAATCGAAACTATAACTTGCGGTGCTCCAGAAATCGTCTAAGGCGATGATCCTGGGTTTGAAAAAGGAGATTAGTGCGGGCCAGTCGTTTTGGTTAAATACGCTTACGTTGGGCAGGGTTTTGATGATACGGCTTACTGTTTTATCGTTATCATCGATAGTGTGCAGCAGCCAGTCCCATTCCTCGCCTATGCTGGCGTCAAATACTAATTTAAGTTCTTTAAACTGATCAAAAACGAGTTCTTGCATGCCCAAATCGGGATGCGAAATTTCGATACCAACAAATGCAGACCTTTTATCAGCCTGCATTTTAAAATGCAGGTGTTTGATGCCCGTTTTATAATTAACCCAGTTAATGCGTAAGCCATCGGCCGATGGCTGCGGCGCAATATATTGGCCAAAAGCTGTCCAGAATGCCTGTTTAATTTGTGATGCCTGATCGCGCGAGTACAATAGTTGTTATATTTATTACGCGGCGAATTTATAGATTATTTTGTGCTTTGTATAAACGCTACCACCTGCGCCTGTTCATTTGCCGAAAGGGGCCCGCCGGTATAGTCCCACTTTAATTTGTTGTTATCGTAGGTCAGGCGTCCTAAAAAAGCCGGGTTAAGTACATCTTCTACCAGCGGTAGGCTATCCCCTATTTCGGGCGCTATTTCCTGCAGTTCCAATAAGTGGGCTACACCATGGCTGTCGCCTTTATATAATGCGTAAACGCCCGTAAAATCAAGGCTGTTGTTTGACGACTGGGTTTGTACCGGCTCAATGATGATACTTATAGGGCTTCCGTTGTCTTTATTGATTTGATAGCTTACTGTACGTGGCATAGTTTAGTTTTTGTTTATTAGTTGTATTACAAGTTAGCGCGAAAATTGTTCGGACGGATGAGACATCAAAAGAAACTAAATCAAATACCTGCCGCCATTTCAATTGATGACATTAATTTAAATTTAATGTCAAAGTAATGAGGCAGATAAACAAAAAACAAAAATTATGTTTTATAATTTACCTTAAAACACTATCTTTGCGACCTGTTAAAAATCCTAATGCGGAAGTGGCGTAATTGGTAGCCGCACCAGACTTAGGATCTGGCGCCGCGAGGCGTGGGGGTTCGAGTCCCTTCTTCCGCACAGCAAGTTAAAAGCCCGGTCAATTTGATTGGGCTTTTTGTTTAAACCAACTTAAAAAGCTACGAGGCTGATCTAATTTCGGTAGCGTTAGTCGTCTATACTATTCAAAAAATTGCTCCCAATACCAAAGTTCTGTATTTGGACTTTTTCGAGAAACGTATCTGAGGAAATCAACTTTATCTTTATTACTGATTCAATTTTCTTCGATCCCTACAGGATTACTTCTACCAAAAGACATTTTTGGCAATAGTTCGATAACTTCATTAAATTCAAACAAACTGTCAGATATAACGTATGGCTCCCAGGCCCCTTCGCCATGCGCAGCAGCATAAACCGTAAATCGACTGGAACCTGAGTCTACAAATATTGAATCCCCCGATTGATCTTTTGCGATTACTATCCAACTATTATTCCAACTTCCTTTTGTCTCATCTGCGAATGATTTGCCAGCATGGTCATAACTGTAACCGACTTGTAATTCTGCGATTTTCTTTGGTTTGAAAAAAACTATCTCATCGTATCCAATGTACAAGTCGTACTGCGCGTCGATAAACTTTAAAATTTGTTTTGGCATCGTCATACAATCATGGCTTTGGCTTGTAAATATATTTAGTTATCAATAAAATATCGTCAAAGCATCCTGTTATAACCCTACCTGGTGCAACGGAAGCATTTTGTGGAATCCCTTAAGCTCGTCAACTTAGTAAGTCAGCTTTTTTGGGTATTAGTCTTATATTTGACTCATGCTGAAAAGAATAAGAAACTATTTTGTTAAAGATACGCAGCCTGATTGCTCTTTGAAAAACAAACTTCGATTTGAAAGCATCCATTCTGATAAACGGTTTGATTCATTACAAAATATTTACAAAAGATTGCTCAGCCACGACCAGTCTCTGACAGATAGTGAGATTTTAATAAACTACTCGCACTTTTCCAAAAAAATACAAACCAATACATTTGCAGCGGCAGAACTTGAGTTAGCCTCTATATCTGTGTTATGCTATTTCCGGCCGGGGCTAACTGATATTTTAATCAGAAATGGATTGTTGGCGATAGTTTATTCATTAGGAGAAAATATCGACTTTGATGAAGTTGTAAATTTCGTACAACATCGAATATTAGCAGTGAGCGCAGAACCCTATGGCGGTTGGCCACAAGAAGAAGGTATTAAATGGCTTAGTGAAATATTACCTGAAAGTCGTGATTCGGTAAAAAAAATCCTCATAGATGTAATAAAAAAGAACAAAGAAGAATTGGATTCCATGTGAGATTACCAATTAATGGGTATCTCTTTAATTATCAATAAAATATCTTCAATGCGTTCTAACTCCCGCACAGGTTCCCCTCTCCTGTATATAACAATATAGGAGCATTAAGGGACACAAAAAATTAGTCCTAAAAATCAAAACTCTAATACGTTTTCATCAATTTTGAAGAGGTATTGAGTTGATCTTTTTGCTACCGGATATCGCCTATTTTCATGTCCACAGATTAGCTTTTATAAACTACCCGCTCGCCATTTACCGTTGCAAAACCCTTATTCACGACAATATTAATACCGCTTAGCATAGCGCTTTCTACATTGGCGCCTATCCTGGCAAAACCAAACAGCTTCGCCCCTTCCCTTATCAGGTCGGCCCGGGCCAGGCTCACCTGGTTATGGAGAATTTCGCGGATGGCATTCGCTACTTCTTCGGGCGGCAGGTCATCAGCATCCCGTTTATCGTCATCAGTTTTGGCAACGCGATAGATGCTATATTTTTCGGGATTCTGATCTGCTTTCCAGAAATACACATTGCCCCCTGTGGTTTTGGTTTGGGTGAGGTTCATCTGCTCAAATACTCCATCCAGGTGATTAACGTATCGTGCAGTTACCCGGTTAATTCCCCATGCTGCCAATACACGCCTGATGAGCAGATCCTTGCTTATCGGCGATTCTGCTTGCAGCACATTAAACACCTGTGCTTTGAGCTTGCCGCGGTTATGCTGCATGATAAAATCATCGACTGTCAGGGTATGAACAGTATCTAAGTAGCTAACCTCATATGCTTCGGCAACTTTTGAAACAGCCGGGGTTGCAGGCCGGGCTTGTGTTTCGGGAACAGCCTGGTTAAATGATGGTTTGTTATTTAAGTCTTCGGGCCGGGGTGGTACCGGTTTTGCTTTTTCCGTTACCGCCGGTTCGGCGGCTTTCTTTTTACTTTCTTCTGCTTTAGTAACGGCATCCATTATGCCGCTGATAACTTTGTCCGGCTTCTCCCACCATTCTGTCGACCAGATCTTGTGCACATTCCATCCTAACGATTTTAACACATCAACCTGCACTATCTCCCTGTCGCGCGAGGTGGTTGCCGCATGATAGTTTTTGCCATCGGTTAAAACGCCCAAAATATATGCCGATGGATTTTCCTTATCCACAATGCCAAGGTCGATCCTAAAATCAGAACACCCTATCTGGCTATGTACTTCATACCCCTGTTTACGAACCGATTCGGCTATGCTCAGTTCAAACCCGCCATCTTCTTTTTGTTTTACCGATGCGCGTGGCGGCAAAGCGCTTTTTCCCTTTTCGGCATAAGCTAAAAATGCTTTTAGCCCTGCAACTCCTTCGGATGATGTACGGTTAAGATCTATCTGATCTGACCTTAAAGTTGAAAATACTTTCATCTCGTACCTTGCCCTTGATACGGCTACATTTAGCCTGCGCCATCCGCCATCGCGGTTTACCGGGCCAAAATTAAGGCTTACCCTACCCTTTTCATCAGGCCCGTAGCCAATAGAAAACAGGATCACATCGCGTTCGTCACCCTGAACGTTCTCCAGGTTTTTGATAAACAAGGGTTCACCGGTTTCCAGGGCGATCTTTTCCAGGTCGGGCCTAAGTACAAAGACCTCTGTCAGCATATCATCTATCAGCAACTGCTGCACCGAACTAAAAGTTACAATACCAATGCTCTTTTTGGCCAGCAACGGATCAGACAATCGCTTAATCACCTCATCAACAATCGCTTTGGCTTCGTATTTATTTTGCCTGCTCTTGCCTTTATCGTAATGCCCCTCTACAGGTACAAAACTTACTTTACTGGTAATATCATCCGTTGATGGGAAGGTAAGCAGCTTATTATCATAATATTTGGCGTTGCTAAACGCAATTAAACTTTCGTGCTTGCTCCTGTAATGCCACAGCAAGTGTTGCGATGGCATGGATAGCGCAAGGCAATCGTCCAGGATGCTCTCCAGGTCTTCCTTCTCCACATTGTCCTCATCAAAGTTATTGGTGGCAAAAAAGCTGGTCGGCGGCATTTGTTTAGGGTCGCCTACTACTATTACGTTTGTACCACGGGCAATGGCGCCAACTGCTTCGCAGGTGGGCAACTGTGATGCTTCATCAAATATCACCAGGTCAAACTTAGGGTTGCCGGCATCAAAATACTGGGCTACCGATATCGGGCTCATCAGCATACAAGGAGCCAGCCGGTGCAATAAATTAGGAATGCCATCAAATATTTTGCGGATAGACATAGCCCGCCCGTTATTCCTAATTACCCGCTGCAACATGCCAATTTCTGAGCTTTGCGAAGCCTCCTGCGTAAATGAAGGGATGTTTGCTGCCAGCCTTGCGTATAACTCCTGCCGGGTGAGCATTTCAAACTTGCTGCTCACCTCACGAAACTTCCTTATTTTTTCGCCAAACAAACCACTGTTAAAACTGGCCAGTTCCGGGTGCATACTCAATATATATTCGGCGGCCGAGCGGTAAAACCCTTTCTGAAACTGCCTCACCAGGTCGGCATTTGTCATATTACCTTTTTCGTAAGCGGTAAGCAAGGGGTCTAATCCCGCGGCCAGGGCTTTGTCCCGTGTCGATGTCCAGTTGTACCAATCTTTCAATTCGTCAAGGTGTTGCACCCACTTAACGGCCTCATCAATCAGGTCGGCAGTGTAATCACCGGTAACAACAGGCAACGTGGCAAAGTTTATGCCCAACAGTTGTTGAATTTGCCCTTCGGTAGTAGTCACTTGCTGTGCCGTAGCCAGTAAACTGCCTAGCGTGCCGGAGTTTTGGATAATAAACGCCCTGCTGCCTTCGGTAAACTCACGCGATAATGCCGCACGCCACTCCCTCAACTGGGTGGCACCTACAAGCGTTCCTGCGGCGCGGTTAATACTGATAACGGCATCGCTTATACGGATTAACGCGTCCCAGTCGGGATCGCCATTTTTCCATAAAAAGCCGAGCAGGCCGGGTAAAAAAGCAGATTTGTCAATCACATCCTGTTCTGCCCGGAAGGCTATCACCTGCTGCAAGTCCTCGGCAATAGCCGATTTATCAATTTGCCCCGTGACTGAAAGCGCGCGCATGTTTTTAACAATTGCCCGCTGGCCCAGCCACCGTGGTAAAAACCATTTACCATAAGCAATATTCCATTCAGATAAAATTCTTTGGGCTGGTATAGCTAAAACCTCCTTTTGGTACCGGCCAAGCAAGGCCGAACGTAGTTTATCGCGCTGTTGCCCGTGGGCCGCAATCCCTACCACCTGGGCAAAAGTTTGCTCCAGGAAATCGGCCTGCAGCAATGATGCCGGGATATCGGACAATTCAAGCAGTAAGCTTACCAGGGTATGTAATGACTGTTGTTGCTCCTTGCTTTTAACCAACCCGTTTATTTTCAGCAACCTGCTTACACCAATAAGCTGGCTTTGGTATTGACTCAGGAGGTCAAGCAGGTGCTCTATCAATTGACCGGCGTCTTGCTTTACCTGGTTATTATATTGCTGCAAACGCATGTATTGCAGGGCATGGTTGGCAGGCTGGCCTATTAGTGCACCGGCTACCTGTAATTCTTCGGCCACATCGTGCCAGGCAGTTAGCTTTGCGGGGCTTAGCTGCGCAATCGCGCCTGCTGCGAAAAATACCTTATCCTCCCCTTTTTCAAAACGACTATAGCTGCTAAACAAATCAAACAACGAATACCCGAACGGATATTTTTTATGCAGCACTTCAACATAAGTATTCAATTCATTTCTCAGCGCAAACAGGCGGTCGGCCTCGTCGCGATGGCTTTCGGGGGCGGCTTTGCGGGCTACCTCGGTAGCTGCTTTCAGTTGCTCCAACACTGCTGTTTTTTTTGATTTGTTGGAATGCAGCTCGAGGCAAAAATCACCTATACCTATTGATTCCAGCCTGTCTTCCACCACCTCAAGAGCGGCTTTTTTTGCCGCAACAAAAAGCACCCGCTTCCCGGCATATAGGGCATTGGCTATAATATTGGTAATAGTTTGCGACTTACCGGTACCCGGAGGCCCGTGCAGCACAAAGCTTTTTTCCTGGCCCGAACTTACAATGGCCTGCAACTGCGATGAATCGGTACTGATGGGGAGCGCGATGTTTGCCGGGTGCAGCTGGCTATCCTGTATCAGCGACACATCGGCATTTCCCTGTGCCTGCCACTCCAGCTTGCCCGATACCAGGCTGGCTACCACCTTATTGCGATAAAGATGATCGGCGTTGTTATGAATATCGTTCCAGAGGATAAATTTACTGAACGAAAAGGTTCCCAGCACCGCCTGTTCCTCTACATCCCATCTTGATTTGGCCATAATGGCCTGCCGTACAATATTAAATATCAGCTTTACATCTACCCCGCTTTCGTCTTTAGGCAACGTATCCAGGCCGCCAATGGTGATGCCAAAATCCTGCCTTATCATTTCCAGCAGGGTAATGTTCACCATGGTTTCCTCGTCGCGGCTGCGAATTACATAGCCTTTTTGAGCCGATTTACGGATGATCTCGACCGGAATCAGTAAAACAGGTGCATACCTTGGCCGCTCGCTGGCATCAGTTTCGTACCATCTTAACAAGCCCAGGCCGATATAAAGGGTGTTAGCTCCATTCTCCTCGATGGATAACCGCGAGGTGCGGAATAAACTGGTAAGGCCGTTGGTTAGCTCCGGCTCAGGCAAAAAACTACGGATACGTTTTTGACTCAGCTCGTGTTGGATCAGCTCGGCGATCGGGTCCGATTGATGCAGCGCCTGGTACATGCCGGCATCGCGTAGCGAATTATCCCAATCGGCCGGCCTTGGCAACACCTGGAATTCCTGCCCATCGGCCAAGGCATCTTCCAGTTTACCTACGTTCACGGTCATAAATTGTACTACGCTTTTGGTTATCCGGATATTGAGGAGGCTGTTACGCAACGTAAGGTCGAGTAATTTACGCTCCCAGAGGCGCTGTTTCGAAATCTCAATATGATCTACATTTTTCAGTTTTTGCCCGGCGTAAATTTCCTCGGGCAGGGCATTGGCACGCTCCTGCCGGTTTTCTTCAATAATCTCCCAGCCTGCAGCGGTTTTTACCCGCAAGGGCAGCGGCCGTATGCCGCTAAAGCGGGCACGCTTAATATCTATAAACAATATAAATTCACTGGTATTCAGCATCTTTTGCCCGGCCGATGCCGCAGCCGAATCAAATGAGGTATTGTTGCCCGCATTCATGCAGGTAGCTTCTACAATGGCTATCTCGCTTATGCCATCCGCCGTACGTTTGGTAATAAGCGATGGATCATCGTTAACAGCATCGGCAAATGACTCATCAACCAGCCAGCCGCCGACAAAGGCGTGCCCTTTCACTATTATAATAATCGGGTGGATACCAACAGCCTCCATACAGGCGGCATATAGCAACGATAGATCGAGGCAATTGGCCAGCCTGTTGGCAAATATGGCATCGCACAAACGGATGCGCTGGCCGCTTTCTTCAAAGCTGGCAGGTACGGTGCAATATATTAGTTGCTGCTCGGCAATGGCCTCGTAAATGGCGGCCATTTGCTTACGAACCCTATCGGGGCTGCGGCTTTGGTAATCATCAAATGAAGGGTTATCCGTCCAGCTTTGTAAAATGGCAGATGCCCGGCGAAGGATCTTCGGTATTTCCGGGTGATTGGGCGTTACAAAAGCCGCCAGCATCTCGGGCAGCAAGCCCAGCCCGTTCCATTGGTCATAAGCAAGCAGTTCTATCGGGCGATTTTCCGACAATAGCAGTTCATCACCATTACGGATAATAATATTTATAGTACCCGATACCTTCTCGGTTAATTCGGCCAGGTATTGGGCTGAAAGGTTGAGCTGTATAGCACCTGTTTCAAAGGCATCCCCTTGTTTTACATACCCGTAAATCCTTTTCCATAAAGGCGCAAAAGCCGGTTCAACAGTAATTTCAACTTCCAGGGCATTCCACTCAGCCCGGGTGGTGTTGTTAATTACCAGCGACCGGATTACCGGCACATGGTTTTGCTGAAGGGCGAAATTGATTACAGGGGTATATGTAAGGTTGATATCTGTTGCTGTTAAAATACGCGTGCTCATATTAGTTGAAAAGATAGATATTTATTTTTATCTGTTCCATATTAAACGCTGCGAATGTGTTTTTTTAATATACCCAGCTAAAATATGGGCATGGGGGATTGGTGGGAACACATGATTCTCGTATAAAAAAGACGTTGTGATTTCGATAGTATAGTGTATTCACAGCATTACTTAATCACCTTCGATTCGTTACTCATATAACACATTCAATATTTACACAAACATTGGCTTTCAACGCTGGTTAAGACTCACCCAGCTACGCTGCGCCCGCCACTCTCTCTTCGGCTTAGCCGGAAAGAGGGGCTTGGAAATTTATTACTTATTTTTTATAACGTATTTATATTCCATGTTCAAGCCCCTCTTTCCACCGCAGGTGAAGAGAGGGTGGCGGGCGCAGCCTCGCCGGGTGAGTCTTCGCCGCCATGCGATATACGTTATTCCCCATTCAGAATTTCCACCGGGCATTCAGCTACACCTTAAATTTTACATTTCTTAAAAAGCAACCATTTACCCTTTTTTAGAGTAATGACTAATAAAATCAACTACATCTTAAATTAAAACCTATGAAAAATTACAAGTTACTTCATGCAATGATTGCAGTGTTTGTAAGCATTGTGCTGTTGGGCTCCTCATGCAGCAAAAGTTCAAACCGGATTATACCAACGCCCCAACTAACCGGGGTGGTATTGACCGATAATGCCACCTTCGGAAAATTACTTACGGATAACAACGGATTCTCGCTTTATTTTTTCTCTAAAGATGTAAGCGGCGCTTCGGCCTGTGTAGACGGATGCGCTACTACCTGGCCCGTATTTTACAAAGCAGGACTCACTATTGGCGCCGGCTTAACATCATCAGATTTTGGTGTGATTGACAGGCCCGACGGCAGTAAACAAAGTACCTATAAAGGCTGGCCATTATATTATTACAGCAAAGACCTTAAAGCCGGTGATACCAATGGTGATAAGGTTGCCAACCTTTGGGTCATAGCCAAGGCCGACTACACCATTATGTTTGGCAACGCCCAGCTTATCGGTCTGGATAAAGCCCAGTACAACGACCAAGGCATTGCAGGCACCGGAGCATCGCAATTTATAACTGATGACAAGGGGATTACATTGTACATGTTTAGCAAAGATGCATCCAGCAAAAACAATTTTACCAAAGCCGATTTTAGCAATAATGCCGCGTGGCCTATTTTTGAGGTTACCGGGGTGGCCAGTATCCCGTCAATTTTTGATAAAACCCAGTTTACCACTATTAACGTATTCGGAAAAACGCAGCTTGTTTATAAAGGGCATCCACTATACCATTTTGGACAGGATGCCGCAACACGGGGCAATACCAACGGCGTAAGCTTCCCGGTGCCCGGCAGTGCTATCTGGAAAGTAACCAATAGTACAACAGTAGCTTTATAATTAACAAAAACCATTTTAACCGGGCGGGTGACATTTATCACTCGCCCGGTTTTATATTTCCTGGGTTAATTACAATTTCAGTTCGCCCCAACCCTGCCGGTAAGTACGGCGGATGTATTGGTTGGCGGGTTCAAAGTTGGTTACGCGCATGTTTTCGCCGTCCCAATTCAAGCCGGTGTACCTGCCGCTGAATTTGTAGCCTTCCATGTTGCCATAAACCGGGTCGTTGCGTTTTATTTTCTCGCGCAGGTTAAAGGTGCGCAACAGCAGGTTGCCCATGAGCACTGTTTCGGTAAGCGGGCCCGCATAACCCACAAATGGCGAATCAACTTCCATTTTGCCGTAGCCGGCTATACTGGCATCAACCCATTGCCACCAATGGCCATCCATCCCACCAGCAACGCGCGGGTACTTTTCGGGTACGTTTATATCCTTGTTTAAGGTCAGCGGCAGCAGTCGGGGGTGACTGCCTCCCCAACCACAGGAAACTTTTCCTTTGGTGCCTATAAATAATGTACAGCCTTCAAAATCATTTTCGCCGGGAAAATCGCCCAACGCTTCATTCATGTTTAAAGCAGGGTCAAGCTCGTTAAGGCGTTCGGGCGTTATGCCGCCATCCATCCAATGCAGATCGAGGTTTTTACCGTTTTGCTGTTTAAATTTAAACTTGATTGAACTGGATACCGGCCCGCTTTCGGGGTAAATACCTTCCTTAAAAATGCCGCTGTAAACGGTGCTGGCGCTGCCCGAGACTTCGGTTGGGTAACCCAGGCCAAGCAGTTTAAAAGGCGGCCCCATAATGTGGCAGCCCATATCGCCCAGCGCGGCGGTGCCAAACTCCCACCAGCCGCGCCAGTTAAAGGGCACCAGGTTGTCAATATAGTTGGTTTGCTTTGCAGTACCCAGCCACAGATCCCATTTGAGTTCTTTAGGAATTGGCGGACTTGTTTTTGGCCAGGAAATGCCTTGCGGCCAAACCGGCCTGTCGGTCCAGCAATATACTTTCTCAATGTCGCCTATCAGGCCGGCTTCAAACCATTCGCGCATGGTGCGCATACCATCGCAGGATGCACCCTGGTCGCCCATTTGAGTTACCACCTGGTATTTTTCGGATGCCTGGGTTAGTATGCGGGCTTCGTAAATATCGTGTGTTAATGGCTTTTGCAGGTACAAATGTTTTTTCAGCTGCATAGCGCTCAGCCCAACCAAAGCGTGGTTATGATCGGGTATGGCCACGGTTACGGCATCAAAGTTTTTATGCTGTTTATCAAACAACTCGCGCCAGTCATGATAATAAGGCGCTTTGGGGAACTCTTTGCGGCGCGGCGCAGCCTGCCTGTCGTCAACATCGCATAAAAAGGCTATAACGGCATTCTTTTTAGGCGCGGTAGCAAAATGCTTAATATCGTTCTCAGCCTCGCCGCCGCAGCCTATTGCAGCAATGTACAGTTTATCGCTTGGCGCCGTGTAGCCTTTGCCACCCAACACAAAACGGGGTACGATATAAAAACCTGCGGTGGCTATAGCGGCTTTTTTTATAAAGTCGGCCCGGCTTATGCCATTGTTGCTTTTTGTGTCATCCAATTGCTCCATGGTTATTATTTATGCAATGGTTTAACAGCTACTTCCTTAAAAAAAACCACATCGTCATCGCCATGGTTTTGCAAGCCTATGTAGCCCTCGTTAGGACGGGTGCCGCGGAACGGTTCGAAATCGAATTTACGCGCAGGTGTTGGGTCGCCCTCTTTATAGTCGGTTACTTTTTGGCCGTTAACAACAACAATAGTTCGCGGGCCATCCAGTGTAATTTCCATGGTATTCCATTGCGGACCGGGCTTGCCGGGTTTGGCCAATGGTTTGGTAAGTGAGTACAGGGTGCCGGTAATATGATAGTCGTCCTCCTTCGAGGTTTCGGGGTGGTTGTCTATCTGCACTTCATAGCCATAAAATACGGGCATCCATTCCTCGCGCGGTTCCAGCGGTATGCGGATGAATACGCCCGCATTACTGTTAAACTTTTGCATTTTGTAAACTACCCGGATAGTGCAGTTGCTGAATTTTTCCTTCGTCCAGTACAATAAGCCCATGCCACCGTGGCTGCCGGTTAAGCCATCCTTTACATAGCGGCTGCCTTTGCCAACCTGTTTCCAGCCGTTAAGGTCTTTACCGTTAAAAAGCTGTCGCCAGCCATCTTTATTTTGCGCTTTGGCATCCGTTGAAAATAAAATAATAAGTGATAAACAGGCCAACAGGCCTTGTTGAAAATGCTTTTTGATCATGGCAGACAGGAATTAAATAGCTTGTAACTGGTTATACTAAGGTAGAGATATTTATTTGAAAGATGCAAGGAAACCTTTAGACTGACACAGGGCAAACGCATCTAATTGGGTTAACATAACTTAACATATTTTAGATATATTTTTATATAAATATTTGACAGTCAATATTTTGTCTTTTTGCATGGTTAACACTAAACTGATCGCGCAATCCATTAACTATTAGATGCATTTGCCTTGTAGACTGACATGTTTATCACCAATTTATCAACCCGCGCGCGGTGTAATAAACCAGTTATCACCCCTTTTTAAGACTGCGGATTTACGGCAAACCAACTGCAATTCAAACAACAATATTAATTCCCCGATGGTATATCAAGGGGCACGCCCTCTTTTAAAGGAACGCCAAAATCGGGCGATCCATCTTTTTTCCAACCAAATTTTTGCGCCCTGGGCGACCGGTCATTACCACAGCCCTGGCCTGGTTTGGAGTTGGCGTGGTACAATATCCAATCCTCCGTTCCGTCAGGAGATTTAAAGAATGAATTGTGGCCGGGTGCATAAACACCATTTTCCGGCGATTGCTTAAACACCGGTTGGACCGACTTTCTCCATGATGCGGCATCCATTAAGTTACTGTTTTTTGATGTCGTGAGCATACCAAGGGCATAATAATCCGTCCAGCAGCCGCTGGCCGAGTATACCAGGAACAGCTTATCGTTATGTTTTAAAATCTCGGGACCTTCGTTTACGTTAACATGCGGCGGGTTTGATTGCGCGCCCAGGTCGCCATACTTTTCCCAGTCAAATTCGGGGCTTGATATTTTTACCCGCGGGCCTTCAATGGTGCAGGCATCTTTCATTTTGGCGATGTAGATGTTTTGCTGCACATTAACATCGCCTTTCCAGCCCGCCCAGATCATGTATAACTGTCCCTTATTTTCAAATACCGATACATCGATGGCCCATTTGTTGGTGCTGTCGCCTACTTTTCCTTTAAATGTCCAGGCACCTTGTGTAGGATCAGTGGCGGGATTTTCGAGCACATAAATCCGATGGTTGTTGTTATTGCCATCATCGGCAGCAAAATACATATACCATTTGCCTTTTATAAAATGAAGCTCGGGCGCCCAAAGTTCCTTTGAATAGTTTGTGCCCGCCGGTGGCACCCAGATTGTTTTTTTAACGGCTGTTTTTAGCTGCGTGATATATTTAGTTTTCCAGATAGCCAGGTGACTACCTGTTGAATTGGTATAATAGTAAAAGCCATCTTTGTAAATAACCCAGGGATCGGCCCCGGAAGGCAGCAAAGGATTGGTAAAAGTTTTTTGCTGGGCAAAGGCCGATTGGGTCACAACCATTAATAAAAGGCAGATTTTTATAATGTTTTTCATGCCCTAATATAGAACACAATTTTTTATATAATTTATAACCGTCCTCTTTCATCTTTGGAGGCATTATCATCTTTTCGTTGAACCTTGTTTTTTGAGCCAAATGACCGATAATAGGTAAGCTTGATAATGGGAAAGTTCCTTGACTCGCCGTTATACCGTACCCATACCTGCGAATTAAAAGCATCGCGGGTAAGGTGGCCGATATAAGCGTAATAGCTTGCCGATGATAACAGATCGGTAACTGATAGCTGAAAACTGCCTTTATTATTATCCAGCTCCTTTTTTATCCCCAGGTTCAGCATCCCGTTTCCGTTGCTTCTTGAGGTAGCATAATACGCCGGTGAATAGGCATAACCGGAAACCTCCACCGAAATGCTTTTAGGAAGTTTAAACGTTTCGCTAAAATCAACCGACCCGGCAAAGTAGGTTTTGATAAAAGTTTGCGGCGTATAGTCCACTTTGTATTGCCGCCAGCCGCCAACAAAACCATAACGCCCCTCCCACCAGCTTGTTATTTTTACCGGGACGCTGGTTTGCAGGGTAATGTTATTTTGATAAGGTGCGTTTTGCGGGGCAAGGTAAACCAGCCCTTTAGATGGCCCGGTAGAAATTTGCGTTTGTAATATCACATCTTTATCGCGGCTGAATAAAATTGAAAACTGGTAATCATGGTAATTATAAGCCAGTTTAATATTATCGGTAATGGTAGGTTTTAACGCAGGGTTGCCGGTAAAAACAGATACCGGGTCATTATAAGTTACGTACGAAGCCAGGTCGCTGTACGACGGGCGGCTGACGCGTTTGGTATAGGATAACTGCAACTCGGAATGATCATTAAGTTTCCGCGTAAAAAACACACTCGGAAACAACTTCTTCAATTTCCGGTCGATATCATATTGGGCATTGCTGGCGTTATCGGTACTGTTGTGTGAGTATTCATAGCGTGCGCCAATAGTAAGACTGGTAGCGGTATCCAGCTTCGCATTCAAAGTTGCGTACCCCGCGCCAATCACCTCCTTTGTAACCAGGTTATTGGATACCCCTACACTGCTTAGTACCCATTGGCCGTTTTGCATGTTTTCTATCCCGGATACACTGTTGCTTCGGGTAAAGGTGCCTTTTACCCCTGCTTCTAATTTCAGGTTTGGGTTTATTTGTTTTGAGTAATCTACTTTAAGTACCGATACTTTTATAGCGGTACTGGCCAGGTCGCGCTGGCGGGGGGCATACAGGCTGTCGCCGGCTCCGGCCAGGTTACCATAATTATCAACAAAGGTGCTTTCAACATTAGTTTGCCCGTTGTTTTTGTAATAAATATAATCGGCGTCAAAATTTATTTTTTCGCCTTTACTTAGTTCCCGTTCCAGGTAAATGGAGCCAATGGTATTGTAAGTGTGATTAATGCCATCGAGGTAGGAATTGAACAGCAAAACAGAATCGGGCTTAAGGGCATAATGGCCATGGTTGTAATTATTGTTGTGGTTACTTCCCGCCGCAAAATAAATACTGGCGCCAAGGGTTGTCTTTTGATTAGGCCGGATGTCGGCACCAATTTCAGCATCCTGGTATTTGGCTATTGGTTTGGCAAGCCCTGTGTACAGAAACTCGGTTTGGCCACCTATGGCTGGTACAGTTTCCGTCCCACCTGCAAACAATTCACTATGCCCGCGATCATGAGCATACGAATAAGAAGCGCGCAGGCCCGCCTTACCCGTATTGTGGTTGATTGAGACATTTGCCGAGCCCTTTTCGCCCCGGCCATATCCTGCCGTGGCCGTAACAGACCCGCTTGTACCTTGCTGTTTATTTTTTTTGGTAACAATGTTAATAAGCCCTGCATTGCCGTCGGCGTCATATTTGGCGGGCGGGGTATTTAATAGCTCTATTTTTTCAATATCATCAGCGCTTATGCCGTTTAGTAAAGTAAGTACCTGCGGCATCGACATCCGCATCAGCTTGCCATCCAGCATAACCATTACTCCCGCCTTCCCGTTCAGGGTAATGCTGGTGTTTTGGGGATTGACGATTACGCCGGGCGAACGTTGCAATACCTGTAAAACCGAACTGCCTTTTGTTAGTATACTGCTTTGAACATTTACTACCATCCCACCGGGCTCCTGCTGCACCAAAGGCTTATCGGCCCTGATCGTAACCTCGCTTAATTGCCTGGATGCCCCTTTTAGCCCGATAATGCCCAGATTTTTGGCTGGCCTTATGCCGGCAAGCTCAAATACTGGCGACGACCATGTTTCATGAGTCATATCACTTACTTTGACAATGTACCGGCCCTGGCTAACAGGTTCAAACCTGAAAGCACCTTTATCGTCGGTAAGCGCCGATTTTATCAGCGCGTTATCGGTACTATCCAATAATATCACCGTTGCAAATGAAACAGGTTGCCCGGTAGCGTCCACAAATTTTCCCGATACCTGGGCAAACAATGCCTTGCAAAAAAAAGTTAGTAAGCTGATGATTAAGTATTTCATAGGTCAATTTCAAAAGGTTGTATGACCAAAGGAATACAAACCAACTACCGCAGAAAAATCCGATTGACCAGTGTACTACCTTGATTGACGAAATACATTACAAGCGCCGAAGTTGATTAAAACGGTCCGTATTTATTATAATTTACCGGTTATACACCAATAGGTGCATTTGGTCAATTAATTAAGGCCGTTGAGATTACGGCCATTAAAAAATAATTCATTTAGCTGTATCTTTAGCTATGCCTCAAATTCAATCTAAACAAAACTGGCTTATCAGGTATAAGTTATACCACCTGCCTTTTTGGTTTTTATACAATTACCTGTGGTGGGTATTTTCCCAGGGCGATCCTATTGGCGTGGCGCGCAGCATCTTTTTCTCTCCCTACACGATAAAATTTAGCTTTTACCTGGTATTCCAGGCTTTAGCGGCGTATTTTAACCTGTATTTTTTGATGCCACGTTATATGGAAAAGGGCAAATTTGCGCAATACATAACTTACGAGTTATTAACCATCATCGTGGCTGCCATGCTGATTGTTCCGGGGTATTTTTTAAGCGCCATTCTATCGGGTAAAACAATGGATGATTTATATGGTAGCGGGCCTCATAACTTTTTTACCCTTTTCCTGGCCAATCCGTTGCCATCAATAGTGGCCAGCAGCACTCTTGCCATGAGTATTAAGCTTACTAAAACCTGGGCACAAACGCAAAAAAGGCAACAAATGCTGGAAAAAGAGAAGCTTGAAACCGAGCTTAAATTTTTAAAATACCAGTTTAACCCTCATTTTTTGTTTAACAGCATCAATTCCATATTTTTCCTTATCCACAAAAATCCCAATATGGCTTCGGCTTCGCTGGCCAAATTCTCTGAATTGTTGCGGCATCAGCTTTATGAATGCAACGACCAGCAAATCCCCCTTCAAAAAGAAATATCCTATCTTGAAAATTTTATCGAACTGGAAAAGCTGCGACATGATACCGAAGTGCAAGCTGATATAGCGTTGACAACACCTTTTGCCGGCAGCCTGGGCATCGCTCCCTTTATTTTGATGACGTTTGTAGAAAACGCTTTCAAGCACGTATCGGCCCATGTAAATGGCGGCAATTGGATCAGCATAAAACTTGAACTGGAAGGGCAGCGGCTTAGCTTATTTGTAAGCAACAGTACAGCCCCCGGCGAGGCTAACCAGGCGATAAAATACGGCGGTATAGGGCTGGCCAATGTTAAACGGAGGCTCGATTTAATGTATCCTGGCATTTATGAATTGGATATTGACAGCCAACCCGATACTTTTACGGTAAAACTACAACTAACGCTTGCTGTGCTCCAAATATCACCAACCATGCAAATGGCTTAATATGAATATCAATTGTATAATTGTCGATGATGAACCATTGGCCCGCGAAGGACTTGGGAACTACGTACGCGAGGTAGATTTTTTACAGCTGGCCGGCACTTGCGAAAACCCGCTTGAGCTTATGAAACTGCTTGACAGGCAACCCGCCGACTTGATTTTCCTGGATATCCAGATGCCCAAAATGAACGGGATAGAGTTTTTGAAGATTATGCAAAAACCGCCCATGGTAGTTATAACTACCGCCTACCCCACTTATGCGCTGGAAAGTTTTCAGCTGGATGTGCTGGATTACCTGCTTAAACCCATCACCTTTGAGCGTTTTTTTAAGGCGGCCAGCAAAGCCCGGGACTATCACCGGTTGCTAACCAAACCAGTATCGGCAGACATCAATAAAGCCGAAAGGCAGGACGATTACTTTTTTATTAAATGCGGCAGCAAATATGAAAAGGTGCCGCTGGAAGAAATCCTTTACGTAGAAGGCATGCAGAACTATGTGAACATTTTTACGCTGAAAGGTAAATATGTAACCATGCTATCCCTTAAAAATCTGGAGGAAAACCTGGCCGGCAAGGCTTTTATCAGAGTGCACAAATCATACATTGTAGCTATCAACAAAATTGATGGTATTGAAGGCAATGAGATATTTATCCAGGCCAGCAAAATCCCTATAAGCCGTAATTATCGCGAGCAGGTGATTGGGCAGGTAGTTACCAGCAGGCTTTGGGATAAAAAATAACAATCGGCAGTCATAAACGTAAATGACTCCGTAGCCCAGGTTTAAAACGATTTACAAAACGCAGCAGGATAAAATTTAAACCACAAAGAAAACCCAATACTTTTTTGGCACGAAATTGGTATTAACTGAATCATGCAGATAGTACACATCAATACCGAAAAAACAGTTAAACACATCAAAAATTCAATTGTTGATCTGTTTACCAGGGAAGTAATAACCCTTAAGGCTATTCATAAACAATTAATTGGCAATAAACAGGTTAACAACCAGCAATTTACAGGCTTTATTGCCTGATCAGCATATATCACCTACCTATGAAAATGAGCTTCTTTTTTAAGAAGCTTTTTTTGTTTTAGGGGGATTTTTACGAATCCAGACTTGCGAAGTTTTTAAAACTTCGCAAGTCTTCTGCCTCATGTCATCCGCGGGATTTTGGCTTCTATCCAATATCCTGTATCTTTTTATACGCACCTGTATAGCAAAATAACATACACCCGCCGCTACTACCGCCAGCCTCCACCCAATGCCCGGTATAAATTAACGACAGACTGTAGCTCCTGCAGTTTGTCGTTAACACCGCTTAGCTGTGCTGCCAGCAGGTTTTGTTCGGATGTTAATACATCGGTATAATTGGTGGCCGAGCTGTACCGCAATAGCTCCTGTGTATACTCAACCGATTTTTGCAAAGCGATGATCTGCTTACTGCGGGCATCCTGTTTTTCAAGGGCGGTTTGGTGTGCATATAATGCATTGGATACCTCCTGCCCTGCTACCAGCAATGTTTTCTGAAAGCTGTTAAGCGCTTCCTGCTGCTGCGCCTGCGCAGTGCGTAAACGCGCTTTGTTCAAACCCTGGTTAAAAATGGGCTGGGTAAGGCCCGCGGCAATATTGTAAAATATGGAATTGACAAAAAAGTCTTTAAGCTGTAAGGTAGATAAACCTCCCGAAGCTGTGATGGTAAACGAGGGATAAAAATACGTTTTAGCCACGTTGGTATTCTCAAACGCGGCACGGAAAGCGTATTCGCTTTGCTGTACGTCCGGGCGGTTAGTGAGCAGTTGTGTTGGGATGCCCGCCTGTAATTCGGTGGCCATGTTCTGGGTAGCCAAACTGCCGCGGTTTACCGCGCCCGGCGGCCTTGATAACAGGATATCTAAAGCATTTTCGGTTTCGCGGATACTGCGCTTTAAATCGGGAATGGATACTTCGGCGGCATAGCGGTTGGCTTCGCTTTGCACCACAGCGGCCCCGTTTACCACTGCGCCGGCCTTAAGCTCCTTCATGGTCTCCACATCTTTAATGCGGTTTTTGAGGGTTTCCAGTGTAATTTCCAGCTGTTTGTCCAATGCCAACAGGGTAAAATAGTTATTGGCTATGTCGGCAATCAACTGGGTTTGCACGGCCCGCTTAGCGGCATCGGTTTGTAAAAAAGTTGCCAATGCCGCACGTTTTGTGCTGCTTAGCTTCCCCCAAACATCGGCCTCCCATGAGGTTGTTAGACCAGCCTGGTAAGTAGTAGTTAAGGTGTTAACAATGGTACCGGCAGGATAATTTAAGCCTGCCGATGATTGTTTTGACCGGGTTACACTGGCATTGCCGCTTAACGATGGATAAAACGCGGCCTTACTTTGCTGTAATGTTGCCTGCGCCTCCAGTATCCGCTGAACAGCGGTTTTAAGGTCCAGGTTATTATTCAACCCTTCCTGTATCAGCGATCTAAGTATAGTATCGGCAAAAATTTTTTGCCAGGGCATAGCCGCTATCGTGGTAGTATCGTTAGTTTGCCCATCGCGGTAAAGTCCGGTTGTGCCTATATCCGGCCGGTTATACGTTTTCGTTACTTTGCACGATAGCACAACGCCGAATAGCAGCGTAAAGGGCAGTATATATTTAAAACTCCGTCTGTTCATTTTATATCTTTTACTAAATTAACGGGCAGGTACTACTTCCGCCTCATCATCTTCATCTTCGGGTTTTGGTTTACGGCCAACTTTTTCTTGCAGGGATTGAAAAATGATAAACAGAATAGGGATAACAAACACCCCAAATACCGTCCCCACAAACATCCCCCCCACAGCGCCTGTACCTATGGATTTATTGCCATTTGCACCAGCCCCTGTGGAAAACATCAAGGGCATAATACCAAATATGAAAGCAAAAGATGTCATTAAAATCGGGCGCAAACGGGCTTCGGCGCCTGCTATAGCAGCGGGTATTAAATCCATACCTGCCCGGCGTCGCTCCAAAGCAAATTCTACTATCAGGATAGCGTTCTTTGCCAGCAAACCGATGAGCATAATGAGCGAAATTTGCAGGTAAATATTACTGCCGATGTCAAAAATCCAGGCAAAAAGGTACGTACCCGCTAAACCAACAGGCAGCGATAATAATACCGCGAACGGCAGGATATAGCTTTCATATTGCGCACTAAGTAAAAAGTACACAAACACCAGGCAAAGCATAAATATGTAAGCCGATTGCGTGCCGGTGCTCAATTCCTCGCGGGTAAGGCCCGAAAATTCGAAATCGTAACCGGCAGGGAGCGTTTGTTTGGCAACTTCACTAATGGCCTTTATAGCATCTCCTGTACTGTACCCCGGATTTGGCGAGCCGGAAACCGATATGGCCGTAAATAAGTTAAACCTCGAAATAGACTCGGGACCAAACACCCTTTTCAGCGTTATAAACGATGTTATTGGCGCCATGGCACCAGCCGCATTGCGTACAAATATTTTACTCAGGCCAATTTCGTTGGCCCGGTAATCATAATCTGCCTGTACCATAACCCTGTATTGCTTGCCAAAGTCATTAAAGTTTGATGCGTATAACCCGCCGTAATAACCTTGCAGGGTATTTAATACGCCTGTTACGGTTACACCAGCTTCTTTGCATTTTGCCACATTAACATCTACCTGGAACTGTGGGAAGTTTGGATTAAATGATGAATTAAGGTTTTGGATCTCCTTACGTTTTTTTAACGCCGCCTGGAAGGTATTACTTACCTTATACAATTCATCAACAGTATGCCCGCCTTTATCCTGTAGCTGAAATTCAAAACCATCGCTGTTACCAAACCCCTGTAAGGTTGGCGGCGAAAAGTAAAACACGTTGGCTTCCCGCATACCGCTTGTTTTGGCCGAAAGCTGGCCAATAATGCTTTGCAGGCTTTGGCTTTTTTCTTTACGTTGATCCCAGCCCTTCAGCTTCATAATCACCATGGCGTATGCACTGCCCGAGCCGGCAATAAAGTTAAAGCCCACCAATTTAAGCGTATTAACTACCGATGGGATGGTATGGCCGATACTGTCTATCTTATTGGCAACAGCATCGGTACGTTCCATTGACGAGGCCGGCGGCAAGCTGATGGCGGCAAACACTGTCCCCTGGTCTTCATTGGGCACAAAGCTGGATGGGGTTGTTTTTACCAGGTAAATCAGGATGGACGAAAACACCACCACCGCTGCAAGGGCAATCCATTTACGACCTGCCAAAAAGCTTACCGATTTTTTATATTTGTTGGTTACCGCATCAAACGAGGTATTAAACACCACATAAAAATGGTTGATGAAACCATGTTTTTTTGTCCCTTTTTCATGTGGCTTTAAAAATAACGCGCACAATGCCGGGCTTAAGGTTAGGGCGTTTACTGCCGATAGCAAAATGGCTACAGCCAGCGTAATACCAAACTGCTTATAAAATACGCCTGTTGAGCCCGAAATAAACGTAACCGGTAAAAATACCGCCGACATAACCAGCGTGATGGAAACGATAGCGCCCGAAATTTCGTTCATGGCATCTACAGATGCTTTCCGGGCCGATTTATAACCCTGATCGAGCTTGGCGTGCACAGCTTCTACCACCACAATGGCGTCATCTACTACAATACCTATGGCCAGTACCAATGCAAAAAGGGTAAGCAGGTTAATGGTGAAGCCAAACAAGTTGAGGAAAAAGAAGGTACCCACAATAGCCACAGGCACCGCTATAGCCGGGATTAATGTTGACCTAAAATCCTGCAAAAACACAAACACTACTATAAATACCAGGATAAATGCTTCTATCAATGTACTGATCACTTTTTCTATCGAGGCATCCAGGAAACTGTTGGCATCAACCAGGTAAGTTATTTTCATCCCCTTAGGGAATTTTTCGGCAGCGGCCTCCAGGATCTTTTTCGATTCGTTGATCACATCGCGGGCGTTTGACCCTGCTGTTTGGCTGATAGCCACCCCTACCGAAGGCAACCTGTTGGTTTGTATCTCGAAAGAATAATCCAAAGATCCCAACTCAACACGTGCCACATCATTCATACGCAACAACTGCCCGTTACCTACCGATTTGATGATGATATCGCCAAATTCGGCAGCGGTTTTTAGCCGCCCTTTATAGCGGATAACGTACTGGAAGGATTGTTTGCTGTTTTCGCCAAATTTACCCGGGGCAGCCTCTATATTCTGCTCGTTAAGCGCTTCGGTAATATCATCTGGTATAAGATTATAGCGCGACATCACATCGGGTTTTAACCAAATGCGCATCGAATAATCTTTTGAGCCAAACACGTTGGCATTACCAACACCGGTAACCCGCTGAATTTGCGGTACCAGGTTTATTTTGGCATAATTTTGCAGAAAAGTTTCGTCGTAAGTTTTATTCTCGCTGTATAGCGAGAAGATAATCAGGTTGCTGCTCTGACTTTTTGCTACCGTAACACCCGATTGCGTAACCACCAACGGCAGCAAACTTGTAGCACGCGATACCCTGTTTTGCACGTTTACCGCGGCAAGGTCGGGATTGGTGCCCACCTTAAAGTATACGGTGATAGATGCCGAACCATCGTTACTGGCAGATGAAGTCATGTAGGTCATGTTCTCCACCCCGTTTATCTGCTCCTCCATCGGGATAATCACACTTTTGAGCACTACATCGGCGTTGGCGCCGCTATAAAAGGCCTCTACCTGTACAGTAGGCGGTGCAATATCCGGATATTGCGAAATTGGTAAGTTTATTAACCCTAAAATACCCAGTATTACCAACAAAACCGAAATTACGGTGGAAAGTACCGGGCGTTCTATAAATCTTTTAAGCATAGTATAGCTGTTGTAAATGAATTGAGGGATAAGAAACGCTATTATTTAACGCCGCCGTAAACCGACCCGGCGCTAACTTCATTTGGCTTAATTTCGGTACCATCCTGCAGGTTACCCGAACTTTCCAACACAATTTTATCGCCGGCCTTTAAGCCATCGGTAACTACATAAAACTGGCCGGCCGTATTATCCATCACTTTAATGGCTACATTTTTTATTTTATGCTGATCATCAACTACGTAAACAAAGCGTTTGTCCTGTAATTCATAAGTAGCGCTTTCGGGCACTAATAAAGCCGATTTTACAACATTAGGGATGCGTACTACCGCGCTGCTGCCACTACGGATAAGGCCGCGCGGGTTTGCAAAATCGGCACGTACATTGGCTGCGCCGGTTGCGGTGTTAATTAAACCATTCACGGTCTCAACTTTACCGGCATGCTCATAAGTACTGCCATCGGGCAATATGAGCGAAACCGGGGGCAACTGGTTCAATTTGGTTTTAAAAGATGTTTTAGCTGTACTGTCGCGACTAAAACCAAGCAGTTGCTTCTCGTTCAGAGCAAAGTATACGTAAACATTTGAGGTATTGTAAACCGTAGTAAGCGGATCTGTTGTGCTGCTGGTTACCAGGCTGCCCAATTTGTACGGCAACGCGCCTATAACGCCATTCACGGGGCTGGTGATGGTGGTGTACCCTAAATTCACTTTGGCATTTACCAACGCGGCTTTAGCCTGGGCAAGCGCCGCCGCTTTTGATTGCTGTGTATACTCGGCCGATTCCAGTTCATAATGGCTGATAATATCTTTCTCCACCAGTGGTTTTACCTTGTTCAATTGCATTTTAGCCAGTGCCAGATCAGCTTCGGCGGTTTTAATACCTGCCTCAGCAGTACGCACCTCCTGCTCATATTGCGGGGCGTTTATCTTAAACAGCAATTGCCCTTTGGTTACAATGGAGCCTTCATCAACATAAATTTTTTCAACATAACCATCCACCTTCGGCCTTATCTCTATATTTTGCTGCCCCTGTATACTTGCGGGATAATCAACATTTAACGTGGCCTGGCGTGGTTGTACCTGAACTACTTTGTAATCCAATACCTGCTGTCCCTGGCTGGCGGCCTGTGTATTTTTATTACCACAAGATGCAGTTACTAAAACAATGGCCGGCAATAAATACAGGGCATAAAAAAAACGTTTTGTTTGGATTTTTTTGGAAGACAGGATAAGCAACATCATTATAAATTAAAATCATCAACACTACCGCGCACGGCAAAGCAGCCGCTAAATTCGGATATAGTTTCAATATAGATGCTTAAGAGGGCTATATTGTTACAGTAGGACTGAAAGATTGTTTGATTAGATGATTACAAATCGTTTTTTAACGTCTAATACAACTTATCTATAATTAATTTGAATCACTGTGAACCTCATATTCAATGTAAAACTTTTGTTGGTTGTACACCGGCTTAAAAGGCACTTTGGCCCATGCTTCTTTGGCCTGCCCGTCTGGGTCGCAATCAGGGTCATAGCCAATATCCATTACCAGCACGCGGTTTTGCGTGTTTTCTTTTAGCTTTTTATAAAGGTTCACCGCCGGCATTTTCCAACCGTTATTTTTGGTAATATTTGGATCGGTGCGATCGACAGGGATCATGGCTACAAGGTCCTTATGGATGATTTTATCATCAAGGTATTCTTTTAATGTAGCGTTGTGGCTACAGTGGTGGCCCACTTTATACAACACCGTATTGTTCAGCAGGTAATCTAAAGAGAAACCTGCTTTTACTTTGTCCTTATCCCATTTAATATCTTCCCATGAAAGCCAGTTGCCGGTTTGGGCATCGCCAACAAATAATAAAACCTTACTACATTCAACCAGTTCAAAGGCCAGCACCAGGCTGCTATTGTTGGTGTAGGTATCCAGGTAAAGGGATAAGCGCTCGGCCTGGTCAAGCCATTCATCGTCTATGGTACGCCAGGCATTTTTTTTCATCTGGTATTCTTTCGAAAACAATTTTGATGTTAGTTTTCTATCGTGCTTTTTGTCGAATGGAAAATTCCCCTCATCTGAATCTACAGGCTCGCCTGTAAAGTTTTTCATTGCCGATAGATAGCCTTCGGCAAGATTACTTATTGCTGCAAGCTTGGTATCATAAGTTTCATCCTTATTAGGATTAATATCAAACAGCAAATTGCTGTTTCTTGGCGGCCCCAGTACATAAACCTTAACCGAGTTTTGAGGCAGGGCGGGCAAATCCAATACAGATCCCGGCGACAGGTATGAGATGGTTTTACCAAGTTTGCGCAAATTATCAATACCCATTTGCGGCACTACCGGCGGGCGTTTTACTTTCTTTTCGGCTTTTGGTTCTTCAGCATCATCGGCTGCCAGATAAAAACCCAAAACATCACTGATTCGGCTGGAAGCAAGCGAGTGGCTTTCGTTATTATTTTTTGCGAGTTCGGCCACAATTTTTTGGAGGTTATCTGTCACTTTACGCTGCCCGGCAGCAATTTTGCCGGCTTGTTCATCTTTTGGATCATCAAGCCATGATAGCCATACATTATTGATACCGGTTTGCTGAAAAACCCCGAAAGCATGTACATATCCCGACAGGTGATCATTATGCTGGTGCGTACCGACTACAACATCAAGGGGCTTGCCCTCCAAATCGTCCTTAATAAACCCGGCTATAGTTTGAAGCCTTTGCTCAGATTTATCTGAATTGCGAAACGAGCCGCAATCAATTAATACCGAACTTTCGCTCCCATCTTTTTTAAATTTTAACAGAAAGCAATCTCCAAGTTCGCCAACCTGGAACATTTTTATATTTACGCTAAGGTTACTCATGATAAGGTTTTAATGAAAATGTAAATTGGCAAAATTTATAGTACTAAACCCGTTATCGTCATCGTACATCGAATCGGAAAACGAAAGGGCTGCATCGTCTTTACCTTGCTGATAAGCCAGCTGCTTGGTAAACCTGTCCTGGCTGGCTATATTTTTTGTAACCAGGTAATTAACCTTAAAATCTTCGGCCATATTAAAAACAATAGTACAACCGCCCCTGAATTTCATTTTGTCAACAAGAGGGGTGCCTGTTTTTAAATCTACCTTGCCTGTTTCAATTAATATAGTTGTTGATTGGGTTATGGTTACTATTACTTGCTCCAATATCATTCCGTCGCGGCCTAAACGGTAAGCCGGCCTTATTTTATGGATTTCAATAGGTAGCATGCCGCTTTCCCGCTCCTGTTTTAGTTTAATGCCATCCAGTTCTTTATATCCAATTACAGTGGTGCTTAAGCCCAGCTTAGGTAACAGGCTTTCCAATTCGGGGCCGGATAAGATAGCCGAGGGCATGTTGCTCTGATTTTTTTGAGGCTTACCAACCAAAAAATCGTGGAAAGCGGCCTGTATAACTTTTGATTGCGTATAAATTTCTTTACGATCGGCCAGGTTGGCTAACGTGCGTACCTTATCCCTTAAAAAGGAGGCCATTTTCCCGAGGCTATTCCGATCCAATGGCCCAAAATTATCTGGCGTACACCATCTCAGGCTCTCTTCCGAAAAAGTATTTACATGATCGGGAAATATGCCCCAGCTCCTGAAAGCATCTATAAGCGCTATGCGGTAATTATTGTCATCGCCAGGTGCAAAATCAATATCGGCAGTAACCAGGGCGCGTAAATATTCGCCAAATGTAATGTCAACCGGCGGGCAGTAATCCAGTGCGCGGATTGCTACCTTCATTAAATGCTGGGCTATTTCACATACTTCCTGCGCAAGCCTGGTAGCCAAATCAAGCTGTAGTACGCCCTGAGGCAATACGCCAGAACCATTTGTGGCTATCCTGATTAAATCCTGGGTTTTAAAATTATAAATCTTGATGAGGGCATCAAAAAAGGTAGATACCAAAACCGATCCTAATTCATGTGCCTCGGTGCGGGTTTGGTAAAGGGTAGGATCTGGTTTGCTGCGCTTCCAGTTACCATCTTTATCATTACCGCCTATGGCACTCCGTAAAGCCCCCCTGCCATGCGCCATGGCGTTGCCAAATTGTGTGGCCAGTTCGCCCAGGTAAGTAAACTTATCTAAACTGCCATCAGATTTTGAAAACTGGTTAATTACCAGTTCATTAATGGTAAATCGCTGTAATAACGCAATAATATCGGCAAAGGCCTCATGAAAAGCCGGCACATCGGGATTTGTGTTTTCGATAAACCGGGGGTGGATACTATCTAAAAGCGCGTGGGTAACCTCATGCGATACAATATCGGGCGAGAGGCATGCAAATACTGCCCCATTTGGAAAATTGGCGCCCTGTATTTGCTGCGCTGCTTTAAAATAGCCAAACAGGATGGCTTTTTTATCAGTGGTATAATAGGCATTGGCAGCCCTGAACGCGTGTGGGTACAACCGTATGCGCTGAACATAACTTTCGATAGGGCGGCCGTTTTTACCTTTTACCGGGTTGCCCTGGGCATCTTTAACAATGCGAGAATTCCAGATTAATTTTCGGCCTAATGATTGTTCAAAATACTCCAAAGTTTTCATGGCAATTGTGTAAACAAACTGCTGATGAAACTGCGGGTTGCCTTCGCTTGGGGTTAAGCCGTTTTGCGATAAAACCTCTACCGAATCCAGGTTTACCGGCTCATAATAACAATTGCTTGGCGGATCGATATCTATCACTTCAAAGTATTCGCCGGTTGGCCCTGCATTTTCGGGCTTATCCAAATTTTCCCATAGTACCCGGTAGGTCGTCTGGTTAAATTTCATGGTATCCAGCTGAGTTGAAAAGCCCGGATCAAGGGTATATCCCCTTAAGTACCGGTAAACCAATTTGACCGCCATATTGCTTATGTTTAGTGTTTAGGAACTATCGTTTGCCATAGTAAAGTTCTGATAATGATTAATATATACAACAGGTATTTTTACGGTATTTTACAAATATTTTCCGCACCGCACCCCTCCTGTGGTGACATTCAAATGCGCCCAATAAATCTTCATTTGTATAAGGCTATCCCATAAACAAAACAGCCTGCCCCTATTAAAACTTAGCGGGCAGGCTGCACAAAATACCAATATGAGGTTACTGTTACTCCAATGTGTTTACCCCTTTAATGGTGGTTTTGGTTTCCTGGTGCATATCAAATACCGTTACACTGTTTTTGCCTTTAAGCAACCAGTTTGCCGGGCAATATAAATGAAACTGGGGCCCAACATTCCAGTAGCGGCCCAGGTTGTGGCCGTTTACCCAGATAACTCCCTTTTTAAAGTTACTGAGATCAAGGTAGGTATCGGCTACCTTACTTAATTCAAAACTGCCTTTGAAAAATACCCCGTCGTGAAATCCTTCGGGATATTTATTTTTTAACGAGGTGACGAATTTTTCGTCCATCGGCAACTTAAAGATCTGCCAGTTGGTGAGGGTCATCCCATTCAGGGTAACGCGGTCGGTAATACCTTTGCGGTCAATCATGTATTGGGCAAAGTTTATATGACCCATATTTTCTACAAGGATTTCCAGCTCAGGGTCCTTTACATCCGTTTTTGGCAGCTTGATTGTCCACTTGCCGCCATCGCGATAAACGGTATCAACCAGTTTGCCATTTAATAAAACAAGTGCGTAATCATGGGGCTCGGTAATGGTAAGGCTACCGCTTTTATGGCCAACAAGTTTTGTACGGTACAATATAAAGCCGCTATACTGGCCAAGGGCTTCCATGGGTAGCGGTTGCGGCGATTTAACAGCCACCGGCAATTCTTTCCAAACGGTAGTAAAAGGTGCCATATCAAAAGCCGGTATCTCGACAGTCGGTATCGATTTTGGAACTTCCGGTATTTTGTACTTCACATATTTTGAAATCAAATTGCGCAGCGCAAAGTATTTTGGCGTTGGTGCTCCCTGCTCGTTGATGGGCGCATCATAATCGTAGCTGGTGACATCGGGCTGAAACTGGGTGGGGCTAAACGCGTTTGCGCCCGCATTATACCCAAAGTTGGTGCCGCCATGTACTACATATAAGTTGAAAGAACGTTTATGTTCAAGCAGATAAGTTACCTCTTTCACAATACCATCGGTACCTGGCTTTTGCCATTTTTCTGTCCAGTGCGTTAACCAGCCTGGATACGACTCGCTGCTAAAGGCCGGAACATTGGGGTTTTGTTTGGCCGCCTGGTCAAAATCGGCATCGCTGCTGCCGCTATCCAATCCAATAGCTGCGCCGTCAACACCGCCAGCCTCCAGCATAAAGGCGGTTGGGCCATCGGCGGTATAAAATGGCACGTTGATGCCATTGGTAACCCAAAGCTTTTTAAGCGCTTTAATATAATCGCGGTCATTGGCATAGCTGCCGTATTCGTTTTCAACCTGTACCATCAATATTGGGCCGCCGCTGGTACATTGCAGGCCCTTTACCTGTTGCGAAAGTGCAGTCACATATTTTGTTACCGCCGCCATATAACGCGGGTCCATGCATCGTATTTTAATATCTGGAATTTTTAAAAGGTATGGTGGCAGGCCGCCAAAATCCCATTCGGCACAAACGTACGGACCCGGGCGCAATAATACCCACATACCCTCCTGTTTACATATGCCGATAAATTCGGCAATATTCCTGTTTTCGGTTGTAAAATCGAATACCCCCGGCTGATGTTCCAGGTAGTTCCAGAAAACGTAAGCGGCTATGGTATTACAGCCCATGGCCTTTGCCATTTGGATGCGCTGGCGCCAGTACATTTTGGGAATCCTTGCCGGGTGCATTTCGCCACTGATGATCTGGAATGGCTTACCATCAAGCAAAAAATCGGTTTTGCTTAACGAGAAAACATGCCTTTGCTGCGCACCGGCAATACCTGCAGATATGATAAAAAGAAATAAAAGGAGAGTTTTTTTCATGTGTGATGTAAATAAATTTAAAGCAAGCCCGCTGTGCCACAAATTTAAAATAACAAATGATTTTTGATCTGCCTTACACAAACGTTTGTGTGTTGGTTCATTAGTTTACTGGTTCATTAGTTCATTGGTCTTTTCCGGCGGAGCGTAACTAATTATCCCCCACTTTACAACTCCGGCTGTTCTGTAAAATGTGGTAAAGTAAACCGGAAACAGGTGCCTTTGTCAACTTCGGTATCCACGCTGATGGTGCCGCCATGGGCTGCTATAAAATCCTTTACCAGTAACAGACCCAGTCCGCTGCCTTTTTCCATATTGGTGCCTAAAATGGATGTCCGGCCGCCATTGCCAAAAAGCATCGCTTTGGTGTCTTCAGACATCCCTATGCCGTTATCACGGATGCAAATCTCTACCATGCCAGCCTCAACACAGGCGGAAACTTTTACAGCGCCGCCGCCATGCGGCGTGAATTTAATGGCGTTGGTAACCAGGTTTTGCAAAACAGAACGGAACATCAAAGTATCGGCCATGATATAAATATCATCGTCAACCCCGTTTTCAAGACTAATTTCTTTCTGGCTGGACGTTTCGCGCAGCAAGTCAAGTGATTCATTGATGCCATGGGCCAGGTGCAGCTTTACGGGTTGGAAACTTGTTTTCTCGCGTTGATTTTTGGCCCATTCAACCAACTCATTTAGTTGACTGAGAATTTTGTTAGAAGTGCGGTTGATGATACCCGATAACAATTTGATTTGTTCGGGTTTTAGCTTATCGGCATCTCTTTTTAAGTTTTCTGATGAAGCCAGCAATGATGTTAAAGGGTTGCGCAGGTCATGCGAGATAACCGACAGAAACTTATCTTTTGACAGGTTAAGTGCCTTCAACTCATGGTTCAGGTTTTCCAGCGCAATGGTACGTTCATGTACGCGCTGTTCCAGTTCCTGGTTAAGCTGGATGAGGTCGTTATTAATCAGTTGCAATTTTTCTTCCTGCTGTTTCAGTAAGTGGTTCTTCTGGTATAACTCGGTGAAAACAGCCACTTTTGACCGCAGGATATCCGGGTTGAACGGCTTCCTTACAAAATCTACCGCGCCGGCTTTGTAACCCTTAAACACGGCAGCCTCTTCGTAATCATGCGCCGTTATAAAAATAATAGGAATGCGTCGTAGCTTATCCCGCTGATAAATAAGCTCGGCGGTTTCATATCCATCCATCATCGGCATCTTTACATCCAGCAGGATAAGTGAAAAGTCATCCTCCTTCAGCAGGATGCGGAGCGCTTCGCGCCCTGAAGTAGCGGTGGAAAAAGCATACTGATCTTTTTCCAGCACTACCCTCATCGATAGCAAATTATTTTCATTGTCATCTACCAACAGGATCTTGATGATACCGGTATCGTCCATTTTACGCGTATAAAGTACTTTGTTATCGATATGGTTATTTAATCAGCCACACCCGCATCAGGGACAGCAGCTGATCGGTTTTTACCGGTTTGGTGATATAATCTGATGCACCCGAGGCGATACATTTTTGCCTGTCGCCTATCATGGCTTTGGCGGTGACCGCTATTATCGGCAGGTTTTTATTCCGGGCCTCTTTGCGGATGATCTGGATCGTCTCGTACCCGTCCATTTCGGGCATCATAATGTCCATCAACACTATATCTATTGTTTTGTCCTTGTTCAATATTTCCAGCGCTTCGCGTCCGCTCTCGGCAGTAATCGCCTCTATTTTCGATCTTTCAAATACCGCGGTTAAGGCAAACAGGTTACGTACGTCGTCATCAACAACCAGTACTTTTTTACCGTCAAGTATATCGGCCTGGTTGCGCACACTGTCAATCATTTTCAATTTACTCTCGCTAATGTACTTTTTATCAACATGCAACAGTACCAAAATCTCTTCTAACAGGTAAACGTGCGACGAAGAAGTTTTAGCGATGATTTTGTGGTTAAGGCGTTTAAGCAGGATCAATTCATCCTGTGTAAAATCACGCGCTGAATGCAGCAGGATGGTAGTTTGCTGTTGTTTTAACAGGTTTATTTTATTGATCAGGTCGAGCCCGTTGGCATCCGGCAGCACAAAATCCATGATGATACAATCAAACATTTCCTTTTTAAGTACCGACAATGCTTTTTTAGCTGTAGCTGCGCCAACAACCTCCACCCTGTCGCTTGATAATAATTCAGAAAGCCTGCCAAGCTCACTCTCGTTATCCTCTATCACCAGCACCCGCTTTTTGGCATGCTCGTGGAAGCTTACTATACCCGTAATTAAATCCTGCAGCGATGTATTTGAAAGTGGTTTAAGGCTAAATGATTTAGCGCCAAGCTTATGCGCCATCACCCTGTTATCCTCTCCCGATATAACATGTACAGGGATATGCCTTAAATTGATATCGCTTTTCAGCAATTTAAGGATCTTCCAGCCGTTTGATTCGGGCATATTTACATCAAGGGTGATGGCAATAGGATTGTATTTGAGGATGTTATCAAAAATCTCGAGGTAACTTATTGCCACCAGTACTTTTATACCCATATCATGGGCTTTATCTATCAGGATCTTTGTAAAGCGAAGGTCATCCTCAACAACAAGTAACACCTTATCTTCGGCTAAAATATTGTGGCGGTCATCATCTATCACCATTTCGGCTGTTTCGGCCAGGTTGGTACGCAGGTGCGATACAGAAAGGTTTTCTTTGATTTTTATTACCGGCGTTTTCTCTTCTTTATATTTTAGTGGCAGGTAAAGGGTAAATGTACTGCCTTTGCCCAATTCGCTGCCCACCGTAATCGTTCCGCCTAACAACTCGGCGAAGCCTTTACTGATAGATAAGCCAAGGCCAGTACCACCGTATTTACGGCTGGTTGAACCTTCGGCCTGCTGAAAGGCTTCAAAAATGATCCCTTGCGTATTTTTGGAGATACCGATTCCGGAATCCTCGATAGAAAAGGCGATTACCTCGCCCGGGGCGCCAATTGGATTTTCATGATCTGCCGCAGGGCGGAAAATATGAAGTTTAACCCGTCCTTTTTCGGTGAATTTAAACGCGTTTGAGAGCAGGTTTTTGAGGATCTGGTTAAGTCGCTGCATATCTGTCTCCATCATTTCGGGCAGGGTTTCCTCTACCTCGATCTCAAACTTCAGGTTTTTAGCCTCGGATATCGGTTTAAAGGTTGACTCGGCAAAGGAGGCTATCTCTTTAAAGCTAACCGGCATCACATCCGCCGCAATAACGCCCGATTCAATCTTCGAAAGGTCGAGGATATCATTAATCAGCTGGATAAGGTCATCCCCGCATGAATGGATGGTTTTGGCAAACATTCGCTGCTTTTCGGTAAGGTTACCTTCGGGGTTTTCAAACAGCTGCTGCGCCAAGATCAGCAAGCTGTTAAGCGGTGTGCGTAATTCATGCGACATATTGGCCAGGAATTCCGACTTATATTTAGACGTAAGCGTAAGCTGCTCTGCCTTTTCCTCCAGTGAGCGGCCTTTATCATGCAGCTCGTCGTTCGCCCTTCTTAACTCTTCCTGCTGAGCCGAAAGCTCACTGGCTAATGACTGCGATTGGCTCAGCAATTCCTCGGTACGGGTATTGGTTTCAATATTGTTTAACACGATACCGATACTTTCGGTAAGCTGATCCAGGAAGTCGATGTGGGTATCGCTGAAGTTTTCAAAAGACGCCAGTTCGATAACCGCTTTTACATTGTTTTCGAAAAGTACCGGCAATATCACCAGGTCGATAGGCGCCGCATTGCCTATGCCCGAACTAATTTGTAAATATTCATTTGGTACATTGGCAAGCCTGATCCTTTCCTTGTCCGTAGCGCACTGCCCAACCAGCCCCTCGCTCAGCGAAAACTCCTGGTTGATGAGTTTGCGGCTCTTTTGGGCATAACCTGCAAAAAGTTTCAGTTTGGGCTCGTCCGCGGCTTCGGGCTGCTCCAGTATATAAAACGCCCCGTAACGGGCGTTCACCAGTTCGGCAAGCTCAGATAGTACTTTGTTGGCCACCGCGTTCCGGTCGCGCTGTCCCTGAAGCATTTGTGCAAATTTAGCTAAGTTTGATTTCAGCCAATCCTGCTCGTGGTTACGTAAGGTTGTCCCTTTCAGGTTGGCAATCATCTGGTTAATGGTATCCTTCAAAGCTTCCAGCTCGCCTTTGGCTTCCACGCGTATGGTACGGGTAAGGTCACCCTTGGTTACTGCCGAGGCTACTTCAGATATGGAGCGCACCTGTACGGTAAGGTTTTGTGCCAGCTGATTTACGTTTTCGGTCAAATCCTTCCAGGTACCGGAAGCGCCCGGCACGCTGGCCTGGCCACCCAAACGGCCCTGCACACCTACCTCGCGGGCTACGGTGGTTACCTCATCGGCAAATACCGCCAGGGTATCAATCATTTCGTTAATGGTATCTGTAAGCTGGGCCACCTCGCCTAAAGCATTGATGGAGAGGCGTTGTTTAAGATTTCCTTTGGCAATACCGGTAGCCACCTTGGCAATACCACGAATTTGCCCGGTAAGGTTAGATGCCATCTGGTTTACCGAGTCAGTTAAATCTTTCCAGGTACCGGCCACACCTTTTACATGCGCCTGGCCACCAAGCTTGCCTTCGGTACCTACTTCACGGGCAACACGCGTTACTTCGGATGCAAAGGAGTTAAGCTGATCCACCATCGTGTTGATGGTGTTTTTAAGGTCCATGATCTCGCCCTTTACGTCGATAATAACCGTTTTTGAAAGGTCGCCGCTGGCCACCGCCTTGGTTACCTCGGCAATGTTACGCACCTGCGACGTTAAGTTACTCGACATCTGGTTTACCGAGTCGGTCAAATCCTTCCAGGTACCTGCAACACCCGGCACAAAGGCCTGGCCGCCAAGGTTACCGTCGGTACCTACCTCCCGCGCTACGCGCGTTACTTCGGATGCAAAACCACGCAACTGATCAACCATCGTGTTAATGGTTTCTTTCAACTGCAGGATCTCGCCCCTAACGTCAACCGTAATTTTTTTAGATAAGTCGCCGTTTGCAATCGCAATCGACACGTCGGCAATATTCCTTAATTGCGCGGTAAGGTTACCCGCCATTTTGTTTACCGAGTCGGTCAAATCTTTCCAGGTACCATCCACGCCCGGCACGTTGGCCTGGCCGCCCAACTGCCCTTCCGAACCTACTTCGCGTGCCACGCGGGTTACTTCAGATGCAAAACCGCGCAACTGGTCAACCATGGTGTTGATCGTATCTTTAAGCTCTAACAACTCACCCTTGGCGTTTACGGTGATCTTTCGCGAAAGGTCGCCCTTGGCCACAGCAGTGGTTACCTCGGCTATATTACGTACCTGCGAGGTAAGGTTATCGGCCATTTTATTTACCGAGTCGGTTAAATCCTTCCAGGTACCGCCTACACCCGGCACGTTGGCCTGGCCGCCCAGCTGCCCCTCCGAACCTACCTCCCGGGCCACCCGCGTTACCTCCGAACCGAAGGAGTTTAATTGATCCACCATCGTATTAATGGTGATCTTTAGTTCCAGCATTTCGCCCTGTACGTCAACCGTAATTTTTTTAGATAAGTCGCCTTTGGCCACCGCGGTGGTTACTTCGGCAATGTTACGTACCTGCCCGGTTAAGTTACCCGCCATCTGGTTTACCGAGTCGGTCAAATCCTTCCAGGTACCACCTACGCCCGGCACGTTGGCCTGGCCACCTAACTGCCCTTCGGAGCCTACCTCACGGGCCACGCGGGTTACCTCCGAAGAAAAAGAGTTAAGCTGATCCACCATCGTATTGATGGTATTTTTCAATTCCAGCAACTCGCCTTTGGCATCCACCGTAATTTTTCGCGAAAGGTCGCCCTTGGCCACAGCGGTTGTTACACCCGCAATATTACGTACCTGGTCGGTAAGATTACTTCCCATCTGGTTTACCGAGTCGGTCAGGTCTTTCCATACACCACCTACACCTTTTACACGGGCCTGGCCGCCGAGTTTACCTTCGGTACCTACCTCAAGCGCTACGCGCGTTACTTCGGATGCGAAGGAGTTAAGCTGATCCACCATCGTATTGATGGTTTTTTTCAGCTCGAGCATTTCGCCTTTTACGTCTACCGTAATTTTTTTAGAAAGGTCGCCGTTGGCCACCGCTGTGGTTACGCCGGCTATATTACGCACCTGCGAGGTAAGGTTACCCGCCATACGGTTTACTGAATCTGTTAAGTCTTTCCAGGTACCGGCAACGCCCGGTACCTTGGCCTGGCCGCCCAGCTTACCTTCGGTACCTACCTCGAGCGCCACACGGGTTACCTCGGATGAAAAAGAGTTGAGCTGATCTACCATCGTATTGATGGTATTTTTCAGCTCAAGGATTTCGCCTTTGGCCTCTACCGTGATCTTGCGGGAAAGGTCGCCCTTGGCCACAGCCGTGGTTACTGCGGCTACGTTACGAACCTGGGCTGTTAAGTTACCGGCCATCTGGTTTACCGAGTCGGTAAGTTCGGCCCACACGCCCGCTACGCCTTTAATTTTGGCCTGCTCGCCCAGCTTACCTTCCGAACCTACCTGCCGGGCTACACGGGTTACTTCCATGGAGAACAGCTGGAGTTTGGAAAGCATCTGGTTTGATTCCTTGGCTATGCGCAAAAACTCCCCTTTTAGCGGATGACCTTTTATCTCTAAGGGGATATGTTTAGATAAATCTCCGTTGGCTACGGAATTAATCATACCCGCAATTTCCAGCGTAGGCGACGTAAGATCTTCGATGAGGTTGTTTAATGAATTTACACCGCTGGCCCACTCACCTTTAGCATCCGATAGTTCGATGCGTTTGCCCAGGTTACCCCTTTTGCCAATGGTTTTCTCGGCAGCAGATATCTCGGCCACAAAGCGCTCGTTCATATCGATAATATCGTTGAGTACTTCGCAAATGCGGCCGTTGATGCCGGCCTGGGTTACCGGCATGCGCACATTAAGCCTGCCCCCTTTAACAAGTGACAGTACTTTAAGTAATTCTTTAAGGTCAAGGGTCTCGGTGTCAGCCTGTGTAACGCCGGCTTCATTCAAGATGTTTTCTAAAATGTCGTCCTTCATGAGAAGAGTTAAATTGTGATCAGTTTATTTAAAATAGCTGTTACATAAACAACGGGAAGCAACGCATGGTTAAATCCGTTATAGTAAAGATAAAAAAGCGACAGTAAATTTCTAAACAGTTAAGGCTAAAATATTACAAAGAAAATATTTTTCAGGTATAATAAAGCATCGGCAATCAGACAGCAAATAAAACAAATATTCGAGAAATTGTTTTAAAATTTATTTTTTTTGGCGCAATTTTTTCGCCACGAGAAAACCTATAAATATCGGCGCAACGCAACCGGCTATCTTCGGTTGAGCACCACACGATCTAAATGCAATAATACACTTACAATGAGTTAATTACACAAAAAAATCAGTTTACATTGTGGGCGCCGCAGTTAGCAACATAATAATCACCACTTATTTTTCATCTACAGGTTTAAGGTTTGAAAGCGCGATATGCCGCGCAAGTTCAAGCTTTAACAACCGGATTCCATTTAGAACAATTCCGGCTATTTTTCGGGCCCCCAATTTACTAAAATGCGTATTATCAGCCTGGCCGTTAGGATAGTTAATACTCTCGCCCGGAGCCAGGTAGTTAAATAATTTTTTTGATTCTTCGGGCCCTAACTTTTGAAATAAAGCCTGGCTCTCTCTATCCAGGTCAATTAGTGGCACTTTTTGTTCATCGGCCAGTTTACGCACTATTGCCGAATATACCTCATGTGTACCAACAACGGTACCCGTTGTATCAAACTTTCTTCGTGCCACGGGCGTCAGCAATACCGGAATTGCCTTTTTGTCTCTTGTTTCCCGGATGAACGTTTCTAAATTATCCCTATATCCCTGTTCGTTGATGTAGCTTTTTTTGGTGGGCACTTCGTCATTGTGGCCAAATTGTATAAATACATAATCGCCCTCATGTAAGCTGCTTACAATACCATCCCACAAACCTTCGCTGATAAATGTTTTGGTACTCCGGCCGTTTTGTGCGCGGTTATCAACTGTTACGGTACTATCAAATAACAAGCTGAAGGGCATCCCCCAGCCTGTCTCGGGAAAAGCTTTAGGCTGCTTTATGGCCATAGTGGAATCACCCGCCAGGTAAACGGTGACCCGGCCAGGTGTAATAATAAACGACATAAGCAGCACAGCGCCTATTAAAATGCCGGTAAATAACAGGCCTTTAGGTTTAATTTTGGTACTCATATGTATGGTGTTTTTTAAAAGCAGATAAAAGGCCAAACGGCAGCACAAGCTGATTTTTCTCAAATTTTCCAATTGGTTATGAATCATTAATGAAAAGGACGCTGTATCCTTTGAATAATTTAGATTGCAGGAGTCAATATTAAAGAATAAATTATTCAATACCATCCTGTTCCATACTGATGTAGATAGCCTTTTCACTTTTTTCATGAGATTAGGCTTGATAAAACCTGTACTCTATTTAGTACAGGACACAGCAGGACACATGGCGGTGAATTTATTTCTACATTAGTTAAACCAATTATTATCATAAGCCGCAAGTTTAAACCTGCTTATTAAATAACATCTTCCTGTACCTGACTGTTATAACTTTATCTGTAATGGAAAACAATGTTTTAGATATTCAAAGTAAAACCTACAGCGAAACTGATTTAAAAAATTTATTCGACGATTATTACAACCGACTGGTTTATTTTTCGTACCAGATCATTAACAATAAACCACAGGCCGAGGATATTGCCCAGGATGCTTTTGTGAAATTCTGGGATAACTGCAATCATGTTTCCAGCAATCCGGTGGCCATAAAAAATTTCCTTTACAGTACGGTAAAAAATGCCAGCCTAAATGTTATCAGGCATAATAAGGTGGCCGAACAGCATATGAACAGCCTGCATGGCATTCCTGCTGACGAAACCATATTTCATACCATTATCAGGACCGAAGTACTGGCCGAGATATACCAGGCAATTGAATTACTGCCCGGCAGCTGCCAGCAAATATTCCGGATGAGCTACCTGGATGATATGAAAAACCATCAAATAGCCGATGTATTGGGTATATCAGTTAATACGGTGAAAACCCAAAAACAAAGGGCCCTTAAAGTACTGCGGGGCAATTTGAGTCCCGAGCTTTTTGTTGTATTAATTGCATTTTCCTGTTTTTAATTTCGGGCTTTTTCTCTAAAATATTTTTTTTCATCCTCTGTCACCCCCTTGTTACATTCAAGTGTCCTTATTAATATTACCAGTTATGTGCCCCAGGCACAACCTAAATATTATTTATGGACAACAATTACGAAGCCTACCGGTATGCTGCCCTTATTGCCAGGCGCCTGAAAGGAGAGTTATCTGCAATTGAAGAAATTGAGCTGAATGCCTGGATAAACGCGAAGCCCGAAAATGCTTTGCTCATGGAGAACCTGCAGGACGAGGAATTGACAAAGGCCGACCTGGATTTCCTCGCCTCTATAAAAACAGGCGACGCCTGGCAAAACATTGTTATTCGTACACAAAAAACATCCTTTACCAATAAGGTTTATTATTTCATGCTAAAGTGGAAGTATGCGGCAGCCATCCTTATCCTGTTTTCTGTGATCGTTATATTTTATAAAAGCCCCCAGCCTGTAAAACAACAAGCTGCAGCATCGCAAAATACACCCTACAAAAATGACGTCCCCCCGGGGACGGATAAAGCTAAACTTACTTTGGCCGATGGTTCCGTAATAACCATAAACGGTCGGATGGCCGGGATTGTTAAAAATTACGCTGGCATAAAAGTCAGCGTTAATAAAGGCCTTGTTAGTTACCATATAACTGATAGTATAGGCAATCTTGTTGAAAACCAACTTAATGCTATTACTACCCCTACCGGGTGCAAATACAAAATATTGCTGCCAGATGGTAGTATGGTTTGGCTAAACTCTGCATCGTCTTTAAAATTCCCAATGGTGTTTAACCAGCTTGAGCGTAAGGTTTATTTAACCGGCGAGGCTTATTTTGAAGTTGCCAAAAATAAATTGAAGCCTTTTAAAGTGTTTGCAAACAACACGGTGGTACAGGTACTGGGTACCCATTTTAACATACATGCTTACAACGATGAAAAAGTCGTAAAAACCACTTTACTTGAAGGATCGGTTAAAATATACACAGGCGGGCGCAGCAAAACAATAATGCCGGGGCAACAGGCCTATATTAAACTAAACTCGCCGAAAATTAAAATACAGCCCATTGATGTTAGTAAATCTGTAGCCTGGAAAAATGATCTTTTCATTTTTGACGGGGAAGACATGGAAAGTGTAATGAAACAAATTGCCAGGTGGTACAATGTTGAAGTGGAATACAAAGGCGGAATACCTCAAACCCACATTTCGGGAAGTATATCACGCAATAACAACCTGTCGCAAATATTAAATATGCTTGAACTTACAGGAGGGGTTCATTTCGGGATTGATGGCCGCAAAATTACCGTAAGCAGGTAAAGGCTTCCAAAATTTAAGAAAAAAAACAATTAGAAGGCATTGATCAAAAAAACCGGAAGCGTTGGAGCGCCCCCGGCAGATACAGGATCAATAGCTGGCCGTATGCGATTACTAACCAATTGATTATTCAACCTATATGATGTAAAAGTATGAATTTTAATTTTTACTATGAATGTTTTTACCGGCTGCGCAAGCCGGTATTTAAAACACTCCTGATTATGAAACTAACCACTGTTATTTTACTGGTATGCAGTATGCACGTAAGCGCAATCTCGTATTCGCAAACTGTTACCCTGTCAGAAAAAAATGTTTCATTGCAGAAGATATTCCAGCAAATTAACAAGCAGGTTAATTACAGTTTTTTATATACTGACGAGTTGCTTCAAAAAACAAAAAAGATTTCTATCGAAGTTAAAGATGTGCCCTTAGAAACCGTATTGAAGGAATGTTTTGCAGGTCAGCCTTTTACCTACCAGATTTTTGACAAAACCATCATCTTAAAACCAAAGGCCGACGTGATGGATAATGCCCCGCCGGTGCCCCCTGTAACCATTACGGGTAAAATTACCGACGAAACCGGCCAGCCCCTACCAGGTGTAAGCGTTAAACTGAAAGGGACAAATGCCGTAGCTGTTAGCGATGGAAATGGTTCATATAACCTGCACGTTCCTGATGACAATGTTCAAAACGGGGTGTTAATATTTAGTTTTATTGGTTTTAGAACACAGGAGGTTACCTTAGGCACCAGCCTTGTGGTAGATGTTAAATTAATACCCGAATCACGGTCATTAAGCGAAGTTGTGGTAATTGGCTACGGTACGCAAAAACGGGGCGATGTATCAAGCGCTATAGCATCGGTTAACGTAGAGAAAATGGACAAGGTACCCGCGGCTAACCTGAGCACCGCTTTACAGGGACAGGCACCTGGCCTGGTTGTACGGCCAAGCTCTTATCGCCCGGGAGCGGGCTCCGCTATACGTATCAGGGGCAACCGTTCATTAAATGCCACCAACGACCCTTTGTTTGTTGTTGATGGTGTTCCGGTATCATATAGTATTGATGACATTAATCCCCTGGATATCGAATCGGTGGATATATTGAAGGATGCTTCGGCTACAGCCATTTATGGTTCAAGAGGTGCTAACGGGGTTATACAAATTACCACAAAAAAAGGAAAGGCAGGTAAGGTAACCGTTAACTATAGCGGCAGCACATCGTTTGATAATATATTGAGAAAATTAAACGTATTTGACGGACCTGATTATGCACAGTTTAAAAGGGATGCTTATGTAGGGGGCAAATCATACAATTCCGGATTAAGCACCACAAGCAGCAGCCAGCGCTATTTCCCCGATCCGGCATCAGACTATAAACTTTTTGGTGCAGACCCTAATGTGTTAAATAAAGTTATGGCCGGATACTCCTTTACCAAATACGACCCCACAAATGGAATTTTTGATGTAGCCACACGGCCTACTACAGATGCCGAAAAAGCTTTACTTTCAAGCCTGGGATACCCGGTACTTGATAATGTAGCTATTTACGATGCCTCCAAAGTTCCTACTTTTGACTGGCAAAGCAAGGCGTTAAGAACAGGATCAACGCAAAACCACAATTTTTCTATAGCAGGTGGCTCCGAAAAATTCAGCAATGCTTTTTCCTTAGGTTATCTAAAACAAAATGGCATAATACCGGGGCAGGACTACAGGCGGTACAGCATATCAAACAGCGCCACTTTCAGGCCGGTAAGCTACTTTTCGGCAGGTAGTAATATCACTTACGCCAATGCCATACAAAACACCGGGTCTGATATCTACAGCGCAGCATCGGGGCAACTACCTTTGGCCGAGCCCTATGACAGTAGCGGCAATTTTGTACTGTTCCCGGGCAACGACAGTAATATTATTAATCCCCTTAATGATGTTACCAATATCATTAATGAAAACCGCGTAAGCCATTTGCTGGCCAACGTGTATGTACAAGCTAATATTTATAAGGGATTGACACTAAAAAGCACTTTTGGCGCCGACGTATCCAGCGCCAGGAATGGCACATTTAATGGTTCAATTTCATCGTCGCGGGCGGGCGGCGCGGCAAACGCCTCATTCAACACAAGTTCAAACCTGACCTGGACACTGCAAAACCAATTGTCATACAGTACCACCATTGCCAAAAAGCATGACCTCAGTGTAACCGCAGTACAGGAGTTGTTGAAAGACCGGAGAGACTCCACCAACGCTTCGGCCGCCGGCCTTAATTATGAATCGCAAAGGTGGTACTCCTTACAAAATAATGCCACAGGGGTGGTAACCTATAAAGGAGGCTATTCACAATATCAGTTAGCATCGTTTTTGGGGAGGGTAATTTACGCGTACAACAGCAGGTATATTTTAACCCTGGCAGAAAGATATGACGGCTCTTCTGTGTTATCCGAACAACATAAGGGTAAAGCCTTTCCGTCAGGATCCGTGGCATGGCGTATCGACCAGGAAAACTTCATGAGAGCAGTAAACTTTGTTGATCAGCTAAAGTTACGCGGTGGTATAGGTTCTGTGGGTAACTCCGGTATCAGGCCATATTTAACCAACGGTACTTTAAACCTATCCTACTATAATTTTGGTGTAAGCCCGGCCCAGGGTTACGCACCTAATGGTTTACCACTCCCTGACTTAACCTGGGAAAAAACCGTAACCAAAAATATAGGCCTGGATTATGGTTTATTTAAGGGCAGAATATCGGGCTCCATTGACGTTTATGAATCTAACTCAAATGAAATTCAGCCTCAGAAATTACCTGATGCATCCGGTTATAGTAATATTACGGTTAACCTGGGCAAAGTACGGAACCGTGGTATTGAAGTGGCATTATCAACTGTCAATATTAACCAGGGCGGGTTTAAATGGACAACCGATTTTGTATTCTCCAAAAATAAAGAGGCTATCACATCGCTGGATGGCTCGGGTAATAACAACGTTTCGAGCCAATGGTTCATAGGTGCACCTATCAGGTCATATTATGATTATAAAAGACAAGGCATATTCCAGAACAGCGATGCATTGCCTGGCGGAATTTTGTATGACTATTTCTGGAAAAAAGCCGGTAACAAGGCCAATACCGCCTTACAGCCGGGCCGCATCCGCGTACAGGATTTGAATGGTGATACTACAATTACCGAAGCTGATAAAACACTGTTGGGTTCGCCAAATCCACAGTGGACCGGCAGCATCAATAGTACCCTTAGCTATAAAGGTTTTGAATTGTCGGCCTTTGTGTATATCAGTCATGGCGGATTGGTGCGCGACCCACGCCCTTCGCTTGTTGGCCGTTATCAGTCGATAAAATTAAACTATTGGACACCAACCAACCCTTCCAATGATTATCCGCAGCCCAACCTTACCAGCGACATACCGCTTTACTGGCAGGCCAACGGTTTCAGGGACGGATCATTTGTACGGGTGCGGAGTATTTTGCTTTCATACCAGCTACCGGCCTCGTTACTTAATAAAATAAAGATGCGTAGCTTATCATTTTCTGTTAACGCGGTTAACCCCTTCTTGTTTAGCAAATACAAAACCTACGATCCTGAAACAATGCCTTATTCAAGCTCCTATCCGTCAAGCAGCACCAATAACCCTGGCCCTACATCATACAGCTACAGAAGTTTGGTATTCGGGATAAAAGCGGGCTTGTAAACAATTGGTTATAATTAATAAGATAATAAAATGAAAAAATATATCATTCCGGTTATTTTACTCATGATAGGTTTAGATATCGCATCATGCAAAAAATACCTTAAAGAAGACCTGGTAAGCACCCTTACGCAGGAGTATTATAACACCGACCAGGGTTTAGAGGATTTGGTACGATCTGCCTATACCCCGCTCCGCAACAAATTTGAAGGTGAGCAGGCATATGCCTTATACAATTTTGGTACCGATGAATTTATTGAGGGCGATCAGTTTAACTATGAATACTATAACAGTTATGCAGCAAGCCTTAACCCTGCCGAAGGTTTATTAAATGGCTTATGGGTAAATAACTACCAGGGTATTGGCCGTTGTAATCTGGGTATACAGCAGCTGCCGCTTTTTAAAAGTACAACATCAAAAAGTCTGGGCACGCCGGCGCAGGTTACCCAGCGCATAGCCGAACTGAGGTTTCTGAGGGGGTATTATTATTTTCAGCTGGTACAGCAGTTTGCAGGTGTGCCACTGGTATTGCAGCCAATTACCGGCAAGCAAACTGATTTCGCGCGTGCATCTGCTGCCGATGTATATAAACAAATTATTAATGATCTTCGTTTCGCTGCGGCTAATCTTACACCAACTATAACAGACCAGGGCAGGGCTACCCAGGGTGCAGCACAGCATTTTTTGGCCAAGGTATATTTAACCCGCGGCAGCGCGGTTACCGATGCCAGAGGTCAAAAGCCAACAGATATTGATAGCGCGGCTTATTATGCTACGCAGGTAATTAACAGTCCGTACTACATGCTTGAGAGCGATTATATGAATATCTGGAATGGTGTTTATCCTGCTGGTTACCCAAAGGTGACCACCCCGGCTATAGGGCAAAACGGCTCGGCCCCTTCCGGCGATATCAGCAGGTTTCAAACAGCACAGGCCAGCAAAGAGATCATTTTTGCAGCCCAGTTCATCAAAGATCTTACATTGGATGGCAACACCGGTAACCGTACACATGAATATTACATTTGTCAGTATGATGTGGGCATACCCGGAATGGCGCGAAATGCCGATAACTTTAACGGCAGGCCCTTTCGCCGCTTAGGACCTTCTGATTACACCATAGATTTGTTCGACCGAAAAAACGACTCGCGCTTTTATAAAAGCTTCCGTACGGTATTTTACTCTAACACCAACACCGGTACACCTAAATTTACCTCGGCCGACGCTCCTAATCCATCATTGGTGGGCTCGTACAAGTTTGGTATCGGCGACACCGCCGCATTATTTATAGTAAATACCAAAAGCACGCCGTTAACCAAAGAACAATTAGCTAAATACAGGTATACCGTTTATGCCCGATATTATACTAATACACCCGGGGGGCCCATACAGCAAGGCTTTAACAACAACAAGTATCTCACCCTGGTAAAAATGCTTGATCCGGTACGTGTAACGAACGATTATAATGAAGAACGCGGGATACGTAACGGTATAGTTGCCCGGCTGGCCGAAACTTACCTGATTGCCGCCGAAGCGTACGGGCGCAAAGGCGACTATATAGCCGCGCTGAACTACGTTAACAAACTGCGGCAAAGGGCCGCATACCATGCCGGTGAATTCAGAAACCCGCAAACATATATGTTTGATGGCGGTACACCCGGCGATGTATCTGACACGTACCCGCAATTAATGGCCACCACCGATTTATTTATGACTAATGCGGCAAGTGAAAATTATCCGCCTACGGTAGTAGGTACGGCTGACCGATTTATTCATTTTATGCTAAATGAGCGCACCCGTGAACTATGCGGCGAGTTTTACCGATGGGAAGACCTTGTACGTACAGAAACCTTGTACGACAGAACGAAACTGTTTAACAAGGATGCCACAAGCATTATAGCCAGGGATAAGTTAAGGCCAATTCCTCAAATACAGATTGACGCTACTACTATAAATGGTCAGCCCATGTCGCCCAGCCAAAAAAGCGCCTACCAAAATCCGGGTTGGTAAGTAGTAACCACCTGACAACACCTCAACCAGGAATATACTGTTTGAGGTGTTGTGGTTTTCTTGCGATCACATCAAAAAAGCCTTTGAATCATTATTAAACTATAGTTTTACACGTAACATGTTCAAAAAGCCATTATACAAATGCCTTTTTGAATTTTGACTTTTGATTTTTAACTTATTATTACATTAACTGCATTATTTAATGAATCAATCTGATAATATATTAGGCAGCAACCAACATTTGCGGCGTATTTTAAACTGCGTTGTTATCACGCTTTTATTACAAACAATGTCGTTTGCATCATTTAGTCAAAATACCGTTTCAAAAAACAATGATGCAACCACCCCATTACATTTGCTTAAACCAGCTTATATAACCCCATACGGAGAAACAAAACAAGCTGATGTTAAGGCTGTTCTGGACAGGGTACACCATTACCTGGATGGGGTTACCCCCTACCAGCTCATTGATAAGCCGAGCGGGCAGGCAATCAACAATTTCGACAAGGTAAACTCCAACAGTGTTTTTGCAGCCGCCGATTTCAGGCTGATAAGCTATGAGTGGGGCGTAACTTACACTGGGATGCTGGAGGCAGGTGCAGCAACCGGGGATAAAAAATTTACAGACTACACCGTAAACCGGTTGAGTTATATTGGTAACGCTGTTGCTGCCTTTAAAACCTATCTAAAAGCCTCGCCACTGGCAGTAACACCCGTAAAGTCGGTAATCGCCCCCGAGGCGCTTGACGATGCCGGGTCAATGGCCGCAGCCATGATCAAAGCCGTAAAAACAGGGGCCGTAAAGCCGGATCTGCGGCCAATAATTGATAACTATATCGGCTATATCCTAACAAAACAATTTCGCCTAAGCGATGGTACACTGGCACGTAACCGCCCTCACCCAAATACATTATGGCTTGATGATCTGTATATGAGCCTTCCGGCCCTGACACAAATGGGCGCACTTACCGGCGACAGAAAGTATTTTGATGAGGCGGTGAAGCAATACCAATTATTCAGCAAACGAATGTTTAACACCGAACGCGGATTATTTATGCATGGCTGGGTTCAGGATATGGATCCGCACCCACAGTTTCATTGGGCCAGGGCAAATGGCTGGGCTATTTTAACAACTATTGAATTACTTGATGCCCTGCCGCAGGATCATCCGGGACGAATGTTTTTAACAGAGATGCTAAAAAAACATGCGGCCGGCCTTGCACAGCGCCAGGATGCAACGGGTTTCTGGCACCAGCTGCTTGACCGGAACGATTCGTACCTCGAAACTTCGGCAACGGCAATTTATGCCTATTGCTTTGCAAGAGCTATCAATAAGGGATGGCTGGATGCCAAAGCTTACGGACCAGCGGCACTGCTTGCCTGGAACGCCGTGGGTACAAAAGTAAATGACAAAGGTCAGGTAGAAGGTACCTGCGTGGGTACAGGCATGGGGTTCGATCCTGCTTTTTATTACTACCGGCCAGTAAATAACTATGCGGCGCATGGTTACGGCCCGGTTTTGCTGGCAGGGGCCGAAATTTACCGCATGCTGCAAAACCACCCGTTTGTAATTAACGACAGTGCGGTACAGGTACCCAAATAAGCGTAGCCGGCCTTGCCGTACCTGGTTATTGAACGTTTAAAAAAAACAACTATGAAAAATCATAAAATAATCATCCTGTTAATCATAGTAACTCATTTTAGTACGGCATGGCCCCTGTATGCACAAAACATCAAAGCGTTTGAAGCCGATGTTTGTATATATGGCGGCAACTGTGCCGGTGTAATTGCGGCTTATACAGCAAAAAAAATGGGCAAAACAGTGGTATTGGTTGAGCCTGGGAATCATTTGGGCGGCATGACCTCGGGCGGCTTAGGCTATACCGATATCGGCAACAAATATGTGGTTACCGGCCTGGCCAGAGATTTTTACCGGAAAATTGGACAGCATTACGGAAAATTTGAGCAATGGATATTTGAGCCAAAGGTGGCCGAGGATATTTTTAACGAATACGCAAAAACAGCAGGTTTTACCGTGTTGATGGGAAACCGCCTTATCAAAGTAAATAAGAACGGTAACCTATTGACCGAAATGGTAGTTGAAAATTCTTTGAAACCCACCGCCCATACCAATATTATCATTAAGGCAAAGGAGTTTATTGACTGCACCTACGAAGGCGATTTGATGGCCCGTTCGGGTGTTTCGTACACGGTTGGGCGGGAAGCAAACGGCCAGTATCATGAAACCATAAACGGCGTTGAAGTTATGGATGGCCACCAGTTTCCCGACGGCGTTGACCCGTATAAAGTACCAGGTGATCCTAAGAGCGGTTTATTATGGGGAATAGCTAACATCAGCTTACAGGCAATGGGCTCCGGAGATAAAAAAGTACAGGCTTATAACTTTCGTATTACCTTAACCAATGTGCCTGAAAATCGTATAGCCATTACAAGGCCGGAAAACTACGATCCTCAGAAATATGAATTGCTGCTCCGCCTAAAGGAAAAAGCGCCCTGGAAATCAATTAACGATGTGCTTATTATAAGCAAAATGCCTAATGGGAAGACCGACATTAATAACAAAGGCGGTTTTTCTACCGATATGATAGGCATGAACTGGGATTACCCCGAAGCTGATTATGAAACAAGATTAAAAATCCGGGAGGACCACGAAACCTATACAAAAGGCTTTCTATATTTCCTTGGAAACGATCCGCGGATACCGGCTAACATCCGTAATGAAATGAAACAATGGGGCTACCCGAAAGATGAATATACGGATAATGGAAACTGGACTCCCCAGCTTTATATCAGGGAAGCCCGCAGAATGATAGGACAACTGGTAATGACCCAACAATACTGCCAGGGTAAAGAGATTGCCAATGACGGTATTGCAATGGCCGCCTATACCATGGACTCGCATAATTGCGACAGGCAAGTGGTAAATGGTATGGTAAAAAATGAAGGCAATGTTGAAGTTGGCGGTTTTGGCCCCTACCCGGTTTCATACAGGGCCATTGTTCCAAAACCTGCGGAGGTAGCAAATATTTTAGTGCCGGTTTGCCTGTCGGCTTCGCATATTGCTTACGGTTCCATTCGTATGGAGCCTGTATTTATGGTATTGGGGCAGTCGGCCGCGGTTGCTGCCTGCCAGGCTATTGATAAAAAAATACCTGTACAGTTGGTTGATATTAAAGCAGTACAGAAACTATTGAAAAATAATCCGCTTGCAGATGGCAGCACACCCGAGGTTCTGGTTGATAACGACGATACCGCTCACGTTCAAATAACCGGGGATTGGAAAGTTGCACAATCGGGTGGTTATGGTCCAACCTATTTTATCGATACGTCTAAAACCGGCGCACTCAATTCGGTTAAGTTCAGGCCGGAGATTGTTAAAAGCAGCAACTATAACGTGTACGTTTATTTTCCAAAAACTAAAAACGCATCAGCTAAAACCCATATCACCATTTTTAACGGGACAAACACAACCGAAAAGATCATTGACCAGACAACTATCCAGGTTGAAGGGCAAACATCGGGAGAGTGGGTTTCTTTAGGATCTTACTACCTATCAAAAAACAAACAGGCTTATGTACAAATCTCCAACGAAAACGCCAACGGGACAACCGTTGCCGATGCCGTGCTTTTTGTACCGTCCAGGTAATTGAAGTGGCGGTCCCGGCTTCACAATAGTAAAACCACTTGAAATGATGAAACAGGCTTAGCTTTATTTAAAGCTAAGCATAACATCCCCTCTATTGCTATGAGCTGCCTTAATCCATAATAAATGGTCCGTTTTATCGTAATACCAGCCAGCGATACTATTTAATTCATCGGGACGGCTCACTGCTTTTAAAATCTCCTTATTTTCAATTACCATGGATGGCTCCTTATCGCTACTCCAATGTATTTTAGCCAGGTAACCATGTGGCGCGGGGGTGTAACTGCCCACAGGTTTTTTAATATTCAACTCCCAGCCCCCGGTAACATTTGCTACCGTAATTTGAGTGATCGCTTTTTCGCCTTGCTGATATTTCAGGCTGATACCATCATCTTCATACAGTTTAAATTCGGATGCCTGGTCCGGAAAAATATCCAGAGTAATCACATCCACGGGTTTTTCACCCATATATTTCATAGCCGGTTGCATAGGGATAATACTGCCTGCTTTTACAAATAGCGGCAACTGGTCGGCGGGTGTTAATATATGGATATATTGTTTTCCGTTATATTTTTTACCCGTCCAATAGTTAAACCAAACACCGGCTGGTAAATACACCGTACGTGTTTGAGCTCCCTTTACAGTTACGGGGCAAACCATCATGTTATCACCAAATAAATATTGATCGGCTATATTATACGTATTCGGATCATCCTGGTACTCCAGTACAAGAGCACGCATCAGCGGCATACCTGTTTGGTATTGTTTATAGGCATTGCTATAAATATAAGGGATCAGCCGGTATCGCAAATCATCATATTTTTTAAAGTTGGCCAAAGCTTCTGCCCCATAATTCCATGGCTCTTTATAACCCGGGTGATCCATGCCGAATACCATAGCAACCGGGCTAAACATACCAAACTGCACCCAACGCATATATAACTCCGGATCGGCAGCATGCTCAAAACCGCCCATACAATGCGCCCAGTACCCTACGCCCGACAAGCCAATATTTAACCCGGCTTTAATAACCGGTGCAAAATACTGCCATTCGCTCGGCCAGTCGCCGGCAAAAATGTATGGATAACGCTGTATGCCCGAGTATCCCTCGCGGGTCTGGTTCAAGCCGCGAATGCCATTATATTCCTGGAACTTTAAATATGGGGCTTTGGCATAAGCTATAGGGAAAACATTATGCAATTGCGCAACCTCTTTACCGGTAGGCCCCACCTTTTCACTTTCATTTGCCAATGAACCAAAGGCGCTGCCTTCATCGGTTTTCAGGAATTTGGCGCCTATGGAAGCTACTTTCATTACCCCGTTATCCCACCACCAGCTGGTAGCCTGCTGATCAAAAAAATTCACAAACTCGCCCGGCTTGCCGTTTTCGGGGTAGGTAAAACCTTTGGCCTGCGCCTGGTCGAGCAGATTCAGGTTTTTGGCATTATCAAACCGTGGGCGAATGTGCAATCCTACCATTTTAAAGTTCATGGCGTACAGGCTATCGAACATGGCTTTGGGGTTTTTAAATGTTTCGCGCCATTCAAAGGTTGTAGCGCCCTTGCCCCCGTTTTTACCAAACAACCGCCAGGTAGAATCCAGGAACAGGATATCAACCTGGATCCCCATTTCGCGCATCTTGCGTGCAAGCTCAATCACATATTTATCAGATGTAAGTTCCTCATGTCCCCAGGTGCCGCCGCTATAGGTTCCCATATGCAACCCGAAGGCAAAGCGCGGCAATAAAGGTGATTTGCCGGTTATTGACAGGTAGCTGTTTAATATGACCGGGAAAGCCGGGCCATAAATAAAGTAATAATCCAGCTCACCATCATTGGCTTTAAAGCTGTATTCTTCATCACTTTTGCTGCCCATGTCCCATGCTGTGGCCGATGAATTATGCAGATAAATACCATAGCCGCGGGTGCTCATAAAAAACGGCACCGGGCAATAGTTTGCTTCGTTGATGTTATAGGCGCCCAGCAAATTATCTTTGTTTTTGCCCCTGCCCACATTTAAATTTACCAGTTTGTTACGCTGATCTGTAAAATCCATACGCTCACCAAAGCCGAAAAAGTGTTCATTGGGCATCAATTGCTTGATACACATCACCGTATCGCCCATATGATGCATACCACCACTTTTTGGTACATATTCAGATGATAACATTACGCCTTTAGCATCGGATACATTGATAATAAAAGGCGATTTAATAACCGTAATAATTAACGCAGATGTTTGAATAACGTAAGCCGATTTTGCATCAGTTATCTTATAATTTACTGCAGGCCAGTTATAGTTTTCCTGCATTAAATGCTCATCAGCCAAAAAATTATGGCTCCAGCTTGCCCTTACCCTAAACATGGACGGTGAACAAAACTCAATTTGGACATCGCCATTAACATTTTTAAAATACAGCGTATTGCCTTGCTTTTTATATCCCGACTTATTACTGCCAATACCCGTTTGCGCAAATGCGTTTAAGGTGAACATTAAAACAAGCACAAGAAACAGCGTAACCTTCCTCATTATTTACTCAATTTATAAACTTCGCTGCCTGCCAGCAGAAAACAGCCCAAACCATAATCTTCAAAATCGGGCACGCTGTTATAAGTTACCGGTTGCCCGTCTTTAGGTTGCTTGCCGGTTCCCTGCACAAAACCCAGCATACCATCTGTATGTAAACTCTCTGCCGACATAGCATTCCAGGCTTTGGTTACTATAGGTAAATAGGTTTTCTTTTTGAGGATGCCATGGTTGATGCCCCAGGCCATACCATAGGCAAACAGCGCTGTACCTGTTAATTCCTTGCCGCCAAAATTGGTAGAGTCTTTTAAGCTCACATTCCAGTAACCATCCGCACGTTGCAGCGGTACCAGGGCTTCAATCATTTCTTTATAAACATTTAAATATTCATCGCGATGCGGGGCTTTTTTGGGCATTACCTCCAAAACGCGTAACATGGCCGCCAATACCCAGCCATTACCGCGCGACCAGTAACAATCGGCGCCATTGGGCTCTTTGTAAGGGGTTACAAAATCCTTATCCCGCCACCAAAGATGATCGGCAGTGTTGTACAGGCCCTTGCCGCCATGCACTGTTTTGGTATAGTTATAAATGGCGAACATCTTTTCATAATACTTATCGTCCTGGTAAACCGCGCCAAGCCTGGCATATACCGGCATGGCCATTTGCAGCGCATCAACCCAGCTCCAGTCATCCTGTTTTTCGCTATTGACCATCAGGTCGATACTTTGCTTTATTTTCTCTATACGTTCCGGCTTTTTATCTATCAGGTACAGGTCTATATATGTCTGGCCGCAGCATTGGTTATCGGCGTTCCGGGTATCAACGGCACCACGCGGCGCCCATTGGTGTTTTTCGCCCCAGTCAACCGCGTAATCATAATATTTTTTTTGCGGATCTATTTTGTACATCGCCATCAAACCCTCGTAATAAACCGCTCTTGTCCACAGGTTACTGGTTCGGGTAACACCTTTTACGGTAACAGAAGCACCTGCATCCGGCCATTTTTGCATAAAATAGTTGTTAGCCAAAGTCATATCGGCCAATACTTTACTTTTTGATGGCAGCTGGGCGTGTACAGCGCCCGCCGTAACCATGATTGCACCTGTGCACAGTATCATTTTCAGTTTTGCAAATAGTTTATTCATATTGTAGGTTTTGATGTATTTCTATTCATTTAATTCACAGGTTATTATCTCCGGCTTTTTTTAAGGCATTTTTTTAAGTCCTTCCCATCTTACTTTCCACTTCCCATCTTTTGGGAAACCCGGATTAGCGATAGTTGAACCATCCCAGCCGGCACACATCATGGCTACAGCAGCCAGCAATCCGCCGTTGCCTGGCAGGTAGAGGCGTAAGCGCCCATCCTGGTAATTATGACCGTTGGGCAGGTAAGTATTGGTTTTTATGGGCATAAATAAGGCCTCCATGGCTTTTTCGGGCATATTTAAGCGGGCAGCAGTCATGGCTGTCATCGGGAAATCCCAGCCCCAGGTATCTTTCCAGTCCCATACATTCCATACCAGGTCAAAAGTTTTCTTCATTATTAGGGTATCCAGCTTATTGTTATAAGGCAGCATACCATAGGCCGCTAATACCGCCGGATGATCCGTTTTCAATTTCGGATTGGTATAAGCATCGGGCGAGCTCTCCGCAGCAAGGTAAACGCCATCCTTTTGGGGTAGCTCTGCCAGTTTCTTCAGGATGAGCGCATATTTTTTATCGGGTTGCATGCCCAAACGCTTGCGCCATTCCTGGGCGGTTGTAAGCGCCCAGCGCCAGTATTGCAGCTCATAAGTTGGGTTAAACGTGTCTTCGGGTTTATAACGTTCCTGTGCCAGTATAATGCCCTTGCCTAAATTATAACGATCATGCTCTTTATCGTAAGTGGGGAACGAGGCCATAAAATCGGCATCGGCTAATACCAGGTCTTTGTATTTATTTAGGGTTTGTTTATTGGAATGTGCGCGGTAATCCAGCTCGGCAAAATAAATAAAATGCGGCTGCTGCCAGATCAGGAACGCGCCTACCGATGACGGGCTTTCATTACCATCAGGATCAGTCATTTTTTGCCAGCGAACGCCATCGTAACCCTGCCGCTTAGCTATAGCACGTGCGTTAACTTTAACATGATGGTACCAGGCCATGCTGTTTTCCAGCAGCTGCTCCCGTCCCCAAAGCGCAAAGTGAATACCATGCCACCAGTGCATTTCAAGGTGGGGTTTACCATACCAGCTATTATAGGTGAGCCCGGTTTCCTGAGGCGGTTGATGGCCCGAGCATTGTATTTTGGTAAGGTATTGGGATAGCACCACCCGCCGTTCCAGTTCATTGGCCCGTGGGTCTGTACTGCCGCTAAAATCAACCGCGCCGCCGCTTTGCCAAAAAGCCCTCCATTGCTGTATGTTGTTTGCCTGCGTTTGAGTAAAGCCCGGTAAAACCGCTGCGGTTTTGCGTGGGGTAAACAAACAGGTAAACGTTAACAGATTTGTTTTGCCCTGCGGGGATAACACAAACTGATGAACGGCGGTATTTTTAACGGCTGCAGATCCCTGCCAATCCAGGCGCACAAAATATTGGTTAGTATCTAAACGATGAATAATGGAGGCCTGATGCCGACCTGATGAAATGACAGTTGAATAATGTTTTTCAGGGTTTTTCCGGTTATCGCCATAGTCAGTAAATTGATTGGTAGGAAACGGAAAACGCAGCCTTACTTTTAGCCTGCCCTGGCTCAATAATTTAGATTGAACTTTTACTGCCACCAAATCCTGCCCCTGGTGGACATAGGTTTGTACGCTTACTGCTTCGCCGTCAAAAGTAAAAGTACTGTTGATGGCGCCCGTCCAGAGATCGAGTTCCTGGCGAATGTTTTGAATTTCATTGATGTTTGCTTCGGTTCCATTCTCATGCAATAGTATAAAACCAAGATTGCCCAGTTGTAAGCGATGCACATTTTCGCGGAACCAGTTAGCTGCATCCCTACTGCGCCCGGGCTGGTTCCATTGCACCGCGTACGTAACTTTACGGCCATTGAGGGTATAGGTTTTTAATGTTTCATCAAACTTATAACCCATGGTATCCTTGAAGCTATGCCAACCCCACTCTGATTGTGTACCCAGCGGAATGCCTTTATCATAATGTTCGGGGAAGGTTTGCAGACCGGTAGCATCAACCGTAAAAGCAAAACGACCATTACCAACCGACAGCGATGATAAGGTATCTGTACCCTTATTGATCACATTGTGCCTTTGCACCAATGCCTTGCGGTTTATTGGGATTTGCGCCTTTATAATAACCGGCCAGGCACAGGCAAAAATTGCAAAATATACAGGCAGTAGTTTCTTCATCTCTCCTTCTTATTCTTTAAGTTTTCCTCAGAAGCTGTGGGTTAAACCCTTTATTTTTAATGTAGAGACGCATAATTGCAGCTCCCGTATGCAAATCGACCCTGAAAATCCCGAATATCCTGCGAGAGACGCAATTATGCGTCTCTACAATGGTTACAACCGCGGCATTACTTTAAATATTTATTAAGGGCCAGTTTATTGAATGACCTGATCCCCTGGACTACAAATTTTGCATTTAGCTGCGCGCCGGGCTCAAGCGTGTGGGTAGCATCGGTACCAAAATAGACCGATTTTACTTTTGCCTCACCCTCTTCATCATAGTCATCGGCTATCATTTTATTCAGATCGACGAAATAAGTACCGGTTTGCTCACCTAACTCCCTGGCCCATTGCCCGTAACTGTTATCATCGTTGCGACCGGCCGATTTGCCATCCTTCCAAACATTGCGCGGTATTGGCGAACAAATAATTGGCGTTGCGCCTTTGGCCTTTATATCGGTAATATATTTGCGCATATACCAGCCGTAAGTGTGTACCACCTCCTGTATTTTCCTTTTCGGGTTGTAAATTTCCTGCTGCTCGTTGCCAATACCCTTAATGGTTCCGCGTGCCCGGGCGGTGTCATCCAATGCACCGGCGTCGTTATGGCCAAATTGCATAATTACAAAGTCGCCGGGTTTTACTTTTGCCAGTACCTTATCCCATAGCCCAAGCGTTTGAAATGTGCGGCTGCTGCTTCCGCCCAGTGCATCGTTTTCAACCGATATCCGGGTTGTATCAAAATAAGGAGCTATATAGTTGCCCCATCCCCACAAACCGCCATCACCTTTTCCTTTACCATTCTTCACGGTTGAATCGCCGATGAGGTAAAAGGTTGGTTTATCAGCTGGTTTTATCAGCATAAAAGACGATAGCAAGATCATGCCTATCAGCAATAAGCTTAAACCTGCATTTTTACGCATTAAATTTTTCATAATAGCTTACCAGTTAGTTTTTAAGATATTTATTTAAAGGATTCTTCGGATCGGCCCGGATGCCTTCGGCAACAGATTCGGCATTTACAGTGGCACCTGCTTTATTGGTATGGGTATGATCGCCGGGAAAGAATTTTTTTACCGAATCGGCGCCCCATTGGTCATATTTATCAGCGGTAAGCCGGTTCATATCAATGAAAATAGCCCCTTCCTGCTGCGCTACCTCCCGTGCCCATTTGCCATAATCATTATCAGCACGAATCACTTTACCATCACGAAACTCATTACGCGGAATCATCGACAAGACCATTGGCGTAGCGCCTTTAGCTTTGGTTTCCCTTATAAATTTGCGAAAATACCAGCCGTAGGTGTGTACAGTTTCTTTTACCCCATTGGGCCAGGTAAGCTCTGCTGTTTCCTCGCCTGTACCTTTTAGTACACCGCGGTATCCTTTTTTTGTAGTATCGGGTTGGCTGCCTTCATTATGGCCGAATACCATCATCACATAATCGCCGGGCTTTAACAGGGAATCTACCTTGTTCCACCTGCCCTCTTTTATAAAAGTACGCGTGCTGCGACCGGCCATTGCATGGTTCTCGATATTGATCTTCGACAGGTTAAAATAGTTTGGAATGATACTGCCCCAACCCCATGTTTCCTTATCGCTGTTGTGGGTTGTAGAGTCCCCGATGAGGTACAATGTTGGCTTTTGCTGATTAACAAACGCCAGGCCCGCGAAAGCTATCATTAACAAGATAAAAAGGGATTTTAGTGCTTTTACCATGATATAACTATTTAATTTGCAAATATTTAGCCGGCCTAAGGGTAACCGGCCCAACCAAACCAGATGGCTTTGGCTGCCAGTTTATTGCGGTAAAAAGCCCATCCTGGCCTTTGGACCCGGAGCTATGTGACTGAAAATTAGTATTATAGAAGATCCTGTAGGGGATATTCTTTTTATCCATATCTATAATGCGGTTCACCATCAGGTTGGCTACTTTTACCTGTAACTGATTGATCAACCTTAACTGTCCTGAAGAAATGGTAATTATATATGGCGCACCTATCAGCGTTGCCAACTTTTTGCCGTTAAGGTAAACTTCGGCACTTTCATGTACCTTACCTAAATCCAGCTGCCAGGCTACCGCATTTTGTGCAGGTTTTTTGAATGTGATTGAATAACTCCCTGTTCCCGAAAACGCCTTAAATTCATCCCCCCCTAAAGCCGTCCATGATTTAAGCTCACTGGTTTTTACCGGTTGCGGCAAGGTTGGGCCGCCCTGGGTAAATGTGAGCGCCCATATGCCATTTACATTTACCGGTTTACCGGCAAGCTGGTAATATTTATAATTTGCGATATTAACTTTTGAAGGTAACATTTGCAAAATGCAGCTTTGCCCGGGCTGTAGTTGCAGGTAAACACCGGTTTGGCCTTTGCCTTGTTTCCGGTTGCTGGCCAGGCCGTAACTTTTGGTCATCGGATCAAATACCACTACCGACGCTGCACTAACTGATAACCTTACCCAGCCATCAATCGCTTTATCGCTATTATTGGCGATAAAATAGCTGTTGCCGTTTTTGTAGGTTCTGCGTACAAATTGAAGTCCATCATCGGTCATACTTTCCCTGTTAATTCCCGCGGCATCCAGCAAAGGGGGGATATCATCGGCAATTAAAAACCTGCCTTTGCCTATCGTAGCTATTTTAACACCATTGGCCCCCGGGGTAAAGTTTAACCCGGTCAGTAAATCCTTAAATGCTTTTTCCCGCTCATTTAAACGGGCATATCCAGGCACATCTAACAGCAGGTTCTTATACACCACCACTGTTGCTCCTGCCTTTGCCAGATCCATTATTTTATGGAATGTTTCCTGCGGGATATACCTGCAATCGGGCAGCAGAATGGTTTTGTAACTGATTCCACCGGTAGCTATGCGGGCGCCCGTGGCTTGCAGCGCAATTATCTGTTTATCTGATATAAAATCAAAAGTGTAGCCCTTTTTCAGCATCTCCTGGGTTGAGTTTTCGAAACCGGTACCGCTAAAATCGGGTTTCATGGCATCATAATGCTTCAGTAAACCTTTTTCGCCTGGTTCCGAAAAACTATCAAACAAGGGATAATAAACCAGCACATCATTATCAGGCTTGCCCTGTTGCAAAAACGACTGGCAATTGGTTATGTATTGGTTAAGGGTCGAAAAGTCGTTCCAGAACGGATTGGTCTGGTTAAAATGTACTTCGGCATAAAACAACCAACCCGGCCAGGGGGCATCCTTTGGCGAATAGCTGATACCATGATAAAAAATATGGTTAACACCACCTACAAAATATTTATCAATAGCCTGTTTAACATCGCCTAATGACGACAAAAAATGATCATTAAGCCAGGTTGCCGACTCAGATGAAGCCAGCGGTTTACCTGTAACGTGTGCCGCCGAGGTAGCAAACTTGAATCGCAGGATATCATTCCCCTCGGTTTCGGGAATATCAATAGCCGCGTAAAGATCCAGTATATTGGATGGCGAACCGTGCGATTGATTACGGATTAAAGCGCCTTTTGATTTACCCCATTCGTGCCAGGGTTTGGTAAAATTATCAAGCAACAAATCGGATATGGTTTCACGGTAATCGCACAATATCCTGTTATCGTTCTCTTTGTCGCCACTGCCGAATAAGGCCGGTAAATGATCCCGAAGATCGTAGCCACGGCGCTTAATAAACTCGTCAAAAAACTGTGGGGTAAAATTTGATTGCCCGCGGGCGTCGTCAACCTCGTACGAGTCGTTAAAAAACGCGCGGATAGCACTTACATCCTGGCCTTTGAATGCCTGGTTAAACTTATCCAGGTAATGATCAAGCGCCGGTTTCGAAAAATGGTCAATCACATAGCCCTCGCCACCCGGGGCGGCCCGCTCCACCATTTTACCGTGCCAACCCATAAAAAGCGCATATAGCTTCCAGTTACCGGCGGGTGCGGTCCAGTTAAGTTTGCCATCGGCCTCAACTTTATCGGTCAGGTTAAGGGCCTGCCCTTTGCCATCATAGGCCATTAAAACGGTGAGTGGTATGCGTTTTTCAAACCGCACCTGGTCAAGCGCCATCAATTGCAGGTTTTTATTAGCGCTGATGGGCTCAACCAGGTCGGTGATCTTTGGCGCCTGGCCGTCTGCGCGTACCAGGGGTTGTTGTACAAACACCACAGGTTCATTTAATTTATCCCCGCCCTTCAGGTCATAATTTTTCCAGAAGAGTTCCTTACTCGCGTCCCGATCTGTTACCCAGGGGCCTCCAAAGGGCCAGCCTGTGGCGTTAGCCAGGTCAATACCCATATCCAAACGTTTAGCCTCCTGCAGTGTATATTTCAGCATATCAACCCATTGGGGCGACAAATACGGTATAAACTCACGCTCGTGTCCTTTAACGCCGTAAATGGGTGTTATTTCCATTCCGCCTAAACCGGCGTCATGGTAGCTTTGCATATTCCAGGCCAGGTCCTTTTTATTTACATCGCTGCCTTGCCACCACCAGCGGGCCCAGGGTTTGGTTTGCCTGGTAATAACAGGCCACGTTACCTGGGCTGTTGCCTCCTCGGCACTTATTAAAAGCACTAAAACGGCAGCTATTTTGAAGTTTTTGTTGAATACCGACATGTAGATTTTTTTATTTGTGTTTGGCAATTTCAACCGCATAAACGCCCTCATGACCTTCAAAATTGGCCCGGAAGATAACCCATTTTTCATCGGGCGAAAAATGCACATTAGGTTCCAGGTGATAGTTGTGATTTTTCATATTAACCAGTTTCTCCGATTTAAAACGATCTCCATTGGGTTTAAAAAGGTAAATCCACATGCCATCGGGCGCTTTGGCTACCTGCCCGGCATTACCGCCATCACCTGCAAATGTTTGCTCATCCCTGGTAACGTTGAAATGGATTGACCATTCGTTACGGTCCATCTGGTAAACGCGGTCTTCCTTACCCGTATTCATGTTGATGCCCGCCAGGAAAAATGTTTGCCCTTTAGGTTTTTGCAGATCAAACCACTCGGTATTACCAAGCGGCGAAAAAAACTCATGCCCTGCAATTTCATTTACCATGGTACGCTTATGCAATAGTTTATTTTCGCCGGTTTTTATATTGATGTTCCAAATCCTGTCTACCTTCTCCCATGGCCCTTCATGACAGTACGACAAATTATCTGGATCTGTGGGCGAGAAAAGCAGGTGATTAGTCCATTCGTTCTCCTGGTGTATTTGTTTTAATAATTTGTGCTTAACATCAAGCACATATAGCGTACGCTGGATATGCGCATCATAAATCCGGTTAAAAAAATCATGTTTTTCGGGATATTTGGCCAGTATTTCACGCTCCTGCTCACCGGTGGCTTTAACACAGGCCATAAAAGTTCCATCGGCATTTACGGTTCCTACCCTGCCTTTAAAGTCTGGGGCAAAAGCATAAATAAACCTGGTTTTATGAGTATTTACATTTACGGCAAATATACTGTCGCCGCTTTGGTAAAATGCCTCACGGGTTTTAGCGCAAACCATCTCGCCCGATACCTTTTCGCAGCTGGTTAACTGGTCGGTCTTTAACGTTTTCAGGTTGACGGTAAACAGTTGCTGACCCTTATCCGTTTTGCCGTAAAACACCATCAAATCACCTTCGTTCTTTTCCTGGAGAACAAAGGGATTATTGTTAAAATAAAAACTCCCGTTATCATTTTCGCGGTTTACCAGCCGAACAACCTTATGCCCGGTTTCTTTATCAATCCATTGGGCCGGCATGGGTTTTACGCCCCCTGTTTCTATTAAATCCTGAGCTTTTAGGGTAAAAAAGCTTACCTGTAAAAGGGCAAAAGTTATCAAAGCCAGTTTTTTGCTTATTATCATTATTAAGATTTTAATTAGTTTCCGTCGGGTTTTATGGTGCTGTTTTTGGGGCTGGCTGGCAGGTTGAAAGTATCGGCAGGGTCGGGATGCGATGGATCATAAGGCGGTGCGTCAATAATATACTTCTCAATACCCAGGTGATTGCCCTTGATCCCCTCGATAACACATTTGGCAATTTCATAAGCTCCATAGCTGTTAAAGTGGGTATTATCTGCCAGGTCTTTGGGCTGGTTGGGGAACGAGTTGGCCGGATACCACACAAAAGCCTTTTTAGAACCTTCATTGCCAAGGGCCTCATAAAGTTTAGCCGTCATGGCGTTAAGATCTATCAGCGGTACATTTTGCTCTTTGGCAACCCTCCTTGCAGCATCCGGGTAATCGCCCAGCGTATTCACAACTTTACTGCTATCATTAAAAGCGCGGCGACTGGTGGAAGTTACAATAACCGGGATGGCATTTTTATCCCGTATTTTACTGATGAACAGCTTTAGGCGATCTGTATATGATTTATAGGCGCCATCTTCGGGACCTTTTTCTTTCTGATCATTATGCCCAAACTCGATAAAAAGATAATCCCCCGGCTTAATGATACTCAATATTTTATCCAAACGGTGGCCGTTTAAAAAGCTGCCCAGGGAAAGTCCCGATTCTGCATGATCAGCAATGGCTACCCCAGGTTTAAAAAACCTGGTGATCATTTGCCCCCATGAGCACCAGGGCTCGTCATCCTGGTCAACCACGGTGGAGTTTCCAGCCAGGTAAACAGTTACCTGATCATCCACCTTTTCTATTTCAAGCGCATCAATACATGGCAGGGTATCATTAAATTCAAGGCTGAGCTTATCATCCCAGTCATATTTTCCAAATTCGCGGGGTTTAAGGGATACCTTACCGCCTGTGCCGATATCCGGCTTACGTATATTTACTATGAAGCTTACTCGTTTTATATTGCCTTTACTGGTTGTAACTTTTTCCAGCATTAGCCTGCGCGATTCTGCACGTACGGTTATATTACTGTTACCCTTAGTGTCGCCCAATAGCAGTGTTACTTTATAATTGCCTTCGGGTACGTTTACCGAAAAATAGAAAGGTTTATCGCTGGTTACGTAATCACCTGTAAGCAATTTCCGGGGATTGCGGACCACTGCTGTTACTTTTGAGTCAAAATCAAACCCATAACCTTTATTGTCATCAAATTGAACATCCGAGCCTATCTTTTGATAGCCATCGGCTGCCTTGCCGCTGCCAAAATCAAATTTAAAACTGGTTTTAGCTGCCTGTGCCAAAAGTGTTGCAGGTAAGGTAAACCACAGCAAAAAACAAAAGCAGGGCAATAAGATCTTGCGAGTCGACTTTATCATGATGAATATTAATTTACCTGGTTATCTGGTTGCCCAAAATTGGGGCATGGTTTATAATAGATAAAGTTATACCATGGATACACAAACAGCGTCCTGCACTGTCCTGAATGAAGATACTGTTTGTGTAACAAATTCATTGCCTGTTCAAACTCATTAAGAATGATTCAAATGCTTTATGTACCGATTGGATAACCCTTTCATTTTTTAACACACATCAATGCTTATTCATTTTCTGTTGCCCAATTTTGGGGCATGAAAACAGAAACATTAGCGTATTTACCCGGAACTGACGTTGCAGAAAATTATACCGGCAATTTTTCCGAACTAAAAATTGCTATTGCCGGTATTTCTATAAGCCTGTTTATGATGAACCTCGACACAAGTATTGTGAGCGCAGGATTGCCAACAATGATTAAAAGCTTAAAAACCACTTTTGCTTCGGCACAATGGTTTGTGCTGGCTTACCTGCTTGTACTTACCGCTCTAATTACAGCCGCAGGACGGCTTGGCGACATTATAGGTAAAAAGAAATTATACCTGGCGGGTATTGTTATATTTACCATAGCATCTTTGCTCTGCGGTATATCTAATAGTGCAGCATTATTTATCTTATTCCGAGGGTTACAAGGTTTGGGGGCAGCCTTAATATTGGCCTTGAGTATGGCCATAGCAACGGAACTCACACCTAAAAAAATGTTGGGCAAAACAATGGGGGTTTTATCAACCATAACAGCCCTGGGTATTGCAGGCGGACCAACAATTGGCGGCATATTGCTTTCAACTTTCGGGTGGCAATCTATGTTTTTAGTAAACATACCTTTTGGAATTGTGGCTTATGGATTGGGCTATAAATACATAAACAGCCCTACTATTAAAAAACGTATGCCTATTGATAAGGTTGGAATAATTTTATTGGCAGCAACCTTATCATCCTACTGTTTTGGCATGACCATGATTGAAAAAAGCGGTTTTGGCAATACTACTGTTTTAACGTTATTGGCAGTTACTATTATTGGCTTAGTTGTATTTATTCGGTTTGAGAAAAGAATAGCGCATCCTTTAATAAACGTCGCCATTTTTAAAAACAGGCTTATTAGCAAAAACCTGTTTACTACAGTGCTTGTTTATACCGTAATTATTACAACAGTAATATTGCCACCGTTTTATCTTTTAAAAGCAGCTAATTACAGCCTGATACAGGTTGGGCTAATTATGTCATTCGGCCCTTTATTAACTGTTGCACTTAGTATTTACGCAGGCAAAATTGCCGACAGGTATGGTGCAAAAAATGTGATGTTTTGCGCAGTAATTACCATCGCCATTGGATGCTTTTGCATGAGCACAATTACCCCGGCCGATAATATTGTAGGTTATCTTTGGCGGATAGGAATTATCGCGCTGGGATTGAATTTTTTTAAAACCCCTAACAACACGGTTGTAATGGAAATAGCACCAGCAGACCAACGCGGGCTACTAAGTGGCTTTTTATCGCTGTCGCGGATTTTAGGGCAAATAACCGGAACAACAGTAATGGGCGTTATCTTCGCGGTGTTGTCGGGAGTGTCTGGCACTTCAAAAATTGGCAGCTCGCCGCAGGCAATAACCTATGGCTTTCATGTAGTGTTTTTGATAAACGCATTTATAGCATCGTTTGCGGCATTATTGATCTATCCGAAGTTCTTGAAACAAAATGCATAATTTTAATAAGTAATAAATTCGATTGAATGTTTATGAAAGAAACCTTAGCCAGGTACATCCAGAAAAAAGTTAAAATTAGTGATGAAGATTTGCAATTTATTCTTTCGCATTTTAAGCCCCGTACGGTTAAAAAGAAAGAAATTTTATTGCATGAAGGAGATTTGTCAAACAGGATGTATTTTGTTGTAAAAGGCTGTCTGCGAATCTATTTTATTAAAGACGTTGGTACAGAAGTTACCCGAAGAATCATATTTGAAAATGATGCATCATCGTCAATGGTGTCTTTTATCACCCAAAATAGATCAAAGGAATACATTGAAGCAGTAATGGACTCCGAACTGTTATATATGGATAGAAAGGATTTTTACCACCTGGTAGAAACTTTGCCTATATGGGAAAAATTTTATCGCCATCAGCTGGAATACGCTTATGTAATTAACACCAACAGGTTAATGAGTTTTATTACTAACGATGCTACCGAACGCTATTTATTATTGCTCAAAGAAAACCCCGAAATAATAAAACGGTTACCCAACAGGCTGGTGGCTAACTATTTGAATATTACACAAGAAGGATTAAGCAGGTTAAAATCAAAATTATAGAATGGCCCGGGCAACAAGCTGGTTAAAAAAGCTACCCTTTCACAGAGCAGTTTACAGCCTTAATGGTACAATCACCAGCCCTATGGTCCTTTATTAAAATAATTATGGCAAATAAAAAACCTCTTTTAGGGGGGTACTTACCGGTGAATTATCGGGATTGCTTTCCATAATATCGCCCATATAAGCCCACCATTTTTGCATAACGGCTTCTGCTGGTAAATTATCCAGTAAGGTCTTGTCGGCTACTTTTAAAACGCCAATCAGGCTGTTGGTTTCCTCATCCAGGAAGATAGCATAATCGCTTATTCCCGTATCTTTTAACAGCGCCGATAATTCGGGCCATATTTCATCATGGCGTTTTTTGTACTCCTGTTCAAAGCCCGGAAAAAGCTTCATTTTAAATGCTACGCGATCCATAGGTAAATGTTAAAAGGTTAAATACGGCAATTGGTTACTGATATTTGATTCGTCCAAAAATCGCATATATATTTAAACGACGCTGTATGTTTTGCCAAAATAACATTTCTTTTCGCAGTTAACAATCCTGTAGCATCATGATTAACTGGCGAAAAGTTTTAACTTTAGCTCGGTTAAACTTGCTTTTAAGTTTATAGCCGGCACAGGATTTAATGATGAGGTATGAAGTCTTCGCGATTATTGGATTATATATATATTGACTATTATTCATCCACACCCAAATACATACAATTAGCCAACTCGATTATTAAAAGTGTACGCGAAGGGAAACTGGTTATTAATGAAACACTACCCTCCATTAACGAGCTGAACCTCAATTTTGAAATATCGCGGGATACTGCCGAAAAAGCCTATAAACACTTAAAGTCAATTGGCTTGCTTGGCTCCGTACCGGGTAAGGGATATTATATAAAAAACACCGAGGCCGGCCAGCAATATAAAGTGTTTTTAATATTCAATAAGTTAAGCACCCATAAAAAGCTGGTATATGATGCCATTGTTGATGGTCTTGGTCATGAGGCCGCTATCGACTTTTATATATACAATAACGATTTTGAGTTTTTTAAAAAGCTAATCCAAAACAATAGTAATGATTATACGCACTACGTAATTTTACCGCACTTTATGGATGGTGGCGAAAATGTACATGATATCATCAATACCTTACCCAAAGACAAGCTGATAATACTCGACAAACTTGTGCCAGGTGTAAAAGGCGACTTCGCCGCGGTATACGAAAATTTTGAAAAAGATATTTTTCATGCCCTGGAGCAGGCGTTGCCGCAGCTAAGCAAGTACCATACGTTAAAGATCATATTTCCCGAATACACCTATTTTCCGGGTGAGATATTAAAAGGTTTCTTTACCTTCTGTATCCAGTACGCCTTTACCTATAAAGTTGTTCATGATATACATGGAGAGCCTATAAACGAAGGCGAGGTTTTTATAAACCTAATGGAGAATGACCTGGTTGTTTTGATTGAACGGATGCTATCGACAAAATTGCAGATAGGTAAAGATGTTGGTGTGATATCGTATAACGAAACCCCGCTAAAAAAAATTATACTAAACGGCTTAACCACCATATCAACAGATTTTGAAAAAATGGGAGAAATGACTGCCGACGTTATAAAAAACGGGTATACAGGCAGGTATGAGGTGCCATTTTATTTAACCTTAAGATCATCATTATAAGCCTGTACCACGACAAGTATTATAATGATTTCCGGATAATGATCTTAAATTCATTTTTGATAACAGCTGCTTTATTTTGGAGCATGAGCTCTGCAGTTTTCCGGCCCATTTCTTCAAAGTCGGTAGATATTACGGTGATATCCAGCAGTTCTTTAAATACAGTTTCGTTGAAGGATATAATGCCTATATCTTTCCCTAATTTGTTGCCGGTGATCCTGACAGCTTTAATCAGGTCGGCTAAATCATCCTCGGCAAGTACAATATATACAGTTGCTTTTTTTAGCTCATCCAGTTTAACTGACGAAACAACTTCAAATTTCTTTTGGTTCTCTTCACAAAACTGGGCGATACCATCTTTTATCTCAGGCGGATGGTGGCGGTTGAAAGGGAAAATAACTGCTACTCGTTCATATTTTGCTAAATGATAGGTAACTTCATTTAACGCACCATAAATATCGTTTCTGAAGTCCTGGAATACTGCAGAAACATTGTTTAATTGGGGGAGGTACTTATCAACCAATATCAGTTGGCCGGCCGGGATTCTTTTTAAAATATTTAAGTATTCCAGCTCGTTAGCATTGTCAAAAAAGTGCGGCATCACCAGGTAGTAATGGTAATTACCCAAATTAGCTTCTATACTCTCTTCAAGCAAAGCAGGATTGTAGTGGTGAATATGAAGATCGACCCTGCCTTTGTCGCCCAGGGTTTGCACTATAGCATCATACACGTTTTTTTTATAAGAGCTCAGTTTGTTGAACAACAATAAAACCTTCATCCTTACATCGGGCTTACCAATTACAAAATACCCTTTTCCCGAAACTGAATGGATATATCCCTCCTGTTTTAGAATGATATAGGCTTTTTCAATAGTATCCCTTGATACCCCATATTGTTTGCTATAAAGGTTTATGGATAACAGTTGTTCATTTTTTCGGTAAACGCCTTTATCTATATCTTTTTTAATGGAATTGGCCGTTTGTTGCACCAGGGACTTTACCCTATAATTATTTATTTGTTTTGTTCCCATTAGGTTTAGCTGATATCAGGTTAATGATTTACAACAATAGGAAAATTAACTCATACCTCATCATTCCGCGGTAAACCCTATATCGTGGTATTTTCAGGGTAAGGCCATTTGTTGTGATAGTGCAAGGTAAAGCAAGGTTTTTTTGTTCACCGCTTTAACCACGCGTATTAATTCTTATTTTCGCCCATCTTATATGTCTATGTCAGAATCTATCTCCACCCCTGTCCAACCCAACCTCGTAGAAATCGTCTCCAAATACATCCTGCTCGAAGTAAGCCGAAAAGCGCTTAAAGGTAAGTGCCCCTTCCACAAAGATCAGGCTACGTCATTAATGGTTTACGAAGAAAAAAATATGTTTCAATGTTTCGGCTGTGGCAAAGGCGGCGGCCCGATAGAATTTGTGATGGCAATTGAAAATAAATCGCGCGAAGACGCAATCGGGCTTATCGCCCAGGCAAAATAAAGTAGTACGGCATCGGGGGTTATAGTCAAAATCTTCGATTTGTCAGCAATTGCGTAAAAGTGGTAATTAGTTGCACAAAAATTGAAACTAATTGAACTTTTTTGCTGTCTTTTTGACTTCATTTTGAGTATTTGTGTACTGTTTTCGTGGCAATTTCGGGGCACACGAAAATTAAATGGCAGCAATTTATTTTACCGTCTTTTCACCGGGATAATAACGGGCGTGTTATCTCATTTCCATTTAAATGTTATAATGTAAGTTTTTTCTTGGATAAGTAAAAATTTATGGCCTAATTTGCACCCAAATTAAAAACACAGTAACACCTCAAAAAAAATGAATCAACCAAGCTTAAATAAGCCCGCAACAAGAGCAACATTTGCTCCCATTGCCGCTGCTTTGGGTTCAACTGTTTTTTTATCCTGCCCTTCCCGACGAAGGCCCTATATGCCAAGGGTTTGAATTAATTTCCCGTACTAAACCCCGCAAAAGAGTTGTTAAACTTCTTTGTAAAAAAGCCATCTAATTATTAAGGCGATGAAAAGCCAATTAATTTAACGGTAATTATCTATTTAAATGACCATACAAGATTTTGATATTCAGGTTGCTACAGCTCAGCATGTAGATTATGCCACAATGATTTGCGATGAAATGGCCGAATCGGCCAAGGCACGCGGAACGGGTATTGCGCAACGGTCGCCAGAATATGTTGCCAACAAAATGCTGGAAGGCAAAGCAGTTATCGCCTTACGTAAAGACGGTACGTGGGCCGGCTTCTGCTACATTGAAACCTGGAGCCACGGGGATTTTGTAGCCAACTCGGGGCTAATTGTTAACCCTAACTTCCGCAAAGTGGGTTTGGCAAAGGCCATTAAGCATGCTATTTTCCAGCTTTCGCGTAAAAAATATCCCGAAGCCAAAATATTCGGGCTAACCACAGGCCTGGCGGTAATGAAAATAAACTCAGAAATTGGATACGAGCCTGTAACCTACTCTGAGCTTACCCAGGACGAAAACTTTTGGGCCGGCTGCAAAAGCTGCGTTAATTACGATATCCTGATGAGCAAAGGCCGCAAAAACTGCATGTGCACCGCCATGCTGTTCGATCCCGCCGAAAAAATGAAGCAGGACGAAGAAAAAATGAAACGCATTACGCATAAGGCCACATTATTGGAGAGAATAGAAAATGCGATTAAGAAACGAATTGGTCATGAATAGGTAAAAGGTGAAAGGTTAAGGGCGAAAGGTAGAACCATCGGTCAAGGGCGAAGGGTAGAAAAGAAGAATTAAATGAGGGATTATAAAAAGTTAGATGTTTGGAAAAAATCACATTTGCTTACGAAGCAGGTGTATGCTGACATTTTACCTATAATGCCTATGGAAGAACGTTTTGCTTTAACCAACCAATTGCGCAGATCAACATACTCCATTCCTTTGAATATTGTAGAAGGTTGTGGAAAAAATACGGATCGTGATTTTGTCCATTATCTTGACAATGCCTTAGGATCTGCGCATGAAGTAGAATATACTTGTTACCTGATTTATGACCTGGGATTTATATCAAAAGAAATTTATGAAAATACTAATACAGCAATAAACGAGATAAAAGCCATGTTAATTGGCTTCATAAAATTTTTACGGGGCGAAAACCTTTAACCTTTCGCCTTTAACCTTTTACCTCTAAAAAGAATGAAAAAGAAAGTAGTATTAGCATACAGCGGCGGATTAGACACCTCATTTTGCTGTATATATTTAACACAGGACCTTGGTTATGAAGTTCACTCGGTAATTGTAAATACTGGTGGCTTTAGCGACGAGGAACTAAAAGGGGTTGAAGAACGCGCTTATAAAATGGGCGTTACATCGCACCATGTGGTTGATGAAACTAAAAACTTTTACGATACCTGTGTTCGTTTTTTGATTTATGGTAACGTTTTAAAAAACAACACTTACCCCCTTTCGGTAAGTGCCGAGCGTGTTAGCCAGGCTACTGCCATTGCTAACTACGCCAAAGAAATTGGCGCTGAATTTGTTGCCCACGGCAGCACCGGTGCAGGTAATGACCAGGTACGTTTCGATATGATTTTCAATATCCTGGTTCCCGAAGTTAAGATCATCACTCCTATCCGCGATTTAAAATTAAGCCGCGAAGAGGAAATTCAATACCTGAAAGATCATGGAGTGGAAATGAACTTCGAGAAAGCCAAGTATTCAATTAACAAAGGCATTTGGGGAACATCTGTAGGTGGTAAAGAAACTTTAACATCTAACTTAGGTTTACCAGAAGAAGCATGGCCAACCCAGGTAACCGAATCTGAGGTAAAGGATCTTGTTCTTACCTTCGACAAAGGTGAATTAGTTGGTATTAACGATGAAAAATATGATCATCCAACCAAAGCAATCCAGGCTTTGCAGGCCATAGCTCAGCCATATGGCATTGGCAGGGATATTCACGTTGGCGATACCATTATTGGTATTAAAGGCCGGGTAGGCTTTGAGGCTGCAGCACCAATGGTAATTATAAAGGCTCACCATACTTTAGAGAAACACGTGCTAACCAAATGGCAGCTATCCTGGAAAGACCAGCTTTCTGCTTTCTACGGTAACTGGCTGCATGAAGGGCAGTTCCATGATCCTATTATGCGCAATATGGAGGCTTTTTTAGCCGATACACAGTTAAATGTAAGTGGCAAAGTATTTGTACAATTACACCCATATCGTTTCCAGGTTATCGGTATCGAGTCTGATCATGATTTGATGTCGAATAAATTTGGTAGCTACGGTGAAATGAATAACTCCTGGAGTGGCGAAGACGTTAAAGGTTTCTCGAAAATTTTTGGTAATCAGGTAATGATCTATCACAAAGTAAATGCCCCCCAGCCCCCTGAAGGGGGAGCGAAAATTGCTCAAGACTAATCATGGGAGATAAAGAAAATACCAACGCTATTCCTACTCCCCCTTTAGGGGGCAGGGGGACTCCTTTTTCAAAAGGAGAATGCCTGAAGCATTATAACTGGGGCGATGACTGCCACGGCTGGACTTTTATTGATACCGAGGCATTATCTGTAAAACAGGAGCTAATGCCGCCAGACACGGCTGAACAATTACATTACCATGAAAAGGCAACTCAATTGTTCTTTATTTTGAAAGGGCGGGCAACTTTCTCCATTGATGGAGAAACAACCGTTTTAAAGCCGGAACAAGGCATCGAAATATTACCGGGGCAAAAACATTTCATCAGTAATAACGACCGGAGTGACCTGGAGTTTATTTTATATTCATATCCATCAACAAATAATGACAGGATCAATGTTGCCCCCTAACCCCCTGAAGGGGGAATAATAATTGATATTATGACTGATAATTTAAAAGATATAACAAATAGTTCAACTCCCCCTTCAGGGGGTCGAGGGGCTATACGTGCAGGCATTATTGGCGGTGCGGGATATACCGGCGGCGAAATGTTGCGTATCCTCATTAACCACCCTAACGTTGATATTGCATTTGTACATAGCAACAGCAATGCCGGCAATTATATCTACGAGGTACATACCGATTTGTTTGGCGATTCCGACCTGAAATTCGTAGCCGAGTTTAATACTGATATTGATGTATTATTCCTTTGTGTAGGCCATGGCGATGCTAAAAAGTTTTTGGATGCGAATGAGATTCCAGACGAAGTAAAGATTATTGACCTTAGCCAGGACTTTCGTTTAAATCAAAATTCAAAATTAAAAAGTAAAAACTTCACATACGGTTTGCCTGAGTTAAACAGGGAAACCATTAAAACAGCAGAAAATATAGCCAACCCGGGTTGTTTTGCTACTTGTTTGCAATTGGGATTATTGCCCCTTGCATCAAAAGGATTGTTAGACAACGAAGTACACATTACCGCAACTACTGGTTCAACAGGCGCAGGCCAAAGCCTGGCAGCTACTTCGCACTTTACATGGCGAAATGATAACTTATCTGTTTACAAGGTATTTAATCACCAGCATTTGAATGAGATAGGCCAATCTTTAAAGCAGCTACAGTCTGGTTTCGATAAAGCCATCCATTTTGTACCTTACCGCGGCGACTTTACACGTGGCATTATCGCATCAATATACACAGAAAACGATTTAAGCGAAGACGAAGCTTTAGCGCTCTATCAAAACTATTACGAGGGGCATCCATTTACCCACGTTACCAACAGGAATATCGATTTAAAGCAAATTGTAAACACCAACAAATGCTTTATTCAGGTACAAAAACATGGCAATAAAATATTCATTGTCAGCATTATGGATAATTTACTTAAGGGTGCCTCGGGCCAGGCAGTACAAAACATGAACTTAATGTTCGGGCTGGACGAGCGCGCAGGGCTACGACTTAAGGCGACTGCGTTTTAAGCTGAAAGCTTAAAGACAGTTGCCGATGATAATCAAGATTTGTTTCAGCAAACAAACGCGCTAATAAATTAAGTTAAGGCAATGCTGATTAGCCTTATTAAAACAATTAGAAAATAAAAGCTTTTGGCCTTCAGCCTTCTGCTTTAAGCTCAACAAAATGAAATTATTCGACGTATATCCAATCAATCCAATAAATATAGTAAGAGGCCAGGGTAGCCTTGTATATGATGCCCAGGACAACGAATACCTTGACATGTACGGCGGTCACGCTGTAATATCTATCGGGCACACACATCCCCACTATGTGAAGCGCGTAGAAGATCAATTGCACAAACTGGGTTTTTATTCCAACTCCATCGAAATCCCTATCCAAAAAGAACTGGCCACCAAATTAGGCAAAGTATCAGGCAAAGAAGATTATCAACTATTCCTTTGCAATTCGGGTGCTGAAGCAAACGAAAATGCTTTAAAACTGGCATCGTTTTATAATGGCAAAAAGAAAGTTATCGCATTTACCAAGGCATTTCATGGCCGTACATCTTTAGCAGTTGCGGTTACCGATAACCCAAAGATTGTTGCCCCTATTAACGAAACCGACAATGTAATATTTTTACCCTGGGCTGATGAGGCTGCTTTGGCACAGGCTTTTGCCGATAACGAAATATCCTCTGTAATTATCGAGGGCATCCAGGGCGTTGGCGGTATCCAGGTAGCACCAGAAAGTTTTCTGCAAAAAATCCGGTCGTTATGCGATGAGTATAACGCAGTTTTTATAGCCGACTCGGTTCAATGTGGTTACGGGCGTACCGGTAAATTCTTCTCGCAGGATTTTGCAGGAGTTGATGCCGATATATACAGCATGGCCAAAGGAATGGGCAATGGTTTTCCGGTTGGTGGTATCATTATTTCGCCAAAAATACAGCCGGCTTATGGCATGCTGGGCACTACTTTCGGTGGCAACCATTTGGCTTGCGCCGCCGGATTAGCCGTGTTGGAAGTAATGGAACAGGACAGCCTGATGCAAAATGCTGCCACAGTTGGCGAGTACCTGATAAAGGAACTTAAAAAACTGGAGCAGGTAAAAGAAGTCAGGGGTCGCGGTCTGATGATCGGGATTGAATTGCCCGAAGAGTTATCCCATGCCCGTAAAGAACTTTTATTTAAACACCATATTTTTACAGGCGAGGCTAAACCTAACGTAGTAAGGTTATTACCTGCTTTGAACTTAACCAGGGCTCATGCGGATAGGTTCCTGGAAGCCTTTGTAGATGTTTTAAATCAATAGATCGCAATATATAATAATCCCGACTGATGAAACTATTTTCTTCTGTAAACGACGTTACCGATATTGATGCCCTTGTAAAAGAGGCATTGGCGCTTAAGCAAAACCCTTATGCCAACCAGGAATTGGGCAAAAATAAAACCCTTGCATTGGTGTTTTTAAACCCAAGCCTGCGTACCCGTATGAGCACGCAAAAAGCGGCCCTTAACCTGGGCATGAATGTGATGGTGCTTAACATCGATAAAGAAGGATGGGCGTTGGAGCTACGCGATGGCGTTGTAATGGACGGCACAACTGTTGAGCATATCCGTGAAGCGGCGGGCGTTATGGGGCAGTATGCCGATATTATTGGCGTACGTTCATTCCCCGGCTTGCGTAACCGCAAGGAAGATTATAGCGAAATGATATTTAACAAGTTTGTAGAGTTTTGCAAAGTACCGGTGGTGAGCCTGGAATCGGCTACCCGCCACCCTTTGCAAAGCCTTGCAGATTTGGTTACCATAACTGAATTAAAAACCACGGCGCGCCCTAAAGTTGTATTAACCTGGGCGCCGCATATTAAGCCGCTGCCGCAAGCCGTACCGAATTCATTTTCCGAGTGGATGTGCAAGGCTGACGTTGATTTTACCATCGTACAGCCCAAAGGATATGAGCTTTGTGCCGATTTCATTCAAGGTGCAACTATCAGTTATAACCAGGATGAGGCATTGGCAGGCGCCGATTTTATCTACGTAAAAAACTGGTCGGCCTATGAGCCGTACGGTAACATATTAGGCAAAAATGAGGAATGGATGCTGACCAATGAAAAATTGAAATTAACCAATGATGCTAAGGTGATGCATTGCTTACCCGTTCGCCGCAACTTAGAGCTGTCTGACGAGATTTTGGACGGGCCTAACAGCATTGTTGTACATGAAGCCGGTAACCGCGTTTGGGCGGCCCAGGCAGTGCTAAAGCAAATGCTGGAAAGCTTGTAGTTAGCTTTTATAGATGCACATATTTAGCAAAAACTTAACTCTTGATTCTCGAGAACTATGTACATACCAGCTTTCAATAAGTTTCCCGACCAGCAAGAGGCCGTAAGTTTTATGCAACGCTACAGCTTTGCAACTATTATTACTGCTGATCATGATGTGCCGGTTGCTACCCACCTCCCCTTTTTGATTGAGCAGCATGATGATAAACTGGTGCTGTTATCTCATTTTGCCAAAGCAAACCCACAGGCATTGGCTATAATTAATAAACCCGTATTGGTGATATTCACCGAACCACATGCTTACGTATCGCCCAGCAATTACGAAAAGGAAACTAATGTACCTACCTGGAATTATTTAGCTGTACACGCCTACGGAAAAGCAAGTTTATTAGCCGAAGGAAATGAAACTGCCGAATTGTTAGCTAAAATGATAAACAACTATGAAGCGGGCTATCTGCAACAATGGGATAACCTGCCCGATGATTACAAGCAAAAGATGATGAAAGGCATTGTGGCATTTGAAATCGTCGTCGACGATTTGCAAGGCAAACAAAAGCTAAGTCAGAACAGATCAGTACTTGAGCGTGAAAACATCATCAACACCTTAAGTAAAAGCGAGGATTCCGCTGAAAGCGAGATCGCCAAATATATGTCGAAATTAAAATAGCATTTATTCGATATACTTAGATGCCCTGTTTATCATAGCATTAAGTGTAAGTCCCTGAACTATTACCGAGAATATCACTATAAAATAACTTCCAGAGAGAATAAGATGACGGTAAGGCGTATTTGGCAGAGTTAGCGCCAGTGCTATGGAGATACCTCCCCTTAATCCAGCCCAGGTCATTACGTTAATATTGCTGTAATTTACCTTTAATGATCGCCTTAAAAAAGTAAGCGGCAACATAATACTCAGCCAGCGCGCTATCAAGATAAACACAATAGATATGCTCCCGGTAACCCAATAGTTGTTGACGAATGGTAAATTGATAAGCTGTAACCCGATCATTACAAACAAAATAGTATTCAGCATTTCATCAACCAATTGCCAAAATTTTTCCAGCGATTCATGCGACCGCTCTTTATTATCCTGGTTGATGGAATGGCTCCCGGCAAACAGACCTGCGGTCACCACTGCTAACGGTATCGAAAATTCGAAAATGGTGGCCAATACCGATAAGCCCATCACCAATGCCAACGAGATAAGCACAATGGTTTGAAAATCCTTTACCGATTTCATCAGTCGTTGCGCAAGGTACCCAAAAACAGCTCCTGCTATAATCCCCAGCAAAACTTCCTTTAAAATGAGTACAACTACTTTCGAAGCTTCTATATTTTTTTCGCCTACATTGGTTATTTCAAGTAAAATCACAAATAACACCAAACCTACGCCATCGTTAAACAGCGATTCGCCCGAAATAATGGTTTCCAGGTGCGCAGGCAATTTTGAATTTTTAACAATTGCCGAAACCGCCACCGGGTCGGTTGGCGATACTAAGGCTCCAAACAGCAGGCAATAAATAAGTGGCATATGAATATGAAAAAATGGAGCCAGGTAATACAACAGCGAGCCAAAAATGGCAGTAGATAATATTACCCCTAAGGTACTTAGCACCAGCACAGGCCGCATTTCTTTTTTAAGTTTTTTTCCATCGAGGTTAAACGCGCTGGAAAACAGCAGGAAACCCAGCATAATATTGAGCACCACCTTCGAGAAATCGATATTCTTGGCAAGGGTTGTTAAATACCCGGCTGTTGCGGGATCCAGTTTATCAACAACTAATATAACAATAGAAACTATGGTGGCTATCAAAACAATACCGATGGTACCCGGAAGTTTTATAAAGCGCGCATTTAGGTAGGAAAAAAATGCGCTTACGATAACCAATAAAGCAATAACAACAAACAGATCCATAGGCGTTTACTTTTTAACTAATAAAATAAACGCCGCAATGTTTTAAACAACTGATTTTATTTCGACTCAGGATCCGTCATCCGAGTTTCCGTATCAAAATAACGCACTATCAATCGGTTGTCGCTGTTTTTATTAAAATAGTTAATAGCCCAGCTAAAAAATATAATTCCCTTATTGGTAAAACCAGCTAACGACATTAAATGGACAAAGCCCCACAATAACCAGGCAAAAAATCCCTGGAAATGCAGCTTGCCCAAATCGGCCACGGCTTTGTTACGACCTATTGTTGCTAACGATCCTTTGTCTTTATATTTAAACGGAACTGTAGCCTGGTTATTCAATATCCTCACCAGGTTTTTGGCAAGCCACTCTCCCTGCTGAATAGCCGCAGGTGCCACTCCCGGATGCCCATTTGGTGTATCGGGTGTTATCATGGCCGATACATCGCCAATAGCGAAAATATTACTATAACCGTTTACTTTATTAATTTCATCAACCTGTATGCGGTTACCCCTGGTAATATTAGTCTCGGGTAAGCCGGCAGGCACCTCGCCTTTCACGCCAGCTGCCCATAAAACATTGCGGGTAAGTATGGTAGTACCGTCATCTATTTTAAGCAAAACGCCATCGTAGCTTTGCACGTGCACACTATTGTAAATGGTGACGTCCATGTCTTCTAAAAACTTTTTTGCTTTTGCCGATGCTGCCTGCGAGAAGGCGCCAAGTACAACATCCTTACCCTCAACCAGGTAAACTTTCATATTATGTTTACGTAAGCCGTGATAATCCTTCATCAGAATTAACTGGCGCATTTCGGCAAGTGCGCCGGATAACTCCACACCGGTTGGCCCTCCGCCTACTACAACAAAAGTCATCAAAGCTGCTTTCTCTTCCGGGTCTTTGGTAACCAACGACATTTCGAGGTTTTGCAATATCAAACTACGCAGGTTTAATGCCTCGGGGATATTCTTCATCGGCATAGCAAAATGCTCAATTTCTTTGTTGCCAAAAAAGTTAGTATTCGATCCTGTTGCAATAATCAGGTAATCATAATATACAGTGCCAATATTAGTGGTGAGTGTATTAGTTTCAGGATGTATCTGTTCAACTTCTGCCAGTGCAAACCTGAAATTATCTTGCTTTGTAAAAATCCTCCGGATTGGAAAACCAATAGAATCGGCAGCGATGGAACCGGCAGCTACCTGGTAAAGCAACGGTTGAAATGTATGGTAATTATGTTTATCAAGCAGCAGTACGTCTACCGGTGCATTTTTAAGGTTTTTAGCTAATTCCAGTCCGCCAAAACCGCCGCCAATGATCACTACACGTGGCTTTGTACCTTTCTTTTTATCCATAGGGAAAATTTACAGCAAGTTTAATGCCTTAAACTGAAGTATACTAATTATTTCATAATCAAATTGTAAACTTACAATACTGTAACCAGATAATCATTTTTGAATGATTTTTATAAGAAATAGACTATAATTTCTTATTTTTAACAGATTTTTCTTAAAAACAGAGTCAAATTGATAAGTGCCGTGTTAAATTACTGTGAAGAATGAACAAAAGTGATACAGTTTCTATTAAATCGACCGAAATAGCGGCCAAAAAAAGTCTGCATGTTATCAAAATCGGCGGAAATGTAATAGATAACTCCGAAAACTTATATCATTTCCTGAAAGATTTTGAAACGCTGGATGGCTTTAAAATATTGGTACATGGCGGTGGTAAGGTAGCAACACAAATAGCGGGAGATTTGGGCATTGAAGCAAAGCTTGTTGATGGCCGGCGCATAACCGATATAGAAACGTTAAAAGTGGTTACCATGGTATACGGTGGCCTCATTAATAAAAACATAGTAGCTCAGTTACAACGCTTTGGCAATAACGCCATAGGGCTTACCGGCGCAGACGGTAATTTTATTAAAGCAAAAAAACGCCCGGTAAAAACTATTGATTATGGTTTTGTGGGCGATATAGACGAAAACTCCATCAACCCGGGCAATATAAGCAGGTTAATGGAGGCGGGTTTTACTCCAGTATTTTGCGCGATAACGCACGATGGAGAAGGGCAGTTGCTAAATACTAATGCCGATACTATTGCATCGGCATTAGCGGTAAATCTGGCGTCGTTGTATGATACAACCCTGATTTATTGCTTTGAGAAAAAGGGTGTTTTACAGGATATTGATGACGAAGATTCATTGATACGCGAAATTAACCCGGAGCACTACGAAGAATTAAAAAAAGAACGAATTATACACAGCGGTATGCTGCCTAAACTCGATAATGCATTTACAGCGATAGCCTGCGGCGTAAAAGCAGTAATAATTGGCAAAAGCGACGATTTAGGAAATATAAAGAATAACAAACCATTTGGAACTCGTTTAAGTAAAACCACATGAACGCATCACAGCAAATAGCCATTTTGGGCTCTGGAAACATCGGGCTTTCATTAGCCAAAGGGTTGGTTAAAGCAGGTATTTGCAAACCTCAGCAAATAACACTTACACGCAGAAATGCAGGTGCACTGGCAGATTACGCCGCTTTAGGCTATCATACCACCGATAACAATTTAAAAGCCGTTAAAAAATCGGATATTATAGTTTTGGCAGTTTTGCCACAGCAATTGAATAAGTTACTTGACGAGATAAGGCCCGCCATCAAGCCCGAAAAACAACTCCTGATATCAGTAATATCCGGCGTTAGTTGCAGCGACATTCGCCAGCAATTGGAATTAAACGTACAGGTGGTGCGTGCTATGCCTAATACGGCGATAGCCATTGGCCACTCCATGACTTGTATTGCCACCGATAACGGTACCAATAAAAATATCAACCTGGTAAAATCACTTTTTGATACCGTTGGTGTAAGCATTCAGATTAATGAAGAATTAATGACATCGGCTACCGCACTTTGTGCCTGCGGTATCGCCTTCTTTTTGCGCTCTATCCGCGCTGCATCGCAAGGCGGCACCGAGATTGGTTTCCACGCCGGCGACGCCTTGAAGATGGCTGCGCAAACGGCCAAAGGCGCTGCCGATTTGTTATTGCAGCTATCATCGCACCCCGAACAGGAAATTGATAAGGTAACCTCGCCAAGCGGTTGTACCATTGCCGGGCTTAACGAGATGGAACACAATGGCTTTAGTTCGGCCATGATAAAGGGCATTAAGTTATCTGCCGAAAAGGCCGGCGACCTTTATAAAAAGGAAGAGCATTAATATTGACACACAAATTGTCACAGATTTTTTCTAATTACACGAATTAGATTGGTTCAAGACAATGCTGCAATACACTAATTAGTGCCAGTTTTTTCGAATTTTACGAGTTTGATTGGCGTAAAGGCAGTTATATCATATAAGGTTTTCATATCTAAATAGACAAAAATTTGTTTTTTATTCGTGTAATTCGACAAAATTCGTGTCTATTCGTGTTTTAAAATAATGTTAACAGTAGAAAAAATCGGCGGTACATCCATGACCGCATTGGGTGATGTGATCAAAAACATTATCCTGTTTGAGCGCAGCGGCGACCAGCTTTACAACCGCATCTTTGTAGTATCGGCATTTTCGGGGGTGACCAACCTCCTGCTCGAAAATAAAAAAACCAAGGCCCCTGGTGTTTATCACCGTTTGGCAACTTATAAGGATTTTCATAAGCCCCTTAAAGAACTTATTGTTAAACTAAAGCAACTCAATAAAAACTACGAAGGCCTTGGCTTAAACCTTGCCCAGGCTGATGCCTTTATTGAGCAACGTCTTAAAGACGCACAAACCTACCTGGAAAATATCGCCAATATCCTTGCCTCTGGTTATGTAAATAAAGCCGATGTGTTGCTGGCCGCACGCGAAATCCTGGCATCGATAGGCGAAAGTCATTCGGCGTTTGTATTTGCCAATGTCCTGCAAAACATGGGCATCAACGCCACTTTTGTTGATTTGAGCGGCTTCCATGATCACCGGTCCTTAACTATCGATCAACGTATCCGGAAGGATCTGCAGCACATTGATTTTGCCGGCACCATTACTATTGTAACCGGTTACGCCAAAGGCACTGAAGGTATTATGCGCGAGTTTGACCGCGGCTATTCTGAAGTTACTTTTAGTAAAATAGCTGTTGAAGTAAAACCACAGGAAGCTATCATCCATAAAGAATACCATTTATGTACCGCCGACCCGCAATTGGTAGGCGTTGAAAATTGTTTCCCGGTAGGCAATACCAACTACGATGTGGCCGACCAATTGGCTGATGTGGGCATGGAAGCTATCCATCCAAAAGCATCCAAACCATTAGAGATCAATGATATTGACCTGAGAATAAAAAACACTTTCCAACCCGAACATCCCGGCACATTAATTACACGCGAGTACATATGTGATAAAAAAAGGGTTGAAGTAATTACCGGAACCGAGCACGTAATGATGATTGATATATACGACCCATCGATGGTGGGCAACGTAGGTACCGATTTTCATATCATGCAGCTGTTTTATAAATATGGCGTAAGCTATACTTTTAAGGCCACAAGCGCCAACAGTATCTCGATTGTAATATGGGATAAGGATTTTAATAAAAAGCTGATACAGGAGCTTGAAGATGACTATGAGAAAGTAACTGTAGAAAAAATGGCCATGGTATGCCTCATCGGTTCTAATATGGATCAGCCAGGCTTATTAGCCAAATCGGCAACAGCGCTGGCACAAAAAGGCATCAATATTAAAAGCTGTGGCTTTGCCCTGCGCAAGGTAAACATCCAGTTTTTGGTTGCAAGAGAAGATTTTGCCGAAGCTATAAAGGCCTTGAATAAGGCGATGATATAATTTGAAAGCAAATCAGGGGATGAAAATTGTAGTAGAAATACTCAATTGTCATCCCCTCACTTTTCCATTTTTATCGCCTTTATACTGTAAATATTCAGCATGGTTAATAGTTCTGTTAAATAAACATCCACATTTCCAAGCCTGATAGTTTTAGGAGCATGGCGTATTAAAATCTGGCCAGTTGAAATTTGCTTTGCAACCGGATACATTTTAATTATGAGTGAACCATTCTCTTCCTCAATCTCCTCAATATCTGTCCAATAATATTTTGCATTTTTAACATGGTCATAAATACAAACCTCATCAAATTCAAGCTGAGGCTCTTTATTTATTGCCACTATTATTGATTTTAAATTGTAGTAGAACAGGCTGATGAGATTAAACGCAAAGCCTATGTATATAAACCAATTTGCCACTGGTGGAATATTCCGGCTAAAAGAGATAACAAGTATCCATATTACAGCTACCACTAATTGCAAAATCAACCCAGCACCAAATTTAAAATAGTATTTCATCCTTCATCAAATGTAACAAATTACCCTAAAGTAACTAAGCTTTTACTTTTCGGATTATCCCGTATCTTCTCCTCCCTACATTGTAACTTTCACGTGGCTAATTTTTATAAACGAGCTATTTTGAGCATATTTAATGGTTAACAAAGTTGATATGCGTAAACTTTTACTAATAATCCTTTTGTCGGCTATCTACGTCAGCCTATCCGCTCAAACAATCTCAAAAAAACCTTTGGATCACGCTGTTTTTGACGGATGGCAAAGCATAACCGGCCAGCGGATAAGTAATGGTGGTAAATGGATTATGTATGTTGTGAAACCGCAGGAGGGCGATGCCTGCCTGGTGATAACTGATACAAAAAACACAACCAAAGTTCAGATACCACGTGCCGATACGGCGCGTTTCAGCAGCGATGGTAAATTTGCGGTATTCCAGATCAGGCCGTTTTTTAAAGATACCAGGCAAGCTAAGATCAAGAAGAAAAAACAATCGGAATTCCCAAAAGATACTTTAGGATTTATTTCGCTTTCGACACAAAACATCATCAAAATACCGTCAGTCAGAAACTTTAAAATAGCCGAGAGCGCCAACGTAATTGCCTATCTGTCTGCTGCTGATACTATAAAAAAACCTTCGCCTGGCGATACCTCCAAAAAAGCTATTAAAGAAACTACCGCACCGTCAACACAAGACGGTGCCGACCTTACGGTAAAACAACTGGCAGGTACAATAACCCATACCTTTAAATACGTCACCGATTACCAGGTAAGCAAAAATGGTAAGCTGGTGGCTTTTGCGGTTACCGCGCCGGTAAGGCAAAAACAATTTACTTCTGGCCTGTACGTTTTTGATGTGGATAAGAACGCAGTAAAAGCTATCAGCAAAGTCCGGGGCAATTACCACAACATAACCATTGATGACGCGGGCAGGCAAATTGCTTTTGCCGCCGAGAAGAACCCCGAAAAAGCCTTGATAAAACCATTTAAACTTTACTATTACAACATAACCCGCGACAGTGCTACCGTAATAGCCGCTGAAGGATTAGAAACCATGCCCGATAAATGGGCCGTGAGCGGCGATGGTAAAATATATTTCAGCAAGAGTGGCACAAACTTGTTTTTTGGCACTGCCCCTATCCCCAAACCGGCCGATACTACTATTGTTGATTTTGAAGTAGCCCGGCTTGATATCTGGAACTATAAAGATGATTACCTGCAGCCCCAACAGCTCAAGAACCTGCAAAAAGAACTTAAAAGAAGCTACCTGGCTATAATCAGGCCCGAAGATCCAACGTCTAAACAGGTGCAATTGGGCAGCAAGGCTATTCCCGAAGTTTTTGTGGCCGAGAATAAGGACGCGCGTTATGTTTTGGCACTAACAGATACCGGCGCACGCGTACAATCCCAATGGGAAGGCGACACCAAACAGCAAGCCATTTTAATTGATACTAAAAGCGGCAACAAACGGCTGATAAACCAAGGTGTAAAAGCGAGTTATCGCATCTCGCCGGACGGGCAGTACGTGATATGGTTCAATTTTGCCGATCAGCAGTGGTACAGCTACCAGATCATGACCGGCGCAAAAACCAACCTGACAAAATCAATCGGCACAAAAATGGGCGACGAACTGAATGATGTACCTAACTACGCCCAGAATTACGGCTTAGCAGGCTGGACAAAAGACGATAAGGCCGTATTAATTTACGACCGGTACGATATCTGGAGCATTGATCCCGCAACGGGCGAAGCCACCAACTTTACCAACGGTATAGGGCGCAAAAACAAACTCATTATCAGGTACGACATTACCGATCCCGAACAAAAGTTTATTCCCACAAAACAGCCTATGTGGTTGCTGGCACAGGACGAAGAAACAAAGCAATGGGGATATTTTGTAAAAAAGCCCGAGAGTAAATCCCCGCCTGAAAAGGTAACCTGGGGCAAATACAGCTATGGCGATTTAACCAGGGCAAAAAAGGCAGCAATTTACATTTACACCAAAGCCAATTATGAATCTTCTCCGGATTTATACGTATCAACCGACCTGAAGAAAGAGACCAAACTTAGCAGTATCAACCTTCAACAGGCCCAATACAACTGGGGAACAGCCGAACTGGTGCACTGGACTACGCCTAAAGGCTATAAGTCGACCGGTATTTTATATAAGCCGGAGGATTTCGACGTCAACAAAAAATACCCCATGGTAGTATATTTTTACGAAAAACTATCCGAAGGATTATATAATTACCTGCCCCCCGCACCTACCCCGTCGCGCCTGCCCATTTCATTTTTTGTAAGTAACGGCTATCTGGTTTTTGCACCTGATATTAGCTATGAAACGGGTCATCCCGGCGCTTCGGCGGTTGAATTCATCAACTCGGGAGTTGAATCATTGAAAAAGAATTCGTGGGTTGACGGCGCTCATATAGGCATCCAGGGACAAAGCTGGGGCGGCTACCAGGTGGCGTACCTGGTTACCCAAACCAATATGTATGCCGCGGCCTGGGCCGGCGCTCCGGTTGCCAACATGACTTCGGCATACGGCGGTATTCGCTGGGAGTCGGGTGTTAACAGGCAGTTTCAATATGAGAAAACGCAAAGCCGCATTGGCGCAACATTATGGGAAAAGCCGGAATTGTATATCGAGAATTCGCCGTTGTTTCAACTTCCCAAAGTACAAACCCCTGTAATGATCATGAGTAACGATGCTGACGGCGCGGTGCCCTGGTACCAGGGGATAGAAATGTTTACAGCCCTGCGCCGCCTGGGTAAACCGGTTTGGCTGCTGCAATATAACGGCGAAGCACATAACCTGGTTCAGCGGCAAAACCGCAAGGATATTACCATACGCGAGCAACAATATTTTGACCACTTTTTGAAAGGTGCGCCAATGCCTGTTTGGATGGCCAAAGGTGTACCCGCTGCGGATAAGGGTAAAGACTGGGGCTTTGAGTTGGTAAAATAGGCGAGCCGCTTTAAATCTCCCCAGGGTAAACGCATCCAAATAGCTAATGGAATGAGTTTATGGCGTCGGTAAGATATAAGCATCAAACTACACTTTGTTTTTATTGGCTGATCCTGGTTAAATGATCCGGCTGCCGAAGGGACTTGTATTGGCCAACAACATGCACAAGTATTTGGACGCGCCTAAATTGCGCAATCAGTTTAGTGTTAACCATGATAAAATACAAAATATTGATTATCAAATATTTATAAATATTTTATCTAAAATGTGTTAAGTTATGTTAACCCAATTAGTTTGCCCTGTAAATCTCCCCTAAAGTGGAGACTTCTTATTTTATCAAACGCCCTTCCCCTTTCAAAAAAGGAAGTTCGGAAACAACAAAGCCGGATTATTAATTAGTCCGGCTTTGTTGTTTTATATGATGAGTTGTTTATATCTCTCTGTTTGCGTCCCATTTTTCAAGATAATCGGCTACCCGGCGTACAAATGAGCCCCCTAAGGCGCCATCAACAACCCTGTGGTCATATGACAACGACAGGAACATCATGTGGCGGATGGCTATTACATCTCCCTGCGGGGTTTCTATTACAGCCGGTTTTTTCTTGATGGCGCCAACTGCCAGTATGGCTACCTGTGGCTGATTAATAATTGGCGTACCCATCACATTGCCAAACGATCCCACGTTAGTTATTGTAAATGTACCATCTCTTACATCGTCAGGTAATAATTTACCGGTACGGGCACGGTTGGCCAGGTCATTAACTGCCTTGGTAATCCCCAGCAGGTTTAACTCATCGGCTTTTTTAATCACCGGCACTATCAGGTTACCACTTGGCAGGGCGGTTGCCATGCTGATATTGATAGCTGCCTTCTTTATAATTTGCGTACCATTAACCGTTACATTGATCATCGGGAAATCTTTGATCGCCTTAACTACGGCCTCAATAAATATCGGGGTAAAGGTTATTTTTTCGTTCTCACGTTTTTCAAAGCTGCCTTTCACCTTTTCGCGCCATAAAACCAGCCCGGTTACATCAGCCTCAACAAATGAGGTAACATGCGGCGAGGTTTGCTTGCTCATCACCATATGATCGGCAATCAGGCGGCGCATCCTGTCCATCTCGATGACCTCATCAACACCAGATACCGAACCTGAGGATGATGCAGGCTGTGCAGGTGGAACTTCGGCCTTTGGTGCAGACACCGTTTCCGGTCCGGATACAGGTTGTGGCTCCGGAACCATTGTTGGTTCTTTCACTTGCTCAGGCTCAAACGCAGCCGCCGGCTTCTCGGTTACCGGGCTTTCTACCGGCGCGGCAGCACTTGTTGGCTCAACAGTTTGCGATACTGCAGCAAAGGGCGGTTCAGGTACTGCCTCTTTTTGAGCGGCAACCGGCGAATTTTTATATTGAATATAACTTAACAGATCGTCTTTGGTCAAACGGCCTTCAGATCCGGTACCGGGAATACGGTCGAGTTCATCAATGCTGATATTTTCCTGGCTGGCTATATTACGTACCAACGGCGAGTAAAACCGTCCCTCACCTTTAAAATTCTGATCATAAGGCGATGGCGCCTGGGGTTCAAGCTGTGCAATGCCCGGTATATCTGCAGGTGCTACAACATCGGGTTGATATTCTGCAACCTCTTGATTTTCAACTACAGGGGGCTGTGCATCGTACCTAACCTCATTAAACGGGGTGTATTCCTTAAAATCATCCTGACTTTCATCAACCGGTGCCGATTCTGCTATGTGAGGTACTTCAATAGCAGGAATTGTTGTTTCAACTTCCGGCGCTGACTTAGAATCGGATCCGGCAGTTGCATGTTCCGGCTCATCGGTTTCAATAATGGCAATTATCGCCCCTACCTGCACTACATCATTCTCCTGGTATAATTGCTCTATTAACCTACCGGCAACGGGTGACGGCACGTCTGAATCAACTTTATCAGTCGCAATCTCCATTACTGCTTCGTCGGCATCAACGCGATCTCCTGGATTTTTGTTCCATTTAATTACGGTTGCCTCCGCAACGCTTTCACCCATTTTTGGCAATAATAGTTGATATTTGGCCATAGATACAAATTATGCTTTCGCACAAAATTATACATTTTGCAGCTTAATCTACAACATCTGTTAGTAAAGTATTCAACATGGCTAATGCCGTTACAGCACTCCTTTCGATGTTTTGCTGCCTTTTATTGCCAAATGTGTATTTCTTTACTAACAACCTGCCCCTGCCTGCAACGGCAATCCACACAGTACCAACGGGTTTATCATCGGTGCCCCCATCGGGCCCTGCTATCCCCGTTATGGATATGGCAAAATCCGACCTGAAATTTAACAACGCCCCCTCTACCATTTCTTTCACAGTTTGCTCGCTTACCGCTCCAAAAGCCGACAAAGTTTCTGGTTTTACCCCAAGAATATGCTCCTTCAACTCATACGAATACACAATTCCACCTCCAAAAAATACTTTTGATGAGCCGGCATGCTGGGTAAAAAGATGAGAAAGATATCCGCCCGTGCAGCTTTCGGCCACCGATAAGGTTAGCCCTTTTTGGGCCATTTTATTAAGTATCGCTTTTTCTAAAGGAATATCTTCGGCAACAACAAAAACACGGCCTATGCGCTCAATTATTTTTCCGGCAAATTCATCAACGTCATTTTGCATCAGTGCAATATCATCGCCAAAAGCACTCAGCCGCAACCTAACCTGACCTAATTTGGGTAAATAAGCCAACTTAATATATGATGGCAATGCATCTTCAATATCCGCTATCCTTTCGGCCAAAAAAGACTCGCCTTCGCCAACCGTTAAAAGTGTTTTGTGAATGATTGAAGGCAATTTCAACGTGGCTTTTAACTTTGGTATTACACCATCTTCCATCATATACATCATCTCGAAGGGAACACCCGGCATCGATACATATATCACCCCATCATGGTTAAACCACATACCAGGCGCGGTACCGTTTTTGTTTAATATGATCTCGCAGTTTGATGGCACCTGAGCCTGTAGCCGGTTAATTTCGAGCAGAGGACGGTTATATTTAGCAAAAATACGCTCCACATTTTCCAATGCTTGCTTGTTTTCTACCATATCGGCCTTAAAATACTCCGCCAATGTTTTTTTGGTGATGTCATCTTTCGTTGGGCCTAATCCTCCGGTAATAAAAATAACTTTAGCCCTGCCTGCGGCCTCGGCCAATGCTTTAAGTATATGTTCCTTATCGTCAGATACCGACGAGATCTGTTTTACTCTTATTCCTATTTTATTAAGCTCCTTAGCCATCCAGGCCGAATTGGTATCAACAATTTGTCCTATCAGTATTTCGTCGCCAATGGTTATGATCTCTGCCAGCATAATAATTAATAAAAAGTCCTGTTACTTGAGTAGTCGTTTCTTTTACTCAGCTTCAAGTCCTGCAAAATAGTAGATTTTACCTTTAATGTAACATTATATGATTTTAAATAACCAAAAGGCACCCATTGAAACGAAAGGTCCCAGCAATGCAAATCGCGATAAATAGAAAATGAGGTAGCGCTGGCCAGTTTCATGGCCTTAAAATCGTAGTTGGTTGAGTATTGAATTTTCCATTTTTGGGTGATGCTAACATCGCCGCTTATCATAAGGGTATTGCTGGTAGATACCTGGTTAAGATAATTACTGTAGCTATAACTGTAGTTTAAGGATATATTCCAGGGTACGTTAAAATCGATATATGAATTTGGATCGCTGTTTACCAGCGCCAGACGTTGTAATTGCGGGGAACCTGCCCCTTGCAAGGTATTCACATTAGGTGTACCCGGCGCTTTGGCCGATGTGGAATTTAAGCTGCCGCTCATAGATATACTCAGTTGGTTTAACTGCGGAAACTGACCGTTTGACCACCTGAACTTATTAACCCGCTGGCTGGTGCGTACAATAGTATTGTTAGCAATAGAATCATGCACAGCGGTAACATAAGGATCAAATGAGCCGCTAAAACTAATATTCACCTTTTGTTTAAAAATAGCGGTGTGACCCGAAAACTGAATATTGGCCAATTTCATGGAGTCGGCGGCAAAATTGTAAAAACTTGAAAATGATAAGCCTTGTAAAAGGGTAATCTTTCTATCGGTGCCTGATGTATCGGTGCTTTTGGCTTTTAACTTGGCCTCGATTGTGTTATCAAGCGCGAAGCTGATGCCTGCCTGTTTACCCGACGATGGATAGCCATAGACGCCGTTTTCAAAAATTGAATATCTTTGATAGGTGTAAGGGTATGGCACGCTTGCCTGGCTTACCGCGGTTTTATAATACCCGTAGCTTGGGTCGCTAAAATCAGGGGTGTAACCAAAACCGATTGAAGGGGTCATTACGTGCCTTATAGCTTTTAAATTGCCTTTAAAGTTTAAGGTACCGTATAACTTGGTTGATAGGCCGGTACTTAAACTGTAGTTGCCTGCACGCTTAAATCCCTGTAATGTATCAACCAATAACTGATCAGAGTTGCTGATGCTTCCGCGTTCAAAATGTTTGTTTACACTTTGAAAATACCAGCGCTCAGTATAATTTACGCTGCTGTTAAACTGAAAATATTTAAGCACGTTTAACCCAAGGCTTACCGGTATCTGGTGTTGAAAACCATTTTGCAACCGTTTGGTAACTGTGCTTTTAAACAACTCAGACTCGGGAATGTTGTTTACTTTATTGGTAGCATTCATGTTATAACTCACGGTTATTTTTTGATACCATTTTTGCTCACCAACCCTGTCTTTTGAGTCAAACGGGTTAATTGACGACATTCCAAAAGCAATAGTTGGCAACTCGATAGTGATTGTTTTGTTGGCTATATCCTGGCTGTGGCCAATACCGACACTTAGGTTAAAGGGCGTACCCGCCCACGTTTTGCCATAGGATATACTTGAACGTAAGCTACTTTGCGCCGCGGTAACTACGTTATAATTTGACGTTGACGGATTGCGCGAAAAATAACCCGAAGTACCAGCGTTTACCGATGCGCTGAATGTTGAGCCCGGATTAGCGCTCGGATCCTGTGAGTGCGTCCAATCTATATGGATATCTTTTACGGCAGGGTCGCCAGGCAGGCCGTAATTATGCGATCCATAACTTAAGGACAGGTTGCCGGTATATTTATAACGCACAAGATACCGCGCGGTAGAATTTACTTCATATGACCCCTTGGAGTAGATGGTACCAGTGGTAGTTAAATCCATATAATCGCTTAAGCCCAGGTAATAACCAAAGCCAGACAGTTTAAAGCCCAGTTTTGCATCCTCGCCAAAAGTTGGCAGGATAACCCCGGATGTTCGCGTATTGGGCTTCGGAAAAAAGCCAAACGGAATAGCCAGGGGCAGCGGTACCCCCTCAATTTCCAAATAAGCGGGGCCGGATATGATCCTGTTTTTTTCGCCGATACCTTTGGTTATCACAATACCAAAATGTGTATCCGGATAAGGCAAATCGCAGGTACTAAATATAACATTACGGTAGGCAACTTCGGTTTCGTTAAGTTTTTTTGCCTGCCCTCCTGATATAAAATTACCTTCCTGTTCAGATGCAGGGTTGTAAAGCTTTCCTTTTTTGGTGGTGTAATTAAACAACAGCGAGTCGGATGCTATCGGTTTTTCATTTTTTGATTTAGACAAAGGCCGCCCAACATAACGCCTGGTACGCGGATCAATACTCCCGCTGGCGAAAATGAGGTGATTTTTTTGGTCGACCCTGATATAGTCTGCATCCAGCTCAAAATCCTCGTAAGTTACCCTTGCACGACCGTACAAGTATAAAATATTATGTTCGTTATCAACAATTGTCGAATCTTCGGCCACTGCCTTAACTTCCGATTGGATGCCCCCTTTCTTTTTTGTTGTATCAGTTTCAGGCAACTTGGTTTGGGGCTTACCCGGTATTGTTGGCTTACCCTGGCTGTTTTTGTTTTTATTGGTATCCGCTTTAATAACGGTATCTACAGCAGGAGTGATGTTAAAAGTATTGCTTACACCCTGCCCATCTGCATTTAGATTTGGCTTATTTTGCTTAGATTTCTTAACTTTAAGGAGTTTTCTATCTTTTGCCTTAGTAGTGTCGAGTTTAATAATCGTATCTGCAACGGCCTTGCGGCTATACCTGTTATATGTACCTTTGCTTTCGGCAACCAGTACATTTACCGTTAAAATAATTGCAAACAGAAAAAAAAGAGTTATGAATTTCAAAATTGATTATGAATAGTATTTTTGCAGATATAGTTAACAGCGTTCAAAAATAATGAAAAATAGGGCATTGAAAAGATTGATTTATAGTTTATCGGCATTGTTGTTACTCCTTTCATCGTTCCCACTTATTTCTTACGGCCTCATCAAAACAGATACGGTTGTTAATTCGGGTTTCAAAATAAAAACTATTATCGTTGATGCTGGTCATGGCGGCAAGCCCACCGGGACGGGGCATTTCTCGCACGGAGCATCAGGAAGTTTTTCTTCGGAAAGAAATGTAACGCTTGCTATCGCTTTAAAATTGCAGGCTGCAATAGAAAAAGATATGGCTGGGGTAAAAGCCGTTTTAACCCGGTCGACAGAGGACGATGTATCATTTGAACGCCGCGCCGAAATAGCAAACGAAAACAAAGGCAATATTTTTGTATCTATACACTGCAACTCACTATCTGACAGGCATGTGCGCGAGCAAGTTGGCACAAAACGCCATAAGCCGGTTTACCGTACGGTAAGTGTACCAGACCGCTCCGGCAAAGGAGTATTATTGTTGGTTTACGGTTTACACCGGTCAAAAGAAGAGGAAAGGACCATCGTTCACAACCAGGTTGAGGAAGATTCGGGAATGGACGCCGGATTAGATCCCGACGATCCCATTACTATCATTTTAACCAACGAGTATAAAAGAAAATTCAGGCAGCAAAGCATCAAACTGGCAACTTTAATTAATAATGAATTTGTTGAAACCGATGGGCGGCCAAGCGAAGGTTTACGGGAACAAGGTATTTACGTACTTTGCCATACCGCAATGCCATCCGTTTTGGTTGAAACAGGCTATATTAATAACCCAAGCGATGAAGCGTACCTAAACTCGGAAGATGGACAAAATGAAATTGTGAGTTCAATTGTGCGTGCGCTGTTAAATTATAAAAACGAAGTGGAGCATGTATCGCAATAATTTACATACGAATTTGTTACTAATTATATCGAATTTCACGAATTATAAAAGTTGAATATAAACATGATAAGAGACACTAATTTTCAATAATTAAAATGAATTGCAAGAATCATAAAATTAATATAGATACGAGCCATTCTTCAATTCGATACAATTCGCGATAATTAGTGTGTATAAAAACTTAATCAGTTGTTCAAACGTATATTGCTTATAACATCACCTGTGCCGCGGGCATTGCCAGCAAAAACATTTAAACATAATCACACTACTTAATGAAAATTTCAAACGAAACAAAAATAGGCGCCCTTACGGTTATTGCTATCACTATACTCGTTTTAGGATACAGCTTTTTAAGGGGTAACGATGTATTTTCGGGATCAAATAAGTTTTACGCCGTATACAACAGTGTTGAAGGCCTCGGCGTATCAAAACCTGTACTGGTAAATGGTTTCCAGATTGGCCGTATTTCAAAAATGGAGCTTCAGCCGGATGGCCGCACCATAGTTGAATTTAAGATTGAGGAAAAATACGATGTCCCGAACAATACCCTGGCCAAGCTGGAAAGCACTGATCTTTTAGGTAGCAAAGCCATTGTTTTTGAATTAGGCAATAGTAAAATACTTGCCGAAAACAAAGACACTTTGAAGGCCGACATACAGGGAAGCCTGGCCGAGAGCCTGCAGCCGATACAAAAAAAAGCCGAAATGCTGATTACCAAGCTCGATTCATCGTTAGCGGCCATCAACAAGATCCTGAACCCAAATTTTCAGAAGAATGTTGACCGCAGTTTTATGAGCATTGCCAACTCCCTGCAAACCCTGGAAGGTGTTACCAAAAAAATAGATAACCTGGTTGGAACCCAAACCAAACACATTGATGTAATACTGTCGAATGCCGAAGTAGTATCATCTAACCTGAAGACGAGCACCGTACATATAAACGGTATGGCTACTAATTTTGAAAAAATAAGTAACGATATAGCTGCATCGAACATCAAAAACACCTTAGATAACGCCAATAAGGCCATGGCCGATTTACAGGCAACTATCGCCAATATCAATTCGACCAAAGGAACTTTGGGCTTGTTGATGAACGACGATAAGGTTTACAAAAACATGGATGCCGCCACCAACAGCCTAAACAACCTGTTGCTCGATTTAAAAGCTCATCCTAAACGTTACGTGAGTTTCTCGGTATTTGGCGGTAAAAAAGATTAAAAAAAAGAATTAAGAGTTTAAAGCACAAAAGCCGGGTAAATGAAATTTATCCGGCTTTTGTGTGTAGGCAGGTATTTATCACAAATTCGAGAGGCTTTCGTAAATTCCGTCGTACTGTATCGGGTTAGCTGTGACCATCACTTATAAGGAACAAAAGCAACCGCATGAATGTAAGGCGAATGTGCATAGTTGGTCATCGCTTTATACCTGGTGACATCGCACCAAACCAAATGGCACGAACTCTTTAGGAATTCGTGCCATTCGTTATATTCAAAAAATCAGCCTCTAATCAAATTCGTGAAATTCGGCTCAATAGTCAAATTAGTGTTTATGCTTTTTTAAAGTGATCGATGATCAGGTTGGCAAGCTCCACACCTATTCTTTCCTGTGCCTCATTGGTGGCAGCACCAATGTGAGGGGTTAAAGAAATTTTAGGGTGTTTCAGTATCTCTTCGCGGGGGGTTGGCTCGTTATCAAATACGTCTAAAGCTGCAAATGAAACCTGGCCGCTGTTTAACGCGTCAACTAAAGCCAATTCGTCAATTAAACCACCGCGTGAAATATTTACAAAGCCAACACCTTTTTTGGTCAATGCCAATTCTTCGGCACCAAACAGGGCCTTGTCAATAAACGGCGTGTGCAGGGTAATGAAATCGGCCGTTTTGGTTACCTCTTCTAAAGTTGAAGTTTTTACACTTACCTTAACGGTTGTACCACCACCTAAAACAATATCCAACTCGGGGTTAAAAGGGAATAAATCATAAGCCAAAACTTCCATACCAACGCCGATAGCTATTTTAGCCACCTCTCGGCCGATACGGCCAAAGCCAACAATACCTAAAGTTTTACCGCGCAGTTCGATACCTTTTGCGTAAGCCTTTTTCAGGTCGTTAAATTTTGTGCCGCCTTCAACCGGCATTTTGCGGTTGCTATCTGGCAAAAACCTAACCGCACCAAATAAACTGGCAAAAACAAGTTCGGCAACTGATAATGAAGATGACGCAGGCGTATTATAAACGCTCAGGCCTTTTTCCCTTGCATATTCTACATCAATGTTATCCATACCAACACCGCCACGGCCAATCACTTTAAGATTTGGGCAGGCATCAATAAGGGCTTTACGTACTTTAGTTGCGCTACGTACAGTAATGGCATCGTACTCTTGTAACCGCACAGGTAATTCATCCTGCGGAATGTTATTGGTATCAACAATAAAACCGGCTTCTTCTAAAAGCTGTTTTCCAATCGGGTCGATACCGTCATTAGCTAATATTTTGATCATCTTATTTTGTCATTAGTCATTGGTCATTAGTCATTGGTCTATCCGCCATCCAAAATGACTAATGACCAATGACTGATGACTAAATTATTTATTTGATTCAGCAAACTCCTGCATTACGTCAATCAGGGCGTAAACGCTGGTTATTGGCAACGCGTTGTAAATTGATGCGCGGAAACCACCAACGCTTCTGTGGCCTTTGATACCTACTATACCTCTTTCGTCGCATAGTTTCAGGAATGGTTTTTCCAGTTCAGGATTTTCCATTACAAAGGTTACATTCATGTGCGAGCGATCTTCTGTAGCGCAAACCGGTTTAAATAACGGGTTGCGTTCAATCTCGTCATATAATACGCGTGCTTTGGTGATGTTTTCCTGCTCGATAACTTCAACGCCGCCTTTGGCTTTTAACCATTGCAGCGTAAGCATCGATACGTAGATAGCAAAACATGGAGGGGTGTTATACATCGATCCGCCTTCAATTTGTACCTGGTAATTAAGCATCGCCGGTATTTTACGGTCAACTTTACCTAAAATTTCGTCTTTAACAATAACTAAGGTAACACCTGCAGGGCCCATGTTTTTTTGAGCGCCGGCGTAAATTAAACCAAAGTCGGCAACGTTAATTTTACGGCTGAAAATATCTGACGACATATCGCAAACAACCGGTACCGGCGATTTTGGGAATTCCTGTAACTGTGTACCATAAATGGTATTGTTTGAAGTGATGTGGAAATAAGCCGCATCAGCAGGAATAGTATAATCTTTAGGGATGTAAGTAAAATTATCGGCTTTTGAAGAGGCAACAATCTCTACTTCGCCAAAAAACTTGGCTTCCTTTAAGGCTTTATTAGCCCAAACACCTGTTTCCAGGTAAGCGGCTTTGCCTGTTGAAGGCAATAAATTGTAGGGGGCCATGGCAAACTGCGTACTGGCGCCGCCTTGTAAAAATAATATCGAATAACCTTCTGGCACATCAAATAATTCTTTTACCAATGCAACAGCTTCATTCAAAACTGCTTCAAATTCTTTCGACCTGTGAGAGATCTCCAGCAATGATAATCCTGTACCATTAAAATCAATAACCGCCTCGGAAGCTTGTTTTAAAACCTCCTGAGGTAAAATGCCTGGTCCGGCACCAAAATTATGTTTCATATAATTAACGAATTGTAGGTTCTGAATACTTGATTAGGAACTTTGTATTTAGTTGGGCCGAAGTTAATCAATTTGACAAAATTCATAGGATTAATTTACGTTTTTTGAAAAAATATACAATTAATCAACAAAAGCCTTTTTGATTGCAAATATCAAATTTATCCTATAAGGTTGGTAGTAATTATTACAATTGTAATAACTTTTAAGGGTGTTTGAGGTTATATATTGCATCGGCCGGTATGGCCGATGAGAACACAGAACTGCCCGCAACAAGCACATTTGCACCTGCTTGCAATAATTCTTTAACATTATTTTGATCTACACCGCCATCAACCTCGATAAATAAGCCCGGATTTTTCCTTTCACTCAGGGCCTTCAAATCGTTAAGCTTTTTGTAGGTATTGGCAATAAACTTTTGGCCGCCAAAGCCAGGATTAACAGACATAATGAGTACCATATCCAGGTCGGCTATTATATCCTCAAGCAAAGCTACGGGCGTATGCGGATTAAGGGCGACTCCTGCCCTGCAGCCAAGCTCTTTAATAGCTTGTACGGTGCGATGTAAATGCGGGCAGGCTTCGTAATGAACAGTGATACCATTGGCACCGGCATCTTTAAACGCCTTAAGGTACCTATCAGGATCAACAATCATCAGGTGAACATCCAGCGGTTTGGTGGCATGCCTTTTTGTGGCAGCAACAACCGGGAAACCAAAAGAAATATTTGGCACAAACATGCCATCCATAATATCAACATGCACCCAATCAGCTTCGCTGTTATTGATCATTTCAATATCGCGTTGCAGGTTGGCAAAGTCGGCCGCTAAAATAGATGGCGCTATCAGATGGTTCATGTGCAAATATATAAATCCCCAACATTGCAATTGGCAATTATTTGTAAAGTTTTATCTTAAGTAAACATCTGCACATCTAAAATCTGCATATCTGCACATATGCAGCTTAATCGCAGTTTAGCAACAAGTCATAGTACTTTTTCATCAGTACTGTATCGTAGTTTACAAGCGATTGATAGGCTTCTGATACCAGCTCATTCAAAATTGATGAGCCAAGCTGACCACCTCCATTGGGAATGGAGTCATAATACAGTATTAATTCTTTAACCCGGATGATCTCATATAGCAGCAATTGAACTAAATCGGTTTGTGTAGCCGATTGTATTCCCTGCGGATTGCTATTAAGAAAATCTAAAGGATCATTTGTAGCAGGGGTCATCGTTTTTACAAGCAGGATCGGATTTTATGGTTTATTCAACTATCTATGAACTGATATAAAGTTTAAACATCCCACTTTTGTTTTAATTTTTTCAAAAAAAGTGTAAAAAAAACAAGCAAAAATAACAAAACCCTCATAAAGAGGGTTTTGCACATATAATATTTACAATTATTTTTCGGATTTTGGAGCTTCCGGCCTTGGTAACAGTGCTTTACGCGATAATTTAAGTTTACCTTGTTTATCTACATCAAGCAATTTAACCCTTACCTCGTCGCCAACCTCAAATATACCGTCCATTTTTTCGATCCTGCGGTGGTCTATTTCAGATATGTGTAACAAACCATCTTTACCTGGCATTATCTCAACAAATGCGCCAAATGGCATAATTGATTTTACTTTACCTTCGTATATCTCGCCAACTTCTGGCTTAGAAGCAATGTTGCGGATACGCGATAAAGCCTGATCGATAGATGCCTTATTGTCGGCAAAAATCTGAACGATACCCTGGTTGTCTTTTTCTTCGATAGAAATAGTTGCACCGGTTTCGCGTTGCATTTCCTGGATAATTTTACCACCGGGCCCGATAACTGCACCAATAAATTCTTTATCAATTTTGATGGTAACAATACGCGGAGCATGTGGCTTCAGATCAACACGAGGGGCAGTAATGGTTTTAGCCATTTCGCCAAGGATATGTAAACGACCATCTTTGGCCTGGTTTAAAGCGTTAGTTAACACTTCGTACGATAGGCCATTGATTTTCAAGTCCATTTGAACGGCAACAATACCGTTGGCAGTACCGGTTACTTTAAAGTCCATATCACCTAAATGATCTTCGTCGCCCAGGATGTCAGATAAGATAGCATATTTAGTACCCATTTCGTTGGTGATCAATCCCATCGCGATACCAGATACCGGCGATTTGATTTTGATACCAGCATCCATCAAAGCCAATGTACCGGCACAAACCGTAGCCATTGACGATGAACCGTTTGATTCAAGAATATCAGAAACAATACGGATGGTATATGGATTTTCATCCTCAGATGGTAGTACTTGTTTTAACGAACGCATAGCCAGGTTACCATGACCAATTTCGCGGCGACCAGCACCCCTGTTAGGACGAACCTCGCCGGTTGAGAAACCCGGGAAATTATAATGCAACAGGAATTTTTGGTAACCATTGATGAACGCGCCATCAATCATTTGCTCATCATCTTTTGCACCTAAAGTAACAGTGGTTAACGATTGTGTTTCGCCACGGGTAAATACGGCAGAACCATGTGCAGACGGCAAATAACCAACTTCGCTCCAGATAGGGCGAATCTGGGTAGTTGAACGGCCATCTAAACGCTTGCCTTCATCTAATACCAGGTTACGGATAGCATCATACTCCACATCATGGTAGTATTTTTTAGCTAAGAATTTAGTAACCTCATCAATTTCGCCTAAAGTAGCGATATAGGTATCACGAACTTCTTTGAATTTTGCTGAGCGCTCGTCTTTTGCAGATGCAGAAGAAGCGATTGCGTAAACCTGGTCATAAGTAGCAGCATAGATTGCTTTTTTCAAATCTTCGTTGCTGTTTTCATGGCAGTAAACACGTTTTTCGGTTTTGCCAACTTCAATAGTTAACTCTTTTTGAGCTAAACATTGAATTTTGATAGCAGTGTGTGCAAATTTAATAGCTTCAACCAATTCAGCTTCCTGGATCTCTTTCGATTCACCTTCAACCATGTTGATATCGTGCTCGCTACCTGCAACAATAAATTCTAAAGTAGCATGCTCAAGCTGGGTTAAAGTTGGGTTAATTACCAACTGACCATCAATTTTTGCAACACGTACTTCAGAGATAGGGCCATTAAAAGGAATATCAGATACAGCTAATGCTGCCGATGCTGCCAAACCGGCAAGGCAATCGGGCATGATATCTTTATCGGCAGAAATTAAAGAGATCATCACTTGTGTATCAGCGTGATAATCTGAAGGGAATAACGGGCGTAAAGCACGGTCAACCAAACGCGAGATTAAAACCTCATAGTCTGACAAACGCGCTTCGCGGCGTAAAAAGCCACCCGGGATACGACCGGTGGCAGCGTATTTTTCCTGGTAATCAACAGAAAGGGGTAAAAAATCAACTCCCTCTTTCGCTTCCGGCGACGATACTACGGTAGCCAATAACATGGTATCACCCATTTTAATAACTACAGACCCATCTGCCTGTTTGGCCAGTTTACCTGTTTCGATCTCAATGGTGCGGCCGTCACCTAAATCAATAACTTTTTTAATTACGTTTAAACTCATCTTCTTTTTGTTGTGGTGCACTTTTCATCTTTCGGAGCGCACCGGTTTTTTATGTGTGTGTATAATTTTTTCAAAAGTAAAAAAGCCATCCACAAAATCGGGATGGCTTTTCAATAAAAAGTATGAGAATTATTTAATGATATCCCTTAGCTGTAAAGCTTTGATGATAGCACGATATCTTTCAATGTCTTTTTTGTACAGGTACGCTAACAATCCGCGGCGTTTACCTACTAATTTTTGCAGTGATAACTGGGTAGAAAAATCGTGTTTATTTTTCTTAAGGTGACCAGTTAAGTGTGCGATGCGGTGAGTGAATAATGCTACCTGACCTTCGGTTGAACCAGTGTCTGTAGCACCCTTACCGTGTTTTGCAAAGATCTCTGCCTTTGTCTCTTTACCTAAATACATTACTTGAATAATATTAAAGCGTTAAATACTTTTGTTAATTGTGGGTGCAAAGATAGTGATTAAATTCAAAAGTAAAAATTCAAAATTCAAAAGGTTGGTGAGTGGTTGATTGGGTTAATTAGGTGAGTGGTTGACTGGGTAGCCGCTCCCGCGAGCTTTCAGCTCGTGGGTTACAGGGTTTCAGCTTTCGGTTGGAACAAACCGGAGTATCGTTGCATATAAAATCTCAACCACTCACCTAATCCCGCCTAAACCAAATACTCCCCGGCTTTCCCGTATTTTTCCAGCTGCCTTATGCCGGTGCTGGAGATATGCTCAAACTCCATATCACAAAATATGGCAATAACATTGATACTTTTATCGCCAAGCTCCTGCATATAGCGGTACTGGTTTAATTCATATTGCAAATCCGATCCATTGCGTAAACCACGGATTATTGTTACCGGGTAGCCCAGGTTACCGGTAAAATCAGTTAGTAAACCCCCGTACGTGGCTAATTGCCTGTATTTTAAAATATCGGGTAAAGCATAACTGGAAGCATCTTTACCGGGGTTAACGCCGCGGGCTATGATTACCTTATCAAATACCTGTTCGGCTTTTTGCAGTATATTAAAGTGGCCTTTATGAAATGGGTTAAAACTACCGGGGTAAACCGCTATCCTGGGCCGGCGGGTGCGCACGTAATCAATTAAATATGCCAGTGCGGGGTTGTTTATATTTCGCTGTAAACTCTGCAGCACCTCTACCCTCTTCTCGCGGTAAATGGCATAATCAACAAACTGAAACTCCTTAAATATCTGCTGCTCATACTGCAGCAATTTATCAAAAGGCTGCTTGAGAATATTTAAATCGGCATCACAAAACACTTTTGATAACTCTGTTTTGGGCTGATGATTTTTGGTATCGAGGATGATCTGCGTTACTTCGTCCTTTAATTGCTGGTCGCCGATAAACACTTCATTAAAAAACTTTGCCGAATCTTCTTCGTTTGTAGCCGACCGCGGATCATAAATAATGTCATGAAATACTGTGGCAAGCAGCAATGCATCATTATCGGCAAAACCCTTTAATTCCAGCTGCCAACACAAATCGTCCAGATGCTCCAGCGTATGGTAAAACCGGTGCGGTTCGCGGTAACGGTTTAGTATATCCGCATCAAGGCCAAGCTCCATAAGCCGGTTTGTTTGTTCTGTAATTTTCATAGCGCTTTAATTACCCCACAATGCTACAAACAAATAGCTTTAAAATTGCAAGTCATTTTTGAATTTTGACTTTTGAATTTTGACTTTACAGACTCCCTATCCAGCTTTTATAAATAGCCGCCTGTAACGGATCGGGATTAGGTAGCGGACTTATCTTAAAAGTTTTTTCTTTTTTACTGCCCAGTATGATAGTTACGTCGCGTTTCTCGGTTCCTTTTTGTATGGTGAGCGTTAAAGCATCGCCAGTGTTTTTTGCTTCCAGTGCATGGTCTAATAATTTTTGCGTTGCCGGTTGGCCTTCAACGGTTAAAATTTTTGTTCCACCCCTTATGCCTTTGTCCCAGGCAGGCGAATTGGGTTCGACGGTACCAATCATTAGCGTATCGCGTCGTTGCCTGTAATTAATGCCGGCCCATGAGTTATAAGTAACCGTAGCATTAGTATCTATCCGTAAACCACCGTAAGCAAAGTATTTTGGGTAATCGGGTGGTTTAACCGTAGATGCGTATTCAAACACTTCGGGCATTGGCGTGCCGGCCATTTTTTCGCATTCGGCCCTAAATTCCTTTTCGGTAAAGCCCCGGTTAAGCTTTTTGTAATATTTGTAGTAAAGCAACCGCATTACATCATCAAGTGTCTTTTTATTTTGAGTAGCATGCCTGATGTTAAAATCAAGCATTAGGCCAAGCACAGGGCCTTTATCATAATAGGATATGGTTTTATTAATATCCTCATTTACGCGGCCGTTTGGCCCGTCGTTCCAGGTATTATAACTGGCCTGGGTGGCCGACTGGTAAAAATGGCCCGGCTTATTCTCATAGTTTTTAATATTTTCTTCAAAATCTTTCAGCATATCTTCGCCCGTCATTAAACCGGCGCGCCTTGTTATCATATATTCGTAATAAACCGTAAACCCTTCAGATACCCAAAGCATATTGGTGTGGTTCTCTTTCGAATAATCAAACGGGCCCAATTCAACCGGCCTGATGCGTTTAACATTATAATGGTGAAAATACTCGTGGGCTATAAAGTTGTAAAGCCTCTTTTTAGCCTCGGGCGAATTAAAACCCTCACCCCCGCTAAAACTTAACGACGATGAGTTTAAATGTTCGATACCGCCGCCCCCGGCACCTATTGATAAAAAGGTGTAGTGCGTATAAGGTATTTCGCCAATAATATTGCTGCCTGTAACCACAATCTTTTTCAAATCGTCCATAAATGCCTGCCTGTCAAACTCCGGCAGCTTATAACCAATAAAATTGTGCGGTTTATTTTTAACCGTAAACGGAGGCAGCACTTCCAATTCGCCCATTAAAAAGGGACTATCGTACAGCACATCAAAATTATCTGCTTTGTACAGGTGATATTTACCTGCAACCGTATCTAAGCCCGTGGCCACCATTGCATTCCATTTGCTATAGGGTTGCATTTTTATGGTAACCGGATGCCGCAGTTCATTATCCAGGTACATGAATAAACCACCGGGGGTAATGTATCCCCGGGTTTCATCAAGGTAAATATTGCCCACAAAGGGCACCGTGGCTTTAACGTCATACGAAATTTTTACTGCGCCAGGGCTGTTGTGATAAACGCGCCAGGTGTTTTCCGACGCTTTTTGCCACTTCAGGTTTGCGCCCTTGCTATCGGTTACTTTAAAATTTTGTACCGCGGCGGCAAAATCAATAAGCTGGTAGTAGCCTGGAGTCCAGGCACACATCTTAAAATCGAGTGTTTTACCTGGCGTTTTATTGGTAAGCTCAACGTGGTAAAGATGATCGGCCGCGTTCTCCATCGATACAGCGTATTGCATATTTACAGGTTGCTGCTGGGCAAACGAGTTAGCACTTAAAAACAGGGCGGCGATCAACCACCCCTTGCATAATATTTTCATGGCAGATAAGAGTTTTCCGAATATAGAAAAACCGCCGCTAACTTTGTAACGCTCAAATATATTTTCATCGGGCTAAGTTCACCCTCTTTATAACTTAAAATACACCCACTCACCTAATCAGCTTAATCAACTGCCCTACCAATCAACCACTCTCCAACCCAATCATTATATTTGCCCTATGGATACTCCCATCTACTCTACCTTCGAAAGCGAGTTTCGTGTACGCCCGGACGATATCGACATGTTTCAGCATGTACACAACAGCAAATATTTTGATTATGTATTGGCCGCCCGGTACGATCAGATGGAACGTTGCTACGGCATGGCTATGGAAAAATTTATGGAGCGCGGTTTTGGCTGGGTAGTACGCACGGCCCACGTAGATTATAAACGTGCCCTCGCCATGGGCGACTACTTCATTGTAAAAACCGGTATCGAAAGCATCGACGATAAAGGCTGCCGCGTAAAATTCAGCCTAAGCAACAAAGCCACCGGCAAAGTATCCTGCGACGGCTATTTTGATTACGTAATGATTGATATGGCTACCGGAAGAAGTGCCAAGGTCCCTGAGGATGTGATTGCGCAGTATACTATTTAGGGTCTGGGGTCTGGGGTCTGGGGTCTGGGGTCTGGGGTCTGGGGTCTGGGGTCTGGGGTCTGGGGTCTGGGGTCTGGGGTCTGGGGTCTGGGGTGAACTAACGTTCGTAACGTTTGTTTTGATTATCTTAATTTAACAAACATCAGATCTCAGACCACACACCTCAGTCTTCAGACCTCACGATCTCGGGTGAAACTGGCTTATCGTGCTTTTCAGATACTCCCTATCCAGGTGAGTATAAATTTCGGTAGTGGTTATGCTTTCGTGGCCCAGCATTTCCTGTACGGCACGCAGGTCGGCGCCGCCTTCAACCAGGTGGGTGGCAAAGGAGTGGCGGAAGGTGTGCGGGCTGATTGCTTTTTTAAGGCCGATAGTTTGCGCCAGGTCCTGGATCATCAAAAATATCATCTGGCGGCTAAGGCGTGCCCCCCTCCTGTTTAAAAACACAATATCGTCTTCGCCTTTTTTAATGGGGATGTGCACCCGAAGGTTTTCGATATAAATTTTAATGGCTTTGATGGCCTCGGCACCTATGGGTACCAGGCGTTCTTTATTACCTTTCCCGGTAACTTTTATAAATTCTATATCCAGGTACAGGTTAGATAGCTTTAGCTCGGTTAGTTCAGAAACCCGCAGGCCGCTGCCATACAAGGTTTCCAATATCGCTTTGTTGCGCGGGCCTTCCGGTTTAGATAGATCGATGGCGGCTATCAGTTTATTAATATTCTGGTAACTGAGGGTATCAGGCAGCTTACGCCGAATTTTGGGCGATTCCAATAACTCCGACGGATCACTTTTGATAATATCCTCCATCAGCATATATTTGTAAAAAGCCTTGATGCCCGATAGGATGCGTGCCTGCGACGACGGGATCATGCCCAGCTCGGCCGCCCAGGTGATAAACTCCCGCAAATCGGTTAAAGTAATGGTTTCCGGCTTCAGCTTAAATGGCTTGGTTTCGGCAAACTGGTATAGTTTTTCTATATCCCGGCTATAGGCCTCCACAGAATTATCGGCCAGCGATTTCTCTAATTTCAAATAAGCCTGGAAACCTTTTATTGCCGAACGCCAATCCAAATTGATTTTAATTTAATGTATATAAGAAAGAATCAAGATACAAGAATCAAGAATCAAGACAGAAAGCAATATTAGGATATTTTGGTCAACTTCGATGAAAGAATAGGCGATAAAGCTATATTTTCACATTATGCTTTTTTGTGCTTATCTTGATTCTTGGCTCTTGATTCTTGATTCGCATTTTTATACTTAAGTTTGGAGCAATGAAGATACAAATTATAAACGGCCCCAATTTAAACCTGCTCGGCGTTCGCGAAAAATCCATTTACGGCGATACCAGCTTTGAAGGTTACCTTGAACAACTGCGTGCGCGTTACCCTGCCGTAGATATAGCCTACTACCAAAGTAATGTTGAAGGCGAAATTATAAATAAACTTCACGAAACTGGCTTTAGTTATGATGGCATTGTGATAAACGCGGGCGCTTACACCCATACCTCTATCGCCATTGCCGATGCTATCGCGGCTATCAATACGCCGGTTATCGAGGTGCATATATCTAACGTATATAAACGCGAAGAGTTCAGGCATCACTCTATGCTGGCTGCAAGCTGCAAGGGCGTTATTGCCGGTTTTGGTATGGACTCATACAGGCTGGGGGTAGAAAACTTTCTGAACAAATAGTAAGAGTTTCAATAACAGTCTATAACATGTGGTACATGATAAACAACATTCATGATCAAATACACACTAAAAGGACTAAACGCCGAGCAACAAGCGCAGCAGCTAAAAAAGCTTCCCAGCCTTTATAAGCGCCTGGAGGGTTTTGTTACTGCTACAGTTGTTGTTTACCTTATTCTTTTTATGGCGCTGCATGTTAATTACAAAAAACTTGGAACGGAACCGGCGGCAACTCAAATTATAGCCTGTTTACTCGTTTTAGCTATTGCCTCGGCCTTAGCGGTATTTATTTGCAATAAGTTTGTAACGCCACTTAGTAACGCCAAAAAGATAAGTGCCATTAAAACCGGGCAGGTTGAAATTATTACTGTTAAAACATCAAGAGCGATAAAAAGAGCTGATTTTGATGATTTTGGGTCGGCTTTTTATATTGACGTTACTGATAAAAACCGAAAGAAAACCTTGTTTTTATGGGGACAGTACTTGGATGAAGGCGATTGCCAAAATAATTTCCCCAACACCGAATTTGAAATCATCCGCCAACCCGGCAGCGATGAGTTTATGAGTTTTAGATTATTGGGCCAACATTTTAAGGAAGACAAAACCTTGCCACCATTTGATAAAAAAATTTGGCAAACCGGGGCATATCCTGTTAATGGTGATTTACTTGATCAAAGTATTGATGAGATAACTTGAGAGGCTGTCTAAAATTAAAAAAACAAACCGTCATTGAGGTACGAAGCAATCCCAACGATACAAATCGGACCTGCAAAGCTGCCCTGTGAGTAAGGGGATTGCTTCGTACCTCGCAATGACGCGTGGATATGTGCTTCATCAAAATTACGAAAACGTTCATAATTCAAATTAAGACAGCTTCTGACTATTATCCCGTCATCGCTAAACCAACTCCTGCGGTAAATCAGTAAATTTCCGCTTCTTTTTAACAAAAAACTGCCAAACTATGCTGCCCTGGAAAGTACCTTTTGAGTTATGAGTTATGAGTTGTGAATTATATAATCCTTTTGCCTTTTGCCTTTTACCTTTTGCCTTAAATAATCCTAAAACAAAGGCCTGGTGTGCCCTGCTTACGGCCCAGGCATCTTTACGTTTACCTTCCATCACAAACCGGATAAGGGCAAGCAAATCCATTAAAAAGCGGATACTGATAACCCAGCATGCCCTCCGGAAAGGCAGGTTCTTTTTTAACAATAAAAGGTTGTTTCTGAAATTGAGGTAGGTTTTAAAGGGGTTTTCGGTATTGAGCGTACCGCCACCAACGTGGTAAACGGTAGATTCGGCGCAATACATCACTTTATAGCCCATATTTTTCAGTCGCCAGCACAGGTCAATCTCTTCCATGTGGGCAAAAAAGTATTCGTCAAAACCGCCTGCCAGGTCCCAGTATTTCTTTTTGATGAACAACGACGCACCCGAGGCCCAGAAAACCTCGCCCGATTGCTGGTATTGGCCGTGGTCTTTTTCAACTTCATAAAACATGCGGCCACGGCAAAAGGGGTAGCCGTATGCATCAATAAACCCGCCGGCGGCACCTGCGTGTTCAAATGTATCTTTATTGGCAAAAGCTAATAGCTTGGGCGCTGCCGCGGCTATCTTTTCGTCGCTTTCCATCAGGCTTATTACCGGTTCAATCCAACCGGGTACCACCTCAACATCGGAGTTTAGCAGGATATAATAATCAGCATCTACCTGTGCCAGCACACGGTTATAGCCGCCGGTAAAGCCATAATTTTCATTATTTTGAATGATCTTTATCGTAGGATAGTTTTCTTTCACAAACGCCACCGAATCGTCTGTGGAGGCGTTATCTCCCAAAACAACGTCAAGCCCGGGCCAGGTTGAAGCCATCACCGAAGGAAGAAATTGTTTAAGATATTTAATACCGTTCCAGTTTAAAATAACTACGGCAACTTTTGGTGCACTGATCATTTATGTTTGTCCTCCGGCTTAAACTTCCACCTCCGGTGACTCCATAGCCAATATTGAGGCTCCTTCCTGATCACCCCTTCCAGGTATTGCACATGCATTTCGGTTAACTCATGCTCTGCGGTCTGTTTCGGATTTTCTGTCAGCGGAACCAATGTATAAGTGTAATAACCGCGTTTAACGCGTTTCATATCGTAAAAAACAACAGCGGCATCAATTGTTTTCGAAATCTTTTCGATGCCCAGGAAAACCGCTGTAGGCTGGTTTAAAAAGGTGGTAAAATAGTTTACCTCGTTCACACCGGGGGTTTGATCGCCCACCAATACGCTTACCGTTAATTCTTTACGGTACTCTACCATTTTACGCATAGTTTGTTTCATGGCAATGGGCTGCCCCCCAAACCGCGACCGGATCTGGATAAAAAAATCGTTAAAAATTTCGTTATTCAGGGGCTTGTAAACAATCATGAATCTGTTATCGGTCACAAAATTAAAATTCAGCGCGGCCATTTCCCAGTTGCAATAATGGCCTGCTACAGCTATGATGCTTTTACCTTTGGCAAAGTATTCGTGAACTAATTGGGCATTGGTAGCCACTACCCTTTTTTGAATTTGTTTTTCAGATACGGTAATCATTTTTACCGTTTCTACAATCAAATCGGCCAGGTAATGATAGTATTTTCGTTCGATATCCTGGCGTTCCTTTTCAGTTTTTTCGGGGAAGGCGTTGGCCAGGTTTTGCTGTACTACTGCCCTTCGGTAATGAACAATGTGGTAAATAATAACGAACAAAACATCAGATATAAGGTATAAAAACCAAAAGGGCAATAGCGAGGTGAGGTATAAAAATAAAATCCCTAACCTTATAAGCCCCTTTTTTACCATTATTTTAACCAATTTTGACCACAAACATAAAATATATGATTGAAAAAGGTGCTGTATTACCTATGTTTTATCTTCCACCGGTTGAATACTTTGTACAATTAAACACGTACAAGCCTGATATACTGATAGAAAGAGAAGAACATTTCCCCAAACAAACTTACCGTAACCGGGCAAATATCTATTCGCCCGAGGGTATCCTTACATTGGTGGTACCGGTGGTAAAAGGTTCAAAAACACATACCAAAGTTAAAGATGTTAAAATAAGCTACGATTTTGACTGGCAGCGCCTGCACTGGCAAAGCCTTGGCGCGTGTTACCGCCGGTCGGCTTATTTTGAATATTACGAAGAAGACTTTGCCCGTTTTTACGACAAGCAAAAACAGATAACTTATTTATTTGATTACAACCAGGAGCTTTTACAAATGCTGCTCAAATTTCTCAAAATAAAAACTGAGCTGCAGTATACATCCGAATATCATCCAGAGTATCCTTCGGTTCCCGACTTTCGTACATCCATCCACCCAAAAAAAGAAACAGAGTTACAACAAAAACCGTATTTTCAGGTTTTTGAAGACCGACAAGGCTTCCTGCAAAATTTGAGCATTGTCGATTTACTGTTTAACCAGGGCCCGCAGGCCATAAATTATTTGTAGATGAATAATCTGATAAAAAGGGTTAAGTATAACGCCCGCCGCAATGCAGGAAATGTTGGCGACAGCCCCGGGATGATTCGTGTGCCTGAGGGCGCTCTTAAGCCGCATATAGCCATGTTTAGCTATAATAAGGATGAGCTGATAACATCCGAAGGCAAAGACATTAAGGTGATATTAGCGCAGTTAAAAAAATGCGATAACCATACCCATTGGATAAAAATCAATGGACTTGGCGATGCCCGGCTGATTGAACAGATTGGCGAACACCTGAAGATAAATCCTTTGGTTTTAGAGGATATTGCCAATGTTCATCAACGCCCCAAATTTGATGAGTATGAAAATTATGCTTTTAGCACCAGCCGGATTGTGCATTTTAATAAAGAAGATGAACTGATTAACCACCAGTTTTCGGCCATTATAAAAGATAACCTGATCATCAGTTTTGAGGAAGACTATGTGGAGTGCTTCGAGGCCGTTAAAGCACGGTTAAAGGCAGGTAAAGGTGCCATCCGCACGGCAGGGCCCGGATACATGTGTTACGCCCTTACAGATACTATTATCGACACGTATTTTATTTTGCTTGCGCAGATAGGCGACAAACTGGATGCCATTGAAGATAAGGTTTACACCGATGCTGATAAAAGCATCATGTTCAATTCGCAGCAAATTAAGCGGACGCTTATCATCATCCGCCGGGCAAGTTGGCCCGAGCGGGATAAGATAAACGACATGATCCGCTCCGACAGTCCATTGATAACACCCGAAGTTAAGCTATTTTTGCGCGATGCCTATGACCATTGCATCCAGGCGATGGATTTGATTGAAAACTACAAAGAGGTAACCTCCAGCATCATCGACCTTTACCTATCTATGGTAAGCAACCGCATGAACGAGATTATGAAGGTGCTGACCATTATTTCGGCAATATTTATTCCCTTAACTTTTATAGCGGGTATTTACGGTATGAACTTTTCCCGTCAGGACGATAAAGGCCACATCATCCCCGATAATATGCCCGAACTTTACTGGCGGCACGGATATGTTTATGCCATAGTTTTTATGTTTTTGATAGCCATTGTGCAGATATACATATTCTGGAAAAAGGGATGGTTTAATAAATTGTAAGCCGGCCCCTCTGAAAAAATGGGAATGGCACGTAAAAAATCCGTCATTGCGAGGTACGAAGCAATCCCCTACATGGTAAGTCCCACATAGTTCGGGATTGCTTCGTGCCTCGCAATGACGGTAGTTTACAACATTTGTTTAACTATATCCGTTGCACGTCATAACGATTTTTTTCAGGTTTTACCTGATGGATACTCAATGACGCATTTTTGTAGACAGCCTCTTAGAATTCAATTTTTCAAGTCTCCCCTTCAGGGGAGCTTTAGAGGGGTTTGGGCTTCTTACTTCGCAAACTCCGGCTTCAACTCTGCAGCCATGGCTTTCCTGAATTTCAGCACTTTGGGTGTTGATACCGAGGCAATATAGGGTTGGCTTAAATGAGTTTTGTAATAGCCCTGGTGATAATTTTCGGCGGCGTAAAATACGGTAAACGGCACAACCTGGGTAACTACCGGGTTACTATAATGCTTTGATTCATTTACTTTTTTGATTGTACCCAGCAGGATATTTTTCTCTTCGGGCGTACGGTAAAAAGCTATCGAGCGGTAATCTGTACCTTCATCAGGCCCCTGGCGGTTTAACGTAGTTGGGTCGTGGGCAAAAAAGAAAGCTTCGGCAATTGTAGCGTAGCTAATCACCTTGGGATCATAATAAATCTGCACTGTTTCGGCATGGTTAGTGGTGCGGGTGCTAACATCTTCATAGGTCGGATTTTTGGTATTTCCACCGGCATATCCCGAAATAACCTTGTTTACTCCTTTAAGCTCAGACATGGCCTCGCTCATACTCCAGAAACATCCGCCGCCAAAGGTAGCCAGGGCTTCGCCTGTTTTGGGTTTTGGCAACGGGGCCATCGCATCCTGGTTAGGTTGTCCGTTTGCACAGCCTACAAATAAAAATAGGCCGGCAATATATAACATCAACTTTTTCATAATTATTTATGTTTTTACTGTTAGTCGGATATACGCAGGATACCTTACAAGCGGATGGTCATCAATTGGTCACTTTAAGCTACCGTTATGTTAATAGTGTAATGACGCATAGTCTTTAGTCGAAAGTCTTAAGTTTTAAGTCAAAAAAGAATAATTTTACTTTTGACTTAAGACTTAGTACTATTAACTTAACACTACTTCAATTTCGGGCTAATGCCCTGGCCTTTATTCAGTGACTTGCGCACCATAAACAAAATCTCGCCTAAACCATTGGTCTTGATCTCAAAAACGGTAGATAACATCATCCCAAGCTTATCTTTTGTAAAACCTTTACCGCTCATCCACTCCAGGTAACTGATTGGTATATCGGCAATTATTGTGCCTTTGTATTTACCATAAGGCATTGGTGTTTGTACAATATCAATCAATACTTTGGGGTCGGGCTGTAAGTTTTTCACGTGTTAAAGATAATGTTTTTTGGGATTGAAGATTTACCCTGATACTAACCCATTTACTGCAAACACAAAGCAATAACGCGTGTTAGTATTAAAATTATAAATTATGGAACAGCAAATTGAAGCCAAATTAACCGGCACCGACAGTACCATTGATGGCATGTTAGAACCCATTGCTTACGGCAATTTTACAAAAGCATATGAATTTAAGTCGGTTGATGGCACACTGCACCTGGTAATAGCGCAGGAAGCCGATGGCGAATGGATCAGGTTAACCGGCACCGAGCCATACCTGTCAAGTTGGATTGACGAACTTGCAGCCCAGGTGAGTTGAATTGCAAATACACAAACAATAACAACAGAGCACCGGCAATAAGCGCCGGTGCTTTGTTGCATGATACTAAAGCTTAATAGGCTTCATTTTAGGAACAAGCGCATGCATAATTAACCATGCCAGTATGTAGGCGCTGCCGCAAACAAAAAACATGATGTAATAGGCAATTTCTATTTTATGAATAGCCCTGTAGTGCACAAACAGATTTTTTTGTACCGCCATTGACAAAAACACACCACCTATCGACCCAAACATCCCCCCTATACCAGTAACTGATCCTATAGATTTTTTAGGGAACATATCCGACACTGTTGTAAATATATTGGCGCTCCAGGCCTGGTGTGCCGATGCGGCGATACCAATAACCAATACTGCAAGCCACATGTTGATGCCGCCCAAAACCTGTGCAAAAACAATAGGTATCACAAACAACGCGTAAATAAACATGGATGTTTTCCGGGCCTTAAAAACGGCCCAGTTATTCCTGATCAATCTCATTGGCAACCAGCCGCCAAAAATACTTCCAACTGTCGACATGGTATAAACAGCCGCCACGGGGAATGCTACATCGGTACCCTTTAAACCATATTGGCTTTGTAAAAAATCGGGCAACCAAAACAGGTAAAACCACCAGATAGGATCAGTTAAAAACTTACCGATAACAAATGCCCAGGTTTGTTTAAAAGTGAGCAGTTTACCCCATGATATTTTTTCGCCCTCAATTAGTTTTTCATCGGGCGTTGCAGTTTCCTGGTCGCTGTTGATATAATCAAGTTCTGCTTGTGTTACAAATTTATGTTTAGCAGGAGTTTGATAAAAAAAGAACCAGAGTACCAGCCAGATAAAACCAATTGAACCGGTAATAACAAATGCCCAGCGCCAGCCCCAAACAACGGCGATATAGGGTACTGTTAAGGGAGCAACAATGGCCCCGATGTTTGATCCGGAATTGAAGATGCCCGTTGCAAAAGCCCTTTCTTTTTTAGGGAACCACTCGGCTACAGTTTTGATAGCAGCTGGGAAGTTACCGGCCTCGCTAATACCTAATGCCGAACGAACAACTCCAAAACCAAATGTACTGGCAACAAAAGCGTGGCACACTGCGGCTACGCTCCAAAAAAAAGTCGACAAAAAATAGCCCAGCTTAGTGCCTACTTTGTCGATAATACTGCCGGCAGCCAATAAACCTAAGGAGTATGCTATTTTAAATGCAATTTCAATATTGGCGTAATCCCCATCGTTCCATTTGAATTCATCTGTTAGCGGCGACTTTAACAGGCTGATTACAGCCCTGTCAAGGTAATTAATGGTTGTTGCAAAAAAAACAAGCGAACATATCACCCATCTATAATTTCCAACTTTGGCTTCTTTCATTATATAATTGGTTTATATTTTATTGGTTTATAGGCGCAAACAAGGGGAAATTTGCGCTCAGATCAAAAGTTACCGGGCAGCTTTTACCATGTCAAGCAGTGTTACAGTATCACTGTATAATTGGTCGTACAGTTTGTTTTCCAATACATTTTTGCTGATTAGTTTGCTGCCCATACCCACCGCGCAAACGCCGGCCCTAAACCAGCCGCTAATGCTGTTGATATTTAAATCGACGCCACCCGTTGGTATAAACAACTGACCGGCAAACAAATCGCGGATTGATGATACAAACTCCGGCCCCAAAATATTGGCCGGGAAAATTTTTATTAACGCCGCGCCGTGCTGCTGCGCTGTATAAATTTCGGTAGGCGTCATACACCCCGGAATCCATAGCAACTCCTGTTCCGCGGTAAATTCACCCACTTCGGGGTTCACAATTGGCGATACGATAAAATCTGCCCCGGCATCAATAAAAGCTGTCGCCTCATCAAGACTTTTAATGGTGCCTATGCCCAGGTGCAAATCGGGCATTTCGGCCTGTTGAGCCTGTTTTAACACTTTAAAATTGGCCAGCGCGGCGGCTCCGCGATTGGTATATTCAAATACCCTCACCCCTGCTTTGTACAAAGTGCGGGTAATTTCAAGGCTAACCTCGGCATCGGGATAAAAAAACAGCGGCAAGGTGCCCTGTGTTAATATCGCATCCAGTACTATCTCTTTTTTGCTCATCGTTTTGTTAAGTCTTAAGTTTTGAGTCTTGAGTTCTAAGTCCAAAGTCTTTAGTCCAAAGTGTAATTTTGTCACTTTCGACTTAAGGCTTAAGACTTTCGACTCAAGATTATCAGTCAGTTCGCGGCTAACGCGACATTAGTAATTTCTTCAACTGTTTTATTGGTGGCATCGCCCTCAATAAACAGTTTGGTGTATGCTGCGGCAGTTGCAAACTGTAATGTTTGCTGCGGCCCAAGGTTATTGTAAAAACCATAAATAAGCCCGGCCATAAAGCAATCGCCGCTGCCAACTTTGTCAACCACTTTATCGGTTTCATATTGGTTGGAGTTGTATAGTTTATCGCCGGTGTATAAAGCGGTATAGTAGTTAATACCCTCGCCGGCGTCAAATCTGAAAGTATTGGCTACAGCCTTGCATTTGGGGTATTGGGCCATGATGGTTTCTGACGTTTTAAGCGCCTCTTTAAGGTAAATGCTTTTTTGTCCCGATTCATGAATATCCGGCGCTACCGGGATGCCGAGCATCAATTCGGCCGCCCAAACATTACCCATTACCAAATCGGCATATTTTACAAGTTGTGGCATTACATCTATAGGCTGCTTGCCATATTTCCACAATCTTGAACGGTAATTTAAATCAACAGAAATGGTGATCCCTTTTGCCGAAGCAGCTTCCAGCACCTCCAGGCAAACATCGGCCACATCCTGGCTTATGGCCGGGCATATAGCGCTGAAATGGAACCAGCTTACACCATCCAAAACTTTGTCCCAGTTAACCTGACCGGGTTTTAACATGGCAAATGCCGAGCCGGCACGGTCATAAATAAGGGCATTGTTTTTAACGTCCTTACCCTGGGTTAAATAATACAACCCTATCCTATCGCCCTGCTTAAATACCGGAGAAGTATCAATTTTTTTTGCCTCCAGATGATCAATTATCTGGGCAGACAGCGCATTGTCCGGCAGAGCCGTAAAATATGCCGATGGCAATTGCCAAAGCGCCAGTGCGCCGGCAACGTTCAGTTCGGCACCGCCTATAAAAAATGGCAGTTGGTTATCGTTAAGCCACTGGCCGCCGGCATCGGGGCAAATCCGCAAAAGCAGCTCTCCAAATGAAAGGATGCGGCCTTTTGATCCAGTTATTTCAAATGGTGCATTCATTTGCTCTGATCGAAATTAAAGTAATTCTTCGCGTTGTAATAACAAATGTCCTGCACTATCTTGCCCGTCCACTCTATATCGTTTGGCAACTCGCCGTTTTCGATATCATCGCCAAACAGGTTGCAAACCAGCCTGCGGAAATACTCGTGCCTTGGGAAAGATAAGAAGCTGCGCGAATCGGTAAGCATCCCTACCAGCCTGCTGAGCAACCCTATGTTGGATAGCGCATTCATCTGTTTGGTCATTCCGTCCTTTTGATCCAAAAACCACCAGGCCGATCCAAACTGGATTTTACCGGCTACCGAGCCATCGTTAAAATTACCGGTCATGGATGCCATCAATTCGTTATCGGCCGGGTTTAAGTTATACAGAATGGTTTTGCTAAGCTGATTGGTGGTATCCAACCGGTTCAGGAATTTAGACAAAGCCCTGCCCTGCGAAAAATCACCTATCGAATCCCAACCTGTATCCGGCCCAAGCTCGCTTAATCCGCGGGCGTTGTTATTGCGTAAGGCACCCAGGTGCAATTGCATTACCCAGCCTTTTTCGTGGTTCCACAAAGCAAAATTATGCAGCATGGCCGATTTAAATTGCAAAGCTTCGGTTGCATCAAGGGACTGGTTGCTCCTGATCTTGATAAATATATCCGCTATTTCGGCATCGGTATAATCTTCGGCATATACCTGCTCTAAACCATGGTCAGATAACCGGCCTCCGTTTGCTGCAAAATAATCGTGGCGGCCTTTTAAAGCCAATAAATAGGCATCAATAGTATTGATAGCGGTGCCTGCAATCAACTGCAGTTTATCAATGTACAGGTTTAATCCTACCAAATCATCGGCATTCATCGCCTTATCAGGGCGGAAGGTTGGCAACACCTGTACTTCGTAGCCATCGGCTTTTATTTTTTGATGATAAGCCAGGTCGTCAAGCGGGTCGTCGGTAGTACAAATTACTTCAACATTTTTGCTTTTGATGATATTGCGGATGCTATACTCCGGAGATTGCAGTTTTTTGCTACTCTCCTCATAAATCTGCCTGGCCGTAACCGGCGATAACAGGTCGTGAATATCAAAATACCGCTGCAGTTCGAGGTGTGTCCAATGGTAAAGCGGGTTGCGCAGTGTATAGGGTACGGTGGCCGCCCATTGTTCAAATTTTTCCAGGTCGGTTTTCTTCCCGGTAATGTAATCTTCATCAACGCCGTTGGCACGCATGGCGCGCCATTTATAATGGTCGCCATTGAGCCATACCTGGGTTATGTTTTCAAAGTTAATATCGCCGGCAATCTGGTCGGGCGGCAAATGGCTGTGGTAATCAATAATAGGCAAATCCGCGGCATATTCATGGTACAGGCGCCGCGCGGTTTCGGTAGTTAATAAAAAGTCTTTATCTAAAAAGTTTTTCATCAATAGTAGGTTATGCTTTATCCAATAAAGAGCGCTTAACGCCCATTTCAAGCCCCCGTAACTCGGCAAGCCCTTTCAGCCTGCCTATGGCCGAGTAGCCATGATAAGTTTTGTGGTTAAAATCGTCCAACAGTTTATGTCCATGATCCGGGCGCATGGGTATGGCAATATCATCGCGGCCATCGGCTACACGTTTTTGCTGCTCCAATACAATATTCTTCATTACGGCGTACATATCGGTACTACCACCCAAATGCTCGGCCTCGTAAAAGCTGCCATCAGCTTCCCGCTGCACATTGCGCAGGTGCAGGAAGTGAATGTGTTCGCCTAATCGTTCTACAATTCCCGGTAAATCATTATCAGCCCTTGCCCCTAATGACCCAGTACAAAAAGTGATGCCGTTACTTGGCGAAGGGTAATAGTTCACCAGGTCGGCCAAATCCTGCTCGGTAGATACCACCCTTGGTAAACCCAATATCGGGAATGGAGGATCGTCCGGGTGGATGCACATTTTAACCCCTGCTTTTTCGGCCGCCGGGATAATTCCACGTAAAAAATAGGCAAGGTTTTCCTTTAAACCAGCGGCATCAATATCCGCGTAGCGCTTTAAGTGCTCCTTAAATTCGGGAATAGTTAATGTTTTATTGGTGCCGGGTAAACCTGCCATTAGGTTATTGATCAGCTGCGTACGTTCATCGGCGGTAATATTGTCAAGGTATTGTTTGGCAACCTGCTGTTGGGCGGCGCTGTAATCATCGCGGGCGCCCAGGCGCTCCAGGATATACAAATCAAATGCGGCTAAAGCTTTAGCATCGTATCTTAAGGCAGTTGCCTTGTTGGCCAGCAGGTAATCCAGGTCGGTACGTGTCCAATCCAGCACGGGCATAAAGTTGTAACATACAATGTTGATGCCTGCCTGCGCCAGGTTTTGAAGCGTAGCCACATAGTTTTGGATATAAGTATCCCTATCGGCACCGGCGGTTTTTATGCTTTCGTGAATATTCACGCTCTCTACAACCGACCACCGTAAACCGGCTGCCTCAATTATATTTTTACGCTGGATGATTTCATCCAAACTCCAAACCTCGCCAACTGGGATGTGGTAAAGTGCTGTAACAACCCCGGTAGCCCCGGATTGCGAAATTGCTGTTAGTGTAACCGGATCGGCAGGGCCAAACCACCGGAATGTTTCTTCTAAATTATTCACTATAGGTTAATGGTATTGTAGTTTGAACGGGCAAATTACACATCATTAGTTTAGGATGGAAACGATATTTGCAACAATCTACGATAACGATTGCGGAGAAGCCTCGCCCTGCCCTCTCCAAAGGCTACTGTGTGTATACAAGTTTTAAGAAAACTGCAAAAGGGTGAATCTCGATCAAAAAAAGTAGAATAAATGCCTTTACCTGCGGTAAGTAGAAATGGGCATGGAAGAGGCGTTGTAAACTGCATAGAATAAATACAAACTGTGTGTACCGGAATAAGTGAAACAGGATGAAACACCCTGGCACGGGGTGAAACACCCTGGCACGGGGTGAAACACCCTGACACGGGGTGGTACACCCTGGCACAGGGTGGTACACTACCATCGGTTAATATTTTTAATCCAGGCGATGCGTGGTGTTAAATTCATTGAATTAATCCGGCTGTGAGGCTGTGGGTAAAAAAAAGAGCGACAGGTAAAACCCGCCGCTCTTTAAGTATTTCAACAAAATTGTCTGCTACCAGAAAACAGAGTAAAGTGCAACCACGATACCTGTAATAATTACCGCACCGGCCAAAAAGCCTTTCGAAGTTTTAAACATCGATGCGTCAATTTCAAGGCCATTGGTAACAACACCTTTAGCAGTTTCAATTTTTGATATGATGTACATACCTATAATACAAATAACAAATACAAAGCCCATACGGTCAAGGAAAGGTATTTCGTACAGTTTGGTTACTTTATCATCCTGTAAAGCCAGTTTGGAGAAACCGTATGGCGACAGGAAGCTAAGATCGGCAAAGCGTGGTAAAACTTTAAATACACACGACATAATGAAACCACCAATTGTAGCAAACAAGGCCGCGTTTGATGTAGCTTTTTTCCAGAAAAAACCAAGAATGAACATGGCAAATATACCCGGAGATACAAACCCTGTATATTCCTGGATATACTGGAACCCTTGTTTACCTTCGCCCATCAAGGCGTTGCCGATAAAAAACGATAAAATAACGCCTAATGCCAAAGCAACGAGAACAGATATTTTACCAAGATTTACCAATTTTTTATCAGTTGCGCCGGGATTGATAGCTTTTTTATAGATATCTAATGTAAATATAGTGGCTATACTATTGGCTTTACCTGCTAAAGAAGCTACAATTGCCGCCGTTAGTGCCGCAAACGATAGTCCTTTTAAGCCGGTTGGCAATAAGTTCAATAAAGATGGATAAGCTTTATTAGGATCAGTTACACCTGTTGAGCTCATCATTTCCTGGTGGAACATGCCTTTTTGGTACAATAAATAAGCTGCAATACCCGGTAATACCACAATAACAGGCATTAATAGTTTAAGGAAAGCCGCGAAAAGAATACCACCACGGGCGGTTTTAAGGTTTGCCCCCAAAGCCCTTTGTGTAATATATTGGTTACAGCCCCAATAATTAAGATTGGTAATCCACATACCGCCTATTAAAACTGATAAACCAGGCAAATCCATGTAGTTAGGATTATCCTTCTTGAAGATCATGTGGAAGTGGTCTGAAGCTTCTGAATGTAATATTTTAAATCCATTTAATAAACCTGTAGTGCCCTCCTTCTCACTCAATAAAGTTAGCGCCAGGTAAGAAGCCATCAATCCGCCTAAAATAAGCACAGCAACCTGAATAACATCAGTGTAACCGATAACCTTCATGCCCCCAAGAGTAATAAATGCCGAGAAAACTGCCAGTAATATAATACATAACCAGATGTTGAGGCCAGATATACCACTGATAGCCAACGCACCCAGGTAAAGGATAGACATTAAGTTAACTACAATGTATAGCAACAACCAAAATATAGCCATTATCATAGCAACCGTACTATTATAGCGCTGGTGCAAAAATTGCGGCATGGTGAATATCTTGTTTTTAAGATATACCGGTATAAAAAATACAGCCACAATAATCAGCGTAATTGCCGCCATCCACTCGTAAGTTGATATCGCTAAACCCATCTTGAACGCCGATCCGCTGGTGCCGATAAACTGCTCGGCAGATATATTGGAGGCGATTAATGATGCCCCGATTGCCCACCAGGTAAGCGATCCTTCGGCCAAAAAATAGTCTTTCGAGGTCGCGTCGGCATTATGCTTACGCTTGTATACCCAATAGCCATAGCTGGATACTATAACGAAGTAAATAAAAAACACGACATAATCGCCGTACGAGAGGGTTTTCAGGTTCATTGTTTGGTTAAGTTGGTTTTAATAATGTTAGATTGACAATTATAAGCTATATATAGCGATTTATCAAATTTTCTAAATATTCTTGTCGGCCACTTAATGTTTTTGGCTCGCCATTGGTTATTGCATAGTTACGCAAATCTTCTAACGATAACTTACCATCCTCAAAATCTTTTCCCGAACCTGCATCAAATGAGGCATATCTGTCGGAACGGATCTTTTTATACTCCGATTTCTGCAAAATATTATCGGCTATAACCAGGGCGCGGGCGAAGATATCCATACCACCAATATGAGCGTAGAATAAGTCGGCCTGATCTGTTGAGTTACGGCGAATTTTGGCATCAAAATTAATACCGCCGCCTTGTAAACCACCTGCTTCCAGGATAATCATCATCGATTCGGTAATTTCGTTGATATCGTTCGGGAACTGGTCGGTATCCCATCCGTTTTGGGTATCGCCACGGTTGGCATCTATCGACCCTAATAAACCCGAATCGGCAGCTACCTGCAACTCGTGCTGGAAAGTATGGCCGGCCAACGTAGCGTGGTTAACTTCCAGGTTCAGTTTAAAGTCATTCAGCAAATCATATTTCTGCAAAAACCCTAAAACAGTAGCCGCATCATAATCATACTGGTGTTTGGTAGGCTCGCAAGGTTTTGGTTCGATAAAGAAGTTTCCTTTAAAGCCTTGTTTGCGTGCGTAATCTTTAGCGGTATGTAAAAATTTAGCAAAATGCTCCTGCTCGCGTTTCATATCGGTATTCAGCAGGCTCATGTAACCTTCACGACCACCCCAGAAAACATAGTTTTCGCCGCCTAAAGCGATGGTAGCGTCAATTGCAGCCTTAACCTGTGCGCCAGCGTGGGCTAATACATGAAAATCGGGATTAGTTGCAGCACCGTTCATATACCTGCGGTGGCTAAACAGGTTTGATGTTCCCCAAAGCAATTTAACACCGCTTTCGGCTTGTTTTTGTTTGGCATATTCAACCAAAGCCTGGATGCGGCGGTCGTTTTCGTTTACATCGTTGGTATAATCTACCACGTCTACATCATGAAAACAGTAGTAAGGGATATTCATTTTGGTGATAAACTCAAACGCTGCGTCCATTTTGTCTTTAGCGCGTTCTACAGCGTCGGTTTTCTCATCCCATGCAAAAATGTGGGTTGGTCCGCCAAACGGATCGGCGCCGTTACCATTAAATGAATGCCAGTAAGCGCAGGCAAAACGCAAATGCTCGGCCATGGTTTTGCCGGCCACTACTCTGTTGGCATCGTACCAGCGAAACGCCAGCGGGTTATCTGATTCCTGCCCTTCGTAAGCTATCTGCCCTATTCCTTTGAAAAATTCCTTTTCGCCTGTGATGATTTTCATATTGTTTAATTAGTGAATTATTGAGTTAGTGAATTAGTGATTTTATTAGTTAGTGAATTAGCGAGTTAGTGAATTAGTGATTTTTTGCAGCTGCTCCATTTTTGAATTTTGACTTTTGAATTTTGAATTAACTCAACTGCTTGTTAAGTAACGTATTCCATTCATTATAAATAGGTTCAAAATCAACGGAAATATCCGGCTCTATTAATTGGATGGCTTTGGTATTGCTGAATGCTTCTGACGGCGATTTGAAGATGCCTGCACCTATCCCGGCGCCTAATGCCGCGCCTACGCTGCCGTCGTTGTTGTATAGTTCAACGGGCACGCCGGTGGCATTTACAAAGGTTTCGGTAAATAGCTCGCTTAAAAACAGGTTGCTTTTGCCGGCGCGGATAACGGTTGGGTTCATGCCGTTGCTGCGCATGATATCAAAACCATAGCGGAACGCGCAGGCAATGCCCTCCTGTACCGCGCGGAAAATATGCGCCTGGGTATGCAGGTTAAGGTCGATATTTTGAAAATGGGCGCCTACCTGTTTATTGTTCAGCATACGCTCGGCGCCGTTGCCAAATGGCAGTACACGCAGGCCATCGCTGCCTAAAGGTGCTTTTTTCGCTTCCTGGTTAAGTTGATTGTAACCTAAGCCTGCGCCAAAATTGTATTTGGCCCAGCGGTATAAGCTGCCCGTTCCGTTAATGCAAAGCAATACGCCTAAACGTTTTTCCTCTTCGGAATAGTTTACGTGGGCAAAGGTGTTGATGCGCGATTGCTGGTCATAAGCCAGTTGATCGCTTACACCGTATATTACGCCGGATGTGCCTGCCGTTGCAGCTACCTCGCCCGGGTTTAATACATTTAATGATAAGGCGTTATTTGGCTGATCGCCTGATTTATAGGTTACCGGGATGCCGGCTTTAAGGCCAAGTTTTTCGGCTACATCGCTTTTTAACGCGCCGTGAGATGAAAAAACCGGGTTGATAACCGGGAACAGGCTTTCATCAAAACCAAAGTAATTGATAACTTCTTTAGAGATGCCGTTGGTTTTAAAATCGAAGAACACCCCTTCTGATAATGCCGATACCGAGGTAGTGATCTCGCCGGTTAGCTTCATGGCAATGTAATCGCCGGGCAGCATGATCTTGTCTATTTTAGCGTAAATCTCCGGCTCGTTCGCTTTTACCCAGGCCAGTTTGGACGCGGTAAAGTTGCCCGGCGAGTTTAACAGGTGCGATAAGCATTTTTCTTCACCTATGGCGGCAAAGGCTTTATCGCCAATTTCAACGGCGCGGCTGTCGCACCAAATGATGCTATCGCGTAAAACATTCTGGTCTTTATCAACCAAAACTAAGCCGTGCATCTGGTAAGCTATGCCTATGGCGGCAATATCCTGTGGGTTGTACCCACCTTTAGCGTGGCAGCGTGCCAGCGCCTGTTGCGCCTGATCCCACCACATGAGTGGCGACTGCTCGGCCCAGCCGGGATGTACAACTTTTATCGGTGATTCCTCGTCTGGAAACTGGGCTGATGTTATAATTTGTTGCGTATCAGCGTTAACAACACTAACTTTAACTGAAGAAGTACCTATATCAATCCCTAATAATAACATGGATTTTTTTGGGGTTTTAGCATGAATAGTAAAAACGGGTTTATTTTTGGGCATTTAACTTCACGAAATTAAATAAATATTTAAAATTACAATCGATTGCGTAAAATATTTTTTCCAACTTGCACTTTATAATGAAAAAGGGAAAACGCACCACCATTTATGACATCGCCGCAAAACTGGGCATAACCGCTTCGTCGGTGTCTCGCGCATTGAATAACAGCAACCAGGTAAACGAAAAAACCAAGGAGCTGATCATGAAAACAGCCGACGAACTTAACTACAAGCGTAACATCCTGGCGTCAAACCTGCGCAAGGGGCATTCCAAAACTATTGGTATTGTAGTGCCGCGCATTAACCAAAACTTTTTTGCCAACGTTATTGCGGGTATCGAGGAAGCAACCTATCAAAAAGGCTACAATCTCATCATCTGCCAATCGGGCGAATCGCATGACAAAGAGATACAGTGCGTAAATACCCTGATAAACCAGGATGTGGATTGTATTGTAATATCGGTATCGGCCGATGGCAACGACTACCAGCACCTGCAAAACGTGATTGACCACGGCATCCAGCTTATCCAGTTTGACCGCGTGGCCGAAGAACTGGAAACCCTGAAGGTAATAAACGATAACGAACAGGCATCGTACGAAGCCGTATCGCACCTGATAGAAAGCGGCTACAAACGCATAGCCCTGCTGGAAGGCCCTCAAAACCTCAGCATTTTTAAACAGCGCAAAACCGGCTACCTGCGGGCCTTAAAAGCCTACAATATTGATGTGATTGACGAACTGATAGTTGAAAACGCCTGGACAAAGGAACTGGGTGCCGAAGGTACCCGCAAGCTGCTCAGCCTCCCCCAGCCTCCCGATGCCATATTTGCCTCCACATCTGATTTCTCGGCCCTGGGTGTTTTGGAAGTTGCCAACGCGATGAAAATAAAGGTACCATCGGAGTTAGGCGTTTGCGGCTACGCCAACGAAGGTTTCTCGGAAATTACCAGCCCATCCATAACCACGATAGACCAGTTTAGTATTTATATGGGCAATACGGTTGCCAATTTGTACTTCCAGGAAAAAGGCAATACCGATACCACATCCAAACCAAAAATCATCAGCATAAAACCTGAGCTGATTATAAGGGGATCGACGGCAAGGAATGGGAAAGGGTAATTATGGAAGAGATTTTTTTCGCGCAAAGACGGTAAGACGCAAAGTTACTTAATGGTTTTTACTCGTTATTGACTCCAGCGGAGTCTCGTGTTTATAGCAAAACGAAAACCAATATTTAGGCTCCGTAGGTGCCGCCTATCGTTAGCTTATGGTCGGTGTTATCGCTCCATTTTGTTGATGGTTTCGTTTTCCGAAAAGCTATTATCGCCACTTTACGTGTTATAATTCCGTTATCATTTAGCTTTGTGAGTACAACGACCCTGCTGGTGCGGTGAAAACACCGGCCAAAGGCTACAGGTAGCAATGAATTGAGTAAGCTTTCACAGATAAACCTTTGTCTTTTGGAGTCCCTGTTAGCCACGAATCTGATGACTAATAAAATTTAGGTTCTCGTAAACCCAATGTACAGCCTCCGTTACGTGATGGGTTAAAACCAGATTTTCCAGTATATTTTTTGTATTAGAAAGCCACTTGAAAATCTTCGACTTGGCGGGCTTTTCTTCTGATATTTCTTCTTTTACTTTGTCAAAATTAGTAATCAGGCTTTGTCTTTGTTGATCCTCTATATTTGGCTCTTGCCTGATCAGTTGAATTAATTCTTCTATTTTGTCGGCGGTCTCTTTTCTACTGTTTATAGCGTCAGAAATTTTAATATCATTTCCAATAATAATTTGTCCGGAGTTATTAGTTATATCTCCTACTACAACTTTGTGTCCCATAAATATTTCGTTTTTTATGTTTGTGTGATGTTTTGGGGGTTGGGTTTCAGATAGCCCTTTATAAAGATTTTGAGCCGGGAACGAAAATTTTACATTTTTTCCTCTATTTTCTTTGAACCTTTTTATTGCATCCTCTAAACTATCAACTTTAATGTTTAGCGCCTCAAAACTTTTAAATTCATTCGCAGTTGTATCTTTAAAAAAATCAAAAAGAGATTTGAGAATTTCATCTAATCCTTGAAAAGCCATTGACAGACAAAGAAAATCCGATTTCGTTTCTGCTCGAAAGGCAAGATATTTGTGCTTATAGGTCATCACCTGCAAAACATCTTCTGATGCAAAGCCCCTTTTAAAATCAGAAATTTCGGAAATATTATTATTCCAAATGCTGGCATAGGTTTCATCACCAGACCAAATACCTAATTCTTTTAGCTTGGCTGAAATAGGTGTATATACATTTGATAGAATCGGTGAAAACTTTTCTTTTATTTGATTTTGAATGATGTCGTAGCTTTGTTTGTCAATGTAATTGATGTCAGGCTTTAATTCGTGTCTCTGCCTATTCAGATTTTCGAGTTCACCGCACAATGGAATGTATTTTTCAATATATTCTTTCTTATTCTCATCCAAATAGTCTATAAGATCAAATAATACTTGTATTTTTTGGGGTAACATAATTCTGTATCTTTAATTACTCTTTTTTTGTATTCTTTCCATGTCGGAAATCCCAATGTTTTTGCCAATAATAATTTGGCCAGAATTATTATTTATGTCCCCAACTTCAATTTTGTCACCCAAAATGAGTTCTTTTATAATGGCAGGATAGTTGCCCTCTTTAAATCTGTGACAAAGGTTTAGTATAGCTTTACCATATCTTTCTTTCTGTATTTTGTCATAACATCCAAATTCATTAGCTGAACACAAATAATACCCCCTTTGTAATTTCATATTAAATGAAGATAATCTTAGATTCATATCCAACAAACAACCAATATCTGAATGTGCTTGAAGATGAGTATAGGCCCCAATAATTCCACAAATAATCAGATGAAGAATTGAATGCTTTTGAATTTCATAATTATACTTCTCTTCTAAAACTTCCCAACCTAAATACTTTAACGATATTACCGTTGTGCAAGGGTACTCTTCATCATATCTTGAGCCAGCACAAAACAAGTTTGATAATCCGTGACTACTTGCTTGCAAAACACCGTTATAAAAGGTTAGAATCAAATCATCTGTTTCATATCCGTAATTAAGCTTTTGTTTTTCCAAATATTTAAGAACATCCAAGACTTCTGCTGTATCTCCATTTAGAATAGATTTGACTTTATTAGTTGGGGGTAAAATATAAAAGGTAAAATCGCTTTGACACTTGTTAGCAAAAGTCATTACGTCCTGGCAGATATTCTCAATTTGATTATATGGAATGATAATAACTTTTGGCATTGATAGTCGGCTTAGCATTGCAATTCGTAAATATACTCAATAGCACCACAAAAGTACTCAGATGATTGAATCAAAAAAATGGGGGGCTAAATTAGCAACTCGGTGCAGTCAGACAGGAAACGGTGGCATATTGGTATAATCCGCCACCAGACTGGTCGGGGTTTGATAACTATAATCTGTCCAATTTTTAATTAATCAAGAACCACCTGAACTTAGATCAAACTTGTGAATTATTCCTTCTCCACCACCAACGTCACCGGCCCAATCAACCCACTCTCCCTCAAAGCCGAACCTTTTTCCGGCCCGCTTATCGTCCAGGTTTTTCTTTTATCTTCGGGTAAGCCGGCATCATAGGCCAATCGGTTAAACCACGTACTGGTTACTTCCACTTTAAGCGAATTTTTGCCGGCAACAATTGCATTGGTTAAATCCAGCTGGTAAGGATTGCACCATACAGTACCGATAAACTTCCCGTTTAGCGTAACTTTGGCAATCATATTCACCGAGCCAAGGTTAACCAAAAAATGCGCACCGGGTTCAATTTTATCAATGGTAAACGTGGTGGTATACACGGCGGTACCCGAAAACGCTTTTGCCTCGGGCGATAGATCCAGATCTTTCCAGGGTTTTAATTCATTGATCCGGGTTGATTGCGGTGCGCCCCATCCTTCCGGGAAAGATAGCTCCCAGGGAGCCGAGAGGCTGGTTGTGGCAATTACTTTTGTTTGGACGGGTTTATTTGCGGCGTTTTGTTGCTGGTTATGATTAAAAACTACAAAACATGAGCCCGCCTGTGGTAAATCAAAAGTTACAGATGTACGGCCTTGTTTTTGTTCGGCTGCTACAGCCCTGGTTGTGCCATTAAGGGGATCCCACATTTCGGCAGCACCTGTATTGCGGAAATCAAGCGTGCCTTTAAATGCTTTGCCTTTTGGCGCGCATATGAAATACCAATCGGCCCCCTCTGCTTTGCGGTGTGTCCAAATGGCGTCTCCGCCGGTAACATCAGGGGTTAATTGCATTTGCTGTAAAGCATCGGCCAGCGAAGTTCCTGATATTAGCGTGCCTTTGCCCAATTTGCGCAGGCCTTTTGTTTGTTTATCACCCCAAATGTTTTTTACAGCAGTATTGAAACGGATTTGTGATTTTTGGCCGCCGCTAAGCGTTGCGAGGTATTGTGGGGCATCGCCAATAATTGTTGCCCCGGCGCGGATCAATGCCTCGAGTTTCTCCAATGTTTGCGGCAGCATATGGATGGTTGATGGCAACCATAACACCCTGTAGCTTATCCCTTCGGGCGTTACCACCATCCCGTTTGCTACGGAAAGCCTGTTCAGCAAAACATCGGGGTTGCAATAATCGTATTTAAAGCCGTCGGGGAAAGGGGCGTTTTGATCGGGCTTGTGGTCTATCTCGTCACCCAGATACCAAAGCACATCTGATACCGGCCTACCGCGCTCCTGTAAATAACTAATACGCGCAAAATAGCCGTTCAGCTGTGGCATTTCGTTCCACCATGTTTGCTGCCTCAGGAACGGGGTCCCTATGCCTGACCCAAATGAGGTACCGGGCTTCAGCGAATCGGCTTTGGGATTATGCGTGTAGGTATGGTATACCAGGTGCGTTACGCCTTCTACAATGTTCACGTTGGCCACTTCCTTTAAATCCTGCCAGTGCTCGTCCCAGGTGAGCGCGAAAGATGTAAATGCTTCGGCGCCCAACCGGGGTTTGCCATAAATATGTGCAGCGGAAGCAGCAGGCTTAATAGGTTTAAAATTAAACGAGCCTACATAGCCGTTGGTAAAAGGCTGCCAGAATTCGCACATGGGGACATCGGCAAACTTGTAATATTCTAAAATATCAGCCGGAAAAACATCTCCGGCGGCAGTTTCGTACGATACAGACAGGTTGTTTTGTTTGGCCAGCTGCGCCATGCGCCCATAAAACTTGTTGGTATACAGATCGTTTATGGTCGACCGCCAGTCGCGCAGGAATTTAAACGTGGTCTCCTGGTCTTTCAGCACATAGCCAAACAAAGCAGGGATCCATTTGCGCAGCGGGTAGGCCTCCACACGGTTAAACTCCTGTTCCATATTTTGTGTCCAGGTTTGGGTTTCGCATTCCCAGCTGTCCATCAGCATGCCTTTTAACAGGCCATCGCCCAGTATACCATTTGCTCCGGACAGCCTACCAATATAGCCAGCGAAATGCGCGTTGGCGCCGGCCTCTGAAAGTTTATTACTCTCCCAGCCGGTACCCTCTGCCGGGGCGGGGCCATTTTGCTTGCCGCTGTTTACGTGGCCTATGCGTAAAACAGTCCATTTACCGCGCGGGGCAGCCCATTTTAAATTGCCCTGCGCATCCATCATGTTGGTGATATCGCGAATCTGGGCCGGATCGATATAGCTTTTAGGCGATTGCCCGTACTTTTTGCCGCTGCGGTCGATGCTGCGCAAGGTCCACCCGGCCTCTGATTCCCAGCTATTTTTGCGGGCAGCCGAAAAGAAACGGATGACGCCAAGAGCCATATCGTGTTTGTTTTCGATATAGAGCTTTATCGTTTTAGCTCCTTTTACTTCCGTGCAGGCAAAAGAGAGCGGCTGCGTATCCTGCCAGTTCCCTTGGGGGATATTGGTATTTAAAATATCTATTACTTTACCGTTGGCCATGATAGCCTGCGCCTTTATTTTTACGCCGGGCTCATAATTCCAGGCATGCCCCATGCTGTTAACGCTCGGAAATTCGATGGTCCGGATGGTCACAGTATCGGCAAAGGTTACTTCAGCCCAATACGGTTCGCCTGTGGCTGCCGGTTTAAGCCGCACAGATTCTTTCGCCTGTTTCAGGAAACAATCCTCCCATGAAATATTGCTACTGCCCTTAACAGATTGGGCTACAAGCGGCTTGCCGGTATCGCCTAACGGAGTTGGAAATGCCAGTACGGTGATATCCCTGTAATCGCGCCAGGGCTCGCTGCTGGGTTGCGGTTGGTCAAGGTGTATATTTATTACTCCCTTCCCTCCTGCTAAATCGATTCTGCTCCAGGCCAAATGGCGCATAGCGTTGGCCGGTGTTATCCATGGCCCGCCGGCCATTGCCCATCCTGGGCAATTTTGCATGGTAAAGCGCAAACCCAGTCGGCGGCATTCCTGTGCAGTATGGCGTATAGCATCTTCCCATAACGGGCTCAAACATGCAATTTGCGGACTAACACCCGGCCATGGCCCGCCAAACTGCCCGTGAAAAAGCTGGATGCCCGAAATACCCGACCGCGCAATGGCTTCCAGATCGGCCGTAATGCCTTTTTTTGAAACATTACCCCCTATTAAATGGAACCAGGTTTCGGGATAGTAAACTTTTGGCGGCGACATAAAGGCTGCCTTATCATATTGACCAAAACTGCGGTTAAGCTGCTGCGCCGGCGGCAAAATTGGCGCCACCTGGGCTATTGATGAAAAAAAAGTTACAATCGTTAACAAAACAGCCAACAACAGCGTGAATAATATCTTTTTTAGGCGCATCCTTTTGTTTTTGCTTATAGGTTATAAAGGGTTGGCAGCATCCATTTAAATGCCTGCCAGATTTGGGTAATCTAAACTATCATTAATAATTTCCAAAACTGTCCTGTGCTGTCCCCTTTAAAATATCTGCGCAAACAAAACTTAGGCTGGCCGACATTTTGAAAGTCATTAATTTACAGACTATTTTTTACAAAATCTCATCCATAAATACAATACTCCACTTTAAAATACCTATAATTCATATTCAATATCAATTAACATTTCTGTTACATTTGTGCGATATAGCTTTTAACTTTCAACCATAATTTATATCACAACTATGGATGACTTTATAGCAGCAAGGTCGCAAATGGCCTTATCCTTAGGGTTTCACATCATCTACTCCTGTATCGGTATGGTTATGCCTGTTTTTATGGCCATATCGCATTATAAATGGATAAAAACCAAAAATCCGGTTTACAAAAACGTTACCATTGCCTGGAGTAAAGGCGTTGCTATATTTTTTGCTACCGGGGCAGTATCGGGCACCATGTTGTCGTTTGAGTTGGGGCTGCTTTGGCCGGGCTTTATGAAACATGCCGGGCCCATATTCGGGATGCCATTTTCTTTAGAAGGTACGGCCTTTTTTATTGAAGCGATAGCCCTTGGCTTTTTCCTGTACGGGTGGAACAAATTGAACACCTGGTTTCATTGGGTTACGGGTATTGTGGTAGGTGTAAGCGGGATAGCATCGGGCATATTGGTAGTGGCGGCCAACTCCTGGATGAACAGCCCATCGGGGTTTAATTATGTAAACGGCAAATATCTCAATATTGACCCACTGAAGGCCATGTTTAACGAAGCCTGGTTTTCTGAAGCATTACACATGACGATAGCGGCATTTTCGGCAACGGGTTTCGCAGTAGCCGGCATCCACGCGCTGATGATCTACCGGAAACAGAATGTTGCTTTCCACACCAAATCATTTAAAATAGCCATCGTATTTGGTGCGGCGGCGGCCATTTTACAGCCCTTAAGCGGCGATATATCCGCCAAAGGAGCAGCTAAACGGCAGCCTGCTAAACTGGCCGCTATGGAAGCTTATTTCCATACACAGGAGTATTCGCCACTGGTTATAGGCGGTATCCCGGATACAGCTGCTAAAAAAGTTAATTACGGACTGGAAATACCCGGCCTGCTGAGTTTTTTGGTTCATGATGATTTTAAAACGGTCGTCAATGGCCTGGATAAAATCCCGGTTAAAGATCAGCCACCTGTTGCAATAACGCATTATGCTTTCCAGATGATGGTGGGTATTGGTACTTTGATGATGTTTATCGGTATCCTGTATTTTATCGCTTTGTGGAAAAAGAAAGAATGGCTAAATAAACCATGGTTTTTAAAGCTGTTTATTATTGCCACGCCAACGGGTTTTATAGCTTTAGAGGCCGGCTGGACAGTAACCGAAGTTGGCCGCCAGCCATGGATCATCCAGGGTGTGATGCGTACCAGCGAGGCGGTTACCAAAATGCCGGGCATCCAGTATACATTTTACCTGTTTACATTTATTTACTTCACCCTGAGCGTATTTGTTATTTTCCTGCTGAAAAGACAAATTGAGATGGTGCCTAAATTGTACGACAAATAACCTGCTGACACTATGTTATACATCGTTATATTATTTTTATTTGCATCCATTACCCTGTACTTCTTATTGGGCGGGGCCGATTTTGGCGCCGGTATCATCGAGCTTTTTACATCCGACGGCAACAGGCACCGGACCCGCAAAACCATGTACCAGGCCATTGGCCCTATTTGGGAAGCCAACCACATGTGGCTTATCATTACGGTGGTAATATTATTTGTAGGTTTCCCCGATATCTATAGCGAGATGTGTACTTACCTGCATATCCCGCTGCTTATTTTGTTATTAGGCATCATTGCGCGTGGCACTGCTTTTACCTTCCGCAATTATGATGCTATTAAAGGTGAAAGAACGCAAACACTTTATAACCACCTTTTTATCTACTCGAGTTTTGTTACACCAATGTTCCTGGGTATTATAGCCGGCAGCGCGTTATCCGGCCAGATTGATCCAACAGCCAAAGACTTTGTTCATGCCTATATTTTCAGCTGGTTTAATTGGTTCTCGGTGGCTGTAGGCCTCTTTACCGTAGCACTTTGCGGTTTCCTGGCAGCCATTTACATTGTAGGCGAAACGGAGAATGTCGACGATATTAAACGCTATATCAAAAAAGCAAAGATATTTAACGTGGTAGCCGTTATTTGCGGGGGGCTGGTTTTTATAGCTTCAGAAATTGAGCACGTTGGCTTGTCCAAATGGATCTTCGGCAATGTTATTAGTTTGGTTGCCGTAATAGCTGCCACTTTATCACTCGTACTGCTTTGGTTTATTATCTCCGAACAAAAGAACAGGCAATGGATCAGGCTATTAGCCGCTTTCCAGGTAAGTATGATCCTGATATCGGTAGGATCAACCCGTTTCCCAAGGTTTGTAATATTCAAGGGCGGCAGCTCGATGTCATTGCTCACAGACCATGCAACCGTAAATACCATAAATGATTTGGGGATTGGTTTATTAGTTGGCAGTATGTTTATATTACCCGCGCTGGGGTATTTGTATTATAGCTTTCAGCGGAAAGACAAGCAATAGAGGAAATTATTGAATTATTGAATTATTGAATTATTGAATTAAACAAACTTAATTCGTGAAATTCGATTTAATGCACTACAATTCGTGTTTATGAAGAACTATCTTAAAATATTATCTATCGACGAGTATTCCATCACTCCGAAATACCTGCAGCTTTCAAACGCCATTATCAGGGCTATCGAAAGTGGCGACATCGTTAAGGATGATATGCTACCATCTATCAATGATTTAAGTTTTGCTTTAGACACCTCGCGCAATACGATAGAAAGAGTTTATAAAGAACTGAAAGACAAAGGGATAGTAAGCTCTGTACCTGGGAAAGGTTTTTTTATATCAAACACAGATTTCCAGAAACCACTGAAAATATTTTTGCTGTTTAACAAGCTAAGCGCGCACAAGAAAATTATTTACGACGCCTTTGTAGCCACCATAGGCGAACTGGCTACCATCGATTTTTATATTTATAACAATGATTTTTACTTTTTTAAAAAGATCATTGCCGAAAGTTTCAACAGCGGCTATGCCAAATACATCATCATCCCGCACTTTCTGGATAATGAGACCAAAGCTCACGAAATTATCAACACCATCCCAAAGGATAAACTAATCTTATTGGACAACCTGGTACCAGGAGTAAACGGAAAATTCGCAGCCATTTATGAGAATTTTGCTTCGGATGTATATGAAGCGCTTAAAAAGCTGATAGATAAATTAACTAAATATCACAATATCAAGCTAATATTTCCCGGGAAAACCTATCATTCTAAAGAGATACTGAAAGGTTTTTTGAACTTTTGCCGCCAATATGCTTTTGATTATGAAGTGGTTGATTCGTTGGCAGCAGAAACCATCCAGAAAGATACCGTATACATCAGCCTTACCGAAGATGACCTGGTAGAACTGATCAAAAAAATCATCGCATCTGATTTAAAGGTAGCTAAGGATGTAGGTGTTATATCTTATAACGAGACGGCGCTTAAGGAGATTATCCTGGATGGCATCACCACCATATCAACCGATTTTAAACTCATGGGAAGCAAAACCGCCGAATTTGCGTTGAGCAATTGCCATGAGCATTTTGCAGTACCGTTTAATGTGACGCTACGGAGCTCGTTGTAAGAAGCCCCCCCTCAAAACCTTCCCTGAAGGAGAAAATTTTGAGAGAGAAGCATTATATTTTGTTTTGAAGTCTCGTTTTAAAAGGGCTTATTTTACAAACTTAGCTGCTACCCATTCTTTGTCTTTTTTGTGGGTGATATATTTAAGGCCGTATTTGGCCGCTTCATCGGTAATGATATCCAGGTCGGGCGATTCGTAAAAACCACTGAAATAGATCTCTCCGTCGGGCTTTAACACTTCGGCGTAGCGCTCCATCTGGTCGAGCAGGATATTGCGGTTTATGTTGGCCAATATGATATCATATTGTTCATTAGGTATAACCTCCTTAGAGCCGCATAGCGGGATAATATTCTCAATATGGTTTAACGCAGCGTTTTCGAAAGTACTATCATAACAAACCGGATCATAATCAATAGCCGTAACCTGCACGGCACCTAATTTAGATGCCATAATAGCCAGGATGCCTGTGCCGCAGCCCATATCAAGCACATTTTTGCCTTCGTATTCGTTTTCCAGCATTAGTGCCAGCATCATTGATGTGGTTTGATGGTGGCCGGTACCAAAAGCCATTTTCGGATCGATAACAATCTCGTACGGAAACTCTGGCTTGGCTGGATGAAAGGTCGCCCTTACATAAATTTTGTCGCCAATCTCAATCGGCTCAAAATTACTTTCCCATACCTCGTTCCAGTTTTGTTGCGGAATAAGTGTTACTTCATAACTAAAAGTAAACAGCTCTCGATAGGGTGCTAATTGCTCAATCAGCGCTGCTTCATCAAAAGCATCTACCGGGATATAAGCTTTAAAACCAAGTTCCAGTTCTTCAAAAGTATCAAAACCAATCTCGCCCAAAGCATTAATCAGCAAATCCTGCTGGTAATCTTCGGTAGTTATGGTGGTAAAAAGTAATTCGTAGTAGTTCATAAGATAATATTTTCATCACATGTCATTGCGAGGCACGAAGCAATCGCGAACTTTGCGAGGCGAATATGCACGGTTAGCGATTGCCACGCTGCGCTCGCAATGACATAATTTTTCTCTGCTTCTACTCTTCGGTAGCAACCGTTTCGTGTTTTGCTTCGCGCTTGGTCTTCAGCTTAACAGCCTTCCCTGTCACCAAAAACAAAATAAAAAAGTTAATAGCCCAGTAAGCCAGCTGTATCATTAACATGATGGTTGTTAGCCCAATCAGGTTATCATAGCCCGATTGATCGTCCCATATAAAATAGGCAACCCCGCCGGCGGCAAGCGCACAAACAACAGCCACAATTATAAAAGTGACTAATGCCCCAACGGCCGACCGCAACACAAAGCTTTCCCAAACCGGCACAATAACAATCCATTGGGTAAGTATGGCACATATGAAGTATAAAGGCCAGCAGTAATAAAAGCAGGCCATAAATGCATGTATATTACCCTCGCCCATATCCCCTACCTGCATAGCATTGGCGTAAGCGCTTGTGATTACAAACACCGAAAATGCCATAAATGCTATAAGTGGCGGGAGAAAAGTTCTCATGTTTTAGATTTGAGATATTAGATGTGAGATTTGAGATTAACCCCAAATCTCACTATCTAACGTTCGATAGCTATTTCTGTTTGAGATATGATCAAACAGCCGGACAAGTGCAGCCCGTCTCAAATCTCACATCTCAAATCTAATCTTAATTAAACGCTTTAATAATATCCACAAAATCGCGAGATTTCAGAGATGCGCCACCTATCAGGCCGCCATCAATATCGGGGCAGGCAAATAGCTCGGCAGCGTTTTTAGGGTTGCAGCTACCGCCGTATAAAATGGTGGTACTATCGGCAACTTCCTGGCTGTATTTGGCAGCAATTTCTTTACGGATAAACTCATGAATTTCCTGCGCTTGCGCAGATGACGCAGTTACGCCTGTACCTATAGCCCAAACCGGCTCATAAGCTAAAACAAGTTTACCAAACTGCTCGGCATCTAAATGAAAAACACCTTCAACCAATTGCGATTTGATCACATCAAAATGCTCATTAGCTTCGCGCTCCTGCAAAGTTTCGCCGATGCAGAATATAGGGCGTAAATCGTGCTTTAAAACAGTATCAGTTTTTTTAGCCAAAAGCTCGTTGGTTTCGCCAAAATACTGGCGGCGCTCTGAGTGGCCCAGGATAACGTAAGCCGCGCCGATAGATTTAATCATCCGGGCAGAAATTTCGCCGGTATAGGCGCCGCTTTCGGCCTGGTGGGCGTTTTGAGCACCAACAGATACTTTATTGTAACCTTTTGCTAATTGTACCAGGCTATTGATATGAATAAAAGGGCTGCAAATAACCGCTTCCTGGGCACCGGTAACCTCGTCTTTAACCATGTTAATAATTTCGGTAAATACGCCTAAACCTTCGTTATAGTCAAGGTTCATTTTCCAGTTTCCGGCAACAATTTTTTTTCTCATTGTGTTTATTTTAAGTTGATTGTGTTTTTGTGGTTGATTTGGTTAGAATATGTTGATTAAGTAGATTGAGTTGTACTGAGTTGAGTTGGCCTGCATTGCATTAAGCCGGTTTAGTTGGAAGATATTAAAACTTAATCAACCTAATCCAACCCAATCAACTTAATCCAACTCAATCAACCACCCACTAAAACCTCCGATATTCCTCTGTTAATTCAAATACCTTAGTTAATATATCCTGTTCTACTTCGTCAAAATTGCGATGGTCGCGGCGGTCAAATACTTTTTGGGCGGTGGTAAACATTTTCTTGAGCGAATAAACCTCGAAGCCCTGCGCGCCTCCCCATGAAAAATCGGCCACAAAATTACGCGGGAAGCCAGCGCCAAACACGTTTGCACTAACGCCTACTACAGTACCCGTATTAAACATGGTATTGATGGCGCATTTAGAATGATCGCCCATAATCAAACCGCAAAACTGCAGGCCTGTTTTACGAAAACGCATGGTATTATAATCCCAAAGCTTTACCTCGTCGTAATTATTTTTCAGGTTGGAGTTATTGCTGTCGGCGCCGATGTTGCACCACTCGCCAAGTACCGAGTTACCTAAATAGCCTTCGTGCCCTTTAGATGAATAGCCCCAGATTACGGCATTGTTTAATTCGCCGCCAACCCTTGAGTAAGGGCCAACTGTGGTGGCACCATAAATTTTGGCACCCATTTTAACCTGCGAATGCTCGCAAATGGCAAAAGCGCCCCTAATGTGGGTACCCTCCCAAATCTCGGTATTAGCCGACAGATAAATGGGCCCGTTGGTAGTGTTAAATGTCGAGCATTCGGCAACAGCGCCTTCTTCGGCAAAAAAGTCGTTTCCGATAATTACGTTGGTAGCGCTTATAGCGGCGCTGGTACGGCCTTTGGTAATCAGCTGATAATCTTTCCGCAGTTCGATATCATTTTTCCTGAAAATATCTTCGGGATATTTTATCGATACAAAAAGGTTTGTGTAAGCTATATTTTTATCAAACGATGCTTCCGCGTCAAAACCTCCTGCGCCGGCCTGGTCTAAACGTACAGCCAGTAACTGGTCATTATATTTTAATGCCTCGCCTGTTTGCAGATTGCCAATCGCTTCCAGTAAACCTTCATCAGGGCAAACAGCGCCATTGATAAACAGGTTGTCGGCCTCAATTTTCGCTGGGAATTTGGCCTGCAAATAATCAAGCGTATGGAATGACGTAGTTGTATTTAAATGCTTAGCCCATTTTTCGGCAATGGTCATAATACCAATGCGCAAATCGGCAACGGGCCGGGTATAGGTAAGCGGCAGTAAAGTTCGGTGTGCGTTATCGTCGAAAAGAATAAGAGCCATGGCGCAAAAATAAAAAAAGTCCCCCGATACGTCGGGAGACTTGTAAATATTTAATTAAACAAGCAATTATTTCTTGTTGTAACGTGTACGGAATTTATCGATACGACCAGCAGTATCAACCAGTTTCATTTTACCGGTATAGAAAGGATGCGATGTGTGCGAAATTTCTAATTTGATCAATGGATACTCGTTACCGTCTTCCCATTTAATGGATTCACGTGTATCGATGCAAGATTTAGTCATAAAGGCATATTCGTTCGACATGTCTTTAAACACAACTAATCTATAGTTTTTTGGATGCAGATCTTTTTTCATTATATATAAACTTATCTTCTGTAGTCTTTAAAAGAGGCGCAAATGTAATATATATTTTAGAATTAGCAAAACAATGATTGAAATTAAGTTTGCAGTACCCGGTTGGCAGTTTGCAGGTTAAAAAAACAACATTGATGAGTTATCAGTTAGCAATAAAAAACGCATTACAATCTATTGATCTACAAATGAAAAACAACTGCTAACTGCCCACTTTAAACTGCTAACTGATTTCCTGACACAGCTCAATCAACACCCCATTCGCACTCTTTGGGTGTACAAAACAAACCAATTTATTATCTGCACCCTGCTTAGGCTCATCATTCAGCAGCACAAATCCTTCATTTTTTAAACGGTGCATTTCGGCAACTATATCATCCACCTCAAATGCAATATGATGTATCCCCTCCCCTTTTTTGGCTATAAATTTGGCTATGGGGCTATCGTCGTTCAGGGCCTGCAGCAGTTCAACCTTATTGGGCCCGGTTTGTAAAAAAGCGGTTAGCACTCCTTCGCTTTTTACGGTCTCGGTTTTATAAACCGGGGTATTTAAAAGCTTTTCATATATGTTGCCTGCTACACTAATATCGGTTACGGCAATGCCAATATGTTCCACTTTGTTCATGTCCAAATATTGTAAATTAATGGTCAGCTTTGATAATTTACACTTTATTTTGAATGATTTTAAATAAAAACTTACTTATCTTTGTACTGTTAATATTACATAGCACATGAATATCCCCATTTATTTAGATAATAACGCAACAACACCGATGGACCCACGGGTTTTAGAGGCAATGTTACCTTATTTTACCACAAAATTTGGTAACGCAGCCAGCCGTAACCATCCATTTGGCTGGGTAGCCGAAGAAGGTGTTGATTATGCACGCGAGCAAGTGGCCAAACTGATAGGCGCAAACGAAAAAGAAATCATCTTTACTTCGGGCGCTACCGAATCAGATAACCTTGCTATTAAGGGTGTGTTTGAAATGTATAAAGACAAAGGTAACCACATTATAACAACCGTTACCGAACATAAAGCCGTACTTGACGCTTGTAAACACGTTGAAAAATTGGGTGGCAAGGTTACTTACCTGCCGGTTAAAGAAGATGGTTTACTTGACCTTGCCGTATTAGAAGCCGCCATGACCAGCGAAACTATCCTGGTATCGGTAATGTATGGCAACAACGAGATTGGCGTTATCCAGCCTATAAAAGAAATATCTGCAATTGCCCACAAATACGGCGCCCTGTTTATGACAGATGCTGTACAGGCAGTTGGTAAAATACCTGTTGATGTTAATGCTGATGGTATCGACCTTTTAGCATTATCGGCTCACAAAATATACGGTCCTAAAGGTGTTGGCGCATTATACGTTAGGCGTAAAGGACCACGTGTTAAAGTTACAGCCCAAATGGACGGTGGCGGCCACGAGCGCGGCATGCGTTCAGGTACATTAAACGTACCGGGCATTGTTGGCCTGGGTAAAGCCTGTGAGCTTTGCGGCCTGGAAATGGAAAGCGAAGCTAAACGTTTATCAGCTTTACGCGATAAACTGGAAGCTGCTTTAACCGTACTGGAAGAAAGCTATGTAAACGGAAACGTTGAGCACCGCTTACCACATGTTGCCAATATATCATTCAAATACGTGGAAGGCGAAGGCTTAATGATGGCGATGAAGGATTTAGCTGTGTCATCAGGCTCGGCCTGTACATCAGCTTCGTTAGAGCCATCGTACGTACTGAAAAGCTTAGGCTTATCAGACGACCTGGCACATTCATCAATCCGTTTTGGTTTAGGCCGCTTTACTACCGAAGAAGAAGTTGATTACGCTGTTGAAGTAACCAAAAACTCGGTTACCCACCTGCGCGAACTTTCACCACTTTGGGAAATGTTTAAAGAAGGCATCGACCTTGACTCCATTGAGTGGGCAGAACACTAAATAGATATGCAAATGTGCAGATTTCAAATGTGCAGATGCCTTAACTGATAAAATAATATACGAGTAGAATTTAATCACTAATTCAATAACTCACTAATTCAATAATTAAAAAAATGGCATATTCAGATAAAGTAATCGATCACTACACTAACCCCCGCAATGTGGGCACTTTGGATAAAAGCAGCCACAAAGTAGGTACCGGCTTAGTTGGTGCACCTGAATGCGGCGACGTAATGCGCCTGCAAATTGAGGTGGATGATAACAATGTTATCACCGATGCAAAATTTAAAACCTTTGGTTGCGGTTCGGCAATTGCTTCTTCGTCTTTAGCTACCGAGTGGTTAAAAGGCAAAAGCATCGACGATGCAATGAAAATTGACAACATGGATATTGTTGAAGAACTGGCTTTACCACCGGTAAAAATTCACTGCTCAGTACTGGCAGAGGATGCCATCAAAGCAGCAATCAACGATTTCCGCGTTAAAAACGGCTTAGCGCCGATTGAAAGCGAAAAAGTACACCACTAATTTAGTAGTAAGTATCAAGTAGTAAGTATCAAGATGTTTTTGATGCTTACCACTTGATACCTGACAACTGATTTAATGATACTGAAAGTAGTAACTTGTTTGTTAGACAATCAAATCTTACTACTTGATACTTACTACTTGATACTAAGACAATGGTAACTGTAACTGATAAAGCAAAAAGTAAAATAGAACACCTGATGCAGGATGGCGGGCTTGATGCTTCGTATTTTCTGCGTGTTTCTGTACAGGGTGGCGGTTGCTCGGGTTTATCTTACAATTTGGATTTTGATAACGAAGAAAAAAAAGGCGACCAGTTTTTTGAAGACCAGGGAATCCGTATGGCTTTGGATATGAAATCGTTCCTGTACCTTGCCGGCACCGAGCTTGATTTTAGCGACGGCCTTAACGGTAAGGGCTTCAATTTCCATAACCCTAACGCCAGCCGTACCTGCGGCTGCGGCGAAAGTTTTTCTGTATAAAATTTATACTTTATATATAAAAGAGGCTCCTGATTGGGGCCTTTTTTTGTTTTGAGGCTTTTTTTAAAAACGGTTAAAAAATAGATGAACAAACCGGCATTACTGAGCTAAACAATCAAAAATAAACGACTGTCATCCTGAGTAGTAAAATTTCGCGAAATTCTGAAGGAGAAATGACATACAAAAATAAAAGACTGTCATGCTGAGGTACGAAGCATCTATTGGCGAACTTTTCTATCGGTCATGCACAGCTGATAGATCCTTCGTGCCTCAGGATGACAGGAAAACCGAACTTACCATGGGTAGTTGCAAATTTTGCGAAGTTCAGGAGGGAAAGTGGTGTATATCGCATGGCGGCGACGACTCACCCCGACGAGGCTCCGCCCGTCTGCCCCTCTCTCCGACTGCGTCGCATAGAGGGGCGGAGAAAAAATAAAAAATGAGCTTCACCCTCTTTGCGGCGAAGCCGGAGAGAGGGTCGGCCAGCGCAGCGTAGCCGGGGTGAGTCGTAGCCAGCGTTCAAAGCCAATGTTTCTCAACCCTCTTTGCGGCGAAGCCGGAGAGAGGGTCGGCCAGCGCAGCGTAGCCGGGGTGAGTCGTAGCCAGCGTTCAAAGCCAATGTTTCTCAACCCTCTTTGCGGCGAAGCCGGAGAGAGGGTCGGCCAGCGTAGCCTGGCGGGGTGAGTCGTAGCCAGCGTTCAAAGCCAATGTTTGTCTAAAACCCAACAGTTTCATTAAAGTATAAAAATTAAGCGCTATAACGGGGATTATAACTAACTTGTGCAGTAAATCTATTAGCTTATCCCATTATGTCGCTCCTAATTAAATTATCCTTCCTGTTGCTATTTGCCTTCAAACAAACAGATTATAAAGCAGATATAGAAATCATTAAAGCTTCAAGAGCCGCTTCTAATACGGCTATTGCCAAACACGATGTCGACGGTATATCCAAATACTGGCTACCCGATTTTACGCAAACCATAGGCAGGGGAATTACCACCACCGGCAAGGATAGCATAGCCGCAGGCTGGAAACAGCTATTTAAAATCAACAAGACCGTTGCTTATGTACGTACTCCGGTAACCATTACCGTAGGCGACAACGGCATTATGGCCTGGGAAACCGGCACTTGGGTAGCCACAAACTCCTACAGCAAAGGCGGCAATTACTCGGCCATGTGGCGTAAAATTGATGGTAGCTGGAAATTACAGGCGGAGTTGTTTGTATCGTTAAGGAAACTGTAAAACAAAAGAGGCTGTATCCGGGATCTTCAATCTCAAATCTCACATCTCAAATCTATCATAGCGTACGCCGCCGGTAGAAGCGGCGCCAGGCTATCCACTCATACTGCACAAGGCCTTATTCACGGGCCGGTATCCGTTTCTATCCTTTACGCGAGCTGCGGGTATACAAAGACACCCGGATGAAATTAACATCCTGGTGTTGCATATTTATTCAGCGAAAACATAGTAGTTACAAACTACAAGCATAGCCGTTCAGAGACATTTGAACAGCGAAAGACTACGGGCAACTGGGTTACCATTTTAAGCCACCCGGGGGAGGATTTAAATAGAGAGAATAAATGAAATTAAAGATTACAAATAATATCATCATAACTACTCCCAATGTTCCTACTCGGTTTCTTTTTGGTGGCCAACTATCGAATTCCTTAACGTAGTTCTTCCAGCGGTCGTCTTTTTCGAAAATAAACCATTTCATGACAAGTAAAACAATAAAAGGAGCTAAACCAACGAAACTAAAAAGAGCAATATGCGGGTGAATATTAAAAAAATAGCCACAATAAAGTGCAATTGCAAACACCAGCCAGACTTCTATACCGAACATACAGATCAGTGCTTTCATTTTCGTTGGGAATGGCCCGGCAGCACCAAATGCCCTATCAATTTTAAGCCACATTCTATATAGAATGTAAAAAAAATAACCGTATAGTTGCTTTATGCTCATAAGCTCTTTTATTGTCGGTAAGAATCATTAATATTTTATGTAATTCCACAGTTTTATCTTGAATTCCATCAAGTGCATCCCGTCGTTGCCATTACTTTCAAAAACTTTAATAAATGCCATTAAGCATGTAACGGGTATATTTCTTTAAATTCCAGTCCTGTAAAGCCTGATTTTTTGTACAAGCTGTAAAACTCGTCGCCGCTGTCTTTAACGCCGGAATATGTTAAAACATCTATTCTCGATGTTTCCGGGATTTTGAATAATGATGACTCAGAGATCCCATGATGAAAGGAATATTGGAGTATTCTTCCTTTTGTCCCGTCATCATAAATATCCCAAATGGTTTTATCATGATCAATTATATTTATGCATTCCAGTACGTTTAGAGCATATAGCGTGTTCCCTGTTTCCATGGTTAACGGTAATATTTCACCCGCCATTTCAAAAAGCGTAAGAAGTTCACTATCGTAAACCTGCTGATCAAAAACCAGCGCTCCGTTGACGCCGCAGTAAAAGTTCTTCGCTTTCGTTTTAGGATCAAAAATATACCAGCGGATTTTACTTAGCTCATCATTTCTTCTTTCGCAGTCAAAAGATAATATACTTAGTATATCATTTTCTGACACCCTTGGCATAACCCATTGAGTATTATTACTTTCTACAACTCGATATATTGTCATTTTTTATTTAGGAAATATCTCATTTAAAAGTGCTTGTTTTATTTTATCTAACTCAGTACCCGCTTTACCTCGTTGGGCATTTAAAAGGCGTTTATTAATATCATCATCGTAATTTCTTATGTGTAATGTCGAATGCGTCATTGCAGGAGGAATTGCATATTTCGACCCGCTCAGCAAAAACACACCGTTTACCGATTCATTGGCAGCCGAAATCAACGAATATTTTTCCAATCTATAGTATCGTGATCTTCATAGTAATTAGCAATAGACTCAATATCATGAAGGATCGGCTCCGTGGTTATGTGAACACTTTCTAAATATTTCAGGTACTCCTTATGCGTTGAAAAGCCTTTTTCTATTTTTTTTCCAGGGATTATGACATACCAACCTTCCTTAACATAATTTCCATGAAGAAGTGAGTTAGTGTAATATACTATAATAACGCTTCTTATAATATTCGCTTTCTTAATATTAAAAAAACCTGTATCTCCGTCTATACCATCCAAATTCATGCCCCATCCCGACTCCTTAGTCACAATAACTGCTTCATAAGGTTTAATGAATGGCAATCTGGCCGAATCCCATTCTCCTTTTTCGGTATAAAATTCATCCACATTGGATTGTTTATGAGATACCTGTGTACAGGAAAATAATGACAAAATTATTAAAAGAAATAAAAAAGTTATTTTCATAGTTTGTTATCATACATTATCTCCCTGAAACCGCCCCACGCTTGCCGCGTGTCTCCAAATTGTTTAGCACAATTATTATCGCTTACAAAAAAGCCAGGCACAGATAGTTATAGTATTTTGTATAAAGCTACAATCATTCCCTTAACATTAATCATCCTTATTAATTATCAACGCACACACAGCCCGGATGAACTTAATATATCAGGGCTTAAAAGATTGCATGGCATAGCGTTTACCTATCAGCGGGGCACACGCGACACGCGTGCGCCAGCGGAGGGGCTGAGAAACCTTTGCCGTAGCTGAGTCAATGCCACTACTGCGTATATTGGGTTAAATGATAAAGATATGCCCTTTTGTCAAAATATTGGTAAAAGTAATAATCTGTATACATTTTTGATTTGAGTTCAGGATTTAGGGTAATTCGCCTGTCTAACTCTTTCAAAGCAGATTCTTTTCCCTCTGTTAAAGGCATCACCAGGATAAAACCTCCTATGAAATTTGCATCATTGGGGTGAATTGCCAAACTGTCGGTAAAACTTTGTCGTGCTAATTGATATACCTTTTTTGCAGAATCTAACATACCCATTTTCTCAAATACCTCCGCTTTTGTTGTGATTATTGACGGATAATTTTTGGAGAGCATCAAGGCTTTATTATAAATAGTAAGTTCTTTTTTATAGTCATGATTCCTGTCATAGGCATTTGCTAAATTTATATAAGCGAGTAAATAGGTAGAATCACAATTTATTGCCTGGGTAAAAAGGTCAATGGCCCTTAACAATCCGTTTTTTCCATTCATAGGATAATTCATCATATACCCGGTTCCTTTGTTATTTAGTTGTATGCATTCGGATGGAGATAGTTTCATTTGTTGGCCATTACAGGAGCAAAACGAAATTGTTAGGTACATGCAAAAGGTAAATGAGATTTTCATAATTATTATTTTGTAGTAATTGCGATTGTAAATTTAAATAGTCGGTCCCCTCATTATGCCCGGCGAGAGAATAAGGTCCTACTGATATAAGCACATTAATGCCAAAGTTCCCGAAGCCTGCGCATGCCTGCCGCGCGTGTCCAGATTGTTTAGCACGATTATCGTCGCTTACAAAAAAGCCAGGCACAGTTATAGTATTTTGTATAAAGCTACAATCATTCCTTAACATTAATCATCCCTATTAATTAATCAACCCACAAAAAGCCCGTATTGAAGTTAATACATCAGGACTTAAAAGATTGCTTAGCAAAGCGTTTACCTATCAGCGGGCCACACGCGACACGCGTGCTCCAGCGGGAGGAGAAAAATTGTTTCAGAACTATACTAAATATGTAAGCAAGGCCAATCGGATAGGCGTGGAGAAAACAAAAATACGTCATTTTAATAAGATCAAACTTTTAGAAAGTATTACATATCTTATTAAGGAGACAGGTCTCAGTCGTTTGGAAGAGGAGTTAAAAGCCCTTAAATCATTATATAAATCCGAATTTGAATAATTGTAACTGGTTATAACCGGTTACCTGTATTTGGTGTCGTGCAATTTTGTCTATTATAAAATTATAGCAGGATGAAAAAGCAAGTAGGAGATACCAAAAAACAATTCAACAATTCTCAGTTAAAAAAACGGTTTATGACGAGCATCCACACAATGACTCGGGTAACAAGATCCTTTCGGCCATTTACTTATTATTGAAAATAGCCATATGTATTCATGAACTGTTTTTTTGAAATTGATGATTTACTGAGCTTACCCCTCCTCCTTGGCGCAGTCTTGTGTTGTGGACATTGAGCGATGGCGGACTTGTGACTTTCTTAGTCTGAAAGCTCTGGCTCTATGAGGTGAATCGTCATAAAAAAGTTCCCCATACTACAAGTCAGCCAGCCACACCCAAATGCACAAGCGCCAAAATTGGTTGAAACGGACGCCCTGGCTCATGTGTCAGCATGCCATGCCTTTAGTAAGATTAACGATATTTGTTGTTAACCTTATGCTTTTGAATTACTCTTTCGCTCCCGTTAAAAATACAAACTCTTGGATGAAATCAAACATCCGGAAGTTGCATATTTATTACTTAGCATGGCATTTACCTAAACGCGGGCCACAAGGCTGGAACCTTGCGGCAGCGGCGGTGGGAAGAAGTTAATTCTTTAATAAATTATGGATATAAATAATATATTTAAGGAATATTATGATGAGAAAAATGGATTTGTCTTTTTGGATACCGGCAATTTTGGCCGCATTACTTACATCTGGCGGTGCAGCGCTGGGTCTTTACACAGGATACCAAGCTTATAAAGAGTCAAATGAGCAAAAGGCAAAAGCTGCGAGTATTAATGCCGAACATAAGCTTTTATTGGAGAAAAACTATGATAAGGCTTTAAAAATAAATGCTGATTTAACGGAAGCAAGTCAACAACTAAAAGTTCAAACAGATGCTACAATGCAGGTGCTATTAAAGCAACAGGATGCCAGCAATTTACTTACTGAGCAAGCAGCAAAAATATCGTCACTCTTGACAACTACACAAACAAATTTAGACAAGGCTAACAAGACGTTATTTGAGTTAGAAAAAAATAAGTACCTTTTAAAAGATGTTCGACTTTTATACACTATTACTTATGATTTTTCGCATGCTAACAATCTAAGACTTTATCAAAATAAATTTAGTCTCGAAGATGCACTTGGTTATGTAAAACATAGAATATTAACTGGCGCATTAGAATCGCGACGCATGAAACCAAAGGAAACCTCCATCATGGGTATTGTTGCTAATGGGCAAGAGATAAGGTTTAAAGACGGCCCCCTAACGTTTTATTATGCAAGGGTAACACCGCAGGATACGACTGTTCTATGGGTAGAAACGATTTCTATTCCAGGACAACCAAATCCATTCTTGCAATTTTTACCATCAGTTAATAAAGGACTGTTACTATTCCAAAGACAAGTCAACTACACAATACTTGGTGGAGCAAAAGCTGTCAACGTTCAACAAGCGGAAATGCTTATGTCAATTATGAATCCAAGTGATATTGAACTTGAAAGAGGGTTATTTGATTTTCAGCGAAACACTTTGACTGCCAATGTTGTGGCCTCGTTAGTTAGACGAGAGAGTAATAATTCATTCCAAAGCTTAATTGATTTGCAGAATAATTATTTGGTACTAATTGCAGGAAACGGAATTACATCAAATGTATTCAATGTTAATCTACTCTATGGAGACAACTATTCTAGTCATGTAGCGCTAGATAAATATTGCATTTACAAAGGGTTAGCTCATGATGATTTTCAATTAGTCATTCATCCTTTATTTAATTGATTTGTTATTTATCTTTAAAAAGTAAACTTCAAAAATTTTGAAAATCGACAAGAATCTTCAAATTCCGCCCTTGTTGGTGTTCCCCACCGCACTTTGTTGGAGTTGTCTCCCAACAAACTTGTGGACCGTTACTACCTTGTAATAACCAAACCCATTGGCCCGTTGTTGTTATCGTTATCAATCGGCAAGTCATCGTTTAAAAGAAATTGGCATACGGCTTACGTTTTAACGAATTTACAACGGAAAGCGAAACGAACGCTCTGGTTCTATTCCTCTATAATTTCAGAAGGAATAAAAGTTTTCAGGACTTTCTTCAACCTTTCATTTTCAATAATTGCGAACTTCCAATTCATCTGCGCTTTATGTGATGCTGCAATTACAACTTTCTTTGAATTGATAGCAAAAAAGCCAGTGGCTTCATCAAAATTAACGTTACCAGCACCAAACCCATTGGCAAGAGCTGATTTTCGAAGTGCATTTGTTTGTTTCTGATCTTCAGGTTTTGGAGCAACTTTTCCGGTATCCTCTTTAAATTTCATTTGAAGTATGTTTTCACTTGCAAATTTCACATAACTGCTATCGTGAATGGTTTTTAAAGGATGAAAGTCCGTCAAAGTTGGCGGGCCAACTTTGAATTCAAAATCAGCAGAATTGAATGTTCTCTTTAATAACATGATCATTTGCTCTTTTGATATGATCTTGAACAAGCCGGGATTAGTATATTCCATTGCCTTTTCGAAGTTCTTATCGGCAACAAACTTTGAATAAGCATTAAATTGCTCCTTAATTCGAATCTCTGCATCTTGGGCCTTTACTTTGGATACAACAAAACATGCAAGAATCAAATAAACGAAAATGTGTTTTTTCATATTATAAAAGAAAGTACAGGTAAATATAGAGGGATAATTATGTACGTCCCTAACACTTTTATCTTTTTCCAAATACTTCTGCCATGCGATGCAATTGCCTAACGCTTGTAGTTTCCGCCCAAAGCTGGCGAATGCGTGCCGCGTGCGTCCAGATTGTTTAGCGCGATTATCGTCGCTTACAAAAAAGCCAAACACAGTTATAGTATTTTGTATAAAGCTACAATCGCTCCTTAACATTGATCATCCTGATTAGTTAATTAACATTTAAAAAACCCGGATAAACTTAATATATCTTGACTTAAAAATTTATTAGCAGAGCGTTTACCTATTACATTTGAGGGTGGATATGTTGTGCCAAAAAGATAGACTATGGATAATTTAATCGATTATGCTGATTTTAAAAAAGACATTGCAAATGGTTTTTCAGAACTTATTAGTGAGTTTGATTTAGAGTTAATACTCATTAGGAACGGCTTATATATCTTAAGAGGGAAAAATTGTATTTTGAAATTTACTTTTGATCGCGGCGATGTGTTTTGTGAATTTAAAAAAACATCGGATGATATCCATACGTTAGGTTACGGAGTATTTCCAGTTTTAAAATTTCTTCATTCTGCTGTCAAAATAAATATTAGTTATGATCCTGGATTACAATTGCTTGAATATGCTAAAGTGATTAGTGAGCACCTGAAAAATGTTCTTAACGGAGACTTTTCCTGGCTAAATGAATTTTTAAATTCGGAATCGGAATTGAACAAGATAATGGGTTATATTTTGGAAAATTTAAGTTATCATCATCCAATAAGTAAAAAAATGCGGAGCGGCGATGAGTCTTGGAAACAAGATTTTCAAAAATATATACAAGAGAACAATATTGAATTATCGTAAGCCAAGGTTGGTTATGTATCCTGCTCCAGCTACCGCAAAGTCTTTCCGCTGCCGCAAGGCCCATTGCTTATCAAAGCCTTAACCTATCAGCGGGGCACACGCGCCAGCAGTGTTTTTTTTCAGAAGCTATATCTTTGCAAAGTCAACAGTGCTTGCAAAAATTTCTTTAATTTTATCTCTCAGCACGGGATGTTGGTATTTGTTAATGAATTGTTGCCAATCATTTTGCAGGCAGAAACCATATCCTTTGCTCCCTTTTGTATACTTTTCTTATCCCGAACCCGCGTTAATAAAAATTTGAATGAGGTTAAAAACTATTGATGCGTCATCATTAACACCGGCGGAAATGCAGGGTTATTTGCACTATGCCATTGCACCCCGGCCTATATGTTTTGCATCCACCATTAATAAAAACGGCGAGGTTAATTTAAGTCCGTTTAGTTTTTTTAATGTGTTTAGTATCAACCCGCCGATATGCGTTTTTTCGCCGGCAAGCAGGGCGCGGGATAACACCACTAAGCATACGCTTGAAAACGTTTTGGAAGTACCTGAATGTGTAATTAATATTGTGAACTATGATATGGTTCAACAAACCTATTTAACCAGTATAGATTACCCGAAAGGAGTAAATGAGTTTTCGAAAGCGGGGTTTACTGAATTGGCTTCGGAGACGGTAAGACCACCCAGGGTGGCGGAATCGGCCGTTCAATTGGAATGTGTAGTGAATGATGTGATATCGTTAGGAAAAAAAGGAGGAGCAGGTAATTTGGTTATTGCAGAGGTAAAACGGATTCATATCAATGAAGATATTTTGGATGCTAATGGCCAAATAGACCCTCATAAAATAGATTTGGTGGCTCGTTTAGGCGGAGATTGGTATTGCAGGGTAACCAGCGATAATTTATTTAAAATTGCCAAACCAATAGATAATGCCGGAATAGGTATCGGCGTAGATGCTTTCCCTGAAGAAGTTAAAAACTCCAGCGTACTAACCGGGAATAATTTGGGGTTATTGGGGCTTGTTAAAACGCTGCCATCCGATGAGGAGGTAGAAGCCTTTAGCAAAACCGATGAAATGAAAGAACTGCTTGACGCCACCACCGACAGCCACACCCGCACCTTACGCCTGCATTTAAAAGCCAGGCATTTGTTAGATAACGGCCGTGCAATGGATGCCTGGAAAGTGTTGCTGATGTAGCTGATTTATTGAGCTTGTCATTTCACCGAAGCTGGACCTGGCAGCCAAAATCAACGAATATTTTTCCAATCTATAGTATCGTGATCTTCATAGTAATTGGCAATAGATTCAATATCATGAAGGATCGGCTCTGTAGTTACCAGTAAAGCCTAAGGTCATTTCCCCGGTTCAAAAATTCCGTTTTGGTTAAAAATATTAACCTCCGGTTGTGTACCACCCCGTACCAGGGTGTTTCAGGGTGTACCAGGGTGTTTCACCCCGTACCGGTACACACACTTTAACACTAAAAACTACCTTATCTTAAAAAAGTTCCCCTTATCATCAAGTCAATAGTTCGCATTCAAACGCAGCTCACCTTTCGCTAAAATGACACTCTGAAGGAACGACAAATCGGCGAAAGACTTACGAAGTTTAAAAAACTTCGTAAGTCTGGGATACCGAAATGATTTCAATACGCCCCTGGTGTATTTTTAAAACATATCCGCTGCTTCCACACCTTCTGGTACAGCTTGCTCTACGCTCCAGTGCTCGGCTATTTTACCGGCCTCAGCCCTAAAGATCTGGTAAAATACAAACCCCTTCCCTCCTCTTTTAAATTGCGATTGAACCACAACAAAATCACCCTCGGCAATAACGCGGTGAATTTTCATTTCGCGGTTATGGTCGGTCAACAGGTATTCATCCAATGCTTTACCAGTGCTTATAACGGCGGGGTCATGTTCTGTATAATTAACCTTAAGCAATCCAACGGGCATCTTTTTATCCAGGATTGCCTGGTAAAATGCATTTACCACCTGCTTGCTATTTTCTGCAGATGCGGCAGTATCAATTTCGGCAGTGCCGTTGGATGCGGTGATGGTTAGCCCGGTTTGGTCGGGTATTTCCTGAATGGCATCCCAATGCCCTGCCAACATCCCGTTTTCGAGTTCGAACAGATCGATAACAACCATCCGTTTGCCCATGAATTGAACATCAAGGTGGGTAACCACCATATTACCTTCCTGTATGGCCCTTACAATGGGCGATTTGGCCCCTTCAGGCGGCGGAGGCAAGGTTTTAAGGTAATTGATCATCCCGGTAATACCGGCCCTGCCCTGGGGAACTGTTGGATTGTGCTGCTTATAGTTTTCCAGCACAAATTCGGGGATAAGTTCGGCCTTGCGCTGGCCAACAATCAGCTTATAAAATGATAGTACTTTTTGTTTATTGGTTAGGGTATCCATAGGAGTATTTGCTTTGGCAGGGCCAAACGCGCATAAAATAATGCAGCATATGCCCATTGCCGGTAAGTTTGTAATTTTCATTACGAATGATTAGAAATATAAAAATTGAAACGTATTTAACACTTACACTGAGAAATCAGCGCTTCCGGGAACCTGTATGAACAGGCCGGGCATTAGGCTACCCTTTGTTGATATGTGGTTGAAGTAATTATGGAGTAAAGATAGCGTTTTGGACAAAGTACGAAACGCTTTTGGACAAAAGATTTTCAGAAAGGAATCAAGGATAAAGCCAATGACTAATGACAACGTAGCGAATGACTAATGACTAAAAAACTTCGGGTACTTTGTAAAACCGGTTATCGAAATTTACGAGGAATAACTCGGTTGTTGCCCGGGTAACAGCGGTATAAAACCAGCGGAGAAAATCCATATTGATCATTTCGTCGGTTACGTAGCCCTGATCAACAAAAACTGCGTCCCACTGGCCACCCTGGGCTTTATGGCAGGTGATGGCATACGCAAACTTAATTTGCAGGGCATTATAATATGGATTTAGCTTCAGTTCGTTGTGCATGGCCCGTTTGTTGGTAAGGTGGGAGTAGTCTTTCATCACTTCCTCGTAAAACTTTTTTTGGTTTTCCTGCGATAAAGCCGGGGAATCGGCATACAGGGTATCCAGCAATATTTTACAATCCAGTACCGGGTCTTCGGCATAGTCAATAAATTCTATCTGCACATCAGCAAAACGGAAACCGTACATTTCTTCCGTCCGGCGCACTTTACGGATGCGGGCAATATCGCCATTGGCAATAAAATCGGTACTATTTTCCTCGTTATCCTTGAGCCAGAAATAGTTGTTTTTAACAATCATAATCTGGTCGCCGCCGGTTAGCTCCTCTTCCCGGTACAAAATCCGGTTGCGGATCTGGCCATTGTACAGGTTGGCGTTTTTGTTCGACCGGCAGATGATGAGTGTTCTGTCGTAGCCGTATTTCCGGTAGGCGTATTCAAGTCCCTCGGGCAACCGTTCGCCTGTCATCCTGAAAACGTCTTTATAGCCCTTGGTCACAATTTTAGGGGCAACCGCTTCATCTTTCCTGATCAGGTCGCGAATTTCAGTCGCGTTAAATAATATCCCCGAGTCCTTTTGCTGGCGCAATACATCGGTCAGCTCATATTTAAAAATAGTGAGGCCGAATTTATCCTGCATAATTTTTTCGCTCAGGGCCGGGCTGGTATCTGAGCCCACCGGCGGCAACTGGGCAGTATCACCTACCAGCATCAGCTTGCAGTTTTTATCGTTGTAAACGTATCTGAGTAAATCAAACAACAATGAAACCCGGCCACCTATGGATTCGTCGCTGATCATGGATGCCTCATCAACAATAAACAAAGTATCGCTTGACAGGTTATCGGCAATGGCAAAGCCATCATCAAGCGTTAAGGCAGCCTTTTTACGGTAAATGCGTTTGTGAATAGTAAATGCCTTTTTCCCCGAGTAATTGGTGATCACTTTAGCTGCCCGGCCTGTAGGCGCCAGCAGCACCGAGCGATAATTATACTGCTTGAGCGCTTTTACCAACGCCCCCACTATGGTAGTTTTACCGGTACCGGCGTAGCCCCGCAATATAAAACACTCATCACCTTCGCGGCTTTGCAAAAAGGTATGCAGGCGGTCAAACAGTTCCAGTTGCTGGCCGTTGGGGGTATGCGGAAATGCTTTGCGGATATGATCAATCACTGTCACCCTGCAAAAATGCTGATAAGTAATTGAAAAACCCTTAGCCATATTAAAAAGCTACGCAGATTAGTTATAAATTTGGCCATGGAATTTGAGGAATACAAGCAGGAAGAACAGGGCGAAGAAGACTACGTAGATATTTATTCGCGGAAGGCAATTTTTGGCTTTGCAATTTTCAGCACAATGTACGCAGGTGTGTTATTAATTATCAATTTATGGGTTGCGGGATATAAGCAAATCATAAGCCAGGTAGTTCTTTTTATTTTAGGCTTCTCATTTCTGTCACGTTACCTTGTTCAACTTTTAGGGTTTAAAATAGATGTTGTAGCATTGCAAAAAACAATCGCAGCAAAAAAACAGTTTACTAACGAGCAGATTTTGCAGTTATCAGCTATAACTGCCATACAAATGGGACTCAACGTTATTGCAGGCTTGGTGCTTACCCGTTATTTTTTCAAAAAGTACTTTCCTGACGACGACTATTACCCAAGGCCTATTTATAGACCTGTGATCATTTTTATCATCCTTATCCTTTTTTTGGGATTTATATTATAAGCGTCGTGTTTTCTACAAGCATTTATGTTGCCTCCTATATGGTATCTGCTAAAAAATATTACTTTTGTTTAAACCGGCATGAGCGAATATAACTACAATTACCATGATGATGACTTTAGCCTTGATAAGGCGCAAGGTTATACTTTACTGATACAAATTGATAAAACAACGTTTACCTACGCTGTAACCGATCAAAATAAGCTGATTGCGGTTGCCGACAATCACCCGCTGGATGAATTAAGTAACCCCGAAGAACTACTGGACCTGTTATCGGCAAATTTTAAAAATGTAGTTATTGGTTTGCCTGCAACCGGATTTTCGCTGCTGCCACAAACCGTTTTTAACCCGGACAAACTTACCGACCTGGCCCGTTTCCTGGATGTGAAAGCCGACGAAAAAGTACTATCGCAACCGCTTGATAGCCGCAATGTCATCATTTATAAAACACCTGAAACTATATTAAATGCCGCCGACGAATTTGGGTTACGCAACACGGTATATACATCAAAAGGCTGGTTAAATGCTTTGGCCCGTAACCAGCCCGGCGACAGAGACCTGTACGTAAACATTAATGGCGGTACTGTTGAAATTGCCAACTTCAATTTCAGCAAACTGCGGTTTTACAACACGTTTGAATTTGCCGGCGAAGATGAACTGGCTTATTTTGTATCATTGGTAACTGATGAGTTAAACCTGCAACCTGCCTACACTTACGTTTACATTAGTGGAGATGTTGATTCAGGCGACAAAAACATTACCCGCCTGGCCGAGTTTTTTGGAAAGGTTGAGGTGAATACCACCAAAATTCTGCAAACCCCGCTTGAAATTGAGGGGCATAAAATACTGTCACTTTCTGCCCTGTCATTATGCGTATCATCGGAGGCACTTTAAGAGGATTAAGGCTTAATCCACCAAAAAATCTTCCGGTGCGCCCTACTACCGACCTGGCCAAGGAAGCACTTTTTAATATCCTTTTAAATCAGATAGAATTTGAAGGAATCAAGGTGCTTGATCTTTTTAGCGGAACCGGCAATATCTCATTGGAATTTGCCTCGCGGGGAGCAGCCGAGGTGATATCTGTAGACAGGAGTATTCATTGCGTTAACTACCTTAAAGATACATCGCGCCAGCACAAGCTTGACCAGGTAAAAGTGTATAAGGAGGATGTTTTTAAATATCTTCAAATGGAAACCGAGCAGTACGACCTTGTTTTTGCGGATCCACCGTATGACCTAAACAAGATCCCCGAGATACCGAAAATAGTTTTTGAGCGGAACATACTGTTACCTGGCGCTTTGCTGATTGTGGAGCATCAATCGATGCAAAATATCAGCCAGCACCCGGCATTTGTGGAGCAGCGAAAGTATGGACATTCATCGTTTTCGTTTTTTAGGAACAAAGCCGACGAACAAGCTTAATCAACTCTCAGAATAGTCAAAGCAGTTTCCGCAAAAAGCTTAAGCTTTTCGTCATCTGCATTGGTAATTATAGCGTCAACCTGGTTTATATCGGCAAATTTCAAATAAGTCTCATTGTTTATTTTACCGGCATCGCATAAGATATACGTAAAGGCACTTTGGTTGATATAAGCCGATGTTATTTCTGCTTCCAATTCACTGTTTGCAAATAAACCGTTTGGGGATATGCCGTCAACCCCTAAAAAGGCCTTACGGGCCCTGTATCGGCCAATATGTTCGTTTGCTACCCTGCCGTGTACAGCCTGCCTTTTGCTGTCAAACTCTCCGCCTATTATATTCAGGGAGACCTGGCAGTTTTGCAATTCATAAATAACAGGCAAGGAGTTAGTTATCACTTTTATTTTTTTATTTTTTATAAACTGGCAAAGCCTGAAAACGGTACTGCCGCAATCCATAAAAATAATATCTCCGTCGTGTATATGTTCGGCAGCTTTGCGGCAAATATTGTCTTTAGCACTTGAATTTTGTGCCGCCTTATTTACAAAATCCTGTGGTTTTGCCAAAGGATCAACCTTCATGGCGCCACCATGGGTACGATAGAGTAAGCCGTCGCTGGCAAGTTGGTTTAAATCGCGGCGGGCGGTTATCTCCGAGATGGCGAGAGTTGCTGCCAATTCTTTGATATCAACCTCGCCGGTGCTGTTTAGTTGCTCGAGTATTTTTTGTTTTCTTTTTTGAAAGTTCATTTAAATAACGTTCATTTGTTCAAAAATAATCAAAATAGATCAAAAACAATCAAGTAAGATGAATAAAATCAGAATATTACGAACAGAGATTCTCTCCAAGAATTGGTATACACTCAATAATGTAACGTTTGAGGCTATTAGACAAGACGGATCGGTACACCTGCTCACCCGTGAGGCTTATGACAGGGGCAACGGCGCGACTATATTGCTCTACAATACTGATCTTAAAACTGTGATACTTACCCGCCAATTCAGGATGCCTACCTACATTAATGGCAACCACGACGGGATGCTTATTGAGTGCTGCGCGGGGCTGCTGGATGAAAACAACCCGGAAGATTGCATCAGGAAAGAAACAGAAGAAGAAACCGGCTATAAAATAACCAATGTAAAAAAGGTATTTGAGGCTTACATGTCGCCTGGATCGGTAACCGAAATACTTTATTTTTTTGTAGCCGAATACACGCCCGATATGAAAGTAAGCGGCGGCGGCGGCCTGGATGAAGAAAATGAAAACATAGAAGTATTGGAATTGCCGTTTACCCAGGCTTTAAACATGATCAACACCGGCGAAATAAAGGACGCCAAAACAATAATGCTTTTACAGTACGCGCAACTAAACAACCTGGTATCATGACAAGTAAACCCCTAATCATTTTAATTGCAGGCCCCTATCGCTCAGGCACAAATGACGATCCCGAACTGATGGCCAATAATTTAAGAAAGATGGAAGAAGCTGCACTTCCTATTTTCAGGGCAGGGCACATTCCGGTAATAGGCGAATGGCTGGCACTGCCCCTGTTAAAACAAGCAGGATCAACACATCCGGGCGATGAAACTTATCAGGAAATATCTTACCCGGTATCGCGCCGTATACTTGCTAAATGTGATGCCATTTTAAGGATACCCGGCGAATCAAAAGGAGCCGATGGCGATGTACAAATTGCCCTGGAGCAAGGCATTAAGGTTTATTATAACCTGGAAGATATTATTGCGCTTTAAATTCAACCGCGTGCTTAAACTTTAAAAATCATTGCTACTTTTGGTATAGTATTAATACCATTCTACTATGAAGATCGCCCTTTTCCCAGGTTCGTTTGATCCGGTTACCAAAGCACATGTGGATATCGTGAAACGCTCTGTTGGCCTGTTTGATAAGCTTTATATAGGCGTTGGTGCAAATAGCAGTAAACAAGGATTATTGAGTATAGAAACCCGGGAGCAAATGTTACGGGCTGTTTTTAAACACGACGACCGGATACACATTGTGGCTTACGAAGGACTAACCGTAAATTTTTGCAAAAGCATCGGTGCTGCCTATATGATCAGGGGCATCCGTACAGTATCTGACTTTGAGTACGAAAAAGCGATAGCTCAGATGAACCATGCATTAATGCCTGACATCGAAAGCATATTTATAGTAAGCAAGCCGGGCTATTCGTCTATCAGTTCAACCATCGTACGCGAAATTATGCGTCACCATGGCGATGTGGCCCAGTTTATCCCTTCAGAGGCATTAGCTTATTTGTAGCCAGCTTTTCTTTGTGCAGTACATCCAATATAGATGGAAAAGTATTGTCAATAATAGGCTCAATGTGTTCTTTTTCAAACCAGCGTACATCGGTAATGCCTTCTTCTTTTTGGGGCTTCAGTTTCTCTTTACCCTTGCAATCCATTTTAAACCAGTGTGTTTTTTTCAGCACTATTTCTCCGCGGTTTATATATACGTGGTAGGTTTTACAAATTTTCTCATTAAGCCTGCTTACTTTAATACCACACTCCTCTTCTACCTCGCGCACGGCGGCTTCCTTAACTTTCTCGTCTTTCTCTATTTTCCCTTTGGGCAAATCCCATTTATCATTACGGTAAATAAATAAGTAATGGCCCGCGGTATTCTTTACAAGGCCACCTGCAGCCTCAATAACTGTAATGCTTTTTTTAACAGATTTTAAAAATTCTTTAACATTATTACATTTAATGTAGAACAGCTTTTTGGGGTTGGCCAGTATCCAGGTGTAAATTATTTTAAGATCAAATGACTCTGCATCAAGCTTTTCGTATTTTTCTGATCCATGAGGTTCTGATTCAGTTAGCAGGATAACCTTTTCGTTAATATAAATTCTGTATTTTTGGGCCATGTTTAATAATAATGAGATAGAACAGCAGGTTGCCGAGTTCCTGCTGCAAATTAAAGCAATTAAATTACAACCTAATAATCCTTTTACATGGGCATCAGGATGGAAATCGCCTATTTACTGCGATAATAGGGTAACGCTCTCTCATCCTTCAATCCGCACCTATATCAGGCAACAATTAACTGTTATTATCCAGGAAAAATTTGGCAGTGTTGGCTGTATTGCAGGTGTCGCTACAGCGGGCATACCACAAGGCGCCCTGGTAGCACAGGAAATGGGCCTGCCATTTATATACGTGCGCGCCAAAGCTAAAGAACATGGTACAGGCAGTTTAATTGAAGGCGATGTGCAAACTACCACCGGGAAAAGGGTTGTTGTAATTGAAGACCTGATATCAACCGGAAAAAGCAGCCTGCAAGCGGTCGACGCTTTAAAATCAGCCGGATTTGAAGTTGCGGGCCTTGCCGCCATTTTTAGCTACGGTTTTGATATAGCTACAGAAAACTTTAAAAATGCAGGTTGCCCTTTTGTAACGCTATCAAACTACAACGCACTGATAAAATACGCCGAAGCAAATCAATACATCAGCGAAAAAGATGTGGCCTTATTAGCGCAATGGCGAGAAAACCCATCTGCCTGGGGCCAAATTGCATCGAGCTAAAAAATAGTTTTGAGTTATGAGTATTAGGTTGCGAGCTTCATTGTTCCATCTAAAACTTATAACTCTCCACTCAAAACTTAAAACCTCTTATGAGTACATTTACCAGCGCCATCAGCATAAACAAGCCTATAAACGAGGTTTACAACTACCTGGCCGATTTTAATAATCACCAAAAATTAATGCCGGATAGCATACAGGAATGGGTGTCTACCACCGATGAAGCCAGTTTCAGCATACCCAATATGGCCAAACTATCATTAAAGATAGATAGCCGCGTGGTAAACCAGGAAATTGTAATTAAACCGGCAGCTAAACCACCCTTTGCTTTAGAACTAAAATGGTCGTTATCCCCAAATAACGACCAAACAGATATTGTTTTTACTATTAATGCAGAGTTAAGCATGATGCTGAAGATGCTTGCTTCCGGGCCCCTGCAAAAATTAGCCGACCATGAAACGCAAAGTTTAAAAGGTATATTAGCCTAAATTTGCGCTGGCGTTTAACGGGTATTAATATACCTTGCGTTTTTGTATATTGTTGAAAGCTATTACTACGTTGATAATAATTAAGCTAACTATTAGTGCTCCCATGACTGTTAAAAATTAAATTTTAATTAATATATAATAATATAGTCAAAGGTTGTTCCATAGGTTCATGATCTGGTAAATTATGATATTTAACGTATGAATCAGCCGTTTAGTTTCAAGCACGCAAATATTTTGTGCAATTGCATCCACGGTTGCCAAAAAAAATGGGCAAACAAATTCTTCCCCATTTCCCCAATCCTTTACACAAACATAATATCAGCTTAATTTACCATAAACGAAGTTTTTAGCTTATTTTTGCGCCAAATTACAGGTGCAGCATGATCACGGTATCCAATCTATCTTTACGTTACGGTAAACGTACTTTATTTGAAGACGTTAATCTTAAATTTTCTCAGGGCAATTGTTACGGCATTATTGGTGCTAACGGCGCCGGTAAATCAACATTTTTAAAAATTCTTTCGGGAGATATTGACCCTACCAGCGGTTCGGTAAGTTTTACTCCCGGTGAACGAATGGCAGTATTAAGTCAAAACCATTATGCTTTTGACGAATTTACAGTACTTGAAACCGTAATGATGGGCCACAAGGAAATGTATGCTGTAATGAAAGAAAAAGATGCAATTTACCTTAAAGAAGATTTTACTGATGCCGATGGCGAACGCGCCGGCGAACTGGAAAATCTTTTTGCCGAAATGGACGGCTGGAATGCTGAAAGTAATGCTGCCACCCTTTTAAGCAACCTTGGCATAAAGGAGGAATTCCATTACAACCTGGTAAAAGACCTGGACAACACCCAAAAAGTACGTGTGTTACTGGCACAGGCTCTTTTTGGCAAACCCGACATTTTACTATTGGATGAGCCTACCAACGACCTGGACATCCATACAGTAAGCTGGCTGGAGGATTTTTTAGCTTCATACGAGGCTATCGTTTTGGTAGTATCGCACGACAGGCACTTCCTGGATACCGTGTGTACCCACGTGGTAGACATCGACTTTGCCAAAATGACCATTTATACCGGTAACTATACTTTCTGGTACGAATCGAGCCAGCTTGCGCTGAAACAACGTTCTGACCAGAATAAAAAGACGGAAGAGCGGGTTAAAGAACTGCAGGAGTTTATCCGTAGGTTTAGCGCCAACGCATCAAAATCAAAACAGGCCACCAGCCGTAAAAAGGCGCTGGATAAAATTAATATTGATGAAATCCAGCCATCAAACCGTAAATATCCGGGTATCATATTCAACAACCTTGGCCGCGAAGCCGGTGACCAGATATTGCAGGTTGAGAATCTAAAGAAATCGCTTAACGGCGAATTGCTGTTTAACAATATTAGCTTCACTGTTAATAAGGGCGATAAAATTGCCATATTATCACAAAACAGCCTTGCAACAACAGCCCTTTATAACGTATTAACCGGCAGGGACACCGATTTTAAGGGTACATTCAAATGGGGTGTTACCATAAACCCGGCAGATATCCCTATTGATAACGCCGAATACTTTAAAGGCAAAGATGATAACCTGATTGACTGGCTGCGCGAATATTCGCCGGGCGAAAAGGACGATCAGTTTATCCGCGGATTTTTAGGTCGGATGTTATTTTCGGGCGAAGAGGTATTGAAGAAAAGTAATGTACTATCAGGAGGGGAGAAAATGCGTTGCATGTTTAGCCGCATGATGCTGCAACAAGCCAACTTACTGATGTTTGATGAACCAACCAACCACCTCGACCTGGAATCCATCACCGCCCTTAATAACGGCATGAAAGACTTCAGGGGCACCATACTGTTCACCTCACGTGACCATGAGCTGGTTGAAACCGTAGCCAACCGCATCATTGAATTAACACCTGGCGGTTATATTGATAAGCTGATGACCTACGATGAGTACATTAATAGCCCGGTAGTTCAAAAACAACGCGAGGAGCTGTACGCAGCAGTTTAAAAGGCAGAAAGTCAACAAAGACGGAAAGTCAGGATTTAAAAAATGACAAAATTCTTTCGGACTTTCCGACTTCTATATTTTCCGACTCCAATAAAAATTGGCATATTTGCAACCCGGTAAAAAACCGGAACGACTTGGTAGCTCAGCCGGTAGAGCAACTGACTCTTAATCAGTGGGTCGAGAGTTCGATCCTCTCCCAGGTCACCTTTGACCGCAAATCAGATTTAACACCTGTTTTGCGGTCTTTTTTTTGCTCAAAAACAGCCTTTACGCTATCAAAAACGCCGATTGCTTCATTTACCCGAAGTGTTCGATGTTGCTCACCGTCAAAAGTCAATTTTTCGGGGAACATCGAACACACTATATTCCTTTTAGCCTCAGAATCACCGAATTGATACAAAATTGGCAATTTTGCAATATTTTTCATTGCCCTATCAAGTAGCGGACCTATACCCTCTTTTTTACCTGACATTTCAAACAATTTACCCTCGATAATTGACACTTGTCTTTCACAATCACTCTTTATTTTTTTGAAGTCGCTACCATCAAGATCACCTTTAATTAAAAGGTCTCTTGCCTTATCAACTTTTATATTGTACTCCATGAGTTGTTTCTTGAGATGAGCAAATAATTTCTTATCATGTCCACTTTCTGTCTCATAGGCCTCAACAATCAATTCTTTATACAGATAACCTGTTCCAGGGTCGATTGAATGTTTTTTAAGAAGATCAAGAAACTTGTCGTTTGTCGTTTTGGCATTAAACCTGACGCCACAAGTAGAATTACAGTGATAATAATGGTAATACTGATTTTTACCTTTCGAGGCGCTACCTGTCAACATCTGGCCGCATTTATGGCAAATTAAAAAGCCTCTTAAAGGCAATTCCTCCATTGACCGGATTTTTACCGGATGTTTCTTTTTTCTTCCATCAAGGACATCCATCACCTGGTAAAACAAGCTTTCAGAAATTATAGGTTCATGCTGTCCTTGAACAAAATGAGCATCCTCATCCTTGTATTTCGGTATAAAAATCTTTCCACAGTAAACAGGATTCCGAATAACTCTCCAAAAATTCTTCCTTCCCATTGCAAGCCCCTTGTCTCTTGCTTCACGCCAAATCTGGTCAATAAAATAATCTCCGGTTGCAAGTTGTTCAAAAACCCACCGCATTATTGATGCCTGTGGTTCCAATGGGGTGATATACTTCATACCCCTTTCATCAATCCTGTTTGCATATCCAATTAGTGCATGCCCCATCCAACGGCCTTCCTTGCGTGCTCTTCGCATTCCAAAAAAGGTATTTAAAGCCCTCCTGTCATTTTCTACTTCAGGTTGAGCCAGATAAATGGCCAACATTAATTTATTTTCCGGGATCGAAATATCCAGCGGCTGTTCGATGGCTTGAGGTTCGACCCCCAAATCTGACAATAAGTTAATCATCTGATAAGCGTCGCCGGCATTACGGCTAAACCGGTCCCATTTAGTAAAGAGGATTAAATCAGTTTGTCCGCGCTTCTTTTTTAGCAGGATCAACAATTTTTGCCATTCCGGCCTTTTAAATGACTTTGCAGAATGGTCTTCGAATATGACGTTTCTTACTTTTATGTCACGAAGTACACAATATTTCGTTAAAACCTCCTCCTGACTGCGTTGAGAATATCCTTTGTCGGCTTGTTCATCTGTGCTTACTCTAATGTATAAATCTGCAGTCTTCATTTTTTTAAATATCTCTTCACCTCTAATTTAGCTAAAACCGTTAGTAGTTCCAAAATTTCCTTTGCCTGTTTTTTAGTAACATTCATTCCACCTTTGTGTAACAAGGCTAAGGCTCTCTCAGGAGTGATCCGGCCTTTTTCAATGCTTTCTTCCTCCATAAGTTAATAATTTAAGATGTGAAATGAGTTAACTTTTCTAAAATCGAAAAGCAGATGTCCTTTATGATTCTAAAAACCACAAAATGGCCTTTATAATTTTGACAAAAAAGGAACAGCCGTCCTATCGGCACAATCTTTTTCCAAAAGTTAAATATTAGATTTGCGCCTTTTAATAAATTAATACAATGGAAAAATTCGAGAAATTAAAAGAAGTGATAGCGGCGGCAGAAGCAGATGCTACAAGTTTTTATGACAAAGGCAATAAAGCGGCGGGTACCCGCTTACGTAATGCCATGCAGGAATTAAAGGTATTGGCTACTGATATCCGTAAAGAAGTAACAGAAAAAAAGAACGCACAATAATTAAAATTGAAAATGTTTTGGGAAAGTCTCTGTCAAAATTGACAGGGACTTTATTGTTTTGGCAAATCTGGTATTATTTAAGCCTGTAACGCGACGCAAGCGAACGGCCAATGGCCCTTAAAAGGGCCTGATTATCGCCAATGGATGTTTCTTCGGCAACCCACTCATTGAGTTGATCACGAATCAGTGTAAACTCTTCGCTAAAAAGACTGATTTTTATTTGTGTGGTTTCCCTATTGATATCTTTACTTAATACTTTATAAGTATAATCAATGTCCCCAAATGTGATACGCAAAGGTAAACTCATATTTTGCAAAGATAAAAAGATGGTACAATATCGATCCAGTTAAAATATATCTATGATCAGAAATGCTTTTAAATACGAAAGTCCCCTCGCACTCGCTGCCTGGAGACCTTCACCTAAACCTTATCACAAGATAAGCAGGAATGCTTACCGACTCTCCTAACGTAATGAATTGGCAATTGTTTTTAACTTACTATGAAAATTAACGACGGCCGTTCCTGATCCTATGGCGCATGTAATCTTCAAATAATCTTTCCCTGAATCGCCTTTCAGCTTCTTTCTTAGAGCGCCTGTTGTAACCCCATACAAATAGGGCCCAGATTCCAAACGCTATAGCGAATGCGGGAAATGGGTTCTTAGCATGCAGGGCTCCTAACAAGGCTCCAGTTGAAATAAAGCAGGAAAAAATAAAATAAACAGCGGTTTTCATAACATTTCAATAGCTAAATTTACTAAAAATATTAGTTAAATGCAAAATATCCAACCTCGTTTTTTAATTTATTTCAAAGATTCTGTTTGCCTTCCTGGCCTCCTGTACATGGTTACGAATGACATCAGTCAGGTCTGATCTCGGTATTCCCCGAAGCCATATGACAGGGTTCTCTGCATCTGTCGTTTTTAAGGTAAGGTTCATTAGCTGAAATAACTGAAGTATAAATGGCTGGGTAATAATATAGTCCTTAACCCGGTACATTTCTACGATATCCGTTCTTTTAAAGAAAATGCCTCTTTGTATCCTGATCAACTGCGGCTCTATTATGTACAGTGTTTTCCTGATGTATCTAAAGCGATAACAAGCGAACAGCATTGTAATTAAACTCATTAATATGAACGCCGGAAATATTAACCAGGCGATATATAAAAGTATAAGGGATAATAAAATCAGGGGCAATGTTTTTAAAAAAGCAAATACAGGAGCTGGTTTTATCACCATCTCCTGAATCTTGGTTACGGGTATTTCCATGATGATTAATAATTAAAGGTGTGATGTTGCAGGTGTTCTATCCAACTGTCAAAGCTTTTAGGTTTGTGTACCGGAATATTAAACCGGTATCCCGTCTTTTTTTCCAGGGCATTAAGGCTAAAACCATCAACAGTAAAAACATGATCTTTCATCCGAAAATTCACAATTACTGTCTCAGCCTGGACAGTAACAGCCGCCGGCATTTTTCGGATACCGGCGGCTAACTTGACTTCTGCTACTCTGCCCAGCAGGTCGTTGCCAAAAATGCACTTGAAAGACTTACCCGCCAGGTTTTTGCTTATCCAATGAGCCTGATCCGTACCGGGCCTTGTCCCGGTCGCCAGAAAAAGCAAATTTCGAATATCGCGGAAGTATGGCAGGTTGAGGGACAAATAAGCCATCGCATCCATGGCAGAGGTGCAGATAATCACATGGCTAACTGTATGGAAATTCCTGCTCCCTGCTAGAAAAAGATTTTCAGATACCGGTATTTTATGGAAGGCGATACCATAGTGTTCTATTGAGTCCCCATAGTTAAATACCAGATCCCCCTTCCTGTCAACGGTGTAAAATGGTTGGAAAAAAACCTGGACTTCCGGATGTACGCCAAGTCTTATCAAATAAGGATGCATTACCTGGAATAACCCGATCTGCTGGAGGCGCGGCTTTGTTCACTTTCATTCCGGCGATTCGCAGGCCTTTCAGTTTCGTTCTTTTTCACCATATCTTCCAGGGCCTGGTAATGTCCTTTGCTGTAAACATCTGCTTTTTGCGGGTCATGCTTTTGACCAAACATTGCGTTTAGTCCTTTATAAAGCAGGTAGGACATCCCACCATCAACGATGACCGAGGCGATCAGCGCCAGTTTATTGGCGCGTACTCCCCTTGCATCTCCACCCGCGTACTGGAACCGTGTACCGTCGGAGAGTTCTACTTCTTTGCCTTTACGATACCTTTCCTTTTGTTCGAGAGTCAGGTATTCATTATTGACCATATCCGGTACAAGTACCTTTTCCGTATCCGTTATAATAAACTCCCTTGTCTCCCTATCGAACTCGACCAACACCTCTTTTTTGACACCATGATCATTGATGATCTTTTCCAAGTTTACCTCAGCTCCTTTTTCCAGCGACTCAGCTTCTGAGTCTGTCAGGTACTCTGGATAACGGGCTTCCCGGTAAACCGGGTGTACCAGCAAATCCAGGCTTCCCCTATCATTTTGTCTGAGCGATAATTTGGCATCAAGCGAATCAATATTTGCCCCATCAGCCGTTATATTCTGGAGTTTAAGCATTCCCGTCCTGCTTCCTGACAGCAATGCCTGCAGATCACTTTCATCCAATATCAACCTTCCATTTTCAGCCAGGCCGATCTGACCAAGATCTCCCATTGGCAGATCCTGATCCTTATAAATTTTTTGTACCATGACGATGATTTTATCTTTCTATGGAATAAGTAGTTTCCGTGTGTTTTTCTTCAGCCAGCGCCCGTTCTTCAACTACCGGCTGACGTTCAATGGCCTGTTCTGTATTGTTTTTCGCATTGATCAGCGACGTGTATAATCCATCCTTCGGACCGACCTTAAATTTTTTTCCAGATCCCAGGTCTTCCAGCTGCGCGGTTTTACCTTTGAGAATAGCCAGCACCTTGTATTCCGTTTCCTTGTAGGAAATAACGTCATCCTTGTTTAGTCCTTTAGGATTGGTACTGTGTTGCATGTCCTGTTTAATTTCCTGCTGCCTGTCGATATTAAGGACATAATCAGCGATCTTCTGGGCATCAGCTGACGCTTTAAACAATTCAGTGGGGTCATCCTGTAAAACCCGGATCCAGCTTTCCACATATGCGGCATGCTGACCGAAATTATGGCCGATATTCAACTCGCTCCCGATCATTAAAGAAGCGATCTCAGCCCTGAGTTCTTCTTTAGCATAAGCCTCCGTACCGAATTTTCCGCCCATATCCCGGTTAAGCCTGCTTTCATGTCCTGACCAGTGGCCCAGTTCATGAAGCAGGGTCGCATAATATTTCGCGGCACTGTCGAATTGTTTTTGTGCAGGCAATTTAATAAAGTCTTTGCCCGGATTGTAATAAGCCTCATTACCACCATGTTTAACGACGGCCTGGCTTACGGCGACAAGTTGCTCAGCCCTCTCCAAAGGTGACCAGGTCTGCCCCGCTAACATCTCTTCACGGGCTGCTTTCCATTCGGGTATGCCATTGATCTGCTCGGCATTGAACACCCATGCGTTGGTGATAACGGGTTTTTCCAGTCTGACCGTCTCTGTTTTTGGCTTACCGTTTTCGTTTAAGACAGGCTCGTTCTTTTCATCCAGAACAGGCCTGATGTCCGTATGCTTGACGAAATTGATCAGGGTAGCCTTGGCTCCTTTCTCTACGGTCCAATTATTATAGGAGGCCTGTTTCAAGGTCATCCAGCGGGGATCTTCCCTGTTCTGCATACCGAGCCATAATGCGTTCATTCCCCGGTAGTTCTTCCCTGTGGTCGGGTTCACCGGGACGATATAAGCGGCGGAGCTGTCATCTGTCCAGGGTTTCTGAAAAGGAGACGTACCGGCATTCAATTCGGCGATCAGCTTTTCTGCGATCTGTTCATGAAGTGGTTTAAAATTGCTCATGATCTGTTGGTTTTAATATGATGGCATATAAAAATGCCAGCGGGTTAATAAAATGATTTTTAAACTGGATGCTAAAATGCAGGTGTTCACCGGTCACCTTTCCAGTAGCACCAGAAATTGCGATCGGCTCACCCGCTTTCACCTGTTCCCCAGGCAGGACTAAGAGCCTGGAAAGATGGCCATAGGTACTTTGAAACAGCCCATGATCAAGGCGGATATATACTCCTAGTAAAACATGATATCCCTCTTTTTGCACCCTACCGGACAGGATGGCGAACACCGTGTCATGCCGGGCAGCGAGATCAATACCTTCATGGAAGGCATACCGACCTGTTAGCGGATGAAACCGGTAACCAAATCCGGAAGTAAGATGAATGTTGCGGAGCGGAAGCACAGCCATGCCGATCAGCATTGAAATTCGTGTTAGGAAAACCATCGGTTTACCGTTCCATTTGAGGCGGCCGAAACTGGCTGAGATCGACACTTTCCGTTTTAACAATGCCTAGCTTTTCCTCCAGACTTATCATGCCGAGCTCGCGCAGCACCGGGTTCTGCTGTAACAACTCCATAGCGCCTTTAAGCTGCCCGGAATGCCCGTATTGTTGCATCAGGTTGGCCTGAAAAAGTGTTTTAAAATCGGAAGCCTGTAAATTCGGCCGGTTCTCCATCAGTGCTGAATAGACGTCATTTTCCGATTTCATGACCAGCAGGGCGTCACTGCTATACAAAGCCTGCTCCCCTCTGCCAAAACTGACATATACATCATCTTTACCCAGATCATAGTCTGTAATAATCCCGATCTGATTCTGTTTATTGGCTGGGTCTACGGCCAAATCGGGATGCACCAAAACGAGGGTGCCTGTTAGTTCATCCTTCATGTTCAATTGTTTTAATAAATAAATTATAGATTATGAAAACAGGCAACTAAGCAGCGGTACCCCGCATACTCGCTTTGGGCATGGATTGCCCGGGAGTCCTGTTATTCACCTCCCTGATCACCATTTCAACCTCCCGGTTGATCCGCATAAAGTTCTCCCGAAGTATCTTTTCTTTCTGACCACCGAAATCATAATAAACCGGCAGGTCCCGGTACCCCGCTTCTTCCTTTTTAATGCCTTCCATATCCAGGCTGACACGACAATTGATCGCAGAGGTCTCGAATTTTCCGCTGAAGGTTTCCTGCACATCAGCCGCGATCAATCCTACCATTTCACCGGTGTTCAGGGAGGCCATCTTACCTGCGGGGATCAGCGGTTCGAGCTTCTCATTCAGGGAAGTAGAAGTCTTATTACGGTCGATAGAAAGGCCCTCCCCGACCTGCTTATTCTTACCAAACAAGCGTTCAAGCCATTCAAGTGTTTCTTTATTCCTTACCGAACCCGCCATCACGTTACCAACGACCGATGTGATAGTTGCTGCTGTATCCTTCCCGTATTGCTGGTTGAACTGGGGTAACTCCTGTAGCCCCATCAGGATAGCGACCTTGTTGGACCGCGCGGTAGCGATCAGGTTCTCTACCTTATTAATGAACAAAGTCGGGATCTCGTCGATAATTAAAGCAGAAGGCAGGTTTCCCTTGCTGTTAACCAGCTTTGTCAACCTGTTCATCACGATAGAATAACTGGCAGCGTTGATGCTCTGGGTATTGGGATCATTGGCGAGGATCAGCATGCCGGGGCTGGCCGGGTCCGATATCTTGAGGTTAAAATCATCACCTGAAAACACCCAGAAGGTCTCTTTCGTCGCCAGGCGACTGATAAAGATCTTCAGCGTTCCGATCTGACCTTCCAGTTGCGTATAGGCTTTGGATAGCCAGGCAGACCTGAAAGGGGACAATAAGGGGTGGAGTTCCGGTTCTGTGAACAGGGTATCAAAAATATCCTCGTAAGACTGGTTCAGGAAAGCCAGTACGTGCGGAAAACTGGCGTAGCGCCCTCTGGTGTATTTGCTAAAAAAATATACGCAGGCTGAGAGAAAGTTAATAGCGGATTGGGTGAAAAACTGATCGCTCCCACCTGACCTGTCCCCTTTCTTCATAGCTTCCACCAGGCCTTCGGCGGCTTCTGCCGCATCTGCCAATGTTTGCAGGTAGTCACTTTTCCAGGGATTGATCCTCCTGCTCTTTTCCACATCGGTGAGGTTGACGACATGAAACTGGTGCGTAAGACATTTCCCTTCCTGCTTGGCCAAAAGATAATGGTAATAAGCGATCCTGGCCAGATCGGGAAACTTAAAGTCATAAATACAGGTACAAAAACCCTTTGCGATCATTTGCCTGATAAAAGGGTTGACCACACCAAATGATTTACCGGAGCCCGGCGTACCGATCAGAATAGTTCCCCTGAATGGGTTAACAATATTGATCCAACCTCTTCTCACCTTTCCGCTGTAATAAAAACGCATCGGAATATTGACTGAATACGGCGTATCGACCAGGTTGACCGGCTGCATAAAACTTTCCCCCTCCACATTCCAGATATCCTTACCCAGGCCCGAGCGGATCATTTTGGAAACATTGTCCATAGCCACGCTTGTCATCATGGCTCCTGTAAAAGAACAGATGATATAGATCAGATTGAACCAGCTCGTATAATCAAAAGCCAAACCTGATGGGCGGTTATAACAGGAAATACTGCCAAAGAATAACAGCAAGCCCAACGCCAAGGGGTAAAGGATATGTTTTTTCGGATCGAGGTCCAGGTTCTTTTTGGAAAGGGTTCCGATACTAACCAGGCAGATCAGCAGCAAGGTCAGCAGCTTACTAAAGATTACCTGCCTGTAAATGACAATAGACGCAATTTTGATCAGTGGAGTGGAGAAAACACTCCAGAAGGGCGCCCCGATGTAAACGAACACAGCCACCTCCAGCGCAATAGACAAATAAATAAGACATTGCATAAAGCCGTGCAGCTTTTGCATCTCATGTGTTTCTTCCATAAAGATTTGGTATTGAATAGCAGCAATTAAATAGACAATCGTGCTAAGGTGGAAAAGATTTAATTGGATGGTACGACGTCAGCGTCGAGGATGTCCTGATAAGATATGGCAAGGGCGATCACACGCCCGGATAGCTGTTTTTCGCTGAGCTCTATATGCAGTACTTTATTGCCTGGAAAACTCATCTTTTTGAACACGAAGATATTCCGGTAATTCCGTTTAAAACTTCCTGTATTAAACAAAACACATTCCGGCCTGATCTCGAGGGATTGCACATTGGAGGCTTTGGTGATCTTTTTATCATCGACCTTAAAACGAAACTCATCAATAGTATACGTGAGATTTGTTTTATTCCGATATCCAAGATCCAGGAATAAGTAATCGCCGAAAGAATACAAGTTATTGACCGTTCCCTTGATGCCGAAAGCTTTGTTGGCCGTGACCGGGTGGCTGTTTTCTCTCGTCGCCAGCCTTAGCGCAATAGTCCTGAGCTGATTTTCTGATAAACCTATACCAGAGATATCCAATGGCCTGGTCATGGATGGCAGGATTTCGACATCAGTTACCGCATCCCGCGTTGTAATGGCATTGGCCTTCACTACCCGGTACTGGGCAATAAATTTTTCACCGGTGATCGTTACGACCGCATCATCAAAAGCGCGCCCCTCCCCCGTGGTATCGGAGTTCAAACGAATCCTCAGTACGTTTTTTAATGGCAGGTCACCTGTAATAGCTTTTGCAGATATGTCTACGTATTGGATAGCTTCCGGGGAAATAAAGTGCACTGATACATTTACCGGCAGGTAAATAACCGGCAGTTGCGTTTTTTTGACACCATCAGCCATCTGTGTTTGCTGAGCATGGGTATGCGCTCCCACCAGCAAGCCAGCGAGGAAACAAAAGAATATTTTTTTCATTGGATTAATTTTTAGACGCGTTTTGCAGCGCATCGTTATCGACTAAGTAAAGGCAGGAATTGTATTTCAATTTAGCTTTATTCTTCCTGATCGCTTCAGCAATCGCAGACGATGTAGACTGGAAGATCTTGCTGGCTGAACTCATCAGAAACTGGTTACCCGATCCTGAACTGCCGTCCAAGTTCACTCCCTGCATGGAGTTACCACCCAGATCTTTGGTAAAATCACGAAAGGCTGATTCCGGTACATACAGGCCGGGCATGCCGTCCAGATCGTAGATCTCCAGTTTTACCGGAAGTACCTGGCTGTCCACTAAAATGGAAGTAACCAGCAATGTTACCCGCTGTCCGGAAAAACCGTTGATCAAAGCGTAGAGATAGGTTCCCTTTTTGACAGAAACCTTCCCGGCCATGATATCGTCCAATAGCCTGATCCTGATACGGGAACCGGCATACCCCGTTACGTTTTCATCAATAATCGCTTTGATCGGGTCGCTATGCCGCTCGGGAAGAACAGTATTGAACCCGGAGGCTGGTTCGCCGGTTTTGCTAACTTTAAGATAATTCGGCGCTGTGCGCAATTGCTCTGCTTTATCCAAAGCCTCCTTTTTCAGCTTTTCCGTCTTAAAGGCTGGGTCATTGGCTTTATTCATACTGTCCATATAGGACATTTGTTGCCTGAACAGGTTCATCGGATCTCCTTCCTTTACAGCATGGCTGTTCTGCCGTTCCTCTGCCAGGTTTTGCTGACGCCTTTTGGTCAAACCGCTGAGCGCTTCAGCCATAGCTTGGTCCCCCGGATCAACATGACGCCGCTCATTCACCACAGGGTTTTGAACTACGTTAGCTGCGTATTTTATTTTCATCGCCCGGTCTATCGAATCCAGTTTTCGTTTCTCCGTTTCACTGTAGCTATTGTCGAAAGTCGCTGTCCCGGCCTGTTCCTTCGGTATCGGCATTACCGCGGTGTAACCGTCTGCCTCTTTGTAAGTATTACGATAAGCATCCAGCTTATCCGATAATTGCTTTTTTTTGACATCACCGGATACTTCGGCCACAGTGGCATTGAGCCCTGCTGCCGGCTGTTTTTGAGTAACCTCTTTTGAAGTGCTGCTTTGGTACACATAAAAGAACAGGCACAAAAATGGCAGCAGCAACAAAGGCGCGATGTACTTGGGTTGTTTAAAATCTATGTTCATGGTTTATTTGCTAAATTGTTTACTGATCTCCCGCAGTTGATCCAGGTCTTTTTCAAGTTGCACGCTGTCTGCAGGCGTTAACGACTTTTGAGCAGCAAGGCTATCTACCTCTGCTTTTAACCTAATGGTCGTTTTCAATGCTGTTCCTGTATTGATAATCTCGTCAAAGCCTGTGTTTAAGGGAACTTTTTTTACAGAAACCATCTTTTCTTCGGACGATGTATCCTTATTCCTAAACACGGTAAAAGAGAGAATAAGCGAAACCGCCATCAGTAAGATCATAAGCCGGAAGAGAAATTCCGGGTAGCGATCCGCAAGTGATTGGCACCATTTTTCGAATTTAACGAAGTAAATACTGAACTCTTTTTTGACTTCGCCGAATACCGTAACACCCGGTGTTCTGTTAGAATGAATTTTTTTGAACATCTTCGAGATCCTTGTTTTCTAAAGTTTTCCAATTGGTGATCAGTACACCATGTGAATTATTATCGCTCCGCCGGATATCCTTGAGGGTCCCTTCGGTAATGAGCGAGCGGACAACAGTTGAGCTCCTGCGGTCGATCTTGATCTTCCCGTAGAACCTGAAATAATGCCGGGGCATGTCCAGGGAAATGGAATCCGTTTGCAGGGTAAGTACCGAACTGCTGGAGAGGATGGAGTTGAAATAACCATTCTCTTTCAGGTTATTGTATTGCTGAACCCCGGATTCGTCAATGAGGTACATCGCTTTTTTCATTTGGTATTCGATAAACTTATCATCCGGTGTCAGGGAAAAGAAGAGAGCATGGAACAGGTCGATGACCGAGCGGTATTCAGCAGGGCGGTTCATCACCATATCGGTTTGACTGGCTTGTAAGGCGACGTTATTATTCAGTACATAAATACTCTTTTCGGAATTAGCTACCTGTTTGTAAGCGTATGAACAGCAAATCAGTGAAATGATGATGGCCGTCAAAAAGCTACCCGCGGCGACGAAGGTCGCCAGCCGTATTTTGGCTTCGATATTTTTAATGATCATAAATTGAGATTAAAAGATGTTAAAGAAAACTGCCCGACGCCTTTCGGGCAAGACCGGTTACAGTAGCAGCGCCACGGCCAAAACTGGAACTGGCAGAAGTGATACCGGAGGTAGAAATGATCCAGGTCGAGATACTTGGCACGGTGAACATACAGATCGCGCCGATTAGGAAAACGATTACTACAGTACCAAAGGAAAGTATCCCGTTCCCCGCAAACCAGGCCAGTTTTTCCAGGCTGCCGCTTGTACCGTCTGCCCCTACCAACTCCTTATACTTACTGATCTCAGAGGTCAGCGCGTATTTCTGCATCAGCGCACTGAGGTACATAATGAGATACGCGATGCCGGAATACAGATTAACAGAAATAAAGCGGGCCACCCAGGTACTGAAGCTGTCCCTGAATGCCGAAAGGATACTGGCGGCTACTGCAAAAGGCCCGAGTATGATCAGGATACTGGAATAAATGATCTGGATCATAAAGATAATATAGACCGCGATCCGTAATATCCAGATACCTAATAACTCTACCAATTGCGTCATGAGCAATTGCATACCCACCTGCAACCTATTCTTTAACTCGAGCAAAGGCGCAACAACGGTAGAAATCCCCTCCTTAACCGTACTGGTTACCGAATCCCATGCTTTACCATACCAGGTATCCGACTCTTTTTCAGCAACCTCGGTTTGGGCCTGGTATGTATACAAGGCATTGGCAACTTTAATCATCAGGTCAGCCCTGGTGAAACGCAGATTATCTACGTTACTCTGCTCACTTTTGAACATTTCCTCTGTTTTGATTGCCACCAGATCCGTGGGAAAGGCAACCATTCTAGCGAAAGCTCCCCACCAGATAATCACCATCGCCAGCCCAAAAGGCCGAATAAGTGGCATGATCTCCATGCGTTTATCGCCGACCATCATCTCATAAGATTTGATCGCGAAATAGATGATCATAAAGATAGCAGCCAACGCTTTGGCATCAACGATGAACATGTCAAAATGGGTCCAGATCGAATCTTTCAGACCAGCGAGGAAAACCATCACTCCTTCTTCGTAAACGCCATTGCCCTGTAAATATTCAATGGATTTTTTATAATCCGGATCTGCAACCTGGGCATAACAAAATCCGCTTCCCCAAAAAAGCAGGAACCCCAGCAGCGATATTTTTTTCATAAAGTTTTAATTAATGTGAACCTGCCCGAAAACAAAGGGCAAAAAAAATCCCGGCTGATGGCCAGGACGAATGATTTAAGTTAATGAGTATCAGGATAACAGCAAAGGGTCCTGCCGGTTATCCCAAAAACAGATGATAAGCACCGTATGGTCGTAGATCCCGTATAACATGGAACAGTTCTTATGGAGTACGCATTTTCTGACTTGTGTTTGCTCCTCTGCAACCGCGTACAAATATGGCGTAACGGCAAGCGTTTTAAGGGAAGCAGCTACTTTAAGCTTAAACTTTTTCACGTAAGCATTGCCCCACCGTGTCCTGAGCTGGGCAACTATACTTTGAAATGTTTCTTCTGCTTCAGGGGTAAACCTGATCTCAAAGTTCATTATTCCGATAAATGTTTTTGGGTAAATTCTTCCAGTGAAATACTTTTCCCGGCCTCAAATTGACTGATCCCGCGCCGGATACTTTCTGAAACGTGGGCAGGCAGGGTAACGGGTGCTGATTCAAACTGCACCTTCAATGCTTTCAAAACAGCTTTAACCGTTTTCAATTGCTCCGGGCTTTCGGGATGTATCAGAATACTTTCCATGTAAACAAATATACAAAAATCAGCTACCATCTGCTAGCAAAATTCAATATTTCCGGTCACGCAGTACCTGTTTTGCTATCTCTACATCGCTCTGCGTTGTCCAGTTAGCGGGCGTAACCAGACCTCCCCTAACCTTTTGCTGCATTTTGACCATTTGCATATTGATCGCCGCCGTGGCCGTCCGGATTCCCCAGGTCGCTTCCAGCGTCCGGTATTGTTGCAGCATCCGGTGATAAGCCATGATCCGGGATCCTCTATCCATATCTGTACTTCGTGCCGCGTCAAGGCGTTCCTTCAGCATATCCAGCTCTTTTTTGTACCAATCCAACAGGCCTTCTGAAATTACCTTTTGCCGTACAGCATCCGACAAACCGCTCAAAATCGAAGCGTCTGAATGTTCCAAAACCGGCTCCAGCTCTTTCGCGTAGTACAGGAGCCATAAAGGATCTGCGGCCGTAATCAGCCCGGATTGATTGCCGATATCAGAAACAGCCGAGTTCCTGAGGGTATCTGAATGGAGCTTATAACTATTGTCTGTTTTATTCATAGTAGCAACCAGTGCGATTCGCTGTGTTTGCGGCCCCGATGGCCCCAGCGGACGCAGGTCTGTTTTTTTATAGCTGGGCATCTGGCCCCAGGTTAGCCAGTAGTAAGGATTCAAACCCAGGAATCCGCTGGAGGGCTTAAATTTGTTCTTGTCCCATTGTTTAAACACCATCCGCTCTTCCTGGTAACGGATAGCCTCATCGTTGATAGAAGTTTGTGCGAAGCTTAATTGTTTGGTCAACATAACAGACCATAAGAATAGATATTTGATAAAATTTTTCATGGTTTTAAGTATTTAGCGTTTCTGATAATTTCATTAACCGTATTCCGGTCATTACTGATATAGCCTGCATAAGGGTTGATACTGGCTATGATACCCCGTTCTTTTGCCCAGAACATTGCCTTCCATGCTCCATAGGCCATGCCGTCAATAATCTGCAACTCCTGCCGAACATGATTAAGAAGTTCATCCCGGCTATTATAGTCAGCCAGTATACTACCACCTTCCTTGAGAACAAATTTGGATACGTCACCAACAAGCCGGGTTGCCCTACCCCTGATCTGCCCGGCATAACTTTCAGCGAACAGCAGGAGATATGGCTGGGCCTTAGCTAATTCTATCGCCTGATTGGTATAGCGAAGAATATCGGCTGTGATAACCGCAAGATCTTTAACGACCAGGCCATTTTTCAATGCTGAATTTATATTGGAAAGGCCTTCATAGATCATGGTTTGCGCCAACACCACAGATCCTGTGTTCGTGTTAATCGTCTGTAGATTTTTATTGATCTTGTCCAGGTAATTACTGTGGGAGATCTCCGCGGCGGATTGTACAGCATCGTTCTCTATGACGGCTGCAGTATGTTTGTAATCCACAACGATTTCGTAGCCCTGGGCAAAAGCATCCAAATTAAAGCTAACCAACAGCATCAATAGCGACAGTTTCATAGCTAAGCAATTAAGAATTAAATATTTCATTGTTTCAGGTATTTAGCGTTATTAATAATATCTCTGACAATAACTTTGTCCTGGTCGATATAATTTTGAAATGGGTTTACCGAGCGGATCAGTGAAGCCAGGTTGCCGTAACGAACACTATTGACCAGATTTCCCGAGAGGTCCTGAATGTTACTTAATTCAGACAGGATATAATCAAACAGTATCCTGCGGTCAGATGCTTTCATCTGGTTCACATCCCCAATGCTTAGGCAGAGACCAACGAGATACCGGATCAGCATCTGGGCCTTATCCGCGAATTGGATCTCCGTTTTATAGGCCAGTGCGAGTATGGCTGGATTGTCCCGTGCCAGCGCATACAATTCAGATTGGTTACTGATAATCCTGCTGACCATTGGCTGGGCGTCGATCCCAACATTAGCCGCATTAATAGCTGTACCTAAAGTGCTATACCGTTGTTGAATGGTTCGGTATGTATTTTTAAGTTTATCGAGCATGGTCTTATTTCCATATTCTTCCGCAGTATTCCTGGACTGCCGGTCCCGGGCGGTCTTCTGTAGTTTGTTTTCTGATTTGGATTCACCAACCAGTTGCCAGATCCCGGGTATGTTCAAGGCTTTCTGCTGCCCGAAAGCAGACGCCGCATTCAGTAATAACCAAATGGGGCAAATAATAAATAATCTTGTGATCATCGTTTTAAATATCTGGCTTCGGTTAACACACTATTGGCGATCTGTACATCCATATTTTGCCATTCGGCCCAGGGATTAAGAGATTTCCAGATACCACGCATTTTTGCCCAGTACATGGCCCGCTGCATACCATAGGCAATCCCCCTTAAAATGCGGAGCTCATCAACGATGTGGTTAAGCAGTTTTGCTCTTTCCCCGGAATCCATCAGGTTAGATTTGCCACCTTTCAGCACAAAAGCGCTGACATCCGCAGCGAGCCTGATTGCACGGTTCTCGAAATCCCGCGCGCCGCTTTCAGCGAATAAAAGCAGAATCGGGTCCGACTTCGCAGTTTTAACGGCCAGTTCAAGATCATTGACGATATCGACCCCAGTTTCAGCAATATCTTTGATCGTGCCAAGGCTATTGATAACTCCCGCAACTTCGCTGAGCCCTTTATAGATTTTGTCCTGCATGTTATTGACGATTACCAGCTGTCCGGTTACAGCAAGTTGTCCGCGCTCAATGGCACTCAGGTTATTATTAGTCGTATTTAGCTGCCCGTCAATAACGAGGCTGTGAGATAACATTGCTGCGGCTGTAACCGGATCAACGTACAGCGATTGGGCATAAGTAGTTCCAGCTGCTAAAAGCAGCAAAATAAACAGGCACTTTTTCATAAAAATTGATTTAATGGTTAATGGAAGGGTACACCTGCCTGATTGACACGTTTAATAAAATCACCCAGTTGCAAGCCGCTATTTTGCATGTCTTTGATGAATTCATCGAGGCCGGATGGATAGGAACCAAAAGCGTTAGTGTAGACCTCCACAGCAGATTTTTCAGGCTTCTCCGTTGTATAGGTCAAATACTGGGATAGGGATACTTCTACACCGTACACTTCGCCGACGGAGCCCCTGCGGATATATACCTCTTTGAAACGGCCCCGGTCTTCTTTATTATCCAGCTGGTTGATGGTGAAGATCTTGCGGCGTTCGGTCTCGTTGATAGATAATAAAGCGGCGATCTCGTTATAATTATCCTTGAACTTGGTCTGGTCGAGCAAACAGATCGTATCCGAGTTATTGATAATACTGTCTTTGACCACTGCGTTACCTATGATATCGCCCAACTCCTGCGTTACCACAATGGCTTCGCCCCAGAACTTCCGTACTGTTTTATAGAGGTACAAAAGATATCCGGCCATAAGCGGACTGGCGATAGCTTTCCAGGCCTCTTCAACAATTAGGCATTTCCGTTGTGTTTTTCTGAAACGCATTTTCTGGATAAATACATCCATAATAATAAGGGTAACAATGGGAAACAAAATTTTCGATTCCTTGATACTGTCAATTTCGAAGACAATAAAACGCTCCGTAAATAAAGACTTATCTGCCTCTTTGTTCAGAATTGTCGCGAATTCCCCACCTTTATAAAACTTCTTTAATACGTAACGGAATTCATCCAAATCAAACGGAATATTTTCCTCTGTCCTTATCTCTGGGATCTTTTTGATGGCAAACTCATAAAAGGTATCAAACTTCAGCTCCCCTTTTTCTGAAAAGAACTGGCTATAGTAAGCGGAGATGACATTAGCGATCACATCACGTTCGACCGGGCTGAACGTCCCCTCAGCCCCCTTCCAGGCAACACCGATCAGCGTACAGAGGAAATCTTTTTTTTCAATATTGTATTCAGATTCGTCGATCTGGAAAGGGTTCATAGTGATCGGCTCCTTTTCGGTGTACGTTATATACTTTCCCTTATAGTAAGAACAAAGCCCGGAATACGAATCACCGGTGTCAACAATGACCATATCCATATTATATAACATGTACTGTTCTGCAAAGCTGTTGACAAAGTAAGATTTACCAGAACCTGAAGGACCTAAAACAAACTTATTCCTATTGTTGATCCGGCCGGTTCTCATTGGATAGTCAGCCGGGTCGATCCCAACGGGGATACCCTGCCTATCCGTAAAACGGATCAGGAAATCCGAAGGCTCATCCGCGGGCAGTGATTCCTTAAAAAAGAAGCATGCCGCCGCATCGCTGGTCGTCAGGAACCAATCATAGTGCTGAATTTCTACTGCGTTGCCGGGAAGGGCGGAGCGGAAAAGTTCCAGTTGATTATAAGCACTTTTGCTCGCGAGAATTCCAAGTTGGAAAAGCGAATTTTCAATAAAATTGCAGGCTTTCTGTAGCTGAGTTTCCGGAGCGCATACCAGGATATTAAAATGACAGTTCACCAGTAACTGACTTTCCCTGGCGACATCTTTTAACAACAGATCGATATCCTCCACGCAGAGATCATTTGCCGGGTCAGGAATCCCGGAATGCTGTTTTTTCTTTCTTTCCAGTTTGCGTAAGGTGGCCACCTGGACCGGAATTTCGATCAGCTGGTTGAATATGATCACTTCGTAACCTGGAACCTTAAATAAAAACGATAGAAAATCCACGGGAAAACCCCGCATGGTTTCCTTATCATTCAATTCCACGTACGTACCAACTTCCTGGGGCAGGTCAATGCTGTCCACATCGACGAGGCTGATGCTCCTGCATTGCAAATTCCCCATCCTGATCTCCGAATCATTTGCACTCAGGTTATTTAATGCGATAGGTTGCTTATTGAAGGTCATACTCAAGACTTGTAAAACAAAAAGGTTGATCTCCTTTTCCTTTAATAATGCAGGGGATGTTTTGGCCGCCGTCAATACATCAACCACTTTATTGATCGTCTGCCGGAATTCCACCAGGGCTTTGGCATTAAATACATAAAACGCGCCTTTTTTTACCTGCCGCGTTATGGTTAGGTAAGTGGTTGTCTTTGCACAGGACCGGCCTGCAAAATGTTCGTTATACTTTTTTTGAAGGTATTCTTCGGCCGGCTTATCCGGAAACGCAGAGCGGCTGATGATGTCTTGTTTCTGAAGAATATAGCCATCTCCAAGCATTTTAACTATACTGATGACCAGTGCATGAAACTCGTCATAACCTGAGGGGGATGCCGAGAACCGAACGACAGGATTGATCAGGCTGATGATAATAGAATATTCACCGTTCAGCCCAATCAACAGGTCAAACTCCCCGCTGGTATCCACTCCGGCATAGGGTATTTTAAAAACTTTCTTTGCGGCCATAATGGTTGATCTGATTAATAATATAAATTCCATTGGTGCGGGTCTTCCCGTGTAGACCCTGTTTTTGCCGGCTGGCGGTATAAAGCAGGCCGCCTACGATACAGCCAATCAAAACCAAAGCACCAAGCCACATGTTAATTAGGGACATGACCAAAGCGCCCAACACCAAACCGGTCAAAAGGGAAGCTAATCCCCAGTAAATAAATTTTCCTTTGAAGCCGCGAAAGATAAGGGGCTTCTGCAGCCCCTTATATACAGCAAATCGCTTCCTCATTACAAACCGAAGAAAGCTTTGATCACCAGTGCGGATACCACCAGGAACACACAGGATCCACCCCATCCCATGAGTTCTTTATTGATATCCTGATCACCGGAATTCCATTTGGAATATACCCGGATGGCACCAACGATGCCGACGATACCACCGATAACCAGTGTGATGTTAGTCACCGGGGCGATATAGGTTTTGAGTGTGGTCGTGGCCGTATTCAGACCATTTACACCATTTTGCGCAAAGGCAGGTACGGATAGGGCAAGCAGTAATGCTGAAGCCCAGATTTTTTTTGTTCTGTTCATTTGTTATTGGGTTTGTTAAAAATTTATTTGAGATTTTTTAGGCATAAAAAAAGCGGCCTCCTGTATGGAGCCGCTTGTTAAAAGGAGGCAAAAAAGGGCTAAATGCCGAATACAGCCTGGAGGAAAGCCCCGGCGATCACCATAAAAAAAGAGGCAAAGAACCAAGCCGCCACATCATTGGTTATCTGTTCTTTACCCATCTGCCAGTTATGATAAATCTTCACTGCGCCGACAATGCCGAATAGTCCGGCCAGCACCAGCGAAAAATCAACCGCAGAAAAGAACGAGGATGTAAGGTTTTGCTTTGCCTGTTGCATTTCATCAATACCTGGCTGCGCATGAGCCGGAAATGGGATAAAAAGCAAGCTGGCTGGGATAAGCTTCAGGTATTTCATAGCTAATAGCTTACCTGGCCCGTATATACGATGGATTCCTTTCGGGCCAGGCTGAATAGCTCCCTGATCAGAACACCGCCGGAAGCAATGATCGCTGACCCTCCCTGACTATTTCCTGCCTTCGGTTCGGCTATGGGTAATGAGATACTTTGTTCCTCCATAACTATCCGTTGTGGAGACTCAATCTCTGAAAACGTCAGTTCATTTACCCAACCCTGAGCATCAGGTTTATTTCCTGTGCGGAGGAAGTCAGCAAAAATAATGACCAGGTAATAAATCGCGTATATGCAAGCGATCCAAAGAAAAAAATGTAACCAGTTCATAATTCCAATTGTTGAATATATTGTTTGATGATTATTTTAAGTTCCGGGTGCTGTTCAAATAGCTGCCGGACCGAATAGGCTACCAGCCTGGTGACTTCCACGCCTGTTGCCATTTTAAAGTAGTGCAGCATTTGGGCCGTTTGTGCATCAAACCGGGCGTGCACCATACTTTTGTGACCCGAAATATCATAACCCCGGAGTAACTCGACGATTTCCGGCGCTTCAGCCTTGTTTTGCTTTTTCTTTACGGCGACCGGTTTCGGGGCCACCTGTGCCTCGGGCTGATTAATTTTCCCACGGATCTGATCCGCGAGGGATTTAATTTCATTCATTAGTTGTTTTTTAGGTATTGTTCGTAGATCTGTTTAAATACGGGCAAAATGACCGGGTAGACGGAAAGTGGGGTCATCATGGTATTGGTACGCTGGAAATCGATCCGATCAGGTAAGGATTGGGTCAAGCTCCCGAATTTGGCCAATTGAGCGTCGACATCGGCATGGGTTTCGTATTTGACATTCGCCTTAATCCGGTTGGGAACATAAACGATATTGACCTGCGGGTTAATTTTTGTTAGTACGACTGAGAATAATATGGTGGATTCAAAACTGAATTCATCATATGCAAAGGGGCAAACGACAAGGTCAGCAGATTGAAATACGGGTATCAGTCCATCATCGTCCAGCTTACCAGGAAGATCTATTAAAATAATGTCCTGAGAATTACCTGTTAATACTTCCAACAGATCGGGATAATCCTCCAGCGCGGCCGCGATGACCTCGTATGGCTCCTCATTTTCCAGCAACTTGGCTTTTTCGAATTTCTGGGCGATGGATTGCTGGTAATCCATATCAATGACTGTGACTTTGCACTTTTTGGCCAGTGTGAGGTAGTTCGCCAGCAATAATGTAAGCGTGCTTTTCCCTGAGCCACCTTTTTGGTTCCCGATAATTATGATCATAAAATTTTGCTTAAGTTTACCTGCTGTTGGCACGCGCCTTTTTCTTTCGTCTCCGGTTACGACCATGAATGGCTTCATCATCGATATCTGCCGCTATCTGTATTGTTGCGATGGGTCTATTTATATTGATGATAGCGATTTCCGGCTCGGGCTTTAGCCCATAATATCGTTCCATTAATAAAGTGCCGGACCCGTCTAATAATAAGCTAACCGGTATATACTGGTCAGCCGCAGGATCTGCAAGGTATAGTTCATCGTCATGACGCATTACCTCAAGGCCTTGGTGATGCAGGCCTTGTTTGAGGTCAGGATAATTATTCAGGGCAGCCGAAAGCAATGCCCTGTAATATTCTCTGTTTGCCGTAAGCTCATAGTTTTCAGGACCCGGGGACAACAGTTTGGAAGGCATTTTTTGATCAACAACGCTCCTATCCTGCTGTATGGCCAGGAGAATTTTCATTGGCAATATCTCACTTCCTTTATATACACCTTTTTTCGCATGATCTATGATTGAATAGCCGTAAGGTGGCTTGTCATCCTTAAAGTGAAAGATGAGCGCTATGCCATGTTTATCTTGCATGTAAGCAGCAAAATCCGATGTATACCCTTTCAAATTAATTATATCTCTGCCGGCCGAACCGGAATTAACAGGCGTTAATTTGGTATCATGTTCGGCACCATGTTTATAAAAAATAGCTTTTAACTGGTTTATTCTATCTGTATCAGGCTGATTCTGATGAATACGCTCATCGATCTGCATAAGTTTGACTTCATCCTGCAGGGTTCCGGATTTGATAATTTGGAGATTTCCACCAGTTTCTTTTAATATGTAACCAGCGCTTTCGAGGATCATTTTAAACTGGGCCCGGGTCTTAAACTGGTAGCTTAAGGCTTTTTGCACATCCAGATTTATCCTTTGTTTTTCGTCTAATCCCAACACCTTGTTGAGATTTTGGATAGCTCGGATATTTTCAAAGCCGCTGCTGATCTTTTTGCCATCTTTTCCTATCCTCGTTGAAACCAGGTGCACATGATTATTGCCGGTGTCATTGTGGTAAACGACCAGGTAAGGTTGGTCGGCATAGCCCATCTGACGGAGCCACCGGATAGCAACCTCCGTCAGGGATGCTTTATCATAGGCTTTTCCTTTAGCCGAGATAACCGCATGAAACTGCGGTTTGGAAACCCTTTTATTTTGCGCGGAAACCATTTTAAGGTAATTCTTATAGTCCTCCGGCCTCAAAGATTCCAACCCCTGCAACGGTCCGAATCCAGAGACCTTCATTAATTCACCGCGCAACCTTTCAATTTTATTGGTATTATAGCTTACACCGGCAAAGGAAGCTGAGGAGGATAGGATCCGGACAACCATATATCGAGCGCATTTGGATCGTGATAGAAATAAGCCTGATAGGTAATATACAGATCAAAAGTATCCTGCTCTATCGGGACAGGATACTATCGAACAGGTTACAAGATAGCCAGCTATAAAATACTTGGCTATAAAATGATCTATGAACTGGATACAGAAGGTTAGATGAACTGGTTACTTTTTACCGAAGTATCAGGATAGCAATGAAATCCGGAACCGGTTAAAATGGTTAATGTATCGTGGTATTTCATATCCAGCTCCTGATTATCCGGATATGAAGTATCAGAGTGATATGGATCCAGCTATTTCATCTCATGACATTTAATGCACTAACCACATCCCTCATCAATATCCTCATATCCTTTTACCCACTTTAAAACACTTTTATCTTCGCATTGCTTGTCAAGTCCATACCTCACGATCATTTTGGCTTGTCCCTGTTCATATCCCCGCCGCCAGTCCCTCCAGGAACTCCCGGGTAGATTGATCCTGGGCAGGAAAGGGTCCTGGCAGCCACTGTTATATCGGTTAAAAGTCAGGATAAGATACCTGAGCAGAAAATAGGCAGCAATGGTAATGGCGACCGACGGGCCGGTTAATGTAATGTAAATCATAAGCTTATTTTTTAAGGATCAATTATTTGCCCATATACCGAATGATCTTGCGTAAGGCCGCTTCCAGTATGGTTTGATTGTCGATATATTGGGAGAATAGCGTGTTAAAGCGCTCTATCACCACCGGCGACAAAGCAGATTTGAGTTGCAGTATATTAGCGTAGTGCGCCAGCTGGTTGATATTGTTACCAGCCCGCCCAAGTTCAGTACCTATACCATCCAGCAGCCGGATCAGTTCCCTGGCATTAATGATCGTCAGGGGGGCATTATGCAAAAGCCTTGTCCTGACCAGCTCCGTTTTACTGATCCCTAACTGTTTTTCCAGTTCCAGGATGACCAGGTATTCATCTTCGCTAAAACGTGCGTCGATCTTCCTTATTCGCTTACCTGTTTCCAATTTCGGTCTGCCGGTTGATTTGCGCTTTCCTGGCATAGAGATAACGAGTTGCGAGTTATTGATATCCTTGATCAGTTGAGGCACGAAACGGGCAAGGCAAGATTCCGTTGGCTGAGAAAACCGCTGAAGGCGTTTTTGTCGGACAAAAGGACATCTTGCCGCAATAAAAACTAAAATATAACCAGCTACCTGGTTATAAAACAGCCAGTTCAAACCCGTCAAAACTATCTGAAAAAAGAACGTTCGCTGGATCGCGTGGGAACGGCGATCAGGTAGTCATTATAATCGTTATATCCCTTATATATTTCCGAACGGTCGACTGCGAGCGGTAGGCTACGGATAAATTCCGCGGCTGCATCCTGCCCTGTCTTATCATGGTCGAAATAAATAGAAACGTCCTTAAAGGCGGCGGCGTTTTTAATCGCTGCCTGTAATAAAACAGTTGTATTCATTACCAGGACCGTATTGTTTATTAAGGGATTATCAGTTTTCCAACTCAAATAATTAAAGTAGCCTTCAAAAACATGAAGCCTATCGGTGTCCCCCTGGATGAGGGAAATAGCTTTATGCCCGAGGCAGCCCTTGAAATATTTATTCCTGACTTCCCATCCACCCAATTCATTTTGCCATCCGGCCGCAAAAAAATACTTTTTGGTCTTTTTTTCGTCTTCCACAAAATAGTAGACCTCTTTTAGATGCCCATCGGCGGCTTTAAAAATGCCGCGGCTTTGCAGGTATCGGCTGATTGCAGGATTATTACCTAACTCCTTTACGGATTCGACCCTGTAATGAGGAACCTTTAAAGCGTGCCTGCGTGTATTTATCCTGTTTAAATCCGGGCTAACACGAAGTATGGGCAGATTACAGGTGGATTTAATCTTACCAATGACATCACTGAACGTTGATCCCGCCCAGTAAAGCAGGCCAAAATCAATGACATTTCCACCTTTACCCAAGCCGTGATCATACCAGACACCAAGTTCGTCGTTTACCGCGAATGAAGGTTTGGTGTCCGAATCGCGCAACATGCTCAGGTAAATATCTTCTTTTCCCGATCTGCGTAATGGGTGAAAGCCGAGCCTGGCCAACAGATCCACAATAGAGACCTGCTCTTTCAGGCCTTTCACTTCTAAGAGATTATCCATAATCAAATTTTAAATGGTAAATATTTTCTTTCAGTCCGCTGAAACAGCGACCTCTTTTTTATAATTGTTATTCTATATAGTATTGGCCGAAAAGTCCGACATCGGAAAGGGAAATCCCCCTGTACGGAGCATCAACCATGTCCGAAATAGCCGACATTGGATTGCTGAAATCAAAACACCAGACATTGGAATCAATCAGTTCGACATCGGGGCCAAAAAATCCGACATCCAGGTCAATGAGATAGACATCAAAATCAAAAAGCCCGACATCCGCTCCGAACTACCCGACATCATTTCCGAACTACCTGACATCAATCAGGGGTTTAAGAAAACTGCCTGCTCGTATCAGACTGAGGGCCTGAGCCTGGTTGAGGTTAATTTGAAAAGCGATATAATAAGCCTGTACCAAAACCTGCGATTTCGAATTCAGGTCACTGCTCATGTCCGCTAACCAAAATTGAAAGGGATCATCATCTATAATTACACAGGCTGATTTGCGACTATCGAATACGGTTTTTAACCCAGATAATAACCGGTAATAAAAAGAATGTTCCATTTGGAGTTTACACCTGGAATGATCAGGTTTAAATTCGAGCCGGACCATATAATTAGTATTGAACCTATCCTGGATAAATTGAAAATCGAATAAGAATTTTCCGGTCTCCCTGATATAGGCAAGCATCCTGGTGAGGTTTTGCTTTTTATGAGAGGGCTTGCTGTCCAAGATATCGGCTATCTTGCATAACCTGTCCAGGGGAACAAGGGTTTCGTTATCCGCACCTGTAGAAAGCAGGATATGTTTCAGTTTGGAGAGATAAATGAGTAATTGTTTGCGGCTGTCGCCCCCCCTGCCTTTTCCAACCAGCCGGTAACTCGATGTATCTATGGTGTAGTACCTGCTTAGGAAGCCATGAAGTAAATCATCAGAAAGCCGGACATCATAGATCTTCTGCTCTTTACTGCTCCTATTAAAATTGAGTTTCAGGTCTTTCAGGATCGAGAAGCTCTGCATCTGTATCATGCCTCCTTCCGCCCTGACCTCATAAGCTGATGAAAAGATAATGTTTCGTTCCATCATGGTATACAAGGCATAATCAAATACCGTCTTGAATTCATACCCTGCGATCATCGGTGGCAAGGACTTCCCGTTAAGAAAATCCGGGTAGATGACCGCGAGGTCCTGGCGTGTCCTCCCTGTTTCCAGGCAAAATTGCTGCAGGGTAAAACGGGTATAACCAAAAAGATCGGTCTTCAGTTGCCTGGTGATAAAAATTATAAAATCCTGAACGATTCCTGCCTGGCCACCAAATGAACGTTTAATGTCTTTCATGTTATCGGCGACTGCCCTGTCAATTCGGCTAATGATCTTTGGATCCATAAAATTGGGTTTACAAAAAAGGGGGCATAAGCCCCCTTTGGTTATTGACCATTATAGTCGTTCTATTTAAAATTAATTCATCGGGCGTACTCACGTCAGTTTCTACAAACCGGGTCCTATCCTGCCTTTGTGCTTTCAGTTGTTGATACCATCTCACCTTCACAAAATTTCCTGCTGCTAACAGGATAATGCTTCTGCCCACCATGTCAAAGATCGAAGACAATAGTTTCCCATCCCGCTTAAAAAGCAGGTCCAGGATTATCCGGATAGTGAAATCCGGGTGGTATTAATAAGTTGAGAATCTTGGCACCTCTGTCGACCGCCGAAGCTGGCAATTGTGTCCTATTTATGAAATTCGTTCACTTAATACCCTAACTATCATCAGGTTGTTAAGCAAAGATTGAAAAGAGAAAAACAGGTATTTGACAACAACATGGGATGTTGTCATAAATAAATATCAGCCTCCTGACATTTTTTTCAGCAGTGCTTCCTTCATAAGGTCTATAAACTTCGTTGCACTGATCCGTTTCCGCCTGATTATTTCGTCGAACCTGCGGTGTGGGAGGCCTATCCTGATATTTAACTGCTGTTCAAGCCAGCGTACTACCCTGCTTAATGATATATCTCCATTATTAAGTTGTCCGGTTAAGTAGATTCCAAAAGCAAGCTCTACCAGGTTAATGGAATCACCGGTCCATGTTATCGGGTCATCCTGATTAGCTGGAGCTTCAGGTTTATCCTGTGGTACTAAAATGTCGGCCCGGGTTTGCAATTCAATTCTAAGATTTTCATAAGCAATAAATTTGGAAAAAAGATATGATGTGCTGGTGCCCGAGTCAGGCACCAGTTCAGGAACAGCCGGGATGAGGTGACTTTGAATTTTTGACCCCATTAAAAAATACAGTTGGTCAAGCTCAGTTGCATTCAAACGGTAATACTGATAACAGAACTGGTTACGGTTAAAAAACACATCGATAAGCTTCAGTTCATCGGCATAATAGGATTTGATTCCTATAGAATCTAAAAACTGTACGGCTTTTTCGAGGTTATACAATTCACTGTAAAAAATAAGCATGGCATAGAATTTCGGCCTAATGCTTTTATAGTATTCAATTTCCAGTTGCTCATCATCGAAAGATGTCCCTTCATACAAATCCACAAGTTTTTTTATTGTGCTCCTGATTTCTGCAATGATCATGGCATTTCGCTTTAAACTATCAACCTCTTTAACCTGGCTGATACGCTGTAACAATGGTTCGAACAAGTCAATTTTTGAGTTTTTCATATCCTTTTTTTGATACGAAAGGACAAATAATTCCGAGGCAGAAATAGTCGTTATTGGGTAATATACCCTTTACTACCCTTTGAAGTTATTACGCCCAAAATGAAATATGAGGTGGCCTCTTCACTTAATTTAGGGGCTACAAAATCACAAAAAGCCAAAAGGTGGCTACCTTTCAGCTTTTTTATCAGCTAAAAAAACAGTGATTTTTTTAGGTTGTGCTACTTGTTTGTTATTTGTAAATCGTCTACATTTATCATGTAAGCCTTTTGCGACCAACCTGGGTCAGATTATTTTTCAATGCTTAAAAGCACAAAAATTCAAATTATGGAAGAGCAAATATTTATGGAAAAACAGTTCGGTGATTTACCGCTTACTGAAAACTTTTGCCTTAGAAGCAAATTAATGGGGTATAAAACCTTGCAGGATATCGTAAAAGATCCCGTCAAGGTTTTAATAGGAAAGGAAGATTTCAGTTATAACTGGCTTGGAGAGCTCGTTAGATTATTGAATGAGAACCAATTATTGCACAGACTACAAAGATGACCGGAAAATATCGCTTGTTGATAATATCTACCATTTTGAGTAGCATATCTCGAACCACTGCAGCAGTGACTTGGGTCACACTATAAAATTCTTTGTGGATACTGCCGGTAGATATGTGCTGTTGTTTCTTAGACTCGTAGTGAAGTGCAATAAACCTCAGGATCTCTTTAATATTAGCTATGGCAAAGTGGCCGGATTCGTAAAACAACCTGACAATTAATGCCAGCTGCGCGACTGATATATTTAATGGCAGCTTTTCAGGTTTATATGAGTGTTTGGCGCCGGCTCCGTTGAAATCCTTTTTCCCTGCCAGCATCCTTGTAGCAATCTCATCGTTTAGCCAGGTTTCAAGCATAAGCTTAATAGTAGGCCATTCTGGATTATAACTAAAAGCAGGTTTAAGCTGTGCCGCCTTTATGATTGATAGATAGCGCATCAGGATTTCAATATGCTGTTCGTTGTTATCGGCATCAGCAAGTTCCAGGTTAACCAGATCCTGGTAATAGGAAAAAAAGCCCAGGTGGTTGTAATTCAGATACAGTAGTGCCATTGAGATCTGATTGTCCCAATCGCCTCTTTCCGTTTGAATAAAAACAGATGATAATTCCTTTAAAAATTCTTTCAGATAGATCAACTTACGAAAAGTGATCATCGTTTGCGGAAGTACAATTGAATTCAGAAAATCATGAATGGAAGACTGCAGTAATATTTCCACCTGCATATCGGACAATTGCCGCTGTAATTCCTTGATAATATCGCTTAGCTCCTGGAATGAAATTGCACGATAGGTTTCAGGAATTTTGCTTTCCAGGTTGAAATATTTCGAAAAAAAACGTTCGATGTAGTTCAACAATTCAAAAAGCTGGGATATAAACCACCTAATCAATTCTACGGTTACATCACGAAATGGTATGCTTTCCTCGTTATCACCTTTTAAAATATCATGGTAAGACTGTAAAAGGTCTGCAAATTCGATGATACCTGTCTGATGATATTGAATATAACGTTCTATAATATTATCCTTAGCCGCAGTAAAGATCGCTGTTGTCCATGAATCTTTGATGCGTACAGATTCGGATTCAACACTAGCCTTCCATAATGGAAGGTCCCGACGCCCTGCGTCAAATGCAGCAAGCTGTTCTGGCGCAAGGGCCAGAACAAATTCTTGCAACGTTTTAAGTTCGTATTTCAACAAGGTTATTTATTTAAATGTGGATAATTCGGTGAGTAGTTTAAACTTTGAAAATATGGGTCGTTGTTAATATGGTTATGGTTGTATTCGTCGGATCAGTCTCGCCCTTCACTGAATTTCCTGCATTCCGCACAGCATTATTCTTAAATATGTGCAGTGTATTGTTCCTTTTTTTTAAGTATTTCTCTGAATTATTTTTCATATTCTTAATATTTTTCAGGAAATTAACCTTGGGTTAATACTAAAGACCGTTTTATTACGCCAACGGCGCCTTGGTATAGGTGCATAACAAGCAATGACAATGAAATTACAATCAGAGCCGAAACATAAAATCACTATTGCCGACCGGATATACCCGCATATAATCGGCTGGTCAGTGTTTATATTGTATGAAATAGGCTTTGTTTATTTATCGACAGGAACGACATACACCCTGATCAGCTATATTTGTTATTACGCTTTAAATATTGCGTTGTTTTACACTAACGTAGGCCTACTGAATTATTCCTTCCGCCAACGTTTTCCATATTTAAAGGCTATCCTGTTTGGCTTTGTTGCATTGACCATTAGTGTAGCAATCAAATATTACCTTGATCAGGTTTTCCTAATCTTTAATATACACATGTGGTCTAAGCCTGGATATTTATACAAATTCGGTGTCCAGAACACATTCAGAGGTCTTTATTTTTTAGTCTTCAGTACCTTGTATTGGGCATTTTTAAGATTTATTGCCTATCGTAAGAACGTTAATGAAAAAGAGAGGCTCAACCTAGTCGTGTCAAAAGAAAAAGCGGAGTTGGAAAATAAGCTCGCAGATGTACGAAATGCCTACCTCCAGCACCAGATCAACCCTCACCTCCTGTTCAACACGCTCAACTTTATTTATAATAAAGTTTATCAAAATTCAGAGTCAGCTTCTGAGTGCGTTTTTCTACTTGCGGAAATTATGCGGTATTCCCTAAAGGAGGCCGACGAATCAGGAAAAAAGCTTTTAGAAATGGAGGTCGAACAAATCGATAACCTGATAAAAATCAACCGGCTGCGATATAACCACCCTTTATATATCAACTTCATTGTTACCGGAAGATTTACGGGAGTCAAAATTATCCCGCTAATCCTTTTAACATTTGTAGAGAATGTATTCAAACATGGCAATCTTAAAATTGAGGAGGATAAGGCCACTATGGAATTAAATGTGAATGAAAACAATGAGTTGACGTTTACAACCAGGAATATAAAGAAACAACAAAATCCCAACGATAGGTTAAAAAGCATTGGTGTCGAAAATGCTATAAAGCGACTTTCATACAACTACCCCGACCAATATAAACTGAACATATATGACGAAGAAGGAACATTTAACCTTTATTTATATATGCGTTTATGACTTTAACATGTTACATTGTAGATGATGAATATCATTCTATTGAAATTATTAAATCCTTTATTGAAAGGACGAAAGATGTTGAATTGCTTGGAAGTTCGGTAGATCCGGTTTCCGCTTTGAATACGATCAGCATCAGCAAACCGCCATCAGTCATTTTTATGGATGTAGATATGCCGGACTTGACGGGAATGGAATTCGCCGGAATGGTCAGCTATTATTCGCAGGTTATCTTTATCACTGCTTACCCGGAATATGCAATTGAAGCCTTTGAGAAAGATGCGATTGATTACATTTTAAAACCGCTAAACTATGAACGGTTTATAAAAAGCATCAATAAAGTACGAAGGAAACTTTGCGATGTTACGCCACAAAACACGGCCGATCATGAGTTTTTTTTCGTTTCTCATGAAACAAAAGGAAAAATGGTAAAAATTTTCCTTGATGACATTATTTTCTTTGAGTCGGTAGATAACTATATCAAGATACACACAGCTAACGGCACTTATCTTGTATACCTGATGCTCAGCGAGGTTGAAGACAAATTATTAAAGGAGCGTTTTTCCCGTATACATAAGTCATTTATTATTAACAACAGCAAGATAAGGACAATCGATGGTGCCTTTATCGGTCTGGAAGATAAAGCGAATACTATATTGCCCTTAGGGCGTTCATTTAAAGCTGATTTTATGCAGCAAATGAATACCAGGATTTGGAAAAGCAAAAGAAAAGCCCCTTAACTAACCGAGCCTGGCCTTCGCTGATATCTTGTATTTCAAAAGACAGAAATAAATAATAAACTCCTGTTCACGCTGCTGTTCTGAAAACAACCGGTTCAGATGCATATGAATCAGATCGGCCGCCAACTGCATCCGCCGATCAATTTTACTCGCGCTTAGTGGACCGAAAACGTTATCCACAGACCTTTTGAAATCTGCTGCTTTTTTTTGCATCCGAAGCCTTTTAAAATAGGACTTGTCTGCGATAAGACGATTGAGATCCTGTCTCAGACTTCGGTACTTGGAGTCCAGATCAATCTTGAGTGCCTGGTCTTTTCCGAATTCATTGAAAAACGAGTCAACCACCCTCCTGATGAAGGCTATCCCATCATCACCTTTATCGAAAACGGTATTGATTATCAGATGAACTGTCAGAAATCCAAAACTATAGATACTCATAAATTCAGGTTTTGCGCTGTATTTTCTTAAAAACAAAAGCGTTAGCACGCTGCTTGAACAAAAGAATTTTTCAACTGCCAAAATCGACTCCGAGCCATATCTTTCGAGTTCGCGGTTATAAGTATCCGCGTGATATTCTTTAATCACCTGGTATTGCAGTTGGGAAGATAAGGCCGATTTTATTTTTTTTAGAATTATCCCCAGATCACTGTCCTTTAACAGCAACCGTAATCGTATATGATGCGCAGAATCCTTATACCTTACAAAAAACCAGGTTTGAATTATTTCCTTGTTTCTACCACTTATAAAAGGAAATATTTTGGTTAGCAGCATCATATTTGCATTTTGTGGCGAGCAATATATTTTAAGATACAGCCATTTACCTCCAAGTGAAAAACTCCTTTTCCTGATTTCAGGTCGAATTTTCTCCCTGTTGCTTGTAGCTTGATACACCTTATCTTTGTTTACAAGGAAACCTATGAACTGTGTGATCACTGGTTTACCTTCCGAAGCTACCATGGAATCGACAATAAATTCCTGAATCAATAACCGCTTTAATCCTTTAATCGATTGAAGAAAAAAGTACTGGTCGGCTTCCTTATCGAGGTTAAATACCAATTGTTGGTCGTGCCGGGTCAATGCAACCCTTTCCGGAATTTTACATTTTGTTTTAAGTTCAATCAGTGCGGCAATTGATGACTTTTTTTCTTTCTGCTGCAATAACTCCAGCTCATTTCCAGTTATGACCCATTTAGCTAAAGTCAAAATAGTTTTTTTGAAGCATATTCTGGGGTAAAAGTTCATCTCCGGAAAATGGGATTCCATATCTAAATTAAAATTCGTTTGTATCCCCTGATATTGGAGGTCGCAAAGAAACCGAAATACAGCTAATTCGTTATTATTATGATTGTAAGCAGAAGTTAATCTTGGGATAACTATCCTTTTCAGACTTTGTGATTCCAGGATCATTCTGCCGTCATGAAAAGATAACCAAAGGTCATTTAATGGAATCTGCCTATTTTCCGGCAATTCAGAGCCTGTATTTATAGGTATTTCATAACTATATACCGGTGCCCTTTTATTGATGTTATCAACGTGTGGATACGACAATAAGCTGATATCAGCGAAGACCACCCCGGAATTAACGGCCTCCTCCGTTTCGGCAATATCTGCCGCAATATCCCTGACCTGATCATTCAGGGCAGCAAACCTGCCTATCAGTGAGGTCCCTGTAACCCCTCCAAGGCTTTCAATGTAGATTTCGTCATCAAATATTCTGAAAATCACCGGTAACGACGGGGGCAGGTTAGGGCTTATTTTATCTGTAAAAAGTTCAAAGTCTGTCGAATCCAGGTTGATTGGCCTATAACGGTCAGTGCCCTCGTATCCCAACCATTTGTTTAATAAAATTCGATGTGTCTCCGACCAGCTGATAGTCCTTTCAGGATTTTTCCCATTCGGAAATTTGATTTCAGTTAACAATTCCTGACCATGCAACAATTCCGGGCGGCCACCGTATCCAATTCCGGTTTCAGGATCCAGCACAAGCAATAATGGAACTTTCTGACGATCATATTTTTTAAGAAATTCCCGCTGAAATATTTCGAGTCCGGGTGGACCCGAAGGATTGCACAACTTTACCAGGCAATTGATGCCTTCGTATAATTGTAGCTGAAATTTTCGTCCTAATTTATTACGAATGACATCCCGGAACGAATTGGCATAATAGAATGTCTTTATATCGGAGATATCAAAACCGGGAAAATGTCCCAAAATTTCCTGCAAAACATAATCCAGCTGTGGTACATCGACATATTCAGCTTTTTCAAGTCGCTTATTCAACTCCATAAAGAAATCCCTGGTAGCAGGCATAACGGCCGCCTGAAAATTTGCCAGACGTTTTAAAAAGTCTGTCCCTATCATGTTAATTCCCTGCTCGGGTTTTATAACTTGGGCACTACGCAGGAATTCAAAATATTCCGTTGCCTGATCCTCATTGCAGGACGTAATATTGACGATAAACTTCCATATTTGTCTACCCTGCATTAACGATCCTTTAAATTCTTCCATAAGGCCAGATGTCAATTTATTTGCTTCGATTGATTCAAGCGTAAATGATGGCGCAATGCCGGCATCGTCGTTGCCAGACCAGATATACCGGTATTCGCGTCCAACTTTGTAAATAGTGGGGTTTAAGCGGTATTTTTGTTCATAAATCAGTTCATCTCCGACAACCTTTGCAATTCCCGCAATGACCTCCTGATCAGGTTGTATACTGATCTGAATTAGATCTTTACTAACAAGGTCGATCTCGGTAACATCACTCCACTCCACAACGGAATAAGAAGAGAACGCACCAAATGGCGTTGGGCGGAATGACATCCGGTTATAGTACTTATTGAGTGTCAGCTTTTCTTTGTCATTCAACTCGCCCCATTTAAAATCTTTTCTTGAAAGTAATCGGTAAAAAGAAGGATTTGCTAAATACACTGCATACCTGAAATAGGTATCAGTCAATATTAGCTCAAGGGAATCCAAATTATAGTCAATATAGCTATATACTGGATTTCTGGCTATTGCTCGGGCCGAAAACTGTAGCGGTAAAAATTCATCCATATATACTTTATAACCCTTTGTTTAAAACAGGTACAAATGGTTAACGGCAAGTATATTTATTCGCCCAATCCAAAAACAGTATACGAGTTCTTATAAAGTAAAATATTATTTTATAATGACATATAAATTCATAAACTCAGGCTGATAAACTTTTCCCTTAATTTTAATACTCTTAAAACTCATCAATAGATACTACTTATCAAAAATATTCCCAAAAAGGGTAATACATCTAAAATACGCCATAAAATATATACAAGACATATAAGGATAGTTAGTTGGTTCATTTAGCTCAAAGGGCGTTTAACAGCAGAATGTTCCTTTTGAGTTATCCTTGATTATATGCTACCCAATTACTACTATTTTGGCTATTCACAACGATCTTAATTTGTATAAAAATTAATACAAATGATCACGAACAACGAGGGGTTAAACTATGGCTTTTCAAAGCGGGAAAATATCTGGAGGGAAGCGTCAGTATTATTTACAGTACTTTTATTTTCATACGCAGCCATCAGTAAACTGATCAATTATGAGCAGGCACGGAATCAAATGCTGAACCAGGTATTCCCCCGTGATTTCGCTATGCTATTAACCTGGGCCGTGCCTTCTGTGGAATTGATTACCGTTTTATGTTTATCCTTTAATCGAACCGTTATTGTGGGACTATGGTTTAGCCTGACATTAATGATATCCTTCACGATTTATATCATACTGGGTTTACTACATGCTTTTTCAAGAATCCCCTGTTCCTGCGGCGGGATATTGGAAAACATGGGTTGGCAAACTCATCTTTTTTTTAATGCTGCCTGTATACTCATCATCATAACAGGGTTAATTCTTTCCATAAAAGAAAGGAGGATCGGTGACACGAGATAAAAAAACGAAATTATTTGATACAACGTGCCAGGCATGTTGCATCAACTCAGGAGGTGCCGAAAACCTGAAAACAGAGTAGGCATAAAACATACACAGCATAAAGATACTCTTTATGTTTCTCCATTATCTTTTAAAATTACCATTATGAAACGCGTAAAATTAAATCTCGCAATCGTTGCTGCCCTTTTAGGTTCTGGTGCAGCATTTGCAACATCTGCTTCTGCTACAAATGTTAAACCAGTAAATGTTTTATGGGGCCAGCGCAGTAACGGGACGTGGGCACAGACGACAACCAGTTCGACATGTACCCTGGACACAAAGATCTGTAAGGAATATTTTCCTGCAGGACAAGATCCTAACCTGGATGCTTCAGGCGGCACTGTTCAAACTGCAAACGGGCACATCAATTAATAAATCAAAAGCCGCCACAATTGGCGGCTTTTGATTTTAATTCTGTTGAATACCGCTGCGTTTTATTTCATAATCAGGAATCCTGAAAACGTACTTCTTCCCCATCGGTGCTAGCGTATGGGTGATATTTTGTACGGTATGGTATATAGTTACCGCATAAGCAAGGTCACTGTTCAATCTTCGCAGATCTGACCATCTTATACCTCTGCCGACCAATTCTTTCCTTCTCTCTTTCAAAATAATATGTAGTAAAGCGTTCGGCTCTTTCGTCGTAATATTAGTGAACGATCCCGTCTTATAGCGTTTCAAAAGTAGCGTATTTAAATCGCTAAGCGCATTATCTGCATGGCCGTTTCTCAAGCCAGCTTCTGCTTTTGTCAACAATAGTTCATCGTTTGCAATGCCACAAAAGAAATATCCGCCATCCCCATAACTACCTTTAAAATTGTATAAACCACTACCGTTGTCGACGTAGAATAAAGATTTTCTCAGATCATTGTCATCATAATCTCTATAAAGATTCGGATCAACATATGACAAGGGTGAACTGGTAAATGAGTAGTTGAGCAGCGCGGAATAAAAGACTACCTCATTACTGCTATTGGGCAATATCTGAGGAAACGGATTGTACGATGCAGGATCGAGGGTATTAAAATCCAGTAAGTAGTTGTTGACGGACAAAGCATTATTGGCAGAAGTTTCGGCGTTACGGTAATCTTGCATACTCAGATAGATCCGGGCCAGGAGCCCATCAGAAGCCCTTTTGTTTGGACGCGTCTTGTAGCTGGAATTTACGGGTAACAACGTTTGAGCCAACTTGATATCGTTGATAATCTGCGTATAAGTTTCTTCTATTGTTGCCCGCACCGATTTGATATTGACATCTGAATTCAACCTCAGCGGTATCCCAAGATCACTTTTAGCTGTCGATTTATTATAAGGCAGGCAAAACATCTGCGAGAGGTTATAAAAGGCAAATGCGCGTTGGAACAGTGCTTCACCTTTTACCCGGTTGTAATCAGATTGACTGACGGTACCATCTCTTAAATTATTTAAACCGTCCAAAACCACATTGCTGTAAAAAACCTGCTGATAGGGCGTATCCCAGTCAGACACGATAGAAATTCCCTGATAGGTATCATCTGCATAGATGTAAGCATTTTTTTCTGTGATCAAATACCACCCAAGCCATCCATCGTCAGTAGTGTAAAAATCATCTGAAGTTATTTCATTTAAGCCACAGGAAAAATTAAAGATGGTCGTGTTATCTAATAACGCGTCAAAATCGGCTAAGGTTGTGGGGACTAACAGTGACTTACTTGGTTTTGCATCCAAAAACCCTTTTTTACAGGAGATGTTTAAAAATGCTACCAAAAACGCGGCGAAGCAAATCCGTAGCATTTTATTTTTACGTTTGAGTTGTATATTATATTTCATAAAAATATTTTAAAGCTTTTAGAAATTCAGTTTAACTCCGGCCGCGATCGTCTTAATCGGCGGGTAATTCGAAGTGGCGTAATCAGGATCGAACGGTCCTTTTGTCGCTTTCCATAAAATACCAAGGTTATTCATATATAAATAGACCTGCAGATGCCTGACGGCACAACGATTAATTTTAAAAGCATTGACATCATAACTTAGGCTGATATCCTGGAGTCTGATGTTATCGGCCTTTTTAGCAAGCTGCGTGGAATACCTGTAAAGTTGGTCCCTATTATTATCGATGGCAGCAGGTAAGGATGGGACTTGCGTGGTCGTTTCATCACCTGGTTTTTGCCAGCGCTGCGCGTAATCTCCATAGGAATAACCCTGCCCGACGAGTACGGTCCCGTAATTGATCCCGTTCTGCCGGTAATAGTAGCCGAAACGGTAAGAAATATTTGCTGATAATGAGAATTGCTTAAATGCTACGGTGTTCCTCAATGAACCGAAAACAACTGGCCGTGTTGGCCCATCATAAACCAAATCTTTCACTGGAGTATTAGCGATTATAGCACCATAATCTTTACTGACCACGCCATTTAAATAACCCTGAGGATCGCCATTTAAAGGGTCCAGTCCTGCCCACCTATAGCTGTACAAAGCGAACAAAGGCCTGCTCATTAGGGGATATGATCCAAGATTACCGGAACTGGCGTAAGTAACGGCATCCGCTTCAACATTGTAATTGCTAACTTTATCGGTCACGTAACTGAACAATAATGTTGAAGACCATTTCAGGGCACCGGTGGTATTTTGAGAATTAAGGGTCAGATCGATTCCTTGGCCTTTGGTGCTGGCTGTATTACCAGTAAACACAGCGATTCCGGTCGATGGAGCAAATGGAGTATCCCCTATCAGATCAAGCCCTTGTTTGATAAAATATTCCCCGGTACCGTTCAGGCGATTTCCTCTTGTACGAAAATCAATTCCAAAGTTCACAACCCGATCCCGCTCCCATCGTAATTCAGGATTAGGTGGATTTATGATGGAAGCTGTGGGTGCGTTCAAAACAGAGTAATAGGCAGGGAAGTAATTAGCGGTAGTGTAAGCTGATACACTTTTATCGATATTGCCGTTATAACCGTACGTGGCCCTGACCTTGAGATAAGGTAAACCATCTAAATGATAAAACTTTTCCTCATTGACCACCCATCCCAACCCTGCGGACCATAGTGGTACCCCCTTTTGATTAGTGTTAACTCCAAATAAATTGGATTGGTCAAACCTGGCACTTCCCGATATAATATAACGATGGTTATAAGTGTAAGAGATATTAGAAAAATAAGAGCGATAGCGATCCGTAAGATCTCCTGCTAACTGGTTATTGGGAATCTGTTGTTGGGATATTGGGTAATTATATTGCGGAAAAGTGGAAATATAATCGACGCTGCTGCTGGTGGCGTGATCCTCATCATAACCGTATAAGCGCTCGGAATTAGAAACGGTATGAGCATCCTTGATCTCGTAACCCGCAAGTGCTATAAAATCGTGTATCTGATGAAAAGTATGGGTAAAATTTAGTTGTGCTCTAAAGCTTTGGCTGAAAAGCCGTGTGTTATCCATGTCTAATATGCCACCTATTGGAATATTATAATTAAAGGAGCCATCGGGATTAATAACAGTAAATCGATTGATCAAGTCCCTGGTGTAATAAGTTTGGAGGCTTTGCAAGTTTCTTCCATCAATGACGGCATTTTCATACTGATATAATAACATTGTATTTAAGCCGGGAATAATGGTGTATTTCAATTGCGCATTTAGGCGGTAATCTGTACTGCGAATATTATTGCTACCGTTTTTGAGATCGTCTACCGGCTTGTAGGTCCAGTCAAGCAAACCCGCTTGCTGGGCAGTCTGTACAAAAGCATTTCGATAATCGTGATTCATACTTAAAGAAGTTCCATTTGCGTCCGCCAAGCGGGCGTATGGATAGAGTGACTGGCCGTCCCCGGAATTAAGCCCAACCAGATCAGTACCTGTGTTATTAAGAGAGCGGTTGGATTTCGTTATATTAATGCCCGTGATAAATTCAAGTTTTTGCGGGATCAGGGCATAAGTATCATTAGCGGTGATAGTAACCCTGTTGTTTCCGTTGCTTATCAGGTTATCCAGATTTTTATCGTAGCCAACAGCTAAATAATATTTCTGATTAGCGCCGCCCCCGTTTAAATTCAGGGCATATTGCTGGTTTACTGTTTTGCGGTAAAAGTATTTTTGAAAATCATTTCTCACATCGTACTGCCGTAAAGCGTCAATTTGCGAATTTGCATTTTCGGAGGTAATGCTTCCATTTCTGGCTGCATACAACAAGTCAACTGCGGGAGTTAAAGCTCTGTTTCTTCTCGAGGCGGCTATACTGTTATAGTAACCATTGTTGAACAGCATTTTTTCGAGGTCAATATAGTCAGATGATGACATTTTGGGCTGATAAAAGATATCAGGCTTTTCGCCTATGGTAGTATTTACATTGAGGTTGACTTCGATCTGATGATTGTAGGCACCTTTTTTTGTCGTGATCACTATTACACCGTTTCCCGCCCTCGCTCCCCATATAGATGCGGCGGCGGCATCTTTCAATACTGTAATGCTTTCGACATCGTTAGGGTTTATATTATTGATATCTCCGTCGTACGGAAAATTATCAACCACAATGAGTGGCTGCGCATTCGCGAATAGCGTACTTCTACCACGTATGCTGATCGTGTTGCTTCCAACTCCTTTACCTTTATTAAAAATAAGGCCGGAAGTTACATCCTCAAGGCGGCTGAGCACGTCGGTGCTTGCCCTTCTGTTAAGTAAATTATTGTCTATCTGGACAAATGAACCCGTAGTTTTTTCGGCAGTAATTTGTTGAAAGCCCGTCGATACTACCACCTCTTTGATTGCCATGGTTTCTGGAATAAGGGCAATAGTCAATCCTTTCTTTGCAAATATCTTTATTGAGAGGCTTTTGTACCCGATAAATACAACAGACACCATACGGCCTGAATCGGGGATAGAAATATTGAAAAACCCATTCTCATCGGTAATTATTTTATCATTGTTTGCATGGATTATTATTGTGGCTCCTGATAGGGGGGTGTTTCCTTCCCTGGAAACTACCCTACCTTTCGTATTTACCTGGCAAAAAGCAAATAAAGGGGCGCACAACAGCCATATTGCCATTGTGAATCTGATCATGTTGAATAAATTAAAAGGAACTACTTATTTATTTTTGCGATTTGAGGTACCGAATCCGATATGGTCAATACATCTGCCTTCTCTAATTTCCGGATCAATTTAAGGCCATACTTGTCAAGCTGTTCGTTTACCTGGTCTATATCTCTCATATCAGCCTCTATATCCATATCTACCTGAGCGGTATATCCTGTTTCGTTCTTTAATATCAGTCCGGATTCCTGTTGAAAAACCCTGAACCGGCTGAGAAAAACGTTAAGATTGCAATTAATCAAGTTGCCGCCGGTCACATCAAATGCAACAGATGATTTTCCGGTAGATGAAACCGGGATAGTGGTTGATTTTGTCCGCACCAGTGCAAGGCAGCTTTTTTGTTGCTGCTTGACTATGGCCTTATATTGCGGAAAATAAAATTCCAGGTCCATACGCATTTTGGCCAATGCCTCACCAGTATCGCGGTTAGCGACAACTAACTCGTAACAAAAACCTTTTTTATTGTCCAGCCAATCCACAAATGCTTGTCCGCTTAAAGATGTATTGAGCATAGTAGTATCTTTTACGGCCAGGTTAGTTTGGTTCCAATCGAATGCCCGGGCACTTTTGCTCATGGCGATCTGGTAAAGCTGAGCGATAGTTAAATTTAAGGCAGTAATCCTATGATACCCGGTAGTTATATTTTTGTTAAACAAATCGTTGTAATAGCCACATCCTAATCCAGGCTTATAAGCGGTCAGAATACTATAGGATTTAATTTCCTGGTTGCCCGAAGGGTTGCTGATATCGAAAAGTGGTTTTATAGAATTATAATCCACGATAATATCACGTTTTAAGCCGACATCCATTTTTCCCCCGTTGAGCGCTTTCCTGATCTTTGATGAATTGATAGCCTCATAGCCGGTAATAGCTATTACGACTCCATTCCTATCGATCCAGACATAATGCGGCAGTGAACCATGCGGAAATAATTTATTTAATACCGAATCACTATAGGCTTCAGTAAGACTGAACGGATGTTGCTTTTTTAACCTCTCCAGAAATGGCACTACGGTCTTTCCAGGTTGATCAGTAACGGATAAAAATTGCAGATCGGGACCTAATTCTTTTTGCAGAGAATCCATCTTTGGAATCATATGGATACAGGGGGAACACCAGGTTGCCCAAAAGTCTATTATAAGTAATTTACCTTTAAAATCCGATAATTTAGCTGAACTGGATTTATATCCAATCATATTATTAATAGTAACATCCGGCACGTTATCCCCAATAGCGAGACCGTCGTGTCCGGCCAGTTGTGCTTTAGAAACGGTCGGAAAGATGGTCATTAGCAAAATCATCAACAGGATATAAAATAAGGCGATATAAATACCCGACCGGGCATGTTTTAATCCGTCAAAGTCGACGTTAACAGAATTGCCAGCAGGCATTTCTTGAATTGTGGGAACCTTCCCAAAAGGCAATAGCTTACCTGGGAAGCCAATTTTTAGCTTCATAAATTTGAAAAATAGTTAGAACGGTAAGAAAATTAGACTAACAAAAAAGAAGAAATATGAAACGGCAACCCATAAAAAGGACATTAACTACTAAGCTGATCATAGGTTGCCGCATCCCTAAATATCATTCGGGTGGGCAGATAACTAACATTAAAAGGTTTCTAACAGCACGCATAACACAGAAATTAAAAAGTGTTTATACCGTAAGTTGAGAAGTGCCTAACAATAAGTAAGGCGTGGAACTCAGCTTACTGCTCTGGAGGTACTGGTATACCGTGAACGAATAAGTGAGCCCACGCCATTAGCGTGAGCACTTTCACCTATCCTCTCGTTCGTCTTAAATTACCAGTTTTCCAGAGCGAGATTAAAGTGCGAATGCTTCAATTATTAGTAAGAAGGAATCGCAAAAATAAAAAGTATTTACATTACTCTTGTTAATTACAAAACACTAAAATACAAAATATTTCAATTGGTACATAATAATGTACCAATTTATTTTTTCACTGTTCTCATATTTCAGGCATGAATGACGACGAAAAAGATTTATTTAATTCTTCCTTAGGGGAGAAAATTAAATCTATTCGAAAAGGTCATAATTTTGGCGTTCGAGAACTTGCATTGATTGCGGAAATAGAACATCATCAGTTAATTAACATTGAAAAAGGTCGAGTTGACATTCGGCTTTCTACTTTAAGAAAAATAGCAAAAGCTTTGAAATGCACCCCAAAAGATTTGTTGGATTTTGAATTCGAAATTAATTCAATAAAAATCAAGTAAATATTAAATTCCGCGATTATATTTCTTAACCTGCAAATTAAACATACCTATTATGTTTAATTTTATAATGAACAGAAGCACAATGGCTACCTTGTTCGATTTAAAAAGCAAAAGATTCCATACTATAGGTAAATTTAGCTAATAATCCAGTAGTGCTTTATAATTAAAAATTAATCTAAATCCTAATTTAATTTCGGGATATCTCTCCTTTTACTTAGTTCTTATTTGTTTTGATGTAAATAGTCATCCAATACTGATTTTCATAACATCTTCTATTCGAGTAGTGTAGCACGTACACAAATTAGGCGCATTGAGTTGTAATTGTTTATCGTTGCCTTGTGCATCTAATTGGACTGTGTTTCGTCCGTAACGGATATTGATATTGTCTAAAGCTTTAGATAGTTTGGCTTCCAAAGCCAGCCCGTAGGGGAACGTTCTCTAACCCTTTTTTAGCAAATTTAAGATTATTGGCAGTGTCTTAATTTTTTAACATTCTAATAATCAACTCAGTGTAAACCATTGGAATATTAATTCGACTGGATTTCATTTAACGTAATGTTGTTGTGAACGTTCTCCGGTTCTTTTGCTTCTTTTCTTGCAAGAAAAGAAGCAAAAGAACCGGAGAAAATTTAAGCATTTTTTAATTTTCTAGTTGATGATCTCGGGGCTTACAACCACTTACTTTAAATCCATGCCCCATTCGAAATTAGTATACCAGGCTCAATGTTGGCGGGGCGATCACGTTTTTGGCCAGCTATAGCCTGGAAGCGGAGGTTCCGGGAGGCCTGACCAGACTGTTCTGTGCGGTTTAGAGCACCTAGTTGTGCAACGAGTACAAGAAAAACAATCAAAAACCAATAGCTTTACAAACTGTAACAGAATTCCACGGCTGTTATTAGCGTCTCAATTTAAATCGTTTTGCGTTAAATTAAATTTCTACTGTGAACAAATAAACCGCGAAGAAAACTTAAGTTAAAAGCTTATTCCTCAAACATACCCGATAACGCATTATTAAAAAGCTCTTGTACCATAACCCTTGCTAATATTCAGATCACGAAGTTTGTTGAAAAGGTCTACCATGGTACCATTTTCCATAATCCATTCCATTATGATCTGAAGCATTTCGTCGGCATCAGTATTGTAGGTCATCCTACCATCCCCGCCGCGAGTGCCGTCTTTCCTGATTCTTTTCCCGCGGGTCAGATAGGTGTTCTTTTCTTCATAAATGAAATCTCGCGCGGCTTTATTCGAAGGTCCTTTAGGTAAATGCGCACGTAGTAACCTATTAATTCCTTTGTAATAAAGGTCAAATTTCTTCTCAGGATCATCAATATTACTGAGGGCCGTTTGAAGAATTTCTCTTTGTCGTTCCAGGTCGCCTGTGGGTGAAATAATTAACTGCTCGCCTTTGACCTGATCAGAGGCAGCCAGGATATTTTGCTTGAGTTGTTCGTCTGCTAATTCTTTTTCTGTTTTTTTTCGCTGATCTGGTTTGTTCTCTTCTTCGGCCATGGTAATTAAATATTAAAAATGTTTTCCTTTAAGTAGTTTACGGTATCTTCAATACGTTCCTTATCAAATGGATCGATATTGATATCCTTTAAGGCCAGCTTAACGTCGGCTTCAGTGTGTTTGTATTTTGCCCAGAAGCTGCCTTTTCCTGCGGCATCCATATCCCAACAATAAAAATTATATATCATGGAAGGATGAATCTGGTGCTCCCTTGCAAAGTTGGCCACCACCAAAGGGCTGTCGATATATTTGTAAATAAACCTGGACCGCTCAGCAGGTAAAAAGTAATCACGGGCAAACTCATCAGCTTTATCTTCCTGAAGCAAAAAGAGATCGGCTTCACCGGTTAAATGAAAAACATTACGTTCGATTTCATCAAAATCGAAAATTACGTGGTGCAATTCATGCAGCAAGGCGAACCATATAGTTGCGTATCGTTTATTAAGATCCGTCAGAACAATACAAGGTTTACTGTTAATGACAAAGGTTGCCCCTCTGACCTGCGTAGTTTGTAAATGCGGTTGATAGATTACGCTAACTCCTATATTATACAACGCCTGGGTGACTGTCCGAAGCCCGGTGGTCACGTTCATGCTATAGGGTTTGATCTTAGCAATAAGCTCTATCAGTTTCGTCTTATCATACGAATTAGAATTTTTCAGGCAATCAAAATGCGCATAAGCGGACCTTACCCAAAATTCGCGCATCAGGCCACTTTCACTTTTCTTTGTTTTGCTAAATGCAGGAATGATTTGTTTGTTGGAATATTGAAAAATGGATTTTAGTCCGAAATAAGTAACAATACGTTTTTCTATTTGATCAAAATCCGTTTTAGTTGTCAAAAAACCTGATTTCGCCAGGTTTTTGATGTCAAACGTCGACAGGATGTAAGATTTCTTTTTCGCATCTTCCAATTCACCTACCATTTCCTGTGGCATATCATTAAGGAATAATTTTAATAACGCGTCCATTTGCAGCCCTAGGAATTGCCCAAGCTTCAATAAATTAATTACATCCACTCGTTTGGCTGAACCATCCAATATGCCCTCCAGTGTGCGTTTCTGCATATTCAGCATTTTTTCTGCCTGGTTAATGGTGATGCCGTGCCGTGCAAGCCTAGCATCAAAAATTTCCTTAATCGAATTGGTTTCACCTTCCCACACGTCAACCGGGGAAAGCATTTTGTAGAATTCGTTCAGAAACTGATTTTCATCCATAGTGTAACAAAAATGAAAATAATTATTGGGATATTCAAATAAAAGTTATGTAAATTTACATAACTTTTAAAATAGATTCAATGCCTGCTTTTCTAGTTGCCGAGCCAGATGCCCACCACGATTACGCGCACAGTGTAGCATTGGAGAGAGATATACATATTTCTGAAGTTACTCAGCGCGGGCGAAAAGGTTATAAGTGTATAGGTTGCCAGCGCGAGATGCAAGCCGTATTACCAAAAGTCCAAAATTATAGACCATATTTCCGTCACGACGCAAAATTTATCAAACCCGGTGATAAATGCACTTTTAAAGATGAGGATTACAGGCGTAAACTTGCCGCCACGACACTGGAGCTAAATAAAGAGATCAAGGTTCCTCCGGTTTACAAATATCCCCCTAAAGGTGTGGCCGGATTGGCGCTGTTTCTTTTGCCGGGAACTGTCATTGCCGCGAGCCGTGTTGAAAAAAATAAATATTTTTTTGAAGATCATAATGGCAATATAAAGGCGGATTTTAGTTATCATGGGCCACAGGAAGAATTGTTATTTAAGGCCGATATAGTTTTTTATGACGAAAACGATGAGCCTATACTATTTATCCAATTAGGTAAAAGAAAAAAATTAACTGTAAATGAATTTGCCGGATTAAAACGGCTACGTGTTAATACGATCAAGTTAACAATACCAAAGGAATCTGCTGAGGCAATAGAAATTTCTCAAAAAAAGGGCGACCGCGCCAAATGGTTATACCACGATGATGAACAACAAATCGCTTATTTTTCAGTACCCACCGATCTTGGAGATGGAATACCTGCAATTGATGGAGACCCGGATAGACTTTCTGAAGAAAGTTACGACTGCCGAAAGGTACAAGTTAACAATCTCATACGAGCACTTGGCCGATGTTTGGAATCAGAACCGTACCGCACGGCAGAACGAGCAGTTGTTACAGCTATCGGAAGAACTGAACTCGCAATCAAGCGAGTTGGAGAACGACGGGCTGTTTTTGAAGAACAATATCGAAACGACGCTGAAACAACATATCGCGGAGAGTTGGACGAAATTGAAGCAAGACGAGTTCAATTTAGAACTACAAAAGCAGGACTTAACGGACGTTATCAACGCCTGGACGAAAGATATCAATCAACAAAACAGCGACTTAGAGAAGAGAAAGCGTTACTTGATGCAAACATCCGGCAGGAAGAAATCGCGCTTGGCGGAACAGGAAAAACAATTGGACAATTACAAGACGATGCTGACCGAGAGCACAAAGCAACACGAGATCGATTGGATGAACAATTTGGAAGAGAACTCGAATCAATTGGAGCTGAGCAAGAACGAGTGGAACGAGCTATTGCAATTGAAAGAGCAGCTATCGAGCGATTACGCGCAGATATTACAAATGCACCAGCAGAACTTATCAGAAAGCAACACAGCCAGCGAAGCTATCATGAGCGACTTGAAGCAGCAGAAAAAGAAATTATCGGTGGACTTGAAAAAGAACGAGATGGAAGACAAGAACGTATTGATGGCGCACGAAGTGATCTTGCAGCGCGATTTGACGAGTTACGAAGACAAACTGCTCTTGCCGCTGAAAACAAAGATACTGAAGGAGGAACCGGCTTGTCCCAACGACTTAAAGCACTTAGTCCTGCAAGAGGATATGTTTTGGCTGTCGAGAATGGCAAAGCAGATAGCCGAAGACTCCGTAAAGCGAAGGATTTTATTGGAACAGCAGCTTTTCAATCTTGGCTATTACAACGTCAGCGTGGATGAATTAATTGAAGTGGCTAATAAGTAATTAACGATGCTAACTACAAAAATACTAGGTAAGGGTAATCATCAGGTTTTATATAGAACCGAGGCTGTAAAATAAACTGTGTCAAAGTGTAAATAATTACCTTTAACATAGTTTAAAATGAAGCAAGACGAGTCGCTCGAGTACGAGCAAATGAAAAAGAAAGCCTTAGAGCAACTCCGCTCGGGCAAGTCACTTTATGGCAAAGATGGCGCGTTTGCGCCGTTGCTGAAAAGTTTTTTAGATGCGGCATTAGAAGCTGAGCTGGAAAACCATCTGGATGAAGCCGAACGCAGTTCGGGCAACCGAAAGAATGGCAAGACCAGTAAGGATGTGCGTACCTCTGATGGCACTATATCGGTTAGTACGCCCCGTGACCGCAATTCCAGCTTTGAGCCTGAACTGATCCGCAAGCGTGAAACAATCCTTGCTGAGAGTCTGGAATCAAAGATCATCGGCATGTATGGTTTAGGGATGAGTTTGCGTGATATCTCTAAACATATCAAGGATATGTACGATACAGAGATCAGTCATAGCACCTTATCAGCCATTACCGACAAAATCATCCCCGAAGTAAAGGAATGGCAATCGCGGCCGCTTGATGAGCTTTATACAATTGTATGGCTCGATGCGATGCACTACAAGGTCAAAGAAGACCATCGGATGGTATCACATGCTGTTTACAATATTCTGGGTATTGACCGCAATGGGCATAAAGAACTGTTGGGGATGTATGTTTCTCAAAGCGAAGGGGCTAACTTTTGGCTATCGGTCTTAACAGACCTACAGAATCGTGGGGTAAAGGATATCCTGATTGCCTGTATCGATAACCTGAATGGTTTTCCGCAAGCAATTAATACCGTATTCCCACAAACAGAAATCCAGACATGTATCGTCCGTCAGATCCGTAACAGTCTGAAGTATGTAGCCTCAAAAGATCAGAAAGTATTTATGAAAGACCTTAAGCCGGTTTATCAAGCCGAAACATTAGAACTGGCTGAACTGCGGTTAGATCAACTGGAAGAAAAGTGGGGTAAGAAATATGAGAAAGTATTAGAATCCTGGCGTAACAACTGGGTAAAGCTTACCACCTATTTCCGTTATGACGCAGCTGGCAGAAAACTCATCTATACCACTAATACCATTGAAGGCTTTCATCGCCAAGTCAGAAAAGTTACCAAAACAAAGGGTGGTTTCACCTCTGATATGGCATTGTTAAAATTGATTTATCTGGCCCATAACAACATCAAACAAAAATGGACGATGCCACTTTCGAACTGGGCTATGACCGCCCAGAAACTGGCCATTTGGTTTCCCGGAAGAATGATATTAGATTTGATGTAGAAATCAGGCCCAGGCACAGTTTATTTTACAGACCAATAGAACCAACCCGAGTTATATCCTCCATGTCGGTCACCATACCGGACGTATTCGTTGTTATCGTTCACATTGCTTATATTTTCAGCAACATGATGTATATCGCTATTGATAAAACACATCTTACGATTTCGAATTGTACCTGTATAAACACGGTACAGCCCGAAAAATCGGTTTATACATTAAACTGATGGGTTTTAAACGGGCTGGAATCAAGGCGTTCAATTCTTACTGTAATCTATTTGTGTATTTTAACGACTATAACTACACATTGGGCAGCAGTCCGGAACATATTTGGATCACCAAGTTGTATGATCAAATGCAGAGCATGGACGAAATCAACATGATAGCCGCCAAATTTACAGATGAGATCCTCGAACGAATCAACATCCAGTTAGAGGATCTTTAGCTCGCTCCGGAAATTTTATGATAAAGGCGGATGGCACTTTCCTGCGATGCCATCTTAACTGAATTGGCTTCGAATTGCTTGGCATTGTTTTCCATCAAGTAAGTTAAGCCCTGTATGAAATTTTCAGGAATGGGTTGTCCTTTTTTGGCCATTTCCTGTCGTTTTTTCAGCCATTTTTCAACTTTCTTTCGGACTTTGGGGAAGTTATCACGGTAAAGGGCAATATGCTGCAGTAAGGTACCACTGATGCTTCGCAAATCGCAAAACGTGTCCGCATAAAAAGATGGCTGCTGGGCCAATTCGTATAACTCGAGGGCATAACGGGTAAACTTGGGTTTATTTAAACGGTACAAGGGGTTTGATGGAGACGAATCATCAGGGGAATAACCTTTTGCTCGCAGCACCGCGACATAGTCCTCCACAGCGGCTTTATGTTGCAGCTTGACCAGGAACCTGATGAGCGTCAGCTTTTCTTCCGGATTGCTTTCCTCAGCCGCTTTTTGCAACAACGTTTGCTTAATTGTTGGACTGCCGGCGGTGATGAACTTTTCAATAAGTGCTTGTAAAAAATAGGACGTCGATGTTTCCAGCAATGGTCGCAGCATTTCCAGGTTGCCCCCCAGGCGCAAATAAGCATTTAGCAACTGGTAGTCATCCTTTACAGTGCCATCGAGCAGGTAAACCCGAAATAATGGTACTGCTCTTTTCACATCGTGTGTTTCCAGGAACTTTACATAATCGTCTAATAGCTTCTGTCCCGGAACTTGCAGGGTCATGTTCGTCAGAATTGCCTCTGCCGTTGTTTCAAAACCAATTACCGACTGCACAAACGGAATGATTTCAATCAACTGGTCATCCCATCTGAATGTGTTTAACATGTCCTCGTACAGCGCGTTCGGATATTTCCGAATATCCAGGTAACGTATAAAAAAGGAAAAAATTTCCGACGTCTTATCCATAATCCACCCCCCGTAAGGAGTCCAGCTTATCGCTTCCCTGAAATTTACAGTTGTTGCTGCCTGGTCGCACCAGGCAAAGATCGGCTGCCATTGATCTGTTGTAAGTTTGGCCTGCGGGTGATGCAATAAATAATCATGCAACCGGTTAGGCAATCGCAGTTCGAAATCTGTTAGAACTTCCCGGGTGACATCTTGCAGGCTAACCGTGTGATTTTCGCCACGCAGATCGATAATATCCCTTGCAATTCCGGAAAAGTCCGTGCTCCAGAAATCTGCTACAGTATCATTGTACCGATCATCAGTAGTCAACGTGTCTTTACCGAAGGCATGAAAGATCATTTCAATTTCGCTTAGCATTACAGACTGGTCAAATATCGCTGCCAAGTCCCTGGCTTGAACCTCTTCCATCCCCGGCATCTGGCGCTGAGGCCGCCGGGGGATCTCGTTCAAGGAAAAGGCAACTCTTATATAATCAGCGTTGACATTGTTTTGCAGATCCATTTGTTGATGGATATCCTCAATGGTTTGCTGATCTATCCGACCGGCCTCCAGTTCCAGCACCAAAAAGTCGACGAATATAGTTGTTCCTAATATTGCCACGGTTCGCACGAGTGAATAATCCCGGTATCTACGCGTACCAATCATTTCTTTCACGACCAGATCCAATTGCCCGGCAGCACTGAAATAGCTTAGAAAAGCCTTATTAAAATTAGACTTCTGTAGTATTTCGGAATGATGTGCTATAAAGGTTTGCCGGATCGCCTTCGATAATGATTCATCTTCGGTATATGCTTTAGCTTTTTCGAGGGCTGGTTCGTAAACTTTACTGAAGTAAACAGAATAAGCGAACCTGGAGAAATCGGCTGGGCCGGAGTTAAAAAGTTCAGTCAATCCAGCCGCAGTATGGACGCGTTGCAGCGCATTGGACACTTCAGTAAATTCATTGCTCAGACGATTGCTTCCCTGTCTCTTGTTGAGCCGAGGCATTTCATCAGCTTGGAGGAACCGTGCTTGTTCCAGTAAGTAGCCAACGACCAAATCCTGGTGACCGGTTATCCATATCAGGGTAAAAAGCTGGTAGCGCACCCAGGTGTCTTCCGACGTTTTAAATTTCTTGAAGACTTTGAGAAAAGCCGCCGCAGAAATATCGAAAAGGCCGCCAAAGCCAGCAAGCGCTGAGGCATGTAACTCGGCATCATTTCCTTCAAGGATGCACTCGTAACGTAGTCTGAAGAGTTTCCGGTAGTTTGGATAAGCTTTCAGATGATAAAAATTTGCAATAGTTAACGCATTCATTTTGGATATGCTATCACCTGAATCCAGTTCCGCCAACAAGTAATCAAAAATTTGCTCACTTTCAGAAAAGCTGGCCAGATCTTCATACCGATAGATCTGCCGGTTAATTCTGCGTCTTTCGTTTTTAAATTGTACAAAAATGCCGGAAAACAGGTCGAACTTTAACTGGTCGGGCATTTTCTTGGGGTCAAGCGCGATCAACAGGTCTTTGTTTTCTTTCGCTAGCCAGTTAAATATCGTATTTATCAAAGCGGCTTTTTCAGGCAGGATATCGATCACAAATGCGAGGGTATTTACCCAGCTGGGTTTTATCCTGTCAAAATCCGGTTCTACCCCAATAATTTCTTTAATCTTCTTGAATTTTAATTGCGCCAATACTTTTGCCGCGAGGTATTCCTGCGCATTATTATGGGTAAATTTGAACACTTTACTTTTATCGTCAGTGCCCTGGAAGAGGTTGCCTGCCTTAAGTACCTTTCGGTAATCCTTTTTATCCGGTAATATTAAATGAAGATCGCTGCTGCTCACTTGGTTGGTACCTTTTGCTTCCATGACAAAGGCAACCTTGGTAAAAAGTTTAAATAAGGCTAACTCGTAAGGTGCTCGCTCTTCCGGCTTCAGTTTACCCACATCCATGCGGATAAGGTCAAATATTTCGGATTCAAACAATTTGCCTTTACTGTCCGCGATCTGGTGACCGTTACGGAATTGCTGCACCAGCTTCACCAGATAATAGGGAGCATGCAGCAAATCACTGATCTTTTTGCGGTTGACTTCCAGTAAGAAATCTTTCTTGTTTTGCCCAAGGTGTTTATCCAAGTATTTTTCAATTTCTTGGTTTGCAAGCGGATCAAGCTTGTAGGAGGAAAAATCTGTTAAGGTATTGTAAGCGGAGTTTTCGGAATCTGTCGTGTAAAAATTGGTACGGCAGGAAACGATGATACGGCTCTTCGGATAACCTTCTGCGAATTGAAGGATCGCGTCAATCGTTTCCTTCCGGTTCTTGCCCCGTATTTCGTCCAACCCGTCCAGGAAGACATAAAGCTGATCCGAAGGGATTCGATCGATCTGCGGTATTCGCTTATGGATAGGGCCGTTAAAATGGTGCCCGAAAATAATGCGGTGGGCATGGATAGAAGGCTTTTGAGATAATACATGTGCCAGCCTAATCAGTTCAGTCGATTTCCCGCTAAGACCCCAACCCAGCAACGCAATCCGGGTATGTTGCGTTAACACTTTTTCCAGCGTGTCATGATCTAACAGCAATTGTGCAATCGAATCGCCGCTGGAAGGGGTTACGGTTCGCAGGAGGTAACCATCGTAATCATCATTTTCAGGTTTTGGGGGTGGTGGTGCCTGCTGTTTGCGTACCTTTTTCAGCCATTTATAAAGCAATTTGATCTCCTGCGGCTGGGCCTCATCATTCATACTGCCCCGGCGCAGGTAAACGCGGTTAGCCATCAGCGTATTCGACTGATTTACCGGAACAGACAGATATTTTTCATGGGGATGTACCGGGATTTCAATAATACCGTATTTTAATTCCCGATAAGTGTAAATATAACTTTTGAACTTCGGTGCCGGGCTAATTTTACTTCTGGCTTTTTCCTGCAAAGCGGCATCGTCCATGATTTCACTTATACCATGATAGACTTTATCTCCATTTGGCAGCAGTTTGATCCCGAAAATCAGGTGGGCGGTTTGCTCCCGAATCGTGTTAGACATGGAAATTAGGTCTTTCAAAAAACCAGCGTCACCTTTGCCAGAATTACTGAAATCATAAAATGTCTTTTTGAAATCTAAAATTTCAGTTTCAGGATTGTTTAGTAATTCTGCAAATAAGGCGTCATTCATCGGTTAACTTAGGGTTGTAGGTTCTACAAAATTGTAAAATTAAATGTTACTGTGATTGGGTTTACAAGCAATTTTTACATTGAATTGCTTGTAAACGCACTTTAGCGTAATTTGAATATTTCCAAGGTCCGGCGAATCATGTTGCATCGCAAAAGCAAACTGGTCCAGTTTTTCAATGGTAGAACTCATCGCACTGAGATGGAACCAGTTATTCGATCCGGAAAAGAATACATTATTCAGGTCGATTGGGTGTATCTCGTTTTTGTAAAAACATATGGCCGGCCAAAGAAAATCAAAATCAAAGGGTTCAATTTCATCAGGCAGTCAATCCTCATCATAATCACTTTGCTGGTAGGCCATCATCAGGAATACCAGTTCTTCCTTACTAAGTTTCCCCGGATCTACTGTACTTGCCAACCTTGCCAGCGTCTTAATTTCCGGCAGCGTATGCTGGAATAACCATTGCCGAACCAGGCTTTTCACCCATGCCAGCGTATCGTCGGCGAAGTATTTGATGATCAAATCCGGGAATGCCAGGAGTTTATGTTTGATCATTTTACCGTCAATGACATGAATTTTGAAATCAACTTTTTCCTGTGTTTTGTTCAGATAATCCCTGGTGTCTTTGGTGGGATGGGTATTCGTCATCAGGACAAAGTGTTTTACCCGGTGCGCCGTCGCCCAGCCGATTTTACTGACAAGTTCAGTCATAGGTATACCGCCGGTGTAAAATTTGCATTCAAAAAACCACTTTTCAGTATAGGCCCCCAGCAATGGATTGACTACTGTAGCCAATGCTTCAATGTCCTTACCGCCATCGGCACTGCCCTGATGCCAGATCATATCGTGAAACTGGTACTTCATCAATAGATCGAAGCATAATTCTTCAAATCTGCGCCAGTCAATACGATCAAAGTCAATGTCGGTCTCTTCAAAGTTCATAGAGATTAAAGATAGTATTTACCCCGTTGATTTCTTGATGTGGGACAATCAAAATTTGTTTAAGTGAATTGGGCTGATCAGCGAAACAGTACCAAGAAAAGCGAAAATTAACCGGCTATTTGCAGAGCAGGAAAGGATTATCCTAATGGTATTGTTAAAATATAAAAGAGTGTAATATTTATCAATTCCTTGACAAAGCTAAGGTTATGGCCCCGTGTTCATAAAAAGGCACTAGTGAAGCAGGGATCTCATTCTTCTCAATTGTCGGTGCAAATGGAGATGCATTTGGGTACTGGACACTTCCAAAAGATTGAAGAAGCAATCAAGTAGTCATAAGAGCTGCCAAAATTTTTGTCTTCATACGTGATATTCTGATGCTTGCAAAATATGCTTAGATGACATTCATGATCCTGTCCGAATTAAATTCGCTTTCTCAATATACGTACAAGTAGTAGTTTAAAGCAAGCGATGTTTTGGTATTACCAAAACTGCTTGCCGGGAATACCCGGATCCGCTGCTTCACTTCGTTCAATCAGCATAAAACGTCAAAAAACAGAAAAGCGCTTCGGCTAATGACGCGTCTTTTGAGATTGTAACGTAATGAAAATAATTGGCCAGATAGACATGCGTATATAGCTCTTAAATTGGATGTCAATTCCCATGTGTGCTGAAATCAGAATGGCGACTGTTGAACTCTTAGGAAAAGATGCCGAACCTTTTTGTATTGAAGATTTGCTGGGTCATTGCGGATGAGTGCTTCGTCAATAGTACCGGTAATTCTAAGGAAAGTTTGTACTTTGTCATTATATTTACCTATCAAAAAACCTAAACGCATTGATTGTAAACATTGATAAGACTAAATTAAGTGACGCTCCTTATAGATCCGACCGTAAGAATGCTTTTGCATTTGAAGACAACGAACTTGTTGAGCAGATCGTTCTGGAATTAACCCACGGGATGCCATCGTCCTTCCTGGTATCCGGATACAGAGGTGTCGGTAAAACATCATTTGTAAACCGCGTCATCGAAAAACTGGGTGCTGAATTTATTTGTGTCACTATTAATCTGGCCAAATATGATGGTTATCCGGTTCTGTTAAAAAAGATGATACGGGCACTCTATCTTGCTTATGAAGCAAGGGAGCCGAGTGATAGCCCAAAGACAAAAGAAGGGTTGCAGTTCGACCAAGAGTTTAAATTGTTATATGACAGAACGTTCCACGAGGTCGTCCGCAACCATACCCTGAATACAAAAAAGGAATCGAAAAAGGGCACAGAAGCAGAATTTGACCTAAAGAAAGTAATCCCAATTGTGCTTACTTTACTCTCGACCACAAGCCTGACCTTCAACCTGATCGATTATAAAATATTAAACTATTTCGTTTTTATCCTGTCTCTTGCGTGGACCTGTATAAGTGTTTTTAAATTTAATTGGTCACGAAGCCAGGATGATTTGGAAATAGAGGAAACTGCCCGGAAAAGTTTGTATGATGATAATATCGCCGAGCATCACTTATTAACCACATTGGCACAGCTACAGCAACAGGGTATTAAGGTGCTCATCGCGTTTGATGAGCTGGATAAAATTGAAAAAACCGAAGAAGTCCTACCTGTAATTAATGACCTGAAATTTTTGTTACTGTCCGGGTACGCCAGTTTTTTTGTGATCGCCGGACAGGGACTTTATTATCAATACGAACGCTCAGGTTTACTCGATGACCGGGTGATCAGTACATTGTTTTCCAAGAGTATTCATATTCCTTTTCTTAAATATGCGGCGCTTAAGCGATACTGCCTCGAATTGGTCAGCGATGAAGGCCAGCGGTCGGATGTCTTGGTAAATGACCATTTCGATTGCCTGATCCTTGCTTCCGGCCGCATTCCTAGGAAGCTTGTTAACTTGATTCGTGACCAGGTCCGCTGGAAAAATGCACAGGCATACCTGACACTGGAAGAAGATCAGATAAACCTCAATAAAGAAACCCGGCTTTTGCATGCATTGACCCGCATCATGGATAACAAGTTGCCAGATATTACGACAGACCAGGTTCGCATCAGTTTTTATATTGCCCAAATCTATTTATGGGTCATAAGGATGAAACAATATAATGAAGCGCGTTTTCAATTGAGCGCAGTGATAAATGAGCCGGCCTACCAGGGTAAATATCCGGACACTTTTATCGGGCCTTTGTGGGCAGTGGGCGAACTACTGATGGATGAATTAGTCAAAGAGGCGATTTTAAAAGTTTACCATCCTGACGATCATGAAGAAGAAAGCGATTATTACTGGTCATTCGGGATCAAAAATCAATCCAAAGACTCAAGCGTACCAAAAGACGATCATGGCAATGTGCAACTACCCTCTATAGACCCGCAATTTGTGATCGATTTCGCGGATCTCGAAGCCCTGATGCGAGAAATCTATTTGGATATTGAACCTTCAGATACGCAACGTGGGAAGTATAGTTTCCCGCAACTGGTAAATCGCCTTATCGATATTGGTGTACTGACCAAAACCTGGTATAGTTCCAATAAGGTAGAGGAATTGGTAAGTATAAGGAATAAGATTGTTCATGGTGAGGGCATTACGCAAGAGGAGAAAAAAGCCGTACAAAATGCGGCATTTACGCTGAATCGCCTGCGGGCAGAAGTTGTTGACGATTTTATCTTCTACATCACTCAGCGCTATTTAACTGCGTATAATGTTAAACGCGAGCAGAACGAATTTGATTTTACGGCAAGAAGAAATGGTCTGGTAATTCTATTTGATGTCAAATATCAGCAAAACGATCAGGACAACGAGCGGACACAGTCTGAACTTATGGATAAGCTCGCAAATGCCGGTTTTACCCAGTCAAATGAAATGTATTTTATACGCTTTGTTTTCCGCGGAAATCGGCGATTACCTGTAGACGATCTTGACTCCCGTTCCACCACACCAGTTAGCAACGAATACGCTGAGATTAAGGATCGTCTCGCATTCTTTTACCTTCATGGTGAACAGGAAGGTAAACTAAAGGAAGAAATCGAAAATTGCCTTGGTATAGCACTGGGACGAGCCAACTTACCACTAAATTAGGGTCAGCACCAATATGATAAAGCATAATCAGGAGCAGTATTATTATCAACTAAAAAGGAATAAAGCGGATGATCTTTTTATTTACCAATATGATAAAGCATAATCAGGAGCAGTATTATTATCAACTAAAAAGGAATAAAGCGGATGATCTTTTTATTTATCCATTGTCAATTCTGATGGAAATTAAAGCTCTTACAAACGATTCTCTTTTTGAACTGCTTTTCAAGTTTCTTTACTTAAACTTAACGGCATTAACTGTATGCGGTGGAACAGCGAACTTCGCGAGTATCATTCGGAATCAAAAAAACACATATACCCTACCCGCTCCTTTCAATGGGATGTGAAAGGCTAATGGCAATAAACGCTAAAACGGAAGGGAAAGCCCCAATTGTTAATTAATGCGAAAACTCTTCGGTGATCCTTTTCCTGATCTCCAGCAAACCAACCGTGTCAGAAAGGCTATCTTCCGACTGGCCGGGAGTGATGTAATTCGCAAAGATCACGATACACGAAAAAACACCGACAGCCGGGACACAGATATATATCGGCCATTTCAGGGATGGGGATAATTTAATGATCACATCTTTCAGGGAATATATCACGATGATCACTAAGACCAGCGCCAGTAAGGCCAGGGAAACCTTTACTTTGGCTTGTTTAATAGCTTTGTTCCGCATCGCCTCCGTCGCCAGGCTAAGTTCCAAAATTAGTTTACGAAATTCTTCCAGCCTGGCCATTTGCGCATGACAAAGCCGCAATCCATCCGGTTCCTCATGATCTAGCAATAGCCACTCACAAACCTCCGCCGGTAAAATAAAGAAGTATTTCTGTATTGAGGGCTTGAAGACAATTTCCAGGAGTTTTTCCATTCAAACCAAAGCTCAAAACTAATAATTTTCATACTCCGTTGAGGTTATAAAAGCGATTTCCATCTCCGACAAAGCGCCGACTGGTTACCGGCCCTCAAAATACAAAGTAAACAGACGACGAAAGGGCCACGGCTATGCCGTGGCCGCCGGGCAATTCTCCGCCCTAAAGCGGTTCAAAAACAAATATATCAGCCTCTATGGCAGACAGGTATTCCACGATCATGGGTTTGACAACCTCCCAGTCCAGTCCTCCGTTACCACAACCTAAAGCTGGCATGGCGAGGCTGTCCACCGGGTTTTCAATGAGGTATTTTTGAAGGGCGACCAAACCCGATTCGATATATTCATAGGTTGACGGCTGCTTCCAGTGTTGTTTGGTAGGGAAATTAATAATAGTCTTCTCACCACGCAGCAGATCGTTTTCATGAACTATCAGAAGCTGGCCCGTGGTCAGCTTTTGATGCTTACAGGCATCCTGGTACACTTTATAATTCAGGGGAAAAGTATTTTTGAATTGCAGGGCTATCCCCTTTCCCATCACACCCACGGTATTCACTGTATTGACCAAAGCCCTGGCATTACTCTTTAATAAATTACCCTGTGTAAAATGTATCATTGTGCGGTTTGTAGCTCCAATAATAATAGCTTTTGATAAATATCACCCCAATAAGTTGCCAACACTTCATCAGTAGCTGCAAAAGTGGGATCAGCGTGGCGGTAGTGCCGGTAATCATCAGCCTGTAAAAGAGCCAGTTTTAGGTCGGTCACCTGTATGACCCTGCCGTTAATATCTATAATTTCCATTGCATTTAAATTAAGCCACTTTGAGCGGTTGTGTCCTGAACTCTTTGAGATTGAGAAAAAAGCCACGGTTGAACAGCATGCCCTCCCGGAACAAAGACCATAACAGTGACGCGCCAAGGTTGGCCAATGCGGAGTTGATGAACAAATCTTGTCTGGTCAGGGCTTCCGCCAAAGAACATGATGGTGTATTGTCTGCCTGTTCGGAACTAACCAAAAGCTCTTTAAATTCCTCGGTAACCAAAGGTAATTTGCCAACAGGGTTGTACTTTTTAGATTCCGGCTGTTTTACTGCGCCCACGGTAGCTATTAAAACCTGCCCGGTATCCCTGCTGTTGCCAAAATCCATCCAATATACCGGCCTGTTGCGGTGGTTCGGCATATGACGGTGATAGGTTTCCAATATCTCCGCTATTTCAAAACGGGTGTTCACGGTGTCCACGCAGGAAATGGTCATAGTCGCCACTCCCTTTTCCAAAGAACAATAATCCTTATCATATTTTTCGGTTACCGCTTTCCAGTTCGTGCCGAAGAAACGGTTGATACGATTAACCAGTGCGACCGACTTATATAACCCTAATTCAGCGGTGGTAAAAAGCTGCCTGCCGAGGTTAGCCCTATCTACCCTATCATCATCAAATACGGTCACCATCAGCCCGGGATGGTTCAGGGCTATAAGGGCGTGATTCATGCGTCCGAGGGCGGTCAGCAACTGGCTTCCGGTACCCCCTGCCCCAATGAGGTTAATAGAAACGGGGTTATAAGGTTGCAACAATTCTTTTTCAACGATATGCACGGCAGGTTTAACTGCTATTTGTTTTTTGAGATTTTTCATCGTATAAGATGGTTTAATGAGGTATTTGATTTGACTAAAATTTCCTGCGGAAAGTCCCTGCCTGTAGCTACCTGCTCCTGCCAAAGATGAACGATATTTATATTGGTACTGCTGTTGCTGTGGATGGTATGGCTGAAATAGCTGTTAAAGAAATAGCTTTCCCATTGCGCCATGAAATCTTCAAGGGCGGTGTTGCGGTCGATATTGATCACGACTGTCCCCATGCAAACGTTGCCGTTCATATGGATATTAAAATAAGGCGCATGATAGAGGGACGTTTTAGTAGTCGGCTTGCTTTTCCCTTTTACAGCAAACACGTCGAGCCTGTCTTTGGAGGCTTTCCATACCATAGCCGGGATATGCGCTTTACCTGACGGGATGCCAAGGCTGTCCACAAAAAACAAATTCATTTCTTGCGGTGGGGTATACCATACCGCAAAGCCATTGGTCAGCGGGTTGATATAAATCACTTTACCGGGCAGTAAGCCCCTGCTTTTCAAATAGGCACCTTTCAGTTCCTGCGTACTTTGCAATAATTCGTTAAGAGATTGCATTTCAGGAATGGTGAGCGGATGCGCGTTGATGGGGTTACCCTGTTTCCCGATATCATAGCTTTCGACGTAAATTTCCTGCCCGCTTTCCCTGTGATGGTAATTACTATCTTCCTCCTGCCCAACCGATTGGTATATCAATAATGCTTTGATAGGCAGGTACTGGTCGTTAAACTGTTGGCTCACGTTCTTCATGGTCGTATTGATGCAAAAGGGTTGATAATTTATTGATAAGGTCGAACAGCCGGGTCTCGAAGTCAAAATCTTCCGGTACTGTTTCGTTCATGGTATCGAACAATTGCACAGCTATGGGTTCATCCATGACGACTATTTCCTGAAAATTCGTATTGATCAAATCGTCGAGGGTATCGGTAAAGCAATCGTTTCCGCTCCAATAGAAAGAAATGTATTGCTCCGCCCGGATACGATCCTCTTCTTCGGGATGGTAGAGGTCAGGCCGGATGTGGTCAAAAACAGAGCGGTCGGGATACTGCTGATACAATTGGAGAAAATCAATCGCTAAAAGCGCCCATTCCAAATCCTTTTCCGGTAAATCGGTGTAGGCAATGACCACACTTTCCATGCGTTCCATCCAACAGGGATTACTGATTGATCTTAGAATATGGATGCCCGCATTTTGCATGAGGTAGAGCGTATCCAGTTCCAGTTCTTTAAACTCTTTTTCATCTTCATCGTCCCCGTCCATTTGCTCGGTTACCCATTCAAACAAGGTGTCATACTGGTATTTGAGGTAACTGTTGTCCTCCGCATAAAACGGTATTTTGACGACCTGGTACAGGTAAGCGAACAGGGCGGTAACCAGTTCCGCTATAGGCTGCTGTTCAGCCACCTGTCCCCAATGCCATAACGGCCTTACCGGTACATAGAATAAGGTACTTCCCGTATTCATTCGTTTCAGGGTTGCCAGTGTTGCTATGTGGTCAACGTCCTGAACGATGATACATTCCATTTTTTTATCGATGGCTTTGATTTGCCCGGCTACGCTTTCCCACGAACTGAAAATATTCTGCGGAAAAGCAAGGGAAAACATATCGGGTATGTGGAGGTTATAGTATGAGCAAATATTAGAGAGGGAGCGGAAATATTCTATTTCCGCCCTTCCCCTATTACCTTTAAACACCCAAAACGGCAGGAAACGATGGTTCAGAAAACCATTCCGGCTATGCCTTGCGGTGCGCTTCGAAGCGGGTTGCGTTGTACCTCCCCTGCGTCCGGCAAGCGGTTTAGTTTGGCGACGAACGCCCCGAATGATTGCTGTATCCTCCATTGGTCTGTTTCCTTTTCTATTTTGATATTCCGGTTTATTTTGGCCTTCCCGTTCATCCCTTCGTCCCCATCGTTGTTTCGAAGCGGTACAGTACCTCATCGTCCTTAATTTCCGGGCCGGTGATTTTGGCGGTGGTCAGGATGGGGTAAGTATTGGCATAAAAGTTCAGTACAGCGACCATACTGAAATCAGCACCGGGGTCGGCCAAACGGACATCCTGCCCGTTATCCTTATGCAGGAATACCCTGCTTAAAGTATTTACTATCATGTTTGGTAGGTTTAATGTTTATAAATCCTGGCTGATACTGTCATAGATTTTTTTGCGCTTGGCCAGTTCATCCGCTTTTTCTTTCAGTTCCTTTACTTTTTCGGGGTACTCGTCAACCGATGGAAGTAATGCGATGGCTTCCGCATACTTAAAAGTCTTGGCCAGTTCAGCGATTTGCAGCATGGCCTCATCATAGGCTTTTTTCTTATCCGCTTTCTGCTGTTCCTCCGCCTGTTTATTGCTGAACAGGTTTTCGCTATTTGATTCATTATCCTCATCACTTTCCTCGGCCCCTGTTTTGGCCTTGCCATTTTTGTTCTTTTTGTCCTGTTCCTGTTTAGAAGCCAGTTTGGCATCGTCCAGTCCCTTTTGGTAAGCATCCATATTGGCAAATAATTGGGAAGTCTGTTTTAAGGGTGTGCTGACAGCCTCAAAAAAGCCCTCATCGAGTTCCCCGGCGTTTCCCCTTAAAATCATGGGCTGAATAATTTTCCCTGCTTTGTCCGACAGCTTATCATTGGCGACCATCACCGATACCACCAAATTTCCGTTTGCCCCAAAGCTGACTGCTATTTTCAGGTCGGCAGTGATGCCTAAACCTGCGATATGTTCAAAAAAGTTCGTTTTCATGTGATTGCTTGTTTTTCCTGTTCTTATACATTTTTGTTCCCCTGCCCTTTTTATATCGGGTCGTATACCCGTTATTTTCAATGATCGACCTCAAGGTATTTTCCGCTTGCCTTGCCTTCTGTGCATCTTCTGCACTCATCAGCAAAAGGTCGGTATGGTCAAAAAAGCGGAGCGTGTTGGCTAAGACCTTTAAAGCCCGTCTTTCCGTCTGATTAGATAATATGCTCATGTGTGTTGTTGGAGGACTTCCCCCTTTGTTAATGATTAATTGATGTTATTTTCTACTTTAAGCAGGGCAACCGCAGTTTTCCTTTCGAGCAGGATATCCAGTATTTCGTCGAGAATCTCGTATTCCATCCCCTCGAATAGGTAAGTTTCCGTATCGAAACTATAGCAGTACTGGTCAAAATCCTCGATTTCAAGCACGATATCTGAAAACTTACCATCATCGAAACTTGCCTCACCATAAATAAGGTTTCCCATTTCGCAATACTGCATGATGAATGAAGTGTCGGTATAAATAGCGATATGCTTCATTACGCTGATATTCGGCACCCACCGTGTCTCATAATAAAGTACATCTTTCTCCCACCGGATATCGAACAGGTAACCTGTTTCAGCGGTCACAAAACCGGGAAGCTGACCTGCCCCGGTACTTTTTTCTTTTTCTGCCATTCCGCTGAATAACTCTGCCAGTTCCGATAACTGTGCTATGCTTCCCTTAAATTCTATCCTATTGTTACACCAGTTTGCCATATTGAACTTACTTATTGATTAATAAAAGCAGGTTTAAGGCTTATCCTGCATGCCCATAAGCTTTTTAGAAAGGCAGGTCATCATCGCCGGAGCCAGTCACATCGGTATCCACCGCTTTGGTTTTCTTAGCAGGTTTACCCGCTTTTCCGTCCCCCGCTTTTCCGGCTTTTCCCAATAGAGTCAAATCGTTCACATGAAAAGTGATGATAGCTTTTGCCTCGTTGTTGGCATTCATCCATGCATTAACCCCTAACCTGCCATACAATTGCACCTGTGTACCTTTGGTCAAAAATTTGGCTACCCCTGAATTTAGCCAGTAGGCACAATCCACATAGGTAGTATCCTCTGCGGTTTCCCCGTTCCTGCGGTAACGGTAATTGATGGCCAACCTGAAATTGGTTACCTTTTTGTCATTTTGTAATTCCTTAACCTCTGCATCTGCGGTTAATCTGCCTGTGATGATTTCCATAACATTTTTGTTTTTAATGAACTATTAATTGTTTACTTCTTCTCTCTTGTCCGTTTGTCTGTGTGTGTATTTTTAAAAGAAAAAGGGAAAAAAGAAAGCAATAAATAGTGCCCGTGGCGGGAGACAAAAGGAAACGGAATAAGTGCCGGAGGCTGAAGACGGGAGGTATGAGCGGCTGAATTATGCCGTAGTCTTTTTTCGTACGCCTGGGGTTTCGGGCACGAACTTGGCTGCGCTTTTTACCCGTTTCGTTTAAAATACGTTCATCAATAAAAATCCCCAACGATAACTCCGTTAGGGATAGCAGTGGAAATCCTTTGAAAAAGATTGGAACGGGGAGCCTGGGCCGGAGGCAGCGGCATAAGACAGAACAGGCAACGATTGGGAAGCAGTTGAAATGCTAAGCTCAAACGGCAGCAGAATTTTAGTACACACCTAACATGCCCCTGCTTTGCCGGATTTGTTGTTAAACAGATAAGCCTTAAATGGATTGCTGCAAGTAACTATCAATCTAAATACTAATAAAAAGTACTTGCGGTACCCGTCAATGGGAAATCATATATTCATACAAAACTGGTGTACATTTTGGGGAGTTCATTTTTCACATGTAGTATAAAGCGAACTGATTATTTCCCAGGCCTGTTCATCACTTTCGTAGCTGATTACGTGCTGATAATAATGATTTATCAATCGGCGGTTAAACCAATTAATATAGGTAACCTTTGGGTAATTGTCATAGAGATCGGTAATTATCTTTTGATATTCCGTCGATGCTCTTTTAAACAGGTCTTTGCTTTTTACCGCACATTGCCTGACAAGATCTTCCATAATTTCAGGAAGTTCATTGTGTTTCCTACCATCCAGAAAAGGCGCGACCTTTCTTAATACTTCCAGGCATTGCGTCATCAGCCAATCCGGCTGTTCTTCAACCACAACCTTAAAGTCATCTGCTTTTAAGCTGGCAAAGTCACTTATTCTTAAGTTTTTAAAAAAATTGTCAAATTGAAAAACTATAGCGTTCATAGAACCAAGTCGAATACCTTTTTTTATAAGCTCATGTTTCCAAAATATCTCATGACCTTCAATCACAGGGTTCAAAAATGAATTGTCTATAATTTTTATCAACTTTTTTCGATAGGAAGAAAATTGTGCGAGATAATTAACAACCATCAATTCCCAATGGTCATTGATGGATTCCAACCCGGATAAGAAGTGATCAAAAATATCAGGTGTATCTGCCAATTTAATAATCATCTCCACTATGTATATTTTGTAACGCCCTGCGCAATTTTTATTATCCAACATCTGAAGCATTTCGGGAAGCCCTTCTTCATATTCATAATACCGGCATATATAAGCATGATTTGTTAGAACCCGAATGGAAAGTTCCCGACGCTGAAGGTTCATTAATACGCGGTTTTTAAATCTTGCAGGATTTGTCCGCTCATGAATAAGTTCAAACAACCTCTTGTATTTTTTTTCTTCAGCCTGGGTATCATAAGCATAACCGTCAAAATCAAACAATAACAGATCCAGCTGCAAATCTTCAGGCAGGTCAATAGCTCCGTGTCTGTAGTAGTTTGACAACCGAATACCTGCGTCATTTAATGTATAGGAATCGTTTTCAACATCAACTACTGCTTCGTTAAAATTGACAAACGGCATTATATTTTTTTCCAAGTAAGTCGCGCTTTCTGTTAGTAACGAAGCCGGCAGCAAGTGCTTTTTGTTATGAATGAGATATTCTTCCACCTGCTGGAAACGATACCATTCCCAGCCATCCGGCGTAAATATTTCTTTAAATACCGTATATCCACCTGTAATTTTATACTCACTGATCACTCTGAAAATAAGGTTACTGTTCACCTTTTTCCTGATTTCCTTCCTGTCACTGTACTCTATCTGGTATAACCTTTCCTCATCGTCATCGTTACCCTTTATCTCCCTAATGAGTTTATAAACCTTTTTTGCCTCATTTAGAAATAGGTCCCGATCTCCTAAAAGCAGGATGTCTCTTTTTTCCCGCTCACTGTTTATCTTATCCCAATTAACCGACTCTGTATATTTGAATTTGTTGCCATATCGCTCCAATAGTTTTTGCTGAAAACGGTCGTGCTGAACTTTATCCCTATCTGCGAAGGCGTACCTGATCTTAAAGATCTGCACATCGCTAAGTTTTCCATTCTCGTATTTCTGAAATATCTCACCATCTAATGACTCGTTGTACAGATCAGGCAAAAAGTAATTCAATTTGTCTTCGTTTTTGCTCCACAAAAACTCCCAGAAATATCTTTCCTTCTTATCAAGTAATTCAAAGAATAGCACCGGAGTACCCCATTTTTTCTCTGTGTGGCTGTGAAAATCCAATGTTATCAGAAAACGCGTAAATGGCCCCATTAAAAAATCGCTACCACGGCTCTTGTTAATCTCACCCAATAAGATATAAAGCTTATTTATGAGGGTATTTTCTACAGGGAAACCTGTGCGGCCTGCAATATTCTCCAGCGTTTTCCCATTAGTAATTAAATGATCAATTACGCTTAATGCGTTATCCGCGTCCAAGTGGGTTAGGATAAAATTCATATAAACGTACTCCAATCCTCCACCGACCCTTGCTTCGTGGTTCGTTAATACTTCATCGCTATGAAGTACATAAGCGAACTCGTCTCTGAAATCAGCATTATCAATGTACTTAATCACTGCCCCCCGGACAAATTTGTGGTCGATCAAAGAACATTTTTTGATAACGGAATCCAGTATGCTTTTTTAAAAAAAACGGTACTGCGTAAGTATATCTATCAGCCTGTCATATACCTCGTATTCTAAACCAGGGGTTAAGATCAGTCCGTTAACTAAGCTTATTAACCGGGTTCTCGATCTTTCAGATATAAGCGTTTGACGATAAAAATGAATGATATCAAGAAGACAGATTCTATGATTACTTTCCGGTCCAGCTTCCAGTTCATCCAATAGAAACGTAAAGGCCTCCTCACTGTAATTCACGAAATCACAGAGTTCTTCCAGCCGGTAATCAGCACTCAGATAATAAATCCTGTCAGATTTTCCTTTCAGGATAATATTTTTAAATATCAGTGTCCTGGTTCGGACAGCAATTTTTTCCTTCTCAAATTGCAGCAGAACAGAAACATTCGCTTCTTTAATTTTTTCCAGCAATGTTACGAATCGTTCACTTGCAATCGGCATCAAAGTGAAAAGGTAGTTGACAGTATTCATCATTTTCGGCTTTAGCACCATCCCTCCATCCAAATAAAAAATTATTGGCGCCAGCTTCCCCCATTCGAGCCCAGATAGCTTTTCCGCAGCTAAATATTCCTGGAAATTATTATGATCGAATTGGATGGTGGTTTCTTTACCTGATTCGTTAACCCGAAATAATGAGCAACGCCTGAGATCTTCGATATCTACAGGCGGAAATCGTTTTAATTCGGCTAACTCAATAGAATTACGTCCCGTCAATGTTAGAAACATCGCCATGGTTGAAGCCATAACCATAAGCCGGCTGATAGGAAGCTCCTTTCCGAACTTATCGCGATCATTGCTTGTTTTGTTGATAATGATGTCCCGGATAAGATCAGCTTTATTTTTAGGGAGATCCTGTGCCCCGGCGATAAAAAGTTCAGTTAAACCTGACAGATAAAATGGATTTTGTATGATATCCTTAAGCCAGGGTCTTTGTATAAAACGTTCAAAAGATTTTCGCAATTGCCGGTCAGGAAGCCGCTCCAGCGTGTAACTTTTAATGTCCGTATCATCCAAATCATTAAGTGTCAATTCTGTTAATTTGTTGGCCGGGTCTATACCTTTACCAATTTTATCGGTGTAGAAATTTTTTCTTATCGATGCGATAATATGGATGTCGCCGTTGGCTTGTAAAAAATTGTTAAAGTCAACAATAAAAGAATTATACACATCTGCCGGAACTTCATCCAGACCGTCAAAGAGCAACAAAAGCCTGTCTGGCGGAAGATCTCTCCAATTTTTGTAGAACGTAGTGACATAGGACTCGAGATCTCCTTTGAAGTTTTTCAACCAAATGAGTACCGGGTAAATGCCTTGATCATTCGTAGAATATTGATAGGCAATATTCTCCATCTCCTTTGATTTGCCAAAAGCGGCTTCGGCCTTGAGAAGAATTTTGCACGGCCTGAATTCTGCAAAGCAACCCTCTATATAGCTATAAAGATCCGTCGTGTTATGAAATGTATAATCTTCAAATTTATCAATTGCGGGAGGTATCGTTAGTCTACGTTTGATGTAAAAATTAACTGGTGGGTAAATTTTCTTTTTGAAATCGAAGGCAGGTATGTGCCCATCGCGATATCGCTTTAGTGAAAAGAATGTACAAAATTCAAATGGCCAGTGTTCTCCAAAAGAACGTTCCACCAAGACCGGTTTATCTCTGAAAAAATTATCCAGCTCCGGGCTTCCAATTTTCTCCAGGGTTATCCCTGTTTTTATTATTCGGCTCTTTTGAGATTCAAATTCATCAGCGAAAGATGTATTTCCTAAGGCGTTAGAGCTGAATATCACAAAGGCTTCTGTCCGCTCGTGCCAATCCCCTTTTTCCCAAAGCTTTATTGCTTGGTTAAGATCTCCTCCCGTAAATGATTCTACTTTTTTACATTGAAATAGACGATACTTATCAACGCCCGGATTTCTTACGTAAAAATCAAACCCATGTTGTTTTTGCCCACGTTCACCGTAGTTAGAACAATGTTCTTCGCCATACTTTTCACATAAGTAATCAAAACACAGAGCCTCAAATTCCTCCCAGCTGAGCAAATTATAAGGTAGTGTCCTGAGCTGTTTATTCATAGGCAGGGGAAGGTCCGGTTTATTCATTGGTATTATAAGTCAAAATTACACGCGAATATAAACATACAGTTCTGTTCGGTGGCTGTGCGATCAAAGAGGAACGCCTAACGACTATGACTCAGAAAATTCCATTTTCTCTCGAAAGCCGCGCTACGATATAGCCTTCCCGAATTTCCAGGTATATTCTTATCCAATTCTAATAGCTACACATTGATAAACACCGAAACTGTTTTGATGACCAAGCAATATTACCGTTCGATACTTTTAAGGTTTGAATTTGTAAAGCGGTATAGTACATTTACCACTTATCGCAATAAAATACGTTATGCCCGACCAGGTGATCAGTTCGATTTTATGTATTGGCTCATTTAATCTTTCCTATGCCATCGAGGAAAGAATAGAACGACAACAAAGTTTCACCACAGTCACAGACGCTGATCCAAAAGGAGTGGCAACTGACGGGATAGCTTTATTATGCCTAAACAAAGGGTTTGGCTTTGAAAATTTCCAAATCACGCATGTTTGTCTTTTAAAGAAAGGTTCGCGGGTTGCTACCAATCAGGTCAGGTTTAAGGGAACAAACGTGATTCCACTACCTGCTATTGATTCCAAAGAAGTAATAGCGTTACTTCCCAGCCGTTTTAAAAAACAGGCGGAAACGGCCTTTTCAACGTCTTATACCAAAATATCTCCAAAGTTCGGTGAAGAATTATATAAAGCGATACTGAAGCTGTGTGAAGAACAAGCAAAAAAAATCGAACAGTTAAACGAAAGATTAAATGCGGTTATGCCAAGGGATACGAGGCCCCGTCATACCGATGCTGCTGCTGAAAAGGATGCCTTAGCTATTTGCCTGGATATTTTTGGGGTTGACCGGTCAGAGATTATGCAAAGTTGGGGTTCCGATAATGGCACATTTGGAGATTCTTTTCTTTCCGGCCTCAACGACTACACCGCATATGAAGACGACATTATCAGCAACGATTTACATACACTCCCCGGCTGGGCGCTCGTCTCCGAAGCCATTACGGGTGTAGTTGAATTTGAAAACGGAGATGGCGAAAAACTCGTGGTCATCAACGCCAACAGGAAGCCACAGGAAAAGGCAATGGGCGTTGATCTGATCTATTTTCATAGAAAATATGAAGCCTTTACGTTTGTCCAATACAAAATGATGGATCAGAAAAACAAAGATTCAGACGAACAATACTATAATCCGAACCAAAAGTCACATACGGATGAATTACGCCGAATGGACCGTTTGCAAACATTACTTGATGAAGGCGAAAAAAGCACTTCTTTAAAGGATTATCGATTCTCCAATTCTTCCATTTATTTCAAATTATGTAAAAAACTGGAAATTAAAAAAGCCGATGCCGCAATTGCGACCGGCGCCTATATCCCCCTGCAGCAATGGAAAATTCTCATTGGTGATACATCTACTAAAGGCTCACGAGATGGCCATCAATTAGGTTATCACACGATCAAAAACAGATACATCGGTACAGGCACTTTTATAGAATTGATTAAAAAAGGGTTTATTGGTACAAATAATAATACATCAAAAATCGGTACTTTTATCGAAGCGGCGATAAAAGAAGGGCATTCGGTTATGTACGCTATAGATAACCGCAAGGAAAAATCATCGCCTCAACTAAAACGACGAAATATTACGACTGATGTATTTTAATTTGGATTCCTTGATTAGTTAGAAATGCCTGATTTTTATTTTCCTACACCAAAAACCTATGATTTTTTAAGGTCCCTCGCGCAAGGCTTCTGCATGGAGATTAGTGAACGCGGCGAAATTGTACTGATGATAAAAATGGAGCCCTCGGTTTTAATGGACATTATTAAAGGTTGCAAGATTACGTTAATCGCCACTAACCCCAACCTCAAACCCCGGGGATGTGTGCTTTATATTTACGACAAGCCAGGCGATCCAATATATTTTTCTGCAGGCTTCTTTGGTGAAGAAGACACGGTTTTTAACGGCTTGGACAAAGTAGTGACAGCATTGGTCCAGCAACACGACCAGATCAAACTGGTGCTCTATAATGAACTGAATCATCCGGTTCACACCGTAAATATCCCTATAGAAATGGATCGTGAAGGCTTTGACAAATGGCTGTATAACATTTACAATGCTGATAAATTCAGGAATCCTGAAAAAACACTTCCCAAACAGTCCCACGATCCAATACATGATCAGCAGGGTTTCGCCATTTCCCTATTAAATGCAGATCATTCTATGTTGGAAAAAATGAGATTTATTTCCCCCGAATATGGTGATAGCTGGCGACAAACCACGAATTCAGACGGCAGATCTTTTAAGTTCGATGATTACCAGTTTAATGGAAAACATGGAAACTTACAAGAGTTAAGCATAACCTCGCAGCTTTCCCGTTTTTTTAAAGTCGGCGTTGACCTTTTTCCTTCACCAAAATACGCCAATGGCCTGGAATTTACAGATTACATTATTATCGACAATAACGCTGCCTTGTTTTTTGAATCAAAATATGTTATCAGCGAAAAACAAACAAAAAAGCATCAAGCTATCCACAAAGCTGTTGTACAGCTGAATAAAGCGGAAGATTTAATTCTGGATGGAAAGCTATACTTGCTCGAAGAATCCATACAACATGCATTAGCCAAAGTAAAGCTTGTACTTAAAATATGCCTGGTTAATGACAAGACCGAAATAACTGATAAAAACGCAAAAGTACTTAGCGACGAATTCGACAAGTCAGAGCTTCCTATTTTCGTTTCTTTAACGGCTTTTATAGATCTCCTCGTCGCCCTAAGCCTCAAGAACGAAAAATTCCTCAGGTATAATATATTTTCCAATTTTATTGAAATGTTCAATTTGTATGCCAAATCAAATGATAAGATTCTATATAAAAATTCATTTAGTGTTGAAGGCTTATCTGTAGAAGAGTTAAATGAACTTGGAAGAAACCAATATTAAAGTTAAACTTTGATTAAACACGCTCGAAATCCATTTCTTTAAAATACTTTCTTATTGACCATCACGAAAGGCATTATCACCTGAACATTATCAATCTAAATACCTATTTTAACAGGGCGCCAATCAATATAAAACCTTAGTGATTTTAAATTGTGATAATTGACGACAAAGCATATGATAGCAGGAGAACAAAACGACCAATATGAAGCCCTCCTATTTGAATACGATCTGGCTAATCTTGCAAAAGAATTTTGGTTCAGGCCAGACGAGCGCTGGGAACTATCGATAGTTAATGCAAAACAGCTAACGGTGCTTTCTAAAGATTACCAGCCGGTCTTGTCCATTTCAGGAGCTCCCAAATCGATACATGCCATAAGGGACATCATGGATGAAAAGATGCAGCTTTATAAAAATAGGTCAGAAAGTGACAGCGTAATTTCAGAAAAGGACACAACGTTATTCCTTGTGGCCTTTAACCCGGAACGATTGCGAAAATGATGCCTATAGCATAATGTCCGACCGTTTTATGCCTGTGTCAATCCGCGACCTCCTGGACGACATGCGTCCGAAACGAAAACCTGGCAATAAGTGCTATATTCCTTGTAAAAAGATCTATGGTTAAACCGTTAAGTAATTCCGGGTTGATGTTTTTTTCAATATAGGTTTTGATCGGTCCGTACCTGGCGACGGCCAGAGTCAAACGAAAATCTTTTTCGACAGTCTCAAACAGCATGTCAATATACTGCTGGGCGAGCTCCGGACAGCCGATGACCATGCCCAATGACAATAATGTTGGTTTAAAGTCTCTCCCCGAAGGACTGGCTGGCGTCTTATATTTTTTATGCGATTTGATGATCCTGTAAATATTGACGTACCTGTTGATCATCCTGGGCGTTTCGCCGAAGAGACCGGAAACCGCTTCCATAAACGTGAGTTCTGCGGGCGTGAACTTGGCCCTGTCAGCTGCCTTGCCCGGGCTTTCTGTTACAGGCTTTTGAGAACTGGTTTCCTGAACCACCATCAGCCTGGCCGCCCCTGGGGAAACAACAGGCTGGTTCGCCACGGTGGTACCGGGAAGAACTGAAGGGGCAAGCGCGTCATGAGGGACCGGAGTGGAAGGCGCCTGTTGATCATCAGCATTATTCTCAACCACCGCAACTACCTGTGCCCTGTCTTTAGATGTCAGGTATTGGATCAGGCTTATGCGGTCCTCCTCCTGTACAGGTTTTATGGCAAACGGGATCTGGAAAATTTTATCCAGGTAATCAAAGGAGGTAATCTGGCGCAAGCCGGTTTTTCCCTTAAACTTGGCGGCAGATTTGAACAACCGTTGGTATTTTGTGTTCAGTGCATTATCCAGCCAGGTCGGATCCACACCAACTACGACAACAAACAAGGGAAACGCCAGCAACAGGTTGATGGCCTCAAGCACTTTAACAACCGTATTTTCATTACAGCGGTCAAGGTCATCGACATAAAGAACTATCCTGTCGATCTTTAACTTAACTTCTTTCGGATTTAAGATCTCTTTTTTCCTGGCCACACTAGCAGCGTGTTGTTCCCGGAGCAATTCATCCAGCGTTTCAAAATCTTTCCTTATCCAGGAGATCACACCCAACTGGCGACTGTACTGTTCTTCCTTGGCGCGGTGACTGATAAAATCAGAAAGCTTTTTTCCGGTAAAGATGTCGTCCAACTGTAGCTGCTTGTCGCTGATGTCTTTATCCAGCTTTTGAATATCGTCAGAAAGGTGCAACAAATGCCGTTCGGCTGCCGCCAGATCTGCCGGTTGTTTGGCCGCACGGGCATCAACCGTTTTCTTGAGACTGGCCAGACGCTCATTAATTGTTTTGATTGTCCTCAGGGCCGACTCGGCCCCGGCTAACAGCCGTGAAAGGAACAACGAACCGACCGCCCACCAACCCGCGAAACTGCCGGTAATCGCATCCCATTGTACCTTCCAGTCCATTTTAATTAGCAACACCAAAACATATACTACAATAGACAGCGACAGCAGGAGCCACCAGCGCAAACCCTGAAAGCTAACGAGGTGTTTTCCAAAAATCTGCAATTGTTCCGCAATGGATGACACTTTACCAATAAAGTCATCGACTTTTTGTTTTTCATCCAATATTTTTTCAACACCTTCATTATCAAGCGACTCAAGATCGTGCTTTACATTTTTATCTGAGACCCATCGTTTCAGTAATTCAAGTCCAGATGCATCTTTCAGCTTTTTACGGTTGTCGTCGCGTATGGAAGTAAGTTGATTGACCTCTTCCTGAATCTCCTGTTTTTTTCTCTCGGTCGCCGCCTTCTGCTGCAGCGTTACCTGTAGTGATTCGGATAACTTTTTGATCTCGTCCGTTTTTTCCTCTTTCTTTCCATAATTGACAAGCTCATCAAAAATATCAGTGATCAGGCTGGCCCACAGGTTGCTGTCCGAATAATGCCAGGAATTAAACCTAACTGAAACCACATTTTCCACAAAGCGGGGATCGGTTCCCTTGATCTTTTTGATATACGCATCCAGTTTTTCCATAAAAAAACTTTTTCCGGATCCCCAATTGCCAAACAGGCCTATTGCCAGCGGTGGATGGATATGCTCGAGACAGATAACCGTGCCAAGGGATTCGATGTCATCCGAGAAGGACAGCTTGTCCATGGTGTTTACATGATCGATGTCGCTGCGAAAATCATCCAGGTAATCACCGGGGCTCACCAGTTCGTTTTTACCACGATCAATGAGCAGTTGAAACAAAAAAGCGTCAAGCGGAAATAAAACGTTTGGATCACCTTTAATAAGGTTTTCTGCAAATGTAATATCCTCCTGAAATAAGTTCAGCGGGATTACTGCATCAAAGAACTGATCAACGAGAAAGTCCACCCGTTCTACGTTTGGATCCTCGCGGTTTAAACCCTTTGTCACTCTAAATATCCCTATCAGTGCCGCCATCGCGTCGTGTGCGTATACCAGCACCTCGTCACCTGTTTTAATCCGGCCAAATTGTTCGTAATCCGGACGTTTCGTGGTATGATCTTCCTGGAAAGAACTGAACATCACCTGTTGTCCGACTGAAAGAGATGGACGGTCCCATGTTTCCGGATCGATCTTTAACATCCAGTAATTTTTTTCCTGCGTTGTCTCTGGTTGTGTCGGACCAGGGTCTTCGGAAATGTCCGAATGTATTTCAGGTGTAATTACAGGGAAAGACTCGCCGGTTATCTCGGTTATCCGAGCATTTATTTTGTCGACAAGGTCCGGGTCGTCCCAAAAACACCCAGGTTCCTGATAGGGATAACTTCCAGATAACTCCCTTATCACACCAATTGCGATAAATGGATCATCTTCGGCCCTTAAGGATATATGCAGTTCATTTTCGAGCGCTAAATTCATGGACTGATCTCTGCTCCATATCAGCACAAGGAGATCCCTGGTGTTAAAAGATTCAAAATATTCGGCATCCTTTTCTTCAACGTAGGATTCTTTGATACTGTTGATCGTTACCTGGTGCCTAAAAGGCAGCAACTTGTTTTTTAACGTGTCAGCAAATTCGTGTTCATCGGGAGAACAAACAACCAGGATCAGTGCCATAGGTTATAGGTTAAATGATCAATATTTAGGATTTTAGGGGCTGATCAGCTGGTAAAAACACGAAAAACCTCTTAGCCCTTTCAAAGCATTAAATTAAAGATTAGAAATTAAAATATCGATAAAGCGCTGATTTATAATTTCATACCAAACAAGGATAATCTTTTAACAAAATTGAACCCATAAACAATGGCGAGATTCGAATACTTTGACCACAACTTTTAAATTTAGCGATCGGTAACCATCGTGGTATTGATACATGACAGGGTCTTTATCCCACTTACATCTTACTTAGCTAAATTTCCATAAATTACGATGGACCAACGCGGCTTATGATTATCGATGATGTAAACTATTCATGAACAGAAGGCTATCAACGTGTTCGATGTTGTCTGAAATCAATCCATTCATTATTCCAGAAGATTTGTTGTTGCCATTAAACCCACAAATAACAAAAACAGATGAAAAGGCATTTTCCCTGACATTGATCCCTGATAACCAAATTCTCATCTATCATTATGAAAAAACCGGTTTTTCAATTTTGAAGTCAGTCAAATCTTATTGTAGGCCGGCATTAACACCTTTTTCTTAATGTTTCATTGCACCCTAAATTACGGCCGGCTTTTGATTTATTTAACTTTCAGTCGTCAAAAAAGCCAGCAGAATCCCATCAATAACCTTCATGGCCACAGACACCAGCAACTGATTAACTCCCTATTTCTGAGGTCTCCCCGGCGAGATCACCCCACTGCTGAACTGCTCGGCGTACCTGCGCATGGCAGCATATATTTTCATTACATCTTCTGCGCTTATCGAAGATGTTTCCGGCTCAAATTCAGACCAGACCTGTTCAGGTGATTTTGGAACTCCCAAGCCCAGGTCACTTACAAAGTTCTGAAGCTGATGAACATATTTAATATGCTTGTTAAGTTTCCCTTCGTGATAGACGTTAACAACCTCATTGTCTAAAAACTCAACAACAACGTTGCCAGACCTGAACATAGTGTAAGCTCCTTCTGTTTTGCTGATATTTTCCATAAAAAAGGAAACGAGCCTGTTATTGATCAGGATTGGCTCAATTTCACTCAGATAAGAGGTTCTCCATTGATACAAATAAAAAAGATCATCGGCGATCCCAGTTATCGTTGTAAAAAAATCATCAACCGAGGCCTTCGGGTGGATATAATTACCTACCCTGTATTTATCTGTTACCAATTCCATAGTTGCTAAAGATACCTAAAACGCCGGCCTGTTAATATAACAGGATGAACAAAATTTGTATAATGGTGTTCAAAATTATATTTTGGCCATATGCTTGATCCTATTTGCCTGCAAAACGAACAGGTCCTTGTCCATGCCTTCAGACCGGAAGAACTGGAACGCTATGAACACCTTGTAAAAGAAACCTATCAAATCCTTTCCGATAAGGAAACATTAAGGTTTATCCCTGAAAAACGTTTGAGATCACTGGCGGATACAGAAATCTGGCTCAAAAACAACATCCTTAATTTTCACTGCGGCCGCAATTTCCTGCATTTCATTACTGAGACGAAATCGGGGAAGCTTTTAGGAATGGTTGATATCATCTCACCAGCCCTGGCCGGGGAACATTACCAGCTGGACCATTATCCGCATTTTATCGAATTTTACCTTAAAAGCGATGCACGGGGCCAAAAAATCATGACCAACCTTTTGCCATTCATAATGGCAGCGTTAAACTCAAAGGGTATTTTCGATGTAGGAGCCGTTGTCAATAAAATACATTTTGCTGCCCGCAAGGTTTTGCTGCATTCAGGCTTCAAACACCAAAGCAGCTTTGATGCAAAGCAGGATCTTTATTATTACACAGTCTTTGCGGATGATAATCGTCTACGAAGGGTCGGTTAAATCAATCTTGAGCTTTATATAAAATGCTTTCTCATGTATTGCCATTAACAACACCGATCACGATTTTTATCAGGTTTCTTTAAAATACGTTCATCAATAAAAATCCCCAACGGAAACTCCGTTAGGGATAGCAATGGAAATCCTTTGAAAAAGATTGAAGTAAATAGCCCGGGCCGAAGGCAACGGCCAGAATTTTTAAACGTGTATCAGTCGGAAATTTTGACCCGGTTTATCGTTTAATACCATTCATTATACGGTTAAGTTGCTTTAGTTTTTTTCCCTTCAAACGTATTTAGGGAGTGGGGATCTAAAGACACATCCAAAACCTTTGAACCAATTTTGATGCGCAACCGCTGCGCGGTATCCTTAAAGTTACCGGCAACTATAACGTATTTGCCTTCCGGTGTCTGGAAAACCAGTACGGGCTTCTTATCATTACCAGCCTCTTTAAACGACAACAGCCTGGAGCCGGGGGTGATGTAACGGGAGTAATGTTTCACCGCATAATATTCTGGTGTGTAGGCAGCGGTCTGGTTTTGCGAATCGACACGGATAAGCGCGTTTTGTTTCCATCCCCATCCACTTGTGCCGCTATCGGTCAAAACAGGGTTCCAAAACGTATATTCAGTGCAACCATGACCCAGATACCTATTGATGAGATCGAAGGTATGCTCGGCTGATTTCCAGTCAAAAGTCCCCCAACCGCATTCACTTTCTGTTTGCACATACTGATATTGGGGATATTTTTTACGGATAGCAGATAGAATTTGCCCTCCCTCCCATTGAAACCCGATACCCTGGATCGTGTTTGCCATACGAGGGTCTGAAAGTACCTGATCGACAAGATCGTAACGATTGGTATTGATCGTTCCAAAAAACAAGGAAACATCAGGGTGTTTAGCTTTCAAGGCAGGTGCCAGATATTCTGTATTGAAACGAATAGCACCTTCGGGCGTCCAGGCGCAGCCGGGGTAAACAGTGTAGCTATAAGCTTCATTCTGATACATCACCATTTTGATTGGAATATCCTGCTCTTTATAAGCGTCAATGAACTTGCAAAAATAGTCAGCATAGGCTTGCAGGTAACGTGGGTCCTGTATCAGATAATCATTTACCGTTACCTGCTTAGGGAAGACACGCTCGTCCCTTTTCTTAGTGTTCTCATAAAGAACAACTTCGGAAAGCGGTGATAGCTGATTGTATTTGGCATCACTCAGGACCGCGTAATTGTGGTTGACTTTCATCCACGAAGGTGGAGACCATGGAGATATCCAAAAGGTCATTTTGGGATTTCTTCTCTGGGCTTCCCTGATATATGGGATAAGGGCCTTTTTGTCCCGGTCAATATTGAAATACTTCAATTGAAAGTCACCATCGACCTCATCACAACTGTACCAGTCACGGGAGTAATCATTGGCGTTCATAGAAAAACGTCCTATTGTAAAATGCATATCGCCATCCGGGGAGAAAAGCTGGTTCAGAACTATTTCTTTTTTTTCTTTTGGGAGCAGATTTAACGCATCCCAACCCAATTCGTTGAAACATGTACCCCATGACTGAAACTTACTGCCACTTTTTTTATCGTCAACGGTAATATCAATAGCTGAACCAGCCTCTTTTTGGAGATTTACGCTTTTAAGTTTCCAAAAAACGGTGTCACTACTTTTAATCCAATTGAAGGACTGGGCCGAAACCTGTAGCGATGATAAAAGGCTGCTTGCTATTAATATAACTATATTAAAAATTCTCATAAATGTTAACCTTTGATGTTTTATTCAATACTATATTATCTTGTATATTTTCCCCGCCGTTGTTTTAAAATCATACAGCCATGTTTTTGGTAACTGTATGCCCAGCTTACTATTATCGGTCCTGATGACTGGCTTTTTAATATCCATTGTCGTATAGAAACGGTTTGTGTTTCGCGCAGAAGCTTTGTTTAGTAGTTTGTTAACCACCAATTGATTTAACCGAAGCCGGCAATTACCACCCAAAGCGGAATGAATAACCAGTTTTGTAATTTTATGATCGTCCCAGGTTATGTCCATCTTAAAACCGCCACGGGCCATTAAGCCGGTTACACTTCCTTTTCTCCAGACATCCGGCAGGGCTGGCAACAAGTAAATGGCACCGTCATGACTCTGCAACAGCATTTCGGCGATCCCTGAGGTACAACCAAAATTTCCGTCTATTTGAAAGGGCGGGTGTGCATCAAACAGGTTGGGATAAGTACCACCCGACTCATGGCCCTCGTTATTTGCCGGTGAGATCTGATCAGTTAATAATTTATAGGCATGGTTACCATCAAGTAAGCGGGCCCATAAATTAATTTTCCATGCCATTGACCAGCCGGTCGAAAGATCACCCCGGTAAATCAGCGAGTTTTTGGCAGCAGCAAAAAGCCGCGGATCGCGGAAAGGTGATATTTGATTACCGGGAAATAACCCATACAGGTGCGAAACATGGCGGTGACGATCAGCTGGAGAATCCAGATCATCCAGCCATTCCTGTAACTGCCCGTATCTGCCTATTTGCATAGGTGGCAGCTTTGTTCTGTAATTCATTAAACTATCAGCAAAGGCGCTGTCTTCGTTTAAATCGGCGGCAGCATGTGCGACATTGGTAAACAGGCCATAAACCAGTTGATTGTCCATTGTGGCCCCGGCAGAAACCGATACCTGAGTTTTGCCATTGATATATTCATGCTCCGGTGATATTGATGGCGACACTACAAGCCAATTGTGCTCAGCTTCCGGTTGCAGAACGTCTTCAAAATATTGAGCTGCACCTTTCATAATGGGATAATATTTTTTCAGGAAGATTTTATCACCGGTAAACAGGTAGTGTTCCCAAAGGTGCTGGCAAAGCCAGGCATTGCCGGTTGGCCAAAGCCCCCAAAAAGGGCCGTCAACAATCCCGGTTATCCTCCATACATCAGTATTATGATGTAAAGACCAGCCCCGCGCACCGTACATCACATTGGCGGTTTCCTTTCCGGTCACTGACAGGTCGCTTATCATATTAAAAAGCGGTGTACTTAGCTCCGATAGCTGGGTTACCTCGCTTGGCCAATAGTTCATCTCTGTATTGATATTGATGGTATATTTACTATCCCAGGCACCCTTCAGGTCGCCGTTCCAGATACCCTGAAGGTTAGCCGGTTCGGGCGAACCCGGTTGTGAAGATGAAATAAGCAAATACCTGCCGAACTGAAAGTAAAGCTCCGCCAGTTGCGGATCCTTTCCCTTTGCAAAGTTTTTAATACGTATATCAGTAGTCAATTTTGTTGCATCGCCGGAACCCAAATCCAGTTTAACACAGTTATAATATTTCTGATAGAAAGCAGAATGAGCCCGGAGCAGTGTTGCAAAGTCCTTTTTATAAGCGTTATTTAAAAAACCCTGTGCACGACTGAATGGGTCGGCGCTGATGTCGTGATAGTTTACAAAATTAGTTGCCATCGATAAGTAAATGATAGCCGTATCTGCATTATTCACCTTGATCCCCGAAGTGTCAGCAGTGACAGCGCCTGCAAAGTTTTTTACGCGGGCCATCACGTTAAATTTTACTTTGCCTTTTTGATTTTCATGATCGCTGCTTAATCCTGATAAAACCAAATCACCGTTCGCAACTTCTACGGTTTTCATAAGAGGGCTTTGCAACTTAATATTGCACGTAATCATTTGTGGTTTATCGGCTGTCAGCCTGACCATTAAAACATTATCAGTAAACGATGTGAAATATTCCCTTTTATAATGCACACCGTCGTATACATAAGTTACGGAGGCGGTCGCACTTTCAATGTTGAGGTCCCTCTTATAATCTGTTACACTATTATGGCCGGGGAAATTGATGTATAAATTACCTGCCAACTGATACGGCATACCGCCATTCCCTTTTTGAGTCACTTGCTTATTGGCCAAAAGTTGTGCCTCCAGATACTTTTTTTGCGCCAAGAGAGTTCTGACCTGGTTAATGTAAGGTTTAGCTGCGGAATCGACCGTATTATTAGGTCCTCCGGCCCAAATCGTTGATTCATTCAGCTGCAGGCGTTCAAGTTGTGTAGTGCCGAAAACCATCGCGGCAATATAGCCATTGCCTATTGGCAATGCCTCGTTCCAGTTTGCGGCAGGTTTGTCGTACCATAAATTATTTTTCCCTTGTGCAAAAACGCTGGCATTAAGAAAAAACAGACAAGCAACTACTACAAGTTTTTGATATTTAGGTTTCATATACATTGATTCAAAAGACTAATATTCTTCTTTGACATGGAAAGGTTTTTGGTTGCTGTTATAACTGGCATCATGTAGCTTAATTCCATTTTGTTTACCTTATTCCGGGCCAGCCGTGAAGATCTAAGCCTGTTTTTATTTTCGGCGCTCAGCTTCAGATCATCTTTTGGATCAGAAGCAAAACACGGTGTATTTTCATTATCGGGCATTGGTGATAAATCCGCTCTTCAAGCATAGTTTAGGGAACCGGACCTTAAAACCTTCGTTGCGGGCCTATTTACTCCCCGTTAATTTTAGAGATGAAACGGTGACCGCGATAAAATCTGGAAGCCCGTTATCATGGCTTCCAGATTGGTTTATCATCAAAAGGAGCAGGAAATTACCACCCTGCAGACTGCCCCAGATTCTTGTTTCTGCTAAGTTCGGCGGTTGCAACAGGCAGCAAATACATGTTGGGGGTAAACTGCTTTTGTAATTCGACCACCGGCGTATAGGTTTGTTTGTTGGTTGCAGGATCCCGGCTGATATTCATGCCCATAATAGGCCTGTTTTCTATGTCCATCGCAATCTTCCACCTTCGCACATCAAAAAACCGATGGCCCTCAAAAGCCAGCTCTATTCTACGCTCATTATAAAGCCTTGCTTTTAATGCATCTCCGGTAACCGAGGCAGGTATCGGCGGCATATTGACACTTGGACGGGCCCTTACCAAATTAATATACTGACGGCAGGTAGCTTCATCGCCAAGCGCTAATTTTGCCTCGGCATAATTCAGGTAAATTTCGGCAAGACGAAAAAACGGCCAGGGTGTTGTATAGGTAGTTTGCCAGCTAAGCGGTACAGTGGGGTCATCAGGCATAAATTTCTTTAGTATATATCCGCCTTTCGGATTATCGCTGCTAAAAGTATAGCTGTCCATTCCAAAAGTTTTCCCATCCGGCGCTATCCACATCGCAAACCGATCGCCACGGAAAATTGTCGAATCATGTATTACGGTTGCATTAAAACGAGGATCCCGGTTTTCGTAGGGATGCTGAGGGGCATAACCCGACGCGGGATTAATGGTTTTCACGCCCCCTGCTGCGGTTATAAAAGGAGGTTGACCGTTAGTCATGTCATAGTCGTCTACCAGGTTTTGGGAAGGGCCGTTACTCCCCCACCAACCTCCGTATGCGCCGTAACGGCGGCCAAGGTTATTCATTGGGGTCTGGTGACCATTGGTAGTGGTAAACTCCCTCGCAAAGATCAATTCGCTGTTCGGCGAACCGCTTGTAAGCATAAATTCCTTTTGGTAATCCGGATAAAGCGAATAACCGCTGCTCAATAAGGAAGCTGCAGCGTCAGCGGCTTTTTGCCACTTCGTCATATCATTTGAAGTATTAAACAAAGGCGATGCCGCATAAAGCAGAACGCGAGAGCTTAGAGCCTTGCAGGCATCCTGACTGGCGCGGCCGAAGTTAGCGTCGGTGCTGGCATAACTTACGGGCAGGTCAGGGATAGCTTCGGCAATGTCCTTTTCAATAAAGGTTACACAATCATCAAAGGAACTTCGCTTAAAATCTACCTGAGTTCCCAGCGGATACGATTGGGTAACAATGGGGACTCCGCCGAATCTTTCAATCAGGTTAAAATACATAAAGGCACGTAAAAATTTGGCCTCTGCTACCAACCGGGCTTTATTAGGAAGGCTAACGGTAGTAGTGCTCATTTTTTCCAGAAAGAGGTTTACTTTTCTGATATACACGTATCCCTGCGTCCAGTAATACATATAACCGCCCCAGAAATCGCCGCTACCTGCCTGATCGATATTATCGGGCGTGTAAGTAGTTGGTCCGAAAATATTGGCCCCGCAGCAAGGCGCAGTATTTACAGCTTCATCGGTGTACTTTGAGTACATATGAATATAGAACCCGTGAGGGAGGCCGTTGTACATCTCGTTTTCATAAGCCTGGATAAGATTTGCGTCTGTCCACACAGCAGCATCCGAAACACGGTCGCTGGGTGGGATATCGAGAATGTTTTTCTTACAAGAAAAACATATAGCAATTGCGAAAAACAATAATAGTTTTTTCATAATACTTTTAATTAAAATTTTACGGTAGCGCCAAAATTGATAATACGTTGTTGTGGATAGGTGGTATAACCTCCATTAAGTTCCGGATCGGCCCAGGTGATCTGTTTAGCCCAGGTAATGACGTTAAAGCCACTCACAAAGACCCGCAGGTTGTTCATTCCTATTTTTGAGACCACATTTTGAGGCAATGTGTACCCTAACTGGACGGTTTTTAACCTGACAAAACTGGCGTTGAACAGATAGAAAGTGCTGTTGCCCGGCTGATATCCATCAGACCTTGGCATTGTTCCGTTTGGATTGCTGACAGTCCAGCGGTCTTGTGCTCTTTTAACAGCAGCGTTGGCAAAGTCAGTTGTACCTAAACTTGCAAATGTGTTGTCATAATTCCATGCGGCGGCCTGCCCCTGAAGGAATACATTCAGATCAAAGCTTTTGTACGCAAAATTCATGTTCAAACCAAATGTATATCTGGGTAAAACGCTGCCATCAAAAGTGAACTGATCTTTTGAATCTATCTTGCCGTCATGATTTAAATCAAGCATTTTAACATCCCCTACCCTGGTATTCGGATCATGGGGATAAGCGTCCAGTTCGGCCTTGGTATGAAAAATACCATCAGCTTTATAATACATTCCCGCTCCAAAAGGATGGCCGGTAAAACCCTGGTATGGCTCCTGTGGCGGAACTTCATCCTGGTAAATAATTTTACTTCTGTTATAGTTTAAGTTGGCAGCTATGCTATAGGTTACGTCACCAATTTTACTCCTGGTGCTTACGCTTAATTCAAAGCCGTGGTTGTCCATTTTCCCGATATTTTCAGCAGGAAGAGCCGGGAAGCCTAGTACCTGGCTAACTGACAGGTTTGGAATAGCCAGGATATTAGACCTTTTTTCCAAATAGTAGGTAAAATCTACCCCTAGCAAACCGTTCCACAATTCAGACTCCAGTCCAAAATCTGTTTTCTTACTAACTTCCCAGTGGATATTGGGGTTAGGGAGCACGTTGGAATAGATGCCCGGCGCATCGGTACTTCCGAAAACGTAGTTTTGTCCGAAATTATATGCCTGTAAATAGTTGTAGGTCCCCACACGGTCGTTACCTATTTCACCATAAGTAGCCCTCAATTTCAACTGATCTATAAATGGAGCCCGGTCTTTGATGAACTTCTCTTCAGACAAGCGCCACCCAACTGATGCACCCGGGAAGAAACCGTATCTGTTGTTAGTAGGAAAAATGGGGGAACCATCGTAACGGAACAAAAATTCTACAAGATATTTGGCATCGAGATCGTAATTGAACCTTCCAAAATAGTTGTTGCGGGCACTTGAACTCGCCGAACCGCCATTGGCCTGGTCGGCCGGGACACTGCTGCCATAATTAATCTGCGGGAGGGCCTGGGTCAAAAAATTCTTTCTGTATGCATCTGCACCCGAAAAAGTATTCTGCTGCTGCTCCTTTCCAACCATGGCTGCCACATGATGGTTGCGGAAATTATGGTCATAGGAAACTCTTATATTGCTTAATGTCGTAGTATATTTCGAATAAGTATCAGTCAGTTCAGTTGTCCCTGTTGCTGAACCTTGAATCCGGTCATAGTTTTTCGTATTTACATTATACTGATAGTAGAAGTACGGTATATTCCAGCGTTTCTCAAATACGTTATCCAGGTCATAGTTATAGGATGCATCGATCTTCAACCCGTCAACATGCGGAACTTTGAAGGTGGCCGTAAAAGTTGAATATAAAGGCGTTTCACTGATATTGTCATAACCGCGCTGGTCAATCAGCAAAGGATTTTCACCCAGCCGGCCCGGGCCGATCAGTCCGTTAGGATAAATCGCCGTTATCGTTGGGTTTGCCTGCAGTATATTAATAAATTGAACATTTGATGCCACTGTACTATATGCTTTAGTGTCAAGCGTACCAGATAAGTTGGCGCCTATATTCAAATATTTGTTAATGTCAACATCAACCTTCGAGCGAAAATTGTATTGCGTGTAATTTTGAGGATCATGGACGTAACCGCCATCCTGTTTCAGTCTGCCGAATGAAAACAGGTAGTGTACGTTGTCGGAACCGCCAATAACCTGCATGTTGTAGTTTTTTACGAAAGAATGTTTTTTTAAGGTAACGCCTGCCCAATCGGTATTCGGGAAATTAACAGGATCCGAACCGCTCCTGTAGGCCTGTATAGCAGCATCTGAATAAAATGGCTGGTAACCTGGTGGCGTTGTGAAGGTGCTACCAGTCGATTGCCGATAAAAATTACCTTCGTTATATACCTGTGCAAATGTCGCCGCATCCAAAACTTTCGGAACTTTAGTAGGGCTTTGGAATGCGTAATTATAACTGACGTTAAAATCCGGCTTGCCTTTTTTCCCTTTTTTTGTAGTTATCAATATTACACCGTTTGCGGCGCGCGCGCCATAAATAGCGGCAGAACCATCTTTCAGCACAGAAATACTTTCAATATCATTTGGATTAAGGCGGCTTATTATCGTACGCTCCACCCCGTCAACGATAATAAGCGGACCACTGCCTGAACCTCCATTGTAGAAAGTCGCAACTCCGCGTACAATTATACTCGGATCATCGGCCCCCGGCTGTCCTGAACGCTGATTTACGACCAGGCCGGGCAGCTTGCCTGCGAGGGAGCTTACTACGTTGGGAGCAGGGCTTTGGGTTATTTCTTTACCAGATACAGTGGATATTGACCCCGTTAACGTTTCTTTACGCTGTTGGCCATAGCCAACAACAACTATCTCGCCTAAATCTTTCGGAGCCTCCTTTAAACGGATGTTTAATACATTACGCCCGTTTGTTAAAACCTCCTGCGAGGTAAATCCTATAAAACTGACAATCAATGTGCTATTTGCGTCCGGAACTTCCAGTGTAAATTTACCGTCGGTATCGGTAATTGTACCTGTTGTTGTGCCTTTGAGCTTAATAGTTACACCAGGAAGCGGGGCGCCTTTTTCATCGGTTACAATGCCCTGTATTTTTTGCAGTACAAAACTATTGCCAGCCGCGTGATCAGGCAGGTCAGCTATTTTTTTTACTAAAATTGTGCGGTTAATAATTTTATAAGTAAAGGCCGTGTTTTTAAAACATTGGTCAAGCGCCTGTTCAACAGAAACATTAGTTAATTCTAAGTCTACATTCCGTGAAGATGACAGGTCATTTATTTTGAAAAGGAAATGGTAGCTACTTTGATCTTCGATTAACTGAAGGACCTTTTCTATCGAAATGTTTTTATGATGTATAGTCACCTGCTGACTAAAACTCTTGCCGCTCACTTGTAGAAATGCTGCAATCAGGAAAATAGCAGTGAGTTTCATGGTTAATATTATTGAGGTACAATCAGGCCATACCACGGGCATTGCCTTATGATTTAATTTCATACATTTGTAATGTTTGGGTAAGTAATAATGTCAATTTGTCAATTGGTTTAGGCACCCAAATGCTGCCGGAAAGTGCTTCGAACGCTTTTCGGCTTTTTTATATCTAAGATCAAATGATCTGGCTATTAAAATATGGGTACCTTTTAAGGGGCGGGGATTAGATTTGTAATTCTTCTCTCATAAGCTTATTATTTTAGGTTAAAAATCAGGTTACTATAATTGTATTATATTGGTTTTAATTACATTTATCTGAATGCCCGAAGAATAATTACACTTTAATTTTTTACAGTTAAGTTGTTCCCCTCAAGTGTGTAATTTATTCCCATATACTTTATCATGGCAAGCATTTCAGAAAGATTTACATTTCTGGATATTCTTCCTTTATATAAAACAGGCGCGGGTTTGCCGGTATAAATAACGTTAATGCCATACCACCTGGCTACCTGCCGCATAATTGATGTGATATCAGTGTTATTGAAATCAAAAATCTCATTTTTCCATGCAACAGCTTCTTTTACATTCACATCTGCGGCAATTTTCATTTCATCGTTTTCATTTAACGATGCCTGATCGCCGGGCTTTAAAATGCCAACTGATCGCTTCCCATTTATTTTTACCGATCCTTCAAGCAAGGTAGTTTTAGCAAATGCCTCATCCGGATAATCATTTACATTAAAATGGGTTCCTAAAACGGTAATTTGGGTTCTGTTTGACTTTACGATAAATGGCTTTGCGTGATTCTTGGCTACCTCAAAATAAACCTCGCCGCTAATCTCCACCTGTCTTGTATTACCGCTAAAATTGGTCGGGAACCTCAGATAAGATACTGCGTTTAGCCATACTTTGGTCCCATCAGGCAACATCACCTTATACTGTCCGCCTTTAGGTGTGGTGATTGTATTAAATTTCGTATTACCCGAGGCAGAATCATCGCTATTGGCTTTATAAACAAGTAATCCTTCAGAAGTTTTAGATACGTTAACATTGCCTTGTTGGCTTAATAATCCTTTTTTCGCATTCTTCAGAATGATTTCAGAACCGTCAGCGAGTGTCAATACAGCATTATTTCCCCCGGGAGCAATATCATGAAATTGCACCTTCGCTATTTCAGGAGCAATTTTATGCCGGTTAGTGAGCACAGGGTAAAGTAAAACACCGATGATCAGTGTAACTGAAGCCGCTACAGCGATTTTAATCCATAAACTATACATTTTTCGCTCACTGTTTCGCTGCGTTCCGTCAATTTTTTCCTTTGGCTCCTGACTGTTGACGGAATCAATATTCAGATGTTCTATGTTATCGCTGTTGTTGATTTCGCTTGTAATTTGCGCGAATAGTTTCTCCTTAACAATATCTTTCTCATCATCGGGAAGTCCGACAAGGCCATCTGGTATATTGTCATATGACCTGAACCATTGATATACCTCCCTGATCTCATCAGGGGTGCAATTTCCAGACAGATATCTTTCAATCACATCAACTGAAATGTTTTTTTCCATGATAAAGATTTGTAAAAAATGTGTTACTCTTGGTTTATATAAGTGAAGTCAATTAAAATAGCTGTACCCCCTAAATAAATTTTAAAAAAATATTTTATTGTAAATAATTTAAAGTAGCGAGACAATTTGTTGTACATGAGGGCGTCAACAATGAATAATAAAATCATTGATTTTTAGCTTCCGTGAAATCGTTTTTACTGAAGACTGGTTAGCTAAACAAGAACATTTAGTGGTATAGATCCGAACTATTAGCTCAGCTAACCATGTCCCGCTTGGTTAGCTGAGATTACCTTCTCGCCTTGTGTTCTTAACATTTATTTAGAATGAGCGAGGCCCGATGTATTGGGACAAGGATAAAGTGATCAGTAAACCGGGGTTATAGATGATGCCTGAATACCAGAAGGGCAAACAGGAATGAATTTTTTAGATTTATACGGAGATAGCGAATGGCATTGGTGATATGGTTCTCTACTGTTTTTTCAGATATATTTAACACGTTGGCAATTTCCTTATTTGATTTATTACCCTTGCGGCTAAGCTCAAAAACCGAACGGCAACGTACCGGAAGCTTCTCCAGCTCTTTGTCAATAATACTCTGCAGATCATTTAAATGTACGATATCCTCGGTCGAGTTATCAAGTTGATCTTCAACTGCAATGTAAGATAACTGTAGATACTGATTTTTAAGGGCTTCCTTCTTTAGATGATTGATGATTAAATAACTTATCGATGAAAAAAGATATGCCCTTAAGGATTCGTCAATTTTAATAGTATTTCTGTTTTGCCAGAATTTAGTAAAAAAATTCTGTACAATTTCCTCGGAAGCCTCCTTACACCTGAGTCTTTTATTGGTAAAAACATACATTTTATACCAATATCTGTTATATATTTCTTCAAACGCTACAAGTTCGTCACTTTGGATTAAACCCGTAAGTTCTTCATCTGAATATTGGAGATGCGCTTTCATTTGGTGTTAGTCGCTTATTTGAAGCGTAGTTACGTTAAAATTGGTCTGTCGAATGTCAGTATTTAATTTTGATATTTAATAAACTTCTAAATTAAAATCTGAAATTGACCGGGAAAAAACCTGTTTATACCAACATTGAATCGGCTACAGATCAGCGTTATCAATAATAAGACTGACTGTCCGTAGTTTTACTACACATTTGGCCTTGGCGCTGATTATAATCGCGTCCTGACATGAAAGGTCCCTTGGTCCTATTATCCAAATATTTTTGCACTATTATGCTTTCGACCGAATGAAAGCAGGAACCAGAAAAAAATGTATGGAATACTATTTTTCTTACATCTTCGAAAAAAGCATCCGCTTCAGGGGATGCTTTTTATTAATTAACTATTAGCTGATTAAAGAACGAAATGAAGACTTTTTAACTAAAATAATTTATAACAATCCATCTAACTCATCTTTCCCTTTAAGCTTGCGCACGATGAGATAAATGACCATAATGCCGATGACAACCATTATAACTGTCACAGTATCATCAGCCTGATAATCATCATTTATCATAAACACTCAAACCGCTATCCAGGTATTTCAAATAGCTAAGCGGATCATAATCTGCCCCCCGGGGCGTTACTAAAGATTCCTGTGTATCCGGATCAAGCAGCACGTAAAACGGTTGTGAATTGGATACAAATTTTGAAGTTTGCAGATAGCTCCATTTATTGCCTATGGTTTGTATTTTTCTTCCTTCGGGTGTGGTGGTCTGTTCAGCTATAGCCAAATCTGTCTTATCGTCAACATATAATTGTATCAACACATAATCCCGGGTAATTCTTTGATATACCTGGTTGTCGGGCCACACATTAGCTTCCATTTTACGGCAGTTTACGCAGGCATGGCCTGTAAAGTCTATCATCACCGGTTTATGGACCTTTTTTGCATAAGCAAGGCCTTCATCATAATCAAAATAGGGATTAAAACCCTTCGGCTTATCAAACAGTTCGGCATATTTACGCGGCTGGGTATCTGTGGTACCATTGCTGTTACTTTGATTATTATTGCCCATGCCCGGATTAGATAAGTCGAAATCCTGTGTTGCCTGCGGCGGAAGAAAGGCGCTGATCGATTTGAGCGGGGCTCCCCATAACCCGGGTACCATATATATAGTGAACGCCAAAACAATAACAGCCAGAAAAAGCCGGGGCACCGAAATAAATTTCAGGTCACTATCATGGCTGAGTTTTAGTTTGCCCAACAAATAAAAACCCATCAGGGCAAAGATCACGATCCACAACACCAGGAATATTTCCCTGTCGAACCAGTGCCAGTGATAAGCCAGATCTACATTGCTCAGGAATTTAAAGGACAGCGCCAGTTCCAGAAAGCCCAATGTAACTTTCACACTGTTCAGCCACCCACCTGATTTGGGCAACGATTGAAGCCAGCTTGGGAACATGGCGAAAAGCACAAAGGGTATGGCCAGTGCCAGCGCAAAACCCAGCATACCAATAGCGGGGCCCAGTAAGGCCCCGGTAGTAGCGGCCTGAACCAGTAATGTACCAATAATGGGACCTGTGCAGCTAAAGGATACCAATGCCAATGTAGCCGCCATAAAAAACAACCCGGCCAGCCCCCCTTTATCTGAGTTCTGGTCCATTTTATTCACCCAACCCGAAGGCAAAGTAATTTCAAAAGCACCCAGAAAAGATGCGGCGAACGCAACAATTAACAGGAAGAAACCAAAGTTGAAGATCCCGTTGGTTGATAAATTATTTAAGGCATCGGCACCAAAAACGACAGTTACCAGGAGCCCCATGATCACATATATGGCTATTATACTGACACCATAAATAACTGCCTTACCCACCGGACTCCCCTTTTTATCGCCCGATTTGGTGAAATAGCTAACCGTTAACGGCAGCATGGGGAAAATGCAGGGCATTAACAGGGCAGCAAATCCACCTGCCAAACCAGCCAAAAATATGGCCCATAGGGTTTGTTTGCTCTGCTCTTTGGTAGTTTCTTTTAATGCGGCCTTTCGGCTTTTTTTGTCCACTGCTTTTTCCCTGCTGCCATCTTTTTTTGTCGTCCCGGTGGTTTTTGCAGCCGGGGACGGATTAATAGCGGTAAATTCTATACCTGAGGTTGAAGCAGTGTCTTGTGCTTTTACCACATTTTGGGCAGATACTATCCCTGTAATTAGTAAAATAAATAATATGATCCGCTTCATTAATCTTTATTTTTTTTGATCCTTATATTTGTTACAATTCCTGTAGATTCAAGTTCATCACGTAGTTTTTGTACCTGGTGAAGGTTATCAAGATGATATTGGAGCAACAGCCCTCCTGCATGGTGATAATTATCTGTTAACCGGTTAACAGCATACGGTGATAAAACCGCTGCTATTGCACGACAATCCAAACCCATTGCATTTACCTTTAGCAGTATTTCAACACCCATAAAAATGGGCATCTGGTAATAATGCTTTCGGCTTAACGGCATTAACCGGAAGTTTTACCACGCAATACAGTAGCAAGCCGGAAAAAATCAAGCAAAGACATAGCCTGAGGTATCCCCAAATCCGCATAATTCCATGAGTTTTACAGGTTTATTTTACAGGTATGCTAAAGTCTATATCATCCGGCGGCAAGCACTTCTGATCGTTACAGGTCATATATTCCAGCTTACCGCTAACGGTAACCTCCCTGGCCTTCAGCTTAATCTTTTGCTGAAAAATCACACTCTTTTCAAAAAAACCAACTTCCATTCCAAAAGCTTTTTCCATTCGAATAATAGGCTGTGGCTCAGTGGTTTTACCTACCATAGTAAAAGTATTTGATGGGGTAAAATCAATAGTGGTTTTCACCGGGCCGCCATCTTTAACAAACTGAGAGTATACGTGCCAGCCGGCATCAATAGTTGCTTTAATAAATACTACTGCCTCTGTTGCGCTGGTTTTCTTAGCGGCATAGCTCCACTTTACCGGTTGCAAAATTTGCGATTTGCTTTGCAGGGCAAACAAGATCAGCACGGTTATCATCGTTGTAATTTTTTTCATTTTATTTTTTCTTGATTAATTATTGAATAACGGGTTCATTCAGGCGGGATATGGGCTGATACCCGGTAAAATCCGTATTTGTTGAGATGTATCCCTGTTTAATGGGTTCTTCTTTTACCAGATCGGTACTGAGGTACTTTTTATTGCTGTCACATAGCAGCGTAACCACGACCGCGTCCACTCCCAACTGTTCCTTTAATTTAATGGCGCCGATAACATTGGCCCCTGACGATATGCCTACCGCTAATCCCAATTGTTTAGATAGCTTCTGCGCCATAATAATAGCATCACCATCACTGGCCTGCAAGACCTCGTCCATGGTGTCCAGCTTTACAATTGCCGGTATAAACTCATCGGAAATTCCCTGTATGCGATGGCTGCCTACCTTGTGCCCGGTTGTTAACGTTGGCGACTCAGCGGGTTCAAGGGGATGGATCTTCACTTCGGGATTCATCAATTTCAGGTATTTGCCGGTTCCCATTACGGTTCCGCCTGTACCTACCCCGGCCACAAATGCATCGGGCTTATGGCCCAGGCCGGCGAGTTGCTCCCATATTTCGGGCCCGGTAGTCATTTCGTGCGCTTCGGCATTGTAAAGGTTTTCAAATTGCCTGGGTAAAAAAACGCCACCATCAGTTGCTAATTCCTTACTTAATTTGATACTGCCTAAAAAACCGCCTTGTTCTTTACTGATCAATAACACTTCGGCTCCCATGCTTTTGATAATATCAATCCGCTCTTTACTTAGCCAATTGGGCATAATTATTTTTACATCGTGACCCAACGCCCTTCCTATTGCTGCAAAGGCTATACCCGTATTGCCGCTGGTGGCCTCAATAATGATATCGCCAGATGATATATTTCCATTTTTGTAAGCCTTGTATAAAATATACAGCGCCATCCTGTCCTTTACACTGCCTGTAAGGTTATAATGTTCGCATTTTACATAGATTTCTCCAGGCTTGCTCTTGTAGGTATACTGTAATTTTAACATCGGCGTGTTACCCACCAGATACCATAAGTCCTGAAACTTCTTTTCCATATTTATTGTTAAATCCAATACTGCTATCCTGCCCGTCATACTTTAATTTTATTGGTTAAATTTCAGCATATCCTATAATAGTAACAATCATTCTTAAAAAATCCGTAAATTTTATGGATAATTACACTTATAGTTTGCTTATTTTCAGCTTTTAAAACTATTAGTCCCTATTATTGTATTTTTTTTCAACAGCCCACCTTTTAAACTTTTATAAATGAACGATTTAGACGCAACAGATCTTGAAATTTTAAAGCTTTTACAGCAAAATGCTTCATTAACCAATAAGGAGATATCTTACAAGCTGCATAAATCAATTGCCACTATTCATGAAAGGATCAGGCGATTGAAAGACCAGGGTTACATTAAGCGCATTGTAGCTATTCTTGACAGCAAAAAGATCAACAGAAATCTGATTGCCTTTAGCCATGTACTTTTAAACGACCATACCGCCAATACGCTAAATAATTTTGAAGCGGAAGTTGCCAAGTTCCCTGAAGTAATGGAATGTTTCCAGATGACCGGGACCTTTGACTTTATCCTGCGTATAGCTACAAGTGACATGGAGGCTTACCATCATTTTTACAGGAACAAGCTGGCAACCCTACCCAATATTACTACCGTGCAAAGTTTCTTTGTTTTGTCTGAAACCAAGAGCGATACGGCATATCCATTATAAATTTTACTATTTAATAAACAGGCAACACTATAAGGATGTTGCCTGTTTGATGAGTTCACTTATCTGAAAGTTGATAGTGATTTATATTACCGGCTTGTGTTACATCAATAGCCGAAAATCTCTTCTAATGTTAATTTTTTAACATCCCCATACTGTTTTAATATTTCAGGGGTGATCTTCTTTTCCGAACCCAGAACACAGTAGACGTAAGGCTTATCTTTCAGATTATCATCATGAAATTTTTGAATATCGGCGAAATTAATCTTGTCGGCCATTTCAAATACCTGTTTTCGATAATCATAATCTAATCCCAGTTTTTGTGCAGCGAGGTAATTGTAAATAATGCCATCCTGGGTGATCCGTTCTGTTGCAATATCCTGCTTAATACCTTGCCGGGCATTTTGTAACAGCGTGTTATTTTCAGGCATGTCATTTAACAGCTCATTCATACCGTGTATGGCATCATTCATTTTATCGGCCTGCGTACCTACATAAGCTATCTCTGAATACCTGCCGTCCTTTTTATCTGGCGATACGTATTGCGCAAAGGTTGAATAAGCCAATGCTTTTGATTCCCTGATAGTTTGAAATACAATAGAGCCCATACCCGCACCAAAATAAGTATTAAACACATTAATGGTAGTGGTATTATCCGGGTTATAGTTACTTGTGTTACGTACCCAGTATACTTCTGATTGTACCATGTCATAATCGACAAATAATACCTGGTTACTGCTTTGGCTGGTTTTATCAAATACCCTGGCAACCGGGGTCACTGCAAACTGAGCCGGCATTGTATGCAGTTTACCAAGTGTAGTTGCTAAGGACGTGATTGCTGCCGGTCCGTAATAAAGCACGGTGTGTTTATAGTTCATGAAGTTGTGCAGCATTGTGGTAAGCTGCTCTGCAGTCACACTGTTCAACTCCGCTTTACTCAATTGGTAATTGTACGGGTTATTGGGGCCATACATGGCATACTGTATCAGCCCGCGCATGATAGTTGCCTTGTTAAGCTTGTTATTTTCTCTTGCTTTTTCAATACGGCCCTTAAAGGCGGTAAATGCTCCTTCGTCAGCTTTGCAGTTAGCTAGCAGATTTTCAAATAACGATACCGCGTTATCAAAATTTTCCCGTAAACCGGTAATAGTTACTGTGGTTAGATCGGTACCTACGGCTATATTGTAGTTGCAGGCAATGTTATAAAATGCCTTAATGATGGCTTCGGCAGATGTTTTATCAGTGCCTAAAAACTGAAGGTATTGTGCGGCAAGGGGCAGCGTTTTGTTATTCCAGCTACCCATGTCAAAACGGTAAGACAGGGTAAAGAGCGTCTGAGAAACTTTAAACCTTTGCTCCTGCTGGACGACAAAAAGATATAAAGTTATCATTTCCTGATCTGTAAATTCAGGGTTATCATTATTCGTGTATCTTTGATATAAGTATTGGAGTTCTTCGTCGTGTAACTTGCAGATATGCAAATAGATAGCGATTAGTTTGAGTGCTTTAGCCTGGGAATCATTCTTAAAGTTCGATGTGGCAATCTCCTTTAAGATACTGATTTTCAAGGCTTAAAACAAGTAGAACCGAAACTAAATTCCTTGTAATCAAGCATTTACCTCATAAAGTTTTCAACACATTTCGACCCTTGATTCGCATTACTTATTAATCTTTCCGATTATAAAGGCAGGTATGTTTTACTCGATTTTTTACTACCTGGCGCGGCCCCTGCGAAGCTTCCTTTCCGGCCATGCAAATGGCGGTAGATAAATACCGGGGGAAAAGCAGCTACGGCAACGAAAGATGCAGGTGATTATATAACGGGAAAGAAATATAGCTTTCAGGTGCTGATGGATCTGAAAGATCCGGAAACCGAAGAAAATAAAGTAGTAAGCGGCTATAAGGTATTGGTATTCCTGCAAAATTTGTGATTGATGCCAATGTTAATATCCGCTTTAAATTAACCGGTTTTGATGGCTGTATCTAAGCCGCTGTTGATGAAACAAACCTTATTTGTAAAGATAAACCTATCTCATCTAATTGTTTTTACACAATTTCCTCCAGGTCTCTTTTTAGGCCCGGAATTCCCGTCGCTTTTTAATCTCACCCGAAATGGCGGGCACCTTCCCCTGCGGCTGAATAGCCCAAAACATAGCAAAAAGCCATATAGCAAACCCATCAACCACTTGGTTCCGCCGCGAAGAGGGCAATAAACAAACTCTTATTCAGCTATTTTCTCAGCATAAAACCTTCCAACACCAAGATATCCATACCCGTTTGTATAAAACACGTTAGAGCTTCCTGGGGTGTATTTACTATCGGCTCGTCCATACGATTAAAGGAGGTATTCACCAGGCATGAGCAACTGGTTAACTTGTAAAAAGCCTGAAGCAGATTGTAAAAACCTGGATTTTGCTTTGAATTTACGGTTTGTAATCGAGCAGTATAGTCGATATGGGTTACAGCCGTAATCACTGATTTACTGTCTTTTAATCTGTCAAAGCCCTTTAATACAGCCTTATTTTCCTGACTTAATATCCGATGTTTGGGTCTAACGCTCGTTACCAGCAACATATACGGACTCTTAGCCACCAACTCAAAATACTCAGCAGCATGCTCTTCTAACGAAGCCGCGGCAAAGGGGCGAAATGATTCCCTGAATTTAATTTTCTGGTTTAAAATGCTTTGCATATCTGCATTCCTTGGATCTGCCAGAATACTGCGTGCTCCTAGAGCCCTTGGGCCAAACTCCATACGTCCCCTAAAGTAACCCACCACCTTTCCGTCGGCCAAGCAGGCGGCTATTTTATTGTTAAGATTTTCTGTTGATAGCTCTTCAAAATTGATCCCGTTCTCTATTAAACATTTCCTGATTTCATCGCTTGTAAATGACGGCCCCAACAGCGAATTTTGCATTTTATCTCCCATTTCAATTTCCTTTCGCGCATCTCCCGAGTACCCATAGTATACCGCGTATGCTGCTCCCAGAGCCCCGCCGGCATCTCCCGCGGCTGGTTGGATCCAAATGTGTTTAAAACCGGACTGTTTCAATATTTTTCCGTTAGCTACGCAGTTTAGCGCCACGCCGCCCGCCATGCATAAATTATCGATTTGATATTCGCGGTAGAGGGCTGAGGTCAGGGTGATCATGATTTTTTCAGCAGCTGCCTGGATGGAACTGGCTACGTCCATGTGGAACTGGCTGATCTCTGCTCCGGTTCGTCGGGGCGGCTGGCCAAACAATTGGTTAAACCGTGATGAAATCATCGTGAGGCCGGTACAATAGTTAAAGTAGCGCATGTTGAGGCTAAAGGAACCGTCATCTCTCAAATCTATCAGGTGCTTAAAAATCAGATCTGTATACAATGGTTCGCCATATGGTGCCAGGCCCATCACTTTATATTCGTCGCAATTGACTTTGAAACCAAGATAGTAGGTAAAGGCCGAATATAACAAGCCAATGGAATGCGGAAAGTTGATCTCCTTTACCTGTTCAATCCGGTGGTTGGTGCCAATAGCTACCGAGGTGGTTGTCCACTCCCCTACGCCGTCGGCTGTTAATATTACCGCTTTGGTAAATGGTGAGGGATAAAAGGCCGAGGCTGCGTGCGACTGGTGATGCGTGGTAAAAAGTAGTTTATTTGTATTAGGGTTCCAGGTGTTATCTATCTGTTTTAACTGCTTAATCAGGTTTTTCTTTAAAAACAGCTTATCCTTTAGCCATATGGGCATGGCTTTTATAAAAGAAAGAAAGCCAGCGGGGGCAAAAGCCAGGTAGGTTTCTATTAGTCTTTCGAATTTCAGGAATGGCTTTTCATAAAAAACAACATGATCTACCTGGCTGAGTGTGATTTTGGCTTCCTTGAGGCAGTAAAGGATGGAATTTAGCGGAAAGCTTTCATCATTCTTTTTACGGGTAAAGCGTTCCTCCTGCACCGCGGCTACAATGTGATCATTTTTTAATAAGCAGGCTGCGCTATCATGAAAATATGCCGAGATTCCGAGCGTGTACATACCCGGCTTAAAAAATGCTATAGATAAAAGGGGCCAGTACCGATCCCTGGGCCAGAAACAAAAACAGGCTCAGGATAAACAGAAAAATAAACAAAGGCCAAAGCCACAGTCGTTTCCGTGACCATAGGAATATCAAAAACTCACGTATAATTTCCATAACATCTATTTAAAATTGCTGCTCCAGCGTGCTGTTTTCCGTGGGCTTTGTGGGTTTCCAATACGTACCATCCGCCTTTATTTTCAGTTCAAGCCCTTGTTTGCCCAGCAACCTCATAATAAGTCCGATAGGTGTTATCACTAAAAAGAACACCAGGAACAAAATAATGCCAGTATTGATCATCCCCAAAACATCGCCGATTTTAGTCCACAATATCCTAAGGGGATTTAACAATAATGGTACTGTTAAAGCGATAAGCACAAGCAATGCTCCCACAATAGCAAGCACGAAAGAAAAATGATGACACACAAGCTGCTTATATATTGAAATAAAGAGGCAAGCAGCACCTGTTATCAACCCAAATTTTCGATTTAGCGCTTTCTGTTCCATTAGTTATATTTTAACGCGGCTTCATCTGCCCCAATGGCGTGGTAATTTGCCGCTATCCTGCCATAGGCTACCTTATCCACCGTTTGCGCTGTTGCCTTCTTTAGCCTGATGATATCTAAAACCATGGCCCTCATATTGCTCAGCCCCGCGTATGCCGGGTTTTGTTTTAAAGCCATGTCAATATACGGTATGGCATTGGCGGGCAAATCGCTTTTTAAATATACCAGGTAAATATTTTGAATATTAGTAAACGATGGCGCCAATTCATAAGCCTTTTTAAAGTAGTAAACTGCGCTGGCCGTATCACCTAATTCAAAACTTAAACGACCGGCAAAAACCGGGTAAGTGGTGTTTTGAGGCTTTTCAAGCATCACTGCCTCAACGGCCTTAAGCGCCGTTTTTTTATCATTGGCCTGCATGCTGTATTTAAAAAGCTGGTTCATGGCATCAAGCCAGCTGATGCGGTTTACTGATAATGCCCCCGCAAGCTGTTCCTCCATACTGATGCCGCGTTTAAACCCGGCGGGGATCGGTTTATTAAAAGGCCAGCCGGCCTGCAACATCATTATCGTATAAGCACCGTAAAGCGAATCAACTTTGGTCACCGGCATTTTATCAATCAAGTTGGCAAAGCTCATTTCTTTTTCTGCATAAGCCTTTATCAGGTTTGATTCTCTGATCGACTGATAAAAAGCTTCAGAAAGCAAGGCATAACCGTATAAATTAGGATGCACATGCTCCAGCAAAGTTTCGCTCCCCAAAATACCGTGGGGCGAATGTTGTTCAAAAACCTCAAGCGCGTTAACCAAATGAACATTACTGTATTTTTTGGCAAGGCCGATGATTGCCCGGTTCATGGCCTCGGGTGCCCTGAAACGTAACTGATCGAGCTCCTTTGCTTTAATATACTGTTGTTTGGCGACTGCATAATTGCCCTTTTGATAAGACGCCGTTGCCAGCGCGAACTGATTATCGGCAGAAACTGCTGATTTAACCGGTCCACTGATAAACGGTTTCAGATCTTTTTGATTGCTCACCAGTGTACTTAAAAAAACAGGCACCTTTTGCTGCTGCATAAAATTGCACAGCTCATCCATGTTGTTTTTAAACTGATCTATCCCGGCTTTGTACGCGTCAGACTGATAGCCTATTTCCTGCTGCCGGGCCATACGCTCCATCAGGTTATTACGCTGGTCAATATCCGCAGATGCCGGCTTAAAACTGCTCATTGTGTTATTTATAAGCTGTACTAAACGCAGTTCTTTTAGCGCAAGAACTGTTTTTACCAGCAAACGGTTATTGGCGATGTGACTGGTTGACCCTATCCCCAAAGCCCCGTAATATTCGTTATGTCCGGTGTATACCAACACCGCGTCGGGCTGGTATTTTACCACCTGCTTGCCAAAATCAAGCACGGTATAAGAGTTTACTGCCGTAAGCGAAACATTAATAACCTCAAACTGCAGCCCAGGGTAAGTATGCATCAGGCGGTATTGCAGCCAGCGGTGAAACGAACCATTATGCAGGTAAGGATAACCCGCCGTAGTCGATTCGCCCAACACAAAAATTCGGAAGGAATTTTTGGCTTTAACAACTTTAAAAGGTTCTATACCGCCTTTGGTCGCATTAGCCGTATCTGTAAAATACCGTTCAGACGCATATTTATTAATCACCCAATAATCAGGGTTATCCGGATAACGGATAAACAGGCTGGTATTATGTCCGTAATTAAACAAGCGTAAAAAAAGCTCGGCAAAAACTAAAATAACCAGGGGCAGGCAAAAAGCAACAGCCCTAAACCATTTTAATTTTTTGCCAGATAGCTTCCCGTTCTTCATTACTTACCGCTGTTTACTTCTGGGAACCAAACTGTCATTTCGCCCTTGCCCCTATTAGCCCATGAGTAATATGGGATGGCGGTAAGCTCCACCTTTTTAGCGCCCGCACCGTTAATGCCTTTACTCAACACCTCTCCTTTTAAAACAGTTACACCGTTCAATAAGCCGGCTTCAGTTACCGGTTTAAAAGTGGCATCAACCGGAATCACGATACTGCTTACATTTACCTTATTATCGGGCCACTCAGCACAATATATGATTGGGCCACGCTGTAAGGCTGTTTTGCCACGATCCTCGGCAAGGGCTTTATTAGCAACGACTTTTTTTACCTGCATAGGCAAATCCATTTGAATATTATCGCCTCTCTTCCATTGCCTGCTTATAACAGCATAACCGTTTTCAATGGTATAGCTTAATGGTTTGCCATTTAGTTTTATGCCGATGCGGACAGCAGCTTTATGCTGAAACGAATACAGATCGGATGGAATAGCTTCGGCCCTTGCCCAACCCGGTAACCTTACACGCAGGGTAAAAGTAGCGGGTGCCTCTGGCGATACCTCAAATGCAAGCCCGCCATTCCATGGGTAATTGTTACGCTGTACTATGTTTACCTTTTTGCCCTCAACCTCAAGCGCGGCAGTACCTGCTATAAACAGGTTAACAAACACATCCTTATCTTTTTGGGCATAAATGTAGCCCGATAGCGATGGCAGGAAACGTGCCATATTGGTTGGGCAGCAGGAACATTCAAACCAACCCGAACGGCCAGCCTCTAAAGCCGGGTGCGTGAATCCGTTGGTTACCTGCATGGCATTGGTGTAAAAAAATGATTGCCCATCAAGCCCAACACCCGATATGAGGCCATTGTATAACACTTTTTCCATTACATCAATGTATTTAGCCTGACCATGCAGCAAGAACATGCGCTGGTTCCAGTATACATCACCAATGGCTGCACATGTTTCATTATAAGCCGTGGCGTTGGGCAGCTCGTAGTCTGCCCCAAAACGCTCACCGCCCGGTACGGCCCCAATTCCGCCCTGAACATAAATTTTCTTGCTCACCATGTTATTCCAGATCTTATCAATAGCAGTAAGGTATTCCTTATCGCCTGTTAAAGCGGCTACATCGGCCATACCCGAGTACAGGTACATGGCCCGCACGGCGTGGCCTTCGGCATCGCCCTGGTCAATAACCGGCAGGTTATCCTGCCAGTACATCCCGTTTTTCCATTCGTCGGTACTGGTTTTATCATAGGCGCGACGACCGCGTTCGTCAATAAAAAACTTAGCGAGGCTTAGGTATTCCGTTTTCCCGGTAATTCGGTACAGGCGTACCAGGCCCATTTCTACAATTTCATGCCCCGGAGCTACATGCCTTTTACCTGGCCCGAATGTTTTAACCAACAAATCGGCATTACGCAAAGCGATATCCAAAAAGTTGCGTTTATTAGTAGCCAGGTAATGCGCGGCGGCAGCCTCAAACATGTGGCCCGAGTTGTATAGCTCATGGCTTAGCTCATTCTCTTTAACCCAACGTTCGGTGCCCGACCAAGCGTGCGGGTGTAATGGATCGATGGTACGGGCTGTATATAAATAACCATCTGGCTCCTGGGCTTTACCTACTATCGTGATCAGCGAATCGACATATGCGTCCAGTCTTGTATCGGAATGAACGGCCATGGAATAGGATGCGCCTTCAATAGTTTTGTAAATATCGGTATCGTCAAAAGGGAACTTGGTACAAAACTTACCGCTCCTGGCAGCTGCCATTTCAAAATTTCTTACCCGGCCGGTGTTTTCACAACGCGCAAATGATGCCGGTATAGTTACCGTGCGGTTGGTTTCAATGCGTGGCGACCAAAAATGATCATCGAGCTTTACATTGGTAAATGGTACCGGTTTAATAGGATAATCTTTGTTTTGTGCGTATGCCACCCGGCAATAAAACGATAAAACAATTAGTATTCTCTTCATTTGCTTGCATATAAAAGCTAAAAGCGTAATGCAGAAAGCTTAAAGCTATTTAATTAACTATCAGTATTTTTTGAATAAACTAATAAACTTCATATGAAAGGCACAGGATATAAGCTACCCCTGTGCCTTTGATAATTTATTAATAACCTGTATTTTGTTTAAGGTTGTTGTTTTTAACAACTTCCTGCCGTGGTAGCGGCAGCAAAGCGCGGTAATCGCCGTTTGGCGAGTGCGACAGCCATGATTTTTTGGTGTAAACGCCAAAACGTATCAAATCCTGCCTGCGGCGGCCTTCGGTATTAAACTCCCAGGCCAGCTCGTCTAAAAACCTGCCATATTGAATATCGGCGCCACCTTCGTGCGTGGTGTTAAGGTGATTTCTCAGCCCATAATCATATGAGCTTCCCTTTTGCAAATCAGCACCGGTAACAGTAGCTTTTGCAGGGTTAGCTGTAAAATTACGCTGCCTTACCTGGGTAACTAACAAAGCCGCGCCGTTGGCATCCCCAGATCTGAGCATACTTTCTGCCTTCATCATCAACACATCGGCATAACGGAACAGCGGGAAGTCATTACTTAACCCCAGCAAAGCGCCTTGTTTGTACTCAAATTTACCAAGCCTGAAACCGTGTACCTCTTCGGTGGAATCTACACCAGGCACCACGTTAATGTAGTTAAGCGGTTTGCCGGTATAAGCCCCCAGTGAGCCGTTGATAGGCACACCGGCCAGGGTGTATTGCTGCCCCTGGATCCAATTGCTTTTTAACCTGCTGTCATCGGGATCAAACGTGTTGATAAATTGCGGTATAGCACAAATACCACCCCACGGCGAGTATTGAAAGTTATAGGTAGCCTGGTTTTCGGGCTCGAGGCTTTCCATATGTAAAGCAAAAGCGTTGGCACCATCAGCAGTAAACTTTTCGTCAAAAGGGATAGCGAAAATGATCTCTTTTGAGTTTTGATTTTCGGTGGCAAAAACCGAGCTCTGGCTTGCTTCCAAACCAAAACCAACACCTGAGTTGATAATGGCATTGCACTCGGTAATACATTTATCCCATGCGGCAGTGCCGGTATAAACACCTGCATTAAGGTACACTTTAGCCAACAATGCATGCGCGGCCCATTGGTTAAACTTACCATAGGTTGTTTGATCGTTAGCCTTGCTTAACAAAGGCAAATTGGTGGTAATTTCTGACACGATAAAATTATAAACCTCCTGCCTGCTGCTCTGTGTTGGTAAAAACCCTGTAGGTAAATCAAACTTAGTGATGATAGGTACACTGCCAAAAAAATCACAAAGCGGATAGTAGAACGATGCACGTAAAACCTTCAATTCGGCCAGGGCGGCGTCTTTTCCTGTGGTAATAGGGATAAGGCCATTTTCTATCTGGTAAATAACCCGGTTGCAGGTTGTGATACCAGCATAGGCGTTGTTCCATATCTGGTAGCAGTTATCCTCATCAGATGTCCATTTATGTTCATGCACCCGGCGATAGATACCACCATCCACCCAACCGTTAGGGCGTTCGGGAATTACGAGCTCATCTGCCGAAATTTCGTTTGTTCTGAAAACAGAATTGGCGCTACGGCCCAGCTCCAGCGGACGCCAATAGGTATACCCTGCGCCAAGTAATGAAGCCAGATCTTCGGTACCGGGTGTAAAATTGCTGGCAACTATAGTGGAGTAATCCTTATCTTTTAATTTGGTGCAGGAAAATGTAATAGCAACAGCAGTTAAAACGACCGCGCTGCTTAAAATATAATGTATCTTTTTCATGATGTTAATGATTAAAAGTTTGCACTTAAGCCCAATGTAAATGTGCGCGTGGTTGGATACTTGTCGCGGTTATCGTTACCGGGGGCTAACCCGCTGCGGCTAACTTCCGGGTCAATACCCTTGTAGCCGGTTATTACAAATGTGTTAAGCGTAGATACATAAATGCGTGGCGCGTGGATATACTTTGATTTTAAACTATTGAAAGTATAACCCAGGTTGATGTTATCAATTTTCCAGAAATCGCCATTTTCAATATAATAGCTGTTAAACTCAAGCGGCATTGTTTTATTAAGCACTGCGGTACCAAACACTTTATCATTAGCCGATTTTAGGCGGTTATAATATTGAATAGATGTGTTTTCATAATACATGCGCTGAAAGTTTAGGATCTGGTAGCCAAAAGCACCGCGCATGGTTACACTAAAATCCCAATCTTTATAGCGGATAGTGTTGTTCCAGCCGGCGTAGTATTTAGGCAGGCCGTTACCCAGTACCCTTTTGTCTTCAAACGAATGGGTAAAATCTTTATAGGCCACTGCCTTACCATCTTTATCCTCATATATCCACTGCCCGTCTGGCGATACACCGGTAACTTTAAAGCCATAAAAATCGCCTATGTTTTTACCAACGGTAACAATATTTGTAAAGGTTTGAATCGGCTCGCCGGTTCCACCTGTTGTAAAGTAATTACTGGTGGTTTTATACGTTTCGTTTGATAGGCTGATGAGTTTGTTGGTATTGGTTGAAAAGTTAAAGCTGGTTGTCCATTGAAAATCTGCCTTACGTATGGGGGTGATGTTTAATAAAACCTCGATACCTTTATTTTGCATGGTGCCTACGTTTGCCCTGGTAGACGGATATAAATTTGGCGGGCTTGGCACAGCGTAATCGTATAATAAACCTTTTATTTTACGGTTGTACAGATCAACAGAGCCGGTGATCATCCCTTTAAGCAAACTATAATCCAGGCCCAGGTCGGTTTCATGTTTTTCTTCCCAACGCAGGTTTGGGTTTGGGTTTTGCGACGGACCAAGCGTTTGTACCCATTGCCCGTTTGATAACACGTAGTTGCCATAACCTAACAAACCCACACCTAAAAAGCCTTGTGCCGGCTGGTTACCGGTAACACCATAACCTGCGCGCAGCTTCAAATCATCAAAAATTTGCTGCCCCTGCATGAATGATTCTTTGGTGATCCTCCAACCTACCTGTACAGCCGGAAAAGTACCCCAGGGTTCTTTGGCCCCATAAAGCTGGCTGGCGGCCTCGCGGCGTACACTGGCCAACAACAGGTACCTGTCTTTATAATTATAAGTAGCGCGGCCAAAAAAGCTGATCAGGTTAGTTTCTGAGCGTGAACTGCTTTCAACACCCAGCCCCTTTGCAGCAGCACGACCTAAGCCAATGTTGTTATAGCTGAATATATCGGTAGGAAAATCGTGGTTTTGCTCAAAGAACGAAAATGTATCATTGTCCTGGTAGCTATAGCCGCCTAAAACCGAAAAGTTATGATCGCCAATTGTTTTTTTATACTCGGCAGTTAACTCTAACAAGCGATCTATCGACTGTAAAGAACCTACAGCAGCGTAACCATTGAGGTGATCACGGATGTTGGAAATGTTCTCCTTATTTTCTGAATAGCCCGCGGTTTGGTTAAAGCGTATGTATGAACCTAATGCCGATAGCTTAAGGCCATCAAACGGCGTAAGGGTAATGGTTGAGTTATATTTTGATGTTGTGTTTGATGTTTTCCCGTCGCTGTTGTAAATCATCGATACCGGGTTTTGGTAATTGAAAATGCTTGGTTGCTCAAAATAAGTACCATCGGCATTTTTAATAGGCGAGGTGGGATTTTGCAGTATAGCCTGGCGATAGGTATAGCCGTTAAAGGTGCCGCCATCCTGGGTTTGGGTAAATGCGTTATCCTGCTGCAATAAACCAAAATTGATCTTCAATTTGTCATTAAACATGTAATGATTGATATCAACCCGGCCGGAGAAGGTACGGTTATCTGATTTAAGGAAAATACCGTTCAATGACCGGTAATTAACCGAAGCCAAATAATTGGTTTTGCTGTTGCCGCCCCTTAAAGTAAGCGTATGTACGGTAGTTACCGGCAGGTTGTTGGATATCGCTTTAAGCCAATCTGTCGAGCTGCCCAAATCATATGATTTATCCCTGGTACCGGCCGCTATCTGAGCGCGGTAATCGGCCGCGGTAAATAGTTTAGGTTCGCGGGCAAGGGTTTGGGTACTTACGTAGCCGCTATAATCAACCGCGTTGGTAAAGTTGCTGCTGGCGCGTTTGGTGGAGATAATGATAACGCCATTGGTACCACGCACACCGTAAATGGCCGCTGCCGATCCATCTTTCAGCACATCAATGGTTTCAATATCTTCTGGTACAACCGTTTTTAAGCTTCCGGGTACGCCATCAACTAACACCAAAGGATCGGAGTTGGCGCCCAATAATGTGGTGTTACCTCTTAGCAGGATCGCCGAGCCTGATGTAGGATCGCCGCTTGGGGCAGATACCGAAAGACCGGCCACCTTACCCTGTAATAGCTGGCCGGCATCTAACACCGGGCCTTTTACAAAGTTTTCGGCTTTAACAGTAGCTACAGAACTGGTAACATCTCCTTTACGCTGGCTACCGTAACCAATAACAATAACCTCATTAAGCGAGCTTGGCGATGCCACCAGGCGCACATTGATTACAGTACGGCCACCGGCAGGTATTTCCTGCGAACTAAAGCCGATAAAAGAAAAGATAAGGATGGCTTTTTCGGTTTCGGCATCCGGAATATTGAGGGTGTATTTACCGGTAGCGTCGGTTTGGGTGCCCATACTGGTTCCTTTTATAGTTACGGTAACGCCGGGTAAAGGCTGGTCATGATCATCGGTTACTTTACCCGTTATGGTTTTGGCAACTGCCAGTGTTGTATTTTCGGCCTCATCGGCATTTACGACATCAGGTTGTTTTGCTACGGCTTTCGCCTTTGCCAAAACTATCTGGTCGCCAATAATATCAAATGTAATACCCCTGGGCGTTAACAGCTTGCCAAGTATAGCACCCAGCTTTTCCTGTTTGGCATCTATTGAAAGGCCTAACTCGTTTTCCACAAGGTTTTTACGGTATACAAACTTCAGGCTGGTTACTTTTTCCAGCTGTTGTATAGCGTTGGTAAGGCTTGTATTTTGAATATTATAATCAACCCGCTTATCAAGCAGGCCCTGCCCTTTGCTGGCGTTCGCAAATGAAATACCAGTAAACACAAGGATGATTATAATTTGACTAAAAGTGATCCTCATAATTTTACACCAGTCAAAGTGGTTTTGTAAATAAATCTTCATACATTTAAGTGTTTCTTTTTTAAAAAATTGAGACATAGGATTCCCGGTTCACCTTTTTAGGCGTTGTACACCGGGGGTTTAAAATTATAGGGGTGTCTCCAGCACTCCTATAATTTTTTTCAGGAAATTGGGGTGGGTTTAAGTAATAATTCTTTTTTCCATATAGGCTGCTTTAGATTTTTACTGGTTATTGAACTGTTTAATTGGTTATTGTTTATTGCTTTCCAGCGTGAAGCTGTTGCCGTTTATACTGTAAGTTGCATTAAGCGTTTTTTTAAGCATCTCCATAATGGCAGGCAGATTCTCGTTGGTAAAATCAGCCTTCAAAAAATCGGCATTAATGCTCTCGTCCTTTGAGCTGATATTTACATTGAAGTTTTTATTGAGTGTTTTAAACACCTCCCTTATTGGTGTATTGTTAAAAGAAAGACTTGCTTTTTTCCACATACTCAGTGATGCATCCTTTATCACTATATTCTTTTTAAGATCATCGGCCGCTTTATCATAAACAGCTTCCTGGTTGGGCAGCAACATAACCCCATCACCGGCACCAAGCGTTTCGTTTACGCCTGGCCTGGTTTTATGCTGCCCGTCCACAGATACCGAAACCTTACCGGTAATCACATCTACCCGGGTAGTTTTATCTGCCGCGTAGGCGCGAATCCTGAAACTTGTGCCCCATACTTTGGTAATTACATTACCTGTTGAAATAGAAAACGGGCGTGAATGGTCTTTGGTTACTTCAAAAAATGCCTCACCGGTTAATGAAACCTTGCGGCTACGCTTTTCGAATGTTTTGGTATAAGTTAAGGCCGAACCGGGGCTTACCCAAACCCGGCTACCATCTGATAAAACAATATCTTTGATAGCATTAGAGGTATTGCTAAAAACCAACTGTGTGTTTGTAGCCTGTAAGGTATTATTTGCCGGTTGTGGTTTTAGTTTGATAAAAAACACCGCGATTAAAACAGCAGCAGCACCAGAAAGCCAGTACAGCACGGTTTTTAATTTGCCTGCCCTGTTACGATTAATTGAAATTACCTCATCGCCTTCGGCCGCGTTGATGTTGCTGTTGATGTTGTGCCACATCAGCATTTTGAAAAGTTCCTGTTCGCGGGCCGAAAGCTCAGTAACATCGTCCCTGTCAAGTTCAAACGACTCATACCAGGAAAGGATCATATCCCTTTCGTGCTCATCACAGTTGCCTGCAAAAAATTTCTCCAATAGCTCGGCAGGTATTTTCTTTTTCATTAGGAACTTGTTTTGGACAAGAGTTAATATTGGTTATATAATAAGATGTAACCTAAGTAAGACGCATCCCCTACTCCTGTTTAAAATATTTTCAAAAAAATTATTGGAATAAGTACAGGTGTGTTTCTAAGGTGGGGGGGATTTGATTACCTCAAAAGGAAAAACAACACCAGGATATTAAGGTGTACCTTTAGAAACCGCAGCGCTTTGGTCAGGTGATTCTCTACCGTTTTTTCAGAAATACCCAGAAGCAGGGCTATTTCTTTATTCGTTTTATACTGATTGCGGCTTAATTCAAATACATTGCGGCATTTGGGTGGTAAATGGGTAACCTCGGCCTCAACCCGTTCAAGCAGTTCTTTGTAGTAGTAATTTTCTTCGGTGGAGTTATCGTTAACAATCAGCAAAATTTCACTGTATGAATTGCGCACGGCCTCGGCCCTTTTATGGTTAAGTACCAGGTACCTGATAGAAGTAAACAAATACCCCTGAAGCGATGTAACTATTTTAACCTGCTGCCGGTTGATCCAAAGGCCGGTAAAAAAATCCTGCACAATCTCTTTGGCCGTTTCTCTTTCTTTGAGGCGTTTATAAGCAGCAGCGTAAAGTTTAAGCCAATAACGGTTGTAGATCTCTTCAAACGCGCTGATACTATCCTTTTCGAAAAGTTCGATCAATTCTACATCCGTAAGGTCACAAAACTTTTTCATTCTTTACGATAATTACCAACACAAACTGCATAGCTAAATCGTAACCCGACACTATAATCGTAGAGTTTACAATTAATTGAAAGGTAACAATATTCAATAAAGCTATTTCATTACAATTACTTAGGCTATAACTGTGGCAATATAAGCATATTTTTAAATCGCCATACGAAAATTAAAAATAATTGTGTTTTACACACTAATAAAAGAACTACCTGCCACCTTGATATTCCGGGATAACACTCATTTAATTCCGCGACACCATCGATTGTAATCCGCCAGTAATTGGTAATAATACATCAGTGTAATTTGGGGGCTTTTCATGAAATAACATGTCTAAACTTTTTTCTAAGATAACGACTCTTGTTAATCGAAATGCACTATTCAAAAGCCAGAATAACCAATCATTTAAAACCTTAAAATACTTACGGTTATACTGATCAAACGAAACAACATCAAACTTTAATAAAAATTGATTGACAGCAAACAAGTAACGAAAAGTGATAATTGAAACAGAGCATGGTGCGAGTTAGATTACGTAATTAATATCTTCAAAAGAATTAAAGTACATCTGTAATTCTTTTAACATATCCAGGAAAAACGGTTCAAACGAAACCCGTTTAAGGTGATTTAAAACTCAAAACTTTAAGAATTCCTTGCCTATTTATAAAGCCTTTAACTTTCAAATCTTGGATTATGGGTTCAATAAACCTTAAAAAGCCCTCTAAGCTTTCAAAGTATTCCCGCTCAGGGGTACTAACCGGATGCTGGTTAGAAAACTAAAAGGGTTGTACTTGTAAAAAATCAAACATTTTTCATTGGCTTTCAGTGCGTTACCATAGAATGCTAAATAAACAAAAGCGGTTCTAAACATACCATCATCCCATAGCAGATTATCTTTGCCTCCCTAATCAGGGTTTGCTTCTGTACTATGTTCTCCCTCTCGTCGATCTGATGTAAGTTGGCTAATTTTGGAAGTAAGCGTTGAATTAAATCATCGATAGTATCAAGCTGAGGCTTGTTTTTCCGTTTAAAGCGAATTCCCGTTTAGATTTTCCCTCCTTGAATTTTTTGAAACCACGTTTTGTAGGTACTTGCTTCAATTTTCATTATTCATTAATCGCCTTATCAGAAAACGTTATTTTTAAAGTGTAAGCGCTAACATATCGATAATTTGCCTATGGGTTATCTCCCTCTCTGCATTGATGGTCTGCAATAAAATTCAAATGTGCATTCTGATTGTGCTGCAAAGCACTTTTGCTGATATTCTTGTGGTAACGTGTCTTGAGACTATCTGAATATTCCGGAGTCGTCGTTCCAAAATATCAAACAAACCATTCTGTAACACTGACAATATTAATTTTTTTGATTATTGATGCCAATGTTATAGGTAACAAACCGAATTCAGCGTTCTAAAATGCGCGGAATAGACTGGCCAAGCCACCCGACATATCCGTTTAACGGATGGTGTACGAAATTCATAATCGAAGAGTACGAAGTCATTTCCATTTTTGGGAGCACAATCAACCCTCCTGGGATTACCCCAAATCTTAACCTATGTTAAGGTTATTTCTTACCATAAATCAAATGAGAATGGTGATTTAAAGACCAGTTTTGTGATGTCCAATAAGACAAAAAACTTAAACATCAGAAAAATGAAAAATTTGACAAAAATCGCAGCCGTATTATTATTGATGGTGAGCGCTGGTACTTTATCCGTAAAAGCACAATCAAAACAGGAAATTGCTAAAATGCAGCAAGAGTTAAAACAACTGACAGCAGCCGACAAACTGGTTCAACGCCACCTGAAAACTTTTGATACATTAGATTATACCGTTTTCAGTGGACAACAGTGGGCACGCTTCCACGAAAGTCATGGCGCCAATATCAAAGTATTCTGGCCTGATGGTCATATAACCACTGGCCTGGCCAAACATATCGAAGACATGAAAGCTTTGTTCGTTTATGCACCTGATACCCGTATCAAGCAGCACCCTATCCGTTTCGGCTCAGGAAACTTTACAGCCGTTACCGGCGTTTTCGAAGGTACATTTACCAAACCTATGCCTATTGGCAACGGTAAATTCATCCAACCGACCGGTAAAAAATTCAATATCCCTATGGCTACCATCGGAATCTGGAAAGATGGTGTAATGACCGAAGAACATTTGTTTTGGGACAACAAGGCTTACCTTGACCAAATTGGTTTAGGCAAATAATCCACATACTCCGCAGGCATACCAAATGGCGTGCCTGCTTAAATTGAATATATGAAATTGCAGGAACTGGCAACTATTGCCGGGAATTTTCCATTGAGGGAAAAAAATATGCCCTTGTTATTTATCGGTCATGGTCATCCCATGAATGCCTTATGGGATAATGATTTCACGCGGACACTGACCAAACTTGGTCAAAGCTTAGATAGACCAAGTGCAGTGTTGGTTATATCAGCACATTGGGAAACTGTTGGCACCTATGTAAGTGTTAATCCGGCACCACGTACGATCCATGACTTTGGCGGGTTCCCCGAAGAACTGTTTCGTGTTAAATACGAACCGCAGGGGCACCCTGAATTAGCCCGGGAATTAAAATCACTCGTGTCACTTACTGATGTGATGGAAGATCATGATATGGGTCTTGACCATGGCACATGGACAGTATTAAAATTTATCTGGCCGGAGGCTGACGTGCCAGTATTTGAAATGAGTATGGACTATTCAAAAGATGCGGCCTTCCATTTCCGCTTAGGTGAACAGCTGAAAGCGCTGCGGCGTAAAGGCGTACTCATCCTTTGCAGCGGGAATATCGTGCATAACCTCCGAATGATTGATTGGCGGAACATCGATGCCCAACCGTATGATTGGAATTTTGAATTTGATGGATTTGTTAAAGAGCAATTAGAACATCGAAACTTCGGCGCTTTGATTAACTACGATAAAGCAGGTTTAGCAGCACGAATGTCTATTCCAACCAATGACCACTACCTGCCTTTGATGTATGCGATAGGATTGATCGAAAAAAGCGAACCGATAAAACATATTTACGAAGGCTACCAATTCGGCAGTTTGAGTATGCGTTGTTTTCAGGCAGGATAATTATTATTAAATATACTATGATAATGAAAATTAAAACAGATGCCCTGAAGGGCGAAGAGCTGATGCTCATATATAAAATGCGTGAGGCAGAATTATCCGAAAAAAAGCCAGGGTTAATTCTTTTATTACATGGAATTGGCAGCAATGAAGAAGACCTTTTCAGGTTAGCAAACCAATTTCCGTACGATTTTGTAATAGTTTCGGCAAGAGCACCTTATACGATTTCTCCCGGAAAGTATACCTGGTTTGAATTAGGATTCAACAACGGCGAACGGGTAATTAATCCTGAACAGGCTGAAAAAAGCCGTTTGGTCATCAATACATTTATCAGCCAGTTGGTTGACAAATATACTATTGACCCAAAAAAAGTTTTTCTTGGTGGTTTTAGTCAGGGCGGTATCATGTCTTACAGCGTTGGTCTTACTTTCCCTAAAAAATTCGCGGGAATATTCATTTTAAGCAGTCGTTTGTTACCAGAAGTTAAGCCGCTGATCAGACCGGGTGAAGAATTGCAAAGCTTGCCGATATTCATAGCCCATGGGAAAAACGATCCCGTATTGCCTGTAACCTATGCGACTGATGCACTCGCTTATCTGCAAACTTTAACCAACAACATTACCTACCACGAATACGATATGGTTCATACCGTGGGTGAAAAGGAGCTTGCTGACCTGCTTGATTGGTTATTGGCCAAAACTGTTTAAATTGCGGATATAATTTATCCGCATGCGCTCATCTCTCCTATTTGACAACTTTAATAAATATGCTATAATAACGGAGTCGGATTTTGAACAAATCGAAAAGATAATGTCAAAAAGGTTCGTTAAAAAAAGAAAGACTTTATTAACTGAAGGAGATATAAGCCGCTACATTTATTTTATTGAAAAGGGCGCTCTTCGTTCTTTTACGATCGATAAAGAAGGTGCAGAGCATGTCATTCAACTGGCGCTGGAGGATCATTGGATTGCTGACCTTTACAGCTTCGTTACCCAGGTGCCGGGGAATGTCAATATTGAAGCCATTGAGGATAGTGAGGTTTTACTTTTGCCGCATCATGAACTCGACCTGCTTTACGATCAGGTCCCGGCTTTAGAGCGATATTTCCGTCACTTATTCCAGCGCGCTTATGTGGGCTTACAACAGCGGCTTAATACCACAGTGAGCCTCAATGCAGAGGATCGTTACAGGATGCTGATCCATGACTTCCCCCAGGTTGCAGCCCGTGTACCTCTTATCTATGTGGCATCTTTCCTGGGCATTACCCCGGAAAGTTTAAGCCGGATCAGGAAACAGCTTTTTCATTAGCGGATCTAATATATATCCGGCCAACATTATTCTTCCTTATCCTTTTCAGGGAGCACTTTTTTCAATAAACCGGGAAGTTCATTTATTTCAAAAGGTATAGAAATGAAACTATCTGCATAATGATCAAATGAGTTTTGCGCCGAACGTTTTAAAGTTGAAAATAAGATTACCGGAATGGCTTCGGTGGGCTCATTGCTCTTCAGATAGTTATATATCATCTCGCTGTCTTCACCCCACAGCTGAACATTGAGCAAAAATATATCAGGCAAATTAAAGGAATCCAATAGCAGCAGGCTTAAAAGCTCGGTACTCCCGTATCCCTCGTACCCTATACCTTCAAGAAAAACAGACATCATCTCTATAAACGCGCCGTCATCATGGGCTATATATACTTTTTTCCTCATCGCAGTTTTCAATGTATGTCCATATAGCCGAAGATTTTTGTTTGAATTTTCCGGCCCCCTCAATTCCTGACAGCGGCAATAAACGTCGTGGATAGCGGATCCAAACTTAGCCTTTACTGTTAAAATACGATGCTGGGTGCTCCCCGCGGAATCGCCCATCATCAATGATCACTCAATTCAATTCGACTAAGCTCAGTCTGTTCATTTTTCTTGAATTTCACAGCCAGTTTATCAATGATCAGGTACATCGCCGGAACAACAAACAATGTCAGAATCATAGAGCTTGTCAATCCGCCGATGATCACCCAGGCCATACCGTTTTTGATCTCGGAGCCCGCACCACTGGCAATAGCAATAGGGAGCATACCAAAGATCATAGCCAGCGTGGTCATCAGGATCGGCCGTAAGCGTTCTTTACCTGCTTCGATCAATGCTTCCTTAACATTCCGCCCTTCCGCTTTAAGCTGGTTGGTAAAATCAACGATCAGGATGGCATTTTTAGACACCAGGCCCAATAGCATGATCACGCCGATGATCGAAAAGATATTCAGCGTTTCCATGGCAAGCGCCAGGGCCAGCAAAGCGCCGATCAGGGCCACCGGTATGGAGAATAATACCACAAAGGGATAGATCACACTTTCATAGAGCGCCACCATGATGAGGTAAACCAGGACAATAGCAATAATGAGGGCAAGACCCAGGCTGCCAAAGGCGTCGGCCTGATTCTTTACATCGCCAAGATACTCCACAGATATACCTTCCGGGAGCTTGATTTTTGCCGCTTTTATTTTGATCTCACTGGCGACCGTGCCGGTTGGCCTGCCCGCAACATTGGCGTTAACCGTGATAGAACCCATCCGGTCGCTTCGCTGTAAAACACTTTCACCCAACCCGTCCCTGACTTCAGCAAACTGGCTCAGCACAAAGACCTGGCCGTCACTATTGATGAAAGAAAGGTTTCGCACATCGTTAATGTTAGACCGGTCATAACGGTCCAAACTGATCAGGATGTCATACTCATTGCCCGATTGCTTGAACTTGCCCTTACGGTTGCCACTGAAGGCATTCTGTAAAGCGCCGCCAACCTGGCTGGCGTTGATACCCAGTAAAGTCATTTTATCACGGTTCAGCTTCACCTCTACCTGCGGCTTCCTGTCTTTGACCGAAAGCTGTACGAATTTGGTACCGGGTATGGTAGCCACCATGTTCCGGTACTGCTCGGCCACGCTTCGCACTGCTTCCCGGTCCACTCCTTTGATAGCGATCTGTATAGGTGCTGAACTGGCGTTACCGGTGATGGAGGTTGATGATGCGGTCACTTTAACACCGGCAATAGCAGCGCTCAGTTTTTGCTGTATGATAATGCCGAACTCATCGGCAGTCATACTCCGCTCTTTGCGATCTTTCAGGCTCACCGTGAGTTCAGCCCTGTTCGCGTTATTACCGGTTCCAACTACACCGCCGCTCACAAACCCGATACTGGAAAAGACCTTGTCAACCTCAGGCTGTTCCATGATTATCTTTTCTACCTGCTGTGTTACCATATTGGTTTGATAGATGGACGCTGCCGGTTCGAGTTCAAGGTTGACCAGTAATTCGCCCTGGTCACTCGAAGGAATAAATGACGCGCCGATAAAGCCTTTGCCGACCAGCATAAGCGAGCCGATAATGAGTACAATTACCCCCGACAGCAACCAGCGCTTTTTGTGCAGCATCACCTCCAGCATCTTGCCGTAGCTTTCTTTCACGATGTCAATCACATGCTCAAAGCCCAGGTTTATACGGCCCCATAGAGTGTCCTTCGTCAGGTGCTCCAGCCTGCCAAAGCGGCTGGCCAGTAACGGCGTTACCGTGAATGACACAAACAGGCTCATTAACGTAGAAATTACCACCACCAGGGAAAACTCCCGCAATATAGAACCGATTATCCCCCCCGACAATGCCAGCGGCAGGAACACCACAACGTCTACCAGCGTGATTGCCATAGCTGTAAAACCGATCTCGTTACGGCCATCCAGCGCGGCCTTTCGGCGTTCAGATCCCATCTCCAAGTGCCGGTAAATATTCTCCAGCACCACAATGGAATCATCGACCAGGATACCGACTACCAGCGACATGGCCATCAGCGTCATCAGGTTGAGCGAGAAACCCAGGAAATACATCGCGATGAAAGTCGGGATGATGGATGAAGGCAGCGCGATCATCACAAACATGGAACTGCGGAAACTGTGCAGAAAGGCTAACATCACCACCCCCACAATCGCAACGGCCAGGCCAAGGTCTTCCATTACCGCGTTGGCCGAGCGAAGCGTATAGGTGGACTGATCGCTCGATATAGTAAAGCGGATGCCCTGAGCCTTATACTGGCCTTCCAACCGGCTGAACATCGCTTTTACGCCTTTACTGACATTCACTGCATTGGCATCTGTTTGTTTAATTACCTGTATACCAATGGATGGCAGACCATTAATATGGTTAATGGCCGTCAATTTTGCCGTTGCGTCAACTACTTCGGCAATATCTTTCAGATAGATACTGCCACCGCCTGGTTGTTGTTTCACAATGAGGTTACGGATCTGGCCGACAGAGGCCACATTGGCATCAAACTGAATAGATACCTGCTGGTTTTGGGTTTCAATCCTGCCCGCAGGAAAAGATTTATTCGCGTTATTGATCGCATCGCTTACCTGGGTAATGCCCAGCCCGTATGCCCGTAATTTTCCCTGATCGATATTGACCTGTATCTCCCGCTCATCGCCGCCAATAATGTTAATCTGTCCTACACCGCTCACATTCTGAAGCATGGGGCGAAAGTCCTGATCTACCAGGTCATATAATGCTTTGGGTGCAAGCGTTGAAGTTACACCTGCACGAATAACGGGTGTTTCCTCCAGATTGATCTTATTGACTATTGGGCGGTCAATATCATCCGGCAGGTCATTTTGTGCCTGGTCTGCCTTCCGCTGAATGGCGCGCTCTGCCTGATCCACGTCTGTGCCGCTTTTTAGCTGAACGGCGATCTGCGATACGCCTTCCTGTGAGGTTGAACTGATTTTATCCAGGCCTTCTACCGAAGCGAAAGCGTCTTCCAGTTTTTTAGTTACGGAGGTTTCGACCTCGGCTGCCGAGGCACCCGGGTACACTGTACTTACAGAGACGGTGGCTACCTCGATATTGGGCAGGAGTTTATAGTTGAGTTTGGAATAGCTCAGGGCTCCGAACAGGAAGAGTACGGTAAAGATAACGATGATAAATAGGGGCCGTTTAACGGCAATCTCTGCTATTGACATGTACCGGTGTTTTAGTTTGTAAAATGGATCTTAGGATCTTTATTTTTAAATAGGTTTGTAAGGCGATCAGCAACAGCACAATGACGCCCAAAATGATATTGGACCGGGATGGCCTGCCTTGTTGATTATTTGCCGTCATACCGGTACTTATTTGGAAATACTTACCGGCGTGCCGTCCTTCAGATTGATCTGGCCTGATATGACCACCTGATCGCCTGGTTTAAGGCCGCTGGTTACAACGATCATACCGCCCATTTCGGCTCCCGTTTGAATACTTTTCTGCCTGGCAATGCCATTTTCAACCACATAAACCGTAGCACTCTTTATGCTTTCCGTCAGCGCCTCACGCGGGATGACCAGCACCCGCTGGGATGTCTTTTCAGAGAAATCGGCGTAAACAAAAGTTCCGGAACGCAGTATCGCTTTTTGCGTGTTATCGATCTGTATTTCCACAGGGTAATTGTGTGTCTGATCTGCCTGCGGACTGATAAAGGTTACCGTACCGGCAAACACCTTACCAGAATAAACGTCGGTAGTTATTTTTACTTTCTGCCCCTGCACAATCTGGTAAACCTCAGCCTCCGTAAGGTTAACCTGCACCTTAGCTTTGGACAGGTTGACGATGGTGGCTATCTCCGCACCTGCATTTACAAAAACACCTTCTTCAACTGGCCTGGCAGATATAATGCCGCTGGTTGGCGCTTTGATGGAAGCATCAGCCAGGTTCTTGCGCGCCTGGCTTGCCTGGTTAACGGCATTTGAATAATCCTGCCGGATATTGTTCACCTGCTCCTGTGTCGCGGCCTTCCCCTGTAGCAGCTCGGTATAAGTGTTCAGGTCGTTATGCAACTTGGCTACACTGGTTTCCGCTTTTTGTAACTCCAGCTGCTGGCCGCGGGTATCGGTCAGGGCCAGAACCTGTCCTTCGTCCACCTGGTCACCTAATTTAAATCGTACCTGTAACAAGGTGCCACCTGTTTTAGCAAGAGCTTTGGCTTCCTTAAAAGGTGCGAGATTACCGGTTTTTACCATACTGATCTCTAATAGCTGCTCTCTGACAGAAGCTGCCTTAACCGGGATGCGGACCGTGGTGACAGGCGCCGGCCTGTTCTTTTCGTCCAGTTTCTTCTTATTGGATGTAAGCCGGAATACGATCAGCGCCGCAATCGCTAAAAGGGCTATAAGTACAATATATTTAGTTTTCATGTGCTGATGATAAGCCGGTGTAAAATGTTTTTAATGTTCCGCCTGCTTTTTCAAGGTCGATACGGGCCTGAAAAAAGGCATACAGCGAGTTGAGGTAATTATTTTGCGCCTCTTTTAACGAGTTTTGCGCGTTCAGCCAATCGGTAAGGTTGGTAGTGCCTTTTTGTAACTGCAGGTTGGTGGTGCTGAGTACAGATTGCGCCAGCTGTATATTACGACGATTGTTCTCTACGTTGCTTTGTTCTTTAAGTACTTTGGTTCGCGCGTTCCCGTAGTCCAGCTGATATTTGTCTTCATCCAGCTTCAGGTTCTCCTGCGCGTTTAGGCGTTTATATTTAGCCTGGTTATATTGCGCGTTACGCTTAAAGAAATCAAACAACGGGATACTCAGTTTAAGACCTATCGCTGAATAGGGCGACATGCCGGAAAATGCTGGCCCAAGCTGGTCGCCGAAACCGATGAGACCATATTGCGCATAAGCGGTCAGTTTAGGAAGGGCACCTGCTTTAATCCGGCTTTCGTCTATCTCCAGTAGCTTGGCATTCACCTGCGAAATGCGGTAATCGGTACGGTTATCTGCTGTAAATGTACTGTTATAGGCAAGCGTGGCAGCAGCGGGCGTAAACACATCGCGGGCAGCTATACTATCAATAGCAAGCTTGTCATTGAAGGGGTAACCCATCTCATACTTAAGTTGATTTTCGGCAAGGGTAAGATTGCTCTCGGCCACCTGTATCTGCGATTGGGCGTTATTATAGTCAACGGTTACTTTATCTGCGTCCTTTTGCAGGGCCGTCCCCTTTTTTACCTGGAGGGCAATAATTTCCATTTGCCTCTTGTAGGTTTCCTGATTGGCTTTTAACAGGTTAAGCTGCTCCCGGTAAACAAATATCTGCGAATAAGCCGTACTGATATTATAAATGATGGTTTCGTCGTTCTGGCGTTGGTTCAGCACCGCTTGCTGAGCATTGTATTTATTCGCTTTTAAACCGGTAAGCAATGACTGATCGTAAATGGTTTGATCAATACGTGCCACATGGTTTGTATTAAATTTCTTGGTAAACGCAACCCGCAGGTCGTTTGGCCCGAAAATCCCGGCAGGGATGACGGTTACCTGAACCTTCAGGTTATCATCCAGCGTACTGTTAACCCCGATGCCGGGCAGATAAGCGGCCAGGGCCTCCCGGGCTTTGGCATCCGCGATTTTCTTTTCATTGGCGTATATGGCATTACTCCGGTTATTTTTCAAACCATAATCAATGCAGGCTTTAAGCGACCAGGAGGCCTGGGCAGCTAACCCCAAAGGGAGAAATACCAGTAATAGGAATACGATGTTTTTGCTCATGATACAACGGTTTGATAGCAGCCGCTGGCGTTTAAGAGATGATGATTATCGTCTTTTCTTCCCAAAGGGGTTGAACGAAAGACCAACGTTGAAATACAGTGAAGGGTCGGCTTTTGCCTGAAAAATCGGATCATTATAAGATTGGTTACGATCGAATATCCTGGGCGACAGACTGGTCTTCAATCCGCCTTTCATGGTCAGGATAAAATAATCCCAAAGCCGGTATTCATAAATCAGCCCATTGTTCAGATCCACCTGATTAAATTCAAAGGTTCTTCCCGAATTGTCTCGGTTATACAAGTAGAAACTTGTACGATCCAGTTCGGTTCCCAGGGTGATCCTGCCATTTTGGAATACCCGTTTCCGGATAAATATATTCCTGGGCAGGGTAATATCCGCGACAAGTCCATTATCGAAGCGATGTTCGTAAGTGAATACAGGAAGTACTGGTAGTTGAGCGCTTGGGTCAATATTGACAACAAAACCGATACCCATTTTTGTCCGCGCATCGGCCTTTAACAGCATTGTTGCTGCAAACTGGCCCCTAACCCGCTCGAATTGTTTTTCACTTCCGTCTATACTTACACTGCTGGAGTATATCGTTGTTTTATCAAACAGTTTTGATACATAAGCCAGGTTTAAGGCCGAATTATGGTATTGAAAATTCTCGTTCACTGAACTGGTAAGTCCTGAAACGGGTTCATTCAATGCAGCTGTAAGCGAAGTTAAACGATAGGTAAATGTAGTTCCCAGTATCCAGTGTTTCGATTTGATAAAATTGATGTTCGCACTTGCCCTGGCCTGTGTCCAGTTTGTTACCCTGCCTGCGGGCAATGCTTCGCCTCGTAGGGTTGATGTGAAATTATAGGGTCCGGAGCCTGAAAATTCAAAATTAAAGGTTCTGGTTTCAGGAAATTTATTGGCGGCATAGGCCACCACTTTTCGGGTTACACTGTCCTGGTTTTGCGCCAACCCTGCTTTTGACAGAATCATGGCACCCAGTATAAGCAGGAGCTTGTTCATGGTTTTCATAATTACTTAATAACTTGGATTATTGATTGAAAAAAATCGAAAAGGAAAATCTTATCGAAAGTTGTGGATAGCTGATGTACTTTTATCAGGTCAAGAAAAAAGGATTTGCGCTTCATTATATCCCCGGTTACCAAAACCAGCCATAACTCAGCAATATCTTGTATATCAGAATTGATAGAATCACCGGAAATAGGAGCTTCATAATCCGTTGTCAGATTTAGCGGCAATTGGAGATCACAAAAAGCGATACCCGTTTTTGTTCCCGCGTCTTCCATAATATATACCGGATGACGCTGCCAGCCTGCAATATGCATCGAAGGTCGGTAACATTGAACGAAGTGACATAAATAGGCCAGTTCTGTAAATTTTCTGTATTGGCTGCCCACTGACATACCAGCACCAGATGCAATATTTACGGCTAACTTTTTAAGTGTTTTCAGATCCTTCGTATTCATGATTTAGCACAAAGAAAGGCGCTGAAACAATGCTGAATTTTGTTTATATACCAAACCCGCTGCTTTTTATACCAAACCCCGATTTGTCCGGTCTTTAGCTTGTAAGAAATCATGCGTATGAATAAATAAGAAGGCTATCGAAGCAGGTGTCCTATGCCTATTAATGGCAGAAGAGGTCGGATAGGTGGTCTGATATTCCGCTAAACAGGAAAAGGAATGAACGAAATAATTGAACAATTAATAAAACAAGGGGTTTCAAAAAAAATGGGAAAGGACTCAAAAGATTTTGGTGAAGTCTGACTGTTTGATGGACCGGGCGTTTTATTGAAAAGAGCCACTATATTTATCAACTATGCTAAATAAATTTCAAATTCAATCGAAAGGAACCACATAAAATCTACTTAAAAGCATAATATTCAACCATTTTATCCCACGCGCATTTTCCAGCGATTGACATATTTTTGCCCAATTAATAATTAAGTTCAGGTTAAACGATATAGTTTCATTGCCAGTTCAACTAATATGGATATGCAAATAGAGTTTTAAATTAAGAAAATGCGGTTAAACTGTTTACTCAAAACAATAGGCGGTGTCGCTTATATGTTTTTGGTATCATATTGCGTATTTATTAATGGTTATACAGCGTTTCGTAGTATTCTTTCGCAAGCCGGCCGGCTTCAAATCCGGGAACGACATCGGTAGCAGCTTGTTTTAGGACTGCTAACCATAGTGCTGGTTTCTGATAGTACATCGGTAATACTGCATCCTCCAGGACTTCCATCAGGTTTTTGTTTTCCAGGCTGTCCTTTTCTACTACCGATAAACTATCCTGTGCCTTAGCGATAAGGAAACAATTCTCTTTATCCCGGGCAAACTCGGGTACCCAACCATCAGGCAGGGACAAGTTGATACTGCCGTTCATCGCGGCGGTCATTCCGCTGGTTCCTGAGGCCTCATGGTACATCCGTGGGTTATTCAGCCAAACGTCAGATCCTTTTTTTAACAAGGCCGACAAAGCCAGCTCATAGCCGGTTAGCACAGCACAATTTTTAAAAGGCTTCGCCCGGCTCATAATCTGGTTAAACAGGCCGATACCTTCGCTGTCTTCAGGGTAAGGTTTCCCGGCCCAGATCATCTGTACCGGAAAGTTCTTGTTGTTGAGCAGATTGATAAACCTGTCCCAGTCCTGCATGATCAGATCGGCACGTTTATAACCGGCAAAGCGCCGGGCCCATACAATGGTCAGCACGTTTACATCAAACAACTTCCCGCACTGATCTGCCACTACCCTAAACAGTTCATGCTTCATCTTTTTTTTCCGGCTGACAATTCCTTGGTCGTCATTTGCAAGAATTGCCTTATCAATGATCGGATCAGCCCAATAAGCCTTGTTCTGCGCATTGGTGACCGATGTAATCTCACACCCCCCCGGATTACTTTCCCACATTTGCCTGGCTACCTCACCGTGCAGTTTGGATACCCCATTGGCTTTCCGGGAAAATTTGAGTGCCGCAAGGGTATAATTAAAATAATCGCCGTCGAGGCCCAGCAAATATTTGACCTCATGTTCCTGGAGATGGTAAAAGAATGACATCTCTTTGAGTAAACCGTAGCTGTGCGCTTCATTGCCGGCCATCTCTGGCGTATGGGTTGTAAAGACCACTCTTTTTCTTACCTCGTTCAGGCTTTTGTACTTGGCATGCAGGAAAAAGTTAAGGGAGACCGAATGCCCCTCATTCATATGGTAAACATCCGGCTCGATGCCTAAAATATCCAGCAGCATAGCGCCGCCGATACCCAAAATGATCGTCTGCGCGATCCGGGTCGTTTCATTTGGATCGTACAGGCTACGGGTGATGGATTTGGAGAGTTCATCGTTTTCCGGAATATCAGTACTGAGCAAAAAAAGCGGCGCAGTACCAAACGTCTCCGGCCTGAGCAACCATGCTTTAACATGCACCGGGGCATCATGAACAGGTACCGTAAAAACGATCCCTATATCCTCCAAAAAAGCATAGTCCTTTTCTACAAAATCGGGCTTCATCAATGTACTCCCGCCACGAACCTGATCATAATAGCCGTATTTCCAGAGCATGCCAATCCCCATCAGATTTTGCTTCAATTCATAAGCGCTGCGTAAATGTGAACCCGACAGGAAGCCCAAGCCGCCGCTGTAGGTTTTCAATGCCTGGTCGACCGCATATTCCATTGAGAAATAGGCCACCGTAGTTTTATATTGGCGATCCGGCGTATAGCCGAATATATCATCTTTTGTAATCATCGTTTAAATGTGTATGCGGTAAGGTGTCCATTTGAAATTTTTATTGAGTTTTAGTTCAGCCTCAAGCCATCGAATGTTGTGGTCTACCAGGTTAAACCACAGATCTTCGTAATGATCGATGCGATATTGCAATAATCGGGGCAGAGCGGGCTCTCCTTCTTTGATTAGTTGGCTGATATATTCTTGCGCACCTTTTTTAGCTTTTTCCAGCGCCTGAACCAAACTGGTATAACCATAGCATGTTTCGCAGTCCTGAACTAAGCTTAACATGGCGTTGGGCACGAACCGCTGAAGAACCTGTTTAAAGTCATTCGTTGAAATTTCTGTTACCGAAGTATCATGCTTCATGACCTGATAATATTTAAAATAAGGTTTTCTTTTCATCCTATTGACCGTTAGGCTGTTTATTCCATTTCCAGTTAAGTATCTCCGGGATATCCTTGCCGTTGGCATTAATATAATGTTTGCGTTGGATCAGCTTATTCTGTAGTATTTGTTTGAGATAAGCCCCTTCGGGTTAATATGGTCAATGCCCATAAACGCCACTCTATTACAAATGCACTCCCCGATAACGGCTAAGTTTTCGTCCATTCGTTATATCCCGGGCTACTAAAAACAGTCATAACGCTGAAGCATCCAGCGTATCAGGTTTAGCCGATCACCGGCAACAGGGTTTTCCTGATGCATTGTCAGGTTGAATGACAACAGAAGATCACAAAAAGCGATACCTGTTTTGGTTTCCGCGTCTTCTATAATATACACCGGATGACGCTGCAAACCGGCAATATGCATAGACGGCCTATAACATCCAACGAAATGACATCAATAGGCCAGTTTTGTAAAATTCCGAATTGGCTATCCACGGACAAAACCGGATTCGGCGTCTACATTTACAGCTAACTTTCTCTTTATTTTCAGATCGTCCGTATTCATGATTTAGCGCAAAGAAAGGCACTGAAACAATGCTGAATTTTGTTTTTATACTAAAGCCCCGGTATTTTCTACCAAACCCTAATTTTTCTGTTTTCATTTGCATAAGAAATCACGGACATGTTATTAATTTCGCCATCCGTTGTAAAAACAGGGAGTTGTTGACCATTGAACTTCGGGTTCACAACTAAATTATTGGCTATTTTTAGAACGGCAATCCTACCTGTTTGCCTTACTACAGGAATGTTAAATTTTGATCGGTATTTTAATAACGGGGAACAACAGCGGTATGCAGATGAACATCAACGGGAAAGATCTTTATGTGGCATTTGAAAATACTTATAAAAATGCCCCGACAATTGTATTTCTTCACGACTCTTTGGGTTGTGCAGCACTCTGGAGGGATCTGCCTCAAAAGCTTGCAGAGGCTACACACTGCAATCTAATGGTGTATGACCGATTCGGCTATGGTTTGTCTGAACCAATGAGTTCTTACCAAAGGCCTGTTAACTACTTGGAATTAGAGGCAGATGTATTGAATGAACTGCTGAATACTTTGGACATCGACCATGCAATTCTGTTTGGCCATAGTGACGGAGGTTCTATTGCCCTGATTGCAGCCAGTAAATACGCAGAAAGGATTGAGGCGGTAATATGTGAAGCTGCCCACATTTTTGTGGAAGAGGTGACGTTAAAAGGGATTTATAAAGCGATAGAAGCATATAAGAATTCAGATCTGGCTGATCGCCTTCGGAAATATCACGGTAATAAGACGGATACTATTTTTAAAGCATGGACAGAAATCTGGACGGAAAGCGACTACAGAGATTGGAATATTGAGCATTTTTTACCGGGTATTTATTGCCCGCTTTTGTTTATTCAGGGGGAAGCCGACGAATATGGCACATTGAAACAGGTGGAAAAAACAATAAGCGGGGTAAGCGGTAAGGCAGAAAAGTATATTATTCCGAATGTTGGCCATACGCCTCACAAAGAGGCAGCCAGGTTGACCTTCAACGCAGTAAAACAGTTCATGAAATATATATATGTAACCGGAAATTTATTAGCTGAATAGCCAAACTTGTAGCATTTTCTGTTAATCACTGTTTTGTACGGTTTTTTGTAGAAGAAATCATGGGCTTGGTATAAATCCCAACTTCTGCCGGGTGGAATATCCTATTTTTGTTTTACTTAATTCTCCGAATAAATGGAACAATATACCGATGCACAGAAGAATGAACAGGCAATAAACGTATTGATTCATAAACGTTACCGGCTTCTGCGTCATATCATATTCTTACTCGGGCTTTTTTTCTTTATATATAGCTCCGACTGGTCTCAACACTACGACGAGTCGTACTTATATTTCCGGTTGTTCGCCGTCTATTTTGGGTTTGTAATGATGACTTACCTGAATATATATGTGTTGGTGCCGACATTTTTTTTTAAGGCCAGGTATCTTATTTATATGGTTCTGCTGATACTAATGGTCTTCAGTACATTGGTCTTAGTATCGTTCCTGTTAGATACATATTTTCACGCAAACCGAAGTGCAAGATCTCTATCGGATTCTGATAATTTAGGATTGTATGCGGGCACCGGTGTATCCATTGCCATTATTTTGGTAACCACCATGATGAAACTTTTCGGACAATGGATCAAAGACAAGGAGCGGATTACCGAATTGAATAACTTAACGCTTAGGATGGAGCTGAACGAGCTGCGGAACCAGATCAATCCACACTTCTTGTTTAATATGCTGAACAATGTAAAAGCGCTGATTCGCATTGATCCGGAAAAAGCGACTATCGTCATCATGAAACTTTCAGACATTTTAAGGTACCAGCTATATGAGAATGGCGAGGCGAAAACCTCCTTACAATCAGAACTGGATTTTCTTTCTAACCTGGCGGAATTAGAAAAGATCCGCCGTGATAAGCTTTCGATTACCCTGGACGCAGCAATACCCCCGGGGCGCCTGAAAAATATTTTTTTGCCGCCAAACCTATTTACCACGTTCCTGGAAAACGCCATTAAATACAGTGTGGACATGACGGAAGAGCAGGAATATATCCGCATTAATATCTCGGTTAACGACGGGAATCTTTATTTCACGTGTCTCAATTCCAAAGGACCGGATATCTGGCCTGCTGACCGTAAAAACAGCGGCCTGGGGCTGGCCAACATCAAACGGCGGCTTGAACTGTTGTATAAGGATGATTTTATGCTGAAGATATCTTCAACTAATGAAACGTATTTTGTAGATTTAATGATACCATTATGAATTGTATCATCATAGACGACGAGCCACTGGCCAGGGATGAAATGGAATCGCTGATCAGGGAAGTATCATCCCTTGAAGTGCTGAAGAAATTTTCCAATGCATTTGCAGCTATGGAATACCTGGCTAAAAACGAAGTCGATTTGCTGTTCCTCGATATCGAAATGCCCGGTTTGAACGGCGTTGATTTCGCAGCCAGTATCCCGGGAAAAAGTCTTACCATCTTTACCACAGCCTATCCCCAGTATGCGCTCCGGAGCTATGAGCTAGACGCTATTGATTATTTGCTGAAGCCCATTGACAAAGTTCGACTGGGGAAAGCGATCCGTAAAGCGGATATGTATAACAAGCTATTGTCTGACGATACTGCAAAGAACACCGTAGAGTCTAATACTAATGACTTTTTTTTTATCAGATCAGAACGAAGGACTTATAAGCTTAACTTCACTGATATTCTTTACATAGAAGGGTTAAAAGACTATGTGGTCATCTATACGCAAAATCAAAAATTGATTACTGCTATGAATATCAAAACCATCCATCAAAAAATACCGCAGCGTTTATTTTTCAGAGTAAGCAAATCTTTTGTTGTAAATATGGAACAGGTTACTTCATATGATAATCATGCTGTATATATGGGGGAAACGGAAATTCCGCTTGGAGAAATCTACCGGACTGATTTCGTCAAAAAATATATTGAGGGACATCTTGATTCAGAGCTCTAAAATTGCCGTTTGTTAACCAAACATGAACGGGGACTTTTAGTCATGAAAAAGAGGCTGTACACAAGCCATTTTAGCGTTTAAGTCATCCTATTAAATTCTTTAAGAAAGCCATCTCTAAATAAAAACGGCAATTTCCAAATCTGGAATTGCCGTTTTTGTATTAATCTTTATATTATTTTCAGGCTATCAACATTCAATTTTGTTCTATAATTATAATTTTTGACTTACAAAACAGACTCTTAGATAGCCCATTCAGACAAAAATATGAATCACATCCAAATTGTTTTGAACCATCTTTTGACCGGGTCCCTTTTTTGTAAAATTGATCAGTTAAACAACTCCTCAAGCTTTTTCTGCAGTTCGGGACCTTGAAGGTTCTTTGCAATGATAATTCCGTTTGGATCAACAAGGAAATTCGACGGGATGGCATGGATTCCATATGCTTTCATTGCGCCCCCGTCAATATTGGCCGGGGAAAGCAATTGAGTCCAGGGCATGCCGTCATCTTTTATGGCTTTTATCCATTTACCTTTATCTTTTTCAAAATCTATCGATATGCCTACAACAGTAAAATTCTTTGTTTTATAAGCATTGTAAGCTTTTAAAACATTGGGGTTTTCTGCACGGCACGGATGGCACCATGATGCCCAAAAATCGACCAGTACATATTTACCTTTAATGTCTTTGAGCTTAACGATCTTGCCTGATGTGTCAGGCTGGGCAAATACCGGCGCCCTGGAACCCACATCTGTAGCTTTTGATCCCAAAATAACCGCATTGATAATCTTGCCATTATAACTTTCCTTCAATTCAGGATCAAGTGTACCCCAAAGCTCATCCACTTTTTCAACTACAACATAAGGTCCCATCAATTCGGTTATGGCCTCGATGCTGAAATAGGACTTAGGATGAGATCGCACATAAGCCTTAAGCAGTTCTTCCCGTTTTATGGTTGTTTCGTCAATCTTTGCCTTGAGCTCAGCAGCTCTTGGCAGCACCTTTCTATCAGCGGCTTTAATTTTAACGTATTCGTCCCAAAGTGGTTTCCGCTCCTTCGCAATCACCTCCAAAGGAGCCATAAAACTTTCATATGCTGAATTTATTGCAGAACCTACCACCCTTGCTGTTGAAATGGAATCCTTTGCAACAATTTTAAAACTGCCGGGTTCAATGTATATACTCTTAGAATCGCGCCAGGCCTGTTTGATATCTGTTGCCCGCGTAGGCTTAAAAGTAAAGTAGGCTCGTTGAATACCCGAAACTTTCCCTTTAAACTCAAATCTGCCATTGATTACAGGGGTGCTGTCTGCAACATTAATCCCGCGTTCATTATAATTGTAATGAACCTTACCGTCCATATCTTTTTTGACAAATGATCCCTCAATCACAAACTCTTGCCTCTGTGCATAGAGCGACATCGGAAACAGGGTAATCAGCAGTATAATAATCTTTTTCATGTGGTATTTTTTAATCTATAGACTTTTTTTTAATAACTAATAATTTGTGGTAGATCGGCATCGCTGCAGCCGAGTGATCAAATGTCCTCTGAAATGCCGGGACGTTATACCTGGTCGCCCGCCCATTATTCCAGGACCTGCTTTAACTTAACCGTTAGCGCATCTCCCCTAAGGTCTTTCGCGAGAATCTTTCCTGAAGGGTCGATTAGGAAACTGGAAGGGATATTTTTTATACCGAAATAGGTCATCAGCTCGAAACTCTTGCTGCCTGATCCCCGAACCTGCACCCAGGGTAACTGATCTTCTTTTAAGGCCTTCACCCATTTGTCTTCCTTTTCATCGCAGGAGACTGATAATATCGTAAAGTTTTTATCCTTAAACGTTTGATACGCTGTTAGTAAATTGGGGGTTTCTGCCCTGCATGGCGCACACCAGCTTGCCCAAAAGTCGATCAGGACGAACTTTCCCCTGTAATCTGCGAGACGAATCGTTTTTCCAGCCGGGTCATTGAATGCAAAATCCTGCATTTCTCTTCCAATGGAACCATTTTGGATGGCTGATAACTGCGCCTGGATCATTCGACCTTTAACAGTGGTTCTCATAGCCGGTTGTAAGCTTTCAAACAGGCGTTTAGCCTTATCATATGCTCCTGTATTGGCAATTTTAAGCAGGAGTTCCAGACTCAAATAGCTTCCCGGATGCTGTTCTACATAATTCTCGTTCTCAGTAACAAAGTATTGGCGGTAATAGGATTCCGCCTGATTTTTCAATTCCGGTACTTCCGAAGCGGGTGCCGATTTTAACAGTTCTTTTGCATGGCTATACTTTGCGTAAATACTTGCCATTTGAGTGCAATACTGTACATACTCGTTTTGTGTATTTGACCCTGTTACCGACATTTCCTTAAAAGTGGCTGGCGTGGCCGCGTCTCCGCTCAACTTTTGTTCTCCGGGTTCTGCGAATAGCATGAATGACATTTTTGATTTGCCTACCGGCATGATCACGTTTACAGCTGTTGTTTCTGTCCATGAGGATAGCCATTCGAATTGACCGTTATGAACGGGTATTTTAACCTTTTCCTGCTTCGATTTCACAGAAGCATAAATCAGCAGGATCGAATCAGCATTGAGATTTTTGACATCCCCTGTTATCTTTAACTGGCCGAAGGCAAATGCCGGCAGCACAAGCAGCATAACGCATAATATCGTGTATGAATTTTTGTAGCTCATTACTTGAATTTTATTTGGGCCCGCTTGTCTCAAAATGAATGCTGACCATTGGCTGGTCAGCATTCAAGATCGACATCGGTGATGTTCGCGGATAACATCGACCTTGTCCAATATTTATGTCAATAGCCCGGATTTTGAACCAGGGCCGGATTATTCGTCACCTGTAGTGCTGGGATCGGGTATAGAGCGTCTGTTGACTGCCATGCCGATCCTTTAACCGGGGCGAGCACAGCATCTGCGCGGCCTGTGCGTTTCAGGTCAAACCAGCGATGGCCGAATTCGCCAAAGAGCTCGACCTGTCTTTCGTGTTCGACGGCCAGCAACAACTCTGCCTGGGTTTGAGCGGTTGCCGGATGGAGACCCGCCCTCGAACGGATGACATTGATGTCAGCCAGGCTTCCGGTAAGGTTGTTCTGCTGCGCCATCGCTTCGGCTCGGATCAGGTATTGTTCAGCCAGGCGCAGTACGACAAAAAATTCCGTATTCGCGGCGGTGATCGTTCCGTATTTGGCGATGTAGTATTTACCGCTGGCTGATGTTTTTACCCAGCTGTCAAAACGATCATCCTGGTAGTCCGGCCTCAGGGCATTCCGCTCAAAAGCAGCCACCAATGAAGCGGTAATCGCATGGTTCGGATCAGCGCTCGCCGTGAGCGGGATAAACACCCTGGCTATGGAAGCATAGCCATACTGATTCGTATTAAAAGCCCAGATAGTTTCAGTGCTGGCCTTCAAAAACACGTTGCTTAATTTGGCAGGAAGGCTGTATATGCTGGATTGAGCGATCACCCTGGAGGCTTCTGCTTCAGCGTTGACATAATCTTTATTATACAGGTAAACACGGGCCAGCAAAGCAGTGGCAGCCCAGCTGTTTACCCTGGTCCGTAAGCCGGCCGACCAGGAATAATCCTGGGCCAGCGATCCCTGCGCATCTTTCAGATCGCTGATGATCTGGCTATAGATCTGTGAAACTGTACTTTGTGGCTGGGTCCTGGTCACTGCAATGTCCGTAGTGGTGATCAGCGGCACCGCGCCATACAAGTTGACCAGGTAGAAATGGCAAAACGCCCGCATAAATTTAGCCTCGCCAATCAGCTGTTTTTTGAGGGTCGGAGACAAGGATGACGCGCCCATTCCCGCAATGATTTCGTTTGCCTGGTAAATAATCTGGTAGTTTTGCAGCCATACCGTATTCACCGTACCCGTCCCGGGTATCAGGCTGTTGTTAGCGAATTCATCAGTTGGGGTAGCAGGCAGATAAAGTTCGTCTGCTGAGCGTGCCGGTAGTGTACTGGCGAAAACACTGTAATTGGTCGTCAGATTCGCAGAGGCGCCTGTGTACATAAATGCATACATGCCGTTTACGGTGGCCTGCGCGGTGAGGGAATCCTGGAAGGCAGCAGTGGACGGGATCTGATTTACCGGAACGGCTACTTCTATCGCTTTTTCGCAGCCGGTGATGGCAACTACAAAAGGCAGCAGTATATATATAAAACCTTTGATAAGGTTAATTTTAAAAATCTCTTTCATGGTCATTTATTTTAGAATGAAAATTGCAATCCGGCGGTGAACATTTTTAAAGGGGGCAAAACTGAGCCCTGCGTTTCAGGATCCAGCCCTTTATAATTGGTTACGGTTACCAGGTTTTCTCCACGCAGGAAGATCTGACCGTTTTTAACCTTTACCGCATCGAGCCATTGCCGGGGGAATGAATAACTCAGCGACAGGTTCCGCAATCGCATAAAAGAAGCATCAACAATCACGGCATCTGAAGAAATATACCTGGTGTAGGAGTTATAAGCCGCGGAGGAAGTTGATGCGCTGGGCTTAAAGGGCGACTGCAGCAGATCATCAAGCTGCGAGCCGAGCAAGCCTGGAAATGCGGTTTGCGCAATGCCTTTCTGCTTAACAAAGTTGATTAAAAAATCCAGTCTGAAACGCTTGTAACTCAGGCCTGATGTGATACCTCCGTAAAACTTCGGATCACGGCTGGCAATAATATAAGTATCATTGGCCAGTCCGCTGGTGACAGCACCATCGCCGTTCCGGTCCGCAAACTGGGCAACGCCGTCAACAAAGCCCGTGTTTTGATAGCCGATAAACGAACTGACCGACTGGCCCACCTGATAAGTGTTGGCATAGAGCGTCGCTACCTGCGCGGGGATGGAAAGAATCTTGTTTCTGGCTCTTGTAAAATTGGCCGAGAGGTCCCATCGGAACACTTTGCTTTTGACCGGAACGGTATGAAGGTTAAATTCCCAACCCTTGTTTTGTACCTTCATATCAAGATTTTCAGTAAAACTTGGAAAGCCGCTTTGGGCCGGCAGCGGAGAAGAATTCACCACCATATTGCCGGAGCGGTTCAGGTAAAATGCCGAAGTTAACCGGATACGATCATCCAGGAATCCCAAATCCAAAGCCACTTCAAACTTGCGGTTCGTTTCCCACCGGTAATTCGGATTGGCTATTCTCGTCGGGTAAAACCCGGGATTTCCGCCGTAACTTGTACTGGTACTGGTGTAGGTGTCCAGGTAGCCGTAATTGCCCACCTGATCATTACCGGTTATGCCGTAACTGCTTCGCAGCTTACCAAAGCTAAATAGATTAATATCCTTTATAAACTGTTCTTCGGAGAACAGCCAGGCGGCCGCAACCGAACCGAAATTTCCGAATTTTTTATCAGGCCCGAAACGTGATGAGCCATCTCTGCGGAAAGTGCCGTTGAACAGGTACTTGTCGGCAATATTATAATTGACCAAACCGTAAGTTGAGATATATTTATATTCCTGCGATAAACTGGAAACAGTCGGAAAACTTGCCGCATTTCCCAGGTTGTCAAGCAAGCTTTCTGACGCGAAAGTAGATGCCTGGATGTAATAGGGCATGGCAAACATATTATGCTGATACGAACCGCCAATAGTTGTGCTCAGTTTACCCTTCCATATCGGGGTTTCATAATTTAACTGAGGTTCAGCTATTAATGTCTTACCGTTACTGCTCGTATATATCCCCTGCGAGGGGAGTGAATATATCGGATTAAATGTACTGGCAGGAACGGTATTGCGGTAAGTTTGACTAACGATATCATAACCGGCATTTGTTCTGAATGTCAACCCTTTAACAATCAAATAGGAAAGATTAGCACTGAAAACCATATTGCTCGTTCCCATATCAAAGGTTTGCCTTGAGGTGGCTATCGGGTTATTGAAATCGGTGACCCAGTATAATTTGCCGGCGGCATCATATAAAGGATAATTGGCCGGCATGCTGATAGCCGCGGAAGTATAATCAGCGCCGGGCATATTGTTAGAGCCAAATGTTAAATTAGCCCCCAAGCTCAGTTTCAGGCGATTATCACCGGAAGTATGCTGGGCCCCCATATTGAAACCACCTCGTATGTAACCGTATCCGCCGTAAAGCACTGATTGCTCATTATGGTAATTGCCGCTTAACAGGATGGATGATTTATCGGTTCCCATGGACAGCGACGTCGACGCGTCGGTAATTTTGGCCGTATTACCGATCAGCATATTCTGGTAATTGGTGTTGGCATTCTGATCCCAGACCATCAGGTCAGGAGCAAGGGCAGCAGTCGGCGTTACATTATCATTGGCGAATCCCTGGCGACGTAAGGCCAGATAATCCGATGAGGATAGCAAGGCTCGCTGTTTAACAACCTCCCCTATTCCGCTCGATACATTGAAATTCAGTGCCGGTTTGCCTTTCACCGCCCTTTTGGTCGTAATCAGGATAACGCCGTTAGAGCCCCGTGAACCGTATATCGCGGTTGCGTCGGCATCTTTGAGGACAGTGATACTTTCGATATCAGTCGGATTGATGTTGTTTAAAGGATCTGTCGTCCCGTTAGGCTGTCCGGAAGTGATAAAACCGCCGATCTGCTGATCTGTAGCTGTGCCGTTATAGGGTACGCCATCCACTATATATAGAGGCTGATTACCGGAATTGATTGAATTTCGGCCACGGATCAGCACGCTCGAGGTGGAAGCCGCAACTCCGGAGCTTTGTTTCACATATAAGCCAGGAACGAGGCCCTGTAGCGCTTGTATCGGATTAGTTAGCGGCTGCCGTTCAAGGTCGGCAGCGTTGATCTGAACAGCGGAGCCTGTGTTCAGGCGCTCAGTTGTGGTATAGTACCCTTTATTGATCACCACCTCGCTCAAGCTGGCCATGGATGGCTTCATTTCAACTATTTTAAGGTCGGCGGTTACTTTTAACCGCACGGTTTCGTAGCCGATGAACGAAATTTCGATCAGCGCGTTTTCCGAAACATCTTTCAACTGCACAAAGCCGTTGACATTAGTAATTAAAATGGGGCCGTTTTGCAGTATTTTTACCGTCGCGCCCTGAAGCGGATTACCTTTTTCGTCGGTGACAGTAACAATAAGACTCAATTTGGTTTCAAAGACCTTCCTGATCCGATCCAGTAAGGACTGTTCCTTCGCTTTCAGCAAGATGTTTTTATCTACGATTTTATAAGTCAGCGGCAAATTCGTCAGACAGGCCGAAAGGGCCTCCTCTATCGATACATTTTTGAGGTCAACAGTGATGGGTAGTACCGGCAGTTCATTTTCATCAAAAAGAAATACGTATTTAGATTGTGTTTCTATCTCATGCAAAACCTGCTGCAACGGTACGCTCTTTCGATGAATCGTAATCTGCGTATAACCCTTCGCGCTGATTTGCGTAAGTAGTATAAAAAACAGAAAAGCGGTCAAATTTATTCTCATGATGATCTTCCTCCTTTTTTGAGGACTTACTGAAAGCCATAGCCTGGGTATGGCCATAGAAATGGCATTAAAATTCATTACATTTGTTACTGTAAGGTTAACATTAGACTCAACTCAGAAATTGTTTGTCTGTCCCGGACCCCGGTCGGGGACAAAAGGGTTAACCTGACATTCTCCGCGGAAGTGCTTCGACTCACTTTCGCGGTTTTTAAGGCCCCTTATCCGGTGGGTTATCGTAAATATCTTATCATATGGTGTGCTTTTTAATGGTTAATTGATAATGGTTATTTTATGGCCTTCAACAATAAATTTGACATTGAAATAGGTCAATATTTCTAATGCTTCCGATAATTTTAAGGTGCGGTATACTTTACCTGTAAATCTCTTTTCAGATATATCACCAACATAATCCACCTCAATATCATACCAACGTGCAAGCTGCCGCATAACATCTTGGATATTTGCTCTTCTGAATTGAAAAAAACCGTTCGCCCAGGCCGTTGCTGCTATGGTATCTGCTGGCGCTATGGTGAATATCGAGCTGGCAGAAGTTAATCTCGCCTGATCTCCCGGTTTCATGATTTGCACTCCGGCCCGGCCGGATATCTTTATCGAACCACTCATTAAAGTTGTCGCCACATAGGGTTCATCGTGATAAGCATTGATATTAAAATGCGTCCCCAAAACCTGTACGATCTGTTCATCTGTCTTTACCTTGAATGGCAGGGATTTGTTATGAGCCACCTGGAAATACCCCTCCCCTGTCAACTCAACCACACGTTCTTTTTGATGCGTGAACGAAACCGGATATTTTAGAGAAGAGGCCGCATTCAACCACACCTGGGTACCATCCCCTAGTATGATATGGTAATCCCCTCCCCGGGGGGTTATAATTGTATTAAATTTCGCGGTTTGTTGCCCGGTTGCTAGGCTATCATTCTGTTTATCGCTGCCCGCGAAGTACACCTTGCCATTAAGTGTCCGCTGCAGCCCGTTATTATAGATGATAACAGCGCGGCGTGATCCGGGCATCAGGTCATGCGATTTAAAGGACACCAGTTCTGAGGTGCTGTTTTGGGTAAGATATTTTATCGTGATAAGGCCGGCGATACTGATGAAGATGAGAACGGCTGCCGCTGATACAAATTTCTTCCAGTTGATATGGTAAATCCTGGCTTCCTGCCGGAGCGAAAGTCTGTCCTGTATGCTGGCCCACATGGCGTTTTCGGCATCTTCCAGCTCTGATTCTGAGAGCGAGGCATTTTGATCTCTTTTAAATGTTAAAAACCACTTTTTTATTAAGAGTTTCTCTTCCTCTGTACAAGTACCATCTTTATATTTTTGAAGAATATCAGCTGCTTTTGATTCGCGCATATTGAAATAATATTAACTCAATATTACCATGACGGGTCAAAAGCACCAAGGGGGTACATCTTTTAAAAAAAATGCAAAAAAAAATCACTCCGACAGCAAGAATGCGATAATTAAGATCAGTTTCAGTCTAAGGCGAAGGATTTTTAGCGCCCTTTTGATTTGCTTGGTTACCGTTTCTTCGGAAATACCTATTTTTTTTGCTATTTCCTTGTGAGAATAATTTTCTTTACGGCTCAGGATAAAAATTTCGCGCATTTTGGGTGGCAACGACTGAATTTCGCGGTCTATTAACGCGGAAATATCCTTTTCCCGAACCAGATAGTCTGTTGTAGACTGAGGAAGATCAATAAATTCCTGAAAAGAGGCAACATAGTCACTTTTGATTTTTTTATGCGCGAAGATATCCAGCGCCCGGTTTCTTACTGCACGGAAAAGATAAGAAGGCAGAGATGTTTTTAGAAGAAAAGATTCCCGGTTACTCCATAGCCTGATAAATAAATCCTGCACAATGTCCTTCGCTTCTTCCTGATCTTCCAGTTTTTTATACGCATAACTGTAAAGCAATTTGTTATAACGCGTAAAGATCTCCTTTAGAGCTTGTTCGTTCCCCTGTTGTAACAGGGCGACCAGCTTATCATCAGGAAGATCAGTATATGTGCCCATGTTTAATCAGATCTCTAAATTACAACATTTATGGGTTCCAACAAGTATATTGGATATTCCGTGAGGCCTGACCATGAAATTCCGCACCCTAAGTTCATTTAACTGTCTAAGGGCATAATTAAATATTTATATATAAGAGATTAGTCATAATCAAAAATTATCGGAACGATTCCGCTTGTTTTGTCATTATTTTCTAAACATTGAAACCGGGGTCAACATTCGCCGTTTTTCTTGCGGACAGCTAACTGACAAGCAGCGTTATCACAAAACCCAAAATACCGTCGTCATTTACATGCCCTTATAAAGCCGCTTCATGCCGGATGGTATGAGTACACGTGCCCGGGTTAATCGCGCCAGGTTACATTTTTTGCCTATAATAAGAACATACCCGTGATGAAGCGTCATCTTAAATGTCTCTGTTAAGAAGCCCCGGATTACCGGGGGCTTCTTATTTCTGAACTTATCAGAACTTTCGTATTCGGTTACTGTTCCTTAAACGGCATCAATTGCTTCGCGGAGTGCTTTGGCGGCGGCCGCAGGATCTTCGGCACCATAAATGGCGGCGCCGGCTACGGCTACCTGGGCACCGGCTTTGATAACTGCAGAGACGTTGGCCAGGTTTACTCCACCTGCTATAGAAACAGGCACACCTGCCCTTGCTGCTTCATCGATCAGTACCTGGATAGAATATCCTGCTGTCCATTGTTCGTCCAGACCGGCGTGCAGTTCAACAAATTCAACACCTAATTTAATCACTTCCTGAGCTCGTTTTACGCGGTCGGGATAACCAATAGTATCCACAACAACCCCTTTATTGTGCGCTTTGGCTGCTTTAACAGCTCCAATGATAGTTGCATTTCCTGCTGCCCCCATGACCGTAACTAAATCAGCCCCTGCTTTAAATGCAATATCAGCCTCCAGTTCTCCGGCATCGGCGGTTTTAAGGTCAGCAAACACAAGTTTATCAGGATGCGCGTTTTTCATCGCTGTGATTACGGCGGAACCCATATTCTTGATAAGCGGAGTACCTAATTCAATGATGTCCACATAAGGAGCCACTTTAGCGGCAAGCGCTAATGCGTCCTCTGTTGTCAATAAGTCTATTGCTACTTGTAATTTTGCCATTTATATATATATTAAATTTTAATGATATGATTGATTATTATTTATTCCATGTTAGCATGACGTTTCCAAAGTTCTTCGGCAGGTGTACCATCAATTTTCCATAATTCTATAAAAACCGCGTCCCCCAATAAGAGCAACGCTTGTTCAAATAAGCTTCCTGCATACTGTTTTGATCGTGCGCTATCATGATCCTGTTTTTCGGCGGCAGGTATCAGTATATGAATGTCCGCAATTTTGGCAAGAGCCGATGATGCATTAGTGCTGACCGCAATTACGCTAGCCCCCACCTGTTTTGCTTTTTCCGCTGCTTTTACAATTGTTCCTGTAGTACCGGATCCCGATGCTGCCCATAACAGATCTCCGGCTTTAATCGCGGGCGTAGTCGTATCGCCAACGAAAAAAACTTTTAATCCCAGGTGCATCAGGCGCATTGCGACCGAGCGCATAGAAAAGCCCGAACGCCCCGACGCGATGAGAAAGATGGCATTCGCTTGTTGGATACTGTCTACCAGCTCCGAAAAACTGGAGTAATTGATATTTTCGGTCAGCGCTATGTTTTCCTGTAATATCAGTTTAAGGTTGTTATGAATGGCTATTGCCGTCTTTTCACTTTTTTCATATATCGAATCCATTGGATGACGTTTTTAATTCGGTGGCAAAAGTATTCCGCGCCCGGACAGAAACGATTACACAAAAAGCCCGATCAGGTGGACTATCAGGAAATTCCATCAAGTCAAAGTCATAAATAATTTAGTATTTACCTATTATTTCCGAATAGTCCACTATAATTAGTCAATTATCCACTACATCAAAATTGAAGTACTTACCTTTATAAAATGATGAATCAGTCAGAAGAAAGTCGCCTTGAAAGCGCCATGATCTACATCAGAAACTTACATAACTGCCCGCCCAGTTATTTAAACGATCCGGGGAGGAAGGACTTTTTTGAAATTGTATGGTTAAAAAATGAAGATCCGTTACACGCTCTAAAAACAAATGATTTTGAAGTAAAAGGCGATTGGATTTACCTGATCCCTCCTTACCGGGTACACCAGCTGAATAAAGCGGGAAAGAATGGTGAGTTAATCTCCTTTAAAAGGGAGATCCTGGAGGAGGAAGACAAAGAGTTTTTGCTGGATATTTTTAAAATATTTAACGTGCAGGGGGAATTCTCCTGTTTAAGGTTAGACAAAGCTGCCGCGGAAGACTTAAGCGGTATTTACCAATTATTGATTACGGAATATCAGAAGTCGCCCGATGAACTAATTATTCTGAAGGCATTACTTAAAGTCTTCCTGTTGAAACTGATCAAAGTTAAAGAGCAGGAATTTACCGGACATGACATTCACCAGAAAAGGATCTATGAATTTTTAATGCTGCTGGAAGGTAACTATCTACAGGTTCGCAATATCGATTTTTATGCAGGCAAACTGGATATCAGCTCCAAAAGGCTTAATCAGATTTTAAAGAAAAAACTGGGTAAGACAGGTACGCAAATCATCCATGACCGGATCATATTAGAGGCTAAGCGGCTCATTATTCACAGTGAACATACAATCAAAGAAATCGCTTATGAGCTAGGTTTTTCTGACCGTCCGTACTTCAGCCGATTTTTCAAAAAGCAGACCGGGCAAACAGCGGAAGAGTTTCAAAAACAGGCGCAAAATCATTTAAAATTAAAAGCTAATACCTTATTTTGATACAAAAAAATTAAATCAGGCATCAATCGTGAATAATGAAAATTTACCGGTAGCGGCATTGTTAAAGTCCTTTGAACAATACTTCCCGCTAAACCATCTTGAACGTCAGGAAATACCCGCAAGATTTACAGAGCGCAGTGTCAAACGACGCGGCTTTATTTTGCAGCAGGGCGATGTTTGCAAATACTTTACTTTTATTGTGTCCGGCTGTTTCAGGCAATATGCAATTGATGAAAACGGAAAGGAGCACAATTTACAGTTTGCAGCCGAGAATGAATGGATCACTGATCTTTCGAGTTTCTATGCTGAAGAGCCCAGCGGCCTTTATATCGAAGCAGTTGAGCCGTCCGTTGTACTACAGATCAAACATGACGATCTGCTCTATTTATATACCAATTATCATAAGTTCGACCGTAATTTTCGGATTATTGTTGAAAGAAAATACATCGATCTCCAAAACCGTGTAATGCAGAATATCAGTGTTACAGCGGAGAATAGATATATCAACTTTATGTACCGTTATCCGAATTTGGCTAACCGTTTACCCAATATTCAAATCGCCTCTTACCTCGGTATAACGCCTGAATTTCTAAGCAAGGTCAGAAAAAAAATGGTCCATAAAAACTAATTCTTAAACAAGTTTAAGAATATTTCTTAACAAAGTTCATTGGCCTGTTAACGTTAGTCTGCTCACCTTTGTATCGTTTAATAATTAGAACGATGAAAGGATCAGAAAAAATACCGGCATCCGCAAAATTTAGAAAATTGGCCTTTACGGCGTTTTTACTTTTATGCGGAGCTTTTTCAGCGATGGCGCAGGAATTTGTGTCGTTAACCCAACCGGCGAAACCCGGAAGAGCGCCTGGTGCAAAAGTAAAACTGTTAAGCACGAACGGAAAAACCAAGACTTACCTGTTGGTGCTGGCAACCGGCGATGAAGTAACCTCGGGTATAGCAGAATTCGCACAAAAATATCAGGTAAAAAATGCGCATTATACAGCATTTGGTGACGCTACCTCGGCAAAATTTGGATGGTATGATAAAGATCGCAAAATGTTTAAGCTTACTGATATTAGCGAACCTTCTGAAGTAACTGGCCTGACAGGCGATATTTCCCTTTATAATGGTAAACCATTCGCACATTCACATGCCAGTGTAGCGACAAGTGACGGCTTATGTCACGGCGGACACTTGCTGGAACTGATCGTAGGCCCCACATTTGAATTCTACATTACTGTTGAACCTACAGCAGTTTATAAGAAAGTTAGCCCTGAATTTAATGCCCTTGTCGTAGATCCCGATTTAGAAAAATAGTAATCGTGGCTCTAAACAGGCTATTCTAAGAAAGAAATAAATAAAAAAAATGAAATTTATAAATAAGAAATCAGGCATAATGCTTGTTATCATATCGCTGATATTTTCACTCGGAACCAATGCCCAGGACCTGAATCACCTGAGAGGTTTTATGCAGGCGGGGGCGACACCTGACAATGCAATTCCCTATGGCAACAATCCCAAAGCGGGACACTACCTGAACACGGGGAACGCCCGTATTTACTATGAAGTTTATGGCAAGGGAAAACCCCTGGTCATTTTACACGGCGGGATTTTCGGATCAACTTATGAAATGGGAAGATTTATTGACAGCCTATCCAGGACTTATCAGGTAATCGCTATTTCAACCAGAGGTCATGGAAAGTCAGAAATGGGTACCACCGAACCCACCTATGAGCAGAAAGCGAATGACGTGAACGCTATCGTACAGGCAACAACCAAAGATAGCGTTATCGTTTTAGGATTCAGTGACGGCGGTTATACCGCCTACTATTTCGCAGGTATATATCCGGAAAAGGTAAAGAAACTGATTACGATCGGTGCAGGAGAATGGCTAAAGGGTTCAAGAACATTCAACGTAACCCGGAAAGACGCGTTTGGCCTGGATAGCCTTTATTGGAAGCAACAACTGGCGCTGTCACCTCAGCCTGAAAAGTTAGATGCCTGGCTGGCATCGATCAATAAGTATTACAATTCTGTAAATATAAGCAGCGAGGTGTTTTCTAAAGTTCACTGCCCGGTATTGTTGATGGCGGGCGAGCTTGATCAAAATGCACGGCTTAAAACCGTGATCGCAGCTTATTATATGTTTCCTAAAGTTCAATTGGCTATAATACCCAATGCTCCGCACCCAGCCTTTTTGGTGAATTTTCCGGCGGTATGGGCAGATATTGTGCCTTTTATGAAACAATAATTGATACGTAGAATGAACAACAGGTTTATATTTTACAAATTTCAAAGATCCATATGAGCACTATAAATGAAAAACAAGCTGCAGAACAATTGTTGTACGGCTATGCAGCAGTATTGAACAAGGCAAACCCCGCATCAATTTCTTCCTTCTATGCCTTTGATGGCCTGTTTATGCCTGACGGATTTAAAACGTTGACGAAAAAAGATTTAGACGCAGCAGGCAGTAAATTCCTTCAGAACAAGACTTTTAAGATAAAATACGATATACAAAGCGTTACAGTAGGAAACGAATTCGCCTTCATTGACGCTACCGCCTGCACGACAATCGTCCCAAATGGCGGCGAAGAAATACACCAAAGCAGCAGGGATTTTTTTGTATTACGGAAAGACGGTACAGATTGGAAGATTTACCGTTACCTGTTTAACAAAGGACAGAACTAAAATATTTCGCTTTAAAGACAAAACCATACCTGGCATGAAAGCAGCATTAATTTATCGTTCCGGTGGTCCCGAAAACTTTGTTTTAGAGGACTTACCGTTACCTGAACCCAAAAGCGGATGGGTACTGGTTCAAGTTAAAGCTTTTGGACTCAACCGTTCGGAATTGATGACCCGAAAAGGCTTTTCCCCTGACGTCAGTTTTCCGCGGGTGCTGGGTATTGAATGTGTTGGTGAAGTAATAAACGATCTTTCGGGGGAATTTCAGCCGGGACAAAAGGTAGCCGCCTTTATGGGTGGTATGGGCAGGGATTTCAATGGCAGTTATGCAGAATTTGCATTATTGCCCAAGCCTCTGCTCAGTTCCTTTGAAAGCCAGCTGTCCTGGGAGCAATTAGGAGCTATGCCGGAGATGTTTCAGACGGTATATGGTTCACTGCATCTGTCCTTAAAGATCCAGCCCGGCGAAACTATTTTGATTCGCGGTGGGAGTTCCTCTGTTGGCCTGCTGGCTGCACAGCTGGCTAAAAACAGCGGTCTGACTGTGATTGCAACAACCAGGAACCCGGATAAAAAAGAAATGCTGCTGAAAAATGGTGCAGATCAGGTAATGATTGACAACGGGGATCTAACCACGCAAATTCATGCGGTTTATCCTTTCGGCATAAATAAAGTGTTGGAACTGATTGGTACTGCTACGCTGAAAGATTCGCTCAGTTGTGCCGCCCCCGGTGGCATTGTATGTATGACTGGCATGCTGGCGGAGCAGTGGTCTTTTAATGAATTTGCACCCATGGAATATATCCCGGCCACCGTCAGCCTGACCGTTTATGACAGCGGGCAGATCAGGGTCGATGTAAAAAACTTTCAGCAATTTATCAGGGACGTAGAGGCAGGGGAAATCAAACTCCCAGTCGGCCGCACTTTCATCCTGGCAGATATAGCGGCGGCACATCAATTGATGGACAGTAATGCCGCCGGGGGAAAGGTTGTAGTGCTGCCTTGAAGCCCTATACATTTAATTGATCTATAGACTTATGAAAAAACTAATCGCTTTGACTTTACTAAATGGCTTCCTGTTGACCCATTCCCCTTCCTATGGGCAAAATATCAAATTAAGCGCGGCAAGCCTTTCCCCTGTCCAGGTTTCCATGACTGTCCGGAAACTGGATGGAGAAGACGTGGTAAAAGTTTGTAAGGATACTGCGGTTAAGGCCGTGGATCAGCCAACATTTGCCAGATTGAACAAAGTTATTTTTAAAAACGGCAGCATCGAGGTAAAAGTGCTCAGCAGGCTGCTTAAAACCGCCAAAAAAGACGACCGTGGTTTTATAGGCATCGCATTTCACATCAATGACGACAATTCCAAATTTGAAGGGATTTATATTCGTCCCACAAACGGCCACGCGGACGACCAGGTCCGCAGAAATCATACGGTTCAATATTTCTCATTTCCGGACTATCCTTATTCCCGCCTAAGAAAAGAAAATCCAGAAGTATATGAAACACATGCGGATATCGGGTTAAACGAATGGATAAAACTGAAAATAGAAGTAAAAGGAAATCAAGCCAAACTCTTTATCAATGACAGCAAGTTTCCGGCTTTCCTGGTCAACGATTTAAAACTTGGCGCTGATACGGCCGGAGGAATTGGCTTATGGGTAGATGTGGGAACCGAAGGCTTTTTCCGCGATCTGCGAATCCTGCCAACTAATGAATAAATAAATTAATGAATTTGAACTCAACTCTTGATTCAGGCATCACTGCGCCCGACCTTGTCATTAATAAATTTGAAGAAGAAGTTTTGCTGGGCCTTACAGAAACGCCCAAAAGACTGCAATCGAAATTCTTTTATGATGAACAGGGTGACTCGCTTTTTCAGCAGATCATGGCATGCCCGGAGTATTACCTGACGGATTGCGAACTGGAAATTTTCAGCAGCCAGACAGCAGAGCTGGCCGGCAATATCTGTTCATCAGGTGAACCCTTTGATCTGGTAGAACTTGGTGCAGGCGATGCCACGAAATCAGAACACCTGCTTTCTTACCTTGCAGATACAGGGGTAGATTTTAATTATTTACCCATCGACATATCAGGTAATATTCTTCGTGTGCTGCAAGAAAGAATAGAACGAAAAATACCGGGGCTGTCGGTTATTCCCTTAGCAGGTGAGTATTTTGAAATGCTTGCACAGACTTCACTACGAGGCCAAAGACGCAGGGTGATCCTGTTTTTAGGGGCCAATATTGGAAATATGAGTGAAGAAGAAGCCGTTTCGTTCTGCGAAACCTTGCGTGAACATCTGCTGCCGGGGGATCTGCTGATAATAGGTTTTGACCTGAAAAAAAATCCGCGAACGATCCTTAATGCCTACGATGACGCTGCGGGGATAACGGCGAAATTCAATCTGAACCTGCTTTCAAGAATCAACAGGGAACTTGAAGGCAATTTTGACCTGGGACATTTTGAACATTATCAATCCTACGACCCGGAGAACGGAGCTTGTAAAAGCTACCTGGTCAGTTTACGTGATCAGCTGGTTTCTATCGGAGGGCAATACGTCCATTTTGCCAAAAATGAAACGATTTACATGGAAGTGTCGCAAAAATATACGATTGCAGAAACAGACAGGCTGGCTGAACGGAGTGGTTTTTTGCCTGTTCAACACTTTTTGGACTCAAAAGGATGGTTCGCAGACATCTGCTGGAAAGCCATTTAAAAAATCTCCGCTTAATGGATAAGCGGGATACATTCATATATAAATCAAATGAATAATTCAATTAAAAAAGTGCTCGTTACCGGCGCAAGCAACGGAATCGGTCTCGACCTGACCAAAAAATTACTGGCCGAAGGAGCCGAAGTGATCGCCATTACACGTTCCGGCAAAGTTGCTGATTACATACATCCAAAACTTACCGTATTTCAGGCAGACATCAGCAATGCAGAAAGCATTAATAAAGTAGCTCAGCAGATCGAAGCAGCCGGGATTAGAATAGATGTACTTGTCAATAATGCAGGGGTTGGTCTGGACTTAGGAGATGAACTGCCGACAGCTGACTTGATGAATGCCACCTTTGCTACCAATACAACCGGCACGGTTTTGTTCACAGAAGCATTATTAAATAGTTTAAATAATGGCGGACAGATCGTGTTTTTATCGACCGCAATGGCATTACTTCGTAATGCTGCACCTAATGCACCTGCTTACCGGATGTCTAAGGCGGCAATTAACATGTATGCTGTTATGCTTAGCCAAAGACTTGCTGAAAGAAAAATCAGGGTAACGCCACTGCACCCGGGATGGGTACAGACGAGAATGGGCGGCGACACTGCACCGGTTACCATCGAAAAATCGGTTAACGGTATCTTTAAAGCCATTACAGAAAATAAACAAACCGGTAAGTTCTGGAATATCGAATTGGACGGGCTGGAAGAATATTAATCCTGGCTAAATAGCTTCGAGAGAAAGGCGGACAATAAAATGTTCGCCTTTCTTTTTGTTTGCTATTTCAGTACCTGCAGTGTTCAGATCAGCAACCTCATTTGGCTTCCGTATGCTGATGTTCAGGTTCCCTGTTGGCAGGCCGCACGATCATTCGCAGATATTGATCTTTGGAAATATATGCTGCGCTCCAACTGGTCAGCGTTTTTAGTTTATTCCTGAAATTGACCAGAGAAAGCAGGTGCACGAAAAGCCACATCAGCCAGGCAAAAAATCCCTGGAAATGAAGAGATGGTTTAGGAAGATCCGTTACGGCTTTGTTCCTGCCGATAATGGCCATGGACCCTTTATCATGATACCGGAATGGCTTTAAGGGATACCCTGTCAGTTCTGCATGGATATTATGCGCCAGGTTTTTACCCTGCTGAATGGCGACCTGGGCCAGTTGCGGATGGCCGTTAGGGAACCCTTTGTCCAGCGTTTGCAGGCAGCTGTCTCCGATTGCATAAATATTAACCGTGCCTTTTACTTTATTACAGGCATCAACCAGCAGCCGTTTTCCGCGTCCATAAAATTCAGCCGGCAATCCGGTAAATGTCTGCCCGGTAACTCCGGCGGTCCAAATCAGGTTTTTGGTTTCTATCCGTGAACCGTCGCCGAGCAGCACGCTTTCACCGTCGTAGTCTTTCACCAACTGATTTAAGTTAATAATTGCACCCATTGATTCCAGCGATTTTAAAGCATAATCCTGGGATTTTTGGGTCATCGGTGCCAACAAAGTCGGCAAACCGTCCAGCACATAAATATCAAATGGCAGGGCTGCCAGTTCGGGGTAATCTTTTTTGAAAATGTTCTGCTTCAATTCGGACAGCATACCCGCTATTTCAACCCCGGTAGGTCCGCCACCCGCAATGACGAAGTTGGTTAGCCTTTTTTGTTCGATCTGGTTATTGGAAACAGTAGCTTCCTCTAACCTGGTCAGGAGTGTGTTCTTTAGTAACAGCGCATCGGCAACCGTTTTCATGGGGAGGGCGTGCTTCCGGACATTTTCATTTCCGAAAAAATTGCTTTCTGTACCTGTAGCGAGAATCAGTTTGGAATAACGCAGTTCCCCCGAGGACAAGACGACCAGATTCTGATCGGGTTTAATCTCCAGAAGTTCGCCCATCCTGAAGGTAAAGTTAGGATGGTTTCTAAACAATTTTCTGTACGGGTAGCTGATGTTGGATACGTCTAAAAAGCCTGTCGCAACCTGGTACAGCAACGGGGGAAAGAAATTGAAATTGTTTCGGTCGACTAACGTAATATGTAAGTCCCTTTCTTTTTTTAATAGATTCTGGGCGACATTTATACCGGCGAACCCGCCGCCGATAATGACTATACTATTTCCATATGGTGTCATGATGAAAAAAAATTAATGCTGTAGTGGCAGCTGATTTTTAAAGGGAACGATAATGAGCGGGTATTCAGTTGGGGCCGGACCGGTAACCCATCTGGCGTAACTCAGGATATTGATATGATCACCAGCATGAACAAGTCTTGTCGCGGGCCCGCAGACAAAACAGGCCTGGCTGCCTTTGCCGGCCTTAAGCACATATGTTTCGAAAGTTGCCCCGTTATTATGGTTAAATATCAAAACTCTTTCGTTCTCCAGTATTTTTGCAGCCTCTAAGATCTCCTCGTCAAGCAGCAGGTAATCTTCACCATCAGGGTAAATTCTGTTTACCAGGACATATTGTATTTCAGATTTAAGGAGGGATGAAGTAAGATCCATGTTATAAAATTTTAGTATTGTTCCTTATCGCTGGGGAATTTTCGGGATTTGACATCTGAAACATAAGCGTTCGTGGCGTTGGTGATCTGGCTGTACAGGTCAAGATATCTTCGGAGAAAACGGGGGGCGAAATCCTTCGATATCCCTAACAGGTCGTGCATGACCAGGACCTGTCCGTCAACGTATTTTCCTGCACCAATCCCTATAATTGGAATTGTTAAAGAATCTGTCACTTTTTTTCCTAAAATCGCCGGGATCTTTTCCAAGACTATACTAAAACATCCGGCATCCTGCAAAATCTGTGCATTGCGCAGCAGTGTTTTCGCTTCGCCCTCCTCTTTCGCACGGACAGTATAACTGCCGAATTTATAAATAGACTGAGGAGTAAGACCCAGATGTCCCATCACTGGAATACCCGCCTGGATAAGCCTGCTGACCGATTCTATAATTTCTTCCCCACCTTCCAGTTTAAGTGCATGCGCGCCCGCTTCTTTCATCAGCCGGATGCCTGAACTGAGCGCTTGTTTGCTGTCACCCTGGTAAGAGCCAAAAGGAAGATCGGTGATGATCATTGCTCTTTTCACCGCTCTTGCTACACTTTGTGTATGATAGATCATATGCTCAAGTGTCATTGGAAGCGTAGTTTCGTAACCCGCCATGACATTGGCAGCTGAGTCGCCCACCAGGAGAACATCCACACCTGCTTCGTCAAAGATACGTGCCATCGAAAAATCATAGGCGGTCAGCATGCTGATCTTCTCACCGGAGTTCTTCATGTCCTGAAGAACTTTACTCGTTATTTTCGGGAATGCTGTTTGAACTGACATTGAAATTTATTTTATTGCCGCCGGAATCAGCAGCAAATATTTACCGATTGTTGTTGATGCAATATTACAAATCGCTTAAACGGCCGGTTTGTCGATATGGCTTGACAATTTGTTTAAATGGAGCAACCCGAAAAAATTGGTTTTAAAATGGCAAAAAGGAATATCAGTAAAATCAATATCGTAATTTCACACCAATGAAGGAAATCAAAACCTTTTCGCTTTCAAGACATAGCCGCCTTTTCGCTGTGCCTGACACCAGCAGGGAATATTTGTTTATTCAGGCTGAGGGGCATCCGTATCTGGAAGAACCATACAGGGCTGAGAGCTACGCCATTGCTTACCTCAAAGAAGGGGCCGTCTTTTTACAGGCCGGGCTTACCCAGTATGAGATTAATGCGCCATCCATCATCACGCTCGGACCTTCGGTCATCCGGAGTTTCCGTAAGCGCAGCGATCTTTTGAAAATGGATATTATATTTTTTAAAGACGCATTTTTGCTGGAAAAGTATGTCGATGTTCTCTTCTTTAACAATTATGATTTCTTTGAAAACGCTGATTTGCATGTATTCAGCTTAAGCGATGTTTATCATATTAAATTCAGCAGATTTTTTGAAATTATCCAGCTGACCCTGGCTACGGCCAATTATAATCAGGCCCCGATCATCCGCAATCTCATCTTTGCACTCATCTACGAGATTGACGCTTATCATCGGATGCATACCGCTGCAAACCAGTACTCACTGACCGGCTATACACTTTTTTCAAAATTCAAGCAACTGCTCAGTCGCAATTTTATGCACGAGCGCAAGCTTGAATTTTATGCTGATCATCTTCATGTGATGCCCAAATCACTTTCTGCTGCAATCAAAAAGCAATCGGGCAGGTCTGCCGGTAAATGGATCGACGAAACAATAGCCCTCGAAGCCAAGGTTCTGCTGCAAAATAAAATGCTTACCGTTTCCCAGATCAGCGATATGTTGAATTTCTCAAACCAGTCGGTGTTCAGTAAGTTTTTCAGGGCTAATGCCGGAATGTCACCTGTAGCGTATCGCAAAAGACTCCTATAAATTCCTGTATTTTTTTTAAAAGGCGCTGTAATTCCAAAAACAAATGAATTTGCGCCATAAGTCATTTCGACAAACACTGAGGCGGTTTGGGCAATTTTATTGCCTGTTTTTATAGGAATTTTGTCATATCAAAACTTTTTTGAGTTGGATATGACTGAGCACAAAGATTATTCGTTACAAAATCGCAGGCAGACATTATTAAGAGCTGCTGAAGATCTCTTTGCCAAACATGGCTTTGATGGAACATCGATCAGGATGATATCGAAAGAGCTCGGCATCAACTCGGCGATGATTAGTTATTATTTTGGTTCTAAAGAAGCACTTTATCTTCAAATATTCAGGAACAGGTTGACTGAAATTGCAAATGAGATCAGCCAGTTCAATCAGCTCGACCTTGGTCCTGTCCAAAAGCTCGAAGCCTACCTGGCAGTTTACATCAAGAGGATATCGTCCAATAAAAGTTTTCATCGACTGTTGTACAACCAACTTGCGACCGGACAATATCCGGCCATTATTTCGATGGTGTCAGAAGCGAGGGCTCAAATATATTCTTTCCTGCTTAAAATTATTAAAGACGGTATCCAGTCCGGGCATTTCAACGTCATTGATGCTGAAATTTTTGCACTCAATATCCTGTCATTCATCCCATCTGTGTTTACAGCAAATCTGATCTCACTTATTCATTTAGGTGAACCTATGAGAGACGATTTCGCCCAACGGATGATCGATCATATTATGCTGATGGTTATTCCTTCAGGAGTCCAATCTAAAAAATTGTGTAATGTTTAATTATAGCTTTTACAGTAAAAAAAATCACCTGGTGGCTGCCACTTTTTTGTTGGTCAGTTTAGCTGCGGGTATACAAAATACGTACGCGCAAGCGCCTGATGCCGGCTTCCGTGTTTCACTATCGGAGGCCGTACAGTTTGCAAAAAGCCAAAACAAATGGGTACAAGCTGCCCGCGTTGAAGAAAGTGCGGCAGGTGAAGACCGGCTGGACTCTTATCGGGCTGCACTGCCAACAGTGAATGTAAACGGTTCCTACCAGCGCTTTTCTGATCTTACTTTATTTACTGAAGGTCTCAGTCATTCCACTACCGGCCCGCGAAAACCGACGCCAAATGCTGCTGCATTGGGGATCGATGCCTTATTTAATATTTACAGTGGCGGACGCCAGCGGGCTTTTCAAAAAGAACAAACCTCCCGGCAGTCATTGGCTAAACTTAATACAGAAGACCAATCCGGAAATATTGCGCTGCAAACTGCCGGCCAGTACCTTGATTTGGTCCGGCTTTCCGATTTGAAAAAGTACATCCAGGATCAGTTAAAAAGGGCGCAAATCCGCCTTAAGAATATTAACACGCTTTATAAAAATCAAAAGGTTACGAAAAGCGATGTATTGCGCGCGGAAGTAATGCTGTCCAATGTAGAACTTTCGTTGCAACAAACAGAGAATGACATCAGTATAGCCAATCAAAAACTGGATGTATTGATGAATGTGCCGGACAGTGTGCGCCTCAATCCGACCGATTCTGCGGGTATGCTGAAGCCCCGGCCAGACTCGTTGCTGCAATTGATCGAGCGGACGGGAATATCTTCTTACAGCGTACGTAAGGCAGCGGAAAACGTGGAAATACAGCGCGCGAGGGTCAATGGCATCCAAAGTGCCAATATGCCAACTTTAGGTTTCTATACTGCATACGGGCTGAATTACCCTAACTATTTGTTTTTCCCCTCAGTAAATCAGGCCTATGCAATCGGTTTTGTGGGTCTTAAAGCACAATATAGCATTTCGTCGCTTTACCACAATAAAAGCAAAGTGGCTGCCGGTAAGCTCAGGGTTAAAGAACTGGAATTACAACAGCAGGCAATCGCCGATAATATTACTATCGATGTCAAATCTTATTACATCAAATATATGGAGGCACTGAACCGTATTTCAGTAAATCAGCGCTCTGTGGAACAATCACAAGTCAATTACCGCATCGTAACTACCAAGTACTTTAATCAACTGGCTTTATTAACGGATTTGCTTGACGCCGACAACCTCTACCAGGAATCGAGGTTCAACCTCGTCAAAGCCCAAACCGACGCACTCACCATTTACTATCATCTCTTATACACCAGTGGCAACTTGTAATTAATGCCTTTGACATGAAAAAAGAAAATCAAAAAATCCACCCCGGAAATATCGTCATCACGATCATCGCTATTATAGTCGTCCTCGCCGGAGTATTTTATTTTATCCAATACTGGGGTTTTAGCCGGCATTATGAGGAAACCAATGATGCTCAGGTGGAATCTTACATCAATCCGGTATCCGCACGCGCAGGCGGGTATATCGAACAAGTTAAGTTCGAGGAACATCAACTGGTTAAACGGGGCGACATACTGGTCATACTCGATGACAGGGAATACAAAGCGCAACTGGAAGCTGCGGAAGCCGCCATCGAAGACGCACAGGCTCAACTTACAGTATTGACAGCCGGAATCCGTTCATCCGAATTGGGAACCGATGTCAATAAAGATCAGATCAAAGGCGCGGAGGCAAAGTACGTGCAGCAGCAGCAGGATATCAGGCGTTATAAAAACCTGGTTAAGGAAGAAGCTGCTACCGGGTCGGATCTGGAACAGGTACAGGCTCGTTATGATGTAGCTGCAAGTGATTACAGCGCAGCCCAAAACAGCCTTAAAACAAATCAGGCACGGGTTGCAGAAATGAAAACACATTTCGCCCTGCTTAAAGCGGATATCAAGCGGAAGCAGGCCGCATTGGATTTGGCCAGGCTCAATCTATCTTATACCATCATAAGAGCACCTTATTCCGGGAGATTGGGCCGGAAAAATATATTAGAAGGTCAGCAAATCCAGCCAGGTCAGCCGCTGGTCAGTATTATCAATGAAAATCGAAAATGGATCACCGCAAATTATAAAGAAACGCAGGTAGAGGGTATGTATATAGGTCAGCCCGTAGACATCAGGGTCGATGCTATAAACGGGAAGGTATTTAAAGGCAGGATCGAAGCGATCGCCGGCTCGACCGGTTCCAGGTTCTCACTTTTACCTCCGGATAACTCTACCGGAAACTTTGTGAAGATCATACAGCGGGTGCCCGTCAAAATTGTATTTGAAGATAAAAATACAGATCAGTTTATTCCGGGAATGAACGTGACTGTAGCTGTAAAAAAGAAAATATCATGAGGAAGCCCGTTTATTTTAGAAACTGGATAAATGACTGGCAATGGGGTGTGCGTATAGCACTGTTTCTCATTCTGTTGGTTTCGCTGATGCAGTTTGGTATGTTTTCACTGACACAAAACTACATGATTGCTTACCTGGGAGCGCAGCCTGAAGATATTTCATTTGCGCTGCTGCTGACCTATGCCGGTATTATCTCGATACTGCCTGTTCAGTTCCGCTTCCTGAAATATTTCGAAACAAGAAACTATTTGATCACTAATATCATAGTGGCTGTGTTCCTGAACTGCTTATGTATGAACTGCCATGACATCAATGTTTTTTTCATCCTTCGGTTTTTACAGGGTATTTTAGTTGGCAATACGGCTGCCTGTGCGCTCATTCTGATCTTTACACGTTTAGAAAGCGAACGTGCCCAGGCGATTGGTTCGGCCGTATTTTATGGCACCATTCTCGCCAATACGGTTCTAATAGGTTTAGTTGCCGCAGCAGTTGTTGTTTCGGCAGACTGGAAAGTCACCTACTATTACCTGATGGGGTTCCAGATACTCACACTCATTATTTGTTTGCTGGTTTTGCGGGGAACATCAGGCCATAAAGCCTACCCTTTACACCAGATCGACTGGGCCGGGTTTATCCTATTTTCCTGTACTGTTGCGGCTTTCGCCTATACCATGATCTACGGTTCGAAATATTATTGGTTTGCAGACCCGCGGGTCCTTTGGAGCACATTAATTACGGTATGCGGTGCAGGGCTCTTTTTTTACAGGCAATCGATTATTAAAAGGCCATCGATTAATATCAAAGCATTTAAATACCCTAATTTTTTGATCGGGCTTTGCCTGCTGGCCATCTATTATGGAAGTAAAGACAGCATTAACCTGGTTTATAATTATGCGGGCGGGATTTTGAAATGGGGTACGCTCCAGGTAATTTGCCTCGGACTGTGTAATGTGGGCGCAATAGTGATTTCGCTGATTGTCTCTACACAGCTCACCTTAGCTAAACGGCATTCCACCAAAGGCTTCCTGGTAGCCGGTTTTTTGCTCATGGCCGGTTATAATCTTTGGATGTGTTTTATCATAACACCCGATCTGTCTTTTACCGATCTGCTATTTCCTGTCATGCTGCAAGGGGCAGCTTCGGGTTTTTTGTTTGTTCCTATTATCATTTTTACGGTTTCCTCTTTGCCTGCGGAAACAGGCACAACCGGCCTTGTGGTGGCCGCATACGCCCGGTTTACGGCATCTTCTAATTCAGTTGCCGGGTTTTACAATTTGCAATTGTACTTCAACCAGCACTTCAAAGAAGGATTTTTGGGATACCTGACAGCAGACAACGTGATGACTGCCGACCGCCTCAAGGGATACCAGGCGATCTATGCGGCTAAAGGATTTTCCCCGGATCAGGCAACGACCCTGGCAAATGCGGTGCTCGGTCAAAATCTTGCACAGCAAACCCAGTTACTGACTAACCGTGCCGTATTTCTAAGCATTGCGTTATTGCTTTTCGGAGTGGCTATGCTCATACTGATGATACCAGCGATCAATAAAACCTTTTTACACTGGAACCGGCGCATGGTTGTGCCATCAGGCAGCCTTTAGATTTTCAGAAGACTTAATACAAATAAATTAATCAAATTATTCACTACTTAATCAAACATTATGGAAATCACAGCAGCTGTCGTTAAGAAACAAGGCAGCGAATTTGAATTAGCAAAAGTAATTTTAGATCAACCCAAATCCGACGAAGTATTGGTCAGGATCGTAGCAACAGGAATATGTCATACCGATATGGTTGCACGCGATTTCGTCATGGGATCTCCCAACTTTCCCGTGATCCTGGGCCACGAAGGCTCGGGTGTTATTGAAAGTATCGGCGAGGATGTTCATCACCTGAACGTGGGTGACCACGTAGTACTGACCTATGGCTATTGCGGGGAATGTGAAATATGCCGGTCTGGTACACCAGCATATTGTTATGAATTTTTCCCGCGAAATTTCTCAGGTGCCCGAGTGGACGGCTCCCATAACCACCATTACCCTGATGGAAAAGTGATTAATGATAACTTCTTTTCTCAATCCTCCTTTGCAACTTATGCTATAGCCCATAAGAATAACGTTATTTCAGTACCAAAGGATGCGCCATTGGACATATTAGGTCCGTTAGGCTGTGGGATTCAAACAGGTGCGGGCGCCGTGATCAATTCACTGAAAGTTAAAATAGGCAGCACCATCGTCATCACAGGCACCGGGGCTGTCGGGTTAGCAGCATTAATGGCAGCCAAGGCATCTTCAGCGACAACGATCATCGCCGTTGATATCAACGAAGAACGATTGAACTTTTCAAAAGAATTTGGTGCAACCCATACCATCAATAGTTTAACTGAAGATGTGCAGAAACGCATTCGGGAAATATTGCCTAACGGTGTACAGTATGGCATTGATACGACCGGCAGAAACGAAGTAATCAATAATGTGTTATCCAGCCTGGCTCCGGTGGGTGAAATGGTTTGCATTGGTGTGGCGCGCAAACCACTGGAACTGGAAACCAACATCTTCCTGACTAAGGGTTATAAGATCAGGTGGATCAACCAGGGAGACAGCGTTCCGCAGGAGTTCATTCCCAAATTAATTCACATGTATCAGTTGGGTCAGTTTCCTTTTGACAAGCTGATCAAAAAATATGCTTTTCAGGATATTAATGAGGCTGTTGAAGATTCGGAAAAAGGGCGGACAATCAAATCTGTGCTGTTAATCGGCGAGTACAAACAATAGGTCGGCGATCTGTTAAGTACATATCCCCTATTGCGGATATGTACTTATATATCACAGTTCATTAATGTCTGACCCTTTTATTAATAATCAAAACAAGAGAAATCATGAACAAAACAATAGGTATCCTCGCAGGAAGTCTGCGCAGGGAATCATTTTCAAAAAAAATAGGTAAAGCCATATTAGCTATGGTACCCAAAGGGTTTGAGTTTAAAGCAATTTCTTTGGACGATTTGCCGGTATACAATCAGGACTTCGATGACAACAATGAGGTTCCCAAAGCCATTTCGGTGTTCAGGGAGGTGATGAAAACAGTTGACGGTGTTATTTTTATTACGCCGGAATATAACAGGTCGGTCCCGGCCGTCCTGAAAAATGCATTAGACTCAGGCTCAAGGCCCTATGGTAAAAGTGTATGGAATGCAAAACCTGCTGCCGTTTTTAGCAGCTCACCGGGGAATTTGTCTGCTTTCGGCGCCAACCATCATTTAAGGCAAAGTCTCGTATTTCTTAATATGCCGGCTATGCAGCAGCCAGAAGTCTACCTTCAGAAAGTGAATGAGTTGTTTGATGAAAACGGTGTTTTGAAAGAAGGAACGACTAAAGAGTTTCTGCAAAAAGCTGTGAATGCGTATATCGTCTGGTTTAAAAGAAATGCTGAGTAGCAGTATATAAGTTAAGACAATTATTATCGTCAATAAATGACTGTTTAGTCATTATAAAATAGAATAGTACGATCATTATAAGTCTAAAATAACATCATAAAGATTGCCGCATACCATTCTTACGGTTGGCGGCGTCTTATTTATTAACTGAAAGCAGTCATCAAAATCATTTTAACATCATCTTTTTCGTCGGTACTTTACGACATTCCCGCTCTGCGCTATCAAAAACGCTGCCTTAACAGTTATACCCTTCACGCAATATGTTATTAAAGGGCAGGATTAAATATTGTTTTTTATCTTAGAAGGTTTTCGGAAAAACCCCTGATGAAAAAAATAAGCGCCTCATCCGATGAAGAATTGATCGCCATGTTAAAAGATGGTGATTTCCCCGCATTTGGCGAATTGTACGACCGCTATTTAAACCCAATGCTGGCAAAAGCCTTTGACCGGCTAAAGAGTCAGGAGGACGCCGAAGAAGTAGTTCAGGAGCTTTTTATAAAAATATGGCGGCGAAGAGAACGGATAGAACTGCAGTTTTCGTTTAAAACCTATATTTTTGCCGCACTACGCTATGAAATACTCGATTTTTTAGCCAAACAATTACACCGGAAAAATCATCTTTCTATTGATGAAACAGATCATCTGCAGGTTTTAGTCCAGGGAGAAGGGTTTTATTCACTTGAAATGAAAGAACTTCAACAGCAAGTGAACGAAATGATCGACAATCTCCCGGAGAAATGTCAATTGATATTTAAAATGAGCCGGAATGAAGGTTTGAGTTCCCGGGAAATTGCCAATGAGCTCAATTTGTCGCACCGGACGGTGGAAACACAAATAAGCAAAGCTATTAAAACGCTCAGGCAGGCTTTAAAAAACATAAACTCCCTATTTTTGTAGCCTAAATTTTCCGTTTTTATAAAAAAGTAACAAAAAATTAACTTTTTTTTCATGTTGCGTACGTGTTGTTGCGAAAAATGCACGCTATAGTATTAGTAAATTGATACAATAGCTATGGATGTCCCTGAAAATATCAAATATCTGAGCCTTAAATGGAAAAAAGGCAGCTTAACAGAGTCTGAAAAAATTGAATTAAGGAACTGGTATGACGCCCCCCTACCCGAATTTCTGGAATTGGAAGGCACTGATGAACAGCGATTGAAAGCGCTGCTGTTTAAAAGGATCAGTAAAGAGTTGGGCAATGAAGAGAAAAAGACAGTAAGACAGCTTCCGGTATGGTTAAGAACAGCAGCGGCTATTATTTTGTTCTTTGGCATGTCATTCCTGGCCTATCAATATTTTAATAGAGCGGCCGCACCTGCTGTAAATCAACAGATCGTAAACACCGAAGGTGTACGAAGAATAATTTTACCCGATAGCAGTGTTGTATGGCTGAAGGGAAAAAGTAAGTTTACCTACCCGGCAACTTTTGGAAAAAACAACAGGGAGGTGTCACTTACCGGCGAGGCGCTTTTTGAAATCAGACACGACGCACGCTGGCCATTCGTTGTAAGGTCCGGAAGTTACTTAACTACCGTATTAGGAACCAGTTTTAACCTGAAAACAGGAACCGCCGACCGGGATTTTGACATTGCCGTTCTGACGGGAAAAGTTGGTGTCATAAGAAAGGTATCAGGACAGGATAGCAAGGTGGTTTTTGTATCCGCCAACCAAACATTTAAGGCCGAGCTGGGGAAGGTAGAAAGTATAGACAGCAGGGCGAAAAAAGAAAACTTTCAGTCCATAACGGCGGGAACGCAATATGATATGGCCTTTGAGAAAACGCCATTTGAGGAAATTATGCATCGTTTTGAACAAAAGTTTGATGTTCATTTTGAAGGGTATACCGGAGAGTATAAGTCTTGTAAAATAACAGCCGATCTTACTAATCAATCCCTGGAACAATCACTCAGGCTCCTTTGCGGGTCAATTAATGCCACCTATAAAATTCATGATAATAAAATTCAGTTAACAGGGGGAGGCTGTTTCGATGAATAGATAGTCTTTACTAAATTAAAACGGAGGTGCTTCCAACACCCCCGTCAATTGGTTCCTAATTTTTTTAATCTCAAAATTCAAACCTAACAAATGTATAAAAAAGATTTGATATGGCCTTTCTGTGCCCTATCCAAACGGCTAATTCACACACAACATTCGGGTAAAGCAGCAACCATTGGGTTGAACATTAAAAGGGCAATTTTCCGTGGCCGGCCGGCACCGTTCTTTTTACTTGCTGTATTCATGGTGCTCTCCTGTCCTGCGGCTGCGCAGTCTTCCGCGGAAAAAATCATTTCGATTGTTTTTAACAATGTTTCGCTCGAAAACGGCATCAAACTGCTCGAAAAGCAGAGCCATACCAAGTTCGTTTATAATGACAAGCTGCTTGATAAAAAAATAATACTTAATCAGTCATTTACCGGTCAGCGCCTTTCAACGGTCCTTAACTGGATACGCGACAAGTATGGTATAAACTACGACATCATCGATGACCAGTTTATTGTACTGAAGAGCAGCAGGACCTTGCCGGCTCCGACAGGGCCGCCTGCCACCGGTTCCCGGCAGCCTTCGTTAACGGGATTTGTACAGTCAGGTGTAGTTAAAGATGAAAACGGCATACCGATGCCGGGTGTTACCATTCATCTTAACAATGCAGCAAATGGTGCCCAGACTGATAGCCACGGAGTTTTCAATATCGGAATTCCCAATGACGAATCCATCCTGATTTTCACCTTTATCGGTTATAAAACCGCGGAACGAAAGGCTATCAGGAACCAGGAAATGGTCTTTTTGCTGGAACCGGACCCGGCCAGGCTGGACGAAGTTCAGGTCATTGGATACGGCACTGCTACCAGGAGAACAAGTACCGGATCTCAGTCGGAGATTTCAGTGCAGAATCTGATGAATACGCCTGCAACCAATCCCGCCTCAGCCATTCAGGGCAGAATGGCCGGCGTTTATGTTTCGCAGGGCAATGGTTTACCCGGCAGCCCGATGACATTTACGATCAGGGGAACAAACTCGCTGGCAAGCAGCAATAATCCGCTTTTTATCGTGGATGGTGTCCCTTATCTCGCCGATGCGATATCTTCGATGGATGCCGCCAACGGCGCGACAAGTCCGCTTAACAGCATCAATCCCGCGGACATCGAGAATATCACGGTGTTGAAAGATGCTGATGCCACGGCCATATACGGATCGAGGGGCTCAAACGGGGTCGTACTGATTACGACAAAAAAAGGCAGACAAGGCGATACACGCGTCGAAGGACTGGTTAAACACGGGGTGTCGAATGTCAACCACTTTGTTAAAACCCTTTCCACCCCGGAATATCTTGCGATAAGGCGAAAAGCTTATGCAAATACGGGGATTGACCCGGCTACAGATGCCGCATTTGATCTAACACGCTGGGATCAAAATGCTTATACTGACTTTCAGAAACTCCTGATCGGCAACACGGCACATACGACAGATGCGAACGTTGCACTAAGCGGCGGGGATGCGCTGACCAATTTCCGTATAAGCGGAACACATCACCTGGAGGGCAACGTCTTTACCCGGGATCAGGGCTATAAACGCAGCTCCCTTAATTTCAACCTCGGTCATAAATCCTTTGACCAAAAATTTGAAGTTAACTTATCTGCTATTTATAGCGCAGATGAAAATAATATCTCGGTTCTGGATCAAACTTCTGCAGCTTATTACCTACCGCCAAATTTCCCGCTGTATAATCCCGACGGCAGTCTTTACTGGAGCGGTGTCGCCTACGGTGTTCCGCGCAACCCGCTGGGACAGCTGAATCAGGTGCAATCCAACAAAGGCAGTAACCTGATCAGTAATATTACACTTGCTTACCATATAGTCAAAGGTCTGACCTTCAAAACCTCTCTCGGCTTCAGCCGGTCAGATATGGATCAAAAACGATTATCGCCAAAATCATCAATGGATCCGGGCATCAGTTATAATGTCTCAGGGAGCATGTTTGCCTACAACGTCAGCAATAATTACATTATTGAACCACAGCTTACCTACTCAACAAAGATATCAAAGGGGGAACTAAGCACTTTACTTGGGGGAACCTGGCAATACCAAAGTTCCAGAACACCTTATTACACGCTTGCAACTGATTTTCCTTCTGATGATTTACTGGAAAACCTCGCTTCCGCACAAAATGTGAGCACCAGCAGCGGTTCCAGTCAATATAAATACGTCTCTGTTTTCGGGCGTGTAAACTATAACTGGGACCAAAAATATATTCTAAACCTTAATTTCAGAAGGGACGGGTCATCCCGCTTCGGACCGGATTCCCGCTTCGGAAATTTCGGATCAGCAGGCGCGGCCTGGGTATTTACGGAAGAAAAATTTGCGAAAGCATTCCCTTTGATCAGCTTTGGGAAATTAAGGGCAAGCTATGGTGTTGTCGGCAGTGACCAGATCGGCGATTATCAGTTTCTCGACTCCTACGTCTCCGTACCATATGTATATAATGGTGCGACCGGTCTTGTGCCCTCCCGTATTGCCAATCCTACATACCGCTGGGAGCAAACAAGGAAACTGGAAGCGGCGATAGACCTGTCGTTTCTGAAAGATAAACTTTCCTTTACTGCAGCTTTCTATAGAAACCGTACCGGTAATCAGCTTGTGTCCTATCCGCTCAGCATACAGGCAGGTTTTTCCAGTTACCAGGCCAATATGCCGGCCAATGTGGAAAATAAAGGCTGGGAGTTTACTTTGTCTTCTCAGAATATTAAAAGCACGTCGCTCCGGTGGAACAGTGAATTTAATATCTCGTTCAACCGGAATAAGTTATTATCCTTTCCCAATATCCAAAACACGTCCTATTACTCTCGCTATGTTGTCGGAAGACCGCTCAGCAGCGTTTACCTGTTTCAGTATACCGGCTTTAGTCCGCAAACGGGATTGCCAACTTTTGCAGACCTGAACGGGAACGGCAGCATCAACTTTGGCTTTGCCGAAACCGGACGCGGAGACCGGTATTTCGCGGGGTATACACAGCCTCGCTATTATGGGGGCCTTTCAAACACATTGATTTACAAAAATATCACCCTGGATTTCCTGTTCCAGTTTGTTAAACAAAAGGGCAGATCGGTTTTATCCCAGTCATTTTATCCGCCCGGGATGATGTATAACGGAGCCGCCAAACCTATTCTTCAATACATCAATGCGGGCTTGCCGGGCCAGCCGCAAATCACCAGTACCTATAACAATGCCTATAACGCTTATTCCAACTATGTTTCATCCGATGCAATACTTACAGATGCTTCCTTTGTCAGGCTGAAGAATATCAACGTCGCTTATGATTTTACAGGCGACTGGTTAAAACGGATGAAGCTGCAGAAGCTCAGACTGCAGGTACAGGGACAAAATCTGTTCACTGTTACCAATTACCTGGGGTTTGATCCGGAGTCTCAGGGTTTAAACGTCCCCCCGTTGAGGACTATCGTCGGTGTTATTCAATTTACCTTTTAATTTAACTGCCATGATTAATATATCAAAACTTATTAAGTCAGCCGGTTTAGCCTTTTTTATTTTCATTAGCACGGGCTGTCAAAAATTACTGGACATCAAACCTCCCAAGAATGAACTTCCCTCTGAAATAATTTTCAACTCGGTAGAATCGGCCAGAGGAGCCTTGTCGGGGGCATATAGTCAATTATCAGGATCGCAAAGTTATAGTTTGAACTTAACGCTCGCCGATGCCCTGGCCGCCGATGAATTACACTCTCTTTCCGGTTCGGCCCGGTACGCCGCATTGGAAAACAATACCTACGAGCCCCAAAGCAGCAGCTACACGTCAGATATATGGACAGATTCTTATACATCGATCTACAGTTTCAACAGCATTATCGAACGATTGAAAAACAATACTGCTGTCGGCGAAACTGCCGCGAGGCAAATGAGTTCCGAAGCGCTGGCTATGCGCGCCTATTGTTACATGCAGCTCGTCGGTCATTTCGGTGATGTTCCGCTGGTGGTAAGCACCAACGTAAACGTGACAGCCCTGCTACCCAGGAGTTCAGCGGCTGCCGTTTATACGCAGATCATACAGGATTTAACCGAGGCAAAAGCGGGTTTGAGCGAAGCGTATACCTCCAATTCCGGCGTCAGCGGCCGTTCCCAGGTCAACCGGAGCGCCGCGACCGCTTTGCTTGCCCGGGCCTATCTGGCTACAGGCAACGCACAAGGCGCCGTCAGCAATGCTACGGAAGTAATTAACCATACTGATCTGTACGGATTATTGCCCGGAAACCAGCTTAACAACGTTTTTCTTGCAGGTTCAAGGGAGGCGATCTTCCAACTGGGTTCTGCGCTTAACGAAACCTCCGGTTACACCAATGAGGGACAGGAGTTTGTCAGCGGCATTTATACATTCGCCTTACCCTATACCCTGACTGATGCATTGTTAAATTCATTTGAACCAGGTGACCTGCGCCGATCCGCCTGGGTACGTGACGTAACCCTGGATGGAGTGAACGCCTCGGAATCATTTAAGTATGAGAACTCTGATAATGACGACGCTGTCGCATCCGGAAGAAACGAGGCTCCGACAGTGATCCGACTGGCTGAAATGTATCTGCTGCGCGCAGAAGCGAATGCTACACTTGGCAATGCTGCAGCAGCCTTAGCTGATATCAATGTCATCCGTAACCGGGCCGGGCTTCCCGCGCTTACAACCGGTATAAACTTAAATTTAGCTATCGAGCATGAAAGAAGAATAGAATTATTCTGTGAACGCGGCGACCGCTGGCTGAGCTTAAAAAGAACCGGACGGATTAATGCGATACTTGGCGCAGCCAAACCTACCTGGCAATCGTTCGCTCAATTATTTCCCATACCTCAAACGGCTATTGATGCTAATCCGAACCTGACACAAAATCAAGGGTACAGATAGATGAACATGGTTTGATGTCCCGCGCCATTTTGGCGCGGGACATCGGCCTCAAACTTAAATTAATGGACAACAATATAGTAAGACTGATCGGGCTGTCGCACCGGTACGGGACCTCATGGGCCATTCGTGACATTAGTTTTGAAATCAGTGAGCATGGTGTGCTGGGCTTATTAGGCTCTAACGGCGCAGGTAAATCTACGACGATGAACATCATGTGCGGTGTACTCAACCAGACGGAAGGCTTAGTCGAGGTCGGTGGTTTTACCATGCAGGATAACCCTATAGCGGCCAAAAAACTAATTGGATTTCTGCCGCAAAACGCTCCCCTTTATATGGAGCTTACGGTGAAGGAATACCTCACTCAATGCGCCTACCTCCGGTTGATTTCCAAAAAAGATGTGCCTTACGCTGTTGACAAGGCGATGGCAAAGTGCGGTGTTTCGCATTTTAAAAACCGGCTGATCGCCAATTTGTCCGGAGGCTACAAGCAACGGGTGGGGATTGCCCAGGCCATCATTCATGAACCGCGGCTCGTCGTGCTGGATGAACCCACAAACGGGCTTGACCCCAACCAGATCACAGAAGTACGTAAACTGATTAAAGCAGTAGGTGAAGAAAAAGCGGTTATATTCTCATCCCATATCCTTTCCGAAATACAGGCTACCTGCAGCAATGTCAAGATGATCGAGAACGGGAGAATGGTTTTTTCTGACAGCATGGAAGCCTTCAACAACTACATAGAACCGGATAGCCTGGTTATCACGCTTCAGAATCCCCCACCCTTCGAACTGCTGGAACAAATTGATGCGGTAAAAAGTGTAGAGGTTTTGAGCGATACAAGATTCCGGATTCATTTTACAGGGGGGCCGGAAATCTGTGAACATCTTATCCGGCGGAGCATTGACCAGGATTGGCGCATGCGCGAAATCACGCTGGAGAAAAGCTCTCTCGATCAAATCTTCGCGCAATTATCAACCAAAACATCTAAGAATTAAGCATGAAAAACATTTTAAGGATTGCCCGGATCGAACTGAGCCTTTTATTCTATTCGCCTGTAGCATGGATCGTATTACTGGTATTTATCATTCAGTCCGGCTGGGGATATATGTCCACCCTGGAACGCCTGGAACAAGCACAGCAAATGGGAATGAACCTTAGCGGCCTGACCGATAATGTTTTTGCAGGTTTCAAAAGTTTGTTTCCAAAAATGCAGGAATACCTATACCTGTATATCCCGCTGCTGACTATGGGCCTGATCAGCAGGGAGACGCATAGCGGATCCATTAAACTATTATATTCTTCGCCCATCAGGGTTTTCGACATTGTTGCCGGAAAGTACCTGGCAATGATCACCTACTGTTTTCTTCTGATGTGCATATTGCTGGGGCTGGGGGTGTTATCTATTTTTACGATCAAGGACGTTGATTTTACTTTTATTCTTTCCGGCATCATCGGACTGTATCTCCTTATATGCGCCTATTCAGCAGTAGGTCTCTTTATGTCCAGCTTAACAAGTTACCAGGTGGTGGCGGCCATCAGTACACTGGTTGTTCTGGCTGTCTTAAATTTTATTGGCGGCCTGTGGCAGGATATTGAATTTGTCCGGGATATTACTTACTTCCTTTCTATTTCAGGGCGAGCGGAAGAATCCATCAACGGGCTTTTAGGAAGCAACGATATACTTTACTTCCTGATCGTAATTGCTATGTTTCTCGGCCTCACCTTTCTGAAGCTGCAATTTGAGCGCAGAACCATTTCCCTGTCGCTCAAAGCCGGAGGCTATACTGGTTTAATTGCCTTAATGCTGCTGATCGGCTACATCGGCTCGCTACCTCAGTATATTTTTTATATAGATATGACGGCGGATCAAACCCGTACATTAACAAAACCAAGCAGGGAAGTGATTGCAAAGATTAATGAACCTGTCGTCATGACCACTTATGTGAACCTTTTGGATGAAAATTATTTTATGGGAATGCCCATATTTCAGAACAATGACAAGAAGTCCTTTGATAAATATCTCCGGTTTATGCCTTATATGCGGATGGATTATGTTTATTACTGGGATCATTCTGAAAACGAGCGCCTGTATAAGGAGAATCCAGGATTAACTGATGAACAATTGGCCAGGAAAATGGCAAAAATTAACGGGATGGATTTCGATAGTTTTCTGCGGCCGGAACAGATCAGAAAGATTATTGATCTCAAGCCCGAACGAAACAGGTTAGTCCGGACACTTTCGTATAAAGGTAAGAAAGTGTTTCTCCGCATGTTTGATGATATTATGAAATATCCGTCAGAGAAAGAGACATCCGCCGCATTGAAAAAACTGATAACAGCATCCCCGAGAGTAGGTTTTGCCACGGGGCACCGCGAACGGGACATCACCAGGACCGGGGACAACGATTACGAAGTGTCCACCAATGAAATAGCCTTTCGCTACTCTTTGCTGAATCAGGGTTTCGATGTCCGCTCTGTCAGCCTTGCCGGCCCCAGGCTGCGTAAGCAGGTGGATGTACTGGTGATCGCAGACCCGCTTACCGCGTATACCGCCGGGGAACTAACAAATCTTACAGACTATATCAATGAGGGCGGAAACCTGCTGATAGCGGGTGAACCGGGCAGTCAGGCTATCTTAAATCCTGTGCTGAGTTTAGCTGGCGTTGAAATGGGAGACGGTATACTACTGCAAAAGAGCCGGAACTTTGAACCATCCTTTGTATTAAGCGGCCTGGCAACAAAGAACTGGCTGCAAATCGCAGGCAACGCTGAGTATTTAAATAAAGACAGCGCTTTTGTAACCACGCCGACGGTAGCTCCTCTAAAGATTCTTCCTAATTCGCCTTTCCGCGAATTACCGATTCTGGTAACACAGGCGGCCAATACCTGGCTGATTCCCGGTCTCCTGGTCGATAAAACAAAAGAATTGACAGATGTCCGAAAGAATGAAGACAAAAAATCCTACCCGGTAGCCCTGGCCCTTCGACGGGCAGTCCCCCGAGGCGAGCAACGGATTTTTGCTATCGCCGACGCCGATTTTATGAATAATGCCGAATCAAGAAGAAGAACTCCCCGGTCAATCAATTTCGCTTTCGTTACGGAATTATTCAAGTGGTTCAGTAATGGCGAGTTCCCCATTGATACCACCCGTCCTGAGCCTCAGGATAACCGCATTCTGATGAACAGCACTCAGTTAACCTGGATACGCTGGGCGTGGATGGGCATTCTGCCTTCTCTGATCGCCCTTTCAGTTTCATGGACCTTAATTGCCAGGAAAAGGCGATAGTTTTTTACAGAAAATTCGATATCGCGTGCCGCGTTAGGCAACGCTCCAGACAAAACAATCCGGAGTATATGGTTAATAAACCGGCTTCGAACACTAAATGAATTAAAACGCCGTTTACCCGGCTTTTTTAAATGAATTATTACAATATGCAAATTCCAAAACTGTTCTTTTTTTCAGGAATTTTATTCCTATCCGTAGCGGCAATAGCGCAGGAAAAAAACCTCCCGCTTGATCCTGCTGTCCGTACTGGCAAACTTGCCAACGGCTTTACTTATTACATCCGGCACAACGAAGAACCCAAAAAGCGGGTCGTTTTTTACCTCGCCAACAAAGTGGGTTCAGTATTGGAATCTGAAGACCAGCGCGGATTGGCGCACTTCATGGAACATATGAGCTTTAATGGCACCAAGCATTTTCCAAAAAACGAACTGGTAAACTACCTCCAAAAAAGCGGTGTACGGTTCGGAGCAGACCTGAACGCCTATACGAGTTTTGATGAAACCGTCTACCAGCTGCCGCTGCCAACCGATAACCCGGAACTCCTGCAAAAAGGTATCGCCATCATGCGGGACTGGGCGCAGGAAGCCGCGCTGGATCCCGTTGAGGTTAATAAAGAACGCGGCGTGGTACTGGAGGAAAAACGCCTGGGCAAGGGCGCGCAGGAACGTATGCGCAGACAATACTGGCCGCTGATCCTGAATAATTCCCGGTACGCGGTACGGATTCCCATAGGTACTGATGAAGTGCTGAATAATTTTAAACCTGAAACCATCAGGAGATTCTATCAGGACTGGTACCGTCCTGACCTGCAGGCGCTGATCGTAGTGGGTGACGTGGATGTGAATCAAATGGAGCAAACGATTAAAAGACAATTTAATAGCCTCAAAAACCCCCTGCATGAAAAAAAACGCACGAAGTACAGTGTACCGCTAACCGGGAAGAATCAATTCATCACCGTAACGGATAAGGAAATGACGGCCACCGTAGCAGAAGTGCTGATCAAGCGCCCTATGCTCCCTTTACGCACCGCTTCTGAATATCGTAAGTCTGTTGTCCGCGAACTCTATAACCAGATGCTGAGTGAACGTTACGCGGAACTATCCCGCCAGGCTAACCCTCCATTTGTACGCGGCAATGCGGGGATCAGCAGTTTTATCGGTGGCCTGGATAATTTTGATGTTAGTGTTGTGGCAAGGCCCGGTGAACTGGAAAAAGGGTTTAAAGCGGTGTGGCGGGAAACTGAACGGATCAAACGATTTGGTTTTACCTCCACCGAACTCGGCAGGGCGAAACAAAGTTACCTGAACAATATGGAGTCTGCGCTTAACGAAAAAAACAAGACCAATTCAGAAAATTATGTCCAGGAATATCTCGCTTATTTTTTAAAAGGGACTGCAGCGCCAGGTATCCAATATGAATATGACATGGTCAGAAAGGATCTGCCCGGAATCACGCTCAGCGAGGTCAGCGCGTTGTCAGCTGAATACATTCCCCCGTCTAACCGGGATATTCTGCTGATGGCTCCTGAGAAGGATAAAAATACCCTGCCGGATGAGAAAACGGTGAACAGCTGGATAAAAGCTGTGGCAGATGAAAAACTGGAACCTTACAACGACGAAGTGAGCATTCTGCCTTTGATGACTGTAAGCCCGGCAAACGGAAAAATAACCGGCGCGGCTAAGGACGAAAAGTTGGGTACAACGCTGCTCACCCTGAGTAACGGTGTCAAAGTACTGCTCAAACCTACCGCCTATAAAGACAACGAGGTGCTGTTTACTGCCTTTGCCCCCGGCGGTACTTCCCTTTACCCGGATTCAGATTACCAGAGTGCAGCCAATACGGCCGGGATCATTCCTTCTTTTGGCGCGGGGAATTTTAATCCTACTCAACTGGATAAATTTCTCTCGGGAAAACAGTTAGTAGTAAGGCCCTATATCAGCGAACGGGCGCAGGGTGTCAGCGGAGCGGCAACTCCAAAGGACCTCGAAACAGCTTTACAGCTTTTGTATACATATTATACAGAACCCAGAAAAGATACGGAACTGTTTCAGGGCATCATTGACCGCTCGAAAGCCAGCCTGCAAAACCGGGCCAACGATCCGTCCAGCGTTTTCAAGGATACGGTCAGTGCTGTATTGGGAATGCACAGCATACGTCGTACAGGTCCGACTTTGGCTAAACTTGACCAGATCAGCTTAGACCGCTCTTTTGAGATCTATAAGGAGCGCTTTGGCGATGCATCCGGCCTTGTTTTTACTTTTGTAGGCAGTTTTGATGCAGAACTGCTTAAACCCCAGCTCGAGAAATATATCGGCAGCCTGCCGGCCAGCGGGCATTATACTCAGGCTAAAGACCTGGGCATCGATGTGCCGCCGGGAAAGGTCGAAAAAACAGTTTATAAAGGCACGGAGCCCAAAGCCAGCGTACAGTTATACTGGTCGGGTAATTTCAAGTATAATACGGTTGAAAAAGTAACGATAGATGCGCTAAGGGAATGCCTGGAGATTCGTTTACTGGAAAGGTTAAGGGAAGATGAAAGCGGGGTGTATTCTCCGGGTACTTTTGCACAGACTTTTAAATATCCCAAGAACCGTTACCTGTTCGGGGTAGAATTCGGCTGCGGTCCCCAGAACGCAGAAAAGCTCATTGCTTCCGCTCTTGATGAGATCAGTAAGCTGAAGACACAAGGTCCGGCGCAGATCAACGTAGACAAATGGCGGGCGGAAAGCCTCCGAACCAGGGAGTCGGAAAGCCAGACTAATCGTTGGTGGCTCAGTTATCTCAATGGTCAGCAATCAAATAATGACGACCTGCATGCTTTGGATACCTATCAGTCGGATCTGCAATCGGTAACACCGGAACGCATAAAAGCGGCCGCGAATACATACCTGAGTGGAGAGAATTATATACAAATGGTATTACTACCCGAAAATCAAGCCAAACCATAATCTCAGGGAATGCTAGTCTGTTGGATCTCCGTGATGCCGCGTTAGTTGCGCGCCGCACTGCTGATTTGTACGATTGAACTGAGAAGACCATCATCTATCTCTAATTAAGATAATCAGAATATTGCTCCATCGTTCTTACGTTTTTTTCATGACGTTATATGAAGATCAGTTAATAATAATCGCACCTCCCGGAGCTGGGGGTGCTTTTTTGATTCAAATGGGTAACACGGCCGCCGCTACGACAATATGAGCTATTCCGATTACCATTGCCCGGTAAAAAAGACTGCGTAGCTACTTTCAAAGCTTAAGGAAGTGGTCCTTGCCATTTCGGAATCAGACTCAGCATGTTGCAGAGAATTATAACTAAAAATTTGCGAAAATACTTCCAGCTTATAGCTGGTAAGATTACAGCTTTCCAGAGAAAAGCAGAATGTCCGAGGAATTCAAGCAGCGATGCCGGCAGAAAGCCATGCCACTGGGTTTCGAGATCAGCAAACTGGAATGGAAGGATTATTAAGCGCTTCGCGCCAATTGCTGCTACGTAAACTTTACTGCAGTTGCCGGGGTTTTTCCCGATAACAGCTAACAGGCCCGAATCGGGTGGGCTTCTGCTTCACCGGTCGTATGCAGCGCACGGTAGCTTCCATCCTCATCGGGCTCAAATATAGTGGCTATCTTTTCAATGAATCACACGATAAAGTAAGTGCAGCCGTAACGTTGAAAAATCGCCGGGATTTCCGGGGGCACTGAAAAAGTGCCTCTTTAACGGGAGTTAACATTTTAAAGCGATCAGGTAAAGCATAGTTTTACCTGATCGCTTTTTTTGTAGACTGATCGGGAGTTATATTATTGGATGAACTGGTGGTTAAAAACGGGAGAGAGCAGGTGTTTTAGCCGTTCTTTTAAGTTTTTTTTCGATCAGATGGTTAGTTTGATGGTCCTTTTCAGGTTAACCGTGAAGATCGCCAATGCCCCCTGCATCTGCATATTTTCGATCCCATAAGCTATTGCCCGGTCATAACCGTGGACGTTTTTCAACTCACTGTTTTTTGCCTCGATCTTGTACCGGTGCCGGGCCTTGTCTTTATAAGCGGCCGTTTCCTGAAAAGCCATCTGCTGTTGGTGAAGTTCTGATTTTATGCTTACCGAATAGCTCTTGGTCTTTGCACCGGGTTTATAGCAGTTGTCTCTTAGTGGCAGACCTTACATTTTTCAACGTCAAAGTAATAGGTGTCTGTCTGATTTGTTCCAACGTTCTTTTTCCCCTGTCTTGATTTTCGTATGGCCAGATGTCCTGCCGGGCAAACGAACATATCAGCATCCTTATTGTAATCAAACCTGTCTCCTTCCTTTCTGAGGCCCTGGGTTATGGTGGGGTTTAGCCGGGCCACAACCTGTATATCCTGATCAGCCGTTAAGGATATGGAACTATCGAATATTATGTAATATCAATAACTAACTCTTAATTGCAATTGAAATAACCTTTATTATCACCGTTTTTTTTAAACAGAACACTATGTCACTCTGCGACCTTTGTCAAAAAAATGAAGCTAACAAAAAGAATACCCATTATCTTTCTGATAAGATTATCAGAAGCGGTGTAAATGAGAACGGTAACAATACCCGCGAGAAAGGGCAAATGTTCAATATCTCAAATAATGCAGATACCATAGAATTCAGATTTCAGAGAAGCACCTCACCGGAGGCAGTAGAGGAAACTTTAGGCAGTCGATAAGCACAGTACGGCAATTTAATTTAAATTCACCAAAAGCTAATTTCACTTATTAAGCCGGCCTGGCGAATTGGAGCTGCATTTTAAACATCCTACGTTAACGTCAGTGAAAAGCCAAAATACTGCGGATCGAGATATCCTTATCGTAGTCTTTATAGTGATCGCTTTGAGGTATTTTCAAAATTAATTTTAAAGCCATCTTTATTCAAATAACAGCAAACTCATTTTTCATCAAACATATATCCCGTTTCGTGCTTTACTTCTGACATCACAAACAAACTCTGCATGTTCCCAACATCAGGTAAAACGGAAAGCTTGTCGTTTAGGATAACATTATATTCGTCGATGTCTTTGCAGGCAATACGCAGCAGGAAGTCAAAAGGGCCGGTGAGATGATAGCATTCCATCACTTCAGGAACTTTGACAACTTCCGTTTTATAAGCATTAAGACTCTCCTTAGAATGTTGCTTTAACAGTACCTGAGTGTAACAAATCAAGCCTTTTCCTACCTTTTTGTGATCAACAGTTGCACGATATCCTTTGATATAACCGCTATTTTCAAGATTACGAATACGGGCATGTATAGGATTTACAGTCTTGTACAGCCTATAAGCAATCTCTTTGTGTGTTAGAGTGCCGTCCTGCTCCAGCAGCTTTAAAATACCTTTGTCGGTTTTATCCAATTCTTTCATATTTATATTTTTTTGCAAAACCTCCTACTGTTTCAACCATATCAGTTAAGCCGATAAAATAAAGGAGATTACCGTTGTAAGGCATTTACATTTAGTGCAAGTATTCGTTCGTATTCAGCGACAGTTCTTGCACCTTCCTGCTCTATGACAAAGGCCGGTCTGGGATTATCAATTAGCCCCGCCCTATTCACCTCCCGGTTAACAATTTTCTCAGCAACGCCAATATTGCATAATAACATCAAAAGTTCCCCCTTTGAATTGAGAAAGTCAGCCTGTTTTTCAATAATAAACGTGCCTGCCAATTATATAGTTTCATATATAACCATAGTGTAAAACATACATCAAAAACCACACAACTAAAAGGGCAATATAATGACATTTTTTTGTCTAAATACAAACAATTAGATTTTAAATTAAGCCATTAACTACAAATCAAGAAATGACTTAGTGTACTGGATCAGTGCCAAAACAACGATTTTTATTGATTAAAACATACCAAACAGGTTATTGACACCACTATTTATAGAATAAATGAATTTCTATCCCAAATATAGTAGTAGGTATAGTTTTAAACACCAAAACTACCAAACTTTACCGCGCTAACCACCAATTGATATGCCAATTAAAAAACACAATTTTGGAGCAGGCCCCTGCATCCTGCCCGACACCGTTTTAACCCGCGCCGCGGACGCGGTAAAAGGCTGGGGTACCACAGGCTTGTCGCTATTGGAAATTTCGCACCGCTCGACTGAGTTTGAGTTCGTTGTGAAGGAAACCGAAAAACTGGTCAGAGAATTATTGGCTGTCCCTGACACTTACAGCGTTTTATTCCTGCAGGGCGGCGCAAGCCTGCAATTTGCAATGGTGCCGATGAATTTCCTAGGCAAGATGAAAAAAGCAGCTTATCTTGACGCAGGCTATTTCGGTCAAAAAGCGATTAAAGAAGCCGGTATCAGTGGCGACGTTGTGGTTGTTGCCTCCTCAAAAGAAAAAGCATATAGTTATATTCCCAAGGATTATGCCATTCCACAAGATGCTGCTTACTTCCATATCACATCCAACAATACCATAGAGGGCACAGAATTATTTCATTTTCCAAAATCACCGGTACCGTTGATTTGCGATATGTCATCTGATATTTTTAGCCGGGTTATCGACATTACAGCTTTTGACCTGGTTTATGCGGGTGCGCAGAAAAATATGGGCCCTGCCGGGATGACACTGGTTATCGCCAAAAATAGTTTCCTTGACAGTGTTAAAAATAAAGTAAATGCAATCCTGGACTATCGCGTATACCGGGAGAACGGTTCAATGTACAACACGCCGCCGGTGTTTGCCATTTACACCGCCATGCTGAATCTCCAATGGCTGAAAAGTAAAGGTGGCGTTAAGGTCATTCAGACAGAGAATCTGGCTAAAGCGCAGTTACTATACGATGAAATTGACAGCAACCCATTGTTTTATGGTTTGGCCGAAAGGCAGGATCGTTCTCTGATGAACGTTACCTTCAGGATGCACGCCCCCGCAGCCGAAGCCGGGTTCATTGAGTTTGCTGCAAAGCAGGGAATGGTTGGCATCAGAGGCTATCGCACAGTTGGCGGTTTCCGTGCCTCGTTATATAACGCGCTTCCTTACGACAGTGTTAAAGCTTTGGTGGATTGCATGAAAGCTTATGCCCGCATTCTCCATGTTGATTTAATACCGGCTTATTAAATATGGCAACTATCAAACCATTCCGCGCATTGCGGCCCGACCCCTTTTTAGCTGATCAGCTGGTATTTCCGTCCAGCGAGCAGATTTGCTTTTTTGGCATTGGCGAAAAGATACTACCCTTGAAGCCCCTAAAGGAGCAGTTGGAAGCACCGGCCCGCAGACGGCCTGAAACCGAAGAAGGGCAAATACTTGCCTACCAGGAAATCAGGGAAAATATTGACACCCTCAAAAAACTGGAAAGAATCAAGCTGGAAGATGAACCGGGGATTTATATTTATGAGATTGTTCACCGCGATTACCGGCAAACCGGCATCTGGGCGCTGACCTCTGTAAAGGACTATACCGAGGGTAAAATAAAAATCCACGAACAGACCTTGGCCGACAGTGAGCGCAGGATTTGTAATTACCGTAAATATACCGGCTTTGAAGGCAGCCCGGTTTTGCTGGCCTACCGGCCTGAAATAGCCATAAACCGAATTATTGCAGAAACCTGCGCCGGGCAAAAAAAATCGACGGTTGGCAACAAAAAAGGCCTGCACCGGATCTGGAAAATACAGGATATTGATACGATAAAAGAACTTATCGCCGCTTTTGCCAAAATTCAGCAGGTATATCTTGCTGATGGCCACCACCGGCTGGCGGCAACGGAGCGACTGGCAAATGAAAATGGTGCAGATGCCTTGATATCGTCGCTTTATATCGCCTCTGACCAGCTTCGCATCATCGACTACCACAGGCTTTTTGTACCGGAATTTGATCTGGATACAACTGCAGTTATAGCTAAGCTGCAAGAAGTGTGTGAAATCATTCCGAGCAAAGACAATCAGCCCGTCAGGCCTGGTCACAGCCAGCTCATAGGTATGTGGCTTGAAGGAAATTGGTATGAACTGGTCCTGAAGAATGCCGGCACACTGGACGTGGTGTTTTTGCAAGAGCTAATCCTTGAACCTGTTTTCGGCGTAACCAATCCGAGAACAGACAGCCGGTTAAAATGTATAGGCGGGGAAACCGCAATGAAAGAAATAGAAAGCTTGCTTAGAGCAATACCATCTGCCGTTGCTTTTACGCTTTACCCAATGACGGTGGATCAATTAATGGCCGTTGGTACGGCCTGCCAGATTCTTCCACCAAAATCAACCTGGATAGATCCCAAAGTTCCTTATGGCTTGCTAACGTACCAACATAGCTTTTCAGGGAAGGATATCTCCAAACAGCATTATGATAAGATAAATCAAGTATGAAAAAAGATAAAATTTTGGTAATCGGGGCCTGCGGGCAGATCGGCACTGAACTTACTGCTGCACTTGGCCTGCAATACGGTATAGAAAATGTAATTGCCGCCGACATTCAAACCCACCCAGCCGGCGTAAAAAATTACATCTGCCTGGATGCGCTGGACCATCAGCAAATTGAGCGTGTAGTAAGGGAATGTGATGTTACACAAATTTATTTACTGGCTGCCATGCTATCGGCTAATGGAGAAAAGGATATTAATGCTGCTTGGAGGCTAAATGTACAAAGCCTGATGTCTGTTTTACAAATTGCCCGTGACCAAAAGCTGGATAAGGTATTTTGGCCAAGCAGTATTGCAGTTTTCGGGCCGGGCTCGGCCAAATATAATTGCAGGCAGCATGCCCGTTCCGAACCGATCACCGTTTATGGTATCAGTAAAAAAGCTGGTGAACACTTTTGCAATTATTATTTTGAGAACTTTGGTGTGGATGTGCGCAGCCTGCGTTTCCCAGGCCTTATCTCTTATACCGCGCCTCCGGGAGGCGGTGCCACGGATTATGCGGTTGATATTTACCACCAGGCTTTAGAAAAAGAGCAATACACGGGTTTTCTGGAAGACGATTGCTGTCTTCCAATGATGTATATGCCGGATGCCATTCGTGCGACGCTGGAATTGATGAATGCGCCGAAAGAAAAAATAGCAATACGTACTTCTTACAACATTGCAGGGATGAGCTTCGCCCCCTGTGATATTGCGGCGGCTATAAGGAAGCACATTCCCAGTTTTAAAATGTCGACTGTGCCGGACTTCCGGCAGGCTATCGCACAAAGCTGGCCTGCCAGCATTGATGATCAGCAGGCACATAACGACTGGGGCTGGAAACCGGCATTTGACCTTCGCAGGATGACCGAAGATATGTTAATGAACCTCTCACGTCAAAAAGGGGTTGAATTTGAAATGGCAGCTAATATTGAACCGGTAATCGATTTTTACCCGCACGAACATTAACCCATGAGAAATCTACAAATAACCAATACCATAACCAACCGCGAGACAGCCGCCGTTGAGCTATACTTTAATGACATCGCCAAAATGGATATGGCTAGCCCGCAAGAAGAAGTGGAACTTGCTCAAAAGATCAGGCTGGGTGATCAGGTCGCCCTTGATAAACTAATTCATGCAAATTTACGATTCGTTGTTTCGGTTGCAAAAAAGTACCAATACCAGGGCTTACCTCTTAATGATTTGATTAATGAAGGAAACTTGGGCTTGGTCAAAGCAGCCAGGCGCTTTGATGAAACCAGGGGTTTCAAGTTCATTTCCTTTGCGGTATGGTGGATCAGGCAAAGTATCTTATCAGCGATTGCCGAACATACGCGGATGGTCCGCCTGCCAATGAACCAGATCAACCTGCTTACGAAGATGAACCGCCTGTCTGGCGAGCTGGAAAGCCATTTGGAACGAAAACCCACAAATGAAGAACTGGCAGAATTGATGGAAGTTCCGATACGGAAAATCGAAGATGCTCATTATTTCTCCGCCCGTACCAGCAGCTACGATGCGCCTTTTTGTATTGAGGACCAATATGCCCTGATTGATACACTTCCCGCTCAAGGCCAAAGCGTGGAAAGTATATTAATAAACGAGTCCTGTCAACAAAATATTAGCTGCCTGCTTAATAATTTAACCCCATGCGAACGGCAGGTCATCGAGCTAAGCTTTGGGCTTCACGGTGATTGGCCATTATTGCCCACCGATATCGGCAAGGTCATGAATCTAACCGCAGAAAGAGTAAGGCAGATAAAAAACGATGCGGTGAAAAAACTAAAAGATAAAACAGTGGAAATAAAGACACGCCTTTTATAAAAAAACAAAGCCCCAGAGCACTCGCCGCCGGCGAAATCCATATTCTGATACCGCTTATTCTTTTGAGCGACTGATACTTTTATTAGTTATGGGTTAGTTACTTTTACCCCAAGTATAGACCAATAATGGAACTAAAAATTGCAGTGCTGGACGACTACCAGAAAGTAGCCTCTTCTTATGCGGACTGGCACAATGTTGAAGAACAGGCTGATATTACCTTTTTTCACGACCACATAGCAGACCCCGCTGCGGTCATTGAGCGATTGAAACCTTTCCAGATCGTCTGTGCAATGCGGGAAAGAACGCCACTCACCGCAGCCATATTAAGCCAGCTGCCCAATTTAAAGCTGATTGTTTCGACTGGAAAACGCAATGCAGCCATTGATAGCAAAGCAGCAGAACAGCTGCGAATCACGCTTAAATTTACGGATTACATAGAAAGCGGTGCGCCAGAACATACCTGGGCATTGCTGATGGCGATGGCCCGGCATATCCCTGAGGAAGCCGGAAATTTCAGATCGGGCAATTGGCAGACGACTATTGGGCATGACCTGAAAGGAAAGACACTTGGTATCGTCGGCTTGGGTCGCGTTGGCTCAAAAATAGCGGCATACGCCAAAGCGTTTGAAATGAAGGTGATCGCCTGGAGTGAAAACCTGACTACCGAAAAGGCCGCGGAAGCGGGTGTCGTGCTGGTAAGTAAGGAGCGCTTGTTGCAGTGGTCTGATTTTATTACGCTGCATCTTGTGCTGAGTGACCGCTCAAGGGGAATTATCGGTACAAAGGAATTGGCTTTGATGAAACCATCGGCCTATTTGATCAACACCTCGCGCGGGCCGTTGGTTGATGAGCCTGCCTTGATACAAGCGTTGAGCGAACAGAAAATTGCCGGCGCGGCTTTGGATGTATATGATACTGAACCTTTGCCGGCCGTGCATCCTTTACGGGCCCTATCAAATGTGCTGGCAACGCCACATGTAGGTTATGTTACCGAGCATACCTACCGTGTGTTTTACCGGGATACTGTATTGCAGATAGAAGATTGGCTGAAGGATAATTTCCAGATAGCAAACGGCGTCATTTTGAAAAAATCAAAACCATAAATACAGGATTATGTCAATAAAGTTGACGTGGCAATATGTTCCGTTTTAGGTTGCTAACCTCGAAAATACTATAATCAAACCGTAGTATCCTTTAAATTTTCGGATATTCGGAAGGCCTTGACCAGCCCATTTGATGCGATCTTGAACAATGATTTTTGTTGACGGCAAGGAGAAATCAAACGATCCTTGAATTTGTTGGAATGGTAAAAATATGATGGAACTGCCTGCATGACATTTCAGAATAGCATGGTCAATTGATCCATGTCTGCCACATACACCTCTTATCCGGTTAAACAGGTTTTTCCAAATTCCACCATTCCACCTTACTGCTGTCATAGCTTTAGTTTTAGTCCCCTTCAGTTATTGTCAAGTTGTATTTTCACAGTAAAATCACTTACTAAGTACAAAGTTGGCCCAACCGATATTGATTGATATCCGAGTTCGTCGGGGTCGGGCGGAGACTTTTTTTTGAAATTCAATAGGTAAATCTTTTTTTAATTATGGTAAGTTTGCGATTTCGCGATTTAACAAGCAAATCTCCTACCGGGAAAGATCAGGATAAAAAAAGTCTCAAAATCAATTTGGTATTTCGTTCTTGGTTCCGCTCAACTGCAAGATTCAAACAACCCTGTGTTTTAACATTCGCAAAAAAGCAGTATATTCACAATTTGTATCAACATTCATGTCGAAATATGATGGATTTAGTGACAAAGAATTGCTCGCATTGCTTCAAAAAGACGATGAAGGTGCATTGCGGGCAATATATGATATCCATATCCGTCAGCTCCATTATTTTGTTTTGAAAACTGCCAAATCCCGGGAACTTGCAGAAGACATTGTTCAGGATGTTTTTATTAAAGTTTGGGATAACCGCATCCATATCGACCCAACCCTGCCATTTAAACCTTACCTGTACACCATAGCTAAACGGCATCTCCTTAATTTATTAAAAAGGATTCAGCATGAATCCGGTATTATAGATGAAATAAGAAAATATACGTCCAGCATAGAGAATACGACAGACATGGAGTTGGACTTTGAGGAAAGCAACACGCTCGTTAATGAAGCCATAAGTAAATTGCCGGGGCAGTGCAGAGCGGTTTTTTTAAAATGTAAAATCCAGGGATTGTCCTACAAACAAGCTGCAGAGGAGCTCGGGATTACTGAAGGAACGGTTAACAGCCAAATGGTAAAAGCGCTTAAAAATATAAGGGCATACATTAACCTGAGAAACTCTATTGGCCTATTGTTGATTTGCCTGTCAAAATATTAACCTGTAAATCAAAGCTTTAAAAATAATTTACATTTTCTTTACATTAAGTGTATATGTAATCTGCCTGCCATTTGTATTAGTTACAAAAAGGCAAAATAGTGGACCAAAGAATCATAATCCTGTTTGTTAAATACATCAATGATCAATACGATGCCAATGAATTGGAAGAAGTATTGATGATGTTGAAAAATGGAACTTATCAATCTGAATTGGCTGCCGCAATTTCTCAGGTTGCCGCAGAGGACTTAAATAGTAACACTACAGGCGATTTGACAAGCCTAGAGATTGAAAATATTTATGCCGGGATTCAGCAAAAGCTTCATCACACTGACGCCGAACCGGATGAATTTCAAACCCGGCGAAAAATTATTCCGCTCTGGTCTAAAATTTCAACAGCAGCTGCAATTGCCCTCATTGCCGCAGGTGTTCTCTTTTACAATCAAAGAAAAATGCCGGCAGTACCTGGAACAGCTACTGTTAAAATTAACATTGTGCCAGGAGCTAATAGGGCCTTCCTTACTTTGTCGGGCGGTAAAAGGATTTCATTATCCGATGCCGCCGATGGCAAAATAGCGCAGGAAGAGGGAGTCTCTATCACAAAAACTGCTGGCGGCCAACTGGTTTACTCAGATGCTGGTTCCGGCCCGGAGAAAAATGCAAAACAAAACCGTGTAAGTACCCCCAAAGGGGGTAAATGGCGTATAAATTTACCTGACGGCACCGCTGTTTGGTTAAATGCAGCCTCAAGCATAGCTTATCCGGCTTCCTTTAAGGGGTCGAAAGTTCGCGGGGTTGAACTAAATGGGGAGGCTTATTTTGAGGTTGCGAAGGATAAAGCCCACCCTTTTATTGTGAAGACTGATAATCAGGAAGTAGAGGTATTAGGCACACATTTTAGTGTGAATAGTTACGCCGATGAAACCAGCGTAAAAACCACCTTATTAGAGGGCCGGATCAGAATTACCGGGGCCGGTCAGCAAAAGATACTTAAGCCGGGTGAACAATCTATACTTAACGGAAAGGTTCTGAAAATTGGAACTGCGGATCTGGAGACCGCGGTTGCCTGGAAAAATGATGAATTTGTTTTCAGGGGCGAATCTATCAAAGAGATAATGAGGGTTTTGGTACGATGGTATAATATCGATGTTGAATACCGGGGAGCAGTTACAACGGAGGGATTTCAGGGTAAAATCGGGATGCAAAAAGATATAACAGAGGTTCTTCAACTTTTGGAATTAACAGAGGCCGTTCATTTTAAAATTGAAGGGAGGAAAATTATCGTAACAAAATAAAACAAAAACAACGATGATTTTAAACAAGTCAGTCCCGACGGGCATCGGAACTGACAATAGTTTGGAGCATCAATAAATATCAAGAGAACAATTGTTAACAAACCAAACTGAACGCAAATGTACAAAAAATACATAACTATCGGGCGTTTTCATCCTGGCTATATAACCCTCGTACTGGTGATTATATTGCTTCAAATAAGCATGTCCTCTTTTGCACAAAAGGGGATTACACTGGATGAAAAGAAAAGCTCATTAATGGAGGTCTTCAAAAAGATCAGTACTCAAACAGGAATAGATTTCCTGGTTACCAATAATATGCTTACAGATGCATATCCGGTAACAATTAAAGTAACCAACGCACAATTATCTGATGTGTTGATACAAGTTTTTAAGGGACAGCCGCTTACCTATATTATTCGTAAAAACGCTGTAGTTGTTCAGCGAAAGCAGGCCCCTGCGGCAACCGAGCCAGCGCCCGCCCCCCCGGCTTTGCCGCGTAAAGAAGTAAAGGGGAAGGTCGTAAACGAAAGCGGTCAACCGATGCCCGGTGTTTCAATAACCTTTGACGACTCAGGTATCCAGGCTATTACAGATGCAAATGGTAATTTTGTTATTCAGGAGATCCCTGAAGAAGGCTTCCTGGTTTTTTCCTACATCGGATACGTAAAACAAATCGTTCAGGTAAAGAATGTTAAGGAATTAAAAATCACTATGGTAACAGGAGTTAATAAGCTCAGAGAAGTTACCGTGGTTTCTACAGGATACCAAAACTTAGATAAAGAGCGTGCAACGGGCTCTTTTGCAAAACCGGATATGGAGGTATTCAAAAGCCGCACCGGAACAATGGACATTGTAAGCCGCCTGGAAGGTCTGGTTCCCGGGTTGGCAATTAAAAAAGGACTTAATTCCCTACTTGATGAAAATCCAAATATTCCGAATGGGAAAACTTCGCAAAAAGCTACAATAAGGGGCGAGTCAAGCATATCACTTAGCACCGATCCTTTATATGTGGTTGATGGTGTGCCCATTACCGGCATTAACCAGTTTAACCCGGATGATATCGAAGACATTACCGTCTTGAAAGATGCAGCCGCTTCAGCTATTTGGGGTGCCCGTGCATCCAACGGCGTTATTGTTATAACTACCAAAAAGGCATTAAAAGGAAGTCGCCTGAATATCAGTTATAGCGGTTTTTTGAATTTTGAGGGTAAGCCTGATCTCAGCTATCTCAAGATGATGAACAGTGCGCAGTATATTCAATCGGCTAAAGAGGTTTTTAACCCCCTTCAATTCCCTTATCAGTCATTATCTTACGGTGTTATCGCGCCGCATGAGCAAATACTGTACGATAAATATAGCGGTAAAACTACCGCTGCTCAGGCCGATAAAAGCCTGGATAGCCTCGCTTCTATCAGCAACCTTGGTCAGATAAAGGACTTGTGGTACCAAAATGCTATGACCCAGAGCCACACGCTATCGGTTTCCGGAGGCAGTAATCTATATTCTTTTTACACATCCGCTGCTTATACAGATTCCAGGTCGTCTACTATAGGCCAGGGTGAAAAGACCTACCGGGTCATGTTGAATCAGGAATATAATCCCACCGGAAGACTCAGGCTTACTTTATCAACAACATTAGGAACCAGCGCTGTAAGGCAGGGGGATTCGAGAAATGTAAACAGCACATTCCTCCCTTACCAGTTGTTTCAAGATGCAAACGGCAACAATATTTCCATGGCTTACTTACAAGGGCTTTCTCCGGCAGTACGCAGTGATTATGAGCAGAGGAGCAGGATTGGGCTGAATTATAGCCCTTTAGACGAAATTAACTACAGGCAAATAAAGACCAACAATACGCACATCAACCTTGCAGGTACGGTACAATTGAAGTTATTCAAAGGCTTGAGCTTTAATGGTAACTATGGCATCCAGGAGTCTCCGGGTAATCGCAAGGACTATACCGATCATAACAATTATATGCTAAGGAGGAACCTGGTTGGTCTAACAGTTGCCCCTACATCAAGCAGCGTTCCGGTTTATTATTTGCCCACCAACGGAGGTACCTATATTGAAAGCAACTTCGAAGAAAGAAACTGGACCGTAAGAAACCAATTGGTTTATTCGACACCGTTAAGGAGCGGTAAAGATCAGTTGAACTTGCAGATCGGGCAGGAAGCTCGTGAACAGTTTGCCAGAAATTCTTCGAACACCCTGCTTGGCTATGATCAGCAATTGATGACATATTTTACACCCACGGTTACTAATGCATACATACCTAACACGGTAACCGGCGGGAGTTTTATTTCGAGTAGCAACAATACAACATTTTACGAAGTAAAAAACCGCTTTACGTCTTATTTTGCATTACTTAATTACACCTTAAATGAGCGGTATAATCTTGACGGAAGCTGGAGGGTTGATCACAGCGCGCTATTTGGATCTGATAAATCTGCCCAGAACAGGCCTATCTGGAGCCTCGGCGGAAAGTGGAACATCAAAAAAGAAAGCTTTCTAAAAACGGCCAGTTGGATAGACGGCTTATCCATTAGGGCAACTTATGGGATTACTGGAAATTCTCCTTATGCAGGTACCGGCACCCAATGGGACATACTGATGACACCTTATTATTATATCCTGCCGCTTGCCGGTAATTACTTAGGGCTGACGCCAAAAAATGACCAGTTAAGCTGGGAGTCTACGGCGACCACGAATTTAGGCGTTGATTTTTTGGTTCTAAAATCAAGATTGGGCGGAAGTATCGATATCTATAACAAAAATACGACCGATTTGCTTGGGGAAGTGAACGTAAATCCTTTAACAGGGTTCAGCAGGACGCCTGGTAATATCGGAAAGCTCAGCAATAAAGGAATTGAGTTGAGCCTTCATAGTTTAAATATACAGACGAAGAACTTTAGCTGGTCATCGAATTTTAATATCGCATATAATAAAAATATGCTGGTTTCTTACAGCCAGGTAGACCCAAGGGCAAACAATGTATATTCAAGGCTGGGGAATTCGAGCTACCTGGTGGGTTACAGGCTGCAACCTATGTTTTCATATGCTTACGCGGGCTTGAACAACCAGGGAAACCCGATGATCAAGTTGGCCAATGGCAGTATTAACAGTACGCCGGGTGCTGAAACGGTGGGCGATTTAGTATACAGCGGAACCACCACTCCGCCTTATACCGGCGGGTTAAGTAACATATTCACTTATAAAGCTTTTTCTTTGGGTGCAAACATGATCTTTAATCTCGGGCATGTGATGAGGGCGGATGTCAATCAAACCTATACGGGAAGAATTACGGCAAGCACGTCAAGTTTCGATGGTAACCTGACCACCGACTTTTTAAATCGCTGGAAAAAGCCGGGTGATGAGAAACTCACCAATATTCCTTCGTACATCCCTGGTTTTGAGTCGTATTTCACCAGAACTGTGGCTTACTATACCCAGGGGGATATCAATGTAGTAAGTGCGTCCTATGCCAAGGTCCGCGATATCAACCTGTCTTTTAAACTACCCGATAACCTGTTAAAAAAGATCAAAGTGAAATCGGCCAGCTTCACCATTCAGGCCACAAACTTTTTGGTCTGGACAGCAAATAAAAAGGGGATTGATCCTGAATTTAATGATTTGAATTCCGGCATCAGGGCTGTTCCGCCATTTCGCCATTCTTACAGTATCAGGACTAATGTTACATTTTAAAAAAAAGAACATGAGAACAAAAATATATAAAGTATCAGGGTTGTTGATGGTTGTATTGTTCTTGATTTCCTGTAAAAAGGACTTTTTAGAAATTGTACCCAAAGGCAAGTTGGTTGCCAGTACCCTGAAGGATTACGATCTGTTAATGAACAATACAAGTTTTTACAAGATCGATATTAGTGACGTAACTGTAGCGATGGGCGATGAGGTAGCTGCTGAACAAAATTATTTCAAAAATGCTGGATCAGATGCTCAAAAGGCATTTGCCTGGGCGGATACGCTCTATACGCCTGATCAGGACGTGGTTTATACGAGTAATGAATTGCTGAACTTATATATCTGCAATAAAATCATAAGCGAAGTAACTACTATTTCGGATGGTACTACTGCCCAAAAAGCAGCTTTACAAGCAGAAGCAATTGCTACACGTGCATGGATTAACTTTGATCTGATCAATCATTACGGAAAACCCTATAACGCGGCCACAGCGGCCTCGGATCCCGGCTTTCCGATCATTAAGGAAGCCAATGTCAATTTAACGAATTTTAAAAGGAATTCCGTAAAGGAAGTCTATGACCAGATCGTCGCCGATTTACAGGCTTCAATCGTTAGCCTTCCGCTTAAAGGCTCTTTTGTGACCCGGATGTCACGCCCGGCTGCACGAGGCCTATTGGGAAAAGCTTATTTGTTTATGGGCAGATATCAGGATGCACTGACACAGTTCAACGATGCATTTAGCGATTTGGCAAGTGTTGCATCTCCGCCCAGCCTGTACAATTATAATGATGCTTTTGGCACTGGCGGGGCGTTTTTGCCTGTCGGTTTTTTCGGCCCGGATTATCCCGGCAATGACTATTCAAAATACCAGGAGTCCATACTTTTAAAAACCGCCGACCTGAGTGGTATTAGCCGCGGATTGGTCATGGCACCCGAGACCATGAACTTATATGCAGCTTCAGATTTGAGGCGGAATTTTTACGGTAGCATGCATTCAGATCACACACCTATCCCAGGAGGCCTGTACCGGAAGTACGCAACGTATTCACATGTGGGCCTGGAGCTGGCCGATTTGTTATTGATGCAAGCTGAATCCCGGCTCCGAACCGACGACTTGGCAGGCGCAAGGGCCGATGTTGAATTATTACGCAGAAACAGGATGCCGGTTGCAGATGCCGGTGTGCCGGCAGGCATAACATCGAAGACTGATCTGCTGAAATTTATCATTGATGAGCGAACCCGGGAGTTTGCCGGAGAAGGGCAGCACTGGCTGGATATGAGAAGGCTTTCAGTAGACCCCGTTTTCTCTTCCCGTACCTATACGCATAAGGCCTATGCTGCCGATGGCGTAACTATCTCCCAAACCTATCAGCTAAGGCCGGTGCGGTTTACGTTAAGATTGCCTTTTTCAATACTCCAGGCAAATCCGGGGATGACTGATAATCCATAATTTTTTAATTTTTAAAAATCAAAAAAATGAACTTAAAACAACTTATAAAATATAGCATCTCGTTTATATTATTGCTAACCACCTCTTTAGGTCTTCATGCTCAGAAAGCCTTTTCAATCAACGGTCAGATAGGAAAGGACCAACAGGGAATGATTACGTTAAGATATACCGAAAACAATCAGGGCATGGCTGATTCATCAAAGGTGGTAGACGGCAAATTCTCGTTGAATGGAAAAATTATTGAACCGGAGGCTGCTTCCTTAACCTTTATTCCGGCCGATAAACAAAAAATAGGCGAATACCGGGACATGTTTTTAGATCCTGGGACGATCACGGTTGCAGGAGATTCTACCCTCAATACGGCCGAGATCAAAGGCGGACCTGCGTCAGCGGACTTTGCTGCTTTAAGTAAAGCTGGCGAGTCGGTAGTAAAAAGGGGGCTTGATTTAGATAAGCGTATGCTAAAAGCTAAGGAAGATGATGACCAGGAAAAATTGAAGGAGCTTGGCGCAGAACGCCGTCAGCTGTTAGATGAACGCGCTGCTGTCGGCGTTGCATTTATAAAATCCCATCCCGACAGCTATGTTGCATTCGGTTTGTGGGTCAGGAAGACGCGCCGTTTTTTCCTTCCTGAAGAGATCGAACCTGAATTCAATGCATTTTCGGTAAGGATGAGAAACAGCACGGAGGGCAAAACGGTTGCAGCCAAACTTGAGGCCGCAAAAAAGCTTGCTGTAGGTAGCCCGGCTCCTGATTTCACCATGAACGATGTTTCCGGAAAGCCGGTTTCTCTTGCTTCGCTTAAAGGTAAAAATGTTGTGCTGTTTTTCTGGGGAAGAGCCTGGGTTCCGTTTGAACCGATCAGTTTTGCGATAACTAAAATCAGCAGGCAACTCAAAGACGAAAACCTGGTGATCCTTTCTGTTTATTTCGATGTCCCAAATAGCAGTTATGAATGGAAGCAAGTCCTGGAAGAGTCAGCGCTGACAGCCGCCAATATTATCAATGTAAAAGATACCATGCCTATCGTGCCGTATTATCGCAAGGAAAAGAGTGAACTGATGAAGGCCTTTAACGTATCTGCCGAAATTATCCCGCATGCTTATCTAATCTCAACAGAAGGGAAAATTTTAAATCGTTCAATTGACCTGGGTAAAGATCCCGTTGCTGACATAAAGAAATCGCTCGGAAAGTAATGAAAAAGGTCATATATCTAACTATAACAGCGGCCATGTGGCTGCTGTTATTTACCGCTTATGCCGCTAATGCACAGATTACCTATCTAGATGCCGGCGAAAAAGTAGATAATTACCCCAAAGTTGAATGGCTTAGGGGAGTACCGCTGGAGCGGTTCGAAAAAGATAAAATTTATGTAATAGAACTTTGGGCAACGTGGTGCAGGCCGTGCATCGAGGCCTTGCGTCATCTGAGTGATCTTGAATCAAAGTTCGGAAATAAAATCGTTTTTATCGGTCAGAATGTAATGGACCCGGATATGGCTAAGGTAAAGGCGTTTATTGCCCGGAATGAGAAGTTAATGAAATATAGCATAGCGTACGGCGGCATGGAAGACAGTGACTTTTATAAGAACTGGATGAAACCCTCGGCTACAATAGGAATCCCCCGCACGTTCGTCATCCAGGATAATACCTTGGTTTGGATGACCAGCCCTTCAGAACTGAACGAGCGCGTACTGCAATTATTGGTAGATAAAAAATTCAGCATAGAAGCTGCACAAAAACTTAAATAATGAAACTGAAAGCGATTATCTTTTTAATGCTGCTAAGCAGCGTTATTGGCGCTGCCCATGCCCAAAAAATTAACTGGCAGAACCTGGATTTAAAAACCGACAGCGCTTTCGGGATCAGCACAGAAAAAGCGTATACCCAGTTGCTGAAAGGAAAAAAAGGCCACGAGGTAGTGGTTGCAGTGATCGACGGAGGCGTTGATACCAATCACGCCGACCTAAAGCCCGTTCTGTGGCGCCAGTCAAAAAAATGGGGATGGAGCTTTTTGGGCTCGTCCCGGGGAAATGTAAATAATGAAAGCCTTGAACTCACGCGGTTAGTAAGCGCAGGTCAAAAGAGATTTCCAGACCCGGACCATCTGCCGGCTGATACTGCCGGACTGGCCGAATACCTGAAACTGCGCCAGCTCTTTAACCAAAAAAAGCAACAGAACAAGCAGGCATTGCAATATATGGGGGGTTACAAATCAGTTGCTGATACCATATTGAATGCTATCGGCAAACCGGAGCCATCCATTCAGGATATTATGGCCTATGTGCCGCTTACCTCGCTTCAAAGTTCCATCAAAAGTTTAATGCTGAACGAATTTAAAAAGGATCCTAAGCTAACGGTTGCGGATCTCAAACTCCAGTTAGAGGACGCAGTGAAACACTTCGGGAACGAGAAGGATTACTCCCTGAATCTGGCATTCGATCCGCGTACCATTGTAGGCGACCGTATTGACGATCTCAGGCAGACGGATTATGGAAGTGCCGATGTGATGGGGCCGGATGCTACACATGGTTCGCATGTTTCCGGCATTATCGGTGCTGTCAGGAATAATGGTGTCGGTATGGATGGCGTTGCCGACCATGTCAGTATCTTGAACATCAGGGCCGTTCCAACCGGAGATGAGCGGGATAAAGATGTTGCGAACGCCATTATTTATGCGGTAGATCATGGTGCCAGGGTGATCAATATGAGTTTTGGCAAGCCCTATTCCCCGGCTAAAAGCAGAGTGGATGAAGCAGTAAGGTATGCGATGTCAAAAGATGTACTATTGGTTCATGCAGCCGGCAATGATGGCCTGGATTTAGATGGTGAGGGGAATTACTTCCCGAATAAATTTTATGCCGCGGGTAAAGACACCGCGCAGGCCTGGCTAAATGTGGGTGCCAGCAATGCCCGGGATGATGAAAAGTTGGTAGCCTCCTTTTCCAATTTCGGAAAAACGAGGGTTGATGTATTTGCGCCTGGCGTAGATATTTATTCAACAGTACCCGGTTCGGGCTACAAATCATTAAGCGGAACAAGTATGGCGGCACCGGTAGTTACAGGACTTGCTACACTCATCAGATCCTATTATCCAAAACTAACTGCTGTACAGGTAAAGGAGATCATCATGACTTCTGTTGTTAAGGTCGGCCATGACGTCGAGGTAGTGCAAAAAGGCAGAAAAGTGAAGGTTCCATTCGCTGATGTATGTGTTAGCGGGGGAATTGTCAATGCCTATCAGGCTTTGAAAATGGCGGCGTCTTATTGACTTTTACAGATCAGAACATGATTATTTCGCCCATTTACTCAAGGTGTTATTTAATGCTTATAAACAAAATCAAAGAACATATGAAATCAATAACTATAACGACCGGAACTATTTTACTCTTGTTCATTACATTTTTTACCAGTTCCGCCCAGGTGACATATCTGGATGTCAATGAAAAGGTGGAGCAATACCCCAAAGTTGAGTGGCTTAAAGGAATGCCTGTTGACAAATTTGAGAAGGATAAGATCTATTTGGTGGAACTATGGGCTACATGGTGCAAGCCTTGTATTGCCTCTATGCCTCATATGGCTGAGCTGAATTCGAAATTTAAAGATAGGATAGTTTTTATAAGCCAGGATGTATGGGAAGATGACGTAGAAAAGGTGAAGGCATTTATAGCAAAAAATGAAAAGCTGATGGATTGTAGGATCGGATATGCCGGTACAAGCAAAACAAGCGACTTTGATAAAAACTGGATTAAGCCGTCAGGCACATCAAGTATCCCCCGCACTTTTATCATTCAGAATAATACATTGGTCTGGATGACACAACCCGATCAGGTTAATGAAGAAATACTGCAATTACTGGTAGACCATAAATTCAGTATTGAAGCAGCCGAGAAGCTTGCCAAAAAGAATTGAGGTGAAGCAGCTAAGTTTATTATTTGTTTCGGCCATCTTAAGCGACATCTATAACCCAACCGTAAAAATGAATATCTGGAAAAATATAATTAGAAGGCCTACCTGAAGCTCGCCTTGCTTGTTGAGCCGCGTAATTAGCTTTTTTTAGAATATTTAATTATTTTTTTCAGTGAAAACTATCATAGAACCATTTAGAATTAAATCGGTTGAGCCGATCTTTTTGACTTCACGCAGCGAGCGCGAACAATTATTGCAGGATGCACATTTCAATCCCTTTTTGCTGCGGGCTAAAGATGTAACCATTGATTTATTAACAGACAGCGGGACAGGGGCCATGAGCAGCAACCAGTGGGCTGCCATCATGAGAGGTGATGAAAGCTATGCCGGCAGCGAGAGTTTTTACCGCTTCGAGTCCGTTATCCGCAATCTTACCGCTATGCCTTTCATCCTTCCAGTTCACCAGGGACGGGCGGCGGAAAAGATACTTTTTAGCATAATCGGCGGCCCGGGAAAGTACGTGCTGAGTAATACCCTTTTTGATACCACCAGGGCCAACATAGAAGTTTCCGGCGCGACAGGGGTTGACCTGTTATGCCCCGAAGGGAAGCAACCTTCCCTGATCGCTCCTTTTAAGGGAAATATGGATGAGGCGGCATTGGAGAACTTTATAAACGACAAAGGGGCCGGAAACATCAGCATGGTTATCATGACCGTGACCAATAATTCCGGCGGGGGCCAGCCAGTCAGCATGGCAAACATCCGGAACGTAAAAAAGATCTGCTCCGGCTACGGGATTCCTTTTTTTATTGATGCCTGCCGCTTTGCAGAGAACTGTTACTTTATTAAAACCCGTGAACCCGGCTTCCAGGATCGCAGCATCCTTGAAATAGCGCAGGAATTATTTTCCTATGCCGACGGCTGCACCATGAGCGCCAAAAAAGATGCCTTTGCCAATATTGGAGGCTTTATGGCCATGCACAACAAGGCATTGGCTGACGAGTGTCGCAACGTGCTGATCATTACCGAGGGCTTTCCTACTTATGGAGGCCTGGCGGGCCGCGACCTGGAAGCAATAGCCACCGGACTGGAGGAAATTGTACAGGAAGATTACCTGGCCTACCGGATCCGCAGCATAGCCTATTTGGGCGAACAACTCGATAAAGAGGGCATCCCCTATTTAAAACCAACGGGCGGCCATGCCCTTTACCTTGATGCCAAAGCTTTTTTACCACATATTCCGGTTGATAAATACCCGGCCCAGGCGCTTTGCTGCCAGCTGTATATAGAGGGAGGTGTGAGAGGGGTTGAAATAGGCTCCGTGATGTTTGGAAAATATGATCCGGACGGTAAACTGATACCTGCCGCCAACGAACTGGTAAGGCTTGCTTTTCCCCGCAGAATGTATACCCAAAGCCACCTGGATTATGTAGCCGAGGTGATTGTTCAATTATACCATAGCCGCTCCCGGATAACAGGACTCATTATTACAGAGGAAACCCCTTACCTGCGGCACTTTACCGCAAAGTTTAAACCAGATACTACTAAAATATTACAAGATGACTTGCAACATATTGCGCTTTAAAAAAATTGAATTAGGGCTGCTATTAACTTTATTGCTCCCTGTTTGCTGCCTCGGGCAGCATTGTCCGGAAAAGAGCAAACCGCTACCCACTGCTGAACGCATCCTGCCGTTGGATCCAGCTGTAAGGACCGGCAGGCTGGCCAATGGATTTACTTATTATATCCGGCATAACGAAAATCCAAAAAACCGGGTCACCCTATACCTGGCAAACAAGGTGGGTTCGATCCTGGAGACAGACGACCAGCAGGGACTGGCGCATTTTATGGAACACATGAGTTTTAACGGGACCAAACATTTTCCCAAAAACGAGCTGGTGGAATATTTAATGAAATCAGGGGTACGTTTTGGTGCCGACCTGAACGCCTATACCGGCTTTGACGAAACGGTTTATAAACTGCCAGTTCCTTCTGATGATCCTAAGGTACTTTCAACAGCTATGCAGATTGTGCGGGATTGGGCCCAGGAAGCTACGCTTGACCCTACAGAGATTGACAAAGAGCGCGGCGTAGTCCTGGAAGAAAAACGTCTGGGAAAAGGTGCGCAGGAAAGAATGCAAAGAGTTTACTGGCCGCTGATACTGAACAACTCAAGATACGCAGTGCGGAGCCCCATTGGTACAGATCAGGTTCTGAACAACTTTAACCCCGAAGCGATCAAACGTTTTTACCATGATTGGTACCGCCCCGATCTGCAAGCTTTAATTATAGTTGGCGATGTAAACGTGGATGAAATGGAGAAGAGGATCAAAGCAAAGTTCTCGGATCTGAAAACCCCTTTAAAAGAGCGGACAAGAACAAGGTACACTGTTCCGTTAACAGGTAAAAACCAGTTTATAGCAGTAACTGACCCGGAAATGACCTCTACCACGGCAGAAATTATGATTAAGCTGCCGGAACTCCCTTTACGTACCATTGCTCAATACCGGGAAAGCATTATTCGTCAACTGTTTAACGCTATGCTCAATGAACGTTATAGCGAACTACAGCGCCAGGCGAACCCTCCATTTTTCCAAGGAGGTGCAGGCATCGAAGGTTTCATGGGCGGATTAGATACTTACAGTATTTCTGTAACAGCCAAACCCGGCGAACTGGAAAGGGGCTTTAAAGCCGTATGGCGGGAAACTGAGCGTGCCAAACGCTTTGGATTTACCGGCACCGAACTGGAACGTGCAAAAACCACCTATTTGAATCAGTTCGAATCGGCGCTCAAAGAAAAGAATAAAACCAACTCTGATAGTTATGTTAATGAATACCTGCAATATTTTTTGCATGGTACAGCCGCACCCGGAATAGATTATGAATTTACTCTGGTGAAAAATGCACTGGCAGGTATTACCCTTACTGAGCTAAATACGCTGGCTAAAACAGCAAGCAGATCAACCGACAGGGACATTATATTGATGGCTCCTCAAAAAGAAAAAGCTGGTCTGCCTGATGAGGCAACATTTATTGGCTGGACGAAAGCTGTGGAAGTCGAAAACATTCCGGTTTACAAGGATGAAACCAGTAATGAAAGCTTACTAAAAACGCAGCCGTTACCGGGTAAAATTATCCTTGAGCAAAAGAATGAGCGGTTAGGGCTTACTACGCTTACACTTAGCAATGGAATTAAAGTATTGCTAAAGCCAACTGACTTTAAAAATAATGAAGTTATATTCAGCGGTTTTGCACCGGGTGGTACTTCGCTGTATAGCGATGCAGATTACGAGTCGGCCGCAACTGCGAATCTCATACCATCATTTGGAGCAGGTAACTATAACACAACTGCCTTAAGCAAATATTTATCCGGGAAACAGTTAAGTGTGCGGCCATTTGTAAGTGAACGAATACAAGGGATAGATGGGAGTGCAGTTAATAACGACCTGGAAACTGCCCTGCAACTGGTATATGCCTATATTACGGAGCCGCGTAAAGATTCCCTTATGTTCCTGGGGATGTTAGATCAAACAAAAGCAGCCATCGCCAACCGGCTGAATGAACCAAAAAATGTATTCCAGGATACCATCAGGTCAGTATTAAGCAATAACAACATCCGCAAAACCGGTCCATCGCTGGAAAAAATAAGCCGGATCAGTTTAGACAAAGCCTTTGCTATTTACAAAGAACGCTTTGCCACTGAAGGTAATTTCACATTTGTATTTGTAGGTAATATAGATACCCAGGCAGTCAAACCATTATTAGAAAAGTACTTGGGCAGTTTACCCGGAGTCGGCAAATTTGAACAGGCAAAGGATCTGCATATCAACATCCCCGCAGGGATAATAACAAGAACTGTGTACAAGGGAACTGAACCTAAAGCAACTGTTGAACTGGTATTTTCCGGCCCTTTTGATTACAGCCTTGAAAATAAACTAAAAATGGATGCGTTGACAGAAACACTTCAGATCAGACTAATGGAAAGATTACGCGAAGACGAAAGCGGAGTTTATACGCCATCAGCAAGGATTAACACCAGTAAATATCCGCAGGGAAGATTCAGCCTGACCATATTATTTGGTTGTGCCCCTCAAAATGCGGATAAGCTAATTGCTTCTGCTTTGGATGAGGTCAATAAAATAAAAATATCGGGACCGCTGCAGGGCAATGTCGATAAGTTTAAGGCTGAAAACCAGCGCGCCATTGAAACGGCGTTAAAAACGAATAGTTTTTGGCTCGGCTATCTTAGCGGCCAAATTCAGAATCAGGAAAAGTTGGACCAAATTGGCAATTATTCGGCAAACTTGAACCAAATTACAGTGGCTGATATAAAGGAAGTAGCCAATAAATATCTGAGCGATGATAATTACATCCGACTGGTATTGTTACCCGAAAAAAATCAATAATTACTGGGTATTGATTACCCTATAATTCCGAAAAAACTCCCCGTTCTTTTCAATAGTTAATAGTAAAGTTAATCAATAACAAAAAGTACCTATCGCGGGAGTGGTAGGTGCTTTTTGGATAAACCACTCATGATTAACCCCGTTTGGCCAATTTCAAAATGGCCACCTTTAGCGCTTAAATTCGCGCTTTTAGGACAAGAAAGGAAATTGGCGAAAAGTGGTCAGCCTGGTTCGATCCTGAAACTGATGATGGATCAGGATATAACTATTCCGAAGACCTTATTCCGCAGCTTCCAAAAATATATGAAACTATCACTTGTAGCGTTTCAAACAAATTCCAAGGAGGACGATATAAATTCTTAGTTCACTGCCAAAATCGTTTTCAACAGCGTTTAAAAGGTTTTAATCTGGAAATATCTAAATTATAGTTGATTATTTATAGAGGCCATTTTCTTCAAATCTTCCATAAAAAAGTTCGAAAACTGCGGTCGGAAGGTCACCTTTAAACCCCATTTGCGCTATGTAAATGGGGTTTTTTATTAAAAATGGTTAATGTTTTGTTAGTCCAAAATCATTATGATTCTTTAACACTCTGCTTTAACATATGCAGCTCGCAGATAGCGTCCTCCATTTTTTTCTCTAAATTCCGATTCTGGCCTCCTGTAATTCGATAGTATTTTAAGGGAAATTACATCTGTCAACCCGCATCAATGGCCTCGGCAATAGATGATCGGTTCTGCACATCGAGCCGTGCGACCTGGGTATTCGGCAATTGGTTAAGTTCCGGTTCATTTTGGGGGAACTCGTCGTAGCGATAATAATCGAATCTTTTTGCTGGAACCGTTTGGCGGTTTCCCGCCCAATTCCGGAGGACGCACTGGTGATCAGAATAGTTTTTTTCATGGTCTTATATCATTTTGTTGATACAAAATTCCGTCTATCCTGCTTCCCAGACTTGACTGTATTTATTCAATCCTCGACAATTTCACGGTAGAAGCATCTTAAAATTTAAAAAAGGGAAATAATCACAACTAACCGGGAATTCCACTAATAGCCCGGGGCAGGTATTCACCGCATCTTTGTATCGTCAACAAAAACAAAAAACTTAAAAACTTAAAAAAATGGAAACTCAAGCAAAATCTCAAACAGTAAAAAATGTAGTTTTGGTACATGGCGCATTCGCCGATGGTTCAGGATTTAAAGCGCTTTACAACGAATTAACTAAAAAAGGGTATAACGTATCGGTTGTACAAAACCCGCTAACCTCATTGGAAGACGATGTTTTGGCAACACACGTTGCTCTGGATAGGATTGGCGGTCCGGCTATCCTTGCCGGGCACTCATGGGGTGGCGCGGTGATCACCGAAGCTGGCAATCACCCAAATGTTGCCGCCCTGGTTTATATCGCGGCATTTCAGCCAGACAATGGCGAGTCTGCCCTGCAATGGTTACAAACTGCTCCCCCTGCACCTGAGAACGGCGTGCTTCCTCCTGATGAAAAAGGAATTGTATACTATGACAAAGATAAATATCATGCAGGCTTTTGTGCAGATATCGACGCGGATGAAGCAGCATTTATGTATGCTTCTCAGGGTGCTTTTTATGCCAAAGGCTTTGTAAGCCCCATCACCGATGCTGCCTGGAGGCACAAACCTGCTTATGGCCTGATCGCTACTGAAGATAAAAGCATTAACCCGGACATACAAAGAAATATGTATAGCCGGTCGAACACACAAGTAACCGAAGTTAAAGGCAGTCACGTTATCTTCATGTCGCAGCCCGAAATCGTTGCAGGTGTCATTATTGAAGCTGCTCAGGCAGTGTCAGCCCAATAACAAGAATACCAATTCGCCCACAATCCCTATTTGCTGTGACCGGTAAATGGGGATTGTGCATTTACGGCAAGTTTTAACTTTGTGCTTTGACGCTTCTTTAGTACTTTGGAAGTTCGTTTGATCAACCATGAAACTTACACTAAGAGAGGAAAGCACCGGCGGCGAATTGCTGCTTTTTAAAGAAGAAGCGGGTTTTGACCGCCTGTTTTTTAGCAGGGATAGGTTCAATAAGTATTTTACCATCGCCTGGAACCCCGGAGAACGCCAGACTGTTACCATTGACGGCACCAAATATGATTTCCCGGCCAATTCCCTGCTGACCCTTTTGTTTAACCAAACTTTCAGCTTTGAAAATTCTGCAGGCATCGTTGCCTGGCAGTTTAACCGGGAATTTTACTGTATCATCGATCATGACAGCGAAGTAAGCTGCGTAGGCTTCCTGTTCAGCAGTACCGATCATATGTTTGTTCAGTTAAATGATCCTGCACAACAAAAGCTAAAATTGCTGTCAGATGTTTTCATCGACGAATTTCAAACCTCAGACAATATTCAGAATGAAATGCTGCTGGTACTGCTCAAACGCCTCATCATTTATGTGACCCGGCTGGCAAAATCCGGTTATGTACCGGTCAAAAAGTTGCAGGACGAAAGGTTTCATATCATTAGAAAATTCAACCTGCTGGTCGAAGCTAATTTCAAAACAGAGCACTCCGTTAGTTTTTATGCCGATGTGCTTTGCAAGTCGCCTAAAACCTTATCCAACCTTTTTGCCATTTTCAATCAGAAGACCCCATCACAGATCATCCAGGAAAGAATCACGGTAGAGGCTAAGCGGCTTTTATCCTATACCGACAGGTCGGTAAAGCACATTACCTTCGAACTCGGGTTTGAAGATGTGCCCTACTTCTCCAACTTCTTCAAAAAAAATGCCGGCCTATCGCCATCGGACTTCAGAAATTCGCCAAAAGATTCCAAAGAAGGGAAATAGTCACAACTAACCGGGAATTGTGCCTATGATCTCCGGTCGCTTTTCACCGCAACTTTGTATCGTTGATCCAAACAAAAAAACTCAACGACAAAATCATGAAAAAGCAAACATTAAAGAATTCATTAAAAGGCGGCATTGTAGCCTTAACAGTTGCGTTAGCTACAGTAACAGGCACAGTAACTGAAGCAGCTGCACAAGCAGTAAAAAATGTAGTATTGGTACATGGTGCCTTTGCAGATGGTTCCGGGTATAGAGCCCTGTACACCGCACTAACCAAAAAAGGATACCATGTAACAGTAGTACAAAATCCGCTGACTTCGCTCGAGGACGACGTAACTGCCACAAAAACAGCCCTGGACAAACAGGATGGCCCTGCAATTTTAGTAGGACATTCATGGGGAGGAGCTGTAATTACAGAGGCGGGTAATCACCCTAAGGTAGCTGCCCTTGTATATATCGCCGCTTTCCAGCCAGACAATGGCGAATCTGCCCTGCAATGGCTTCAAACGGCCGCTCCGGCTCCGGAAAACGGCGTTCTTGCTCCTGATGATAAGGGGATTGTATACTATGACAAAGATAAATATCACGCCGGCTTTTGTGCTGATATCAGTAAAGAAGAAGCAGATTTCATGTATGCTTCCCAGGGCGCCTTCTACGCAAAGGGTTTTATAACGCCCATTACTCATGCTGCATGGAGAGACAAACCTGCTTATGGCCTTATTGCCACAGAAGATAAAAGCATTGCCCCGGAAATTCAACAGGCGATGTACAAACGTTCCAATACCAAAGTTACCGAGATAAAGGGGAGCCATGTCATATTCATGTCGCAACCCGAAAAAGTGGCGGCAGTTATTATAGAAGCCGCAACAAAAGGCGCTCAGAAAAAATAACTTAAGCTGGTGTTAAGATGGGTGAACTGCTTAAGACAGTCTACAAGTTCGATATACTGACAGCTATAAACATAATTTTAAAAACTGCAGATGACTAGTTCTGCGGTTTAAATAATGGTAAAAGTCTCTCTTAAATTTCCAATTCGTCGCAACTTCTCAATAAATTGGTTAAAAAAACACCGCTCTCTGAAGCTTAAGCCCCGCACCTCTGCGAGGCTTTTTTTATGCCTTATGGATTTCTGCATTTATATCCTGCATTATCTCCCCTATTTAAAGGTCAGAAGGAAAAAAGTCATTACCGAATTAAGCAATGGCAAAATTTGAGAAAATGGCATTTTATCGTGCCTCTTTTTAAGTTGCCCCCACAATGCCCCCCTTTAGGGATGGCGCTTACAAAATATTAAGCCATCCAGGTGCCTTTATTACAGTTTAGGCGCATCGTCGCGCATAAAATCGCAATCGATTGCGAAAAATAATTCAAAACCTACCTTTTTAGCGCTTTTACAGCTAAAATTAATCTATTATTTATTTTTTATTAATGATCGCCTCTTCTTTTGTGTCAGTAAAATAAACCAATTATAGCACCTGCCAGCCTTCATAAAGGTTCAGGTGATTTATTAACCAACCAAATTAACACCATGTATCATTACGCACCTAACCCGCCGTAAGTATGCCGCTGCACGCGCTATTTATTGCCCTAACGAGGTAACCAAAACCAAATAAACTTAACCATTAACAGAGAGACAATATGAAAAAACTTAGATACTTACTTATACTCCTCTTCCTTTTCCCGCTTGGTTTGTTAGCCCAGCAAACTTCTATCAGCGGAAAGGTCATTGATTTAACCGATGGGTCGGCGCTTCCGGGGGTAAGTGTAAAAATCAAAGGCACTACTGCAGGCGCCATAACCGATGTTGGCGGAAAATTCAGCCTTAACATTGCAAATACCGGTGTTATTTTACAGGTATCATATATAGGTTACCTTACCAAAGAAGTAGTTGTAAAAGATATAAAAGGTGGTATTATCGCTTTAACTGCAACTAACAAAACCCTTGATGAAGTGGTAGTTGTAGGCTACGGTGTTCAAAAAAGAGCAACCATAACCGGCTCTGTATCAACACTGCAAAGTAAGGAAATTACTACAACCAAAAACGAGAGTGTTATAAATATGCTTAGCGGTAAAATACCGGGCGTACGCATTGTTCAAACAACTGCCGAACCGGGATCTTTCGCCAATAACTTAAATATCAGGGGCTTTACAAGCGCTCCATTGGTTGTAATTGATGGTGTTATTGGCGGCGACCAATCAACAATAGGCCGGATGGACCCCAATGAAATTGAAAGTGTTTCTGTGCTAAAAGACGCTGCTGCATCTATATACGGTATAAGGGCCGCGGGCGGCGCCATTTTAATAACCACCAAAAAAGGCGGAAAAAACGGCAATATCAACATCAATTATTCTGTTAACAATGCTATCCAAACCTTTTTAGGTATGCCGCAGGGTGTAGGCGCTGTTGACTACATGATGCTGACCAATGAAAAAGTTAAACGCGATTTTGCCAATAATTTTGTATCCAACGTAACTCCGCAATATTCATATGCCGATATAAAACCATGGCTTGATGGCACTTACAAATCGGCCGACTGGATAGGCATGGTTTTCAGGAAAACAGCCAACCAAATACAGCATAATTTGAATATTGATGGCGGAAACGACAAAATAAGCTACTTTTTCAACTTTGGCTATCAACGGCAGGATGGCGTTTTTAAAACAGGGGATTTAAACTATAATAAGTATAATTTCCGCTCAAACGTTACGGCTAATATAACAAAAGGGCTAAAAGCGCAGGTATTAACATCGGCCTGGATGGATGAAAAAAACATGCCTTACACCGATGAATGGACTATTTATAAATACACCTGGAACCAAATACCTACACACCAGATATATGCTAATGATAATCCTTTATACCCCGCTGTAATTGATGATAACATGAACCCTTCTATCATAACCGATGCCGACAAAGTAGGTTCAAAAAGAAGCCGGAATAAAAGTATTACCAGCCAGCTAAACTTAACCTATGATATTCCAGGTATAAAGGGATTAAGTGCAAAGGCCTTATTTAATATTGATTATGGGGTTAATGATTACAATCAAATAAAAAAGACATTCTCTTTATATACTTACAAAGCAGCCGATGATACGTATATACCAAGTGTGGTTAATTCACCTTCGGGCATAACCCGCGCTTATTATACCCACTTGAATACCTTAAGCCAGGTAACGTTAAATTATGCCCATACCTTTTTTGATGACCACCACATCACAGCTATGGCTACCTATGAGCAAAGCCATGAAACTGCCGATAACTTTAATGCTTACCGGGATACCGAGATTCCGGTAGAATATTTGTTTGGCGGCCTTCAAAATTCCAATATGTACGGTGGTATGGATGCCAACGCTTTACAGGACCAGGCACACAGGAGTATTATAGGACGGTTCAATTATGATTTTAAAGGAAAGTATCTTGCCGAATTCAGCTTTCGCCGGGATGGCACCAGTTTGTATAAACCGGGCGCCGATCAATATGGTTTCTTCCCGGGCGCGTCAGTAGGCTGGGTTTTAACCAAAGAAAACTTTTTCCGCAAACTGATTTCAGAAAACATCCTTTCCAATTTAAAGCTCAGGGCTTCTTACGGCCGGGTTGGCGACGAGAAGGGCAATGCATTCAATTATGTTAACGGTTATACCTACCCGGTAAACAACTACATTTTTGGTGCAAGCGCTGTAAATGGGTCGGCGCCAAAACTTGGCAACCCTGGTTTAACATGGCCAATAAGTACTATAAAGAATATAGCCGTTGATTTTGGTTTGTTTGGTGGAAAAGTTGACGGAACTATTGAAGTTTTCAGAAACGACAGGACCGGATTACCCGCCACACCTTCGGTTGCATTACCCGGAACAGTGGGTGCCGCTGTGCCACAAATCAATTATGAAAGCGACCGGGTGCAGGGTTTAGATTTTAACTTATCGTACAGGAACACCTTTGGCCAGGTGGGTGTAAACCTTACCGGTAACATAGGCACAACACGCCTGAAGAAAATGAAAGTTCTGCGCAGTAATTCGGGTAACGAGTATTTAAACTGGAAAGAGAACCAAACAGACAGGTATCAGAATGTTTGGTGGGGGCCGGAGTATGCCGGGCAGTTTACCACCTACAAGCAAATTTATAATTATGGCGTAAACACAGGTGGTGGCAATAACAATACAATTCCCGGCGACTATTACTACAAAGACTGGAATGGTGACGGCGTTATTGATGATAAGGACAGCCACCCTATTGCAACTACCGATATCCCCCTATACAACTATGGTTTTACCGTAGGCTTAAGCTACAAAGGTTTTGATATGAACATGCTGTTGCAAGGCGCTGCCGGTGTTTACGTACAATACGGCGAACAATTTGCAGAGCCGCTGATGTATGGCAGAAGCGCTTTAACACGTTTCCTTGACAGCTGGCACACGGCAGACCCTTCGGCAAACGTTTTTGACCCCAACACACAATGGGTTCCAGGTTATTATCCTGCAATGGGTTCGCCTGCCGCACAGGGTACAAAAGCTATACAAAACGCAAGTTACCTGCGCATAAAAACATTGGAATTTGGTTATTCATTATCTCCTGCAATACTGAAAAGCATAGGCGTCAGAAAACTCAGGGTGTATGCAAACAGCTACAATCTGCTAACATTTACCGGGTTAAAGAATTACGATCCTGAGCACCAGGGGCCCAATCCAAGAGATAACGGTGATTTCAGCAAAGCTTTCGCAGGCTACACCTACCCGATGAACCGGACTTTTAACCTGGGAGCAAACGTTTCCTTTTAAACTGCTGAGCATCTCATGAGCGCTTTTAAAAAGCGAATTATTAACGAATAACTATTGACACATGAAAAGTATACATAAATTTATTATAGCAATATCTATCAGCGTAGGAGCTTCGCTAACTTCCTGCCAAAAGCTGAATATTGCGCCAACCAATATCTTTACCCCCGATATTATATATGACAGCGAGGCCGGTGTTAAGTCGTTTTTAGCAACCATATACCAGAATTTGCCTATTGAAGACTTTAAATACCGGCCCGACCAGGGATTTAAAACAGGGGGCAACGATTGGGAAAACTTTTACAATTCGGCCTCGGTTACAGGCGAAGAAGTTGGCCCTTTTGGAGGGATGGACATTGGCGGCGGCTTTGGTTACTGGCCATATGGCGATATCAGGAATGTAAATATCCTGATAGACGAACTGCCTAAACATGTGGCCAAGCTAAGCCAGCCAACTGTAAATGCCCTTTTGGGCGAAGCCCATTTTTTAAGGGCATACTATTATTTTGGCCTGGCCAAACGTTATGGCGGCATTCCTATTATAACCGTGCCACAGGATCCGGGCGCCCCGCTGTCAACACTCCAGGTACATCGTGATAAAGAACAGGCTGTATGGGATTTCATAGGGGCCGAACTTGATTTGGGTTACCAGATGATGCCCGAAACCAGTGATGCAGGCAGGGCCAACAGGTATGCCGCAGCCGCATTAAAATCAAGAGCAATGCTGTATGCGGCATGTGTTGCCAGGTACGGCTCGGTAAACTTTGTTGATGGGCCTGCGCGTACGCAAGGTCTGGTAGGCATCCCTGCAGATAAGGCAACCGCCTATTTCCAGGCGGCCTATGATGCCGCCAAATTGCTGGAAGGCCATTACTCCCTTTACAATGCAAATTCAGACAAGGTACAAAACTATGTTGATCTGTTCTTAAAAAGCACAAGCCCCGAAAATATTTTTATAAAACAGTATTCTATCGCTACCCACACTGCACATAGCTGGGATGCTACCATGTCGCCGCGCTACATGACAGCCAATGCGCTTTCGCGTTCATACCCAACGTTGGATTTTGTAAGGCTTTGGGGAGAGTTACCGGTAACTAACGGCGATGGTACGCCCAAGCGTTTTGATAACCGTGCCCAATTGATGCAGGGGCTTGAACCAAGATTGCTGGCCACCGTTTATTTCCCCGGGGCAACCTTAAGGGGGCTCATGTTTGATATGCAAAGGGGCATTTATCCGGCTTTTAGCGGCACAGCTGCCGCCGAGGTTGCAAAACCGGCCAATTCCCGCTCATACATACTTGCAGGCGACACAAAAACATTGTACCAGGGCAAACAGGTAATTGGCTTTACCGGCCCATGGACAGGTGGCGACGAACTAACACGTACAGGCTTTTATGTGCGCAAATATGTTGACTATAACAAACCCCAGTCGGCAGTTGACCTTAACAGGAGCGAACAGCCCTGGATTGACCTTCGTTATGGCGAGATTTTGTTAAACCGGGCAGAAGCAGCTATGGAATTGGGCAACACGGGCGATGCATTAACCTCGGTTAACCTGATCAGGAGCCGGGCCGGTGCAAGCCCTTACGCTTCTATCGATTTGAATAAAGTCCGTAACGAAAGGCGCATGGAACTTGCCTTTGAAAACCAATACTATTGGGATTTAAAAAGATGGCGAACCGCCGATGTGGTGCTTGACCGTGCGCATTTTAAAGGCTTGATGCCATATTACGTATTGAATGAAAATAAATTCATCTTCTTAGCAGAACCCGAGTTGTTTAACCGCGAATATTCTTTCCAGAAGCAATTTTATTATGAAGGAATTCCGGGAGGCGAAATCGGAAAGAACCCTAACCTGCTCCCTAACAATCCAAATTATTAAGAATTTAAAATTTAAGATATGAAAAAACTGATTAGCAGAATTTTGGTGGGCGTAACTATTCTGGCAAGTTCTGCGTGTACAAAAACAGACAATTACGATGGTCCAACCGCTTCATTCCAGGGCAATATAGTTTCCTCCGAAGGCGGTAATTTGCCCACGTCGGGCGGTAGCACTACAATAAAGCTTCAGCAAATTGGCTGGACCACCCCACAAACTATCCCAAGTAAGTTTGACGGTACATTTCAGGACACCAAACTTTTTAAAAGCGCATATAAGGTTGTACCAACCGGGGGCGCCTTTTGGCCAGTTTATGATACCCTGACGGTGAATATTGATAAAGGCACTAAACACGATTTTGTTGTTACTCCGTACATCGTCATTAAAAACTTTACCACCAGTTTAACCGGCACAACCTTAACCATAAAATTTGATATTACCGCACCCGTTATTGCAGGGTTGCCAACCATTAAGGATGTGCAGCCTTATGTAAATACAACAAGGCTGGTAGGTACAGGAGCTTCTATCAGAGATTTCTCGGATTTAAATGCTGTAACCATCAATAAAGAATTTATTGACCTGACTGATGCCCAAAAATCTATCACCTTAACTGTGCCCAATCTCATTCCTGGCCGCACATTTTTTGTACGTGCCGGGGTGCGTCTAAGCGATAGTTTCAACAGCTCAAATTTTTCGGAAATAGTGCAGATAGACGTTCCTAAATAATTTAACCTTAAACCAAAAAAGGAAATGAAATTCATTAAAACAACGATGGTATGCGCCATCCTCATAGCAGGCCTTATAATTGTGGGCTGCCAAAAAGAAAAATATGTTTCGCGGGATACATCAGGTCTTAAACCGCCTCCCCCTGTTGATACTACAACACCTCCGGTTATCGATACGTCCGTGGTAATAGACAATTGCGATAAAACCGACGGCTGGCAGGTAGCAGGCGGAGATCCTGTTTTAGCAACAACCGGCAAAAAAGAAGGTACCGGCTATATCCAGGCAACAATTAAAACGGGACAAGACTTTATGCAGTTTATTAAAACCCTGCCCGCCCCTGTTAACACAAAAGTAAGCTTAAGTACCGGCGAACTAAAACTCTGGTTTTATGTTCAGGATGTTTCTTTGCTTAAAGTAGATGGCCAGATACAATTTAGCAGCGCCGCCGATCCGGATAAGAAGCGCATTGGCTGGGGAATGGATAAAATTATCCCAACATTAACAAATGGCTGGAACCACTTAGAGTTGAAATTCACCGACGGATACGTATCCGGAGATGGCGGCCCGGATTTAACGGCGATGAACTTTATAAAGATATTCTTTTGGACCGCGGCCAAAGCAGCTACCGACCAAAATTTTGGTATCGATGATATCAGGGTTGCTGCGCTGCCGCCACCGCCACCGGTTGTATTTGACGCCTGCGACTCAAAAGACGGCTGGCAAACTGTAGGCGATGTAAATATTACAACTACCGGCCAAAAAGAGGGTGCGGGTTATATCAAAAATACAATTGCCAACGGCGGCGATTTTATGCAGTATATTAAAGATGTGGCTGCACCAATTAATACAACCTTTACCGCGAGTACCGGCAGGTTCCAATTTTGGTGGTATGTATCTGATGTATCGCTGCTTAAAGCTGATGGCTCTATCGAGATCACAAGTTCAGGAAAGTCTGATTTTAATGAGTCGGCCTGGGATGTAGCCCCCCTTATACCGTCGCTTAAAAACGGGTGGAACCTGGTAACGCTGGATTTTGATAAAGCCATTAAAACAGGTGATGGAGGAGCCGATTATACGGCCATCAATCACTTCCGTATCTTCTTTTTTACCAGCGGTAAAGATCATGCCGACCTGATTACCGGTATAGATGACCTGAAGTTTATATCAAAATAATTATCCCCTAACCATCCATTAATTTTTAAACATCAAAAAGGCGGAGAGAGCGATCTCTCTGCCTTTTAAAAAAGAAACACCATCCTGATGATAAAACATAATTTATTAAAAATATCGGCTGTATTGGCCATAAGTTTGGGTACATTATCTACTTCCCTGTGTATTGCCCAGGACAAACCTGCCGATACCGCACCTGTTGGAACCCCTTTTGTTACTGATATTTATACAGCCGACCCATCTGCCCATGTTTGGAAAGATGGCCGCCTTTACGTGTATCCATCACATGATGTAGCCCCGCCGCGCGGCTGCGATTTGATGGACAGGTACCACGTTTACTCAACCGACGACATGGTACATTGGAAAGATCATGGCGAGATACTAAACGCCAGTCAGGTTGAGTGGGGCCGCCCCGAAGGAGGCTTTATGTGGGCGCCCGATTGCGCCTACAAAAATGGCACTTACTATTTCTACTTCCCGCATCCAAGCGGCACCGCCTGGAACAGCACCTGGAAAATTGGCGTAGCTACCAGCAAAAGTCCGGCAAGTGGGTTTAAATCGCAGGGATATATTAAAGGGCTGGAATCGATGATTGATCCATGTGTATTTATTGACGATGATGGACAGGCATACTTTTATTATGGAGGTGGCGGCACCTGCAAAGGTGGCAAGCTAAAAAGCAATATGGTTGAAATTGATGGCGAAATGCAGAAAATGGAAGGCCTGGAAGATTTTCATGAAGCCAGCTGGGTACATAAACGCAATGGCATATACTACCTATCCTATTCAGACAATCATGATGTGAACGGCAAACACAACCAGATGCGTTATGCCACCAGCAACAGTCCATTAGGCCCCTGGGTTTCGAAAGGTGTTTATATGGACCCTACAGATAGTTATACTAACCATGGTTCCATTGTTCAGTTTAAGGGGCAGTGGTACGCGTTTTACCATAACAGTTCGCTCTCCCACCAGGATTGGTTACGGTCTATCTGTGTAGATAAGCTTTACTATAACGCTGATGGTACTATTAAAAAAGTAATACCAACCGGACCTATCAAAAAGTAAATAATATGAATAGGAAGATAGTTCATGCGATACTTTTAATTACCCTGGCGGTGGCAATAAGCAGTTGCTCAAAAAAAAGCAACACTACCAGCGAAACCGCAACAGTGGTTATTGAAGACCCAAAGGGCGATGGTTTTAAAAACCCTTTTATTACCGATATATACACTGCCGATCCTTCGGCACATGTTTGGGCTGATGGCCGGTTGTATATATACCCTTCTCATGACATCGATCCACCGCGTGGCTGCGATTTGATGGATAAATATCATGTATACTCCACCGATGATATGGTACACTGGCGGGATGAAGGACAGGTATTACAGGCAAGCGACGTTGATTGGGGCCGCCCCGAAGGCGGTTTCATGTGGGCGCCCGATTGTGCTTATAAAAACGGCACCTACTACCTGTACTTCACGCACCCCAGCGGTACCGAATGGAATACCACCTGGAAAATAGGCGTAGCAACCAGCAAAAGCCCGGCAAAGGACTTTAAATCGCAGGGATACATCCATGGGCTCGAATCATTGATAGATCCCTGTGTGTTTGTTGACGATAATGGGCAGGCCTATTTATACTATGGCGGCGGCAACATCTGCAAGGGCGGCAAGCTGAAGGATAATATGATAGAGCTTGATGGCGAAATGAAAACCATGCAGGGCCTTACCGATTTTCATGAGGCAAGCTGGGTACATAAAAGAAACGGAATCTACTACCTGTCATACGCCGATAATTTTAACGAGGCCGGTAAATTCAATCGCATGCGCTATGCAACAAGCAATAACCCGCTTGGCCCCTGGACCTATAAAGGCGTATACCTTGACCCTACCGACAGTTTTACCGATCATGGTTCAATAGTTGAATTTAAAGGGCAATGGTATGCCTTTTACCATAACAGTTCGCTATCGCACAACGATTGGCTAAGGTCTATCTGCGTAAATAAATTATACTACAATGCCGATGGCACCATCAGGAAAGTGATTCAGACGGATATTAACGGTTTGAAAAAATAAAAGATATAAACAAATAAAACAAGGGACATGAGAAGAAGATCATTCAACGCGTTGCTACTGATAACGCTGATAGCGGCGAACACCAGTTGTTCAAAAAAAAGTACTAATACCCCAACCCCGCCGGTAACGCCAACCGATACCATCGACCGCACCCCCTCGCCGGCTGGCGATGTAGTTGGCAAGGTAGTAGTAGGTTACCAGGGCTGGTTTGCAGCGATAGGCGACGGATCGCCGATAGACAGGTACTGGCACTGGGCACAAACCTGGGAACAGCAGCCATCAACAACCAATAAAGCTATTTCAGCCTGGCCCGACGTACGCGACTATACCAGCACCTTCCCTACCAAATTTGCCAATTTAGGCAATGGGCAGCCGGCAACGGTATTCTCTTCATTTTCAGACCAAACTATCGATACCCAGTTTAAATGGATGAAAGACTATGGTATTGACGGTGCTGCGCTTCAACGTTTTAACCCAAGCGGACTGGAAGGCCCTGTACGCGATGCCATGGCAGCCAAAACCAAAATAGCAGCCGAAAAAAACGGTGTTAAGTTTTACATTATGTACGATGTAAGCGGCTGGACAAACATGCAAACCGAGCTAAAAACCGACTGGACCAATAAAATGTCGCAATATACTTCGTCGCCTGCCTATGCAAAGCAAAATGGCAAGCCGGTGGTATGTATCTGGGGATTTGGCTTTGCCGATAACAACCATGATTTTACCGCGGCAAACTGTCTTGAAGTGATTAAATGGTTTAAAAGCAAAGGTTGTTATGTTATTGGAGGTGTACCTACAAACTGGCTTACGCAAACCAGCGATTCGCGCCCCGACTTTTTAAATACATATAAGGCATTTGATATGCTTTCGCCCTGGATGGTCGGCAGAATTGGCAATGCCAACCAGTCTGACGGCTTTTTTGTAACTATCAATAAAGCCGACCAGGCCTATTGCAATGCCAACGGCATTGATTACCAGCCCTGTGTACTGCCCGGCGATCTATCCGGCCGGCAGCGCGCCCACGGCGACTTTATGTGGCGGCAGTTTTACAACATGACCCGGGTCGGCGCGCAGGGCATCTACATCTCGATGTTTGATGAATATAACGAAGGCAACCAGATAGCTAAAACTGCCGAAAGCCAGGCATTTATACCGGTAGGCTCCGGCTTTTTGGGACTTGATGAAGACGGCACCGCCTGCTCTGCAGATTACTACCTGAGGCTTACCGGCGACGGGGCTAAAATGTTCAAGAAAATAACTCCGCTTACGGCAACAAGGCCTACAAAGCCGGTGTTGTAATAAAAGTTATATCTATGCAAAAAGGCCGCTGGCACCAATGGTTCCAGCGGCCTTTTTTTGAAAACCATTAGATAGTTTTACTGTCCTGAAAAAGCATACCCTAATTGAAGCAAAAAAATAAGTGTGCCCGTATCTCACCCCGGGCACACCGGTTACCAAACACCTGGTAACATCAACTAAACCCCGGTTATTTTTTTACCGGCGGTGGTACATTTTCCCGTAAAGGCAGCTGCCGCCTAAGCATTTTGGCAGCATAACCCGTAAGGTATAAATAATAATCATTGGGGATATCATCCTCATATTTAACAAACGTGCTGAGCCCTACAGGTGGGTTTTTGGATGCTTTGAGGATGGCGGTACCCTCATCAACCTCATCAAACATGGCAACGTACAGCATGTCGGCGCCGCTTTTAATAGCACCGTTAATTTGTTTCCAGTAAAAGCTTCCCCGGTTGCGCGGAATCTGGTTTTGAGGTGCCCGCGGATTCATATTATGCCAGCTGAAGCCCGGGAAAATTGTAGGCACATAGTCCACCTTATTGGCTTTACACCAGGCAATATCATCCACTATCCGGGCCTGAAATTTGGGGTAAGCATCCTCGTTAAAACGGCCTACAAACCATGGGTGTACAATATCCACCTTACGCAACAGATCATGCAGGTGTTGGTCTTTCTCGGTATCGCTTCCAAAATCGCGCCAATAAGTTGGTACACCAAGCAGTACGGCACATCCGCCATAAACAGGGTCATTCTTTAAAAAATCGATGATTCGCTCAGCTTCGGCAAGGCCATATTTCCTATTATCGTTAAAGCCTACACCCCAAATGGCTACCAGGGGCTTACCGTTATGGTATAGCCAGGTTTGCTTATTGCCGCGGTTGGTTAATTTCATGCTGTCAACCAAATGCTTCCAATCTTTTATTACCAGCGAATCGCCTCCGGCACCCATCCCCGAAAGATCGTACATTACCGAAATTGCCCTACGATACTTTTCCGAAAACTTAAGCGCGCTGCCCAAAACCACATCATTATGGTTACGCCCTCTGCCCCGCTGCACATCGGCAATAAAACGCTGCACAAACACACCGTCTACGCCATATTGCTGCATCCATTTAAAATGGGTTTCAACCGAAGAGGCATCGTATGAACTATAGAGGTACGCATTACTGCCATCGGCCAGTTTAAAGGGCGATTTATAGGTCTTTTTATATTCGCTCACATCGGGCCATATATCAATATTGGTAAAGCCAGGTTCAAACTTACCATGTGATAAGTAATGGTTCCACCACCGGCTGGCCTCATCTTCCGGGGCATTAAACCAACCCTGGTAGCCGGCCATTACCAACCCTTTATAACTTTTAAATGCGGATGTTTTGCCGTGTTTTTGGCTATAAGCAACAGTGCATAGCAGTAGCAGCAAGATGCTAAAAACTTGTTTTTTCATCAGGATAGTGGTTAATGTTTTGTTTTGTTGATTAGATCAAATACCCCAGTCTTTATTTGGTTTTGGCCCCATTTCCAGTTCGAGCGTGCCGCCGGAGATTAGTTGTTCATGAGTAAACCATGGCTTATTTAAAACTTCGCCGTTAAACCTTGCGCTTTGGATATACTTATTAATCACCGAACAGTTATTTGCGATCAATTTAAACTGCTTTCCGTTTGGCAAACTGATAGTAACCTTACTAAAAACAGGGCTTCCAATAGTATATATAGGCTTGCCGGGTGTAATTGGATAAAAGCCCATAGATGAGAACACCACAAAGGCCGACATTCCGCCACCATCCTCGTCGCCTGGGATACCGAAAATGTTATCCTTATACCATACATCAAGCAGGAAACGGATCCGTTTCTGTGTTTTCCAGGGGGCACCTACATAATTATATAGATATGGTATATGGAAACTTGGCTCGTTGCCCATTGAATACTGGCCAACCAAACCAGTAGCATCCGGAAATTTAGCCCAGAACTGGTACTTACTGCGATCAAGGCTTTCGCGAAATGTTTGATCCAGCTTCGCCTCAAAATTAGCTTTGCCACCCATTAAACCGATCAATCCGGGTATATCATGTTGTACCTGCCAAAGGTAAGTCCAGCCGTTATTTTCATCATAAAAATCACGGCCACCCAGGCCACCATCAAATTTAGGGTCGATATTTATCCAGTTGCCGTCCTTATCCTTCGGAATAAACATCTTTTTATCATCGTTCCATAGATTTTTATAGTTAGATGCCCGCTTTGCAAATATTGATTGATCATTTGTCTTCTTCAGCTCCGTAGCCAACTCACCAACCGCCCAATCGTCATAGCTGCCACCCAATGTAACCGCAACAGCTTGTCTTTTCTCGAATGAATGCACAAGGCTTACTGTTTCTTTTTCGCCTTTTTGCAGGGCGGGGAAATAGCCTTTGTTATAATAGAAATCATCCAGCTCGCATTTGGGGCCGTTCTCCCAGGGCAGCATGGTGGCCTGGGTTGCATTTTTCAGGATACCTTCATATGCTTTTTCCACATCAAATCCACGGATCCCTTTGCGATAATCGTCCAGGAACATCACTGTAGAGTGGAAACCATTCATACAGGGGTTATCGCCAAATAAAACCGGGAAGGTAGGCATCCAGCCACTTTGCCGGTACATGTTCACATAGGAGTTCAGCATGTCCGATTCCATGGCAGGGTTCAGGATCGATCTGAGCGGGTGTAGTGCCAAATAAGTATCCCATACCCAATCATCTACATAAAAAGGCCGGTTGCTGTCGTGCACTTTTTTATCGTAGCCGCTGTAATAATGCCCATCCTCATTAATATCAACCATGCGCTCATTACTGCGGTACAGGGCAGTATAAAACGACCGGCGCTGGGCTACTGTCCCCCCTTCAACCTGTACCTGGTTCACTACTTTTGCCCACGCATTTTTAGCAGCTGCCATTAAAGTCGCAAAGTCAACCCCGGTAAATTCATCTTTAAAATTCTGCCTTGCCTGCTGTGCGCTTACGTAAGATATAGCGTATTTAAATTCAATATTATCCGGAGCATCACCTGAAAATGTAATAAATGACCGGGCATCCTTACCTTCTATTGATGTTTGTTTGGTTAAAACACCATCCTTAATTACCCCGGCCGTTCCTTTTGCACTAAACTGCCCATAAACATATACTTTAATATCATCATGATAGGTTTCTGTGCCGGTTACTTCATTGTCGCCGGCAAAATTCCAACTGGCCCCCCCTTCGTTATATACGTTAAAAAGGATGCTTTTAGCTGCAGTTTTAGCAGGAAAGGAGAACCTGTATATACCTACTTTTTTTCCTGGGGTAAACAGCACGGTAATCTCCTTATCAATAAGGTAAGTTGAATAATACCACGGCCGCGTTATTTCCAGATCATGATCATAAGGCATTTGCTCGTTCCATGAGTCGGCGGTGAGCGGTTTATCATCGGGCTTTATGGCAAAAATCTCGCCCAGCCTGTGCGAAACCATATTGAGCGGAAAGCTCGATACCTGGTCGTCAATATAATCAGCCCGTTTAGGGTACATCCTAATCATTTGGTTGGGCAGGTGCATGGTAGGCCGGGTGGGCTCCAAAAGTTGGCCCACATTGCCAATGCGTGGGTCAATGTATTCTAAATTACCATCGGCGCTTTGCGCATAACTTGTACCAGGGTGTGCAACGCTCAATAACGCAAATAACGGAACCGACTTTAACAATCGGGAAAAATGATTAACCATCTCAGAAAATTTATATTTGGTTTACAGTGTCAAAATTGCCCATAAAACTTAATGAACTATTAATAATTGATTAATGGGGCAAGAAAATAGCTTTTGTAACAGATTTATTCCAAAATTGAATTGAAATCGCGGTCAAAAGCTTCGCCATAAATCACTTTATACTCTTTATTAAAACTCTCAAAAGTGTTTTTTGCCAGCGAATGTTTACCAATATGTGCAAGAGCTTTACATTTCAATATCATGGCTTCCTCGTTTACAGGGTCGAAGTAGAAAATATCATTGGCCAGTTTGATTAAAAACTCGGGGTCGTCGGCAATTTGAACACTGTTTGCAAATTGAATGTATGAGTCGATGATTTCGTTAGACACTTCCGATTTAAAAGCATCAAGCCACTCATATTCAATGTTCGATAAAAAATTACCTCTTTGGGTGATATGAGTAAGCTGGATTATTCTTTGCTTGTTCAACCTGGTTTTGTTGCACACGATATTCAGGTAATTGTGATAATCAACCAATATATTGGTATAATCAATCTCTATCTTCCAATAACCGGTATCCTTTGATAAATGGCAATGCCCCATTTTATCCAGCAGCGATTTAAGTTTTGCAATATTTACCGAACGGTTGTTACGTGCGCTTTTTTCTGATTTATCAAACCAAAGTATCTCGTTCAACTTTTCGGAGCTTACCCCCCTATCCAGTTTTACCGAGTACAGTAATATCACAAGGAACAACTCTTTTAATAAAGGTGTAAAATATTTAGTTATCTCGTTCCCATCAGGGGTAAAAAGCTGAAGATCGCCAAATAAAAATATGGCATTACTGTTGCTGGTTCGCGTGTGATCATCTTCTTCTACGAACTCCGGTTCGGTGTGGCGAGCAACTACAGGCAAATCGTTAACTGTCTTAGACGGTACCGGGACGATTCCTTTTTTACGCCGACGGACAATGACAGTAGCCAAAGTTAACACTAAACCAGCAGCGCATACGCCGCCTATCCATAAGAAATAATTGACGTGGCTAATCTCAACCACTTTATCTGCCAACGGCTCGGGTGGGCTTAACAGAGAATATATCTTGATTCTTGTCCGATCGTTTTCCCTGAAAAGCGTTATAGCCAAAAACTTACCGCTGTGCGGAAAATAACCCAAATCGGCATAAGAGTGAATATCATGAAAAAGAAAAGGGATAGTATCACCTACCAAATGATAGCTTGCCTTATCCAAGGATCCCTGGATAAGCTGAATGCTTGAATTAAATTTGTGCTGGGGAAAAATGAGCCCATAGTACGACCTGCTTTTTTCGTTGATGACCAAAGAGTTTGCAAATACAAAATCTTCACCTTTAACATCGATAGTAAACAGCTTTTTAAAGGATTTGTCCTTAACCGAAAACCGCATCATATCGTACAAATTGCGCGGGTTCACTATCTGCTGCCCCGAAGCACTACCGTACCCGCCTATTACATAAGCGGTATCGCCGGTTTTATTGACGCCCAGGCCCGCCAGGTATCGGGGGGTAAAGGTATCGCCTTTCACTGCTACTTTTTGCCAGCTATTGGTAACTACGTTGTAACATTTCACGCTATCCTTATATATCAGCTGACCATAGCCGCCAATGGTATAAATGCAACTATCCTTTTTATTGTAAAACTTATTCAGATGCCCATTATTGGTTGCAAGGCTTTTGAAACCTTTGTTCCACCGTCCGGTTTTAAAATCATAGGTAGCAACGGCCATCTGATCGATATACAAATAATATAGTTTGTCATTACCAAACAGCGCCTGATCGCCGGGCACCAGCAATTGCCTGCCCGAATTGTAAGCCGTACTTTTTAACTGCGGCGTTTTATTCACCGAAAATGTAACTAATGAATCTTGCGAGATTATGTTAACAACTTCATTAGCCCCATCAAAAGCAACGCTGGCATCGCCAGGCACCGTAAACTCTTTTTCTATTTGCCAATTACGATGGCGGGCTTTTATCCATAAGGGGTTTGTTATTGTTCCATTGTTTTGGTTCACGCTTTCATTGGCAACACAACCCTCCCATTCGTTAAGTGGCCAGTTGGCCAACAGCGTACCACTTTGTGTTACATTAACATCCCTTAATTTTAACGGCGGAAGATCGGTTGTTTGATATTGGCGGTAAGCATTGGCACCAAAAAGTAGTTTGTAATTTCGACTTTGCTTCAGGTGAACACCCGACTCAGAAAATGATTCCCGCCCGGAGAATATAGCGATCCTATCATTCTTATAATCAATCAGTAAGCGCAATTTGTTCCAACGCTCAAACAGCATCTTATCGTCAATATTAAAAGAGATTTTTGAAAGCCGGTCGCCAATGATGATCTTAAAATGCCGGGTGTTAGCCTGGTTATCATAAACTAAATCGATGTTTTGTTTATTATCGTCAACAATCCTCAATATATAACCAAAATATATTTCATGATTGGGCATGAAAGACAAGTCGAATGAAATTTCCAGGTTTTCTTTTGGGGAGACATTATTCAGGCTTAAATCTAAAGTAGTACGCTTATCCTGCACCACTTCGTGGCTATAAAACCCAAGCCCATACGATTGCGCATTAACTGGCAATACAAATAGGATATTTAATAGAATAACCGTTATAGCTCCCGATAAAAAAAATCTCATGTTGGTAAGTACACATTAAGCATTAAAACTTATGTACCCGGCGTATAGTTTATAATTCAGGTTATAAAAACATGCAGTATTATTAGGTTACATGTGATGTACCGGCTAAATTACAATAAAAACCATACAGATTCAAGGAATATAACTTTATATAAGGCTATAATGTCATTGAAATTTGAGCCAGATAACTGGCATAAATTTAACAAATAACAATACTAATTTAACATCTATTTTTCGACATTAGGCGTGGAATTTGCCCGGCTATAAGGATAATGTTTAAAACCGGGCTTATATATTTGCAGCTATGCAGGTTACTTTAATTGCAGCTTACCTGTGTGGTTAGGCATAAAACTAAAATTAGGCTTACAATAAATTTTTTCCTTTTTTTATTCTTGTTTAGTCAGATCAGTTACATCGGCCATTCGGCTTTCAGGGCTAACTTTCAAGTTAATCAGCTTTCCATTTTCAACCCTCCCCTCTACAGTTGTGTTATATGGTGCATTTAGTTTAAAATCGGCATCCCAGCCGGCAGGCCAGGCAGGTAAAAGCATTATCTTTTTGCCGTTAACCAGCATTAACATTTGCTGCAATCCGTTTTCGCCGTTACCTCCGTTATCTTCATCAGGCGTATAATCATTACCCTTATCCCAAAATGCCGGAAACTTAAGGGTTGGGTCTTTACGTGTAAGGGCAAAACTCACATATTCTTTGGCCACATCGGCCTGGCCTAACATGGCTGCCTGTATAGGATCTTGCACCCAGCAACCTTTTGAGCGCTGTTTGCGTGCATTAAACGTATTTACAGCTACATCCAGATCCGGCTTTCCTAAGCCATAAATACGAAACGGGTATATTGCATATAATTCTGGATTTTCACTGTTAAATGATTTTGCCGTTTGAGGCCCCGTGTAAGGCAGCAATACCTTTTTGTTGTTATTATTTGATATTGGCAGTGGCGGCAGCTCGTCATAGAGTTTTTCCCATTGCGAAAGAGTCTTTTCATCTACCATACCGCCAGGTAATTTTATCATACGGCTAAGTACAGCTTGCAGGCCGGCAATATCAGGTGCCGGATTGTGCACCTTCCAAAACATTTCTATTGCGTTATCCGGATCAAGCAACAATTTCCCCGTACTATCGCGGCCAAAATGCTGATCAAAAAATTGTAGCCCGGCAGTGGCAACTGGTAATAAGGTTTTCTTAACAAATGCGGTATCACCTGTATATTCATAGTAATCAAGCATCATCATGCTTAATTCCAATATGGGCGTAAAGTAATGATTGGTATAATTGGCTTTAACATCAGGTCCCATAAAATTCAAGCCGCCCCAAAAAGGTGCGGTTTCTGCAAAATAAGCCCCACCATGATGGTAATATTGCTGAACCTGCGCGGCATTAGCCGGCAAAATACTGGCGTACATCCTGAACAAAGGCTGCATCATATCAAAATCGCCGGCCATAAGCCTTGGCCAGTACATGGCCCTGGTGTTTTGAAACCAATACTGGCCGCCCCAGGCACGAAAATCGGCATTCTCATTTTTAGCCGGGTTATCTGCCACGAAAATAGATCCATTAAATTTTATAGGATAAGCCCCCCTACCCGCGCATGCGGTAACAAAGCGTTGCAAAACATAACCCTGGGTAACATTACTTGCCTGTTCATCGCCATGTACAAATACCCAGCTACGCTGCCAAAATTGCTGCCACCATTGCTGATGAGTTAGTCGTGTTTGTTCAAGTTTTAGCTTTTCAATCTGGTTTACTTTCCTTTCGAGACCCGACAGCCACCGGTCTCCACTGGCCGAAACCGATGTTAGGGGATAAATAGAGATTAGTTGCGAGTTAACCTTTTTACGCGACTGCAAGGTTAGGTTATCCATATTCTCCAACCCTTTCCCTTTAATAATGGCCCCAAACGTAAGGTTGGCCAAATGAGGGTCAACCGCCGACGAGTTGTGATGATACCAGGCTATACGTTTCCTTTGACCATTTAAGACGGTATCCGTTAAACCCGCGCGCCAGTTTTCGAGTTTTACATTGATAGTTGCAGGCTTAGCACTTTTAGTCTCCACCCTTATTACCGGGTTATTGGCATCAACCCAAACCCGCAAGATTACAAGAGATGTGCCCTCGCCTTCCTGTATCAGGATTTCGCCTGTTTTTAATTTAAGCACCTGTTTAAAAACCGGACTATTAGCTAATGGATCAGGGTTTATAGAAACCCTGATGGCCCCCAGCTTCATCAGCACGCCCCCCTGTTTCATCCACTCATCTTTTTGGGTATCCGGTTCGCCTCCCCATGCATCCGTTTTACTGATGTAGAAAACCAGGTCGCCGTTTTTCTCAACCCAAACGTTAAGTCCAATATCCCCATTTCCCAAAGGCATCGATTGTGCCGAACCCGGGCCCGGGGAATTCCAGCTCACGTTATATTTATCAAGCAAAGTATCAACCACAGCTCCTGGTTTGGCAAAAACAGGAGAAACTATTATCAAAAACAAGATTGTGATAATCAATAAGGTGTTCTTTTTCATTTTTTATTTGGCAGATGATCAATTGAGGAAACAATTTAGCTTGCATAACCAGTTTTGCGCAGGATGTATACAATTACCGGGATTATTTAGGTTAAAAATAAAAACCGATACTCTCCAATTTTCTCCTAACACGGAAAGAGCTCATTAAATGTAAATACAAATAAAGCTGCATAACTTAATAAATCATTAAAAAAGCATTAACAATAAAGGTTACCGTTAGCCGGTTGCTTAAATATTGTATGCCATACGGATCGCATCTATTGGGCTGTCTTATAGTTTCCATTTTCTCCGATGATCGTTGATATCCACAAGAAAATTAATGTTCAATTTTCGAACCCCTTCATAGTTTTTTATTGCCGCAGGAAATAATTACAAACCTAAAAGAGGTTAACAGCAAAAACGTATTTAAGGTTATAAAAAAATAAAAAACATTTGGAGGTGTCAAAAAACTCCTTATCTTTATTAAAGAATAGAACAGAACAGAATAACCAATTATTCAAAACCAAATCAATTATTATGAAAAAAAAAGTACCACCTAAAAAACTGGGCATGTATTTATTGTGCCTTATTTTGCTGCTTTGTTACCAGCATTGTTTTGCCCAACAAAAGAGAAGTGTATCGGGCCATGTAACCGACGAACACGGCCAGGCCCTTCCCGGAGTAAGTATTTTGCTTGACGGAACTGCTGAAGGCACAAGTACCGATGTGAACGGATTTTACAAGATCAGCGTTCCCGAAACCAATGCAAAGCTCTCGTTCTCCTTTATCGGTTATTTAAAAAAAACAGTCGCAGTTACCAAAGAATGGAATGGAGATGTAGCCATGGCACCAGACAAAACCTCGGGAAACCTTGGTGAAGTAGTGGTGATTGGTTATGGTACCAGGAAAAAAGCAAACCTCACGGGAGCTGTAAGCACCATTAAAGGGACAGAACTGGAGAAGTCGCCCGTTGCTAACGTATCCAATACGCTTGCAGGCGCTGTACCGGGATTAATTGTTAATACCCGGAGCGGCGAACCCGGCGCTGATGATGCCAGTATCCTGGTGAGAGGAAAAGGTACCCTGGGTAATACCAGCCCACTGGTTGTGATCGATGGTATCCCCGATCGTGGTTTTAACCGCTTAGATCCTGCCGATATCGAATCCTTCACCGTTTTAAAGGACGCTGCCGGGGCTATTTACGGCGCCAGAGCGGCAAACGGTGTTATATTGATTACTACGAAAAGAGGCACAGCAGGAAAAACCACCTTATCATTTACGTCCAATTTTTCCATGACGCAGCCTACCCGGGTCCCCAAAATGTTAAACTCCTGGGAGTTTGCGCAATCGGCTAATGAATATGACGACCTGGTTGGCCAGCAGCACGAATACACTGCTGATGATATTCAAAAGTACAAAGATGGCACCGACCCGCTTGGTCACCCGAACACCAATTGGTGGAACGCAGTAATGAGAAACTGGGCGACCCAAACCAACAACGTGTTAACATTAAGAGGCGGTTCGGATAAGGTAAAGTATTACATCTCGGGCCAGCACTTGTTCCAGAACAGTATATATAATAGCGGCACCGATTATTACAAAAATGACAATGGCCGCGCTAATATCGACATCTCGGCTACCGATAATTTCAAGATTGGTGTGGACGTGATGTACCGCGCTGAATACAAAAACGGCGAAGCGCCAGGATACGACGCCAATGCCATATTCAGCCAGTTGTGGAATGCGTATCCTTACCTGATTCCAGTATATCCAAATGGTAAAGTCGGCGTAGGTATTGGTGGCGGCCCTGCCACCAGTATGGTATATATATTGAACGGCGACCTGGGCTATACCCATAACAATTATAACTTTTTGCAAACGAAAACATCGTTCAGCTGGGCATTGCCAAAGGTAACGCCAGGCCTGCACCTTGACGGCTATTTTGCATACGATGTAAACTCAAACCAGTATAAAGGGTTCAACGCGCTGCCCCCTCCTGCTTATAGTTATAATAAAACAACAGGCAATTATGATGAGTTTACTTCAACCGTTCCTCCTAATTTATCCATTACCAATAGTCAAACTGTAAGCAGGCTGGCTAACATTAAACTGGGCTACGAGCACAAATTTAAAAAACATGGTATAGAAGCATTTGTAGCCTACGAGCAGCAACAACAAACGTATACCGAGCTGGATGCCTACCGTACCGGGTTTTTAAGTAATAATGTAACCGAATTATTTGCGGGCAGCACCGTAGGTCAAACCAACAATTCTATAACTACACAATTTGCCCGTCAAAACTTCATTAGCCGGTTATCTTATAATTATGATGACAGATACCTGCTGGATTACAATATGCGTTATGACGGGTCTCCTAACTTTCCGGCAGGCAAACGCTTTGGTTTCTTCCCGTCCTTATCAGCCGCCTGGCGCATATCGCAGGAAAGCTTCTTTCATTCGTCTGTAATTGATGACCTGAAACTGAGAGGATCATGGGGCAAAACCGGTAATGATGCGGTTAACGCCTTCCAGTATATTCAAACCTATGGGCTTCAGGCAGGTCAGATATCACAATACCTGGGGGCAGGTTATTATTTCGGCCCCAACGCTACCCAGGTGCCTGGTTTCTCGTTAGGCCCAACACCAAATACCAATATCACCTGGGAAGTGGCCACAACCACCAACCTTGGCATTGATGCGAAGTTATTTCACGCGCTATCCATCAGCGTAGATGTTTTTCAGTCGTCAAGGAATAATATACTGGTTGCGCCAAGCGCGGCAGTACCCGATTATACAGGGCTTACTTTACCCGATGTAAACCTGGGTAAAGTAAATAACAAGGGTATGGAGCTTGACCTTGGCTACAATAAAAAACTAAACGAAGATTTCTCTTTCAATGTTAACGGCAATATGACCTATGCGGTTAATAAGGTGATATACGGTGCCGAACCGGCAAATGTACCGGCTTACCAGCGCGTAACAGGCTATCCCATTGATTCATGGTTGCTATATCAGGCCGACGGCATTTTTCAAAATACCACTGAACTAAATGCCTCCCCCCACCCAACGGGTACAGGTGTTGGCGACATCAGGTATAAAGATGTAAACGGAGACGGTGCGATAAATGACCTAGACAAGGTAAGAAGTACACTTTCAAACACGCCGCAGATCCTTTACGGCCTCACCCTTGGCGGACGGTATAAAAACTTCGATCTTACTATATTTTTCCAGGGACAGGCCAAATCAAAAGCTATTTTGTTACCAAGCGGATTGAATATGGCCGAAGAATTTTTCACAGGTCGTTGGCAAAAAGAAGGGGATGATACCTACCCCCGCACATTTAATGGTCCAACAAGCCGCACTTTTGGTTCAAACGCTTATCCCTCAACTTTTTGGCTTCGTAATGATGCTTTTCTGCGCCTTAAAAACGTAGAGCTTGGCTATAGCTTTTCTAAAGACTTGTTAGCCCGGATAAAAGTAAAGGCGGCAAGGGTATTCGTAAGCGGAAATAACCTGTTCTCCATTGACAGCTTTGGCCCTTCGTTCGATCCTGAAAGTGCTACCGGTACCGTTAATAACGGCAGGATCTATCCGCAGCAACGGGTCATCAATCTTGGGGTAAATGTTACATTTTAAATGATTTACGCAATGAAAAAAACAGTCAATATATTCAGTTTAGTACTGCTGCTGTGTACAGGCATCTCCTGTAAAAAAGTACTCGACTTGCAGCCAACCAGCTCCTTTTCAACCAATACAGTTTGGACGGATCCCGCGCTTATCCAGGTATTTGTTAACCAAATATATAAAGAATCGGTATTTGCGTTTAAAGATGGCGGCTTTGGATGGGGCTCGCAAACAGATGAGTTATACAGTAACTTTAACTGGTGCCATGAAAATACCTACGTACTGGGGCAGGCCACTCCAGATAACCAGGGCAGTTCTTTCCCTTTAAATTACAGTTCTACCCTTAATTATTGGACAACTTTATACAGCACTATCCAAAAAACCAACCAGTTTTTTCAAAATGTGGCACAGGCAGATACCGTGGGCCATGGTGCACAACTCAACAATATGAAAGGTGAAGTTCACTTTTTAAGAGCGCTATGTTATTTTGAGTTGTTAAATCGTTTCGGCGGGGTGCCGTTGATCACCAAAGTTTATACGGCTAATGATAATACCTTCAATGAATCAAGGGCCACCTGGGACCAGACAAGAGATTTTATCCTGACTGATATTGCCGCCGCAGCTGCCATACTTCCAAAAAGCTATAGCAGTACTGATAATTATGGCAAAGCCACCCTGGGTGCTGCACTCGCGCTTAAATCGCGCCTGTTGCTGTATGCGGCAAGTCCTACTTATAACACAGGCAATGATGCAGGCAGGTGGCAGGCTGCTTCCGATGCGGCAAAGGCAGTTATCGATCTGGGCCAATATTCGTTGCACGGCACATCGTCAACTTATAACACCATTTTTACCGATTTTTTTAACAGCGAGGTAATACTTTCAAGGGTATTCAACGCAACCGTTCAGGAAGATAGATATAACACGCTTTACCGCGATCTTAGCCCGAACGGATACAATGGCTACAGCGCTTACAATGTATTGGAGCAAATGGTGGAAGACTTTGACATGGCCGACGGAACGCCGTTTAACTGGGCTACCAGCGGTGCTAACCCCTACCAGAACCGGGATCCGCGGTTTTATGCAGACATCCTGTTTAACGGATCGCCTTTTCAGGGGCGTGGCGCACAGTTTTATGAAGGCGGCCTCGATTCAAAGGAAAGTCCTTTATCTCCGTGGAATGCTTCAAAAACAGGGTATACCATGCGAAAAATGGTTGATGAAAGCTATAATTTTAATATTCAGCCCTATAGCGCTTGTCAATGGGTATCGTTCCGTCTGGCCGAAATTTATTTAAATTACGCAGAGGCACAAGCTGCGCTTGGCAATAGTGCACAGGCGTTACTTTACCTGAATAAGATAAGGGACAGGGCCGGGATGCCGGCAATTACCGCTACGGGCGCCGCTTTAACAGACGCCATTCGCCATGAAAGACGAATAGAACTGTGTTTTGAAGGGCACCGATACTTTGACCTGCGCCGTTGGGGCATGGCAGAAATTGGTTCAAAAGATGGTTTGGGCATTACTATTACGCCAACCTCGCCTGCCAATACTTCCTTTACTTATAAGGTAGTTACCATGCAAAAAAGAACATGGGTGCCCAGTTTTTATTATTATCCAATTCCCCGCAAGGAGATACAGATTAATCCTAACCTGAAGCAAAACCCTAATTACAATTAAAACTGATGATATATGAAAAAAGGCAGCAAAGCAGCTGCCTTTTTTTTGCTTACTTTGGCTAAAACTACTCGTACTCAATGGATAGAATTTTCGAAGAAATAAGGAAGCTGGCAGAAATCCCGTCTTACTCAAAGCACGACCGCTTTGTACAGGGAATTATTAATTCTATAGATGAAAAAATAATTGGCCAGGACGAAATGCTGCCATCCGTAAACCGGCTGATTAAAGAGCTTGGTTTTTCAAGGGAAACCATTGTGAAAGGCTATAAAGATTTAATTAGCCGCGGAATTGTGGAAGCGAAGAACCGTTTGGGTTATTTTGTAGGCAACGGCAATACGGGGCAAACTTTAAACGTAGCCTTGCTGATGTATAACCTGGATACTTTTGAAGAGCAATTTTACCGTAATTTCAGGCACGAACTGGGCGAAAATGTACAGCTAACCCCGTATTTCCATCACGGTAATATAGAAATATTTGAAACTATCCTGCTGCAAATAAAAGGCAAATACGGCATGTATGTAGTTGCCCCTATTCCTCACCCCAAAACAAAAGAATTATTGGAGACCATCCCCCGCAATAAATTCCTGATGTTTGACCGCTTTGAACAATTGGATGGGGAGTTTAACCATATTACCCAGGAGTTTGGCGATGCATCCTATGCTGTTTTTTCAAAATTGGCTCCCAAAATAAAACAGTTTGATGAATTTATATTTTATCATTCGGCAAATTCATTAGATCCGAAAGAGATTGTAGATTCATTTAAAAAGTTTCTGAAAGAATTTAGTATCAAAGGCCGGATAGAGGAAGAATATCTTCCGGGTTCGGTTGAAAAAGGTAAAGTATATTTTACGCTGGATAACTTTGCCTTATGGCAGATTATGCGTGACTGCAAAACCCAAAAACTTAAGCCGGGTAAAGACCTGGGTGTGTTATCGCATAATGATGAGCCCGCTAAAGAGATCATCGGTATCACCACCTTTTCTGCAGATTTCTCGAACATGGGGAAAATGGCCGGCCATGCTGTTTTATCAAAAGAAAAAATACAGCTTACGGTTCCTATGAACCTGTTTGAGAGGCATACGCTTTAGGCTTTGTTATGAGCGCCAGCATGATCATCGGCTTTCTATTTTTTAACGGGATAGTTGCTTTTGCTTTCTGGTACAAATCTGGCAAAACCAAGGTCAGTACATTAAATGGCCTCTTTTTTGCCAACAGGAGCCTTGGTTTTTTAATGGTTGGCGGCGGCCTGTTGTTTACTAACATCAACACAGCATCAATTATTGGCGAAAACGAACTTACCTACACCAATAACATGACGGTTATGGCCTGGGGCGTAACATCTGTATTAGCCATGTTGTTGGTATCAGAATTTATTATGCCGCTGTACATCAAAATGGGTATAGCAACCACACCCGATTTTTTGACCGCGAGGTATGGGGGCGGCGTTGGCAAATTGGTTTCGGTTATATTTTTGGTCAGCTACGTATTCAACCTGCTCCCATCAGTATTATATGCCGGGGCCGTGGCTTTTAACGGTTTATTTCACTTTTCAGACGTTTGGAAAATAGAATACTCAACTGTTATCCTGATCCTGGTTTGGATAATGGGAACAATCGGCTGCCTTTTTTCTATGCTGGGTGGGTTAAGGGCGATTACCAAACTGGATATCCTGCTTGGGATTGGCTTTTTTACCTGCGGAATCCTGCTGCCATTCTTCGGGTTAAAATATATAGGGCATGGCAATATCCAGGCAGGTTTACATCAGGTGCTTACTGTGCATAAGGAGCACTTGAATAGTATCGGCTCGTCGTCAGATGCTATCCCTTTTGGCACCTTATTCACCGGCATGTTATTGGTCAATCTTTATTACTGGGGCACCGAGCAATATATTATCCAGCAGGTGCTTGCCTCGAAAGACCTTAAAACTTCGCAAAAAGGTTTAGCCGTAGCCTCATTAGGAAAACTGATCTCGCCCCTGCTTTTAAATATACCTGGCATTATAGCAGTGCATGTTTTTTCAAAAATGCATAATACCGCCGAAGTTTTTCCGCGGCTGGACAGCCTGGTATCCCCTCCTTTTATTGCTGGCTTTATTGCCGCGGTGATATTTGTTGCCGCCCTTACCACTTTTAATGCGGGCCTTAACAGTTCCAGTACATTGTTTATGCTGAATATTTATAAGCCCTGGCTACAGAAGAATTCGAAACAGGTACCCGAAAAAAAGCTATTAAGAACAGCCACGCAATTTGAAATTGTGGTTTGCCTGGCAGCCATGTTTATTGCGCCACTTATCCTGTTTGTAAAAAACGGCTTTTATACTTACGTGCAAATAGTTAACGGCTTTTTTAACGTGCCCATATTTACCATTATGTTCATGGGCTTTGTTACAACCAAGGTCCCGGCAATTGCGGCTAAAACAGGGCTGATGTTTTTTATTATATGCTACGCCCTTTCGCAGTTAGTTTTTGATACGCATATCCATTTTCTCCACATCCTGGCTATTTTATTTGTGGTTACCTGTGGTATTATGATGGTTATAGGCAAATTATACCCCATGCCCGTTCCGTATACACTAAAGCTTAATAATGCGGTAGATATAAAGCCCTGGAAAAACCGGCATTATTATACCGTGATATTGCTTGTACTTATGATTGCATTATTTGTTCTTTTTTCACCGCTTATTCTTGCAAAATAATTTTGGCACTATAAAAATATTTAATAATTTTATAGAATAGAACAGAATAGAATTTTTCCAAACAGGCGGAGTTTTATTCGATGATCAAATGGCGATCATACAAGTTCAAATTTAGTTTACCAATTCACTTAACCTGATAATTATAACTTACACAACATGGTTTTGCTTAAACACAAAGCAGCTTTAATCCTATTCCTTTTTACAGGCTATAAAACTATCGCCCAGGAAAAGGAAGTCGCTTTTAACTCATCTGATAAAGAACTTGTACAGTCATTCAACTGGGCTAAAGAAACAGCATTACATTATAAAGGTGCTGATACTGATCCCGTTGGCCCCTGGTATGAATCTGCCCTGCCGCCCAGATCAGCATTTTGTATGCGCGATGTATCTCACCAATGCATCGGTGCCGAGATATTAGGATTGAGCCGCCAAAATACCAATATGTTTAACCTCTTTGCAGCTAATATATCCCAGTCAAAAGATTGGTGTACCTATTGGGAAATTAACAAATGGGCAAAGCCGGCACCAGATGATTACCGGAATGACAAGGAATTTTGGTATAACCTGCCTGCCAATTTCGATATTTTAAATGCAAGCTGGCGGATGTACCTTTGGACCGGAGACAGTCATTATATTGATGCTCCTGCTTTTGTCAATTTTCAGCAAAAAACGGTAAAAGAATATATAGACGCCTGGGTACTTTCACCAGACTCTTTGCTCACAAGGCCAGCCCACCCTAATGCGCCGGTGCCTTATAACGAAAATGATGCTTTTCACAGATGCCGCGGGTTACCTTCTTACTCCGAAGGCGTGCCGAATTTAAAAACCGGGGTCGACCTGGTTGCAGCTTTGTACCGGGGAATGCTTACCTATTCGGAAATTTTGACAACAAAAGGAAAGCTTAAAGAAGCGGCACTTTATGAGCAAAAGGCACAACAGTACCGGAAACACCTGGAAGCCGACTGGTGGAACGAAAAAGATAATCAGTACTACACCTATTACAGCAACAACAACCAATTTGGTATGCAGGAAGGAGAAACCTTTCTGCTTTGGTTTGATGCTTTGAAAGATACTGTAAGAACAAATAAAACCATTAAGCGTGTAGCTGCCTCGAGGTGGAACGTTGAAAACATGTCATATTATCCTTACCTGCTTTATAAATTTGGTGCGTGGGAAAAGGCAAGGGAATATATCGTATTCCTATCTAACCCATCAACAGCAAGGCGTGAATATCCCGAAGTATCTTATGGTATAATTGAAGGAGTTGTGCAAGGCTTAATGGGTATTGCTCCCGATGCGCGAACCAAAACGCTGGGTACCATTTACAAAACCAACAGTGCAGGCAACGCTTCCATTGATCACTTATCTCTTTTAAACACCAGTATCAGTTTGGCACATATAAACAGGAAACAATCAACTATTACTAATACAGGGAAACAACCATTTAAATGGAAAGCGATGTTTTATGGTGCATTTAAACGGGCTAATATTAATGGGAATGCTGTTATCTTAAAAAAAGGGACTGATGACCAAAACAGGGTGATATCTTTTGTTGAAACAACCATAACTCCTGGTCAGAAAGTAAACGTTAAAGTGTATTAATCTTATCGCAATTTCCATCGTCCATCTTTATGAAATTTTCAAAAAAATTGTTTTTTTCAATTTTAGCTATCCTGTTTGCTCATTTAACAATCTATGCACAGCAACAAAATTTACCGGTACAAAATGACAGGTGGAGCATCCAAAAAAACGGCGCCATATCCTGGAAAATAGATAGCAGGCTTCCGCATGCAGACCATATCGAAATGTCGGGCGAAAAGGTTTCCCTTTGGGTTGGCTACCGCGTAGATACGCCTGGTTTAGCTAAAATCACCCGCACGGTGGTTTTCCCTACCTTCAGGATGCTGCCCGATGATACCCGAAGCCATATAGCACACACCTTTCGGGATAATGAACTGCCCCGGATCTTTATCAATAATAAACTGCTGACAATTAATAATACCACCCAGGGAGTATCGGCCGATGAGATACCCCTGAAGGTGAAAGGTATTAGCCAGCGCGGTATTATGCGAATATCCGCCCAAGCCGGGAACCCCAGACTGGTAGATATTGAGCGGAGCATGTTTCCCTCGGTAGATAAACCATTAGCCATAGAAAGATTTAAGCTGACCAACGTTAGCGCTAAACCGGTAACAGTTTCGATGGAAAAGTTAAAACGGGAGGAGACAACAGACCCGCTTACCAGCAAATCATCGCCGCATACAGTCATCATTAAATCGGTTAATGACGGTAACCATGTATTGCAGCCCGGTAAATCTTTCAGCTTTTCGATTTGCTTTCTTGCCACCGACCATCCTGATGCCCTACCGCCTGTGAATCCTGATCTGGAAGAAAAAGCCAGGGAAAAACGGATAGCAGAAATCATGAAACCCCTGCAGCTACAAACCCCGGATAGCATACTAAATACCGAATTTGCCTTTGCCAAAATACGCGCTACAGAAAGCATTTTTAAAACCAAAAGCGGTTATATGCACGGGCCGGGCGGCCTATCCTACTACGCAGCTATATGGGCCAATGACCAGGCAGAATACGTTAGCCCATATTTTGCTTTTTCGGGCGATAAGATAGGAAACTTATCGGCCATGAATTGTTACCGGTTATTTGCCCGGTATATGAATCCGCAGTATAAACCGATACCAAGCTCCATAGTTGCCGAAGGCGATACTACCTGGAATGGTGCTGGCGACCGCGGCGACCAGGCCATGATTGCCTATGGCGCATCAAGATACGCCCTTACTTATGGAAACATTGATTCGGCCAAAAAGCTGTGGCCCTTAATAACCTGGTGCCTGGAATACAGCCGCAGGCACATTAACCAGCAAGGCGTAGTAACATCCGATGCAGATGAGCTGGAAGGTCGGTTTCCTGCCGGCAAAGCCAATTTATCTACCAACTGTTTATATTATGATGCATTGATCTCCGCTGCTTTTCTTAGCGAACAACTTCATCTGCCAAACAAAATAGCTGCCGGATATAACCAGGAGGCTGCCCGGTTAAAAACAAATATTGAGCAGTATTTCGGGGCAACGGTTGATAATTACAAAACATACAGGTATTATGAAACTAACAATACATTACGCGCCTGGATCTGCATGCCCCTGGCCATGGGAATTTTTGACCGGAGCAAAGGCACCATCGATGCACTATTTTCGCCAGAGCTATGGACAGCCGATGGTTTAGCTACCGAACAGAGAAAAGATACTTTCTGGGATCGCTCTACCCTATATGCTTTACGGGGAGTTTTACAGGCTGGTGAAACGGGTAAAGCACTTACATTTTTACATTATTATTCGCGAAGAAGGCTTTTAGGCGAGCACGTTCCCTACCCCGTTGAAGCCTACCCCGAAGGCAATCAAAGGCACCTATCGGCCGAAAGCGGCTTGTATTGCCGGATTTTCATTGAAGGGCTATTCGGGATCAGACCCACCGGATTAAATAACTTTAACTGTACCCCCAGGTTGCCCAAAAATTGGAAAAAGATGGCTTTAAATAATATTCATGCTTTTGGTGCCGAATTTGATTTAAAGGTTGCTGAGCGAAGCGACGGCAAAGTTGCAATATCTATTCTAAAAGGGATAAACAAGCGTACCTACATTATTCAAAACGGACAAACTGCACATATCCAAATATAGTTTGCTTGTGTGGATAATACGATTCCACCAACCACCTATTCCGGAAAGTAAAAGATCAACAATTATAAAGCGAAAAATGCTGGTCAGTTGAAAAACAGATAGGCTACCATTAAAATGACCGGCTATTAATAAGCCGGCCATTTCAAAAAGTTTAATCCCGATCTGGTTGATTATTGATTTACCCGAAACGATTCATAAGTCTGGGCAGCGGTGCGATTACAGGTCATGGCCTGCGTACCGTTTTCGCTCGAAACAAATTTGGCGTTGTTTCCTCTTAGCGAAAATGTGCCATTCCCATTGTTTACCCAATCAAATTGTTCCCATGCCCCAATCGACGTTCGGTTGCAATTTATTGCCTGGGTACCATTTTCAGAAGATACATATTTACCCTGGCTCATCAGGGCTACCTTACCTCCCCCGGCATCAACAATGGTAAACTGCTCCCAGCCCTGGGCGGTAGCACGGTTGCAATTCATCGCCTGGGTACCGTTTTCGCTGCTTACATAAAGGTTATTATTTCCCTTAATGGTAATTGTTTGCCCTATTGGCGCAGGAACACTGCCCGATACAACCGGTAGCGTAGGGCGCGTGGATGTAAGCCCAATCTGGCCTTTCAGCATCCTGCCACCATCGCCTGTAAGGCGCAAATAATAATCTGCAGAACAGGCTGTACCATCTTCATCCAACGAGAAAAAGCCCAAACCAGCGGGTGTGTAGGCCGACGTCTCGGTAGTTTTGGCAATCTGGTTACCCTCATTATATTCATCAAACATGGAAATATAAATACCCTGGGCGCCCAGTCTTACCATGTTATAAAATTGCCTCCACATAAAATCACCGTGTACTCTTTGGTGTTTTTGCAAATCTCCCGGCAAAACACATGGCTGGTAATCAATACCGTTAGCGTTACAATAAGCCTGGTCCCCAACATTATGGTCGGTGTAGAAACCATCGGCTTCCGAGGTATTTGAAATCTTCCCAATCATCCAGGGCGAGATCATGTTCAGTGCATTATAAGTTGCTAAAAAGTCGGGCCTTACCTCGGTGCTATTTGTATCGCGCCAGTAAGCAGGTACGCCGCCAATTATATAACAACCCTGGGCTTTAAACCAGTTAATAACATCAAGACATACGGCTGCCGACCAGGGGTGATTATTATCATTAAAACCGAAACCCCATATACACACAACGGGCTTGCCATTTTGTTTAGCGTAAGCCGATGATGAGGTATAGGCGGCCATTTTGTTGGTCCAATCTGTTTTAATTTCAGATTGCATGTTTGTCCACCCGCCCACATCATACATAATGTAAAATTTACGGCCATAGGTCTCGGCTGCCGTTTTAACTTTAGCAGTAATAGCATCGCGGATTGGCCCTTCCTGTCCGTTGGGGTTAAATCGTTGTAAGGCCGCTCCATCAATATTGTTTTGTTGCATCCATAAAAAATGGGTATTTACTGTTTGATCATTAAACGAAGAGAACAATTTGGCGGGCTGGCCATTGCCGAGGTTGCCAAAGTTGGATGCCGTGTAGGTGCTGGTATATTCACGAACATCGGGCCAGGATATAATACTGGCATTAGTTGGCGTGGGGACACCAAAAGGGTCGCCCGAGGCATAATGCCACCAGGTATTAAGGGGCGAGCCGTCGCCGGGCGCTGCGAACCAGCCCTGGTAGCCTACGATTACTTTGCCAACAACATCGCCGACGGAAGAAGCCGTAGTTTTGAGCTTGGCTGTCTTTCCATCCAAAGTTGTAGAAGGGGGACTAAGTTTGTTCTTTGAGCAGCTGATGATGACAGCCGTGCAAACCGCCATCAAGATAAGATTGGTCTTTTTGAAATTCATAAATAATTGGTGTTAAAAATTTAATAATTGGTTAAACGACGGAGTTGCGTACCAGCTATGGGGGTACAAAGAGTTTCCTTTTCATAGATGCAGATTAATTTGTTCAGTAGAATTGTGAAATTTTTACATGGATAGTTGATTGCTTATAAAGTAAGCCGGGGTAATTAATAAAAGCTTAATTATTGCTTAATGTGCAATTTCCGAAAAGGATGACTGGCAACCCGGCGAAATTTAGAACATCGGGATATGCTCAGGAAACAGACAATGAACTGATACCCCTGATTATAAAACCATATTCAATTTATATTTCCCTGTAAGGGAGCCGGAAAAAGCACAGAGCTATATATTAAAAATCTATGATTATCATTTGAACCGAAACAGGACAGGCAATTAACAATTGCAGAAAATCAAAATCTTTACGACGTTATCTGGGCGCTAAATGTTATTATCTTAAAAAAATCCTAATTCCCGAGTAAACTTTTTTTAATAATTTCCCAATAATATTGGTTGATATATCAACCAATATTATACCTTTGCATTATGGATCGCAAAGTTAATAACCCTGCCCCGCCTTCACTGGTAGCTCAAATAGGCTCTCTTTATCATAGAATATACAAGGAATGTGATAAAATTTTCCGGGGGCATGATTTTCCTCTTCAGATGGATCAGATACCTGTTCTCATGAGCCTGTATTACTCAGGCGGAGGGTCTCAGAAAACTATCGGCTTAGCCCTTGGGCGCGATAAAGCATCAATTAACAGAACAATATCGGTTTTACTTAAAAACGATTTTGTGAAGGTAATCCCGGATATCACCGATAAGCGTAAAACCCATGTAGAACTAACAGCAAGCGGCGTACTACTGGCAAAGCAGGCCGATGCTATTCTTGGAAAATTTGACGCGGTCCTCTCTGCGGAACTGGCAGGCGAAGAAAGAAAGGAATTTGACAAAACGATGCTGAAACTAATCGAGATAGTTACTCCCCGCTAATGTAACTGCTCTTTCGTCTTCAAAAAAAATCAACAAAAAATGAAAAGAAACTTGTTTCTTATGGGCATGCTATTGCCTGTATTTAGCTATTGCCAAAGTGTTGACAGCACCGGCACGCGCAAAAAGTTAACCACTACTGCTCCCCTGTTCGGTGGAGTGACTGTAACCAATATTGTGGCTCCGGTTAGTACCAACGGGGATGCCCTCACCATGCAGCAACCTATTGTAGATGTCGGGTTTCCTGTGTTTAAGAACTTTTCGGCACCACATCCCATTTTGATAAAAACGGGCGTTCGTTACCAGGGGCTTTTTCTTTCGGGCGAGCAACATATAAGTAGTAACGGATTTCAATCTATCGCCATTCCCTTATTAATAAACTATTCACTCTCGCGCTTTACCAGTATCTCTTTTGTAGGGTTGGCAACCGTTGCATCCGACCTTAAACGAAATATCGGCGCGGAAGACATTCTTTATACTGCCGGTATTCGGATAGGTTTTCGCCCAGGCAAGTCTTTCAAGTATGGTGTCACACTTATTTATACCAGTAATTACTCCGGGAAGTTTCTGCTGCCCCTGCCGGATATCGACTGGACAATTAGTAGCAGATTAAGCCTCACGGGCATTATACCAGCCCGGGCCTCCTTAAAATACAAACTATCAAAAATACAATCACTGGGAATTACCGCATCACTAAATGGAAGCATGTACCGGCTTAATGGGGATGACAAAGATCAATACATACATTTGCGGCAAAATAGTGCGGGACTCATCTATGACTTTAAACTTAGCCAGCGATGGAAATTGAACCTGATTGCCGGTCATACTTTTTCGCAAAGACTGGAAACATTTAATATGGATCAAAAAGTGCCCTTCGAAGGGTTCGGCAAACTCAATAACCGGGTAGCCAACGTGTATTATCGTCAGAATTCATTTATATTCCATGGCGGAATCAGTTATGAATTCTGACGAAAGGATACCTTGATTACCCAGAAAGATGGAAAAAGATAATTGTCTTACCTAATAACCCGAAAGTTCGGTCACAGACATATAGCCGGTGAAATAAAGCGACCTTATGATCACTATCTGGCAACGAGTAACGATGCCTTAAAATTGACATTATAAACCATTAAAAAGTTTATCGGCCAAATAAAGTTTAAAATCTTTAATCCTTCCGGTTTCCATATCCTGCCGCGGCAGCATTTTAATACCACTTATGGTTGTTTTACCTCCCAGGTCTATAACAACCTGGTGCGGGTGTTTGGTGGCATTATCCTTCCATTGGGTATGCCAGATACTGGTGTACTGCAGGTCGAACACGTTTTCTGATTTGCCGTCCTCCCCTTTCAGTTCTTCGCTATCTGCATAAATCACTTTCCACAAACCGCGGGGTATTTGATTTCCGTTCTCATCCAGCAATTCGAGCTCGGCCAATGAGGTAAACTGGTCGCCCACAAAGTTGTTTAAAGCTTCCAGGGCAATATAACGACCGCTTTTTATGGGGAACGTAAATGTTTGCCATTTAGTAGAATTTTCCATTACTCCCGAATATAACAAGCTATTCAAATTATTTCCGAACTGTTGCCCGGCTTTACGATGATTGCTGCTCACAGCTTTTATTTCTGTAAGACTATCCAATATTGGTTTATCCAAACCTTGCAGGCGGGCAGCAGATGGCTGGTGCATATCCAATACCACTACTTCATTTTTCCCATTATTTAGCCATACTCCGGGTACATACATGGTTTGGGTTGGCCCAATGTTCCAGTACCGGCCCAGGCAATGCCCGTTTATCCAGGTAACGCCTTTTTTAAACCAGCGCATATCCAAATAAAAATCATCCTTGCTTTTTACATTAAAGTATCCTTTGTAAAACGCGGGCTCATTCAACTTAGCTACGGCATTAATTGGTTTATATTTAAATGCCGGGTTGCCTTCGCCCAACGGAATGGAATAATGTTTCCAGCCCTTTAACATCACTTTTTGCCCCCCTGTTATGTTATAAACTTCGCCTTGCAAGCCCTTACGGTCGTGCAGGTAATAACCGTAATTAACCCGCCCCATGGCTTCAACAAAAACCCTGAGCCTGGTACGCTTAATAAGTGCAGGAATTTCAATTACATGGTCATTTTTTACCCGGTTTAGTACACCAATAAGTTTATCATCAATAAAAACTTCTGCATAATCATGTACTTCGGTAAAATCCAGTTTACTTTTCGGGCCAGCCGGCAATGTTGTTTCATAAACCATCATTCCGTAACCCTGGTTCAAATCTTCCATAAAAAGTGTGGTATCACTTAATACAGGTTTTCCCAGTTGACTCATTATTGGGGCTACCATGGTAAGATTAAAAGGCTTTATTTTTTGTACCGGTAACGCGGCGGGCACGTCCGTCAATACCTCGCCTGGCTGAAGATACTTTTTAAGCGTGTTACGCAACTCATCATATTTTGCAGTTGCAGAGCCATTTTCGCTTATAGGCGCATCATAATCATAACTCGATGTTTCGGGGGCATAAGGCTGACAGTTTGCGCCTGCCCATAAGCCGAATGATGTGCCGCCATGGATCATATAAATGCTAAAAGACGCCTTATGATCAAGCATCCAGCCAATTTCTTTGATAAGATGATCATTTGAGCCCGTATGGTGCGGCGCGCCCCAGCTGTCAAACCAGCCCGGGTAATATTCGCCGCACATCAACGGACCGGTGGGCTGTACCTGGCGCAAGGCCTTAAATCCGGCTTCGGGATTATTGCCGAAATTCACCACGGCAAAAATATCTCTCTGAACATCGTTTTTTAGCTGAACAGTGCCATCGCAGGTAAACAAGGGAACGGTAAAGCCTGCCTCCTTTAAATAATCGCGTATTTTTAAAATATATTCTTTATCTGTGCCGTAGCTGCCATATTCATTTTCAACCTGTACCATTAGTATGGGGCCGCCTTTAGTTATTTGTAAAGGGCTTAACACCCGGCCAACTTCTTTTAAATATTGGCGGCAACGCTGCATGTAGTAAGCGTCCTGGGTACGTAATTGAATGTCTTTCTTTTTTAACAGCCACCAGGGCAGGCCACCAAACTCCCACTCGGCACATGAATATGGGCCGGGGCGCAACAAAACATACAGGCCCTCTTCCTGCGCTATTTTACAAAATTCGGCTGCATCAGCCTGCCCTTCCCAGGTAAACTTCCCTGACTCTGTTTCCTGGAAGTTCCAAAACAGGTAAGCGCATACCGCGTTTAAGCCAACAGCCTTCGCCATTTTTAACCGGTGCCTCCAATACGCCCTGGGTATACGCGCGTAATGCATCTCGCCACAACGAATAACAAATGGCTTACCGTTCAATATAAATGACTCCGTGCCAATTTTAAACGGCTCGTTAATTTCCTGCTGACCAAAGGCGGATCGGGAACTCAATCCGGCTAATAATAAGAGTAACCAAACAATACTTTTCTTCATTAAAAAAACAATTTTAACATCGTTTATAAATTTATAAGAGGCAATAGCTCTATCACTATTGGCAAAATTTTAAGCCTGTAGCTATTTGATCCAAAATCGGTCAATCCTTTTTTAATTGGAGTGTTATCACAAATGGTTGGCTAAACTTAGCTTCTCCTAAATGCAGGTAATATTCGTTTCCATACGTTTTTTCGATTGTGAATTTTTGAAGGCTATCAGTTAAAAGTGAGTTATCTGCAATGCTCGTTTTTTCAGGAAGCTTTAATTTTAATGCTTTTGATACAGGTATATTAAAAACTACCATGTAAAGCTTGTCATCACCCGGCTTTTGTGTAAAATAGCCCCAGTCCTGCTTTTCCAAGCCGGCGTTATCGCAGCCATATATCGCAGCCGAATTGGTTTTTATCCATGCGCCAACCTCTTTGGCCAGGTTTTGCTCATAGGTACGGATAGTGCCATCGGGCTGGGGTCCAAAATTGAGTACAAAATTACCACCCATCGAGGTGCAGGTGGCCAGCATTTCTTCTATTTCGTAAGGAGTTTTTGTATGGCCCTGCCATATTTTGTGGTATCCCCACTGGTTTTCCGGAACGGTCATACAGGCTTCCCAGTCAAAATCAAGGCTTTTTACGTTTGATGGTAAACGACGCTCAAAGCTGCCGTCAAAATCGCCAAAATGCCGGCCCTTATAATCATGATCTACATGCCCCTGCGCATCTGTACGAATGCGGTTATTAAGAATAATACCCGGTTTTAATGCCCGGCAATATTGCTCCAGCTCATAACCCATTTTGTAGTTCTTTTTATACGATGCTTCCCATTGCCCGTCAAACCAAAGGCCTTTAATACCTGGATAAGTGGTTATCAGCTCTTTCAGTTGATTTTTAACGAATGCAAAGTACCGTTCAAAAGCCTTTTGATCATCATCCGATTGTATAACCGACCGGTAATCGGGATGATGCCAGTCAAGGATAGAATAATAAAAATAAACATCAATCCCCTCCTTTTGATAGGCCTTTACAAAAGGCATCAGTAAATCTTTTTTATAAGGTGTTGATACTATAGAAAAATCTGTAAAGGCACTGGGCCACAGGCAAAATCCCTCGTGATGTTTAGTTGTCAGGATAACATATTTCACACCCATATTTTTAGCAATACGGGCCCATTCTGTTGGGTTATATTTTTGAGGATTAAACTGATGGATGAGTTCGGCATATTCTGCCGCGGAAATGTGGGCATCGGCTTTTAACCATTCAGCAGCGCCCGGATAATCTTTACCCTTCCACTGCCCACCCGGAACAGCGTACAAACCCCAATGGATAAATTGTCCGAATCTATTGTCGCGCCATTTTTGCATCGCGGCATCGGTACGCTTGCTTAATATCGTAGCCCCCATCAATGTATCGGCAGGGGTTGTTGTTTGCGCAAATGAAACCACACTTACAACTGTGCAAATAATAAGGCTGATTATGATTTTCTTCATTTTATAAGATGATTTTTAACGATGAAAGGGGCGCCATTTGGAAAAATATGGCCTTTGAGATACAATGGTAGCAAAATAATAATCGAAAAAAATAGTGAAAACTTACGCAACCGTTTGCGCATGCCGCAACAAACGTTTGCGTAAGTTTTATGCAGCAACAGCGCCGGGCTGCGCCTTATTTTCTATTTTAATTTTAGTTAGTTTCGAGGATGTTAACCCTCAAAATCAATATTTTTATATGCGAAAACTAACTTTTCTGCTTGTTCTACTTTTGCCTATACATCTTTTTGCCCAACAATTTGAACCGGTAAAAGCACTGGTTAAAAGGCGTGCTCCCTGGTTAAGTGATCATATTATTTTCAAGACCTTAAAATCTCCCGACTTCGAAATAGCCCAGCTACAAACGGTAAAAAACAAACTGGTGATCAGCGCTTCAGGGCCTAATGCAGCGGCAGTTGGTGTAAACTGGTATTTAAAATATTATTGCCACAGATCCATGTCGCACATGGGCGATAACCTGGCACCTGTGTTTCCGATTCCGGCTGTTGGCAAAAAAGAAACTGTAAAAGCGGAGGCTAAGTATCGTTATGCATTAAATTATTGTACCTATAACTATACCATGAGTTTTTACAGCTGGGCCGATTGGGAACGGGAGCTTGACTGGATGGCGCTAAATGGTGTTAATACGATGCTTACCGTTGAAGGCATGGAAGCGGTATGGCAAAATACACTGAGGAAGATAGGGTATAACGAAAATGAAATTAACAACTTTATAGTTGGCCCCGCTTATACCGCATGGTGGCTGATGGGCAATATTGAAGGCTGGGGCGGACCGATGCCGCAAAGCCAGGTTGACAACCGCAAGCTGATTCAACAAAAAATGATAAAGCGAATGCGGGAATTGGGGATAGAACCTGTTTTACAAGGTTTTTATGGAATGGTGCCAAGTACGTTAAAAAATAAAAGCAAGGCGCACATTATAGACCAGGGCACCTGGGGCGCATTTAAAAGGCCCGACATACTTGATCCTACTGACCCTGAATTTAGCCGCGTAGCGGGTATATATTACAGCGAAATGCAGGCATTATATGGCAAAAACATCCATTTTTTTGCAGGCGATCCTTTTCATGAGGGAGGTAAAACCGACGGTATTGATCTGAAAAAGGCGGGGGCAAGCATACAGGCATCAATGCAAAGTTATTATCCGGGCTCCTCATGGGTGTTGCAGGGCTGGCAGGATAACCCTAAACAGGCCATGCTTGACGGTCTTGATAAATCAAAAGTACTGGTACAGGAACTTTTTGGCGAGTTTACCAACAACTGGGAAAAACGTAAAGCCTATGATAACACACCGTTTATATGGTGCAGTGTTAACAATTTTGGCGAACGCCCCGGTGTATACGGCAAATTACAACGCTTTGCCGATGAAATTTACAGGGCCAGGGAAAGCACTTACAGCAATTATCTTAAGGGTGTTGGTATAATGCCCGAAGGCATCAACAATAATCCCCCAGACTATGATTTGATGCTCGAACTGGGCTGGCGCACAGAACATGTTGATACCCGTACCTGGATTAATAATTACGCCAAATACCGTTATGGTGTAAACAATGCGCATACAAGTAATGCCTGGCAAGGCTTTTTACAAACCATTTATCAAAGCCTTCCCGGTTACCAGGAAGGGGCCGGCGAATCTATTTTTTGTGCAAGGCCCGCGCTTAAGGTTAAGTCAATCTCCAGTTGGGGCACGCTTACCCGGAATTATGATACTGTACAATTTGAAAAAGCGGTAAAAGAATTTGCACTGGCTGCACCCGGGCTCATGAATTCGGCTACCTACAAAATAGATCTCATCAACATGGTTAGGCAGGTGCTGTCAAATAAAGGAACTCTTGTTTTTAATGACCTGGTAACAGCCTATAACAACAAGGATTTACCGGCCTTTAACAAGGCAAGTGAAAAGTTTCTGCACATGATAAAATTGACAGACGACTTGCTGAATACAGATGGTTACTTCAGGCTCAACACCTATCTCAAACAATCCATAGCCAACGGAAACACTGCTGAAGAGAAAGCAAATAACTTAAAAAACGCTTTAATGCAGATTACTTATTGGGGAGAAAACATACGTACCGAAGATAACCTGCATGAATATGCCTATAAAGAATGGGCCGGCCTGATAAATAGTTATTACCTGCCCCGCTGGGAAATTTATTTTGATTACCTGCGTGGTAACCTGCAGGGCAAAAACGCTCCCGAGCCCGATTACTTTTCCTGGGAACGCAAATGGGTGGATGAAAACCAGAAGCTAAATCCCGAAAAACCACACAGGCCTTTACAGGAAGTGGTTAACCAAATTTTATCGATGTAAACTTAGTATACCTAATTTAATTCAAACTAACAGACCGCTATGCGTCAACTCAAAAAAACAGTCTTAATTACGTTATTAATATCCCTGGTATTTTCCTCCTCGTATGCCCAAAAGAAAATAGGAACAGAAACACCCGAACAAAAAGCTAAACGCATGGCCTGGTGGACCAACGATCGGTTTGGCATGTTTATTCATTGGGGGCTTTACTCACAAGCCGCAAGGCACGAATGGGTAAAAAGATGGGAACGGATGACCGACAAACAATACCAGCCTTACTTTGATGAGTTTAACCCGGACTTGTTTAACCCTAAAGAATGGGCAAAAAAAGCCAAAGCAGCCGGAATGAAATATGCCGTACTTACTACCAAACACCACGAAGGGTTTTGCCTGTTTGATTCAAAATACACCGATTATAAAGCCACCAATACCGCAGCTAAACGAGACCTTGTAAGAGAGTTTGTAAATGCATTTAGGGCCGAGGGTATAAAAATAGGATTCTATTATTCGCTGTTGGATTGGCATCACCCTGATTTTACGGTTGATGTTTTGCACCCATTGCAACCGGCAAGCGAAAAGGATGAGGATTACGATAAGTTGAATAAAGGCCGGAATATGGCCAGGTACCGCACCTACATGCACAACCAGATTAAAGAACTGCTTACCAACTACGGTAAAATTGATATGCTTTGGCTCGATTTTTCATACACCGACATGGGAAAACGTGGTAAAGGCAGTAAAGACTGGGGATCTGTTGAATTGGTTAAAGAAATAAGAAAACTACAGCCCAATATTATAATTGATAACCGCCTTGATATAAATGAATACCAGGATGGATGGGACTACCTGACACCCGAACAGGTAAACCTAACAGAATGGACCCAAAAAAACGATTACAAAACTTATTGGGAAACCTGCCAAACGTTTTCTGGCTCCTGGGGATATTTCCGCGATGAAAACAGCTGGAAAAGCACTAAACAGTTAATTACTATGCTGATAGAGGCTGTAAGCAAACGCGGTAACCTGCTGTTGAATGTGGGCCCTACTGCACGTGGTTTATTTGATAAACGGGCCAATGAAAGGCTTGACGGATTAGCAGCCTGGATGAAATACAACAGCCGCGCTATTTATGGATGCACCGAAGCACCGGAAACATTTAAAGCCCCTGAACATACCATGCTTACTTATAATGCCAATACCAGGCGTTTATATGTTCATTTGTTGGAGTACCCGGGCAAAACAATCACTTTACCAGGATACAAGGACAAAGTAAAATATATACAGTTTTTGCACGATGCCTCAGAAATTCAAACGGATAGCAAATCAAAAAATGCAGGAAATGACCTTGTGTTAAATCTACCGGAGACCAAACCTGATACCGAGATACCGGTAATTGAATTGATACTGAACTAATGCAATATACCCTGCTATTAAAATATATCCATTTATCATGATCCCCAAATTCATACTTGGCCTCTGCTTGTTGGCTTGTGGCCAGGCGGCGCTTGCGCAAAACGAGCACGAAATGTCCACTACGTACCAGGCTCCTAAAGACTCCCTGGTACGGAAAAAGCTTGCCCAATGGCAGGACCAAAAATTTGGTTTGTTTATGCACTGGGGCACCTACAGCCAATGGGGCGTGGCAGAAAGCTGGACTATTTGTCCCGATGACTGGGTTACACGTACCGGCCCCTATAGTGCTGATTATTTCACCTATAAAAAAGCCTATGAAAACCTGCAAACCACGTTTAACCCTATAAACTTTAACCCCGAAAAATGGGCTAAAGCTGCCAAGGCCGCTGGCATGAATTACATGGTATTTACTACCAAACACCATGATGGCTTTAGCATGTTTGATACCAAGCAAACGGATTATAAAATTACAGATCCTAAAACGCCTTTCTCAAAAAATCCGCGAAGCAATGTCACTAAAGAAATATTTAACGCTTTCCGTAAAGATAATTTTATGATCGGGGCATATTTCTCCAAACCAGATTGGCACAACCAAAACTATTGGTGGCCATACTTTCCCCCTAAAGACCACAATGTTAATTATTCCCCGCAACGCTACCCCGAACGCTGGCAAAAATTTAAAGATTTTACCTATAACCAGATTGAAGAATTGATGACGGGCTATGGCAAGGTAGATATTTTATGGCTCGATGGAGGCTGGGTAAGGCCCTTGCCAACAAATGATAACGATCCGCAGCACTATAACCAGGATCTTGATATGGCCAAAATAGCCAAAATGGGACGTAGCCATCAGCCAGGCCTTATTATCGTAGACAGAACAGTTGCCGGCGAATTTGAAAACTATACCACCCCAGAGCAGGAAGTACCGGATAAACCTTTATCGTACCCATGGGAAACCTGTATGACCATTGGTAAATATTGGAGTTACGTGCCGGATGACGAATTTAAACCCAGCCGGCAACTGGTGCAAACATTGATAAAAATAGTTTCGCGCGGCGGTAACCTGCTGCTTAATATAGCACCGGGACCTGACGGCGACTGGAATCCGGTTGCCTATCAAAGATTGCAGGATATTGCGGATTGGATGAAAATTAACGGGAAGGGTATTTATGGTTCAGAGCCGGTAGCCCCTTACTCTGCCGGGAATATTTATTTTACTAAATCGAAGGCCACGAAAACGTTATATGCTTTTTGGCTGTCTGAAAAAGATATGGTAAACCTACCGTCCAACGTAAGTTTTCCGGTAAATAACATTAAACAAGTTAAAAAAGTAAGCTTGCTGGGCAGCAGTCAAAAATTAAAATGGGACTACCAAAACGGACTGTTAAGTATTCAAATACCCGATGCTTTACAAAAAAGCGATGCCTTAAAATATAGCGGCACTTTTGTGTTGGCATATTAAGGAAGATGATTATGAAATGGTTACAACTTCGTTAATTTAACCATCACCACATCGTGTATTCCGATAGTTGTTTTTAATGCCCGTTTGGTGTTACCTAAAATTTTCTTTAACCACAAGTCGTATATCTTGTAAGCCGTTGTATTAAAATCAATATTGATTCCCGAAAGATCATCTTTTACCGGATGATCTTTCCAGTTATAAGCGATGGTTTGTTCCTTGGCCGATCTGTTAAAAAAACAAACCGCCAGTTGGTTATTGGCTAAAGGCTTTATCCATATCTCCAACCCGTCAACTGCCGAATACCTAAACCCCTCAATCCCCAAAGCATCCTGATCTACAGCAATTACATCCTTATTTGTGAGTATGGATTTAGTTTGGTCAGTCATTTTACGCAGATCATTACCGGCCATCAATGGTGCTGCCAGCATACACCATAACGAAAAATGCGCCTTATCTTCGTTATAAGACATGCCGTTACCTACTTCCAGCATATCTAAATCGTTCCAATGCCCTGGCCCCGCATATTTTCTGAGGCCCTCCTGCTGATCAAGGATTCCGGTAACCCCTAAGGCATTCCACGTACCCTTGTTTACCAAACGCCCGAAACCGGCACCTATGTCGCCTGTGGTGCGCCATAAATGACCTACGTTTTTGGCCCATAGCCAGGGTTTATGGTTACCCCATTCGCATAAGCTAAATACCATTGGCCGGCCGGCAATTTTGATAGCCTTGCTCATGGTAGTATAGGCCTCGTGCGCATTCAGGCTGTCTGTATTGCACCAATCAAACTTCAAGTAGTCAACACCCCACGAGGCATACAAGCGGGCATCCTGGTACTCATATCCACGGGTGCCGGGGTAGCCGCCGCAGGTTAGCGTACCTGCACAATTGTATATACCAAATTTTAAGCCCTTGGCGTGCACATAATCTACCAGCTTTTTTATGCCTCCAGGAAACTTCGCGGGATCGGCAACAAGGCTGCCATTATTATCTCTTTGCATGGCCATCCATCCGTCGTCCAATACAAAATATTGGTAGCCGGCATCCTTCATACCCGATGAAACAAAATTATCAACCATATTTTCAAGCATTTGCTCATTAATATTGGTTTGAAACGTATTCCAGGTGTTAAAACCCATAGGCGGCGTTTGCGCCAGTTTCTCAAATTTTTGAGCAAACAGGTTATTAACGTTCAATAAAATTATAATCGCAGTATATAAAAATGATTTTACCATAGTGGTGTAATTATTAAGGGAAGGGTAATGTAATGCACTACCTGTCGGGTTAAGCGCATAATGAATAATTTATCAGGCCGACTTATACAGCTGAATAAATGGCTTTCAACCGGGAATAATCACCTGTATTTACATCAAGCTGTTAACCGCATGTATAACCATGCTTGAATCAAATACAACCCGGTGAAAGCCAGGGATTGATGGAGTTTCTTTAGCACGGTCGTCAATTAACTTGAAAAGTATTTCTGCAGCTTTTACGCCTTGCTCTTTAGGGAACTGTTCGATAGATGCGAGCGGCGAATTATCCGTAAAACTCCAGATAGGCGAATTGGCAAAACTAATAAAGCTGATATCGCGATTGACTACCAAATTGTGTATTTTCACCTGCCCCATTGCATCCCGGGCCACATAATCGTTAAAAGTGATGACGGCTGTGGGCCTATCCGCCAATGAAATCAGCTCGTCCATGGCCTGCTGATTTCGCTCACGCGATAGGTCTGAATACACAACAAACTCTGGCTTTATGTCAATTTGATGATCGCTAAGCCCTTTTTGATAAGCCTCCAAACGTTCTTTACTTGCTGCTAACTGCCATGGGCCATTAATTAACCCAATATTGCGGTGCCCTTTGGCTATTAAACACTCAATGGCCTGTAACATTCCCGATTGGAGGTTACAAGCCGAATAATGTATATCTTCCATGTCGGGTATACGATCAACAAATACGATGGGGATATTATATTTTTTCAATTGGTCAAACACTTCATAATCGGTAGTATTTTTACTTATAGATATAATGATGCCATCTAACCGGTGATTCCTCATAGTTTGCAGGATTCCTTTTTCTTTATCGGGGTTTTCTAATGACTGCCCGATAAAAACATTGTAGTTTTTTTTACTCGCATAATCTTCAATGCCGCTAAGAGCCAAAGAAAAAAAAGCATCAGAAAAATCAGGAAGAATAACACCGATAGTGAATGTTTTTCGTTGCTTAAAAAAAACCGCGGTTTGATTACGCTCATAATTTAATTCGTTTGCTACCTTATTAACCCTCATGGTTGTTACCAGGCCAATACTGGGATGCCCATGAAGGGCCCGGGATACCGTTGATGCATTTACTTTTAAGCGTTTAGCTATCTCTTTAATTGTCGGGATCTTTTCCATTTGATAAACGAGATTAAAACAATTGGTATTTATTATCTATTAGTCTTAGTCCAAAAAAATCGTTGAAGTCAAATAATTAAAGGGTTAACGTCACCCGTGTGTTGTTCTATAATTGCAAAACCAAAGCCGTATGCGTAACCTGCATATACAACTAATGGTTATTGATAAGCACCTTTGCTTATTTGCTGATTAACAATACGCGCGTTGCCATCAAAATCAGTATTACCATTAACAACATCTGATATAACCTGCCCGCTATTTTTTGCAGTAGAAGATGATTGCAAACGAAGATTGAGGCCGGATGTATTTATGAATAAAGGATCGGCACCAGTTGTAGAATTAGCATCTCCGCCACTGGCGGCCTTCCAGGCATTGTAATCGGTGTAGGATACGCCGTTCCAGGTCCACTGTGCGGCACCCGTGGTATAATACAGATTGTAATCAATAACGTTTCCGGATCCTTTAGCCGTGTACTTATGAACAAACATATCTGATGCACCTCCATAAATAACATTGTTCTTAATCACATTATTGGTGCAATCTTCCCTGATACTAATTTCTCCTTCTATTTCACCAAAAGCACCCAATGCCTGATTATTATTGTATAAGGTGTTATTTACAATGAATGAGTTACTTGTGCCCGCGCCGGTATAATTCAAATACCCCCCCATGTAAATACCCGAGCACCAACAGTTGTATACCAGGTTGTTCCTTATGGTAACGTGATCAGTAGGAAATCCATTTGTTTCGCTTACTGCACCAATCCCCCTATCTGTAACAGATACCCTGTTCTTTTCTACTACCACGTTTCTGCCGCCATCTACATAAATACCTATAGCGCCATGCCCGCCAAGCGGCCCTCTTTTGCTTTCAATATTATACAGGGTGTTACCGCTGATGACCCCGTTTCGAGCATAATTAAGTGCAGGGTCGGCATTGGCAGCGTAACCGCCGGCAGCATCAATACCAATGTTTTGCGCGTTATAGATGGTATTGTTTGTAATGGCGAACCCGTCAACATACCCGTTGACAGTCAGGTTTTCGCCATAGCCGGTTTTACAATCGTGTATGGTGTTACCGGTAACGGTAATATTTGTTACCGGATCGGATGTGTTCCCGATAATTAAAATGGCATTGCCTCCCCCATTAAGTGGAAGCTGGGTATAATCAATACCGTATATGGTGTTGTTTTTTACGGTAATATAATCAGAGCCCCCCTCAACTATAATGGCTTTAGGATCGCCGGTAGATGTTTTAAAATTGCGTATTTCAAATCCATCAACCACAATAAACTTAGCTTTATCAATGGTTACCAGCGCCTCGCGGCCGTTAACGCTAAAAGCGCTGCCGTCAATAACCGGTTTCTCGCCACGGTAGGCTTTCAATGTAATATACTTATCCATTACTCCCGACTTGGGGAATACCACTTTTTCACTATACGTTCCACTTCTTACAATTACTGTATCGCCGGGGATGGTATGGCTTAGCGCGTTATTAATGGTCTGAAAAGGCGCATCAATCGTTCCCTTATTCGATTCTAATCCGTTGGCAGATACATAATAAACATGAGTATTGCCAGAAGGTGTTACTACTGCTGCGCCGTTTTTTTTACTGCAACCAAATACCTGCGCTGCAAAGCCAAGCATTAAAAAAATATTGATATTACGTTTCATTGCCGTTCGTTTTAAATTAAAAACCTTTACTGCTGCGCCCCCTTGCTTATTTTGTTGTTCACAATCCGCGTATTGCCATCAATATCTGTCGTCCCGTTGATATCGGCTGAAATTACCTGGCCCGAATTTTTTGCAGGGGATGATGACTGTATATGCAAATCAGGCAGCGAAGTACTCTGTAATAACGGGTTGGCGCCGTTTATTGAACTGGCATCGCTGCCGGTGGCGGTCTTCCACGCATTAAAATCGGTATATGGCGTACCGTTGGTACTATTCCAGATCCATTGTGGTGTGCCCGTGGTAAAGTATAAATTGTTATCAATTATATTGTTGCTCCCTGTTGAAGTGTACTTGTGAATAAACACATCAACCGGCCTTGCATACACAATATTGTTTTTTATTACGTTGTTGTCGCAATGTTCCGTGAGCCTTATCTCGCCTTCAATCTCGCCAAATGCGCCCACAACACGATCATTTTGATACAGCGTGTTATTTACTACATAGCAGTCTTTAGTTCCGCCGGATGTATAGTTTAAATAATCGCCCATGTATATGCCTGTACGATAGCAGTCGTATACAAAGTTGTTTCGCACAATGGTGGTTTTGGTGGCATATACATTGCTTTCGCTTACCAACCCTATCCCGCGATCACTGTTATATACTTTATTCCGCTCTATAATGGTGTTAGCACCGCCGCAAACGTAAATTGATATGGCGCCATACCTGTCGGGGCCCCAAATTTCCGGCGTTTTGATCATGGAGTTATCGTGAAACTCATTATCGCTTATTACCCCGTTACGGGCATAATTGGTAGCAACTGCCCCATTTTTATTAAGGTTATCGCCACCGGCAATAATTATCCCTATGTTTTCCGTATCGTATACTTTGTTATGGCTAAAAACAAAGCCGTCTATATTACCCGCCAACGTTACGTTTTCGCTTGTACCGGTTTGTGTATCATGTACGGTACACCCGGTAATAACCAGGTTGGTAATAGCCGCAGTTCCGTTACCTATTACCAGTATAGCATGGGCGCTTCGCCAATCGGCTAATGACGCATTGCTTTTTATGTTATAGATATTGCAGTTTTTGATGGTGATGTCGCGCGACTCGCCGTTAATGGCTATCCCCTCCGGATCAGTATTAAAAGTCGCACTTGTAAAATTGCAGATATCGAAACCCTCCAATGATATATACTTTACATTGCTTAGGGTAATTAATGACATCCAGCCCGAAACTATTATTTTGCTTCCGTCTATTACAGGTTTTTCTCCGGGATACGCCTTTACCGTAATTACCTTATTCATTATTCCCGATTTCGGAAACACCACTTTATCGTAATAAGTGCCCCCCCTAACCATAACTGTATCACCAGGCACGGCACGGCTTAATGCAGTATTGATGGTTTGAAAAGGCGAACTAATTGTGCCTGCATTAGCATCGGAACCATTAGCTGATACGTAATAAACGTGAGTACTGCTCAAGGGTACTACATTGTTGCCGGCAGTTTTTTTACTGCAAGCCAGCGTTTGTACAGCCAAAACAGATACTAACAAAATATTGATACAAAATTTCATTGCGGTTTTTTAATTAAGAAATGTGTGTTGCTTTTTGCTTCCTGATAAATAAAGCTGTAAAGTATAGCCCCTGCAGCAGTTAGGTGTCTGCTACGGGGCACTATACAAACCAAACAATCATAAACTACTACTCAAATGACCTTCCGAATAATAAAAGGAGTGCTTGTCGGAAACAGATGATCAAAGATTTACAGTATTGATTCGGGAAACTATTCAGCCTGCGGATTGCATTATTCTGAAACTATTTTCCTTATTCTGTTATTATTTTTATCCAGCACATACACTGTTCCGTTTTTGTCGACAGCGACACCTGTTGGCGCACTAAAAAGTGCAAAGCCCCCAATTGCATCGGTATAACCTGCTGTGCTGCTTCCGGCAAAGGTGCTTACATCAAACGTACCTGCCTGTATATAGCGGATACTTTGGTCCGGATGGCTGATATCGCCATAAACGGTCCCGTTACCTGCCACATATACATTGTTATTATTATCAACAGCAATGCCCCATGGCAACGAAAACTTTGATACTGCCGGTCCTCCGTTCACATACCCGGCACTCCCCTGCTGCCCGGCAATGATACTGCCTTGCCAGGTGCCGGCGGTATACTTTTTAATAACGTGATCTCCGTTCATTGATACGTATAGATTACCGGTTTTATCAAATTTGATGCCTGCGGGATAATTGAGGCCTGATATAACTTCTTTAGCAGTCCATTGAGCCGATACCTGGTAAATGTTTCCCGGGCTGGAGCAGCTTGAATAATAAACATAGCCGGTAGTTTTATCAACAGCCACACTCCAGGGCGATTGGTTTCCCCAGGCCCAGGTAGTAGCTGTACCGTCGGGAGATATTTTACGGATGTCCCAATTCCCGGGATCGACAGAATATACGTTGCCCTGGGCATCAACAGCCACATCATAAGGCAAAGAAAAAGTTGCGGCTGTGCCTTTTCCATCAGAATAACCAGAAACTCCCGGATTACCGGCCAGCGTTGTAACGTTTCCGCCGGTATCAATTTTCCGGATACAGTGATTCCCAGGATCGGCAACATAAACGTTCAGGTTATCGTCAACAGCTACGCCACAACTCCTGTACCAGCCCTGGCCATTAAAATCAAACTGGGCATCCGCTCCCTGGCCATTGGCAAAACCGGCTTTACCCGATCCGGCCAGGGTAGTTACAGTCCTGGTGTATTGATAAGTAAAGTTAGTTGTGCTTGTAGCGGTTCCTTTACCTATAGTTACAACAATAGGTCCGCTGCCCGCTTTTTTGGGTACTACTACCATCATTTGTGTGGTATTGGCGCCAATAATCTTCAGCTTTACACCATTCAGGGTAACAGCAATTTGCGAAGTGTCTGTTGAAAAATTTGTACCATTAATCAATACTTCTGTGCCGCCGCCGCCCTGCGCCGGGATAAAGCTATTGATGCTAATTGGCGAATTGGCATTATGCGCGGGAGCTTTATCTTTTTTACAACTTATAAAAGCCAGCATTATAAAAACCCCGCCGGCAAGTAAGTATTGATTTATACTTTTTGCCATTATGTTTATGAATGTCTTCATTTGAATAATTACTCTTTAATTATTTATTTTTTTATACACCTTTTATTGCCTTTTGGGCAAATAAAAACACACATTTACCAACCGGGATTTTGTACTAATGCCCTATCGCGGTCTAACTGGTACTGGGAAATTGGGAACAGGTACATTTTATTGTTCCATACTCTTTTTTGGAAAAGCGTTTTGTTATAAAAAGCTCCAAACGAAAATCCCTGGCCCTGATCGTCGGTATTTACATTTAATCCATAAATGGTTTGGTTTTCGTCGGCACCCAATGATAGCCTTCTTATCAAGGTATAGTATCTGTCGCTTTCAAAGCACAACTCTACCTGCCTTTCCCTCAAAATGTATTTGCGCATCAAATCTTTGTTTCCTATAGCACCTGGGTAAACAGTTTCTATACCGGGCAAACCGGCTCTGCTCCTGATCTGGTCAAGGTAAATCACAATATTTTGATTAGCCGGATCGTACTCATTTAAAGCCTCAACATAATCCAGCAAAATTTCGGCATACCTTAGGAGTATAAAAGGGCGGTAATTGGCAGTCCACTGCCTTATATTATCGGCAGGGCTTACATTTTTCAACACGTCATACCCGGTGATATTATTACTGGCACCGCTTGCCTTTGCACCTGCCTTGCCGTTATAATAAAACTCGGCACGGCCTGTTCCATCAATATTTTCGGTTGAGGAATAATAGTTTTTATCGTCAACAGTTGGTGCAGGTAATACCGGGCGGCCGTTATATTGAATGTACGCGTAAAACCGTGGTTCACGATTGGCGTACATATTCCACTGCCCCTTCTTGTGTTCCCAATACTTTGCGCCATTACTTTGCACAAAATTGCTTGCAACGTACCCAGACTGTGGGTCGTCAATGGTTCTGCCGTTATTCATGTAAAATGCATCCACAATGTTTTGGGTAGCGTTATACATACTATAACCTCCGGCTCCCGGTGTTACGCATTTTGTATATCCCGCGTAATTCCATGAATTTCTCGAAAATATAATTTCGCTGTTCCAGTTGGTAATGAATAGATCTCTTACCGACAGGTAAGGATCAAACACAGTTCCGCCATTGTCAAGATTGGTAAACAATTTATAGGAGCCAAGGTCAATTACGGCTTTGGCGGCATCCGCAGCTACTTTCCATTTATTAGCGTCATATGCTGTTGGAGCCAGCTGCTTACCATCCTGGTTTTTAAAAGAAGCAAAGGCCGAGTTACCATTCCATAACGGACTGGCTGCCAGCAAAGCAATTTGTGCTTTTACCGCAAGGCAGCTGCCTTTTGTTGGCCGGCCATAGTTACTGGTTGTGCCCCATTCGGCAGGTAAGCCCGCCGCGGCCTGGTCCATCAATTGGTTAACATAATCCTTACATTCATCAAAAGATGATCTTGGGTATTTATTGAAGTCATCATTTAAGCTTATTGCCTCAGTTACTTTTACAACCGGTCCGTATTGTTTTATCAGCTGCCAGTAAAACCAACCGCGTAAAAAACGGGACTCTGCTTTATATTGATTTTTTAACGTTACGCTTAACTGGCTCAGCGGGACCCTGTCAATATTAGCTTCAAAAATAAATGACGACCGTATTCCCCTGTAATAGTTATCCCAGTTGTCAAAATAAGCATTTACCGGACTCCAGTTGCCCGCAACCATCTGCCGTACATTTGTACCCGGGATAGATACAGATGATTCATCACTTGCTCCCATGGCACTAAAATCGCCTCCATCAGTCTCAACAATATATCCATATATATTGTACAGGTACGATTCGGCATTGGCCCGGGTGCTCCAAATCAGATCAGATGTCAGCAGGTTATCGGGTTTTTTATTGAGATAATTACAGGACGATAAACTGGCACTCAGGAACCATACCCCAACCGCCATAATTAGTATATTTTTTTTCATTGGAAAAACTTTAAATACTTTTAAAATTGATTTAAATCCATTATTTCTAAAACGCAGCCCTTAATCCAAAAGCAAGTATTCTTACCGGTGGATAGCCCGCGCCATTAGAGCCGAGTTCGGGGTCCCAAAGTTTAAATTTGGAGAATGTTAACAGGTTTTGGCCTGTTAAATAAAGGTAAATCGAGTTAACACCCGCATTTGTAAGAAACTGTGGACTAAGCGTATAACCTAATGTTGCCTGTTTTAAACGGACAAAACTCGCATCTTTAGACCACCATGTACTTGGCTGATAGTTGTTACTATTTTGGTTGGAAATACCTAATCGTGGATAATCTACATTTTGACTGGGGTTTTCAACTGTCCACCTGCTTTCAAGATTAGCAAGCATACCTGATGGATATGTACCCATACCCGTAAACGGCACAATACCCGCACCACCGGCACCTGCGCCGGTTATGGCCGAACCATTGGCCATTATAATTACATTGGAGGTTCCCTGGAAGAAGAGCGAGAGATCGAACTTTTTATAACCAACCGTAAAGCCGGCGCCGTATAATATAGTAGGTATATCAGATTTACCGGTGTATACCTTATCAAAGCTATTTATTACACCATCGTTATTTACGTCTTTATATTTAATATCGCCAGGCCTTAAAATTGCTCCAAACTGACCCGGGCTTTTATCAACATCTTCCTGGGATGTAAACAACCCTTCGGCAACGTACATCAAATTATCGCCATACTTGCGCCCTGTTGACTGCTGATAAGCGTACAGCTGTTTAGGTTCGTCTTTTTGTACAATTTTATTATTGTTATAAGTAAAGTTACCATACAGACGAAGGGATACTTTACCTATATTGTCGTTATATTCAACGTTGCCTTCAATACCATGGTTGTTCATTTCGCCCAAATTGGCAAATACGGCCCCGCTTACACCCAATATTCCCGACAGTGAACTGCGTTGAACAAGGATATTGGTCCTTCTTTCTTTATAAGCGTCAATTGTAATGTTCAGTTTGTTAAACAGCCCTATTTCTAACCCGATATTATCTTTGGTTGCCTTCTCCCACGTAAGGTTCTCTACCCCAATTACGGTTTCGGTAGTGCCGCCATATACAGTTCCGTTTAATCCTAAACCCACCGATCCGCCGCTGCCATATTGATTGATGTAGGGGAACCTGGTGATGCCATAGGCAGAGCCAATCTGATCGTTACCCACAAGGCCATGTGAGCCTCTTATTTTAAGTAAATTAAATGTCTTTGAAAGCCCCTTAAAAAAAGGCTCTCTTGAAATTACCCAGCCGCCTGAAACGGAGGGGAAAAAGCCGAATTTTTTACCTGCTTCAAAATTTTCTGAACCTGTATAACCGGCATCAAACTCCAGCAAATATCTGTCGGCGTATGCATAAGTTACCCTGCCCGCCAGGCCCTGGTTATTATAAGGAATAGAGCCAATAACGCTCCCGGCCGAACTAACCACCCGCGACCTCATGTTATATAAAAACAATGCGCCGACATGGTGTTTACCAAAAGCCCGGTCGTAATTTAAATTTGTTTCCAGGTACATGGTTTTTTCGGCAGATGACGATTGTGTATACCCCAAAAACTGGCTTCCGTACCGCGACTGGCCAAATACCAGATTACCCTGCGGATCTCTTGACGTGGCTAAAAAGAGGTCATTGGTGCCGGTCCGGCCATTATCATTTTCGCTATAAGAATCGAACGAAAACCTGGCCATAGCGCTTAACCCGTCTGTAACAGCATCCAATTTTTGGTTAATAGAAAAAACAGACTGGATGGTAGGACGAAACTCGCTGGAATAGCCTGAGTTTTGAATATCATTTACCGGGTTTGAACCTCCGTTGTTAAACGGACCAGCCCATATGCCCCCCGGATATTGTATCGGGAATGCATTAGGCGGTGTTAAATACGATTCATACCAGATACTTGATGCCGATAAGCCGGGATAACGGCTGCTCACCAGCATCGCATCCAGGTTCATCGACAATAAGGTGGTTTTACTTAAATCAATATCAAGATTTGATCGGAAATCGTACCTTTTAAAGTTAAGATTGGGGTTGTAGCCATTTTGCTTGGTAACTTTATAACTCCCGTCCTGATCATAAAAAGAAGCAGAAACATAATACCTTACAGCTGATGCACCACCGCTCACATTCAGGTTGGTATTATAGCCTGGGGCCCAATCCTTATAAACAGATTTTATCCAGTTAACATTAGGGTACAGGTATGGGTCTAAGCCGCTTGCCGTTTTTTGAATAGTTTCTTCAGAATAGGCAGGCAAGTTACCGTCATTTGTAGTTGCCTCGTTGTGCAGCCTCATCCATGATACAGCGTCCAGCATTTTTGGCGTTTTAGTGAGGCCCGACATGCTCATTTCGCTTTTTAAGGAAATTTTAGGCTTACCTGCAACACCTCTTTTGGTAGTAATAATCAAAACGCCGTTGGCACCTTTGGCACCATAAACAGCCGTTGACGAAGCATCTTTTAACAAAGAAATACTTTGAATATCCTCAGGATCGATGTTGTTATAAGCTCCTCCATAGGTGCTGTTTACATCATCGCGCTGCACACCATCTATAATAATAAGCGGGTTTGAATTACCTGTAAAAGTACCTATACCCCTGATGGTAAATGATGCGTTATCGTAGCCGGGCTCTCCGCTTCGCTGCATAGATATAACCCCGGCAACTTTACCCGCCAACGCGTTAGATAGTGAGCGGTTTGGAGTAGTCACATCGGCAACGCTCACTGTTGTTACAGCCCCTGTTATGGTCAGCTTTTTTTGTTTACCATAACCTACAACCACAACTTCATTTATGCCCTTGGTATCGTCAAGTAATTGAACAGTAAGGGATGATGTTGCCCCGGTAACCGTAATTTCTTTAGTTATAAAACCGGCAAATGAAATAACAAGCACGTTATTAACATCGGCATCGATAGTAAACCGGCCCTCGCTATTAGTTACTACACCTTTGCCGGTACCCTTAATACGCACGCTTGCACCTGGCAAAGTAAGCCCCTTTGAATCGGTAACAACACCCGAAACTTTTATAACGGGTGTTGACTGAGACGGCGTTTCAGAAGGTTTAGGTTTAACAATAATTGTTTGCTCGCTTATACTATAAATAAACGGCTGACCTTTAAATGTCAGTTTTAATACTTCCTCTAATTCGGTATTCAGAACACTAATACTTACCGGGTTAGCCTGCTTAATCAATTTTGAATTATAGAAAAAATCATATCCGCATTGTTCCCTAATTTCTTTAAGAACTTTTTCTAATGGGGCGTTTTTTTCTGATAACGTAATTTTTTGCGCGTAACCTGAAGCACTTGCCTGAAGTATGGTTGCTACCAACAGTATGATGGATAGTTTCATAATCAACAAAGCTTTATTTTTTATACAGGGGACCCTGCATAAACTTATTTCATAACATTTCATACATTTGAACTTGTTTGGGTTTAAGGTGTAATTGGACTACGAATTTAGTTTCATGGTAAGCCCTAACTTTTTAGTCGGGAGTGTTCGAGCACTTCCGGCTTATTTTTAGGTTACCTTAATGTGGGGGTAATTATCACGGCATAATGATAACTCTCCTTCCTTCAATTTTAGTTTTAATATTTCCTGTCTGTTCAATAATTTTCAAAGCCTGGGCTAAGTCCCTTGATCGGGAAACCATCCCCCCAAATCTTAAATTATCTACATTGGCGGCGTACTCTACATCAACATTATACCAGCGTGCAAACTTGCTCATAATGCTTTTCAGGTCTTCATCAACAAAAAGGAAATAACCGTTTTTCCAGGCCACAACCTCTTCTGTATTTACCTGTTGCACAGATAATGAGCTATTTGAGTAATTGATATTAGATTGCTCGCCCGGTTTCAGCAATTTTGATTGGTTTGATTTGGTGGATAATACCTTAACAGAACCTTCTAATAAGGTAGTTTTAACCGAAGTGTCATCGATGTACGAACTGATGTTAAAATGCGTACCTAAAACTTCAACCACCTGGTTGTTACTTACAACCCTGAATGGTTTTTTAGCGTTTTTAGCAACTTCAAAATAAGCCTCGCCTGCTAATTCAACACTGCGGATGTTACCATTAAAATTTGTTGGGTACTTTAGCGAAGAACCTGCATTTAGCCAAACTTTTGAACCATCCGGTAAATCAACCTGGTACTGCCCGCCCTTTGGCGTTTCGATGGTGTTGTAGGCTATTGGGCCAGATGTGGCTGAATTGGATGATGTATTTTCGACAGTGTAAACCAATTGGCCATTAGCCGCTTTGGCTACTTTTACGCCGGATTGTTTGGCCAATTCGCCGGTGGCGGCATCATCTAAAATAATTTTCGAACCGTTAGCTAAAGTTAATAAGGCTTTATTGCCTCCGGGGGCAATAGTGTTTTTAATTGGCTGTGTTTTGTTTTTAGTTGATAAAAAAGAATTGTCATTTTTTAAATAAAAGAACAATGAAGCGGAAACACCCAGTAACAAGGTTACGGATGCTGCTATAAACCACCTCCTCATAAAAAAAACCTTTTTTGATGAAGATTCGCGCGCTTTTATCTCTGATAATACTTTACTGTAAAGCTCAACCCTGGCTGTATTTTCATCACCCATTTCAAGCTCATCCCATTTCAACTCATTTTTTTGGAGTGTGCTGTAATAGCTTAACAATAGTTCTTCCTCTTCGGCCGTTGCCTGGTTTGAAAGGTATTTATTTATTAAGTTCAGCAGTATTTCTTTTTCCATTTGGCGTTAATTATATGTAAGTACCCTAACACAGCAGGTACCCCCAAAGAAATTTCAAATATTTCTATATCATTAACAAATCATGAAGTTTTGGGAATTTATTAAGGGAGAATGTTAAGAAAAGAGTCTGGACAAAATCTGCAAAAAAGGATCAAAACCACCGTATGCATAACATAACGGCGGCTATGCAAACAAAATCGCCCAGTGTTTTACGTAAACGGCCCAAAGCTACAGTTAGTTGATTTTCAACGGTTTTTGGCGCTATCCCAAGCCGTTCGGCAATTTGTTTGGTTGATAAATGCTCCTTACGGCTCATGATAAATATTTGCCGGCACTTTTCGGGCAATTCGGCAACGCCCTGATCCAGCAAGCGGTTAATATCTTTTTCAGACAGGAGATCCTCGCCGCCGTTATTGCTAAAAAGTTCTTCGAGGTGATTAAAAAGATCTGCCCTTACTTTGCCGGAGCGGATAACATTAAACACCTGGTACCTGACAGATGTATATAAATAAGCGTTTAAAGAGTTAAGCTGAAGGCTGGCCCGTTTCAACCACAGGTTTACCAACACCTCCTGTGTAACATCCTCAGATACCTGTCTGTCCCTGAGAATATTGTATGCCGATAAGTAGAGTTTTGACCAATATTTATTATAGATGTGTTCAAATGCCGTAAGATCATTCTCCCGGATCAAGGCTATAAGCCGCTCATCTGTCAATATATGGGTCTCAACGCAATTCATTCCGCATGTGAAATTTTAAATTTGGCAACTTTAAGAAAGTGTTTTTATCGTTTTAAATATTAAAATAGTACCTTTTTGTATTGGCACCGAAACCAGCATTTTGTTTAACTCCTCATCAAAAAGTTGTAGAAAAAGTTAAAAAAAATCATTTTTAAACTAAAAACTTACAAGTTATTTAAACTCCTTTGCGCAACATCCAAAACTTCATCCGCACGCTTTCCCTTCAGCTCGCTGATATCAAAACCGCTCAATAGTTTTTTAAGCTGATGTAGTTTGTCTTGTTGGTTGCCCTTTGTAAACTCACCTTTAAGCACATTAATTTTTTCGTAATCCTGGATGCCTTCAATCAACCGTTCAAAGCGGATAGACGACCGCAGGCCCGGGTAAACCAAATAGGCATCCCCCGATGACCATGACCCAAATCGCGTATCGCGCAAAGCATCCTTCGTCCAGCAATTGTAGGCCCACCTCAGGTACCCGTCATATCCCTTATAGGCTGCATACCATGCCAGCCAAACAGATTCGGCGGGTGCAGAAAAGGTAAATGTATTGGGATGCCCTTCTGTACAGCAGGTATAATAAGTAGTGTTAAGCCCCGCTTTTTTACGTGCAAGCATGGTAGAGTTATCTATTACCTGGTTTGAGGCCACACTGTAATCTGCTAAATCGTTCTCAATTTCGGGATGGTAGTTACCGGCCAGTGAAATCTTAAAATCCTTATCGGCGCTTTTGATTAATGCTATCGCCTTTTGCATATCGGCCATCGATCTTTCGTCCATAGCGATAGTGGTTTTGCCAAACCACCCTTTTTGTTTAAGGTGCCTGGCAAAATCGGTAAGCATGGGGCGCCAGTGGGTATCATATTCCGGCGTACCGGGTTTGGCTATAATGGCGGTGTCTTTCCCCAGTGCTTCGTCGTGATAATAGAATTTTAAATTCCAGGGGATCATGCTATAACAGTTGATAAACTTATCAATCCCCAATGTCATCATAAAACTTACCCATTTATCAAAAACCGTATAGTCATATGTCCACGAGCCATTTTTGTTCCGGGTCCATTTGATCATCGATCCATAGATATCGTAGGTTTGGCTGTTCCAGGGATCGTGGATAAGTGTGGTAGTGATTGATTTTTGGCCGGCATCAGCCAGCATTTTCATATAAGGGCGCATAGCATCGAAATGCTGCTCAGACCAGGGTTTTACACCGTACACGCGCGAAACCGAATAGGGATTTTGCCAAAGGTCAAGGTGGAATTTCCAGTTCTTTGGTTCGGGCAGCGTATGGTTAAGTACTTGTATGGTATAATGCAAAATCGCGGGATACTTGCTTTTTCCTTCTTTAACTTTCACGTAGCCGCTATAAGTACCTTCAACCGCATTGCCCGGAACTTTAATGCTTAGCCAAACAGGCCGGGTAGTATTTTTAGCAGCCGGCAGGTATTTTACGTTATCAATTACATCCTCAACCAATGATGAATCATGACCGGCCTTGATACCGCAGCCCCCGCCTTCCTCATTCAGGCCATCGGCCATCACGTAACGTACAAAGTTGGCACTGATATTTTTTACCGGAATTTGATGCCCTTTACCATCATCAAGCTTGCTCCATTCAAAACTCAGCTGTTGCAAGTTACGGGTAACCCACACCAGGAATTGGGTATGTACTTTTTCGCCTTTCCATGCTTTGGCCTGCCAGTGGGTTTGCAAGGGCGATATAGCAGGCGCATCACGTTTATCGTAACGGATATCGGCAGAAGCAAAACTTACATAAATACCCGGTTTCAACCCACTCCAGCTTTGTTGCTGAACCGGTTTAGCATCCGGGAGTTCCTGGTAGTACCCGCCGGTTTTTGATTGCGCCGAAACAAGGGCGCTATATAATAGCAGCAGTACAGTAATTTTCAGTTTCATGCTTACGTTGTTTTTGCTTTGAAGTGGCTAAATATCCCTGTTGCTTCCCGAATTTAATTTTACCAAAAAATTCAGGCAGGTGAAAGTCAGGATCGGCTGATTTAATATGGTTCCAGGTCAAAAAATGGGGGTCGGGCAGGTCATCGCCGCATTTGTAAAAATTGGCCCTGCATTGCCACCCGTCTACTGATTCAAGCGAATGGTAATAAAATGCTTCCAGCGGGATCATCAGGGTAAGTTCCCAGGCTATATTGCCTTCGCCCTGGTTGTTCACCACTTTTAATTGTGCATGGTGCCTTATCATCCTGATAACGGGTTCCGGTAATAATTTGCGATTTTCCCGGTTTGCCCCAAAACCCACCAAACAAGTACCGGCACAGTTAAACTCAAAATTGTAATATTCCTTTTCGTCGCCAAAGGCCACAAAAAATTCTACGCAGCTATCTTTATAAACGGGCTGGTTAGGTTGGCTGTAAACCGCCCTCACCGTTTTTTCGGTTACGTAATACTTTATAAAAATGCAGTCGCTTCCATAGGCTATCGTGAAATTAACATCAGGTTTATATCCGTAACGCGGCCACGGAACCATTCCAATAGTGTTAGTTTGATAACTATCTAACAAAAAAGATAAGTGGGCTATAGGGCTACTTCTGCTTACATCCCTCAAAAATGGTACGGTGAGTTCTTTCATTTAGTTTCGGATGCTAATTGTCTGGATGTTTCTGCTACGTTTTGAATTACCTGGTCTAAAAGGTCATATTTTTCTTCCAGCTTTCTGAGCAATTGAAACTGCGCCCTGGTACGCTGCAAATTATGGCCGGCAAAATGCGTTTTGTAATAAACATCGCCCGCTATATAATCCGTCAGGAAACGCACGCCCTGCATGTAAGGGATTAACAAAACCCCCATCGAAAGCGATTTAACTTCCGTACCTGTTAAAAAACCGCCGGCACTTTCAAAATATCCTTGCGCGTAAGCTGTAAACAACGGAATGCTAAGGTCGATTTTGGTAAGGTCTTCCTCATCTTCGGATGCGGTATTGATAATGGTGCGGATAGCATCGCCAAAATCATACGCTACATAGCCTGGCATCACGGTATCCAAATCTATTACACACTGCCCGTGGTCATTTGCATCAAGCAATATGTTATTAAATTTGGTGTCGTTGTGTATAATACGCAGGGGCAATTTGCCTTCTTTTCCTAAATTGATAATCGTAACCATCTCCTGCGACCTTTCCATCACAAATGTAAGTTCGGGCAACACATCTTTAACCCTGTTTTCCGGGTCGGCCAATACTATTTTATTTAAACTATCAAGCCGCATGGTAATGTCATGAAAACCTTTTATAGTTTCATAAATTAACCCGGCATCCAAATCTGCCAGCAGTAACTGGAATTTACCAAATGCCTTGCCCCCTTCATAGGCTTGCTGTTCGGTTAATACCAGGTCGTAACTTTTGGTATCTTTCAAAAAACAATACATTCTCCAGTAATTTCCTTCCGCGTCGCAAAAAAAGCATTGCCCGTCTTTTGCCAAAACAATGGTAAGCACCTCCTTATCGGGGTTTGACCCTGCTACAAGGGCCAGCTTTTTTTTGAGGTGACCGGTTACCAGCTGAACATTTGCCATCAGGGCGGGCACGTTTTCAAATACATGATGATTGATACGCTGAAGCAGGTAGCCAGGCAATGCAACGTTGGTATTCTTCAAATAAAAGGTATCGTTAATGTGGCCAGATCCATGCGGAACAATAGTTTCGATATTTCCCTCGATGCAAAAATTAGATGCTATTTCAAAAATGTTATAAGCCTTTTTTTCTTCGTTGTTCATTTTAAATTAATCTTCAAATCCTATATCGCGTAAACGCGCTACAGCTTCATTTTTATTGAACCCGGCCTGGTAAAACAACCGGGATGTGTTTGTTTGTGCCTGCTAAACGTTGTTAAAATTAACAACTATGGCATCGGGAGCACCGCAGCCAAATGAGAACAGGGAATAAAAATTGCGTACAACAACTATCGGCAGATAGCCGCGACATGCGTAAAATAAATGACTTTACAGGCAGTAGTATGCGCACACATTAAACTACTAAAGTATAGCCAAATACAAATATAAAAATATTTGCGTGTTCGCACACATTTTTGTTAATTTTATTTAAAATAATTTACAACATGATAAATGATACAGAAGATATGCGGGATGTTATTAAGGATTGGAAGTTAAATTTGGCCGATTAATGTTTTCATACTTCTAATGAAGCGCATATCCACGCATGATTGCGGGTATAAAGAAGGGTGGTCCTGGAAAAAATGGGGATGACTTGTTGGCTTTAGATGCCCACAACCTATAATACGAGCGATAGCGCGGCAATCGCAAGGATGCAAAGCGAATCTGGACAGTTCGCAATTGCTTTGTGCCTATCCATGAGCTGTTTGGTTTTACATAAACATTCACTTAAACGCAGACCACGACTCACCCCGGCTACGCTGCGCTGGCCGACCCTCTCTCCGGCTAAAGCCGCAAAGAGGGTGAAGTTCGATTTTGGTTTTATTGCCCCTCTATGCGACGCAGTCGGAGAGAGGGGCAGACGGGCGCAGCCTCGTCGGGGTGAGTCGACTCGCCGACATGCGATATACGTCATTCTTCCTTCAGAATTTCGCAAAATTTTACCACTCAGGATGACAGAAAAATTACATCAGATTCTTAAATATTCAGATAAACAGTATCCTCATCATCTACATAGTAATTCATATTTTCTTTCGTCACTATATCCAGCGGAAGATATTTGATGATGGGGACTTCCTTTTTAAATACAAGATGATCGGTTAGCTGGTAAATGCCCCAGTAACCCTGGCCCTTTGGGTTTTGGTTAATTAAAAAACTGATTGCTCCTTTATTCAAAAAATGCAAATTGGCGGGCATCAAATCATATCCTATTATTTTGATATGCTTTATATGGCGTTGCTCCAAATGCCTGGCAATTTCATGCGCCTTAGATGTTGTTACAAAAATACTGGCAATATCGGGCGTGCTATCAATAACGTCATCCAACTGCGTTATAAACAACGCCGGGTTCGACCGGTTTAACTCAATCCTTAAAATTTTATACTGGTGCTCCAGGTTATTTTGGGCAAAGTAATTACGGAAGCCCTGTTCTTTTTTCAAAAGGTGGGCGGCGTTACTTATCTCTTCGTCAATATGGGCAATCAGGATTGAACAGGGATCGGGTTGCCCGTATTGAATGAGCTTACCAGCCAAAAAACCGCTTTGGTATGAGTCCTGGCCAATATAACTTATGGGCTCGCACTCGGCAATTTGGGTATTAAACAATACAAATGGTATTTCGGCCGCTTTCCATTTCTCAAAAAACGGCAGGGTTTCCCGGTAAAATATCGGGGACAGAATGATACCATCCGGATTATCTTTGGTTAGCTGATTGGCTTGGGTAATAAATGACTCTACATCGTACGGATTAAAAATATATTGCTGAACAACGATGCCATATTGTTTCAGGTCTTTCTCGGCCTTTTCAATTCCGGCTTTTGGGGCGTACCAATAGGAGTCGGTTTTATGATCGGGTATTAAGGCAGCAATCTGGTATATTTTATTAGAACCCAAGGCCCTTGCCATCAAATTGGGCTCATAATCCATCTCTTCGATGATTTTTAATACCTTTTCCTCCACTTTTTTTGATACCCGCCCCCGCTTGTGTAATACGCGGTCAACTGTACCTGTAGAAACTTTCGCTTTTTCGGCAATATCTTTAATGCGTACAATTTTATTCTTCATATTGGCCTTTTGTATAAAAAAGATAGCAAAGGTAATTTAATATAGTTTTATCACATTATCCTGTTATAATTTTGCCGGGGAGATGTGTTGGACGTTTTATACCTCAGCATGACGGTCTTTTATTTTTGTATGTCATTCCACCTTCGTTGTTTCGCGAAATTTTACCACTATCTATGACATATCCCATTTCCCTGTCATCCTGAGGTACGAAGGATCTGTCAGCTGTGCATGACCGATAGAAAAGTTGGCGAATAGATGCTTCGTTCCTCAGCATAACAGTCTTTTATTTTTGTATGTCATTCCCCCTCAGAACTTTGCAAATTTTACAGCTCAGCATAACAGCCTTTTTTATTTAAGGTAAGAAACCAAAGCAACTGCCAGTTTTTGATACCCCACCTCGTTAGGATGCAGGCCATCGCCAAAAAGGGACTCATCAATATTCCCGGCATTATTAAGGAATATCTTTCCCGGGTTAATAAAACGCACACCGGTTTGCGCGGCCAACTCAGCAACAGCTTTATTAAGCGCCCCTACCCTTTTTTCCAGCGCCCTTCGTGGCAACAGGCCTGATAAAAGAATTTGGGTTTGGGGTTGGCGTACTTTTACAGCCTGTACCAATAATCTTAATCCTTCAATTATCTCCTGGTCGTTGTTAATTGAAAGGTTATTGGTGCCTATCATAATCATCACCTTATCAGCTTTAAAACCATCTAATTCCCCGTGATATACTCTCCATAACACATTTTCTACCTGGTCCCAGCCAAAGCCAAAGTTTATTACACCTAATGGCTGCAGGTATTTGTCCCATGATGCGGCCCCCCTTGCCAAAGGCGCCTTTGGCGTTCCGCCCCAGTAATTCAGGATGGAATTACCGAGGAATACAATTTTCGGCGCATCGGTTTTAACAAGCGTTAATATCTCATTATGCCTGTTTCGCCAATCGTAATAGCCATCCCGGCTCTGCACAACCGGCGCGGTTGTTGAATATGGGCCCACCGGCTCATTAATAATCGCCCGGATGGCTTTTTCATAAGCATCGGCATATTTTTGCATCCCGGCATCATTAGGGTGCACGCCATCAACCGTTGAATTAATATCAAAAGCAATTTCCTTATTGGTTAACAAATAAATGTTTTTTGCTCCGGCGGCAACCAGCCTGGAGTAAGTTTGGTTAAGCACTTTATTTACCCGGTTATAATCGGTATTTCTGCCCGTATCCAACAGGCCATCTACATTACCCTCGCTATGCTCCACAAGCAGTATAGGCGTTAGCGGATGCTTCTCTTGCAAGCCTTGTATCGATGCCGATAAACGTATTTCAATCTCCTGGTCGGGAAAGCTGATTAAATTGGGCATGCAATCAAGCACATAAATTTTTGCGTCCACCTCGGCCATCAGGTCGATCACTGATTTTTCGAGCCGACCCGACCCGGAAAAACCGAGATTTATGAGCGGGCGGTCAAGCGCGCGCTGTAATAGGGCGGTCCATGCCAAACCTGGCCTTGATGCACAGGCACCCTGGGCAATGGATGTACCATATACCAGCACCGGCTTTTCTTTAGATAAAGACATAAAATTAAGTGTATTGCCGACCGGCACACCTACCTGAAGCCAGGATACTGAATTGTATAGCGGCAAAAAAAGCCTGTACTCATAGCTTCTGCCCGGAAAGGTTTTGCTTACCTGTATGTTTGAAAAGCGATAAGTGATGGTGTCTTTAAAAGTAAAACTACCGGGGGCCAGGCACCATTTCCCGTTAGGGTCCAGCGCATACAGGTCAACGCCGCTTACCCCGGTGGCCGGCATGTGCGACATGGCTAAATCGCCCTTTACTTTATAACGGATAACCAGGTTTGGCGCATCTGTTTTAAACTTGATATACAAACCCGCACTACTGTGCGATATGTTCCACACATTGGGGTTAAGGCTTTTTTCGGCACGTGCCGGGAACCTGTCGTAGGTATTTGCAGTTTCTGCCGGCCATGCCTGCCCCTCAATAACCGGGAAGCCGGCGGTAGCCGGGTCGAGCCATTTATAGCTTGCCGAGGTTTGGCAAAAGGATGCTGTATTGAAAAAGCAAAAGATCAATAAGGTTACTATACGGTTCATTTCAGGTTGTTTAAAGGTACTCGTGGGTATAAAACAAGTCGTATTCAGGGTCTATCCGGCGGCTGTATTTACAGGCAGACTTGAGTGTATGCGCACACACATCCCAACTTTCCATAACGCCTGCAACTATGTCAATTTGCATAAACACAAAGTTAAAAACTGACTTATTGCAGCGCAGGTGTGGCGTTTAATACCAATACTTCAAATGGTTGAAGCGTAACGGTAAACATCCCTCCTTTAAATAAAGGATTTATTGCCTGGTTGCTGTTTAGCCTGGCGTTATAAAAAAGATAACTGTATTTACTATTTAAAGGCAATTCAAAAACTTTACCCGCGTTAACCTCAAATGTTTTTGCTTTATCTGAAGGGTTTCTTAGAGTAAGAATAGCTTTTTTGGGCGACCAGGCCGCAAATCCGTAAACATCGCCCCTGGCCGGGTCGCCGCCTACCCAATGTGTATCGGGCATGATATCGGCATTTTCCCGCGACCATTTTATCGCTTTGGCAAGGCAATCCCAGTTAGCAGTATTTAATTTATGCGGATTAATATACAACTCCTGTAAACTTGTTCCCGATCCAAAAAACGACCAGATCTCGTCGGCAATATCTTTATCGTTTATATCAAATTTGGCAGGTGGGCCATTATCGGCAATACAAACGCCATGATACATTAAAGCGCTTATAGGATATAGCGGCGCACGCTGTACAATATTTTTATATACTTCGCCATCGCGATAATTAAGCCATTGCTGCCTGGTACCCCCCTGCCCCTGTGTATTGGTATCCCAGCCGTTTCGCCAAATTACATCGCCATATTTAAGCCAAAAGGGCGACGGCCATGTACCTATGGTCATGCTGAAATAAAGATCTGACTTTACTTTACGGAGCGATGATACCAGGTTTAGGAGCGATTCCATATCCGTTTGATATTCAGGCGTAGCGCCTGTTGATTGGTCTCCCGCTCCTACACCATCGAATTTAAACATCGAGACACCATATTTGGTAACAAAATTAGCGGCCGCATCCTTAAACCTGCCGGAATAAACGGCGCCCGAAAGTGAGAACCCATGCGAATTGGTTTCAAACGGAGGGTTTTGTTTCCTGCCATATTCCAGCCTTTGCTCTTTTGCCTGCTCGTATCCGCCCCATGGCGACATCCAAACTCCCAGCGATGCATTGTATTTATTGGCCATCGTTTTCATATTATCAAAACCTGCCGGAAAATTCGTTTTACTGATTTGCCATAATGTTTGATTATCGTCCCAGCCATCATCAAATAAAAACGCGTTTAGGTTAAGGTGGCGCTTTACTGTAAGGCTATCGCCAAAGGTTTTAATACGGTCAAGGCAACCTGCTTCGGTCAGTTTACGATCGGCCCATGAAATATCATACCAGGAGTTATAATGAAGCATCTGCCTGTATGGAACAACACGCTCCCGCTCCAGGTAATACAAAAATCCCCGGCGAAGCTGGCCTTGCGGTGCAACGCCCCAAACGGTAGAACCTGTTAAATCCAGGGCTGGCTCCTGGCGTTCAATATAGCTGCCAAACCAGCCGTTATCGGCCTTGTATTTACTTATAGGGCTTTCAGATGCAAAAAAGTAATTACCACATACTATCGGCGAGCCATCAACAACACCCGATGGCTTAATACCCGCTTCCGCCGGAAATTTTATGAGTTTCAATTTAGCTACCCTTAATGAATCCTTGAGGCTGTGAAAATTAAAGGCTTGCCTGATATAATTGGAGTTATCTTTTAAAATAGCTTCCCACATTACGCGGATACCATATTTTACGTTCAAAAGTTCGGCAAAAACCGCTGCCCCGTTTTCCTTTTCTGAAAGTTTAACCGCTTTGGGATTGCCTTTCGTCAGCATGATTTTTGGAGGGGCGCTCAATTGAAAATCGGCAGAATTAATTACCGTGCCGTCCTTAAGTTCCAGCTCAAACATGGGCGAGCCTTTTAAGGTAATCTGCTTATTATTTTGCGCGACAAATTCGTTTATCGCAACGGACTTTTTATCGGCCAGCCATTTTACAGATAAGCAGTTGTTTTTTAAAGTTAATATCCCCTTGTTGGAAGATACCAGCGCTTTGCCCGGCTTTATACCCGAAAGAAAGATATCCTGGCCCCTGGCAGCGCCTGCTGAGCCGATACAAATTAAAAGCAATAGTTTTTTTAGCATGTTTGATAATTTACAGGGAAAAACACAAAAAATAATTTGCGTGTGCGCACACAAATATAGATTTTAATTTTTCTATTAAAAACAGGCTGCAGAATATTCCCCCCTTTGAATCACGAAAAAAACGGGAGATTATCTATTAATGGTCAAAACAATCGTTTGCGCTATTTTTAGGGTATGGATGGTGTGTAAATAAATTATTATCCCCCCTCTGTTAATGCATGGCGAATTGTTGTTAAAAAAGATGAAATCTCGAACCATCTGCCAACAACAGGTTTAAGTTTACCGAATATGGGTAATCTGCGGGTTATTTTGCAAAATAATTTTGCCCTCTATTGCAAAAACCAATTACAATAAATAAATTTATAGTGCCTGCAATAAGGCGGGCATGCACAAAACCTAATAACTTATCACAATGGAAGAAACAGCAACCATAACCCAAAATACGTTTGACCAAATGTATCAATATGCGTGCAACCTGTTTATGGCAGGCCAAAACGTATTTGAAGTAAAAGCCGCATTGCTTGAACGCGGCTTAGATACCGAAAACGCCGAATACATTGTTAATACGCTTCAACAACAGATTGTAGATGCTAAAAGAGACAAAGCAAAAAAAGATATGCTTTACGGCGCCTTATGGTGCGGCGGTGGCCTGATACTAACGTTGGCCCATATTGGCTTTATATTTTGGGGCGCGATAGTTTTTGGCGCGATACAATTTTTCAGAGGGGTTGCCAATTTAAACTAAACACTGCCGTTTAGTTTACCGACATAATCCCCACTTTTACCGACAACTTACACCACTTTGCAAACTTTGAGTTTCGGCGGCGGCTGTGTTACTTACCTTTGTTCGACGATTAAATCAAAGGATATGAACATTTTATCAGGAACCATGAGCCAAAACGCCAACGATAGCTTTGATACTTCAACCATTTTTGGCGAGATAAAAAGAACCATAATTTCGAAAGATTTTAAAGGAGGAAGCGTGAAGAATGTATTCGGCAGCACCGAACTGGATTTTACCCAGGCCGATATTACAGGCACTGCCTCCGTAGATATATCGCAGGCATTTGGACAGGTAACCATTGTAATCCCCTCCAACTGGCAAATTGAAGCCGATATAACCCATTTTGCCTCTCAGTTGGAAGACAACCGGAGCTACCTAACCAGGAAACAAAAGTCTGATAAAGTTTTGGTGCTCAAAGGCCTCTCGTTTTTCGCCGCTGTTGAAATTGTGAACGATATGGAGGATTAACTGTTGTCATTCACCGCAGTGGTCACTTATTTGTTATTAGAATGGTGGAAATATTGCGATATCAATGACTCGCCCTCGATTATCTCCATCGGTATTTAATTCTTATTAGCGCTTTAGGCGTTAATTCTGCGCTATGTTATTCTTTTTTCGATCTGTCGAAACCCGCCGTCAATCCGGTTATTAAGAGGCAAAGAATTATCTTTTTTCATTTTCTTGAATATGCAAACATCTCACCGTTGAATATTTACTTATTAAATCTAACCTATCACACTTTTAAGTTTTTAAAGCAAAACTAATTCCTACATTTGTTATCCATAATTCAAATGAAACTAACAGCAAATAATAATTGGCAACCGCGCAGTATAAATTTATTGTAGCAGTTTAAATTATTATTTATAGCGTAAATACTTTAAGGAGGCTGTATCATAAATCATGATCAGCCTCTTTTTTATTATTAAGGGTTTATTACTATAAATTCAAACAGCTATCTATTGTTTTTATTTGTTTTAATCATCTGATTTTCATATATTTAAGGTATAGATATATGAGATATGGCAATTAGGCAACCTGTTTTCAAACATTATGATCAGCAGCAAATATTAGCTATTCCTCCAACCCTGGAGGAGCTAATCCCTCAATCCCACCCGGTTAGAGTTGTAAATGAGGTAATTAACAAGATCAATATTGAACCTCTATTAAAAGCTTACCATATCAGGGGAAGTTCCAGTTATCACCCTCAGTTGTTGCTGAAAGTATTGGTTTATGGCTATGTGACCAATATTTATTCCAGCCGTAAATTGGCGACCGCCTGCCAGGAAAGCATCTACTTTATGTGGTTGAGCTCAATGAGCTACCCCGACCATAATACGATTAACAGGTTTAGGGGTGTTCGGTTAAAGAATGCGTTGCGTAACGTGTTTGAAGATGTGGTAAAGCTATTGGCTGATGAAGGGTTGCTAAGTATTGATGAGATCAATACGGATGGAACAAAGATTGAAGCCAATGCGAACAAGTACACCTTTGTCTGGAAAAAATCAATCCAGACGAACAAGGAAAAAATGAAAAAACAACTGACCGAGATCTGGCAGTATGCACAGCAGATCGCTGCCGATGAGGACAAAATGCCTGAACCGCCTGATTTCACAGAGATCGACAGTCAGAAGGTAAAGGCAACGATAGATCAGCTCAATGAAAAACTATCCGGTAAAGAGAACACCGATAAGAAGATGAAGGCTAAGCTTCAATATGTGACTAAGAACTATCCCGTAAACATTGCTAAATACGAGCAGCAGGAAGCTATACTGGAAGAAAGGAACAGCTACAGTAAAACAGATCCTGACGCTACCTTCATGCGCATGAAAGAAGACCACATGAAAAATGGCCAGTTAAAGCCGGGCTATAATGTGCAGATCTCCACCTCCAATCAATTCATTGTTAATTATACCATTCATCCCAATCCTACAGATACCACTACGTTTCCGGCACATATAACGCAGCATGAAACCAGTTTCGGCAAGGCCCCTAAAGTAGTTACCGCAGATGCGGGGTATGGATCAGAAGAAAATTACACACTGCTTGAAGAAAAACAGGCCACCGCTTTTGTAAAGTATGGCATGTTTGATAAAGAGCAGCATGAAAACCACAACAATAACTTTCCGTTTGCTTCGGATAAGCTTTTTTATAACCAGGAAAAGGATTGTTATATCTGCCCGATGGGCCAGCAGATGGATTTCATTGGAAATTACATCAGGAAAACCAGTACCGGGTTTGAACAGCATGTTAAAAGATACCAGGCAAGAAATTGTAGCAATTGTCCGCTGAACGGTGCTTGTCATAAATCAAAACACAACCGGATCATTGAAATCAATGAAAATCTGAAGCGGCAGAAACAAAAGGCTTATCTACTGCTAAACAGCGAAGAGGGTATAGAACGGCGAAAGAAACGGTGTTTCGACGTCGAACCCGTATTCGGAAATATCAAACAGAACCATGGGTTCCGGCGCTTCATGCTCCGCGGTAAAGAAAAAGTCGCCATTGAATGGGGTTTACTTTCAATCGCTCAAAATCTAAGAAAAAAAGCAGCCTAAAGAGCTTCTTTTCTCTCGTTCTCAATCAATAATGTTCGTTAGTTCGAAATCAACAGTAAAAAACTACTTGAAATCAATTTTTTTGCCGTAAAATAAAAAAACCGCATCATTTGAATTATGATACGGCCTCTTTTTCATTTAAATCATTTTCCATGTCGTTTACTTTAAAATCTGTAGTCCCATGGGGACGTACCTTAACGGAATACCAAAAAATGTTTGGTCTAACTCCTGCCGATTTAAATCTTAACTTTTTAAGCGTTGGTGATGGGCCGGCAAGCTTTAACGCCGAATTTACCCGTATGCAAGGACGCGTAACTTCAATAGATCCTGTTTACCAGTTTTCCAGAACGGAGATAGAACAGCGGATCATTGAAACCAAAACCGAAGTTATTGAACAAATGACCAGCAACTACGACAAATTTGTATGGAACGAAATAAAGACGATAGATAATCTTGTTAGCATTCGCATGAACGCGATGAAAACCTTCCTTGCCGATTTTGAAAAAGGCAAAAATGAAGGCCGTTACGTAACCCATATGATGCCGGATAAAACACCTTATCGCGACCAGCAGTTTGATATCGGATTAAGCTCGCACTTCCTGCTATTGTATGCAAATCTTGGTGTCGATTTCCACATTGCAACCATACAGGAAATGTTACGTGTTTGTAAACAGGTACGAATTTTCCCGGTTTTAAACCTTGATGCACAAAAAAATCACGTTATCGATACTGTATTAGACCACTTTGCAAAACACTCTGTTTTAAAATTGGTAAAAGTAGATTACGAGTTTCAAAAAGGTGGCGACCACATGGTTCAAATTCATGCTTAAGTTAGCCGTATAACTATCACCTTTAAATTTTATGTAACAAAGTGTTTGCAATGAAGCCGGGTGAGGCATAAATTATCAATGCCTGCCTCCTTTTACCTAAATTAGGTTCATGAAACACATTAACCTGAATTTCGGCCTGCATATTTGGTACAAGGCACGACCAATTGTTATAGGCGCTTTACTTTATGGTGGTGTTGCCAGCGCGCAATCTGCCAATCCTGTTATCAACAACATCGTGACCGAAGAAACCGGCAACTCGCAATTGGAAAACCTGGCCCACCAGCTTTTTGACGGCATAGGCCCGCGCCTGGTTGGTACGCCGCAAATGAAACAGGCCAATGATTGGGCCGTAGCCAAATACAAAAGCTGGGATATACAGGCCCATAACGAAAAATGGGGCGAGTGGCGCGGCTGGGAGCGCGGTGTTTCGCATATAGATATGGTATCGCCGAGGGTAAAATCATTAGAAGGCACCCAACTGGCCTGGAGCCCCGGCATGGGCAAAAAAACGGTAACAGCCGAATTGATCATCCTGCCCGACCTTGCCGATTCTGTTGCGTTTCAGCAATGGCTGCCCAATGTAAAAGGTAAATTTGTACTGATATCCATGTGCCAGCCAACCGGCAGGCCCGATTATAACTGGACCGAATTTGCCACCAAAGATTCATTCGACAGGATGAAAGCCGCACGTACCGCCCAAACGGATGCCTGGAGAAAGCGCATCAGCAAAACCGGTTTTACCAACAAAACACTGCCGGTTGCACTTGAAAACGCCGGCGCCGCAGGCATTATCACCAATAACTGGTCGGCAGGCTTTGGGGTTGATAAAATTTTTGGCGCGTACACCAAAATAGTCCCCACGGTTGATATCGCGTTAGAAGATTACGGCATGCTTTACCGCCTAACCGAATCGGGCACCAGCCCTAAAATCAGCATTCACTGCGAATCAAAAGAACTGGGTGTAGTACCAACCTTCAACACCATTGCCGAAATTAAGGGCACAGAAAAACCTGATGAATATGTAATGCTAAGCGCGCACTTTGATTCATGGGACGGCGGCACAGGTGCTACCGACAACGGTACTGGTACGCTTACGATGATGGAGGCTATGCGCCTGCTCAAAAAGTATTACCCCCATCCAAAACGTACCATTTTAGTGGGCCATTGGGGCAGCGAGGAAGAAGGGTTGAATGGTTCGCGCGCATTTGTAGAAGACCATCCCGAAATAGTTAAAAACCTGCAGGCCTTGTTTAACCAGGATAACGGCACAGGTCGTGTGGTAAACATCGGCGGCCAGGGTTTTGTTGAATCAAAAGATTATTTAACCAGGTGGCTTGCAGCCGTGCCAGATACGATAAAAAACAGGATAAAAACCAACTTCCCCGGCCAACCCGGCGGCGGCGGTTCTGATTTTGCTTCGTTTGTAGCAGTTGGCGCTCCCGGCTTTTCGTTAAGCTCGCTCAACTGGTCGTACGGGTCATATACCTGGCACACCAACAGGGATACTTATGACAAGGTAGTATTTGATGACTTGAAGAATAACGCCATGCTGGCGGCTATAATGGCTTACATGGCCAGCGAAGACCCGGTAAAAACAACCAATACCAAAACCGAAGGCATCAAATGGCCGGCACAAACCAAAGCCACGCGAAGGGGCGGATTGGATAAGTAATTGGTTAAAACAAGCACCATATACCGGGCAACGGCAAGGGTTTTAACATTGTACATTTATCGACACATTATATTAAAAGCTTCCGGTTTGGGCCGGGAGCTTTTTTGCTTTATCGCATTGTGTAACAATGTGTTTTTCATTAAAACTTTTTGCGTATTTATAGCTTGTTGATTAAATAAACCAACACATAGAATTATGAAACATGCATTTATTTTTGGCACCACCATCTTTTTAAGCGAACAACGTACGCTTACCGTAAATGATGGTAACAACAGCACAGAGTTTTTGCGGATACTAACTTATTACAATGAGCAAAAAGGCAATATAAATCAGCCGCTCCGCATTGATGCACACATTGCCACTACCGATGGCAAGGCATTAAATATTACCGATAATGCAGTTGCCGACAGAGCCGACATCCGCGTGGATTTAAGCAATTACCGCATTAAAGTTTACCAAACGGGCCACGAGGAGCCGGTGCTTGATGTTTACCAAATGGATAAGCACGAATTTCATGGGCTGTCAAGCCACATTCTGAATGAGATTAATGCCCAGCATCCCGACCGTGTAGTTACCATAAAAGGTAATTTTAACGTAGGCGAAGTGCATTTCTTTATTGAAAACGAAAAAATGTTTGTTGATAATAATGGCTACGCAAACGGCGTGGTAAACGCGCACCACGGCATTATCTTATCACCGGTTGATCATGATTTTGATTGATTTGCAAGTACCATAAAGCAGCCTTTGTGTTTTTGCAAAGGCTGCTTTTGAACAAATATTTATTGGTAATGCAGTTTATATCAGACCAGGTCACTCCTGCTCGCCGCCACTGCACTTATCGGCACAGTCGGCTACATGCTCAATGTGCAATACAGTGTTAAACTCAGCTTAAAGTCTTTAAAACCTTAAAAGTTCTTTTTTTGAATTTTTACTTTTGAATTTTGAATTTAATACCCCCACGCCAGAGGCGCATCGGTAGGTTTAATGCCCCAATTTTTGTTGGGTTTCGGCCCCATTACAAATTCCAGTTTACCGCCGCCGGTGATATCACTTTGGGTGATATAAGTTTTGGTGTAGCTTTTACCGTTTAATTTTACCGATTGGATGTAGGCATTTTGCCTGCCCGCGTTTTTTACATTAACTGCGAATACCGTACCATCACCCAGGTTGATCTCTGCGTTTTTTAATATAGGCGAACCGATAGCATAAACCCCGTTGGCCGGGTTAACCGGATAAAAACCCATGGCACTAAATATATACCATGATGACATTTGCCCACAATCTTCGTTACCCGAATAGCCTGATGAGGAGTTATTATACAATTCATTCAGCACTTTGGCTACATACATCTGTGTTTTCCATGGCTGGCCGGCATAGTCATACAGGTAAGCTACGTGGTGGCTTGGCTCGTTGCCATGCGCATACTGGCCAATAAAGCCGGACGCATTGCCGTTTACCTCGCCGGGTTTATCCTTTGTAGAGAAAAACAGGTCGAGCTTTTGGTTGAAAGCGGTATTCCCTCCTACTAAATCAATTAAGCCGGATACGTTTTGCGGCACGTACCAAAAGTACTGCCAGGCATTACCCTCGGTATACGGGCTGCCACCATTGCCGCCATAAGCCAGCGCATCAAAGGGTTCCTGCCAGTTGCCATCCTTCTTTTTGGCCTGAAAAAAGCCTGTTTTGGTGTTGTACAAGTTCCGGTAATATTCAGATCGTTTCATGAAGCGGTCATAATCTTCGGTTTTATCCAGCTTTTTGGCTAATTGTGCCACGCACCAGTCATCATAAGCCATCTCCAGCGTTACCGAAACCGACTGCGATTCGATATCTTCAGGAATATACTGGTATTTTTCCCAGGTAGTAAAAGGCGAGCCGGGATGATCTGTTATGGATGAACCTTTAACCGCTTCGTAAGCCTTCTCCTGGTTAAAACCTTTAATATCTTTCAAAGCCGCATCGACAATAACCGGGATGGCGTGATTGCCTATCATACAATAATTTTCATCGCCCCATAATTGCCATATAGGCAAGTAGCCATAAGTATCATACTGGCGCATCATGCTGTTGATAAAGCCGGCAGTTTTTTCCGGTTGAATGAGCGTATACAAAGAGTGCGCCGCCCTGTAAGTATCCCACAACGAGAAGGTTGAATAATGCGTTTTATCCGGCGCGTTGGCAATGGTTAAATCCGTAGCCTGGTAATCGCCGTTTACATCGGCCATATTATTGGGCTGGGTAAAGGCATGGTACATTCCGGTATAAAAAATCTGTTTTTGCTCCGGGGTACCTTCTATTTTAATTTTGGCCAGTTCATGTTCCCATTGCAGGCTGCTTTGCGTGCTGGTATTATCAAAATCCCAGCCCGGCAGCTCGGCTTTTATATTCATTCGGGCATTCTCGGTACTTACGGGCGACAGGCCTACTTTTACCAATACTTGTTCTTTATCCTTAGTGCTAAAGTTTAAAGCAGCCTTCAGGTTTGTGCCGTTGATGATTGACAGATCCGGATAGCGTTGGCTGCCGCTGGCCAGTACACTACTGGTGAATGGTTTTGAAAATTCGGCATGGAAATAAATTTTTCGCAATTTGGCCCAGCCGCTTAAAATACGATAACCTTCAATGGTGTGGTCGTCTATTACGCGTATTTGCGCACTCACAATTTTACACGACCAGTAGCCCCGTTTTTTGTCAAGCGAGTGGTCCATATCAATAATCACATGCGATTCATCACTTTTAGGAAAAGTATAGCGGTGCAAGCCAACGTGCGATGTTGAGGTAAGTTCGGCGTTGATGTTATAGTCCTTCAGCATTACCTGGTAGTAACCGGGCCGGGCTGTTTCTTCTTTATGCGAGAAGGCAGAGCTATAGCCGCTTCCGGGCTTCCCAGCGCTGCCTGGCACCAGGTTAATTGCGCCAGTGGTTGGCATCATCAGCACATCAAACAAATCGGCAACGCCGGTACCGCTCAGGTGCGTGTGGCTAAAGCCGATGATGGTTTTATCATTATAATCATAACCGGATGCCGGATCGTCCGGTGCTTCGCGGGTATCGGGGCTTAGTTGTACAAAGCCGAAAGGGACTGTTGAACCGGGAAAATTACTGCCCGATAAACTGTTTTTGTCAACAGCGCCGGTACCTATAAAAGGGTTAACATACTGTACCAAATTGCCCGGGGACGATTTTTTTTGGGCAAACACAATGGGACATAAACAAACGAAGCCAATACTTAAAAGTTTTTTCATTAATCAATAGGGTTGATACGGCTAATATACCGCACAAAACTAAATTTAAATGTATCTACATATTTTTTTTATAAGTATATTGGCCAACAACAGGCACAAATATTTGGATGCGCCTAAATTGCGTGCTCAGTTTAGTGTTAACCGTGTTAAAATACAAAATATTGATTATCAAATATTTATGAATATTTTATTTGAAATATGTTAAGTTATGTTAACCCAATTTGATGCGCTTGCCATGGGTCTTCCTTATCACTTAACCAATCGCTACATCATAACAACACGGTTCAGCTGGGTTTAAGGCCCTCATCAGGCCCAGTCAAGCAAGCCATTTTTATGAAATAGGGGCATCCAAAGAAACACATCTGCCAATAGTTCGGACGGGGGTATTTTATTAAATGATGCTGTCGCGGTTATGGCATCGTATAGGTTATCCCCTGCCTGGCATAACGAAAGCAAGGTATATTGCACTTCGGTAACATCGGTCATCGTGACCCTGAAATTCTTGCGGCTTACTGCGATGAATGTTTTTTGGGGCGACGGCAGTTCATAATCCTCACCCCGGTAAACCGCGGTAAAAAACGGGATCATGGGAAAATCCAGTTCCAGCAATCGCAGGCAATCGGGGGTAATTATTTTAGCCGTGTTAAAAAGGACATTCTGGATACTGATCTCCTGGTCACGTTCGGCAGTGCCCTCAGTTCCCGGCGCACGTACGGCTTCCTGCCGGGCACGTTCCAGTTTGGCAAAGGCTACAGGCAGGTTCATAAAATCATTTATAGCCGATTCTTCGCCCGAAATAACGGGAGGCTTTGTTTTAGCCAAAAATCCTGGAAATGCGGCACCCAGATCATACAAAGTAAACGAGGCGGATGGATGATATAACAGGTAAGCTTTAGCAAAGCTATCAAACACTTCATCGCCCATAAATTTCCGGCTAACGGCATAATCGGCATACATGCATTCCAGCAAACGCAGTAAATATCCAGAGCTATAAACGTTCAGGCGGGTATAAACCGATGCTGTACCCTCATCGGCAACAACTACATCGGCTTCATCAAGCCCATGCAGACGCCATGCCTGCCCCAGTTTTTGAGGCAAGTGGCCCGGCGTCATCACTACGGTTTTGAGCCAGTTTTGCAATAATGCTAATTTTTGTTCTTTAGCCATTTGCTGCCAGCAATTGAAATTCAACCGGGTTTGATACAGGCTGATGTTCAGATTTATTAACACCCTGAACGGGGATATTTCCTTTTAAAGCTTCACGGGCCTTGTAAAGTTCAATAAGCAAATCAGGATAATCGGGTATTTTTGCATCCCATTCCAGCAATGTGCTTACACCACCCGTTGATTGCTGGGCCTGGGCATACAATTTCCAAACTTCAGATGGTACAGGTTGGTCATGGGTATCTATCAGCAAATCGCCGCAATCGGTAGGCCCGGCAATATGCATTTGCACAATATGTTTATGTGGCAGGTTGTTGATATAATTTGGTGCATCAAAACCATGATTTGTTGCCGATACAAATACATTGTTTACATCAAGCAACAACCCACACCCTGTTGTAGCAGCCAATGACGATAAAAAACCCCATTCAGAAATTATCGACGCTTTAAACTGCAGATAAGTTGACGGGTTTTCCAATATCAGTGGCCGTTTTAAATAATCCTGTATACGCATTACGCGTTCGCAAACGTGGGTAAGGCTTTCCTGGGTCATGGGCATTGGCAGTAAATCGTGGGTATTGGTATAGGCAACACCCGTCCAGCATAAATGATCTGATATCCACTCCGGCTCGATAGCTTCAGCTAATGCTTTTAACTTTTCCAGGTATTTATAGTTGATAGGATCGGTACTGCCAACAGATAATGATACCCCATGCATTACCACAGGTACCTGTTTGCGCACATGCATCAGCACGTGGCGGGCAAAGCCAAAATCATCCATAAAGTTTTCGCTGATGATCTCGAACCAGTCTACCTGCGCCGGGTTGTGCAGCAGGTAATTAAAATGCTTGTTTCGTAAACCCACGCCAAGGCCCAAATTTGGCAGGCCCAGGCGTGGTAAATTATTATTATTCATAAAAATAATTTTCTTTAGGTTGACGGCGGGAAGGCCAAACGCAAATCACTTGGTTTTGGCTTTTCGGGTACGGGCAATCCCCTTTTCTCCAACACCGCTTTGTAAGCTTTCCAGGCCACATCATAAACCAGCTCGCCCTTTTCGTAATCAAGAATACCGAATGATTTTGGTTTAAAACCGGGCTTGTCTCCAAAATCATACAGTTGCATCCGGTACTCTTCTCCATCTTTTACCGCAGGGTACATTTGTGATGCCGAAATAGGAACAGCGCAGCCACCCAAAGCTTTACAAGCATTATCTGCCGGCGGGCTAAAAGGCAAAGTGTTTGCTGCAGGCCATCCGGGTTGTGTTTTATAAAACGCAGTAGCCTTGCCACCGCACAGCCCGCCGCCCGTAGTCTTCTGAACAAAGCCGCAACCACCTTCGGTTTTACAATCGTTTGATCCTTTGCAGGTATGGTAAATTGCCGTTGTTGCACAGGTTTCCGGGTTATCCTTCAACACATCATCCAGGCTCATTCCCTGGCAGGCATGGTAAAGGTGCTGGGTACGGTCTATTGGTTTATCGTCAGGCGATGTTACGCCAAGGCTGATATCCGGCGCTTTGCCAAAAACAGCCCAACAGATTGACATCCTATCGCCCGAGCCTCCCATTGATGGGTAAGGGAACTGTGTTTTAGGATTTTTAAAATAATCGTTAAGTACTTTGGTTACACCGGCTATGGCGCCTGTAGAGGCGCGGCTAAACAGTTCAAAGTTTTTTTCATCGGCATCATTCAACTTTAACCTGTTTAAAGCACCGGCAATATCGCCTGATGCAGGCAGCTGCGGATTGTGTGAAGCATCATAAGCTGCCGTTTGCAATGATTCGGCCGACCATGAATTACCTTTCGCATGCCATTGGTCCCAGGTTTCAATCTGTCCTTCCATTAGCAGTTCCATCACAAACTTAAAAGTTTCAAAATGGTCCATTTTTCCAAATGTGTCGCGGGCATCTGCTTTGGCCGATGGCGCATCGGCTCCGGTAGCTGTAAATGATGGATATTTATTTTTCAAAACCGGGCAGCTTGGCCTAAATTGGTCTTGTACGACGCTTAGGTTAACATGCTCATGAGCACCCCTGCTTTTATTCATCCTGTCCAGGATTTGTTTAATTACGCCGCCGCCTTCACCCTGATCGGTAATGCCGTTAATCATGTTCATGGCATCCAGCAGAGCAGCTTCCGATTCGGTATTCTGGATACTGGTAGCAATGCCGGGGTATTCATCATCGCCGGGATCTTTCGGATCTGGTTCTGTTTTAGGGTTGAGTCTCTCCGGATTAAAAATTTCCTTTTGTACGGCTACATCACCTCCGCCCTTTCCTTTTTCAAAAACAATATCCCAAAGGGTTGCCCCATCGGTATAGGTTATGGACAGGTAATTCCACAATTGCAGGTACATGTTCCCTATCGATCCAAACAAAGGCAAATCGGCTCCAGGTTTCCAGTTATCAAAAGGAGCTTTCTCATTGTATTTAGCAATTTTATCAGGATTGAGCACTTTTTCGGCATCAGTTTCGGTTTGCTCAATAGCCAAAAACAAGCGTACCTGTTCTTTATTCATTGCCCCTGTTTTAACTTTTACCTTGTCGAACGGCGCCACGCAATCTTTAAAGTCGAGGATGTGCGGCAGCACTGTTTTATCATCGCCATAACATTTCCAGGCATAAGTTTCCTCATCCTGTAAGGGCTCGCAGGTAAACTTTGGTTCATAACCAATTACTTTTGCCAGGTTTGATACAATTTGCAGGTGCAGCATTTCGGCCACAAAAACACTAAAAACAGCATTAAATGCTTTTTCGTTTGCCGTTGCAGGTTTGGCCGTTGCCGCCATGCCTGGCCAGGTGCGACCCAGGTAAAAGTTATTGCCTTTGCTGTTTATCTCATGCATACCTTGCAGGGAGTACAACGAGGTCATGTACAAAGGGATGGTAAACAACTCGACGTTGACCGCTGCCTGTACAATAGCGTGCAGGGCCTGTTCGTCAACCTCCTTAAAGGAAACCGGGCGGTTTTTTAGCCGGTCGTCATGCGTAAACAGTAAGGTACTTTTCATGGTTAGGGTTTTATTCTGGTTTATAATAGTTTATTGCCGATTACATTTCCAAACCGGTAACTTATGCTTACTTCATGGGTGGTGATATTAACGCCCCCCAGGTTATTTGATGATGTGCCAAACTGGTAGCTATACCCTACCCTGAATGCTTTACCGATCACCGATAACATTGCCGCTGCTTTTTTATCAGTGCGGTAATTTAAGCCTATGCCCAATTGCTCCTTAAGATACAATGTGCCCGAAATATTTGCCAAAACCGGCGATCCGTTTACATAGCTAACCAACGTGGCTGGTTTAACCTTTACATCGTCGCTTACATCGGCCAGGCAGGCCCCTGTAAAGTAATAATGTGTGCGCAGGTAATTGGCCTGCTGTTGTGATGCCGTGCCCAGGCTACGGATGGTAAACTCTGGAACCGATAAGCCTAAATAGTAATTGGCACTGTACAACATCACCCCGAAACCGATGTTAGGTTTCGTTTCGCGCACATCATTCATAAACTGCGGGTCGGTAGCATCCAGTTGCGAATAATTGCCTACATAATTACGTACGCCTAAATTTAAAGCCACAGCCAGGTAATCGGTTTGGGTAAGCTGCACGCCTTTAGCAAAAAAAACGTTAGCCTCAATTTGTTTCTCTACAGCAGCCTGGTCATTCAGTACATACACACCGGCTGCGCCGTTGATAGATTCGATAGGAAAATTGGCATTCAGCATTAGGCTGCTTGGCGCACCATCTATACCTATAAACTGCTTGCGCCCCAGCACGCTTACAGACCCGGCCTTATCAAGTATAGAATACGCCGGGTTAACTGCTGTAAGGTTATCTGCATATTGGCTGTAGTTATAAATTTGTTGTTGCGCAAAAACCTTACTGCAAATTGTAAATGCAAGTATCAGGCTTAGCTTTATCGTATTTTTTTTGATGAACATTTTTTGTAATCCTGGTTAGCCAGTGTGTTTAGTAGTATGGTATTACTCTTTCATCTAAGGCAGCTTTGCGGAATTTACTCCGCAAACCCGCCTATGAAAAACTAAGTAATGATAGCGTGAATTATTAGCTTGTATACAGGGATTATTAGCCTAAATTGTAGCCATTCACCAGCTATTTTTACCCTTCTTTGGCAGATAAATTACAGTAAACCATGGTTACCTGTCTGCTAACGGCAACCATGGCCAGTAATATTCCTTACCAGGCTTCTATTCTATTCCTGTTAATATTTCAGGATGATATAACCTGTCTTACGTTTGGTTTCATTACCATCCTTGTACTCCAACGAATAGTAATAAGTGCCCGGCTTTTGCATAGCCAAGTTCTTGTTGGAGTGGCCGTCAAACACATTCCCATTACTGCCATAGCCTTGTACGTCGTATATCAGTACACCGCCGGCGTTCATGATGCTCAGGTGGTTATCGGCGTAGTTTTCAATACCATCAATGATGAACACGTCGTTAATACCATCGCCGTTTGGCGACAGGGCCTGATGAACGGTGATATTCCTGGTGTTTATTTCATCTGGTTGCTTTTCAATTCCGACGGCGGGGCTCAAAGCCAATGAATTTAAGTTCATGTTACCCGGGTCATTTTTATTTACAACAATCGAATAAGTACGGACACTGACACCATCCTGGGCGGTTACGGATATATGGATTGTTGTGGAACCGGTTGCATTCAGCGTTATTGGGCCGGATGTAACCCCGCTGGCTACCGTATTGCCCTCAATCTGTATGGTTGCATTGGGGTCTGAAGTTGTAGCTACAACCGCAACTGTGGATGCTGTCACCGATACCGAGGTTTGGTAATTTATATTACTCGTACCCGTTGTTATTGATAATGGGCTTGACGGGCTTAATGCCAATGAACTTATTGAGGTATTACTTGATCCGTTTTTGTACACGGTTATGGAATATGTGCGGACACTTACACCATCTTCGGCTGTTGCAGAAACATGGATGATAGTAACTCCGGTGGCGTTCAGCATTATCGGGGCAGATGCACTGCCACTGGCTACCGTATTACCTTCTACCCGTATCACCGCGTTAGGATCTGTAGTTGTAGCCGTAACTGTTATGCTCGATATCGAAGCCAATACTGAAGTTTGATAATTTACCGCGCTGCTACCGGTTATAGCCGTCAAGGTGGAGGCCGGGCTTAGGCTTAACGAGGTTAAAGCGGGGTTACTTGACCCGTTTTTATACACAACGATGGAATAGGTACGAATGGTGACGCCATCCTCGGCTGTTATAGAAATATGAACAGTAGTAGTTCCCGTAGCATTCAGCGTTATAGGGTCAGATGTACTGCCACTTGACACAATATTCCCTTCAACCCGTATCACCGAGTTAGGATCTGACGCTATAGCCTTAATAGTTATGCTGGATGTGCTTGCAGATACCGAAGTTTGATAATTTACGTTACTGCTGCCGGTTGTAGCCGTGAGCGTGGAGGCCGGGCTTAATATTAGGGACGTAAGCAAGGCATTACTTGACCCGTTTTTATTTACAACAATCGAATAAGTACGGACACTGACACCATCCTGGGCGGTTACGGATATATGGATTGTTGTGGAACCGGTTGCATTCAGCGTTATCGGGCCGGATGTAACCCCGCTGGCTACGGTATTGCCCTCAATCCGGATGACTGCATTTGGGTCAGAAGTTGCAGCTACAACGGCGACAGTGCCGGCTGTCACCGATACCGAGGTTTGGTAATTTACGTTACTGGCACCCGTTGTTATTGACAACGGAGTTGACGGGCTTAATGCCAATGAACTTATTGAAGTATTACTCGATCCGTTTTTGTACACGGTAATGGAATAAGTACGAACACTTACCCCATCTGCAGCCGTCGCAGAAACATGGATGATAGTAGCTCCGGTGGCGTTCAGCATTATCGGGGCAGATGCACTGCCACTGGCTACCGTATTACCTTCTACCCGTATCACCGCGTTAGGATCTGTAGTTGTAGCCGTAACTGTTATGCTCGATATCGAAGCCAATACTGAAGTTTGATAATTTACCGCGCTGCTACCGGTTATAGCCGTCAAGGTGGAGGTTGGGCTTAGGCTTAACGAGGTTAAAGCGGGGTTACTTGACCCGTTTTTATACACAACGATGGAATAGGTACGAATGGTGACGCCATCCTGGGCGGTTATAGAAACATGAACGGTAGTAGACCCGGTAGTATTCAGCGTTATAGGGGCAGATGTACTACCGCTGGCTACCGTATTGCCTTCTACTCGTATCACCGCGTTAGGGTCTGTCGTGGTGGCTGTAACTGTTATGCTCGATGTCGGGCCCGATACTGAAGTTTGGTAATTTATGGTGCTGCTGCCGGTTATAACCGTCAAGGTGGAGGCGGGGCTTAATGTTAATGCACTCACACCTACATTAGTTGACAATCCGGCAGCAGAACGATTTACTGTTAATGTATAGGTACTGGTAGTAGTGCCGTCCTGCGCGGTTGTTACTATACTTATAATATTTGAACCCTCGTTCAATGATATAACTGATGATAATACGCCATGGGGAACTGGCGTGCCATTAGCAGTAACTGTTGCATTGGCATCATTGGTGCTTGCCCCAATTTTTATGGTACTAACCGCATTAGGCACATTAAGCGTATAACTACTCGCGGCCTGATTAAATACCGGGTTTAAAGATCCGGCATTGGTAGTTAAACCAGTAAGTGTGGCATCGGCGGATACAGGCCTGCTAACCGTTATTGTATAGGTGTTTTTAGTGATACCATCGGCCGCAGTTATTTCAACAGGTATGATAGTATTACCGCCATTCAAGGTAACAGGGGCGGAAGCCACTCCGGACAGGACTGCTGCCCCATTTACTTTTACGGTTGATGTTGTATCGCTAAGGGTTGGCGTAACCGTTATCGATACATCGCCGATGGATACTGCAGCCGTATAGGCGTTAGTATTGGCATCAAAAACGGGGCTTAAGCTTCCTTTGCTCAAAGTAAGATTAGACAGGCCGACATTCGATTGACGGGTTATTATTAAACTATACGTTTTGGTAGTCGTGCTATCCTGAGCTTTTACCATAATAGTTATGGCATTAGCACCTACGGTTAGGGGGATATCGATGGTGCCGCTAACATCCAGGCCGTTGCCGTTTACAAGTACCGCCGCATTAATATCATTTGCAAATGGCGAAAGTGTTAAAGTACCTGTGGCGTTGCTTACTGTGGCTGTATAAGCTGTTGTACCGGCATCGAATAAAGGGCTTAATGTCCCGTCGCTTAAACCAAGGCCGGCCAAAGCTGCATCAGTTGATGCTGCCGCACGATTAACAGTAAGGCTATAGGTTTTGGTGGTAATACCATCTTCAGCGGTCACAACAACCGGTATTGGATTACTGCCTGCGTTTAAAGGCACACTCAAACCAGATCCGGATGCAGCAAATATACCGCCTATAGTAATTAACGCGTTGGCATTGGTTGCGGCCGGGGTTATGGTAATTGAACCCGTTGTGTAATTCACGGATGTTGTATAAGTATCTGTACCGCTGCTAAACACCGGGCTAAGGGTACCGCTACTGAGGCCTAAGCCGGTCAAAGTAGCATCTGTAGACGGCACTGCCCTGGTAATAGTCACCGTATATGTTTTGGTGGTACTGCCATCCTGTGAGGTTATTGTTGTTGTTACCACATTGGCGCCTGCATTTAGCGGGATCAGCACCGATGGCGTGGCTGGAGTAATAGTTGTTGTATTACCCCCATTTGTTACGGTAATGACAGATGTCGCCTCGGCAGTTACCGGCGTAAAGTTAACAGACGATACATTACCCGCAACCGAAGCTGTATAATTTACGGTGTTCCGGGAAAAAACAGGTGATATAGCTCCGCTGCTCAAAACAATGTTACCCAGGAAAGCCTGGCTTGCCGACGGACGAAGCACATTTAAAGCGTAGCTTGTAAAATTCACTCCATCCGGAGCTGTTACCCTCACAGTGATGCGTTGGTTGCCTACAAATAATGAACTGTTGGTGTATGAAGGCGTTGAAGCATTAATGGTTTGTCCGCCGGCTGTTACGCTTGCATCGGCTGCCGAAGCCACCGGTGTAACCGTAATAGCATTATCACTGGCGGCTACAACTACCGTATAGCTTGTTACAGCCGGTGAAAACGCGGGTGCAAGAGCGCCTTTATCTACCGCTAATGAACTTAGGGTAACATCTACAAACGGCAACCTTATGGCATGTACGGTATAATATTGTGTATTGGAGTTATCCGCTGCTGTAATACCTATGGTAAATAGATTATCACCTACAGCAAGGGGCAGGTTATCAGATGCGCCACCAGATATTGCATAGCCGTTTACTGTAATAACCGTACCGCCAGGGTCAGACGCGTTGGGACTTAGCCTTATAGCCGTTACATTATTAGGAATAGTAGCGGTAAGGCTATTGGTGGCCTGGTTAATGATAGCCGAATATCCCGCGTTACCTGAAAGGATAACATTAATTAAACCTGCATCTGATGAATATGCCCGGTTGATGGTAATATTATAGGTATTGTTACCACCGCCAAATGAGTATACATTTACAGGAACAATGTTCACACCGCCCTGTAACGCTACAAACTTAGACTCACCTGTACTTACGGGTACCCCGCCTACTCTTAATTCGGCACGGCTATCCTGTGCTACAGGTGCAATTGCGACACCGGTTATATTAGGGTTGCTGATGATCATCGTATAGTCATTCGTCGCCGGATCAAATACGGGGATTAACGGTGTTATTGTGCCGTTGATGTTCATCGTTAAGCTTTGCAGCAAGTTATTTGTCGAGAAGTTCCTGGTTACATTTATGGTGTAGGTTTTTTGAGTTACTCCATCGCCGGCAGTAACAACGATCACCATAGGTTCAACTGCCGAAAAGTATTGAAGCGTGGTGGCGTTGCCAGTGGCAGTATTTAAAGCCACGCCGTTGATGGTTATCGTTGCGCCGTCGTTGGTTGCAATTGGTTTCAGGGTGAAGGCCATTACATCGCTGGTTACTGTGGTGTTATAAGTGTAAGTACCACTATCAAAAGGCACATCCAATCCCGAAATGGTGGTCATGATACCCAGATTGACTAATGTAGCATCGGTCGATGTCGCCCTGTTTACTGTTATGTTGTAGGTTCTTGGTGTTCCGTTTTGTGCTGTCACAGTTATAGGTACTTGGTTATCGCCTATAGCAAGTGCACTTGTAAAAGCCGCTCCTGATGGTGCGGGCAAGCCATCATGAGTTCCGTAGGCAGTAGCATCAAAAGTGGGTGTAATATCTATAGATTTAGTTGCATTACTTACCTGCACAGTGTAGTTAAGCGTAGCGCTGTCAAATGCGGGGCTAAGCGACCCTGCGCTTAAAGCCAGGCTGTTCAACAGGTTGTTTGATGAAAAGGCGCGGTTGATTACTATGCCGTAGTAGCTTTGCGTAGTGCCGTCTTGCGCGGTTACTACTAAATTGTATGCGTTGTCGCCCAAATTAAGCGGCAGTGTCACCGACGTACCCGACGTTGCAGGATTGCCGTTGACTGTTATAGTGGCATTGGGTTCATGAACTACTGCGGTAACATCAAAACTGGTTACCGTATTGGCTACGTTTGACCGGTATACATTGTATACATCGGGTGTTGGCGTACCTGTGCTAATGGTAAAGCTATTTAATGTTGCGTCCGAGGAAGGCAGGCGGGTTACGGTAACATTATATGGGTTGGTGGTGGTACCATCCTGCGCGGTTACATTTACCGGGATAACATTGGGGCCAACATTTAAAGAAATACTGCCCGATGACATGCCGGATGTTACCTGGCTGCCATTCACAGTTACCCTGGCGTTAACATCAGATAAGGTTGGCGTTAAAGTTAACGATGTAACACCTGTTGCAACTGTTGCCGTATAATTATTAGTGCCCGATGCAAACGAGGGCGATAAACTGCCCTGGCTGATAGCTAAACTGCTCAGGTTACCATTGGTTGATAAGAATATAGAAAACGCCGAAGCATTTGAAGCATCCTGTACAATGTTATAATTGGCCGAGCTTAACCCTGCGCCATCAATAGCATATGTGCCAACAGGTGTACTTGTTGTTGCAGTTGTACTAAAGCTAAGCGTGCCGGTAGTAGCTGATGCCTGGGTATCGCCATTTAAAAAGCCTGTTACTGTACCAGTTACCGATGGGTTGGCCGTATTAAATGCCCGGCTTGCCGGAGTGGCCACGTAACTCAGTGTGTTTTTGGTGATGGTTAAGGCCGTATTGTTAACTGCGGCAGCTGTTATGTTATAGTTGGCTGCTGACAGGCCGCTTAAAGTTATAGGGTAACTGCCCACACCGCTGGCTGTGCCGGCAGTGGTACTATAAACCGGCGTACCTGTTAAAGCAGTTGCAGCGGTTTCGTTATTTACGTAACCGGTAATAGCACCGCTTAATGTAGGATTGGTTTCACCGTAATGTTTGGTGGCTGCCTGGGCTGTAAAGATTAAATCGGCCTTGGTTACAGTAAACGCAGTGACATTGGATGATGCAGCAGAAAACGTGTAGTTGAGTGCATCGAGGCCGCTAACCGTAATGGGATAAGCGCCAACCGGGCTGCTAACTGTGGCTGTGGTAGCGTACGAAAGGGAATTAAGTACCTGGTCAATCGTCTGACCGTTTGCCATACCGGTAAACACTACATTCAATGCCGGGTTTACGGCACCATAAACTTTGGTTGCCGGTTGTGCGGTATAGGTAATAACAATTTTATTAAGCGTTAATGCTGTAGTATTTGCCGTAGCCTGTACAAAGCTATAATTGGCCGAGTTAAGCCCGCTTCCTACAATTCCGTACTGGATAACATTTGTGTTATTAGTAGTTACAGGAGATGTAGCATCTGCTGCCGAGGTAAAAACCATGGTACCGGTTGTAGCGGTTGCCTGGGTGTCGCCATTCACAAAGCCGGTTACCGAGCCTGTAAAGGTTGGATTGGCTGCGCCGTAATCGCGCGATACAACGTTAGCGGTATAGGTTAATACTGCCTTGTTTACAGTTAGCTGCCTGCTTACATTTGGTGCCGCAAGGTACGTAGTATTGCCCCCTTGTGCTGCCGTAATATTTACGGTACCGGCACCCACAATATGCACAAGGCCGGCACTGGTTACAGTGGCTACATTGTCGTTGTCGCTGGTATAAGTTATAGGTAGCGTACTGGCTGCTACAGCGCCTAAAGTAAAATCTGCCGCCCCATAGGTTACTGCCGGAATACTATTAAAAGTGATGGCCTGAGGGGTTTTGTCCTTGGTAATAGTGGTAGTATACGTTTTTGTGGTGAAACCATCCTGCGCGGTTACTATGGTAGTGATGGTATTACTTCCCGGGTTTAAACTGAGCGCACCGGATGCTGAACCGGATGCTACGGTTGTATTATTAATTTTCACTGAGGCATTCGCTTGCGCAACCGTTGGGGTAATGGTTAACGACGTTACATTATAAGTCACATTTGCAGTATAGGCGGTTGTATCGGGTGCAAATACCGGACTTAAAGTACCGGAGCTGAGTGCAAAACTTGTAAGATTAGCGTTGTTGGATAAAGTTGTGAAGCTTTTTACATCCCCGTACGAAGTACCCGCGCTACTTATTGCGTATGCCCGGGTATAATAAGTTGCCACAGGGTTAAGGCCGGTAATACTTGCCGAAAAAGCACCTATACCACTGCCCATTACCTGTTTGGTATCGGTACCTATAACCGGCAACGCGTGTACCGAGCTATAAACCACTCCCCTTTCTGTAACCGCTACATCGCTCCGGGCTATATTACCCCCGATTGTTACCGAGCCCGACGATATAACGGTGGCTGCTGTTGTTGTAAGCGATGCAAGTTTAGGTACCCAAAGCCCCGGAGCAACCGCAGTTGATGGCAGGGATTGAATAGAGATTACCTCTGTTGTGTTGCCGGTGGTAAGATCAACTGAGAATATTGCCCTATGGGTTGAAAGATTGTCATAAATATACGCTTTGTTGTTACCGGCATCAAGCGCCATCTGGTATGCGGGAGCATTGATAATTGACGACTTTATAGCAACCTGGCCGGTACCGTCAGAATGTATCTTATAAAGTGCGTCATTGGCAGTTTTTGAACCTGTATTATCTGATGTTAACAAATAAATATAATCTGTAACAGGGTCATAATCGCAATCGACGCCTACAATAGAGCCTGATGCAGCGGTTGTTGGCGATACCCTGGCCACCGAGGCAGTATAACCTGACAAACTGAGCGTTACAAATCCATGGTCGGCGAATAAATTTTCATAAACAAATACCCGGCTATTGGCAATATCGAGTGCAAGGAAAGATGGGTTTTTACAAAACCCGCTTATGAGTATTGTCGAACCAGTGCCATCGGGCTTTACCCTAACAAGTGCGTCATTTGCAGTTGCTGTTGATGGCGTACCATCCTGTACTACATAATAAATATAATCGTTGACAGGATCGTACTTTATTGATTGTATCCTGCCGGTTAATGTAACCGGGATAGTTGTTGTTACAGCGCCGGTGTTTAAATCAATTACCTTTATACTTAATCCGTTTGGCGGGGTTAATGAATATGTTTCGTATACAAATGCCCTGTGGTTAGGCAGGTCGACCTGTAATATCGTAGGTGAATATGCAATGCCTGAAACCAGGCTGATTCCCTCAGAGCCATCTGCCTTAACCCTGTATAGCGCGTCATCAACCGATTTGGTATCCTTGTTGGCGTCATTGGTTAAGTAATATACCTGTGCATGGCTCTGCGCGGCAATGCCAACTAAAACCAAAAGCAATAAGACCGTTAAAAGGTTGCGAAGCTTATTTACCCGCGGGCTTTTTAATAAAAGTAAAGGTTTCATCATAAAAAATTTATTGATATCTTGATTATTTTAACCGGCCTATTGCCGTTAACATTTGTCATTAAAAGCCCTGTGTTCGTATTTTTATGTCCATGCGGGGCCATTGCAGACATAGGTTATCAGAGTTTACTATACCAACTATAGTAAGCGGGCATAAATTTCGTGGTATACTTAACAGACGTGATATAGTACAACCCCTGCCTTATTGTAAAGCAGGGGTTAGTTCTTTTTGGTAAACCGGCCTTATTCAGGCCACCGGGTTATAATTAATACTAAGGCCTTGGCGGATAGATACCTTCCAGAGCTATAATGAAAGTTATGGCCAAAACAGGTTGAACTAATTTTACCGCGGTTGCACCTCCAACTGTTGATACCGTACCTGCGTTTAAAGTAACGTCTGGCGCAACATCTGAATACAGGTTTGTACTTTCGCCTGAAACAGAGTCGATAAGGGCCGACGGGTAAAAATTTGTTGGTAAAACCTGGTTGGCGCCGGTTGAATTGGCATTGATAAGGTGTGAGTGAGCAGGCATCTGGTCTTTTGAAAGCACAACAGATTCTGAACCATCTTTTTGACCGAGATAGTAACCTGATGTAATGCCAGTGCTTGCACCTGCATTAACCGGCGCGCGGCCGCGCAAATCGGGCACGGCAAAGTTACTTGCGCCATCACCGCCATAATAGGTCTGGATGATCGAAAATAATTTATCCCACTGATCAATTCTTAATAAGCTGCCATCGCAAAGCGCCCAGCCACGGGGGGCAAAATCGCCTGCAAACATTCTGATCTCGCCAATGTAAGGTTCCATAGTAATAAGTTTTATAGTTTAAATAATAAGTTAGTTTTAGGGGGGAGTGAATTAGTTGTTTTGGTTTAATCGGTTATAAATATATGCCATTATATCAAGCGAAAAATTTTATCTATAGTTAACATTCAAAACCAATTGCTATGAGCATCAGCTTAATTATCAATATTTTATGATAATACACCATTAGTTAATTTAATTACAAATTCCAGTGTACAGCCACTACAACAAAGCATTATTATTGCTGCCAGGTTATGTTTAAACATTGCATCAACACACGTAACAAAACCGTTACTTCATTTTCTTTGCTTTTGCATTACATCACAAATGTCTGCTATAGTTAAAAGGTAGTATAGGGTATAATCAGCTTTTCTAAAGGTGTTTTTAAGGGTAAAAAAAGGTTTAATATAGATGTTGTGGTTCTACACATAATTAAGCACTTTCGATAAACTCAAATAACAATATCATGATCAAAAAAATTACCCTAATTACGTTGACTATTGCCGCTATCGGTTTTAGCTCGTGCCAGCAAAAGCAAACCTCCGATCCCTCGGTTGTCATCGACCCGGACACTTTAAGCCGTGAAGTTGCACTAAAGTATGTTGCCAACTACGGAAAACACGCCGGTACCGTAGATTCGACCATAACCGATGCCCAGGGCTTGGAAAAGAAAAAACAACTACCGAATACCAGGGCCATTTATTTTAGTATTGAGCGTATGGAAGCTTTAGTTAAAAAGATTAAGGACGAAGGCGGTCAGGGTATACGCTTTTACCTGGCTGCTTATGACAGCACTTATACTAAAGGCTTTAATGGCCGTAAGCCTGCCAAAGATTATTGGGGCTATAATACTTTGGTAATGGTATCAACAAAAGATACCACCATAAACGGCACATTATACCATTGGGATTATTACAACCAAAAACCGCCGGCTGGCAAAAACGGAGGCCTGCAAGGTTCTATCATAGGCACCACTCCCGAAAACCGTGGCGAACAATGCCCACCGCCGGCTACATGCTCTACAACCGGTGCAACACTGGTGCAACCCTAATTAACAAAACAAATGATGTTCATCACCATAAATACCGGGTGTGAATTTATATGCTTCCTGGCTGCCCTCATCTTTTTAATAAAAGATAAGGATACAGCCTGGAAGCTGTTTATCCCATACCTGCTACTTACCTGCCTTGTTGAAATGACCGGTGTATACATGCGTAAAGTAGCACACGTGCCTAATTATAACCTGTACAACGCTTTTTTAATGTTTGAATGTGGCGTTACCAGCTATACATTTTATAACTTATATAAACCGTTTAAAAACACAGGTAAATGGCTTATTGCCTGGTATGTATTCTTTATAGCAATGTGCACAACTGAGCTGGTGATGACTCATTTTAAAGCATTTGTTTCTATAACGGCAGTCGTTATGTCGGTTGTATTTGTACTGGCAAGCCTGTATTATTACTACCTTAAACTGATGGATGAAAACTTTGAGCGGCTTTCATTTTCGGCACCGTTCTGGTGGGTAAGCGGCGCGTTATTTTTTTACTTCGGCAGTACAACCTGCAACATATTTTTCGATTATCTTTCCAGTTTAAAACCCATCAATAATCAGCTTTCAATCCGTTACTATATCTTTATTTTACTAAACATAACACTATACTCATTTTGGTCATACGCTTTTTTATGCAGATATCTTCGCAGGAAATCATCTTCCTGATAGGATTAACTTCCATCATTTTTTTGATTGCCCCCCTGTTTCTGATCATTTATGTAGTTTCATATAACCGCAAAAAAAAGAAACACCAGGAGGAGAAGTTGCTGCTGCAAAAAACTTTTGAAAACGAGCTGCTTAAAAGCCAGATAGAAGTACAGGAACAAACGCTTAAAACCATCGCTTACGACCTTCACGATAATATAGGGCAGTTGCTGAGTATCACCGCCATCACGTTAAGTTCTATCGACCTGAACAATACCGATAAAACGACCGAAAAACTTGCATTTATTGAAGACCTGACCACCCGGTCGATTAAGGAAGTAAAAGCCCTGTCGCGCCTGTTACATGGCGAAGAACTGGTAAATCGCGGGTTGGCAGCGGCTATTGAATTTGAACTGGAATGGCTGCAGCGATCAGACAAGTTTAAAATCAATTTCGATAAACGGAATCTCGGCTCATTTAATGCCGACAGCGGTAAAGAAACCATCCTGTTCCGGCTGTTCCAGGAGATTATAAATAACATTATACAGCATGCCAAAGCAACGGAAATATTTATAACTTTAGAGCAGATCGAAAATTCGTTTCAGTTAACAATCCGCGATAATGGGAAAGGTTTTAATGTAGAAGAAACACTGAAACGAAAAAACGGGATGGGCCTGCACAACATCACCAAAAGAGCGGCCATGATAAATGGCACCGCTTTTATCAACTCGGCCCCCGGAAACGGATCTGAAATTATCGTAACTATACCCTACTAAGTTTAAGTTAATAGAACCAAGTTTTGAGTCAAAAGCTGGATCTATCCTTTTTCGACTTAGAACTTAAGACTTTCGATTAAAAACTACCAATTATTGCACAATTAACATAACCTAAATATTAATGGACGCCGATAAAATAGACATAGCCATTGTTGATGACCATACCCTTTTTCGCCAGGGCCTGGTGAGCCTGCTCAGCGATTCGGGCAAGATAAATGTAATTTTTGATGCCGAGAACGGCCAGGATATGATCCATAAGCTATCGCGCCATCCTATACCCGAGGTAATCCTGATGGATATTACCATGCCCCAGATGGATGGTTACGAAAGCACAAAATGGATTAAAGAAAATCATCCCGAAATTAAAGTACTGGCCTTAAGTATGTTTGAAGAAGACAAGCCTATCATCGGTATGCTTAAAAGTGGTGCCGGCGGCTATATGCTCAAACAATCAAGGGCGTCTGATCTGGTTGATGCCATAACCGGTATAGCCAAACAATCTTTTTATATTAATGAGCTGGTAAGCGGTAAATTACTACGCAACATTCAAAACAATCAGCCTGTAAAAACGCTACAGGTTGAGGTAAATGCCAACGAACTAAAATTCCTTGAACTGTGCTGCAGCGACCTCACCTACAAGCAAATAGCCGATATGATGAACCTAAGCCCGCACACCATCGACAATTACCGCGAAGCGCTGTTCCAAAAATTTGAAACCAAATCAAGAACAGGCCTGGTGATTGCCGCATTAAGGCAGGAATTGATAAAGATATAAGGGGCCTGTTTTAACTATCCGAAGTCATGCCGATTACTTGTTTCGGCATGACTGAAGTATAACGCGAAGAAAATGTCATCCTGAACTTGTTTCAGGTTCCCTACAGGACGGTAGCCGTCATGGTGTTCACCTTGCATGTGGGGTGCCGAAACAAGTTTGGCACGACCGTAGTGTAGCGCGAAGAAAATGTCATTCCCCTGCCATCTTCCCGGTTTTATCTACCACTTTGTATAATAAGCTGCCCCGGCTGCAAACCTTCTGCTGCTGCGGTTATACTAATTTTACCTGACTTATTATTCGATTGAATAATAGCCAACCCCAAACCATTAAATACCCGGTGCTGATTGGAAACAAATGGATCAAGATCTGTTTGCGAGCCATTATCAACCGCTTTTAAAATCCCCTGCCCCCCTACTTTAAATTTAATGAGCTGACCGGCATCCGGCACCGGAACATGATTTTTATCCAGTATGGTAACCGTAACATACGAAAGGTCTTTACCATCCGCTTTAATATGGCTCCTGTCGGCTTTAAGCTGTATGCGGTATGGCTCACCTGCCGTAACAACCTGTGTACTCATAATGACTTTGCCATTTTTGCGCGAAACCGCCTTCAAGGTACCGGGCTCATATTTAACCCGCCACATTACATGCAGGTCATCGCCGGTTTTCTTCCGGATGCCTAATGATTTGCCGTTTAAATAAGCCTCCACCTCATCGGCATTATTATAATAAGCCCAAACATCAATAGTTTGACCGGCGCTCCAGTTCCAATGCGGCAGCAGGTGCAATACCGGCTTAGTTGTCCACTCGCTTTGGTACATGTAATAAACATCCTTGGGAAAGCCTGCCAGGTCAACTATCCCAAAGTATGAGCTGCGTGCTGGCCATAAATATGGGGTAGGTTCACCAATATAATCAAAACCAGTCCACACAAATAAGCCCGAAAGGAAATCGTATTTTTTGATGATCTTCCAGGTTTCTTCATGTGTTGAACCCCAATAGGCCGATACATTGTCATAAGCCGATACCGTAAAATCGGGATTGCCATCTTTTAAAGGTGTTTTGCCATCCTTTGGCCAGCGCCTTATGCTATCCGATGGCATATCATAATGCCCGCGGGTAGCCAGTGCCGACATATTTTCGGTGCCGATAAACTTTTGGCCGGGGTAATTCTTTTGAAAATTGGCATACAACTCCTGGTGGTAATTTAAGCCAACCAAATCGAGCGCGCCGGATTGATAGATGAAATTCTTTTTAGGATCAGCCTCGCTCAGGGCCGATGTAACCGGCCTGGTTTTATCCAGCTGCTTCACTATGCCAACCAATTCGCGACTAATACTTATACCGGTAGTGTCAAATTGTTCCCTTATTTCGTTACCTATGCTCCAGGCAAAAATTGAAGGATGGTTACGGTCACGCAATACCTGGTCCTGCAGATCTTTTACATGCCATTTATCCCAATCCTGGTGATAGTCATACTTGCTTTTCTTTTTTCGCCACATATCAAAAGCCTCATCCATCACCAAAAACCCCATCCTGTCGCACAGGTCTAGAAACCCGGGTGCAGGCGCGTTGTGCGATGTGCGGATGGCGTTACAGCCCATGGCTTTCAGTATCTGCAGCTGGCGCTCCATAGCCCTTACGTTTACAGCTGTACCCAAAGCGCCCTGGTCATGATGCAGACAAACGCCTTTTATTTTCATCGGCTCGCCGTTTAAAGTAAATCCTTTATCGGCATCAAAGTTAAAATAACGGATTCCCGTGTAAATTGACTGGTCATCAAGCACTTTGCCATTCTGCAGCACTTTTATTACTACTTTATACAAATATGGCCTTGTTACCGACCAAAGCTTCGGTTTGCTTACTGCCAAAGTTTGATGAACAACAATCGAAGTGTCTCCAACATTTTTTACCGGGGATGTTTGGGAAACAACCATTTTACCTTCGGCGTTGTAAATGGTGGTTTGCAGGCTTAATTTGTTTTTTGACGGGGGTTGATGTACCCCGATCTCCAAAGCCACTTCGGCGGCTTTATCATTTACTTTAGGTGTTGTTATAAAAGTTCTCCAGTTTGTGAGGTAAGTTTTAGCCGTGGTAATCAGCCACACATTACGGTAAATACCCGAGCCTGTATACCAGCGGGAATTAGGCTGATCGGAATTATCTACACGTACCGCAATCACATTTTTTTTGCGGCCAAAGTTAAGGTATGGCGTAATAGCATACCTGAAAGAGATATATCCATTTGGGCGTTTACCCAGGTAATGCCCGTTTATCCAAACCTCGCTGTTGTGGTAAACACCCTCAAAATCAATAAATATATTTTTGTTTTGGGCCGATAAAGGCAAGGTAAAACTTTTACGGTACCAGCCAATGCCCGCGGGTAAGCCACCCTCGGCCTGTGTAGTCGGATTTTTCTGATCAAAGCGGCCTTCTATGCTCCAATCGTGAGGCAGATGCAGGCTGCGCCACTTTGCATCATCAAAGGTGCTGTTTTGGGCCCGCGGCTCATCGCCTAAAAAAAACTTCCAGCCGGTATTAAAACTTTCTGTTTTACGCGCGTTTTGTGCATCAGCCGCAGCGGCACAGATTAATAAAGTAATGAGCAAAAAATAATGATACCGCATAATTAAACCCCCTCTAAATCTCCCCCTGAAGGGGAGACTTTTTGATTTGCATATTTTATGTTTTGTTTTTTAAAGCCCTCCCCTTCAGGGGAGGGTTGGGTGGGGTTCCTATTTCTTCTTTTTAACCGGTGGTGCAACAAAATTCAATTCGCTTTTGCCCACATCTTTTGATGTGGCTACGGCTATACCCCGCTGATCGGCTTTGTTTACCGCGCAATAATAGTGGTATACAACACCCTTATATTTTACCACAAATGATTTGTGGGCAAACATATTATCATAAGGTTCGGACGATTCAATCAGCTTATCGCCTGTCCAATCCGTCCAGTGAACCAGGTCGTACGAACAGGCAAAGCGGTTAAATACACCTGTTGTTCCGGTTTTCCAAAAGGCGCCGAAATAGAACATCACATATACATCGCCCATTTTTTGAATATACGGGTCGCCGGTAATGCCATCGCCATGGTTCAGCACAGGATCTTTACCAAAACGCTGCCAGTGCAGCATATCATCAGATACAGCCATACCAATGCGCTCGGCGCCGCGCTTTTTGTTTACACTATCGCCATTGGCATTGTAATACATTACAAATTGGTGCCCGGTAAGCTTTGCCTTATCCCATATCACGGTTTCTTTGTATTGGGTATGGTTATCCCACCAGCTTACATCTTTATCGATACTTGATAGTACGGGATTATCTAACCGCTGCCACTCGTGCGGTGTTGATGGATCTTTGTCGGTATAGGCAACGCTGATTGATAGCAGCCCTTTCTCGTACCCCCGGCTTTGCCCGCCGAAATACGACATCCAGTATTTATCCCGGTATTTTTGCAACTGGTAACTGCCGCCCCACTTGTAATCCTGTAAAGCGATATAACCAGCCTTTTGGTTGCTATCCCACTGTGTGGTATCAGAGAATGACAGGATACGGCCTCGGGTTTTCCAATGCAGCAGGTCTTTGCTATCAGCCAGCCAGGTTTCATAACCGCGGCCGTTAAAAACAAGATAAGTCATGTACCAACCGTTCCCTTTCCTGAAAACACTGGGGCAATCCATTTTTTTTGAATTGCTATCGGGCACCATCACCAGGCCATATTTATAAGGGGTTTTTACCTGCTGATAAATATCCTGCATTACCTTATTGGGCACCGTGTTGGTTTGTGCCGATAGTTTTATTGCTGGTAACAGGCAAATGAATAGTGTAAAGCGTTTTAATGTATCATTCATAATTTCCATAATTCCTAAAAGCTGTTTAAAAACAGATCGTCATTGCGAGGTACGAATCAATCCCCTACTTACAGAGCACCTTTGTAAATCCGATCTGCATAGTTTGGGATTGCTTCGTTCCTTATAATGACGTGGTTGGTATAAACCAAGCAATTGGCTCTGTATACTGGCAACGACTCACCCCGGCTACGCTTCGCTGGCCGACCCTCTCTCCGGCTGCGCCGCAAAGAGGGTTGAAAAAAAAACGACCTTTTTGCCCCTCTATGCGACGCAGTCGGAGAGAGGGGCAGACAAGCGCAGCGATGTCGGGGTGAGTCGTCGCCGCCATGCTGTATACGTCATTCCTTTCCCAAACTTCATAACTCAACATGACAACCCTCCTTACCTAACCACAAACGAATAACCCCCAGATCCCACCTTAACCAAAGCCTTACCGTTTTTGTATCCTATAAATTCCACGTCTTTCCTGTTCCTGATATCCACCCCTCCTGACATAATCATAGCCGCTTTAGCTGCCGGCAAATAAATGATGGCCGTTGTATTAGCGGGAATACTTACACTCAGCTCAAACTTACCTGCCTCCTTTTTCCAGCTGCTTGAAATGGTGCCGTAAGGCGATTGGTAGTTTGCCTTTGCCCAGGTTACATCGCCTACAACTTCGGGCCTGATCTCTATTTTGTTAAAGGCGATGGCATCATCTGCCGGGCGGATTCCTGCCAGTCCGCTGTAAAACCACTCCATTAAATGGCCCAGCATAAAGTGGTTGTTTGATACCGATGGCAATGCCGCCCATGATTCCGTCAGAGCTGTTGCTCCATGCGCCAGCTGATACCCATAACCAGGCACATCCGCACGGCTATTCATATCAAATATCACATCAGATCGACGTTCATCATCCAATACTCTCAGCAGGTATCGATAACCAATATCACCGGCGGTAAGACTGTTACCCCTGCTGCGGATATCCTTTACAATATCGTTCACCACAGCGGTTTTATATTGCGGTTCAACCAAACCGGTATAAATCGATATGGCATTTGCAGCCTGGCTGCCGGTACCGTATTGTTTGGTTTCGGCGTTAAAGAATTTTTTATTGTAAGATTGCTTTACCTGGGCCGCTAATTGATTGTAAGCTAAAGCGTCTTCGGGTTTTCCCAGCAAGCCGGCAATTTTTGCCGCGATATCCAGGTCGTAATAATATAAGGCTGTGGCGGTGATGCCTTGTGGTGTTAACTGCGATACGCCGGGCGGATTGGGACCCAAATCGTACCAATCGCCTAAGCCCTGCATTAAAATATTACCATCTGCTTTTTTATTGAGGTAAGCCAGGTAGCGTTTTATCATATCGTAATTTTGGACCAATACACCTTTATCGCCATACCATTGATAAACGTACCAGGGCAGGATAACGGCGTTGCTGCCCCATTCTGGCGAGTCGCGGAAGGGCTCATCAAACTTTACATATTCAGGAGCTATCTCCGGTATCAAACCATCTTCGGTTTGCGAAATTCGCATATCGTTGATGCACTTACGCGCCAGCCCAACTATATCATAGTTATAATGCAGGGAACTCCCCACCAAATGTGCTTCTTCCAGCCAGCCCAGCTTTTCGCGGTGAGGGCAATCGGTAAACACGCTGGCCATATTACTCTTCATGGCCCAGTCTATCAGTTTATAGGTTTTATTGAACAGCTCATTTGAACAGGCAAAATCGCCAACCGTAGCAGCGGCGTTGCGCGTATGCAAGCCTTTTATGGCCATGATAGCCGGCTGCTGTTTGGCATTAGTCTCATTTTGCGGAGCCGCGCCCACCACCTGTAAATACCTGAAACCATAATAGGTAAACTGCGGATGCCAGGTTTCAGCACCATCACCTGTTAGAATGTAATTGTAATAATGGGGGCCGCCTGATCCTTTTTGATTGGCACTACCATCTTCATTAACCAATTCGGCAGGAATGATCTTTACGGTATCTCCTTTTTTGCCCTTAACGGTAATCTGCGGGACGCCCGAAAAGTTTTGTCCAAAATCATATATCCATGCCCCGGTGTTTAATTGTGTTTTGCTTTGGGGGATAAACTCCTGCATAATCTTCAGCGGGGCGGCCGCCTGGGCGTTCAGCATCGGCGGGCCATCAACCTGTATAACCTTATGCCAGGTTTCATCATTAAAGCTATTGGTATTCCATCCGGTTTGCTCCAGGTTGGCATTATAGTCCTCGCCACCATAAATACTGCTGAAGGTTACCGGGCCGGGGGCTGTTTTCCATGTGGTATCGCTTACAAGGTTATCTACCCTCCCATCCTGGTACTCCATAACCAAACGACATATCATTTTGGGGTAGCCATATCCACCGGTAAGTTTTCGGTAGCGTTTATCGCGGGGGATATAATAAAACCCGTTACCCAACATTACGCCGATTGTGTTTTTACCGGCTTTTAACTGACCGGTAACATCAAATGGTACATACAGGGCCTGTTTATCATATTTTGTCCAGCCGGGGTCAAGGAAATGATCGCTTACTTTTTTACCGTTCAAACTCAGGTCGAAATGACCCAGCCCGCAGATGTAAAGCGTAGCTTTTTTAAGCTGATTGCCCACACTGAATGTTTTACGCAGCAATGGCAGCACATCATTGGCTATCCCTAATTTTTTTGGGCCTTTACCATGATAAAACGGAACAATAACCGAAGTATCGGGCAGTTTATCATAGGCTATCCAGTTGGCTCCTGCCCAGTCGGTTTTGGTAAGCAAGCCCATTTGCCAGCGGGCAATTCCGCTCCAGGCTGATTGCTGTTGATGGTTATCCCAAACCATTACTTTCCAATAATAGGTTTTGGCCGGCTGCAATTGCCTGCCCTTGTAAGCCACCTGCAAGGATGCCGGCGAGTTCACTTTTTTTGAATCCCAGATGTTGCCACTATTGCTTTTCAACTTTTGCAAATCATCCGATACCAATACCCGGTAAGCCGTTTGCATGGTGCTGGCTCTGCTGCTTTTCAGCCGCCAGCTTAGCCCTGGCGATACCGACTCGATCCCTTGTGGATTTTGTTTGTAATCACATTGTAGACCTGCAACTTTCAGCTCCTGGGCAAATAATCCCAATGGTAATACCAGCAACAAAAACAAAATGATTTTTTTTTGCATTTTTTTGTACTTTTTTTGAAATTTATTACTGCATTTCTATCGCAGATATGCACAAACCTGCACATTTTTCACCCATAATTACCAATTTATAATTACCCGCGTTAATACTCGTCCCCGTTGTGGTAGCCACCATTCCCGACTTGTTTCTAGCTACCGGTTTAAAGCTTAAATCTTCTTCTTTCATCACCGTTCCATCGGCAGCAATAAGTTTCATTTTTGCCGTGAAGGTGTTACCAGTTGCGTTATAATATTTTACGCGCAAGGCATAAGTATCAGCCACGCCGGGCGTAATTGCAAACGATACCGCGCCGCCTTCATCCCTTTCAAATCGGACTACTTTTTTGCCAGCCAAAGTATCCCTGGTTATGCCGTCGCCATGTATTTCTGCGATATCAGCCTTATAATTTATAGTTTTACGCAAATCGGTTGCTGGTTCAAGTGTGGTCACCGGCAAAACAGCTACGGTGTACATGTATTTTCCTTTGTTTGCACCTAATTGTACTAAGTTATCCTTTTTATATCTTTTCCGGTAAACCGGGAATTGATGCCCGCCATTGGCGTCATTTTCTATATATAAACCGGTAACTTCATAATCATTTAACCATTCGGGCCTTTGTGAAGGTTCGGTATCCATTGCCACAAATACATCTGCATCGGCGGTTATATTAAACGAGGCAAACTGCTTATTATCAGAAAGATTGGTACAAATCCAATCAGCCCCAAAAAGTACAGGCGGCAGGTTACTGAAGCTGATGTCAGTGTTCACATATTGCTTTTGGCCCACATCCATCCAGCTTTGCAGTGTCCACCCACCGGCTGATTTTAAATGGGTTATTATACCGCTGTTGTTTGGTACCGCATGTACCTTGCCATTTAAAGTACTGATAGCCACTGCAGATATGATAGCTTCCCCAGCCAGTACATTGGGGAAGCTTATACTTATTTTACCACCCGTGATATGGGCAGTGATTGTTTTCTTTAATGCGCAGGCATAACCCGCTTCTTTCCAGATATCCAGATTTTTGATCTTTATTTCACCGTTAACAGCTACATCAAATAAACGCCACCCGGTGCAATCCATCCCGCCGCCTGTGCCATACCATGGTTCGGTAAAATATAATTCAATACGGTAATCGCCATCAGCTACCGGGAAGTTAAACTGCAATTTATCCATCCCATACCTAAATGTTTGAAACAATGGACTATCATTTGTACCGCCAATATTATCAAACGTACGTTGCTGACTGGCAAAAAAGGCGGGCATGCCCGTATAATCGTCGGTCCATGATAGTGAGCCCGGTTGGTTTTTATTATGTTGATGCCTATCTGCCATCCATAAATTACCAAAGCTGTCTTTATAATCGGGGCCTCCACAATTTAATCTGTACACGTAATTGTAACCAGCTGCAGGTTTAAGAAGCGCCGAATTTGCAGACCTATACCTATTTAAATGTGGGGCAGCTGGTAAATGATTGAGCACAACCTGGTCATGCGCAACGGCTTGGCCATTTACATAGCCAACGGTGTACAAAACATTATATCTTATATCCACACCATCCCACTGAAAATGAGTACCTATCCTACCTTTTTTCTTTTTACCCAACGAAATATGCTGTACATCATTAAACAATTCTACCTCGTCGCAATTGGAGTAAACTATAATGCTATCTTTTTTACCCGCTGCCAACCAGTGGTCGGGCCATGTATGGGATACAATGTAAACCATCGGCTCTTTATCTTTTGGTGCATAATTGGCCTGGTACATATAAAATGCATCGGTTGGCTGGCCCCAGGGTGTAAATAAGCCTTTATAGTTAACCGGCCCTACCCTGTCCAACTCCCGCTGACCTTCTCCCCCTTGGGTGCGACCGGAATTTTCATGTGAGTACAACAGCCATTGAAAATGCCCCGCAACCTGGTCTTTTACAGAATCGGCCAGGCGAACTTTGGTTTCCATCAGTTGGGTCATCCGGTCTTCGCTGAGCGGACCATTCTGATTAAACGGACCTTCGGTATGAAAACCAAGACTTCTCCAGGCGCCATACTCACCCACAAGGATCTGTTTTTTGAGGTCTTCGCCATAAGTTAATGGGTTGCCACCATAGGTGCCGGTCCAGTTTTGGGGAACATCCCAATCGGTGCCCTGGCCACCGTTACAGGTGGTTATTTTACGCTGTGATGATGCTGTAGGATCAAGCTTGCGGATGATTTCGCTGCATTCACGGGCAAAGTCAGCGGGTAGCTTGCTTTCATTCTGCAAACCCCACAAAATTACTGAGGGACTGTTGCGGCGCTCTTTGACCCAATCAACCAACAGGGCTTTATAAGCAGCCCTGAATTCGGGCGTATCAAACCAGATATGCGCCGAATATTGCGGCCACCAAAGGATGCCCAGCTTATCCCAATAGGTTTGATATGCCAGGTTATGCGGTTGATGCGCATCCCTAAAAGCATTAAAACCTGCAGCTTTTACCTGCATCACTCTTGCTTTAATTTCTTCGGCGGTAAAAGCCTGGCTCTTGCCCATCAGGTGTTCATACTCAGCAATGCCATTGATAAACACCGGTTTACTATTCAAATAAAAACGATTGTCGCCATTATTACGCCCAGGTGGCCAGCTTATCCAACGAATGCCATAGGGGGTGTTTGTTTGATCCTCAAGTTTGCCATTTTGCCAAACCCGGGTAATTAAATTGTATAAATACGGATTTTGTAAAGACCATAAATGGACACCGGCTATATCTTTTAGTAATTGCTGTACTATAACAGTTTCTCCTGGTTTAACTTCCTTTGAGGTATTAACTTCTGCAACAACTTTTCCTGTAGCATCAACCAGTTTATTGCCGACACGAATGGAAGATGACTGCTTATTATAATTTTTTATTTCTGTTTCGAGGTTAAGGGTGGCTGATTTTTCGGAGACCGTGGTATCATTCCAAATATGTACACCAAAAGGCTCAATACGTACCGCGTTGGTCACAATCAAATGTACCGGCCTGAAAATACCCATAGGCTGCGATCCTTCCGAAAAACCCGGATCATCTGAGCAGCCGCCACATACCCAGGGCAGGTCTTTTATAAAGGCCGGATGATCTGCACGAACACAAAGCAGGTTTCCGGCACCCGATTTTATCGCGTCGGTAACATCCAATGTAAACGAAGTACGCCCACCTGCATGATAGCCCACCGGCCTGCCATTAAGCCAAACAGTAGCATAAGAGCCAACACCCTCGAACCATAAAAAGTAGCGCTTATTTTGCTGCTTTGCAGGCAGAAAGAACATTTTGCGATACCATGCATAGCCATGCCTGTTGCCATGTTTTAAACGGCGGTAACCTTCATATTCATCCCAATTGTGCGGTACGTTTACAGTTTTCCAGTCTTGATCTTTAAAGCCGGCCTGTTCAAAGCCCGGATAAGCCTTTACGTTATTATCATCAGCGATGGTATGCCAACCGGCGTTTAAAAAAATCTCCTGCCTGGTGTTATTTTGCGCAAATGCCGGGCTTATCAAAAAAGTAAACACCAGGCATATAAAAAGCATTAAAACCGGTTGATGATTAAACCGGGAAAACTGTTTTTTAATATGAGCTTTGTTTACCTGCATCTTTTTATAGCTGTTCCAGATCAGCGTTAAATTGGTACGACCCGCCCTTTTGTGTATTGATGTTGACGGTTTTATCATGATAACGCAAGCGACAAACCCCGCCAATTTTTGATAGCACTTGTCCCCCCTGCAGCTGCCCTTTTTGCCAGTTAAAGTTCAATTCAAAACCACCACGGGCGCAAATGCCTTTTATACTTCCCTGCTCTAATGCAGATGGCAGCGCTGGCAGCAGCTCAATATCATCGTCCTGGCTTTGCAGCAACATTTCTGATAACCCGGCGGCCCCGCCAAAGTTTCCGTCAATCTGGAAAGGCGGATGCGCGTCAAACAGGTTGTGGTAAACACCGCCTTTTTCTTTACCAGAGCTTACATCAGCAGGAGAAAGTAATTTGGTGAACATCAAGTAAGCATGATCGCCCTGCTTCATCCTGGCCCATATATTTACCTTCCAGGCTATACTCCACCCGGTTCCCTCATCACCGCGATATAGCATAGATTTTTCGGCTGCATGCATCAGATCCGGGGTTTCCCAGGTGATATCTGTACCGGGGAATACACCCCACATATGTGATACATGCCGGTGGGTATCGGTAGTATCGTCCTTATCTTCCATCCATTCCTGCAGCTGGTTGTATTTGCCAATCCTGTTGGGGGCTATCTGATCGTATTTTGCTTTTAGTGTATCGGCAAAATCCTTATCAACTCCTAAAACAGTTGATGCTGCTATGCAATTTTTAAATAAATCGCGGATGATCTGGTGATCCATAGCAGGTCCCGCTACCAATCCGCCATGTTCAGGCGAATTGGAGGGGCTGCTGATAAGGTAACCGGTCTTAGGATCTTTCACTAAAAAGTGCACAAAAAACTCCGCCGCCCCCTTCATTTCGGGGTAAGCGCGGTTTTGTAAAAAACTTTTATCCTTAGTATACAAATAATGCTCCCATAACTGGTGACAAAGCCATGCGCCGCCGCTTACCCAAATACCATGATTGGATGCATTTACCGGAGCAGTGCCCCGCCACAGGTCGGTATTATGGTGCAGCACCCAGCCGGGTGCACCGTAATGTTCTTTTGCCGTTTGCTTACCTGTTTTAGCCAGGTCATCAACTATACTGAAAAACGGTTCGCTGCAGACCGAAAGGTTCAACACCTCGGCAGGCCAATAGTTCATCTGTAAATTGATGTTGGTGGTAAATTTACTGCCCCATGGCGGCGTAAGCAGATCATTCCATAAGCCCTGCAAATTGGCCGGACCATTGCCGGCACGAGAGGACGATATCAACAAATACCTGCCATATTGCGTGTACAGTGTGATAAACGAAGGGTCGGGTGTATCCCTGAATTTCAGGAGCCGCTCATCTGTAGGTAAATCGGCATTGATGCCTTTGCCCAGGTCAAGGGAGAAGGTTTTGAAGTATTTTTGATAATCTTTAATATGATCTGCCTTTATAGCCGGGTAGCCTTTATGGGCGATAACCACTATTTGCTTTTTGCAGATGGCTTCCGGGTTGCCCGATACATCATGATAATTTTTAAAATTTGTTGCCGCCGTTAAATAAAACGTAGCTTCATTGGCACCGGTAACTTTAATATTTTTTGTTGTTACCAGCACTTTGCCGCCAACAGCCTGCACGTGCAGGTAACTAACCCCGCTTAATACCCCATCCTGCACTTTTAATGATAATGCGAGGGTATTATCATCAATCTTGCGGGTAATAAATTTTTTATGCAGGCTTTTCATCAGGGCTTTTACCGTAATGCTGCCGGGATTGTTGGCAGTTAAATGAATAGCTATTATCTGACCGGGGGCGCTTGCCAGGTACTCGCGGGTGTAGTTTACTCCATTTGCTGTATAGGTTACATGAGCTGTAGCGGTGGTGATATCAAGGTCGCGTTTGTATTCACTTATTGTTTGGTTGGGGAATTGCAGGTACAGGTCGCCAAAAGGCTGATAATCGGCATTGTAGTGTGGGTACGCCGGCGGGTTATCATCCTGGATCCGGTATTTCCAGGTTCCGTTTAATTTTATAGGAGTTACAATAGTACCCCCTTTATCAACTGCGGTTGTTATTTCACTGCTGGTTATTCCGCCTTTGAGGGTAGTAGCCTCAAACCCTTCGGGGTAGATCAGCATTTCTTTTTCCGGGCTGGTTAAGCCACCTTTATCATTAAAATTCAATACCTGTATAGCTAATAAATTTGTTCCTGTATGTAGCTCTTTAGCCGGGATGATATATTTACGATAAGCGGTTCCGGTGGTTGTGCCTATCTGGGTGCCATTGATATAAGTAAAATCCAAATCCCGGATGCGGCCCAAACTAAGCACCAGGTTTTTTCCTTTCCAATCAACTGGTACTTCAAAAGCTGTCCTAAACCAAACCGCACCATCTAACCCCTCAAAGCCAGGTGTTGTTTCCCAACCTTGGGAGGTGGGTAACCTAATGGATTTCCATGTGTCATCATCAAACCCGGCACTTTGAATCCCCTTTATATTCCGCATCATTTTAACCCAGCGGGCCGAATCGGCAGCATACGTAATTTCATTGCATTTCATGCCCATGAAATGTTTTTCGGCAAGGGCTTCTGCTTCGGCCTGTTTGCCATCAAACAAAAGCTGGCGAATAGGTTGCAGGTATTTTACAGCCCCTTGCCGCTCATAGGCGCGGGGGCCGCCCGTCCATAACGTTTGTTCATTAAACTGGATTCTGTCTTCTTCCACCCCTCCGAATATCATTGCACCTAAACGTCCATTACCAATTGGTAAGGCATCCGTCCATTTTTGTGCAGGCTGCCTGTACCAGAGTTTAAGGTCTGATTGGGCCTGCGCTAAATGAGTGGAAAGCACAAGAATAATTGCAATTATTAGATATTTTAAAGCCGGCAGTGTAGGGTTTTTCATAGCACCGTTTAGTTAAATAACCAGCGTAAATCTTTAATGTTACCCGTATTGCTCAATCCGGCATCGTAAACCGGGATATAAGCATCATCATTAACAATACCTAAAATTAAACAGGCGCCTTTACCCAGTGTAAGCGTATTGGTGCCCGCCTTAAACGAATAGGTATGCACATTTACCGGTGGTAAGCCTTCTACCTGTATGGCATTGGCAATCTTTACATCTGCCTGGCCGTAATCGTTAGCGCTGGCATCGGTTTCCAATTGTGGTTCTGGCAGGTACTTAGCATCCTTCTCATTAAAAAACCCCACCAATACTTTAACCGGTTTGGCGTTGGTAAAGCTCAGTGATGAACCATTTTTAAGCTGATCTGCTTTCATTAATTTTAAAGCCTGCAGGTTTGCCAGTTCAGGAGCTGCATTTTTAACAACTACTGCAGTATCGGCAAATACCTGCTCACCGTTACTCACTTTGTAAAAGGTTATACCCCCTGTTTTAATCACTGCCTGCGCGTTGGTAAGGCTTACCTTCTCAGCTTTTTTCGCTACCACCGGCGGCGATTTCAACGAGTCGATATTCCGCTTAAAATTATCGAGTTCTTTTTGGTAAACCGGCAATAATTCTACCCAGGTTTTCATTTTGGCATCATTACCGCCAACAGGAATTTTACGCTGCTTGGTTTGCATGCTATTGGCATACAGATAAGTATCTTTGGTAAGATTAACCAGCTGGTTAAAATAATCCAGGCTGGTTTGCAATTCAGGCAGCGCCTTTTCAAGGTCGGCAATGTTATCAGAATATTTATACCGAAGCACCCATAATGCTGCTTTTGCTTTATAAGCATAGCTGTTTGCTAAAGCATTATAGCAATACATATCATTTTTTAACCTGTTAAATTCAGTTTTATCTTTTGTTATTTGTGCCGATGCCCGATCAATAGCTTTAACAGCTTTACGGCCCTGCGCTATTACACTATCAATCACCTTAACAGGTGTTTCGCCGATATGCGGCTGGTGTTTCCATTCCTTTTCGGCATACTCACTCATCATTTCGCCAACCGGTCCTTCAGAATTGTAAAGTAATGTGAACAAACCATATTTTTCGGGATTAACCAACTGGCTCATCAGCATACCTAATGTCATGGTTTGCCGGTTACCATCGGTAATCCCAAAACGCCTGAGCAACTCTGGTGCAATCTGGCCCGATTGCTCATAAGCCGCCAAAATGTTTTTCGCGTGGGCTTCGTCACACCCGTACTTGGCAGCCAATTGCTCTGCCCAATACTTTACTTCGCCACCCCTGCTGCGGTTGCTGTTCCAGGCATAGCGCGACCAGGCCTTGTACCAAATCCAATCACGATCCATCTGCAATAACCGCTGCCCACCGGTATTGTCCGCGGTATATGGCCAGTCCCAATAAGATGCCTGGGGATAAAGGTGCAGCCCATTGGCTCCATAAATGTGGTGCATGGCCTGTACACATTTCTGTATAAAATCTGCCGATCCGTATCGAAAAGGTTCCAGGTTAGCCATAATATGAACATTTTCAATTTGTACGGTACCAATACTGCTTAGTTTGCGGTGCAGGTCGGCCCAGGGGCCATGGGGTTCGTAGGTAGTAAGCGCCTCGCCATTGTACTTGGCTTCGGTGTATAAATTCTTGTAAAGTGGCTTGGCATACTTCATAACTTCCGGGGCATCGGTATCATGCGCACGTAGCACTATGGGCGGTTCGTCGGTACGACCAAGCGCTTTTAACCCATCCTTTACGCCAGGAATTATAGTTTTTGTAAACCAGTCGATATCGTCCTGCCCTACGCCTTCCATAGCTTCACCCAGGGTGATCAGCAAACCAACATTCGGATATTTTTGGACAAAAGCAGCTATCGATTTACGGGTGTAATCGGCAATAATGGGCACTATATGGCGGTTCCTGTCCTGCGTTTTCAGGTTATTCTTTTCAGCAAATGGTTTAGATACGATGATGTTATAAAAACCCTGGATCAGCCAGATACCACGCTTGTCGGCTTCGCTGGCCAGGAAACGATAGATCTCCTCATTTTTTTTAAACGTTGCATCATCCACCTCAACCGCGTATGGATATTCCTTTACTTTTACCAATGAAGCAAAGGGATGCCCGTTCCACAGGTATAAGGAGTTCATCCTGTTTTCGGCCAAAGAATCCAGGTACCGCAGCCAAAGTGCTTTATCATAAAACCAGGGGAAATTTTCGGGCGTATAAGGATATTCATAAGTGCCCCTGCCGGGTAGTAATGCTGGCTTTTGCACCCCTATACAGGTGCCACGCAAAACCATTTCGGGTTGATCGGTTATTTCCAGCTTCGCAGGCAAATCATGTGCACCTTTTACCCTTGCGGCAAGTTCCAGGCAACCATATAAAGCACCCGAGTTATCTGCACCTGCTACGATGGTTACATCATTTACACTATTAATGATAAAGCCCTCTTTGCCAGGAAATTTGACACTGTCAGGATACCGCTTTACCAACGCTTTTTTGATTACAGGATCGTTTAAAAGCCCAACAAAAATGGCATTACCAGAAATCGCTTGTGTATTTTGCTGTATAGTAACCACATAACCAACTTGTTGCAAAGCCAGTTTTAGCTTTTGAGCGCCATAATCCAGCCGTTGGTGATGTATTGCGGCTAGTACTATGGTTATTTTTTTATTGGTGTCTTGAGCCTTCAATGAGGAATGAAAACAACTGAATAAGAGTATCAGAAGCGCAATGTAGCTATGGGTTATTCTCATTTTCATGTTTTTACATCATTTGCTACAAGCCATTTCAGGGGCCAGACTTGGTATAGCAGGTTATGTTAAGATGGTATTAAGGTTGAACTTAATTGGTTGTATAACATTCAAAAATATCAGTATAGCATGGGAGTTTCATCTGATATTTTTCCCAGCTACTATACGATATTACCATTATTGCAGCCTTTGCAATCCATGAAAGAGAGAACGTAAGCTACTAATTAAACAGGCATCCTTACCAATACATGCTTAAACCGTGTACTGCGCATAATTATTTTACCATCGGCATAAATTATAAAACCTTTGCCTTTATGATATTTGGTGCCTGTTTTATCCCATAGGATACTGATGCGGTGGCCGTGGTAAAGCACATTATCCAATGCAAACCATTTCCATTGATTTTTAGGGATAAGCGGAAAAATCTCCAGCATATTATCGGCGCGGGGCTTTAAGCCAACCAGGTCGTTAATCACCAGGTCGCAAAAACCGGAGTGGTTATAATAGCTGCTGCGCGGGTTATCGCCTTTTAGCCAATAGCCGGTTTTTTCATCCTGGTACTCACCGAGATATGGTACCCCTCTTTTTATGTGCGATAGGGCATATTTACGCAGTTCATTATAGAAAACAGCCGGGGTCATGCTGCCTTTGTTTTGGTAATTGGTAAGCAAATTTGATAGCCCCTTTAAAGTTTGGGTAGTAGCAAATGGCCAAACTGCCCCATCCCACTCGCAGCCATGCCCGGTACCATGTGTGCGGAACAGGGGGTGGCGTCTTTCGGCTGTGGTAATCCCCCATGGTGCATTAAAACCTTTATCATCAGTTAACTGATCCCATTGTTTGGCAAAAGCTGGTTTATCATCGGGCAGATTAAAATACCATGGGATAAACCCCAATTCCTCACGGGCTCCGGCCAAACTCCCGTCGGGCCTGCGTGCCTCAAAAAATAAAGCAGAATCGTTCCATAAACTATCCTGTACCAGTTTTTTAAGTTCGATAGCCTTTTGGCTGTATCTACTCTTCAACGAATCGATACCAAGCAGCGATGCCATTTTTGATAGCGCCACAGCGTTACCATACATATAACTGTTAATGGTTGGCCTCTTATTTTTTACTTTTCGTGAGCCGCTAATAGATTCTTCCATAGCATCCCTTACATCAAACTGCCAGAACAGTTTTGAGGGTAGTTGCTTTTCGGTTTCCCATTGCCTGTAATCTGTATTTAAGGCAGGTATTACCTGCTCTACAAAATTTTTATTGAGGTTAACCAGGTAATAGTTATAAACGGCATCATCAATCCAGCTGCTGAACGCATGCAAATGAGGCTTCTTTTGCTTTGGATCAACATAGAGCCAGAATTTGATATAGTCGTTTATATATTGGGGATCATGCAGCCAGCGGCCCTCGTAAATTTGGTGACCAAGCGCACTGCTCGAGCTGTTGTAAACACCTGTAAAACTTACCGGTGTAATAAACTCTGTAAAAATAAAGCCATCGGGTGTTTGCTTCAGGTGTTTACGGAACGTCCACCAGCGATAATAATATATCTTTTGTATGGCCGAATTGGGGCATTCAAATAATGGTATATTTTTAGCCATCCAATCATAGGCATGGTCATTGGTTACGTAGTTTTTTACCGTTTCGGTATCTATTTTATTGAAGTACCTTACATAAGTTTTTAGCTTATCATAGCCTATCAGCGCCTTTTGCTGCGCATAAGCACTATCTGCTGCAAAAGAAAGCAAAACGGTTATAACACTGAACGTAAAAATTCTCCTGATCATACTCTCACCTCAACGATAGCTTATCAATATATTTATAAGGATACGCCTCTTTTCCATGGGATAAAATCATCCTGGCCATGCCTTACCGCGCTTACTTCAATTTCGCCGCCGGCTACTTTAATTACGTAGTCAAGGATCCTTTCGCCTGCCTGTTCAATTGTTTCGTCGCCTTCTACTATGGTACCTGTATTAATGTCGATGATATCGCTCATCCGGTTAAACAAAGTGGTGTTTGTGGCGATCTTAACAACAGGGGCTATCGGGTTACCCGTTGGCGTACCCAAACCGGTTGTAAATAAAACTATATTAGCTCCCGAACCAACTTCGGCTGTGGTTGATTCAACATCGTTACCAGGGGTACAAAGCAAATTCAAACCCGGTTTGGTAACTTTTTCGGGATAATCAAGCACATCTGCCACCGGCGATGTACCGCCCTTTTTTGCAGCCCCGGCAGATTTAATAGCATCGGTTATTAAGCCATCTTTTATATTGCCCGGCGACGGGTTCATATAGAAACCAGAGCCTGCTTCTTCGGCGCGCTGGCTATAGCTGCTTACCAGGCTGGCAAAACGTTCGGCTTTATTTTTATCCAAGCAGCGGTCAATCAGGTTCTGTTCAACACCGCAAAGCTCCGGAAACTCAGCCAGGATAACCGAACCGCCCAGCGTCACCAGCAGATCGGACGTATAACCGATCGCGGGGTTTGCCGAAATACCAGAAAAACCATCTGAGCCGCCACATTCCAATCCTATAACGAGTTTACTTAATGGTGCCGGCTTACGAACGTTTGTATTGGCCTGCATTAAGCCAGCCAAAGTTTGCCGAATGGCCAACTCCATCAGGTCGGCTTCCTTCCCGGTTTTTTGCTGATCCAATATGTACAATGGCTTATTAAAGTTTGGCGAACGCTTACTGATCTCTTCCTGCAACGTCTTCACCTCGGCATTCTGGCATCCCAGGCTTAGTACTGTAGCCCCCGCAACATTAGGATGGGTAATATAACCCGCCAACAAACCGCACAAAGTGGTTGAGTCCTGGCGTGTACCTCCGCAACCGCCGGTATGCGATAAAAATTTAATACCATCAACATTAGGGAACAGCTTATTACCAGTTGCCTGGGCTGTATCGCCATCAATTTCGGTATACAACACTTCATTGATCTCTCCGCCAGCTTTAATCATGGTTATCAACTGCTGCGCTTTTATTTCATATGTTTTTTTACGTCCGTAACCCAAGGGCTTTACAAGCGCTTCCTGCAATACCTCAATATTACGGTTCTCGCAAAACACCATCGGGACCACCAGCCAGTAGTTAGCTGTACCCACGCTACCGTCCTCCCGGTGATAGCCGTTAAAGGTTTGGCTTTGCCATTTGCTTACATCCGGTTTATGCCAGTCGGTATGGCTGCTGCCGGTTAAAAAGCTGTTGGCCGCATGCACTACATTGCCGGTTGATAACAAACCACCAACCGGGATAGGGCTTTGCGCTTTACCTACTAAAACCCCATACATAATAATTTCGCCGCCCTGGGGAATATCGGCAATTGCAAATTTATGCTTGGCGGGTATAAATTCGAGCACTTTATAACTATTCCCCTTATATTCAACCTCTTCGCCTGGCTGCAAATCGGCCAGTGCTACCAGTACATTATCGGCAGGATGTACTTTTATAATCCGTTGTTTCATCGTTTTAATTTTTTAATTAGTGCAGCAATCTGTTTATCCTTTATTCACCTGCTTAAATTGCTCAATCACAGCTGCAGTAAAACCTGGTAAAATGTCCAGGTCGGCATCCCACAAATCTTTATTTTTTAATATGTTTTGAATTACAGCATCGCTATCCGGATTTTCCCACACCTTTGCAAAATAGCCAGCCTGGCTATCTGTAACTTTATATTCCTCATTGTCGATGGTACCGGTATATTGCCCCTCATCGCCTGCTTTAACGCGCATAAAACGGATAAAGGCGGCAAAACCCTTGGCCATGCATGCCGGTACAGTGTTGTTTAATTTATAATAGTTTAATAATAACGGAATAACACGCATTTTAATTTTAGTGGAGTATTGTACCGAGATGCTTAACCACTCGTGCCTGATATATGGATTGCGGAACCTATCCAAAACCTTGTTTGCAAAATCGGTGGCTACAACATCATCAATTTTATAGGGGATGGCAGGCCTGATCTCATCAAACACCAGCTGCGTAATAAACTTTGTAAACTGTGCATCATCCATTGCATCTTTAACGGTTTTAAAACCCGATAAATAGGCAAAAGCACAGCACAATGTGTGTGTGCCGTTTAGTAACCTTAACTTTAACTCCCTGAATAATTCAATATCAGGTGTTATTACCACGCCTTCATCCACCTGGCCAAATGATAATACTTCTTTTATTTTATCATCGCCCTCAATGGCCCACAAACTATAGGTTTCGGCCATAATACCAAGGTTATCGGTATAGCCATTCTTGCTCTCTAATTCATCTTTCGACGCATTATCCGGCCGACCAGGCACAATCCTATCTACCAATGAATTACAGAAACTATTGCTACTTTCCAGCCAATCCATAAAGTCGGGTTCCAGTTTGTTCAAATGGGCCAGTTCCAATACAATTGCTTCCAGTTTTTTACCGTTATCAACAATAAGCTCGGTTGGGATAATTACCAGACCGCTATCCGGGCTACCATTAAAAGCCATGTAACGCTCATACAAAACGGCTAAGAGCTTGCCGGGAAATGAAACCGGCGGATGTTTCCGCACATCTTCTTTTACGAGCTTAATGCCCACTTCGGTGGTGTTGGATATGATTACTTTTAATTTAGGTTTCCTGGCCACGTCCAAAATCTCGTCCCACTCATTAGCTGCCGAAAGCACCCTGCTTATTGCCGACGAAATCAGCTGCTCACTTACCTGCCCGCCGTTTACAATGCCTTTTGAATAAATGGTGTATAAATTATCCTGTTTACCAAAATCATCAACGGTACCGGTATCTGTCGACTTAACCACAACTACCCTTCCGTTAAAAATCCCTGCCCTGTTAGCTTTATCAATATAATAATCGGGCAATCCTCTTAATAATACGCCGGTACCAAACTGCAATACTTTTTCGGGGAGCTCAAACAAATGTTCGGCGGGCACTTCAACGCCTTCAACGTTTATTCTTTTAAGGTTATACTTTGATAAGATCATGTTTTGTTTTATTGGGGTATTTATGATTATTTATGTTTTGTTAAAATCTGCCCAGCCACCCAGCTTACCAAGTCGTTAGCGGCATTAATGTTTTCAAATTGCGGGGGCAGCTTCCGGCCATCTACATATTCGTTGTAAAACCATGGATCGCCTACAGCAAACACAGCCCCTTTGCCATATTTAGCGGTGACAACTATTATATCATTATTATTAATAAGTCGGGCTACAGCCGGGGCGCTTATGTTTAATGTGCTAAGCTCCTTGATGTACACCTTTTTTGCTGTTTTAAATATCTTATTATCGGCCGGTATGTTTATTGCGCCCTGCTCAAACTCACGGCCGGCTACATGGTTAATGCTGTTTTTGTTAAAACTGATACCAAACTTTGCCATCAGCTGGTTAAGATGCGTAAACTCTGCATTACCAGTATCATTATTCAGCACCAATAAAACACCTCCGTTTTTAACCCAATCGCTTATGGCTTTAATGTGAGGTTCGAGTATATATTTGGCCTGTGGGTTTTCTTTCGGAATATCCGGATCAACAATTATATACACTGCTGCTTTTTTCAGATTTAATGCATTGGGCTCCTCATTCAAAGTTTGTGTACGGAAGCCGTAATTATTAAATACCTGCCCAAAAAACGAAATGCCATTATTATCCCACTCCTCCCATTTATAATGAAACGATGCCGTTTTGCCGTTAATATCCTGGCGATGTTCGTCATTAAAATAACTATCCAGCAAGGCTATTTTACCTTCGCCTGCAGCCAGGGTTTTTAGTTTTTCCATTTCAACACTGGCCAGTATAAAAGCGCCAACACCCTTAGTTTCATTGGTGACGGTTTTTACACCCGTATAATATTCGTAGCTGCCATCACGATATGGTTGCCCACCCACGCCAACGGCACCACAGGTTCCTTTTATATTTACCTGCCCGGCCGCATCCGTTTCAATAAACTGTTTTATAATGCCGTCATAGGCTTTTTGTGCAGGTTGCAAGTATTTTGAAGGCAGGTAGCCTTCCCGCACACTTTTAGCCAAAGCATATACAAACATACAGGACGCTGATGCTTCCAAATAATTACCTTTTTGAGCGCCTTTGTCCAGCACCTGGTACCACAGCCCTGTTTGTTTATCCTGGTAATTAGTTATCGCAACTGCCAATCGGTTTAAAATAGCCAGCAACTGCGCGCGTTTTGGATGATTTAACGGCAACTGGTCGAGCACATCAACCAGGCCCATAATATACCAGCCATCGGCCCTGGCCCATAAACATGCAGATAAACCCGTTTGGGGGTTAACCCAGCGTTCTTTTTTGCTTTGATCCCAGGCATGGTACAACAGTCCGGTTTTAGCATCGCGGGCGATCTTTTCCATCAGGATGAACTGGCTGGTTATATCATCCAAATCACTCTCCTGGTGAAATTCCGTGGCATATTCTGCATAAAAAGGTTCGGCCATATACAGGCCATCCAGCCACATTTGGTTTGGGTACCGTTTTTTATGCCAGAAACCGCCTTCGGGGACACGGGGTTGCTTGTCTATCTGTTTACGTAACAGAATGGCCGCCTTGTAATACTTTGGGTTATTTAAAACCCGGTAAAGCATGATGAGGCTGCGGCCGGCTAAAATATTATCGAGGGTAAAATCATCCGCTTTATACGTGCGGATAGTGCCGTCAGTATTAACATACCTATCGGCGGCACGTTGTACGTAGCTAAAATACTCGCCGTTGGCGCTTTGCTGCCAAACGCTTTGCATTCCCTGCAAAACTATGCCCTGGTCGTACGACCAATTACCACCGGGCAGCGAATCTTTCCAGATATGCATAACTGTGGCAGCCATGCGTTGAGACCAGGGCTGCTCCTGCGCCCGAAGCAATAATCCTTGCAAGAGAATGGCAAACAACAAAAAGATCTTCTTCATTTTTAAGGTTATTTTAAGGATGAAACATCCCAGTTATCATTACCGGCCAGGATATTTTTTATAGTATATTTTTTAAAATCATCAGCGCTCAACGGGTGCGACCATGTTACTCGTTCTTTTGCATCCGCTCCGTTACCTTTTGACTGGTATTCGGCAAAAAAAGTGGTTTTCTCGTTTTCGGGGTTACGCCAGTTATCCCAGCCTTCTTTGAGTATATGGCTGCCCATAATTGTATTAATGTAAACAGCTTTTGCATATGGGCGCCACGGACGGCCGAGGTAAACTTTATTTACGCTGGTATCTGCAGCGGCAAGCGTGCAATCAAAAAACACAAAGCCAAATTGCTGGCGTGGGGTTGTAGCAGGAGCGGTAATGAATGAGTTTTTAACGCTATTGATAACACAATGCTGAAATACTGCTGTTGCTTCGCCAAAAATAAAATCGGTTGTACCTTCAATATAGCAATCTTTATAAAACTGGCGGCTGCCTTCTGTGGCGGCATAAAGGGTATCCTGGTTACCCAGCAAACGGCAGTTAATCACTGCACACCTGTCGCCTTCAATATGTAAGGCTACGGCCTGCCCCACCTGCCCCGCAGCATTGGCTATGGTAAGGTTTTCGGCGATAAAATCATTACCCTGTACTAAAACAGTGTATGAGGTATAAGTGGTGAAAGTATCCTTACCAAAGGCATCCTTAGCCTGCGGATTTGGCTTTCCCGAAAAATCGCTATTGGTGATGATGGTTTGCTCTTTATCCTCGCCAATTAAAGAGATCCTGGTTTTCCATGATGGGATAACCAGTTTTTCGTGATATACCCCTTTTTTTATAAAGATGGACACTTGCTGCTGCGACAGGTCGCGCACGGCGTTTACGGCCTCTTGTATGGTTTTATAGTTACCGCTGCCATCCTGCGCCACCGTAAAACGGTTGGGATAGGTAACAGCCTGTGCCTGCAGCATGGCAGGCATCATCAGGATCAATATCAGCAGGTATAATTTCTTCATTATTTTGCTGGTATAAGTGAGCTGCTTTCGGCACCGGGGCCAAACTCTGCTTTATTTTTAGCCTTTGCCGCATCGGTATTTAACAATTGTACCTGCGCCGATTTTTTGCCTGCTATTTTAAGCAGTAATTGCGCCTGGTTATACCTTATGCCGCTAAGCATAATGCTGCTGCCGTTTTTAATATTAATAAGCGGGCTGGTGTTTTCACACTCAAGGTGCACATTTTTAAGGCTGATGTTTTGCGCTTCAATAATATCAATACCATCGTTTGTTTTGAATACGCTGTTTTCAATGTGGATGCCTTTAATGCTCATTTCGGGCAGGCCCCGTATCATAATGGCTTTTTCGGCACCGTTGCAGGCTACATTGTCCACATAAAAATTGCGGAACGCGGGTGTAGCTTCCGTTACCGGGAAATTTGCCTGATCGTTAACCTCATCTGCTTCTCCGGGCGATTTGCCGCCGTAATACATGTCAAAAAGTATAGCCTCATGAAGTATATCTTTCATGCTGATGTTTTTGATAAAAATATTTTCTACCACCCCACCTCTGCCACGGGTAGTTTTAAACCTGAGGCCAATATCGGTACCTATAAAGGTGCAATCGGACACGAAAATATTGCGCGCGCCACCCGACATTTCACTGCCAATTACAAAGCCGCCATGCGCACGGTAAACAACATTGTTTCTTACAATAACATTTTCGGTTGGTTTGCCCCTTTTACGGCCCTCCTCATCGCGACCAGATTTGATGCAAATGCCATCGTCGCCGGCATCAAATGTGCTGCCTTCTATCAGCACATTTTTACATGATTCCACATCAATCCCATCACCGTTCTGCGCGTTCCATGCGTTTCTTACACGCACATTTTGCACGGTAAGGTGTTGACACAACAAAGTATGAATATCCCATGCCGGTGAATTTTGAAGCGTAATACCTTGCAGCAAAACGTTTTTACAATTGGTAAGCACCAACATATTCGGCCTGAAAAAATCCTTCATAGCTTCATTATCCTTGATGGTTTTCCCTTGCCCAAGCACACCGGCACCTGGTGTTTTCACACCTTTCATAAAGCCTTCTGATGGATACCATGATTTGCCGTTTTCGCTTACAACACCGCCGCTTGCCACCAGCTTTTTCCATTCGTTTTCGGTAAGCCTGTCTTTGCCGATGGCACGCCAAACCTCGCCATGCCCATCAATGATTCCATCGCCGGTAATAGCAATATTCTGTAGATTGGTAGCCGATATAGGCGACTCATTACGCACGGCGGCATGCCCTTCATAATTGCCTTCAATTAATTTATACTGGGTTTTATCATCGGTAAACTGGAGCAACGCCGCCCTGCTTACATGCAGGTTTACATTGCTTTGCAATACCAACGGCCCCGTTAACCATAAACCCTGCGGAATAAGCACTACCCCACCACCTTTTTTGCTGCAGGCAGCAATTGCTTTATTAATATTAACCGTATTTAATGTAATGCCATCGGGCTTTGCGCCGTAACTTAAAATATTAACGGTATCTTTTTTAAATACAGGTACATCTACATGGGGCAAATACTGCCAAGAATACAGCGGGCCCTGTGCAAATGCAGTTAGTAAACCGGTCGCAAATAAGACCGCAACACTAAATGATACTTTTATTAACGACATGCTTTTATAGGTAATTTTTTTTACGCCTTAATTGGTAGCGAATTAAAATAGGCAACGCTGCTGACGGCGCTATGTAAAATTCTTAAACAAGATTAACGGCTCTTAACTATAAAAAAAAGGAATTGACCAACTAAAACCACGCAATCGTTCCCAGTAACGTTTGCGTGATTTTAAGAGTTATGGGGAAACACGACAAAATCCCGGTTTTTAGGATAACTTAGTCGTAAAATAATTTCTTAATATTTGAAAACGTTTGATCTTGCCGTAATTTGCACGATCAGAGAACCAAATTATGTTTGAATCCTATACCATTAAAGACATTGCAAAGGCGTTGGGTGTATCCACCTCCACCGTATCAAGGGCATTAAAGGGCAGCTATGAAATTGGCGCTGAAACTAAAAAACTCGTTCAGGAGTATGCCGAGAAGGTGAATTACCGCCCCAATCCTATTGCCTTAAGTCTTAAAGATCAAAAAAGCCATTCAATTGGTGTTGTGGTATGCGAAGTGGCGAACGACTATTTCTCGCAAGCCATCAATGGTATCGAATCTATTGCATACAACCTTGGGTACCACGTTATTATTACGCAAACCCACGAATCGTTTGACAGGGAAACAGTTAACGTACAACATTTGCTTTCAAGGCATGTTGATGGGTTGCTGGTTTCTTTATCTGCCCAAACCACAGATACATCGCAGTATAAATATCTTCATGAAAAAGGGTTCCCTATTGTATTTTTTGACAGAATTGCCGCAGATATTGACACACACAGGGTTGTTGCTGATAATTTTAAAGGGGCATTTGATGCTACGGAGCTTTTAATAAAATCCGGATTTAAAAAGATAGCGCACCTAACCAATTCAAATAACTTATCGATAACAGTTGAAAGGCTCAACGGGTTTAAAGCCGCGCTGGATAAGCACGGCATCGAATTTAAACCTGGTTATTTAAAAAACTGCGAGCATGGCGGAATGATACACGATGAAATTGAATTTGCGGTAAAAGCATTGTTAGCTATGGATGACCGGCCCGAAGCCATTTTTATCGGCAGCGACAGGCTGACCATTAATTGCATGTCGATATTAAAAAAAATGGGCGTAAAAGTACCCGACGATTTGGCGCTGGCTGGTTTTACCAATTCGGATGTTGTTGATTTATTTGATCCGCCGCTTACCGTAGTCCGCCAGCCTGCATTCCAGATAGGCCAAAAAGCAACTGAACTACTTATAAAAACCATTGAGAGCAAATGGCCCGTTGAAGAATTTACGACCGAGCGGGTGGATACACAGTTAATTGAAAGATTATCGTCGCAAAAATTAAAATAACAATCACTTTCTTATAAAATAAAACAAGTGGGAGCTCCGTTCGCTTCAAACCGACTTGCTTTTTGTATAAATGCAAAAAGCCCCGGGTTATCCGGGGCTTTCGCAAATAATATTTAATTAAAGACTATTACTTTTTGAACTGAACGCGACGGTTTAATACACGTCCTTCTTCAGTTGAATTATCAGCAATTGGCATGGTTTCGCCATAACCCTTAATTTTTACCTTCTTGGCATCAACACCAGAGTTAACCAGGTAAGTTTTTACCGAGTTAGCACGATCTTTTGATAAAGAAAGATTGTGAGCAGCTGTGCCTTCAGATGAAGCGAAGCCATCAACCTCAACTTTAGCACCAGATGCACGTAAGTCTGCAGATGTAGCATCTAATACAGGGTAAGATGAAGTGCGCAATACCGAGCTGTCAAATTCAAACTGGATGTTTGAGTAAGCGGTACCAACCACTTTACCACCAGCCAGCGTTGAATCTGGTTTAGGGAATACGATAACGCAACCAGAACCATCAACTACGCTGCCTGCAGCAGTACCTGGACATTTGTCAAACTGATCGGCAACACCGTCACCGTCCGAATCTTTTTTCAGGTCGTTAACCGCAGTTTCCACATTGGTAACGCGGCCTTTTAAAGCTTCAACTTCCTGGCGTAAAGCTGCATCGTATAATTCGTCATACATTTGAGCAACCGGGTTAACCCATGTTAGGTTCTGTTTGGTTTTCGGGCCAAAAGTATACTCTAAACCACCATAGGTATAAGAGTAGTGGCTAAACTGCGGATAGGTATGAATAGCGCCAAAGTTATAGCCCTGTACAAAGCTAATAGTGTAACCTAAATTTAAGGCTAACGCGTCAGACAGTCTGAACTTTACGCCTGCACCAACCGGAGCAAATAATTCTTTAATGGTTTTGTCGCCCCATGGATTAGTTACAGGGCTACCGCCAACGGGAGTATTTTCTTTAACTTTATACAAGTCTAAACCTAAACCGGCAGAACCATAAAAGTTAACACTGTTTTTGCGATGCAGGAAACTAACGCTTGCAATGTTAAAAACACCACTAAGTGCGGCTGAATTAAACGAAGTTTTGTATTCGGTGTAGCCAAATTTTTGAGTACCGTCCTTGTCAATGCCATGCACTTTGCCACCTAAATAATCTAACTGTAAGCTAAAAGTGTGCGATAATTGTTGCCTTAAATACACGCCATAGCCCAAATCAGCTTTAAATTTGTTAGTAGTGTTAATGGTAAACGGAACAAGCCCATCAGTAATACCGGCACTTACGCCAATGCTGAATGTGTTGTACTGACCAATGCCACCAAATACCTTGGCGGTAGAAGTCTCAGAAGACATTGTAGTAGTTGTTGTTTTGGTGGAATCGGTTTGGGCATTAGCCATACCTACAACCATCAAAGACGCAAACGATAATGCGACTGTTTTCTTTAATGTAGAGTAATTCATAGTTGTTTGTTGTTGTTTTTTTAAGCCTTACAAAAGGCTTTATAATCACCTATAACTTTTTAAGAAGCAAATTGTTTCGAAAAAGGAAAATTGATTTATAGTTATGAAATTAAAAACACCTTTGGTTGAATTTTCATTTAAATAACTGGTCAACTAACCTTAACATTTTCTCGACCTATTTACCCCTTTTGTTATTTTGCTGTTTTGCAAAAAGAACGCCAAAAACACAAAGTTGCACTTTTAAATTCAAAAAAATAACATATCAACAAGGGTCATGCGGCTTACGTGCATAATTTTAGTTAAAAAAATAGGCTGATTGCAAAAAAATAATAAGCCCCCGATTTATTATTTTTATTTTAAGTACATAAACTGTCTATATTAGGATACATTATTTTCGTCATTCTACAATCAGTTCCTTAATAAACTGCATTCCTGTCCTGAAGATAGTGCGGTGAGCGGTAAATTATCACAAGTCGGAGCAATATCAGGGTATAAAAAACGCCGGTATAATAACCGCGTTTCTGATTGCAGGAGGCAAAACTTGAAGCCGTTGCCTTTAAACTTTAATCAATAATACTTTTACCCTCTGTCTTTTCTTTATTGATATCCCTGGCATTTTTTTGAAGGCCTCGTTAATATGTGTCCCGATAAAATCTGGAAAGCAAAACAGGCCTTTCTTGTTCAGAAAAGGCCTGTTGAATTGTTATAAGATCAGTTGTATCATATTACACGGGTGAATCAAGCGGCTCCGGGTCGTTATATCCGGGAGTATCAAACGGAGAACGCTCTTTTTTAAATATGGCCGCACCAATGAGAGCTCCAATTACCCCCATTATAGCCGAACCAAAAACAGCACTAACGGCACCTATTACTGCAAAATATTTACGGGTTATATTCATCGCCGTATCAATTTGTTCCTGCGACATCCCCTTTGCTTCCATTTGAGCTTGTGCAGAGGCTACTGTTTTTTCCACCATTTCGGGGCTTAATACAGCATAGTATAAATAAAGGAATATAGCCGATAAAATACCGGTAAAAATGGAATATAAAAAACCAGATAAAAAACCCTCACCAAAAGTCATAAATCCGCCAAGTTGTTCTCTGTATTCTTTTTGAGCTAATAATAAAAACCCAAAGAAAGGAATCAGCCCTATGTACTTAACGGCAGAGTTGGGATCGAGATTTGAAAATTGAATAGCATACGTAATAATTATTGATGTAACCAGGCCAATTAGTGCCCATTTTATTGCCGGGGCAGATGGACTTGCTTTTTTTAATTCCATGAGATTGTAGGTTTATTTTTTGTTTCTCTAAATTAACTAATATTTTAGAAATCAGCTAAGTCCGGCCAAATATATTTAATACACCTATTGGTAAATCATCCACATGTGTTGGCAATTGCACCAAATTAAAACAGGCCTCTCCGGGTGAGAAAAGGCCTGTAAAAATCATATATACTTATAAATTAAGCTGATGCATCATTGACTCATGAACTATATTGCTGTTGTTCATTTTTAAAAAATGCAGCGAAAATTAATGCTAACACAAACAGGAATATAATACTGATTCCTAATGATTGAATTTGCTGCCCAACCGTGATGTTTTTTTCTCCCTCTAATGCTTTTTTCATGTCGCTTATTTTAGCGTCCACATCCTTAGCATTTGCAGGATTTTCGGCTTTCAGTTTATTTAACGCGGTAATCATTGCTGTCTCAGTTTTTTGCAGCATATCAGGCTCAATAACTTTGGCAAAAACATTGTCTTTAATTATAAACACCAATAAGTACGAAGCAAAAAACATGATAAAAATACCGGTTGTTGCCTGCCGGACATTCCAGTACCCTCCTATCTTTTTTCTGAGGCTCATGCAAAACAAAATAGCTATCCCTATTGGCAATACATACGAAAACAGCACCGAGCCAACGGTCACTGTAACAGCTGTTTTTGCCACCAGTATCATAAAATAAAAATAAATGATACTTACAACAGACAACACCCCCCCCAAAATCAACCCGTTGATTAATCCTTGTACTTTTATTCTTCTGTTTATGTCTTCGCTCATGCTTGCGTGTAATTAAGGCAACCTAATTGTCTATTGAAAATTGATCAGGATCTCTAAAACAGCCATATCGAAATCAGCTTCCAATGCGTTTTCAGCTATAATAGCTTTTGCCTCCGGCGATGGATCGATATTCTGGAAAAAACACATTACCGGGTAAAACAGTTCGGCCAGCTCAGAATCTTCGGGCAGGCTGCTGGCTACATTGGCAATTTCTTCAACAGGGCTTTCCATCAATATCTGGTTAGCTATTATAGGCTCATAAATGCGGTACTCATCCTGAAACTCGTCTTCATCAACCAACAAAAATTCTTTTAAATAGTCTTCCAGTTCGGGCTCAATATCTTCATCTTCGCACTCGTTCAGGTACAGGAGCATGTTTAGCAGTTCGGTACCACGGTCAAGGGTCTGTTCCTCAATATCTTCCCATTCGGGGGTATCCAGGTAATCTTCTTCCAGCTTTTTAACATCAGCGCTAAAAAAGTTGATCATCAACAGATCAAAAAACACCTCGCGCAATACCTCCACCTGTGGATTATTGTCAAATACCTCGTCCAAAGCGTCAACTTTGGTCAGGAAATCTTCATCGGATATAAAAACATCCCCAAAATCGCCGGTTAGTACTGTTGCATCAAAGCTGTTATATTTAGAAAATGCCTCTAAGGCCGCCTGGAAGGCAGTTTCTATTTTTGGATCTATCATGTTTTTCTATTTAGATATTTGTTTGTTGTTAAATGTTAACAGCACTTTTCCTTTTAAAGTATCGCCAATAAAGGGCGAGTTTATTGATTTTGACATATTGCTCTTGCTATTATACTCCCACTCCGTATCAATATCAAAAAGCACCAGGTTGGCTTTTTCGTCTTCGGCAATTACAGGCACAGCTACCCCAAGTATTTCACGTGGATTGATAGCCAGTTTTTCTACCAGCAATTCAACCGGCAAGCCGGCCTTAAGCGCAAGCGGTAATACAGTTTGAAAACCTACCATACCATAAGCTGCCACTTCAAATTCCACATCTTTAAATTCGATTTCGTGCGGTGTATGCTGCGATACAATGGCATCAATTGTGCCGTCTTTTAAGCCTTTTATAAGCGCTTTTACGTCATCCCTGGTACGTAAGGGTGGCTTTACCTTGTATTGGCTATCAAAGCCCAATAATGCTTCATCAGTAAGTATCAAATGGTGTGCGGCGACATCACAGGTAACCTCCAGCCCCTTTCGTTTGGCTTCCCTGATAAGCTCTACAGAACGGGCAGTTGATATGGTACTGAAATGTATTTTGGACACGGTATACTCGGCCAGGTAAAGGTCGCGGGCTATCATCAGTTCTTCGGCCAATGAGGGGATTCCCTTCATGCCCAAGAGGGTACTGATTTCGCCTTCATTCACCTTGGCCTTGCCTGCAATAGCGGTATCTTCGGGATACGAGAATACCATCGCATCAAAACCTTGCGCATACAGTAAAGCACGTTCCATTAAACCGGCATCCTGCACGGGGCGGTTACCATCAGTAAAAGCTTTGGCACCGCTCAGGAACATATCATACATCTCGGCAAGGTCTTTCCCCTCCCGCTTGTGCGATATGGTACCTAAAGGGTAAACATCTACCAAATTACCTTTTGAACGGTTAATGAGGTATTCAACCTCGGCTTTGGAGTGCACCGGGTTTGCGGTATTAGGCATCATAGCCACGCCGGTAAAACCTCCGGCGGCGGCGGCTTGCGTACCCGATGCTATATCTTCCTTTGTTTCTAACCCCAATTCGCCTATGTTGCAGTTTAAATCGAAAAAGCCAGGCGAAACGTATTTGCCTTCTGCTTCAATTAACTTAGCATCAGCTTCAATATCGTCAGCAATACGGGTGATAACTCCGTTTTCAATTAAAATATCGGCAATTTGTTGATGAAAGGGCGATCCGGGATCAAGGATAGTGGCAGATTTGATAAGCAAATTCATTAGCACCGCTTTAAGGATTTTTTGTTGATTAAACCGGGTGTTTTACTACCGCGACACCCGGTTTAAAATACCTGATGAGCACAATTTCGGCAGCCAGAAAAATCAATGCCAAAATTATACAAAGTTTCCATAATTGTGTACCTAAATTTGTTTCGGCAACAATACCTTTTAATGAGGCGTTACCTCCTGTAATTAAGGCGCTTGACTTTGGCATAATTTCTTTTAAAGCCGCGGCGTCGAGGTAACTCATATCCGATTCGCTCCTGTTATCGTTAAAAGCCAGCGCCGCCAGGGTGCTGTCTTGTTTTTTTAAAGTATAAATGCCGGGTTCATGTAATTGATCGGATACATACAACAACGTGCTACCCTCCTGCTGCCTTACATCTGGTATAATACTTTGTTCCCCCTTGCTCAATTTAAGCAATTGTTTTTCGGCGATTTGCACCGGCGGAATCTCTAAAGCCTCATCCTGCCCTAAAGTGTAAAAAAGCGGCAGGTCATGGCCGCTTAATAAAGCTATCCTGAACAATACCGGCACAAACAACGCATGCCGGGGCAAATTGCTAAATTCTTCATCTAAGGGAACAGCAGCTATGTAAACTTTGCCTTTGCCGCTGTTATAGCCGGCCCAAAAAGTTTGGCCGCCGGTAAGCGTCATCAGGTTATCGGCAACGCCATGGGCAGCACTTAACTGATAATATTTTTTTACCACCGGCAAATCGGGGTTTTGAGGAAAACTTTCAAATACATTTTTGAATACCGGGCTTTGGCGGTTAAGGCCGGATACCTTGTTTGCTTCGGTTATTAACTTTTCGGGGTAAGCGGCATTCATGCCCTGCAGGAACAGCCGGTAATTAGCCAGATCGGCATTGGCCGAGGGGAAAATCGCCAGCGTACCACCTTTGGAAACATAAGTTTTCAGCTGCTGCGCCAATCCGGTAGATATCGCTTTAATATCGCTTAGCACAATTAAAGGATAAGTGCTTAAAGCCCCATAATCAACATTACCCTCAGGCACGTTCCTGGTTTTAAAAAAAACATCGGCTGCAAAAACGGCTTTCAGGTATGGGTTGGCTATGCCTGCATCAATCAGCAAAACAGGCATCTGTTGTGCCACGTTAAAGCTGAAATAGAATTTATTATCAAAGGTAATGGGGTTATCCTGTAATTGCACTTCGCCCTGCTGCCAGCCTGCCTGCAGGCCCATAAACGACAAGGTATCGTTTTGTACAGCGCGTGCAGCAACGGTATAGCTGCCCAGTGCCTTTTGCTCGCCATTAATTAATACTTTTAAAGGGATCTTCTCTGCCTTTTCTCCGGCGTAATTGTGCAGGCGCACCACCAGCTTCTCACTTTCGCCGGGCCGATGGATGGCGCTGAGCAGCCAAACAGAATCAACAGTTACGTTTGACAGGTTACCGGCTTTAAGCTGGATGAGACTGTAAGCGATACTACTATCGGCTTTCAGCGGCTTATCAGCCATGTTTTTTTGTAGATCAGATATAATATAGCCAGCTTTTGTAGTGCCGGGCCGGGCTAACAGTAAACTTTGCTGCCTGCCAATAATTTCCTGCAATTTTCGGCTTTGTGGGCTAATCTTTACCTGGTCTACCGCGTCATTAAACTCATCGCGGCTGAGCAGGCGCTGATGCTTGCCCTCAAAATCCTGCGTAAGCAATTGAAAACGATCATTTATATTGTATGCCGACGCTATCTCTTTAGCTTTTTGCCTGGCATCGTCCAATAATGAACCCTCGCGGTTAAGGGTTTGCATGGAGTATGAATTATCAACAAAAACACTCACTACATTTTGCCTGCCCGCACCCGCAGAATTTTGACCGGGGATAAAAGGCCTTGCAAAAGCCAGCACCAAAAAAAACAAAGCCAATAACCGTGAAGCCAAAATCAAACGCTCCTTTAAATTACGGCGGGACGATTGTTGCTCCTGTATCTCTTTTAAAAACTGAACATTGCTAAAATTAACCTTCTGAAACTTCCGAAAGTTGAACAGGTGGATAATTACCGGGATAGCTAACGTAAGTAATGCAAATAAAAAAGCCGGATAGATGAAGTGCATTTACAAATGAAGTGAAAAATGTGCAGATTTCAGATTACAGATGTGTAGATGTTCAAAAAGCAAAAATTGCCTCATGTATTTGGCATGAGGCAATCGTTTTATAATCATCTGTAAATCTGAAATTTGCAAACTAATCCTTCAAACATCATCTGCACATCTATAATCTAAAATCTGCACATCTACAATTTCGGTTCATTATAAACCTGGAATTCCGCTATACTTGGCGCATTATCATAGGTTTCGATAGACATGCGTACTTTGTCGCCTTTTACCTGGGCAAAGCGGTTTACTTTAACGCGGCTTAGGTTCTCGCCTTCAAATATTGTTTTCCAGGTGGCACCATCAAGGTATTCCAGCTTGTATTTTTTAATGTTGGGTTTGCGTTCAAATATCACCACCGTGTTAAAAGGCTGGCCTGGTTTTAAAGTAACCTCGTACCATGGATTTTTTACCCTTGGGTTCGACTGCCACACGGTGCTAAAATCATCATCGTTGGCAAAATCCATAATCTCGGAGTCATCGCTCCAGCTTGAGTTGGCCGGCGCGTGTTTAGCCAGGTTGTGCGATACTATCGGCGGGCCTGTTTCGCCTAATTTGCCTACCGGGCCTTCATTTTTCCATAGCTGCCCTATTTGTTTTAAACCGGCAAGCGCGTTATCGTCCATCAAACCATCGGTGTTTGGCGCGACGTTCAGGATAAAGTTACAGCTGGCATTATTAAGCGGGATCAGGGTTTCATTAACAAATTTATTTACATCGCGGATTGGTGTTGTTGGGAAGTCTGTTTTCCAAAACCAGTTAGCCTGTATTGGCAGGCAAGCCAAGGCCGGCATTTTATTGGTTTCTTTTGATAAACGCTGGCCGGCACCCATTTCATAGGTTTTAATATCGGTGTAATACAAACCATCTCCCGGGTATTTGGCGCCGTTCAAATCCATCATCAGGCAGTTTGGTTGTAATGATTTTACCAGCTGATAGATTTCCTGGAACGGAACGTCGTCATAAGAGATCCTTGACCATGGTGCATCCCAGCCGTCAATGATCAAAGCTTCTATCGGGCCGTAGTTGGTAAGCAACTCGGTTATCTGCTTTTTGATCATCTCGATATGCCTTGGCTGGATCATATTAGGGCGCAGTTTGTGGTGCGTATCTAAAATAGAGTAGTACAACATCACCTTTAAACCTTCATCCCGAAAAGCTTTAACATACTCTTTAACTACATCGCGTTTCAAAGGGCTGTTCATCACATTGTAATCGGTGCTTTTGGTATCCCAGATGCAAAAACCACTATGGTGCTTGGTAGTTAAACAACCATAGCTCATATTGGCCGATTTTGCTGCCTTTGCCCATTGCACACAATCCAGTTTTTTAGGGTTAAACTCCAATGCGGGTGTTTCAGGATCAGGCCAGTCGGCGTTCTCGTAAGTTGGTATATTAAAGTGAATGAACATGCCGAAACGCAGGTCGACAAATTTTTGCTGTAATTCTGAAAGCGGCAACTGTTTTTTTGAAACGCTTTGGGCGTTTACATTGGTTACGCTTAAAATGAGCGCGGTTATTAAAAACTGGATTAATTTTGTTTTGGTAATACTGTTAATCATAGTTAGCTAAATTAATTTAGTAAGGTGTTTGAAGGTAGCTAAGATTGTTAAAAACAGGTAATTAAAATTGAATTCATATTGGCATATTATTCAACGATATTGACTATATACCTGATTAACTTACACCCTTGTTAATTTCACCGGAGCCGTATGATAAGCATTCCATTGGCATACATAAACATTTTTATCTTCATCAACACAAACGTCATGACCGTGCTGAAAAATGCGGCTCGACGCTTGTAAAGTAGGCTGTAAAACACCGTTTTTATACACAGGCGCGGCACCGCCCGGGTTTGATACCACTTTATTGTCTTTATCCAAAATGGTTACAAAGCCCGAATAATCAAACCGGTTACCGCTGGCATCCTTGCTCCAGCAAACACCGGCGTAAATATTCTGATCGTCAATTACCGCCCGGCAAACATACATGCCCGGCATATCGATACGCTTAATGAATTTACCATCCATGGTAAATACTTTAAAGCAGTTTTCTTCGCGCGAGGTACAAATGAGCGTAGGATTATTTTTGTCGCGCGTATCTACCGTGATGCCATGCGCGTTCACCAGGTTATGATCCTTATTGGCATTATTATGCCCGCCGAAATGACGGATATACTGCCCCTTGCTATCGTAATGAATAATATAATCCGATCCGTAACCATCGGCCACATAAATATCGCCGTTGGGCGCTACCGCCGTCTCGGTTGGTTTAAAGGGTTCATTATCTTTATAAACACCAATGGTACGTGGGTGGCCAATGGCAAATATCAGCTTACCATCAACAGTGGTTTTAAGCACCTGCCCCGATTGCCCGTACGAGTTGCCCGTTTTATCAACTGCCCAGCCGCAGTCAGTCAACAGTAAAAAATCCTCGCCCCCTTCTTTGCTGATGGTTAGCCCATGGCCGCCCGGTAATGCGGTGCCCCAATAATCAAGCAGCTTGCCCGATTTATCAAAAATGAGAATGTTGTTTTGGGTATGATCGCCCAGCATGATCAAACGCCCCTTACTGTCCTGCACCATTTCGTGGCAATTGGCCAGCGGATGGCTGTTTACACTGATTTTTGCCCAGCCTTTGTCGGCTTTGTAGGTGTATCCACCCTGCCCTATGATCTGGTCATCTGGCTTTAAGTCCTTGTGCAAAATAGCAAAACTATTTACCGGTGCAGCAGCCACCAGTGCCGACGCGATGGCCGAGTTTTTTATAAAATTCCTTCTTTCCATAATGTAATAGTATCAAGTAGTAAGTATCAAGTATCAAGACAGCTGCGGAACGCGGCCGGCTTTTCAATTGGTGTTTAATTGGTTAATAAAATAGTATCAAGTAGTTAGTAGCAAAACAGCTTCTTAATGTGGCTGACTTTTACATCACTATTCGATTGGTTAAAACAAGTTCTAATATCTGATTTCTTATTTGTATGTACAAATAAAATATACCTGCCAATTACCAGCTCCTGTGGGCTATATAGTTTCAGCTTTCAGATGAATTTAGGACGCAAGCTTCTATCGCTTTATTGTTAATCTCGATATGCTGATCTTGTAGCTGATAGAAAAACAATCAACCAAATGCAGCTGAAAGCTGCAAACATGATTAACCACGAGCTGGAAGCTCGCGGCAGCGGCTTCACCCTTCTAAAATCTTACTACTTGATACTTACTACTTACTACTAAAAATGATACTAACTCAAAATATCCCTCACCACCTTCCCCTCCACATCGGTAAGCCTGAAACGGCGCCCCTGGAACTGGTAGGTTAGCAATTCGTGGTTGATGCCCATCAGGTGCAGCAGCGTTGCCTGGAAATCGTGTACGTGCACCGGATCTTTTACAATATTGTAGCTAAAATCATCCGTTTCGCCATAGCTGATGCCGTGTTTTACACCTGCACCGGCCATCCACATGGTAAAGCAGCGCGGGTGATGATCGCGACCGTAATTGTCGGCAGTTAGCTTGCCCTGCGAGTATGCAGTGCGGCCAAATTCGCCGCCCCATATTACCAGGGTATCATCCAGCATACCGCGTTGTTTCAGGTCTTTGATCAGCGCAGCGGTAGCCTGGTCGGTAGCCTTACATTGACCAGCTATGCCCGATGGCAGGTTACTATGCTGATCCCAGCCCTGGTGATATAGCTGCACAAACTTCACATCTTTTTCCAGCAGTTTTCGCGCCAGCAGGCAATTGGCAGCATAGGTACCGGGATCTTTACTATCGGGACCGTACATGTCAAAAATTTCTTTGGGTTCGTTGGCGGTGCTCATTACCTCGGGTACCGATGTTTGCATGCGGGCAGCCATTTCATACTGGGCTATGCGGGCATCAACTTCCGGATCGGCATAGGCGGCGTTTTGCAGGTTGTTCAATTTTGACAGGTATTCCAGCATTTCCTTTCTATCAGCACCATCATACCCTTCCGGGTTATTCAGGAACAAAACAGGGTCTTTACCTGAACCAAACTGCACCCCCTGGAACTTGGATGGCAGGAAACCGTTACCCCATAGCCGGGCGTACAAAGGCTGATCTTTAGGTGCGTTTTTTGAGACCAGTACAATAAAAGTAGGCAGGTTTTGATTATCTGACCCCAAACCATAGCTAATCCAGGAGCCTATTGAGGGCCTCCCTGGCAGCTGGTTACCCGTTTGCAGGAAAGTTATAGCCGGATCATGGTTTATGGCTTCAGAATACAGCGATTTCACAATACACAGCTCATCTACCACCTGGGCGGTAAAAGGCATCAATTCGCTCATCCAGGTTTGGCTTTGGCCGTGCCGGTTAAATTTACAAAATGATGGGGCCAGTGGCAGCACGCTCTGGTTCGCGCTCATCCCGGTAAGTCTTTGTCCCTGCCTTACAGAATCGGGCAGGTTTTGGCCAAGCATGGTAGCCAGTTTGGGCTTGTAATCAAAAGTTTCAAATTGCGATGGCCCGCCCGCCTGGAACAGGTATACTACCCTTTTGGCTTTGGGGGCTATCTGCGGCAGGGCGCTCAAAATATCATCCTCCAGGCTGCCAGGGCGTTTTAGCGGGCTGCCAAAAACACTGTTGCCAAATAACGATCCAACGGCCAGCGCGCCCAACCCCAGTGAAGTTTTGGTTAAAAAATTGCGCCTGTCCATCTTCCGGTGAAGCTCATTAAACTCCGGCGTATGCAGCCTGAATTCCTCATCATGGTGAAAATCTGACATTGTGTTTATCTTTTGGTTAATGATGCATCTGAATTTAAAATGGCGCTGGCCACTACGGTATTGGCAGCTATTAAAGCACCGTCCAGCTTTTTATCTACCCGGTACTGGCCGGCAGTAACCCAGCCCTTTTGTTTCTCGGGGTGTGTTTTAAACTTCTTGAGCTCTACCTGTTGCAAGGCCATTAACAGGCTTACTTCATCTGGCGTCGGGTTTCGGCTGGTTAGTTTGCGGTAGGCGGTGGTTATAGCTGCTTTACCGTCAGCGTTTCGGGTCATTTGCTCGCCCAAAACTTTGGCGGCCTCCACAAACGTAGGGTCGTTCAGGGTTACCAAAGCCTGCAACGGTGTATTGGTTTTTTGCCTGCGGATAATACAATAGCTGCGCGATGGCGCGTCAAACGTAGCAAGCGTTGGGTTGGGGACAGATCGCTTTACAATAACGTACAAGCTGCGCCTGTACACCGCCTTCCCGGTATCCGGTGTGTAAGTGGTATTATTAATTTCCCATAAACCGGCAGGCTGGTATGGTTTTATACTTTTGCCGCCTATTTGGGTATTTAACAACCCGCTGGCAAATAAGGCATTGTCGCGAATCATCTCGGCAGGCATCCGGTACGCCGGGCCGTGCGACAGGTAACGATTTTCAGGATCTTTTTCAGCAGCCTCTTTAGTCGGCCGCGAATCCTGGCGGTACGTAGCCGACATCACGATCAATTTATTCAATGCCTTCATATCCCAGCCCTGCTCAACAAAGGTTGTGGCCAGCCAGTCAAGCAGTTCGGGGTGGCTTGGAATTTCGCCCTGGTTGCCAAAGTCCTCGCTGGTTTTCACCAGGCCGGTTCCAAAAAAGTTCTGCCACAAACGGTTTACCGCTACCCTTGCTACCAACGGATTATCGGCATTGGTAGCCCATTGTGCCAGGCCATACCTGTTTTTAGGCAAACCGGCAGCGAATGGCAGTATCGCTTCGGGCGTGTTGGGAAAAACCTGTTCGCTGGGCATATCGTAGTTGCCACGGTTAAGCAGGTACGAGTTTTTAGGCTTAGCCATTTCCTGCATCACCATCAACTCGGCCACGTTTTCGGTCGAATCTGATAAAGTGGTGCGCAAAGCGGTTAACTTTTTTGTTTCGGCCAGCATCAGCGGGTCAACGGCGGTAAGATAGTAGGCTTTTAGCTTAGCAATATCATCGGCACCCAGGGCATCCTTGCTTTTTGCAGCCACCTGCTGCCAGCTATCCTTTTGCGCCAGTATTTTCATCTCGAAAGCGGTAAGGGTCCGGTTGTATACCACAATGTCATCTACCTTTCCATCTTTAAAACCACGCCCGCGTTCCCAGGCGCCTATCTGTAGACCGGGCTGGCTGCCGCCTGTAAATAAAATATCCTTGGTAAGCTGATCCATGGTTGTTTCCATTTTCATTTCGCTGCCATCCAGGTACAATTTAAAGCCGGCGGCACTTGCCGATCCATCATACGTGGCAGTGAGCTGCACCCACCTATCGCGGGGCACATCATCAACGGTAACCAGGGTGATAGCATTTGAAGGCCCGGTGTGGGCCATGTTCAGCTCCAGCTTATTGTTTTTGAGGTATAAATGATAGCCCCTGAAATTGTACAGCCGTTCGGAATTGCCTTTATGGAAAATTACACCTTCGCTCAACTGTTTAGGAATGTTGACCCAAATACCGATGCTAAAGGGCTGCGATTTGCGGAAGACGCCAATCTTATTCAAATCCAGCCAGGTATCGCCATTTAAAGCCAATGCCTTGCCATCGCCCTTAGCCTCAAATAAAGGTGCATCGCCGGCCTGGCCGCCTTCGCGTTTCATGGTGCCCATATCTTTAGGGTTTACGCTGCTTGCCAGGTCGCCCTTATCAAAATTAAAACTGGCCTGTAAGCCATTAGCCGGGATTTTTTCAGTGGCCAGTTTTTTATACTCGCCATTGGCAAGCCATTTATCAAAATCAACTATAGCCTTACTTTCTGTTTGGGCAATGGTGTTTTTTTGCTGCGCGATGTTGTCATTAATAAAAGTAAGTATTTTTTCCTTTTGCGCTGTTGGCAGCATTAATGTCGGTGTTGGCAAGGCATCATCCCAGGATATTTGCCCCGCCTCTTTTACGTTGTTAAAAAAGCTGAACAGCTGGTAGTAATTCTTTTGCGATATCGGGTCGAATTTATGGTCATGGCATTTGGCGCAGCCTACAGTCATCCCTAATACCGCGCTGCCAAAAGTGTTTGTGCGATCAATCACATATTCGGTTTGGTACTCCTCTTCTACAACGCCACCCTCCATATTTTGTTGGTGATTGCGGTTAAAGGCGGTAGCAATGATCATATCTTTTGTAGGGTGTGGCATTAAATCGCCGGCCAATTGCCACTGGATAAATTTATCGTAGCTAAAGTTGCTGTTAAAAGCCTTGATCACCCAATCGCGATAGGGCGACATATCCCTTATCCTATCTACCGTGTACCCATGCGAATCTGCAAAACGGGCGGCATCCAGCCAGTCCACCGCCATTTTTTCGCCATAATACGGCGAAGCCAACAGGCGATCTACCTGTTTTTCGTAAGCGTTGGGCGATGCGTCTTTTAAATAATCATCAATCTCTTTCAGCGTTGGCGGCAGGCCGGTAAGGTCGAGCGAGAGTCTGCGCAACAACAATTCTTTATCAGCTTCTTTAGATGGCAGCAGGTTTTGCCGTTTAAGCCTGGCCAGTACAAAGTTATCAATTGGGTTATTCACAACGCCGTCAACCACGGGAACGGCTGCCTTTACCGGTTTTACAAAGGCCCAATGGGGTTTGTATATGGCCCCGGTTTTTATCCATTTTATAATTACAGCCTTTTCATAAGCCGACAAGGTATGGTGCGATTCGGGCGCGGGCATCAGGTAGGTTGAATCGGTTGATAAAATGCGTTTTACCACCTCGCTATGTTGCAAGTCGCCGGGTTTAATGGCAACAACGCCTATATCGTCGGGTACTTCGGCGTAGGCGTTTGCAGCTATATCCAACCTTAAACCCGCCTTTTGCTTGTTTTTATCGGGTCCATGGCAGGCAAAGCACTTATTGGATAGTATGGGCTTTACATCAATGTTATAATCAACCGTTGGCGGCAAGGCATCGTATGCTTTTTGTACATCAGCGGGCAAGTCGACAGCCGATGAATAAAAAAACAACCCGCTGCCTGTTACCATTACGGCACTCAGCGTTACTAAAAAAGACCTCAGCATCATACAATTTATCAGGTTTGATAATCTGGATAAATCTACGCGGAGCCAGGGATTAAAAATTTCACAAAGGCCACATCAATTTGCACAAATCCGACGTTTACGGGTTAATCTGACGATTAATTTATTAAATTGCATTCCCTTATAGGTATGAACAAAAGCGTTTTAAGATCGACATTCAATTTACTGAACATTGACCATGTAGAACTAAACAAAAACTGGAACTACAAAAACGTTACCAGTACATTTTACCGGCTGTATTATATCGACGGCGGCGAAGGCGTGCTATATAATGCCGATAGCAGCATTAAACTGGAGCCAGACTATATATACCTGGTGCCGAGTTTTACCACCTGCAATTATTATTGCGACAACTATTTAAGCCAGTACTACATCTGCTTTGCCGAGGAATCTGTTGACGGGGCCTCGCTGTTTTCATCAAACCGTAAAATATTTAAGTTAAAAGCCGCCGATAATGCCCTGGCATGTTTTAAACGCATACTGCAATTAAACCCTAACAGAAGTTTGTATATATCCTACAATCCCAAAGTTTACGAGAAGCGACCGGTTCAAAAAAACTTCGAGGAATTGAACCAGTTGACGCATGCCTCGGCTTATATGGAAACTTACGGCTTACTTTTGCAATTGGTATCGATGTTTTTAAAACCGGATGTTTTCTTGATGGAAGATAAAAGCATCATCCACTCCAAAATATCTGATGCTATCAATTATATACAAACCAACCTGCACCAGAACATCACAGTTACCCAGCTGGCCAAACGCGCCAACCATAATGCAGATTATTTTTCGCGCCTGTTTTTTGAGAATACCGGCGAGCGGCCCTTAACCTACATCCAATCAAAACGCATTGAACGCGCGCAATTGTTGCTTACCACAACCAATATGCCTTTTTATGAAATAGCCGCCGAAACAGGTTTTGAGAGCCTTGCCTATTTTTCACGCGTATTCAGGAATATTACCGGGCAAACACCCGGATCATATAAAAAAAACAGCCTGGTAATGTAGCTATACGGCTGAATTCGCTATTAAATGCTGATTAATGCAAATAAAATATTAGTTTTAAAACTGTTTGCCTAAACATCCGGCGCAAATTGAAAATTTGATTCTCTATGATAGGAATAGAACCTGCTGTAACCATATTTCTTACAACCCAGCTGCGCAAAAGTTTAAAAGACCGGGGCATCGTCAGCGAATGGGATAAATATCTTTTGTATGTATTATACGGCGCTGTGGCCGTAATGATGGGGAGCATTTTTCTTGAAAAAGAAGGGCTGATCAGGTGGTTTGGGCATCTTCTTTTAGCATGGCTTATATCGTTACCCTTTACAAAAGAAGAGTTTAAGGCAAATCGATCAATTATCAATTGGGTGCTGCCATTTGCGGTGGCCGTAATTTTTAGCGACCTGGTACGCCTTGTTGCGTCTGGCTTTTACGATGATCATAACGACCTTTTTGAAAACTCGGTAGGCTTTACCGTGCTCTGGCTTTTTGCCATGTGGTGGATAAACCGGAAGCAAGCTAAAGCGCTTGAAACAGAACGGATAAAACGCCGAAATGAAGAAGAACAAAACCGCATGATGGCCGCCATGAAAGTTAACCTGGAAAGCGAAGTAAAGCAACGTACCGCCGAATTAACCAGCCAGAAGGAAGAACTTCAACTCGCTCTATCCGAACTGAGAAGCACCCAGGCACAATTGGTGCAACAGGAAAAAATGGCATCGCTGGGTGAACTTACCGCAGGGATAGCCCATGAAATTCAAAACCCGCTTAATTTTGTGAACAACTTTAGCGAAGTGAGTATCGAATTGCTGGATGAACTTAAAGATGAGGTATTAAGCAAGCTGCCCGACGATATCAAACAGGAAGCGGATGATATTATAAACGATATTACCCAAAACCTAACCAAAATAAACCAGCATGGCAAACGCGCCGATGCCATAGTAAAAGGAATGCTGCAGCATTCGCGTACTACCACGGGTAAAAAAGAGCCAACCGATATTAATGCGCTTGCCGATGAATACCTGCGCTTAAGCTACCATGGTTTACGGGCCAAAGACAAAATGTTTAACGCCGGCATGAAAACCAGTTTCGATGAAAATATTGGTAAAATTGAAGCCATTCCGCAGGATTTAGGGCGGGTATTACTAAACCTGTTTAACAACTCCTTTTACTCGGTTGCCGAAAAGAAAAAGCAAAACATCGCCGGCTATGAGCCAACCGTAACGGTGGTTACCAAAAAATTACCAAACGCTATTGAAATTACCGTAAGCGATAACGGAACAGGCATCCCTCAAAAGGTATTGGACAAAATATACCAGCCATTTTTTACCACCAAACCAACCGGCCAGGGAACTGGTTTAGGCCTGTCTATGAGTTACGATATAATTACCAAAGGCCATGGCGGCGAACTAAAAGTGGAAACAGCCGAGGGTGAGTTTGCCCGGTTTATTATCACTATTCCGGATGTAAAAGCCAATTAATGGCAAAACAGCCGCAATAATGGCGTTTTAGCTGCCTGTTAAATCAATACAAAACCTAAATTTGAAACGAGAATAAAACTATGAAAATACTTGTTGTTGATGACGAGGCCGATGTACAACCATTGTTTTTGCAACGATTTCGCAAAGAGATAAAAAATGGAGAAATCGAGTTCAACTTCGCGCAATCGGGCGAGGAAGCCATGTCGTTTTTGGCGGTTAACCACTCTGAAGTGATCCTGATATTATCCGACATTAATATGCCCGGCATGACGGGGTTAGAATTGCTTGACAAAATAAGGCATACCTACGAAAAACCGCCACCGGTGGTCATGATGATAACCGCTTATGGCGATGATGAAAACTACCAAAAATCGATGGAGTTGGGCGCTAATGACTTCTTAACCAAGCCCCTTGATTTTAATAATTTAAAAGAAAAACTAAAACACATAGAACAATAATGGCCAAAATACTGGTGGTTGACGACGAATTGGACCTGGAGTTGTTAATAAAACAAAAATTCAGGAAAAAGATCCGTGAAAAAGTATATGATTTTGTATTCGCCCACAACGGTTTTGAAGCACTAACCAAACTTGCCGAAGACCCGGAGATTGATATGATTTTGAGTGATATCAATATGCCCGAAATGGACGGCCTCACGCTGCTTACCAAACTGCCCGAAGCCAACCCTATTATAAAAGCTGTAATGGTATCGGCTTACAGCGATATGGACAATATTCGTACCGCCATGAACCGTGGTGCTTTTGACTTTGTTGTTAAGCCGGTAAATTTCGACGACCTGGATATTACCATCGAAAAGACATTAATGCACGTGCTGGAGTTGAAAAAAACCATGCAAGCCATTAAGGAGAATAACATTCTTAAAATGTATGTTGATGAAAATGTGCTTAACTTTATGACCCACAAGGAGTTTGAAACAAGCCTACTGAGCAACGAAACTGTTGATGCCACTGTTTTATTTATCGATATCTGCGGCTTTACGGCCATATCCGAACACGTACCGGCCAATGCTGTGGTAAGTTTAATAAACAAGCTTTTTGATATGATGGTGCAGGAAATTATTGCCCAAACCGGCCACATAGATAAATTTATGGGCGATGCCGTTATGGCGGTTTTCCGCGGAGAGTACCACCTTGACCGCGCCATAGATGCAGCCCTCGCCGTGCGCGAAAAAATGCACAGCACCGAGACTATAGTTTACGGCGATAAAACTTTTAAACCCGATGTATCCATCGGCATCAACTCGGGCGAAATGATATCAGGCAACATTGGTTCTGCCTCCCTGAAACGCCTGGATTATACCGTAATTGGCGATGCCGTAAACCTGGCCCAGCGCCTGCAGGGTGTAGCAAAGGCCAACCAGATTGTGGTTACCGAAGAAGTTTACCAAAAAGCCAAAGAATCCTTCGAGCTCAAAAAAATTGGAGAAGTGACGTTGAAGAACAAAGCGAAGCCGGTGGAGATTTATGAAGTAGTTTCTTGAGTAGTAAGTATCAAGTAGTAAGTATCAAGACAGCTGCAAAAAACCGGGTCAAAAAATCTTACTACTTACTACTTGATACTAAAATCTCAATGCTCCCGTACCCTTTTTTTCAACACCCCACCTGCAGCTTCTTTGATGCTGTTGGTAAATACGAATGCTTTGGGGTCAATGCTATGCACCAGGTTTTTGAGGCGGCGTACTTCGAAGCGGGTTATTACGGTAAAAATGATATCTACAGGTTGGTGAACATCAAAGCTTTCTTTTAAAAAGCCGCGCTCGCCTTTATATATGGTGATGCCCCGGCCCAGTTCCATAACCAGTTTTTGTTTGATGATCTCGCTTTGGCCGGATATGATGTTTACCGCCGTGTATTCTTCCAGCCCGTCAATTACAAAGCTAATGGTGCGCGATGCGGTGTAGTAGGTTAAAATGGAGTATAATGCGGTTGGCAGGCCAAGTTCAAACGCAGCTATTAAAAATATAATAATGTTGATGCCTAAAATAATCTCGCTAATAGTAAAACTACTGCGCTTTAAGGTGTAAAGCGCCAATATCTCAATCCCATCTAACGCACAGCCGCCACGAATAGAAAGGCCAACACCCAGGCCCATAAACACACCGCCGAATATGGATACCAATAGCTTATCGGATGTAATAACCGGATAAGGTACATACAACAAGCAAACCCCAAGCCCTATTACGCAGGCAAAAGTTTTGAGCGCAAAAGACCTGTTCACCTGGAACATTCCCATAATGATGAACGGAATATTGGCAGCTATAATCACAAAAGCGATATTGATGTGATAAAGCTCATGAATCAGCAGGGATATACCTGTTACGCCTCCATCAAAAAATTGGTTAGGCACCAAAAAACCTTTCAGGGCAAATCCGCAAAATAAAATCCCGATAATTACGGTTACTACATCCTTAATTATTTCAGATAAACTATGTTCCGGTTTAGTCATGTATAGTACTTTATATTAATCTTTCAGTTATTGTACACAGGTGCTTTTCTTTTTCAGCTTCTCTTAAACCGATAGCTGTTTTGGTAAAATAGCGGTGGCTTTTCAGAAAGCTTACCTGCTGCTTATCCCACTCCTGTTCTGTTTTCAGTTTATAGGTTATTTCAAGTTCCGAAAATAACCTTTTACTAAGGATAAAAAAATCATTCCGACCTAAATAATCCAAATCGGCATCACAAATAATTTCGCCAAGCTTGTTATGCGGTTTCTGGGGTATTTTGGTAGCCATAATGATATCGCAAACAACGGCTATCTGGGCATCGGTATAATTAAAGGCCGGCAGATGCTCGCGGGCTATTTTACAGGAGTTGCTTTCATGATCATCTACCCCGCACAAAAAACCCGAATCATGAAACAGGGCGGCTGTAAGCAGCAAAGTAGTGTCTGCTAAATCGATACCTTCACCCAACGCTAACTGTTTAGCAGCGTTGCATACATCCTGCGCATGGGTTGCATTGTGGTAGTAAAAATGTACCGGGAGTTCGCGTTTTATTTTATCCAGGATAAATTCCCCGGCCTTATCAATCTGCATTGGTTATAAATTCGCTGCTAATATAATAAAATGTGTTATCGTACATGAATCTGATGCGCCACCACAAAATAAGTTACGCGGGTGCCGGGGGAATCGCCTTTAAAAGTTTGTCTATCGGATGATGGGTAGCCTCTACGAGGCAAAATATTTTTTTGTTTTGGTTGCTACAAACGGGTAGCCTCTACGAGGCACACTACTACCGGTAAATACAGGCAGGGTTATTAAAACTGTAAACTTTCTTTAAAAGCTGTATAAAAACGAGATTTGTTTATTGCCGTTGACTTTAGTCAACGGTAACAGAAGGTACCGTTGCTGGCTTTAGCCAAAATATTCAGTGGAATTTGGCTAAAGCCATTCGCCTTTTAGTCATTATTCCGTTGACTAAAGTCAACGGCAATGATTTTTACATGATACATAAGTAATCTAAATCAAATTTAGACAGGTTCTTAGGACGATAACGTTTCCTTTTATGTAAACTCATTTCAGTACAAGACCCATTTTAGCTAACAATCTTTGCCTCGTAGAGGCTACCTGTTTGTAGCAATATTTACAAATCTTTTTTTGCCTCGTAGAGGCTACCTTTTTAAATAGCGCTTACGTTTTAAAAGTTCCAACGCGATTAACCTGACGCAGGTATGCCACATGCCAAATTATACGTGTAAAAAACTATATTAGCTACATGAATGATTGGTTCAAAAACTACAAGGGCATTATATTGCTGATGGCGGGTATTATAGTTGGCAGTATTGCCGGCATTTTTTTAGGCGATAAGGTAAGTATTATTAAACCCATAGGCGATATTTTCCTGAACCTGTTATTCACCGCCGTGGTACCCCTGGTTTTCTTTGCCATCGCATCGGCCATTGCCGGGTTGGATGCCACAAATAAGCTGGGGAAGTTATTAGGAGTAACCTCGCTGGTATTTTTGGGTACTGTACTGATAGCGGCCATAGTAACTATTATTGCTATCTGGATCTTCCCCATTCATCAGCATTTGGTGGCCAACCCCATTACGGAAGCCATTGACAAAAAACCTTTGGGCGACCAGCTCACCAACCTATTTACCACCAGCGAATTTTACCAGTTGTTATCGCGCAAAAGCATGATGGCCATGATCATATTTTCGGTACTTATTGGCTTTGCCACCCTTAATGCCGGCGAAAAAGGCGCTGCTTTTACCCGCTTTTTGCATAGCGGTAATGAGGTATTTAAAAATATTTTTATCCTGATTATGAAACTGGGGCCTATTGGGTTAGGGGCTTATTTTGCTTACCAGGTGGGCGTTTTCGGCCCGCAGCTATTTGGGGGTTACGCCCGTTCGATGGCTTTGTATTATGGCGTGGGCGCGTTTTATTTTGTGGTGATATTTAGCTTATATGCTTTCATAGCGGGCGGCGTAGGTGCGGTAAAAAGGTACTGGAAAAATAACATTATCCCATCGGCTACGGCAGTAGGCACCTGTAGCAGTATTGCAACCATCCCGGCAAATTTAGATGCCGCAAAAAAAATGGGCATCCGCGATGTTATTGCCAATGTGACTATCCCGCTGGGCGGCACCCTGCACAAGGATGGCTCGAGCATATCCTCAATTGTGAAAATGGCGGTGGTGTTTGCACTCTTCGGCAATAGCTTTAATAACGTACAAACCATTGTGGTAGCGCTGGCTTTAACAGTACTGGTAAGCCTGGTTGAAGGCGGCATACCCAACGGCGGTTATATAGGCGAATTGTTGTTTATATCGGCCTACGGCTTTCCGCCCGAAGCCTTACCGCCCGCTATGATCATTGGCACGTTGGTTGACCCCATGGCTACCCTGCTAAATGCGACCGGCGATACCGTGGCTGCCATGATGATTTCCCGCTTCGTAGATGGAAAAAACTGGATGGGCCCTGAACCTCTGAAGGGGTAGGAAGACTGGGCAAACGCCTCTGATTGGGTTAACATAACTTAACACATTTCGGAAAAAATATTTATAAATATTTGATAATCAATATCTTATATTTTATCATGGTTAACACTAAATTGAGCGCAATTTAGGCGCATTCTAATACTTTTGCCTGTTGCTGGCTAATACAAGTCCCTTCGGTAACCGGATCATTTAACCAGGATCAGCCAATAAAAACAGGGTGTTGTTTGATGCTTATATCGCTCATTCCATTAGCTATTTGGATGCGTTTGCCCTGGAGAGAAAGAATCTCAGCTTTTTGATAGAAAACAAATTAGCTATATTTGTTAAACACCTACCTGCCATGCTACACATATTATATATCATCGCCATTATTGCCGAAGCCATGACGGCAGCCCTATCTGCCGGGCGCCGGGATATGGATTGGGTGGGCGTTTGTATTATTGCCTGGGTAACTGCATTAGGCGGCGGCACAGTGCGCAATATCCTGTTTAACCACTACCCTATGAGTTGGGTTGAACATCCCGAATACCTGGTGATAACCGCCGGCGCAGCGATATTGGCAGCCGTTATAGCCCGCCTGATGACCAAAATGAAAACGCTATTCCTATACCTTGATGCGCTGGGTTTGGTAGTATTTACCATTATAGGCTGCCAGATAGCGCAGCAAATAAACCTGCCGGCTACTATTGTATTATTAAGCGGAATGATAACGGGCTGCGCCGGCGGCGTACTGCGCGACGTGCTTTGTAACGAGGTCCCTTTACTATTCCGCAAGGAGATTTATGCAAGTGCATCAATAGTTACCGGGGCTGTTTACTTAGGGATTGAATATTTGGGCGCCAGCGATGCGGTTGCCATAATAATTGCTTGTATCATTGGCCTGGCGTTACGCCTGCTATCCATCAAATACAACTGGCAAATGCCCAAGTTTGTTTACCGGGAAGAATGGCATTAAGCTTACTTTAGACAGCAGTCTCATACATGCTAAGTCCCACATAGTTCGGGATTATTAATGTTGTGTTTTGATTTTCATAGGTATTAATGAGCTCCCTGCGGTCGGTTATCTTCGTGCCTTATGATGACGTGTTTGTAAGTTACTGATTGTCAATATCAAATATCCGTCATTGCGAGGCACGAAGCAATCCCCGACATGCTAAGTCCCACATAGTTTGGGATTGCTTCGTGCCTCGCAATGACGGTAGTTTTGGACTTTGGTTTAACTATATTTCGTTGCACGTCATCCCCATTTTTTTCAGGATCATCCTGATGGATACTTATAATGACATAATTATAATACGCTGATTATCAAGCGTATTTTTTATTCCCCTCTCGAGAGGGGGCGCGGTAGGAGGTGCGTTGGCAGGGGTGTGTTTTTCCGCGTTTCATTGCGCGTGCATAACACACCCCTCCGCCCCTCTCAAGAGGGGAATCGCACTTTTCCACCGCTTTTTAAAAGGAAGCGCAAATCTGATGGTACCCAGAATAACCCCATTTGCAACCATGTCATTACTGTTTTTTCCAGCCGAAGCTGATGGATACTCGCTATGACATAATGAGAAAAGACTTAAGCCCGTCATCGTTCCCCCTTCAGGGGGTTAGGGGGCTTCGTTTGATAAGGAGTAAGGCACATCGCTATCCTTTACCCCTCTTGTTTTATTAGGCGTTGGGGCCATATTAAAGTTGATGGTTGCGCCTTTTTGTAACTCCTTGTGGCTTAACCAGTTTAAATCATAAGGCTTGCCGTTTACGCTCATGGTATTGATGTACCGGTTGGCGTAATTATTATTGGCGGCATTGATGGTTACCGTTTTGCCGTTCTCGAGCTTTAAAGTGATCTTTTTAAACAAAGGCGCACCCAGCACATATTGGTCGCTGGCCGGCGTTACCGGGTAGAAGCCCATTGCCGAGAATACGTACCAGGCCGAAGTTTGCCCGTTATCTTCATCGCCGCAATAACCATCGGGGGTGGCTTTGTACAGCTTGTTCATTACATCGCGTACATGGAGCTGGGTTTTCCATGGTTCGCCGGCGTAGTTGTACAGGTAAATCATGTGCTGTATAGGCTGGTTACCATGGGCATATTGCCCCATATTCACAATCTGCATCTCGCGGATTTCGTGGATAGTTTCACCGTAGTAGCTATCGTCAAAAACAGGCGGCAGGGTAAATACCGAATCGAGCTTGTTAACAAATTGCTTTTTGCCACCCATCAGGTTTATCAGCCCCTGGATATCATGGAACACACTCCAGCTGTAATGCCAGCTGTTGCCCTCGGTAAAGGCATCGCCCCATTTAAACGGACTAAAAGGCGTTTCAAATGAGCCATCCTTGTTTTTACCGCGCATTAACCCGGTTGATGGATCAAACAGATTTTTGTAGTTCATGCTGCGCTTTTTGTAAACATCTGTTTCAGCAGCAGGTTTGCCTAAGGCTTTACCTAATTTATAAATGGTGAAGTCATCGTAAGCATACTCCAGGGTACGGGCTGCATTTTCGTTTATCTTAACATCATAAGGTACATAGCCTAATGTGTTGTAGTACTCCACCCCTTCGCGGCCGGTTGCTGCCGGCCCTTTGTTGTTCGCACCGTGTACCAAGGCTTCATACAGTTTCTCGATATCATAACCTTTGCCTCCTTTCAGGTAGGCTTCGGATACAACAGATGCAGAGTTGTTGCCTATCATTACAGCAGAATATCCGGGACTGGACCACTCCGGCAGCCAGCCGCCTTCTTTATAATCGTTAATAAGGCCTTCCTGCATCTCTTTATTAATCGAAGGATAAACCAGGTTCAGGAACGGGTACAGCGCCCTGAAGGTATCCCAAAAGCCGGTACCGGCAAACTTATAGCCGGGGAATACTTTACCTGTAGATGCGCTGTAGTGTACAATATTTCCTTTCTCGTCTATCTCATACAGTTTATTCGGGAAGAAAACCATACGGTACATACAGGAGTAAAAAGTACGTGTCTGATCGATAGTGCCACCCTCAACAGTTAAGCGGCTAAGGGTTTTATTCCAAACGTCTTTAGCTTTTTGTTTGGTTACGTCAAAGCTGTCGTTGCCTACTTCCCTTTTCAGGTTCAGTTCGGCCTGCTCAATGCTGATGAATGACGAAGCTACCCGCAGATGTACTTTCTCGCCATGGGTAGTGGCAAAACCTATTAAAGCGCTTGCATGCTCGGCTTTCAGTTCCAGGCCATTGCTCAGAGTTGTATCGCTGTAGGTTTGCGCAATGGTGATAGGCTTATCTACATAAATAACAAAGTAGTTCTTAAAGTTTTTTAAGGGGCCGCGGGCGTACTTGGTAGAGTAACCTACTATCTTTTTTTCGCCGGGAATAATCTTTACGTATGATCCTTTGTTCAGCGCGTCTATCACAATAAATGAGCTGTCCGTTTTGGGATAAGTAAACCTGAACTGGGCCGCCCTTTCTGTTGGTGTAATCTCGGTAGTTACATCATGATCGGCCAGGTAAACGCTGTAGTAATATGGTTTGGCAATCTCAGCCTTGTGCGAAAACCAGCTTGCCCGACCGTTTTGCGATACTTTTAAATGTTTGGTTACCGGCATTATAGCAAACTGCCCATAATCATTCATCCATGGCGATGGCTGGTGGGTTTGCTTAAAGCCACGTATTTTATGGGCATCATAAGTATAAGCCCATCCATCGCCCATTACACCGGTTTGGGGTGTCCAAAAGTTCATGCCCCAGGGCAGTGCAATTGCCGGGTAAGTGTTACCGTTGGATAAATCATAATGCGAATCGGTACCCATCAGCGGGTTAATGTATTCAACAGGGTCGGTTACTTTATTTACCTGCTGCGCCATGGCACATGTGGCAGCCATTAATAATGAACCAATGAGTACAATGTTTTTCTTCATTCCGGGAGACATTTAATATTTTTCAATTTACCTGTAAATATAAAAGACCAGCTGCATTGGCCGGTCTTTTATATTTAAATATTTAGCTTCACCCTGCCCTCTCCAAAGGAGAGGGTTCTTGATTTGAATGTTTTTTTAAGTCCTCTCTTTTGGAGAGGATTTAGGTGAGGCCCTTTTAGTAAGGGCAGGTTGAGGCTTACCAACCCGGGTTTTGGGTTAGTTTAGCATTAGTGCTAATCTCGCGCTGCGGAATAGGCCACAAGTAATACTGAGCTTTCATGGTTACATTTTGCTCGTTTTTGGTTGATGTAGCATCGCCAAAAGTATTGTTGATAACATCATAAACCTGGTGGGTACGCTGTATGTCAAAATAAGCTTTGTTTTCATACGCCAGTTCATGATAGCGCTCTTTCCAAACCTCTTTACGGAAGGCATCCTGGCTTAATGCCCCTATCGGCGCCAGTTGCGCACGTGCCCGTATTTTGTTAAGCTGGGCAATTGCTGTTGCATTTGGTGCTCCTTCAGCTTCGTTGCTTGCTTCTGCATAAATCAGCATAGCTTCAGGCAAGCGCAAAAAGGTCCAGTTTTCATCGCTCTGGCCATTACCTGTTGCACTCTCTACGTGGAAATATTTGTAAAGGGCATGCTCGCCAAAGTTGATGATCGTACCATCTTTAGATGATGGGTAGCTTGAAAAATAAAACTGCCTTTCTTTTGCACGTAAGTCGCCCGCTTCATAACTGTTAAAGAAGGCATTGGTAGGTATCATCGCGCCAAGGTGATCGCCATATACACCAACCAATAAGTTAAATGGAACAGTTAACTGGGGAATGGCATTTGTAGCCACGCCAACCAGGTAATTGGATTGAAATATCAATTCGCCCTGGTTTTTGTGGGCATTGTCATGCAGATAATCATACTTATCAAACAAAGTGTATGCGGTACCATTTATAACCGGTAATATTTCGGCAGCGGCCAAAGCGTAATTCGCAGTCTTTTTAAGCGGAAAACCAGCAGTAGTTAAATAAACACTGGCTAACAAAGTACGCACTGCACCTAACGATACCTTACCTGTTTTATCAGATTCAGGCAGGCCCGATGCTTCCGCGGCTTTGAGGTCGCTGATGATTTGATCATACACAGCAGCGGCAGCTGTACGTGCAGGATAAAGATTGGGGCTTGTAATAGTAACCGGTTCGGTAATTAATGGTACATCGCCGTATAACCTAACCAGGTGATAATAAAAGAACGCCCTTAAGAAATAAGCTTCGCCTAACAAAGCTTTTTTATCCGCGTCGGCAAAAGGAGTTATCGGCGGAATATTTGCTATGGCCACATTGGCATTTGCTATAGCGCCATAGCTATTTTGCCATACATCTTCAAAACCCGGGTTAACAGCGTCGGTACGGTTGTTTATAACGTTGTTATTATTAACACTTTGCCCTAATGAGGTAGTATGACCTGCAAAAAGCTCGATGGTAATAAACGGGCTTTCACCGTAGGCATCCCCATTTTGAAACAGGTAAAGCTTTTGGTAAATACCATTAACAAATATACGCGCCTGGTTTGCACTGGTAAAATAATTACTTTTTACAAAACCGCCTTTATTTTTTTCGACAAGCTCGTTTTTGCAACTACCAAGCATTATAGTGAGAATCAGTAATGAATAACCAATCCGGTATTTTTTTAAATTAAACTTCATAATAGTATGTTTTAACGTTTAAATTAGAAACTAACATTTAAGCCAAGCAGGAAGGTTCTTGGTTTTGGATAATCGTAAAACTGGATGCTTTGATTAAAGTTGCTGTTATTGTTAGGATTCTTAGGATCGTAACCATAGGTAGAAACTTCCGGATCATAGCCGGTGTACTTGGTTATCACAAACAAGTTTTGAGCCTGCGCATACACCCTTAACCTGCTCAATTTAATTTTAGCTATTGAAGCAGTTGGGAAAGTGTAACCAAGTGTTACCGATCTGCCGCGGATAAAATTGCCGCTTTCAACTTTGGTTGAATAGATTTCTGTTTGGTAATACACATAGGCTGGCCTGTCTTCGGCTATGCTTGTATTTTGATTGGTTGGTGTCCATGCATTTAAAACAGTGGCATAGCTGTTAGCCTGGCCTGTACGATCCTGGCCCGAGTGACGGGTTAGGTTCATGATTTGGTTACCATAATTAAATTGCAGGTCGATACCTAAATCGATGTTTTTATAACGGAAAGTGTTACTTAATGTTCCGTATCCATCTGGTATCGATTTACCAAGGATCACTTTATCATCAGCCGTAATTTTGCCATCGCCATTAGTATCCTGAATTTTCAGGTCGCCTGGCAGTTTGTTAAATATTGCAGCTTGCGATGCTTCGGCAGTACCCCATGTACCCAACACTTTATAACCGTAAAAGCTACCTGCAGGTAAGCCAACGCGCATCAGGTTAAATTGTGAAAGGAACGTTGGCGACAAAAATATGTCATCGTTTGATGCGCCCAAAGCCAATATTTTGTTCTTTAAGAACGAGATATTAAATGAAGTATTCCAGGAGAAGTCCTCGGTTTTGATATTTTGGGTATTGATAGTTAACTCCAAACCTTTGTTTTGCAGCCTGCCAATGTTTTTGTAAACGCTGTTAAAGCCGCTGGTTTCTGGCAATGGCGCGTTAAGCAGCAAGGCTTTGGTTTTCTTTAAATAAGCATCAGCTTCAATATTAACACGGTTGTTGAATAAGCCTACCGAGAAACCAAGATCAAACTCGGCGGTTTTTTCCCATGAAAGATCTTCGTTACCAATGGTAGTTTGCTGCGTACCTATAGCCTGCGCACCGTTAAACACGTAGTTAACCGTTCCAATTTGCGCTTGTGAGCGGTACTCACCAATTTCGGAGTTACCTGTTAAACCATAACTCAACCTGAATTTAAGATCAGAAATAGTTTTGTTGTCCTTCAGAAAATCCTCCTGCGAAGCCCTCCATGCGAAAGCTGCCGATGGGAAAAAACCGGTTTTTACATTTGTACCAAAACGGGAAGAGCCATCCTGGCGACCGGTTACTGTTAACAGGTATTTATCTTTGTAGTTATAATTTAAACGTCCAAAATAGGAGCGCATTTGCCATGCGTCATAATTTGAAGAAGGGATACCAGGGATAGAACCTGCGCCTAAATTATAATACTGATAATAATTATCAGACAGGTTACTGGTAGAAGCACCTAACCCGGTTTGTTGAAAATTTTGCTGCTCGGTACCTGCAACAATGTTAATAGTATGCACCTTGTTAAAGGTTTTATTATAGGTAAAGTGATTTTCCCACTGCCAAAAAGTATTGTTCTGCTCATCAATTGATGCAGAGCTTTTTGTTTGGCTTGCTACAGAACCACCTACTAAGCCACTTTGAAAGTGAGGATTATAATTGGCAGACGTTGTAACGCCCAGGGTGCTGCGAAACTCAAGACCTGGAATTATGTTTATATTAAGGTAACTGTTACCGCTAAAAATGCGTTTACGGTAAAGTGCTTCAATCTCGTTGGCCTGGGCTACCGGGTTATCGCCGCCTTCTAAGTTTGGATAATCTGTACGTTTACCATAAGTTCCGTCGGGATATTTAATTGGGATAAACGGAACCATCTCAATTAACATACGCGGAATGTTGTTACCTCCGGTACCATCATCAGCAGTACGCTGATCCTGGGCATTGTAATTTAAAGTAGCCCCAACTTTTAACCATGATTTAATTTGATTGTCGATGGTTAACCGGGCATTGTAGCGTTTTAAATAACTATTTAAAATTATACCCTGATCATTGGCGTAGTTTAAAAATAAACCGTAGGTTAATTTGTCTGATCCACCTGTAAAAGTCAGGTTATGATTTTGACTTACTGCATTACGTGTGGTAGCTTTTTGCCAATCCACATCATATAACGGTTTAAGATTTGAATCAAATAATTTACCAATTAAGGCAGTGCGCAATTTAACCGGATCCTGATCAGCATATTTACCAGACGCCCAGCCGGTAGGGTCGTATTTTTTAATGTTGGCGTATGACAGGTCTTCAACAGCCATAAATTGGGCTGAATTCAACACAGGCAACTCTTTTGCCATGTGGCCTACGCTTACGTAGCTATCATAGCTTACTGTGCCTTCTCCTTTTTTGCCACGTTTGGTAGTAACCAAAATAACACCGTTTGCACCGCGTGTACCGTAAATAGCAGTTGATGATGCATCCTTTAACACATCTACCGACTCGATATCATTAGGGCTTATAGCGTTACCGCCCTCTGTCCATATCACACCGTCAACCACATACAAAGGATCTGTGCGGGTGTTGATGGAACTGTAACCACGAATCCTGATTTTAGTATTACCACCTGGGGCGCCGGAGTTTGTTGAAACGTTTACACCGGCAATTTTACCTGATAATTCCTGCTCCAGGTTGGTTTGTGGCCTTTCCTGCAAACCTTTGGCGCTTACGCTACCAACCGATCCTGTTAAATCAACACGTTTTTGGGTACCATAACCTACAACAACCACTTCGCTTAACGCTTTTGGCGATTCTGCCAGCACCACGTTTAAAGTAGTTTTACCGCCAACAGCAACTTCTTGTGTAGTATAGCCTACAAAGCTAAAAACCAATGTTCCGTTTTCGGGTGCGTTCAATGTGAATTTACCATTTACATCGGTTTGGGTGCCCTGGTCAGACCCCTTGATCCTGATGCTTACGCCTGGAAGCGGACCTTTTGAATCAGACACCGTGCCTGAAACTTTGATGTCTGCGACTGGCGTACTAACTTCATCTTTCTTTTTAACCACAATGGTTTCCTGGAAAATTTTGTAGGTTAAAGGCTGATCTTTAAAAGCAAGGTCGAGCGCCTGCTCCAATGAAACACCGGCAACTTCGATGTTAATTGCGCTTGCTTTAGCTACATCCTGTTTCTCATACATAAAATGATAGCCTGTTTGTTTTTCAATAGAGCGAAGAACTTTTTCGACAGAGGCATTTTTTTGGTGCAGGGTAACAACCTGGCTGTAGGTTTTGGCACTTACGTTGGTAAGTACCGCCACCATAATAATAACTGTTAGCTTCATAGCTAAAATTATTTTGGATAATTGGGGCCATACCAAAGGCGTGGCCTTAGAATTAAAATTCATAAGTTTGTAGAGTTTGGGTTAAACATTAACTTTCAATTCGTCGATTGCATTTTTTTGGGGCCCAGATGCTTAGCCGGGAAAGTACTGCGAATACTTCCCGGTTTTTTATTGGTTATATTTTGGCATAGGCACGTTTATTTTTTACATGAGCAGTAAGCCATTTTCACCATGCGGGTCCCTCCCGGGCTAACTTATTTTTGGTATTTCTTCCATCATAGCTTTTTTAAAAAGTGAGTAATTGGTTGTTGATTAGTTGTATATAAATTGGTTATTAATTGGGGCTGGTTATTTATGGCAGCACTGTTATATGTTTGTCTTCAATTTTAAAATTAACACCCATATATTTTAGCATCCCCATCAGTTCAGAAGCCTTTACATTGCGCGAAATGCGACCGGTAAATTCTTTTACCGGTACTTTGCCGGTATAGCTCACCTGTACATCGTACCAGCGCGCTGCCTGCCTCATGATGGCCTCGATACCTGCGTCTCTAAACTGGAAGATGCCCTCCTTCCAGGCAATGGCATCGTCGGCATCTGCCTCATCCGTTATTTTTATAGGTCCGTTTTGTTTAAGTAACGCCTGCTGCCCGGGTTTTAAAAGGCCGCTAAATTGTTTGTTGCTGATTTTTACCGATCCTTCTAACAAGGTTGTTTTTATAGCATCTTCATCATTATAAGCCATAATGTTAAAATGGGTACCCAGCACTTCAACAACGGTATTATTTACCTTTACTTTAAATGGCATCTTCGCATTTTTGGCCACCTCAAAATAAGCCTCGCCAGTAATTTCAACCTCCCTGGTAGCGCCTTTAAATGTCGCGGGGAAACTTAACGATGATGCCGAGTTTAACCAAACCTTGCTTCCATCATCCAATACCAGCTGATACTGTCCTCCGCGCGGGGTAGATACAGTATTGATAGCAGCGGGCGCATCAGATCCTTCATTTTTACTCCCTTCGTAAACTAACTGGCCATCATGTGTTTTTTTGATATGAGCATTGCCTTCATTAGCCAGCAAACCATTTTTTGCGCTATCCAGCGTTATGGTTTTACCGTTGGCCAGGGTAAGTACAGCCTTGTTACCACCGGGCAAAACATCATGCGCCGGCACAGGCTTTAGCCTGGCCTGGGGCCGCTTATTTGCAGCAGTTTTGTGTTGGTTAATTAATACATAAGCACCAAAACCAACAAACACCATCATGGCGGCTGCAACACCAACTTTTAACCACAACTGGTTTTTATTTGGCGGCCTTATGGGGTGTATATTATCCGGATTTGATTTATTTTGAAGAATATTGTTGAGCATATCCATGCTTTTTGCGGCATCAAAAAGCGGCTCATCTGCCTGCAGCGTGTTCCAGGCTTCATGAATAAGTGCAGTAAGCTCCGCATCGTTGGCAGATGAATTGATGATTTCAAACAATTCATCCCGCTCCTGCTGCGTAGCGGTTTGGTGGTAATAACTATTAAACAGGTAGTTAAGCCTTGCATTAAATGCACTCATACAGGTAGATGTTAATTCATATTATAAATTGGTAAATGCCGAGCTTGGGGTTAACTCACATACAAGACAATAAATGCGATAAAAAAGGGGCTATCGCTTTTGAAAAAAAATAAAAAAAAATTTTAAACGATAGCATAGAAATACACATGTGCTTAACCATCAAAGCATATGGCCATTAAGATAGTAGTAAGGAAAATCGCATTTAAAGTTGATAAGATTTATTTCGTGCGAAGACGCAGAGGTGCAAAGTGATTTGCTTATTTTTTCTTTGCGCCTTAGAGGCCGTCTAAAAACGAGAGTTATTGATTGCCGTTGACTTTAGTCGACGGTAAAAGAAAGCATCTTTACTGGCTTTAGCCAAAATACCCAAGCGAAATTTGGCTAAAGCCAGTAGCCTTTTAGTCATTATTCCGTTGACTAAAGTCAACGGCAATGATTTTTATTAGATAATAAATACTCTAAATCAAATTTAGACAGGCTCTTAGCGATCTTTGCACGAAAAAACTAATAACTTGATACCATTGATACCTGTATAGCACAATATAGTTGATCATGGAATTTTAGAAGGACCCCTTAAGTGGTAGTAATTGCTAATGATTTTTATTAAATTTGTTATCATGACAACATTAACCATTGATGTTTTAAACGACAAAGCGCTAAATCTATTGAAGGATTTGGAAATGCTTAAAATTATCCGTGTCAGAAATAACAAACAGGTTGCCGACACAAATGCTGATGATTTGGTAAGTAAATACAAAGGAGCAATGGCGATACAAACATTAAACGATGTTGATAAGCAATTAAGCGATCTGCGTAACTAATGGGACATAATATGTCTTTGGAATACCAATACATATCATTACTAAATCCATTTGATCTTTAATCAATTCTTTCAAATTAAAGATTTACATCGTCCTTCCATTATCTTATTTTTTATTACTTAACCAATAACTTATTGCCAGTAAAACAACAGGATACACATCCAAATGGCTGCGTACATAATCGGTTATAGAGGTGGTGGCTATTTGCAGGTATTTTTTTACCGTTTCGCGGGAGAGTTTAAGCTGATCGGCAATTTCGTTATACTTAAGCCGGTTGTGCCTGCTTAGCAAATACACTTTTTGCTGTTGCGATGGCAGGTGATCTATTGCTTCATCCAATAAGTTATAGTACAGGTTATCCTGCTGATCGTCCATGATCAAACCAATACTGCTCTCTTCCAGTTTTTTTGCCTGTACCTTTTCTTTCGCCAGCTTTTTGAGGCAATTAAGGGCATGGTTTTTTGATATAACAAACAGGTAAGCCTTAAAATCCTCTACTTGCGCAAGGGTTTCGCGCGCCATCCATATTTTCAAAAAAACATCCTGAACCACTTCTTCGGCCAGTTCTATTGAGTTGGTAATGCGATGAATATGAACACCTAATTGCTGATGGTGCATAATAAACAAACAGCGAAAAGCATGTTCATCCCCTTCCGCTACTTTTAATAGCAAATCCTTGTCATGATGTTGTGGCGCCGCCCTTATAAGCAGTTCCGGCTCATGGTTATAAGCAATATCCAACATAGGTAAACGTATAGTAGTGGCAAATATTGGTTAATTAAAATGCAATAAAAATCACTTAGGTTAAAACACTACTACAACTACGAAATTGCGAAATAGTTTATACTTTTCCATCAACTAAATGCATTTAGTTGATATTATTTAGCAACAGACAACCAGGTATTTCTATTTATAGCTGGCTGTCAGCATCATGATGAGTTAGTTTATTTTCAATTCTTTTGTCAGGAATAAACCAGATGCCGGCAACTAAAACATACAACCCAAGTGCCCCAACAGGGCTAAACCAGGATAAGCAAATGGCTACGGCATATAAAATAACAGATATTTTACCCTTCCAGTCTTCACCAAAGGCCTGTGCCAATAAGGAGTGCTCGCCATGATGGCGAACAAGATTTTTCACCAGGATTGTGTACGCTATGCCATTCATCAGCAGTACAAAACCGTAACACATTACAGGCCATTTGGCAAAGTGATTTTCGCCCATCCATCCGGTTACAAATGGTATCAACGATAGCCAAAACAGCAAATGCAGATTGGCCCACAGCGTTTTGCCATTTATTGATTTTACTGCCTGCAGGGTATGGTGATGGTTGTTCCAATAAATGCCTACGTAAACAAAACTCAATACATAAGTCATAAAGACTGGAATAAACGGCTTTAACACCTCAATACTATCGCCGTGGGGCACCTTCATCTCCAATACCATAATGGTGATAATGATGGCGATAACACCATCGCTGAAAGCCTCTAACCTACCTTTACCTAATGCCATTTTATATTTTTACAGCTAAAAGTAAGTTATTTTTTTGTGCCGAATGCCAGGTAACGCTGCATAGCCTCAATAAAATAGTAATCGGCGTAAGTTAAAGGGACATCAATTTCTGTCCCGGCGGGGAAATGGCCAACGCTGTGCTGCAAAATAAAACCGCCGTTGGTACCCGCAGCAGCCATATAAGGAGGTGCCGATAGTGTTTTTAATATGGTTTGTGCAACATCAAAATACTGCCGCCCTTTTTTGGCATCGCTATACCTGCATAATTCAAGCAGGGCCGAAGCCATAACAGAAGCCGCCGATGCATCTTTTAATGCGTTGGGAATGTTGCTGGCATTGTAATCCCAATATGGAATTTTATCTGCCGGCAAATTTGGGTTAGTCAATATAAAATGCGCTATGTTTTGTGCCTGGTCAAGATATTTTTTATCATGCGTTTCGCGGTACATAACGGTATAACCATACAAACCCCATGACTGGCCCCTTGCCCATGCCGATTCATTAGCAAAGCCCTGGGCAGTTTTCTTTTCCTTTACCGCGCCTGTTAGGGCATCGTAATTTATGACGTGGTACGAGCTAAAATCGGGTCTGAAATGGTTTTTCATGGTTGTATTGGCATGGGTAACCGCTATTTTATAATAACTGGAATCGCCCGTTTCCCGCGTTGCCCAAAAAAGCAGTTCAAGGTTCATCATGTTGTCAATAATCACCAGGTAATCGCCTGGTTTTGAATCCCAGGATTTAATACAGCCCACCGCCGGGTTAAACCTGGTTGATAACGATTTAGCGCTATTGATTAATATCTCCTTATACTCCGGCTTAGGCTCAATTTTGTTGGCGTTGCCAAAGCTGCAATACATCATAAAGCCCAAATCATGGGTATGGGTATTAAACTGCTCTTTAGCCAATACCCCCATAATGCGGTTGGCCTCGGTAAGCAGCTGTTTATCTTTTGTTTCCTGGTATAAAAACAACAGGCTGCCGGGATAAAAGCCACTGCACCACCAGGCCGAGTTGCTGTTTTCCTGTTTGTCCTTATCGTGATGATAAGTTTTCGGGAACTCCTCCGGTCCTATCTTTGTTGCCAATAATTTGTATTGGGCATCCGCAGCAATAAAGTTTTTTTTGATGGTATCTGAAAGCGCTCTTTCCGGTTTTAAAGCCGGTTGGGCATTACTAAAAAAAGCAATCGCTATTAAGCAAACAGTACAGATGAGGGCGGGCAATATTTTGAATTTCATAGATATAATTTGGCTGGCAATAAAGTTGCATATTTTGATTGGAATTTTAAGAACCAAATTTATCTCGTAGCCCTTCCAGCATCAAAACAATTTTGCCCGCTGCATAATATAAATACTGCTCCTGTGCTTGCCATGCATTTTTAGTATCAAACCCGCATGCTGAATTATTGTCCGTTCATCGCTATTCGAGTGTTTTTATTGTCAGATTCCGGTAAGCGCCTAAGGACGAATTACCATGCCAATAACCCACCGAGCCTATTTTTAGTGAAGGATCAAGCGAGGTGTAAACCATCGCAGGTTTAGCAGCATTGTTCACATATACTTCCATTTTTTTGCCTGTAACTATCACTTTAACATGAAACCAGCCGTTAGCAGGCAGTATCGCGCTGGCCTGGTATTTATCGGCTTCGTAATCCCACCAGTTAAATTCTGCTTTTTTTTCGGGCATATATTGGATAGCATTGATGGTACCCGATGACAATGGCCTGAAATATACAGTTTCATAATGATGAGCATCTTTAATCCTGAAGGCAAGGCCGATATAACCATTTCCCTTGCCCGCAAATGCCAAATCAAACTCGATAATACCATCCTTAAAAATTAAACTCTTAGGATAGGCCAGGCTCGCCGATTTGTAATTACCTATCTTCCGTTTTATCAGCAACGCTTTTTTACCCTGGTAGCTGCCAAATTCATAATCAAGGGTGTCATTTTTGGGGATATTCCATTCTTTCGGGTTAATGGCCGGCAGGTTCTGCACCTTATACTTTGGCTGGGCATTTACCCTAATAGCTGCAAAAAGAACAAATAATAACAATAGCTTTTTCATAACGAATTTTTATAGGTTAGTGTTTTATTGTTTGATAACGAGGTTGGCAAAATCGCCGGGCAAACTATCATTCCACAATCCGATGAGGCCGTGTTGCCGGTTATTCAGTTTTTTAACGCTGAGTGATGGTTTGGCTGAATGATTTACATAAACCACAATTTCATCAGCCTTTACAACAATATGTGCGTGGAACCAGGCGGTAGCCAGCGGGAATGGGTTAACGGCATTTTCGTACGCAAGCGGATGATCTGCCCGCAGTTTATCCCACGAAAAATCTGGCTGGCTGATGTATTGCACGGCATGCTTACGCCTAAGCGTATCTGGTGATTGAAAATTAAAAGGCCGAAAATAAATGGCATCATAGGTAACCGTATCGACGCCATGAAAAGCAATGCCCAAAAAACTTTGCTGAAAAACGTCCTTACCCCGAAGGTCGACGTCAATTGTCCCGATGGCAAAATCTATGTCTTTGAGCCAAACGATACCTGTAAGTGAAATTCCCTTCCTGGTGCCATCAGTAATTTTGCTTAATTTTTTTGCGGACGATGTTATCGGCGTATCCTGTTTTAACAGGCTACTCAAATCATAGGCTTCCTTTTGCTGCGCACAGGCATCGCCGCAAAAAAACGTAGTTATTAAAAAGAGGCTAAATAAAATATTGTTCTTCATGGTTTTAGATTTTAACTTTAGCAAAACTTGCAAATAGCATACAGAATTAAGCATAACAGGCGTTTCAATCCTGTTCAAGTTTGTTCAAGCCGTTTTTGCGGGTTTAAATACCGCGTCATTGCCTAAAAATTGATGGAAAAAGAAAAACAACTGCTTTTATTATGCTGCCAGCTTATTGAACGCTCGTTAAACTGGGGCGATAACAGCATTTGGACTAATGACGATTTTGATCAATTGAGCAAATTGATCTTCGAAAAAACAAAAGTAAGGCTTAGTATTTCAACCCTAAAACGCATTTGGGGCAAAGTGCGTTATGATAGCTACCCAACAGCCGCAACACTTAATGCCCTGGCCCGTTTCCTTGATTATGAAAGCTGGCGCGATTTCAGGCAGCACCACCAGGTTAATGGCGTAATTGAACAAAGCGAACTACCCAGCACAATTGAACAAATTCCGGCGGCCAATCCTTCCTCTAAAAACAGGTACAAATACATATGGTTCACAGCTATCCCCTTGCTATTGTTTAGCGCCTTTTATTTTGCCGGATTTAACAGAAAAGACTCACCGGATTTGTCAACCGTAAAATTCAGCAGTAAAAAGACATCTGATGACCTGCCCAATTCTGTGGTTTTTAGTTATGACGCATCTGCCTTTCATTCAGCTAGTGTTTACATCCAGCAATCATGGGACCCACGCCGACGTGAGCTTGTGCCCGGCGATGGTAAACAGCATACGTCAATCTATTATACCCCTGGCCATTTTATAGCAAAACTGGTCGTAAACAACCGGATAGTCAAGCAAACGGTTGTTTTTATAAAAACCAAAGGATGGGTTGGTATTATAGATCATCAGCCAGTACCGGTGTACTTGTCATCTGCCGAAATAAAGGGTGATGGCTATATGGGTATTACAGATAGCCTGATGCAGCAAAAACTGGGCACACCGGTGTTTAATGATACCTGGTTGAAATTTTGCAATGTGCGCGAATTTCCGGGCATCCGGGCCGATAATTTCACGATGGAATGCACACTGCGCAATACAGCAACGCCGGGGCAATCTGTTTGCCGCAAAGCCGATTTAACCATTTTGGGCGATGGGATGGCCATTGTGATACCCATTGTAAACAAAGGATGCATTGCCAATATGGGCGTTTTAACCGGCCAATATTGGATTGGCGGCAATGACCACGATCTGAGCGCGTTCGGCTGCGATTTCAGGCAATATCAAACCTTAAAATGCAGTGTTAACAACCATCGCCTAAAAATTTATCTCAATAACAAACAAATCATGGATGTTGAACAAAAGCGCAACATTGGCCGTATTGTAGGCCTGCGGTTTGAGTTTGAAGGTCCCGGCCAGGTAAAACATTACAAGCTGGAAACGCCCGGTTCAAAGGTATATGAGGAGAGTTTTTAGGCTCTTCAGGAAGTCAATTCAACCTTCTGGTTAAAATCCTCGTAACTCAGTTTGCCTTTTCGCAGCTGGCTGATGTATTTAAATACGCTTAGTTTATCCAGCTCCTGCTTATAGCGTTCGCGGTCATGATCTGTTATCAGGTTGCCCTGTAGTTTTAAGCGGATAGATGTGCGGGAGATATCCTCCTCCAGTTTATCTATCGGGCAATTACGAAGATCATCAAAGTTACTGCGGGGGAAAAGGATACGGTCCATTGGTTTTTTGCTTCCTTAAATTTAAGGGCCAGGCATCAACATCAATTTAACTGTATGTTATTTTATTGTTATTGATAAAGGGTAGAGCGACAAAAAAACCTTTAAAAAACATTATCCTCCCACATACCTTTCATGCACCTTTCCCGCACCGTTGGCGACCTTCCATGCACCCTTCAATCACCTTCCGTGCCCTGTTGGCTAATTAACAATTTTATAAACATTATTGGCCCTGTTTACATCGGGATAGAGGCTATCCGGATCGATGGTTACTTTAATTATCTCGGCTTTTTTGTTGCCTGTAAAAGTGTAGCTGCTGGTATACTCCCATACCTCTACCGGGAACTCCCGGTGCTCTGTCGAGCCGTCGGCGTAGGTTAATTCAACCACCAGCGGCATAGCGGCTTTTTCCAGGTTTTCGATGGTGATCTGCGCCTTGCCATTTGCCAGGTTTTCAACTTTAGTTACCCCCTGGTCAAGGCGGTAATTTTCTAAAAACATCGATTTCCAAAACCAGCTAAGGTCCTCGCCTACCGAGCTATCCATACTCCTGAAAAAATCCCAGGGTGTAGGGTGCTTATAGGCCCAATCGGCAATATACTTGCGGAAAGCTTTATCAAACCTTTCGGGGCCAACTATTTGGTTACGCAGCAAGGTTAGCACATAGGCGACCTTTTGGTACTGGACCGGGAAAACCATATCGCCGGGTATGGCATCGGGCCGGGTAATGATGGGGACCACCCGCTCTGAAAAAAGCGTATCAAGCGGGCTGTATATCTCGGCATAGCCCCTGAATTCGCCTTTGTTAAAATCTTTTACAGCCAGGTTATCAATAAAGGTATTAAAACCTTCATCCATCCAGGCGTATTTACGCTCGTTGCCGCCTACTACCATCGGGAACCAGGTGTGGCCCAATTCGTGGTTTACCACCATAAAATACGCGTTACCGGTATCCCTGGCCGAACAAAATACCATCCCCGGGTACTCCATACCATCCAGGTTGGATGCCACATTTACTGCCTTATTGTAAGGATAGGTAAACCACTTTTCCGAAAAATGCTGCAAAGTGAATTTGATATATTCCGATGACCGTTTCCAGCTATCTTTTTTGTCGGATTCAACCGGGTACAGCGAGCTTCCCATTACCTTTTTACCTCCGGCTACCGGGAAGCTGAAGGCTTCCCAAATAAACGCCTTCGAAGCTGTCCAGGCAAAATCACGGGTATTATCCATCCTGTATTTCCAGGTACAGGTAGGTTTTACGGGGCGCGACGACGCTTCCGTAACTTCTTTGGCCTGGCGGATGAACACCGGCGTCTCGCTTTGTTTAGCAGCCTGCCAGCGCTTAAACTGTACAGGGGTTAATACCTCCTCTGGATTCAGCAGATCGCCCGAGCCCTCTACAATATAACCCGCGGGCACTGTAATATTCACGTTAAAATTGCCGTATTCCAGGTAAAATTCGCCATTACCCAGGTAAGGCAAGGTATTCCAGCCTTCCACATCATCTAATACGCACATCCTCGGGTACCATTGGGCAACCGCGTAAATGTTGCCGTTTTTTGTCGGCAGGATATCGGTACGGTTAACCAGGAAATCGGCATTCTTATAGTTTTGAGGGAAATTGTAACGGTACTGAACACTGAAAGTTATTTTCTGCCCGCTTTTTAGGGGCTGCGGCAATGTCAACTCCATCCGGGTATCGTAAATGTTATATTTAATGTCGCCTGTAATTGCGCCATCCTTAAGCTTTACGGCCTGTATATCGTATCCCCCATCGGCGGTTTCTTCTTCCGGGTTTTTATAAAGGAATAATTTTGATTTTATGCCCCTTGAATCTTTTTTAAAAACATTTTGCTCCAGCTGCAGCCATAATGACGATAGCGATTTGGGGCTGTTGTTGGTATAGGCTATGGTGGCGGTTCCGCTAACCACGTTCTTCTGATCATCCAGGGCTACATCTATCACATAATCGGCCTGGTTTTGCCAATATGCAGGTCCGGGTTCGCCGGTTGCGGTGCGGTATTCATTGCCGGGAGGCAACAACGGTAAGGCTGGGAATAGATCGGTGGGACGGTACCGCGACTGCCCGAAGGATTGGCAAACCGCTAAAACGATTAACGTAAAGGGGATGAAGAACCTAACTAAATGTTTATTTTGAGAAACGGGCTTACTATTTTGCATATGCCGCAATATAATAATTAAAGGAATTTCAGGACAGAAAGTTGCTTTGATTTTTGTTGCCAATTTACCGATGTTCCTTAAAGGCTCATTTATATTCCCCGTTTAAAATAGCAATCGCTTCCAAATTCACCTCATCTTCAATTTCATCTCTTGATGGAAATTTCGCGATCCGTTCAATTTCATTCAACAAAAGGGGATCTGTTGTGCTTCTTGCGAGATATCCCAATACCCACAATTTCCACATTCCATCGTTTGTTTTTAAGATCTTAATTATTTCAGGAACTATCCTATCGGCAAAGGGTTCAAGAATATCGGCAACAGGCCTGGCAATTGGCCAATTCGCATCTTGAAGCCATTCTAATAATTCAGGAATAATAGGCTCTATCTCTTCAAATGAAAGCCCTTTAAGAGCGGCAATTACATCGTGATCGTGCTTATGTTTTGGAATAAGTTTTTTAATATCCATAACTTTTATCAATAATTTTAATCCCCCAACCCAAAACAAACATACTCATCGCCCGATTTACTGTCAATTTTACCACCGCCACAAGCTATAACCACATATTGTTTTCCATCAATTGCATAGGTGGCAGGGGTAGCATACCCGGCGGCGGGCAGTTGGGCCTCCCAAACCATTTTACCTGTTTTTTTATCAAAAGCATGAATTTTTTCGTCCTTAGTGGCTGCCACAAATACAAGCCCGCCTTTGGTTACCAGCGGGCCACCATATAGTTCGGTACCGGTAATGGGGATGCCTTTTTTCTTCAGTTCCGGGTATTCGCCCAGCGGTACTTTCCAAAGCAGTTTGCCGGTTGTAAGGTCAACTGCGTTAAGCGTACCCCATGGCGGTTTAATGCCCGGGTAACCATCCTTATCCAAAAAGCGGTTGTAACCTGTCATGGTGTACGGTATTTCGTCAACCATTTTCTTCTCAGTTTTGGTTGCTGCGGCGCGGTCGCCGGTTGGTTCTTTGGCCAATGTCTTATTTGCCCTGGCATCGGGTAGTTTAAGCAGGAACGCCAGCAATGCCTTTTTATCTTCGGGTGTAATCTGTTTAAAAGATGGCATCATATTGCGCCCGCTGGCTATGATTTGGCTCAACTGATCTTCCTTATATTTTTTCCCGATGTTGACCAACGACGGATATGACGATCCGTTGCCCTTCAGTTGGGGGCCATGACAGCCGATACAATTTTTATTGTAAACCACTTGTCCGTTGCCGGCCAGCGAGCCATTGCTTGTCGTTTTAGGCACATCAATCATCACCTGCGCCCAGGGCATTTCAGAACAGCTTATGTACATAATATTGGTTTGTATATCAACCGCTGCGCCTCCCCACTCGCCCCCGCCGTCAAAACCGGGAAATATCCAGCCGCCTTGTTTACTCGGTGGCGTAAACATAACGCGGTTTTTAACCTGGTTATATTTATCCAGCATTTCTTTGTGAGCCTCGGGTGTGCGGTCAGTAACATCTTCGGGGTTAAACATTTGCCGGGCAAAGGGCTGTGGCAAAGTCGGGATAGGCTGTGTTGGCCATGGCGCTTCGCCGGGCAAGCCTTTGGTTGGTACAGGAGTTTCCACTATCGGGAAAACGGGTTTACCATTTGTCCTGTCGAACATAAAAATATAACCATGCTTGGTGATCTGCGCTACCGCGTCAATCTTTTTACCGTCGTGCATAATAGTCACCAAATTGGGGTTGGCAGGCAAATCCCTGTCCCACAGGTCGTGATGCACCACCTGGAAATGCCATTTAAGCTTGCCGGTGGCAGCATCTAAAGCCAATAGCGAGTTGGCAAACAGGTTTTGCCCCTTACGAAAACCGCCGTAAAAATCGCCGCCAATAGAACCCGTGGGGATATAAACCAACCCGCGCTTTTCATCCAGCGCCATGCCGGCCCAGCTATTAGCGCCACCAAACTTTTTATAAGCGGCTGTATCCATCCACGTTTCGTAACCGGCCTCACCCGGGTGTGGTATGGTATGGAAAATCCAGCGCAATTTCCCTGTACGTACATCGTAAGCTCTTACGTGCCCAGGCGCGGCATCTGCCGATTCAGCTACGCGCGTGCCAACTATCAGCAAATCTTTATAAACTACACCCGGCGTTGTACCGGCCACAAATGATTTGGTATCCCGATCAAGGTTCTTCGTCAGGTCCAGGTAACCATTTTTACCAAAGGTCATAATGGGGTTGCCGTTTTCGGCGTCGATGGCAAAAGTTTTGGCGCCAACGCTGTAAAACAAACGTTTTTCGCCGCCACTTTTGTTTTGCCAGTAAATAACTCCCCTGCTCACTTTGTAGTAAGCCATCGGATCGCCGCTGTTGGTGGTATCGGCCTTGGCCGGGTCAAAAAGCCATTTTTGTTCGCCGGTTGCCGCATCCAATGCAAACAGCTTCAGTTTGGGGCTGGTGCCATATAAAATACCATCAACCATAATGGGGTTACATTGGTTTTGGCTGCGGTTGGCCGTGTCTTTATCGTTAGTGCTGTACCGCCAAACCTCCTTCAGCTTGCTAACGTTACTTAAATTAATTTCCTCATTTGATGAATACCGGTTACCTTCTTTTGATCCCGCGTAGGCCCCCCAGCCACTGTTTGGCGGCCCTGGTTTTAAGTTATGGCTGGGCTTTGGATTTTTACATGACACATATGTACAGGTTGCAATTAAAAGGGCTATCAAAAATCGGGACTTCATTGTTATAATGGGTTAATGGTATTATTATAATGGGTATGCTGAGCAGTAAAACTTTGCTAATTTCTGGGGGGAATGACATTCAAAAATAAAAGACTGTCATCCTGAGTAACGAAGGATCTATTCGCGAACTTTTCTTCCGGCCATGCACAGCTGACAGATCCTTCGTTACTCAGGATGACAGGAAATTTAATATGTCATGGTTAGAAAATCCCAGACTTACGAAGTTTTAAAAACTTCGTAAGTCTCGCGCCGATGTGTCACTCCTCCTTCAGGATTTCACAAATTTTACCACTCGGAATCCCTTCCTTTTTTCAAACAAAATCTTCAATTTACTTCCCTTCCATCCTATTCCAAAAATCGGCCTGCATTTTAGTCGCATCAATGGTTTTGTAAACCGATATCTCGCGCGCGTCATTCTCTGGCGGCACAAGTGCGCTTATCTTTTCGGCTTTGGCGGGATCAAGATAGGCCATTACCAGGGCAAGGTCCCACATAATCCAGGTTTGGCCAGCTTCTACAAAATCCCAGCGGTTATACAACAGCTGGCCCAATTTACCCTTATCTTTTAAATTATCCCGGCAAACTGTGCGGTCGAATTTTAAGGCAATGGCGGTATTAATGGGCATAATTGTCAAATCCAAACCTTTGCAGTTCAGCAACAGGTCAAAGGCGTTCAGGTCGTTACGTACATTAAATTCGCTTTTATCCCAAACCTTGCGGTCGCTAAAATATCGGGCAGCCAGCAGGTAAACTCTTATATGCGGAATAATGGTGGTATCGGCCTGTATAGCCGATGCCAGGTTTGATGCCGCGCCTATGCACAAAACATCCAGTTTTTCGCCTGCTTTAAGCTGGTGTACGGTAGCTATGATACCCTTTTCGGCTGCCGAAAGCACCGGTTCTTTGCCGCCCCAGGCGTGGCCTATGGTTCCGCGGCCACCCAGCGGGTGTGGTATATCGGTGCGGCCCATAAGTTTCAGCATCTCCTCGTTTAAATCCTGGCTTAGCTGTACCGTATTGATGTTTTTGGTAGGGTAATAATGCCATTTTTCGCCAACAAGCATATCGGCATTGTTAAAATGGGCCGAGCTTAGGCCAACTACATTTACACCTGCATCTTTAAGCAGGTAAGTAATGGCGTACAAATCGTCCATCTCATTGGCCGTATCAGAATCAAGCCAAACTATTCGTTTTTGCGCATAGCAGCAGCCGGCTAATAATATAGCCGCAAGACAAACAGGGACAACTTTTTTAAACATAGTGGTTTACTTTTGGAGCAACTGGTCGGGGCCGACCTCATTGCTCAGCAATTTACCAAAAAGTTCCCATTGCTTCGCAGGATTTTTAGCAGTGCCGCCATTTCTTTCAATATAGTCCTTTACCAAATCCTGCCCGTAATTATAGTTAATTACATAACTGCGATTCTTTTTGATAAAGCTGATTGATTTTGCCGCCGTTTCATCGTTCATCAAACAATATTTGGTAAGGTAATTGGCTGCTTTATCCTTAGACATGGTGTTGTTTACCAGCCCCCTTGCAGCCTCGTTGCGGGCATAATTCAACTGACCCCGGATAGCCAGCGCTTTAAAATACAGGTCGATACCGGCTGTATCCAGGCCGGCCAGCGGCAGCAATACATTTTTGGCAAACTTCGCTTTATCCTCCCCCGGGAAAGCCACCTCGATGCCATAATTGGCACTCCCTTCGGCAATTAAACTTTGCGGACTAAACAAAGGGTAAAGCGAAATCTCCACCCAGCCCTTATCGCGATACAAGTGTTTCTCCAACAACATGTTGTATACATGATGGCCGGGATAACTTTCGTGGCTGCCCACATCAATGGCACGGTCAATAAAAATCTTCAGGTCGGTGTTAATTTGTACGGTGCTTTTATAATTACCTTTATACCAGTTGTACCCGCTCCAGGGCTTATCGGTTACATATTCCAGCGAAAACGCTTCGCCGGCGGGCAGGCTGTAATGTGCCATGGTACGTTTACGGGCCTCGGCAATGGCCGCTTTTATAACCGCGTCAAGTTTATCTTTGGGGATAATGAATCTATTGGCAAGTTTTTGAAAACGCTCGCTTACGCGGCCCTTGCCCGGCAAAATACTATCCAGCAAAGCTATCTGCGCTTTAAAATGGTCCTCGTCATAAACAGGCGCCGATACGCCAAAAAGCTCTTTCGATTCCTCGTCAAAAGGCCGCTCCTCGCCCGAGTAAATCCTGATGCGCCGGCCAAATGCCACCAGTTGATTAATCATCCAATCTGCCCGCATTTTATTGCTGTCAACTTGCGCATTGGTCGAAATTATTTTCAACTCGTTCATCAAAATATTGGTATTGGCCAGCAAACTATCCTTCGGAAACTCTTTTGCAGGCGGCAATTTTGGCTTTAACGAGTCGGGCCCGTAGTAGGCATCCACAAAGTCAGTATCGTACTGGCCAATGTTAAGGCCCAGCCTAACATACTCAGTAGCAAGGGTATTAAGCTTCTTATTCTCGTCCAGCTGTGCCGGTCCATGTCCGCATGATAACATAAAAAACAGGGGTAAATAGAGCAGTATTTTCTTCATAGCCAAGTATCCGGTTCGATGTAAATGTGGAACAAGATAATAATTACATTGTTTACAGAAGGAATGTTTGTCTGAATCAGAATTTACAGGATTTTTGAATTAGCAGAATGAAGATGGACACAGGACACTCAACTGTTAACAATTTCCAAATCCACCATACATGGCTTTTGAATTTTACCTTTTGACTTAATTTTAGCGTTGCCTGCGGCCCGGGCCAACCGCTTATACTGCACAGGCCTTATCCGCGAGGCCGGTATCCGCTTTTGTCCCTAATGCAATTTTCTGAACCTGAATTAAACGAATTAAAGAATTAACAGAATTTAAAGCAAATTCGAGAAATTCTAAAAATTCGTTTAATTCGAGTTCAGACACCCCCCGTCCAAAATCAAAACATTTGTCCGATATCGAACACTTTTTCAAAATAAAAACCACATAAAACACTAATAATAAACACTTTAACATTGGTATACCTATTGCAAAACCTTATGCAAATTATATCACAATGGATAAGGAAATTACGCTCGAGGTAACATCGCAAAAAAGAAAAAAAGGCGCGGTGATAGTAGTGATCAGTATCGCGGTATTAGTACTGCTGGTTGTTGCTCTTCGGGGATTCATCAAATCATCAGTAAAAAAAGCAGAGATCACTACCGCCACCGTAGAAGTTGGCAATATAGAAAATACCCTTAACGCTACCGGCGAGGTTTTGCCCGAGTTTGAGGAGATCATCACCAGCCCGATAAATGCATCTATCAAAAGTGCGTTGATGGATGCGGGTAATAAAATTACTCCGGGCCAGTCTATATTAACCTTAGATAAATCGGCCACCCAAACAGAATTTGATAAGCTAAACTTTACCCTCGAATCAAAACGGAACGAGATTGCTAAACTAAAACTCGACCTTGCTAAAAGCTTTTACGATATCCAATCAAACAACGACATCAAGCAACTGCGCATCAGCAGCCTGGCCGATGCCGTTGAAAATGCCAAACGCCTGTTTAAAGCAGGCGGCGGTACCCGCGAGGGCATTGAGCAGGCCGAACTTAATCTTAAAGTTGCCCAGCTGGAAAAAAAGCAGCTGGAAAACGAGATTAAAAACAAGCAGCAAACCATGCAGATAGAGATTAAAGAAGCCCAGATTGCTGCCGCCATACAGGAAAACGACTTGAAGGCCCTGCAACGCAAGCTTGCGCTGGCCAATGTGGTGGCTACCCGCACCGGCGTTATTACCTACGTAAACAAAAATATAGGGGCCAATGTACACGAGGGCGAAACCCTTGCCCGTATTGCCAACCTGGGCAGTTTTAAGGTATCGGGCAGTATCTCGGATAATTCGATGGACCAGCTGCACAGCGGTATCCCGGTAATTATCCGCATTAACGATACGCAATTGCGCGGGCATGTTACCAATGTTTCGCCATCGGTACAAAACAGCATTATATCCTTCGATATCCAGCTGGATGACCGTGCCAACAAACAACTTCGCCCCAATATGAAAGTGGATGTGTTTTTGGTAACGGCAACCCATAGCAAGATACTGCGGGTTGCCAACGGCCCGGCGTTTAAAGGCCCTACCGTACAGGACATTTTTGTAATTAACAACGGCAAAGCCGAACGGCGCACGGTACACATTGGCCTTACCAATTTTGACTATGTGGAGATTGAGGACGGGGTTAAACCCGGGGATGTGGTGATTACATCGGATATGACGGAGTTTAAGAACTCGAAGGAAGTAACGATAACGAATTAAGTTAACCATAAACGTCTTTGCGAGGAACGAAGCAATCTCTTTAGGACAGGTGATTAACCTGCAAAGCTGATTTGCATATCGGGGATTGCTTCGTACCTCGCAATGACGGTTGAATTAGGACAAAACAAATGAAATTTTTACACACCATATTATTACTAACTATTTGTTCAGGGGTATTTGCTGCCGGCAGCAGCGATACGCTCCGGCTTACACTGCAGCAGGTGGTCGAGATGGCCAAGGCCAACTCTATTGCCGCCAAGCAGGCTGCTACGGTGCGCGAAACCAAATACTGGGAATACCGCACTTATAAATCAAACTACCAGCCGCAGTTATCACTCAGCGGCATTTTACCGGGATACACCAAAACGTTTACGCAGGTACAACAACCCGACGGTACCATACAGTTTCAGCCGATACATAATGATAACTCATCGCTGGCGCTTAATTTTAGCCAGAGCATTACCGCCACGGGCGGCACAATTTACGGAACCACACAATTGCAGCGTTTTGATGATTTCGACAGGCATAATGTGCTTTACAATGGCATTCCCTATGGTATCGGGTATACCCAGCCCCTGTTCCAGTTTAACAGTTTAAAGTGGGATAAACGCATTGAGCCTTTAAAATATAACGAGAGTAAACAGGCCTACATTGAAGCACAGGAAAAAATAGCCATAGATGTAGAAGGTTTCTTTTTCGATTTGCTGCTGGCCCAGGTTAACCTTAAAATTGCCGAAACCAATTACGCTAATACCCAAAAAATCATGAGCATTGCCAACACCAAATTTGAGTTGGGCAAGGTTTCAAAAAACGAGATACTGCAATTGCAACTGGAACAAATAAACGCCAAAAAAGCTGTAGGCACCGCCAAACGCGATATGGAAATTGCAACCCTTAACCTGCGCAGCTATACCGGGCAGGAGGGCGAAGAAAAAATTGTACTGGTAGTACCCGAACAAATTAGCCAGATGCAGGTATCGGCAGATAAAGTTTTGGCCGAGGCATTTTCCAACCGCTCGGATGCCATTGCATTTTTGCGCCGAGTGGCCGAGGCTAAGCGGGATGTGGCAAAAGCAAAAGGCCAAAATGGTTTAACCGCTACATTGAATGCCAATTTGGGTTACTCAAATACATCAACCAGCATACCGGGTGTTTACAAAAACCCGCAAAACCAGCAGGTGTTACAGGTGCAATTGGCAGTGCCCATTTTGGATTGGGGTCGCTCTAAATCTCGCACTAAAACAGCCCTGGCCAACCAGCAATTTACCGAGTATGCAGTAGAGCAGGACAAGCAAACTTTTAAACAGCAAATTATAACCCAGGTATCCCTTTTTAATGTAATGAAAGAACAGCTGGTATACACTGCCGAGGCCGACAGTATAGCATCAGAAAAGTACCAGATAGCCCGCGAGCGCTACGTTTTAGGCGACCTGAGCATCACCGACCTTGGCATAGCCTTCCGCGAAAACGACCAGGCCAAACGCGACTATGTAGCTTCCCTCCGCGATTTCTGGGGAGCCTACTACCAGTTACGCTACCTGTCGTTATACGATTTCGAGGCCAACAGGAAAATCAATTATCAGTAGGGAAAGTCAAAATTCAAAAGTAAAAATTCAAAAAGCCCATCGCTTCAATAATTAATCAGCCAAATCACTAATTCACTAACTCAGTAATTCAACAATTAAAAAATTCAATAACTCAATAATTCAGTCATTCAATAATTCAATAATTAACAAACCACTCACTATTCACCACTCACAACTCACCAATATGATCCGTTTACAAAACATCGAAAAAGTGTATCGTACCGACACTATAGAAACCCTGGCCCTGAACAGCATCAGCCTTGACGTGGCCAAGGGCGAATTTTTATCAATTATGGGGCCATCGGGCTGCGGCAAAAGTACGCTGCTTAATATTATAGGTCTGCTGGATGCGCCATCAAAAGGGAACATCAAAATTGCCGATAAATCAACAGAAAAACTGAGCGATAAGCAGTTGGCGCAATTCCGCAATAAAACGCTGGGCTTTATTTTTCAAAGCTATCACCTGATTAACGACCTCCAGGTTTTGGATAACGTAGAACTGCCCCTGCTGTACCGCGATACCACAGCAAAAGAACGCAAAATGCTGGCCACCGAGGCATTGGAAAAGGTAGGCTTAGCCAACCGCATTAAACACTTCCCAACCCAGCTATCGGGCGGGCAACGTCAACGTGTAGCCATAGCCAGGGCCATTGTGGGCAGGCCGGATATTATTTTGGCCGATGAACCAACCGGCAACCTGGATAGCGCCATGGGTAACGAGATTATGGACATCCTCATTAACCTTAACCGCAACGAGGGTACTACCATTGTAATGGTTACACATGATGAAAACATGGCCCACAAAACGCACCGTTTGGTACGCCTGTTTGATGGTTCGCAAGTTCAATAATTAACCACTTAAACAATCAGTCATGCTTAAAAATTATTTTAAAATAGCCATAGCGGTGTTAAGGCGAAGAAAGTTTTTCACCTTTATCAGCCTGTTTGGTATCAGCTTTACCCTTACCATACTGCTGGTACTTACCGCCTTTATAGATAAAATTGCCGGCGACAGCTATCCCGACAGGAAACGCGATCGATCGTTGTATATTTCAAGAATGCAGGAGATAAACAAAACCGGCGGGCAAAGCTCGGGGCCTTTATCTTACTATTTTTTAAGCCACTATGCACGTAGCTTAAAAACGCCTGTTAAGGTGGGCATTTCCTCTATATTCAGCGGTACAAATACCTATGTAAACAATAAAAAGATTGCTGTAAACTATAAATACACCAATGATGCTTACTGGGATATCATGGAATACGATTTTATTGAAGGCAAGGCTTTTAATAAACAGCAGGTTGATAATGCCGATAAAGTAGCAGTAATATCAGAGGATATGAAACAGCAATACTTCGGCGATGTACCCTCGGTTGTAGGCAAGTACTTCGAGGCCGATAACGTGAATTACAGGGTAACCGGCGTGGTAAAAAATGTACCTATAACCAGTTATATGACCTATGGCGACATCTACCTGCCCTATACTGTATCAAAAACTGATTACCGTAAAGATAAAGGGTACAGGGGAGGTTTTTTTGGCGTGTTGCTTGCAAATTCAAAAGCAGATTTACCGCGTATGCATGATGAATATCAAAGTATGGTTGCCCGGTTACCAATGGAAAGCAAGGAGTTTGATAAAATATTCAGCCATGCCGATCCTTATATTGTAAGCTATGTAGATACCGGCAACGAAAAATCATCGGGCGTTATGATCGTGTTGACAACCATTGGCATATTTGCCCTACTGGTAATGATGCTGCCAACGCTTAACCTGGTCAATATCAACATCACCCGTATTATGGAACGCTCGTCAGAAATTGGCGTACGCAAGGCCTTCGGTGCATCATCCGGCACCTTGGTTTACCAGTTTATTGTCGAAAATATCATACTTACGCTGTTGGGCGGCTTTATCGGGGTTATATTATCCTTCGTAGCTATCCAGGTACTAAATGGCATGAACCTCATCCCCAACCTGGTACTATCCATCAATTTTACTGTTTTGGCAATTGGCCTGCTCATTTGTTTTCTGTTTGGTTTAATCTCAGGCGTTTACCCGGCCTGGCGCATGTCAAAACTAAACGTAGTAACGGCTTTGAAAGCTTCATAACAATTATTCATCCTTTAAATCAAGATATTATGTTTAAGCATTTATTTAAACTCATCTGGAATAAAAAGAAGCAAAACTTTTTATTGATGTCCGAGATGCTATTCTCGTTCCTGGTGCTATTCGCGGTATTTAGCCTTTTGGTTTACTACTATAACAATTATAAAAAGCCAATTGGGATTAGCTACCAAAACGTATGGGTTGTTAGTTATAATAACGCCCTGCAAACAAAAAACACCGATTCGCTGAATACTTATTACGAAACATTGCGTAATAATATTAAGGCCATGCCCGAGGTAAAGGAAATCAGCTTTTGCAGCGACAACGTCCCCTTTTCGGCAAATACGTGGACAGGACTGGCTGGTTACAATAACCACAATTACAGCAACGTAAATATGTATAATGCCGAGGATAGCTATTTGAAAACTTTAAACGGACAGCTGCTGGAAGGCCGCTGGTTTAATAAAAGCGATGTGGCTACCAAAATACCATCTGTAGTTATCAATAACGAATTACGCGAGAAGCTGTTTGGTAAAGGCGAAGCGATAGGAAAAATCATTGATGAGAGCGACGACGGCAAAAACAAGAAAAGAGTTGTGGGCGTAATACAGGCCATCAAGGCCAAAGGCGATTATGCTGCTGCCGGCGATGCGGTATACCACAGGACCGACACCGGTTCTTTCAGGTCGCTTGGTAAAATCATGGTGCAGGTTGTACCAGGTGCCAATGCTGCCTTCGAAGCCCGCCTGTACAAAACTTTAGCCAACTATATGAAAGATTCGAACGTGGAGATTGAGCACCTTGTAAACAAACGTAAGGATATTAATTATTTTACTTTAGTGCCCATGATAGTACTAAGTATTGTAGGCTGTTTTTTAGTTATTAACGTGGCGCTCGGCCTGTTTGGAGTACTTTGGTATAACATTAACAAACGCCGGGGCGAAATTGGCTTACGCCGGGCTGTTGGCGCCACGGGTAGCTCGGTATCTAACCAACTCATTATGGAATCAATGATACTGGCCACCTTTTCGCTCATCATCGGGTCATTTTTTGCCGTGCAGTTCCCGTTACTCAATGTGTTTGATCTTTCGGCAGGGATTTACCTGGTAGCCATCCTGTTTTCAATCATATTTATCTACCTGTTGGTATTTTTATGTTCATTATACCCCGGCAGACAGGCTGCTGCTATTTACCCGGCCGTTGCTTTACACGAAGAATAGCATATGGGCATCATAAAAATAACTCAAAACTCACCACGCAATACTTTTAACTAATTACGATATTGACCTGCAATTATGATACTGGTTATTGATGATGATATTGCCGTACGCACCTCGCTTTTGCTGTTACTCAAAAGCGAGGGCTATGATGCTGTGAGCGCCGAAGAGCCCGCCGGGGCCATAAAGATCATAAAGAAAAAAAGTCCCGAACTGATTATTCTCGACCTTAATTTTTCGATTGATACATCGGGCCGTGAAGGGATGAACCTGCTTGAAAACATAAAGCAGCTTAACAGCGCTATCCCGGTAATATTAATTACAGGATGGGGCAGCATCCAGCTTGCCGTACAAGGTATGAAGCTGGGTGCCAACGACTTTATAAACAAACCCTGGAATAACGAACACCTTATACAAACAGTTAAAACACTGTTAGATTTAAGGGATAAAAAAACAGAACACCATACCCGTAAGCAATTAGATAAAACCTACAATTTTCAAAGCATTATTGGCCAGGACCCTCAAATGCTGGATATCCTGGAAACCATAGGCCGTGTGGCAACCACGGACGCATCGATACTGATTATGGGCGAAAGCGGTACCGGCAAAGAGCTGATAGCCGAGGCCATCCACCAAAACAGCCTGCGCCGCAATAAACCATTTATCAAAGTTAATTTGGGCGGTATCTCTACTTCGCTTTTTGAAAGTGAAATGTTTGGCCATATCCGCGGGGCTTTTACCGATGCCCGTTTTGACCGCATTGGCCGTTTTGAAATGGCACACAAGGGTACCATATTTTTAGATGAAATTGGCGACCTGGACGCCAGCAGCCAGGTGAAGCTATTAAGGGTATTACAGGACCGTACTTACGAAATGCTGGGCAGCAGCCGTACCAAAACATTAGATACCCGGGTGGTTTGTGCCACCAATAAAAACCTTAACGAAATGGTATCGCGCGGTACTTTTCGTGAGGATTTGTTATACCGCATTAACCTGATCACCGTTTACCTGCCCGCCCTGCGCGAACGGCCCAAGGATATACCTTTACTGGTCGATTTTTTTATCAATAACCTAAAGGATATCTACAACCGGCCCCAATTATCGGTATCTGCCGCCGCCATGAAGTGGCTGCAGCAACTGCCATTGCCCGGCAATATCAGGCAGCTTAAAAACCTGGTAGAGCGATCAATACTGGTAAGCCGGAAAGACGAGTTGGGGATTGATGATTTCCGGTCGCAGTTAGAATTATCGCCGGTAAAAAAAGGAAACATGCAATTACCCGGCGTAGGTACCCTAACTTTGGAAGAAGTGGAGGTTGAAATGATAAAACGCGCTATGGACCACCACAAAAACAAAATAAGCCGGGCAGCGGCGGCACTTGGGCTCACCCGGAGTGCGCTTTACCGCAGGCTTGACAAATACCAGATACCATACGATGAAGCTGAGGACTAAATATGTTTTATTTGTTGTAACACTGCACCTGGTAACGCTGGTGCTCACTTATTTTATTTTCCAGCAAAACAAGGTCTTCTTTATTGCATCTGAGGTATTTGTACTTATTTCTGTAGTAGTATCGGTGCAGCTTTACCGGCAACTTATAAATCCTTTAAAATTATTAATGCAGGGGCTGGATGCTATAAAAGACAAGGATTTTAACGTAAAATTTTTATCAACCGGCAGGCACGAGGTTGACACATTAATTGATGTATATAATCATATGATGGACGAGTTAAGAACAGAACGTACAAGGCAGGAACAGCAACATTTCTTTTTGGAAAAACTGATCTATACCTCACCTACCGGCATCGTTATTTTAGATTTTGACGACCGGATACAACAAATAAACCCAAAAGCCCTGCAATTATTGGCTATCCCGGATGATAAGTTACAAGGCAATTCCATTTATGAGCTGGACCATCCCCTGTTTGCGCAGATGAGATTGCTTAAATCAGGCGAAACTGCAGTGGTAAAGCCGGACGGTATAAATTCGTTCAAGTTCCAGAAATCGCATTTTGTTGACCGGGGCTTTTCGCGTCATTTTATTATGATAGAGGATTTAACTGCTGAGATTCTGGCGGCCGAGAAAAAGGTTTACGGCAAGGTTATCCGTATGATGGCACATGAAGTGAACAATACCATCGGGCCGGTAAATTCCATTATGCAATCGGCCATGAAAACCGACCAGCTATGGGCCGGGCATGAGTTTGATACCCTTAAGGATGCCTTACAGATAGCCATGGACCGCAACCAAAACCTAAACCTGTTTATGCGCAACTTTGCCGACCTGGTGAAACTCCCGCCTGCCAATAAACAACCTGTTTTACTTCAAAAGCTTGTTCGGTCGGTAGCCACCCTTATGCAGGCAAAAGCCAATGGAAAAGGCGTTGAATTTGAATTTAACCTGCCCGATGAAGCCTTAAGCATCATGGCCGATGAGCAACAATTAGAGCAGGCGCTTATAAATATTGTTAAAAATGCCATTGAAGCCATTGAAGATAAAGGGCTGGTAAAATTCGCACTCTTATCCAAAGAACGAAAACTCATCGTTACCGATACGGGCAAAGGCATCACTGCCGAACAAAACAGCAACCTGTTTTCGCCCTTCTTCAGCACCAAAAAAGATGGACAAGGTATAGGGCTTACCTTAACACGCGAGATACTCCTAAACCATGGTTTTGAATTTAGTTTAAAAACTGTGGCCACGGGGCAAACGGAGTTTGCCATTTGGCTTTAGAGCACGCAAAATAGCTTTAGTCGTTTTAGCAACAACAATTTGCAATATTTTATTTTAAATCACTAAATGCTTTTAGTAATGTTGTATATCCAATTCAGAACATCACTATACTATGCAAAGACGACATTTCCTGAAACTGACGGCAACAACCGGCGCCGCCGTACTGTTTAGCCGCCTAACTTATGCTACATCAGCCCAAACAACAACTATGAATGCACCCGACGAGGTTTGGGCGCAATCCGGTGAAGAATGGGTTAAGCTAAGAGCTTCCGGCGGCACAAAATTCACCTACAAGGATATCGAGGTTGATTTTAAAACTAATGGCAATGCTAAAGGCATCTACCTACAGTCGCCAACACAACCACTGAGCGCCGTTCGGTTGCGCTGGAAACACAATACGCCATCATCGGCAAAATACCTTGGCGATCATTGGGAACGCTCCTATGGCGATTTAAAATGGAAATCGGGCTTTGACGGGAGTAAAAGCCCATGGTATATATTAATAAATGATGGGAAACAAACTGCCTGCTTTGGTGTAAAAACAGGTGCGGGCAGCATTTGCTGGTGGGGATTGGATCAAAACCACCTTGACCTTAACCTGGATACCCATTCAGGCGGCAATGGCGTATTGTTGGGTAACCGCACCCTGCATGCAGCAGATATTGTAACCACGCACAGCAAGCCGGGCGAAAACGCTTTTTATACCGACCATCGCTTTTGTGGTATCATGTGCGAAAAACCGCGATTACCCAAACAACCTATTTATGGTATAAACGATTGGTATTTTGCCTATGGCAACAACAATTTCGACCTGATAAAACAAACCACCGCCATGATGAGCGAACTGGTTACCGATACCAATAACAAACCATTTTCGGTAATTGACGCGGGCTGGGCAACCTATTCGCCACTATTGCCAGGGGATGGCGGCTGGAACGATGATTTTAGCAAGCCGAACGATAAGTTTAAGGATATGCACCTGTTGGGCAACGAGATTAAGAAACTGGGCATGCGCCCGGGCTTATGGATGCGCCCGTTGTGCGCCCGTCATGATGAAAAGACGAGCTTGCTTGCACCAAAAATTCCGGGCCGCGACGATCCTAAAAATCCAACGCTCGACCCTACCATCCCCGAAAACCGGGAGCGTATTAAGCGTAATTTCAGCTTTTACAAGCAATGGGGGTACGAAATGGTTAAACACGACTTTACCACTTACGATATCACCAGCCGCTGGGGGTTTGACATGAAGGACAGCATTACAGCACCCAACTGGAATTATAACGACCGGAGTAAAACCACAGCCGAAATCATTCTTGATTTGTACCGCGATATCCGTGAAGCAGCAGGCGATGGGATATATGTAATAGGCTGTAATACCATGAGCCATTTAAGCGCAGGCATTTTTGAGATGTGCCGAATAGGTGATGACACCAGCGGAAACGAATGGGAACGCACACGCAAAATGGGTGTAAACACGCTGGCTTTCCGCCTGCCGCAGCACAATAAATTTTATGCTGTAGATGGTGATTGTGTAGGTATAACTACTAAAATAGCATGGGGCCGTAACAAGCAGTGGCTTGAATTATTGGCAAAAAGCGGCGCCCCCCTATTTGTATCCGGCCAGCCCGAAGCTATGGGTGCCGAACAAAAGGCCGCCGTTAAAAAAGCCTTTGCCAGCGCAGCTAAAGTATTGCCGTTAGGCGAACCATTAGATTGGATGGAGACAATGCTGCCGCAAAAATGGAAACTCGACGGAACAGTAGTTGACTTTGATTGGGCCTGAAAGCGTCTTAGTCCTCTCTTAATGGTGCGGTATATTTATACCACAGCAATTAAGGGAGGATTTTTATCTACAACAATCGTTTTATTTTTCCTAAAAGATCGTCAATTTCAAAAGGCTTGGCCAGAAAGTCATCGGCACCAGCTTCGTAAGCGGAGCGTTCGATATCGCGGCTGGCTGATATCATGATAATGGGAATTGCCCTGGTATCTGACCGGTGTTTAAGTTCGCGGCAAATATCGCGGCCATCAGAGCCAGACATCCAGATATCAAGTAACAGCAAGTCGGGAAATTCTGTTTTCATATCCAAAACCGTGGCACCGTTAACGGTCGACGAAACCTCGTATCCTTCAAAATCTAATATGATCTCTACTGCATCCACAATCCCCGGATCATCGTCCGCTATCATGATTTTTTTTAAATTTCCCACCTATGCACCTTTCTTAACAAAAATCAAGCCTTTATTGGCAATTTCAGGAATATTCTGGCTTAATGCTCAATTTAATATTAATCGCAGGGTATCTGCTAAAAAAAACAGGATATCAGATGCGACTTAAACAGGTGATCGGTACAAACCTGCAACAGTTACTTTATAAGCAATGCTTTTTTGTAACAATAGAGCGCAAAAACATACAACTGTTGCTTTTTAACAACTACAACTAAATGGATTGCCTAATAATCAGAATAATCTGTTGGGAAAAGAAAAAAGATATCAGCTTTCGACACATTGTGCTGATACTCGGCTTTTGCCGAGAGGGTTTTCCAATAGGTATCGTTACTAAACGCTGCCCAATGCTTTTCTCTTTCTTCTTTACTGTTAAAGGTAGTCATGTACATCAGGTTGGGCATGTGCGAACCCGAAACAACCTCCGAGTAAAAAACCGCGTTAAAACCAAGGCGTTTAAACAGGCCTATCTCGTCGCCGTCATTAAACATGCGCACTTTATTGTAGTTATATTTTTCTGTGGGGCTTTCATAGCTTCTGAGTTCGTAAACCCTATCTGCTTTATTACCGGTAAGCTGTGGAACAGAGGGCGCCGGCATGCCCGGAAAAGCGTGCAATATCATAATTTCAATGCGGGTATACGGGGCATCTTTATAGTCGGCATTCATATACTCCTCCCCATCAGTAAAATATTGGGTATCACCTTGTAATTTTTTATCAATGCCGGTAAGCTTATCTAAGCTGGTAAAAGGTGTGTAAACATAAATACGCATGTCGGCTGTATCCTGCTTTATCGGTTTAAATACACCAACATTGGGTATGCCTGCCCTGTGTAGCGCGGGCAAATAGGCGTCTTTTAAATAATGCTCAATCTTAGCTTCCTGATTAAGGGTTTTATAATGATAAACTTTAAGCTCGTAATAATACCTTTTGGGTGAGGCAGATAAGCTGAAAGCAAAAAGCAAAAAGCTAAAAGCCAAGGTTAAAATACGGGTAAGTTGTGTTTTCATGATTGCTTAAAATTTCGTAAATATAATTTCAAATTCTAATTTTCGGGCATTTTATTAATTTATTTGCGCCATTTTCTCAACAAGAGAAAGATTTTTGGGTAGCGAAATTTTGCGCCATTATAAACTTAAAAAGCCCGTTCCATAAATCAGGAACAGGCTTCTCAAACATTTTTAATAATTAATTACAATTCTCTTACCCAGATATTGCGGAAGCTAAGCGGTTCGCTTTTATCGCCATGCGCTTGCAGTTTTATTGGCGACGCGCCATGGGCTTTACCTTCATAGGATGGTTTACCAATGTATTGGGTTGGCCCAAGCAGTTCAAAGTTGTTTTCAACCAATACGCCGTTGAAGAAAACGGTTGCCCTTGCGGCAGATTTTAGTGTACCATCCTGATTAAACACAGGGGCTGTCCATACCACATCATACACATTCCACTCGCCCGGTTTGCGGCCTGGGTTTGCCAACGGGATAACCTGTTTGTATAAACTGCCTGCCATGCCGTTTACGTAAGTTTTGTTGTTGTATGAATCTAAAACCTGTAGCTCATAACCGGCATCACCTTTACCTATTGATGCTAAAAACACGCCGCTATTGCCACGGGCCTGGCCGCTGCCTGTAATGCTCGCAGGCACACGCCACTCAATATGTAATTGATAATTAGTAAACTTTTTCTTTGTTTCTATATTTCCGGTAGCTTTATTTACAGTAAGCACATCGCCCTTTACAGTCCATTTAGCCGGTGTTTGGGTTTCTACGTCAACCCACTCATCAAGGCCTTTACCATCAAACAAAATAATAGCGTCAGAAGGGGCATCGCCCAAAACCTTACCCGGCACTACTGCTTTAGGAATTGGCTCCCAAATTTCGGTATCCTCTGGTTTAGCATTTTGCGCATTAGCCATTAAAAAACTCGCGGCTAAAATGGTTGTCAATATTATTGAATATTTCATGTTGTTATTTGGTTTATTATATGTGAAGCGTACTTTTTAAGTAGGCAGCGCTTTTGGCTATGCTTACATATGGATCAATATTGGTAAAATTCTCTTGCTCAACAATAAAGTGTTTTATACCCGCCTGTTGTGCTTTGCCCAATATCTTCACAAAATCAATATCGCCTGTACCTATCTCGGTATTCAGGTTTGGATTGGTTTTATCCCTGTCTTTAATATGCACAAAAGTAAAACGTCCGGGGTGCTTTTCAAAAATAGCCAAAGGATCCTGGCCGGCCCGTACCACCCAGTATAAATCCATCTCCATATTAACCAGTTTAGGGTCGGTATTGTTTAATACTACATCGTAAAACGTGGTATCGCCAACCGGCGCCCATTCAAAGTTATGGTTGTGGTAACCTAATTTCAAACCCGACGCCTTGCATATCTCGGCAGCTTTATTCATTTTTTCGGCAACAGCTTTACAGTCGTCAACCGTTTTTATGAAATTATGGTTTAATGAAGGTACTATGATATAAGTTTGACCAATAGTGTTGGCAACCTCCATATACATATTTAAATCATCGGTTTTTCCTTCGCCAAAGTACGAGTCTAAACCATAGTGACCGCTTGGGCTGCTGAGTCCGTTATCCTTTAACAACGTTCCAAAATCTTTGCTGGGCAGTCCCCAGTAGCCTTTTTCTTTGTTATAGCCAAAGGTTTCCACTTCTTTGTAACCAGCTTTAGCCACTTTACCTATTACACCTTTTACATCGGCAGGTAACTCGTTGCGCAAGCTATATAACTGCAGGCCCGCACCTTTCTTTTCTTTTGCCGATAATAAAGACGGCGCTAACATTGCACCTGCCGAAAGTATACCGGCCTGCGCTAAAAATGTTCTTCTGGATGTCATGTATTTCTGTTTGGTTAATATAGCATTGGAGTGTATTTAAACCATAAGGTTTAAACGTCGCAAATATGTACCGCTTTACGCAGCGATGCCACCTTATCTTTTTGCTTCGGAATAAATTCCTGTGCAACAAAACCTTTATGACCGGTTTCTACAATAGCTTTCATTATTGCCGGGTAATAAAGCTCCTGTGTTTCGTCAATCTCGTTACGGCCGGGTACGCCGCCTGTATGGTAGTGGTTAATATATGGGTGATATTGACGTATATTACGGATCACATCACCTTCATCAATCTGCATGTGATAAATATCAAACAGCAATTTAAAATGTTCCGATCCTATCCTTTTGGCCAGTTCGGCACCCCACTCTACCCTGTCGCATTGGTAATCTTTGTGGTCAATTTTGCTGTTCAGCAGTTCCATTACCAGCACAATGTTGTGTTTTTCGGCCAGTTCAACCATTGGTTTCAAACCCTCCACACAATTATTCCAACCGGTTTCATTGTCTTTTCCGCGACGGCTGCCGCTAAAACAGATCAGGTTTTTATAACCGGCTGCAGCAACCTTGGGAATCATTTCGCTGTAGTTTTTATGCAACTGGGCATGAAACTGCGTATCACCAAAACCATCAGTCAGGTTAATTTCGGCACCGTTACACATAGATGAGTACAGGCCATACTTTTTAAGTGTGGGCCAGTCGGCCGGGCCAACCAGGTCGATACCTTTTATGCCAATATCTTTAGCGGCCGCGCAAAGCTGTTCAACTGTCATATCGCCATAGCACCAGCGGCATACGGCATGGTTAATATTACCTTTTAGCGCAGTATCAACTACCATTTCTTTTTCCCCGGGTTTAAATGACGATAACATGCCGGCCGCGGTAATGGCTGCTGTACCGGTAACTATATTTTTTATAGCCGACCGCCTGTTTTGATTTGATTCCATGGTTAATTATCGGTTTATTCCGGGGAGTGTTACTCTCCGGATTATAATTGGTTAAGCACCTTTAATAATTTTATAAAACAGGACAAAAAGCACCGGCTATACTTGCCGGACTATTAAATGATCAGCCTGATTATCTAAAACTTATTGCCCTTATAAATTATCGGGTTATTTTTTTTGTGCAAGAATATATTGTACTATTTCTTTCGCATCGCTTTCGGCAAGTGCAGGGTGCGGGGTCATTGCCATTGTACCCCAGTTACCGCTACCTCCGGCAATTACTTTTTTGGCCAACATCTCAATATTGGCTTCAGAAGCGTCATATTTCTTAGCGATATCCTGGAAGGATGGGCCAATAACTTTTGTGTCAACTTTATGACAAGTTCCACAATCATTGGCCGCCAATAATTTTTCGCCGGCACTTGAGCCCGCCGAGCCACCTGCCGCTTCGGTACCGGTTTTAGTAGCATTGGTATCAGCATCAGAATTAGTTGCCTTGGCAGTTTGATTTGCCGCCGTGGTACTATCGCTACCACCTTTACTTGCCGAATTGCCACCACAGGCAGAAACTACCGCACAGATACCAAGAATAAAAAAAGCCTTTTTCATTGAGTTAATTTGTTTTTAGGGTAACAGGGCTTTACCCCCATTGATTTTGTTTTTTAATTAAATATAAAGCATCAACCTGGTTAAGTTTTACCTATAATTTTGATGCTTTATACTGTTTTTAATTTCATTTATTAATTGTGCCGAAAAATACAATTTTTATCCTAAAAAATATGATTTGTTAAACAGTTACCTGGCTTAACGGCGCTGTTTTTTTCTTTGCACGCATGTAAAACACCAATCCGGTAAAGGCTACAATTAAAACCAGGGGTATGGTAAGCGTAAAATGTAACACATCGGGACCGGCAAGGCTTTTTGCTGTTTCCAAAGCTTTAGCAGGATCGGTACCGGCCGGCAATGCAGCCATTTTAGAAGCTACAATATTATCGTAGTATTTACCCATGATTATAGTCCAGATAGAAACCGCGAACATCCCGGCCCCACCCATCAAGTTTAAACCAAGCGCACCTGATTTGGGGATGTTTTCTGATACAAAACCAAGCATGGTTGGCCAAAAGAAACAAACACCCATACCAAAAATAATTGCCGCCAGGAATATGATATCCCCTGTCATGGTGCTCAACATAAAAAGACCAATTGATGCTACTATGGTCGACATCAGGATTACAACCTGGGGTGAAAATAACTTTAACACCGGCTTAGCAAAAGCCCGACCCAATACCATCACACCTGTTTCTAAAGTCAGCAAAAGCAGTGCATTGTCGGTAACATTTTTCAATAATACATCAATCCACTGCCCGGTAAACAACTCGGTTATAGCTGTACCAAACATGCAGATAAACATAAAAATAAACAGCGGCGATGCCACAGCTTTGTACATACCTGCTGTTGAAACGCCTGATGCCACCCGTTCAGTTACCGGGAAATCAAGTTTTGAAAATAAATATCCGTAAATAGCAGTAGGTATAAGCATTACCCCCACCTGCACCTGCCAGTTAAGGCCGATAAGTTTAAACAGGGTAACTATTAATGTACCTATTACGATACCACCCGGAAACCACAAGTGAAAGTGACTAAGCTTAGTTGTTTTGTTTTCGGTATATAACGAGGTTACCAATGGATTACAGGCAGCCTCAACAGTACCGTTGGCAATACCGATAACCAATGTTGAGAAAAAGAGCGTCCAGTAACCGGTGGCAAAAATGGTAAGTAAAATACCGGTAAGGTGAAATATAAATGCCAGTAACAGCAAACGTTTCATACCAATGATATCTACCACAATGCCCCCAATAACTACAGCAAGTGGAAAGCCCCAGAAAGCGGTGGCTGTTATAGTTCCTAATTGCGAGGCGTTGAGCGCGAATTTCGTTCCAAGTTCGCCAAGGATACCGGCACGGATACCGAATGATAATGATGTTACCAACAGGGATAAACAACTGGCCCTGAATAGTTGTGTGCGGTTAATGGTTTGCATTTAAATATATTAAGTTTAATTAATTGGTTAATTGGCTATTTCAAATGTACTGATTTTTATATTCCCAGTGTCTTCCTGTTAAGCACATCGTCGGCGCCTGATGCGGCGAAATCATCAAACGCGCGTTCGGTTACACGGATGATGTGATTTTTGATAAACTCTGCACCTTCACGCGCACCGTCTTCGGGATGTTTAAGCGCGCATTCCCATTCCAGCACGGCCCATCCGGGGAAATCATATTGCGTCAGCTTGCTAAATATCGCCTTAAAATCAACCTGTCCATCACCTAATGAGCGGAAACGGCCTGCACGATCAACCCAGTTTTGGTAACCGCCATACACGCCTTGCCTACCTGTTGGGTTAAACTCAGCATCCTTAACGTGAAACATTTTGATACGTTCGTGATACAAGTCGATATATTCTAAATAATCCAGGCATTGCAAAACAAAATGCGATGGATCATACAATAAATTGGCCCGTTTATGCCCCTTCACCTTTTCCAAAAACATTTCGAAGGTAATACCATCATGCAGGTCTTCGCCCGGGTGTACTTCGTAGCATAAATCGATACCATTATCCTCGTAAACATTCAAAATAGGTGTCCAGCGTTTAGCTAATTCTTCAAAAGCGGTTTCTACAATACCGGCAGGGCGTTGCGGCCATGGGTATACCATAGGCCAAAGCAGTGCGCCGCTAAAAGTAACAGATGCCTGCAGGCCTAAATTTTTTGAAGCCTGCGCAGCGTATTTAAGTTGCTGTACAGCCCATTTTTGCCTTTCCACAGGATTTTTACGGTATTGCTCGGGAGCAAACCCATCAAAAAGTTCGTCGTAAACTGGGTTTACGGCTACCAGCTGCCCTTGCAGGTGGGTTGATAATTCGGTAATCTCCAATCCGTGGCTGTTTACTACACCTTTTACTTCTTCAGCATAAGTTTTGCTTTCGGCAGCTTTTTGCAGATCAATAAAACGGGCATCCAGCGTTGGCAGTTGTACGCCTTTGTAGCCAAGCCCGGCTGCCCATTGGCAAATAGAATCCAGGCTGTTAAAAGGGGCATTGTCGCCTATAAATTGAGCTATAAATATTGCAGGTCCTTTAATGGTTTTCATAGTTTTTGGTTAGATAGTAAACTCAGTCCACTTTTTATCTGATTTGCCCGAAGCGATCACATTTTCGATGAATGCCATGCCACGAACACCTTCTTCAATACCGGGATAATCCAACTCTTCGGGCGTAGCTTCCCTACCCTCCAAACCTGCCTTTACCGTTAAGGCGAAATTACGGTACAGGTTGGCAAAAGCTTCCAGGTAACCTTCCGGGTGGCCGGCCGGTGTGCGGGTGTTATGCTGCGCAAATGAGCTGGTGTACCCACCTCCTGTGCGCCATACTTCCATCGGCTTATCGGTATACATCAGGGTTAATGAATTAGCATCACTTTGATGCCATTCAAGGCCGCCTTTTTCGCCGTAAACCCTAATCTTTACGTTATTTTCTTCGCCTGCAGCAATCTGGGTAGCCGTAAGCACACCGCTTGCGCCGTTATCAAATTTTAGTAATGCTGCCCCGTCATCGTCAAGCTTACGGCCCGGCACAACTACGTTAATATCGGCACATATTTTTGTTACCTGCAACCCGGTTACGTATTCGGCAAGGTTAAAAGCGTGGGTACCAATATCACCCATGGCGCCGGCTATCCCACTTTTACCTGGGTCGGTACGCCACGAGGCTTGTTTGTTATCATCCCCTTCTAAAAAGCTGCTTAACCATCCTTGCGGATACTCTACATAAACTTTTCGGATTGTGCCCAGTTTACCGGCTTTTATCAGTTGCTTAGCTTCCTTTACCATAGGATAGCCGGTGTAGGTATGTGTTAAGCAAAATAATTTACCGCTTGATTTCACTACTTTTTCCAGTTCTTTAGCCTCGGCCAATGAAAATGTCATTGGTTTATCTAAAACAACATGAAAGCCATTTTCCAATGCAGCTTTTGACGGATCAAAGTGCACATGGTTTGGTGTAACTATGCTAATTACCTGAACACGCTGGTCTTCAGGTAGCTGTTTTTCTTTTTCAATAAGTTCGGTATATGAACTGTAAACGCGATTTTCGGGCAAGCCCAGCAAAACGCCGCTTGCTTTCGATTTTTCGGCGTTACTGCTAAAAGCCCCGCAAACCAATTCATATTCGCCATCAATGCGGGCGGCAATCCTGTGCACGGCGCCAATAAACGCACCTTGCCCGCCGCCAATCATTCCTAATCTTAGTTTCATTGTTTATGTTTTGTTGAATTGAGTTGATCAAGTTAGATTGAGTTGATTAATTAAATCAGAATACAATCGATTGAATGGGGTAAATTTGGCTATTTGAGTTGATTTTTCAAAACATTGCTGTTCATATATTTCCAACTTTGCAAACCATTTATTTAACTCAGACAACCCATGCCAATTTAATCAACTTAATCAACCACAAACCAATTATCATTAAGTGAGTGGTTTGCTGGGTTGATTAGGTTGGATTGTGTTGACTGAGTTAGATTACGTTAATTAAGTTGATAGGATTAAAACCCATTAACTCAATCAACCATTCTCTTATTCAACTCAATCAACCACTCTCTTATTCAACCACTCACCTAATCAACTCAATCCACCACAAACCAACCCCTTAGGTCGCCCAGGCCTTATCTCCTTTTTTGTATGGGAAATTACCATCGTATTTGCCGGGTACAGGCAGGTAACGCAAAGCCTGGGTTGCACCGGGTTTTGAAGTGAAGAAACCTAACAAGGTCAACTCTTTCATCATCCTGAAATAATGGTTAGGATCCTCTGGTTTTTTAGTTTTAGTATAAGCTTTTTGCTCGGCATCAAGTTGGGTAAGCAACTCTGTGCGTTGTTTGGCATCCGCTTCCATGAATTTTTTGCCAAATTTTTTATTGCAGGCTTCGTCAATATTAGAAATACCTTTTAAAAATATTTCCTGATCGGCAGGCTTATAACAATCGGTTACCATTACGCCCATAAACTTGCCTATTTCGGCCGCTTTGGCACCCGGCGAACTTGTAGCCGGTAAAATGGTTTCGCCAACCTCATCAAGGAAGGCAATAATTTCTGGTTTAGACAGGTCGGCCACACCCGAAGCGGATGTTGACGATTTACAGCCCGAAATGAAAAACTCGGCTCCTATTACCGCGCCTCCAAGTAACAAGCCCACCCTGCTAATTGCGTCTCTTCTATTCATTGTTTTATAATTTTTTATTAATTAGTGAATGATTTTGTAATTAGTGAATGACTGATTTAGTGAATTAGTGATTTTTTTTGATCTGTAAATTATTGAATTTGTTCATTAGCTACCTTATTTTCAAAATCACTAACTCACTAATTCTCTAATTCACTAACTATCTCCCACTAATTAACTTAAGCTTTCAGCTCAAAACCTTCGCGGTAATTGCGCTTAATATATTGGTTAACCGGGTCAAAGTTAGTTACTTTCATAGCCTCGTTATCCCAAACCAGCTTTACACGGCCACCTTGTAATTCGTGACCACGTACTGCAAGGTTTGCCATTAACAAAGCCTCGGTAAGCGGCCCGGCCTTATCAAAAGACGAGCTTAACTCTGTTTTACCATAGCCGGCCAAACATCCCTCTACCCATTGTGCGTAGTGACCATTTGCCCCACCCTGTACGCGTGCCCATTTCTGAGGTGCTTTCGCATCCTTAGTGAGCGCTGTTGGCAACAATGTTGGCGCATCTGAATAGGTACTTGCGTACATTTTTCCTTTTGTACCAATAAATAATGTTCCGTTACCTTCTTCGCCGCCAAATTTTTCGCTTGGCAATAACTCTTCAGGTCTTTCGGGTTGTATACCACCATCCATCCAGTGTAGTTTAACATCGCCTTTAGTTTTATCGGTTTTAGGGAATGTTAACGTGATGTGGCTTGACGGAGGGCAGCTTTCAGGGAAATGGCCTTCTTTAAACTCATCTACATATACGCTGCCAACGCTGGCCTGTACATCCTTTGCGTACTGGATACCCAACACCCTGAATGGAGCTTCAACAAGGTGACAGCCCATATCGCCCAGGGCACCTGTTCCGTAATCCCACCATCCGCGCCAGTTAAACGGCACTAATTTATCAACGTAGTCTTTTTTAGGCGCGGTACCCAACCACAGGTCCCAATCTAATTCCTTAGGGATATTAGGGTTGGCTGCCGGCCACTGAATTCCCTGCGGCCATACGGGGCGGTTTGTCCAGCAGTAAACGGTATGTACATCGCCAATCAAATCGGCATCATACCATTCAGATAATAAACGGGTGCCATCATTTGATGATCCCTGGTTACCCATCTGGGTTACTACTTTATATTTTTTTGCAGCCTCGGTTAATAAGCGGGCTTCCCAAATATCATGCGTCATTGGCTTTTGCACGTAAACGTGTTTGCCCATTTGCATCGCTTTATAAGTTATAATGGCATGATTATGATCAGGGGTCGAGATTGATACGGCATCAAAGTGTTTATGCTCTTTATCGTACATCTCGCGCCAGTCTTTATAATATTTAGCTTTAGGGAAGTCGGCACGTGATTTTGCCGCACGCCTGTCGTCTACGTCGCACAGGAAAGCAATTTCGGCTTTGCCGCTTTTATAAAAGTTGGCAATATCGCTCTGGCCTTTACCGCCCGCGCCAACGCCGGCTATCAAAAGCTTGTCGCTTGGCGCTATATAACCTTTGCCGCCCAATACAAAGCGCGGAACGATCATGAAGCTTGCTGCAGCTACCGTAGTGGTTTTAATAAAATCCCGCCTCGATGGATTGGGAGTAACGTTATCTTTTTCTTCAGACATAGGTATGGTATTATGATGTTTTTGTTAGATCTCGTTTTTCTTTAATGCTTCAACCGCATAATTAGCTGCACGGGCTGTTAGCGCCATGTAAGTAAGTGATGGGTTTTGGCATGCGGCAGATGTCATACAGGAACCATCGGTAACAAACACGTTTTTGGCATCCCAAACCTGGTTCCACTGGTTTAGTACCGATGTTTTAGGATCGCGGCCCATACGTGCTGTGCCCATTTCATGAATACCACGGCCAAGGAACGGATTGCTGCTGTGGGTTTGTACATCTTTAACGCCTGCCGCTTCCAGCATCGCTTTAGCTTCACTTTCCATCGCCACACGCATTTTTTTCTCGTTATCCTTCAATTCGGCGTCGATAGCAACAACGTTGAGTCCCCATTTGTCTTTTTTGGTTTTATCAAGCGTTACTTTATTTTCATGATAAGGCAGCGTTTCGCCAAAGCCTCCCATACCAACCGACCATGTGCCTGGTTCGGTAAGTGCATCTTTATAGGCCGCGCCGATATTTAATTCGGCAATATCCCTGCTCCAGCCTTCGCGGCTTGCACCGCCCTGGTAACCAAACCCACGTATAAAATCGCGTTTATCGCCGCCAAGGTTAGCAAAGCGAGGGATGTAAAATCCGTTTGCACGGCGGCCAAAGTAATATTTATCTTCAAAACCTTCGTACCGGCCAGATGCGCCAACACCCAGGTGATGATCCATCAGGTTGTGACCAAGTTCGCCGCTGCTGCTGCCCAAACCGCCATCCCAAACGTCAGTTGCCGAATTCATCAAAATCCAGGCTGAGTTAATTGTTGATGCATTCACAAAAACAATTTTTGCAAAATACTCATAGGTTTGGTTGGTTTCGGCATCCAGTACTTCAACGCCTTTGGCTTTTTTGGTATCCTTATCGTACAAAATTTTTGTAACGATAGACCATGGCCTCACCGTTAAATTGCCGGTAGCCATAGCAGCCGGCAATGTAGCTGATTGTGTGCTAAAGTAAGCACCAAACGGACAACCCAACCAGCATTTATTGCGGTACTGGCAGTTAGTGCGGTCGTTATGCGGTATGGTGATATTGGCTGTACGGCCAATAATCATGTCGCGTGCTTCTTTATAATGATCTTTTAGTCTTTTGGCAACATCCTTTTCAACCACATTCATTTCCATTGGCGGCATAAAATCACCATCGGGAAGAATAGCCAGGCCATCTCTGTTACCCGATATGCCTGCAAATTTCTCGGCATAACTGTACCACGGCGCTATATCCTTATAACGGATAGGCCAGTCAACAGCAATGCCATCTTTCAAATTGGCTTCAAAATCAACATCGGCCCAGCGGTATGATTGCCTGCCCCACATTAATGAACGGCCGCCTACGTGGTAACCACGAAACCAATCGAACCTTTTTGTTTCTGTGTAAGGGCTGTCTTTATCGCTTGCCCAATAATCAAGATTGACCTCATTAAGCGGATAATCGCGTTTTAAAACAGGATAATCGTCAATCATTTTTTGCGTGCGCCCGCCCCTGTGGGTAAAATCCCAGGGATCTTTAGTAGCGTTCACGTAATCTTTTATATGTTTGATATCGCGCCCGCGTTCAAGCATAATGGTTTTTAAACCCTTTTGTGTCAGTTCTTTGGCGGCCCACCCACCAGATATCCCCGAGCCGATGACAATAGCGTCATAAGTATTTGCAGACATACAATTATATTAGGTTGTTAAATTTTGTTTATTACTTGGTTGTTCGGTTAAATGTATGAATAAAAATTATTTTACAAATATAGCTTTGTGTTTTTTTTACACAATGTCTTTAGTTGGCAGCTTTCAGTTTACAGTTGGCAGTAATAATTAATATTGTCAAATCCTATTTTGCTGACAACTGCCTGCTGATAATTCTTTACATTTTTAACTGCAAACTGCGTACTCATAACTGCAAACTCAAATATTCCCCTTTTTCATCTCGCTCACAGCGTAATCGGCTGCCCGCGCGGTAAAGGCCATGTAAGTAAGCGATGGGTTTTGGCATGAGGTTGAGGTCATGCAGGCGCCGTCGGTTACAAATACGTTTTTTACCGCATGCATCTGGTTCCATTTGTTTAATACCGATGTTTTAGGATCATTACCCATCCGGGCGCCACCCATTTCATGGATATCAAGCCCTGGCGCGCGGTTATCGGTGCTGGCTTTTATATTGGTGAAACCGGCGCTGGTAAACATCTCAGTCAACTGCTCCACATAATCCTTCTTCATCTTCTCGTCGTTATCATCATATGCCACCGATATTTTTAGTTGTGGTATACCCCACTGATCTTTCAATGCTTTATCAAGGGCTACATAGTTACTCTCTTTCGGGATAGTTTCGCCCATCATGTGCGATCCTACTTTCCAGCCACTCAGGTTATCTTTAACCAGGTTATCCTTTAGGCTTGCCCCAACGCCATCCCACGGGCGCTGTTGGTAGCGGTACGCGCTAAAGCCGGAAGCATAGCCCCGTAAAAAGTCTGTCTCCTGTTTATAAACGTTACGGAAACGGGGAATATATCCACCACCGGCAGGGTTACGGCCATCAGTTGTCCACTCCTTTTCACCGTCATACTCGGCCCCTATATGGGCCGAATAATTGTGAAAGGCTACATATTTACCCAACACACCACTATCATTACCAAGGCCGTTAGGGAAACGATGCGAAGTTGAATTTAATAACACCAGGTTGGTATTTAAAGCAGCTGCATTTACAAAAATGATATCGGCATAATATTCTATCGCTTCTTTTGTATTAGTATCGATAACGAGAACGCCGCTTGCCTTACCTTTTTTCTCGTCGTAAATAATCTCCTGCACAACAGAAAAGGGACGTAAGGTGGCGTGGCCTGATTTTAATGCCCAGGGAATAGTAGATGCATTTGCGCTAAAGTAACCGCCAAACGGGCAGCCGCGCTGGCACAAAATGCGTTCCTGGCATTGCACCCGTCCCTGGTCTAAATGAATTTGGTTTGGTTTAGATAAATGGGCACAACGTGCGCTAATTACATGCCGGTTGCTGTATTTACTTTTTACGTGGTTACTAAAATAGGTTTCGACGGTATTTAATGGGAAGGCTGGCAAAAATTCGCCATCCGGCAACTCCGGAATGCCATCCCTGTTACCCGAAATGCCGGCAAATTTCTCCACATAGCTGTACCATGGGGCAATATCTTTATACCGGATGGGCCAATCAACAGCAAAACCATCGCGCGCAGGGCCCTCAAAATCAAATTCGCTCCAACGCTGTGTCTGGCGGGCCCAAAGCAGCGATTTACCGCCTACCTGGTAACCACGAATCCAATCAAACGGTTTTTCCTGTACATAAGGATGATCATTATCTTTTACAAAAAAGTGAGCGGCATCCTCGCCAAAAGCATAACAGCGGTTTACTATGGGGTTGGCCTCTTTTATTGCCACCGGCAGTTCGCCACGGTGCTCAAACTCCCAGGGGTACATATTGGTAGTGGGATAATCTTTAATGTGTTTTACATCGCGGCCACGTTCCAATATCAGCGTTTTAAGGCCCTTGTCTGTAAGTTCTTTTGCAGCCCAGCCACCACTCATCCCCGAGCCAATCACTATCGCATCAAATGTTCTGTCTTTAACGCTATCTATATTTAAATTAGCCATTATTTATGCTGATTGCTTTTGCTTGTATGGAAAACGGGCGTTATACCTACCCGGTACAAGTTCATACACTACTTGTTTTGTCATAAAATATTTAGATTTTACATAACCATTTACGGTTTGATTTTTTATTATCCCATAAAAAGATTTGAGTTCCTTCGGATTTGCAGTACTTTTCTCGTCCTTATCATTTTCGATGCTCAATAACACGTCTTCGCGCTGTTTCTGGCTTAAATCCGAAAAGGGTTTATCATATTTATTTTTGACAGCATCAGTAAACTGCCCCATACCTGTCATGAATGCCTGCTGATCTTCTTTTTTGTAGCAATCATCCAGCATTTTGAATACGAATAAATGCAGATTCAGGTCCCTTGAACCAGGTGTTGTTGTTTTTGGAATAATAGTCTCAGCAATGTCGCTCACCAACTTTTCCTGATCGGCGCTGATATCAACATTTTTAAGTGTTACAGACGCCTTACCTTCTATTCGATGGCATGCCGGAAGTATTGCCGCCCCGCCTATTATCAAAGCCAAATTCTTTATTACAGTACGCCTGTGCATATTAAGTAAATTGTTTTAGCAGGAATTGGTTTATTTACCCGCGGCAAGGCAGGCAATTAAACTAATCTGTGTTTACGTTTATAACGGAATTCAAACTTAGTAATTTTAGGCTTTTAAGCTAACCGCCTCAAAAATTAAATCCGTTGATGGTGTAAGTTACCCTTATACTATTAATAACCCCATTTTTTCATGATTTGTAAATCAATTTTTACACTTTCCACCGGATCTTTGCCTTGATAAGCCTCCTGCTCTATAATAAAAAGCGAGGTGCCGCCTTTTTTGCTGCCCGCCTTTACAATATCTTTCACCGGCATAATACCCTGGCCCAAAATGCAGCTTTCGGTATCATCGCCATCATGTGGGGCAACCTTTATTTCGTCTTTAACGTGCATCGACTCAAACCTGCCGGGATATTTGTTAATAAACTCAAGCGCATGCCCACCGGTAGTTAACATATTGCCAATATCTATTTGCTGTGCTACCAATGAGGCATCGGTGTTTTGAATAATATAGTCATATAGAGTTATATCGCCTATTTTGGTGCTGATTTCGAAATGATGGTTATGATAGCCAAATTTCATTGCCGATTTTTGGCACAACTCGCCGCATTTGTTAAACTGCTCCATGGCGCGTTTCAGGGCATCCATGTCTGTGCGTACTTTTTCATCAAGCCATGGGCTTATTACAAATTTTTGCCCCATGGTGGCTGCGTCTTCCACTGTATATTTCCAGGCATCGGTAAAATCTTTTTTTGATTCGTCCCAGTGTTGCGCTGTCATTACGGTATGGCCACTTGGCATTTTAAGTGCCAGATCATTGAGGATAACCTTGAATTCTTTTGCGGTGAAGCCATAAAATTTCCGGTCGACATAATTGGCATGTTCTACATGATGATAACCGGCGTCGGCAATTTTTTTCAGCGTTCCTTTAGGGTCAAGTTTCATGGCATCGCGTACACTGTAAAGCTGGACCCCCACCCTTTCGAGTTTTTTGGGCGCGGCAAATAAGCTATCGTGCAAAAGGGAGGCGCCGGCAACGGCCAGGGCGCCTGTTTTTAAAAATGATCTGCGTGTAGTCATAGTTTTTGTTTTTTATTGGTTCGAGGGTCGGGTTGCCAGGGTCGGGGCATGAGTTTATGACACGATCCTGGCAACCCGAACCCCGAACCTAATATAGGGCTTTACTTTTCTTTCGGGAATACCGGGAACAATAAATCTGAATTACTTACAAAAGCAAGGTGTTTACTATCCGGCGCCCATGACGGGGTGTTAATAGTGCCCTGTCCGCCATATAAATAAGCAATTACTTTTGACTGGCCGCCACCTATTGGCATCAGCCTTAAAAATACGTGCTTGTAAAAAGGGTGATCATCCGGGGCTACTTCGTTTTTAAAGAAGGTGATATATACAATCCATTTGCCATCGGGCGATATGTGCGGGAACCAATTGTTATAATCATCGTTAGTTATCTGCGTTTGCTCGGTGCCATCGGCTTTCATACGCCAAATCTGCATCAACCCGCTGCGTACAGAGTTAAAGTAGATATATTTTCCGTCGGGCGTATATTCTGGCCCATCATCCAAACCAGGCGTATTGGTCAGCTTTTCTTCGGCTCCTCCTCCCGATGGGATGCGGTATACATCAAACTCCTTGTTTCTTTGACCACAAAATACGAGGTATTTACCATCCGGCGACCAGCCGTGCATATAGCTCGCGCCAACGCCAGGTGCCGTAATCCTTTTTGCCTGGCCACCTGTAACCGGCACGGTGTATCCTATAGAAGGGCCGCCATCACCACTGCTAATAACCAGCATTTTACCATCAAAAGAAAGTACATGATCGTTATTATTGTTTTTTGCCGGCGCTGTATTGAGTTGTGCCGGTGTGTTGGTTTTAAGATCGAACTTAAACAACGAACCGTCGCTGTTGTAAATCAATGCCTTACCATCCTTCATCCAGTTTGGCGCTTGTAATGATCGTGGCGACTGGTAAACAATGGTGCTGTTTTGAGTCTCTACGTCAAGTAATTCGATGCTGCTGCCCAGGTATTGTTTGTAAGGTACCAATGTAGCAGGCGCCGGAACTATAATACGTACGTTGCTGAAGGTTGCCTTTTCGGTTACATCAGCATTGTGCGAGCAAATAAAAATCCCAACATAAACTTCATCGCCCAGGTCAAGGTCGCTCACTTCTTCGGTAACAAACAGATCGCCTTTACGGGCTACCGACATGGTGTAGGTATTGCCCTTACGCTCTAACTGGATAACATCTGCCGCGGTGATACTTGCTTTTTTTTCTTCGGTAATTCCGCTAACGGTTTTGCGGTACTGCAACGAGGTAAGGCCATCGCCATGAACAACGGCATTTATATGTTTTGAATTGCTATCTAAAGTGCTGCGTACCATCAGACCAACCTTACGGTGCAGCTCGACACCTTTGCCAATAAAAGCGGCATTGGTGCGTAATATAAAATCGCCTTTCATGCGTTTCCACACAAAATGAAAATCATCATGCGTTGCCCAAATGTTTTGCCCCGCCCCGCTAAGCTCATATTGCTGCGTTTTGGCATCATATTGCCCGCCGCCGGGAAGTTTATTGATACCTACATCTGTTTGATTATCAAATATTCCCAGGCCCTGTGCCTGGGCCCTTTTGTTAAAAAAAACAAGGCACGACAAGCAGGCTGCAAAACAGAAAAGCTTATTTAACATTGATTATGGCGTTTAAGTTGTATAATTAGTTGGCTCGCTAATATATCAATTACAATCGTAAATAAAATGTAACTATTTTAACATAATACTGCTACCCCGGCCCACAGCAAAAAAAGAGATAAACACAAAACGCCATCGCTAAAACAGCAATGGCGTTTAAAAATAATATGACAATATAAACGGATAGTCCTTTGAATGTGAAAACGCTCCTTCTTTAAGGAACATTAAGGCCTTTTATTTTGCCCGCACAAGCACCGGCTTAACTTCCATCTGTTTTATAGCCAGCGCCGTAACCGGCACCTGTACTTTATTGCAATAAGTAAGTAAAAATTCTTTTTTAGAATCGCGGTATGAACTCACGGCGCCTATCATGCTCATGAATTTGATATAGCACCAGGCCAGGTCGAATTGATGCGGCTTAAAACCGGAGCGGGCACTTTTAGGATAAAGATGATGGTTATTGTGCCACTCGCCGGCAACATAGCCCGGCCATAATTGGTTTATTGACATATCCTCGCGATTATAATCGGTGCCATCGCGGCGTTTGTCCTGGCCCTTGCCGTGGCCTTCGTAATTAAAGGTACGCACACCTACAGCCCAAAATCCGGCGGAGCCGAAGATAGCGCAGGCTAAGGGCATGCCGCCCATCAGGTAAAATGCGGTGAACCAGAAGCCCCAGTTAAGGACGATGCCAATAACGGTGCGGTACGGGTTGGCTATAGTACCCCATTTTTGATATTGTTTATAGGTGTTGGGAGTTACGCCAACGTGTTTCATTAGGTTAACACATTTTTTATAACAGGCTTCGGTCATGTTCCTGGCTACAGGCTGATGGTTTACATCGGCCAAAAAGCAGTACATAAAACCACCCTGGGCATTGTAAGGGTCGCCGGGCTGATCTGACAACGCGTGATGAACATGGTGCGATACTGCGTAAATCTCTTCGGGAATAATTTTAAGCGTAAGGTTTTGTGTAAAAAAGCGCCAGAATTTATTGGTGAAAGTGTATGCGTTATGCGTACAGTACCTATGATGCCATATAGTACCATGGGTACCCATAATAATCATGCTGTAAACAAAAGCCACTATTAAGCCTACGATACTGAAATATTTGAATACAAACAAAAACAGGAAAGGTGTTAACGCAAGCACTAAAAACCAGCTTAAAAATGAAAGCCAATTTTTCTTATCCCGGAAAACATTCAGTCTCGAAAAGAATTCTTTTAAAATTGTTGCATTGGTGGGTTTTGCAAGGTTACCATCCTCATCCGTCCATCCGTACGAGGGTGGTTCGAGTACTGTGTTTAAAAAAGCCATTAAATTAGCAGGAATAAAAAAAATGTTAGGAGTAATAAATATTGTCACAATATAGTAAAAAACTCACCATATTGTTACTTTAGAAAATATAATTGATTTCACTAAATCAACATATATAGTTAAAACGTTTTCTAAATAATTAAATTACTTATTCCGTAATATATTTATCAGAATTCTTTTTGACTACTATCCTTTTTCTACGTAAAAGCTTTATGATTTGTTAACACAAAAAGGAATAATTTTTGCTTAATCGGCCAAAGGTAAGCTAAAACTGAAAGTACTCCCCTTGCCTACTTCTGATTTAACCCATAGCCGGCCACCATTAAACTCCACCAGTTCTTTACACAAAAACAGGCCAATGCCTGTACCAACCTCGCCCATTGTGCCATTTTGAGTATAGTGCGAATGAAGATCAAATAGCTTAACTAATTTGTCCTGCGGAATACCCTTACCCGTATCGTTAACATTAACCACAAGCTCTTTACCGGCAACATGGCTGCTCAGGGTCACAACGCCATTATCATCGGTAAATTTTATAGCATTGCTAATAAGGTTCCCTATAACTACCTTAATATGTTTTTCATCGGCTTTTACCATATGGCCGGTGATAGCTATATTTTGAAACCTGATGTTTTTTTGCTGCAACTGGTAGCTATAAATTTGAGCCATCTCTTCGCCCACCAGGTTTATATCAATAACCGATGGTGTTAAATTTATCCCCCTGATCTGGCTGCCCGCCCATTCCAGCAGGTTGGATAGCGTAAGCTCGGCGCCTTTTACTACCGGTTCCATTTTTTTCATCAGGCCATGCATGTCTTCAAGGTTTAAGTTATCCGCTCCAAACAGGCTCATGATGTTACGCAGGTTTGCAAAAGGGGTACGCAAATCGTGCCCTATTACAGCCAATAGCTTATCCTTAAGCTTATTTACAGCGGCAAGGTTAGCCGATTGTTCTTCAATCAGGCCTTTTTGCACCAGTAAGGCCTCATGCTGCCTGCTTAGCTTATTACTAAGTAACTTTTTTTGTTTTAAATTATAATAGGTAATATACAAAGCCGTTAATACGGCCAGCAACGATATGATCAGCGTAATAATGATGACATTTTGAAAATGAATCTTATCCTTATCTTCTTTTGCCCGTTGTTCAATTATAGCAATCTCTTTGAGCCTGTCGTTTAAAGCAAAATAATTCTGGATAAGTTCGGTATTACGCCTTCTGTCAGATTCATTCAGCGAATCAAGCGCTGCGTTATATTTTTTTTGGAACAGCAGCGCGTTGGCCAGGTCTTTCTTTTGTTCAAAGCTAAACATGATTGTCCTGTATGCATCCGAAATTCCGTTCATCAAACCAATGCTATCAGCAAGTGCGGCACCTCTTGTGGCATAACCAATCGCTTTATCAAATTGCTTTAGCCCATTATAGTTATCAGCATATTCAATAAGGGTTTTAGCGCGCAATCGCCGGTTATTGGTTTTAAAACTCATGTAATACGCCGTATCGTCATAAGCTATAGATTTTTTAAATTGTTTTTGAAGGCGCTGTATCGAACTTAACCGCGTATAGATAATGTTGGTGTTATTATCATCCCCGCTGGCCCTGCAAAGTTTTAAGGCCTGCAAACTTGCTGCCATACCCAGCGTGTAATCGCGCATCCGGATGTATACCAGCGACTTCTCGGTGTAAAACTCTCCCAACATTTTGGCATCGTTCCCGGCATATTTTGCCGATTGGTTTAAACTATTGATTGCCTGCTGATAGTTTTTAAGTTCAAGGTAAGTGCGGCCTATTGCACTGTGACACTCGGCCAGCAAAGTGGCATTATTTTTAGGTAAATACGGTAATGCCGAATTAAGATAAAATAAACTGATAGGATAATAGGATTGTGACCAGTACACATGGCCCAGGTTGATATAGGCTAAACCTATTCCTGTATTGTATTTAATTTTTTCGGAAAGCAACAGCGCCTTGCCGGCCATTTCGCGCGCTTTATTGGGGGCACCCATGTATATCTCGCCGGCAGCTTTATTGAGGCTGTCAACCGTATCTTTAACAGATACCGTATTGGCTACAAACCCAACCGGCACATCTTTTTGAGCATAGCAAACCCCATGCATTAGCAATAATAATAGTACCTGGCCAATAGTTCGCCTCATTTATCAATAGGGAATTGAATTCTTATCTGCAATATTATGCCCAAACATTTTGGCAATTAATACGCTAATTTTACTTGCTTATTTTGGATTTGGCGCTGTTTAACCGGCAACCAGGCATCTTTCGCCTTTCAAAAGCTCGATGCAGTGCTCGTAGTTATCAGGCATCTTTATCTGCTCAACTTCTTTCATATAGCCCTGCTTAATTTCTTTACGCCGCCGGGCTTCAATAAACCGCCTTACATGTTCACGGTGTTCCAATATTAAACCGGGCACTTTAGCAGGCTTGTTATGCTCATCCTTTGATACCATGGTAAAATAACTGGTATTGGTGTGCTTTACCGAGTTGTTTTTTATATTTTCTGAAACTACCCTAATGCCAACCACCAGCGATGTATTGCCCACATAGTTAACCGATGCCATTAATGATACCAGTTCGCCCACCTCAACAGGCTGTAAAAAATCGACAGTATCAATAGAAGCGGTAACACAATAATTACCGGCATGTTTAGCGGCGCAAACATAGGCCACCTTATCCATCAGCGATAACAAAATGCCTCCATGAATCTTTCCGCCAAAATTTGAATAAGAAGGGATCATCAACTCGGTTATCGTGGTCTCAGAAAAACGTACCGTTTTGTAATCGGATTGATCAGTTAGCGCCGTCATGAAATATGGTTTACAGCTACAAGTTTAAGCATCCCGTACTATTAATGCAACAAAACTATTACAATAGCCATAATGTGTTACATCGCATTTTGCAAAATGATCAAAAAACAAAGCCGGTATATTAAACCAGCTATTTGATATTGGTACATCCGCGTTATATATTTACCCCAAATATATAACACACCATTGAAAGCCATAACCCTGCTGATAGTTACCCTGTTTTTTATAAATGCGGCCCTTGCCCAGGAAACTGTTGAGCGCAGTCATAAAATAAACGCGCACATTACCGAAAAACTTACTGTTTTAAAAAGCGACAAAAGTACCCGGCAAGGCCTGTACCAAATGATTTATGATAAAACCTATGCCCTGGCCAATGGCCGTTTTGAAAACGACAAAAAAGTGGGCATCTGGCGTTTTTATGCCCCTGACGGCCATTTGCTGCAAAACTACGACTATACAAAAAAGGAATTTCTTTACGAGGCCCCCGAAGACACTACATCAAACTTAAGGTATTTTGTTGATAAGCAATTGACCGATAGCGACCGTACTACCAAACCGTTAAAAATAGGCGGAAGGTATTTTGGTTACCTGCCTTATTTAAAACTCTTCAGGCTGCCGGCAAACCTCATGGATATAAGCAGGGAAGCATCCATCGCTGTTGTTGAATTACTGGTGAGCCCCGGCGGCAGGCTGGCCTATTTTAAAGTGACTATTTATAGCGGCAATTTTTCAAAAACATTTAACATGAATGTTAACGTTTTGCCCGAAGAAGACAAAGTATTTGTTCCCGCTACAGTAAATGGCGAGCCGATAGGCTGTAGGATAGTGAGCAGGTGTTTTATTGACGACGACGGCACACTAATTTTTTAGCAAGTACATTTATTAGCAACCGCCAAATCGCGACCTGCACGGCAGGCTATTTCTCTGCTATCCATTTTACGGCTTCGTTCAGTTCGTTAAGGGGATAGCCTTTGTATTTGCCTGGTATTATATATTTAAAAAGATGGCTAAACTCCCTTACTCCCTCTTTATCGGTAACTATGGCAAGCTTGTTCCATTTAGTAAAGTATTTTAGGCCAATGCCTATATTACCGCACCAGGCACCGGCTTCAAAATCCTTAATATCGGTTTCCAATACCAGTATAAAATTAATTTTTCCGTGTTGTTTTATATGTTCGTCAAGCAAAGGCTCCAACGCTTTCTCATATTCGGCATTTGTAATTTCACCCGTGGCATGTAGCCCTAAAACGTGTTGCGGCAGGTAGCTTAAGTGAGTTAGCATTTGTAGATTATATATTTACCAATAGTTACAAAAACCACACCATTGATTAAATAATCAGGATTTTTTCCGTAGAAATACTATTACAATATCTAACTATTTCAGAATCACTACCAAACACTGTATATTTTACGAATTTTAATTTGTAGTATCTTTGTAGCGATATGCAAAACAGGACGGTATATAGCCAGTTAATAAAAAGCGAAGCGCAAAAGCTCGGTTTTTTGTTTTGCGGTATATCAAAAGCTGAATTTTTAGAAGAGGAAGCACCCAGATTGGAGGGATGGCTAAAAAAAAACATGCATGGCGAAATGCAATACATGGAAAATCACTTTGATAAACGCCTTGATCCGCGCCTGCTTGTTGATGGTGCAAAATCGGTGATTTCATTAGGGATTAACTACTATACCGATAACCAGCAAACCGATCCAACAGCACCCAAAATATCAAAATATGCTTACGGCATGGATTATCATACCGTTATTAAAGATAAACTAAGGCTTCTGTTACAAATCATAAACGAAAAAATTGGTGAAGTTGGCGGCCGGGTGTTTGTTGATTCGGCACCGGTGCTGGATAAGGCCTGGGCCAAAAAATCGGGCATGGGCTGGATAGGCAAAAACGCCAACCTGCTCAACAAAAAAGCAGGCTCGTTTTTTTTCCTGGCCGAACTGATCATTGATCTGGAATTGGAATATGATATAGCGCCCACTGCCGATCATTGCGGCACCTGTACCAATTGTATTGATGCCTGCCCTACTGATGCTATTGTTGGGCCTTATATTGTTGATGGCAGCCGCTGCATATCGTACCTGACCATCGAACTGAAAAACGAAATTCCTGCAGAGTTTAAGGGCAAAATGGACAACTGGATGTTTGGCTGTGATGTTTGCCAGGACGTATGCCCATGGAACCGATTTTCGGTACTGAACACCGAACCTGCTTTTACACCACATCCGGATTTACTCCACCTGCAAGCTGCCGACTGGCAGGATATCACCCAGGATGTTTTTCAGAAAGTATTTAAAAACTCAGCTGTAAAACGCACCAAATTCAGTGGATTGAAGCGTAATATCGATTTTTTGAAGAAGTGAGTGGTGAGTGGTGAGTGGTGAGTGGTGAGAAAAGCCACTTTGATGCTTATTGTTTTAAATAAAAAGGTCTCCTTAAACTATATTTCTAAGGAGACTTTTTAAACTCATCACTCACCACTCAAAACTCCACTACCCTTTCTTAAACTTCAATGCCAACTGTGCCAGCATATCGTCATTAACGGGTTGAGCTGGCTCATCCTTCTTTTTAAAAGGCTTGGGTGGATATTGGGTTTTGGTATGATCGGGTTTGTGAAATTCTTTTTTAGGGTAATCAGCTTTTGGCGCCTCGGGGCGTGGTGCATGGGCCTGGTCGGCTGGTTTTGGCTGTTGTGCAGCGTTTTTGGCCTGGCGGTCCGCATTCTTTTTAGCATTCCAGCGCGTGTATATTTCTTCCAGTTTACGTTTGGTGTACAGCGGAAAATCGCCCTGCATCATCCATGAATAGTAACTTGGTTCGGCATTTAACACGTCCTCAACCCTTTTGCCTTTATGCTTGCCAAAGTTAATGGTTTCTTCGCCCTGCTCGTTGTAAACCATGCGGCCTGCAAAATCAACCGGCTTGCTTAAGTTGGTAAACTTGTGCAGCGCCTCTACGTCGCCAACAACCGGCACGGTAATATTCCCTTTTTTATCCTCCCACTCCATGTTTTCATAGCGCTCAATCTGCGCCAGCAAAACTTCCATGGTTGCCCGCGTATCAGCCTCGGCCGAGTGGGCGTTTTCAATCTTTTTATCGCAATAAAACTGGTAGGCCGCTTTAAGCGTGCGCTGTTCCATCTGGTGAAATATGTTTTGTACATCCACAAAATGGCGGTCGTCTAATGTAAACGATACACCTGCGCGCAAAAACTCTTCCATCAGCATCGGGATGTCAAACTTGTTGGAGTTATAGCCGGCAAGGTCGCTATCGCCAATAAATTCGGCAATGGCCTGGCCCAAAGCTTTAAACTCCGGTTCGTCCTTTATATGCTCGTCATAAATACCATGTACCAGCGATGACTCCAGCGGTATAGGCATCCCCGGATGTACACGCCAGGTTTTAACATCTTCGCTGCCATCAGGATGCAGTTTAATAACCGATATTTCAACTATCCTGTCAACCCCGATATTAGTACCCGTAGTTTCCAGATCAAAAAAGGCAAGCGGGCGTTTTAGTTTTAATTTCATTGTAATGATTCAGTATTACTGTAAACGTCGCAAATGTCCTAAAAAGAATCAGCACAATAAATTTTTTAATTTAATTAATATCTAAGTTTTATTTTTTAATTAATACCATCCTAATTATCGCGATTATTGTATGAAAAAACTGCTACTTATTATTGTTTTATTTATTGGTACTCAACACATTATAAAGGCCCAGGATTTTGAAGGGAGTGTAACCACCGAAGACCTTGAACTAAAAAAATACGCAAAAGACACCTCGGCACACGCCCTTTTCCTGAATGAATTTGGGAAAACCCGGATAGATATGGTAAGCGACGACCATGTGCGCCTGATATTTGATTACCATGCCCGCATAAAAATATTTGATACAAAAGGACTTGAACACGGCACCATTGAGATACCTTTTCATCACAGCGCCAACGGCGAAACAACCGAAGAAGTTAGCGACATAACCGGCACCACCTATTACCGCGATGACGATGGACTAATGCGCAGCGCCCCGCTCGATTTAAAAAAGGTGTATACCGTAAAAGATTATAAATACCGCAGCACTGTAAAATTTGCCTTGCCTGCCTTAAAGCCTGGTTGTGTTATTGATTTTAAGTATAAACTGGTCTCGCCTTATCTTGATGAATTCAGGAATTGGGATTTTCAGGATGAAATACCCAAAATACATTCGAAATATGATGTGCATATCCCCGCATTTTGGGTGTTCAACGCCTCATTACGCGGTAGCCAAAAACTTTCAAAATCGACATCGGAGGTTGAACGGGAATGCTTTTCATCACATGGCGCCAAATGCGATTGTTCGTACATAACTTATGAAATGACGGATATTCCGGCGTTTGTATCTGAGGATTATATGACATCGCCAAAAAACTTTTTATCGGCCATATATTTTGATGAGGTTGAATGGACCAACCCATACACCGGAGCTAAAACCGTAGTATCTAAAACCTGGAAAGATATTGAGCACCAACTAAAAACCGACGAGTTTTTTGGATCGCAGTTTAAGCGTAAGGAGCTGATGAAAGACAGGATTGCATCCGTAATAGCTGGTAAAACAGACGAATTGGAAAAGGCAAAGGCCATTTATGCTTACCTGCAAAAATGGTTTAAGTGGAATGACATTACATCAATATATAGCCCGGATGGTATAAAAAAAGCGTATGAAGCACACACGGGTACTATTGGTGATATTAACCTTGCCCTTGGAGCGGCCTTAAGGGCCGCCGACCTTAATACCGAGCTTGTAGTGCTATCAACCCGTAATAACGGCAGCATCAATATGCTTTACCCCGTAATTAATGATTTTGATTACGTAATTGCCAAAGTTAATATTGGCGATAAAAGCTACTTACTTGATGCAACAGACCCATTATTATCATTCGGTTTGTTGCCCCTGAAATGCCTTAATGATAAAGGGCGGGTGATAAACCTTGATAAACCATCGTACTGGATGGAATTAAGCGGCCTGCAAAAAGAATCGACAACACGATCACTTGATTTAACCTTGCTTGATAATGGTAAACTAAAAGGAACCATCATCAACTATTACCGTGGTTACGATGCCTACTTAAAAAGAAAAGCCATCAAAAAATTCAACTCGATTGATGAGTACGTTGAAAACCAGGACGAAAAACTTCCTAAATTAAAAATACTAAAATCAAACATAGCCAACCTGGATAGCCTTGATATGCCGCTTGGCGAAACTTTTGAAGTTGAGATTGACGCCTATGACAATACTAACCATAACCGTTTGGTGTTTAACCCTTTTTTATGGGAAAAAATAACCAAAAACCCATTTAAGCTGGCCGAAAGGGATTACCCGGTAGATTGGGGAATGGCATCAGACGACCGTTTAATATTAACTATGCGGCTACCGCAGGGCTATACCGTTGAAACGCCACCACAAACAGTAGCCTTTAAAATGCCCGGTGATGGCGGTATGTATGCAACCACTTTTGAAAATTCAGATAACACTTTCACCTTCTCGAACATTACAAAATTTACTAAACCTATTTACACATCCGAGGAATATCCTTACCTTAAGGAATTGTACAACAAAATAATACTTACCGAAAAGGCGGATATGGTTTTCAAGAAAAAATAATGAAAGTACTTACGTGGCTCATTTTATTATCTGCGTCGGCATTAAGTGCAAATGCGCAGGAAAACTACGATGCATCGCTTATACCTAAAGAATTGCTACCCTACGCCAGCGCCGTTATCCGCAGCAATGATATGAGCATTGAGGTAAAAGACCTGGATAATACCTATTACCGTATTAAAACCGCGGTAACCATATTAAATAAAAATGGCGACGACGAAGCCGAAATTGTGATATTTCACGACAAGGCGAACGTGATTAAAAACATAAAAGGACTGGTTTACAACCAGTTTGGTAAACCTATTGGCAAGTTTTCTGAAAGTGATTTCCAGGACGACGCCGCAGTAAGTCGCTCAGCTTTATTTGAAGATACTAAGGTAAAACATTTTCAGCCTGCTGTAACTGATTATCCTTACACGGTTGTTTATGAATACGAATATAAATCAAAGCAATCGTTGAGTTTCCAGGACTGGGAGCCTAAACCATCAGTTGATGTAGCTGTTGAAAAAAGTTCCTATACATTTAGCTGCAAACCCGATTTTAAGATCAGGTATAAAGAAATTAACATGCCCTCGCATTTGGTGGAAGGTACAAATAAGCAGGGCGAAAACACTTATAGCTGGCAGGTAAGTAACCTTAACGCATCAAAAGTTGAGCCTTATAGCCCTATTTATGAAAAGATGAGCAGCAGGGTGAAGATTTCGCCTGCGTCGCAATTTAATTACCTTGGAGTAACAGGTTCTTTTAACGACTGGAACGGTATGGGTAAATGGATCTACGATAAATTGCTATCGTCGCGCAGGGCATTACCCCAAAGCACTGTTTACAGGATGCAGGAAATAACCAAAGACATTACCGATCCTAAAGCCAAAGCCAAAAAGATATATGAATATATGCAGGGAAAAACGCATTACATTAGCGTACAGGTTGGTATAGGCGGCTATCAGCCGTTTTTAGCAAGCGATGTTGACGCGCAAAATTATGGCGATTGTAAAGCCCTGGTAAACTATACGCAATCACTTTTTAAGGCTGTTGATATCGATTCTTATTACTGCATTGTAAAGTCGGGAAGCTTAAAACGCAGCCCGCTCACTGATTTTGCGAGCATGAACCAGTTTGACCATGTGATCCTGTGCCTGCCTTTTAAAAACGACACCACCTTTTTAGAGTGCACCAGCCAGCAAATTCCTTTTGGTTTTTTGAGCGATTTTACCGACGACCGCGACGTATTAGCCTGCACACCCGAAGGCGGCAAATTGATGCATACCCCAAAATACCCGGCCAAAACCAATACACAACAGTGCACGGCCTATTTTACCCTGGCTGCCGACGGAACATTATCGGGCAATATGCTTACCAGTTTTAAAGGCTTGCAGTATGATAACCGTACCTACCTGCTTACCGAACCACCAAAAGAACAAGTAAAAATACTCCAGAAAATTTATGCAATTAATAACCTGGATATCGAAAAATTTGATTTTAAGGACGATAAAAACATCCACCCAAGCCTCACAGAAACAATCAAGCTAACTGCCCCGGATTATGGGTCGGCCGTCAATGGTAAAATAGACTTTTTGGCCAATGCTACCAACAGAAAAGATAATACCCCGCGCGAGGTACGTAACAGGCATTATGACCTCTATATTAACACTGGTTACACCGATGAAGACGAAATTACATATACCCTGCCCAAAGGCTATCATGTAGATATGCGCCCGGCCAGCATTTCGCTCGAAAAGCCATTTGGCAATTTCTCGGTATCTGCCACCGTTGTTGGCAACCAGTTAATTTACAAACGAAAACTGCAAATAATTGATGGTACCTACAGTAAAGATTTGTACCAGGCCTTTGTAGATTTTTACCAATCGGTAAGCGAAACCGACAACAGTAATGTAACGTTGATTAAAGATAACTAAATATCACGATGCCCAGGATGATACCAATAATCATGACCAGGTAAAGGGTGATCTCGTTACCGGCAAACTTTTTATATTTAGTCCAAAATGAGTATTCTTCTTTTTGCTTTGACATAAGGTTGCAAAGTTAGTACTTTTTAGTGAGTGGTTGATTGGGTTGATTAAGTGAGTGGTTTAGAAGCCGCCGCCCGATTCAATATAATACAGTGGACCAACGGGAATAAGCAGGAATGTAAGGAAGATGTAAGCATTAAACCACACCTGATGTTTGTTGCCTGTTGTTGGCCAAAACAGACACAAACATTTGGATACACTTAAATTGTTCAAAACATCAGTTTGATGTTAACCATGCAAAATATAAAATATTGATTATCAAATATTTATAAAATATATTTCTAAAATATGTTAAGTTATGTTAACCCAATTTACGTTTATCCTGATGAACTAATTAACCTGCACCGTTCCTTCGTCCACAGAACCTGCTCTTGAAAAGTATTTGTAAAGCGATGGATCGCGAAGTTTTACGATAACTACGCCGCGCCTTGAACTGGCGTGAACTACGTAGCCGTTTTGCAGGTAAACACCCACATGGCTAAATTGCTTGCCATCAAAATCGAAGAAAACCAGGTCGCCTTCTTTTAGTTCGTCTTCATATTTGCGTTTAATAACGGTTATTTGCTTACTGGTCATGCGGGGAATGGTGATGCCATATACCTGCTGCTCCAGCAAAAAGGCCAATCCTGAACAATCCACACCATCTTTATCAAGGCCGCCAAATTTGTAGGGGGTGCCCATCCATTGCTCGATAAAGGCATACAGCCTGCCATTTTCGATATCGCTTTTGTTTACCCCCATAATTTCTGAGTATTTAGAGGCAATATCCCCATCCGGCTTTACCACTTCGCCCGGCAGGCCACGCATAGCTGCCTTGCGGGTGTGGCAAGATGTTAATACTATCGGCACAAAAAACAAAACGAAGCAATAGAAAAATAGGCGATGTTTGGTCATGCTGCAAATGTAGAATTTAGTGAGATGTAGTGAGAACTGATGTTTTTAACAAATTAACACTATTTGAGAATTTGAGAATTTGAAGATTTGAAAATGTCTTAATTATCAAATCGAGATCCTACAAATCATTTTCAAATTCTCAAATCTTCAAATTCTCAAATTAACTTTTTATCACTCTTTGTATCTCGTCCAGCTTCATCAGCGCTTCAACGGGTGTTAAAGTATTTACATCGAGGTTATTCAGCGTGTCGCGGATTTTTACCAGCACAGGGTCGTCTATCGAGAACATTTGCATCTGCACGGCCTGCTTTTGCACTTTGCGGATGCTTTCTTTGATATGTTCCCCTCCTGTCCGTTCGTTTTCCAGTTTCTTCAGAATTTCGTTGGCACGGCTCAGTACCTTTTGCGGCATCCCGGCAAGCTTGGCTACGTGGATCCCGAAACTATGCTCGCTGCCACCAGGTACCAGTTTACGCAGGAAGATTATTTGCTGGCCAACTTCCTTAACCGATACGTTAAAGTTTTTGATACGGTTAAAACTGTTGCTCAGTTCGTTCAGTTCGTGATAGTGGGTGGCAAACAGCGTTTTAGCCTTTGCCGTTGGGTGGTTATGCAGGTATTCGGCTATAGACCAGGCAATGGAAATACCATCATAAGTTGAGGTACCACGACCTATCTCGTCAAGCAGGATAAGGCTTCTGTCGGATAGGTTATTGAGGATACTGGCTGTTTCGTTCATCTCCACCATAAAGGTTGATTCGCCCGACGACAGATTATCTGATGCCCCTACCCTGGTAAATATCTTGTCAACCAGGCCTATCGAAGCCGATTTGGCCGGCACAAAGCAGCCCATTTGGGCCATCAGCACAATTAAACCGGTTTGCCTGAGCAAAGCCGACTTACCCGCCATGTTGGGACCGGTAATGATGATGATCTGCTGCGTTTCCGAATCCAGGAATACATCGTTGGTAATATAAGTTTCGCCAAGCGGCAGGTTCTTTTCAATTACCGGATGGCGGCCACCTTTGATGTCGAGCACTTTACTCTCGTTCATCTGGGGCTTGGCATAATAGTTTTTGATAGATATATGGGCAAAATTAAGCAACACATCCAAACGGGCTATCAGCTGCGCATTCAGCTGGATAGGCTTTATATATTCGGCAAGCGAATACAGCAGATCGTTATATAACCGGGTCTCAATCACCAGGATTTTTTCCTCGGCACCCAAAATCTGCTCTTCGTATTCTTTTAGTTCGGGGGTAATATAGCGCTCGGCATTAACCAAAGTTTGCTTTCTTATCCACTCCGAAGGCACCTTATCGCGGTGGCTGTGTGTAACCTCCAGGTAGTACCCAAAAACGTTATTAAAAGATACTTTAAGCGAAGGGATGCCGGTTGCCTCGGCCTCGCGTTTTTGTATCTCCAGCAGGTAACCTTTGCCGCCAAAGGCAATTTTACGCAGCCTGTCCAGTTCCTCGTTGATCCCCTCGTTCATCACCGATCCTTTGATGATCATTACCGGCGGCTCGGGGTTCAGTTCGCGTTCTATTTTCTCACAGATAGTTACGCAGGGATTTAACTGTTCGCCAATAGCGCGCAGTGGCAGGCTTTCAGATGCCTCAGCTGTTTTTTTGATGGAGCCGATAGCCATCAATGCTTTTTTAAGCTGGCAAACCTCGCGCGGGTTGGCTTTTTGTAAACCTATCTTGCTGATTAACCGCTCCAGGTCGCCTATCTGCCGGATGCAGTTCTGCAGGTTTTCGCGTAGCTCCTCGTGCTCAATCATGTACTCTACAACGCCAAGGCGGTCGTTTATAGGCTTTATCTCTTTAAGGGGCATCACAATCCACCGGCGCAGCAAACGGGCGCCCATGGGTGAGCAGGTATGGTCAAGCACATCAACCAGGGTAAGGGCATTATCATTGGTCGATCCTACCAGTTCCAGGTTGCGTACGCTAAACCTGTCGAGCCATAAATACCGGTCTTCCTCTATCCGGCCAATAGCACTAATGTGCTGCAGGTTGCGGTGCTCGGTCTCATTCAAATAATGGATGGCTACACCTGCGGCTATAATACCAAGGTTAAGCTTATCTATCCCGAAGCCTTTTAGTGATTTTACCCCGAAGTGCTTCAATAGCGTTTCGGTGGCGTAATCGCCGCTGTAGGGCCATTCATCAAGGGCGTAGGTATAAAAGCGGTCGCCATAGTTATCCTTAAAATCGCGGGTGCGACTTTTGGGGTATATCACTTCACTTGGCGAAAAACTTTGCAGCAGCTTATCAATATAATCGCTGTTGCCCTGGGCGGTCCAAAACTCGCCTGTCGAAATATCGATGAGGGCAATGCCTATACTGTTTTTTTCAAAATGCAGCGATGCCAGGTAGTTATTGCTTTTTTGATTAAGGATATTATCATTAGTGGCAACCCCGGGCGTAACCAGTTCGGTAACTCCGCGTTTAACAATCGTTTTGGTGGTTTTAGGATCTTCCAGCTGATCGCAGATGGCCACCCGCTGCCCGGCGCGTACCAGTTTGGGCAAATAGGTATCCAGCGAGTGGTGCGGGAAACCAGCCAGTTCGATATGGGTAGCAGCACCATTTGCACGGCGGGTAAGCACAATGCCCAATATGCCCGCGGCTTTAACGGCGTCTTCGCCAAAAGTTTCGTAAAAATCGCCCACGCGGAACAGCAGCAGAGCACCTGGATACTTCACCTTGATGGCGTTGTATTGCTGCATTAATGGGGTTTCTTTGGTAGTGTCTTTAGCCAAGCGGTTTACTCCTTTTGTTAATCGGGTAAAGTTAATGCATTGCCCGTGCTTTTAGGGCATTGTGGAAAAGTTGGATGGATGTGGATATCGGGGGGGGGGCGGGTTGCGGGTGTTCGGGTTGCGGGTGGTGTTTCTTGTTGTTATGGGTGTACCACCAAAAAATATGAAACACCCTGGTACGCCCTGGTACGCCCTGACACGCCCTGACACGCCCTGGTACGGGGTGACACACCCTGAAACACCCTGACACGGGGTGACCACCCTGGAGCACTTTATAGGTGATATTCACACTTACATTTCATCGGCAAGCGAAACATTATTATCATTGATGAACAATAAATTAACCATTTTGGCAAAACAAATGTTTTGTTGGGCAAACGGGCTAACCTGTGTTGTATAATGTTCGCATTTATTTCATAGTTATTCATAAAAGTCGGGAAATAGCATAAATTTATACCTGATTGAATTTGATAAAATGAACGTAGCCGAAATCATGACCTACCTGCAGGCTAATGGCAACCAGGGCATCAAAAATATCCTGTTAAAACATGGGGTTAAAGAGCCGTTTTTTGGGGTGAAGGTTGAGTATTTAAAAACCATCCAAAAAAAGGTTAAAAAAGATTACCAGTTGGCTAAAGATTTGTATGCCACCGGTAACGCCGATGCCATGTACCTTGCCGGCCTGATTGCCGACGATGCTAAAATGACCAGGGCCGACCTGCAAACCTGGGTTAATGAGGCCATATCCAACAACATTAGCGAATATACGGTACCCTGGGTAGCTACCGAAGGCCAATATGGATTTGAACTGGCCCAGGAATGGATAAACGACAGCAGGGAGTACGTTGCCGCCGCGGGCTGGTCTACCTTAAGCAATATAGTTTCGTTTAAACCAGATAGCGAGCTCGATCTTCGGGTATTGAGTGCTTTGTTAAATCGTGTTGAGCAAACTATCCATTCATCGCCAAACCGGGTACGATCGACCATGAACGGGTTTATCATCAACCTGGGAACTTATGTAGACGCATTAATGAATGAGGCTATCGCAACGGGCAATAAAATAGGAACTGTATTCGTGGATCAAAACGGAACCGCATGTAAGGTACCGGTTGCAGTGGATTACATTCAAAAGTCGCGCGCAAGGCGTAAACCGGGGACAAAGAAGAAGACTGTTAAGTGTTAAGGCACCCAAAAGCACCCGCAATTTGTTTTTTAACTTTTTATTATTACCCAATAAGAAACAAAGTAGCTACCTGATAACCGCAACATATCCGGATAAATTGCCGGATTTATTGCCAAGGTTGATGATATAGTAGTATATACCCGCCGGCACGTTGCCACCCTTATATTTGCCGTTCCAGGGACTGCTGTAGCCCATTGAAGAAAATATATTTGCGCCGTACCTGTTATAAACATTTACTAAAACCGATGGATAACTATCCAGGTACTTAATTTCCCAGGTATCATTTGTTCCATCGCCGTTTGGTGTAAAGGCATTTGGGATTTTTATAGCAAAAAAAACAGGATCGATTGTAAGTACGCCGTCAACGTAGGTAAAACTATAGTTAACAGCCGATGCTCCGCTTACATTAATTGGGTATTGCCCTACGGGCGATGCTGTTATTGCCGTTGTGGTGAGTAATGGCGGAGTAGTAAGCTCCAGAACAGATTCGTTATTTTTAAACCCCGAATATACTGCCTCTAATTCCGGGTTAGGGTCGCCAGCCTTTTTGCTTTTGTTAACCGCGGTTATGGTAAGCAACGCCGCATTTACGGTTAGGTTGCCATTGATATAACTTATGGCATAATTACCCGGGTTAAAAGTGCCTCCTGTGGCATTGCCAGGCAGTACAGATCCATTGTAAACACCAACAATATCCGTTCCGGCCTGCCCTTTATCGTAAGTTATGGCAACGCTGCCAACAGTTTCGGCATTTTGCAGGCCATTTGTGGTGAACGCTCCCGATCCGCTACCGCTGGTAAGTATATCGCCATAAATTTTAGCCACGTTATTTGCACTGATAGCTAAAGGCGCTTTGTTTACTATATTGTTTAATAACGAAATATTTTTGCTTACCGCTCCCGGGCTGCTCAAAACCACATCGCCAGGGTAAGTACCAACGTTTGTTTTGGATGTAAGCCTGATATAAACCTTAACCGAATTGACGCTACCGGCCCCACCAAGAGTAGCTGTTTTGTAAAAATTGATATTATCGGTACTAACCTCAAAACCGGCAGGCAGATTGACCAGGACGCCAGCAGATAAATCCTTGCCCGAAACGGTAAAAGTAGTGGAAGCCGATGGCATACCATATGTTGTAGTTAAATCAGCCAGGTTTTGGGTGTAGGTTATAACCGGAACAGCATCAACTACAATATCGCCATTTACATAAGTAATGATATAGTTGCTTGCTGTAAACGTACCACCAGTTGCAGCAGAAGGCACAGCCATTCCGTTGTATGTATTTATGACATCAGCGGCATTGGCTCCCTGGCCGTAAGTAATGGTTACACTGCCAATCTCTTCTGAATTTTGCAACCCCATTGCGATAAAATCTGCTGAAGCAATTTGAGAACTAAGCATATTACCATAGGGCTTATGTATGGTATTAGCGATGATAGTGAGCAGGGCGGGTTTTACAGTTCCGGTTGAATTTGGTCCTATTACATTTGCAGCTCCGGAACTCGTTAACAAAATTAAACCCGAATAATTACCTGCCGCAGTTGCCTGATTCAACCTCACATAAACTTTGGCAGGTGCAATTACCCCTGCCCCACCCAACATAACGCTATGGCTAAAATTGATGTTATCGGTACTTACATCAAAACCGTCAGGTGGTGATATCAAAATACCATCTGTAAGATTTGTGCCCGACAAGGTAAAACTTGCGGAAGCCGAAGGTGTACCATAAACAGTTGAGAGTGCTGTTAACAGCCCGGTTGATGTTATAGTTGGTTTGTTGGAATTTACAGTAATGGTGAATGTGGTGGATGGGCCAGGACAATCAGTCCCCTCGCCAATGAAATTTCCATATGACGTTGGCGTTAATCCTACGGGAATGGTGTTAATTACCTCATTTGTTGCAGTACTGATCACGGATACAACAGCCGCCTGTTCACCAGTAACAAAAATCCGGCTGCCATCCAGGCTAAGAGACATCGAATAAGGACCGGTTTTTAAGGGGATGGCTTTGATAACTTTACCATCTGATAAGCTTATAACTTTAAGGGTATTAGCGGCAAAACTCGACGCATATAATTTGCTGCCATCAGCACTCATTAAAAAAAAGCTTGGGGAGATGCCTGCATCAATATAGTTTTTTACGGTATTTGTTTGGGTATCTATTACTATGATATTATTTTCATCTGCGCTTGCTACATAAAGCGTTTTACCATCTGCACTTAAAGTTAAGGCATCTAAACGGCGGGAAACGGCGAGAGGTATAAATCCCGTCACAGAATTTGTTAAAGTATTTATTATTGTTACCCTATCGCCCTGCGAAACATAAATAGCACTTCCATCCTGACTTTTCGCCACGCCGTATACACCAAATGCACCAAGATCGATGCTACCAACCAACCTATTTGTTTCGGTACTTATTATCCGCACGATACCTGATGAACTTTGAGTTGTAGCGTATAAAAATTTACCATCATTTGTAATAACCAAACCAGCGTCGAGTCTTTCGGTACCCACGGTAATTACATCCGAAACCTTATTAGTTGCTGTATTTATAACCTGTATAGTGTTAAAATTCGAGTTGCCAATATATACCTTACTTCCGTCAGGATGAATTGCTATTGATAGTGGCTGTTTGCCTACCGGAATAGTGGCCATAACCTTGCTGGATAATGTGTTAAAAACCGAAACCGTACCATCATAGTAATTTGCCGTATAACCAAGCGGCCCGCTGTAAGGCGTTACCGTAATATGCGCCTGCACAGAATTGGCAGTTGAGTTGATGGCTTTAAAAGAGGCAATATCTCCTACCCCGCTTGCAGGCAAACCTACCAACGGATTATCATTCACCCAGGTATACAGATTGCCCGTACCGCTAAAAGTTACGGCATCTGTAGCCTGTCCGTTAACTTTAGTCTGATCGTTAATTTTGTCAGCCGCCGGCAGCGGGCTAACAATTGCATTAACCGCAACATTTTGCTTTGTTGTGCCTGATGATAGTACAACATTGCCCGCCACATTACTGGTAGCCGATGCGGAAGAACGTACATATATAACTTTAGCCGTTACCGTACCATTGGTTTGAGCAAGCGTGATGGTTTTACCGTACCCCGCCATTGGAGTTAATGATACCTCGAAACCGGTAGGAGCTGTAGCAGTAATGTCGGCAGACAGGTTGCTCGCCTCGACCGTAAACTGTTCGATGTTCGGACTGGATGATGGTGTACCTGCACAGGCTTGTATAGTACCGGTTATTGCACCGGCGGTTATCACCGGCGGTGCAGCGCTTACAGTAATGCTGAAAGTGACAGGCGGCCCGGTACAGCCGGTGCCATGGTTTGTAAAATTACCCATTGCCGATGGTTCTTCACAAACATCAAATGTAGATACCACGGTGTTTGTAGCAATATCTATTAAAGTCACACCGTTGGCGTTCTGGTTGGTTACATACACGCCTGTTCCATCGGGACTTAATGACAAACCCCGCGGGCCAAGATCTACCTGTATATTTTTTATAATGCTATTTGTTTCTGTATTTATCACCACCACATTAGATGGTGAAATTTGGGTTACATACAGGTTTTTCCCATCAGGGCTCAATAGTAAATTATTAATATAGGGGCCTGTTGTAACTGTCGACAAAACCGAATTTGCTTTTGTGTCGATTACCGAAACAGCGCCCGCATTGGCGTCGGCCACATATAGTTTGCCCCCATCTGCGCTTAACGTTAAAGCAACTGGCGCGGCGTAATAACCTAATCCCAAGTCGATATACGTAATTTCATAAGTAGAACTGTTGACAACCGCTATTTGGCCGTTGCCGTTGGTTACGTACATTTTGCTGCCATCCGGGCTAAACGCTACAGCTTGCACAGGATAACTAAACGGCACAACTTTTATGATGCTGTTGGTAGCGCCATCAATAATGGCAACGTCGCTAATAGTGTTTCCATTTCCATTTGTAACGGCAACGGCCACGCGGCTGCCATCGGGGCTCACTGCGATACCTGTTGGATTAACACCTACAGAAATAGTTGAAACAACCACATTGGTCCTAGCATCAATAACAGATACAGAGTTAGAGGCCAGGTTACTAACGTATACTTTGCTATCATCGGGACTTACCGATACCCCCCAGGGCTCCTTACCAACAGGAATAGTAGTTACAACTTTATTAGTGGCTGTATTAAGCACAGATATATTTGCAGTTTGACTGCTGCTGATATAGGCATAGCCGGCCGATACCGGGGTTACCACAATATTGGCTTTAATAGTCCCTTTGCCGGGATTTAGCGCGGTAAATGACGAAATATCTCCGGTGCCGCTTGCTGGCAAACCAATTACAGGGTTGTCATTTGTCCAGTTAAAGGCCGTTGCTGTACCGGAAAATGTAATGGCATTTGTAGTATCACCAGCAACTTTAACCTGGCTTGGTACTTTATCTGCCGTTGGCAATGCTTTGACAATACCTTTAACCGAAACGCCCGTGTTTTTTATTCCCGACGATAGTTTTACGTCTCCTGCAATACTACCCAAAGCATTCGTGGCCGAACGGACGTATATCACCTGTTTGCTCACTGTACCGTTAACCTCAGGTAGCCTGAGCGTTGTTCCATAGCCGCTTAACGCCATTGCAGATATCTCAAAGCCCGCCGGAGCTGTTGCAATAATATCGGCAATAAGTCCACTCCCTTCAACGGTAAACTGCTCAATGTTGGGGCTTGCCGATGGCGCACCTGCGCATGAAGCAATATTTCCCGTGACCGATCCCGCAGTGATTGTTGGCGATACCTGTGTTGGGTTAACCGTAATGGTATAGGTTACAGGTTTACTATTAGTACAAGTACTGTTTGATATAAAGTTACCAATGGCAATGGGGTTATACCCAACTGAAATGTCTTCCTTAGTTTTTCTTGCTACAGGATCAAAGACAGATACAGTTGTAAAAAGGCCGTTGGCCAGGTAAACGAGGCTATTATCGTAACTAACTGATACACCAATAGGCTCATTATCTAAAGTCGCAGCGTAATCTATTTGTTCCGTAGCATTATCTATTTGCCAAAGCATAGGAATATGCCCCCCGGTAACATACACCTTTTTTCCATCCGGGCTTACTGCCACACCATCAGGATATTGGTTTATAATAGGTATCACCTTTTCAACACTTTTGTTAGCAGTATTAATTATAGTAATATTGGTATTACCTATAGATGTATCCGTTACATAAAGTTTAGCCCCGTCTGGTGTTATGGCCAGGTAATATGGGTCTTGCCCCGTTGGTATTTTAGTAACTTGATTTGTGGCTGTATTTATAGCAGAAACACATGATTGTCCATAATTTGTGACATACAACGTAGAACCATCCGGACTGATTACCATTCCTAATGGCTTTGATGCAACCAAAATAGGAGCATCAACTTCAAAGGTGGATGTATTGATTACATAAATCTCACCTTGATCATAATTCTCTACATAAACCTTGCTTCCATCTGGGCTTACTGCTAAGCAACCTAATAAACCATACCCCAATGTTATTTTACGGATAACAGTATTATCAGCAGTGTTAATGACGTCCAGATAATTAGTCAAAGGAGGACTTGGTGCACAGGTTACATACGCCCGGCCTCCATCTTTGCTTATAGCAATAGCATATGGCTGCATATCTGTTGCAATTGTTGCCACAGTTGAATTATCTGAAAGATCAATTACCGACACAGATGCCGAATTGTTATTGGGAATGTAGGCAAAATTCCGGTTTTGCGGCGTTGCCGTAATAGTCGCCGTTATTGGACTTTTACTTGTATTTATCGCTGTAAAAGCAGGTATATCGCCACCACCGCTTGTTGGCAATCCAACAGATGGGTTATCAACTGTCCATTTATAGTAACACCCGGTTCCGTTAAAATTTATAGGATTAGTTATTTGCCCGCCGTTAACATCCTGGTGCTGAGCCACAGCATATAGGGATGAAAATAAAAAATATATAAAGATACTTAATGATAGTAAGTATTTATTCATGAATCACCAGCTCAATAGTTTTAACAAGACAATAAATATAACATTATTTTCTATTTTTGATAATACTGATGGCTGGTTTGAGGGGCATTTTAGATTGGTTTAGGATTTACTCGTTACGGGGTTATCACATTAATAGTAGTATCGTTCCGGCTCAAATAAAAATTCTGTTTAAAGCTTAACGTATCGGCATACCCCTATTGGCGCCAATACCCCTGAAATTGTACATGCTAAGTTGGGGTATTTTGTAGCTTACTGTAGCATTAATCAAAATATGGCTAAACTCGTCAGTATAAACAGGATAACCGGCGATGAAGCAAGGCCATATTTCTACATGAAAATTAGTGCAATTTTGGGTAGAGTTGTTTCTTAAATGAATTGTAAGTTTGGCGTAATTCTGCCTCACAAAGCAATCTCTTTTATCACCCTACACGGATTCCCCACCGCCACCACATTAGCCGGAATATCTTTGGTTACCACGCTGCCGGCGCCAATAGTAGTATTATCGCCAATGGTAACACCGGGGCAAACAATTACGCCGCCGCCAAGCCATACATTGTTGCCTATGGTTATAGGCGCGGCATACTCGGGGCCTTTTACCCGTTCAGAAGCTATAACGGGATGATAAGCGGTATATAGCTGTACATTGGGCGCCATAAATACATTATTACCCAGCGTTACGCGGGCACAATCCAGTATAATACAGTTAAAATTCAGGAACAGGTTATCGCCGACAAAAATATTAAAGCCATAATCGCAGTAAAATGGCGACTGGATGTCGATGGCATTCGTAAAGCCACCCAGCAACTCTTTTAAAACGCTCCTCTTGCCCTCTTTATCATCGTAATCAAGCGCATTATAACGGGTAAATAATTTGCGTGCCTTTGAGCGACCGGCAACCAGTTCGGCATCGCTGGCATCGTACAGGTCGCCATCCAGCATTTTTTGAAGTTCGGATTTTTGCATGGTTAAATATATCAATTGCCGTTTAGGAAGCCAACGGTGTAATATTTAAAAATTTGCATTTCAATTCAATATTTATTTACTTTGAATATCAAAGTACTTCAAAAATGAAATTAAACAAAACTTGTTTCATATTTACCATACTACTCGTCATAACCGAAGTTTTAATAGGTAAATACATGCACGATAACGTCATACGGCCTTTTGGCGGCGATTTTTTTATGGTGATACTGTTGTATTGTTTTGTAAAAGCATTTGTTAACACACCGGTGTTGCCTACAGCATTTGGCGTGCTGCTTTTTGCTTACGTAACCGAGGTTTCGCAATATTTTCACCTGGTAAAGTTGTTAGGCATGCAGCATTCCAAAATAGCGGCACTGTTATTGGGCACTTCCTTTTCGTGGATGGATTTGCTTTGTTATACATTAGGCATAGCATTGGTAATCGGCATCGAAAAAAAACGGCCAACAAACTACTCTTCAATTAAATCAGCATTAAGCCCATGGAATATTTTGTAAGCGAGGATTCGATAGTGCGGAAAATTTGGGGCAAGGCCGATACCATCCTGTTTATTTTTGCAGGGGCGGCAGCCGAGTTTGCGCTAAACAAAGCAGTTGACTGGCTATACTTTACCGGCCGCCTGCCTGCCGACCCGCTTGGGCGGTTATTTTCGACAGTTGAATATTCAAGGCAAATCATTTTTTCGGACCAGGAATCGGCGTTAAAAGCTATCGACCGGATAACCGCCATTCACAAAGGTGTTGAAAACAACCGCGGCGCACAGATCCCCGATTGGGCGTACCGCGATGTGTTGTTCCTGTTGATTGATCTGTCTATCCGGTCATATGAGCTGTTGGAGCGCAAACTAACCCAGGCCGAAAAAGGCCAAACGTTTATGGTTTTTAACCGGGTAGGCCAGCGCATGGGGCTTACTGGCCTACCAAAAAACTACTTTGAATACCTGGATATGCGCGATGAACATTTACAGCATAACCTGGTTCATGGCGAACTGACTTTGGATTTATACCGCCAGTACAAAAAACATCTTGGCACTTCACGTTACGCGGTGTTAAAACAGGCGCAACTGCTGGTGGTGCCACCATTGGTAGGCAGACATCTTCCGTTAGGAAAACTGCCCTGGCTTTTACCGGTGATATGGACATACAAGTTTTTGAGGGTGCTAAAGGTGGAAACCTTTTTACGCAACGCCCTGCTCCCGGCTGCTTATAAAGCCCAGATCATTAGCATGGATAATGCTTAGTCTGAAGTCCGGAAGTCGGAAAGATGAGAAGGCAAACTGGAGTTGAAAGCCTTAGGTCAAAGTCAGAAGTGATCCGTCGGAAGTCTTAACTTCCGGACTTTGAACAAACATCAAAGTAATTGCTGCGTTTCGTCGTAGCTTAACTGCAGGTATGCTTCTGCGGCATTAACTGATGGCCTTAAACTGATCATGGTAATTATTAAACATGCCGAAATAAGCAGATAAAATAAATTACCTGTTAATAAAAAGCATACGATACCGAATAAAGAGGGACCTTCCAACAGCGCGTATCTTACAATTGAGGCAGATTGATATACTTTCAATTTTTCTAAAAGTGTTTTACTGGTACCGGCGGCCTGCTGATGGAATTTACCCAATTGCTGGTTAAACAAAAAACCGCCAATCACCGTACATACAATAGCCATTAAGGGCACAATGTAAAAAAATACGTCGTCCCTGCTGTCTTTATAATCAAAGTATTTGATGTTTTTATTGGTTATATAAGCCACTATCATAAACAATACCTGCCCCGTTATTAAGGCCAGGTGTATAATTGATGTTGTTTTTAAAGCGTTTTTAGGGGTAGCTGTTGCGGGCTGGTTATAATTCATGATAATAAGTTTAGCACTGCATATTAGCTATTTTTTCAGATATGGAGGATGTTTATTTTACAATTACCAATTAAACGTACAACTGCATATTGGGGCTTACTTTTTCCATAAAGGTATCTGGTTGGATAATAACAAAGTGAATGAGGCTATACTCATCTTTTACCCGGTTGCGGATGCGAATAATAGCATTATTAATGCCCGCGGTATCCAGGTTACTTTTAAACGAAATGATTAGCATGAGCAAAACCTCGGTAGGCGATTGATAGGTTGACATGAGGTGCATGAGCTTTAAAGCGTCCTGATCCTGCTCTACAATTTCGATGATGTGTTTTTTAGTGCTTGCGCCTATCCCCTCGCCCATGAGCAAACTGCGGCTTTCGCGCGCCAGTATGATAGAAACAAATATGAGCACCAATCCAACCAGCAATGAGGCCAGGCCATCAAGATAATTAATGTGATAAGTATGACCGATAAACATACAAACAGCTACGATAACCAGGCCTATAACGGCCGCGCTATCTTCAAACAGCACCAAAAAAGTTGATGGATCTTTACTCTTGACAATAGCCTGCCACCACGAAAGCTCGCTACGCAGTTTGTTAAACTCTTTGGCCGCTATTAACAACGATGAACCCTCGAATATTACCGACATGCCCAACACCGCGTAATTCCAGGTTGGGTTACCCGGAACTTCGGGCGTGATGATATGGGCAATACCCTGGTATATGGAAACGCCCCCGCCCAGCCCAAATATGAGTATCGACACGATGAACGAATAAAAATACAACTCCTTACCATAGCCAAAAGGATGCTTTGCATCGGGCTTTTTGCGGCTTTGGTGCAAACCAAACAACAATAATACCTGGTTGGCGGTGTCAACCACAGAGTGTACCCCCTCGGCTACCATAGCGGCACTGTTACTAAAAAAGCCTGCCATAAATTTGGTTAAAGCGATAAGCAAATTTGCCGCCAGCGCAGCATAAATAGACTTGTTTGATGATGCCATACAAAACCATAAAGCGTTAACGCAATATATTGTTTTAGCAAAACGCTAATGTTGAGCGGCACACTTTCGCAGTCGCTGATGACTAAAAATGCTGGTAGTTTTCTTGTTCAAAAAAAGAGTTATCGCAATTAATGAAAACTAAAACTTATTGGCACTGTTATCATTTAAGTTAATTTATTAATTTAAAATAAATTATTATGAAAAATTTAAAGTTAACAGCAGCAGCTGTAGCATTATCATTTGCATGTTCGGTAGTTTTTGCCGCCAATCATACGGCCATTAATGGTACCGGCAACAACGGAATCATCGCAAAAAAAGGTATGGTAACCGATACTATACCAGGTAAAAAGAAAAAGACGCCAAAAACACCTGCTCCGGCGCCAACCCCGGCACCTGTACCGTCGCCAACACCAACACCTACTGACCCGGCACCTGTTCCATCGCCAACACCTGCACCTGTGCCAAATCCGAGCCCTACACCCACTCCGAGCCCAACCCCGACTCCAAACCCCGCACCTACGCCAAACCCAAGTCCTACGCCCACACCTATGCCTACAACTCCCTCGCCTACAAAACCAGCTTAACACCTGGTAGTTTAGTTGTAGCCCGGAAAGGGCGGTTTTGACTTTAGCTAAAAAATGGATATAAAAACAAAGCCCTCTGTTTTTCAACAGAGGGCTTTAATATTTTGCAAAATACCTGGCTATGCCCGGCTATAAATTGCCATCTCCTAATTGATATGGTAATTTATCGAAGGTGCCTAAAAGTATCTGCGATATTTCTATGGATTGATAGCTTCCATCAGGATTAAGATTAACCTTTTTTGAGGTAAACGAATACGTTCCGGTAATTACTTTGGCAACCGTATCAATTGCAGTTATGGTAGCCAATCCGGAGCCCGGTTCAACAGTGCCGGTTTGTACAAATACATATTCGCCAGCATCGTTTCTTTGTTGGGTGTAATAAGTCATGTTTAATTTTCCCGTGCCGTCTACTTTGTAAGTTGCTAAAGGAAAACTATTGGTATTTGTGCTGTTGGGCACATTGATATTAAAGATAACCCGCTTTGAATCGGCAGTACCAATTACCGAAAAGGTTTTAACTTTTGTAGTACTGTTAAAAGTAATCCGTGCGTTAACCGTATCCGGGTACCATTCAACACCATTAATATTTGCAGCAAGTATTTTATCAGATGTGGTAGAAGCAGAAGTAACAACGTCTTTTTTACAGCCTTGGAAGTAGATAGCCGATATAAGTAACAGAACAATAAGTTGAATTTTCCTCATATATAAATTTTGTGCAAACTATGCGCCTTGCAGATTTTATGCAAATAACGCTCTTTGCAGATTAATAATTACAACCAAAGTTAATTTTTTCACATATTTTAACATTCGGCAGTTTTACCTTGAATTATTTAAGGCCGGCATTTATTAAACAAATGATTTTATTTAGGCATATTAGGCGCTTAATTTAAAAAATATGATTCACGTAAACGAATATTTTGAAGGCACGGTAAAATCACTGGGCTATACCAGTGCCGAAGGGAAAAGCACCATCGGCGTAATGGAAAAAGGCGAGTATGAATTTGGCACATCGAGCCACGAAACCATGACCGTTATTGAAGGCGGGCTGGATGTACTGTTACCTGCCGAAGATGAATGGCAAACTTACACACCGGGTCAATCCTTTGAAGTTGAGGCCAATATAAAATTCAAGGTAAAAACGCACGTTCAAAGTTCGTACTTGTGTAAATACCGGTAAGCAGTCATTATTGTAACATTTGGCCTTGCCTGCGCTCTAATCAACATAAACTAAATAAAACAATGGATACTTCGCTTATTACAACCAGTACCGGATTAGATGGTTACCGGATAGTTAAACATTTAGGTGTTGTACGTGGTATTACCGTACGCAGCCGCAGCGCGCTGGGCAATATTGCCGGTGGTTTTCAGTCGCTTTTTGGCGGCCGGCTTTCTATTTATGTCGAGCTTTGCGAAAACGCCCGTGAAGAAGCCTACCAGCTTTTGATACAGCATGCCCAGGCCATTGGCGCAAATGCCATTATCAACATGCGTTACGACGCAAACGAAGTAATGCAGGGCATTACCGAAGTATTGGCATACGGCACAGCAGTTGTTGTTGAAAAGGTTTGATAAACCAGCGTTGCGTGGTAACAACCGGGCCGGGCGCTCCTATGCTACCTGATAGCTAATTTAAAACAAAAAATGCCCGGCTGTTAACCGGGCATAAATAGTAAAAAATATTTTGACAGCTATACTAATTAAAATACGATAGCGGAATTGTACGCCAAAGCCCGTGGGCAAGGTGGCCAATCAGCAATTCGTACACCAGGTACACCGGCCAGATAAGGTAATGGATAAGCAACAAAATCAGCGAATGGTTATAATACCAACTGATCATGAGGGTATATAATCCCAATACAAGATAAAGTATGCTGGTGTCCCTGGTTTTCATTTTTTGATGGTGATAATTTTATCTAAATTAAATAATTACTTGCAATTTTTCATATTGTAAATTACGGTATAGGCAGCCGAGTTATTGGTTTGCTGCCTGCCGGTTTTGGCATCGTATTGATAAGGCTTTTGCGCCAGCGCGTTCCCCCGTAGTTGAAATTCAACGGCCATAGTGTCGGTACTTCCCTCCTGTGTATAATTCCATACGGCCTTAATAGCGTTACCCGCAAGCGTACCCGTTAAAGTTCCCTTCCGGGCATCTTTCTGCTTTGGCATCCAGTACATATCGCCGGTAACTTTATTGCCGTTTATGAATATACTTACCTCGGTTGTATCCTGGGCCCGTGTACCATCAGTATAAAAAAAACAATATCGCATGTTTACAGCCGGGGCATTTGGCGCACTGCCCAATTGCGTATCGGCCGGCGAAAGTATTGAAATTGTTGTATCATTATCGGCTGTGTTATTGCTACCAGAACAGGATGCCAGCAAAGCAATAGAAACCAGTAAGTAAAAGTTTATTTTCATGGCAGTTTAATCGTCGGTATTTTTTAGGTACGACAATTGAAAACTAAAAAGGTTCAATTTAAAAAATGCAGATTTTTCAGTGCTTTGAAACATTTTTGCGGGCAGACCGCCTTATTCGCCACAGATTTAAAAAACCAACCGTCAATATAGCAGGGCTGCAGCTACTGATAACAAATGCCAATTGAGGATGCAGTAACGGAAAGTACCTGCGCATTATAATACCCGTAGCAAATAAAACCAACCCAATGCCCATAATCACTTTTAGCTGGTTTTTGTTGATCATAGCGTAAAGCTACCAATTACAAGGGGTAAATTGAGGCTTTTTATAGATAAAACATTACAATTTTTTATGTAGTGTAAACATTCATTGTGTTACACTACATAATATTGTAAAGCGGATGGGTTATCCTTTTTTTTCGGGGGGAGTAGATACAATTTCGCCAAACTCGTTAACGTAGGCCATCATACTGTCCAGGTCGCTGCCGCCGCCGTTTTGCTGGCGCTCCAGTTTACGTTGTTCTTTATCTTCTTTTTTCTTCTGACGATTTTTTTCGAGTTGTTTTTTCATGAATGTTGCCTGCGATTTAGCCATGTTTATTAAAATTTAGTTAAACAATGTGCATTTCCCGGTTTACAACTGTATCAATCTGATCAACGGAACAAAAGTTCGGTATCGGCACAAAATGAAGAGGATCTCATTAATTAAATTCCGGGCAGCAACGGTATCAGCGGGGATAAAAATGAACCCTGATCAATAAAAATTGACAGTGGCGGCTATCGGGAAATAGCTATAATTTTCCGTTATTACGCAAATATACGATTTTTTAGCACATTTCATTGGTTCATGGTTCATGGAACGCGGGCATAACGGGCAAAAAGCTTTCGGGCGGGGGAGCATAATACGACGACAGGCAGACAAACGTCTAATACCTACAAAAACAGCCACCCTTGCGAGGTGGCTGGCTAAGTCTTTCTGCAACAGGCAGGCAAGACCAATGAACTAATGAACCAGTGAACTAATGAACCAAAGTGAACCAGTGAACGATTATATACCTGCATATTCGGCGGCTTTGGCTGGTGCACCGGTTAATTTATCGGTTGCATTTTCAGTCACCAGGTAAGTGCGGTTAACACTTGATGCTATGTTACGTACCTGGCTATATTCAGTTACATTGCCGCTTAAATTTGCTTTTGCATGATCATTCATGGTAACACTGGCGCTGTAGGCATCTAATTTTAAATCGGCAGACGCATTGTTGTACAATTTAACATCAAGCTCGATAGATGATAAGTTTCCGAATGATTTTATTTCGGCATTATCATAAGCGGTTATTGAGGAAAGCTCTTTTGCAGTAACCCAAACCACCAGTTTTTCGGTTTTGTATGATGAAATCCTCAATACACCTTTTTGTGATTGTACCAAAGCGCTTTCGGCATAATATTGGTTGTAAACCTTTACCTGGTCGGCTGTCCCGGTAGTAACGTATACCTGTACGTTACCGTAAACTTCTATTTTATTGATGCTGCTGATATCGGTTAAAACTACGCCTTTATTGTTATTATTATCTACAGATGCGTAAGTTGAATTTGTGATGCCCAATACGGTAACTATTACTGTAAAAATGGCTATTAAGTTAGTTTTCATGGTATTAATATTTTGATTGTCAAGTAATTATTTTGTTATTTTTAAATACACCTATATGACGATCTCCAATAAAAATCGTTACAGCCGTTTCCGGTGTATTAGTTGTATGCAGGTTTTTTGTCGGTGAAGCGTATAATTTATACGGTGAATTTGGAGGATCTGAGGACTGGAATCTGTGGTCGGAGGACTGAGATCGGGTTACAATGTTCGGGAACGAAGCTCGGGATACCTGAGATGGAGTATATAGACCATAAGTATCGATTTCGCTCCGTTACCTCGCAACGAAACCACACTCGTCCATCGGGGCTGAGGCTTCAGACCTCAGAATCCCGGCCTCAGACCTCAGAACCAATTAAAGATAATACTTCTCCCCGTCGGTTTTTATTTTGCCGGCATCAAGCAGCAGGCGGATGGTTTCCATTTTATCTTTTTCGGTACCTATGTTGATGGTGGTTATCAATGTGCCGATATCGGGGGTTGAGATGCTGAGCAGTTGTACAACCTCGTTGGTAATGTTATCAAAAAGTTCATCTTCGTTTTTGTGGCGCTTTTCGTCGAGGCAAACATCGCAGATGCCGCATTTGCGGGCGTTGGGCTCATCAAAATAAGCCAGTAACATTTGGCTGCGGCACTGTTTATGAACAGCATACGCAAAAACTGCCTCCATTTTTTGGCGGTAAGTTTCCTTACGCTCCTGGATGTAGTTCTTGTTGATAAACAGCCTGTTTGATTGCTGCCGCGCTTTTAAATAAGTAACCTGTGGTTTATCTGTTTGCTGAAGATAGCTAATTAAGCCAAACTGCTGTAGCTGCAACAACCCTTCAACAACCTGCTGAACGCTTAATGTAGTACGCCTTGACAGGTCATACTCTTTGATTTTAACATAATTTTCAAACGCGCCACCATACGATCGCAACAACGTTTTAATAAACGGGTCCCAGCCGGCATTCTGGATCTGGAAGTTGTAAAGCACCTCGTTAACCACCTCGAACCTGAACCGGGATGGAAGGAAAACGCTCTCGTTGAACGACAGGTATTCGTCTTTTTCCAAAAACTTAAGGGCGTTTAGCGTTTTGATGGCATCCAACTTAAAACGGCTGCAAAATTCGCCCAGGTCAAGGTCAAAGCTAAGCCCTTCGCCTGCTTCATAAGCAAGCTGGTAATAGTTGGCAAGGCAGTGGTAAACATGTTTTATTTCATCAACCGTAGGAAAGTTAAGTTCAAACAACTTCTCCTGCCGCAGCCTGTCGGCATGGGTGTATAGCAACACGCCATAAGCCTTTTGCCCGTCACGGCCTCCCCTGCCGGCTTCCTGGTAATAAGCTTCCAGGCTTTCGGGCATATCTTTATGAATAACAAACCGAACGTCGGGTTTGTCAATACCCATCCCAAAGGCATTAGTGGCTACAATTACCCGCGTGCGGTTATTTTTCCAGCTTTCCTGGCGTTCGGCACGCTCGTCCATAGGCAGACCAGCGTGGTAAAAATCGGCTTTGATACCGTTTTCATTATAATATTTGGCAATTTCGGCGGCATCTTTACGGCTGCGCACATATACGATGCCGCTGCCTTTAACCCCTTTGGCAATATCCAGCATCCGCCTGAATTTATTTTCGGCATCCTGAACAACGTAGCTGATGTTACTACGCTCAAAACTTTGCTGATAGATAACCGGATTTTTAAATTGCAGTTTATCCTGGATGTCCTTTTTAACATCAGCCGTGGCTGTTGCGGTAAGGGCAAGCACAGGCACATTGGGATGTAATTGGCGCAAATCGGCTATGTGCAGGTATGGGGGGCGAAAATCATAGCCCCATTGCGAGATACAGTGTGCTTCGTCGACGGCTATCAGGTTAACCTTCATGTATTTTATCCGCTCCTGTACCAGTTCTGACAGTAAACGCTCGGGCGAGAGGTATAAAAATTTAACCGTGCCATAAATGCAGTTATCCAACGCCAGGTCAATCTCGCGCCGACCCATTCCAGACACAATGGCTACGGCATTAATTCCCTTATCTTTTAAGTTCTCAACCTGGTCTTTCATCAGGGCAATCAGCGGTGATATGACGATGCATACCCCCTCTTTAGCTAACGCAGGCACCTGGAAACAAACAGATTTACCACCACCTGTAGGCAGCAAAGCCAGCGTATCATGACCCAATAAAACAGACTTGATGATCTCGGCCTGCATCGGCCTGAAATGATCATGGTTCCAATACTGTTTTAATATTTCTTCGATAGTCATTTGTTAGTCGGAAAGTCCGTAAGTCGGTAAAGTCCGAAAGATAATAAATGTCGGGCAGGTACAATGTCGCGGTTTTAAAAAAACAAAAATTGCCTGATATCCCTAAGCTCAGATCTGAGGCTACTTTCGGACTTTCCAGACTTCCAAACTTTCCGACTGCATTAGCCAATTATAAAATCCTGGCCAATCTCCGTTCCATTGCTTTTCATTATGGCTGGCTCCTTTGATGATGGTTACCGGGGCGTTTTCGGGCTTAGCCCCATTATTCTTTATGATCGAGGCCATTTTTTGCATATCGGCAACCATGTCTTCACTTTCGGCATCGCCGCAAACAAAATAAAAACGGGTTTTATGGCTGATGGTTTTTTGTTTGGCCAGATCGTAAATTTGGGGGGCTATCCAAAAAGCGGGCGAAAATATGCCGGCATTGCCAAATACACGCGGATATTTTAACGCGGCATACATTGATATCAGCCCACCCATCGAACTACCGGCTATTGTAGTATGTTTTGCATCAGCCACGGTTTTATAATGTGTATCAATGTAGGGTTTCAACGTTTTTGCCAGGAACTCTACATAATCATCGCCGCGTCCTTTGCCATACTTTGAATCATAAGCATCATATTCGGTGATCCTGGAATCGCCGCCATGATCAATTCCTACTATAATACACTGCTTTTGCGGCGATACTTTATCCATCAACTCGTCAAGACCCCACTCCCCGTAACCACTGGTGTATTCATCAAAAAGGTTTTGCCCGTCGTGCATATAAATAACCGGGTACCTTTTTTTTGATGAAGTATAATTTTCGGGCAGGTAAATCCAAATGCGGCGCTGCCTGTTCAGTTGAGGCATCTCAAATTTACCGCTAATGATATGTACCCGGGCGGTGGTCGTATGTTTCTTTTCAGCCGGGGCAAAATTATCCTGCCAGGCGGCAACATCTAAAACTATAATAGTATCGCCGGTAATTATAAGGCTGCGGTTATCGGCAGGCTTGCCGGTTGCAGTGCATTCCACTTTATCCCAGCTCCCCCGTGTTATTTTGTAGTTATAAATCCCCTTAGGCATTGCTTTTAAAAGTCGGTAGCCACCAATGCCATCGGGGAGCAATTTCCAGGCACTGTCGGCCGGGTTCCAACCGTTAAAATTACCCGCCAAAAACAGGCTTTCAGACTGGTTTTTCAGGGGTGGTATTTTACCCGTTTTGAAGGTTGTTTTTACCTGCCCGAAAAGCAAAAAAGTTTGGGCAAAAACCCAAAACGCGCAGAAAAATATTTTTTTTATCATTATTAATTGTTTTGATGACAATTATTTTCCGGGAACGTTCCCGGAAAATCGTTGCATATTAGTAAAATTGCCTATTGTGTAATTTTGACACTTAGTTTTGTATAAATGTTAGCCAGTTTGCAAATTTCCCACAAAAAAAGGCAAAAAGTATTAAAAGTACTGCCCTTTTTTGTGTTTCATTAAAGTTAATTATAACTTAATTAATGGGGTCAAAATTATCTTTTATATAAAATTTGCTTTTATTATTTCTAAATGTAAATTAGTCGCGTGCTGTTTCAGCAAAATTATCAGACCAATTTAACACCGGCTAATTAAGCCTTTTTAATTCACAAAAACCCAAAAAGTAAATGAGAAAAAATTACTCAAAAAAGTACGTTCTTCTTTGTGCCTTTCTAATGATGTCAGTAATGGCGTTTGCCCAAACAGGAAGCATTAAAGGGAAAGTATTAGACGAAACCAATGCACCCCTGCCCGGTGCTGCCGTTACTATTGACGGTACAACCATAGGTGCAACTACCGATGGCAATGGTAACTACACCATTACCGGTGTTAAGACCGGGAACGTTACCGTAACCGCTAAGTTTTTAGGTTATGTGGCTTTAAAGAAAGCTGTAACGGTAGGCGGCTCCGTAGTTATTGTAGATTTCGGCCTCCAGCCTGACAGTAAAAGCCTGAATGAAGTTGTTGTTATAGGATATGGTACACAGAAAAAGAAAGACCTTTCCGGTTCGATAGCAAACGTAACCTCAAAAGATTTTCAGAAAGGTGTTATCACTACGCCCGAACAATTGATTGCCGGTAAAGTTGCCGGTGTTTCGGTTGTGTCTAACAGTGGCGCCCCTGGTTCTGGAAGTACCATCCGTATCCGTGGAGGTGCTTCTTTATCCGCAAGTAATGATCCGCTTATTGTTATCGATGGTGTGCCGGTAAGTAACAGCGGCATCTCCGGTGCCGCCAATCCTTTAAGCCTGATCAATCCGAACGATATTGAATCATTTTCGATATTAAAAGACGCTTCTGCGTCGGCCATTTATGGTAACAGAGCGTCAAACGGTGTAATTTTAATTACTACCAAAAAAGGTAAATCGGGCAAACCTGTTATTGATTTCAGTTCCCAGTTTTCTGTTGCTAAGTTAGTGAAAGAAGCCAGTGTGCTTACGGCAGATCAGCTTCGCGCTTATGTAAAAGCAAACGGAACAACTACTCAACAAGCGCAATTAGGCACGGCAAATACCGATTGGCAAAAACAAATATATCAAACAGCGCTGACTACTGATAATAATATCAGCTTATCCGGCGCTACAAAAGTATTGCCTTACCGCGTTTCGTTTGGCTACCTTGACCAGGACGGTATCCTTAAAACAAGTTCGTTGCAGCGCCTTACAGGTGCTATTAACCTTAGCCCCAGTTTCTTTACCGACCATTTAAAAGTAAACTTAAATGTAAAGGGCTCGCAGGTAAAACAAAGGTTTGCAAATGAAGGTGCAGTGGGGGCTGCCGTTAGTTTTGACCCAACAAAGCCTGTATATTCGGGCAGCAAACGTTTTGGCGGCTATTATGAGTGGCTTGATCCGTCTTCCGCCTCTGGCTTAAGATCATTAGCTGGTTTAAACCCACTTGGGTTGCTTGAACAACAGGATAACAGAAGCAAAGTTTATCGCAGCATTGGCAACTTGCAACTTGATTATAAATTCCACTTTTTACCAGAATTGCATGCCAATGTTAATTTAGGATACGATATTTCAAAGGGAGATGGTCATACTATTATTCCCGATAGCGCAGCTAACGGATATAACCGCTACAAAGACCCCGCAGGTAAGTTCCACGGCGGTACAAATAATATCTATAAGCAAACACAGTCAAATAAAATTTTCGAAGGATACCTAAGTTATGCCAAGGATATTAAAAGTATATCGAGTCATATCGATGCGGTAGCTGGCTATTCATACCAGGATTTTTTGATCACTAATTATAACTATAACGATTATACTTATGATAAAACAGTGGTTACCTCTCCTACTTATCCTTTTAATAAACCAGAAAACAGGCTGATCTCTTTCTACGGACGTTTAAATTATGTATTTGATGATAAATATATCTTAACCGGAACAGTACGTCGTGATGGGTCTTCAAGGTTTAACCCCGACAAAAAGTTTGGTACTTTTCCATCTGGTGCATTTGCCTGGAAAATCAAGCAAGAGTCATTTATGCAAAGCTTAACCGCCCTTTCTGATTTGAAATTGCGTGTAGGTTATGGTGTTACCGGACAGCAAGAAGGCATTGGCAATTATGATTATATTTCTTATTATAACTTAAGTAACAGCACAGCTCAATATCAGTTTGGCAATACCTTTTATAGTCTTTATCGTCCAAATGGGTACTATTATAACAGAACCTGGGAACAAACAGCAGCTGCCAACGTAGCTTTGGATTTTGGTTTTATCGACAACAGAATAACTGGTAGTATTGATTATTTTAACCGCAAAACAACACATTTGCTAAATAACATTTCACAACCGGCAGGTACAAACTTTTCCAATGAAATTGTAGCCAATATTGGTGATGCAAAAAGTAGTGGTGTTGAGTTTAATATCAGTGCAGATATCATCAGAAACAAGAACGTAACGTGGAATGTGAACTTCAATGCCACTTATAATACCAACAAAATAACCAAGCTTACCATTTCAAATGATCCGAGCTATGCGGGTAGCCCGACCGGTGGTGTCTCTGGAGGTACGGGTAATAATATTCAGATACAATCTGTAGGCTATGCCCGTAATTCATTTTATGTTTATCAACAAGTTTATGGTACAGACGGAAAGCCACTTGACGGTGTATTTGTTGACCGCAACAACGATGGCGTAATAAACGGCCAAGATCTTTATCATTATAAAAGCCCCGATCCTAAAGGTTACTTTGGGTTAACATCAAATGTTACTTATAAAAAGTGGTCAGCTGGTTTCGTAGCAAGGGCAAGTGTTGGTAATTATGTTTACAACAACGTATTCTCAGGCTCAGGCACCAAAATCAGTGTCCTTAACCCGATAGGCATCATCAATAATGCCTCTACAAACTTGTTAGAAAGTGGATTGAGCGGCAGTAACGACAAAAATGTATTGTCTGATTACTATGTTCAAAACGGGTCGTTTATAAGGATGGACAATGCCAACATAGGTTACAACTTCGGTAAAATATTTGGCAGCACAGGAAACCTGAGAATTAGCGCAAATGTTCAAAACGTATTCATTATAACAAAATATAAAGGTTTAGATCCGGAAGTAAACGGCGGTATCGATAACAACTTTTATCCAAGGCCACGTACTTATGTTATAGGTTTAAATCTATCGCTATAATTATTTGATAATAATAAAGATTTAGCATGAAAAGAAATTCAATTAAAATAGTAATAATCGCCGGTTTGATATCCGGTAGTTTGGTATCATGTACCAAAAAACTCGACCTGCTCCCAACCAATGATATTACATCTGCGCAGGTTTATAGCACCGCAACCGGTTATAAGCAGGCATTTGCAAAAGTTTATGGAAGTTTTGCGCTGACAGGCAACCAGGGGCCTGCCGGAAATGGCGACATACAGGGTATAGACGAAGGTACTTCTGACTATTTCCGCTTACTGTGGTGCGCCCAGGAATTATCAACAGATGAAGCTGTTATAGGCTGGGGAGATGTGGGATTGCCCGATTTCCATAATATGAGTTGGTCATCAAGCAATGTGTTTTTAAAAGGCTTGTACTATCGCTCAATGTATCAAATCACACTCGCTAATGATTTCATCCGCCAGTCATCTGATGCAAATTTGAGCAGCAGGGGGATCTCTGGCACCGATGCCGATAACATACGCAGATTTAAAACAGAAGCCCGTTTTTTAAGAGCTTATCAATATGCGTCATTAATGGATTTGTTTGGCAACCCGCCTTTTGTAACAGAAAACGATGCACTGGGCTCAACTTTACCTAAACAAATTTCGCGCAAGGACCTATTTACTTATGTTGAAAGCGAATTAAAAGCAATTGACGCCGGTTTAGCCGACCCTAAAACCAACGAATATGGCCGTGCTGATAAAGCAGCCGCATGGGCATTATTGGCGAGAATATATTTAAACGCCAAAGTTTATACCGGTACCGAAAGGTATACCGACGCTATAACCTACTCTAAAAAAGTGATCGGAGCTGGCTACTCATTAATTAGCGATTATACTAAGCTGATGCGTGCCGACAATAATTTGAACACAAATGAATTTATCCTTACAATTAATTATGATGGGCTACATACGCAAAGCTATGGTGGTGCAACTTTTATGACCCATGCACCTGTGGGTGGCTCAATGCCAGCATCAGATTTTGGTATAAGCGGTGGATGGGGTGGTGCGCGCACCACAAAAGCGTTAGTTAGCTTATTCCCGGGCGGCGCTTCGAGTGCCGATAAACGCGCACAATTTTACACAAATGGCCAAAATCTTGAAATTAGCGAGATAGGCACTTTTACGGATGGTTATGCCATAACTAAATTTAAGAATGTTAAAATAAACGGAGGCGCCCCGCAAAGTTTGGATTTTGCCGATATGGACATTCCAATCTTCCGTTTACCCGAAATGTACCTTATTTATGCCGAAGCAGTTTTGCGTGGCGGCACAGGTGGCGACCCTGTTACTGCTTTAGCTTACGTAAATGCACTGCGTACACGTGCATATGGAAATATTACCGGAAATTTAGCCACCTTAACTGTTGATAATATTCTTGATGAAAGAGGCCGTGAATTGTATTGGGAAGGTTTTCGCCGGACAGATTTGATTCGTTATGGAAAATTTGTTGAGGATACCTACCTGTGGCCATTTAAAGGCGGTGCCAAAAGCGGTAAAGGTGTTGAATCGTTCCGTACCCTTTACCCATTGCCAAGCAGCGATGTTGCAGCAAATACCAATTTGAAACAAAATACAGGATATTAATCACACTGATGCAGGTGCAAGTTTACATCTGCATCGGTTTTTAAGGTAAATCAATTACATAAAAGTATATGAAAAAGAATTTAAACCGTGTTTTAGCCATTGGCAGCATCACGCTGCTTATGCTGACGTCGTGTAAAAAGGATGAAAGTAATAAGGTGGTAGCTTCATCCAACACAAAAGCAGGTACATTAAGTGCGTCAGAAACAACCCTGGTTTTAACTAAAGCCAATCAGGACAAAACAGCCATCACATTTACGCTGCAATCACCTAATTACGGCTTTAGCGCAGCTGTCACAAACACGCTGCAGATAAGTGCGTCTTCCGATTTTAGTAGTCCGAAAGAAGTTGCAATTGGCACTAAGGTTACTACCAAAAGTTACACTGTGTTAGATTTTAATGCCATGATATTGGCACTTAACCTGAGCACAGGAGTAAATTCAACGGTGCAGGCCCGTTTAAAAACACAACTAACCGGTGCTACCGCAACGCCTATTTATTCAAACGTTGTAACCCTAAATGTAACACCTTATGCTTTGATATCATTTCTATATGTACCTGGTGCCTATCAGGGATGGAAACCGGAAACAGCCGATAGCCTTCAATCGGCTACAAGCAATGGGGTTTATACTGGTGTTATTAACTTTACTGCAGGTAATCTTGAATATAAAATTACCCCCGCCAAAGTTTGGACTAACTCATACGGAATTACATCGGCAGGGGTTGTAACCTACAATGGTGGCGATAATTTTAAAGTGCCCTCAGCCGGTTCATATTTCCTTACGTTAGATCTCAACAAAAACACCATGGTTGCAAAACAAACTCTATGGGCGGTAATTGGCGATGCTACACCAGGCGGATGGGGTGGCGATACGGATCTTCAATTTAGCAATGCTACCCAGCAATGGATAGGAACAATTGCCCTTATTGGTGGCAAACAATTAAAGTTTCGGCTAAATCATGATTGGGGTGTTAATTTCGGCGCTACAGGAAGTACACTTGTTGCTGGTGGAGATAATATTAATGTTAGCGCATCCGGGACATACAAAGTTGTCTTAGATTTAAATGCGAATACATACTCGCTTACAAAACTATAAGATATTTATTCACAGTTGATTGATTTGATAGACCCGCCCGGTGAAAACCAGCGGGTCTTTTTAGTTCATTTGTTCAATGGTTCATTAGTTCATTGGTCTTGTACGCAGGTTATTGACTGCATAAAAAAAGCGATTGGGTTTACCAATCGCTTTTTTTTGTTTATTGCTTTAGCCGCCGGTCTGAAAAAGCAGACTAATGAACCATTGAACTAATGAACAATAACTATCTTTCTTTTATATCCTTATATTCCCTGTCGGTGTCGCCGGTATAAATTTGGCGTGGGCGGCCAATGGGTTCTTTGTTGGCTTTCATCTCTTTCCATTGGGCTATCCAACCTGGCAGGCGGCCAAGGGCGAATAGTACGGTAAACATCTCGGTTGGGAAACCTAATGCCCGGTAAATGATGCCTGAGTAAAAATCAACGTTGGGGTACAGCTTGCGCTCAACAAAATAAGGGTCTTTCAGGGCTACTTCTTCCAGCTTTTTGGCTATTTCCAGTACCTCGTCATTGATGCCTAATTTTTCTAATATATCATCACAGGCCTTCTTAATGATCTTGGCCCTCGGGTCGAAATTTTTATATACCCGGTGACCAAAACCCATTAAACGGAAAGGATCGTTTTTATCCTTTGCCTTGGCTATCCATTTATCGGTATCTCCGCCATCATTTTTAATTTTCTCCAGCATTTCTATCACGGCTTGGTTGGCGCCGCCGTGCAGCGGGCCCCAAAGTGCTGAAATACCTGCCGAAATAGACGCGTATAAATTAGCATCTGATGAACCTACAATACGTACTGTTGACGTTGAGCAGTTTTGCTCATGATCGGCATGTAATATCAGTAGTTTATTCATTACATCTACCACTACCCTATCAACTTTATAATCTTCTGTACGCTCGGCAAACGTCATGTACAGGAAGTTGGTTACATAATCGTATTTATTTTGTGGATACACAACCGGGTGGCCTAACGATTTTTTATAAATCCATGATACTACAGTGCTCATTTTAGCCAGCAGCTTCATAATCTCGAGGTTCACTTCCTCGACAGATAAACCTGGCTTTAACGATTCGGGATTAAAAGCAGCTAATGCGCCAATTAATGACGACAACTGGCCCATAGGATGTGATTTTGATGGAAAGCCATCAAAAAACTTTTTCATATCCTCGTGCACAAGGGTGTGGCGGCTAACCTGGTATTGAAAATCGGCTAACTCCTGCTCCTTTGGTAATTCGCCGTATATCAATAAGTAGGCTACTTCAATAAAACTGGCATTTTCGGCCAGTTGTTCAATCGAGTAACCACGATATTTAAGGATGCCTTTTTCTCCATCCAAAAAAGTAATGGCGCTTTTGGTAGCACCTGTGTTTTTGTAGCCGATATCCAGCGTTACGTAACCGCTTTGATCTCGCAGTTTTGAAATATCTATTGCTTTTTCGCCTTCTGTACCCTCAATTACCGGGAGTTCAAATGTTTTATCACCAATTTTTAGCTGTGCTGTTTCCGACATAGAAATTTTTGTATCTGCAACAAATGTAATTAAATCTGCGTATTAATAACCGCTAAGATAATTTACTATTTGTAAATTTTTAACGGCAAAATTATTAAATTACCCCTCGTTTACTAAGTAATATTGCCCTGAATCATTTAAAAAGTATCTGTTAATGTCGTTGAAAGTTAAAACACTGTTAATAATCCAAAACGACGATACAGTTTACCGGTTATTACTCATCGGCCTGTTTATTGCAAGCCCTTCGTTACATTATCTTTGTTATTATAACTCATATGACCCTATTTGGTTGAGGCTTATTAACAGTTTTTTTTGCGTTGTTTCACTGGGCCTGTCTTTCGGCAACAATAAAGCCATTTATACGGCAAGTACTTATATCACAATTTTAGCTTTCCTGATAATTAATAATTACATATTATTAACCATTAATGGTTTTGGGCATGCATACCTGTTTAGCTCCATTACCATATTTATAGCCCTTACTTTGTTTTGTAATAAAGCATGGGAATTTGTTACCATTTGCGGCCTTAATTTACTGGCAATCATCGCTGCTTATATTAATGGCCCCCGGCTTAATATATCGCTGCCTGTACTGGCGGTGCTTATTGTGGTTTTCTCCATCATCGCCTACGTGTCATTCCTGGTTGTAAAATCATATCAATATAAGCTTAAAAATGCTGTCGATAATGTAATGCAGCTTAACAGTAACCTGATAGCTAATGACGGCATGTTGCGCCAAAGCCGGGAAGACCTTTCATCGCTCATAAACTCATTAAATGATATTATTTATGAGTTTAATGAAGATAAGGTTTGCCAAAACGCCTGGTTTAGCGATTTAACAAAAATAACAGTTAACCCAAGAGCATTTATAGGAAAAAAAATAGAAGACGTATTAGGCACAGACAAGGCGAAGAAATATAATGAGGCGCTTGATTATGTAATACAAACCCGTTTGTCAACGTCTTTTGATTTCATGTCGGATTTTGATCCCGATCTTTGGTTTATAGCTAAGGTTGTGCCAATTTTTGACAGGAATGGCGCATATATGCAGCGTATTTCGTTAGTTTTTGTAGATATATCCGAACAAAAAAGGTATGCAAACGCTCTAAAGGCCAATGAAGCTCTTTTACTTGAGGCGCAGGCCATTTCAAAAACCGGTAACTGGTGGTATGATAGCATTACAAGTGAAGCCTATTGGTCAGATAACTTATTCAGCCTGCTCGAGATTGAGAGTATCCCCCCTAATATCAGCAAATTTCATTATTATATTAGCCTCATCCATCAGGACGACCGCAAAAATGCCGAAGCTTACCTATCAAGCGTTCACCAGATAACACAGCCCCAGTTTGAACATAAATTTATTACGCCGAAGGGCAATTTAAAATATATTAAAATTATCCGTGGCGATTTGTTGCAGGCTGATGATGGCAGTGGTAAAAAGATTTTTGGCGTATTGCAGGACATCACAGAAGCTAAGCTATCTGAAAAAGCTATAAAAGTTAGCCAGGTAGAACTGGTGGAAGCCCAAACCATTGCCAAAATAGGTAACTGGAAATGGAACTTAACCACAAACCTGCTTGCCTGGTCGGATGAATTGAACATTATATATGAAGTTTCGGCCGTTGACTTGCGGGAATTAAACCAAATAAGGTTGTTGTTAAAATATGTCCATCCTAATGACAGGCATATTTTAAAGCAATTGCTCAGAAAACCCCAAAATTTAAAAGATATCTCGCAAGAATACCGCATAATTACCCCAAATGGCAACGTAAAATATCTAAGCGTAATTATAGGTAAGCTGATGAGGCGCGATGATGGCACCATACGTAAAATCATTGGTACTTTACAGGATATAACAGAACGCAAACAAGCCGAATTAGACTACCGGCAGTCAGAAAGCAAGTATAAATTGGTTTTAGAGACCATTAACCTGGCAGCCGTTACTTTAGATAAAAACGGTAATGTGATTTTTTGCAATAAATACCTGGCCAAACTGCTTGGTTACTCCCAAACCGAAATTGCAGGCATGAACTGGATGGAACATTTTATACCGCACGACTTAAAAGATTTCATGACCAACTGGTTTAAAAATAATGCGGTGGAAGCCCATTTTATTAATCCTATTATTTGCCGCAATGGCGAGGAACGGATTATAAGCTGGCAAAACACCATTATTTTTGACGAAAATGGCGACCTGAGAGAAACCAGTAGCATTGGCGAAGATATAACCGACCAGCAAAAGGCACGGCAAGAGTTGATCTGGGCGAAAGAGGTAGCCGAAAAAGCATCGAAATTTAAATCGGAGTTTTTGTCGATAATGAGCCATGAGATACGCACCCCGATGAATGCGGTTATTGGCACTACCAATTTATTACTCTCGGAAAATCCCCGGCCAGAGCAACTGGAATACCTGAATACCTTAAAGTTTTCGGGCGAGAACCTGCTGGCTATCATCAATGACATTTTAGATTATAATAAAATTGAGGCAGGCAAACTTGAGCTTAACAACTCGCCGTTCAACCTTCATCAATTAATCCATAAAATAAAGCAGTCCTTTCACGCCAGGGTTACCGAAAAGCAATTATATCTGGATGTTGTAATTGACGATGGTATACCAGAAATGGTAACCGGCGACAACATGCGTTTAAGCCAGGTAATGAACAACCTGGTGAGCAATGCTGTAAAGTTTACCCATACCGGCGGGGTTACCATTAAACTGGAGAAAGAACTAATAAACAGCACTACTGTAACGGTTAAGTTTACGGTTACCGATACCGGGATAGGCATCAGTGCCGATAGTTTCGGTATTGTTTTTGATCCGTTTATGCAGGATAAGCATGTAATTAACAATGATTATGGCGGTACAGGCCTTGGCCTTGCCATTACCAAACGCCTGGTTGAGCTGCACAACAGCACTATATCTGTTATAAGCGAACTGCGCAAGGGCACATCCTTTGCATTTTCTATCGCCTTTAATATAGCTTCAAAAACTACAGGTCATCAGCCTGTTACACCATCTGTAGCCGGGTTTACACTTAACCTGGCTGGCATGAATATACTGGTAGTTGATGACAATAAAATGAACCTGATGATTGCCACCCGTTTTTTAAAAAAATGGAATGCGAGTACTGATGAGGCGCTAAATGGCGAAATAGCCGTAAATATGGTAAATAATAACAGCTATAACCTTATCATTATGGATTTACAGATGCCGGTTATGGATGGATTTGAAGCTTCGGCTATTATCAAAAAATCGCACCCGGATATACCCATCATAGCATTAACAGCCGATGCCATGCCCGAAACCTACAACAAAGCCTTAGAAGCAGGGATGAGCGATTATCTTACCAAGCCTTTTGTACCCGAAACTTTGTTTGAAAAAGCGGCCAAATATTATAACCCTGCGGTGAGTGTAAATCAGTAAATAAGGTTTGTATTAATTCAGCTGCTCCTTCACCAATCCGCACTCTCTCATATGTTCGGGAAAGTATGGATTTGCAATTTTCTTATCGAACGATAACCAATAGCCGCCTTTACCGGCATCAGCCATAGGGCAAAAATCAACGTAGATAGCTGTTGTTTTTATCTTACTTCCTTTAACAAGGGCAATCACATCATTACTCAGCGTTAAAAAGGCTGCACGTTGATCTTTTATATCATCGGTTGTTACCATTTTATTAGTGAGCGTAGCGGTTTCTGAACAACCTTTAATGCCAATAAGCTTACTTTCAAGTACCGAAGCCGCAGCTTTAATCCCTGCTATATTTGATTTAAGAAATTCATTTTTAAGCGCAATGTAAGCAGAAAACACCTGGGCCGTATTGGCAGTATCTGCAATTTTTGCATCTACAACTTTAACAGCGGCAGTATCGGCTTTAACAGCCTCCTGCTGCTTTACTGGTTGGTTACATGCCTGTGCAGCCACCAGCACGGCAACAATAAAAATACTGTTTACAATTTTCATTTATTACGTTAGTTAGTCCGTATTGCTTCAACAGGGTCTAGTACCGATGCAAAATAAGCCGGAATTATCCCTGATAAAACACCTGTTATCAGCGAGAAGCTTAAACCTGTTATAATATTTGAAGCCCCAAGTATCACCTGCACATCAAATACAGCTTTAATACCAAACGTTAAAAAATATACAAATAACAGGCCTATTAACCCACCCATGAGGCAAAGCGATACGGATTCAATTAAGAACTGTAATAATATGAAATAGTTTTTAGCACCCAATGATTTTTGGATGCCTATAATATTTGTGCGCTCCTTTACCGATACAAACATGATGTTGGCTATACCAAACCCGCCAACCAGCATCGAAAATAAACCTATTATAGCCCCGCCGGTGTTTAAAACTTTAAAAACACTATCCAATTGCTGGGTTAGCATAGTGGTACGGTTAAGCGCAAAATTATCTTCGACACCTGGCCTTAAGCTCCTGATTGAACGCATGAGGCCCCTTATCTCGCTTTCAACATCATCGGTAGGGATACCATCTTTACCCCGCACAATGATGGATGGGTGATAATTTTCGGCCTGGATATCAACCAGGTTATGTGCAAAATTAAGTGGCAATAAAACTTCTTTATCGGTAGATATGCCCAGCATGTCCTTACCTTGTTTTGAAAACACACCAACTACCGTAACATAGCGGCCCATTACTTTTATCTGTTTGCCAATTGCATCACCGGCCGGGAAAAGGTTTTGGGCTATATCGAAACCTATATCGGTTATCGGGGCACCTGTTTTTGATTCCATCCCGGTAAAATACCGTCCTTCCGCAAAATCAAAATTCCAGGTTTTGTTGTGGTCTTGCGATGCCGCATCAATCTGGGCGCCATCAACGGTATTGCTTTTATATTTAATGGTACGGTTGTCAACGCTTATCTCGTAAGACAAAGCTTCGGCGGTTTGGCTACGGCGCGACAGCTCATTAAAATCTTTAAGCTTGGGTACCGGCCTGCGCAAGTATTTCCACCACGGAAAATCGCTGCCGCCTACCCATGGCCATTTTTCAACGTAAATACTGTTGTTGCCTAACTTATTAACGCTGTTTTGCAGGTTGTTACGCAGTGTATCAACTGCCGAAAATACGGCTATAATGGTAAATATGCCAATGGTTACACCTAACAACGAAAGTGTTGTGCGGGTTTTGTTTTGTTTTAGTGCATCAAAAGCAAACAAAAAGCTTTCCCCGAAAAGTTTTAAAAACAGCATATAAACTTATTTTGATTTCAATGGTTAACCTTATTGCATTTGCACCGTAGCAAAAGCTAAAATGAACAGATTTTACCCGGTTGAATGTTTTTGTTTTTTAGACGGTATTGCTGCGTTTAAGTTACAGCAATTTAATATTAAACTTAAAGGTTTATAAAATAAGGAGACCCTTAAAAAAATCCGTGAATTTAACAAAAAAATTCATACATTTGCGCCCTGAAAATTCATATACACAAACATGAAATTATCTCAATTTAAATTCAATTTACCAGAGTCACTAATTGCACACAACCCATCAGCTACCCGCGACGAAGCGCGTTTAATGGTATTACACAAGGATTCTGGCAAAATTGAGCATAAAATATTTAAAGACGTACTTGATTATTTTGACGATAAGGATGTAATGATCCTTAACAATACTAAAGTATTCCCTGCCCGTTTGTATGGAAATAAAGAAAAAACAGGCGCTACCATTGAAGTTTTTTTATTACGCGAACTAAACAAAGAACTACGCTTATGGGATGTACTAGTTGATCCGGCCCGTAAAATACGTGTAGGTAATAAATTATATTTTGGCGATGACGATTTGTTAATTGCCGAAGTTGTTGACAATACCACTTCGCGTGGCCGTACCATTCGCTTTTTATTTGATGGAACCGACGAGGAATTCCGCCGCAATGTGGAGATCCTGGGCGAAACACCGCTGCCAAAATACATTAAGCGTAAAGCTACTGCCGAAGATAAAGAACGCTACCAAACTATTTTTGCCAAACACGAAGGCGCAGTTGCAGCCCCTACTGCAGGTTTGCACTTCAGCCGCGAGCTGATGAAACGCCTTGAGCTAAAAGGCGTTGATTTTGCTGAAGTTACCCTTCACGTAGGTTTAGGAACTTTTCGCCCGGTTGAGGTTGAGGACTTAACCAAGCACAAAATGGATTCAGAACAATTCATTATCGAGCAAAAACAAGCCGACATTGTAAACCGCGGTATTGAGCGCAAAGCACGGATATGCGCTGTTGGTACCACATCAATGCGCGCCATCGAATCGGCGGTATCTGCAGGTAAAACACTGAAAGCTGCCAACGACTGGACCAGCAAATTCATTTTCCCTCCGTACGATTTTAGCATTGCAAACTCCATGATCACCAACTTCCACACGCCAGAATCAACCCTGTTGATGATGGTATCGGCATTTGGCGGTTACGAACATGTAATGAACGCTTACGAAGTTGCAGTTAAAGAAAAATACCGCTTTTACAGCTATGGTGATGCCATGCTGATTATATAAGTTTAGATTTGAGATATCAAAAATGAGATATGAGGCTAAAGCCTATATCTCATTTTTTTTGTTTTAGATTTACTGAAAATTAATGTCATCCTGAGCAGTAAAATTTCGCAAAATTCTCAAAAGGGGAATGACATTGAAAAATAAAAAACTGTCATGCTGAGGAACGAAGCATCTATTCGCGAACTTTTCTATCGGTCATGCATAGCCGATAGAGCCTTCGTACCTCGGGATGACAGAAAAATTGAAGCTGTCGTGCTGAAGAACAAAGCACGACAGGTAAATGGTTAAACAAAAGAAAAATGACCGAAGCCAATCTCCTATCTCAAATTTCAAATCTCAAATCTAAATATGCTATTATAGTAGCCGGGGGCTCGGGTACCCGTATGCAGACTGCCGTGCCAAAACAATTTCTTTTGATTAATGGTTTGCCTGTACTAATGCATACTATGCTGGCATTTTACAATTCCGGCGTTAATCCAGATATCGTTCTTGTTCTTCATCCCGATTTTCATGCGTACTGGCATGAGTTGTGCAAAAAACACGATTTCGACATTCCCCACCTATTGGTCGCCGGCGGCGAAACACGCTTTCATTCTGTAAAATACGGATTGAATGCTATTTGTAGTGACGATGACGATTTGATTGCCGTGCATGACGCCGTTCGGCTGCTCACCAGCGCTTCTATCATCCAAACATCATACAACCATGCCCATGAGCATGGCAACGCGGTAACAGCCGTTAAAAGCCGCGATTCTGTAAGGCAGGGCACTGCCGATAAATCGGTAAGTTTATTACGGGATGACATTTACCTGGTTCAGACGCCCCAAACCTTTAAAGCCGGCTTGTTAAGAAAAGCTTATGAACAGGCCTTCAGCCCTAAATTTACTGATGATGCCAGCGTTGTTGAACAAATCGGCATTGATATTCAACTTACTGAGGGCAGTTATGAAAACATTAAAATTACATTCCCTGAAGACATCGCGATAGCAGCATTGCTTTTAAGCAAAAAAGCCACCGGGTAGTCCGATGGCTTTTTTATTTATGCAGGGTTATACAGGGTTTGTTAAGCCCGCCTGATTACGCCTAATAGTAAAGCTATAATGGCTATTACCAAAAGTATGTGAATTAAATTTCCGGCATGCCCAAAGAAAAAGCCGAATAGCCATCCTATTACCAGGATAACCGCGATAATGTACAATAAGCCTCTCATTTTTGTAAGTTTTAAGTGATAAATGTGTTAAGCTTATTACTAAAATCATTCCAAAAATGTAGCCTAAATAAAAAAGCCCCTAAAAAGAGGCTTTTTTATGCAGATTAGTATTCGTCTTCGTTAAAAAAGAAATCATCTTTGGTCGGGTAATCCGGCCATATCTCTTCTATATTTTCGTACGGTTCACCATCATCTTCCAATGCCTGCAGGTTTTCAATCACCTCAACAGGAGCTCCGGAACGGATAGCGTAATCAATTAATTCATCTTTTGTTGCGGGCCATGGTGCATCTTCAAGATGCGATGCAAGTTCAAGTGTCCAATACATATTTCTCTATATTTTATAATTTATCAGTAAATTAACTTTTTCGCAAAACTATAATATTTTTAAGTGGAATATCAATATTTTTTTTCACATTATCAAATTCTCGGTATCCATTGATTCTCAGGCACTTTATTATCATATCCAATTTTGCGGGCCAAAGTAAACAGGTAGTCGCTCAGCCTGTTCAGGTAAATATTCACTTTTTCGTCTACTGTACTCCCGGTAGCCAGTTCAACGGTTATCCGCTCGGCACGCCTGCATATACATCTTGCAATATGGCAAAACGAAATGGCATTACTGCCACCTGGTAAAATAAAATGACGCAGCTCGGGCAATTGTTCATTCATGCTGTCCATTTCTTTTTCAAGTAACTCCACATCTTCCATATGCAAATCAGGTATCACCATTTTTGACCGTTCGGGGTCTGCTGCCAGAGAGGAGCCTATTGTAAACAACCTGTCCTGTATCTGCTTCAATATTTCCTTATCATGGCTGGCAATATCCTGATCGCGGATAAGGCCAATGTATGAGTTTAGCTCATCAACAGTTCCGTAGCTTTCAATCCGCAAATGGTATTTAGCTACCCGGGTACCACCTATTAGTGATGTAAACCCTTTATCTCCTGTTTTAGTATATATCTTCATGAATTCTTTTCACACCTCGTTCGGTCAAAGTGAATATATCACTTTTACCGGAAACAAATAGCGCAATTCCAATATTATAACACAACACTTTTGTGTAATTTTTACATATAAAATGCTTTTATAAAATGATAGCGTTAAACTTGCACCTATAATATAGTCAAAACCGTTATTTAATGAAAATCATGAAATCGATCATATTATCATCTAAGCTATTGTTTGTTGCCGCCAGCACCATGATTATATCATCTGTTAGCTGCGGCGGCAGCACCGGGGATAAAAAAGCTCAGGATACTGCCGCAATAGTTACAACTGCACCTAAGGCATCCATAAACAGCATTCTTACCGAGAAACAGTTCAATGAGCTTTTCCCACAACGTAATAAATTTTATACTTATGCCGCATTTATTAAAGCGGCTAATGAATTGGGGCTGGTTAAAGTAAAGGTATCCCGCAGGGCCGTGTCGGTTTATCAATTCATCCGCACCAACAAAAAAACAGGTAAAGATTCTGTTGCACGCCAGGATGCCGACTGGAATGAAGAATGGGCAAAAAAGAAACCAGACAGCGTGTTTACCGTTGACTACGGAGACTTTTGCACTGCCTCGGCAGCCGATATCAACAAAAAAGAACTCGCAGCTTTTTTTGCGCAGATAGCCCACGAAACGCGTCACGGCATGAACGGGAGTTATACCGACGGATTGATGTTGATACACGAAGACAATACATCAAACGTATATATATCCGACAGCGACGAATATCCTGCGGTTAAAGGGAAAAAATACTACGGCCGCGGCCCCATGCAATTAAGTTATAACGGAAACTATGGTTTTGCCTCGAACATTATTTTTGGCAACTCAAAAATATTGCTCAACAACCCCGAATTGGTAGAGCAAGACCCGGTAATAGCTTTTAAAGCCGCCATATATTTTTGGATGACCCCCGAAACCCACAAGCCATCGGCCCATGATGTGATGACCGGCAAATGGCAACCGACAGCTAATGATAAAGCAAACGGCCGTACAACACCCGGCTTTGGCATGACAATCAACATTGTTAATGGCGACGTAGAATGCGGTAAAGGCGATAACTTCGGCATGGCAGATCGTATTGGTTTTTACCAGTTCTTTTTAAAGAAGCTTGGCATCACCGATGCAAATTGCGCCTGTTCATGTGCTACAATGAAGCCGTATAAATATTAAACAGATTAACTTTCAACGTAAAATAAAATAAGCGTAACAAATTCATCGGATAATTTCATAATCTTATATTTAGACTATGAAAAAGCTTGCTTTATTTTTCTTGCTAATCACGATTGTACATTTTTGCTTTGCACAATCCAGCGCCAAACCAAATAAAAGCCGGGAGGGAACGAATGGCCCAGCCATTAAAAAGAATTTAGCCCCTCAATTTATTAGCCGGGATTTTGCCAAACTGTGGACAAAAACAACAAATCAAAATATTTATGGGTTTATAGGAGATCAATACCAACGTATTCGAGTCAAATTCATATCCATTAAAAAGATACCAGCAACTAATACGTATACGGTGGTAGGTAGATCAATGGTTAAAACCAACATCTGCGACTTCACTGGAACTATCGCTATAGCCGATATATCTAAGCTTGAAAATATTTCCTATGGAGTTGATGATGAATATAAAAACAAAGGGATAAAAGGCCGGTTTGTAATAAAGGGAAATTACAGCTTTGCCGAAACCAAAGGGCAGCCTCACTCCGGCACATTTGAAGGAAGCTTCGAAACGTCTTTCTATTTGGATAAAAGTAACACCATTATTTACGACGATATTGATTTAGATGCCGATGGTTATGCCAACAACGAGTTTGCCGGCATCTGGAAAATGTACGACAGCAATTTTACCCAGCGCTGCAATTGGGGCGATTTTCGAATCCCAAATAGCGGCGATTTGGATTTAGGGGCGGGTGAATTTAGCCCTAATGACAAGTACTTAAAGTATGGTTGGCAGACCGTTAGAGATGCTTATATTGGCAATAAGCCAAATTCAAAAATGGCTTTAAAAGAAGAAAAAGCTGAATGGTGGAAATAGCTACCTTTTAAGCGTAAATGTAAACGTCGTAAACTCATCAATAACCGAGTTAACCTTTATAGTGCCGCCCAATGCCTCAACCAGGCTTTTTACGGTACTTAATCCAACACCCGAACCCTGTACGTCAAACCTGTCTTTAACGCCCAGTGTGGTCATGGGTTCAAATATTTTGGTGTAATTTTCCGGAGCAATGCCTATGCCATTGTCGGTAATAGCAAAAGTGTAAAACCAGTTATCGGCTGTAAATTCAATCTGTATAATGCCCTTAGGTTTGTTGTTATAACGGATAGCGTTATTAATCAGGTTAGCCATGATCTGTTCAAACGCAACAACCGATGTGGTAATTTTAACAGGCCGCGATGATATGTTAACAGTAAAAGCAGCTGGTATGTTCACCAGTTTAAGTACTTCATCTAACAGGCTCATTACCTCAGCTTCCTCCCTGTTCTGCATCAGCACTTTGCTTGATTTGGAATAGTCGAGCATCTTTTCGAGCAACGAGATCAATTTATAGGAAGATGCATTGATAATATCCAGGAATTTATTGCCTTTTTCATCAAGCTTATCTTTAAATCTATCTTTTAATACTTGCCCGGTAAGCAAAATATTGGTGAGCGGGTTGCGAATATCATGAGCCGCCATTATGGCAAATTTTTCAAGATGTTGGTTTGACTCTTCCAGTTGGAGCCTGGTTGCGTTAAGTTCATTAACTTTCTTTTTAAGTTCAAGCTGCGCCACCACCTGGTTCGCCAAGGCTTTAAGAGCAAGTATTTGAGCGTTATTGAGCTGGCGGGCTTTATGGTCAATAACGCAAAGAGTGCCCAGGGCATAGCCATCCGGATTAATCAGCGGCACACCTGTATAAAAAACAACCTGTGGCGAACCTGTTACCAGCGGATTATCGGCAAATCGTTCATCAATTTGCGCATCGGCAACTACCATTACTTCTTTGGGTTCCAAAATGGCATGAGCACAAAAAGCAAGTTCTTTAGGCGTTTGGGTAACCTCCAGGCCTTTGTTTGATTTAAACCATTGCCTGTCGTTATCAATTAAGCTAACTAACGAGATAGGCGTTTGACAAATTTCGGAAGCGATGAGCGTAATTTCATCAAAAGCCCGCTCGGGCAAAGTGTCCAGAATTTGGTAGGAGTTTAAAGCGGCGAGACGCTCATTTTCATTTTCCGGAACAGAGGGTTTTATCATTAAATTTCATTGATAACAAAACAGCTTCCTAAGTTAAAAAAATGTTATTGTAATTAAGGAGTATTTGTATCATTAAAATTACACCCGGCCGAGTATGCGATTAACCAAACTGCAAATTTACGTTTACACAATTGACACTTCCCACCCATCAAACGCAAAATATCCCGAAAGGCGAACCTCCCGGGATATCTGACAGTTTAATCTTTCGTACAAAAAACTATTTCTTAGCTTGTTGTTGATTTTTCATCATCTCTTCCATACGGGCCTGGAAACCTGATTTCTTTTTCTTTTCCTCAGGTTTCTTTTTGTTTTCCTGGATTTGGGCATGAATTTTTTTATCATCAACCATGAATTTAATCAGGTATTGCTGTAAAAATGTAAGCATGTTGGCCAGGAAGTAGTAATAATTCAAACCTGAAGGATAGCTATTCAAGGTAATCAGGAATATAAGCGGCGTAATGTAGCCGATATATTTCATTTGCCCGGTAGCCCCCGATATCTGGTTATTAAAATAAGTGTATATCAATGTAGAAATGGTCATCAGCAAACACATCAAACTGATGTGGTCGACACCCATAATGGGGGCAAATTTAATTACCGAATCATACGTTGATAAATCATGCATCCATAAAAAGCTTTGTCCGCGCAGTTCAAATAAGCTTGGGAAAAACTTAAAAAAGGCGATAACAATTGGCATCTGTATCACTAACGGCAAACAGCCACCCAATGGGTTTACTCCCGCTTTTTTGTAAAGCTTAAGGTATTCCTGTTGTAAAAGTGTTGGGTTATCCTCTCCTACCTTTGCCTTTATTTCATCCATCTCGGGCTTCAGCACACGCATTTTAGCCATCGACAGGTATGATTTGTAAGTAAGCGGCGATAATACCAGCTTAAGGGCAATTGTCAGTATCAAAATGATTAACCCATAGTTCCAGTTAAATTGGTTCAGGAAGTTAAACAACGGCAACACAGCAAACTGGTTGATATATTTTAACGGCCCCCAGCCCAGGTTAACCAATTTTTGTAAATCTGAGCCCTGTGCCTTAAGCGTTGAATAGCGGTTAGGACCAAAATAAAACTCCAGGGGAACGCTGCCATCGGCCAAGCGCACTAAAGTTAAATCGGCTTTCATCTGCCTTACATCCGTAGTATCGGCTACATCGGTTACTGCTGCAAAATTTGATTTGCTTATCCCATTTTTAGCCACCAGCGCATCAGAGAAAAAATGCTGTTTAAAAGCAACCCAGGTCATCTTTTTATCACTAACCTCTTTTTGGTCGTCCTTGGTCTCGCTCAAATAATCAACATCGCCATCTGTATTATAGTAGTAAACAGTTGTATACTGGCGTTCCTGTTTCATATCTTTTTCCTGTTTGTGCAGGCTGGCGGCCCAGTTCAGGTTAAGGTTGCTGCTATTGGCCATAACGCCGTCAAGGCCGGTTGGCTTAATGGTAAGGCCTAATTTAAAACCGGTACCTTTCAAGCTGTATACATAATCAATATACTGTGTTGGACTGTAGCTTAAACGCAGGGTAATGGAAGCCGAATCTTTTTCGGCTACTTTTAAATCGGTTCCACTTGGGGTAAAATAATACTCGTCGGTATTGATATTTTTAGCGCCAACGTTAAAGTTTAAACCAAAATGATCTTTATCGCCACTAAACAATACCAGCGGCTTTTTATCAAAGGTTTTATAATTTTTTAACTCAACAGATGCTACTTTACCACCTTTGGTATTCAGTTTAACTAATAATTCCTGGTTTTCTATAGTGATAAGCTTCTCGCTGCCTACAGATGCCGCGCCGAAGGGGCTTTTTAAAGTTGCAGAATCGGCCACAGTTTTAACCACGGCTTTAGCGGTATCAAACTTAGCGGCCACAGGCGTATTTGTTTTATTAAGCAAGCCCTTTTTTACCGAATCCTGGTGTTGCACCAGGCGCTCTTTTTTCAATTCGGCTTCATTCGGCTTTAAAAAATAAATTGAGCCGGCTATGATAGCCATAATCAGGAATAATCCTGTGAAAGTATTTTTATCCATTATATTGTATCGTACAATTACTTATTTCTTACGGGCATAAGCCAGTGAAGCGGCGACAAAGTTAATAAAAAGTGGGTGCGGATTTGCAACTGTTGATTTTAATTCGGGATGAAATTGCGAGCCAACAAAAAACGGGTGATTTTTTAACTCTACAACCTCCACCAGGTTATTCTCGGGGTTAATTCCAGAAGGTATCAAACCGGCTGCTTCGTACTGTTTCAAGTACACGTTATTAAACTCGTAACGGTGACGGTGCCTTTCGGATATACTGGTTTTACCATATATAGCAGCAGCCTTACTGCCCTTTTTTAATTCGCAGGCATAGGCCCCCAGGCGCATGGTGCCTCCTTTATTGGTGATGTTTTTTTGATCTTCCATCATTCCAATAACAGGGTGCCTGGTGTCGGGGTTCATCTCGGTGCTGTTGGCATTTTCAAGGCCCAAAACATTGCGGCCAAACTCAACAACCGCGCATTGCATGCCCAAACAAATACCAAAGAAAGGTATGTTGTTTTCGCGTACATAACGGATAGCTTCAATTTTACCTTCAAAACCACGTTCGCCAAAACCAGGGGCAACCAGCACACCGTGCATGCCTTTAAGCTTTTCGATTGCGTTTTCGGGCGTCAGGCTTTCTGATGGTATATATTCAACCCTTACCTTACACTCTTTGGCAGCGCCCGCGTGAATGAACGCTTCGGTGATGGATTTATAGGCATCCGGTAACTCTACATATTTGCCTACCAGGGCAATGCGTACATCTGCGGTAGGATTTTTTAAGCGGCCCAGGAAATCTTTCCAGTTATCCAGGCTCGGTTCATTTTTGTGCGATAATTTTAATTTGGTAAGTACTGTTTTATCCAGTTGCTCTTTCAGCATCAGCAAAGGCACATCGTAAATAGTTGAGGCATCAATAGATTCAATAACCGCGTTAATATTTACGTTACAGAAAAGCGCGATTTTTTTACGGATATCCATATTCAGGTGATGCTCGGTGCGGCAAACCAAAATATCCGGCTGGATACCGTATTCAAGCAGCATTTTTACTGAGTGCTGCGTTGGCTTGGTTTTCAACTCGCCTGCGGCAGCAAGGAAAGGGACCAAAGTAAGGTGAATAACCAATGAGTTACCAGAGCCTATCTCCCACCTGAACTGGCGTACCGCCTCGATATAAGGCAATGATTCGATGTCTCCCACAGTACCACCCAGTTCGGTAATCACGATATCATAATCACCGCTTTCGCCAAGAATGCGGAAATTGCGTTTAATTTCGTCGGTAATGTGTGGTACCACTTGTACCGTTTTACCTAAAAAAGCACCTTCACGCTCTTTATTGATCACATTTTGATAAATACGGCCGGTAGTAATGTTATTTGCTTTTGATGTTGGGGTATTTAAAAAGCGTTCGTAATGACCAAGGTCTAAGTCTGTTTCGGCGCCATCCTCGGTTACGTAGCATTCGCCATGCTCGTATGGGTTTAACGTTCCCGGATCAATATTGATATAGGGGTCAAACTTTTGGATTGTGACACGATAACCGCGCGATTGAAGTAATTTGGCTAATGAGGCTGAGATAATACCTTTTCCTAACGACGAGGTAACGCCACCCGTAACAAAAATATATTTAGTCATGATTTTTTTGAAAAATGGCCGCGGTTTTGTGCCGAAACCAAATGTTTGTGTACGGGATACAAAAGTAAGAAAATTTTCAGGCTTTGGTGTACTTGTTGAGAAAAAACGGCCAAATCTTGATATTTAGTAAACACCCGGATTTATAACATTTTATTATTGAGATAATTACAAATATGCAACTTAATGAAATGACAAATAGTTAAATTATTGTCTGATGCTTACTGTACAAAGCTATTTTGCGGTGAAGTTCGTTAGGATTAAATGGTTTGCTCACGTAGTCATTCATCCCAACGGTAAATGCCATATCCTGTATATCCAGCATGGCCGAAGCGGTAAGCGCTATAATGGGCAGGTTTTTATATTTCTCGCCCTCTAAGTTGCGTATTGCCGTGGTGGTTTGGTAGCCATCCATCTCGGGCATCTGTAAATCCATCAGCACCATATCGTAATCACGGGTTTGTACCAGCATCAGTGCAATTTCGCCATTCTCGGCTACGTCGCATTCTACATCCCATTGCTTCATAAAATGTTTAGCCAATATTACATTAATCTGGTTATCCTCGGCTATCAGCAGCCTGGTACCTTTCAGGCTTTTTAGCGCATAAAATTCGTCGCTGTCTGATGTACTACTTAGGTGCTTTTTGCTGTTTTTAAACACCAGGCTAAAGCTAAAAACAGATCCAACGCCAAATTCACTTTTCAGTTTAATATCAGTACCTAATAATTGCAAAAGGCGTTTTGTAATTGTTAGACCCAATCCTGTGCCTCCATATTTGCGGGTAGTATCGGTACTGGCCTGGTTAAAGCTATCAAAAATATGGTCAATTTTATCGGGCATAATTCCAATACCGGTATCAGCAACTTCAAAATCAATAGTTGAGTTTTCGCCGTCGTTACCGGCCATTGTGGCTGTAATGGTGACCTTTCCTTTATTGGTAAATTTCACGGCATTGCTTATCAAATTGGTTAATATCTGCCCCAACCGTACCGGGTCGCCTATAATAGCATTGGGCAGGTCGTGGTCCATCATCAGTTTAATCTGGATATTTTTTTCGTTTGCTTTTTGCAGCAACGATAGACGGGTATTTTTAATCAGTTCGATTACGCTGAAATCGACCTGTTCAAATTCAACTTTACCAGCCTCAATTTTGCTAAAATCCAATATATCATTAATCAACACCAATAGGTTTTCGGCCGAAAATTTTAAAAAACCCAAAAATTCTTTTTGCTCGGGTTTAGGGTCCTGGTGTATGAGTAAATGCGTAAAGCCTATTACAGCGTTCATCGGCGTACGTATTTCATGGCTCATGATGCTCAAAAACTGAGCTTTGGCCATGGCAGCTTTTTCGGCAAGTTCTTTTGATTGAATAAGCTCTACTTCCAGTTCCTTGGCCTTGGTTATCCGCTCCTGTAAAAAGCTGATGATGTGGATCAGGTCATCATCCGAATCGGAAAGGTTTAGCTCGACATCGGGATTAAGCGCTTTTATGGCTTCCTTTAATTGCTGTATTGATCTTTTTTTGATCTCGTTTTGTTGCTTAAGATCATCGGTTGCAGCCAAATACTCACGTTCGCTGATGTTGAACGCGTGATCTGCAAGCTTTATGGATTTTTCAAAGTTCTTAAAACTATTATTTACGGCGCTCAAAAATTGCAAAATAGCATCATCCTGCAGGTATTGGGCCGGCAGCATTTTTTTTATTTGCTTGGCTAACAGGTAATGGTAGTCCATAAATTAGTTCTCAGTAAAAGTGGTAATGGTCATGGTTTGATTGTGCAGTTCGCAATTTGAGCCTTTGTTCAATGGGGATAACTCGCCGTAGGAGTAAAAGCCTGCAATCACCGTTTTGTCGCCAAAAACCTGTTTAGCCACCATTAATTCCTCGTCGGTACGCTCGTTAAGCACCAGTTTACGACCTACGCAGCTCACCATAATGGCAAGATTAGTGGCCGCCGCCCTATCCGAAGCATCTGTTGCCGCAGTTGACGATGCATTTATCAGCTTATCAAAGTTGGCTTTCATCAGCCGCACGTGGCTCCCCTCTGGCAGGTTACCTGCAAAGGTCATGGATTTTTCCTGTTCGTTAACACTCAAAATTGTACGTACTAACTTTTTATCAGACCCTGGTATGCTTAATGATAACGGAAACAACAGGGCCGATCCCGGCAACTCTTTTACATATTCGCCAAGATATTCTTTGTAAAGGTCAAGCGCACTCTTGTTATCAATCTCGAACAATACATTTTTATCAGATTTGGTTATAGTACGTTGCGGGCCAAACTCATCCCATCCCCCATTTGAACCGTGGCTGATAACCAAATTATCGCCGTAAAAACCAATAGCGGTTACATTACCTTGCGCCGGTATATTGTTAAGGCTGGTAAACGTGCTGTTAAACCTGGCCGCATCGCCCGCCAGGCCACCTGTTACCGGCACATTATTAAGGTTATCGCTATTAAAACCAGCCACCAGGTCGCTACCGTTAATAAACGTACCATCGGAAATAATGAACACACATTTCAAGCCATTTTTATCCAGCTGCGACATCAGGTAAGCACCCGTTTCAAAGCTGCTGGTTTGATTGCTTACGTGGGTTGTAGCACAACTTATGTTTGATTTTTCAAACTCGATGGCGGTAACTACAATACTATCGTCATATACCTCGCTGTCCAGTATCTCGCCCGAAGTTGAGGAAAAAACAATATCGGCAACGGGATATTTTATTTTCAGATACTCATACACAGCCGGCACCATAATTAGCTGGGTGGCGCCAAATACAAGCACAAGCTGGCATTTTGCCTCCTCAAATTCACTATCGGCATTGAGATCAATCCACTTATTGTTGATAAAATGATGCTGTCTGGTTCTCATGACTGAAAAGGTTTATCCCGGTGTATTTTTTTTAATTTAAACAAAAGAAGGAGTAATAACGGCCAAAAACATTAAATACCTGAGCGATTTACTGAAAAGCTACGGTTTATTAATTGATGATTATTAGGTCGCTTTCTTATTGGTTAACCAGCCATTTTATCGCCCAGATATTGGGTATTTGTTAAATCGGCTAATATTCTTTGTACGTTTTAAATTTGATAATGTTGTTGTTGTTTTTGCCTCTAATTTATCGGTGATTAATTACAGGGTTATACGGTAAGCCATCCTTACCTACTCACTCAAAATCAATAAGTTAAATTTTGTTAAAAGATGTTAAGCAGATGTTAATACTCATGGCGTTCTGATATTTTACTTCGAAATTGTACCGCATTCACGTATGATAAAACAATTACAACCTTATTAATAATGCAGTACAACAAAATCAACAATCTGCTGGGCTGGCTTTGCCTCGTAATTGCCCTTACAACCTATATTTTAACCCTCGAGCCATCAGTTAGCTTTTGGGATTGCGGCGAGTTTATAGCCTGCGCCTACCGCCTGCAGGTATCGCACCAGCCAGGTTACCCCATGTTTGCCATGCTGGGTAAAGTATTTTCGCTGCTATCCATGGGCGATAAAACCAAAGTACCTTATTTTACCAACCTCGGTTCGGCCCTTGCAAGCGCTGCCACGGTAATGTTTTTGTTCTGGACAATTACCGCACTGGCCAAAAAGCTGCTTATCGCAAAAGGCGAAACAATCACATCATCACAACTGATTGCGATAATGGGGGCCGGCCTGGTTGGTTCATTAGCCTTTGCTTATACCGATACCTTTTGGTTTTCGGCGGTAGAGACCATTGTATTCGCCCTGTCCTCGCTTTGTACAGCTGTAGTATTCTGGGCCATTTTAAAATGGGAGGCACATGCTGATGAACGCGGCACCGATAAATGGATAGTTTTAATAGCCTACGTCATGGGCTTATCCATAGGCATCCACCTGCTTAACCTGTTAACCATCCCGGCTATTACCATGGTGTATTATTTCCGCAGGTATAAAAACCCAACTGTAAAAAGCGGCATCGTGGTATTTTTGCTCAGCATCGTATTACTTGGTTTGGTACAGTATGGCATCAGGGAATACACCATCAAATTGGCCGCTTACTCCGACCTGTTTTTTGTGAATTCCCTGGGCCTGGGTTTTGGCAGTGGCGCCATGTGTTTTGTAATGCTGATTGTAGCTTCATTAGCCCTGGGTATCCGGTATAGCATTCGCCATAAAAAACCGGCGCTAAACCTGGCGCTGATTTGCCTTGCCTTCATTTACTTTGGTTACGGATCATTTTTTTATATCCCTATCCGGGCTACCGCCAATACAGATCTGAATAACTCGCACCCGGACAATGCTTTTACACTTAACGATTATCTTGGCCGTATACAGTATGGTGAAACGCCGCTGCTTTACGGCCCTTACTTTGACGCCAAACTTACCGACCAGCAGGAAGGTAAAAACCTTTACCGCAAGGGCGCCGAACGGTACGAAGTAAGCGGCAAAAAACTCATCAACACGTACGATCATAACACACTTATGCCACGTATGCACAGTACGCAGGGCGATCCGCAATATGCCCAAAACGTACAGTTTTACAAACAATGGTTGCAATTAGCCGAGGGGCAAAGCCCCACTTTTGCCGATAACATGAAGTGGATGCTAAGCTGGCAAATGTACCAGATGTACTGGCGCTACTTTTTATGGAATTTTGTTGGCCGCTACAATGATGCCGACGGCCAAACCAGCGCAGTATCAATAGATGGTAACTGGACATCGGGCTGGTTTGATGGCAGCAAACACCTGCCAAAATCGATAACCAGCTCCAATACCTATACTCCTCTATATGCCTTGCCTTTGGTTGTTGGCTTATTGGGCATGGCCTACCACATTAAACGCAAAAAAGCCGATGCTATAGTTATTGCCCTGCTGTGGTTTTTTACGGGCCTGGCCATTGTATTATATGTTAACCAGGCCAACATACAGCCCCGCGAACGCGATTACTCGTACGTAGGCTCCTTTTACGCCTTTGCCATCTGGATAGGCCTGGGCGTGCTGGCTATTAATGATTTTATACGGCGAAAAGTAAATGCAAAGGGAGCTGCTTTTGCTTCGGTGGCTGTTTGCTTGCTTGTTGCCCCTGTTTTAATGGCCAGGCAGGAATGGGGCGATCATGACCGGTCGACCAAGATGACGGCACATGATATGGCGTATAATTTTCTGATCTCGTGCCCCAAAAATGCTATCCTGTTTACCAATGGCGATAATGACACCTACTCCCTTTGGTACGATCAGGAAGTTGAAGGCGTAAGGCCCGATGTGCGTATAGTTTGTACCAGCCTGTTTAGCGGCGATTGGTACATCCGCCAGATGCAAAAGCCCATGAACCAATCGGCCCCGTTGCCCATTACCATGCCTTTTGACAAATATAAACAGGGCGTACGCGATTTTATGGCTTATAATGATGCCAAAATACCTGGTTCTGTTGATGTAAAAGAGGTATTTGATTTTATTACATCAGACGATGAACGCACCAAAGTACAATACCAAAGCGGCGAAAGCATGAACTACCTGCCCACCAAAAACTTTAAACTTAAAGTAGATCCGGATGAGCTGGTAAAAAACGGCGTGGTACCCCCGCAACAAAAGGCTAAGCTGACCAACAGCATGGAGTGGACATATCCTGGCGATTACCTATACAAAGATAAACTGGCCATAATAGACCTGCTGGCAAATAACGATTGGAAACGCCCGGTATGTTTCACCATCGGTGTAGCTCCTGAATATATGATGGGAATGCAGCCTTACCTGTATAAAGAAGGTTTTACCTACCGCCTCATTCCATTTAAGGCCGATACAGCAGTGCACGACCAGTTAGGCAAGGTAAACAGCCTGGTGATGTACAACAACGTAATGAACAAGTTTAAATACGGTAATTTTAAACATGCCCGCTACCTTGACGATGTAAGCAAAACCCAGTTTTACCCTTACCTGGAAACCACCTTTCACGACCTTGCCCAAGGCTTGATTAAAGATGGCCGCAGCGACCTGGCCCTAAATGCCCTGCATAAGTTTGACCAGGAAATGCCCGACATTAACCCCAACATTGATACCGCTCATCGTAAGCTGCTGTTGGCCCAATTAGCCTATAAACTCAACGACAAGGAGCTGGCCAACCGCTATGTCAAAGGCATAAGCAATTACCTTACCGACCAGCTTGCCTATAATTACACCCTATTAAAAGACAAGCCCGAGGCCCTTAATGCTGGCGAAGTACAATTTCAGCTGTATGTATTGAACGGATTGGCAGAAACCACCAAAGCATACAACGAAACCGGGTTGCATAAACAATTCCAGGCCGAGTTAAATGATTACGGGAGTAAGTTTGCTGTGCTGGAAAACAGATAGAAAGCTGAAAGCGAAAAGCCTAAGGCTGAAGGAGTACTTGCCCACCAAATGCAGGCGAAAAACTTACGAAGTTTTCAAAACTTCGTAAGTTTTTCGCCTGCTTAGCTATTTAGTTATTTAAACAAATTCAATTTTTCCAAATCAGCCGGCACATCAACAGCGTGGGTTTCCAGCTCCGTTTCGGCAACTTTTATGCGGTAGCCATTCTCAATCCAACGCAGTTGTTCAAGGCTTTCGGCTTTCTCGAGGCCCGAGATGGGGAGTTTGGTAATCTTCTGCAACACATCTGCCCGGTAACCATAAATGCCTATGTGTTTAAAATAAGTATAAAACTCCAGCCAGTTGTCGGGCTCCTGTCCGCGAATGTGTGGCAGCGTGGCGCGCGAAAAATAAACCGCCTCGGATAGTTTATTGATAACCACTTTGGGTGAGTTGTAGTTAAACAATTCCTCCCTGGTCAGTATCTTTTTTATCAGCGTAGCTATTTGGGTACCGGCATCGTTAAAGCAGGCGGCAAGCTTAGTAATTTGTTCCGGGTCGATGTACGGTTCATCGCCCTGTATGTTGATTATCACATCGTATTCAGGATGTAAGGAGGCAACTTCGGCACAACGGTCGGTACCGCTTTGATGGTAGTCGGCCGTCATAACCGCAACGCCGCCAAAGGCTTGTACATGGTCAAATATGCGATTATCGTCGGTAGCCACTATTACCTCGGCAACATTAACGCATTTCTTAGCCTGCTCATACACCCTTTGAATCATGCTTTTACCGGCAATATCAACTAAAGGCTTTCCCGGAAATCGGGAGGATGCGTAGCGTGCGGGAATTATACCAAGGATTTTCATTTGATTACAATGGTTTTGAAGGCTTGCAAGGCCAGGTCTTGGTCTTTTTTTGAAAGATTAATACCGACTATATTAAAAGTTAAACGCGATGAACGGCCTTTAAAATATATTTCCGTAATCCCCGTACCGGGATTTTTTGGCCAAATAGTATTAACAACGTATTTATCCGTACTATCAACTTGAATATTATGAGCTTTTATTTCCAGTGGTATTTCTATCGGCACATGAATGGTGCTATCCCTAAAAGTAAGGTCGGCAACGTAGTCGGCATTTAAATATTTTATCCTTTGAGCCTGTGTAGGTAAATGAACATTTGTTTTTGTTTCATAGCTCGGATCGGCCTCTACATGCACCTTTGTTGAATCAGTAGTACCCAACTTCTTCATTTGCGCCGCTCTTTCGTTTTTAACATTAAAATCAGCCGTATAGGTTACCCCTGGTTTATAAAAATATTCGTCTTTTTTCCACTCTTGCTTTTTCAAATATTCCTGTTCTGTTGGCAACAGGCTATTTGTGTAGCCATTGTTGCTAAAATCAAACTGAAGAATTGTATTAGATGCAGGAATAACGATTTTTCCTATAAACGAATCATCACCTTGTTCTTTGATATATTTCCAGCTACCAGGAATTGTGATTTTAAATACATTCAAATCCAACACCTTTAAGTCGTCAATCATCGACACACAGCCAACAAGTAAGGGCAGCAGCAAAATGAGATTCAACTTTTTCATATAATAACTCAATGCGACCTAAAACAGCCCATTAATTTCCCGTTCAATCAACTGAACTATGGTTGCCATATCTTCGGTATTATTGGCGAAATCGAGGTTGTCTTTATCAAGGATCAGCAATTTGCCCAGTTTATAGTTTTTGATCCATTTATCGTACTTCTCGTTTAGTTTTGACAAGTAATCCAGGCGGATGCCTATTTCATACTCGCGGCCACGGCGCTGGATGTTGCTTACCAGTGTTGGTACCGATGCTTTAAGGTAAACCAGCAAATCGGGCGGCTTTATAAACTCGGTAATATTCTCAAATATCGATTCATAGTTTTGATAATCGCGGGTGGTCATCAGCCCCATATCGTGCAGGTTTTCGGCAAATATGTAGGCATCTTCATAAATGGTACGGTCCTGTAAAATATTGCGGCCGGTTTTCTGGATATCGATGATCTGGCGGTAACGGCTGTTCAGGAAATAAATTTGCAGGTTAAAACTCCAGCGTTTCATGTCGCTGTAAAAATCTTCCAGGTAGGGGTTATTGTCTACGGCTTCAAAAAGTGGTTCCCAGCCGTAGTTATGGGCCAGCATTTCAGTCAGCGTGGTTTTACCGGCGCCAATATTTCCTACAATAGCTATATGCATTTTTTAGTTGATAATGAATTTGTCTGAATCAGAATTTTCCTAATTTACAGAATTGTCAGAATTATAAAAATCTTTTACAACTCAATTCTGATAATTTCAAAATTCTGCAAATTCTGATTCTGACAACTTAAAATTTCTTAAATCCTATAATTTCCCGTACTTCCCTGATGGTTTTTGAGGCGCTTGCGCGGGCTTTCTCTTCGCCCATGGCGGCCACTTTTCTTAAATAATCGGCATCGCCTGCAATCGCGTTTATCCGCTCGCGGATGGGCGCCGTGGCAATGATCATATCCTCGGTAAGCTGTTTTTTAAGATCGCCGTAACGGATAGTCATTTTGTTATACAAATCGTCAAAATGGGCAACGGTATCGGCAGATGATACTACCTTCATCAAATCAAACAGGTTTTGAATTTCCTGGGGTTTGGTCTGATTTTCGGTTGTTGGCCCGCCATCGGTAACAGCACGCATTACCTTCTTTTTGATGGCTTCGGGGGTATCGCAAAGGAAAATGGCATTGCCCTCCCCTTCTGATTTGCCCATTTTACCCTTACCATCAAGCCCCGGAATTTTTACCAGGTTGCTGCTGTAATTAAAGGCGTAAGGCTCGGGAAAATAATCGTGGTTGTACAGCCGGTTAAAACGGTTACCAAAGGTACGGGCCATTTCCAGGTGTTGTTCCTGATCTTTACCAACTGGAACTTTGGTTGCTTTATGGATAATGATATCTGCCGCCATTAATACCGGGTAGGTAAGCAGGCCAGCGTTCACATTATCGGGATTGGCGCGTACTTTGTCTTTAAACGATGTAGCGCGTTCCAGTTCGCCCAGGTAGGCATTCATGTTTAAATATAAATATAGCTCGCTAATCTCGGGCACATCTGATTGTACGTAAATAGTAGCCTTTTCAGGGTCGATACCCGCGGCAAGATACTCCACCAAAACCTGTTTTACATTACTATGCAGGTTGGCGGGGGTTGGGTGCGTGGTTAACGAATGCAAATCGGCAATAAAAAAAAAGCAGTTATATTCATTCTGCATTTTTATAAAGTTCTGCAAAGCCCCGTAATAGTTTCCTAAGTGCAAATTTCCGGTCGAACGGATGCCACTAACAACAGTTTCCATAGGTGGCGAAAGTAAGGAATTTTTCTATTTTTGATGGCGATGAAAATGATATTGAAAAAAGTGCACATCTATTTATACGTATTGAGTGTAGCGCTTTCCTACTTTTTATTATGGCCTTTTTTTAAATATTTTTCTAAAAAACCCTCCCGGTACCATAGCATGAACAAACTGCGCCGGGCCTGGGGGTATATCAGTTCGGCCATGGTAGGCATCTTCTATAATTTTGAATATGAAGAGCCTGTTGACTGGAGCAAACCTTATATCATTTGCCCGAATCATACCTCCAACCTCGATATTTCGGCCATGTGCATTCTGGTAAATAGCAACTGCAGCTTCATGGGCAAGCAGGAACTGGAAAATGGTTTGGTAACCGGTATATTCTTCCGCTCGGTTGATATCCCGGTTAACCGTGAAAGTAAAATGTCGTCTTTCCGGGCTTTTAAAAAAGCCTCCGAAAAGTTACAGGAAGGAGTTTCGTTGATTATCTTTCCTGAAGGAATGATCTCAGATCATTATCCGCCCCAATTGTGTGAATTTAAAAGCGGACCGTTTCGCCTGGCTATTGAACATAAAATACCCATCATCCCGGTAACATCTGTAAACACCTGGCAAATACTTTGGGATACCGGCACCAAATATGGCAGCAGGCCAGGCATTTGCCATTTTTACGTACATAAACCCATAGATACCAGTAACCTTACAATTGCCGGTGCCGATGCCTTGCGCGATGACGTTTACGCCATCATCCAACAAAAGCTGGCCGCAACCGAAAAATCACACCCAATCGCTTGAAATTTATTGAGACCTGCAAATGAAGTTAACATGAAAATTTTAGCTTTAGGCCTTTCACATTAAGCTTTAAGCTTTCTGAAACCAGTATTTTTTTTACATTTGGGGAACATGAAATTAACACTGAAAAGGATCCATACCAAATTTTATAGGTATAGCATAGCCGTCTTTTTCACCCTTTGTTACCCGGTTTTATATATACTCAGGCAAAAAACCAGTAGATACCGGTACATTAACCAAATGCGGCGACTTATTATTTTTTTGAGTTCGAGCATTTCGGGAATTTTTTACAGCGCTACTTTCGAAGAGCCGCTGGATTGGAAAAAAACTTATGTAATATGCGGCAACCACACATCAAACCTTGATGTATCGGCCATAAATACCATCCTTAAAAACAATATTTGTTTTATGGGGAAAGAAGAATTGCTGAACAATTATGTACTTGGCTATTTTTTTAAGACCATTGATGTTACGGTTAACAGGGAAAGTAAAATGTCGTCATTCCGGGCATTTAAAACTGCTGCAGAGCGTATTAAAAACGGGGTAAGCGTTGTTATTTTCCCCGAAGCCACTATCCCGAAAGACTATCCGCCCGAGTTGCATAGTTTTAAGAACGGCCCGTTCAGGCTGGCAATTGAAATGAAAGTACCCATTTTGCCCATATCATCCCTGGATACCTGGAAAGTGCTTTGGGATACCGGCAAAGAATATGGCAGCAGACCCGGAATTTGTAATATATTTGTACATAAACCCATTGAAACGGCCCATTTAACACTGGATGATGCCGATGCGCTACGCGATGAGGTATTTGAAATTATAAAAAACAAACTGCAAACGGCATGACCATAGATAAAGAAACAGTTGAAAAAGTTGCCCACCTGGCCCGCTTAGAGCTAAGCGAGAGCGAAAAGCAGGACATGATACAGGATATGAGCAAAATCCTTGATTTTATGGCCAAACTGAACGAACTGGACACCACCGGCGTAGAACCGCTTATTTACATGACCGATGGGGCCAACATATTGCGCGAGGATGTGGTAAAACAAGAAATAACCCACGAAGAAGCACTTGAAAACGCTCCTAAGCACGATAAAGACTACTTTTTGGTGGCTAAGGTGATTGAGAAGTAATTTTTTAAGAAGTGGAAAGTCCGGAAGTCCGAAAGACGGAAAGTAAGTGAAACAACACTTTCAAACTTTACCGCTTAACAAAAACTTCCGGACTTCCGGTCTTTCGGACTTCCGGACTTTCTGACTTCCCAACTAATAAAAACAAAAAGCTTGTAACATTCCGCCCCTATCAACAGTCCAAATAAAAAAACATTCATGGAGCCATTAAAAGACAAGCCTTTAATTACCATAAACGAGATTGGACGTAAGTACGTGATAGGTAGCGAAGTTATTCACGCGCTTAAATCGGTGTCGTTAACCATAAATAAAGGCGAATTTGTGGCTTTGATGGGCCCGTCAGGTTCCGGCAAATCAACGCTGATGAATATCCTGGGCTGCCTGGATACCCCAACTAAGGGCGTGTATATTTTGAACGGAATAAATGTAAGCCACATGACCGATAATGAGTTGGCAGAAGTGCGTAACTCAGAGATTGGTTTCGTTTTCCAAACGTTTAACCTATTGCCCCGTAATACCGCCCTTGATAACGTTGCCCTGCCCTTAATTTACGCAGGCATCAGTAAGGAAAAACGTACCGAACGCGCAAACGCCGCCCTTAAAAATGTTGGTTTGGAGCATAGGGTTGACCATAAACCAAATGAGCTTTCTGGTGGTCAGCGTCAGCGTGTGGCCGTGGCGCGGGCTCTTATTAACGACCCCTCTATTATACTGGCCGATGAACCAACCGGTAACCTGGATACCAAAACCTCTATTGAAATTATGGGCCTGCTGGAAGATATCCATGCCAAAGGCAATACCATTATACTGGTAACCCACGAAGAAGATATTGCCAAGCATGCCCACCGCATTGTGCGTATGCGCGACGGGCTGATTGAAAAAGATTACCAAAACGAGGATATCCAAAAGGTTGACAGAAGACTTGCCGTAGAAACGGCTGAAGAGAAAGCTTAATCATCCATTTAATAGAGAGGTTGATATTAACTGAGAGGTTTATAATCTTGTCCGTCTTCCCTACTTTCGGACTTTCGAACTTCCATCTTTCGGACTTCCCGTCTTTTGGACTTTCCATCTTCCCGACTAAAAAATAAAATAACACTAAAATAATTAGCAAACTTGTATTACATTTGAAATATGTATGCAATTGTTGATATCGAGACTACCGGGGGGCATGCCAGCGCCAATGGCATTACAGAAATTGCCATATGCATACATGATGGTAAAAAAGTTGTAAAACGTTTTCAAACCCTGGTTAACCCCCAACGCGAAATACCCATATATATCAGCGCCTTAACAGGTATTACCAACGAGATGGTACAAAGCGCCCCGCCCTTTGAGGATGTTGCGGCTGATATTTACCATTTGATACACGGCAAAATCTTCGTAGCGCATAATGTAAATTTTGATTATTCATTTGTGCGCTACCACCTGGCCGCCGCCGGATACGATTTACAACTGAACAAGCTTTGTACCGTACGCCTGGGCCGTAAAATATTGCCCGGCCTGCCATCCTATAGCCTTGGCCGCCTATGCCGCCATTTAGGTATAGATAACGAAGCCCGCCACCGCGCCGCCGGCGATGCCGAAGCCACGGCCGAATTATTTACCCTGTTAATAAACAGCGATACCGAAGGCCATATTAAACAGGCACTTAAGCAAAATTCAAAAGAACAGGTATTGCCCGCCAACCTGCCCAAAAAAGATGTGGAGCAATTGCCATACTCGCCGGGCGTATATTATTTTCATGACCAAAAAGGGAAAGTGATTTATGTAGGCAAAGCCAAAAACATCAAGAAACGGGTAAGCAGCCATTTTACCGGAAATAACCCGGGCCTGCAACGGCAGGAGTTTTTACGCAATATTCACCAGGTAAGCTACCAGGTTTGCGGCACCGAGCTGATTGCTTTTGTACTGGAGGCCATCGAGATTAAACGCCTGTGGCCAAAATACAACCGGTCGTTAAAACGCTTTGAAAACGCCTATTGCCTGTATGCTTTTGAAGATCAGCGCGGCTATACCAGGCTGGCGGTTGATAAACGCCGCAAATTCAGCGATGTTATTTATACCTGCAACTCATTGCTGGATGGTTATAATCTGCTTAACAAACTGATAGAAGCTTTTGGCCTATGCCCCAAGCTTTGCTTTATACAAACCAACACGGCCCCATGTACCGGTGCCGCCGGCAGCCAGTGTGCCTGCGAAGGTGTTGAATCTGTAGAGGACTATAACAAAAAGGTTAACAACGCTATTGACCAGCTTAAACTTGCCCTGCCTACCTACGCCATTCGCGATGAAGGCCGTACCGGCGATGAACACAGCTGTATTTTGGTTGAAAAAGGCCAGTTTTACGGAATGGGATACATCTCGCACTATTTTGATGCTAATAACGTGCAGCAACTCAAAAACTACCTGACCCCCTACCCGGGCAATGACTACATCAAAAACATCGTATCCAGCTATGCTACACGGTATCCGGATAGGATGGTGGTGTTTGCATAATGTCATTGGGTCATTGGGTCATTGGGTCATTGGGTCATTGGGTCATTGGGTCATTGGGTCATTGGGTCATTGGGTCATTGGGTCATTGGGTCATTGGGTCATACGGAAAGTCGGTTTCACAAATATTGTTTTATCTATTTAACATAATTCCACTCACCACTCACCACTCACCACTCACAACTCACCACTCACAACTCACAACTCACAACTCACCACTCACAACTCACAACTCACAACTCACAACTCACAACTCACAACTCACAACTCACAACTCACAACTCACAACTCACAACTCACAACTCACAACTCACAACTCACAACTTTATCCTAAAAGTTAATTTTATTAACACAATAAAGATTTTGATTGGTTATTCTATAACATTTACCAACAAAAACTTTAAATAATGGATAGCATTAATCAACAACAACCAGAAGATAATTATCAGGACCTTGGCGGACCAGAGGCCATAGCTAAATTAAAAGACATGGTCGATAGCGCTAAAAGCTGCTTCTTTTTAACCAATATTAAAACCGGTATCCCGGCAAATGTTCGCCCGATGTCTGTTCAACAAGTGGATGACGAGGGCAACCTTTGGTTTCTGAGTGCCAATGACAGCCACAAGAATGAAGATCTGCAGAAGGACCCTATGGTCCATCTGTTATTCCAGGGATCTGCACATTCCGATTTCCTGAATGTTTATGGTATAGCCACCGTGAGCGAAGACAAGGAAAAAATTAAAGAGCTTTGGGAACCAATACTAAAGGTATGGTTCACCGATGGCATCGATGACCCGCGCATCTCGGTAATAAAAGTTGAACCTACCGAAAGCTATTACTGGGACAACAAGCATGGCAATGCCATAGCTTTTGTAAAAATGCTGGCCGGCGCGGCTATAGGCAAAACCTTCGATGATTCGATTGAAGGCAAAATAAACGTATAACTACTTTTAAGGGGGAAAGATGTCCTTAATGGACAAAAGCCATGCAGTTGATTTTCTGCATGGCTTTTTAAATGTTACGACGTTTTAGAAACCTGGCAAGGTTTAATGAGCAACTATTAATTTATCGCATCTCCTTGTCGCATCTCGTCCCTGGCGTGTTTTACAATTGTATCGCCGGCTTTTAAATTACCAAATACTTCTGTCGAATCATTACGTGAAAGCCCTTCTTTAATATCCTGCAATTGGGCCTTGCCATCTTTTACCACAATTACATATTCCCGCTCTGTCGACCGGACGATGGCCTGGTTAGGCACCAGCAATGATTTGGCACCCGATAACATCGGGATATGCACCTCGGCATACATACCCGGTTTCAGGTTGCCGTTTTTGTTCTGAACGTCTATCTCAATGGCCTCAGACCGCATACTGCCCAACGCATTTGCCGACCGGCTGATCCTTGCAGTTTGCTGTGTACCAGGCATGGCGTTGTAGGTAAAATTTACCGGTTTGGTTAAATCTACCTTATCTACATAATCTTCGGGGATAAAAACCTCTAAACGCAATTTGCTAATATCCTGTAAGATTAACATTGGTTGGTCTGTCCCTTTACCCGGTGAAACAAGCGCACCCGGCGACACATTACGCTGAACAATCATTCCATCAAACGGTGCCCTTATATTCAAATAATCCTGCATGGTACGTACCGATGCCACGTTGGATTGTTCTGATTTTGCCATGGCTTCATCGGCCCTCATTTTGGCCGAGGCGTTATCCAGGTCAAGCGGCGATACCGAACCGGGCTCTTTGGCGGCTTCCTTTAACCGCTGGTATTTTTCTTTACTGGCAACGGCATTTTCCTGTGCTTGCAGATACCTTGAATTGGCTGCCTGTAGCTGCGATTCCATTTCGGGTGCCTCAAGGGTGACCAATAATTGTCCTTTTTTTACAATGGTACCCCTATCTACATACATATTTTTCACGAAGCCGTTTACCTTCGGGAAAATATTTACTTCGTTGTAAGGCTTAAGCTGGCCAGGCAGGCGGGCGTTACTTGACAAGGCTTTTTCGGTTACAATACCTGTTTCGGTGACCGCTTTACTTTTTGCAGCCGGGGCCGAAATATCTACCGGCTTTTGATTGCCACCGCATGCAGCAAATAGGCTTACGGCTGCTATTAATATAATTGATTGAAATTTCATGATTTTAAACTATGGAGGTTTCTGGTTCTGTTATTTTAGCTGATTGTTCGTCGGTTTCACCAGGCATTAGCGAAGGCGATAAAAAATCTGTTTTTTGCTGTACCCACGCAAATACCTGGGGCAAAATGAATAAGGCCGCAAGGGTTGATGCAAACAAACCACCAATAACCGCACGCCCTAAAGGTGCCGACTGCTCGCCTGCCTCGCCCATGCCCGAAGCCATAGGGATCATACCTGCTATCATGGCCAGGCTGGTCATCAGGATGGGCCGCAACCGGATAGATGCACTGGTTATAGCCGCTTTTTTAGCATCCTTATAATCAATCCGCAATTTTTCGGCATTCGTTACAATCAAAATGGCATTGGCCACGGATACCCCCGTCGACATGATCATCCCCATATATGATTGGAGGTTTAAGGTCGATCCTGTAAGCAGCAACATCAGCAACGATCCCAAAATAACGGCCGGCACTGTTGATAGTACGGCAAGCGATACTTTAAAAGACTGATAGTTGGCAGCCAACAATAAAAAGATAACTACAATGGCAAGCATTAGTCCGTTTTGTAAACTGCCCAATGTATCTGTTAACAGGGTCGACATTCCTCCCATGCTGGCAATCAACCCTTTTGGCGGTGCGCCTATCGAGTTCAGCGCTTTTTGCACATCTGTAGTGGCAGTACCCAAATCGGTTTTATAAATGTTGGCGCTGATAGTCAAAAACCGCCTGGGCCCGGCCCTGTCATACTCGCCAGGAACATAGGTTGTAGTAAATGTGGCTATATCGCTTAAAACCGGGCTGCTTTGCCCTTTTACCAGCGGCACCTCCTTAAGCTGATCCATCGTGTTCATAACATACTCGGGAATTTGCACCTGCACCTGGTAGGTATAGGCGCCTTTTTCATCAAGCCACAAGTTTTTATCAGTAAAACGGCTGGACGATGTACTTGCCGTAACCGAGCGGGCAATATCTTTAATATTCAACCCTAACTGAGCCGCTTTTAACCTATCCAAAGTGATCTTTATTACCGGGAACTTTAAAGGTTGCTCTATTTGTACGTCGCGCAAATAACTGATATTCTTTAGCTTGGTTACTACCTTATTGGCGTAACCTTCAATTTGCTGCATATCCTTACCGGCTACCTGTACTTCAATAGGCGATGAGGCCCCCTGGCTCATGATCTTTTCGGTCATATCTATCGGCTCAAAGGTTATTTGCAGTTCGGGGAGTTTATAATGGATGTTTTTGCGCAGCGCATCTTTTAGTTCATCCATATTCACCTTGTATTTTTCATCAAGGTTTACCTGTAATACGGCTTCCTGGGTACCTGTATTAAAAATATAAAGGTTACTGGTACCGTAGCTGCTGGGTATTAGCCCCACGTATCCTGATGTAATTTCTACACGGTTATTTACCGTTTGGTTGATAACCTGCAATACTTGTTTAAAAGCATCCTCGGTGCGTTCCAACCGGGTGCCGTCCGGCTCTTTAATCCTTATCTGAAACTGCCCGTTATTGATTTTTGGCATCATATCCTTACCAATAAAAACAAAGCATAACCCTGCTAAAATGATAACCACGCCTAAATAAACAGACACGATAAGCCGCTTTCGGGGCATAGAATTATTAAGGGCATTAATAAGCCAGAGCTTTACCTTTTCAAACAGGTCGTTGTTTTCGGGATGCTCCTGCTCGTTTTGCAGGTGTTTTTCGACTTGTTTTTCCTCCCTATCATCCAATGATTCGCCGGCATGGGCGTGTACTTCCCCGTGGTGATAGTGTTGATAGCGTTCGGCTTTAATAAGCCAGTTACTCAATATCGGCACACCTGTTTGGGCAAGTATGTACGATACGATCATGGTTAAACCTATTGACAAAGAAAGCGGTAAAAACATCGCTTTAGGCACGCCCGACATCATGAACGATGGCGCGAATACCGCCAGGATACACAACAATATCAGCAGCAGCGGGAACGAGATCTCTTCACAGGCATCATAAATTGCCTGCTTTTTGGATTTACCCATCTCCAGGTGCTGGTGGATATTTTCGATGGTTACCGTGGCCTGGTCTACAAGGATACCGATAGCCAGCGCCAGCCCGCTCAATGTCATGATGTTGATGGTTTGCCCAAACAGGCTCAATAATAACACTCCTATCAGTATAGAAACCGGGATGGTTATTACTACAATAAGGCTGCTTCGCCAATCGCGCAAAAACAGCAGTACCATTAAGCCTGTAAGCAGGGCACCCAGCCCACCCTCGGTCATCAAACTTTTAACCGCGTTAACCACAAATACCGACTGATCAAAGGCATAGCTCACCTTTACGTCATCCGGCAGCAGGCTTTGCATTTCGGGCAATTTACTTTTAAGGGTTTGTACTACCGTCCAGGTAGAAGCATCGGCTGTTTTTACTACAGGGATATAAACCGACCGCTTGCCGTTAATAAGCGCATAATCAACCGTAACATCGGCAGCATCAGCAACCCGGGCTACATCTTTTATAAATATGGGTACGCCGTTTTGCGTTTTTACGGGTATATCGCCAAAGTTATCCGGGCTTTTAATCAGCGAGTTCATGGTGGTTAAAAACATGGTGTTATTTAACCGGAGATTGCCCGACGGCGACATCACATTAAATTTAGATAATGCTTCAACCACCTCATCTGGCGTTAAATTGTAACTGCGCAGCTTATCGGGATCAACACTTACTGTAATTGACCGCGCGTTTGCACCAAATGGCGGCGGTGCCGAAAGCCCTGGTATAGTTGCAAACATGGGCCGTATTTTGGTAGCAGCCAGATCATAAATATCTTTTAAGCTACGTGTAGGGCTGGAGAAAACCAGCTGGCCAACGGGCAATGAGGAAGCATCAAACCGGATTACCTGCGGCGGCAATGCTCCCGGCGGAAAAAAAGCGGTTGCCCTGTTTACCTGCAAAGCCACCTGGGCCGATGCTTCGGCCATGTTGGTGGTTTCATAAAACGAGAGCTTGATGAGGGTTAAACCTTGGATGTTTTTACTGGTGATGCTTTTTATCCCGTTTACATACAGAAACTGATCTTGCAGGCGGGTGGAGAAAAAGCCCTCCATTTGCTGTGGCGACATGCCGCCGTACGATTCAATTACATATATGGTGGGCAGGTTTAACTGCGGGAAAATATCGATAGGTATTTTTATTGCACTAAGCACTGCAAAAAGCAAAAGGCTCATGGTGATAACCACCGTGGTAATAGGCCTTTTTAGTGCGGATGTGACCATTGACATATTTACTTATTTTAAAAGGTTTAAAACTGCGTTTACCTGGTTATCGGTAACTGCTTTTTGGAACAACGCGCTTGAATAACTGTATTTTGCCTGCGCGTAATCGGTTTCGGCACGGTAAAGGATATTGAGCGCCGCGTTTAATTCAATGATATCGGTAAGGCCGTTTTTATAAAGCGACAATTTTTGCCGGTATCCGTCATTAGCTGCCCTCAACTGGTGCGGAATTTCCTGTAGGCGCTGGCGGGCGGTTTCCAACTCCACATCGGCCTGGTTGGCGTTTACTGCAAGCAGTTGTTTTTGCTCCTGTAGCTTTTGAGCATTATAGCTGGTTTCGGCCTTTTGGGTGCGGAGTTTTAGCAGCCTGCGGCGCAGGTCGAACAAATTATAGCTAATACCCACACCCACAAGATAATTGTTGCGGTCGAAACCCCAACCGGTGGATAGGCTGTTAAAATGATCATTAGCATCAACGCTCGATCCCCTGCCCCACACGGCACCCTCTAACATAATTTTAGGATTATAGCTTTTTTTAACCAGATTTTCCCGCTGCAGGCTGTTTTGATACACCGATCTGTAATAGTTAATAAGCGGATGGTTAACGGTATCCTGATCAATTGACTGTAATGATGCAGGCTGATCTATCAACGCGGTTTCGGCGGCGGTATCTGGCACAATAGATTGATATGGTAAGCCACTAACTGCCGAAAGCTGTAATTGTACCTGTTTTACCTGGTTGGCCAGTTCGATGTAGTTTAACCTGGCTTTGGATAGTTCGGCTTCGGCAATGCTGGTATCTACCCCTGCCCTTACGCCGCTTTTGGCCAATGATTGTACAGATCGCCTAATCTCCACATTTCGCTGGATGTTTCGTGACTGGATATCCAAAAAGTTTTGCAACCTCATCAGCAGTAAATAATTGCCGATGGTATAAGCCTGTAGTTGATATTTTGAGTTGGCAAACTGGCTTTGTTGCACCCGGATATCGGAATTAGCCACCTTATTTTGGGCACCGTAAGCGCCAAAATTATATACTTCCCAATCCAGGGCAGCTACGCCTACATTGGCAGATACAGCGGTTGTATTGTTAGTAGTGCGTACGCCTCGTGAATCGGATGGAATGATGCCGAAGCCCAAATAAGGCCCCGCTACGTTATTATTTGTGCCAATATCGGCCTGGTAATTAAGCTTTAAATTAGGCAGCCAATTGCTGTGTGTTTCGGCTGCCTGCGCCTGGCGGATACCTATTGCCGCCGAATCTGTAATTAACGTTGGCGCATTGGCATTTACCTGGTTCAGCAGGGTTTTAAGGCCAATAGGTGTTATATTTTGTTGTGCAAAAGTATTCAGGCTGATGAGCAGGCCCGTCAGTATAAATACATTTCGTTTTATGAGTTGCATATAAGTTTCCTGGAATTTGATGTACCGGTACAATCGGGCCGTAAGAAAACCATGTAAAAACACTACGTGGCAAACCTGGTTAGTACCGGTAAATAATTTAAATAGATTTAAATGAATGCCTAAAGCAGGATAGCTTAGGCAAATGCCCCTAAACAGGCCATCACATCAAATGCGGAAGGAACAGAAAGAAAGGTATGAATACCGGCAATTACTAAACAGAACATGCGAAAGCCGTTGCCAATTGGACCGCATTTTCCAAATCTGCAGGGCAAAGAAAAGCAGGATAAAACTGCTTATAACAGCCTTCAGTAGGTCAATCACCGATTTTTTATCATTAATCACTACCTTATCTGTACGCTGAATAAAATTCCAATGCACAGCGTTCAACGCCAAATTATCGAGTTTTCTTTTAAAAATAGAATTGTGGCCAGAACCCAGCCGGCTGGCCTGTTGAGTAAGTTTGGGAAGCAAAAAAACATGCGAAACAGCTATAAAGACATAACAGGCCGCCACAAGCAGCACTTTTAAATCTTTAATTACACCATTTTTTTCACTCAACATCGTAAACGGTATTCTTTTGGATGCAAACATCTAAATAAAAAATATGTTTTTCTGCAAAAGTATTGTTGCAATTGGGTCGGCAAGAGCAATCTTCATCAATTCTACATAAACCGGGGTAATAAAATTAATCAAGTTATACCGGGGCTCCAAAAAATCTCCGTTAAGGGGCTGGGGAGCCTTTCAAATACTTATCATACCAATCAATATAACGCTGCAGTCTATCCACCTGGTAGCTTGGTATGGTGATACCGTGAAACTGGCCGGGGTAAAGCACCATTTGAGCAGGCACGCCCTGCGATTTAAGCGCCTGGTACATTTGCTCGGTGCCACCGGTTGGTACATTAAAATCCTTCAGTCCCGACATAAACTGCGTAGGCGTTTTAATTTTATCTGCATGGAAAAACGGATACGATAACTTGATATATTTTTCCGGGTTTTTCCAGGGTGCACCCAATTCATTGTCATATTGCACAACCCATTGGTCGCTGCCGTAAATGGCCAGTTGCATAGCGCTGCCCGCCCCGCTCGATGCAGCTTTAAAGCGCGGATCGGTTGCTATGGTGTAATCGGTCAAAATACCACCGTAGCTCCAACCACCTATACCTAACCGGTCACGGTCGGCTATGCCAAACTTCACCAGTTCGTCTACCGCGCCTAACAAATCCTGAACTTCTTTATTACCCCAATCGGCATAAATGGCTTTGGTATATTCCAGCCCGCGGCCTGTGCTGCCCCGGTAATTAACCGCGGCGACTGCATATCCTGCCGAAGCTAAAGTTTGACGGATCATATCAAACTCAAACTCGTCCTGGTCAGTAGGGCCGCCGTGGATGTACAGGATGAATGGCAGCTTTTTATTTACTACGCTATCGGGGGTATATAAAATTCCCGATACCAGCGTACCATCGGCACTAAAAGATTGAAAACCTTTTACGTGAGCCAGTTTTACCCCACTTAGCCACTTGTCCTGGTGAAAGGTGAGCCGCCTGATTTTTCCGTTTTCGATAGCAACAAGTTCATGAGGCATATAGGGAGTAGTCATTTTAGCAATCCACACGCCAGGCGCTGCGCCAATAACGTTTTCAAAACTGCACTCGGTGCCTTTATATACTGTAGTTGATTTGCGGAGCAACAAGTTGTATTGCGCCAAATACCTGATACGGTCGTTGCTAACCAGGTAACCAATATTTTTGCTATCGCGGCTCCACGCCACATTGCTTACAGGCCTGTCCAGTGCTTCGGTAAGTACCCGGTTATTTTTGCCGTCGGCATCCATCATGCACAACAAATCATGCTGGTAAATATAATAGTCGGCATCACTCGTCGATCGCAGGTAGGCAATGTGCTTACCATCCGGGCTCCAAAGCGGCTGAATATCGTGACCGGTAAAAGTAGTAAGCTGCTTAATCTCGCCATCATCTTTGGCCTCAACTGTAAAAATATCCGAATTTTCGTTCCTATCGGGATCATTCGTATGGTTGCTTACAAAAGCGATGTATTTGCCATCCGGGCTCCACACCGGCGATTGATCATCTCTGTTACCAGTAGTCAATGTATCCAGCTTTTTGCTTTCAATATCATACAGGTACAAATGCGTGTGCCGGTGCTGCAGGTACCCATCAATGTCCTGTTTAAAATGGTAGCGGTCAATCTTTATAGGCGGGATTGTTTTTTGTTCCTTACCATCATACTCAGGATCTTTAATTACCAGCGCCAGCTTTTTACTATCCGGCGACCATGCATAATCTTCCAGGCTGCCCTTTTTTAGGTCTGTTAGTTTATGCCCCTCACCTCCCCTGCGGTCCATCAGCCAAATCTGTCCGCCGTTTTTTGATTCGCGCGCTGATACAAATGACAAAAATTTACCATCCGGCGTCCATTTTGGTGAAGAAGCCGGTTCGGCACCATAAGTGAGTTGAATAGACTGCTTGCCGTCAACACTTTGCATCCACAAATGCGATACCCGGTTATCTTTTGCCGTATCCACGTCCGAAACGCTATAAGCCAGCCACCTACCATCGGGCGATAATTGCGGATCGGCAAGTGTGGGAATATTATTTACGTCAGACGGTTTTAAAGGGCGCTTTGCCGTTTGTGCCGCGACGCCTGTAAAAGCAAATATGGCGACAAACATTAGTACATTTTTATTCATAGCAATGGAACAAGAATCAATAGTTTTAGCAAATTACCCAATGTATAAATGACATTTACTTCTTCAAATACTTATCATACCAATCCACATACCGCTGCAGCCTGTCAACCTGGTAGCTTGGCTTGGTGATGCCATGGAACGAGTTTGGATAAAGTATTAACTCCGTAGGTATCCCTTGCGACCGCAGAGCCTGGTACATCTGTTCGCTGCCGATTGTTGGTACATTGAAGTCCTTCAAACCGGACATATATAATACAGGAGTTTTGATTTTATCAGCATGAAAAAATGGGTACGATAAGGCAATCCACTTATCGGCATTTTTCCAGGGCACACCAATTTCGTTTTCATATTGTAAAACATACTGATCGCTGCCATAAACTGCTAATTGCAAGGCACTGCCGGCGCCGCTGGCCGCAGCTTTAAAGCGGGTATCAGATGCGATGGTGTAATCGGTAAGGATACCGCCGTAGCTCCAGCCACCTATACCTAAATGGTCGGGATCGGCAATTCCCAATTTTTCCAGTTTGTCAACTGCGCCCAGCAGGTCTTTTACTTCTTTGTTGCCCCAATCGGCATAAATGGCTTTGCAATAATCAAGGCCACGGCCGTTACTTCCCCTATAATTTACACCGGCAACGGCATAACCCGCACAGGCCAAAACCTGGCGTACGGCATCAAAGGCATATTCATCCTGCCCAACAGGGCCGCCGTGTATAAATAAAATAAAAGGTAACTTTTTGGCATTACTATCGGGTGTTAAAACAATACCGTTAACCAAAGTACCATCTGCGCTGGCAGATTCAAAACCTTCTACATGGGCCAGTTTAACATTGGATAACCAGGCTTGCTGATGGAAGGTTAAGCGGCGCAGCTTGCCACCTTCCAACGCGAATAACTCAGCAGGAGTATAAGGATCGGTTTTTTGAACAACCCAATTGCCGCTTAGGTTGGTGTTTATATCTGTAATGCTGTAGGTGCCTTTATTAACCGTACTTATTTTACCATTGTTTACGTTCACACTGGCAACGTATCGCTCACGGTCGTCAACAACTAAAAAGGATATGTTTTTACTGTCTTTTGCCCATGCCAGGTCGGTAACCGGGCGGTCAAGTTGCTGCGTTAGTATCTTTTTATTGGAGCCAACCACATCCATGGTGCACAACATATTTTGATCGTACATCATATAATCGGCATCACTGGTAGAGCGCAAAAAAGCGATTAGTTTGCCGTCAGGGCTCCATTGTGGGTTTGTATCAGGGCCTTTCCACGAAGTAATCTGGAGCATGCTGGCATTCGGCCGGGCATCAATGGTAAAAATATCTGTGTTCTCATTTTTATCCGGGTCTGCACTGCGGTTGCTCACAAAGGCAATCGTTTTGCCATCCGGCGACCATACCGGCGAGCTTTCATCCTTATCTCCCTTGGTTAAGGTATCAAGCTTTTTTGCTGCAACATCAAACAGGTACAAATGCTTGTGCAGGTGCTGCAGGTAGCCTTCTATATCCTGTTTAAAATGATAACGGTCGATAACAATGGGTTTAGGCGTTTTGGGCTCTTCTTTACCTTTATTTTCAGGGTCGCCAATAACAATTGCCAGTTTTTTACCATCCGGCGACCAGGCATATTCGCCCACATCGCCTTTAATGTCTGTCAGCTTCACGCCTTCGCCTCCGCGCCTGTCCATCAGCCAAATCTGGCCGCCCTTTTTTGAATCGCGGGACGAAACAAACGACAAATACTTGCCATCCGGCGACCATCGCGGCACCGAAGCTGCTTCGTCGCCATGCGTTAACTCTATTGATTCCTTACCGTCCCAGCTTTGCATCCACAGGTGCGATACCCGCTTGTCCTTGGCCGTATCAACTTCAGATACGCTGTAGGCCACCCATTTGCCATCGGGCGAAAGCTGCGGGTCACTTACTGTAGGAATTTTATAAAAATCGGCTGGTTTAAATGGTTTTGTTTGAGCAGTAGCATACAACGCACAGGATAGCGCAAAAAGCGAGAGTAGTGTTTTTTTCATAGCGTCAACTTACGAGGCGGTAAGTTAGGAATTTTTGCGATAAGAAGAATCAAGACGCAAGGATCAAGGCAAGACAAACGTATCTAATTGGGTTAACATAACTTAACACATTTCAGATAAAATATTTGTAATTATTTAATAATCAATATATTATATTTTAACATGGTTAACACTAAATTGATGTATCGTGCAATTTAGGCTGCACACCAAATTTATAACACAGATTGTTTGTTTAATTAAATTCAATTCATTTACTTTGTACATCAAAGTACTTTTATTTCACTATCTATGAAAGTTAAAATGATCCTTCCAGCCTTAACCGAAGCCGAAAGTCCGTTTTGGAGGCCGATAAAATATTCCCTGTTTCCTCCTTTAGGTTTGGCCACGCTGGCTGCATACCTATCCCCCGATGATGAAATAGATTTGCAGGATCAACATGTAGAGAAACTTAATTTAGATGATAACCCCGACCTGGTGGTTATACAGGTGTATATCACCAATGCTTACCGCGCCTACAAAATTGCCGACCATTACCGCGCAAAAGGAGCCTACGTTATTCTTGGCGGCCTGCACGTTACCTCGCTGCCGTTTGAAGCCGCACCGCATGCCGACAGTATTTTTACAGGACCGGGAGAAGATACATTCCCCAAGTTTTTGTTAGATTTTAAAAATCGCTGTCCTCAAAAAATATATAATTCAACCATCCGCACCTTAGAAAAGGTTCCGCCCATCCGCCGGGACCTCATCAAAAGGCACTTGTACCTTGTACCCAACTCCATTGTAGTTACCAGGGGCTGCCCGCATCATTGCAGCTTTTGTTATAAGGATGCTTTTTTTGAAGGAGGCCGTACTTTTTATACCCAGGAGGTTGACGATGCCCTTGCCGAAATTGACCGGCTACCGGGCAGGCATTTATATTTTTTAGACGATCACTTATTAGGAAACACCAAGTTTTCGGGAGCCCTTTTTGAGGGGATGAAGGGCATGAACCGCGTTTTCCAGGGGGCCGCAACTGTAGATTCGATATTAAGGGGAAACCTTGTTGAAAAGGCTGCCGAAGCCGGGTTAAGGAGTTTATTTGTAGGTTTCGAAACATTTTCGCCGCAAAACCTTAAACAAAGTAATAAAAAGCAAAACCTCGAAAAAGATTATGTAAAAGCCGTAAACAGGCTCCACAGCCTTGGCATCATGATAAATGGCAGTTTTGTTTTTGGGTTGGATGATGATGACAAAGATGTTTTCAAGCGAACGGTTGATTGGGGCGTAAAACATTCTATTACTACATCAACCTATCATGTGTTAACCCCTTACCCGGGTACCGAATTGTTTAAAAGCATGGAAAGACAGGGAAGGATAATTACCAAAAACTGGGATTTGTATGATACCAGAAAAGTGGTTTACCAAACTATTGGGCTAAGCGCGCAAGAGCTGGAAGATGGCTATTGGTGGGCCTATAAAGAATTTTATAAGTGGAATAACATCTTCAAGGCCAGCATTCGGCACCAATCGCATACGCACAAGCTCAAACACTTTTTTTATGCCGGCGGCTGGAAAAAATTTGAACCGGTGTGGAATTTCCTCATCAAAACAAAACACCTCAACAATACGCTGCCGGCCCTCGAAACCGTGTTATCAAAAATCAACTTCGGCAATAAACATGAAAAAGAAGCCGAACCAATGCCCTTTTATTTACCCGAAGCTTAACCTGATCAACCACTAACCATTCACTTAAAAATCTTGCTACTTGATACTAACTACTTGATACTATCTAAATAACTCCCGCCTTCTCCAATTCCACCTCCATTTGCTGCTGCATGCGTAATGCTTCGGCGCGGGCGGCTTCGGCAAAGTTTTCATCGTTGCCCGCATAGATGATGGAGCGGGACGCATTTACAATCAGGCCGCAATCTTTGGTAATGCCGTATTTGCAAACTTCTTCCAGGCTGCCCCCTTGTGCACCTACGCCTGGTACCAGCAGGAAGTTATCTGGCGCGTATTTGCGAATGTTGGTAAATTCGGTGCTTTTGGTGGCACCTACCACATACATGATCCTATCAGCCCCTGCCCAGGTATTGGCTTTTTGGATTACGGTTTCGTACAAATAACCGTCGCCGGTTTCCAGGTACTGAAAATCCTTACTGCCTACCGATGATGTGAGCGCCAGGATAATAATCCATTTGCCATCATATTTAAGGTATGGCGTAACGCTGTCATTACCCATATAAGGGGTGATGGTGATAGCATCGAAGCTCATACCCGATGCTTCTTCATTAAAAAAGGCCGTGGCGTATTTATCAGATGTGTTACCGATATCGCCCCTTTTAGCATCTATTATATTTAAGGTATCTGTTGGCAGGTATTTCCAGGTATCTATCAGGCTTTGCAGGCCTTTTATACCCCGCGCCTCGTAAAAAGCGGCATTGGGTTTGTAGGATATGCAAAGGTCTTTAGTGGCGTCAATAATGCGTTTATTAAACTCAAGGATGGGATCGGGATATTCCTTTAAAAATTCGGGTATCTTATCAATGTCGGTATCAAGGCCTACACATAAAAAGGATTTTTTTTGCTTGATCTGGTCTATTAGCTGCCTGCGCGATATCATAGGGAGGGGTTAAATATTCGGATGGCAAAAAAACTAAAAATTTAGCTTAAACGTTATACCAGTGGAGATATTTATTTAATTAATTTGATATTAAGAAATAATTGTTTACAATTGCATCGTTTTCCTTTGAATTTTTTCTTGCACCAAAGAAACAATTTAAAACCCCACAATATTTATTAACTAATGTTTTGAGTGGGTTTGGATGTTTATTTAATCAATGCTTCAAGATCAATTTCTTACTATAACACCCCGTGTGTAACAACGTATAAGCCAAAATGCACATGGAAGTTTTATAACCATTTGAAAACTATTTACGATATTAAAAATCCCTTTGAACTATAATTCATATCATGTCTGATAAAATCGAATTGAACGACAAACTCGTTTCAGAGTTGCGCGAAATTGCAAAAAATTTAGGTATTGCTGAGGCCGACGAACTACGTAAAGCTCAGCTAATTGCACGTATTATTGAACAACAACAATTAATTGAGGCCGCAAGGGTACAACAGAACATTGTTGAACAAAATTATGCACCAATTACAGCCGAGCCTGTAGCCGAAGAAGCCGGTGAAAAAACACGCAAACGTACCCGCGTGTTAAAACCAAAAACGCAGCCCCGTGTTGAAGTGCCTTTGGACGATACCAACCTGTTTGACCAGGAAGAGGACGATCAAAACAACGCAGATGCTGTTAATGATACAACCCTGCCGGCGCCCGTAACAGGCGAAACCCCTGATAACCAACCCGGAGAATCGGCACCAAAACCCGAAGCCGTTGTGGCCGAAGGCCGCCCGCAAAAATTTGACAGGCGCCAGCCAAATGGCAACCCTAACCAGCAAAAAGCCCAGGAGCCACCAATAAACCTTGATTTTGACAATGTTATTGTAAACGAAGGTGTATTGGAAATTATGCCCGATGGTTATGGCTTTTTAAGATCGTCTGATTATAACTACCTTACTTCTCCCGATGATATTTACGTATCACAATCGCAAATAAAACTTTTCGGCTTAAAAACAGGTGATACCGTTCGCGGTAGCATCCGTCCACCAAAAGAAGGCGAAAAATACTTTCCTTTGGTACGTGTTGAAGCTATTAACGGCCGTATACCTGCCGAAGTTCGTGACCGCGTTCCTTTTGATCACTTAACACCGCTTTTCCCATCCGAGAAACTGAGTTTGTTTACCGATCCGGGTAATTATTCAACCCGTATTATGGATTTGTTCTCGCCTATCGGTAAAGGTCAGCGTGGGTTAATCGTGGCGCAGCCTAAAACAGGTAAAACCATGTTATTAAAGGATGTGGCCAATGCTATTGCCCGTAACCACCCCGAAGTTTACCTGATTATTTTACTGATTGACGAGCGCCCCGAAGAGGTAACCGATATGGCCCGCAGCGTACGCGCCGAGGTGGTATCATCAACATTTGATGAGCCTGCCGAGCGCCACGTGAAAATTGCCAATATTGTTTTGGAGAAAGCAAAGCGTATGGTAGAATGTGGTCATGATGTGGTAATCCTTTTAGATTCAATTACCCGCCTGGCCCGTGCTTATAACACTGTAGCACCGGCATCCGGTAAAATACTATCGGGTGGTGTTGATGCCAACGCATTACACAAACCAAAACGCTTTTTTGGCGCGGCCCGTAATATTGAAGATGGCGGTTCATTAACCATCATCGCTACTGCGCTTACAGAAACCGGATCAAAAATGGATGAGGTTATTTTTGAAGAGTTTAAAGGTACCGGTAACATGGAGTTACAGTTGGATCGTAAACTTTCAAACAAACGTATTTTCCCTGCTATCGACATCACTGCATCAAGTACCCGCCGCGACGATCTGTTGCTTGATCGCGAAACACTGCAACGCATCTGGATATTGCGTAACCACCTGGCCGACATGAACTCGCAAGAATCAATGGAGTTTTTACAGGCACAAATAAGGGGTACCAAAACAAACGAAGAATTCCTGATTTCGATGAATTCGTAATATTTTAGTGGTAATGAAGTTATATTTAATGTAAATATTATTTGTAACTTCATTATTACTTAATAAAATCCTGATAACTTCGTAACACAAAATGAAGAGACGCGTTAGAAAACACCTGCCCAATACCATAACCTGCGCCAACCTGTTTAGCGGCTGTATAGGGATAGTGTTTGCCTTTCAGGGTAATTTATTAATTGCTTCCTACGCTATTTTTCTTGCCGCCATTTTTGATTTTTTTGATGGCTTTGCATCCAGGGTACTTAACTCCTACTCGTTTATAGGTAAAGATCTGGATTCGTTGGCCGATATGGTAAGCTTTGGCTTTTTGCCGTCGGCTATATTGTATGAGCTGTTTTTAAAGGCTCCGCAAATTAATCACGTAAGCGACTATTTGTGTTACGTTGCGTTTTTAATAACTGTGTTTTCGGCTTTGCGCCTGGCCAAATTCAATAATGATACCCGTCAATCAGATAGCTTTATTGGTTTGCCAACACCTGCCAATGCTATATTTATAGCATCGCTGCCATTAATTATTGAACAGTACGAGGTTTTGGCCCGTTTTATCCTAAATCCGTATACGTTAACTGTACTGATAGTTATCATGTGTACCCTGCTGGTGTCCGAATTGCCGCTGATGTCGCTTAAATTCAAGAACCGCGACTTCAATAAAAACATTTTCCGTTATTTACTGCTCATGTTTTCGGCAATACTGATTCTATTTTTTAAATTTGTGGCAGTTCCGGTGGTTATATTTATGTACATCACCTTATCTTTAATTCAAACTAAAATAACTAATGACAAAGTTCCAGGCTGAAATTGACGTAATGCCCAAAAAAGAAATTCTTGACCCGCAAGGAAAAGCAGTAACAGGAAGCATGAAAAACCTCGGTTTAGCCGAAATTCAAAACGTACGTATTGGCAAGCATATCACCCTTGAACTTGAAGCCGACAGCGCCGAAACAGCACACAACAAAGTAGACGAAGCCTGCAAAAACTTATTGGCCAACCTTATTATGGAAAGCTATACTTTTAAGGTAGTAGAAGTTTAGTTTTTGACGGAAAAGGTGAAAGGAAAAAGGTTAAAGGCGAAAGGTTTTAACAACTCTATAAAAGGCGAAAGGCTTTAACACTCTAAAATATAAAAAGAGGCTATCTCACAGAGAGGTAGCCTCTTTTTTTGTTCAATTTATAAGGACATAGAATGCAAAGAGGCCACCCTTTTAAGGATGGCCCCTTTTATATTTTAAGCAAAAAACCTTTTACCTTTCGCCTTTAACCTTTTACCTCCTTAAAGACTGGCTTCTTTTTCGGCTTTAATTTGCTGCAGGGTAATCAAATTAGCATTAACAGTTGCTTTTACCTGGTTAAATTTGGCAAAAATTTCTGCCGGGTTTTGGCCGCCTGCTTTACAAGCCAATTCAACTTCCTGGATAGTAGCCTGGCTTATCGGCATACCAAAAAAGCCAAGATTGGGTTTCAATTTATGCGATGCTTTACCGGCTTCAGCCCAGTCGCCCGATTCAAGGGCAACAGTTATCATACCCAATAATTGAGGTGTTTGCTCCAGAAACATACCAATTGATTCCACAATAAATTCATCGCTGCCATCGGCAATTTCATATAGGAAAGAAAGATCAAAGTCTTGTTCGGGTGAAATATCTGACATATAAAGATTTATGAATATTCAAAATTATACTTTTTTTACGACCAAGTCATCAATAAGTTCATTTTTTAGCTGCAAAATATTTTTTTTTATTAGGGGGTGTTCAAATTCAGGCACCAGTTCGGCCAAAGGCGCTAAGGTAAACCTCCGTTTATGCATTTCAGGGTGCGGTATTTTCAAATCGGGCTCATCAATAATGGCATCGCCGTAAAACAAAATATCAATATCAATCGTCCGCGAGCCCCATTTTTCTTCGCGCCTGCGTCCCATTAACAGCTCAATTGCCAATATTTTCCCGAGCACTTCCCGCGCTGTTAAATCAGTTTGCAGCAGCAGCACCTGGTTCAAATAATCGGGAGCATCTGTTTTGCCCCATGATTGTGTTTCATAAACTGATGAAGCCTGTAATACCGGCGCTACAGCAGCTTCAATGCGCTCAATTGCCTCATTCAGCAGCAATTTTCTATTGCCAAGGTTGCTGCCCAAAAGTAAAAAAACATCAATCATGTTGTAACAAATATTATAGAACAGGCTCTTACCACTATACGGTATTGAATTACTAAGTTTGCATAGTTAAACAGATTTATAACATTAATGAAACAATTCTTCAAATTCGTTTTTGCCACCATGCTGGGGGTAGTATTAACAACAGTGGTACTGGCTTTTGTGATTGTAGGTATAATAGTTGCCGCCAGCAGCGAAAAAGAGGTAGAAGTTGAACCCAACTCGGTATTGCACATGGCGTTTACCACACCAATAACCGAGCGTACACCAAATAACCCGCTTGCCGGGTTAAGCTTTTTGGGATTAAACAGCGATAAATCAACCGGCTTAAATGATATTTTGGCCAACATTAAAAAAGCAAAAACCGACCCCAACATCAAAGGTATCTTTTTAGACGAAAGCTATATGACATCGGGCCAGGCCACCACCGAAGAAATCCGTAACGCGTTAATCAACTTTAAAAAATCGGGTAAGTTTGTTATTGCCTATTCAGAAATTTACACCCAGGGCTTTTACTACCTGGCATCGGTTGCCGATAAAGTATACATGAACCCCAAAGGCATTTTTGAATTTACCGGTTTTAGCCAACAGATCACTTTCCTGAAAGGCGCGCTTGATAAATTGGGTATCGATGTACAAATTATTAAAGTAGGCACCTACAAAAGCGCGGTTGAGCCGTTATTCCTCACCAAAATGAGCGAACCAAACCGTTTGCAGGTTACCTCCTATTTGGGATCGTTATACAATCATTTTTTAACAGGCATCAGCACAAGCCGTGGCATTAATAAAGATTCGTTGTTTAATTATGCAAATAATGGCCGCATTCAATTCCCCGAAGACGCATTGAAACTGAAGCTGATAGATGGTTTAAAATATAAGGACGAGCTTTTAGATGAACTTAGGCAGCGTACAGGCAAAGGCAAAAAAGAAGATATTGCCAGCGTTGATCTTGACGAATATACCAAAAGCAAAACCGACGATAACACAGATGACGATAATTCGTCAAAAAACCGCATAGCTATTGTTTATGCCAGCGGCGACATTACCGGCGGCCAGGGCGATGATAACAGCATCGGATCTGAAAGAATTTCAAAAGCAATCCGTAAAGTACGTTTAGATAATAAAGTAAAGGCTGTTGTATTACGCGTTAACTCGCCCGGCGGCAGCTCGTTAGCATCTGATGTGATATGGCGCGAAGTTGCGCTTACCAAAAAAGTAAAACCTATTATTGTTTCGATGGGCGACTATGCCGCCTCGGGTGGCTACTATATCAGTTGCGCCGCCGATTCGATATTTGCCGAACCTAATACCATAACCGGCTCAATTGGTATTTTTGCCGTGTTGCCTAACATGCAAAAGCTGTTTAATGACAAGCTGGGCGTTACTTTTGACGGTGTAAAAACCGGAAAATATGCTGACCTGGGCGACGTGAGCCGGCCATTAACTCCAGAAGAAAGGGCAATACTGCAAAACAACGTGAACCATGGTTATGACGATTTTACCAAAGCAGTAGCGGCAGGCCGCGGCAAAACACAAGCCTACATCAACAGCATTGGGCAGGGCCGCGTTTGGACCGGTGCGCAAGCCATAAAAATTGGATTGGTTGACCGCTTAGGCAATATTAACGATGCTATTGCTTCGGCTGCTAAAAAGGCCAAACTTAAAAACTATAACCTGGTAAGCTACCCCGAGCAAAAAAGCTTTTTTAAACAGCTGGATAGTGATGTAACCGGCCAGATGAAAACTAAAATGCTAAAATCAGAATTAGGTGATAATTACCGCGTGTACGAACAATTAAAAGGCCTTACCCAAATAATGCGCAGCCCACAGGCCAGGTTGCCTTATGAAATTGTGATCAAGTAAGTTTTATGTTATATTTTGAAAGAAGAGCTGCCCGAAAGGGTGGCTTTTTTTATTAATTTTATTGGATGTTAGCCTTTTTCAACAAAAAATCTATCAATAACAATCACGTAAAGCGCGTTTCGTTATATATTTCTGAACAGGAGAAAAAAATTATTATTGCGCCACTGTATAAAAACAACGCGGGAATTTACTACGAACAGGAAAAATGTTCTGTATTGAAGTTCCCAACTGATGCAACGATTTTAGGAGACGAAGTGATAAAGAACTTCCATCTTTTTAAGGTACAAGACAAAAATCTTCGCGACCAAAAACTTAAGGAATGGCCTGCTTTTATTCACAGCAAGCTAAAAACGGTTAAAGCCTTTGAAACGCTCTATTTTAAAATAGGGATCGATGGCATAAACGCCGGTAATCTTTTCATAAATATTGAGGGTGAAACAATTGCAGATAACGATATTATCATTAAGTCTTCCCTACCAGCAACTACAGATACCAAAGCTATTGGCGAACGGATTATCAGGATTTATAAATCGTGTATCACCGGGATAATATAAATGACCTAATTGAACAAAAACCACCATATGAAAGATAAGCATCTTCATACAGTGGTTTAAAAAGCTGATAAACAGGAACGATTTAATCCCGAATATGCAACGCCGCTTTCAATTCATTATAATTTTTCAGTTTAACAGCAGCTATGTGTACTCCGCCAGGTATAATCACGTACCTGTAACTATGAGCATTTGAAATGCTGCCATACACATTGTTATTGTTTTTCATACTGATTTGTACATTGCCAAGGCTATAAAGGCCCGACCAGGTATCAATTTCGGGAGTGGTACCGCTTAAGTAGTTAATTACGATGGGCAATTGAGCTACCTGGTCTGTTGGCCAAATTACCGGGTTGTAGCCATTTAATTTGCCATAAACCACAACAACGCCTTTATCTAATATATCCTGTGTTATTTTGGGTTCGGCTACGTCGAAAGTAAACGTGCTTGTACTAAAAACGGTTGTTTTCACATACGATGACGGTGTAAACCAATCAGAGTAAATAACATTTGCAGTACCGGGATCGCCTTTAGGCCCTTTCAGGTTAATTGGGGCCGGCCATGTACCGCCAATTTTTGGCCCATAAAATAAGTAGGTGGCAGTGTTCAGGTAATAATCGCCATTGGCACCTACAGCCGCACTTGGTGCAACATTGCCGCTTTTAATGGTCGAGCCGTCGGCGCCGGCAGCGCCAGTTGCACCGGTGGCACCAGTAGCCCCGGTAGCACCCTTTAAACTAAAAGGCGAACCCCAGCCGGCAGCTGTTTTTGGGCCGTAGAAGCCGCTGGTTGCGGTATTAATGTAAAAATCGCCATTGATACCAAGCGTTGTAGCCGGGGCCGTTGTACCCGAGTAAATTTTGGTTCCATCGGCACCTGTTGCGCCAACTGCCCCGGCAGCACCGGCTGCACCTTGTGTACCTGCAGGCCCGGCAGGGCCTACTGCTCCGTCTTTACCGCAAGAAGTTATTGCCAATACAACAACCGCCAGTAACTGTAATAAATAGATTTTTTTCATGTGGATAGATTTTTAATAAATAAATTTTAGCTGATTGAAACAAAATTTCTTTATTGTTTAATCAGAGGCTAAAGTCGGCAGGCGCCGAAAAAAATCTATCAGGAGATTCACGCAAACGCGAACGTGTTATTACCTGTTTTGCATCGCGTATAAATGCTTGCTTTTTTAGGTAGAATTACCAGAAGACATTTTGGGGCAACGAAAACACTATTGGCAATAGTGCTATATTGTATACTGGAAGTATTCTTAAATGTAGAGCTGTGGCTTAAACCTCCTGGCCAACAGGCCTGTAGCTAAACCAGGATCAATATCGGTTATAATCACACCGATTTTACCGTAGGTTTCGTGAGCTATGCATGTGCCATCCGGCGCAATTATACAGCTGGCCGAATCCGGGTATTTAAACGCGTAGTTCGAACTGGCAAAATAGATGGTATTTTCCATCGCCCTTAGCATAATGGCCTTTTCATAGTAGGGATTATCCTTGCTGCCCCACTCGGTAAGCTCAACTCCCTGCACATTGCTGCCTGTGCAATGCGGATGAAATACAATTTTAGCATCATTGCGGGCTGCCCACCGTACAGATTCGGGGTAGCGGAAACCTTCATGACATATGGTGATACCAAACTTAACACCATTTACTTCAAAAATATGGCGCTCCGTTCCGGGTATCCAGATGTTATCTTCAGATGGATCTAACTGATTTTTGGTTTGATAGCCTAAAATTTCGCCTGTTTTTGATATTACATGGGCTACATTTAAAACACCACCAATGGTATACCAATCCATGGGCATAATAATAGCTATTGAATTTTTTGCCGCCATGGCGCTTACTTCTTCTAAAGCCAAACGCATTTTTTCGGGCGAACTTGTTTCTACCCCAAATTCTTCAGCAGGGTAACCCGGGAGATAGGATTCGGGAAAACAGATGATCTCGGCCTGTTGATTTGCAGCTTCCTGGATCAAAAATTCGGCCTGTTGCAATCCCTCTTTAATAGATGCCGGCATTGGTGGCGAAGCTATGGCAATTTTCATTTTTCTAAATTATATCACAAAATTACCAAATCCAACAATGTGTACCATATACTTTAAGCCTATCCCCTTTTTAAATAAACATTCGGTACATTATTTGGCAAGTAATCAATCCCGTAAGCATGTTTCAATAACAAACTTACTGTTTCCATTACCGTAACCTCTTTACGGTGAACCTGTGGCAGCAAGCCCATCATAGCGTAACTTAACGGGTTAACGGCGGGCATCAGCGTTTCCCACTCATACCCTTTCCCCCAAATAAGTCCTTTAACCGTGATTGATAAATCGGCACCATTTTGCAGCAGGAAGTGGAGCATATCAATTGAGCTATTGCCGTTTTGGTTTACAGTATGGAATATTGGTGTATGGCCGCCAAAACCATATTCGTCAACGGCTGCACTGGCGTTTAAGTCAGCCCCGTGCTGCAACAGTACCTGGGCGCAGGCAAGGCTATTATATTCGGCGCAGTAATGCATTAAAGTTGCGCCGGTAAGCGGTGTATAGGTATTTTTGTGTATTGCATATGTTTTAACAGTTATTTGTGGATCGTCAATAATACACGATTCTAACTTTTCGGCATCATGCGCCAGTACGGCCAAAAGCGCCTGATCTTCAAACTCCAAACCGGCATCAATAAATGCCCGGATACAATCTTTAAATTGGGGGCTGCGGTAATACATCTCTACCATCGTGGTAAAAAGTGGCACGCCGCCATTAACTTCGTTTGGATTTCCTCTGTCACTGAAATATTGCTTAATTCCTTCAACAGAATGTACTTCGGTGGCGTAAAGGATTTGATTGTAATCGGGCATGGTATCTGAAATTATCTGACTATTAATAATGTCGTGTCCCATCGCGCAATGAGGGACTGGCGTTAGTTCAAATTCATTGCAACCCAAACTTACAAAGTTTTCCATACTTCATGAACCATCGCTCCAAGGCAAATTTATTTTAAATAGGTCCGTATCCGCCCGAAAAACAGGTATTGGTTTATTTATAAATTCAATGCCCAAAACAAACCATCCCGCAACACTGTCTTTACAATGGCTTTTTGTATTTTTACCGCTCAATTTAATTATGGAAAACAAACCCATAGCCCGCAAACTTCGATTACTATCGCAACTCATGGAGTTACATGAGGTTAACCCTTTTAAAATTAAGTCGATAGCTAATGCTGCTTTTAAGGTTGATAAGCTCCCCTTCCCTATTGCCGGTAAAACACTGGCCGAACTGGAAAAGGTTGACGGCATTGGCAAAAGCATAGCCGGCAAAATCATCGAGCTTTTTGAAACCGGTACTATGGCCGAAATGGAAGAAATGCTTGCCCAAACCCCAGAGGGCGTGGTAGAGATGATGCACATTAAAGGCATCGGCCCCAAAAAAGTTGCTATTATATGGAAGGAGCTGGGGATTGAAAACACGGGGGAACTTTTTTACGCCTGTAACGAAAACCGCCTGATTGAGGCCAAAGGCTTCGGGCTGAAAACACAGGAAGAGATCCGTAAGGCTATTGAATTCAGGATGGCCAGTAACGGCAAGTTCCTGTTTGCCCAGGTTGAAAAAGAAGCTAACGAGCTGATGGACATGGTAAAAGCTGTTTTCCCGGGTGCCTTAAAGCATTTCGCCGGTGAATTCAGGAGGCTAAATGAAATCATTACCGAAATTGTGATTGTGATTGGCAGTATTGACCAAAAGATTGCCTACGATGCTTTTTTAGCATCGGACATATTGCAAAATATAGCTGAGAATGAAAATCATATTTCGGGCGAGTTGAAGAACGGCTTGCTGGTTGATATTGTTTGTGTAGAAAAAGGTGATTACTATTTAGAGCTATTTAAAAATACCGGTACCGACGATCATGTACAGGCCGTTTTAGACCGCATTAATACCCCGCTTCAACAGCCCGAGACTGAAGAACTCATATACACCAAAGCCGGCCTGGCCTGGATGCAGCCCGAACTACGCGAAGGCACCATGTTTATTGAAAAGGCCGAAACAAACACGCTGCCGGTACTTATAAACTGGCACGATTTAAAAGGCAGCCTGCATAATCACAGTACCTGGAGCGATGGTGTAAACACGGTTGAAGAAATGGCCTTATACTGCCGGGATACCCTGAAACTGGAATACCTGGGTATGTGCGACCACAGTAAAAGCGCCTTTTATGCCAAAGGCCTGACCATTGAACGCGTACTGCAACAACAGGAAGAAATTGACCACCTGAACAAAAAGCTGGATGGCTTTCATATATTTAAAGGTATCGAATCGGATATTTTGTACGATGGCTCATTGGATTACCCGGATGAGATATTGAAAAAATTCGATTTTATCGTAGCATCGGTGCACTCTATATTAAAAATGGATGAGGCCAAGGCTACATCGAGGCTGATAACAGCCATTGAAAATCCATACACCACCATATTGGGCCACCCTACCGGCAGGTTGCTATTAAGCCGCAAGGGCTACCCTATTGATTATAAAAAGGTAATTGACGCCTGTGCCGCCAACAATGTGGTAATTGAAATAAACGCCAACCCGCTAAGGCTCGACCTCGATTGGCGCTGGCACCAATACGCCCTTGAAAAAGGTGTTATGCTATCCATCAATCCGGATGCCCACCGCCTGGAAGGCCACCTGGATATGCATTACGGTATTTTGGCAGCACGAAAAGGCGGCTTATATAAGGAAATGTGCCTAAATGCGTTATCGTTACCAGAGATTACAAAAGCCTTTGATAAGAAGAGAGGCGAAAGGTAAAAGGTGAAAGGCAAAACGCAAAAGCCAATTGACCAATGACAGCGAAGCGAATGACCAATGACAAGCGAAGCGAATGACCAATGACAAGCGAAGCGAATGACCAATGACAGCGCAGCGAAATGAACTAATGAACAAATGAATTTAAAGGATAAAGTACACGCTATACAGTCATCAGGTGCAAAACCGAAAATACTCGTTATAGGAGATTTGATGGTTGACCATTATATAATAGGCGGAGCCACAAGGCTTTCGCCAGAGGCTCCGGTGCCCATTGTGAACGTAAAAAAAGAAACCTACACCCTTGGCGGTGCCGGTAACGTAGTGCAAAACCTGGTATCCCTTGGCGCCGGCGTTTCTGTAGCCGGCGTAATTGGTGATGATGCTGCAGCAATACAGGTATTTGATATCCTGGCTAACGAAGGGGTACAAACACTTAGCATTATTAAGGATAGCAGCCGCCCCACTACGGTTAAAACCAGGGTATTGGCAGGCAGTCACCAACTGGTGCGGGTGGATAGGGAGGTAACAGATACCGTTTCTCCAGCTATTGAAGATGAATTGATTGGCAAATTAGGCAAATATATTGAACAGGCCGATATGGTAATATTGTCTGATTACAACAAAGGCCTTTTTTCGCCATCGTTAACCCAAAGAGTTATCATCGAGGCTACCAAGCAGGGTAAAAAAGTGGTAATTGACCCGAAGGGACTCAATTACGAAAAGTATAAAGGTGCATTTATTATCAAACCAAACCGTAAGGAACTGGCCGAAGCAGCTAAAGTAGAAAAGATAAATTCGATTGAAAGCCTGCAGGAGGCATCGAAAGTTATTTTTGGACAAACGGGCTCTGAATACATCGTGGTTACTCTATCGGAAGAAGGGATGGTGATATTAAGCGAAACGGAGTACACAGCCTTGCCTGTAAAAGCCACCGAAGTGTTTGACGTAACCGGTGCCGGTGATACGGTTTTGGCAACCATGACCTATTTTATCGCCTCCGGATTATCTGTTGAAGAAGCATGTGAGTTAGCAAACCACGCGGCAGCAATAGTGATACGCCACGTAGGCAGCGCCACAACAACTATCGACGAAATTATTGAAGATATGGGAATGAGCTAAAAGGCGAAGGCTTAAAGCAGAAAACTTTTTTTGAAGAAGGTAAAACGAGTTCAAAAAAAAAATTCCAAACTGACAACACAAAACCCAAAACTATAAAATGGTTTTAAAAGAGCTTATAGATCATCAAAATACGATACAACGGGTAATTGACACCCTGCAGGGTGATATTGAAACAGCCTGTGAAATGATGACCACTACTTTAAAAAATGGCAACAAGGTATTATTTGCCGGTAATGGAGGCAGTGCGGCAGACGCACAGCACCTTGCGGCCGAATTAACCGGCCGGTTTGTAAAGGAACGAAAAGCTTTTCCTGGGATTGCTTTAACCGTCGACACTTCGGCTATAACGGCTATTGCCAATGATTACCATTACGATAGGGTATTTGCACGCCAGGTTGAGGCATATGCCAAACCAGGCGACCTGTTTATTGGCATATCTACCAGCGGCAATAGCCAGGGAATTTTAAATGCCTTTGAAACTGCTGCGCAATATGGCTGCAAAACTTTAGGGTTATCGGGCAGGGATGGCGGTAAAATGAATGGCAATTGCGATTTAAACATTGTTGTACCATCAAATACCACGGCCCGCATCCAGGAAATGCATATCCTGATAGGCCATATCATGTGCCAGGCGGTTGATAACATGTTTGATTAAAAAATATAAAGACACAACATACCCTCTACCCAAAAACAAGATAATGAGAATCGACCTTGAAAAAACACTTACCGGAAAAATTAACGATTTGGCATCGCTTAAGACCCTGGTACAAAGCTGGCAAAGCGAAGGAAAAAAAGTGGTATTTACCAATGGCGTGTTCGATTTACTGCATATTGGCCACATTACCTACCTGGCCAAAGCTGCCGAACTGGGCGATAAACTGATCATCGGGCTTAATGCCGATAGCTCTGTGAGACGCATCAAGGGCGAAAGCAGGCCGGTTAACGACCAAAATAGCCGCGCAGCAATATTAGCGGCATTGTTTTTTGTAGATGGCATAGTTGTGTTTGAGGAAGATACACCGCTAAATTTAATCAGTACCCTACTACCCGACTATTTGGTGAAAGGCGCCGATTATTCGGTAGAAAATATAGTTGGATCAAAAGAAGTGATTGCCAATGGCGGCGAGGTTAAAACCATTAATTTTGTAGAAGGCTATTCCTCAACGTCGATAATCAACAAAATCAGGAACCAAATTTCCTGATACGGCAGCAACATCATGAAGATACTGGTAATCCGCTTTAGTTCGATGGGTGATATTATATATACAACCCCCATTGTACGTTGTATTAAAAAGCAGGTTCCTGATGCCGAAGTACATTTTTTAACCAAACCGGCGTTTAAGTATATTTATGACAACAATCCCTATGTTGATAAACTACTGCTGTTAAAGCCTTCTCTTTCAGATACTATTAACGACATTAAGGCCGAAAAATACGATCATATTGTCGATTTACATAACAACCTGCGCACCGCAATTATTAAACTGCGCACGGGCATAAAAGCCACAACCTACAAAAAGCAACCCATAAGGAAATGGCTCAGCTTAAAATTTAAACTAAAGCTTATCGCCCCTACCCACCTGGTTGACAGGTACCTGGAAGCCGCAAAACCATTGGGCGTTACCAACGATGGCCAGCCCATTGATTACTACGTTAAAGCCGAGCACCAGCTAAGTAAACTACTTCCCCCGTCGCATCAAAACGGCTATATCGCCTTTGTCATAGGCGCCACGCATTTCACCAAACGGATGCCGAATGAAAAAATCATCAGTATTTGCAGTCAGCTTAAATTGCCTGTTGTGCTATTGGGCGGTAATGATGTTAAAGCTAACGGCGATATCGTCGCCGCTGCCATCGGTACTCATATCTATAATGCCTGCGGGGTAACCACTCTAGACGAATCGGTTTACCTGGTATCCAAAGCCGAAAGTATCATAGGTTTTGACACCGGCCTTACCCACATTGCCGAAGCTTTTAACAAACCCATTGTATCTGTTTGGGGCGGCACCGTACCCGAGCTGCTTGGCGTACAGCCCTATATGGTTAAAGATGTACTGGTTGCCGGCATCGACCTGGATTGCCGCCCATGCTCAAAATTCGGGTTGGAGAAATGCCCGCTGGGGCATTTTAAATGCATGAATAATATGCCTGAGGATGATATCGTCGGATTTGTAAATAAGACGTAACGTCAAATCACCAAATTATTTACATTTGCTTACCGGCAACCTAAGGATGTCCCAATGAAAATACTTTTATATTTCCTGCTTTTATCCTGCTCGTCATTAGCCGCCTTCGCGCAACTGCCATCTATTGGCATTAAGGGCGGTGTAAATTTTTCAACCATGCAGGCATCGGGCACGCAGGCCAATGTAGTTGCCGGCACCAACACAATAGCCAACAGCGGCTCTATAACATCTTTTAACTTCGGCGTTTTTGTTGATGTTAAACTTGGGCATTTTTCATTGCAGCCGGCTGTTAATTTTACCGGCAAAGGCGGTACGTTTAATGGCTTTACCGGGACGCTTCCAAATGGATCTGTAAGCCAGGTTAGTACAAAGTACAATTTATATTATGTACAGGTTCCGGTTAATTTAGTTTATCATGTGCCTTTCGTGGTGGGTGAATTTTATGTCGGGGCCGGCCCATTTGTGGGCATGGGTGTTTATGGCCGAAAAAAACTATCGGCCGACAACAATAATAATGGTACACATACCGTCATTGCCAGCAGCGATAAAATCACGTTTGGCGATAACGGCGATATCAGATCGGACGAATATGGTGCAGGTGCCATCGCGGGCATCAAACTTAAAGGCGGGCTGCTCTTCAATCTGAATTACGATCTGGGCCTGTCAAACATAGCGCCAGATCAGGCTGGTAACACGTTCAAAAACCATGTTTTCGGTGCTTCCGTAGGCTTTGTTTTTTAACATTTCTACTGCAAAACAACAAACAAAAAGCAACGTTAATACTTAATAAACCAAACTTAAAATACCCGGAAAATCCGTTTTGTTATGAAAAAATTGCTGCTCATCCGCCATGCCAAAGCCACACATGAAAGTGGCTACGCTGATTTTGACCGACCATTAAAGCAGGTGGGCAAGGAGGACGCCGTGCTCATGGCGTCGATACTGAAAGGGCAATCCATCATACCGCAAATAATAGTAACCAGCCCGGCGCTGCGTACGCAAACCACAGCCGATATTTTTACCGCGCAACTGCAGCTACCCAATGCCGGCACCGATAAAAGAATTTACGAAGCCAACGAATACACCTGGGTAAAAGTGATTAACGGACTGCCAAACGAATATGATTTCATTGGTATTGTAGGCCATAACCCCGGCATCAGCCAGGTATTATATTACCTTACCGGCCAGTACCGCGATTTGCCAACCTGCGCCGTAGCCCTCATCACTTTTGATAACGACACCTGGGAATCCATCAGCGGCGAAGATGGCCACTTAACTTTTTTTGATTCGCCGAAGGGGTGATCCGAGTGCATGTTCGGGGGAAGGATTGCTGAATTTCTGGGAGAACGCACACCGACGTTTCACATTAAAATGTGGAGCGCTTTGGTTTAATGATAAGCTGTATGCATATTTGAAGAACAGCAACCACGCGGAAACATCTGCCTGTAATTTCCATAAATTGCCATCATGAAAAAGACAAAACTTTCCGAATCAAATTTGCCGGCCCCCTCAATGGCCGGCCTTGAGCAGGAAAGAAGTATCTTGCTGGAACTGGGGAACGATATTACCCGGGTTCGGGACAAGAATGATCTTATTGTACTTTTTAAAAAAAGGATCAAAGGGTTATTTTACTTTACTCATACGATTGTTACCCTTATTGACTATAAGGACGAAACATACGTCCCTTTCCTGCTTGACAATGAAGGCTCTCCCATCCGGTCGCATCCAAGATACCAGGAAATGGTTAAGTCTCATTTTTCCTTGAACGAGCCCTTTATCCAGACGGTATTGGAGGCAGAAGAACCTGTATCTTTTCTACTGGAAGATATATTGGACAAGCCGCAAAGCCCCGCTTTTCTCCGCGTTAATTACGAAGAAGGCGTAAGAGAAATTTTAATGACGCGGCTTATGAATGAGGGAAAGCCCATGGGCTTTATTCATATTTATTCAGATAAACCCGGCAGTTTTAGCAGCGAATTCAGGAGCATTATTAAAGGCATTATACCCCAGTTGTCGAGCGCCGTATCTAATATTATCAAAAATGAGGAGCTGCTTGATAAGGAAAAAGAAAAATCATTCCTTCTTGACTTTAGCAGCGATATCGTAACCGTAAGGACGAAGGAAGAGCTTGCCCGCGCCGTCCGCACGGCATTAGGCAAGTTAAATCCACCGGGAGGCTTTGTCATTCGCCGGGTCAATGAAGATCAGACGACCATGAGCCCTTATGTGTACGATCTTCAAAAGGCACAAGATCCCAAAATAGTGAGTGCGCTTGAGCAAGCCCGGTACCTCATCAATGACGGACTTCAAAATCGTGTATTAAATAACTCAATCCCTTTGCTATTTAACATAGACAGGGAAATACAACGCGGCATCACCTCACCTTATTTACAATATTGGAAGCAGATGGGGTTTAAAGACATTGTAGGTATCCGGTTGCGCAACGGGGAAACCAACCTTGGAATTTTGTTCCTCGACATCGGGGAGATCAATGTGCAGCTGTTGCAAGGTATTTGCGCACAAATATCCATCGCTATGGCTAATATTCTGGCGCATGAGCAAATCAATAAAAAACAGGAAGAGCAGGCCTTTTTGCTGAATTTCAGCAACGATATTACACAGTCGAGAACGAAGCTGGATTTGCAAAATGCCATTTTCAGGGTGTTGGATAAAACAATGCAAACAAAACTCGCCATGCTGCGGGTGATAGATGATGACGGCTTTCACCTGAGCCCATTTATGTTTGACGGTAAATTGTTTGACAAAGCCCAAACCTATTACGGTAAAAGCCTGGCCAACCGGGTCACCATTGAAGAAACCTACACGGCGCAGGTGCTTGCAAGTAAGGATGGATTGGTGTTTAATGTAGAAGAAGAATTAAAAACCGGTAATACATACGCGAAGCTATGGCAAACAACCGGCTTGAGAAATATGTACGCCCTGCCATTACGTGTGGGCGACAAAAGCATAGGCACCATCTGGCTGCTGGCAAACCGGCTGAGCCAGTTGCTGCTGAAAGGGATATGTGCCCAAATAGCTGTTGCTGTTGCCAATATACAGGCTAATGAAAAATTGCTGGCCTACAAAAAACAGCTGGAAGTAGAAAATGATTATCTGAAAGAACAGATCAAAACCATTTACAACTTCTCGGAAATAATTGGCAATGGCGACCAGATGCAAAAAGTATATCGCCTGATGTCATTGGTGGCCGATTCCAATACTACTGTGATGGTATCAGGCGAAACAGGAACAGGAAAGGAGTTGATTGGAAGAGCCATTCACAACGCATCGCCGCGCCGCGATAAGCTGATGGTAAAGGTCAATTGCGCCGCGTTGCCGGCAAATCTTATTGAGAGCGAATTGTTTGGTCATGAAAAGGGCGCCTTTACCGGGGCCATTGACCGGCGCATAGGTAAATTTGAGCTGGCCAATAACAGTACGCTGTTCCTTGATGAAATTGGCGAACTGCCGCTTGAAGCACAGGCTAAATTGCTGCGTGTAATACAAGAACGTGAACTGGAACGAATTGGAGGTAAGCAAACAATAAAGATAGATGTAAGGCTGATTGCCGCAACTAACCGCAACCTGGAAGAAGAGGTAAAGGCCGGCCGTTTTCGCCCAGATCTGTATTTTCGGCTAAATGTATTTCCCATCAGCCTCCCCCCTCTTCGTGACAGATTGGAGGATATTGAAGCCCTTACCCATTTTTTTGTAAAGAAACACAGCAGAAATACCGGCCGCAGGATCAGGAAAATTGCACCAAAAGTAATACAGCAGTTACGCAGCTACACCTGGCCGGGCAATGTACGCGAATTGGAACATTTACTGGAACGCAGTATATTATTAACAACCGACGGTATATTGCAAGATGTATATATACCCAGGAATATGAATTCAGAAAAGCAAGACGAGGCTGATCTCTTAAACCGCTCACTGGAGGAAGTTGAACGTAGTTATATTATTGAAGCATTGAAACGGTGTTCCGGCAAAATTTCAGGTGCAGGCGGCGCCGCCGAAATTTTGAAAATTCCCGGCAATACTTTACACTCCAAAATGAAAAAATTAGGCATCAGCAAGAGCGATTATTTTGCCTGACACCTTCTTAAAATTCCCGAATTCCTTCCCTTTATATAGTGAGAAAGATCGTAATTTCACTGAATATAGTGAAAAATACGACATCTAAAATAATGTATATTGTTGACTATCAATGATTTGAATTATTTGGCATTGGCTTTGTCTTTTGTATAACAAATCATTAAAAAATCAACATTATGAAAATCGTAGTCATTGGAGGCACAGGCCTCATCGGAAGCAAAGTAGTTTCAAAACTTCGCCAGCAGGGGCACCAGGTTATAGCTGCCTCGCCAGACACAGGTATCAACACCATCACGGGAGCAGGGCTGGCCGAGGCCATGAACAATACCGATGTGGTTGTAGACCTGGCAAATTCTCCGTCTTTTGAAGACAAAGCTGTCCTGGAATTCTTCCAGACGGCCGGCCGCAATTTACTGGCTGCAGAAATCAATGCCGGTGTAAAACATCACGTGGCGCTTTCCATTGTTGGGGTCGACATCATGCAGAACATTGGTTACATGCGGGCCAAAAAAGCTCAGGAAGACCTTATCAAGCAATCGGGAGTGCCTTACACTATTATCCGGAGCACCCAATTTTTAGAGTTCCTGGCAGGTATCGCCAACCAGGCTACTAATGGAAGTGAAGTACATCTTTCCGATGTTCTGTTCCAGCCTATCGCTGCAGAAGATGTAGCCTCCTTTGTAGCTAAATACGCCCTGGCGGCCCCTATTAATGGCGAAACGGAAATAGCCGGTCCCGAACGCTTTGCCTTGTATGAAATAGTGGCCCGGTATCTGCAGTATACAAACGATCCCCGCCAGGTGTTATCCGACGGCAAACCATCGTACTTCGGCGGAGAAATTACCCATGCAGCATTGGTACCGGCCGGGCAGGCGGAGCTGGGAGCCATTAACTTTGAAAAATGGTGGAGCTACCAACTGCAAAAGGCCTGATGGTAGCGATCTGTCACCTGTTGAAACGAAGATGACGGGTGGCAGCTTGCCGGGGCGGTTGTAACGGGAATGCACTTTCCACCAGTTCGTGCACCAGGATATCCCTACGCCGGCGTATTATCCTTACGAAAACCGGTCAACAACACGGCAAGTCAGCAGGTAGCAGATCGAACTCTCACCGATTTTTTTGACAATAAATTGTCCAGCTGGTCCGGGTGATCGGGTCAGCTGTTGCTGAAAGAAAAACAAATTATTCATTAACAATGTAAACATCATGAATCCCTTCATTTTATATCCCGCCGGTGAAAATCTGAAAGATCAATCAGATAAACACACCATAGCTATTAACGAGCCGCCGTACAGTATGAACGAAGGCGGCGAGTTTTTAGACGATGCTATCCGCATGAAAGATATGCCATTATTCTATAGCGAAAAAGGCGTTGCTGCCAGAAGCAGCTGGAACTTATTGTAACAGCCCAGGCAGATATTCAGCCCCATTATTATTATTAAAAAATTGAGCCATGCAAGTTTATAATATCGAAATCAAAAACGTGCTTCCTATATTAACAGACCTGGTCGAATCTATCAGGAACTTTAATGATTCTCAAAATATTTACCTGAGCCGTACATATGATGGCAGCACACCCGGGCCGGGAACCCTTAAAAAGGCCTTTGGAATTAAAGAGGCCAAACTGCCCGAATTTTTAACCAATTTAGGTGTCCGTAGTCTAACTTTAAGTTCTCCGTACGCTGAAGATGCACTTTCCAGGTGTGCCTTTGATGTTGGGGAGGGTGGAAACAGAAGCAACAGATGGTCTGAAATTAAAAGCGAAAAACTAATTGCTGATCTTTCTGACCTGTTTCGGGCTTGTCGGACGATCGCGTTTGACGACTGGGCAAATGTGGCAAACTCATCGGATTTATGGAACGGTTTGCTTTCGGATGTTATTCGGCCTTTACAGAAAAACGATTTAGAGTTTATTTTTTATCTTGGAGATCCTGCCAAAAGGTTATTCTTCCAGGTGGATGAGATCCTCGACATTATAAGTGAATTTTCAAAACATGGCCGGGTGACATTTTGCCTGGACGAAAGTGAGGCTGTTAAATTATGGATGGTGCTGAATGGCGAACGTCCGGACAATACATTAAACGCTTTTGCACTAAGCGATTTAAAAAGGAAATACTTTTCCATATTTAAGACGATGACGGTGGACCAGTTATTAATTTATTCTGTAAATGACGCCCTGGTATATTCCGAAGATCAGCAATTCGTATTAACGCGAAAGGTAGTGGATTATAACATTGAGATTGCCAGGGATGCAAGAGACAATTTTATTGCCGGCTTTACCATAGGTTTAATATTGCAGCTCGACATCAGGTATTGCATTGCTTTGGGATTAATTGTTTTTGGCTCACGTGGAGAAAACAATTCGAGCCCTGATAAAGATGACCTGCTTGCCTACATTGAAAAGTGGATTATTGATCTTAATAAGGAGGATGCTATAAGTCTTTATCAATAACAACCGGCAATGCATATTTATATAACAGAGGATTTATAAGCCGATTAGGGTTTGCACTATAACCGGCTTTGCGTTGGGGGGATGTAAATTTCCCGATGCCTCAAGGGTTCCGTAATATCTTCTCCATCTTCCGTCCCTTCGCCAGCTCATCTACCAACTTATCTAAGTATCTAACCTGCTGTGTCAAAGGATTCTCGATTTCCTCTACCCGATACCCACAGATTACTCCCGTAATAAGGTGTGCATTGGGATTTAGCGAAGCCACCTGAAAAAAGGTTTCAAAAGTTGCTTTTTGTTCAATCAGGTCTTTTAGTTTCTCGTCATTAAAGCCAGTTAGCCATGCGATAACCTGATGTAATTCTTCCTTTGTTCTACCTTTCTTCTCCACTTTTACCAGGTACAAAGGGTAAACCGAGGCAAAAGTCATTTTTGCAATACGCTCATTGTGTATATCGATCTTGTTCATATCTTATATAAAGCGACTGATTTTCTTTATACCAAAAATATCCACAAAAACATTCATGACCAATACCCAAACCTCAAAATTCTCACCCGAACCCCGCAACCGGCAACACGTACCCCATCAATTCACCCGATAAGTTTTCCCCGGCAAACTACGGATATAGCCCTGCATTTCCATGTTGAGCAGGTTCATGGCCAGCGAGCTCATGGGCATGTTGGCCTTTATGGTAAGTTCGTCAATAGCCAACGGGGCTTTATGTTGTTGTAAAATATCAAATATCAGGCTCTCGTCTTTGGTTAAATCCAGCGGCAGCATAAACTGTTCGGTGGGTTTCAGGTTTTCGTCTTTTTCCCAGCCAAGGCTAAAGGCCAGGTCGGCCATGCAGGTAAGCAGTGCTGCTTTATTGTTGCGGATCAGAAAGTTACACCCTTCCGAATACACATCATCCAGCCTGCCGGGGAATGCGAACACATCCCGGTTATAGGAGTTGGCAATTTCGGCGGTTATGAGTGCGCCGCCCTTAAGGCCTGCTTCTATCACAACCGTGGCATCGGCCATGCCGGCAACAATCCGGTTTCGTTGGGGGAAGTTTTCCCTGTCGGGGATAGTGCCCGATGGGTATTCGGTAAGCAAGCCACCGTTTTCCAGCATTTTTTCGGCAGTCGCCCGGTTTTGGCTGGGGTACATCCTGTCGAGGCCATGCCCTAATACCCCTACCGTGGGCACATTCAACCGCAGGCATTCTTTATGGGCAGCAACATCAATGCCCAGGGCAAGACCACTCGCTATTAATACATTATATTGCTGTAACTCCTCTATCAGTTGCCTGCATAATTGCTTGCCGTAATCAGTAGCGTTGCGGGTGCCAACTATACTGATCACTTTGGGCATGTTCAGTTCCATTTTACCCTTACTATATAATAGTATAGGCGAATCGCCACAATTTTTTAAACGTTTTGGATATCGGGCGTCGGTATAAAATATCAATTCGATGCCATGTTTAGCGGCAAATTCCAATTCCTTTTCGGCCAGGCGCAACGCTTCATTAAAATCCCATTGGCTTGCCCGTTTCTCGCCAATGCCGGGTATAGAAGCCATTTTTAAGGGCGATGTTTTAAAAACCTGCTCGGCGCTGCCTAAATAAGCCATCAATGATTTGGCCGCAACAGGGCCTAAGTTTTTAACAAATGATAAAGCGGTATTGTAGATCATTGATGTGCAGATTTCAGATTTCAGATGTGCAGATTAAACGCCACTATCAGTACCACGAATATACAAATCCTAAAAATATTAGCAAATTAATTAATTTCAAATGTGCAAATTTCAGATGTGCAGATGAAAAGAGCCTGTGCCGCTACAATTTCTGCCTACACTATCCTCTAATTTGTAGCTCTACTCTTCATCTGCACATCTGAAATCTGCATATCTGCACGTCCACTCCCCCTCATCTGCACATCTGAAATTTGCACATCTGAAATCTATTTTCAAAAAACTATAAAAATAGTTTGCAAACTATAAAAATAGTTTTACCTTTATCTAACTATAAAAATAGTTTACTATGAATGTTAAAGAACTAACCAAAGCCGAGGAACAGATTATGCAGATTCTGTGGCAATTAAAGGAAGCTATTGTAAAAGATATCATTGAGCAAATGCCCGATCCTAAGCCAGCCTACAATACCGTATCAACCGTGGTGCGTGTACTGGAAGGCAAAGGTTTTATCGACCATAAAGCTTATGGCAACTCGCACGTTTACTTCCCGCTTATCAGCGATGATCAGTATAAAAAGTTCACGTTTGATAAGATGATGAAAAACTATTTCAGCAATTCGTACCAAAGCCTGGTATCGTTTATTGTAGACGAAAAGAAGATCAGCGTAAAAGAACTGGACGAATTAACCTCACTGATTGATAACCTTAAAAACAAAAAACAATCATGAACTGGCTACACTACCTACTGGAAGCAAACATATACCTGGCCGTTTTTTACGCCTTTTATTGCCTGTTTTTAAATAAAGAAACACATTATACCCTTAACCGGGTGTACCTATTGCTAAGCTGTACAGTGGCATTTATTTTACCATTGGTACAGGTAAGCGCACTGAAACCCGCTGCCGAAAGTGCTCAACAAACTTATGTAACCATTGCCACTAACAGTCACAATAACACAACACCTGCGCTGGTAAACTACCAGCCGCCGGTAAGTCACTTTACCGTGCAGGATGCTATTTTATACTTATATATAACAGGTATGGCGGTAATGGCCTTACTACTGCTTATTAAAATTGGTAAGCTCATTAAAATGACTACCAGGGGTAACACTATACTGAATGATAAATACAAGTTAATAGGTATCGAAAGTTCAAACACTGCGTTTTCATTTTTCAATTACCTGTTTATCGGCACAAAAATAAACGGCAGCGATACCATCATCCGGCATGAGCTGGTACATATCAAACAAAAACACTCGGCAGATATTATTTTTATCGAGATCCTGAGGATTGTTAACTGGTTTAACCCCATCATCTATTTTGTACAAATAAGCCTTAAAACCGTTCACGAATATATTGCCGACGAGCAAACCGCAGTACATGAAACCGATGCCATCACCTACTCGTCGTTCCTGGTTGATAATGCTTACGGCATTGGCGGCTCATCAATCACACATTCATTTTTCAATTATAATCTACTTAAAAAGAGAATCATTATGTTAAACCAGAAACGTTCGGGGAACTTAGCCAGGCTAAAATACCTGGTGGCTGTACCTATTTGTGCCGGGATGCTTTGTGCATCAACATTGGCGTTCAGTAAAGATTACGCACTGATTGACCTTGCGCCTGTGCACCGTCAACCAGCGTTGCCCACCCTGACAGATAGTATACCCAAGGTAAAATCGCAACAAAACGACACGCACCTGCAGCCTCCGCCGCCACCCATCTTCGTTAAAGATACCTACGTCGACCTTTTCAATTATCTAAATAAAACCATTACCTATCCAAAAAGCGAGTTAAAAACAAACAAGGCCGGCCTTGTAGCTCTTAGCTTTGATGTTAGAGCCCAAGGCAAAATTGCAAATATCAGCATTACCAAAAATGCAGGCACAGCATTTAATCAGCAAGTTTTGCAAGCACTAAAAACATATCCGGGCACAGTTAACGAAACTGTGGGCAGGCATAAAATGATAGTTTATTTTTGTACCGACTATTACAAATTCATAAAAACACCTGATGCCACCGAACTAAAAGCGCCGGATTACGACTTTAGCCTGATGGTTTTTGGAGCCAGCAAATACCCCTTTATGCCGCCCTATAAGACCAATAAAAAAGCGACAAACGTCCCTGCCGTCCAGGTTGAAATTAACCACACTACCAAGCTTCCGCCGCCACCGCCGCCTGCGCCGCCGGTTAGCATGCAGGCCGATACACCGATCCGCGCAACAACCGATGTTTTTAACAAATATGTAGCCAGGAACGTCCGATATCCCGCTATCGACCGCGATAAGAAAATCGGCGGCAGGGTAATTGCAGCCTTTGATGTGGTTGATGGAAAAATTAACGATCCGCAAATTGTACGGGGTGTAGAACCGGTGATGGACGGGGAGCTTTTACGTGCCATTAAAGCCTATGACGGCACACTTGATTTAAAAGACGGGCATTATTCAATCCCTACGTTATTTCAGGTGGTTGATTATAAAGGCAGCAATCAGGTGGTGGTTTCCCATTTACCAGAAGCGAATACCGCTGATAAGCCTGCCAAACAATCCGCCGGCTTTTCAACTGCGGTTAGTTTAAATGAAGTTGTGATAGTTGCTTATCCTTCACAAATTAAATAAAAACCCAATGAACTGGCTGCATTATCTCCTGGAGGCAAATATATACCTGGCTGTATTTTATGCCGGCTACTGCTTGTTTTTAAATCGCGAAACGCATTATAACCTTAACCGAGTATACTTGTTGCTGAGTTGTGTGCTATCGTTTGTACTGCCTGTTATCCAGGTAGGAGTGTTAAAACCAGCAAAAAATGTCCCGGAAATTGCCGCGATAAGTTATACCGCTGTAACAGCTGACGGCTCCGTGACGGTGCAGCCCACCGCTGTTCATCAAATCACCTGGGATAATGCTTTATGGGCTGTTTATATTATTGGCATATCGGTATTAGCTTTACTACTGGTTATCAAACTGTTTAAACTGGTAAACCTAACCACGTCAGGTAAAAGGCTTATTGATAATAAGTACAAGCTTATAGATATTGAAGATGCAGATACAGCCTTTTCATTTTTTAACTACCTCTTTATAGGCACAAAAACAAGCGCCAGCGATGTTATTATCCGGCACGAGCTGGTACACATTCGCCAAAAGCACTCGTTTGATATTGTTTTTATCGAGGTTATTAAAATTATCAATTGGTTTAATCCCATCATTTACCTGTTGCAGATAAGCCTTAAAACCGTACATGAGTATATTGCCGATGAGCAAACCGCAGCTCATGAAGCAGATGCCCTGGCTTACTCATCGTTCCTGGTGAACAATGCTTACGGGCTCAATGGCTCGTCTATCACGCATTCATTTTTCAATTATAATTTGTTAAAAAAGAGGATCATTATGTTAAACCAAAAACGTTCGGGCAATTTAGCAAGGCTAAAATACCTGGTGGCCGTACCCATATGTGCGGGGATGCTTTGCGCATCAACATTGGCGTTCAGTAAAAACTATGCATTTATTGACCTGGCGCCTAAAACAGCAAAGCCAACCCTTACAGTGCCTAAAACAGCCACAGCCGATACATCTAACCGCAAGATGAGAACAAGGGCCACTACATCAAAAGGCTATGCTTATGATGAAACCGGCTACCTTATTAACAACAAAACCGATTTCAGGGTAATTATTACCGATAAAAACGGCGATCAGAAAGAGTATTATAAAAGTAAGGCAAAACCAGCAGAGCTGGCCATGCTGAAGGAAAAATACGGTTATTCGTTTCCTAAAATGATGATCTACCCTAAACTTCCACCGCCGCCGCCCATGCCACCCGGTGCCCAGCCAGACATGGACAGAATGCCGCCACCACCTGCACCACCAAAACACGGGGCTAAACACCTGCGCATGCCGCCGCCGGCTGAAGGAGCAGACGTGAACAGGACGCCACCTCCTCCCCCGCCTGCGCCTCCGGTTGTGTCACGCGATATAAACAAAATGCCGCCACCACCACCAGTACCGCCAGTTGGATCAGGAGATATAAACAGAATGCCACCGCCGCCACCAGTACCTCCTGTTTATTCAAAAGATACGGTTGGATTGCCTGTAGCGCCTCAACCCGGCACACCGCCGCAAGCACCAAAACCTGCTAAAGCGTTGAAGTTGAAACCTGTATCGGCAAGCCTGAGCTCTAAAGTTACAGGGGCAAAACCTGTTAAATTGAAGTTAAAACTGATATCGGCAACCCTCTACCTGAAACCAGCTCCAGCTGTATCCCCTGCTGAGGCTACGCCGGAGGCCAATTAGCCGTCAGGCAACAAACTAATTACCCCAAAAACCAATGGGTCAAAAATTGCTGAACGGTAAAACCCGCTTCGGCATTTTTCTGTGTAAAGTATTTCTCCCCTTTTGGTAACAAATACCAACATCTTTCATTGCGGTACATGCTATATCATATGCCCGTCGCTATGCGCCGTTAGGTGCAACCCATTTGTAGCACAATAGATTCTCCATTAACCTTTGCCTCGGCAGAGGCTACCTACACGCTGAAAGGATGGCTACCTTCATATCCAGAGGTAGCACCTACGGCGCAAAATAATTTTTGCGTGCCATAGCTACAAACGGGTAACTCCTACGGAGTAGCAAACCCGCTGTTCGAAGTCTCCGACTTCGAACCATTATGCCTGTTTCTCTGACTACAGGATGCCAAAACAAACAATTGACATCACAATACCATCAATACCCGCGTATTCCGGCTTTTTGCATCTGCTTAAATAATAATTAAATAAAGTATACACTTACCATTTAAACTTGTTAAATTTGATATACTACTCAGTTGATATACAGTGCCTAAAATACCGATTGGGTATATCATTTAAATTTAATCATCATGAAAAAGTTTGGAATTATTGTAGCCATTTTGGGTATTGCGCTGTTTATTACCAGCAACTTTTTTTACAAAAAAACATCAAACGCCGTTGATAGCAGCGGCAGCAAAGAAATTGTTACCGGGCCCAATGGCAGCTGGACATTTAAACTACCAGTATTTGCCGGCGGTGCGCTGTTTGTAATTGGCCTGATATTCTTCGCCGCATCGCGAACCGATAACCAACACCACGATCACTTGATTTGAGCAAAATCAAGTGAAATGTTCCACCAAGCAACCGGGAAAACATCCCGAATAAGCTTGCTATGCGCTTTCTTGAAAAAATCGAGGCAAAAACTGATGCAGATTGATTTTTACCGACGTCGCCTCGACATCGATAATTTAATTGCTTTTGTCTTGGTAAATAGTTGGAAAGATATCTTTTCTTTTAAGTGAAAGAAGGGGATAAAAATCACTTCGATAAATTTTAAATTCGAAACCTTTGAAATATTTTTCCACTAAATAACCTATTTCTCTTGCTTTAGCGCTTGCCATTTTAAAATACAAACTTTCTATAATAATATAGTCTATTTCGTTACTGTTATTGTAAATAGCCATTACCGTTTCTCTATATGAAGCACCGTGCGAAGGCACAATAAAAACGATGTTTGAAATATCAGACCAAATAAAATATGTGGTTTGTCCTTTTTTTGTTATAACGAGCGCTATTTCTGTAATCTCCAACATCGCGTTTGCATAAAACCGCGTTACAATAACACAAAAAATAACCATCAAAATGGAGAACATTCCTAAATAAAGTGCTAAATCTGAATACCTGGTTAACAATCCAAGCAAAATTGAAATGATAAAAATCACATAAGCAGGCCAAAACTGGAGCCCAATTTGATTAGCAAATTCTTTGTATGAAGAATAGTAAGATACTTGATAAGTATTATTTAAACTTTTATTTTCAATTTTCACAGTTCCTCCTATTTGAAAACGGCTTCCTGATAAATTTAATTTCCCCCGCTATTCGATTTCAGAGACCTCAAACAGCCTCGGGCCCGGTTGAAAGCTGAAACCATATTAGCGCTAAGGGTTAAAACCCCGCGGCAGCCAACGTAAACTGAAATTTTGAATTTTTACTTTTGAATTTTGAATTACAACTTCCCCTTCACATAAATTACCTGTTTAGTTTCAAAAAACTCTTCGGTAAAATAATCTTTAAGGTAATATTGCTGCACTTTAAGGCCCGATTCTTTGATCTCCTGGTCAAGGTCGCCGCCTTTTAAATACAGGATGCCATTAGGCAGTTTATTGCCAGATTGCTTTTTGAATTTGCTGCGCACCCAGGGATAAAAATCTTTTAGTTGGGTTACCGCGCGCGATACTACAAAGTCAAAATTCTCGTCAATTTCTTCGGCGCGGGCATGGGTAGCCTTCACATTGGTAAGGCCCAATGCTTTGGCAACTTCCTGCACAACTTTTATTTTTTTGCCGATGGAATCAACCAAATGGAAAGAAGTCTGGGGGAATAATATTGCCAGCGGAATGCCTGGGAAACCGCCTCCTGTGCCTACATCAAGTACACTTTCGCCGGGCAAAAAAGGCATTATCTTGGCAATACCCATAGAGTGTAAAACATGGCGCTCATACAACAAATCAATATCCTTACGGGATATCACGTTGATCTGGCTGTTCCAGGTGTTATATAATTCGGGCAACTGCTCAACCTGGGCACGTTGCTGCGCTGTTAGTTCGGGAAAATATTTAAAAACGATATCAGATGTCATCCCTGTTAAATCGGTTGATGATGTTGCCAAGCAGGTACCTGGCCCTAAACAATTGCGCCTTTACCGTACCTAATGGCAAATCCAGCTGTTGAGCTATTTCCTCGTAGGATAGCTCATCAAAATAACGCAGGGTAATAAGGTTGCGGTAGCGCGGCGGCAGGCTTTCTATCAGCAATTTCAGCTCCTGGGTTTGCTGCTTTTTTATAGATGTTTCTTCCGGGTTTAATATGTCGGCTTTAATTTGAAGCGGCTTTTCGTCGCCATCCTCATCCGTCATCCCGTGGATAGATTGGGTGTTGAGTTTCTTTTTACGGATAAAATCAATACAATTGTTGGTGGCCACCCTAAAAAGCCAGGTACTGAAAGCATAGTCGGGCTGATATTTTTCCAGCTTTTCAAATGCTTTGGCAAAGGTCTCCACGGTAAGGTCCATGGCGTCCTCTTTATTGTTCACCATTTTAAGTACCATAAAATATATGGAATCCTTATAACGGTGCATCAGGTCGGCATACGCCTTTTGATCGCCCGTACGGGCCTTCACTACCAGGTGAAAATCATTCTTGGCGTTTTCGGTAAAATTTGCGTTTATTTCCATTGGGTGGTTTTTAAAAGTAGCCCAACTAATCCAAATCCAATTAAATACATATAATATATGATATCAAAAAACGGTAAATACCAAATCAGATCTTTGCTATCCAGCTTCCTGAACACCTTATTATAAATTAATAATTGGATAATCAGCCTAAAAAGCAACAAACCTAATGCCAACAACGGTTCGAATTTACAAACCAGGCATAGTATAAGCAGCGAATAAAACAAAAAGCCGCTAATGCCATCAAAAATAAGCATTTTACGGTGTTTGGCCTTATATAATTTACCTACCCCCGCGTGCCTTTTTTTTTGCCTGTACCACGATGCTAAAGTTGATTTTGCCGCAGTGTACATAAAGGTATCCGGGTGTACTTCAATAGCAGTATTATAAGGCGTGGCGTGCTGGTTCACAAATAAATCGTCATCGCCGGATATAACGTGCATGTGCGATGCAAAGCCTTTTGCACTAAAAAACAATGTTTTGGTATAGGCCAGGTTACGCCCAACCCCCATGTAGGCATTGCCGTTTAACGCGCTTGACAAGTAATTTGTGGCCGCCTTTACCGACTCGTACCGGGTAAACAAATTCAAAAAGCTCCTGGTTTGATAAAACGGCGAATAACCTAAAACTATTTGGGCCCCACCGCCAAAATTGGCTACCATCCGGGTTATCCAATTTGCCGATACGGGTTTACAATCAGCATCAGTAAACAACAGGTATTCGTTTTTTGACGCCTTTATGCCCAGCGTAAGTGCGAATTTTTTTCCGGTTTTAAAGCGGTCATGCTCGGTTATGGTAACCACTTTAAGGTTGGGATACCGGCGCTCCATATCCTCCAAAACCTCATCCGATCTGTCGTATGAGCAATCGTTTATCACCACAACCTCAAAATCGGGATAGTTTTGTTCCAGTATCGAGGGCAGGTTTTCCTGTAGGTTTTGCGCCTCGTTACGGGCGGCGATGATTACCGAAACAGGTATTAACACCGTTGGCAGCTCCTCACGGGGTTTGTAACCGGCAAGACTAATGTGGTTGCTTACCAGGTAGTACAGCTGAACGATAAAACAGAGCTGAAAAAGTAGAAATAGTACTATTTGTATATAAGTTTCCAATGAGCCAAAAATAATCAGGCAAAGTTGTTAAAATTACACGAATTTAAAGGGCTTAATCGGGTTAAATTTAAGGCTTAGGAGACATGGCACCAGGTAGTTTTCCACACTTTTAATATAAAAGGTATTTATGTGGATAAGTTGCTCCCCGATGCTGTCATCCAACGTATACCTTCTATTTTTGCCAGGCCCGAGCTACTTTCACAGCTAAGGTTGGATAACGAATAAACTTTTATATTTGACTATGCCAAACTATCCCCCACCTGTTACCGGGAAATATATCGACCCTTTGGTTGACTTCGCTTTTAAAAAAATATTCGGCAGCGAGCCTAATAAAGACTTGCTGACCGCCTTTTTAAATGAAGTATTCAGGGGGCGTAAGCATATTGTAGACTTAGTTTACATAAAAACGAACATCCGGGCGATTTAAAAGACGAGGGCTCGGCCATATTCGATCTGCTTTGTACTGGTGATAACGGCGAACGTTTTATAATTGAGGTGCAACGGGCGAAACAAGGATATTTTAAAGAAAGGGCTTTATTTTATACCAGTCGCCTTATAAGCGACCAGGCGCCAAAAGGCAAACGAAACACCTGGGGTTACAACATAGCCGAGGTATATTTAATAGCTTTGTTAGAAGATTTTACGCTGGAAGATAGCCCGGCAAACAGTTACCTGCATGATATTTGTCTGTGCAACAGGGATACCGGTGAAATTTTTTACGATAAACTGGGTTATACGTATATAGAATTGAGTAAATTTGTGAAAGAGGAGACCGAACTGGAAACCGATTTGGATAGATGGCTTTATGTTTTAAAGCACCTTAGCCAAATGGATAAGATTCCCGTTTATCTTCGGAAACCCATATTTGAGAAATTGTTCAGTATTGCAGAATATACAAACCTGACAAAGGAGGAAAAAACGATGTACGATAGCAGCTTAAAATATAAATGGGATAATAAGAATGTAGTTGATTATGCCCGGCAGGAAGGCATGGAAAAAGGTATTGAAAAAGGCGAGTATAAAAAAGCTTTGGACATTGCTCGTGAAATGAAAAAAGATGGCTTGCCACTTGTTCAAATCTCAAAGTTTACTAAACTCTCTGTTGAGGAAATAGAAAAACTTTAGTCAAACACAGAATATCTCTTTTTAAATTATAAAACAGGCAGAGTTTTCTTTTCAACATCCCCAATTTGAGGTTTTCTTTCTGAAGAAATATTACAGAAAAGATATCTTCAATAGCGTCTGTTAATGCATCTTTTGTTGAAAAAGCCAAGGGTAGATTTAAATTAATAACCTCCGCCTCAATATTCATAACTGCCCCTCATTTGGCTCTGTAACCCATAACTCTTTTTCGGACTTAACCTGCCCTATCTATATTTTTTTCAGGAAAGGCTTAACCTGCCATACAACGCCGAGGAACAATTACCTATGCCAACAAAGCTATTAGTTCCATTTGCAAAGGTTACACCTAACATCCTATAAAATAAACAGCTTCCCAAAATCGCATACATAAGCGGGGTCCTCAACTATCTTAATAAATCCCCCCAAAAAAGAGACTATTTCCATGTTAGCGAAATAGCGCCGCTGCTATCCTTTTTTTAGCACCCTTAAATATTCAGAAATTCCACCTGGTTGTATCGGTTTTTACAGCTAAAAAGCCCCTCAAATAAAAGCTGTTTTGTCCCTCCCTTCCTTTTATCAAATAACTGACCTTGCATTATCAAATAACTCGCAATACCGGGGTTATAAACAAATAATTCAAAAGGCCCGGGCATTGCCTGGTACGTTGAGTTTTGTTTTTTAAGCAACCGGTGTCAGTCGACGTTTTGCTTCAACACAAATTAATATAATCTATAAACCCAATTTAACTTTCAATTTTATGTCAAACCCAACAATCGATCTTAGTCCGCGCGACCTGGCTAAAGGCACCACCTTCGTGCTATCTACCAATGAGTGGTTATCAATACAGGTATTTGTTACCGGTGCCATGTTATTACCAACTACCACTGCGCTTCTGCAAAAAACACTGCCTGCAGTACCATCCGGAGGCATTGAACAATTTGAGCCCCTGGTAAAGGGTTACAAAAACCTATATGACATTTGCGACACTTTTGATACTGTTACCAAACCCGACAGCGTAAAGTGCGCTTCAAACCTCATCGCTTACAATGTTAAAGTGCCGATATTTTACCGGGCTATTTTAGCATTGCTGTTAAAAATCGAGGCCGACCCAACTGATACCGTATCAATCAATCAGCTTAAACAAACGCTACAGGTAATGATCAATGAAGCCCAGGCTTTTTCAACCCATGCTACCAATGTTGCAGCGGCCATGCAAAAATTTTCTTTAGATACATCAGTTAACGAAGCGGCCATTGGCACATTGTTTAAAACTTATAGCGACAAGATATCAGGAACAAGTGGAACTATTAAAACAATGCAAGCCCAACTGGCCCAGGATAAGGCTGACCTTGCCGACGCGGAAGACGAATATAAGCACGATATTATTGTAGCTGCCACATCGGCAAGCTACGCCTGGATTTGGCCGTGTGGATCTATTGCCGCAGGGATTGTGGCCGGAATTTATGGCGACAAAGCAACCAAGGCAAAAGCAAGAATAGACGCACTTGGCGACCTGGTGAACAGCCTTGAGGCTAAAATTGCCGCCGACGCCACGCTTGTGCTCGATTTAACCCGCATTAATAACGATATCACCGGCATCACTAAAAAAATAGATGACGCCTTGCCTGCCATTCAGAAAATACAAGGCATGTGGAACGCGCTGAAGGATGACCTTTCCAGCCTACTGGCCACTATTAATGGCGAAATTAAAGATATGCCATCATTTATTGCGGGGCTTGGTATCGAGGCGGCTATAGTATTGTGGCAGCAAGTAGCCGACGAGGCTAATGCTTACCGCATTAACGCTTATATTACTATAGTACCCAACCCTACAGTGGCTTTTTATGCTGCCGATAATCTTGAAAGGTTGCTGACCCGGAAAAACAGGGTGAGCATACACCAGAAAGAAAGTGCGTTAGCATAAAAACAAAATGTGATATAAACACAAGCCGGGCAAAAAACCGGCTTGTAAACTTAACCTACACTTTTTAATTCCATTAAAATGGCAATTTCAGTACATGACAAAAAAGACTGGGCCGATTATTATAAAAACGCCCAGCTATCAAAAGATAAAATACCATGCACAACCGCTACAATTCCCTTTAACGGTCAGCTTATTTTCCGCGACCTGTTTGTGGATATGGACGAAGTATTGGCAACCGCCGATAAACACAAATCGGTTATTGTATATATCATAGCAGATATTGTAAAGATGCCGGCTGCCAATATCCAGCTTTTTAACCGCGGGATATTTATCATCAGCCGCAGGCTGGTTTGCAATTCATCGGTGGTTAACATCGATTTTAGCTCAACCAATGCTGCAACTTTTATGCTGTTTGCCACAGAAATTAGCGGCAAACTAAAAATAAACACCTTAGGCCCACATTCCGATGAAAATAAAAATTTTGCCATCGCCGATTTTCCAGGCTTAGGTATTCATGTTAAGCACGCCAATTATAAAACTCAACTGGTTGACTTATATTCAAAAGACCTTAAGCTCATTACAGATAACCCCGTACATCCCCTGCCTGGCATAGAGTTGCAGCTCACACTTTCCTCTCTTTACCAGTTTAGTACACGCCTTGTAGATGCCGAACCAGGCGCGGCAAGGGCTATACTTAGCTGGGTTAAGGCCGCTTCTCAAAATAACGTTGTCCTCGCCGATCTTTATTACCAAAGCTCGGCCCTGTTGGGCGAACTTACGCTTGAAGCAAGTAATTTAAATTTTATACCGCAGCTTAGCCCTGCCATTTACGAAACACTTGCCACCGCCTATCTGGCATCTGTTGGCAATTATGAAACTCAATACAACTTGGTAACCCAGGACGCGGTAAGTAAAGCCGATCAGATTAGGGCCGGAAACCAAATGCTTACTTATTTTAATAATACCGCTGCATTTACCGATAGTTTAATAAAACAAGCTGTATCTAACCTTGATGCCGCAAAAAATGCATACGAACAGGCACAAGCCAACATGACATCGGCAAATATAGCCAGTATGCGGGCTGCCGCCGATTTTAAGGCAGGCGTAGCGATATGGGAGCGCGACCAAACCTTAAAAGCCGCTTTTCAGATATGTATGGCCGTGGGCACTTTTGCAGCATCCATAGGGGCAATGTGCGTTGGCGATGTAGCCGCTGCAGGCGCTACCGCCGGTGCGGTGGCCAAAGCAGGAGAAGCCGCCGCTGCGGCAGCAGATTCGGCAAAAACAGTATCAAAATTTGCCACGGCTATCGGCAACTTATCCAAGGCTATGTCAAAGCTCGAAAACATAGCAAAAATGCTGCAGAACACTTTTAAATTCATGAATGATTTAAGAGAGGTTGCCAAAAGCATGGATTATACTAAAGCTGTTACCGACTTTGAGATACCTGATTCCGGTGACATTTCCAGCCAGGCCGAGTGGGACATTTTTCGGTTACAGGTAGATGATATGATGAGGGGTGCAGAAGGTGAAAGCATTGCCGGCGCTACAGAATACCGGCAGCAACTGGATATCCTTTCGATATACGGAAAGGCGCAATCAGCCGCGCAGGCAGCCATGGTACAGGTTACCCAGGAATTGGCCAGGCTATATATGCAAAAAAAGGTAAGCGCAAACATGATTGAATCTTATAAAGATTATCTTAAAGCGCTGGAAGGAGATATCGCGACAGATAAAAACACCCTACATAACGTTTATGTATTGCAGATGAACATGAAAACTTATATGTACCTGGCTATCAGAAATTATACCCGGGCATATAAATACTGGGCCTTGCAGGAATCCACGGTCGCTCCTTCTATTTTAAAAACAGCCGCGCAACTTACCAATGATCTGGCCTCGATGAAAACGGATTATGCCGAGGCACTGGGGAAATTTGAACCGAAGCCGCAGGATTTTAAAATATCCGAAGAGGGCTATAGTATCCATATTACTGATGCGGACGCAATTGCGGCATTTATCAAAGATGGGCAAATTACAATTGCTGTTGGAACGGATTCTGAACTGTTCCAGGATATGGACCGGGCCAGGGTAACCAGCGTACAGGCGTTAGTACATGGCATCGACGTTGCTAAAATGCTTAAGGTAAGCATCCGCACTTCTGGTGTATATGCCGACCAGTACAAAAAACAAAAATTTAGTTTTAGCAGCAAGCCCGAAAAACTCACATTCGGATATCATGAAGAGAATGGTAAAATTATCACCGACATTCCGGGCGAGATTAGTAAAGAACTACAGGCCGCTTACTTTCAACCCTCCCTTTTTACAGAATGGACTATCTCGGTAGATAAAAAGGTGCCCCGTAACCAGGTAAACAAAATAACACTATCATTTGCAGGCTCTGCAATACAAACAAAGTCGCTGAAAAAAAACAGTATAAAGACATGGGAATTACAGGCAGATCACTGATAACTTTTGATATGGGGGCGCTATTTACCATACCCAAAACGGATATGGATGCCATTAAAGCCCGTGTAAAAACCTGCAAACAGGGAGAGGCTATTGAGGACGTGATTAAGCAGCACCTTCCTCATTTTCCTGATGCACTTGCTGCAGCCTACCTGTGGGACACCGATATTGCCCCGCAAATGAAAGCTCAATGTAACCTGTTGATGGGATACGCCTCAAAAGCCAGGGCTGATTTTTCGGCACTGGATAATATGGTGCAGCAATTGATTAAAGATAAGCAGGATATGACACCCGCAGTGCAGCAACAGGCAACGGTAGCGATAGCGGCTTTATATGGCTCAACCCAGGCTTTATCTGCTTCTTTCATCAATATTGTAAATCAGATAGTAGCCTTCAATAAAGCCAACCAAAGCCTCGATATTGATATTGCCGGTACAGAATTTGGTTTTATGAAAGAAATAACCGCAAGCTTAGCGGTGCTTGACCATGCCACCGGAAGCATTCGGGGGGCATGGTCGGCACTTGCCGATGACCTGGAAGCCCTTGCAACAACAAGCCCGGTTGATTTTACAATCCCCCTCATCGCCGGGCTGAACATTTCTGTAGCCATAGCAGCATGGGATCAGCTTCAAACAGAATGCGATGCATTTTTGAGGTCGCAATAAACGGTTATCGCATTGGGAAATCGCGGTTATAGGTTTTTCGCGCAGAGTTGAAAAGATCGCTAAGAAACTCCTAAAAATAAAAAACAGACCGTCGTCGCGAGGTACGAAGCAATCCCCTACATGCTAAGTCCCACATGGTTTGGGATTGCTTCGTACCTCGCAATGATGGTAGTTTTGGACATTGGTTTAACTATATTTCGCTGCACGTCATCCCCATTTTTTTTCAGGATCATCCTGATGGATACCCGCAATGACGGATAGTTTACTATTGATTAGCGTCTTTGCGCGAAATAAAACTTGACATTTTTAAAGCCTTTACAAGCACATTTACTTCCATAAACCAATTTAATCTACAAAATTATGCCCCCAATTAACTATGCCAATCCCATGCAGGGGAAATTATTTTCGCTGGCACAAGGCAAAGGCAGTTTAAGTGGTCTTTTTCAGGACGAAGTTATCATTTGGGTGCCCAGGCCCGGTTATATGCCCATCCCGCCGGCAGAACGTGTAGATCTGGGGATAGACAGGATTACAGATATTATGAGTAATAATTTAATTGATAGCTGTATCCAATGGTCATTCATCAGCCTGACTGACAACAAATACATACTTACCTGCCGTAGCCCGCGGACAGGCAAAACTCACGTAATGACTTGCAGCGAGTACCCCAATGTTTGCCAAACGGTTAAAGTAAATCATTTTGATCTTCCTGTTAATACAGAAAATGTAGACCGGGCCAATCAGTTCACATTGACCTATGTAGAACAAAGTCCCTGTTTTTTTTATTTAAAAAATGCCGATAATTTATACCTGGCCACAACAACAGAATCTGTACAGATATTGGGGCTAAACATTGGGATATTAACCTTTTTTACCGAAGATCAAAAAAACAACCCGGCTATCAACGCCAATTGCGTTTGGTTCATCGATACCGTTGTTGACAGGATTCGCCAGGTGGCCGGTGATATCGTTTTTATCGACGATCAGGATATTAAACGGCCTGTATCGTTTGCCGACATCTCTGAAAAAGTGAACAAAACTATTGACATGGCTTACCTTAACACCCTGATGGGAAGATGAGTTAACCCCAAATTGGCCAGCATCGTAAATCTTATTCTATAATCAATTAATCTACTATATCATGCCCCCAATTAACTATGCCAACCCCATGCAGGGCAAACTATTTTCGCTTGTACAAGGCCGAGGCAGTTTAAGTGGTATCTTTCTGGATGTTGTTTTTATTTTGAATCCCAGGAACATTTACGTACCCTTAGATAGCGAGATAGACAGGAGTACACATATTGTTAGTAATAATAGTATAATTGATGAATTTATACGATGGTCATTTATCAGCCTAAGCGATAACAAATATATGCTAACCTGCCGTAGCCCACGAACAAGCAAAATCCATGTAATGACTTGTAGTGAATATCCTAATTTTTACCAAACTGTTAAAGCCAATACTTTTGATCTTCCTGTTAACATCGAGGATGTAAACAGCGCAAACCAATTTACCTTGACCTTTGTAGAGCAAAGTCCCTGCTTTTTTTATTTAAAAAATGCCAACAACTTATACCTGGCAACCACCACAGAAACTGTGCAGGTATTCGGGCGGACGATAGGGTTATTAACCTTTTTTTCTGAAGAACAAAAAAACGACCCTGCCATCAACGCCAATTGTATTTGGTTCATCGACACCCTTGTTGATAAGATCCACCAGGAGGCTGATCATACGTTTTTTATTGACGATCAGGATGTAAAAAGGCCTGTTTCGTTTGCCGATATCTCTGAAAAAGTGAACAAAACTATTAATATAGCTTACCTTAATGAGTTAATGGGAAGATGAGTTGACATAAAGGTGCCGGGGCTTCTTCCCAATGTCATTAAGTTAAGAACTTCCCGATGATAAAGAATTAAAAAAAGTGTAGTTAAAGTCTCTCCAACCGGGGGAGATTTAGAGGGGGCTGGTAGTTTTTTTTTGCTAATTTTACCCCCTCGAAATGAAATTTAAATTAGCAGCACAAGATCCTCTATCAAAGGCCCGTGCCGGTGAAATCACCACCGATCATGGCACTATTGAAACCCCCATATTTATGCCCGTTGGCACGGCCGGCACCGTTAAAGCGGTGCATCAGCGCGAGCTTAAAACGGATATTGAAGCACAAATTATTTTAGGAAACACCTATCATTTATACTTGCGCCCCGGCCTTAATACGCTGGAAAGCGCCGGCGGCCTGCATAAATTTAATGGCTGGGATGGCCCTATTTTAACCGATAGCGGCGGTTACCAGGTGTATTCGCTTACCGAAGTACGTAAGATAAAGGAGGAAGGCGTAACCTTCCGTTCGCATATTGATGGGTCAAAACACCTGTTTACACCCGAGAATGTGATGGATATTCAGCGTGTTATTGGCGCCGATATCATCATGGCTTTTGACGAGTGTACCCCCTACCCCTGCGAGTATGGTTATGCGCGCCGGTCGATAGAAATGACGCATCGCTGGCTTAAACGCTGCTGCGACAGGTTTGATAGCACCGAGCCAAAATACGGCTATAGCCAAACACTTTTCCCCATTGTACAGGGCTCGGTTTATAAAGATTTAAGGGTAAAATCGGCCGAAGTTATTGCTTCATTTGAGCGCGAAGGGAATGCCATAGGTGGCCTTTCGGTAGGCGAACCAGCCGAAGAAATGTACGCCATGACCGAAATTGTATGCAATATTTTGCCCGAACACAAGCCTCGTTACCTGATGGGCGTAGGCACCCCCATCAATTTATTGGAAAATATTGCCCTGGGAATTGATATGTTTGATTGCGTTATGCCTACCCGCAATGCCCGTAACGGCATGCTTTTTACCAAAAACGGCATTATTAATATCAAGAATGAGAAGTGGAAAAACGACTTTAGCGCGATAGAAGACGACAGCGATTTATTTGCAGATAAGGAATACAGCAAGGCTTATTTACGACATTTGATCCACTCGGGCGAGATGCTTGGGGCGCAAATTGCCACCCTGCACAACCTCCACTTTTATCTGTGGCTGGTAAAAGAAGCGCGTAAAAAGATCATCAGCGGCGAGTTTTATGCCTGGAAAAACATGATGGTGGGCCGTTTAGGGCAGCGATTATAATTGCAGGACGATCAAATAATGCGCCATAAAAAGCGTTGCTTACATAATATAAACCATGGCTTTAAAAAACATTTAATCTGCCGATGAGGACTTTTATACACCGGTACCTGATGGTTATCGACAGGTTTATTATTAAAAAATACCTGGGCACATTTGTGTTTACGATGGCCATTTTCGCAGCTATTTCGGTGGTGTTTGACATCTCCGAGAAGCTGGATAACTTCACCAGCAGGCACGCCACGCTGCACGATATTGTATTTAAATACTACGCCGGTTTTGTGCCTTTTTACCTCAATTTGCTATCGCCGCTGATTAACTTTTTGGCGGTGATCTTCTTTACGGCCAAGATGGCAAACCAAACAGAAATCGTTCCCATCCTGAGTGGCAAGGCCAGTTTTAACCGCTTTTTAAGGCCCTATTTTATTGCTGCATCGCTCATATTTGTGGTATCTTTTTTTGCCAATGTGTACCTTATCCCGTATACAAACCACCTTAAAAACGATTTTGAAAACGCCAACGGAATCACCGATAACGACCCTACCAAGAGCGAGGTGCACATGCAAATTGATAAACATACCTTTGTTTACCTGGCCAATTACGACCCAACAGTGCACACCGGCTACACCTTTATTATGGAGAAATTTAACGGTGATACCCTGCGCGAAAAGCTCATTGCCCAGCAGGTAACCTATGATTCTGTAAAAAGGATCTGGGCTTTAAAAAACTACGACGTTAGATATATTAAGGGATTAAAGGAACAGTTTATCCACAATCCGGGCCAAAAAGATACCGTACTGGACATGCACCCAACCGACTTTATTGTGTACGATAACGTATACGCGGCGATGTCATTAAGCGAGCTGAACAAGAATATCGATAAGGAAAAGCTACGCCGGCCGGAGGTTTTAAACAACCTTTATTACGAAAAATATCACCGCTTTGTGTACCCTTTATCGGCATATGTTTTAACGATTTTAGGGGTCGCGCTATCGTCCCGCAAGGTGCGTGGCGGCGTAGGATTACCACTTGGGATTGGGATTTTGTTGTGTTTTACCTACATCATTATCGAGAAATTCTCGATCGTATTTTCGATAAAAGGCGGTGTCCCGCCAATTTTTACGGTGCTAATTCCTAATACATTATTTGGCATATTAGGTTATTACGTGTTGTTAAAAGCACCTAAATAGTGTTAAAAAGTGTTTTAAAATTGCTGGAAAGTTGAAATAAATTGTCGAAAAATTGGATAAAAATAGCCCAAAAGTACTCAATAAGAACCTGATTATACTCCATTTTACAGTTTTTATCTGGGGTTTTACCGGTATTTTGGGTCAATTAATCACCATTTCGGCAGTACAATTGGTGTGGTACCGGGTGTTAATTGCCTTTGTTTCGTTGTTTTTATATTTTAAATTCAGCAAAACCGACTTTAAAGTTGAGCGAAAAACCATGCTGAAAATGGTTTTTACGGGCGCTTTGGTGGGCGGCCATTGGATACTTTTCTTCGCTTCCATCAAGCTTTCTACCGTGCCGGTAACACTGGTTTGCCTCTCCAGCATCACTTTGTTTACGGCTATTTTTGAGCCGCTGATTAACAAAACCAGGATCTCTAAACTGGAAATCATGGCGGGTTTATTAATCATTACCGGCATCATTTTAATTTTCAAATTCGAAACTCAATACACTAAGGGAATCATAGCCGGGCTGGCAAGCGCAGTTTGCGCGGCGCTTTTTGCCATTATCAACTCGCGGTTTGTTAAGAAAAGTGAGGCTCCTATCATTGCCTTTTATGAGCTCACAGGAGCATTTTTTTGGATCTCACTGTACCTTTTTGCAACCAACGGATACAACCAAAAACTACTTTTAAAACCGGCAGATATTGGCTACCTGGTACTGCTTGGCACGGTGTGCACCTCGCTTGCTTATGTTGCCGGGGTATCCGTCATGCGCGAACTTTCGGCCTTCCGGGTAGCGCTCATCACCAACCTGGAGCCGGTATATGGCATCATCATGGCTTTTATTTTCTTCGGCGATATGAATAAAATGTCCATCGGTTTTTGGGCGGGTTCGGTACTTATCCTGTCCACCATCTTCTTGTACCCGGTTGCACAGTCGCAAATTGCAAGGCGCAAAAATCGCGGCTAACCTTTCCATTATCTTTAGCGTTACGCTGTTCTTTTGAATCAGTTCTCCCTGTTATTTTTATTGGCTGCCGGTAGTCCCTTTGCCAAAAAAAGTTGTCGTTTATCCAGGGATTCTTTGCGTAAACAGTGCCTGAGTAGGGGATAAATTCATGTGCCATAAAATGCCATTTTTAAGCCCTGTGAGCGATTGTAATTTTCCGGCACATTCCTGCCTGTTTAAATCAACGTGCGTCGATTAGCGCCAAAATTCAATTTTTAGTTAGTGTATTAAAATTCAAAAATGGAAAACTGTTGGAAAAATACCAAAAGGAGATTTATATCTGATAATTTCTTTGATAAAAATTAAAAATCATGTTTTTAAACAAATTTTAGTGAATTAAAAATCACTGGTTTATATAATTTATCAGAAGTAAAAATTAAACAAAAGAAAGCTAAGTTAAACCGTAAAAAACTAAAAAAATTAGCAAGTAAAAAAACTGTCAATTAATATGCATATATAAATCATTAAATGAGATACTTAAAACATGTTATTTAACCAAAAAATACAGATTCAGAATTAATACATAGCAATACATCAAAGTGTACCGAATGGCAAAATGAGAATTCTAATTAAATGAAGGCAGGTATCGGTTTTGTATACAGGACTGAAAAATGAGCAGCAAAAATTTACTTCTCATCAACGAATACAGCGCGTGAATCTGGCTTTTAAAAACGCCGAAATATTAAAGTTAAGACCGTACACCGCCATAAAAAACGCCAACAAAAATTATCCAGCAATGACGACTGCCCGGCCACTTCCCCACCAATAAAATTCACAGATGAAATCAGTCCGATTTTTTTCGCGACGGAATTTCGCTTCAAATTCCTGAGGCGAAAAAATACATGTACAGACAGAAAAATCAGATCGGGAATAATTACAAATTTGGAACATCAAACTATCGGCCGTCCCAGTGTCTCAGATCTCACATCTAATATCTCAAATCTCTCCACTATCTAAAACGCCCTTTTATTTCAACATTAAAAACTGCATCTTGTATTAACTGTTAACTTTATTAAATCAAAACATCATGAGCATAAAAACCATCACAATAATTATCATCACCATTTTGCTTACGGCCGCTCTTGCCCAAAATACCGACAATGTAACCTTCGCGTTTTTGTTCATGAGTTTCAGGGTATCCAAACTGGCCATCATGATCACCATGACCCTTGTAGGTTTTGTCCTGGGCTTTATGGTTGGCCGCCCCAAAAAAGCAAAATATGATATTGAAGGTTACCACGACAACATCCACCAAAAAGAAGATAAAAATACACTAAGTGACGAAGACAGGGACTACATTAACTAACACTATGAAAAACAAAATCGGATTTATCGGCCTTGGCAACATGGGCATCCACATGGCCAAAAACCTTATCGAGGCAGGCTACCATCTGCAAGTCCATAACCGCACCCTCAGCAAAGCCGACGAGCTTGACCAGGCCGGCATCACCAAATGCCAAACACCTGCCGAGGCGGCCGCCGGTGTACCTATCGTGATCACCATGTTATCGGAAGATGAGGTGCTGCGAGAATCGGTTACAGGGCCCGACGGAATTTTAAAAACGCTACAGCCAAATGCTGTGCACATATCCATGAGCACCATCTCGCCCGAAACGGCCGTTGAGCTGGCCAAAGCCCATGAGCAGGCGGGCAGCCATTACCTGGCTTCACCAGTGTTCGGAAGGCCCGAGGCGGCAGCAGCAAAAAAACTTTTCATCTGCGTTTCCGGCCCTCAGCAGGTAAAAGATATTGCCAAACCAGTACTCGATTGCCTGGGCCAGGCCATACACGATTTTGGCGAAGAAGTTGGCGGCGCCAACGTGGTGAAGATTGCCGGCAACTTTATGATCATGGCATCAATGGAGATGATGGCCGAAGCTTACACTCTTGCCGAGAAGAATGGCCTTGACCGTACGCAGGTGGCTAACTTTTTTGGCTCAACGCTCTTCAACGCCCCCATTTACCAAAACTACGGGAGGCTGATTGCAAACAAGCAATATGAACCCGTAGGATTCAAAGCCAAATTAGGCTATAAAGACGCCCGCCTTGCCTTTAAACTGTCGCAGGCGAGCTACACACCCATGCCACTTGTAAACGCCGTGCACAGCCGCTTATTGAGCGCCATAGCAAAAGGACTTGGCGACAGGGACTGGGTAGAAGGTTTTGGCCGCGGTGTAAGCGAAGATGCAGGACTTTAGGATTTCGGAATTGGGATTTTCGATTTCGGATTTAGTTTGATTACAAATTTGAAATGAGATTTTTTGCTTCAGGGTGTAGGACATTTCCGTCTTGATTCTCGACTCTTGATTCTTAACCCTAAGAAAATCTCAATAAAATCCTAATTTCGCCGTTGTTGAACTAATTAAAAAAAACATCCACTATTTTATGATAAAGAAAACATTTGTATGGATGGCAGTTTGCGCATTGGGCGCAACCATGTCATGCCAGGGAAAACCAACCGACAAGTCTGCCAGTGCATCTGCCACGAGCCCTGCGCCTGCTTCGGCCGCCTCTGTAGATAACAAAGCTGTGATGGCCCGCAAACAGGTGCCCATCGTTTGCTACCACCAAATACGCGATTGGAAGCCTACTGATTCCAAAGGAGCCAAAGATTACATTGTTCAGGTTGCCGCATTTAAAGAGCATATAAAAATGCTGGCCGATAGTGGCTACCATACCATCCTGCCCGATCAGTTGTACGCCTACCTTACCACCGGCGCGGCGTTGCCCAAAAAACCAATCATGCTCACTTTTGACGATACCGATCTTGACCAGTTTACCATTGCCAACCCTACGCTTAAAAAGTACGGTTTTAAGGCAGTTTATTTTGTGATGACAGTATCGTTAGGCCGCCCGCATTATATGACCGCAGACATGGTTAAAAAGCTATCAGACGAGGGCAATGTAATTGCCAGCCATACCTGGGATCATCACCGGGTAGATAAGTACTCGCATAACTCTGAAATTAAGATCAAAGGCAAAAACGGTAAGATAACCACGAAGCCAGTTGACGACTGGGTTACCCAGATTGACAAGCCTACCAAAAAACTGGAAGAAATTACCGGTAAAAAAATAGAATATTTTGCCTACCCATTTGGTGTATGGAAAAAACCGGTATTGCCGGAAATTCAAAAGAAAGGTTTTAAAATAGCCTTCCAGCTTGCCGATAAACGCGACCCTGATTATCCGCTGATGACGGTACGCCGTATTTTAGATAGTGGCTACTGGACAACTAAAACTTTCAGCAATAGCGTAAGAAATAGTTTCTAAGCCACCTAACCCCCTGAAGGGGGAATGTGAAAACGGCCTTTCTTTTTTAAGAGGGGCCGTTTTTTGTGATCATCGCCACTTCAATTGGTTATTTCGTTAATAAGATAAAGCATTGAAAGCCATTTTACAATTTGCCATTGCGAGTACATATCAGGATGATCCTGAAAAAAACAGGGATTACATGTTGGCTTTAGAGCCTCGCAACAACCATGTCATTGCGAGTGTAGCGCGGCAATCGCGAACTCTGCAAGTCCACCCTGTATAGTTCGCGATTGCTTCGTTCCTCGCAATGACATAGATTTCGTTAAAAACAACATTGATAATCAGCTATTTATAATCATGTCAATATAAAGAACGAAGCAATGATATCAATGTGCAAACTTAGTCCTACTTTTTCCCAGCCAAATACTTATCTAAAAACGCGAGGGTTTTGTTGGCTGTTGTTATCTGGTCATCTTTTTTGGTAAAGCCATGGCCTTCGTTGGGATAGGTGATGTATTCCACCGATACGCCGTTCTTTTTAACCCCATCCACAATTTCCTTACTTTCAATGGGCAGCACCCGCACATCATTCATGCCCTGGAAAACAATTAGCGGCTTGTTGATGGTTTGGTAATGGAACAGAGGCGAAATCTTTTTCAGGTGTACACTATCAGCCGTGTACGGATCGCCCAATTCCTCGTAAAGGGCTTTACGCTGGGCCTCCCAGTACGGAGGGATACTTTTGAGTGTCCGCATCCAGTTGGCCACGCCAAAGAGGTCTACACCCACTTTAAATTCGTTAGGGTGAAAGGCAAGGGCACCCAGCACCATGCAGCCGCCGTAACTACCACCCAGTATGCCTATTTTGGCGGTATCGATGTAGGCTTGTTGCTGCAACCATTTTTTACCCCAGATGCAGTCCTTTAAATCGCCGTTGCTGTGGTCTTTGTTATCCAGCTTGTAAAAAGTTTTACCATAACCGCTGCTGCCCCGGTTATTAACCGCCAACACCGCGTAGCCATGGTTTACCAAAAACTGTATTTGATTACTAAAGCTGGTTGTGGTTTGGCCGCCCGGCCCTCCGTGTATCCAAAGTATAGCCGGCACCGGTTTATCTTTGCCGGCATTTTTGGGTTTGTAATAAATCGCCGGAATTTCCAACCCGTCAAAAGATTTAAAATGGACAACTTCTGCACTTACCAAATCATCACTGCTTACCGCCGGGTTTAGTGTGCGGGTTATCGGTTTTAATTCCTTCCTATCAAAATTGTAAACGTACAGGTTATTCGGGCTTGTGCTGCTACCTACCGTAAGCATTATGTTTTTCTCGCTTGGCGAAAACACTGCCGACTTAGCCTCGCCATCTTTAATTTCCGGAAAATCCATTTGTTTACCGGTACTATTATCAAACAGCAAAACCTTGGTTTTACCATCGGCATTTACATACACGGTGTAATATTTTTCAAGGTCGCTTAGCTCCATACCAACAACATCCCAGTTGGTGCTGTAAACTTTGACGGTTGCCCCGGTTACCAGGTTATATTTTACCAAATAACTAAATTCGCTTCCGTCGTTGGTAATGTAGTACAGGCTCGAATCGCCTTTGGTAAAAGCCGCCGGGTACCAGGTTGCGTCTTTATCGTTACTTAGCTTTTTGGTGGCTTTTGTCGTTCTGTCATAAAGGTACAACTCATTTTTATCAGTCGTGATAGATTTGGTTAATGTGATGTACCGTTCGGATTTTGAAACAGGGCCGGGCGAATAGCCGTCGTTGTTTTGATATAACAACTCATCTTTCCAGTTTTTCGCATCAAGTTTATAAACGTCAAAAAACTTAGGGTCGCGCTTGTTACTTACAACGTAAAGGTACTTTTTATCGGTACTCCAGCCGTTTGTACTATTGGTAGTGTTTGCCCAAGGTGTAAGATCCTTCACGGGCGAGCCATCTGCTTTTTGCAGGTAAATGTGACTATTTTCGTTACCACCCTGGTCGGCGCTGTATAAAAAATCGTTGGTGCCCGGCACGTAGCCTATAGAAAAATAGGAATCTTTAGTTGAATGGGTGAGCTGTTTTGATGAGGTATCGGCCAAATTAATGGCGTAGATGTTAAATATCCCCGTGCTGTTGTCCTCTATCAGCACTTTGGTTTCATCGGCATTAAAGCCCGCCCCTGCTATTGATTTATTGTTATACAACTGCTCAATGGTGTATGATTTTACATCGGCAGGCTTGTTTGTGCTTTTGCAAGCGCTGAACATTACAGCCACGGCCAGTAAGGATAGGTATTTCATTTTTAGGTTTAATTTTCAGCAAGTTATGGCAAATAATCTGCAAAAACAAAAGGGCCTTGCCCCGTTATTTCCAACAAAAAAAACTTTTGATTTGCAACCCGATTTTATTAATCCGGGCGTTGCCTGCGGCCGCGCTTTACGCTTATACTGCACAGGCATTAAGCGCTGGGCCGGTATCCGCTGCAATCGCTAACGTGAATTGTCTGAACCAGAATTTCCAGAATTAAAGAATTAACTGAATAAAAAAACAGTTATGCCGCACACATGCATAACTACAGGGCACAAAAAAAGCCCGCTATTCACATAACGGGCTTTCAAATATTTTACGATCAATAAAATTAGTGAGCGTGATGGCCATCCGGGCCATGCGCGTGGCCGTGTGATAATTCTTCTGGCGTAGCCGGGCGTACGTTCAGGATGCTGCCTTTAAAGTGCAGTTCCTGGCCGGCCATAGGGTGGTTAAGATCAACAATTACCGCGTCTTCGGCTATTGATACTACCTGGGCCTGGAAACGGTTGCCATTGTTATCCTGTAAAGGCAAAATAGTGCCAACTTCGGGAAGTTCTGCTCCCTGGAACATTTCTTTAGGCAGGTTGGCTACGGCTTCCTCATCATATTCGCCATAAGCATCGCCTGCAGTTAAACGGAATTCATAAGTATCACCTGTTGAAAGGCTGCTTAAGTTTTCTTCAAATTTGGGCAGCATCTGGCCGGCACCAAACAAAAAAGTTAAAGGTTGTTCTTGTGTGGCACTTTCTGTTAAAGTTTCGGTACCATCCTGGTCAACATACAAATCGTAAGTTAATGACACTACGTGCTGTGGTTCAATCTTCATTGTTACTGTTTTTATAAATAAGCAATCAGGCCTGCATTTGTTTTAGTGCATCGGCCGTGTTATTAGCAGGTAATCCGCAGGTTTTATCTATACAAACAAAAATTTGTGTTGATTTACCAAACTTATCCTGTAACAAAGGTAAACTTCCTTTTGTACCTCCCAATATAATTTTATTGGGTATGTAATTATTTTCAAGTTCCTTTCTTACAGTTTCGGCTTCGGGACCGGTTACGGCAACTTCATAAATACCATACACTTCATCAAGCAATAACATAGTCCAGTTTGAATAAGCCGTACCATACTTTGCCAACTGTGGCATAATGTTGCGTAACAGCTGTGCCGAAACCGCTGCATAATTTTCATTATCAAAAAGCAGGCCCAATTTTTTAAGGTTGCGTGCCATTGCCGAGTTACTGGCCGGCGTAACCCCGTCCATAATTTCAGATTTGCGGGCTATCAATTGCTCATCATCATCGGCGGTGTAAAAGAAAATACCATGAGCTTCATCGTAATAATGAGCCATTGCAGTATCGGCAAGGGCTTTTGCCTGCTGCACCCAGTATTCATTAAAGGTAACTTCGTACAGGGCTATAAGGCCATCAATGATGTTGGCATAATCGTCCAAAAACGCTACAGGGATACCTTCAATTACCGGGCTGCCGTAAACCCGCGATAGCCTGCCATTTTGACCTATAAGATTATTCATGATAAAATCGGCGTTCTTCAAAGCCATTTCCAGGTATTTCGGTTCAGCGAAAGACCGGTAAGCTTCGCACAGGCCTTTCAGCATCAAACCATTCCATGATGCCAGTATCTTGTTATCCAAACCTGGCCTGATACGGTGGCGGCGGGCTTCAAACACCTTTTTGCGGGATGCTTTTACTTGTAATAACAAATCATCCACCCCTAAGCCCAGCTTTTCGGCCAGTTGCCCGTCCGTTTCTTTTCTGAAGAGCACGTTGGAGTGTTCTTCTTCCCAGTTGCCGTCTTGGGTAATATGGTAGTAAATGCAAAACAGGTCGGCATCGTCGCCTAAAATGGTTTCAATTTCGGTTTTAGTAAAAATATAGAATTTACCCTCTACCCCCTCGCTATCGGCATCAAGAGCCGAGTAAAAACCCAAATCCGGTGATGCCAATTCGGTTGTGGCAAAATGGATGATCTCATCAACCACTGTTTTATACAATTCATCTGGCTGCCAGGTGTAGGCTTCGGAGTACAGGGTTATGAGCTGGGCATTGTCATAAAGCATTTTTTCAAAATGCGGCACATGCCAGCGGCCATCAACCGAGTAGCGGGCAAAGCCGCCGCCTATATGATCGTAGATACCGCCGAAAGCCATTTTATGCAAGGTTAATTTTACTTGTTTGGCAATTTCGTCGTCGTTGGTCAAATGCGCATATCGCATCAGCAATTGCCAGTTATTGGGCATCGGGAATTTGGGCGCATTGCCTGTACCTCCCTCCTGCCTGTCAAAATATCGCTTCCAGTTATCGCCGATAACTTTCAGGTCGTCCTTTGTGTAGTCCGGCTGATCGGCTATAAATTGGATCGATTCATATTTTTGGATCCCATCTGTCAGGCGAACGGCGTACTCCTCTGCTTCCTCCGGTTTTTGTTTATAAAAATCGGCCAGGTTAAACAGCAGCGATGTCCAGTCGTTTTTACGGAAGTAGGTACCGCCATAAATTGGCCGCTGATCGGGCAGGCAAATACAGTTTAACGGCCAGCCGCCGCGGCCGCTCATGAGTTGCACGGCGCTCATGTAAATCTGGTCAACATCGGGCCGCTCTTCCCTATCAACCTTAATACAAACAAAATACTCGTTCATTACGGCGGCCACGGCTGCGTCCTCAAAGCTTTCGTGCTCCATTACGTGGCACCAGTGGCAGGCCGAGTAGCCAATGCTTACCAATATCAGTTTATTCTCGGCTTTGGCCTTATCCAGGGCTTCTTTACCCCAGGGGTACCAGTTTACAGGGTTGTTGGCATGCTGTAATAGATATGGAGAGGTGGAATTTGCAAGTTTATTCATAGCAGATGGTATTGCGTTATCAATGCAATGTGCGAATATAATTGTACCTGTAGGTTAAAGCGGGATTATTTGGAAAAGTTTTGGGGGAAGGTGTGGTTAATTGAAACTACTTTGATTAAACTTTGTCCAAAAGTTCCGCTAAAGTAATATCGGAAACGGAAAATTTCTCTTTGGTCGTTAACCGTGCCTTCTCTATCATGTCTATAAAATTATCGGCATAGTTTTTATTCATATACCCACCACCGTAATTAAATATCCATTTACTGTTATCAGCGGATTTAAGGGCACCTGCAATTTTAAACCATTTATCAAGCGCATCGAAAAACAAAACCCGGGTATCCTTTTCATAAATAATACCCATAACATTTCCACGATAAATAGCCGTTTTCCATTCGCTGCTTAATGCATCAAGCCCATACAATCGGCTTTCCTTAAACGTCTGCAAGTCGGGCATCTCACGCGTCTCAAAGTCGAGAAAGCAAAACATTATCTCTCCCTTATACCTGAAATGTTCGGACTCTTTAATATAAATACCAATATAATTGCCCGCGCTATTTTTGTAAACCAAACAAGTTCCGGGTGAATAAATAGACGGGAACTCCTGGGGTTGCTTTTTGACTAACCGGGCTTTGGTTTTTTCTGTAGATATTTTATTTAAAAACTTATCTAAATTCTTTTGTCTTTCTTTTAAAAACTGTTCGCTTGCATCAAGTTCGCGGCAAGCCTTCATGTCCTCTCCTGTTTCAATGATATCTTTTACAACATCATAAATTTCGGGTGTTAATACTTTACACTCCCAACAAGCCAGAGCAAGCCCAAACCAAACATTGGTTTTGTCATAAATGATATTCTCTGCCTGTTCATCTAAAACGATCGCTGCAATTTCATTTGCCTTTTCTCCCCAATTATACAGATCGATAAACCTTTCATAAACCTCGCTGGTTGTATCATTTCCTAAAATAGCTGCGCTACAGGCTCCTATATGCGGTTTGTATTTAAAACCTACGGTAACAAATATTTATAAACCGAAGGTCTTGATGCATCAATCTCTTTTGCACGGATTTTTACTAAATTCAATATGGCTTTTTTTCGTAAAGGCTTCGCAATTAAAGCGTCATTACCTGCCTTCTTATTTATCGTCGACTGATTGCTCATATGCTGTTGCTTTACACAAATGTACTTTATCGATTATTATTTCAAACTAACCGATCTCCATTTTGACTAAGTACTTACCAAGTGTACCACCCCGTACCAGGGTGTTTCAGGCCGTACCACCCTGTACCACCCCGTCTCATGGTGTTTCAGGGTGTTTCATTCCCAGTGGGTACACACAGTTTGTTGGTATTACATAGTACCCCAATTATGTTAAACCCATTTAATTCCACTTACTTAAGCTTCCAAATTACCAACTTCACAATTTATTTCGCTTTATTTGCGGTTTTTATTATTGACTGACAAAATGCGTTATTTAAAACTGATCAACATTTTATGTGCTGTTGGCTTGTTTGCAATTGCAAATACGGCATCGGCACAAACCGACTCTGTTAAGTATAATCACCAGGAATCATTTGGCCCCATTACCTGGCCGGTAACCGGGCAGGGCACCCGCTCAAATGCCGGCAAACCATCGCCAACTTATTGGCAAAACCGTGCCGACTACCAGATTAAAGCCGCCCTGAACGAAGGTAAAGACACCACCATTACCGGCGAAGTTACCATCACCTATACCAACAACAGCCCCGACCAATTAGACTACCTGTGGCTGCAACTTGACCAGAATTTATTTAAACCCGACTCGCGCGGCGCAGCGGTAACCCCCTACACCGGCGACCGCTTTGATGTGCGTGGCTTTAGTCGTGGCGGTTACCACATAGGCTCGGTTGAGGTCACCTACAAAGGCGAAACTTATAAAGTTACCCCGGTTGTAACCGATGCCCGTATGCAACTGCGCCTGAATGCCCCAATGGAAGGTAAAGGCGAAAAAATAAGCGTAAAAATCAATTACGATTTTGCTATCCCTTTTTATGGTGCCGACCGCATGGGCCGCAAAAAGTTTAAACAAGGTTATGTTTACGAAATTGCCCAATGGTACCCCCGCATGTGCGTTTATGATGATGTTGAAGGCTGGAACACCCTGCCCTACATGGGCCTTGGCGAATTTTATTGCGAATACGGCGATTTTGACTATTACATAACCGCCCCCGCCAATATGGTGGTTGTAGGCAGTGGCGATTTGCAAAACCCCGAAGAAGTATTGTCGCCTGCACAGTTGAGCCGCATGGCCGAAGCCAAAAGCAGCGATAAAACAGTAATGCTTATTAAACAGAATGAAGTTGGCAAATCGTCGACCCGTCCGTTTAAAGGCAGCCTTACCTGGCACTATAAAATGCTGAATAGCCGCGATGTGGCCTTTGGCGCATCAAATGCTTTTATATGGGATGCTGCAAGAGTTAATTTCCCATCGGGCCGTAAGGGTATTGCAATGTCGGCCTACCCTGTTGAGAGCGCCGGCGTTGATAGCTGGGGTCGTTCAACCGAGTACCTGAAAAACAGCATGGAAATTTATTCAAAAGCTTATTTTGAATACCCATGGAACTCGGCTGTGAACGTATCTGGCGTTGCCCTTGGCATGGAATACCCTGGTGCTATATTTTGCCTTGGCGGCCTTAAAAAAGGCCAGCTGTGGGGCGATGTTACCCATGAAATTGGCCACAACTGGTTCCCGATGATAGTAGGCTCAAACGAGCGTAAATACATGTGGATGGATGAGGGCTTCAACACTTTTATTAATGAATATGCCTCGCAACAGTTTAACAAAGGCGAGTATAACGATACCAGCAAACAGGCGCAACGCATTTTAGGCATGTACCGCAACAGTAAAGATCCGCTGATGACAGCGCCCGAAGCCATAGGCCTGAATGACTATGGCCAATATTACGTCAAAACCGCTTTGGGTATGGATATTTTGCGCAACGTGGTTTTAGGTCCCGAGCGCTTCGACTATGCATTTCACGAGTACATTAAAAACTGGGCATTTAAACACCCGTTGCCGTATGATTTATTCCGCGCGATGAACGATGCCAGCGGCGAAGACCTGAACTGGTTTTGGAAAGGTTGGTTTACTACTACCTGGAAAATTGACCAGGCCATTACCGGCGTTAAATATATTGACGATAACGCTGCAAACGGGTCGCTGATCACCATTACCAACAACGAAAAAATGGCCATGCCTGTCGACCTGAAAATTACCCAGGCCAACGGCAAGGTTGAAACCCTGCACCTGCCGGTAAACGTTTGGCAGCGCGGCGGAGTATGGACGTTTAAATATCCATCAACATCAAAAATTAAATCAATGGTGATTGACCCGGAACACGAATTACCCGATGTTGATTTGAAAAACAATGTGTATTACGGGGAGTGATTTTAATTATTGAGTTACTGATTTAGTGAATTAGTGATTTGTAGCATAAAAAATGGCGATGAGTTAAAACACATCGCCATTTTTTATGTACCCGTTTTAATTAAAAGTTGTAACAAAATAAATTCATTCCCGTATATACAACATATTGGAATATTAATGTTGTTTAATAGTTTATCGGCTGATGGGAATTATTGATTCGGGTGTGAGCATTCTTGTCATAGATGACGAAGAGTTGGATTGCGTTATCGTAAAAGCATTGATGAAAAAGGTGCTGATGGATCCTCATATTGACTCTTTCCAAAATGGCAAAAGTGCAATAGACGAGCTCAGCAAAATTAATGAAAACAACCCCGGGCAGCTTCCGGATTTTATTTTTCTGGATCTGGCTATGCCGGTAATGGACGGGTGGCAATTTTTGGCCGAATTTGACAGGTTAAAAATTGACTCGTTAAAGAAAAGCAAAATCTATATACTCACTTCGTCTGTAAGCATCGACGATGTAACCAGGTCGAAAGAGAATCCTCTTGTAATCGACTTTATAAATAAGCCGTTAAATTTTGAAAAAATAAAAAACATTTTTGCCAATTCGTGAATTTAATATAGCATATATAATATTCACATGGCTAAAAATATTTTGATCATCGAAGATGATGACGACATTCTTGCCGTGCTTACAACCGTTTTAAATTTCAATAATTTTTCGGTCAGCGGCATCAATCGTACCGATGATATTATCGGGTCGATAAAAAACTTCTCGCCCGACCTGGTTTTAACCGATTATATGTTGCCTGGGTTAAACGGCGGCCAAATTTGCATCCTGATCAAAAAAAACAAAGAAACCGCCCATATCCCCGTGGTATTAATATCCGCATATCATGAAATGGCCATATCACTGGCAAACTTTGGTTACGACGCTTTTATACCGAAACCCTTCGATATTAACAAACTGGTAAAAACCATCAATAAGTTTTTGAATTGATCTTTCCCTGGCTGTTAAACATAGCAATCGGGGTTTTAAATTTTATGATCAATGATATTGCGCTATTCCCACTACATTGGCTGTTTATATGATTTCGCTTACGGATTTTTCGCACCAATCAAAAAATCGCTTTGTTTCTTCGCACATTGCAGGAAAATAAAATAGCAGGAGAGTTATACCGATTACATTTTGCATCAAAATATAGCGGTAAATACTTACATCAAATCCTGAAAAACATACCGATCATCATAAGCTACTTTAAACTTTTTTAAAAAGTCAAGATATTCTTCCCTGAATGTTTGTTTTTTATGATGCTCTTCCTGGTTTTGGATATATTTATAAACCTTATCAACCTGCGATTGGCTATAGGAAAATACGCCAAAACCGTCCTGCCATTCAAAACGCTTAGGGATTAACGAATGATCATTAATATATTTTGATGATTTTGCTTTTACTGTTTGCATTAGATCCGAAACTGAAACAATAGGTTTCAAGCCGATAAAACAATGTACATGATCTTCCACACCATTTACAATAATGATTTTGCAATTGTTTTCATTGATTAGATTGCCTATTACAACAAACAGTTCGGCGCTCCATTTTTTTTTCAATCACCGCGTCTCTGTATTTAACGGCAAAAATTGTTTGAATGTAGATTTGATGATAAGTGTTTGCCATTTTATCGGGGCAATTGATGTTTACTATTTATTTTATATGTACCGAGCCTACGGCTCTCACTCTTCATTTATTTTTATACCACGGGTTGAAACCCGTGGCTACAAAATTGATCGAGGCTACGCCTCTGTATTATGTTTAGCCATATCTGCTCTGGTCAAATGCAGCTAAGGGCCATCGGCCCGAAACATTTTGTAGCCCCGGGTTTCAACCCGGGGTACATAAATACAAACAAGCATAAGTGCCGCAGGCACGGCCCATATTATCAGCCTGGTAGTTCTAAAATATTTATATCGCTGCCCTACTTCACCCCCATCGCCAAATATCCCGCCAATGCATTTATTCTGCCTGCAACCACCCCTATCTGCTCCTTTACTTCGTCCCAATTGCGTTGCTCAATTGCTTCGCGGATGCCGGGGATGGTTTTAACACCATAGCCGGTATAAAAGCCCGGTGCGTAAATAGTGTGTTTGTACCAGCCACGACGAGGCAACCCTTCGGCGGCAAGCAATTGCTGCTCGGCCTGGTACAGGAGTTTGTTTAGTTTATCGTGGTCGCCATCTTTTAGGGCGGCGGCGCTCCAGTAGGTGGCCAGTTTATCGGCGCTTTTCTTTAACGAATCCAGGGCGCCGGTTAGTGGTTTAAAATCAATTGGGGGTACGGTATCTTTAGCAACAGGCGCTTTGTACAGGCGGGTTGGGTCGGCAGCCAGCGTGTAATCGTTAGCTTTTATAAGCTGGTTATCAATTTTGGTGGCTTCACGGGTATCATCTGCAAGCTTGGTTAGCTCGGTAGCATATTTGGCAATGGTAGCTTGCAGGCTCCTGAAATCAAATGGCAATACTTCGGCATCGGCCATGCGCAATACCGAGTGGCCCGCAGTTTGGGCCAGGGCAACGCCGTAAGCAAAATCAGGATCTTTAAAACGTTTGTAATCATCAAACGAATCATAAATGGAATGATATTCGCCACCGCCGTCTTCGCCGCCAAAACCAAAATCAAGCGTAGGGATACCCAAATGCTGCAGGAATGAAGAAAAATCAGATCCTGAACCCAGCGCTTCCAGCTTTTCGCCTTTACGCTCCAATATCTCTTTCTTGTCGCCGGTTGATTTGGCATTTACCAGTTGCATCGCCTTTTTCCTATCGAACACACTTACTTTGGTTTGTGGGTCGGTTACGCCATTCGTTACCTCGTCAATAAAACTTTCCAGCGCCTGCGAACCGCCTGCACCCAAAAAACCGCGGCCGTTACTATCCGAGTTGATATATACCACCGTTTTCTGCTGCAATTCTTTATCATGTGCCTCGGCATACTCTGTCGAACCTATTAGGCCGGGTTCTTCGCCGTCCCACGAGCAGTAAATGATGCTGCGTTTGGGTTTCCAGCCGGTTTTTAGCAGATCGCCAAGTGCTTTGGCTTCCTCAATCATGGCTGCTTGTCCGCTTATAGGGTCGTTGGCGCCGTTTACCCAGGCATCGTGGTGATTTCCACGCATTACCCACTCATCGGGATAAGTTGATCCTTTTATTTTGGCAATTACATCATAGGCGGGCACCATATCCCAGTTAAACTCCATTTTTAAATGTACCACGGCCTTGCCGCCGCCGATGTGGTAAGTTATAGGCAGCGAGCCAGCCCATCCGGCAGGCGCCACAGGCCCATCAAGCGCGGCCAACAAGGGCTGTGCATCGTGATAGCTGATAGGTAGCACTGGTATTTTTAATATCGTGGTTGCATCCTTTCTATCTAAACGCTTAGCGTCTTTAGTTGCGCCAACGCCCGGCGTAAGCGGATCGCCGGGGTAAATCACCATGTCCATTACCGAGCCGCGCTGTACGCCAAATTCATTTTTGTACGCTCCTTTGGGGTATACATCGCCGGCAGAGTAGCCATCATCCGCAGGGTCAGAGTAAATAATGCAGCCTATAGCCCCGTGCTCATAGGCTACTTTGGGCTTTATGCCACGCCATGAGCGGCCATATTTCGCAATTACAATTTTACCTTTAACATCAATGCCCATGGCGGCCAGTTTAATATAATCATCGGGCAAACCATAGTTTACAAATACCAGCGGACCGCTAACATCGCCATCGGCACTCCAGGCGTTGTAAGTTGGCAGCTGATTGGGCTGGCCGGATGTGGCATCTTCCGGCACGGCCTGTTCTTTTAACACAGATGTATAAGTTGTTGGTGCAGTAAGCTCAAGTACCCGCGTTTTAGGCGTTGGGAAAAGTACCGTATAGGTTTCTATATGCGCATCCAGCCCGTAGCTTTTGTACATGGCCAATATCTTTTCGGCCACAGCCTTGCTGCCTGGCGAACCAATATTATGCGGAAATGCCGAAAGTGTTTTAATGGTTTCGCCAATGCGTTGCGGACTTAAACCTGCATCAAACGTTTTTTCGGTTTCCAGTTGTTTTGCCGACGATGCCGGCGTAAAGCCAATTAATGTTTTTTGCTGCGCGAAACTTGCCGACGACAGCGCCAATAAGCCAAGGGTAAGGGTTTTCTTCATGACAGTGTATATGGTGATCCGTGAAGATAATAAAATTTGTTCATGGTTCATGGTTCATGGTTCATGGTTCATGGTTCATAAGTGGAATTCGATATCAATGCTATTGTTTTGGCTTTTTAATTTTTTTTCCCGGTTATCAAAAATCTTGCTACTTGATACTAACTACTTGATACTTTTTTGGGCGTTCCCTGCGGGCGGGCTTTACGCTGCAAGTCCTCGCAGGCCATCGCACCCTACCCCCTCGCTCCGGGCTTTCCGCTGCAATCCCTAACGCTTTTTTTTCTGAACCGCGATTCATCGGATTAGAGGATTACCGGGATTTTTTTGATTGTCTCGTCCTCCAAATCAAATCCAAATAATCCGAAAAGTCTGCTTAATCCGAGTTCAGACAAACTACCGGCATCTCTAAACAAATCAAAATTATTTGTCCTTGCTTTTCTTCCCTACCATTTCCTTTATCTCATCTCCAAAAACAGCCCCGCCCAGCAACAGTACTAACAACACCGAACCTGCCATCGAAATATCTTCCCCAACATAATACGATACCGGATGAAATACAAACTCCACTTTATGTTCACCTGCCGGGATTGAAGCCGCACGCAGCAGGTAATCGGCACGGAAGTATGGCTTCTCTATCCCATCAATCAGCATCTTCCAGCCTTTGTCATAATATATCTCCGAGAACACCGCTACGCCACCTGTTTTTGACGCCGATTTGTATGTCATATGGTCGGGGTTATAGCTTACCAGTTTGATAACGGAAGTAGTATCGCCTGCCTGCAAATTGCCGGCAACGCTTTGATAACTTTTATCAGCCACGGCCTCGTTTTTTGGCGAGAAGCTGCTAAGTGCCTTCATTTCCGCGTCTGCGCCATCAACATATTTTATACTTTTTATAAACCAGGCATTACCGCATGCCTCGGGATTTGGCAATAACATTTGTCCTTGTTTAGATGAATCGGGCACGATGACATATTTGGCATTTAACATGTTCAATACAGCCGGATTTGCTCCCCTGGTAAATTGATTATCTATCAACTCATCATATCGTTTCATTCGTGCAGCCGAGTACCCGCCTAAAGTTTTATGAAAAAACGGGTTCTGTACATCTTGTTTTATAGCGGCCGTGGCGTCGTATACCCTAAAATCAGGATCCGGATCTTTAGCTATCTCCACATCAACAGGTCTTTGCGGTACTGCCGATTCCTGTTTATCGGTAAAATTGGCATCCTTTAAATAGCGTTTATCTACCTGCCAAAGGTCAACCAGTACGATAGCGAACAGCAACATAGATACTGTCGTGAGGCTTAGTTTTTGCTTTATAAGCGCCCAAACAATACCGAAAGTAATCAGCACAAATACCAGCGAACGGATGGCGTCGGAGCGTTCAAGATTAATCCGGTCTTTTACTACCGCATTGGCCAACGCGTTAGCAGTTGCAGCATCGCCTTTTAAAGCCTGAGTTAAATTTGTGATACTGCTTAACTGGTCGCTTGGCCTGAAACTGAGCAGCAATTCGGGCACCAGGATCAATATCAGCACCAGCCCACCGGTTATATACAAGGCAAGCAATAGCTTTTTAACCAAAACCTTTTTATCAACCGTAATAATAACCTCCTGTATGGCCAGGAAGGCCAGCACGGGGAAGCAAAGCCCGGCCACCGCCAAAATTGATTCGACCGCACGGAACTTATTGTATAGCGGAAAGTACTTCAGAAATATATCGGATACATATGGCCAGTTGCCGCCGAATGAAAGCAGCATAGTTAATACCACTGTACCCAACAGCCACCACTTCATTCGGTTTTTTACTATAATGAGGCCCAATACAAACAGGAAACAAATACTTGCACCGAAATAATAGGGACCGCTGGTGCCCGGCCGTTTCTCGCCCCAGTAAAGGGACAGACCTTCCATCCCCCGGACAGACGCTATTTGTTGAACAATACTCAATGCCTGATCGGCTGGCTGGCCTTTATCAGTCAGTACCTTAACCATTTCGGAACTTTCATCAAACAATTCCGGCCCGGATGCACCACCCGAAGCATTTGGCACCAAAAAGGTAAGGCACTCGGCCACACCCTGGCTGTACTGGTAAATATAATCTTTAGCCAGGCCATTTTGCGGCTCTTTGGTGGCGGTGGTTAAATTTGATTTGCCACGATAACTATCCTTGCCATATTCATAGGTGCTCCACAGGGTTGATGCATTTACCGCGAAGGCCAATAGCGATGCAGCAAGCAAATACCCTAACGATTTGAGGAAAGATGCTGTAGTTTTATTTTTGATAGCGTGATAAAGCTCGATACCAACCAAAATCAAAATGGCCAGCATCAGGTAGTAGGTCATTTGCAGGTGGTTCACCTTAATTTCGATAGACAGGAACAAAGCCAATAAGGATGCACCCAACAAATACCGCCCCCTTAAAGCCAGCATAATACTGGCTATTATTGGCGCAAAAAAAGCGATGGCAAAAGCCTGGTTAGTGTGGCCGGCCGCCAGCAATATCAAATTATAGCTTGTAAACGTAAAGGCCACGGCACCGGCAGCCGCCAGCCAGGGGCTAAGCTTTAACACATTAAATAAAAAGTAGGTACCAAACAAAAATACCAGCACCATACCAACCGGGTTAGGTACGGTATAACCAATAACACCTATAATATGTGTAGCGATGTTAGCCTTGTAAGGTGCCCAGATCTGGTATGCGGGCATACCGCCGAAGATCTGGTTAGTCCATAAAATGGTAGTATCGCGGGCGTGGTAATCCAAGATCTCTTTTTGGGTCGACTGCGCACCAAGCACATCCCCCTGGCCCAACGTTTTGCCCTGAAATGCAGGCGAAAAGTATAAAAAGCACAACACTAAAAAAACACCCGCAACGGCAAAATGTATCCCGTTACGCTTTAGCCAATCCATCATAAGCAGTAATAATTATATAATTTTTAAAAATACAATTATTATTGGTCATTGGTCATTGGTCATTGGTCATTGGTCATTGGTCATTGGTCATTGGTCATTGGTCATTGGTCATTGGTCATTGGTCATTTAAGGGCAAGTTTGATTGGCAACGATTGTTTTAATTTTTTTAATAAATCTACCAATGACTAATCACAGCGCAGCGAAATGACCTATGACCAATGACAAGCGCAGCGTCAATGACTAATGACAAGCAAAGCGTAATGACCAATGACAAACAGGTTATGGCTTAATTTTATAACTCTCCTTAATAACTGCTTCATTTACGGCTTTTACCCTGTTTAACTCCATCTTTTCAACAGCGCGATCGTAGGTTAATATGCCATTTACCTCATGCTCCACATCGGTGGTTTGAGTATAAATGGCAACACTTAGCCCCTTGTATTTCATCAGCTGTTCCACTTCATCCAGTAAAAACACATACCTATCGGTAAGGCGTGCTTTTGTAGGCTCATAATCATAGGCGTTGTTTTCTACCGGCCACATATGGTTGCGAACAAACAGGCCGACGCCGCCAAATTCGCCCAAAGATGCCGCGCGATGGTCGTCGGGCACCGAGGCATCGTATGGGCCTACGTAGATATGGGTATCTACATAATCGCCATTGCCGGGGTCGCCATAGGCTTTTTGATACGAGGGATTATTATTAAAGCCCGAATTGCCGTTAACCAGCCTGGATGGGTCGTACTGCTTAACCCAATTGGTTATATTTTTAACATCAAACGCGCCCCAGTTTTCATTAAAAGGCACCCATGTAATGATGGATGGCGAATTATAATGATCGTCCATAATCGCCTTCAATTCCTTCCGGAATTCCTTGCGTGTTTTAAGGGTATCTTCATTTTGATACCAGATGGCCGGCATATCCTGCCAAACAAACAAGCCCATTTTATCGGCCCAGTAATAAAAACGTTGCGGCTCGGTTTTCATGTGCTTGCGAATAAGGTTGAAACCCGCATTTTTGGCGAAACTGATATCATATTTAAGCGCCTCATCTGTAGGTGCCGTCAAAATCCCGTCGGGCCAATAGCCCTGATCGAGCAAGCCAAGCTGCATGATAAACTTGCCGTTAACCAAAGGACGGATAACGCCGTTAACCTTACCCAATTTAATATCGCGCATCCCGAAGTAGCTTTTCACTTCGTCGGCAACGCTGCCATCGGCACTTTTAAGGCTGATCTTCAGATCGTATAAAAAAGGATCGTCTGGCGACCAAAGTTTAGGTGCTTTAATGGGCAGGTAAAAGTAAGTATCGCCGGCTGATTCTGCTTGCGAAACTACTTTGCCGCCATCAAGTACCACAGCGGTTAATTTTCCGCCACCCTGTGTATTTACCTGCACTTTTAGCCGGTTATTCGCCAGGTCGGGCAGTAAACGGATGTTATCAATGTAGGTTTTGTTAACCGGTTCCAGCCAAACGGTTTGCCAAATGCCCGAGCAGAAGGTATAATCGCCACGCGGCCCGCTTTTTCCTGATGGCACACGGCCATCATTTAAATCATACGCCGCCACAACCACAGTATTGTTGCCCGCTGTTAAAAAGGGCGTTATATTAAAGCTGAATGCATCATAGCTACCGGCATGTGCTCCCACTTTGTGCCCGTTTACAAATAAGGTGGCATGGTGGGCTACTGCATCAAAATGAATGATCACCTGTTTATTTTTCCAACCGGCTGGCACCTCAAAACTGCGGCGGTACCACATATTAATTTCCTGCTTACGCTGGATGCCGGATAATACGGATTCCGGACAGTAAGGAACGCGGATTTTATTTACTTCGCCGGCAAATGACAATGGCTTTTGGGGAGCAAGCGCATCCTGCACATTTTTTCCGCCCTGGTAATCCCACTGCCCATTAAGACACATCCAATCGCTGCGCTGCAATTGCGGCCTCGGATATTCGGGAAACGGAACCGGGGCGTCCATAGCCGCTTTTGTCCAGGCTGTGGGTAACACTGCCTCCTGGGCAAATAAAACAGAACAACTATTAACGGTAAACAACAGGGACAACAATACCCGCTTAGTTTGTTTTTTAGTCATGGTTTATAGGTTTACTTTGATGTTAAGCCAAACTTAAAATAATTTATTTGATTAGCTGTCTTGATCTGTTTAAGCTGTTTTCTTCCTGGTAGTAAAATAAAAATGGCCGGCGAAATTATCCGCCGGCCTTGAATCTTTTATTTAAAAATCATTGTTCCAAAACTAAGCTTCGCTTAGTTCAGCAAAGTACTTATGGAACAACGGGATAGTTTCAATCCCTTTATAGTAGTTGAAGATATCGTATTTTTCGTTGGGTGAGTGCAGCGCATCACTATCCAAACCAAAGCCCATTAATACTGTTTTAAGGCCAAGTTCGGCTTCAAACAGGGCAACAATAGGAATACTACCGCCGCCGCGTGTAGGTATAGGTTCTTTGCCAAATGATTCGGCGATGGCTTTTTGAGCGGCTTTGTAGGCAATGCCATCTGTTGGCGTTACGACGGGTTCGCCGCCGTGATGCGGTGTTATTTTCACCTTTACATTGGCTGGGGCTATACTCAGGAAATGTTTAGTAAACATTTCTGTAATCTGCTCAAATGTTTGGTTAGGTACCAGGCGCATAGATATTTTTGCGTGGGCCTTTGATGGCAATACCGTTTTGGCACCCTCGCCGATGTAACCACCCCAAATGCCATTAACCTCTAAAGTTGGGCGTGTACCGGTGCGTTCGAATGTTGAATAGCCTTTTTCGCCCCAAAGTTCAACAACATCAAGATCTTTCTTGTACTCAGCCTCATCATAAGGTGCGTTGTTAAGGGCAGTACGTTCGGCCGGGGTAAGTTCAATTACCTCATCGTAAAAGCCCGGGATGGTGATATGGTTATTTTCATCATGCATAGCGGCAATCATTTTACTCAGGATAGTAATAGGATTAGCCACCGCTCCACCATAAACGCCCGAATGCAAATCGCGGTTAGGGCCGGTAACTTCTACCTCGACATACGATAAACCGCGCAGGCCGGTCTCTAAAGATGGATGCTCCATGCTGATCATCGACGTATCCGATATCAGCACCACATCGGCTTTTAGTTTTTCTTTATTGGCCTTAACAAATATGGATAAGTTTGATGAGCCAACTTCTTCCTCGCCCTCAATCATAAACTTAATATTGCAGGGCAAGGTATCTGTTTGCATCATCAGCTCAAATGCTTTTACATGCATATAAAACTGGCCTTTATCATCACAGGCGCCACGGGCATAAATTTTGCCGTCGCGCACAGTGGGCTCAAACGGTGGCGTGTGCCATAGCTCGATAGGATCGGCTGGTTGCACATCATAATGCCCGTAAACCAGCACGGTTGGCTTTGCGGCATTAATTATCTTTTCACCGTAAACAATAGGATAGCCTGCGGTTTGGCATACTTCTACATTATCGGCACCTGCGTCGCGCAGCTTTTGGGCTACATGGTCGGCAGTATTTAAAACATCTGTTTTGTATTTGGGGTCGGCGCTAACCGAAGGGAAACGCAAAAGGGCAAATAATTCGTCGAGTAAACGTTGCCTGTGCTCATCAACATATTGCTTTATGTGCTGCATGGTATTTAGTTTGGCGCAAATATATTGATGTTTATTGATTTGGGCGAACGCTGCATAACGACGGACGTTACAAAACCAAGCGCCCTATCAAACACAAATTCCCCGAAATATCCAGGGAATATAAAAGTGTTTCAGGAAAACGAACGCCTGTACCTTTAAAAGCTGAAGAGCACATCGGCCCACGTTAGTTAATCGGCAGTGCCCAGGTCAGCTTTGGGACCGTGACCTGCTTTGGCAGTGAATGACACGGTTTGGTTTTTTGTAGTATCGGGAGTTGCCTTTGTTTCCTTATTATTTAATGAGTAGGCTGTAATTCCTGATGTTAATATGATGGCTATTGCGATGATGATCTTTTTCATGTTGTGGTGTTGTTATAAGCTGTCAAAATGGAGAGACAATTATGCTGTGAAGTCAGCATTGCCTAAATCTCTTTTTGGGCCACCGGTAAAATCTGCATTACCCAAGTCTCTTTTGGGACCACCAGTGAAATCTGCGTTACCCAAGTCTCTTTTAGGGCCACCGGTGAATGCAAAGTCAGCATTACCTAAATCCCTTTTTGGGCCACCTGTGAAATCTGCGTTACCTAAATCTCTTTTTGGACCACCTGTGAAATCTGCATTACCCAAATCTCTTTTGGGGCCGCCTGTGAAATCTGCATTACCCAAATCTCTTTTGGGGCCGCCTGTGAATGCGAAATCAGCATTACCTAAATCCCTTTTTGGGCCACCAGTGAAATCTGCATTACCCAAGTCTCTTTTGGGGCCGCCAGTGAATGCGAAGTCAGCATTACCTAAATCTCTTTTTGGACCACCAGTGAAATCGGCATTACCTAAGTCTCTTTTTGGACCACCTGTGAAATCTGCATTACCCAAATCTCTTTTGGGGCCGCCAGTGAATGCGAAATCAGCATTGCCTAAATCTCTTTTTGGACCACCTGTGAAATCGGCATTACCTAAGTCTCTTTTTGGACCACCTGTGAAATCAGCATTACCTAAGTCTCTTTTTGGACCACCTGTGAATGCGAAATCAGCATTGCCTAAATCTCTTTTTGGACCGCCGGTGAAATCTGCATTACCCAAATCTCTTTTTGGACCACCGGTGAAAGCAAAATCAGCATTACCTAAATCTCTTTTTGGACCGCCGGTGAATGCGAAGTCAGCATTACCTAAATCTCTTTTTGGACCACCAGTGAAATCTGCATTACCTAAATCTCTTTTGGGGCCGCCGGTGAATGCGAAATCAGCATTACCCAAATCTCTTTTTGGACCACCGGTGAATGCAAAGTCTGCATTACCTAAATCTCTTTTTGGACCACCGGTGAAATCGGCATTACCTAAGTCTCTTTTTGGACCGCCGGTGAAAGCAAAATCAGCATTACCTAAATCTCTTTTTGGGCCACCTGTGAAATCTGCATTGCCCAAATCCCTTTTGGGGCCGCCAGTGAATGCGAAGTCAGCATTGCCTAAATCTCTTTTTGGACCGCCGGTGAAATCTGCATTACCCAAGTCTCTTTTTGGACCGCCGGTGAAAGCTGTTTGACTGGATGATAAGATTGCTGTTTTTTTATCTGCACTTACAAATGATGTAAGGATAGTGCTTAGTGCTAATGCTGCTATAATTGATTGCTTTTTCATGATTTTTATTTGAAGAAAGGGGATGTAGTATTTTGTTTGATTGTGAATGTTATTGATGTATATAATTTAGTCGGCCTGGCCTAAATCCTTTTTGAAACCCGATATTGACGGTGCAAGGGAAATAGCTTCTGGTTTTGCAGTTTGTTTAACAGTAGTTTGTGATGATAAAATACCTGTTGCAGCGGTTAAGCTAACAAGGGTTATGATGATGAACTTTTTCATTTCGTTTTTAATTTTTGAGTTCTTAAATGTTTTTACTGATCATTTTGAAAATTAATCTGCACTGCCAAGATCCCTGCGTGCACTGTTTTCGTACGAATGCAGTGACGCCGTTTCGCGGATTATAGTTTGCTTTTTACAAGACGAAATAACCGCGGTGAATAAAACTGCCAGGGTGAGGGTGATGAATTTTTTCATGATCATTATATATTTTGTGTACTTGTGTAGTCCAATTATTTTTTTCCGTTGCGCTGCCTGATAATCAATCGGCATTTGCCAGGTCTTTTTTAAAGCCCGAATCTACTTTTATGAAACTCGCGGCCTGCGGCAGCTCAACTCTTTTTTGCGAAACCAAAATCGCCGATGATAAAACTCCTGTGCTTGCTACAAGCAATGTTAAGAGTGTCAATTTTTTCATATTTATAAATATTTTATATTAAAATTATATTACTTTAAGTATTAATTAATCATATAGATCCAACAATTTGTAAAGGCTTTTTTTGATAGCCTGTAAAATCTCCCAGTTATATTTTATCCTCTTCTTTTTGCCAAATAATGTGCACTACTGTTAAAAATTGTTACATTTTTGTACCCAAATTGTACATATTTTATAAAATTAAATTGTTAGTTTTAAACATAAAATCCCGCAATTATCAACAAAGCAACTTTATACTTTATCAATTATATTTAAGCAACAGGCAGCATATTAACACACATATAATATTTCTTGATATTTTTCACTGCCTAAAAGCAGTTTTAAACGTCATTTTTATGCTAAAAAAATATTATTAAATTCACATTACAGTAATTTAATAAACTGTATATCAATCAATTAACAAGACAAATATAGATATGTTTTTTAATTTTCAAGAAAAATTCATAAAATAATTATCAACATCTTTTTCTTAAGGATTGCTAATATATTTCGGTATAATTTATAACTTTCACTTTCAATATATTGTAACAGCGCTTTAATGAAAAGAACCATCACATTTCTTTTATTTTTTCTTACCACATTTGCCTTATACGCGAAGGATCTTGATGGAGATGCAAAGGCAGATACGAATGAAATTATCCGCATCAATAAACAGGCGCTGGCAAATCGTTTAACCGATCCTGAACAAACAGTTATTGATGCTACCAAAGCCATGGACCTGGCGCGTAAATTAAATTACAACAATGGTATAGCCGAGGCATACCGCGTGTTGGGCCTGGCCAATTATTACCTTGATCAGCCCGAAAAATCATTTGAAAATTATTTAAGCGCCGCTACTTTTTTTACCAGGGCCGGAAACCTGGGCGGCGAAGCCAAAGTGTATAATAACATGGGAAATCTTTATCGTGACCATGACAGCAACAAATCACTCGATTACTTTTTTAAATCCCTGGCCATCGCCAACAAAATAAACGATATCCGTTTAATTGCCTCGCTTAATCTTAATTTGGGCAACGTTTATACCCGCAAAAACAGCTACAGCCAGGCACTTAAATATTACAATAACAGCCAATCTATTTTTAAATCGCTAAAAGACTCGGTGAACCTGGTGCAATGCGCACAAAATATTGGTGTGGTTTATTTTAAGCTGGGGCAATATGATAAGGCTTTAGTGATGTTACTGGAAGCTAATTCGAACGCCAAACGACAGGATTTAAACGAATCAATAGCCAGTATTGATTTAACGCTGGCATCGTTGTACATGAACCAGAAAAAATTTGATGAGGCCGAAAATATAGTAAACGAAGGCATAAACTATACCCGGCTGGTAAAAGACCCTAAACTGGAATACGATTACAAACATACCACATACGAACTGGAATATAACCGTAAAAACTACGCAAAGGCCATGTTTTACCTGCGCGAAATATATAAAATTGATAGCGCTACTTTTAAAACAAATACATCGGTACAAATGAAGCTGATTGAGGCCACACGAAAGCAGGAGGAACAGATAAAAGAGAACGAACGCATTGCCGAACGACAGGCGTATGACCGTACCAAATTTTGGGCTGTAACAGTAGTTGCAGGCCTTTTACTTGTTGTAATAGGGTTGTTGTTTGGCAACGTAAAACGTAAGGCAAAAACAAATGCCCAACTTACACTACTTAATGGCGAAGTATCAAGGCAGAAAGACAATCTTGACCGTATAAACCACCACCTTGAAGAGATCATAGATGAGCGAACCAAAGACCTCCAGATCAAAAACCGTAAATTATCTGAACACTCCTCTTACCTATCGCACCAGATACGGGGGCCTATAGCTACCCTGCGTGGCCTTATCAACCTTGAAAAAGAAGGACTTGTAGACGAAAAAGAATGTATAGCCATGATGGATAGATGTGTATCCGAAATTGATGAAAAAATCATCGAGATGAGCGATATGCTGCACAGCCCACCAAAATCCGGCGCAAGCTGATCGGTTAAAAAAATCAGCGCGGGCATTCGAAACAATAAAAAGGCGAGTTGCAATTATCTAAAGTTAAGCCACTTTTGTATACCGGGTAATTTTCAGTTTTAATCAAATAAACGAATTCGGTTAATGGCTCACAACTTAGCATTGTTACACTACAAAAGCTTTAAATTCATTAAAAATACAAAATCAAACGTCCGGATATCTAAATAAAACCGTTGCAACTAATTAAAATTAAAGGCCATTGGCAGCGTACTATGGATCTGGGCTTCAAAAAGCCCCAGGTAAATGCAGTACCATGATATCATTTGCAGTATAAGCAACTGGCGGTGCCTTTTGTAGCCTTGGGTTTCAAATGCGAGGGTTTCATCGCCTGCCGTAACAAAAAACGTTATTTCGCCTTTACGGGGTTTAAAAGTAGAGCGCAACATATCAAAAGCTTTAACTTTAAGCTTACTGTGCGGATCATGAATAGTACCATTTTTTAAAGCTTCGTTTTTAGAGATGGAAATCAGGTAATTAGACATATTGAGCATGTTTTTCAGGGTGAAAAACATGCCACAATTTTTACTCCAAAACCTAAAATTTATAGGCGATATAAAACTTTTATGTTTATATCGCCTATAAATTTTACAAATGTTTCCTGCTATTAAATATTATTAATCAATATTTAATAGCAAAAAAAAACGGATGAGCAATGTGTAGCAATTAGTGTATGGTAAACCCGGATGTGTAAGATTTACAACACAGCTATTAAATTTATACGGCTACAGCGCTTTTATTGCGCAATTCTTCATAAAGTAAGATTACTTTACGTTGCAAATTTGCAATCTCGGTTTCACGATCAACCAGCTTCTTTTGGGCAACGCTAAGGTTGGATGGTGTAAGATCAATTTCTTCGGCATCAAGTGCAAGCAGGTTAACTACGTTAAGCTCAAATATGTTTGCAATTTGTTCCAGGCGCGAGAGGTTAATATCCGTGACCCCAGTTTCAATTTTTGAAAAGGCAGGGATAGAAATGCCTAAACGGTTTGCTACATCTTCCTGGCTCCAGCCGTGCTGGTGGCGTAGGGTACGAATGTTTTTGCCGACAAACTTATTTGTCTTCTTTTTTGTGTTCTCGCTCATTTGGGGTATCAATAATAAATTAATTATTAAAACATATCCAAACGTTATGCCATCATTAATTTACCTTTAAATCTGTGTCGTCTCAACACAATCTATGTGGCGAAATTGGTGTGATTGGGGAAACAATTCCACAAAATCGGAATTAACTGTTAGTTTATATTGTTAATTATATACAGTTTAGCAAATTTTAGCAACAGTTGTTTTTGGCCTATTTCTTTAAAAAAGATAGTGGCCTTAACATCGGGTTTGCTACCTTCCAGGCTCAACACTTTGCCAAAGCCAAAGCGTTCGTGCTCTACCTCCATACCTACCTGCAGGTTTGAGGTATCTGATGGTTTAAACCCTGCCGATACCACATGCGCCTTGGCCAGTATTGATGTTGTTTTTACAGGTGCCGATGTTGCAGGTTTCGGTTTCGAGAAAGCATCAGGTTGTTTATTGCCCCCGCCGGTCCAGGCTTTGCGCTCGTCATCAAAAAACGGGTTGTTGCTGGTTGTTGGTTTGGCGCTGTAATCAAGCTCAAGGTATTTGGCATCTATCTCATCCAAAAAGCGGCTTGGTTCGCAGCTAATAAGCGTTCCAAACTTAAAACGTGATGTGGCATAGCTAATGGTAAGTTTTGATTCGGCACGCGTTACCGCCACGTAAAACAAGCGGCGTTCTTCTTCCAGGTCGCTGCGCGAGTTGAGGGACATTTGCGAAGGGAAAAGGTTTTCTTCGAGCCCCACCACGTTCACCTGCGAAAACTCAAGTCCTTTTGATGAATGTATAGTCATTAGCGATACCGTATCGGCATCCTTATCTTTATCCTTATCATCGTTGGTAAGCAGGGCAATATCCTGCATAAAAACATCCAGGCCTTTCTCTTCAATATCCTCGCGCTCGCTAAACTCTTTGATACCGTTCAGCAACTCCTGTATATTTTCGTAACGGTTAAGACCCTCTACAGATTTATCCTCATACAGGTCTTTTAAAAGCCCTGAGTGCTGCGCAATATACAAAGCCGACTCATAGGCTGATTTGGTTTTGGCCAGCACCTGGAAGCTTTGAATCATGGTTGCAAAGGCCGCCAGGGTTGATGGCGGCTTACCATCGTAATATTTAGCAGGTTCGGCAATTACCTCCCAGGGGGTTACCTGGTGCGCATCGGCACTTACAATAATTCTGTCAACACTGGTATCGCCAATGCCGCGTTTGGGGTAATTAATAACGCGTTTCAGCGCTTCCTCATCGTTGGGATTAAACGTGAGGCGGAAATAGGAAATTAAATCTTTGATCTCTTTACGCTGATAAAATGATAGTCCTCCGTAAATTTTATAAGGCACCCCCAACTTTCGTAAGGCCTCCTCCATGGAGCGCGACTGGGCATTAGTGCGGTACAGGATGGCAAAATCGTTCCATTTTTTTCCCAACCGGCTCCTGTCTTCCATTATAGCCTCGGCCACCATTTTGCCCTCTTCGTTATCACTGAAGGCACGCATTATCTTTATTTTATCGCCGGCTTCTTTCTCGCTAAAAACATTCTTTTTAAGCTGCTCTTTATTATTACTGATGATGCTGTTGGCAACATTCACAATATTCTGGGTCGACCGGTAGTTTTGCTCCAGTTTAAACACCTTCAAATCGGGGTAATCCTTCTCAAAATTCAGGATGTTTTGAATATTTGCCCCACGGAAAGCGTAAATACTTTGCGCATCATCACCCACAACACATAAATTTTCATTAACAGCGGCCAGTTTTTTCACAATAAGGTATTGCGAAAAGTTAGTATCCTGGTACTCATCAACCATCAGGTATTTAAACTTGTGCTGGTATTTGTTAAGCACATCGGGGTGCAATTTAAGTAACTCATTGGTTTTGTAAAGCAAATCGTCAAAATCCATGGCGCCGGCACGGAAACAGCGGGTAGCATACATTTCGTAAATTTTCCCCAGCTGCCCACGCCCTGTCGACATATCATCGGCCTGTATCTGCTCGTTCTTGTTATATTCCCTGAATGATATCAGGTTATTTTTTGATGCCGAAATACGGTTAAGCACAAAGTTTACTGCATACAACTTATCATCAAGGTTAAGTTCCTTGATAATGGCGCGTAACACGCTTTTACTGTCGTCGGTATCGTAAATGGTAAAGTTGCTGGGGTAACCAATCTTCTCGGCCTCCACTCGTAAAATTTTGGCAAATACCGAGTGAAAAGTACCCATCCAGATATTTTTGGCCTCAGGGCCAACTACATGCGTGATACGTTCGCGCATTTCGCGGGCGGCTTTGTTGGTAAATGTTAAAACCAATATATTAAACGGATCAACACCCTTGCGGACAAGGTGTGCTACCCGGTAAGTGATCACCCTTGTTTTGCCCGATCCGGCGCCGGCAATAATCATTACCGGCCCTTCGGTTTGCTCTACTGCTGCCCTTTGTTCGGGATTTAAACCCTGTAAATAATCCAAAATCTTTTCCTCTTTTTCTTGAAACAGCGAAATTAAGGTTTTGTGCCGAAAGGGGAAAGTAAGATTAGCATAGAAATACTAACAATGAGGTTTCAGATGTGCAAATTTCAGATTTAAGATGTGCAGATGGTGTCTGAACTCAGATAGCAATTTTCACATCTAAAATCAACATATCTGTAATCTACACATCCATAATTAGTTAGCCCTATTTTTTTATTTATTTCTCTTCTTTATTAACTATATATTTAATACATTCGTGTAATATATAGATTGAAGCAAAAAAACAGTCTAATAAATTAAAAACGTTTCTGTTTTTGATATTAAAATGACATTATAATACTCAAAAACCAAAACAAATTAACCTAAAAGAAACTTATCTTAATAACAATTAAAACACTGCACCATGGAAACCAGGGAAAAAGAAAAGAACGAGGCCACCAAAGAAATGCGCGACCCTAAAACTATCAAACAGGAAAAGACCGAGGCTGCAAAAATCCTTGCCAAAAGGTACAAGAGAAAGCCTTTGCTATAAACGCGCCACACAAAAAGCCTGTTGAACTTAAGCCAACGGGCTTTTTGTGTTTATAATTTACTTTGCTTACCCTATTTTGGCGGATGATTATATCGCTAAAGTAACACCGTTAGTTACAACCTAAATCCTCCCCATCTCATTCAGGATCCTGCTAAACTTTATTTCCAGGTGGCACATGTATTCACACGGACTCCATCAGCATAAATAAAACAGTGGTACGTAGCAAAGCTGTTACCAATTGAATAACAAACCATTACCCCGAATTGCTAAATTTGACTAAAACCTTTTTATGAGCCAGATAAACAAAGACGACATTAAACAGGAGGTGTTCGACCTGTATGACGATTATGCACACAACCGGCTTAACCGACGCGATTTTGTGCAAAGGCTTTCGCTTTATGCAGTCGGCGGCTTAACTGTACCCGCCCTGATGAGTTTCCTGATGCCCGACTACCAGGGCAACGTGCAAATTAAACCCGATGATCCACGCTTAACATCAGGATATATCAATTATCCATCGCCAAAAGGCGGCGGGACAATAAAAGGCTTGCTATCAAAACCAACTGAGGCTAAGAATAAGCTTGGGGGGATCATTGTAGTTCATGAAAACCGCGGCTTAAACCCCTATATTGAAGATGTAGGCCGAAGGGCCGCCCTGGCGGGCTTTATTTCACTCGCCCCAGATGCGCTTACACCACTGGGCGGCTACCCAGGCAATGACGATGCCGGCCGTGCCCTGCAAAGCAAGCGCGATAAAGGCGAAATGGAAGAAGACTTTATAGCAGCTTTCAATTACCTTAAAAACCATAAAGATTGTAACGGCAAGGTAGGTGTGGTAGGTTTTTGTTTCGGCGGAGGTATTGCCAATACCATGGCTGTACGCGTGCCCGATTTGGCAGCTGCCGTCCCTTTTTACGGTGCCCAGCCCGCTGCTGCAGATGTACCTAAAATTAATGCGCCGCTGATGCTGCATTATGCCTCGTTGGATACCAGGATTACAGAGGGCTGGCCGGCCTATGAGGCGGCGCTAAAAGAGAACGGCAAAAAGTACCAGGCATTTATTTACCAAAACGTAAACCATGGCTTTCATAACGACACCACACCCCGGTATGATAAAGCCGCCGCCGAACTGGCCTGGAAACGTACGATTGATTTTTTTGGAGAGCAGTTGAAATAACATTTCGCGAAATTCTGAAGGGGATGACTTTGTAAAAAGGGCTGTCATGGTAAGGCCGTCGAAGCTTGGTGGGCAAAGGCCTCGCCGGGTTAATCTTGGCTACCATGCGATATATGTCATTTCTCTTTCAGAATTTTCGCGAATTCTTATCACTCAAGATGATAGTCTTTAATTTTTGAATGTCATTTCCCTTTCAGAATCCGCGGCTTTTACTACTTAGACTGACGGCCCTTGAAACGCAGCTATGCAGGCAGCAAAAATTCAGCAATCAAATCATTATAAAACCGGATTTTTCCTATATTGTACCTGTACAATTATACCTATAACCAAATCATATGAAACTTATCCGAAAAACAATTCTTAGAACAATCCCTGTACTGATATTGGTCCCTTCATTATTATTTTACAACCGCAGCAGCAGTTACGCTACTATAAACCGTAAGGCTTTAACAGATTCAGGGCGTTATTCATCAAAGGAGAGGGAAGTACTTACATCGCAGCAATTATTTGTTGTTGAAATGACCAGGGCCAGGCATAAATCAGTGAAACATACATTGGTTAACTTTAAGGCCGAACTCAAGGACGTCTTTACCATTGTCTGTTATGAAAAAGACACATCCTACACCGAGTTAAAATGGACAATGTGTCCGGGTGGTGTATGCCCTGTCACCGGAACTTTTAAGTTTGGCACACCTGGCTATAAAAAACTCGACGCGCTTATAGCTCAAACAAAGCAAAATGAAATAGTAGACCAGAAGAAAACGAACGCATTAATAGCAGATGCGAAAAAACGCGGTGTAAATAAATAGAAATGATAATGTGGTTCGACTAATGTTTTGTAGTACAACCTGGCTTACCCAATAATATAACAATTATGAAATTGATTAACCTGTATCTGCTCTTCAGCTTAGTTATTTTATCAAGCGCTTTTGGCCAAACCAAAGACAACACTACGCATGAATATCGAAACGAGATTTATAAATTCATTGTAAAAATTCCTGGTGACTGGAAACTATACGGGCAGATACAAAATGACACCATTCAGCACCGCGCAATAGCGGATTGGGGCCTGCCATTAACCCACAGCGAGTTGGAAAATGCCGACATCGAAAACTCCATATCCATAACAGCTTATAAAAGGACCGGAGTTAATTCATTGGCTCAGCTAATTGAATTTGACAAAAAAAGAGCTAGTCAGGCTACTACATTTGAAGCCAAAGGCATTGATGATAATTCACGCATCATCAATACAACAACTAATGGACTAAAGTACAAAGGAAAATCGTACTATATCTTCAAAAACGGGATTGGCTATGTTGTAAACTTTATGGCGACACCCGGTACTTATGACAAAAACATAGCGATGTTTGAGCGTTTTTATAAAAGTATTAAGTACGAGTGATTATCCGGTTTTTTGATTGCTATTGCCGTAAATACTTTTAATGACATTAAAGCCCGACGGCACTATATTTTATCACCCGTAAAATCATCAATGCTCCATTTATAACGACCTATACCAGATAAAACCAATCCGGCACCGGTAAAAACAAAAACGGGGTAATTGAAAGGAGCGCCGATGCCTAAAAAAACAGCCATAGATAAGCCGAACGCGAGGGTTAGCAGCGCCGCTCCCAGCGCAACCTGCTTAGTTTTATAACCTATTATAAGGCAAATGCCAAAAATAATTTCGGCGAGGGTGGCCAGGGCTGCCATTACATTGGCCAAAGTGCGGTTTAAAAAAGGTGTTAATGTATTGGTGTAGTCAACAAAATGCTTCCAATCGCCCCAGGCTACACCGGTTGATCCCTTTGGGCCCAGTGCGCCCAGCCTGTCCAATACCGGCAGAATAAAGCCCAGTCCGAGCGCTACACGTAAAACTAATTGTGCTATTCCTGATGAGTTTTTCATTGGTGGTTATTTGAAACCTCAAAGTTAAAAACTTATCCTTTCATTAGCAGTTGGTTTATGTTGTTAAACTGCAAACCTTAACCTACAACCATTTACTAAACCAATCCAGCGTCATTTTAAAATGTTCCGGCGTGGATGTATGAAAAAGCTTCGGCGTTACATCACGATTGATTTTATCCGTAGCTTTTTTAGAGACATAGGCTTGCATGGCCGATGCATAGGCGATGTTTGCACCAGGCAACGGGCAGTTAGGATCGTTCTCGGTACCCACAACCAGCAGCGCCCGCGGCGCCATCAGCCTAAGCATGGACGGGCAGTCAAATTCGCCGGTAATATTGGGCAGCAATTTATCCCATACCGCCTTTACGTTCCGTTTATTTAAAACGGAGTCGCCAAGATCTTTGGCAGCTTGCAAGTGAGCGCCCTGGATAGTACCGGCACGGGCCTGCCATTGATCATGATCTAACGACCATTTGAAGCTCTGTACCGAAATATCCAGCACAATTACTTTTATCCGCGTATCAGCCGATGCCGCAAGCCACGTTTCGATGCCGCCCATAGATATACCGCCCATGCCAATACGATTTGCATCCACATCCGGCCTGCTCGCCAGGTAATCGGTTACCCGCCAAAGGTCAAAGGCGGTATCAAACAAAAATGGGTGAGTTTGGCGGGCCTTGTCCTTATTTTTCCAGGCCGCGGTGGCGGCTGCTACATATTCTGTTGAGCCATGTGCGCCGCCGGCAATACGTTCGCCATGAAAGCGGGCGTCAATGGCCACGCCCATGATGCCGCGTTTGGCCAACTGGTACAATATTTTCTTGTTATCCTCTTTGCGGCCGCCGGTGCCATGTAAAAAAATAACCGCCGGGTACGGTCCGGTTCCGGTAACCGGCTTGTAAATAAGCATGGGTACCCTTTCATTTTTTTCGCTGTAAATAAAACCATGCTCAATGATAACTGAATCTGATTTGGTTACCTCAAAAGCGGGATTTAACGGAACACGTGGCCTTTCAAGCAGCTTTTTAAAATCGGCTGCCACCTTATCAGCAGGCGGATAATTTATTTGCTGGGCGAATGAAGCAAGTGAGCACAACCACAACACAATGGCTGGGTAAAGTATCCTGGTTTTAAACAACATAATGAAACTGGTTTATGGGCACAATGTATAAAACATAGCGCTTAATATTTGTAACAATACCATTAGGTGTGTATCTCAGGGATTGCAATTTTGCACAGATGCGTTCGACCCGGGGCTGGTATTTCAGCCAGCCGCAGGCCAAATGCATTTATTCATAAACAACGCTACCGCCCATTACAATACTTTATAAACTTGCCCCGTTTGGCTGCCCAGTACGCTTTTTAGGTACGCTTGCGTTACCCGGTGCATGCTCACCGGGATATGCCCATGAAAATATGGGAAATAGGCCGGCGATTCTTCTACCACATCAGGTGCCACAGCATTTATGCGTACGTTGTTTTCAAGCTCAACCGCTGCTCCGCGCACAAAACCGTTGATAGCGCCGTTCATCGCGCTTAAATTAGCCCCTAACACAATCGGATCCTCGGCCAACGAGCCCGAAGTTAAAGTAAACGACCCTTTTGGGTTGATGTAGTGCTGCCCTATCAATACCAGGTTAACCTGCCCCATCATTTTGCTGTTAACTCCAATCCTGAAATCGGCATCCTTCATACTGCCCAAAGGCCCAAAATGGCCGTCGCCGCTTGCGCAAACCAGGGCATCAAACTTGCCTGCCTGTTTGTAAAAGTTTTCTATCGATTCGGGCGAAGAGATATCCACCTGCAAGTCGCCGCTTTTTGATCCGGCCTTTATCACTTCATTGTCCTTTTGCAATGCTTCGGTAATGTGTTTTCCAATTGTGCCTGTGGCACCTACAATAATTATTTTCATAATAGCTTTCTTTTTTTCAACAATATTAAGCCAATACTTTACTTTTGTCAAGTAATGGCACAGTTGTCAAGTATTGACAAATTTGTCACTAATGTTAAATACCAATATGTTAACAGCAGAAATAAATAAAAAATATATCGACCCGGTTTGCGATTGCCCCATAACGGCGGCTATTGGCATTGTAGGTGGCAAGTGGAAACCCGTTATTATCTGGATTTTGATAACCGGCCCCAAGCGGTTTGGCGAGCTACATAAAACAATACCAGGAATAGCGTTGAAAGTTTTATCGAGGCATTTAAAAGAATTGGAAGCCGATGGCATTATAAGCCGGAAGGTATATGCCCAGGTGCCACCGAAGGTGGAGTACACACTTACCGAAAAAGGGCAGTCGCTAAATGATGTTATGCAGTTGCTGGCCGATTGGGGCCGCAAAAACATTGTGGTAGCGGAATAATCCCGTTGATAACATTTGCACCATACCACAGCCATATTTTATAATAGTTGGAGGATGTTAACGCAGCAAAACTAAACTTACCTTTAAATCATCCCTCAAATAGCCGTAAAATGGAACAGTTGGCAGTTTTATTTAACCAAAAATTAGGAATGGATATTCATCATTGGGAAACATTTTGTGCCCTGCTGAAAACAAAAGACTTAAAGAAAAAGGAGCATTTGATCAGCGAAGGTTCGGTATGTAATTTTATTGGTTTTGTATCGTCCGGAACACTCAGATCATACGTGCGGAATAATGAAGAGGAATTTAACAATGATTTTTATTTTGATAATGATTTTGTAAGTGCCTATACCAGCTTTTTAACCCAAACAGCCACCAATTGCAATATCGAAGCCCTAACTGACTGCACCATCCATTATATCAGTTACCAAAAGCTAAATAACCTTATTGCGCAGGATAGCGCTTTTCTTAAGCTCAGCAAATATATTTCTGATACATACTTTATCAGGAAATGTAAGCGGGAAACATCGTTTTTAAAGTATTCGGCATCACAGCGACTGGAAAATCTGAACTCACTTTATCCGGGGATAGAACAGCGGGTTTCGCAATACCATATCGCGTCTTATTTAGGTGTTAAACCCGAATCACTCAGCCGCATCAAACTCTTAACATATATCAATAAATAAGGTATACTTTAAACTGAACTTCGTACTTCATTAATCACATTGAAGTATGCCAATAATCAATTTAAAAATAAGCGGCCCCGAAGATCCTGCTTTAGCCCAACAGCTTGCAACTGAGATCAGCAGAATCACAAAAGATGTTTTAAATAAAAAGCCTGAGGTTACGGCAGTCGTCGTATCGTTTGTTCCGGATTATCTCTGGTTTATCAATTCCTTGTCCCTGGCCGAATTACAGGCAAAAAGCTTTCATCTCGACATCAAAATTACCGACTCATCCAACCTTAAAATTGAGAAGGCCAATTATATTGAGGCTATACATATTGCCTTAACTACGCTTCTTGGCAATATCCACCCGGCAAGTTACACCGCCATCCAGGAAATGAAAGCAGATGCATATGGCTACAACGGCACAACTATGGAGTATAACTACACCACTAATCAAACAAAACCTAACACAGTTAGCCCAGGCGTTTAACGCCGTATCTCTTTCGCCTGTGTTTGTCACCTTCATAAATCTTATAAAATCAGCCATAATGAAAACCATAAAACTCATCTTGTTAATACTATTAATAACCATACAGCAATCACACGCTCAACTCACCACAGCCAATAAAAAAGAAATAAGTACCCTTATAAACACCTACATAAAAAGCGTAATTGAAAAGGATTCCACAGCATTTTACAATTTGTTCAACGATGGCCCTGTTACCTGGTGTGCCGCCCTTAAAGACGGGTCGCAAGCCAAAGAAATAGAGCGGAAGGGAGCAAAAAATGCAGGCAGTAATTATTTTTCGGGAAGCTACAAAGGCTTTTTCAGATCATTATTCAGCAATAAAACAACCGAAGACAAGTTTGATAATATTCAAATTATTGAAGATGGAACAGTTGCATCCGTAACTTTGGATTATAGTTTTTGGGCCGATAATAAAATGACCAACTGGGGCAACAAATACCTGGGCTTTATAAAAAGAGATGGAAAATGGAAGATCACCAGTGTTATTTACTCCCTGGAACTCATCGAATACTTTAAGCAGCCAACACTAAAAGAACGGCAAAAGCTTACGGTGCCGGGTGCTACGCAATAAATTCCCGCTGGGATGCCCACTGCATCAAGCTTACTGGTAATACCCCGATTTGAAATTTAACTTTCACTTGTAGCTGCAACGCCATATTGCATTGCTGCTGCAAGTACATTAAGGTTTATATTTTTTACTGTTTTAAACTTAATACAATAACCGCTTACGCTGGCCTTTCCCAATGTTTTTCCAAACGTTTGTGCTAAGTATGTTTTATCCTTAATGCCGAGGATGTAAACAGATATTCCGGTTGTGTTTGCGCTCAGGCCAACCTGATAAAATTCCCTGGTTTTGCCATCGGCATATTTAATAGTGTAAGATCCATAGCCTATATTAGGATTTGAAACGGTTTTATTTTCACTGTCTTTACCATCAAGAAACCATAGTTTACTTCCTGGTAACACCTGGAGTATAAAATCATGCAACTCCTGCATTTCAATACGTTTTGGTTCGGGCTGGCTGGCGATATACGCTTTGATTTGTTCTTGTACGTTCATATCAAATATTGAATTATGGGTTAATTAATCCTGTTTTTCAAAAGCTCACTTTATTTTTGGTCATTCAGCAATTCGCTTCTTTTACGTTTTTCGAAAGTGCCCTGTTCTTTGCTTTGACCCAAATTTCAAACTGGTAAAACCACCAGCCTGCAAGCCTTATATTTTTTAAAAACTTTCGTTTATTTAGGCAGACTAAAAAGGTTAAATAGCTTAAATTGCGTTAACAGATTTATATCAGATCGCTATAAACCAAAGCTAAGCTTAACACATGGGAAATTCTGAAAAAAATACAGAGTCATTTGTTCACACAGTTATCCGCACAATTATTACTACAACAATAATTGCTGCCATTTTATATTGGGTTCACGTATTTCCATCCGGCGGAAAAAGCAAACTTGTGTTGTTTGAAATGATTTGGTTCGTTGTGTTTTGTATCGTTTTTGGCGGCCATTGGCTGGAGTTATTATTCATCAACCATATAAAATTCTCCTTACCCAAAAACATACTATCGTTGTATGTAATAAGAGTTGTTTATTGGTTTTTATGCGCTGCCCCTTTATTTTTTGCAGCAAATTTAATTGCTGATTTATTTTCGGCCAGAACAGTGCAGATGGGCCGCTGGTGGATGTTTGGCTTTTTTTATATCGGCATCCAACTGCTGATGCATGCCATTATGCAGGTAAGGTTTAAAAAGAGCTTTTATAACGGAGTTTACTGAAGGTCTTTATACGCATAAGTTACCCGATAAAACCAGCAACCAAGCTTGCGGCACTATGTCCTGGCTAAGTCAGTAAAATAAACACCTCGGGTAATTGAGCCACACAGACAAGTAAATTGAGCCGTAAAAGACACCTGGCATAGGGTATAAAGCTGATCTTTGTATCGTTAAAAGATAAATATCAGCTATGAAAAACATAACAAAAATAAACCTTGGCAACAATGGGCCATTGGTTTCTAAACTCGGATTAGGCTGCATGCGCATGTCGTCGGTTTGGGGCGGACCGGTGAATGACGAAAGTGAGAGTATTGCAACCATTCAGGCGGCATTAGATAACGGGATTAATTTCCTGAATACAGGCGATTTTTATGGAAGTGGCCATAACGAGCTGCTGGTAGGCAAAGCCATCAAAGGCCGAAGGGACGACGCATTTATCAGTGTTAAATTTGGCGCTATCTTCTACAACGGCCAATGGATAGGGTTGGATTTGCGTCCCGCAGCCATCAAAAACTTCATCAACTATTCGCTGGTGCGCTTAGGGATAGATACTATCGACCTTTATCAACCCTGCAGGCTTGATAACAGCGTTCCGGTAGAGGATGTGATAGGCACCGTAGCCGACATGATTAAAGAAGGGAAGGTGCGACACCTCGGCGTTTCTGAAATAACTGCCGAACAGTTGCGCAAGGCCCACAGTGTACACCCTGTAACGGCGCTGGAAATAGGTTATTCATTAGCAGACCGCCAGATAGAAACCGACTTGCTGCCTACAGCGAAAGAACTGGGCATTGGCATAGTAGCTTTTGCCAACACCGCCGAAGGTTTGCTTACCGGTGACATGAAGGCACCGCTGGCGGCCAATGATTATCACAGCCACTTCTCGCGTTTTCAGGGCGATAACCTGGTAAAAAACCTGGAGAAGGTAGAGGTATTGAAAACAATGGCTAAAGAAAAAGGGGCCACTCCTACCCAACTGGCGATAGCCTGGGTGAATGCGCAGGGTGATGACATTATGCCATTGGTAAGCATGAGCCGCAGGACCCGCCTGCCGGAGAATATCCGGGCTATGGAGATTGAATTTACCCCCGGTGAGATGAATACACTTAACACGCAATTTGCTCCTGGTGCTATACTTGGAGACACATATCTGCAGCGATAAGGTTTTGCTGTGCAATTAGTTAAAATGGAAGATTGAAATATCGAACACTGAACGTCGAATATCGAATTATGAGGAAAAACTTCAGTGTTGGATATTCGACATTCAGTGTTGGATATTATTTCCCCTTTATTTTTTGCTTGCTGCGCTTTGGCCATAAGCCCCGCTTGTTTTATATCTTTACGTCGTGACAAATCCAACCGAAATAATACCAGGAGTAATATTTTATTCCTATCTCTCTACCCGGCAAAAGCATAGGGTGGGCTTTATGTCGCATCATACCCTGGTATTGCAGGTTTCCGGCCAGTTTACTTTAGAAACCTCGGGCCAAAAAATTTCGATGAAAAGGGGCGAGATGTTGCTGATAGGCAAAAATCAACTGGGGCAAATCACCAAAACGCCTCTACCTGATGAGGATTACGAAACCATCGTGATTTCGTTGCAGGAAGACCTGCTTAGGAAGATAGCGCTGGCCGAGCATATAGATATACAGCATAAATACACTGGCCCTCCCAATATTCTTATTCCCGCAAACGATTTTCTGCAAGGTTATTTTCAGTCTGTAATACCTTATGTACGTAATCCGGCAGAAAAACTGACGACTGACCTGGGTATTTTAAAAGTAAATGAGGGTGTAAAGCTGTTGCTGCATATTATGCCCGAGCTCAGGAACTTTCTGTTCGACTTTTCCGAACCGTATAAGATTGACCTGGAAAAATTCATGCTTCGCAATTTTCATTTCAATCTCCCCGTCGAAAAATTTGCACAACTCACGGGGCGAAGCCTTGCCGGGTTTAAGCGCGACTTCCAAAAAACATTCGGCATGGCGCCCAGGCACTGGCTGCAAGAAAAAAGGCTGACGGAAGCCCGCCATCTTATAGAAACCAAAAACAAAAGACCATCCGCCATTTACCTCGACCTGGGTTTTGAAAGCCTCTCTCACTTCTCGCATTCCTTTAAGAAAAAGTTTGGCAAGGCGCCTACGGGGTAGCAACCAGCCCTGAAATCTTCTTACTTTATCTGTGATGAATAGTTTGGTTTTACTTCAAAACTAAAGGTTTGGCTGCCCGCTTCGCCGCTTTGGGTTATCCCTTGTATTACGCCAACATAAGTACCGGGTTGATCGGATGTATAAAATGACAATTGTTGCTTACCATCGGCACCTGTATTTACAGATGGTGACCAGTAAAGTACATTCCTGAAATCGGGCATGTGGCTGGCAGCCTGCGCCTCGGTATCATAGGTCGGCGAGTAAAACCGGCGTTCCTGCTGCAACCCTTCATAATCGAGTACCACAGCATGCGGATCTATTTCGGCACCTCCAAGGTCGCCTTTGTAGCTGGTAAAACTAAATATCCCGTGCTCATATGATGGCCCCAGCGAGTAGTTATATGGTACATCCTCCAGTTTACGAATTTTGAGCGGATCAACCTTAAATACTTTATTCATATCAAAAAAAGGTACGCCATCTATCAGCATCATTGGGTCATCATCGGCCAGGAAACCTATGCCAATACCGGTAACCACTTTTACATGAAATTGGTTGCCGGTATGAAAAACGTTTGCCTCCCTGATGTATTCGCGCATTACTTCCTCCATCGTGGTAAAGCGGGTATAGTTATCCAACAGGTAAGTTTTATATGGTGTTCCATAAAATGCCGTGGTATCCGGATACGAGTCGACGAACTGCCTCATTTTTGCACCGTTGTAGATATTTTGCACCTGCATGGCTAATGCTGCATCTTCAAAAGTTGTTTGCAGGCCTGGTGTAACGTCAAAATGCGGCGTTGCCGCTTTAGCAAACTGGTCAGAGAATGGTGTCAATACATCTATCCGGTAATTGGTATCAACAGCGGTATTGGTTTCAACAACAATTTCATTTGGCCCGTAAAAGTTACGCATGTTAAATACCAGTTTACCACGTGCATCACTTTTAGCGGCATATAGCTGGATATGTTTACCAGGTATGCCCAGGTAGGCCTGGATATCTTTTTCGGGTTGGTTATTCAATTTATTAACCAGGGTAGCAGTAATAACCGGGCCATTTAACTCGGGTAAAAAATTAAAAGCCGGTGTTTTTTTATTTAACACATCGTCCCAGGCAAAACTTCGCCAGCCCTGGGTAAGCATCAGGTTGTCTGCAGCCTGGGTAACTGCCGCGTTTTGATCGTTAAAATAATACCCCGGCGATTCAACCTCTCCCCTCAAATCCGATTTTAACCATAAGTAACTCAGGATATCTTCCTGTTGGTTGTGTTGCAACGAATCTATCCTGTAAACAGATACCGACAAGCTGGCTGCAACCGGCTTTTTATCGGCACCTTGCGCAGTTAAAGCAACATCAGCTTTTTTACGTATAGCGTACTGTGCAGCGCTTGCACTGGCGCCGATAGATAGTTTTTTTGTTGGGCGTTTAAAATAAAGACGTTCGCAAACCGGCTTTTTATCGGCGCTAAAAACTGTTATCTGTGATATCCCCTCGCCAAGCCTGCCTTTATCTACAATAAAATTGGCTATACCGTTGTTTACAGCAGATGATTGCACTGCTTTAACCACTTGATGGCTTTGAGCAAAAAGAAAAACTTTGCCATCAGGCAGGTTTGTATTAACACTAACTGAAAGTTGGCCGCCGCCATTATCTTTTAAGCTCATTACATAGCCTTTATCGCTTATGGCCGGCATATCCTTTTGTATTACTTTCCCTTCAATTTTAATTAGGGCACGGTAGGTAGCATTAATTTGAGGCTTAAAAACAAACCGGCCGATTCCGAATTTCAAAGGCTCAAACCTGGCTACCGTATCATTGTTCTGATTAACAATGGCCCCCCTAAAATTTACGCCTTTACCAAATTGATCGGCAGCTTTTACCCCTACTATACTTTCCATACCACTAACCAGGTGGCCACCTTCAGGAAAAAACTGGATATCATAGGCGGCCAATTGGGCTTTTTCTGCCTTTTCCGGGCTCTTCAGCGGGTTTATAATGACCAGCTTTTTTGAAAAATAATAATCGGGGCTAAAGTTTTTCATCCAACTGGTATAAGCCCGCAATACAAAGTTACCCGTTGGTAAATTTACCGGGATATACAATGATCCGTTACCGCTGCCATCCTTCATGGCAATTTTTGTTTGTAAAACCGGCGTTTGCTTATCATCAAGTACTTCAACATAAACCACCTTACTTAAACCAATGGGTTTAATAAAAACACCATCCACATTATATACTTTAAACCAAAGTACTTCCCCCGCGGTATAGCCGTTTTTATCGGTATGTACAAATAACTTTTCCTGCAGCGCGTTTGATGTGTAATCATTAAAATTGGCCTGCACTTCGGGTAATACCTGCCCAAACAACCTGGTTATTGACATGATCGCTATTGCGAAAAAAATACTGGTAATTTTTTTCATGGTTTGGTGTTGTCTTATTTCCAAAATGATGGTTTTTTATTGGAGCCACGCAAGGTACAATCAACACAAATAGGTGTTGATGCGGTGTAGCCTCCTGGCGCATAATCAACCGATAATGTTATACCCGAATAAATAAGATTGTATACTTCATTAATATATATGGGAGGGATATTTGGAATGGTGCTTGTTACCTTACGGGCATAAAGCAATGTATCTAAATGGCAGCTGCCGTAAGGAGTTTCGGCCACCCAATTTGCCGGCAGGCTTGTTTTATCAACAAAAATTCGTTTTTGGGTTACTTGTCCTACGGTAACAAAACCGATAACAGGCTCGTTAGGGTTGCTGATACAATGCAAATTGCCTGTTAGCTCTGATGGTTGCGGGTCAAAAATTCCGCCAATCTGTTCTGTATTTTTCTTCAACAACTCAAAATAGTTATATGCATCAGACGTAATTGCATACTGTTTTACAAGCATGCTATACCTGAATCTAAGTTTTTCTGAGTTAGCGAGAATCAACGCCAGTGGTGCGTTACTTACTTTATCAGCTGAAAGTTTGGCCGTTGTAGTGGTAATTATAGTGTTGGAGGTGTCACTTATCCAACAATTATATATTTTTTGTGCAGGAGTCCGGACATACTGAAAATCGGGCGGGGGCGCCGTTGGGTTTTGAACCACTGTAATTAATGATTCAAACGCACTTTGAATCTGGTAGGTTTCTGTATATTCCCATCTGTAATATTTGCTATTATTAGTTGCATCATGTGTATCAACCCCAATTTGCAAGCCAACATTGGTTATGGCAGTCCTCACACTGTCAATTGTCGGCGAGTTTTTTACCGGTACAAAATCCGAAGCATATTTCCCACCGTTTACCGTGGTGATTTTTAGGCTGTATTTTTCGGCAGCAGACAAGTTTAACGGCGCCGACACATAAGTTCCGTTACCTTTACCAATCAATTTGTAAATTGCTCCGCCTGCGCTTTCAACAGTAACTACAGCCCCCAATTCGGGGTTGGCTTTTGCGTTACTATCCAGGTTTACCGTACGGCGTAATGTTATGGTGGTTGAATCGCCCAATGCGATATTGCCATCAACTACCAAATAGCTGGTTACTTTGGCCGAGGGAGCAATGGTGATTTGCTTTTTACAAGCCGTTGCTCCCATTAATACTAATAATATATTTAGTATCCTTTTCATCGTATTAATCCCTCAATAGCATTGTTAAATAAATCAACCTCGCTGTCATTTGTCCTTCTCATCAACATTAAAACCTTATATTATAATTTATAAACGGTATCGGCCTGGCAAAAATGGATAGCTGGTACGAGTTAATTACCCCGCCCTGTTGCTGAAAAAATGTTGAATATGCATTTTGCCTTCCTGTTAAATTGTACACCCCTACCGTCCATGAATTATGGAAGGTTTGGTGTATTTTATGGTTACCATCTATATTGATAGAAAAATCGGACCTGAAATAGTCCGGAATTCTGTATTCGTTCCGTCCGGAGTAAAATACACGCTCGGCTCCATTTGAATAATATTTGGCAATAGGTAATGTTATGGGCCGGCCGGTACTATAAGTAACATCCAGCGAAACACTGTAACGGTGCGTTATGCGGTAATTACCGGTAAAATTAAAGCTGTGTGGCTTATCGTAATTGGCCGGGTAGTATGCCCCGCCGTTTATCAGTTGGCCGGCAATGGCATCGTCCTGCTTTAAAAATGTGCGCGAGTAAGTATAATTAACCCAGCCGTTTAACTTGCCGGTAGTTTTACGAACAGATAACTCAACACCATAGGCCTTGCCCTGGGTATTTAAAACTTCCTGCTCAATGGCATGGCTCATTACCAGTTTTGCCCCGCTTTTATAATCCAGGTAATTATCGATGTGTTTGTAATAAACCTCTACCGAAGTTTCGATGGTGTTTTGTTGCGCGTTTTTAAATATACCAAAAGATACCTGGCTGCCATACTGTGGTTTGATGTTGGGGTCGCTTAGCTTGTAAATATCAATCGGCGATATAGCGGTGGTGTTTGAAAGCTGGTGAATATACTGCGCAAGCGTATTATAACTGGCCTTTAATGACAAGTCATCCTGGATATTGTAACGGGCAGAAACCCTGATTTCGGGTCGGGAATATGTTTTTATTACTTTGCCGCCGCCATAGTTGGTGCTATCAACAACGTTCTGCGAGGTACGCGGTAATCCGGGCGCATAATTACGCACGGTTTGCGCGCCAAGGTAGTTAAACAGCGAATACCTGACACCTGCACTAATGGTAAAATCTGGCGTAATGTCTATTTTATCGCCCAGGTATAAGGCGCTTTCCAGGGCCTGCTCATCCGCTATCTTATCGGGTATTATTAACGAGGATGAACTATTGGGCGTTTCGCTCCCCGGGTTTAGTTTATAATAAATAGAACTTAAACCAAAATTAAGGGTATTGTTGCGGTTAAGGTAGTAGGTAAAATCGGCTTTAAAATTGGTTTGATTAATACCAAATTTAAGTTTGTAGGCATTAACAGGGTTTGCTGTACTGGCAATATCATATTTATAGCTATCGTAACCAACGCTTAACAAGCTGTATAACTTACTGCTAAAATTATGCTTCCATTTAATGTTGGCGTTCTTGTTGCTGTAGTTATAAGTGGTATCGCTGTTTAACCTGAAATTGTCGTTGCTTAAATAGGTAGTAATATAAATGTTATTATCCTTATTAACCTGGTGACTTAAATCGAGGTTAAAATCATAAAACGACGCATGGCTGTGTTTGTACTCCGCCGGCAATAATTTTAGTAACCAATCTGAATAGCTGGTACGGCCGCCAAAAATGAACGACGTTTTATCCTTCACAATAGGCCCTTCAACATTAAGCCTGCTGGTAAGCAGGCCTATACCTGCCGAACCTGTAAAGTTCTTTTTATTGCCCTCACGGTCGGTAACTTCCAATACCGATGATAAACGCCCGCCAAATTTTTCGGGGATGGTACTTTTGTACAACTCAATCCCTTTTACAATATCGGGGTTAAAGGCCGAGAAGAAACCAAAAAAATGGGCGGGGTTATAAATCGTTTTATCATCAAGCAGTATCAGGTTTTGATCCGCAGCGCCCCCTCTTACGTTAAACCCGGTTGTGGCTTCGCCAACAGTTTGTACACCGGGCAAGGTTAATACAATGCGCAAAACATCGGCCTCGCCAAAAACAGCGGGCACCTGTTTTATACTTTTAATATCCAGCCTGCTTACAGCCATTTCGGTACTGCGTACATTAGCCACTTTATCTGCCGATATTTTTACTTCTTTTAACGTGGTAACCTGGTCCTGAAGTTCAATATTCAATTGACCATCGGTATAAAGCATAATTTGTCGGCGCGCATCTTTCATCCCTATCCCTTTAACTATCAGCAATTGTTTGCCGCGCGGCAGCGCCAGTGTAAAATAACCAAACTGGTCTGTTGTAACCCCAATGCTGGTATTGCTTACATAAATACTTGCGCCTGCAATAGGCACGCCTGATTTGGCACTTTTTACATAGCCTGATAAAGCTGCTTTGCCGGGTTTTAACTCGTTGCTTTTTATACCAATCTCATACAGTTTGTTTTCGATGGTTGATTCAATTACCGTTTTTTTAACGGGCGCCGTTGTAAAATCAATTACAGGCGATGGCGTAACCGGCTTGCTTTGCCCCGGTTTTACATTAAAATAACCTTCGGCCGGCTGCGTACGGATCTCTTTACCAAGGGTTAAAAAAACCTGCATTTTTGATGCAACTATAGCATATTGAAAGGCAGAGTTATGAAAAGCCTGCCTAAGCACCTCTTCCAGCGGCTGGTTATTTACCTGTAGCGTTATTTTCAAGCTATCAAACTGGGTACGGTCGTAATAAAACCGGTAACCTGTTTTAGCCTCAAGGTCGCCGGCAAACTGATCAATATCGGCCTGTTGAAAATTAACACTGATGCTTTTTGAAGTAACCTGTGCATGCAATAGTTTAACCGCCAATAAAAGAATAATAGCCAGGTAAAATTTTTTCATATTATTGGGTTATACTATCATAATAAGCCGTTACTGAAGTCAGCGCCAGTTCGGGCAGGTCAACAAACTGTAAGTGCTTGTCTTTTATATATTGCTTAAGTTCCTTCTTCTTGTCGGCAAACAGGTCGAGTACCGAACTTTGGTTGCTCACTTTATAATAAACAGACCCTTTTTTGATGTAATAATCGGGTGCCTCTTTAAAGGGTACAAAAAACCGCTCCCTGCCGTTGCTGCCCGATGTAGATTTGAGCAATTTTTCGGTCCTTTTTATTACTTGCGATTTGCCGCCATAAAGCTGTTCGTAAAAACCGGCCTTTATGCCGCCATTACTATTAGGCACCCTAACAAAATGTCGTTGGTGTAAATCAAAATTGGAAACTTTATCGGCTATTAAAGCAATTGGCGAAGCGTGATTGTACAGCAGTACCACCAGTTGATCGGTGTACAGGTCATAGATCATAGATACATTTTCAAAGTTTTGCCCATCATATTCAACCGAGCCTGGCCGCCAGGCATCAATATCATCAAGGTAAGGGCTACCTTTAATAGATGAGTCATAAGAGTCATAAACCAGGCCGTTATACAACCGGGATTGCTCACCGACGCCCTGGTAAAACCGGTTTGTTGTATTGGTTAGCGCGGCCTCATAAGCCAAACTATCTGAAGATTGTGCAGATACGGTTTTATACAACAGGGCAACAACAAAACAAAGTACTATTTTAGTTGGATAATGGACAGGCATCGGTTAATATTTATTCAGTAATTAAACCATTTTTAACCGTAAAACCAAATTTTTATTAATTTGACAGCTGCTTAAGTGTAATATAATAAATTTGTTACAGTATTTAATATCATATTAACAATTCGATACTTAACGCTTTTATCAGTTATGCAACCAAGCGTCGAAAAAAATACCGTCTGTTTGTTTTGTCCGGGTCTGTAGCTGGTATTTTCAAGCTTAATTTTTGTTCTTAATAGGTATTGACTGTAGCGTTTAGTATCGTAACAACGTATATATGATATATAATGGTTATTAATATAATGCGCTTACATTTATAAACTAACAAACTAAACTTATCATGAAATTAATTTACAACTTTACATGTATCATAGCTTGTATGGCTATAATGGCTTGCCATAAGGATAAAAACATGGGAGATAAAGGTATTGTTAAGCAACTAACTACGGCCGATGCAGGCAGCAAAGCCTCGGTTTCCATAGGGCAAACCATTTCGTTAACCTTAGGCAACCCCGGCGATGGCGGCTACCAGTTTAACACGCCACAGTACAACACTTCGGTATTAACATTGGTGAGCCATCAGGAAAATGTAGGCGTACACCCGGGCTTAATAGGCGATTTTGGTAAGGATATCTGGACGTTTACCGCAAAAGGAAGCGGCACAACTACGCTCGAAGTAACCGCCCACCGTGCCAGTACCGAGACTATATCAATGTTTACTAACCAGATCGTCGTAAAATAAAAATTATCAAAACGATGTTGACTGGTATCCCAATTTAAGTTAAGGAATTAAGGATAGCTTCATATCGAACACCGAATGTCCCAATATCGAATAATGAAGAAAAACTTCGGTGTTGGAAATTCGAAATTCAGTGTTAGATATTATTCGCCCTTCTATTTTCTTAACCTAACATATCCTCACGCGGGTATTTTCAATTACCTGTTACGGGTGTATTGCAATTCAGCTAATCGCCATTAACCAGCGGAATAACCTTTTTGCCAATCAGTTCGATAGAGCTCATTAACTGTGCATGTGTTAACCCGGCATTATCCATTTGGAAGGTAAACCGATCTACTCCCCCCAATGCTTCGCTATGGCGCAGCAGCTTTTCGGCTACCTGTTCCGGACTGCCTAATACTAAAACACCTTTTGGCGCTGCCAGGCTATCAAATTGCGCTTTGGTTACCGGCGGCCATCCGCGTTCGCGGCCCAGCTTAGTCCAAAGCTCTGCATAGCCGGGGTAATAGTCGGCAATCGCTTCCTCGTTGGTTGCTGCCACATAACCTGGCGAATGCAGGCCCACTTTTAATTGCTCAGGGCTGAAACCTGCCCGACGGCCGGCCTCACGGTAATGATCAACCAGGGGCCTGAACCTGTGCGTTTCGCCACCAATAACGGCCACCATCAAGGGCAGCCCCAGCGTACCGGCACGTGCAAACGACTCTGGGGTACCACCCACGCCCAACCATACCGGCAACTTTGGTTGTAAAGCCCTGGGATAAACCGGCAGATCGGCCAATGGAGCACGGAACCTGCCCGACCAGGTAACAAATTCACTATCCCTAACTTTAAGCAGCAAATCCAATTTCTCCTTAAATAACGCATCATAGTCGTTCAGGCTGAAACCGAACAAAGGATAGGCCTCAATAGATGACCCGCGGCCAACCACCATTTCGGCGCGGCCTTTTGAGATCAAATCAAGCGTGGCAAAGCTCTGGTACACACGCACCGGGTCTGCAGCGCTTAGTACAGTTACCGCACTTGTAAGCTTAATCCGTTTGGTGCGCGTGGCAGCAGCGGCCAGGATCACCGCAGTGGCCGAATCCAGGAACTCCTTTTTATGATGTTCGCCAATCCCAAAAACGTCCAAACCCACCTCATCAGCAAAAGCAATGCGGTCAAGCAGTTGTTCCATCGCATCAACGCCGCTCAACTCGTTACTGCCGTACATCGCCGAAGCAAAGCTATCTATTCCTATTTCCATTATATTACCTTTGAATTAAATGTTACAACATTTAATTCAAAGGTCGGAAGTAAATCGTTTTTAACCAAGTGAGGGATAATTTTTAGTGTCTGATTTATGACATAAATTTAAAAACGAAAAAAACCTTTAATCTTTCAATCAAAGGCTTTTATAGTTTACCTCATATTTAACCGCACGGGGGCATATTAGATATCAAAAACCGTAAATTCTGCTTTTGCCGAAGCCGGGAATTGAGTACTCATACTAACGTCCTCATCGCACACCAGCGGATTTGAAAAGTCGGCATTTTCAGCAATCTGCTCATTTCCATCTATTTTTATAACCACAGTACGATGCCCGGTAACTGTGTAGGTACTTTTGAGTTGCCACCACATAAAGGATGCCCGCGGCACCTGCGTTTTGGCATTGAAGGTTTTCTTTTTAGTAACCACCTCGGCAAGTGTCACTTCTGCCGAAAGTTCCAGGGTCAGTTTTGCGCCTATATCTATAAACGATGCCACTTTTAAACCAAGCGAGGCCGAAAATTCCTCACGGGCGCCAACACTTAGCGCTACGCCAATACTTACCGAGTCTTCCTGCGAAAAAGGTGTATCAGGTGTAATGGTGCAACTGTTTACACGTACCCATTGTTGCTTGAATTCCAATTGCTGGTTGGTAAGTCGTTTTTCCCAGATAATTTTAAAGCCCACCATCTGAATTTCTTTGATAACTATGGTTTGATCGGGCAGGGGTACTTTCAATATTACTTTTGCCGGCGGCGGAAGCGGAAAGTCATTAATCCCATTAGGGGCCGGTGGGTCCGGCAATAATTTAATTGTTGATGTTGTCATAATCTGATGTTTTAAGTTGCTGCAAAATAGCGTGTCGCCATTTTATCCGGCAGGGTAAAAAACTCCTTTTTATAGGAGAAGAAAAGGGTTTATGAAAGGTGCTGTTAAGTCATCTTCGAAAGATTCTGTATCTTTCCGTACCGGAAATCTTATAGCCCTTAATTTTTAATGAAAACTATCCTCCAGCAAATCTCGAAATTGGCAATTCAACTGAATAGAACAACATTTACTGATGAACAAATAAAGTCAAATTGGTTAGGAACAACAGCTGCTTCTAACGAAGCAATACTTGCAGCAGAAAGTAGATTAGGAATTAAATTACCCGACGATTATAAAAGATTTCTATCAATCACAAATGGATTTTTCACACCGCGCGATGCTACAGAGCCAACATTTGAAACAATAGACAAAATCAATTACCTGAAATATGTAGACGCCTTTTTATTGGAGGTGTGGAATAAGGGCATATTAGCTAATGTGGGTGAGCAATTAAACAGAGCCATAGTAATTGGCGGTTTGAATGATGAACAATATTTTTTCCTGATTCCGCCGAAGGGAGCTAATAGCAAATGGCAGTACTGGAAATTCGCAAACTGGATCCCTGGCGAAGAGCCATATTTAAATTTAGAAAGTTACTTCCTTTCGGTTTTGGATTTTATGAAGAAGATGTAAAAACGCCATTTTGGGAACACGACGGGCTTACCGGGGTTAGCGCGCTGATAAATTATTTGATCAAAGTATTTTTATGGAAATTAAGGCATAACTGCATCCTGTATTAAATTCAATTTTATGATGATGAACCTTGACCACCTGACATTAAAAAAAGGACTTGGATTTATACTGCTTTGTTTTAGTACTGTGCTTGTTAAGGCACAAGCCGATACAGTTTACCGGCACTTACCAGATGCAAGGCAACGAATACCCTTGTATGTAATAAATAACCAAATTATTGGCAGCGGCCTAAACATTAACCCTAATGATATTGAGGCCATCAACGTTTTTAAGGGCACGGAAAATATTCCGCCGCAGTTCAGGAACCTTTCTAAAGATGGAATTTTATTCATAAACCTTAAAAAAGGAATTGAAATAAAAACGCGGTCGTTTAAAGAAATTAAAGATTGGCTGGATATAAAAGAAGACGTTAGGTTTGCTGTAGATGGCTTTTATGTAGACGACATGAACCTGGCGGTAGCCGTATCGTCCATTTGCCAGTTGGAAGTGATTAAAAAGCAACAGCAAAACAAATCAGTCCCCGATGTAATCAACATCTGGACGCTTGAGCCCGGCTCGCGCAAAGGTTTTGTACCACCGCCGCCCGTGGCCGGCAAGCCAGGCGTGATTTATATCAGGTAATTGATCAGGCAAAAACAAAAATGCTACCTTGTATTTGTTTAAAGTTTGGAATAAAACGAACTACGCCGCTGTTCGTTCCGGAGGCACCAACGGCGGCGTATTAAGCTTATTCATCGCCAACCCAATGCCGGGGCAACATGCTCTAAAATGGCCGATAGCACATGAACATTGTAATCAACGCCCAAAGTGTTCGGTATAGTAAGCAGCAAAGTGTCTGCTTCCTGTATCGCTTCGTCCTGGGCCAGTTCTTTGATGAGCTGGTCGGGTTCGGCTGCATAGCTTTTGCCGAAGACTGCACGTTTATCAGCCTCGATGTAACCAAAGCTGTCGGCACCTTTTCCCTGTTGGCCAAAGTAAAGCCTGTCCTGCTCGGTTACCAGTGCAAAAATGGACCGGCTTACCGAAACCCTCGCTTCGCGCTGATGCCCGGCTTTTTTCCAGGCTTCTTTATATAGCCTGATCTGTTCTGCCTGCTGGATGTGGAAAGGCTTGCCGCTTTCGTCAAATTTCAGGGTCGAACTTTGCAGGTGCATGCCTTGTTCGGCCGCCCAAACCGCGGTTGCATTTGATGCAGCTCCCCACCAGATACGTTCCCGCAAGCCCTCCGAATGCGGTTCCAGCCGTAACAAGCCGGGCGGATTCGGGAACATTGGGTAAGGGTTAGGCTGGGCAAACCCGGCACCTTTTAATTTATCCAGAAAGTCCAGGGCCTTTTTTCGCCCCATATCCGCATCGTTTTCTCCGGCAGCAGGCTCGTAGCCAAAATAACGCCAGCCCTCAATAACCTGCTCGGGCGAACCACGGCTGATGCCCAATTGTAAGCGCCCGCCCGAGATCAGGTCGGCAGCGCCGGCATCTTCTACCATGTACATGGGGTTTTCATAACGCATATCGATAACGCCCGTTCCAATCTCAATCTTACTGGTTTTTGCCCCGATAGCCGAAAGCAACGGAAATGGCGATGCCAGCTGCCGCGCAAAATGATGAACCCGAAAATAAGCCCCGTCCAAACCAATTTCTTCCGCGGCAACAGCCAGATCAATAGACTGCAGCAAGGTATCGCCAGCGGTACGGGCCTGGTACGCGGGATGGTTGGACCAATGCCCGAATGATAAAAATCCTATTTTCTTCATCATTAAATTCGATAATTTACCTGCAAATGTAAGTAAACGGGTGGTGGACGGAGGTCACGGGTTGGTAATAATGATTTGATTTGTGAGGTTAGATATTATGGCATTGGTTGTGGCAGATCAGCGTTGCTGTGGTGTCATTTTAGCATAGGTCTTGTGTCGTGGCCTGGACATTGGCTGACCTGCCCTTTTTTCAGCGCAGTTCCTGTGTTATGGGTTATGCAATGGCGGACCTGTGTTTACGATGTGATTGGTTTGCAAAAATCACAAGCGATCCCCGCTCATGCAGTAGCACAACATTTGCGCTAAATGGGATGGCGGGCCTGTTCTTTGTGTGTATTATAAAAAAAATCACAAGTGATTCTCCCCCATGCAGCCACACAACCTTGCGCCAAAGTGGTCGAAATAAGACGGCATGGCTAAGGTTCATACAGCGTTTTCAGCATGCGTTCTGCTAAAGTCCCACATTTTTTTTTAAACTTTCCCTATCCAAAGCCTCCATCCTGGTAATTTTTGACTTGTTTACTTTGCCATTAACGTCAATAACCACATAAGTTGGGAATCCCCCTTCCGCATTAAGCACAGTTTTTAGCCTGGCGATGATTTTATCATTCACGTAAATATGCGTACCGGGGATCTGCATCTCTCCTATTCTGTTTTTCCATATATCAATACTTGAACTACTGGTAGTACATAGATAAATATATTCAACGGGCAGATCTTTATTTTTTTGGTGCAAACTTTTGCTGAACGGCATATCGGCTATGCACGGGGCGCACCAGGTTGCCCAAAAATCAATAATAAGCGCTTTGTTGGGGAATTTTGCCTTTAAATTTAATATAAAGCTATCAATATTTGCTACGGTATCTAACCGGTATAAGCTGGCATCAAAAGGTAACCGAATTAAGGGGGTACCAATATCCGCCTTTTCTAACTTTGTTGATAAAGCTAAAACGCTATCTATTCTCTTTTGGTTATCATCAACCTTAATCATTTCATCTGCAGCGATTTTTTTGCACCAGGCTGTTTTGATACTGCTGATGATCATGGGGTAAGTGCGGGCATAATTATCTTTCTCCGATTCTAAAAGAAATAGTTTTAAAAGATCTGATCGCTGCTGCGTATATAAACTATCACATAGCATCATGATACTGTTGAGCGCCGATTCTTTTTTAAAGCGCTTTTGGGCCATTGTATAAATGCCCAGGTATTTGTAAAACATCACACCATCGTTACTTGTAAATATTGGCTGGTGCGCGTTTATCTGCTTAATAAGCTGGCCGGGTATGGTGTCATTCCAATAGGCGATGCAAATTTCACCGTAAAACTCCGACAAGGTTTCATTGTTAACAGCCCATCCATATTTAGGGTAACCGCTGATGAATTCGCTATCTATACTTTTCAATAGCCTTAAAACAGAATCGGTTTTAAAAGTGAAGGCATCTGCAGTGTATTTTTTTCTCCAGTTACATACGGCCCGCAGATCATTAACCAAACTCTCCCTTTCTTTCTTTTTAAACAACACTTTTTTGTTCATTACGGTATTTAATTCGCCGTCGTAACCAGAAAAGGTAATCCCCTCGCCTATCATATACGCGCCATCTTTAGGTACTTTCCGCGTGTCTACTGTAACAGTAAGCCCTTTATCCACATATATCCCTGTATATAAGTAGTTACCTGCGTCTAACCAAATTTGTTGGTAAGGCAAATTCTCATCAAGAATTATTTTTACCTGGCCGGTGGCATCTGTTTCTGCATATTTAGTTGCCTGCATGCTTCCGCCGAGTTGTACAAGGGTATATTTGATATTTATTTTTTTAACGCTATCGGGCAGGTTTTTTATTTGCACGGTTAATGTTGCGGGCTTCCTGTTCATCAGATAGGCGTCCATTTTTTTATCCTCGATGGCAATAGCTGGTAAATTTTGGGCACTTAAGTAGCTGCTGCAGCACACTAATGCTGCCAGTAATAGGTTTTTCATGATATGATTTTTTTTATTTTTTTATAGTGTGTAAGCGTTTTATTACGTTCTCTTTTTTGTTCCTGGAGATGGGGATGCGGGTATTATCGTCCATTAATAAATAGCCCGAATCTTCCTTGAGTAAACTTTTGATAAACTTTATATTCACCAGGTGCGATTGATGGCACCTGATAAAATCGTAGCTGCTTAATAATTCGTCGTATTCAAAAATTGGTTTTGATACCATGATACTTGTTCCGTCTGATAAAAAGAACTGCGTGTAAGCGTTTGATGATTCGCAACGGATGATATCCCCGGTGTGCACAAACCTGATCTCCTTGGTTGAAGACAGGGCCAATTTGTGATCCTTTTTCGCGTCCTTATCCTTTATAAATTCCATTAAGTTTTCAAGCTGCAGGTTGGCCTTCTTTTGCATCAGTTTAGCCTCCACTTTGCTTACCGATGCTTTTAATTCTTCCGGATCTATCGGCTTCAGCAAATAATCTATAGCCGAAAATTTAACGGCCTGTATCCCGTAGTTGTCAAACGCGGTAACAAAAACAACTTCAAACTGTTGATGTGGCAAAGCTTTAAGCACTTCAAAGCCATTCTTATCCGGCATCTGGATATCTAAGAACAACAAATCGGGATTGCTTGCTGTAATTAAACTAACCCCGTCATCGGCATTGGTGGCTGTGCCCACAACTGTTACCGGCAGCTCATTTTTTTTTAACAGGTGCACAATATTTTCGATATTGTTTTTTTCGTCGTCAATAATTACCGCTCGTATCATATTAGCCAATTTTTAAAATGGATAATAACCTGGGTTACATTATCCGTCCGTTTTACCAAAAATTCTATGTGCTGCCCGTTCAATGTCTTGTTCAATAATTTTATGCGCTCTTTGGTTAGCTGAAGGCCAAAGCCGTTAGCATTATCATTGGGGTTAAAACCTTTGCCATTGTCATTTACAGTAACTACCATGTCGTTATCCAATTTCTCAAACAGGACAATTAGCTGCCCGTTTTCCTGCAAAGCCGATATACCATGCTTTACCGCATTCTCTACCAGGGGTTGTAAAAATAAAGCGGGCATTTCAATGGCGCTGGCATCTATTTCTTTGCTCACTTTAATTTGATAATCGAAGCCAAACCGTAGTTTTTCGAGTGCCAGATAGTTCTCCAGTATCTTTATTTCGGTAAAAATGTTTACAAATTCGTTGTCACTGGCTTTCAGTGAATCGCGCATTAGATTGCTAAACTCAATTAAATATTTAGACGCGTTTTGCGAATCGTTTTTGGTGATGAGCCCTTGTATGGAGCTAAGGGCATTAAACACAAAATGCGGGTTAAATTGCGACCGGATGGACCTGAGCTCGGTTTGTACCAATTGCTTTAAGGTACTTTCTTCTTTAAGCTTTGCTGCCTGCTTCCTTGATCGCCAGAGTAGCAGTACAAACCCGACGGCAAACACAACAAGCATACTTAAGGCTGCTTTTGCCCATACCGTTTGATACCAGGCTGCTGTTACAGTAAATGCATAGGTGCAAATATTATTGCGCTGTACGCTATAACGTATTTTTAACTGATAATGCCCGGGCGACAGATTTTTGAGCCACACTAAGTTAAAATCAAAATCATTAACCGTCCAGCCGGTGCTGTCTTTTCCGTTCACCAGGTTATATTCAATGATACTTCGCGACTTAATAATATCATCCAAATAAAAAATCAGGTTATTTTCGTTGTGCCGGAAGTCTTTTCTCAACTTCAACAAAACAGTGTCCTTACTCCAATCGCTTTGGCTTGGGTCTTCCAGCGGGCTTGTCCACTGCTTTTTAAAAAGACTTAAAAAATCGGGCAGTTGCGCAAACGTAAACACACCCACAACTCTTGGCTGCCATTTTACCCAATACGCCGAGATCGAAGATTCAATACTGTCGGGCGTATTAATCCTGCGTACCTGGAAGGTAAGCGCTTTGCCATAGGCCTCTTTAAATTGGCCTAAATATGCAGATAGCTCATCAATCTTACCAATTTCGGCAATTTGAGTCATCAGGTAGGCTTTGCAAAACAACTTTGGCTTTGTCCAAGGTAATACCACTTTCTGCTTATCCTCTATAACCCTGAATTGAAATTGGTTTACATTTTGCGGGTTGATACCATTAACCGTTATAACTATTCCCGACGAATCAAAAATAGGGATGGCATATCTGCCCGCATAACCATCAACCATTTGGATATATGATTGCGACCGGGAGTTGTCGTATTCCTTTAACCGGGGTATTTTTTGTACAGCCTGCCGATAGTTTACCGCCAGTTTATTGGAGTAAAATGCAGTAAGCAGCACTTTTTTATTTTTAGGGTGAAAGCTTTGGTAATTAAAAAATGTCATGGAAAAATACTTCCGGATAGAATCGCCATGGCTATCGTACCGGATGACCGGGTTGATACTATCCAGGTACATTACCGGCTTTTGCGCCTGGCAGCAAAGCCCCAGGAAAGCACAAAATATAAATATGATGATACTGCGCATCAGCTCCATTTGATTTTATGCAACAAAGTAAAGCTTTTAAACCCTGGTTAAGATACGCTGATTTGAATATGGCAGGTGTTATTTTGAATTGGGTAGTATGGACGAATTCACTTCAAGTAAAACCTTCATCAACGGATGCTATTAAATGAACATGGTTGCTTATAATTACATATGCATGAAGGTGCAGCCTTTTTTTGCTGACAATATTTTAACGATTCAATTACCAAATCGTGGTATTGCTGCCGGATGAATCAGTCTATCCAACCCACAACTGTAAATGTCATACTTGCTAATCGCGGATAACGTAGCCTTTTTTAAACATGATATTTTTTGTTGATAAATATAAGATGCGGTTACTGTAGTTGCAAACTACAGGCATAGACGTTCGAAGTCAGAGACTTCGAACAGCGCTACCTCACTCCAACCCCATTCGCATCTCCACCATATGCTTCTCAAATCCCACTTTTTCATAAGCCCGTACCGCGCCTTCGTTATCAGCATAAACCTGCAGACGCAGTTCTTGAAGGCCTTGTGCTTTGGCCCATTCTTTTAACCTGTCGATAATGAGTTTATTGATGCCTTTGCCCCTGTGTTGCGGCAAAACGTACATAAAACCAAGGTAGGCAAATTGCTCAAAGTCAAAATAAACCTTTTCGCTTTGTTTAATACGGGCGTAGCCGCTACCCACCAGTTGGCCGTCCAATTCGGCCACTAAAAGTTCCACATCGGGCGAAGTGATAAACATTTCCAGGTCGTAATATTTGATAGCGCCGGGCACCAGGGTTGGATCGAAGGGGCGCTCGGCAGTGATAACGCCCTGCTCAAATTGCAGCAGGGCCGGGATATCGGTGAGGGTAGCGGGGCGGATTTGCATGGAGTGGTGAATGGTTATGTTAATGTGTTATAGTTGTGTGGTGTCGACCGGAGAGTTCGCTCTGCATGGCGGTTACGACTCACCCCGGCTACGCTGCGCTGGCCGACCCTCTCTCCGGCTTAAGCCGCAAAGAGGGTTAAACTCTCTTTTTATTTTCTTATTTTTTCCTTTTTAGCCCCTCTATGCGACGCAGTCGGAGAGAGGGGCAGACGGGCGTAGCCTCGTCGGGGTGAGTCGTCGCCGCCACGCCGCCTACACCCTAAAGTGCCCGCAGCCCTTCAAAAATTCCTCATCAGCATCGGCACCAATGCCTATGGCATCATCAATATTCAGTTTATAGCCATCATAAGTAACGCCGCCAATGCAGGGGTCAACCAGGTGGCCCAGCATGCAGGTGTCCATATCATAAAATCTGATGTTGAGGCTGGCGTATACAAAATGCAGTTTGGCGCTCAGGGCAATTCGGCTTTCCAGCATCCCGCCCATCATACAGGCAATGCCTTTGGCTGCGGCTTCATCGTGGATGGCTTTGGCCTCCAGCAGTCCGCCCGATTTGGCCATTTTGATGTTGACGTAGTGGCAGCTGCCGCTGTTGATTTGTTTGCGGGCATCGTGGTGGTTGTATACGCTTTCGTCGGCCATAATTTTTACGGGCGATAGCTGCATCAGTTCAGGCAGGCGGTCATCGTACCAGGTGCGCATGGGCTGTTCGCAAAATTCAACGTTGTACTCGCCCATCGCCTGCAGGGCAAAAACGGCATCGTCAAAGCTCCAGCCCTGGTTGGCATCAATGCGGATGAGCATTTCGGGGCCAACCGCTTCGCGGATCTGTTTAACCCGTTCCACATCAGCATCTGCATTTTTGCCCAGTTTTACCTTCAAAATATTTGCCCCCGAGGCTTTAAAGTACAACGCCTTCATGGCCATAGTTGGCGGGCTATCAATGCCAATGGTGATATCTGATTCCACAATGCGTTTTTCGCCGCCTAAAAACCGGTATAATGGCAAGCCGGCATTTTTGGCAGCTAAATCGTGCAGGGCAATGTCAAAGGCGCTTTTAATGGTGGTATTGCCTGCGGCGGCAGCGTGAAGCTGCTGCATGCGTGCGGGTATATCAAGCGCATCTTTACCAATCCACAGCCGGGCAAAACCCTTAGCCATTACCAGGCAGGTATCCTGCGTTTCGCCCACAATCATCGGGAAGGCCGAGCACTCGCCCACCCCGTAAAACCCGGCATCGGTATGCACCCGGATAAACACATTTTGAGCATGGTCCATAGTGCCGGTGGCAATAGTGAACGGCTCCATGGGGATGCTAAAACGATAAACATCGATGTGAGTAATGAGTAGTTTGTGTTGCATGGATACGGTATTCGTTTCTCTGCCCTCCCTGTCATGCTGAGGAACGAAGCATCTATTCCCAAACTTTGCATGTTGGCCATGCTTGGTGGTTAACAGATGCTTCGTTCCTCAGCATGACAGGCGGGTTATGTTGCCGCAAATTACATATTTTTCTAATGCATGTAATTGATACGTGAGGCATCGGCTCTTTTTTTATTTGCACATTATATAACTATAATGTTATATTTGCGTTACTACTATTCAAATACAATTCAATTTTAGCCTCCTGGGCCCTTGTTACACAGGGAAAAGACGCATGGCTAACTTAAAACTTTCTTAAAACATTATTAATTGCATGGCACAAGAAAACACGCCTATATTTGACTATAATTCAACCAGGAATAAACTAATCCTGTCGGAATATGGCCGCAACGTACAAAACATGGTTAAGTACATAGTTGCACTACCCACTAAAGAAGAACGTAACCGCTACGCACAGGTAGTAATTGACCTGATGGGTTTTTTAAACCCGCACCTGCGCGATGTGGCCGATTTTAAACACAAGCTATGGGATCACCTGCACATTATATCTGACTACCAGATTGATGTGGATGCCCCCTACCCCAAACCAACGCCCGAGGCTATCCACCTGAAGCCGCAACCACTGCGTTACCCCCACCAGCGTATTAAATACAAGCACTATGGCAAAACCATTGAGCTGATGATTGAAAAGGCCAAGGCAATTGATGAGCCCGAGCGCAAACGCCACATGGTACAGGCTATAGCCAATTTCATGAAAATGGCCTACGTACAATGGAACAAAGATTCTGTTACCGACGAAAGCATTATTGCCGATTTATACGCCTTATCTGGCGGCACCTTAAAACTGGATGAAAACGTTAACCTTAACCGCGTTGAGTTTAGGCCAAACAACAACCAGCAAAACAACAACAATAACAGCCGTGGCCGTAACAACCAGCAAAACAACAATAACAACAACCGTGGTGGCGGTGGCGGCCGTGCTAACAATAACCAAAACAACAACGGCCCGCGCAACAATAACCAAAACAACCGTAACCGTAACCAGGGAGCTAAAAAATATTAGTCCTGGTTGATTAATTAGTTCCGGTTGGTTTATTAGTTCATTAGTTCATTGGTCTTGTCTAATGGATTTTTTGGTGAGGATGATTTTTACAATCGGCGGTTGATACACCGGTAAATTATTACGATAAATACTGCAACCCCGTTCTTTGATAGAGAACGGGGTTGTTTGTTTTGCCGACTTTTTAAACTAAAAAAACTTGAATTTTCTTTGAATTTTTCTGGATATTTCTTGACCAAAATTGCCCTTTTCTATCACCTTTTTGATCATTTATTGCATTCTTATACGTAAAAAGGCTTATTTAAAAAGTCATGCACCAGCAAAACCCTTAAAACCGCCACGCAAGACCAATGAACTAATGAACCAGTGAACTAATGAACAAACTGAACTAATGAACGAACAATCAGGAAAAATTATAATCTTTGCCGGATATAAAAACACATTTAACACTTTCGGGTGTTCACAACATTTGAAGCATTTGACCTATCAATTATAAACACCCATGACTAACGCATTTGTGATAAACGGCGGCAAACCGCTAAAAGGTGAAATTACCCCTCAAGGGGCCAAAAACGAAGCACTACAGGTAATTTCGGCGGTACTGCTTACCGAAGAAAAAGTTACCATCAGCAACATACCTGACATTAAGGATGTTAACAAACTCATTGAGCTACTGGGCGATATGGGTGTTATCACCGAAAAAACAGACGAGTCAACTTATACCTTTATAGCCAAAGACATCGACCAGGATTTTTTCCAGTCGGAGGCTTTTAAAACCAAGGGTGGTGGCTTAAGGGGCTCTATCATGATTGTGGGGCCGCTGCTGGCGCGTTTCGGCAAGGCTTCCATCCCCAAACCCGGCGGCGACAAAATAGGCCGCAGGAGGCTGGATACGCACTTTCTTGGCTTCGAGAAGCTTGGTGCCCGCTTTGATTATAACCCCGAGGATGGTTTTTTTAATGTAGATGCATCCAACCTGCAAGGCACCTATATCCTTCTGGATGAGGCATCTGTAACCGGCACCGCCAACATTGTGATGACTGCCGTGCTTGCCAAAGGTACCACCACCATTTACAACGCTGCCTGCGAACCATACCTGCAGCAGCTTTGCAAAATGCTTAACCGCATGGGTGCAAAAATCAGCGGCATAGGCTCAAACCTGCTTACTATCGAGGGTGTTACCAAATTAGGCGGCACCGAGCACCGCTTGCTGCCGGATATGATCGAGATTGGTTCATTCATCGGCCTTGCTGCCATGACAGGGTCCGAGATCACCATTAAAGATGTGCATTACAAAGAGTTAGGCATGATCCCGGATGTTTTTAAACGCCTGGGGATCAAGTTAGAGTTACGTGGTGACGATATTTACATTCCTGCACAGGATCATTATGAAATTGAAACCTTCATCGACGGTTCTATCATGACCATTGCCGATGCCCCATGGCCCGGCTTCACTCCAGATCTGCTGAGTATTGTATTAGTAGTGGCAATACAGGCCAAAGGGTCGGTTTTAATCCACCAGAAGATGTTCGAGAGCCGTTTGTTCTTCGTAGATAAACTATTGGATATGGGCGCCCAGATCATCCTTTGCGATCCGCACCGGGCTACAGTTATCGGTCTGGATAAACAGGTACAGTTACGCGGCATCAGCATGACCTCGCCTGATATCCGCGCGGGAGTATCGCTGCTAATAGCGGCATTATCGGCACAAGGTAAATCAACCATTTACAACATTGAGCAAATTGAACGTGGCTATCAGCACATCGATACCCGTTTAAAGGCTTTAGGAGCCGATATAACCCGGATATGAGGTAAAAAGTAAAAGGCGAAAGGTTAAAGGTAGCCGCAAAGAGTTTCCCACCTTTCGCCTTTAACCTTTCTCCTTTTACCTCCCCTTGCCCCCTTTTGCTTTTTACCGGTAAAGAATTATCTTTACCCTCCAGCATCAGGCTTTCAGCTTGCTGCATTCAGCCTTAAGCTACCTAAAACATGCCCTACAGAAACCGGAAGTCGACGTACGTTTATTTCATATTGATTTTTGTATTTATAAAGGTCGTTTTAAATCTGTTTGCCATTGGGCATTTCGGCTTTCACCGCGACGAGTTTTTGCATCTTGTACTGGCCGATCACCTGGATTGGGGTTATAAGGAAGTACCGCCATTTATCGCGCTGCTGGCCAAGCTAACTATCACCTTATTTGGCAATTCGGTTTTCGCCGCACGCATTTTCCCCACCGTATTTGCCGGGCTCATCATCTGGTTTACAGGCCGTATTGTAGTTGAATTTGGGGGCCGCAGGTTTGCCATTACCCTGGCCTGCCTCGTCCTGATATTTTCGCCGGCCTTTGCCGCAAGCGATTACCTTTTTCAGCCGGTAGTGTTTGATCAGTTTTGGTGGGTTTTAACAGTCTGGCTGTTTATTAAGTACCTTAATACAACCGATGTAAGATATTTATACTGGTTGGGCATGGCAGTTGGTTTTGGCATGCTTACCAAGTATACCATGTTGTTTTTCACCATCGCCCTTATAGTGGGCATCCTCATTAGCAAACAGCGTAAGCTATTATTTAACAAGCACATATTGGGCGCAATGGCTTTAGCCATGCTCATATTTTTGCCTAACTTTATATGGCAGGTAACGCACCATTTCCCGGTGATAACCCACATGAAAGCACTCCGCGAGGAACAACTTGATTATATTACCACCGGCGACTTTATCAAACAGCAACTTACAGTTCATGGCATCGCTTTATTTGTTTGGTTCACGGGGTTTGTGTTTTTAATCTTTTCGTTCAAGCTGCGCAATTTCCAGTTTCTGGCTATCGCTTACGTACTGATATTCATTTTTTTACTCGAAATGGACGGTAAAAACTATTACCTTTTCGGGGCCTATCCTATGTTGTTTGCAGCAGGTGGCTTTGGGTTTGAACGATGGTTAAAAACAAGTGGTTACGCTTTGCGTACTTTAACTATTGCCAGCTTTACCATCCCTAATATGCTGTTGCTTCCTTTGGTACTGCCCATTTTACCATTGCAGCAAACATTGGCTTTTTTCAGGTTCACCGGCAAAAACCTGCCTCCCTTTAGGTTTGCCATGACCTGGGAGGATCAAAAGTTGCATGCTACCACGCAAGACTATGCCGACATGCTGGGCTGGGACGAAATGGCCCAAAAAGTTGGTATCGCTTACAATAGCCTTACACCCGAGCAGCAAAAACAAACTATTGTATACGCCGACAACTACGGCGAAGCCGGAGCATTGCACCACTACCGCAAGCAATACAACTACCCCGATGTAGCATCCCTTAACAGTAGTTTTACCCTTTGGGCCCCGGATACGCTAAATTGTAAATACATGATTTATGTGGATGACAGCGGCGGCGAAAACATTCGGCAGTTTGTGGCCGGCAACATGATAGGCTCCTACAAAAAAATCGGCGAAGTGGAATATTATCTTGCCCGCGAAAAAGGCACCGGTATTTACCTGCTTACAGATATCAAATTCCCGCTGAAAGAAAGGTACCGGAAGGAGTTGATCCGGAAGAGGATCGAGTAGTTATTTAGGCGAAAGGATAAAGGTCAAAGGCGAAAGGTAGAAATTTCGATGATTTTCTGCAGATCTAACAGCGGGCATTCTGGCATCTATGCCATTCACCCAACAACAATCTGCACCCTTTGCGTTAAAATAGGTAAATATTGCATTGAATGGCTTTTCTTATATAATAAAAAACCATGCTAAAAAGGGGAATTACATTACTGCTTACGCTGCTTACCTGCCATAGTTTAAGCGCGCAGCATGTATCGAAGCCTTTTCCCCAACATACAATTTATACAAAAAGTTCCATCCTACCTAATCACCTCAATCAGCAAAACCTTGATAATAGCGTCCTTACTTTTTATTGGCAATGGAAAAGCCGCTATGTAAAACAGGCTGCAGATAAAAGCCAAAGTTACATCTGGTTTGAAAGGCCGGGCAACAAACAATGTGTATCCGAAGGACAAGGCTATGGCATGATTATCGTAGCCCTGATGGCCGGGGCCGACGCTTCTGCAAAAACAGTGTATGACGCGTTGTTTCGATATTATCAATTGCATCCTGCGCGAAAAGGGCAATACCTGATGGCATGGGCGCAGGATAAAAAAGGCAATAACACCGATCATTCTTCGGCAACAGATGGTGATATGGACATTGCCTATTCATTATTACTGGCCGATAAGCAATGGGGTAGCCGCGGTAATGTTAATTATTTAAAAGCAGCTAAATTGCTGATTGCCGATATCATGAAATATGAAATTAACCGGCATCAGTTTACCGTTCTGCTTGGCAATGACGTTGAAACCGATAGCGATGATTATTTTGATACCCGTACATCAGATTTTATGCCATCGCATTTTAAAGCTTTTAAGGCCGCTACAGGCGATGTACGCTGGGATAAAGTAACCGATAACACCTATCGCCTTTTCGCCCACCTACAGCAAAAATACAGCCCGGATGCAGGCCTTGTGCCCGACTTTATACAGCAGGTAAACAAAAGCCCGCGTCCGGCCAGGCCTATGTACCTGGAATCGAAGTATGATGGCTGTTATAATTATAATGCCTGCCGGGTACCCTGGCGCATAGCCGCCGACTATTTATTATATGGCGATGAAAGGGCGAAAGTAATAACCGGCAAAATTAACCGGTGGATCCGGTCGACAAGCAGCGATAATCCTGATAACATATCTGCAGGCTACACATTAGCTGGTAACGACCTGCCCACCCGCCATTTTGAAGCATTGAGCTTTATAGCGCCTTTTGCTGTTTCGGCCATGACAGATTCTAAAAACCAGCAATGGCTAAACCATACGTGGGATTACCTGCTTCATTTTAAGCTGAAAGATTATGACTATTACGATAACAGCATTAAAATGTTAAATATGATCATACTCAGCGGCAATTATTGGAAGATTTAGCCGTCCGCATAAACTAAAAAGTATATTTTTCAGATCAGCCTAAAAAATTGCACTTATAGGCTTAGGTTCCTGCACAGATTAATTATATATTACCTCGAATTTAAGCCGCTAAACATTTCTCTCGATTGTTGCTGGGTTTGACTAAACAGCCTTTTCTTTACCGGATATAGCTTTAAATGTTAAGCCAGGTTGGATTTATATGGTTGGCACCCAGGGTGCCCCCTGAGAAGTTTCACCGGCACCTGTTTACTGTGCATAAACATCAGCCCAAAAAAACAAAGGCTTGCCGGCCAAAAACATTTAACCATTTATCAGAAAAAAGCATGATACTAAGCCTACTATAATAACCCTTATGGCTATTTCTCTCAGCAAGGATAAGGACAATTGTTTTAAAACCTCAATGCATTGCTATTGATCTAAATCTATCAACATCAAAAGTTATTGCCACCCTGATAAATGCTTACAATAAAAACAAAAGGTAAAAGCCACTCCCTCTCAAGCTACCTGATATTTTTTCGGATACGACTTAACGACGTTGGCGTAACCCCTATAAATGAAGCCAGGTATTTTTGCGGAATTTTTTGCAAATATGGCGGTTTTGACAACAGCTGAAGGTAACGCTCCTCTGCCGAGTCTCTTTGCAGCGCGGTAAACCTGTCAATAAGATTAAGCACGGCATCTTCCCAAAAGTTACGCATCATTTCCTGCGTTTTGGGATGTGTTTGGTATAGTTTTAACAATTCGGCTTTGGGCAAGTACATCACTTCGCTATTTTCAATTGCCTGCAAAAAATACACCGAAGGTTTCTCGCTTATAAAGCTATAAATATCAATAGCCGATGAATTTTTAAAAGCAAACCAAACGGATATCTCTACATCGCCGGTAAGGTAAAACAAACGCAGACATCCCTCCTGAACAAAAACAAGATCGCCGCAAATATCGCCCTCCTTTAAAAGAAACTCATTTTTGCATACCTGTCTTTTTTTAAAACGGCCAACAATATCATCCAGTTCGGCATCTTCCAACTTTACATAGTTATTGATAAAGTTTTTTAGTTCTGTACTCATGTTCACAATAAAAGTTGGTCTAAGTTCAGCAATTCTGCTGTAGAATTAACGTTGCCTGATAAATTATTGCAGGCAAAAAGCAGATGCTATAAATCGCTACCAATTATCGTGATGATCTACCCTTAATATCCTTTTTACCAATTCCATGCTAAGCGGCTTCTTAACATATTCTTTCACTATGGCATTCCCAAGCGCACGGTCAATATCGTGCCTGAACCGTGACGAAGAGACCATAATAATTTCACTATTGCTTCCATCGCCCAACTTTAAACGGTGGTATTCGTCAAGAAACTTCCAGCCGTCCATTACCGGCATTGCAATATCTAAAAATATAAACCTGGGTAGCTTACCCGAGCTTTGTTTGATGCTTAGCAATTGTTCTATGGCTTCCTGTCCGTTTAAACAAATAGTAATTTCCGCGTCTTTGGCTGCTTTTTTAATAAGGGTTTCGGCAATAAAATTATTAACCGCATCGTCATCAATGATCAGCACATTGGTGGTTTGATTATAATTCATTCAAATACAACAAATTAAAATAAAATTGTTTTATATTTTTTCAAATTTCCGGTTCAATTGTCGCTATTTCATAATTTACCTTTTCGTGTCGCAGGGCTTCCCTTAATTTGTCGATAAAATAAATTAGGTAAATTGCCAAAAAATTGACAGATAGTTTAAAAGATAAATCGTCAGATGCGATGGAAAACAACCATTTTGATATTATCCCAAAATCAACACCAAAATTAAGGCCGCTACTCACAGTACCGGAACCATAACTTAACGTCAGTTCAACCGCAGCACCGGCATTATATTGGTATGCATAACCAATAAAAACAAAACTTACAATTTGCGGTACCTGGTTTAGGATGGATAAGCTTAGCCCCCTGCTATATTGTGCGCCCAGGAGTAATTTTCCGCAATAGATAGAGAAACTGTACAATGCGAATGCAAGTAAAAAAAGCAACGCAATCACCCAGGTAATTTGCTCTGTTTTTGATAATATCCAAAAGGTTACCAACACGCCGGCTATACCACCCACAATTTGATACCAGCCCAATAACTCAAGCCGGGTTTTGCGTTGTTTTGATATAAAATCGGGAATCATAATAAGGTTTGTTATATTTATTAAATATAGCATTTAATACTAAATTAAATGTGCCATTTGTTCCTGATACTCTTCGGCCCCCAACCTTTATTAAATATAAAAAGCATAATCAATTTATGCAATGCTGTGTTACAGGTATCATCAGCCGGTTTCAGGGCAAAGTTATTGTCAGTAAGTATTTTTGCAACGCCATTAACGATAATTTTTACGACACATACTGCTAAATCGCTTTTAAAATCCCGAGATATCATTAAATTTGGAGTAACCTATTACTAATATCGACGTATACAAATTTTGTATATAAACCCGGTGCCAGGGGGCAGTTTTCTTAATTCAACACAGCATATTAACAACGTTCTATGTACAGGCCATGCCATAAGCTTAAACATATTATCAGTGCTTTACTTTTAATTTGCATTATAATACCGTTTAGCAGCTATGCTCAAAACGAAAGTCTTAAATTTTTGCATGTGGGCACTGCCGAAGGATTATCGCAAATAAACGTAAACTGCATTTTTCAGGATAGCCGGGGTTTTATGTGGATAGCTACCCGAAACGGCCTTAACAGGTATGATGGTTATCGTTTTATCACTTACCGATACGATGACAAGGACAGCAGATCATTAAGCAATAATACGATAACCGATATTGCCGAAGATAGTAGCGGCAACATGTGGCTGGCCACCCAGGGCGGCTTAAATATGTACCAGCGCTCAACCGGACATTTTATAAGGTACCTGCATGACATTAGCCGCCCAAATAGCATTAATGATAACATTATTAACCGTTTACTTTTTGATAATGGCAATTTATGGATAGCAACCCAAAACGGCGGGCTCGACCGCTATAATTTAAAAACCAATACTTTTTACCACTTTCAGCACAATGATAAAGATGCCGGCAGTTTGAGCGAGGATAATGTACGTACCGTTTACAAAGATTCGGAAAAACGCATTTGGATAGGAACCGGTGGCGGAGGTTTAAACCTTTACAATCCTAAAACAAACAATTTTATTCATTTCCCCTATTATGACCCAGCAACAAAAACTATATTGGGTAAAATTATCCCTTGTATATTCGAAGATAAATTTCATAACCTATGGCTTGGCAGCCAGGGCGATGGCCTATTTTTGTTTGATAGTGCCCATAAAACTTTTAAACGTTTTGTGCAGGACAAAAGCCGCACAGGTAGCATTTCATCCAATACTATTTATGCTTTAAACAGCGATGCAGCAGGCAATCTGTGGGTTGGCACCGAAAACGGTGGCCTGTGCGTATTAAATAACCAAACTGGCAAATTCAGCACATACGAGCACGACGAGGTAGATAATAACAGTATTAATGGCAACTCTGTATACGGTATTTGCCGCGACCGGACGGGTAATATGTGGGTTGGCGCTTTTGGTGGGGGCATTAACCTGTCAAAAAAATCAACATCAAGCTTTACATTATACCGGCATAACAGCCACCCGCAAAGCCTTTCAAATAATTACGTGCTTGATTTGGCCGAGGATAAAGAGCATAAAATTTGGATTGGCACCGATGGCGGTGGCCTAAATAAGTTTGACCCGGCAACTAAAACGTTTAAGAACTATAAACAAGCAGCTAATGGAAAAAACAGCATAACAGGTAACTATGTACTTACAGTTAAACCAGATTATGAAGGGAAGCTTTGGATAGGTACCTGGGGCGATGGGCTTAGTGTATATGATCCTAAAACAAATGTTTTTACCAACTACAAACATGACGATGCCAAGCCACAGGGAATTGGCGGCAACAATATTTATTACATTTTACATACCCGCGACCGGAAGACCTGGTTAGCTACCTTTAACGATGGGTTAGACTGTTACGACCACAACACCAAAATATTTACTCATTACCGTTTTAACGTAAACGATCTCAAAGGAATAAGCAGCCCAAGGCCCTATGTAATGTTTGAAGATAAAAAAAGCAACCTTTGGATTGGCACTTCCGACGGCGGTTTAGACCTTTTTAACCGCACTACAAATACTTTTACGCGCTTTGTTCATGACGAAAAAACAAACAGTATAAGCAATAATGGTGTAACCGATATTTTTGAAGACGATAAAGGCCGGCTATGGCTGGCTACCCTTTCGGGTTTCAACCTGTTTGATCCGTTGCACAACCACTTTACTACGTTTACAAAAAAAGACGGTTTACCCAGCGATATTATATACGGCATAAGGGCCGACGATACCGGTAACCTCTGGATCAGCAGTAACGGCGGGCTATCTAAGTTTAATCCCGAAAATAAAACCTTTTATAACTATACAACAGAAGATGGTTTGCAGGGCGACGAATATAAGCCTCACTCGGCCTTAAAAACAGATGATAAAACCCTTTATTTTGGCGGCATTAACGGGTTTAATTGTTTTTCGCCGGGTAAAGTATTAAAACAGGCCGGTTTTGCTCCCCTGGTTATCACATCTTTTCAATTGTTTAACAAACCGCTTACCATTGCCACAAATGCCCAGGACCCATCGCCGTTAAAAAATGACATTACTGATACCCGCAACCTTACTTTATCCTACAAACAATCAGTGTTTTCATTTGAGTTTGCAGCACTTGATTATGCATCGGCAGATAGAAAGCAGTATGCTTATTATTTAGACGGCTTTGATAAAGAATGGAATTATATAGGCAACCATAATACAGCCTTATATACCAACCTTGGGCCTGGCACTTATCATGTACGGTTAAAATATCGTAATAGCCAGGGTTTATGGTCGCCGGTAACAACTCCGCTTCAGATAACTATTATACCACCCTTTTGGCTTACCTGGTGGTTTGATACGCTTGCCGTTATAGCATTTGCGGGCGCCATTTATGCCTTTTTCAGGTACAGAACGCATACAATAAGGCAACAAAAAGAATACCTTGAAATGCAGGTAAAGGAACGTACTGAAAGCATTACACAACTTACTATAGAAGAAAGAAGATCGCGCGAAGCGGCAGAGAAGGCCCGGGAGGAGGCAGAAAACGCCAACAAAGCCAAAAGTATCTTTTTAGCTACCATGAGCCATGAAATTCGTACCCCCATGAACGGTGTGATAGGCATGGCAACCTTACTGGCCAATACCGACCTTACCACGGAGCAGGCCGAATACACCGAAACTATTAAACACTCGGGCGATGCCCTGTTGACAGTAATTAACGACATCCTCGATTTCTCTAAAATCGAATCGGGCAACATGGAGCTGGAAGAGCATGACTTTAACATCAGAGATTGCGTGGAAAGCGTACTCGACCTTTTTGCCGATAAAGCGTCGAAATTAAACATCGACCTTATTTACCAGATAGCGCCCGGCGTACCAGAGCATATCATTGCCGATTCGATGCGCCTGAGGCAAGTATTGATAAACCTGGTAGGCAACGCAATTAAGTTTACCACCGAAGGCGAAATATTCATTGATGTAGAAAGGCTTTCGGGAGACGACGAGGATTTTAACTTGTCGTTCACCGTCCGCGATACGGGCATCGGGATATCTGAAGATAAATTGTCGCGCCTTTTTAAAGCCTTTTCGCAGGTAGATTCAAGTACAACACGCAAGTACGGCGGTACCGGGCTTGGGTTGGTTATCAGCGAAAAACTGATTCACTTGATGGGCGGCCAGATTAAAGTAAGCAGCCAGGTTGCACATGGCACCACATTTAGCTTTAACATAAAAACCAGGGTGGGCATAAAAACCAATTCAAGCAATTTTAACCTGGATACCGCCAACCTTGAAAATAAGCAGGTATTGGTGGTGGATGACAATGCCACCAATCGCAATATTATGGAAAACCAGCTAAAGCATTGGAAATTTGTTCCTGTAATAGCCAGCTCCGGCGATGAGGCTTTAGCCATTTTAGAGGCCAACAATCAAATTGAACTTGTTATTACAGATATGCACATGCCGCAGATGGATGGCGCCCAACTGGCACGCAAAATAAAGGCAGCCCACCCCTCTCTGCCGCTGATTTTACTAAGCTCTATTGATAAACAAACCAAACGCGAGTTTGACCTTTTTAATGTAATATTAACCAAGCCGGCCAAGCACAATATATTGCTTAAACACATTATCGATCAGCTTAAAAGTGATAAAGCTGTTACCGCCGATCAAAAGCCTGCAAAAGATGGCCTGTCAAAAGAACTGGCTATTAAATACCCCTTAAATATTTTGATAGCCGAAGACAATGCGATAAACCAAAAGGTAGCCAAACAGATACTCAATAAAATGGGCTATCAGCCCGATATTGCGGTAAACGGCCGGGAAGCTATTGACGCGGTAGCAGCCAGGCCGTACGACGTTATCCTGATGGACATCCAGATGCCCGAAATGGACGGGCTGGAAGCTACCCGCCACATCAGGAAAAACATGGCCATACAGCCTATTATTATAGCCATGACGGCCAATGCGATGGTAGAAGACAAGGAAGCCTGCCTGCAAGCCGGCATGAACGATTACCTGAGCAAACCCATGAAGCTTGCCGAAATTATTGGTATGCTGGAAAAGTATGGAAAACTGGTGAATGCAGGAGGATAAACTTCACCTCATTTTTTTTCTTAGTATTTATTCCTCGATTCGTGGTAAAAAAGTTTTACCTTTTGTCTCATATTGAGTTACATCTAAAACTCTATAAATCAATACAAAACAAACCATTATGGCTTTACCCAATATCTTTTCGCAGCCCGTTGCTGATGGTATTATCGAAAGGATTAACACCCTTACCCCAGCCACCACTCCACAATGGGGTAAAATGAATGTATCGCAAATGCTTGCGCATTGCTGTGTATCGTACGAAATGGTTTACGAGCCGGAAAAACACCCCAAACCTAATGGCTTTATGAAGCTGATCCTGAAGTTGCTGGTAAAAAATAAGGTGGTAAGCGAAGTACCATACAAACATAATGGGCCTACCGCCCCGGCCTTTATCATCACCACCGAAAGAGATTTTGAGACCGAAAAAGCCAGGCTGATTGGCTACATCCAAAAAACGCAGCAACTTGGCGAAAAGGAGTTCGACGGAAAAATGTCGCATTCGTTTGGGCCTTTAAAGGTTGGGGAATGGAATAATATGTTTTACAAACATCTGAACCATCACTTAACCCAGTTTGGGAGTTAAATTTGGTGCTGATAAGCGTTTACTTTCAAATAAGCAAGGCGGTTATCCTAAATTGGTTAACCGCCTTGTTTGTCTTCAGTCGAATATAATAAAACAGGAATCATCTACCCAAACCCCTCCCCTTTAATTAAAAAGGGACGGAATTATACTCAACCTGGTGGGCTTCCCAAAGCGCCGGTACTTCCAGCTTACCAATCAACCTATCCAATACGGCACCGGGCACGGCGGCCTCGCGGCTTTTATTTTGGCGGTGCAGGTGGGTATAGGGCACCTCTACATAAACTATCTTTACCCTGGCTTTATAGGTGGTAAACAAATCAACCAGTTGCTGCCGCATCTGGCGGGTAGTGTTGGTGGCGTTCCATATAAAACCGGTTTGTTTACGCAGGTAAATTCTTGCTAACTCCTTAGCCTCCTGCACTACCTGGCCATTACCCGACTTATCCGTTGGCGAAATTCCCCGTGCCGTCCGGATATCATCCAAACACACCACCGGCATATCCGGGTAATTCTTTTGGATAAACGTGTTTTTACCGGCACCCGGCAAGCCACTCATCAATATTACTTCAAAGGCAGTCTGCTCAAAAGGAACATAATCCGCGTAGGCATTGTCATGTTGCAGGTAGTACATCATGGCGTCGTCATTGCCAAAATTACGTGCAGTTCCCCAGCAGTTCTGCTCGCGGCAAAATGCTTCAAAACAGTCTATTTTAAAAAGCATTTCCGCCTGGTCGGCACAGGTACGCCCCAGAACATCGGCACGCGCCAATAAAGCCAGCCATTCGGTATTAACCTCCATGCTGGCTATAATCAAAGCTTTTGCCGGGTCGGGTTTCTCAAATACCCAAAGCGGCAGGCCGTGGTACCTCACCAAGCCTACCACCTGTTCCCTGATGGCAAACGGGACAGGCACGTCCCTGTACAATATTTGCCTGGCCGTCATGGCGCCTTTACGCGCATGGCCGTTTGATGTAATACGCCCATCAGGCTCAACCACGGTGGTGCTATATTTTTCAACATCGTGCAGCAGCGCGGCTGCCCATAGTATTTCCTGCTCCTGTGCAGGCAGTTGCCGGTAAGCTGGTTGGGCAATCAAAGCAGCCAATACCATTTGCGTGTGAATAGCCACGTTACCTTCCGCATGGTAAATTGGGTCTTGCTGCACCCCTTCCATCCTGCTTACCCATTCAAAACGGGTTGCCAGGCTGTCCCAGTCTTTATGTTCATTAATGGCCCACATAGGTACCTCCTTCATTTTTTAAGCGGGCGCGTTTCCAGCTGCGCGTCCAGTGTTCGTCAGTTTTAACGTGTCCTTTGCGTACGTATTTAAATACGTTACGGGCAAACTCGTCAGTGGCATAGCCGTTTGCGTTACGGGTAACAATACCCTCAATGGTTGTTGGCGTGCCCGTAATAATATCGTGCGGCTCCAACGTCCCCCTGCCCGCAGTTAAAGCCAGTACGTCTTTTTCAAAAACCTGTTGGCTTGCCGGTGTTGTTACAACAGCAAGCTCGGGCACGGTTGGCAATCCTATCATTGCGGCATAAAACCGGGTTTCGTCCCAGCTTAACCAGCGGTCATGCTCGCGGATGCCAAACACATAAAAATGGCTGTCCAGGTTATGGTATTCGATGGAGTGTATCGCGTAAAGGTTCTCTAAAAAAATCTCGAGGTCGCCCAGGTCATTTTTAATCAATTGCCAAAAGCGACGGATGCTCTGTGTCCACGGTGAAACCGTTGGGGCGGCATGTGAGCGGGCGAATACACCATATTTCGACAGGCAATTATTCTCGCCATCCAGTTTTTCGGTATGTATCAATTTGGGAATCTGCTGCAGATGCGCCCAGTAGTCGTGTTGTATCCTGTCGTCGCTGGTAGTACCGGGCGAAAACGGGTAATGATACGTACGACCATATTTTTGTGAAATAGCCATGTTGTAAAATTTAAGAAATGGAAATAGTAAATTTGTTTCCTCCCCGCGGGTGTTGGGGAAGATCATTAAACATTTTTTATGCTAATGAGATTACATGGCTCAAAGTGTTGACAGACTGATTTAATCTGCGGCAAATGTAGAAAGATATTTTGAATTACGGGCAGGCAAAAACTTTGTATATTTCTGCCAAATTCTTTTATCATGGATAAAGACCACAGCCAGCACAATACGGAAGCCGAAGCGATTATTATTAACAATGTTGAAGAATATGGGTGCCATTTGGCTTTGATAGAGCCGGACAACTACCTGCCTGGCTTTGTTTATACAATTGGTTTGTATAAAAACTATAGGCATCCAGAAGTCATCTGTTTCGGGTTGAATACCAACGTTATGGCCGGCATATTAAATCATGTTCGCGATATAGCAAAAGATGGTAGTGCCGTCGTTCCTAACGTATTATATCCCGGCTATTTACAGGGTTACCAAGTTCAGTTTATTGAAGTTGATAAGGCCTTTTATCCTAATTACCTCGGTTATGCAAGCTGGTTCTACGATTATAGCCATGATTATCCCGTTTTTCAATTAGTTTGGCCCGATAAACAGCAGCTATTCCCGTGGGATGAAGCTTTTAATCCGGCCTGGAAATTCAAACAACCACTTTTAAACAGGGATATCGGCTTTAAATTTTACGAGGAAAAGAACATGGGCGTATATACCACAAAACAGGTATTTGAGGGCCAACCAATATTATACGTTTATCATAACGAAGACGGCGACTGGCAGTTTCACACCAGCGATCACCCTGATATAACTGATTCACTGCTGGTTTGCCTTGAAGAGATTACCAAACTTGATCCCAGTATTAACGAAATATATCACCTGCAATATGGTTGGAACGCCTGGAGAAGCAGCGTTGATGAGAATTGGCAATATGCCGAAAGTGCAGATGAAGAGGATATTGACTAGTATTCTGCTCTTCTTAACCTAATTGGATTACGCCTGCACTAACAGGAATAAAAAGGTAATAAACCAAATCAATTTACTACAGTCATACCTTTAAGTTTAACAACCAAGGCAACCTACCTATATTGTAAAACGTATTTTACATACCTGCCTGTAATAAACACGGGGGCATCTATTAATGTAAAAAGAAATAATATGAAAAAGATCACGTATTCGTTAATCGTCTTGCTGGTAATCAGCCTTTCGGCATTTGCCCTATCGCTTGTTACTTATAAAGTTAAAAGCCCTTATGAGGTTAAATTTGAGGGCGGCCGTATCAGCGGAAAATTTGAAACGTTAAAGGCCAATATCCAGTTTGACAAAGTTGACCCCGGGCAATCAAAAATTTCGGCATCTATTGATGTAGAAAGTATTGCTACCGGTTTCTTTATCAAAAACAATCACGCCAAAGATGCCCTGGATGCCGACAATCATCCCACCATAACCTTTACCTCAACGGCGGTTAGCAAAAGCGGCAACGCTTACCAAGCTATAGGTAACCTAAATATGAAGGGCGTTACCAAACCAGTCACCATTCATTTTACTTTTGATGACAAAGGCAACGAAGGCCTTTTTAAAGGCAGCTTTAAAGTAAAACCCAAAGATTTTAACATTACCCGCAACGGATCGCCGGAGGAGTTGACTATTAGTTTAACCGTACCGGTTACTAAGGGGTAAATAGCAGTACACAGCAACGGTGCCACGTTATATTTAATTATAGCGTGGCTTTTTTGTTTTGAGCCGGCTACATTTGTTGTGGAGTTGAATAACCAATAAACTTTTATATTTGACTATGCCAAACAATAACCCACCTATTCCAGGGAAATACATCGATCCTTTAGTTGACTTCGCCTTTAAAAAAATCTTTGGCAGTGAACCCAATAAAGACTTGCTGATCGCTTTTTTAAATGAAGTATTCAGAGGGCGGAAGCATATCGTTGATTTAGTGTATAACAAGAATGAGCATCATGGCGATTTAAAAGACGAGGGCTCGGCCATATTCGACCTGCTTTGCACGGGAGGTAACGGCGAAAACTTTATAATTGAGATTCAACGCGCAAAACAAGGATATTTTAAAGAAAGAGCCTTGTTTTATACCAGCCGTTTAATAAGCGACCAGGCGCCCAAGGGCAGGCGAAACGCCTGGGCTTACAACATTGCCGAGGTTTATTTTATTGCACTGCTGGAAGATTTCACTTTGGACGACACCCCTAAAGATAAATACCTGCACGATATTTGCCTTTGCAACAGGGATACCGGCGAAATATTTTACGATAAACTGGGTTATACTTATATAGAATTAAGTAAATTTGTGAAAGAGGGTATTGACTTAGATACGGATTTGGAAAAATGGCTTTATGTATTAAAGAACATGAGCCGGATGGAAAAGATCCCGGTTTACTTACGTAAACCCATATTTGAAAAATTATTCAATATTGCAGCATATATTAACCTTACTAAGGAGGAAAAAACAATGTACGATAGCAGCTTAAAATACAAATGGGATAATAAAAATGTGATGGATTACGCTGTATCAACCGCTGAGGCCAGGGGTGAGGCGAAAGGTATGGAGAAAGGCATGGAGAAAGGCATGGAGAAAGGTGAATATAAAAAGGCCTTAGATATTGCCCGTGAAATGAAAAAAGATGGTCTACCACTTGTCCAAATCTCAAAGTTTACTAAACTTTCTGTTGAAGAAATAGAAAAGCTTTAAATATCCACACTAAAAAAGGGGAGCGACAAAATCATCGCTCCCCTTTAGTTTAGCTTTCTGCTTTAAGCCTTAAGCTTTTGGCTTACAACCCAAAGCCATATGCTAAACGCAAAGCCACCAGGCCTGTGTGATAATCCTTCATGTAAAAATCCTCATACCGCGCACTCAGGTCCCAGTGTTTGTTTGCGTACCCTATTCGTCCGGCCAGGTCGCGCCTGTGAAATGGCGCCCATCCCTGCCCATCTTCTAATTTTTCCCATGCTAAACCGCCTTCAACGCCAACATATACATTGGGTATAAAAAATTGTTTAACACCTATTTTAAGCGGGATTTCGCCGTAGCTATCAAATTTCTTACCGGTATTTGGGTTTGTCTTCGAAAAAAAATGATAACCGCCGGCAGCAAATGTCGCCGCGAAATTATTGGTAATACCATATTGAAACTGGCCCGTTGCCCCCAATACAAAGCTACTGCCCTTGCGCGATATACCGGTTGGCAAACCTGTTTCGGCTCCCAGGCTAAAGGTAAATTGTTTAGCTGCAACTGTTTGAGCCTGTGCATTTGTTGTAAAAAATATAGCTGAGGCAATAATTGAAACGGCTATTAATTTTGATAGAACTTTCATTTGACGTGGTTTTAGTAAATAATCATTTACATGTATTACTGCCACTTTTACAAATACGTTGCCTGTAGTTCCCAATTTTTTTTCCATGACTAAATCATATAAAGTAAAATCAGGATTTTTTATACCGTTTATATTTCTTAACGGGTACAATTACTGGCGGCTAATTATGATATAAACAATAAAATATATCATTATCAGCTAACCAAACAACGGTTACTATCGTATAAAAAAGTGTTATCAAACCCTTGTCGCCATAAAAATTTTCATCATAATAAGGTAACATTTATGCAACATTGGACAGGTACATTTGGGGAAACAAAAAAATTATCGATGCGAACAGCAATTTTTTGCCCTAAGCACCTTAAGTTATTGTTCCTGAGCCTGCTGATATTTCTCGGCCACAACGCCTACCCCCAAAATCCCACCATCTCCAATGGCTTTGCCCACAATGATTACTGGCACAAACGGCCTTTGTATGATGCTTTGGATAATGGTTTTACAAATATTGAGGCCGATGTTTATTTAAGGAACAACAAACTGATTGTAGCACACATCCTCCCCTTCTTCAAAAAACAAAGAACGTTGGAGCGCTTGTACCTGGCCCCGCTGATGGAATGCATCACAGGCACCAATAAAGAGATCAAATGCCCCACCTATCCGTTAACACTGATGATTGACATAAAATCTGACGGTGCTAAAACTTACCAGGCGCTGCAGTTGGTGCTCGAAAAATACAAATCTATTCTATCCGGCTACGAAAACGGCATTTACACCCAACGACAGGTAACCGTTGTAATTACCGGCCACAGGCCATATAACCTGATCAAAGCCCAAAACAGCAGGCTGGCCTTCATTGATGACGATCTTATGCAGGTAAGGCAGGATACGACTTCAAGAGATTTATACCAAACTGCAAGCTGCAAATACTCTCATTTATTAAAATGGGACGGCAAAGGCAACTTTTCGCCCTTTGAAAGGCAGCGCCTGCGTATGTACGTGTTGCTGGCACACAAGTTTGGCAAAAAAGTGAGGCTCTGGGCTTCGCCCGAGAATGAAGTGGTATGGCGCGAGTTGCTGAACTGTGGCGTTGACTTGATTAATACTGACAGGTTGGTTGAACTTAAAAACTTTTTGCAGGCAGGTACAAAAAGCTATGCAAAGGTTGATTGAGGAAAAGAATCAAGAGTTAAGATAGTTAATGCCATTAATTACTAGCCATTTATTCATTAAAGCTTATTGCAATAAGCCTTTCCGTTTTTTCTTTCTTGATTCTTGACTCTAATATCTTGACTCTCTACTTGTATTGTTAATAAATTCTTTTCCCAAAAACCACCTCTTAATAATTTCATAACGCTGGCTTCGCTTTATCTAAAAGTAGCGCGATTACTTTTAACAAATTATAAAGCAAAGCATTAGCCAGGCTTTATAGTTTAAATAAACAAGTAAAGCATTCAACCCTTGAGTTTAACTACACCGATAATTGAAAGTAAAGGAATGAAGAAGATATTATTCATTACCGGTTCAATTAACCAAACAACCCAAATGCACCAGATTGCAAATGAGTTACCCGAATTTGATTGCTGGTTTAGTCAGTTATTTACAGATAATACACTCTTAAACTATCTGCTTGCCAAAACCCCCATTTTTAACGGCACGGTGTTATCGCGCAAATTCAAGTTAAAATCTGAAAGGTATTTATATCAAAATTCACTACAGGTTGACTTCAGGGCCCAAAAAAATCAGTACGACCTTGTAGTGTATTGTACCGATATGATTGTGCCCAGGCGCATGCGCCAATTTAAAACCATTTGGGTGCAGGAGGGCATGATAGACCGCTACACCACCTGGAGCAAAATTGTACGCACCCTTAGGCTGCCATCAACCATGTGCGGCAATACATCACTAAACGGTGCAGCCAATATATGCGATGTTTATTGTGCGGCGTCTGAAGGTTATAAGCAGCAGTTTGCCGATAAAGGCACCCATATAAACAAGATCATTGTAACCGGCATGCCCAACTATGACAACCAGCAGCAGCATTTAAATAACGATTTTCCGCACCGCGACTACGTAATGGTAGCTACAACCGATATGCGCGAAACCTTCCGGATAGAGCACAGGGTAGCATTTATCAAAAACGCCGTTAAAATAGCGGCAGGCAGGCCCCTGCTTTTCAAACTTCATCCTAACGAGAATTTTGCCAGGGCCGAAAGAGAGATCCGTGAACATGCCCCCCTAACTACGATGATCTATAAAGACGGTAATACCGCCCATATGATAGCCAATTGCTGCGAATTGATTACGCAATACTCCACGGTGGTGTATACAGGCATAGCACTGGGCAAAAAAGTACATTCCTGGTTTGATATTAACGAGCTGCACGAGCTTGCGCCTTTACAAAATGAAGGAACATCGGCCAAAGCAATTGCCGCGCTTTGCCGTGAATATTTAAACCACAAGGGGACTAAAAAAAGTTTTGATCCGCAGCTGGCCATTTATAAATACCTGGTTGGCAAACAACAACCGGAATTAACAAACGAACTGATAGCAAACTGGTAATTAATAGTAAGTACCATGACAGAAAAAATTGTGATTATAGTGCAGGCCCGCATGGCGTCAAGCCGCCTGCCAGGCAAAGTAATGCTCCCCATACTGGGCAAAAGCCTTTTGGCGCGCATGATTGAACGGCTGCAAATGATGCAGCACAAAGCCGATATCATCATCGCTACATCCGAAAATGAAGAGGACGATATCATCGTGAAGGAAGCTTCGGAGATGAATATTCCCAGTTATCGCGGTAGCCTGGGCAATTTGCTTGACAGGCACTACCAGGCCGCCCGACGGTTTAAAGCCGACATTGTTTTAAAGATCCCATCTGACTGCCCGCTGATAGACCCCCGGATTATTGACCAGGTACTTGAATATTTTTTTGCCAACCGTGGCAAATACGACTATGTAAGCAACCTGCACCCGGCCACCTGGCCCGATGGCAATGATGTGGAGGTAATGACCATGGCCTGCCTTAAACAAGCCTGGGAAAACGCCGGCCGCCCGCTCGAGCTGGAACATACCACGCCTTACATCTGGGAAAACCCGCTCATTTTTAGCATTGGCAATGTAAGCTGCAAAACAGGTATGGATTACTCCATGTCGCACAGGTTTACGATTGATTACCCCGAGGATTATTATTTTATTGAAAAAGTATACAGCGAGTTATATCCTATCTGCCACCAGTTTTCCTGCCAGGATATTCTTAACCTGCTTAACCGCAAGCCCGAAATAATGCAAATCAACACACAGTACGCAGGCGTAAACTGGTACCGCCATCACCTGGATGAATTGCAAACCATTTTGCCCGATCAAACAAAAAAAGCACCGAAGGAAAACTCACAACAATTTGAACAAAGTGAAGCATAACACCCCAAACATCAACGAGCAGGAGTTAACGGCTATTGCTTTAAACGTGCGCGAACACATTGTGCGCATGTCGACAGATGGCGGATGCTTTACCGGCGCATCGCTATCGGCTGTTGATTTGATAGTTTACTTATATAGCCGGTTTTTAAATATCAACAAGGATAATCTTAACCATCCCGACAGGGATTACCTGTTCCTTTCAAAAGGGCATGATGTGCCTGCCTTATACGGCACCTTTGCCGAGCTGGGCTTGCTGGATAAAGAACGGCTTAAAAATCACCTGTCCCTTAACGATCATATTTACTGGCACCCCAATACCCATATCCCGGGTATCGAGTTTCACTCCGGCTCGTTGGGCCATTTGCCTTCGGTAGCTATCGGCGTTGCGCTCGATCTTAAAATAAGCGGAGGCAATAACAAGGTAGTATGCATTTTAGGCGATGGCGAACTAAACGAAGGCACCTGCTGGGAAGCCGTATTGGTAGCCAATGCCTACAAACTGGATAATTTGATATTCGTGGTCGACCGTAACCAATTCCAGGCCAATGTACGCACCGAAGACCTGATTCCGCTGGAACCACTCGCCGATAAATTCAGGGCCTTTGGCGCTGCCGTAAAACGTATAGACGGGCATAACTTTATTGACTTACAACACGCATTCGGCGCGTATCCTTTTGAAGAAGGAAAACTAAATGTAGTGATTGCCGATACCGTACGCGGCAAAGGGCTGCCCAGTATTGAAGAGCGTGCCGACCGTTGGTTCTGCAATTTTTCTGCAGATGAGATTGGTCAGCTTTTGCTTGAACTGCACGGCGACCAAAACACACTATTGACATCAGAAACTTTAGTAGTGAGATAAATATGACCTACGAAGAATTATTAACAGAAACGGCATTTGCCAATGAGCAGATCATTGTGATGACTGCCGAAAACCGTGCGCTGGTACGTAACCTGCCCGGCATATTGGGCAAACGCTTTATTGACACCGGTATTACCGAGCAAACCATGATAGGCGCCGCTGCGGGTTTGGCTTTGCGTGGCCGTATCCCGGTAGTGCATGCGCTTGCCGCGTTTTTAACCATGCGCGCCTTTGAATTTGTACGTACCGATTTGGGAATCCCTAACCTACCGGTTAAGCTGAGTGGTTTTATTCCCGGCCTTTTATCAGATGGCAACGGCCCTACCCACCAGGCTATTGAGGATATATCAATTATGCGCGGCGTCCCCAACGTAACCGTATTTGCCCCGGCCGATGAAGATGACCTGGTAAAAATGCTGCCGCAAATCTGGAACGGCGCATACCCTACTTATACCCGAATTAACACCCGTAAAACCTCATACAATCACGCGCCCTTTGTTTTAGGCAAGGCTGAAGTAATAGCCCAGGGCAGCGACGTAACCATATTAACCTACGGCTTATTGTTTGAGCAGGCGCTTATTGCGGTTGACATGTTGCGCAGCGAAGGCCTTTCTGTAGGGCTGGTAAACATGCGCAGCCTTAAACCGGTTGATGAGCAGGCTATACTGCAGGCATGCGCCCAAAGCAGCCTGGTAGTAACCCTCGAAGATCATTTTGTAACAGGCGGCTTGTACAGCATTGTGGCCGAGGTATTATTAAAACACCAAACCACCGCAAAAGTACTGCCCATAGCCCTGAACAATAAATGGTTCAGGCCGGCATTACTGCCCGATGTTTTGCAGCACGAAGGCTTTACAGGCAAGCAAATTGCCGAACAGATTTTGGGTTACCAAACAGCCCACCACCAACCAGAGATTTTAACACCTGAATTTTCAGAATAAACAGCAATTAAAATGGCTAACAAAATAGCGCTCGACAATAATTATCCCGATATCAGCCAGTCTGACAACCTATACCAGCGAGCTTTAAAAGTACAAAAACCCGTTACACAAACCCTGGCCAAAGGTCCCGGCCAGTTTACCAATGGCGTGGCCCCTAAGTACATCGTAAAAGGCAAAGGATCGCACGTTTGGGATGCAGATGGTAACGAGTATATCGATCTTAATTCGGCTATAGGCCCTATCTCATTGGGCTACGCTTACCCTGCTGTTGACGAAGCTATCCGCAGGCAACTGGAAGATGGCATCACCTTTTCGTTGATGCACCCCCTGGAGGTTGAATTGAGCGAGTTGGTACAGCAGGTTGTGCCTAACGCCGAAGCGGTTAAAATAAGCAAAACCGGTGCTGATGTGTGCTCGGCAGCTGTACGCGTAGCCCGTGCTTTTACAGGCCGCGATAAAATATTTTGCTGTGGCTACCACGGCTGGCACGATTGGTATATAGGCATTACCAGCCGCAACGCGGGCGTACCCAATGCCATACAGGATTTAACCTACACTTTTGAATATAACGATATCGAATCGGTAAAAGCCGCCCTGGATGAAACCGTGGCCGCCGTAATATTGGAGCCCTTTATTTTTGAAGCCCCCAAACCCGGCTACCTACAGCGGCTCGCCGAGGTATGCAAAGCAAATGGCACCCTGCTGATATTTGACGAAATGTGGACCGGTTTCCGGGTGGCTGTTGGCGGCGCACAGGAATATTTTGGCGTTAAAGCCGACCTGGCTGTGTTTTCAAAAGCCTGTGCCAACGGAATGCCCATAGCACTGTTAACCGGCCGTGCCGATGTAATGGAGTTGTTTAACTCCGAAGTGTTTAGCTACACCACGTTTGGCGGCGAAGCGCTATCATTAGCAGCCTGCATAGCAACTATTAACGAGCTGCGTAATAAAAATGTGCCCCTGTATTTAGATACACACGGCGCGCTATTAAAAGATGGATATAACCTTATTGCAATTGAAACCGGCATGGATAAATACACGCGCTGCGTAGGTTTTAACTGCCGCAGTATGGTAACTTTTACTCCCGAAGCAGGTAGCGCCTTAGAGGTTAAAACCCTGATGCAACAGGAGATGATAAAACGCGGTGTGCTTTGGGCCGGCTTCCATAATATGTGTTACAGCCATACTTCCGAAGATATCGACTACATTTTGTTAGCATACCGCGATGTGTTGCCCCTGGTAAAAGAAGCAATTGAAAGTGGCAACATCAAAAATTATTTAAAGGGCGAAGTACTGGAGGCTGTTTTCCGTAAGGTGAGCAACTATAACATTAAACCTAAAAGCGTTATAGCCGGCTAAATGATGAATCTTTTTTCATTAAATCACAAAACGGCTGTAGTTACAGGCGCGCTTGGCCTTATAGGCAAAAAACACTGCGAAGCGCTGGCAGCGGCAGGCGCCAATGTGGTAGTAGCCGATATTGACGCCGAAGCCGCACAAACCTTTGCGCAGCAATTAGGCCAAAACCATATTGGGATAGGCTTAGATGTAACCAGCAAGCAATCGTTAATTGACGCGCTTAATACCATACTGAATAAATACGATGGCCTGGATATCCTGGTGAACAACGCAGCCATCAACGATAAGTTTGAAGATCCTGCTATGGCCAAAGAGCTTTCGGCATTTGAAAACTATCCGTTAGAGGCTTTCCAGCGGTCACTAAATGTAAATGTAACCGGGGTATTTTTAAGCTCACAGATATTGGGTACGCATATGGCCCTGCAGGGCAGTGGCAGTATCATCAATATTGCCAGCACCTATGGCATGGTAGGTCCAGATCAAACTATTTACCGTAACGCCGCGGGCGAACAAACATTTTATAAATCAGCAGCTTACCCGGTAACCAAGGGGGCTATTATCAACTTTACCCGCTTTTTGGCAGCTTACTGGGGGCATACCGGGGTAAGGGTAAATACCCTATCGCCGGGTGGTGTCGAGAACGGACAAACAGAAGATTTTATAGGCAATTATTCAGCAAAAACTTTATTGGGCCGTATGGCCAAAGCAGCTGATTACCAGGGCGCCCTTGTATTCCTGGCCAGCGAGGCCTCGGCATATATGACGGGTGCAAACCTGGTAGTTGATGGAGGATGGACAGCAATTTAATTCACACATAAAACATGAATGAAATTTTAAAACAAAAAGCGGCGGGCATCAAACTTTTGCTAACCGACAACGATGGTGTACTAACCGATGCCGGTGTTTACTATAACACCGATGGCGAACTGCTTAAAAAATTCAACATGCGCGACGGCATGGGTGTGGAGCGGCTGCGTAAATTTGCAGGCGTAGATACCGGCATCATCACCGGCGAGCACTCCCCTTCCCTTATAAAAAGGGCCGCCAAATTGCAGATAGTTGAATTGCACACAGGAATTAAAGATAAAGTTGCTGTTTTAAAAGAAATTTGCAGCCGTTTAAACCTGTCATTAAACGAAGTTGCCTACATAGGCGATGATTATAACGACCTTGAAGTAATGAAACTGGCTGGCCTAACCGCCTGCCCTGCCGATGCTTTGCCTTTGATAAAAACAAAGGCTGATTTTGTAAGCACCCTAAATGGCGGCGAAGGCTGTTTCCGCGAGGTTGCAGAATTTATTATAGATGCCAAAGTTAATGCTACTTTATCAGCCGGTACCCGTAATGGCACTATAACCCTGCAAAACGGCCGTGTTATTGGAAAAGGACAGCCAAGCTATATTATTGCCGAAATTGGTATTAACCATAACGGATCGCTGGAAACCTGCAAAAAGCTGATTGACGAGGCGGTTGCGGCCAAGGCTGATGCTGTTAAATTTCAGAAACGCACACCCGAAATTTGTGTACCTAAAGACCAATGGGAAATTATGCGCGATACCCCCTGGGGCCGCATCACCTACATCGATTACAAACGCAAAACAGAGTTTGGCATTGCCGAATATGCAACTATAGATCACTACTGCAAAAAGCTGGGTATCGATTGGTTTGTATCTGCCTGGGACGTTCCATCGGTTGATTTTATGGAGCGCTTTGATACCATTTTATACAAACTGGCATCTGCATCGTTAACAGATTTCGACCTGATCCAGCGTATCCTGGAAACCGGTAAGCCGCTGATGTTATCAACAGGCATGTCCGCCATGAAAGAGATTGAGGCCACCATGGATTTTGTGAATGCCTTTGATGAAAACTACCCGTTGTTCATAGCGCACTCTACCTCGGCCTATCCATGCGCCCCGCAGGAATTAAACCTTAAAATGATCCAGACGTTGGAGGCCAAATATCCGGGCATACCTATTGGTTATTCGGGCCACGAAACCGGTTTGGCTACTACGGTTGCCGCTGTATCATTAGGTGCAGCTTTTGTTGAACGCCATTTTACGCTCGACCGTGCCATGTGGGGATCGGACCATGCTGCTTCTGTTGAGCCACAAGGCCTGCAACGCCTGGTACGCGATATCCGCGATGTGGAAACTGCAACCGGCGACGGCGAAAAAAGAGTTTATGAGTCTGAGCTGGCCCCTATGAAAAGGTTAAGGGTAAACATCAGCGATGAATACAAAGAAAAACCACTAGTGTAAATAATGCCGCTGGACAAAGTATACACCATAACAACCATTATCCTTGCCTGCTGGGTGGTTTTCATTATCGCCTGGGAACGTGTTTCGCCTTATCGCAAAGGCCTCGCATTTTTCAGGGAAGGATTTTGGGTTGATTTGGTTTGGTATACTTTGATTCAGAGCTATTTTTTGAAGATCCTGATCTTCAGCTATATCATTGCGCCGCTACAACAGCATTTCGATCTATCGGGTTGGAGTGCTGTTGGCAGCTGGCCGCTGGCCGTCCAGGTATTATTTTTTGTGGTAACACATGACTTATACATCTACCTTTTCCACCGTTTTCAGCACTCCAATAAAGTGTTCTGGCGCATTCATGAAGCGCACCATTCCGGTAAAGAGGTTGATTTTTTAGCAGGCTCACGCTCGCATTTCATGGAGATAGTGATTAACCAAACCATCGAGTTTGCCCCTATCATATTGCTTGGCGCAAACCCCATGGTAATACCTATCAAGGCGCTGATAGATGCGATGTACGGCATGTTTATTCATGCCAACGTTAAAGTAAAATTCGGCAGGTGGAAGTACATTTTTAACACCCCCGAATTGCATTTATGGCACCATGCCAATTACCAGGAGGTTTTTCATGCCAATTTCGCAACCAAACTATCCGTTTGGGACTATCTCTTCGGCACCGCTTATGATCCGGGCCACGCACCGGGTAACAATCCCGAAAACTGGGGGCTTTATTATGACTACCCGAAGGATTACTTTTTACAGCACGCCTTCAGCATAAAACGTTTTGAAGAGCAAAAGCTGCTTAAGTATCCCTGGTTTAAATGGTATTATACCCTACGCCCGAGGGTGATTAGCTGGCTTACAAAAAGGCTGCCGGCTAAATACAATGAACCCGTGATTGATTTGCAGCCAACACCCCTACCTATAAAACAAGTATCCACTGAAGATAACCTCATACAACAAAACTAACATTGGCCTGGATATACCTCATCATAGCAGCCGCATTTGAAGCTGCCTGGACATTTTCGCTCAAGTTCATGAAATTCAGCGACCTGAAAGCCCTGCGCTGGCATTCGGCTTTAAGCTTACAATACGGCTTACCTGTTTGGCTGCCTTTTGCCGGCTACGTACTGTTCGGGATTGGCAATATCTATTTCTTCTCGCTGGCCATCAAGCTCGTGCCCACGGCGGTGGCCTATGCCGTATGGACGGCCATTACCCTTGTACTCATCAAAATTGCCGAAATGGCCATCTTTCACCAGAAACTATCCTGGATGGAGGTGTTTTTTATGACACTGATTATGAGCGGAATATTAGGACTGAAGTTTTTCGGAGCGGAAGTGAAATAACAAATCGACCGTTTGAAGTACTTTAAGATTCTACGTTAAGGATAAGATATATTTTACCTTCATCGTTCTTAAAAACATCTATCGAACTTAAATCCAGGTCGGACAGATCATGGCAACAAATTCCATATTTTCCGTTAGTTTCATTCCTGTTAATCAGGCCTTCCCTCTTATCCCTCGGTACAATTTCCGTTTTCGTAGATTTTTCTTCTTCCGCATAAATTTCGTGATATTTTTCGCTGATGGCTTTAATCAATTCTTTACGGGAAAAGCTCGTTGATTTTGATTCCAATATAAAAGATGCAGGTTTGGTAAGCGGATAATCAATGATGAGTGTAACTTTTGCAAAGGCTAAAACTACTTCATCAGAATCCACAAGCCTATTTAACTCCTTGCCCGGGTTGTCGAGGTTTACCCAGGGTATAATTCCGGTAAAAAAAACACTGGTATCTTTGGGCATCGCTTTAACCCTATATTCAATACTCGATATTTTCACCCCAAGTGTATCGGTGGCATCGCCGTTTTTTTGCTGCGAAAAGCTTTTGCTACCATATCCGATAAAAGCGAGTAAAATTAAGGCCAGTTTAAGTGTCATGCCGTTATGTTAAATATGTTAAAGTATTACAATAATATCGGGTTTTATTTAGAAAAATGAACTGACGACGCAATAAAACCGGATAAAATACGCCCGATTAAAGCAACAGTAGTAAGCCGGAAGTTTAAAGTTGATCTTTTTCGTTTTTTAGCATTATCGCGAATATGTGGCAATGGCTGCAACTCTGATTTTACTTTTAAAGTTAAAAAAAAACAGACTTAATTTTAGTATTAGATTAATGTTGTTTTAGTTAATTTAGCGGTATCTAAACATCCTGCTACTTATGAAAACACAAAAAAAAATTGCTACACTCATCGCATTTATGTTTTACGTTGCTGCTGCCCAGGCCCAATTTGGAGGCCTTGGTAAAAAAATATTAGATAAAGGCACCGAGATGGCCTCGGGTGGTGGTGTAAGCAAAATCCTAAAACAGCCACAGGCCATTACAACCAGTTTTAAAGATGTAAACAAAACAGGTTCTAAACCACCATCATTTATTGAAGGACAGCAACCCGATCCGTTGTATCTTTTACCCAAAGCGCCCGGTGGCGGTTTTAAACTTTGCGCCGGCTTTTTTGAAATGACCAATAAAAGTTATTGCCTGCATGCCGGTACACATGGCCCAAGTACCGGCGACGGCTATATGCTGGCACCGGTATTGGGCCCCAAGGCTGATGTTGTGATACTGATACTTAAAAATGCAGAAAAACACCCCGAAGTAAAACAGCGCAGCATACAGGTATTACTTTGGGCAATAGTGGCCCGTACCCGTTTTGCCGATTTTGGTACAGATATTAAACTAACAGCAACCACCCTATTATCTCCGCAGGAACTGCTTATGCTGGAGGGTGGCGCATTGGGCGTACTTCCGGCAGGCCTGATAGCAAAAGCCAAAGACCAGTTGCCGCCTGCGGCCCAAAGCGTTTTTGAGGCCGAGAATAACATCCGCCAGCTGGCTGCATCGGGCAACGCATCATATGAAGAAATGGAAAAGTATGCCATGTTGGCCGGCATAGCTCCGCAACCTGATCCGGAAGTGCCATCGGGCATATGGTCGTTACACCCGGATGGTTATTATATCCGTTATTTTCCGAGGGTATATTCGGTTACCAACGTACAGATATATGTGCCTAAAGAATTGATTAATACCAAACCCGACCTGGTTTATGACGGCCCTAAAGGCATTGCCTGCCCTGCCAACGTAGGATCACAGCGGCTTGCCCAAACCAACGAGCCGCTAAATGCAGATTATAGCAAAAAACTAAAAACGATTTGCACTCCGTAATGCAACAATCATAGAGAGAGTTATTTCTTAGAAGCTGTTTAAAAACGAGATTTATTTATTGCCGTTGACTTTAGTCAACGGTAATAGATAGTATCGCTGCTGGCTTTAGCCAAATTATTCAGTGGAATTTGGCTAAAGCCATTCGCCTTTTAGTCATTATTCCGTTGACTAAAGTCAACGGCAATGATTTTTATAGGATACATAAATAATCTAAATCAAATTTAGACAGGTTCTTAGATCTGGTTAAATTTGGTTTGCTAATGCTTTTATGAAGGGACAACAACGTATCTCGCATGGTGGCGAAGACTCACCCCGCCAGGCTATGCCGGCGACCCTCTTCGGCTTCGCCGGAAAGAGAGTTTTGGAAATTTATATCTTTAAATAACTGATTATAAAATAATTACATTACAAACACTCTTTCCACCGCAGGTGAAGAGAGTGTGGTCAGGCGTAGCCTCGACCGGGTAAGTCGTAGCCTGCGTTCAAGCGAATGTTTGGTAAATCCCAACACACGTGCGTAGGTATGAAGCAATAACGATCAGTTTTTTTATTTTTAAACAGCTACTTAGATCTGTTTAAAAATGAAGTTTATTCATTGCCGTTGGCTTAGCCGACGGCAATGCTTTCTGCTTAATACATAAATAATCTAAATCACATTTAACCAGCGACTCAGAACTAAAGACTTATAATTAACACCAGGTCACAACCTGAAATTAAGCGATATATAAGGGTACCAGCCTTCGTCTGAATGGCCGGCAAGCAGCTGCAATACTGTTAGGCTTGCGGGTGCAAAATAGAGACCACCGCCTGCGCCTGTGTGCCATTTATCAGAATGTTCGCCACTGATCCATACCCGGCCGGTATCGTAAAAACCGGTGATGCCCAATTGACCTGGTAAAATATAACTGGCTATATCGGCAATTTTTACCCGGCCCTGCAGGTTATTAAAAAACATATTTTGCCCGGCAAACCTGTTTTGCAGGTACCCTAAGAGGTTTCCCTGCCCACCCAGGAACATGGATTGATAAAACGCCGGTTTGCCAAAACTGATGCCGCCGCCTACACGATCGGATAGCACGATGTTTCCTTTGGCATCCAGCGGCTGGTAATACGTAAACTCGGGTTTAATTTGCACAAAGGCTTTTGAATAATCATTAAGCCCCTTGTACCCTGTTAAAGTAACTTCAAAATAGTACCCTTTAAATGGCAATACGTTGTTATTGCGCTTATTGCTGGTAAAATTCAGCATCAAACCCAGGTGGGCTTTGTTTTTATTTACACTTGCACTATCATATGAGTTGATAAGCGCCGGCTGTGAAATAAACCTGCCTGTGTTATCGTCGGGGCTGTAGTGATAGTACTGTGCAGATGGCCCTGCGCTAAAAAAGCTTCCTTTGCCGGTTTGCCAGCGTAACGCGGCGTCAAATTCCAGAGTGTTAAACCTTGCCCTGTAATATTTGCGGTATCCTTCGCTTTTAACCAATACAGTTTCGTTTCCACGGCCAAAAAAGTTGGTGGTATTATCGGGCGCCAGGATATTTGCTTTCATTACAAAATCGGCTTTCCCAATAACCTGCGCCCATTCGCCGCTGTAATTAAGTCTGAAAGCATCGGTAGCAAAAGCATGGCTGATCATCAATTGTTGCCGGGTAGCATAAGGCAGCTTACGGAAACCATCATACCCCGTATACTTAAAGCCCAGCCCCAACAGAAAACCATCATCGGCGTTTATAGCGGCTGTTGCCAGCGGCATCCAAACGTTATATAAATTAGTTGGCCTAAACCTGGTGGCATTGGTATCGGCCGACAGGCGGTTGCTTAAACGATTGGTTTTGCCGGTGAAGGTAATACTATCTTTTGAGCCGTAAACAGGTATGGTATTTACCGAGTTTTTGATATCGTAAGTTTTATGGCCGGTACTATCAACAAACCTTAATTTTATTGGCGACGTATTGTTATCAACCACAATATGATCGTCGCCTCCCGAAACATAAATCCTGATTTCTTTAGTAATGGCCGGATCATAAGTTATATCCATAAACGATCCCTTAACATCGTCGCTTTTGTTAAGCTTGTCAATTTTAACCCGCAGGGTTTTATCCGGCCCTCCCGTAATGGTAAGCAGTTCGTCTTTATTGGTTGTACGGATATCAACAATCCTGTTTACAAAATAAAAATATTGGGTCATGGCTGCCGGAATGTTGTCCCTACGTTTTTTTAATATCGCCAGCAACTCATTATGCCTTAACCGGTAGTTTTCTTTGGGCAGCAGTTTAAGGCCGGCTTCCAAAACATCGTCTGTTTCGGCTTTAACAAAGTCATTAGCAATCTTCATCCATTGCGCGTAGGTAAACTGCACATCGGGCACTGCATTCAAAAATTTTGTTTTGAAGATAGAATACTTTACGTTGGGGATATCGGCCGTAAAATTTCCTAAAACAGGATCTATCCAGGGCAGCGCGGCTATGGATGGTAACAAACCCTGGTTAACGTGAAATACCTGGTCCCTATCGCGCGGTACCGGCAAATAGGCTTTTTGCTTGCCATCAATGTCGCCTGCCCATCGCCATTGATCTTCATGACGGTCCCAGTCGCCTATCAACAGATCGAGCATCCGGGCACGCAAAAACATTTCACCATCTAATCTGCTGTCATAGCTCTTGATTAGGGCACGCTCCATCTTAATCGTGTTATCTGATGGGCCTGCCGGCTCACGTTCTTCCAACAGGCAAATTAAACCTGTAAAAACCTTGCTATACTGGCCCAAAGCAGCATCATCGGCTACAACGCCAATCACAGGATTGGCATGCGGTACATGAACAGCATCGGCCAGCGGCGGCACAATCAATGCCGAATAAGGGTGTTGCCCACTAAACTCATCTCCTATCCAGTCAACAGCAAAAGTTCCCTGCAGGTTTTCGGGCAGCAGCTTATCCGGGGCTTTCTCTACACTGCGAAGCACCCATTCTTTACCATCTTTATCCTCCAGCCGCAACGATTTTGATTCCATCCCCCCGCCCTGTTTTAAGGGAGAAAGGCCTCCTTTAAATTTTGATAGCCGGATGATAGGCAGCTTAACGGGCTGGGCCCAGTCTTTACGGAAGTTTTCGCCAAACAGCCAGCGATGCACCCCGGTTACATCATCATATTCCGGATGCGCACTTATGGTAATACTATCACCGGTCATTTGAGTTTTATTTGCGCGGGCGCTACTGGTTATTTGTGCATTAGACGCTAAGGAGCCCACAGCGAATAAAAGGATCAATGGTAGTTTTTTCAACATAGTAGTGTAGGTATTGTTGCCAATCTCCGTTCAATTTACGAATTGAGCTCAACAATCCGGAAAAAAACTGGAGGTAGTTTGTCATACCAAAGCTACAAAATTCGAACCCTATCATAAATCACTACAAACCAATTAATTAAACAAAGCCAGCAATATATACGTAACGATATTTCGCCAATTGATTAAAATATCGTTTTTATTTCGGTAAAAGATAGAAAAGCGGGCTGCTTTTACTACTCGATTAAAACACAGCCAGGGCGGGTCATTTAATATTTCAGGTTCGGAAAATCTACCTGGGCCTGTTTAAACTGGGTTTCCCATTCGTCTTTCCAGCCGAAGGCAATTGTTGCCTGCGCTTTCAGATTGGCACCGGCAGCCCCACTCCAAAAATGGATAAACTCGCCCCAGTTAAGGTCATGAGCATACTCTTTACCATTTTTGGGATAGTATTTAGCCAGCAGGTCGAAATATTTGTTCAATAATTGGGCCTTGCCGTATTTGGAATAGATTGGATAGAACCAGTTTTTGAACCATTGCACATGCGGCACCGGGAAATCATCATATTGGGATTGCATTTGTTCATAAACCCGGCCTGCTTCATCTTTCATGCCGATGTTCATGAGCACATCGTAGTTGTAAATCTCCATAAATTTACTGTCGCCCCAAAGCGCGTCAGATGGTGAACCTTTAACGCCGTGGCTGGCGCCGCTTACAATATGCCCGGTTTCGTGAATGGGCATACCTATTTGCTGGCCGGTAGGTGCTGTCCAATCGTCAAGGCCGCAATCTATGGTATTCCGGTAATCATGGCTATCGTCAAAATACGAAGCGGGATGACCACCGCCATAGGTACCTTTATGAAAAACGCAGTATAGCTTTGTAGAATCGCCAAACAAGCCGTAAGTTTTTTTGGCATAAGCCCAAACAGCCGACATGGTTTTATATGGCCAGGTAACTGAAGTTTCCATGTTATCGTCATAATAAACGGCAGTATTTTTATCATAATAAACCAGGTGCAGCAAAAGCTTATGCTCAAACCAATGTTCCTGCCATGTTTTAGGGGGTACACCTATTTTATTGGTATCGGGTTTAATAACAGTTACCGGCGCAGGGGCAACGTTGTTTTTTGATTTACCGCATGAATTATGCACCGTGGCTGCTGTTATTAACGTGCATAGCAGTATTATTTTTTTAAATTTCATAGTAGTGTAATGAAGGGTAGTCTTTAGTCGAAAGTCTTAAGTTCTAAGTCAGAAAAGAATAAATTTACCTTAAGACTTAGTACTATTAAATTAACAGTAGTTTATGTTTACAAGAGATTGAGAACCACAAGAACTTTATGAACACATAGGCCTTATATAAAGGCAGATAAAAAGATTAAAAAATGGGACCAGCCATTACAGCCGGCCCCGGATTCATAGGTATAGAAAAAATCTTAGGTGCGGTTACCAACCTGTATTTTGTACCAGTTGCTTATCGCTATCTACGTCATTTTGTGGTATTGGGTAAAAGTAATTCCTTTTTTCAAACACGCGGTTTTCAAAAGTTACCACATTATAAAACTCAGGCGGATTGGTGCTGATGTTTAATGCCTTAAACGGACCGTTATCGGTGGTTTCGGCTATTTTCCAACGACGGGTATCAAAGAAACGGGTATTTTCAAAAGCAAGTTCTACGCGGCGCTCTTTCCTGATGGCTTCCCTAACGGCAGCCTGCCCTGCTGGTGCCGGCAGTGATGGGCTACCGTATTCGGGGATGCCTGCACGGTTCCTGATAAGGTTAACATATTTTAAAATATCGGCATTGCCCGGCGAAGCTTCATTTAAAGCCTCGGCGTAGTTCAGATAAATTTCGGCCAGCCTTAACATTACCCATGAGCGGCCGCCTGTGCGCCAATCGCCTATCGGCTCGTTTTTACGCACAATATAGCCTGTTGGCGAATAATCATTACCACCAGTTTGCTTGCCAGAGTTACCGGTGTTATAGGTTTGCGTAATAACCTCGCCGCTATTGGTGTTTAGCCATTTGCTGCCGTTATAAGTAATGCCTACATAAAAGCGCGGCTCGCGGTTTGTCCATTGGTTATAGGTACTCCGGGCCTGGTCATCATAGGGTGCCTGAAAATTGGAGAAACCGGTAGCAACATAACCCGAACCATTATCGGTTATTGAACGGCCGTTTGCCATAAAGTAGGCATCAACCATGGTTTGCGTGGCGCCCAAGCCGCCGCTGCCCCTTACCTCATCGGCATAACCGGAGTGGTAAGGTGTGGTTTCATACTGCCTGTTGGTTACGCCGGCATCAATCCTGGCGTAAATGATTTCCTTGTTCCAGTCAACCAGCATTACGTCGCGGCATGACAGGTATGGGCTAAAGTTACCCGAAGCATCGTTTTCGCGGTACAAATCAAAAGTGCCGGGTACAAACTGATCAAGAAAGGCTTTCGCGGCGTCGGCTGCTTTTTGCCATTTGGTAGCATCGTAAGTTTGGTTAATAAGCTTTTTTCCATCGGCATTTACCATACCGGCATAGTCTGTATTACCATTAAACAACGGGCTGGCAGCATACAACAACACCTGCGATTTTACTGCCGTTGCAAAAGCTTTGTTTATACGGCCAAGGTTATTGTTATTTGCGGCTTTCAGGGGCAAATCGGCAATGGCAGCATCAAGCTCGGTGGTCACATAGGTTACGCACTCATCAAACGAGCTGCGGGGTAATTGCACATCGGCAAATGAAGCATCGGGTGCAATTGTTTTATCGCCGGTGATAACAACCGGGCCGTAAATACGCATCAGCCAAAAGTAATAGATGGCACGCAACGCCCTTGCTTCGGCTTTGTACTGCGTTTTTAGCGAGGCGGGCATATCAGAAACCTTATCTACATTATCCATAAAGATGCCGGCCGAGCGGATACCACGGTAATAGGTTGTCCAAAAACCGCTTATAAAACCGCTGGACGCATCGTAATTGCCATTGTTGATATTTTGGGTGGCCACAAAACCCCAATCGTACTCTGCTTCATCAGATCCGCCTGTCCACTCGCCAATGCTGTTGTCTGATCCGGGGAAACGTTGTGATGCTTCATCGGGTATGGCAGAGTATACGTTGGCTAAAAACTTCTCGGCTGTGTTACGGTTTTTAAAGGTTTCATCAAGGGTAAGCCTGTCATCGGGCACCTGGTCTAAAAAGCCTTTTTTGCATGATGAGCTAACAGTTAACATACATGCCAGCGTTAAGGCTACTATAATTCGTTTCATTTTATTATCTTGAATTAAATGTTACTTCTGTTAATTAAATTGAGCGCTCAGGCCTAATGATATGGTTTTAACATTTGGGTATGCAGTGCCATTGCCGGTATTCAGCTCAGGGTCCCAAAGTTTAAACTTACTGAAAGTAAGCAGGTTGTAACCCATAATATAAATACGCGGGTTACTCATGCCAATTTTGCTCAGTGAAGCTTTGGAGAAAGTGTAACCAAAATCAAGCGTTTTAAGGCGGATAAACTGTACGTCTTTTACCCACCATGAACTATGCTGCGTGTTGTTGGTATTGTCGCCATCGCCATAAGCCAAGCGCGGATAAAACACATCCTGGCGCGGGCTTGCTTCTGTCCACCTGTCGGTAATGTTGGCATAGGCGTTACTGATACCGCCATTGGTTGAAAATGGCTGGATAGCATTACCCGATATATACCGCGATGCATGCCCGGTTCCAACAAAGAATGCGCCCAGGTTAAAGCCTTTGTAAGCTACGTTAAAACCTAAACCATAGGTCAGGAAAGGCACATCGCCTTTGCTTATTTCCGTTTTATCGTAAGCGTTAATAATACCATCGTTATTTAAATCTTTGTATTTGATATCGCCTGGTTTAATGCTGGCTTTGGCGCCGGGGGTGGCGCTGCTGTTTATCTCTTCCTGGGTGGTAAATAAACCTTCGGCTATGTAACCGAAATCTGCCAGTACGTTATGACCGCGCTGATCATTCCATGCATATTTGGGGGTTGGCTGGTCGTTTTCTACAACAACGTCTTTGTTATAAGTGATGTTGCCTCGTAAATTTAATACAACCTTACCTACATTAATACGCTGCTCGATGGTTGCATCAAAGCCTTTATTATTAACTATACCAAGGTTGGCGTAGGGTGACGATGACAAGCCAACATATCCGGGTACCGCAGCCCTTTGTAAGAAAATGCCTGTACGGTGCTCCTTAAACAAATCGAAGGTAAGTGAAAACGAATCGTGCAGGGCGCGGATATCCAAACCCAAATCTTGTTTATGAGACCGCGACCAGCTTACATCAACCCCATAGTCAGTTATGCTGATACCACTTATTCCGTTGGTATTGCCCAAACCATAAGTGAAACCCGATGAGCCGTCAGACAACAATGTAAGGTAACCAAAACGACGGCCTAAACCAATATCGCCACTACCCACAATACCATTGCTGTAACGGAATTTGAAGAACGATATAGCGTCTTTTAAAGGCTCAAAAAAGTGTTCTTCAGATACAAGCCATCCCACACCAAATGCGGGGAAGTATCCATAGCGTTTTTCGGGAGCAAAGTTTTCCGATCCGTTGTACCCCACATTAAACTCGGCAAAATACCTGTCGGCAAATGAATAGGTTACCCTTGCCGCCAAACTGCGGATGCGGTAAGGAATAGAGGTAGCAAAACTACCGGCAGGGAAATCCGACCGGTCTTCCTGGTTAAATAACAATAACCCGCCTACGCGATGTTTGCCAAAGGCATGGTCATAGTTAAAAGACGACTCGGTATAAATTTTATTTGAGCCACCGCTTGATGCGTTGTAGCTGAGGTAATTTCCGTTACCTGTATAGGTGCGTACCAGGTTTAAAGTACCATCGGCGTTATAGGGCGTATTTTGGTCGGGATACCAGGTATCTTCGCGTTTTTGGCGTAAAATGCTGTTGCTGTTGCTGGCATCAAACGCAAATAAGGTATTGAATGATAAGCCCGGCAGCCAAAAGCCAAAATCCTGTGTAAGCCTGATGTTGGAGTACAACTGATTGGTAAAAGTTGTGCTGTATCCGCGCCTGGTTAAATCGGCATAAGGGTTACGCTGGTCGCCATTAGGGTTTACGCCCGGAACATAACCGCCCGGATACTCAATAGGGAATACTACTGGCGATACGATCATGGCCTGGCCAAAAATATCGCTTGCCGATATTGCAGGATAATTGCCCTTACCTACATAACCCTGAACGCCTAATGCCACCTTGGTGGTTTTGGTGATATCTACATCAACGTTACTGGTAAAGTTATACCGGCTGTAATCGATATTTGAATTATAGGTAGATAGCTTATCTGTTTTTAAAAGTCCGCCCTCGTTGTAATAACTTGCAGATATGTAATACCTTGAATTTGGCCCGCCACCTGTCATGTTCACATTGGCCCGCCTGTTGCGGCTGGTATTTTTAAATACAGCATCAATCCAGTTGATGTTAGGATAAAGCAACGGGTCTACATTATTTTGCGTGTTTTGAATATACTGCTGCGAGTATTTGGCAACGCCACCCCTGGTGATGTTGGCTTCATTTACAGCATTCATGTAAGTAATACCATCGGCCATTTCGGGCTTGCGGGTAAATGAGGTGAAGCCTTCATAATAGTCGGCATCTATCTTCGGCTTGCCAACTTTGCCCCTTTTAGTTTGCACCAAAATAACACCGTTTGCACCACGCACACCATATACGGCTGTTGCCGAGGCATCTTTCAGGATGGTAAATGATTGAATATCCTGCGGATCGAGGTTGTTGATTGACCGGGTAACACCATCAACCAATACCAGCGGACCAGTATTGTTATTGGTAAATGTAGATATACCGCGAATCCAGATATCAGCCTGGTTGCTGCCCGGTTCGCCTGAGCGCTGAACACCAACTATACCTGATAAACGGCCGGCCAGCATAGTGCTGATATCGGCAACCGGTTGTTTAAGTTCGCCCACATCAACTGTTGATTGCGCGCCAACCAAACTCACCTTGCGCTGTGTACCATAAGCAACTACAGCAACTTCCTTTAACTCGTTTTGCGGCATTGGCACCATTTTAACATCGATGGTTTTGCTATCCTTCACCGGTATTTCCTGGTTTTGGTAGCCAATAAATGCAAACACCACAATTTCGGCATCGTTATTAACCTGTATCTGGTATTTACCGCTGTTATCGGTAATGCCGCCACGATCGGTTCCTTTAATCCTCACGGTTACGCCGGGCAAAGCCTCGCCTTTTTCGTCAACAACCTTACCTGTTAAAATACGCTGTACTGCCTGGATAGGTTCGGGGATTATCTCCACGTACCGTATCAATATCTCATCATCAAGCACAGTGTATTTATAGGGTGTTTGTTTTAGTGCATTATCCAGCACTTTGCCCAGCTCCTGGTTAGATACCTTTGCCGATATTTTTATTTTACTATTAGCTACTGTGCCGTTGTAAGTAAACTTTACACCAGATGCAGCAGAAATATTATCAAGCGCTTTGCTTAATGTAATATTTTTTAAATTGACGCTTACGTGCTTCTTCAGTACATCCTGGCCATTTGCAAAACTTGCGGCCATTGATAAACTTGTGCTGCACAAAACCGCTATAATTACTGTGCTAATCCTCATAAAAAGCATATACTTGTGTCCCCTATTGCGGGATACATTAATTTTCATATATTCACTTCAATAAAAATGTTAAAAAAACAGCAGGTACCTCCGGGGCTTCCAATCCATTGGGGTAATGCTTTTGACTATGACGTTTTTTGATTATCAGTACAATGCCCCCTTGCCCGGGGCATTACTGATATATAGAGCGTAAGAATTTTAACTCAAATGCCTCCTCCTCCTTTAATGATCCATAAATTATCTTTACTGATGAGCGATGCGTGAACCACCAGCGCCATTTTCTTTAAAAACTGCACAGGGCTTTCACCAGGCTTTATCCGCCCAAAAAACAGGGTATTCTTAACATCGCCAACTACCTGTATTTTCATGTTAAAGTTTCTGCTCACATCTTCGGCAATATCCTTCACCAATACATTGCGGTATTCGTAATAGCCGTTGCGCCTGCCCATTACCGCTGCCAAATCGGGAATTGGTAATACTTTGGTTGTTTTTTTGAGTTTATTATACACTACCATGTTAGCAGGCGATAGCAAAACACCCGATCCGCCATCGGTAAATGAAACCTTGCCCGTTACCAATGCAACCACAATTTCTTTATGCGATTTAAATGACGAGATATTAAAGGTGGTACCCAAAACCCTGGTGCTGGTTGTGCCTGTGTGTACAATAAACGGATGGTGCTTATCTTTGGCGATATCAAAAAAGGCCTCGCCCTCAAAGCTGATCTCCCTGGTCGTGCCCACAAAGGCTACAGGATAAGTAACCGAGCTTCCGGAACCCAGCCAAATCACCGACCCATCTACAAGGTTAATTATTTTACGTTCGCCCGGTTTGGTAACTACGGTGTTGCTTTGCGGCTTTACTGGTTTGCTGTTGTTATTCCATAGCAACCCAATGCAAACGGCCAGTATAACGGAAGCAGCGGCAGCTATTTTATAAAAGTAGTTTCTTGTTGTTGGTTCCGCAGCTTTGGCCGCTTTTATGCGTTGCTGTAAACCGTCAAATATCCGTGCTTTGGCTTCATCCTCTTCCAGTTGGTTTTCATATGGCCACTCAAAGTCTTCCTCGCCCTTGGCCCGGTACCACAACAACAATTCGTCCCGTTCGGCTGGCGTAGCCGTCCCGTCAAGGTATTTTTTTATTAAGTACTTCTGATAAAGCTCGTCCATATTAAGCAGCAATTAAAAGGGAGTACACTAAAAAGGCATTTACCCTTAGTGCATTTAAAAAAAAGTGATAAAAAAGCGATTTTTAATAAAAAAAGCAGCGGCTAATCAGCGCAAACGCATAAGGTAAATTGAAATGATTGTGATTGAGCTATGACACATAGTCCTAAGTCGAAAGTTTTAAGTTCTAAGTCAAAAAGAATAAATTGGGCTTTTGACTTAAGACTTAGGACTATTAACTTAACACTAATGGTGCTTAAGGAAAATAATGAGCAGCATAATTTCCTTTAAATTTAAGCGCAGCACCTTAAGGGCTTTTGTAAGATGCGCCTCTACCGTTTTTTCGGCAATATCCATCTCGACTGCTATTTCCTGGGCCGACAGACCTTGCTGGCGGCTGTATTTATATACCTGCCGGCATTTTTCGGGCAATTGCTCAACAATGCCGTTAACGTACTCTTCTAAAAATTTGGCATGTACCAAATCTTCGGGTAAATCGGCCATCACGGTTTTGGCTATCCCTTCAATGATCTGCGCTTGCCTGTTCCTGGTATATACACTTTTAAATACCGAAAATTTGATTGCCGTGGCCAGGTACGAGCTTAAGGTTTCTATTTTAAGGGTGCCTTTGCGGTTCCATAAACTAAAAAAAACCTCCTGTACAATTTCTTCAGCGGCATATTTATCTTTAGTATAACTATATGCCAGGGCGACCAGCCTTTTCCAGTAACGGTTATAAATTTCAGTAAATGCAAACTCTTTACCTTCGGCAAGAAGATTGAGCAATTCATTATCAGCAAAACCTACGGTCGAGTTCATTACGTATTACCAAACTTATTGCCTAAATTATTAATAATTTGTTAAGAATACGGCATATTTTTTGTTTTATCAATAGATTGACCGCAAAAAGCTTAACATTTAATATTTTCAAAAAATTCCGGTCTGTTTCATTTGCCTCTTTTTTTATGTTGATACCAACATAGTTACAAACCGCAATTGCCCATAAAGTAAAAAAGCCGCCTTGTAAACCACAAGGCAGCCTATTAACTTATTATTAACTGGTTTAATTTAATGCAATGGTTTCGGCAATGCGCCTGTCGCCGGTCCCGCCAACATATTTATAGTTTAAGGTAAACGTTTTGGTGGCCGGGTCATAAACGCAAACGCCGTTATTTTGGATGGTTTGATTTGCCGCACCGGCTGCAGATGTTACTGTAACTGTATTATCGCTGTTTACTTTCAAATTCATAAAGTAATTACTGCCGCCCAAATCGGCAGCCTCGCAACGTACGGTATTGCCATCAATGGTAGTTAATGATTTGGCACGTGCGCTCCATGTTCTGTCGCTGGCCGGGTTGGGGAATGCAATTGAGCCGTTAGCTGTATAATCGCCCTGGTATTTGCTGGCTACACTAATAATATAATATACCGCTTTATAATAGTTAATAGCATGACCCTGGGCATCTTTTATGGCCACAGGCAACATGTATTTTGTGCCAAGCACCAGGTTTGCGGTGGTTACATTAATTACATAACTGGCCGTCAGTTGCCCCGCCGGGATGTTAACCGTGTTACTGGGTATGGTAAAGTCGGCTGCTGGCAGCGGTACGTAAATATCGTATTTTGATTCAGACGGATCGGGAAGGCTGCCGGCATTTGCTACAGCCGCGGTACTATCGGCAGTATAAAGCGACCTGTGTAAGGCATTTAGCTGTGTTACAACCGAGTTATCAACCGCCATAGTAACTGTTACCGCGCTCGTTAAAGGCTTTACTGCTGATACCAGCACAGTAGTAGCCAGGGGCTGCGGTGTTGAACTGATAAACTGCGAAATATTATATTTAAAACCACCGTTTTCGAATGACGCAGGACCGGCATGGGCGGCAATAGGTAATTCTATCGAGGTAGCCATCTTTTTATAATCGTAATTATCTGCAACTTTTGAGCAGGAATTTAAAAGTACCGTAAGCACCATAATGGCCAAAGAAAGTTTAGTAAAGTTTTTTTTCATGGGTTAACTGTAAATTTTATGGATTTGTGATTTGCCTTATTTATAGGGGAGTACATTAAACAGGCATATACCCTTAGTTACCTGATCAAAAAGCTGCAAATAATTTATCGGGGGCGAAAATTCGCACCCGGCCCATCAAAAGGATGCCCGGACGGCAGAAGAACACGGCTATAGTGGGATGCCGGAAATTAAAGCTTGCAATATAAAAAGCAACTAAGTACGCGGGAGCGTACTGCAAATATTTGAATAAGAAGAGCCTCAAAATATGAGGCCTCTTCTCACCATCAGTTAAATAACAAAAGAATTGTTGCCCGCTTTTAACATATATTGTTTGGCCTTCCACACCAATATGCCGGTAGTTGTATGCGGTAAATTGACATTTATTTGCCAGCGGCCGTTTTCAAATTTATAGCCGGCAAAAACCTTCCCGTTTGGATGGGGAATTTCGCCGCTGATATCCTTCAAAAGGCCTAAATGAGGTTCTATTTTTATTTTGGCGAAACCCGGCGCGTAGCTATCAATACCTAAAATCGTCCTGAAAAATTCGATGTTGGGGCTTGCTCCCCAGGCATGACAATCTGAGCGGGTAGTATTAACATCAGAGTACTCGGCCCAGGTAGTAAGGCCCATGGCTATATTTTGCCGGTAAATACCCAGCCAGTTCATATAATCGTTACCCAAGCCGGCCTTTACCAGCGCCTGGTTTAGGTAATATTTAAAGTAAACCGAGCATTGGGTCAAACTGGTATCCTTAAGCATCCCCCTGGCCACCGCAGGCATGTAGGCATTGCTCACCGTGCCGGTAAGTATGGCCAAGGCGTTAACATGCTGCGAGAAGCCTTTTCGTTCCTTTGTATCGGCATATAATTTTCTGCCGGCATCCCAGTATTTACGCTGTATGGTAGCCTTTAGCTGGGCGGCTTTTTTATTGTATAAAACAGCATAATCATGCAAACCTATTTTTGCTTCCATTTCTGCCGCCCATTGGTATGCCCATAGTAGTTGCAGGTCATAAATGGCGGCGCTGCCATCTTTGCCTTTCACCTCGCCCCACATGTTACCGGCCCAGTCAACAAAGGCCCAGTAAGGGGTGTCTTTTAACGAGCCATCGGCCTGCTGGTATTTACTAAAAAAATCAAGCACGCCCCTTTCACCCAGCAGTTTATTTTTGATAAAGTTGTTATCGCCACGGTACATCCAGTAATCATGCAGCATGCATATGTACCATAACGAGAATGGTGAAATAACCTGCGTACCTCTTGATGGATAGCAACTGGCAGTTACGCCTTCGGGTAAGCGCGAGTGGTCCATCTGGTTAAGGGCGTTGCGTGCCAGCCGGTTATCGCTGGTATTGTAGTACGATATCATGGCCTGTATGCGCGTGTCGCCAATGTATTGCAGTTGCTCGTAATATGGGCAGTCTGTATAAGTTTCCCAGGCATTAAGCCTTACGGTGCGCCAGCCAATATCCAGCATCTGCTTCATTTCGGTATTATCTGTATTCAATACCGATGCCCGTTTAAAAGGATAACCCGTGAAAGTGCCATACAGGTCATCAACTACCAGCGGGTCGTTTTTAGTTTGTACAATGAGCCTTATATAACGATACGTGCGAAAATTCAGCGTTGTGAATGATTGCCCCTGGCTGCCATCGCCAACCAGGCTGTCTATCCTGGCTACAAACTCCTTGCCCTCCACATCATTACGGTTACCTTTAATAACGCCCTTGCTGCCTTTTGCATAAAGCGATTCGGCGTAACCAAGTGATATGCCTGCATCCTTGCCGCCGCTAAAATTTAAGGTTACATAGGCATTTGTTTCAAAAGTTTGATCGAGTACCAGCGTAGCCGTAGTGTTTGCGGGAATAGTTAACGGAGTCTTTTTTTCCGGAAAGCCGGGCGCAACGGTTACACCATCCGCTCTGCGTAATTGAACAAGCCGCTGGTAGGTCATCTCCCTTGGGGGCAGCGACGATGGCACCAAGGCCCATTCTATGCCCCAGGCTGTGCCTTTTAGCTTTCCGTCGGCCACTTTACCGGCGGCAAACCAGGCGCTGTCATCGTAACCGGTGGCCGTCCAGTCGCCTTTTACGGCCTGCCGCATATCTACCATCTCTCCCCTGCTGGCAGCAAAAAAATACCCCGGTACTGGCTGATGCCCCATATCACGGATGCACTTCCAGGTATTGTTGGTGTTTAATATATCTTCCTTTGCCGAATTACCCTGTAAAATAAAACCTGTGCGTACGCTGATTTGGGCCGCGGGGCTGTATTGGGCCTCATTCCAAACAAGCGCAGCTATGGTGTTTTTCCCTACAGATAGGTACGGTGCCAAATCAACAGTTTCATAATTCCAATAATAGGTATCGCCCCGTGCCGGCCCCAATGATACCAGCTTACTATTGACATACAATTTATAACGGTTATCTGCCGATATATGCACGATGAAAGTTGCAGGCTTACCGGCAATATCAATGTTTTTACGAAAGTAGTAAATACCATAGTTCAGGCCGTTGTCGCCAGGCAAAGCTATCCAAGCCGCATTCCATTGCCTTGGGGCGACATTATTAACTGACGATTGAGCACCGGCGTACTTTGCCGGGAATAAGCCAAGCGCGAGTATTATTGTAACAAAGAAAATTTTCATTATGGCTGTCTGATTGGTTGAGCAATAATATACATTTACTGTATAAAAAGCAAAATAAATCGTTTTAGCATAAATTTATATTTTTTACTTGAAAACCACGGCCTGCTATCCAAAGTAATATGCCAGGCGCAGATTTAAATCAGGGGCAAAACCAACACAAAGGATTTCATTTAAAGCCTTTGTGTTGATGGGACGATAAAATTCAGACGGCGTTTTTTAGCGACGAGTTCCTGATCTTCAGATCGGTTTTTAAAATAATAGATTGCGCTTTATCAGGCGCCGCATTGCTATTGAGCCTCTCCAGTAAAACACTAATTACGTTATCGGCTATTTCCTCAACGGGTTGTGCTATCGCTGTTATGGGCGGCGAGTGGAGTTTGAAAACATCATAATCGTCAAAGGAGATAACAGCTACATCCGCAGGGACTTTAAGGCCCATTTCATGCATTACCTTCAGTCCGCAGGTACCGATGTGGTTGGTACCAAAAAGGATGGCATCTACATCGGGATTTCCTTTAAAAAAATCGCGAAGCGGGGCCATGATCTGCTCCTCATCCTGGTTAAAAACAACCTCTTTCACGATGGTGGGCTTCAGTCCGTCGCTTTTCATGGCATCCTGGTAACCTTTTACCCTATCCATCATTTGAGTTTGGTGCGATGCAAAGGTCACAAACGCTATGTTCTTGAAGCCTTGCTCCTTTAAATGTTTGGTAGCGTTATAGGTGCTGAAAAGATTATCAACCTCAATAAAATCAGTTTTAACGCCGGGCAGGTGCCTGTCGAACAGAACCACGGGCATCCCATCTTTTATCAGCGATTCAATATCTTCTTCTATCCCCTCAGGCGGGGCCATGATGTAACCATCTACATGCCTGTCGCGAAACATGGCTATCAGGTCGCGGGTTTTGCTGGTATCGTTATCCGTGCTGCAATAAATAATTTTGTAGCCGTTTTTGTAAGCACGGTCTTCAATCAGGCGCGCAATACTGGCGAAGAAGGGGTTAGAGATATCTTCCACCATTAATCCGATGGTGTTTGATTTGCCGGTCCGCAAACTTTTGGCCAGCGAATTTGGCTTGTAACCTACTTCGGCTACATATTTCATCACCTTTTCAACCAGGTCGGCACCTATGCGTTTTTCCTGGGCCCGGCCGTTTAAAATAAATGATATCGTAGTTTTTGATACGTTTAACGCGTTCGCGATATCAACGATAGATAATTTCTTTTTCACCCGTTTATATTAGTTATTTCAAATATAGGGGAATATATCAAATTATATAAGTATGGCCAAAAGTTAATCGATTTATTTTGGCAGTAAATCGATTAACTGAACGCAATTTGATGGGCTGTTATAAAAAGACGCGACAGCTATGCCGATTTTTTGTTTAACCGCGGATAGCTAAAACCAAATGCAAATATAACAAGGTAGCAAATAATAGGCAAATAATAGGCAGTAGCCACGTTATGGTTGGCGATAAGGCCCATCGCCAACGGGAATAAGCCACCGCCAACAACGCCCATTACTATAAATGATGATCCTTGCTGTGTTTTAGGACCCAGATCTTTTAATCCCAAACTAAATATAGTTGGGAACATAATGCTAAAAAAGAAATTGATAAACAATAACGCGATGAACGACGGCCAGCCAAAACCCTGCGCCACGATAATACACATGATAACATTACAAGCAGCAAATATCGCTAAAAGCTTGTAAGGTTTAATAAAGCGCATTAAGGCAGTACCAGCAAAGCGACCAATCATCATCATTACCATACTCCCCGAGAAAAACAATGCAGACTTTGAATCCGAAAAATGCATTACTTCGGCACCGTAGTTGATAAAAAACGCCCACGTACCACCCTGTGCCGCAACGTTGAACAACTGCGCTATCACAGCAAAAAGAAAATGTTTTTGTTTGAACAATTTAACGTCCGCTTCCTCGGCCCCGGCAACAGCATAAGCATCATCGGCAATAACATGCGGGTCTGTTATAGGCGGTATTTTGATAAAAGAGAAAAGAAAGGCAACTGAGGCCACAACACAGCCTATAATAATATAAAGATGTTTTACCGATACAAGATCATTAGAGTGTTCCATGCCTTTCTGAAGTATCAAAACACTGCCAACAAAAGGACCAACCACCCCACCTACCCCATTAAACGCCTGAGCAAAGTTGATCCGCTGGTCGCTTGTGCGCTGGTCGCCAAGGGCCGCTACAAAGGGGTGCGCTACAGTTTCTAAAGTAGCCATACCGCAGGCCAACACGAACAAGGCTATTCTGAAAAAGGTAAACGATTCGGTATTGGCCGCTGGTACAAACAGGAAAGCTCCAGCTGCGTAAAGTGTTAACCCCATTAAAACCCCATTTTTATAGCCAAACCTTTTCATAAATAAACCGGCAGGTACACCCATTACAAAGTATGCCCCAAATAAGGATAACTGTACATAAGCCGACCGCGATTTGGAGATATGCAATACGTTCTGAAAGTGCTTATTCAGTGTATCGCCAAGCGTCATGGATATGCCCCACATCAAAAATAGCGAGGTTACGAATATTAAAACTACAAGATACTTGCGTTCGGTAAATTTAGCGGTGTTGCTCATTATATGGGTTTAATCAGTTTTTCAATTGGCGGCCTCAAATTAATCGAAATGTTTTAAATTCCACAGCAGTAAATCGATTTATTTTAAATCTTATTTTTTCCTGAAATTGACATTTACTCCGCTTTAATCGGATCGTTATAAGGCTGTACCAATAATACCGGGTTATCCTTACCCAATACATCGGCATCAAACTCTATTTTAATACTTTTCGACTCGCCCCGCATCAAACTAAAATAATTATCATTCATCAAGGCAGGTAATAACTGTTCACCGTTGCTTTTCCTCACTGCCTGTGCCCGTATAGCAAACGCCGCCGCCGGGGATAATGCCGGGTTGGTAATGGTGGCATTGATATAGTATTTACCATCGGCCCTGGTTATTTTCGAGGTTACTTTCAGGTTTACTTTGGGCAGGCTGTTGAGCGCGGTAAAATCGGTACGCTTGTTGCCCCGCCAGTAAAAGTTATCTGATACCAGTTTGCCTGCTTTATCGGTTAGTTTTAGTTTGATAAAATGCACCTCGCTTAAGCCGTTGCTTTTAGGCTCGCCGCCATACACTTCAAAATCCCACAGCGAGTAGCCCCAGCCCGAGCCGCGGTGTATGCCCTGCATTTTAACATAGCGGGCCTTGGTTTCGTCGAAAGTAAGCTGCTGTATGCCGGTATGTCCATCTTCAGTATCATATACATCGCGCCATTGTTTGGCATCGTTGGATACCTGGATTTTAAAGGCTTTGCCGTAAGCTTCTTCCCAGTTTAGTTTTACGCCGTTCACTACCTGCTCGCTACCCAGGTCAACATAAATCCACTCATTATCGTTTTGCCTGCTGGCCCAGCGGCTGCCGCTATTGCCGTCGGTTGCCAAAGCAGCCTCCATGTTTTCAAACGATGATGCTACTGTAGGTTTGTTCAGGGCTAAATTGTTGTGTTCTTCTTTAAAGTTAATGGTAAAGCAATTTACCGCCGCGTTGGCAATGGCATCTAACTGTTTGGTTTGATGATAATCGCTTACAGGTTTACCGTCGGTGTTGTAAACCGCCACTTCGGCTGTCAGGTCGCTCACATTACTGCCGGTGGTGTTAATTACCTTAACTGAATTGTTTACCGGGTTCCATTGAATGTGCAACGGTTCACAGGCTTTTTTAGCGCCCCAGTAGGACCCTGTGAGGTCGTAATAATAATCATAAGTTTGCCATACCAGCGATGGGTAGGCTGATTGGCTCATCCAGGTCATGATGCCCGATGCATCTTCCCACATGTTATCTTCCCAGCCCTCGTACATGGCCTTATTCGTTTCGATGTTGAGCAGCTGCGCCTTGCGGCAATAATCCTGGATACCTGTTGCTGTGCCATAGCGCTTGTTAATACCGTCATCATACCTGTCCGGACCGGCATTACCTGCCGATGGGCCAAAGAAATGCAGGTTCCACATTTCGTTACGGGGCCATAGTTTATCTTTCGGTATAAATTTTTTAAAGCTATCGTAATTGGTAAAAACAGCTGTACCAATCTCGCTGCGCAAGCCCCAGCCCGGCGATCCCCCAAAACCATTTGGAAACCGGCTGAAATACCAGCGGGGGTCAAAGTTTGTCCAGGGGCCGCTGCCGGTTAAACTGCCGGCGTGCGAGTTGGGTTGATAACGCCTGTCCCCCCCGTCGTAATTGCTGATATCTTCGGCCAGCCAGCCGTTTAATGGCGGCATGGGAGTACCTTCGTTATCGCCGCACCAAATGGCAATAGATGGGTGATTGCGGAAACGTTTGATTTTCTCTATCGCGTTAACGTTAAAATTATTGACATCATTGGGCAGGTTGGGGATAGAGTTGAGCCAAAAATCGTCCCAGATCATCATGCCGTATTTATCGCAGGCAACATAAAATTCATCATCGGTGGTCGATCCTATCCAGTTACGTACGATGTTGAAATTCATTTCCCGGTGTAGTTTAAGCTTGGTATCGTACTCGTTGCCGCGGCAGCGCAGCATGTATTCGGCCATGCCCCAATTGCCGCCTTTTAAAAACACTTTGGTTCCGTTCACAAAAACATGCAGTACATTGCCAACGGTATCGTAACTGTATTTTTTGATGCCGAATTTGATGGTTTGGCTATCAGATACCTCATCGCCCAGTTTAAGGCTTAGCTTACAGGTGTATAAATTGGGTTCGCCGTAGCCGTTTGGCCACCATAGTTTGGGGCTGTTGATGGCTAACTGCTCAAAGCGTTTTTTATCCAGTTTAATTTCTGAGGTGGTGTTGGCCCCCACAAACACCTTTTGCGAAAACTCGATATTGCCCGGCTGAATAGTGCCTGTTAACACCCCGGTTTGAAATTTAGATGTGCTGTTTTTTACACTCACCGCTATCGAGACATCGGCCCTTGCATTGGTTGGCAATTCGGTGCGGATCCAGGGATCATGTAAAGTAATGCCGCCCGTATTGCTCAGGTATACCTTATCGGTTATGCCCGAATTTAATCCCGGTACGTAAGGCATCCAATCCCAACTGGCTGATGGACTATAGGTTGGGCTTGCATAATTAACCAATGGGTTAACCGGGCAGTACACCAATACGGCTAAAACGTTTGAGCTATTTTTGCTCACTAAACCCGTAACATCAAAATTGCCGCGCTGCATAAAGCCATCCAAAACACCAATTTGTTTGCCATTGAGATAAATCTCGGCTTTGCGATTGATGCCTTTAAAGTTTAGCCAGATTTTTTCTTTGGTATAATTTTCCGGGATCTTAAACTCCGTACGATACCAAAAGTTGCGGTCGTATTTAGCCTTATCAACCTTATAAATATTATCGCCAAAGTTGGGGTCTTTTTCCAGCCCGGCTACCACGTAGGCATTAAAAACGGTACCCGGTACCACACCTTTAACCCAACTGCCTGCATCGTAACCGGGTTTGTACATATTAGCGCTATCGGTGCCTACTTCGGCCTGCGCTTTTACTTTCCAGCTGGTTTGCGGGTTGGCGCTACCGAGGTAAACGATATCCTGCGCCGATGCCCCGGTACAGGCAGCAACACAGATCATGAACATTGATCGCTTTAAAAATGGGGGAAAATTAAATGGCATTGAGAGGTGATATTTAGTTTGAAAATAAAAAGAAACGTTATTGCGGGTTTTAAAATCAGTTGACGGTGAAAGTGGAAATGACATTCAAAAATAAAAGACTGTCATCCTGAAGAACGGAGTATCTATTCGCGAACTTTTCTATCGGCGATGCACAACTGATAGATCCTTTGTTCCTGCCCATCACATGTTTAATATTTACATAAAAATTGGCTTTGAACGCTCGCTAAGACTCACCCGGTCCCGATGCATCGAGGGCCACCCTCTCTTCGGCTTCGCCGGAAAGAGGGGCTTGAAAATTCATTACCTGGTTCGTCCCTTTTCGCGAACTTTTCTATCGGTGATGCACAACTGATAGATCCTTTGTTCCTGCCCATGACATGTTTGATATTTAAATAAACATTGGCTTTGAACGCTCGCTAAGACTCACCCGGCGAGGCTGCGCCCGCCACCCTCTCTTGGGCTTCGCCGGAAAGAGGGGTTTGAAAATTCATTACCTGGTTCGTCCCTTTTCAATTGTTATATCCAGCGTTCAAGCCCCTCTTTCCACCGCAGGTGAAGGGAGAGGGTGGTCGGGCGTAGCCTCGACCGGGTGAGTCTTCGTCGCCAATCGATATACGTCAGGGCGAACAAGCATGGCGTAAAATAGATCCTTCACTGCGTTCAGGATGACAGATATTTTTAAAAGATGTCATGGGTAAACACGAAATAATTACGTCCATTTTATTTAGTTTGATGTACTTTTTGACAGTGAAAATGGCTTATCCTCAGCAGCCAACCCACGATTCATGTTAGGCTTATCCCCCATTTCAAAACGGAGGATGCCGCCGGCCATAATATCGCCGTGTTTAATAAAATTGTGCGTATAGGGCTTGCCGTTGAGCGTCGCCGATTGGATGTACACGTTTTGCTTGCTGTTGTTATTGGCCTCGATGATGAACTTTTTACCGTCTTCCAGCGTGATTGTCATTTTTTTGAAGGCCGGGCTGCCAATTACATACTCATCGGTGCCGGGGCAAACGCTGTAAATACCCGCCGCGCTTAGCACATACCATGACGACATCTGGCCTTCATCCTCATCGCCGGGGTAGCCGTTTTCGCCGGCGTTGTACATTTTATCCATTACCTCGCGTAAATGCTGCTGTGCTTTCCAGGGCTGGCCGGCATAGTTATATAGGTATAACAGGTGATGAATAGGCTCGTTACCCTGAGCGTACTGGCCCATTTTAAAGGCAGCCATTTCGGTCATCTCGTGAATTACCTGGCCGTAGCCTCCAACTTTAATGGTACCCGGCTCGGTAAATACGGAATCGATCTTATCAGTAAAATTTTTATTGCCACCCATCAGGTTAATCAAACCCTGCACATCCTGGAAAACCGACCAGGTCCAATGCCAGGCGTTACCCTCTGTATAGGGGCCGCCCCAGTCCATCGGGTCAAAGGGTTCAATCCAGTTGCCTTTGGCATCTTTGGCCCGCATGAAGCGTGTTTTGGGGTCGAACAGGTTTTTGTAGTTGTACATCTGCCTGCCAAACACATTTTCATAGTAGGTATTACCTGTTTGTTTGGCCAACTGGTAACCGCAAAAATCGTCATAAGCAAACTCCAAAGTCCAGGCGGTTGAACCTAAGGTTTGAGGCGTGAAAGGCACATACCCATCGGCAAAATATTCCTTCCAGCCGGGCCTGCCGTTTGCGCTGCCCCATGGACCTTTGTTGGTAGCCTCGTGGTAGTAAGCGGCCAGTGCCTGCTTTGGATCAAACGTATGGATACCCTTAACCCAGGCATCCGTTAACAAGGAAATAGAATGGTTGCCCAGCATCCCCCCTGTTTCGGCCGGGAACGACCAGGCCGGCAGCCAGCCGCATTGTTGCTGGGCATCTAACAGGGCCTGCACATACTGCCCCTGCATTTTAGGATGAATAATGGTGTTCAGCGGAAACTGCGCCCTAAAGGTATCCCAAAAGCCATTATCGGTATACATATACCCGTCATGCGTTTTACCATCGTACGGACTGTAATAATAAGGCTTACCATCTTTACCGTACTCAAAAAACTGGTGCGAGAAAAGGTTGGCATGGTATAAACAGCTATAGAAGGTGGCCTTATCATCCCCGGTAGCGCCTTCAATTTTCATGCGGCCAAGCAGCGTGTTCCAAACCGCATCTGCCGCTTTGCGGGTATCGTCGAAGTTTTTGTATTTACCCAATTCGGTTTGCTGGGTAAGTTCGGCCTGTTCTGGGCTGAGATAGCTCGACGCTACTTTGGCCTGCACGGTTTCGCCGTCTTTAAATTTAAGGTAAGCGCCAACGCCATCACCTTCGGCAGTTAAGTTTTTGGGCGATAGCTGGTCTTTTTTATTTTCCCAGGTACCATAAGCAGCAAAGGGTTTATCAAAGGTGATCACAAAATAATTTTTAAAACCCTGCGGCGCCCAACGGCAATTGTTAACCCAGCCTATAATCTTACGTTCGCCTGGGATTATCTTTACCATGCTCATTTTGGTGTAGCCATCCAGCACCAGGTAAGCCCCCTGCCCACTGGGGAAGCTGAAGCGTAAATGCGCACCGCGCTCGGTAGGCGTCATTTCGGTGGTGATATTGTTATCCAGCTTTACTTTGTAGTAGCTGGGCTGGGCAGTTTCGTTTTCGTGCTTAAAGTTTGCTGCTCTTTTATCCTCATTAACCACCAGATTGCCGGTTACAGGCATTAGCGAAAACACGGCATAATCATTAACCCATGAACTGCATTGGTGTGATTGCTGGAAACCACGGATGGTATGCTCAAAATACTGGTACTTCCAGCCGTCGCCGTTTTTACCGGTTTGGGCCGTCCAGGTGTTCATGCCGAAGGGTAGCGCGGTGGCCGGGTAGGTGTTACCGTAGCTAAACTCGTATTTGGTGTTGGTACCCTGCCGGGTGTTTACGTATTTAACCAGGTTATCGTTTTGCGCAAACAGCGCACTGGCCCATAAAAGCGCCGGAACGCATGTAAGTAACCGTATTTTCATTTGGCGTATATAATGTGGTTTATGCCGGTGATGGATATCGGCATCTGATAAGCAAATATAATTAATAAATCGATTTAGCAAAAGATTAATTAAAAACCTTATTCTATTTGAATAAGGTTTTATAAAATATATCTGCCACAAATTTATTGCCCTCATCGTTCAGGTGCACACCATCTTTGGTCAGGATGCCTTCGCCTTTGTTGGTGGGGTTATTTTTAACGTTATATTCATGAAACAGGGTGCGGAAATCAAAAAGGTCGCAATTATTTTGTTTGGCCAGGTCGCGGATGATGTTGGAGTATTTGTTCAGGTCGCCATCAAGTTCGTTGCTGTAATCGGTTTTCTCGCCCACACTGGCTGGGGTGCATATAAGCACTTTGATGTTTTTTGCCTGCAGTTTTTTGATGAGCGCGGTATAAAAGCGGCCAAACTTATCCCAATCGGTACCGGTACCAAACATGCGCTTGTGCCATACATCGTTCACCCCTACCCAAATCACCACCACATCGGGATTTTTGGTTAATACATCATCTTCATAGCGGAGGTACAAATCATATATTTTATTCCCGCCAATGCCTGCCCCGGCAACTTCATAATCCTGCTCCTTTTTTTCGGCTTTAAGGCGTTGCTGAATCAGCGTGATAAAGCCGTTGGGCTGCACCGCATACTCGGTAATAGAATCACCAAAGAACACCACTTTGGTTGGCTTTTTAGTTTGAAAACTGCACAGCATGATCATGCCGGCAAACAATAAGATTTTTTTCATTTGGGTTAGCTAAATTGATTTAGCGAATATATAATTTTGAGTTGCAAGTAGCAAGAATGAAAGTTGTTTTGTTTAATTTTTATCACGGATAGAAATACGATTTCCGTCCCCGCGGGGTCTCTCCAATGCTATTAAGTTAAGGAATTGACAGGTTGCTCCATCGGAGCAAAGCATTTGTAGTAACTTGTAATTTAACATTTTTGCGTGCCGTAGGTACGCCACATAAGTTCCGTACCTACGGCACGGAGCATTATTTTTCTATTTTTATCTACAAATGTTATGCCCCTACGGGGCTGAAAACGCTTAACTTAATTGCATCGGAGAAACCTAAGGCGACAGTAAAACATGGTTAACACATGTCAACCATGTTTTTTACTTAACTCACTGACTACAAGATATTTAAGTTAAAATAAATCAAAATTATGTTAACCTTTGTTAACCCTGATTGCACGCTCCGGCCATCTTAATAATATTCCGTCCCCGCGGGGTCTCTCAACGAGGACCCTGCGGTGTACACGTCCAGTCCGAAACTTAAAGCCGCGTTTGTGCGAGGTGATCGGGGACCTCAGGGTCCTCTACGAGAGACCCCGAGGGGACAGTAAAATCTTGATACTTGATACTAACTACTTGCTACTAATCTTCATCCTGATAAACCTTGGCCTGTATAGGTTAGGTTTCTTCATCAAATCGGGGATAAAATCAACAGAGTTAATGTTATAGCTAATCAGCAGTTCGCCGGGGGCGGATAGGCTTGGGTGTGCTTTGGCATTGTAAACTACAAAGGTTTTCTCTTCCAGGTCGGGTTTGCAATCCCATAGCTTTATTACCGGGCCAAAGGGACCGTAGGGTGTCGCCCCTATCCGCATCCCCACATTGGTGCTCATCCCTCCTACCTGGAAAATGAGGGCATAACGGCCATCAGGCAGCGCGGTAAGGCTTAGCTCATTGGATACGCTATTGGTAACATCGGCTACCTTGTTCATATCTTTTATCCAGTTGGCGCCATCGTAAAAAGTCCAACTGTCAAACTTTTCAAAATCCTTGGGCAAAACGCGGGCCACCATCAAATTTTTGCCTATGCCGCGCACCCCGTAAACGTAAATGTAACCGTCGGGTTTAGGTGCGCCGGCTTTTGTGGTATTCACATAAATACCGGCCCCGAACGACCCGATATCGCCTTTTGTATCCGTGAGGTAAAAGGGCGTATCCATTTGCTTAAGATCTTTGTACGGCGGCTGCGATCCGGCCGGAATTTTTATCAGCGTGTTACCAACCTCCCTAAACCCGAAGGCGCCGGTGCCCACATTCCGCACCCTGTAACCAAAAATATAAATGGCATTATTCAATTCCTGGTTTACAAAGCCATCGCCAAGCCAATAGTAATCCCCGGCAGCGGTTTGGGCAGTGTGTGGAATGAACAAGGATTCGGCAGCGCCTGCTTTATCAGTATCCCAGGCAAACTTCATTTCGGCATCGGCAGGCTGATTGCCATGGAGTACGGCCACCGAATTATGGATCATTTTAAAGCCCGGCACCATTGTGCCGTTTTCTATTTTGCCAATCATCGAATCGCTGAAAATAAACAGGATTTTATCGCCGGCTTTCGCCTGCTTGTTTTCCACTCCGTTTAACGGGATAGTATAAATCCCGTCGCCTCCAAACCAGCCGGTTTCGCGCTTTAACAGGCTGCTCCACTCGGGGGCCGCCTCGACAGTGAAATTAATATCGGTAAGATTTACCTTTTTACCATCGGTTTGTGCTATGGTATGCAGATTTGCTGCAATGCAAAAAAACAAGGTGATGACTGCAAATTTTCTCATAGAGTAATTCAATTAATAGGGTTTACAACCTACGTTACGGGTTGTAGCTTCCCCGTTTTTTTAGTTTTTATAATTAAACATACAAAGCCAACCAGGCCGCCAACTACCATTAATAAACCAATATAGCCGGCCTGGGTAAAGTTCATCCCAAAAATTTGATATTTGGGGTTAATGCGGATCAGTTCGATCAAAAACCTTTCGCCGCCGTTGAGCATAAGGTATAAAAAAAACATGAAACCAGGTATGATAATCTTATTCCTGAACACCCACATCAGCGTAAAAAACAGCAGGCAAATAGTAGCCTCGTAAAAAGGTGTGGGGTACACGCCATGTAACAGTTGGTTGCAATAATTGCCGGCGCAATCTGGTATTGGAAGGCCCGCGTTAATGGCATTGTGCGGATAGGTGAACGACCACATCCAACCCGGTATTAAACCTGGCTTAGGATGGTCATTGATAATACCCCAGTCGCCATCGCCGGCAAGCTGGCAACCTATACGGCCAATGCCATAAGCCAACATCATGCCCGGCGAACCGATATCGGCCAAATGCACCAGCTTCATCCCTTTTTTATGGCAGATGTACAGGTAAGTTAAAGCGCCAAATATCAGTCCCCCGTAGTAAGAAAAACCGCGGACGTTGAATAAAGTACCCATGGGGTCGTACCTGAAATTACTCCAGTGTTCTACCGTGTCAAACAGCTTGGCGCCGATAAAGCCAAAAAATCCTACCGAAAAAACAATGAGCTCCATCAGTTGGTAAGGATGAACCGTTTGCACTTCGGCCTTAGGCTGTTCCAACTCCTTTTCCTTCCTATCCGCATAAACCCATAAACCAAACACAGCACCAGCGAGTATGGCCATTACCAGGTTGCCTTTAAGTGACAACAGGTAGCCTTGTGGATTGGCGCTGAACACCGTATAGTTAAACATGGCCCCAAAGGCTTTGAAGCCTAATAAAAAGCCGAGAATGGAGTTGATACTGATTTCGGCAGCAGATGCCTTTTCTCCAACCACTACGTTACGGGTAAACGCTTTAATTTTACCTAAGGCTTCGTACCGCTTAAACTCCGAGCTAAATACAATATACGAGAACAAAAAGGACAATGCCACAAACAAGCCCAGCGTTTGAACAGGAAACGTAAAATTAATGCCGAACAGGTAATAAATGAGGTGGCCTATAGTTGGAAACATTGCACTAATTTAATTATTAAATGATTCCATAAGCAAACATTATATCATTGGTAATAGTAAATTCTGAAGGAAATTACATTCAAAAATAAAAGCTGTCATGCTGAGGAACGAAGCAATCTATTCGCGAACCTTTCTATCGGTCATGCTCTGCTTATAGATCCTTCGTACCTTAGTATGACAGGGAAGGTGAATATAATGGCAGCGGATTGAACGCTGGCTAAGACTCACCCGGCGAGGCTTCGCCCGCCACCCTCTCTTCGGCTTCGCCGGAAAGAGGGGCTTGAAAATTTATCACTTATTTTTTATATAATATATTGATATTGAACGTTCAAGACCCTCTTTCCACCGCAGGTGAAGAGAGGGTGGTCGGGCGTAGCCTCGACCGGGTGAGTCTTCGCCGACATGGCTTTCCCCTCATTATTAAAACCCGGCCTGGATACCAATATTAAGCACCCGTTGGTTAATGTATGCATCGCCTGCGGTATTGGTGGCTACTTCAGGATCCTGTTGGTATTTTTTAAAGTTTGTCCATGTAAACAGGTTGTATGCGCTTAAGTAAATACGGGCATTATTAATTTTAAATGGCAGCAATTTGGTAGGCAGCTGGTAACCCACATCAATTGTTTTTAAGCGGATATAATGCGCATTGATAAGCCAGTAATCCGAGAAATAAGATGTAGGGCTGTTAACCGATGTAGGGTTGGTGGTTAATCTTGGGAAATTGGCGGTGCCTGCGGTTGCCGGTGTCCAGCGTTCCTGGTGGATGGGCTGAAACTGGCTCTGGAACGGCTCGATACCGGTGCCCAGCACCGCGAAGCTATAGTTAAACGAACCGGCAAACAGTGCACTGATGCTGAATCCTTTGTATACGGCCTGCAGCGACAAGCCCAGCGAGGTATTAGGCAAATTAGGATTGCCAATTGCGCGTTTATCAAATACATTAATGATGCCATCACCGTTCAAATCCTGGTAACGCAGGTCGCCGGGTTGCAGTGGCAAGCCGTTATCGGGCACGGCTATAGGGTTACCCGCGTTTGATCCGCCGTGAGCAGCCTGGTAAGCGTTAATAGCCGATATATCATTAGCCGTGTAATAACCCAGGTAATGGTAGCCAAACTGCTGCCCTATCGGTTTGCCGGTTGAAGCCAGCCACGGATAGGCAGGCGATGCCTCATCCTGGAACAGGATTTTGTTTTTGGCGTATGAAAATACCAGGCCCACATTGTATTGTACTTTTCCTAAGGTGCTGTGGTATGATATCTGCCCGTCGAAACCCTGGTTGCGGGTTTTACCGATGTTTACCGCAGGCAAGGCCACACCAATAATTTCGGGTACACTGCCCGGAACAATCAGTTGATCGTAACGGATATCGTGGAAAAAGTCGATAGTGGCCGAGATCTTATCGTTAAACAAGTTCATGTCCAAACCTACGTCGGTTTTTTTGGCACGCTCCCAAACTACATTGGGGTTGCTCAGGGCATCTTCATAAATGGTGCCGTAGCCCTGCGGGTTTTCGTTAAAATAATAGCCACCGCCCTGTTTATAAACCTGGTTGTACACGTAGCGGTTACCTGGTGCAGCATCTGAGCCAACAAGGCCATAGCTTCCCCTTATTTTAAACAGGCTGAACACCGGGAACTTTTCAGTAAAAAACTTCTCTTTCACCAGGTTATATCCTACGCTTATCGCCGGGAAATATCCAAACCGGTGATTGGCAGCAAACCTATCGGTACCGTTGTAAGCAATATTAAACTCCAACAGGTATTTCTGCTTATAATCGTACCCTAACTTACCGGATATCCCCTGGAATTTTTGCGGAACCGCAACCAGCGAGGCATCCAGCAGCGACTGCGCATTGTAAGTTTGTGATGTTTGATTAAACAACAACAAGCCGGTTACATGGTGCGAGTTGCTAAAATTATGATCGTAATTGGCATATAGCTGTACATCGTAGTTGTTGCTGTTGATATCCGTGTTACCGGTAAGCGCGTAGGGTGTATACACATAAGTAGCACCGGGCCTTAAGGCATATTGATTGGTTGTTGGATCAAAGTGATAAGCCGGGATACCGCCATTAAAAATCTGTTTGGTAAACTGCTCAATGCTGGAGTAAGCAACCCGGCCGGTTAATGATAAGCCTTCGGTTAACGCATCCAGTTTCTGGGTAGCGCCAAACAGGAAGTTAAAGTCGGTACGGCGCGAGTGCTGGTAGCCGCCGGTTGCCAGCCTGGCATTCAGCGTTGGCAAATGCTCGGGGTTAAACGGCGAGTAAGCATAAGAGTACGAACCATTGGGGTTGATGTAGGGTGCGGTAAATGGCGTCTCCTTGGTAAAATTATATATCTCGCCCACGGCGTTTTCATTATAAGGCTGATTTAAGTCAGAAAAACGGGTAGTTACATCCAAACGAAGGTCTAACGTTTTATTGGCTTTTAAATCGAGATTGGAGCGGAAGTTATACCTGTTGAAATAATAGTTGGTGTTTACCAAACTTTGCGGATCGGCAAAGTCACGCACCAATCCATTTTGTTTCAGGATACCGCCTGAGATAAAATACTTGAGCGCGTTGTTACCGCCCGATATATCCAGGTTGGTATTGGCCTGGTAGGTATTTTTCTTGAATATCTTGTTATACCAGTCAACATCCGGGTGCCCGTAAGGATCGTCGCCGGCCTTAAAATGGTCAATATCTGCCTGCGTGAATGGCTTGTTGAGCCCATCGTTACCGTAGGCTTCGTTGATTAACACTGCCGAGTTGTATGAATTTAAAAAGGTTGGCGTTTTGGTTGGCGCCTGCAAGCCGGTCTCGACTCTTAAATTAACTTTGGGCGCACCGCTTTTACCGCGACGGGTAGTTACTACCAATACACCATTGGCACCCTTAATACCGTAAATAGCCGTGGTTGAGGCATCTTTTAATATCGATATACTTTCAATTTCGTTTACGTTGATCTGCTGTAGCTGGTCGTAACTGTACTGAATATCATCAACAATAATTAGCGGCTGGTTACCTGCGGGGTTTAATGAACTTACACCACGGATATAAAAGTCAGATGCATCCTTACCAGGCTGGCCCGATGCCTGCTGCGAGAAAAAGCCCGGCAATTTGCCGGTTAAAGCATTCTGCACGTTGGCCGTTGGCACAGTACGTATATCAGCCGCCGAAATGGAACTTACAGCGCCTGTATTGGTAGGCCTTGATCTTTTGCCATACCCTACTACTGCAACCTCATCTAAACCGTTGCTGTTGGTTTGCAGGATAATATCGGCTGTGTTGCCATCCTTAAACGTATAGGTTTGCGGTATATAACCTATGAATTTAACAATGATGGCGTTTGACTGCCCTTTAAGTGTAAGGCTAAATTTACCGTTGCCATTGGTAATTACCCCGTTGGTTGGCAATCCTTTTTCAACCACTGATGCGCCCGGCAAAGCGCCGGTAAGGTCGCGCACGGTACCGGTTACGGTTTTGTTTTGCGCAAATACCACCACCGGGAGCATGGCTATTATTATTTGAAAGAAAAGTATGAATTTTCTCATAACTGCTTAATTAATTTGGTTAAATTGATTGAAGGATTACCATCCGGGATTTTGTTTCATATTCGGGTTCTTTAACACTTCATCGTAGGGTATAGGGTACAGGTACATAGCCGGCTGGCTAAATTTGGTGTCAAGCGCTGTAACTATATTGTAGGTTAAGCTCGATCCTATTTTATTGATAGACATCCCTTTCAATGGCTGGTTCATAACCACATTGGCTGTTTTCCAGCGGCGGATATCCCAGTAGCGGCTCTCTTCAAAGGCAAATTCTATCCGGCGTTCGTTGTGGATGGCATCGCGCATCTCATCTTTGGTCATACCGGCTTTTAAACCGTATAAGCCATTGCTGCCTGCTGCTATGCCTGCCCGCTTGCGAATACTGATCATGTCGTTATAAACATCGCTGGTAGCGCCGTTCACTTCGTTTTCAGCCTCGGCATGCCCTAATATCACATCGGCATAGCGTATCACCAGCCAATCGGCGTTGTGGCCCTGGAAACTGTTCGCATTTTCTTCATTGCCCATAAATTTGCGCATGTAGTAGCCGGTTTTAGTTTGCTGCAGGCTGGTATTTGGCTTGCTTTGACCGCCCTCATACAGCTGCAGATCGCTGTTAAGCCAGCGGGCGCCATTATAAAACACGGTATAAGTAAGGCGCGGATCGCGGTTAGCGTATGGGTTATTGCTGTCGTAGCCAGATGCCGGGTCGGTAATAGCCAGGCCGTTACTCATCGGGAAAGCATCTACCAGTTGCTGGCTTGGGCTGGTTTGGCCTTTGGCAGCCGCGCCCGGGAAACCTATCGGCGCATTGGCTGTTTCAATCCCGTTATCAGAACCCGTTTGCCTTATCAGGATCATTTCGCCGTTATTCTGGTTCAAAAACACACCCTTAAAATCGTTCGGTAACGAGTATGCGCCCAGGTTCATAACATCCTTTGCCGCCGCCGATGCCGCTGCCCAGCGGGCCAAACTATTATCGGTATAACCCGTAAGCGGGTTTGCAGCATCAATGTTACCGCCGTTAAATAAGGGGCTTGCGGCGTATAACAACACCCTTGCTTTTAAAGCCAGCGCCGCGCCCTTGGTTACCCTGTGCGCATCGGCATTCGGGTTATCAACCGGGGCGGTTAGTAATGTATCTTTAATGGCATCACACTCGCTTGCAATGTATTTAATGCAATCGGCAAATGAGTTACGGGGTAACGATACATTATCGCTTATGGTAAATACTTTATCGCCAAGCAATGGCACACCACCGTAGCGTTTTACCAGTTCAAAGTAAAACAGTGCCCTTAAAAAACGGGCCTCGCTTTTCCAAACATACTTTTGCGAGTAGCCTTTGTATTTAGCCATCACCGGCACTACGCCAATGTTATTCACAAAAATATTGGCCTTGCGGATGCCTGCATAATAGTAGGCCCAAAGGTTTTCATCGGCAGGAATGGTGTAGGAGTTGTATGCGGCTGTACCCAAAATGGTTACCTGGTTTGTTGGCCCCGATGCTGATGACATAGCATCGTCAGATGCGGCATCCAGGTAATCGCCGCCTACACGGTTATGACCGCTTTTCATTACCGGGTAAATGCCATACAAAAATTCCTGCGCGCTACTGCCTAAGGAATCCTTAGGATCAAACACATATTGAATGCCTACCTTATCAACCGGAAATTGCTCATATTTTTTACAGCCTGCCAGTATTACCAAAATGAGTACGACCGCTATGTGTATATTTTTAATTCTCTTCATGATCATAATTTTAATGTTGGCCAATAATTAAAGCTTAATGTTTATACCTGCATTAAACACGCGCTGTATGGGGTACGCCAAACCGTACACTTCCGGATCCACGCCCTTGTAGCCGTAAAATGTGTATAGGTTTTCGCCATTGGCAAATACCCTGATGCCCGATAACCTTAGTTTGCGTGCCCACTCCAGCGGCAGGCTGTAGCCTACTTCGGCATTTTTAAGCCTCATGTAATTTGCCGACCGGATGTACAGTGTTGATAGCAAACCATTGTTAACATTGCCGGTTGATGATAAGCGCGGCAGGGTAGCTATATCAGCTGTTTCTGGTGTCCACCTTCCGGTTAGGGCGTCATAGCCCTGGCCCTGGTAAATGTTGCCAAACTGACCAAGGCCGGCAAAGCCGTTTACCAGGTTGTTGTTGTAAATAATCTGGTGGTTGGTAACGCCCTGCATAATTACGCTTACACTGAAACCTTTATAGTTAACACCAAATGATAAGCCGTAATAAATTAAAGGTTTGGTATTGGCTATGGCCGATTGATCAAACTGGTTAATCACGTGGTCGCCGTTAAGGTCTTTGTATTTCACATCTCCGGCCTGTGGCGTGTAGCCAACTGTGGTGGCGCTGGTGGCTGCATCCTGTGCGTTTTTAAAGAAACCCAAAGCAGTATAGCCAAATATTACATCGTTTGATAAGCCGGTGCGCCTTAACCATGGATACGGCGCGGGCTCTTCATCGCTGAATACATTGGTTGATGTTTGGCGCGTTGCATTAGCTGTAATAAAGTAATTTAAATTACCGGCATGGTCCTGGTAGGTTAAGGTAAGCTCGGTACCTTTATACAACTTCACCCCAATGTTCTCGGCCGAGTAGGTGGTTCCTAACAAGGCTATGCTATTGCCGCGGGTTTGTAACAGGTCATAGTACCTGTCGTGAAAGTAATCGGCAGTAATTTTAAAGTGATCTTTAAACAGGGATATATCGGTACCAATATCCAGTTTTTTGGCGTTTTCCCAACGGATGTAAGGGTTAGCCAGGGTATTTTCATTATAGCTTTGAATTACGCTGCGGGCAGTACCCAATGTATAAGGATAGCCGATTGACGTACCATATGTTTGCAAAAAGTTGTAGTAACCAAAATTATCAACATTGGCATTGCCGGTTTTGCCATAAGTGGCGCGCCATTTCCATGAACTTATCCAGCTAATATCTTTTATAAAACGCTCCTGCCCCATTTGCCAGCCTAAGCCAACGGCGTAAAACATACCATACTGGTTACCGGGCGGGTACCTATTGTAGCCGCTGCTGTTGGCCGATGCTTCAATAAAATATTTTCCATCGTAGTTGTAGCCCAGTTTGGCTGCCCTGTTGGTGGTAACACCAGATAAGTCATAGTTTAATACAACCGACCGGGTATCATACAACAACATGCTGCTTACGGTGCCTTTTCCAAACTGCCTCTCGTAATTTAAAGCAGCCTGCGCAAAAGAATAACGGGCGCTTGATACCGTGGCAAAGCCGTTTGATTGCGATATTGGTGTACCTACAGCCGAGTACGAACTATCCTTGTTAAGCAAATAGGTATTGTTTTGCAACGACCGGTTTACCAGACCCTGCGATTCAAATGCCAGGTTTCCCTTTAGTTTTACGGAGAGGCCTTTTGTTACGCTGCTTAAATCGTAATTAAGATCGAGGTTGGCCATTACATCGTTACTGTTGGTGCGCTGGTAGCCCGAAAACTGCGATTGCGACAACAGGTTATTGGTAAACAACGTAGTACCGCCGAATGATCCGTTAGGGTTATAAACCGGGTAGGCGTTGTTTGGCGTATTGTACAGTGTATTCAGGATGCCCGAGTAGCCTGTGCCCGGCTGGGTAGCCTGTTGAATACGGCCAAACAATTGCAAATCAACCGTAAACTTTTTGGTAACGTTTACGCTCAGATCGGAATTGATAATGTAACGGCTAAGTTCGTTATTGGTATTATAAGTTGCAGCCGGCGAGGTTTTAAACATGCCCTGCTGATCCATATAGTTTAATGAAACACTGTACTGCGCCACGCTGCTGCCGCCGTTAACATTCAGCTTGTAGCTGCTTATTGGCGAACTGTTGCGTAGCAAGGTGTTAAACCAGTTTACATCCGGGTGATGAGCAGGATCGGTATGGTTGCGATAGGCGTTAAAGTCATCGGCGCTGTAAATGGTTGGCTTACCGTCGTTTTGCAGCGCCTCGTTATATAAATAAGCATACTGGTAGGCCGGCAACGGTTTCGGCAGATCAAGAGGGTGCTGCGAACCTGCTTCGGCCGTAAACGAAATGCGGGGCGCCCCAGCCTGGCCATGTTTGGTAGTGATCAGTAAAACACCGCGCGAGCTGTTGATACCCAGCAATATATTTGATAATGCATCCTTTAAAACCGATACCGATTCGATACTTTCCGGATCGATGGAAGAGATTTCGCGCTGTACCCCATCTATGATGGTTATTGGCGTTTGTCCGCGCAGCGATAAACCTATTTCGGTATTATCATTTGCCGAGTAGTTGTTGTGCTGCACCACGTTGCCAATAAAATCGGCCACGGTCTGTGTACTGGTTTGCGGGCTGGCAAAGCCACTGTACTGCTGCGTATACAAGCCCGGCAGCTGCCCCGGCAATGCATGGGTATACAACGATGCCGGTGTGGTTGTAAGCTGATTGGTATAAATGGAAGCAACCGATCCCAGGTTTGCAGCTGCCTTTTTGGTGCCGTATAACACGTTTATCGTTTCGGGCGCTTTTAAATAGGTATCAAGCAATTTTATGGTGACTGGGCTTTTACTGCTGATCTTTACCTCGCTGGTGTAATAGTTAAGCATCGTAAATACCAGCTTATCGCCGCTGACAGCGTTAATCTCGAAGCGACCGTCTTTATCAGTAAAGCTGGCATCGGTTTTACCTTTTACCATTACCTTAACCCCGTTTAAAGGGTTGGCATATTCATCAAGTACAACCCCGCTTACCCAACCAGGATGGGTACTACCCCTGCCTGTGGTATCCTGCATAGCTGCGTACCCGGTTTTTACCAGCATAAGCATCAATATGACGAAACCTGTAAAGCATTTCTTTAAGTAGCAATAAGCCATAGTATAAGATTTAAATTGTTGGCAATAATTAAATATCGTTTTAGCAGCTACCTCAACCTGTGATTTTAAAAACAAGGTTAATTCAGCATCCTTTTGTATTATAATTGGTTACGAGCACTTAAAAGTGTAAACAAACGGCGCCAGTGTGTTGCCATAGCCAACTTTTGCAGTGCCTGTTTTATCGGTAATGAAGTACTCTATTTTTGTGATAGTTTGCGCGGCCGTAGTATTAAAAAACGACTTGGGCCAAAACGTTAACTGGTACTTTTTACTGTTTGGCACCGCTTGTATCATTTTGGTTTTATCCGTTTGCTCGCAAACGCTGATGGTTTTGCCATCACTGGTATAGGCGGTAGCGCACAGGTAAGTTTCGGTAGCGTTGTTTAGCGGCGTGTTAACAACCGTACCATCAAAGGTTAGCGTAATGATGTCGTTATCTAACGATTTTGGCGGGTTAACTGTGGTAAGCTGCGGATTACAAAAATCAATCAAATCGCCGGTGCCGCCGGTAACTTCAAAGCAGGGTGTTACTACTTCGCTGTAATAAGTTCCAAACTGATCGCTGGTAAAGCCGTGGCCGGTATCGGTAATGGTGTAGCCCAATTTTACCAGGTAGTTGTTATTATCGGCAGCAACCTTTGTTTTAATGGTGATATCGCCCTTAAATTCAAGCCCGCCGCTGTGTGAATATGCTTTATCTGACTGATAAGCCACCCATTCCATATCGTCAATAAGGTTACCGCCAATCTGGAAAGTTTTTTTCATGTAGGCTGTCCAGGTTAGGCCGTTTCCGTTCTTGCCTAAGGTTCCTTCGGGTATCAGCGTCATGTTGCCGCTGCCCTGCGCGCCGGAGTAGGTTACAACGGTATTTTGGGCCGCTTTCCATCCCTTGGGTACCAAAAAGCCAAACACCAGGTAATCGGGGCCGCCATCTGCCGCCGTTGGTATAGATAGGTGAACGGTTACAGTCATTGTAGACCCCGCTGTTGCAGTTGCAGGCTGGTCAACGCTGGTTATCACCTCGCCGCAGCAGGCCAGTACAATAGCCAGTGCAGTTAAAGCGCAAAACTTCCATAAACCTTTACCTTTTATATGTAAATATGATCTCATAAAATCTGTTGTATTAGTATGTTATGGTTTATGGTTAGTTAACTTTTTGCAGTACGTATACATAGCTGTTATTTGGGCAGCCCGGGCTAAAAGTGATGCTCAACTGCCTTTTACCATTCACAATAGGATAATTAAATGGTGTTGATACAGCGGTGCCCCCGGTTGCAGTAAACGTTATTTTAAACGGGTATTCCGGATCGTCGAGCGAAAATTTGCCGTTGGCGTTTACCAAAAAAGGCAGCGGGTTTTCAATGGTGTAGCCGCCATCTTTAAAGTTTACCCTGAATTTGGTAAAATCGATAAGGGTGGTAAGCTCGGTTCCGTTGCGTGTTGCCCTGATCACCTGCCAGCTGCCTGTGATATCTTTTATAGATTCTTTTACCGGCAATACCTTTTCGGCTTTGCATGATGCCATCAAAATAGCCGCTATCGCTACCAGCAAAAAGCCGCACTGTTGCATTATATTATTCTTTTTCATTTGCTTTTTATCTTATAATGGTGATCAATACCCCGGATTTTGTAACATCTCAGGCGATTTGGCCACCTCCGTTTGCGGGAAAGGCCACAGGTACATAGCCGTGCGGAAGTTGCGCTTGCGCACCGGGAAGGTTTTATAAGTAACCGATGCGTTATTGCGGTCAACCTCCATACCGTAGGTTTGAATATTGTCGGTCTGGTCGGCTATTTTCCAGCGGCGCACATCCCAAAAGCGGTGCTCCTCAAACGCCAGCTCAATACGGCGTTCGTTCTGAATGGCTTTACGCATATCGGCCTGGCTTAACCCGGTTGGCAATTGGTAAGGGCTTAACCCTGCCCGCTGGCGGATAGCCTCGACAGCCTGGTAAACCTGTGTGGTCGGGCCTTCGTATTCGTTGGCGGCCTCGGCGTAGTTCAACAGAATTTCGGCATAGCGTATTAATGGCCAGCATCTTTTGGTTGGATGTGTAAAATCCTGCGATACGGCATCCGGATCGAGCATTTTGTTGGTGTAATAGCCTGTACGGGTGCCCACATTAACCGCATCGGGACCTGTTGATTGTCCATTATAGGTACCGGTAAAAATATTAATAGGCGATTTGCCCGACGACAGCCTGTTTTGGATAAGCGTTTGATCGCGGATAACCGTGTAATCTAAACGCGGATCGCGGTTGGCATAAGGGTTTTGCGGATCGTAGCCGGATGTTGGGTCGGTGATGGCTTTGCCCGTGTTCATCGGGAATGCATCAACCAAACCTTGCAAAGGCAGGGCGCCATTTTTGCCCGTACGTGATGGTGGCTGCCACAGGCTCTCAAAATCGGCATTGTTGCCGCGCATCAGCTCAAAAATATATTCGGTATTAAGCGGCAAGGTAAACAGGTGCTGAAAGCCATAGCCTGGTGCGGTCGCATTATCCACATTGAGTTTATAGGCTCCGGTACCAATTACAGCAATCGCGGCATCTTCGGCCAGTTTCCAGCGTTCTTTATCGTAAGTGGCATAGCCCACCAGCTCTTTTGTAGCGCCATCACCTATCGATTGCCCATTAAATAACGGACTTGCAGCATACAGCAAAACCCTTGATTTTAAGGCAAGGCAAGCCCCCTTTGAAGCGCGGCCATAGTTTAAGCCGCTTTGAACGGTTGGCAACTCCAGCGCGGCGGTATCGCAATCGGCCAAAATATAGTTTACCGTTTCGGCGTAGGTATTCCGTTTTGCGGGAATGGCATCTGTATAGTTATAAATCTTATCGTTAACTATATGCACCCCGCCGTAGTGTTTTAATAATATAGCGTAGTACCAGGCCCTTAAAAAATGGGCCTCGGCACGCATCTGGGTTTTGGTAAAATTATTTATAGGCGACTTTGGCAAATTGGCCAGCAGCTGGTTTACCGCGCGGATGTTAGTGTAGCTGTTTTTATAAGCATCATCGGTAACTACAGCCGCGTTGATAGTACCTGATTCAAAAGCTAAAGCGGTAGAACCGGCTGATGTGTAAACCTCGGCTTCGTCCGAAGCAGCATCAAGCCCGCCGTTGGTTGTGGGCGATAAAATAGGCCCGTATAAAAAGCGGCCGGGGTTAAAGCTGAACCCTACATTACTGTAGATATTTGACAAAAACGCCACCGTATTGGCGCTATCGGCAAACACCGTGCTTTGGGTTAAGTTTGATGTAGTGGTTTGCCCCAGGAAACCATCCTTTTTACAGGATGACATGCCCCAAAGCGCAAGCCCGAACATCGAAAAAGTAAGAACCTTGAAGTAAATTTTTTTCATATTACAGGTTTATTTACAATAGCATATTTTAACACTACAAGTCCATTTAAATTAAATCAAAAAATCGATTTAGCTAAATTTGGCAGCTTTACGCAGATTGCCCTAAAAAAAAGTATATTGGTATTAGTTGGTTTATAACAGATGGTTAATCTGACTGCTAATTTAAATCATAAAAACGATTTAGCAAATTTTTCGAACACTTTTTTTTAATTTATTTTGTTTGCACTAAAAGCCGCTAAAAATTAGAAAAGTGGTTAAAAACCGGGCTAAAAATTATAAGCCCGGTAATTAAATTTTGCAACACTATCCCCTACCTTATTTTGTTAAAGTAGCGGCTAAAAAACAGCGCCTGGTAAACAACCGAGTTGCTCCAAAATTCCCAGGTATGCGCTCCCGGCCTTACCGTAAAATCATGCGGAATCTTACGCGATAAAAGCTCATTATGAAAAGCAACATTCGCCGGGTATAAAAAGTCATCATAACCGCAATCAAACGTAATAAGCAGCGAGTTTGGTTTTAACAGGTATATCATATTGATAACGCTGTTTTTTTCCCACCGTTCGGGGTATTGGCTGTATTTTCCCAACACCTGTTCAATACCAAACGCATCCGAAAAGGGCCTGATATCCAGCGCGCCGCTCATGCTGCCTGCCGCGCCAAAAGTATCCTGGTGCTTAAATGCAATGTACATGGCGCCGTGCCCGCCCATACTTAAGCCGGTAATGGCCCTCCCGCTCCTATCGGCAATTGTAGCGTAATGTTTATCAACCCAGTTCACCAGTTCGGTTCCAACATAAGTTTCGTATTGCCAGTCCTTGTTCATAGGACTATCAAAATACCAACCTGCAAAATTGCCATCGGGGCATACTATCATCATTTGATACTCATCGGCCAGTTTGGTAATGGCGGGTACTTTTAAAATCCAATCGCTGTAATTGCCGCTAAAGCCATGCAACAGGTACAGCACCGGGAACTTTTTGCCGGCCTGGTAACCGGCAGGCTTTATTACTACCGCCTTAATATCCTGGCGCATGGCGTTACTGTGCGTTAAAACGGTATCTACTGTAGCTGCATCAACCTTTATAAAGCTTATAAAAAAAGCTATAAGGGCTATTATTGTTCTTTTATTCATATGGGTATAGGTAATTTCCGGTTATGGTTATTTGGCAGCTATAATGGTAATGCGGTGATTTTTGGGTTTGTTAATGGCATAAATCTGGTCGGTTAATACATCCGTTTCTTTTTGCCAGGCATCGCGCAGGCTTTTGTAGCGGGCGCGGCTGTAGTTATCTTTATTGCCATTCACAAAAATGTCTTTTACAGCGTATTTTTTTACGGTATCCATAGCGGCGTTGCTATCGTTGTGCAGCAAACCTTTGCCCTTTAAAAAATCATACTGCATCCAAACATACATTCTTGTGCGGCGCTCAATATCCCAACGCTCTTCGTTCAGTTCGCGAACCTGGATGGCCTGCTGGTATTGGGGAGTTGTGGTAATTTCGGCCATGTTAACGCCATCGGCCAGTTGCTGGGCCGACCAGCTGCCTATCTGCTCGCCGTCAATCATCACCTTGTAATCGCCGTCCTTAAGGCCTTTAACGCTCAACAATTCCTGGTTAAACTCTTTGGTGAACGGAACTACTTTTAGGGCATCTGCCTGCTTTTTACGATTGCCCCAGCCACGCGGAATGGTATCAATAGGATAAGGCAGCGAATTGGCCAGGTAATTAAACGCAACCGAATCTGCACCGGCTGTTATATTACTGATGCGGCAGTTTACAGCCTTTAACACTTTTTTGTTTTGGGCATTGATGCTTAAATCGGCAACATACTGATTATCCAGCCCCTGGGCTTTCAAAAACAGGTAGGCCATTACCAGGTGTCCATCGTTATCGGGGTGCACCCTATCGTTAGGCGTAAGGCTAAAAGTGGAATCCTTTGCCTGTTCGCGCTGGTTGATGGCTGCCATAGGGTGATAAAAATCTACATAACCGTAGCCGTTTCTTTTAGCCGCCTCCTGCTGAAAATCGATAATTTTTGAAAACGCTATACTTTTTTTAGGGTAGATATTTTTGGTGGTGAACTTAGAAGTTTCATCGTATGGAGAACCCAAAATAAAGATCTTTTTAATAGACGGCAATTGTTTCAGCTTATCCTCCAGCATGCCGTAATATTTATAGCTCCCCTGGATCCTTTTATCCATCACATCCTTTGCATCGGCACGGTACCACTCAAAATAGCCGCTATCATTCATGCCCCAGGTAAGGGTTAAAACGTTAGGCTTTTTATCAAGCACATCATCATCAAACCTGTCATAAATCTGGCCTATAACATCGCCGCCAATACCCGCGTTAAAACAAGTTATCCGCGCGTTGGGGTAATGGGTCATGTAATACAGCCATATGTACGAGTGGTAATGTCCGCCATCGGTAATGCTGTTGCCCACAAATGCCACCCTGTCACCCGCCTTAAAAGGGGCAATTTTTTGCGCGCTGGCCCAAATGGAAAGGCTAATGCCGGCTAATAGTAAAAATGTTCTCTTCATTGTATGTTAATTCAAGTTATTTTGTTCGTTACCGCCTCAATAATGGGCATTTCGAGCGATTTGAGAAACCTTATAAAACCTGCATCCAAACCTTGCATATCTTCTTTGCATATTGTATAAGATTTCTCTTTCGCCCCTTCGCTCATTCCTGCCCTGCTCTTTCGAAATGACAATCTTACCCACCTACAATCCCACCAGCGAATATGGTATCCTTACCCCTTTCACCTGGTAATAATTGGGGTCCTGGTTATTATTAAAACAGGTTTGGGTTGAGCAGCTGCCACCATCGGCATTATAATTTAAGCAATAGGTAACCAAAAGCTCATTATGCCCATTATTAAACTCGGGATGTATTGCCGGCGTGTAATATTTAGCCAGGTGCCCGTTGTACATATCATTAATGGTAAATACCAATTGCGGCGCAGTAAACGGCCCCTTTGGACTGCTTGCTGTAGATATATAAATATTGTGGTTGCCCGGATCGCAGAAGTAACCCAGATCCATTTGCATCATTACATATTTGCCGTTCACTTTTGATATGATTACGTTTTGCTGCGTTGTATTGCCCGAACCAACCGTAATTGCAGCTGTTGATGCAGATTGCAGGCTGCCCGACCAGCCTGTGCCCGTCCAGAATGTCCAGCTGGTTGGGTTGCTCACCGCAAACCGCGCCAGGAATACATTTGATGAATTAAAATAAACACTTTTACTGCCATATACATAAACCGAATCTCCCGCCGGATTTTTCACCATCCCGTTGGAAAAACCGACATCAGTTTGGCCCGACATACCATTTGGCGTAAGCCTTGTTGCCGCACCCCAGTTTAAACCAGCCGTGTTTTGGTTAATGGAGTACACGGCCTGGTTTGCAGGGGTCGATCCGTTTGCAGATTCATAAGTATACAACAAAACCTTGCTGCCTGCCTCAATCCCAATGCCCGGCCAGCGATAAGTACTGTTATGGTCGCCGGGGCTTTCAATAATCTCCAGGTTGCTAATGGGCGAATTTGTAGTAGTTATATTCGGCGTTAATGATTGATCCCAGCTATGACTTGCCGGCTGTAATAAAGCCGAATTATGGTATTTAAAAAACTGGCAATACAACTGCCCGTTTGATTGCAGCTGATCGGCCGCGTACGCATCCTCGGTTATCCAAAGTACCTTGCCGCTATTGGCGCCATAGGTAAGGGCAATACTTTTACCTTCATCAAAAGCAACGGTGCCGTTTGCCCGGTGAAAAAAGTTTACCACATCATCATCCCGATATGATTCGGCAGTGATGCTGTTTAACACCCATTGCTGGGAGGTGTTGCCAGATACAAAAGGCTCCTGCGTTATGGCGGTGCCATTACTGGTGGAAGCGCCTTCGTTGGTTACCGCCAGGCCGTTGCCTACGTTAATAATCTTGTACACATTGGTGCCTACCGATTGGATATACCATTGCTGCGCGTTGTTAGTATTGGCTTTATCCTGCCATAAGCCTACGCCCGGCGTGGTAGATGCCAGGGGTACCTCAAGATATTTACCGCTGGCAACATTCATGAGTTTAAATTTGGTGCTGCTGGTAATAGCGCCGGTACCTTGCTGAATAATGTACCATTTTTGATTAGGGTTTGTTGCAGTACCGCTGCCAAAATACTGGTATTGCTGGGCGGCGTTACCATCATTTAACATTCCCACGCCATTTATTTCGATGATTTTACTGCTGGATACATTACTGATATAAAAAGTGCCATATGCGGATACAGGCGATCCGGACAACGGAATTTTGGCACCTCCGGGATTAGTTACAGGGGGCTCGGGTTTAGCCGATTTTTCGCGCTTGCAGGCAGCAACTAAAGTGGTGCCGGCAATAAGCAGGGTAAATAATTTGGTTTTCATAATTTGGTTTTGATTAATTGATAGATATATAATTTATTATTGGTTTCTATAAATCGATTTAGCATATCTTCACAATTCAACCACTCTTTATTAAAACATATTCTATATTAAATTCCCCAGTTTTTATTTGGCTTGCTGCCCATGGTAAGTTCCAGTGTACCGCCCGCGGCTATGTCTCTAAAGTCGAGGTAACACTTGTTGTAAGCCCTGCCATTTAACTTTGCGCTTTGGATATAAACATTGGCCGCCGAATTTTTGAGCGCCATAATGGTAAATGTTTTGCCTTTTGCATATTTCGGGTCGAGCCTTAAAACTACTTTATTAAATACGGGGCTGGTAATTTCCTGCCGGGTATCGCCGGGGCAAACCGGGTGAATGCCACTGGCAGCCAGCACATACCAGGCTGACATCTGGCCCACATCTTCGTTCCCAACCAGGCCTTCAACCGAATTGTGGTAGGCGCGGCGGCAAATCTCCCGTGTCCATTTCTGGGTAAGCCATGGTGCGCCCAGCCGATTATACAAAAACGGCACGTGGTGTACCGGTTCATTAGCGTGATTGTAATAATCGTTCCACATCATGTTATCAGGCGCTTTTTCAAAAAAGTTGTTCAGGTCGGCGATGGTTTTGGCGTTGCCACCCATCATTTGGGCCATGCCCTTTACATCCTGTGGTACAAACCAGCCTTGTTGATAGGGATTGCTTTCAATAGTACCGTACCATTGTTTGGTGCGTGCCGAATCGGGCCAGGCTTTCCAGTTGCCGTTATCATCTTTGGGCCTGTACCAGCCTTTTTCGGTGTCGAAAACGTTTTTGTAAGCTTGCCCCCTTTGGGTGTATTTTGTGGCATCGGCAGTTTTTCCCAACCATTTAGCCAGTTGGCCTGCACACCAGTCGGTATAGGCGTATTCTAAAGTTAAGGATAAGCTCAAATCGCCGCCCGTAAAACCTTTATCGCCATTGCCAAATTTTTCAACAGAGCCCACCGCAAGGCGATAAGCCTCGGGCACGTTATAGTTACGGATGCCTTTGGCGTAAGCATCGGCAATTACCGATACAGCCGGGTTACCAATCATACAACCGCTGTAAGCGTTCATGATCTCCCAGCGTTCCAGGTAATCCATTTTCTTTTCCTGCGCTAATGTTACCAGCGAATTGATCTCATCGTTTACCAGGCCCGGGTTTATGATGGTTTGCAGGGGCATCTGGCTGCGGAACACATCCCACCCGCTAAAAATAGTCCGCTTGTTAAAATTAACCGCATGATGTGCCTTGCCATCGCCGCCCGGATATCTGCCATCTACGTCGCTTATAATCCGGGGATCTATCATGGTATGATACAAGGCTGTGTAAAAAACAGTTTTTTGCTCAGGTGTGCCGCCCTGCACGCTTACTTTTGATAAAGCCTTGTTCCAAAGTGCAACAGCGTTTTGGTGTACAGCATCAAAATTCCAGTCTTTTATTTCGGTATTTAAATTGTTCTTCGCTCCGGCAATGCTGATAAAAGAGATACCTGTTTTAAGTAATACCTGCTCATTGGCCCTGGTTGCAAATTGCGTGTAAAAACCCAGGTGTTTGCCTTGTTTTTCTGTTGCGCCTTTTAATATTTCGGCTTCGGCAACCTTATCTAAATATTTTTTCCCGGTTACATCATCCAGCTTACGGGTCCAGTCATCGGGGATATTGGCACTCCAAACACCAAAATCCTTCAACGGCATGCTAAATTGGGCATAAAAATAAACGGTGTAATCGGCATGGCCGTCGCCATTTCCCCAGCCGCCGCCATCCGGCGTGCATTTCATCCAGCCTTCAATAGTATGGTCATTAACAACTTTTACGTGTTGCAGCGTTGAAGTGCCCCCTACCCTACGCGCCAAATCAACCTGGATCCGCGAATCGCTGCCTTCCGGAAAGGTAAAACGCAGCATCCCGCTATGAGGGGCAGCCGTCATTTCGGCCTTAATGTTATGATCGGTCAACAAAGCACTGTAATATCCGGCCGATGCTTTCTCACTTTTTTTATCGTATAGCGAGCGATAGCCTTTCATGGAGCCATCCGGTTTACCGGCTATGGTGTACATTTTGCCTGCGGTAGGCATCACCAGGAAATTGCCCAGGTCGCCGTACCAGCCTATACCGCTCATTTGTGTCATGGCAAAGCCCTCAATACTGGTTTGCTCATAACTGTAACCCGGGCCGTTATCGCCGCCTGTGATGGTATTAGGGCTTACCTGCACCATGCCATACGGTGTAGTGGCGCCCGGAAAAGTTTTGCCCAGGCCATGATATGTACCTGCATCGGCAGTACTTGTACTGGCACCTATAAAGGGATTAACGTAACCGGCGGGGCTTTGGGCTTTTAATAACGTTACACTAATGGCAAGTGCTGCAGTTAGCAATACAGTGAAATATTTTTTACCCGGCAAAGCCGCAAACACGGCCCGTTTAGTTTTGCTCATCTTTTAATCCCCGAAAAATATATTTAAGAAGCGGTTATCCTTAATTGGTAATTATCGACCAAATTATCTAATAAAAACGATTTAGCAAAATTTTGTGAGATAATTTTTACAAAGTATTTTTATTACTACGAAATACATTGCGAAGCTGTACTTATGCCGGTCCGTAAAACAGATCAACCATAGCCGTTTATTTCATAGCGGGTTTATATCGGGGAATAAACTGTAAAACGATACTCGCACCTTCAAAAAAACCGGTAAGGGACAAATGTTATCAAAACAAATTTTGAATGCAGCTACATCACAAAATATTTAAAAAGCCCGTGGTGCCGGCAACCCTTCAAAAGCGCAAAAATATGATGTTGAGGCGCAGGAAATATTTCTTTGAAATTATTTGTATTTTTTTGCCTGTTTATGATAAAAAATCCTCTGTTAACCGCATTGGTCTACAGATAATTTGCATTTTTTTTCCACATAATTTAAATGCAGCCTGCAATACTTCCGTCAATTTGCCAGACAAATAGCAACAGGAACGGGCCGCAAAAAGAGCAACCAGCCGGTGTATGTTTTCAAATAAAAAATCGGGAATATACAAGCGAAAAAAAAACGCAGCAAACTAAATTTTATTGTTTTTGATATGTTATTTATTTTAAATAAACTACATTTGAATATGGCGGTTTTTTGAAAAACGGCTGTCCTTCACAAAACCTGTTATTAATACTTAATGAGAAAATTATTACTTACCCTGGTAGGCGTATCTGCCTTTTCCCTTTGTTTTTCTCAAGATTTATTTACCAAAAAAATAACGAAATACTCATTGAAAGATGGTCTTTCTTTTGGTATAATCAATGGCATAACCCAGGATAACAAAGGATTTATCTGGTTTGCTACCAGCGATGGCTTAAACCGGTTTGATGGTACAAATTTCAAGGTATTTAAGCTGGATCCCAATAATCCATATAGCCTGCCAAGTAATTATGTTCAAAGCATATTTAAAGATACGCAGGGGGATATTTGGATATCATCCAGAAGAGGGATTTATAAATTCGATACCAACAAGGAACGGTTTATAAAATTTGCCCCCCCGGGGGTTCCTCCAACCTATTTAAACAATGTAAACAGTATTTTTGAAAATAATAAAAGCCAATTGTGGTTTTCGTGTGGCGCGTCAGGGTTCTCTTCCTACAATATAAAAACTCATCAGTTTAAAAATTATACTAAAAAAGAACAGCCTGGTTTATTAGGCGATTTATCAGTTACTAATGTTGTTGAAGATACATACGGGCTATTATGGGTAGGAACAAGGGACGGCGGCCTTAATGTTTTTAATACGAGTAATGGAGTGGTTTCAAAAAACTTGAATAGCCAGTTCGCACTTAAACTTATTCCCCAGGGCCTCATTACTTCTATTTATGAAGATCATAATCATAACATTTGGATAGCAACCAGTAAAGGGCTGGTGCTTTATAACAGAAAGGAAAACAACTTTCGCGTTTTTTTAGGCTCAACTTATAAATTACGCAGCAACTATTTTTTTTCGCTTTTGGAGGATGAACATAAAAACCTGCTTGTTGGCTTGCTTGATGGAGGTTTGTATACTATAAATCTCGACAAAGCTGCAAAGTCATCGTATAAAGATATCTCGATTGATCCCGTAAGATCGGAAGACAATTACAGCATTACCGCCCGTACCATCGAAACCTTATTCCAGGATCGGGATAAAAATATCTGGGTTGGAACCTATGGGGATGGAATTTATTTATTGAGCAGCGTGCCGGAGAAATTTCAAAAGTTCCAGAGTGAGTTGAAAGATAACTATGGCAGCAGCTTTTTAAGATATTATGGTATGTGTATGGATGATGAAGGATACCTGTGGATGGGTACCGACGGCGACGGGATTTACAAGAAAAAACTCAGTGGCGAGGTTGTAAAATATTACAGGTCCGATTGGCAAAAAGGTTCATTAACCTGCAATAATATACTTTGCGCATATAAAGATCATTCCAATACATTATGGTTTGGTTCTTACTCGCACGGGTTATTCAGATACAATAAAAAAACGGATTCCTTTACCAATTTTTTTCATAAAACAAATGACCCCACAAGTATCTGTTTGAACGATATAAGGACGATTATTGATGATTCAAAAAATAATTTATGGATTGGCACCAATGGCGGAGGCTTAAGCTTATTGCCCGCCGGAAGTGACAAGTTTGTTAACTACAACCCACAAAATAGCGGCATTGGTTCAGATTATATCCGGGCACTTGCCGAAGATGGCAACGGCAACCTTTTTATTGGTACATCGGCATCCGGCCTTAAATATTATATAAAAAATCAAAATAAGTTTGTTAATTATTTTAGTGAAGCCGAAGCAGAAAAGTTTTTGCCCAGCCACTTTATATATGCTTTGTATTTAGATGAAAACAAAAACCTTTATATAGGTACCGAAGGAGATGGCCTCGTTGTGTATGATACACACAACAAAAAATTTAAAAGATATACTGAAAAAGGTGGATTGGCTGATAATACAGTAAACGCGATACAAAAAGATGAGGCCGGCAACATTTGGATAAGTACTAACAGAGGATTATCGCGTATTGACCTGCAAACAGGCAAGATTATTAATTACGATAGTTCCGAAGGGTTGCAGGCCGGGCAGTTTAACCCAGGTTCGTCAATGTACAGCAGTACTAAAAAATTTATGGTATTTGGCGGTACCGAGGGTTACAACGTATTTTATCCGACAGAGGTTAAGCAAAACTCATTTAAACCCAAAGTTTTGATTACAGGGCTCCAGCTGTTTGGCAAAGAGGTTGAAGTGGGTCAGAAAGACAGTATATTAAACGCTGGTATTAATGAATCAACCCAAATTACCTTAAAGCCCGACCAGCCGGTTTTTTCGATACAATATGTAGCATTAAATTATGCTTATGCCGAAAAAAGCGAATTTGCCTATAAATTGGTGGGATTAGAACAAAACTGGAATTATGTAAAAAATCAAAAATCGGTTACCTACCGCTATTTGCCCGCCGGCGATTATATATTTAAAGTTAAAGCAGCGAACCAGGATGGTATCTGGTTTGAAAATTATGCAACATTTAAAATAAAAATTCTGCCCCCGTGGTATCAAACATGGTGGGCATATATGAGCTCTTTGCTAATAATAGCAACATTGATTTATTACTATTTACGCTATCGCAGCAACGCGGCCCGGTTAAAGTATGAAGTAAAAATAGCCCAGATATCTGCCGAAAAAGAAAAAGAGCTTAACGAGCGAAAACTGTCGTTTTTTACCAATATTTCCCATGAGTTTCGGACACCGCTTACCCTAATTATCAACCCGGTTAAAGAATTATTATTTAACCCGGGAGCAAGAGAGACTGAAACAAACAACCTGAGTATCGTTTTTCGTAACGCACGCCGGCTTTTAAGTTTGGTTGATCAGTTATTGCTATTCAGAAAAGCGGAAAGCGAATCTGACAGCCTTAAAATTGTAAGGTTAAATATTGTAAACTTATGTAAAGAAGTTTTTTTATGCTTCAGCCACCAGGCCAAAAGTAAAAACATATTGTTTGACTTTGTTTCCGAGACAGACACGATAGAAGTATTTGCCGACAGGGAAAAAATCGAGATCGTTTTGTTTAATTTGATATCAAATTCATTAAAATTTACGCCGGATAATGGGATGGTAAATTGCTATATATCCCAAACAGAAACATTGGTGAATATAGAAATTAAAGATACAGGACGCGGAATTGCCGAGGATATAGGGGAAAAGTTATTTGATAAATTTTACCAGGTACAGGATGAGACGCCACTTAGTGGTGGATTTGGCATTGGCCTTTACCTTGTAAAAAAGTTTATCGAAAGCCACAAAGGGAACATCAGTTATACCAGTTTAAATGGAGCGGGCACCATATTTAAGGTTTGCTTGTTAAAAGGAAAAGAGCATTTAAGCCCGAACTTTATTTTTGAAGATGTTATAGAAACCTCTGTTTTTTTAGACGAGCTTATTGAGAGTTATGAGGAAGTTCCGGGGCTGAATAAAGATTCAGGTGCTGCCAAAAGTAAAAAAAGTGATCCATTTGATTTCGAATCAAAATCTATGCTTATTGTAGATGACAATGCACAGATGAGACAGTACCTGAAACAAATTTTCTCGTCAAAGTTCGAAATTTTTGAAGCGGCAGATGGTGCCGAAGGTTTAGATAAGGTATACCAGTTTTTGCCGGATATAGTTATCAGCGATGTTATGATGCAAGGGATAAGCGGTATTGAGTTATGCAGCAGGATTAAGGAGGACCCAATACTAAGCCATATCCCCGTTTTATTATTAACCGCAAGCTCATCTCCCGAAATAAAACTTAAAGGCATAGAAGGCGGCGCCGACGATTATATAAGCAAACCATTTGAGCGGGAATTACTTTTAGCCCGCGTTGAAGGTATTCTTAAAAGTAAGAACAGCCTTCAAAAATATTTTTATAATGAAATTACCTTAAAATCAAATGACCTTAAAGTTCCGCCGGATTATAAGGAGTTTTTGGCGGCCTGTATCAAAGTGGTTGAAGATAACTTAAGCGATAGTGATTTTTGCATCAAAACCCTGGCAGATGAGGTAGGAATGAGCCATTCTAACCTCTATAAAAGGATCAGGGCCATTTCCGGGCAATCTGCTAATGGGTTTATACGGTTTATTCGTTTAAGAAAAGCTGCCGAAATGTTCCTTAACACCGATTGTACCGTTTCTGAGGCTGCTTATAAGGTGGGCATAAACGACCCTAAATATTTCAGAGAGCAGTTTAGCAAACTATTCGGACTTAACCCTTCTGAATACATAAAAAAATTTCGCGTTCCATTTCATGCCAATATCACCAGGAATATTGTAAAGGTTAAAATCAACAAAAATTAATTTCTTAAAAAGTAGCGAAAATTTAAATATTAAGCATTTTTTTACCAATTACCCCCTCAAGTTGTATGAATTTACCTCTCTTGGGCGGTGTTTATTTTACCCATCTTAGTACTGCCAACTATAAATGTACTAACCACATTTAATTTTATTGAAATAACGGTCGATAAGTAGTGTTAACTTGAAAAACGCAGGTTTGACTACGATATTATTTTAGACACAAAAATGTTACAAAGGCTTATCCAATTAATAGCTTAATAAAGGATAGGCGGCCTGATAGTATCACATATTGCGCCGATAAGGATACCATCCGGGTTTGCTTTTTGTAATCCATTGCCGAATACAACCAATTAATTTATATAAAACCTAAATAAGCAATATGGAAGAAAAATAAGCACAGTCACCCACAACCCGGGGGAAAATAATCGGAACGATTTTACCCCCTCCAATTATCCCGCTTTTATAGCGTGCATTAAATATTAATTAACTTAAATAAGCTAATATGGAATACAATTTACATAAGACTGTAAACTTGTTAAGGGTCTTTAAAATTGCGCTAAGTCAAATATTAATAGCATTAATATTTGTTGGTTCGTCATTCGCCGGCGCCGCAAAAATCGAAAAAACAAATTTTACAAAAACAAACGAGGGGAAGATCAACGAAAACGCCCCGATAAAAGTTACAGGAACAGTAACTGATCAGTCTACCGGCGAAACACTGGTTGGCGTATCAATATTGATTAAAGGTTCAAATGTTGGCGCGGTTACTGATGTAAAAGGAAAATTTACTATTACAGCTCCTGAAAATGCAGTGTTGGTTGTATCATACATCGGCTATACCACATTAGAGGTGCCTGTAGGTGGCAAACCTGTACTAAATATCAAGCTACAGTCATCATCAAAAGGATTAAACGAGGTTGTTGTGGTTGGTTACGGTGTGCAAAAGAGGGTAACCGTTACCGGATCAGTTACAACCGTTAAGGGCGACGAATTGGTAAAATCGCCTGCTGTTAACCTTTCTAACTCTATAGCCGGACGCATGCCAGGCGTTGTTGCCACGAATGCAAGCGGCGAACCTGGTTACGATGGTTCAACCATCCTAATCCGTGGTAGAAACACCCTGGGCAATAACGCTCCGTTACTTGTTATAGACGGGGTTCCTGCGCCTGCCGGGCAAACCAGTATAGACCGTATAAACCCTGCCGATGTTGAAAGCATCTCGGTGTTAAAAGATGCATCTGCAGCTATTTACGGTGCAAGGGCGGCTAACGGTGTTATTTTGATTACTACCAAACACGGTAAAATTGGTAAACCAGACCTTTCTTATACTTATAACAAAGGATGGGCCCGGCCAACTACTGTACCTAAAATGGCCAATTCAACAGAATATGCCACCATGGTAAATGAAATAGACCTGTATGGTTTGCCTTCACAATACTGGGCTCCTGCCTCTGCTGCATTCAAAACAGCGGGGAAATTTACCAGGCCGGATAATGGGGCTACAACAACGGCTACCTTTCAGCCAGCCGATTTCCAAAAATTTGCTGATGGATCTGATCCATGGGGACACCCTAACACAGATTGGTTTAAAGCAACAATAAAAGACTGGTCGCCTCAAACACGCCAAACTGTTCAGTTATCAGGCGGTTCTGAAAACATTAAGTACCTTACCTCAATAGGGTACCAAAATCAGGATGGATACTATAAAAACTCGGCTACAGGGTATAAGCAATATGATTTCCGTTTAAATGTTGATGCCAAAGTTAATAAGTACATCAACACCTGGGTTGGCGTATCAGGCCGCCAGGAAAACCGCTTTTTCCCGGATGGAGGAGGTGCCAATGATATATTCAGGATGTTGATGCGTGGTTACCCCTACAGGCCGGCTTATTGGCCAAATGGCTTACCTGGCCCCGATATTGAAAACGGCCAGCAGCCGGTACTTATCACTACCAATAAAACAGGTTATGCTAAAGACACCAGGTATTTCGTACAAACTAACGGCAAAATAGAGATATTAGTTCCGGGCGTAGAAGGGTTAAAAATCACGGGAAATGTTGCTTTGGATAAATATATACAACAAACCAAAAACTGGCAAACGCCATGGTATGTGTACAGCTGGGATAATGTTACCAAAGATGCAAGCGGCACCCCTGTACTTACCAAAGTAGCCCGCGGGCCAGCCCAGGCGAATTTAAGCCAGGGATCTGACGACCAATTGAGCAGTTTGCTTGAGGGTATCATAAGCTATAACCACAGCTTCGGCAGCCATAACGTTGTATTGCTTGCCGGCGTAACCAAAGAAAAATCAAACGACAGCCAGTTCGCCGCCAACCGTAAATATTACAACTCTATTGCTATCGATCAATTAAGTTGGGGTGGCAACTCAGAGATAGGAAACTCCGGCAGCGCCTGGCAAAAAGCGCGATTAAATTATTTTGGCCGGGTTAATTACAACTATAAAGAAAAATACCTGGCTGAGTTTTTATGGCGGGTAGATGGTTCTTATATGTTTCCCGAGAATCACCGTTTTGGCTTTTTCCCTGGTATATCTGCCGGTTGGAGAATTTCGGAAGAGGATTTTTTTAAAAATAACATAAAATTCTTTCAAAATTTAAAATTGCGCGGGTCATGGGGACAGATGGGTAACGACAACGTTGTTAAACCTGGTACCAACATATTAGCAGAATACTCTTATCTGTCATTATACAACGTTGGCTCGTACATTGTAAACGGGGCACCGGTGCAAACATTGTCAGAGAACGTGGCGCCAAACCCCAATTTCACATGGGAAGTAGCCAATAACACTAACGTTGCGTTAGAAGGAACTGTATTAAACGGAAAATTAGATTTTACGTTGGAAGCATTTTTAAACAAACGTACGCAGATATTATGGGCGCCTACAGCTTCGGTACCTGCAACAGCGATACCAAGATGGTTGCTACCTCCTGTAAATTATGGAAAAGTAACTAATAAAGGATGGGAATTTCAATTGAATTACCATGACAGGGTTGGTGAGGTAAGCTATAATGTAGGTGTTAACGGCGGATATAACAAAAACAGGATCGATCAATGGGACGAGGCTCCCGGAGCACCCGCCTGGCAAAGATCTACCGGGCACCCTATCGGAGCTCAGCTTTACTACGTGTATGACGGCATATTTTCTACCCAGGCGCAAGTTGATGCCAATACAGTTGACTATAGCGCTGTTGGGGCCAGTACGCTTCGCCCGGGCGACATGAGGTATAAAGATTTGCATGGTAAAAAAGATGCCAATGGTAAGGATATTGGGCCAGATGGTAAAATTACCGGTGATGACCGTATTTGGAGCGATAAAAGCACCACGCCTACTTTCCAGGGTGGTTTTAATTTTGGGGTACAATATAAAAATTTCGACCTGACTGTTTTATTCCAGGGTGCAGCGGGTTCTCAGCTCTTCCTGCAAACAGAATCCGGAACTATTGGTAACTTCCTGCAATATAGCTATGATCATCGTTGGACAGTTGACAACCCAAGTACAAAAGACCCGCGTACGGTTGATAGAAATAACCAGTATTTTTCAAGCGGAAACACTTATTGGTTACTAAACATGAATTATATCAGGCTAAAAAATGCCGAATTGGGTTACACGCTTCCGGTGGCGCTAACTTCAAAAGTTGGTATAAGCAATTTGCGCATATATGTAAATGGTCTTAACCTGCTTACATTCTCTAAACAGAAAATATTTGACCCTGAAGCGACCAGTTCGTCGGGTCAGTATTATATACAGGGAAAAGTTATGAATATGGGTGTAAGCGTAAAATTTTAATTTGAACGATATGAAAACATTTATAAGAAATATTTCAACAATCGCGATACTGTCGGGAGTGCTGCTTGCGTCGTGTAAAAAGGAATTTTTGAGTACGCAACCCATGAACCAGGCATCGGCAGAACTCACCTGGGCCGATCCAAACCTTTCTGAGGCCTTTGTGACGGAGCTATACAACGGCCTGCATGATGCCGGGCTGAACCAAGAGAATATGGATTGTATTACCGATAATGCGCTCTATAATTTTGGAAAGCAGAATATAATGGAAGGGAATATAAGCCCGGATAATTTAGGCTGGGTGAACAATACCTATGAATGGAACGAAATGTATGCCAGGATAAGGTCGGCTAACCTTGCTTTAGAGCAACTTGCCAAATCTAAGCTTGACAAAACGCTTGTAGACAGGCTTACCGGCGAGGCGCACTTTATGCGCGCGTATTTTTACAATCAAATGCTGCGCTATTATGGCGGCGTTCCGCTTGTAAAAACCACTTATACACTTAATACTCCTGATTTTACTATTGCCAGGAATACTTACGCAGAATGCGTTGATTTTATAGTAAGCGAACTGGATGCAGCGAGCACGTTGCTGCAAGGCAAAGATTTAGGAAAAGGCCGAGCCACAAGTGATGCTGCTTTGGCGTTAAAAGCGCGGGTGCTAATGTATGCAGCCAGTGATTTGCATGACCCCGTAAAATTAAAAACCATAAGCACCCTAACCGGTTATGCGCACCCCGAATATTTGGGCTACACAACCAGCGACCACGATGCCCGCTGGAAAAAAGCTCAGGATGCCGCATTGGTTATATTGGCTAAATCCGGCACATACGGTTATGCACTTAATTTAAGTGCACCTGCTACTGCCGCCGATGGATTTACAAATTATCAAAATTCTTATTTATCAAGAAATGGGGGCGAAAAAGAGATCTTGTTTGCCCGCTATTTCAGCAATAGCAAGGATGAATGGGGTGCATGGTACGGCAGGAACAATTGTACTAACGGATACCATGGCTGGACATCAAGCGAGCCTACTCAAAACATGGTAGATGATTATGAAATGATGGACGGCTCAAAATTCGATTGGAGCAAACCTGCACAAGCGGCAGCCCCATATACAGATAGGGACCCACGCTTTTATGCATCTGTCTTATATGATGGCGCGCCCTGGAAACCACGTACACCTGATGGCGCGGGGATAGACCCTTATAATGAAATACAAATGGGTACCTATCAAACCGGCAGTTCGGGCAGTCCTGTAGCTTATTTTGGTTTGGATACCAGGAATGGGCCTATCGAAAACTGGAACGGTACCCGTACAGGTTATGCCATCAGGAAGTTTATGGACCCTAACCCGGCCATTGTAGATCAGAACACCCGGTCGGAAGTGCCATCGCCCTTAATCAGGTACACCGAAATTGCGTTCAACTATGTAGAAGCATGTATTGAACTTGGCCAGGAGACCGAGGCCCGAAACTGGCTTAATAAAATCCGTTTCCGTTCGGGCATGCCGGCAATTACAGATGCAGGCGCCGCGCTTAAAGAGCGGTACCGCAACGAACGCAATGTAGAAATGATGTTTGAAGAACAACGTTTTTATGATGCGCGCCGCTGGATGATTGCGCCAACAACGCTGGGCAATAAAGTAAGGATCATGAAAATTACGGCGACTTTAAAGGCAGGTAAATCAGTAAGTGTTTACAGGCATAGTACCGATAATTACAACTACACCTACACAGTACAGGAACTTGACCCCGGAGTTGAAAACCGTACATGGAAGGATAGAGTTTACTTTATGCCTATTAGCAGGGACGAGATTAACAAAAACAATAAGTTAGTTCAAAACCCTGGGTATTAATTAAAGGGAAATAAAATTCTTATATATTTATCCTAAAGAATGCCGGCGGTAAAATACCGGCATTCTTTTAAAGTTTTAACCTATAAATTTAAACGGCCCTTGGTGAACACTTACATTAAATTATTTCCACAGTTGCTTTTAACCGGCATCATTGCATTAACAAGTTGCGGGCATTCAGCCGAAGTTAAGGGTACCGATGGAAACAACGGCACTCCCCTATTTACTTTACTCGCCCCGGAACAAACCCACGTAGATTTCAGCAATACTTTAACCGAAGGACTGAATACCAACGTGTTGATGTATGAATACTTTTATAACGGCGGCGGTGTTGCAACCGGCGATTTAAACGGCGATGGTTTATTGGATATATATTTTACCGGCAACATGACCGATAATAAATTGTACCTGAACAAAGGAAACATGCAGTTTACGGATATTACCACCGCTGCAGATGTAGCAGGCCGCCCCGGCCCCTGGAAAACAGGAGTTACAATGGCCGATGTAAATGGTGATGGTAAGCTGGATATTTACGTTTGTTACTCAGGAAACTTAAGGCCCGAAAAACGCCAGAACCAACTATTTATCAATGGCGGGAACGACAAAGATGGCGTTCCGCATTTTACAGAACAGGCACAACAATATGGATTAGCAGATGCCGGATACAGCACACAAGCTGTATTTTTTGACTACGACAGGGATGGCGACCTGGATATGTTTTTATTAAACCACAGCCCTATTCAGCTGCCTGTTTTAGATGAGGTAAATACAGCGGCTATCTTAAAGAAATTAAATTCGCCTAATGGCGTGCGACTATACAAAAACGACAATAACGTTTTTAAAAATGTAACAGAACAAGCCGGAATAAGCAGTTCTGATTTAACCTACGGCCTGGGAGCGGCAATAGCCGACATTAATGGTGACGGATGGCCGGACATTTATATATCAAATGATTATACCATACCCGATTTTATGTACATCAACAACGGCGATGGTACCTTCACCAATAAATTGCAATCTTCACTGGGGCATACCTCACAGTTTTCTATGGGGAATAATGTTTCCGACATAAATAATGATGCCTTACCGGATATTTTTACGCTTGATATGCTTCCTGAAGATAATCACAGGCAAAAGCTATTATTTGCACCTGATAATTACGAAAAATTCGGCTTAACGCTTCGTACGGGGTTCTATTACCAATATATGCGCAATATGCTGCAAATAAACAATGGGAATGGTACTTTCAGCGAGATAGGGCAACTATCAGGCATCTCCAATACCGACTGGAGCTGGGCTCCCCTATTTGCCGATTATGACAATGACGGCTGGAAAGACCTGTTTGTAACCAACGGCTACACCCGCGATTTTACCAACATGGATTTTGTAAAATATATGGGCGATTTTTTGAAGGATAAAAGATTAATGCGTAAGGATATATACAACCTGGTACAACAAATGCCATCATCGCAGGTAAAAAGTTACCTTTTTAAAAACAATGGCAATTTAACGTTTACCAACACCAGCGCCTCATGGGGCATTACACAATCATCAAACAGCAACGGCGCAGCCTATGCCGACCTGGATAACGATGGTGACCTGGACCTGGTGACCAATAACATTAACCAGCCTGCATTCATCTATCAAAACGAATCAGATAAACAAGCAAATAACCATTACCTGCAACTCAAACTAAATGGTGCGGGTAAAAACACCGAGGGTGTAGGGGCAAAAGTTACCATTTATACAAAAAACAAAAAACAGTACCTGGAACAGATGCCAAGCCGCGGCTTTCAATCCAGCGTATCGCCTATATTGCATTTCGGATTAGGTAACGATAGTGAAGTTGATTCGTTGCGCATAGTATGGCAGCAGGGCAAAGAGCAGGTGATAAAAAACATCAAAGCAAATCAACAGTTAACGCTGGATGAAAAAAATGCTGTTAACACTTCTTTGTTACCCAGGGCCGTAAAGCCTATTTTCGCAGAGGTGGCCTCACCAGTAAATAACAAACAGGAAAAAAATGCGCTTAATGATTTTAAAAGGCAGCCACTAATGGTAAACCCGTTATCATTCACAAGTCCGTGTATGATAAAAGGCGATGTAAACGCCGATGGCCTGGAGGATGTGTATGTAGGTGGCGGTAATGGAAAACCAGGCACCATATATTTACAAGAAGCAGGTGGTAAACTCGCCGTAAAATCACAGCCTGCTTTTGACGCCGATAAAAAAAGCACCGATGCGGATGCCGTATTTTTTGATGCCAATGCCGATGGCAAACCAGATTTATACGTGGCCTCCGGAGGTTATGATAATTATACAGCTGATGATCCTTTGTTACAGGACAGGCTTTATTTAAATGATGGAAAAGGTAATTTCACCCGGGCAGCAAAAGATGCATTACCCGCAATGCGAAGTAGTAAAAGCTGTGTGAGAGTAGCTGATATTAATGCCGATGGACACCCCGACCTATTTGTAGGCGGCAGGGTGATACCCGGCAGATATCCGGAAACTCCACAAAGCTACATCCTGATAAATGATGGCAAAGGACACTTTACCGACCAAACCGTAAAATACAACCCAGGCCTGCAACATATAGGTATGGTAACCGATGCTGCGTGGGTAGATATGAATGGAGATAAAAAACCCGATTTGGTTTTAGTTGGCGAATGGATGCCTGTAACCGTAATGATCAATGAAAACGGAAAGCTGGTAAATAACACAAAGGCTTATTTTGACAAGCCCAATAGCGGCTGGTGGAACAAAATATTAGTAGAAGATTTTAACCACGACGGGCACCCCGACCTGGTTGTTGGCAACCAGGGGTTAAATACCCAATGCAAAGCCAGCGATAATGAGCCGGCAGAAATGTATTATAAGGATTTTGACGATAACGGCGCAGTTGATCCTATCTTTTGCTTTTACATTCAGCATAACAGCTATCCATATGTTTCAAGGGATGAGCTTTTAGAGCAGATCAGTATGATGCGCCCGCGTTTTCCTGATTATAAGAGTTATGCCGATGCTACGCTTACAGATATATTTACCCCGGTAGAATTAAAAGACGTAGGACATTTACAAGCCAATAACCTGGCTACTACCTGCTTTTTAAGTGATGGCAAAGGTAAATTACATTCATCCCCGTTACCTTTACAGGTTCAGTATTCACCCGTTTTTACAATAACCGGTCTCGATTATAATCATGACGGCAACCAGGATTTACTTTTATGCGGCAACATTAACAGGGCCAGGCTTCGTTTAGGCAAATACGACGCCAATTATGGCATGCTGTTAAAAGGCGATGGGAAGGGACATTTTGAATATATTCCTCAACTTCAATCTGGGTTTAAATTATGGGGCGACGTAAGAAGCGTTATAGAAATTAATCAAACATTATTATTCGGGATCAATCAACAGGGAGTAAAAGCCTATAAAGGATTTTAATTTTATGAAAAGGAAGGCATTTTTAACAACTATCCTGTTTACAACGGCTATTTTATATAACAGCTGTAATAAAAAGCAGGCTCAGCCGGCATTAACAAGCGCCGATATTACCAAGGTAATTGATCATATGACGGTTATTATGATCCATGATGTAACCAACCCTCCTTTAGCCGCTCGTTTCTTTTCATATACCTGTCTTGCGGGATATGAAGTTATTTCGGAAAACGACAAAAGTGTTAGGAGCATGTATGGCGTTTTAAACGAATACCCCGTTGTTAAAAAACCGGCTTATGCCAAAGGATATGCCTACCAGTTAAGTGCATTAATAGCCATGATGGAAACTGCCGGAAAGCTGCAGCCATCAGGTAGCTTATTAATAAAATATGAGCAGAGTTTTTTGGATTCGTGTAAAAAGATAGGTTTTACCGACGAGGTTATCGACAGCTCAAAACATTACGCGCAGGCTATCAGTAAGCAGATACTGGCTTATGTTAAAAAAGACAAATACAACAGGATTAGTAATTATACAAGGTACACCCCGCTTGGAAAAGAGGGCACCTGGGACCCTACCCCACCGGCTTATATGGCCCCTGTTGAGCCTTATTTTAACACTATTCGTCCGCTCACGCTTGATTCGGCCTCTCAGTTTCTGCCCGCCCCCCCTATACCTTTTTCGACCGATAAAAATAGCGCCTTTTATAAATTCATGATGATGAATTATAAAGCAAGCGCCGAAGGATTAACACCCGAGCAACGCACTATAGCAGGCTTTTGGGATTGCAATCCATTTGCTGTTCAGGATAACGGGCACATGCTGATAGGGTTAAAAAAGATTTCGCCAGGCGCACACTGGATGGGGATTACCGGTATAGCCTGCAGACAAACAAAAACCGGTTTTTCAAAAGCGCTGGAGATTCATACCATGGTGGCCATTGGATTGCTGGATGGTTTTATATGTTGCTGGGACGATAAATACCGCACCAACAGGGTGCGCCCTGAAACTGCAATACGTAAATATATTGATGTTAACTGGAAGCCGCTGCTGCAAACACCGCCCTTCCCTGAGTACATCAGCGGCCACTCGGTTATATCGTCGGCATCAGCAGTAATACTTAGCCATTACTTCGGCAACAATTTCCATTATACCGATAATGTGGAACAAAAATATGGCCTTGCCCCCCGCAGTTTCAATTCATTTACACAGGCCGCTACCGAAGCAGGTATGTCCCGTTTTTGGGGTGGCATTCACTTTAAAGATGCAATTGATAATGGCATAATACAAGGAGTTAAAGTTGGCCAATGGGTATTGGCCAAGTATGAAAACCCGTCGATACATCATTAAATAAAATAATTTTTGCCTGCAATCTATTCTGTCCCAATCTAATGCTAACCCAACTCACACTTTAATAATGCCCATATGAAACTTAAATACCTTGCACTATCTATACTGTTCCTTTTAAATGTCATTAACACAATTGCTCAAACCCATACCTTTGCGTTAGGTGACGATGCCTTTTTATTGGATGGCAAACCTTTCCAGATGATATCGGGCGAGATGCATTACCCCCGGGTACCGCGCGAGGCCTGGCGCTCGCGTATGAAAATGGCCAAAGCGATGGGACTAAATACTATAGGAACTTACGTGTTTTGGAACCTGCACGAACCGCAAAAAGGAAAATTCGACTTCACAGGAAATAACGATGTAGCAGCATTTGTGCGCATAGCCCGGGAAGAAGGACTATGGGTAATACTGCGCCCAAGCCCCTATGTATGTGCCGAATGGGAATTTGGCGGTTATCCTTACTGGCTGCAAAACGAAAAAGGGTTAGAAGTACGCAGTAAAGAGCCCCGGTACCTTAAAGAATATGAAAGCTATATTAAAGAGATAGGCAAACAACTGGCCCCGCTGCAAATAAACCACGGTGGTAACATATTAATGGTACAGATAGAAAACGAGTACGGTTCCTACGGCAGCGACAAGGAATACCTTGCTATCAACCAAAAGTTCTTTAAAGAGGCCGGTTTCGATGGCTTGCTGTACACCTGCGATCCGGCGCCCGATTTGGTAAAAGGCCACTTGCCTGGCCTGCTCCCGGCCGTTAACGGGCTGGATGACCCCGCTAAGGTGAAAAAAATCATCAACGACAACCATGATGGTAAAGGCCCATACTATATTGCCGAATGGTACCCGGCCTGGTTTGATTGGTGGGGCACCAAACATCATACCGTACCAGCCGAACATTATGCAGGTCACCTTGATTCTGTGTTGGCAGCAGGTATATCTATCAATATGTATATGTTTCATGGCGGTACAACACGCGGATTCATGAACGGCGCCAATTATAAAGACGGAACTCCTTACGAGCCGCAAATCAGCAGCTATGATTATGATGCCCCATTGGATGAGGCAGGTAATGCCACCTCAAAGTTCATGAAATTCAGGGAGGTAATACAAAAACACTTGCCTGCCAGCGTGAAGCTGCCTGCTGTTCCGGCAGCTAAACCGGCTGTAGCTATACCGGCAATTAAGTTTGTACATTCGTTAAGCCTGTTGAATGCCTTGCCTGCCCCCAAAGCAAACATCACCCCGCTTACTTTTGAAGACCTGCGTCAGGACTATGGCTTTGTATTATACCGTAGCACAATCACAGGCGGTAAAACCGGTGTACTTAAGCTTAAAGAATTAAGAGACTATGCGGTAGTGATGATTAATGGCAAAACCGTTGGCACGCTTGATCGCCGGCAGAACCAGGATAGCTTAACCCTTACTTTGCCAGCCGGGAAAGCAAAATTGGATATTTTGGTTGAAAACCTCGGCCGAATCAACTTCGGCAAGTACCTGTTACAAAATAAAAAGGGCATTACCCAACAGATTCTTTTTGCCGGCAACAAAGTGCTGCATTGGAAAATGTATTCGTTACCCTTCAATAATTTAAACACGGTTAAGTTTGGTACAGCTAAGCATAATTCCAGTTCGCCATCAATTAAAAAGGGAAGCTTTAACCTCGGCAAGGTTGCAGATACCTACCTTGACCTGAGCCACTGGGGCAAAGGCGTGGTTTGGGTGAACGGGCACAACCTGGGGCGATACTGGAATATCGGCCCGCAGCAAACGCTATACCTGCCAGCAGAATGGCTAAAAAAAGGGCATAACGATATTGTTATCCTGGAACTATTGAAACCGGAACAAAATCAAATATCCGGATTAAGTAAACCTGTGTTAGATCAATTGCAACTTTAAATAACCTACCGCGGCAAAAAAATGCCGCGGTAGGAGTTAAAGTTCAGGTATTATTTAGTTTGATAGAAAAGTACCCTATCAATTACCTGTATGGCGCCGTTTACAGGCAAAATATTGCTTGTTCGTACACTTACATAGCCTACAGAATTTGAGAAATCATTTAACCGCATGGTAAAATTCTGGTCATCGTTAACACGTAATGTCATCACCGAGGTAGGGTTTAACGGATCGTAATTTAACGGCTCAAGTGTGGTAGCAACCACGTTACCAGGCGATAAGTTATTAAATGAATACGCCCCTTGTACAATTAAATACAACAGGTAATTTTTAACCTGCTCTTTGGGGTAATCGCTCCACTTTTTACCCGGAACACCATTTACCAGGTATTTCCCCCAGTAACAATCGGCTGTAATTGTGGGCACTTTATTTACCAGGGTGGTTCTGTAAATGGCATCGTTATGCAATAGGATAAATGTACAGTTTGTTTTAATGTACAGGTTTGTATCTATCCCCGAATATTCAATAGCCTGCCGCATCAGTTTAAAAATGGTGTCCTTACCGGCAAAATTGTAGCTGCGGTCCTTAATGTATTGCCAGGTGGTTTTATCAATATGCGGATCGAGCACATAAGGGTGATAATCGGCATTTTCCTGCAACTTTAATCCGGCCACATTACAGCCCGCCATGCTTATTAATAAGCCTGCAAAAACTAACCATATGGATGCTTGTTTTATCTTTTTCATTTGATATTGTTTTAAAATGCCATGATTAATAAGGTGGATTCTGAGTTAGCTTAGTATTAGCGTTTAATACGTTTTGATTGATTGGCCACAATACCTTTCTCGGATCGCCAAAACCGGTAGAAGGGAATCCCTTGGCCAACTGTCTGTTCCTGATTACCGGGTCCATAGTGCTGATGATGATGTCGTTTCTCTGCAAATCAAACCAGCGCTTCGCCTCGCAGAAAAATTCCAACTGCCTTTCGCGCAGGATACCGTTGGCATTTACCGGGCTGCCGTAAAGCATGGCATCAGCACTGGCAAAATCGCTTGCCTGGTACGCAGGCAGGCCTGCCCGGGTATGCACTTTATTCAGATAAACCAACGCGTTGGCCAGGTCGCCTGTTCGGTTCAAAGCTTCGGCCCGTAAAAGGTAAATATCGGCCAGCCGGTATAATGGAAAATACAAATTTGCCTGCGGCGAGTTTGGATAAATCTGGTTACCGTTCTTATCCAGGCTTGGTGCATAATACTTTAATATTTTATCATGATTACTCACCTTAAAATCAACACTCTGAGGGCCCCTGATATCGGCAGTTGTTGTAGTATAATAGGTCCACAATCCCGGGTCAACAGCAAAATCACTGTTGGTATCACCGGCTCCAATCTCCTGCGATGTTTTGTTACCTCCATCAACGGTAAAATCCCAGTTTAAACTCCAGATGTTCTCTTTAGTATTTGTTGGCGCGATAAAATTATTTTTCCAGTTGGCAGTAGCTTCCAGGCTATAACGGTTTAATTTAAACAGGTTATCGCACCACAATAAGGCGTTGGTATAATCACGATTATACATATAAACATCCATTAACATGGCCGCAATACCCCCGGAATTCAAATTCCACACTACAGCAGCTGTGTGGTCAGACAGGTCATAGGCTTTAAGCAGATCGGGTAGGATAACGTTTTTTACAATATCAGCTGCCGGTGTTACACTTTTATACGGGTCGGTACTTAAATCTTCATATGGCTCTGTCCAAACTGGCACATTTCCCCAAAGCCGTATCAGCCAGAAATAACAGTAGGCCCTTATTCCCAGGGCCTGCGCCTGTAAATCCTTTGACAAAACAGGATCGATACCATCAATCGCAGGAATATATTTTATGGCAAAATTAGCCCGGCTTATAGCAGCATATATCAGCGTCCAGTCGGCACCGGTGGTAGTGGGCGTTAATACGTTTAGTGCCAGGGGCAGGCCATCATTATAGGTAGGATGAAAAGTAAGATTATCGCTCCGGCCATCACCCCAATAAATATACTGGGTGTTAAACATATCCTGAATGCCATCATAAATCCCGGCTATACCGGCCTTGGCATCATCGGCTGTTTTCCAGAATTTACTGCTGGCCAACTGACTTTTAGGGGGCTGATCCAACAGCTTTTGGCAGCTAAAAAACGCAATAGAAAGCATCAAAAAAGTAATGTGTAATATTTTTTTCATGATTAAATTCATTAAAAATTAACGTTTATTCCAAAACCATATTCGCGCCTCCGCGGGTACCGGCCACTGTCATTCCCGGGCGTTAATGCCGAACTTGAAGAAAACTCAGGGTCGTACCAGGAATAATTTGTCCAGGTGAGCAGGTTTGCTCCATACACATACGCCCCAATATTTTTGAGTTTAATGCGCGAAGCTATATTTGCAGGCAGGTTATAGGTAAACTTTGCATAGCTGAGCCTTATAAACGACGTATTCTCCAGGAACCTGGTTTGCGTGCCCGGGAAATTCGCGGTTGAATTTTTACGGCCCATATAAGGTATATTGGTAATATCCCCCTGGTTTTTCCACGAATTATAAGTGGTATTATTATCGGCAACAATGCCCGATGTTGCCAGGTTATCTAAAGTTTGCCTTGGGCTGTTATAAGCCTCTCCGCCCCAGGTGGTGTTAAGCGTAAACGACAAGCTAAATTGTTTGTAAGTAAACGTATTGATGATAGCACCGTAAAACGATGGCTGGGCATTACCAATGATCTGCCTGTCGTTAGCATCAATCACGCTATCCTTTTTAACGTTGTCAAATATCATATCGCCCCCCAGCAATAAAGCTCCGCCAGCGTACATATGGTGCACTGTACCCGTATAAGTATTACCGTTCAGCTCATAGCCCGTGGCAGTTTTACCATCGGCAGATACGCCAACCGGTGTTAACCTATTCCAATCACCGTCATAAGCGTTTGAGGCATCATACCTGTAAACGCCCAGGCCCTTGTAGCCATAAAAATCGCCGATTTTGCCGCCCTCCTGAACCAGGTAGGTAGCGCCTCCTGCCGTGGCCAAAAATGGTTGATGATTGTAAAGGCTCCTGATTTTGTTGCGCTCGATAGATAAACTCGCGTTAATATTCCAGATAAAGTTTTTGGCAGCAACCGGTGTTGCGTTTACAGAAAACTCCCAGCCTTTATTTGCAATATCGCCAACGTTTACATATACGTTGGTAAAACCCGTCTCCACGGGAATATTACGTTGATAAAGCAAATTTTTAGTTACCTTTTGATAATAATCAGCTGTTATATTGAGCCGGGAATTGAAGAATTGCAGATCTAAACCTATGTTTTTCTGAATGTTACTCTCCCATTTTAATTGCGTATTGCCAAATTGGTTGCTTAAAACAACGCCATTAATAGCGTTATAAAAAGAAGACCCGAAGGTATAAATCAACAGGTTTGAGTTGGCCGGAATACGATCATTACCCACCTGCCCATAGCTCACTCTCAGCTTAGCATCGCCCAGGACTTTTTTAGACCAACTCATGAACGATTCGTCGGAGAAGCGCCAGGCAGCAGATGAGCCATAAAAATTACCAAACTGGTTGGATGAACCAAATTTTGACGATCCATCCCGGCGATAAACTGCGCTGATGATGTACCGGCTTTTGTAGTTGTAACCTGCACGGGCGTAAAATGATTCGCGGCTGGTTGATCCGGCGTCGGTTCCCGTATTGGTCAAATCTACAGTACCGGCAACGTTTGAGGTATATATAGTTTCGTTTGCATAATTTGTACCCGCTATTTTAAAGCTGTTATTCTGCGTTTTTTCGGCACTTATACCTGCTACGGCAGATATGGAATGGTTTTGGCCAAATGTTTTATTGTAATTTAAAAATCCCTGGTATGCCCAGTTGGTGTTAACGGCAAAACTCTCCCTCCCCGAATTAACCAACGGGTTGGCACTGCTTAATAATTTAGGATCAAAGAAGGTATTATGGGGCGTTGATAAACCAAAATCGAAGTTATTGGTTAAGCGCAGGTCCTTGGTGATGCTATAATCAACCTGGTTAAACAAATCGCCGGTATATGTATTGGTTACATTAACCTCCAGCAATGCAACTGACAACTGGTTACGCCGCCCGCTAATATAGCCGGTTAAGGTACCATCGGGATAATACAAAGCTAAATTCGATGGTCGCTGAAATGCCTGGTTAATGGTATTACCCTCGTTAATGTTATTGTTGGTATTGTAACCAAAAGATAAACGGTTGCTATATTTAAACTTAGGCGATACCTGGTAATCTAAATTAAAACGGGCCTGCAACGTTTTTGAATAGCTGTTAACTATCAGCCCCTGATCATTAATGTACCTTATGCTTGAGTAATATTGTACGCTTTTTTCGCCGCCGCTCACGCCAAAATCAAGAATATCTTTTTTGGCCAGCTGCGTAATTACACTCTGATTATCGTTATCTGAGTTAAAAACCACATTTAATGAGTCGTTTGTGGTGGTTGGTTTATCGGGGCTATTACCGTTGTACAAATTTCTTTCAACACGCAGGTCTTTTGAGTTTGGCTGCTCCAGCTTATGGGCCATTACGCCAAAAATGCGGGCATACTGGGCGTTAATAAGCGGCTTACCCGGCTGCCCACGCTTGGTTGTAATTAATATGACACCATTGGCTGCCTGCGAACCATAAATAGCGGCGGATGCAGCGTCTTTTAGCACCTCAATTGATTGGATGTCATTGGGGTTTACGTTATCGGCACTTTGGCTTAAAATACCGTCAATAACAAACAAGGGCGAGTTACCTGCACTTGAAAAAGTAGATCCGCCGCGTATTTGAATAGAGCCTGTTGCGCCAGGCTCGCCCGAGTCATTTACTACCAATACGCCCGATGCCTGTGATTGTAAAGCATCGATAAGGTTTATTGGATGGCGTTCTTCTATCTGTTTGGCAGTTACGGTTGATATTGCCCCGGTTAAATCGCGTTTTACCACCGATTGACCGTACCCGGTTACCACTACCTCGTTTAAATCGGTAGACGATTCCTTTAGTGTAACATTGATAGTTTTACGATCTCCGACCGCTACTTCTGTAGATATAAAGCCGATAAATGAGAACGTTAACACAGCATCGTTATCCGGCGCGTTGATGGTAAATTTTCCGTCTAAATCGGTAACAACACCCGTTTGCGCCCCCTTTACCCTTACACTTACGCCAGGCAACGGGCCTCCTTTATCGTCGGTTACACGCCCGGTAATATACCGGGGCGGCGGCTGTAAGGTTTTATCAAAAATTATAACCAGGTTGTTATTGCCCAGCTTATATTCTAAATCTGTTTTGGTTAGCAATACATCCATCGCCTCGCTTATCGAAGCATTTTTAAGGATGATGTTGCCAATATTCTTTTCATTCAGGGCATCGTCGTTGTAAACAAAACGATAACTGCTTTTTTTTTCAATTTCGGTAATCGCCTTTTTTACCGAAACATCATGAAGATTAACGTTAATTTTATCCTGGGCGTAGCCTTTTGCAAAAACCTGAAATGCAGATATAATTATCAGGATTAAGGTACACTTTGTCATGAGTAATATTTTTAATAGGCATTGCAACCGCACATTACTTATGCGGCAAGCATTTTTTTTCATAATTTAGTATTTAGGTTACTTTAATTATTGGTTTAAGAAGACTCGTAGTTGCGGTACCAATTATTGCGGGGAATGCGACAACATTCTCCGCTTTTTTGGTTTAATAGTTTTAAGGTTCAAATTTTATCATAGGCATATTTTTAGGTATTAACATTATTGGTTAGTAAATAATCACCTTTTTGTACTCAATCAAAAAGTTAAAATTGCTGGTTGCTCTTAGTGCCTCCAACGCTGTACTTAGCGACTCCGTGGTGAATTTCCCGCTAAACTTTTTCTCCTTTAACCCATCATTTTTAAATGAAATGGAAACGCCATACCATCTTTCCATTTTTTTTGCCACTTCATCAAAATACTCGTTATCAAATACCAGTTTATTTTCCAGCCATTGCGCTTCTGACGGCAACGAGTCGGTTTTTGCGGTGCGCAAAGTGCTCAAGGTAATCAGGGCTTCGTCTTTATTGTTATGATTGTGTTTGGGATTAAGGATTGTCAATTTCTCGGCGGGTTTTAATATAATCCGTTGTTTTGGCCCCGTAGTGGTAATCAATTCTATTCTCCCCCGTATCAGTGATGTTTCAGAAACATTGTCGTTTGCATACGACCGGACATTAAAAGCAGTGCCCAGCACTTTTATACGCATAGAAGCCGTATTTACAATAAATGGATGTTCGGCATCTTTCACAACATCAAAGAAAGCCTCGCCGGTCAGGCGTATTTCCCTGTTGCCGTTACCATAATTTGTTTTGTAAAAAATTTCGCTCCCTGCGTTAAGCCAAACCTTAGTGCCATCGGGCAATACAATCTTGCTAATGTTTCTTCCAGCTGCTACAACTTGATAGGTTTTAACATTATAGTTACCTGAATAATTTTTCCAATAAAAAAAAGACAATAGGGCAAACACCAGGCAAGCCGCTGCAACGAGTGCCTGAATAACCCTACGCTTTGTATTTTTAATCCGGGGGACAGCCTCGTTAGCAGGGCTTTGAAATGTATCGGAATCTGTGTTACCGGTTTCGAGTCGGCTCTCGAGTTTATCCCATTTTTGCTGAAGTTTATGCGGAATAAAACGGGGTGGCTTATTGGGATTTTGCCGCCACATGGCCTCTAATATTTGTATGGAATAAACATCGGCCCAGGGCTGCATGAGCAAATGATGCAGTTGACGAAGCTCTTCGGGAGTAGCCTCGTTATTAAGTTTTTTGCCAACAAGTGTCCAAATAGTGTCCTGATCCATTTTTTTGCTTCAGAAACAAGGACAGGAGAAAATGAAAATACCCCAGTGAAAAATAAAATTTAATTTGAGGATGCTTTTTTTATTGTTCTTTTATGGTGATGAGGCGATGCAGATATTGCCGTGGCTATTGCCTTAAGCGCATTTTTCATGTGATACTCAACGGTTTTAACTGAGATATTTAGTATCTCGGCCACCTTACGATATTTCAAACCGTCTTCCTTAACTAATTTAAATACTACTTTGCATTCATCGGGTAGCCGCTGTATGGTATAATTGATGATTTTTGCGAGTTCATCGGTGATGATTACATCCTCAACAGAACCATTGGCATCTTTAAGCTCAAAACTAACCGATTCTATATCAACACAAGTTATCCGATTTGACAAATTATGATTGATGGCCCTGTTTTTTACCGCTACATATAAATAAACCGTCAAATTGTTCACTTCTGTTAGCCCGGCCCGGTTAGCCCATATTTTCACAAAAACGTCGTCCACAATCTCCTCGCCTACCTCCGTTACCTTCACGTAGGAGCAGGCTAACTTCAACAACCTTTCGTAGTATAAAAAGTAGATCTTTTTAAAAGATGCCAGATCACTGTCACGCGCAATTTTTATTAATAGATCTTTAATATTAATATTTAACATTCTTTAATGAGGTTTTGGTACGCGCATTTACAGGGGGGAAATGCATACAATTGGTTACGCTAAATTTAGTTGAGAAAAACAAAGCAGAAGTAAACTATAATAGCTTATTACTAATCTGCTTTTACAATTCGAACAAGCAGTGGTTGTTGAGGCGGGTCTTAAAGCGAATATGGAGGGAAGATCAGGAAATTGCTGCGCCCAATAAAATACTTCCTTGCTATAACAATGGTATCAAAAAAAAGCGGACAGAGACGAAAATCCGTCTCTGTCCGCTCAAGGTTTTCCCACATGGACTCGAACCACGATTGTCTGAACCAGAATCAGAAGTGCTACCATTACACCATAGGAAAATATCAATCAAGCGCAGATTACGCCTGCTTAATATGCAAATATAAGACCAATGGCTTTATTTAGCAAAAATAGTTAAAGACTGGTTTCAGTATATTTTTTGAAATTATCCAGGATAGCCTGCCAGCCTCCCCTTTGCATTTCAATAGGATTTTGCGTTTCGGGGTCAAATGTTTCCGTTACCTTAGTGGTGTCGCCATCGCCAACAAACTCAATTCTTACTTTCCGGCCATCACCAAGCCCATATTCTATCAGGCTATATTGCGCTACGTTACTGTAAACACCTTCAAAATCAAAACTAAAACTTCCATCTTTTGCAGCCATGGTTGTTTTAAACTTGCCGCCTGTTTGCGCGTCGTTATCGGCATAAGGCGCATGCCAATCGTCTGATGCATGGCACCATTGGGTAATATGCTCCGGTTTAGTCCATGACTCCCAAACTTTTTCTATAGGCGCGTTTATGGTGGCTTCCACGGTGATAGTTGTTTTAGCTGCTGTTTCCATTTTATTTTTTTATTGATTTGCTGTTTATAAAATTAGCAGAATATTTTAAAACGGAATATGGCTAAATGCGACATTTGTGGGGTGTGAATTACAGGTAGAAATATTTAATATAATTAACTGTGTTTTTATATTTGGGGCAACAATAAGCGTCCTTTAGCACAATAATTCTGCCCTATCATTAAAAAAACTATAGCCCATGAATTTTCTAAAGAATATATTTAAAGGTGGCGAACAACCTGTTAGGTCGTACGCGGATTTTTGGACTTGGTTTCAAAAAAATGAAAAGGCTTTTTTCAAAGTAGTAAAAGAAAAGAGGGATATCCACAAAGATTTTTTCGACAAACTTTCGCCAAAGCTTAACGAGCTAAAAGATGGATTTTATTTTTTAACCGGCATATTTGATGAGCATACCGTCGAACTTGTTTTGACTGCCGATGGCGCTGTCAAAAACATTCCCTTTGTAGAAGAACTTGTTAAAGCCGCCCCCCAAATAAATGGTTGGAAGTTTACCGCACTGAAACCTGCTTTAGACATTACAAACGTATATATCAAAATGGGCGGCTATAAATTTGCAGATGAAAACATCCATTTTTATGCAAACAATTCGAATGAGTTCCCTGATGAAATAGACATCACCGTTTTACATGACGACCTTACCCAAAAAAATAAAGACACCATCATCAATGGGATATACATTTTCCTTGACAATTTCATTGGCGAACTAAATTTTGCTACAACCATAGATAACGTGAATGTTATAGGTAAAAGCGAGGCAGAAAAAGAATTAGTACCAATAGCGAAACTAAAAGATTTTTTAAAATGGCGCGAAAAAGAATTTATTGAAAAGTACGAAGGCGTAAGGCACAACACAGAAAATGACACTTATTCGGGGCTTGAAGCAACCCTGAACAGCGGCAATCCCGTGGTGGCTATCATTAACACCGATTTACTTAACTGGGACAGCAAAGCATCGCACCCCTGGATTATGAGTGTTGAAATTAAATATGGCGGTACAGCCAATAACGGCATGCCCGACAACAAAACCTATCAACTGTTGGATGATATTGAAAAGGATATACTTCATGAATTGAAAGACTTCGACGGTTACCTGAACATTGGCCGCCAAACTGCAGAAAACATCCGGGATATATATTTTGCCTGCAAAGATTTCAGAAAACCATCCATTGTAGCTTATAGTATTGTACAAAAGTATTCCGGCCAGGTTGATATAACATATGATGTTTATAAAGACAAATACTGGCAATCATTCGAGCGGTTTAGATAGTTATGGCATGCGGTGAACAGCAATTACTTCTTGTATTATTTTCACGAATTGCAACTAAAATGGTGTAAAGGCATTGCTTACTATATTCAAATACCGTGCGTTTTAAAATCGTAGTACTTGAAATACAGATTGAGTAAGAAAGCATCATCCATTTATCATATTCAAATCACGATCAGTTTAATTGATAGATGATTTATACTTTTATCTTAGTATTTAACAACCAGCTATGCAAGCCATCACTATCGACGAATTTTATAAACAGGTAGGTAAAAACGATACAGAGTCGCTGTTACCGGCCGGCATCAATAAAGAAATAGGACATTTCAATATATTCAACCTGGAAGAACTCATTCCTCGTTTTAAAGACAACCCCGGGCATATGCCCTACAACCGCAGGGCTTACTACAAAATAAGCCTGGTGAGGGGGAAAAACATTGCGGAGTATGCAGATAAGGTGATCCACATCGAAAAAAATGCTTTGCTTTTTGCTACTCCTAAAATACCCTATAACTGGGTACCGCAGGATACGGACCAGGCCGGATATTTCTGTATTTTTACCGGCGATTTTTTAATACAATCAAAAAGCGGTGCCGTGTTAGATGAATTACCCATCTTTCGCCCGGGTGGCTACCCGGTTTTCCAGGTTACCGATGCGCAGGCAAACGAACTGGAGCTGATGTTTAAAAAAATGCAGCAGGAAATAAGCTCTAATTATTTGTTTAAGTATGATCTTATCCGCAATTATGTAATGGAGGTAATTCATTACGGCCAAAAGCTGGAGCCCCTAACCACCTACAACAGTGCGCATAATGCATCCGCCAGGGTATCATCCCTGTTTATCGAATTGTTGGAAAGGCAATTCCCGATAGCGTCGCCTCAGCAAAAAATAACTTTGCGAACTGCGCGCGATTATGCCGACCGCCTGGCCGTGCACAGTAACCATCTTAATAAAGTTTTAAAAGAAAATACCGGCAAAACCACAACCGAGCATATTACCAACCGGCTTATCCAGGAAGCCAAAATCCTGCTCAAACAAACCGATTGGAACATATCAGAAATTGCCTACAGCCTGGGATTTGAACAGCTATCGCACTTTTCAAACTTCTTTAAAAAACAAACATCATTATCGCCAATTGAGATACGGGCAAAAATTGTTTGAAATTGATAAATAGCTGATTGATGATTGCAAACATGTTATGGACAATGGCACGTAGCTTAGCGCTATAACAAACCAACATCATGACTCTCAAATTAATTAGCAGCGCCCTTGTTTTATTTGCAGCCTTTATGAGCATAAAACACGGCTGGCAGGGATTAACCATGAAACCTGGCGCCACTGGCCCCGAAGCAGAATTGTTTGGCAAATTAAATTTAAGCCCCACTACATTAAAAGTAATATCGCTTTTGACACTGCTAAGCGGAATACTTATCCTTATGCCGCAAACTTTTGTAGCAGGTAACATTTTAAACGCCGCCCTGATATTTTTCCTGATGGTGATGTTTTTTTACGTACGTGAATTCAAAACCGCTTTAATTGAGATACCTTTTCTTTTAATTCCGTTGGCATTGATATATCTGAAATATCCACTTGGATAAATTACTTATAATTAACACATCACTCATTCTTATCATCAAAGCTAAATCAACGTATGTTTAATTACTTTATAAATTAGTTTAATGGCTTTAAAGGTAATAGATAATAAGATACTTGCATAAATTTCGCTATATTTTATCAGCAAAAATTTTCATAAAAAAGCCACTTACAAATGCAAGCGGCCCTCTTAATTCTTGACTCTTAATTCTTGCTTCTATTTTATTAACGCCTTAATCTTCGTTCACAAATGAACGCAGCATCCAGGTATTTTTTTCATTAAACTGCATAAAGCGGTTCACCATATCGTTGGTACCGTCATCGCCGGCTTCCGCTGTAATATCCAGGATCTCCCTTTCCTTGGCTATCAGGGCGGCAAGGTCGTCAATAATGGCCTTTACCATTAGGGTATCCTTTAAACCAATGGTTTGGATTTCTTTAATTTGGGCGGTTTCGATATAGTCTTTAAACGTACTATACGGTGGTTTCCCTAACGACAGGATCCTTTCGGCCAGTTCATCAATGGTTAATAAAGCAGCGGTATACAACTCCTCAAATTTAAGGTGCAATGTAAAAAAACTTGGCCCTTTTACATTCCAATGGCATCCGCGTAGTTTTTGGTAATGGATGTGGTAGTTTGCCAAAAGATCGTTCAAATGGTCGACAACCGGCTTTACTTTTGTTTCTTCTAAGCTAATTTGTTCAGCATTCATAGTAGTAGTGATTTAGTGCTTTTAATACCGCCGCAGCGGCAATGCTTGGTAAAATTAACACTGTTTTGAAGATATTAAGCATATTTACACACTTTATGACAAAGTTGCTACCATTCATCCAACATCAGTGTAAATGGCCCGTGTGGCGTATCGAGATTGACGGGCCAGGTAATATTATATTTCTGGAAGTACGCAATAGCGGGGATAAATTGGTTTCATTTACATCAATCAACCTGGATAGCGGCATCGTAAACTTTGAAGGTCTTGCTACTCCCGAGCGATGGCTTACCGGTATCGAGACCGCGTTTGACGGAGTACTTGTTCTGCATAATTATCAATCAGAAAAAGGCCCGGCACACAAGGGATTAACAGCTATTGACGGGCTGTCCGGAAAAACCTTATGGAGCAATTACACCCTGGCATTTGATTACCTGTCGGTAAATGGCCCGGTGGTTTACAATACTCAAATACAGCCCCCAAAGCTCGTTCTGGCCGATATCAAAACCGGGGGAATAGTAAGAACCTATCAGCCTGTTATTGATGTGGGCTTAAACAACCATATTTTAAGCCCGCGGGTGTTACCGGCGCAAGCATTTAAAAGTTTGCCCCCTGGTGTTGATGCCTACGGAAATACCGTGGATTACCTTGAGCACAATAATTTTAGAATTGTATCTTTGCACACGTTTTTGGACGGGCAACTTAAACAGCACCTTTATATTTTTGACGATGAAGGTGGTACTGTTTATCACGATTTGTTGCAAAGCGATATACAAAAATTGCAGCCCGAGGCGTTTGTAGTACATGATAATAAACTGATCTACCTTAAAAACAGGTCGGTGTTAATAGTTTTAAATTTACAAAATACTGTATTATAACATATTATGAAATTAAAGGTCCTTTTATTGATCGCTCCCGTACTAACCATTTCTGTCTCCGTTTTTGCAAGCACTGCTAAAGATTCTATCGGTGTTGAAAACCAGAACGGTAAAAAAATCATCCTCCACAAATTAGATCCTAAAGACAATTACTACTCCATAGGCAGGCGCTATAAAGTAAGCCCAAAAGCCATTATCCAGTTTAACAACAACGCTCCGCTTAAAATTGGCGGTACTATTAAAGTACCTACCGACCTGCCATTTGATGAAACACAAACGGCAACCACTGTGCAGCCTACAAAACCTGCGGTACAACCGGCTGTAATACAGCAAAAGCCCCAGGTTCAGCCCCCTGTTACCAAAACGCCAACTGTAGTTCAACAACCGGTTGCACAGCCACAAACCGCGCCAGTAGTACAGCAACCGGTTGCAGCAGCGCCAAAGCCAGCTACACCTGCACCAACAACAACGCAGCCAGCCGCAGCTGTAAATATGGATAATGTACAACAGTACAAGGTATCGGCCGGCGAAACGATTTACTCTATCGCAAAAAGGTTCAATACTTCAGTTGAGGATATCAGAAATTTAAACAACTTAAGCTCTGATGATCTAAAAGCCGACCAGATCATCAAAGTTCGTACCGGTATGCCGCCAGAAGAACGGACGGTTGCCAAGCAGGATGTATTGAAAACCGATTCGGCAAACATGCCCATTGACAGCGCCGATGCAAAATTTAAAGCCAACCGCTTTGGCTTATATGAAAAAAATGAAAAAGGGGTAGCCACCTGGATAGATGATACCAGCCTTGACCCTAAAAAAGAATTGGTGTTACACCGCACCGCACCAATAGGCACGGTTATAAAAATCACCAACCCAATGAATAATCATACTACTTATGCTAAAGTAGTGGGTCGTTTTACTGATAGCGAGGCTACCAAAAATGTGCTCATTGTAATGACCAAAAACACTGCCGATGCTTTAGGCGCATTAGATAAACGCATTAACGTAAATATCAGCTACGGAAGCCCGAATGAATAAACCTTATATTATTGGAATTGCCGGTGGAAGCGGATCTGGCAAAACTTTTTTTTTGAAATGTTTCCTGGAGCATTTTACTGCCGATGAAGTATCCCTGGTATCGCAAGACGATTACTACATCCCCGTGGCGCACAATATGACCAAGGAGGAGAATAAGCTATACAACTTTGATTTACCCTCGACTATAGATGACCGGCATTTTCATGATGATATTGGCAAGCTTTTAAATAAAGAACCGGTTATTAAGCATGAGTATACCTTCAACAACCCCGATGCCATCCCAAAAGTACTGGAAATAAAGCCTGCCCCAATCCTGATAGTAGAGGGATTATTTATACTGCATTTTAAGGAGATTGCCGGCATGCTGGATATGAAAATTTTCATAGAGGCCGAAGACGACATAGCCCTGCAGCGCCGCCTTAAACGCGATTTGCTGGAACGTGGCTACTCGCACGATGATGTGATGTATAAATGGGTAAACCACGTGGTTCCAGCTTATAAAGAGTTCCTGTTACCTTACAAAGATGAATGCGATAAGGTGATAACCAACAACACACACGTTGCGGACGATATCATCGCAGTAACAGAAGAAATATCAACTGATTTAAGAACAAAATTGTTTTAATTTGAGAATTTGAAGATTAACTTCGTTGAGGCTTCGCCATTTGAGAATTTGAAAATAATTAATAATTATTTCAGGCATTTTCAAATCTTCAAATTATCAAATTTTCAAATTATTTAGTTTCCTATAATTTTCCTGGTTTCGTTGTGGTAATCGGTTTTGGTAATTACGCCGGCCCTGAACAGGTTTCTCAATTTTGTAAGTTCAGCTTCTATTTTAGGGCAGCAGTTGTGGGTATTGAGTTTGTATGATCGCAGCGGGTCTTTATCAGTGCGGAGCGCCCACACTAACGAAATTATCCAGGCTATCACCGTCCAGCCTAAAAGTACATTAAGCAATAATACTGATGTAAAGTTATTTTTCTCCCTGGCCATTATAGATGGCAACAGATAAACGGGCATTGTAATGGATAACAAAATGAATATTAGTATCAGTTCTGGATAATCTATCATAACTTAATTTAATATTGTCATTTATACGCAATAACTTATCTGTAAGATGCAAATAATTTTCTATTAATGCCATACCTCATTAAGGTATTTTTTTTTAGAGCACTATCTCCGGCACCTCTCCTTCTATAATTAACTCCCCGGCGGTCGCTTTTATTATCTCTTCTACAGTTACGCCGGGTGCCCGCTCCAGCAATTTAAAGCCGCCCTGCGGCAAAACGTCAAATACGCCAAACTCGGTTACTATCTTTTTTACACAGTGCACGCCGGTTAAAGGCAAGGTGCACTTAGGTAATAACTTCGATTCGCCCGCTTTGTTTACGTGCTGCATGGCTACAATGATATTTTCTGCCGATGCCACCAGGTCCATAGCACCACCCATACCCTTCACCATTTTGCCGGGAATTTTCCAGTTGGCTATATCCCCGTTCTCGGATACTTCCATGGCGCCCAGTATAGTCAGGTTAACCTTCCTGGCCCTGATCATCCCAAAACTCATAGCCGAATCGAATATTGACGAACCAGGCAGCATGGTAATAGTTTGCTTACCCGCGTTAATTACATCCGGGTCTTCTTCTCCCTCAAACGGAAATGGCCCCATCCCCAACAATCCGTTCTCCGATTGCAAAACCACATCCATCGTTTCAGGGATGTAATTGGCCACCAACGTGGGTATACCTATACCAAGGTTAACATAGTAACCATCTTTTATTTCTTTGGCGATGCGTTTAGCGATGCCGTTTTTATCTAACATAAAATTAATTTGAAAATTTGAGGATTTGAAAATTTGAAGATGGATTTAATTTTCATACTATCCACTTTTTGCACTCGCTATAATTTTTGATAATATTTTATTGATCACCTTCAACTTCTCATTCAATGACATACTAAACGGATAACCCTTAGAAAACTGGCAAAGCAATAGGAAATACTCAGTCTCGTCGGCCTCCTTAACAGCTATTTTAAACTTATGTATAAAATCATTTTTACTTTCCGCATTTTGAGCTTCACGCACATTTGCCCCAATTGATGTACCGGATCTGATGATTTGTTTCGCAATAGCGAATTTCCTATTAGCTTCCAACTCCTCCGAAAACTCAATAATATCAAGCGCGAACTCAAAAGTCAATTTAACAATCAGGTTTTCTTTATCGTCTCTCATTTAATCATTCTTATCCATTTTTAACCATTTTCAAATCTTCAAATTATTCATACATTTTCAAATCTTCAAATTCTCAAATTGTCTTTACCGTCCTATGTTCAATCCGTTTTTCGTAGTCTTTACCCTGGAAAATCCTGTGTACATAAATTCCCGGCGTATGAATGTGATCAGGATCCAAGTCACCAGGTTCAACAAGCTCCTCTACCTCTGCAATGGTTATCTTGCCCGCCATGGCCATAATAGGGTTAAAATTCCGGGCAGTTGCTTTATAAATAAGGTTACCCATGGTATCGCCTTTCCAGGCTTTTACAATGGCAAAATCGGCATCAAAGGCCATTTCCATCAGGTAATCTTTACCATTAAAATTGCGGACTTCTTTGCCTATCGCTACCTCGGTACCAACGCCCGCCGGGGTAAAAATAGCTGGCATGCCGTAGCCCGCGGCCATACACCGTGTTGCCAGGGTACCCTGAGGGATTAGCTCCACCTCCAGTTCGCCGCTTAACAGCTGGCGTTCAAATTCAGCGTTTTCGCCAACGTACGAGGAAATCATTTTTTTTACCTGGCGTTTTTGCAGCATCAGTCCGATGCCAAAGTCATCAACGCCGGCATTATTGCTGATACAGGTAAGCTGCTTTACTCCTTTTTTTACCAGTGCGGCTATACATTTTTCGGGCAATCCGCATAAACCAAAACCACCAAGCATCAGGGTCATACCGTCCCGGATGTCGCGAATGGCCTCATCGGCATCACTTACTACTTTGTTCATGTTTTATAATTGGTTATTTCAAAACTACTGATAAGAGTCAAGAATCAAGAGCCAGGAATCAAGATTTTTTCAATCGGCAGTCACCAACGATAAATTATTCGGGCCACCATACTGAAGCAGTCTTAAATCTCAATTTTTAACTTTTGATTTTTAATTATTCATAATAATTAAACAAATAAAACAATTAGAAAATTAGAACATTGTAATTATACATCAACACATAAAACCTATGGAATTAAAAGATAACGGGTTTGGCGAAAGTAATGACTTAGCAAACGAACAAACGCAAAATAAGCCTAATGCATATCGGGTAGACGACGATGATAACCTGACCGAAGAAAACCTGCAGCATGGCTACCCAACATCGAAAGACGACATGAAAAAACAGGATGCCCCCGGTATGGAAGGGCAAGGCATGGGCGGGCAAAGTTTTGGCGAAAATAACCTGACCCCATCGGGTGATGACCCGGCCAATCCGTCGCAAAACGCGGGTTATAACAATGAGTACTTCCGCCGCACGCAGCCATCTGAAGAGCATCCGGAAAATAATAATTTTAAGGATCCTAACCAGTCAGGGTATTCAGATTATAATGCGGCTACAGGTAGCCAGGGTAACGGCGAAAATACCGGTAGCGAGGAAGACGAAAAACCCGGTGAATCGCAGCAACAATACCAGGAAGGAACCGCCGATGATGACGGTCAAGGCGAAGACAACCAAGCCAATATACCAGGGCCAAATGAGGTACCTGACCAGCAGAAAGTTGGGGAATAAAAATTGATGTGCAGATATGCAGATTTTAGATGTGCAGATTTTTTTTTGAATTCGGTATTTTCTGATTAAATGATTTACAGGAAATGTGGCTTTGCAAATCAAAATCTGATAAATGTGCTTAATCCAAGTTCAGACAAAAATTATCTGCACATCTGAAATTTTAAATTTGCCCATTTGTCACCACTTAATATTCTTGTCCATAAACGCTATCAAGTCATCGGCCATGGCCTGCTGTTCCTTAGCGCTTGGGTGCCCTGGCGTATTCTTGTAGGGAATCATGTGAGTGTAAATGCCTTTATCGCTTAAACTTGCAACGGCCTTTTCGATATATCCGGGCCATGGCGAACCGTCTTTGGTGGCATCCATACTGCCCAGAATGCAAAGGATTTGGGCTTTAGGATATTTTTTGCGGATATTTTTTACCATCTCCCGGTAGGCTTTGACGATTTGATCAGCCTCGGGTGGCTTTGTGCCGAAACGTTCTTTAAATTGTGGATTATCAGGCATTTTAACTATCCACGAATCGTTTTGAAACAGGTTGATTACCACCACATCGGGGGTATATTTTGTAAAATCCCAAAGGCTTGTCGGGTCGGTTGGGTCAAGGCGATTATACATTTCGGGCATAATGAGCGGGAACCAGCTTACCAATACGCCTATGCCGCTTTTAGCCGTTGCCACATAAGCCGCATCATAATGGCGTGCTGTTATAGCGGCATAGCTAATATAGCCGTTCTCGTAAGGGGCACTCCCTCTATCCTGCCCTGTAGTATCTTCAACAGCGTAACCGCAGGTGATAGAATTGCCAAAAAATTCAATTTTGCGTTTTTTAACAGGTGGCGCCGGTAATATAGATGCCCCTTTATCCAATATAAACTGCACAAAAGTGGTTTTACCCTTATCCCATTCGGTGCGTTTGAATAGTTCAAGGCTATGGTTACCGTCGGGAAGGCCTTCGGCAAGGGTGTATGTTTTCTGGGCATTTTCCAGGTGTAAGGTGTTGGTTACCTTACCATCTACAATAATTGTAAAATAGTTTTCGCCCCGCTCGTCCTGTAACACAGCCGATACGCCGGTACCTTTAAAGTTAATTACGGCCGATGAACCTGTCCAGTAAAATTCCGCAGCCTCATCGGTCATGTTAATGCGGCCGGTATAGCGGATATGGGTATCCTTGCTTTTGAGCACCAGGCTTTGCGCCTGGCAGGTTGATAGGGCCCCTGAAGTTACCAGGAACAGAATTATAAAGTATAATTTACGCATTTTTTTACCGGTTTACAGGCCTAATTTATGAAAATTGCCGGCGTAAAACAAACCGGTAAACACCCCTCCTGCCATGCACCGTTCGCGCACCTTCAACATCCTTTTAAACACCAAACTCACACCTTTCAATGCCTTCGCAAGCACCTTTGAAGCACCCACCAACTAATGGCCAAGACAGCGCAGCAAAATGACTAATCAACCGGAGTACCAAATTGCAACAGGTACCCGTTGTAATCGTAAATAGCAAATTCGCGCATGCCAAAATCAAAAGTTTCAATGGGGTAACAAATAATGGCCTGTTCTTTCAGTTCCTTCCACAGCTCATCAACTTTATCCGTACGGATGTACAACGACCCGGTAAACTTGGGCATCCCGAAGGGCTCATGCTCATTGGGTAGCGCAAACATAATTTCGATATCATCGCGGCTAACCGTTGCCCAACCCCAGCGCTCATCATATCCAACACATGTAAAGCCCAGGTTACTAATGTAATAATCTACTGTTTCCCGTACCTGCCGGGTGTATAACATTGGAGTGATAGTTTTTAGGCCCATTGGTTTATAATATTTGGAAAATATACTAACTTATTTCAAATAAACACAAGTTACTCCTTAAACCGGGATGATGAATTTTTACAGCGTGGCACTCACCAGTTTAATTATCCTCCATCTTTTTTGTTGATAAATTAAACCTAAAATCTGTGTAGTTATATTCATAAAAGCCATCAAAACCCATAATAAAATGATGTTCCTAATTTTTGAAATATTCCTTGGCTTCAGTCCGATTCTTGAAATTCAAAATATTAATAAGCAATACTTTCTGATTTTCAACATTTATATAGCCCACATACTGCCTTTTGTAATTACCAAAGCCAGGCGTAACATCTGCTAAAACTTTTCGTCCATACATTTTTTTTCCATCTATTATTTGTGGATGTTTGGAAATGTGAGTTAAAGCCAGTTCTGCCTCTTTAATATCATCAATCGTAGGGGTAAATCTTCCCTTTTGTTCTGCATCTATATCAACCTTACTTTTAGCAGGTAATACGTAACCAGAATAATTTTCACCCTGGATACTAAACGTGGTGTCACTCCTTAAAATATCAGGCTTAATGACACTTTGTGCTTTTGCTGATAAATTTATTAAAAGAAAAAAGACAAACCAATATCTCATTCTAAATCAATAATGACTTTTATTTCAAATATACATAAGTTATCCCATCGCCACCCCTATCGGCGTGCTCATCTTCCAATCTGTCAACCTGGTCGTATTTTTTGAGGTATTGGCGTATCATTTTGCGTAAAATGCCATCGCCTTTGCCGTGGATGATTTTCAGGTTACCAAAACCCATCATCAGGGCGCGGTCAAACAGTTTTTCGATATTGTGCAGCGCATCTTCGGTGCGCTGGCCGCGTACGTCAATCTCCGGACTAAAATTAGCAAAATCGCTGGTATGTGAGTTCATGGTACGCCTTACCTCTTTAGGCACCGACGATTTGCTCACCCGCTCCACCTTTTTCTTTTTAGCCACCGTGCGTAAATCGCCAATGGCGATTACCACGTTATCGCGAATGATCTCTATCACCTGCCCGGTAGTTTCAGAATCGGTTAATTTTACCCAATCGCCGGGTTTCAGTTCTTGGTCAGCGGCCGCTGTTGCGGTTGGTTTTGCCGGTTCAGATTTTACCGTGTTCTTTTTAAGTTCAATGTTCAGGTTTTCGCGCAGGGTGCGGGTTTTCTCCTTATCGGCGTTGCTGCTTTTAATTTCAGATATGGTGTTTTCCACCAGCTTATTGGCGTTCAGGATAATATTTTTGGCCTGGTCTTTAGCCTCGCGTATCAGTACTTTTTTATTTTCGTCCAGGTAGCTTTTCAGCTTTTCGTTCTCGGCCTGCAACTCGTTCACCTTGCGCTGCTGCTTGTCCAGTTTTTGTTTGGTTTCAAATATCTCGCGTTTTTCGCGCTCCAGGTCAACCAGCAGGGTATCTACCTTTTTCTGGCCTTCGCTTATTTTATTTCGTGCCAGGTTAAGTACGTTTGGCGGCAGGCCTATTTTTTGAGCTATCTCAAAAGCATACGAGCTGCCGGGTTTACCAACTTCCAGCCTGTAAAGCGGCTTCATCTCTACGTTATTAAATAGCATCGATGCATTCTCTATCCCTTCGGTATTGCTGGCGAAGATCTTGAGGTTGCTGTAGTGCGTGGTTACCATCCCCCTCACCTTTTTATGGTTCAACGATTCCAGCACGGCCTCGGCAATGGGCCCGCCAAATTGCGGATCGGTACCGGTACCAAACTCATCAATCAGTATCAGGGTTTTACCATTGGCCTGCTCCACAAAATTTTTCATTTTGGATAGGTGGGCGCTATAAGTACTCAAATCGCTCTCGATGGATTGATCATCACCTATATCAACAAACATCTGCTTAAACACACCTATTACACTGGCTTCGGCAGCCGGTATCAGCAAGCCCGCCTGAACCATCATTTGCAGCAGTCCAACCGTTTTCATACAAACAGATTTACCGCCCGCATTAGGGCCCGATACTACAATAATGCGTGTACCTTCATCAATCTGTATGTTTAAAGGCACCACCGTTTTTTGCTCCTTTTTAAAATTCAGGAACAGCAGCGGGTGACGGGCATTAAATAATTTTAGTTTCGGCTCGTTCACCACCTGGGGCATTTCGCCTTCAATATCAATGGCAAACAGGGCCTTGGCGCGTACAAAATCAAGCTTGGTTAACAGGCTGTGGTATGATAGTAAAAGCGGCGCATAAGGCCTTAACTCGGTTGTTAACGCTGTCAATATCTTTACAATCTCGCGGCGACGCTCAAATTCCAGGTCGCGTACCCGGTTGTTGAGGGTAAACACCTCTTCGGGTTCCATATAAACAGTTTGGCCCGAGGCCGATTCGTCGTGGATAAAACCTTTTAGCTTACGCTTGTTTTCGGCCAGCAGCGGGATACACAGCCTGCCATCGCGTACCGTGAGCGATCCATCGGCCGTCCAGCCGCTTGATGACGCATTTTTAAATATCTGGTCAATCTTTTTGCGGGCTTCCTGCTCGGCTTTGGCTATGCCCGATGTTATTTCCTGTAACTCGCGCGATGCATTAGGGCGTATTTTTCCTTTAGGGTCAATAACCGCGTCAATCTTTTTCAGGATGGCTTTCTCAATAGGTAGGTGCTCAAAAAGGGCCTCCAGGTTGGGGTAAAGGCCTTCCCGTTCGCTAAAGTAAGCGATAACGGCAAATACGGTTTGCAGGGAGGCCTGCACCTGGTAAAATTCTTCCTCGCTCAAAAAAACACCTTCTATGCGGGCTTTATTGGCCAGGGATTTAATATCAAAAAAATGATGAATGGGTAGTGCGGCGTCGTTTACCAGGATGTTTTTGAACTCGTTGGCCTGGCTTAAAAACTTGGCAATCTGGTCGTAATTGCTCATCACCTGTATCTTATCAACCATTTGCTGGCCCATCTCGCTCAGGCAATGAGCTTTTATTAATTCCTTTACTTCGGTAAACCCAAGCTTATCTACACTATTTAATGGGTACAGCATTAAGTTTTTTTCTATGTTTTAATTTTTTTGCCGAGTCGATTTTTGAATTCATCGCTCTTTTGATTTTTGCTTGTTTAGCTAAATCGTTCTTTAGCGAATCGGCCTTCCGCGCCATCACGCTTTCCCTGATTTTTGCCTGCTTAACCGAATCGGCTTTTTGGGCAGCAGTTTTCGGTCTAAGCATCGCTTTTCTTACCGAATCGGCCTTCAACGAATCGGCTTTTTGATTAGACATTCGCTGTTTGTTTTGAGCCAGGTTAACAGAATCCGACATGGTTTTTATCCTAACCTCAACAGAGTCATATATTTTAAACAGCTTATCGGGTTCGCTGGCGTAGTACTGCATGCTTTTCCTGAACTGGGCCGAGTCGGTATTGAATTTTTTAAAGGCTGCTAAATATTTGCCCATGCCATATTTGTACAGGCTATCGCCCCCCTGCAAACCGTTATATAACGAACCGTCTATGAGGTGTATCTGTATCAATAAGCCAGTCATTTGTTTGGGCTGGATAAATTTTGAGGGGACACTATCGCTTTTGCAACCGCACAAAAAAAGTGTTACTGAAAAAAACAAGGTCAAGTATTTATACATTCTGTAATTTAGCGGCTGATTAATTAAGCAAATTTACGGATAAATGAGCATTGCAGATAATATCAAAAGCTTAAAAAAAGAAACGGAGGCCGACAAGGTAATATTGTTAGCCGTATCAAAAACAAAACCCGCTGCCGTATTGCAGGAAGCATATGATGCCGGGCAGCGTTTATTTGGCGAAAACCAGGTACAGGAACTGGTTGAAAAATACGAGCAATTGCCCAAGGATATTGAATGGCACCTGATTGGCCACCTGCAAACCAATAAGGTAAAATACATAGCATCTTTTGTAAGCATGATACAATCTGTTGATAGCGTAAAGCTGCTACAGGAAATAAACAAGCATGCCCAAAAAGCCGACAGGGTAATTGACTGCCTGCTGCAAATTTATATTGCCGACGAGGAAACTAAATTTGGGCTGGGTTTTGATGAGGCGATAGAGCTATTGCGATCTGATGAATTTGCAGCTTGTAAAAACGTTCGCATCCGCGGGTTAATGGGCATAGCCACCAATACCGATAACGAAAAGCAGGTAAAAGAGGAATATTACGAACTGAAGACCTTTTTTGACGGAATAAAAGTGAGCTATTTCAGAAAAGATGATAGTTTTAACATTTTATCGATGGGCATGTCGGCCGACTATAAAATAGCCATTGAGCAAGGCAGCAACATGGTACGCCTGGGCAGCACTATTTTTGGCACCAGGGTGGTGAAGCATTGGAAGAATAATTAGTTGGTGAGTGGTTGATTAGGTTAATTAAGTTGGATTAGGTTGATTATGTTGTCTGAATCAGAATTAGAAGAATTAAAGGATTTATAGAATTGGAAAACGAACAAATAACAAACAATATTAATCAAAAGCTCCCCCTTCAGGGGGCGGGGGGGGCTTCGGCTACCCTGCGTGTTGCCACCATTGACGATTGCCCGCGGCTGTTGGAACTGGTGCATGAGCTGGCGCTGTTTGAACGGGCGCCGGAGGAAGTAACCGTTACTTTAGATGAATTTATTGATGCCGGTTTTGGCGCCAAACCTGTTTGGAAGGCTTACGTGGCCGAAGTTGACGGACTGATAGTGGGTTTCGCGCTTTATTATATCCGCTACTCAACCTGGAAAGGCTGCCGCTTGTACCTGGAAGATTTAATTGTTACCGAGGCCTATCGAGGCCAAAAAATTGGCAAGCTTTTGATTGAAAGGTTAATTGTAGAAGCCAAAGAACTTGGCTTTAGCGGCATGGTTTGGCAAGTGCTTGACTGGAACGAACCGGCTATTAACTTTTACAAAAAATACGAGGCTAATATTGAGGCGGGGTGGCTTAATGTGTCGTTATCGAAAGAGCAGTTGGAGAGGTATTAAGGCATTACTGCATGACGGCGACAACTCACCCCGACGAGGCTGCGCCCGTCTGCCCCTCTCTCCGACTGCGTCGCATAGAGGGGCGATAAAAAAATAAAAATTGGAGTTCACCCTCTATGCGGCGTAAGCCGGAGAGAGGGTCGGCCAGCGTAGCGTAGCCGGGGTGAGTCGTGACCAGCGTTCAAAAACAATACCCTTGTAAAACCAAACAAGCTATTGGTGTATTAAGCTATAACTACTAAAACAACATCTAACATGAAAACCGTCAGCAGGCTTTGTTTTATTTTAGCCGGATTTGCGTTTGCATCCTGCCAATGGAGTGTTAAACCCAAAGAAGATAAGGTGGTTTTTAAAGATACACTTCGTTATTCAACGGACGGCCTTACTACGTTTCCGGCCACGCTCCCAGGACAGCCAGTAAATCATAAGGACACCGTTGTAAAAGCAAGATATGTGGTTTTTGAAGGGCAACCAAGGCTTAATGATTCGGTTATGCAGAAGTTATCGGGCATTTTTACCAATGGCAATGCCGATATTAAATACCTGCACAACGCATCCAAATTTTTACTGGCTTATGCAGATTATTTAAAAAAGCATCCTAAGTGGACGGTAAGCGCCTATGCCAAAGTACTAATGCAGGATTCCAGCATAACCACCCTCGAAGTTGGTGGTTATACCTACCAGGGCGGCGCACACGGATCATCGGGAACATATTTTATCAACTGGAATACCAAAGCCAACAAAAGCATCACCTTAAATGATCTTTTTATTGACGGTTATGCCGATAAACTAAAGGCCATTGCCGAGGGGATTTTCCGTAAGGAGGAAAAGCTAAGTGATACAGCATCCCTGGCCCGCGACTATTTTTTTAAGGACAATAGATTCGCGCTGAACGATAATTTTTCGGTTACACCCATAGGGCTCAAATTCATCTATAACCAATATGAAATTAAGCCTTATGCTGCCGGGATAACCGAGTTATTTATCCCCTATTCACAAATTAAAACATTGCTCCGGCCAAATTCGGTTGTGGGTAAATTCATTAAATAAATGCTTGTATTTAAATTCGGAGGGGCATCAGTTAAGGATGCCGATGGTATTATCAATTTAGCCAGTGTTGTAAAGCAATACGATGGCCAACAATTACTCATCGTGGTATCGGCCATGGGCAAAACCACCAACGCGCTGGAGAAGCTCACCAAGGCTTATGTAGATCAAACCGAGGATATGCATAGCATCTTCGACAGCATCAAACAATATCACTTTGATATTTTGCATGAGTTGTTTGATGCCAACGATCCTGTTTTTGATGATGTTGCCAATACTTTTGTGGAAATTGACTGGGCCATTGAAGATGAGCCGCACGATAGCTACGATTTTATTTACGACCAGGTGGTATCTATTGGCGAATTGGTATCAACCCGCATTGTATCTGCTTACCTTAACAAAGCCGGTATAAAAAGCCAATGGCTTGATGTGCGCGGCTATATCCACACCGATAACAGCTACCGCGAGGGCATTGTACAATGGGATAAAACGCGGGCAAGCATCAGCAAGGATATCCCTGCCATGCTGCAAAAGGGCGTTGTGGTAACCCAGGGTTTTTTGGGTGGCACATCTGAAAACTTTACTACTACTTTGGGGCGCGAAGGATCTGATTATACTGCATCTATATTTGCCTCCTGTTTGGGTGCTGAATCGGTTACAACCTGGAAAGATGTTCCCGGTATCCTGAATGCCGACCCCAAATATTTCGCCGACACGGTAAAATTTGATGAACTATCTTATACCGAAGCCATCGAGATGACTTATTACGGCGCCAGCGTTATCCACCCAAAAACAATAAAACCCCTACAAAACGCCAAAATACCCTTGCTGGTGAAACCCTTCACGCATCCCGATGCTCCCGGCACCGTGATTAAAGAAGATGGCTTCAACAAGTTTGAAAAGCCGGTTATTATCCTGAAACAAAACCAGGTATTACTTTCCATTTCGCCAATTGATTATTCATTTATATCCGAAGATCACCTGAGCGGCATTTTTGGCTTGTTTGCCCAAAACCAGGTAAAGGTAAACGTAATGCAAACCTCGGCCCTTAGTTTTACGGTTTGTTTTGATTTTTATGAAGAGCGTTTTGAAAAACTGCTGCGTAATCTTAAGCAGGAATTTAAAGTAAAATACAATAGTGGCTTAACGCTGATTACCACCAGGCATTATGATGAAGATTCGCTAAAAGAATTAACTGCAGGCAAAACGATCTTACTGGAACAAATCAGCAGGAATACGGCGCAAATGGTGGTGCGGTAAGGTATTTTCGGACGCGACAACCTATTCATCGGCACAAATTAGCGCCTCGCCGATACAATGCCCTATGTAATATGTTGCTTTGATACTTTTAGGTTAATAAAGAGTTAGTAATTAAAACATTCATCAAAAAAACTTAAAATTATGGGATTAGGAGCACCTGAAATAATACTCATCATTATTGCAGTATTGTTATTGTTTGGCGGCAAAAAAATTCCTGAGCTGATGCGCGGCATGGGCCAGGGCTTAAAGGCATTTAACGATGGTAAAACCGAAAAAGACGCAGCCATTAAAGAATAATTAAAACTAAAAAAGGAAAACCAAAAAGGCGCATGAGTTATCTCGATGCGCCTTTTTTGATTACAAAACACGGCAGAACCTTTTACAGTATTATTGTCAATAAATATTATCTGTATAAACAAGGCCTTATGCTGTAAGTAAACCATGTTTTTACTTTAGCATAAGGCCTTGAGTTTTCCGTGTACCCATAACTTAAAAAAATGTCATTTCGATAGAGCAACGGAGGGCAAAGAGCGGGAGCGCGAAAGAGAAATCTTGAACGCCATGCATCATAACCAATTATCGAAATGCAAGGCGTTTAAGATTTCTCCTCACCCCTCCTACTTAGCCCACCTCTGATTCGTTCGAAATGACATTTTTTTTATTTTAGGCCTCCATTTCCAAAATCAACATCACCGCGCTATTGCTCAAAGCTTCCATATCAGCTTCTTGCAGGCCCCACAAAGCAAGGCCGTCGCGTTCGTGCATCAGCCGGCCCTGAAGTTCAAAGGCGCCGGCAATTACAAACGCATAAAACAACGAACCTGGTGTTTTCAGGTGATAAAGCGCGTCGGCACGTCCATCAAACCGGCCGATGTGCAGGTTAAAAGGCAGCCTGAATAAAGTGGGGATAATACTGATCAATTCATTTTGCCTGCCGTCAAAATCAAAGCAGAAGGTTTGCTTAAAAAACGGGAACACTTCTGTATCGGCGTCTATCTGCAGCTGCAAAAAGTTAACCCAATCATTTGGGTAGGGATTATTTAAAATTAAAATATCGCCGCTGTTTGCGTAATTAATATACACCTCGCCTACATCAACTACCGTACTTTTCCCTTCGGTATCCTCAACAAGCAGGGCGCCGGTTACCGGCACCGCTACAAAATAGCAGGCGTTTTGTACCTGTATGGAAATTGATTTACCGGCAGCCAAAATCTCGTCGTTAAATACACGCAGGGGGCCAAAAGCCTTACGGTGCTCATTAAAATGCCCGTCGTAATTAAAAGTGCTGCACCGCCTGAAGGTATTATTTTCGGTAATTACCCGCTGATCAGCAAGGTGAATCTGCCCGGGTGAGGTCTTTTCCATGTTGTTGCAATTTTTGGAGTGAATGAATATTTACGTATGGCGGCAGCTTAAACAGGTTGCTCAACATTTCTTCGTCGCCGGTTGCTTCGGACCGGTAATCGGCTACCAGCAAAAAATCGGCAATGGTATCGTGCCAGGCCAGTGCCTCTGTATAAAAATTAACAGCCACCTGGTGCCGGGCTTTGTCGTTAATATCAGAGTTGATGATCTCGAACTGAAATTTATTGAACTTTAAAAAACGCTTACCCACGTTATTAAGCACATCGGGCACTATACCATTTAGCTGCTGCAAATACCCGGTTATGGCCGGGGTAACCATGCCGGCAAGCCTTTTGGCGTTTGGCACGTGTTTTAGCAGGTCGGCATAGCTGGTAAAAGCGGTACCGTGGCTGTAGTTTTGGGCCTGCATTTTAAACTCCATGTACGATGCCTCAAACACCACCTTATCCCATTGTTTGGCTGAGTTTATATCGATAATTTTTCGGTAGCAAAGTGTAATTACGCGGGTGTCCATGTTAATACGGTTAAGCAAGTACGCTCATGCTGATTGATAGTACAAAGCCGGCTGTTTTACTGCCGGTAATGGTAGCCAGTTCCAGTGTATCACCATCGCTGAACACGCCGTCGGTAGCGTTATAGGTATAACCGCTCATTCCCTTACTGTATCCTGCCACAGTAGCCAATGCAGTTCCCGTACCTTCAGGAAAAGCTATTTGTGTAACCTTTAGTGATGTACCTGCCGAATTATATATATGCACATGAATGTGCGTTGCACGGCCGGTGTACCAACCGGGGAAAATAGAGGTAAAACTAACCAGGCCGTTGGTATCGGTAGTTTGTCTGCCACGTAAAAAATGTACCGAAGTGTAATTGGTAGCTTGTGAGCCACTGCCGCCATACTCCGAATAATTGCCCTCGGCATCGCAATGCCAGATATCAACCAGTGCGCCCGATAAGGCATTACAACTGTTATTGCTGTTGTTAACGGTAATATTAACAGTCATTTTATAACCGGTACGGTCGCCGGTAATATCGCTACGTACATATGATGCCGGTGAATGGGTTGGATAAGGCCCTTCGGTTTCGGTTTCGATAACACTGCAGGTGCCTGAGCTGGAACTTGACCCGGAAGAACTACTCGACGAAGAAGTGGTGCCTGATGTACTGCTTGTAGTAGTGGTTACTGAATCTTTTTTGCAGGCTTCAACCAATACCGATGTTGACACTGCGCCTATCATCAGGCTTTTTAAGAAATTTTTACGTTCCATGATTTTAATCTTTTTAGTTTATATTTTGTGATGCCGGTTAACGATTCAAAAGTATAATGTATCAGGAAAGTGACATACCATGTGTCGGTAAGCGAGAGTTTTGTGTCGATGAAAAGATAAACCGGCTAAACAAATCGCTGTAAATAGCCTTATATTGGGGCAATACAAATCCCTAAAACTAAAAATGGCAATGCGCGGGTATTTACGTTTCAGATTTTTAGTCATCGCGCTTCCATCGCAACTGCTTTTATGCCTGCATATTAACACTACCTTCGCACAGTTACGCACTCCACCATTTGATGATGCCATCCTGATAAATTTACAGGAACACCGCACTCCGGCCCAAACCGGTTTTTTCCTGTTCATGAGCAATCACCTGGAATATGGCAATATTGGCGTACCTGCGGGCCTGCTGGTTGGCGGTATCATCGGTAATAATAAGGAGATGCGGCAAAATGCCCTTTACGTAGCCAGCAGCACAGCCATCTCTGCCGGGTTAACCCAACTCATAAAAGTACTGGTAAAGCGGCCGCGGCCATTCATCCAGAACATCAATATCACACCCGTTTACCGCCCCGGAAACTACTCTTTTCCATCGGGGCATAGTTCATCATCATTTGCCACAGCAACGGCTTTATCGGCCGCTTACCCCAAATGGTATGTGATAGTTCCCGCGTATCTATGGGCGGGCTCAACCGTGTATTCAAGGATGTACCTGGGGGTACATTACCCTACAGATGTAGCAACGGGTGCGGGACTGGGAGCTGCGAGCGCGTTGCCGATGTTGTTTTTGAAGAAGTAGAAAATTGCCTTTATGATAGCAAAGAAACCATATATCCTTTATAGCTTGCCCGCAAGCAGAATAACCCAAGCCTTAATAGGAGGAAGAAAAATTGAAAATGCCTGGGAAAAAATAAAAATATTTTTAGTTAATTGCACAACAGCAGATGTAACTATACCTCAAAATATTTACCTCAAAGGTTATACTGCCGATGAAGATCATGGAGAATCTCCGGAATTGGCTAATGTAATAATAGATAAAATTAAAAAGCTTTTCGGCAATGGTACAGCCACTCCAGTAGGTTATCATTATCCTGACAATATCCCTACAAAACAACAAAAAATAGAATGGCAATTGATAAATGATGATTTAGAAAAAGCCATCGATTTCATGATTATCGGCCAGCCCTGGCCAAAATATAATTTAGGCCCGGTTGATCTGATGTTATCTTACGACTTTGAATTGATCGATCCTATTTCAAAAACTATATTACCAAATCAACAATACACCTCTGGAATCTTGGTGTGGTTATCGCGAAGTAACTGTATTAGCATGACTTTGTGGTTTCCTTTTGAACAAGCGGATAGTGAATTTGAAAAATACATCGACAGCATCGAACCATTTTTGCCATTTAAATTCGAGAGAAAATATTTGAGATTGGTACGGCCCAATAAAAAAGAAACTGCTAATGTCTTTTCTAAAATTTAATGCATATCACCTTGTCAATTTTCAAATTCAAAAACTCATCTGCACATCTGAAATCTGTAATCTGCACATTTTTTCCCTATCTTCGTCCCCAATAAAGTTCTTTACTTTTTTTCTGCAGAGTGGTTCCCGGTGTTTAAAGCACAGGGATTAATAAGGAACCGTGTGTAAATCACGGGCTGTCGCGCAACTGTAAGTAACACAAAAGGTTGTTGCCTTTAACAAAGTCCATTGTTCGCCCCCGCGCGAATGAGAAGGACGGCAACAATGTTACAAGCCAGGATACTTGCCCCTATGTAAAAGACAATGCTTTCGCGCAATGAAGCAGTAGTCGAAGAAAAAAGAATGACGTACATGGCCATTATATGCCTGTATGTTATGCTTTTGTCTTTTATTACCATTTACTCCGAAAGCATACCGAAAACCGTAAGGAGCATTAAGTCAACTTAATGTTTAACCAAAAACGTTTTAGCGTATGCTCAAAAACAATCTCGGGTACCCACGTGTAGGTGCCCACCGTGAACTCAAAAAGGCCAGTGAACAGTACTGGGCCGGTAAAATTACCCGTAACGATTTGTTTGCCGCTGCCCGGCAAATTCGCCTGCAAAACTGGCAAACCCAGGCTGATGCCGGTATCGACCTGATCCCCTGTAACGATTTCAGCTTTTACGACCAGGTATTGGATACCTCGCTCATGCTGGGCAACATCCCCGAACGGTACACACCCGTATTAACCCAAAACAAGGCCAATACCGAAATCGACCTGTATTTTGCGATGGCCCGCGGTTATCAAAAAGATGGACTGGATGTTACAGCCATGGAAATGACCAAATGGTTTGATACCAACTACCATTACATTGTGCCGGAATTTGTACAAAATCAGCAGTTTAAACTATTCAGCGAAAAAGTGCTTGACGAGTTTATCCTCGCCAAACAACACACCGGCAACATACCAAAACCGGTATTGATTGGCCCGGTAACCTACCTTTTATTAGGTAAAGAAAAACAACCCGGTTTTGATAAGATAGACCTGATCAAGAAACTGGTGCCTGTTTATATAGAAGTATTAAAAAGGCTGGCAAGTTATGGTGCTGTTTGGGTGCAACTTGATGAGCCCTTCCTGGCGCTTGACCTTACCGACAAAGAGAAAGCCGCTTATGCTTATGCCTACATGGAGATAAGCAAGCAATGCCCGGGCATTAAAGTATTGCTTACTACCTATTTCGAGAGCCTGCACGAAAACACCGAACTGGCCGTAACCTTGCCGGTAAGTGCCATTCATGTTGATTTGGTTCGCGCGCCCGATCAGTTGTACAAAGTGCTCACTGTTTTGCCCGATAGCCTGAGTTTATCGTTAGGTGTAGTTGATGGCCGTAACATCTGGAAAAACGATTACGTACGCTCGTTAACCCACGTAAAAAAAGCTATTGCCGTATTGGGCGCGGATAGGGTGATGATAGCGCCAAGCTGCTCGTTGCTGCATACCCCGTTCGACCTGGAGCTGGAAACCGCCATCATTCCCGAGATAAAAAACTGGATGGCTTTTGCCAAACAAAAACTGAACGAAATAAATGAATTGGCGCAAATCATCGGCGGCAACAACGAATTGCTGCAAGAAAACCTGCGCGCCATTACCAGCCGCAGCCTTTCAAAACTCATCCATAAGCAGGATATCAAACAACGCGTGGCAGCCATAACCGATGCCGATGCGCAGCGTGAAAGCGGATTCATCTCCCGCCAAAAAATTCAGCAGCAACGCTTTAAATTACCACTGTACCCTACAACTACCATAGGATCGTTCCCGCAAACTGATGATATCCGCTCGTTAAGGGCAAGGCTTAAAAAAAGCGAGCTAACCGAAGCTCAATATGATGCCGAAATAGAAAAAGCAACCATTGATGCCATCCGCTGGCAGGAAGAGATTGGCCTGGACGTGTTAGTTCATGGTGAATTTGAACGTAACGACATGGTTGAATACTTTGGCGAGCGTTTGGATGGCTTCCTGTTCACCAAAAATGGCTGGGTACAAAGCTACGGCAGCCGCTGTGTTAAGCCACCGGTTATTTATGGCGATGTAAGCCGCCCCGGGGATATGACGGTCAAGTGGAGCAGCTTTGCGCAGCAAAACACCGATAGGCTGATGAAAGGCATGCTAACCGGCCCGGTAACTATACTGCAATGGTCGTTTGTGCGGGATGATCAGCCACGGTCCGAGACTACCAACCAGATAGCGTTGGCCATCCGCGACGAGGTTGTTGCCCTTGAAGCAGCGGGTATTAAAGTGATCCAGATTGATGAGCCTGCCATTCGGGAAGGGTTGCCATTGCGTAAAAAGGATTGGCAAAACTATTTGAACTGGGCGGTAAAGGCGTTCCGTATTTCGGCCAGTGGCGTAAGGGACGAAACACAGATCCATACGCACATGTGCTACAGCGAGTTTAACGATATCATTGGCAACATTGCCGATATGGACGCCGATGTAATCACCATTGAAACATCGCGCTCGCAAATGGAGCTGTTAGCGGCCTTCGCCGATTTTAAATATCCAAACGAAATTGGCCCCGGTGTTTATGATATCCATTCGCCGCGTGTACCTACCGTTGATGAAATGGTAAGCCTGCTGGAAAAGGCATCTGAATTACTCCCGGCCGGCAATTTATGGGTTAACCCCGACTGCGGATTGAAGACCCGTAAATGGCCGGAAACCCAGGTGGCACTCATAAATATGGTGGCCGCTGCGAAACATCTTCGTCAGTTAGTTGTAGAAACAATAGCATCCTGACGGGTAAAAACAGGCAATTTGCGTATACTTGCCTGTTTTTTCAGATTTTTGGCATTTTATGAGATTAAAAAGTAACGCGGTTATTACAGGGGTTGGGGGTTTTGTTCCGGATAATATATTAAGTAACAGTGATTTAGAGAAGATGGTTGACACAAACAGCGATTGGATCGTATCACGTACAGGAATTAAGGAAAGAAGGATTTTAACCGACCCTACACTTGCCACCTCAGATATGGCCGTTGCTGCTGTGAAAAATTTGTTAGAAAATACAGGTGTTTCCGCAGAAGAAATTGATTGCCTTATTATAGCTACATCTACCCCCGATCACCTGCTTTTATCAACCGCCAGCATCGTGTGCGATAAGGTTGGTTTAAGCAACGCCTGGGCTACCGATGTAAACGCTGCCTGCAGTGGTTTTTTATATGCCTACACGCTTGGTGCAAGCCTGGTAGAAAGCAACCGGTACAAAAAAGTAATTGTAATTGGCGCCGACCAAAACAGTGCTATTATTAATTATAAAGACCGCAATACCTGTATCCTTTTTGGCGATGGCGCCGGCGCTGTTTTGCTGGAGCCTACCACCGAGGATATAGGTTTAATTGACAGCGTTTTTAAAACTGATGGCCATGGCCGCGAATACCTGCTGGTGCCTGGTGGCGGTTCAAAAATTCCGGCTACGGTAGATTCTGTTGAGGCAAACCAGCATTACATTCGCCAGGAAGGCAGGATTGTTTTTAAGGCGGCAATAAAAGGCATGACAGAAACCTGTACCGAGGTATTAAAACGCAACGATATGACGATAGATGATGTAAACTGGCTGATACCTCACCAGGCCAATTACCGCATTATCCATGCCGTTGGCGAAAACCTGGGTTTACCCGAAGATCGTGTTAAGGTAAACATCGACAGATATGGTAATACTACAGCAGCTACCATACCACTTTGCCTTTGGGATTTTCAGAACGATTTTAAACACAACGATAACATTATTTTCACCGCCTTTGGCGCCGGCTTTTCATGGGGTGCAACCTTGTTGAAATGGGGCACTTTGAGGAAAGCGTAGGATAATTTTAAATTAAATAACATGACGGGCCTGTCATCCTGAGCCTGTCGAAGGACGCGCGGAGAGGCCTTAGCCCGCTATGCTTCGACAGGCTCAGCATGACAGGCCTTTTAATTTTTTTCACTCCATGACCATCAAAGAAAGAATAAAAGCATCCGAAACACGCATTTTTAAAACCGTGTTTCCTAATAATACCAACCATTACGATACGCTGTTTGGCGGTTCGGCTATGGCCATGATGGACGAGGTAGCGTTTATAACCGCCACACGTTTCACCCGAAAAAGAATGGTTACCGTATCGTCCGACAGGATTGATTTTAATAAACCTATCCCTGCCGGTACCATTATCGAACTGGTAGGCACCGTATCGCATATTGGCAACACCAGTCTGAAAGTTTTGGTGGAGATTTTTATAGAAGAGATGTACTCCTTTGTGCGCGAAAAGGCTATTACCGGCACATTTACCTTTGTGGCTATTGACGAGCATAAACACCCGGTAAAGGTTGTGGATTAAGGTAATTAAAATCTCTGCTTTAACTAAAACGCCTATATTTATACCCGTTAGTAAAAACAATACAGGTTAGTATTCTGGCAATGGGCACAAACAACACCAATAAAAGACGAGACTTTATCAGGAAAATTGGCTTAGGTGCAATTGGCACCCTGGCCGCGCCTTATTTGTTTGCATCTCCTCAAAATGCAGTTAATGCGGATGTTGCACCCAAAACCATCCTCTTCCAGGGCGATTCCATAACCGACGGCGGGCGGTCATACGATAAAGACTGGAACCATATTATGGGCCAAAGTTTCCCGTACCTGGTAGCAGCCAGGCTTTGGTTTGATCATCCGGACCAGCAAATGATGTTTTTAAACCGGGGCATCAGTGGTCATACCGTGCGCGACCTGCAGGCGCGCTGGCAAAAGGATACTTTAGATTTGAAGCCCGACATCCTGAATATTCTGATTGGTGTAAACGATGTACACCATGTAATCCACAATAACAATCCAACTACGGTTGATCAGTTCAGGGACGATTATGATGCCCTGCTTAATCAAACTAAAACCGCGTTCCCCGATATAAAATTGTTGATTTGCGAACCATTTATTTTGCCGGTTGGCCAGGTAAATGCTGATTTAAAACGCTGGCAGGACGAAATAGCGCTGCGACAATTGGTAGCCAAGCAACTTGCGGAAAAATACAATGCCGTTTTTATACCGCTGCAGGCCATATTTAATGCGGCACTCAAAAAAGCGCCAGCCGAATTCTGGATCTGGGATGGCGTGCACCCCATGCCGGCGGGGCACGAATTGATAGCCCGTGAATGGATTAAGGCAGCAAAAAAGAATTACGGTTTCCCGGCTTAGTTAAACTGCAAACAGTTGCCCCATATCCTTAAAAGCCTTAAACTCCAACGCATTTCCGGATGGATCAAGGAAAAACATGGTGGCCTGTTCGCCGGGCAGGCCCTTAAAACGGATGTAGGGTTCTATAACAAATTTCACATTAAGGCTTTTTAATTTAGCCTCAAGCGCAACCCAGTCATTCCATTCCAGTACCACGCCAAAATGGGGCACCGGTACATCGTGCCCATCAACCGGGTTAAAATGATGTTTGGCATCATCAACCGGTTTAGGTTTCAAATGGATAACAAACTGGTGGCCATATAAGTTAAAGTCTGTCCAATTCGTATCGCTGCGGCCCACGCTGCAGCCTAAAACTTCGCGGTAAAATTTGCGGGCCTCGTCCAGGTCATAAACCGGCACAGCAACATGGAAAGGTGTTATTTTGCTCATAACTATTTAAACTCTAAATTAACCGGCCATTTTAATGACCACTCACCACTCACCACTCACCACTCACCACTCACCACTCACCACTCACCACTCACCACTCACCACTCACCACTCACCACTCACCACTCACCACTCACCACTCACCACTCACCACTCACCACTCACCACCCACCACTCACAACTCACAACTCACAACTCACAACTCACAACTCACAACTCACAACTCACAACTCACCGCTAATGTAATCCTTTACGTTTTAATAATCCCCCTGTAGTATCATCCACGCTTTGCTGTACAATGAATGCCTTAGGATCTATCCGCAGGATGGTTTGTTTTAACGACGGAATCTCCAACCGGGTGGCAACGGTAAAAATAATGTCACGTGGGTCGTTTACGTGGCCATCCTTGCCGTAACCACTTTTACCCTGGTAAATGGTAACCCCCCTGCCCAACGAAAGCGTAATTGCCCGGCGAATGGCCTCGCTATGGGTAGATACTACCGTGATACCCGAATACTGCTCAATACCGTTCAAAATAAAGTCGATCATTTTGGCGGCAGCCATATAGGTTAATATCGAGTACATAGCCGGCTCAACGCCCAGCAAAAAGGCAGCAAGCCCGAATATCACTACATTCAGCAGCAAAATAAAATCGCTCACTTTTAACAGCTGGGTTCGTTTGCTGATGAGTACCGCCGCTATTTCGGTACCATCAAGTACGGCGCCGCCCCGCATGGCCAGGCCGCTGCCCGTACCTATAAAAACGCCGCCAAAAACCGCTGTAAGCAACTTATCATGCGTTACATCCGGAAAATTAATTACTACCAGGCTTACCGATAGCAAACCAATGGCAATGGTACTTTTTATGGCAAACCACAGCCCAAGCTTTTTATAGCCGAGCCACAAAAAAGGCACATTAATTAAAAAAATGAGCAAAGAAATGGGGATGGCCGAGATATCTGCAACCAACATTGATACACCGGTTACCCCCCCATCAATAAAATGACTGGATAACAGGAATCCTTTAAGGCCAAAACCTGCTGCCAGGATACCCAACCCGATAGATATTGATTCTTTGATGACCTTCATTACCTTCATGCCCAAATATAATTTATCCGGCGCTAAAACGGGTTTTAATAAAGCAGATAATTAAGAACGAAGTGGTTTTGAGATGCAAAATATAAATAGTTTAAAGTGCCAAAACCTAAATATCATAACTCCCGGCTATTTAAAAGTGCTAAACCTGTAAACCCAGTTTAGCAATAATCTCATCTGTGGTGCCTACTTCTCCAATCCTCGGGAAAATATATTTCAAACTGCTATCGTGTGCATCGGCAAACCTATCGCTCATAGCATCGCTGGCAAAGGCAATATTATAGGCAAATTCATTGGCGCTGCGGGCGGTAGCTTCAACACCTATGCTGGTAGCCAAACCGGCCAGCACAATCTGGGTAATACCACGCTTTTGCAATTCGTCATGCAGGCCTGTTTGGTAAAAAGCGCCCCATGTTTTTTTGGTTATCCTGATGTCGCCCTCTTCTACTTTAATTTCGGGCACTATATTCAAAAAATCCGGACCAGGTACCGAACCGGCGTTTGGATTACTATCCTTGCGGGTGGCAAAAGCAGCCGAGCCTACAGGGTTAACATTTACTATTACAACGGGCAGGCTTGCCTTACGAAAAGCTGCAAGCAACTTAGCCGAGTTTTCCAATACCTGGCTCATAGGATGCGCCGTGGGCATTTGCACAACAGCCTTTTGTAAATCAATTAATACGAGTGCGGTGTTTTTATCAATTGTAGTTATCATATAATTTGCATTTATTTCAATTATCGCTGTTAGTATTCATTCGTGTCCATCAAATTCGTGAAATTCGTGTGTATCAATTCGATGTTAGTGAGTTAACAGGAGAGTGTTGCAAAGATACTTCGGTAGCTTTTTTGAGCCTCGTTTTCCTGAGGTACCTTAATTGCAACAAACCCAGCAGCAGCGCCACAAGGCCTTCGCCTAAAACAGTATCCGGAACGCCTATTTTTTGCGAGATAGCTCCTACCAGCAAGCCCCCCAAGGGCTGCATTCCAAAAAATGCCATGGCATAAAAACTGATTACCCGGCCGCGCATAGTCGGATCAACGGTAGTTTGAATGAGTGTATTGCTGATGGTGATCTGGGCCATCATCCCAAAACCTGTAATAGCTGCAAACAAAAGGGCGATATAATAATTGGGCATATGCGAAAACAACGCCAGCCCCCCGCCAAAAATCAGTGTACTTATGGCCAGTATCTTTTTAAGGTCTCCCCCTACTTTTAATGATGCCAGGAATAGGGCGCCCGAAAATGCACCCAAACCTATCAAACTATCTATTATCCCAAAAGTTGATGCCGTTCCCTTAAAAATATCCTTGGCATAAACCGGTATCAGCGTATTAAATGGCAAAACCATCAGGCTTATTAAGGCCAAAATTACCAGCACAAACTTAATTGAAGGCGTATTTTTGATATAACTAAAGCCTTCTTTAAGCTCAAAGTAGATATTGTGCGCATGTACTTTCGGCTTGGATTGGGGCAGCTTCATTAACAATATCGAAGCAATTACAGCAATAAAACTGGCGGCATTGGCACCAAAGCACACTACATCGCCAAATTTCTCCAGCACCAGGCCGGCTATACCCGGCCCAACCAGTCTTGACAGGTTTACCATAGATGAATTAAGCGCCAGCGCATTGGGCAAATCAGCTTTATCATCAACCATCTCATAAACCAGCGATTGACGGGCAGGCACATCAAAAGCATTAATGATACCCAGAAGAGCGCTTAAACCGATGATTTCCCAAATCACGTATCGCCCAAAAAACACAAGCGCTGTAAGTAAAATGGCCTGCACCATTGATCCGGCCTGTGTAAACAGCAATAATTTATAACGATCATACCTATCTGAAACTACCCCGCCCAAAAACGAAAATAAAAACGAAGGGAACAGGCTGGCAAAAAGGGTAACCCCCAATAAAAATTTAGAATGTGTTTGCGAGTATATTACCCAGCTAACAGCGGTTTTCTGCATCCAGGTGCCTACCAATGATATGGATTGCCCGGTAAAATAGAGCCTGTAATTCCGGCTTCTAAATGCATTAAAAGTGTTTATATTCATTACTCCCCTATCCTTTTACAAAGGCTTTATTCAAAATCAACAATTTTTGTTAGCGGGCCAATGGCTTTTTTTATCAATTCCTGTTCCTCTGGCGTACAGGTTGCTGCTATGGCATCATTAAGCCAGGCGTTGCGCTCGTTACGCACCTGGTATAGCATGTTGCGGCCAAGATCAGACAAGGTGATGATGGCTTTACGCTTATCGGTTTCCGAGATCCGCCTTTTGATTAAACCGCGCTGCAGCAGGTTGGCCAATATCTGCGACATGCTTTGGGTAGTTATTTTTTCCATAGCCGCCAGTTCGTTAGGCAGCAATTCCTGGTGCTGATCAAGCAGGGCAATCGTCGACCGTTCGGTTAACGACAGCTTGTCGGCTGTAACCGAATGTTTTCGCAGTACTTTAATCAGCCTGGTTACCACTGTACGCAGGTCGGCTGCCAGTTGAATATCTTTTTGCTCTGTCATCTTTATTATAAAGTAAACTTATAAGTTTACCTTACAAATATAAGGTAATTTTAAGTATTTGTTGAATTACCTCTATTTTTTACATTGGTGTTATATCACATTGGGTAGCTTTGCTGTGGAATTGCTGGTATAGCCATGAGTACAAAACACGATATAACTTCATTAGATGATATCAAACTATTAGTTGATACCTTTTACAATAAAGTTGGCGAAGACGTTTTGCTGGCTCCCGTTTTTAACCAACGCTTAGGCGATGGCTGGTTGCCCCACCTGGAAAAAATGTATACCTTTTGGCAAACCCTGCTCTTACAGGAACATACGTATAACGGCGCCCCGTTTCCGCCCCATGCACGCTTACCTATTGACGAAAAGCATTTTAATGAATGGCTGAATTTATTTACAGCCACAGTTGACAGCCTTTTTGCCGGCGAAAAGGCCGATGAAGCCAAATGGCGTGCCGGTAAAATGGCCGAAATGTTCCAATATAAAATAGCCTATTTTAAAAATAATCCGCATAATATCGTTTAGCTATTTATTTACCGGGCAATATGCGGGCGCATTTTAGTAATTTTGCCTTGTGCCGCCACCTGTTAAAAAAACACCTGCCAAAACCACAGTTCCGGTAAAACGGAAAGCTGCCGCGAAGAAAAAAACATCGTCCGCAGTTCCTACAGGATGGATATTTGCTGCTATTGGCTTACTACTCATAGTGCTTTCTCCTTTTTATTATGGCTATGTTTTAAAAACGGCAACCGCAACCTGGCGATGGATACTGGATGCCGGCGAGCCCACTAATTACCGTACCTATAAAAGTTTTGGCGTGCGCATACCGGCCAATTATACCGTGCACGGCATTGATGTGTCATCGTACCAGGGCAAAATAAACTGGCAAAAGGTAAAGCAGATGAACGAGGATGGCGTACATATCAAATTCGCATTTATTAAGGCTACTGAAGGTGTTTTAATGACTGATCCTTATTTCCAGCGCAACTGGCGCGAAGCTCCGAAGGCCGGCCTGATTTGCGGCGCGTACCATTTCTTTTTGCCCCAAAAAAGCGGCTTATGGCAGGCTAAATTCATGCTGCAAACGGTAAAAATTGAAAAAGGCGACCTGCCGATGGTTGTCGACGTGGAGAGGCTATACCGCACCACACCCGAAAAAATGCGTACCCAGCTTAAGCTGTTCATTCACCAAATAGAAACTAAAACCGGTGTAAAACCCATTATTTACACCAACTTAAGTTTTTACCGGGACTACCTGCAAGGCTATTTTGACGAGTACCCGCTGTGGATAGCCCACTATTACCAACCCCAATTAAATGTAAGCAGCAACACCAACTGGCAATTTTGGCAACACTCCGACAGGGCCCACATCAATGGCATTAATGAAAGAGTTGATATGAGTATTTTTAAAGGCGATACTACTGCTTTTGAAAATTTGCTGGTGAAGTAAAAAAATCACCCCGTTACCCCTTCTTTCTTATAAACATTCATCAAGCTATCGGCCCGGTACCTACGTCCCTCCTTTAAAAAGGCATAGTATGGCGCTACGAGTTTAGCGGCAGATGACAAAGGGAATTTATCCAGCAGATAGCTGTAAGCGTCTTTAAAATAATCGCTTAAATTGTTTTTATCGTCCATAACCCAAGTGTTATCCGTTCCCTGGAGCAGTGCCTGCAAGTAACTTTTTTGGTTAATGGCAGCATCGGCAATGCTTATAAAACCGGGGTTGTCCTTAACAAATTGCTCCCACCATATTTCCCTGTCTACCAACTGTTTTGCACTTATAATTATCGAAGCATCCTCCACGTAAATAGCCTTATTCTCCTTATTTAATTGCTCCAGGTACACCTTCACAACCGGCGAAACAGAATCATAAAACCACCTGGCTATAAAATCCCTGTCTTGCCCCACATAGGTATCCCCTTCTTCTATAATAATTGTAAAACCGTTATCGTTTAATTGCTTAAGGTATTTTGCAACTTTTACCGGCAGTTTACCTGACTTTACTTTGCCCATAAGTATAGTATCGCTTCGGTCGGCACGGTTAAAATGGGTATCATCAAGACTATTATTTAGTTTATCGTAGTATGCGCTAAAAATCAAAAAAGCGGTGTCGCAAGTGGCAGGCGCTTGTCCTTTAAATAAATCTGCATACCTTCTCGCGGCCTTTGTGGCATTTTCAGGATCGGTTAAATTTAAAGATTTAATAAATACCACATACTGATTAAACAAGGGGTTTGTATATTGCGGCTTATTGATGGTTGAAGTTTTTGCCGGCTTATTAGCCTTAACAGCATGTTTCGTTTCTGCCGAAGGTTGCTTTTTATGTGAACAAGCGCACAACACAATTAAACACATACACAGGAGGACACAGTTTTTCATGGCAGAATGGAAGTATCTTGCATAAATATGAGCAATTTGTTTGGAAACAGAAAGCGCAACGATAAGTCGATGACTCCGCTACATGCCTCGGAAGTGTATAATGTATCAAAACCTTTAGCCCTGAAAGGCCCCCGTCATCAAGAACATCTTTTATTATGAAAATATCTACATTATCTTTTTGTGCTTTATTGATCGCGCTGTTTTCTGCCTGTCATTCGGTTATAACCAATGGCACCGCCGGCAACCAGGAACAAAGCAACATGCACAGTACCTATGACGATAGCACCTTAAACAATAAGATATTGCCTGTAATGATGCCGTACAACAGGCTAATTGACCCGGCCGGCAAAGTGGTGCGCTTTGGCGACCCGAATTTTGAAAACCATAGCCTTGATATCAAACTGATCCCGGGAACCTCGGTTTTAGCCGTTGAAGACCGGTACGGCATTACCCTCATAGATTCTGTTGGCAGCAAGGTGATAGCGCAATGGACTTATACCCAGGATAAACGATACAACGGATTGATGAGCACCTATTCGGGCTTAAAGGTTCATAAAAATGGTTCAGAAACACACATTTTCTGGAGCGCCGCCAATGGCGATTCGCATAAATCATTTGTGATGCAAGCCGTATGGGACGGGCAAAATATCAGTATCAAAAATGCATTTGAATTCAAACCCGCTGCGCCATCGCCATTGGCCTTGCCCAATGAACTGGTTATTAACAATGAAGCCGGTACCGATTATTTATATGTGGCTTTAAACGGCAACAATCAGCTTGTAAAAATCAATCTAAGCACCGGCCAAACCATTTATACCAAACCAACCGGGGTAGCGCCTTATGGCCTTGCGCTTGTTGGGCAGCGCCTGTTCATTACCAACTGGGGTGGTGCCGAACCAACTGATACAACAGGCAGGGAAACCGCGGGCGTACCTTATGGCAAAACCTACATCGACCCCAAAACCGGCGCTACAAGTTCCGGAAGCGTACAGGTATTTGATATTGCAAGCGGTAATATATTAAACGAAATCCCGGTCGGCCTGCACCCCAATGTTATCATAGCCGATAAAAGCAACCGCTTTTTATATGTTGCCAATGCCAACAGCGATAACGTATCTGTAATAAATGCCACAACATTAAAAGTGATTGAAACTATCCCTGTACGGTTGATGCAGGATAAAAACGGATATATAGGCGATTCGCCAAACGCTTTGGCACTTAGTGGAGATGGTAACACGTTGTATGTTGCCAACGGGCTTGATAATGCGGTTGCGGTAGTTCAGCTTGGCTCAACTTCATCAGCCAATGGCAAGGGCAAAACAGCTGTTAAAGGCTTTATCCCTACCGAGGCTTATCCCGGCGGCTTACTGGTTGTTGATAACACCCTTTTTGTAACCAACCTGGAAGGCGAAGGATCAAGGGTAAGCACCAAAGAGTTTAAAGCCGGGCCGCAGGTACCTGATGATGTTACCGCTTATAACTCGCACCACGAAAAAGCTACGGTATCCATCATCCCCTTACCTAATGATGAGTTATTAAAAACATATACCAACCGTGTTAAAACGCTTAACCTTACCTTCAGGCAGGATATAGCACAACTGGTGCCACGTAAAAACATCGCCCCTAAGCCAATGCCTGATCGTATTGGCGAACCATCGGTATTTAAGCACGTATTATACATCATCAAAGAAAATCGCACTTATGACCAGGTTTTAGGCGACCTGCCGCAAGGTAAAGGCATGCCCTCATTATGTATTTATGGCGATAGCATTACCCCCAACCAGCATAAACTGGCCAAAGATTTTGTATTGCTTGATAATTACTATGCATCCGGCAAATGCTCGGCCGAAGGGCACCAATGGACTGATGCCGCCATGGTGACCGACTACGTAGAAAAAAACGTGCGCGCCTGGTTCCGCAGCTACCCACATGTGCAGGAAGATGCGCTGGTGTATGATAAGAAAGGTTTTATATGGAATAACGCCGCCGACCACGGTAAAAAAGTACGGATCTACGGCGAGGCTTCGGCACCGCATTATGATGAAAAATTAAGCTGGACGGATATGTACAATAACTATAAAGCCGGCATCCCGCTTAAGTTTTATAACACCAGTACCATATCAAGGGTGAGGCCCATGCTATCGCAAAACTACCCCGGATCGGACGAGTTAAAAATAACCGACCAGATACGGGCCTTGGCTTTTATCAACGAGTTAAAGGGCTATGAAAAACAAGCCGGCGATGAACTGCCCGAACTGATGGTAATGGCGCTATCAACCGATCATACGCAAGGTACCCGGCCAGGCCTTCCTAAACCGGAAGCTATGGTGGCCGATAACGACCTTGCCCTTGGCCGCATTATTGAAGCCGTATCCAAAAGCCGTTTCTGGAAAAACACCGTAATATTTGTTACCGAGGATGACTCGCAAGCAGGGTGGGACCACGTATCTGCTTACCGTACAACCGGTTTTGTGGTAAGCCCGTACAGCCAATTGCAAAAAACCGTATCAACCAATTATAACCAAACCTGCGTTGTACGGTCGATAGAACAAATATTGGGCATCCCGCCGATGAATATTATTGATGCAACAGCTTTGCCCATGTTTGGCTGCTTTAGCGACAGGCCAACTGCCTACACTTACAACGCTGTGCCAAACCGCATCCCGCTAAATAATATCAACCCTAAACTTGCCGCGCTTAAGGGGCAGGCTTTATATTTTGCCAAAGCATCATCAAAACCGGAGTTTGACCATATTGATGGCGGTAATGACGACATGCTGAACCGCATTTTATGGTACGCCGCAAAAGGTAAAAAAACTTACCCCGCAAAATTAGCGGGCAAAGCCGGCAAGGATGATGATGACGATTAATGAGGCCCTGGAGATGCCCCTCTCTTTCTTGATAAAGCGCCGAAAATTGGCGCATTGATAGCTGCATCGAATGCGGTGGTGCCGACAGAAAAAACGGGACCGACGAGTGTAAAGACGATAGTTATATGCGTGGTAGCTGGCTGTAGGCTGACTTATTTTCCCGACCAATTGCTCCGACAGTTCAGAGCTTCCCCAATAAAAACTGTGCAAAAAATTAAATTTCGAAATTGATACCCTGTTTTTGAAGCTGGAAATATTTTTCCTGGTTAAAACGGAACAGGTTTCCCGGCCTGCCCGCTCCCTCAAGCACTTGTTTTTCTATTGTTTCTTCCAGGAAACCAAACTTGATGACCTTCTTCTTGAAGTTACGCCGGTCCATCTCTCTATCCAACACAGCCATATAGAGTTTTTCCAGTTCAGAGAAGGGAAATTTTTCTTCCAGCAGCTCGAAGCCCACCGGCTGGTAAAGGATTTTGTTTTTGAGGCGATCATGTGCCGCGCCAATAATGGTATTATGATCAAACGCCAGTTGAGGGACTTTTTTTATATTGAACCAGGCTACCTCGGCGGCGTCGGTATCAGCCTTAATCTCGAATGCATCCGGTTTAACCAAGCCATAGTAAGTGATGGAGATAACCCTGTTACGCGGGTCGCGACCCGGATTGCCAAAACTATATAGCTGTTCCAGGTAGTTGATGCTGATGCCGGTTTCTTCTTTTAGTTCGCGTTGTACGGCATCCTCTAATGATTCATGGTTGCCCACCAGGCCGCCGGGCAATGCCCATGTATTTTTAAAAGGATTGATGTTGCGTTTAATCAGCAACACTGATAGTCCTTCTTTGGAGGTATATCCAAATACTACGGCATCAACGGCTACTTTAATATCCTGGGTGGTGGGCATATTGCAAAGTTATCAATATGCGGAAAATTTACGCAAATTATTCAGTAGCGGAATTTAATATGTGGGCGTTGCCTGCGGCCGGGCCATTCGCTCATACTGCACAAGGCGTTACGCTAAGGCCAGTATCCGCTACTGTCCCTAACGCATTGTCTGAACCTGAATTTTTCACCTTTTGTTTGTTTTTAAGAGGTGTTCAAGAAGGCTACGCCGTTTATAGAATTAAAGAATTAGAATAATTTTAAAAGCAAATTCGAGAAATTCTGAAAGTCTTTTGTCCGAATGTCAAATCTTGATACTTGATACTTACTACTTGATACTTACCATTATCCCTCATACAGCTCCAGCGGCAAGGCATCCGGGTCTGCAAAGAAGGTAAAGCGTTTACCGGTAAGTTCATCCACCCGGATAGGTTCTACCTCTACCCCCAATTCCTGCAGATGTAATACGGACTCGTCAAGGTTATCCACCTCAAAGGCTAAGTGGCGCAGGCCGGCAGCTTCAGGATGCGACGGACGTGGAGCGGGGTGTGGAAATGAAAAAAGCTCGATCTGGTAGCGGTTGCCCACTTCCAGATCAAGCTTGTATGATTGGCGTGCCTCGCGGTAAACCTCGCGCACTATTTTTAAACCAAGTATCTCGCTGTAAAAATGCTTCGACTTTTCGTAATCGCTGCAAATGATGGCGATGTGGTGTACCTGGTTAAGTTTCAGCATTATTTATTCGCCTAAAATGGAGTGCAATACGTTGCTGTGTACCATTTTTACGTCGGTAACGTGGCCAAACAGTTCTTCGTCTACATTCAGGAAGCCGTTGTTTACGGTACCCAGCAGGCTAAACTCAGTTTCGCTGGTGGCCATAAACTCTACAAAGCGTTCCTGCTCTTCGGGTGCTACGGTTACTACTATCCTACCTTGTGCCTCGCCAAAAAGGAAAGCATCTTTACGGATTGCCGCGTCTGTTTCAATATCAAAGCCCAGGCCGTTTGGCATGGCAGCTTCTAATAAACAGATATATAAACCACCGTCGGCCACATCATGGCAGCTTTCCAGCACGCGGTGTTTGATGAGTTCTTTAATGGTTTGCTGGGTAGCATACTCTTTTTCGATATCGAAATAAGGAGCCGGGCACGCGGTAATTTTATGCCATGAGGCCAGGTATTGCGATGACGCGATATCGTTAACCGATTCGCCTATCAGGTAAATCAAGTCGCCGGGTTGTTTAAAATCGGCGGTCATGATGTTTTCGGTATCTTCCATTACACCCAGCATACCTATTGTTGGTGTTGGGAATACCGAGCCACCATCGGCCGACTGGTTGTAGAAACTTACGTTACCACCGGTAACAGGAGTTTCAAACTTGCGGCAGGCATCGCCCATACCTTTAATGGCGCTTACAAACTGCCAGTAAACTTCGGGGTTGTAAGGGTTACCAAAGTTTAAGCAGTTGGTAATAGCAACCGGCTCGCCACCTGCGCAAGTAATGTTACGGGCTGCTTCGGCAACGGCAATGGCAGTACCGGTGTAAGGGTCGGCGTATACATAGCGCGAGTTACAGTCGGTTGTTAAAACGATTGCCTTGTTGGTATCCTTAACGGCCACAACGGCTGCATCGCAGGCCAGGTTGGCTGTCATGGTTTGTACACCTACCATGCTATCGTACTGGTCGGTTACCCAACGTTTTGATGCTAAGTTAGGATGGGCAGACAGATGCTCGGCAACTTCAACCAAATTGGCAGGCTCGGCAACATCATCTATGTTAAATTTCTTATTCTCGGCAAAGTAAGCAGGCTCGCGGTATTCGCGTTCGTAAACCGGGGCACCACCGCCTAACACTAAATCGTCGGCAGGTACATCGGCAACTTTTTCGCCATGCATGTAATATTCTAAGCGTTGGGTATCGGTAACCTCGCCAATAATGGCGCAGTTAAGGTCCCATTTATCAAACACGGCTTCAACTTCTTTTTCGCGGCCTTTGTGCACCACAATAAGCATGCGCTCCTGCGATTCTGATAGCAGGATCTCGTAAGGCTTCATATTGGCCTGGCGGGTTGGTACCAAATCCAGGTCGATACGCATACCGTGCTCGCCTTTGGCGCTCATTTCCGAGTTGGAGCAAATGATACCGGCGGCGCCCATATCCTGCATACCTACCACGGCACCGGTTTTTATAACTTCTAATGTAGCTTCTAACAATAGTTTTTCCTGGAACGGATCGCCTACCTGTACGGCAGGTAAATCGTTCACAGAATCTTTACTGATATCTTTAGACGCGAAAGCCGCGCCATGAATACCATCCTTACCTGTAGCCGAACCAACTATGTAAACCGGGTTGCCCACACCGTACGATGTTGCCGAAACGGTTTCGCCCGCCTTAACAATACCGGCCGACATGGCGTTTACCAATGGGTTTACGTTGTAGCAATCGTCAAAAAACAATTCGCCGCCCACGGTTGGGATACCAAAGGCGTTGCCGTAATGGCTGATGCCTTTTACCACACCCTTAACCAGCCACTGGGTTTTCTCCAGTTTAAGGTCGCCGAAGCGCAGGGAGTTTAACTGTGCAATGGGCCTTGCACCCATGGTAAAAATATCGCGGTTAATGCCGCCCACGCCTGTTGCCGCGCCCTGGTAAGGTTCAAGGGCCGACGGGTGATTATGTGATTCTATTTTGAAGGCGCAGCCAATGCCGTCGCCAAGGTCAACAAGGCCTGCATTTTCTTCACCTGCTTTGGCCAGCATACGGTCGCTGTCTTTAGGCAAAGTTTTTAGCCAGGTGATGGAGTTTTTGTACGAGCAGTGTTCGCTCCACATTACCGCAAAGATGGATAGTTCGGTAAAGTTGGGCACGCGCCCTAATATCTCTTTAATACGTTCAAATTCTTCGGGTAGTAAGCCTAAATCTTTGGCGGTTTCAACGGTGGTTAATTCCTGGTGCTCCAAGGTAATATTGTTTTATTTTGAAAGGATGCGCAAAATTAGGAAAAAAGGTGGAAAGGCGAAAGGTAAAAGGCGAAAGGTTTCAAGGTGCGGGAATTGATCAGTTTTAAGCTTCGCTCAAGACACTTTTATACTACCCCATGCGTTTCAACACACACTGCCCAACAAGTGCAAAGGCATGGAAAGGTTTCTCCGCCACAACGGAAAATACTTTTAACAGCAGGTGGTATTATCACTATTTATATTCTAATTTTCTTACCCTGTTGTTTCCGGTATCCATAACAAATACAGTCCCGGTGTTGTCAACAGCAATACCGTACGGAAATTTGAATTGCGCCTTTGTACTGTCTCCGTCTTTATAGCCCATTTGTCCGGTTCCTGCAATAGTTGTAACTACACCATCCGGTGTTATTTTCCTTATAGCGTGGTTGTCGCTATCGCTAACCCACAGGTTCCCCAGGGCATCACAAGTCATGCTGCTAATAGTGTTAAATTGAGCCTCGGTCCCCTTACCATCTTTAAAGCCAATTCCTCCTGTTCCTGCAAAAACACGCACATTTCCAGCCTTATCTATCTTCTTAATAAGGCAATTGCCATTCCCTGTTACAAATATATTACCCGATGTATCCACCGCTACCGCATACAAATAATGGTAATTTGGCAATCCGTCGGATGAGAAACCTGTATTATCATTTAAGTTGAAGGTAGAAACCGTACCGTTGGGTGTAACCTTGCGCAGAACAAATTTATCGTGATTATCGTAATCGGGTAAAATGATATTGTCCTGGTTATCTATAGCCATATTGCCAATAATATTAAACGCCGCCTGAGTGCCCACACCGTCTAAGTAATTAACAGATAATGACCCTGCAAAAACAGCGTTAACAGAAGGCGACACTATCTTCCGTATCAAACTATATTCAATGGTATATAAATTACCTTTACTATCACGTACCAGGCTATAAATATTACCAAAAGCGGGATCTGGGTTCCCGATATTTTTGCCAATAAAAGTAGTAACATGTCCCGAATAAGTAATCTGCCTAATGCTGGCATTTCCCTGGTCGCCTACAAAAAGGTTTCCATGATTGTCTGCAATAATACCCTGGGCATTACTGAATTGTGCCTGCGTAGTATCTCCGTCTTTAAAACCTGCCGTAGCTGATCCGGCCACGGTAGAAACGATCCACTTTTTTGAAGGCGTGGTTGGATTGATAGCATCAGATGGCTGCACATTATCAAGAGCATGCTTATCACATCCGCTAAAAATGAAAGCAAAAATCAGCCCGAAAAAAATTTGTTTATAGATAGTAGTGGATCCTATTGTCATAAGCTTAAGGTATGGGGCTAAAATAAGCAAAAAGCCGAAAAAACGATGGCTATTTGTATAAATACCGCCGCACTATGTGTGAATGTTTGCCTGCCTGCTTGATATTTACCGCGAAAACGACGTTGGTTGTATTAAAACGATCTAAAGGCAGCAAGGCGCCACCAACAGCGCAAAGGCAGGCACGCTATGCCATGCACTTTCAGACTTCCCGACTTTCGAAGGTTTCAGACCTCCGGGCCTTCGAGCCTTCCCTACTTTACCCACGGCATTCCCTGCGGGCCGGGCTCACGGGCTATGGAATTTGCAGTTAAAAAATTTAGGGACAGAAAAAAACACGCAAATGCTTAGTTTACCCCCTTACAATGCTGATTAAGCCAGTCATTATATTGCACATTGCCATCTACCTTAGCCTCACATTATAAACCAACCAAAACTTCCTGGTTCTGATTATCAACTATTGCGTACTAACCAATTCCGTAGCCTATGCTTTGACGGCTTTACGGGATATATGCCAAATATGCTTGCTAACCAACCAATTATAAACCAAAAAAACCAAATGAAAAAAACATTAATTTTCTTATGTTCCATTTCTGTTTTTTGTAGTTGTACAAAAAACACTGCCGACCTGACACCAGCGAACTCATCGGCGAATGCCAAACCAACAAGTTCGGCAACCACAATGGCGGTTGGAGCTGCCTCCATAGCCGGTGTAAACTGGGCCGATGGCCGCGATAACTTTGTGGATGGCTGGGTTATCCCATCCGGTTTAACCGCTTCCGACAGTTACAGCACGGTTAATGCAAAAGCCAATTCAATATTATCGGGCTTTCAAACCAACATGCCGGGCGTCAATACAGTAAGGTTACCTATTAATTATCCCAGTGTATCCCAGTCGTGGTGGAGCGCTTATACCGGCGCCATAGATGCAGCCCTTAACAAAGGAATGAAAGTAATTATATGTTGCTGGGATAGCGCGTCGGCCAACGACGGATTGATAGATAACATGACCAATTTTTGGGCCATGTGGCAAACTGTAGTTAATAAATATGGCAGCAACAGCAACGTTTATTTCGAGGTGTTTAATGAACCGCACGGCTACAGTTTATCCAGTTTAACAACCATCTATGCGCAGTGGCTGGCTAATTATCCCAGCGTTGCAAAAGGCAGGGTGTTGCTAAGCGGTACTGGCTATTCAGACAACGTAACCGGGGTTGGCGCCGACAGCCGCTTTACCAGCTGCCTGCTTTCATTGCATAACTATGCTTATTGGTCAACACACTCTACCGCTGGATGGCAAACCGACTGGCAAAACAGGTATGGCAGTTATGGTTCAAGGACTGTAGTTACCGAATTTGGGGCAACAATGAACAGTGGTAAAGATTACCAGAATGGTTCACAATCCGACAATGAGATTGCTTACATCGTAGGATCGAGTAATGTATTCCGGAACAATGGTATTGCAAGCGTTTACTGGCCTGGCCTGAGAGACAATGATAGTTACAGCATCCAAACAAGAGGCGGAAGCGGCAACAATATCACCCTCACCACTGTCAATTCTTCCGGCGTCTTCCGCGTTCGTTACGGTTGGGGACTAAACTAACCGTTTTTACAATTTACCTTTAATATATATTCAAGAATATCGTTAGCAAGACAACCAATAAGGCCGCCTCATATGCAATTATGAGGCGGTTTTTTATTTCGGGCTCTTCAATACCTACTTGAAAAGAAACTTTAAAGCCGTCTGCCATGTATAAAACTATGTAGATTGGGCTTAATTTCCGGTAACTGCTTCATTAAAGTACTTTTCAATTTCGTTCACCGCATTTTCAAGTCCTTTTTCATTCCTTATTTGCCCGCCAATAGCTGCCGCATTGTTCCTTACTTCGTTGATTTGAATTTTTGATAGCGCCGAAATCAGCTTATCGGCATCGAGCTTTTTAACCGGGATATGCACCCCGAATTTCATCCGTTCGGCTATTTTGCCCCAGGTTGGCTGGTCGGTGTAAAACGAAATAATAATTACCGGCAAATTGCTACGCAGCATAGCCGCCAGCGTACCCGCGCCGCCGTGAAACACCCCAGCTTTGCATTTTGGTAATACAGCCCCGTGGTTTACATATTTTGCTACAAACAGGTTTTTATGCACCGGTAGGTTTTCGAAAAGCGACCAGCCTGTACAAAACAAAACCCGCTCATTGGTTTTATTTAAAATGGTGTTTAAAATGTTTATAAACTTTTCGGTATTGCCAACACCGTTACTGCCAAAGCCAATGTATATGGGTTTATCACCTTGCTGTAACCAATCATTTAATGTAGCCGGGGTTTCGTCCCTAAACTGGCCCGGTATTTTTTCTTCAGGAACAGTTAAAAAACCGGTTATTTTATGGTTATCATCCCAATCTTTAGGTTGCGGAATCAGGCTGGGGCTTAAGCAATATAAGTCGAGTGGCTGTTGCTTGCCAATATAATCTATAAGGTTTACCTTTAAAATGGGCAGGCCTAATTCTTGTCTGAATTCGTTGGTCTCTTTCTTTACAAACTTCCAGAAAAACAGGTGCGCCAGCTTATAGGTAAGTTTATTATACCAGGGAAAATTCAGGAAATCAAAATCGCCCAAGGGGAATTCAGCTGTAGGTACAACCGGCGGCATAAAATAGGTCAGCGCAATTTTTTTATGTTGCTTTTCTGCAATCGCGCTGGTAATGGGCAGCGTTGCTGCATTGGCTATAATAAAATCTACCTGGTTAATTCCTTCTATACAGCTTTTGCGTAAAGGCCCCCTTATTTCATGAAGCGCTTTAAAAAAGTACTTCATCAGCTTAATGGTATTCTCTGTTTTTAATACGTTCTGCCCCTCCGGCGAATTCATCATTTCCTCGGCATTTCCATACAGCGGATGAAAGGCAAGGCCAAAGCCCTCCACCAATTCCTTATAATTTTCTGGCGCCGCAATAATTACCTGGTGTGTTTTTTCGCTAAGCCCTAAAGCCAAAGCAATATAGGGCTGTATATCGCCCCGTGTTCCGTAAGTAAAAATCCCTATGTTCAATTGTGGTTGGTTTATTTACAAAGGAACTGATACAAAAGGATTTCTTTTGGTAATTGGTAAAAAATTAATGGGTGATATGAAGTAATCAATAGGCCTGGAATGAGGACGCTAACTTCTCCCCCAGCGGGGGAATAGCTTTGTAGCAAAAAAGCAAAAATGAAGCTCCGTGCCAGAGGTACGGAACCTTAATAACATTGCGGGAACGGCGCACTGCCAAGAAACCGTTTCTACACCCTGCAAATCATTTTTGACTTTTAACTTTTGAATTTTGACTTTAACAATGGCGTTCCCTGCGGGCCGGGCTTTCTGCTCATACGCCTGCAGGCATTACGCTCATTGGCCGGTATCCGCGCCAATCCCTAACGCTTTTGTCTGAATCAGAATTTTCAGAATTAAAGAATTAACAGAATGAAAATTGAATACTTCCGCTGGCTTTTTCCATTTTAGCGTCTTGTGCGTTTGGAGTGGGCGGCTGACTTGTGATATGGGACATTTTAGCGCAAGTCTTGTGCGTTTGGATGTGGGTGGCTGACTTGTGATATAAAGAGCTGATAAAGCAGCTGGTATCGGTAATAACAATAGTATTTTCAGGCATGATCCAGGTCGGCCTCAACACTTGGGTCAAGGTAGTTTACGCCAAAATTGATCAGGATTTCAACAAAATCCCATTTTTTCATTCCGCATATTTCGGCAGCCTGGCTTAATGATAGTTTGCCAGCCTCGTACAATTTGGCTGCAATCAAACGCACGGTTTCATCATGCGCTTTTTCCAGCGCATCAGGAACCTGTATTGTAATCGTAGTCATACTATAAAGATCAGCATTATTCAAATTAAAACGTAACATGTTTTATCAGAAGCAGGTTCCGTCCCCCCCTCCAACAACGGCGCGGATTACTGGTAAAGCATAAGACCGATTTCCTGGCTCAAAAACCCCGTTTCGGTTAAAAATATTAACCGCCAGTGGTGTACCACCCCGTACCAGGGTGTACCAGGGCGTACCACCCCGTACCAGGGCGTGTCATCCCGTATCAGGGTGTGTCACCTTGTACCGGTACAGTACACATTAACGCTAAAACTGCCTCATTCCAGAAAAGTTCTCCAATACTATCCTTTATCAATCTCGCTAACCCGTATCGAAAGGATTCCGAATGCAAACGTAAGCGACACGAAAATCAGTTGATATATTAGTAAAAACAGCAGCATGCTATAGTTTAACATGGCCGATGACGACGACTGGATAACCGTGCGTACATCGTCACGGCCCCACTCCCTTATTAAGTTGGCTTTACTGCCTGTTTCCTGCAGCCCCTGCCTAAGTTCGCCCTGGGGCCATACCGGGAAAAATACGGGCTTCGAATCCTTATACCCCACAACATACTGGGTAAAAAGGAACAGGTAAAAAAACAATGTAAGCCCAAATGTTACTATCGAAACTATAGCTAAAAGATTGATGGTTTTTACAGAAAGGGATTTGAAATAGCCGGAGTTGAACCTCAATATTAAAAGCGTAAATACGCCAAAGGATTCTATAATGCCACAAAACAGGTATTTTGAACTATCGGGCGGTACACCAATATTGCTTAAAAGCACCGCCAAACCCGGAATGGTTGCAAACACTCCCGAACCGGCTTTTAAAATAGTTTTCCATTTATTCATTTTGAAAATCTACAGTGACTTTTTGAGTTGGTTCTATATCCATCGGCCTGGTATAGTGCGTACGGGTAAGAAATTTATTGCCCAGCTTAAATACCACTGTATAAACAGTTTCATCAATGGTTACAGCTGTATTTGTTTGATCGCTATCCACCATGTAATCACTCAACAAACCGATATGATCTTGCCACGTGGTGTTTTCAAATTTGCTCTTCCAAATTCTGTGCGGTATTAAATATACGCTGGCTTTTTGCGGCTGCGATTGCAGCGTTAGTTTTATCCGCATATTAATACCGCCATATTTAACAACCTGCGTCTCGCGCCCCCACCAAACAGCCCAGCAGGTGAGCATTTTATGCTGATTATAAATTTTTCGGGGGATGCGCACCTTAATTAAATAACCAACAGAATCTTTATCTATTACCGTTGCCAAATCATACCAGTTTATTTCGGGGGTATTATATGTAAGGGCAAAGCCTTGAAGCGTGCCTGCAGCTTTTATCTTAGATGTAGGGTTTACGTGTAAAAAGGCCGTTATCACCGAATCTTTTTTAAGCGTGCTATCGGGCGAGTTAACCCATTTACTATAAATTGAATCTAACTGACCGGCATAAAAACGAAGACTATCAGTCTGCGAAAAACCCTTTAAGCTACACATGAGCATAAAGACCAAAAAGATAGCAGCTTTTTTTAAAACACATTGCAAACTCATACTAACAGGCTTAAGAGGGCACAGATTGACTGGCATTTTAAAACGGAGAAATTAAAATACCGGCAACTTATAACAGGCTGAATATTAAACTAATATAGCAGATAAAAAGAATATGTGCAACCCATTTTTCCGCAGGTGCTTTAATTTCGGCCGGCACAGGATAATCTTGCCGGGGAATATCAGTATAAAGTGTAAAACATTATTTACAATAGTTTACATTTCATTTACAATAGTTTACAATTTGCGATACAATAACTTTATTTTAAAGAAATTCATTTACCTGAAATTTAAATAAGCTTTACATTTAAATAAGTTTTTTCAAGTAGCAAATTAAGGTTGTAACTCGCATCGACATGACCATCGGCTCGCTTATCTACACAATACTGCCAATATTTGGGATGATCATCATTTTGCTATGCATGGCTATGTACCGGTGGGGAAACCAGGCAAAACTGATAGAAAAGCAACACTTTGGGGGCTATGGCCTGCAACTCGACATTTCGGTGATAACGTTATTTATATTAATTGCGGTCCTCTCCATCGCTGTTAGTGTTTTCTTTTATTATAAATCAACAGACAGCAAATTAACAGCTTATGAAACAATGATTAAAAGAATGCAGCTGGACAGTATAAATACTAAACAAAACACCTACGAAACCATCACCATTTTAAAATCAAATTTTTTCTGCTACCGGTTTAAATTAAAGGACCTTCCAAACGGCGTGCCCCCGGAGGTTTCTTCATTAAAGTTTACTTTTTATAAAAACTATAATGACGTTCAAAATGGCGTTGAGCTACCTGTTAAACCATCGGGGCAAGGTTATAAAGTAACTTTTTATTATACTAACGAAGATTTTCAGGATGCCTACCCTAAAGTAGTGCTGGAAGATACGAAAACAAAAAAAAGATGGGTGTCGCCTACATTTAACCCAATAACTCCTACTGTTGAACTGATCCCAGAAAATTGATTGCGCCATGAAAATTGTATCAATTTTGTTTCTCCTATTATTAACCTTGCCCGAATGTTGGGGACAATCTCAGCCCGGACACTTTGACAATGAGTACAAAGAGTATAGTACCAACAGAACCGATTATAAAAGCTGGAAGGTTTTTGTGATAGGCAACCCGCAATTTATAAAATCAATAAAACAAATTGATTATACCCTGGATGGCACTTATGGGCAGCAACATATTGTGGTAATAAACAACGGTGATAATCCTTTTTTTACCATGTGTAATAAAGGTTGGGGAGAAATTTATATAAAAATAAGAATCAGCTACAATAACGGCTTAGCAGATACATTTGAATCGTACCGGGTAGATTTGACGTCGCCTAATAAGCGAAATATCAATTTAATTTGCAATGACAGGTAATTTCTGTACTTGAGTGCCGCGCCCCAAGATTTGTACACCAGTATGTTTTTATATGGTTATAAAACGCAAACTCCCGGACGTAGTTAAACACGCGGGAGTTGGGTATTTATTACGCTGCATGGTGTTTACTTATCAACGGGTTATCCCCATAGTTATAACAGCCGCAGAAAAAAGGCGTTCCTTTGCCGGGAGGATATACGGATCACGGGGTTCCCGGCCAATATCGCTATTTCGGAGCAAGGTCGCCGTACCAATAAGCAGCTGTTACACCGCCATCCATCAAAATGTCGCTGCCGGTAATGAAGGCTCCGTCTTGCCCCATAAGCAAAGCGCCTACGTTTCCAACCTCGTCGGGAGTCCCGGCTCTTCCTACAGCGGAGATATCGATCATTTTGCGATAACCTTCGCCGCGGGGGCCGCTTAGTTCATCCTTAGCCAGTGGCGTAATAATAATTCCGGGGCTAATCGCGTTGATCCGCGCACCACGTTTGCCCCAAGTTACAGCTTCGGCCATTACGCGCAGTGAATTCCCTCTTTTGGATAATTGGTAAGCATGTAATGAATCTTTAACCTGGGCAGGTTGTAAAAAATCTAAAGAAAGTAATTCGTCTGCAGGTGTGGTTGCCAACGCCTTATCCTGTTCAGGAGTTAATGCCGGCAAGCGGTGCCCCGACTGGGAAGCGATGACTACGCCGGATCCGCCGCTGGCTATCACTTTGCCAAATTCTTCCAATACGACAGCGTTGCCATAAAGATCGACATGCAGTATCGTTGAAGGCGATGCCTGTGACGGCGAAACACCGGCGGCTTGTATCAATCCGGTTATGCTGCCGATTAATGTCGCTTTTTCAACCAACGCCTGGATAGACATACGCGACGAAATATCGACCGTTGTGGTGCTTACCTCAAAACCTGCCTCGCTCAACACTTTGGCGGCAGCATCTCCATTCTCTTGCTTCAAATCGGCCAGCAAAATATGCTTTCCGGCACTAACCCTGCGTGCAATAGCCTGCCCTATGGAGCCTGCGCCAATTACTACAATTACATTCTTCATAAATATATGCTTGTTTATGTTAATTATTACGACACAAAATTCCTACCTTTTTTTATTGAATGTTATACGAATCATCATCTCCGGCTTCTAACCACCTCCCTTTGTTAACGTTGATCCATTGCTTGCCGGCGTACGGCAATGGGTTACAATGCAGGCGCGCCATATATGCCATATGCATGTTTTTCCCAAACCTTTAACGGGACAAGTTTATCATGCTCAAAATCGTCGTAATAAATGGCGTAAGTACCTGCATTCACCCTAAACCTATAGTGGGCAAACAAATGATCATTAGCATCGTCGCACACCGAAACATTGTAATACTTTTTGCTTAAAGTAGGCGTGCTTTCTATATAAGCTTTTAACGTTCGCTTCTCTTTAGCATGTTCTGCCATATATATCCTGGCCCTTACAATCTCAGGTAACGAGTTTATCAGTTTTAAAACCTTCTTTTCACGCTTACTTGTGCCGATAGCGTCCTGGGCTTCTACCCCGGTTATAAACAACGTTAAAATGAAAAGGGATACCAGTAAACGTTTCATCAATATTTTTTGATTAAAAATAGCTTTTTGTTTCAGTATGTGATGAGAATTTTGATTCCCGGACAGAGAAATCCCTTTTACACTTTTTCATCTACAAACGGTTAACCTTTAAACGATAATACACTTCCAAGCTGCCTCGTGGAGGCTATCTGTTTGTAGAAAACAAATAGTCAACCCTTTTTTGCTCCTTAAGAGTTATCTTTCTTCAGGGTCAACTTTTAAAAGTGATTTCCCTGAATTCCCGGCACCTCGTTTTTATTTTGCGTGAATTTCACCCCCGCTTTTTACAGCTTCGCCCTTTTTACACTTTGCTGCTGCCCCTAAAAAAACATCTTTGCATCATATAAACAGGTATAAAGCTTAATAAGACTGGAAAATGGAACAGGAACCCAACATACCGCCGGTTCGCATCCCTTTTTCGGAAGTTTAGCGCTATTTGTAAAACTCAGGCCTTGTTTTAAGGCTATGCATCTGAAAAAAGGTTTAACATTTAACAACCAGCCGATGAAAGCGATCCAAAAAATGAAAAACATTTTATTTAAAACCATGCTGCTGCTTGTGATATTGCCGGCGTGTTCAAAAAGCGGTGACACTACCAAGACCCCGCCGCCGGATGACGACCTGCAGGGACCTATTTCCCGGCCGGCATCAGGATACGGCGCTGACGGCACCTACCAGGTTGCCGAAATCAGTTTCGCCAATCCCGAATACGCGGGCACCAGTGTAACCATCTTTTACCCGGCCGGTATCAGCACGCCCAGGCCAACCATATTTTACTCGCATCCCTATGGCGGCGAAAATAAGGAATACAACCGCGGCCTGTTTGAATTCATTGCCAAAAAAGGCTATGTAGTAGTGTTTGTTCCGTATGCAACAAACGATATCAGCGTCGATCATCGCTACTATACCCTGTGGGCTGGCTTTACCAAAGCAGCGGCAGATTACCCTAATATTATAGATACCAAAAAAGTGGGCTTTATGGGGCATTCCTTCGGCGGCGGAGCCTCCATAGGCCTGGGCTATAAAGCTTTTACCCAAAACGGTTGGGGACAAAACGGGCGTTTCCTGTTTACGATGGCGCCCTGGTACAGCTACCAGATTACCCAGGCCCAATTGCAAAGCTTTCCGGCCAATACTAAAATGATAAGCCAGGTTTATGATGAAGATGTGATTAACGACCACCGGCTGGCCATCGATATTTTTAAAAACATCAATATAGCCAATAGTGAAAAGGATTTCTATTACCTGAAACCATCTACAGTTGCCGGTTACAATTATACCACGTACCACACGCTGCCCAATTCAAGAAACGCGTATGATGCTTATGATTACTATGGGGTATACAGGCTACTGGATGCGCTGATTGATTACAGTTTTAACGGCAGCACTGCCGGCAAAAACGTGGCGTTGGGTAATGGCTCAGCCGAACAGGTAACCATGCCGGGCTATAATGGTCAATTTATGGTCCCGCTTGAGGTTACCGATAACCCTAGCCCCAAATACAGCCAAAGTAAATATGAGTTCTCTTGCGGAAGCTCAACCAACCCAAGAATCACTAACTGTAATTAGCAGACAACCACCAAAAACACCATACCCACAAAAAAACTAAAATCAATATATTATCAACTACAATAAAATCACTATGAAAACAAAATCGTTATTCGCCATGCTCTCTGTTTCACTGCTTGTATTTGCCTGTAAGCCCAAAAACGGCGCCGGTGAAGCTAATGGCAAAACTGATAGTACAGTTAAACAAGATACCCCGAAAGAGACTGTGGCCCACGCTGATGCGCCGGCCGGTAACAGCCCCAAAACGTACACCATATCGTTTACGCCCGATAGCGCCCTACTTGGCAAACAAAAAGAAGCAAGCATAAAAATAAGCCCGGTAAGCGCAACCGACCTAAGCGACCCCGACGGCAAATCGGAAGGAATTGAAATGACATTTAAGATTACGATTACCAATAAAAATAAAATTGGCAGTAGCAGCGTTGGTGTTTCACCATCAGATTTTAGGTTGGTGCTTGATAATAATACCTCCATATCGCAAACATCCGGAGGTTATGTTTCCGCCGAGGCCGAATCTACAAAAGAATCAAACGAGATAACTTACCGTTTGCCAAACGGCACTAAACCCAAAACATTGAATTTGTTTTATGACGAAACAAGGGCAGCGGTAGGTGTGAGTTTAAAGTAACACGGGCGTTATAAATGCGCATGCTTTTAATATCGAACACTGAAAGTAATTTTCGGTGTTGGACATTCGAAATTCAGTGTTCGATATTATTGGTGCTTCGTTTTTGGGATAGGGTTGCAAAAGCCAAAGAGTTTTTACGCAAACTCCCTCTTCCAGACAATTTAACAAAGAAAGAAGCATCCATAAAAACGATAAAGAAAAGAAGTTGGCTCAAAAGCACATCCTACCTTTTAAAAACGGTTTCAGGTTTTTACTAAACCAATCCGGACTATCATCATGAATAATAAATTGGTTGGTTTCTTTCTCGTAGTTAGCCACCAATATCAATTCACCATGATTATTTGAATCCAGCAAAACCAATTCATCAATCATATAAAAATTGCTTTTCAATAAGGGAATTGTATTGGCGTACATCTCACGGATAACTTCGGGCTTTACCAGGTGCCGGCCACTTTCATACCGTTCCTTAGCTCTTGTCAGGCATAAATTTATATCGTCGGTAAAAAACAATATTACGTGAAGTTTATTTTCGTGCCGGAAGTTTTTTATTGAAAGTATATATTGATATTGATGGCTATATCCAAGATTTAGCTCGAGTGCAAAATCCTCATTCCGAATCAGTTTTTGACGTATCGTGTTTCTCACACGATGAATAGAATATTCGTTATAGTCGACATATCCTTGTGCTTTGTATTTAAAGCGCATTTCATCCTCGTTCAAAATATCCAATTCAGGATCAATGAACTCATCACCGCTGGTGCTTTTGCCTATCCCTGGCGGACCGGCAATAATATAAATAGCCGACATTTATCTTAAAACCTTGGTGCTCCCATCGGCATACTCCGCTATAAAATCCCCTCCTTTTTTATAAACCATAGGTTGGCCTATTGAAAAAAGATAAGCTTTTGCTCCCTTTTGCATACTGCTAAGCCACTCCCCGCGCTCGGCAGGAGTCATCAACCAGGGCTTCTTTGTCATTTTGCCCTTTTTAACCATTAATTCTAAAGGAATATCCTGCTCCATCGCAAATTCAGTATATTCAAAAATACAAAATAACCCGATAGGTTTTTGTATTTTTTTATAACTCTGATATCTAATGACCTGCCAGTAAAACCCCTCCCTGTTGTCCTTGCGTACATTGCCACCACGCCCCCCCCAAGGACGAAATTAAAAAAAAGCCGAAGCTCCTCCCCCTAAAAATCGGGGTTAATACTAAACTTAATGCCGTACTGGTTTACGCCGGGATGGTCGAGGTAGTTGAAGCGTTTGATAACATCAACCCGCAGCAATTTAAATATATTGCCTATACCAACACCGGCCTCGACGTAAGGAGTGCTACCCAGGGGGTAGGTGCCGTTGGCGTTGCCCAGTGCCGGGGGCAGGTTATACAGGTTGGCAGAGTACAGCGGATTGTTTTCATTACGTAAACCGCCATATATGGCTTTAAACGAAATAAATTCGCGCCATTTAAGGTGTTCTATCAAAGGTATCTTATTCAGGAAAAAGCCGTTGAAGGCATGGGTTATATTAATACCGGCGTAATGGTCGGTCACAAATTCCAGGTAATTCATGTTGTTATAACCATCGGGATTGTACCTTAACGACTGATTGGCCGATGGAATATTGAGCAAAGGAAACGGCACTTTACCTGTAATAAGGGCACCCAACAGCGTGACATCCGTGTAACCTAATTGCGAAAGGTAAAAGCGCTTATAAATATTTGCCGATATGTTATTGTAATCATAAGCCCCATTGAGCAGGCCGGCAAAGCCATGGTTAATTTGTAAGTTAAAAATTGGGTATTTGCTATAAATGGTATGGCGTTCGCGCGGGCCTTGTATTATTTGCTCGTGGGGCGCATACCGCAGGCCAAGGGCAACTTCGCTGGTTGTGAGGCTGTTGATAAGGCTATTATCGTTGTTTGATTGAAACAGCAACGTTCCGGCAGGTTGCTGGTTCCAGTTGCGGAAGGCCAGGTTGTACGAGAAATGATTTTCGAAATCCTTAACATAGGCCACCGTAAAAATGCGGTTATACAGCCAGTAATTGGTGGTACCGGTATGAAACGATGTAAGCGCGGCCTGTTGGCTACTTACGGCAAAGCTTTGCCCTGGCAAGTCGACATCATACCGGTAGCTTATTTTAAAATAGTCGTTAGGGTAAACGTATGGTGCTATTTTATTTAAAGAAAAATAGGTTACCAAATTGTATTTGGCTTTTTCATCTTTTATGCCGTAAGCTGTATAGCCTTCCAGAAAAATGAACCTGCTGAGTTGCGGCGTTGTGCGCCCGCCCACCTGGAAACGGGCACCCTCCTGGTTATCATATGCAAAAAAAGATCCTATTGGCCCCAGCTGAGTAGGCCCCACAGCTGCAAACCCGCTGGTAAGGGTTCCTGCTATCCAGGTTAGTTTTTTAAAAGATGGCATACCCTCCAGCCGGTTGATATTTGCGTATAGGTGCGCTTGCTGGGCGGTAAGGCTATCGGTGCGGTGCTGCGCCCAGTAAACGGTATCGGGCTTGTTTGAATTTTCCGCAGTTTGCTCGCTTTTACCTTCGTAAAACAACGCTGTCATCGGCTGATTTAGCTTGTAGTTATCATAACTCACGGTACGCCGGCCATATACGGCGGTGCCTTTATTTTTCAGGATGCCAAAATCGGCCACCACATCACTCTTTTTAAGGTAATAGCGTCCATCGGCGTGCGGTTCAAAATCAAGATTGATTTTGAGGCTGCGCATAAAGTTGATATTAATTTGCTTGTTAACATTCAGTTCGCACGATTCTACGGCGTAACGCCCATCCATCGTGATCAGGATACGGCCTTCAAAAAGGAGATCGCCTTTGTTGCGTGGCATAAAGCTGAGCTCGATAAGTTTGCCTTTTTCGGCTTGTATGGTGTCGGTAATAAAAAATTTGTAATACTGCGGCGAATGGTTGGCAATAGGGCTTAGGAACTGGTTGGTAATTATAAATATATTATTTTCGTAAATATCAATATTATTACCGTACAGGCGGTTAAAGTAAATGGCCAGCCCAACAGTATCAGTAAATTTTATAATATTAACTTCTTTTTGGGCAGTTAAAACCCTGATGGATTTGGGCGGGCTTTTACGGTAATAGTTTTGAAATAGCTTCTCGCTAAAATAAACCGGCAGGGAAGTTTCCTTTTGCCCGTTTATTTGCAGTGTAGTATCAATCATGAACTTATACTTGCCAAAAAACTTGCCATTGATAAGCTTTGGCGACAGGTGAAAAAGAGACATGCCGATGCGCTCGTACTGGTCGTACTGTAGGTAATCGGAGCTTTCCATCCGGTTTTGATCCTTATGGTCTATCACCTGCTGAATGAGTTCGACCGCGGGATTGTCCTTATTGCGGTAACGCTGCTTTCTACCCGATTTAATGGCCACCTCCTTTAGCTCGGTTTGGCGGCTGTGCATCCGTATTTGCAAATTGGTGGCCTGTCCCGGCTTTACAGCCCTGGTAACCGACTGATAACCCACGTACGAAAACGTAACCAGGGTAAAAGCGCCCGGCGCCTTTAGCAGAAAATTACCCTGTTGATTGGAGGTGGTACCAAAACTACTGCCATTAAAAACAATGCTGATGTAAGCCAGTGGCAAACCCGAAGCATCATCCACAATGCGGCCACTTACTGTAGTAGTACGGCTTACTTTCGCGGTATCTGTTTGCTGTGCAGCCGCGTGTAACGAAAATAAAAGAAAAAAAATCAAGCCACCTTTAATTGGCTTACCGGTAACCAGGCTCCCAAAAAAATGGCCTATGCGCTGTGGCAGCAAAATTAGCTTAATGGCGGGGTTACAAAAAGTTAGTAGCAAAAAAGTAAATAGCAAATTAAACAATTTAACGTTAAGAACAGGTTTGAAGTATTTATGTTTCCACATAATTATTAAAATATGCGCTGCTCCATCAGGCCAAAACACTACGCTCTGACGTTTATCAACTTGATTTTTCTTTACCCTTCAGCTTCTCTTTAAATTTTTGGTCTTCTTTATCCTTTTTTTCCTGTGCCTTTTTCAGCGCTTCGGCCTTTTCTTTTTGTTCGTTTTGGGTAAGCGGCTGATTTTTTGCCTTTTCGTCGGCCTTTCCTATGCCGGCGCAGCCTTTAAGACCGCCGAGCAGGGTAAGCCAGATGGTTTTAAAGTAAGGAAAGTTTTTGGGCCGAATAAAAGCGACATCGGCCACGCGGGGTATAGTTTTGCCGTTATCGGGGTTATCGCTTTTAAGTATCAGTGCGTTTGCCAATAGCGATTTGATTCCTTTTGTGGCGTAACCTTTTTGTTCGTCGGGTTTCAGCACATCAACCTTTAGGTTGTTATATAAAAGTGTAACCTTGCCCGTAGATAAATGCTGATTGCCGTGGATATTAAAGTCAAGACTGGTTACCCTGCCGGATGTAAAGCGCACCAACCCAAGCGGCATTACAGCGGTATTAACATCGGCCAGTTCCATGGCGCCCATGTGGCCTTTGTAGCTGTAACTATAGCCGGCATCGGCAAGGTTAAAGCCAAAGCTTAGGTTTAACCTGCCCTTGCCCATAAACAATGTGCTAAGGCTTACAGTAGCCAGGGGCTGTTTTTGCAGCAGGGCTGTTTTATTGGTAAGGTTAAGAAACCTGCCTGTTACAGCGTTAAACTTTACGGTACCGGTTTTGTGCGATTTATCTTTCTTGAATTCGCTGTAATTTACATCAAGGTTTTTAATATCAAGGGTATCAATCTGCAGCTTCATTTTTAACCGGCGAATGGCCCAGTTAGGAAAAGTGACTAACCTATCGGCAGTTTTAAGCGGCCCATTGGGGTTGCTGAAAATGCTGAACTCGCCGCTGCTTAGCACCATTCGGTTTACATCCAAACTTTGGCCCCGGCTATAGTTCCGGTAGTTAAAATGGTGCAGTATAATGGCGTCCAGGTGCAGGCCAAAACGGTCGGTTCGGCTTTTGGCCAGGTATTCACTCAGGGCAAGCGGCTGCACATCTACCCCGGCCATATCAAGCCGCGAGGTTTTGGTGGACAGTTTCATTGAATTTATTTTATAGGTATACAGCCCATTTGCCGATTTACCTGTATAATGGTTAAGGCGGGCAACAATATCACGGCAATAAAGCGTTCGGGTGGTATCTGCCTGCGTTGTGGAATCAATAAGGAGGCCGGTAGCGTGCATATCCACTTCTTTTAATACATGGACGGATGGTTTCGGGCCCGATTTATCCCGGTAGGTAAAGCTGATGCCGTCCAGGCGGATATCGCCTACATGGATTAGATTAAAACTTGCAGAAATCTTTTGATAAAGGGTGCGCCCGTCTGCCGGCTTTTTAGGCTGATGCTTATATTCGTTTTTGCTAACGTATATTTCTGGATTGTTGAGGTCGATCAATGCTACTTCTATCTTTTTATGCAGCCAGATATCTAAGGGATGCGCGCCCGAAGCTTCCAGTCGCTTTACTTTCAGTTCCATTAAATGGCCGGGGGCATCACCAGCCTGTTGCAGGCGGTGATATACAGCGGTATCGGGGGTAAAAGTGATATCGTGCAATACGGCGCTGCCATTAAATACGTTCAGATCAAGTTTGCTAAAATTTACCCGGTACAGGCTGTCGGTGCCTTTAAGCACAACCTCTTTAAATTTCGACGAGAGGGTTCTGCTTAAAAAACTATTTAAAAAAAGCACCACTGCGATCAGGATAACGACCAATATGGCCACACCTATTGCCGCTGTTTTTCGCCACCTATTTTTAAAAACCCAAGCCGTCATAATTCATTTGCTTTTGCATTCAGCAACCACAACGGCGGCTTTTATTGCTTATTTAACAAGAGAATGGAGAAATTGATTTTATAAATTCAAAAGTTAAAATTCAAAAGTCAAATTTGATTTACGTAAGCGATAGAAAACAACCTTACGACCAAAGCCCACAAAAAAGCCCGCTCCTTTGCAGGAACGGGCTTTACAAATGATTATATAGAGTATTAAACTATTTTAACATTTACTGCATTTGGGCCTTTACGACCTTCTTCTACGTCATAGCTAACTGAGTTATTCTCGCGAATGTTGTCAATTAAACCAGATGAGTGTACGAAAATTTCGCTTCCGCCATTTGCCGGGGTAATAAATCCGAAACCTTTTTCGTCATTAAAAAATTTTACTGTTCCTTGTTGCATTATATTGTATATTAATAAGTTGCAAACATACACTAAATAATTGACATTTTTACTATTGGTAAAATAGTTTAATTTTTGGTAAAAAATAAGCTTTATTAAAAAACAGGCAATTAATCTTTGTCTTTATGGCCATGCCCCTTGCCGTGTCCATTACCATGGTCATCATCGCCCCCTTCATTCTTTTGCTTCTTATATTTTTGCTTGTCCCAACCCTTGTGCTTTCCATTATCCCAATGGTCACGATATTTTTCGTCACGGCTATCGCGGATAATAACCTGGTCATGACGGCCCTTGTAAGTGGCGTACTTTGTACGGTAAACGTTGTTCCTTAACCACGGGTCCCTTTCGTTTATTACAACTTTGTAGCTTTGATAAGGATCAAAATTACCGTATCTGCCGGGTAGTACACTTGCCTTTATCCAGGCATTGTTTTGGTAGTAAACATACTGATGTGTTGGCACGGAGTAATATACATCAATATCGGGCATATAATAGTAACGGGCATAATCGTAACCAACGGGCCCCCATGCTGGCTGACTTCCGATGTTGATACCAAGACTTACACTTACCTGGGCATCGGCTGCCTTAAAGCTAAAAAAGCTTAACAGTGCCATTACGGCGAAAATTATTTTTTTCATATAAAGTTAATTTGTAAGTACGACAATGTATTATCAAAAAGGTTTGATTAACGCATTTATTACTTTATTAAAATGCGTGGTTTCCGCAATTCAAAGCTGATAAAATTCCATTCCTTAAAATTATCTTACCTCAAACCCAACTTTTCTGTATCTTCTGTTATTTTTACAACATGAACACCCTCCGTATCACCCGCACCACCAGCAACAATCCCGATTTCCGCACGCTGGTAACCCAACTTGATGCTGATTTGCGCAACCGAAATGGCGACATGATGGACATTTACGATCAGCACAACGTGATCGAAAAAAATGATACCGCGGTGGTAGCTTATCTTAATAATCAACCTGCCGGGTGCGGCTGCTTTAAATTATACGATGCTGACGCGGTGGAAGTAAAACGGATGTTTGTACACCCCAACGCACGCGGCAATGGTATAAGCAAATTGATTTTAAATGAACTGGAAACCTGGGCGCATAGCTTAGGCTACAAATACACCGTGCTTGAAACCGGCAAAAAGCAAGTGGAGGCGTTGAGTTTGTATCCAAAATCAGGCTACTTACCCATTCCTCAATATGGGCCATATGTTGATTTGCCGGATAGCATCTGCTTCCGGAAGGTGTTGTAGTTACTAATATTCTTCCCCTGTATGGAAACCTCAATATTTACTCAACCAGACATCGGCCTGCTTAATCAGTTACAACCAGCCGACTGGCCCGATATTGTGCCTAATTTTTACTTTTATGTTGACTCGCCTTTCTGCTTTCCGATTAAAGTAGTTATTAATGGCGCCATAGCCGGCATCGGCGCGGCCATCATACATGCCGATGTAGCATGGCTGGGCCACATCATTGTACACCCCGAACATAGAAGCAAAGGTATTGGCTTTTACATTACGCAAAACCTGGTTGATATTGCCCACCAACATCGTTGCCAAACCATCAATTTAATTGCTACCGCGATGGGTGCGCCTGTTTATGAAAAAGCCGGTTTTATCACCGAAACAGAATACCTGTTCTTTAAAGATATACAGATACAACTACCAGGATTACCCACAACAAACATCAAAACGTACCAGGAAAAATTCCTGCAACAAATTCTGGCTATCGACCAAACAAACTCGCAGGAAAACAGGGAACCATTACTCCGCGATCATGTTGAAACAGGATTGATATACTGCAACGATGATACCGTTGAAGGCTACTATTTGCCAGGCCTTGGTGAGGGTTTGATAATTGCCAACACCGCGTGCGCAGGTATTGAGCTGATGAAACTACATTTACGCACCAATGATAAAATTGCATTCCCTAAAAATAACAGCAATGCTGTAAACTTTTTGTATGAAAAGGGGTATAAAGAAATACGCACCGCCAAAAGAATGCGCCTGGGCAAAGCCCGGAATGTAATATTTTCCAGCATTTACAACCGGATAGCGGGCAATATTGGCTAAAAAAAGCCCCCGGACAAGCTCCGGAGGCCAAACACAATCACCATTCTACACACACTGCTCACTCATTACTCACCATTCACTCAACTCACCATTCATTCACTCAACTCACTGCTCAACATTCACTACTCACCACTCACTACTCACCACTCACTACTCACCATTCACTATTCGGCTAATTGAAAATTCATTGGTATTACATATTTAACCCGCACGGGCTGGCCGTTTTGCATGCCGGGTTTCCAGGCCTTGGCCAGCTTTAGTACCCGGGCGGCTTCTTCATCAAACCCGTAACCGGCGCCACGTTCAACCTTTATATTTGACAGCGAGCCATCTTTTTCTATCACAAAACTCATCAACACTCTGCCAGATACACCCTGCTCCTGCGCTACCGCCGGAAACCTCAAATTCTTTTGCAAAAATTTACTCCACGCCGCTGCACCACCTACCGGTTCGGGCATTGCTTCAAGGGTGCCATCCATATCATGTATGGCATTATCAACCGCAGGGCCGGTACCTGTTGTGCCCTTATTTGTATTAACATCCATGGCATTGCCAGGTTTATCAGCTCCTTTACTATCTGTGGCTCCAATTGTACTTGCCATCAATTCGGCATTAGTATGCGGTTGCACAATGGGATCATTAGGTACCACAACGGGTGGCAGGCTTGCAACTGTTTTTACCGGCTCAACAGGCTTAGGTGGTTCGGTAGATTTTAGAGGTTCGGCCTTTTTTGGCGGCGCAACCGGGGGTTGAATCAGAACGGTAGTCAGATCAACAGGAGTCATTTTAACCATTGCCGCAGGTTTGCCTTTAAAAACAAAGGCCGATACTATGATAACCGCGATACCTGCAAAAGTTAAACCCATTGCCTTACTCATGGTTCGGCCATAGTGTTGTCTTAATTCATAAGCTCCGTATTCTTTGTTACGATGGTCAAATACAAGGTCGAGCCACTCGGCATTGTACAAATCAAATTTCGTGATAGGCATATTTTAAAGAATTAAATTTCCACTATAACGAATAGGCATTTATTATATTTTACAAAACATGAAAAAATATCATATTGTCAAAAAAATAAATTTCATCAAAATTTCATTTTCTTATGGGTTGCGTGTTACGATTTGCGAGGCTCGGGTTGCGTGTTACGAGGTTCGGGTAAGGCGCATCAATTAATTTGCCTGGCTCCTATTCTGCCCGAACTTAGCAACCCGCAACCCGAACCTTTTAGCTTGTCCTCGCAACCCGTAACCCGACCCTGACATCCCCAACCTTGTAACACGCAACCCGAACCCGGTCCCCCCAACCCAACCCATCACTAATTCTCCTCTGCCAGCTGAAAAGCAAACGGAATGCTGTAAGCTACGCGAACCGGGTGTCCATTCTGGATGCCAGGCTTCCATGGTTTGGCCAGTTTTAACACGCGCACCGACTCTTCATCTAAACCGTAACCCAGGCCACGGCTTACCGTTATATTTGATAACTGGCCATCTTTTTCAACAATAAAGCTGATGTACACCTTGCCCGATATATTGCTTTCTCGCGCCAAAGCCGGATACCGCAGGTTGTTTTGTAAAAACCTGGCCCAACCGGCCATTCCGCCATCGGGCTGTGGTAATACTTCTACCTCAGTAAAAGGCCTTACCTTTTCATCCTCGGTAATAGGGTTAGCCGTACCAGCGCCCCCTTTTGCGCCAGAAGTCTCCAAAATATTTTCGGGTACATCTTCACCACTATGATCGGTACTGGCTATGGTTGACTTTTGAAGATCGGCGACGGTATGCGGGTCGACCGTTTGCTCGGCCGGCACCACAACAGGCGGCGGAAAGCGCAGTGTTTTTGAAAGTGTTTTGGGTTGAGGCAGATCCTCCGATTTTGGGGGCAAAATTTTGTGCTCTTTTTCCGTTGTTGGCGGTGGCAAAGGCAGCGGCATTGGATACTCATGAACCACTATTGTATCAACTTTATGCCTTAACGCCACACTTGCCACCGCCCAAACTGTAATGGCGGCAAAGGTTAACGCCATGGCTTTACCCATGGTACGGCTATAATGCTGCCGCAGTTCGTAAGCACCGTAGGTTTTGTTACGGTGATTAAATACAAGGTCGAGCCACTCGGCATTGTACAAATTAAATTTTGTTGCTGACATAGTTTAAAGAATTTTATTCTAAAAATAACGACAAATCAAAACAAATAGTATATTTTATTTTGATTTAATCGATATTTACCAAATAAAATTCCGCGAGATGACAAAAACCTTCGTATTGGGATAGCAAAAGGCCCCGCGTTGTGCGGGGCCAATCGCCCACTCCTGCCCATCATAATACGGGGCCCGGCAACCTAAAGACTCACAACTAATTACTCTCGGCCAATTGAAACTTAATTGGTATTACATATTTAACACGCACCGGCTGGCCGTTCTGCATGCCCGGTTTCCAGGGCTTAGCCAGTTTAAGTACCCGCAACGCCTCATCATCAAGCCCAAACCCTACGCCGCGCTCAACTGTTATGTTTGATAAGCGGCCATCTTTTTCGATAACAAAACTCATGATCACCCGCCCGGATACACCTTGTTCCTGCGCCACAACAGGAAACCGCAGGTTTTTCTGCAAAAAGCTGCTCCATGCTACTGCGCCGCCGGCAGGTTCGGGCATAGCCTCAAGAGCGTTAAAATCATGTATGGTATTATCCACTACAGGAACAACCACCGGCTTTGTACCGGCGCCATCCCTGGCGCCCGACTTATCAGCTACATCAAGTACGTTTTCAACATTTTCGCCACCTGCAACCTTAACATCAGCATTACCAATAGCACCTTGAATTTTACTAATTACCGGCGGCTCAACAGTTGGCTCGGTACTCACAACCACCGGGGTAACAAACCTGGTGGTTGATACCTTTTGCGTTGCTTTAACCGGCGCTACCGGTTTTGGTGGTTCAGCCGGCTTTACCGGTTCGGCTGGTTTCAATGGCGCAGCAGGTTTTACAAGCTGCGGGGTTAAATCAACAAGGGTTATTTTTAAATTATCGGGCGATTTTGGTTTAAAAATCAGGCTTAGCACTACAAAAACAGCCACACCGGCCAAAGTAATGGCCAGTGCTTTTGCCAAAGTACGCCCATAATGCTGCCTTAATTCGTAGGCACCGTACACTTTGTTACGATGATCAAATACAAAGTCGAGCCACTCGGCTTTGTACAAACTAAATTTGGCCGATTGCATCTTTCAAAGAATTATTTATACATAAATAACGATTTTAAAGACATTATATTTCACAAAACCTCAATAATACATCTATAAATTATAGCAAACCAGGCCAAAACCTACCGCTTAATAAAAAACTTGTAAAATTTTATTTTCGACGATTATTTCTTGCAAAAGCCACATTATCACGCGCTTTTTCCTGTATTCAGTGAATTAAAAAAACAATATCTATACATATTTTTCACATAAATGCACAAAAAGTTAAAAAACTTGTAAAAAAAATGCAATTATTTTATTTTTTTACTACTTTTAGACATGTTCAACAGCCTTTATCGGTTTACTGCGGTAATTTTCCTTTTGTTTTCCGGGTTTTCAGCCTCGGCAAGGGGAGGATTGTATCATGCCAGCCATAAAGACGATAAAAAAACTTCCGTATCGGCCACAACCAACCATCATAGTCCTTACAGCTATGATTACAGCCTTAACAACGTACCGGTACAAATTATAAATCTCCAGCAGCATCGGGGTTCGCATTCGCTGCCATTCCTTTACACAAGCCCCAATTTTTACACCATACACGTAAAGTATCTCAATTTTATTTGCGGCAGGGGTACAAGCGAGCTATCGCGGTTCCGCAAACTCATTCTTTTTCCGTTCCACGCTTTTTGGTAATAGTTAAACAATTTCATGCGGCTGTGCTGATTACACAACCGTGTTTATTGTTTTTTAAAACTTAGTTTAAATACTTACAGGCATTTTGATTGGGTGCCTGCAGGTACAGTTGTTGAACTGCCCGGTATTTTGATTGGGTACCGGGCAGTTTCTTCACCCGTCATTAAACTAAAAGTATTAACCAACCTCGTTTATACAGCGTTATGCATGCTCACATAAGGGCCAGGCGTTAGCAATTGGTTGTCATTGCAATAAAGTTAGTTATTGTAGTCACCATCAATATTTTATAAACCGGGCTTTTTGAAAACCTGGCTTTTTGCTTTAGACATGAAGCTATCAGCTTTTTATTAACTATTCCCTAAAACCCTAAGCATGAAAAAATTCATACCATTTGGCATACTACTACTTATTATAGTACTTGCCCTTATATTTCCTTCGGTTACATTAACAACCGTTAAAGACAGCAAAATTGATACCGGCGATACTGCCTGGCTATTGGTTAGCACGGCCCTTGTATTGATCATGACACCCGGACTTGCCTTTTTTTATGGCGGTATGGTAAGCAAAAAAAACGTACTATCAACCATGCTGCAAAGCTTTGTTTGTATGGGCGTTATCACCGTTATCTGGGTTATTTTTGGTTTTAGCCTTGCATTTGGCGATACTATTGGCGGCTTCATTGGCGATCCGCGCACCTTTTTTATGATGAAGGGCACATTGGGCAACGCTACCTGGAAACTTGCACCCACTATTCCGTTGGTATTGTTTGCTATGTTCCAGTTAAAATTCGCGGTTATTACCCCGGCCCTTATTACCGGCGCATTTGCCGAGCGTATTCGCTTTAACTCATACGTTATTTTCCTTTGCCTGTTCATGGTATTTATATATGCGCCTTTGGCCCACTCTACCTGGCATCCTGACGGTTTCTTGTTTGGCAAAGGCGTACTTGATTTTGCCGGAGGCACTGTTGTACACATGAGCGCCGGCTGGGCAGCCCTTGCGTCGGCATTATATTTAAAAGGCCGCAACGAAACATCGCATAATCCTGCCCGCATCAGCTACGTATTATTGGGTACAGGTTTATTATGGTTTGGCTGGTTTGGCTTTAACGCCGGCTCTGCTTTAGGTTCGGGTACGCTTGCAGCTACCGCTTTGGCTACCACAACAACGGCATCTGCAGCAGCGGCAATGGCCTGGATGTTTTTTGATATCCTGCGCGGCAAAAAGCCGGGTGTACTGGGTGCCTGTATTGGTGCCGTAGTTGGCCTGGTTGCTATTACGCCTGCAGCAGGTTTTGTAACCATTCCCCACTCATTAATAATTGGTATTGTTGCAGCTGTAGTAAGTAACCTTGTGGTTATCTGGAGAAGCAAAACCAGCATTGACGACACACTTGATGTATTCCCCTGCCATGGCGTAGGCGGTATGGTTGGTATGTTGCTAACCGGTGTATTTGCGCATCAAAATGTAAATAGCGCCAACACTACAGGTAATGGCTTATTTTATGGCGAAACCCATTTGTTTTTCCTTCACCTGGTAACTTTAGTTGGCGTATCGGCCTTTGCTTTCTTTGGCTCATTATTACTGTTAAAAATAACCGACATGATAAGTACATTACGTGTTACACCTGAAGAGGAATTAGCAGGTTTGGATATTAGCCAGCACGATGAAGAATTGTAATTACGCGATTTGATTTACACTAATTTCACGAATTGATTCACACGAATTTCACGAATTCGGTCGCATTTCGCTAATAAGGTTTTAAGTTCTTATACAAAAGGAGGTGTTTACGAATTATCGGTATCAAAAAAACAACAACAATCAAACATAACAATCAATTAACAAAATAGAATTAACGTTTTTACTATTGTCTCGCCAAGGCTAACTAAAAACTAAAGCCGCCCTCCAGTTTTGAGGGGCGGCTTTTTTGATTCAAACGAATTGATTCACACGAATTGGATCGAATTTCACCAATCCACTTCAAAGCATGTTAACTTCAAAGTATGTTAATAAAGAGAACGGTGCGTAAGAGCTATTTTATCGAAAAAAAAATAAAACAGTCAGTTGGTAACAATGGCTAAAAATCAACTATTTAAAACAGAATCGCTACCGCAGTTTGAACCATTGGACTAACACAATGAACCAGCAGATAAGTAATAAAGCGACACCAATGAACCAGTGAACCAATGAACTAACACAACGAACTACCAATCCTTGGTTGATATCTTTTTCAATTCCTGGATTGTTTTTTTCGCCGGCGCTGTTTTTAGCATATACGATTTTAAAACCGCACCGTTTTGCCGGCTATAATTGAGTATCTTATCCAAATAAACGGCTACGTCTCTTTTCTCCAGCTTACTTTTTGCCTCTTCCATTGGAAATGTAATGCCAGGATCCAAAATCTCCATGCCATACCTGTCGCGCTTATAAGGGGTAAACTTAAAATCGGTAAACCAATAACGGTATTTTGAATCTTTAACTTCTATCCTTAATGAATAGCTTATTTCGCCGCCAGGGCTGCCCGATAATAACGACCGTTTCGACACCACGAAGCTACCCTCTCCGCTCAACACGCCCTGGGTTTCATCAGTTTTGGTAATTTTGAGTTTCCCCTTTGGATAGGCCTTGTGCATAAAATACAATCCCCGGCCATACAAGGTATCCTTGCTTAAACCTGGTTGATCAACCGTTTGATAGTAAATGTATTTATTACGTTCATCAAAGGCCAGCGTGTCTTTTTGCGCAATAACGTTCTTTGCGGAAAGGATACAAATGAGAGCAATAAAAATGTTTTTCATTTAAAAAGAGTAAAAAAGAGTCAAGAGTTAAGAGTCAAGATAAAAAGCATACCAGCTTTATTATTAGAGATCAGCAAACCAAGGCAAGGGCTTCAAATCTATTCAACTTTGAAGTCCTTTTCTTAATTCTTGGCTCTTAATTCTTGACTCTCACTGGGTATAAAGATAAAAAGCCTCCCGGTTATATCAGGAGGCTTTTTGTAAAATAATGTTTTAATTTAAATTAGAACGCGTATACAGCGGCTAACAAAAACTGACCAGCTGATTTTGAAGGAGTGCCGTCACTCTTCCAGAAAACATCACCGGTTTTTGTATGATCTAACCTAAACTCAGGGATGAAAGTTAAAGGACCTGATTTGATGCTGCAAGTTAAGGTTGAAGCAAACACCGAGTTGCCAGGAGTAATGCCAATATCAGCACCACCATTTGTTGCTTTAGCTTTGAAATACTCCTCCCTTAAACCAAAAGTAACTGCTTTTGAAACAGCCAACTGAGGATATAGGGCATAACCAAAGTAGTTATAAGCACCCATACCTGTTTTACGGGCAGCATTTAAACCTAATTTAAACGCATCGGTTATCTGGTAGGCGGTGGTTAAATCCAATATAGTACCAGAGTATTTGCCGCTTGCAAAGTTAATGTAAGCTGTCCATCCTTTAACAGGTGCCAAAAACAACTGCGAGCCAAAGGTTGATACTTCTGGTGTAGCCGAATTTGATTTGTAAGTATTCCAGTTGTCGTTAAAAATACCAGCCATCAAACTTACTTTATCAGAGAAAGCATAAGTTGCTTTAAAGCCTGCATTTTGGAACGGGCCTGCACTGAATAAATAAGAAGTTGAATAGTTAAAGTTACCTACCGGGCTAATTACCTCGTAACCAACAAATGTAGCCATGTAACCTGCTGTTAAGTTAAACTTATCGGTTACATCATAAGAAACGTATAAGTTTTGAATGTGGTAGCTTGAAGTACCAGCCGGCAGCGACCCATAAATAGCATCAGGAATTGACTGCTCCTGGCCACGCGGACCAAATGACATTTCGCCAACAAACGATGCTTTGCCTACCTTTTTCTTTAAACCCAGATCGATCATACCAATTGATACTGAATTATTATCAGATCCGAAAGAGGTTTGAATGTTTGGCTTATTAGCAAAATCTTTTTTGAAGTAGGTATCTACCGACCCATAGATAACCAAAGGGGCATCTGCAGTGGTTTTAACGGTATCCTGCGCTTTAACAACGAAGGAACCGGCAACAAGAGCTGATAAAAGTAAAAGTGTTTTTTTCATGATAACGATTTAATTGATTTGAATTTGATTTGGGTTGAAATAAAGCTTTCCCATTAAGCTAATGCACAACAATAGCCTTTAGTAAAAGCGGTTAAATTTTATAAGATTGATAAAAATACCTGTGCGGTTGGTTGTAAAAGATTGTCGGCATTAAACCAACCGCACAAGGCATTAAAGAATTTTATTATACTGCAGATGGAGATGTTACACCTTTATCAAAAAGGCCGCTTAAGCTGATCTCGTCATCCTGGGCAGGGTAAACTTCGATACCGTGATCGAATACATCGATACCGCCTGGCCCTGTTTCACCTTCCTCTTCAAGACGCAGTTTCCATGGATTAGGCAATTTATTGATAACAAACATCATCACATAAGTTACTACAAACACTGCAACCGTAATTGTAAAGCTACCGATAAACTGTGCTTTAAGTACAGCACCGCCACCACCGTAAAATAAACCTGCAACAGGAGCTGAATTATCGGCACCGGTTGGGCCGGTAGCACCATATTGGCCAGATGCAAATAAACCTAACGATAAAGTACCCCAGATACCACCTAAACCGTGTACAGAAAATGCACCGATAGGATCATCAATACGGAACCATTCTATTATGTAAATACCAGCAAAAATTACGAAACCGGCAACACCACCTAACATTACCGCGCCAAAAGGGCTTACCCAGTAACATGGGCAGGTAATTGCAACAAGGCCGCCAAGGAAACCGTTAATGGTAAAACCAAGATCGAATTTACCTTTGGTTGGCCCCCACCATAAAGCAGCAAGCATAGCAGTAAAACCACCGGCACAGGCAGCAAGCGTAGTGTTGGCAGCAACACGACCAATACCTTGCATATCCATTGCCGATAATGTTGAACCAGGGTTAAAACCATACCAGCCAAACCACAGGATAAAACCACCCACAGCGGCTACCAATAAGTTATGACCCGATGGTAATCCACCTTTTTCTTTATCATCGCGGGCAAATATTCTGCCCAACCGTGGGCCTAATACCATTGCACCAGCTATAGATGCTACACCACCAATGGTGTGTACCACTGTTGAACCTGCGAAGTCGCGGAAAGGCTGAGCGCTTATTGATTGGAAAATACCAGAAGTACCCATCAATGCTAAGAAACCATCCGGACCCCAGGCCCAGTGGCCGATAATTGGGTAAATAAAACCTGTAATACCTATACTGTAAAGGATATCGCCACGGAAGCTGGTACGACCAATCATTGCACCAGATACAATAGTTGAGCAAGTATCAGCAAAAGCGTACTGGAATATCCAGTGTGCCAAAACAGGGATACCTGTTGAACCATAAGTTTCGGGTGTATTTTGCAGGAAAAACCAGTTGGTGATGGTTTTGCCATCAGCACCTAAGCCGCCCCAGCCAATAAAGCCATTACCATTACCAAACATAAACGCATAACCTACAGCGTAAAATAACAAACCACAAAGGCAAGTATCAAAAATACACTCCATTAAAACGTTCACGGTTTCGCGTTTGCGGGCAAAGCCTGCTTCAAGCATAACAAAACCCGCTTGCATACCAAATACTAAAAAGGCAGCAACCAGTGTCCAAACAGTGTTAACTGTATTAATTAACGATGTTTCATGAGCGGTGTAGGTTTCGGCAGCATGCGCAGACGTGCCAAGTACACCAGGTAAAACCATCATTGCGGCAAAAACCAGCAATAGGCCAATCATTTTTCCTGTAAAAATGGTAGCTCCCAGCGCCCATTTCTCACGTGTCAGCTGTCGGACTGAACTTAGGAGGTTTAATTTTGTAGAACTTACTTTCATTTGTCTTTTAATTTAGTTTGATTGTTTTTTAATAGTTTAATTTTAGTTTGATTGTTGTATTATATTAAATAGTTTGATTGCACAGCATTAATTCTTCAAAAAACAACCTTAAAAAAACACTCTTTAGGTTTTGACCAATAAACACTACACTTTTTTATAAAAAATATAATATTTATAGGGTTTATGTAAATTATTTCATGAAATTAGGTAGTTATTTTAACAATAACAAATTTTTAACAAAAAAAACATGATAAAAATTATATAAATTATCAAAACCTCAATTCAAAACCCAAAAACGGGTTAATTTTTAACGAATTTCAAATTACAAAAAGCCATAAATACCGATAAAATAGATTTACAAATACAAAAAAGTCATTTCACAGCATAAAACGCCAAAAAACATCTGTTTTTTGTAAAAAAAATTAAAAAAAATAGCGTAAAAAGCAAATTTTAACTCCATCTGCTTCCAAAATACCTATTTAACTTTCAAAAGACTTTGCATTTATATGGCCGGATATCAGCTCAAATCATTTTATTTCATCAAATTTTGATGAATATTTTAAAGGATAGTTCTATTTTTGAATTTGTCTTTATTTAAAACCGTATATAAACCTATATATAAAAATGCCTAACATTCGATTTAAAGCGCTTCAGGACGTTCTGAACAGGACCATCCCCGAAGTTAAACCGCCTGCCGCCAAAATTTCAGATTATTTTGGCGCCAATGTTTTCGATAAAAAGAAAATGAAGGAATACCTTTCTACAGAAGCGTACCAGGGTATCGTTAATTCCATAGAAAAAGGTGAAGCCATCCCCCGCGACCTGGCCGAACAAATAGCCTCGGCCATGAAATCATGGGCTTTGGGCAAAGGGGCTACCCACTATACACACTGGTTTCAGCCGCTTACCGGCACAACTGCCGAAAAGCACGATGCTTTTTTTGAATCGACAGCCGATGGCGGCGCTATTGAGCGCTTTAGCGGTGATGCTTTATCGCAACAGGAGCCTGATGCTTCCAGCTTCCCGAGCGGTGGCATCCGTAATACCTTTGAAGCCCGCGGTTATACCGCATGGGACCCGTCCTCACCCGCCTTTTTAATGGCGCGTACCTTATGTATACCTACTGTATTTGTTTCCTATACCGGCGAGGCATTGGATTATAAGGTACCTTTATTAAAGGCATTAAGTGTGCTTGATAAAGCGGCGGTTGACGTTTGCCATTACTTTGACAAAGGTATCGAGAAGGTAAATGCATCGTTAGGATTGGAGCAGGAATACTTTTTAGTTGATATTGCCTTATTTAATGCACGTCCCGACCTTTATTTAACAGGTCGCACGCTTTTTGGCCATATATCTGCCAAAAACCAGCAGTTAGAAGATCATTACTTTGGCTCGATACCGGAGCGGGTGTACGCTTACATGCAGGATATGGAGGCCGAGGCCTTATTATTAGGTATACCATTAAAAACGCGTCACAATGAGGTTGCGCCATCGCAATTTGAATGCGCCCCTATATATGAGGAAATAAACCTGGCCATTGACCATAACCAACTGCTGATGGATTTGATGGACCGTGTGGCCCGCCGTCATAACTTTAAAGTATTACTGCATGAAAAACCATACGCCGGCATAAACGGATCTGGCAAGCACAATAACTGGTCGTTGATAACCAATACGGGAAAAAACCTGTTGTCACCGGGCAAAACGCCTAAAAACAACCTGATGTTCCTTGCCTTTTTTGTAAATACAATCAAAGCAGTTCATGAACATGCCGACTTGTTAAGGGCATCCATAGCGTCAGTTAACAATGACCATCGCCTGGGTGCGAATGAAGCCCCCCCGGCTATTATATCTATTTTCCTGGGCAGCCAGCTAAACGATGTGCTGGATGAGATAGAAACTTCGCGCATCAGCAAAAAAATAAAAGAGGATAACCTGTTATGGCAGGGCATTCCGAAAATTCCGCAGATACTGCCCGATAATACCGACCGTAACCGTACTTCGCCTTTTGCATTTACCGGTAATAAATTTGAATTAAGGGCAGTAGGCTCATCGGCCAATTCGGCCAGCCCGATGACAATCCTTAATCTGATTGTGGCCGAGCAGCTCAGGAAATTCAAATACGATGTAGATAAACTGATTAAAAAGGGTGAAAAGAAAGATCTTGCACTCTTGATCGTTATTAAAAAATACATCAAAGAATCAAAAAACATCCGTTTTGAAGGCAATGGGTACAGCGAGGAGTGGGAAAAAGAAGCCGAAAGGCGCGGTTTGGCCAATATTAAAACCACTCCAAAAGCGCTGGACGCATTTTTGGCCGAAAAGGCTGAGATCCTGTTTGCCGAAACCGGTGTTTTTACTCCCCGTGAGGCACACGCCCGTCATGAAATACTTTTAGATAGCTTTTATAAAAAGTTACAGATAGAAGCCCGCGTAATGGGCGAACTGGTGCAAAATGTTATTATCCCTGCTGCAATAGCTTATCAAACCAAACTGATAAACAATGTAAAAGGCTTAAAAGATTTAGGTCTTCCGGCATCAACCTATGAGGCCCAGCTTGATATAATCACAAAAATTGCCGAACACGTAAACTTCATTAAAACCAATGTTGACCAAATGGTTGATGCACGTAAAACAGCAAACGCGGTAGAAGACATTCGCCAGCGCGCCATTGACTATGATGATAAGGTGAAATCATTTTTTGCCCCTATCCGCTACCGGGTTGATAAGCTGGAGCAGCTGGTAGACGATGGCATGTGGCCATTGCCTAAGTTTAGGGAACTGTTGTTTCTTAAATAGTAACACACGAATCTATCGGATTTATTCGAATTTCACGAATTCTCCTTTTTAAAATGCCACTAATTTTTGAATTAGTGGCGTTTTAAATTTATATAGGCGTGGGATGAATTTCACCTAAACCCTCATCGGCTTCAAAAAGATGCTGCGTTGTCGGGTTGCCACTGCAGTGCTGTACCCCATGCCGGCGGGCCTTCCATCAACACGCATGCGGATGTAGCTAAACACCTTTTCAGAAAAGTTTTTTGCATAAACCAATTTTTTTGAGCGATAATTGTATTACCATCATCCAATTACTTATTTAAATGACTGTTGATGACAGTAGCAAGCGGCTTTGTGCCTCGTTTTTACTTTTTATAACTTATCCGTTCCAATATCTTTTTAAACTGCAAACGGGTGGTGTTTTCGTCCTGCTCGTCCTCCTCATCCCACCAATCAAAAAGCATTCTCAACGAATTATGGGCAATTGGATTTTGTTTAAGCAAGTTGCGTAATTCATCTAACTCTTCCCCTGTAGCCTCATTTGCCATTTTTTTGGTAACAAGCATCCAAATATGATCTTCCATATAATTCGGGGCTATTGGTTATTTTTCAATGCGGGTAGTATGTAGTTGTATAAATACCTATGTAAACGGCGTATTATATATTAAATTATCCAATAATACATAAGCGTTATATTATGTGACGCTTGCATTTAGCAAAAGGTTGCACCATAGCCTGTGAATTGCCAAAAAAAATATTTTCGCCTATACCCCCCCCGACTATCAGTCTTTAGGATATATACAAACGATTATGGATCCTAAAAAGAATTACCAACACCTGCTGAACAAGTTGCCTATGACGATGAAGATACGCTAAAAACCACGCTATTGGAAGGCTCGGTTAAGCTAACCAGTAACAGCGGACAAGTAATGCTGGAACCCGGGCAGCAAGGAAGCTTTAATAAATAAGCTGGTAATTTTCGCGTAGCCAAAGCGGATGTTGATGAGGCCGTAGCATGGAAAAACGGCAATTTCATGTTTGCCAGCGAGAATATCCGAAGTATATTGAGAAAAGTGTCCAGTTGGTACAATGATGATATTGTTTACCAGGACAAAGCTCCAAAAAAAGCAATATGGGGTACGGTATCAAAATTTGATAATGTATCTGAAGTGCTAAAAGTGATTGAATTAACAGGAGTTGCTCACTTTACAATTGAAGGAAGGAAGTGGTTGCAACACTCCTGGACAATTAAATTGCTGTTGGCAATAGCCCGGGTTACCCTTATATAAATCTTGACAAACCATATTCAGTTATAAACCCAAACTATTCAAAATCATGATTTTTTTTCCTCATTATTTATGCCGTAAACCAAGCGGCATCTATACTAAGATATTGCTAATAATGAAGCTAACTTTAGTTAGTCGTCCCTCAAAAAGTCGTTTTTAATTTTTGAGGGACGACTACTTATGCTATTGGGCCTGGTATCTAAAAGTGCTATCCTGAAGGAATTGATATGGTAAATCAGGCCGGACATTCATGAATGTTTCAGGCGTTACGTGGAATGCGGGCTGTGCTCTGCTTCAAAAAGGGATAATTAGTGCATATCAAAACATAGTATTGTCTTTCGCCGAACTCACATTAATCCTAATCATCTTTCACTACGGTGCTAAAAGTGTACCAACATGCCGTCTTCAGCCATTGTTTCCCGAACCATTTCATCAATGATTAAAGCTTTATCATCAACATACATGAACCAAACCTCCAATTGAATATTTAAAATCAGTTCAGAGGATCATATCTCAGCTTTTTATATAACAAATCCCAGTGAGCGAGATGCCGAGTTTGTAAACGTAACCCGATCAACTTTTTCAATTCTTCAATACAGACTGTACTATTAGCTTCATTTACACCAATTGAATCTATCACCGCAGGGGCAATGGACTCAGCCAGTTTTGCTTTTCTTCTTCGGTTTTACCTACTATCTTAACATGAATATATGGTATCCCGGGTTTATTTACAACTGAAATATTGTTCGTCAGTTACAGGTTCCAGCCAATCTACTATTCCTTTTTCAGTGTTAATACTTACTGCATAATGTGTAAATCTGCCATTTGGCGTTGCTCCATGCCAGTGCTTGATGCCGGGTAATACGTTAACAACATCGCCAACTTTGATTTCACGAATAGGTGAACCTTCTTCCTGGTAATAACCCACGCCTTGTGTAACGATCAGGATCTGGTTACTGGGATGCGTATGCCAGTTATTTCTGCAACCAGGTTCGAAGATTACCTCGCCAATACCGCAATTGGTAATTTCATCGGGCACTACACGCATTTTTAACCAGGCAGTGCCTGTGAAGTATTGGGCAGCAACCGGGCCGAATCCTTCTGGTGCTGTGTCTTGTTGCTCTTGCATTTTATAAAGGTTTTTTAGTTTGAAATTTTGAGAATTTTACATTGTGGCCCTATCGATAACGTAACGATTTATTTAGACATCTTTCAATGTGATCTTCACTGTTGCGGATTTTGCGCGGCTGCCGATCATATGCGCCGTGTACGGGCTATTACTGTATTTTTTTTTGTAAGCCTTGTCAATTTGCGCGTTGATATCATTTCCTTCAATGGGCTCAAACGCTACTTCTTTTATCATACCCGCAGCATGAATCCGTCCGGCTCTTTGTTTTATGGCCGACTGGTACCAGCGCGATGAGGCTCCATTATACGCACGTACATATAAATCGCCTTCTACTACCACTTCCCAGATCCATGTAGGTGTACCATATGTTACGCCGTCTTCCCGGAAAGGCGAAATTTTCAAATCGTTGGCTTTGTCGATATGATTTAATTCGTTGGAAGTAAATTTTTTATTTGATGTACTCATGATTTATTACTTTTTGTCCCTAATCAATTCCGGTTTAATTTCCAACGCGATAGGTCTACTTCGACCAGTTCCAATGATTTTACCATTTTTTGTGTCCCGGTTTTATATTTCAGAAAATGCGGCGTTTTTAAATGTGCCTGGTAAGCGCTATCACTGGCATAAACTTCAAATACCGTCACCTGTGTGGGATACGCCTTATCGTAAACCGCCTGCAAAGCCAATACGCCGCGTTCAACCTGCACGGCCGCTTTAGCGTGCTCAGCAAGTGCCGCTTTGTACTATTCAAGGAAAGCAGGGTATATTTCTATTTTCGCAATCCGGTTTTTCCTATGATCCTGCTGTCCGAAGACTTCGTTCGAGAATATTGTAACCATAATAATGGAGAAAAATAATGTTTGAAATAAATGCCTTGCTTTCATATCCGATAAGATTATTGTTTTTTTGCTGCTATTACTTTTTCCAGTGTTGACCTTGCATTATCACCCTGGCTTTTACCCACGATTTGATCGATGATCCGAAAAGCCTCTGACAACTGTGGTTCAGTGAGCCCTGTGTTCATACCGATAAAAATGTGCGCCTGTAATTGTGAGGCGACACCGTTCATAGCAGCCAAAGCCGATACAGTTATAAGTTCCCGCTCTTTGAAAGTCAGAACATCCCGGTTGAATATATCCGCGAATAAATGTTCTTTTAGGAAAGTATCGATCGCCGGGGCGAATGCATTGGCACCTGTGAGATTTTTTTCTTCACGTCCAGTCAGTGTTTGCAGGGTCTTTTTCCCGGTTTGATATTTATCGGGATCGTTGGCCGGCGATGCGGCCTTACCTTCCGCATCGGTTATGCTTTTAGCTTTACGCTCTTCCATAACGGCCATAAACGTGGTAATGCCATTCAAACTTCGCGGGAAGCCGCAATAAGCGTAAAGTTGTACCAGTATTTCTTTGATCTCATTGATAGTTAGGCCATTATCCAGTCCCTTACTAAGCCGAGTTTTCAGTTGTTCGATATCGCCGGTAGCGGTCAATGCCGATATGTAGACTATGCTTTGCTGTTTAATATCTAATTTTTGATTGCGTTGCATTTTGTTTTGTGCTTTTACGCCTGTGTGAAAACAGGTAAAAATAAATATCAGTGTGATTAACAATAAGCGTTTCATCGGTTTAGTTTTAATTATTAACTTTTTGGCCATTGTATTCCTGATCGGTCACCGGCCTTAACCAGTTAACTACGCCTTTATCCGCGTTCGGAATGATTGAAATATGCGTCATTGAACTGCCTGGCGCAGCACCATGCCAGTGCTCCACGTTTGGCGGGCAAATGATAGTATCGCCTTTATGAACGACTCTTATCGGCTTACCCTTTTGCTGTGTATATCCTGTACCATCAGTCACCAGCAATATCTGCCCGGCATTATGCGTATGCCAATAGCTGCGGGCACCCGGCTCAAATGTTACTGTACCTACAACGCAATGAAAGGTACTATCAAGGGATACCAGCGTTTTTACCCATACTGTGCCCGTGAAGTTGGCGGTTGCCTTAGTGGATTTTGAGAAAATAATAGGCCCTGAAGGAGTATTTTGTGCCCGGCTGTCCAGATGAAACAGAAAAATAGAAACAATAGCTATGATGACTATTCTTTTCATAAGAATGTGATTAATCGTATTTATTATAGAGTAATACCGCCATCTACAACCAGGTTGTGACCGACCACCATACTCGCGGCATCACTGCATAGGAACAGCACAGCACTGGCAATTTCTTCAGGGCGACCTAAACGCCCGGCTGGTACCATTGCCAGCATGCCATCCAATGCGTCTTTCTGGCCATTGGCAATCATCTGATCCGACATTGCAGTTTGAAAAAGCCCTGGACTAACGCTGTTGATTCGGATACCGCGTCCGGCATATTCAACAGCAGCGCTTACAGTTAATCCGATCACGCCATGCTTAGCGCCATGATAAACACCGCGCTGCGCACCCGCCCGGATGCCACCAATTGAAGAGCAGTTTACTATCGCACCGCTGCCTTGCCTGCGCATTTGCTGCAATTCATATTTCATACAGATCCAAACACCCCGATAATTAATACTGGTAACTTTGTCAAAGTCTTCCCTGGTTTGATCTGCTGCTTCTGCAAGTTCGTTTTGTACGCCAGCATTGTTATACGCGTAATCCAATCGTCCAAATTCGGCAACCGTCTTATTCACCATTTCTTCTACCTGTTTGTCATCAGATACATCACATTTTATAGTCAGGGTTTTGTGTCCATCTGCTGCCAGCTTTTCCGACGCTGCCTTAACTGCTTCTTCATTCCAATCAGCCATTGCTACAGCTGCCCCGGCTTCTGCAAATGCCTTTGCGGTTGCCAATCCTAAACCTGATGCTGCACCCGTAACCAATGCTACTCTACCTTCCATTATTTTCATGATCGTTGTTTTATTTTTGTAATACAAAGGTCAGGTGCTTGGAAGAAATAATGCTAACATACAATACAGGTTTACCTACCATTTTTACAGGTTCGGCCATAAGAATAGAATCCGGCGGGAAATACTTTTAAATTTGAGTCAGTTCAAAAATTAAGAAGTGATGGAAAATATACTAAGGATAGATACTGTAAGTGAACATGATAAATTTTACCACCAGGAAAGCCTACACCCATTGGTGAGCATAATCGATTTTACGGGTACGGCTCCCGAGATTTATGCCTCAAAAATGAACTTTGGGTTTTATGCTGTATACCTGAAAGATGTGCAATGTGGGGATATTAAATATGGACGGGGTACCTATGATTACCAGGACAGAACTTTAGTATTTGTCGCACCCGGTCAGATCATTAATGTCAACATCAACAAAGACTACCAACCGCAGGGTTATGCCTTGCTTTTTCACCCTGACCTGATACATGGTACGCATTTGGGTAAACATATTGACGACTATACTTTCTTTTCCTATCAATCGCGCGAGGCGTTGCACCTGTCAGAGAAGGAAAGAAAGATCGTGCTGGATTGCTTTGAGAAGATCAAATATGAGCTTGAACAAAGAATGGACAATCATAGTAAAACCATTATTGCCGCTAATATTGAATTGTTTCTCAATTACTGTGTGCGTTTCTACGAGCGGCAATTCATTACCCGTGGTGATATCAATCGCAGTAATATTGAAAAATTTGAGAGCCTGTTAAAAAACTATTTCCATTCGGATAAACCACAAACCATAGGTTTACCTGCAGTTAGTTATTGTGCCGACCAATTGCATTTATCGCCTAATTATTTCGGCGATATGGTTAAGAAGGAAACTGGTAAAACGGCAATGGAATATATACATCTGAAGGTAATGGATATGGCTAAAGATCGCATTTTAGACACCAGCAGGTCAATAAGTGAAATAGCTTATGATTTGGGTTTTAAGTATCCGCATCATTTCACAAGGGCATTCAAAAAGAGTACTGGTTTTACTCCGAATGAGTACAGGTCACTTAACTGATACACGATCTTCAAAGACATTGACCCTAAATGTGTCTCATTTGGTTGTTGCTATTTTAATTTCACTAAAAAGCACATTAATATTGCGTACTACTGTGCTTTGCGCGGAGAGGGAGGGAACAACCACCGGTTGCTTTCCATCTATAAATCAGTAAGTTATAATTTTAAAAGTCCTCAAAGGTCACCTAATAGATCACCTCCAAATTCAACTAAATAACGCGAATGGCTCATAATGTAAAATTATAAAATTTGGAAGTATATCGCAATAGGAAATAAGATAAGGTGCCAATTAATTAAATGGCCGGCATTCTGATGTTTTCACAAACGTCCATAATATACACCTCTTAGTGGTTTTGAATTGAAGAAGCTAGTTTTCTGTTAGTCGAATTATATCTGCTTTATAGTGTATTCCATGGTCACCTTCCATACTTAAAATTAGTTGTGAATTTTTGGGCTGCCGATTAATGATAAAATTTAACAAAGTAGCAAGATTGTCTTTGTCCTGGGCTTGTTGATTTGGTGAGTCTACAACAATCACTTCTGGATGCTTGTTAGTAAATAAACTGATGGCATTCGCTGTGCTACGAATGTTACTGTTCATTAACAGGGAACGACATTTCAAAACAAGTTTCATGATAAGGTTCGCTGGTAAAACTGATGGCCCCCTTCATCAGCTGTACATAGCGCATAACGATGTTTAAACCCAGCCCCGTTCCGGGTATACACCCCGACTCATCTACCCGGAAAAAAAGAGTGAACAGTTTATCCTGATATTTTTGCGGCACACCTACCCCATTGTCCTTTATACTTATTCTGATTCTTTCGTTAGTCACTTCTGAGATCAGACTGATCCTGGCGTCGTGCCCGGCATACTTTAAAGCATTGGTCAATAAGTTTATGATTGCGTTCCGTATCAGGTTCTCGTCGAGCAGGGCTTCGTGGCCTTCACCCATATGCTCATAGTTCAGTTCGCGTTCGGGATTACCTTCTTTCAACTGATCTATGATTTCCTGGCATAGATCAGGCAGATCAAAAGCTTTAAAATGCGGAATAACCTTACCGTTGTCTAATTTTTCAAGCGATAAAAAGTCTTCCAGGATGGTCTTTAGATTGTTAACTATTCCTTTTATTTTCAGGGCATGCTTGATAATGCCGGGATTGCTTTCTTTTTCCGCGTACTTCTCGATCAACGAGGATGAAAGCAATATGGCACTTAAAGGCGTGCGGAATTCGTGGGATGCCAGGGTAACAAAACTGCTCTTTAGCATACTGAGCTCATGTTCCCGCTGATAAGCATCGTAGCGGTTACGCAATTCCTTTACAATCATGTAAATGAGAAAAGCGACGATAGTAAGTACCAGCGTAGTACCAACTACGCCGATTATTTTTTGCAGTGTCAGTGAGGCGGCGTAACCTTGCTCCCGCTTTCGCAGCAAAGCATTTTCCGTTTCTCTGATGCCATCAATACTTTGCTTAACCTTAGGATTTATCGCGTCCAGCGGGCTGCCGGACATCATATTCGCCTTTATGAGCGGCGCTATTGCCTGAAGTTTTAAGCCGGCCTTGAGCTGGCTTGTGAGTTTGCCAGTTTGCTGCTTTACCTGGTTGTTTTTCGCGAGCTGTGTCAGTGTTATTAACTGCCTGAATAATTGACTGGTATCCCGGTTATATTGTTGACTTAACGCTCCACCGACATCAGGTATTGTACCCTTCCGAAGGAAAGCAATTATATTGATCAATAGCTCGATAGAGTCGACCTTTCTGATTACCGTATATGAATGTCCAACCAATTTTTGTGTGCGCTGTTCGTTATTTAAGGTGATATAGGAGGCAATACCCAGAGAAAGGACGAGCATGACCGACGTTGCACAGCCGGCGTAAAACAGCCAATTGAATTTGCCCGGTAAAATCCTGAACCCATTTTTTAGGAGTTTCGGAACCGCTTTATTCATTGCCGTTTTAGCGTTTTGTACTCGTGTTCTCATTTTCGTAATTAAACATCAAGGGTAAGCTTCTTTGACGGTAAAAAAAATGACCATGCACATCCTTCGCCGCGATCCTTATCATCGGTCGGCGCTCACCGATCTGTCAACCTGTTTGTTCTGCTGGTGATGGCGTGACGCATGGGACGGTAAGGATATAGCAAAAAAATTTGATTTTGAGTGTTTCCGATCATCAGGGCACATCCGTTACGGTTTTTCAGATCTTTATTACATTTTGAAGTGGATCTTCACCAGTGCAGGCCAGCATAAAGACTTTTTCATTTCTGTCGGGGGTGGTGTTTATCAACGACATGGTGTAGCTGGTAAAATTTTGCCGAAAAATGAACTCACCCAAAGGAGCATTACATCCAGACATCCAAATCCTGCCCCGGCGTTTGGCGAACCTATCTTTTCAGCGATGGCAATGACACATCCACCGGATTTTAGTGATCATAAACATTTTTAGGAATTATTTGTTAGTTAGTTTTAGTCTACTGTTAATTGTTAGCGCAATGAAGGATTTTTCCGAACAAAGACTTGATCAATCCCGTCTAATTAAGGATAGCCCATCCATAGACGGGACGTTAAACCGACATCGTGGCAAGGTTGTCGAATGTGTCGTTCGTCGTCACCCGATGGGACTGAGTGAGATCGCACGCAGAGTGGGCATCAGCAGGCGGACGCTATATAACTGGTTTGAAAATGAGATGCTGGCCTGCGACCTGATCGGGCAGCTTGGAAATGTTATTGAACATGATTTTACGGCAGAATTTCCCGGGGAAGGTGACAAAATAAAAATGGCCCGGAATGAACAGCTAACCGGAGCCACCCGCAATGGTTCGGTAGAGAGTCCGGTTCATTACTGGATGAATAAATATATCGAGCTGCTGGAGAGATATAACCAAATCTTGCAGGCCAAAAAAGGAAATGGCGCTCAAAATCCAGCTTAAGTTACTGATAAACAGGCCAAATTTCTGCTGCGACCGTTAAATTTATACCATAGAGATAGCCGCAAAATTAGTTTAAAGCATTTTCATGCTTGACAAATTAGCTGACAAGTTCTTGCTGGCCATCAACTTTAGCAGCGGCAACAGGCAGTCGATAGCCGGCAATTATAACAACAACCTATTTGCGATTATTTTTTATTGACTAACGTTTTGATACCGGTATTTCAGGTTTGTTAAACGGTAGGCTTATCAAAACACAGTTTAATCGCTTCGAAAAGTTCTTCGGGCTCAAAAGGCTTGCGGATGTACCCGCTGGCACCCATTTGCAGCCCTGCCGCCACGTCTTTTTTTTCAGCACTGGCTGTTAAAAAAATGAAGGGGATATGCCCGGTAGAAGGATTGGACTGCAGTTCGCCAAAGACCTCATAGCCATCTGCGCCGGGCATCATGATATCGCAAAGTATCAGGTCAGGCAGGTGCTCAGCCGCCAGTAACAGACCGGTTTTGCCATTTAACGCCAGGATGACCTTATAGCCTTCCAGTTCGAGCAGTTCACAGGTATTTTCGCGGATATCATCGTTATCCTCGATCAACAGAATCGTTTTCATAACCCTTGATTTAATGGAAATTCAATAATAAAAGTGGTTCCCTGGCCCGCTAAACTTACAAAATTGATACTGCCGTCTAATAATTCGACGTAGCGTTTAACAATATTTAAGCCGAGCCCGGTACCCTGAATATTAGTTGCATTTTTTGCCCTGTAAAATTTTGTGAATAAATTCTTTTGTTCGTCTGCTGGAATACCGATACCTTCATCGCGTACTTTGATGATTGCCAGCTGCGTCTCAGCATCGATATCCAGGTGCACGACCTGCTGTTGACCGGAATATTTGATGGCATTGGTTAATAAATTAAGAAAGATATTTCTCAAAATCTTTTTATCCTGAAAAATACCGCGCCGACCTTTATAGCCAAAATCAATATACTGCCCTGGTTTCAGCATACCGTTAACCTCTTCGATCATGTCTTCGGCAAATGCATATAGATCGAAATCTTCCTTCAGCAATTCTACTTTGCCCTGCTCCACCTTGTCCAGCGAGAGGAAATCATCGAGGATGATGGTCAGGTTTTTCACGGATGCCCTGATCCGCTGAATATGCCTGTGTCTTTTATCTTCCTGATCAGCCTTGCCATAGGATTCGGCCAGCGATAAGCTGGACAGTATCGCGCTCAGCGGGGTCCGGAATTCATGAGAAGCCATGGCCACAAATCGGGATTTCATTTCGTTCAATTCTTTTTCCCTGACCAGCGATTGCGTAAGTTCCAGGGTTCGTTCACGGACTTTCGCCTCCAGTTCTTCACTTGATCGTTTCCGCTCCGTAATATCGGTAATAAAGGCCACCGCCAGTTGCTCATCTCCTAACTGGTAATGCCCAAGACTGATCTCAACCGGGAATTCTTCCCCGTCTTTTCTTCGGGCCGACAGGCTGAGCCCGTACCCCATCGGCCGGGCTTTTGGGCGGATAAAATAGCCTTCCCGGTGCTGAATATGGTTTTTGCGGAAGCCGGCCGGCATCAACATTTCGACAAACTGCCCGTTTAGCTCCTCCTTTTCGTAACCAAATAGCTTTTCTGCACAGGGGTTACACAAAGCTATTCTTCCATCCCCGCTGATGACCAGGATACCAATAGTAGCATATTGAAATAAAGCCTTGAATCCGGCTTCACTTTCAAGCGACAGCGTTTCTTGCCCATTCATTATGCTGGGGTTTATATAAGTTATTGATTTTCAATTGGCGCTTCGTAAAGTTAAGTATTATATTCCTATTAAGAGTAATTATAAAAGAAAGGGGCGGGATAGAAAATTAGCTCAGTAAAGCAGCTGTCATTTATACCGGAATTGCCTCTAAAGGTTGACCATTTAAGATGTGCCTGCGGTGTCCTGCTCGTATATCAATTGTCGCAGGGCTGTAGACGCCGCAACTTTGGATGCTTACTTCAGGCGTAAAGTATCCCGGCCGACTTGCTGGCTGGAAGGGCTATTTGAAAGTTCGAATGGGGGATGCTTTCGGAAGTTCTTGTGAGAACTCCAATAATAAAATACCCGGATTGCTATTCCAGAGCTATAAAAATATCGTCATAACCTGATGCCGTTTAAGGCTGATGTAGCGGTGCTATTGGAGCGATCAGCAGTTGAGCCGTACTGATTTTTAACAGAAGTTGTGGCCCACCCCTCCAAAAAAGCGGGGCGATCAGCCGGAACCGGGTCAACCGGGCAAGGTAACAGCCGAACACCAAACTTTGCTGGCCGGTTTTTTCGGGGGCCGGGCGCGACCATAAGCTTATTCATAACTATAAAAGAAAGCCTCCGCAAATGGTGTTCACGAAAGCTTCCCTGTTGTTGTGAATTGATTTAGTGGAATATTAAATAAACTTTCCTTCTTCATTTAGTTTTACCTTCATCCGCTTATCGCCGTTCTGCAGCAGCAGCTTAAAGGTCTTATCCGCTTTTTCTTTATGATCATAATAATGTACCTGGTAAATGTCCTGCGCAATCGTCCAATTCGGAAAGCGCTGCATGACTGCATCTCTGATAACCGCCGGCAGTTTGGTATTCTTGAATTTCTCAGCCGTGCGCAGCAGTTTGCCATCTTTATCATAGGCGGCCAGTATCTCGCCGTCGGGAATGTAGAAAGATATGTAATACCCGTCATAGTCGTCATCGTAATATTCAGACTTTTTCACATCGTAAACCGCTGCTTTGCGTTCCAGCATCCTCACAGGCTGGGCCATCTCGCGGTTATCCGCTGCATTAAGATATTTATAAGTCGAGACAATGATCCGCACCTCTGGTAAATTGATCTGTGCGGCTGACCTTGTTGCCAAGCCGGCGATAAGCATCGCCGGCATGAGTACAAATTTTAACTTTTTCATGGTTCTGTTTCAAAGAAATTAATACACCAGTTCCGGTTCTTCGATGGTCAGCTTGTTCTCCACATGATAAACACCCGGCGCCGCCCAGGCTACATCTTCGGCATCTTCGCTTTCGGCGAACGAGCGTACTTTGCCGGTCAGGATCACCTTGTTGCCGCTCGTGCTGACATTTACCTTCAGGGCATCAACCGTTGCATTTCTTTTAAATGCTGCCATGATCTTTTGTTCGAGTTCGAAGGGGTTCAGCCTGGGTTTGATCGTGATCAGGTTGATTACCGAACGAACACCCGAAAGATTTTGAATAGCCGTCCTGGCATTCACCCGCTGGTACTCCCATTCCAGTTCACCTTCCAGGGTAACCACACCGTCCTCCACTTTTATCTTGATCTTTTCTTCCGGAACGGCAGAGTGCCATTTCAGGGCATTAAAAACCGCATCGGCAACTTCCGCGTCGGTTTTCCGGTAGCTGGGAGATACGCCGATCTGAATGTCTTCCGCAATGGCTCTCACGCCTGCCACTTTTTTGGCCGCTTTCTCGGCACTTAATTTCTTGGAATAGGAATCTACTATTCCTGATAGCGTAACGATGCCGTTTTTAACGGCAACACCAATTTCAGATGAATTCAGAAATGGCTCCCATTTCAATTCATCCATTACATCTTTTTGGATTTGAATGTCTGTTTTCATAATAGTAATTTTTAATGGTTAATAATTGTTTATGAACACAAAGGACCGGAAACCGGGGAAGAAACCAAATGACACTCATCATCTATTAGTCTGATATGCATTACATTACGAAGAAAAGATATGAGTACGACTATTAAATTACGTTTGCAGAAGCGGTAAAATTACAGAGGTTGGCATAACACTGATAACGCAGCGCGGCAGCCATAAGGACAGCAATTTGAACCAAGGGTCCCCAGCGTATGCGGTAAATTGAGGCTTATTGGCAGTACGGACAATTATTCACGTTTATCACCATACACATAAGTCATCCCGCTTTACGTAACCGGCTAAACTTATCCAGGTAAAACGTTACCTCTTCGTCGCTCACCTCGCTGAAATTTTCATAAAAAGCACCCACGCCATAAAACACTTCGGGGATCTGCAAAGCAACGATCTCATCTGCCTCATTAGCCAATTTTTGAATGGACTCTTTGGATGCTACGGGAACGCCGACCACGATTTTACCCGGCTGGCCCTTTCGGAGCAGTTTGACTGTGGCTTTGATGGTATTGCCGGTAGCCATGCCGTCGTCGATGACGAACACGGTTTTGCCTGAGATATCTTCCGGTGTCTTGCCATCCATAAATTTTTGATACATCTCCTGTAGCCGGGCACGGATGGCCACCAACTCGCGCTGAATATATACGTCCGGGACATCGCGATGCGGTACCACAAAATGATCTGAAAGACTGGCAGCGCCGATGGCGTACTCTTTATTGCCGGGGTGTCCGATCTTTTTGGTCAGGACGATATCCAGTGGAAAGCCTAACTGCCGGGCAACCGTATAAGCAATGGGAACGCCCCCCCGGGGTACCGCTAAAACGATCCCGCTGTCGTTTTGATATTTTTTTAATTGAGCGGCCAACAGGCGGCCGACTTCGATTCTGTCGTGAAACATATTTTTGTGATTTAATGTAAAGTTTAAACCATAATGGCCGGCACATGGTACTTAAACCAGGCCGCGGCCAGTTCCCCAACCTTTTCCAGTTTGCCGGGTTCTTCAAATAAATGGGTCGCATCTTCCACAATCTCCAAATGTTTTTCAAACTGCAATTCCCGGTAAGCTTCCCGATTAAATTCAAGCACCTGCGGATCTAAACTACCTACGATCAAAAGCGTGGGCGCTTCCACCACAGGCAGGTCTTCCATTGCCAGGTCGGGCCGGCCACCGCGGCATACAACGGCAAATATCCTGTCATGTAATTGGCTGGCAGCCCTGAGCGCGCAGGCTGCGCCTGTACTTGCACCAAAATAACCGATACTGGCATCTTTTGTCGCAGGCAGCTTTGCGAGCCAAATAGTTGCCGACACCAGCCGCTCTTTAAGCAAATCAATGGCAAAACGGTTATAATAGTTTTGATCTTCCTCTGGGGTCAATAGGTCAAATAAAAGCGTACCAAAGCTATGTCCCCGCAGATAGGTAGCCACGTACTGGTTGCGTTTGCTAAACCGGCTCCTGCCGCTGCCATGCGAAAAAACAATGATGGCTTTTGCAGCTTTCATTATAAATAATTCGCCTTTTAGCCTTACGTTACCCGCGGGTATACTGACTTCGCCCTGATATTTTATTTCCATCACCTTAACAGTAAGATCAACAAAAGCTTCGCCGTCAATATTTGACGGTAGTTGTAACAAACTTAATCGTATTTACTTTCAGCAGACATGATTTCGATCATCTAAATAACTGATTGTCATCAGGTAACACCAAATGGAAATATCTTTACTTTATCAGGTGAATACAAAAAGGAAACGTTAACCTGCTTATTAAATTTAAAGATGGCATACCTGAAAGAACGACATAAGCTGCCCGATTGGATCGGAAGAGAGTGCAGCGTTACGCTGATATTCTGGCTGGTTGTATTTCCGGCGGCGGCCATTATGGAAATCATAGGCTGACGGGCTCCCGGACAAAAAAAGCATAGCAGATGAAACATTAAAAAGGGCTCAATTTAATTGCCGTGGAAGGCAACTGGACTTCCAGCTATGATAAGTGAAATTAAATAGTGTAATTATTAGGCCCGATGCTTCTGCCATTATAGGTGTAAATGGCAGTTATGTTATTTGGCTTACGCAAGAGTACGACGGCGAGCACCACTACCCAAATCAGGAAAACGCCGATATTTATCCGCTCCCATATTCCGATGAACGGCGTAGGCTGGTTCCTGCCGACAAGCGGGGCCTCCAGGAACGTCAATATCCCGAAAACGAGCAGCACCACAAAAGTGATGATGGAATAGATCCGGAATGCCCGGCCAAAAGCCGCCGCCGCAAAACCCAGCGCCAGCAGAAACAGGACTTCGGTTACAACGCCCAGGGCAATATGTAGCGTGTCAGAATAGGTGGCACCGCCGGCGGCCAGTGTTTCCCTAAGGTGCATTGGTGCAAAAGGCCAGAGCAGGCCGAGCCCGCCATAGACAATCAGCAGTCCGCCGGCTGTACGCAACGGACGGTTATCTTCTGCAGTTCTCCAAACCCCATAAGCAAATGCCATAACGAGGATAGTATAAGGCGCGCAAAGCCATTCCCACAACGTCCTGGTCGGTGCGCCGATGGCGGAGAGTTCACTCACCGTCTGCGAAGCTGAATGGTAGGCCGACCATTGCAACGGCACAATAACATTCAGCGCTGCATACAACAGCGAAGAAAGGATGCCGCATATCAGTAAAACTTTTCGGGACATATCAGGGCGGATTTACCTGGATAAATAATAGACCCCGCCGCCTTTTGGGGCGGGGCATAGGCCATTGGTTAAAGCGGCTTAATTTACAGCAATATGCTTCGCTGAAGGGCTTTTGACGGCGTGGTTATGCGGCACCGTAATTTTCAATATTCCGTTCTCGTATTTGGCCGCAACCTTTTCCTTATCAGTTCCTTCTGGAAGCGTAAAGCTGCGGCTGAAAGACGAATAGTTATACTCCTTACGGGTATACTTTTCGTCTTTTTCTTCCTTGCTTTCTTCCTTTTCGCTGCTGATGGTCAACACGTCGCCGTCCACATCGATCTTAAAGTCATCTTTTTTTAATCCGGGGGCCGACATCGATAAAATGTATTGGTTCTTGTGGTCAGTAATATTTACCGCCGGGACATTCAGCTCCCTTCTCAAAAAGTGGCCGTCGAATAATTCATTCCAGGGCCTGAAAAAATCTTCAAATAATGCAGGCATCCTGTCGGTAAACAGTGAAGGAGCTTTTTCTGCTAATTTTGTTACTGCGTGTGTTTTCATAATGGTGAATATTTAATGGTTAATATTTGTTCAAATGTAAACCCTGGTAATGGGCCGATAAAAGGATGGCGGTCACCTTCATACATGACCTACATCAGCTATTCGTAATATTTGATCAGGGCAACCTGACCAAACCGCCCGAGAGCACCATCTTCGGTAAATACCACATCCCCGCCGCTTCCCAATACCTTTTCCAGTACATCATCCACAGCATCGCGGATATACGAAAAATGATTATAGGGTTCGGTAAGCGCTTCGATAGTGCCGGGCTCCACACCATGCTGGGCGGGGAACCCGTAGCTCTTTTCCACGATCAGCAGCTTGCCTTTGCCTTCACTGGCCGCCTGCCATACCTCCCGGATACCAACCGCAAGCCGAAACTGGTCAGCGGCTTCCCCAACTTGCTCGATCCATTGCTGCTGACGGGTGATTTTCCAGGCGTCCAAATGAGGTTCGATCAGCTCAGTCAACGCTGCCAGGGAAGTACTATCGTAATTACCACTTAAATAGCCAATTACCGAAGCAGTATACTTACTCTGCTTTCTAAACTCGCCAATTATTCCCTCGGTACCCAGTACAAGCACCGGCAGCTGATGTTCGCCAACCAGATCTCCCAGTTCATGGTCGATATGCGCCAGGAATTTCCTGGCCGTAACCTGTTTATGCTCGGTCATATCGGAGAAATTACTTATCCTTTCCGGCATGTCCCGCTCCTCCGTTTCAATTGATCCGGCCATGCGTGCTGGTAACGGGGTTAACCCGACAGCGTCTCCCAGGAAAAACCTGCTTTCCTGTGCGGTTAACAGCAACAGCAGAAATTTAATGTCCTGTTTTGCATTGTAAAGCAGGTCCCTGATCTCAAAAGATTCATCTACGATGATCTGCTGGGTAACCGGGCAATCCAGGTAAAGTACTTTCTCAAATACCGGCGATATGTAAATGGCCATGCCTTTCTTTTTGGCCGGAATGTCCAGGTCAGCGGTTAGCGATTGAAGTTTTCGCATAATCAGCTGGCATTGCTCTTCGGGATAATACCGGCGCATCTCGCGTTCTGCATTATCCGCGGCAATTTTGACTATGTGGGCAGTTTCCGTTTTCAAACTGATATGAGGTTCAAGCGGCAGTATCAGCGATAAAGCCGGGCGGTAGTGTACCGCATCAATGACCTCATGTATTTCTGGGCTAAGGGTCGTATCCATAGTATTAATATTTGATCGTTGCTTTATTTATGAAGCCAGCGCAAACGGCGCTATAGCCTTTTTGTTCAATTCATGTTCGGCCAGGTACGAAAGCCGCTCATCCATGTCCTTTTCATCCAGCTCGGCCTGGTGAAACAGCAGTCCCGCCTTCTGAAGCCTGAGCGCGCCGGCAAAGGCGGCAGCTGTGCCATAAACGCTGATTTTATAATGGTTGATCTGTTGAACAGCTGCCAGCAAACAAGCATCTTTAATCTCGGGGCATGAACAACAGGCCAGCTTTTCGGCCGCCTCGGCGATATAAGTTTTCATAACGCCGTTGGAAAGGTCATAGGCACTAATCTTCTCTTCTTTACAAAAGATCTCCAGCAGGCGGATATGTTTCTCGACAACATCCAGGTAGTCATTCATCAACAACCTGAGCGGCATAGAATTTTCGTTACTGACCCAGCTGATGATAGTGTTTTTTAGCTGAAGTTCAGCACTTTTCATCCGGCTGATATCCACGTCCAAAAGCTGGCGGAGGCAAGAAATAGAGGGGATCGTTTCCATGGTTATAAGTTTAAAGGCAAAACTAACCGGCTGCTCACGGCCTCGCAATGATTTGCATCATGACCGCTCCTGATCGTTGTCACAATAAACTGACGATGAACCTGTCTATGATCAGTTATTACGGTGCCGGCAATCATTCTTCACCATTTGTATACCCGGTAACTTTGGGTCTGTCAAATTCATTGTGATGTCAAAAAAGAGCAATATGCATAAGGGCCTCAGTGCCCGGTTTCTGATAAAAACAGATCTCCCGCTCTGCGAAAAAGATGAGCAGGCAAAGTGCATGGAACAGGCGCGGAAACTGCAAAAGGAAGCACTTAAGTTATGGCGCGCATTAAAAAAGAAATATAAATGAAAAAGGTGCCGGTTCTCACAGGCTTTTCAGCCAATTGAGCCCCATACAGAGACGGCTGCGCTGGACATTTATAACATATGATACGGGGAAACTAAGCTTCCATGTAATTGGCTAACAGTTGGAGATAACCCCTGGCCGAATGGATGCTTGCAGCAAAAACTTGCCGGTCTTTGGTTTCAGTTGCGCGCAAAAGCAGCACCTTTGCCCGGACATTGGCCCGGTAACATTTATAATAGACGTAAAGTGCAATTGTCCCCTGGTTTTGATCTATACCCAACATCCTGTGGTATTCGTTATAAAGCAGGTCGCTCAGGTCTTTTCTCCCGTAAGCTTCGATATCCATCCCCAGGAAGGCCAATTCATCCAAAATATCCAGTTCCCGCATCGCGTCATTAAATTCAATGCAGTCGAAGATCACCGGGTCATCATATAAGAAAATATTCGCGGTATGCAGGTCGCCATGCAGATCGCGGACAAATCCCTTAACAGACCGTTCCATAATAGCGGAACGGTATTTATCCAGGAAACGGTTCGAGTATTGAACGGCACCGGTGATGAGCGTAGAAAAAGATGAGCCTAAATGCCGCCCTGCAAAAGCCCGCGCCGACAACAGATCATTAAAACGCTCCCCGAGGGCAGAGATATCCAGCGGTTGTGAAATAACTGTCGCTGCGCGGTGAAATGCGGCAAGTTTGGCTGCTAAAGAGAAAATCGTCTCCTCGCGTACCTGACCCGCCAGTAGCATTTTGTTCATTTCTTTTGCAGAATCCATACGTACCATCTGCAGGGCATAATCCACTATCTGCCCGTTTTTCTGGTTTACAGAAAAGTCCACCCCGTTTTGACAAACCGGAATGACCCGTAAATACATTTGCGCTGCCAGTCGCCGGTTTAAAACGAGTTCCCGTTCGCAGTAGTATTTCCTTTTTTCTGATGTTGTAAAATCCAGGAAGGAGAAGAGTACCGGCTTTTTGATTTTATAAGCGAAGCCGCCCGCCAGGATGATCCAGGAGATATGCGTCTCGATCAAAACTGGTTCTTCCGACTGAGCCGGCTCATCCAGCGCATCAGCCAGTCGCTTAATTTCACTTGTCTTCATGGTCATACAGGTAGGCTGTCGCGGTCTCCAGCATCTGATGCAATGAGCGCCGATCGGAAAACAACACCAGGTGAGGGCCCGTTAATGCCTCAAACTCCTGTTTTACATTTTGGTAAGCGGCAAAACCCGCTTCGCTATCCGGCCGCCGTTGTGCCACCCTTTTTTTGATCGTTGCTTCAGCAGCGCGCACCTCAATAAAGTATATCGGCAAGCTCAGTTCTTCTGCTTTTTCCATGAATAAAATTCGCAGGTTTGCTTTGTAAAAGGTAGCGTCCAGCACTACGCTTTGCTCATCGGCGATACCGGACTCCATTAGCGAAATCATCTCGAGGTAAACCGCTTTCTTAGCCAGGTCATCGTACCTCCCGTTTTGATTCATTTGCCGGCGAACCGTATCGCTGCTAATCAGCCGGGCGTTCAACCGGGCTGCCAATGCCGCTGCAAAGTAAGTTTTGCCGCTGCCGGGAAGTCCCAAAACCGCAACAATCATGACCTGTAATTTATTGGAAAGATCAGTAAGGGTATGCGCTGATGCGCAAGTTCTTGTTTGGCGATGCTATCACTAAAGAGCTTTTTAAAAAAGGAATATTGGTGATGGGTCATGGCCAACATATCGGCACCTGTTTGTTTACTGATCCGGTTAAGGCGACTAACCACTTCTTTTCCCCGAATCTCCTTATAGGTAACGGGGCGTTTCAGATCAGCGAGCTTTTCATTAAACGCCGCTGCTTTTTCCATCATCGCCTTGTCCATATCACCATTGACCGTAACATGGACAATCTCGGTCCGGAAATCCAGTGTGTTGCTTAATGCCTCCAGGTACAATATTGCTTCCAGATCGCCAGTTTCAAAATCTGTAGCGAAAACTACCTTGTTCAATTGGTCCAGGCCCGCTTTTGGCGGCACGATGAGTATCGGGCAATTAGCAGTTTCGATGATCTTCCAGGTATCGCTGCCAAAAAAAACATGATCGGCTACGCAATCGGTGGAGGCACCAATTACAATCAACTCGAATGCATTTTTCGCAATTTCCGAGCGAAGTTCATCCTTAAGGCTTCCTTCGCAATAATGTGCGCGGAGCGTTGGTTTATATTTGCCGTCTGTACCTGTTATATAATCTTCGAGTTCCACCAACGCATGGTGAAGGGCTTCTTCGCCCTCAACAGGCCCTACCATTGCCCGGGCAATCATCGCTCCGCCGGCATAGCCGGGCATCACTGGTATTTTTGGGTAACAATGCCACAATACCAACCCGGCATGCAGTTGTTCGGCGAGCCAGGCAGCAGATTCGGCAGCGTGGCCGGCATTTTTGGAAAGATCCGTTAATACAAGGATAGTTTTCATAGCTATACATTAACTAATTACACCTGCAAATTATCAATTGTTAAGGGGCTGATAAATGACGGCGGGCATTTTGGAATATGACCCTGAGCTATGTTTGCCGCCGCCGGAGGTCCCGGTAAAGAAACAGACCCGCCGGCATTGGTAGCCAAAAGGTAAAAAAACGAAAAAGCAGGGTCACGATCAGTGCCGCGTGTACCGGCACACCAAGCAGCGTAAAAAAAAAGGTCATCGCACTTTCGTAAGCGATCAGCGCACCGGGCGAAACAGGTAATGAACCAATTGCCAGGGTTAACAGTAATCCAAACATAACCTTGCAGGGATTAAGCATAACATGGAAACCCTGCAGGATCGCAAAGACCGTTATGGCATCCAATGTGATGATACCCATCTGTAAGAGTACCGCCATGGCGACCGGCTTTTTAGGTTCATGAAGCGCGCGCCAGTTTTTCTGTTTACTTTTGGTTAAATACAAGGGGCTGGCTTTCGCAATAAACCGCCTGAGCCATTTAAACTGATTGAGTTTACGAAGGATAAATGCAAGTGCCCGCCTGTCGGAGATGATCAGCATCAATATGCCCAATGCCGTAAAAAATACAAACCCGGTGATGACGGTATAATTTATAACGGAGCTTACGTGTACTGTATGATCGGCATACCATGCGTAAAAAGAGCCTGACAGCACCAAAAAAGCGATATAATAGCAAATAGATTCCAGTACCAGAGCCTTAAATGCCGCCAGTGCCGGTACTTTCCTTTTTACCAGCTGCCCGAAAATATAGCCATTGCCGCTGATGCCGCCTGTCGGCAGCGCCTGGTTAACAAACATAATCACTACTGACAGTTTAAACAGGGTTAGGAAGCTGGCGCTCCCGGTTTGGCCGTTCAGGAGAGTGCGCAGTATCAGCACGTTGAACATGTAAGTCGCAAGTTGAGCCGTAAGGGCAAGCAAAAGCCAAACCGTGCTCATCTGCTGCAGCAGTTCGCGGATGTTCTTCAGCTTGCCGACATAGTGAACGGCAAGATAAAATATTACTATCGACGGCGTGTAAAACAAAATACGCGCAGGGCTGAATAGCTGTTGTTTTTTGGGGTCAACCATGATCATGGTGTTTTATCAGGTCATTGTGCTAAATAACCCCCATCAACGTTATAGTATGAACCCGTAACGAAGGATGCTTTGTCAGAATTAAGCCAAAGTGCCAGCTCGGCTACTTCTTCCGGCTTGCCCAGCCGGCCCATCGGGTGCAATCCCTTGAGCAGATTGATGGTTGTATCGTCCAGGATGTCAAGCAACGGGGTTTGAATATAGCCCGGTCCTATGGCGTTAATGCGTATCCCCTGATCAGCGTATTCCAATGCCGCAGCTTCGGTTAAGCCGATTACGCCATGTTTAGCCGCTACATAAGCCGGTGAGCCCTTGGTGCCTACCTTACCCAAAATAGAGGCCATATTCACTATACTGCCCCCACCAGAATGGATCATGACCGGAATCTGGTAGTGCATCCCATAAAATACGCCGGATAAATTGATTGAAATGACTTTGTTCCAGCCTTCGATGGGATACTCACTGACGGTATTTAATGGACCACCGATACCGGCGTTGTTCACTGCTATATGCAGGCCACCGAATTGCTGAACGGTTTGATCAACGAGTTTTTTGTGTTCATCCGGGATAGCGGTATCAGCTTTAATGAAAATAGCCTGGCCTCCGTTAGCTTTGATAGTTGACAGGGTTTCGTTGCCGCCTTTTTCATCGATATCGGATACCACTACTTTTGCGCCGGCAAACGCATATAAAATGGCAATGGCTTTACCAATACCTGAACCTGCACCGGTAATCAGGGCCACCTTATGCTCTAAATTGCTCATCATTTTTTCAATTAAGTGCCGTAAAGGTACCTCGCCTGGTCCAACCGGGGGATGTCACCGGTCACGTTCTGTCATGATCTGGCTCACCTTCTGATCAAAGATCAAAGCTGTATCGGGCCGATAGCCGGAGATACGGACAGGTTTTGTCGATGTCCGCCTCCTTTTTGTAATCCACCCGTTTAAAGTGAAATAACCAGGCTCCGCGCATACCGAAAAGTCTTGCACAAATCTGTACCTGAACTCTCTGGCAACGGCATGCAAAAAACATTCGGAACAATTACCGTTGCTGCCGCAACTAATATTATTTTAATATTTTTAACGTGATATGTGCCCAGACCGCTTTTACCACATATTGTTGGAAAGAGCTGCTCCAATGACCATAACAGCACGGCGTATCCAAAACGATTGTCAGGCAAACTGCCTGTACCAGTCTCAGCCCGGCTATCATTTAAATTACCTTCCAAAGCGATAACTGTAACCGATGGTAACCGCTGCAGCCCCGGTTTCATTTTTACCATTTACCGCATTTTTCTGGATATTTAGCAAACCATAGTTGCCGCAGCCTTCAATAAACAGCCGGCTTAGACCCAATCGATAGCTCAGGCCGATATTTCCCTCGATGCCGGCATTAAATTTATGCAGGCTATCTTTGACGTTCTCGGTGTTGTCAAATGATTGTGATCCGCCGGGCACAGGCTGTTGACCGCGGCATCCACATAGAAAGGGCTTTGTCCGCTGGTTACCTGATGGGCCGAAACCAGAAGGCCCAAGAATGGGCCTGCATCCACATAAAACTTAAGAGGCGACCTTTTCAGATCCCAGCCCAATTTAGCCAGGATGGGCAGCAGCAGGTAATTCAACTTAGCTTCACTGTTATAATTGGCATGTAAGTACAGCGGCGCCTGGCCTGCCGGGTACATCGCCGCCAGTTCATCTGGCGTCGTAAATGCCTGGAGGCCGCTCTTTTTGCCGCCCTGGGAAGAGTATTCAGCATGGGTTGTAAGGAAAAACGTTTGGACAAGCTGAACTCGGCAAATAAACCGAAGTCAGGGCCCAACCTGGAACTATAACCCGTGTTCAGTGGGTCTTGGTTACCGCTTCCTGCGGTGAGGTTGGGTATACTGAAGCCGCCGCGAACGCCCAAAACAAACTGTTGCCCCCAGGCGCTGCAACCAAACAGCAGCGTGGCCGAAAAGAACATGACTAATAGTTTCTTCATGGCTGGTTTAATGAGTGCCCTCAAAGGACATTTAAGGTTCCCGTTTAAAGATTGACACCCATTAGATATTTAAGTAACTGAAATACATTGACTTATATTATAACTTTTAGTGATCGGCATCATTATTTGTAACTCTGAAAAAAAGAACTTAGTTGGTAAATTCAAATGGATATGCGCTATCATGGCTTCATTACGGATTATGATGGTACCCTGGCCAATAATGACCGGGTCATACCGGAAGCGGTTCAGGCTCTTGTGCAATTAAAAGCAACCGGCCGGAAAATGATATTGGTAACCGGTCGGCAGCTGGAGGAACTCAAAGCGGTATTCCCCGAATACGCGCTGTTCGACCGCATTGTCGCAGAGAATGGCGCAGTGCTATACCGTCCTTCGATGCTCGAAATACAACTTTTAGGTGTTCCCCTACCCGAATCATTTAAACAGCTTTTAAAAAAACAGGATGTCCCCTTCGTGGCCGGGCACGTCATTGTTGCCAGCTGGGAACCCTACCAGGATGCCGTACTCGATGCGATCAGGTCGACAGGTTTAGAATACCAACTGATCTTCAATAAAGGTGCCGTTATGGTTTTGCCACCGGGAGTCAATAAAGCTACCGGCCTTCACCAGGCGCTCCGGGAATTGCAGCTTTCCGAACATAATGTCGTGGCTATCGGGGATGCTGAAAATGATCATGCCATGCTATTGGCAGTAGAATGCGCGGTGGCAGTGCAAAATGCACTACCTCAGGTGAGCGGTATAGCGGACTGGACGACCGGCAAATCTTTCGGGGAGGGCGTGGTCCAGCTGATTGGCCGCCTGATCGACGACGACCTGCAGAGTCTCGATCAGTGCCTGAAGCGGCATTACCTGACATTGGGCCAGGAAATGGATGGCACCCCATTTCAGATCTGCCCCTATGATGAGCACATTCTGCTGGCAGGAACCTCGGGGTTTGGAAAAACCACGCTGGCAGCCGCATTTATTGAGAAACTGGTTGCTAAGGGTTACCAATTTTGCCTGGTTGATCCCGAGGGTGATTACCAGGAACTTCCCGGTGTACTGACGATAGGCGACGGGATCCAGCCACCGTTGATTGGCGAAGTGACCAATCTGCTGAACAAAGCAGAGGAAAATGTGGTTGTTTGTATCCTGGCGATACCATTAAGTGACCGACCCCTATATTTTAAAAAGCTATGGCATGCGCTAGCAGAACTGCGCCGCACAATAGGCCACCCGCATTTTTTGATCATGGATGAGGCGCATCATTTAATGCCCCGGGCAAACAGAACGGGACCGGTGGAATTCCTGGAAAACCTTAATAGTTTTATAGCTATCACTACGCGCCCGGAACTCCTGGATCACCAATTGGTTAAAATGGTCAATACGGCACTGGTCATGGGTGAGATGCCTGCCGAGACTATGCGCTCGTTCGCCAGCATGCTTCCGGAAGAAATGGTATTACCTGCTCACCTTATGTTTCAAAAAGGTGATGTCCTGGTCTGGCAAAAAAGCCAGCCTCAACCCCGGCTGATCCGAAGTGATATGCCGGTTCCATTGTTACTGCGGCATAAACGCAAATACGCTACCGGCGATATGGGTTACAATAGTTTTTATTTTAACGGCCCTGCTCACCGTATGAACCTGAAAGCCAGCAACCTGATAATGTTCATCCAAATGGGCAGCGGTGTCGACGACGAAACATGGTCGTATCACCTCGGCAGGCACGATTATTCCAACTGGTTCCGAAATTCGGTCAAAGACGAAAAACTGGCGCTATGCGCTGAAAAAATAGAGGGTGAAGCGCTCAATGCCGGTGCTTCGCGCAAGGCCATATTTAAGGCAATAGAGGAAAGATACACTTTACCCGCCTGATCAAACAACTACTTAACAGCATTCCATCCGATCAATAAATATCACATTGTTTTTTGTCCTGGGATGCGGCTGCGGTTTCTCGGCGGCATACCCCATGACGATGGCCAAAACCACCGTTTCATCAACCGGCACTTCCAACCTATTGTATACGACTGTTTGTTCCATATACTTTGCAAAGCCAACCGGGCATGTATCCAGGCCAAGTGACCTGGCCGCGAGCATCATATTTTGCGCACACATCCCAATGTCCAGACCGGCCCATTCATTGTCCCTGGGCGAAGTGATAAAAATAACCACCGGCGCACCGTGAAAGATCGGGTCTTCGCGCTCAAGGCCCACCGGCCCGGGTGAAAAATGCAAAAACGTTTTGAGCGCCGTAAGCGGATGCCGGAGGGTAGCTTTCCGTATGGCTTTTTCAGCAACCCTTGCAATCTCCTTTGAGAAAACAGCTATAGTATCTTGATGAGTCGCAATATAAAATTTCCAGGGCTGCCTGTTCATGGCCGAGGGTGCCATCAGTCCTGCCCCGATTATCTTATTAATAACATCGTCCTCAGGCATTTCCGGAAGAAATTTCCGCACCGCTCTTCTTTCAAAGATGGTTCTTAACGTTTCGTTGCTGGCTAAAATCTGTGCTGTTTTCATCATGCTATCGGTCGTTCGTTATCCTGGGCTCAGAAAAATCCGGGGTGAAAGCCTTCACCCGGCGGGGGAACATCCCCGGGGGTTGATTTTTGCCGGATCGTTCCTGAGGCTGTACCTTCGGGTTCTCCACCGGTGCCGGCGCGGCTACCGGTTCAACCGTGGGATTTATCTCGGGCTGCGGCGCTACAACAGGGGTTTCCTCGGGCATCGTTTCTTTGCTATTACTTTACGGGCATTAGCTTAAAATTTCATAACAAAGTAAAACGACCAAAGACCGCTGATCTATGATAACAATCAGTATTCCTCATGACGCTCATCATCTGCAAGTAGAGTACCGTGGCTTAAATTTGAGTGTTAAAATGCAAAGACCATGGAAACCACTTCAACCATTGCCACCTTACGTCAGCTGCTGGATCATCAAACCGGAAAATTCACCAACGGAGAGCTTCAGCTGCAAAAGAACTTGCCAGTATGGATCAATGACACAGGATCTGTTCAACTCAGGCAAGTGCTGCAAAAGTACCTTGACCAGCTGAATGTGCATATCCAGCAAATGGATGCATTTATTTTGGAAGCGCAGATTATCTCTGCAAACCGTGCTGATCCGGTTATGCAAAGCTTAACGGATGAAACGAACGAAATATTGGGTATTTGCAGAGACATCCAGGTTCGTGACGCCTGCCTGCTCGCCTGCATACAGGTGATTAATCATTATAAAATAAGCGCATACGGCACTGCCGCGGCATTTGCCGGGGACTTGGACCTGGAAAAGGCCGCAGCTATTTTCTACCAGATGGAGATCAATGAAAAAAACATCGACGATCGTTTGACGCAGCTGGCCAAATATGAAATAAATAAAGAAGCTAAATCACCGATCCAGATACCGGAATAACGCCATGAAAAATAATCAGCAGGTGAAACCCGGCAGGCCGGTAAAAAGAAAAACCAGGCCAGCATTCAGCTGGGTTTGGGTATATGTGATCATATTTCTTTATGTGATCCTATCGCCCTTGTGGAGCGGTTCGTATAATGTAAAGGAAACCACCTGGCAGCAATTTTCAACCACGATATTGAGCCGCAAAGCGGTAGAAAGACTGGAGGTTGTTAACAAAGAGAAAGTTAATGTTTATCTCAAAAGAGCTTTTGCAAAGGATCCGGCATTCAAAGAAGTTTTTACGACCGCCTTTGGCAAGGGGATCAGTACCGGGCCGCATTATACCTTTACAATCGGCTCGGTGGAATCTTTTGAGCATAACATGGAGGACGCTGAGAAAAACTTTGCAGCGAACGAAAAGATCCCGGTGAGTTATTCCTATCAAAGTAACTGGTTGCTGAACATCCTCAGTTGGTTGGTGCCGTTTATCCTGCTGTTGGTCATCTGGAATTTCCTGATGCGCCGGGCTGGTGGCGGAATGGCCGGAACAGGCGGTTCTTCGATCTTTAATTTTGGAAAATCTACCGCCACTCTGATTGAAAAAGAAAACAGCACAGTAACTTTTGCAGACGTTGCCGGTTTGGACGAGGCTAAAGTTGAGGTGCTGGAGATTGTTGACTTTTTAAAAAAACCGGCCTCTTTTACCAAACTGGGCGCCAAGATCCCTAAAGGTGTGATCCTCGTCGGGCCGCCCGGGACGGGCAAAACCTTATTAGCTAAAGCTGTTGCCGGCGAAGCACAGGTTCCATTCTTCTCTATTTCAGGTGCCGCATTTGTAGAGATGTTTGTCGGCGTCGGGGCTTCCCGCGTGCGTGATCTGTTCCAGCAGGCCAAGGAAAAAGCACCCTGCATTATTTTTATTGATGAGATTGACGCCATTGGGCGCTCAAGGGGCAAAGGCGCTTTTTTAGGTGGCGCCAACGACGAACGGGAAAGTACGCTTAACCAGCTCTTGACCGAAATGGATGGTTTTGGCACCAATACCGGTGTGATAGTGCTGGCAGCAACCAACCGGGCCGACATGCTGGATCCGGCCCTGATTCGTCCGGGCAGGTTCGACCGCCATATTTACCTGGAATTGCCCAATATGAATGAGCGCGCCGCGATTTTCAAAGTGCATATGGCGGGGCTAATCCTGGCAAATGGTATTAACCTGGTAGCCCTGGCCGGACAGACGCCCGGCTTTTCGGGTGCGGACATTGCCAATATTTGCAACGAAGCCGCATTGATCGCGGCCCGGCGAAAAGCGGTACAAGTAGAAAAAGCGGATTTTATGGATGCAATTGACCGGATAGTTGCCGGCCTGGAGAAGAAAAGCAAGATCATTTCGCCCGAAGAAAAAAGAACGATCGCCTTTCATGAAGCGGGCCACGCGGTGACCAGCTGGCTCTTGAAAACGGTAGACCCGCTGGTAAAAGTTTCGATTATTCCGCGGGGAAAATCGCTGGGCGCAGCCTGGTACTTACCGGAAGAAAAACAATTGCGCAGCGAAACCGCTTTCCACGAGCATTTATGTGCGACGCTGGGAGGACGGGCCGCCGAGGAAATCGTTTTCGGCGAGGTATCGTCCGGCGCTTTGGATGACCTCGAAAAGGTTACCAAAGAGGCTTATGCCATGGTTGTGTATTACGGCTTCAATGAAAAACTGGGCAATATCAGTTACTTTGACTCTACCGATCAACGCGATCTGGCTATTCAAAAACCATTCAGCGAAGCGACTGGCGAATTGATCGACCAGGAGATCCGCAAGCTGGTGGCGCAAGCGTATCTGGACGCGAAAACCATCCTGGCGGAAAATAAAGCCTCGCTGGAGCAGGTGGCCAACCTGCTGTTAAAAAAGGAAGTGATCTACAAGGATGACCTGGAAAATATTTTAGGAAAGCGCGGTACAGCGTTTCCGGCTATTGATCTTAAAGTGGAAACCCTGTCATGAAAAAAGATATCGCCACCATCGGCCTTTACGGGGCTATAGTCGCATTCATTGCCATGATGGGTTACGGCATCGTGCAGATCCTGCAGGTCGCCGGTGTCACCGGCTATCCTTTGGATGACATCCTGATCTATGGCTTTTCGCTGGCCATTGCCCCGCCATTTTTGATCTCGATATTGGCATTACATCATATCGTGCCCGGCGACCGGAGAATTTGGAGCCATGCAGCTTTGTTATTTGCCCTGCTCTATACAGTTTATGTTGTGCTGATATATTCGGTCCAGCTGGCAACTGTTATACCTTTATCCTTGCGCGATGCTTCGGTTAGTATCCTTAGGGTAACACCGCATTCTTTTTTCTGGACGCTGGACGCGCTGGGTTATATATGCATGGGCTTGTCCACCTTATTCGCTGCTTTCGTGTTCAAAAAAGACGGCGCGCAAAAATGGCTCAGGAGGTTCATGATCGCCAACGGACTGGTAATACCCCTAATCGGTTTTGCCTATTTTTACCCGCATTTTTCCACCTGGGTGTTGTTTATAGGCGCGCCCTGGCTGGTTACTGCGCCGGGATCGGTGCTTTTACTGGCTATTTTCTTCAGGAATTTTCACCATAAACCAGGAAATCATGAATAGTAACCCATTAGCAGCTTTTGAACAGGAGGCTCCCAAAGTAGCCATAGCTTTTAACCAATTAGTCGAAGCGTTAAAACAGACAAATGGCCTTGATGCAAAAACCAAGCAGCTTGTCTATATCGGCATCAAGTCCGCGTTAGGCGATCCGAAGGCGATCTACTACCATGTGGCCATGGCAAAGGAGTTGGGCGCTTCCCGGGCAGAAATCGTGGATGCCATCCTTATTACCTTAACTGTTTGCGGCTTAAATGGTGTCGCCGGTTGTTTACCCGTTGCTTTATCGGTTTACGATAAACCTGATGGCGACGGACTTTAAACGATTCTCAAACGTTATCTGCGGCATTCCGTTTTCGCCGATCGAAGCTGCTGCCCGGTACGGCGTTATTAAATGTAAGGCGCAATATTGAATTTAGTGCTATATTTAAAACAATACTAATGCGTTGCCAAATCAGGAAAACGGCCCGTTCGTCTCAACTCCTTTGGAATTTTAACACTCATCAAATCAAAAGGAGAAAGAAAAATGTGTTTTTCAGCAGGTGCAAGTTTTGGAGCCAGCGCCGTCCTTTCTGTAATAGGCGTCGCTACGCTCAGTAGATGTGGTAAGCGGCAGCAAATGGTCTTTGCCGGGATCCCGCTCATCTTTGCCGTGCAGCAGGTATCAGAAGGATTGATATGGCTCGCACTCCTAAATCCGGGTTATGCCCTATGGCTAAAACCGGCAACTTATACTTTCCTGGCATTTGCGCAGGTGGTCTGGCCATCCTGGGTGCCTTTCGCTATTTTATTATTGGAAACTTCTACGCCGAGAAAAAAGATATTGTATATAGCAACCGGAATTGGCCTGCTGGTATCCGGCTACCTGGCTTACCGGCTGATGACCCAGCCCATTCACGCAGAGATAGCGGGTATGCATATTTTTTATAGCCTGGGCTCGATGAATTCGGCGCTCCACGATTCCGCGATATTATATTTCCTGGCCATCGTTGTTCCCCCGTTTATTTCGAGCGTAAAAGGAATGTGGCTGTTTGGACTTTCCATAGGCATAGCTTACATCATAACCCATCTCTTTTTCGAGGATTATGAGCTTTCGGTGTGGTGCTTTTTCGCCGCGATTATCAGTATCGTCGTTTTCATCGTTTTATTCCGGCTACAGCAAACTTTAGCTGGTATTATCGGGCCGAAAGCCTTGAACCCGGCTGTGAAGTTCTAATAAATGCAAAGCAACCTGACGGTTGTCTGCTTCAGAGCTGCGCAGGATCATTTCCTGTAAATGGTCATAGGGCCGGTTAATGCCGGTAGCCAAAACAACTCTTTGGACGAGATCTGAGCATAGGTCAGGTATCTGCCAAATTACTGACGACATCGTACAAGATCGTTTAATCGTTTATCAATATGAACCGCGTAATAATGGATCGGATTAATTTGGTTTATTATACTTTTGACATAAACAAAAAAACGCCGTAAATAATTAATTTACAGCGTTTTGACCTTAATTTCAAAATACTAAGCGGAGAGGGAGGGATTTGTTTTAACCCTAATTTTCTGCGCTTATTCGATATCTTGAATGGTTTTCAATTTCGTACTCACCGAATTACTCACCACCTTTTATTCATAAGTATGTAGCTGCAAATGCTATATTCAAATGTACGAAAAAAGTGAAAAAACAATTCCTTTTTATTCATGAAAACGTCCGGTCGATTTCTATGATTTAAGCCCGTCTAGCCGGAGTCAATCAATAATAGATTGACTTCCGTCCTTAAATCAGTAATTTGTCTTTAAAAAAACATTAAAGCCCCTAAATCCCGTTGGAATGCAATAATAGATCTTAAGCCTATTCTATACTCTTTGATTTGAAGTAAATTTCTCGAGAAGCTTCTTTGGCAGAGTCTTATTATAGGGCTCAGTAAATTGGATATTCCGGAGCCATTGAACACTGCGTTCCGAAAAAAGGGTCAGTGGATTCCGTTACACTTTGACCACGCTAAATTCCTGATTTTAATATCTCGGTGTAACTCTAATATTTTAAGGGATAATTACTTATAAAAAAAATACTGGTCGTAACTTTTAAAAGGTATAAGAGGATTAGTTCGTTGAAATTTAATATGCTAAATAATTTACCGTTTGTAAATTACAATAAAACATGTATTTTTATCACGTTTGAAAAAAACATAATTCAAAATACTTTTTACATACAACATATTTTTTTTACCACCTAACCTTAATCACACTAATATGAAATCATCTCAAAGAAATCCTTAAAAGGAAAACCAAAACGATTCCTGATTTTAACTTATTCAGCATAGTCCTAAAGTGGCCTGTATGTCTGGCATGTTAATTTTTTGAGGGCAACAAGGATGCCAACATTTATATCCCCTTATTAAACTATTATCCAATCATGAAAAAATCGATCTTTATCACTATCACACTTCTTTTAGTTTCTATTTTTGCACATGCTCAGTGGACTAATACCACTCCTAATATCAATAATACCAATACAGGCAGTGTTACCATCGGGTCAGCAACCCCGTATACCATTAACGCATCGGCCGCCCTGTTTCCTTCAGCTATGCCCAAATTGGAGGTTGTTACAGGTATAGGAGGAACTACTCCGTTTGCCGACCTGATAACCATTCGCCGTCCGGGCGCTACTGCAGATGTTGTTTCACGCCAGTTGGGCATGATATTTAAATTATCGAGCGAAAGTTCAACAACCGAAGCCGACAAGATGGGCGGTCTACTGTTCGAGAGTGCCAATGCTTACGCCAACTCCCCTACCATGAGCCTGGTTACGGCCAATGTCCGCCGTTTAACTATCGATCAAAATGGTAAAATCGGTATCGGTACAACCACCCCTACCCATCAATTTCATTTGTCTAATAGCGGGGCTTCTGCTGATTTTGGCTTCGAATCGTTCAATAGTTCCACCGTTCAAGGGTCACGACTGTATTTTGGGCGCTCGCGCGGCATGTCAACCTCGGCTCTTGCAGTACAAAACGGAGATTACATTGGCTTTCTTGATTTCTTTGGCCACGATGGCACGACAGCGCAGCGTTCGGGCCAGCTTATTCTCCAGGTTGATGGAACACCGTCAAGTGGAATTGTTCCCGGAGCATTTGTATTTACCACCGCGAATGCCAATGGCATCAATGCAGAGCGGATGCGGATCAGTTCGGCTGGAAACGTGGGCATTGGCACTATGACGCCTGTTTCTACTTTCCAGGTTAATAATACCGTCAGTAAATTTTCTGTGGGCAATGCCGGTGGTGCCGACCTTGGTTACGGCACGTCATATATAGGCTTTAACGCCGCCAGAATTGGAACCGGTTCGACACCTTCTAACTGGACAATTGACGGAGATGGATATCACAATGGCGGCAGCGTAATTTATACCGATGTTGCTGGTACGGTATACATTACCCCTATCGTTTCAACCGGAGCTACCACACAAACACTTGCCGATGCTGATATTAAAAGCAAGGCTGCTTTGCGGGTTAGCGGTACCGGGAATGTGGGCATAGGTACCACAGATTATGGAGCCTGGACCCTCAACAACTCAAGTTATAAACTGGCAGTAGGTGGCAGCATGATTGCAACCGCAGTAACAGTAAAGCTTGTTGCCAACTGGCCAGATTACGTTTTCAAAAAAGACTACACCCTGCCTTCATTAACCGATGTGAAAACCTATATCGACCAAAACCAACACCTGCCCGAAATCCCATCGGCACAGCAAATTGAGAAAGATGGTGTCAACCTGGGCGAAATGAATAAGCTGTTGCTTAAAAAGGTGGAGGAGTTGACTTTGTATTTGATTGAGAAGGATAAAAAGGAAAAAGAACAGGAAGAGCGCATTAATAAGTTAGAAAAAGCGATGCAAACTTTGGCAAAAGGCACAAATTAATTAAATAACAAATAATTCACGATATAATATAATGCAACAAAATAAAACCCCTATAAAACAAACCAACTATTTCAGTATCGCATATCATGTAATTTTAAGCTGCGCAGTCATTTTTCTGTTATTAAATTATTTCTTTAAAAATGACAAAATAGCGTATGTCGATTCGGCGAAAATACTAAATGAATATAAAGGCTCGGCCGAGGCTAAAAAGGCATTTCAATCAAAGGCTAAGCTTTGGCAGGCCAATATCGATACATTAACTAATGAAGTTAAGTCGTCCATTCAAAAATACGAAAAGAGTATAGCAACCATGTCTGCCAAGGAGCAGGAGCTAAGCAAACAGCTTATACAAACAAAGCAGAAGCAATTATCAGATTATCAACATGCCATTCAGGAAAATGCTAAGCAGGAAGATGGGAAGCTTACGCAAGGTGTTGTTTCTCAAATCAATGCTTTTTTGTTAAAGTATGGTAAAGATCATAATTATAAGATGATTTTAATTGCCAATCAATCCGGAACCATCGCATATGCGCGTGATGGCCTGGATATTACAGCAAAGGTTATTGAAGAAATTAATAACGAATACTCAGCTGATAGAAAATAATGAAAAGATCCGGCAGGTTAATAATTATCGGTCTGTTGGGGATGTTTGTTGTTTGTTCCCCTTCTTGTAAAAGGAAAACAGTATCCCTGGCAGGTTTGATAGCCTATGTTAATGATCCAGAAAATGGCCTCCAAAAAACGCAGCAAACAGGAAAAATAAAAACGGTATTGACATATAAACCCTGGCAAACCATGATGTTTAATGAGGGGGGGCTTAACAATAAGGATAGAAGATCAGACTCTTTAAAGTTTCAGGATAAATTATTTTTCGTTTTCAGTTTATCTGCAAATAATAAAGAGCTTTTAAAGCAACTGGAATTTAGCCAATACAGTGAAATGGTGCAGGTATTGGCATTTAGAATGAAAAATTTTATTGATGTTGTCCCTGATGATGGAAAACCGGTTGAGCCAACAGACTGCATATTTCAGCAAACTTACGGAATGGGTGTTGCCAATAACCTTTTAGTTGTTTTTGATAAAGAAAAGTTAATGACAGCCGACAATTTGAAATTTGAAGTAAGAGAGTTTGGCCTTAACACCGGGAATTTAAACTTCGGGATCAAGACAAAAGATATAACAGATATACCAGCTTTAGCACAAAAATAATAGTTACCGAACCAACTTATGCTTACCACAAAAAGAAAACCAATGCGCATGAAAAAGGCAATTGCGCTTTTCATGCTGTTTACGCTTGTTAACCAGTTTCTGACACCCAGTATAGCCTATGCGTTAACTGCCGGGCCAACCGCACCGGAGGCAACCAATTTTGAGCCGATAGATACTACGGATATGGTAAACCCCTTAACGGGAACTTTTACCTACGGTATGCCGCTGCTGGAAGTGCCTGGTCCCGAGGGCGGCTATCCTTTAGCTTTATCTTACCATGCGGGTATACAACCCAACGAAGAAGCTTCATGGGTAGGTTTGGGCTGGAGTTTAAATCCTGGAGCGATTGCAAGAAATGTGAATGGCTATCCGGATGATTGGAGCAGTGCAATTGGATGCGCTTCCAATTATTGGGATGGAGGGGTACAATCAACAAATTCCTATGGCATAACTTTAGGCTTAGGCGGGTCTCCCGCGTCTGTGAGCTTTGGCTTATCTTTCTCACAAGATACCTATCGGGGTTTTGGGTTTGGTGCAAGTCTTGGTGTTGGTGTTAGCCTTGGAAGCGGTTCTCCTTTCGGCTTGGGCGTGCAGGTTGGTGTATCGCCCTATGGAGGTGGATATGTTGGCGCCAATGTTAATTATTCACCCGGAACGAACGTCAATGGTGGTTTAAACGGAAGTTTAAGTATCGGTGTACAAACTAATTTTCATTCAGTAGACGCCAGCATAAGCGGGGGAATAAGTGCCTCTAAAACTCCTGAGTCTCCATCTGTATCTTCATCTTTATTGGGTGCGTCAATACGCACATCAAATATTAAACCGTCTTTTTCTGTAGGAGCGATGGCAGCAAGCTCGGCAAATGACAGCCAAAAAGGAGAGAGAAGTACTTCAACTGATGAATCTTCTACTTTTATACCAATCTACGCTGGGGTGTCGATTAGTTTAGGGTATAAAAATGTCAGATATTGGTCAAACACCTTTAGCAACTTTACTGCAAATGGTGTTTTAAATAACCACTCGGCTATTAATTCAACAGATGATTTAAATACAACCGATGACGATAATTATTCGTTACCGGATCCCAATATATCGATTGTAGATAATCCAGACCCGCGCGCGCAACTCGGCGGAACCTATCCAAGTTTTGATAATTACACTGTTACTGCCCAGGGGTTGGGGGGCAATATGCGGCCATATGCTTTTGCCACCGTTCTGTTTCATCAAAACAGGATCAATAATACCGATCATTCAAAGGATATTTATGGCGAAAGTTTGCCCTCAGATTATACCCCAACCTCTGTTGGAAAGAAATGGCAATTCAGATTTGTTAATGATCTTTCAAATTCATATCAGTCGGGAAGGTCGTGGAGTACAGATCAGAGATATAATTTTGGTAACAATACGAAGTATGGCAATAACGATGGAGATTATGGTTATGATCAATCGACTAATCGCTTAGAAGGTACAAATCATATAGAATACTTTACCAATGATGAAATTGCGGACCCAAGTCCAACCTCCAAAGCACACTTAAGGGGTTTTATTGATTGCGATGCTGCTGGGTTTAATCGTCCTACAAGTCCTCAAAATTCCTCCTACACGGATATAAAGAAATTAGGGAAACAAATAGGCGGTTTTATGATTACTAATGCGAGTGGCGTAACTTATCACTATGCTTTACCTGCTTATGAGTCTCAGGAGTTTGTTCATACCGAAAAAATTGATGCTACGGGTCATTACACCGGAAATGAATTAAGTAAACCTATCCAATATGCTTATACATGGTATTTAACAGCTATTACCGGCCCTGATTACGTACCAAGAGGTACATTAACCGGTAAGATTGATATTCAGCACGATTGGGGATATTTTGTAAAATTTGATTATGGAATGTGGACAAACGGTTATGACTGGAGTAATCCATCAGAGGGTTTCATAAGAGATATTGACAATCAATACCAAAGCTATTCGATAGGACAGAAAGAGATTTACTACTTAGATGCCATTGAGACCCGTAGTCATACCGCTCTATTTGAAAAAGAAATCCGTGCAGATGCAAAAGGGACCTTTAATCTAACAACGAACGCATTTGCTGTACCCAATAGCCGTATAGTAGGATATAAGCCAACCGCTTATAATGTTAGCTCAGTTAATGATGTTTATCATTATCCAAGAGCGAGCTTAAGACTGAATAATATTTATTTATTTCAAAATGACCAACTCGCTACTAATATAAATTCTATACGCCAAAATAGCACGAATTATCTTCATGCATTTAACGCCGGGAATGATGACACTGCTTGGATTGACACCGTTCACAATGGTCTAAACGTTATTGACAAATTTGATATCACGGCCAATTTAGCAAGTAAATGCCTGCGTAAAATCGCCTTTAATTACGATTATTCCCTATCACAAGGATGCCCTAATAGTTATGATCCAGGTGGGTTAAATACCTATATTGCGCATCCGTCTATTAACGGAAGTACGTCTCCTACTTTATTGGGGAAATTAACCTTACTATCAGTTGATTTTCAGGGAAAAGGCGGTGTGTCAATGACGCCGCCAACGCAGTTTCAATATGACGTTGATGCGTCCGCCCCAGCAAATAACGATAATATTACGATAACCAATGCACCGGTAAACCAACCGGGAATTAATCAGCTGGGCGGAATCCGTGTAACAACCCCAGGAAAATTTAAGACTGGGGACATTATCACTTTTGTAATTAACTCAACAACCTATTATTGTACCTTAATATCAACAACCGATCAAACTAATTTTAACGTCTTCTTTTTAAATAATTCTCCCGGAACAAGTAGCATAAACACCGTTCAGACTGGCAGAAAGACCAAAAATCCACCGTACAACGCGGACGCCTCTGATATTTGGGGCTGTTATAAATCGGATTATAAGGCGAATCCATCCAACGAAAATATATCGCGGATGACAAGTCAGGTATCCAATTTGAATACAGATGTCTGGTCAATGAGAAAAATAGTTTCCACTCTGGGCAGCAGTATTGGTATCAACTATGAGGGAGCGGATTATGGGAAATCAGCCCTAACTAAAAACAGGTCTTTAGTTCTCTTAGGTGGCCAAAATAATATAATTAATAACGGTAACCGCAATTATACCTTCACGGTCGATCCTAATAGTCCTGATTTAAGAAGTATTTATAAAATTGGTGATAAGGCAAGTTTGATATATATGTTTCTTAGCTATGTTAACAATGATGTTGAAACGGTAAATACCGATTCGCAATCAACGCCACCCATAGTAACCGCGGTTACATCAAATACTATAACACTCAAAGTTTCAGCCGAAATGGATAATGATCTTTATAGAGGATCGGAGGTCTTCTATACAGGCAATATTATTGCAAATGGAAGTAATTTAATAGCGGGAGGAGGAATTCGGGTGAAGAGTTTAGTGGTGGATGATTTAAACGGGAATATCAGTAAAACAGCCTATGATTATAGTATTCCTGGGTTCCCGTCAGGGCAGCAAAGTTCATCCGGAGTTACGGCTTATGAGCCATACGGGTTTGAACCTGATAATACTGCTGCCGTTCAAAGCGCTTTAGGCAATACTTATGGCGATGTGCAAAAGCCCTATAGGCGGGAATTGTATAAACTTGCCAATAAACTATTATCCATTTCCCGAGAATTACCTTCGCCCGGTGTAATGTATGAATATGTTACTGTAGGCGATTCAAGTGTTCTTGCAAATGGATCGATACCCGTTGGCGGCAAAACTGTTTACCAGTACGAGGTTTTTAAACCAGAGATGATAGGTATTTATGATTATAATGACTTAAACGGAATTCAGCCAGCCAGCGGCAGCGGACCCGCAATAAGTTCAATAACGACCACGATAACAGGGCAGGCTAAAAAAGACCGGACGATTAAAGATTATACAAGCAGGGTAGGTAATTTGAAAAGGATTATTACTTACGATAATTTAAATAATAAACTCACAGAAAAAATCAACCACTATTTATATGACGATTTAGATAATACACCTTTTATAAATCAGATTAACAATTACGAACCACGCCTTTCGGGTTATAACGGCGTCACTTATAATAATATGGGTGTAATTAAGGAAAGATACGGAAATTCCCGCTTTATTGTAAATAATATAAAAACCGATTATAGTTATCACACTACTGTGTACGAAGGGTCGAGTTTTTTAATGATGAGCAACAAGGAAACCTTTCCAACCTTTCAGACCGGTACTACTCAAATTGATTATAAAAACGGTACCCGTATGGATGAAACCAACCTTGCTTATGATTTTTATACCGGGGCGGTTACAAAAACATTAACAAAGGACTCCTATGGTAACCGGTTTATTAGCCAGGTTACACCTGCTTACATGGTCGGCAACGGCTCCGTTTATCCGGCATTGGGATTAAAAACGCATGATGATATTCCTAATGCGGTTCAACATAAGCAAATGCTTAGCCAACAAGCCTCAAAATATACTTTTAGTGTTGATGCTAACAATAATCCAATTGGTGTAATCAGCGCTTCCGTACAAACCTGGTCAAATACAGTACCTGTGTTAGATCCTGATGGAAATGTTACTACTACCGGGCAGTCGGGGATATGGCGAATGGAGTCCATTTACAGCTGGCTCAAATCGGGCACGTCTGCTAATAATATGACCCCTTATAGTGCTTTTGTTGATTATTTTTCCGGTACCGATGCTTCGTGGAAAAAGACCAGCCAGATTACTCAGTATAACGTTTACTCTGCAGCTTTAGAGGCTACAGATATTAATAACAATTATGCGGCTACACGTATGGGTTATAATAGCAGTAAGGTGTTATTTACAGGAGGCGCAGCCAGGTATAATGAAATAGCCTATGCCGGAGCGGAGGATGCTGTATTAACTAATGGCAATTTCAGTAATAACATTTCGCCGGGTGGGGGTACGGTTGTTAACGATTCCACCAAATCGCATACCGGCGTCAATTCCCTGATGGTTCCTGTTAATACAAACGGTTTTACTTATACCGTACCAATAACAAAAATTAATGCTGCCGGTAATTACAGTGTTGCTGTTTGGGTTAAGCCGCCTCCGGCTGGCAGCGTTAGCCAGGCAAGCTTGTATTACCAGGTAAACGGTGGCACTGTGGTAACACCGGCACAGTCATTAGCAAAATCGGCAGCTGGCAGATATCTGCTCGAAATTACTGTACCGGCTGCTGCGCTGGCTGGTAACACCGGGAGCCTGGTAGTTGGTTGTAAGAATGGATCGTTAAATACGCTTTATTTTGATGATTTCCGTTTTCAGCCAACAGCGGCCTCGGCAACAGCTTATGTTTATGACAACCAGACAGGCGAGCTTACTTATATCCTGAACAACAACAACCTTTTTGTACGTTTTCAATATGATGCTGTTGGAAGGCTGGTAAGAACCTACAGGGAAGTACTGGGAAAAGCAACGATCCCTTTAATTAGCTCCCAGAGGTATCATTACGCAAGAAACGGAAATGTAAATTAATTTGAAATACATAGCTATTAATCACAAATAATATGTTTAAAAACCTAACCTCCTGGGCATGTGTGATCTGGCTTATGGTACTTAGTGCATTTGCACAGGACATAAAAAGCCAATCCGCAATCGTTTTGCCCATTTCGCCGCAAACAAGCTACACCGTTGGCAGCGGTGCTACGGTTAATATTGTAAGTGGGGTATCGGTTGCTTTGCAGCCGGGAACAACATTAAGCAGTGGTAGTACCGTTTATATATCCATAAATAATGTGCAGGCGGTACCGGCGGCACCATCAAACCCGGCAAATGATTATGATAAAAACTGGATACTTACCCGTAATTATGATGAGAACGGTAACGAGATTGGTTCGTCAAAGGCATTCTTTGATAATAATGGCAAGCTCACGCAATCACAAACCAAAAATGAAACTACAGGTCATGTTTTAGCCAGCCAAACCATTTACGATTTGCAGGGCAGGGCCGTTGTAGCAACGTTACCTGCCCCAATTAATAATTCGGCATTTGCCTATAATAGTAGTTTTGTAACTAAAAACGGGGTAGCATATAATTACCTCAATTTTGATGGCGACCCAACCAGTACTACCAATCCTTATGCAAAGCTGAATTCGCCGGACGCTGTTGATAATACCACGCAAGGCAGCCTTGGCTGGTATTACAGTAACAATAATAGCTTGGAGCCTATGGTGGCAACAACAGGTTATCCATACAGCCGCGGCGATTTTTATCATGATGGTACGGGTGCAACAAAACGCTCGGCAGGCGTAGGTGATCAGCTAAAAATGGGCATGGGCCATGAAGCAAGCAGTAATAGCTTTCCTGTTCAAAATGAGTTAAATAATTACCTGGCTATCCGTAACCAGTTTTTTCCTGCTGCTGTGGTTGGAGAGGGCCCGGCAAACATGGCTGCTGAAGCTGTACAGTCTGTTTCAACAGATCAAAATGGGACAAGTGTTTTATCGGTGACCGATCTGTCGGGTAAACAAAATCTGATGACAGGCAGGGCCGACCCGAATGGCTGGCTCAGCATTACCAATACGGCAAATATGAACAATGTATTGCCGCAATATACATTTAGCATTACTGTTGATGGACCAGCCGCAATACAGGGCAACACTAACGACCCGGCTATAATAGCTATGATGCGTGCCTCTGTTCAAAAATTCAGTCTCAATTCTGCTTACCAGGTAACAGTAACTTGTACCAATGGAGGGGTAGCAACCTGGCAAGGAAATGGGAATGATTACATAGCGCCGACACCCGGCTTTACGGGTTCATATAGCTTTGTTATTACTTCGGCCTATCCTTTTTATGTAACTGCTTCAAATAATTATGGGGTTATATACGATCAAGCACCGGTAGATGCTATCGAACCTAATGGGACTTCGATGGCATACTTCAAGCTCGCCGTGCCATCGGCAGTTAGTGTTACCGGTAATGTAGCCTTATATGATATGAGTAGCGAAACACAGCTCTCCAATTTTACCAGCGGCAGCACCTTGCCGGCTGGCTATTATAAGGCAATAGATACTAACGGCGATGCCAGCATTACTTATACCAACAAATATTCAGATATCAGCTATAATTATTACAATCAGTTAGGGCAATTGATTGCAAGTATAGCACCTAATGGCGTACAGGCGTTAGTACCTCCTAATAATTTAAACAATTACGCATCTGCCAGTGCATTGCCATTTGTTACTTTGTATGAATATGATTTACAGGGCAGATTGACAGCTTCCACTTCTCCCGATGGCGGCCGATCTGAATTTGTATACCGGACAGATGGTAAAATCCGTTTTTCGCAAAATGCTCTTCAGCGTGTAGCTGCAAATGCAGGAACTGGTAATCAGGAAAAATTCTCTTACACCAACTATGACAGTTTTGGCAGGCCTATCGAATCCGGTGAATATACAGTACCCAATGGTGCGTCGTTAACATTTGCCAGTACAAAATCTAATACTACCTTACTGGATAATACCGGGGCGAGTGACGGCTTAACAGGGGGGGTAAAATTGAACCAGGTAAATACCTATTATGACCTGCCGGCTGCTAATCTTAGCTTGTCAGGATATATTCAGGATCCTGGATTTTTAAAAGGGGCGGTAAGCTATACTACCAATGCCAACAGCACCACCTGGTACAATTATGATGATCATGGCCGCGTTGTTTGGATGGTAAAACAAATAGCAGGGTTAACAGGATATAAAACGATTGACTATACCTATAATGACCAGGGCAATGGAACGGTTGTTGATTATCAGCGTGGAACGGCTGCCGAAAGATTTATGCATTATTACAGCTATGATGCCGATGGCAGGCTGATTAACGTACAAACAAGCATAAATGGGGGGACAACCAAATTACAGCAGGCCCATTACTACTATTACCTGCACGGCCCGCTTAAGCGGACGGAATTGGGCGATCAGCTACAGGGCATAGATTATGTGTATACTGCCGATGGGATGCTTAAAGCAATCAATAGCCCTACAGGCAATGCAGCCAATGACCCTATGAAAGATGGCATTGGCAATTATTTTGCCAAAGACGCCTTTGGGATGCAGCTGGAGTATTTCCCGGGAGATTACACTCGCACAGGGAGTAATGTTACCAGTATCCCCACCGGGCAGCAAACCTACTACAATGGCAATGTAAATGGTATCAGTTGGCAAAGCAATAAGCCGTCGGGCATATTACCCGATCCTACCATGTATGCCTATGGGTACGATGCTAAGTATCAGCTTACCGGTGCAACCTGGGGAACGCCAAACTTTACAACCCCGGCTTTTACCCCTGGTAATATGTTTAAAGAAAGCGGTATTACTTATGATCCCAATGGGAATATCAACGGGCTGCAACGCACTAAAGGCGATGGCACTTTGAGAGACGACTTTAGTAAGTACACCTACCAGGCTGGCACCAATAAGTTAACGAGTGTGGCTAATACAGCAGGTTCGTTAACCTATGCTTCATATACTTACGATGAGCTTGGGCAGCTAAAAAGCCAAACACAGGGTAACGCAACCAGTTATTTAAAATACGATGTTACAGGAAAGATAACCGGCGTGTACAGCGACGCTGCTATGACCGCAGCTAATGCAATGGTTACTTATAGTTACGACGAAAGCGGCAACCGCATAAAAACAGTAAACCAAAACGGTACTACTTACTACGTTTACGATGCATCCGGGAACGTTATGGCTATTTACACAGGTGCAAGTGCGCCGGTTATGAGTGAAGTGCCGGTTTATGGCAGCGACAGATTGGGTACTTACTATGTTGCAGGCAACATTTATTATTACGAACTTCGGGACAACGTTGGTAGCGTTAAAGTTGTTATTAACCGTAATAAGGTAGGTGGGCAGGCAGACGTAGTGCAGTATAATGATTATTACCCATTTGGTAGCATTGCCCGCAACAGCGTTGGTTACCGGTATGGCTACCAAGGTGCTTATGCAGAGCAAGATCCCGTTACTGGGCTTAATAATTTTGATTTGCGAATGTATGATGGGAAGATTGGCAGGTGGCTTTCAACTGATCCTGCTGGGCAGTATGCCTCGCCGTATGAGGGGATGGGGAATAACCCGGTCATCGGAATTGATCCGACAGGTGGATATGATCATTGGTGGCAATCTTGGGCAGCTTCATTGTTCGGATTAAGAGGTAGTACTTTCCAAGATCATAGCGGAGGCATAAATGATGGTCAATATTATTTTGGAAAAGAATCTGAAAATCAAGATGGAAGCGCTGGAGTAACATTTATTAAACATTATGGTGAAGGCTCGGCTATGAACCAACTGGTAAATCACGTAATGACCGAGGTGGCTCGACAAGAGTACATGCGTCACAAAAAACCGGATATAGGGGCTGTTGAGTCTCCTATAATCGATCCAATTGATTTTGTCGGTGGGTTCGTATCGGGAGGATTAAAAGGTTTGGCAGCTACGGGTGTTAGGGCAGGAGAAGCGGAATTAGTAGTAAGTGGCATACAAGTAAACAAAATTGCAGGCGACGCTTTTAGAGATGAATTAGCAGCAGCATTGAGAGCAGAAGGGCGTGTAGTAACTCCAGAAGCTTATAAATGGACACCATTTGGTAAGCGTTTTATAGATTTAGACGTTTGGCACAATGGGGTTAATTTGGGGGGTATAGAAACTAAAGTAGGTGGTTCTCGTTACCTTCCGTTGCAAAGATTAAAAGATGCTTGGCTTGGCGCAAATGGCTATAACGTACAGTTAGTTAGAAAACCACCAACTTGGTAAAATAAAATGGACATATTTAAAGAACTTATTAAAGAGTTAACCCCCATATTGAAACCAATGGGGTTTAGTAAAAAAGGGAATAGCTTTTACCTAGAAGCGGGTAAGAATTATGGGGTCGTAAACTTTCAAAAAAGCAGGGAAAGCGCGAAAGATGTAGTCAAATTTACAATCAATTTTGGCATCTATTCCGATGTTTTGGGCCAATTACAATATGGCCATAATAGTTCAGCAAAACCGGAAGTTGAACAGTGTCATTGGGGAGCAAGGGTTGGTTTTTTTATGCCAGGTAGCCCTGATTATTGGTGGAATGTCAGCACATCAGACAACTTGGGTGGCATTACTTCTAATGTAATGAAAGCTGTTCAAAGTATCATAGTGCCAGAAATAAATAAACGCTTGTCTGATGAAGGCTTAATAAAGAGTTGGATGAATGAGAGCTATGCAGGCACTACGGAAATAGGGAGGTTTAAATATCTAACCACACTCTTAAAATCAAAAGGAGATTTTGATACTTTAAACCAAGTCGTTGAAATATTTATGCAGCAATCAAAGGGAAAGCCAAATGCCAGTATGGCAATAGAACATCTAAAGCAAATAGAATATAGCAAGTAATGCGAATCAAGGGGCAAAATATATCAGTAACTTTAATAGACCCTTGCTGCCCGTAGTCCTCCGCTGTTCGAATGTCTCTGACTTCGAACGGCTATGCTTGTAGTTTATAACTACTGTATTTTCGCTAAATAAATATGCAACACCCGGATGTTAATTTCATCCGGGTGTTTTTGTATAGCTGTAGCTCGCGTTAAGGATTGCAGTGAAAAGCCCACAGCGCGGGCAGGCCAGAGCGGCAAAGTTCAATGCGAGGCTCTGTTAATTCAAAAGGCAAAATTCAAAAATTGGAGCCCTTACCACGAATATATCCGGGCTCAAATTATAAGACCCAAAAGCGTATGATGTCAGAAGTGGTAAAAAGGACAGGCAATTACGGCCTGATGGAAGTCTTTATTAAAAGCTGTAACTTTTTGAGCCCTTTTTTACAGATAACTGTCAAAATTTACTCGATTTTTATTGGAATTTGTTGGTTTTTTAGGCATTTATTTCGTGCATCATGGCTCCCAACTGCCCGTAGAGTTCCGCTGTTCGAATGTCTCCGACTTCGAACGGCTATGCCTATAGTTTATAACTACCGTGTTTTCGCTGAGCGAATACGCAACTCCCGGATGAAATCGGTCATCCGGGAGTTGCGTATTCCTGCTGGCCGCGTTAAGGGTTGCCTCTCTTAGCGCCGTTTTGTGATAATACGGCCAAATTGGATTAGCCAAAGCCCAGGAAGAAGTAACGCCACGCTTCATTCGTGACCAAACGCCTCCAATGGTCATTCATTTTGCTGTCTTAGCCCTCACTTTTGAACCATTGTATTCAGGCTGGCATTTTATTGTTCCGCTGAACGGGTTTAAAAAAGATAAGGAGGTTATCACGGTGCGAAACTAAACAAGATGGAATAAAGAAACATTTGGGGGCACCCTATTAAAGTCCCCAATTAATAAAATAGGGCTTGCCCAAATTTGGGCAAGAATTATTCACGAAAAAAATATCAACTATGACAGCAATTGAATTGATCACTAAGGAGGATTTAAGGGAGTTTAAAGGGGAGTTATTGAAGGAGATCAAACAACTGATGCAGCCGGGACACGGGCGATCTAAGAAATGGCTGAAGAGCCTCGAAGTGCGGAAGCTATTGGGCATCTCGCCCGGCACACTTCAAAACCTTCGAATTAATGGTACACTGCGATTTACCAAAGTAGGCAGTATCATGTACTACAAACTGGAAGATATTAACAAGATCCTGGAGGGTGAAGGCAAATGAAGTTGCAGAAGGAGATTGTTAAAGAATTAGCTGGTTATACCAGCCTCGTTAAGCGCATGGAAAAGAATAAACGGCTGCTGCCAACCCATCTTAGTTTGTTTACGGGTTTGTTTGTCTGCTGGCAGCGAAATGGTTTTGTAAGTCCGTTTAATGTGACCCGAAAAACGCTTATGGCGTTTTTCAAGGTCGCATCTATTGCAACGTATCACAATTGTATCAAGGAACTCGACGAATATGGTTACATCCGCTATGAGCCGTCATACCACCCCAAACTCGGCAGCCAGGTTTACTGGCCTGCCGGTTGGGAAGTGTAGCCCGATAATTGTATATCGGTATAACTGGTTATTGCGATATAGAGATGGACAGATATCAAGATATATAAAACCCGGTGCAGCCAAGGGCTGCACCGGTAATGATTTGCTTCGCAAATCAGGAAGAAAGCGAAGTGAGCAAGCGGAAGTTGGGCAGAGCCCTACTTTGCTTGCCCTACGCTTCGCTACGGGGGTTTTACGTATCCTCCGGGGATACTTTAGGGCGTTTCCACCGGTGAAATAAAAGAAAACAGGATACTCGGCGGTATCCTGTATATAGGAATAAAGGCATAGCTGCATAGACAGCTATTTGGTCAGTTTGAAAAGATCAGTATGGAAGATATCAATGTGAGATCTGTGAGATACCCGGTTACGGTAGATCAGAAGTTTGAAAAGATCGCCCTTAAACTGGGCAGGACAAAGCGGCAGGTCTTTATCCAGATGGTTGATTACTTTTATAAAAGCAAGAAAGACCCGCTGGACCTGAATGATGAATTATTAAAAAATGCCTTGATGAAAAATCATCAGCAGTATATCGGTTTTATCCGAAACCAGGAGAACATGTTGCTCATCCCGATCAAAACGGAAATGGACAGGGTATCGGTATCACAGGCCAAGATCATCAAGGCGAATACGGACTTGTTAAATAACCAGCATGCCCTGGCGCAAAAGTTAACCGGAATAAATGCAGTGATGGAAACCATCTCGAAAAACCAAAAAAGCAAGGAACACCTGAAAAAACAGTTCCTGTTCATCCTTGATGGTTATATTAAATCCAGGGAGGCTTTCGGGATGATGACATCTGGCAGGGAAAAAGATGAGCTAATCGTTGTTACCAGATCACAGGTCAATTTACTCTAATCAAGTATTTAATTCCCCCTTTAGGGGGTAAGGGGGCATTATGTTTATCAATATTACGGACAGCAAAGAAGCGGCGAACAAAGGAAGCAGCGCGGGGCTGGTAAATTACCTGGAAAAAAAAACCGGATTGATCATAAGCAGGAACCAGAATACTGGTTCAATGGTCAGCAGATCAGGATACAGCCTTATCAGGTCATGCGCAGTATCGATAATAATGTTGCCAAGATGGGCAAAGACGATGCTAAGTCTTTCCTGGTCAATATCAACCCAAGCCAGAAAGAGATCAGGTTTCTAAAAAAACAGTATGGTGAGGAGGGTGCTAAAGAACAAATGAAAGGCTTTGCGATCAGGGTGCCTATGCAAAAAACTTTAACCGGGATGGCGTGAACAGTAACGAAGACCTGTTATGGTTTGCCAAGCTGGAAAACTACCGTTACTACAGCTATAACGATCCGGAAGTAAAACAAGGTTTGAAACAGCGGGGAGAACGTAAAGAGGGTGAGCAGATGCATGTGCAGGTCATTGTCAGCCGTAAGGATATAACCAATAAGATCAAGCTTAGTCCGATGAATACTTCAAGAGGAAAGAATGCCGAGCATTCTAAAAAGATGGGACAGTTTGACCGGGTAGCATTCAAACAAAGCGGAGAATCTCTTTTTGATAGCTTATTTGGATTTGACAGGCAGCTTAAAGATATGATGGCATACGCCAATGTGCAGAAGAACGGCGAGCTATCGCAACGGGAGCAGATTGGCATGTTGGCCGAAGGCGCTTCGCGTAATTATGAAAGCAGGTCGGTGGCTAATGAATTGGCCATGGGCGTTGCGGATGGTTTGTTTACCTCAACGGCCGGGATGCTATCGGCAGCCGGTAAGACAGCGGGAAGCTTCCTGGAAGTGATGCTGGAACCTCTGTATACCGGAGGTGCTAATATTGTCCCGGAAAGCGAGATGGAGAAAAAGAAAAAACGAAAGAAAAAATATCAGAGCCAACAAGTGTCGCGTTGAACAAGGGCGCTGATGCTATAACAAATAGATATTTTTTTTACAGAGGAAAGCGGCCAAGCGGCTGCGGCAGGCGGCTTCACTACACCACGCGCTTCGCTCCGGGTTCCATTACGCCGCCAGCCTCGCCGCCCCACGCGCAGGAGTGTATTCGTTCCTTATACACACCTGCCTTTCCCGCCTGCGGGTTATCGGTTAGTCACAGCACCACGGTCACAAAATTAGCTCACGCAGGAAAACGGTAAAGGGTATATAAACGGGGCAGGGTTGTTTTGTTTTTTTATAGGCTTGCCCCGCCCTTGACCGTTTTCCTGCTTTAAGCTCCGGTTGTTTAAGCGGTGCAATGACTGTGTGTGTGGTTGAATATGGAGTACATCGCGCATATTCCGGTTTCCTATTTAACCTTGCAAATTACCGCTTGATACCACCGCTACCCAATGAACGCCCAAAATTCTGATCCTGTTCGGGTTTTATTATACGTTGTTGCTCTTGCGTTTTCTCCATGGATGTTCCCATTTCTTGAGCGATACGGTCAACCCATTGCGGTAAATTAAGGGCCTGTTCGACAAGTTTGCCGTCCGCATATTTCAGATATACTGAAATATTTTGTCCCTTTTCCTTAAATGCGGCTTTCATCAAGATAACCTGGTCAAAAGCACGGTAATATTTTTGCATGTTAACTAAAGACTGCTCATAATTCGCTTTGATATTATCTGCCGATACATCGTGTCCTCCTTTAGCTACTCTTAAACGTACACGCTCAAAAGACATAGCAATTTCATCCAGGCCAAAGAAAAATAATCTGGTACTGTAGCCCTTAAGCTTAAATTCATTGACTGATTTCATGATATCTTCTGTTCGAAAGTTAGTCTCGAAAGCACAGGTTGCATTTTTGGCTTGCATGGTTTCTTTCCAGTTGGAAAATACATGCCCGTTAACTCCGTCATATAAATTACCGCTGTCTAAACCTGGAAATTGCTTTTTAAGCAGTATAAATTCTTTATCGCCATCAAAAATAGAAGTACCAGGTGGTACCATAGAGGATGACAGCGTGCTTTTACCGGCGCCATTTGGCCCGGCAAAAACAAATAGTTCCGGCTGTTCCATTAAAATCTCCTGCTGACGATCTGGCTGTCACCTGTGGTGGTATTTACTTTAACCAACTCTCGATGATCGGCATATTCACGTATAACGTAATTGTTATACTCTTGATTACCAGCATGTTCGTAAAGGTTATAAAGACCCAAATGAGTGTTTTCGGCTTCTACGTTTTGGATTTCAGGGCGCAACCGTTCTTCCAGCTCTTTTAAAGAACATTCAAAAACTGGTATGTAAGTTAGTTGCTCCATTAGAATTTGTAGTTCCGCCGCCTTTGCTGGGTGCCAGTGGCTCACAGGAATAAGAACAGCGGTTGCTTTTTGTTGTTCGTCGTAAACAATATTAAATGTGTCCTGACTGACGAACTCCTTCAAATTTAGTGTTTTATACATGATTTTACAAATTATTGTTTAACAATAGCGTGATGCTGACGCGGTTTTTTGTGCTGAATTGCCCCATGGGGAAACCTCATATTATTGGATTGAGATTGGACAGGCATTGGTTTACTTATGTTGCCTGGTTGTTCTTGTAGTAACTCTACCAACGCATTGATCTGTATTTTTAAAGCCAATGCAAATCCGAAAGAAATTGCGGCTGTGATAACCAAGCCGAAATAAACAAGTAGCATTTTCAGTGTTATTTGTCTCGGAGCGGATTTAAGCACTTTATCAAGTTTTTTCTCCAAACGGTCTATAGCAAGTTCTAATTTGTTATCCGGTTGACGGTTAACCAGCTTATCCAGTTTCACGCCGATCTGTTCAAGTTGGGAAGCATAATCCGGCAAATAAACTTTTGGATAGTTATTAATGTTCTTCTCCGTGTTGGCTATGCGGTCATTAGACGTTTTGCTGTGTTCGGTTGCCCTGGCGGTAACTTCCTCCAGCGAATCGATTATGTCATTGTTTTGATTGCTCATTTTCATTAAGTGTTTAATTCTGTAAAAGCTATCGGCCAAGGGAACACGATTGATCTCGTTTTTCCCTCTTGTGTTGGTTAAGAATATAATGAATAACCATGAAGCCGCTTGAGCCTTCATGGTTATTGGGTCGGGGGCTTTTAATAAAGTTGCCTTAGCTTAGACATATCCTGGCCGACTTTAAGATCAAGGATCTTTGCATAATGTTGGGTCGCTTTAATGTTAGTGTGTCCCAGCATCTTACTTACGCTTTCGATAGGTACGCCATTAGAAAGTGTCACTGTTGTAGCAAAGGTGTGCCGTGCAATATGGAAGGTTAACTTTTTAGGAATGGCGCAGATGTCGGCGATTTCTTTTAAGTAAGCGTTCATCTTTTGGTTGGTGGAAACAGGGAGCACTTTACCTGAATTTTCGCAAATGGGCGAATCACTATATTTATTCAGGATGGCAATTGCGGATGGTAAAAGGGGAATACGTGTGGGTGTAGCTGTTTTCTGCCGTTTGGTGATGATCCACTTTTCACCGTCAGGGCCAGTCACGATCTCAAAGGCTTTAAGTTTATATACATCAGCGTAAGATAGACCAGTATAGCAGCTGAAAAGAAAAATGTCCCTGATTTGTCCTAAACGTTCGGTTACAAATTGTTTAACGGCCATCCGCTGCAACTCTTCATTATTCAAAAACACCCTGTCTATTACTTTTACTTTCGCTTTGTAATTGACAAAAGGATCACTGTTTAACCAACCGCTTGCAATACAGATACGCACGATCTTTTTAAAGTTTTTAAGGTATTTAACAGCTGAATTATTTGCGCATCTTCTTATAGAGCGAAGGTAGAAGTCATAGCTTGTAATAAAATCATGATCAATGTCCCTGATGTCTATATCAGCGGTATTATATTTCCATTTGATAAATTCGGAGGTATGCTTCAAAGAGGTTTGATAACGCTCTAAGGTCCCTTTTGCGAAATCGGCGCCGACCAAAGCTGCCACCTGCCTATTGTGATCCTTAAATATATCAAGGATCATCCTAACGGATTCCGCTTTACCGGTGAGTTTATTTTTTAGCCGTTCGGCTGTAATGATTGTTTTTTGTTCTGTGAGGCTTTGATGGGCTTCATACACCATAGCTTGTAACTGGTCAAGATAAGCGTTAAAGGTTCTGGAAGCTTCCTTAGTTCCTTTTAACCGTCCTGTTTTGCTATTCCATTGCGAAGGATCGCAGCTTCGTGCTGTGGTAGTTTCAGACCGTTTACCGGCAACGGTAATACGAAGATAGATCGGCACGTGGCCGCCTGTGTAGTTTTTTGGTTTCTTCAAATAGAAGAGCAAGCTGAAATTAGTTTTCATGTTAAATAACATTAAAAAGTGAAACAAAACTAAGCTTGCAGCTAATCATAATCAAGATGTTTGAATATTTAACATCTTGATTGTCAAAAAAATAATACTAATTCGGTGAGTTTAAGTATCGCAAAATTTAGTCACCTTATTACGCACTGTTTATATGCGATCCGGTGGATATTTTGAGTATTGCTATAAAAACAAAAGCCTGCAATTATATGATTTGCAGGCTTTTAAATAATTTGATATCAAAATCAGCGGAGAGGGAGGGATTCGAACCCTCGATACCCTTTTGAAGTATACACACTTTCCAGGCGTGCTCTTTCGACCACTCAGACACCTCTCCGTATTGCTAAATGGATTGCAAAGGTAAAATATTATTGCATTTGCCGCTAATAAAAAAGCGGGCACCTTTTTAAAGGCAACCCGCACACACAAAACTTTAACTCAACTTATAAATATGGCAATCACTGGTATTGACTGTTTATTGATCGGATGGTTTAATTTGAGTAAAAAATATTCTGCATTAATGCAGATAAATAATTTTAGCTTATGTTTGCCTCATATTGTCACAAGGCAGTTTTACACCATAAAAGCTTGTTTAGTTTAAATGCTGAGCATCAACGAGATTAAGAGACCTATCGCTGCCGATATTGATGCGTTCGAAGAGAAGTTCAAGTCTTCTATGCAAAGCTCGGTGCCGTTACTGGATCGCATTACCCATTATATTGTTAAACGTAAAGGCAAGCAGATAAGACCGATGTTCGTTTTTTTTGCTGCCAAAATATGTGGCGGCATCAACGAATCTACACACAGGGGCGCAGCATTGGTCGAGTTGCTGCACACCGCTTCGCTGGTGCATGATGATGTGGTTGATAACTCTTACCAGCGCCGGGGATTTTTCTCTATCAACGCTTTATGGAAAAATAAAATAGCTGTTTTAGTAGGCGATTACCTCCTATCTAAAGGCCTGTTGCTTTCTATTGAAAATAATGATTTTCAATTGCTGCGTATCGTATCAGATGCCGTTAAGCAAATGAGCGAGGGCGAGTTGATGCAGATAGAAAAAGTACGACGCATGGACATTGGCGAGCCGGTTTATTACGAAGTTATCCGTCAGAAAACAGCTTCACTTATCGCTTCCTGTTGTGCCTGTGGGGCGTCATCTGCCGGCGCGAGTGATGAGGTGGTTGAAAAAATGCGCCTTTTTGGCGAGAAAATAGGCATTGCCTTCCAGATTAAGGATGATATGTTCGATTTTGGTACCGATGATGTGGGTAAACCCCTGGGTATCGATATCAAGGAGAAAAAAGTTACATTACCCCTTATTTATTCGCTGGCCAATACTACGCCGTCTGAAAAGAAACGGATCATTAACCTTGTTAAAAACCATAACGACGACCCTGCCAAGATTGCCCAGATCATAAAATTTGTGAACGAGACCGGCGGTTTGCAATATGCCGAAACTCAAATGAAAAAATACCAGGACGAGGCTTTTGAAATACTGAATACTTTCCCGCCAAGCGATTCGCATACCGCCTTGGAGCAATTGGTGCGCTTTACTACCGAGCGGAATAAGTAAAGATTCCTGATTTAATTCCACATATTAAATTATACACTGCTATCTTTATTTTTGAATATAACGGCTTAAATAATATGGCAGCTAATAAAATCCCTTCGCTTTTTGAATGGGCCGGCGGTATGCAGGCTTTTGTAACTCTGTTTGATAAGTTTTATGACAAGGTTTTGGCCGACGAATTACTGGAGCCTGTATTTAAACACATGTCGGCTCAACACCGTATGCATGTGGCCCATTTTGTTGCCGAAGTTTTGGGCGGCCCTAAAACTTACAGCGAGGAGGAGGGCAGCCATTTTATCATGATAAGCAAGCACCTGCAAAAATACCTGACCGAGGCGCACCGCAAACGCTGGATGGAACTACTGCTGGAAACTGCCGACGAATTACAACTGCCGGACGATCCCGAATTCCGATCGGCATTTTTGGCTTACCTGGAGTGGGGTACGCGCATTGCGGTTATCAACTCAAAAGAAAGCGAAGCAACCGAGGCTGCCAACACGCCGATGCCAGCCTGGGGATGGGGTGTGCCGGGCGGGCCGTATATACCAGGTAATTAAATGCAAATAGTTAAAAGGCTCAAGTTTTCAGTCCCAAAAAACAAAAAATTTAATAATACCTGGCTGCTATACCAACAGCACTTTTTAACTTGCCGAAACTTGTTAACTTCGTAAATGCAATCCTTTTTAAGCAGCCTTAAAATTACGCCGTTTGCCATACTGGATATCCTGTTGCTGGCAACCATTATTTACCAGCTTTATAACCTCCTTCGGGGAACCATAGCAGCAAACATTTTTATTGGGCTTGCATTTATATATCTGTTGTATTTCATTGTGCCCGAAACAAAAATGCCTTTGCTGGCGGGCATCCTGAAAAAGGTAGTGGATGTGGGTATTATTATCGTAATCATCGTATTTCAGCAGGAGATCAGGAAATTTTTACTATTGGTGGGCAAAAATGCTTCCTTGCAACGCAATAAGGCCTGGTGGCAGTATTTTTTTGGCAAAAAGGAAGTGGAGAAAAACAACTACGCCCGTATTAAGCCTATTATTGATGCCTGCAAAAGCATGAAGCAGACCCGCACAGGCGCCCTCATTGTATTTGCCAAATATTATGATGAGCAGTTTTACCAAAATAGTTGCGAGGTTGTAGAAGCCCGGATCTCCAAACGCCTGCTGGAAAGTATTTTTCAAAAAACGAGCCCGCTGCATGACGGGGCTGTAGTAATCGCTGAAAATAAAATTAAATCGGCCAGCTGTATTTTACCACTGACTGAAAAAACAGACCTGCCCGCGCAATTTGGCCTGCGACACCGTGCCGGTATTGGTGTAACCGAAGCCAACGAAGCTACTGCCATCATTATATCCGAAGAAACCGGTGAGATCTCTTATGCCAAGCAGGGCCGCGTTAAAATGAATATCAGCTTCGCAGAGCTGGAAAAACTGCTGAATAAGGATTTTTAAGCTATATAAATTGTCATTTTTAAACGTTTAATGAGAGATGTTTAAAAGCTTCAGCATAGATGATTTGATCGCCATATCCAACGTTTTACTTCGGCTGGCTGTGCGGTACCTGTTATTTGCAGGCTCATTTTACCTGGTATTTTATGTGTGGAAGAATAAAACCATCTGGCGCGCCAAAATACAACAGCGATATCCCGAAAATAAGCAAGTAATCCGCGAGATTGTGAACTCCTTTATCACCATCATTATTTTCGGCCTGGTTATCATGAGTGTTATTTACGCCAGTAAGGCTGGTTTAACCCGCATTTATCCCAATATCAGCGATAAAGGATGGGGATATTACATCTTCAGTATCGTGCTGATGATATTGATGCATGATACCTATTTTTACTGGACACACCTTGCGATGCACTGGAAACCTTTGTTTAAGGCGGTACATAAAACACATCACCTATCTACCAACCCAACCCCATTTGCGGCGTATGCTTTCCACCCGCTGGAGGCTGTTATCGAAGTAGGCATTGTGCCCCTGATAGCATTCACCATCCCTTACCATGGTACAGCGTTAACTTTGTTCTCCTTATATTCCTTATTGCTCAATGTAACCGGTCACCTGGGTTTCGAGCTTTTTCCGAAAAGTTTTGCCAGCCATAAACTATTTAAATGGCACAATACATCAACCCATCATAACATGCATCACCGCCTGGTTAAGTGCAACTACGGGCTGTATTTTAACATCTGGGACAGGCTGATGGGCACTAACCACCCTGATTACGAGAAAAGTTTTAATGAAGTGGTTAAAAAACGGGGAGCGGCTGTTGTGGACGAAGCTAACAAGGGTGTGTTGATGGCTGAAGAACAGCCGAGGTAATTTTATACCTGGAGAACCTTGCATACTTTAATTTCAAGGCGCGAAGGCCTGCCATCCTGAGTGGTAAAATTTGCGAAATTCTGAAGGGGAATGATATATAAAATAAAAGACCGTCATCCTGAGGTACGAAGGATCTATTCGCGAACTTTTCTATCGGTGATGCACAGTTGATAGGTCCTTCGTGCCTCAAGGATGCCAGAAAAATTGGACAACCCCGGATAACGTTAATCCCTGGCATTTCGTAAATTTTGCAACCCGCGTAACGTTGTTTTTTACCTCATAAAAACCTTTTACAACAATATTACGGCATTGATTTTGCCAAACTATCCAACATTGGGGATCCATATCCTTTTATCAGCATGGTATAATGCATACCTGGCTCATCGGTTTTTATTACGGGCATCCTATCGGTACTTGATACTTTAACAACCGGCATCAAATAGCGCATAGGTTGGGCATCAGGCATTTGCAGTGCGCTGCCCGATAAAAGACCTTTTAACTGCGGTGATACAGGTTTTGTTGCAAAAAAGTTAGTAGCTGTTTTTGGCTTTAAAGTGGGACTCCAGGTAATTTTATTGCTAAAAAACGGGTTAAGGGATATCTGCGCTTTTAACTGACTTACACATGTGGCCAAAATGATAATTAACAGTATTTTTTTCATAGCTGTAATAGGTTTACACTAAGATAAATACAAATGGGCATTATAAATGTTAAAAAAAGTTATTTAACATTTATAGCTAAAAACATACTTGCAAAAATTACGTTAGTTGGCAAACCATGGCGGGCACCAAATGATAAAACAGATGGCCTGCTGTTAAATGGTAGATTTTATTATTTTTGTGAAAAATTTAAACCGATGAGCGAACTCATTAAAAAACAAGTTACTGATGCAAAGGCATCCATGGAAAGGGCCATTGAGCATGCCGATAACGAATTAAATAAAATACGTGCCGGTAAAGCAAGCCCATCAATGCTGGATGATGTTACGGTTGATTATTACGGTACTGCAACCCCTTTAAGCCAGGTGGGTAGCGTAAACACCCCTGATGCCCGCACAATTATTGTACAACCCTGGGAAAAATCGTTGCTTGCCCCTATAGAAAAAGCAATTATAGCGGCTAACCTTGGCGTTAACCCGCAAAACGATGGTATCATCATCCGTATTAACGTACCGCCGTTAACAGAAGAGCGCCGCCGCGATTTGGTTAAAAAAGCAAAAGGCGAAGCCGAAACCGGTAAAATCGCTATTCGCAACATCCGTAAAGATGCCAATGAAAAGATCAAAAAATTAAAATCGGAAGGCGTGTCTGAAGATGAAATAAAAGTAGGTGAAGCCGAAATTCAAAAGTTGACCGATGCTTATATCATCAAAGTAGATCAGCTTTCTGATGCCAAGGAAAAAGATATCATGACGGTTTAATATTAACCTTATGTCAAATTAAAAGGGAATGAGCTACTTAGCCATTCCCTTTTTTTATTTTTACCGCCGAAACATGAATATACTAATTTCTTACCTGAAAAAGCACCGCTGGATAGTGGTGATGGCGCTGTTTCTGGCTGCCATGAATATAGGCTTTTCGCTCCTTGATCCCTGGATAACAGGACGAATTGTAGACCGCGTTATTGAAAAACGCGGCACCCTTCATTACGATGAGTACCTGCGCCAGGTATTAACGCTGGTTGGTGCTGCTATTGGCGTAGCTATGGTATCGCGTATAGCAAAAAATTTCCAGGATTATTTTACCAATATTATTACCCAAAAGGTTGGTGCAGCAATGTACGCCGATGGCCTGAAACATTCGTTAGAGCTGCCTTACCAGGTTTTTGAAGATCAGCGCAGCGGCGAAACCCTCGGTATTTTACAAAAAGTCCGGTTAGATTGCGAAAAATTTATCACCTCGTTCATTGGTATATTATTTGTATCTCTTATAGGGATGGTGTTTGTAATTGTATATTCGGTAAGCGTAAATTACCAGGTAACATTAGTATATTTTGCAGCTATACCCATCATCACTTTTGTGAGCATGGCCATGAGTCGCAAGATAAAGACGATTCAAAAGAAGATAGTATCTGAAACCACGGCACTCGCCGGTTCCACCACCGAATCATTAAGGAACATTGAATTGGTAAAAAGCCTTGGTTTGGCCAAACAGGAAATAGAAAGGCTGAATAGCACTACCTACAAAATCCTTGATCTGGAGCTAAAAAAAGTTAAATACGTACGAAGCATGAGCTTTGTACAGGGTACCACCGTAAATTTTGTGCGGAGCGTAATGGTGGTTGTGCTATTGATGCTGATATTTAAGGGTTCATTATCGCCGGGCCAATATTTTAGCTTTTTGTTTTACTCCTTCTTTTTGTTTAACCCATTACAGGAGTTGGGCAACGTAATCCTGTCATGGCGCGAAGCAGAGGTTTCCTTAGGTAATTTCAAAGGCATTTTAAGTACACCTATTGATAAAAAGCCCGAAAAACCGGTAATGGTAGAGAAAGTTAACACGCTAACCTTCAGCAATGTTACTTTTAAACATTTAACCGCCAACCGCAACGCGCTTAACCACATTAGTTTTGAAACCAATACCGGCGAAACCATTGCATTTGTTGGCCCATCAGGCTCGGGTAAAACAACACTGGTAAAGCTGTTGGTTGGTTTGTACCAGCCTTTGGAGGGTGATGTTTTATACAACAACATTTTAAGCAAAGAGATTGATCTTGATCAGCTGCGCGAAAAAATTGGCTTTGTAACCCAGGATACCCAACTATTTTCAGGCACCATCCGCGAGAACCTGCTGTTTGTTCGCCCGGATGCAACAGACGAGGAGTGTATGAACGTATTGCAACGTGCCGCCTGCCAAACCCTGCTTGCAAGGGCCGATAAAGGCCTGAGCACCGTTATTGGCGAGGGCGGCGTAAAAGTATCGGGCGGCGAGAAACAGCGCCTCTCGATAGCCCGTGCGCTGTTACGCAAGCCGGATATCCTGGTATTTGATGAAGCAACGTCGTCCCTGGATTCCATCACCGAAGAGGAGATCACCGCAACCATACGTAACGTATCTGAAAACGAAAATCATATCACCATATTAATAGCCCACCGTTTATCCACAATTATGCATGCCGATTGTATTTATGTATTAGAAAAAGGCCGCATCATTGAATCCGGCCGTCACCTCGATTTGATAAACCAAAAGGGCCTATATTATGCCATGTGGAGGCAGCAAATAGGTGAAAAGATTACCGCGGAAGTGGAGTAAGGGTTATTTGCAAGCGATTTTTAAACCATTGCTGCCAGGTAGTCGCTTATCAAGGCCATAGATATCGTTCAAGGTTTTAGGGGCTAATATTTCACTTCTGTTAAATACAACCCGCAGGCCGGTACGCTCATGCCCGCATTTGAGCGGTTTTTGCTTTCAATAATTTGCTTTACGGCTTCGGGCGGTATTTCTTTACGGCCTACCATCATCAGTGTACCTACTATGGCGCGTACCATGTTGCGCAAAAATCTATCGGCCGAAATATGGAATATCATGCCCTGTTCTGTTTGTACCCATTCGGCACGGCTTATTTTACAGTTATTGGTTTTTACCTGGGTATTTGATTTACTGAAACAGCTAAAATCAATATAGTCCATCATCATAGCCGCAGCCTTGTTCATCAACTCCATATCCGGCACATCGCGCAGCTGCCAGGAATATCCCCTTAAAAACGGGTCTTTATTAAAATGGACGTGGTACTGGTACGACCGCAACGTTGCATCGAACCGGGCATGCGCATCGGGACTCACAGCGATGATGTTTTTAATCGCGATATCAGCAGGCAGGATTGAATTGAGGCTGCGGATTTTAAGTCCATAGTCTATGGTCAATAGACCATGGCTCTTTTCGGTCTCATAACCATGGTCTATGGACAATGGACTATCGACAACCTCTTCAACCACATCAAAATGAGCAAAAAACTCCTTGGCGTGTACGCCGGTATCCGTGCGGCCGCAACCTGTTGTTTCGATGGGTTGGCGCAGAATGGTGCTTAGCGCTTTGTTTAGCGTTTCCTGAACGCTGTGGGCATTTTGCTGAACCTGCCAGCCATGATAGGCGGTGCCATCATAAGCCAATTCAATAAAGTAGCGTTGTTTAGTCGTCACGCGGCAAAGTTAAATATTATCGCGGGGTTGCGGTTTCGTAATTTGGTCAAAGTATCCGGTAGTTGAAAACACTGGCAGCGTTCCACCAAACAAATAAATCAAAATACATCTCAAGGCCCGCTACCCAAACTTTCTATCCCTTCTAACGTCCTGTAACAAACCATCGGGAACGCAATCTTAATATATAAAATACTACCATGATCATCGTAAAAACCGACTCTTTTAGTACTCCCGCCCGGTTGGCGCTTTTTATAAACGAAAACAATATTAAACGCGAGGACATCCTGAGCATCACCGATGGCGCGCGTGGCTTAACCATCTTTTTCTACGGCGATTCGGAGATTGAAGAGATCACGCACGGATTATTCTCATAGCCGCAGCTTTCTACAAATAAATTTCAGCTTCCGACTAATTATGGCTTAATTTTCGCTAACTTTTTTACAAAAAAATCCAATTTTTACCACATGAAAATTGCCACTTATAATGTTAACGGTGTAAATGGCCGCCTGCCGGTGCTGCTGCGCTGGCTTGCCGAAACCGCTCCCGATGTGGTTTGCCTGCAGGAACTAAAGGCCCCCCAGGATAAATTCCCGTTGGAGGCCATTACCGGTGCTGGTTACAACGCCATATGGCATGGCCAAAAAAGCTGGAACGGCGTAGCCATCCTGGCCCGTAACAACTACGAAATTAAAGAGCTACGCAAGGGCCTGCCCGGCGACCCGGACGACGAGCACAGCCGTTACATTGAAGCCTTTATAAACGGCATTGTTATTGGCTGCCTGTACCTGCCCAACGGCAACCCCGCCCCCGGCCCCAAACTGGATTATAAGCTGCGCTGGTTCGAGCGACTTACCAGTCACGCATCGGGCCTGCTGGCGCATGGTGTGCCCGCCATAATTACGGGCGACTATAACGTAATGCCTACCGAACTGGATGTTTACAAACCTGAGCGCTGGCTGGATGATGCCCTCTTTCGCCCCGAAGTGCGCCTGGCCTTCAAAAACCTGGTCGACCAGGGCTGGACGGACGCCATCCGTAAACTATACCCCACCGAGGTGATCTATACCTTTTTCGATTATTTCCGCAACGCCTATGGCCGTAACGCCGGACTGCGTATTGACCATTTCCTGCTGAGCCCACACGTAGCCGACCGCCTGCAATCCGCCGGCGTAGACCGTAATGTACGCGGCTGGGAAAAAACCAGCGACCATTGCCCGGTGTGGATTGAAATTGGGGAATAGTATCAAGTAGCTTCTTTTAGTATCAAGTAACGAGTATCAAGTATCAAGATAACTGCATGAAAAGTATCAGGTCGCAAGTATCAGGTATCAAGACCGCCACGGTAATATATCAGGTCATAAACCTATCATTGCGAGCGATAGCGTGGCAATCGCGAACTGTGCATGTCCACTATGTATAGTTAGCGATTGCTTCGTGCCTTATAATGACATGGTTTATCATTGGCATGGCTTATAATTTATACTACGCCACAAAACTTCTCGCCTTGGCCAATGCATTATCCAAACCGCTTACATCGCTGCCGCCGGCGGTTGCAAAAAATGGCTGGCCGCCGCCGCCGCCTTTTACTTCTTTGGCGAGTTCTTTTACGATGTTGCCGGCGTGCAGGCCTTTTTCTTTTACCAGGTTTTCGGCTATCATCACTGTCAGGCTGGGTTTGCCGTCAAAATCGGCTGCAAGGACCAGGAACAGGTTGGGTACAATATCTTTTAACTGGTAGGCCAGGTTTTTAATGGCTTCGGCGTTGGGCAGGGCTACTTTTTGGGCAATGAAGTTGATGCCATTAATAGCCTCGGCTTTTTGCGCCAGTTCGTTTTTTAAGCCTGATGATTTTTCGAGGATGGCTTTCTCAATTTCTTTTTTCAGCTTGCTATTTTCGTCCAACAGGCTTTCAATGCTTTTTGGCAGGTCTTTAGGGTTTTTAAGCAAATCCTTAAGCTGATCAACCATGCGGCTTTGGTTGGTGATAAACACCTCGGCAGCAACACCGGTAATGGCCTCAATGCGTCGTACGCCTGCGGCTACGGCACTTTCGGCAATGATTTTAAAGAAGCCTATCTGCCCGGTAGCCTGTACGTGGGTACCACCGCAAAGCTCCTTGCTAAACTCATCTTCGAAAGTAATTACACGTACGTACTCACCATATTTTTCGCCAAAAAGGGCAGTTACGCCGCTGGTGATGGCTTCGGCATACAGTACACTGCGCTCCTCTTTCAGTGGGATGTTCTGGCGAACCTTTTGGTTTACGATGGCTTCAATTTGCGCCAGTTCCTCATCGGTAACTTTCGCGAAATGCGAAAAATCGAACCTCAGGTAATCGCTGTTCACCAATGATCCTTTTTGGTTTACGTGGCTGCCCAATACCTGTTTCATGGCGGCATGCAGCAGGTGCGTAGCCGAGTGGTTGGCATTGGTTTGTCCGCGCAAAGCAGGATCGACAATGGCTGTTAAAGCATCCTCAATATCTTCGGGCAGGTTATCTACATAATGAACGGTTAAACCGTTTTCTTTTTTGGTATCGGTAACCAAAACAATGGTACCGTCCGGGAAAACCAACTCGCCCTTATCCCCTACCTGGCCACCGCTTTCGGCATAGAAAGGTGTTTTATCCAAAACAATTTGATACTGCTCCTTGCCTTTGGCTGTCACCTTGCGATATTTTACCACATGAGCAACGGTTTCGGTTTCATCATAACCGGTAAAGATGGAGGTTTCGTCGTCTTTTAGGGTGATCCAGTCGCTGGTGTCGATGGCACCAGCAGAGCGGGAGCGGGTCTTTTGTTCTTGCAGCGCGGCCTCGAATCCAGATATATCTACTGTCCAACCTTTTTCTCGTGCAAGTAATTCAGTTAAATCAATCGGAAATCCGTAGGTATCTGATAACTCAAAAGCAAATTTACCTTCAATAATGCCATCTTTAACATAGTTTAAATTCGCGTCTCCAGAAAAGCTTGAAATTGCTGATTGTCCGGCAATAATAATAGAGTCAACGTCCGTAATTTCCTCAAATCTTTTTATCCCTGCTGCCAACGTCCTTAAGAAAGAAACCTCCTCCTCCAAAATCACCTTCTGCACAAAATCTTTCTGACTATACAGGTTATCAAACACACCTTTAAACTGATTTGCCAATAAAGGCACCAACTGGTTAAAGAAAGGCTCTTTGAACCCTAAAGTTTGATAGCTGTAACGCACAGCACGGCGCAGGATCCTGCGGATCACATAACCTGCTTTATTGCTTGCAGGCAACTGCCCATCGGCAATGGCAAAGCTGATGGCGCGGATATGATCGGCCAGTACGCGCATGGCAACGGCTTCGTTCCAGTCGGCATCACCGGGTTTGGCTGCGCTGTTGTATGTTTTACCACTTTTCTCCGCAATGAACTGGATCATTGGCTGGAAAACATCGGTATCATAATTAGATGTTTTGCCTTGCAGCACACGTACCAAACGCTCAAAGCCCATACCCGTATCTACATGTTTGGCAGGCAATGGCTGCAATGCGCCGCCTTTTAAGCGGTTAAACTGCATGAACACGTTATTCCAGATCTCTATCACCTGGTCGTGATCAGCATTTACAAGACTTTGGCCTTTCACCTTTAACCTTTCACCTTCTTCCCGGCTATCGTAATGAATTTCGGAGCACGGACCGCATGGACCAGTTTCGCCCATTTCCCAAAAATTATCCTTTTTGTTGCCGGGCAATATGTGGGCTTCATCAACAAACTGTTTCCACAGGTTATAGGTTTCGGTATCTTTTTCAAGGCCTTCGTTGTTGTCGCCTTCAAAATAGGTAACGTACAGGCGGTCTTTGGGTAGTTTGTAAACTTCGGTCAACAATTCCCAACTCCAGGCAATGGCTTCTTTTTTAAAGTAGTCGCCAAAGCTCCAGTTGCCCAGCATTTCAAACATGGTGTGGTGATAGGTGTCAATACCTACTTCTTCCAAATCGTTATGCTTGCCGCTTACACGCAGGCAGCGTTGAGTATCGGCTACACGGGTTGCCTTGGCTGCTGCTTCGCCCAAAAATATATCTTTAAACTGGTTCATCCCCGCATTGGTGAACATCAGGGTTGGGTCGTTTTTAATTACAATTGGTGCCGAAGGAACGATAACGTGTCCCTTTGAAACAAAAAAATCAAGAAAAGCCTGGCGTATTTCGGTAGCTGTCATAGTGTGCAAATGTAGTTATTAGTCCGAAAGTGGGAAAGTCCGAAAGTCAGAAAAGTCCGAAAGTCCGGAAGTTGGGAAGGGTTAACTCCAGACGACGACTTTTCGGAGTTCCCGACCTCCGGACTAACAACTCCAGTTACTTTTCTGACTTTCGGACTTCCCGACTAACAACTACTTCTTCTCCAGCAAAATCTTCTTAGCGTTATAAGCCGTGGCCGCATCAATCATGTCAACCAGCGCGGGCCAGTCGGCGGCTTTTTCGAAGTTGTGGGCGTAGGCACGGGTTACTACAATATTTAATGTGTTGCCATTTACAGTTGCGGTTGATGAAAATGAGCCTGTTTTGTTCTCTTTTTTAATGTTCAGCTCTTCTATACCTTTAGCTGTATAGCCCTGCGGGATAGCCAGCGACATGGTATATTTAAAACTGCGGGCGCAGGGCATGTAAACGTCAATAGTGCGCTTGCGTTCGGTGTCGTCAAGCTTGTAAAAACCGCCGGTGAGTTTGCCAACGTCAACCAGATAATTGTTGCCGGCCTTTTTAACCAGGTTGTTGAGCACAAATGACGAGCTGTATTTAAACGCCGGGTTAGTGTTTTCAATCGCCGGGTCGACGATCCTGCAATCCTTTACTTCGGTTGGTTCCTGGTCGTATTTACCCTTAATTTCGGCGGTAAAGGCTTTTAACTGATCTTTACGTTGTTGCTCAAAGGCATTTGAGTACTCGTCGGCTTTGTGTTTGCCCTTTATCCTTTTTGATAGTTCTTCGCCTTTTATCAGGGTTTGTAAACCTTTGTCAATATCGCCGGCCGGCAACAGGGATTTTTGGTCTTCAAGACGCATGAAACCGCTTTCGCTTACCTGCCGGCTAATTTTTAGCTTTTGCATATCTGTTGGCAGCAGGTTTACCTGTAGCTGTTCGTCAATAAAATTTTTATCGCTTGTTGCAACTGATAACGAATCGTCCTTTTCGATAAAGGTGTAGTACTTGTTAGTAATGCGGTCGGGATACAGGGCAATTACTTTTTCACCTTCAAAACGCTCCGGCACTTCACCAAAATGAGTAACCACATTATCAAAACTCATAAAATAGGTTTTGTCTCTTTTTATGCGGATGATAGCATCAAAATCGTTAAAAGTAAACATGTTATCAAGCGTATTGCTCATGCGCGACGATACCATCAACACAGCATGGCTAATACCCAATTGGGTAAGCATCATACTCATGCCTATGGCAGCCGGCACACTGCGGGCGCTACGGTAATTCATCCCGTCGATATTTTCAAGCTCATCACCGTCGTAGTTGCAAAAAACCTGGAATTTCCATATATCATACAACACCTTGAGTACGCTATCCGCAGCGTTATTTTTAAATGGTTTGCCGGTGTTAAAATAATCTTTGGTGCGCTTTTCGGCTTCATTAAAGCCCGAGTACTCCTCAAACGAATATTTAAACGCTTTTTTAATGGCCACCGCACGTGTATCATATGATGCATCGGCGCCGTTGTTAAATGTACTGCCAATTTCGATATAGGGATACTGGCGCAGGGCCGATACCCATATGTTACTTTGGTATTTAGGCATATTATGCAGCTTAAGGCTCAGCACCAGGTCGCCATCGGCATTGCGGCCGCCATCAAAATGCGGGGCGCCATTGGCATAAATATATTTTACGTCTGTTTTTTTATTGTACTGAAAATCGAGGCTGTAATACAAAACAGGGTACTCATCGGCAAGTACAAAAATATCGTCGTTATTTTTATAGGATGCGTTTTTGCTGTTTTCGTCAACATCAACGGTACTCACATAATAATCTAAAATATCGCCCACCTGCAAACCGGGGATGGCCAGTTTGCCCTTTTGGTCTTTGGTTTCGTTTTTAGTTAAAACCTCTTCGCCGGTATTAACAATTATCTCGCTACCGTTTGGCTTAACAATTTTTGCACCGATAAATGTATTATTGGTACTTACAAATTTGGTAAGGAAGAAGGACACGGTTTTATCCAGCTTTTTTTGATACTCCAGGGTTGAGTAATCTTCCAGCGATACTTTATCGTTAATTTTTACACGCTCGTGAAAGGTTTTGAGTTTAACCGTGCGCAGGCTTGCAGCGGCGGTAATAATTAAAAACTTTATTTTGGTATTTGATGTACGGTTAAGGCTAAACGACCGTGCCAGCACAACAGCGCTCTCTTTGCTCAGGCTATCGGGCACTTTGGTAACTTTAAACTCGGGCGCGGTGGTACCCCAGATTTCTTTTTGTAATTGGGCGGCCTTTTCGGCATAAGGCACATTGTCCTGTGCAAAGGTTAAAGTAGTAATGAATAAAAAAAATAGTGAAAGGTAAAGTGGTTTCATTTAATATATCAGTTTGTAGGTTTTAGGATGAGGGTATCGTTGTAAGCCTTGCCCAGCAGTTCCACATCGTGGTTCCATTGCTCAAACCGGGTTTTGGGCAAGCTGGTATTTTTAATAAGCAGGCTTTTTTTGTACACCAGTTTGTTGGTCAGTTGGGTGTAGCTGATGTGAAACTCATAATCGGGGTTCACAATGTTCAAATCGGCAGGTACTGTTGCGGCTTTATAGTTGGCAGGAATATCCAGCTCGGTTTGGCTGTTGATGTTCATTTTATAGGCAAACCAATAATCAAGCTTGCGCACGGCAGGTTTAAAAGTAAAATCGGCCAGTTCCTTCTGGCTGTCGATATTGATGTAATAATCCTTGCTAAAAACGTTTACAGCGTTTTTATGCTCCAGGTCAAACGCGGCTGTCAAGTCCTTATCAGGGTTGGCAGTGCTGCTTAGCTTCAGGTTGTTGATGGTATAATCGTTATTATCATCGGCCAGGTATTTCACCATAGCCTTATCCGTATTTTCGTGTTTAATGCTGTTTAAGCCGCTTAAAATACTTTCCTTATCCTCGCCCTTCCAGGTATAATTTACCTTGCCTACAAGGCTGGTACCGCTTACACTCAGCTTGCTCAGTTGGTTGGTTGAGTTTTGTAAAGGCGAGGCATAAGGTATTTTATTCAGGACGTATTTATCGCCGTCTTCCATTAAAACCTGCCGGCCTTGTATGCGCTCGGCATACTCGTTAAGGCTAAGGTAGCTTTCGGTTGCATCAAGGTAATATATTTTCCCTTTGTAATTTAAGGCACATATCATGTGGTTATCAACTGCCATTGATGGGGTTTGGTAATCATAGGCAATGTGTTTGGTACCCAGCCAGCATAGTCGGGCATCATAGCCCTGCGATATTAGCAGCGCTTTGGTTAAATTGGCCATCCCCTTGCAATCGCCATATTTTTTGCGCAGCACTTCGTCGGCCTTCTCGGGCTTAAAGCCTGCCATGCCATCTTCAAAAGCAATATACCTAATGTTATCCTGTACATAATAAAATATGGCTTTTACCTTGTCCATATCGGCAGTAAGGCCGGCAGTTAACTCCTTTGCTTTCGCGCTGATCACAGCTTGATCGCCCGCCACATTTTTAACCAGCTCGCGGTACCAGGCATACTGATCGGCAAGGGAGCCGAAATAGGTGATCTGCTTGCCGCCCGGCGCCGCCGATTTACACAACACCAACAGGTGCGGGTAAATATAGGTTGGGCCGGGGCTGTTGGCCTCGCGTTTCATGGCCGGAATATTTGTAAACGAATAGGTGATAACATCGGCATCTTCGCCAGAGATGTATTCGGTGGTTTTTTTTATCCCGAAGGAGTTAAAGTTCATTTCTTTAATATCTACCTTCATCCAGCGCGGAATTTTAAGGCTTACCTCGCCCTGCTGTACTATTGCCGCATCCGAAAAATAGATGGAGGTAAAATACCTGGGGTCATTCAGGGTTTCTTCAAAAGTAACCGTGCCGATGCTTCCTTTTTTGGGCATATCCATCGGGAAGTAGCAAATTTTTGCATCCGAGTAAAAAACATCGTCCTGGCTGTAGTAGGTATAGGTTGGCTTAAACGACCGCAAGTTATGGCCATCAACCTTGCAAGTTACGGCATCAATACTGGTGTTATCGTTATAAAATTCAGATACCGGGTAGCTTACGCCGTAACTATTGCTCACGTAGGTATTACTCAGTTTCTCCTTAATTTCTACACGATTGGCCAGGCCGTTCCATTTAAACTGGTACTCATTTTTTAAGGCGGTTATAGTTACCAGCGAATCGCCTTCTAAAGCAAACGCCCCCAGGGTAAACAGCATACAGCAAGCGTACGCAATCAATCGTTTAAAAATCATATAATTAATCAGAGGATGAAATATAATACTATTATTTGAATTTCGGGGTTGGAAATTTCAATTTGGAATTTGTTATCCATCCTTAAAAACAACCGGGGCACAAACGGATAAAGTATTGATTACCCGTAAAAAAGTCAGTCATTGCTTGGTACCAATGACGGGGGGTATTCAGCCATCAGCTCTCCAATCCTGATACTTACTACTTGCTACTTTTTCAAATACTCCGCCGGTATCGGGTTGTCTTTTCGTTCTCCGTCAAAAAACCAGGCTAGTATCCAGAAACGGGTACCATCGTTAAACAATTCGATACTGTTAATACCGCGCTCAATCACGGGGCCACCGGCAAAATTGCGCGATTCGTAAGTGCTAAATACATGATAAACGCTGCCGAAATGTTCTACCTTACGAGAAATCTCCCTTTCGTCAAAACCATCGCGCGAAAGCATATCATCCGACCGGCGGTGATATTCTTTCAACGTCATATAACCAAACTTTTGTTTGCCTTGCTTATCAATATATCCCGAGCCAACATGGGCACCGGCAATGTGCAGCAGGCTATCGCGCTCGTAGCTTACCTTCTCCCCTTTTTTTACCGTTACTACATCGTAATAGGCTTTCATGATACCGTCAAGGGTACTCACGTTATCGCCATATTTGGTTACAACCTGTGCAGTAGTAAACTGCAGCAAACCTATAGTTAAAAACAGGGTTAGAACGGTTAATTTTTTCATGAACAGGAGATATGGTTAGACAGGTTTAAATAAAATCGAATTTAAACAATATCAGTCACAATCGTACGATGATATTTTTATCACACCTGCTTGCTGCTGTTCAACTTTAATGTTTTGCGCAGCATCTGCATTTTTATGTAACACCTTTTCAAAAAGCATCGCTTCATCCAGGCTAATGTTCTTTAAAAGCAGTTTGTGGTCGGCACATCCGTCAAAATAGGTCTCGGTAGTCACGGCCCCGTTTTTGTAATAAATACTTGTTTCTTTGGTTCCTTTTTTGGGTATCCTTTTCGCGATTTTTAAAACCCCGTAGTTACGCTTAAGGTATGCATCTTCCGTTTCTACGAAGCCGTGATCATCCATTTCTAGCGCAGGCATGGCAGACAGATAGCCATTAAACAGGAATCCTTTTTTACCGTTAAACTCCGTCTTTATCCACTTACCATTCAGTTGGTAGGGTTCTTTTAAAGCTGCGGTGTTAAAATCGACCGTTAAGGCCTTAGCTTCTCCCGCTGATTTAAGAGGCTTTACAATGGTTCCGTAAGGAATGGTTGCAATGGTTTTGCTCTTGTCGTCGGGATTGCTTTTCAAGTTTACCCCAGCCAGCAACCATACTTTTAGCGATTTGGCCGTGGTATTTGCCTGTGCCACAGCCTTAATGCCGATACTCACGAATAACGCAGAAACTACTATAATTGCGATAAGGTTTTTCATAGGTAAAAAATACAATGTTATAACAGGCTAAAGATACATAGCTAACATTTATTTAACTACCATAAAATAATAATTAAAACGTTAGTTACCATTTAGTGTTACCCTACTGCACCACAAGCATATACAGTATGATAACCGCCAAAATAATCCACCATCGGCATAAATTCCACCATTATATTAACGACGATCTTAAGTCGGTTAAAGAGGAAACTTTTTTTAAAATAGTTTTTTCAGATCCCGCAGAAATGGACATGTTTAAAGACTGGATAAAGCAACACGGCGGCGATTACGATTACAATAAAAACGAAAGCCGCCAGGAAGGTAAGTTCCCGGCGGTCCCGATGTTTCATGATGAAATTTGTTGGTGCGATATCATGACCTACTACCTGATGCATGTTGCAGGCTATACCTTTTATTCAACCATTCATCCTTATAAAGGCGAGGTGTACACTAAAAATTAGCGGTTACCGATATCCCGTAAACCCTTGGGTTTCCTAAGTGGGTTGCACCAAAGTCATAGGCATAGTCTATAGCTTTTTTGTTGCCTATATTGCTCTCCCATAAAAACAGGCTATAGTTTTTGGTATCGATGCCAATTTTGGCATTGAATTTACTGTAGCCTTTTTGCTTAATGGTGTTAGCAAGGTCAAAATACTGGTCGCCAAGGTAGCGCCACTCGCCGCGGGCTATTAATCTCACTTTTTGAGGGCCGCCCAGTGCGTAACCGTATTGCAGGGCAAGCATATTGGTAAATTTAGGCGTATAAATTTGCTTGTTGCCTTTTAAATCGACTATTTCTCCGTTGCTGCCAACCGCCAGGTCGGTATAGCGGGCATGGGTATAGCCAAAGTTATTTTCAATTTCCAGGCCTTTTATTGGTGTAGTGCTCAGCTCCACTTCAACACCTTTACTGCTCAGCTTGCCTGCATTTTTGGTTACGGTAATAGCATCGGGCAATATTAAAGTTGGCACCTGTGCGTCGGTAACACGGGTGTAAAACAAAGCCAGGTTGGCACGCAATTTATTATCAAAAAAATTATTTTTTGATCCAACCTCATAGTTGTTACTGTACTCGGGCTTAAAAGTGTATAGTGGTGGCGATGACGGGTCTGATCCCAGTTCGGTGATACCACCGGCCCTAAAACCACGACTATAAGTTGCATACAGATTATTATTGGCCGAAAGATGGTAAGCCAGGTTAAGTTTTGGTGAAAAGGCTTTAAAATTGGCCGAGGAAGAAGTATCCGAGCGGGTAACCATAGCATCGCCGCCATCAGGCTGAAACTCGCCTTTTACACTTTCTTTTTTATGTTCATGATCATAACGCAACCCGGCTGTAATATCAAATTGCGGACTAACAACATAGGTTACCTGGCCATAAACTGCCACGCCAAAATTTCTGTCGATATTGGTATTGATACTGGTAAAGTTGGTTATTGGCGAGCCAACCGCTGCCGCGTCGGCACCAAAATAAGTTCCCTGTTTGTTTGGGGCGTAATGATAAAAACCATAAGCGCCGGCGGTCCATTTTAATTTAGAGGTTGAGGATGCAGGCGAAGTAAACCTAAACTCCTGGATACCTGTACGTACTTTATTCCAGTCGCCACCGTAATTATTTACAACGGATACCGCGTCAATAGGCGAAAAATCACCATCAATAGGTTTGGTATAATAACGGTTATTAACCTGGTAGGATGACTGCGAGGTAAAGTTAAAATCGCTGCCCGAATAATTGATGGCTAATGAAGCGTGGAAGGTATTATCAATCATTTTGGTAGTGGCGTTTTGATCTACCTGGTAAGGCTTACTCAAAGCATCATCCGGCGAACCGGCCAACGTAAAGGCACCGTTATTGCGGTTGTTAAAGTTTTTAACATTAAGCGTTAAAGCCAGTTTTGATGTAGCCAGGAATTTAAGGTAGTAATTTCCTAAAAAGAAGTGTTGTTTATCAAAATGGCTGTTATCAAACGTATTGGTATAAAAACCATTAAAGCCCGAGTAAACACCGGCCACACCTAAAAATAATTTATCTTTTATCAACGGTGCTTTTATACCCAGGGTAAAACGCTGCTGGCCGTAGTTGCCAAAATCGAGCCCGGCAAAACCGCTTACCGTGTTTGATGGCTGTTTGGTAATGATATTGATAACACCGCCTGTAGCATTACGGCCGTATAGTGTGCCCTGCGGACCGCGCAGCACCTCTATCCTATCTACATCAAGCAACTGTGGGATGTAAGTATCCAGGCCGTATTGGTTTACGCCATCAACATAAGTAGCTACAGCAGGATCATAGGATGTGGTAACTATACCCCTAATACCACTGACATTGCGGCCATCGCCGGAGCTGGCCGAGTTTAAGTTAGGGGCAATAGCTGTCAAATCTTTCAAATCCCAAAGCCGGTAATCTTTTATTTGCCTGGCCGATAAGGTTGTAACACTGAAAGGCACTTTTTGGGCATCCTCCTCGTATTTTTGAGCCGTTACGGTAACTTCATCCAGTTGGTTACTGGCATCTTTCAATTGAATACTTATTGGGCGCATAGTGCCGCTTAAAACAATCGATTGGCTTTTTGCAGCATAACCAACGGCGCTGATGCGCAAAATATAGCTCCCGGATGCAATATCTTTTAATGAGAATTTCCCGTCCTTATCGGCAACAGCACGGTAATTGGTATTCAGCAGATAAACAGTAGCGCCGGCAATACCCTGGCTTTTTTCGTCGGTTATAGTGCCCGATAAGTTGGCAATAGTTTGTGCTTTTACTATAATACTAAGTATAAGCAATACAAATAAAGTAAGTGTTTTTTTCATTTAATTGGTTGTAACTGGTATGTGTATTTTTAACACATTGATATAATTGCCAATTATAACAAACGGCATCCATTTAACTGCAAAGCAAACAGAAATTTTACTTAATTATTATGGGTTCATATCGCTGCGCTGTCATTAGTCATTGTCGCTGCGCTTGTCATTGGTCATTTCGCTGCGCTCGTCATTGGTCATTGGGCTTTTCTACTAAAAACAAGATGGTAAAAAATCACCATACGGGGCATTGGAAAAGGCTGTGCCTTTTCCAATGCCCAATGCCCAATGCCCAATGCCCAATGCCCAATGCCCAATGCCCAATGACCAATGCCCAATGACCAATGACCAATGACCAATGACCAATGACCAATGACCAATGACCAATGACCAATGACCAATGACCAATGACCAGCGCAGCGGTAATGACTGCGCAGCTATTCATTCAGCATAAATTTATCTACACCTTCGGCGGGTTTCCAGTTGCTGGCGGGTTCGTAGTAATGCCATAGCAGGGCCGATATTTTTTTGATGAGCAGGCCGGCTTCGTTACTTGTTCCCCAGCTTTGATCGGTATTATGGTTGGTGATAATCGAGAATACGTAATCGCCATGAGGCGCGTTTACCAGCACAGTTTCTGACCGCGACTCATCAACCGCGCCCTGCTTAGATATGGTGTGCACATACGGTGGAATTTGCGACAGGGCGTGCTCGTCCCAGTAAATCCTTCCCATGTTACGGTACATCCTTTCGCTGGCGGCGGGACTTACAGCTTCGCCTTTTCTGATCATGGTAAACAGGCGGCACATTTCATAGGGTGTGCTAACGCCCCAGCCATAAATTTTGCGGATAGCCTCGCGGCCGGCCACACGCGAGTTTACACGCATTACTTTAAAACCATTTTGTTGCAGCCAGTTGTTAATATAATCGCCGCCAACCAGTTTTTGCAGCCACAGGCTTGCGGTATTATCACTCATGGTTATCATCAGCATGGCCACTTTACTAAGCTGCACGGTATCCTTATCTTTGAACGAGCCTAAAAGATCCTCTCCGGCATATAAAAGCGAGTCGCGGTAAACCAGCTTTTGGTTATAATGCAGCTCGCCCTTCTCTATCTTGTCCATCAGCCCGCATTGAATGCTCACCTTTATCATACTGGCTGTAGGGAACAGCGTATCGGCATTAATTGCAGCGGTTTTACCCGTTTTAAGGTTTTGTACATAAATACCTGCCTGGCCATGAAAACCTTTAACGGCATCCTGTAACTGCACAGTTAGTTTTTTATCGGTTTGGGCGAAGGTGGCGGTGGTGAGGAGTAAAAAGGGGGTGAGAAGTTTGAGTTTCATGAGTGAATTGTTTATCAGATGCAAAATACTCAGTAAAATCAATAATCGTATCTTTATGATATGGATATTCAACAGGTTGTCAATATAGATCAGGATATTTTAAGCGGAAGACCGATATTTGCCGGTACACGAGTGCCGGTCGAGTCACCTTTTTGATCATTTAAAAGCAGGGATTTTAGACGAATTCCCTTCGGTTAAAAAAGAGCAGGCAATGTTTTTGATTGATAAACGACAGCAATTAAATTTCCTATAAGCTGTTTCACCTAACATCCAATAGCAACGCTGCTACAAATAGTCTTTAAATTTTTAGATTTGTTTCTTCTTTAAAAGGATAAATGAATAAACCATCGATTCCATGTTATTGCGAGGAACAAAGCATTTGTGGGCAAAGTACTACAAGCCCGCACAGTTTGCGACTGCCACGGTACGCTACTCATGATATGTTGGATAGCGATACAAACATCGGCTTTGAACGCAGGCTAATACTCACCCGGCGAGGCTACGCCCGCCGCCCTCTCTCCGGCTTCGCCGCAAAGAGGGGTTTGAAATTTCATTATTTTAGTTTTTTTAATACCGCGTTATTTACAATTCAAGCCCCTCTTTCCACCGCAGGTGAAGAGAGGGTGGCGGGCGCAGCCTCGCCGGGTGAGTCTTCGTCGCCATGCTCGCCCTATTTTGCCTTCAGAGTTTCACGAAATTTCACTACTACTAAACAAATGAGGCCTAATACTATTTACCCCATATGAAACTCCTCCGCTGGCTTCTGCTCCCCTTTTCGCTCATTTACGGCCTGGTTGTTACCATTCGTAACTGGTGCTATGATGCCGGGGTATTTAAAAGTACCGTTTTTAACCGCCCGGTTATTGTGGTGGGCAACCTTGATGTAGGCGGCGCCGGCAAAAGCCCCATGACCGAGTACCTGATCCGGTTATTCCAGGATGATAAACCAACAATACTTAGCCGCGGGTATGGCCGTAAAACTAAAGGCTTTTTGCTGGCGGGCGATAACCCGCAGGCATCGGTAATAGGCGATGAGCCTGCCCAGTTTAAACATAAATTCCCGAAGGTTACCGTTGCCGTTTGCGAAAAGCGGGTAGCGGGTATACAGCAGTTAAAAGATAAATACAGCCTTGTAATTTTAGATGATGCCTACCAGCACCGGGCGCTTAAACCCGGCTTTAGCATTTTATTGATTGATTATAACCGACTTAACCAACCACGGTTGGTACTACCCACGGGCAACCTGCGCGAGCCGTTTAGTGGCCGCGAGAGGGCCGATGTTATTGTCATTAGCAAATGCCCGCCAACATTGGCAGATGCAGAAATGGCTATCATAAAAAAGCACATTAAGCCCCTGCCCAACCAACAGTTATTTTTTGCCTGCATAAACTACCTGGCGCTACAAAACATGAATGGGGCCACGGTGTATCAAAACATTGATGAGCAAACCGCCGTGTTTTTGCTTACGGGTATTGCCAATCCGATGCCTTTGTTATCGCATTTAAAAAACCATACATCTATCATCAATCACCATAAATATCCCGATCACCATCAGTTTAGCTTAAAAAATATCAGTAAACTTGCCGATGATTTTTTTGCCTGCACATCACAAAAAAAATTGATCATCACAACAGAAAAGGATGCGCAGCGTTTAGGGGAACAGGAATTGCAGCCGGCCATCAAAAAACTGCCCATTTTGGTACTGCCAATCGGTATTAGTTTTTTAAATAACGGCAAACAGCAGTTTGATAATTTAGTAACCACATATGTTAGACAATATTGAAAGCACCGCCCGGTACATCAAAAACCGCATAGGCGATTTTGAACCCGAGGTAGGTATAATTTTAGGCACAGGCCTGGGTGGCCTTGTTAAAGACATCGTTGTTGAAAAACAGCTGATGTACTCCAACATCCCCGATTTCCCAATCTCGACATTGGAGTTTCATTCGGGCAAATTGATATTTGGCACCCTTGGCGGTGTAAAAGTGGTAGCTATGCAGGGGCGCCTGCACTATTACGAGGGTTATAACATGCAGCAAATCACTTTCCCGGTTAGGGTTATGAAATACCTGGGTATTAAAACCCTTTATGTATCAAATGCAAGTGGCTCCCTTAACCCCGATTTTAAAAAAGGCGACCTGATGGTTATTGCCGATCATATTAACCTGCAACCGCAAAACCCGCTTATTGGCCGAAATTATGAAGAACTTGGCCCCCGTTTTCCGGATATGAGCCAGCCGTACCAGCGCACGCTGATTGATAAAGCTTTAACTATTGCAGCGGCAAACAATATTACCTGCCATAAGGGAGTTTATGTTGCTGTAACCGGCCCTAATTTAGAAACCAAGGCCGAGTACACTTATTTGAAGATAATTGGCGGCGACGCAGTAGGCATGAGCACCGTACCCGAAGTTATTGTAGCAAACCATATGGGCATACCCGTATTTGCCATATCGGTATTAACCGACGAAGGTTTTACTGATGTACTGGAACCTGTGTCGTTACAAGAAATTATAAGGGTAGCCGAGGAAGCCGAGCCAAAACTGACCCTGATCCTCAAAAATCTGATAGCCGGTAATTAGTGTAATTAATGCATCATAAGCTCAAATATATTTTATTGTTCCTGTTGTGCTTTGGCATACAGGCGGCTTTTGCACAATATGGCCAGGTAAACCGGGCAAGGCCACTATCAACGCGCGATACGGTAAAAACTCAACGGAAGGTTAGTGACGATGAACTGCTGGATAGCCTGCGCAAAAAAGAGGACAATAAAAAAGACTCTGTAATTTTCAGCGCCAAATTTATCCGCGTGACGATGGAGCGTTTCCTGAGCGACAGCACACAAACTTTCGCGCTGGATACCGGCATCTATAACTTTGAAAATTACAGTCCGCTTACCGATCCCCGCCATCCGCGCATCAGCCTTGGCTACAACGGCGTATCACAACGAAGTATGCTGTTTGAGCCCGACCAAACCATTGGTTTCAACACCGGCCTGCACTCGCTGGATGTGTATGCCATAAAACCGCAGGATATTAAATATTATAACGCCAGGGTGGCGTACTCCAACCTCACGTTGTTTAACGGTTTTGGCAGTTCGGCCGAGCAGGTTTTTAAAATCATCCACACCCAAAATGTAAAACCAAACTGGAATGTGGGTTTTAACCTTAACTTTAACGGATCGCGCGGATTTTATAGCACCAGCAGCGTGTTGCAGCAAAATGTGAGCGATGTAAATGCTGCTTTTTTTACCTGGTATCAATCGCCCGGCAAGCGTTATAATTTACTGGCCAACATCATTTACAATAATTTAAAAGCGCCAGAAACGGGTTCAATCCTTAACGATACCATTTTCACAGGCAAAAGCAATTCCCTATTCTTTAAAAACTCGGCCCCCGTGCGGCTTCAAAACAGCTATCAGCAATGGACAGATAAAAGCCTGTATATAAAGCAGTTTTATTACCTGGGCCGTATTGATAGTTTGAACAAAGGCAAGGATAACTCCAAAATTTTGCCTACCCAGCGTGTAGCGCACACCTTATTTGTTCAAAACAGCAGTTATAATTACCTGCAAACAAACCAGCCCGATACTTATAATGTATTCCCCGATTATTATTACAGCTATAACCGGTCAAGGGACTCGCTGTCGGTAACGCATATTCAAAACGAATTCTCGTATAGTTTCTATCTCCGCAGTAAATCGGTAAAGTTTGTTAAAAACGAGGTAAAGCTCGATCTGGGCCTGGTACACGACCTTTATAACTACGCGCAATACGTAAGTGACACCGTGCTAAACCAGTATGGATACAAGTACATCCATCAAAATAAAATGCAGAACAATACCTTCCAGGACATTACCCTGAAAGCTAAATTCAGCTATCGTTTTAGCGACAGGCTTGGTCTTGAAGGCGACTTTAGACAGATTGTCCAGGGCCGCGACTTTGGCGATTACTTTTACGGTGCAAAACTTAATGTTGCAGGTAATGATAAAGCAGGCAAAATTATTTTGGAAGCGTATTCGCAAAACAGCTCACCGCCGCTCATTTATACCAACTGGATAAGCAACCACTATATTTTCCACAACAGTTTCCAAAACCAAAAAACAACCAGCGCATCGTTTAGCTATATCAACAACCCTTTGCAGCTTGATATCAAGGCCGAATACTTTTTAATTGCAGGGTACATGTATTTTACGGCCCAGGATGGCGGTATCGACGCCCACCCTGCCCAGCTGAGTAATGATATCAACCTGCTTAAGATAAGTGTGGGTAAAAATTTAAGCTACCACAGCCTGCATTTTGATAACTACGTGGTTTACCAAAAAACAGATTATCAATCAACCCTGCGCACCCCCGAAGTTTATACTTATAGCAACCTGTATTTCAGCAAAACACTTTTCAACGTACTTAAATCAAACTTTGGCGTAAGCGTAAGGTATAATACACCGTATGTAGCACCGTCATACGCAGTAGGGATTGGCCAGTTTTACAACGGGCCCGACGTTACCTTTACATCGTATCCCGTAGCATCGGTTTATTTTAAAGCCACCCTGCAACGCACCAACCTGTTCCTGATGTATGATTATGCCAACCAGGGCTTGCAAAGCAAAGGTTTCTACACCGTAAACCGCTACCCCATGCAAGATCATTTGCTGAAGTTTGGTGTTAGCTGGACGTTTTATAATTAGCGGTTCAGTCTGCAGTGGGCGGTTTGCAGTTGGCAGTAATTAGCAGAGTGCGGTAAGCAGTTTGACAGTAAGCTGCCTACATATATTATCGTGGGCGTATCCCTGCGGGCCGGGCTAACCGCTCATACTACACCGGCATTAAGCGCAGGGCCGGTATCCGCTTTTATCCCTTACGCGTTTGTCTGAACCGGGATTCATCTGATTTGTTGGATTATTTGGATTATGATGTATGGATGGTCAAAATTTGTCAAAATCCAAAAATCTGATAAATCTGCTTAATCCGAGTTCAGACAAAAACATCTGCACATCTATAACCTGCACCTCAAAAAGTCTTACTACTTGATACTTACTACTTGATACTAAAATCAAGTTTTCTGCTTCTTCTTCTTTGCCGCCGGGAATAATACATTGTTCAAAATCAAGCGATATCCTGCCGAATTGGGGTGGAGTTTTAAATCTGTAGGTGGGTCGCCTACGGCGTGTTGATAATCTTCGGGATCGTGGCCGCCGTAAAATGTCCACTGGCCTTTGCCATATTCGCCGTGGATATAGCGGGCTTCATTGGCAGTTTTCATTTCGCCCATGATGGTTACGCCGGGCTTTAGCATGCTTTTATTATAGGCAGTTGTAAGCCCCATGAAGCCTTTTATCACTTTGTCATGATCCTGGGTAAGCATGCTGGGCACTACATCCCATTTGGCAGAAAAATCAAACAGCGTAAAAAAATCTCGCTGGCGCTCCACCTGCCGGGTAGTAGTTACATCAATGTTGCTAAACTGGTGCGACATCGGGTTCATGTCCAGCGTAAAGTTCTGGAAAGCGAAAGTTTGTGTAAAATCCAGTTTCGATTGTGCATCCGGGTCGGCCGAATCGCCGTCAAACATCCGTTCGCAGATATCAGTATTGGATGAGGCCAGGGCAATATCAAACGTATCAGTGCCCGAGCACATGGCAAACAAAAAACCGCCCCCCGCACAAAAATCACGAATGTTTTTGGCCACTGCCAGCTTCATTTGCGATACCTTTTTAAACCCAAGCTTATGGGCCAGCGCTTCCTGTCCTTTTACATCATCGTTATACCATTGTGCAAACCTAAAGGCGCCGTAAAACTTACTGTATTGCCCGGTAAAATCCTCATGGTGCAGGTGTAGCCAATCGTATTTGGGCAAGTCGCCTCTAACAACTTCTTCATCATACACTACATCATAAGGAATTTCGGCATATTTTAAAACCAGGGTTACGGCATCGTCCCAGGGCAGTTTATTTTTTGGCGAGTAAACTGCCATCTTTGGTGCTTTCTCCAACTTAATCACATCCATATTTACCGATGGATCGCTTACCTCGGTAATAATCTCGCTCACCTTAGCATCAGCCAGCACCTGGTAGCTTACCCCACGGATTTTGCACTCCTCCTCCATCTTCTGGTTATACTTCATCATAAAGCTGCCGCCGCGATAGTTTAGCAGCCAGTCAACTTCCTCGCCATTTTTTAAAGCCAGGAAAGCTATGCCGTATGATTTCAGGTGATCTTTTTGCTCGTCGTCCATAGGGATGAGGATAGAGGCAGCTTTTGTCAAAAGAGGTAAAAGGCAAAAGGCGAAAGGTAAAAGGTATTTGAAAGGCCGAGAAAAAGGTGAAAGGCGAAAGGTGAAAGGCGAAAGGTATTTTTTGTTTGATTGATTATTCACTATCCGGTGTGTGTTTTAAATTGATATCGGTTATCAAATGTAACGAATAAACGGGGAATGTATTACGATGAGGCGGGATTGAAATAAAGTTTAGAATATCTATAAATCTAAATTACTTACTTAGTACATTGCCAAACCTTATCATCACTAATGGAACTACACCAATATAAAAATCTACTCGACCAAGTAAATGCGATCAATACTCGTTACAAAAAAATCAACGAACTAACAGGAGAAAATTTTAACGTTTTTAGAATTCTTAAACTTGAATCCTCTGAGGTCAGGATGCATTCGGCTTTCCTTGCGGAATTACTAAACCCCAACGGTAGTCATGGACAAAAAGAAATTTTTCTTGAGCTGTTTATAAAATCTGTTTGCTTTAAGAACAATCCGATTGACGTATGGTCATGCAAGATTAAAGTAGAGGACTATATAGGTCAGATAAGCGAAGACAGAACTTACGGTGGCAGAATAGATATTACCATCAAAGATAAGCACAATCATCAGATTATAATTGAGAATAAAATATATGCTGGCGATCAGGATCATCAGTTAACCCGATATTTTAACAACTCATCAAACGCCGATATTATATACTTGACTTTGGATGGAAAGCCCCCGTCAGATAATAGTAAAGGAGAGATGATTGAAGATGAACACTATAAATGCGTATCATACAAATATGACATATTGCACTGGCTGGAACTTTGTCGTAAAGAAGTAACAGTCTATCCAATTGTAAGAGAAGCAATCACTCATTACATCAATTTAATTAAGCACCTAACCAATCAAACACTAAATCACAATATGGAAGAAGAGCTGAGCGACCTACTTAAATCGTACATCGAAGAATCGTGGGCAATTTCAAAAGCATTAGATGTAGCATGTCAAAAAGTTTCAGATGATTTTGGCAAAACAATTGAAAACCATTTTCAGGAAATTGGTTTAGAATGCAAATATGAAATAGCATTTGAAAAACGTTATAGCGGAATTTATATATGGCGACCTGAATGGAAGCATTTAAGTATAAGCTTTCAATTTCAGTACTTTGATAGGGAAATGATTTATGGAATTTTGCAAGAGGATCCTAATAAATTCGAAATCCCGATCGGTTTAAGAAAAGAAATATTCTCTTTGCCTGGCAACGGATTAAAAACAAGTGATTGGTGGCCATGGTTTAACAAGGTCGAATCACCTTATGGTAACTGGCACGAACTTGAAGCATGGCAAGCTATTCGCGATGGCCGAATGAAAACCATGATTATCGAAAAAACCGAATATTTACTCAATTTAGTTAAAGATATAGAACTTTAAGTTGCGTAACCCTTTACCTTTCGCCTTTAACCTTTTGCCTCTAAAATCCTTTTCCTTTCACCTCAATTTTATTACCTTTGCCAACTGTTTTCAAAAAAACAAAGAAATGAGCAAAGCAATAATCAAAACTGAAAAAGGCGACATGACCGTAGAGTTTTACGATCAGGATGCCCCAAATACTGTAGCTAACTTTAAAAAATTAGCAAAATCAAACTTTTACGATGGTGTTATCTTCCACCGCGTTATCCCTAACTTTATGGTACAGGGCGGCGATCCAACCGGAACAGGTGCTGGTGGCGCAGGCTACAAAATTGATTGCGAATTGACAGGCGATAACCAATACCATGACCGTGGTGTGCTTTCAATGGCACATGCCGGCCGTAACACCGGCAGCTCACAATTCTTTATCTGCCATAACCGTACAAATACCGCTCACTTAGATCGTAACCACACCGTATTTGGTAAAGTGATTGAAAACGTTGACGTTGTTGACGCTATTCGCCAGGGCGATAAAATTTTAAGCATCGAAGTAATAGAGGATTAAGTTTATAGTGAGTGGTTGATTGAGTTGATTAGGTTAAATATTTAAACTTAATCAACCACTTAACTTAATCAACCTAATCAACTACTCTCCCAATCAACCAAACAAATGAATTTACAAGGAATTGTAGCCGTATCTGGCAAACCGGGATTATGGCGGGCGTTGGCTCAAAACAAAACCGGTTATGTACTGGAGAGCCTGGATGCACAAAAAACAAAACTGGTAGCCAACCTGTCAACAGCTAAACTGGCTGCCCTTACCGAAATAACTATTTTTGGTATTGAGGATGATATCAGGCTTACCGATGTTTTTGAGCAGATGAAAGCCGCCGCAAACGTACCCGACGCTAAAGCTGATGGTAAAAAAATGCGCACATTCTTTTACGAAGTAGCACCGGATCATGACGAGGAGAAAGTATATGCCTCAGATATGAAAAAGATCCTTACCTGGTTCCATATCCTTAAAGATTTACCGTTGTTTAACGAAGTGGATCCAACCCAGGCACCGGCCCCAGAGGCCACGGCAGCCGAAGTTGAAGAACCTGTTGCCGAGCCAGTTTCCGCCGAACCGGAGCCAACTCCCGCCCCAAAAGCAAAAGCTAAAAAAGCCACAAAAAAAGCCGAGTAATCGGCTTTTTGCTTTTCTATCAATCTCTTTTTTTCGCCCCCGTTGTAAGGGCCCGTTAGGTAACCTCCAAAAAATCGTTGTGGTGTGGAAAGAAATTTAATTAAATCGATGTAGCAAACTACCGCCATTGCGAGAAACGAAGTAATCCTAAATAATGTAGGACTTAGCCTGTCAAGGATTGCTTCGTTCCTAGCAATGACGGTTGATCTATTTAGAATTTCATTCCTTACGCTTCCACCGCGTCATAAACAATCACCTTTTCCCAAAGGTGGCTGCAATTTTTAATGAACTCCAGGTGTATGGGGTGGGTTTGATAAGTTGCCTGCCCGGCAAGGTCGCTAAAAAACATCAGTTCAGATACAGCCCAGCTGTTATCAACCACGTCGCGCTTTTCGGTGCTGGCCACAACGCCTACACGCAGTTTTTTAACGGTTTCTATTTTCGACAGGGTTTTAACGCCTGCAACCAGCTTATCCCTGTCTTCAATCGAACCAGGGTTTTTAAGCCAGAAAAACACATGGTGTATTACCGGCCACTCTTCTTTTTGATCTATCATTGGCATTGCTGATGCTACAACTGTCCCTGCTGCCAGGGCGGCTGTAGTGGTTATAAATTTTCGTCTGTTGGTAGTGCTCATAGCAGGGTTATTATTGAGCGGTAAATTAGGAAGAATTATTTAAATCGTTTAAGCGAAATATCCTCCATTTCGTTTAGTAGAGTGTTTTTCATAAAACTTACTTTCTTTTCTAAAAGTTCTGCCAGTTCTATCGTCGGTTCGGCATTAAAAGGATAACATTCATCTACAGATTGTTTTGATTTTACATGTGCAATCCAGTCTTCAGCCAAGTGGATATAATCTTCTAATACTTCAACAGTAGAATCCGGCCCGTAAACATCTAAATACATTGAAGGGATATCACCGACAATCACCCAAAGGAAATTATCCTCCTGGCTTTGTGTATTGTCTATTTCGAAAAGGAAAATGCAAAACACTTCCCCAAGGTTGTAATAAAGAAAGCTATCATTTATCGCAGCACACCATTTAAAATCAAGCAGGTACTTCTCAGCTTTTCTATAAACCCCTGATAACTCGGAATAAAAATCAATATCCGGTTGAATATCTTTATAGTTAACAGGGTATTTTATCATGGCATCTACCCTACGCACATTCCGGTTGCCCGCACTTTTCATCGGCAAACTCGGGCTCAAAGGTGCTGTGGTTTATTTCCATGTGTTCCAACCGGTGACGGAGGTCATGTTTAATACTGTCAAAATCGGCCATATTCTCTGGTTTGATGACCAGGTGGGCGGTTAGCGCATTTTCTGTAGTACTGAGCGCCCATACGTGCATGTGGTGCACATCTACTACGCCTTTGCCTTTCATCAGTTCGGCTTTTATTTTTTCCAGGTCCATTTCGGCAGGTACGCCGTCCATTTCCAGGCGCAGGCTATCTTTTAACAACCCCCAGGTTCCGCGTAATATCACAATGGCAATAACTATACTTACAATACTATCAATCCAATACAGCCTGGTAAAATAGATGATAACGCCCGATATAACAACGCCAAGTGATACAATGGCATCAACCGCCATGTGCAGGTAAGCACCTTTAACATTCAGGTCGGTATCTTTATCTTTCACAAACAGCCAGGCAGTAAGGGCATTGATACCAATACCAATAAAAGCTACCCAGGCCATGGTACCACCTGATACCGTTTCGGGATTCAGGAAACGCATAATGGCTTCGTAAACAATAAAGCCAACAGCTACAAACAGGATCATGGCATTAAAAAAGGATACGATGATGGTCGATCTTTTATATCCGTAGGTATACTTGCTGTTGGCGCTTACTTTAGTAAGCTTAAATGCCAGCAGGGCCAAAGCCAATGAAGCCACGTCGCTCAGGTTATGCCCGGCATCGGTTAACAACGACAGCGAATGTGTCATAAAACCGGCTATGGTTTCAATAATTACAAAAGCCGAATTTAAGATGATGCCTACAATAAAGGCTGTATTCAAATGGTCCAGCTTGGGCGCATGATCATGGTGATGATGCCCGCCGTGCGAGTGAGAATGTGAATGATCGTGACCCATAATGTAAAGGTAGGGGATTAATTTGAGGATGTGCTAATTTGAAGATTTGAAAATGGCCGGCTTAATCATAAATTCATTATCTGAATCAGAATTTCCCGAATTTGAGAATTTTCAAAATGCACAGGGCATACTCGTATTCTGTTAATTTTCTAATTCTGTAAATTCTGATTCAGACAATTTTCAAATTCTCTATTCATGATGATAAGGCTCCCCCTTCAAAATCGTGTACGCCCGGTAAAGCTGCTCAACAAAAAACAGGCGGACCATCTGGTGCGAGAAAGTCATTCGCGACAATGAAATTTTATCGTTAGCACGTTGGTACACCGATTGATCGAACCCATAGGGGCCGCCAATAACGAATATGAGGTTGGCCGATAGGCTGATCTCTTTTTTGTTGATGTAGGCGGCAAACTGGGTAGATGTATATTCGTTTCCCTTCTCATCCATCAAAATCACATGATCAAGCGGACTTATTTTTTTCAGGATCAACTCTGCCTCTTTTGCTTTTTGCTGATCTGCCGTGAGGGCTTTGGTATTTTTCAGTTCGTTAATCTCTACCAGTTCCAGTTTGGTGTAATGCTTCAGGCGTTTTACATATTTATCTATGCCTTCTTTTAAATAGGCATCTTCGGTTTTGCCAACGGTTAAAAACGTAATCTTCATATCTCAAACAAATAAACGTTTATTTAAAATATATGTGTTTATTTAGCCACAACTTTTTTACCGGGTATGCAACAGGATATTATTACCAATTATCAACAACGCGCCGATGCCGCACAGCAGGAAGCCGCCAAATATAAAAGACTTGCCAATACGTATTCATTATTGAGGCTCAGCATCTTCGCCCTTATGGTAGTAGCCATCAGCATTGGTGTGCAGCAGGATAATTTTACCATTGTAGCCCTGGCCTTTGTAGTACTTATTTTCGCGTTTGCGTGGCTGGTATCCCGCCAAAGCCGGTTCGAAAAACTTAAACAGTACTACGATGACCTGCAAAAAGTAAATCTGAACGAAATTGCCAGCATCCAAACCCATGCCAATATGTATAACGATGGCATCCGGTTTTGCAACGAAAAACACTTTTACACCTCCGACCTGGATATTTTCGGCAACGCCTCCCTGTACCAGCTGGTTAACCGCACAGCCACATCAACCGGCAATAATAAACTTGCCGGATGGTTTGATAAACCGGCAACCAAAGCCACCATTCTACACCGACAGGAGGCGGTTAAAGAAATAGCTACCAAAAACGACTGGAAACTTTCGGTGCAAACCTTATTGGTATATGCCATTCAGCAGGATGTCAATCAGCTTAAAAACCTTTTCAAATACCTGCACCTTCCGCTTGATATGCCCGGCGAAAAATGGCTTGCCATGTACACCAAAATAGCGCCGTATTTGTTTACTGGTGTTTTGACACTGGCCTGGTTTATCCCGCAGGCTAAGCTGGCGGCAATTATAATAGGTATTGCCAACATGGGCATCGTGTTTTCAAAAGCCATGTACATTAGCAAAGCCGATATGATTGCCGGTAAAATTGGCGATACGCTGGCCAAATACGCCGATGTATTTAAACAGGCGGAAGACGAACCCTGGCAAGCCAGCTATAATGCATCGCTTGCTGCATTATTAAAAACCAGCCAAACCTCCAACAAAATAAAAGAACTGGCCAACCTGATCAACAAGCTCAATTATCACCTTAATATGATTGTTGGCTTTGTGCTTAACCTGTTCTTTTTGTGGGATATCCGGCAGGTAATAGCCATTGAAAACTGGAAACGCCAGAATAACGAAAGCCTGGAAGCCGCTTTTGATGTTATTGCCGAATTTGAGGCCCTTATCAGCCTGGCAAGCCTCGCCATTAATTACCCGGATTGGGCTTACCCGCAAATTGAAGATAAACCAGGCTATACACTCATCGCCCACTCACTTGCCCACCCGCTTATCGATGCCACCAAGCGTATCGAAAATAATTATGAACTGGAAGATACCCATAAGATAGATATCATCACAGGCTCAAATATGGCGGGCAAGAGCACTTTTTTGCGCACCATAGGTATAAATACCGTACTGGCGCTTTGCGGCGCTCCTGTGTGCGCTAAAAGCATGCGGGTATCGGTTATCACCATCATTAGCTACATGCGCATTAAAGATTCACTTAACGAAAGCACATCAACCTTCAAGGCCGAGCTCGACCGCCTGCAAATGTTGCTGGCCGCGGTAGAAAACGAGCCCAAGATATTTTTCCTGATAGATGAAATGCTGCGCGGCACCAACTCGGTTGATAAATACCTTGGCTCCAAAGCGGTAATTGAACAGCTGATCCGCAAAAATGCCGTGGGTATGGTGGCCACCCACGATTTGCAGATAGCCCGGCTTGAAGATAAATATCCCGATTATGTACGCAACTTCTACTTCGATATCCAGGTAAAAGACGGCGAAATGCTGTTTGACTATAAGATAAAACATGGCGAGTGCAAAACGTTCAACGCGTCGCTGCTATTGAAGCAGATAGGGATCAATGTAGAGGCGGAATAGAATCAAGAGTCAAGACGCCTCGGGAACGACATTGCGAATATACTTCAGAATGATCCTAAAAAAATAGGGATGACGCGTTTGCTTTAGAGCCTCACAACAACCATGTCATAGCGAGTATCCATCAGCTTCGGCTGGAAAAAACAGTAATGACATGGTTGCAAATGGGGTATTCTGGGTACCATCAGACTTGCGCTTCCTTTTAAAAAGCGGTGGAAAAGTGCGATTCCCCTCTTGAGAGGGGCGGAGGGGTGTGTTATGCACGCGCAATGAAACGCGGAAAAACACACCCCTGCCAACGCACCTCCTACCGCGCCCCCTCTCGAGAGGGGAATAAAAAATACATTTGATAATCAACGTATTATAATCATGTCATTATAAGCGCAGCGTGGCAATCGCGAACCGTGCAGATCCGCCCTGTATAGTCCGCGATTGCTTCGTTCCTCGCAATGACATAGATTATTAAAAAAATATCGCTGACAATCAGCATTTTGCGAACACCTCACTATAAGGAGTAGCGACATGGCATCAATGTAACTATAAGTAAAAAAGGGCCGGAAGATTAACTCTCCCGGCCCTGCTATTTTCAAAAAGTCTTGATTCTTGACTCTTGACTCTAAAGTCTTATCTTCCTCCTGATGGTGTGCCACCCTGGCCACCACCCTGATCGCCTTGTTTAAGGTCATCGTTGTTTACGCCTTTTTTCTGTTGTTGCGGGTTGCTGAAGCTTAGTTTACCAAAGCTGTAGCTAAACGTTATACCGAACGAGCGGAAAGGGAACGCGGTTGAGCTTTTTAACGAAAATGCGTCGCTGCTTATGTTTTGGTCAAAGTGTTTGTCGCGGGCAAATGGCTGAACGGTGTTAAAGCCGATAGCCAGTTTTTTATCCATAAACTGTTTCTTTAAACCAAAGGCATAAATACCGAATGCCGGGCTGGTACCTTGTATGGTGCGGCGGGCGGAATTGGTAAAGCCAAACAATTCGGCCAAAAAGTTATGCGGAAACTGGTATGATGCACTTCCGAAAGCCGAGTATTGGAAATAAACGCCCGTTGCCGAAGCTTTATCTTTATAAGCATCAAATATGGTTGGGTTATAGGTATAACCATTAATGCTCGCCCTTATGGTTAAAGGTTTTATCGGGTTTATCGACCCAAAGAAACTTGCGCCAAAGGAATTGTTTTTACCAATGTTTTGGTAGGCGGTGCGGGTTGCATGTACCACCTGGCCACGTATGGTTTCGGTCAGTGTATCAGCGATACCCTCAATCATGTTGTTGGTATTTTTATAATAAACCGAGAAGTTGATCACCGATGATTTAACGAATTTGTTAATGTTCAGTTCTATGGTTTGCGATACTTCGGGCGCCAGGTTTACGTTACCAACCGTTTGGCTTTGTATGGAACTGCGGTTAATAAACGGATTTAAAAACTGCAGGCTTGGCCTTTGTATACGCTTGCTGTATGATAATTTAAGCGTTTGGCTGCCCAGTTGTTTCTGTATGGTCAGGCTCGGAACATAAGTTGTATAGCTGGTGCTAAATGGGCTTAAGTTCTGGTACAGATCGCCCACCTTATCCGGATCCTGGTAAGGATTCTGCGGGTCGCCTTTTATCCTGGTGTTTTCAACACGGCCACCTACCAGTAACGAATAGCTTTTTGGTAAAGTGAAGGTTAAAACAGTATAACCGGCGTATACGTTCTGGTTATAATCATACAGGTTCGAGTTCAATGAATCGCGAATGGCATTGTTGCCGCTGTTATCTGTATCAAATATATCGTAGTTACTGTTTATGCGGCGTTGTATGGTTTTACCGCCGGCCTCAATTTTTACTACTTTGCTTACAGGCAAAGTATAATCGGCCTGGAAAGTATATTCGTTGTTTTTACCATCGTTATTTCCCTTTTGGCTTGGGTTAACTGCTGTAAACAAGCTGTTGTAGTCTGTTTTGATAATGCTATGGCTCCATTGGCCCGAAAGCGTAAACTCCTCCCCTTCTTTTTTAAACTTGTGCGTATAATCAAGGTTCCAGTCAAAACCACCAAAATGATTGTGCGATTGGGTTGTACTTGTGTATTGGGTTAAAATACTCCCGGCTTGTATATTATTAATACCGTTTCCGGCAATATTAAAACCACCATCATTAAGTCTGAAGGTACTGTTAAAGCTGTTGAACGCATTAACCTCGTACCCCATAGTTACTGAGCTTATGACGCCATGCCTTTTAATACGGCTTGTCGAGTTGTTAAAGTTATGGCGGGTTATACTTCCATCAGCACCTTTAAACTGCTGATCGAACGTGGTTGTTGATGTTTGCGGCCAGGTTAAGTTACCGCCGGCATTGATACCCAAACTAAACCTGTTTTTATTATAGTTAAGGTTAATGTTACCGTTGTTTTGGCGTGTACCCACACCACCGCTTACCGAGCCGCTGATGCCTGATACATTTTTTTGCTTGGTAATGATGTTGATGATACCACCAGAGCCTTCCGCATCATATTTTGCAGATGGAGATGTTACTACCTCGATGCTCTTGATCTGATCGGCAGGGATGGTTTTTAAAACATCCGATAAGCTGGCCGATGTGGCGCCGGATGGTTTACCGTTAATCAAAACTTTAACATTCTGATCGCCGCGGATTGATACGTTACCGTTAATATCCACGTTTACCAAAGGTACTTTTTGCAACACATCTGTAGCGTTACCGCCTGCAGATGTAAGGTCTTTTTCGGCGTTATAAACAATTTTGTCTATCTTGTTTTCTACCAGCGGTGCCTGACCAACGACATTAACGGTTGCCAGTGTTTTTGATCCCGGCGACAAATAAACCGTATTCAGTTTTGCATCGGGTTTTGAAGCCGTAGTTACCACAGGATCTATCGTTTTTGATGGATAACCAAGAAAAGAAATAAGGAGTTTGTAGCTCCCAGGCTTTACATTGTCTATCTTAAAATTACCTTTCGAGTCGGTTAAAACACCATTTATGGGCGATTTACCGCCACTGCGATACAGACCTACAGATGTATAATCCATAGGTTGTTTGGTAACAGAATCAATAACAGTACCAGATATGCGGCCAACAACTGTGGGGCCGCCGCCACCTACCCCAAATTGAGCTTTAGCCGAAACGGCAAAACAGAATAGAAGTATAAAAAAGTAAAAACGTTTCATTTATAAAGATTTTGGTAATTGGAGGCGAAAATACTTCAAATGTTACACCCCAATCCTTTATTTTTTTGATAAAATGCTAATTGTCATGTACATGTTACACTAAGATGAGATAACAGCAAACGATAATAAACTATATGTTATAATTCACCTGCTTTGATAATTTCAAACAAGGCTTCTCAACCAGTAAATAAAATCCCCAGGCAAACAAAATGCTCACGCCAAGGCCGGTTAAAAACTCTACTCCTTTAAAAAACAGTGATTTTGGCAACAGCATCCCCAGGTAAACAACCAGGTTACTGCCAATGATATCATGGGTGAGGTATAGCGAAAATGAAATTTTAGAAAGAAAGCTGATAACCGGGTAACTTTTTAAAGGCAACAACAATATACCCAGGGCAAGTAATGCCGCGCAGGTTTGCGCCAAACCAACCGAATACACGCTGCAAGCGGTAATTAAAATACAAAAAACAAGCACATCATTTAAAGTTTTTCCTTTTACCTTATATAAATAATACAAAATACCCAGCGCAAACACCGGGAAGCTATTGATTAAAGTGTTGCCCGGCACCTTTAAAAATACCGGTAAAATACTTAACAGCAATAACAGCCAAGCCCCCCGTTTACCTGTAAACCATGGAAAACACAGCGCTACAAACAGGTAAAACTGAAATTCGATGCCCAACGTCCAATAAACGGGGCTTAAGTATGGCTGCCCCAAAAAGCTATTAAGATAGGCCAGGTGACAAACGGCATTAACCCAATCGGGGCGGTAATGGGCTACCCAAAAAAAGTTCATAATAATGGCCATCACTATCGAGATGATGTACGGCGGCTCGATACGGATAACCCGCTTGATGATAAAGCGGCCACTCAGTTTCCAGCTATAATTTTCAGGAATAGCCCAGCAAATAATAAAGCCCGATAAAAGGAAAAACATATAAACGCCCAGCCAGCCATAATTTAAAACAGGCAAGGTTTTACCCCCCAAATGGTACAGCGTTACAACCAGCGAAGCTATCGCCCGGATATAATCAACCTGTTGAATGTGTGGTTTTTGTTTTGTACTGATAGCGGCCATGCTTAACAGCTGGATTATTGATGCTGTTGGCGCTAAGATATTGTTTTTAAATTATTGAGTGGCCTGATGATTTTTAATGGGGCTATTATTCGATACCCATCCCTACCCTATACTCCTGTTGAACAAGTAACAGGCAGTTGGCACATAAACAGCCCTCATACAGCTCACTCACATACTGCACCTCGTTCAAAGTAAGCTGCACACTACTGCATTGGCACTTGGTGAATGAATTGGCTTTACATTCAAAAGGCGCCTCACAGCGTTCGCAACGGATGATTTCGTGTTTGGGGTGCATTTTTTAGTCCGGAAGTCGGGAAAGTCCGGAAGTCCGAAAGTTGTTTTGTCAAAGGTCGACAAGTTTGATAGCAAATAAAAGCTTTTCAGATCATTATAATGTAAAAGAGAAGAAGTCGGAAAGTTCAGAAGCTAACCGTAGGCTAAATATAAAAGACCAATGAGCTACGAAGCTTATCGGTCTTTGTATCTTTCGGACTTTTTCGACTTTCGGACTTTCCGACTACTAATAATGTAAAAGACCGGTAAGCTAATACGCTTCCGGTCTTCTTTTATCTTTCGGACTTCCCGACTTTCGGACTTTCCGACTAATACTTACGCCGAACAAGTAACGCAGCCTTCTTCCATCGAGCAGCTTGGGCCTTCTGGTACGTTGTCGGCCATTTGGTCTACATGGTCAGGTATAACCGGCTCCATGTTTGATCCGCCCTGGTTTTCAACCGTAAACTTAACAGCTTGCGAAGCGGCTTGTGTACGCAGGTAATACATACCTGTTTTTAAGCCTTTTTTCCATGCGTAGAAGTGCATTGACGTTAGTTTTGAAGCGTTTGGCGCATTGATGAACAGGTTTAATGATTGCGATTGGCAAACATAAGCACCCCTATCGGCAGCCATATCAATGATGTTACGCATCTTAATTTCCCAAACTGTTTTGTACAGTTCTTTAATAGCTGATGGTATCTCGGCAATATCCTGAACAGATCCGTTTGCAGTGATGATCTTATCTTTCATAGCCGGTGTCCACAAACCAAGGTTAACCAAATCGCGCAGCAGGTATTTGTTTACCACAATAAACTCACCACTTAGTACGCGGCGGGTATAAATGTTTGAGGTATATGGCTCAAAGCACTCGTTGTTACCTAATATTTGTGAAGTTGATGCTGTTGGCATTGGCGCTACTAACAGTGAGTTGCGCACACCATGGTTCATTACATCAAGGCGCAGGTTTTCCCAATCCCAACGGGTGCTGGCAGGGGCTACATTCCATAAATCAAACTGGAATTTACCTTTTGATAATGGAGAACCCTGGAAGGTTTCGTAAGGACCATCTTTGATAGCCAAATCTTTTGAAGCCGTCATGGCCGCAAAGTAAATGGTTTCAAAAATCTCTTTGTTCAGCTGTTTGGCTTCATCACTTTCAAACGGCATACGCAGCTGGATGAAAGTATCGGCCAAACCTTGTACACCTAAACCGATAGGGCGGTGACGCAGGTTTGAGTATTCGGCTTCTTTAACCGGGTAGTAGTTATAATCGATGATCTTGTTCAGATTTAAAGTAGCCTGGTAAGTAACATCATATAGTTTGTTATGATCAAACGTGCCATTGTTAATGTAGCGTGGCAATGCTAATGAAGCCAGGTTACAAACCGCAATTTCGTTGGCATCGGTATACTCCATAATTTCGGTACAAAGGTTTGAACTTTTGATAGTACCTAAATTTTGCTGGTTCGATTTGCTGTTGGCAGCATCTTTATATAACAGGTATGGTGTACCGGTTTCAACCTGGGCATCCAATACGGCAAACCACAATTCCTGTGCTTTGATGGTACGGCGTGCACGGCCTTCTTTTTCGTATTTGGTGTAAAGGGCAACAAACTCATCGCCAAAGCAATCGGCCAGGCCTGGTGCTTCATGCGGGCAAAACAAGCTCCACTCTTCGTTGGCCTCAACGCGCTGCATAAATAAGTCAGATACCCAAAGAGCGTAAAACAAATCGCGGGCACGCATTTCTTCTTTACCGTGGTTTTTACGCAGATCTAAAAATTCGAAGATGTCTGCATGCCATGGCTCTAAGTAAATAGCGAAAGCGCCTTTACGTTTGCCGCCACCCTGGTCAACATAACGGGCGGTATCGTTAAATACGCGCAGCATTGGAATAATACCGTTGCTGGTACCGTTTGTACCGCTGATGTATGAACCTGTAGCACGCACATTGTGGATGCTTAGGCCTATACCACCTGCGCTTTGGGATATTTTTGCTGTTTGTTTTAAAGTATCGTAAATACCATCAATGCTATCATCTTTCATGGTTAACAGGAAGCATGACGACATTTGTGGTTTTGGAGTACCGGCATTAAATAAAGTAGGTGTAGCGTGTGTAAACCAACGCTCGCTCATCAGGTGATAAGTTTTGATGGCGCTCTCTACATCCTCTTTATGGATACCAACAGATACACGCATAAACAGGTGCTGCGGACGTTCAACAATTTTACCATCAACCTTTAACAGGTATGATTTTTCGAGGGTTTTAAAACCGAAATAATCAAAACCAAAGTCGCGGTCGTAAATGATGGTGCTGTCTAATAATTCGGCATTTTTCTCAATCACTTCCCAAACATCATCAGCAATTAACGATGCGTTTTTGCCGGTTTTGCTATCCACGTAGTTGTACAGGATACGCATAGTTTCAGAGAACGACTTGATGGTGTTCTTGTGCAGGTTTGATACTGCAATACGCGATGCCAGCAAAGCATAATCAGGATGCTTCGTCGTCAGTGATGCGGCAGTCTCGGCAGCAAGGTTATCAAGTTCTGATGTGGTTACCCCATCAAACAAACCTTCAATTACCTTTTTTGCCACATCAATTGGGTCAACCAGGTTGAACCCGTAGCACAGTTTTTCAATACGTGCCGTGATCTTGTCGAATTTTACCGACTCTTTTCTACCGTCTCTTTTTACTACCAGCATTTTTTTTTCAGTATTTAGTAGTTAGTAGCAAGTAGCAAGACCTGAACCAACTCGTTTACGTATATATATTATTAACTCTTATTCTTTATTAACCGGGCGTCGCAAACTTTGTTGGCCACCGAACCTCTGTTTGTATCTGACTTAGTATCTTGATACTTGATACTAACTACTTGATACTATTCTTAGAAGTCTTCATCAAGCGAAAACGCTTTGCTTTCGGCATTGTTTAATACGCCGCTTTTCTGGTAATCGCCAACACGTTTTTCGAAGAAGTTGGTTTTGCCCTGCAGCGATATCATTTCCATGAAGTCGAAGGGATTGCTGGCGCCGTAATGTTTTTCGTAACCAAGTTCGCCAAGCCATCTGTCGGCAACAAACTCAATGTACTGGCCCATCATTTTGGCGTTCATGCCAATCAGGTTAACAGGCAGCGCGTCGGTAACAAATTCCTTTTCTATTTCAACCGCATCGGTAATGATCTTGGTAACAGCTTCGGCGCTTAGACGCTTGTTAAGCATTTTGTATAATAAACATGCAAACTCGCAGTGCGAACCTTCGTCACGTGAGATTAGCTCGTTACTGAAGGTCAGTCCCGGCATCAGGCCGCGTTTTTTAAGCCAGAAGATTGAGCAAAAGCTTCCCGAGAAGAAAATGCCTTCAACAGCTGCAAATGCTACCAAACGCTCAGCAAAGTTGCCGTTGTTTATCCAACGTAGCGCCCATTCGGCTTTTTTGGTAACACATGGAATGGTATCAATAGCATGAAACAGGCGGTCTTTTTCGGCCGGGTCTTTGATATAGGTATCAATTAACAGCGCATAAGTTTCTGAGTGGATGTTTTCCATCATGATCTGGAAGCCGTAAAAACAACGGGCCTCGGGCAACTGCACCTCGCTCATGAAATTCACGGCCAGGTTTTCGTTCACAATACCATCGCTGGCGGCAAAGAAAGCCAGTATGTGCGAAATAAAATGCTTCTCGCCCGAATTCAGGTTTTCCCAATGCTTCATATCGTCCGAAAGATCGATCTCCTCGGCTGTCCAGAAACTGGCTTCAGCCTTTTTATACATTTCCCAAATAGCCGGATACTTAATAGGCAGTATCACAAACCTGTCCTTGTTCTCTTTCAGTAATATTTCGTCTTCCTGTATCATAGGGGCACCTGTTTTTTTTCGTTTTATTGTTTACTTAGTGACATCAGACACCAACACCGGCCTTATTAAAAAATAAAGCTTTCATTTTGCTGCAACATGGCTTACCAATCACAGTTTTTAATATGTAAATTCCTGACAGTTAAGTGTTTGCATTACTGGATGATGAATACATCCGACTGTCTGTTGAATACCTTTTTATTACCTTGTAGAACAAAGTTAATGTTTGAGTTGGTATCGTGTTAATGATAGTTTTTAACAAAGGCCCGAGTTATTAACACTTTGTCGATTTATTTTAAACGGGGCTTTGTTGAAAGAAAATTAATAGACTTGATTACAGCTAATTAAAATTACCCTGGCAATTGCATAGTGTAAAAACAGGGCCGAACCAATAATTTAACATTACAAATTACTTTACTTAACACAGACAGTTATTGAAAAATAGATAACGCCTTCACTAAAGGCTGGTATCAATCTCTAAATCGGGCTGAAAAAGCGGCCCAAAAAACCAAATGTGGATAAACAAAATGCCCCGCGGGATAAAACCAAACGGAGTATTCCTAAAAGTTTTAAGAAAGTTATTGCCCTCAACCTGCCGGAACAAATTTCATTGATACCGAGTTTACGCAATGACGGGTGTTTTTGGGGGTGAGGTATTCTCCTTCGAAAACGTGGCCCAGGTGGGCGCCGCAATTGGCGCATACAATCTCAACCCGGCGTCCATCTGCATCGGGTACCCTTTTTACAGCACCTGGAATCTCGTCGTCAAAACTTGGCCAGCCGCAATGCGATTCAAATTTCGACTCTGAAGTGTACAGCGGTGTATCACAGCGTTTACAAACGTACAGGCCTTGCGCATGATTATTTAATAACGAACCGGTAAATGGCCTTTCGGTACCTTTATGCAGTATAATATATTCTTCTTCGGGTGTTAGCTTATTGTATTCCATTTTAATTATTGAATGACTGAATTATTGAATTAGTGATTGAGAAAATCACCGTTTTGCTACATAAATATACGACAATTAAGGGGGATTGGATGTTTTGGGGTGATGTTTACATTGGGTTGACGTACACAATAAATACCAAAAATTACGGTTATCTTGCTACCATGAATCCATACCTCCTATTATTGGCGTTTGTGTTTACAGTTGGTAAACCAAAACATGATTGGGCTTTAGCTTCCTCGGTTCACATACATGAACAGATGACTGATACCCCGAGGCTGGCTATTTTAAACCTGGAAAAAAACCTGGTCAGTAGTTATTTTGACGAAGGCTCAAAGCCCACCGGACTTTCGCCGGATGAAATAGAAAAAGTAAATCTTTTGATTAACGAGGCGGTTACCCAATATAATATTGATAGCGAAAAAATTTACAAGCAAAACCTGGCAAATACAAAAAAGTACCCAGGCTCTATTGCTTATGACCCGAAGATCAAATCGCCATCCACCTACTACAAACAAATTGTTGCTGTGATTAATGCAAAGGACGAAAAAGAAGTTTGGGTAAATTGCTTTTGTAAATTAGATGACTGGCGCCCCGACAATGACAAAAATTATTGGCGAAAAAATATTGTCAGGATAATGGACGGAGGAAGCTGTTACTTCAACTTAAAGATAAACCTAACCACCGGAACTGTTATTTGGTTTAGGGTAAACGGAGTGGCCTGACCCGACATAAACTACTGTCGTGTCAACAATAATGACGGATATTCTTATAGTCCAAAGCCTTAAGTTCTAAGTCAAAAGAGAAAAAAACAACTTTAGACTTATGACTCAGAACTGTTGACTTAACATTACGGCGTCACTACATCCAAATGGTACTCTTGTATCAGCGGAGGATTTTCGGGCGTCAATGTAAAGCTTACTTTAATATTGGCGTTCTCCCCTTTAATAATAAAATAACCGCGCAACTGGTTTTCCGGCACTACATCGCCAACACTTACCGTTTTACCGGCTTTGGCAAAGGCGGCAGCGGCTGCAACTTTTAATTTACCGGGGAAATAATCCATAAAAAAGTTGTCAGCAAAAATGCCGCTTTCTTTGGCTTTGTTCCAGTCGGCAATAACTTTCAACAGGTCGTTTTTGCGTTGCTCCAATATTAATGATGCCGGCAGCTGGCGGGGTTTTATACCGGTTAAGGCCATAATGGTATCCAGCACCTGCGTATTGGGATAACCGGCCCGCGCATAGGTTAAATTGGCAAACGACACTACGCCGATACCATAATCGGGCATAATGTTCCATTGGCTGCCAAAGCCCGGTAAACCGCCGGTATGGCCAATATAAACCCGGTTATCGCAATCCTTTGCCCAGCGCAGCCCATAAGCATAAGCGCTTACATTGGGGCAAGGGCGGCCTGTGGTTGTTTTGGCATTGGCTGTTAAATAGTTTACATCCCAGGGATACTGCATTTCGCGGATAGAACTGCGTTTAACAGGGCCGGTTTCGGCATCGTCCCTTGGCGGCCAGGCATCCAGGTGCAGGGCCATGTAAATACTAAAATCCTCAATTGTGGTAATCAAGCCACCCATGGCACCGTAAGCGCCATCGTGCAGCAAGGGCTGCTCAACCCATTTATCATCCAGCCAGCGGTAGCCCAGGGCCAGTTGCTCTTTTGGTACTTTGGTGTACTCCCAGTAGGTATGCGTCATCCCCAGTGGTTTCAGGATATTTTCGGTAATATAAGTCTCATAGTTTTTTCCTGATACTTTTTTGATGATGTAACCCAGTGTGGCAAAACCCAGGTTGCTGTACTCATAACCCTGCCCGGGGTTATTAGAAAACGAAACACCTTTTTTATAAATGGCTACCAGTTCGGCATCGCTTACTGCCAGCTGCCTGTCGCCCCAGGGATTATCTTCCGGGTAACCGGCAGCATGGGTAAGCAGCTGGCGTATGGTTATGGGCGTAGCATCTTTAGTAAGGTATTTAGTACCCTTCATTTCGGGAATATACAGGTAAGCAGGATCATCCAGCTTGAGCTTCCCCTCATCGCGAAGCTTTAAAATGGCCATGGCGGTAAGGCTTTTGGTCATGGATGCAATACGGAAAGCCGATTTTGGCGTAGCCGGTATTTTATTGGGCACATCAGTATAGCCCAGGCCCACGGTATGCACCAGTTTACCATCTACAATAATACCATAGGCAACACCTGGCCAATGATTATCTTCGGCATATTTTTTATAAATCTGGTCTATAACCGGGTAAGTGGCTTCTATCTTTTTCAGCCTGTCAGGATCGGTGAAGGCGGCAGGTTTGTAGGTTTGTGCGGTGACTGCTGCGCAACAGGCGGATAATAAAATTATGCTGAATATTTTATACAGATGTTTTGCGATCATGGTGATGTTTTGAAGCTGATGTTTTAAAAATAATGATTTTTCAGCACTGTCTGAATCAGAATTCTCAGAATTTGAGAATTTTCAGAATAGAATACTTCATAAAATAAAAAATCCCGGCCAAAACTGACCAGGATTTAAATATGTTTACTTGCGAACCTTTCGCCTTTAACCTTTTAGCTTTCGCCTCAGACTTAAGCTAACTTAGCCAATTCCTCAGCCATAGCAGCGCCAATTTCGGCAGGCGATTCTACTACGCGGATACCGCACTCGGTCATAATTTTCATTTTGGCTGCAGCTGTGTCGTCGGCACCGCCAACAATTGCACCTGCGTGGCCCATACGGCGGCCCGGAGGCGCTGTTTGGCCAGCAATAAAGCCAACAACCGGTTTAGTACCAAATTCTTTAATCCAACGGGCTGCATCAGCTTCCATACCACCACCAATTTCGCCAATCATGATAATGCCGTGTGTATCCGGATCATTCATCAGCAATTCAACAGCTTCTTTAGTTGGGGTGCCTATGATCGGGTCGCCGCCAATACCTATGGCAGTAGTGATACCCAAACCGGCCTTAACCACCTGATCAACCGCTTCATAAGTTAAGGTACCCGATTTTGAAACTACGCCTACATTACCCTTTTTGAAGATAAAGCCAGGCATAATGCCAATTTTACTTTCGTCGGCAGTAATAATACCGGGGCAGTTAGGGCCAATAAGGCGCGCGTCCTTATCGGTTAAATATTCTTTTACCGCAATCATATCCTTTGTAGGGATACCTTCGGTAATACAAACAATAACTTTAATACCGGCCTCGGCAGCCTCCATAATGGCATCGGCGCCAAAAGCAGGGGGTACAAAAATGATAGATACATCGGCGCCGGTTTGGTCAACCGCGTCTTTAACAGTATTAAAAACAGGCCTGTCCAAATGGCTTTGGCCACCTTTGCCAGGTGTAACACCACCAACAAGCTGGGTACCATAAGCAATCATCTGCTCGGCATGGTAGCTGCCCTCTTTACCGGTGAAACCTTGTACAATAACTTTTGAATCTTTATTTACCAGAACACTCATTGGTTTTTTTCGTTTAGTACGGCAAATCTAAAGTTTTTGGCCGAATGTCAAACCCCATAATAATTTAATAGCAGAATAATTTAGAAATGATAACATAAAAGTGACGTTTTGATATTGATCAGTTATAACTGCAATGCCTGTTTCTAAGTTTTTTCTGGGTGCCATAAGGTCATATTTATAGCAACGGGTGCTGCTTAATCACGCCCATAGGAGATGCGCGGGTAAAACCAAGCTTTAGGTTATTTGTGCCTGCGACGCCCGGTTCCTGGCTATCCCGGCCATCCAGATCAACAGGCGTTTATCCTGTTGGTGATAGGATTGGATGTTTGCCCAAATCTCCAATATGGTATTTGCCAGTATTTCCTCTGCTATTTGCCTGTCGCTGATATGGCAGCAAATGATTTTAAAAAGGGTTGCTGCATAGCTATCATATAAGGCGCCAACACTCGAAGGATCGCGATTCTCCATAGCACCGATGAGTTCTTTTTCTGAAAGAGTTGTTTCCATCAAATTCAAAATCAGGCAAAGCGGTGTTGCAAAATAGCGATAACGTAGGGAGATAGTATCTCTATATCATGATTAACATATAACGGAATTTCCAGGTGATCGCCAGGATTAAGCGTAAATACTTTATCGCCAACGGTACAGGCGCATTGCCCTTTCAGTATAAAAAAGCTCTCAGCTACCTCTTCATGAATCTCTTCGGGCACATTCAGTTTAGTTACTACCAGGGTTTGGGCAATATGCTCATCCTGGCGCAGCAGGTGAGCAAAAAAATCGTCAAAAGGTTCAGCAGGTAAAAGGTGTTCAACTGCGCTAAGCCAGGCAGTATAGCTGGAGTATTCGTCGGTCGCGGGTAAATTTTCTATATCGATGATGTCGCCTGGGAAACCCAATGCTGCCAATATGCTATTCCTGAGCCTTGCGGGAGGAGTAATGGCAACTCGTTCGGCAAGTTTCTCAATCGTATCTTCAATTTTTTCCAACTCCTGCCTAATCATGGGATGTTCTCGGCTTAAAGCCACCACCTCCCCAGCTTTTTCCTCATCAAAAACATTAAAACAATGCTGTTCAAGGCTACCACTGTTAATATAGTCGTTGATATCTATCATAATTGGGGAATCAGGGTATCATGAGTTAATTGATTGCGGTAACCCCGGCCGGTAATCAGGTTCAGGCTAACGTGCAAATATAAAAAAAGTATTATATACCAGTTGCAGCATACTGGTTTAACCTACTCTTTATCAGTGTAAGCCAGCAGTGCCAGCAATGCAGGCGTATTATAAGCCGGCTTTCCACCTTTCAGCCATTGTGCCATCTGCGAAGATCTATTATAAGGCAATCATATCCATTTTCACTTGCTGCCTGCCAATAAAAATGTATTAAACGAATCAGCCTTTAGTAACGGGCTGATTGTTTTATTACCCAGCTTGATATTCACCATTTTGTCGGCATCCCCATCGTTTTGTATAACGATAACTACGCTGTTATCGGGATTTTTAAAGGCCAGCAAATTGTTAAATGTGCCGCTTGCCGTCAACAGCTTTGCGCCGGGCTTAACATAGTGACTCAGGTGCTTAAGCAGGTAATATTCGTAGTTAAACTTATAGGTGCGACCGGTGGTATCTACACTCACCAGCGAGTTTTGCCGCCAGCCCCAGTGGCTGATTCCGCCCTCTTTTAAAGCAATATTCCAATACATGTAGGCGTTTGCGCCGCTGTTAAAATAATGTTTCATTAAATCCCAGGTATAACGGCAGTATTTCCAGTCGTTTTGGCCATCGCCGCATTCCTGCTCGCTTTGGTACAGGGCAAGATTTGGATACCGTTGATGAATACCTGCTATAGCGCCTTTACCAGCCCACTGAAAACCAACGCCTTTGATGTACCTGGCGCTTTCAGGGCTGGTTAGCAGGGTGTCTGTCAGTTTTTCGTTGGCGCGTTCAACCGTTCCGAAAAATAAGTTTACGCCACGTTGTTCCATTTGAGGGCCAAGGTAGCTTACAAATTTGGCCAACCCATGCGCCGTCCAGGTGCAGCTTGGGAATACCTGTGCCGAATTAAACTCGTTTTGTGGCATCACCATGCCTATTTTAACGCCCTGTTGTTTATAGGCATCAACAAATTTGCCAAAGTATTGGGCATAGGTTTTAAAATATTGATCGTCCTGTATAAACATGTCGGTACCTTCTTTACCAACCTGGTCGGGTTTCAGGCCGTTCTCTGCGTTTGAGAAATCCATGCCGGTCAGTTTTATACCACGTTCTTCGTATTTTTTTATCATCTCTTTAGTGGGAATCATGGCGGCAGCATAATGCTTGTTCTTTTTCATCCATTGCGGCGGGCTCCATGGTGATGCCCATAGCTTAAGGGCCGGATTGAATTTTTGGGCATCTTTTATAAACGGCACCAGGGTATGCATATCATGCCCTATGCTAAAATCTTTCAGTTTAAAATCGCCTTCGGTTTCATCGTAGGAGTACCAGTTGAGCGAAAAATCATTGGCACCAACCGGCATCCGGCAAATAGTAAAGCTGGCGCCTACACCGGGAGCAAATAACTCTTTCATAATGGCCTGCCTGTCTTTAACGCTCAGCAATTGCAGCGAGGTGTAACCGAGTTCGTTAAAACATCCCCCAAAACCATTAATGGTTTGCTTTGTACCTGCCGGCAATATTTCGACATCGACAGCATTGCTTTCACCAGCAACAGTTTTCAGATTGCTAACAGCCCAATGATCTGTTTTGGTGGTAGAAACCCATGTTACCTTTTGCGCAATCGATTGCAGACTGATGCCTATAGTTACCAATGACAGGATAGTTTTTTTCATGATGATCTTATTTCTTTGTGTATCAATACCAACTATCGTTTGATAGTCAGCCTGTTTATAAATGGCGTACAATTGAATAGAATCAATTGTGTTTTATTGACACAATGATAATTAAAAATTTCAATTTTAAAAAAAGAAAAAATACATTTTACCGGCAGCTGAAAGCTGCCAGCAGGCTCTTAAGCAGGATTTGGCTTGGCGGTAATTTTCTTCCAGATGGAAAACCCTCCGTAAATAAACATTAAACCAATAAACACATATACCCAAATGGAAATATTGCGGCCTGCAATAATGAGGTAAAGATAGGGCAGGCTAAAACTAAGCGACGCAAGCAGCAACGGAATAAGAATAGGCTTTCTGGCTCTGAAAGTTTTGATCACCCAGCCCAGGAACGAAAAAAAACAGATCTTACTAACTAAATAAAGAATACCGATAAGCAAAGGGTCAACCTCGTGCTTCTCCCCCAAGGCAATAACCCAGTCTTTAAATAGCGTGATATAATCCGTCATATATTGCAAGTTATACATTAACTGGTATATGTGGTGCCTGTCTACTAATTTATATCGTCAAAACCCAGGTTTTTTTATCAAAAGTAAGATCCGGGTCCTAATCAAAAGTTCCCACTTCAGGGGGTTAGGGGATTAAACTCCCCTTCGCTCTTCGCAATCACAATAGTTGCCACCCCATTGCCAATCACATTGGTAATAGCCCGTGCTTCCGACATAAACCTATCCACTCCAATCAAAATAGCCAGCCCCTCCACCGGGATAATTTTAATGGCCGCGAGTGTGCTGCTCAGCACAATAAAACCGCTGCCGGTAACGCCTGCTGCACCTTTGGATGTAATCATGAGAATACCAATAATGGTTAACTGCTGCGCCAGCGACAAAGGCACATTAAAAACCTGCGCTAAAAATATCACACACATAGACAGGTAAATAGTAGTACCATCTAAATTAAAGGAATACCCCGTTGGGATAACCAACCCCACTACCGATTTGGAACAGCCAAACTTTTCCAGCTTTTCCATCATGGCAGGCAGGGCCGATTCGGAAGAAGAGGTGCCTAACACAATCAGTATTTCTTCTTTAATATATTTAAGATATTGCCACAGGCTGAATTTATAAATGCGGCAAATAATATTGAGCACCACAAAAATAAACAGGAACATAGTTAGGTAAACCGATCCCATCAATATAGCCAGCGGCTGCAAGGTTTTTACACCGTACTTGCTAATGGTAAATGCCATCCCCCCGAAAGCGCCCAAAGGAGCAACCTTCATCACTATTTTCATGATATTAAAAAACACTTTAGATAGTTTATCAAACAAACTGATAACCGTTTGCCCGGTTTCGCCCATACGACTCAGACCAACGCCAAACAGGATGGCAAAAAACAAGATCTGCAAAATATCGCCTTTGGCAAAGGCTTCAAATACGTTACCGGGTACTATATGGGCTATAAAATCGCCCCAGTGCATTTCAGATGCTGCTTTTTCATACACGGCCAGTTTACCCGTTGTATCGGTAATGTTATGGTTTTGAAAACCGGCACCCGGTTTAATGATATTGGCAACCGTAACACCTATAATAAGAGCAAAAGAGGTTACTATTTCAAAATAAAGCAAAGCCTTCCCTCCTACCCGGCCAACCTTTTTCATATCGCTCATACCGGCAATACCCAGCACAATGGTAAAAAATATAATAGGCGCGATCAGCATGGTGATCAGGCTGATAAAGGTTTTACTGATCAGTTCGGCGGCGGGAGCGAAACCTTTAAAGTTTAGGCCTACCACTACGCCCAGGGCAATGGCTACAAGCACCTGGAAGGTGAGATTTGAAACGAGGCGAAGCCCCCTAACCCCCTGAAGGGGGAACTTTTTGACTGGCATGAACTATCAGATAGTGTTATATTAAACAAGTATACGATTTTGGAGTTGTAGTTTGTTCAAAACGCCTGTTAACAAAAATCCCCGCTTACCAAATAAAGGCAAACGGGGATTTCATATAAGCGAAGGTTGTTTATAATACCTGGCCTGTTTTAATATTTATCGTGTATTTTTTTCCATTAATGCTAAACTGGGCTTTATGGTTGCCTATAAAGGAAATGGTACCGCTGTAGTTCCAGGTTTTCCCTTCATAGGTACCTTTGGTAGAAAAGGTGGCGTGGCCATCGGTTATATCGGCGTCGGCAGCGCGGTCTATCATTAAGCCGGTAAGTTTAAAGTTGAAAGATGCGGATATAGCTTTTGCTTTCCCGGCCTCGGTATAAGTACCGTTTACATAAGCATTTAAAGTACCATCTAATTGAAGCTTTAAATTGCTTACACCAGGGTTAAGGCTTTTTAAAATGAAATTTTTGCCATATTTTTCGGTGATATTGGCACCGCCGCCAACTAATACCAGGTTTAAACTATCGTTAACCGTGATGCTCGACGGCTTGCTGTTTGTGCATAAAACTTCGTATTTGATTTTTTCCCAAAGGTCGAGTTTCGAAGTATCGCTATCGCCCAGTTTTAGCGAAAAGGCAGTATCAATCTTGAAACCGCAGCCAAAATTGCTGGCAGATTCGATCCTTGCTTTACCTTTTGACTTAAAAACAATATTGGATGGATAATCCAACCCGTCAGAAATGCTGAAACCACCTTGTTCGCCATATAAAGCCTGGCTAAGGTTTGAAGCAATCTCTGTGCTCACCAATGTCGGATCGGCCGTGTTTACAGGAGTGTTATCTTCTTTTAATTTGCTGCAACCAAAATAGGTTAGCACAATAGCCGCTGCGGCAATCAGGGTAAGTTTGTAATTGTGTTTCATGTTTAAGTTTTAAATATTCATTTCAAATTTAACGTTATTACGGCTAATTATAAAATAAGTTGAGTTTTTTTGGGTGCGGGTTTCCGGTTGCCTGGCCCGGGTACATAGGATCAGCTTTCCCGGTTTCGTTTGGGTGTTAAAAATGCGTGCAAGAGAAGAAAGTTCAGATTACAGATTCTGCCATTTCTGGTAACTCCATAATCCGATCCTGGCGACATATGCCATGAGCCCGGCACTTAAAACTGAACTAATCGCCAATAAACTACCATACTAATAGAGATTTTCTTAATTTCGCAACCTCATACGTATAACCAACAAAATGGACTATCAATTTAAAGATATAGAGCAAAAGTGGCAGCAATTTTGGGCCCAGAACAATACGTTTAAAGCCGAAGATAAAAGCGCCAAACCTAAGTATTATGTGCTGGATATGTTCCCCTACCCGTCGGGTGCGGGGCTGCATGTGGGCCATCCGCTGGGATATATTGCATCTGATATTTTTGCACGTTACAAACGCCTTAAAGGTTTTAACGTGTTGCACCCCATGGGTTACGATAGCTTTGGCTTACCGGCCGAGCAATATGCCATACAAACGGGACAGCATCCGGCGGTAACTACCGAAGAAAATATTGCTACCTATCGCCGCCAACTGGATCAGATTGGTTTCTCTTTTGACTGGAGCCGCGAAGTGCGCACCAGTTCGCCCGATTATTATAAATGGACCCAGTGGATTTTTATGCAGCTGTTTAACAGCTGGTATAATAAGGATGCCGACAAAGCCGAAAGCATTGCCAAACTGGTTGAACATTTTGAGCAAAAAGGATCGGCCGGTATTAATGCCATATGCGATGAAGAAATATTGAGTTTTACTGCCGCCGAATGGAAAGCGATGAGCAACCAGGACCAGCAGGCCGAACTATTGAAATACCGCCTTACCTACCTGCGCGAAAGTACCGTAAACTGGTGCCCCGCCCTTGGTACCGTATTGGCCAACGATGAGGTAAAAGACGGCTTCAGCGAGCGCGGCGGCTACCCTGTTGAACAAAAAAAGATGATGCAATGGAGCATGCGCATCACCGCCTATGCCGAAAGATTGTTGCAAGGCTTAGACACCATCGACTGGCCCGAGCCTTTGAAAGAAATGCAACGCAACTGGATAGGCAAAAGCACCGGTGCATCTGTTCGTTTCCCAATAGATAAAACCACTCTCCACTCACAACTCACCACTAACTATATAGAGGTTTTCACCACCCGTGTGGATACCATTTTCGGGGTAACTTTTGTGGTGATAGCGCCCGAGCATGAGTTGGTGGCCAGTTTAACCACACCAGAGCAAAAGGCCGATATCGATGCCTATATAGCGGTAACCAAAAAGAAATCAGAGCTTGACAGGATGGCTGATGCCAAAACGGTATCGGGCGCCTTTACCGGCAGCTACGTTTTAAACCCGCTGAACGGCCAGCAAATCCCTATCTGGATTGCCGATTACGTGCTGGCTGGTTACGGAACAGGCGCGGTTATGGCCGTACCATCCGGTGATCAGCGCGATTATTTATTTGCCAAACATTTTGATTTGCCGATAGTGCAGATTCTTGACACCCAAAAAATAGATGCCGAGGCCGACCCAACTAAAGAAGGCACCTATATCAACTCGGAATTTATGAATGGGTTGGATTATAAAGCGGGTACCGCTGCCGTTATTGCCAAACTGGAAGAGCTTGGTGCCGGCAAGGCCAAAATCAATTTCAGGATGCGCGATGCCATATTTGGCCGCCAGCGCTATTGGGGCGAACCTGTGCCGGTTTACTTTAAAGATGGTTTGCCACATTTAATTGAAGAAAGTCACTTGCCATTGTTATTGCCTGAAGTTGATAAATATTTGCCTACTGAATCAGGCGAACCACCATTGGGCAGGGCTGAAAACTGGAAACATCCTGAAGGGGAATACGAGCTTTCGACCATGCCTGGCTGGGCTGGCAGCAGCTGGTACTGGTACAGGTATATGGATGCAAAAAATGACAATGAATTTGCATCAAGAGAGGCCATTGAATATTGGAAAGATGTTGATTTATACATAGGTGGCAGCGAACACGCTACTGGTCACTTGTTGTATAGCCGTTTCTGGAACAAATTCCTGAAGGATATTGGTAAAGTGGTTGAGGAAGAGCCTTTCAAAAAATTGATTAACCAGGGGATGATACAGGGCCGCAGCAATTTTGTTTACCGTTTGATAGATGAAGAAGGCCGTGGAACCAACACTTTTGTATCCCATGGCTTGATTAAAGAATATAAAACTTCGCCTTTGCATGTTGACGTAAATATTGTAGAGAACGAAGTGATGAACATCAGCAAGTTTAAACAATGGCGGCCGGAATTTGCAGATGCTGAATTTATTTTAGAAAACGGCAAGTATATCTGTGGCGTAGAGGTTGAAAAAATGTCGAAACGTTACTATAATGTTGTTAACCCGGATGACATTGCTCAACGTTACGGTGCCGATACTTTGCGTATGTACGAGATGTTCCTTGGCCCGCTGGAGCAAAGCAAACCATGGAATACCAACGGTATCGAGGGCGTATTTAAATTCCTGCGTAAGTTCTGGAGGTTGTTTCATAACGACGCATGGGAATTTAGCGTATCCGGCGCCGAGCCTTCAAAAGCGGAACTAAAATCGCTGCATAAGATCATTCGCAAGGTTGAGGAAGATATCGAGCGTTTCTCGTTCAATACTTCGGTATCCAGCTTCATGATTGCTGTAAATGAGTTAACCGATTTGAAATGTAACAACCGTGCGATATTGCAGGATATGGTGATCATCCTATCCTCCTACGCGCCACACATTTGTGAGGAGTTATGGACTTTGCTGGGCAACCCGGCCGGTACATTATCTTACGCGCCGTTCCCTAAGTTCAACAGCGCTTATTTAATTGAGGATGATTTTGCTTACCCGATATCCATCAACGGTAAAATGAAAATGAACCTTAATATTCCGTTAAGCCTGGAGATAAAAGAGATAGAAGAAACCGTATTGGCCAACGCAGATGTGCAAAAATACCTCGACGGCAAAGCCCCTAAAAAGGTGATTGTTGTTAAAGGCCGGATTGTGAATATGGTAGTTTAGGCCCCGCAGCCCCCTTTAGATGTGCAGATGTGCAAATTTCAGATGTGCAGATGATGGATTAAAAGAGAATGTTATCGCGGCTTGAGCTACGATGACATTCTCTTTTTTTTTATGTCATCCTGAGTGGTAAAATTTCGCGAAATCCCGAAGGAGAAATAACATACTAAAGAGCGTTGTCATGTTGAGCCAGTCGAAGCATAGCGGGCAAAGGCCTCTCCGCGCGACCCTTCGACAGGCTCAGGGTGACAGGCCTACGCACCTCTAAAAGAAAACATATCATCGGTAGGCACAAAGCAATCGCGAACTATACATATCCACATGAATAGCTCGCGATTGCCGCGCTACGCTCGCAATGACATATTTTTCTATTGCCTTAAGCATTCTGCTTTAAGCCTCTTAAAGCACATCGCCCCAGGTGCTTTTGTCTTTCAGCATAATTTCTCTTAGCATGCCAATTTGCGGCATACCGTGGTCGACTACGGCATCATGGAATTTTTTGAGGGAGAAAGCGGCGCCTTCCTGTTTTTGGTAGTCATCGCGAAGTTTCAGGATCTCCAGTTTGCCAATGGTATAAAACAGGTAGCCCGGATCGAAGGTACCGCGTATGGCTTCCTGCCTCGATGGCTTATCGCCCTGGTACCAGTTGTTCATGAAAAATTTGGTGGCATCATCCACATTCATGCCCTGGGTATGGGTTTTGATAGATACGCATAAGCGGCAAAGCCTCAGCAAGGCATCGCCCGATTGTGCCAGGCGGTATTTGGCTGCCTTTACCGTGTCGCCATTGTGGCCGTAGCCTTCATCGGCCATCATTTTTTCGCAATAGTGGGCCCAGCCTTCCACAAAGGCATAGCTGCCGAAGATCTTTTCAATTTTGGTTGCCGATGATGCATTCAGGTGCAAAAACTGGGTATAATGGCCCGGGTAGGCTTCGTGGATGGTTACATTGTCGGTGGTGTAATAGTCAAACTGTTTTAGCCAGTCTTCTTTTTGCTGGGCTGTCCATTTAGCGTCAACCGGGGTTATATAATAATAGGCCTCGGTGGCGGTAGTTTCAAACGGGCCAGGCGTATCCATTGATGCGGTACCTGTAGCGCGGGCGTATTGCGGTGTTTCCTCCACCTTAACCCGCACCTGCGATGGCATGGTCACGATGTTTTTATCTATCAAAAACTGGCGAATCTGCTCCAGGTTCTTTTTGGCATCCGGGATCAGGCTTTCGGCCGTGGGATGGTCTTTTTGCAGGTCGTGGTATACATCAACCGGTTTTTTACTGGGGTTGATGATCTTGGCCGCGGCATTAAACGAATCCTGTTCTTTTTTTAACTGAGCCAGGCCAATTTCCAATATCCTATCGGGTGTAAGTTTTATCCCTTCACTGTATAACAGCATTTTTTGGTAGCTGGCTGTACCTATGGCGTATTTGTTATTGGCCTTGGGCAATTTTACTTTTTTCAGATAAGCGGCAAAATCATTTACTGCTGCTATAGCAGCCGCGTTAACCTTGTTGAAGGTTTTCATGAGCGTATCGTTCTTCACGTCTTTTAGAGCCACCTTCAAGTCGCCGCCTAAAAAAGCAGCCGAGCCTTCTGCTATCTGTATGGCGGTTTCAACGTACGGCTTCGCCAGGGTATCGTTCAGGTTTAGTTTGGCATCAGCCATCATTTTAGGGGCCTGTTTTTCTATCGCAATGATTGATTTTACCCTATCCTCTATCGGAGCAAAATTGCGCTTTATATAAATACTCACATCAACCGCGCCGGCATAGGTCATGGGATTTTTGGTATAAGTACCCAGGTCTTCAAAAGTCCATAGTTCCTGTTTAATGGCCGAGCGTAAAATGCGGTAATCGTAAAATGTTTTGGGGCTAAAGGATGCCGTATCGGCTGAGTCCAATTTAGCATCAAAATCTTTTAACCGCGCCAGTTCTTTTTCGATAGAGGCCTTACTGATATCGGTAACCTTGCCATCGTATTGGTGATACCCAAGGGCAACGCCATTGGCCGGCCGCCAGGCCAGGTAACCGTCGAGGTAGTCGTCGGCAATTTTTTGGAAGGCGGCATCGCCGGATAACGCATCGCTGTTATTGGCTGCGGCCTTAGGCTTGCAACCTGCAAGGATGCAAAAGGGAATAATCAGTAGGGATAATTTTTTCATGATAGCTGTATTGTAAAAACCTAAGTTAATGGTTTTTGAAAACAATTAACACCCAACTTATATTATAACTATAAAACATACCACTATGAAAAAGAAATTCACCAGCATACTGTTGCTTGCTGCAATGGTTGCCACCTTAGCTACCAGCTGCGCTCCGCCAAGGAACATGCCGCATCCGCCAACGCCGCCAAAACCGGCAGCGCCATAATAAAAAAAGCCTTTAACTGTAAAAAGTTGAAGGCTTTTTTGCAGTGCAAACGCATCTAATTGGGTTAACATAACTTAACACATTTCAGATAAAATATCTATAAATATTTAATAATCAATATTTTACATTTTATCATGGTTAACACTAAACTGATAGAAGAAAAAGCTATTTGGTCAGGCCATCGCAACCTATAAAAAAGGTATATCGAACGCGCCCGATAAAAAATCGGATGCCAAAGGCGAACTAGCTTTTAACATGGCAACCTGCTACAAAAACACAGGCAAGCTGGCCGATTATAAAACCTGGATGCTGAAAGCCAAAGAGTTTGCCCTGCCCGAATCGCCCTATTACCAGCAGATCATCGATGCGGGTTTTTAATAAAATGCCACCCCGGTTAATCCTTTTCAAAAACAAATCGTCATATATATGTACGTTGTTTAATTAACAGGTACCATTAAAATTAAACACCATGAAAAAGAGATTTGTTGCATTTGCACTATTAATATCAGCAGTAGTAATATCGGTATCATCGGGTTGTGTGGTACGCGATGGATACGGAAGAGGGTACCATCATGACAGGTACCGCTACCGCGATCATGACGACCACGGACGTGGCCACGACCATGATTACAACCAGGGTGGTTATAACCATTACTAATAAAAAGAATTTGTTTTGAGTGATTGTTTGTGAGTGATTGATAGCAAGGCGGTGAGTAATCACCGCTTTGTTTGTTTATTTTTGTGGATGGGGGATAACGCCCCCATGTTTCAATTAAAATACAATATAATTATAAATCCGCATTTTGCCTGTAAATGAACTATTCAACAATCACCTCTTCAGATATGCTTACTGGTTTTTTACTACATGAACAAATTAAGTACTCCATAAATCAGATTTATCCAGTTGGATTGAATAAGAATACTATCGAGTATAAGCAGCACCCTAAAATAGTGCTTTTGATGCAGAATTTTGAGAATAGAACAAATAACCATAAACAGTATTATCAGCCGTGGATAATTTTTTTAAAAAAGTTACGCGCTAAGTCAAAAAAAAGTATCCGCAACTGTAGTGGGCCTTTCGATACATGTTTCAGCGGTGAATTGATTTTAGAAGAGTATGAAGACATGACCTTTCGGAGGGTTAAGAGGCTGTTTTTTTCGGTTAGTCAGGTTGCAGATTTTTTTACTGTTTACGGAATGGATGAGACTTTTATCAAAGACAAGGAAATGCCCTCGGAACCTGGCTATCGCTCAATAAATGTTATTACCGAATCACCCTATAGCGAATTCAAAATCGAATTTAATTATCTGCAGACTGCAATAGCCGAGCAATACCCTGGATACAAATTCGTTCCGATAAGAGTGTCGTTAGATTTAGTAAAAGGGTTACAAACTCCGTATAGCTACACGGACCAATGTAGCATTCACAGTGCTTTGTTTGATGCGTCATTTGAACTAAATCCGGTGAGATTTTTCAGGGGAGAAAAATATTATGGAAGTGGTATTACCAACATTAGCGTCAGCCTGCCACCTCCACCACCAATAGGTTAGACATTATTAGCAGTGGCGACCATTCTATATGTGCAAGAAAGGTTTCTACCCGAGTTAGAGCCTTAAATTGTGTAAAGTTTGTCATCTGACTATTTACTATTTTTTTTCCCAAGCCCGCAATAGCGATGGACGTGGATACCGGCCAATGTGGCTAAGGCCGGTGCAGTATGAACAAACAGCGCGGGCCGAAGGTATTGCCATTATTTAGATAAAGGGCTTTTTCTCCCTATATCATTTTAAATATAACAGTAAACATTAATCAACTTAGTAACTGTCTCTGTACATCGGGGATTGCTTCGTTCCTCGCAATGACGGTAGTTTAAGCCATTTGATTAACTATATCTATTGCTCTTCACTACGATTTTTCTAGGTTTTACCAGATGGGTACTCGCCATGACGATGCTTCGAATAGCGTTTTCAATAACTCCCCATAACGCCTAAATTATCAATCAATTACCCACCCAACGCCCCTTCCATCCACCAAACCAACCCTTTACAAAACTTTTTCTATCCAATCCCTTGAAAATCAAAAAATACTCCGTACCTTTGCAGTCCTTAAAATAAGGATAAAACTGTAAATACAAAAAGGAAAAATGCCTACTATTCAGCAATTAGTTAGAAAAGGTAGAGTAGCTCTGGTTGACAAGAGTAAGTCGCCAGCGTTGGACAGCTGTCCACAGCGAAGAGGAGTATGCACACGCGTGTATACCACTACCCCTAAAAAACCAAACTCAGCAATGCGTAAAGTTGCCCGTGTGCGCTTAACCAACGGTAAAGAAGTAAATGCTTACATACCAGGTGAAGGTCACAACTTACAGGAGCACTCTATTGTTTTGATCCGCGGTGGTCGTGTTAAGGATTTACCAGGTGTACGTTACCACATCATCCGTGGTGCTTTGGATACGTCAGGTGTTGCCGGCCGTAACCAACGTCGTAGTAAATACGGAACAAAACGTCCTAAACCAGGTCAGGCAGCTGCACCTACCAAGGGCGCACCAGCTAAGAAGAAAAAATAATTAAGGAGGATAGAAAGCAATGAGAAAGTCAAAACCAAAAAAGAGAATTATCCTTCCTGATCCAAGGTTTAATGATACCCTGGTTACAAGGTTCGTAAATAACATGATGTATGATGGTAAAAAATCTACCGCATACGCTATATTTTATAATGCAGTTGATATTGTTGAAAAGAAAACCAGCGAAAGCGGTTTAGAAACCTGGAAAAAGGCTTTAAACAATGTTATGCCTGCAGTTGAAGTTAAAAGCCGTCGTGTTGGTGGTGCTAACTTCCAGGTACCAACCGAAGTTCGTCCGGAGCGTAAAATAGCTTTAGGTATGAAATGGTTAATCAGCTATGCCCGTCGTCGTGGTGAAAAAACCATGATGGAGAAATTAGCCGGCGAGATCATATCAGCAGCTAAAGGTGAAGGTGCAGCAGTTAAAAAGAAAGAAGATACGCACAAAATGGCTGAAGCCAACAAAGCGTTCTCTCACTTTAGATTCTAATTAGTGAATTATTGAATTAGTGAATTATTGATTAGATAACATTATGCTAATCAGTAATTCATTATTTCGCCAATCACTTTCTAAAAATATAAGTGAATGACTTAATTAGTGAAATTCAATTAAATCACTAATTCAATAAATCAATAACTCAATAATTACCATGTCAAGAGATCTAAGATTTACAAGAAATATAGGTATTGCCGCTCACATTGATGCCGGTAAAACTACCACTACCGAGCGTATACTTTACTATGCTGGTGTAAGCCACAAAATTGGTGAAGTACACGAAGGTGCAGCTACCATGGACTGGATGGCACAAGAGCAGGAACGTGGTATTACCATTACATCTGCTGCTACCACAGTTAACTGGAACTACAGAGGTCAAAAATACCATATCAACATTATTGATACACCGGGCCACGTGGATTTTACCGTTGAGGTAAACCGTTCACTGCGTGTATTAGATGGTTTGGTATTCCTTTTTAGCGCGGTTGATGGTGTTGAGCCACAATCAGAAACCAACTGGAGACTTGCAAATAACTATAACGTTGCCCGTATAGGCTTCGTAAATAAAATGGACCGTAGCGGTGCCGACTTTTTAAATGTTGTAAAACAGGTAAAAAGCATGTTGGGCAGCAACGCAGTGCCTTTGCAATTGCCAATTGGTTCTGAAGAGAAATTTCAGGGTGTGGTTGACTTAATTAACTGGAGAGGTATTGTTTGGAATGAGCATGATAAGGGCATGACCTTTACCGAAGTGCCTATCCCAGAGGATATGATTGAGGAAGCTACCGAGTGGAGAGAGAAATTATTGGAATCAGTTGCTGATTACGATGAAACCTTAATGGAGAAATTCTTTGAGGCGCCTGAATCAATTACCGAGCGCGAAATTTTGGATGCATTGCGTAAAGCAGTGTTAGATGCTAAAATTGTGCCTATGGTTTGCGGTTCATCTTTCAAAAACAAAGGTGTACAAACCATGCTTGATTACGTGATGGAATTATTGCCTTCACCAATGGATGTTGAAGGTATCATAGGCCATCATCCTGATACAGGCGAAGAGATTTTACGTAAACCATCTGAAAAAGAACCATTTGCAGCATTAGCGTTTAAAATTGCGACAGATCCTTTCGTAGGTCGTTTGTGCTTTATCCGCGTATACTCTGGTAACCTTGAGGCTGGTTCATATGTACACAACATGCGTTCAGATAACAAAGAGCGTATATCACGTATATTCCAGATGCATGCTAACAAGCAAAACCCTATCCCTAACGTAGGTGCAGGTGATATTGCTGCTGTAGTAGGCTTTAAAGATATTAAAACAGGCGATACCCTGTGCGACGAGAAACACCCGATCATACTTGAATCGATGCAATTCCCTGAGCCGGTTATCGGTTTGGCTATTGAGCCTAAAACTCAGGCCGATGTTGATAAATTAGGTATCGCTTTAGGTAAATTATCTGAAGAGGATCCAACCTTCCACGTAAAATCTGACGAAGAAACCGGTCAAACCGTTATTAGCGGTATGGGCGAGCTTCACTTAGATATCATCATGGACCGTTTGAAACGTGAGTTTAAGGTAGAGGTTAACCAGGGCGCGCCACAGGTTGCTTACAAAGAAGCAATTACAGGCAGTGTTCAGCACCGCGAAACTTACAAGAAACAAACCGGTGGTCGTGGTAAATTTGCCGATATCCAGGTTATACTTTCACCTAATGATGAAGGTAAAGAAGGTTTACAGTTTGTGAACGAAATTAGCGGCGGTGCAATCCCACGCGAGTTTATCCCATCTGTTGAAAAAGGCTTTGCTGCTTCAATGGCAAACGGTGTATTAGCCGGCTTCCCGTTAACCAGCTTAAAAGTACGTTTAATTGATGGTTCGTTCCACGCAGTCGATTCAGATGCGCTATCTTTCGAGTTAGCAGCTAAGATGGCTTACCGTGAGGCATTGCCAAGGTGTAAACCAGTATTGCTGGAGCCTATCATGAAAATCGAGATCCTTACCCCTGAAGAAAACATGGGTGATGTAATCGGTGACATGAACCGTCGTCGTGGCCAGCTGTTAGGTATGGATTCACGCGCAGGTGCCCAGGTTATTAAAGCAACTGTACCTCTTTCAGAAATGTTTGGTTATGTAACCCAGTTACGTACCATCACATCTGGCCGTGCTACTTCAACCATGGAGTTTGATCACTATGCTGAAGCACCACGTAACGTACAGGAAGAAGTAGTTGCCAAAGTAAAAGGCAAAAAAGCTGCTGCAAACGCATAAATCAATTAGTGAATTGGTGATTTAGTGAATGAGTGATTTTTATAATTCACTAAATCGCTAACTCACTAATTCACTCAATAAATAAATCAATTACTCTAATAAATAGCTCTTAGGGTAATCAAATTAAACAACAACATGAGCCAAAGAATCAGGATCAAATTAAAATCTTACGATTACAACCTGGTAGATAAATCTGCCGAGAAGATCGTAAAAACAGTAAAGCCAACAGGCGCTGTAGTTAGCGGACCACTTCCGTTACCAACCGAAAAGAAAATTTTCACCGTTTTACGTTCACCACACGTAAACAAAAAGGCACGTGAGCAATTTCAATTATGCTCATACAAGCGCTTATTAGACATTTACAGCTCGAACTCGAAAACTGTAGATGCCCTAATGAAGCTTGAGTTGCCAAGCGGCGTTGAAGTTGAAATCAAAGTTTGATAGATGCCCGGCCCACTGAAAGGTGTGGGACAACATAAAAAACACCATCCGGTTTCGGGTGGTGTTTTTTTATTTAAAGCGGCTTATATTTAGCTATGCAAAAGGGGCTTTTAATAATAGTAATTCTGCTTTTAAGTTTCGGATGTTCCGAAACTCACGGGATACGCAAAATGGCCGATGCATTAGGCAAGTGTGAAAAAAAATGGCAATACTCTAAATTAGACCACCCAATAAAAGGCATAGTTTTATTACATACCAAGGGATATTGCGGATATGCACATATCCATGCCAACACCGTTGTTATAATCAATAATGCCGATACTATTCGGATAGATGGACCTTGCTATACCGAAAATACAGCCATGTCTGATTCTGTACTCATTAGCCCTTATGAAACTGATGGAGTGATAGGAGCTATTGGCGATGGAAAATACGACTGTACTATCATGAAAACCTGCTATGGTATAATCAAAAAAATCAAATAGTTTTAATGAAATCTTACATCGCCTATCCAACGGAACAGCAAGCCAGGATCATGATAGCATTCTTTAAGGCGCTTGATATATCCTATGAACAAGTAGTTTCAGATGCTTTACCGCCAGGTGTTTTAGAGAACATCCAAAGAGGACAAGAAGACATAGCCGCAGGAAGAACAGTAAGTCTGGAAGAATTTAAGAAGCGATTAAGCTCCGCTAAATAAAGTCTTGTTACTTGATACTAACTACTTACTACTAAAAATGGCGATGCCTGCGACACGGGCTCTCTGCTCATACTGCGCAGGCCTTAGCCGCGTTGGCCGGTATCCGCACCGATCCCTATCGCGAAATTTTGTCTGAATCAGAATTTACAGAATTTAAGAATGAACAGAATTTTAATTCAAGGAAGTCTAATAATTTGACAAATAAAGTTCAGAAATATTCATTCTCAAATCTTCAAATTCTCAAATCTTCAAATAATTCTCCACCTGCACATCAAAAAATCTTACTACTTACTACTTACTACTAAGAAACATGTTGCGGCAACTGGCTCATATCCATATACGCAAACTCCCAAAGGTGGCCGTCAAGGTCCTGGAAACCCCAGCCGTACATCCAGCCATGGTCTTGCTTATCGTTTGGTGTGGTGGCGCCGGCGGCAACTGCTTTGGCAATCATTTCGTCGACAGCTTCGCGGCTATCCAAGGAGATGCAATTGATAGTTTCAGTTACTTTGGTTGCATCAGCAATTTCCTTTTTGGTAAAAGTTTTAAAGAAGGGCTCGGTTACCAGCATAAAGAAAATAGTATCGCTTATTACTAACGAACCAGCCATATCGTTGGTAAATTGCGGGTTGAAGCTATAGCCCAGGCTGGTAAAAAATTCGATGGATTTTTTAAGATCTTTAACAGGAAGGTTTACAAAAATTTGTGTTGCCATGATAGTTTGTTTTTAATGGTTATGATACAAATGTAGCCCCCCAATGTTAAAGTAATGCGGTGCAGATACGACAATTAAAGGGTGTTTATTCCCCGCCTGTATTAAGCTGTTTTTTTACTCTGGCCGGCAGCTTATCAGCTATAAGCCGGTACGATTGTTTGATATAAAACTCCCAGGCCTTATTGCTAAGGCAATTAATATCGGCTATATGCACCCATTTATAGCAGCCGATATAAGCTTGTGGCGAAAAGCATTCCTTTTGAAGGGTTTCTTCAAAGTCCTCATCCGGCACTTTAACCGATGCTGTTACCGGCACCGAATCGGGCCCTGTAAACAGGAAAGTTTTACCGCCAACGTTAAAACACAGGTGGTGATCCAGTTTGATATCTTCGGTAACACCGGGCAACTGATGGCAAATCGATTGAAGGGTTTCTATGGTCATGGTGCGATGTTAATCTGTATCATAATTATATTTTACAAACCTCTGCTTGCCGAAAGCGGCTTTATGATACACATCTTTGGTGTATTTTTTATCTTCCTGCACATCATCGTAGGATAATCCGGCATCGCGATGCAGCACAAAATCTTTCTTTACCAAATCATATTTAAAAGTGGTGAACCGGTTCCACCGATAGCGGCTGCCGCCATAATATTCCAGCGAAAAATACCGGCCTTTAATGGTTATCCCTTCAAACGGATCGCCAAACATGCCGCCGCAGCCTTTACAAAGCACCACGCTATCGTTACGGGCATAAAGCGATAAACTGCCATCTTTTTTACCCAAAAGTATCAGCAACGGCCTTGCTGTTTGGTCGCTATCTGTTTCGTGGTTATTTTTTAAAGCTAATACAATATCCGGATAGGTATCCTGGTTAAGGTCGCCGGTTTCATAGGCCAAAACAGCATAGTCCTTCGGTATAAACGGCCTCAGCTTAGCCGGGACAATCTTTTTTGATTGCGCAAAAGTTGAATTAACTATTATTAATAAACCGGGTAATACAAGCAGCTTTTTCATCTTACTTTTTATACAATTCAATTTTACGGCCGTCAGGATCAATAACTATCGCCATTAACCCAAATTCAGTTGATATCGGCTGTGATAAAAATACAATATTATTCTCCTTTAGCAATTCAATTGTTGTATCAAAATTATCTATCTCAAAACCTAAGCGCAGGCTTTTATCCGCTTCGGTTTGGCTTTTTGTAAGCGGATAAATTTCAATTACAGTTTCACCGACGGTGGCTGAATAATGGTAAGGAGAATCGCCATGTTTGTAGTATTCAAAAGCGAAACTTAATAACTCATAAAATTTGGCAAGCTTTTCTATATCACCTGTTCTGATGACTAATAGCTTTATTTTCATAATGAATAATTATTTCTACCCTTGTAAGATAGTCATTTCACTTGTTCCGGCGGCGTTATAAATCAGCCCATTTTTTTTCCATCTGCTCTTTTTATGCCCTATATTGGAACTGTTTACGGTGATATCAGCAATACATTAATTACTTTTAATCCAATTTACGGGCGACGAGGAAATAAGACTTATACGCTTAAACTTAAGTGGCGATACTCAAGGCGGGCCACGTTTAGCCTTGGATGGCTGAACGGGCGAGCATAGATTACCAACTAAACAAACAATAAATATGGCTACAGAAAACTTAAAAAATGGAGACGATTGTAAAGTTGTCGCCGGAACCCATGCCGGAAAATGCGGCAAAGTACGCGATATAAATACAAGCAAAACCGGGCACATTACCATTACCGTTGTACAAGAAAACGGCGACCGGTTTAAAACATTAGGAAAGAATGTAGTTGTGGTATCTCAAGAAAGTTCCTGAAATATAGACCCAACTCTACCCTATCAACATTTTGACACTCCCCTCACCCATCGTCAATCACAAAATACCTATCTTTGCCCCTATTAATTGACGACCCATTATGCTTAAAGGATTTTTTAATGTCCCGGCTCCTGTAAACGAGCCGGTTTTAAACTATGGACCCAGAAGTTTAGAGCGTGTAGCCCTCAAAGCCGCTTTAGACGAGGCCCGCGCACAACAGTTAGATATACCTATGTACATTGGCACGCAGGAATTACGCACCGGCACCAAGCTGGAAATTCGCCCGCCACATGATCATAAACACCTGTTAGCTACTTTTAGCGAAGGTGATGCCAGCCATGTAACTGCCGCTATTGATGCAGCCCTTGCCGCAAAAGCCGACTGGGAAAACCTGCCCTGGGAACAACGTGCCGCCATATTTTTAAAAGCTGCCGATTTAATTGCCGGCCCGTACCGTGCTACCATCAACGCGGCTACCATGCTCGGTCAATCAAAAAACGCTTACCAGGCCGAGATCGATTCGGCTTGCGAGCTGATAGATTTCCTGCGTTTCAACGTGGAGTACATGACCGAAATTTACAAGCAACAACCACCCGTATCGGGCAAAGGTGTTTGGAACCGTTTGGAACAACGCCCATTGGAAGGTTTTGTGTTTGCATTAACACCATTCAACTTTACGGCCATTGCCGGTAATTTACCTGCGTCGGCCGCCATGATGGGCAACGTTGTAGTTTGGAAGCCTGCATATACGCAGATTTATGCTGCAAACGTGATCATGAAAATATTCAAAGAAGCCGGTGTACCCGCTGGCGTTATCAACCTGATTTATGTTGACGGCCCGGTTGCCGGCGAAGTGATATTTAACCACCCCGATTTTGCAGGCATCCACTTTACCGGATCAACCAAGGTTTTCCAGAACATATGGCAAACTATTGGTACCAACATCCACAAATACAAAACCTACCCGCGCATTGTAGGCGAAACCGGTGGTAAAGATTTTGTGCTTGCCCACCCAAGCGCCAATGCCGACGTAGTGAGCACAGCCCTTGTTCGTGGTGCTTTTGAATACCAGGGCCAAAAATGCTCTGCGGCTTCAAGGGCCTACATCCCTGCCTCGTTATGGCCCGCGGTAAAGGCTAACATGCAGCGCGATATCACCTCATTTAAAATGGGCCCGGTTGAGGATTTTGAAAACTTTATCAATGCCGTTATCACCGAAGTATCGTTTGATAAGCTGGCCAAATACATTGATGCTGCCAAAACCGACGAAGGGGTTGAAGTTGTTGCCGGCGGCAGCTACGATAAAACCAAAGGCTGGTTTGTGGAGCCAACTGTATTAAAAGTTGATGACCCATACTATGTAACCATGTGCGAAGAGCTGTTTGGCCCCGTATTAACCATTTACGTGTACGAGGACGATCAATTTGATGAGGTGCTTAACATTGTAGATAAAACATCCATCTACGCGCTTACAGGCTCTATTATCTCGCAGGACCGTTATGCTATTGCCAAAGCAACTCAGCACTTACGCAACGCCGCAGGTAACTTTTACATTAACGATAAACCTACAGGTGCCGTTGTTGGCCAGCAGCCATTTGGCGGCGCCAGGGGATCGGGCACTAACGATAAAGCAGGTTCGATGATTAACCTATTGCGCTGGGTTTCTCCGCGCACTATCAAAGAAACTTTCGATCCGCCGACAGATTACAGGTATCCGTTTTTGGCTAAGGAATTATAAAAGAGGCCCCGCCCAAACCCTCCCCTGAAGGGAGAGGGCTTAAAAAAGCTAAGAGGTTGTATCTTTCGATGCAGCCTCTTTTTGTATTATGTATTACGTTTGAATATTGCCGGCGAAAGGCGCTTACTGCAACTTCTTCAAAATATTTACCCCAACCATATCTACTGTTTCGCCACAGTTTGATAATACCACAACGGCAAGGTTTTTCTCGCGGTTAAAGGCTAAAAACGAGCTGCTACCAAAGGTACCGCCGTTATGAAAAATGTATTCTACGCCATTAACGGTGATGATGTGCCAGGCCAGGCCCAGTTTAGCATCTTTTTTAAACGTTAGCTGGTGGGTTAATTCCATCGCTTTACCCAATTTATCATCCGGCGGATCCATATTGGCTTTAACATAGGTCAGCAAGTCGTTTACAGATGAATGTAAAGCCCCACAGGGCGCCAGGGCATCAAATTCCCATAAGGGGGTAACGTTGCCCTCGGCATTATAAACAATAGCTTCACGGGCCTGCAAGGCAGCTATTAAATATTGTGCTGTACTCTCCATTTTCAATGGTTTGCAAATCACATCGGCCACCAGTTGATCGTAAGTTTTACCGCTCACCTGCGCGAGTATGGTGCCCAACAGGCCAACGGCTAAATTGGAGTAAGCGTATTGTTCGCCCGGCACACTATTTAGCTTACAGGTTTTTAGATAAGCAAACAGCAGCTTTTTATTGTATAGCTTATAGGGATTAAGAGGATCGGTGTTGGCAGGCAAATTATCAGGCATCCGTTCCAGGCCAGAAGTGTGGTTGCTTAACGTAAGCAGTGTAATACCCTTTAAATTAGGATTAGCCGCCACAGAATCGGGCAGGTATTTAGTGATAGGGTCGCTCATTTTTAACTTGCCTTCGTTTACATAGTAGGCCAAAATAACCGATGTAAAAGTTTTGGTGATAGAGCCAATCTCGAAGATGGTATTAGCATCGGGCAGGTTACTTTTACCTTTCTCAGTTTCGCCGTAACCGTAAGTGCTTATGTTATTATCTTTTAAAACGCCAATACTCAGGCCGGCGGTATTGGCCTGTTCAATGTAAGGGGAAACAGACTCTGCTACCGCGTTATCTATGATGGTAAGCATTTTGTTTGACGTTGCAGCACGTTCTATCCGGTGGGCAGTAGCCTCTTTAAATGGCTGAAAAAGCAAAATATCAATCTTGTTAGCCTGGTCAAGGCCTATTAGCAATTGTAACGTAATGCTGTTGAATATAACTTTATAGGTAGCTACCTTATTATTTACAAAACTAACGAGCGATGATCCCTTGATTACACCCAGCGGAAACAGCTGCTTTTCGCTTACATTCCCGAAGGCAGTGCGGCTTAGCTGCGCTTTGAAGCTATCGCCCGCCAGGGCATATATGGAATCGGCCTGTTTGGCATTAAAGTAGCGTTTTACCAAAGCGAATACCGAATCGGTTTTGCGTTGCTGGATGCTTTGGGCAGATGCGGCAGATGAAATTATCGAAAATACGATGAGTATAATTAAACAATGGAGTGTTTTGGATTTCATCTTTAATAGTGTTAATATATTGTTCGTCAAGTAACATTTGTTGAAAGCCTTCGCTCAGTGGGTCGGTCAGTTTCATAAATCTGCCTTCATTATACGGCCATCTTATCCTATTTATTATAATACCGATTACAGCACCGGTTAGATACGTATAACCTATAAACGCAAACATGTTTCCAGGCTCATTAACAAGGTTTTGAAACTTAACTATAGATGTGGCTATCAGCAGGATGCTTATGCCCAACCATAAATAAGCCTCCAGAATTATGCCGCCATCAGTGATGCAATATAACCACAAGCCTTTTTTGCGGATCTCATCCCACTGTTTAACAAAATTGATATTATAAATATCATCCGGCGTAAGGCCTTTGGCTTTTAAGCGATTGATGTAAGATTGCTTTGCTTCGTAATGATAATAATCACGGGCTATAGATAACAGAAAAAAAAACGGTATATATAACGAATGATCAAAGTATACCAACAGTAAAACGAAAGGAAGGGCAATAATAGTGCTTTTATAATTCGATCTGATGAATGATTTAAGCAACTTCCCCTTCATTTTTTAAGGTCGTTATGGTGTTTGTCCAGCCAGCAGGTACAGCACCGCCATCCGCACAGCCACACCATTCTCTACCTGGTCTAATATAATAGATTGCTTGCTATCTGCTACGTCACTCGTAATTTCCACCCCTCGATTGATAGGACCTGGGTGCATTACCGTAATCTCTTTGTCCAACGAATCAAGTATAGTTTTATTGAGTCCAAATAGCATGGTATATTCCCTTAACGACGGGAAGTATTTAATATCCTGGCGCTCCAGCTGGATACGTAACATGTTGGCAACGTCACACCAGTTTAAGGCTTTGATCAGGTTATGCTCCACTTTAACACCTAACGAGCCAATATATTTAGGGATCAGCGTTGTGGGTCCGCACACCATTACCTCGGCACCCAATTGTTTAAGGCAAAGGATGTTTGAAAGCGCTACGCGCGAATGCAAAATATCTCCCACAATCACCACCTTTTTGCCGGCTACATCTCCATATTTTTCGCGGATAGAAAAGGCATCCAGTAAGGCCTGCGTAGGGTGTTCATGCGCGCCGTCGCCCGCATTCACTATCTGGGCCTTTACATGTTTAGACAAGAAGATGCCGGCTCCTGCGTACGGGTGGCGCATTACCACCATATCTACCTTCATGGCCAGGATGTTATTTACCGTATCTATCAAGGTTTCGCCCTTGCTTACCGACGACGATGATGCCGCGAAGTTCACCACATCTGCCGAAAGGCGTTTCTCTGCCAGCTCAAACGACAAACGGGTACGGGTGGAGTTCTCAAAAAATATATTGGCAATGGTTACATCGCGCAAAGAAGGCACTTTCTTTATCGGTCGGTTTAAAACAGATTTAAAGGTATCAGCCGTTTCAAATATCAACTCAATATCTGCCCGGTTTAAATCTTTTATGCCTAATAAGTGCCTTGTGCTTAGTCCTGCCATTTTCTTTTGATTTCGGATTTCGGATTTATTTCAATTTCGGATTTCGGATGTTCGATTTCGGATTTTTGATTTTTGATTATCCAATTCGCGATTGTCCGATTTCGGATTTTGATTGTCCGATTTCTAATTCTCTGATTTCAGAATTTATTTTTTTATTTCCAATTTATTAAGCCGTTGCTTCTCTTTTGCAGTTTTACCTATGGCGGTAAATATTGCTGTGAGTTCATTGGCTTCTTTCTTTAATGCCAATATACTGTTTGAATCCACAAGTCCTGATTCTTCCATTAACTCCAACCAGTAGATAGATTCGTCAGCTTCCTCTTCAACAATTATTATCTTATTTATAAAATCAGCAGTCGATTTCCATTTACATGCCGACCTGTAATTTGCCCCAACAGATGTAGCACATCTTATGAGTTGGTTTGATAAAATATCCAATGAACGATTTCGGGGAAGTCCTTCTATAAACTTAATTACATCGATAGAAAATTTACTCGTTCTTCGTTTTAGTTCTATTTTATCCATCTATGCAAATCAAAAATCTCTACTCCCTTAAATCCGAAATCGAAGATCCGAAATTCGAAATCAAATTATTCTCTTTCTGATATCAAAACTATCTTATCTTCGCCATCGGTATCTTTCCATGATACCACTACTTTTTGACTCGCAATAGAATCTACTTCAATTCCTACATAATCTGCTGCTACCGGAATATGCCTTGAGTATCTTCTATCAACTAAAGCCAGTAGTTCTACCTTCTCGGGCCTGCCAAATGCCTGCATGGCATCCATGGCGGCGCGGATGGTACGGCCAGTCCATAGTACATCGTCCATCATGATCACTTTTTTGCCTTCGATGATAAAATCTATTTTGGTTTGATTGGGCACCAATGGCGATCCCTGGCGACGGAAATCGTCGCGGTAAAAGGTGATATCCAAATCGCCCTGCATAATTTTACTTTCGGGGAGGATCTTGCGGAGCTCTTCGGCAACCCTACGGGCCAGGTAAATGCCCCTTGGCTGAATACCAATCAATACAGAGCCCGAAAAATCGTTATGGTTTTCAATTAACTGGCGGCACAAACGTTGTATGGTGATCTGAAATTTCTGTCCGTCGAGCAGCGTTAGATTTTGCATCGTATGGGTGGATTTGGGCAAAAATAGTAAATAGTTTTGAAAGCCCCCTCTAAATCTCTCCCGGAAGGGGAGACTTTTTTAGATCATGGCAAATTTTTTCCCTGGGTATAAAAAGGATTATTTACTTGCTAAATCCTTCAAAGCTACCATTGCCCGTTCTGCATCCTTTTTAGCTACAAAAATATGGTCGTGATAATAGGCGGCAACTACATTACAGCTTATTCCTTCTTTGGCCAAGGCGGCGGCAAAAGCGGCGGTAAGTCCGGTGGCTTCTAATGATGAATGGATAGTTAGTGTAATCCAGGCGGCAATGTATTCGTATTTTAAACCCAGCTGATCGGCAATTTCCTTTTTTAGGATAACTGTAACGGCTTCCTCTTCTTTAAAAATGCCCAAGACATTTTTTATATCAATAGCATCAATATCGGTAACCGTGCAATAAACATAATCACCTTCATTCAGTAAAGGCGTCATATTTCTCAATAATGTGTTGAGGTTGGTTTCTCCGGCCATGGCTTAAACTATTTTTGTTCAATTTTAAGATATTTAACAGGAATATCTGCAGTTAGCCAAACGTTTTCGCTTGTTCGATAAAACACCCACCCGTCGGCCGCTAAGGCCGCAGCATCAATTTCTATAAGCAAGGGTTTGCCGTGCCTTTTTCCAACCGAAATAGCTACTTCGCTCTCTGTTGATAAATGTACAAACTGTCGCTGCATGGCAAGCAAGCCATTTTCTTTTATGGCATCTATTTTATTTGACGATGTGCCATGATAAAGCAAAGCAGGCGGCCTAACAGCCTTTTCATCTAAAATCACCTCAATGGAATGGCCATGTGTTGCCCTTATCTTACTGCCGTCTTCACTAAATTCCCACCTCACTTTATCAAATGATTTGCTTAGTTCCACAATTTCAGCGTAAGTAAAAACCTGGCCCTTTGTGGCGAGTGATTGCATTAGTTCATCAACTAATGCCCAGCCAAAATCATCAAGCTGGAGGTTCCCGTCTTCGGGATGATGTCTGAGCCAAAAGCTAATGAGCTTACTGGTTTGTTTTGTATCCTGCATGGTATTTTATTATACGATAGTAGACAAAGAGCATATCTGCCAGTGAATACTAAAGAGTTATCAAGGTTAATTATTAGAAGTATTTATTAAATTGAGTATACGGATCAATAAGTTTTAATCCTTTGATACCCTTAAAGTCGCTTACATTATGAGTTATTAAATGAAGCTTCATTATTACAGCAGTAGCTGCTATAATTGCATCGGGAAGTTTAATCCTGTATTTTCTTCTGATTTCAATTGTTTTTGAAACGATATCATCATCAAGTTTGATAACATATGCCTCATCAACAAATGCAAGTATTTGTTCCGGTACTTCCGAAATACTTAAAAGTTCAATTTTGTTGATTATCGAGATTTGAGGGAATGAATCTATAATAGCGGATAATTGTTCGTAAGCTTTTTCAGGAAGTTTTAATGCCGAAAAATCGATTATTACGTTTGTATCTAATAGGTATTCCTGTCCCATTCGTTACGTATTTGATTCAATTCAGCTTGCATCGCATCAGCTTTTTCGGGAGAAACACTGCCTTTTAACAAAGCAGACAGTTTTGAAGTTTTCTTTACATCGTGGCTAACTACCTGTATCAGATCCAACGCTTCAAGATCTTCTATGAGCTTAAGCGTTTTATCATCTTTTACTTTTATGGTGAGTGTAGTCATTATTGTTTTGTGTTAATCAAATTTACAATATTCTGTAAACAAATTCTTTTATTTTTTGATCATATAAAAAAAGCCCTTCCAATTTCTCGGAAGGGCTTAAGAATATTACGTCAGTTAAGCTTATGCTTCTTCGCCTTCAGATTCTTTTTTAGCAGCAGGGGCTGGCGCAGCTTTACGGGCTTTGCTTTCAGCACCTTCCATTTGCTCTTTTAACTGAGCTAATACGCTAAGGTCGCCTAAAGTTGATTTTTCAACTGATTCTTTCACTTTTTTAACCGCGTTGCTGGCAGATTTTGCCTCTTTTTTGCGGTTTTCAAATTCCTGAACACGAGCGTCAGCGCGAGCTTCTTCCCATATACGTGAGTGTGAAATTACGATACGTTTGTTTTCTTTGTTAAATTCAATGATCTTGAATTCAGCAGCCTCTTCAGCTTTAACGCTTTTGCCGTCTTCTTTTACCAGGTGTTTGGTTGGCGCAAAGCCTTCAACACCGTAAGGTAAAGCTACGATAGCACCTTTGTCAGTTACTTTTAACACGGTACCTTCATGTATTGAATCAATAGTGAAGATGGTTTCAAAAGTATCCCAAGGGTTTTCTTCAAGCTGTTTGTGGCCTAAGCTTAATTTGCGGTTATCGATATCAAGCTCTAAAACAACCACGTTTAATTTTTCACCAACTTTAGTGAATTCATTAGGGTGGTTAACTTTTTTAGACCATGATAAGTCGCTGATGTGGATTAAGCCGTCAATTCCGTCTTCCAGTTCAACAAACACACCAAAGTTGGTCATGTTTTTAACTGTAGCAACGTGAGTTGTGCCGATAGCGTATTTCTCGCCAGCGTTTTGCCATGGATCAGGAGTTAATTGTTTAACACCTAAGCTCATTTTGCGTTCGTCGCGGTCAAGTGTTAACACTTGTGCTTCAATCTCGTCACCAACTTTCAGGAATTCCTGAGGGTTACGCAGATTTTGTGACCACGACATTTCTGATACGTGAATTAAACCTTCAACACCAGGGATGATTTCAAGGAATGCACCGTAATCAGCAACAGTAACAATACGTCCTTTTACTTTCGAGCCTACAACGATGTTTTCGTCAAGCGACTGCCAAGGGTGTGGAGTTAATTGTTTTAAGCCCAGAGCGATACGTTTTTTCTCGTCATCAAAATCAAGCACAACAACGTTGATTTTTTGATCCAATGCCAAAATTTCGCGTGGATGCTCAATACGGCCCCATGAAATATCAGTAATGTGTAATAAACCATCAACACCACCAAGGTCAATAAATACACCAAAGTCTGTAATGTTTTTAACAGTACCTTCCAATACCTGGCCTTTTTCAAGGCGGGCAACAATTTCTGTTTTTTGGTTTTCCAAATCGTCTTCAATCAGCACTTTGTGCGATACCACTACGTTTTTAAACTCGTGGTTGATTTTAACAACTTTGAATTCCATTGTTTTACCAACGTACACATCGTAATCCCTGATAGGTTTAATATCGATTTGTGAACCTGGTAAGAAGGCTTCAACGCCCATGATATCAACAATTAAACCACCTTTAGTTCTGCTCTTAACAAAACCAGTGATGATTTCATCATTATCAAGTGCTGAATTAATGCGCTCCCATGATTTTTGAGTTTTTGCACGTTTACGTGAAAGTACTAACTGACCGTTAGCATCTTCTTGTGACTCTACAAATACGTCAACTGTGTCACCGATCTTCAGATCAGGTGTATCACGGAATTCTGATACTGAAACTAAACCGTCTGACTTAAATCCTACGTTTAATACTACATCTTTGTTGTTAACATTAACAACAGTACCAGTGATGATTTCGCCTTTGGTGATAGAACTGAAAGTTCCATCATACAATTTCTCAAATTTTTCACGGTCGCTATCGCTGTAGTTACCAAACTTTTTGTCATCTGCATCCCAGTCGAAATCTTCGCTAGGTGTAGCTGCAATTTTAGATTTGATCTCTTCGATCGAGATTGAATCAGCTTCTGATTCAATAGTTTCTTTTTCGCCAGATGCGGTAACTGTACCCAGTTCGGCTTCTTTCGCTTTTAATTCTTTTTCTGCTTCTTGTTTTTTTGCCATTAAATAATTTATCTCCTTTTCCCAATTTGTTAATTGGGACTGCAAAGGTAAGGACATAATTTTATTTAAAAAAGAATTATTTAATGTTAATTGCTGATAATTAAGGCTTTTTAGGCAGAAGGAGCGTTTTAAGGAGCGGGATACATTAATAATGGCCTTTGAAATAGCGGATCAGCTCAATATCAACCTATTATATACCGGATAATTTATCACCGATCTCCTCAAAAATCGACATAAAGCTATCCAACAAATAATTGCGGTAGATGCCCAGCACATCATTCATCTGCGCTTCCTGCTGCGGCGTAAAAGGATCTTTCCAAATTCGCATGCAGATGCGCTTAAGTGCATAGGCTATCTGGTGGGTTTCGGCATAGGTATGCAGGTATTTACTCTCCTTAAATTTTTCATAAAACCTGAAAAACACTTCGGTGTTTTTCAGGCCCGAAAAAATTAAAAACGCGTTTATCGTTGCTGTTTTACAGCCGGATAGGTGATCATAAAACTCATCAACCTTTACCTTACCGGTGGTTAATAACAAATTATCTATAATAAGCTCCAATGCGATATGACCTAAAAAAAATGGCTTAACCGGTGAGCCTTCGATTGCAGGGCGCAGGAGTTTTTTTAACTCATGCGAGTGTGTGATAAAAAAATCAGAAGAGTGAAAATACCTGTCGACAGCCAGGTGCTTATTCCAGCCGACTATAATTGAATTAACATCGTTATCAGGGTGTTGCAGCTTTTCGGGGTGCAGAACAATGTGTTTATCGGCATTTTTCAACAGGTCGGGCAGCACCGTTCCCAATACGTGGTAACAGTTGCTGGTATCCCTGTCGAAATAATAATGTGATAAAAAATTCATAAGCCTCGAGTTGCAAAATACCCCGTTTTGCTCAAGATACAAAGAATAAGTAATTATTTGAAATAGAATTTACCTGTAGTTAACTATGTTACAAATCATGAATTGCCATCCATTCGCGCATATTCTGCTTTAGCTTTATATCTTTGCAACCTTTGAAACAACACTTAATATGAATTTTGTTGAAGAACTAACCTGGCGCGGTATGCTGCATACCATTATGCCGGGCACCGAAGAAATGCTTAATAAAGGCATGGCTTCGGGATATATAGGATTTGACCCAACTGCAGATTCGCTGCACGTAGGTCACCTTACGCAGATCATGACGCTCATCCACTTTCAGCGCGCGGGCCATAAACCATTCGCACTGGTTGGCGGGGCTACCGGTATGGTGGGCGATCCTTCAGGCAAATCGCAGGAACGCAATTTATTATCTGAAGATGTTTTGCAACATAACCTGGAGGCTGTAAAGGCGCAACTTACCCGTTTCCTGGATTTTGACAGCGGCATGAATAGTGCCAAAATGGTAAACAATTACGATTGGTTTAAAAGTTTTACTTTTCTTGATTTTATCCGCGATGTTGGTAAGCATATCACTGTGAACTACATGATGGCCAAAGATTCGGTTAAGAAACGTTTGGAAGGTGATACTGGCATGTCGTTCACCGAGTTTACTTACCAGTTGGTTCAGGGATACGATTTTTATTACCTGTGGAAACACCATAATTGCACCATACAAATGGGTGGCAGCGACCAATGGGGCAATATTGTTACCGGTACCGAACTGATTCGCAGAAAAGATGCGGGTGAGGCTTTTGCACTTACTACCCAACTAATAAAAAAAGCAGATGGTACTAAATTTGGCAAAACTGAAAGCGGCGCCGTTTGGTTGGATGCAGAGCGTACATCGCCTTACCAGTTTTACCAGTTTTGGTTAAACACTACTGATGTTGACGCGAAGGCATACATCAGGATATTTACCTTGTATGATCGCGAAGTAATTGAAGCCTGGGAAACCGAGCATGATTTAGCGCCACATACAAGGGTGTTACAAAAAGCATTAGCAAAAGATATCACTATCCGTGTGCATGGCGAAGCCGAGTATGAAAAAGCGATTAAATCATCGGAGTTTTTATTTGGGAATGTTGGCATAGAGTTTTTAAGCGAACTGAACGATGCCGAGGTATTGGGTTTATTTGCCGGCGTACCCAACTTTGCAATTTCATTAACTGAATTACATGAGGGCATTAGCATTACCGATTTGTTAGCTGTTAAAACCGCTATATTCCCATCCAAGGGTGAAGCAAAGAAAACGATTGTTGGTGGTGGCGCGTCGATAAACAAAGTAAAGATTGCGACGGCCGATGACGTTTATAATGCAGATGCTCTGATAAACGGGAAATTTATAGTAGCACAAAAAGGAAAAAAGAACTACTTTTTGATAGTAGCAGAATAAACACGTTATTATACTTGCGAAGTTTTTGAAACTTCGCAAGTCTTGAAATCAAAGAAGCGATGAGCCTAAAACTCATCGCTTTTTTATTGATTAATATTTGCAAATACGACAAACGGTAATTATATTTGTATATATGTCGTACAAAACAAAAAAAGAAGCACAAAGTGTACTCCATGAGCCTATGGTTGCTTATGGCAACATGGGTACTATGCCTTCATTTTATAACTTGCTTGGGGGTACAAAAGCATTAACCCTCAACTCCGATTTTGACATCATTAACCTGGCCCGTCAGGGTTTCCCCAAAAGCGCTTTACTTTCACTGGCAAAAAAAATATCGTTAACCCTACAGGAGTTAGCCATTATCTTACACATTAGCGAGCGTACTTTACAGCGCTACGAAGATGATGCCATTATTAAAACCGAATACGCCGAAAAAGCCGTTGAGCTTGCCCGCCTTTATACCCGTGGGCAGGAAGTTTTTGGTTCGATGGATAAATTCAAAAGCTGGATAAAAACTCCGTCTCTCATATTCAAAGGCGAAGCCCCCGTTACCATCCTGGATACATCAGCAGGTTTTGATATGGTTTTTAAAGAACTGGGCCGAATTGAGCACGGTATTTTTGCCTGATGATACTATACCGCATTGCCAACTGCAACTATGCCGGTGATTTAACAGGCACAGGGGCCCGCTTATATGGAGGCCGCTGGAATAGTGAAGGTAAATCGATGCTTTACACAGCGTCATCACGGGCGCTGGCGGTACTTGAGGTATTAGTCCATTTGCCTCCCCTATTAGTACCTGATAATTTTTGCCTTGTAGAAATTGAGATCCCCGAAGATAACATCTATGTGCTGAACCCTGCTTTGTTACCCGCAAATTGGCGGGAGATACCTGCCCCGGTTACATTGCGCCAATTAGGTGATGAGTTTTTGAAGAAACGTGAATGCCTGGCCATGAAAGTTCCTTCATCCATTGTACCTGCCGAATACAACTACCTTATAAATCCCTTACATCCCGCTGCATGGGCGATAAAACTAACAAACACAGAAACATTTAGCTTTGATGAACGGCTTTTAAATTAGCAGTTATTTTTTGGGTGATTAGGTGCTTTAACTATCCCTATAATTGTTTTTAAAGTAACATCCCTTTTAAATCTCTCCTCTTACTGTATTAGCATTAACCCTGTCCCACCGACGATCAAGCTCAAACAAAAAAACGGCTGTTTTATCTTTTACTACAGGTTATAGTAATTGTAAAAACACTTGCAAATCCAATAACTAAATTATTAGTTTTACAAAATCTCCAGACAAATTATATTAACCGGTATGAAAGCATTTATATTACTACTTATAAATATGTGCATTTTCGTTTACAATGCATCAGCCCAAACGCCCGATTTGGCAATTACAAAAGCCACTTATGAGTTTATTCATATAAGGGATACTGCCAACCGCACCAAGCCCTATAAAGAAACCATGGTTTTACTATCGGGCCGCAGTGCAAGTGTTTACCGAAGCCTTACCAAGCAACAACAGGAAGAAAAAATGGCTAATGAAATTGCAAACCAGGTAAAAGGGGCCGCCGACCCTAACCATCTTTCTTTAACTATTACTGGCGGCGGCGTGATAAGCAATGAAGAGTACTACCAATACCCCGCCACAAAAAAGCTATACACTGAGGAAAAAATCATTAATTTTTATTTGACAGAGGAACCATTGCCCGTTATTAACTGGACGATACAAAATGACACTTTGAGTATCGGCACACTGCATTGCCAAAAGGCTACTGCTCATTTTAAAGGGCGCGACTATGAAGCATGGTTCTGCGCCGACCTTCCTTTTAAAAACGGCCCGTGGAAACTTAATGGTCTCCCTGGTTTAATTGTACAGGCCGCTGATATAAAAAAAGAAGTTATTTTTAATTTTATGGGATTTGAGGATATCAGCCAAAGCAAACAAACCATACAGCCCCCTGCCGATGATATTAAAACACAGCCAAAAGAATTAGCCCGGCTAAAAGAAGCGAGGGACAAAGATCCGCAAGGATTTATGAAAAGCACACATGGTAATTTCAACAGCAGTTCAAGAAACACAGGATTACCTTTGGCCAGTATAGACCCGAATAAGATATCGTCTATAAATATTATCAAAGGCGACAATTCAAACTCCAAAACAAATAACAACCCAATAGAATTACCCGAAAAAAAATAAACCTGCTTAGCGCAGGTCTGTTTTTTTTTAAAAATCGCTTAACAAATCAAGCTTCTTGGCATTGTACTCTTCCTGCGATATCAGGCCGTTATCAAAAAGCATTTTAAGCCTCTTTAACTTTTCAGTGAGTTCATCCGGTTTTGGGGCCGCAGCTTGTTGCACAACAGGCTCAGGAGCCGGAGCTGGAACGGGTGGAGCAACATGCGCTGGTATCGGTATTTGTGGTGCGGCTACCGGTGCCTGGGCAGCAAACACCTGCTGTGCGGGTGTTATACGGGCCGCGTTATCAAACTGAACAGCGCCAGATTCTGCGCGTTTTTGCTCCAGATCGCGTTGGCGGCGGGCTTCGCGCTCAACTTCTTTACGTTCCTGGGCGTATTGGTATAGCTTACGGCCCTGCACTTTAGGCAGGTAATCAACAGCCATTTCGGCTCCGTTAGTAGTTTTTACGCTGAATATAGCGCCAATAATTTCTTCTTTTGTATATACATCAACAATATCCTTCCATACAAAATCAACAAACTTGATGGACAGGCCCAGGTTGGCCGGGGTAAAAAATAAGATACGTTTGTTGGTTATGGCAATGCAATCCGGAAATAAATTCACCAATGGCTTTTTCTGAACCGCTATGTAAATGATCTCTTCACCAGAAGAAAGCAGGTCGACCAGGCGGAAATAAACTTTCTCAACCGTTTTTGGATCTTGTTCCTCGTTTAAAAATTTCTCAATCATGTTTTCAGCATTTATGATGCGTGCAAAAATAACAATAATACTTAAGTTGGCTATAAGTTTTAAGCAATCAGCAAATTACATCCACGAATATCGCTTTGATCAAACCTGCCCAACACCTCAAACGAGCCATCGGCATAAGTTTTACCCAGATCCTGTGTGGCTATGAACGAACAGGAATTGATATTAGCCAGGTCGATCACGTTAATTCCACCTGTTTTTCCATTGCTTAACGTAGTGATAGGATCGTTAGTATCGCGGATGATGATTTGCATCCAGGGCGGGCACTCAAAAATGCCATCGCCTTTTGAGTAAGCTTGTGATAACAGCTCCGTCATCCCGTATTCGGAATGTATAGTACTTACCCCGAACCCTTTACACAAAACCTGGTGCAATTCCTCGCGGATCATTTCCTTGCGGCGGCCTTTCATTCCCCCTGTTTCCATTACTATCAATTCGGGGAAATGAATATTGTACTGCTCAATAAAGTCAAGCAACCCAAAGGTAACCCCTATCAACAAAGTAGGCTTTTGAGCTTCCTGTTGTTTGATAAGCTGTTGGTAAAGTTCGTCGTGGTTATACAAAAAAAAGCCGCTATCCGGGTTATCAGACTGTTTTATCAAATCATCAACCATATAAATAAGCGATGAGCCTTCACGCTCCAAATAAGAAGGCAATAGCGCTAATACCGTATAATCCTTAATATCGCTATAAAACAAACTGAAGGCATTCCTGAAGCTATCTTCGTACCACGTTTTATCAGTTACATGATGGCTACTGGTTATCATACCCGTAGTACCCGAACTGGTAAAGGTGACCTCAATCGGGTCATTTGAACTAACAATGGCATGCGATTTAAAAAACTCAATGGGCAAAAAAGGGATTTTTTCAACGGTAGTAACTTTTGCTAAATCGATTTTTAAACCCTCAATAAACTGCCTGTATATGGCGCAATTTTGTGCCTGGTATTTAAAAACCTGCAGAGCTGTTTGTTCAAACTGCTCTTTACTATTTATCGAAAAAACATGTTGTTTACCGGGCATCGTCATCGGGTGCAAAGATATGGAATCAGATGTGCAGATTTCAAATTCAAGATGTGCAGATGTTTTTATCTATCTATAATCTTTGAACTGCCCAACAAAATGGGAAGAATAATCTGCACATCTGAAATCTGCACACTTGCAAATCGATTTCCGCAAGTTCCGGGTTTGAACTCATTCCCCCTTGCGCCACCTTTGATCTATATAAAAAACAATATCATGAACAATTTTAAAATCGTCCCGCTATCCAAAGCTTTCGTTCAAAAAATAAAAACAACCATGACCGATGATTTTGGCAACCCGGTTATTGAACAACCTGCAACCGGCCTTGGCCCTTGTCGCATCTCCTTAAAACCGTTTAACAAAGGGGTTGATAATAGGCTATTATTTAAACACTCGCCCTTTGAGGTTGAGAATGCCTACAATCAACCCGGGCCAATATTTATACACGCCGCCGATGTAGAAGAATACAGCGATATATTCCGCTTCCCGCCCGAGATTAAGGCCAATAAACAAAGCTTCCCGCTATCGCTTATCGGATACAATAAAGATCAGATGATGGCCGTAACCCGTTTGGTTGGTGATGCCGATGTGGATGAGCTTATAAACGAGTTATTTGACCAGTATCCTGACATCGAATACCTGCATGCACGCAATGCCCAGGCCTGTTGTTTTATTTGTAAAATTGAACGGAGATAACAATACAGTTAAATAATTTAATTTAAAAACAACCAATGGGGTTTATGGGTTGATTATATATTAACAATTACATTAAATATCATACCCCATGAAAACGATAAAATTTTTGGCTATCCCATTGATGCTTAGCCTCTTCTTTGTTCTGGTATCGGCCAAAGCCGGCGACAAGGAAAACGAACGTGTGCATAGTGCCACAAATGTATTGAAGGATTTTAGCAAGATGAAAGAAAGCATCCCGCGCCAATTGCTTCAACAATACGAGGGCATTGTAATTATACCCAAACTAATCAATGCCGGTTTAGGCATTGGTGGCAAACGCGGCAAAGGCGTGGCTATGGTTAAGCTGCCCGACGGTAAATGGAGCAACCCGGTATTTGTAACCTTAACCGGCGGCAGCTTTGGCTTGCAGGTTGGCGTCCAATCAGTCGACCTGGTTTTGGTGTTCCGTCATAAGGGCGTGTTAACCAAAGTTAAAAACGGCGACTTTACCATTGGTGGCGATATCTCGGCAGCAGCCGGCCCGGTTGGCCGCAGCTCGACAGCCAGTACCGATCACAAACTGGAGGCCGAGATATACTCGTACTCGCGCAGCCGGGGCTTATTTGCCGGCATTACCATCAATGGCTCGAACCTTGGTATCGACAAAAAGGCTAATGCCAGTTTTTACGGAAATAACGATTCGTCAAAGGATATTTTCGCCATATCTACCAGTAAAAAAGAGTCGGTTATTGGATTAAAGGAAACGTTGAATGCGTTCTAAGCATTGCAATTCCAGCAAATACCCGCTTATTTTTCCGCTAAAAAAAAGCAACCGGGTTAGGCTTTAGCCTAAACAAATCAATGGCGATGAGTTATTTAACTTCATCGCCATTGATTTAAGTTACAGATTTATTTACCGCGATTCTCCCGTAAGTCACACAAAGGTTAATAAATAACACAAACAACTGCACGTTTTATGAGTTGCTTACGTTAATTGCTAACATTGCATTTAATTTATACACCCCATGAAAACGTTAAAACTGTTAAAATTCCCGTTAATATTAAGCCTGTTTTTTGTGTTGATATCGGCCAAAGCCGACGATAAGGAAACGGAGCGGATCCAAAATTCGGCCAATGTGCTGAAAAACTTTGCCGAGATGAAAGAAAGCATCCCGGCCGAGTTGATGAAAAAATATGAAGGCATCGTAATTATCCCAAAATTGATTAATGCAGGCCTGGGTATTGGCGGTAAACGCGGCAAGGGCGTGGCTATGGTGAAGCTTGCCGATGGTAAATGGAGCGATCCTGTTTTTATCACCCTTACAGGCGGCAGTGTTGGGTTCCAGATAGGTGTACAATCTGTTGATCTGATCCTGGTGTTCCGTCACAAAAACGTGTTAACTGATATCAAAAAAGGCAATTTCACCATTGGCGGCGATATATCGGCCGCGGCCGGCCCGGTTAACCGCAATAAATCGGCCACTACCGATTACAAACTGGAGGCCGAAATTTATTCTTATTCGCGCAGCCGTGGTCTTTTTGCAGGCATCAGCCTAAATGGCTCGGGCCTGAATATCGATAACAACGCCGACGAAAATTATTATGGCAATACCGATTCTTCGCAGGATATTTTTGCAAGCGCCAAAAACGACTCGGAAGAGGTTAAGGACTTGAAAGATGCTTTAAAAGCCTTTAAATAGTCTAAAGTCCGAAGTCTTAAGTTTTGAGTCTGATTTGGTTGTGACTTAAAACTTAAGACTTCGAACTTTAGACTTCGAACTATTTCTTCTTCAAGCTTAGTATCGAAAAATCGTCTTTTGCCTTTGTAATTATATTACCAAGCATACCCAGGCCGGTAACTTCCATTTCTACCAGGTCGCCATCTTTTAGCCACTGAGGCTGATAAGTTGCGTCGTTTGATAATCCCGTTCCGTTTAGTTCCAGGAAACAACCCGTACCAACCGTTCCGGATCCTATCACATCGCCGGGCAATACATCGCATCCATAGGCGCAACGCTCGATGATCTCGGCGAAGGTCCATTCCATATCGGCCATATTACCGGCAGATACCTGTTTACCATTTACCACGCATTTCATGTCCAGGTTATAGGCATTGCCTGTATGGCCCGGTTTGGCCGGTACCTTATATTTCTCCAGTTCATCAGGCGTCACCAGCCAGGGGCCAATCACGGTCGAAAAATCTTTTCCTTTTGCAGGCCCAAGGTTTAGCAGCATCTCTTCCATTTGCAGGGTGCGGGCGCTCATATCGTTCATGATCATAAACCCGGCAATAAAATTATCCGCATCAACCGCCCTGATGTTGCGGCCTTTTTTATTAAGCACAACAGCTACTTCCAGTTCAAAATCAAGCTTATCAAAATGATCGGGCATGCATTCAATTTCACCGGCGCCTTGTATGGCGTTATGGTTGGTAAAATAAAATATAGGGTATTGGTCAAATTCGGGGATCATGGCAACACCACGGTTACGGCGGGCGGTTTCTACATGCTGCCTGAAGGCGTAGGCATCGCGACATGATGATGGGTGAGGCACGGGGGCCATTAACTCAAAAAACAACTCTTCTTTAGCTTCCATGCTACCGCTGCTGATTGCGGCGTGTACCCTGCGTGCGTGATCCATCAGCTCATCGCCGCCCCACAAAAACTCGTTCATATTATCGGGTATCAGCTTATCGCAGGAGTTGAGGTTATAAATATGGCCGTTCACAAAAACGCCCAAATGCTCCCGGTCTTCGGTTTTGTAGGATACTAATTTCATGGCTTAGCTGGTTTTATAAGTGGTTAGATAGTTCTTTCGGAGGTATAGTAAATGAAACATCACGTTACAGGTTACTATGCTGAGTGAGGCAATGCCTAAATTCAATAAGCAAAGAGAAGAAAAATATTCATGGCGCCGATGGTCGGCTGTTTTCCCACCAAGGTCCCAATAAGCAAGCCAGGGGAAGCCCACTGATATTACACCATCAACAGGCGCGTTATTTTTGGAGTAAAATACGGTCAAAAAAACAAAAACTAAGATGACAAGTAACGTGGGTATTACTTTTATCCTCATGTTTGGCTGATTTTATAAGCGGTTATATCAAAGCTAATGAATTTTAATGAGGGATTTGGAAAGTGGTGTCGCTTTGATAAATTTTATGGTAAAAAAAATTTGCCCCCCCCTAATTTTAGCACAATCTTGTGTAGCGGGTTTGGGTAGATAATTTATATATAATTGGTTTCCATCTTGGTGATGCGGGACTATTAAAATGAGCCGTGCCGATGGCACTAAATTGTTATTGTTTATGTATTCAACGGGTTGAAACCCGTTGCTACAAAATGTGCCAGGGCTACGCCCTTGGGGAACTGCAAGCGCAAAACTTGATGAATTAAGGACAGATGCCCGATAATACAATTCATTCAGAATTGAGCCGAAAGTTTCCAATTCTAAGAACCTCCTAAATTTGATTTAGATTATTTATGTATCATATATAAATCATTGCCGTTGACTTTAGTCAACGGAATAATGACTAAAAAGAGAATGGCTTTAGCCAAATTCCACTGAATAATTTGGTTAAAGCCAGCAATGATACCTTCTTTTACCGTTGACTAAAGTCAACGGCAATGAATAAATCTCGTTTTTAGATAGCTTCTCACCTTACATATAATGTATTCTGTCCCCCGCATCAAAGTCCGCATAGCGGACGGGGCATTTATTAGCCACGGGTTTCAACCCGTGGACAACGCAACCATACCTGTTTAAAGTTCCGTAGGAGCGGCCCATTTATCTGGTATCTGTTTATTAAACTACCTCTTCCTTTTCAAAGGCCTTTTTAACCAACAATCCCGATAAGGCCGCAAAACCCGCCACCAAACCACCAACTACACCAGTAATAACCAATATTAACCACCATGACGGCAAATGAAACAATGCGGCTATGCGTTTGGCCAAAATGTGATCGTTAGGGATACTTTTAAACAGGGCCAGCACCACCCATACAATAAACACAGCGCCAAAGCCCGAGATAAATGCCTGCCTTGCTGTTTTACCGGCAAACAACGCGGCCAAAAACGCGGCTATGGCCACAACCCACCAGGGTAAAAAGAAACCGCTTGCAAAAGATAATATGAGGATGATGAGGAATAACATAAGCTTATTTTTGATTGCTGATGGTTAAGGTCGTTTTAATACGGCTTGATTTTTCGGTTGGCGATTGCATGAACAGCAATTCTTTCAGCTCGCCGTTTTGCCAGGTTTTGAGCATATCATCGTAATAAAAGCTGCCGGGATTCCCGCTTTCGCCACCGGGGAAGATGCCGTAGCCTTTTACCGTAGGCCCCATTTGTACCACCATGCGCCACGATGGGCCGTGCCCGTTATTTAAGGCGTTGATGGTTGATCCTGTTCCGCCCGATTCAAAATTTCCCGAGCTTAGGGCTTCCTGGTTGGTAAGGTGGGCTATCTCCATTTTTTTAACCATCCCCCATTGCCAGGCTTTGCCGGGCTGACCGTATTTGTGTACCATATCATCAACCACGTTGGTAAACGCTGCATTTATAATCTCGGTACAGGTTTCTTTAACCGGGGTACGGGTATCATCAAACCATTTTGAATTGGGCTCTTTGGCTATCAGTTTTTCGGTACGGTCCATTGATGGGTAATTATCCCGCAGCTTTTTGGCGGCAAAATCATCATTCCATATCATATTATATATTTTAAGCCACCATGCATTAAAAATGGTTGCACCAACTGAACTTATTGCGAAGTTTTTATCCCAGTTTTTCACGGTATTATAAGCTACAGTTTGGGTTTTATCCAGCTTGCTGGCATCAAGATATTTTAGCAGCACAGGCATCACATCCCGGGCACGGATGCTGTATACATCCGTCTGTAATATCCGCATACTATCTACAGTAGCGTTGTGCATCACGCTAAGCCTGTCGTTAATGCGCTTGCCGCGCTGGTAGGGCGCAAACTGCCAGTTGATATAGTACGGGTACGTTTGATCTGTTGATGATTGGTTGGCCGAACTTACAAACCCACGCGGCGGGTTTTTAACCGTTGGGTTTTGATCAAACGGGATCCAGCCGTGCCAGTCGTCGGCCGGGTCGGTGCCATCCAGTATAAACTTGCCCTGGTCTTTATATTTCAGCGGGAATTTACCGTTGGGGGTTATGGCGATATCTTTATCCTTGCTGGCAAATACAAAGTTGGAAGCCGGGGCATTAAAATAAGTAAGCGCCTTGCGGTAATCGTCGTAGTTTTTACCATGGTTCAGGATGTACATCGTCATCAACTCGTTTGATTTGTCGTGCGCTATCCATCGCAGGGCATCGCCAATGGGCACAAAACCGGGGGTATGCGCGGTGGCTTTACTTTTATCTTCGTAAACTACCGGCCCGTGATGGGTGTAAATAACAGTATCAATTAAAGGTTTTTGGCCGCGGATATTAATTACCTCTATCCTGCGGGTGGTTTTATTCCACCGGTTATTATACCAGTATTCGTTCTTTTTATCATCCTTGAATTTAACCTGGTACCAATCAAGCACATCGGCATCTACGTTGGTAATGCCCCAGCTAATGTTGTTGTTAAAACCCAATATAATGCTGGGCGCTCCCGGCAAACTTACACCATACACATTTACCCCCGGCGCCGAAAGCTGCAGCTGGAACCAGATGGATGGATAGGTTAAATTCAGGTGCGGGTCATTAGCCAAAATAGGGTAACCATTAGCAGTTTTGCTGCCTGCAACCGCCCAGTTATTACTGCCAATGCCTTCCTCTTTTACTACTCGTTTGGCGCTATCATTCATAGCTGCCAAAAAACTGCCGGATGGTTTTGGGATAGACAATGGCTTAAAGTTCCATTTGGTACCTGCGGGAATAATAGGATCTTCGCGCATAGGATAATCCGGGAACAGGTTGTTAGTAGCATTGGCGCCAAACTTTTTCAGCACATTACTCATGGCAAACTCGTTGGAGCCACCCGCCAGCGTTTCGGACATCAGCTTTAATAAAAAGGCGCAATTGATAGGTTTAAAATCTTCGGGGGCATAATCCAGTAATTTAAACTCCAGCGGATATTCGCGCGGGCCAAGCTGGTGTATGTAGGCGTTGATGCCATCTGTATAAGCCAAAATCATTTCGCGGATGGGTTTGGCCGCCATCATTTCTTTCAACGAATTTTCGGCGCCGTAAACCATGCCCATGCGGCGGTGGTAACGGTCAATCTCCAAAGCCTGCGGGCCTGCAATTTCGGCAAGCCTCCCTGCAGCACTCCGGGTTTGTATGTCCAGTTGCCAAAGGCGCTCCGTTGCGGTTACATAACCCTGAGCGTAGTACAAATCGTGTTCGTTTTCGGCAAATATATGGGGGATGCGGTTTTCATCATATTTGATAACAACCTTGCCGGTAAGCCCTGGAAGATTTAATGTACGCGAAGCTAAAATATGCTTACTCTCGGCATTTTGCCAAAAACCATCCGCCGGGCTTAAAAACCTGCCAACCGGCGGTACCGGGCCAATTTTGGTTTGCAGCACCCAGATGAGAGCAAGGGTAAAGGTTATGGAAAAAAACGCTTTTATAAATTTCATCAGTCAAATGAGGGGGATATCGACTATAAAGTTAAGGTTTTAATATACTTCTTCAAGCTTTGGTTTACGCTTGTGGTAATGTTTTTTTGGTTTGTGCTGCAGGCTGTCGGTTTGGCCGATGTGGTATGCCGGCTTTTTCTCCCGCCGGTACTCCCATGGCGGTGTCGGGTTGGCATCGGCCCAAAGGCCCAGCCTGCTTTGGCGGGCCTCCTGCTCATACCCTGCCAGCTGGGCATTTTGCGAGTATTGCTTGTATTGCCAGGCGTAACCGCTTTTTACCAGCTGGTAATTTACATTGGTGCCGTCCTCCAAAATAACCAATGCAACGGTGCGGCCATAACGGTCATGCACGTTACCTACCAGTTTTACATACTTGCCAAAGCACAAATCCGAAGTAAACTTTTTAGCTGCCTGCCCAAAGGCCTGTGTTTTTTCGGGACAATCCACTTCGGCCAGCCTTACAGTCATTTGCCGGTTATCGCTGCTAAGCAGGCCAATGGTATCGCCATCTTTTATTTTTACCACTTTATAAAGGTATTCTGGCTTGGGGTTGCAAGCCCAGAGCAGGAGAATGATGATAAGGAGTAGCGAGGAATACTTTTTGAACATTTTTCAAATGTGCAGATTTTAGATTTCAGATGTGCAGATTGAGAGCATAATTTTCATCGGTTTTGAATGTTTTCTATACTCGGATTAAACAGATTAAAGGATTTTTCTGATTTTGCAAATCAAAATCCAAAAAATCTGACAAATCTGCTTAATCCGAGTTCAGACAAAAATCTGCACATCTAAAATTTGATATCTGCACATCTGAAGCTCATTCCCCATGCAAACTCATCACATTTCCGTCCGGATCTTTGATGTTCAGGAATTTGCCCCATGGGGTTTCGTCAACTTTACCTAATTGGATACCTTTGGCGGTAAGATCGGCAATGTCGGCATCCATGTCGTCGGTTTTAATTACAAAGCCGCGCACGCTGCCAGCGGGCATATCGGGAAACCAGTTTACCAGGGTGATAGTAACAGCCGAATCCGGGTATCCCATTTGGATCCATTGCGAACCGTTTGGCCCAAACGGCGCTTCTACAATAACTTCAAAACCCAGTTGTTGGTAAAAAACTTTTGCAGCCTGTTGGTTGGTTACCGGGATGGAGATAATTTCAATTGCTTTCATACTATATCTTCAGATTAAGTGGCTTTAAGGGTTAATTATGCGTTAATCAAGTTTATGGCTAACCCATGAGTTACGCAAATAATATTTTTATTTTCTTAATCGCTGCCGCACGCTTTTTCGTAATTCGATTAAACCGGCCAAAAACAATAAAAAAGCATGTTGGCAAAAACCAGTCGGTTTAATTTAATATGGTTGGTATATTTATACATTCATGTCAGCAAATCAACATCAATTTTATAGCAGCCTGCCGGTTAACAACATCCCGCTTGGCAATCTTTTTATTAGAGAAGATTTATTTAGGGATGTCCCTGATGATTGGCATGTCGTCCTAACCGATATTAAGGGCTCAACACAGGCAGTGCTTGCAGGCGGATCGCAAAATGTAAACCTCATTGCTACCGGCAGTATAGTCGCCGTACTTAACATTGCTTTAAAAGCTAATGTTACCGTCCCCTTCTTTTTTGGTGGCGACGGCGCAACGTTTATGGTGCCGCCGGTTATTCTGGGTGAAGCAATGCAGGCGCTTGTGTTGTACAGCGAAAACACCCTAACTAATTTTCAGATTGACCTGCGTACCGGCACCCTGCCGGTAAAACAGGTTTATCACGAGGGATACAAGCTCCGGATAGCCAAACATCGCATTTCCGAAGCGTTTTCAATCCCCGTTGTTTTGGGCAATGGGTTAAGCTATGCCGAAAAGGTTATTAAAGGGCGCCAGGGATTGTTAAATTATGAGGCCCAATTAAACGAACTTGACCTTACCGGGATGCAATGCCGCTGGGATAAAATAGCCCCGCCCGAAAACACCAACGAAGTACTGTCGCTACTGGTTATCGCTTCGGATGAAGACCGGCAACCGGAAGTTTTCAGAAAAGTAATGTGCCATATAGATGAGGTTTATGGCGATGAGAAAAAGCGGACTCCTATATCGGTACCCCAACTGAAGCTTAAAACCACCTTTAACCGTATTGGTACCGAGATGCGGGTGAGTATAGGAAAGGTGCCGTTTTTTAAACTGATAATAGCCTGGCTGACCAATTTATATGGCTTTATCTTTTTTACTACCAGGAAAGGTAAGCACTACCTGGAAAAACTTGTAGAAATGTCGGACACGCTGGTAATCGACGGTAAGATAAATACCGTAATAAGTGGTACCTCATCGCAGCGAAGGAATCTACAAAGCAGACTGGACAAAATGGAAACCGACAGCGAGCTATGCTATGGCCTGCATGTAAGTAGCGAATCTGTAATGTCGTGCTACGTACGTGACCTCGACGATGGCCACATTCATTTTGTCGACGGTGCCGAAGGCGGCTATACGCAGGCTGCCAAAGTAATAAAGGCGAAGTTGAATAAGTAAGATCATCCTGCAACCCTGCCTAATCTTGCAAACCGGGTGCAACATAATTGTACTAACTTTGTTAATATCAACATACCTTAATAAAACCCGCTATGAGTAAATTTACCATTCCCGACAAAGTATTGTATGTGTGCACCGGTAGCAAATGCGGCAAAAGGGGTGGAAAAGATATGTACAAGCTGGCCCGCTCATACGCCAAACATTACCACGGCGATAGCGAAATTGAAGTAATAGAAACCGAATGTACCGACCGCTGCAAGTTTGCCCCTGTATGCAGCATCCAGCCCGGTAATACCTGGTTAAGCGAGTATAAGGCTAAGGATGTGTTGAAGCTGATGGATTTGATACCGTAGTAAACTGGCATATCAAGGCGGCGAAGACTCACCCGACGAGGCTACGCCCGTTACCCTTTCTTCTGCTGCGCAGGAAAGAGGGGCTTGAAAAGTTTTCCGTTGCTCTTTATTTCAGCGCAGCGTAGCCTGGGCGAGTCGTAGCCACCGTTCAAAGTGGATGATTTAAGCAAAAATCCGAAATCGAAAATCCTTATTCCGAAATCCTCCCCCTACTCCCCTTCCGGCGTCTCCTTTAGCTCGTCTTCTTTTTTGCCTTTGCCTAAATGAACTATCGGTTTTTCCTGGGTACCTGTAATGGTCATCGGGATACCAAAGATACCCAATGGCGGTAGGCCAAGGCGGAATTGCAGGTTTAGCTTGCCATCAAAACTTACCTGCCCCTCAAACCTCGGACGGAAGCCGGCCATCCTCATTTTGGTACGCTGAATGGTGATGATATTATTGGCTATAGTAGTTTTAATATCAACCTTGCTTACATCATTTTTGCCACCCAGGCTATCGCGCCCGGTTGTTTTGCCTACGGCGCTAAACAATTTAAACCCTTTTACTTTTACCTTCTTTACAGATAGCACTCCCCCACCTTTCAGCGATGGATAAATGGGCTTCATATCGCCGTTAAGCTTGCCGCTTAATTTATAATCCAACGATACGATACCCTCGGCATTTGCTGCAGATGAGGCCATGTCGTGAAATAATTTCACTTCTTTATAAGCCTTTTTAATGTCAAAATCTTTGGCATCAATATGGTAATCAAAATAAGCTTTTTGCGGGCTGATACTGCCATAGGTAGCATCCATTACTACCGGCGCGCCTATCAGGGTAAAGCCGGTTTGTTTTAAAACTATCTGGCCTTTGCTTACGCTCATTTGCCCTTTGGCATCATTAATGTCCAGGCCGTTATATTTTACTTTTTTAACATCGGCAGTAAAATTCAGATCGAGGTTGGCGGGTACCAGGATAACGCCCGATTTGGCCGCTTTTGGGGTAGAGGGGCCGCTGGCAAAAGCTGTAAAATCATCGGCAATAATAAGGCCACTACTTAAATTGAACTCGCCTTTTAATGGTGAATTGGGTTTTACGGCATAATCTATCACATTGGATAACGAGCCGTTAAGCACAATAACCGATTTACCGTAATTGGCGGTAAACTGATCGAACTTCATTTTATCCTGGTTGAAGCTAAACAGGCCCGTTTTAATGAGGAATGGCTTGGGGAACAATTCGGATGTTAAAATTAAATCTTTCACCTTCATGGTACCCGAGTTGGCCAATTGATCATACCGGCCGGCGATGGCATCGCTTTGCTTGCCTTTTAAGGATAGGTTAGTGGTGATAAGCCCTTTTACATTGTAACCTGCCATGGCAAAAACCTTATAAATTTTACCAACATCCAACGATCCGTGCGAATTGATGGCATAATCCAGGTTATCAAAGTTTTTGAGGTTGGCTTTCAACATGAAAGGCTGCCCTTCGAAGGTGAAGGATACCGGTTTGATATTCACCTTCAGGCCTTTTAATGATCCGGTGCTGTTGCTGATGGCTGTGCTGATCTCCAGGTTTTCAACCGGGTGCGGGTAATATTTGGTTTGGATGTAGCCGCCGTGCAAATCAATCTGCGCGTTGGTAACCGGGAAAATCCTGTTGGCCGGGATATACCTGCCTTTGATTTGTACATCGGCATCCAGGTTGCCACGCAAACCGATGCTATCAACCGGGTAAAACTTTTTGATATCGGCCAGGTCAAATTTTGCTTTCAGGTTGGCGTCAATCAGGGCACCCGCGGTGTTGCTTAGTTTTAAATAGCCTTTAATATAGTTGTTCAGCGCGTTAATATTCAGGTTAGTCATGGCCATGGTGGCATGGGCCGGGTTTTGGTCGGGGCAGTTGGCATCAAGGTTAAAGCTTACGTTTTTCATGGCCTCTGGCAAGTTGGCGTATTTAAAATATCCGTCCCTGAAAGCAGAATGCAGCGTAAACTTAGGGATACTGGTAATCACGGTATCAATATGATGCCTGATACCTGTTTTCTTTATCCCGGTAGCATATTTACCTTCGGCTACCATGTGCAGCGAGTAGCGTCCCTTTACATCAAATGCCTTTACCCCAAAAGCTTTGTTCCATTTTTCCAGGTCAATCTCGGTATTTATCTTGGCGAAGATCTGTGGCGATTTAACGCCTTTCACTTTAATAACCGACCCAAAGTAATCCTTCCCGATATTAAAATAAATCGAGTCGATATTAAGGTTCAGGCTATCGGGGTTACAGCCCGGCACTTTGGCCTCCATATTCAGGTACAGGTTTTTTACTGGCTCGGGCGTTTTTTTATTGGCGATGTAGCCATCGCGTACTTTCATACTAAAATCCAGGTCGGGCATTTGTTTGGTAGCGGCAATGTACTTACCAACAAGCGACATCGTGATTTTCCCGTTGCCATTCAGTTCGGTATCATCAGTCCATTTGGCATACTGGGCAGGCAGGGCGGTAAAAATATCGCTCAGGTCTTGCTGATCGGATTTTATCCTGAAATCCATATCGTAACCATCTTTCAAAAACTCAAACTTGCCTTTAAAATCAACGGGCAGCTGATTAATCATCAGGTTGTTTTTTTGAAACACAAAAGCAAGTGATTTGGTATTGATACTGGTAACCAAATCGGCATTTACTTTTTTATGGTAGATGTAGGTTTGACCGCCATAAGTAAAATCGACAGAGCCAATTTCGGTATGGGTATACAGGTCAAACACATCTTTGCTCAGGTCGCCGCCGCCCTGGTAGTTAAAATCGCGGGCATCAACCAGCAGTGGCATCGATTTATCGTTATAAACCAGGTGGCTTTTTTCAATCAGTATCTGCTCGATACCCAATGATGCACTTGCGGTATCCGCTGCCTGCGCCGGTTGAGCGGGCTTGGCCTTGTACACGTTATAGTTGGCGTGCCCCGCGCTGTCTACCTGGATATTGATGGTGGCTTTGCTCAGGTAAACGCGGTTAATGTTTATTTTGCTTTTAAATACCGAGGAAAGGTCAATTGCCAGCGATACCTCTTTTGCTGCTACCAGCGTATCGTTTTGAAAAGGGGCGCTGCCATTGAGTGAAAAATCATTCAATGTAAGCGTAAGCGCCGGGAATTTTTTGAAGAAGGACAGGCTTGTGCCCGAAAAATTGAGCTTGCCATTAATACTGCCGCCCGCCCACTGTTTTATTTTATTGGTAACGGTTTGCGGAAACAGGTATGGCAGTAAAAACATTAATGCCAACAGGCTCACCAGGGTAATACCTGTAATTTTAAGCGTTTTAACGAGTATTTTTTTTATTGGGATGGGCATAAAAATAATAGATGATCGGGTGCCATAAAGATAGAGCAAAAAGTTGTGCCCTTGGTAGCGTTTAGCTATAAAAAGAGAACGGCGGCCTCTAAATCTCCAACAAGGGCTACCGCGTGTACACATCTCTATAGCTGGTAGTAATTTTGAAAGCCACTCTGTTAGGAGTGAAATTACGCGCCCAATAAATGATTGCTCAGACCTTGTACCAAAAGTCTTAACTCTTGATTTTTAATTCTTGCCCCCCTGCTTCTCCCGTTACTTTTTGCAATCCCAGGATAAATTCAATCTGCCGCTCCAGGTGGCCGGTTAATGTTTCCCATTCGCTAAATCGATCTCTTCCTAATAATACCTGGTTGGTATTGGCATTCCAATAGCCGGCGCTTTGCGGCAACCGGGCCGATTCGGCAACCTGGATACTGATTACCTGTTTACTTAGCTTATCGAAAAAGGAGATGGTTTGGCGTGGCGGCATATTTTTCGGGTATGAAGCTAAGATAGCGATATTGCCTGCGGTAAACCAAACAACGGGAAAAACAGGTGACGGCTTTTTAGCATCAAAGTGTACTGTACCGGTCAAGGTGAAACACCCTGACACGCCCTGGTACGGGGTGGTACGCCCTGGTACGGGGTGGTACGCCCTGGTACGGGGTGGTACACAACTGGTAGTTAATATTTTTAAATAAAACAAATATATAGTATTTAGTCAACAGTACTAAGTCGTAAGTCTAAGGTTGTTTTTCGGGTTTAGAAGCTGTTTAAATTTGGTTTGCCAATGATTTTATGCTTTAACGAATGGAAGATGATGCATATCGCGTGGTGGCTAAGACTCACCCGGCGAGGCTGCGTCCGCCACCCTCTCTTCGGCTTCGCCGGAAAGAGGGGCTTGAAAATTTATATTTCCTAATTCCCTTATTATCAACAAATAAAACACAACTACCCTCTTTCCAGCGCGGGTAAAGAGCGTCTTGACGGGCGTAGCCTCGACCGGGTGAGTTGTAACCGGCGTTCAAGAGATTGTTTTGTAAATTCCAATACATGAGGCCCGGGTGTGAAGCAATAACGATCAGTTTTTTTTAAAGCTTCTTAGAACTTAAGACTTTGGGCTAAAGACTCTCCCTCAATCCGCTCTCCTGGTTTCCCTCCCAGGGGACCTTCGTAAAACCTGCTTACACACCATAACTGCCGGGGCGGGTTTAGGTCGGGTTATTTCTTAAATATGCAGCTATTTCCGCAAAATTCCTCTTAGCCTCTTCATTCGGGCTTTCATCATTTTCCATGTGCAGGGCCCAGCCAAGCGGTGTACCGTGATATACCTTGTCGGGCACATCCAGCTTTGCCCCTGCTTCAACCAATAGCTTTACGCACTCCAATGAGCCGGAATATACGGCCTGGTGCAGTGGTGTGGCATGGCTATGAAAGCCGGCACCATTTTCCGGATAGCCATTCGGATCGGCGCCTAAATTTAGCAGGTAGGTTATCATTGGGGGCTTGCCGTAAAAAGCGGCAACGGTTAAGGCCACCAGTAATTCGGCTTTATCAGCCCCTGCTGTAAAACGGATTACATCGTCCATCCTATCCAGCCCGATGGCGGCTGCAAGGGTAAGCTTGCCTCCGCGATTAATGAGATGTGCGGCGGCGTCAAAATTGCCGTGGGCCAATGCACCCAAACCGCCGCCGGGTTTTGCGCCGGCATCAATCAGTGCATCCATCAGGGCTATTTGCACACCGCATTCGCGGGGGATCCTTCCGGTTGCTACCAGGCCAAGGGCATAATCCAGCTGATGTTGCACGGCACCGGCAGCAAATTCTTTTACAAAGCCTATGAGTAGCTGGGTAACAGCCACAATATTTACAGGCAGCTTGCCATTGCGGATAGGGTTAGCTGCCACAAACCAAAGCAGGTAAGGATTTTGGAAATAACCGGGCTCGGGAAGATCGAGCTTATCCTGTACCAACCGTTGGTTTTCGGTTACTAAAGTGGTTAATAATTCAATATCACCATTTTCAATAGCTTCTACAGCCTGCCGGAAAAGCGGATCAGTAATGTCAGAATTTTTCATCGTCGTTAATTGAAATATTAAATTGCCATTGCCAATTAAAGATACAGATGTATATTTGAAAACCGTCCATCGCGGCAGGGTGCAAATCAAATTGTTGCTAAACGAATATTGCTTAAGGTTGCCGTTTATATCGGTGAATTGGGCTAAAGCCCCATTCCTGTTGAATCTTTGTCCGTTGGCTGAAGCCAACGGCAATGAATTAAATAATCCATTGCCGTCCCTTTTAAGGGACGGAGAAGCATAAATTGGAAGTTAAGGGCTTTAGCCAAAATAGTCCGTAGCGACAATTTGATATGCACAATCACGGCATTAATTAGCCTTAAACCAATGAAAAACATCATCTGTGCAGCCCTGTTTTTATTTATTATCCCAAGTGCCCAGGCCCAGGCACCAGCTTCAATTATAAAAAGATACAAGGAAATATTTAAGTTGATAAAGGCCGATAAAGCGCAGGAATTATCAAAATTGGTGGCCTATCCCTTAATACGGCAAAACCCGCTAAAAGACATTACCAATGCCAACGAATTTGTAGCTTATTTTCCGGTATTGTTTGATGCCTCCTTCAAGAAAAAGTTTGAGCGCTTTAATGACACAGTTGTATTTGAACACCACGGCGGTTATGGTTTGGTTGGAGGAGATTTTCACGGAGACATGTGGTTAGACGATCGTGGTAATATCACTGGCATCAGTGTTATTTCAAGACGCGAAACAACTCTTAGAAACCAACTTACTAAACAAATTCAAAGCAAAATATATCCAGCGGTAAGCCATTGGGACGAGAATATATTGGTATTACAATCGCCCAAACTACTGATCCGTATTGACAGGGTTGGCCAAAAACTGAGGTATGTATCCTGGAGTCAGGGCCGCCCTACCTCGTCAAAACCCGACCTGGTACTAAACAATGGTGTTGCAGAAGCACAAGGCACCCAGGGCGGCTGGACATATACCTTTAAAAATGGCGACTGGACCTATGTGATAGATGATGTTGAAATGTGCGAAACAGCAAACCAATGCGGTTATTTCCTTCGCCTCAACCTTAAAAATGTTGAAAAATCATCAACCAGGCTGAAGGTGGTTAAATAACAGCCTCTATTTTATCAAAAAGGAAATATCACCTTAAAACTCACATTGCGACCAATGTTATAAATACCCAGGCGACCATTGGGCGAAGCTGTGTAGTATTCAAAATACTTTAGCCTGTTCAGGTTAGATTGATAGGCCGTATCAAACAAATTATCTACCTGTAAAAAAACCTCGCAAAAAGTTTTTTCCGATTTCCGTTTTATGGTTGTACCCGCGCCTATATTAATAAGTGTATAGCCCGGTGTGGCGGTTTCGGTATTATCCAGGGCATAAAACCGGTTTTGAGTGGCATAAGCATCAGCCTCCGTTTTAAACCAGATTTTTGAAAACGCCCCATAAGCCTGCTGCAGGGTGATCTTTATCTCGCTGCGCAAATGCAGCGGGGGTATAAAAGGCAGATACTTTGCCGTGCCGTTTGACTTTTGGATAAGTTGTTGGTTTTGGTTAATACCGGTAACATACGCTATGCTGTTATTAAATGCCAGCCACTTCAATTTTTGCGGATGCAGGTTAACCGTAAACTCCGCACCATAAAGCCGGGCCCTCGACTGCTGGTATTGGTACGTGCTGTTACCCGGAACAATTATTACCGGGTTGCCGGCGGCATCGGTCAGCTTGGCCTGGTAAATGTAATTATCAATCTGGTTGTTAAAAAACTCGGCAATAAAGTCTGCATCTTTCAGGTAAGCAATTACACCCAGGTCTTCCTGCAAGCTAAATTCGGGATTAAAACTCCTGTCGCCCAGGTAAACAATGTGCGCGCCCGGATCAAGGCCGTTGGAGCCAATCTCGGTGATGTTGGGCGCCCGGTAGCCTCTGCCAATATTGGCTTTAAGCAACAGCCTTTCGTTAACGTTATAAGTAAGCCCTAAACTGCCCGAAATGCCTTTATAAACGTGCTTAAATGCCGGGAACTGCAAATGGGCGCCCGCTGTATCAGGCAGTTTAACCTGCTGCTCAAAGCCGTTGGCCGCATTAGGCCCAACATAAAAATCATTCCAGCTGATGTGGCGGTTATCATACCTTAGGCCTCCGGAAAGATCCAGCTTGCCAAAGCTTTTTTTGGCGAAGATAAAAGCGCCGGCATCAAACAGGTTATAATCGGGTATCGGGAAATCGGTAGCCGCCTTGCTGCGGTTGGCCTGGTACATGCCGTTAATGCCCACAGTACTTTCAATACCGGCAAATGTGGGCAGGTTATATTTCAGGTCGTAATTAAGGGTATTGAGCACTACATACAAACCGGCCTGCTGCGCTAAAGTAGGGTGGTTGTATTCCCTTCGGGTGCTCTGCTGCAGGCCAATGGTGCCATCCAGGCTGCCATTGCCCAACTTTACCTGGTTATGGGTATAAATGCGGTAATGCTGAATGCGCTGGTGAAGTGGTGCTATGGCGTATGAGTTTAAATCATCATTACTAACCGGGGGCCGGTTTTTAATATTATCTGCAGCAAGCTCCTTTACTTGCCTGGTAAACCGCCGGGTGAGCGAATCGCGGCTGCCATCTGGAATTTCCTGCCGGTTATCATATATTGTTGCGGCTATTTGGGAGTACCCCCATTTTTTATCGACCCTGGCCATACCCGATAAATTGTACTCTCTGAAACCGGTATTATAAACCAAACCGTCAATTTTATCCCGGTAATCATGCGCTGCCTTAGCTGTAGCCCTGAAGGTGTATTGCCAGTCTTTATTTTTGTAGGCCAATCCAAGTGATGTGCCAACCATGCCATTGTTGGTATGGTAATCGGCCACATAGTCGCCTTTCAATACGCTATCCGCCCCGTTAGGTACAGCCGGTATCAGGTTAATAACACCGGCAATGGCATCGGAACCGTAGGTTAAGCTGGCCGGGCCTTTTATCACTTCGGCCCTGCCAATGCCATACTGGTCTATCTCAATGCCGTGTTCATCGCCCCATTGCTGCCCTTCCTGCCTGATGCCATCATACAAGGTTAATACCCGGTTATACCCCAGTCCCCTTATAAAAGGTTTGGAGATATTAGGCCCCGTGGTAACCGCACTTACGCCGGGCACGCCTTTTACTATGGCATCAATAATGTTGTTGTTTACATTCTCGTTCATCTCCTTTTTAGTCATCACGGCAATAGGCACGGGATTGCGCCGCAGTTCGGTAGCCCGTGATACGCCGGTTATAACCACCTCGTTCAGTTTTGAGTAATTCTCTTTCAGGTTGCCGTTTAAAATGGTGGCTTGTTGTTTAACAATAGTTACCCTGGCCTTCTCGGGCAGGTACCCAATTGCCGAAAAAGATACTTCGTAACTTCCCGGGGCAATATTTTGCAGTTGATAATACCCTTTTTCATTGGCCGTGGTACCTATAGTTGTGCCTGTTATGGTAACGGAGCCATAAGCCAACGGTTCGCTACCGGCCGTGAGGCGGCCTTTTAAAAGCCCAGCCTGGGCCAAAGCGCTTACTGATGGCATTAAGAGGATTAAAAACAGGTATAATATTTTCATTTGTATGCAGATCGATTTTAATTTCAAATGCAAAACAAATAAAAATAATTAGTCTAATCTAATTTTATTGTATAAATAAATCTAATTGAAAATTTTAAACGACTTAACAATATGGCATGGCTAACCATACCTGCTCTTGCCCAACAGGTAATGAATCAAAAAAAAGAATGTTTTTAGATATAAACGAGCAGCCGGGGTTGGCCGCAAGGCCCTTTTATTACTTTAATATCCCGAAGGACCCAAAAAAAACTTCGTTATTTTTGGTGGTCATATTAGCGGGTATCCTGCATGAAAGTGAGTACATTTTGCTGCCAATCAATATCATTTGAATCAATAAAGTATCTTTATTGATATTTTCGGATGCAGACATACTATAAGTAGCATAGGTGTTCCATTTGCCAATTGTAATATCCCCAAAGGTATAGTTTGTTTTTTTAGACGCTATACCAGCCCTCAATTGATTGGCGAATTGCTGGTTACCCTTCATTGGCGCTAAGGCGGCCGAGTCTAAATGAAGAACAACTTTATAATCTATAATTGTAGCGCTGTATGCCATACTGTCCGGTTCCCTTACAGTGTAAATATCAACACCATTCTTAGTCGTTTTTTGGGGTTGGGCCGGAAATTTTATCGACAATTTTTCATCAAGGTTTTGTGTTATCCAACCGGTTTGGGCTTTAACTGATGCAGACATCAGCACAAATAGCAATAGGTAATAGGTTTTTTTCATTTTGTTTTAATAACAATAAATGTACATCATTATTTTGACAAAGCCGATAAGGGGGCGTGATAAAAAACTGACATCGTAAGGAGCCTTTTAGCGCCTAAACAGCTTTGGCGCACCCCGTTAAAACACCTACCCGGCACCCCGTTAAAATACGGGGTATTTTGGCGGCTGCCGACTTTTTTTATTAATATTAAATAATTAAATTAGCTTTCGCACAACTCTGTATTTATCATTATAGTTATAAGCAGCAAAAACCTAAAGGAAAACATTTTCCCTAAAAAACATTTTCACAGAATATTAGTTTAATTTCGATGGATCAAAAAAACACAACTTCCAATATATTGGTAATAGATGATGGCGAGATTGATAATATTATTTTTGAAAAAGTAGTAAAAAGGGTGATGTCAAATTCAAATATTGATGCCTGTTATGATGCCAAAAGCGCTATTGATAAACTAATGCATATCAGCAATACCGCCCCCCATCTTTTTCCTGATTACATATTTTTGGACTTGACAATGCCGGTTATGGATGGATGGGATTTTTTGGATGAATTTAGGAGATTAAATATCGATCCGCTTAAGCAAAGTAAAATATATCTTTTATCTTCGTCGATATCAATTAAAGATATCAACCGGTCGCGCATGAACCCCTTGGTGTTCGATTTTATTTCAAAACCAATGAACAGGCAAAAGGCCGAGGCCATTTTTGAAGTTTCCTAAGCTTCAGAACTATACATATAAATATGAACGAAACTAAACTTCTTTATCCATGTTGAAAAGCATTTTGGTAATTGAGGACGATACCGACATTTTAAGTACAATTGAAAATGTTTTGGTTTACAACAATTTTGCGGTCACGGGTTTAACCCATACAGAGGACATTATTGAATCTATAAAAACCTATAAACCCGACCTTGTATTAACCGATTATATGTTACCTGGTATGAATGGCGGTAAAATATGCCAAACCATTAAAAGCACCAGGGAAACCAACCATATCCCCGTTATCCTGATATCTGCCTATCACCGGCAGGCTATATCGTTAGCCAATTTTAATTACGATGTTTATATTCCCAAACCTTTTGACATTGATAAACTGGTACAGGCTATCAATAAGCTTTTAAATTAGGGGTAACTTAGTAATACTAAGTCTTGAGTAAAAAGTTAGCTTTATTTTTTTGACTCAGAACTTAATACTTTCGGCTAAAGACAGTCCATCGTTACACCATCAACATAACATGAGTTCATGGTTTTGTTATCAGCACTATGAAGCTGCCTGTATAGCCACACTATTGCAAGGCAATTTTATTGCTGTAACAGCACCAAGGCCGGGGCCATCGCTTTGTATTTGAAATGAACCATCATGACTGTCGATAATTGATTTGCAATTATATAAACCCAGGCCGGTGCCGCTTTCTTTGGTTGTAAACCCTCTTTTAAAGAATTTATTCCCCGTTTCGGCATCAAAGCCTTTACCATTGTCGGCCATCCTGAGCTCAAAAAAGCCGTTGGCGTTACTTAAATTAATCTCGATTGTTTTTTCGTCTTTTTCAAGATCAATTGCCTCAATGCTGTTTTTAAGTACATTTAAAATAACCTGCATTAATTTAGTATGATCGCCTTTTAAAACATATTCGCCTGGTGCAATAGCTATTTTTAACTGGATGCCCTTCTTATCTGCAGATGCCAAAAGCATAGCTTTACAATCATCAATAATATTTACCAGGTTTACCATTTTACGATCATGCGAACCTCCGTGCCCTTTAACAAACTGGCGCTGGATACTTAAAATATCCTGGATGTGCGAAAGAATGTTCAATAATTCGGTAACCGCGGTTGAAATTTCGCCTTTGTTTTCGGCCTGCGATTTGTAAATACTATCGGTAAGCGATACCAGGGCATTTGCCTTATCGGCGCCAATTGCGCGCTCAAGTGCGCTTTGCTGGCTTTTTATAAACAACGCCAGGCTTTTAATGGTATCAACGTTATACCTGTCCATAACCCGGTTAATGCGGTTAAGGTATGAGCCAAAACCTACCAGCGCGTTGCCTATGTCATGTAATACTTCTGATGCTATTTCAAATTTGCCCTGGGCTATCGCTTTTTCCAGCTCCTGCTCTTTTTGTGATATCAGCTGCGCATTTGCAAGCTTTAAATCTTGTGCCTGCCTGCGCAGTTCTTCTGATTGAAGGTTTAGTTCCTCGTTAAGCTTATTTAAAGCTTCTTCGCTCTTTTTGCGTTCGGTAATGTTGTGGCCAATGCCCAATATACGTTCAACCTGCCCCATTTCATTACGCACAGGTACTTTTGAAGTTAGCAACCAGTGCTTATTACCTGCCTTGTCAAAAAACAACTCTTCTTTATTTACTATCGCTTTGCCCGCCTCAATTACATTTAAATCATCTTGATATCCACGCAGCCCAATTTCGTTATTAAATAACTCCAGGTCGGTTTTGCCAATCACATCAGCTTCTGATTGCGCACCAATGTTGGCTACATCGGCAATATTGGCTACTATCTTTCGGCCTGCGGCATCTTTTATATAAATGGCATCGGGTAAATTATCAATAAGTGTGCGCAACAGTATTTTTTCAAGCTGCAATTGCTCTTCTACTTTTTTTGATGCTGTTACATCGGTATGGGTACCAATTATCCTTTTTGAATTGTTTCCCTGCCTGCTGTTTACATAACGCCCGCGCGACCAGATCCACACCCAGTTGCCATTGGCATGGGCCATCCTGAAAAAGCTTTCATATATTTTATCTGTGGGGTTGTTTACATACTCTTCAAAACGGGTAGCGGCCATTTCCCGATCTTCGGGATGTAACAAATTGGTCCACGTTTCATTTAAGTTTCCTTTGCCCGAATCGTCAAACTCGTTAATTGACCTGCCTAATAATAAAAAGTATTCCTCATTGCAGTTCAAAAAACCCGTTTCGGTAAAATACTCCCAGGCGCCTATATCAGATGCCACCATAAGTTCCCGGTAAGTTTCAATTGTTTTTGTGAGCTCTTCAATAACTTCCGGCGAATTGGAAGCATTAACAACCTGTTGGCTACCGTTCAATGCAATGTCAATCATCTTAGTATATCGTTATGGTGTTACAATGGCAAGCTTATCGAAAACACAGCACCCTGATCGTTTTTTACGGTAATATCACCGCCGTGCGCGGTCATGAATTGTTTTACAATGGCAAGCCCCAAACCTGTGCCGTTTTTCTTTTGCCGGGTAACAAAGGGTTCAAATAGGGTGCTCATTATTTCGTCGGGGATACCCGGGCCATTATCGGCTACGCGTATAATAACATAATCGTCCTGTATTTCGGCACTGATATTGAGCGTGGCGTTGGGGGTTTTATGATCGTGAAGCGCATCAACGGCATTATTCACCAGGTTGCTTAACGTTCTGCGTAATTTACTCTCATCGCCATTTACAAATAAAGGGTCGGGTACGTTAACATTTATAATAATATCAGCCGCCCCGTCCCTTATCTCTACCTGTTTCACCGCATCCCAAGCAACTTTGTTGATGTTAACAGGTATCTTTTTAACAGGGGTGTTTTTTATAAAATCTAAAAAGTCATCAAAAATTAACGACGCCTGCTCGGCCGATTTATCAATCAGGTCGATCAAATCGCTTTCAAGGCCGTCCTCGCGCATCATTTCGGTCATCAATTTTATATTTTTAACAGGCGTACGCAGGTCATGCATCACCATACCAATTACCTGCCCCACGGCCGATAATTTTTCTTTTTGTATAAGCTTTTCATTTAATTCGGCATTCCTGATAGCCTGGGCGGCGTTTTGCACAAAAAGCTTTAACATATACATTTTTTCGGTTTTAAGCCTTTCCTGCTTTTTAAGCACCGCGAATACCGAATAAGTATCAAGGCGGGCAAGCACAAGCTCATCTACCTGTATTACTTCATCCTTTTCTATCTGTATACTTTTAACACGTGCAATCAGCTCCTGAAGATTTATTCTTTCCTCTATCGCGCCTATAGAAATTATTTTTTCGTAGGCAAAATCGTCATCAAGTTTACCTATCAAAGCCAGGTCGGTATCTAACGAGCCTGCCAGCTGGTCAAGAATATTTTTCAGCAACGATGTCAGCTGCATCTTGTTTAAGCCGATAGAAGAAATAGATTCTATCAGTTTTTCAAGGTTCCTTAATTTATTATAATCGGTTACCGCTTTTGTAGCCAGCTGAATAATCTCTTCGGGGGCGTAAGGCTTACAATGGTAGCCAACGTTTTGGCCTGCCTGTTCAACAATTTCATCAATAGACCGGTCGCTGAAAGCAGTAATAAAAATAATTTCGGCCTTCACGTCATATTTCCGGATTTCCATGGCAGTTTCCAGGCCACTCCACCCCGGCATCCGCATATCCAAAAATATGACGGCGTATGGGGTGCCGTTTTCAACAGCTTTTTTTACCATCCTGGCCCCTTCCATACCATTGGAAGCTTTTGCAACGGTAAACTCCGGAATGCCCCGGGCGCGCGTTCCTAATAACGGCTTTGGAACATCAAAAAGAATATTAAATGCCTGATCGATATTTTCCTGTTCCTCATCATTATAATTCGGCATCAATATATCCTCGATATTATCGCGGACTAATTCTTCATCGTCAATGACCAATACAGCGGTATTAGGCTTGTTCATAATTCTTTAAAATTAATTTAACTTAGGTGGTTTCAATTATCGCTTTTACGGTAGAATTTGGATTAGGTTGTTGAATTATAAAAACTGCCGAAATAATATTTACAATACCTAAAAACAATAAAAGACGTGTTATCCTTTTAACAGCTTTAATTTGGCAAAAACATTATCGTTAAAAATTCGGGACCATTGTTCAAGTGGTATTGCTGTTTCTTCGGAATTTATCATCAAAATAAAACCAGCAATTGCTTTGTTTTGCAAAACGGGTAAGGTTATCAATGTCGGCCTGTGTTATAAAGTTACATCCATATTGCCGCTCTGCGTTCATCAGGGCGTCCCATAAAACAAGCTCTATGTTCTCATCCAAACGGCATGATATGCACTTTCGGATATATTGCTCATTAAATTGGCAAGCGTTTGCCGGTCGTGGGTTAAAATGGCATCCACCGCAAGAAAAATAAGTGTAAGGGTGCTTCGCCCCCAGGGTTCATTTTACACATGAACTAAGGCGTCCTATGTCTTTAAAAAAACAACACGACCAACAGTAAAAGCGTCTCTTCAATTAAATTGAAGACGTGCCTTCCTTAACTACTTTGTTCGCTTTCCGAACGTAGATAAAAATCATAGCCGCTATAAATAAACTAAAACAAGCGTTAATTAATGTCCCAATGCCTTCAGCCTTATAGGTTTTGTCGGTTGAGTTTATTCTTTCAATTCCGTCATACATTTCGTAAATGAAATACAAGAACATATAGATACTTGCAGCGAGTGAAATTTTTCGGTATTTAACAAAAACTGAGGACATAGGATTCGGTTTTGGTTTATATAAAAAAAGCAAGCCAACTCGGCCTGCTTTTATACTGTGATCCCATTTGGATTCGAACCAAAGACCTACAGATTAGAAATCTGTTGCTCTATCCAGCTGAGCTATAGGACCATCTGTAAAATCAACGACTTTGTGGCAATGTATCATGCCATCGTTTTTTTCGCGGTGCAAATATGCAAAATTATGCTGAATTATCAACCACAAATTTGTGATTTGATTAACGAACTGTTCTTTTTTCGATTCTTTTATAAGCGTATTCGGCGGAATCCACGTTTACATAATCAGAGAATTTCGGGTTGGGATGATATTGTTTTTTAATGTATTTTAAAACTCCGGCAAATAGCACACCTATCATCAGCAACAAACAAAGCGAGAGCAATATTGCTCCAAAGGTAATTACAAAGTCCATCTTAATTAGTATTTTATAATTATTACGCAAACGAATTGTAAAGGTTATGCTTTTTTTAAAATCGGGGTTGAATTGAAATTATTGCGGATTAGTCCGAAAATTTAAAGGGGAAATAATTACCGGCAGAAAAAACAAGGCAAAATAAAAGCCCCTTGCACTCGCTGCTTGGGGCTTTAAACCTAAACCTTATCACAATTAATAAGTGTGAAACACTTACCTTATGAGGTAGCAAATATAGAATTCTTAAGTATATGTTGCAAATCCGGAGGCTTAAATTTGGGCACAATGCTAAAATTAACAGAAATATTACAGTTTTTTTTGTAGGCCCGAATCAAAAGCCGACGCTATAACTAATCCAATTAGGCCTCCTGCGATAGCTGTTACCAATAAATTACCAAACAAATACGAATCGTGGCTTTTAAATGATAGCCTTACAATTACTGTAAATACCGATGTTAAAAATACGATGAGCCAGTATTTAAACACATTGCCCGCACTGGTAACAGCACTTTTTGGCAACCCCCATATTGTGTACCCAATGAACGCGAGCCCTGCAAGTGTACTGCCATGTTGTAGTAATGAATAACAGTAAATAGGTTGTCGGCCCAATTGAACAACCACTGCGGAAAGGAATGGAAAAAGCCTTACAAAATAGCCGGAAGAATGGGTAAAACTATCCCATAAAATATGGGAAGCAGCGCCGGCTATAACCGATAACCCTATTATAAACACGGTAGCAAAGGATATTTTTAACAGCTTCTTTTTATATGCCAAAAACCGGCTATTCAGTTGAATAGGCAGATGATCAATCAATTTATCTTTTACCACAAACAAGTAAATGAATGTTAGCAATAAGCCGAGGGGCAAATCAAAATAAAATAACCCGACCACCGAATGTCCGTAAATAGCCTTTACCCGCATCCTGATAAAATATTCAAAATCGGGTGTCATGCTGCCAATTATTAAACCGGTTATTGAGTACCATCGTTTAGGCAGATGTTTTAGAGGTAAAATGATGGCGGGGTGGGCGAAGGTGAAGGGCATATGTTTAGCTATGCCTTAAGTTGTTTTTCAATATCAAGCGCGTATTCCTTGCAGGTATTAAGCCCGCGTTCAAACTCAGTATCTGTCGATCCAACCTGTCTTCCGGATCTATCTGAAGCCAAAAATCTAAAAACGCCATTAGATACTTCTTCATAAGTTAGCAACCAGCCAGGCAGTATTTCGATTGTATTTCTGTTCATACATGTTCTTTCACGAAGATAACATGAATCTTGGAATGTAAACCAGGCACCTTACTTATTTGCGCGCCTATTCTATATATTTGATCAATCACCATTCAACTATCATGAATACAACAAAAAAACTTTTTTCCTTAAATAAGGATTATACCCGCCGTAAATTTATTTTTAATGTTGGCAAAGTGGCCGCCGCCTCGGCATTGCTGAGCGCTCCATTTGTGGGCCGGGCTGCCAATTTTTTTGAGGTTAAAGAGGATGTAACAGTCGGGCAGATTATCGATAAATTCATCAGCCAGATAGCCGGGGCACCTTTTCCTAAAACGGTAGATACGCTTAAATCGGGCAATCTGGATATTAAAGTTACGGGCATTGTTACTACCATGTTTGCCACTATTGATGTGATAAAACGGGCTATAGCCTTAAATGCCAACTTTATTATAGCCCATGAGCCCACTTTTTATAACCATGCCGACGAAACCGACTGGCTGGCCAATGATGATGTATACCAATATAAAGCCAAACTACTTAAAGATAACAACATTGCCGTATGGCGTAACCACGACTATATTCATAGCCTTAAGCCCGACGGCGTAGGCATGGGCGTACTAACCCAATTAAGCTGGGCGGCCTATTACCGGCCCGACCTGGGCAATGTGCTCGTGCTTCCGCCTACCAACTTAGCTGCTTTAATTGAATACCTGAAAAACAAACTATCCATTAATAAAGTGCGCTACATTGGCAACCCGGCGCAAAACTGCCAAAAGGTATTGTTTTTACCCGGCGCCGCGGGCGGTAAAAGGCACATAACCGAAGCCGGCAAAGTAAAACCCGATGTGTTAATTGTTGGCGAAATACAGGAATGGGAAACTGCCGAATACGTGCGCGACGCGCAGGCAAAGGGGGATAACTTATCGCTGATTGTATTAGGCCATATCGCCAGTGAAGAACCCGGATCGGAGTTTATGGCGGGTTGGTTAAAACAGCATTTTCCGGCAATTAAATCGGTACATATTCCGGCAAATAATTCATTGTCGTTCATGTAAACGTTACCGGCTTAGTGTAATTATATACAAGTATTATTGATAGATGTTGCTAAATAATTTAACATTACGTACAATTGCAAAAAAAATGACCGCAATGGCCTAATCCTCAATTACATGTTGATTTTACATTTATTATAATACCCCAATGTAATGAAAATGTGTTGTTGATAATGATACTTTAAGCCAGTAACGTTAGATTTTGTGTAAAAAGAAAGTGTAATTAGCATAAAAATGGCAATTTTTATGATTTAGGTTACAAAGTGTTTTTTTTACAATAAGTTAATCATACTTTTAACCCAATTTTTCTAATAAAACTTTATTTATGATCATAATTGCTGACGGTGGCTCAACTAAAACAAACTGGTGTCTGGTTACCGAAGAAGGTAAAAAAGTGTATTTCAACACTGAGGGATATAACCCCTATTTTTCAAGTACAGAGTACATCATCCAATCGTTAAACGAAAGCTTGCCTACCGACCTTGATAAAAACGAAATAACCGAGGTTAATTATTACGGGGCCGGCTGCTCAACAGATGATATGCGCAACCTTGTAAAAGTTGCGATGGAAGCTGTTTTTACTAAAGCTAAGGTATACATAGGCCATGATTTGCTTGCTGCGGCACGCGCCCTGTTAGGCAATACCGAAGGTTTTGCGGCTATTTTAGGTACAGGTACCAATTCTTGTATTTACGATGGTAAAAATGTTGTACATAATATCGATTCGGGCGCTTATATCCTGGGCGATGAAGGCAGCGGCTGCTACATCGGCAAAAAATTATTAGTTGATTATTTGCGCGGTTACATGCCCGAGCCTGTGCGCAACCTGTTTTGGGAAACCTTTAAACTTACGCCCGATGATATTAACGAGCAGGTTTATACCCAGCCACGTGCCAACCGCTTTTGCGCAAGCTTCAGCAAGTTTGTTTACGATAACAATGTGCACATTGAATACTCACGTAATTTAGTCCGTACCTCGTTCGAAGATTTTTTCCGTAACCTGGTTACCCACTACCCCGACTATCAAAAATATACCTTTAACTGCATAGGCTCGGTAGGGTACAACTTCCGTAACGTACTGGAAGAAGTAGTTACCGAAAACGGAATGGTTGTTGGTAACATCATCCGCTCGCCTATAGATAACCTGGTTAAATACCATTTAGAGTTATCGCCGAGCAGCTTGTAGTTGGCAGTCCTCAGTTTGCAGTAAGCAGCTATTTGCAGTTTGCAATAATTAGTTAGCAGTTTGCACAAAAAAAGCTTCAGTGATTACCACTGAAGCTTTTTCATTTAGGATTATATCACCTGGCATGCCTTTGCGTATTACAGCCAACCAAGAACTGCAAACTGCCAACTAAAGACTGCAAACTGCTACCCGAGGCTCATTTCACCCTGAAATATCTTGCCGTACTTGCGTTTATCAAACTTGTACAGTTTGGCTGCACGGTAGCTTACCCCTTTTTGCTTCTCGTCCAGCTCTTTTAAAAAGCCGTAGCTGAGCATTTTTTTGCGGAAGTTACGTTTATCCAGCTTTTTGTTAAGTACAGCCTCGTATAATGATTGTAACTGGGTAAGCGTAAATTTTTCAGGTAACAACTCAAACGCTATAGGCTGGTAATGCAGCCTGCGGCGGATTTTATTGAAGCCGGTATTAAAAATTTCGCTGTGGTCAAATGCCAGCTTAGGTAAATCGTTTACCGGGTGCCAGATGGCTTTTTTGGCAAACTGGGTTACCGGGCGCAGCTCCTTTTGCCCGTTGATACGAATAAGCGCGTAATAGGCAACCGTAATTACACGGCCTTGCGGGTGTCTGTTAACCTCGCCAAAGGTATGGAATTGTTGCATATGCAAATCGCGCAAACCGGTAAGCTCATACAGGATCCGCTCGGCGGCATCGTCTATGCTTTCGTCCTGCTCAACAATGTAGCCGGGCAATGCAAACCAATCTTTATATGGTTCTTCGTTACGCTCAATTAATAAAATCTTAAGTTCGCCGGCTTCAAAACCAAAAATTACGCAGTCTATCGAGAATACGGAATCAAACTTAGGCAGCATTAGTTCCAAAATACTTATCGGGATTTAATTTACAGTTTAAATATATGACCTTAATTCCTAATCTAAAAAAAAACAAATAAATTTAATGGTGTAATTTACACACTGTATCTTCGTAGCACAAATTTAGTAGTGTAAAGATGCAGAAAATTTCAAAAATTGCTGTTTTAACCTCAGGCGGCGACGCACCGGGCATGAACCCATGTATCCGCGCCGTTGTTCGTACAGCATTATATAATGGCCTCGAGGTTGTAGGCATACGCCAGGGCTATAAAGGGCTTATCGAGAACGACATGTACGATATGAACAAGCGTTCGGTAAGTAATATATTGAATTTAGGAGGCACCATTTTAAAAACTGCCCGCTGCCTGCCTTTTAAAGAAGAGGAAGGCATGGCCACTGCCTACAAGCATCTAAAAGAGCATGGCATTGATGCCCTGGTAGTAATTGGCGGCGATGGTACCTTTACCGGCGCCCTGCGTTTTTCAAAAAAATACCCGGATATTGCTGTAATGGGCGTTCCGGGCACCATTGATAACGACCTTTGCGGTTCAACGTATACCCTGGGGTTTGATACAGCTACTAATACAGTTATTGAAGCTATCGACAAAATTCGTGATACAGCCGATGCGCATGACCGCCTTTTCTTCATCGAAGTAATGGGTCGCGACTCGGGCGCTATTGCCCTGCGGGCGGGCATTTCATGTGGTGCAGAGGCCATTTTACTGCCCGAAAAACAAACCGCTATTGAGGATTTGATCCAAAACCTTAAAACGGGCCACATGAACAAAAAATCGTCAAGCATAGTAATTGTGGCCGAAGGCGACAAGAATGGCGGCGTGTACGACGTGGCAAAAGCCGTACAAAAAGAAGTTAAAAACTACGACATTAAAGTAACTATATTAGGCCACTTGCAAAGAGGGGGCAGCCCATCCAGTTTCGACAGAATTTTGGGCAGTCGTTTGGGCTTTGCAGCAGTTAACGCTTTGATAGCAGGAGAATCACAAAAAATGGTAGGTTTGCAGGCCAATAACATTGTGCTAACCAGTTTGGAGGAAGCGCTTAACCACCATGAGTTTAAGCTGGAAGCAGACCTTTTACAAATGGTTGATATATTATCGATATAATAATTAATGATTGCAGTAGTTTATAGCGGTTCGTATTTTGCACATTGGCGCCTGGCCGATAAAGGAAGAACTATTGCTTCCTTTAAAACCAACGGCATCAATCCCTACTTTAACGACGAAAAGCACATTCTGCAACTTCTCAATAAAAATATCAACCTCATTCACCACGCCGAAGAGATAAAACGTATTTACTTTTTTGGTGCCGGGGCATCGTCAGTTGAACGTAAGGCGGTGGTATATAACGCGCTCTCGGCATTTTTTAAATTTGGCAAGGTAACTGTTGAGCACGACATTACCGCGGCAGCTATTGCCTGCTGTAAAAACTCGCCCGGTATTGTAAGCATTTGCGGCAGCGGCTCAAACGCCGCTTATTACGATGGTAAAAAAGTGGCCCCCAACAACTACGGCCTGGGTTATATACTGGCCGACGAGGGCAGCAGCAACTGGTTGGGCAGGCAGCTTATTAAAGGGTTTATGAACCAAACCCTGCCACCAAACATCCGCAAAAAGTTTATCCATAAATACGACGCCGACCGCAAAACGCTTTTAGAGAAGGTTTACCGCCAAAAACAACCGGCTTTATTCCTCAGTTCGTTTGCCGATTTTTACCTGGAAAACCGCACCGACAATCATCTCCAAAACGTCATAAAAAAAGGATTTAGCAGCCTAATTTCCACATATTTAGTACCTTTACATAAGCAACATCCCGATACCCCTATCTACTTTGTGGGCACGGTTGCTGCCAATTTTCAGGAACTTTTATATGAAAGCGCTGCCGAAGCCAATTTGCAGATAACCAACATTATAAAAGAACCCATAAATAATTTATTAACCTACTATTCAAATAAAAATTAAAAAATCATGAAAATAGGAATTAACGGTTTCGGCCGTATTGGCCGCCTGGCATTCAGGGCCGCAATTGAAAGATCCGACATTGAAGTTGTTGGTATTAATGACCTGGTTGAGCCAGATTACATGGCTTACATGTTAAAATACGATTCAACTCACGGACCATTCAAAGGCACTATTGCTGTTGAAGGCGGTCATTTGGTTGTAAACGGTAAAACCATCCGCGTTACTGCCGAAAAAGACCCTGCTAACCTTAAATGGGGCGAAATAGGCGCTGAAGTTGTTATCGAATCAACTGGCTTGTTCTTAACACAGGAAACCGCTCAAAAACATATTGATGCAGGTGCTAAAAAAGTAGTAATGAGCGCACCGGCAAAAGATGATACCCCTACATTTGTAATGGGTGTTAACCATAAAGAATTGAAAGCCGATCAAAACATTGTATCAAACGCTTCATGTACTACCAACTGTTTAGCACCTATTGCTAAAGTATTGGATGATAACTTTGGTATCGAAGAAGGCTTAATGACCACCGTACACGCCGTTACAGCTACTCAAAAAACTGTTGATGGCCCAAGTGCTAAAGACTGGAGAGGTGGCCGTGGTGCTTACCAAAACATCATCCCTTCATCAACCGGCGCTGCTAAAGCAGTTGGTTTGGTGTTACCTCAGTTAAAAGGTAAATTAACCGGTATGTCATTACGTGTACCAGTTGCCGACGTATCTGTTGTTGACTTAACCGTACGTTTGAAAAAAGGTGCTTCATACGAAGCCATCAAAGCAGCTATGAAAGCAGCATCTGAAGGCGAATTAAAAGGAATTTTAGGTTATACTGAAGATGAAGTGGTATCTGAAGATTTCAAAGGCGATGCACGTACATCAATTTTTGATGCAAAAGCAGGTATCGGCCTTAATGATAACTTTGTTAAAGTTGTATCATGGTACGATAACGAGTGGGGTTACTCAAACAAACTGATCGACCTTGTTCAGGAATTAGGTAAATTCTAATTTCCCTTTCCCAACATTAATTTATACTAACAACAGCCCTGGCAATAGCCGGGGCTTTGTGGTTTAAAAATAGTATCAAGTAGTAAGTAGTAAGTAGTAAGTATCAAGTAGCAAGATTTCTTTATTCCCCTCTCGAGAGGGGGCGCGATAGATTGAGCAGTGGCAGGGGTGTGTTTGTCGGCGTTCTCTCTGCATGTTCAAACACATCTTGCTACTTGATTCTTACTACTTGATACTAACCATGGCAATGCCTGCGGCCCGGGCTGTACATTCATACTGCACAGGCCTTAGCCACATAGGCCGGTATCCATTTCCATCCCTATTGCTACGCTGCAAAGTGTCCGCCCGGCATCCATCCCGCCATGTTCGGACAAGCGGACTCTGTAATATAGCCACCGCAAACCATCCATAGCCACCTTGCTTAATTCGCAACCTTACAGAAACTACTCCGTTTTCAAACTCTTAACCGGGTTCATCAATGCGGCTTTTACCGTTAATAATGATACTGTAACAAAAGCAATGATAAACACCACTATAAACGGTATAACAAACAACAGCCAAGTGATACTGAGCCGGAACGAGTAGGTTTGCAGCCATTTGTTAATGGCATACCAGGCCAGCGGTGCCGATACAACAAAAGCAACAACTACCAACACGGCAAAATCTTTATAAAGCAACTGTAAAATATTACTAACGGTGGCACCAAGTACCTTCCTGATGCCTATCTCTTTGGTACGCTGTACAATGGTGTATGATACCAGGCCAAATAACCCAAGGCAGGCAACAAAAATGGCTATGAATGTAAATATGCCAAACACCTGGCCAAAACGCTTATCGGCCTGGTATTGCTTGTTAAAATGCTCGTCCAGGAAAAAATAATCAAACTGATCATTGGGGAAATATGTTTTCCAGTCTGTTTTCAACCCAGCTAATGTTTGCTGTATGTTGGCTGTGCTTATTTTAATTGATACCTGGTTGCGCAAATCTGGTATACACCTAAAAATCAAAGCGTCGTAATCATCCCGTAGTGATTGCTGATGAAAATTTTCAACAACACCAACAATAGTATAGGTTTTGCCCCAAAAATCAATTTGCTTACCTATGGCCTGTTCGGGCTTATCAAAACCCATTTGGTGAATGGCCTTTTCGTTAAACACTACCGAAGCCGTATCGGTAGTAAACTGGGGCGAAAACCTGCGGCCCGCAAGAAGCTTCATATCGTAAAAAGTGAGGTATTCCTGGTCGCCCCCAATAACACGGTATTGCTTGCCTTGCGACTGATCGGCACCGTGGGGCTTAATGCCGCCCGCGTTCCATGACACCGGCTCGCCCGGCACCGTGGTCGATACTGTCATCCCTTTAATAGCCGGGTTAGTAAGGATGTTGTTTTTAAACGCCTTCATATTGCGGTAAAACGAATCTATTTTGGCTATTGGCGGCTTAACCACAATGGTTTGATCAATATTGATACCCAGGCTTTGGTTTTGCATATATTGAATTTGCCTGAATACCGTTAGCGAACCAATCAGCAGGAAAATTGATGCTGCAAACTGAAAAACCACCATCCCCTTGCGCAAAATTATACCCCGCGGCGATGCCGACAATTTACCCTTCATCACCTCAACAGGCTTAAAAGATGACAGCACCATCGCCGGGTAAAAGCCCGAAAAGAACGCGCCCACCAGCAATATACTCCCTACCGTTATCCAGAATACCGGGTTTAAAAACAAACTAAAGCTGACATGCAGGCCCGATATATTGGAAAAAACGGGCAAAAAAACAATTATCAATATAACCGCCAGCAGCAGCGCCAGTAGGTTAAGCAACCCGGCCTCCAGCATAAACTGTACAATAAGTTGCTTTTTTGCCGATCCTAACGTTTTACGTACACCAACTTCTTTGGCCCGGCCTATCCCCTTGGCGGTAGCCAGGTTAATATAGTTTATCCACGCTATAATAATTACAAATATGGCTATGCCCAACAACAGGTAAACAGAGTTACCATCGCCATTGGGCTGCAGTTCAAACATCAGGTTGGAGTACAGGTGAATGCTGCCTACCGGCTGCAGGGTATAAATACCGCTTTCGCCCGAGCCTTTATATTTATCATACGCCTTTTTTACAATGGGAATAAATTTAGCCTCTAAGACCTTAGGGTTAACACCCGGCCTAAGCAGCAAATAGGTAGTACAGCCATCATTCATCCACTGGTTATCAATACCCGGCGCGTAAATTTTTGACAGCGTAGCCCATGACTGTAAAAAATCGAGCCTCATGTGTGTATTTTCGGGCATATCCTCCATTACCCCTGTAACCTTCATGCCCTTATCGTTATAAATGATAATATTCTGGCCAACAGGATCCTGGTTGTGAAACAGCTTTTTGGCCACGCTGCTTGATATAACTACCGTATTAGGCTCGGCCAGGGCGGTTTTAGGATCGCCCCGTAGTAATTTATACGAGAATATGTTGAAAAACGAATTGCCAACAAAGTAGTTATTGGCAACCGTCATTTTCTGATCCTTATAACTGAGCAGGATATCGCCGGCCGGCGATAATTTTACCATATCTTCAATCTCGGGCAAATCGTTTTTAAACTCAGTTCCCGGTGCAAAAGCTCCGCCGGCCCAGCGGGTACTTAATTTGCCATTATTGAAGCGGTCCTGGTTAATGCGGTAAATACGGTCTTTCTTCGCCTGAAAATTATCAAAACTCAGTTCAAACGTAACATACTGCAAAATTAAAAGGCAGGCAGCCATCCCAATGGCCAGCCCCACAATATTGATAAACGAAAAAGCTTTGTTTTTAGTGAGGTTACGAAAAGCAACCAGCAAGTAATTTTTAAGCATATCGATGGTTTTTACCTATTGATTTCACCATCATTGTGCCATCATTTTAAACACCTAAAAATCAATCACTTATTAAAAAGTAACGCCATAAAAACGTACGAATATGATACAGCATAGTACGTGTGCGAACGGCAATACCTGTTGTGCCCGGGCAATACATTCATACTGTACAGGGCATTAGCACAGTGTCATTAAGTTTAAGTTAAGAAAAACAGGTAATGACGTGTTTTTAAGCACATGATTACCAATATCGAACATCCGTCATTGAGGTACGAAGCAATCCTCTACATGCTAAGTCCCACGTAGTTTGGGATTGCTTCGTTCCTCGCAATGACGGTAGTTTAGAACATTGATTACCAACGACCAAATATTTACGGCCAGATACCTAAGTTTTGGTAACTCACCGCTATTTTATTAATTGCACCTACCATGGCAGCGCTGCGCAAGGTATCAATTGCCGGGTTGTTTTTGTAAATCTCCCTGATCTCGTAGTACGAACGGATCATGGTATCTTCCAAACCGGAGTTTACCAACTCTAATTCAGATGCGCCTTTAATAATGGTCGACCTTTGCATCGGGGTTAATGATGTACCGGTAATACCCTCTACCATATTTACCAGGTTAAGGTTTGAGTTTTCCTCGAACCTGCGGTTCATGCGGCCAAAGGCTACGTGGCTCAGGTTTTTTAACCACTCAAAGTACGATACCGTTACACCGCCCGCATTGGCATACATATCCGGGATAATGATACCGCCGTTGGCATAAAATATAGCTTCGGCCTCGGGCGATGTTGGGCCGTTTGCGCCTTCAGCAATGATTTTTGCCTGTATGTTGCGGATGTTGCTTTCGGTTATCTGGTTTTCTAAAGCCGCCGGTACCAGGATATCGCATGGCTGCTCCAGGCCTTCCATGGTGTTTTTAAATTCCTGTGCCGCGCCTGCGTAACCTAAAATAGATCCGCTTGCTTTACGGTGCTGGAAAACGGCTTCAACGTCGAGACCGTTTTCGTTATAGATGGCGCCTTCAAATTCGCAAAGGCCAACTATGATGGCACCAAACTCGGCCAGGAATTTTGCAGAGTAGTAGCCTACGTTACCTAAACCCTGCACAATTATCCTTTTGCCCGATAAGCCTGGCAATAGGCCGATTTTTTGCATATCATCGCCAAAGCTAACGCACTCGCGAACGGCGATAGCCACACCGCGGCCTGTTGCTTCCCTCCTGCCTGCAATACCATGCAAAGCAATGGGTTTGCCGGTAACAGCGCCCATAGCATCCAGTTGACCGGGGTTCATGGTGGCATAGGTATCGGCTATCCAGCTCATTTCGCGTTCGCCGCTGCCGTAATCCGGTGCGGGTACGTCAATGCTGGGGCCTATAAAGTTTTTCTTGATGAGTTCTACAGTATAGCGGCGGGTAATGTTTTCCAGTTCGCTTACAGTGTAGTTTTTAGGATTTATTTTGATACCGCCTTTGGCACCACCAAAGGGTACGTTTACGATAGCGCACTTATAGGTCATGAGGGCAGCAAGGGCCATTACCTCATCCTCGTTCACCATTTCGCTGTAGCGGATACCGCCTTTGGTTGGCGATTGGTGGTGCGAGTGCTCAACGCGCCAGGCATCAATTACCTCGAAACCATTGCCCCTGCGGATGGGGAAACGGAAACGGTAAACGCTGTTACACGACTTAATCTGATCGAGCAAACCAGCGTCGTGTTTAGTAAACTGTGCTGCGTAATCAAAGTTTTTACATACGTCGCCAAAAAAGTGGGTCTCCTGGTCGGCAACTAAAATATTGGTATCCATAATTATTGTATAAATATTAAACTCTTAAAAAAGTGTGCAAATTTGGTACAATTTTTATCAATATTGCAAATATATTATAGTTAGTGTTTCAGGTACACACTATGCATGCATAGTAAAATCAGTGTTTAAACGGAATAGGGCTATCTTTTTTATTATTGATTTTTTTCTATTTTTCTAAGCCTGCGGTCGATAGAGAACAGATAAATGGCCAAGCCTAAAAAAACGATCACGATAGTACACACTACGACGTATATTTTCCCCGAACTGCGCAACACATCGGCCATTTCAACCGGACCATTTTGTTGTGCAAAAGCTGTAGCAAAGCTCAGCAACAACATTAACATTAATGTTAACTTTTTCATTAATTTATTTGGTTCTTTTTATATTCAATTAAACGGATGCGGTACCGTACCGATGCTATCCACACACCCATAGCGCTCCAGGCTATAAAAGCCGGGTACAGCACCATACGCATGCGGTTATCCATATCCAGCTTGCCAAAAGCTGGGTTACCACCGTTGCCGGGGTGCAATGAATCGGTCATGCGGGGCAGTACCATAATGAGTACGATCATGATAGGGAACGCGAAGATGTTATAAATGGCCGAAATTTTGGCCCGCTTTTGTTCCTCATCAATAGAGTTACGCAATACCGAATATGCACAATACAACAGGAATGCTATAGCCGCGCTATTTTGCTTTGGATCGTTGCTCCAGAAAGCGCCCCAGGTGTACCTGGCCCAAAGCATGCCGGTTATAAGCCCTATAACAAAAAAGAAAAGGCCCGTATTAGCGCTTTCTACGGCTATCAGGTCGTACTCCTCTTTACCTGTTTGCAGGTACTTGATACTGTAGTAAACCGATATGGTAAACACGGTAAACATGGCCATCCACATAGGTACGTGGAAATAAGTATTACGGATAGTTTCGTGCAGGATGGGCATGGTTGGCACGCCAAGTAATAAGCCCGCAATAAGTGTGTAAACAATCACAATTACGGTTACTACCTTCCACCAGGTTTGATAAATAAACTTCATATTATTTGACAAAGGTAGCAATTTGTTCATTAGTTCACTGGTTCATTAGTCCATTGGTTGCATGGTTGATTACCGGAATAATTGAATATAAATTACCGCCAAATAAAACACCTCACTACAGTTTCAAACACGCTAATTAGCCGCTCAACACCAATGAACTAATGAACCTGTGAACCAATGAACGACGAAGATTTGATATTGGTAAACATCGGATTGAATTGCGCAAACCGGGCGTAACTTGGCGCGTTACCTTTGTGCTGTTAAATTAAAACACACAAATGGAACCAATAAATAAAATAGCCCTTATTACCGGCGGCAGCCGTGGTTTGGGTAAAAACATGGCTTTTGCCCTGGCCAAAAAAGGCATCAACGTAATACTTACGTATCACAGCAAACAAGATGAAGCACAGGCCGTAGTAGCCGAGGTCGAAAACCTGGGCGTTAAAGCCGCTGCCCTGCAATTAGATGCCGGAAATGTTAAAAGCTTCGATAGCTTTTTCAATCAATTAAAAACGGTTTTAACGGATAAGTTTAACACCGCCAATTTTGATTTTTTGATTAACAATGCCGGAATTGGTATACATGCCCCTTTTGCTGATACCAATGAGGAAGACTTTGACTTGCTGGTTAATGTACACTTAAAAGGGGTTTTCTTTTTAACCCAAAAAGCGCTGCCCCTGATTAATGATGGCGGCCGCATTATTAACCTATCAAGCGGGCTGGCCCGCTTCAGTAACCCTGGATATGCTGCTTACGCAGCCATGAAGGGAGCTATTGAAGTATTAACCCGTTACCAGGCCAAAGAATTGGGTGCCCGCGGCATAGCGGTAAATACCGTGGCCCCTGGCGCCATTGAAACTGATTTTGGCGGCGGCGTGGTACGCGATAATGAGCAGGTAAACAAAATGATTGCCGGTGTAACCGCCCTTGGCCGTGTTGGCGTGCCCGATGATATTGGCGGCGTAGTAGCGTTTTTGTGCACAGAGGATGCGCGTTGGATAAATGCGCAACGCATCGAGATATCAGGCGGTATGAACGTTTAATGTGATTTACTATCACACAAAAAAACTCCCGGTTGGCAGCCGGGAGTTTCTAAACAAAAATTCAAACCAATAAATAACTAACCTTTTACATCTTTTTGTACGTGAACCTAAACGTAATGGTTACGTTAAAAATTAGTTTTTTTATTTATTTAAACAACTCAATACAAATTGATTACCCACCGGTTACTTTGGCTGCCGAATGCTTATTTTAAACCTTAGAAGGCGCTACTCCAAATGCTTTTTTAAACGCGAACGAGAAGTGCGAAAGGTCTTCAAAACCCAGTTCGAGGTAAACCTCAGATGGGGCTTGCCTTTTCTGCTTAATCAGGTAGTGGGCTTGTTGCAGCCTGCGCTGCTGTAACCATTTGCCGGGGGTAGTATGAAACGTTTTTTCAAAATCGCGTTTAAACGTGGCCAAACTACGCCCTGTTAAGTAGGCAAAGCGTTTTAGCTCTACATTAAACTGGTAATTTTTGTTCATAAAGCCTTCCAGGTCTATTTTACCAGGCTCGCTGAAATCAAACAGCACATCTTTAAGTTCGGGATTGCCTTGCAATAATATCAATATAGCTTCGCGCAGTTTTAACCGTTGTAACTCGTTGCTAATGGTATGCCCGCTTTGCTGGTAAGGCAGCAGTGATTCCATAAAGCTTTTATACAAAGCGTTGGGCTTTAAAGCAATAAAAGGGCCGTCGGTATCATGCTTTTCTGATTTCAGGCCGTATTCCATACTAAAATTACGCAAGGTTTGCTGGTCGAGATAGATGGATAAAGCCCTGTACTCGCCATTGGGTGGCGGCGACTTTATAAATTTGATAAGATGATTGCGCTTGCTTAACCTAAAATCCCCCTCTTTAACATGATAAGTATGCTCTCCGTCGGTTATCTGGATAGAGCCGGCTATCTGGTAGCTAAAAACATGCTCGGGCACAAACTGTTCGCCCTCCCTGCTTCTGGCAATGTAGCAGGAGTGCTTTATTTGCTGTAAAATGGGTTCCTTATCCTGTTTAAGCATATCATTCAAATTTACAATAATAGCTGCGCCTGTAAAATAAACCTGCGCAGCTATTATTCGTGATCCTTATTTTTTGAGCGTGAGGTATGCTTTTCCTTGTTCTGATTCAAAGAAGTTCTCCGATTCATCATGATCGGTTGAAATACTTAATGGGGCCCATTTGTCAAGCTCGGCCATTTTTGCGGTGTCGGATGCTTTTACAATAGCCAGGCCTTCGCTGCCCAATATTAAATGCAATGGCGGCTGCGGATGATCAACAATTTCAAGCATTACTTTTGCTGCCTTATCAGGGTCGCCAACCGGTTTAAAATTGCCACTCTTGAAAAAGGCAGCCCTTTTTTCAACTGTAGCCTCATACCCTTCAATTGATTTTGCGTAGGTCATCGAGTCGCCGGCCCAATCTGTGCGGAAACCACCCGGTTCAATCACAATTACTTTGATACCCAATGGGGCCACTTCCTGTGCAAGGCCTTCGCTAAAGCCGCTCAAGCCAAACTTTGCTGCCTGGTAAATGCTTACACCACCGCTGCCTACCCTGCCGCCAATGGAGCTTATTTGCAAAATATGCCCCGACCGTTGTTTACGCATATGAGGCAACGCCGCGCGGGTAATTGCTATAGGCGCCCACAGGTTGGTATCCAGCTGGCTGTGCACCTGCTCATCGGTATAAGCTTCGGCAGCACCGGTAATACCGAAGCCTGCATTGTTTACCAATACATCTATGCGGCCAAAATGCTTTATCGTACTTTCAATAGCCGCGTTTATCTGTTGCTGGCTTGTTACATCCAGTTGAATGGGCAGTACCTGGCCTGGGTATTTATCTATAAAATCCTGAAGTTGTTCGGGGTTGCGGGCTGTAGCGGCTACTTTATCGCCTTTGGCTAATACTGCTGCTGTAAGGCTGCGTCCCAATCCGCGGGAGCTGCCTGTTATAAACCATATTTTTTCCATGTCTCTTTTTATTTGTTTGTTAATACAAATATCGGGAGAACACCGGGGCTACATTTTGTTGTAAAGCTCAAATTACTTTGTTGAAAAGTGCAGAATGTCCGGGCATATCAAATCTGCAAAAATTGCCAGTTGATCAAAATAGCTGTTGAATTAAACTTGTGATCCTATTTTTTCAAACAGGCCACCACCCCCTCAATCACCCTTTTTGTTTCCTCCGGATCGCGCACCTGTATGCAATCGGCGCCGGTAGTGCGGGCCGGGTAATCGTTACCGCCATCAAACAAGGCATCGCCCATAAACAGCATTTGGCTAATAGGTATCTTGAGTATATTGTGCAGCTTGTGCATCCCGTAGGCTTTATCTATTCCGGGTTTGGTAATATCAATAGAGGTAGCGCCACCCAGGTTCACGGCAAAATCCGGGATCAGCTTATCAAGTATAGTCTTAATTTTTTTGCGCTTTTTAAAATCGGGGTCCCAGGCTTTTTTAGGTTCGAGCGGAGCTTTTTGGCCCAGGGCCGAAAAAGTGATCTGGCTGTCGCGGTCCTCTACCTGTTCGCCCCAAATTTTTTCGGCTTTAAAACCGGATTTTTCAACAGCTTCGTTCAGCGAACTGACGATCTTTTTCTTTTCGTCGGCAGTAAAATCCTCCGAATATATCTTTTTCCAGCCAGCGGGCTTATATTGATAAAATTTGGTACCACAGGTAGGCAGAATTGAAAGTTTTGCCAGCTTTGTACCTTTAGGCAGGTGGGCAATTACCTGCTTTTCAAACTGGGGCCAGTCGCCGCCAGATATAATGGCAACTTTGGCCACATCCAGGAGTGCCGAAAATAATTTGGCCATTTCGGCATCTATCGCGGCCTTACTTTCGGCAAGAGTTCCATCCAGGTCAAAAACAATTAGTTTTTTCATGTTGATGAAGCAACAGCCAGGATGGTTATTTAGTTTGGTGTAGATGGATTTAGTGGCAAAACGTGAACGCAGATTGCTTCGCCACTATGCTATATATGAATTATTCGTTTTCACCGTTTACTTAACTGCATCAACCAGGGGCAGTAACTCCAGCAAATTATCAATGATGCCTTCCGGATTGGCCGATTGCAATTGTTGTAAGGTATGCGCACCCGTAGTAATGCCAACATTTAGTAAGCAGCCTGCGTTGCGGCCTTCTTCGATATCGATGATCGAATCGCCAACTTTTGCTACTTCCCGGCCATCAGTAATCCCGAAATGTTTCATAGCAAACCAAATCATGTCCGGATTAGGACGGTTTTTGTCAACATCGTCGGCGGTAACCAGCAAGTCAAATTCCACACCTTCTTCCCATCCTAATTTGGCAACCAATGATTGAGCGGTTTTGCGGTTGTAACCTGTGTTTAAAACTACCAGGATATTTTTTTCGCTTAACGCGCCAAATAAATCTGTGGCATTGGGCTGCGGCAGTACATTTAAAGCAGCATAAGCATCAGCCAGTTGAGCTATAAAATTCGCATAAATGCTATCGGTAAGGCTATGGTCTTCTGTGTCTGTATAAACCTGCAAAATACTTTTTATGGCCTGCCGTTTTTCTTTACCTGCGCCCTGCGCTAATACCTCATCAAGGCTAAAGTTATAACCGGCCTGGTTTATCGCTGTCCGAAGCGTTTTATATACCACGTTATCCTCGTCAACGGTAGTACCAGCCATATCAAAAACAACCATTCTTATCATGTTATTCTATTTTATCTTTTAACAATCCTTACGCTCTTTTTAACTCCGCTTCATCATAAAATCACTGTTATGGCTCGTGACCATTACACCTAACCGCCGGTAACCCTTACACTTGCTTTGTTATAGTTGACAAAGGTAAAAGCTTCATGCACCCGGGCAAATTCTGCAAAAGCTTATAATTGCCTTGATATGGCTATCAGGATTTACATTGATGTATAACCGGTGCCGTATTCATCTTCTCATCTGTTCTCCGCAGAAAACGATACAAACCAGTCGGCCGTCAAATCTTTAATAAACAATACAGCGATTAAATTTAGCCGCAAATATAGCGCAGCTAAGTAGGTAGTCGGCATACGCTGTTTTATCAAATTGTTATGTTATTATTAGCGAACGATATTTAAATAATGTGTTAAACCCGGAGCGGGCACCAGACAGTACGTCTTAGCTAAGTATTTTATAATGGCGGTTTCTGTTTTAAGTTAATTTCTTAATATTATCCTCAAACAATTAGGGCTTTTATCCGTACTATTGTATTCATCCGGTTTTTTTAAGCTTAGCAACTCAAAAACAGCTTACTGCATTTTACAAACATCTACCTGTCCGGACGGCGATGGTATCTCATTAAAACAATGGCACTGTCGGCCCGTGATATGGAAATAAAGAAGCTATCGGAACAATTAATTGTTGCCAACAAGGAATTGTTAATCCAGCACCAGGAAAACGAAAAACTCGCCGCCGATTTAAACCTGGCCCTCATTGAACTTGAGCTGCAAAACACGGCGAAAGGAAAAGTTGTAGCCGAACTAACTATTGCCAACATCGAGCTTGATTTTCAAAACGAAGAAAAAAGAAAACGGGCTGCCGAACTGATTATAGCCAATATTGAACTTGATTTTCAGAACATTGAAAAAAGGAAGCGCGCCGAAGAGTTGCTAATTGCCAACAAGGAGCTTGATTTTCAGAACGAAGAAAAAGAAAAACGGGCTGCCGAACTGGTGATTGCTTATGCCCAACTCAGTTTTCAGAACAAGGAAAAAGAGAAACGGGCCGCCGAACTGATATTGGCTAATACCGAACTGATTTTTCAAAATCAGGAGAAAGAAAAACGGGCGGCCGAATTAATTATAGCCAATACCGAACTCATTTATCAAAACCTGGAGAAAGAAAAACGGGCCAACGAATTAATTATAGCCAACGAAGAGCTTATTTATCAGAACCTGGAAAAAGAAAAACGGGCAAATGAACTAATTATAGCCAACAAAGAACTTGTTTATCAAAATAAAGAAAAAGGCAAGCGTGCAGCCGAATTGATTATTGCCAATATTGAACTTGATTTACAGGATGAAGAAAAGGAAAAACGCGCTGCAGAATTACTGGCCGCACTTAAAGAACTCGACTTTCAGGACGAAGAAAAAGGCAAGCGCGCCGCCGAGTTAATTATTGCCAACAGGGAAATACAGGTACAAAAGCAGGAAAAAGAACGACGCGCCGCCGCCGAGGCCAAAAAAGATGAATTTTTTAACATGGTAAGCCATGAGTTTAAAACCCCGCTAACCAATATCAAAGCGATTAACCAGTTGCTGGAAAAAACAGCCGATAAGGCCGGCAAAACCTATTCTTTCATTTTAAATGCCAACCACAGCATTAAACGCCTGGAGCGGTTAATTGAAGATTTGCTTGACGTTACCCGGATAAATGCCGGATTGATAGATTTAAACATCGCCGAATTTAATTTTACCGATGCCCTTACCCACAGCATTGCTAATGTTCAGCTAACATCAGACAGGCACCGGATTGTGCTGGAAAACTCAGTCAGCATAAAATACCTTGGCGACCAGTTCAGGATAGAACAGGTAATGGTAAACCTGCTAAATAATGCCATCAAATACTCACCTGAAGCTGATAAAATACTGGTTAAAGCCGAAATATCAGGAGACAGAGTTATGGTAATTGTGGAAGATTTTGGTATTGGAATAGCCAAAGAAGATATAGATCAGCTGTTTCAGCGATTTTACCGGGTAAGCAAAACGGCAATGCTTTACCAGGGTATAGGTTTGGGGCTTTATATTGCTGCCGAGATCATTAAAAAACATAACGGTACTTTCAATATCGAAAGCGAACCGGATAAAGGCAGTCGCTTTTGCTTTACCCTGCCCTTAAATGCAGGCGCTTAAACAAATTACATTAAATACAAAAGCTATTGCTTAACTTGTTAGCCTTATCCAATTATCAAAGTAACCATTATGTCGTCAATGTTAGCCTACAAAGAGCCGTCTATCAAGGTAACCCAGGAGCATCTGAAAATAGCGCTCGACCAGGTTCAATTAGGTTTTTGGGAACTTGACCTGGCCAGTTACACCCTCAACTGCACCTCTAAATGTAAAACCAACATCGGCATCGGCGAAAACGATACATTGGATTATGATAAGTTATTGAACTGTATCCTGCCCGATGACAGGCCGCTAATGCCCGAAGCAATTATTGAGGCTATTCAATCTGCCGCGGGGGTTTACAGCCTGCAATACCGGGTAAGGCATCCTGATAATACCATTCATTGGATTGATGCAAAGGGGACAGTGCTATTTGATGCGGCAGCCCCCTCACACATCATAGGCACCATGGTTGATATCACGGAGAAGAAAGACCTGGAACTTTTAAGAGATGAGCTTTTTAATGTAACCACGCACGAACTTAAAACACCGTTATCGGCAGTTAAAGGCTATTTGCAATTATTAGATAGGTTTATTGCCGGCATTGGCGATGAAAAAATTACCCAGGTGGCCAAACGGGCCCTTGGCTCGGTAGAAAGGATTACCAGGTTGCTCAATGAAATGGCCGATCCGGCCAACCTATCCAACCAGATCAGGTTGGCTAAAGATTCATTTGATTTAAACGCCCTTGGCGAAGAAATTGCGGCCAACGCTATGCTGATAAATCCCGAATACAATATTCGGGTGGCTGCCACAAATAATAAAAACCTGGTATTTGCCGATAGGTACCGTATTGGCCAGGTTTTAACAAATTTGGTAAATAACGCTGTTAAATACTCGCCCGATTGTACCAATATAGTTGTATATATAGGGGCAAACGAGACCGAAGCCAAAGTACAGGTTAAAGATTTTGGCATAGGCCTGCCCAAAAGCGAGCACCACAAGGTGTTTCAAAAATTTTACCGGGCAACATCAACGCCACAAAACATACCCGGGTTTGGCATCGGCTTATTTTTAAGCGCCGAAATCATCCTGAGGCATGGTGGCCTTATTGGCGTAGATGATGACGAATCGGCAAACGGCACCTGCTTTTATTTTACCCTGCCGGCACCCGCTGTTAGTTAAAATAAATTCCCCCTATCGCAAACCGATCAAACAGGTATTTAAAAAGGATGCCAGGGGATTGTTATTATCGGCCGGTGCCATTCGCCCAATCAAAATTTATTCCTATTTTAGTAGTTTACCCCATTATTTAAGATGAGAAAACATTTCCTGTCCCTGCTATTTGCCGCTGCTTTTGGTTGTGCTTATGCGCAGCAGCCGGTAACCATTAAAAAAATTGCCGCAGGATCCGTAAAATACCAGGGCGGCACCAATACCTGCTGGTCGTTTTCAACAACGTCGCTTGTTGAATCGGCAGAGATAGCTAATGATAAAAAAGATATCGATATTTCGGAACTATATACATCGCGCAACCTGTTTATTGAAAAGGCAAAACGTTATATCCTGTCAAACGGCACAAGTTTATTTGAGGCCGGCGGGCTGGCGCATGATGCCATGTACGGGATTGAAAAATACGGCGCTATCCCCAACGAGTTTTACGCACGTAAAAAAGGTGTCGAATTTTCAGACAAAAGCAACAAACAAACCGACGAGATCCTTAAAAGCTACCTGGATTCGGTACTTAAAACGAAGCCCATCGATGCCAACTGGCTGGCAGGTTTTATTAAAAAACATGATGATATTGTGGGTACACCGCCGGCTAAATTTACCTGGGAGGGCAAAGAATACACCCCGCTTAGTTTTGCAAAAGAGGTTTTAAAGTTCAACAGGCAGCAATATGCTACAATTACGTCGTTTACGCACCACCCTTTTTACGAGAACTTTCCGCTGGAAATTCCCGACAACTTTTTGCTGCGCGAAAATTACCTGAATGTGCCGTTGGATGAGTTGATAGCCATTGCCAAAACCACCATTGAAAAAGGGCAGTCGCTGGTAGTTGATATGGATGTAAGTAACAACGGCTGGAACTGCGGCAAAGCAGGCTATGCGTTGTTTGAAGACAAACGCTTTTATCGGGTGGGCAACGCCGATACAGCTGAGATGGCTTATACTGCACCGCTAAGACAACAATTATTTGAAACCCTAATAACGCAGGACGATCACCTCATTCACATTGTAGGTATCGCCAAAAGTAAAGCCGGCAAATTATTCTTTATCCTGAAAGATTCTGGAGGCGATCATTACGGACCGTTTAAGGGGTATGATTATGTATCTGTAAATTATTTTGCCATTAATGCGCTAAGTATCACCGTGCCGGTTACCGCGCTGGATGAAAAATATGCTAAAATAGTAAAGGCACCGGTGCCGCTTATCAATTAAAAGTAACAGACAATACCATAAGAGGAGGGCAGGTAAAACGCCGGATCAGGATTCAAAATATTCAACCTGTTCCAAATCGCCCAGTTCCTCATCTGTAAACAGCCTGGAGCGGATAATGAACCTAATGCCCATAGGAATTTCGATAGAAAAGCTACTGCCCCGGCCAGGGGTAACATCCAACGTAAGATGCGTATGTTTCCAGTATTCAAACTGATCAATACTCATGAAAAATTCGCAGCCTGCAACTTCTCCTATTTTCACATCACTGCTTCCAATTTTAAAGTCGCCCTTTTCAAAACACATGGGCGATGAGCCATCGCAGCAGCCGCCACTTTGGTGAAACATCAATTCGCCAAACCGGTTTTTTAACTCAGCTATTACTTTTTCGGCTTCGGGGGTAACGGATACTCTTTTGGTCATGGCAAATCAATTTACAAAATAAAAGGCGCCGCAAAATCCCAAACATTTTGCGGTCGCCTTTAACATTACTGGGCTAAAAGAAGCCCAGTTTGTTCTTATTATAGGAGATCAGCATATTTTTGGTTTGCCTGTAGTAGTTCAGCATCATTTTATGATTTTCGCGGCCAAAGCCCGATTTTTTGTAACCGCCAAAGGGCGCATGTGCAGGGTAAGCGTGATAATTATTAACCCAAACCCGGCCGGCCTGTATAGCACGGGGCACCTGGTAAATTTCATGGGCATCGCGTGTCCACACGCCCGCGCCAAGGCCGTAAAGGGTATCATTGGCAATTTCAATAGCCTCTTCGGTAGTTTTAAAGGTAGTAACCGATACCACCGGGCCAAAAATTTCTTCCTGGAAAATGCGCATCTTATTGTGGCCTTTAAAGATGGTTGGCTGTATGTAATAGCCCCCACCCAACTCGTCAGGAAGCTTTTGGGCGTCGCCGCCGGCCAGTACCTGTGCTCCTTCTTTTTTACCAATATCCAGGTAACTCAGAATTTTTTCATATTGATCATTAGATGCCTGTGCCCCCATCATCGTAGTTGAATCTAAAGGATTGCCCATAATGATGGCATTTGTGCGGGCAATTACACGTTCTATAAACTTATCATAAATATTCTCGTGCACCAGCATACGCGAGGGGCACGTACAAACTTCGCCCTGGTTTAACGCAAAAAGGACAGCACCTTCTACAGCTTTGTCAAAAAACTCGTCGTCGGCATCGCCAACAGACTCAAAGAAAATATTTGGCGATTTACCGCCCAGTTCCATGGTGACGGGAATTAAATTTTCTGAGGCGTATTGCATAATCAACCTGCCGGTTGTGGTTTCGCCGGTGAAGGCAACTTTGCTGATACGCGGGTTAGTAGCCAATGGCTTGCCGGCTTCGGGGCCAAAACCGGTGACAATGTTTAAAACACCCGGAGGCAAAACATCGCCAATGAGTTCCATTAGCACCATAATACTGGTTGGGGTTTGCTCGGCGGGCTTTACCACCACACAACAACCGGCTGCTAAAGCGGGCGCTATTTTCCATGTGGCCATTAGTAAGGGGAAGTTCCATGGAATAATCTGGCCCACTACGCCAAGGGGCTCCTGCAGGTTAATACTTACCGTAAACTCGTCATGCTCAGATATGCTGCTTTCCTCGGCGCGGATGGCACCAGCAAAATAACGGAAGTGGTCAACACATAGCGGCAAATCGGCAGCCATGGTTTCACGGATTGCTTTACCGTTATCGATGGTTTCTACCGTAGCCAGGTAGCTTAGGTTATCTTCAATTATCTGCGCAATTTTAAGTAATAAGTTGCTGCGGGTAGTTGCCGCGGTTTTACTCCAGGTTTTAAATGCCTCTGTAGCGGCATCAACAGCTGCCTCGATATCTTCTTTGGTTGATCGGGCGGCTTTGGTAAAAACCTTGCCATCAATGGGCGAAATATTATCAAAATACTCGCCTTTAACGGGCGGAACAAATTTACCGCCAATAAAATTGTCGTACTTATCCTTAAAGGATGGTCTTTGGGCTAAACTCATGATGGTTTTATTTTTTAATTGGTTAAGCTAAGTTAGCGGTGGCCTGCATCGGGCATTTGCACTATACTCTCAATTGGGTGCATTATAATTTCAATTTTAAAATGAATTATAAACTACGGATTAGTATGTCTAATTTTATTTAATAATAAACCAATTATGAACGAGAGAAACCTGGTATCTCCGTTTGCCCTCAGTGGTAAACGTGAGTTGCACACGCTGGTAGAAAATCGCCGTGCATATACATTAAACCACTGCGAACTAAATATTTACGAAACTTATCAGCGCAGTGAACTGGTTCCGCTTACTTTTGATGACCTGGTAATTACCAGCATGCTGCGTGGTAAAAAAGTGATGCACCTTTTTGATAAGCCAGGTTTTGATTACCTGCCTGGCGAAACGGTGATAGTTCCGCCAAATGTTACCATGACTATTGATTTTCCCGAGGCATCCGAACTTAACCCTTCGCAATGCACAGCCCTGGCCATTAATCACCACGAAATAAAAAGCACGCTTGATTTTTTGAACGAGAATTATCCCCGTGCCGATGACGTTTGGAAGCTTAACTACCAGCAATTTCACTTTTTTAACAATCATGAACTGGCCCAGCTAATTAATAAGCTCATCAGCATAAGTACAGGCGATGTGTTAACCAAAGACGTACTGGCCAATTTAACGCTAAAGGAGTTGTTAATTAGAATTATGCAAATGCAAAATCTGCATATTGTACAAGATAATATGCAGCAATTATCAACAGGAAACCGTTTTGCTTATATTTTACAATACATTAAAAACCACCTTACCGAAAAGTTGAACATTGATGCCCTGAGCCAGATGGCCTACATGAGCAAGGCCAGTTTTTTCAGGGCATTTAAACACGAAATGGGAATTTCGCCGGTTGATTATATTATTAAGGAGCGGATACAGTTTGCTAAACAGCTATTGCATAATCCTTATTGCAGTATTGCCGATGCCTGTTTTAAAGCCGGATTTAACAACCAGCATTATTTCAGCCGGGCATTCCGTAAAATTGCCGGTACAACGCCAAGTTTTTATAAGGCGGGGATTGTAAGGGAGATGAATTAGACTTTGCACTACCCAAGCCCCGGGCTTTCGGTATTCCAGATATAAGACGGCAGACTTTTTCACGACCTAACCCACTGTTATGGATGACAAGGATAACAGCTTACGCTGCCACGCCATCAGCATTAATAATGTCGACCGGATCGATCTCCAATACGCGGCAAATCTTAAAAAACCTTTCTAAGGTCAGTTTAACATAGCCCAATTCAATTTTGCTATAGGTATTTTGCGATACATTCAACTTGGCAGCAAGATATTCCTGCGAGTAAGCCAACTGTATCCTGGTATTACGGATATTTTGGGCTATGGTTTTTACGCTGTGGTTTGCTAAGGCACTCATTGGTTATGGTTTATTATTTATTATATAAACGCAGTAAACAATAAGTTGGATTTTTTTAATGTTAACTTATTTCAATAAAGAGTAACCCTACGGGTTGTACTCTTTTTAAGAGTATCAATAAGTGTATTGTGGAGCTACCTGACGCGCCACTTTGTTTCATAAGCGTACGCAGCTGTACGCTTATGAACGTTTAGGCCGAAATTAAACACACACAAACAACTACTATTCAGCAAGTTATAAAAACGGCATGATTTTACTGCTTTACAACTTCAATTACATTGTGGCTATGCTTAAAAATTACTTTAAAACCGCCTGGCGAAATTTGTTTCGCAACAAGTTCTATTCGTTAATCAATATTGCCGGCCTTACTGCCGGGCTGGCCATTGGCATTTTGATATTGCTTTGGGTACAGGACGAACTAAGTTTTGATAGCTTCCATAAAAACGCCGACAACATTTACCGCGTAGAACTTTTTGGCGGTACCGGCGCCAGTAAACAAATCTGGCAAACCACTGTAGCGCCTATCGGCCCATTGGCTAAACAGGAACTTACCGACGTGCAGGACCAGGTTCGCCTTATCCCCAACTGGTTCTACTCGTTATATAAATACAAGGAAAAAGTTTTTGGCGAACAAAACGTAGGCTTTGCCGATCCTTCGCTGTTTAGCATCTTCGATTTCCCGCTGATTGAGGGCAATACCGCTAAGCCTTTTTTGAATGATAACTCGGTTGTCATCACCAAAAAAACGGCTCAAAAATATTTTGGTAACGAGAGTGCCCTGGGCAAAGTGATTGTAGCAGAAGGCAAGGAAAACTTTACCGTGAGCGGGGTTATTAACGATTTTCCGCTTAACTCCAGCATCAATTATGATATGATTATGCCCATGAGTTACCACATTAAATATATATTGGAACATGGTAAGCAGGATGCTAACACCGATTTTAATAATTATTCTTATCAAACCTATTTTAAATTAAAGCCCAGCGCATCGTTAAAAAAGCTCTCGGCCGATTTGTTCAAAATCCACATTAAACACCGCGCCGAGGATACCGATGCCGACTACCTGTTGCTGCCCATCAATAAAATGCACTTGTACAACGCCGACTTAACCGATCATGGCATCCAAACGGTACGCATTTTTATTATTATAGCCTTGGTTATTTTACTGATAGCCTGCATCAATTATGTAAACCTTTCTACCGCCCGCGCGCTATTGCGTGCCAAAGAGATCAGCATGCGCAAAATTATAGGGGCTGGCAAAATACAGCTGTTTATGCAATTCCTGGCCGAGACGGGATTGCTGTTCCTTATAGCTACGGTATTTGCCTTGTTTACCATATACCTGCTGATGCCGGTATTTAACCAGCTGGCCGGCAAGCAGTTGGTATTTAACCTGCTCGATCCGCATATCTGGCTCATCATAAGTATAACAGTGGTAGCAACCCTGGCCCTATCAAGTATTTACCCGGCCATGCTGCTATCGTCTTTCGAGCCGTTGAAAGCCCTGAAGGGCAAAATAAGCGGTAGCATTGGCGATGCCCTTTTCCGCAAAATACTCGTGGTGGTGCAGTTTACGTTTTCGGTAGTGCTTATTGTGAGCACGCTGGTTATTACGCGGCAACTAAAATACATCCAATCAAAAAATCTGGGATACGATAAAAGCCATGTTTTTGGTGTTTGGATGCGCGATGCATCAAAACATTACGATGCCGTACGTGCCGAACTTTTAAAGCAGCCCGGTGTAGAAGATGTAACCCGTGCAACCGGCAACATTATCAACAGCGGCGGCATCTCGGGCGACAACTCCTGGGATGGCAAGGCTCCGGGCCAAACCTTTATCCTACATCCTATGGGGATAGATAAAGATTTCATCTCGTTTTTTAAGCTTAAAATGCAGCAGGGCAGCAGCTTCAGCGGAGCAGTGGCCGACTCCACCCATTTTATCCTTAACGAGGCCGCCGTAAAAGAGATAGGCCTTAAAAACCCGATCGGCAAGCGCTTCCGCTTTCAAAGGACCAACGGCACCATTATTGGCGTAATTAAAGATTTCCATTTTGCCAGCATGCGCGAAAAAATTGCACCGGCCATCTTTTTTTACAGACCCGCCGTTTACCAAACCCTATACATAAAAACCAACACCAAAAACGCCGCTGCAGCTATAGCCGCGGCGGGCGACCAGTTTAAACAATACAACGGCGAGTTCCCTTTTAGCTATAACTTCCTGGACGAGATTTTCAACGACCTTTACCAGGGCGAACAGCGCGAGGGCACACTGTTTAACTACTTTGCCGGCATGGCCATACTAATCTCCTGCCTGGGTTTGCTGGGCCTTGCAACGTACACCGCCCAGGTGCGCACCCGCGAAATTGGTGTACGCAAGGTATTAGGCGCATCGGTTGCCGGCGTAGTAAGTCTGCTGGCTAAAGATTTCATCAAACTGGTACTTATTGCCATCGTAGTAGCCTTCCCGCTGGCCTGGTATGCCATGAGCAACTGGCTCAATGGTTTTGCCTACCGCATCCCCATCCATTGGACAGTTTTTGTATTGGCGGCGTTTATCGCCATCGTTATCGCTTTTGTTACCATTAGTTTTCAATCCATCAAAGCAGCGCTGGCCAACCCGGTGAAGACTTTGAGGAGCGAGTAGGGAGGTAAAAGCCGAACCGGCGTTCAGCCTGTGGTCGGTGTTATCAGGCTGAACGCCATGCTAAGTAATGAATATGCAAATCCCGGATGCACGTTTCATCCGGGATTTTGTATTTTTAAACGGAGTAAGGAGCAATACAAATGCATTAAGGAGACAACAGACATTGTTGATTGTCCTAAAGGCATGGTGTATACTTAGCATGCTGGCCCACAAGCCAGAGGAAGCAGCGAGAAGAATTAAGTTTTAAGGAGAATAACATAATGAATTGGAAACAAAGATATGATCACGGAATGAATGCTGTTGTTGCTTTTTATAAGAAGTATGGATCGGTAGCGGATAGCTACATGAGTTTTCGTAAAAGTACCCATGTTGGGAATAGCGGCATAAGATTTCCGGGACAATAGATATGAAATCATTAATATTGATACTGCTTTTTATGGCAGGATGTGGTCTTAAAAACCAAAAAATGAGTGATAAAAATAGAAATATAATTTCCAGCTCATTAACTATATCAGGTCCCCTGTTAACATATTCAACCTGGTCAAACGAGATTGTTGTTGAAAATTTAAAATTGAAAAAAATAGTATTTACTAAAAAAATTATCAGCACCTGTTATGCACAACCTGTTTTAATCGAAAACAAACTTTACTTTCCAATAGCTGATTCTATTTTTACATGTGTTGATATAGTTACGTCTAAAACTATTTGGAATACCCCTTTAGGTGGTAGATGCAGTGAGTTTCATATGATTGATAATTCAATTATTGCTAATTCAAAAAGTTATGGTTTAATTGGTATTGATCCAAAGTCAGGGAAAATAAAATTTGAGTTGAGATATAAATATGGCAGCGGATGTACCATTCCCGATTTATCACCCTATAGGATGACATTTGATAAAAAAGCATTCTATGTTTGCGACTGGCAATGTAAAAACCTATCTGCTTACAATATTGAGGATGGTGAAAATTTATGGCAAAAAACGGTAGATTTTAGTAGCGGCAATATAAAGTACGTAGATGGTGTATTATTCTGGGGAAGAAATAAATTTTATAAAGAAGGACAGATCACGTTGATAGATCCAAAAAACGGGTCTGTTTTATATGAAGAACAAGCTAAATTTGAGGAGAATTTTAACCCTGTTGTTTATGCCCATAAAGTTTATTATTATTCATACGATGGGAAGCTAAATGAATTTGACGTAAAAAAAAGAAAGAACAAGGTTGTTTATGTTTTTAAAGCTGAGAATGATGTTAGTGGAAATCAAATGTATTTATTAAATGGATGTCTATATTATAGTGCTCAAGGCAATGTTTATGAACTAAGTTTAAAATTTTTTACAAATAAGTTAGTTCGAAGCAATACTAAGGATATTTATGGCGTTTATCCCGATAAAAGTAGGATTGAGTTTATACTTTAATGTAATGTCCGATTAAGCAGCTAAAAACAGAAGGCAAGGATAACTAGCAACGGGTGAATGAGGCAAAATACTGTCCAATTGTCCATAGTACTCCGCTGTTCGATTTTGCCTGTGGTCGGTGTTATCAGGCTGAATCAAGAGATTAGAGTCAAGAATCAAGACAGAGACAGCGCTGCCCCTATTTTAGCCATCCTAACAATCACTTCATCACCGACAGCACCTGCGAAACCTGCAAGTACGGCGCCATTAGTTTCCTGATTAAATTGCTAAAGAAAGTCATCGTTTTTTTTAAAAGCCTGGAGTACTTCGTCGGTATTTAAAACGGTGGCAAATTCGTTGTTAATTTGTGCCAGTGCGGTTAAATGGATGGTTTCGGCGTCGTAGTGTTCGCCTTTTATACCGCTTTTGGCAAAGGCGGCGGTAGCATCGGCCACTACAAAGGTGTGGTAGCCAAAATTGCCGGCCATACGGGCCGTGGTAGATACGCAATGCTCGGTGGTAAGCCCAACTATAACCATGGTATCGATGCCCGCAGCATCCAGCTGTTGCTGCAGATTGGTGCCGATAAAGGAGCTGTTTACCGATTTTTTGATCACCGTCTCGCCGGGCAAAGGTTTCACAATCTCTTTGTGCGCATTGCCGGGGTTACCTTCGGCCAGCAGCGAGTTGGGGTTAACCGAGCAATGCTGGATGTGGAATAGCGGCAGGCTATTTGCCCGCCAGTAATCAAGCAGTTTACGGGCATTAACTTCGGCATCCGGGTTATTGCGCTGGCCGCCCCAGTAAGGGATATTATCAAAACCCCGCTGTATATCAACAAGTATTAATGCAGGGTTGGTGTTCTGTAATGTTTTCATACCTCAAAATTGCGGCTTTGTAAGGGCCGTAATTTTGCTGTGAGGCTTTATTTGTTTGTTTTTATAAGGCCGGTTAAGTCTAAAGTACTAAGTCGTAAGTCTGAAGTTATTTTTTTGACTTAGAACTTAAGACTTTGGGCTAAAAACTATCCGTCAAATTTATGGATGACACTACACCAGTTCGTTACGCGCACTTTTAGGTGAAGCGCCGAATTTTTGCTTATAAACTTTTGAAAAATGCGAAATATTTTCGAACCCGCTGCTATAAGCTACCAGCGATACCGGATCGTTAGAGTGTTTTAACTGGTACTCGGCATACTCCAGCCGGCGGTTAAACTGCCATTTTACGGGCGTGGTATTAAAACGATCGGTAAACTCTTTTTTAAACGCGCTTACACTCCTGCCGGTGAGTTTGGCCATATCGGCTATGGATAGTTGCCTGTTAAAGTTGGTTTCCATAAAGTAAGCCAGATCAACCTTTTTATTACTTACCAGGTCTTTCAAAAACGAGGCGAAGGTTTTTGATTGATCGCCCGACAAGATTTGCAACAGCACCTGGTGGGCCGCAAACTTAACAATGCACCTGGAGTAGTTTTGTGGTTGTACAATATGCTGCATAACCTGGGCTACGTTGGCCTTTATAAATTCGGAAGTTTTAAAGGTGAAAGGGGGCAAATCGGCACTCAATTTTTCCTGTTTAAACTCGGGCACATGGCTTTCTAAAAAGTAATCAACAAACTCATTTTCCATAAAAATAAGCAGGCTGGTATAATCATCAGATGGGAACAGCTGGTAATTGCCCCGCCGCCTAAACTGGATATCGCCGGCCATTAAGTGCTGTACATAGCTGCCATACCTAACATCAATGGTACCCGTTAAAATTACCTCCAGGCAATGCGCTGTTTGCACGGTATCATCGCACCTGAAAGGGCGCTTTTTATCAATGATAATTCCGTACATATCAGACAATCGAAGCTTGATATGCGCATGATGATCAAGCAGGTCTTTAGGGATTTGTATCATCGGTACACATTAGTTTTTACTAAGCTACATTTTGAAATTTATCTTTTTTACTTTTTTGATTAATTGTAACAAAGGAATGATAAAAGCCCATGGGTGTTTACCTTAACAAAACAGACGCGCTGGCCAAACAGGTTAATCTGCTGTTTGATAAGTTGGCTTTACTATTTTGACGGTAAAGGCTTCCGGCCGACAAATCTTATCACTAATCCTTTGCCGTTGTGGTAAATACTTTCGTTTAAAATATACTCTTCTTCTTCCAGTAACAGTATCTCGTAATCTTTAAAATCAGCTACAAGATCTTCTTTTGAAAACAGCATATTGATGTCCTTTGGGCCGCCAATATGGGGATTGTTTAACGTAAGTTGAAGGTGATTTTTGCTAAAAGCCTCAAATATAACTACCCCGCCGGGTTTTAGGCACCTATCCAGTTTTTGGTGAAACTGAGATTTTTTTTCGGCAGCAAAGTGTGCAAATATTAACCCGATGGCATCAAAACATTGCTCATCAAAGGCTAATTGCTCCAAATCGCCCACAAGGTAGGCCAGGTTTACACCGTGTTGCTGCGCCAATTGTAGGGCCTTGGCTTTACCTTCGGCACTCAGGTCAAAGGCAGTTACCTGCCAGTTCAGGGTAGCAGCAAAAACCCCGTTTCGGCCTTCGCCATCGGCAGGCATGAGTATCAGCCCGGGTTCAAATTTTTTAAGCCATTGCTCAAAAAAAGCATCGGGTGCTTTTCCGTAAGCATACTCTTCTTTTTTATAGCGGTCGTCCCATAGTTGTTTGTATTGTTCGTCCCAGGTTGGTTCCATCGTTTTTTATTTTGTTACCCAATTATTTTATTGTGCAGTACAAATATAATTTGTGCGATAGCGGAAGAGATAGGACAAAAACTCAGTTGTGTGGTACTTAACTAAAATTATACCTGAAAGCCTCGGGCGGTTGCCCGGTGTGTTTTTTAAAAAACCTGATAAAATAGGAAACATCATCATAGCCAAGCAGGCCGGCAATTTGATTTACCTGGTTGGCAGTGGCCAACAGATACCGCTTAGCCTCGAGCACGATGTGTTCATTAATTACTTGCGAACAGGTTTTACCCAATGTAATTGTGGTTATGGTGTTAAGCTGATAGGCGGATAAATTGAGTAAATCAGCATAATAGGCTACCTGTTTATGGGTAAAAACATGGGTATCTAAAAGCGCTAATAATTTTTCAAGCTGTTGCTGCGTGTACAAGCTGGCACCACTGGCAGCATCGGCTGGCTGCTGCCTTACCAATTGTATAAAAAAGATATCCATGTTGGCGCGGATTGCCTCATGGTAGCGCGGCTGTTTATCGGTATACTCCTGCAGAATGCAAGCCAGGCTATTGTACAATTTTTGAAAACCTTTGTCGCCGGGTTGATAATGGTTTATACTGCCGGCGCTTTGCAACACAAGGTCAGCTGCCTTACCATTCGCTAAATAAAACTCGCCGCTGAATTGCATTAGGTACCCCGTGCTGCCGGCCTTTAAAACCAGTTTATGCACCTGCCCCGGCCGCATAAAAAAAACGGATTTGTCGCAAATTTCATAATCGGTAAAATCAATATAATGCTGGCCACTTCCATTTTTTAGAGCAAGAACGTAAAAAAAATCATGCCGGTGAAGTTCTTGTATCATATCTGTACAGGCAAGCAAATTATCAAGCTCCCATATATTGAATAAAGCGGGAGTATCGGATTTTTTTTGTGTGGTACTGATTTGTCTTACCGGAATTCTGTCCATTTTGCTGATACCAATGCGAAGGGATGCTATTTAACAAATGTAATTACATTTTGAGGAAAATAGATCCAGGTAAGGGCTATAGCTTGTAGTGCCGGGCAAGTGTGAAATTTGCTAACCGGCCTCGGTTGTTTCAAGGTTAGCCGCCGGTTGCAGCGGGATAACAAAAAAGAATTTAGTGCCAACGCCTTCTTCGCTTGTTACCCAGATGCGGCCGTTACATTTCTCTACCAGGTCTTTACAAAATAGCAGGCCCATGCCTGTGCCCGATTCATTGAGCGTACCGGTTTTACTGGTCATCTGGCTTTTAAAAAGTTGGTTTACCCGCGCAGGCGGCATGCCCATACCTGTGTCGCTTACGGTTACCAGTACGTTGTCGCCATCCTTAACGGCCGATACTTCGATAACATCCCCCCCGCCCGAAAACTTAATAGCATTGGTAATTAAATTCCTTACAACTATCCTTACCGAGTTAGGATCGGCAAGGGCCAATAGTTCTTTGTTGCCGCCACAAATCATGGTAATACCCTTTCTTGAAGCCTGTTCGGTATGGTTTTCAGATTCTGATTTTACAATATCGTAAATTAAAAAACTTTGGCCCGAGGTGTTGAAGTTTTCCAGCTGGCTGTTGATCCAGAACAGGAGCGTATCCAGAAAATCGGATGTATATTCAAGCTTTTGTATTACAGAGGGGATCATCCGGAGCATTTCCTCGTGGCTTATAGATTCGTCTGACAGCAGATCGAACAGGCCGCGCAACGTGCTTAGTGGCGACCGAAGGTCATGCGCCAATATGGATATCAGCTTGTCTTTTAATTTATTAAGGTCATTCAGCTTTTCGGCCTGTTCATCTATACTAACTTTTTGCTCTACAACTTCCTGGTTTTTGTGTTTAAGCTGGGTATTTATTTTTAACTGCTGCTGCTTTTGCCGGTAATACTGGTATGCTATTAACAATACTGCGGCTATAATGATAAAAAATATGAGGTTTAACAAGTCCTTATCGTGCAGCTTTTGCTGATACAGTAAGGCGCTTGCTTTTTGCTGCAGCATTTGTTGCCGCTGCTTTTCGGCATAGTTATATTGGGTAATATACAGGGTAAATTTTTGAACGCTTTCATCCTTCCGGAAGGTGCGCTTCATTTTGTCGAAATCCTTTTGGGCAACAAATGCTTCCTTGTATAATTTTAAGCCGCCAAGCGTTTCAATCAATTGAACTGCGGCGTTTGTACGCAGCAAAACGCTGCCAAAACGGTCGGCAAGCGTTTTGGCCTGCAGGGCAAAACCGTATGCTTTGGAGTAATCATGGTTTACATTGTAAAACAGGGCAGTATTAATTAAAGCGATGGTTTTATCGTAATCCATTTGATTATCAGTAGCAACTTTTAAAGCCTGCTGCAGGTAACTTAAAGCCTTTGGATTTTGCTTTTTATAAATATAACATACCGCCAAATCACTATAACATGTACTTATACCATCTTTATCATCCTGCTTTTGATTAATAGCAAGGGCATCTGTAAGGTATTGAATAGCCTTGTCATACTTTCCCTGGGCCATTAATACTTCGCCAATGTTTTGTTTGGCTACGGCAATCCCGCCGTCTGATTTCATTTGTGTCCACGTCTTCAGCGCCTCGGTAAAATAGGATAAGGCCTGCGGGTATATCTCCATACTTTGCAAAATAACACCGATGTTATTATAATCGGCCGATATTTTCTTTTTGTTGTGAAGCTTTGTATCGATATTAAGGGCCTTAAAATAATAATCAAGCGCGGTAGACGGGTGCCCAAGATTATCATAATTATTGCCCATGCTTAAATATAAGCGCGATAAGCCGGGTAAATCATTGGCAGCAAGTTTAATTGGCAGTGCCTTTTTGTAATAGGTTAACGCCTTTTGATAATCGCTTAACTGGTAATACAAATCGCCGTAAAGCCGGTAACAGTTGCTAATGCCCAACTGGTTATTAACCCTGGTATAAAGGGCCATACTCTCCTCAAGGTTTTTTATTACCGTTTTGTATTTTGATTGACTGATGTATACTGCAGTAACAGCCAGCAGCCCATCGGCAATGCCGGTGCTATAGTTTATACGACGCGAAATTTGGGTTGCCTTTTGCCCGTAATAAATGGTACTATCGGGATAGTATGAGGTATAAACGACAGCCAGTTCATTCAAATAGTTTATAAGAGCCGTATCATTTACCTGCTTTTTGGCCGCGATAGATTTGAGTAATTCGTTACGCAGGCTATCCGGTTTTGCTTTATGACGATAGGCCTGGCAAAAATTGCACAAAAAAAGCGACAAAATACTAAGCCATATTTTGGTATTCATTCAATCAAAAAAAATATAATCAGGGTTATGCAGCAAAGCCATTTTAAGCGGTATTACAAGCACCATTATCTTATTTAGACAGTTGCTTATTAGGTTTTTACGATTAAATGACTTTTAAGTTATAAATATATAATTTAAATTTATTAATTAGTTGGCATTGGCACTATTTGGTTGCAGATAAATAGCTTATAAATGTCGCCGCCAAGAGAGATGGCAGGTAACGGAAAAACGCCGAGCTCCTGACGGCCGTGGCAAAACAATAGCCGCCACAGCGTAAATTTGCAGTTTTATTCAATATAAATACCTGGGAAAAATGAAAGGAGCCGCAGTATGTAATTACTCGCCAATTTCCAGTTTATACCCCCTGCCGTGGATATTTGTCAGCTGGATTGAAGAATCATTTTCCAATTTCTTTCTTAGCTTTGAAATAAACATATCCAGGCTTCTGCCTACAATTACGCCCTCGTCTTCCCAAATTTCTTTTTGAAGCCGGCCTCTTTCAATAATTACATTTGGCGATCGGGCGAAGATCAGCAGCAGCTTATTTTCTTTTACGGTGAGTGCGGTTGTAACTCCGGCAGCTATAATTTGCCGGTTACCGGGATCAAAAATGGAATTGCCAAGTTTAAAACTATCAACACCGGCAAACGTTGCTGTAACTTTATTTTTCCTGGTTTTAACCGATTGCGAAAATATCAGCCCTATAAAGGCCAGGAAAGGCAAACCGCCTAATAAATAAGCTTTTTGTGCGGCTGTAATACGCCGGCCCTCAAATTTCAGGTTAATAAGGTAACAGCTTTTGGGTTGCCTGCGGCCCAGGCAGGGCACAATATTATCCTGCCGGTTACCAGATATCATATAGCCAAATATGACATCCTTTCCGGTACATTTTAATACAGTCACAATGTAGTTATGTGCCAGCTTATCTTTTGCCAGCGAGCGGCTTATTATTTTTACAAGCGAATCGGGCTCAAAGGCAAACTCGTTTTCAAACCTTACCTGGTATTCGTTTTCGGCTATTTTTTTAACAGGCAACACCCGTGACGTGCTATCGCCCGAATGCAAAAGTACCTCATGCCCTATCTTGCGGAGCATTACCTGCTGCCTGGCCAAATCAAAATCGTCATTACCGGTTAAACTAAAAGCCGCACAAATAGCGGTTGTAAATAGTAGTACCGTAAACCCCAAAAGATACCTGGTTTTCATATTCAAGCTTGTTTTATAACCGGCCATATCCATAAACGGTTGAATTTACAAAGTTTACGCTTTTATTTACAATGTTTATAATCATAAACTTACTGTACGTGAATAGGTTTGCAGCATCAAATTTATAATGCTATGATCAATAAACCCGCAATTATCCTGTTCCTGACTATGTTTCACCTTGCTGCTTACGCGCAGCAAACTTACCAGTTGGACGCTAAGAAAAGTAAAATTTTATGGAATACCCGTAATACCATGGGCGGGCACAACGGCTACCTGCTTTTTAATACCGGCAACCTCAATTATTCGCCCGCGGGCGAACCAACGGACGGCTCCTTCAATATGGATATGAACAGCATACGCAGCGTTGACCATGCAGTTGCTGCCGAAAACCAAAAAGTAGATAAGGAGTTAAGAAAACCGGGTTTTTTTGATATAGAAAAACATCCCGGCGCTATCATGAACGTCAGGCAAATTAACGCTACCGGTAACGCCGGCATTTATAAAGTATCTGGCAGCCTTACCATAAAAGGCATTACCAACCCCATTGAGTTTGTAGCAGCTATCCGGAAAAAGGGGAATACTGTTATTGCAAAAGCCGACCTTGAAATACACCGGCTAAAGTGGAATATCGACCTTCAACCCGAACCCAAAGCATGGGACTTTTTCTCGGCCGTTAAAGATAAAATGATTGCCGATGAAATTGTGGTTTCATTAAACCTGGTATTTAATAACATTGCAGGTAAATAAAAAAATATCCGGTCCAGGTCGGGTTTCTATCTGTAGCCCGAGCTTTTTTTCTGATAGCCCCCGGGTTGATGGGTATCGACTTGGGTATCACTAAACAGAGAAATTACTACAAATTTCATTTATTTAATTAACCCGCAGTCGGCTCGGCTTCAAATTTAAACAAATGACCTACAGCTAAATTTAGTATTTTTGTCATAGATTTATTGGACGAAAACTACTAAACTTGATAACCGGCATGCCGAATCCCGAACTAAAAAAAGAACAATTGAACAGCCCGGCCCATGATCAGCTGTTCCGTTCTTTTAGCGAACCGGGATTTGAATCTATCGCCCGCCTGGCTTCCATCACGTGCGGAACGCCAATAGCGCTGGTTTCCCTGCTCGACGAAAACAACGATTGGTCACATGCTAAAACATTCCCCGGGTCACCTGAGGCCCTGGGTTACTTGGCTTTTTGCAACCATATCTTAAAGGAGCAGTCGCCGTTTGAAGTTCGGGATACCCAGCACGATGAATGTTTTAAATCAAACGCGCTGGCAGATGGCAGCCACCCAATCAGGTTTTTCGCAGCGCAGCCTTTGATCAGTCCCGAAGACAAAACCCTGGGTGCTTTAAGTCTGTTAGGATACGAACCGAAACAGCTTTCGGAGATACAACAGGAATCATTACGCCTGTTGGCGCAAGAGGCAGCCACGTTAGTAACAGACCGCCTGCAAAAACAGGAACTTCAAAGTTTTGAAAAGCTGTTTAATTTATCGGCCGACCTGATTTGCATCGCCGGAACAGATGGATATTTTAAAAGGATTAACCCCGCTTTTGAATCAACTTTTGGATGGGACGATGCCTATATTTTAGCTACCCCCTACCTGGAACTGGTGCACCCCGACGACTTGCAAGCCGCCGAAGAGGAAGTGACAGGAATGATATCGGATAAAAAAGTACGACAGGTAACCTACCGTACCAGGACTAAATCCGGAATATACAAATCCATCCGCTGGGAAACCACGCCCGACCCCAATACCGGCAACCTATTTTGCATAGGGCGCGATGTAACCGACGAGAAATTAAAGGAGCAGCAACTGGCCATCAGCGAGGAAAGGCTGCGCGTTTTTTTTGAGAACTCGCAGGGGCTCATGTGCACTCATGACCTATCTGGCCGTTTCCTGTCGGTAAATATGGCCGGGGCTTCGCTTTTGGGTTATACGCTTGCCGAAATTTTAACTTTAAGTTTGTTTGATATTGTACCACCTAATCGGCATCCGCAGTTAACCGCGTACTTAAAAGAGATAAAGGAAAAAGGGGGCGCCAGGGGCCAGATGGTTACCCGGCACAAGGATGGCAGCCCCCGGATCTGGATGTTTAGCAACATACTTGAACAACAGGGAAACCAGCCATACGTAATAGGTAATGCCATTGATATTACCGAAAAACACTTCCTGGAAAGAAACCTGGAGCGCACCCGGCAAATGCTGGAAGAAACCGGCAAGGTAGCCCGGATAGGTGGCTGGGAATATAATGTGCAGCGGCAAAAAATTGAATGGACAACGGTTACCAAACAGATATATGGCGTGCCCGCCGATTACGAACCTGATTTGAGCGGCATCATCAATTTTTATAAAGCAGGCGAAAGCCGGGATAAAATTTCGGCCGCTGCTAACCTTGCGATGGCCGAAGGCCCACCCTGGGACCTGGAGATACAAATTGTAACCCCGGCCGGCGAAGAGCTTTGGGTAAGGAGTTTAGGCCAGGCCGAATTTGCCAACGGCATTTGCCAACGGCTGTTTGGCACCATCCAGGATATTGAACAGCAAAAAAAAGCGGAGACCGAATTACTGAACGAAAAAGCCATTTTATCGGCTTTTGTTGAACATTCGCCTTCGCCTATTGCTATGGCCGATATAAATATGCGGTTTATAGCCGTGAGCAGGCAATATTTGCAGGATTATGGCTTAGGAAACCGTAACATTATCGGCTTAACACCCTATGAAGTATTTGGCCCTGCCAGCGAAACAAACCGGGCAACACACCAAAGGGTTTTAAACGGCGAGGTAATAAGGCGCGAGGAAGTGCGGGTTAAATTGCCCGGGATGCCGGAAGAACAATACCTTAACATTGAAATGCGGCCCTGGTACCGGTTTGATGGGGCAATAGGCGGCATCATGACCTCGTCCGAGATTATCACCTCCATTGTGAAGCAAAGGGATGAACTGAAGGAAGCCAAACAACTGGCAGATGAGGCCAGTATTGCCAAATCGGAATTCCTGGCCAATATGAGCCATGAAATCCGGACGCCGTTAAATGGTGTTATCGGATTTACCGACCTTGTTTTAAAAACGCAGCTGAACGAAACCCAGCACCAGTATCTTTCCATTGTCAACCAATCGGCCAATGCCTTATTAAGCATTATTAATGATATCCTGGATTTTTCAAAAATCGAAGCAGGGAAACTGGAACTGGACATCGAAAAATGCGACTTGTACGATATCGGTTCGCAATCAACAGATATTATAACCTACCAGGTTCAAAAAAAGGGGCTGGAAATGCTCCTGAACATATCTTATAACCTCCCCAGATTTATGTGGGTAGATTCGGTGCGGCTGAAACAAATCCTGATTAACCTGCTCAGCAACGCAGCGAAGTTTACAGCAACGGGCGAGATTGAGTTAAAGATAGAGGAAGTAGCACCAACAACACCGGTACCCGGTACTACGTTACGCTTTAGTGTAAGGGATACCGGTATTGGGATAAAACCCGAAAAACAGGAAAAAATATTTGAAGCCTTTTCACAGGAAGATGGGTCGACCACCAAAAAATATGGCGGCACAGGTTTAGGCCTCACCATTTCTAATAAACTCCTGGGGTTAATGAACAGCAAACTGCAGCTGGAAAGTTCACCGGGTAAAGGCAGCACTTTTTATTTTGATATCCATGTACAAACCGAACAGGGCGAGCCCGTTAGCTGGGAAAACATTGGTCTGATTAAAAAAGTACTTGTTGTTGATGACAACGACAACAACCGGCTAATCATCAAACAAATGCTGTTGTTGCGGCAAATTTTAACCACAGAGGCAAAAAATGGCTTCGAAGCCTTACAGCTACTGGCGGCCGGCGAGTGTTATGATGTAATTGTGATGGATTACCATATGCCCTATATGGATGGGCTGGAAACTATCAAAAAAATTCGCGAAAGCTTTAGCGATTCGCCAACCGGCCAGCCTATTATTTTATTACACAGTTCATCTGACGATGAAAAGATGATCAGGTCATGCGAAGAATTGAAGGTGAACCACCGGATGGTGAAACCCATCAAAACCGAGGATATATATAACGCCTTATCCCGTTTGCATCAGAAAACTACCATCGAAACTAAGCCTGATGAACCCGCTGCAACTGTTGCTGAATTAACCGGCAACCTAACCATCCTGGTTGCCGAGGATAACGCTGTGAATATGTTGCTTGCCAAAACCATCATCCGCCGGATTGCCCCGAATGCCTTGGTACTGGAAGCCGGGAATGGTTTGGAAGCCCTTGCCTGTTGCCGGTTACACCGGCCCGATTTGATTTTAATGGATGTCCAGATGCCGGAGATGAATGGGTACGAAGCCACCCGGCAAATCCGTGCAATACAGCATGGCCGCCAAATACCTATTATTGCCTTAACGGCTGGCAATGTAAAAAGCGAAAGGGAAAAATGCCTGGAAGCAGGGATGGACGATTTTGTTGTTAAGCCAGTAGTTGAAGAAACCATATTGGCTGTGTTTCAAAAGTGGCTGCATTCCTTTGGCTCCTCCGAAGCGCCCGAACCAGGTCCGGATTTACCGGTTAGCACACCTGTACACTTTGACGTACAACATGTAAGGAGCTATTTTGGTGATGACGATGAGATTTTAAAGGAATTACTTAGCCTGACAAAAGTTGAGTTAACAGAGTCAATTTCAATGTTACAATTAGACTTGAAGGCCGGTGATTTGAAAAAATTAAATTTACATGGCCATAAACTGTACGGCACCGCGGTAACAGCCGGCTTAAACCACCTGGCCAAACTGGCCAGGGAACTGGAGCATATGCCTGTTTTTATACTCGAAAACACACAAAACCTCGTAAACGAAATTGAGGAAGAGATTAGGCTGATTATTGGCTTGTTAGAAAAGGAAATAACAAGCTAATTATCAACTCATTTGTGCCTCTCAACAGGGTGATGTAGTCCGCATTTACCGGCTGTCTACTATTTTAAACCACTATTTGATACCTTTTAATTTATTGGTTTAATTATATTTTGCAAATTACGTAACTAATTACGTAATTTGTTTTAATGGAAAATTCATTCTTTAATTCAGTTGGAAAAGCGGGCATTGGCAGCAGGCTGCGCATGCTCCAGGAAAAGATTACGGACGATGCTGCAAACATTTACCGGATGTTCGGAATTGACATGCAGCCCAAGTGGTTTCCTGTTTTTTATACCTTATCACAAGGGAGCTTCACCATAACCGAAATTGCCCAGCATATTGGGCACTCCCACCCTTCTGTCAGCAAAATTGTATCCGAGATGGTGAAGAAGGGACTGGTAACGGAAGGTAAAGACGCCAATGACGGCCGCAGGAATGTACTGTCGTTATCTGACAAGGGAAAACAGGTTAATGAAAAGCTGCAGTACCAGTTGGTTGATGTTAAAAACGCGGTAGAAGGCATTTTGGATAATACGCGGCATAACCTGTGGGAGGCCATCGGCGAGTGGGAATTTATGCTCGAACAAAAATCGCTGTTAAAGCGGGTTCAGGACGAGAAAAAATTAAGAGAGGGCCGCGACGTTACGATTGTACCTTTTGAAGAGCAATATAGTAAAGCATTCCGCGAACTTAACGTGGAGTGGATAAGCACCTACTTTAAAATGGAAGAAAAAGACTACCAATCGCTCGACCATCCGCAGGAATACATTTTAAACAAAGGCGGCGAAATACTGGTTGCCCTGTACAAAGGCGAACCCGTGGGCGTGTGTGCATTGCTAAAAATGGACGATCCCGAATATGATTATGAATTGGCAAAAATGGCGGTTTCGCCCAAAGCACATGGCAAAGGCATAGGATGGTTGTTGGGCAAAGCTATTGCCGAACGCGCCAAAGCCCGGGGTGGCAACACGCTATACCTGGAAAGTAATACCATGCTTAAACAAGCCATCAGCCTGTATCAAAAGTTAGGATTTAAAAAAGTGATTGGCCGGTTTACGCCTTACGAGCGTTGCAATATCCAGATGGAATTGCAGCTGAATAACTAATGAGGATGTTCTATTAAAACTATACAAATTAAAACGTTATGGAATCAGTATCTGAGCAAACTATAAAGGTTGATACAAACATATACATTATAGGCAATGGCGTTGTTGCCAAGGCTTTGGCAGTGGCCCTAACCCTAAAAGGTAAAAAGGTTACCATTCTGCGCGGCAGCGTTGATGATCAGCCGACCAGCCGCGAATTGCTGGAGATAGAAACGGAAAATAATACCCTGCAGGCCGAAGTAACCATCAGCACCCTAAATAATTATACGCAGCTTGATGGGCTTATCCTTTTAACCAACAAATCATTCGGCAATCAGGAACTGGCCGAAAAGCTCAAATTCAAAGCGAAGCATTCACCAGTCGTATTCCTTCAAAACGGACTTCATATTGAAGATAGTTTTATCGACGCGGGCTTTACCGAATTATACCGGTGTGTACTATTTGTAACCAGTCAATCGGTTTCAACCAATAAAGTAAGGTTCAGGCCGGTTGCATCATCACCCATAGGGGTTATTAAAAGCTCATTTGATAACCTGGATAGTATTGTTGATGAACTGAATACCGATGTATTTTCATTTAGGGCCGAGGCGAACATCCAAACGGTGATCTGGAAAAAAGCGATCAGCAATTGCGTATTTAATTCGATATGCCCATTGCTTGAGATTGATAATGGGGTATTTCACCGCAATGAAGCAGCCTTGCAGATTGCTAAAACTGTAATTGCTGAATGCGTTGCGGTAGCCAACCAGAACAACATCCGGCTAACAGAGCACGACGTACTTGAAAATGTACTGACAATCAGTAAAATGTCCGACGGGCAAAAGATATCTACCTACCAGGATATCCTCAACAAACGGGAAACAGAGATTGAAACGTTAAATTTTGCAGTAGCCAAAGTAGCACAGGTGTCTGGCAGCGCTAAAGTTCCGGTTACCACTTTATTAGGCGAAATGACAAAACTTAAGTCGGAGCTGTTTAGGATGTAGGGCTTGCCTTATCAACATGTGCATAGCTAATATCGCTTAGGTTTGAATTTCATAAATTAGTCAATAGCTTTACATCATGAGCAAAACTAAAATTACAACCCAGCCCTTTAGTGATTTTATCCCCGCTTTGAAAATAACCGACCAGTTTACCGTGTATGAACGTAAAGAATTTGCGCGAAAAACGGTACCGTATAACCGCAGGGACTTTTATAAAGTATCGCTCACGCTAAGTACCGGCACGTTGTACTATGCAGACAAAGCGGTTAACATAGACAGGCCTGCCCTAATATTTTCTAACCCGAGGGTGCCTTATGCCTGGGAAGGAATTTGTGAATCGCAGGAAGGCTTCTTTTGTTTATTTAGCGAAGATTTTTTAAAAGGAAATAACCGAGATTTAAATCTGCAGGATACGCCGCTGTTTAAAATTGGTAGCGACCCGGTTTTCTTTGTCGACTCTGCGCAGCTCGAATATATCAGCGGGATATTTCAAAATATGCTCCGGGAGTTCAAATCAGACTATATTTATAAAATAGATCTGTTACGCAACCACTTGAATTTGTTATTACACGAGGCCCTTAAAATGCAGCCATCGGTTAACTATTTTAAGCCGCAAAATGCATTGGTGCGCGTCGCTTCTCTTTTTATGGAATTATTAGAGCGGCAATTCCCAGTTGATACTCCCCAGTGCCAGTTAAAATTGCGTACCGCCAATGATTACGCGCTGCATTTATCCGTACATGTCAATTACCTGAACCGCGCCGTAAAAGAAGTAACGGGCAAAACAACAACTGAGCATTTAACAGAACGGATGGTGATGGAAGCCAAAGCGCTGTTGCTGCATACAGACTGGAGTATTAATGATATTGCTTACAGCCTGGGTTACGAGTACCCTACTTATTTTAATAATTTTTTCAAAAAGCAAACCAGGGTAACGCCAAGCTCACTAAGGCAGCCAAATTTGGTTTGAATTTCTTAGTTTCTGGTTTGATAACCTTTAACACACCCGCTTAATTAGTGGCGACCTTTGTATGATCAAAACAAAAAATAATGGATCATATTAAAGGAAAAGTAATTGTAATTACCGGTGCAAGCAGCGGCATAGGGCATGCAACCGCCCTGTTGCTTGCCAAAAAAGGCGCCATTGTTGTTCTTGGCGCTCGCAGCCTTGATAAGCTTGAGCAACTGGCCAGCCAAATTAAAGCCGAAGGAGGCCAGGCCACTTATGCAGCTATCGATGTAACCCAACGGCAACACCTGGAAAAACTTGTAGCCCTGGCGCTTGCTACGTACGGCAAGCTGGATGTACTTATAAACAATGCAGGCATAGCACCCATCTCCCTGCTGGATGAATTACAGGTTGAGGATTGGGATATGATGATAGACGTTAACATTAAAGGCGTGTTGTACGGCATAGCGGCGGCGCTGCCCGTTTTTCGTAAACAGGGCTTTGGCCATATTATAAATACAGCCTCGACAGCCGCGCTAAAAGTTACACCTGCCGCGGCTGTTTACTCCGGAACAAAATTTGCCGTGCGCGCCATCTCGGAGGGATTACGCCAGGAAGCCGGCCCCAATTTACGTGTCACTATAATTACACCTGGAATCATAAAAACCAATCTTGTTGATTCGATAGCCAGCCCCGGCATCAAAGCGCAAATAGCCGAAGCAATGGATAGCATCGCCATCTCGCCGGATGCCATTGCGCGGGCTATGGCCTATGCCATAGAGCAGCCTGCCGATGTTGATATAAGCGAGATTGTGGTGCGCCCCACAGCACAGGTTTAAGACGTTTACAGCAGCAGTTGAAATTTAAAGCATGTTACAAAAGGATAATAGAAAAGGGTCGTTACAAAACCATCCTCTTCTATTACCTTCTATTGTGAAAATTTTACCTAAGCTTAAGCCCAACATTTTTATTGCAGGTGGATTATTGATAGTAATGAGTAGCTTTTACTACTCAGGCCGAATAGGAGATTGAAAAATAATTGCATGGCGTTTTTGATAGCATTCCTTCACTGCTTCCGTCAAATAAATCAAACTATTACCTATCTTCCGTGTTGAAAAGCCGAAGGTTAAGCAATGAAATTTAAACACATCCACTTTATTATCAACCCGGCATCAGGTAAGGAAGAGCCTATACTCACCTACATAAACCAGGTTTTTGATGGTAGTACCACCAAATGGGATATATCCGTTACTCAGCGCCACAAAAACCCCGGTAATATTGCAAAAAAACTTATCGGCAAAACTGATTTAATTGTGGTGTATGGCGGTGATGGATCTGTAACGGATACGGCCGGCGCTTTACATGGAACAGATACACCAATGGCCATCATTCCTGGCGGCACGGCCAACGTTATGGCAAAACAGCTGCAAATTCCGTTGGATAGTATTTCTGCTCTTGAACTCATAAAAAGCCACCACAAATTAAAAGCTGTTGACATGGGCCTGGTAAACGGACATCCTTTTTTATTACGGGTTAACCTGGGTATTATGGCCGATATGATTTTACAGGCAGGCCGCGGGCTGAAAGATACCATTGGCCAGCTGGCCTACGGTTATACCGCTATTAAAACCATGGTAAATGCCACCCCGGTAACATACAAGCTGAAGATAGATGGTAAGGAGATAGAAGAAACGGCCGTTTCGCTCACGATAACCAATTCGGGCAATATTGGCTTTGCCGGCTTAGATATGCTGCCCGGCATCAGTATAACAGATGGCTTGCTGGATGTAATACTGATGGGCGACAACGATTTAACATCTGTGTTAAAAATTGCCGGCAACACCTTGCTGCAAAACCAAACCGAAGCTTTAAAGCATTGGCGGTGCAAAAATATAGTTATACAAATGGATGCCGAACAGGCATTTATCCGTGATGATTGCGAACAAAAGGCAAAAAAGTTAGCCATTAAAGTTGTTCCGGCAGCTATCAATATAGTAGTGCCGCGTTAAAAACAGCAAAACAATATGCTTGCAAAAATTAAAAGTATTTTAAAGGTAGTTTATTTATCGGCCCAAATGGCTTATGATAATGCGTACCGCATAATAACCGGGCTCCCTCAGCTTAAGCGATGCCAGATAACCGCTAACCTGTACTTAGGCAGCCAATATAATTTGGTGGGTTTGCGCAAACTAAAATCTTTGGGTGTTACAGCTATTATAAATATGCGGATGCATTCCATCTATACCGGCGCCCAATATAAGGGTTTTCGTTACCTGCATTTACCCACACCCGATAATACCCCACCGCCACTTGATGTATTAAAGGAAGGCGCCAATTTTGCCGATGCAGCCATAAAAAGCGGTGGCAAGGTATACATCCATTGCCGCCAGGGCCTTGGCCGCGGACCAACCATGACTATTGCCTATTTACTTAAAACGGGGTTAACTTTTGACGATGCCCTTGCGATGGTAAAAAAAGTGCGCACCTTTATTAACCCCCGTAAAAGCCAGGTTGAAGTATTAAAGCAACTGGAACAATTTTACCAGGAGCACCCGGCCGAGCAAAGCATTATTTAAGTAACACAGCCCTGCGAGAGCGTCATCGCGAGTGAATATCAGCTTATGCTGAAAAAATCGGTAATGAAGTACAAAGAAATGTAGTTAAATCAATGAACTAAACTCCCGTCATTGCGAGGTACGAGGCAATCCCCGGCATGCTAAGTCCCACATAGTTCGGGATTGCTTCGTACCTCGCAATGACATGATTATAATACGTTGATTATCAAATGTATTTTTTATTCCCCTCTCGAGAGGGGGCGCGGTAGGAGGTGCGTTGGCAGGGGTGTGTTTTTCCGCGTTTCATTGCGCGTGCATAACACACCCCTCCGCCCCTCTCAAGAGGGGAATCGCACTTTTCCACCGCTTTTTAAAAGGAAGCGCAAATCTGATGGTACCCAGAATAACCCCATTTGCAACCATGTCATTACTGTTTTTCCAGCCGAAGCTGATGGATACTCGCAATGACGGATATTGGATATTGGTAATCAGAAACTTGAAAACGGCTTCCAAAAAAACTCAAGACTCCCAACTCAATACCATCTTTTACCTATCGGCATCAATAACTATTTTCTTTTCTTTTAACCCCACCGAGGTAGCGGTTAAAGTGATTGGCCCAGCATGGCTTCTGTCTGATTGGATAATAACCTGGGCCAGGCCATTGAACAGCTTTCTTTTCCAGGTGGTAGCAGGGGCCTTAAACTGAATTACGCCGGGGTCTTGGTTAGGGTTATCCCAGGGGTGCAGTTTTTTGATAGGTAAGGCAACAATAACTATGCTGTTTTTCCCTGGCTTTAAAAAGGCTTTGCTGATGTTAAACACATCCTGGTCTTTATGATAATCGACATTGGCAGCCAGCAAATGGCCATTAAAATATACCGATTGCTTGCGGCCAATGCTTTTATAAAAAAAGGTGAGCGGGCTTCGCGTTAAATCATCGGTTAAATTAATACAGCCGCGGTAAACCCAGGCTTTTACGCTGGTATCACTTATATTGGTAAATGCCTTTTTCCAGCTGCTATCATCAAAGGTTTCGGCTGTTTCGCTTTTGCGGATGGTATCGGGTACCGGCAATTCTTTCAAGGCCTCAATGGGCATATTTACAATCGTTTCCAGGTACTTATCGGGCTCAAGCGAGGTAGGGTTGCCATTGCCTACCCCTATAATTCTGCCGGGGCCTTCAATTTTAAAACTTATTTCATTATTGACATCGGGTACCGCTAATCCTTTTTTATCAAGCAGGCTAACCTTAATTACAGCTACATCCTGCGCATCGGCTTTCAGGGTATTTTTATGGGCTTCAAGGGTGATGGCTTGCGGGGTGCCGGTAGTTTGCACTGTTTCGGTTAATACCTGTTTGCCGCCGGTATAGCCAATAGCCTTCAGTATCCCGGGGCTGTAAGGAACCGCCCATTCCAGGTGCCCGTTTTTGGCCATGGCTTTTTTACCCTGGGTTTTACCGTTTAAAAACAATTCTACTTCATCGCAATTACTGTATGCCCAAACATTTATGGACTGGTTTTCTTTACCTTTCCAGTTCCAATGCGGCAACAGGTGCAGCACCGGCTTGCTGCCCCACCAGGCCTGCAGGTACCAGGCATCATCCTTAGCAAAACCGCACTGATCGAGCATCCCAAAGTACGACCCGATAGATGGCCATCCATAGGGTGTAGGCTCGCCCCGGTAATCAAATCCCGTCCAGATAAACATACCTGCTAAAAATGGCCGTTTGGCATAGTAGTTCCAGCCTTCTTCAATGCTATAGGCATTCGGCCTTGGTTTGGCGTCGTAAGCAGATTTATAATGGAGCGAATCGTTGGTAAAGTAAACCCCACGGGTAGCAAAGGTCGATCCTTCCTCGGTTCCCCAACCCTTTTGCTGCGGGAATTTCTGGTGCTGCGCGTCGGGGTTTTCCTGTGCTATGTAGTTAAAGCCTATTAAATCCATCACACCCGATAAGCCCTGCCCCCAGCCGCCACTAAACGCCGCCGTAACCGCGCGGGTGGTATCCAGGCTTTTTACAAAGGCTTGCATGGTGGTTGCAATCCGTGCGCCTGTCTCCGAGTTTTCTATCCCCCACTCCTCGTTACCTACCGACCAACTGATCACGCTTGGGTGATTGCGATCGCGGTCAATCATTTTTTTAAGGTTGCCCAGGTGGTAATCATCTATGCCCATCAGCCGGTTCTCATCAATCACCAGCATGCCCAAACTATCGCAGGCATCCAGCAACTGGGGCGCTGGCGGGTTATGCGAACAGCGGTAAGCGTTACTGCCCATTTCTTTTAACCGGGCAATTCTATAGTACTGCAGTTCGTCGGGTATGGCTGTACCCACTCCCGCATGCTCCTGGTGGTTATTGGTGCCCTTTATTTCCAGCCGTTTACCGTTCAGGTAAAAGCCGCTGTTGGCGTCAAAACGCAGGGTACGTATGCCAAAGCGTGTTACATATTCATCAACGGGCACATTATTTACCAAAATGGTGGTAACCAAACGGTGCAGGTACGGCGTATCAACCGACCATAATTTAGGGTGTGCTATCTCCAACTGGCTGCTATACTCTCCCGTTTTAAAAGGTTGCAGGCTATTGCCGTCAGTTTGTTTGGTAGTCAGCAAACGGCCTTGGCGGTCATAAACTTTTTGTACGATGGCAAAATTGTCTGCCCCGGTATCGTAATTGCTTATATTAGTTTTAACGGTTATTTGCGCCTTGCCGTTACCAACAATGCTGCTCACAAATGTACCGTTGGCGGCAATATGCAGCGGCGACGTTTTATTGAGCCATACATGCCTGTAAATGCCGGCCCCTTCATAAAACCAGCCCTCTTCCATAGTGGCATCTACCCTTACGGCGATGGTATTATCACCGCCGTAGTTTAAAAGCTGGGTAATATCATATTCAAAACCGTTGTAGCCGCTTAGCTCGGTACCCAGGTAGTGCCCGTTTACCCAAACTGTCGAGTTGCGAAAAACACCATCAAAAGCAATGGTGATATGCCGGCCATAATCCTCCTTTGTTACAGTAAACTTTTTTCGGTACCAGCCAACGCTGCTTTCCGGAAAATTCCGGCCCAGGGCTTTGAAGCCATGGCTATAGCTCCCTTTTTCGCTAAAGCCAAGTTCGGTGGCCCAATCGTGCGGCAAATCAAGCTTGCGCCAGGGCCTGTCATCAAAGTCAGCGGCGGCAGCACCATCGCCATAGCCAGCTTTGGCAAAATAAGAGAAATAGCCGGTGCCGTTGTTAAAATCCTTAGCGGCATCAAACGGATGCCCATAGGCAAACCGCCAGCCGGTATCTATACAAATATGCGCCCTTGATTTTTGCCCGCTGCCGGCTGTTTGTGCTGACACAATAAAAGGGCAAACGGATAACAACAGCAAAAGGCGCAACATTTTCATATATCTATTGGATAAACACTAATTTTTTGAATTGAGGTTGATAATGTGCCCTAAAAATAATTGTTAAAAGCACAGCTATCTAAAAAATGTGCTCTGGTGATATTATTTGAGTATATTTTGGTAAAATAGTATCGATGGGGAGAAGCTAAATGCAAAATGCAAAGCTTAAAGCTACCATATTAATTTGCAATGTGGCAACTAACGTGTTTACACATTTTTTATTAAATGAACCGAATGCCATACGAACGAATAGAGGCGGAAAGAAGTAGTTTCTCCCCGCCCCTTACTTTCCCATACGCCTGCTGGTTCGTATAGCATTTCATAACATTGAAGGGCCCCTGGAGGAACGGCGAACCTCCATGCGACATTGCAAAACAACGGGGTTTTCCCGCCTAATTTTACCCGTTATTACTTGCGTCAAATTCCACAATCCATTCAATACCATATTTGTCCCTGAACATGCCGGCATATGTACCCCATGGGGTATCGCCAATAGGACCTTCCACGTCTCCGCCTGCCGACAGGCCGTTAAATATTTGCTCGGCCTCTTCCCGGCTATCGGCGCTCACATATATTTTCGACCGGTTTTCGGCTTCGCTCACCCGACCCATAAAACCGGGAACATCATTGGCTATTAGCACATTGTTTTTACCCAATGGTAAACCAATGTACATGATTTTATTGGCCTCATTTTCTGCTATCGGCATTTCGGGGCCTGATATGTCCTTGAAACGGATGATCTTTGTAAACTCGCCGCCAAAAACCGATTTGTAAAAAGTGAATGCTTCTTCGGCATTTCCATTGAAGTTGATCCATGGATTAATTGCTCTCATGATTTTTATGTTTTAATTGTTAATTATTACGGTTTATAAATTCTTAGGATAAAGTTGATAACAGCTCTTCCAGGTTTTTTAATGTCATGGTAAAGCCTATTTTGAAGCCCTCCAATAATTTCTCCATGCGTTCAAACGATTCATTAAAAATGGTGATGTTCACTTTTGTTATCCCGTTTTGTTCGCTGAAATTGTAATCCCATTCAGAACCCGGCAGTTCGCGATTTTCGTCTTTATCAGCAAACGCGTTGTACATCTTAAAATTGGTTTTCGGGGTAATGGATGTAAATTCCTGCACCGACCAACGCTCCTGCCCATCGGGGCTTATCATCGCGTAAAATCGCCGCCCGCCAACTTCAAAATTCATATACTTGGTTTTGGCGCGCATGGGTGCAGGTGCCCCCCATTGGTCCAGTAATTCGGCTTTGGTAAAGGCATCCCATACTAAAGATTGGCCGGCATTAAATTCCCTGGTTATAAATACCGTTTTCGCTGCTTTGTCAACGTTAAAATCAAATAGCAAATCGTTGTTCATTTTTCTGTTTTTTTAATTGTTGATAATAATTGGTCGAGTTGATTGAATTGAGTTTCCCAGCTTTGCCTGAACTGGGCTAACCAGTTGTCGAATTCCTGCATTTTTTTTGCGTTAAAGTGATAATAAATCTCCCGGCCGCTCTGCTCGGGTTTAATCAAATCGCATTCGTGTAATACTTTAATATGTTTTGATACAGCCTGCCGGGTCATATCAAATTTTTGGGCCATGGCATTTGGTGTTAATGCCTGTATGGCAATTAAAGTCAAAATAGCCCTGCGTGTTGGGTCAGCTATCGCCTGGAATATATCTTGTTTCATTTTGTAAAGTTCAAATAAGCAACCTGCTGGTTGCAAATATATATGCAACTTTTGAGTTGCGCAAATTTATTTGATTTTATTTTTTTCGGGGGATAAATGCAGGGGTTTAGTGATTGCCATACGTTCCGATTCGTACAATTTAGTGCGTTTAACTTCATTGAAGTTTGCTGTAAACAATTATTCAATGAACATCGTTACTTTTAATTCATAAGGAGATAAAACTATGGCAGAAAACAAATTAATAAGAATGGATAATATGGGCATCGTTGTAGAATCCCTCGATAACGCCATATCCTTTTTTACAGAAATAGGACTGAAGCTTGAAGGCCGGGCTACTGTGGAAGGTGAATGGGCGGGCCGCATTACCGGGCTTGGTTCGCAGCGTGTAGAAATTGCCATGATGGTTACCCCGGATGGTCATAGCCGCCTCGAGCTTTCACGATTTGTTAACCCTCCTGTAATTTCAGACCACCGTACTGCCCCGGTGAACGCGCTGGGCTACCTGCGTGCGATGTTCACTGTTGAAAACCTCGACGAAATGGTGTCCAGGCTCGGCAAGCATGGCGCCCAACTTGTAGGCGAGGTAGTTCAGTATGAGAACTCATACCGGCTCTGCTACATTCGCGGAACCGAGGGGCTTCTTATCGGCCTGGCGCAGGAGCTGGGGAATCACTGAGTTTCTCCGCCCTTGTTGGAGGTGACAACATAGGTGTTCGGAAGACTTTTTAGTTCCCTCCCCACGGGAGGGGTGCGGTCGGAAATGAGCGCGAAGGCAGGGAGGGGTCTATACGAGCGGCGAGTTGCAAAGCGGCTTGAACGGCTGATTTAACCCCTACCTCCCCTTCCCCAGGGAAGGAATCGCACATCCCTGCGCTTTTTTTATTTCTTCCGAACACCTATGGAGGTGACAACACCAACAACGGCGGGTACCAGCAAACTAAACCACCTCCGATTTTCTTTCAAACGAAGTTGTCCTAACTATTTCCGCGCCTGGCTGATTACAGCACTTATTGGAGCAACCATGGGAGCAGCTCCGAATTTTTCGGCAAGTTCTTTTTCCACCTTAATTTTTATCTCGTCTATCCAGGCAGGGTTACGCTTTTTAATCTCCTCATAAACAGGCCCCCACGCTACAAGACCGTCTGTTGCTTCTTTTGCGGTTGGACTGACGGCAAAAAGTTGTACTTTTTCAATTGATATTTTTGCAAACCCGGCATGCTGTAATAATGGTGTTATTACAGTTTCATCACTCATCGAGGTAGCAAGATTATAAGATTCGGGCAATGGCTCTTCCAGGTATTGTTGTGCGATAGTTCTGCAGGAATATGACGCAGCGTTATTCTCCAGTTTATCCCAGGTTGTAAATAAAAATAAGCCACCCGGTTTTAGCACCCGGTATGCCTCTGCAAACGCCTTTGGCTTATCCGGAACAAACATATACCCGAAGCAACATATAACTATGTCGATGCTATTGTCATCAAAAGGAAGTTGTTGGGCATCTATATTTTGCCAGTCGATATCAAGATGGCTTAATTTTTTTTGGGCTACGGCCAACATATCCTCGCTAATATCTGAAGCAATTAGTTTTGCAGGAGGAGGAATACGTTCCCGGATATGGCGGGTAACACGGCCTGTTCCGGCGGCAATTTCCAGTACAATAGAAACCGGGGCCGGGTCGATTCGTTTTGCAACTTCTATAGCATATGGCTCAAAGTATAACGGACCAAAAAATTGATCATACTGAATTGCAGCTTCTCCAGGCAAATCAGTGGAAGGTGCTTTAGTCGATATATCATTCATGAAACATTAATTTTATATTTTAAAAAACAACACAGCGGTTACCTCCGGTTACCATTCCATTTGCATCATTTTTTACAATCTGTCTCCTCGGGGTCTCTCGGATGTTATTAAGTTAAGAAAAACAGCCTGAGATAATTTCAAGCAAAGAAGCTAAGGCGCAAATCAAAAATAAGCAAATCAATTGCGTCTCGGCGTCTTTGCGTGAAAAACCTTTTGACTTCCTGACATTGGAGGTCCGGGAAGCAGCATTTATCAATTTCTCCTCATCATGACACTCCCATTACCATCCAACATCACCTACGTTAAAATGTATCATTCTTCCCCACTTCCGTATAAATCGGGCGGCAAAAGGCGCTATACATTTGTGTCATAATTAAAACAACAAAACAATGGCAAAAACAATTTTCATTACCGGTGCCTCACGTGGTTTCGGTAAATTATGGGCCGAGGCATTATTGCAACGCGGCGATAAAGTGGTAGCAACTGTACGTAACCTGAACTCGCTGGATGACCTGGTGAGCAAATACGGCAACAATATTTTACCCCTGCAACTGGATGTGACCGACCGCGCCGCCGGTGCAGCGGCCGTTAACAAGGCAAAAGAGCATTTTGGCAGCATTGACGTGCTGATTAACAACGCGGGCTACGGCCTGTTTGGCAGCATTGAGGAAACTACCGAGCAGGAAGCGCGCGAGCAAATGGAAACTAACTTTTTTGGTTTGTTATGGCTAACACAAGCGGTGTTACCTGTAATGCGCGAGCAGGGGCATGGCCACATCATCCAGGTTTCGAGCGCGTTGGGTTTGGTTACGTTGCCTGTATTGGGCTTGTACAATGCCTCAAAATTTGCGGTAGAGGGCTTGAGCGAAACACTGGCTGCCGAGGTAAAGGGCTTTGGCATTAACGTAACGCTGATAGAGCCTAACGGTTATGCCACGGATTGGGCTGGTGCTTCATCGGCACATACCACCCAGATGCCGGAGTATGATGGCTTGCGGGCAGCTTTCCAGGCTGGCTTAACCGATGACATTTTCGGTATTCCCGAAGCAACTAATGACGCGGTGCTAAAGTTGATTGACAGTGAAAACCCTCCCCTGCGTTTATTCCTGGGTAGCCAGGCTTACCCCTGGATTAAACAGGTTTATGAAGGCCGTTATGCCGAGTGGGACAACTGGAGCGAGGTATCGGCAGCAGCGCACGGTAAATAAATATTTAATGGTATTATACTGACACAATTTACGCCGAAATTCGGCGTAAATTTGTTTAAGCTTTTTTGATCATGCAGCATTTTAAAAATTTAGCCGATATGCACCGGGCCAACGGTTACGCCCCGCCGGAGAATCCACTCATCAGCATACAGCGGTGCACGCAAACCTGCAGCCTTGGCGACAGGGAGTTTACATCCGATTTTTACATGATAGGGTTTAAAAAACTGAAGTCGGGCATTATCAGATATGGCCGCACCAGGTACGATCATGATAACGGCAGCATGATGTTTGTAAAACCCCGGCAAATCATTGAATTTAGCAGCGTGGAGTATGAGGACGATGCTTTTATCATCTTCATCCACGAGGATTTTTTGAACGGCCATGTGTTGCATACCGAGATCAACAAATACCCTTTTTTTGATTACGAAACCAACGAGGCACTACACCTCTCTCCGCAGGAAGAGCAAATCATCTGGGACCTTTTTTATAAAATAGACACCGAATACCGCAGTAACACCGATGAGTACAGTCGTGATATTATGCTTACACACATTGATTCGATGCTTAAATATTCGCAGCGGTTTTATAAGCGCCAGTTTATCAACCGGCGCGAGCTATCGGGCAAAACTGTTTCAAAATTCAATGATGCACTGGCCACGTACTTCAAAAAAGGCTTATTGGTTACCCAGGGGCTGCCTTCGGTAAGCACGCTGGCATCGCGCCTTAACCTATCGCCCCGTTACCTGAGCGATCTATTGAAGCAGGAAACCGGTAAAACAGCCATCGAACTAATCCATATTTACCTGGTAAACGAAGCCAAAAACCGGCTCATGGGCGATGATCAAAGCGTTTCTGAAATAGCCTACCAGCTCGGTTTTGAAAACCTCCCCTATTTTTCGAGGCTTTTTAAAAAAGAAACGGGTATTAGCCCCAACCAGTTTAAAAAGCAATTGGTTAACTGATGGCGACATTTCCACCCGGGCGGCAGCAAGAACTGTACGTGTTTCAGCTTTGATCGCTATTTCACAACAACAGCCAATGAGGCCGTAAGCCATCCATATTAAACAATTATTTAATCTTCCTTCTCCTTTTTTGTTGGCGGTGGAAACCTGATGTCCCGAACATCCGGTCCCGGAAAGGGTTTTAATTTCGATTCGAATATAAAGGTGTCCTTGGTTGGTGCTGGTTTGACGACTTTATAACTTTTGATTATGTAGTAGAACGCCTCCCCTACGCCGTTGGGTAAACTCCCGGACTGTGCCCTTATACGTTTTACTTCATGTCCATAATGTATAAATACCTCGAGGCTTTCGTCATCAACCGTATAATTGTACATAGTATCCAAACGCTTATAGTTAATGTTTTCGAGTTTCATGTTCAAGGTGTCCCAATACGCCTGGCTTATCTTCGCGGAATAGTACCCTATTAGCTTTTTATTTTTGCCGCTGTCTGTCGAAGAAAGGAAATAGGGCTTTTCTCCCCAATATCGATAGGTAAGAGAGCTATCGACGCTCACGACAGTAGGCTGGCAAAAACCAAAACATCCTGTGGTAGCAATCTCAATTTTAGTGATCTCATTGTTCCGCCGCGATTGTATGTTACAAGCAGCAAGAAAAATTAGCGTAGTAAAAAACATCACGCAGTACTTCATATGATTGTAGGTTGAAACTAAGGTATAAATTTTTCTACGTTTTGTCCCCTGCAGATTGTTTAAAGAGAGACAATGCCCCAGGGGGAACTAACATCAAAATATATTTATCAATAAAACTTATAATAAATGTGTTAAAACAACGTACCTGTTGGGTTGGTATCCGCCTACAACAATCCGCCTCATCATGACCATAAAACCGTTACTATTGCTTTTCCTGGTATGTATAACTGCCTCACATGTTCTCGCCCAGGCTAATACTGCCGAAAATATTACACTTAAGGGTATTGTGATTGATAAGGAAAACAGCAAGGCATTGGCTTATGTAAGCGTGGGAATTTTTAAACAAGCCTATTCAGCTTCTGGTCGGTGTTTTCACCGCACCAGCCGATGCTTATGTATTGCAATTGATCTGCTTAACACAAAACGAGATCTTTCGACAAAATAGTGTTACTTATTGATAACTTGGCGGTATGCACAAGCACTTGCTAAATATAATATCTCAAAAGGGACCGCTAACAGAAGCTGATAATGATTTATGCAAAGCATGTTTTGAGCCGGTGTTGTTGCCTAAAAACAGAATTGTTGAACAAGCCGGATACATACCCCAATACTTGTATTTTGTTGTAAAAGGCTTTATGCGTATTTTTCATTACAATGAAAATGGCGACGAAGTAACAACTCATATTAATTGTCCGCCCGGCTTTTTAACTTCTTACTTTCATTTCATCAATCAAACTAAAGCTGATGAAAGTGTAGAATGCATTACCGAATGTGAATTGCTTAGGATCACAAAAACCAATTTAGACAGGCTAACCAGTAAAAGCGCAGCGTTTAAAGATTTCAGTATTGAAGTATTTCAGCAATCTATAGCTTACAACGAGAACCGTTCAAAAGAACTTGCCACATTAACAGCAGAGCAGCGATATAAAAAACTTATCGAAAACTATCCGGCTATCATTCACCATGTACCGGTGCAATACATAGCTTCGTTTTTGGGCATGAAACCCGAAAGTTTGAGCCGTATCCGCAAACGGATGCTTTCCTAACATTTGTCAAGTGGATTAGCTTTTATAGTCGGCAGATTTGAACCATTAATTATTAAAAAATAAGCAAATGGAAAATCAGCAGCTATCATTGGTTAACGGTGCAAATGGGCATCTCGGCAACAATTTAGTACGACTCCTTATCAGCAAAGGCATTGCGGTACGTGCGTCGGTAAGGAATATTAATGATAAAAAAACTTTTGAAGGATTGGATTGTGAGGTGGTTCAATCAGACATTACTGATAAGCAATCGTTGGTAAGGGCACTGCAAGGTGTAGATACCTTTTATGCAGTAGGCGCTGCGTTTAAGCTTTGGGCCCGAGATCCCCAAAAAGAAATTTATGATGTAAATATCCGGGGCACCAGGAACATGATAGAAGCAGCCGCAGAGGCTGGGGTTAAAAGAATTGTATACGTGAGTTCAATAACCGCGCTAAATTATACCACCACCCCGGCAAAGGAAAGTTACGGTTATAACCCGGACCGCAGGGATGTGTACTATAACTCAAAAAACGACGGCGAACAACTGGCTTTTAAACTTGCAAAGGAACTTAATATAGAGTTGGTAGCTGTATTACCGTCGGCTATGATAGGAGGTGAGGCTTTTGCGCCATTAAATGTATCGTACAATATTCTCAGGTTAATTCTGCAAAAAGAAATTCCGGTAGAAACAAACATAGCGCTTAACTGGGTAGATGTAAAAGATGTCGCCGAAGGTTGTTATTTAGCGGCAACAAACGGGACCGACGGAGAACGGTATATCCTGGCAAATGAAAAATGTACATCTATTAAAGATACTACCAAAATGGCACAACAGCTTTTCCCCGAATTGAAAATCAAATTACCGGTAGCAGTGCCAAAACTTATTTTATTTGTTATTGCCTGGTTAATGGAATTAGGAAGTAAAATGAATGGGAAAGCACCATTATTGAGCACTAAAGACATTGCTATGTTTTCGGGATTGCAACAGGACTTCTGTTTAACAAAATCGAGAAAAGAATTAGGCTTTAATCCCACAAATACCGGCATGGTTGTAAAAGAATCAATGCAATATTTGATCAGCCATCAATTGGTGCAATTAAAAACCTCTTAAACCCGCTCCGCCCTTGGTGGAGTTGTCTCCATAGGTGTCCGGAAGACTTTTTAGTTCCCTCCCAACGGGAGCCGTCGGAAATGAGCACAAAGGCAGGGAGGGGTTTATACGAGCGGCGGGTTGCAAAGCACCTTGAACGCCTGATTTAACCCCTACCCCCACCTTCCCCAAGGATGGAATCGCACACTCCCTCCGCTTTTCTGTCCCCGCGCAAGTCATATCCCGAAAGCCGCGTTTATGCGCGATGATTATCTTTATCGGCTCTATCCGCCAATTCGTCTATTCATCCCGGCCAAACGACGATTATAGGAGGCGATACTCCGGGTAGTTACTACCTTTAAACGATATAAAACAGCCATCCTGTAATTTAAAATGATGAAGAAGTTTCAACCAACCTGGTCGCGGTGGGAATTCCTGGCCGCGGTTACCCTTGCCGGAGCCGGTACCGCCATAATGCTGAACCCACTGGCCGCCTGGGCAATTGATGAGGTAGACCCACGCGTAGCCAAAATAGTAGCCGATACCCTGGGTATTGACACCCACAATCATATCGACGTGCCACTAACAAGCGCAGATGTACCCGGCCCGGATATCAACCTGGCGGGAGAAATGAAAAAGTCGGGCTTAGCCGCCATCTGCATGACATTCGCCGTTGATTATCAAAAACTGCAAAACCCCGGCGATGCCTACGAGCGGTTTAAAAACGGCCTGGCTTCAATGGACAAGCAGCTGGCCCGTAACGGTATGAAGCGCTCCCTGAACATGGCCGATCTTAACTCTGCCCATAAAAAGCACCAGCCCACAGTTATCCAATCGGTAGAGGGTGGTCATTTCCTCGAAGGACACATCGAACGGCTTCAAGAAGCCTATACCCGCGGCCTCAGGCACCTGACACTCCTGCATGACAGCGATGCCGCGGTACCGCTGGGCGACGTTTTCACCAACCCTGCACGCTGGGGAGGCCTTACCGCTTTTGGTGCCGACGTTATCCGCGAGTGCAACCGCCTGGGCATCCTGGTCGACCTGGGGCACGCCAGCGCCGAAACAGTGGCCGCCGCACTTAAAGTGGCCAAACACCCGGTAATCATTTCGCACACCGGCCTTGATACCCAATTGGGGCAAAACGCGAACATGGCCCGCATGATGCGCCCCCGGCTCATCAGCAAGGAGCAAGCTAAAATCGTGGCAGATACCGGGGGCGTTATCGGCGTTTGGACGCACCTGGCCGACTCGGCATCTGAGTATGCCCAAAATATCCGGGCGCTGGTTGATGTTGTGGGGATAGATCATGTTTGCATCGGTACCGATACCAAACTAACCCCGGCTTATAGGCCGGCAGGCGGCAGTTTCGGCCCCAAACCGGGCGAACAAGGCCCGCCACCGGGCGGCATGCCCGGCAACCGTCCTGATGGCCCACCTGCGGGCGATAAACCCCATGATGGCCCTAATGGCGGCCCAAACCGTGGCAAAATGGACGGCGGTACCAACCAAACGTGGCCCGATCAAAAGACAGGGTTTTATTACACCGTAGTAGAGGCGATGCTGAATATTGGTTTTAACGCAGATGAAATAGGCAAGATAGGCGGCGGCAATTTTTGCCGGGTGTTTGATGCGGCCACGGCCGGCAGCCACTAATAAGATTGCGTTGGCATGGTATAACGATTATGGAATCGATAATAATTATATCATGCCACTAATTTGCATGTCGACTTCCAACTGTTTATTTACTGCACCAACGTTTCATCATCGCCTTATGTACACTACAGTGGTACAGGGTCGTACACGGTTGCCCGTTCATAAAGTATTACTACTGCACCAAAAGAGGCTACAATAACAGAAGTGCAAATACTAAATTTCAATATTTATCCCGCTTTCAGTCGCCAGGCTTTGTAAAGGGAAATTCTAAAATAATTTCGGTACCTTCTGTTAATTTGCTTTTTACTTTTACGTTACCGCCTAAAGCCTCAACCTGGGTTTTAACCATAAAAAGCCCCATGCCCTTGCCTTCCATAGTGGTATCAAAACGTTTGTACAAGCCAAACAGGCTGGTGGCATTTTTGTCAAGATCAATGCCCTTGCCATTGTCTTTAAAAGTCAGCCTTATTTTATCTTTATGCTGATGGCTTTCGATATGAATAAGCGGCACAATGCCAGCCCGGCGATATTTGATGCTGTTTGAAATAATATTGTAAAAAATACTGTACATGAAACTTCGTATGGTAAATATGGCGTTGACCTCATCAAAAGCGCATTCAAAATAAACGTTTTCATCTGCGATGATATGCTGCATATTAACCTTAATATCGTTCACCAGGTTGTTAAAATGCACTGTTTCTTTTTGTTCGTTTACCACCTTGCGGGTTTGCAAAATATGGTTAAGGTCCTGTATAACGGTGTCGATATCTTTTGCAGATTGAGCAGCTTTTTCAAGCACTTCACGCATTTCAGTCAAGGTGCCATCGTTTTCATCAACCAGGTACGAGAGCCCTATTATATTGGCCACAGGCGCGCGCAGATTATGCGATATGATATAAGTAAACTGCTCCAGGTCTTTGTTTTGCTGGATAAGATCGGCCGTTATCCTTTCGCGTTCAAGCCCGGCAATTTTATGCGCGGTAATGTTTTTGTTAGCCACCACAAAACCACAGGGATTTTGCTCACTGTTTTTTATAACAAACCATTGAATATGGTACCATTCAACAGTGCCGTCGTTTTTTGGATAACTTAATTCATACTCGGCGCTTCCGTCCCTGACAACTTTATCCAGCATTTCTTCCATAAAAGCCATTCTTTCTGCCGGGAAATAGCCTTTCATGGCCTGGCCTGTCTTCAGTGTTTTATTTCGGCGTTCTTCAGAATACTTTTGCGCCTGCGCATTAAAAGAAACGATGTTCAGCTCTTCGTCAAACAGCACATAAGCTATATCGGTGTTGTCGAAAATGGCGCGCAGGTTTGCTTCCGATTTTTGAAGCGCTTCCTGATCTTGTTTACTCTGGGTAATATCTGTAACCATGGCAAGGGCGCCTTTATACCTGCCTGTTTTATCAAAAATTGGATTGGCAGATATATTTGTCCATACATCTTCCCCATTTTTTTTTACGTACCTGATATTTAAATTTTCTTTGGCCCCGTTTCTTCGCCTTTCCATGCAGGCTATGGCGTAGGCCTTGCCCTCCTCGTCCATAAAATCATAAAGTTCCTTTCCCATCATTTCTTCTGCGGAGTAGCCCAAAATTTCGGCTATTTTGATGTTTACAAAATTTGTTTTTTCGTTTTCATCAATTGTCCAGATACCTTCCTGGGCGGTTTCAACAATTTGCCGGTACAACTCCTCACTTAACCTAAGCGTTTCCTTTTCGGCTTTAACCGAAGTGATATCCCTGATAATCCCCTCGGCCCTTATTAAATGGCCCGAAGGATTCAGTATGGGGATAGTCTTTTTTTCCACCCAGCGCGCCGTTCCGTCTTTATGGATAATGCGGAACTGGCTGCTTGCCTGCTCGCCCTGTTCTAACTTTTTTTGCTCATTAACAACAATGTCATTATCCCCCGGGTGAACCAAATTAAACCACAGCCCGTTAGCGGCAATAAAATCGGCGGGTTTATAACCGTATAGTTTTTCGCATGCCTGCGAAATTTGCAATACCTGCATATTTACCATATCAACAGAAAAGAAAACTTCCTCCATGGCATTAAAAAATGTCATTAAATTATCATGGTTGCTTTCCTGTGTTTGCATCTTGCGGGATGTAGATTTATTAGGTAATATGAAAGTAATGACGTTTGGTTTAAAAAATACAACTGTATACTGCCCCGGACCTGAAATCGCAATTTTCCGTTTGTTAATCTACGTTAAGTAAAAAAGGCCCGTCATAATTAAAAAGTTCTTTAGCAATAAAAACGAGTTTCGTATTATTTAAACGTGATGGGTGTTATCCATACCGAATGTAATATACGCATATTACAAAAACATATAAAAAGCTATTTTTAAATATATTGTCATCGCTACAAGGCAATGACACTATTACAAGTTACTGATTTTCAATAGGTATTAAAATATTCACTGGTTACCTTACTCGTTTTTCGCTGCCGCGAACCAGTCTTTCGGGAGCATTGGGGCCGGCAGGTTAATATTTAATTAAGCAAAATTGGCTAATCATTCAGCATAATTACCATATCCTTTATTTTTTTAATAAGTTTATTAATTCTCTTTTTTGAATCATCCTGGTTCATTTTACAGGCCAAGTAGTGGAATTGGAAGTGTTTTTTTCAAAATATCCATTGATTTCCATCTATATAGCATATTAACATATTGTGCCCTGGCTAAGCCAGATATGTAAATGTCATTAGTTTAATACAAATATTTTATTTTAGTTTGTATCATTGGATACCAGTCTTGTATCGCAATAAACCTAATTTAATTATAAGCAATCAAAAATGTCGTGCAATTTGTCTGACTTAACGGATATTGTAAAAGAAATAGCTGTGCACGACAGTTATTCCGCTTACAAAAAGTTATTCGGATTGCTATTTCCGCCAATAAAACGCTTTTCATACAGCCTGTTAAAATCACCGGAGCTTGCAGAAGAGGTAGCATCTGACGTATTGATTACTTTGTGGCGAAAGCGGGATTCTATTACCTCCATCAATAATATTAAAGTATATGCTTTTGTAATTGCAAAAAACCTGTGCTTAAATATTTTAAAAAAGAATTCGGGCGGCAGAATAGTTTCACTGGATGATATTGCAGTTAATTTACGGATTGATAACACAACCCCCGAGTGGATCCTGATTAACGACGAATTGAGGATAAGCCTTAATAATGCTATCAACGAATTGCCAACCAGGTGTAAAATAATTTTCAGGCTGGTAAAAGAAGATGGCCTGAGTTATAAAGAAGTTTCTGAAATACTTGACATATCTATAAAAACAGTTGATGCTCAACTTGTTATTGCCACCAGGCGCCTGTCTGTTTCTATTAAAAAGGAGTTTAACCTTAGCCCGGTAAAAAAATATTAAAAATTTTTAGGGAGAATTTCTGGTTTTGTTGTCCTTCGGCTTAATTACCCAACATTTAGTTATTAATGGAGCAGAAAAGGATCATTCAGTTATTAACCAGGAAACTTGCCGGTGAAGCCACCAGCGAGGAACTACTGGAACTGGACGAACTGCTTGCGCTATTTCCCGAAGCCCTGTATTACGAAGAGGTGCTAAACCAAATTACCTTTAAAGATGAACTTCAGGAAGAAATTGATATAGATGAAGCTTTTGCCTTGCATGAGCAAAAATACGGGCATGAGTTTGCCGATGATAACCAGAAAGGCCCAGCCACCAATTTAAAAAGGAGGCTTGTTACACGCTGGCTGGTGGCCGCCTCGCTGATAACGATAACCAGTTTTGCCGTATTCCTGTTATATCGCAATAAAAAAAGCAACAATGTTTCATACACACCAGATACAGAAATTGTATGCGGCAAACGGATGCGCAAAAAAATAGTACTGCCTGACGGCACAAGCGTTTGGCTTAATACCAACAGCAAGCTCCAATATGATGAAGCCATGCTGAATAAGGACCGCCGGGAAGTAAGGCTGTACGGCGAGGCCTTTTTTGATGTAGCTAAAGATAAAAAGCATCCGTTTATTATACATACCGAAAAAATAGCTGTCAAAGTTTTAGGTACGGCTTTTAATATTAAAGCCTATCCTGGCGATGCTGTTACCGAAACAACGCTCATCAGGGGATTAATCGAGCTATCGCTTAACAGCGATCCGCAACGGAAAATATTGCTGCGTGCCAAAGAAAAACTCGCGTTAAATGAAAGCGTGCTAAATGAGCATAACGATAAAAGCGCCGCCCCGCCAATTCATAACCAGTTGGTAATAGAAAACATTGAACCGGTTGAAATATCAAACAAGGATTATATTGAAGAAACCTCATGGCTGCAAAACAAACTGGTTTTCAAAGACGAATCTTTTGAAGAGCTGGTACCCAAGTTAGAAAAATGGTATAACGTAACCTTTAAAATTAATAATAAAACCGCGGCCGGCTATAGGTTTACCGGCATTCTTGAAAACGAAACCCTAACCCAGGCATTAACAGAAATGCAAATTATAAGACCATTTAAATTTAAGATAACCGCCAATGACGTAGTGACCATTAACTAAAGAGAGAAGAGGGTTGCAATAAAAAAGCGGGAAATGCTCGAATATTCCCCGCTGTATTATCGATCCATTAAATCAGTAACAGGATGTTGCTGATAACTAACCGATTGTTTAATTACTAACACCGTAAAATTATGAAAAAAGAAATACTTCATGATAAAGTATTTTCTGTGCCCCATTACCGAAAATTTTTATTGATGCTTAACTGGACTTTTGTTCTCACTTTCCTGTTTTGTTTGAATGTATCGGCAAACAGTTATTCGCAAAACGTTAAGGTTAGCCTTAACCTTAAAGACGCGTCTTTGAGGAAGGCTATTAACACCCTTGAGCAAAAAGGGAAAACCCGTTTTTTATACAGCGAGCAGCTGTTGCCGCAAGACAAGCAGGTTACGCTTGATGTTAACAACGTGCCCCTGCTTGATGTATTAAACAGGATACTTGAAAATACCGGCCTTGATTACCAGACAACTGATAACGGGTTGGTGATTATAGCCCTGAAGGGTTCTGTTATTAAAAATATACAGGTAAAGGGCAGGGTGCTTGATGATAAAGGCAGCCCATTGCCGGGGGTAAGTGTGAAGGTACTTGGTACAAACGGCGGCGCCGTAACTAATGGCAATGGCGAATACGATGTATCGGTGCCCGAAGGGGCTTCCCTGGTATTTTCGTATATCGGCTATCTTACACAAACGGTTGAAGTTGGTACAAAAACACAAATTAACGTAGTTTTAAAAACAGATGAAGCCAGCCAGAAACTGAGCGAAGTAATTGTGGTTGGATACGGCACGCAACGCAAAAGCGATCTTACCGGATCAGTAGCCTCCATAAGCGGGAAAGATTTGGATAAAACGCCGGTACTGGGCGCCGACCAGATGCTGCAGGGAAGGGTTAGCGGTTTGCAGCTTACTCAATCAGACGGGCAGCCGGGCAGTGCCACATCTATCCGCATACGGGGCACCAACTCCATCAACTCGGGTAACGAGCCTTTGTATGTTGTTGATGGTTTTGCAGGTGTTGGCAACCTTACCTCTATCAACCCCAATGATATACAATCTATCGAGGTTTTAAAAGATGCTTCGGCAACGGCAATTTATGGTAGCCGCGGTGCCAATGGGGTAATACTTATTACCACCAAAAAGGGAAAAGCCGGGCAGCACGCTATAAATTTTGAATCGTACGCGGGTGTACAGCGTATAGCCCGCAAACTCCCCCTGATGGACGCCACACAGTTTGGCAAATACCTGAACGAATATTATACCGAATATAACGCAGCTAACCCAGCCACAGCCAAAGCGTTACCTTACACCGACGACCAGATTGCCGGGTTTGGCAAAGGCACCGACTGGCAGGACGAGCTATACCGCACCGCGCCAATACAAAATTATCAGCTTAGCTTTAACGGCGGAACCAACGAAGCGCGATACTACCTCAGCTTAAACCACTTTGACCAGGACGGTATTATGAGGGCCACGGGTTTCAGACGCGAACTGGTGCGTTTAAACCTGGACAGGAATATAGGCAAGAAGATTAAGATGGGCTTTTCTTCGCAGATTTCCTATAATGTACAGGCGGTTGACCCAAGTATAACCGGGGTAGGATATGGCGCTGCGGGCGGCGCGCTGAGTATGAGCCCTATTACGCCTTTACGCGATGCAAGCGGCGCATACACATTTGCAAATGCGCCTGCCGCGTATGTTGGCACATACGGCAACCCGGTTGCCGCTGTTGAATTGGCCACAGACCGTATTGCCAATTCGCGGGGGCTTATTAATACTTTTGGCGAGTATGAATTTATCCCCGGCTTTAAATTTAAAAGCAGTTTTGGGGTTGATTATAATACCGCAAACGAAAATTCATACCTGCCTACCACCATTTACATTGGGCAGCAAACCGGCGGAACGGCTTATTCGTCCAATAATACAAGCTACAGCTGGTTAAATGAAAATACATTATCCTTCAATAAACAATTCAACAAAATACATGTAATTGATGCGGTGGCCGGTGTTTCATTACAGGAGTTTAAAACCAAGGCATTCAGCAGCAGTGCACAGGGCTTTTTTACAGATAATTTAGGCACCGACAACCTGGCTTTAGGCGCCAATGTTTTAACGCCCCAATCCAACAAGTACAGGAATACTATTGCCTCCTATTTTGGGCGGATTAATTACCGGCTGATGGAAAAATACCTGTTTACTTTCACCATGCGTTCTGATGGGTCTTCCCGTTTTGGTGCAACAAGAAAATGGGGTTATTTTCCATCCGGAGCGTTCGCGTGGCGGGCATCGGAAGAGAAATTCATTAAAAACATAAAACAAATATCAGACCTGAAAATCAGGGCCAGCTACGGGGTTACCGGTAACCAGGAAATAGGATCATATCAATCATTATCTCAATATGGCATAAACAGCTACACTTTAGGCACGTCGGCAACACGTGTGGTTGGCGTACAGCCAAATAATATTGCTAACCCTAAATTGAGTTGGGAGTCTACAGCTTCTTTTGACGTAGGCGCCGACATGGGATTGTTTAATAACCGCATCAGCCTTACTGCCGATTATTATCATAAAACAACCAGCGATCTGCTGCTTAATTTTTCGATACCTCAATCGTCGGGTTTTTCAAGCATCTTGCTTAATGCGGGAAAGGTTGAAAACCACGGTATCGAATTTTCTTTAACTACAAGAAATATTGAATCGCGGAATTTCAACTGGAATACCACCCTTACCTATGCCGCAAACAGGAACAAAGTATTGGATATGAATGGCACCAACAATATACTGGTTGGTAATACCGGCCCATACATTGCAACCAACGGCCTTGCACCTTCTATTTTGCGGGTTGGCCAGCCTATAGGATCGTTTTATGGCTATCATTTTGATGGCGTATACCAAACCCAGGCGCAAATTGCTGCAGCAGGCATATCAGGCGTAGTACCGGGCGACGCCATCATTCGAGATGTTGACGGCAATAAAATAATTGACGGTAATGACCGGCAAATTATCGGGCAGGCAGCTCCAAAATTTATTTTCAGCATAAACAATACCCTATCTTACAAAAACTTCGATCTTTCCATTTTTGCCCAGGGGGTACAAGGCAACAAGGTGCTAAACCTTACCAGCTATGCACACAGCAGCGGCACTACAGCAAACGTGTACAGCTATATGGCTAATGCCTGGAACGGCCCCGGCAGCACCAACACCGTTCCAAGGGTACTCAGCACATCTATACGCAACGCCGGCGTGGTAGATAATTACCTGGAAGACGGGAGTTATTTGAGGATACAAACCATATCGCTGGGATACAATATACCTGTCTCGCCCACATCACGGGTATTTAAAACCTCAACGGTATATGTCACAGTCCAAAACGTACACACTTTCACAAAATACACCGGCTATAACCCCGAAATAAACAGCTTTGGCGCTCAAAACTTAAATGCGGGTACGCAGAACCTGAACCCGGGCAGCCAGAACTTAAACCTTGGGGCCGACGTTAACTCATATCCGCCGCCAAGAACCTTTTTATTGGGAGTGAAAATAGGATTTTAAACAAACACATATTTAATATCATTCATATGAAGATAAGAATTTTAATGGCTGTGGCGATAGTTACTATCAGCCTTACCTCGTGTAAGAAATTCCTTACCGAACAGCCATATAGCTTTTTAACGCCCTCCAATTTTTATAAAAACCAGGGCGATGCGGTTGCGGCTTTAAACGGAGTTTTCAGCACGATGCAACCTCAAACCTTTTATCAGCGTACGGTTTACATCGTATCTGATAATGCATCGGACCTGATGTATGCGGCACCTGGTTCTTCAACCGACAGGAACTCGCTGACCAACCATACTTTTGCCGCGGTTAATGGCGAAATTGGCAACTGGTACATCAATGATTACAAAATGATCAAGAATGCCAATGATGTTATCAAATACGTTCCGCCAATTTCAATGGACCCGGTTGAGAAGGCAAATATTATTGGTAATGCCCGCTTTTTGCGTGCATTAGGCTATTTTAATTTGCTTACTGCTTTTGGGGAAGTGCCGCTTATTACAGAACCTGTTACCGCTACCTCGCCCGATCTGTATCCAAAAAAAGCTTCACTTGCGGCTCTTTATGACCAGGTGGTTGCCGATCTTCAGTATGCCGAAGCCAATTGCTATGCCGAAAAAAACATTACAGCCGGTAATAAGGGAAGGGTGTCTTCGGGCGCAGCGTCCGGCCTGTTAGCAAAGGTATTGTTAACACGTGCCAAATCAGGTGCGGCAAAGGCTACCGATAGCCAGGACGCGCTTGCCGAATGCAATAAAGTAATCAATGATGCCTCATATAGTTTGCTTGCCAATTATGCCAGTATATTCAGCTCGGATAATAAATATAACAAAGAGATAGTTTTTGCGGTACGCTTTGGCACAGCGCCCAATGTTGGTAATATTATATTGCGGATGTTTTATCCAACTGTTTTAGGCGGGTACGGCTCATTTTTTGCCCAGAACAACTTTTTCAATAATGGCTTTCCCGATGGCGACAGAGATATACGCAAAACCTATAGCATATCTAACCAGGCGGTTGATAATAAAGGTGTAACCCAAACGGTAACCCCTTTTATTTATAAATTCAGAGACAGCCAGTGGAAGCAGGATAATAATTCACGGAGTGATTGGTTTGTATTACGCCTGGCCGAAATTTACCTGTTGCAATCAGAGGCCATGAATAACATCAATCCAGCTGACCCCGACAAGTTTAACGGGATAAATATAGTGAGGGCACGGGCGGGTTTATCATTGCCAACAGACCAACTAAATATTACCAATACCCCCACCCCTGATGCGTTTATAGATGCCTTACTGGCCGAACGGGCGCGTGAACTTTGCGGAGAAGGGCAACGCCGCTGGGACCTTTTACGTTTGGGACGGCTGAAAGCCGCTATGGCCAAAGTTAGTGTCACTGTTGATGATAACCATTTACTATTCCCGATTCCACAATCTGAACAGGATGCCAATCCTAATTTTTAATGACATACCCCCCTACGGCGCCGCCCCGACAATTATCGGGGTGCCCTGTTGGCAAAGTAGTTAATATACAAGTCCCGGATGTGGTTTCATCCGGGATTTTGTGTTTTTAGGAGGGGCTATTGGGATAGGCTCCTAATATTTGATTTAGATTATTTATGGACGGTAATGAATAACGCGCGTTATATTTGAATTTGTGACAGCCATAACCTGCAATTTTTTCACAGAATATGAAATTTTTTCAGTCGGTTAAGCCGCTTTAGCTTCTGGCATTTTACTTGTTAGGTTATTATCAGAACGCGAAGTTCTGAAGTTTAATTAATTACAAGTTCAATCATTAAATTTATTTAGGAGGACAACCGATGACATTGGTTAAATTTAATCCCGAAAAAAGGAGCAACTCATTACTGCCAGGCTTTAATGACGTTTTTGATTCCATTTTTAACGACACTTTTTTAAACGACCGTATGGTGGCCCGCGTACCTGCCGCTAACATTAGCGAAACAGCCGAGAACTACCATATTGAACTGGCCGCGCCAGGCTTAAAAAAAGAAGATTTTAAACTAAACCTTGACCGCAATGTATTGAGCATTTCTGTTGAACAATTGTCAGAAAGCAATAACGAGAAAAAAAATTACAGCAAACGCGAGTACAGTTATAGTTCATTCGTGAGATCATTTACCCTTCCTGAAAGTGCAGATGACAATCGCATTGAAGCTGCTTACACCGATGGCGTACTTAAGGTAAACATTGCCAAAAAAGAAGAAGCCAAATCTGTAAGCAGGCAAATTGAAATTAAATAACATGTTCTGATTTATAGTTTAAGAGCCTCCTGGATAAGGGGGCTTTTTTGTACTTGTAATTTACCCGCAGGCCAAAAAAGACATAAAAAAACTGCAGAAGCTAATTTAATCCCTGGGGTAACGGCTGCGGGTACCGAGCGTACAAAAAGCTATTTTAATTCCTTTAAAAACGCAGCAGCATCGTCGCCCGGTTTGTAATTTAGCATGGCAAGTTTGGTTATATACAATTGGCGTATATCGGCCCATTTGTAATATGGGAAACCTGTTTTTAACCCGCTGATATGCGCTTCCTTCTCGTTTAGTAGTATCCTGACAAGGTAACTTGCCGCCCCCCTTTTTTATAAAATATCCACTGGATATTTGAGCTTAGCGGGGCTACGTTTGAAGCCTGCCAATTGGCATCAAACTGATTAATGTCAGGCGATACCTTATCGGCCCCCTTAATTCCCAACAATGCCGCAAACGGCGAAATAGTTTCGGCATGGGCAAAACGGAGGTTGGCGCTAATTGCTCCGGTTTTTATAAAATCATCACTGGTGGTTATAAAATTGGCTAATAAAGGCGCAGCTATACTTACCTGGATGCCATTGGGTTTTATACCGGGGCCTTTTACCAAAAAATCTTCAACGGCATCGACGCGGCCTAAAGCTTTTAGTTCATCACAGGAAAAAAATTGGGTAAAGTCAAGATCTTTTAATTTCAAATCTTTTTGGCTGATTTCCTCTTTTAATGAATATACAATAGTGGCAAAGCCCCAGATGTCGCTCACCACTTTATCGACCCATTTTTTATCCTGTACTTTCACAAACTCAGGATTGAAAAATTTGGCGATAATATTTTTGTTGATCTCGTCAATATGTTCGGCTTTGGCAACAATAGCTTTGTATTTTCCCCAATCGTCGCCGTCTTTATAAGCGATGTAAGCCGCCGATTCATCGTAAAACCGCAGGTTAACATCATCATTGGCCTCCGTTATCTGTGCCGAATCTTTTAAACCGGCCTTTAACCCCGACAAAAATGCATCGGCGCTTTGTTTAGTGCGTACCTCTTTGGTAATTGTTACCTTTAATTTGGGATGGCCGGCAAATACGTTGCTGTAGTTTCGATACATCCTATCCCCTATTTGCTGTAGTTCGGTTCGGCCCTCGGCAGATATGGATTTGGAGTTTCCTTTCTCTACCTTTTGCAGGTTAAGCACCATTTGTTTAAGCAACCTGCCTTTTTCGGTAAGCATGCCTGCGCTATCGGCCTTTAATAAAATGACGTATATAGCAGTGGTATTTACATCCTTAGTTAAATGCCTTGCCCCGTGCCTGCCCACGTGATTAATAAACACCGGCCGGTAACCTTTTGGCGCAGGTGTATATTTGGCAAGCGGTGCTTTATACAAGGTTTTGGTACCTAAAAAAGCAGTACCACAATCCTGGGCATAGGCATTGAAAGTTGATACAGAAATGAGCAGAAGATATAAGAAAGCTTTTTTCATGGGTTGAAGAGATGTCGTATTAAAAGGGCTGTCATATTGAGCTGTAAAATCTGTATATTCTGAAGCGAAATGACATTAAAAAATATAAGACTGTCATCCTGAGGTACGAAGGATCTATTCGCGAACTTTTCTATCGGTCATATACAGTTGATAGATCCTTCGTACCTCAGGATGACAGGAAAATTGGATATGTCATGGATAACATGGCAGTCCTCCTCTTTTTAAACGTAAACACTTTAAAAATATCAATTTAAACATGCAAGGATCAGCCTTTCAACTGATCCTTGCAAATATTAATTAACCAGGAGCTTATTATTAATGCTGGTTACCTGTAAAATCATTCTGATAAGCGCCGGCATCTTTACCCGGAGGGGTAATATCCGTACCGTAAGTACCGGTTGCGGTTACCGCGTGCATTGGCATAAAATCAGTTTTGCCCGCTTTAAGCGCTTTCGATGTTGATTTTAACCTGAAGTTTGATGTACCAACCATTACCGCGGCCGGGGTTTGTAATGATACCGTCATCGGGCCAGGGTTGGCTGTATAATCAAAAGCAGTAAGATCATAGCCATAAAATGACGGATCGTTATCTTTTGGTGTAGTTGAATGTACATCAGCCGATTGAAAAGTGGATACGCCATCCGCCGCATTAAACAGGTCGACTATTTTTTGGGTCTGTCCGTAATAATATTGATTGTTGTACTTAATGTTAATTAAATCCGCATCGCTGGTTAAACGCAGGCCAAACCGGCAGTTGGCAATAATGTTATTGTAAACTGTTCCCCGTGCCGCCTTTTCAAAATTGATAGAGCCCCCACGGCCAGATTTCGTTTGCCTGAAACCGCAGTTAACCATGGTATTGTTGTACATGTTAACATTGGTTTGAGTGCCCGAGCTACCGGCATCAGATGCCTTTAAAGCGTTGGTAGCAGCACCTATCATAAAGTTATAAGCCAAATCGCCCACGGTGCCGCTTTTCATATTAAAAAACTCGCCTCCTGATTGTCCGCAAAGTTCAAAGGTATTTCGCATTACGCTAATCTTGCCGCCTGCTACCCTGATGGCATCATCCTTGGCGCCAAACACCCACGAATCTTCTAAAATAAAGTTCCTGTTGATGTTGGCGAAATAAATGATATACCTGGGGTCGCCGCTGGAATAAATGCCAGTTTCGTTACCGCTTGCGGGGCCGCCCGCAAATTCAAGGTGTGTCCATTTAATGATCAGATCGCCGCCTGGGGTAGCGCTTTTCGATGAAGGGTCGGGCCAGCAAACAATACCTCCCCAGTATCCTTTAAAAACGTCGGTATAGTTTTGCGCGTTCGCCTCGGTGTGATAGGTATCGGCATTTTGTACGGTTATATAGTTGGGTTTATCCTTTGTACCCAGGCTGATAAAAGTACCGTGCATGATAATTTCGGGCGCCGTTTGGTAGGTTTTACCATCCCCTATAGCTATCAGTTTTACACCCGCTTCCATTTGCAGGGTGTCGCCCTCATTTACAGTAATATCGCTGCTGAAGTAATAAGTTTTACCGCTAAGCATAGTGCCTTTTACGGCCCCTTTAAGGGTATCAGAAGTGATACCGTTACTTACCTGGTGCAATGGCGGCGAAATAATTGCCAGTTCGGCTTTATGGCATGCACTTAGCGCTAACAGCGTAAGGCATGCAAAATATATTTTGTTTAAGCTTTTCATCTGTAATATCATTATAATTTATACCGTAAACCAAGTATGTAATATTGTTTGTAAAGGTCTTTACGTACAGCTGTGTTTTCGCCTGCTTTTTGCAGTTCAACATTTACCGCATCTGTTGGGTAAGGCCTTCTGATCTCTAATTCATAGGGGGTATTCAACAGGTTGGTTGCCTTAGCATATATGTACAGGTTGCCAAACAATCGTTTATCGGCCGATAGATCAAGCGTTGTAAAACCTTTTTGCCAGATATCATTATTTAGATAGGGCGATACGGTATTTAACCTTGCACCGGTGTATACAAATGACAACTGTGCATTAAGCCCGTTTTTAACGCTGCGGTACAGTAATGAAAGGTTACCAATATTTTTTGACTGGCCCTGTAACGAACGCGTTTGCTGTACGGTACGGTGTGTTACCTGCCCCTGGTCGTTACGATAATCTTCTTCTTTATCTGTTGTTATTTTAGAGTTGGTGTAGGTGTAGTTTGCACGGATACCAAAACTTCTGAAATATTTGGTATAATCAACCTCAAAGCCGTAGTTATGGGCGTTACCAAAGTTTTCCGGCCTTAATACGTAGCTTGTTCCCGATTTTTCGATAGCGTATTCAACCGGGTTGTTTATTGATTTGTAAAACACACCAACCAATAACTGGTCAAGCGCCTTAGGGAACAGTTCGTAACGTAAGTCGAAGTTTTCGGCGGTGATACGTTTCAGGTTCGGGTTGCCTAATTCGTCATAAAGTGCATCCGGGTCGCCGGCTGTATGCGGCACCAGCTCATAAAAATTTGGACGACTGATGGCCGAGTAATACGACAGGCGCAGATCCTGCTTTTCATTAAACTGATATTTAAAGTTTAGGCTTGGTAGTAAATCATAATATCTGATTGTTCCGTCTTTACCTTCTACCGAAGCATCAGCCTGCGTATGCCAGGCCTGGCTGGTATGCTCATACCTTAAGCCGGCAATAGTTAATAATTTACCTGTGGTAAACTTAACCTGGCCATATCCGGCGCCAACCTTTTCGGTAAAATCGTAATTAAGCGCATTGGTTGGCGTGCCCTGGGTGTTAAACAAATCGAAAGTGTTTAAATCAACATTGCCGTTAAAAGTTTGGGCCGTGTTTGCGGCGCCTGGCCTCAGGTCGTACTCATCGTAGCTGCTGTGCCTTGTTTTATCGCGGTACATACCACCTGCGCTTAATTCAAATTTAGTATCGAACAAAGTTGGTGTATAAATAAAGTTCAGGAAGCCTGTTTTGTCCTCATCCGAGTTTTTGGTGAAAGTGCGGCTCTGGGCTTTATTGGCATCAAAAGTAAAAGGGGCTTGTACAATAGTACCGTCTGATTGAACGTTACGGCCGGTATTCAGGTTAAGTTCGGCCCTATCGGGCTCATTGGCGGTAGCTTTTGAGTAAACGGCCGTCCAGTTAATGCTGAAATTATCGTTTAGCCTATGGTCGCCATGTAAATTTCCGTTTTTTATGGTTTGTATCGTCCTGTCGCTGCGATAGGTTTGGCCTACACGGCCGGTGCCAATACCTGCACGGCCAAGCTCTAAACTGGTATCCGAACTAAACCTGTAGGTGTTTTGGGCAAGGTTAATGTAATCCAGGTCGAGGGTTATCTTATTGGCATTGTTGATACGGTAATCAAACTTGGTGATAACACCCACACGCTGTTGTTGGATGTTGTAATTACGTTTTTCAATATCAGTAACCAGCGGCTCGTTATTTGCCGGGTTAACTTCGGTACTAAAAAATGTACCGTTGGTCTGCCTGTACGTATTTTGATAGCTTAAAGATAATAAGGCCCCAAATTTTTTATTGGCACTGCGGCCGCCTATGCTTAAACCGGCTATAGTAGCTAAAGGTACCTTGTTTTCGCTATAATGAAATGGAGCGGTTGTAAAATCGGCACCGGTAGCTATGCGGCCATCGGCACGCGGCGAGGTTTGTAAACTACCGCTATGATCAAATTTAGTAAAGCCTTTGTTAAAAAAATTGGCCGCCAAACCCGTACCCAGGTTGGCACGAACTGTAAAATCGTCCGGCGCATCTTTTAACACAAGGTTTATGGCGCCGCCAATAGCATCGCCTTCCATATTGGCTGTAAGCGATTTGGAAACCTCTAAACGGTCAACAATATCTGCCGGGAATATATCAAGCGGCACGTACCGGTTTTTATTATCGGGACTTGGGATTTTAACTCCATTTACCAATGTATACTGGTAACGCGCATCCATACCGCGAATGATAGCGTATTGTGCCTCGCCGTTGGTGCTGCGGTCAACCGATACACCCGATACACGTTGGGTAACATTAGCTATGGTAATATCGGGTGATGCTTCAATGGTGCGTGCCGATACCACATTTAACAAAGCCGGCGACCTGCGCTGGGCAGTGGTGGCCGACTGATCGGTACTTTTATCGGCGCGGCCATTTATAGCTACTTCGTTTAAAGCGTGTTCTTTTATTTTTAAAGATAATTTAACGTTTGCAATGCCGCCGTCCTGCACGGTTACATTGGCTTCATCATCTTCAAAAGAAATGTAGTCTGCCTCAACTTCGTAATTACCCGCGGGTACATTTTTAAATACAAAAGTACCATCAAGGCCAACGCCGGTTGACGCTTTGAAACCTTTATCTTTGCTTTTTAATTTAACGGTGGCACCAACCAGTGGCTCGCCTGTTTTTCTGTCGGTAACGGTTCCTTTAATCGTTCCACTTGCAAAAGCAAAACTGCTGATAGCAAACTGGAAGATAATTAATAGGGGTAGGAGTTTCTTCATTATCATGGGGATTAAAAATCCCTGCAAAGAAACCCCGGCGGTTTAATGATTAAATAAACCTAACGTTAACATATTGTTAGGCAAGGTTAAAAAACCAATAACAAATAGCTTTTTACGTAACAAAGTTGTTTCAATTTTAAAAAACACAAATTTGCTACAGAATTATTTATCAGCAATAAATTGCTTATGGAATTAGTAAGTAACCATTTATATCCATGAAGCCTTAAAAGCATTATTTAGCAAAATAACTATTTAAAATAAGTTTTTATATTTAGCAACGCTTTATCAGGCATCATAAATGAAGGTTTTTTCGGAGTTAAAAAAAAATTTAAAGAATAACATTTCAACGTTACCACCTATTAAAGTTGCGTTATTGGGCGACACCGCGACCCAATTTTTATCAACAGCCTTACGCGGCACAGGGTTTGACCAAGGCTTTGACCTTCAAATGTGGGAGGCCGATTTTAACCAGGTGGAGCGCCAGGTTTTTGACCCAACATCTGAGTTGTATCAATTTGCCCCCCAGGTTATTATAATATTTCAATCGGCACATAAGTTACTTGGCAAATACGGCAAATTAAACACACAACAATACCATTGCCTTGCCGAAGATCAGATGGCATTAATTGATAAACTACACTCGGCAATAAATAACAACTCGAAAGCCCGGATTATTTATTACAACTACACCGAAATTGATGATGCCATATTTGGCAGTTATGCCAATAAACTGGAGCAATCTTTTTTGTTTCAGTTGCGTAAGCTGAATTATGAGTTGATGATATACGCCGCAGAAAACGTCAACTTTTATTTATGCGATATGTCGGCCATTCAAAACCAGGTGGGCAAACCGGCCATGTTTCAAACATCAGTGTATATTAATACCGAGATGGTTTTGAGTATTGAGGTTTTGCCGTTAGTTGCCGCCAGAACAGTTGATTTGATAGGAGCGATATGGGGGAAATTTAAAAAGTGCCTGATTGTTGACCTTGACAATACCATGTGGGGTGGCATCATTGGCGACGATGGGTTAGAAAATATCCAGGTAGGCAATATCGGCATCGGCAAGGCATTTACAGAATTTCAATATTGGATAAAAAAGCTTAAAAACCGCGGAATAATCATTGCCGTTTGTAGTAAAAACACGCAAGAGACAGCAATGGAGCCTTTTGCAAAACACCCGGACATGGTATTGCACCTGGATGATATTGCAGTTTTTATGGCCAATTGGGACAATAAAGCAGATAACATCCGAAAGATACAGGCTGTATTGAACATTGGGTTTGACACCATGGTTTTTTTAGATGACAACCCATTTGAAAGGGCCATGGTGCGGGATAATATCCCCGGCATTACTGTACCCGAACTGCCCGAAGACCCTGCCGATTACCTGGAGTATTTATATGCATTAAACCTTTTTGAAACGGCATCCTATTCAAATGAAGACATAGAGCGAACAAAGAAATACCAGGTTGAGGCTAAACGCACAGTAGCACAAGCAGGATATACCAATGAGGCTGACTTTTTACAGAGCCTTGATATGGTTTCGATAGTTGAACCTTTTAATAAATTTAACACGCCCAGGGTTTCCCAGTTGTCGCAACGATCAAACCAGTTTAATCTGCGAACGGTGAGGTATACCGATGCCGATATAGCAGCAATGATTGGGCATGAAAGCATTTTTAGCTTCTCGTTTACCTTAGCAGATAAATTTGGGGATAACGGCCTTATAGCCGTAATTATACTAAAAAAAGAAAGTAACGATGTGCTGTTTATTGATACCTGGCTAATGAGTTGCAGGGTGTTAAAAAGGGGGATGGAAAATTTTATATTGAATACAATTATTGTTTTTGCAAGGCAAAATGATTACACATGGTTAAAGGGAGAATATTTACCTACACCCAAAAACGCCATGGTAAAAGATCATTATCATAACCTGGGTTTTGTGCCGGAAGGAAGCCAATGGATGGTCAACGCAAAAGAATATACGCCCCAAAACTGCTTTATACAAAAAAAATAAATTGAAATGGAAAAATCTGAAGTGTTAAAACAACTAAATGAAATTTTTATAGACGAATTGGATAATGATCGTATCGTTTTAAAATATGAAACAACGGCAAGCGATGTTGAGGACTGGGATTCGCTAAATCATATCCAGTTAGTTGTAGCTATCGAGAAAAAATACAAGATCAGGTTTTCGACGCAGGAAATACAAGGCTGGAAAAATATTGAGGAGTTAATTGATTCAATAAATGCGAAGCTTAGTTAACCACAATGTTTTCGTACACCATACATTTAAAAAATAGTAGGTGCTACTATTCTAAAAATACATAAATGCAATATGCTATTTAACTCCTTCGAATTTTTAATTTTTTTTCCTGTAGTAACTGCGCTGTATTTCTTATTTCCTTATAAATTCAGGTGGCCGCTTTTACTTATTGCAAGCTGTATTTTTTATATGCTCTTTGTGCCAATTTATATCCTTATACTGCTGGTAACTATTTTAATTGATTATGTAGCTGCCATATATATTGAAAAGACGGAAGGGCACAAGCGGAAGTTTTATCTCGTCATAAGCATTATATCTACTTGTGTAGTGTTGTTCATTTTCAAATATTTTAATTTCTTTAACGATAATATCCGGCTTTTAGCACAGGTTGCACATTGGAATTATTCCGTTCAGTCGCTAAAAATATTATTGCCTATAGGGCTATCATTCCATACATTTCAAAGCCTTAGCTATGTTATTGAGGTTTATCGGGGCAACCAAAAAGCCGAAAAGCATTTTGGAATTTACGCGCTGTACGTAATGTTTTACCCCCAACTGGTGGCCGGTCCAATTGAGCGGCCGCAAAATATGCTGCATCAGTTTTATGAAAAGCACAATTTTAACTACGATGACGTCACCTACGGACTAAAAAGAATGTTGTGGGGTTATTTCAAAAAGGTAGTAATTGCCGATAGGCTCGCAATTTATGTAAACGCGGTATACAACAACTCCAGCCACCATAATGGTACTACTCTGTTTGTGGCTACTTTATTTTTTGCGCTCCAGATATATTGCGATTTTTCGGGATACTCCGATATTGCCATTGGCAGTGCCCGTGTAATGGGATTTAAACTCATGACAAACTTTAACAGGCCTTTTTTCAGTAAAAACATATCCGAACTTTGGCGGCGCTGGCATATTTCATTATCAACTTGGTTTAACGATTATCTTTTTACGCCCATAGTAGTTGCATTAAGGAGCTGGGGAAAACTTGCAGTAGTGTTTGCAGTATTGGTAACTTTTGCGGTGAGCGGCTTGTGGCACGGCGCCGGCTGGCCGTACGTGGTTTATGGTTTACTACATGGCATTGCTGTAGCGTATGAATTTTTAACAAAAAAAATACGCAAAAAAATATTCAAAAACTTACCAGAACTGGTAGTAAAAGTAACCTCTACCTTTTTAACATTTACGTTTATCTGCTTCACATATATCTTTTTTAGGGCTGCCACATTTACACAGGCCACCAGCATTGTCCACAAAATACTTTTTGATCATGGCAAATTATTTATTGCCGAAAATAATTGGTTAATGATTTACGCTTCAGTATTTCTATCGATACTATTTATAAGCGATTTTATAGAAGAGTACGGGAGTTTGAAAAGCCTGGCCTTTTATAATAACAAGAACTTATTTATAAGATACTTAAGCTATTGCTCGCTGGTGATCATCATATTGCTTTTTGGTGTATTTGATAAAAATCAATTTATTTATTTCCAGTTTTAACATGCAATACCCAAAAAACAGCGATCTGAAAAGATTCTTTAAAAAGTTTGCCCTGCTTTTGCTTGTGTTGATCATTCTTGATTTTGCTATTGGCAAAACGCTTAAATTCCTCTTTTTTAAAGAAAAACTCAACAGCACCACCTATGTCATGAATACAACCACCGCCGATTTTTTGGTATTTGGTTCATCAAGGGCCAGCCGCCACTATGTGCCGGCTGTATTTGAGAAAAAGTTTAATACAACTTTTTACAATTGTGGGCGCGATGCTTCTAAAATGATATATAGCCTGGCCGCCATGTCGGCCGTGCTGGAGCGGTACAGGCCCAAACATATAGTGCTTGAGCTGGATCCTGATGATTTTGCCAACTCCGAAGAAAATAGCTTATCAATGCTGCTGCCTTATAGGGATAATACGGCGGTTGCCAACTTTATAAAATACAACAGCCGATTTGAGCGTTTTAAATTGCTGTCACAAATTTATCCCTACAATTCAATGATAGGCGATATTATTATGGGTAACCTGTCATCGCATAAAGCCGGCTTTGGTATTGATGTGGAAGGATATCTCAAATTTGATGATATGATGGATAACCAACCCGTGAAACCATTTAAATATGAAAAACTGATACAGCAAAGGGTTGACATTTTAGATGATTTTTTGAACCAGCTTCATAAGCGGGGCATTAAAATAACCGTGGTTATATCTCCAATCTATTTCACCTTTGCCCCACACAACCAGGTGGTGGCCATCATGGATTCTTTTTGTAAAAAATATTCTAATGTAAGCTTCATCAACTATGAAAACGACCCGCGTTTTTTTGACCATACCCTATTCCATGATGATTTACATATGAACGATATAGGAGCGCATAAATTCTCCGAAGATTTGGCCGATAAACTAATCAAAAACTGATTTGATATTTATTCCGCACCCCTCCTGTTTACTTAATAAATAAAAGGTTAAAGAGAGGAATTAAAATTGAGATGTTATAAAACAAACCCGTTCTTTTTCTCCAGCTAAAAATTTGCTTTGCAATAATAAACCACCTAACTTCGTATTAAATAAACCATGAGCATACAAAAGCACTTTTATTTTTCCCTGGGGCTTACCTCCATGAGCGATGCATCATCGTTTAGGGATGCTATGCTTGCCAAAGCTGTGCTGGCTCAATACTAACTCCGTTTCCACTCTTCTTTTTTAATTATTGCCAAAGCCGGTTTGCTGCCATACGGTTCATTTGCGCTATAAGCATATTTAAAACATCCGAAACTATCCTGGTACTTTAAACGTTTTATTATCAACCAATTAAAACACAATGCCTGTATATCATTCATTAGGAGCAATTCCGCCTAAAAGGCATACGCAGTTCCGTAAGCCCGATGGTACCTTATACGCCGAAGAGCTGGTTTCTACCGAAGGTTTTTCGAGCCTTTATTCGTTGGTTTACCACGTATACCCACCTACCATTGTTAAAACCCTTGGCGAGCCGTATAGTGTTGAGCCACAAATAGCCCGCGAAAAACACCTGAAACATACCAGCCTGATAGGCTTTAATGTACCGCCCGAAGATGATTACCTGCAAAGCCGCAAACCTGTACTGGTTAACAGCGATTTGCATATTTCACTGGCCGCGCCACGCCAAAGCATGACCAATTATTTTTACAAAAACAGCCAGGCCGACGAGGTGGTGTTTATCCATGAAGGTACAGGCACTTTAAAAACCGGGTTCGGTAATATTAAATTCGGCTACGGCGATTACCTGGTAATACCACGTGGTACCATTTACCAGATGGAGTTTGATGGCACAGCAAACCGCCTGTTCATCATCGAAAGCTTTAGCCCCATACGTGCGCCTAAACGCTACCGCAACCAATACGGGCAGCTGATGGAACATTCGCCTTATTGCGAGCGCGATATTAAACGCCCGGCCAACCTGGAAACCCATGATGAGCACGGCGATTTCAAAATCCTGATTAAAAAACAAGGCCTTATTTACCCCTACATCTACGGTACACATCCCTTTGATTTTATTGGCTGGGATGGTTTCCATTACCCATGGGCGCTATCTATCCATGACTTTGAACCGATAACAGGCCGCCTGCACCAGCCACCGCCCGTACACCAAACTTTTGAGGGTAACAACTTTGTGATATGCTCCTTTGTGCCCCGCAAGTTTGATTATCACCCCCTATCTATTCCCGCCCCGTATAACCACAGCAATGTAGATAGCGACGAGGTTTTGTACTATGTGGATGGCGATTTTATGAGCCGTAAAAGCGTGGTTAAGGGCCAGATAACCCTGCACCCGGGTGGTATCCCCCATGGCCCGCACCCAGGATCGGTCGAAAAATCAATAGGCAAAGAATCAACCGATGAGCTTGCCGTGATGATTGACCCCTTCAGGCCGCTGATGCTTACCGAAGATGCTATTAAGATTGAGGATGAAAATTATTATAAAAGCTGGCAAATGTAGGTTAGGCGAAAGGTAAAAGCTGAAAGGCAAAAGGTAGCTGCAATCAAGTTAAAATGGGTGAAAGGTTAAAGGCAAAAGCTGAAAGGACTCTCCCCCTTTCAATTCAATAATTCAGGATTAAGCCGCCGCCCTTTTCAAATCAATAATTCAATAACTCACTAATTCACTAATTAAAATGCATACACAAACCATAGATAAACCAACAACCTCAACTGATTTTTTGCCCCTTAACGGTACCGATTATGTTGAGTTTTATGTGGGTAATGCCAAGCAGGCCGCCCATTATTATAAAACCGCCTTCGGCTTTCAAACGCTGGCTTATGCAGGCCCCGAAACCGGTGTGCGCGACAGGGCATCATACGTGTTGCAACAGGGCAAAATAAGGCTGGTGTTAACCACCCCCCTTCACTCCGACCATCCTATTGCCGAGCATATCAAAAAACATGGCGATGGTGTAAAAGTATTGGCCCTTTGGGTTGATGATGCTTACGATGCCTTTAAACAAACCACCAGCCGCGGTGCCGAACCTTACCAGCAGCCACAAACCCTACGCGATGAATATGGCGAAGTACGCACCAGCGGCATTAAGCTTTATGGCGAAACCGTTCACCTTTTTGTGGAACGTAAAAACTATAAAGGCTTGTTTTTGCCCGGCTATCAAAAACTGGAAACAGCCTATAACCCAACCGAGACCGGTTTATTATACGTGGACCATTGCGTAGGCAATGTTGGCTGGCATAAAATGAACGAGTGGGTTAACTTTTATGAGGAAGTATTGGGCTTCAAAAACATTTTAACCTTTGATGATAAAATGATATCTACCGAATACTCGGCACTAATGAGTAAAGTGATGAGCAACGGCAACGGTTATGTAAAATTCCCTATCAATGAGCCGGCCGAGGGTAAAAAGAAATCGCAGATTGAAGAGTACCTGGAGTTTTATGAGGGCGAAGGCGTGCAGCACCTGGCACTGGCTACCCACGATATTGTAGCCACCGTTACCGAACTGCAAAATCGCGGGGTAGAGTTTTTAACCGTACCCACCTCCTACTATGATGAGCTTACAGACAGGGTTGGGCACATTGACGAAGACCTGGAACCACTTAAAAAACTGGGTATACTGGTTGACCGGGACGACGAAGGTTACCTGCTGCAAATTTTCACCAAACCTATTGAAGACAGGCCTACCCTTTTCTTCGAGATCATTCAGCGTAAAGGGGCAAAATCATTTGGCGCCGGCAATTTCAAGGCCCTGTTTGAAGCTATTGAGCGCGAGCAGGATTTGAGAGGAAATCTTTGATTTGGGAATTCGAATGTTTGCTTTCGGATTTATATAGAAGCTAAAATAAAATCGCGATCTTTGTCTTCACAGATCGCGATTTTTAAGCCCTGTTCCTACATCATTCAGGTCATCACAGCCTCCCCGATAGCACTATTTTAAGGTTAAACATTGGGTAGCCTGCAAACACTTTAAAAGGTATATTTATAAGCAAACCCAATCCCCAGCTGCGCCATCTTGAAATCCGAATCGATGTTTTTATAACCGCTTTCGTAACGCAGACCAATATCCAGACCATGATGAATACCAAAGGGAATTGCGGCGCCTACGCCTCCCGAATATATAAAAGATGATACCGCCTGGTTTTGAACTTTAACCGCGTCGCCGGCCTCTGCACCTACATATAGGTACTTTGAGTAGTAATAACGCAAACCCGCTTTTAGCGGTATATACTTATAAGGCGGCGGGCCTGCCGGGGCCGATGAACTATTAATAGTACCCTGCCAGGGTGTTAAATAAAAATACTTTACATTGGAGTGGTAAACCACATAACCCACGCTTGCTGTTAGGTGTAAAGCTGCGGTGACAGGTAACTCGGCCCTGATGTTACCGCCCAAACCATCCTGGTAAATATCGCGGGTATGCACCTGATAGGTGTGTTCGGTATTAAAGGGAGTACCAACATCCGGCCCTATGCTGATACTCATTTTATTACCCGATTGTGCTTTAACCAGGGTGGATGCCCCGAAAAGCATCAATAATAAAAACAAACGGATTGATTTAGTTTGCATACAGATTTGAGGTTATTTAACAGTTACGTACCCTGGCAGTTAAATGCGACAGCCTGGGGCCAATAATTTATATTTAAGCCCGGTAAATTTATTATTCAATAAAAAGCCCCGGCAAGTCAATCGCCGGGGCCGTTCATTAAATCTTTTCGATACTATAATCCTAAGCTGAATGCCACGTGAAAGGCAATCATGTTATAGCTTCCATATCCGCTGATGTAAGGGCTAACAACCGTAAGATCGGAAGGTGTTTGTGTTTTTTCCAGGCGGGTTTCGTACGACAGGCTTAAATCGAGCCCAATTTTTTGCGACGACCCAAACCTGAAACCGTAACCAATACTTGGCGAAAGTATAGGTGCAACCTTTTGGGCAGTGTATGACTTACCAGAATTAAGGTTGAAAGATGCACCAACATCGCCTTCAAAAAAAAGCTTGTTAACATATACCCTTGCGCCAGCCATAACGGGTACAAATGAAGCTATCGAGCCGGTGGTATTATCACCATAGGTACTATTATAGCTGTAGTTATAGCCATCTTTTGATACATAAAACTGGTATGCCACTGATGCTGTAATACATACAGAACTACCGGCTATGGGGTATTCCCCTTTTAAGCCCAGGCTGCCCGCTGCCGGGAACCCTGAATGCTGCGGGCCGGTTGTAACGCCAACACCAAAACCGGCGCTAAAGCGTGGTAACAGATCATCGTCCTGGGCTTTAACAGTTAAAACGGCACAAAATAAAATTGCGAGAGAAAGTAAGGTTTTTTTCATATCACTATAAGGTTTGATTATTCGCCAAAAATAAAGAAACATTTATGCCATTTAATTGGTGAGGCTGATAAAAATTTTCTCGAGCGTTTTATTGTTGTTACCGGCCCGCAAACCCTGCAGGGTATCATCGGCAACTATTTTGCCTTTGTTAATGATAATCACTTTATCGCAAACGGCTTCAACCTCCTGCATAATATGGGTAGATAGGATGATGGTTTTGGTTTTGCCCAAATCGGTAATTAACCGGCGGATGCCTATGAGCTGGTTAGGGTCAAGACCGGAGGTTGGTTCATCTAAAATCAGCACATCGGGATTGTGCAGTATAGCCTGGGCAAGACCAACACGCTGACGATAGCCTTTAGATAGCTGCCCAATTTTTTTATGCTGCTCGGGCCCAAGGCCGGTTTGTTCAATCACTTGGGCAATGCGGGCCTCGGGTTGGGCCATTTTGTGAATGCCTGCTATAAACGCCAACGATTCCTTCACGTACATATCCAGGTATAGCGGGTTGCTTTCGGGCAGATAGCCAATACGCCTGCGCACATCTAACGATTGTGTTACCACATCAAACCCGCAAACCGATGCCGAGCCCGATGTTTGGGGTATAAAGCCCGTAAGTATCTTCATCGTAGTTGATTTACCCGCCCCGTTAGGCCCCAAAAAACCCAGCACGCCTGTTTCGGCAGTAAAGCTGATGCTATCAACTGCCTTTTGCTCGCCGTAAATTTTTGTCAATGCTTCTACCAGGATACTCATGCGGTAAAAATAGATGTTAGATATGAGATTTGAGATAGGAGATGGAAGAATTTGTTAGTTGTTCATGGTTCATAGATCATGGTTCATGGTTTTACCGGAATCGGGTATTTCGATTTAGTTTTTTTTGGGTGTCCGTCCGTCCGGAGGTGACCAACACTGCGGACGGTTTTGTTCATTGGTTCATGGTTCATGGATCATGGTTCACGGATCATGGTTCATGGCTGTTTGAAGACCTGGGAGATTATATTTTGTTCATGATTCATGGATCATGGTTCATAGCTTAAGATGGCAGAAAGTAAGCAACAGTTTCAAACTCCGCCGAGGCCATGAGCCATGAACAATCAACCATGAACCATGAACCAAACAACTTACCGCTCAAATACCACCGAATCGGCATCTGCGCCCATCCTGGTTAAAATACCGTTAATCTGCTCCACCATCGCATCCGGGCCGCAAACGTAAAAGTGTTTGGTAAAATCGCTTACTTCGGCCTTTAAAAAGGCTTCATCTATGCGGCGGATGTCATGAACGCTATCCTTTTGGCTGCTTATTAAAAACAAGGCATCGGCGCCAAGCATACTTTTCAGCTCATCGGCAAGAATAATGTCGCTATCTGTTTTGTTACTAAAAAACAGTTTGTTTCCTGCCAGCTCTCCTTTCCTGTTCAAATCTCTTAAAATGGCAATAAATGGCGTAATACCTGCACCACCCGCTATAAAATAACCGGGGCCCTTATACTCAATGGCGCCCCAGGCATCGCGGATAATAAGTTCATCACCAACGGCTAATTTGCTTAATTGATTGGTTACGCCTTCCTCGCTATCGGGATATATTTTAATGGTAAACTCCAGGTAGGGGTCGGTGTTAAGGCAAGTAAAGGTAAAAGGGTTTTTCTTGTCCGTCCATCCGGGTTGGTTTATAGATAATTCGGTGGCCTGCCCCGGTGTAAAAGTAAAGCCTTCGGGTTTTTCGAGCCTAAACTGTTTTACATTATGGGTTACATATTGGGTTGATATGATTTTTACTATGGTTTCCATGGCAACAATTAGTTGTATATAGTACAATAAACTTTTGCCCGATAAGTTTTAGCAAACACCCTGTTTTAGTGTCATTTTAAGGGCGTTACCCACACCGGCATGAGTGTGTGCCAGGCCATACACTCATACTGCACAGGCCTTATTCACATGCCGGTATCCGTTTCTGTCCTTAACGCAAGTTTCCGTTAATCAAAAAGCCTGTCCGTCCGTCCCGGGGTGCCACTCTTTAACGGACAAATCCGGACGGACATGGTTAAAACCAGTTTTACCCAAAATTTACCTGTCCACCCCTGTCCGTTTTTGTCCTGTTCCCCCTTGCGGACGGACACTACAAAAGGGCAACCAATGTTTTTTTAAGGGCAAAGGAATTTACACAGGCACTGGCAGTGTGTTTATTACGCAGGCAATCAATCGGTCAAACATCCATATATTTATTATTGGCTGCACTTTAGTAAATTAGCAGCACTTATCGCAATGAAAATAAAGTTTAAACTAACACAAGCTATCCATGTTGCCCCTCGAGTTGTAATTGACAACATAGTATCCCTGTTAGAGGGTGAAGAATACAGGGTTAAAAACTTAACAAGTAGTGTTGTTGAATTTGACGATAATCCCTGGAAATTAAGGTGGAGGCACCAAGCTGCAGCACGGCTAAATGGAGGAAAGTTTGAGCTCAGCTTTACGGGAGATGAGGTTTTGGTAACCTTTAGTTATTACACAAGTTTAACTGCACCGCTACTTATATTTATTGCCCTTGCAATAGGCTTAATAAGCCAAGAACAGTATTATGGTATTTTGTTTTTCCTGGTATTTTACATTTTTGCCATATCAATACAATTAATTACCCAAAGAGGTACAGCAAAAGATATGTTAAAGAATATATTGAGCAACTTACCCTGACTTTTTACTGCCCTATTTTTTTATTGCCCCTCAATTTGTAAAAACCGCGTTTTTATAAAATACCTCCCCTTACCTTAAATTTAAATAAAGTGGGGAAAGCGGGCGGCTGCATGCTATCTGGTGGGTTTATGTGGTTGGTTGTGTTTCCGTCCGTCCGCTTTAGGGTCCCGGTACATTTCGGACAGGGCGGACAAGGTGGTGTGGGCCTGTTCTGGTGTCCGTCCGCCCACAGGTGTAGGACGGTATCGGACGGAAGCGGACAGTTTTTAGTGCTTTTAAACAGAACAAGCCCGTTACAAACATACAGAAATTTCTTTAAAATAAAGAAGAAACCGATGAGAAAATGCGTAATCGGTAACATCTACCCCATTATTTTTTTTTCCAAATTCTGCTTATTTTAGGCTGAAGCTTACGACATGAAAAAAACAATGCCAAAATGGCTCTTAATAATTAGCAATACAGTATTTGCTTATGTATCGGCATCGATGATAGTCAGGCTGTTAATTTTTATACTAAAATCATGCTGGGGTGTTTCGGCAAAACTTTTTATCGGCAACGACATTAACCCGGTAAAACTGATTTTAACATTTGTATTTATATCGTTACTGGTATTTAACTACTGGCTGTTTTCTAAAATAACGCCACGCGTATGGTTACGGCTTAGCAGGCGATAGTTTCTGCCAATTTATGACGGTGAGGCGTCCGCTTTTGTCCGAAATAGAGTGAGGGCACCTGTGCGGACGGACGGCCTATCGATTCCAGGGTTTTGCGTTAGGGACAGAAACGGATACCGGCCCGCGCCTAATGCCTTGTGCGCGTATGAGTGTATGGCCCGGCCCGCAGGGAACGCCATTACGAGTAGTAAGTATCAAGACAAAAGTAGATGGTCATTAACCTTTACCTTGACTCGCCGAAAAAAATCTTACTACTTACTACTTACTACTTACTACTTGCTACTATTCTCCCCTTTCAGCTTTCTGCCTAAATTGTATCTTTGCAGCTATTATGAGCAAATCAACCGACGAACTTTTTAAAAATGTTATATCGCATGCCAAGGAGTATGGCTTTGTTTTCCCATCGAGCGAAATTTATGATGGTTTAAGCGCTGTTTACGATTACGGCCAAAATGGTGCCGAACTGAAGAACAACATTAAAACCTACTGGTGGAAAGCCATGGTGCAAATGCATGACAACATTGTTGGTATTGATAGCGCCATATTTATGCACCCAAAAATCTGGAAAGCCAGCGGCCACGTTGATGGTTTCAGCGATCCGATGATTGACAACAAGGATTCGAAGAAGCGTTACCGCGCCGATCAGCTTTTGGAGGATAAGATTGACCGTTACGATAAAGACGGTAAAACCGACAAAGCCGAGCAACTGCAGCACGATATGGACGAAGCCCTTAAAAATGAGGACCTGCCACGCCTTAAAGAACTAATTATTGAGCACGAAATTGCCTGCCCGGTAAGCGGTACCCGCAACTGGACAGACGTACGCCAGTTTAACCTGATGTTTAGCACCCAAATGGGCGCTGTAGCCGATGATGCCGACCTGATTTACCTTCGCCCGGAAACCGCGCAGGGTATTTTTGTGAACTACCTAAACGTGCAAAAATCGGGCAGGATGAAAATTCCTTTCGGTATTGCGCAAATAGGTAAGGCCTTCCGTAACGAGGTGATTGCCCGCCAGTTCATTATCCGCATGCGCGAATTTGAGCAAATGGAAATGCAATACTTTGTACGCCCTGGCACACAAAAAGAATGGTTTGAAAAATGGAAAGCTGCCCGTTTAAAATGGCACCTTGCCCTTGGTACCGATGCCGCCAAATACCGTTACCATGAACACGTAAAACTGGCCCATTATGCCGATGCCGCATTTGATATTGAGTTTGAGTTTCCGTTTGGCTTTAAAGAGGTAGAGGGCATACACAGCCGTACCGATTTTGATTTGAGCCAGCACGAGAAATTCTCGAACAAAAAGATGCAATACTTTGACCCCGAGGTTGACCCGGAAACAGGCAAACCTTATGGCAACTATGTGCCTTACGTTATTGAAACTTCGATAGGGTTAGACAGGATGTTCCTGCTAACCATGATAAACGCTTTTGAAGAGGAAGACCTGAGCACCGACGAGAAACAGGACAGCCGTACCGTGCTGCACCTGCACCCTTGCCTGGCCCCGGTTAAAGCGGCTATATTCCCGCTTACCAAAAAAGATGGCTTGCCCGAGAAAGCCCGCGAGATTATGGACCGACTGAAAGTTGATTTCAATATACAATACGAAGAAAAAGATGCCATTGGCAGGCGTTACCGCCGCCAGGATGCCATTGGTACACCTTTCTGTATAACGGTTGATCATCAGAGTTTGGAGGATGATACCGTAACCATCCGCTACCGCGATACCATGGCCCAGGAACGTGTAGCCAGCGCAGACCTTGAAAAAATCATCGGCGACCAGGTAAGCTGGAAGAATTTGCTGAAGTAAGTCGCCACTCCTTTGATTTAGAACGAGGTACGAGAAAAATCTTATGCGCCCTGTATTCAAAAAAACTATCGAATTGCAGGGCACATAAGCTTTTTCGCTACGCTCAAGAGATAGTTTCTCCTGGCCCCTTCGCTTACATCCACTTCTGATTTGGTAGAAATGGCACCTCCTTTGTTTAGTGATACGTGTTTAAAAACCGTGCATACACGTAGCCAAACGAGAGGACTTTTGATTTGCAGGATAGATAATATTATTAAGGCTTTAACTTCAATATTTGCTTTAATTTTCAGAACCCTACCACTTTTTTGGTCTTGATTCTTGCCTCTTCATCAATTCTCCCATTTCCCAAACTCAAAGTACCTTGTTATTTTTATGCTCACCTTACTGCCTACTTTGTATTTGCCCCTCTTGTAGTTCATAACACGCAGGGTAACATCATTATGATCAATAATCAACTCTTCAAAAAAACCTTTAAACAGGATCATTTTTATAAGCCATTTTTTGCCAATGGCTGCAATTTTTACATGCTCGGCATATACAACAACAATACTACGCTTGCTTTTAATTCCGCAAACTTTGGCCTGGGTTGATGTAAGCACACTGCTGCTGGCCAGTATTTGCGAGGTATACAGCAATTTGGGCGAGTGATATAATTTATCGGGCGGGCCATGTTCAACAATTTCGCCTTCTTTTATTACAATAAGTTCATCCGCCATTGATAAAATCTCGGCCGGGTCATGCGATACCAGCACCACGGTTGTTTTCCACTCCCGTACAATCTGCCTGATATCGTGCTGCAGGGCTTCCCGGTAATAGGCGTCAACCTGGTTAAAAGGTTCATCAAGCAGTAAAACCTGCGGCCTGCTTATGAGGGCTTTGGCGATAGTAACCCGCTGCTTTTCGCCACCGCTTAGCTTACCGAAGGGATAATCTTTTAGCGGATAAATATTAAGCATATTAAGGGCTTCGGTAACCAGCTTTATTTCGTGGCTGTGGTCTTCAGGAGGCATGCCATCACGCACAGTTTCCCAAACAGTCGATTTGGGGTTCATATCAACACCATTTTGGGTAACCATCCGCATTACCTGGTGTGCATGTTGTATACCGTGTTCCCGGCTCAATACCCGTTCCTCTTTAAAAAAAACCTCGCCATGATCGGGTTGCAGGGTACCAAACAATAAGTTCAGGAGTGTGGTTTTACCACTGCCGCTTTCGCCAACTATAGCGGTTATCTTCCCTTTGGGCACAAATATGGTTATGTTGTTTACCCCGGTTGATTTATCGCCAAAAAAGTTTTTGGTAACAGATATGGTTTCGAGTATCAAATCATCTTGCATTCCTGTATACTTTTATCGCGTAAGTTTTTGATGCAGGCAAATAACTATGGCCTTATAAAGTACCTAAGCTATAAAAAGTTTGTTACCCACAAAAGCTAAAGCTTATATTTTGTATCTCCGCAAACAATTTACAACTCTGGCCATTCCTATAAAAGCGAAACATTAAAACTACAAACATGAACAAAACCATTGGTATAGCACTTATCGTTATAGGCGCTATCATGCTCATCTGGACGGGCTTTACTTATACCAAAAAGGAAAAAGTTATTGACGCTGGTCCACTCCAGGTTTCTGTTGATAAGCAAAAAACTGTTAACTGGCCCCCGTATTTAGGCGGCGCATTAATTATAGGAGGCATAGCTGTAATTGCCTTATCAAAAAGTAAATAAGCCTATTTATTATCAACAGCTTTAAGTATGCTTATATCTTTGCCAGCCAATAATTGTGCGTAATTAATCATCCTGAATTTTTTTCCATCCATCGCCCTAAATTCCGGCGATAGCAACATGTTCAGTTCTGTTTGGCGATGAAGGCTGGTGAGGGGTTTACCCTCTTTAGTATTCATCATGTTGCTGTTCATATCTACCAGCGCATCCATTTCGGGGCTGGGCGTGGCTGTATGAATAACCACCAGATTTGGCTTGTTGGGGTTAAGTTTGGTGCTCACGTAATTCAAAAAAACCTTTTTCTTGGTAGCTATCGGTTCGCCCCACATTTCCATATAGGTTTCGCCAAAATAAGTAACACTACTTAGGGTTGATATAGCTAATTTATATTTATGCGCCAGTTTTTCGGTCAGCGCCCGAAGCTCGGGTGTCGAAAGTGCTATGCCCATGTGTGGATCGATATAGGTAATTTTAAGCCCCGAGGCCAATGCACGTTCAATTTGTGCCGATAGTTCTGTTTCTACCTCTTCTATTTTATAACCACTTTTAGCAAATGCCGATGTTGAATGCGGAAAATAGCCAACTTCATCAACCAGGCCCGGCACCGCAGTGCGCCCTGTAACAGGCCCCCAGCGATAGTTTTTCCACTCAGATGTTAAGGTTAAGTGTACCCCTACACTCACGTTTGGATATTTTTTTAAAATCTCCACAGCTTCCTGGTACCATGGGCAGGCAAACTGTAACGATACTGAAAAAGGTAAGCCTGTTTGGGCCATTTTTTTCGGCGGCCATATTTACAGAATGGTTCATGCCAATATCGTCAAGTCTTATCAGCAATTGCGGCAATTTATCAACTTGTTGTGCGGCCACCGGGTTCAACCAGGTAACCATCATTAACCCAAACAGGTACCAGAAACGCGTATTTTTCATCAAATCAGGGATTTATCAATAAAAGATTAAACTAAAAATAGCCCGAAAAGGGCAAAAAACCATCGTTAATGGCAATAATAAAATGTAAATATTATAAAAAATCACCCGCTGGGTACATTTATTCGTGTAGTTTTTACGTTTATTTAATATCTTGTCACTCATAATGCCGGCCCTCCCCTAAATACCGGCATTTACCGCTATTGATGCAATATATATGGCAATACTATAAAACCCTGGTTAACCGCAACTGTTTAGGAAACACCGAACAACTGCATGGACTACCCTACTGGAGCAACAAACTATTTGCAGCAATAATGACTTACCTGCTGCCGCTTTTCGTTATCGCCCTGGTTCCCGGCGGGTACATGAGTATTTCAAATCATTTTTACACGCTTGCTGTTTTTGATTTTTCAATTGTGTTTGCCATTTCGGCCGTAGCATTATCGCATGGTATCAGTATACCTGCCCGTAAACTGTTGCTTATTGTATTATTGTACCTGCTTGCCGTGTTTTTGCTTTACTATCTTGGCTGGTACGGACCAGGCTTGCTTTATTTATTAGGAATAACCATTTTTTGTTTACTTATATTTCCGGGTACACGGCCATTTTGTACAGTTTACATCAACATAGGTATTTGCATTTCGATAGGTATTTGCATTCACTTTAAACTTTTATCTGATGGTATTGCCTTACAATACAGTCTTGGCTCGTGGATAGCCGTATCAATAAACCTTATTATTTTAAGTGCTGTTACTGCGCAACTTTTACCTACGCTTTTTAACGGGCTGCAGCAAAGTAACAACAGGTACGAAACGGTTGCACAGGCCACGAGCGATACCATCTGGGACTGGGATATCATTAACGATACCATTCAGTACAACTATGGTATGAACCAGGCCTTTGGGTACAAATTAAGCGAAGTTGCCAATGTAACCAACTGGTGGAACACCAAGCTGCACCCCGACGATGCCGAAAAAGTTACCGGGGGCCTTACCCGGGCATTTACAGGCAAAAACAATCACTTACAGCTTGATTACCGGTTTTTATGCGCCGATGGCAAATACAAACATATACTTGACCGGGCTTTAATAATTAGGGAGGCAAACGGCAAACCTATACGGGTTATTGGCGCCATGCAGGATATTACACGCCAAAAAGAAGAAGAACAATGGCTGCGCCTTACCGAATCGGTATTGAATTATGCGACAGACGCGGTTTTGATTTTTGAGGCCGAAGCCAATGAAAACCTGCAAAGAAAATTAGTATACGCAAACGAGGCATTTACCAATATTACCGGCTACACCCGGCAGGAAGCGATTGGGGCTGTAACCGATATTTTATGGGGTAATAATGCGGCGGCGGCTGGTCAAAATAACTTAATAAATACCTTCGATCTGCATGCAGCATTTGAAGTTGAGGTAATTAACTTTAAAAAGAATGGCGAACGTTTCTGGAGTAGTAAGTCGGTATCACCAGTTAAGGACTCAGCGGGCAAAACAACCCATTGGATCTCTATCGAGCGCGATGTTACCCAAACAAAAAACCACGTAAATGCTATCGAAAAACAAAATATAAAACTCAAAGAAATAGCCTGGACCCAGGCCCACACTGTACGAACCCCGGTTGCCCGGCTCATGGGCCTGCTTGATTTATTGGTTGATGAAAATACCCAATCAAAGGATTATGATCAGGTACTTAATTTTATTTCCGTATCGGTACATGAACTCGATAGCATCATTTTAGGCATTATCAGAAAATCGGAGGATGAGCAGATAGATTTAATACCTAAGTTGGGCACTTAAAAATCTAATGGCCAAATAAATACTGAAACTATATTTTTCACCCTGAAAGGCCCTGATAATCTGGCAAATCGCCAAATTGCGTCCCTAATCCAACAACAAAGTATCCTCATCATCTGTAAGGCTTAGCTGAATGCTATCTGCGCCGGCAATACCTTCAATACTGCCTTTAATATGCGCGGCGTTTAACAATACCTTATCCAGCTGCTTCTCGCGCGATTTCCACATTTTTTCCATCGCGTCGCGTTCTTTTTGGATGGATAGGCGCATGCTCATATAACCTTCTCTGATGGCCTTCCATTGCTCAGAAAATTCACTGCTGGTTAGGTAATCATACAACAGGTGCATTTTATCGCCTTTATTATCCTGAGATTTGATGAGGTTTGACAGTTTGATTACGCCATCGCGCAGGATATATGATACCGCTTTCACCTCGTCAAAACTACAAATCCAAACTCCATCCTTTTCGCCAAAACAATCCATTCCCTTGGGGTAGCATTGCGTAACAATAACTGCTACATCTACACCAACGCTGCGCATATCTTTTTTGAGTTTGTCAATCCAGTCGGCGCCAAAGGTAGCGGTACGTTTACTTTCGTAAATAATTTTACCGCACTCCTGCCCAAACTGGTTACGAACGGTTTGAATACAATCGGCACCGCGAACGCCTTTGCCAACTTCGCTTATTAAATCAAAAGGAAAATAGTTACGCAATAACTCCTCCAGTATCAGTTCCTGCACTTCGCCCTGTAATTGCATTGACCCTTGCTCGGCCTTGCGTTTCATTTCTTCGGCAAGCTTTTTTTGGTCGTCCAGTTGTTTTTCCAGTTCTTTTACTTTTAACTGGTACTCAATATCCTTTATGCTATGCCGCTCGGCTTCCTGGCGGCGAATCTGCTCGCTCAGTTCATTTCGTTGCTCCTGCAATTTACGTTGCAATGAAAGCTCCATCTCCTCTTCTTTTTGCTGCAGCTGCTTTTCGCGCTGTAAAAATTCAAGCTCCTTCTGGCGCGATAGCTTTAATTTTTCTTCGCTTTCCTGCGCCGAGTTTTTAAGCATCAGCACCTGGTTTTCATAATCCTGGCTTATGGATTTACGCAAGTTTTCCTCCAGCACCAGCTGCAGTTGTTTTTTTTCGGCATTCAGGCGCTGTTCAAACTCGGCTTTTTGCTGCCGCTCTTTACTTAAAAACTCCTCGTCTTTTTTACGGTATTCCTCCTCTTTTTGGCGGGTATAATCCTGCATTTTAACCCGGAGCTCTTTTTTATACTCCTCGGCCATCACCTCCTCTATCGGAAAACCAAAACCACAACTGGGGCACTTAACTTCTGTAGCCATACTTTTTATCACGCGAAAAACATTTTCGCACCTCAAATATAGGAATTTATACAGCGCCAAATTTTGACGAAAATGTAATACTTGCAGTTATCAATTATTATTTATACATTACATCAATGCAAATTTTACAAATTGGCAAGGTCTTGTGGAGCTACGATTACGAAATCGCGGCGCTTACACTGATCGACGAAGCCGGAGCCCTTTTTTCGCTAACTCCGCCTCCCCACCATCGTGAGGGTGAAATTATATTGACTCCAACAAGCCTGGTTATTGATGGCTACAACTACTTAAATATCCCTTTAAACAAGCTTGAACAAGTATATCTTGGATTTGATGACGTTTACAAAAGATCGTTGGTCAGAAACAAGGGCCTTTTTTGCCAACCCTTAAGGTTACGTTACAAACAAGGCGACGATACTGCCATAGTTTACCTTATTGTGGATCTTCGGTTCTTCGGCACCAAAAACCAACTTTGGTTTGATACTTTAAAACACCTCCTGGCCGACTGATCCTGCTTTCCCGTCGAAATACTGCCATCTAAAACGGATACTACATGCCAAAACACGCAGTTTAAAATACCAAATTGTGGGTATTTTTTACTAAGTATCAATTTGCCATATTTGTCACCACAAACCATCACTAAAACCTTTATCTCCTGGCCCTCATTTATTTGGCCACCTGTAGCAAAGGCTTACATAATTTATTAATCATTATGAAAAAACTCGGACTACTGCGGTTATTTATTTGTTTACCACTCATCGCCCTCATTATCCCAAACGTTACCGAATCACTAATAAACCCTAATTACCAGGTACCCATTATACACATTATTGCCGGTGCGGCATTGGTAGCAGCAATTGCAATATGTACCATTATCATTTATTACCTGCAAAAACAGCAGCTTAAAGTACAATACCAGCGCAACAAAAATTAACAAAAAAACAAACGGCGTACCCATTTTAACAGGTACGCCGCTTGCGTTTTAAACAATATTGTAATTATTTTGCCTTAGCAAATTCGCCATTGGCTTTAATAGTAACATCATCGCTTAACATAGCCGAACCAAATTTGCTGCCAAAGCCAAAATCAGCACGTTTTATTGTACCTGTTAACTGGAAACCAGCATCATCGGCTTTGCTCATTGGGTTTTGGATAGTGCCACGGTACCAAAGGTCAAAAGTTACCGGTTTGGTAACACCAGCTAAAGTAAGGTTACCAGTAACCGCATAATGTTTATCAGATGTTTTTGTGATACCAGTGCTTGTAAAGGTAATTGTTGGCTTATTGGCAACATCAAAAAAATCGGCCGATTTTAAGTGATTATCGCGGTAATCATTATCTGTGCTTACAGATGCTGTTTGTACAGTAAACGCAACTTTAGCGTCGCTAAAATCTGGCTTAGCAGCAACGATGGTGGCATCATAAGTTTTAAAGGTACCATCAACATCATTTACTAATAAGTGGGTAACTGTAAATTTCACATTTGAGTGTGCTTTGTCAACAGTCCAGGTAGTTTGTGCAGATGCAGCAGTATACAAAAATGCCGATGCCAACAGGATAAAGATTTTTTTCATTTTTTTAAATTTTTTTGAGACTTGATTTTTTTAATGACCCAAAAGTATACAAAGAATTGGAATAACAAGCGATTAAATGTTTGAACATTTAATTATTAAATTGGGATGACAAATCACGACTAATTTAGTGGGGTAAACAGTATTTTCGGCGTAACAAATGGATTACCAGAACGTGGTAAATGGGCGGTGGTTACTTAGCACCAAATACGTAAAATAATGAAAGACCCAATCCATTGCTTATAAAACTGCCGTTAAAGCTATCCGTGCTTCCGTGACTTTGAGCTCCATCATCTGATTTTGAATGGGCATAATAGATATTAGCCAACGTGGCTGATACTCCTATTTTTTTTGTTGGGTAATAAACCAGCCCAAGATTTATACCGGCGTTATAGCTATCCGTTTTGCTTGAGTTTGAATTTACAGCAGCACCGGGATAATCGTAGGTATATTTTACATTGTATCGGCTATAGCCCAGGTATGGGCCTGCGCGTAAACCTAATTTGTCACCGTACATAAAGTACTTTCTGATAAATATCTGGGCGCCGTAATCATACTGATGGTGTGTTGACGGCGAACTGAATTCGCCATTGTCGACACTTAAATGATCATAGCTCAAATTGGCCCCTATATCCAGTTTATCGGCAATAAAATAGCTGTAATTGGGCCCTATACCAAAATTATTGTACTTGTTTTTGGTATTACTTGAGGTGCCGGTAGATGGATTGACGCTTACATTACTCGATTTTTGAGTGTTGAAAATCAAATTCACACCTAATGTTTGCGAACCTTTTTCGGTTTGAGCTTTTGAAATTTGAAAAGCCAGTAAAAATGCAGGGATTAAAAGAAGTACTTTTTTCATATTGTAATAATAGTTTATTGAGCATTTGAAACGGCTTTTATTTGCCTATATTTTGCCAATACAGCTATTATTAAATAAATATTTTTCGCGATAATATAAAATTATAACCTGCGTTTAAATTGATTCTGTTGCCAAAGTTACCTTCCCTCCAGGCTATCCCTGTACTCCTTAAGCGCCTTTAAAATCGAGGTAGCAATTGTGAACTGCCCGTCTTTTGAGTTCAGGTATTCTTCGTCGGCCGGATTATTGATAAAGCCTGTTTCAACCAGCACCGCCGGCATACCGCTTTGGGCCAGTACCAGTACACCCTGTTCCTTTACGCCAAAGGTATGGCGGCCATCTGCTTTTTTAACCTGGTGAATAATCATATCGCCAAAATGAATACTTTGCTTACGGTACTTTTGCTGAAAAGCGTTCAGCACAATGGTATTCACCACATTATCTTCGCCGTAACCATTGTATTTGTTTTTGTAGTCATCTTCAATAAAAATGGAAGCGTTCTCGCGCAATGCCTCACGCTGTTCCTGGCTGCGGTGAAAACCATAAACCAATACCAGGGTACCGTGCTCTTTGGCTCTTTTTTGGGGCGATGAATTACAATGGATAGAAATAAACAGGTTACCGTGGTTGCTGTTGGCTATTTCGGTGCGCCGGTGCAACTCAATAAAGGTATCTGTACTGCGGGTCATGATGGTTTTAACACCAAGCATTTCGTTATTTACCAAATCGCGCAGTTTTTTGGCTATGCTAAGGGCAATATCTTTTTCTTTTGAAGTAGCGCCATGCGCACCGGGGTCTTTACCCCCATGGCCGGCATCAATGATAAGTGTTTTAAACTTAAAGTGATTTGTAACCGGTTTTGATGCGCCGCCTTCTTGCCCGTATAAACTGTTAACAGAAAGTAAACCGAAGAAAAAACAAGCAAATACAAGTATACGCGTACTTTTTAGGTAGATGGAAAACATGAAGAATTTTGTATATAGGTACTTTAAATATTTTAACTATAAATGCCATAATTAAGATATTGTTTGGCGTACTTAGTTTAAATGTATGTTTAATTAAATTCCGCAAAGGTAGTATTAGTTAACATTTTAACGTTATTTGGGTTCAAAAAATGCCAAAATCACAAAGCGACAAGGAATGCAATAGATATCATGTTTAATTTTTATATTTATGTTTTACTAATTACCATTTGATATATGCCATTTAAAAAATTGTTGTTTGCCTTGTTCGTTTTCATCTTTTTTGTACAAACCAGTTATAGCCAGGAAAAACAAATACCTTATGGCGACAATGCATTGGTGGGCAAATATTACAACATACGTGGCATAAAGCTGTACACCGAAACATATGGCAGTGGCAAACCCTTGCTAATGATACATGGCAACGGCGATAAAATGAGCGCTTTCAAAAACAACATCCCATATTTTGCAAAAAAATATAAAGTTATAGCGGTTGATAGCCGTGCGCACGGCAAATCAACCGATGCAGCCGATTCGTTGAGTTTTGAGCAGATGGCCGATGATTTTGCTGCCCTGCTGGATGCGATGCATATCGATTCGGCTTACGTGGTTGGCTGGAGCGACGGCGGCATTAACGCGCTGGAACTTGCTATGCGCCATCCTGGTAAAGTTATAAAACTGGCGTCGACAGGTGCAAACCTTTGGCCCGATTCAACCGGGTTAATACCCAGCCTATGGAAAGATATGCAGAAAAACTACGCGGCACATAAAAATGAGGTTTGGAAAACTGCTAAAGAAAAAAACGACTGGAAAATATTCATGCTGGATTATGACCAGCCGAACATCAAATTAACCGAACTACACAAAATCAAATGCCCTTCGCTTATTATAGGCGGCGACCACGACCTTATCCCGGTTGAGCATACGGTAATCATTTCCCAAAATATCCCGAAATCCTATTTATGGATTGTACCCAACTCAGGTCATCCTACGCTACAGGAGCACGCAGATGATTTTAATAAACTGGTTGATGACTTTTTTGAACAGTCTTTTAATAAACGATAAAAATCAATTTTAAAAATATCAGCCTTAAGGCTGATAAATAATTATTTTTTTTAAGTCTATAGTCTGAAATAAGTTTGTTTATTTCAGACTATAGACTTAACTTTGTTTGGTAGTAAAGCGTATGAAAAACAAAAAACAACAGTTGGTTATTGAACAAATGGATAAAAAGCTTATCGTTTTTAAATCAGTTGAGAATGTTATTATACCGTCAAAAGGCTGGTTAAATGCTGTGCGGGTTTCCCTTAAAATGACTTTACAGCAATTGGGCAATCGTTTAAATATTACGGCACAAAGCGCAAATGACCTGGAAATGCGGGAAGCCCTGGGCACTATAAGCTTAAACCGCCTGCGGGAGGCTGCTAATGCTTTAGACATGAAATTGGTATATGGGATAATACCCAAGGATGGCTCTATCGAATTGATGATTGAAAAACGAGCTAAGGAACTTGCCAAAAAGATTGTGCTGCGAACATCTAATTCAATGAAACTGGAAGACCAGGAAAATTCGGGAGAAAGGATAGAGAAAGCTATAAACGAGAAAGCAGAAGAAATCAAAGCAGAGTTGCCCAAATATTTATGGGAATAAATTTCGAATACGAGGATGGGCAAACCCCTTTGGACGAAGAGGAAAAAGAGGGCTTGCTCATTACTACCATCACTACACGCGCAGAACTGGATGAGTTTGAGCAATTGAACATTCAAAAAGCTGTAGAGTGGACCTTAATCCGGAAATTCAAATCGGATAAAGTGTTAACGGAGGGGTTTATTAAAGAACTACATTACCGGATGTTTGGGGATACCTGGGCATGGGCAGGCAAATTCAGAAACACAAATAAAAACCTGGGAGTGGATTACTTTAAAGTGGGCGTAGAGCTTAGAAATCTATTAGATGACACAAGATTCTGGGTAGATAAAGCAATTTATCCACCAAACGAAATAGCCATCCGCTTTAAACATCGAATAGTTAGCATTCACTGTTTTGCAAACGGCAACGGCAGACATTCCAGATTATTAGGCGACATTATAATTGAACACCTTTTTAAGCTGCCGGTGTATTCATGGGGAAGTTCAAACCTAATAAAAGCAGACCAGAGTAGAAAATTTTACCTAACTGCCATAAGAGCCGCCGATAAAGGTGATATTGAACCGCTTATACGGTTTGCACGTTCTTAAGTCAATACCATTCTCCCAACTTCATTGAGGAAAGCATTAAAAAATTGATTTCGCGCCAAGATGCCAGGACGCTAAGATAAAACAAGCAAATCACTTTGCGTCTCTGCGTCTTTGCGCGAAAATCCTCTACATTGCCGCCCCGCCTAACTCATGACAGTCCATGACAGTTCCCGGATTACTATTGCCTACATTAGCTTTACCAATTTAAACCAGTTAAGAGTATGCAAATTATTTTTGGAGTTTTTTTCCATTTTATCGGCGGGTTCGCTTCGGGGAGTTTTTATATTCCCTACAAAAAAATTAAGGGCTGGGCCTGGGAAAGCTACTGGATAGTGGGTGGCATTTTTTCCTGGTTTATAGTTCCGCCGCTGGCCGCATGGTTAACCATACCCGGCTTTGCCAATATCATTAGCCATACCAGCACATCCGTTATCGGGTGGACTTACTTAATGGGCTTACTATGGGGCATTGGAGGGCTCACTTATGGCTTAGGGGTTCGATACCTTGGGGTATCACTGGGCAGTACTATTATATTGGGCCTTTGTTCGGTATTCGGCGCTTTAATACCATCAGTATATTATGACCTGGTTCCAAAAGCGGGCAAGGATACGTTTAGCATGATGCTGCATAACCAATGGGGGCAGCTTGTACTATTAGGCATATTGCTATGCGTTGCAGGTATAATTATATGCGGTAAAGCCGGCATGATGAAGGAGAAAGAGCTATCGTCCGATAAAACCATCGCCAACGAAAACAAAGACTACCGTTTTGGGCTGGGTATCCTGGTAGCTGTAGTATCGGGGGTGTTAAGCGCTTGCTTTAACTTTGGCATCGAAGCGGGTAAATCAATGGCCGATACCGCAAACCACCTTTGGCAGGCCGGGCATCCCGGGCAAGGTAACTTTCTGTACCAAAACAATGTAACGTACATTATTATATTATGGGGTGGTTTAACCACCAACTTTATCTGGTGCATGGTGCTAAACGCCCGCAACAAAACGTTTGGTAATTATACCGATAAAAAAACGCCGCTGCTTAAAAACTACCTGTTTGCGGCATTGGCCGGCACCACCTGGTTTTTACAGTTCTTTTTTTACGGTATGGGCGAAAGCAAAATGGGCAACGGGGCCAGTTCCTGGATTTTACACATGGCCTTCATTATCCTTATAGCCAACACCTGGGGCCTGATGCTGAAAGAATGGAAAGGCGTTAGCAAAAAAGCCTTTACCACGGTTATAGCCGGCATAGCGGTAATTATATTATCTGTGCTTGTGGTAGGCTACGGTAACTCGTTAAAATAATGACTGAATTAGTGAGTTAGTGAATTAGTGAGTTGAACGGCAACGCGGCTTTATCAATAATTGTTAAACAGTAAACATTCACTAACTCACTAATTCAATAAATCACTAACTCAATAATTCAACAATTCACTAATTCGATAATTCAATAATTAAATACATATGTCTGTCAAAACAACACAATTTAAGCACGTAAGCTACCTGTGGGATGATGCCAAAGCAGCCGAGCTCGCCGGCGACGAGGTAGCATTATTAATATACCGATCCAACTTATTAGGTGCCGATTTGCGGCTAACTAACTATGGGGGAGGCAACACTTCATGCAAAGTAATCTCCAAAGACCCTTTAACCGGCAATGATGTTGAAGTAATGTGGATTAAAGGATCGGGCGGCGACATTGGCACGTTGAAAAAAAGCGGTTTGGCAGCCCTCTATGTCGACCGGCTGCGCAGCCTTAAAAATGTGTACCGCGGTGTGGCGTATGAAGACGAAATGGTTGAATTGTTTAACCATTGCATTTACGACCTTGCCTCCAAAGCCCCCTCTATAGATACTCCCTTGCACGGCTTTTTACCCTTCGCGCATATCGACCACCTGCACCCCGACGCGGCTATTGCAATCGCGGCAGCAAAAGATGGTAAAAAAATAACGCAGGAACTTTTTGGCGGCACCATAGGCTGGGTAGAGTGGAAAAAACCAGGCTTTGAGCTGGGCCTGCAATTAAAACAATGCCTTGATGAAAATCCCGGCATCCGTGGCATCATGTTAGGTTCGCACGGTTTATTTACCTGGGGCGATACGGCTTATGAAAGCTACGTGAACACATTAGAAGTAATTGAGCGTTGTGCCGAATACCTGGAAGAAAACTATGGCAAAAAAGCCCCTGTTTTTGGTGGTCAAAAAATTGAAAGCCTGGACGAAGCCGGCCGAAAAAAGCAGGCTGCCGCTATTGCCCCTATCCTGCGCGGTTTTTGCTCGAGCGAACGTCACATGGTGGGTCATTTTACCGATGATGCCCGCGTGCTGGAGTTTATCAACTCCAATGATCTTGACCGTTTGGCGCCTTTAGGCACCAGCTGCCCTGACCACTTTTTGCGTACAAAGATTAGTCCGCTGGTATTGGATCTTACACCGGGCGAAGATTTGAGCGACGTTAAAGCTTTACAGGAGCGCCTGACACCTGCGTTTGAAGCCTACCGCCAAATGTATACCGATTATTACAACACCTGCAAGCACCAAAACAGTCCTGCTATCAGGGATACCAACCCGGTAATTATCCTGTATCCGGGTGTTGGCCTATTCTCTTTCTCGAAAGATAAACAAACCGCCCGTGTCGCTGCTGAGTTTTATACCAACGCCATCAATGTAATGAAGGGCGCCGAGGCGATATCAGAATATACTTCGCTGCCTCGCCAGGAAGCATTTGACATTGAATACTGGTTGTTGGAAGAAGCCAAGCTACAACGCATGCCAAAACCAAAGGCTTTATCGGGCAAAATCGCCTTAATAACCGGCAGTGCCGGCGGTATAGGCAAAGCCATAGCCAAAAAATTTGTTGACGAAGGCGCGGTTGTGATACTGAACGACATGAACGCCGAACGTTTGGAAAGTGCAGGCGAAGAATTTAAAAAACTGTACGGCAAAGACTCGTTTGCCACTGCTGTGCTTGACGTTACCAACAGCGAACAAATTGATTCGGCTTTAGCAGTTGCCGCCCTGGCTTTTGGCGGGGTGGATATTGTGATCAACAACGCCGGCCTGTCTATTTCAAAATCTATTGCCGATCATACCGATAAGGATTGGGACTTATTGTACGATGTTTTGGTAAAAGGCCAGTTCTTTATTACCCAGGCCGCCGTAGCCACCATGAAAAAGCAAGCTATTGGTGGTGATATCATCAACATTGTGAGCAAAAACGCCTTGGTAAGCGGACCAAACAACGCAGGCTATGGCTCTGCCAAGGCTGCGCAACTACACCTGAGCCGCTTAAACGCTGCTGAGTTAGGCACCGATCACATTCGTGTAAACGTAGTTAACCCGGATGCAGTTATCAGTGATAGCAACATCTGGGCTGGCGGCTGGGCCGAGGGACGTGCAAAAGCTTACGGCATCACCGTAGCCGAACTGCCTGCCTACTACGCTAAACGTACCTTATTAAACGAGGTAATTTTACCAGCGGATATTGCCAACGCCTGCTTCGCCTTTACCGGCGGCCTGCTCAACAAATCAACCGGCAACGTGTTGAATGTTGATGGTGGGGTGGCAATGGCGTTTGTTCGTTAAGCAAATGGTTCATAGATCATGGTTCATGGTCTTTAGAGAACTATGTCATTGCGAGCGATAGCGTGGCAACCTCGTCGCCAAATGCATTCCGGCCATGCAATCGGCACATGTATGGCTACGAGGTTGCTTCGTCGTTCCTCCTCGCAATGACATAGTTTAGTTTACAAGAGAAGAAAATTATAACCGATAAACAATGCAATTAGAGAAGAGCATAATCGAAGAATATAATCATCAGCACAAAACAGCGCACCAACGCAAATTTGATTTTATTGCTGCTGATGTAACCGAATTGGATACAATCCTGAAAAAACTGGTTGATTTTAACATAGCTATCCCAAGCTGGGCTTTAGGTACCGGTGGTACACGCTTTGGCCGTTTCTCTGGCGGTGGCGAACCACGCAGCCTGGAAGAAAAAATTGAAGATGTGGGTTTAATTCATGCATTAAACCGCAGCAGCAATTCAATTTCACTGCACATTCCCTGGGATATCCCTAAAAATGCGGATGCTATAAAAGCACACGCTGCACAGCTGGGGCTGCATTTTGATGCGGTTAACTCCAATACTTTCCAGGACCAGGCAACGCAGGAGCTGAGCTATAAATATGGCTCGCTACACCACGTAGATAAAGCCGTGCGTAAGCAAGCCATTGCCCACAATATCGAAGTTATTAAGTATGGTGTCGAGTTGGATTCAAAAGCTTTATCGGTTTGGTTATCTGACGGATCGAATTTCCCGGGGCAACTAAACATGCGTGGCGCTTTTGAGCGTACGCTGGAAAGTTTACAGGAAATTTATGAAGCCCTGCCAGCCGATTGGAAGGTTTGGGTTGAATACAAACCATACGAGCCCAATTTTTATTCAACTACCATTGGCGATTGGGGCCAATCCTACCTGCTGTCGTCCAAATTAGGCAGCAAGGCACAAACCCTGGTCGATTTGGGGCACCATTTGGGCAGCACCAATATTGAGCAAATTGTTTCTTTATTGCTGATGGAAGGTAAGCTGGCCGGTTTCCACTTTAACGACTCTAAATATGGCGACGATGACCTTACCGTCGGCAGCATCAATCCATACCAGTTGTTCCTGATATTTAACGAACTGGTAGAGGGTATGGATGCCCGCGGCATGAACCATGCAACAGCCATTGGCTGGATGATTGATGCATCGCATAACGTGAAAGACCCTATCGAGGATCTGATCCAATCGGTAGAAGCCATTAAAATTGCCTACGCACAGGCCTTATTAGTTGATGTAACTGCGCTAAAACAAGCCCAGCAAGATAATGATGTAGTTAAAGCGCAGGAAATATTGCAGCATGCTTACCGTACTGATGTACGCTCGTTATTAGCTGAGGCTCGTTTACGCGCCGGCGGAGCTTTGGATCCTCTTGCCTTGTACAGGGCACAGGCGGTACGTAGCCAATTGATTAAAGAACGCGGGGCAAAAGCTGTATCAACCGGATTATAATATGGCGCAAATACCTGTTATAGCTGTTTTTGATGTGGGTAAAACCAACAAGAAGCTGTTCCTGTTCGATGAAAACTACAAGATAGTTTTTGAACGCACAGCCCGCTTCACCGAAACCCACGACGAAGATGGCGACCCATGCGAAAATCTCGATAGCCTGCGCCTATCAGTATTTGATTCGCTGCGCGAGATTTTCAAGCATAAAGAATTTGACCTGAAGGCGGTTAACTTTTCTACCTACGGCGCAAGCTTTGTTTATGTAGATGAAGATGGCACCCCGCTAACCCCATTGTATAATTACCTTAAACCATATCCGCCAGAGTTGAGCAGGCAGTTTTACCAAACCTATGGCGATGAAGCCCGGTTTGCGCGTGAAACTGCCTCGCCGGTTTTGGGCAACCTCAACTCGGGTTTGCAATTGTACCGGCTTAAATACCAGCAACCGGAGGTCTTTAAAAAAATTAAGTACGCCCTGCACCTGCCCCAATACATGAGCTACCTGTTAAGCGGCCAAATGGTTACCGATTTAACCAGCATAGGCTGCCATACTGCCCTTTGGGATTTTGCTGCAAATGACTACCACAAATGGGTAAAAGATGAGGCCGTACTGCCTAAAATGGCACCACTAAAGCCTGCTGATAGTGTACTGCCATCAGTATTTCCGGGTACTACTTTTTGTGTGGGTGTTGGCCTGCATGATAGCTCGGCGGCGCTTATCCCCTACCTGGTAAGTTTTAACATGCCCTTTGTGCTCATATCAACCGGCACATGGTCTATTAGTTTAAACCCATTTAACCAAACACCCCTTACGGCTGATGAGCTAAAAAACGACTGCCTTAACTACCTGCAATACAAAGGCAACCCGGTAAAAGCATCGCGCCTGTTTACAGGGTACGAATATGAACAACAGGTAAAACGAATAGCAGATCACTTTAACCGTGATGTTATTATTTACCGTACCATTAATTACGATACAGCGATTGCAGCAAAGCTAAACCTGCGTAACAATGCCTTAACGAACAGCAAGCAAGATGGAGAACTGCAAAAGTCGGTTTTTGAACAGCGGGATTTAAATGATTTTGCCGATGATATTGAAGCCTATCACCAATTGATGATAGATATTGTTAACCAGCAAAGCATATCAACTAACTACGTACTGCAAGGCTGTAAAGTGCAAAGGATTTTTGTAGATGGCGGTTTTAGTAAAAACAGCGTATTCATGCACCTGCTGGCGCTGGCCTACCCCCAACTGGAGGTTTACGCCGCATCAATGGCCCAGGCTACCGCTGTTGGCACGGCTTTGGCTATCCATTCATGCTGGAATAGTAAAACGCTGCCGCATGATTTGATTGAGCTGAAGTATTATTCGGGTGTGCAAAATGAAGTTGCTTAGAAAAGAATCAAGAGGTTAGAATCAAGACAAACAATTTTTTTTACCTCCGTGCCTGTCATTCCGAGGAATGAAGTATCTATTATACATCGTGCATCCTCCGATTGCAAGTTTGTGAATAGATGCTTAGTTTCTACGTATGACATACCAATTTCCCTGTCATCCTGAGGTACGAAGGATCTATTAGCTGTGCGCAACCGATAGAAAAATTCGCGAATAGATGCTTCGTACCTCAGCATGACAGTCCTTTATTTTTGAATGTAATTTCCCCTTCAGAATTTCGCGAAATTTTACAACTCAGCGTGACAAGTGGAGGGAATGTTGTTTTTAAATCTCTTTCACCAATTCAACAATATCCCCCACAACCCCGGCATCTTTAATAATCCTTTCGTGCCCAAGTCCAAAATATTCGTGCGTAACAATATCCGGGTTAAAGGTCAAAAACTCCTGCAGATAATCATATGGCGATACTTTATCTTCCTTATCAAAAGCCAGCCAATGTTTTAGCGCCCCGGTTATGTGCTTATTGTTGATATCAAAGTAAGAAGCATCCAGTTCAAAAAGTTCCCTAAAACTTTCAAAAAACTTTTCCTGTGCCGATACCGGTACTTCGGCGGCATTCATGGTGGCTTTAAAGTTTTCTTTTAGTTTAATTAACGGGGCAATGCTGATCTGCAGGGCTGGTTTAATATTAGTTTCGTTTATGGCTATAACATTGGCCATAGCGCCCAACGAATGGCCTATCATAACATCCGGTGCGCCATATCGGCTAATAATAGCCTCGGCAGCTTTTGCAAATAATATCAGGTTGGATAGTTCTCCTTCCGAACTGCCATTGCCCGGCGCATCAAAGACGATGATCTGGATATCGTCAATTGCTTTTAACCCGGCTATCACCTCATCAAAATCAATGGCCTTTGAACCCCAGCCATGGGTTATCAAAACCTTTTTACTACCGTTGCCCCAAATAAAACCATTAAAGTTTAATACCAATTTTGCAAAATGCGGATCATCAACCGGCAATGTAAACTTTTGGGCTTCATCTAACAATTGCTGTTGCTGTAACCTTGGCGACATTTTGGGCGAATAGCAGATGAGTTGCCAAAGCATTTCGGTTAAATTAACATCTTCTTTATTTTCTAAAGCGAGGATGTGGCGGTGCAATAGTTTTAGTTTTTTCATGAAGTGGGTAGCATGCTCAGAAAGCGAATGTAATAAAAGTGCTGCGGTGATCAGCGTCCTGAAAAGGTTAAACTTCCGCTTTAGGAGACCGAGAAGCTACTTCCCTCGGCCCAGCCACAACAAACTATTAATAAGCAACTGGTTTTGTGTATCGTTATCAAAGGTGTAAGATAAGGTACGGTCGGTGCCCCCGTCATAGTCCATATCATTATGGCCAATATTGAAGTAAACCATGCGGTATTTTTTGTTTGTCCATACAACAGGATAATAGCCGCTGTGCCAAATCTCATGTGGTTTAGGACCATTACCCAGCGGGAAACTGGTTGAATCCACGGATAATAAAATATCGATATCCGGATTTTTACGCAAATCATGCTCCCAGCGATACCACTCGTTGGGTTGTGTTTTAAAAGTTACCGGTATGCCTTTGGTTACCGGGTGTTTGGTATCCTCAACCCTTAAAATAGCGGGTGTAGGGTGCCATGTATTGCTTGCATACTGCCCAGATCCCAGGAACTCGTTGTGATACCAGTTCCAGTTTTGAGGATAATCTGATGGTGTAAGCGCAAAGGCCGAGAAATGAAACCCCATCCAGCAGCCGCCGTTTTTCATATATTGTTCAAACGCGGCACGTTGCGCAGGATCATCCGGCCGGGTATCTAAAAACAGTACTACCTGGTATTTTGCCAGGAAAGCAGCATTCATATTGCTCCAATTGCTGGTAGAATCGTAGGTAAAATTGTATTTTTTACCCATTTCGGGGAAACGTTTATTGGCCTCGTGCATAAAACTGATGTGTGCCTTATCGTTACGGCCGGTATAAAAAGCTATTACTTTAAAAGGCTTGTTCTTTTGCGCGTGTGCCGCATAAAAACCAAGGCAAAATATACAAAGCACAGTTGCCTGTACAGCAAGTTTCGACATACTGCGGATAGTCATGGTTGATGTGTTGGTTTACTACCATAAAACTAATCATTTTATTTAAAATGAACAGACGCCTGCATACTAAGATTTAAAGTAGCCATGCATCAAACCGGTGAAATCTGGTACAATCGCTAAAATATAAAACAAAAAAACAGCCGCTGCATTACTGCTGGCGGCTGCCCCTAAGCTATTGTCCCTGATTACATAACTTATTGTTCAAAAGTATCCTATCTGTATGTTAAAACAATCAGGAATATTACGGATTTACCATGCGGGTTTTACGGTTTTATAACCGGGGAATTTACGTGCAAACACGGATACACCAAATAAAAATGCCTGGCTTTCCGGGCAACCAGGCATGGGATATTAAATATAGGTTTACGGGTTAGTATCTTAGTTACAAGATACTAATTTTTCAATAAAAATCAATTATCATAAGTAAAAAGAAAATATATTTTTAATTATAGTTAATTAATCATCTCCAAATTACCCAAAAAGGGTTATTAAAGCATAATATTAACTATAAACCAAAATAATCGTCGATACGTTTGCCTATTATTTGCAGGGGAATTTTATGATTGCCAAAGCGATGCTCAACCACCTCCCAGCAATCGGCGCCAACCTTAGTTATGGTATGAAATGAAGAGTGGTTAAAGACGCTAAAAACTGTAGTTTTTCCTATAGCCGACTGTATAACCTTATAGGTTCTTTGATCAACTTTTAATTCAAATGACTCCATTGTATAGTTTACCAAAACTATCACCGGCAGCGTTCATATGCAAGTGTAATTACCCCGTGTTTTAACCCATAGCACAATAGGTGTTTTAACGGGGTGCCAGGATAGATTAAAAAGGCATGGCCCGCACCAGCTTTAAAATATTTTGCTTTACCGCCGGGTCATTATCAATAATTTGCTCCAATTCCATGTCAGATGCTACATGTACAATCACAAAATTACGCGCCTGGTTCCAAAAGTTGCCGCTGAGCAAAACTTTCCCGGCGTTTTTAAGGTGCTGGTAGTAAATAATTCGCTCGGCCATGCAGGTATCATTAACCTGTTTTTCTTCAAAAAACAACATTACATGGTGCGGGTTCTTATAGGCTGATGCTGGTGTCATAAATGATGAATCGCTTTTTTATTAAATATTATTACAGGCCACCTCGGTAAGTATATTGCCAGGAGCATTAAAATAAAACCCATAGCCGCCGCGCATACTGGCCGGGGCCTGCCCTACTTCAAACCCTTCTTTCGAAAGCCGGTTATGTATCGCTGTCACCTTTTCCCGGCTATCTACAAAAAAACCAATATGAAATGCATCCGGAAATACAGAATTGCCGCCGCGGTTAAAACTATTGGCCATTAATACCAGCGTAAATCCATCGGTTCCCTGCAATATGGCAATCTGGTTGTCTCCCTTTTTGCTGGTACATTCAAAATCAAAATATTGCTCAAAAAAAGCGCAGCTGGCGGTAACATCGGTAACAGGCAGGTTGATATGGTTAAGTTTCATAGGTATTTAGCTTCTTTTTTTGAATATTCTTTTTTAACAAGTCAATTTTTTAGGGCTTAAGCGCTTTTAAAACCAATTGAAGCGTTTGCAACATCAACTCGTCGCTCAGTTTAAAAGTGCTGTTTACATAGGTACGCCCCTGGAAATGGAATTTTATCAGTTGATATAAAGGTGCAAAAGCAATTGACCAGTACACCTCAAACGGCAGCGAAACAAGCTGTTTCTTTTTGATAGCATTTTGCATAAACGGTCCCAACACCGATCCGAAGTTTTTTGTGATGGTTTTAGTTGCCTCTTCATAATACTGGGTATAACGCATAATTTCGATAAACTCCATCTCGAGGGGGAAGTTTATAAAATATGCCATACGGTTGCGCCATTGTATTTGTAATCCTTCGGCAAAATCCATTTCCGGGCTAAAATCTTTAAAGCTGTAATCCATCATTTTGCCGGCAACTTCTATACCCAATTGAACTATTAAATCGTCTTTATCTTTATAATAAATGTAAATGGTAGCCGGCGACACACCCGCAGCCTTAGCAAGTTTATTTACACCAAAACCGTCAACACCATGTTCAACTATCATTTCTATAGCTTTTTGGCGTATCAATAACTCCTTGTTTTCATCGCGCGGTCTCATACAACAAATATAAGTGAGCGTTCGCTTATTTAAAAATATATTTTTCTTTTTTCCAAATATCAAAATCCCTATTCAAAAACTATTATTTTGCACTATGAACATCCTGCGTTCCCTTGTAGTTTTCGTACTTGCCGGTTTATGCGAAATTGGCGGCGGCTATCTTATCTGGCAATGGTTAAAACAAGATAAACCACTTTGGTATGGTATTTTGGGCGGCATTATACTGGCGGGATACGGTATAGTGGCAACATGGCAATCGGCTGGCTTCGGCCGGGTTTATGCTGCCTATGGTGGTATTTTTATACTAATGGCGCTGATATGGGCCTGGCGGGTTGATGGGTTTAAGCCCGACAAGTATGACATAATTGGCGCCATGATAGCTTTGGCAGGCGCCTGTATTATAATTTTCACACCACGCGCTAAATAAATACCGGCAACACCTTTCAAAACACCGGCAGCATACTTTAAGCTGATTAAATTAACGGCATACGGTACTTGTTGGCCGTCAAAAAAAATATTTCATACAAAATGCAACCAACAGGCAAACAAACCTTGGTTTGATTTGTACTACAGTTAAATTTTAATTTTTATTTAAATCATAAAGAAATAATCACTACCTTAGTATTATCATACTAAATGTTAATAATTATGGAAAAATTAATAATATTGAGAATGTTTTTTTGCTTCCCGTTATTCGGGTTGCTATTGCCGGACGCGGGCATTTTACTGACAAAAAACACTGGCAGCATACCTTTAAGCCACATTGGTATCGAAATCGGGCTCATTTTTTGCATCCTGATTTGTACTGCTATAATCAGTTATGGTAAAAAAAGAGGTCAAATATTGGAAGAGTAATACAAAATAAGCCTCTTTGTCCTTAAAAACTACCGGCATCAATTTGGTACAGTCCACGCCGCACAGCTACAAATGGGGCTATTATGCCCCAAATTTCCTCCCCACTTTATTTCCATGGGTATTTTAGCATGAATTTTAATGAATCGGCTTTCGGTATGGCCTTTGCTCTACCGATATCGGTATTTTTGTCGATATTTGATTAGCAGCCATTTCTTAAATGAAAAAAGTCCTATTCCTCTTACTTTTACCTATTACTACATTTGCCCAAACGGCCGGCACCTATATTCAAAACGGAAACGCCAGGGCTAATGAAAAAGATTATAAGGCGGCTGTTCAGAATTTCACCCGTGCCATCGAATTAAACGATAAAAGCAGCGATGCCTATTTTTATCGCGCAAATGCAAACGGCAACCTCCGTGATTTTAAATCGGCCATTGCCGATTACGCCAAAACCGTTGAATTAAAGCCGGATTTTACAACCGCTTATTTTTATAAAGCCAACGCCGAAAGTAATATACAAGACTACCAGGCTGCCATCGACGATTTTAACAAGGCAATTGCATTAGGACCAAAAACGGCCGAAATGTTCCTCTATCGCGGCAACGCAAAATCCAATCTGAAGGACTATGCCGGCGCCATTGCCGATTTTACAATAGCGTTACAGCTATCGCCCGATAAGGCCGAAATTTACGAATACCGCGGCCTTGCTAAAAACAACAAAGGAAACTATGCTGCTGCCATTGACGATTATGATATCGCTATTAAATTAAATCCTAAAAAAAGCGCCGTTTATGGGTACCGGGCCGGCGCAAAAGCCAGCATAGGCGATCAAAACGGAGCCGTGACCGATTATACAACGGCCATCAGCATGAACCCTCAAAATGCCGAGGCCTACTTGTATCGCGCAAACGCCAAAGCCAATTTACAGGATTTTAAAGGGGCTATTGAAGATTATAAAATAGCCGCATCTATAAACCCCGAGCTCAAAAACGTTTTTCTTTACCTGGCCAATGCCCAAAGCAAAATGGGCGACAACAAAGGTGCGCTTGATTATTTTAATAAATCAATTGAACAACACCCCCGGTTTGGGCTGCTATACCTTTACCGCGGTGTTGTTGAAAGCAACATGAAAAATTATACCGCCGCTATGGATGACTTTGACAAATCGATTTTGCTGGGTAACAAGACTGCCGAAACCTACCAAAGCCGCTCATACGCAAAGCTATCTGCAGGCGATGCTTCGGGAGCTAAGCTGGATGCAGATACCGCCATAGCTATTGACCCTAAAAATATTAATGGCTACATAAGCCGCAGCAAAGCAAAACTGGCCATGAAGGATACAACCGGCGTAATGGCCGACCTGGCCCTGGCAATAACAATTAACGGCAAAAGCGACGAAGCCTACCTGGTGCGCGGCGATACCCACCGCGATCTTGGCGATATGACAGCCGCCATAAATGATTATACAAAAGCCATACAGGTAAACCCCAATTACACCTACGCCTATTTAAACCGCGCTATTGAAAAGGATAAAATGAATGATAAAAATGGCGCGGTAAAGGATTTTGAAAAACTAATAAACATAGCGCCTAAAAAAGAAGAAGCTTACGTACGCCTGGGCAAGGTGACTGATTTTTATAAATATACAACTAACGGCGTACAGCTATTTACAGCGGCCATTGCCTTAAACCCGGCCAACTCGAATTTTTACCTGCACCGTGGCGAGGCCAAAGCAGCTGCCGGCGATATTGCCGGCGCCATGGCCGATTATGATACCGGCCTGGCCAAAGATCCAAAAAACACAGCCATATTGCTTAAACGCGGGTTGGTTAAGGCCGGCAAGGAGGATTATACGGGCGCCATGGCCGATTTTAATACATCGTTAAAAATCGATTCTATATCTGATGCTGCCGCGTTACCTTATCAAAACAGGGGTTATATAGAAACCAAGCAGGGCAACTATAAAGCCGCGATGAAAGATCTTGATAAGGCAGTTTCTATATTTTCAAACGAGGAAACATTTTTATTCAGGGGCGATTTAAAACTCATTTTAAAAGATTATACCGGCGCCGCCGATGATTATCATAACGCGGTTTATATTAACCCTGCTTATGTAAAGGCACTGGCACATAGCGGTATTGCCAAAAGTTACCTGGGCGATGCACAAGGCGTTACCGACGATTTTACAGCAGCCTTAAAAGCCGACCCAAACAACGCAGATACCTATGCCGACCGTGCCGCGGCCAAAGTAAATTTAAAAGATGCCGCCGGTGCCGCTGCTGATTGTAACCAGGCCATACGGCTTAACCCTAAACATGCCCGCGCCTACCTGCAACGTGGCCTGGCCAAAATAGCCCTTAACGACAAGGCTGGCGCCTGCGCCGACATGAACAAAGCAGCCGAATTTGGATCGAAAGACGCGCCTGCTATTATAGCTAAATATTGCAAATAGTTCATGGTTGATGGTTCATTGTTGATGGCAAAAGTTTAAGATAATATCAATTTGCAAGGCTTGAATTGACTTCGGCCTGAAGCTCAAAATAAAAAAGAATGGCTTTTAACCCATTTATTACAGCCTGCGCCAGGCAACCTCGGCAATAACAGCCTGCCCGCCCTGGGTAGTGTGCGTTACCACATATTTAATTTGATTGCCGGTATAAGTGTATGAGCGTTTTTGTACAGTACCCTCCCAATTAGGGAACGATGCATGGACTATGTTAAAAACAATGGTTTTGCTTTTTTCATCAACCAAATACCTGCCGAAATGCGCATTACTGCCCTGTACAATTGCCGCGTTCTCTTCAGGCGTACCTTTATTTTTATCGCCCGATGCAACCTGCGGCCGCAATACTTTATAAATCTGGATGGCGTAGTTTCCCCGAGCATCAAATATCAGCAACCCCTGCGGGTTATCGCCATAAGGATGCACCTTGCTGCCATCCGGGTAAATGTTATCAACAGATACAAGCGTCCAGGTACCTGTTAACTCTTCGGTTAAGGGCTTCTTATTTTCCTGGGCGTACAGGTTAATTGCTGCAAAAACCACCAGCAGCATAAATGTTATTTTTTTCATGATTTTTGTTAATTTTTGTCTCTTAATTTTCTACTTGTATAGCTCAAATGTTTCCGTAGTACATCTAAATTCATTCTGATGATGCAAAATTATACAGACATTGGTATGCATCTCCTGTAAGTTTTTTCACTAATTCTGTATTTTTGAATTGATGAAAAAAGAGAATTTATATCGTCCGTTTGAAATTGATTTTAAGGTATTGGAGCATTTCCCCAAAGCAACAAGGAGCAACAACTTTTTTGAGCTGATATATATTGTAGAAGGTACGGGCGTGCAGTTCATCAATAAAAACAAGTTCAATTATCGTAAGGGAAATTTGTTTTTATTAACCCCACAGGATACACATTCTTTTGAAATAAATACGGTAACCAAATTCTTTTTCCTGCGGTTTAATGAATACTACGTACAAGGTAATGCATCAAAAGATAAAGCGCTGATACAAAGGATGGAATATATCCTGCAAAATGCAAGCCACCGGCCGGGCTGTATTTTAAAAAACAAAGTTGATAAGCCCTTTATAGCCAGTTTGGTTGAAAACATTATCCAGGAACAAACAAATCAACAAATTTATTGCGATACCATTATTACCCAGATAGTGAATACCATTATCACGATAGTTGCCCGCAATATAGCACTGAAACTTCCTAAAAACATTAAGGAAAACACCGGCGAAACGGTATTGGAGATTTTGCATTACATACAGGAAAACATATTCGACCCCAAAAAGCTAAGGGCCGAAAACCTGGGGCGGCACTTTGGCATCTCGTTAAGCTACCTGGGCCGTTATTTTAAGAAACAAACCGGCGATACGTTACAGCAGTACATTTCAATGTATAAAATAAGACTGATTGAAATGAGGTTGCTACACAGCGATATGCGTATAAACGAAATTGTTAACGAGCTCAATTTTGCCGACGAAAGCCATCTTAACAAAATATTCAAAAAATATAAAGGCCTGAGCCCCACCGAGTACAAAAAGCAATTTTGCTGATAATGTATAGAAGCTAAAAGCAGAATGCACAAAGCTTAAAGCTAACTCATTGATTTCTATTTAATAAAAGAACAAATGTGAATTAATTAGGAGATCTTATATACTACAGAATATAAAATAAAAAAGCCGGGCATCTTCACGAAGCCCGGCCACTATATTTTTAATTTTACTTATTAACCCGCTTTTCTATCATTGCCCTGCAGTTGTTGGCGCAATTCTTTTAGCTCCATTTCATAAGCGCGCATCCTGGCCTGAAGAATATCTACTTCGGTACGCATCATTTGTATTTCGGTAATTAGCTTGGCCGACTCGGGTTTATTGATTTTTTTTTCGCCTGTGCCAAGGATGAGCCATTCGGGCGAGTATTTAAGCTGAAAACAAAGTTTACGAATAAGGTAATAACTGATGTCCTGTTTTTTGTTTACCACCTTGCTGATAAAACCCTGGTCGACACCAATAGCAGTGGCCAGGCCCATTTGGCCGCCATGCTCCTGTACAATTACTTTTAGCCGTTTTATGATTGCTTCGTCAGACATATTATGCCTGCAATAATAAACAATTTGTTCATTAGTTTATTGGTTCACTGGTTCATTAGTTTATTGGTTCATTGGTTCACTGGTTCGTTGGAACGCGGGTATAGTGAACAAATGGCTTTTGGGCTGAATGCCTTCTATCTATCTTGCAACCCCGCCAGAAAAGACCAACGAACTAATGAACCAATGAACGAACAAATTAATGAACTTCTACCGTGCGCAGTAATTCGCTAAGATGTTTATTGTAGGTGGTAATACTTATCCGGCCCGATTTATAATCACCAGTAAATTTATGAAGTTGTTGTTCGATATTTACGGGTGCAGCAGTTTTATTGAGGGCATTATTTAACCTATCCAGCTTTTGGCCAAGGCTTTGCATCAGCAGCAATGGTTCAACATCGCTGGTTTGATGTAGTATTTTATTTACTTTACGGCGCTGTTGTTTATCAAAATGTAATATTAAAAATACAGCAGCCGATCCCAGGATTACGAAAAAGTAAAAAGCGTCCATAACATTAAAATAAATTTGAATACTGCTATTAATACGCTTAATTGAAACTATTGGTTTCGGATTATTTAATAAAAGTTATTAACAGGTTAATGAATGGTTAATTAAAGGCCCGGCTTTTGACACTTTTAATTGTTTTATTACGCTGTAATTTAGCCCGGGTGCTTTTAAAATTTGATTTAAAAGCAGTACTTTGTATCGTACTTAATATGGCGAAAACAAAACACCATTTTAAAACGCTTATAACGATATGAAACCAGGAGATAAGGTAATTTGCATTAACGATAAGATAGATCCCGAAAAAAGCGAAGAGATACGCCGCGATTTTGAGATTTGGATAACCCGGGATAAGGAATATACCATTCGCGAGATACTGGATAATAATGGCATTGTCACCGGCGTATTACTGGAAGAAGTACACAATTTCCCCAAATTTTTTAAACTGATAAATCGTTTCCAGGAGCCCGCATTTGCCCAGTGGCGTTTCCGCAAACTCAATTATGCCAGCCAGCCGGCAGAGGCACTAAGCGAAGTAGAGGAATTGATAGAGCAACTGGAAAAAGAACAACAACAGGTAAAAGTAAAATAAGCCCGCAGAAATCACCTATTTCTGGTGATCAAATTATTAAACCGGAAGCGAATTGATGGCAGTTAAAATCAGCACGATAAATGTTTAACATGCTGATTTTAATTCATTTTTTGGTGCACACTGAAGAATAAACCTCGATAATAGCGTACCGTATTCAAACCGGTTGATGCCATTTTCAATATGTATATAATTCCAAATGGCATAAATCAATCATAGGTACCAGCAGCCTCTGTTTCTACAAGTTGAGTAAGTATAGCTTTTAATGTTGCTTCGCGCGCCCATTGTTGCTCAACGCCCGAAGCATCTTCCTGGTACCATTTAAGCGGGCTGTTAATTTCAATACGGGCTTTGTAAACAAAGTTTTTTGTGGGGTGCATTTTGCTGCCTTCATAGCTGTTCAGATTCTCGGTCTTAATTATTTTTGCAAAATCACGGGCCCTTACATCCAGCAGCAAACATTCATCCAGCGAGTTCTTAAAATCCTGTTTATCCTCCAGCCATAAAATCAAGGCATCATCGGTAAGCTCGTGATCGGCAATAGCTATTCGGCTATAATCATAATCAACAGATATGATCATCCACCATAGCTGGTCTTTTAGTTTTTGTGTAATTTTCATTTTTTGATAGTTTATTGGTTCACTGGTTCATTAGTTCATTGGTTATTATGCCGTTATCGTGTAAACTATTGCAACTTTGCTAACTGCAAACCGGCAACGGCAAGCTGCTTAACGGAAAGCGGGCAGCCAGCCGGGGTTGTATTTTTGAATGGCAATAATTTCTTTGCTTAGCTTTTGGCAGGCGGCCAGGTAAGCCTGGTAACGCAGCAGCGGCTCGGGCAAATCGATATTATCATTATTGGAGTCTGGTGAAAATACCACTGTTGTATTTGGTTGATTTAGTGCTGAGTAGGCAATGTGCATATGTGTAGATTTTGGTTTATTTTAGATTTTCTGTAATTAATCGATTAAATATTTCTGTATTACATTTCTGTAAATTCCATGTAATTAAATTTGTTTTTAATTTAATTTGTCTTAAATTAGCAAAAGAGAACACGACAAATATAAAGAATTATCTTTAATATAATCAAGAAAAATCTGTAAAAAATATTCACTATGGATGATGCATTAAAACCAAACAAAATCAAAACCATTCGCCCGGAGACGCTGGAGTTTATTATATTATATACTCAATTGAAGGGGAAAGCGTTTGCAGGAAACGCGCAACTTGCAGAAGCGTTAGGTTTTAACTCGCCCAGTTCCATCACCGAAATTGTAAAGAGCAGGCAAAATATCGACCCGGATAAATTCAGGATTTTTAAAGAAAAATACAAAGAGTTTATATCAGGCGAACATAAGATCATAAATAAAGAAAAAAATACAGAAAATAAAGCAAAGGAAGGCATTCCAATGTATGAAATTATTGCAACCGCCTCGGGTGTCGAGGTCTATAATGATATAAATGATTCCCAACCTGTTGGGCGTATGAACTTTCCGGGTATCGAGGATTGCGATTTTGCATTGCCCGTTTGGGGGCACTCCATGTACCCGTACCTGGAGAATGGCTGTTGGGTAGCCTTAAAAATTATTCACGATAAGAAAATATTACCCGGCGAGGTATATTACATTGAATGGGGCGATTATCGCATGTATAAAAGGCTGCTGGCCGGCGATAAGCCGGATGAAGTGATAGCACACTCAGATAATACTACCGAGATGGTTGGCAACCGCCTGAAGTACGCCCCCTTCCCTATCAACGTTGCTGATATCAAAAAGCTTTGCCTGGTAAAAGACATTCATAAAAAACATAATCATTAATAGGAAAATAATATATATGCAGATTTTGGGTATGCAGATATTGCATTCAAGCTATTGGAGCGCTCATCCTGAAAATGATACAGTCGAGATCTGTTTTCACGCTCTCAACCAGTTCGTCAACTTCGGCCTGGGATAGGCCTTCCCTGAAGTCGTTCCGGCTGGTATCACTCAAATATTGCAGGTAAGGGGCAATCATAAGGTTGTGCTTTTTATTTAAACGATTGCCATCGTAAGCCACCATTTTAAACATCTTATCAAGGTGCGCAAAATAGTTGCGCTTAGTTAAGCCCTCTATATCAGCCGATTCCCTTTTTATTTGTTTCAAAAATTCTTCGGGAATCATATTTTATTATTTACCTTTAATGCCCGCTATTTATATACCCCGGCAAAGATATAAACAAACGGACTACTACCCTGCAATAATCGATTTATATTGCACCGGTATTTGTATTAAAATAAAAGCTTAAACCCTTATAAAATTCCTAAAAGTTGTATAACAATTTAATAAGCACTTCGTTTATCTAATATAGCAACACATTATGGCAAGCAGGGCATCACAATTTATCTCCCACCAACTCAGCGTTGGCAGTGCCTTGCAAAACATTCTCTTTTACGGAATGCTGGCTTTTTTAGTTTGCCTGGTAATAGCACAACTGCAAACTAAGCATGCACATGCCCGGCACCGATCAATTTCAAAATAAAACAACAACTATCATTTGCGTGGCGATGGCAATTATCCACTGTAAATTTATTGTGGTGTTTATTCCATATAAGTGTATTAATTTTAATTTCACAAATTAATCTGCCATGCTTAACTTTAATTATGCTTATCAGGCTCGCTACCTTTAATGACATTCCTTTTATAATGCAGCTTATTGCCGGCGTTATCCCGGGCATGATAGCTTCGGGCAACCTTCAGTGGGACAATGCCTACCCCAATACCGGCGTTTTCACCGATGATATAGCACAGGGTTGCCTTTGGGTAGCCGAAATAGATAACCTTATTGCCGGCGTTGCCGCCATAACCACCAACCAGGAGCCCGAATACGCTCAGGCAGGCTGGGATATTACCGAAACTGCAATTGTTACCCACAGGCTTGCAGTACTCCCCCGGTATCGTGGCCGGGGTATAGCCGCCGCTTTATTACAACAGGCCGAACTGGAAGCGATTAGCCGCGGTATAAAAACACTACGAATTGATACCAACATGCATAACCAGGCTACACAAAAGCTATTCCCTAAATTAGGATACATTTTTGCCGGAGAAATTAACCTGGGTTTCAGGCCGGGGCTAACATTTTATTGCTACGAAAAAAGGCTTGATTAAAGCATTTGTTGTCACGTAAAAAATTACCGGCAAACGCCAATAAATACCGGAATTATCGGCTATAAACCACTTAATAACTGGCGTTTGCCAAATAGTTATTAACATTTGACCAATTTATTAACACATATTAAACATTCATACACAATAGCCATATATTTATTTCAGCCAATGCCACAGCTAATACTCCAAAGCCGGGCAAACTAAATTATAAACGAAGAGAAGAATAAAGATGGATCCTGTAATGTCGCTTTTAATTAGTGGTATCGTTGCCGCAATTATTTTAGTAATGTTTAACAAACAACAAGTTAGTAAAGTAAGTAACAACATTTATACAGATGATGTGCAACAGCTTTACCTGCTTACCGCTGCCGAATATAAAATCAACGCGTTGGAAAATCAGCAACAGCTTAGGCAGGGTACACCAGAAAACAAATCCACCGTTTTGTCAGACATCGAATTTGACATAGCACAACTGACCCAAGCCTTTAACGAAGGTAAAATTCAGTTAAATGAGCTAAATAGCAAACTCGATAACTTATTGGATAAATTCGGCGTTGATAGTGCCGAATTATCGCAGGCCTGCTAATTTACTTTACCCAAATAAAAAACGACTTGCTTTAAGCAGCGGGCTGTGTTTATTTTGCTTTTATCCTGTTATCTTATAACAACTACATACCCGGATAATTTCGCGTGCCCTTTTTGGGGCTCGATGATATAATAGTACGTTCCGGATGGCACAATACCGTTATTGTAATTCCCGTTCCAGGCCTGTTTATAATCTACCGATCTGAATACCGAAATACCATGACGGTTAAACACGTTTACTATGCATCCCGGATAATTTGCCAGCGCCGGTATGCTCCAGGTATCATTACGGCCATCGCCATTGGGCGTAAATGCATTGGGTATAACTATCGGCGCTATGATACAACCAGCTTCGGGCTTAAGGCTTATATCGATGATGTTTGATTGGGCCGGCGTGGGGGCAACACATTTGCCATACGTAGTCATAACACAATACACCTGGTCGCCATCAGCTAACATCTTAGTAGTATAAGTATCGCTGTTGCTTACCGGCGCGCTATTTAAATACCATAAGTACGTTGGCACACCGCTACCGGTTTGATAGTTTGCCGGTGTAGGTGTAAAAGTTATTTCTTTACCCTGGCATACAGGCATAGGCACTGATGCCGCTATAATAACCGTACTCACCTGAACAGGATCGGCAATAATATTTGCAACTTCAGATACCGGTGAGGAAACAGGTGTGCAACCATCGCTATTTACAACCACGCACGTTACTTTATCGCCCCCGGCCAACGTACTGGTGGCATACACACTGCCCGGATTATTAATTTGCTGCCCGTTTACCATCCATAGGTAAGTTGGGTTATTGCCCGCGTTAGTGGCCGTGGCGGTGAAAAAAAGCGCAGCTCCCGAACACGAGCCAACTGTCCCGTTCGGATTAATACTAACAGTTGGCAAAATAACCGGTTTTATCAGCACTTTAATTATGTTTGATTGAACAGGTGCAGGCGCAACACATTTACCATACGTAGTCATAAGGCAATATACCTCGTCACCGTCGGTAAGGCTATTAGTGGTATAAGTATCGGCACTGCCAACCAGAGCGCCATTCAAATACCAAACATAGGTAGGTAAGCCTTCAGATGTTTGATAATTGGCAGGCAACGGGGTAAAAGTAACCGTGCTGGCTGCACATATGGGTATAGCAACCGATGAACTAATGGTTACGGTACTTACCTGTACCGGTGTTATAATAATATTTGCCGGTGCCGATACCTGTGAAACAATTGGTGTGCAGCCATCATTGTTGATAACCACACAAGTTATCCTGTCGCCGTTGGCCAAGGTATTAGTGGTATAAGTTTTGCCGGCGTTGTTAACAACCGGCAAGCCGTTTAAAAGCCATTGATAAGTTGGATTAAGGCCTTCATTTACTGCTATAGCCGTAAACACAAAACTACCGCCCGAGCAGCCGCTAATGTCACCTGTCTTATCAATACTTACCGTTGGGGGGGCGGCGTCGGGCTTATAAGATACCCTGAGTGTATTTGACGTAGCTGGTGCACTGCAAAGCAAGTCCGCAGCCGTTACGGTACAGGTAACTGCGTCATTGGCCTGTAAAGTACTACTGTTGAAAACTGCGTTATCGGTTCCTGCATTTGCCCCGTTTACCTGCCATTGATATGCAGGATTGGCACCTGCATTGGCTGCCGTAGCATTAAAAGATACTAACTGACCGGCACACGGTATATTAACCTGGTTGATGACAACCGTTGGCGTTGCCGCGGGGTTAACTTTTATGGTAAAAGTAACCGGTTTACCGGCACACATTGAGCCTGTGGCAGAATTTGGTGTAACCGTTACAGTGGCGATTAAAGGCAGACTGGTTTTATTAATAGCTGTAAAAGATATATTTCCTGTACCGCCAGCCGGCAGGCCAATGGCCGGGTTATTATTTGTCCAGCTATAAACATCGCCGGTACCCGTAAAAACTATGGGCGAAGTTACCGCGCCTTCGCAATAAGGCTGCGGGTTTATAACCGGCTCAACTACTGGTAATTTATTTACCTGGGCGGTAAGCGGCACATTAACATTTTCTGCACCAACTGATGATAATATCAAATTGCCTGCATGTGTTGCGGCAGTCAGATTTTCTTTTAATTTCAGATAAAGTGTTATGGGCTTAACTTTATTGCTCTGCAATACCAGGAACATAAAATCATTATAACCCGCCGCAGGACTTGCGGAAACCTGGAAACCGGCCGGAGGCGCAACATCTATATTTGCAGTTAAATTTGTACCCTCAACCGTAAACTGCAAGTAAGGTGAAGGTGAGCCCTCGCAAATATTTATATCACCGGTTACTGCCGAAGCCGTAATGTTGCCCACAAATTCCCCTACTTCAATGTTTAGCGTAAAGCTGCTGCTCCCTCCGGCGTTGTAAGCTGTAACAACATAATCGGTAGCTGGCCATATCACTGTTGGCGTTCCAGTTATAATGCCCGTTTTAGGATCAAACACCAAACCTGTTGGCAGCGCCTTATCAATAGTGTAGCCAGTAGTTATTACTTTTTTTAAATAATTGCCGTCAAATTCAGATACAATCAAATTCCCATCGGGGCCCAAAGTTATGCCTGCCGGGCTACTAAAATAAACACCTGTTCCAACCCCACTCTGGGTGCCCCTTGGCCCTCCGCCTGCAATGGTAGTAACCACCTGGTCGGGGGTTATTTTCCTTATTGTACCATTACCCCGGTCGGCTACGTACAGGTTTCCAGATTTATCAATTGTGATACCGGTTGGGAAAGCAAACTTTGCTGCTGTACCCGTACCGTCGCCGGCACCAAATGTACCGCTGCCTGCAAAAGTTGTTACATCGCCAAAAGGGCTTACTTTTCTTATAACATTGCCTCCTTGTTCGGCAACATATAGGTTGCCTGCGGCATCAACCGCAATCCCTGCAGGCTGTTTAAAGCTTGCTGTATTGTATTTTCCATCCACGGTGGCTGCTGCACCGCTGCCCACAAACGTATATACATAGCCTGTAGGCGAAATTTTACGAATAAGGTTACTACCGTCAGATACATAAAGGGTGCCGGCAGCATCTATAGCTATGGCGTTCGGGTTTATAATACTGGCCGCTGTACCTTGTCCATCCTTGGGCCTTCCAATTAGCAAGCCGCCGGCAAATACGCTAATCGTTCCATCAGGTACTATCTTTAATATGTTATGCTTAGCATAATTAGCAACATACAAATTACCTGCCGCGTCCCTGGCAATACCATACGGAAGGTTAAATTTGGGCGAAGCAAAATTTGGCCCTCCCGGAATTCCGTCAGGCGCAAGGGTTGATACTATACCATCTGGCGTAATTTTACGGATACGGTAATTGTCGGCATCGGCAAGGTAAATATTGCCTTCGGCATCAGTCGTCATTCCATACGGCTCTGTAAACTGTGCCTGGTTGGCGTTGCCATCCTGCGCACCATGTAAACCGGTGCCGGCCAGCACATCGGTTTGGCCGTAAATGGTCGCAGGCACCTCGCCGCCGGTATTAGTTGGCTTCAACGCCGTTATAACCGTATTAATCTTGTAAACATTTGGTGTTGGATAACTGATATCCGGGGCCTGGCCAAAAGATATGATTGCCGTAAATAACAGCAAAACTAAAATAGCCGATACTTTTACAGACGCCTGCACTTGTTTAGGCTAATTTGTAAAACAACCAAAGCACTAAGGGCTTATAAGTGCCAAATTTAAAAGATTTGTATAGGTTAGGCATATAATATAATTTAAATATGAAAGCCAAAGAAATTGGTATTATAAGTAATACTAAATTAGGCATTTATCTATCAGATAATCAAATTTAAAACCTTGCATTTAAACAAGAAAAACAGGGCGGGCTTAACCCCAATTTTCGGACGCAAAAAAGCCGGACATAGCCCGGCTCATATCTAAAAAAAGAATAAATTTTAAAGCTCTTAGTTGCGCCTGAAACCGCCTTTGCCTCCGCCAGTGTTGCCACCGCCGTTAAAACCAGGCCCTTTGTCTTCGGCTATGTTAACTGTAATCCTGCGTCCATAATAACTTGCGCCATTCATACACCTTATCGCTTCCTTCGCTTCGTTATCGTTCACCATCTCTACAAACCCAAAACCCTTACTCTCTTTTGTTTCGCGGTCTTTAATGATCCTGAGCGATTTAACCGGCCCAAAATCACCAAAAACTGCTGTTAATTCGGCCTCATCTACTTCTAAAGGAAGCCCTGCAATAAATACTTTCATCAATGTCTTTAAAATTTGCATAAAGGTACAAAAAATAAGGGGTATTTTACCCGCTACCTTTGTAAATAGCTTGGTTGCAACGGCTTTTTTACCTTTAAATTACGCAAGCAATATTAACTCACAATATAAATAAAGGCTATTAAAAGAAATGATAATTATTTAAGCTGGAGCTCGAAACTGCCTTCTACCCGATAAAATGGCGAGTTTTCTTTATCGTCTTTGGCCAAAAAGGTAAAGAATGTACCTTTTGCTATCATATTATCCTTGTTGTATTTATCAATAGTTATCTTGCCCGAATCATCCTTGCCAACAAATTTGGTTAGCGTGTATTGCAGCAGTGGCTTTTTTTCATCAACCGTAAACAAAAACTGGCTACCGGCAACCTTGCTATTAATATTGGCGGAGGCAAAACCTTCTGAGCTTATTCCAAAACTCATGGTATGCGCCTTGTTGATGGCTGTAATGCCAAAATACTTGTTATCGCCGTTATGTACGTTGATGAATGCTATCGAATCTGTTGCGGCATCAAAAGTATAGGTAGAATCCTCTATGGTTACTTTTAATGTTCCCTTTCCGGCCAAAAAATTACCCGGGTTATTAATAATACCTAAGGCTGTGCTATCAGCAGCCGTTGCCGGTTTGGCAGTCTCCATATCCTTAACACTCTCATCTTTCTGACATGATGAAACCACCACCGAGATAAGTAAAGCATATAAAACAAACCATTTAGTAAACCGGATGCTATTCATTAGGTTATTTGATGCATAAAGCTAACAATAAAAATTCTAAAAATTTATCAACCGGAATTAATTTAGTAAATATTTAACTTTTTTTAACGCCCATATGATACATAAACACCGCTACGATATTATTTTTCGGAATATTATAAATTATGCCCATATTTAACTAACAAACACCCTTAAAAAGCTTTGGGGTGGGGCGTTAAAAAACTTCGCCTACATTAATGAACAATCCCCTGGAACCCTGCCTGCCGAAGCCATAATCAATGGCGATATTTGTTTTTGATACTTTATTAAGCTTGATACGCAAGCCCGGTCCATAGCCAGGTTGTGGTGCCTGCAATCCAGTACCTGGCCCGGCAGAAAACGACTGGCCATTTACAAACAATACACCGCCCAATAAACCGTTACGGATAATTTTAAACCGATACTCCCCTTCAAGATATATCATCTGGGCGCCGCGAAAACGGCCCTGGATATAGCCACGACCGGTAGTAAAATTTTGATCGTTGGCGGTTGAAGGCAATTCCAGGTAAGCCGGCCGGCCATTAAGTATCAGCCAGTTGTATGACCATATGGCAAAAACATTTTCTGAATTGCCGGGTAAATGATAGTACTTTCTGATATCAATAATAAGCGAACGCCAGGGCCTTGTGCTACCCAAAAAAGTAAAATTATCCCGGTAGGTTATTGCTGTATAAAAACCCCGCGCCGGGTTTATAGAATTATCGCGGCTATCAAATAGTGCATTAAATGTTAAACCGGTTGATATAGCGCGCGGTACCGGGCCATATTTTTCATAATCGGATACGCCGCCATTTAACTGGCCTTTTTCCTGCATGTTCCAGCGGTCGTCAAAAATATAGCCCAGGCCGGCAAAAAAGTTGCCGCCAATATTACGCAAAACCGTTTCATTAATCCTGAAAAAAGAGAAATCAAGCGGATTTTCGTTTACCATGTTTGAATGGCTGCCTAAACCAAAGGTGCTCTGTGGGTATTTAAAATACCTTAAATCGCTGATAATATTAAATTGGTTATTCTTTGTCCAGATGCTGGCCAGCAGTGGTACAATAACTTGTTTTTTTTGAGTATAGGCCGGGTTTATGGTGATGGTAGAGATGCGGGCCTTTGGCGCTGTGCGAAAAGCAATGTTGCCGGATATGGTAGCCGCCAGGGATGTTTGCAATGTGTAGCCGAAAGCCGGCAAAATAGAAAGTACAGGTTTTGTGCCGATGGAATCGACTTTTGCATTTTTATCGGCCTTAACAAAAACTGAGCTGATAACGTCGATAATATCCTTTTCATTGGCCGTATCAGCCGGAGCGGCAACAATAGTATCTTTAAGCTTGGAGTGCCCAAGCGGAATATACCTTTTATCCTGCGCGTATAATACCGAGCAACCAAACAGCAGGACAATGAGCGCAAAACTAAAAGTGAATATTTTGCCAGGCATTATTATTTGGCATTTTAAAGTTTGGTAAAATTACAAGTATAGCATAATTATACCATTTACCTATTTATATCAATTTAAATACCAGGGCTTTTATTGCGCCTTCAACCTTGGGTCGAAAGTAAATTTGTTTACGCTGCGAATTTTTATTTTTTCAAAATCCGGGTGGGCCGGGTTAAGCAGGTAATTATATTCCAGGTCAATAATTGCCGATGGTACTTTTAAAATCGCGGTTTCCATTTTATGCAGCCATTCATCGCCCAGCTGTTGGGTAATGGGGTAATTAATCACCTTGGCCCATTGTTCGTTGAGTTTGGTAAGTTGGCTGATCGTTATTTCGGCAATGGGTAGTTTATCCGGAACCTCGATAATGATCACCGAAAAATTGCCGCTTTGTAATGATGTACCTACCGAATGGGCAAGTTTTTCCAAACAGGAAAGCGCCAGGGAACCACCCGTGTAAATAACATACTGGCCCGCCGAGTTCCATCGCCCGTCGATACCCGACCCTTTGCGGTCATAGGCATATTTGGTTTGGCTTATGCGGTAGGTGAGCAAGTTTAATTATTGAATTATCGATTTACTGAATTATTGATTTACTGAATTGTTAATTATTGATTTAGTCGGATTATCTAAATTTGAGGCAACCATGCAAAATCAGTAATTCACTAAATCGATAATTCTATAATTAATTAAGCCAAAACCCCGTAATCAATACGGATAAGCTGGGCTATCACAATGTTGATACCGGTGATGGTATCGAGCAAATCAAAGGGGATGGCATCAATGCCGGGGTTGTAATGCTTTAACCAGCTTTTAAATTCATCAAGCGTGCCAAAGGTATCAAGGCCTTTATTAAAAAGTTCAAAAAGCTGGATAATGTGCTCGCTCAGGCCCTGGTTTAAATCCCTTGAACCCTGGATGTGTTTACGCAGGGTTGGCTCGGTGATATCAAGCCATTTGGCAACATCAATTTGCGTTGCGCCCGTAACACGAATTAAATCGGTGAGGGCGGCAGATTGCAAACCGTGTTTTATGGCACCAAGCTTGGCCAGTGGCGATTTAAAATAAGTTTCGTAAGGCACAAACAAATCATGTAACATAAATGCCGATGCATCATGTTCAGGTATTACATACGGTTTTGAAGGCACCTGCTTGGCGCTTGTTGTGGTATACTGCCCTTTTACTGATTTCATACACAAATGTAATTATTTTCTTTTTAAAAAGAAAATAATTTAGTTCACTTTAGTTCATTGGTTCACTGGTTCATTAGTTCATTGGTAAACGCGGGCGTAACGAATACAGGGCTTTAAACTCTCGCTGCCGAACTCCCTGCCTGTTATACCACCAGACAGGACCAATGAACTAATGAACCAGTGAACCAATGAACTTATTTACTAATTATTTTGCTAATTTTTTTGGTAAATTAAAAAATAATCCTTACATTTGATTCTACTTTATGCCAATCGGCATTTTAAACATAACAATGAAAACTTCTTATAAATTCAAAAACGCCCAACAGTTGGGCGAGTTGATAGACGATTATTTTTTATACATTAAAGGAGAGTATGAATTAACGCAGCCAAAAGGACGATCAGCAAAATCAATTCAGAAAATTTATAGCCGTGAACCAGAATTCCCTACCATTAGCAGCCTGGCTTTATTCCTGGGATTTGATAGTATGAAAGACTTTAAGCAATATGAAGGGATGCGACACTATTCAAAGTTTTTCAATCATGCCAGGCTGCGTATTGAAGCCGCATACCAGCAATTACTTTTTGAAAAACCAACCGCTACCATATTCGCACTGAAAAGCATGGGCTGGAATGACAAGCCAGGAGCAACTAAAACATCAACCGAAACCCACAAAACCCTCAAAGTCGAGATGACCAGCACCGGCCCGAAACCTGCATCTACCGAAAAGGAAGTGGATGTTTTAATTTGAGGATTTTTCGAATTTGAAAATTTGAGGATTTGAAAATTTGAAAATTTGAAAATTGATTGCCTGCCATTCAATGACCAATGACAGCACAGCGAAATGACCAATGACTAATGACAGCGAAGCGAAATGACCAATGACAGCGAAGCAAATGACTAATGACCAATTAACCAATGACCCCAAATTTGAAGTATCTATCCTGTTTGGGCAAAATTACAATACCGATGCCCATGTTGTGGTAAACCAGGGCGGCACAAGCTCGGGTAAAACCTACGCCATTGGGCAGGTGCTGTTTTGTATAGCTTGCCAGGCGCCAAAACAGGTTATAACCATAGTAGGCCAGGATATTCCCAACTTAAAAGCAGGCGTGCTGCGCGATGCGTTAAGTATTTACAATAGCTCGGTTGTGTTACAAACAGCGGTAAAAAGCTATAATAAAAGCGACCGGATATTTGAGTTCCATAACGGCACTTTAATCGAATTTAAAAGCTATGCCGATCCGCAGGACGCAAAATCGGGCAAGCGCGATTACCTGTTTATAAACGAAGCCAATGGCATAAGCTACGCGGTTTATGCCGAGCTGGCCTTGCGCACCCGCAAACGTATTTATATAGATTATAACCCCAACAGCACCTTTTGGGTACATGAACAGGTAATAGGCAGGCCGGGAGTGCAAACCATCATATCCGATCACAGACATAACCCCTTTTTGGATGATACTGTCAGGGCCAAAATAGAATCGTTAAAAACCGAGGATATCGAATTATGGAAAGTGTATGCCCGGGGCCTTACCGGTAAAATATCCGGGCTCATATTCCCCAACTGGTATGTTTGCGAACAAATTCCGCCCGAAGCCAGGTTAATTGCCACCGGCCTGGATTTTGGTTTTACCAACGACCCAACCGCCTGCCTGCAGGTTTACCTGCAAAACGGCGAACTATGGATACATGAATTGATATACCAAACCGGGCTCACCAATACCGATATAGCCACCAGGCTGAAAGCCGAAGGCGTAAGCCTTAAAACCGAAATTATTGCCGATAGCGCCGAGCCAAAATCGATAGAAGAATTTAAGCGCATGGGCTGGTACATCACCGGGGCAAAAAAGGGTGCCGATAGCATCAATAATTCTATTGACATACTTAAACGGTATAAAATAAACGTAACCCGCGCCAGCGTCAACCTGCGTAAGGAGCTCGACCGCTATAAATGGCGTGTTGACCGCAGCGGCAAAACCATCAATGAAGCTGTAGATTCCTACAACCACTTGATAGATGCCCTTAGATATGTGGCTTTAAATAAACTGGCAATAAACAACCGCGACAACAAATTAAGATCGAGGCTGCCGTATAACCCTAAAATAACCAGCCGCAGCATGTTTGATGAACTAATCGGCTCACGTTTTTAACCGACCATTAAAACACCTCCTTCAGGGGGCTAACCAATAACACTATCCCTGTAAATTAACCAATCAAAAACTCCCCCTTCAGGGGGCCGGGGGGCTCATTATGATAGAAAAAACACTAAAAACAACTACGGGCAAACTGCCCATCAAAATCCCCACTCAATTAAGCGATGTCACGCTTGGGCAAATGATGGCCATGCAGGCCAAACCAAACTTAAATGATATTGAAGCCATCAGCATTTTATCGGGCATACCCGTCAGCGAGCTTCAGCAGGTAAAAGATGCCAATGATTTTCTTGTTTTTACTGATAGCGTACTGGCATTGGCTTACCAGATCAAATATCTGTACAACAGCGACGTGATACCCAAACAGATTAGTTTCCTGCTGCCCGGCGAAAACCGGCCAAAAACGGTAAAGGTGTTAGATAACTTATCGGTTGAGCCGGCAGGCGCTTTTATGGCCGCACGGGAAATTATTGCCGATGAGGTAAACAACCACATTAAAAAATTTGGCGAAGAGGACTGGAAAGAAAACTTTAACCCATCATTAAACGCCTGTTGCCAGGTACTGGCCCACTATTTTTATTGCCGGGCAACAGGCAAACCCTATAACGAATACCAGGCCGAAGAATTTAGCAACCATATAAAAAACATGCGGGTAACGGAGGCACTGCCCATCTCTATCCTTCAACAGGAAGTGCGGGAACTAAAAGATAATAAAAAATCGTGACCATGAAGTGGACGCAAAATAACACATGTCCATTTTTATTAAAAAAATGAACATGTGTTGAACATAGTTTGCTGTAACTATAATTTCAGATTATCCAGCCGGGAATAAATCTCGAGCATAGCGGCCTGGTCTATCAATGATTTTACCTTTTTAGGGCCTAAAAGGTTTTGATCATCTTTTTCCTGGGCCCAGATACGGTTGGCATCGTTTATCATGAACTGCAATTGGGCTTTGTTTTTGTCCACTTTATACAATTCAATGTATCCCCTAAGCAGTACGGCGTTAAACCAGTAGTTGCCCGGTAAGCGGCCGTTCGGGTAAAAATGTTGTTCGGCAGCTTTGGCCACATTTTGTGCATCATTGAGATACCTTTTGTTTCTGGTAATATTATATAGCATCACACCCGATTGAAGCATTGTCCCTGCATTGTAAGTATAATAAGCCGAATCCACTTTCATCGATGGTACCCTCACTGCGTCGTAATAAACGCCATTAGATGATAACAAATGTTTTTTTGCCCAATTGTAAGTTACGATTGCGGTATCCAAATAGGCTTTTTGATGGGTAGCCTGGTATAATTGCAACGCCACCAATATAGCCGGACCATTAGAACAGGTGTTTTTCCCTTTTTTATCGCCCTCTACCCAATAAAAGCCACCGCCACCAACCATATCATGGCCCGATAACAGGAAGCGATAAATCATCTGAGAAGTTTCCAGGTAATCCTTTTTATGATTGCGCGCATAGGCATCCATCAAGGCGATGGCAATCCATTCGTTATCATCATAAAAACGTGAATCAACTTCTTCTTTAACTACCATAGCCTGGTAAGCCGGCACCGGCTGCCTGGCAGAATAGTACTGATCAATAGCTTTCATAACGGGAGCTATGTGATTTTTTGAAGGGTTGCCAGCCTCCATTTCATTAGCGGCCTGCACCATTGCGCACAGGGGCCACAAAAAGGAGTGATTACCTTTATTGGCCGCACTATCATTGGTTTCGAAGTACAGATTTGCCTTGGCATCGTAAAACCCATCATAGACGTTTTTATTAATGATGGCAATACGTTCTTTATAACTGGCAGTAGTTTGAGCGGTAGCATTCAAAACTATTGCCAGGCAAAAGCTGATGGTTAATATTATGTTTTTCATAGGTATATGCAGGGTGATAGAAAATATCTTCCGGTATGAATTCCGGAAGATATTTTCAAAATTAAAACTTACCATCGGCTTTTAAGGCTGCGGCAGCTTCTATCATCATTACGCCACTTAATTGTGTGGTTAAATCTGTGGTGCCCGATGGCAGGCTTTTCCAGTCGGGACTTACAAAAAGCGCCGGCCGGCTAATGCCTTTGGTGTATAAAGTTTGGGCATTAAATTTCAAAAATTTAACAAAGGCATCCCTGTCGGTCGAGCTTACAGCCGGCTCTTCAATCAGCAAAGTAAGATACCTCACCAAAATACCTTTAAACAACCCTCCGTCGCCCTGTCCTTCTGATTTCAGTAAACCACCCGGCGAAATATCCGTGTCATTAATGGTAGCTTTGGCATTGCGTACGGCGTCGGCAAGGTAATCGGCATTATTAGTCACATGGTAAAGTTCAAGCGCGGCCCCCATATAAACACCCTGATTATAGGTGAATTTATTCTTGCTGATTTGCCCGTCGTGGTTTCCATTAATGCCATCCCAAATTATCCCGTTCGAAGGGTCAACCAGGGTGGCGTTCAGCCAGGTGTAAAGACTTTTTGCTATTGTAAGGTCCGCATCGTTCTTTTTTAAAGCATACAAACGGCAGGCAAATATAATAGCGGGCGCGTTGGCGGGGGTATTCTTATAATCCAGCTGCGATTTGCGCCAGGCTATACCACCGCCCTGGTTGGTGTTTTGGCCGGTTTTAATATCCGTCCAAAGGGTATTTGCTGCATCCAGGTAATCGTTATCATTGGTAGCCTCATAAGCCCGCAGGCTTGCAAGCGCCAGCCACTCCATATCGTCATAATATTCGTTTTGATATTTATTACCGTTGGTAACGCGGGTACCATTTAACAACGATTTCATTCGTTGTTTATAAACGTCGTTTTTGGTACGTAAAAAGGCATCGGTAAAAATATCCAGCGTATGTGCCTGGGGCCAGTAGTTATAATTGGTATTACCTGCGTTATTTTGCACAAAATAATTTCCATTTGCCGATAGATAGGTGCTGTAAGTTTTTTCCTGCAATGAGTCGGCAGTAGCAGCATATTTATAATCAACGGTTGCCGTTTTATTGTTAGGATAAAGCGGAAAAGGCTTATCCTTTAAGCATGATGTGAGCACAAGCGGTATCAATGCTGCAAATGCCCATTTCTGTATATGTTGGGTTATGATCTTCATAAATTTTATTTTAAATTCTGTACCGGTAAAATGATGCCGATACAGAATTGATGGTTTATTTATTACTTAACGGTAACAACATGGGTATATGCAGGTACGTCTGCGCTCCAGATAATTTTAATATCCGCTTTACCATTATCGGCACGGTGATCAAATTTAAAGCAGTAATCATATTGCGAATTGTTAACCGGCACCATATAATAATAGGATGCGGCAGTGGTTGCGGTAGCCGGGCTGTTATCTGAATTGGTACTGCCATAGTACTGCGTTGATGTTGTTCCTGCAGCATCTTTAAGCGTAAACATAAACTTGTAACGCTCATCCCTGCCCCATGATTCCTGGTGGAAAACGATGGATGCGTTATCAATTTCCCAACTGCTGCCACCAACGTATGGCAGGTTAAACCAGATTTTATTATCAGCAGCAAACCATAAACCTACCGATACAACTTCTGTCATCGATGCCGATGCTGTAGTAAAATCAACCACTACCCGCTCAACTTTGGTAGCGCCTGCAATGGTAGTGCTGCCATCCTTTAATAGTTTAACGCCATCAATAGAATAAGTTGCTGGTGTCCCTGTGTTGCGTTCGGCAAAATGAAGTGTTCCTGCTTTTAATGAAGTATATGCTTCAAAAACGCCGGTTGATATTTGTTTTAAATGTATGGCCTTGCTTAAGTCATCACCACCTTCGGTTGCTGTTCCTGTAATATACAAATCGGCAGGAATTTCGCTAAATCCAGGCGCGCGCTGCACTTCAATAGTGCGCGATAAACTACTTTTTTGTACGTTGATCCCTTTTGACGACATTACCGTCCATTTTAATTTACCGGTTTCCTGCGGTTGGATACCTGCCAGATCGGCAATTTTGTTCAGGTCTTTAAAAGAGATGGTTAGCTTGTTGTATAAGCCATTGCCATCAGATGGCATGGTATAAATCGGCTTGGAAAAATCGCCGGTTGTTTTATCAAATGCTACTTCATACATCACCAGGCCATTATCTTCGGCCTGTGCCTGCTCCCATTCAAACGATGCCGAACCGGAAGCTGGCTCAAGTTTTATGAATTTGTTATCAACAGGCGCAAAAAAGTTTTTTACTGCCGATACCTGCGTGTGGTTAAGGGTTTTATCCTTTTTACAGCCAGATACAATTATTAATGCCAATATGCCTGCCATCAGGCAGAAAGTAATTTTTTTCATGATCTTAATTGATTATAATTTCTTTATAAATAATTATTGAACTACCAACCTGGATTTTGTGTAAGATTTGGATCCACAGCACGTTCGTCTCTCGGAACCGGCCATAAATAGGCTTTGCTTTTATCAAAACTGCGCAAATCGGCCCTGATGTATCCGTTATCTACAGAAGCCGGCCCGAATTTGGCACCATGCGACCAGCCGTTTAATACTACTTCGGCAGTTTTCCACCGGCGGATATCAAAAATGCGTAAGCCTTCCATAGCCAACTCGGTACGACGCTCGTTTCGAACAATGGTACGCAGATCGGCCTGGGGAGCGCCACTGAAAGTAAGCGCGGCGGGGTCGGTAAAACCGGCACGGCTCCTTAAAGCTTTGATAGTTTTATCCCATACGCCGCCATCCAACTGGCCCAATTCATTTTTAGCTTCAGCATACATAAGTAAAACATCAGCATAACGAATGAGGATAAGGTTTAAACCCGACTGGAAATTTACGGCAGATGTAGGGTCGTAATATTTGCGGATGTAATAACCTGTTGGCGAACTCACTTTACCGGGTGCATATTCATCCAGTTTATCCGTACCAGGATCAGATCCGGGTTTGGTATAAATGGTTTGGGTACTGCCATCCGGTTTTTTCCATTTGTATAAGTTATAAACTACCGTATTAGTCATCCTCGGATCGCGGTTTACGTACGGATTGTTCTCGTCGTAGCCAGATCCTGCGTCGGTAATCTTTTTACCATTGGCCATCAGGTAGCTATCAACCAGTTCCTGTGTTGGGGCAAGGGCATTAAGGCGGGCACCAACTGCAAGTGGGGCAAAATCAAAAAACTGGCTGTATGTTTTAATAAGCGGTACAAATTCAAGGTCGAGGATTACTTCGCTGTTATACTCGTTTTGCGGTAAAAACACGCCTTCGTACGATGGGAACAGGCTATAGGTGCCATTGCTGTTATCATTTATCAACTTTTCGCAGGTTGTTGCTATATCCTGCCAGCGGCTGTCATAAAGATAAACCCTTGCTTTAAGCGCAATGGCAGCGCCTTTGGTAATACGCCCCCTGTCTGCAGCGGCATAAGCTGTGTTTACCGGTAATGCAGCGGCTGCATCGTCCAGTTCCTTCAATACAAAATCAATCACCTGCGCTTTTGGCGTACGGGCAATGGTTTTGGCATCGGCTATCGAAATATCCTTATCAAACAACGGTACATCGCCAAACCAGGTAGCCAGCTGAAAATAATGATAAGCACGAATAAATTTAGCCTCGGCCTTCATGCGGGCTTTAAGGGCGGCGTCCATTGAGGTTACCCTGTCCACATTCTCTAAAAAAATATTACAGGTTTTGATACCTGAATAATGATATTGCCATTCCTCTTTAATACGCCCCAGCGAAGGATCATAAGTTCCGGCTGCAAGTGACGCCACTCCATTGGCGTCGCCGCGGCCATTGTACGCATTGTCGGATGCGCCTTCATTGTAAAAGAAATAATCTGAGCGAAACATTTGCGAATACGCGGTATTTAATACGCTGTTCGCTTTTTCGGTAGTTGTCCAGAAGTTGATATCGGTAAATTTATTTACCGGTGCCAGATCGAGCTTTTTACAGGCTGAAACCATAACAGTTAACAGGGCTATAAAAAACACGGTTCTATATGTCGTTAATTTCTTCATCTATAATAAATTATAATGTTACATCAATACCAAACCCATAATATATCGGCGTTGGATAGGCCCTGCCGCTATTAGCACCCCGAGCCTGTACATTACCATCAAACTCCGTCGACTCAGGGTCAAGGAATTTTATGCCCGAAAAGGTGAGGATGTTTTGACCTGAAACGTAAGCCCTTACTTTATGAGTGCCTATGGCCTTAGCTACGCTTTGCGGTAACGAATAACCCAGCGTTACGTTTTTAACGCGCAGGTACGAACCATCAAAAATGTACATATCAGATCCGCGCCTGAAATTATTGGTATTTGATTGACTGCCGGCAGCTGCCAGACGCGGATAACGGGCATCAGGATTTTGAGGTGTCCAGTAGTCCAGTTGGTGCTGATAGATCACCTGCGAATAGTTGAAATGGAAGGGCTCAACTTGTTCGCCACGAACAAACATGCTGCGTTTGCCTACGCCCTGCATAAACAGGTTGAAGTCAAAGCCCTTGTAAGTTACGTTATAGGTAAAGCCAAATGTTAAACGCGGGAAACCATTGCCTAAAACAAACCTGTCGTTATCATCAATAACCCCATCCTTGTTAACGTCCACGTAACGGTTATCGCCCGGCGAAACAGTTAAACCGGCAGGTTTTGGCCCGTTAACAATATCGTTAAGGTTTTGGAAATAGCCATCGCGTTTTAAACCAACGTATGAGCCAATCGGCAGGCCAACTTTGTTAATAACCTGCAATTCGTCGTAGGTTTTAATCTGATCGCCACCTTCAAGCGATAATACTTTATTTTTAGTATCGGCTACGTCAAATGAAAACGAATGGTTAAAGTTTTTGCCTGATAAGCGGTAGTTAACAGTCAGTTCCCATCCCCTGTTTTGCACCTTACCGGCGTTATAATCGGGCAGTCCGGCGCCAAACACACCTGGCACTATTGGTGGCAGCAAAATATCCTTTGTTACTTTATTAAAATAATCGGCAGATATGGTTAGGGTGTTTTTTAAAAAGCCCGCATCTATACCCGCATTAAATGTGGCAGCACGCTCCCAGCGAATATCCGGATTGGCAAATGATATGGCTGCGCCGCCAACGCCGGCATTATTAAAGCCATAAGCATTCTGGAATGGGCCGTAAGTACGTTGATATTGGTAATCGCCAACGTTCTGGTTACCCAAAATACCGTATGATGCGCGCAACTTTAAATCGCCATAGTTATCGCGGTAGCTTTGCATAAAATTCTCTTCGGTAACGCGGTAACCTACCGATCCCGATGGGAAGAAAGCGTTGCGGTTTTTTGTATTAAACTTTGATGAGGCGTCTATCCTGAAATCAAACTCACCATATATCTTATTCTGATAATTATAACTTGCTCTTCCAAAAGCAGAGTTCAAACTCGTTTCTGTGGTGTTATTATTGGTGTTTGACGATGCAGGGTCAATTATGGTACCTGTTGTAGGCGTACCCAACTCTGGGTCGGTATATTTCAGGTAAAGGCTGTTGCCCTGGTTAGTTGTCGATTCATTGGCCACTCCCACCAGCACATCTACGTTATGCGATTTATTGAATGTTTTGGTATACTGTGCAATTACCTGTGTATTTAAAAACAGGTTCTTGTTGTTCTCATCATTCGTATTCCTATCTGCACCGTATGTACCTTTCGGGAAATAATCAACTTCTATCACCCTGCCAAACATGTGGTTTGATAATAGCGTACCCCCGAAAACACCTTTCAACTTAAAGTCTTTGGTAATGGCCAACTCGGCATTTAAATTACCGAAAATGTTGTCGTTGTCACGCTTGCGGTAGCCGCCTGCTTCTAAAATCCCAAGTGGGTTAAATTCTGTTAATACATCATTGGTCAAATACCGTCCCTGGTCGTCTTTAATTTTATAATAAGTTGGCGTTCTGCCGGCATCAACTATAAGGGTTGATGTGTTGTAAGAATGCTCTTTAATTTCGGTACGCGAATAAGACAGGATACTGGTCAGTTTCAATTTACCATATTCGGTGCTCAGGTTCATGCGGTAATTGTAACGGCGCAAGCCATAGTTAGGTCCAACAAGGTTACTCCGTTGATCTGTCACTCCGGCCGAAACCAGGTATGATGATGAGGAATTACCACCAGTTAGCGCCAGGTTATGGTTTTGCAGCACGGCATTTTTTAAAATGGCATCTAAAAACCATTGCTGATCGCCTGCCTGTTGAAAATTTCGGATATCCTGCGGGCTGTAAATTGGCTGCAAACCTGCATTTACCACGGCCTCGTTCCTAAGGATGGCGTTTTCATAGCTGTGAACTGGCTTATAACCCACATGTGGTTCCTGTACACCGCCCTGCCCGTTGTAGGTAAGCTGGGTGTTGGAGTTCTTCTTTCCCTTTTTGGTAGTAACCAATATCACACCATTTGCCGATCGTGAACCGTAAATGGCCGCGCTGCCGGCGTCTTTCAAAACTGAGACACTTTCAATATCCTGCGGATTAAGCAGGTTAATGTCACCGCCGGTAATACCATCTATAACTACCAGCGGGCTGTTATCGCCTAAAGTACTTACACCACGAATGTTAATGTTTTGATAAGCACCAGGCTCGGAGTTAGTTTGCTGGATGATAAGATTGGGCGATGTGCCCTGCAAAGCCTGTGTTAAATTTACGGATGGTTTGCCTTCAATAGCTTTTGATGAGATCTGATCGACCGCGCCTATAATATTGGCCCGTTTTTGTGTGCCATAACCAATCACAACTACTTCGTTTAATGAAGTACGCTCGGGCGATAGCTGCACGTTAAAGGTAGTTTGATTATTTACCGGCACGTCCTTTGGTGTGTAACCAATAAAGCTGAATACCAGTACATCGTCGCTGCCTACGTTAGGCAAAGTAAAAGTTCCGTCTACACCGGTAATGGTGCCGGTGGTAGTTCCTTTTATTTTGACGCCAACGCCAGGAAATGGCTGACCTGTTTCGTCGGTTACTTTACCTGTAATTTTAATGGGGACCGGCGGGGCCTGCTGTATGCCGCCTGTGCTGCTTTCTACCTCGGCTTTTTCATCAATAACAATTACGTCATCAATAATTTTATAGCTAAGGTTAAATGGAGTTAACACCTTATTAAGCACAGTTTTGATGCTTTCATTTTTGGCATTCAAAGTTACCCTGAAATCCGGCTTTAGCACATTATCCGCATAGGCAAATTTAATATGTTTATCGGCCGAGATCTTATCGAGTGCGTCGGTAAGCCTTGCGTTCTTGAGCTTCAGCGTAACCGAAATCTCCAAAAAGCGTTGGCCAAATGAATCATTTGCTACCGCCGAAAGGCACATGAAGCAAACAACAAAGCAGGCGAGCGAGGTAAATTTCATTAATATTAATACATAACGAACTACTCCATTTGAAAATAGAGATATATTCATAGATTTGAGATAATTAAAGTGTTTGAAATTGAGTGCTTTGTTCTGAATTGGACCTCGAAACGTTGCACTTATTAATACGCTGCATTTTAGTAACCCTGTTCAAATCCCTTTGATCAGGGTTTTTTGTATGTATTTATGTTGTCATGCTCTTCTATTTAGGTTAGCTAATAATTGGTTATATTTTGGATGAATTGGTTTATTTTATTGGTTAACAGCCTTTGCCTTTAAGACGGTAGCCGCCCTTATCCTGTATGGCTTTACCTTTAACAATTTTTGATAAAACCTTCATTACGGTTTCTAACGATTTATTGGTCAGGTCGGCTGTTATTGAACATCTCACAAGATTGATATCTACGTCAACTTTAACATTGAAGCGATGCTCAATTGTACTTATAACCTCCGGCAGTGGCATCCGTTTAAATACCAGGTCGCCGTTTTTCCACCTAACCAATATATCAACGTCAACCATTTGGGTTTTAACGACCTGGTTATTATCCTTGTTAAAAATTACTTCCTGGGCAGGAGTTAAGAAAACGGTTTGCGATTTTTTGGCATTGTTAGCCGCCGCTATTACCCCTACCTTACCGCTCAACACATCTACCTTCACAAAATGATCTTCGGGATAGGCTTTTATATTGAAACTTGTACCCAACACCTGGGTGCGTACAGCGCCGGTATGAATAATGAATGATTGATGATCATCATGCGCTACATCTAAAAAAGCTTCACCTGTTAAAGTGATCTCACGGCGGTCGCCACGGAATTTATCGGGATAAGTAAGTTTACTGCCGCCGTTGAGCCATATCTTGGTTCCATCGGCAAGGGTTATATTAACAATTTTGCCGTTGGCCGCTGCAATTTGCCTGGTAGTTATTGGCGAAACGTAATCAAGTATATTATTGCGGTATATATAAGCCGACAAGCACAAGCCTGCCAGTAGCGAAGCCGCTACCAGCCATTGTTTTTTAAAGGTTTTGATTTTGCCGCCGTCAATTTGCGCGGTAATGCGGCCATATACTTTGTCGCTGTTAAATTCAACACCATGATCGTTTGCTTCGGGTAATTTTCCCAAATCCAAATCATCAAAATACCGATTTACGATTTCCTCCTGCAAAGATTGATCTTTCGCAGAAACTTGTTTTCTCCTGAAATTAAACTTTCTCATGGTTTATATATGCAGGATGCATTGAACATGTCCTACCCCCCAAAGCAGCTGAATTTTTTTTTGAGAAATTTATTTCAACGTGTAAAAATCTAACTACAACAAGTCAAAGTGCCGCCTATTATCACATCTTATTCCATAAAAACCGAACCTGTTGGCACAACATCCGCGTGCGAGAACGAGCGAAGAAAGCCCGATTTATATTCGGCCAGGTTTTGTTTGTGATTTTGCGCTTTAATGCTCTGGTACAAACCCAGTAACGACCAGCCATTGCCAGGGTTGCGCACCAGGTCGGCCCGGTAAACCTGCTCCGCCCGGATATTATCATCGTTTTTTAAAAGGTAAGCTCCTAAAAATTGCCTGGCGGGGATGGGCCATTGGGCAGGCTCGGAGTAAATCATGTGATCTTCAACCGCTACGGCTTTGTTAAAGCTGGCTATACCGCTTTCATATTTATTTTGTGCCAATAAAATCGCACCTTCCAATATATTTTCGGCTATGGTAGCGCCTTCAAACGGTGTATTAAAAGGGATATCTCTTATTTTTAATACCGGGGCATTAATTTTATCACGTATTAACCCCAGCTGGCTATTTGCAGAATCCGGCCTACCGGTATAAATAAAGGCCAGTCCTTTTGCAAAATCATGGAGTACTTGCGCGTAAGTCCAATCGGCGGCCGGCGGGTTATTATCCTTCAATATTTCCTCCCATTTACCAAGGCGTACCATCGTGAGCACGGGCATCATATATAAATACTGAGCATAACTATCTGTAGTTGTTGGCTTAACGCTATTGCGGCAACGCAGGGCAACTTCCCGCGCCTTTTCGTACATCCCTCCGCTAAAGGCGCAGTAGGTTTCTACAGCGTACACATGAGGGATTGACTTGGCAAGGGATAGATTCTTCACCATCGAGGCATACAAAATGGAACTTTTGCCCGACTTTTCGTTGGCATCTACCCCCTGAAAATATAGCCCGTTCCGTTGATAAACATGGCTTGCCATATGTACCATGTGCCCTACCGCCGGGAAAAGCCGCTTTAAGGCTTCGGCACTGAACATAGCCGTTTCGGGGTTATGGGATGCTTCTGTAAGATGAATATAATAATGCAACGCGGCCGGGTTATCCGGTTTTGCTTTCAATACGCCTTTACATAAATCCACCAGTTCGGGCGTCCATTCTTTGGCCAGTCCATCAGTAGTCCAAAAATCCCAGGGATGTATCAGCATCATGGCATCTATATATAACATTTTTATGTCCGCGTCATCAGGATATGCCGATACCAGTTCCCGCATGCCTTGCGCATAAGCCTTTTCATCATAATTAGTATGATCTTTTACCAACGGGTATCTCAGGTTCATGACACTGATAAGTGCTTTTTCTTTCTCAGACGCGCTACCGGCAGTTGTATTTAACCGTTTTAAAACGCCGGATAGCGCTTGCGGCACTTTATAAAGGAGAACCGCGTTATAGTAAGGCCCCATAGTTAAAGCCTGGCCCCAATAAGTCATTGGCGAAGCCGGGTCAAACCGGGCAGCTTCTTTAAATGATGCCAGCGCTTCCTTCATATGATAGCTATAATACATGGTTAAGCCCTGGTTAAAATAAAACTGAGCGCTATCGTTATGGGTTGATATGGAGTAGCTATAATCGCCCCGTCCGGGTAGTCTTATCATGTATTTTCCATCGGCCGCAGTATCGATATTGGTGGCAGCAAATGATCCACAGGTAACCGGGTAGCTTTTCTTTATAGTTTTTTCACCGGTTGAATTATGCAAATTGAACGCAAGCAAACAGGTCCCCGTTAATATAACAGGGAACACCACAAAAAGCGATACCTTTTTCATTGTAGTTTTTTTAACAGACGTGAACTATAAACAGGCAACCGGTAAAGTTTGTAATTGGAGGCCGATAAAAAGCCGGGCTGCTATCGGTACTAACAAATTTAAATAATAGTTTTTAAATACCCGCCGGATGAATAATCCCTACCAGGGCAAACGCATCTAATTGGGTTAACACAACTTAACACATTTCAAATAAAATACCAATAAGTACCTAATAATCAATTTATTATATTTTATCATGGTTAACACTAAACTGATAGCACAATTTAGGTGCATCCAAATATTTGTGCCTGTTGCTGGCCAATAAAAGTCCCTTCGGTACCTCTATCATTTAACCATTATCAGGCAATAAAACAAAGTATCGTTTGATGCATATATCTTCCCGACGACATAAACTCATTCCATTAGCTATTTAGATGTGTCTGCGCTATAACCTCTACCGCATCATATAAACCATTAACAGGGCAACAACCGATGGCAGGTAATCTGTTAACCCGGTACGCAGATAGCGCAAGGCAATGGTCATCTGATTTTCGACGGTTTTGATAGAGATATTTAGCCGAGAGGCTATTTCTTTGTTGGATAGATATTCTTTACGGCTTAGCGTAAAAATCTGGCGGCATTTTTCGGGCAACAGGGCCACATTGTTTTCAAGCAGCTGGCTGATGTCGCTCTGTAACAGTTTACTATCTGCCGTATATTTTTCAATCAGCTCTTCAACAACTTCCAAATCAAGCGTGGCTTTCTTGGTGCGGATATAATATATAACGCGATGACGGATGGCCACTTTCAGGTATGATTCGAGCGAGGTGATGTTGAGCTGGCTACGTTTTGTCCATAAATCAATAAACAATTCCTGCACCAGGTCTTCGCAAACATCGCGGTCGCGAAAAAGGTTGTAAGCAGCGTGGAATAGCTTAGCCGAATATCTTTTGTACAGCAATTCAAATGCCTCACGGTCATCCAGCCTTAGTAAATCTAACAATTTAGCATCGGGCCACATTTGATATTCCTCTCCTGGAAGCATAAAATGGACGGTAAAACGGTTTCTGAATTGGACAGACATAATTACAAGATTATTTTTAAATAAAAAATTCTTTTTTGTTTCAGGCAATTTCGCGGGCAGCCAAATGACATATCTGTCACTTTTAAATTACTTTTGGGTTGCACGCTATTTTATATCACTATGACTAAAAAACACTACCCTTTGTTCTTGTTGATGATGCTGATTTTCGGCATGATGCAGGTAAAAGCCCAAACCAGTTTAAATGATATCAAAGCCACCCTCCAATCGCCATATTTTGAAAAGCTGTACTCCAACACCTATTATAGCCTTTTGGACAGGATGAGGAAAGATGGCTTTTTACCCGAATCATTAACCGGCGCTTACGAGGGTATGTATTGCCGTACAACCGGCGCGATGGTATCATTGCTGATAGAAACCAGCCGCTTAAAGGAGGCCGAATTAAACATTAAATGTGTGCTTGATGCCACCACCCAAAACGATATGGAGCGCATACCACATGTTATAGGGATAAAGGATAATAAATATACAATCATCAGCGATGAGCACCAGATTGACGGACAGGCGCACGTACTGCTGGCCTGGGCAAGGCTGGCACTTAAACGGGGCCACACAAATTTTGAAGATAAAACCTGGCCGCTGGTAAGTACGATTATGAAACGTACCTGCGACCGTACATTTTTTCAGCATGGCTGGTGGTCGGTTGAACCAGGCCTGATACGCAATATCTCGTTTGAACATTCAAGGGAAGGCCGACGCTGGGATGTTTGGGATTTACTTACCCAAAGTTTTGTTGGCGCAGCTTTGAATGATATGGCGACCGTAGCCGAACGCCGCAGCGAAACCAAGCTGGCTGCGGACTGGCGTAAAAAAATGGAGATACTGCAACAAGGCATCCGTAAAAACCTGACCACGGTACGTAACAGCGATACCACTTACCTTGAAATGCGGCTGCCCGATTCAAACGGGGGCATACCCTATTTAGGGATGGGTTGGGTAACCCTATCGCCAGTTGCCGCGCAATGGGAAGGTTTAAACCACCAGGTGATGCACAACACGGTAAAAGCTATGCAACAGGGAATGCTTAAAAAAACAAACGGCTTGGCCTGGATGCCCACCGATAGTTACCCGGACGGAACAGTATCTAACGAAATTATTGGCAAAGGACAAGCCTGGGAAATGGAATTTGCCCGTACAGAAAAAGATTACAACCGGATAAAAGCAATCCTGGACCTGATAAAAATTGTTAATGCCCCCAAACCAGTGTACATGGAAGGCGGCTGGCTTGACGGCAACGGCCATAAACAATCTGAAAAGATAAGTGATACCGACCTTGCAGCTATGAACAACGCGGTATGGAAAACCAAAGATGCCGGTAATGGCGAACAATGTGCCTGGTGGTGCTGGGCCATGGCACGCCTTAGGGTTGCCGCTGGCCTGCCTGCCGAACCTGCGAGAGTTAAATAAACCCGCTAATAAAAAAGCCCGACAACTTAACAAAGTTCCCGGGCTAAAAATAAACGTACAAATGAATCTTTAAACCATTTTGCCCATCAATGGGTCGCTAAAGCTATGTTTACCACTTTCCACCCGGCCGGCATATCTTTTTTCGAAAGCGTGCGACCCGGTTACTTTTATGCTGAAATCATACCAGCCATGGCTTTTGGAAAGGTCAAGAACTAACGTGCTTTGGCCTTTTTTATTTACTACAACTCTTTGATTATTGGTTTTATAACCATGATCGGTTACTTGCATATTATAGGTCTCATCGTGGCTTAAATTGGCCATTTTCAGCACGATGTTAGCTTGCTGATAATCGCAGGTTACATCCAGCAACGGATCGGCCGCGGTACCCTTGTATTCGCGATAAAAACCATTTGGTCCGTACACGCGCAGGTGGTATTCGCCATTTTCAAATTCATGTAAAGGCCAAACATCTGCAAGGCTATCACCAGCGGTTAGCGCGTATGCCCAGGTACGCAAAGGCTCCATTTTTTGCGGATCTCTGAAACTGGCGTATTTGCCAGGGGCATATACATTGAACGGCGAGCCCAAAGCTTTATCGCCAAATAACTGTTTGCTCGCATTAAATTTTATCCCGAATGATTTTTTATCGGCACTTAATTTCCCATCAGCATATAACTGGTATGGCAACGCTGATGATGGCTTAATACCTTTTTCCTGTTGCGGTATGTAAGGTGACGCATGCGGAGTTTTGTTAACCAGCGCTATCTCTTCAGCAGTCAGCAACTTATAATCATTTGGCAGTTTTTTAAATTGCGCTTTATGGATGCCTTCTAAAAACATCTCTCTGGCTACAAATTCGGGGTTAGGAATAGTTTCGCCATTGTACGGACGGAAGGTGGTTGAAAGATCGCCACAAACCGTACGGCGCCAGTTGCTTATATTAGGTTCAACAACCTTTTTGCCGGTTTTATGACTCAGGAATTTTTCTAAAAACCGCAGGGTTGATGTATGGTCAAAAACCTCCGAATTTACCCAACCTCCCCTACTCCAGGGCGATGCGATAACTAATGGCACACGGAAGCCAAGGCCAATAGGACTTTCGCGATCAAAAACTTCGGGGAAGTTGTTTCGTGCTTTTTCCTGCTCGTAGGTTACAAACTCAACGCTGGTATCAATCCCTTCCGATACCTTGCCTGTTCCTGCTTTATGCGGATGCGGGGCCGTAAAAGGTGGCACATGGTCAAAATAACCATCATTTTCATCGTATGCTAAAATAAAAATGGTCTTTTTCCAAACCTCGGGGTTTTGGGTTAATATATCCATTACTTCGGATACATACCAGGCACCATACCAGGCCGAGCTTGGATGATCAGAAAAATGCTCGGGCGCCGATAGCCAGGAAACCGTTGGCAAATGACCGTCTTTTACATCTTCCCTAAACTGATGCAGCACATCACCTTTGGGCACCAACAACTCACGCTCGGTGCCACCATCATTATATTTTAACGGACTTAAAGTGCGGTAATGCGGATCATTGGTATTGGTTACAAAACCTTTTTGGTGAAGGTTTTTTTCGCGTTGTGATAATGTGGCAAACTTACCCGGATCAAGGCTGGCCATGTCTTTTTTTACATTCTCCAGGTCGCGACGTTTTTGTTTAAGCTGTTTTTTTAAGTGATCGATATGCGCATCGCCCACTGGTAAAGCGGCAATTTGCTTTTCAATAGCATCTATTTCCCCGGGTAAATCTGTTGATTGTTTTTGCAGGTGGGCTATGTGCCTATCATACAATTTAATATTATACTGGCCAAAAAACTCCAGTGGATTATCCTGGAAGTTGGATAGCCAGGGGTCTTCCTCGCCAACCAAACCGGTATCTATGGCAATCTCGTTTTGGTAGTGTTTCCAGGAGATGTTATGGTCTTCCAAACGCTCGGGGAATGTGCCCCAGTTGAGCGTGCCGTAATCCATATCATCATTCCAAACGTGGGCTAAGGAATTTTCATGCTGCTCGGCGCGGATGGTGCCCGTAAAAAAGAAAAGCCTGTTGGGATTTGTACCCGTTAAGGCCGAACAAAAATTCTGGTCGCAAACGGTAAAGGCATCGGCAAGGGCGTAATAAAAAGGAATATCCTCGCGGCTGTGGAAACCCATTGTTAAAGGCATATCCGAGTATTCTTTAATACTGTTGCGTTTAACGTTCAGCCATTGATCAAACTTACCATCGTTGCGGGCATTTACCTGGTTGGCCCAGGAATGCGGCAACGAACTCATCCACGTGGCTTTGGTGTTTTTAATATCCAGGTGAAAAGGCGCATAAGTTTCGCCTGTATGGTTTGATTGCAGCCAAACTTTGTTTTTATTGGGCAGATCGATAGCCCTCGGATCGTTATAACCACGCACACCTTTCAGCATCCCGTAGGTATGATCGAACGAGCGGTTTTCCTGCATCAGGATCACGATGTGTTCTGCATCAAGGTAAGTGCTGCCGGGTGCAGGGTTAATGGCCATGGCCTTTTGAATAGATTCGGGCAAAAGGCTTGTTAAGCCGGCGGCCCCGGTTAGCAAAGCCGCTTTTTTAAGAAAATCCCGTCTTGAATCGAGCATAATTATTAGGTTGTATGTTATACGTTGTACGTGAAATGTTAAATATTGTATGGTATACCATCTATGGACTATAGACGATGGACCATAGATGATGCACTATCGTCCATGGACTATGGTCCATCAACTATGATCTACCTGGCGGCAATCACCTGCTCGCACAGGCCTAATGAAAGGGTCATCCCGTTACCGCCAAGGCCATTAATAATAGTTACACCCGGCTCCACGTCAACAATAAGTTCGGTTGCACCATTGGTCATCTTTGGTAGTATTCCGTGCCATGATTGCAGCAATTGCCAGTTTTTAAAATTAGCAAAAGTATGTAAGTAGCCTGTAATCATTTCATTAATAAACACTTTGTCAAATGGATCATGCACCAGGCCATATTCGTGCGAATCGCCGATGGTTAGTTCGCCATTGCCGTTTTGGGAAGCCATTACATGGATGCCCCATTTCAAATGTGTAGCGTATTGTTCCTGGTAACGTGCGCGCAAGGCCGGTAGCGAAGCAGCAACCTGGAAGCCGGGATAATGTATCATAGATAAGCCGCCACAAAGCGATGGCCCAATGCGCCAGCCATCAGGCTGGCTCACCAGCCGCATCATTTGCAGCTTGCATTTGGTAATATCTGTTTGCGCAAATAACTCCGGATAAAGCGTTTCAAAATCGGCACCACTGCAAACGTAAATTTCATCTGCCTCCCAGGTGCTTTTTCCCGAATATACTTTTGGATGCTCAATACGGCTGATAGCGGTATTCCAATGGAATTCGACGCCATATTTATCGGCCAGGTATGCTGCCACCTGCCCAACAGCTTCCCGAGATTCGATGATCATTTCTTCACCGCTCCATAAAGCGCCTTTTAAACCATCGGTATTAATTGCCGGTGATTTTACAAATGCCTCGCCTGGGCTTAGCAACGCGCAATCACGATGGGCCTGGTTGGCTTCTACATATTCCTTTATCACCTGTAGTTCATCATCATGGTAAGCCAGGTGCAGGGAGCCAACTTCATCATGCCATATTTTAGCCTCGGTACAAATGGTTTTCCAGATGCTGCGCGAAAGCATGGCCCGCTCATACAGGGGCCCTGTAGCCTGCCCAATTGGCCATATCATCCCAAAATTGCGGATGGATGCACCAACCGCACGTTCATTGCGTTCAAATACGGTTACCTTATACCCACGCAAAGCCAGCGCCCGCGAAGTAGCCAGGCCAACTATGCCCGCGCCTATTACTATAACAGAGCCCCCCTGCCCCCTGAAGGGGGAGTTTTTTGAAGTATTATTTTCACTCATTTTATTGTTGTCATTAAGTCATCACCCACTGTGTTGTTTTGACTTTTGAATTTTGAATTTTGACTTGATTTAGCGCTTTGTAAAAAATACAGCAGCGATAATACACCACATATGCCGCCTACAATCGCCACTATCATTACGCCTTCTTTAAAAAAAGTGCCCCAGCTGATGGTAGGGCGGCCAAGCTCTTTTATAAACAAAATACTTACACTACCCAGGTAACCCATCGAATCGGCTATGTACATGATAAACCCTACATTGCTGCGGTAATTAAAGGTAGCTATCATCCTATCGAAAAAGATGGCGTTATAGGGTACATAACCCATATAAAGGCCAAGGCCGGCCATGGTCATCCAGGTTACAGGGCCAATTATTTTAAGCGAGAAAAGTAAGGTGGCGCCACCTACCAATACGCATCCCCCTATGATAAACAGGTGAATAATACTAAACGCCCTTAAATTCTTTTTAACCAATATCAGCAAGCTAATACCTACCAGTACGATTACCGAGATTATAGAATCAATTCCTGTATAAATACTATTGCTTTTTATGCCAAGGTCGGCCCATATTTCCACCTCAAAATTATCGCGTACATCGCGCATAATGGTCAGCAATACATAAATGATAATGGTGAGGATAATACCGGGCAAAAAGCGCATCAAAAAAGCTTTACGTTCGGCAGCGTTCATAGGGCTGCGCTCGGCCCGCAGGCTGATATCCTCGGGCGTTGGAGCGGGCATTAACTCCATAAAAAAAACAAATAATAAAAGGGGTAAAACAAAAATGGCACCTGTTAAAAAAGGCATATGAAATTCGTTTACATGAAATGCGGTAAGCAGCGTGCGCCCCACCGTTTTTACAAAACCCGATGCAAATATGAGGCTGATAGATAATACAGCCGCCATAAACTCGGTAGACCGGCGCCCCTCCAGGTAACCGAAAACAAGTCCCCATATCAACCCTAAGGGAAAACCGTTAATAAAAAGGAAAACGATGTTCCATGGCGCAGGGACAAAAGCGAAACAAAGCAATGCCCCCCATGCTATGCCAATTAATGTTAATATATATCTACCCCTGTTTTTGGCATTTACCTCGGCAATAAACCTGATGCCGTAAAATTTACTGAAAGTGTAACCCACTACCTGCGCTATAACCAGCCAAACCTTATAATCAATATGCAGGTACTGCTGCCCGGTAAAAGTACCGGCGGCAAAAGCTTTGCGGAACGCGTACATAGATGTATACAAGCCAAAAGCCGAAACAGCCGCCATTACCGATAGCAGCGAATAAGGCCATTTGGCAACTTTGCCCCTTAACTGTTCTATCAGCCTCATACCCGTCATTGGTTAATCAATGTAAAATTTCAAATGTTTAGCAATACTAAACTTATTTCATTAATGACAAACTAAGTTTATGTTAAGGTTTAGTTAATATCAATTCTCAAATCTTCAAATTCTCAAATTTTCAAATCAACCCTATTTCTTTTCCTCAAAAAAATAAACAACCAGCATGCTTGCTGTGGTAGTACCCGGATTTTTAGGTGTATGCGGTAGGCGGCCATCAAACAGCATCGAATCACCCTGGTTTAGCAGCACCTTATAGTCATCAAAATAATACTCTACGTCGCCGCTTAAAATATATTTGTATTCAAAGGCTTCGGTGGTAACCATTGGCCGCGATGAACCGGGCATCAGATCAAGCACCACGATATCAACCGTTGACCGGTTGATGGATTGTGTAAATATCCTATGGTAATGAAAGCCCGATGCATGCTCCTTTTCAAAATGCTCATACTCGTCTTTACGTTTAATAAGCACAGGAAAATAATTACTTTTCGACCGGATATCTTTAAAAAATTCGTTCATATCTATCTCAAGCGCTTTAATAATATCTATTAATACAATAAGCGATGGTATGGTACGGCTATTTTCAATTTGCGATATCAGTCCCTTACTTACATTAGCGCGTATGGCCAGTTCCTGTACGGTTATATTTTTTTCGCGGCGGCGTTCTTTTATCCGGTTACTGATTTGTATCAGTATATCTTGTTCCATTTTGTTTAGTATTGGTAAACACTCGCAAAGTAAAAAAAAATGTCAAGCCCCCCAACCCCCTGAAGGGGGAGTTTTTGATTTGCATGGTGCTTTGCCCCCATTATTATAATAAACTCGGCTGTTCACTTTTTGGTATCTTATACATAAAACAGATAAAAAACGTATCATTCAAAATGTTCCCCCTTCAGGGGGTTAGGGGGCTTTTTTCACAAACATTTAATAATATAGTAACCTCAATCGGCTTAATTTGCACTAAAAACCTACCAACATGACTTATTCTGCTTATGACCCACAGGCTGTGGTGAACGAAATATTTTCACTATATGAAAAATATGGCGACGAAGATTATATAGGCGAACCTGTTTCACAATTGGAGCATATGTCGCAGGCTGCTGCCCTGGCTAAAGCCGAAGGCTTTGACGACGAAGTAGTATTGGCCGCTTTTTTTCATGACATTGGCCATTTATGTGCCGAGGCCGGGGAAGCCGAAAGCATGGATGGCATGGGCAATGTAGACCATGAACAAATTGGCGCCGATTTTTTACTGGAACGCGGTTTTTCCGAAAGGGTTGCCAACCTGGTACAGGGCCATGTAATTGCCAAAAGATACCTCACTTTTAAATACCCGGAATACTATAACCGCCTGTCGGACGCCAGTAAAGCTACCCTTAATTTCCAGGGCGGAGTAATGACTGCTGATGAAGCCGCCAACTTTGAACTAAACCCTGATTCTGAGCTAATTATAAGACTCAGGTACTGGGACGATATGGCTAAAGAAATGAATACGCCTGTTGATAATATCGACTATTTGAAAGGTATTGCACTTGCTCATTTACAACAGGTTAACCCTTAATGGCCATGTGTTAATTTTCCATAAAGAAGATGTGATATTTTCGTTACAAAAACTACCTGCTTAACACAGGGTAAACAAAAGCTTAAGTATAGCTTAATACTAAATTGGTTTACTAATAATAAACAAAGTTTAGCATTGCTGTATGAAAAAACTACATGTTTCACCCTTAAATTTTAGCAGATGAATAAGTTTTACCAGAGACTAAAAACCGTTATTACGGTTTTGTTATTTTGTATTGCGCCATCTATATTATTAGCTCAAAGCAAAATAAGCGGTACAGTTACCGACGAGAACCACTTACCAGTACCCGGTGTAAGTGTACGCATTAAAGAACAAAACAAAGGTACGGTTACCGATATTGAGGGCCGTTACATTATTTCGGCAAGTGCAGGTCAAACACTTACATTTTCGTTTATTGGCTACACCCCACAAAACATTGTGGTTGCCGATAAAAATGTAATTAATGTAAGCTTAAACGGCGACAACAAGGTATTAAATGAGGTAGTTGTTACAGCCCTTGGTATTAAAAAAGAAACCAGGCGCATTGGTTACGCTATACAAACTGTACAAGGCGACGCCTTAACAACTGCCCGCGATCCTAACCCGATCACAGGCTTAATAGGTAAAGTTGCCGGCGTATCTGTTGGCCCATCTGCCGAGTTATTAGGTAACCCTAACGTACTGATCAGGGGTAGCCAGGTATCATTATATGTTGTTGATGGTTTCCCTATCAATACAGATACTTATAACATTAGCCCTGATGATATTGAAACTTACACCGTATTAAAAGGCCCTGCCGCCGCTGCACTTTACGGTAGCCGCGCACAATATGGTGCCATTTTAATCACCACAAAAAAAGGTGCCAAAAACAAAAAAGGTTTAACTGTTGATATCAACAGCAGTACTGTATTAAACAGTGGTTTCCTTGCTTTCCCACGTACTCAAAATTCTTTCGGGCCGGGCGAAAACACCTTTTACGAATTTGTTGATGGTAAAGGTGGTGCACCAGGCGGTGTAGACGGCGACTACGATGTTTGGGGCCCTTATTTTAACGGCCAGTTAATTCCGCAATATGATAGCCCTATTGTTAACGGTGTGCGCCAGGGAACGCCCTGGACAGCACGAGGTAAAGACAACCTGAAAAACTTTTTGAAAGTAGGTTCGCAAACCAATAATAACGTTGCATTAGGCGTTGTTGGAGACACTTACACAACTCGTTTTTCGGTTTCACAGCAACACCAAACCAGCTACATTCCATCGCAATATCTGAATATCGCTAATGCCAATTTATACGCGTCATTTACGCCAACTCCTAAATTGACTTTTGAGGGTAACGTTGATTTCAACAGGCAATCAACAGATAACTTCCCAGACGTTCAATATGGTCCTAATAGTATCATTTATAACATCTCGATATGGACAGGTGCAGATTGGGATATCAACGCACCAGACATTAAAGCCATTTGGCAACCTGGTAAAGTTGGTGTTCAATCGCAATTTGAGGAGTATCAGCGTTACCATAACCCATATTTGTTAACTCAAAAATGGACCCGTGGCCATTACAAAAATGACACTTACGGTTACCTGGGTGGAACTTACAAATTCAATGATAATTTGAATTTAAGGTTACGTTCACAAATTGACACCTACAATATTTTACGCACAGAAGACCTGCCTTTTAGCGCCCACCCTTACGGACGTGAAGGCAACCAGGGTGACTATCGTGAAGATCGCCGTAATTTGTTTGATAACAACACCGAGTTAATTTTAAACTACAACTACACGGTTAAGAATTTTTTAAATTTATCTGGTTTAGTAGGTTCAAACCTGCGTACCATGAGCTACAATTCAAGCTGGGTATCTACAGATTACTTGAACGTACCTGAGGTTTATGCTTTCAGCAACTCAAAAAATCCAATCCAGGCTACCAGCTTTAACGCATCTGAAAGAGTATTGAGTTTTTATGCGTCGTTAGATATGTCGTTCGGTAAATATGCCACCCTATCCGGAACTTATCGTAGAGACAAATCAAGCGCTTTCCAAAACGCAACTACTTATAATTATCCAAGTGTATCGGCAGCAACTGTAATTTCTGATTATATTAAACTGCCCGAAGCCATTTCATTCCTGAAGGCACGCGGATCATACGCCAATGTAAGAGCCGATGTATCAAGCCCAACTATTGGCCCTGCTCCATTTAGCTCAATTACCGCTTTCGGTGGCAGTACCGGCCCATCATTGTTTAATAATCCGCTGGGGTATGGTTCTACTTATACTTCGCCATACAATGGGCCCGATTATTCGCTGAACCCATCTTATTCAACAAGCAAACCATACAACAATACAACGGCTGGTTATGCAACCAATTCGTTATATATCAATAACATCAAAACATCTACCCGCGTAAACTACGAGGAAGGTTTTGATATTAAATTTTTGCAAAACCGGTTGGGCCTAAGCGCTACTGCGTTCCAGTATATTGATGGTCCAAGAGTATTCGCAAGCCAAATTTCTACCGCCACAGGCTACACCACACTATACTTAAACGCTTTAAAAACTAAACGTTCAGGTTATGAAGGATCATTAGAAGGTACACCTATTAAAAATCTGGGTGGCTTTACATGGAATGTGTTGGTTAACGTATCGAACAACAAAGAAGTATACAAAGAATTGCCTCCGGGTCAAAACGGCACCTACTTAAATTACTACAGCGTAGGCGACCGCACCGACATATTACGCGGCAGCAAATTTTTAAGAACAAAAGAAGGCCAGATTATTAATGACGCAGCAGGCAAACCACTATCAGTTGGTGGCCAGGTATTAGGTCACGAAAATGCTAATTACAACTGGAGCATTGCCAACAAAATCCGTTACAAAAATTTCAGCATGGGCTTCCAGTTTGATGGAGCTGTTGGTGGTGTTATTATCGATTATATGCACAATAAAACCATGCGTGGTGGCGCTAATATCGAAACTGCAACAGGCGCCCTTGGCGATGCCCGTTACCAGGATTGGAAAAACTTTGGTGTAGCTGGTTACAACGGTACTTATGTTGGTCCGGGTGTAAACGTATCAAACGGTACAGCAATCAACCTTGATTCAAAAACAGGAGCTATCTTAAACTATTCTGCCTTGCAATTTTCACAAAACAAGCAAACAGCATTGGTGCAGGATTATGTAAGTAAATATTACAACGTAGACGAATCAAACCTGATGGATAAAACCTTCAGCAAACTGCGCGAAGTAACTTTTAGCTACGATTTCCCTAAAGCCTGGTTGCAAAAATCGTTTATCCAAAAGATCTCTGCATCGCTTTATGGCCGTAACCTGTTGTACTTCTATAAAGACAAACGCTTTAAGGATGTGGATCTTGACCAATACAACGGAGCTCAGGCTCAAACTGTATTGCAATCGCCAACAGTACGCAGCTACGGCTTCAACTTAAATTTATCATTCTAAAATAACAGATGAATATGAAAAAGATATTTAGAATTTATTTACTGCCGGTATTCATGATACTTACAGTAACCAGCTGTAAAAAGAGTTTCCAGGAGTTATCTGTTAACCCAAACGTACCAAATGCGGTTCCGGCTTCGCTTCTTTTTAATGGCATATTGAATACCATGGCAGATTTTCCTGATGGTTCAAATGAAATTTATGCCCAGTATTATATTTACAACTACGATTATTACGGTAACAACCGTTATGATTTTGGCAGCGGCGACAACTACTACACTACCTTAAAAAACGTGTTGGCCATGGAAAACCAGGCTGTTAAAGCAGGTGCGCCCGCAGTTAACCCATACAGCGCTCTGGGGAAATTTTTCAGGGCATATTTTTTCAGTAAGATGAGTATGGAAGAAGGCGATATCCCAATGACTCAAGCATTACAAGGTCTTTCTAACTTAACCCCGGCTTATGACTCGCAAAAAACCGTGATGACCCAATCATTAGCCTGGTTAGAAAGTGCGAACACCGATTTAGCTGCTTTGATAGGCAAAGGCGATAACACCCTTGCGGGCGATATCTACCTAAGCAATAGCTTAACAGCATGGCAAAAAGTGGTAAATACTTTTCGGATCAGGTTATTGATCCAATTAAGTAAAAAGAATGGTGATATTGATGTTGCTAATCAATTTGCCACTATCGTTAATAACCCAACTAAATATCCGGTTATGACAAGTGCCGCTGATAACCTGCAATACACTTTCTTGAGCCCAACAAACTATTACCCACAAACACCGGATAACTTTGGCCAAAATGGTTCAAGGCAAAACACATCGGCTACTTACATCGGTTTATTAACCGGCTTAAAAGACCCACGTGTTTTTGTAACTGCTGAACCTGCACGTTACAACGTTGATAACCTGCATCAAAGCCCTACAGCGTTTTCGTCGTTCATTGGTGCCGATCCGGGTTTGGATTTAGGTGTAATGTATAACAACGCAGGCTTACAGAAATACTCATTCCTGAACAGGAAACGTTATTACTCAACCTACACCGGCGAGCCGGCTATTCAAATAGGTTATGCCGAATTGATGTTTAACATTGCCGAAGGTATTAACCGTGGCTGGGCAACAGGTAACGCCGAAGATTATTATATCAAAGGCATCCAAACTTCTTTTGCTTATTATGGCATACCTACAGGTGCTGGTAGCTTTACCGCATACTTTTACCGCCCGGGTTCAACCAGTACAGCAAATTTAGCTAACTATGATACTTATCCCATCAATGTTGATTGGGCTACCTACTACGCACAATCAGGTGTTAAGTATACTGCTGATGCGGCTGGCCTTACCAAAATTTTAACACAAAAATACCTGGCATTGTTCCGTCACTCAGGATTGGAATCTTACTTTACCTACCGCCGTACCGGTGTACCTAACTTTACAACTGGTCCGGGTACGGGTAATAGCGGTCGTATAGCGTTGCGTTTCCAGTATCCAGGTTCCGAGCGTACTTCAAATGCTGTTAATTATAACAAAGCATTAGCCGATCAATATAGCGGCAATGACGACATTAACGGTAAAATGTACATTCTTAAATAAAAATTATTAACCTCAACTTTGCAAAGGCCCTCATCAAACGGGGGCCTTTATTTGGTTAAAAACAATTTATCTATGCCAGTTAAAAACAAGTTTCTTTTATCATTCGCAATCGGCATTGGGCTTATGCCATGCGCCTTTGCCCAAAAGCAGCAGGTAAGCATTTTACAGGTACCAGGGATTAATCAATACTGTAAAATAGATACTGCCGGCGCATCTGTTTTACCCAGCGGCAGGTTAATAACACCAGCCGGCCAAACCATCCGCATAACGCATGATCCTTTCGGGTTATCCATATCTCCCGACGGCAAAAAAGCGGTAACGCTGCATAACGGTGTTGTCACCCTTATTGATATTGCCACCATGGGCAGCTCAAGGGTACCATCATACGATAAAAAGATCGCTTCTCCTTTATCTAATGGTTCGTTTTTGGGTGTAGCATTTTCGTCCGATTCAAAAACACTGTACCTGAGCGGTGGCGATAATGGCGCTGTGATTGTATACGATGCCGAAAAGTTTATAAAAACAGATTCGCTATCATTAAATGGCAGGGTTGGCAATAAAGATTATGACGACAGCTTCACATCCGACCTACTGTTTAATGCCGATAGAAACGAGTTACTGGTGCTGGACAGGGGAAACTTCCGTATGGTGCGGATTAACCTGGAAACAAAAAAAATAACCGCATCAATCAATGTAGGTCGCCAGCCCTTTGGCCTGGCTTTAAGCCCCGATAAAAAAACAGCCTTTGTGGCCAACGTAGGCATGTATTCTTACCCATTAATAACCGGGGCTACCCCTAAAAATGCCGATTCAATCATGATCTCGCGGCACCCTTATGGCGATAACACCAAAGAGTCGCGCGAGGGAACTGTTGTTGAAGGCCGAAAGATTCCCGGTGTTGGCAGCCCTTCATCGCCCGACGCTATGAGCGTTTTCACTATCGACCTGGCAACCAACAAGGTGATCAATAAATTTAAAACCGGCCACCAGGTTGGCCAGATGCTGGAAGATGCCGAAGTAACCGGCGGCGCAAGCCCAAACTCAATAGCTGTTGGCAGCCAATATGCTTATGTTACCAATGCCACAAATGATAATATCACCATTATCGATTACAAAAACCATAAGCTGCTGGGCGATATCCCGATTAAAGTTGACATTCGTATTGATAAATTCCGAGGACTGTTACCTTTCGGCATTAGCTTAAGTAAAGATGAAAAAAACCTTTACGTAGCGCTTTTAGGTTTCAATGCCGTTGCGGTAATTGATGTCCCTACCCAAACCACCAAAGGGCTTATCCCAACTGGCTGGGGAACATCAAGGGTAAAATTATCGGCCGATGAAAAGGAACTGTATATCACATCCTGCCGCGGCTACGGCGCCGGCCCCAACGGCGGCCATGGTTTTGTTGCCCCAACGCAAGGTACCTACATAGGCGATATACAGTTAGGCACCTTTCAAAAAGTTGCCATGCCCGATAATGCACAGTTGGCCGGGTACACTCAACAAGTAATCAGCAATACTTTTATAAGTAAAACTATTGATGCTGCTACCAACAACCCGGTACCGGTATTGCCTGGCGCATCGCCCACGCCTATCAAATACATTGTATACATTACCAAAGAAAACCGCACCTACGACGAAGTTTTAGGCCAGTTGCCCAACGCCAAAGGCGATAGTACCCTGGCCCGCTTTGGTGTACATTGCGAGTATACTTTGCCCGATGCTACCCGGATGCAGTTCCCTAACCTTAATGTATCGCCCAACCATATTAAGGTAGCCACGCAGTACGCTTTCAGTGATAATTATTATTGCGATAGTGATGCATCTATCCACGGCCACCATTGGATGATGGGTGTTATCCCCAACGAATGGGTGGAAGCAAACTCCAACGTGAGCAAAACCGCTAAACTATTTTCAAACGCCCCCGGTCGCCGTTTTCCCGGTTCAACAGGCAGTATGGACCCTGAAGACTATGCCGAAACAGGGGGCCTGTGGGAAGCCCTGGAGCGCAAGCATGTAGACTTTTACAATTTTGGCGAGGCCAACGAAACCGCACACGTGCGCGAAGAATGGGAAGATACCAACACCGGTGCAGCCCATATTGTTATGGTGCCTATGCAAAAGGCTTTATACACACGTACCAGCCATAACTACTCCGGCTTTAATACCAACATTCCCGACCAATTCCGTGTTGAGCAGTTTAAAAGCGAGTTTACCAAGATGTGGATCACCGGTAAAAAGAAAATGCCTTCGCTGATAACCATGCAGGTCCCTAATGACCACGGAGCCGATGTAAGGCCTAAAGACGGCTACCCGTACAGGCAATCGTACATGGCCGATAACGACCTTGCTGTTGGCCGCATGCTCGATTTCCTGTCGCACACTAAATACTGGAAAAACATGCTGGTAATTATTACCGAGGATGATCCGCAGGGCGGGGTTGATCATATAGACGCCCACCGGTCTATCCTGATGCTGGCTGGCCCGTATGTTAAAAAAGGCTATGTAAGCCACACTCATGCCAATTTTGGTTCGATATTAAAAACCATTTATAACGTGCTGGATGTGCCTTATGTAAACCAGTACGACGTTACCGCATCGTTATTACAAGATTTTTTTACCGATAAGCCCGACTATACCCCATATACTTTTATACCAAGCGATACGCGCATATTTGATACCAAAAAGGCAATGGCGCGTTACAGCAAAAACACCAACTGGCGCAAAATTAAAAAAGGTGTTGATATGGACGATGAAGACCGCGAGCGCAACGACCATTACAAGCAAAAAGGTAAAAAAACATCGGGCACAATAGTTAACTAACACTTATTAGCCAAAAAGCCCGGTTAAACCCGGGCTTTACTATCTTACTAAATCAATAATCATGAATTTTTCGTTTATCACCATTATAGCCTTCATAGCAGGCCTAACTTCGTTTACGCCTAACCCGGCCCCAAAATCAAAACATAAATTTATTATAGCGGCCCACCGCGGAGACCATGTTATTTATCCCGAAAACACTTTAGCTGCCTATGAGGAAGCTATCAGGAACGAGGCTGACTATGTAGAGATTGACCTGCGCACTACTAAAGACGGCGAATTGGTGAGCATGCACGATGGCACCATCAACCGTATGACAGACGGCAAAGGCAACGTTAAAGATTTTACCCTTGATGAGCTGGAACAGCTAAAGGTAAAAAGCAAGGACACTACAGATAAAACCATATACCGTATCCCTACCTTTAAGCAAATACTTACTGCCTGCAAAAACAAGATCAATATTTACCTTGATTTTAAAGCTGCCGACCCGGAACAAGCCTACCAGATGATAAAACAATACGGCATGGAAAAACAAGTGCTGGTATACATCAATAGCGCAACCCAGTTTACCGGCTGGCGTAAGGCCGCGCCAAAAATGCCCCTGATGCTGAGTATGCCCGATAGCGTTAAAACGGTAGCGGCAATGGAAAGCTTTATCAATAAATATCAGCCCGATATCCTTGACGGCTCATACAACCAATACACCAATGATATGGTAGCCCTTGCAGCCAAATACAACATCCCGGCCTGGCCTGATATCCAAAGTGCAGGCGAGGGTCCGGCCGATTGGAATAAAGCGTTAGACAAAGGCTTAAAGGGCCTGCAGACAGATCATCCGGCCCTATTAATAAAATTTCTGAAGGAGAAAGGGCTAAGGTAAAAGGCACCAAACGTGATTGATACCTGTAATTTAAGGATTAAATAAATTTTGATTGCATTTTAGTTTTGGTTTGCTAAATTGCCTCTCGCAAACCTATGTAACCGCCCCTTGCGGTTTGTGCCAACATTATTTAAAACTTAATTTACCATGTCAACCGACCGCAGAAAATTCATTAAGCACCTGGGTGCTTCCGTTTTGCTTACTTCGGCTACGCTTAATAGCCTGGCAGCCAAAGAAGAACATGAGTTCCGCATCCTGAGCGCCGAAAAGCGCGTGGGGCCTAATGATAAAATCCGGATTGCCACCATAGGCATGGGCATTATGGGTTTTGCCGATACCAGGGCCGCATTAACCGTACCCGGTGTTGAGTTGGTAGCCTGCTGCGACCTTTACAAAGGCCGCCTTGACAGGGCTAAAGAACTTTACGGATCTACCCTGTTCACTACCGGCGACCATCGCGAAATATTGGCCCGCAAGGATATAGATGCCGTGATTATAGCAACCAGCGATAACTGGCACAGCCAGATAGCCATTGATGCCATGCGCAGCGGCAAAGCCGTTTATAGCGAAAAACCCATGGTACACCAGATAAGCCAGGGCCTTGCCGAGATAAAAACCCAACAGGAAACAAAAATGGTTTTCCAGGTTGGCAGCCAGCGGGTAAGCAGCATTGCCTATAAAAAAGCAAAAGAGTTGTATGAGGCCGGTGCCATTGGCAAAATCAACTCCATCGAGGCATCATTTAACAGGCAAAGCGCGCTTGGGGCCTGGCAGTATACCATTCCCTTTGATGCATCACCGCAAACTGTAGATTGGGCAAGGTTTCAAGCAAACGCCAAACTGAAATACGATTATGACAGTAAGCGCTTTTTCAGGTGGCGTAATTACCGCGAGTATGGTACCGGGGTTGCCGGCGATCTTTTTGTTCACCTGCTTAGCGGCATACACTTTATAACCGGGTCTAAAGGACCCGAAAGAATCTATTCCATCGGCGACCTGGCGTACTGGAAGGATGGCCGCAACGTGCCGGATGTAATGAGCGCGGTAATCCATTATGGCGAAACCAAAGAACATCCTGCTTTCCAGGTAACACTAAGGGTAAACTTCATCAGCGGCGAGGGTGATCATAGTACCACCAAAATAGTAGGGTCGGAAGGAGTGATGGACCTGATGGGCGATGATAGTTTTTCCATCCGTAAAAACAAAATGCCGGTGGCTACGGGCATCGGAGGCTGGGATTCGTTATCAACTTTTACCGAAGCCCAGCAAAAAGCGTTAATGGACGATTACAACAAACGCTTTTCGCAGGCCGACCAGCAGCAGCCTATTCTCCCAGGCGAGAGTTACCGCGCCCCGGAAGGGTATAATGCATCAAACGATCACTTTGCCAACTTCTTTGATTCCATACGTACAGGTAAACCCGTTGTTGAAGACGCCGTATTTGGTTTCCGCGCTGCGGCGCCTTGCCTGGCCTGTAACGACAGCTATTTTGAAAACAAAGTAATTAAATGGAATGCGGAAGAGATGAAGATAGTGTAGGTATAATTTTGCTTACCAAATGATTTAGCCAAGCATTTTACCATGAAATATTAAAGTTTAATTTTAATATTTCATGGTAAATACTAACTTTGAATATGATTAAACGTAGATTAGAAAAGGAGTTAAATCATTTATTAGCAGAATTTCCGGCAATTGCTTTATTAGGACCCAGGCAGGTTGGCAAAACTACACTGGCGAAAGAACTGGGTAATAAAGAAGATAAAGCCGTTTTGTATCTCGACCTTGAAAATGATGAAGACATAGCGAGATTACAGAATGCTGCATTTATTTTTGAGCAATACACCGATAGTTGCATTGTTTTGGACGAAGTGCAACGCCAGCCTGATATATTCAGGCAATTAAGACCTGCGATAGACAAGAACCGCCAGCCAGGCCGTTTTATCCTGACAGGGTCTGCATCACCAGCATTGGTTAAAGGCGTATCTGAGTCACTTGCCGGCCGGGTAGCTTTTGTAGAATTATCTCCGATAAATTTACTGGAAGCTTTAGAAAGTGGCATCGGCCAGGAACAACATTGGTTTAGGGGAGGATTTCCAAATGCGCTCACAAGCAAAACTGACCACGCTTTTAGCCGATGGGCAGAACATTTTATCCGGGCTTATATCGAACGCGACCTTGCCTTACTGTTTGGCTTCAATCTTTCAGAAAAGCTTATTCGCAATTTTTGGTACATGCTGGCATCAAATAACGGAGGTATCTGGATGGCAGAAAGCTATGCAAGAGCTTTAGGTGTAAGCGGTGTGACGATAAAAAGGTACCTTGACTTTCTGGAAGGCGCTTTTATGATAAGACAATTATCTGCATGGTACGTTAACGTTAAAAAACGTGTAGTAAAAGCACCTAAAGTTTATATACGGGATAGTGGATTACTGCATGAATTAAATCGCATTAGAAATAGCCACGAATTGCCATTACATTTAATTGTGGGTAGTTCATGGGAAGGTTATGTAATCGAACAAATTTATCAATTGAAACCCAGGCACATGGACATGTATTATTACCGCACCCATAATGGTGCAGAATGCGATCTGGTACTTGTAAATGGCATCAAACCACTGGCCGCCATCGAAATTAAATATGCAACAACTCCGTCCCTTTCTAAAGGTTTCTATAATGTGCTTGACGATTTGCAGGTAACCAGGGCCTTTGTAATAACTCCCGGCGAAAAGCATTACAACCTGGATGAAAAAACAATTGTTAGTGGCTTACAATTTTTTCTGGAAAATATTTTGGGTGAGTTATAAAACCTCCTAAAGGCATTTTTAATAAGCTTTCGGCTTAACCTTAAATGGTTATCTATATTCCAACTGCTTTTTCAGCACCACGTTATCGGCAGCTTTTGCTATCATTACATCAAAAGTTCCCGGCTCGGTAACCAGGTTCATTTGCCTGTTCCAAATTGCTAAATCCTTATAGCTAATGGTAAAACTCACCGTTTTTAGCTCACCCGGGGCAAGGGCTATTTTGCTAAATCGCGTTAAGCTCATTTCGGGCGTACTTACTGAGTTAATTTTGTTGCCCAGGTACAATTGCACGACCTCTTTGCCCACAACAGCACCTGTATTTTTAACATCTACCGAAACCGTCACCTGTTCATTTTTGCCGAATACGGGTTTAGATACCTTGAGATTATCGTATTGGAAAGAGGTATAACTTAAGCCATACCCGAAAGCAAACAAAGGATCGGTTGACGAATACACATAATCCTGCCCCGGTTTTTCAACGGTGCCGTGCTGGCGGTTAATTCCTTTTGATGAGTTAACATAGTTATAAAATACCGGGATATGCCCCGTTGATTGGGGCACGCTCATATTTAACCTGCCGGATGGGTTTATCTTTCCGAAAAGAATATTGGCAATAGCAGTTCCGCCTTTTTCGCCGGGGTACCAAGCTTCTAAAATAGCCGGGATATTTTCCTTTTCCCAGCTAATGCTCCACGGGCGGCCATGTACCAATACCAATATCACCGGCTTACCGGTTTTATAAACGGCCTGCAACAATTCGCGCTGAACACCTTGCGGATTAATGTCGGTTACATCATAACCCTCGCCGCAGGTAAAGGGATCTTTAGGCTCGTTACCCGGCGCCTGCCCATTCCACCCCACACCCGACCATACTACACTTGTAGTACCCAACACCACAACAACCGCGTCGCTTTCATTGGCGGTTTTTACAGCTTCATCAAAGCCGCTTTTATCCAAGCCGGATAGCTCGCAGCCTTTAGCATAATTTACTTTTAAGTTATTTCCTGCAAATTGCTTTATCCCCTCCAAAACGGTTACGCCCGATAGGTTATCGCGGGTAAAGCTATAATCGCCGTATTGTACTTTATTAGCATTGGGACCGATAACAGCTATCGATTTCAATTTGCTGATATTTAAAGGCAACAGGCTTTTTTCATTTTTTAACAAGATGATAGACTCTTCGGCTATTTGCTGCGAGAGTTTGATATGTTCCTCGGTATGTAACCTGCTTTTAATGCGTGAAGTATCGGGCAGCGGCTTTTCAAAAAGGCCTGCTTTAAATTTCATGGTCAGGATACGGGTTACGGCGGTATCTATCTGTGCTTCCTTTACCTTACCTGCCTTTACTAATTCAATCAAATGACCATAAACATCCGGGCGCGATGCCTCCAGGTCTACCCCGGCTTTGATTCCCAACAGTGCCGCATCCGAAGCGGTTTTGGCCACCTTGTGGAAATTATACAGTTGACTTAGGCCGCCATAATCCGAAAAAACATAACCTTTAAAATCCCATTCCTTACGCAATATCTGCTTCAACAAAAATTCATTGCTGTGGGCCGGGATACCGTCAATCTCGTTATACGATGGCATAATAGCCGCTATGTTGGCCTCTTGTACAGCTGCCTTAAACGGTGGTAAAAACATTGATCGCAACTCTCGCTCGCCAAGCTCAGATGGGGCAAGGTTAATACCGGCAATAGGTTTGCTGTAGGCGGCAAAGTGTTTGCCAGTACACATTACTTTATCAAAGGCAAAGCTTGTTTTTGTTTTGGTTGGATCGCCTTGCATGCCTCGTACAAAGGCAGATCCTAATTGGCCAACCAGGTAAGGGTCTTCGGCAAAGCATTCCTCCACCCGGCCATAGCGAGCATCCCTGATCAAATCAAAAAGCGGCGACAGGGCCTCATCAACGCCCGATGTTGATGCCTCGTAAGCAATGGCCGCGCCCATTTGCTCAATCAGTGCCGGGTTCCAGGTGCTCCCCTGCGCTATCGCTTGCGGGAATGTAGTAGCGCCGGCCGACAATTGCCCATGTAGGCATTCGCCAATTTGTATGGGTGGGATACCAAGCCGGGTATGCTCACGCGAGTATTTTTTGGCGGCAATCGATTGTCGGGCAATATCATAAACATTGGTAAAAGGGCTCTCCAATACACCGTAAGCAATCTTGCTTTTGCTTGCTTCGCTTAGCGACGACATGCTCATTTGCCCAACTTTTTCTTCCAGCGTCATCCGTTTTAACAAATCGGCTACACGTTGTGCAACAGGCGTTTGGGGATTTTTATAAAGCTGCGCGTGAACACCGGCAGATAAAATCAGAGCAATGGGAATAATGGCAAATATTTTTTTACTGACCATCTTTTAAAGAAGTTTGTTTTTATAGATGTAGTATTGAAATATGGTATTTTGTATCATTTTTCAATAGTCTAAGATACTTTAAACATTATAATCCGGCGGAGTGTTTTGTCAGATTTCAGGGACATCTCTTGTAAATTCCTGTAGGCGAAATTTTGCTAAAGCCATCCGGCTCTTATATGTGAACCGTTGGCTGAAGCCAACGGCAATGAAAAGTTTAATTTTAACTGAATTATCAATTCATTGCCGTCCCATTTATGGGGCGGTAAAATGCACAAAACATGCCGGCTTTAGCCAAAATGAGTCAAGGGTTTTAAATTGATTTCTTTGAGTCAGCTCTTGGACTACATCTCTAAAACAAATTCCCCTGCTCCATTTCAGCACCCAATGTTTCCTGCAGATAGTACCGTATCATAGCAATGAGCTGCGGACCATATTGTGTCGCTTTTTGCGTGCCTACCCCCTTAATGGCGCTCAAATTTTTGATGGTAGGCGGCAGCTTTTCTGCTATGGTAGCTACAGTCTTTTCGGATAACACCATTCCTGGCATGATATTTTCCTTCTCAGCCGCGGTATCGCGCCAGACCATCATCTGGTCAAAAAGCTGCTGGTTCGGCTTTTCATTCAAAGCCTTAACGTAGGAGTTTGATTGGTTTGAACCAGCCTGATCTTGTGCCTTCCGCTTTTCTTCAAGATATGTAGTTGCGGTAAAAGTATTTCCAGAAAAATGGTCCATTAACGCGATTCGGGCCATCATCCATTGAATCAGCTTATCTGCTTTGGCGGCTTTTGTTTCTTTATCTTTAGATAAGCCCATAAGCACCGGGATTTGCTGATGGAGGTTTCCGGTGGCTTCAGTCAGCTTATCTTTGAAATAGAGGGCCGCTTTTTGGATGCGTTCGGGCTGATAAGTGGCTAATTGCTGAGATAACTTTTCGGCCACGTTAAAAATATCTTTTTCCATGTCTGGCGTCGCCTCTTCAAACCCGGCGACCCGGTTTTGTAAACCGCTGAAATTGAACAACTCGGCCAGCAACGATTGGCGATATAGCTCGCGATCGCGTTCCAGTCTTTCCTCATCCGGTTTAAGGGACTTTGCCTGCTCATTAAAACGGGCAACGGCGGGGTCGCCAATAATATTATTTGCAGCAATAGGGTAACGCAATACCATTCCCGACAAGGTTCGGCAACGGCTGAGCGCTACGTATGCCTGCCCGTGGGCAAAAGCCTCGCTTACATCAATAATGGCTTTATCAAAACTCAGGCCCTGGCTTTTATGAATGGTGATAGACCAGGCCAGTTTAAGCGGGATCTGGGCAAAGCTGCCTGCATTGGTCTCGTTAATTTGCTGATCTTCCAGCTGGTATTTAATATTGGTCCACTCCAAAGCCTGTACGGCAATTTCGCGTTCTTCCTGCCCGCAGCGCACAAAAACAGTATCGGGTTCTATCCGGGTGATCACCCCTATTTTGCCATTATAAAAAAGCTTTTCGGCCGAGCTATCGTTTTTCACAAACATTACCTGTGCACCTATCTTAAGCTTCAGGTTGGTTTCAGTTGGATAAGCATCCTTAGGGAACTCGCCGCGGATAGTAGCCGCAAATTCAAACTCCTGCCCCTCCAATGCTTCCACAAATTCGTTGTTCAGTTGCTGGGCAATGGAGTTATGTGTAGTAAGGGTGATGTAAGGCTCTTCGGCCGTTGGCCGAAAGCCGGGCTGGTGCCGGGCATTCAGCAACTCCAGGTTACCGGGGCTGATAGTTTGGTTACGCACTTCGTTCAAGATATCAACAAAGGCCTGTTCCTTTTGCCTGTACACATGATCGAGCTCGATTTTTACATAAGGTGCCTTTTGCATCACCAGGCTGCTGAAGAAATAGGGGGTACTATAATACCGCCCAAGCATCATCCATTCCTCATCGCGGATGATGGGGCTTAGCTGCGACAGATCGCCTATGAGCAAAAGCTGTACACCGCCAAAAGGTTGGGTAGTACCTTTTAGGTTTCGTAATATGAGATCTATCTGGTCAAGCACATCGGGCCGAACCATACTTACTTCATCAATGATGAGCAGCTCCAGGCTGGAAAGCAATTCCTTTTTTTCCGGGCTATAATGCATCTCGGGCCGGGTATTCCCTGCCGGGATGATGGGACCGAAGGCGATCTGGAACAGCGAATGAATAGTCATGCCGCCCGCATTAATAGCAGCTACACCCGTAGGTGCCACAACAGCCATTTTCTTTTTTGATTCCTGCCGTACACGTTGCAAAAAAGTGGTTTTACCCGTGCCTGCCTTACCCGTTAAAAAAACAACCGTATTGGTTGTTTCCAGGTAATCAAAAGCCATCTGCATTGCCGGGTTTGTCTCTTTCATCTTTTCGGTTGCAATGTTAATATAAATTTTATTTGAGCCGGATATTAAAGTCATGAATTATGGCAAACGCATATAAATTGGGTTAACATAACTTAACACATTTTTAAAAATTAAATTATAAATAATTGATAATTAACATATTATAAATATTCATGGTTAACACTCAACTTCAATTAACAAACAGCTTTTTCAGGAGCATTTAGTATTGGTAGCAATGGCGGTTTTGAACGCCGGTCACGACTCACCCCGGCTACACTGCGCTGGCCGACCCTCCTCCGGCTGCGCCGCATAGAGGGTGAAGCTCATTTTTTGTTTTGCCTTTTTCTTCCACTCCCGCGAGGTTAGCGTAGCGTAACTCGTGGGTACAACTGGTGTAAGCTTATAGCTTACGGAGTTCAGCTGAAAGCTGAAACCAGCCTTTCGTCACGGGTTATAACCCCGCGACAGTTTTATTTTTTTTGATTCTTGATTCCTGACTCTTAATTCTTGACTTTCCTTTTTCCCCTGTTATTTAAAATTCCTGCCTTTGTGAAAAACCTCCTTGACCGGCGTAACCAACGAGGTTGTTTCATCGCTGCGCGATAAGGTTAATACCGGCAAATCTTCGGTGTGGGCGGCGGTAAGGCCGCGTAATAGTGTCGACAGGTTAAAAAAGCGATGTGCTATCACGTGAATCACCAAACCCTCTATCTGCAATTTACCCTCTACCATCAGCAGGCGGGCTTGCACTATTTCCTTCCGGTATTTATCAAAAACCTTTTCAAACGCCACCAGGTTGGCAAAGCCGGTTTCGTCTTCTATGGTAATAAATAAAATCCCCTTAGCTGTACCGGGTCTTTGCCGTACGGTTACCAGGCCGGTCACTTTAACCGGGTCGCCATCTTTTAGCTGCGCCAGCCGGCCGGTAGCTGTTACTTTTAACAGATCCAGTTTTTCGCGCACAAAACTAACAGGGTGAGCTTTTAAGGATAAACCGGTAGAGGCATAATCCTGCACCACATGCTCGGCCTGGGTCATCAGCGGCAGGTTAACCTGTACTTCCATAGCGCTTTCGGATGGCAGGCCGGCAAACAGGCCGATGGGCTTATCATTAAGTGCGGGTACTTCCCATAAAGCTTCCCGGCGATCGAGTTTCAGGGAACGGAATGCATCGGCATCGGTAAGTTTTTCAATGGCCGCTTGCGGCACACCGGCATCACTTAACTGGCTGATGCTGGTATAACCTGTTCCTCGCCCTGCTATCAGCGCCTGCATGTCATCCTCACGCAGGCCGTTCACCTGCCTGAAGCCTAAACGCACCGCACAAAACTTCCCATCTTTTTCTTCCAGCGTGTTATCCCATATGGAGTGATTTACATCTGCCGGGCGCACAACTACACCATGCCTTTCGGCATCAATCACTATTTGCGCCGGCTGGTAAAAGCCCATTGGCTGGCTGTTGAGCAAAGCCACGGCAAAAACATCCGGATAATACCACTTAAGCCATGATGAGATGTATACTAAATGGGCAAATGAAGTAGCATGGCTTTCGGGGAAACCATAGCTGCCAAAGCCCTCCAGCTGCTTAAAAATACGCCTGGCAAAATCCTCTGTATAACCTTTACCCATCATACCGGCCACCAGTTTATCGCGAAAGTTACTTACCAATCCTTTGGCCTTAAACGTAGCCATACTGCGGCGTAACTGGTCGGCTTCGGCAGCGGTGAAATTTGCCGCCACCATGGCAATCTCCATAGCTTGCTCCTGGAATAAGGGAACACCTTTTGTTCGTTCCAGTATTTTTTTTAATTCTTCCGAAGGATATTCAACTTTATCTCTCCCATCGCGCCTGCGTAAATAAGGATGCACCATATCTCCCTGAATAGGGCCGGGGCGCACAATGGCTACTTCTATCACCAGGTCATAAAACACCCGTGGTTTCAATCGCGGCAGCATCGACATTTGCGCGCGGCTTTCTATCTGGAACACACCAAGCGTATCGGCCTGGCATATCATATCATAAACTGCCTTATCATCCTGCGGTACGTTGGCCAATGTCAGTTCCTTTCCATAGTGTTGCTTAACCAGATCAAATGCTTTACGGATGCAGGTAAGCATGCCCAGGGCCAGTACATCTACCTTTAAAATGCCCAGGTCTTCAAGGTCGTCTTTATTCCATTCCAGCTGGGTACGGTCTTCCATCCGGGCATTCATTACAGGGCAAATATCCGAAAGTTTGCAGCGCATAATTACAAAGCCGCCCGTATGCTGCCCTAACTGCCGGGGAAAGCCCATCAGTTGGTCAGTCAGTTGCAGTACTTTCGTCAACAACGGATCGTCGGGATTAAGCCCCTGCGAAATAATACGTTCGCGGTCAAAAGCCTCTTCCGAAAAATCCCAGATAGCGCCCGAAAGTCGGTTAATGGTATCTACCGAAATACCCATAGCCTTACCCACATCGCGGATTGCGCCTTTATGCCGCTCCTGTGTAACCGTGGCAACAATAGCCGCATGTTCCCTTCCATAGGTTTCATATATCCATTGAATAATTTCCTCCCGGCGCTCATGCTCAAAATCAACATCCACATCGGGCCATTCCTCCCGCGAATCGGACATAAAGCGTGAAAACAACAAGTTAGATTTAGCAGGATTAACGGGAGTTATCCCCAGGCAAAAACAAACCGCGCAATTTGCCGCCGAGCCCCTTCCCTGGTGCAGAATTTTCAACTCCTCGGCCTTTTGGGTATATTCAAAAATCCGTAAAAAATAAGGGGCCAGTTTTCGCTTCTTAAAAAAATCGAGTTCAAACTGAATCTGTTTCTTTTGTAATTCAAATTCCGCATCAGTAAACATTTTTTTTGCACCGGCCCAGGTATGGGATGCCAGGTGTTCATCTGCCGTGCGCCCATCGGGACTAATCCACTCCGGCTCCAGGTATTTTAAAGTATCTAACGAAAAATGACAGGCATTGGCAATTTCCTGGCTACGTGCCAAAGCATCAGGGTATTGCTTAAACAAGCGTTCCATCTCTTCAATAGGTTTCAGGTGTCTTTCAGCATTGGCATGCAGCCGGAAACCGGCGTTATGAATGGTGCACTTTTCGCGTACACAGGTTACTATATCCTGTAACTCGCGTCTTTCGGCCTCATGATAATGCACATCATTGGTAGCCACCATAGGGATGGTTAATTGCGAAAGCCGGTAAAAGCGTTTAGCATCATCGCCATGGTAGGATCGGGTTGCAGCTATATATAAATCATGGCCCAAAGCTGCCTGGTACTCCTTTAAATCCTGCTTAAATGAATCATCAAAATCAAAACAGGTGTTTAATTCATCGGGGGGAATAATTATAAATTTTATGCCTTCGGCATGTTCAAATACATCGTTTTTATACAGATCGCATTTGCCTTTTTCGGTACGCAGATTGCCTTTGGTAAGCATAGCGCACAAACGCCCCCAGGCTGTAATATCGGTAGGATAAGCCAGCAGACTGGGGCCGTCCAACAAATCAAGCCGACAGGCCGGGATAAAACGGATGCCGGCACTTTTTGCAGCGGCATGGGCACGTACTACACCGGCAACGGTATTACGGTCGGTAAGGGCAATGGCAGTATAACCCAGCTTTACGGCGGCCTCAACCAGCTCGGCAGGATGCGAGCCGCCGCGCAGGAAGCTAAAATTGCTGGTAACCTGTAATTCCGTATACTCCATAACCTATGCAAAAAAGCCATGAATAAACCATTGATTTGTTTCACCGGCCACATAGGCCCCCAGGCGAAAGATCCAGTAACGCTTGCCATCCATATCTTCAACATGGTAATAATCACGGCGTTCGCAATTTTCAAGCCACCATTCACGCTCAATACGCTCGGGGCCATCTGCCTTTTTAATGTTGTGCACCTTATCCTGGTAAATAAAAAGCATGGGGGGATAATCGGGCACCAGCGAAGTTACATGTACAGGCTGCGGCCGGGCCAAAAGCTGTGTGGGACGCGGCCTGCTGATGCGCCAGGCGGTAGTTGGTTTCTCCAGTATAGTAGCGGCTTTTCTGACAGATCGCTCGGGCCAGTAATGCTCATCAGGCAGGTAACGGCGAATAACATTGGTATTTATTTTACCGGCAATCCTGTCCAGCAGCTCGGCTACTCCTGTATCATCCAGGCCGCCAACCTCGCCCCAAAGGCGCTCCTGTACCGGATCGGCATCATCTACTTTGGGGGCATCCAGTACAAAAAGCTCGATACCCAGGGCAGGCTCTATCGTGGCTATTTTAAGCTCGAATAATTTAAAAAGGTGCTCCACATGGTGCGATGCCCGGTTGGTGCCTATCTGTACCTGCTCTACCTTACCATCCACCCGGTAGCACCTCAGTACACCCGTTCGTAACCCTTTGCCATCCTGTTGCAGCCGTTTACATATACTTTCCAGTAACCGCCTGATCGCTATCTCTATCCCGGTGGCGGTATTAATAGGTTCCATGCAGGGCAGGCGCTCGTGGTAGGGTTCAACCGGCTGTAATAATTGCATCGGCTCATCCTCGTTGCCCAAAGCCTGGTTAAGCCGCAGCAGCAGATGCTCCCCAAACCGGCGGCGTAGTACCGACCGTGGCATTCGGATAAAACTGCCGATGGTACGCAGCCCCAGTTTTTGCAAACGTTCGGTAATAACCGGCTCCAGCCGCAAGGCCACCGGCGGTAATGGCAGCAATGCCGTGGCCTGCCCATAGCTTTCAATAATGGGGCTCAGCCTGCCAAAACGCGCAACGGCCCAGGCCGCGCCAATGCTATCGGCCATGGCGGCGCGGGCATCGTAGCCCTTGCTTCTTAATTTAAGTACTATCGTTTTCAGGTATTCCCGTTCGCCGCCCCAAAGGTGGGTACAGCCGGATACATCAAGGATCAGCCCATCGGGCAAATCAATGGCGATGGTGGGCGTATAGCGGATGCACCACTCGCCTAAGGCATGTAATAATTTGGCGGCCCTATCGGGTTGTTCATCTATCACCTGCAGGCCAACTATTATGGCTTTGGCATCGGCAGCTACCATGCCTGCTTTTACCCCATGCACTTCGGCGGCACGGTTGGTGGCGGTTATTACCATGCGGCCGTGATCTTTTATCGCAAAAACAAAAGGCACATCTTTCAGTTCCGGCTGCTTCAGGGTAAGCCAGTCGGTAGTTAAGTGACGGAACCATATAGACATGTACCGTTTAGGCATATTGATGGTATGCTATTTCTGTTACCGCCTTCTCTTCAACAACCAGCGCAAAGCTGCCGGCCACCCATTCTACCTTCCAGCAGCCGGGGTTGCCGTTACGCACCTTTAAAAGTTCTACCTGCCAGCGCGGGAAGCCTACGCCGGGTAAACCATCTTCCAACTCGCTGGGCAGGTGCGTTATTTGCCAGCGGGACACACAGGCGGTGGTACTTAGCTTTTTAGCATCCGTGCGTAAAACAAAGCCGGTAACCTTGCTGCTTTCAACCGCCAGCTGCAAACGGCGCGACTGGGTAAAGTTGATGCCCGGTAACTCGGCAATAACGGCTGCCAGGCCATCGCATTTCAGGGCTTCTTCGGTTGCCCAAAGCAAATCTTTTTCGCGCTGCAGATCTATAAATATCACCCGCTCAGGCGGTACTCCAAATACCTTAAGCGCGGGCGGGAAAACCGTACGCGCTTTGCTTATCCACAAGCAAACCCCATTGTTACGCATCAGCTGGGCCAGTATGCCGCCAATAAAGCCGCTGGTGGCCGCGGCATGCTCCGGCTCGGTAGTTAAAAACTCATGCACTGCCCCTACCGGGAAAATACCATTTGGAAAAGCAGCTTCAATAGGCCCCAGGCCAAAGCTATCGTCGGCCCCGGCAATGGGTGCTTTAAAACCCTCCCACAATAAAATATCTTTTTTCAGCTGGCTGATAATATCCTTTTTTGCTTCCATGAGTTTCAGTTTAAAGTTGGTTCACGAAAAACAGGTATAAATAACCCCATATAAACCGTTAGGTGCACCACCATGTGCCTGCTGATAGCCTGCCCAATTTCCTGGATGGCCTGTACACTTAAGGGGCTTTCATAATCGGCATTACGTGGGTCAGGCACAGGTTCAAAATAACGCTGTATGTCGTCATCCTGCACACGGGCGTTACGGTCGTACCACTCCCCCTGCTCCAGTTGCAGCATCATGGTGATAAATTCCCGGCCATTATAAAACTCGATGATAAATTGCGGCGCATAGGGCAAATCCCATTGCTCAGGCGGCACCTCGTCCACCTGTATCCGGGTCATGCCCCGGCTGAGCTCCACATCGATATAAAATTCTTCCATCAGAAACAGATTACAAATCTAATACTAAAAATATTAGCATTTTAATATCTTTGTAAAAAAATTTTAGCACTGAAGGGACAATGACGTATATCGCATGGCGGTGAAGACTCACCCGGCGAGGCTGCGCCCGCCACCCTCTCTTCGGCTTCGCCGGAAAGAGGGACTTGAAATTTTATCACTTGTTTTTTTTTGATAAACTTTTGATATTCAACGTTCAAACCCCTCTTTCCACCGCAGAGATGAAGAGAGGGTGGCCAGCGCAGCGCAGCCGGGTGTCTTAGCCAGCGTTCATGCGAATGTTTATGTAAATTTTAGTGCGCAATGGATAGGGACGAAGCAATAACGGTCTGTTTTATATTTTTAGACAGATCTTCTTAAAAAAAGTTGGAGGTTGATATGGAACAGCTATGTCTTTTTCCTGATGCCGGGCAAAGTAAGGGCCTGCCCAGCCATTTATTAGATTACCGCCCAGGCCTTTTTAATGAGCAGGAAAGCGATAGCCTGCTCCAAAAGTTTATTGCCGAAACTCCCTGGAAACAGCGTATGCAAAGGATTTATGATAAAGACATTATTACCCCGCGTTTGACCGCCTGGTACGGCGACCCGGAGGTTTATGATTATGCCTCCCTAACCCAAAGCAAGCCCAATTACTGGACGCCCGAACTGCTGATGATTAAAAATAAAATAGAACCACTGGCCGGCATCCAATTCAACAGTGTACTGCTCAATTATTACCGCGATAGCAACGACTCGGTAGCCTGGCACAGCGACCGCGAAGATGTACTGGGCAAAAACCCCGTCATTGCATCGGTAAGTTTTGGGCAGGTACGCAGCTTTGATATCCGCAGCAAACAGCATCACCATGAAAAATATTCGGTACGGCTGGAACATGGCTCTTTCCTGCTGATGAAGGCCGGATTGCAGGAGCATTGGGAACACCGCATAGCCAAATCTGTAAAACCGATGAAGGCGAGGGTTAATTTGACGTTTAGGGTGGTGATATGATCCGTTTTTTTGTGGAGACGTATAATTGCGTCTGCCTGAGTTGTAAAATTTCGCAAAATTCTGAAAGTAAAAATGGCGTATATCGCATGGAGGTGAAGACTCACCCGCCGGCGCTACGCGCGGCACCCTCTCTTCGGCTTCGCCGGAAAGAGGGACTTGAAATTTCATTATTTTTTTCTCTATAATATATTGATATTGAGCATTCAAGCCCCTCTTTCCACCGCAGGTGAAGAGAGGGTGGCGGGCGCAGCCTCGCCGGGTGAGTCTTAGCCCGCATGCAAATCACACATGCAAGGTCCGACCTGTAAATCCGACCATGAAAATTCTGAATATCCTACGGGAGACGCAATTATGCGTCTCTACAATTTTAAAGGAATAAACCCCTTTTGTCATCTTAACGCAATGAAGTTTAAATGGTTAAAATCTTTTTGATACTTGTTCGTCTAACCTAAGTATGAAGAAAAGAGTACTTGCCATTGTATTGCTATGGCTTATTATTGATGTTTATTTTTTTGCGGCGGTACAAACGCTTACCGCCAATACAACGGTTTACCTGGCCTACTGGCTTTTTGATGGCTTGCTGGGCGCCACTATCGTTTTCAGCGCCTTTACCGGTAAAACCAAAGTTATATCGTGGTTAATGGCATTAATGCTGTTATCATTTGTGCCTAAACTTATTGGCAGCATTGTTTTATTACTGGAAGATGTTACGCGCCTGTTCCGTGGCTTTCCGCCGCATAGCGTGGGCGTAAGCCAGTTTGTGCTCATCATAGCCGGGGTATTTTTCCTGCTGCTGTTGTTTGGTGTTACCCGCGGCCGCCACTATTACAAAGTAAGGCGCGAGACGTTGTACTTCCCCGACCTGCCCGAAGAATTTGATGGTTTTACCATCACCCAGTTATCTGATATTCATTCCGGCAGTTTCAGCGATGCAGAGGGTGTGCAAAAAGGCCTCGACCTTGTGAATGCCCAACAGAGCGATATGATATTATTTACGGGCGACCTGGTAAATAACCACGCTGCCGAAATGGATCCCTGGATACCGGCCTTTGCCAAACTGGAAGCCCCTTATGGCAAATATTCGGTATTGGGCAACCATGATTATGGCGATTATATGCGCTGGGATAATGTGAACGATAAGCATGACAACCTTGTACGCCTGAAAAATGTGCATAAGGAAATAGGTTTCCGCCTGCTTTTAAACGAATCGTTAACTATTGATAAAAATGGCGAGTCGCTGGCGCTTATCGGCGTAGAGAACTGGGGCAAGGGCGGTTTTCATAAATATGGCGACTTGGAAAAAGCTGCCGCCCGCGTGCCCGATGATGCATTTAAAGTACTGATGTCGCATGACCCATCGCATTGGGATGCGGTAACTATGGGGCATCACCAGCATGTTCACCTTACTTTATCCGGCCACACCCATGGTGCACAATTTGGCTTTGAATTGTTTGGCTTTAAGTGGAGCCCCATTAAGTATGTGTACAAACAATGGGCGGGCCTGTATGAGCAAAGCGGCAAATATTTATACGTAAACCGTGGCTTCGGTTTCCTTGGGCTGAAAGGCCGTATAGGCATCTGGCCCGAAATTGCAGTGCTTACTTTAAGGCGTAAATAGTTATTTTTGACGGCATGAGCCAACCTGTATTGCCCGTTTCTGCTATCGACTTTTTAAACGACCTGAAAAATAACAATAACCGGGAATGGTTTACCGCGCACAAGGAGTTTTACCAGCAACAGCTTGGTTTTGTGGAGGGTTTTGTAGATGCCATACTGGCCAACTTAAACCTGCACGATGTTATTGAAACGCCAACCGGTAAAAAAAGCATGCACCGCATTTACCGCGACACCCGGTTTGGTAAAGATAAAACGCCTTATAAAACCAATTGGAGCGGCAGTTTCAGGCGTGCCACCAAATACAGGCGCGGCGGGTACTATTACCATTTTGAGACCGGGAATGCCTTTATTGCCTGCGGTTTTTGGGCGCCTAATCCGCAAGATTTAAAACGCATCAGGGATGACATCGCTTTTGATGCTAAGCCCTTGCGCAATATCCTCAACAGCGCAGCTTTTATCAAAAGCTTTGGTACGCTGCGTGGTGAAACTGTAAAAACCGCACCAAAAGGTTATCCTGCCGACCATGAAGCTATCGACTTGTTGCGGTACAAGCAATACCTTGTTGTGCACCGCTTTACCGACGAGGAATTTTTGAGTGCCGGCTTTTTTGAAAGTATTTGCCAGGCATTACGGGATATGCGCCCGTTTTTAGATTACATGAGCGAGGTACTGGTGACTGATATTAATGGGGTGATTGATTAGGGCGTGAGTGCTGGCTATGCTTGAATAATGTTTTTTAAAGATTTGTTGGGCTGAGTCGTGAAATTTTGCAGATTCTGAAGGAGTAATGACAACGTCCCCCCGATGTCATGCCGAACTTGTTTCGGCACCCCACATGCTAAGTTAACTTCATGCGGGTCACCTGTCCTGTGGGATCCCGAAACAAGTTCGGGATGACTTCCGTTTTTTAACTCGTCATGGGTGAGTCGTAGCCGCCATACGATATACGTTACTCTCCCCCAAAACTATCATTGCTAAAACCAATCCCACACCTTAACTTTGTGATACACACCTCAATTAACCGTCCCCGCCATGGCCAATCAAACCATCAAAGTCCCAAACATTACACAAGCGGTACCTTTTTTCATGATCACTGAAATGGAGCGCTCATTACACTTTTATGTGGAAGGGTTAGGCTTTACACTGGTTAATCAATGGGTACCAAAAGATAAAATAGAATGGTGCTGGCTTCAACGTGGCGGTGGTGCGCTCATGCTGCAAACCCTGCATAAGGACATGCACGGGCGCGGTTTTGGGGTATCTGTTTGCTTTCAGTGCCAGGATGCGCTGGCATTATATCACGAGTTTGTGGAACAAGGCCTTAAACCCAATGAGCCTTTTGTTGGAAACAACATGTGGGTAGTTACCATAAAGGATCACGACGGCTATAACCTGGATTTTGAAAGCCCGACAGACGTACCGGAGGAGACTAAATATTCGGACTGGAGCAAGAGTAATAACACGGTATGATGCGGTTAGAGCTCTATCGATAAAACATAGTATATTTATATAAATATCCTTTCCTCATGAAAATAGAATCCGTTATCCCCGTGCTTTATTCCGACGATGTTTCGCGCAGCCTGGCTTATTATACCCAGGTATTGGGCTTTGAAGAACAGTGGACATGGGACGATATCCCTACATTTGGAGGTGTACTGGTTGGCAATACAACCATCTTTTTTTGCAAAGGCAACCAGGGCCATGCCGGAACATGGCTTTGCCTCAATGTTGATAATGTGGATGAATATTATGCAGCTATTAAAGAAAAAGGCGCTGTAATTTTATCGCCCCCCGAAGATAAACCCTGGTTTATGCGCGAGATGCTGGTAAAAGATCCCGATGGGCACATTTTGCGGGTAGGCCATAACATTGAGTGCGATTAGCGAAGGAGCTGAAAACGGAAGGCAGAAAGCTAAAAGCAAAAAAGGCTTTTTGGGTAAAATTTACATAACATCTATCGATCAATCCATTAGCTTTAAGCTTTGTGCATTCTGCTTTTAGCTTCTATATACGTATACAACATGCTGCAAAACCGTGTAAACCCTCATGGCGATATTATCAAAACCAGTGCACGTGGTGCCTGGATAGGTAACCGTGGTCAGTTGCATGGCAATACCAAAACCATACTGCGCCCCTTTAAGTTAAAGGCCTGGATTACCTGCCTGTTGCAGTTTAAAGGCAGGCATCGCGAGGTGATGTCGCCGGGGTTGTGGACAGAACTGTTCTTTTTGGATGAGGCCACCGCTTTTGCCGCCGGTCACCGCCCCTGTTTTGAATGCCGCCGCGATGATGCCAACAAGTTTAAAACAGCCTGGCTTAAGGGCAATCCCGAATATGGGTTCGACAAAAAAACAGCTATCAGCAAAATTGATGAGATCATTCACCAACAAAGGATAGATAAAGATGGCGACAAAGTAACTTTTGAAGCAGATATACAGTCCCTGCCCGATGGTACATTTATCCAGATTGATAACGAGCCTTATCTTGTAGCCGGTAACCAGTTTTATCATTGGACGCCTGCCGGGTATGAAAAACCAGGCTTACCAATAAAGGCGGAACAGGTTACTGTACTCACACCCCGATCAACGGTCAACGCGTTTAGTGCCGGCTATCTGCCGCAAATGGCTCTTTGACCTTCTTGATCGTTAATGCCGAGTTTCAAACTTCGTTTTTTTTTAATATCTCTGTTTTATAGGAAGGGGACTTATCTTAGCATATTAATTATACAGGTTATGATTTTCCATTTCAAAAATAAGTTCCCTCAATTGAATCCTTTTTGGGATAAGTACCTGGAATATCAGAAACGGCTGGAGCTACCGGCAAAAACCATTTTGCTGGAAGAAGGAAAGGTATCACAAAATTATATTTTTATTGAAAAAGGCTGTGTACGCGCTTTTTTTTACAACAAGGGGGATGACAAAACTGTACAATTTTTTTTTGAGGATGAAGGCCTCGCTTCGCTCGAAAGTTTTGTCAATAATACGCCAAGCGCGTTCACTGTTGAAACGATAGAGCCTTCCATAGTTTATTTGCTTCCCAAACAATACGTAACTCAATTGATGGATGAACTAAGCCGGGAGCCCGATTTTGCACAATTAACCCTTCGGTTATCTGCCGCCAGGCAATCCCATTACATTAATGAACTTGTTTCTTTCATCAGGGATACGCCCGAAGAGCGTTATCAAAAACTGCTGAACGAAAGACCTCATATTGTGCAGCGGGTACCGCAACATTACATCGCATCATACCTGGGTATCAGCAAAGTACACTTAAGCCGCATTAAAAGCAAGCTTGCAAAAGGCAAATTACATTTCTGAACTTGATAACATATGTTATCGTTGCGGTGCTACGTTGCGGGCTAATTTTGTCTTAACAAAAAAATAAAAAGATGAAAGCAGCAGTAATGTATCAAAAAGGGGAACTACCTCAATATGTTGATTTTCCAGAACCGGCAATTCAAAATAGCGATGAGCTATTGGTAACGGTAAAAGCCGTGGCCATTAAACACTTTGATAAGGGGCGTGCCACCGGCAAACACTATTCAAGTGATGCGCCTGCGGCAAGCGGCCGGGTAATTGGAGGCGATGGCGTTTGCCTGCTGGAAGATGGAACCCGGGTTTATGGCATGGGTGTGAGTGGTATGCTGGCCGAAAAAGCGACCATTAACAAAGACCGGATAGTAAAAATACCCGATGGACTTGATGATGCGGCAGCAGCAGCCTTGCCTAACGCCGTAATAGGCGCGGCAATGGGCTTACGGTTTAAAGCCGGTATTAAGCCGGGCGATGTGGTACTGGTAAATGGCGCTACCGGTTTTACAGGCCGGGTAGCCGTGCAAATTGCCAAACATTATGGCGCAAAAAGAGTGATTGTAACCGGCAGAAATCAAAAATCGCTTGATGACTTGCTCATGATGGGTGGCGATGAGGCGGTTTCTGTTTTGCAGGATGATGAACAATTTAAGGCCCGTATTAAAGCCATCCATTCACAGACACCTATTGACATTATTATAGATTACCTGTGGGGCCACACCGCCGAAATGATACTTGCTTGTTTAAAGGGCGATGGTTCATTTACAAACAAGGTACGGTATGTATCGGTTGGCAGCATGGCGGGCGATATCATACAGCTCTCCGCAGCCAATTTAAGGAGCGTCGATCTTCAGCTCACCGGGTCGGGGCTTGGCGCATGGTCAAAGCAGGAGGTTGGCCAGCTTTTTACCGGTATACTACCCGAAATGTTTGCCCTTGCAGCCGAAGGAAAACTCAAAGTGGATACTATCACCGTTACCCTGGAAGACATTGCCGAACTTTGGAATTTAGATGTACCGGACGGGCAACGCCTGGTTGTAACCATTTGATGCTATCCCGTTATTACAGAAGCAAAAAAACAAGGCAATAATGTATTGATTTTCAAATTAATACGCTAAAAGCTTCCGTATCTCATTATCTCATTCACTAACACTTTAACAACAACGCTATGATTGCTGCATTATTGATTGCCGCTTGGTCGGTTATCGTCCTGAAATTTCGGAATTCGGCAAGGGCTAAAAAATTAGTGCCCAGGTTTTTAAGGCGTAAACCAAAAACCGGATGACCGCCGATTTGAATTGTATTTATAAGCCCGGGTATCTTCAAAAGATAATAACCGGGCTTATTTAATTAAGGTATTAAATTTGCTCCTTATGCTTTGCAAATTTATTGAACAGCGTGCGCGCCAACTTTGTACGTACCAACAGCAGCCACATTAGGGAATGCAAGGTTAACGCGGTTGTAGCTGTTAATGGTGATAACAGCCAAAGTTAAATCAACCAATTCCTCCTCAGTAAACTGTTCACGGGCTGCCGCGTAAATTTCGTCGGGTACGGGGCCACCTGCAATTCTTGTTAAAGCTTCGGCCCATGCCAATGCAGCGCGTTCCCGGTCGGTATAAAAAGGGGCTTCCCGCCAGGCATTTAACATATACAGGCGTTGTTCGGTTTCTCCATTGGCACGTAAATCTTTCGAGTGCATATCCAGGCAATAGGCGCAACCGTTAACCTGCGATACCCTGAAATAAATTAAATTTAAAAGTGGTTGCTCAACCGGCGATTTAGCCAGGTAAATGCCCAAACCATACAAAGCTTTCATAGCGCCCTGGCCTTTTTCAAAAACATTAAGTCGTTGTTTCATGGTGTTATTTATTGATGTTTTACTTATGCCCTAATAGCGATTGAGATGTACGGAATAGGACATATCCTTAAAAAAATATGGCTATCCCCAATTAATTACATCCACCTGTTTTCCAATACCTGGAGCTATAATCATGACACCGGCAAAGGCGATGGTGATTATCCAATAAATTTGTGTGGAGTTTATAGATTTCTAAAGGGCTGCAACGGAGACCCCGCCATTACGTATAATCACATAAAATCCATGGCCGCCATAATCGCTGCCATGGGCAATCAAATAACTGATTTCAAATACTTTATTTCAGTTCGTAAACTACCGCTTCATAAGGTTTAAGCGTTCCGTTTGTTGAAGATTGGGGATAGTTACCCAATAAAACACTGGCTTTGCTAAAATCTACCCCGGTGTTGGTTGTGGCGGCCTTGCTCGTAAAATTTAATAATACCAGCAATTTTTTACCATCCAGTTCCCTGGTATAGCTGTAAGTGTCGTCGTTTTGGCCATCAAGCAACGTATATTTGCCATATACCAGCACCAGGTTGTCTTTACGCAGTTTTACAACCTTCCTGAAATAATTAAGGGTACTATTGGCATCTTTTTCCTGGGCAGCTACATTAATAGTGGTGTAATTGGGATTTACAGCAATCCATGGTTTTCCGGTCGAAAAACCGGCATTTTTGCGGTTGTTCCATTGAAATGGTGTGCGGCTATTGTCCCTGCTTTCAAAACTCATGCGCTGTAAATACTTTTGCATATCGGTGCCCAGGCTTTTCTGGCGCTGGTATTCGTTCAGGGTTTGCACGTCACGATAGTCTTCAGCTTTACTAAATCCGGCGTTGGTCATTCCCAGTTCGTCGCCATTATAGTAATAAGGGGTACCGCGCATGGTCATTAAAAAGGTGGTCAGCATTTTTGATGATACCTCCCTAAACTCCGGGCTATCATTACCAAACCGGGTAACCAGTCTTGCCTGGTCATGATTGGCCAGGAAAATGGATAACCATCCTTTTGCAGCAAACGCGCTATCCCATTTGGTAAATATCTGCTTTAAACGCAACACGCTATAACCCTCGGGCTTGGCTATGTCTACTGCTTCAAACGCATAAGCCATATTCAACTCATTCCTGTCGGCATCAACCAAATTGTGTGCATCTTCAAAAGTATTGCCGGCGCCTTCGGCCACACTCATTACATTGTATTTGCTCAAAACCTGCTGGTTCATCTCCTGCAGGTAACCGTGCAGGTTGCCCTGCATGCCGTAATATTGGGTAAAGTTTTTTTCAAACCCATTTGGGAAAGCCGGGAAGGTGGTATCTTTTGCCGCAAACTGGAAAGCATCCAGCCTGAAACCATCGATGCCTTTGTCGCCCCAAAACTTCATGATATCATATACTTCCTGCCTTAGCTTAGGGTTTTCCCAGTTAAGATCGGGCTGCTTGCGCGAAAAATAATGCAGGTAATAGGCATTAGTAAGCGAATCGTACCGCCACGCATCATGGTTTACATCAAAAAGACTGTAACGGTAAGGCGGTTTGCCTTTTTCGGCATTCCACCAATGGTAATATTCGCGGTAAGGGCTGTTGCGCGAGCTGCGGCTTTTTTTAAACCATTCGTGTTCATCGCTGCTATGGTTTACCACCAGGTCCATCACCAGTTTTATACCACGGGCATGCATGCCTTTGAGCATGGCATCAAAATCGGCCATGGTGCCAAAATCTTTCATAATGTCGCGGTAGTCGCTCACATCGTAACCGTTATCATCATTTGGCGACCCATATATCGGGTTAAGCCAAACGGCATCAACCCCTAAACTTTTGATGTAATCAAGTTTGGTAATTATTCCTTTTAAATCGCCAATGCCGTCGCCATCCACATCATTAAAACTGCGCGGATAAAGCTGGTAAACCACAGCCTCTTTCCACCATTTACGAACAAGGCTATCTTTACTGGGCAGGTTGTTTTGGGCACAGCTGTAATTACTGCCCAATAGCAAAAAGGCAGCACTTATGATAAGCGTGTTAAAAATTTTCATGATGAGCAAATAACTAAACAGCAGCAGGTTAAATTGGCGTTCCTGGTAATAATGTTCAAGTTATAACATTTTATGCATGCTACAAAATATGTTTAAAAAACACAGCAAATTAATAGTGTTAACAATACACATTTATACTTAAAAACATTAAATTTATACATTATTATAAACCAATTGCCTTATCCTAAAAAAGGCACATCAATACGTTAAATGAGAAGACTTTTTTTACTCGCGTTTTTATTTTTTACCCTTGGCGTTAAAGCACAAACGCTAACACCGCGGCAACAGTTTCCGGGCTTGTTTGAGGCTGTTCAGCTTGGCCAGATTTTTCCGGATAATAAAACTTTTGTAGATGCTGTACCCAAACAGGATCCGGCCATGATCATGAAAGCCTACCAGGACGAAAAGGATAAACCCGGCTTTGATATTAAAACATTTGTACTGGCACATTTTGATATGCCGGTTAGCCATAACTCATTTCAAACAGATATTGAGGCGGGCATCCGCAAACATATTGACACTTTATGGCATGTTTTACAGCGCCGGCCCGATGAGGCCAAACCATTTTCGTCATCACTGGCTTTGCCAAACCCCTATATAGTACCGGGTGGCAGGTTCAGGGAGATTTACTACTGGGATTCGTACTTTACCATGCTGGGCCTGCAGGAAAGTCACCAGGTAAAAGTGATTCATAACATGGTCGAGAATTTTGCTTACCTGATTGATAAATATGGTTTTATACCCAACGGTAACCGGGCTTATTACCTCACCCGGTCGCAGCCGCCATTTTTTGCCATGATGGTAAACCTGCTGGCAAAAAACGAAGGAGAGAAAGTATTGGTCCATTTCAGGCCTCAGTTGATGAGAGAATATGAGTACTGGATGCAGGGCTGGAAAGGTTTGGCTGCTAACCAGGCCTCGCACAGGGTTGTGAAAATGGCTGGCGGCGAACTTTTGAACCGCTACTGGGACGAGAGCGACCAGCCACGCGAGGAATCATTTGTGCAGGATGTAACCGCCGGTAAAGAAACCAAACAGCCCCTACCCCAGTTTTACCACAACATCAGGGCGGCAGCAGCCTCGGGCTGGGATTTCAGCACGCGCTGGTTTGATGCGTCGGGCAAGCTGCCAACCATACAAACCACCAGCCTGGTACCGGTCGACCTGAACTGTTTGCTTTATAACCTTGAACTTACCATAGCCCGCAGCCTTAACCAAATTCAAAACGCCAAGCTGGCCAAGCTATACCGTGAAAGGGCCGCCCGCCGTAAAGCCGCCATTTTAAAGTACTGCTGGAACCAAAAAACAGGTTGGTTTGATGATTATAACTGGCAGCTAAACCAGCTATCAAACATACCTACCCTGGCAGCCGAGTTTCCGCTGGAGTTTAAAATTGCTACTGATGAGCAAGCCCGCCTGGTTGCCGAAGGATTAAAGAACAACTTCCTGAAAGCTGGTGGATTGGTTACCACCCTTAACTTTTCTGGCCAGCAATGGGATGCCCCAAATGGCTGGGCGCCATTACAGTACATGGCCATTGATGGTCTGGAAAACTACCACTACAACATCCTGGCCAAAGAAATTGCCACACGATGGTTAAGGCTAAACATCAGGGTGTTTAAGCAGACCGGAAAGCTATTGGAAAAATATAATGTAGTTGACACCAAACTTACCGCGGGCGGCGGCGAGTATCCCCTGCAGGATGGCTTCGGCTGGACCAACGGCGTGCTGCTGCACCTGATTAACCGGTACCATATTGATACCGAACATGAAAGCAAAGATTTGCCGGAAAATCAGAATTGATAATTGTATATATTATTCGTCAGTCGCGAGGTTTCAACTCGTGACACAATCTGGCCGCAGCTTTTAGCTGCACCGCGTTCAAATTAAGTGTATTTACAATTTGGTAAACGTAAGCTGGAAGCTTACTCCAGATTTACTCACGGGTTACGCTATGCTAACCCCGCGAGAGAGAAATTGATTATGAGAACAATTACAAAGCGACAAAAGACTTACGAAGTTTAAAAAACTTCGTAAGTCTGCTAATTTTTGCATCTAAAGTTGTCTTTTACTTTATTATATAAGTCGCTTTGTTAATGCCAACGCCGGTTATCTTTAGCGATTTCCAATTGGATGGCAGCTTGCTTTTAACCTGTGTAATACCTGTGGGGATTATATCCAACCCGCCAAAACCCATGAGTAAGCTTTGGATAATACCACCAGCGCCTGTTGCAAAATAGGGATTGGTACCTCCCTTGGTTTCCGCAATTACGCGGAATGGCGGGTTAAGGTTTGGCTCGTAAGCATCCTTAAAAAAATGATATGCTTTATCACCGTTACCCAGGCGGGCGTATAGCAGGGCAAAAACTGCCTGGGTCATGGCCGGGGTTCCTTCGTTGGGTACACGGGTTTCGTAGTATTCCAGGTCTTTTTTAATCTGGCCGGCATCGGTAATTGTTTTTAGCGGATAGGCCAGCAGGTTTACATCTGCCTGCTTAATACCTTCGCCATTGTAGGTGGCATGTTCACGCGTTACGCCGTTGTCCATTTTCAGGATGGGGATATTTTGCGCTACCAGCTGCCAGTCGGCATCCGCTTTTTCGCCCAATATTTTGGCAGCGGCGGCAGCGTTTTGCAGGTTGGCAATGGCGGCAGCATTGGTAAAGGCATTGTTATCAATATTTTCGGCCCACTCATCGGCGGCCACTACGTTTTTGATATCATAACGCCCGGGGCCGTTACGTTCAACCCGGCTCGACCAAAAATCAGCGGTGGCCGATAGTATGGGCCAGCCTTTTTCGCGCAGCCATTGTTTGTCCTGGGTTACGCAATAGTAATTCCAGGCAGCCAGGGCAACATCGGCAGTAATATGGTGCTCAAACGGCCCACTCAAGGCCCAAACGGGGGTTTCCTCTACCCCGCTATCAGCACTTTCCCAGGGGAACATAGCCCCTTTATAACCATGCGAAAAAGCATTTTTACGGGCGGCGTCCAGCCGTTCAAAACGATATTCAACCATAGATTTGGCAATTTCGGGGTGCAGCACTAACATGGCTGGGTACATCCAGATATCGCAATCCCAAAAAATGTGGCCGTTATAACCTAAACCCGAAAGCCCCATGGGCGACGGCGAGTAAGCAGTACCTGCACGCGAAAACGAATACAAATGATAAAGCATGCTATGTACATCCTGCTGCGCCTGCGCATCGCCTTCAATCTGGATATCGCTGGCCCACAGATCATCCCAGGCTTTGTTATGGAATTTGATCAGGCGGTCGCGGCCTTCCAGTTTGGCAAAAATAGTGAGGCGTTCGGCCTCGTTTAAGGGATCAGCATGGTGTGCCGACGTTATGGATGAGCCCGTAACCGCGTATTTATAAGTTTCGCCGGCGGCAACGGCTTTGCTAAATTTCATTAGGTGCATGTTATTATCCCACATTTCGTGGATAATCCGTGGCTCCTGGCCATGGGGCTCGTTAAATAAAAACGAAGTGGACGCGCATAGCTGCATTTTGCCCGTGGGGCTTTTTGCTGTAGATGTTAACAGGCTGATGGTTACATGCGGCCTGTCAATCTCGTTATAATAGTTTTGAACTTCCTTTAAGGCATCCGGCGCCTCCATTACGCTGGCCGATGTAATATTGATGGCCTTTTTGGCTATAACGGCTACGTCCATCAATACGGTAAAAGGCAGTTGGCGCAGGGAATAGTAAGTATATTTGATGGTTGCTTTATCACCATAATCAAACGTGGTGGTAAAGGCGGCGTGCTGCATATCCAATTCCTGCTTAAAATTGCTGATATTTTTGGCATCAATACGGCGGCCATCAATCTCCAGGTACATGTTCAGCAGGTTAAAACTGTTTAAAAAATTGCTCACCCTACCCCTGCCGTACAGGTCATATGCCCCTGCAAGCACCACATTTTTCACCTTAAAAGGCTCAGGTGCCGATACAATACCTATCATCCCGTTGGCAACGGTGATGCCGTAATAATTCGCCGGGTCTATTTTGTCTGCTTTAACCGTCCATGGGTCGGCACCCTGGGCATTTGCTGCAACAGGAACAACAAAGGCCAGCAACATGAGCCATTTTGATAGCTTATTCATCATCGATATCGTATATATTATTTTTTTAATTGCAGTTTTTTTACCACCAGCTGCCCAATTTCGGCACCTTGTTCATTGCCCACAACACAGGCGTTTTTAAAGTGGATGCCACCTAACACCCGAGACATGGCTGCTGACTTTGCGGCTTCCCTGAATGACTTGAAGGAGAGCGGCGCTATCCCAAATTCCATCTCCGACGAATCGGTATAGGCAAAATTATCGCCAAACTTGCTGGTCAGTACCTCTGCGGCTGCCGATGATATTACCGCGTGCCCGCTGCTGTATTCGGGAAAAGGTGGGGTTTGGATATACGGCCGCCAATCAGCATTAATGTATTTGGTGATAATAGTTTCGGGGCGTACGTAGTTTGAGCGGTATTTTAAATACCAGCAATTGATAAAACCATCAAATAAAGCAATGGCAGTTTCGGTGTAAACACTCACTGTGGTATTAAAATCAAGCTTTTTGGCACGGGTAACTGTTCCGGTAATATTCATCCAGTGGCCTCCCGGCGAAAACTTTTTGGTGGCAAATGAGGCATGGCCCACTACGTTCAGCTTAAATGCGTTGTCGTCCCAAAAATCGGCCTGGTGTTTTTGTTCGGTGGTAAGGCTGTCAACAATATTTTTTACTTCAAGCGCCTGCAGGTAAAACCTTCCGTTTTTGTTTTTAACGTCAAAAGCCGGGGGATCCGGCGGGATTAATTGCGACGCAGAATCCAAAACCATTGGCCTTATCTCGCCCCAGTGTGCTTCCAGTGCCTGGGCATACATAGGCGGCGTCGGGATCCAGCGGCCATCCTGCTGTTTTACCGTAAATTTACTTGCCGACCGGGTTTTTAAATAATTATCGCCTTTGCTCCACTTCATGATAGATTTGGCCACTTTATTGGCATAATTTACCGATCCTTCAAACAAATCGTCGGGCATGCCGGCATCTTTTGCTTTTTGTTTAAGCCCATCTACATACTGGTCCATGCTGCCTTCCGGAAACGTTACCGCATTACCCACAAAGCAAAATGCCAGCAGCGATGCAAACTGGTAATCAACTGTGGTATCTTTTGAGGGCTTTGGTGTTGGCGGCAAATGTTTGATTTGGCCGGACAGCGACCTGAAATGCGCCGGATCGCCGGCCGCGATAACCTGGTAGGCTGCGATATTGGCATACACATAATTACGTGAAGCAGTAACCGGCGGAAAGTTGTTCTCCAGCACAATATCGTTTAATTTCTTTACGGTAACACGGTACAGTTCAGGATCGTGCATTGTTTTTTGGTACTCGGGCTTTTTGCAGGAGGAGAGTAAAAATAGCCCGCCCGCAATACAAATTAGAAAGGATCTCATAAATTATAAAATAGGTTAAAAAACAAGCCGGACAAAGAGGATAATCCTGCTGTTTTTTGCATTGATTGACAGCTAATATAGGCTTTTATATGCTATACTACGCTATAAAAAAGGGGGTTTTTATGTGATTTTTTGCTGGAATTTAAGCTACCCAAATTTAATTAACCATTACAAAGCTGCAGCATCAATATCATTTGAATTGTACAAGTAACGGATTGATTATTACAAACGATTGCAATGCTAATAATGGCAATTTTGTGTCATAAAAATTATCAAAATGGAGAGTAAAAATAAAATAGCCTTAGTAACCGGTGGCAGCCGGGGCTTAGGTAAAGATATGGCGCTTCGGCTTGCCGAAAAGGGTATTGATGTGATACTTACCTACAACAGCAAACTGGCAGAGGCGCAAGATGTGGTTAACCAAATTCAACAAAGCGGCAGAAAAGCGGCAACGCTACAACTCAATGCCGGCGACATTAAAAGCTTTGCCGCTTTTACTGATCAGGTTAAAGATATTTTAACCAATACTTTTGGTGCAAACCGCATTGATTTTTTGATTAATAATGCCGGCATCGGGGGATATAAATTGATTGAAGAGGTTACCGACGAGTTTTTTGATGAGCTGCTAAACATTCATTTTAAAGGCGTTTTTTTTTTAACGCAAGGCTTAATCCCACTGATGAATGACGGCGGGGGCATTGTTAACATATCCAGCGGTTTAACCAGGGTATCTTTTCCACGATCGTCGGTTTACGCTGCTATGAAAGGCGCGGTTGAAGTATTTACCCGTTACCTTGCCAAAGAGTTAGGTTCAAGAGGTATCAGGGCCAACACTGTGGCACCCGGCGCGGTAATGACAGATTTTGGCGGAGGGCATTTCCGGGCAAGTGAAGAAACACAAAAACAAGTAAGTTCGGTAACGGCATTAGGCCGGCCGGCTGTGGCCGAAGATATTGGCGGCGTAGTGGCCTTTTTATGTACCGAAGATGCGCGGTGGGTAAACGGGCAGCGTATTGAAGCTTCGGGCGGCATGCTGGTATAATAAAACTCAATGAAAAAGCAGGTAGTACCTGATTGAATAGTGTACCCTGCTTTTACCTGCCGATAATGGCAATTGCCGATAACAATGCATTAATTGCTAACTTTAAATTTCGGAAAGCAGCATGATTACCACTACATCCCTCGAAGATTTTTACCACCGGAACGGCGCGCCGTTTCACGGTGGGACGAGTAAAGAGCTTGGCCATTTCAATGTATTTGAAGCCGAAAAGTTGTTTGATAAAGCGACCGGAGAAAGAATAATGCCTTACAGCCGCAGGGCATACTACAAAATTAGCTGGTTAAGAGGCAAAAGCAAGGCCGAGTATGCCGATAAGGTAATAGATATACAGAAAAACGCCCTGCTGTTTGCCACACCAAAAATCCCCTATCGCTGGCTGCCCGAAGACGGCAACCAAACCGGTATGTTTTGCATTTTCACGTCCGATTTTCTTTCGCCAGGCAAATCAGCCGTATTGTTGGATGAATTGCCCATATTTCAACCGGGGCAGGTACCGGTCTTCCAGGTTTCCGAGACAGAGATAAACGAAATTGAATACATTTTCAGGAAAATGCAGCGGGAGCTTGATGCCGATTACCAATATAAATATGACCTTTTACGTACCCTGGTTTTAGAACTTATTCATTACGGGCAAAAACTACAGCCCATGTTGGCCATGAGTACCGCGCAAAACGCATCCGAAAGGATATCTTCCTTGTTTATCGAATTGCTGGAACGGCAATTCCCGCTTGAGCCGCCACACCAAAAACTTGGTTTACGAACCGCCAAAGATTATGCCGACCGCCTGGCTGTGCATGTTAATCACCTGAACAAGGTACTAAAAGAGGTTACAGGCAGTACCACAACCGAAATTATTGGTAACAGGATAATACAGGAGGCTAAAATATTGTTGAAACAAACCCATTGGAGCGTAAGCGAAATTGCCTATGCACTGGGTTATGATGACCCTGCACATTTTTCTAAATACTTTAAAAAACAAACATCGTTTACCCCTGTGGCGTTCAGATCATAGGAAAAAATATTTGCCTGCTTTTTATTTGGGTATACCATCGCTTATTTGCGTTTCGAATGCCGCGCATTGGTCCTTTATCTTTAAATTTGGACGCCCCTTTATAACCCAAATGAAGAAAACCGTACTGATAATTTTTGCCGCTGTTGTAGTTATCACAGCAGCCATATATTTGCTTATCCCATCTAACCTGACTATCAACAACCAGTTAACCATTGAAACATCGGATGGCGTAGTGGCCAAATTCCTTACCCATCAACAACGTTGGGACAAATGGTGGCCTGGCACAAAAATCAATGAAAACCAGTTTGCTTATGATGGGGTACAGCTCACCATCAATAAAACCACCAACGGCGGTGTAAATTTGGATTTGCAGCAGGGCAGTTTTAAAATTAATGCTGATATTAATTATTTAGCGGGAGATTTTTCGGCAAAAGTAACTTTGGTGGGCAAAAAACAAAGCAGCATGAACCCGGCACAACGGGTAACAGAATATTTTGCCGCGCGCGACCTGCAAAATAAAACCGGGCAGGTTTTAGCCCGCTTCAAAACATTTTTAGAAGATCAGAAAAATGCCTACGGTTATAAAATTTACATAAATAAAGTAACAGATCCATTTTTACTAACCAAAACTGCAAGCACAGCCACCTACCCCGACATGCAAAGCATCTATAGCAGTATCGAAAACCTGAAAAAGGAAGCTATAGCCAAAGGGGCCAAAATGACAAATTTCCCGATGTTGAATATCACCCAGGTGGGCAGTAAAGAATACCAGGTTAGCTATGCTATCCCCATTGATAAAAAAATAACGCCGGGCAAAGGATCGATTATCAACAACCTGGTAATGGGTGGCAACTTACTGATAGCCGATGTAAAGGGCGGCCCCAATACGGTAAACGATGCCTTTGAAGAAGTAAGAATGTACATGAAAGATCATAAACTGGTAGCTCCTGCCATGCCTTTTGAATCGATGGTGACCGATAGGTACCTTGAAAAGGACACTGCTAAATGGGTTACCAAAATATACTACCCCATATTTTAAAGGATAATTATTGAGTAACCAATATCAGCCTGCCATCATAAGTGACGATGAGGTAATTGGTAGACGTGGCCCTTTTTATAGTACTGATGAACGGGAGCTCCTGGAAATTAAAGGCCGCGTTCACCATATAGCCGGGTGCCGAAAACTGTTTTTGATTTTTATCATAGTGCAGACCAACCAGGCCTAACGCATCGTACTTACCTTCGTAAGGTACCACGCCCCAAAAGTTGCCATTCAACAGCAAATCCCCGGCTTTATTATTCGCACGCATAATTGACCGAATGGGCGCCTGCTGGTATTGATAAGGCAAGGGCTCAAATTTGGTGGCATGCAGCACATCGCTCACAAAAATACTGCTGAACTGATTGGCGGTTAAACGGTTTTCTTCATCCAGTTTATCTTTAAATATTTCGGCGGTGGTTTTATCGGCCATTTTTTGGTAGCTCAGCCATTCCTTTTTCAGATAAGGCAGCTCCTGCTCCAAATCGTTTTTAGGGCGAAATGGATAGTATTGTCCTTTTACACAATAGGATAGTATCAAATCGTTTTTACCATCTTTATCCAAATCGCTATTGTAAGCATACAAGGGCTGTTCTGCCGATACATTGTATTTATTGTTGGTTCCCCAATTACCTGCTACCAGGTCGACTTTGCCATCGCCATCCACATCGGCCACCATTACCGATTGCCACCAGCCCTTTTGGGCTTCCAGCACCGGTGATGAAAATTTACTCAGCTTTTTGCCATCATTCAAAAATAGCTGTATGGGTTGCCACTCGGCGGTGATTACCAAATCGGGTTTACCATTGTGGTCAATATCGGCTGTAACTATATCCGTTACGTACTGAATGGCAGTAATATCATTGTACTGTTTATCATGACTCACCTCGAAATTTCCATTACCCTTGTTAATCAAAATGGTCGACGGGCGCGGTGCGGTATAGTTGGTATAAGAAATGCTGCCCGTTAATAAAACATCATTCCGTCCATCTCCATTAAAATCAAACACGGCTATTTTAGCAGTTTGATTAACTATTTTGGGTAATGCCTTATACTCGAACCGGAAATTTCCTTTGTTAATGTACAAACGTGGCGGCAGCAACTTATCACTTTCCTGTAAGGGGTGATTGGTGCTAATCACCAGTAAATCGGGTTTGCCATCATTATTAACATCGGCCCAAACAGCCTGTCCATCGCCGTAATCTTTAACCTGGTTAAATTCAGGTACCGCTACTTTGTTGTAGCCGCCGCTTTTGTCGCCAGCCAGCAGGTATTTTTCTTCGCCGGCAAAGCCGCCCACGTAAATATCATCAATACCATCGCCATTAACATCGGCCACGGCAACCGCAGGTGTATGCGGCAAATAAGTATGCGGCAACAATGAATAGTAATTAAAATCGGGCGTATCAAAAGGCTTTAACCTTGCCAATAACTTCGCCTGAACCGGCGTATAATCAAAGGGCTGCTTATTACTGATAAATGTATTTATAACCGACGACACGTCGCCGGTTGATTGCGTTTGGTCGCTGTCAAATTTTATTACTGTTTTAGTGCCCGGCTTAAAATCCCTTATCAACTGCCAGCTGTTATCCGGCCATATTACCAACATTTCCTGCGGCTTATCGCCCGGCAGAAAGGTAAAAAGCAACTCGCTGCTCAGGTTGCTCGCATAAGCATTACTGGTTTGAATTTCCTGGTGGTCCAGTTGCTTACCCGATTTCAGGAAAAACCTGGTACCAATACCATCCGGATTAGCTTTGGTATATTTAACAGCATATTTCAAATATGCCGGGTTATCTTTCCCCCTACCTTCCATGGTGGTATTATTGTAAATGTAAGCCTGCTCATCCATGTTGTTGGTTACAATCTCCAGGTCGCCGTCATTATCCAGATCGACGGCTACCGAGCCCGCCGAGATAGAGGGCTTTTGCATATCGTTGTTAAAAGATGCATCGGTGAATTTTAGCAGGTCATCACCGTGGTAAAAAAAGTTGTGCACTGCACCATCAGGCATCATATTAATTTTATCCTTATCAAATACCCGGCTGGTTTTGTATTCCTGCATCACTTCAGGATTGCCCAGGTATTTCAGGTAATCCATATCGTTAAGGCGTTTTTTTATTCCGTTGCTAAAAAACATATCCTTGCGGCCATCCATATCAAAATCCTGCACCAGGGGCGACCACGTCCAATCGGTAGCCGATACCCCACTGTATAAGCTCATATCAACAAATTTGTTGCCGTTACCAACATTAAGCTGCAGGCAATTTTTTGAATACTGATAGTAATAACCGGCATTAACTTCCTGGTTGTAAATATCCAGCGGCTCGTCATTTATGGTCGACCGCAGCGCTTTCAAATCCTCGGGCAACATATCGGTGGTGAGCACGTCCAGGTGGCCGTCCTTATTGATATCGCTGATGGTATTCCCCATCGAGAAGAGGCTGGTATGGCCAAAAGCACTTTTTAGCTGTTCCTTAAAAGTGCCATCGTGCTGGTTGATATAGTAATAATCCTGTTCAAAAAAATCGTTGCTAACATAAATATCGTCCCAGCCATCATTGTTCAAATCGCCAATACTAAGGCCAAGGCCATAGCCTATCGGGGCGCTGTAAATGCCCGATTTGGCAGTAACATCGGTAAAGTGGCCGCTATCGTTCCTGAAAAGATGGTCGCCTGCATCGTGGCTGTACTTAAACCTTAGGGTAGAATCGCCATAGGTATCGTTGCTATGTACCGATGAAGTAAGCAGGAACATATCCAGATCGCCATCTTTATCATAATCAAAAAAAGAAACCTGGGTGGAGAAGCCCGCAAAATCGAGCCCGTATTTGGCGGCAGATTCGGTAAACGTCAAATCGCCGTTGTTAATGTAAAGCTGATTTTTACCTTTAAAGCCTTTATAGCCCGATACTACCGATACATAAATATCTTTAAGCCCATCGCCATTGATATCAACAACTGTTACGCCGGTTTTCCAGTTACCTGTACCCGCTACGCCCGCTTTGGCGGTAATATCCTGAAACTTTAATTTCCCTTTGTTAAGGTAAAGTTTATTGGAGCCCTGGTTAGATACAAAATACAAATCCTGCAGGCCATCGTTATTAAAATCGGCAGCAGCTACACCCGCGCCGTTGTAGAAATACAGGTAATCGAGAATGTTAACAGAATCGGAAACGATATTTTTGTTTACAAAATTCAACCCGGTTTCATTAGCAGGTAATAACTTAAAAACGCCCTCGCCCGCCTTTTTAGGTTTGCAGGCCGATAAGAAAACCGTCACAATAAAACAGCTCCACAACAAAAACTTCGCCGGCAATGATCTGTATATTTTGTAAAACAACATTTTGAATATTAACGGAGTTTATAAGCTTTTAAAGGTTCGTCATTGATGCCAAACAAGTAGTATTTGCCTCCCGATGAATTTTCGATAACCAGCGACGACCGCACCTGTCCACGTAAATCAAACCCTGTTTTTACCGGAGGCAGATAGGTAAAGCCATTTTTGTTATATTGATAAACCAGGCCGCGGTTGGCATCAAGCCGGCCTATCTCGGGCTTAAAGCCATAAAAATTGCCGGCTAAAATTATTTTAGTGTTACCGGCGCTACCCATATCATCGCACAAAATGGTGTTCACCATGGATAACTGTGCGTCGGCAGGCAGCAATTTACAGGTAAATTTTTTGCCGTTATTTAAAAATACGGCCGATGCTAAAAAGTTCATCTCGTGGGTTTCGGCACCTTCCAGCATCTCGGGGGTAAATACTTCATTAAAAGGTTTACCGGCATAATCAACATATTGCAGGAAGCGTTTTTTCAATATCGGCAGTTGCCCAACCAAATCGGGCTTCATATGAAAAACATAGCTGATATCATCGCTGCGGTACATGGATGTTACGCATTCTTTTGTGCCATTGTTATCAAAATCTTTAATATAAATCTTCATCGGCTCGGTAAACGATGCCCTGAATTTGGAGTTTAACCCGATGTTGCCGCCAATAATATCCAAGTGGCCATCACCATCCACATCGGCTACTTCCAGGCTGCTCCACCAACCTTTGTAATTTGCCAGTTGCGTATCTTCAGTAAATTTACCTTTGTTGTTCCTGAAAATGCGGATGCCCATCCAGTCACCGGCTACAATTAAATCGGGGTAACCATCTTTATCCAGGTCGGCCCATTTGGCCGATGTAACCATGCCCAGTTTGGTATCCTTGCCTAATACCGAAGCAGATACATCGGTGAAATGGCCATTACCATCATTATGAAAAACATATGATTGTGGTGAACAGCCGTAAAGCCCGGGCACACTCCTGCCACCAATAAATAAATCGGGGTGGCCATCGCCATCATAATCTGCCGATACGATCATCGAAGCATTAACCGCTGCATGTAATGTACGGCTTGCATCACGATGGAAGTTTCCTTTGCCATCGTTTTCATAAAACCGGGGGAAATATACAGGTGTACCTGCTTCATCGGCATTGCCCCCTACCCCAATGATGAGATCCTGGTCGCCATCGCCGTCAAAATCGGCAAATACGGCACCAGCATTTTCAAGGTAGTTTTGTTTAGCTAAATCATCGGGGATGGTTTGTTTAAAACTGCCGTTTTTTTGTTGTATGTAGATGGCCGCCGCCCCGTTTTTGGAACTGCCAAAATAAAAATCAGTTAAGCCATCGCCATTTACATCGGCGCTTGCCATGTAAGGGTTTTCGGTTGACAGCATTTGCAGCATTAGCCGCTCGTTATCAAAATCGATAAAGTCATCTTCCTTGTGTTTGGGGATGCTATCAAACACAGCTTTGGTTACATCGGCAAATAATGATTTAATTATCGGCTTGTTCCAGTTATAATTCAAATTTGCGTTGACTTGTTTGCATGTATAAACGCTATCGCCTTTAAGATTTTTAACGAGCTGGTATTTACCGCCCGGCCAGATTACCTGGAGCGAATCGACCTGTTTATACTTACCTATACCAATAGTAAGCAAATTGGGCGATGTGCAGCTTTGAAAACCACGGGTAGGCTGGTTGTAATAAATAAGCGCGCTGCCTTTCATAAAGGCTTTGATGGTTGTACCTACGCCAAAGGTATTTAACCCGGTGCCTTTTAGTTTTAGTTGAATACGATGATTGCCATATTTTTCGGCATTACTTTTATAAACGTATACGGGCATATTTACGTTATTAACCACCAGGTCATTATCACCATCGTTATCCAGATCGGCATAGGCGGCGCCGTTGCTGAAGGAAGGCTTATCCAAACCAAAATCGGCTGCCTTATTGCTGAATGTGAGGTTGTGGTTATTGAGGTAGGCGTAATTTGACAAAGGCGTTGATACCATTTTATCTGTAAAATCCTTAAAATCAAACTTTTTACGACCTTCGGCTATCTTGGCCATATTATCGCGGTTGCCCAAAAATTCGATATAATCCTGGTCGGTAAGGTCTTTATAAATTCCGTTGGAGATAAAAATATCTTTCCAACCGTCGTTATCCATATCAAACATCAGCGCGCCCCAGCTCCAATCGGTAGCGGCTATGCCTGAGTAAAAAGCAGTTTCGGAAAACGTTCCATCACCATTATTTACCTGCAGGCAATTTTGCATGTACTGATTATAATAGCCATCGTGCTGTTTAGCCTTAATCACATCGTACGATTCAAACGAGGTCATTTTTTTGAGGCGCTTATCGCCTTCGGGCAGCATTTCGGTAGTGAAAATATCATACTGCCCATCATTATTGATATCGGCAATGTCCGATCCCATCGAGGCCAGGCTCAGGTGCCCCGTCTCACTCTGGATATCCTCTTTAAAAGTTCCGTTTTTTTGATTAATGTAGAGGTAATCGCGTTCAAAAAAATCGTTTGATACATAAATATCCGGGTAACCATCCTGGTTAACATCGGCCACAGATATCCCAAGCCCAAAACCTATATCGCTTGAAAAAATGCCTGCCTGTTGCGTTACATTGGTAAAATGGCCGCCATCATTACGGTACAAACGAGCGCCGCCCAAGGGGTCAACCACCTCGCGCAGGTTTTTGCTAAAATCAAAAGAGCCAATTGGCCTGAACGAGTTATTCAACACAAAGCAATCCAGGTCGCCATCGTTATCATAGTCAAAAAATATGGCCTGGGTTGATAAACCATTATCTACCAGGCCATATTTTTCGGCCTCCTCTTTAAACGTGCCATTGTGCTGGTTAATAAATAATTCGTTCCCTTTTTCTTTACCACGGGCGTTGCCGCTGTGGCAAACATAAATATCCAGCCAGCCATCGCCATTAATATCAACCATGGTTGCGCCGGTGCTCCAGTATTTGGTGCCTTTTACACCTGCTTTGGCTGTAACGTTTTCAAATTTCCAGTTGCCTTTATTTATAAAAAGCTGGTTACCCCCGGTATTTGAAGTAAGGTAAACATCATTAAGCCCATCGTTATTAACATCGCCAATGGCAACGCCGCCGCCGTTATAATAGTTGCGGTAGCTAAATACGTTGGTGCGGTCCTGATCGGTTAACTGGTTAATAAAAGTTATGCCTGTTTCATCGTTGGGTTGTAATGAAAACAACGTGCTTTTTTGGCCACCGTTACAACTCCATAATAACACAACTCCTGCAAAAACAAAAGACCACTTTTTAAATAGCATCATATCATCAGCAAAAAACAAACGTAGCGGAAAATTTCCGCTACGTTCTGTTATAAATCAAATAAACCCCAATATATTAATAACCTGGATTTTGTTTAAGATTAGGGTTGGTATCCACAGCACGCTGAGGGATAGGGTACAAAGTTTTTGATTTATCTGTCTTTAACGGACGCTGATCAACCGGATCATTGAATTTTTCAAAACGGATCAGGTCATTCCTTCTCCAACCTTCGTAATAAAGTTCGCGGCCACGTTCGGCCAGCATAGCTGCAGCATCAACACTTGCCAATGGAGTAGCTCCGCGCGGTACGCGAATAGCGTTTACGATAGCCAGTGCAGTTTGCCCGCTTGGATCGGTACCACCACGCATAATGGCTTCTGCTTTCTCAAGCATAACATCGGCGTAACGTAATATTACATAGTCATTATCTTCGCCGCTGTCGGTAACTGTTCCGTCAGCATTCGGGTGCGGAAAATATTTGAATACCCTGATACCTTGTGCTTCTGTTGAATAATTTAGATTTACATCGGGAGTAAAAACAAGTGGTTTTCCACCGCGTTGCTTTAAAGCTACACCCTTAGGGCCATATTGCTGACCAACAGCAAACCCTGCTCTCAAACCAACTTTGTCGGTAAGTCCCGGATAATCAACACCTCTACGCTCGTCTGTAGCTTCAAATGATTTGTAAAAATCGGCCAGCGTAGTAAAGCCATTCCATCCATCTGGTGTTTGGTTGTAATGCAAGCCCATCTTCCAACGATTTTTGGCCGAGCCTTGTACTTTATCTACTGTATTATAGATACCAAAGATGTTTTCATGCGATTGAGTAGTGTTATCCCAGGCAAAGTCCTGGAAGTATTTGCCGGCCGGTTCCAAAGAATAACCAGCAGCAGTAACTTTGTTTGCATACTCAATAACTTTATCCATATCGGCTTTTGCAAACGTAAAGGGCCCGCCAACTGTAGTTGCTGTATAAACAGCTTTATTTAAATAAACTTTGGCTAAAAGCGCCTCTGCTGCGGCTTTGCTGGCAATGCCGATATTGGCAGACGCACCTAATTTTGATTCCGCAAACTCCAGGTCGGCTATAATAAATGCGGTAGCTTCTGAGCGGCTGTAAACTTTAGGAATAGACGAGTTTGAAGCATTGGGATCGCGAAAAGGGGCCTGGCCATACAAGTCAACTATCTGGAACATAAAGTATGCACGCAAAAAGCTGGCTTCAGCCTTAATCTGGTCTGTAGTTGCTCTTGAAATAACCTGCGTAGCACGAAACACACCGATATTTAATTGGTCCCAGGTATCATTAACCTGGTTGTGCGATGGTGTCCAGGTATGCGTGTGAAGTTTGCGCCACGTACCAAAGTCTCCCCAATCGGTACCACGTGTCGGCCCCATCATTTCGTCTGTAGGATGCTCTTGTAGAGCATAAGTATTTGCCTGATCTGATTGTCCGAATAATTGTGAATAAACGCCGTTAAGATCGGCAGCGCTTGCCGCTCCGCCATTGTCAATAGACTTGGAACCGTAAACGGTCTCGTCTAACTTTTTGCAGCCCATAGTGCTCAAAAGTAGGAGACTACAGGTAACTGCTATTGATGTAATTTTTTTCATACTAATTTATATTAAAAACTTGCATTTAAACTTAATGTAAATGTGCGTGCGCTTGGATAAGAAGTATAATCTATCCCTCTTGAAGGCACACCATTTCGTTCCTTATTGGTATTAATTTCCGGGTCAAGGCCACTATAACCGGTTATCAGGAAAAGATTTTGGCCGGTGACTGCAACACGCAGTGATTTGATTGCCATTCGCTTAACCGGGAATGTGTAACCCAGGGAAGCGTTGCTCATTCTTAAAAAATCGCCTTTTTCCAGGAAGCGTGATGATACTTCGCCAGAGTTTAAAGGATTTTCATTGGTTGAAGCAACTGCTTTTGTCACGTTACGGCCGCTAACAAGGTTACCTTTGTAAAAGAATGCGTTGGCTGTGTTATTGTAAATATAAAAGCCTGTTTGTGCATTCAGGAAGAAACTTAGCATCCAGTTACCATATGTAAAAGTGTTATTGATACCAGCAAGGAAGGTTGGAAGCGGGCTACCATGAGGTGTTGCCGCATCAATACCATTTGGATAGATACCAAATCCATTAGCGTCCAAGCCATTATATTGAGATACGTTAAACTCATACAACGGATATCCGTTTCCGAAAAACTGTGCATATGCACCGGATAAGCCCTGGCCATCTATGTTACCGGTTATTACGTTGCGGTTACCAAAGTTTTCGATGCGGTTTTTAACAAACGTCATGTTATAATTAATATCCCAGCTGAATTTTTTACCCTGAACAGCTTGCAAAAGCAAACCTACTTCTACACCTGTGTTACGCACGTTACCTGGCAAATTAACCCAATACCTTGTACTGGCAGCTGGCTGTGCTAAATCCTGTAAGAAAAGGAGGTTTTTTTGAGATTTATTAAAATAATCAACCGTACCAGATATCCTGCCGTTAAGTATGCTAAAGTCTATGCCGGCGCCATATGCTGTTTGGGTTTCCCATTTCAAATCGGGGTTTGCAGCATTTAGCGGCGTGCTTGATGTACCGTAATAATTAAGTTGCCTTAAAGCAAGCGATGCATATGACGGAAACTCCTGGTTACCTGTTTGTCCATAATTCAACCTAAGACTTAAATCGTCAAATATTCCTTTGGGAGCAAAGCTTTCATTGCTGATACGCCATTTTGCTGCCAACGCCGGAAAATTACCATATTTATGATTGTTGCCAAAACGGCTTGAACCGTCTCTTCTGAGTGTACCTGTTAAGATATATTTATCTTTATATGAGTAGTTAACACGTGCAAAAAACGATTGTAACCTGTAACTACTACTATCACCAACCGGGTAAGCTAAATGATTTTTGAAATCATTGTAGTTTTTAACAAACTGGCCAGAAGTTGCAGTTCCCCAGCCAAAATCGTTACGGCTGTAGTTTTTATAGTTTGAATATGAATAACCGGCCAATGCAGTTAAACTACTATTATCAGAAAACTTCTTTTCGTAGTTTAACGTGTGTTCGGTAATAATACTGGTAAGTTCGGTATGCTGCAGAATACCCCGGCCATTACCGGTAGCAGACGGTACATTAAAATCCCTGATGTTGGTTTGATCTGTAAAACCAACTATTGTTGGATCATAAAATGTTTTTCTTAAACCACGGGAAAGATCCAGCCCTATATTTCCCTTATATGTTAAGCCCTGTACAAGTCTTACAGTAAGCGTTAGGTTGTTAAGAAAACGGTTAATATTGTCCCTGTCATCTATCTGGTTAAGCATTGATACAGGGTTTCTGAAACTGTTATTTTTCGGAAATCCCTGGTCATCGTATCCGTTGATATCAAAATACCTTCCCTTATCGTCATAAACAGGTATAGTAGGGTTAGTTTGCAAAGCAGCACCTATTAAGCTTCCGTTAAAACCGGCGTTATTGGTGATAGGCGCAAACTGATCCTTTACATTTGAATACAACGATTGCAGATCGAACTTGATACGGCCGCTAAATAATGATTGAGAAGCATTTAAACGTGCATTAAAACGCTTTAAATCGGTTTTTTTCACGATACCTTGCTGATCATCATATCCTGCAGAAAAACGGTAATTACCTGTGTTATTAGCCCCGCCAAATGCTATGTTATAGTTTTGAGAAATAGCTGTTCTCAAAATTTGATCTTGCCAGTTGGTGTTGCCTTTGTAATCAACCGAAGTAGCGTCCGCACCAACACTCGCAACGGCTGTCAGGAAATCTTCCCTGCCAAGCAAGTCATAACGTTTTGCCGCATTGGAAACGCTTGTACTTGCGCCAAATTGAATACCTGCACCTTTACGGCCCTTACGGGTTGTAATTAAAATAACGCCGTTTGCACCGCGCGAACCATAAATAGCAGCAGAGGATGCATCTTTTAATATACTGATATTCTCGATATCGGCAGGATTAATAAAGGCTAAAGGGTTACGGGCTGAAGAACTACCTGCGCCGCTATCATAACCACCTGCTGTGCCACCGTTATCAAGAGGAACACCATCCACTACGTATAACGGATTATTACTTGAACGGATAGAACTTGCGCCACGGATGTTAATAGTTGCACCGGCACCTGGCTCGCCACTTGAAGGAGTAACCTGTACACCGGCAATTCTACCTTGTAACAATTGTTCAGGTGTTGCAATAACACCCTTGTTGAAATCCTTAGTGCTTAACGAAGCAACAGAACCTGTTGCATCCTTTACTCTTTGCGATCCGTATCCTATAACTACAACCTCGTTCAATGCTTTACTGGAAGCATCCATCGTAACATTAACTGTTGTGCGGCCATCAATATTAACAGTTTGACTAACATAGCCAACATAGGTTAATACCAAAACGGTAGCGTTCCCGGGAACTGAAATACGATATTCGCCCTCGGTGTTGGTTATCGCGCCACCCGGGGAGGTTAATGAAGTTTTAACTGATACCCCTATTAACGGAGATCCATCTTTCTTGTCAGTTACTTTTCCGGTAATTATCTTATTCTGGGCCATAACGGGCACCGAGAAAAGATAAATTACGGCAAAGAAACATACTTTGAGTAAGTGTTTAAATTGCATAATTACAGAGATTTAGTTGAATTGGTTTAATTAACTGGTTTAGACTTTTTGGGCTGATAAAAATAACCTTTCAAATTAGCGACCCGCATATATTTAAGTATTTTCAATTGAGATCTTGAGAAAAAAATACTTAATTAAACGTTAAAAATTCTCGTTTAAAACCAATTCAAAATGGCGTCACTGAGAACTAACTAACAATACTGGTTACTGAAAATGTAATGGTTTATAATATTACACCTAAAAATCTTATGCAATTTAGTTATTAAAGCAGTAGAAAAATGTGATGTAGGACACAAGATTGGTAAAACGCGGATAATTTTAAATTTATATAAACATTTTCGCTGTTTTTATTTTTTATATTCCTTATTATCAGGCATTTAAAAAACAATGCCCTGATAAAAATATAAAGTTTTTATTACCTCTATTTTAACAAATTTTGGTACTAAATTACCTGATAAGCAGTTTTTAAACTTCATAAACACCTATTAAAGCTTAAAAAAATTAACTGATGTCAAATGGTTTGATGTTCATGATGCGCTGCTCAAATTGTTCGGGGTGCAGCGATTTGGCTTTGATACGCATTTTATAAACGTAGATGGTATTCACAGAATATTCTAATATTTTGGCAATAGTATCGTTATCAGCAATACCCATTCTGATAAGCGCAAATATTCTTAAATCGGTATTCAATAACTCATCTTCCTGTGGCCAAATCTGATCTTTTTCGTCAAACAGGCTGTTAAATACATTAATAAAGTTTGGAAATATTTTCACAAAAATATGGTCAAAACTATAGTATAAATTCTCCCGCTCTTTTTTAATATCTATATTATTGATGAGCTGCGTAATGGCATCGTACTTTTTCATCGAGATTTTAGCTTCGATAGATACCTTGAGGTTCTCGAGCTTTAGTATATATCCCGATATCGCTTTAAAAAACTGCCCGATATATTCTTCTTTAATCTTCGCATCTACAAGGAGTTTGCCATTTATATCATTAAGCTGTGCATTTTTCCCTTCTATTATCTTTTCCTTAGTTTTCAGTTTTCTAAGCTGCTTAACAATCATCACCAGGAAAAACACCACCAATAAGGCCAGGGCCGTTAGCGTAATCAATAGGATCAGAAAGCGGTTTTTCTGATGTTCGGAGTTATTGAGTTCGGCTGCGGCAATTATTGGCAATATTGATCCTATCTGGATTTTCCGTTGCCTTGCTCCATAAAAATCGGCATCTGCTTTGGCCAATTGTATAAAACTATAGGCGTCTTTTATATTTCCTTTTTTATATAAAAGGTCGGCAAGGGTATAAAGGGCAACGGTTTCGCGCGTAGAAGATTTGATATCGGCGATGGCCGATTGGATCATCAGGTTAATGCCCTCCTCTTTTTGATTTTCCTGTAAGTAAATCATTCCCAATGAGCAGGAAACCATTGCCCTTAAGTGCATGGTTATTACCATGTTTTTTTCGAGCAGCTTACCAAACCAAACTTTGCCCTGAACGTAGTTACGTTCCTGCAGCTTTTGCAAACCCAGCAGATAATTACGGCTCACAAAGTCATCGCCGCAAAAAGATATGGCCGAATCGATAGATTTATTGCCCGCTGTAATGTAACCGGGCGTAAAATATTTGTCGTTACTATAATTAGCTATATCGTAATAACACCTGCCCAAAAAAAAATAATAGTCAATTTTGGCCGGGGTCTCCAAAACCTTAACATCAACCTTATGCAAATAATCAAAAGCTTCGTGAAACATGCCCGATGACAGCAGGATAAAAGCCATTTTAACGTAGCTGTAATATTCGCCTTGCTTATCGCCACGTTGTTTACTTAAGGCTATCATCTTATCCACATAAACATATGCCGAATCAAACTGGTAGCCTTTATATTCGCTGTAGATACTGTTTAATGTAGAAAACTGCCCATCATAATCATTTTTGGATAGCCTTGCCCTGTATAATTTCAGCCTGTTAATCCGCGACTCCTTAATACGCTCGTAAGCACCTTTTTTTCCAATCTCCGTTTTTAATTCTTCAAGTAAATTATTTGTTGCATCAGATGCAAATGTTGATAAAGAACTTAATAACAATAAGAAACAGAAAAAATACTTCATGCTTATATAATTCAAAGGTTTAAACACATTAACTAACCCGCCCTTCACAGAACAATATTCAAGTAAGCTGCAACGATAAAAACAGCGTCCGGTACAGATCTTCTTTTATTTTACTACTATGAAATTGAAATTACGGGTTTATATCTCAAAGATATATAAAGGAGCAATCTTTATGGCTTACTTTATTAACATAATTAAACCATACGGGCATATTGCGGTGCTGCCCGTGCAGCATATTAAAGCGAACCACCTTCTACAAGGACAGCGTTAATTTTTATTTCCTGCATACCGGTACTTCCGGCTATGCAGGCCATCATTTTTACAAAAGCGCTTTTTGCCAGCTTAAAGCCACTGGTTTCAATAAAGGTAATTTGCGGGTAATAAAATGTAGGTACCTGGCCCTCGCTTATAGCTATAACACCAACATCGCCGGGTATACGTAACTGCAGGGTTTGTATAGCTTTCATTACCCCTATCAGTACCTCGTCGCTCATGCAAAAAATAGCGTCTGGTTGTTGATGGGGTAAGGCCTTCATTACAACATTAAAAGATTCATTTATTGAACTTGCATGATGAATGGTTAACCTGGCCCCGGGATTATCCTCCTCCAATGTTTCGGTAAAAGCGCTTAGCCTTTTTTTGGTGATGGATAACTCTTCATTTCCAAAAACGCCCAGGATATTTTGTTTGCTTTTAGCCATTAATGTTTTGGCGGCTATAGTTGCTGCCATTACATCATCAACACATATTTTAATACAATTTTCAAACACGGGCACCTTATCAAAAAAAATAATGGGGATAGGGTGGTCGCCTTGTTTAAGAAAGCTACCGATATCTGTAGTTTTGGTAGTTATCGAGATAAATATGCCCGACACTCTCCCCTGCCTGCACCGTTTCAGGTTTTGTTGCTCAATGAGCGGGTCGTCGCCGGATTGCAGCATAATCAACGAGTAGCCATACAACCGCACTTCTTCTTCAAGCGAACTGATGAACGACTGGTAAAAATCATTGGCTATTGTTGGTATAATTACTGCCAATTCCCTGCTTTGGTTGGTCCTGAGGTTAATGGCGTAGGTATTAGGCTCATATTCGGCAACGGCAGCAAGTTCCTTAACCTTTTGCCTGGTTTCTTTTGAGATATCCGGATGATCTTTTAGCGCCCGCGAAACTGTAGAGATACTTAAATTAAGCATTTCGGCAAGTTTTTTTAAAGTTATATCGGGCATAGCATTGGCTGTTGGTAATCAGTTATTAAAAGTAGTACATTTTTTTGTTTCAATTCAGGTGCCTGCTTTTAAACCGTGCCGCTTATTGCTATTATCCTGTTAAACAACACCCATATTCAATTTATCACTCCATTTAGCCAACGCTTAAAACGGTATTTCCTTAACTATTTTTCAACAACAAACATTATCGCAAACGTTTGCAGGTTATTACAAACCTTATTTTGTTTGCTATGCGTATAAAACATGAAAGCTAAAGCCTACTTTTAAAAAGTATTACCAATTATAACCCGGTTTCCTTTTTTGTCAGTCAAAATTACCAAAGAGATGAGCATACACCATACTGCCGCCGTTTTTGTATTTTTTTGCTATACGCATATTTTAGAGATAAGCGGAGCCTTTTTTTTAAAAGATATTCCTGCGTTTATGCTTCATATGCCGCAAATAAATACCGGCATCGCTATAACCCTGGCAACATCGGTATTGGTATCGGCTGCCTGTATACTAAGAGCTTATGCATTATCAAAACAAATAAAGTTTCAGCAGGATATCATAGCAGAGCAGCAATCGCGCTTGCTTAGTTTAAATGAAATAATAGAGCAAAACGGGCAAAGCAAGGCCGATCATATAGGCCACTTTGTTTGCCTGGTATCAAACTATATTACCAAATTTGAAAAACTACACAGGAGCGTAAAACGCCACTTAGCTGTAAAAAACTACCGTGATATACTTCCATGTTTTGATGACATAGACGTTAAATACGAACGCAAATCGCTTTGCCGCGACTTTGACAAGTACTTTTTAAAAGCCTTCCCCAATTTTGTTATGGAATTTAACGCAATGCTGAAAAAGGAAGACCAGATATGGCCCAAACGCATCGGGCAGTTAAATACCGAACTGCGCATTTTTGCCCTCATGAAACTGGGCATTACCGATTGCGAAACCATAGCCGGTATTTTAGAATATTCGGCCAATACCATCTACGTTTATAAAATGCGCATCAAGGCCAGGCTTAATATGCCTGCCGATGACACGGAGGGGGTTACTTTGTTTAAAGCTTCATTTGATGAAGCCGGCCGTTATGTGAAATCAGCTTAAATATGCTATACTTTCTTAACTCATCACAATTTAACAACCATCCATGTCCGTTTTAAAACCACGTTTAAGTTTCTGGCAAATCATAAACATGAATGTCGGTTTTTTTGGTATCCAGTATAGCTTCGGGCTTCAGCAAACGGCTATAAATCCCCTATATACCTTTCTGCACGCCAGGCCCGAAGACCTGCCGCTGCTCAATTTAGCAGGGCCAATGACAGGTTTGCTCATCCAGCCACTTATTGGTGCACTGAGCGACAGGACATGGCACCCGCGCTGGGGCCGGCGTAAGCCTTTCTTTTTAATAGGAGCCATTTTTTGCAGCCTTTGCCTTTTTGCATTCCCCTTTAGCCGGGCGCTATGGATGGCTGTTGGCTTACTATGGATATTAGACGCCGCCAATAATACCGCCATGGAGCCTTACCGGGCTTTTATAGCCGATAAACTGCCCGAAAAGCAACGGGCCTTTGGCTTTTTAACACAAAGTTTTTTTACTGGCCTGGGTATTACCCTGGCCAACTTATCGCTTGGTTTTTTTAAAAACATTATATCGGGCAGTACAAAAACCAGCGACGGGCAGTCGGGTATCCCCTACTGGGTTTTCGGGTCGTTTTTTGTGGGCGCCATATGCTCTATCGTTTCGGTCATCTGGTCGGTAACCACTACGCCCGAGATCCCGCCTACCGAAGCAGAATTGGCCGAACTAAGGAGCAGGAAGAGAGGCCTTTTTGAACCGGTAAAAGAAATTTTTGCAGCTATTAAAGATATGCCCGGCACTATGTGGAAACTGGCATTGGTGTACCTGTTTCAATGGTATGCCATGTTTTGCTACTGGCAGTTTGTATCGTTAAGTATAGCTAAATCGGTATTTCATACCACGCCCGATGGTAACAAAGAGTTGTATGAGCAGGCCGTAGTATGGGCGGGCAAGGTAAACGGATTTTATAATATAGTTACCTTTTGTTCGGCGTTTGGTTTGGTTTGGCTTGCACACAAGTTCAGCGCCAAGTACGTGCATATTGGTTGTCTGCTGATGGCCGGTGCCGCCTTGCTGATATTCCCGCACCTTACCGACAGAAATTTGCTTTTTGCACCAATGGTGGGTTTTGGCATAGCCTGGGCCAGCATGATGGGCGTACCTTACATTATGGTAATAGGCAGCATCCCCAAAGAGCGGTATGGCGTTTATATGGGCATCATCAACATGATGATTGTCATACCTATGATATTACAAACCATTAGCTTTGGCTTTATTTATAAAAATTTCCTGGGCGATAACCCCTTAAATGCCATCACTTTTGCAGGGGTGTTATTATTAATTGCAGCTGCAGCAACCATACGCATTAAAAAAGATACCATTACAGATGATGTGGTAGTACCAGCCGGGGCCGGGCATTAACCATATGGACAACTTCTTTTATCAACCCATTTTTGGATAAAAATTATAATCGTGTACAACCATCAATTACATCAGCAGGTTAACAGTATTTTAAACCGATACAAACTTGATATAGCCGGCACCGACAATGCATTTTACATACGGCTGATGACCAGCGCCGATACCATCCAAGACCTTTATCAGGAGATCTACGGCAACCACCCGGCCGCTGCACCTGTGTTTGAACAACTGTTCTTAAATATCATCAAAGCCTATTCAAAAAGGCCGGCGGCGTTTAAAAATAAAGATGAAGCAAAAGCTGCAACGGACAACTGGTTTTTAAGCAACCAAATTACCGGCATGAGCCTTTACGTAGATAGGTTTTGCGGCACGTTAGCCAACCTGGGCAATAAGCTGGCCTATTTTGAAAAACTGGGGGTAAACTTTTTGCACCTGATGCCCCTGTTTGAAAGCCCGCCGACTGCAAGCGATGGCGGGTACGCGGTATCTGATTTCAGAAAGATAGATGAACGGTTTGGATCATTGGCCGATTTAAAACGGCTGCGACGGAAGATGGACACCAAACAAATGTACCTCATGACGGATATTGTGCTTAACCATACATCCAACCAGCATGAATGGGCGTTAAAGGCAAAAAATGGCGACCCTAAATACCAGGACTATTTTTACATGTATGATGACAGGGCAATTCCAGATCAATACGACCAAAGCATGCCCGAAATTTTCCCGGAAAGCTCGCCCGGGAATTTTACTTACGTGCCGGAGTGTAATAAATGGGTAATGACGGTTTTTCATCACTACCAATGGGACTTAAATTATACCAACCCCGCTGTGTTCCTGGAGATGTTGGATATCGTACTTTTTTATGCCAACCTGGGTGTAGATCTTCTGCGGATTGACGCACCCGCGTTTATCTGGAAGCAATTGGGCACCAATTGCCAAAACCTGCCGCAGGCACATGCCTTGTTGCGCCTTATTAAGCAATGCGTATTGGTAGCATCGCCCGGGATGGCGCTGCTTGGTGAAGCCATTGTGGCCCCCGCCGAGATTATGAAATACTTTGGCAGTGGCCGGTTTGCCGCCAAAGAATGTGATTTTGCCTATAACGCCACCCAAATGGCGCTACAGTGGGATATGCTGGCCACCGGCGATACCCGTGTAATGCTTGCAGCGCAAAACCAATTGCAACAAAAACCATACGGCGCCTCATGGATTACCTATACCAGGTGCCATGACGATATTGGTTTAGGCTACGATGATGAAATGATCAGGAGGGCGGGCTACGATCCCTATCGCCATCGCCGGTTTTTGCAGGATTATTATACAGGCAATTTTGTATCGAGCCCATCGGCAGGCGCTTTATTTTCGGCTAACACCCAAACGGGCGATGCCCGCATCAGCGGTTCGCTGGCTTCATTATGCGGCCTTGAAAAGGCAATACAACGTAACGATACAGGTGCAATAAACACGGCCATTCAAAAAATTTTACTGATGCAGGCGCACAGCTTTTTTCTTGGCGGCATACCCATGATTTTTTATGGTGATGAAGCCGGCTATACAAACGACTACTCCTATTTAACCGATGAGGCTAAAAGTTATGATAACCGGTGGATGCACCGCCCGGTGATTGACTGGCAAAAAAACGATTTGATAAATACCCCCGGAACAGTTGAAAATATTATTTTTTCGGGCACTCAAAAGTTAATCTCCATCCGCAAAAAATTACCGGCCGTGGCCGATCATAATAACCTTAATTGGTTTAAGCCTTATAACATTCATGTGGCAGGCTACGCCAGGACTTATGAAAACAAAACCTTTTACGGTGTATTCAATTTTAGTAATGAAGTGTGCTATCTTGCATGGGCAGCCTTTGGGTTAAATGAGGGTATTACAACACAGTTAACCGACCATTGGACCGGCATTGAATACGATATTGCCAATAGTGATGGATACCTGATCATTGAACCCTTCGGTTTTCATTTAATGGAGGTTTTATAACCCCGATCCATCAATATTTTTGACAGTTATTGGGCGGCCTATGTTCCAACCATTTGTCCTTTTCATTTTGTAGCACGTATCATTTTGTGCAGTGACCATCGTCATACTTTTGGCCGGGTACTTTAGCCAATTTTACTCCCGGTTAAACGGCAAAAAATGAAAACATTATTAATTCCTACCGATTTTTCAGACAACGCCGGGCATGCAGCCGAATATGGCTATTACCTGGCTAAACAAATGAGGGCAAATGTATTGCTGTGCAATGCAGTAATTGTACCGGCAGAAATGCCGCAAGCGGGATTTACAGGCTGGCCGATAGAAGAAAATGAATTGCTGATAGATGATAGTACCGCTGAATTACAGCGTTTAAAAGCCCATCTTGAACTTACTGACCAAACAGACACCTTCAGGCCCGAAGTTGGTTATGTAAATGAAGCAGGCCGGGTTACTGATGTAGTGAACGCAAACTGCGCAACTGCCGATGTTGGCCTGGTTGTTATCGGCAGGCATGGTAATAGCGGGTGGGGCGGATTTTTATTAGCAAACCATTGCAGCGCCCTCATTGATGCAGCTAAGAAGCCACTGCTGGTCGTTCCGCCCGAGGCGGATGTAAGGATGGTTAAAAAGATCGCTTTCGCTACTGATTTTAACAAAATCGGGAAAGACATGAAATCTATATATGAACTAATAGCATTAGCCCGGCCCCTTAATGCCGAAATTCTGTTGACCCATGTTTATACCGATAAGCACCATTCTGCGGCACTTCAGTTGCTGATAGATCAGTTGCTCACCGAACTATCTAACAAAGCCGATTATCCCCACATTTATTACCGTGCGCTGGAGGATAGCAATGCCGAAAAAGGCCTTACCTGGCTATGTGAGCATGGGCAGGTAGATATCCTGGCTATGAACCATGGCCCCTATAGTTTTATTGATGATATTTTAAGCTTAAGCCATACGAAAAAAATGGCTGCCCACCTTTCGGTCCCTTTACTGGTTTTCCGGGCGTAATTGATTTGGAAACCAGCTAACTAAACAAAACACTGCCTGCACTCCAGGCGGCGTTTTGCTATTTATGGTAAGGAAAAACAACTTCTACCGCCAGCGCAAATGCGTTTAATTGGGTTAACATAACTTAACACATTTCAGGTATATTTTTTATAAGTATTTGATAATAAATATTTTATATTTTAACATGGTTAACACTATACTGATCGTGCAATTTAGAAGCATCCAATATTTGTGCCTGTTGCTGGTCAATACAAGTCCCTTTGGTACCTGGATCACTTAACCACGATCAGCCAATAAAAACAAGGTATCGTTTGATGCTTATATCTCTCCGACCCCATAAGCTTATTCCGTTAGCGATTATTAAATGACAGCTTATTGCCGTTAAGTATTTAGATGCGTTTGCCCTGCTTCTACCTCCTTAATATTTACCACAAAATTCTATCACAAACACACCGGGAAAATTCAAAACATTTTAATACCCATCGGGTTGTACCTAAGGATATGATATACATCACTATTTATGGTCATGAACGTCATTCCCCGAGCCGGTAGTAAGCTATAGCTTCGCATTGTAGTCCATTTTAAAACTACACGATTAAAACAGGTATGGCGGTCTCCTTAAATACTTTTCTGTTAACCATTAATTGCGGTTCATCCAGCCTTAAATTTAGTTTGTACCATACAGGTTCGCTGCAGCAGGAGTTATCCGGCAGTGTAAACGCTATTGGCAGTGCATCAAGCAAACTTGTGATAAACAAGCAGGAACAAGCGCTGCCCGGCCACCCCGCCGGATTTAAAAACCTGGATGCAGCAGTAAAAGCCGTAATCCATTGGATTAAACAAAGCCGGTATAACAATAACCTGCTGGCTATAGGGCACCGGTTGGTACAGGGCGGACCAAACCACCGGGCACCGCAACTCATAACAGACGATTTACTGAAAACCCTGCACCAATATATTTACCTGGCGCCTAACCACCTGCCCGATGAAATAAAAGCTATCAAAGCATTCCAACAAGCTTTTGCGCAGTTGCCACAGGTAGCCTGCTTTGATACGGCCTTCCACGCTGATATGCCGGATGAAGCTAAATATTACCCCCTGCCCGATAAATACCGGGAACAAGGCCTGCTGCATTATGGCTTTCATGGCCTTTCGTACCAATACATTATGCAAAAACTGGCGGCCGATGGCATTAATGTGAATAAACAAAATATCATTATAGCTCATTTGGGCAATGGCGCCAGCATGGCCGCTGTAAAAAATGGTATCAGCGTAGAAACTACCATGGGCCTTAGCCCTATTGGCGGCCTGGTAATGGGTACCCGTTCCGGTGATCTTGACCCCGGCGTTGTGCTGTTCCTGCTGAAACAAGGGCGGCTCACTACTACACAGCTGGATACTTTACTTAGTAAACAATCGGGGTTAAAGGCCATTGCCGGCAAAAGCGATGTGCAGGAATTGCTGGGCCTGGCTGCCCATGACGCCAAAGCCCGCGCGGCCATTACCACATTTTGTTACCAGGCACGCAAGTTCATCGGTTCGCTGGCAGCGGCCATGGGTGGGTTAGACCTGCTGGTTTTTACCGGCGGCATAGGCGAGCACTCGGCCGTTATCCGGGAATTAATTTGCCGCGACCTGGATTTTTTAGGCATACGCATCGACGAAAAATTGAACAACCATCACAACGAAAACATCTCGTCACCAACAGGCAAGGTAAAGGTTATGGTGCTAAAAACCAATGAAGAAGCAATGATTGCACAACATACACAAACTATTATTTTAAAACAAAACTCACCATGGAAACCGAAATTTTAGATATAGAACAGGCTGAATTATCGCCCGAACTATTAAGAAAAATACACGCCTACTGGCGCGCTGCAAATTACATATCGGTAGGTCAATTGTACCTGCACCACAACCCATTGTTAAAAGAACCGCTTAAGCTGGAGCATGTAAAAAATATGCTGCTGGGGCATTGGGGCACTACACCGGGGCAAAACTTTATTTATACACACCTAAACCGGATCATCAATAAATATGATCTGAATATGATCTATGTTTCTGGTCCGGGGCATGGCGGGCCGGCTGTTGTTGCCGGCACCTACCTGGAAGGAACATATACAGAAGTTTATCCTGATATTACACAGAATGAAGACGGCCTGCGGAAACTGTTCACCCGGTTTTCATATCCCGGCGGCATATCCAGCCACGCTTCGCCGCAAACACCGGGCTCTATCCACGAAGGTGGCGAGCTGGGCTATTCCTTAAGCCATTCATTTGGCGCTGTGCTGGATAATCCCGACCTGGTGGTTGCCTGTGTTGTAGGCGATGGCGAAGCCGAAACCGGCCCTTTGGCAACAGCCTGGCATTCCAATAAATTCCTGAACCCGCTTACCGACGGAACTGTACTGCCCATACTGCACCTGAACGGTTATAAGATCTCTAACCCCACCGTTTTAGCCCGCATCACCCACGAAGAGTTGGAACAACTGTTCCGCGGCTACGGCTGGAACCCCATTTTTGTAGAAGGCGAAGACCCTGAGCAAATGCACAAGGACATGGCCGCCGCGCTTGACTATGCGGTTGACCGCATTAAACAAATAAAATATGATGCCGAACAACCCAATACCGAACGCCCGCGCTGGCCGATGATCGTATTACGGTCGCCCAAAGGCTGGACGGGGCCAAAGGAAGTGGATGGTCATAAAATTGAAGGCAACTTCCGTTCGCACCAGATCCCGCTGGCAGTTTCCGCCTCGGCACCGCCCGAACATTTACAAATGCTGGAAGACTGGATGAAAAGTTACCAGCCCGAAGAATTATTTGACGAACAGGGCAAACTGGTGCCCGAACTGGCCGAGCTTGCGCCAAAAGGCGACCGCCGGATGGGTGCCAATCCGCATACCAATGGCGGTAATTTACTGCGCGATTTGCGACTGCCCGATTTTAGGGACTATGCCACCACGGTGGAAAGCCCCGGCGTTAACGGCGAAGGTGATACTTACGTAAGCGGGCGCTTTTTACGCGATGTGATCAAGGCAAACCAGGAAAAACGAAACTTCAGGATATTTGGCCCGGATGAAACGGTATCAAACCGGCTGGATGCAGTGTTTGAGGTAACCAACCGCCAATGGCACGCGCCGATAATTCCGTACGACGAATTCCTTGCAGCAGATGGCAGCGTAATGGAAATGCTGAGCGAGCACCAATGCGAAGGCTGGCTGGAAGGCTATCTGCTTACCGGAAGGCATGGCCTGTTTAACTGTTACGAAGCCTTTATTCATATTGTCGATTCGATGTTTAACCAGCATGCCAAATGGTTAAAAACAACGCTCGAACTGCCCTGGCGCAGGCGCATAGCTTCGCTTAATATTTTATTGACCTCTACCGTTTGGCGGCAGGACCATAACGGCTTCACTCACCAGGACCCCGGCTTTATTGACCATGTGGTAAACAAAAAAGCCAACATTGTGCGGGTTTATTTACCGCCCGATGCCAACTGCCTATTATCGGTAATGGATCATTGCCTGCGCAGCTATCATTATGTAAACGTTATTGTGGCAGGTAAACACCCCGCACCGCAATGGCTTAATATGCAACAGGCGGTTGAGCATTGTACCCGCGGCATAGGGATCTGGGATTTTGCCAGCAACGACCAGGAAGCCGAACCGGATGTGGTAATGGCCTGCAGCGGCGACGTGCCAACTTTAGAAACACTTGCAGCGGTATCGATTTTAAGGGAACACCTGCCCGAGCTAAAAATAAGGGTTGTTAACGTTGTAGACCTGTTTAAACTTCAAAAAAGCACCGAACATACGCATGGCCTCAGCGATAAAGATTATGACGCGTTGTTCACCATTGATAAGCCCGTGGTGTTTGCTTTCCATGGCTACCCATGGCTGGTACACCGCTTAACCTATAACCGCGCCAATAATGCTAATATGCATGTGCGGGGTTATAAAGAGGAAGGCACCATCACCACATCTTTTGACATGACCGTACTTAACGAAATGGACCGCTTTCACCTGGTAATGGATGTTATTGACCGCCTGCCGCAAACGGGCAGCAAAGGCGTTTATCTTAAACAGTACCTAACAGATAAGCTTACCAAACACAAGCAATATATTAAAGCCAACGGCAAGGATATGCCCGAAATACTTAACTGGAAATGGAAACAATAGAACAAGAGGTAGTTGTAAGGCCCAATATGCATACCTATTACCGCAGCTATCGCGTTGATAAAAATGACACCGGAATAAAAATGATACCGGCAAATGACTTTAGCCTGGTTGGTGCCCGATTGACAGACCGGCATAATGTTATTTATACTTTACAGCCGGATTATGAGCAATATTATCAAACAACCAGTTTGGTAAAAGCTATGGAAAAAGCCAAGGAAGGTGCCCTGACATCCATAAATGAGTTAATTAAACGCGGCGACGACGGTGTGGCCGCATTATTGCAATACAGGATAGACCATTACGAAGACTTACATGTAAATCTGGTTGATGCCAACATCCAATTGGTTGAACAGCAGATAGTGGAAGATAGGTATTTTAAATGGACACCTTATAGGATTAAAAGTTAAATATGCTGAATAAACAAGATATTTTTGGCTATGAGCCGGATCAGAAATACAAAACATCCGTTGCTTATTTTTCAATGGAATTCGCGGTTGACCAGGCTTTAAAAATCTATAGCGGCGGATTGGGTTTCTTATCCGGCTCGCATTTAAGAAGTGCTTATGAGTTAAAGCAAAACATGGTAGGCATAGGTATGCTGTGGAAATACGGTTATTATGACCAGGTGAGGGATGGCAACGCCTTTATGAAGCCGGAATTTATTGAAAAGCAGTATTCCTTTTTACAGGATACTGGTATAGTTTTTACTGTACAGGTGCATGACGCGCCTGTACATGTTAAAGCCTGGTTGTTAAAACCCGAAACATTTGGTACGGCGCCCATATTTTTATTGAGTACAAATGTTCCGGAAAACGATGAAGTGTCTAAGTCGATTACCTATAGGCTATACGATTCAAACGAGGCAACCCGGATAGCGCAAACCATTATTTTAGGCGTTGGCGGCGCTATATTGCTGGACATTTTAGGCTTTGAACCGGATATTTATCACATGAACGAAGGGCACTCGGTATCATTAAACTTCTACCTGTACGCTAAATATAAAAGCCTGGAAGAAGTGAAGAAAAGAGTGGTTTTTACCACCCATACCCCCGAGATGGCCGGTAACGAAGCGCATAGATATGACCTGCTAAAAAAAATGTCGTTTTTTTATCATTTACAGGAGCACGAAGTAAAATCGTTGTTAGGGATGGACGGAGATAGTTTTAACTACACCCTGGCGGCGCTTAAGTTCTCGGGTAAAGCAAATGGCGTATCTAAACTTCATGGCGAAGTAGCGCGGCAAATGTGGGGCAATAATCCCGGTGTTTGCGAAATTATAGCCATTACCAACGCACAAAATAAAGCCTATTGGCGGGATGTCGCTTTAGATGAGGCCATCGCTGCGAATAATGCAGAAGCTATTATTGCCCGTAAAAAGGCGATGAAGCTTGATCTGTTCCGGGTGATAGCAGACCAGTGCGGAAAATTGTTTGACCCCAATGTGCTGACTATTGTATGGGCCCGCCGTTTTGCCGGCTATAAACGCGCCGACCTGGTAATGCAGGACTGGGAAAGGTTTGTGGCCATGGTAAATAATGCTAAATATCCTGTACAAATCATCTGGGCGGGCAAGCCCTACCCGGAGGATGAAGGCTCTATCGCCTTATTCAACCAGATCATCGCACGTACGCGGGCATTTGCTAACTGTGCGGTGTTAACCGGTTACGAGCTGCATTTATCGGCCTTGCTAAAAAAAGGATCGGATGTTTGGCTTAACAATCCGCGGATGTACCGCGAGGCATCGGGCACCAGCGGCATGACTGCGGCCATGAATGGCAGCATTAACCTCTCCCTGCCAGATGGCTGGGTACCTGAGTTTGTTAAGGACCTGAAAAACTGTTTCCTGGTTCAGCCAGCACCTAACGAGTTTCAGGAGCACGAAAAAGACAGCCAGGAAAACAGGAACCTGATGGACGTACTGGAAAAAACGGTACTGCCCATGTATTATGGCGCTCCAAAAAAGTGGTTAGGCATCATGAAACAAGCAGCCGCAGATGTGGTACCCACATTTGAAGCCGGGCGATTGGCAGCCGAATATTACGAGAAAATGTATAGCCTGTAACAAAGTATCTGTATATTAGTTGTTAATTGATTGGCCGTTTTGTGCCCAATGTCAGTTTTTTCCATGACGGCCATCATGAACAATGGCAGGTTTTAGCACGATCTTTATAAAGCTAAAACCAGATAAAGATGCAAAAATATCACCGCTTGTTTTTCTTTTCGGCAGGAGTAACTTTGTTGTTATTATTAATCGGCGCTGCATCAGAGGCCGCGGCATACAGTGCCCGAAAAGATACATCCATAGCAACCTCTATAAAAAGCCAACTCGCGGTACACCGCAAAGAATTATACTTCCCAAACAGTGTTCAGCGCGTTTACCGGCAAACCGGCTTCAAGCTGGCCTGGATAGCGCCAGACACCGTTAAAACTCATGCTACCGATGCTATGCTGTTGCTTGATTGTGTGGTTACCTACGGGCTAAAACACGCCGATTATCATCCAGATCAGTTATTATACGATAAGTTGAAGCTACTCAGATCAAGCTCAAGCCCGGTTAGCAACAGGCAAAAAGCGATGTTCGACATCCTGTTAACCGATGCCATAATTGCTTTTGAAAACAACCTGCATTATGGCCGGCTTAACCCGAATTACCCTACCGCAAAAATCGACTCGGGAATTAAAAGCGGGTTTAATGCCGAAAAAGTGCTGATCAATGCACTTAAAAGCCAGCAATTTGAAAAAGAGATCAGCAAGGTGCAACCTCAAGCCAAGGCTTACGCATCCCTGAAGCACCAGATGTATTTGATGAAAGGACTTTATGAACTGGATTGTTACGAGTTTAGTGAAGCCGACGTGCAACGGGTAGCCATTAATATGGAGCGCCTGCGCTGGTACAGCACCAGGAAAAAAACACCTGTAGATATCAACATCCCCTCAGGTATATTAACTGTACATACCAAAACCGGCGATCAATACTTCAAAATAAAAATAGACAAATCGGGTATGGATCTGTTGGCGACAGGCCTGGATTATTCGGCAATCAACATCACCACAGCTAAAGGGCATGTATTTTTGCAGGTAAGCAGACCGGGCTATCAAAAGCAAGGAGAACCGGTTATAATAACACCCGTTGTTGGCCAGGATACAGCCATTATCCAGGTTAATGTTGTCCGCGGCGCTAAGCTTTTGGCCTTGCTATCAAACATCGGCAAAAAGCAGTCCATTCCAGTCTCGCTTACTTACCTCACCTGCGATATCCGGAACGGGCAGCTGGTTACTTATAAAGATATTTTTTATGCCGATCAAAGATTGAAAAAAGCATTATACAAGGTTAGCAAGCCTTGATCACGCCACCTCACCGAAAATTTGATACCGGTTTTAGCATTTTAACTACTGATTTTGATGATTAACCCAATAACGGCAGCTATACCAATAATATAAGGTTCCTGTATTTTTTTGATATAAATAAGTGCAGCTACGGTAGCTAAAGCAATCAGCGCTGTAGGGATATCAACAATTGACCGTAACCCGATAATAATTACCGACCCTACCAGGGCGCCTATTACCGATGCGGTGATGCCCTCTACAAATGCTTTGATGCTGGTATTTTTGGCGATCTTTTTAAAAGATGGCGCTAAAGCGACAGTGAATAAATAACAAGGCAAAAAAGTAGCTAACGCGGCCACACATGCTCCCGGAAAACCGGCAACAAGATAACCGATAAACCCAACCGTGATAACCACGGGTCCCGGCGTGATCATAGCTACGGCAACCGCATCTACAAATTGATTTTCTGTTAGCCAGCCAAACTCCTTTACCACACCGCCATGCAAAAACGGCACAATGGCCAGGCCGCCGCCAAATACAAACGCACCCGCTTTTGCAAAAAACCAGGCAATCTCCTGCAAAGTCTTTCCGTCATATTTCCAGAAACCGGTACTTATCAATATTCCGGCCGGCAGTACCGCCGGCTTTTTGACCCACCGGGGCGGCGCTTTGATAACCATATACACAATGCCGCAGCCCAGGAACAATAGTATTTCTTCTCTTTCGGTAATAATCGTAATTACAACACCGGCTATATAAAAAAGCCACAACAGCCATTTGGATTTCATGGCAGCCGGTTCAAACTTGCTGATAGATTTAACAGTTAGTTTATAAGCGCTCATGGCGACGATACCAATAACCGCTGCACCTACTCCATAAAACACTGCCTGCATCCAGGTTAAGCCGCCATAAAGCTTGTATGCCATGCCTAACAGCACCACCATGATAAAGGAAGGCAGTACAAAAGCCAGGCCTGTAAGCGTTGCACCGATAAGGCCATAGTGAACAAAGCCTATATAGATACCCAACTGAGCCGCTAAAGGCCCGGGAGCCAGCTGCGCTAAAGCCAATCCTTCTTTATATTCTTCGGTCGTTAGCCAGTCTTTTTGCTCAACAAGGTCGCGCTGCATATACCCTACCAAAGCTACCGGGCCGCCAAAACCCCAGGTGCCCATTTTTAAAAAGTATTTTGTAATATCCAGCAATGAATAAGCCGGTTGTTGTTTGGTTAATTGCTCTTCCATGGGTATTTCTCCTCGTTGTGCATATTTGCCAGGCTACAATATTTGCCTTTTTACCTAATGCTTTACCTGCACCGTTGTGCCTTCTTTCAGTTCCTCATTGGCTTGTGCCACCAGCTGGTCGCCAGGCTTCAAATCGCCGGCTATCTCAGTCTTTTCCTTGCCGGTAAAACCGGTCTTTACATCTACCCATTGAGTTTTTCCGTTTACCACCCTGATCACAAACTTGCGTTCCTGGGTAGATACCACTGCTTTAAACGGCACCAGGAACCCATCTTTGGGGCGGCTAACCGGCAATACAATTTGGGCGAACATCCCGGGTTTAAGTAAACCGTTTGCATTTGGAAAGGTAAGCTCCCAAGTTTCGCTGCGGGTTTGCGGATCAATGGCATCTGATTTTCGTGCCAGTTTGGCTTTAAACACCTGGCCGGGATTGGCCGATACCGTAAAACTTGCTTCATTATCTTTTAGCGTGGTGGAATTATAAGCTTCCGGAACAGCAACATCAACCCTTAACGACGAATTATCTTCAACACGGAACAGCAACGTTTTACCGGTATTATCTACAAAATCTCCTTTAAATATGTTCCTGGCTGTAACCACACCGTTAAAAGGCGACCGGATCACCAGGTAATCTTCCATAGCTTTATTGGCCTGGGTAGCCGAACGGGAGGCCTGGTAAACAGCACTATCCGTCCGCATTTGGTTTCGTGCAATTTCCAGTTCGTTATCAGCCACAGCACCGGGCGTTTGCGCAGCTTTTAATAACCTTAAATATGTTGATTTACTGGATTCATATTTTGACCTGGTGCCCATGCTGTTACTTTGGCTTTGCGCTTGCGCCGCTTTTAATTCGGGAGCATCAAGGACGCATAAAACCTGGCCTTTAGTAACTTTTGAGCCGATATCAACTTTTACTTCCTTCACATAGCCCGGTGTGCGGGCGTAAATATTGGCGCGATCGAACGGAATAATTTCACCGGTGAGGTTCAGTTTGTTGGCAATGGGTTCCGGTTTCAGGGTTAACAGTTTAACCACCGGCTTTTCTGGCGGGCCTTGCGGCGTTGCCTTTTCAACCTGGTTACCCCCGCAAGCCGACAGCAAGCAAGCCGGGATTATGAATATATATTTTATAACTTTCATGATTGACTTTCGGTTAAGGATTGATATTTGCTTTGCGGATCATCCGGATCTAAAGAGATAACAGGCACAGGCCGGTTACCTATGGAGAACTGGTATATTAACGGTAAAATAACCAGGCTGGAGAAGATGGAAAAGACAAGGCCACCTATCACTGCTGTGCCCAAGGGGGATGTTTGATCGCCCCCCTCGCCTAAGCCTAAGGCCATTGGCACCATTCCGGCAATCATTGCTAAGCTGGTCATCAGGATAGGTCTTATCCGGTCTTTAATCCCCTGCAAATAGGGCTCCTGTAATTTTTCACTTCTATATTTTTCTGCCTGGGTAACAAACAGGATGGCATTGGCCACGGCCACACCTACAGCCATGATACAGCCCATATAGGATTGTATATTCAGTGTTTTACCGCAGATCCATAGCAACAGCAGGCTCCCAGCTAATATGCCCGGTATAACCGAGATAATGACCAGCGATAACCTGAACGACTGGAAGTTTACTGCTAACAAAAGGAAAATTACCACGATAGCCAGCAAAATACCATTCTGCAACTCCTGAAAAGTTTGTAAAAAAACTTCGGCCTGGCCCGGCTGCTGTATTTTCATGCCTTCGGGCAGTTTGCCGGTTTCACTGATAATCTTATCGATATCGTTAATGGCCGAACCCAGCGCTTTGCCCTGCAAATTGGCAGTTATGGTAATAAAGCGTTTTTGGTTTAAGCGGTCAAATTCGCCTTCGGTATTGCCCATTTTCCAGGTTGCTACATCGCGCATGTAAACCTGTTTGCCATTATTGGAGCTCAACAAAATATTATCCACCTGCGCTGGGTCGTTCATCACCAGCTCCGGTATCTGCACCTGTACCTGGTAAGCTGTTCCGGCTGTTTTATCTACCCAATAATTGGGCTGCGTAAAACGGCTGGATGAAGTTGCTGCAGCCAGCGATTTCCCGGCATCCTCAACAGTTAAGCCTAACTGACCCAGCTTTACCCGGTCAAATTCAATTTTCATGGCCGGGTAACCTTGCGGGGCGCTATAAGCCACATCGCGCAGGTAAGGCAGGGTTTTCAAACGCTCAACAATCTTTTTTCCAAACTGGCGGTCCTGTGCCAGGCTTTTACCTAAAACCTGTACCTGTATAGGGGTGCCCGTTCCCTGGCTCATCACCTGGCCCACCAAATCTGCCGGCTCAAAAGAAATATGCGCCCCGGGCATTTGCACACTTACCGCCTGGCGTACCTTTTCCCTGAAATCATCTATTTTGATGCCCGAACCTGAGATAAATTTAACTTTTAACAGGGCCTCCTCGGGCCCACTCGTCCACAAGTGGATAACGCTCACCGGGTAACTTGAACCCACTAAACCAACATAGGCAGATGATATCGCAATTTTATTGCCACCCGACAGGCTATCAACCAGGTGCAGCAGTTGTTTTGTTTTTGCTTCTGTCCGTTCAATACGTGTTCCTTCGGGCAACCTTAGCCTTACCTGGAACTGCCCGGCATCAACTTTCGGAAATAATTCTTTACCAACTGTTAAAAAAAGCAACGCCACCAGGCCAAATGAAAGGACCAGGTAAACGGGTATTAGTATGTTTCTGCCGGGCGAAAGCCGCAGGATCAGCCTTCCATGTCGTTCTTTAAAACGGGCCATGCGCTTGCCTTCTTTTGCGGTTTCGGCCGGCTGGTCTTTAAACAACCAATTGGCAACAACCGGCACAAATGATTGTGACAACAGGAAAGAAGCTATCATGGCAAAACCAACAGCCAGCGAAAGCGGCAGGAACATGGCTTTAGGAATACCCGACATAAAGAAAGCCGGGAAGAATACCGCCAGGATACAAAGAAGGATTAACAATTTAGGCAAGGCAATTTCTTTACAGGCTTCTAAAATGGCGCGCCCCTTCAGCTCGCCTTTTTCCTGGTGATGGTGGATATTTTCTATCGTTACGGTGGCTTCATCTACCAAAATACCTATGGCCAGTGCCAGGCCGCCAAGAGTCATAATGTTGATGGATTGCCCAAAAAGTTTGAGGCAGATAACCGCCGAAAGCAAGGCCAGTGGAATAGTTAAAACCACGATGAGCGAACCGCGCCAGTCGCGCAAAAATAGCAGTACCATAAGGCCGGTAAGTAAAGCGCCTAAAATGCCCTCGGTCATTAAGCTTTTTATTGAATTGATAACATAGCCCGATTGATCAAACTCATAGCTTACTTTAATATCAGGGGGTATGGCCGCCTGCATATCCGGCAAGGCTGCTTTCACCTTTTGTACCACATCCCAGGTGGAGGCATCGGCCCTTTTGGTAACGGGGATATAAACCGAACGTTTACCGTTAATCAATGCATAACCTGCTGTAATATCGGCGCCGTTATCTACCTGTGCCAGGTCATGTACATACACGGCCGGGCCGCTGCCGGTTTTTACGGGAATGTTGCCCAAATCCTGGATATTATCTACCACCGTATTTTGGGGTGCGATGAGCATCTGATCGCCTACACGCAGGTTACCTGCCGGCAGGATGGAGTTCCCTTTGGCAATTGCCGTAACCAGTTCTTCGGGGCTAACCCCATAACTCCTTAATTTATTGGGATCGGCCTTGATGAGTACCGAACGCTGATTACCGCCAAACGGCGGCGGTGCCGAAACACCAGGCAGGGTGGAGAACATGGGCCGTACTTTAAATAGGGCAAGATCTGATACCTCGCCCAATGACCTGGTCGGGCTGCTGAAAACCAGCTGGCCAACCGCCACGCTGCCCCCGTCAAAGCGGGTTACAAATGGCGATACTGTACCAGGGGGCATAAACGCCCGCGCGCGGTTTACCATTGATACCACCTCGCCGGTGGCCTGCCCCATATCGGTGCCCTCGTAAAAATTTAATTTTAATAAAGTAACCCCCTGGATGGTTTTGCTTTCTACAGATTTAATACCGGTTACATATAAAAAGTGATACTCATAATAGGAGGTTACAAACCCTTCAATCTGCTCGGCCGATAGCCCGCCGTAAGTTTGCGCCACATAAATAGTGGGGGTACCCAGCTTCGGGAAAATATCTACCGGCATGGTACGTATAGATACCACCGCGAAAAAAACGATGGCAATAACGGCTACAACAATGGTGACCGGTTTTCTTAATGAGGCGTATAAAAACTGGATAATGTTCATTTGCCGTATTGATTTAAAAACAGGTTGAGGTTGCCACTGTAAGCCGCTTCACTTAATAATGCCCGCCATGTACTGTAATAGGCGATGCTGACTGTAGCTGCCGACTGAAATAATAATTGCTGTGCCTGGATCACATCGTAATAATTAATAAGGCCCGACTTATATCTTGATTGAATACCCTTGTAGGTATACTCGGCGGAGTGTAATTGCTGCGGGGCAAGCTGTGCCGATTGCAGCGCCCTTTTAAAATTGGATGCTGCAATTTCTTTTTGGGTGTTAAGGTGTAATTCGGTTTGCAAAAGTTGTTCGCGGCTTGATGCGGTGATAAGTTCCTGTTGTTTCCATAGGGGCTTCTGCCTGAAAACTTCCAGTATCGGGAAAGCAATTTGTGCCCCTACACCATAATTATAACGCTGAAAGCGCCAGCCGTTGCCGGAGTTTACCGAACCATCGGCGGCAATGCCCGATCCCCGACCGTAACCGGTGCTCCATAAGGTTAATTTGGGCAGGATGCTTCGTTTTAATGATTTTAACGCCAGTTCATTGGCATTTAGGTTGGCCTGTCCCAATTGCACTTCGGGGTGGCTGGTTGTTATAGTATCGCTTAAAGCAATTACGGGGAGAGTTTTAAAAAGTGAAGTATCAACCACCAGGCCGGCTGGTAGCGTACCACCTACCAGTTCCTTAAGCGCTATCAACGTGGAATCCTGTTGCCTTTCAAAAGTGATTAATTGCATTTGGGCCCGTGTATACTCCGATTGAAAGGACGAAGAGTCGGTTCCGGGCCGCAAACCGCTTATTACCAGGGTTTGGGCCTGTTTTAAATTAAAAGCTGCTCTATCAATATTTGACCGGTAAACTTTAATCAACTCGCTAACCAGTAAATAATTTAACCAGGCGCCAATTACATTTACCCGGTGCTGAAACAGGGTTAAGTTCTCGTCTGCCTGGCCATATTGCAATCTGCCCTTAGCCAATTCAACTTCGGCACCGCGCTGACCAAAAGTAATGGGTTCCCATTGCAGGTTAAGTGCGGCCGCGCTGCCCGGCACGCCGCTATAATCATTACCCTTGCTTGGCGGACCGCTGATAGGTGTAATAAACTGCGGATAAACCATGCCGGTTATGTTATTGGCGGTTGCATAATCTACCTGGTACGATGCGTTAAGCGACGGAATAATGCCATTCTGCTTATACTTCACAGCATATTGTAAAGATTGTGTTTGCAATCTCTTGGCTTTTATCAAGGGATAATTAGCTGTTGCGGTATGCAGCAGGGAATCAAGATAGGGCTTACTTTGCTGCCCCAAGGTTTGCGTGGGAAATAAAAAACAAAGAAGCACACCTGCAAGCACGCTGATTTTTGGAAGGGCGGGTAAGTCGGGATATTTCATAGCTGGAAATCCAGTACTGTATATGTAAGCGCAATACTATGGCAATTTACTATTTTAAAATAGAACAGATTTTACCGAATAGAATCTGCTTTACTTTTTACCACGTTTTTTTTGTAATCAGACGCCCTCATCCCCATTTGTTTTTTGAAAATCCGGTTAAAATGGCTTTGGTCCGAAAATCCGGTGAGGTAAGCAATCTCCGTTAAAGAGTAGTCGGTGGTTTTCATCAGGTTTATTGATTTTTCGATGCGCATTTTACGGATATAGTCGCCGAAGGATAAATTTTCGAAGTACCTTGAAAACTCCCGCGACAGGTAGGCCGGGTTAATCTTTAGTTCTTCCGACACCTGTTGCAAGCTTAAGCTCATATTGGTATCAATTTGGTCCTGGATCATCTCCTTAATCTCTTTTGCCCATACCGGTGCTTTTTTTGATCCCTGCTGCTTCAGGTATTTATTAAAAACCTCCAGTAAAAGGAATTCTACAGGCTCCTGTATATGTTTTTGCTCGTACAAGTATTTGGCCCAGGTGTACAAGCCGTCATAAACCTTAATACCCAACTCCAGCAATTCGTGGTCGTCTGGGATGTTTTTTGATAACCCTAAAAAAATCGCCGACAAACCCGATGCCTGAGGGGCGAAATCATGTCTATCCGTATCGGCCCCCCGAACAATGGCGGCTATGCGGTCAAGCGCGATATCCTTGAGCTGATGCTTTTTTATAAAATAATCAAAGGTACACTGGTCGTCGTAGTGCGTGTACTCCACACCCGGAAGGTCAAAGGGAATAGCATTCAAGGCTGCGGCCTGCGAAATCACCTGGTCTACCGGTACATAAATAATCTCAGCCTCGGAATCGATAAAGCGTTTGATTAGCCAGGGACAGGCAATACGGTCTATCTTCGGATGTTCGCGGGTAATCCATTTCATTTCGTTACCAAAGTTAGAAATCTAATCCTTTTTATGGCAACGAATTCCTTGGCGACTGTCCATGGGTAATCGTAACAAATTTGTTCAAGTCAACAGAGATAGGCTAAGAAAGCGGGTAACGTTTATTCCCGAAATTTGTAAAGTAAAAAAGCCGCCAATGTTTGATCAGTTAATAGACTCCAGTGTCATGGTGCCCATTAGCTTGCCATTTTTACTATAGGTTTCCGACTTTACAAAACGCCCCAGTTTTGGCGCGAACCACTCGATTACTTTCATCCTGAAAGGTATACTGATCCCCATCATCTTCATCGTGGTTGTAGCATCGTACGTTATTTTAAAGCAATCAAAACTACCGCCCCCCGTGGTTACTGTTTCGGTTGCTTCTACTTTACGGTTAACAATGTCCATTTGCATCTCCCCTTTTGCCGCGCCGCCATTATTCAGGCTGATAGTTACCGATCCATCATCAAGCGTTTGCCCGGCTTTAATATCGGCAGGGTAACTAAGGTACCTGGCTTCGCCATTCACCTGCATGTCCCCGTATTGTTTCATAGAGGCGGCCGGGATAAACGATTTCATATCAATCTTAATCGCGTCCCCACTGCAAATCATCTCCGAATCGCCGGTGCCCATAACCTTGCCATTATGGTCGCTGATAACGGCATGTACCGCCACGGTCGACGCGTCTTTTTTGGTGCTGGTATAAACAGCGGTCATTTGTGGCTGTCCCTTGGCATCGTGGTTAATATAACTGAGTTTTTTGCCGTTGACGTTGTTAACAAACTGGTTACAACTTTGGGCGTTAACTGCATGCCCGCCAATAGCAGCGCATAGCAGCAGGATGATCAATTTTTTCATAACGTTTACAGATGATTAAACCGGGAGTAAATATCCTGCCTAAAGCACAGATATACAATCGTATAAATACGTCATCATGATGCGGCAGTTACGTAATCTGAAATGTTAAAAACGAGGGATATTTTAAAACAAGGGGTAAGTTCGGATTTTACAATACAATTCGGCCCCCAAAAACCTAACATGGTAACTGTATAATGCTTATTGACAAGTAGCCGTGAAAGTACATGTTAATAAGCGGGCCTGCAAAATCATGGTTTAAATGATTTCCCGGCATCAATTCCTCATTGGGCTTTTGACATACAATTATGGGAGCATTTAGTTGGGCCAAAATAAAAAAATGACAAACCACCCGCATTCCCCTTTGTTGTAACAGTAAGCCGGATATTCCGGCAGATCAAAAATCAAGAGGAGGAAGCATCATGACACTTGTAAAGTTTAATGACGGCAAAAGCAGTATGCTGCACCCGGGGTTCGACGACATTTTTGAATCTATCATGAACGACACTTTTTTATCCGACCGTATGGTATCGCGCGTGCCGGCGGTTAACATTTCAGAAACGGATGGCTATTACCATATTGAACTGGCCGCGCCGGGGCTAAGCAAAGAAGATTTTAAAGTAAGCCTTGACCGCGACGTACTCACCATTTCGGCCGAAAAACAAAGCGGGCAACCGGCTAACGACAAAAAGTACAACAAATGCGAATATAATTATACCTCATTTGTACGCTCATTTACACTGCCCGATTCTGTGGATAACGAGGGTATCAATGCGGAATACACCGACGGCTTACTGAAGGTTAATGTGGCCAAAAAAGAAGAAACCAGGACGGCCAGCCGCCAGATAGAGATTAAATAAGCCACAACTGCGGCAATTATTAACAGGCGCCGTACCAGGCACCTTTATTTTTTTAGTTATGTTGGCCAGTATAGATCAAAGCAAGCAAAATGATGCCGGGCAACCGGCACCCGAGCTTAAAACGGAAGGTCCGCTTGCCGAAAAAGATCAGCAGGGACAAGCGGCAGAGCGTGCCAGGAAACTCGCGCAGGAAGCGCTGGCAAAATGGCGGCGTTTGCAGGAAAAAATTCAACATCCATTTAAAAAATAAAGTCATGTGGTATTATCAATATTACTGGGGAATGAACTGGATTTGGTGGATAGTTTGGGGCCTGATAGTCATTTGGATATTTGCCCTGCCTATTGGCATACCCGGGCAGCGGTATCAGCGGGAAAGACCGCTGGATATCCTGAAAAAACGTTTTGCCAGGGGCGAGATTGACCAAAAAGAATACCGGGAAAGAAAAGCGGAACTGGAAAAGTAAATAGTTTTTAACCAAAAAATTGCCGGGCCGGGGATTGGCCCCGGGGTTGTTATTCCTTGCCCGGCAAGTGATGCATGTACAGTTTTTTTACCAGGAATGTCCGATATCAGGTAATAAAGGACAAAACTTCGGTATTGGGCGTTCGAAATTCAATGTTCGATATTATTTATCTTTCTGCTTTTTTTAACTTAATGATATTAAGCCCGATGGGGCAATGTGATGAATCAGTAGCTGTTTTCTGCCTCGTTACCGTAGTGTCTGTAAAATTCATTTTCATTGGTTTCGGGCAGCGGCACCGAGGGGTCATATTCAGGACTGTTCTTTACCGCGTTAACCGTGATATCCACATAAACCGCGTCCTCTTCCCATTTTACATGGGTGATCCATTTGGGCGATACCAGCACCTTTTTTCCCGGGAACCAATGTCCGGTATCCACTACCAGGAAATGGATGCGCCAACTTTGATCGTCAACAATAAAATCTTCCACATCGCCAATTTCGCCGTTAGTGGCATGAATGCGGTAACCTGTAACTTCGCGGGTGCTGCGCAGATGTGGGTTGACATGCTTATCGCCGGCTGTTGTTGCCAAAATACTTTCTTCAAACGGTACCCGGGATTCCATCATGCCCGACATACCCATGCCCCCATAAAATCCTGCTCCGGCGGAACCCATGTATGGCCAGCCGTAGTGACTATACAGGTCGATTTCCTGCTGCCGGGAAACTGTTCTTTCCGTATCAATATCAGGGCTGTGTTCAATTTGCTTTTTGGTTAGGTTCACCGGGAAAACTTTATTTTCCCAATCGGGCGTTTTTAATGCAGCAGGCGAAATCAGCACCCTGCGGCCAAACAGCCAGCCCCCCGTTTTAACAATCAGGTAACGTATAGTCCAGGTTTCATCGTCAAAATAAAACTCTTCCAGTTTTCCAAATTCACCATCGGTTGCCCCCATACTGAAGCCAGCCAAACTTTTTACATTCCGTTTCATGATTTTTTCGGTTTATCGCAGCATCTGCTTCTTAATTACCCACAAAAATCATGCTGAAAAGCGGAATATCTGCGGGATAATCAATTGTTAAGTCAACAGTCTTTAGCCGGAAGTCTCAAGTCATATTTTGCTTGTCTTTTATTTAGAAGCTGTTTAAAAACAGCCTCATGGAACTTAAGACTTTCGACTCAAGACTAACCCTCACCTAATCATTACAGGACACTTTTACAGATACTGTACACCACTTGCCGAAGTGAAACTCCTGTCGTCTGCCGAAGGCCCATATATGGATGGCACCTCAATATCGTTCAGGCGCATATAAACCGTTAGCTGCCCCCGGTGGTGCACCATATGGTTAATCGTCGATTCTACCTGCTCTTTTTTGGATGACCGGAGCAATTCCCGGCCACCTGTTTTGAGGTAAAAGGTCTCTGCCAATTCACCCTCGCTGACATTTAACAGCGTTGTTTTGGCTTCGGCCACGTTTTGTTTAAAATAATTTACCAGGGCTTGCGTATCATCCGGTTTAAAATGCTGAAAGGTAGCAAAGTCGATCTCGGAATGTTTGATGATATGGGTAATCCATAAGGGTATCTCGGCTACAAGCAGCGCAAGGTAACCCAGTTCCATAGATCTTTCATGCGGTTTCCAGCCAAACAGCCGGGCAGGGATCCGCTCCAGGCATTTGAGACTGGCAGGCGATTCGGCCCCCAGCTCCCTGGCAAATTCACTTGCAAACAATGCGTCGTTCATGAGCTTGAATTTTATTGATGACCAATAAGTCAAAAACAAGTGTGCCTTAAAAAAGTTTAACCCGAGCTTCGTTTTTTTTAATTTGATTGAAATTTTCCCTGTCAATTAAAAAAAATGCAAACCAATAAAAATGAGCTTTGTTCTATAAGCATTGTATAGGGACCTGTTAATTAATTTCACCACATAACACCTTTATAAATCGAAAGCCAAGGCATACTGTTTAGTCCTTGTGCATCCCATTTTCCGGCTTCTATACCATACTGACGATAGCGGGCCCAGGATCCCGCTGTTCAAAATATTGAAACATGGAAACTAATAAAATCAAACAAATTCAGGAGTTCGGCCAAAGCATTTGGCTGGATTTGCTGGACAGGGGGCTCATCCGCTCCGGCCGGTTAAAAAAAATGATTGAAGAAGACGGGCTGCGGGGCATGACCTCGAACCCGGCCATTTTTGAAAAAGCCATTAGCGGCAGCGCTGATTACGACGAGCAGATCAGGGAACTGGCAGAAAAGTACCAAAACAACGAGGCCATTTTTTATGAGCTGGCAATTACAGATATCCGGGAGGCGGCCGACCTGTTCGAACCCGTTTTCAGAACCGGGCATGACGGCTTTGTCAGCCTGGAGGTTTCGCCGCACCTGGCGCGGGATACCAGCAGGACCATAAGGCAGGCAACGGAACTTTGGCGAAAGACGGACCGGAAAAACGTAATGATCAAAATACCCGCCACCGCCGAAGGTTTGCCCGCCATCCGCAGGGCCATTTGCGAGGGGATTAATATCAATATCACGCTGCTGTTTGGGCTCGACCGATATGAAGCCGTTACCGACGCTTACCTGTCGGGCCTGGAAGACCGTTTGGCCGATGGCCAGCCAATTGACCAAATTGCTTCGGTAGCCAGCTTTTTCCTGAGCCGTATTGATATACTGGTAGACCCTATGCTGGAAAAAAAGGGCTATCCCGAATTAAGGGGAGAAATAGCGATTGCCTGCGCCAAACAGGCTTACCAGATATATAAAAGGGTTTTCGGCAGCGACCGCTTTAAAAAATTGCAGGAAAACGGCGCCCGCCCGCAACGCGTGTTATGGGCCAGCACCGGCACCAAAGATCCATCTTTCGAGGATACCAAGTATATAGAGGCCCTTATTGGCCCCGAAACCGTGAATACCGTGCCACTGGAAACGCTGGACGCCTACCGCGATCATGGGCAGCCGGAAAGCAGGTTGGAGCAGGGCACAGATGAAGCTGTGCAGGCGCTGGCCCGCCTGAAAAAGATAGGGATCAATATTGATGAGGTTACCGCACAATTGGAAACCGAGGCAATCGAAAAGTTTAACAAGCCATATGACCAGTTATTGCAGGCTATCGAAGAGAAAAAAGCACGGTCCCGGGCCAGGTCTTACGCTCTTTAAAGCCCGTAAGGAAAAACTATTCCATAGCAGGTTTAGGAAGATATGGCTATTTAAGCTATTAATAGGATACCTGGACGGGCATTCGGCAGTTTAGTACTTTACCCGGTGGTTGCTAATTTAATCAGCAAAAATTAAAAAAGCACCATCGGGGAAAGCACAATTTATGCTTAACTTTATTTCCCTTTTGCTGCTACTTATACGTTTGTTCCGGTTTCTATCTTTTCACCTCAAAATTAAAAGTTTATGGAAACAATTATGGTACAAGAAGCGGATGCCGCTACCCTGGATGTGGTAGCCACTGCTTTACAAATGGAAGGCTACCGGGTTTGCAGCCTGGACGATACGAACGAAAATGCGTTGGAAATGATCAGGCGCCATCACCCCAAACTGGTTTTACTTGACTGTTGGCTCAGCCACAATTCGGCGGGGCAGGTTAGTCAGTGGATAAAAGCGCATTTCCCACACCTGCCGGTGATCGCTTTTAGCTGTGATAACCAAATTGAAGCAAAATACCGGCAATTTGGCTTTGATGATTATATCCAAAAGCCATTTGAGTTGCATAAACTATACCAGGTAATCAGAAAATACTTACCCCAACGCCATAAGCGCCGGGAAACTGCCGGGCGTGTTTAAGCCATTAGCATAAAGCAACCGGTTAGGTGGCCGGCTTATTTGTAGTTTGATTTTTTGATCAGCCGCTGTAAGTCTTTAACCCATATTTTACGGCCATTAGTTTCTACGATGCCTTCTGCTTTAAACTCCTTTAATAAGCGAATTACGTTTTCTTGTGCAATGCCCGCCATATTGGCCAGATCGAGCCTGGAGATATTTAAAACAGTATTTTTTTCATCGGTTCCTTCTACTTTATATTTCTCCCGGAGCACGATAAGGGCTATAGCCAACCGTTCTGAGGCTGTGCGCTGCGCGATTACCGAAATACTGTTGGTTAATACCGTAAATTCATGGCTTAACGCCTTGAGCAGCCGCCAGGTAAACGCCGGAGACCTGTGTAAAATACTGATAAAATCTTCCTTGGGTATAAAACTTATCAGGCTATCTTCTATAGCCGCTGCCGAGTCTGGGTACCGTTCATCAGACAGTACTGCGTGGTAACCGAATAACTCGCCCTGGTTGGCTACATAAAAGATTTGTTCTTTCGCGGTATTATCAACCTTGTATTTTTTGACTTTGCCACTTTTAATCAAAAATATGCCCGAGGGTACGGTGCCTTCCCTAAAAATCACGTCGCCTTTCTGGTAATGCTGATCGCTGTGGTGCGCAAGTAAATCTGCATGGTCGGCTTCGGAAAGCACATGAAGCGTTGATTGCGTGGTAAAATTCCACCGGTCGATTGGAAAAATTCCGGATAGGCTCATACGCTAAGGTACGGATTTTTTAAAAACTGATAAATATCAGTTCCTGCGTTGATCTGGTACGGAAAACCGGGTTACCTAAGCATTTAAATTTACCGGCAATGAAAGCTTACCCTTTTTTCCATTTCTTCCCATCGGCAGATGACGTCAACAAAGGCCTGGTAAAACAAAAAAAAATTAATCCGAATGCGGGCTTGTTCAGTAATGATGCCGCATTTGACTGGCTATACCCTGAACATTTTCAGCTGCTATCGCCGAAACATTGGACACCATTGGCCATTGCGCATACCGCTGCCAATTTTTTGGCCGAGCCTGGCGCCCGGGTACTGGATATAGGCAGTGGCGCCGGTAAATTTTGCCTTGCTGCAGCCTACCATTTTCCCGAAACCTATTTTTATGGCGTTGAACAACGGCACGAGCTGATATGCCTGTCTGAAGAAGCCAAAGGATATACAAAATTGCCCAATGTAAATTTTATCTATGCCAATATTACCCAGGTGAATTTTAAGGAGTTTGATCACTTTTATTTCTATAATTCCTTTTATGAAAATATCGATCCCGAAAACAAAATAGATGATAGCCTGGAATTATCGCAAAGCCTTTATGCCTACTATAACCAGTACCTGTGCGCCGAACTGGATAAAAAGCCATTGGGAACAAGGCTGGTTACCTTTCATAGCCTGGAGCAGGAAATACCATCCGGCTTCAGGCTGGCAGATGTAGCCTGCAATGGCCTGATGAAAATGTGGATTAAAGCCTGACCTGATGGAAGCTCCAATTTTTATCCCCGTTTTTAAAAATTTTCATCCTTCTAAAAATAAAAGAATGCTTAATGAGGTATTAAACCCCTCCCTGTTTTACCATGACAGTGCTTTTGACGAGTTGTATCCCGAACACATCCGGAAGCTGTCGCAAATGCACTGGACACCCGTGGAGATTGCCAAAATAGCGGGCAATTTCCTGGCCATTCCTAATACCAGGGTTTTGGATATCGGCAGCGGCGTTGGCAAATTTTGTATCACAGCCGGTTTTTTCCATCCCGAGACAACGTTCTCGGGTATTGAACAGCGGCGCGAACTATACAATTTTGCCGAGACAGCCAAAGCCGGGGTAGATTTACCCAATGTAACCTTTATGCATGGGAACCTGACTGAACTGGAATTTAACAATTACGATCATTTTTATTTCTACAACTCATTTTACGAAAATATTGAGCCCGACAGCCGCATAGATTATGCTGTTGAAACTTCCTTTGAACTGTATGACCAGTATAGCAGGCTGGTTTACCAAATGCTGGCCGAAAAGCCTTCAAAAACGCGACTGGTTACCTTTCATACCCCCGGCGGCCAGGTTCCGCCTGGTTATCAGCTGGTAAACAATTCCTACAGCAGGCTATTAAAAATGTGGATTAAAGAATAAGCCGATGTTTAAGCCCAAACTCATAGATACCCTAAAGCATTACCGGAAAGAACAATTCTTTAAAGATTTGATTGCCGGAACCATTGTGGGCATTGTGGCCCTGCCTTTGGCTATAGCGTTTGCCATCGCCTCCGGCGTATCGCCCGAGAAGGGAATTTTCACAGCCATTATCGCCGGTCTAATCATTTCGGCACTGGGTGGAAGCCGGGTACAGATAGGCGGGCCAACAGGGGCTTTTATCGTGGTAGTTTATGGCATTGTACAGCAATTTGGCATCAACGGACTAATCATCGCCACTTTTATGGCCGGTGTATTGTTAATTGTTATGGGTGTTACCAAATTAGGCAATGCCATCAAATATGTCCCCTACCCCTTAATTACCGGCTTCACTACGGGCATAGCGCTCATTATTTTTTCCTCGGAGGTTAAGGATTTCCTGGGGCTGCATATGGGCAGCGTTCCCGCCGATTTTATCAGCAAATGGCTGGCTTTTGGCCAGCATATTTCTTCGGTCAATCCATACGCGGCGGGTATCGGGGTGGTTACCCTGGGCCTGGTTTTGCTTTGGCCCAGGGTAACACACAGGGTGCCTGGTTCGCTAATTGCCATCCTGGTTACCACCTTTGCCGTTAGTTTTTTTCATTTACCAGTCGAAACCATCGGCAGTCGTTTTGGCGCTATACCGTCATCCCTGCCCCGGCCGGTAATTCCCGGTGTCAGTTTCGCCACCATTCAGCAATTAATAAGGCCGGCCATTACCATTGCATTGCTGGGCAGTATCGAATCCCTGTTATCGGCAGTAGTGGCCGATGGCATGACCGGCGGAAACCACCGATCCAATACAGAATTGATTGCCCAGGGGCTGGCCAATATTTGTTCATCGCTGTTTGGGGGGATACCTGCCACCGGGGCTATAGCACGGACGGCCACCAACGTAAAAAACGGCGGCAGAACACCGGTGGCCGGTATTGTTCATGCACTCACTTTATTAATTATTATGCTGTTTGTGGGCAAATGGGCTGCCTTGATCCCGATGCCGACATTGGCCGGAATATTGGTTGTGGTTGCCTGGAACATGAGCGAGCTGGAAAGTTTCAAATCGGTACTTAAGGGCTCCAAAAGCGATGCCGTAGTTTTAATTACCACTTTTGCGCTCACTGTATTGGTTGACCTGACAGTGGCAATCGAGATCGGCATGATCCTGGCCGCATTCTTGTTTATGCGGAAAATGATGCAGGCCAGTTCTGTACAGCAAGCGGATGTTTTGCCGGGCGAGTTATTTAATCAGGATGATATGCCTAAAGGCCTGGATGTTTTTGAGATTAACGGCCCTTTATTTTTTGGCGCGGCTTACAAGTTTAAGGATGCGATGAAGGTAATTGAAAATCCGGCCCGCGTGCTGATTATCCGGATGCGGAACGTGCCGGTTATTGATGCTACCGGCATCAGGGTGTTGCGCGAGGTTCATTCAGCAACAAAAAACAACGGAACAAAACTGGTTTTAGCCGAGGTTGCCAGCGAACAGGTTATGAGTGAGCTGAAAAAAGCGCGTTTATTATTTGAGATTGGTAAGGGAAACGTTAAAGATACTTTTGAAAACGCATTAAAGCGCGCTAACAGTATTTTGGAAGCCGGTTAAAATCAGCAATAAGGGCCGACCTGTGTTTGCTAAGATTGTAAAACCCATCGGGTATAAAGCACGCTAAAACAAAAACTGTTATTATTTCATTAGGCCAGCGGCAGCTTAAAATAAAACGTAGAGCCTTTGCCGCTTTCGCTTTCTGCCCATATTTTGCCATCATGCCTTTTAATAATTTCAGCGCTTAGATACAGGCCGATGCCGAAACCTGAAATATGACGTAAATCGCGATTTTCAACGCGATAGTACCTATCAAATACCCGGTCAATTTCTGATGCTTTAATGCCTATCCCTTCATCTTTTACACTCACAACCACCATTTTTCCTTCAGTTTGGCATCGAATGTCAATTAATTTTCCCCGGGGCGAATACTTTACCGCATTGCTGATGAGGTTGGAGATAACAGAACTGATTTTATCGCGATCGGCATTCACCGTGATATCGTTACATTCATTGAGGCTAAAAATATGACTGCTCACGGTGAGTTTAGTTTCTTCCAGGGTTTCGCGCAGTAGTTCATCAAGCCTGAAAGGTTCTTTTTCGATAAGCAGTTGCCCCGATTCCAGCCGCGAAATATTCAGAAAACTATTGATCATACTGGTCATCTTTTTAACCTGGCGGCTGGCGTTTTCCATGGCGCCGGATAAAAATTCGTCCTCGCTGTTCCTGAGCTTAGTGGTGCCCATTTGGATGATAGCACTAAGCGAGGTGAGCGGTGTTTTAAGTTCATGGCTAACCATCCCGATAAAATCATTCTTCCGCTGCTCTTCCTGTTTTTTTTCGGTAATATCCCGGGCTATTTTAGATAAACCAATAATATTGCCCTGCGCATCTTTAATGGGAGAAATTGTTAATGAAATATCCAGTAAGCGCCCGTCTTTGGTTAGGCGTTTGGTTTCAAAATGATCTACCCGCTCTCCTTTTTTTAAACGGGCCAGTATTTGAGGCTCTTCATCCTGGCGGTCAGAAGGGATAATCTTATAAATTGTCTGGCCTATCATCTCGTCTTCCGTATAGCCAAATATCCGTTCGGCTGCTGCATTCCAACTGGTTATCACGCTTTCCAGTGTTTTGCCAACGATAGCATCGTCAGATGATTGGACGATTGCGGCCAGCTTCGCGCTTTTTTCTTCGGCCTGCTTAATGCCGGTAATATCAAGGGTAATGATCAGGCCCGCATCTACTTCGTTTCGTTCGTTTTTTAACGGTACAAAATGTACAATATAAAATTCGCCGTCCTCAGTTTTCCATTCAATCGAAAACTGGTCGCCGTTTATCACCCTTTCATATAGGTGGCGGGAGGCTTCATAGCGTTCGGGCGAAACCTCCGAGGGATGCCTGCCTTCATATTTCTGCCGGTCAAAACCCATCTTTTCCATGATATCACCCTCAATGGTTATATACCGGTGGCTCCTGTCAATCACCATAATCAGCGACCCGGGAATATTCAGGGCAATTGACCGGAACAATTTTTCGCTCCGCTGAAGGTTGGCCTGGGTTTCAATCAACGCGTCGTTGGTGGCCGCCAGCTCTTCATTAGCCGCGGCAAGTTCTTCATTGGCGGCAGCAAATTCTTCGTTGGTAGCGGCCAGTTCTTCATTCAGTCCGTGCGCGGTATTCTCCAGCAGCCATACAGCTAAGCTGGTAACACTACCTTCGCTGTTTTTTATTGGAGAGTAAACAAAACTAACCATTACCATTTCTTTCTCACCGTCATGTAACTGCAGCATCTCCCTTTCACTGGCGGTATATGGGCGACCTTCCTGGACGACTTTATTAAGGATCATTTCATCCTGATCAAGCCTGTCCAAAGGAAATATTTCCCGGTAATGCTTCCCCAAAACTGCCTCTTCCGGCTTACCGGTCAATTTCAAAAAATGAGCATTAGCCATTTCGACCACCAGGGTGGCCGCATCCACTATGCAAATACCTACCGGCGCATTTCGCAATATATAGGATAAATTGTATTCGTTGATTATTTGCATAAAGTCACAACATTTTCCTCAAAAATAAAGATAAGTGAATATCAGTTAGATTACTCTTAAATAATTTTCCAATCCGTTAACTAATAACAAATTCCGAATACCTGACGATATTTTACCGCCAACGTGGCCGGTTTAGATAATATCATCGCATTTTTTGCATTCGGAGTCTTTTTGTTTTTGCTGACTGACACCCGGAATGGCTGTAACACTAATCAGCAAGCGAAAGCATAAAAACCAACAGCCCCAAAAGCTTATTAATTTTGCTGGGCAGATAACCAAACTTCTTTTTAAATGCCGTTGTAAAATGATGGGCATTTTTATACCCCACCTCAAAAGCCACTTCCCTTACCGGCTTTCCATCTTTTAAAAGCAATTTCGCTTTGTCCATCCGTAAATCATATAAATAGCCAAAAACCGTTGTCCCAAAAACTTCTCTAAAACCTTTTTTTAGTTTAAAATCGTTAAGGCCTACCTTATGCGCCAGTTCAATAAGCGAGCAGGGGTTTAACAAATTTTCCTCCACTATGGTTTTGGCCTGGTTAATGCGCTCCAGGTCGTGCATTTTCAAAAATGAATTGGCCGGTTGCCCGGCTAAAGCTGCCACCTGTTCCAATTCAAGGAAAAGTAACTCCAATGCCTTTGCTTCAAAATAAATGTGATGGTTCCCCCTTTTTTCAATATTAGCCATTATGCCCTGAATAGCCTGGCTCATTTGCAGCGTGGTTGGCCTGCTAGCTTGCAGCAACTCCAATTGTTCGGGATCAATTGCACCCGGTATACTTTTTTTCAAACTATCTCCCAGGAAACAAACCACAAAGAGTAATAAATGGCCCCGAAGGCTGGCCTTAAATTTTAACTGGCCGGGCGAAAAAAGGCTATTGTGTTCACCTTCACAAAATGGGAAGCCCGCTAAACCTGGTTGTGTTGGCCCTGATAAGGTAAAGCTCATCATCAGGCATAAGGTATCAATCTCCACAGTCGCCGGGCATATTTTATCACTCTCGAAATCGATCACAAAGAAATGGATATCAGTCAGTTTTACGGTGATAATGCTTACGTGGCCCCAGTTCCCGGTTTGATTAAATAAGGCTTTATCCCTTAAAATACCATCAAAATGGTAAACATCATCATCCAATAAGGCAGAAGTAATCCTGATCATTATTAATCCGTATCGCGTTTATTAAAATCCCGCTGGCGTTATCATACTGTTAGTAAATCGCTCAAATTTGCATCATTATTTTTAATTAGTCTAAATAAATGCAAATAAAATATATCCTTTGCGCTTTTGCCATGTCATTTACATTACATATGGCCTATGCGCAAAGGCGGGATACATTAAAAAAGGATACAGCAAATATTAAGCAGCTGAAAGAAGTAGTGGTTACCGGAACCCGCACCCAGAAAAGCCTGCAACAGGTGCCAATACCAATTACCCGCATCACAGCCGACGAAATAAAGAAAAAAGGGCTGGTACGGCTGAACGAGATTTTGGCCGAGCAAACCGGGATAACCATTTTAGATGACCCGCACGGACAAGGCATACAGATTCAGGGCTTTGACCCTGCCTATACCATGATTTTGATAGACGGACTACCTTTAATTGGCCGCAATACGGGTATCCTGGAGCTTTCCAGGATCACCATTAATAATATCGACCGTATTGAGATTGTAAAAGGCCCAACATCTTCTCTGTACGGCAGTGAAGCGATGGCCGGGGTTGTAAATATCATTACTGCCGATCCGGTAAAGGGAATATCGGGCGGGGCGGCAGCCAGGTATGGTACCAATAATACCGCAGATATTAGCTTAAATTCGGCCTACAAAAATGACCGGTTCTACATTTCGGGCTTTGCCAACCGTTACAGCAGCAGCGGTTATACATTGCAGCCTTCATCAGGCCTGCCTACAGTTTCGCCCTTCGCGGGCTATACGTTTAATGGTAAAACATCTTACAAAATAGACGATAGAACAACCATCAAACTTTCGGTAAGGTATTACACGAATGATCAGGACAGCAGGTATCTTGTAGAAAATCGGTATGCAGCCGGGACGGGTACCGAAAAAGATTTTAACATAGCACCGGTAATAACCCATCGCTTTACCGATAAGCTACTTTCCACCTTACAACTTTACCGCTCAACCTATAAAACAAAATCGGATGTAAGATATGAGGATGACCAGTCTGTATACGACCAGACCCATTTTAACCAGGCCTTTAACCGTGCCGAACTGCAGAATGATTACGCTTTAAAGGATAACCTGAAACTAACCGCCGGGGCAGGTGGCCAGTATGAAACGGTTGAGGCTACACGCTACACCAAACTACAATCGTTCACATCCGGCTACAGCTACTTCCAGGCCGACTGGCTGCCGGTAAAAAAGCTGGATATTATTGCCGGTGGCAGGTATGATGTGCACAGCGTTTACAAATCGCAGTTAAGCCCCAAACTGGCGGCAAGCTATGCACTTAGTCCAAAATTTACGGTGTTAGGGTCGGTTGGTAAAGGTTATAAGGCCCCCGATTTTCGCCAGCTTTATTTAAACTTTACCAATGCCGAGGTTGGCTACAGTGTTTTTGGTTACGAAGAAGCAAGCGCAGGTATACAGCGCTTACAGCAGGCCGGGCAAATTGAAACCATATTGATTGATCCTACTACGCTTAAAAGTTTAAATGCCGAAAGCTCCACCGCTTTTAATTGGGGATTCCGGTATAAACCCACAGGCAAACTCTATTGGACAGCCAACCTGTTCCGCAACAATATCACCAACCTGATAGAAACTGCGGCTATAGCCATAAAAACCAATGGCCAATCTGTTTTCTCTTACTTCAACCTCAATAAAGTTTACACGCAGGGTGCTGAAACCGATCTGAGCTACCAGGTATTTAAGTCGCTACAGTTGGCAGGCGGCTTTCAATACCTGGAAGCATATGACCAGGAAGTGCTGGACCAGATAGTCGCGGGTAAGGTTTTTACCAAAGATCCCGAAACCAATCTTACTAAAGTTATTAAAAGAAGCGACTACGGCGGGTTGCTCGGCCGGTCAAAATACACGTACAATATCCGTGTAAACTACCAGGAAAATAAAACAGGCATCAACGCCTCCATAAGGGCCATCTATCGCGGCAGGTACGGTTATAAGGATACCGATGGAAACGGCATTGTAAACCGCGATGATGAATATACAAAAGGATACGTGCTTGTTAACGCGTCGCTATCAAAGCCCCTTCTGAACGATGCCATCAGGGTACAGCTTACCGCGCAAAACCTGCTGAACTATAAAGACACCCAGGTTATCCTTAACCTGCCGGGCAGGCTCATTTACGCCGGGGTAGCCTACAATTTCAATAAAAAATAACACACAAATCAAATAACAATTCAAACAATAAAACACATGAACAAATTTGCAACTTTATCATTGGCATTAAGCAGCGCTATCATTTTACTGACATCATCGTGCAGTAAAAACAGCGATGACGTTACTCCGGCAGTAAGTAAACTCACCACAAAAACAGTTACCGATCTTGACGGCTCAACTGCCACCGTTTATTACAGCCTTTCAACCGGCGCGCAAATTACCGGCGCCGATACGGCCACAACCAAATGGGATATTAAATTTAAGGGGACAAGCATATTTATAAACGGCGGTACATCGGGCACCGGAACTACCCAGGCCCAAATAGTAAGCAGCACCTTTGAAACTTTGGCTACCGCGCCAACCGCCGGTTATCAGACAGATGCAACAGGCGCACCTGCCATATCGGGATGGTACACCTACACGGCCACCACCGAGCCACAGCACGCCATCCTTACTGTGCCAGGGAAGATCATCGTGATTAAAACATCGGCGGGCAACTATGCCAAGGTTGAAATGATAAGTTATTACAAGGGTAACCCAAACACAACAACTGCCGAATTTGCCAACCTGGCCACCAGGCCGGCATCGCGTTATTATACCTTCCGTTTTGCTTACCAGGGCGATGGCACAACCAGTTTACAATAGTTTGCTTTAAAAAAGAAACAAATAAAACACTTCAAATCATCATGAAAAAACAAATATGTTTAACATTGGGCCTGCTGATACTGGCTGCAGCCGGCCTTTACGCGCAATCAAAAATGGAACAGGACCGCGCGGCCATCCGTTCGCTCGGCGGTTTTTATAAAGTAACCTTTGACTATTCGGAAACTTTTGCGCCCGATACCGCTTACAAAAACCATCCTAAATATCATTCATCCGGTTATGAATGGGCTGTGGTTGAAGAAGAATCGCCAAAAAAAATTGTGATCCAGCATATCCTGGTTACCGGCGATACCTCTGTGATTAAGCATTGGCGCGAGGATTGGGTTTACGAAGAAAACAACCTGGTAACTTTTGACAAAGACAATACCTGGAAAAAAGTGAACTTAAAACCAGCCGAAGTAAAAGGCCGCTGGGTGCAAAAAGTATTCCAGGTTGATGACAGCCCACGCTATGAAAGTATAGGCACATGGGTACATGCTGATAGCAGGCATGAGTGGCACAGCGAATGTGATGCGCCCCTGCCTCGCCGGGAGTTTACCAAGCGCGACGATTATAACGTACTCAGGAGGGGAAACCGGATTTACCTGACAGCCAACGGCTGGATGTTTGAGCAGGATAACCAAAAAATTATCCGCTCGGTCACCGAAGATAAATTACTGGTACGAGAAAAGGGCTACGAAGAATTTACCAAAGCGGATGAAAGTAAATTTAATTATGCCAAAGGCTGGTGGAAAACCCGGAAGTCTTACTGGACATCTGTAAGGCAGGTTTGGGACCAGGTTTATGCACAGCATGCACAGGTAAAACTAAAAGGAAAAACAGATGGAAAGCTGCTGTATGAAAGGCTGTTTGACCTGGCCGACCAGTCGGCAAAAGAAAAATGGGATACTGTTAAAAATAAATTGGAAATCAGCAAGGTGATCGAAAATTATTTGGCGGCTATTTAATTTAAGAAACAAAGTCCTGCGCTTACCGCCAGATTTATCCGGAAAATGCGGTAAGGCAGGCACTAATTTTTCAAATTCGGCAACAGCATAAATATCCGTAATTGCTTACCCAAAAAAAGCAGGCATCGGGGGTTTCATGATTAAGCCCCCGATAGCATGCACCAATATTTAACCGGGAACTTTATCCCACCATTTTAACGGGAATTTTATTTCGTCGACTGAACTTGCAACCATATCCGGCTTAAATGCATAATGCGCAAGCCTGTCTTTAGTTGATATCCCCGACAAAACCAGGATTGTTTTGTAACCCATTTGCACGCCCCCCTGTATATCGGTTTCCATCGTATCGCCTATTACAGTGGTTTCGGCTGTTTCCAACCCCAGAAATTTACGGGCCGACCGCATCATTACCGGGCTTGGCTTGCCTGTAACAAAAGCCTTCCGGCCGGTTGCCTCTTCAATCATGGCGGTAGTTGCCGCAATCCCTAAATTGTTCCATCCTGGTTTTTTTGGAGAGGGGTCGCGGTTGGTGGTAATAAATTTGGCTCCCGCCAAAATCATATCTACCGCACGCTGAACCATCTCCAGCGTAAAATTGCGGCCCTCGCCCAAAACCACAAACTCCGGATCGGTATTTACCAGTGTAATGCCATTTTCATGCAAACTGCTCAATAAACCCCCTTCGCCCAAAACGTAGGCTGTTCCGTTAGGGCTCTGATCGCCCAAAAACTTCCCGGTAGCCATAGCACTGGTATAAACATGCTTGTCCTGAACCTCAATTCCCAAACCTTTCAATTTACGTACAACTTCCAGGCTTGTTCGCTGGCTGTTGTTGGTCATAAAAGCAAAAGGTATATCGCTGTCAATTAAATATTTGATAAATTTATCCGCCCCGTATATCAGTTCCTCGCCGCTATAGATAACACCATCCATATCGATTAAAAGTCCTTGTTTCATATTATGTTTTTTAAATTATAAGTTGTAAGAAGACCGGCTTCTATATATCCAAATATACGACATTAATAACAAAGTGAATATTTTATTAAAAATTCAATAACAATTTTCTTTATTTATTAACAATTTATCAATACGATTAAGGTTTACAAAAACACTTCAGGCATATTAAACCTTCAATGCCACAAAACTTTGGGACATTGGTTAATTGCATGGCCAGGCTGTTTTTCCGACTTAACAGGTCAGGTTTTATTCGCCCAGGCGAAACATGATGTCTGTACGTAAAACATACTTTGTACCTTTTGTTACCGGCCTGCCTTCGTGTTCTAAACTGTGTAAGAAAACGAGTGCCAAACCTTTTTTTGGTTGAATAACCAGGTTACCAAAATTTGTTTCCCCTCCTTCATAATCTTCATTCAAATAAATCATAAAGGTGTAATAGCTGGCTTCACCATCACTCCTGATGTAACTTTGATCTCTGTGACGTTTAAATTCCTGCCCTGGCTGATATTTGTAAAATCTAAAAAGTTCATTTAATCCGACGGCTTTACTATAACCAATCTGTTTCGGCGCAAATGGTTTTAGTTGCAGCCATAGTATATCGGCAAGCTCATAGTCTTTATAAATAACCCTGTTATTATTACGAACACTTGTAACAACTTTTTGCCCGCCTTCTGTTTCAATAGTCGCAGGTTCGTAACCAATAGCTTCACTTTTAAAAATAAAGTCGTCACATTCTTCGAGATTCCAAAAATCTTCAATTATGAAAATATCATTTGTCAGAACGCGGAGTTGCATCACGTAGTTGTTAAATCTCGGCTTATCGTTTATGGTTTTTGTAGCAGGACAGCATTCCGCCCGTCAAATATAGTACAAAAGCTCGTCAACACCTTACTGATTATAACGGTTCCCTTCTGGCGGCTCCTGATTTATTTATTAAGAAATTGTAATACCAACCGTTCCCATTCCTCTTCCAAAGACAGGTCGGGGCGCATTTGCCGTGCTTTACGATACCAATAGTCCGCATTCGAAATATCCCCTTCTTTACGATGCAGGTAAGCATGTACCAATGCCGATGCCTCATCGCTTAAATGATCAACCTGGGCATGCGCCTTTGGCCAATCGCCTTTGCCATCATACCAAAGGCTTTTTAACTGCACAGGCAACCCGGTAGCTGGTTGTGCTAAGTTTAATGATGCTTTAAAGTCGGCTAAAGTTTTCATAGGTATCATTTTGGGGCTCAAAATACAAAACATTATCTTACGCTTAATAACAGAAAAGCCACCTTTGCGTTAACAAGGTGGCTACAGAAATATTTGTATCACGGCTTTTACTTAAAGAATTTGGTAATATAGCGGCCAGACTGAACAAGCTACTAATAAAAATACAGAAAGCTCAGCCGACTAAGCCGGTGAAATATTAAGATTTTAGCGGACCAACATGCCGGTAAGTGTTGATGAGCAAGCCCGTGGGCGTAGTTTTCGAGTCAACAAAAGCAAGCTCCCGGGCGTCAATACTATCCGACAATAAGCGTTTGCCCCGGCCAAGCAAAACCGGGTAGGTAATGAGTACAACCTCGTCAGCCAGTCCCTGGTCAAGCAACACGGACGTTAGCGTCGAACTCCCCACTACGATCAGATCGGGCCCTTCTGTTGACTTGAGATCGCGAATCGCCTTTATAACGTCCTCGCCCAAATTCTCTACCGGACCCCATTCCAGGCTGTCGGGCCTGTGGGTTACAATGTATTTGGTTGCAGCGTTGATAGCATTTGCCATAGGGAAATTTCCGGCATTAGGCCAAAAATTACTAAATATATCGTAGGTGTGGCGGGCAAGCAGCAGGTCAAATTTCGGCCCGTATGCCTCCAGGAGGGTTGCCGCGCCGGCAGGGCTGCGATAGGGTGTTGTCCAAGCGCCATAGGTGTAGTCTCCGTCATGTTCTATCACGCCATCCAGCGAGATGTGTTCAAAAATTCTGATTTTTCTCATTTTTTTATAGTTAGTTCATAGATAAATCTGACATTAAAATTCCTCTCTTAAAAATACCAGGGTCGATTTGGTTACTTTAAAAAGTCGTCCAGGTAACCTGCTATTGTTTTCGTCTGCATCATCAGGCTCACGTGACTCTGCGCAGGCACAATGGCTAAATGTGATTTTGGCATCGGCCCCAAATCGGCAGATACGCCACCTCCCAGTAATTGGTACGTTTTCATCAACTCTACCTTGTCCAGGCCATCATTGTCGCCTGATATAAGCAATACCGGCGATGTGATTTTTTTAATATTGGCTTCCCCCACGTCAAATGGAACGGCGGCAAAAGCAATCATTTGTTCAATAAACTTTCTCCATTTTGTTTTGTCGGGCGCTACTGCATCATATGCGGTTTTTATAGGCGTATTGTCAAAAAAATCAGGTTTAAAATCTTTAAACCCACTATTGATAACCGGCAGCCAGCCGTTAGTTTTGTAGGTGGAAGATATGATCACTAATTTTCGTACCCGTTTAGGGCTTTTCGCCGCCAACTGGTAAGCTATAGAGCCGCCCATACTATATCCTGCCACATCGGCGCTATCAAGTTTTAAAAAATCCATTACCCCTTCCACATCACTTGCCAGGGTAGCAATGTCTAATTTCCTGTCCGAAAACGGGGTGTGCCCATGTCCTTGCAATTCAACAGCAATTACCTTTCTTGTTTTTGACAATTCGGGTATTAATTGCCCCCAATTCATCTCAATGGTATAAAATGCACCATGCAGTAAAACAAGGGGCTTACCCTCACCATATACCTCATAGTAAACTTTAATGCCATTAACAGGCGCATAGCCACTTTCGGCAGGTTTAAGCTGTTGGCCCTTAGATTGAAATACCGTAAAAAAAAGCATAGCAATTATGAACACCAGGTTTAGGACATTATATCCTTTAGATACTCTTTTCATGATGCGTTATTTAAATTATTGATTTTAGTGATAAAACAAAGATAGAAGGCATTTCAGGATTTTGGGCTGTGTAAAAATGACATTTTGAGGGGCGGATAGCGACAAAAGCATTACCGTTATATGGGATTAAGACCGGATCAAAACCGTCCCCGCCGGAAAGGAAACTAAAGAAATTTTCCTGATTATAAGAAAGTTACAATAAAAAAATGGGACAACCGATTTTTCTTCTCAGTTGTCCCATCAGGTGATCCCTACTTTACAAATTTCGAACTATTTCCCATCTGATTTATGCTTATTTGCGGATTTAGACTTCTGGCCTTGATGAACATCGCAGCAAAGAACGTAAGCTCATAAAGAGTGATATAGAACTAATTTGGTTTCAAATAACAGGTTAATTAATGCTGGCAATATAAATTTATTCATTTCGCAAACTCTTCACCGGGTTGGCCATACCAGCCCTAATTGTTCGGAAACTTAAGGTAAATAATCCTGTTAGCAGCATCCCTATGCCGCTGATAACAAATACCCACCAGCTAATAGCTACGTGGTCGGCAAAGCTTTCCATCCATTTATTTACGGCGTACCATGCAATCGGCGTTACGATGATAAAAGCCAGTAAAATAAGCGATATCAGTTCGGTTGATAGCAGGGTTACTATTTGAGCAACGCTTGCGCCAAATACTTTGCGTATGCCAATTTCCTTTGTTCGTTGATTGGTGGTGTAAATGGCAAGCCCTAACAGCCCGAGGCAGCTAATCAATATCGATACACTTGTTGCCCAGGTGAGCAGGGTTGATGTGTGTTGTTCCTGGTCGTAAAATCTGGCTATCGTGTCATCATAAAAATGGCAATCGAAATCATCGTCGGGATAAGCCTTCTTCCAGGCCTTTCCCATATTTGTAATTGCGGTTTTCCATTCGTTGCCGCCTGCGGTTTCAGGTTTCAGGCTAACATGTAACGTCATCATTGGCCGGGGGATTGGACTGCCCGATGTTATGATTAATGGATAAATGGCGGAATGCAGCGACCGCTGATTAAAATCGGCAACTACGCCAATAATATTAATATTTCGGCCACCAAACCAATTCAACTGCTTCCCGATAGCTTCATGAGGGTCAGTAAACCCTAATAATTTAGCGTAAGTATTGTTAATGATGATGGCTTTCCCGGTGTCGGCTTCGGTTATGTTTCTGCCGGCAAGTAATTTTAGCTGATATATTTTAATGTAGTTCTCATCGCCAGACTTAATTATTATTTCTTCTGTTGTAATTTGTTTTTTTCCATCGTTATAAGTAATGCGCGTCCTGTTAAATGCATCAGCCGAAGGCGGGTCATTACCTAAACCCACAAGGGCAACCTGGGGCATTAGCCTGAATTCGTTCAGCAGTACCTGGTTGGTGCTGGCCTTACTGGTTTGCCAGGGCGTATTAATAAGCAGGATGGCATCCTTTTTAAACCCGAGGTTTTTATGTAAGGCGTAATAAATTTGCTGACTTACCAAAATGGTAGCCATTATAAAAAATTGGGCTACAACAAACTGCGAAACCGTAAGCGACTTACGCAGCCACGCATTTCGCGTTTTATTACTATTGCCCTGCACCTGGTTTTTTAGCACCGATGCGGGCTTGTAGCCCGATAACACAATTGCTGGATAAAAACCCGACAAAATACTTATCACAATAGTTAAAATCAACAGGAAGATTATGACATCCGGCCTTAGCATATTGGCATGAATATCCGGGGATATAACATCGGCAAACATTTTTAAAATAACTGGCGCAAGCAATATCGATATGCAAACCGCGAAGAATGTTATAAAAAATGTTTCGCTTAAAAACTGAACTACTAATTGCATCCGGCTGCTACCCAAAGTTTTGCGGATCCCAATTTCTTTTGCCCTTTGTGCGGCATGGGCGGTAGTTAAATTCACATAATTGATACATGCCAGCAACAACAAAAAGATACCGGAAGTCAATAATCCGTAAAGAGTTGTTTTGCTGGCCGGCGATGAGAAATAAAAAATATTATAGTCGGGATTGAAGTGAATATCATCTAAGGGCTGCAAGGCCAGGTCTACAATGGGCGCAGGCATTTTTTGTTCGGCACGCGGCAGATTATTTTTTCTGAAAATGGTAGTGATCTGTTTTACAAGCCCGGATGCCACGGTGCGAGGCGCCAGCTTTACAAAAACCTCTGATGCCGAAGATATTCTGCCCCAATTATTTATATGCAGATCGTCAGCTAACCGTTTATTAGTTGTGGCGGTACTAAAGGAAATAAAATCATGAAAGGTAAAGTCGCTATTCTCGGTAAACGTTTCAACTACGCCGCTAACGGTTGTCTTAAGGGTATCATAGGTAACTACTTTGCCAATCATTTCATGGTATGATAAAGACGGGAAGTAAAGCCTGGCTTGTTGGGATGTTAATACTACCTGGTCGGGTGCATCAAGCGCGTGTTGCGATGAGCCGGCAAGCCATACATAATTAAAAATTTTAAAATATTGCTGATCGGCAAGAGTTATCCTGTCCGGGTCTTTAAACCGCTTTTGTGCCTTTTTGTCTTTGTCGATATAGACAAAATGTGGTGACAACGTGTATATAGGCGTAATTTCCTCTATTCCGGTGGCCTGGCTTTTAATCGCCTCAGCCAGCGGGCCGGGTCCGCCACTCGAATAGATTTTATGTCCCTGAGATGATATGTTCATCACAACGCGGTAAATCCGGTCGCTGTCCTTGTGGAATTTATCAAAGGTAAAATCGTAGTGTACAACAAGGTAAATGACCAGGAAAGCGCTTATACCGATGGATAAACCGATAATATTTATCAGTGTAAATAGTTTATGCCTCCAAAATCCGCGGAATGCAATTTTAAAATAAGTTTTAAACATACGACTACCGGTTAATTTTTCATGCGTCCACCCCGGAGGGTTTACATGGCTCAATATTAGCGGCATAGTTTGGGTAAAACCTCTCAAGTTATAAGATGGGAGAACTTTTTGAAGGTGACTTTTATATTCTAAAGGGGTTTTGCCTGTAAATTGCTTAAAAATACGATGAAAGCTGCTTTGTGAATTAAAGCCAGATTCATACGCAAGACCAAGCAGCGTGATATGATTATAGGACGGGTCCTGCATTTTGAGCGCAACTTCGCGAACCCGGTATTCATTGATAAAATCGTTGAAGCTTTTTTTGAAAACTGTATTAATAATCCGGGACAACTCATGGGTAGTAAGTCCAAGTTTTTCAGCAAGAGAGCTCAGGCTTAATTCCGCATCCCGGTAGTGCCCTTTTTCCTTTACTTCCATTTTTAACCAGGATCCTTTTTGCTTCAGATCTGCCGGTAATAATGGTTTTAAGATCATATGGGGCCGTTCAACATATTCTGTTTTTATATGGCTTTTTGCCGCTATCCAAATGATCATGGATATTAAAAGAAGGTACAAGGGATAATAATGTTGTACGCTTAATTCATAATGGTAATAAAAATAGTCTATAGCTGTAAACGGTATCCATAATAACCACAACATGCCCAGGCCGGCAAGCAAGCGATCTAACCAAAGCAACTCGTTCCTGTAACGGTCGCTCCCGTGGAATTTTTTGCTTCGGTAAAAATTGTCAATCTGTGTATAGGAAAAATATAAATAAATAGCGACCGACAGGAATGCGGATAACTGCAATACGGGATTAGATTTGTCATAAATAGTGTTGCCTGTAGTTATATTTTGTATTGAATTAAATAACTGAAAGCTTATTTCAAGCAGCGCAGGTATGAAGTGTAGCAGGTCTTTGCGACGGAAGATATCCTTCGGCTGAATTATTTGACGTACGTAAAAGTAAATCAAGGGACCGAATCCCATTGAAAACCGTAATGGCAGACGGTTCAATAATGGATTATATTTTGTCAGACCGATATCGGCCGATAAAATCTTGAACATCCACAAGGCAGCAATGATCATTAGGATAGCCAGCAAACGATTAGCAGAGCGGTTCTCTTTAGGGGCGATCCATAAAAATAGCGATAGTGTTAAGCTGATAATTGCAGCAGCGAAGAACACGATATCGTAAAAAGTAATATGGAATGTAAGTGGTGTCAATTGAGTTTAGGTGCTGTGCCCCCATCCCAAACCTAAGAAAATCCTGGTACAAATTCAAAGATCACCTTAGTAAAACACCTAAATTCGGTGTGATTCGAAACATTTCTTGATGCTCAGGTATACCGGTTTGTTATGTGCGAAGTCATAAAAAAAGTTGTCAACTTAGTTGACAACTTGCTTAAAAAAGTGATCCCGCTGGGATTATGTTTTGAAGGCTTACAGCCTCTAATTATCAATGAGTTACGACGATGGAATTGTAATGGGTCACCGAAAAGGTCACCGATTTACTTTGTACTTATTTGTACTTGTTTGATGTCGTTTAAAGAACGAAAATTAATGTTCACAAATATACATTTTATACCCAATACTATATAATCTAAATGTAGCTTACAATAACTATTTTTGATTTTATAAGCAAGCAATTTTAATTACTAACTAATGCATTTCGAAGAGGTAAACGAATTAAAAGAACTGGGTTTTACTGGTTTTAAAACCATTCAGGAATTGACTGAAAATAAAGCCTTGATTCCTACTCAAAGAGGCATTTACTGTATTGTGCGACCAGTAAGCGAATATGAGTTTTTAGAGGTGGGTTGTGGTGGTTATTTCAAAGGTAAAAACCCAAATGTTGGTGTTTCTATTTTAGCGTTAAATTGGGTAGAAAAATCACATATAGTTTACATTGGCAAAGCTGGCGGGATCGACAACAAATCTACTTTAAGATCTCGCTTAACTGAATATTTAAATTTCGGTCAGGGCAAACCGGTTGGCCATCGTGGGGGAAGATATATTTGGCAATTGAAAAATTCTAAAGATTTAATTGTAGCCTGGAAAATATTAGATGGTGAAGAACCCCGTAATCACGAAATTAGATTAATAAAGAACTTTGTTGATAAGTATGGCAAACGTCCTTTCGCTAATCTTAAAAACTGAATTATTTGATTACATAAACCTGCAATTACATAAATACAGATTTATGTATAAATGTAATAAATTCAAGCCTTTATATTCCAGCTAATACAATTTAAAATGCCCCCCTTTTTAGCGATTTCATTAGAATTTATCGTGACTATAGTTTTAGCAGGAAATAAACCCTCAATCAATTTAATCGCTGTAATATCTTCAGCAATATTAAAAGTTGGTACAACGATTACTTTATCCATTTCCAAGTAATTGATGTAAATACCATAGGCGTAATCGTTCGACAAATTTTGATAAGGGTTATAAGGCAATTCTATTGCATCCAATCCGGCATTATGCAATGCTAACTTAATGGCTAAACGAAACACCCGGTCATTATCAGCATACTTATTAATCAATACAGTTTTATCATTGACATATCTAACCAGGCCGTCAGCGTGTCCGGTAAAGTCGTTTCTTTGAGTTGGTAGAAAAATTATTCTGTTGACCTGAAATGTTTCTTGTAGCCTTTTTATCAGGTTTATTTCTTCATATTTCGGATTTTCTTTAAAAACCTTATCACAAAGTATCACCTCATCTTTGCCTTTAATTACATTACCTCCGTCTAAAACTATATCACTGTCAATGGCAGTTTTACCTATATTCAATAAGATTTCATGAACATTGGAAATTGATTTTAGACCCGACTTGGTTTGTAAATAATCAGGATTATAAACGAAGTTTATGAAAGAATTTTTATCGATCTGAACAGGCATGTAATCAACCGCCCAAATATCTTTGGTATTAGGTAGATAGGAATATTTTACGTTATTGTTCTCCAACAACTGTACAAAGTTATTGCAGAAAACAGGATTTTTTTTTTGCAGACAATCCGCTAAAAACAAAAAATTAGTTTCATTATCCCGTATCATAATTATTTGAGGGTATAACCTAAAATAATTTTCGCCTTTTCAGCATCTAACTCCCCGCTGGCAACTTTGCTTCTTATTATAGTTTCAATGCCTTTTACTTTTTGCTTGAATTTGGGGAACCTTTGCATTATGATGATATAACGTAGATTTAAGTTAAGGTAATGGTTCGATGAATCTGTTTTCTTTGGCGTTAGACCTACACGGCTTGTTTTTAATATATATTCACCTGGGAAAAATTGATTATCCTGATTGTGTCCTTCCAAATCTATAATGCGAATATCATTAGCGCCATTAGTATTTAGTGAATTTAGGTTTGAAAATAGTTCTGTAGCGACCTTTTGGGGGCCGTCAATTTGATTTTTCATATATCCGGTTAACTTATCCGAACCGTCAAAGAGCTTGACCACACTTCTTAGTAAAATTCCACCGTGATTTTTACCATCGCCAAAAGTAATGTCAACCCCAGATCCATGCAGATAAAATTTATTTGGCTCTAATTGCAAGTCATGTTTGTATGTGTGCGGGTCAGGTATTGTTTCAGAATAAGCGTAAAACTCAAAGTCCACAATCCTGTAAAAAGCATCATTAATTTTTAGCTGTATATCCCGTGATAGCTTATCGGCTATGTTATCAAAACTTGCTAACGTTGTTCCTTGTGAACTATAATCAACCTTTAAAAAATCCATTTTATAATCAGTTTCGGTATTTATTTACCAGCACAAGTTAATGCTATTTTGAACTTTAGGATTTTATTTTTCTCAAAAAAAAACACCTAAGTTATGTACGAGTGGTGAAAAACTTAAAATGTTCCTTTTCAATTTTGTCGGATAAAATATTGATTATGGAAAAAGCTATTTCACATTTCGATAAACAGGGAAAGATGTTTCGCGACCAATTGATTACAGTTGGTGACCTTTTAGAATTTAAAGACCTTTTGCTATCCGATATTAAATCTATGCTTAAAGACCAAGTGAGCGGGAAAACCAAAAAATGGTTAAAAGCTATGGAGGTTCGTAAAATGCTCAATATATCGCACGGCAAGCTACAGGCTTTGCGGGATAATGGTAAAATCCCTTTTACAAAATTAGGCAAGGTAACATATTATGATGCCGAAAAAATAGAAGGGTTGATGGAGACAGCAACTGTCATTAAATTCTAAATAATGTTAAAGCGTAGGGCGAAACGGCGAGTTATTCACCAGCATAATCTAAATACTGCTTTTGGTGACATTTTGGCTGATTCTACAAATCATGGAATGGGTCACCAATTACCGCCGCTTATCAGCCATGTGGCAATTTATTTCAATCAGCAAAGCATGGCTTTGCCGGATGCCCTAAACTTTTTTCAGCATTATGCAAAAATGGAATGGAAGACCGTAACCGGCAGGCCGCAGAAAAATTGGAAAGTTTTAGCAAAGGACTGGATTTACAATACTATTCAGCAAACAAAATTATTGGAACGTCAGGAAGCAAAACGAATAGCCTTCCCTGATACATAATTGTAGATTTCTGTATTTACAGTTATATGCAATTATAGAATTATGTAGCTATAGAAACCTGTAAATATTGAAATACAGGTTTACAGCAATATGTATTTAAAGACTTCTGCAAATGAAGAAATATGTATTTAAAGATTTACAGCATTGTGCATTTACAGCATTATGTATTTATAACAATTTAGAATTACATAACATGGGAAAGATCATCACGGTAGCCCACCAAAAAGGGGGCGTAGGAAAAAGCACATTGGCAATGAATTTAGCAGTGTGTTTTCAGGATCAATTAAACGTTGCTTTGGTTGATACGGATTTGCAGGGCAGCCTTTTTCAAATCAAAGAGGAGTTGCCAGGCCTGGCAGTTGTAGGTAATGACCAATTGCAGGATATTAAACGTTTGGAATACGACTTGGTTATAGTTGATACCCCACCTTACCTGTCAAACAAACTACCGGAATTATTCAGCCTTTCGGATTTTATATTGATACCCACTAAAGCAGGCTTTTTTGACGTAATGGCTATTCGCTCAACTATCGCTTTATTGAAGGATGCGCAGGTGAAAAAGCCAGACATACAGGCTGGCATTGTAATGAATATGATTAAACCCCGCTCAGGTATAACCAAAGAAGTGAGCAGTCTTTTGCAAAGCATGGAAACTCCTGTTTTGGCTACCATGATTCACGACCGGGTGAGCATTGCAAGGTCGTCAATTACCGCAGGGGTGCTGCAAGGAAGCGATAACAAAGCGATAGAGGAAATAACATCGTTAGCCGAAGAAATCGTTAACCGCATCAGTGCATAATTACATAATTACATATTTATGTAATTGTCAAATTCTCTTATGAAATGAGGTAATTAAATAAAGGTTTACAATGACAGATTATAAAGACAAGCTGGGCGGGTTAGCGGACAAACTTAAAAAGGACACTCCCAAAACGCCCATACAGGAAGTCCACCCGATCAGGCAAAGCACCGCAGTGAAAGAGGAAGAGGTGCAGTTAAATGTGTGGATTCCAAAGGCGCTTTTAAAGCGCATGAAATCTTACGGAATAGAGTATGATGCGTCTTTAAAGGACATCAGTATTGTCGCCTTAAAATTCTTCTTAGATGCCAAATTAAAGAAGTCAACATGATGCAGGTTTTAACTGAATGCTGGCAGATTAAAAAAAGTCTTGAAGGATGAGATTGCCTCTTAACAGCAATCAGCAAGATAAACGTTTGTATTACAAACGAAATCTTGCCCTCCCTTCCGAAGTCAGTCCGGGACCATTTGAAAATCTTCCAAAGTCAGATTTTATAAGATAAGAGATATGGAAAATCAGGATGAAAACAGATCAAAAACTTTGCTTACAAGGCTCAAACCTGCCGAGTACAAGTGTATATATTCATCATTTAAAAAGACACGCTTTAATAAATTAAGTGAGTATTGCAGAAGCGTATTATTAAGCAAACCAGTAGTTGTTACTTACCGCGATAAGTCAATGGATGAGATGCTTGAAGAATTGGCATTGCTCCGAAAAGAGTTAAATGCAATAGGCAATAATCTTAACCAAGCAGTCCGACAAATTAATAGTGCGCACGGAAATGCGGATAACCGCCTATGGCTAAATCTCCTTTCCATCATAGGCAGTAAGGTTGATCCTGCAATAGGTCAGATCAAAGAACGTATGCAAAGTTTTTCAGATTTATGGTCGCAAAAATTAAAACCGGAAGAAGTCTCAGCGGTGCAATAAATTACAATGAACATAAAGTTAAGTTGGGTAAAGCGGAGCTAATTTCCGCCCAAGGCTACCTAAAAGATCCGGTCAATTTAACGTTCATTGATAAGATGCAAAGGTTGACTGATTTAACCAATCGGAATGAGCGAACGCTCGTAAATGCGCTGCATGTTTCGTTAAATTTTGCAGTCAGCGAAAACCTGGAGAAAGATATACTACAGCAAATTGCCGATGACTACATGGAGGGATTAGGTTTTGGTAAACAACCTTATTTGGTTTACCAGCATCATGATGCCGGACACCCCCACCTGCACATTGTAACCACTAATATTGAACCTGACGGTAAACGTATCAGCTTTCATTTACTCGCAAACAGGGCTTCTGAAAGTGCGAGAAAACAGGTCGAGTTAACTTACAACTTGGTTAAGGCAGAAGACCAGGGAAAACAGCAAAACGTAATTAAAAAGTCATTGGAACAGGTGGATTATGGCAAGTCTGAAATTAAAAGATCAATCACCAATGTTGTGAATCAAGTAGTAAAAGTGTACAAGTTTACCAGTATTCCTGAACTGAATGCAGTACTAAATCAATACAATATCACCGCTGATCGTGGGTCTAAGGATTCAAGAATGTATGAAAAAAACGGGTTGGTTTATTGGGTACTTGATGCAAACGGAAACAAACTTGGGGTGCCAATTAAGGCAAGCAGCATCTACGGAAAGCCAACTTTGAAGGCGCTCGAAGACCGGTTTCGGTTGAATGAGGTATTGCGTAAACCGCTGAAAGACCAGGTAAAATCGAAGGTTGACAAAGCATTATTAACACCGGTTTCAAAAACTGATTTTCAAAAAAAATTAAAAGCAGACGGCATTCAAGTCATTTTCAGGCAGAACGAAGAAGGCCGTTTATACGGTATTACTGTTATAGATCACGTATCAAAAGCGGTGTTTAACGGTAGTGATTTAGGCAAGGCTTACAGCGCGGCAGCATTGATAAATTGGTTTAAAAATAACGGAATAAATAACAACCAAACAATATTCAAGAAAGAAAATAGCGATACCAGCGCACCAAAATTCACTGACAATATTTCAGGCTCAAACGCGAACGGTAGCGAAGGTGATTCATTACTAAACATATTATTCAAGGAAGAACATCAGGATATGGCCGCTATAGGCAGGCTGCAACAAAATAAACGTAAGAAGAAAAGAAAAGGCCACTCACTTTAAAATATACGATTATGCAAACAGGTGAAAACGAACAAGCCCTAAGAAAGATAATAGACTTTACCAGGCTTTTAAGTATTGCTATTTTGATAGTACATTTTTATTTAAGCTGTTATCCGGCTTTCCAGATTTTAGGTTTGACCAAGCCTTTTGTAAATCATATTTTATTTCCACTATCAAAAATGATCGTATTCACCAATGTGCTGTCTGCGAAGTTGGCGGCTCTCATTCTTTTAATGATTTCACTCGTGGGAAGCAAGGGAAAAAAGGATGAATCCATAAAAGCAAGCAGGATATTCATCTATTGTTTTACAGGCGTGTTATTGTACTTTATCAGTACGCTGTTTCTTACGATACATTATCCTGCAACAACGATAGCGGTTCTATATATTGGTTTAACTGTCATTGGTTATATGCTATTACTATCTGGGGTAAGCCTGCTGTTCAGGATGCTCAAACTTAACTTAGGTAAGGATATTTTTAATAAAGAAAATGAATCTTTCCCACAGGAAGAGCGGCTTTTGGAAAATGAATATTCCATCAATTTGCCGGCAGTTTATTATCTCAAAGGGAAAAGCCGCAAAAGCTGGATCAATATCATTAACCCGTTCAGAGGTACGCTAATTGGTGGCAGTCCGGGTTCGGGAAAATCCTATTTCGTAATCCGTCACATTATCACTCAGCATATTCAAAAGGGCTTTACCATGCTGGTCTATGATTTCAAATATGATGATCTAACCAAGATCGTTTATAATGCTCTACTGAAGTACGGACATTTATACAAAGTAAAGCCAACTCAATATATCATCAATCTTGAAAATATTATCCATAGGGCTAATCCTTTAGAGCCACACACCATGATGGATATTACTGATGCAATGGATTCAAGTCGTACCATCATGCTGGGCCTAAACCGCGAGTGGATTAAAAAACAGGGTGATTTCTTTGTTGAATCGCCAATCAACTTTATCACAGCGATCATGTGGTTTTTAAAGAAATATGAAAACGGGCGTTATTGCACGTTGCCCCATGTTACAGAATTAGCGCAGGTAGAGTACAAAGACCTTTTTGAAGTATTGCTACAGGAACCCGAAATAGAAGTGTTGATCAATCCTTTTGTTTCTGCCTGGCAAAATGAAGCTTACGAACAATTAGAAGGACAAATTGCAAGTGCCAAAATTAGTTTGGCGCGGTTGTCATCTCCACAATTGTATTATGTACTAAGTGGAAACGATTTTTCACTTGATATAAATAACCCAGATGAACCAAAAATAGTATGCCTCGCCAATAATCCCCAGAAATCGCAAATTTATGGTGCGGTGTTATCGCTCTACATCAATAGGATCAATAAGCTCGTCAACCGTAAAAATCAGCAAAAGTGCAGCATGATTTACGATGAGTTTCCTACTATATATTTTAATGGTATAGATAACCTGATAGCCACCGCCCGATCTAACAAGGTCGCCGTTACCTTAGCCGTACAGGATTATAGCCAGCTTAAAAAAGATTATGGCCGGGAGCAGGCGGAAGTGATTTTAAATATTGTAGGAAACGTTGTATTCGGCCAGGTAACGGGAGATACAGCAAAGCAGTTATCAGAAAGATTTGGAAAGATCAACCAGGAAAAAGAAAGCGTTTCCATTAACAGTCAAGACACTTCAATTAGCAAATCAACACAATTGGACTATGCGATACCCGCAGCAAAAATATCCGGATTATCTTCCGGTGAATTTGTAGGCATGGTTGCCGATGATCCTGACAATAAGATTGATTTAAAAACCTTTCATAACTCTATACAAAACGATCACGAAGCAATTAGGCAGGAAGAGGCAGCTTATCAGCCCATTCCCATGGTTCGAAATGTTGAGCAGGCAGAAGTGTTAATGACCTATCATCAGATTAAGGATGATATTAAATTATTGGTTGATAGTGTATTGAGTAACCTTTGTTGAATGAGGAAATATTTTTGCTTATTATTTATATATAAGTAATAATACAACGCATCCGTTGTACAGATTTCAATTCCTTTACTTTTCTTTTATACTTCCGATGAATAAGGAAGTATTATTAAAAGACCTGGGCGAAAAAATCCGCATTGTGCGCAAGGACAAGGGGATTACGCAGGTACAACTTGCCCACTCCATCGGAAAAGACCAGCAATCAATTCAACGTTTAGAAACCGGTAATATTAACCCCTCATATATTTACCTACAGGAAATAGCCGAAGGTTTAGACACCACCTTATTGGATATGCTGAAAACTGAATTGCCTGCAAAAACCTGATTTATAAACTTTTTTCCTGTTTTTTTTTGAAATGCTACCGTGTTGTAGTAAAGCTTTGCTGTATAACAGGATTTTAAACTTGTTGCCTATAAAAATCTATACATATTATATTACAGTACTAACCTACCTAACCTTATTATGAGAACTTATACCGAACGTTTCTACAGCGCTTTAGAAAACCAATTGAATGAAGTTGCCATTAACGGCGAATCCTTAACTGAACAGTATAAAATGTCCATCCAGCTTTGCAAAAAGGCAATGGCCAAACTGAAAAGTTATATTTCAACCTATTCCTTTGAAAACAAAGAAGATGAGATCTATTTCTTTAAAGTGCTCAAACCTCAATTCTACAGCAAGTACATCTATTTTATAAACGTTTATAAATTTATCATGCAAGCCCCTCCCGGCGGCGAGGGAATATTAAAAGATTATATCAACTATGAGTTGGCTGATATCAAACGATTTTTCGACCATAATCAGAGTTTCTACCAATACTATCGTTCCGGCTCGACACAAATGGATGAGCTTTATTTTACCCGCGGAGGTTTCGATGTTCACGTAGACCTTGAAGAATTTGAAGAGGACGAGCAATACTCTACCAGTCATGACTATAAACTTTCTAAGATAATAGCAAACGAGAAGTACCAGGACTTTCTTAATCTTGAACTACAGAAAACATTAGAGCATGACGATGCCCCTCCGGAAATGGGTCTTGAATTGCCGCTCACCTGGACTTTCAACAAAACAGACCTTGTTGAATTGATCTATGCTTTGGTCGCATTAGGTGTTTTTAACAATGGCAATTCGGAGATTAAAACCGTAGTCGGTTTTTTTCAAACGATTTTCCATGTTGATCTCGGTTCCTATTATCATAAGTATCTCGATATAGTCAAACGGAAAAAAGAACGCACAGCATTTTTGGACAAACTTAAATTGGCAATGTTAAGAAGAATTGAAGAAAAGCTGGATGAAGAAGCCTCTAACCAACAAAAGTTAAAATTTGGGTGAATTAAAAAATGCTCATTATCAGTTTGTTATAAGTGTATAAAAAATAAAAAACACCTAACTTAGGTGTAAGTGGTGAAAAAATATTTTTTTCTACCCCAACCTTTGCTTTCACAATCGCCGCGTGGTGCGGTGAGGATTAAAGCAAAGCAATATGTTGTCCTCTATTTCCTGGCAGCACTATCTCGCAGCCGTTATCATCATTACTATTTCATACTACCTGTATGTTATACTCAGGTATTATCAAAAAGAGATTGGTAATCTCTTCAATCGCAAGCAGCAAACAGTTGATATATTTTCAGCCGTTCAATCTCCTGCCATTTCTGTGATGGGTCAGGCCAAACCGGATAATGGTGTAACCATTGCAGAAACTCAAGACTTACCTTTTACAGATGTTTTGCCGGATGATCCAAGAGAGGTCGTTACTGAGCAAACACACACGGCCAGCATTCAAAATGATCCGTCATTAGAGTTAATATCCGAAGCCGGTAACTTGATTGAAGCATTTAAGGACGTTGATAATAAGCAAGAGTTTATAACGCTTGTGGGAATTTTAGTCGGCTCTTATAAAAGGTTTCAGGAGCAAATAGATCTTCCGGCTGCACTAAGCCGAGTGGTAGAAATTTCTAAAAACAAATTAAAATTCACGGTTGCCTTGTCAGACTTTCATAGTAACTGGGCTTAGACAACTATCCGTTTACATCAAAATTCAAATTTATGAAATCTCAAAAAACAGACTTCCGTTCAAGAGCGGTAAATTTTCTAAGACATTTTATTGTAACAATAACCTTATTAATTATCAACCTTAGCCTTTACGCGCAGGATGGTAATTCAGGAATAACAGCAGCCACAAGCCAGGTCAAAAGTTACTTTTCAACCGGCACAAGCTTAATGTATGCCATTGGTGCAATAATGGGCTTGGTTGGCGCGATCAAAGTATTCAAAAAGTGGAATGATGGCGAACATGACACCGGAAAGGTCGCTTCCAGTTGGTTCGGTAGCTGTATCTTTCTTGTGGTAGTTGCAACTGTCTTGAAATCATTTTTCGGGGTTTAACGAAACTTAGTTATGGCACTATATCAAATTAACAAGGGCATTAACAAACCGATTGAATTTAAAGGGCTGAAAGCTCAATACATCGGCTATCTGGCCGGTGGGCTTGTCATCTTATTGGTCGGCTTTGCAATAATTTATTTGCTTGGTGTACCTGTTCATTACTGCATTATGATTATTGCAGTATTAGGAAGCGCATTATTTTATCAGGTTTTCAATTTAAGCCACAAATACGGTGAACATGGACTGATGAAAAAAGCAGCTAAACGTTACCTGCCGAACCATTTAAAATTCACGACCCGGAAGGTCTTTTTAAAATTAAAAAAATAGACAATGGCAACACATAGTAAAGCAGAACAGGTTTTTCCTGTGTATAAGGTAGAACATCAATGTATGATTTCCGTACAGGGTGATTTGACCATAGGCTTCAAAGTTAACCTGCCTGAAATCTTTACCCTATCCAATGATGAATACCTGGCATTTCACGAGGTTTTGATCAAAGCTTTGAGGCTATTGCCTAAAAACAGCGTGTTTCATAAACAGGATTGGTTTATTAATGAGCAGTATGAAGCAGTCTTTGCTAAGAATAACGGTGCGAACGTTAAAACGTTCCTGTCACATTCCAGCGAACGCTACTTTCATGAACGGGCCTATCTTCATCACCACTGCCATATTTATTTAACGAAGAAGCCGGATAAATTCAAGCAGTATTCAAGTGCAACCAGCGTATTGATGCGTAAACGCATTGTACCCGTGCAAACTACCTGCGATGAATTATTCCGTGATTTTTTGGATAATGCTGGCCAATTCGTTCGGGTGTTAGAGGACAGTGGATTAATTTCTTTGAAGCGATTAACCGACGACGAATTAACGGGCACGCTTCAAAATCCCGGCATTTTGGAACAATATTGTTTCTTGTTGAATAAAGACGAGGCCCCCGTTTTAAAAGATATTCATATCGAGGACGAGATTAGAATTGGCGACAGTCATTGCCAGCTTTATACCCTTAGCGATGTGGACGACCTGCCTGCGCTTTGCGGGCCACGGATCACTTACGATAAGTACAGTACCGATAAAACGAAATTCAGTACGGGTTTTGCCACACCAATAGGGACTTTGCTGAAATGTAATCACCTGTATAATCAATACATTTTTATCGGGGACAGTCAGCAGACCATTAAAAAACTGGAAGCGAAGAAATTAAGGCTACAATCTCTTTCGGCTTATTCCCGCGAAAATGCGATTGGCCGTGATGCGACACATGATTTTTTAAACGAAGCGATCAGCCAGCAACGGTTACCGGTAAAAGCGCACTTTAATATTTTGGCATGGACGGACAATGCCGCTGGTTTAAAGGATCTGAAAAATAAGGTTAGTTCCTCATTGGCGCAGATGGATGCGCAGCCGAAACAGGAAACCGACGGCGCAGCACAAATATGGTGGTCAGGATTGCCCGGTAATGAAGCCAGTTTCCCAATGAATGACACGTTTGATACGTTTGTCGAGCAAGCTACATGCTTTTTAAATCTGGAAACCAATTATCAGTCAAGCATTAGCCCCTGTGGCATTCGCCTGGGCGACCGTTTATCCGGCAAACCGGTACACGTAGATATCAGCGATGATCCGATGACAAAGGGTATAACCACCAACAGGAACAAATTTATATTAGGTCCGTCGGGCAGTGGTAAATCGTTCTTTACAAATCACATGCTGCGCAGCTACTTTGAACAGGGTTCCCATTTGGTTATCGTTGATGTAGGCCATAGCTACCAGGGCTTGTGTGAATTTGTAGGCGGTTACTATTTCACTTATACAGAGGACAAACCAATCAGCTTTAATCCTTTTTATGTTCCTGAAGGTGATAACCTGGACACTGAAAAGAGAGAGAGCATTAAGGCGATGATACTCGCCTTATGGAAAAAAGAGGACGAAGGTGTGCAACGGTCTGAATACGTCGCTATTTCAGACGCTTTGTATCACTATTATGAGAAGCTAAAAGTTCAACCCGATATATTTCCCTGCTTCGATAGCTTTTATGAATTTCTTTCCAATGAATTTTATGAAACTATGAAGCAATCAAAAGTGAAGGATGTTCGTTTTGATATAGATAACATGCTGTTTGTATTGAAACCATACTACAAAGGCGGTGAATATTCCTATCTGCTGAATGCAAAAGAAAATCTTGACTTGTTGCAAAAACGCTTTATTGTCTTTGAATTAGATAATATTAAAGATCATCCTATTTTATTTCCGGTCGTAACTTTAATCATCATGGAAACCTTCGTTTCCAAAATGCGCAAACTAAGTAAGGATACCCGCAAAATGATATTGATTGAAGAAGCCTGGAAAGCAATTGCACGGGAAGGAATGGCAGAATATATCAAGTACCTCTTTAAAACCGTCCGTAAATATTTTGGTGAAGCTTTAGTGGTTACGCAGGATATAGAAGATATAATCAGTTCACCAGTGGTTAAACAGGCCATCATTAATAACAGTGACTGCAAAATATTACTTGACCAGCGGAAGTATCAGAACGACTTTCCTAAAATTCAGCAATTGTTAGGGATAACCGATAAAGAAACCGCCCTCATTATGAGCATGAACCGTAATAACGATGAAAATTTAAAATACAAAGAAGTCTTTATTAGTCTTAACGGCCAGCTATCTAAGGTTTATCGTACCGAAGTTAGCCGCGAGGAATATTGGACATATACCACGGAATCAGCGGAAAAGGCCAAAGTCCATGACTATTCTAAAAAGTATGGCAGTATGCAATTAGGTATAGCCGCAATAGTCAGGGAAGAATTAGAAAAAGCAGCATAAATTTAAAAACCATAATTATGAAAGCATTATCGTTTATTATAATCCTTGCAATTATCGCCTTTATAGGATGCACAAGTAATTCGCAAAGCAAATCGCTATCAGGTACTTTCACTAATCAATCGAAAAGTGAGTATAGCACGGCTTCTGATACATTGATAATAACATCAACTCAATCGACCAATAGTTACCAAATCGAGCGAAAGACAGGTTTTCAAAAAATACGAAACGGTGTAACCCAAGCCAAAGAGTATAAAACCGAAAAATGGCAATCAACATGGAACGACGACAAACAGGTGTTGGCAGAAACTGAATATGGCCGTCAAATAACCCCAAGTAAAGACGGTAACTCCGTAACGTTGAAAAATACGCAGTACCAAAAAATTAAATAACATTTTCCTACATATCAGTAAATAATTCCTGTCAGTAAACAGGGATATGGGAGGCTTTTATGAAAAATTTACCTATAAAAATGGTGTCTTTGATGGTTTTAATCGCTTTAATATTACCCACGCAAAAGGCAAAAGCACAATTCGTTATTGGCGAAGTAATTAAGCTTACAGTAACCAAAGTAATTAAGGCAATCGACCTTAAAGTACAGCGAATGCAGAACAAAACGATATGGCTGCAAAATGCTCAAAAGGTTATTGAAAATCAAATGTCAAAAACCAAGCTAACTGAAATTTCGGGCTGGACAGAACAGCAGAAGCAGTTGTATAGCAATTACTATACGGAGTTAGGGAACATCAAAGCCACCATATCAAAATATCAGCGTATTAAGGACATTACCTTAAAACAGGCGGCTTTAGTAAGTGAATATAAACAAGCCTGGAGCTTGTTTCGGCAGGATAATCATTTCAACCCACAGGAATTAAACTATATGCAGCAGGTTTATTCAGGGATATTGGATGCAAGTGTCAAAAACCTTGATGAGATCATGCTCGTGGTTAGCCCTGCTAAAACGCAAATGACAGATGAACAACGTCTGGAATTAATTAATAAGGCCAGCGATCATTTGGATGAAAATTATAACGACTTACATCAATTCAATAATCAGGGTATTCAATTAAGCCTGCAACGAAGTAAAGATTTAAGCGATACACAGTCAATTAAAAAACTTTATGGAATCAATTAATCAAATAAAAATGCGGGCAGAAGAGATCCGGCGTAAAAGCAAGAAATTACTGGCTTTCACAGTGATGACGGTTGCCGCATCTGCATTAGCAACTACAGTAAGGGCACAAACGTTTGCCGAGTGGTTCCAACAAAAAAGCACCCAAAAGAAATACCTTTTGCAGCAAATAGCGGCTTTGCAGGTTTATGCTGCATATTATAAAGCAGGAAATAATATAGCTCACAATGGTTTAGGTTCGATCACCGGCTCTCTCAAATCAGAGAACGGCCTACATACTACTTATTACAACAATCTTAATAATGTTAGCCCGGTAGTAAAGAATAATAAACAGGTGAATGATATAGTGCAATGGCAGAATGATATTCTTACACGTATGAATACGCTTGACAAAACTGCCAATCTTAATAACGGCGAAAAGAAATATATCATCCAGGTCAAGGCGGCTTTATTCAAGGACTGCGATGAGCAGATCACTGAATTACAAAATGTCGTTACGGACAATAAACTAAAAATGAGTGATGAAGAACGACTTAAACATATCGGTGTTATCCATTCCGCTATGCAAAATAATTACCGCTTCGCATCGGCATTCGCAGACCAGGTTAAGGTTTATGCCGTGCAACGCTCACAGGAAAACTACAATGTGATCTCCGAAAAGAAAATTTACGGGATTCAATAACAAAACCGCTTATGAAAAAGCAGATAAAGCATATCGTAATAACTGTAGTATTTTCCTTTTGCCTTCTGACAACAAAGGTTGCAAATGCGCAAGTTCAGGAAATGCAGCAGCTAATATTGGATATTGAAAAGCTTACCCAACTGAAAGGCATATTGAGTGATATGAAAACCGGCTATCAAATTTATCAGCAGGGCTACGGCAGCATATCCCAATTGTCTAAAGGGAATTTTGATTTGCATAGTGTTTACCTGAATGGTTTGATGTCAATAAATCCAACTGTAAAAAATTATGGGAGAGTAGCCGAAATCATTACGCAACAAGTTAGCTTGATAAGTGAGTATAAAAGTGCCTACAAACAATTTAAGCAAAGCGGCTCATTTAGTGCAAGTGAGTTGAATTATATGAGTAGCGTATATACGCAGCTTGTCAATCAAAGCCTTCAAAATCTGGACGATCTGACTAATGTACTCACAGCAGGTAAACTGCGCATGTCGGATGATGAGCGAATGAGGGCCATTGACCGGATCTACGCAAGTAGTTCTGATAAGCTGCAATTTCTCCGGCATTTTAATCGGCAAGGGGTTTTACTGAATATTCAGCGAAGCAAGGATGTGGGCGACACCCGAACGATAAAACAGCTCTACGGTATAAACAACTAATCCCAATTTTATGAAAAAGAAGACTTATTTAACCGCAATTCTAGCGGTAACGGGGATAGCTTTTCCTTTATTTTCCAAAGCGGACGGACTTGCAACTGATATTCAGGGTCTGCAGGGAACGTTAAACGGGGTATATAACGATATGCTCCCAATGTGCAGCCAACTCATCGGTGTTGGCCGTGCAATAGCCGGATTTGGTGCGCTTTTTTATATAGGAAGCCGTGTTTGGCGACAAATAGCCAGCGCAGAGCCGATAGATTTTTATCCCCTGATGCGCCCCTTTGCATTGGGTTTAGCGATTCTTGTATTCCCTACAGTTATAGCCATTATTAATGGGATTATGTCACCTACAGTAAGTGCCACGGGCGGAATGGTGCAAAATTCGGATGCCGCTATTGCAACCTTGTTAAAAGCAAAAGAAGCGGCGGTTGAAAAAACGGACACCTGGCAAATGTATGTTGGCTCCGACGGCGATGGCGACCGCGATAAATGGTATAAATACACTCATCCAGACGATCCAACAGGTGCAAATGAAGGAATGCTTGCCAGCGTAGGCAACGATATGAAGTTTGCTATGTCTAAGGCTTCATATAATTTCCGCAATTCAGTTAAGCAATGGATGTCCGAAGTGTTGCAGGTGCTATATGAAGCTGCGGCATTATGTATCAATACCATCCGAACATTCTATCTCATTATCCTTGCCATATTGGGGCCTATCGTATTTGGGTTAGCTGTTTTCGATGGGTTTCAGCACACCTTAACGGTGTGGCTGGCCAAATACATCAATGTGTTTCTATGGTTGCCGGTAGCTAATATCTTCGGTGCCATTATCGGTAAGGTACAGGAAAATATGCTAAAACTGGATATTAGCCAGGTGCAAAATGCAGGTGATACTTTCTTTAGTTCCACTGACACTGCGTACCTCATATTTTTAATTATAGGCATCATCGGTTATTTCACCGTACCAAGCGTAGCCAACTATATTGTAAATGCAGGCGGCGGCAATGGTTTACTTCAAAAGGTGAATAGTATTGTCAGTAATACCAGCCAATCCGTAATGAGCGCAGGCAGTTCCGGCAGCAGCATGTCATCAGATGCTTTTGGCAATCAACGCTCAAATACCAGCGCAAGTATGGCCGACAATGCCGTTAGCAAGCCATATTTCCAGGATAAACAACAAGGCGCAAATAGTCAGCAAGCCTCAAAAATAAATCCGCAAAAAGTATAATCATTCACCTTTAATAGCTCATTTATGTTTTCACAACTCAAAAATATCGACACAGCTTTCAAGCATATTAAGCTGTTTAGCTACCTGCTCATTGCAGCATGTACGCTTATTTCCTGCTTCGCGCTTTTTAAAAGCTATCAGGCGGCAAACATTGCAAATAATCATGTCTATATCCTGGCGAATGGCAAGGCGCTGGAAGCTTTTGCTGCCGACCGAAAAGATAACATCCCGGTTGAGGCAAGGGATCATATAAGGATGTTCCACCACTATTTTTTCACCCTTGACCCCGACGAAAAAGTAATTGATGCAAATATCGGCAAAGCGCTATACCTGGCAGATGAGAGCGCCAAAAATCAGTACAACGATTTGAAGGAAAAGAGTTACTACAATAATCTTATTTCCGGCAATATCAGCCAACAGGTTACAGTGGACAGTATTCAACTGGATATAAACCAATATCCCTACTATTTTAAATGTTTCGCTACACAAAAGCTTATCCGTTCAACCTCCACCGCGAACCGCAGCCTGATCACTCAGGGGTATTTGCGCAATGTAGCAAGGTCAGACAATAACCCGCATGGTTTTTTGATCCTGCATTGGGAAACGTTAGCGAATAGGGACACCACCATTCAACATTAAATGCTATGATTTTATCAAACAGTAAAACGTCAGCACAATTGAGCGACAAGGTTGCGGCTTCGCTGGCAAAACAGATTATATATTTCCAAATACGTTTTTCAGCCTGGCTAAACAGGTGGTTTAACGCTTACTCTATTCGTCAAAAGAAACAGATTGCTATTGCAATCGGACTGCTAACGATCATTATACTCATCAGCAGTTCATTTTGCAGTTTTTACACTATCCCCAAATTATCACAAAACTATACATCTGCACATATTGGGCAGGCATCAGAGTTTCCCGACCCCCGATTTATTAAACGTCAATTAACAGATTCATTAATTAAAAAAAAGTAAATCATGAATGCAGTATTAAACAGCGGCCAATTGCCGCAGCATACTCCTGAATTTCTGAAGGAGCGCAAATTTTTAGTCGTTATACCCCTGCTTATTATCCCATTTTTAACGATGGCATTTTGGGCATTAGGTGGCGGTAAGCAATCCGCATCCGCCTTTGAAAATTCCAGTGCACAGGGATTAAATGCAACACTGCCGCAGGCGCAGTTTAAAGATCAAAAGGCCCAGGATAAAATGGGCGTTTATCAAACCGTTAAAACTGATTCCGTAAGTTCATCCAGCAGTGGGGTTAGCGAAAGTTTCGTTAAATCAATGGGACTGGATGCCGCTAAAGCCGGGCATACTGATTCAGCTACCCAATGTTCGACCGCCAACCTTACAGGTGGCCCTACCGTAGCAGATGTTAACGAAGCTAAAATTCAGGCCAAACTTGCCGCAATCAATCAGCAGATCAACCAGCCCGAACAGCCCAACTATGGTGGCGGGAGCGCCTCATCGCCGCAATCTGCCGCAGATGTAAAACGGCTTGAATTAATGATGAAAGCCATGAATGGCAACGGCGGAGGCAGTGATCCTGAAATGAAGCAGATCACCCAAATGTTGCAACAAATCAACGACATACAAAACCCAGGCAATGCCAACAACCGTTTACGAAACCAATCTTTAAAAAATCACGGTAGGGTTTACGCTGTAGCAGCCGCTAAAGACGACGATGATGAGGAAAATCCTGTTTCAGGAGGAATGCAGGTTAGTTACACCTCTTACGATGGCGGCAATAAAACAAAAAAACGCCGCTCTGCAAGTACTGCCGAAACAGCAGGCAATACCATTCAGGCAGTTGTGCATGAAGACCAAACGCTCGTTAGTGGTGCAGTTATCAAACTAAGGTTGCTGGATGGCATTTATATAAACGGCAAAATGATACCAAAAGGCAGTTTTGTTTACGGCACTTGTTCGTTGAACAACGAGCGGTTAGAAATCAAAATAGCCAGTATTCGCTATCTCAACAACATACTACCAGTAGCACTCGCAGTTTATGACCTGGACGGTATGGAAGGCTTATATGTTCCCGGTTCAATAGGAAGGGATGCTGCAAAAAATGGTGTTGGCGATGCCGTGCAGTCCATGCAAATCATGTCAATGGATCAGTCTGTTGGTACGCAGGCCGCCAGTGCAGGAGTTGAAGCCGCAAAAGGCTTATTCAACCATAAGGTTAAGCAAATTAAAGTTAAAGTGAAGGCCGGATACGAAGTTCTTTTAAAGGATAGTAACGACCGTGATAATTAATCAAAAAGCCATGAAAAAATCATTCATTATTTTCATTCTTGGTGCCTGGGGAACAGTTTCTTACGCTCAAGATACCGCTTACGTAAGCCGTGATAAAACCACCGCTTTATTTTTTAAATCGGCGGTTAAGATTATCAGCAAATCAACACATGGTTTCGATGTAACCCAAAAAGAAGATGCACTGATTACCATTAAAGCACTTGATGCGGATTTTGCGCCTACGCGCATTAACGTGCAGGATGTTAGTACTGCAAAAATTTATCATATTCCGGTCGAATATTCCTACGGGCGGGCCGGAAGAAGGATTGACATTGACGGAACAGCACCGATGACAGTTAGGGTCATTAAAACTGGTGATTACAATTACAACGCAGTTGTTACCCAATTAGGCGAAGGTAAACGCAAAGATGTTGTAGACCATGAAAAAACCGGTGGTGTTAAAGCCTGGGTTGATAAACTATCCCTTGCAGGTAACCGCATTTTCTTTAGGCTTGATATTCGTAATAAATCCAATCTTCCTTATGAAATTGATTTTGTCCGCTTTTATATCAGGGATTTGAAAACTGTTGCACGGATGGCAACTCACGAGCAGGAAATAGTGCCGCTAATTACAACACTCCATAAAAAAACTTCAATTGCCCATAAGCAGGATATTGCAAAAATTTTTGGCTTTCACCGTTTTTCACTTTCTGAAGACCAGGCGCTCAACGTTGAATTATATGAGCGCAATGGCAACCGCCACCTTTACCTGCAAATCAAACAAAAAGATCTGGACGATTTAAAAACAATTGCACCGGCAAGGCAGCAACCGGCAAATACTTTAGTAGCTGCAAATACACTTTAATTAACCATTTATTCATTTAAATCATTAAGTTATGAATACTCAAAATGCTGAATTTTTGAAAAAATGCCTGCTTAATCTGGGTTTTGGCGACAAGTTAAATGCTGAACTGGATAAAGAAATGGCTGCTAAGACACCTGAATTTAAGTTAGGGCTTCAACACGAGTTTAACCAAAAAAGGGTTGACTACACCTTGCATTTCAAGGCTGGTGATAACCAGGATATGTATTTCTTTAATAAGTACGACGCAACCGTCAACCATAAGGATGATCCCGCAAAGAACATCGATCAAACGTTTTTTATTAATAAAGGCAGCGGCATTACCGCCAAAGAAGCCTTTAACCTGATGGAGGGCCGTGCCGTTCACAAACAGCTATATAACCTTGAAGGGCAAAAATATCAGGCCTGGTTGACGTTGGATGATAAGAATCTGACCGATAACGGCAATAAAAAGATTAAACATTATCATGAAAATTACGGCTATGATCTTGAAAAGGTCATTGCCGGAAAAGGTATTAAAGAACTGGAGGACCCAAAAGCTAAAGAGGAACTTTTGTACTCTTTGAAGAAAGGTAATGCCCAGCAAATTACAATTGGTGGTGAGGAAGGCGATAAAAAGTTTTTTATAGCGGCTAATCCGCAATTCAAAACTGTTGACCTTTACGATCACCAGATGAAGAAAATAAAGCGGGAAGAACTATTACAGATCGAACAAAAGCCGGTAAGGAACTTAAAACAACGTGAGCAGCAAAAGGAGGATGCTCCCGCAAAAAAGCAGTCGCGTAAAGCAAAAGTTCATGTTTAAGATAAATCGAAACAGGTCAGCTATTGGCCTGTTTCTTTTAAATAATTACGCTTATGATTACCGAAACAAGAGTATATAATCCACTAATAAACATTAAGGATGAACAGTGGTTCTTACTGATAGATTTACTTACTGAAAATGTTTTCGCTTTGAATGGCAGGAAATTAACCAAAATTGAAATTTAACATAGCATAGGAGGTCATTATCCTGCCATTTATTTCCGCTTAACGACTATTTTAGAAGATCCAAAAGATAATGATCTTAAAACGGAAGTTTCAGGCTTCGTACTTGGGTTTAATAACGAGTGGACAACGATGTTTATATACATCCATTGTCAACGCAGGGGTTTTGGGACGATTGCCTAAAAGATAATTCTATAAACGCTACGTTCGCTTATCATGAAGTGGGCCTGCGGAAATTGTTATCATTTTTGGATAAAGAACTAAATCTATGGCATATTCCGGAAGAAGTTAACTACAATGTTATTGTGCCAAATGAATGGCGGAAGTTAAATGCCGAACCGGTTAAGGACATGACAGCTAAAGCACCCTGATTTAAGTTAGGTTTTAACAAGAGTTTTAACAAGCAAATGAGGATGCTACGATGACAACGATTGGGTTAAGCCTGCATCTTTTTATGTGGAAGTTTGCGGTAAATATTTAATAATACCATTGTTATCAGCGTACAGCCGAACATCACCGCGGGCATAACTAACGTTGTACCGTTATTTAGAAAATTAACCAGCCACGATGCCGCAACCCCTGCGGTCATTTGAATACTCCCTAATATGGCAGATGCCCGGCCCGCAGCCGCTGAGAATGGTTTTAATGCGAGGGCGGTTGCATTTGGATTGATAAACCCCAACCAAAACAGGAAAAGGAATGTTAAGGCCAGCGTTATATAAGGCCCGGCCTGTCCTATAATATTAGCAAACAATAGTACCAAGCCGGTCAGCAATAGCAGCATCGCTGTGTAATTATTGATCTTAGCGCTATCATACCGTTTTAAAGCCAGCCGGTTGATCTGGCTGCCCAGTATAAGGCCGCAGGCATTAAAGGCGAATGCCCAGCCATAAGACTGGTCGGAAAAACCAAACTTTTGCATAAACACAAATGGCGAACCTGCAATGTAAGCATACATGCCGGCATAGCTGATGCCTCCTGCTAAACTGTATATCAAGAAACTCCTGTTTTTAAGCACGGCTAAATATTCCGGTGCAATTATTTTAATTTTCAATGAAACGGTGGCATCCGCTGATCTGGTCTCCGGTAAAAACCATTTTACGGCAGCGATCAGCATTAATGCGATAAATCCCATTACACCAAATACCCACCGCCAGCCCAGTAACGTATTAACAAATCCGCCTATCGTCGGCGCGATTATGGGGGCGACTCCCATGACCAAAACAAGTATAGACAGGATTTTGGCCGTGTCTTCCGGCGGGAAAAGATCACGTACTATAGCTCTTGCAGCTACCATGCCCACGCAACCTCCGAGTGCCATAAATAAACGGATGGTGATCAGCAGTGGAATGTCTGGTGCCAGCGCACAACCAATTGCCGCCACCAGGTAAACCAATAAGCCAATCAATAGCGGTTTCTTTCTGCCAAAACGGTCGATCAGAATGCCATATACCAGTTGTCCGGCGCATAAGCCTGCATAATAACTGGTTAATGAATAACCTACATGAGCGATATCCGACCGGAGCGATACGGCGATGGCCGGAAATGCGGGCAGGTACATATCTATTGAAAAAGGGCTTAGCGCAATAAGCGCTCCCAGGATTAAGATTATGAGTGTTTGCTGTTTGTTTTTCATAAACTTTTTAAGCGTTTCATAAATGCCGGAAAGGCGGAGTTCAATTCTTCAAATAATGGATGGTTGCGATTTTTGAGTTTCACTTCGCTAAATAATTTCAAACCGAGCGCAAACTGCGCAGCCTGTTCGGGATCATTAAAAGGATCTTTCGCTTTGATCCGGTCAATAATGCCAAATATTTCATCATGATTATCAAATACAAGCTCTATTTCTTTAGAAGGCTCGGTGCTGCCGTCCGCATATCTTTTCAAGGTCAGCGTCAGGTTATATTGGTTTGTCTTTTTTTCCATTGAGTGCAAATAATGATACAAAGATTGGTAACAATTCAATCATATTTAGTTAATATTAAATCCAAAAAGGATACTTTTAGAACATTTAACCGTTTTGCGAAATCCCGAACATGAAGCATCCGGCTTATTAAAAGGCATTAAACGTCCATAGAAAACTTCTTAACGAAACTTTGCCGAGAATTATAAGATGAAGCTTGGATCATTATCGGCAATTACATCTTCAGGCTTTACATTGTATTAAAAATTCGGATTACAGATGGACACCATTTGTCTATAAAATCAAAATATCGATAAAATCTTTACATTTGCATAATTGATTATATAATTAGCTATGTAATTATTGCTGGGTAAATGCTTTTTCAACAAACAAGCTGTATCAAAGATTAAAAGAAGATGAATTTGTATAATAAAACAGGTAAGATGGCATTGGGTAGTAGATTGCGCTTGCTAACATCAAGAATAACAGAAGACGCTGTGAGGATTTACGAACTATACGATGCAGATTTTTCACCTAAATGGTTTCCTGTATTTTTTGCCTTATGGGAGAATGGAGAGACCACGATCACAGCGATAGCCGACGAAATAGGACATTCCCAGCCATCCGTTACCACTATCATAAAAGAAATGGCTGTAGCCGGTTTAGTGGAGAATGGCATAAAATCTAATGATAAGCGAAAGAACATTGCAGGACTGACCGAAAAAGGAAGGGCCTTGGCTAACCGGATGATTAATGTTCAGTGCAAAGATGTTGATATGGCCATTGATGGGATGATCGCTGAAACCACACATAATCTATGGGAGGCTATAGCTGAATGGGAGTTTCTGCTGGATAAAAAGTCCTTGTTCAAACGGGTGGAACAGCAGAAGAAAATCAGGGAAAGCCTGGAGGTAGAAATAGTAGCTTATGAACCGCAATATGCAGCGGCTTTTAAATCACTTAATGAAGAATGGATCTCCACCTACTTTGAGATGGAAGAAGCAGACCATAGAACCTTAGACCACCCTCAGGAATATATTCTCGATAAAGGGGGTAAAATATTTGTTGCACTATACAACAACGAAGCTGTTGGAGCTTGTGCGCTCATAAAACTTAATGATAATGAGTATGATTTTGAAATGGCCAAGATGGCTGTGTCACCGGGCGCTCAGGGAAAGAGCATCGGATCGTTACTTGGTAATGCTGTTATAAATGCCGCTTTGCAAATGGGTGCAAAAAACGTTTACCTGGAAAGTAATACTTTGCTAAAGCCGGCAATAAACCTTTATCACAAATTAGGATTCAAAAAAATAGCCGGCAAATCCACACCTTACAAGCGATGCGACATACAAATGGTTCTTGATCTGGGTAAAAAAAACAAATAAATTCTATGAAAAACATTGTAAAAAAAGAACAGGCTGTACAGAAACAGTTTCTGGGTGTCGATTTCGTCGTATTAGCTATTGGCGCGGATACGATGGTAACTAAAATGCTGTACAAAACCACAGATCATGTACCGTTTCATAAGCATCCAAACGAGCAGAGTGGATATGTAATCTCTGGTAAATATAAATTGAAGTTCGATGGTCTGGAATATGATTTATCGCCTGGGGACGCTTATGCTATTCCTAAAGACATCGAACATTCGCTTGAAATTATCGAGGCGGGCGAAGTCATTGATGTGTTTAGCCCTATCAGACAGGATTATTTATAGCGATGGTAGTGATATACAAAAAAACAGCCTGAGTTTATTTCGGCAAACTATCCAAAAGTGATATAAAGCCTAAATTTAAATTTATGTACGAGAAGATTTTAGAAAGTTTCAATAAGCAGGGGCTGATGCAAACCTTTAATGCTAAACTTGCTTTAGTAGAAAACGGCAGAACAGAGATCACTTGTGATTTTTCCGCAGGGTTGACACAACAGCATGGCTTTTCATGCCGGAGTGATGACAAGTATCGTTGACAGCGCTTGCGGTTATGCAGCATTGACGATGATGCCCGAAAATGTAGAGGTATTGACTGTAGAGTTTAAAATAAATTTTTTGAAACCTGCCGTTACCAATAAACTCATCGCGATAGGAACAGTACTTCAGTCAGGAAAGACGCTGGCCGTTTGCGAAGGTTTGGTGTATGACAGTAAGCGAGAGAAGCTAATTTCAAAAATGACAGCAACGTTTATCGCGGTTCAGAAGTAGCTTTTACCGTGTTTCAATTTTAAAGCCGCGATGGGAATTTTACAGGAAATGATACTTTTAGCATATATAACGTTATGAAAGCACAGCCCACTGCTATTAAAGCATATGATGGTTTATATGGAGACCGGAATTCCCGTCCCGAAGCTGATTATTTGTTTTCAGAAAGATTGGAAACACGCAGCCCGAAATTCGGGTGGGATATAAAACCGCATTCTCACCCCGGTCTTTTGCAAGTATTCCTGATTCAAAGCGGTGATTTTGAACTTTTCCTGGCCGAAGAACAACAGCGTATAAGTGCGCCATGCCTGTTAGTGATCCCCTCAGCGGCGTTACATGGATTTCGTTTCAACGAAGAGGTAAAGGGACGCATCCTAACCATGAAAGAAACGCTTTACACCACACTCAGCGGCGAAATTCCGCTTGGGCCGGTTGATGAAGGGCGGCTGATCTGTATTAGCCAATTCACAAATTCAGCCACTCCGGATCGTATTGATGAACTGATGGCCGCTATTGACGATGAACTGGTTTCGCACGAAACTGGTAAACAATTAATGTTGCGGATCTGCCTGCAACAGTTATTTTTGTTGATCCGTCGGCAGACGGAAAATGGTCTGCCTGGAAAAGATCAATTAGTGAGTTCAGTCCCCCGTGTTTACAGGCAGTTTCATCAACTCATCCGTCAAACAGGGGCCAAAACATCAGTAGCTGATGTAGCTGCGACATTGGGTGTATCAACAGTTCATCTGAACCGGATCTGCAACCGGATTGCCGGAAAATCCGCAGGGATGCTTTTACAGGAATACCTGATCGGCGAAGCTAAGAAATACTTGTCTTATACCAGCTACTCTATAGCAGAGATCGCCTATCGCTTACATTTTGATTATCCAAACTACTTTGCCCGTTTTTTCAGAAAACATACCGGGCTTTCACCTTTGTCTTACAGGAATACTTAGGTGTTGTTATTAAGAGCGCTATATGGAAGACAAAGGTGATCCGCTACTGACCGTAAAGTTGTCATTCTGGGAACGTTTGTAATCTCGTAATTTAAATTTAAGCTATCCAGCCAGATAACATCGGTGCCAAGAGCCATACCATCTTTAATTTCCGAATCCGGGTCGTCTCCAACAATAATTACTTCCTTTGCCGGGTATCCGTTAGCCTCCATGATCCTGCTGAATATATCTTTTTTCGTATCGTTAGATTTCGTGCGGTCAATAATATAAATGCCGTTAAAATCATTCCCTATACCTAACTGTTCAACTTTGCTTAGCTGCAATTTAGTAAAGCCGGCAGTAACCAGGTATTTAGCCTGGGGAAGTGCCCTGATCAATTCATATCCGGGATAAGTTGCTATGGGATTATGATAGGTAAGCTCATCCAATAAAGCCAATGCTTTCCTTTTTAACTTATCGCTCATGCCATAGTGTTCCGCTACATATTGGAATGGCTTACGTTGAATGGCCAGTTCAATCTCCGGCAAGTCCGATCCGCATTCCCCGCTTTCGATAATTAACCGCATCAAGGGCGCAAATAATTGTTGCCCTATAGAAGAAACCGGGTACAGCGTGTTGTCCAGGTCGAAGATGATCGTTTTCTTTTTCATATTTAATAAATAATGCGGAAAGGTATTCCTTTCCGCAAATTATTCTTTTTACCATTGTTCAATGCCAAGCAATTTTTTTCCTAAAGAGGAAAGTTCAGCAACTGGATAATTTTGTTCTCTTTTCAATGGATCGCCGGGAAATGCGTAGCCCTCGGGTGCATTGCGCTCCTGCCAGGCCTTGATCCGCCATTGGCGGATGTCTTCGTTATTTTCATCTGCCGGCATCATCGAAATATATTGCGCAATCCGCACCTTGTTACCACTGTTATTTGCACGAATGCCATGAGGCTGCGAACTGTTGAAGATTAGCAGGTCACCGGCATTCATTTTTACTTTGGTTGGAGAAAACCCTGTGGTGTCCGGTTTAAAATGGTCACGGTCATCAGGCTGGGTTAGTTTCCAGGTTTCGTAATTGCGGAATAGTTCGGGAATGCATTGAAAGCCGCCCATGTTTTCATCCGTCTGATCAGCCAGGGCTAAAACCCCCTGCACGTTTTGAGGCTTGGTTTCAGGATCGTAATCCCAGTGGATAAAACCTTTATACTCATGGCCGGGGCGTATCGGGAAATTCAGGTTCGCCCTGTCGATCGTTACCCATAATTTGTCCGTTCCCCAAATATCGGCGAAAGCATCATGGATACGCTGGTTCTGGCGATTATCCCATAAAAGCTGATTGTTGTAAACTTCCACCATCCCCGTATTATTCAGTTCTTTCATCTGCATTTCTGCCGCGGGTGCCTTATACCATGTTTCGGGATCGTTGGCATCTTTACCTTCATATTGCCACAAAAAGTCCGCAGTTTTTTTAGCCTGTTCTGCCGGGATGGCATTTTTAATGATAACATAGCCGTTAGCTATCCAAAATTTCCAGTCTGCTTCTGACAGAACCTTTAAAGGTCTTGAACCGATCTCCTGACGTAGTTTGATCTTGCTGCTGGTTGCTGTTGACGGATTGCCGGGTATTTCTTTATGGGCAGTATTCAGTCCGTTTTCGGGTGTCATTGTTGCTCTTTCCATAACTTAATTTTTTATAATGATTTATAATACAAAAGTAGACCGAAATATTAGTTAGACTTTTCTCTGGAATAACGATTTTTTGCTCTTCATTGACTAAATTTGACTTATTACTATTATAAACGCGATCAATTAACGTCAAATGAAGATTCAAAAAGAAGTGGTACCGATAGAACCGGGGCACTCGTTCCGGGTATTTTCACCCAGCCTGCGAAACTATTTTTACTGGCATTATCATCCCGAATATGAACTGATCTATATTGAAGGGTTAACTGGTATCCGGCATGTGGGCCAGCATATAGACAGTTTTATGGAAAGTGACCTGGTTTTGATCGGCCCTAATATTCCGCATCTGAATTTTGATTATGGCTTAATGACCGACTATCATCAGATCGTGGTGCAGTTGAAGGAAAATTTCCTGGCAGATTCTCTTGCCAACACTCCTGAATTTACAGGCATTTCACAGTTGTTTAAGCGCTCAGTTTATGGAATTTCATTTCAGGGAGAAAGCAAAAAATTGGCAATAAGCATTTTAAAGAAAATACAGAATCTGGACAGTTTTCACCGAATGATAAAAATACTTGAAGTTTTCAATATTCTTGCCCATAGCGGGGAGTACACACTGTTAAACCAAGCTGATACCAGCGTAAAATTATTTTTAAACGATAAGCTTAGGATGGCAAATATTTATAGCTACATCCATCTTCACTATCATGAGCATGCTGATGTGAATGAAATGGCAGAAAAATTAAATCTTAGTACAGCTGCGTTTTGCAGGTATTTCAAAAAGCAGACTAACATGACCTTTACTGAGTTTGTAAATCAATACCGGATCAACCAGGCAAAAACGCTGCTGCTACAGGAAAATACTGTATCGGAAGTTTGCTACAGTGTCGGTTTCCAAAGTTTGTCTTATTTCAACAAACTTTTTAAAAAGCTCACCGGCCAGGGGCCAATGGAATTTAGAAAACGGTTTATCGGGAATTCGAAATACTATGGGTAGAAGATTCATGTTAGGTATCCAAATTTGATGATGTGTTGCCCTTACTTAAAATGGTAGCTTATGTAATATAGATACAAATTTTGTCCCTGCCGGAAAATATGTCAAATTCTAATTATTTAATAATCGCCGATCAACCTTATATATATTACCGTATCGTCTCTGCTAATAAACCTGCCAATATTTGAACTATAATTTAACAAAGTCCCTTTAGACTAATAGAACCTGAAGTTTGGCTAACTTCTTATTAAGCGAAATACTGAAATTTGATCTATAATCATTTAAGCTATGAAAGCAATAAGAATTCATGAATTTGGAGGTCCGGAAGTGATGCTAATGGAAGAAGTTCCCATCCCTGAACCAGCATCTGATGCGGTACTCGTTAAAACATACGCAAGCGGTGTAAATATTGCGGATTGCGGAATCAGAAAGGGAGGTAACGCCATACTAAGGCCGTTACTGAAGCTTCCGCTAACGCTCGGTTGGGATGCATCTGGTATAGTTGATAAGGTGGGCGATCAAGTAACCGCATTTAAAAAAGGGGACGAGGTATTTGGAGTGCCCACTTTCCCCGGCGATGGCAGTTACGCCGAATATTTTGTAGCGAAAGAGAGCCATCTCGCTTTAAAACCAAATGCTATCAGTTTTAATGAAGCAGCCGGCGTTCCTTTAGCAGGTGTGACCGCCTGGAATGGCGTTATTGAATACGGAAAATTACAGCCCGGTCAAAAAATCCTCATACATGGCGCTGCAGGCGGCGTTGGCAGCCTTGCAGTTCAAATCGCAAAAGCCAAAGGAGCCTATGTCATCGGAACAGCTTCTGTAAATAACCTTGAATTTTTAAAAGATCTCGGCGCAGATGAAGCAATTGATTATAAAACGCAACGCGTTGAAGAGATGCTAAAGGATATAGACCTTGTTTTTGACGCATCGCCCATACGGGATAACAACATACGTCTTAAATTTGTACAAATATTGAAAAATGGTGGCAGGCTTGTTTCTTCACAACTTGATTTTCCTTACAGCGAGGAGGTAAAGACTGCGCTTTCAGCTAAGAATGTTGAAGGTTCGCTGGTTCGCCTGCAAAATTACGCCTGCTTACGGGAAATGGCCGAACTGATAGACGCGGGCAAAATTAAAGTAGTGATCAGTAAAGTATATCCATTGGAGCAGGCCGGTGAAGCTCACAAAGAAAACGAAGCCGGTCATGTCCGCGGAAAACTGATTTTGGAAATCATCAAAGAATAATAAACAGCATGCGGCATTTTAAAACGATAAGCGAATTTCATGATTTCAGGCATTTGCCTGGGCCTAATCACCCTTTATTCAGCGTGATCGACCTTTCAACACCTATGCGACTGCATAATGATGAACCTATGCCCATGAGCAAAGATTTTTATGGAATAGGTATAAAACGAATGTCGAATGTCAAAGCCACCTACGGGCAGCAACCGTTTGATTTTAATAATGGTTTAATGACTTTTATGGCTCCAAACCAAATATTCAGTGTTGGCCTCGATAATAAACTGTTAGAGGCCAAACGATCAGGATGGATGATCTGCATTCATCCTGATTTTTTGTGGAACTCTCCCTTGGCCTTAAATATCAAAAAATATGATTTCTGGCATTATTCAATTAACGAGGCATTATTCCTTTCCGCTAAAGAAGAAGGGGTTATTAATAATATTATCCAAAATATTTTACAGGAGTATCATGGCAATATGGATAAGTTCAGCAAACAAATTATCATATCCCAAATCGAGAGCCTGCTAACCTATGCCGACAGATTCTATAACCGGCAGTTCATTACGCGTGATAAAATTAACCACCAAATATTGGAGCGTTTAGAGAAAGTGCTCATTAATTATGTTAATTCTGAACTTCTGCCCGAAAAAGGATTGCCAACAGTACAATATATTGCTGATGAACTACATCTTTCACCTAAGTACCTGAGTACATTGTTACGCGCCGTTACCGGACTAAATACACAACAGCATATACATGAAAAGCTGCTTGAAAAAGCTAAAGAAAAACTATCAACAACCAATTTATCAGTCAGTGAAATCTCTTATCAATTAGGATTCGAGCACCCTCAATCGTTCAATAAGTTATTTAAGACAAAGACAAATTTGTCGCCTTTGCAGTTTAGGGCAACGTTTAATTAATATGAAGACAATTTGTTGCTAATCCCTGTCGTTTTGAAAATCAAGAAATCCTTCGCTTATGACATTAATTACGCCTTACCCTTTTTTTGAAAATTAATCGCTGACCCCATACTTTTAGCAGTAAACCCTGCAAAGAATACAAAAAAAGAGAACTGCATGTTTCGCCCCCCCCCTTCAACAAAGGCTCACCTTTTTGAGTTGCACCCTTTTTGAGCTGGCACTTAACACATTAAAGTCATCGTCGGATAAAGGTACAACCTCGTTAATTGCTTTTTTAAGTACGTTATAATCTATATAGACAAATTTATGTATTGCAATGATGGTGTAATATAACGGTGAGTAGTAACAATCAATTGGGTGATAATTTCGTACATTCGGTTACAAACTCCTTACATCCGGTTATTTTTATTTTTCGCCTTAAGGTGACTTTTGTGGTATAAGATTTACTGACATGAACACTCCAGATTTAGAAAAAAACAAAGCCATTATTATTCAGTTTGACAAAGCCTGTATCCAACAAAACAACGAAGCCGCATTGGATGAATTGGTATCAGATCGGGTGATCAATCATGCGGCACATCCCGGTACGCCAAACGGGAAAGAGAGCTTTCATGATTTTTTAAATGCTTTACATGCCGGATTATCCGATATTAGGGTAACTGCATTGCGGCAGATTGCCGAGCATGACCTGGTGGTAACCCAGAAAGTTATTAGCGGTATACATACCGGAAACTTCTTTGGCATACCGGCAACCGGCAAGCCCATCAGCTTTGAAGCTATTGAAATTATAAGGCTGGAAAATGGCCAATATGCAGAGCATTGGGTACAAAGTAATATGGCTACCGTTTTGGGCGCTATCCATAATTAACTATCCTTAGATTTTTTGTATGAAAAACGTATCGCCTTTTCATATCCGGTCTATTACCGAGCTGCACCGGCTCAGGAAATTTCCGCCGCCGATGCATCCTTCTGTCAGCGTATTGCAGCTAAATTCAATAAACCAAGAGTTTTTGGAAGTGGCGGGGGCAATGGTGTTTGATTTTTATTGCATTTCGCTCAAACGAAATTTCAATCTTAATTTAAAATACGGACAGCATCGGTATGATTTTGATGAGGGCGTGCTGTATTTTTTAGCACCCGGCCAGGTGTTTGGTATTGAACAGGAAATGGTTGAAGCCAGCAACAAGGTTACAGGGTGGATGCTATTAATACATCCCGACTTTTTATGGCATACCGCACTGGCAAAGGGCATTAAAAAGTATGACTTCTTTGATTACTCGGTAAACGAAGCCTTATTTCTTTCTGACAAAGAGGAAGCGATCATTGTAGGTATTTTACAGAACATTGAGCAGGAATACAAGGAGAATACGGATAAGTTTAGCCAGGATATTATCATAAACCACATAGAGGCCCTACTTAATTATGCCGACCGCTTTTATCACCGGCAATTCCTTACGCGGAAAATTGCTAATCATCAAGTGCTTGAACGGTTAGACGAACTGCTTAAAGAAGCTTTTACCAGTACTGCGCTGATTAGTTCTGGTATACCAACGGTGCAGCAGATTGCCGATAAACTTCATCTTTCCCGGAATTACCTCAGTTCACTACTAACCGTAGCCACAGGCCGGAATACAAAGCAGCATATACAGGACAAGTTTATTTCAGTTGCAAAGGAACGAATATCCACTACTTCGCTTTCGGTAAGTGAGATTGCTTATGAATTCGGCTTTGAACATCCGCAGTCTTTTAGCAGAATGTTCAAATCGAAAACCGGTATGTCTCCATTAGCTTTTCGGGAATCATTTAGTGATTAAAACCCCCTATCATTCTGAATTTTGAAGCCTGTAGATATCAATGGTTGCAGGCTTTTTGCTGTCCCTTCGGCCAGACTTTACACTATCTCTTTTCTTTGAAAAGGGTGCCTTTCCAATACGTGAGAGAGACTGCTTATGGTTGAATGTTAAATTTCCAGCTACTGCATTTTTGCTGTGCTGCAACAGCATTCGCTTTCACGTCGACTGCCACCACTTCCCGTTAAGCGCATTATTCAGGACTTCACTTGTTTACCCGCTCCATTTCATTGCGCCGGGAAAAGCATCGCTTGCCTTCATGCTGCACTTAATTTCCAGCTAAAATATCAGATGCTTTCAAGGTGCTATTTTCCAAAGAAAACGGACAAAAGCGGCGTCAAGATCGGTCAGCCCGGTCGTACGAAGGCATAATGTCCTGCGCTGCGGCCACCCTTCGGGTTCATCAGAATCTCCAAGTGGGACCGATTCGAAATTATAACTGATATTTTTAAGCCGGAACTTTAAAGATGTATTTATAAACTTTAAGCTGTGAATTAGTGAACGATAATTAATTCTAGCATTCTGTCGAATAATAAAATCGTTGTCATATTTAAAAAAATATGGCATCAGTAAAAGTATTCCCCAGATTAGACAAGGCAAATAAGCAAGGTCAAGTGCCCTTGTATCTCCGGCTAACAAAGAACCGCAAGTCGAAGTATATCGCATTAGGCGTGTATATTGACCCGAAGAATTGGAACCCTCAAACCGGTAAAATAAAACCAAATGCAAAGAACGCCGGCCAAATCAATAGCTTCCTGGCCACTAAGGAAGCCGAAGCGGAGGCGCTCGCTTTGGAAATGGAGACCAATTCTAAATTTATCAGCGCTTACGATATTAAGTCAAAGATGCTCGGTAGGTCCTCTGAAGACTTTTTTGAATTCATCGAGATTCATCGAAAGGCATTGTACAAGGGCCTCAAAATAAAATCTATTGACCGGTGTGATAGTGCAATAGCAAAATTGAAAGTATACTGTAAAAATGAACCCTTGTTGTTTGATGAGCTGACGGTAAAATTTCTGGAAAATTATCAGCAATATCTAAGCAGCGAGCGCCACAATCATGTTAATACTATTCATGGCAATTTTAAAGTGATCCGGAAAATAGTGAACTATGCGATAGGTGAAGAGATGTTACCGGAAGAAAAAAATCCGTTTAAAAAAATAGCATTTAAAGCGGAGAAAACAACAAAGAAGTATCTGCTGGAGGATGAATTGGAAAGAATGGAAAAACTGGAGCTTGATAAGTCCAGCAAGCTTAATCATCACCGGAACCTATACATCTTCAGTGCCTATTCAGGTGGCATACGAATTTCTGATCTATTGATGATGCGTTGGGCAAATTTTGATGGAGAACACCTTGTTTTTAAAATCAGAAAAACGACAGAAAATCTCAGCGTCAAACTTCCTCAGAAATCATTGGACCTTATCATGTTTTACCTGGCTTTGTCAAAAGAAAAATTTTTAGACAAGGAGATTCCCCCCGAATCATTCATTTTTCCTCTGCTAAATATTAATAAAGATGAAACTGATGACCGTGCAATATATAAAGCCATTTCTTCAGCAAACGCCTATATCAATAAGAGCCTGCGAAAGTTGGTTAAGATGGCTAAGATCAATAAACAGATCTCATTTCATTCTGCCCGGCATACCTGGGCGGTGAGGGCAATGCAAAAAGGCATGCGAATTGAATATGTTTCCAAGTTAATGGGCCATGCCTCAGTTAAGCAAACGGAAGTCTATGCCACTATATTAAATACAGAACTAGATAAAGCTATGGCTGTTTTTGATCAAAAACCGGATAAAGAATGAGTCGAGCTGAGTTGTAATATTCGCCAGCTATTAAGAGATAAATGTGATTTGGTAATTAGATTGTCCTATTGTTTAAAAAGAAATAAAAAACCATTGCAGGGATCATGCGGGGATCACAAGAAGGGACAGAAAGACAGGTGACCCAAATGTTTTACCTATGTTGTACCTGTAACTAAAAACGCCCCGTAAGTTGTTGACTTACAAGGCGTTTGCTTTAAACTTCGTGATCCCGCTGGGATTCGAACCCAGGACCCCAACATTAAAAGTGTTATGCTCTACCAGCTGAGCTACGGAATCATACTTTTTAACTTTACCGGTACTGCTACCGTTTCTGTTTAAAGAGATTCAATTATGGTTTAAAATAAGAAAAGCCTTCTTTCAAAGGCTTTTCGTGATCCCGCTGGGATTCGAACCCAGGACCCCAACATTAAAAGTGTTATGCTCTACCAGCTGAGCTACGGAATCATTACTTTTCAACTTTCCCGGTACTGCTACCGTTTCCGTTTAAAGTGGTGCAAATATAGGGCGATTAATTATATGATGCAAGTGGTATTTACAATTAATTGTAAAGTATTTGTTAAGCTATTAATTGCCAATAAACTACATTTTAAATATCGCTATTTTACCCTTGTCGCCAGCCAATAAAACCAGCTTTCCGTGTTTAGCCCTGCGGCAAACATTAAAGCTGGTGCTATCAATTTTTTTCCAGGACTCGCCGTAGGCTGCCGATAAGCTGGTGCCAGATGTCCCTGTTGATAAATATGTCCGCCCTTGTATGCGCTCCACACATGACTGAAACCCGGTATCGCCTGCAGGCAAAACCTTATATAAGTTGCTTTTTTTGTCGTACTTACAAATTACAGAATCCGTTGCTTTATCTTTTGAATAGTTACCACCTACAGCCACCAGCAAATCATCAGATATTGAAAAAGAGCCTTTACTGCCTGCATTTTGTGCAAGGGGTAACCTTTTTGTTTGCCATTGCGGTTTATTGCAATTACATAATTGTAAAAAACGGGCTGCCATGCCGCCGCTTGCTATAACCACACCCAAATCTTTATTAACCCTTAAGCAGGTACCGCTTGCTGCAAAGGCGGCCTCGCCGGGTAAGGCATCGGGCGTGTTTTGCATCTCGGCCCAGGTTTCGCCGCCATCGTTGGTTTCCATCAGCAGGAATTTATTTTTTATAGGGTCGCCTAAAATATAGCCGTGTTTGGCGTCGGCAAAGTCCATAGCATCAAAAAAGTATATACTATCGGTTTTGCGGCATTTTTCCTGCCAGGTTTTACCGCCATCAGTAGTTTTTAAAACCAAGGCGGGAGTACCCGAGCTCATAATCACAGCCTCTTTATCATTAAATGCTTCAATATCCCTAAAATCGGCTTTTTCATAGCCGGCAACCTGCTGCCAGGCCCAGGTTATGCCGCCATCGGTAGTAATAGCTATGTGTCCTTTGCTGCCGCTTATCCACGCGGTTTTATCATCAACAACCGATAAACCACGAATGCTGGTTGGCTTATCCTGCTGTAAAATGGTGATGGTTTGCGCTGCCGAAATAAATGGCGTAAACAGTAAAACTGTAATTATTAGCTGGTAAAAACGTTTCATGAAGCCTAAATTAAGCCTAAACCGGGCAAGTAACAACTGCCCGCCAATTTTTTAATTTATTATAAGGCTTTTTGACAGAAACGCTTATATTTGCACGCTTGTTAATAAAACAACAGGCCCGGATGGCGAAATTGGTAAACGTTGCGGTCTCAGAAGCCGTTGAGAATTGTCTCTTGAGAGTTCGAGTCTCTCTTCGGGCACGCCGGAAATGAAGTTGAAAGTCTTAAGTCTACAGTCTAAAGTGAAATACTTAAGGCTTAGAACTTAAGACTTTAAACTTAAAATGCCCAGGTGGCGAAATTGGTAGACGCACCATCTTGAGGGGGTGGCATTCGTAAGGATGTACGAGTTCGAATCTCGTTCTGGGCACTTCGCAAAAATTCAAATCATTTCCTTCACAACCCCAGGTTATAACAAGCGTGCTTGCAAACATCTGATGATATTGGTTGTAACGTATATACGTTAAACAAGCAAATGTATAAATACACCCTATCTATTTTCATTATTATAGCAGTTGCCTGCAACCTGCGGGCGCAAAACCAGCCTATCTATCAATATAAAGATCATGTTTTCCCTAATATCGACATAGCAGAAAACTTAACTTATAATCCCGCTGCAAAGCCTGCCGACGCTATTTCATACCTCTTCGATCTATATCAGCCCAAGGGTGATCATGCCGCAGCCAGGCCGCTTATTATCTGGATGCATGGCGGTGGTTTTAAATATGGCTCAAAAGCCGACAAGGGCATCAAAATATGGAGTAATGATTTTGCTGAGCGTGGCTATGTATGCGCGGCTATTAACTACCGGCTAAGCAAAAATAACCCGGTATTCCATTTTGATGAATTGCAAAAAAGCTGCTATTACGCCGTACAGGATGTAAAAACGGCTATAGCTTATTTTAAAAAGCACCGGGCAGAATATCATATCGACACCAACAAAATAATTCTTGCAGGCAATTCTGCGGGCGGCATTATAGCCTTGCAAGCCGCTTATAGCAGCAACGCCGAACTATCAAGACGTACAGGCGTAGTTGACTCGACAGCCTTACTTAAACCCGACGATAGGGCTAAAATTGCCGGCATCATTAACTTTTGGGGAGGCATTCTTGACATCCGCTGGTTAAAAAATGCGCGGGTACCTATTGTAAGTGTCTATGGCTCGCATGACCGCATTTTAAACCCCATACAGGCCGATACAGGGATGTATGGCAGTATCACCATCCATCACCGCGCGGATGACCTGCATATTAAAAATAGCGTAAAAGTATTTGAGGGATTCGGGCACGAATTGCAAAGGCATTTCAATCCGCTTTTTGATGCCGGCAAACCCACGCAGAAAAGATGGCTTGAGGCAGCACAGTTTGCAGCCGTTTTTTACTACGAACTATTATTTAACAAACCCGAGTAAACAATTGTTGCTTTTTGCAGTTATAATGTTGAAATTGCTTTGATCCAATTAATTACAAGTATATGAGAATCACAAAAATTATCACGATTGCAACCATAGTGCTAATGAGCTTTGAGGCTTTTGATGCCACAGCCGAAGCATTACCTGCTGTTGCGGCAACATCTGTTTTACAAATCAAGCTTCCGCCACCGCCACCACGTCCGCCTGCACCGCCAAATCCGTTCAGGAGGCGTCACCGTCGCATCCACAGGCACCGCAGGCTGCATATCAAATTGCCGCCGCGTCCGCCTGCACCGCCAAACCCTTTGAATTTGCCAACGCCGCCGCGCCCATAATTAAAAAGCCCTCCCGATAGTACATCCGGAGGGCTTTAACGTTTAGGTTTATTGCGGAAGGTTATAAAAAAATGTTTCGGTTACAATTTTACCGGCTTTAACTTCGTAAACGCAAACTTCGCTCATCATGCTGCGGCCCTGGCCTTTATAGGTTACATCCATATCCATGGTTACTGCAAAAAAGTTACCGCTTACAATCGGGTCAGATACCTGGCCGCTGTGAACCTCTTCAACCATATCATACCATTGCTGGTTTTTGGCTATCGCGGCTTCCTTACCCTCTGAAAGCTCCATATGCGAACCTTTTGGTTCGTGGCTTACCACATCATCAGCATACAGCTCACTTATGGCATCTAAATTTTTGCCTTCGCGGCAAAACTCAACTAATTTTTCAGCTACTTCCTGTGTGTTCATCTCAATTGGTTTTATTGGTTAATGCTGATATAAAGTTACTCAGTATTATAAAAACTATGGCATTATTTGTTTTAAGTTTAGGTTAAGCTTTATTAAGTTTCTGAGGTCGGATATCTGGGGTCTGGGCTCAGAGATCTGAGATCTGAGGCTGGAAGCCTGGGAGGCTGAAATCTGTCATCTGATTACAGAGTACAAACCTGTTAAAAGCTAAAAACTCTGACCTCAGACCTCATAACCCAGCCCTCAGACAATTCGTCTAAAAAAGTTTAATAAAATCATTTTTTTATGATTACTTTGAAGGTTAAATTTTTGCAAGGGATACAACAAATTAAATGCAGCTTACCCGCTTAGAAATCAAGGGCTTTAAGAGTTTTGGAGATAAGATCACCATTAATTTTAATGAGGGTGTAACTGCTATTGTTGGGCCCAATGGCTGCGGTAAATCAAACGTCGTCGACTCTATCCGCTGGGTACTGGGCGAACAAAGCACCAAGATGCTCCGGTCGGAGAAGATGGATAACGTGATATTTAACGGTACCAAAACCCGTAAAGCAGCCAACCTTGCCGAAGTTTCCCTTACTTTTGATAATACCAAAAACGTACTGCCCACTGATTACTCGCAGGTTACCCTTACCCGCAAGCTTTACCGCACCGGCGAAAGCGAGTACCGGTTGAATGATGTGCAATGCCGCTTAAAAGACATTACCGATCTTTTCCTGGACACGGGTATCGGCTCAGATTCGTACTCCATCATCGAGCTACGGATGATTGATGAGATCATCACCAACAAGGAAGGCTCTCGCCGCAATTTATTCGAGGAAGCATCCGGCATATCTAAGTACAAACTGCGCAAAAAACAAACTTTTAATAAGCTAAAAGATACCGAAGCCGATTTAGAACGTGTTGAAGACCTGCTTTTCGAGATTGAAAAGAACCTGAAAACACTGGAGAACCAGGCAAAAAAAACCGAGCGCTATTACCGGATAAAGGATCAGTATAAATCGCTGAGCATTATGCTGGCCTCATTTAGGATAGTATCTTTCAGCGAATCGTTGGCAAAAATTCAGGACCAGGAGCAAAAGCAAAAAGCCGATAAAGGCGGCATTGTTGCCCAGATAGATACTTTGGAGGCTGCCCTGCAACAACAAAAGCTGGATAGCATTACCAAAGAGAAAAACCTATCGGTACAGCAAAAAACCACCAACGAGTTTGTATCGAAGATTCGCGCTTACGAAAGCGAGAAAAAAATTAAGAACGAGCAGCTAAAATTTCAGCAGGATAAGGAAGCGCGGTTGACAGAGGAACTTGACAAAGATAAAAACCAGTTAAACCACGTTTTTTACAACATCAAACGCCTGTCGGAAGAAAAGGCGCTGGAAGATGAAACCCTGCAAACTATTAAAACCCGCCTGGCCGATTTAAAAGAAGCGGTTGACGAGTTACGCCTGCAGCAAACATCGGCCCGAAACGAATTGACCGAAATAACCGGCATTAACACCCGCCTGCAAAACCAGGCCTATAAGGCAGAAAAGGATATCGATATCCTGCAAATTCAGCAACAGGCGCTGGAGCAGGAAAGCCAGCGCAACATGGAAGATACCACCAATAAAGAGGTGGAACTTTCGCACTTTAACCAGGTGGTTGCCGAGCTGCAAAACAGGAAGGAAACGCTGGATTTTGATTACCAGCAGGCCCTTGATTTTGAAAACAAGTTAAAGGAGCAGATAGCCGAAACGGATGCCGAACTGAGTTTGGTAAAAGATACCATCATTAAAGAAAGCCGCAAGCTGGATGCCAAACAAAACGAGTACAACCTTACCAAAAGCATGGTTGATAACCTGGAAGGTTTCCCTGAGTCTATCCGCTTTTTAAAGAAAAATACCGACTGGGCAAAAAATGCCCCCTTGTTTAGCGATGTACTGTTTTGTAAAGAGGAATACCGCGTAGCTATTGAAAACTACCTGGAGCCGCTGATGAACTACTACGTAGTTGAAAATTATGATGAAGCTATAAAGGCTATCCAGCTATTGAGCAATTCGTCGCGTGGCCGCGCGCATTTCTTTATCCTTGAAAATTATAACGAGATAAACCCGACTAACCCTGCTTTTGAAAATGCGGATGCGGTATCGGCCCTTAAGGTTATCGAGGTTGATAAACGCTACATTAACCTGTGCAACCATCTGTTGAAAGATGTATTCCTGGTTGATGACGATAAAGACCAGCAAATTAACAACGCTGCCCTGCCCGATGGCGTGGTGCTGATTGGCAAAAGCGGCAAATTCAACAAATCCAGGCATACCATGGCCGGCGGATCGGTAGGTTTGTTTGAGGGGAAAAGGATTGGGCGCGCCAAAAATCTGGAAAACCTGGCTAAAGAAATTAAAGGCATCGAAAGCCTGGTTAACACGCAGAAAAGCAAATCCGACGAATTACAGAGCAGATTATCTGCCTTAAGATCATCAACTAAAAACACCGAGATCAATGAGCAGCAAATGATCATCAACCGGCTAAATACCGAACTGATCACGGTAAAAACCCGGCAGGAGCAGTACCAGACATTTATTGAAAACAGCCTTAATCGTAAGGATGATATAGCCCGCAAAATTGAAGGCATTAAAGCCGAAATGGAAGCCCTGCACCCACAATTGGCCGATTTAAAAGCCCAGAAGCAAATTCAAAGCGAACTGCTGGTTGACAAACAGGCCGAATTTAACGAACTGAACGAATATGTATCGGTACAGTCAAACGCCTTTAACCAGGAGAATATCCGTTTTCACCAACAGCAAAACAAGGTATCAGGCCTGGTAAAAGACCTGGAATACCGCGATAATCAGCAGGAAAACCTGGAGGCCCGCATAAAACAAAACAGCGCCGAACTGGAAAAAGTAAAAATTGCCATCCAGGATAACCTGAAGCAATCTGACAACTCCGACGATGACCTGCTGGAGATGTACGAGCAGAAGGAAAACCTGGAAAAAGCCACCCAACAGGCCGAGCAGGAATACTATCAATGGCGTGGCATCATTACCGAAAACGAAAACGAGATAACCGCGCTTCGCCGTAAAAAAGACAACCACGAGGTGATTGAAAATGAGCTTCGCGATGAGCGTAATAACCTGAAACTGGAACTAAACGCGCTTAAAGAACGCCTCTCGGTTGAGTTTAATATCGATATTGAAGACCTGCCGGAAACCGAAACACCGGCCGAAAGCGAACAGGAACTGCGCGAAAAGGCCGAAAAACTAAAAAAACAGCTGGACGATTTTGGTGCCATCAACCCTATGGCGGTTGAGGCATACAATGAGATGAATGAGCGTTACACCTTCATCCAGGCACAAAAGAAGGACCTGAGCGAAGCTAAAGCATCGCTGCTGGCCACCATCCAGGAGATTGATGATACCGCCAAAGAAAAATTCATGCATGCCTTTGTCATGGTGCGCGAAAACTTCATCAAAGTATTCCGCTCATTGTTTAATGACGAAGATTCATGCGATTTGATCCTGACCGACCCAAGCCACCCGCTGGAATCGGACATTGACATCATCGCAAAGCCAAAAGGGAAACGCCCGTTATCCATCAACCAACTATCCGGTGGAGAAAAAACCCTTACGGCCACGGCCATACTCTTTTCCCTTTACCTGTTAAAGCCCGCCCCTTTTTGTATTTTTGACGAGGTGGATGCCCCACTTGATGATACCAATATTGATAAATTTAATAACATCATCCGCACCTTTTCCAAAGATTCTCAATTCATCATTGTATCGCACAATAAACGCACCATTGCCAGTACCGATGTTATTTATGGCGTAACCATGGTTGAGCAAGGCATATCGCGCGTGGTGGCAGTTGATTTGCGGGAACTGGCAGATTAAATGTATTTCGCTAAAAGTAGGCAGGGCAGTTTGTTTCCCCCAAACATATAGCACCAACGGCGCACGCCGCTATCGCTTTATCCTCCCCTCCACCGTGTTTACACCTTTGGGTATATTATGTAAGAAATAGTTATCATTTCGACGGGCGAAGGTGACCATTGGGTAGGGTATGAAGAAATTCTATACGAGCGATATGCACAGTTGGGTATGGCATAGAAGATTTCTCACCATTACCCCCGAACGGGTCACCCCTCCAAGGAATTCGAAGTTACAGAAGATACTAAACATCAATGCCGCAAATTTTGTAAAAGCAGATATTACAACTTAAATTAAAAAGGGGCAAAAGATAAATATCCCTTGCCCCTTTTTAATAAGATTCAATGCTTTCCGCTTATCTATGGCGAAGTTCTTTCTTTCCTCCTACCATTCCTTTAAACTTACGTTCGTCCAGTTTTAGTGTCATGTCTGAAACCTGCTGTGCCGACATAGTTTTAGTTTTTGACAAGCTTTGAACTTTCGGGCCAGACACGTCATAAACGCCCGTAGTAATATAGTTTAGGGCATGTTGCAATAATACTTCTGTACTATCGCCAAAATCCTTGGTAACATCATCATAATCAAGTTTACCCGGGTAATCTGTTGAACCTGGCGTCATCCCCGAATAATACCCACCCTGGTTGGCCGAGTTTTTGGTTTCAAACTGCGGCACATATAATTGGTATTTATTGATATCGATAGCAAAAAAACCTACCGGTTTACCGTAACTGGTGCGACCTATAAGTTTAACTTCCATTTCGGGGCGCAGGTTATTAATAGTTAGTTCACTTGCCGATGCAGTTGAGCCGGTTACTATAAAAAACACTTTACTTACATTCAGCGAACCACTTTTGGCGAAATTAACCCGGTTGTTAGCCGGTAAAAAATCGCCTTTATTAATATCATATATAGCGCTTAGCAATGGGTGGTTATCGGCTTGCAGCTTATTATTATAATAATAAGTAAACATCTGGGTGCCGCTTTTTGCAGCAGGTACAATCAGGTTATCCAGGTATTCGGCTGTTTCAACACTTCCACCGCCATTATAGCGCAGGTCAACAACCAGGTCAGTAACACCTGCAGCGCTAAAGGCATTAAAGGCTTTTAATAATTGGGGGCGGGCGTTAGCTATTACTGTAAAAGTATTAAAAACAACATACCCTATTTTTTTATCACCCATAGTAAAAACCTTGTATTTTAAAACCGGGTTAATGGTATAATCGGCCACACTTAACGACACGTCAGCTGTAGTATTGTTGGCCTTTTTAAGTGTCATAGTAATTGGGCTGGTGCCAAAAATCGCATTTACTACAAAGTTTACATTGGCGCCGTTATCATAATCCAAACTGGTGCGGCTATTAAGTTTTACTATCTGATCGCCCCTTTTTATGCCTGCACTATCAGCAGGCGAACCAGGATATACATATTTTACGCGCAGATCGTTGGTTTCCTGGTACAACACCGAGAATCCAAAATCGCCGCTTACACCGCCCAGTTCTGAAGAAACAGACCCATCATCAATAAACGAGTATTTAGCCGAGCCAGGATCGGCCGCATAGTATTCATATGGAAGGCTTGTTGCCGGGTTAATTTTATATTGCGATAGTTTATCCACCTCGCTGGTAAGTGCGGCTATTTCGTTAGTTCCCGTGAATGAACGTGGAGCAAATGTTTTATAATCCGGAATAGCATCATACCATAAATAGGTTTCTTTAGTATACAGGTAAACCGAATCCTTGATCAGGTTAGATATTTCTAATTTGATTGCGGTAGAATCGGTACCGTTCACGATTATTTTTTTATCCTTATGGCAAGCTGATAACAAACCGGCGGCAAGGATGATGATCAAGTATAATATTTTTTTCATGTACAACAAATATAATGTGTTAACGAAATAAAAATAAGTATGTTACAACAGGTGTTACAAAAATTTGTCTACGCTTAAATAGTCAATTCCAACAGTTTCGGCGCATAAGCTATCTACTTCAGAACTGCCTATCATCAAAATATCCCTTCGTTGCAGGTTATGCTCCTGCATTAACAGGTGTATTACATCTGGCTCGGGTTTTGGGGCGGTTTCATCGGCCAGGTAGCAAATTAGGTATGGTTCAAGTTTATGCCACTCTACCTGCCTTATCTTATTTACCTGCTGCGTAACTTTCCCGTTGGTTACAATGAATAGCTTTTTGCGGTCGACAACAATTTCCTGAAGTAAGGTAAGCATATTCTGGTACAAAAGCAATTTCAGGGGCAGCTTCGCGGTATCAAAAAGGTTGTAAAACTTGTCCCGGTACTGCGCCGCGACAGGAAATTCCTTTTCAAGCTTATCAAATACAAAATCGGGCCCTTCGGCAACATAGGTATCTGTCATCAAGCTAATTACTTGTTTGGCATCAACCAGTTCAACATACTCCAGCATGTTTGCAAACAGGTAGTAAACCTGGTATATATAATCTTTGGCCGGGTATAAAACATCATCCAGCTCCAGTACAAACGCGGTTTTGCGCTTATCAATATCCTTATACTTCATCGTTGCCGGCAATGATTGTTATATTATATTCGTTAAATAACACCTCCGATTGTTTTAACAGGCCGGTTTCCTGTTCGCGGAAAAGATAAACTTTGTCTACCCCCAAGTCAAGGCATAAAGCCAGCATTTCATGCGTGTAACTGGGCGATGCAGGATTAGGCAGGCGAATGAGTTGGCCGGGCTTCAACATAAAATCCGGCAATTCCATATAATCGCCCATAATAATATCGGCGCCGTTTAATTTATTTTTTTGCTTATAAGCTTGTGCAGCATTTGCTGCTGTTATCAGTATCTTCAATTTAATAGCTAAGCTTATGGTACAATTAAACCGTCTTTCATAATAACCGTACGGTCAGATAGGTCGGCAAGTTCTTCATTATGAGTAACAATAACAAAAGTTTGATTAAAATCATTACGCAACTTAATGAAAAGTTCATGCAACTCCAGCGCGTTTACTGAATCGAGGTTGCCCGATGGTTCGTCGGCAAATATTAACGCCGGATTGTTGATAAGGGCACGGGCAACGGCTACCCGTTGTTGTTCGCCACCCGAAAGTTGGTTGGGCTTATGGCTCAGCCTATCGCTCAATCCCAGCAAATCCAGTAACTCCCTGGCTTTTTTTTCGGCATTTGACTTTGATACACCTGCAATAAACGCCGGTATACACACATTTTCCAGCGCCGTAAACTCGGCCAGCAAATGATGAAACTGGAAGATAAAGCCAATTTTACGGTTCCGGAAATCGCTTAAGTTTTTATTATTAAGCTTGCTTAACTCAATATCGTTAATATATAACTCCCCCGAATCCGGCCTGTCTAACGTGCCTAAAATATTAAGCAGGCTACTTTTGCCGGCCCCCGATGCGCCAACGATGGTTACAATTTCGCCTCGTTTAACCTCCAGGTCAACACCCTTCAATATCTGTAACTGCCCGTATGATTTATAAATGGATTTAGCTTTAAGCATAACGCAAAGTTAATATTTTGGTTGATTTTATCGGGGCGTAGCAAACCTGCAGAATATGACTAAATTTAAAGCTGATAATGTTAAAATAGTATAACAAAACAGCTAATATGCCGTATACACCCCTGTGAAATAAAACCTTAAGGAGTAATATTATTGCAATCACCTAAATATAAAATATGCGCCTTCTGATAGTTTGCTGCATTTTACTTATCAATGTACCGTTTATTAATGCCCAGCAGCTATTTGTTGAAAAATACCCAATGAACGTTTACGGCGCCGGCATACAAAGCTGGACCATGGCACAGGATAACCAGGGGGTACTATATATTGCCAATAACGATGGTGTTGTTAAATACGATGGCCTTACATGGGATTTAATGCCCATTGCCAATCAAAACTACGTATTTTCATTAGGCATTAATTCAAAAAATGAAATTTTTGTAGGCTCCTATAACGAACTTGGTTACTTCAGGAAAGATAGCGCAGCAAATTATAAGTATCATACTTTATTGCCCCTGCTTCCCAAAACGTACAAAAACCTGAATGATATACGCCAAACAATAGTTTTTAATGACGAGGTGTTTTTCAATAACAACAAAAACATTTTCCGGTACAGCCAGGGCACACTTAAAATACTCAATATTGCCGATAACTGGCTATTTCGGCTAAAAAAACAATTGTTTTCGTTAGGTAGTAACGGCTTGTTAGTATATAAAAACGGCCAATTTGCAGATGCCGGTTTTGGCAAACAAATGGCCGGGCTACATTTGAAACGAATTGCCGACTACGAAGATGACAAATACCTTTTGCTCGACGATAACAACCGGATATGGGCATTAAACCCGCTGGAGGCAGATAGCACTAAAAAAATGTTACTCCTCACCAAAAATCCGGTTACAACCACCAAAAACGTTCCTGTACGAAGCCTGCTTTACCTGGATATGGGAAAAATAGCCCTGGTTGCCGAAGAAGGCGTTTATCTTTTAAACAAAAATGGCGAAACGGTAAATTTTAACTCAAAAGATATGCTGGGGCTTAACCTAAACACCGGTTTTTGTTTCCTGGATAGGGCCCAAAACATCTGGCTTGGTGCCGATACCTATATTACGCAGTTGGTTTCAAGTTCGCCCTTATCTATTTATGACCACAATAATGGCCTGGACGGTACCATACTATCCCTTGGTAAAAAAGGCAACGATTTATATGTGGGTACCGACAAAGCGCTTTTTTATAAAAATGGTAATTCAACTTTTTCTGCCATCCCCGGAACCGAAAGCGAAAACTGGAATATGTTTAATTTTGGCAGCAAACTATATTTAGCTCATCGTAAAGGGGTTTTTGAAATACAAGGCAAAAAAGCTATTCCGCTCATTCATCATTGGTTTATCCAAACCCTTGGCGAGATAAAAAACAAGCCCGATTGTATGATCATGGGCACCTATAACACGGGCATCTGGCTTTTATCAAAAGAAGGCAATACCTGGCACGAAAAAAAGATCAGGGGCTTTGAACAGGAAACCCGCTATATACAACAAGATGATGAAGGTAACGTATGGATAAGCCACTACAATAAAGGTATTTATAAACTAAGGCTAAACGCGCAAATGGATTCAGTAATCAGCACGGCCTTTTATGATACAAAAAACGGATTACCATCAACCCTCAACAACCGTATTTACCGGTTAAACAACCGCATTGTAGCCACCACCACCAACGGTTTTTATAGCTACAACAAAATAAAAAACAGGTTTGAACCCGATGCCATACTTGGTGAGGTGAGCCGGGGCGTTTGCATTTACACCGCTACACAAACTACCCGGGGCGATATTTACTTTTGGGGAGCCCCATCAAAAAAAGTGCAAAATGCTGGCGTCTTTATAAAACAAGCTGATGGTTCGTTCGGGTTGTTGTTTACTCCATTTAAAAAAATCGCGTTGACAACACATGGCCTGCTGCCTGTTGATGTAGATGCACCGGTACTTGCGGCCGGCAACAACCAGGTTTGGATTGGAAATTTAAAGCAGGTTGTAAATTACAACCCCAATCAGCAAACTTATTACCATAAACCGTTGCCTGTATATATCAAAACCGTAAAGGCGGCTGATTCAACCATTTTTACTACCGGGGCCGGGTTACCGCAAAACGATATTCCGTTTTCAAAAAACAGATTGAAATTTATTTTCACAAGCCCGTTTTTTGAGGATGCCGACAAAATGCAATACCAATACCAATTAAACGGATTTGAAGATAAATGGTCGGGCTGGAGCCATGACCGCGAAGTTTCATTTACCAACCTTGCCGATGGCGATTACACCTTTTTTGTACGGGCCAAAAACATTTACGGGCAAATAAGCAGCACAGATGCTTATTCGTTTCATGTTAACGCCCCCTGGTTTAAAACCTGGTGGGCGTATTTATTTTATATACTTACAGGGTCATTGTTTTTTTACTTGTTCAGCATATTTAATAACAGCCGCATTAAAAGACAAAAGGTGGTATTGGAACGAAAGGTTAACGAAAAAACCAAGGAATTAAGTGATAAAAACGACGAAATTTTGACCCAAAGCAGGGCGCTACAGGAATCAAACTTAACCAAAGACAAACTTTTTTCAATCATCTCGCACGATTTAAGGGGCCCAATAGGGCAGCTCAAGCAAACCCTCGACATGGTAAAATCCGGTTCGATATCGCTTGCTGAGTTAGGTGAGCTTATCCCCCATCTCGATGAAAATATTGGATCGGCATTTAGCCTTACGGATAACCTGCTTTACTGGGCAAAAAGCCAGATGGACGGCATCCAGGTACACCGGGTTTTGTTTGATATAATGGAAATTGCCGACGAAAATTATCACCTGTTTAAACTGAACACCGATAACAAACATATTGAACTGGTTAACAACATCAATAAAAGCATTGCTGTTTACGGCGACAGGGATATGATAAAGCTGGTATTGCGCAATCTGATTGGCAATGCCACTAAATTCACACCTGTTAACGGCAAAATAACCCTGGGATACAGTACTAAACCCGGCTTTGTTGAAGTGTATGTAGAAGATACCGGCGGCGGAATGTCTGCCGAGGATATTGCCAAAATATTCCGCAGGGAAAATTTTCATAAAGATGGCACTTCGGGCGAAAAGGGCTCGGGGCTGGGGCTCTCGCTTTGCCAGGATTTTATCGAAAAAAATGGGGGTAAACTAACCATCCAAAGCCAATTGGGTAAAGGAAGTAAAATTTCTTTCTGGCTTAAAGGCGATGATAAAATAAGTGCTGTCAAATAAACGCTACAATCCTCCCCTACTTTAAACAAAAATTGTAGATTTACCGCAAATTCTTCAAAAAACATGAATATCCACGAATATCAGGGCAAAGCGATATTAAAAAGCTTTGGCGTACGAGTACAGGAAGGCATTGTTGCTGATACACCCGAAGAGGCTGTTGCAGCTGCCCAAAAATTGAAAGAAGACCTGGGGTCAAGCTGGGTGGTTATAAAAGCCCAGATCCATGCCGGTGGCCGTGGTAAAGGCGGTGGCGTAAAGCTGGCCAAAAATCACGATCAGGTTAAAGAAATTGCAGGCAATATTATTGGCATGCAACTGGTTACCCCACAAACCGGCCCCGAAGGTAAAAAAGTAAAAAAAGTTTTAGTTGCCCAGGATGTTTACTATCCTGGCGAAAGCGAAACTAAAGAGTTTTATATGAGTGTACTGCTTGATAGGGCTAAAGGCCGTAACATTATCATGTACAGCACCGAAGGCGGTATGGATATCGAAGAAGTTGCACACTCAACCCCCGAACTGATATTTAAAGAAGAAATTGATCCTAAAGTTGGCCTGCAGGCTTTCCAAACCCGCAAAATTGCTTTCAACTTAGGCTTATCGGGCGAGGCTTTTAAGGATATGACCAAATTCATCGCGGCATTGTACAAAGCTTACGATGCAACCGATTCATCGCAGTTTGAAATTAACCCGGTATTAAAAACATCTGATAACAAAATTTTAGCTGTTGATGCCAAAGTCAACATTGATGATAACGCCCTATACCGTCACCCGGATTACGCTGCTATGCGCGATACCGACGAGGAAGACCCTACTGAAGTTGAAGCCAGCAAATCAAACCTTAACTATGTAAAGCTTGATGGCAACGTAGGCTGTATGGTTAATGGTGCCGGCTTAGCTATGGCCACCATGGATATTATTAAAATTGCCGGCGGCGAGCCAGCCAACTTCCTTGACGTTGGTGGTACTGCCAATGCCGAAACCGTAAAAGCAGGTTTCAACATCATCCTGAGCGATCCGAACGTTAAAGCCATCCTGATCAACATCTTTGGTGGTATCGTTCGTTGCGACCGTGTTGCACAGGGTGTTATTGACGCCTACAAAGAAATTGGCAACATCCCTGTACCTATCATTGTTCGTTTACAAGGCACCAACGCCGCCGAAGCAAAAGAATTGATAGATAACTCAGGGTTAAAAGTATACTCGGCCATTTTGCTTAAAGAAGCTGCCGAAAGAGTAAAAGAAGTATTGGCTTTGTAGTTAAAGCAGATTGAAGTATATTGAAAAAGGGGCCTTGTGTCCCTTTTTTGGGTTAAAAGCCCTTCGCAAAAATGTTATTGCGAGCGTTGCGCGGCGAATAAATCGGCCTGTAAAGTTCGCGATTGCCGCATCGTTCCTCCTTATAATGACGTATTCGTAAGTTACTGACTGTCAATATCTAATATCCGTCATTGCGAGGTACGAAGCAATCCCGAACTACGTAGGACTTAGCATGAAGAGGATTGCTTCGTACCTCGCAATGACGGTAGTTTAGAACATTAGTTTAACTATATCCGTTGCACCTCATAACGATTTTTTCAGGTTTTAATTGGTGGATACCCGATATCGTTTATTTGTGCTGCCATCCCTCCCCTCATCAAAAAGCCGCCCCAATAACCTCCATATAATCCGCCCTATTCGATTTTTTAAAAACAATATCCCGGCAGTTATTAAATAGAATAAATGCTTTTAGCGCTGCTGTTATCTTCCCTATCATGGCCTCGTCAAGCTCTACCTCCTCAAAATGCAGGTTGTGTACAATCAGTACTTTTTGTTTCCTGTCGGCTTTGGCATCCATGCGGGCTACAAAGGTGTCGCCTACCAGTACCGGTAAGCAGAAATAGCCATACTTGCGTTTGGGCGCGGGCACAAAGCATTCAATCTGATAGTCAAAGTCAAAAAAGTCCCTCAAGCGGTGCCTGAATACATTCAGGATATCAAAGGGCGAAAGGATAAAAGCATCACCCGCCAGTTCAACCTCGGTTTGCTGGCCAGGCAACATATAAAGCGGGGCGCTTTTTAACCCTTCTACCTGTATGGTGCGCACTTCGCCTGTGGCTACCATTTTCTCCAGTTCTTTTTTAACCAGGTTGCCCTTTACATAACGCGCGCGCCAGGCCATTTCTTTAACGTAGGCTATCCCCAATGCACCCAGCGTTCGCCTGATAACGAAGCGGGCAAATTCTTCTGCCGTGGGCATGGTTAAATCCGTATCCAGCGGAATTAAATTCATCGGCACATCATATATTTTATGAAAACTTTTAGTGCGGGTGATGGTCAGTTTGCCATCCAGGTACAACCGTTCGAGCGCCACTTTGGCCGGGCGCCAATCCCACCAGCCCGAGCTGGCCTCCAGCCGGTCGTTCTCAAAATCGCCAACCATCAGGGGGCCTTCACGTTCCACCCGGTCAAGCACCTGTTTCATGAGGCGGGTTTCTGCTGGTGTCAGGGGCTTCCGGTTTACCGAAAAACCTTCCTTAACGGGCAACGAAAAACGAAAATCCCTCATCGGGATATACCCCGCGTCGGAAGTAAAATATTCAAATATCCGGCCGTCGGCTACCAGTTCGCTCAGCCAATCCGGCTCATAATCCGGCACCCGCGCAGCCATTACGTGGTGGTGCGCCCTTTCAACCACGTAATTGGTGTCCAGCTGCACAAACCCAAGGTGATCAATAAGCCGGTAAACCGCCTCAATCCCCGATCCAAACTGCGCCTGCCTGGCTAATCCGGCAGCGTGAAGGATGATTTTTCGGGCCTGTGGTTTTGATAGTATCAGAGGTTCCATACCAATTCGTTTTTCAGCAGAGGCACATCACATAAACCTCTACAAGAATTCCGTTCGCAATTAGGTCATTACCATTTTTCGGACTGGCGGCATTACCCGCAATGGGGCGTGCATTATGTATTATGATAACAAATCGGGTTAAACTGCAACCGGCAATGCCACCCCATCGGCCTCTTCGGCAACCAGCGGGTTAATGCTTTCATCATCTTTTTCAACCCGCAGGTTGTTTACAATGTGCATCTGGCGGGTTGGCGTGTTTTTGCCCATAAAATATTCCAGCAGGCCTTTAATGTTGGCGTCTTTCAGGATCACGGGATCAAGGCGGATATCTTTACCTATAAACAAGCCAAATTCATCGGGCGAAATCTCGCCCAATCCTTTAAAACGGGTTATCTCGGGTTTGTTGCCTAATTTGGCTATGGCGTTGCGGCGTTCCTCGTCGCTGTAGCAGTAAATGGTTTCTTTTTTATTACGCACCCGGAATAATGGCGTTTGCAGGATAAAAACGTGACCAGCCTTTACCAGGTCGGGAAAAAACTGCAAAAAGAAGGTCATGAGCAGCAGGCGGATGTGCATACCATCCACATCGGCATCAGTGGCTATTACAATATTGTTATAGCGCAGGGCATCCAGGCCGTCCTCAATATTAAGGGCATGCTGCAGCAGGTTAAATTCCTCATTTTCGTACACCACTTTTTTGGTTAGGCCAAAGCAGTTAAGCGGTTTACCTTTCAGGCTGAATACAGCCTGGGTCATTACATCGCGCGATTTGGTGATGCTTCCGCTGGCCGAATCGCCCTCGGTAATAAACAGGGTGGTATCCTGGCGACGCTCGTGGGTATCTTCAAAATGCAGCTTACAATCGCGCAGCTTGCGGTTATGTAACGATGCTTTTTTGGCGCGCTCATTGGCCAGCTTTTTGATACCGGCAATGTCTTTACGCTCCCGCTCTGATTGCAGAATGCGTTTTAATAATGCATCGGCAGCGGCCGGATTTTTATGCAGGTAATTATCCAATTCCTTTTTCAGGAAATCGTTGATGAAACCACGCACCGATGGCCCTTCGGGGCCAATATTTTGCGAGCCAAGTTTGGTTTTAGTTTGCGATTCAAAAACCGGCTCCTGTACCTTAATGGCTATAGCCGCAACTATAGATGCGCGGATATCGGCAGCATCAAATTCCTTTTTATAAAACTCGCGGATGGTTTTAACAACTGCCTCGCGGAAAGCAGCCTGGTGGGTACCGCCCTGTGTAGTGTTCTGGCCGTTTACAAACGAGTAATATTCCTCGCCATATTGCTGCCCGTGGGTCATGGCTATTTCAATATCCTCGCCTTTAAGGTGGATGATAGGATAACGCAGCGTTTCTACATCGGTATTACGGGTAAGCAAATCATACAGCCCACGTTCCGAAAAATATTTTTGGCCGTTAAAGTTAATGGTAAGGCCCGAGTTAAGGAACACATAGTTCCAGATCATGCTCTCAACAAACTCCGGGATAAAACGGTAATGCCTGAAAATGGTATCGTCGGGCAAAAAGTTAATAGCCGTACCGTTGCGTTGCGTGGTTTCCTTTTCGGGTTCGTCCCGAATCAGTTCGCCTTTGGCAAATTCGGCCAATTTGGTACGGCCGTCGCGGTATGATTGTACAATGAAATTGTTCGACAGCGCGTTTACCGCCTTGGTACCCACACCATTTAACCCTACCGATTTTTGGAAGGCCTTGCTATCATATTTACCGCCGGTATTTATTTTACTAACGCAATCAATAACCTTACCCAGCGGGATACCGCGGCCATAATCGCGTACCGATACTTTATGATCGCTCATATTTACCTCAATGGTGCGGCCGCTGCCCATTACAAACTCATCTATCGAGTTATCTACAATCTCTTTAAGCAATACGTATACCCCATCATCATAAGCCGAGCCATCGCCCAGTTTACCAATATACATACCTGGGCGTAAACGGATGTGCTCCTTCCAATCGAGCGAGCGGATACTATCTTCACTGTAATTAACTGGTTCTGCCATTTATAAAGTAGAATTTTAAAGCAGGTGTTACTATGCACCTATTTGCAAAAATAAAGTTTCGGTAATGAATTGAGTGTCCAAAACTGTTAACTTACTAACATAATGTTAATGAATCTTAAACTTAAGGCAATTGCTGGCCCTATCGGCGTTCCGGAAAAATTCGGGATCTTTTTCGTTGGTAAAGCAAACCGCCATAATTGTACCGGTATGGTTACGCTGCAAAATAATGAGTAAGGCGTATTTGTAGCTTTTGGTTTCGGGCATGTCCATCAGGGTTAGCAGGTACGATTTACCGGCATCGGCATTATAACGCGCCAGCACATTGGCCGGAATGGGCCTTACAAAATTGTCCTGTTCGCCAGAAAAATTAGTTGCCTGTGCTTTACCAACCTCCAGGTATGACGAATCGGGATTTTGCTGTTCATGGTTGCGCTCCAAACTCAGCCAGTTTTGTTTTAAGGATTTTACCTGGAACCATATCTCAAACTCACGCCCTGGAATTTCCATAGCATAGTCAAACGAAAAATTCTCGTTATTTACGGCCGGAATCTCTCTGAAACCTTTTGGGAAGGTAAAAGTAACATTGGCATTGGCCAAAATTTTTGAAAACTCGCGAAATTCCGTGCTACCCTTAACCGGCTTAACCGTTACAGCAGGCAGGGACTTTTTCCTGTGTGCGGCCAAATATAACGGACGCTTTGCCTGTGCAAAAACATCTGTAATGCATAGCAATAGTATAGCCTGAAGTAAAATACATTTAAGCTGCTTCACAATAGTTTTCATTAACTCGAAACCAGGGCTGTTTCTTTATGTAATTCTATAAAAATAGAACCACAAATCAAAATTAATTATAATTTAAAAACACAAACAACTAAGTTAATATCAGCTATTTGCATTAGTTAAATGCATCTTATACCACTTTCCTCTTTTTATTTAGCCGGATAAAAAATCAGCCAAAAATACTGCAACAAAATAGCTTTATAAATTTTGTTACTAATTTAGTTTCGGCACAAATTTAAAAAAAACATGAAATACCAGGACATCCCACTTATTAATAACGAAGCCATACACAATTTTGAACTTATTGTAGATGGCAACAGGGCCTTTATTGATTACAAGTTAAAGGGCGATAAAATTTACCTGATACATACTGAAGTACCCGTAGAAATGGAGGGCAATGGTGTTGCTGCCGCCATTGTTGAAAAGGCCTTTAATTATATTGAAGAACACCACCTGAAAATTGTGCCGCTTTGCGCATATATCATTGCTTATTTAAAACGCCACCCCGAGTGGAAGCGTTTACTTGCAATAGCAGAATAAGCTTAAAGAAATCGCCCGGAAATATCAGGTTTCCGGGCGGTTTGTTTTTATGGCTACAGCCAAACCTTTTTAAAAATCGATCGGCAGCCAATTACCCGCCGCTTTTATTATTTAAACTCTCACCGACTAACCGCCGTTTCAACTCCTCATTCATCGGTAATTTTCCGCCGTTTACCGGAAGTTTGCTTTGCTTCGCCTAATAACCATAGTTAAAAGGCCACTCTGTTTGCATTTTTGAATCAACAAATCGCAATCACCATGAAAACTTTACTTGCTATACAAATCATCCACCTGATAGTTAAAGCTGCTGAGCACGCCGAAGCTATCATTAATTCCATCGGTCACCTGATAAAATAAGCCCCCCAGCCCCCTTGAGGGGAGCTTTTGATTGTCAGGTTCTATATATATCAACGTTACTCCCATAATGCTATTTATAAAAGATAACGCCATGCAAAAAGGGAGATAAAACAAACAGGAACTGGGCAAAATCGGCAGCCGAAGATAAAACGGTTAAAACCACGATGAGCCCGTAACCAAAAACATAAAGAGCAGCCCCACCCAAACCCTCCCCGGAAGGGAGAGCTTAAAAAAGCCTCCCCTTCCGGGGGAGATTATTCACATTGTTTTTATTTAAGGGTTGTTCATGATGGCTGCGCCGTTTAGAGGGGGCCGGGCGCTTTTAAATAATTCATGGTTATTTCATTATTCTGTTGCATTTTTACCCTATGGCAAAACCACCCATTATCACTGTAAAAAACCTGGTAAAAAACTACGGCGATTTTGCAGCCGTAAAAGGCATCAGCTTTGAAGTTTACGAGGGCGAGATCTTCGGCTTACTTGGCCCCAATGGCGCCGGAAAAACTACTACACTTGAAGTTATTGAAACCCTGCGCGAAAAAACGTCGGGCGAAATCACTGTCGACGGCTTTAATATTGATACCGATAAAGACAGCATTAAACAGCGAATAGGTGTGCAGTTACAGGCTGCCGGCTACTATCCCAACCTTAACCTATCGGAGTTGATAGAACTGTTTACCGGCTTATATGGGGTTGACAAAACACCCACCGAAATGCTGGAGAAAGTTGCGCTTGTTGATAAAGCCAAAGCAAAATATAAAGATCTTTCGGGCGGGCAAAAACAGCGGTTCTCTATCGCCACCACGCTTATTAATAACCCAAGGATCATTTTTTTGGATGAGCCCACAACCGGCCTTGACCCGCAAGCCCGCCGTAACCTTTGGGACCTGATCCGCGAAATACGCGACCAGGGCACAACCGTTGTAATTACCACCCACTATATGGATGAAGCCGAAGTACTATGCGACAGGGTAGCCTTTGTTGACGGCGGCCACATCATTGGCATAGATACCCCCGATCACTTTATTGACCAACTGGTTGAAACCGGTTTCGAACGTAAAAAGCAAGTTAAACTGGCCAACCTGGAGGATGTTTTTATTAACCTTACAGGTAAAGAATGGCGGGAAGGGTGATCAGTTGGCAGTTTTGAGTTTGCAGTTATCAGTTAATACCGGCCGATAACTTAAGCCACCCTCCAAACAATGACCTAATGACGCCGCAGGCAAATGGCTCAATAACCAATAACGCCGCCAGAAAAGACCAATGAACTAATGAACAAGTGAACTAATGAACCAAAAGAAATATAGCAATACTAAAGCAACCCTGGCGATTGCCAAAGCAAGTTTCAGGGCCATACTGCGCAGCCCCTCGGCGGTTGTGTTTACGCTGGCCTTCCCTTTAATATTTATAATTGTTTTTGCCAATATTGGCGGCGGGGCCCCTTCTGTTGATGTTGGTGTTGCCAAAGGCTGCGATACTACCGGAAAACTTTATCAGCAACTTAAACAAAAGCAGTTGATAAATTTTATTACCGATCAGTCGGCTGATGAAATGAATAAGAACCTGGCTAAAGGGCAAATAGATGCTATTATAGATATTAAGCCGTTAGTACCTATGCAACCCTTGAATATAAAAGTGCAATACAGCAAGGCTTCAAACAAAGGAGGCATTTTACGATCGATACTGAACAATGCTTCTTATAACGCGCAACTGGCCGAGTTAGCCAAAATACAATCGGTATCGGGCTTTAAAATACCCGAGGCTGTGCATCTGGAGGAAACTACCGTATCAGGCCGTGCTTATAAATACATCGATTTTATTTTACCCGGGCAGTTAGGTTTTTCCATTTTAAGCAGCGGCGTTTTTGGTACTGCCTTTGTTTTCCTGAGTTTACGTTTAACGTTGGTTATCAAGCGTTTTTTTGCTACACCGGTAAAACGATCAAGCATTGTTTTGGGCGAGGCTTTGGCCAGAATAACCTTCTCGTTACTGGGTGCGTTGTTCATCATTTTAGTTGGCCATTACCTGTTTGGCTTTACGCTTATCCACGGGTTTATCACGGTAGTTAACATGCTGGTGCTCTCGGCGTTCGGGCTCATTATATTTATGGGCTTTGGATTCATTATTTCGGGCATTGCCAAAAACGAGGGTTCGGTACCTCCCCTGTCTAACATTATTACCATGCCGCAGTTTTTACTGTCGGGCACTTTCTTTTCAGTAACAGCTTTCCCTAAATGGCTGCAGGCCATCAGTAACGCTTTGCCTTTAACACATTTAAACAATGCTATGCGCAAGGTGGCTTTTGAAGGTGCGGGCCTGGCAGATGTAACAGATCAACTCCTGATCCTTTTAATTTGGTTTGTGATTGTTTATGCTGTGGCTATCAAAACTTTTAAATGGGAATAGTTTTTTAGTAGCAAATAGTTAGTATCAAGCAGTAAGATTGATTGCCCCCAGAGCAAACGCATCTTAGTTGGGTTAACATAACTTAACACATTTTAGGTTATTTTCTTATAAATACCTAATAATCAATATTTTATCTTTTTTTTCAAGGTTAACACTAAACTGATATCTTCTGCTCATTCTTTAAATCCGCAAACGGCGTAGCCTTCTTGAACACCTCTTAAAAACAAACAAAGGTGAAAAATGCTGATTAAGACAATTCGCGATAGGGATAAAAGCGGATACCGGCCCGCGCCTAATGCCATGTGCGCGTATGAGCGGTTAGCCCGGGCCGCAGGCATCGCCTTAAATCGACAAATTTTAAATCTCACTACATTAACAAAATAAACTTTTCTTTTCCATCGGCCCGCTTACCGATAAAATTTAACATTACCTTAACATTAAGGCGTTGTAACTTAACACTAACGTAACATTAAGGAAATACATTTGCACAATTAAACCCCTAAGTTATGTTCAAAATCAACATTGGTGCCGTTTTAGTTTTTATTTTGTTAACGGTATGTTCATCTGCCGTTAAAGCCCAGGATACCAAAGTTGGTACATGGGGCATAGCCACCGTTGTATTACCGGGCGATAGCGCTCATAAATGGGGCGGATACTCCGAAATTCAAACCCGAACAAACGGTGCGTTTACACAGTTTCAGTACTACGAGGCAAAAGCGGGCGTAAGTTACGATCTGGATAAAAATTTTACCGCCCTGCTTGGTACCGGAACTTACCATACTTATGATTATACCGATCTCGACAAAGGCCCAACAACCAATGAATTCAGGTTTTGGGAGCAAATGACGGTTAACCAGTTTCTGGACCGCTTTAAATTCGAACATCGTTACCGTATAGAGCAGCGCTGGGTAAATGGCGATTATCGCAACCGCTTCAGATATCGCCTAAACATGTTTATCCCGTTAAATCACAAAAAAATTATTGCCGACACCTGGTTTATCTCGGTTTTTGACGAAGTTTTTTTTAATAACAGGGTGCCCAATTTCGAACGCAACCGCATTTCTGCTGCTTTGGGTTACCAGGTTGATAAAAGCTGGATATTGCAGGCCGGCTGGATAAACCAACGTAATTATACGGCGATACAAAGCAGCGCCAAACACAATATTATGCTGATGCTGATGTATCGTATTAACCGCAAAAACTCGGTGGAACGGGAGCATGTGCCTACTACGACCGATTAATAGATCAGTTATACTATTTTTCTGCCTCCAGTTTTTCCAATGCTACTTTTGCATTCGTATCGTCGGGTTGTAAAGAAATCGCTTTTTTATACATTCGTATTGCATCCTGTTTTTTGTTTGCTTTGGTCAATGCTTCACCATAACTGCGGTAACCCAGGGCATTAGCTGGATTTAATAACACGTTTATTTTAAAGGCTTCCAAGGCTTTCTCAGCGTAGCCGTCTTTAAGCAGTTCATGCCCAATGTAGTCCATTTCACCACCGTTGTAATTGAAATTTGTGGTATCAGCCTTCATTATAAATAAACTAACCGCGGCGGCATCAGGCCCGGATTTTGAGATGATCTTTGCGTACCTATCTGCAATTGAAATTTTAGTAACCTCTTGTTTCCTGTTATTTAAAATACATAAGGCATTTGACCCGGTTATGAAATTTGCTCGGCTTTCAGTATTGTCAAAAACAATTACCGTTTGATTTTTTGAAACATTTCTAAAAAATACAGTTCTGATACCAGGTACGTAACCGGTGTGTAAAACAATTTCTTCTGATGGGACTGTTTTTAAAACATACCATCCCAAACCATATGAAACGCCCCCACCGGCTACGGCCTCTTTTCCGTCATTCAAAATCACCGGCTTAAATGCCCGCTCAAGTATAGCCAAGTTTACCAGCTTGTTACTATAAAGCGACTGATCAAATTTGAAAAGGTCAAATGTTGTACTAACCAGGCTGCCTTGGCCCCAAAATACAGTGTAGTTTTTACTGTCATTCACAAATTCGATTACAGAATCTACCGGTTTCAAATTGGCGTAGTAGTGCTTCGGGTAATAATATCCCCTTGTAATGTGAGACTGTGGAGTGGGTGGATTTGTTTTAAAATAAGTGTTGTTCATTCCGGCCGGATTAAAAACGTATTTTTTCATATACTTATCAAAGGGCATATTGGTTACCTTTTCAACAAGCAGGGCCAAAAGGTTGTAATTTATGTTTGAGTATGTCCACTTTTCGCCAGGAATATAACTAAGCGGGGGATGATATTTTTCTATTGTTGCAAGAATATCATGATAACTGAATTTATCGTCCGGACATGCTTTCAAAACAGTATCAAAAATATTTTCCTTATCCCTTGGTAAGCCCGATGTATGTGAAAGCAAATTGCGGATAGTTATGCTCGGATATGGAAAAGCCGGAAAATACTTTTTATAGGGATCATTTAAACCAACTTTATTTTTTTGCATGAGCTGTAAAACCGCTGTGGCGGTTAGGGTTTTTGAAACCGATGCCAGTTCAAACTCAGATTGATCATCATTTAAAATCTTACGATTTATATCTGCATAGCCAAAAGATCTTTTATAAATTATCTTCCCCTTTTCGGCAATTAAAACGTTGCCGTTTAGCCGTCCCTCGGCATATTGTTTGTTAAAGAGGCTATCAAGGCGTATTCTTAAATTTTGAGCTTTAGCAAGGCTGCTTGCCAATATGGATAACATCAACATTAATAGTGTTTTTTTCATGGTACTTTAAAGACAACATATCGCTTTAAAGCGTGACAAAGGCATTCATTTTTTCCAGCAATTTTATTTTTAACAAATTACTGATAGTACTAATGTGCAATTACTCAGATAATGAAATCAACATACCATGTTTTGTAAAAAAATTCCTCTGTATATTAATTTAATGTTAAATATTGAAGATCATCGGCGATATTCGTTTATAAAAGCAAATTTCAATTGTGATTTCTTGAATTTGCTGTTAACTTAGCCGCCGGTTTACAAATTACAAATATCTGACAATAAAAAAATGAGCTTAATAATTGACGTACACGCCCGCCAGATTTTAGATTCGCGCGGCAACCCTACTATCGAAGTAGAAGTATTAACTGAAAATGCTGCGTTCGGTCGCGCTGCGGTACCTTCTGGTGCATCAACCGGTGTACACGAGGCTGTTGAACTTCGCGATGACGATAAAACAAAATACATGGGTAAAGGCGTGTTAAAAGCTGTTGCCAACGTAAATGACATTTTAGCTCCCGAATTAAAAGGCATTGATGTATTTGATCAAAACAGCATCGACGCCCTGATGATTGAAATTGATGGTACCGAAAATAAAGGCAAAATTGGCGCCAACGCTATATTAGGTGTTTCATTGGCCGTTGCAAAAGCAGCAGCACAGGAAAGCCGCCAGCCTTTATACCGTTACATTGGCGGTGTAAATGCCAATACTTTACCTATCCCGATGATGAACATCATCAACGGTGGTTCGCACTCTGATGCACCTATCGCTTTCCAGGAATTTATGATTATGCCGGTTGGCGCCCCTTCTTTCTCTGAAGCATTGCGTTGGGGTACCGAAGTATTCCACAACCTGAAAAAAATTCTGCACGACCGTGGCTTATCAACAGCTGTAGGCGACGAAGGTGGTTTTGCTCCTACTTTTGAAGGTACCGAAGATGGTGTTGAAACCATTTTAAAAGCCATTGAAAAAGCAGGCTACAAACCAGGCGAAGATATCTTTATCGCCTTTGACTGTGCTGCATCTGAATTTTACAAAGACGGCAAATACGACTACACCAAATTTGAAGGCGAAAAAGGTGCTATCCGCACCAGCGCCGAGCAGGTTGAATACCTTGCCGAACTTGTTGCCAAATACCCTGTTATTTCGATTGAAGACGGCATGGCCGAGGACGATTGGGATGGCTGGAAATTATTAACCGAAAAACTGGGCAAAACTGTACAGCTGGTGGGTGATGATTTATTTGTAACCAACACCAAACGTTTACAACGTGGTATTAACGAGGATACTGCAAACTCAATCCTGGTAAAAGTAAACCAGATTGGTTCGTTAACAGAAACCATCAACGCGGTAACTTTAGCACAAACCAACGGTTATACATCAGTAATGAGCCACCGCTCTGGCGAAACAGAAGATGCTACTATTGCAGATTTAGCTGTAGCATTAAATTGCGGTCAAATCAAAACCGGTTCGGCTTCACGTTCAGACAGGATCGCTAAATACAACCAATTGCTTCGTATTGAAGAAGAATTAGGCGCAAACGCAAAATTCATTGGTAAAGATTTTAAATTCTACAAAAAATAATTTCGACCGATATAATGAGCCATCTGTAAACAAAACGGATGGCTCTTTTTTATAAAATGACCAATATTTGGGGCCGCAATTTATGTGAGCCTACAACTTAAGTAACGCCTGTTACGTTATAAACAAAATACCAGTACTAAATTTTGATGGATAAGAAAAGGGTTTCGCGGGGATTGTGGTTGTTATTGCTTTTAACTTTAGTTATTGGCGCCGATAGGATCAGCAAGATATATGTACGTGATCATATCCATTTTTCTATTGTCATTACGGTTGTGAAAAACTTTCTGACCATTACCAGGGTAGAAAATACAGGTGCATTTTTAAGTATCGGCGATAAGCTGGCCAATCCATGGCATTTTATCCTGCTTTCGGTTTTACCAGCCGCGGCATTGGCCTGGGGTTTATTATACGTGCTATTAAAACGTGGTTTAACACTGCTTAACCAGGCCGGCATTATTGTAATACTGGCAGGTGGCATAGGCAACCTGTATGATAGGGCCGTTTATGGCAGCGTAACCGATTTTGTACACATGAACTTTGGCATTTTTGAAACCGGCATATTCAACATTGCCGATGTAGCTATTATGGTTGGTGTAGGCATGCTGCTATTGAACGCCTTTATGCGCGAGCGCGAACAGAAAAGGCAAGCGGCCGCCGGGAAAGCGGTTACGGCTTAATCCTTGATCTCTATTTTATACTTCAAGCTATCCAACTGCCCTACTGTTAAATCAATTCTTTTATAGATGTTTTTATAGGTAAGTGGTGTATTCTCCGGCAATTGCTGAATATCTCTTCTATAAAACAAAAAAGTTAACCCACCCTTATCCACTGCCTTAATTTTCCAACTCGAGGCGTTAATTGCAGGGTGGATGGTATCATGAGGTAATAACTGATTACCATTAATGTTATAAGCTATATCATGCCGCCTTTTAGCTGTATCATTTGCTGCTATTGAATCATAAGCAAAGTTAAAAGTATATTCATTTTCTGATTGATAACCATGCACATAATAATATAATGAGTCGGTAGTGTTGTTAATGATAGTGATGTCATTATTTCCGGGATCATAAATGCATGAAAACATAAACATAACGAAACAGCTAATTGTGACTACGGTACATTTTTTCATTTTTAGATAACTGAGTTATTATTGATACCATTTTATTAGCAAAGTAACCTTTGGTTTGTTCAAATTAATCTTAATATAAAAAAGCGTATCTTTGCAGAAAATTATGCCTCGTTAAAAACATAGGCATATCAGTCTATAATATTACAAGCATATCTGCACATCTGAAATTTGCACATCTGCACATTCAAACAAACATGTCATTCGAAAATTTAAAATTAATTGAGCCTATCCTCAAGGCCTTAAAAACCGAGGGATATACAACACCTACCCCTATCCAGGCGCAAGCCATTCCTATTGTACTAAATCACCGCGATTTATTGGGTTGCGCACAAACAGGTACCGGTAAAACCGCCGCCTTTGCGCTGCCTACGCTGCAGTTACTGTTCCAGGACAGGATGGCCCATAAAGAGCAAAAAGCTATTAAGGCGCTTGTGCTTACCCCAACCCGCGAGCTGGCCATCCAGATTGCCGAAAGCTTTACAGCTTATGGAAAACATACCGGCTTAAAAAACCTGGTTATATTTGGTGGCGTATCGCAAAACCCGCAGGTTGATGCCTTACGCCGTGGCGTTGATATTTTGATAGCAACCCCGGGCCGCTTACTGGATTTAATGAACCAGCGCTTTGTACACCTTGACCAGGTTAGGATGCTGATACTGGACGAAGCCGACCGCATGCTGGATATGGGCTTTGTAAACGATGTAAAAAAGATCATCGCCAAAGTACCATCAAAAAGGCAAACGCTGTTTTTCTCGGCTACCATGCCTGCCGAAATAACATCATTAGCCAATACCATCTTAACCAATCCCGAACGGATAGAAGTAACCCCGGTATCGTCTACAGCAGATACTATACAACAGGCTTTGTATTATGTAGAAAAAAATGATAAAAAATCATTGCTGATCCACATACTTAAAGATAAAGGAATTAAAACGGCGCTGGTATTTACCCGTACCAAACACGGTGCCGATAAAGTGGTTAAAGACCTGAACAAGGTTGGCATTACTGCCGAAGCTATTCACGGTAACAAATCACAAAACGCGCGTCAGCGGGCTTTAACCAACTTTAAAAACCGTACCACCCGCGTGCTGATAGCTACAGATATTGCTGCCCGTGGTATTGATATTGATGAGCTTACACACGTTGTAAATTACGAATTGCCTAACATCCCCGAAACTTATGTACACCGTATCGGTCGTACAGGCAGGGCCGGTGCCGACGGCATAGCCATGTCGTTCTGCGATTCGGAAGAGATCCTGTTTTTACGCGACATCCATAAACTGATAGGGAAAGAAATCCCTGTTGAGGAGGGTCACCCTTACCCGATGAGCCCTGTGGCGATGGCAGCAAACTTAGTGGCAGGCCAATCCAAAAAAGGATCGGGCAGCTTTAAACGCGAAGGCGGCCGTGGCGGTAGTGGCCGCAAACCATCCGGCGGCGGCAGATCAGGTGGCGGTCGCTCGGGAGGCAACAAATCAACCGGCGGCGGCAGCGGCATGAGCGGAGCCAGCCGTTCATCGGGCAGGAGATAGTTGATTAGGTGAGTGGTTGATTGGGTGAGTGGTTGATTAAGTTAAACGTCAACCAGTCACTTAATCAACCACTCACCAAAAATATTTGCAACCTTCAAGAAAAATAAATAGCTTTAAATGAAATTCAAAGAACCCATATCGATGAAACGCCTCATTAGCCTTTTTAAGAATAAATTCTTTTTGGTTACGCTGGCTTTTGTAGTTTGGATGATTTTTTTCGATAAAAACGACCTCTTCTCGCAATACGAATACCGCACCCAGGTAAACAAGCTTAAAAAAGAACGCGATTTTTATAAAGCCCAAACAGACCAGGTTACCAAAGAGTTAAACGAACTAACATCCAACCGGCAACAATTAGAAAAATTTGCCCGCGAAAAATACCTGATGAAAAAGGACAACGAAGATGTTTATCTGATTGTCCCGGAGAAAAAGGAAAAATAGAGTTAAGATATTTGATAGCGGTGAATTGTTCATCGCTATTTTTTTGCAGCAAAAACTGTGGGCTCGTGCGATTCCCTCCCAACGGGAGGGTGCAGGGAGGGGTTGCTTCACACTAATAAAGCACTATGTAGTTAGTAACTCCAGATCAAAATCCTTCGGCAATTTAATAGTACTATCATTTTTGATAATCTCAATTGCAGTAGTTTCTATTGTTCTGAGCACGTTAAACATATCATTTTTCATTTCGGCCTCAGTAAATCTCAAAAACTTTATCCCGAAGTTCTCCAATTTTTGCTGACGTATTTGGTCTTTGACAAAGGCCACCTCGTTGTTATGCGACATGCCATCAATTTTAATGGTCAGCATTAAATCTCGACAATAAAAATCAACGATATATTCGTCTATAAAACGCTGTCTGTCAAAGTCGAATCCCAGTAGTTTATCATGTTTCAATTCATTCCAAAGCAGCAACTCGCCATCGGTCATGGTTTTCCTGAGCTTTCGGGCTAAGGCTTTTAGCGCCGGGTTGTATGGAATGATCTTTCTATTCGCCATTTTGTCGCTTTAATAAACCCCTCCCTGCACCCTCCCGTTGGGAGGGAATCGCACAGCCCGCCGCTTTTTTTAATTCAATATGCAACTATCTTGAGTCTTTCCCTAAACCTCGCCTTCTCTTTTCCTTGAAAACCATTCGCCACTTAATAGCAGCAATATCAGCACAAACAGCCATTTTACATCAATGACATCGCTGTAGCGCTTATCTTCATAAACCACAGTCTTAATATTGTCGTTCTTGCGGATCATCTCTGCAAGCTGGCCGATTTGCGATGGATACAGCATTTTCCCGCCGCTTTGTTGGGCAAGTGTTTTTAACAACTGGTGATTGGCGGCGCTTTGGCGGGTTTCCAGGTTCAGGGCTTTAACGGTAAGCTGGCCGGATGCCCTAAACTGGCTTTTCCCGTTTTGGGTTGATGCAGTATAGCTATACTCGCCAACAGGTAAGGCTCCGGCATCTAATTGGTAACTTGGTCCGCTGCGGCTGAAAAGGAAACTGTAGTTTTTACCTGAGCTGCTTTTCAGGTCGATTTTCACATCTGGCGTGTTAATCAATTCAAGCGCATCATTGTATAACTCGGCGTTCAGGATCACGTTTTCGCCCTCGTCAAATACGTTGCGGGCCGGGTAAACGCGGAAGCGCTGCCTGTTGGTGTTGGCCGTTAAATACTGTACCGTTTGGCTCAACAACTCGTCTGTAGCATTTCGGTTGCCGAAGTTTTGAAACTCGGATAGCTGCCAGCGCCAGATGCCTTCGCCGGTTAAAACAGCGGTGCGGTGGCCACCTTCATCACCAAAAGCCAGTAAGGGGTAGCTTGTGCCGATAGCGCCAATTTTTTGCTTTAATAACATGGTGGTGCCCGCTGCTGTTCCGTAGCTACCAAACGGGGCAAGCAATGGCGGCAAATTACTGATCTTTTTACGCGACGAATCAGACAAGGTAAAAGCGGCAAAACCCGCTTCGGGCAAGGCATAAACTTCCTGCGTTTCGCTGCGGCCGGCACTTATTTTCACAACGCCTTGCTCAGTATTAAATGCCGGCAAGTCGCTTTGCGAACCTAAGACGTACCAAACCGGGATTTTGCTTTGGGCGATGAATTTTTTCACGGGTGCAAAGGTGCCTGCACTAATTTGATATAATATGATAAGGCTGTAATCGGGCAGTTTTATGCCGGTCATGTCGGCCAGTAGTGCTGTTTTTACCTCATAATTTTTATTTGTCTCGATGGCTTGTTTGATGACCGTGATATCGGGGTGCGCACTTTGATAAAGCACCAATACCTTTTGGCGGGCATCCAAAACATCTACATAAATAACTTCGGTGTTATTTTGGGTTGATAGTTCGTTTTTAACCGGGGCTATGTTGATGGTGAATTTACGAACGCCTTTTTTATCGGCCGTTAACTTAACAGGCACAAGCTTTTTAAAATCGGTGCCGGTTACCGGGATAGTTTGCGAGAATACTTGCCTGCCATCTTCGGCGACAGATAGATGAATGTTTTCGCCTTTGCTTTGGTAGGCGGCGGTTAAAACCTCTACCTCAAAATCGTTACCTAAAAAGGCGGTTTTGTTATAGTTTACATTGCCAATCAACAGGTCGCGTTTGGCCACCGTGTCACCAAAGGCAATGGTATAAATACTCGTCCTGATGTTTTTAGCCTCATATTGCGGGTCGTTCCCCTGGTTGTATAAACCATCGGTGGCTAAAACCAACGCGCCAATGTTTTGGTTTACAAATTTATTGTTTAGCTGGTGGAGGGCATTTGCTAAATCGGTTTGCTTACCGTTGAATTTATTGGACAGCCCATTGTACAGATCTTTATCAAAATTAAACGCCTGCACATCGTATTTATCGCCCAGCTGTTCCTTAAGTTTAGCAAGATCACTTACCAGTTTATCAGCATTAAAACCTGGTGCTTTAAATGTATTTACGGATGATGAATTATCCTGCGCTATTAATACTAATGGCTTCTGCGGATCGTATTTGACGGATTTTACCAATGGAGATACCAGCAGCATCGCTATAAAAAACACCACCACCGCGCGGATAACCGAAAGCCCATACCTGAAATATTTACCAAGGTTTACCGGTTGCCGGTAAAGCAGCCAGGCATATACAATTCCTAACAGCAAACAGGCAGGCACCCACCATCCCGAAACCGAACCCCATGTAAGTGAAAATAGAAATAGCATATTATAAGTGATACGTATTACGTTGTACGTTTTACGTTATGGTGCAATATCAGAAATTTAGGCTGAATTAAGGGAAATTAAGAAACTGGTTTCAAATTATTACCGAACATAAAAAGAAACTGTTCGATGTTTTCACCTTTAGTGTTAAGAATAATCGAGGCCTTATTAACCAAGTCCAAATATTCGAGATAATAGTTCTCGGTATTGTCGTATCTGATTTTGTTTATCAATGTGAACTCCTCGTATATCTTGCCTGAGAAAACACTGATAAGTCTCTGATCCAAAATCAAACATGGATTGTTATCAAATCTCACGTCAAGAAAATAAAGCATTTTGCTGTAAGTCGATAAACCAATACCGCCTATGCCTTTTACAATTTTTATAGACTCCGTAAAATCAGATGTAGTTAGGTTAAGATTGGCTTTATGCTTAATAAGCATGCTTTCAAGTTTATTAAAATTGTCTCCCCCCAAAAGCTTAATAAAATGATTTCCCCTCATCCCTCCCGTATAGCCCCAGTAGATAGTTTTTAAAATTACCACTTTAATTGATTTATGAGAATCAAAAATATCTTGACGACTAATAGTCAAGGTTTCCTCACCCTGAAACAGGTCATCGTTTACAATTTTCAGCCAGCTAAAATCTTTTTCCGCGTACTCCCAAGTGCTTCTTTTGGTTGTGAATGCTTGTTCTCTAACTGGTAGATTTACAATTAGATTCTTATAATTCTCGATTTTCATAGCAAGTTGCGATATAAGGCTTTGATTGCAATATAGAAATTACTATTCCAAAACATAAAATAAAAAAGGCAAGCTGAATGCCTGCCTTGTTAAGATATTTGTTATCAATAGTCCTCGGCTGTTGTCAAACCCCAGACTTAGTTTTAAAAACTTAAGTCTCCCGTCGTTTAGTTCCGACGCAAAAACTTTTTGAATTTTTACTTTTGAATTTTGACTTACAATTATAGCATCCCCCCATCAACCGGAATAACCTGCCCGGTAATATAGGTTGCCATATCTGATGCCAGGAAAACGCAGGCATTGGCTACGTCTTCAGTAGCGCCGGCGCGTTTAAGCGGGATTGCTGCCGCCCAGCCCTCAACCACCTTAGGGTCTAACACTTCGGTCATTTCTGTTTTGATAAAACCAGGAGCCACCACGTTGGTACGGATATTACGCGAGCCCAATTCTTTAGCCATTGATTTGGAGAAACCAATGATACCTGCTTTTGAAGCGGCATAGTTACCCTGCCCGGCATTACCCTGAACACCTACAACCGAGCTCATGTTAATGAACACACCGTTACGGTTTTTCATCATGATCTTTGATGCCGCTTTGGTTACGTTGAAGATAGATTTCAGGTTAACGTTCATTACTTCGTCCCAGGCTTCTTCGGTCATGCGCATCAGTAAACCGTCTTTTGTGATACCGGCGTTGTTAACCACGATATGAAGGGTGCCAAAATCGGCAATGATATCAGCTATCAATTTTTCGGCTTCGTCAAATTTTGAGGCATCGGAGCGATAGCCTTTAACTTGTGTACCAAAGCTTTGCAATTCCTGCTCTAAAGCCTGCCCTTTTTCAACAGACGACAGGTAAGTAAAAGCTACATTAGCGCCGTGCTCGGCAAATTTTTCGGCTATTTTACGGCCTATTCCTTTTGATGCACCGGTGATAAGTGCGGTTTTTCCTTCTAATAATTTCATTTATGTACTATTTCGGGCGGTGAAGTTAGTTGTTTTAGTATCAAGTATCAAGTAGTTAGTATCAAGACTGGTTAGCGGCAGGTAACTGATGGATAACAATGGTGTTAGGGCAGCTTGCCATTCAATTTAAGCCACTAAAAATGAGCATAGTTGTGCCCTACATCTTTTTTTAATTTGTCTTGCTACTTGATACTTACTACTTGATACTATTTCACTACCTTTGCGGCTCAAAAAATCACTGTAAATGAGCCAGTCTGTTCAAATAAAAAATGCTTTAATTTCTGTTTACTATAAAGACAATTTAGAGCCAATAATTCTCGAGTTAAATCGCCTTGGTGTTAATATATATTCTACCGGTGGTACCGAAACTTTTATCCGCAATTTAGGGGTAAATGTGATACCTGTTGAGGATCTTACCTCGTACCCGTCTATATTAGGCGGTCGTGTTAAAACCCTGCACCCTAAGGTGTTTGGTGGAATTTTGGCCCGCCGTAGCTTTGATAGCGACGAGAAACAACTGGCCGAATACGAAATCCCTGAATTGGATTTGGTAATTGTAGATCTTTACCCGTTTGAAGAAACTGTGCAATCTGGCGCAGGTGCCGAAGATGTGATCGAAAAAATTGATATCGGTGGTATTTCCCTGATCCGTGCCGGTGCAAAAAACTTTAAAGATGTAACCATCGTTGCTTCAAAAGACGACTATGGCATACTGGAAGACATCCTGAAAACACAGGATGGCGTAACCACTATTGATCAGCGTAAATCATTTGCGCAAAAGGCATTCAACATTACTTCAAACTACGACACACACATTTTCCAATACTTTAACCAGGAAGAGCCGCTGCCGGTGTTCAAACAAAGCATCCTTACCAGCCAAACCTTACGTTACGGCGAAAACCCGCACCAGAAAGGTACATTTTATGGCAACCTGGATGCCATGTTTAACAAACTGAATGGTAAAGAGCTTTCGTACAACAACCTGGTAGATGTTGATGCAGCAGTTGCGTTAATTGACGAATTTACCGGCGAGCCAACCATCGCCATATTAAAACATACCAATGCCTGCGGCATTGCTTCGCGCTCGTTTATTAAAGAAGCCTGGATAGATGCATTGGCTTGCGACCCGGTTTCGGCTTTTGGCGGTGTAATTATCGCTAACGATGAGATAGACGCCGCTACCGCCACCGAGATTGACAAAATATTTTACGAAGTGCTGATTGCACCTGCCTATACCGACGAAGCAGTGCAAATATTGCAGGCTAAAAAGAACCGCATTATTTTAGTTCGCCAACCGGTTGAATTGCCGGCTAAGCAGTTTAAAACTTTGCTTAACGGTGTTATTGAGCAGGATAAAGACGCAGTTATTGAAGGCCCGGCACAAATGACCCCGGTTACCAACCGCAAGCCGACCGAGCAGGAGCTGAAAGATTTGTTTTTTGCCAATAAAGTGGTAAAACATACCAAATCAAACACCATTATATTTGCCAAAAACGGCCAGCTGATGTCAAGTGGCGTTGGGCAAACCTCAAGGGTTGATTCATTGAAACAGGCGGTTATTAAAGCCAACAGCTTCGGCTTCGATCTGAATGGTGCAGTGATGGCCTCCGACGCGTTTTTCCCGTTCCCTGATTGTGTGGAACTGGCTGCCGAAGCCGGTGTTACCGCTGTATTACAACCAGGCGGATCAATAAACGATAAACTATCTGTAGCCATGTGCGATGAAAAAAACATCTCGATGGTAACCACAGGAGTGCGTCATTTTAAGCATTAATGTTTGAGTTGATTAGGTTGATTGAGTTGGATTAAGTGAGTGGTTTAAAAAAACAAGAGCGAGTATAACAACTCAATCAACCTAATCAACCCAATCCAACTTAATCAACCCGCGCAAACAATAAATATTAATTTTTAACGCTTTTAATTGCAAGTATGTAATTTTATTAAGCGTATTTTTATAAACTTTGCAGATTATTTCAAGGGAAACATTAGATGGGTTTATTTAACTTTTTTACACAGGAAATTGCTATTGATTTGGGTACTGCCAATACCCTCATTATACATAATGATAAAGTTGTTGTTGACGAACCGTCTATCGTGGCGTTCGACAGGACTACCAACAAGGTTATTGCCATTGGGCGCCAGGCCATGCAAATGGAGGGTAAAACACATGATAATATCCGTACGGTTCGCCCGCTTAAAGATGGTGTAATTGCCGACTTTAACGCTGCCGAACACATGATACGCGGTATGATCAAAATGATAAACCAGGGTAAAGGATGGTTCTTCCCATCGTTGCGTATGGTTATCTGTATCCCATCGGGTATTACCGAGGTTGAGAAACGCGCGGTGCGCGACTCGGCCGAGATTGCAGGCGCCAAAGAGGTTTACCTGATACATGAGCCAATGGCTGCCGCGGTAGGTATAGGCATTGATGTGGAAGAGCCTATGGGTAATATGATCATCGATATTGGTGGTGGTACTACCGAGATTGCGGTTATCGCGTTATCGGGTATCGTGTGCGATCAGTCCATCCGCGTAGCGGGTGATAACTTCGACTCGGATATTGTACAATACATCCGCCGCCAGCACAATATCATGATTGGCGACCGTACTGCCGAGAAAATTAAAATTGAAGTTGGTGCAGCACTGCCCGAGCTGGCAGATCCACCGGCTGATTTTGCAGTACAAGGCCGCGATTTGATGACCGGCGTGCCAAAACAAATCATGGTATCGTATACAGAGATTGCACATTGTCTTGATAAATCTATCTCCAAAATAGAAGAAGCGATATTAAAAGCGCTGGAAATTACCCCGCCCGAGCTTTCGGCAGATATTTACCAGACTGGTATTTACCTAACTGGTGGTGGTGCTCTATTGCGCGGCCTTGATAAACGTGTGGCAGCCAAAACCAAACTGCCCGTTCACGTAGCCGAAGACCCCCTACGGGCCGTAGTACGTGGCACAGGAACCGCCCTTAAAAACATAGGTAATTTTAAATTTTTAATGCAATAGTTGATCAATGACTGAATTATTGAGTTAGTGAATTAGTGATTTTTAATTGCTTTTTCAATTCAATAATTCAGTTATTCACTAATTCACTAATTATAAAGCGATGCGTAACCTCTTGATATTTATCACTAAGTATAACGCGTTTTTTTTATTCCTGATTTTTGAGGTGAGCGCGTTGCTTATCTATATCAAATACAACTCTTTTCAAAAGGCTACTTTTATCAGTTCGCAAAACCAGGTTACCGGCAGTTTATTTGGGCAGGTAAGCGAGTTTAAGGGATATTTATCTCTAAAGGACGTAAACGACAGCCTTGCACGAGAAAACGCAAGGTTACGGGGAATGCTTAAAACATCATTTTATGTTGATACTACCGAAAAGCATAAAGTTGTTGATACTGTTTACAAGCAGCAATATACTTACCTGGTAGCCCGTGTTATCAATAATTCAACTAATCAATCCAATAATTACATCACCATAAACAAGGGCAGCAGGGATGGCATAGCCAAAGATATGGGTGTAATTTGTGGTGCCGGTGTGGTGGGTATGATAGCCGACGTAACAGACCATTACGCTATTGTAAAATCATTACTGCATTCAAAAAGCCAGTTTAGCGCAATGCTGGTAAAAGATAAATCTGTTGGCTCATTTATATGGGGAAACGATCTTAATCCGCGTAAGGGTTTACTAAGCCTGCAAAATGATGCCAAGCCCACCCTGGGCGAAATGGTAGTAACATCAGGTTATTCGCTTTTCCCAACCGGGATCCCTTTTGGCAAGGTAACCAACCTGCATGCCAAAGAAGGCGGCTTGCTGCTTAATGTAGAGGTTGGCCTTTCGGTTGATTTTAGCAAACTGCAATACATATACGTAGTAGTTAACAAATACGCACAGGAACAAGCCGGATTGGAGGCCGCAGAAGTCAAATAATGGGCCGCACTATCATCATCAATGTAATCCGCTTTTTGTTATTGGTGTTTATGCAGGCATTCCTGCTCAAAAACATCACTTTTTACAACCTGTCTACTCCTTACTTTTATATCCTGTTTATATTGCTGCTTCCGTTCGAGACACCGAATGTGTTGCTGTTTGTATTATCATTCCTGTTAGGCCTTACAGTAGATGCATTTTACGATACTCCCGGTCTGCACGCCGCCGCTTGTGTGGTGCTTGCCCTGGTGCGCATCCTTTTCATCAATATAACCGTGCAAAAAGAAGGGTTTGACAACGAGCCTGAACCAACCCTGAGCATTATGGGCTTCAGGTGGTTTTTCACTTATACGGTGATACTTACGTTTGCCCATCATTTTTTCCTGCTAACCCTGGAAGTATTCCGGTTTTCTGAAATACAATACACACTAAGCCGTGTTGTTTTAAGTTCAATATTTACGGTATTTTTGATACTTGTTTCGGGCCTGCTATTTTTCAAAAGGAAAGAACGTAAATGAATAATTTTTTCGAGCGTCGCTACGTTATAACCGGCATTTTTGTTACTATAATTTTTACGCTGCTGGCCAGGCTTTACTATATCCAGATAGTTGACGACCGCTACGCTATTTACGCTACCAAAAACGTTATCCGTAGTTTTATCCAATACCCGGCCCGCGGGCCCATTTTAGATAGAAATGGTAAAATACTGGTACAAAACGTGCCTATTTACGATATCATGGTAACGCCCAAAGATGTAAAGCCCTTTGATACCGTTGCATTTTGTAACCTGTTGGGTATTGATAAAGCCGGCTTTGACAAGCGCTGGATAAAAGCCATCAAATATTCGCCAAATAAAGACTCCCCTTTTGAAAAACAAATATCGGCCGAGCGCTTTGCTTCGATACAAGAAAAAATAAATGATTTTGTTGGCTTTTATGCCTTGCCCCGCACAGTACGTACTTATCCCGATTCGGTTGCGGCGCAGTTTTTAGGTTATATTGGTGAGGCACAGGACCGCGATATCAAGCGCTCAAATGGCTATTACCGGCTGGGCGATTATATTGGTATAACAGGTGTAGAGAAAGCTTACGAAAATGTTTTACGCGGGCAGCGCGGTGTTAAAAACATGATGGTTGATTCGCGCGGGGTACAAAAAGGCTCGTTCGCCAATGGCGCATTTGATACGGTAGCCCGTACCGGCGAGCGGCTTACGTCCTCGTTAGATATAGAATTACAAAAGCTGGGCGAACATCTGATGCAAAATAAGCTGGGTAGTATTGTAGCCATTGAACCATCAAGCGGCGAGATCCTGGCTTATGTAAGCAGCCCCAGTTACGACCCTAACCTGATGGTGGGCCGCGAACGCGGTAACAACGCTGCTAAAATGTATAACAATCCGTATAAGCCATTTTTCATCAGGCCTATACAGGCTCAGTATCCGCCAGGCTCATCATTTAAGCCATTAAGCGCTTTAATAGCTTTGCAGGAAAATATCATCTCCCCTTCAGAAACATACTATTGCACCGGGCATTACAGGGCTGGCAACCGGTTGGTGCCATGTAACAATGGCGAAGCTCACGGTAGCGTTAACATGGGCAGGGCTGTAGCCGAATCCTGTAATGGTTATTTTTCGATGGTGTTTCAGCGGATATTGGAACGCAGCGGAGCAAAATATACTGAAGCCGAATTTACAAAGTGGAGGGCCAACGTGATGAAATTTGGTTTAGGTGCCCGGCTGGACCTGGATATGCCTGCCGAAAGCCGCGGAAACGTACCAACGCCCTTACATTACGACAACGTTTATAAAAAAGGGGGATGGCGCGCCAGCACCATCATTTCTTTAGCGATAGGCCAGGGCGAGCTATTGGCGACACCCCTGCAAATGGCCAACCTGGAATGTACCATTGCCAATCATGGCTTCTTTTACAAGCCACATTTAATTAAAGCCATTGGTACCGAAAACGTTATTAAGGCCGAGTATACCAAAAGAAACTATGTGGGTATAGATTCGCAATACTTTGAACCTGTTATAAATGGGATGCAGGCTGTGGTAGAGGATGGAACCGCCCGCAGATCAAAAATTCCGGGCATTATCATGTGCGGTAAAACAGGTACAGCGCAAAATCCGCGTGGCGAGGCTAACTCGGTATTTGTGGCCTTTGCACCTCGCGAGAACCCTAAAATAGCCATTGCCGTTGTTGTAGAAAACTCGGGCGAGGGTGCGCACTGGGCGGCCCCTATTGCCAGTTTTATCGTCGAAAAATATTTAAGAGGTAAGATAACACCGCGCGAATCGGGCATTACGGTTGATTATTTTGCCAATGCTAACCGCATGCCCGATTTGACCCTTTACGCCATGGATTTGAAGAAAGAACGCATGCGCGATAGTATCCGAGCGGTGAAGGCCGACTCGATAAAAAAATTCAAGGCCGATTCCATAAAAAAGGCAGCGCGTTTAAAAACGGCAAACAATAACAAACCGAATAGCTGGGGCAATTTATTAGCAGGCAGGGGGGCTGGCAAATAGCATGAACAACAACAATAATAATCAGCGCAGCTTCTTTTTTAATGTTGATTGGGTTACGGTGTTCCTATACCTTATCCTGTGTACTATTGGCTGGTTCAACATTCATGCCGCGGTTTTTGATGAAAGGCATCCAAGTATAATAGATGGCGCCACCAATTATGGTAAGCAATTTATATACATCATTGTGGCTGTAGTAATTGGCATGATCATCCTGCTGTTGGAAAGTCGCTTTTTTAGTGCCCTGTCGCCGGCTTTTTATGTTGTAACAGTGCTTTTGTTAATAGTTGTACTGGTTGTTGGCCGCAATGTTGGCGGTAACCAGGCCTGGATAAACCTTGGCGGCGGTTTCAGGCTACAGCCGTCGGAGTTTGCCAAGTTTGCTACATGCCTGCTATTGGCCCGGTACCTGAGCGGGCCGAATATCCGCGTTACCGATCCAAAATCTTTTATGGCGGCGGGGGCTATCATTGGCTTGCCGATGATATTGATTATGCTGCAGCCGGATACTGGCTCAACACTGGTATTTTGTTCGCTTATCTTTGTACTCTACCGGGAAGGTTTATCACCGTACTTCCTCATCGTAACCGGTTTGCTGATCACACTTTTTGTGGTGGCCCTCCTGTTTAATCCCTTGCATATCATCATTGCATTGGTGGCATTTACTGCCCTGGTTATCTTTTTATTCAGGCGTAACCGCAAACTTATCAGTACCATGCTGATAGGGCTTGCTATCTCCATCACCTTTGTATTTAGTGTAAAATTCATCTACACCAATGTTTTAAAACCCCACCAAACAGACCGCATTAACATCATTTTGGGCATCACTACCGATTTAAGGGGCAAAGGGTATAATGTAAACCAATCAAAAATTGCCATAGGCTCGGGCAAAATGTGGGGTAAAGGTTATTTACATGGTACCCAAACCAAATACTCATTTGTGCCCGAGCAAAGTACCGATTTTATTTTTTGCACCATAGGCGAGGAATGGGGCTTTGCGGGCTCGCTTGTGTTATTAGGCCTCTATATTTTCCTCATTCTCCGGGTTATCTTTATCGCCGAGCGACAGCGATCCCCCTTTTCACGCATCTATGGTTATGGGGTAGCCTCTGTGCTCTTCTTCCACGTCGTAATCAATATCGGCATGACGATAGGGATAGTACCTGTTATCGGTATCCCGCTGCCGTTTATAAGTTACGGGGGGTCGTCGTTATTAAGTTTCACCATCCTGCTTTTCGTGCTCATTAAGTTCGATTCTAACAGAATGGGGATTATTTAAACTGCAAAAAATAAGCGTTTGGATAACGAAAGCGTACTAATAACACACATTTTCGGCATTCTTAATTTCCTATACAAAAAAACATCTGCACACCTGAAATTTGCATATCTGCACATCAAAAAAATTATTCTTCATAATTTTTTCCCCTGTTTTCCTTTTTTGCCGATTGTCTCTTTTTGTTGTCAAGGCGGGCGGCTTTGGCGGCCTTGCTTACTTTGATGGGTTTACGCACTTTTTGTACCTGCAGGGCGCGACCTAAAAGGGCAATCAGCCTTTCAACCGCTTTTTCTTTATTAAGGTATTGGCTGCGTTCTTCATCGCAAATTACTTGTACCAGGCCATCTTTATTTAACCTGTTTTGCAATTTGCCCGTGAGCAATAATTTCTCATCATCAGTAAATAAGCCGGAACCGGCAACATCAAACAAAAGTTCAACCTTGCTTGATACTTTATTTACGTTTTGGCCTCCCTTACCCCCGCTGCGTGACGTTTTGTAGTTTATTTCTTTTTGTAAATCGGCTTTATTCAGGTTCATTTTTCAAATGTAGCTTTTTTAGGTTGATTAGGTAAATTGATGTGCAGGTGTGCAGATTACAGATGTGCAGATGTTTTTAACTTAACCCACTAACCAAGTTGATCAACTACTCACTTAATCAACCATTCAATAACCAACAATCAACAAAAATCGTTATTTTAGCAGCTCTTATGAACAACAATATCGTAGTAGCAATTGATGGTTATTCATCATGTGGTAAAAGCACTTTAGCAAAGGCTTTAGCAAAAAAACTTCATTTTATTTATGTAGATAGTGGTGCAATGTACCGTGCCGTGGCTTTGTATTTTCTGCGTAATAACATCGACCTGACCAATCATGAACAGATTGCCGAAGCGCTGAACAACATCCATCTTAACTTTCATTCAAGGGATTACAAAACACATATCACCCTTAACGATGAAGAAGTATCTGACGAGATACGCCAGATGCATGTGGCCGAAAAGGTAAGCACCATAGCGGCAATACATGAAGTGCGCGTTGCTATGGTAAAACAACAGCAGCGCATGGGCAAATCAAAAAACATCATTATGGATGGCCGCGATATTGGCACCGTTGTGTTCCCGAATGCGCAGGTAAAGCTGTTTATGACTGCCGACCCAAAGATTCGCGCCGAGCGCCGGTATAAAGAACTGTTGCCTACCAACCCCGAAATAACCTTAGAAGAAATTTTTGATAACCTGGCCCACCGCGATTACCAGGACACCACCCGCAAAGAAAGCCCGCTGACACGTGCCGAAGATGCTATTATTTTGGATAATACAGACCTGAGCCCAGACGAACAACTACTGTTTGCCCTGAGCCATATTGAGCCTTTCCTGGCCGATTAAATATTGACATTAGCATTGTCCGGAACAAAAATTGGCCGGGCAATGCTAATCTTCTGTAAACCTCACCGTTGGTACCCCAAAACGGTTTAAAAAATCAACGCCTTCGTCGCTGCCAATGCCTTTATATTCGGCATACGATTTATCAAAATAAACTTTAGTTATACCTGCCGAATAAATAAGTCGCGCACAAGCAATACATGGCGATAGTGTGGTATACAACGTTGCCCCTTCCAGCTTTGCGCCGCTTTTAACGGCATATAAAATCGCATTTTCTTCGGCATGCAACGCTAAGGAGCAACTTCCTTTTGAATCGCGTGCGCAGCCTTGTTCCGGCCATTCCTCGTCGCAGTTATGCGTGCCCGCAGGCGGCCCATTGTAGCCTATGGATATAATACGCGTGTCTCGGGTTAAAACAGCGCCCACGTGGGCTTTAACGCAGTGTGAACGCTTAGCCAGATCGGTTGCCAGGTTCATGAATATCGAATCGAAACTTGGTTTCATAGTTAAGTCATTAGGTCATTAATGCCATTGGGTCATTAAATCATCTGAAAATGACTTAATGACCCAATGGTTTATGACGGTTTTAAAAATTAGTGGCCTGCTGCAACCTCAACATGGTCAAGGTCGATACCCTGGCTACGCAGTTCGCGGCTCACTTTCCAGGCAAAATAAGCAAGGTAAGCAAAGCCCAACACAGGAACAATATAGGAGAAGTGAATACCGCTCATGCCCGGTATAACGTTACCTGCGCCATCAGCTACTTTGCCTTGTAGCGGAGGGATAATAGAGCCACCTAAAATCATCATGATCAGGAATGCAGATCCCTGACTGGTGTATTTTCCTAAGCCGGTAATAGCTAAAGAGAATATGGAAGGCCACATGATAGAGCAGCACAACCCACCGCTGATGAAAGAGAATGTTGCAACTTTACCCGTTGTAAATAACCCAACCAGCATAAATGCAACGCCTAATAAACCTAATACAGACAGAGTACGTGTAGGTTTTTGCTGACCGATAAAGAAGGCAACAATCAAGATGGCTACACAAGCCGCATAACCATACAGGTTGCTCACATTTACACCAGTGGCGGCATTTACTAATAGTACTATACCAAATGCTATAAAAGGAATAAGAACTGTTAACACATATTTAACCGTTTTAGAAAGGTTAAACGCGCCTATCGCGCCGGCGAAACGGCCGATCATTAAGCTACCCCAGTACAATGAAATATAAGGCGCAATGTCCGATTCTTTGAACGATCCAAACTCAGGCGTTTTTAATAACGATCCCATATTGCTTTGAATAGTAACCTCGGTACCTACATAAGTAAATATAGCCAGCATACCCAAAATCAATTGCGGATACTGCATAGCGCCCCAGCCCTCTTTACTTTGTTTAGCGGCAAAAATAGTCCCCACCAACGTCAATACAATAATAGCCAATGAAGCATACACAAAATACTGGCTTTTTATATAATCTGAAGATAGCAGCTTATTAAGATAGGCACTCAACGGATCGGCGGCTAAAATTAAACAGAATGCCAAAAACATAATTAAAAGCGGTGTATTTGCCTTGGGGCTTGCCTCAATTTTTTCATCGCTGGTAACCTTTGGCAAATTTGAAAACCAAAAGAAGATAGCTACAGCAATAAATAAACCGGCAAGCATGTAGTAAAGGTTGTTCACAGAAGAAATTTGTACATTCTTTGCCTCTATTTTGGCCGCTGCCGAGCCAAATAAAATAATACCCACTACTACGGGGCCTAATAAACCACCAATGTTATTAATACTACCTGCAAAATTTAACCGGTTTGAACCTGTTTCGGGCGGCCCCAAAGCAACTACAAAAGGATTGGCAGCAGTTTGCTGTAACGAAAAACCAACCGCTATAATAAAAAACACCGTTAATATTAAACCAAATGATCCCGATGCAATAGCCGGAATCATGCCGATTGCGCCAATCGCAGAAATTACCAGGCCTAATATGATACCATTTTTATACCCCATTTTATTCATGATATCAACTTTGCTGAAAGATGAAGCAAAGTACAGGATCAACGAACCTATGAAGTAACCACCATAAAATGTAAAATCAATCAACTGCGATTCAAATTGGGTTAAATGAAAGTGTTCTTTACAAAAAGGTATGAATACACCGTTGGAGGCAGCTAAAAAGCCCCAAAAGAAAAATACAGTTATAAGCGTATAAAGAGCCGAACTGTAACTTTTAGCATTGTTTTGTTCCATTTTTAAATTAGGTTATACAGAATAGATTTTGAATCGTTAAACATAATTGATTTTTTGTAAAACTGGTCATACTATTTTAAATTAAAATAAATCACAATTTTAAGTTTCGTTGTTTATGAGATAAAATTGCATATTCGCATTGTTCAAAAATGAACAAAGCCTAACTTAATGATAAAAGCCATTATTTCGGGAATTGGGTTTGGATTGGTGTTGACGGTTATTACTGGCCCGGTCTTTTTTGCTCTTATTAAAACCAGCATCGAAAAAGGTTTTCATGCGGGTGTAGCCCTTGCCCTCGGTGTTGTTACCAGCGATGTAGTATTTGTTGGCGCCTTACTTTTCGGTTCGCAATATATAGATGTATCTGATCATACTAAACTGATTGCAGGCGTTGTTGGCGCCGTAATATTGTTTACCCTTGGTTTATACTATTTGTTTAAAAAGGCCGAAGTAAACTACGACAATAAAGTACCAACCGGCATCAACCGCGCAGGCTACTTTTTAAAGGGCTTTTTGATGTGCATCTTTAACCCCACCCTATTATTCCACTGGACAGTTGTTATCGGCGCTGCCAGTACTACTTTCCTGGTTGGCACCCCCCACCGCTCATTCCACATAGCCGTTATGTTTTTAACTATCCTTATTGTGCAGTTTGGCATGGATACCACTAAAGCCTTTTACGCCGATAAGCTGCGCGATAAAATATCGGTTAAACTCATCCACCGCCTTAACGAAGTGGCCGGCATAGCGCTTATAATAGCCTCGCTGGTATTGATTGATAAGTTGGTTACCCACTTTGTTTTCGCGGCACCGCCAGGGTCGTGAAGCCCCCCAGCCCCCTGAAGGGGGAGTTTTTGAATTGCGAAGCGTTCCGTTGGAACGCCTGGTACACCCGGAACGCCCCGGAACAATTTATCGCTGATAATCAATGACTTACGGCTTTAGCAAAAGCGGGAGCGGAACACTATAAACTCTCATTTTCAGCACTTTAGCCAATATCCAAATTTTCCGGGTTCTGAAAAAAATGTCACAGTAAAACCCCAGACTTGCCAAGTTTTAAAAACTTCGCAAGTCTTTCGCCGGTTTCTCATTCCCCCTACCATAATTCCGCGAAATTCTACAATTCAGGATAACCGCGTTTCACTTTTGATACAAAAAAGCACAAAAACCTTCAAAAAAACACAAAAAAAGGCGACAAGTATAAACTTATCGCCTCTATTATATTTTTCCTCCCCCTTCAGGGGGTCGGGGGGCTGCTCTTACATATAAGCCCTTTGGTTTTTACCTTCCATCCAGTTAACAAAGGCGCGGTTAACAACTTTATTGCCGCCTGGGGTTGGATAATCGCCGCTGAAGTACCAGTCGCCGGTATGGTCGGGGCAGGCAATATGCAGGTTATCTAAAGTTTGATAGATAACTTTCACTTCGCATTTTATTTCTTTAGGAGTAATGATCTGCGCTATACGGTCAGATACCTGCTGATCGGTAAATAGCTCGTATATCGCCTTTACGTGGTTCTGTACTTTTTCTTTCGGCAACTTAATGCTGTCTTTACATTTCTGGTAAACGTCAAGGATAACATCTTCCCTGTCCATTTCCTTTAACAAGCTGATGGCTGCTTCAAAAGCAACAAACTCACCCATGCGCGACATATCTATACCATAACAATCCGGGTAACGGATTTGCGGCGCCGATGATACCACTACAACCTTGGTTGGGCCAAGCCTGTCCAATATCTTCAGGATACTTTGTTTAAGTGTAGTACCGCGAACAATCGAGTCGTCCAGAACAACAAGGGTATCGGTGTTACGTTTTATTAAACCATAAGTGGTGTCATAAACGTGGGCAACCATTTCGCTGCGGTCGGCATCTTGGGTAATAAAGGTGCGCAGCTTAACATCTTTAATAGCAATTTTTTCAACCCTTGGGGCCATTGCCAGTATTTCGGTAAGCTCTTCGTCGCTAATTTTATCCTCGCGGCTCAGTAGCTTGTCGCGCTGGTATTTTTTTACGTATTTGTGCACGCCCTCAACCATGCCATAAAAGGCAACTTCGGCAGTATTGGGGATGTAGGAGAACACGGTATTTTTGATATCATTGTTAACAGCGTCCAATATTTGCGGGCAAAGCAGCCTGCCTAATTGTTTACGCTCACGGTAGATAGATGCATCGCTGCCACGCGAAAAGTAAATACGCTCAAACGAGCAGGATTTCTTCTCTTTAGGCTCACTAAACATAGTCTCGGTTATCTTCCCGTTCTTTTTAACAATAAGCGCGTGGCCAGGTTTAATCTCCCTGATCTCCTCCATAGGCACGTTAAATGCGGTTTGGATAGCAGGGCGTTCTGATGCTGCTACAACAATTTCATCGTTGTAGTAATAAAATGCCGGGCGAATGCCAACCGGGTCGCGCATTACAAAGGCATCGCCATGGCCCAGTATACCGGCTATGGTATAACCACCATCCCAGTTTTTGGCCGATTTTGTTAAAATTTTGGCAACGTCCATGTCATTAGCAATCAGTTTGCTAATCTCCACGTTATCGTCTAATCCTTCGCGTTTGTACTGGTCAAACAAGCCCTGGTTTTCGGTATCAATAAAGTGGCCCATTTTTTCGAGCACTGTAATGGTATCGGCTTGCTCTTTCGGGTGCTGGCCCAGGTCGTAAAGTTGCTGCAAAAGCTCATCAACATTGGTCATGTTAAAGTTGCCTGCAATAACCAGGTTCCTGGTTTGCCAGTTGTTTTGGCGCAGGAACGGATGGCAGCTTTCGATAGAGTTTTTACCATGGGTACCATAACGCAGGTGCCCTAATAAAACCTCGCCGGTAAAGCTTACATGTTCTTTGAGCCATTCGGCATCCAACATTTTTTCGGGGGTTTCTTTCTGAATCTCCGCGAATTTCTTCTGGATGTATTCAAAAATATCAGCAACGGCGTTTGAAGCCATTGACCGGTGACGACTGATGTACCGCTTGCCCGGGGCAATATCTAATTTAATGGTAGCAACACCTGCGCCATCCTGGCCGCGGTTATGTTGTTTCTCCATTAAAAGGTAAAGCTTGTTCAGTCCGTACAGCGCAGTTCCGTACTTTTTCTGATAAAAAGATAGTGGCTTTAATAAGCGGATAAATGCCACACCGCATTCATGTTTAATCTGATCGCTCATGATTCGGAATGAGGCTGCAAAGGTATCATTTATAATGGACTCTTTATAAAATCATTTGTCATTAAATAGTAGTTTAAACATCTTTTTAGATGTGCAGATTTTAGATTACAGATGTGCAGGTGTTTTTGGCTGATTATTCGTCAGAATCACTCTTTTTCAGCAGGGTAAAATGATTGCGTAACCTCAATCAACCCTACAATATGATCGTTAAATTCTTCCAGCTCTTCGGCCGGCACCCATAATTCGTTATGGATTGGGCCTCCAACATTTTCAACATTATATTTTGCCAGGAATACGGCAGGTAAACTAAACTTAGTTACAAAACCCGAACCGGATGCGGGTACATTCCAATCCCTTGCTATCTGAATAGCATAAGCTTCATTCATCACCGGGTAAAAAATAGGCTGCTGGGCCAATCGCTTCGGAAACCTCTTAAATCCTGATTCTTCTATCAGCTTTAATTCCCTTGGCCCCACCGGACGCCATAATGTTGCGAGTTCTTCTTTTTGCACAAGGTAAATTTAGGGAATTTTGTCTGAATCAGAATTTACAGAATTTTAGAATTTTCAAAATAACGCGGCATTCTGTTAATTTTTTAATTCTGTAAACGGCGTAGCCCTCTTGAACTCCTTAAAAAAAAATTAAATGTGAAAAATTCTGATTCAGACAACATCCGCACATCTAAAATCTGTAATCTGCACATCTATCATCTACCTCGAAAAACCTACCATCCTATGTAAAGCCACCGGGTCATAAACCCTGCCAGCTTTAATCACAACCGATACTTTGCGGATATCGCTGATATTTTTTAAAGGATCGCCATCTACCAGTATAATATCCGCCTGCTTACCCGCTTCAATTGAGCCGGCTTGTTTATCAATGCCCATGGCCTGGGCAGGTGTAATGGTAGCTGTTTTAATGGCCTGGGCGGGCGTTAAACCCGCCAATACGTATAGTTCCAGTTCCCTGTCCAGGCTAAAACCAGGGAAACCCATATCGGTACCAGCTACGATAATAATGCCTGCATCATACAGTTTTTTTACAGATGTAACCATGCCTTGCATCACAGGCCGAAATTTTGTCGCATTGGCCGGCTCCATCCCCATGTTTTTAAACAGCGTTTGCAATGGCGGCGGTAATGTGTTGTATGCCGGCTCCAGGTTTGTGATGCTATCTTTTACATTTCGAAAGGCAAGTTCAAAGACACCCAAAGTGGGGTCTATCACCACATGATGGTCTTTAATAAATTTGATTGCCGCCACGCTTACCGAATCATCAAAATCTACAGATCTGTCTTTATTTCTCTTTAAAATGGCGTAAACATATTGCTCGTGGTTTACCATGTTCATGCCCGAGTCTACCCCCTGCTGCAAGGTCATTCCGTTAGGGATGTGGCCGGTTACTGTTAAGCCCACTTTATGGGCTTCATCGCAAATAGCCTTTACTATTGAAGGTTTTACCGAGCTGTAAATTTTTATCTGCGCAAATCCATTTTCTTTATAACGGTCAACCGCTTTTATGGCTTCTTCCTTTGTATCTGCCTGTATAATACCCAGCGACATTGGCCCTTTGCCGTCAATAATACCTGCTTTCAGGATATTTGGCCCAACACCTTTGCCGCCATCTATGGCACTTTTTATAGCATTAATATATTCAAATTCGTTGCCGCAGTCCCTAACTGTTGTTACCCCGGCTGCCAGGTAGGCCGGTCCCCACTCTGCCTGTTCAAAATGCGAGTGCATATCCCATAAGCCGGGTAAAATACTTTTACCGTTGGCGTTTATTACTTTGGCACCGGCAGGTATTTTAACACTGCCCGCTTTACCTGTCATTTTTATCAGGCCATCTTCTATCAATACTACTGCGTTGGGCATACTGGTGCCGGTATTTACATCAACCAGGTTCCCCCCGGTAATGGCAATCACCTTATTAACCACCCCCGTAGGCGCTGCTGCCTTAGCGAAGATCTGCATACCGTAAACCGCCGCTTTGCTAATCAGTTCGGGCAACAGGCTCTCATATTCTTTACGCACCGACTCCAGTTTGTCGCCTTCGGCATCATTGGTGATGAGGCAAATGAGTTTACCGCCGGCATCCGCCCAAATCAGTTCGTTGCCCCAAACCAGGCCGCTTACGGTATATCTCTCAAGCAGCAATTGTTTACCGTTAAAAGTCAATTGATCTGTACCGTCTTTCTTTATTTGTACCGAGCCAAAGGGCAGGGTTTTCATAGTTTCTGGCTGCTTATTCTTTTTCCAGTATTGCAGCATTGCTTGTTGTACCAATGTAGGTGAGTAACCTGCCACAGGAAAGCTAAGGCGCTGATGCGTTTTATAGCTGGTAAGTTTTTCATCAACCTTAAATACAACACCGTCATTTAAAACCCTTACCGAATCGTTAATTGTCGAAAACCTGGATGTTTTTCCTTTTACAACCAGTTCGAGCGGGTTACCTTTAGCAGTTAACTTTAAACTGGCTTTCAACGGCACAGGGGAACCCCGGTCGACAAACTTAAAATCGACGGCATACTTAATGGAGTCCTTATATTTAGTTACCCAATAAGTTTCTTTACCAATATGCTGCGCAAATTTATGCAGGAAGAAAGTCCCGCTATCAGTTGGTAAAACAGTTTGAGCCTTTACATTAAAAGCCAGCGCTAAAAGCGGGACAAACACAATATTTTTTTTCATATGGCAGGTGGATTCAGATAAACTAAGTTATTACTTAATCCCTGATGTTGCAATGATTGAAAAGCAATACAGATGTGCAGATGCCCCGTCTGTCATTTATTTCTGAATCAGAATTTACCGAATTTTAGAATTTTCAAAATAACGCTGCATCGTGCTAATTTTAAAATTCTGTAAATTCTGATTCAGACAACATCAGTAATCTGCACATCTAATACTTAATATCCCTGAAAGTTATGTTAATCCTTGGCCCTGGCTGTTTGGCAGTTTTGGGTACCTGGTGCAGCCAGTTATGCTGCGTAGCTCCCTGCATTATAAGCAAGCAGCCATTATTAAGGGCGATAGAAACTTTAGCGTTCTTTTCTTGCTTGTGTTTAAATTGAAAAGTACGGGTAGCACCAAACGATGCCGAAGCTATAACAGGGTTGCCGCTCAATTCTTTCTCGTCATCGCTATGCCAGCCCATGCTGTCGTCGCCATGGCGGTAGTAGTTAAGCAGGGCCGAGTTAAATTGTTTACCGCATTGTTGCTCAGCAGCCTCCTTTATCTGCCTTAACAATGGCGTAAATGGAATGGGTGTATTTACTACGCCGGAGTAGGTGTATTCCTGGTCGCCATCGGCATACCAGGAAGTAAGCCGCGGGAAGTTGACCATTTTACCATAGATCTTCATCCTGTCCTGCTTCCAAAGGATGCTGTGTTTTAGCTGTTCAAAGATATCGAGACTACCCTCCTCTTCATAAAAATTGGGATACAGATAAACCTCACCATCAAAAGGTAGCATATTTTGATGAGCCGCTGTAAACATTCCTAATTGATTATCTGAAAACATATTTTTAAAATTGAGTCAAGTGCTAAGAATCAAGAGTTAAGACAAAAACACGTATTAACACCACTTTATAGACAAGTGTATTGTCAATACGTTTAATAACATAATATTTTTATGACTACGCGGCAATCATCGCCCCCTGTGTCTTGACTCTTGACTCCCTCGCCGCCACTAAATAAAAAAAATCCGGCTTCTCAGCCGGACTTTCGGGTTTATAGATTTGGTTTGAAAGTCGTAATTAAAGTTTTTCGCCGTGCTGGCTGATATCCAGCCCCACCACTTCATCTTCGGCAGATACCCGGAGAGGCGAGATCATATCTGTTATTTTAAGTAATAACAACGATCCGAAAAACGCGAAGACAGATACGCCCACCAGTGCTAAAAGCTGCACCAAAAACAAGTGCGTTTCGCCAAAGAAAAGGCCGTTGCCGGTAGTATTTGCAGCATTTACGTGCTGATTGGCAAAAACACCGGTTAGCAGCATACCCACCATACCACCTACCCCATGGCAAGGGAATACATCAAGTGTATCATCAATGGTAGTGCGTGTACGCCACTCCACAACCAGGTTGCTTACCACTGCCGATATAATACCGATAGCCAGCGAATGCGGAACTGTTACATAACCTGCAGCCGGTGTAATGGCAACAAGGCCTACTACCGCGCCGATACAGGTGCCCATAGCCGATGGCTTGCGGCCAAGCAGCATATCAAAAAATATCCAGGTAATACCACCGGCAGCCGAAGCTGTTGTGCTGGTAGCCAAAGCCGTAACTGCCAAAGCATTTGCCCCAAAGGCCGAACCGGCATTAAAACCAAACCAGCCAAACCATAAAAGCCCGGTGCCTATCATTACATAAGTAATACGGGCAGGCGAATGGTTAGCCTCGTTACGGCGTTTTAAATATAACGCAGAGGCCAGCGCAGCCCACCCGGCCGACATGTGGACTACCGTACCGCCAGCAAAGTCAAGCACGCCCAGTTTGGCCAGTATTCCATCGGGATGCCAGGTGCAATGCGCCAGCGGCGAGAATATTAAGATGGAGAACAATACCAAAAAAATAATGTACGAGTTAAAACGGATCCGCTCGGCAAAGGCACCGGTAATTAGCGCCGGGGTAATAATGGCGAATTTTAACTGGTACATAGCAAACAATAACAAAGGTATGGTTGGCGCGGCTTTCCAGGTGGCGTTGCCCAGCATCCCCTTCATCATAAAATAAGTAGCAGGGTTGCCAATCAGCCCATGAAAACTCTCGCCAAAGGCCAGGCTAAAACCAAAAATGCCCCAAAGTACCGTGATGATAACCATACAAACAATGCTTTGCAGCATGGTCGAGATCACGTTTTTTTTGTTGACCATACCGCCGTAAAAGAAAGCAAGCCCCGGTGTCATGATCAAAACAAGCGCTGTCGACATCAACATCCAGGCTATATCCCCGGTATTAAAATTGGGGTTTCCGGAGTTTTTAAACTCGACTGATGGAAATAGAAAAGTAAGCGTAAGAATTATAAGTATAATTAGAAAAGGAATATACCGCTTCATTTAATTTAAGACTTGTTAAAAAACAGCCTAAATTAATATTTTTCCGCCTATAAAAAGAAGATTATGTTAATTTTATATTAAATAGATAATAAAAAATTAAGTTTACAGGTATTTTAAAACGAAATCCGGAAAAACTCCCAGCAAAATCAATATAAAGCCTATAATTACAACCAAAATGAGCAGGTTATAGGATTTTTTATATTCAATATCCTGATTTTCTGACCTTTTCAGGAATAAATTAAGCGGAATTTTAATATAGTAAAACAAGCTTACCACGGTTGTTAAAGCCCCGGTAGCCATCAGCAGCATCAGCCAGATGCTGTGATTTTGCTGGTAAAGCCCATACACTGCCGAAAACACAAACACCTTACCCGTAAAGCCCGCGCTCACCGGCAAGCCCGTAAGCGATATCAGTATTATGGTAAAACATACCGCTGCAACAGGGTACTTTAAACCAAGGCCTTTATAGTCGTCAAGGTTTTCGGCACCAATTACATTAGTAAAATAAGTTGCCAGCACCAAGGCGCCAATATTGGCCAATGCATAAACTAACAGGTAATAAGTTAAAGCCGATATTCCTTGCTGGTTAAGCACCACCACTGCCATCAGCGCGAAACCGGTATGGCCAATGCTGGAGTAAGCCAGCATCCGTTTAATATTACTTTGCAATACCGCGGCAAAGTTGCCCGCTATCATGCTGATAATACCGGCTACCGATAGTACGATAACCAAATCGAAACCAGTATTTGCGCCCAATAGCACAAAAGGCGGTAAAAGGTTAACCAATAAAGCAAACGCGGCAATTTTGGGTAAAGTTGACAGGTATGCCGTAACCGGCGTTGGCGCGCCCTGGTATACATCGGGCACCCAAAAATGAACAGGAACAAATGACAGTTTAAACCCTATGCCAACCAGCACCAGCACTATGGCGAAGGCCGAGCTGAGGTGATTAACCTTTAAAAGCTCCATAACGGTATTATGCTGCAAAATATCCAGCGAACCACTAAACGCATATAACAACGACATACCATAAAGCATAATGGCCGATGATGCTGCCCCAAACAGTACATACTTTAAGCCCGCCTCGGTACTAAAGGCGTTCTCGCTCCGGTAGGCGACCATCAGGTATGATGCAATGGAAACCATCTCGATAGCCAGGTAAATAGACAGCAGGTTTACAGCCATCACCATTAAATGCAGGCCGAATATGGAAGCTATGGTGATGGTATATAAATCTGATAAGCCTTTTTGGTGGCTTTTCAGTTTCTCGTCCCACGTAAAATACAACAGCAGGATAAAGGCAAGCAAATCGATGATTACTTTAAACCACAGGCCGCTCCGGCTTAGGAGCAGCATTTGGCTAAACAGCAGGTGCGGGCCATCCAATATCAGCCCAAATTGCTTTAAATCGGCAAATACAACCAACAGTACGCCTGTGACGGCTACCATGCGGCAATAACCGGCAGATGTTTTACCAAACAGCAAATCGGTTATCATCACAAACACAAATAGCAAGCCCAGGTATGCTTCGGGCATAAAATAGTACAGGCTGGCAATTACCTGGGTTAGCTGTTCGGATATGTTGGTGAGCAATTGATGCATTTATATTATTGAACTATTACTGATTGATCCTTGGGATATTTAACCTGATACTTTAACAGCACCTTTTTATCATCCTGCGAATTTAACACGAAATTCCATGAAAGTTTGCCCGTGTGGGCATCCAATTTTGCACCCGATGTTTCCTGCACATCTACCTGTATATCGGTATTCTGCGAAACGGGCACCTGGTCTTCTACCAATAAACTAACCGGCTGGATTTTGCGGTTTTTAGCTTCAATGAGCCAGTTGCGGGTCTCTTTTTTGTTAGATCCAAATACCTGCCTGCCGGCCAGTTCCTTTTGCAGGGTGCGGGTAACTACAATATTCTTATCGTTCCCTAAGGAAAGGTTTAATGCATCTGTAGTGGCCTGGGTATTGATTAGTGATTTACCGATGAAAGTTCCTTCAAAAAACAAACTGGCTTCGCCGGATAGGAAATTGTATTTGTTCCAGTTGGTAAGCTGGGCGGTTAAAAACACATCTGTGCTTATTTTGGGCGCAACGTAGTACTGGTAACTGGCGTCCAGGTCAAACTGACCAATCTCTACCATATACTGCTTGCCATCAGTTGGCACGGTGTAGGGGTTGGCAATGGCAAACTCTACGTTAGTTTGGTTTTCGATTTTTTTAACTTCTATCGGTGTGGTGGAGTAGCCTAAACTTGAGATTCCCCTAATCTTTATTTTATCACTTGATCCGGGTGTAACACTCGCTCCGGAAACCCGACCCTCAAGAGCGTCTGATGTACTGCTGTAACCCACCACAACAACCTCATTTAAAGCCCGAGCTGATGGCTTAAGCGCTACACTTATTACTACAGCATTAGCCTGCCGCTCCATCGTTTCATAACCAATGTAGCTATAAGTTATGGTTGGGTTACCTCCGGGCACCTGGATATCGTAATTACCATCCTTATCGCTTACAGTGCCTATGGAAGAACCTTTTATCCTGATAGATACGCCGGGCAAGGGCTGCCCGTCCTCCTGTGCAACAACCTTACCCGTAACTTTGGTGATGCTGCTGGCAGCTCCTGAATAATACATGCCAAAATTTAAATAATCCGGGGTAAGCTCGGGCTTACTGCCGCTTACGGTTGGGTTGCCTGTTGACAGGGTGATTTTTATGTTCTTCCATTCCTCGCCGCTTTGCTGCGATACATTGGCTTTATAAGTTATGCTGATAGGGCTGTTTACATTTTTGGCCCTGATATCATAAACCGGGTACCAGCTGGCGGTATGCACCACATAGTTGATGGTAAATGCAGACTGCAGATCGGTTTTAGACGATACCGTAACCAACACATTACTGGTAGTGCTGCGGCGGCCTTTAACAATATCGACAATTTGCTTATCATATTTTTGAAGCTCGAGGTTTAGCAGTGCAACCTGGTCGGCCACAGCTTGTTGTTTTTGTTTGATCTCGGTTAGGCGGGCTGTTTGAAAATCAAGCGCCTGTTTGAGTTTTATAATGTCGAGCCCATTTTTTTTTCCGCTGCCAACCTGGTTTTTTGATAGCATATCGGCCTCTTCCTGGTAAATAGGGAGCAGGCTGTTTTGTAGGGATATTTTATCCCTGATGAGTTTTTGCTGGGCTTGCAGGTCGGTAATTTGTTTTTGCTTTAGTTCTTCGTTTAAAAAATCAAGTTCGTGCTTAACCGATAGGATAGTAAAATTGCCCCCTGCGCTTACCTGCAGGCTTTGCACATCCATATCTGCCGATAGGTTGTTGAACACAAGGGTAGATGTGCCCGCGCTTATGTTTACCTGCGCGGTGCGGCTTACTTGTGCCCCGCTTAAAAACACGGTAACTTTTTGAACTTTCGAGGCAATTTTTTGCCCTTCGTCGGCTTTGGAGGCAATAGCTATAAATAAAAAAATAGCGGTTGATAGTTTTTTGAACATAACGTCTTCGGTTAAATGGATACTTGCTGTTAGTTTTCCCCCCTTAGCCTCAAAGGGCGTTGGGTAAACTAAAGATGCAGCGGTATGCATTTTTCCATAAAAGAATTTATGCTGGTACACTATCAATTATTTGGTGTGTAAAAATTGTATAAAAGCTAATACCGAATCGTTGATCTTATCAAAAACCAATGATGGCATTATACCTAATGCCAGGGCGATGATGGCCAATGGGGCAAGCGTAAGTTTCTCGCGCAGGTTTAAATCTGTCAGCGCTATTTTCCAAACGGCGCCACCTTTTAACGATTCCTTACCGAAGAACATGCGCTGCAGTGTCCATAAAAAGTAGGCCGCGCCAAACAGTATGCCCAGGGTACCGCAAACAGCCATCCAATAGGGCAACAAACCATTTTCCGTATGCGATTTAAATACACCGGCTAACGTAAACGCCTCGGCCACAAATGCCGAAAAGCCCGGCAAGCCCAACGAAGCGAAAAAGGCGATCATGACAAAGGCCGTATATTTTGGCATCAGGGTAGCGAGGCCACGGAAATGGTAAATATCCCTGTCATGCACCCTATTATAGATAACCCCTACCAGGAAGAATAACATAGTTGATAAAAAGCCGTGGCTCACCATTTGCATTACGGCTCCGCTTACGCCCTCGGCAGTCTGCGATGCAATGCCCAGCAGTACAAAACCCATATGCGATACTGAGGAATAAGCGATCATCCGTTTCAGATCGCGTTGTGCAAGCGCGTTGAACGCGCCGTATAAAATGGAGATAACACCCAGCAGGCCCAGCCAAAAGGCATGCGCGGTAGCTACTTCGGGGAAGATGCCTATACAGATGCGGATAATACCGTAGCCGCCAATTTTTAACAGGATACCGGCAAGGATAATAGATACCGGCGTAGGTGCCTCTACGTGGGCATCGGGCAGCCACGTGTGCAAGGGCACTACAGGCACTTTAATAGCAAAGGCGATAAATAATACCACAAAACCCACGGTACGTGCAGGCATGCCTAATATGGTTTGGTGGCTTGCCAGGGAAAACACCGACCCGGCATTGAAGTTGGCCGGGTTCATCATTTGCACCATGTTAAAAGTATGGTTCCCGGTGGCCGGATCAGTAACCGACAGGTATAAACCCACCATCACCAATAACATAAATACCGAACCAAAAAGGGTGTACAAAAAGAACTTGATGGAAGCATACTCGCGCCTTGCACCGCCCCACATGCCTATCAGGAAGTATAGCGGCAGCAACATCAGCTCATAAAACATGTAAAACAGGAAGAAATCCAACGCGCAAAACACACCGATAACTGCCATATCCAGCAGTAAAAACAATAGAAAAAAACCCTTAAGGTTGCTCTTGATTTCCCAGCAGGCCAGGGTAGCTATCACCAATACCAGCGATGTCATCACCAGTAAGGTGATGGAAATGCCGTCTATCCCCACAAAATAATCAATCTGCATTTTGCCCAGGCTTCCCAGGTTAAGGCTTATCCATGGCAGTTTTTGCACAAACTGAAATTGCTCTTCGTGGTTAATACCGCCAAAGCCGGCACCTGTTTTAAAGTTCAGGTACATCCAGATGCTGATACCCAGTTGGATTAACGTAGCACCAAGGGTAATATATTTAAAGCTGTTGCGCATGCTTGACGGCAGCAGCATAATAATAATGCCGAACAGTACAGGTATAAATATGAGTAGCGTTATTATATTCATCAGGTTTATATCAGTATTTTTAAAATAAACAGCAGCAGTACAATGGCCAGCATACTAAACAAATAATATTGCACTTTACCCCCCTGGAATTTACGTGCAAAATTGCCAATACCTTGGACAATGGCCGCCATCAGGTGCAAAAATCCGTCGACAATATATTTATCCGCCCAGGCGGCAAAGCTTGCAACACATCTGCTCATAGTGGCAAGCAGGTGGATAAATCCATCAATAATATTTTTATCAAACCAGTACAGGAATTTACCCAAACCCAACACCGGTTTTACGAATACACGCTTATATATTTTATCGAAATACCATTGGTTGTAGGATAAGCGGTACAAGAGCCCGGTTTGCGGGAATGCAAAACTGCTTTGCTTTATATAGATGGCATAAGCAGCGTAAATGACCAGTAGGCTGAAAATATTTACCAGCGCCGGGATGGTAAGGTGATAAATGCTCTCGAACTTGCTGATCGGCGAAATATTGGTTCCTTGAAATAACCAGCTTTTTTGGTAAGAAAACGGGGTAAACGAGAACAGCGGAAAAAAGCAACAAACTGCCAAAAGTACCAAAGGCAGTTTGTATTGCCAGCCACCATCTGCCATATGAAACTTTAAGTTCGGGTAGGTTTTGCTCAGCCTGAATTCGCCAAAGAAAACTTTGAAGATCAGCCGGGCCACATAGAAAGCCGTAAGCCAGCTGGTTAATAGCGCCATGATCGGGATTATCTTAAACCAGGCAGCTTTGCCGTCGCTCCATTCAAAAGCCTGGATCAGGATACCATCTTTAGATAGATAGCCCGATGTAAGCGGCAAGCCTATCAACGCCAAACCGCCAATAAGGGCGACGACGAAAGTTAGCGGCAATTTTTTTCGCAGGCCACCCATTAACGAAATATCCTGCGGATCGATATCAAGGTTGTTTTCTTCTTTAACATGCTGCATTTCGTGGATCACGATACCGGCCACCAGGAAAAGCAAACATTTAAAAAAAGCATGCGTAGCCAAATGGAACAGCGACGATGAGTAAGCACCTACCCCCATACCCAAAACCATAAAGCCTAATTGTGATATGGTAGAATATGCCAGCACCCGTTTTAAATCATTTTGCGTAAGCGCGATGGTAGCCGCCATAAAAGCAGTAAAGCAACCAATGCAGGCGAGTATGGTAAGCTCTGTTTGAGTAAACATTGGATATACCCTGCCTAACAGGAACACACCTGCCGCAACCATAGTAGCAGCGTGTATTAACGCCGATACCGATGTTGGCCCTTCCATAGCATCGGGCAGCCAGGTGTGCAATGGAAACTGTGCCGATTTAGCAGCGACTGCTAAAACGATACCTGCGACGGCGATGTATTGCCAGATGGCTGGCAGTGACCCCGAGGCCCCACCGGATAGCCATATCGACCCGTAAGACGTTGGCAGCAAATCGGGCTGTATAGCCCATTGCCCATCCCTTATGGCAGAAATACTGAGCATGCCCTGATGCCCAAACAACGCATTAATATCAAAAGTGCCATAAACGGTAAACAGGATAATAATAGCGCTTAGCAAGCCAATATCACCTATCCTATTCATGATAAAGGCTTTTTTATTGGCCTGTACCGCTTTATCTTTTGTAAACCAAAAACCGATTAAAAGGTACGATGAAAAGCCCACCAGTTCCCAGAAAGCGTAAAACAGCACCAGGTTATCCACCACTACCAAAGCCAGCATGCTGAAACAGAAGAAGCTGAGGTAGGTAAAGTAGCGGCTATACCTGTCATCATGCTTCATATACGCCGTAGAGTAAATATGCACCGGCAACGCGATAACCGACACCAGCAACAGCATCAATGCCGATAGGTTATTGAGTAGAAGGCCCGCATAAACTTTGGTATCGCCAATAGTAAACCAAACCTGGTTTACGTGAATCTGCGGATTATTCCATACCCCGGCAAATACTTTGGCTGCCAAAACACAACTTAACAAAATAGCCACGGCAGATACCCAACCCGCAACCTTGCTTTTTACCGGCAGGCAAAAGTTTACCAAAGCAGCAAGCAGCGGCGATGCTACAGCTGCGAGGGTGCAGGCGATGAGGGTGAGATCGGTATGGGATATGGTGTTGTTCAAACTGTCGTTGCCTTAGGCTTATATTGTAATAGTTTTTTAAGCGTCATTGCGAGGTACGAAGCAATCCCCAACTTGCAGTTCCGCCTGCAAAGTGGCGACTTGTCCTAAAGAGATTGCTTCGTACCTCGCAATGACGATCTCTTTATTGTTTATGTTAAAATCCAGACTTACGAAGTTTTAAAAACTTCGTAAGTCTCTACGTTGACAGCCGCTAAATACTTTCTCATCATTAATCCCTCAAATTATTAATCTTACCCGGATCAATGGTTTTATATTTCCTATACACGTTCAAAATAATAGCCAGCGCTACCGCGGTGGTTGCCGCCGCCAATATAATAGCAAATAGGGCGAATATTTGTCCGCTATTGTTCGCGCTGTCGTGTTTACCAAAGGCTACCAGGTTTAGTATGGCGGCATTCAGGATCAGTTCGATACCAATCAAAATCTGTATGGCGTTGCGTTTAGATACGATCATGTACAGGCCGATGCAAAACAGCATTACACTCACAATCAAAAAATCGGTTAAGGTAATCATGCTTCGGCCTCCTTACGTGAAAGGTGTGCTGCGCCAACCAGTGCCATCAATAGTAAAATGGAAATAGCCTCAAAAGGCAGCAGGTAGCGGGTCATTAAGTTAACACCAATATTATCAATCATCACCGCGTTTGGGGTAATGGTATTATTATTTGCGATGGAATCCTTTACCCAACCCAGGTTATTTACATCAGCCTTTAAGGCTACGTTAATCATCACGATAAAAAACAAGGCAGCAAGTAGTATTGCGGGCAATTTGCCTATGCTGAAGAATTTACCTTTTTGTTGCTGCAAAACATCCAACGTTTCTTTACCGGATAGCATAAAGGCAAATAGTATAAGTACCAATATTCCGCCTACATAGATCACCACCTGCGTAACAGCCACAAAATCGGCCAGGGCCAAAACATACAGGCCCGCCAGGGCAAACAGGGTGACAAAAAATACAAATATGCTGCGCACCAAATTGGTGGTTGATGCCGCATAAAGCGCCGAACCCACCGCTATAAAACTCATCAAATAAAACAGCACACGGACTAAGCTCATGCCCCGCCCTCCTTTTTTTGCATGGCGGCGAGTTTGGCAGCTTGCTTTTCGGCCTGTTGCTTATCAAACAAGGCACGTTTTTCGGCAGCAACTTCGGGTGGCATATCCGAGAATTCGTAAACCAGGTCGCTTAATTCAAAAACGGTTTTATCATATTGGTTGGTCATCACAATGCACTCGGTTGGGCACACGATGGTGCACAGGCCGCAGTACATGCATTTGGCCATATCAATATCAAACTTAGCTGCGTAAAGCCGTTTGGTGGTGCCATCAGATGTTTGGCCAATGGCTTCCGTAGCTTTTATGGCTTCAATATCAATACAATCTACGGGGCATACTTTGGCGCATAAATCGCACACAATGCAATCGTCCATCTCCACATCCAGCTGGTACCGGCCAATTTCGGGCACCGGCAATTGCTGCGTGGGGTACTGGATGGTGTTGGTGCCTTTTTCCAGTTGTTTAAAGTAGTTACTATCACTTACGGTTGTTATCTTCCGCGCAGAATTATTGGCAAACAAGTGCTTCACGGTAAGGCTTAAACCTTTCCATGCCGTTGTAAAACCGTTGATTAACTTAGTTAACAAATCTAATACTGTTGAAATTCTAAACTCTAAATTCTAAACTCTAAATTCTAAAAAAATCGTCTGAACCGGGATTTATCAGATTAAGGGATTTACCCGATTTTGACTTTTCGATGTCCGAAATTGCTTTGTTCCTTTTACCTTTCGCCTTTAACCTTTCATCCCAAATTACATCAGCCACACTCTCCATACACCCGATATCAGCACACATAAAAATGCCAGCGGGGTGAGTACTTTCCAGCAAAGGTTCATCAGTTGATCTACCCGGAAACGGGGCAGTGTCCACCTGATCCACATTTGGATGGCTACCAACCCTAACGTTTTTAGGCTTACCCATAAAATGCCCCACCACATGCCGGTTGTCCATGTTGCCAAATGCACCGGGCCCATATTTGGTAACGGTGTATTCCAGGCGCCTAAAAAAAGGATCACCCCTATCATGCTCACCAAAAACATCATCGAATATTCGGCCAAAAAAACCAGCGCGAACCGGATGCCTGTAAACTCGGTATGGAAACCTGCCACCAGCTCTGATTCCGCTTCGGGAATATCAAAGGGCGCGCGGTTACTTTCGGCCAATGAGGCTATAAAATAAATTACAAAAGCGATGATGAGATGTGGAGCACGGAATATATTCCAGCTCAACAAACCGCCTGTCGTAGTTACATCCCAAAAGCCGGCAAATTTTATTTTCTCTGGCGATAACACACCTTGCTGCATGGCCACAGCCTGCAGATCCAATGTTTGAGCGATCATCACTACGGATATAATGGCAAATCCGGCAGGAATTTCGTAAGATATGATTTGCGCGGCGGAGCGCATGGCGCCTAATATTGAATACTTGTTATTTGATCCCCAACCAGCCATCAGGATCCCCAATGTTTCGATAGAGATAATGGCGAAGACATAGTAAATGCCTAAATTTATTTTCGAGGGGATAAGCCCGGGGCCCCAGGGCAGGGCGGCAAAGCCCATGTATACCGCAATAAATATTACAGCGGGCGCCAGCATAAACAGCCATTTATCTGCGGCTGCCGGGATGATGAGTTCTTTTTGGATCATCTTCATAATATCGGCCAGGGTTTGCAACGAGCCGTATTTACCCGTTTCGGTAGGGCCAAGCCTGTCTTGTATAAATGCAGAGATCTTCCGCTCGGCATAAACGCCAAACAACGCAAAAAAGGCCGAAAAACTGAACAACCCTATAGCAACAATAAAATATGTGATATAATAATTCAAGCGCTTTTTTGATGAAGCTGCAAACTTACTAAATGTTGAGTTATTTTAGACGACAAGTTTGGTATATTAAATTGGTTAGCGGTTGATTGGGTGGGATTAGGTTGAATAAGTTGGATTGGGTTGATTAGGTGAGGGGTTGGTTATACACTTAACCGTCATTGCGAGTATCCATCAGGATGATCCTGAAAAAAATGGGGATGACATGCAACGAAATATAGTTAAACCAATGTCCAAAACTACCGTCATTGCGAGTGAACACCAGCTTACGCTGAAAAAAATAGCAATGACATGGCAGCGAATGGGGCTATTGTAGAGACGCATAATTGCGTCTCCCGCAGGACATTCAGAATTTGCAAGCTCAATTGCAAGGTCGATTTGCATGTGTGATTTGCATGCGGGAGACGCAATTATGCGTCTCTACGTCAAAAAAACAGCCTTGGTAATCAATATCTTACAAACACGTCATTATAAGGCACGAAGCAATCTTTGACATGCTAAGTCCCACATAGTTCGGGATTGCTTCGTACATCGCAATGACGATCGTATTTTACGATTTTGGCTCACCAACCACTCACCTAATCAACCCAATCCAACCACTCACTTACACGTAACCAAATCATTGGCCGAAATAAAAGTCGACTTTACCGGCTGCGAGAAAAACAGCGAGGCGTGATGATCAAAATCGGCGGTATCATCTGTGGTAGTAAAAAACTGGTTGGTGCCGTTTTTACTGAGCCTGGCCTCCATTTCGGGGTGGCGTTGCAGGTAATCGACCAGGCTTCTGGCTACAATATCGCCCTGGGCTATCACTTTAACATGGGCAGGCAACAAGGCCTCAATTTTATCCTGAATAATGGGATAGTGCGTACAGGCTAATAAAATGGTATCAATTGCCGGCGACTGTCCCATCACTTCATCAAGATATAGCTTTACAAAATAATCGGCACCAGGCTGATCATACTCGCCATTCTCTATCAGCGGTACCCAAAGCGGGCAGGCCTGCTGGTAAACTTTTACATCCGGAAAAAAATTTTGGATCTCGATAAGGTATGAGCCCGACTGTACCGTCCCTTTGGTGCCCAGTACCCCTATTTGTTTGCTTTTGGTATAATTACCAATAATTTCGGCAGTAGGCCTTATAACGCCTAATACGCGTTTTGTAGGGTCGGCGTTTTTTAAATCCTGCTGCTGAATTGTACGCAGCGCTTTAGCTGATGCTGTATTGCAGGCCAGCACTACCAGCGGGCAACCCTGTGCAAACATCCATTGCACACACTCCCAGGTATACTCATGAATGGTTTTAAAAGAGCGGTTGCCATAAGGCGCGCGCGCGTTATCGCCCAGGTAAAGATAATCGTAACCCGGCAGCTGGCCGATGATTGATTTAAAAACCGTAAGGCCCCCAAAGCCCGAATCAAAAATACCTATAGGTTGATTGTGCATATACAAACATAAAAAAAGCGCCCCGTAGTACGGAGCGCTTTTTTATAAATGACTAAAGGTTGATATTATTTTAAACCTAATTTTAATTTTACGGCTGCCATCAAATCGTCAGCATCTGGCGATACCAACAGGCTAACTTGTGATGAATCCAATACATAAGCGTAACCTTTTTCTTTGGCAACAGCTTGTACTGCGGCAGTAGCTTTGTCAAAAAGCGGTTTGCCCAATTCATTCTTTTTAGCTTCAACTTTTTGCTGAGCGTCTGTTTGATAATCAGACATACGTTTTTGCATATCCTGTAACTCTGCACCTTTTTGGCTACGTATAGCATCGGTCATAGTGGCCTGGTTTTTTTGAAAATCAGTGCCTTTTGTAGTGTACTCATTGTTCATGTTGGTAAGTACATCAATAAAGGTTTTCTGGTAAGCCTGGATTTGGGCCGAAACGGTTTTGGTTTCGGGCATAGCATCAATAACCGCATTAAAATTAATATGGCCAATTTTGGTCTGCGCATTGGCAAAGCTGCCGGCAAATATCATTCCTACTGCAACTAAAGCAACTTTAAATAGTTTTTTCATTTTTCTTGTCCTGTGTTTAATAATAGTTTTGTTCTGTTCTTATTTTTATTCAAAAAATTTATTTGGCTAATACACCGGGTTTAAGCCCTAATTTGGTTATCACCTCTGCACTTTTATCAAACCTTGGGTTTGCGTACAGCATAATTACCTCACTGTTTTTATCAAAAATGATATCTAAATCATTGCTTTCGGCTACAGCCTGTACAGCTTTAGATACTCTATCCTGAATTGGTTTAACCAACGAGGTACTTTTTTGTGAAAGCTCGCCATCAGGTCCGAATTTTTGACGCTGAAAATCCTTGGCTGCTTTTTCCTTATCTACAATTTCGGCCTCGCGGCGTTTCTTCATATCAGCTGTCATCAGCACCTGGTCGGCCTGGTAGGCTTTATATAAACGGTCAATTTCCTGGAAACGGCCATCAACCTCTTTTTGCCATTGATCAGACAAAGCGGCCAGTTGTTTTTGCGATGACGCGTATTCGGGCATATGTTTCAATATATAATCCGAATCTACATATGCAACACGTTGCGCATATGCCCCTGCAAATGCAGTTAACGTTAAAAAGGCTACTAAAATTATCTTTTTCATATATCGCGGTGCAAATTAATTAAATCCGCCGGATAAACTCTGAGAAATTGTAAAATGGAACTGCCCCCTGTTTGCATCAGGCGCACCCGGTATTTTATCAAATCCATAGCCATAATCTAATCCAAGCAAGCCAAATATAGGTAAAAATATCCTTGCACCCACACCTACAGAGCGACGTACGTTAAACGGATTGAACTGGCTAAAATTGTTCCAAACGTTTCCACCCTCGGCAAATGCTAACAAAAATATGGTTGCCGACTGGCTGGCGATAACCGGATGGCGCAGCTCCATGGTGTACTTATTATAGATGGTACTACCTGTATTAGTGTTTTGATTTTCATTTGATCCTTCTGGCACAATTGAGAAGTTTTGATAACCCCTTAAGCCGATGATCTCGCTACCCTGTAAAAACTGGTAGCTCTGCATACCATCGCCGCCTAATTTAAAGCGCTCAAACGGTGAAGGGCCCACTTCTTTATTATACATACCCAGGAAACCAAACCTTACCTGGCTCATCAGCACAAATTTACCCACAATTTTGTTGAACCATTGCGCGTCGTATTTGAATTTATAGTACTCTACAAAGTGGTAACGCTCCTGCGGGGTAGCTACTTTATAGTTCACGTTGTTAAACATGGAATACGGAGGCGTAGCCTGTACCGTAAATTTAATGTTTGAACCCTGTGTAGGGAATATAGGCGCGTCAATAGAGTTACGTGTTAATTCCTGTGTTAATTTGATGTTGAACGATGTACCATTGCTAAACAGGTAACCGGTATAGTTATCCAGGTTATAGTGGTCAAAGTTTAATGAGTAGTTAAGCTGGAAATAGTTATCAGGCCATTTTAAACGTTTACCCAAAGTAATACCAACACCGTTAATACGCAGGTTATTGTAGTAAGGGCTTGTTTTTGCATAATACTGGCCTGTTGAACTACCTTGCGTATAGGCCGATAAAGCAAAGTAAATTGGTTTTTTACCGCCCAACCATGGCTCACTGAATGTGAACGAGAAGTTTTGATAGGTACGGCCGCTTGACTGGCCTCTTAAGCTTAGCTTTTGTCCATCGCCTTTTGGTAGCGGCTTGTAGGCTTTAAGATTAAAGATATTACGTAACGAGAAGTTGTTGAAAGTAAGCCCCAGTGTACCCACCAGTTGCCCGCCGCCAAAACCGCCCGAAAGTTCGATTTGGTCTGAAGGTTTTTCAACTACGTTGTAAACAATATCTACAGTACCATCCTGCGGATTGATGTTGGTTGGCTTAGGCTCTGTCTTCTGCTCGTCAAAATTACCCAGCTGGCCAATTTCACGCGCACTACGGATCAATAACTCTTTGTTGAATTTTTGGCCTGGCTTGGTTTGGATTTCGCGCAACACAACCTTATCGTTGGTTACATCATTACCTTTAAGGCTTACACGGTTAATGGTGTACTGCGGGCCTTCGTAGATACGAATATCCAGGTCGACAGTATCATTATAAACCCTTGTTTGTACCGGGTCGGCGTTGAAAGTTAAATAACCATCATTCAGGTAAAGCGATGAAACGTCGTCATTACTTGGTGTTGGGCCGCTTAAGCGTTTGTTTAACTCATCTTCGCTAAACACATCGCCTTTTTTAATGTGCAGGATCCTTTCCAGTATATCAGCCGGATACTTGGCATTACCGCTCCACTGTACTTTACCAAAATAGTATTTAGGGCCTTCGTAAACTTTTATCTTTACATTAACTGTTTGGTCGTCGTGTTTCCAAACAGAATCGCTTACCAATTCAGCGTCCCGATAACCCTTGGCCTGCATTTTTTCGATAAGATTTAACTTATCCTCTTCGTATTTATCCTGTTTAAATTTCTTCGATCCAAAAACATTATACCAACGCCGTTTGCGGGTTTTGCTTAAATAACCGCGCAAATCACCTTGCGAAAAGGCTTTGTTCCCCTCAAAAGTAACGTCGTTTATTTTAACTTTCGTTTTCTTATCAATTTTAACATCCAATATCACACTATTAGCATCTCCCGGATCTTTACGCTGGGTCATGGTTACGGTGGTATTTAAAAATCCTTTTTCGTTAAAATGTTTTTTGATAATGGCCGATGTTGTGCTCAGTAAATTTTCGTTTACTATTTTACCGGTTTTATCGGTCAGCTTTTTCTGAACGTCTTCTATTTCGCCTTTACGGATACCAGTAATATGCAGGCGCGACAAACGTGGCCGCTCTACAACAACAATCTCCAGGTAAACGGTATCCATGTTAATTTTGGTGATATTTAACTGTACATCGTCAAATAAACCCTGCTCGTATAATTTCTTTATTACCTCGGCATTACGCTCGCCCGGCAGGTTAATACGATCACCTTTGGTTAGTTTAGATAACAATATCAGGTTGTCTTTATCAAGGTATTTTACGCCACTTACACTAATACCACCAATAATATAATCGCGCGGATTGAGGTAACTTAAACTATCGGCCGGTATCTGTTTGGTGAGCTGTGGCCTTGGCGCATTTGAAACCTGGGCCAGTGCAGCAGTACCAAAAACAGTGAAAAGAATAGCAAAAAGAAATTTATACATTCGAATATTTTAGTGGGCTAAAATTAATTTATACAGTTGTTAAAATTTGTTAAAAGAAAAAATTTAGTTAACCTGCTCACTGGTCTTACCAAAACGGCGTTCGCGTTTTTGATAATCAAGTATAGCTTCGTACAAATCTTCCTTCCTGAAATCGGGCCACAGCTTGGTTGTAAAATACAATTCGGCATAGGCAATTTGCCATAATAAATAGTTGCTTATCCTATACTCGCCGCCGGTACGTATCAATAGTTCGGGGTCGGGCATATCATTGGTAAATAAGTTGCGTTCAAAAACAGCTTCGTCAATATCTTCAATCTCCAGTTCGCCGCTTTTTACCTGCGCTGCTATATTTTTGGCAGCATGTAAAATTTCGCGCCTCGAGCCGTAGCTTAAAGCCAGTGTAAGAATCACTCCGGTGTTATCCTTTGTGGTTTCCATGGCGTTGTTAAGTTCTTTTAAACATTTGGAGGGCAGCAGATCCAGATCGCCAATGGCATTAAGCTTAATGTTGTTTTTCATAAAGCCGGCTATCTCTTTATGGATGGTGCTTACCATCAACTCCATAATGGCCATTACCTCAAACTTAGGGCGGTTCCAGTTTTCAGATGAGAAGGTATATAGTGTGATATATTTTACACCCAGTTTATCGCATCCTTCAACAACATCCCTTACAGATATTACACCATTGTGATGACCAAATACGCGTAATTTGCCTTTTTCTTTGGCCCAGCGCCCATTGCCATCCATAATGATAGCTACGTGCTTAGGTAGTTTCAACAAATCAATCTGATCCAAATATTCCATATTGCTCATTATCAAAAGCCGGTGTTATGGCTATAAAAAAGACATGCTTGTTTTAAATGTCGTCAATGCTATGTCTAATAAATATTTGTTTTTTAGACTAATCCGCTTTTACTAAATCAGCCGTCAACAGCCATAGTTAAATGCCACGTTGCCGGTTTTTTCAGGGTACAAAGGTAAAACTTACTTTGTATTTTTTTAGTATGCCGCAATAAAAGAAAATGTTATTGTAAATAATGTTAATAAATGTCATAAAAAACACATAAATGGCATTTTATGCCGCTGTTTATTTTCATTTATAAATCAACAAAACGCAAAAAAGGGCATCAACGATCAGTTAAATGGTCGTGATGCCCGTCAAAAGTATATGTGTAAGGTTAGGTGGAATTACTTGAATATCATTTTAATAAATACCTTTTTGCTTTAAGGCATCTATATCGGGTGTGGCAATATCAACAATAGAATATCTGTCTGTTTTGGTGATGGTAAGTTCGTCCAACGTACTCACCAAACTGCTGTAAACAGAATGGTTACTGGGTTTAACTAAAACAATCATGTCTTTACCATATTTATCATGGATCATTTTATTGGTTTCGATAAGCGCTCTTCGCAAGCCGTTGTGTCCAAAGCCTGCCACCGTGGGCGCTATTACAGGATTCTTAAGTTCGCCCAGGTAATACACAACCTTATCATTTTTTCCAAGGCAAATGGTAAGGCTTCGGCTGGCGGGTACAGGCACGTCTATCTCGCCTACCGGCATGGCTAAATCCATTGCCTTTGGCTTGGCCAGTGTTGTGGTCATAATAAAAAAGGTAATGAGCAGGAAAGCCAGGTCGACCATTGCGGTAAGATCAACCCTGAGGTTTTGTTTTTTGCGCCCGCGGGCTGCGCCTGATTTTTGGGGAGAAGCAGTTAATTCGGCCATGACATTATAGATTAAGGTTAAAAATAAAAGCAGTATTAAATACTGATTTTAATATCAAAACGAACTATAAGATCATTTATTGCAACAATAACAGAATTTAATTTGTTAAATTCTGTTAAATTAAAATTTAATTCTGAAAATAACAGCGCCTGGTAACAAAGGTATACGAGATGGTAAGCCCAACTATAAAATAACTGTCGCGTGGCTTAAGGTCGCCGCGCTGGGTACCGGCCGAGCCAATGTAGATGCCGGCTTTCTCGCCCGACCGATCAGATAATGCCCGGGCGACACCTGTTAATTTACTTTTATCGGCATACATACCGCTTACATCATCAAGGTAGTCGGTAAAGGTGTAGCGGTAGCCCATATCTGCCGCCAGGCTAAACTTGCCGCCGATATTGTATTTTATGCCTATCCCGTACGGAATTACTATCGTATTATCGCCATACTGGGTTTTCTGGCCTTCGGTTTTCAATTGCCTGAGCGATCCGGCACTGCCGTTATAAACCGTACGCGGGTCATAAGCAGTGATGCCTACACCTGCGTATATAAAAGGCGTAAATTTATTAGGCCCGGCATCTGGTATATATTTCAGGAAATTAAACTCGCCGATAACGGCAAGCTCCATCACCCCATCGGTAAAACTCAGGTTACGATCTCGAAATTGCTGACTGGAGGATGTACTGTCGGCCGCGCCAAATTTTGCATAGCTAAAGTTTAGTTTTGCCGAAAAGTAACCATCAAAATTGCGTTTAACATATAAGCCTGCAGATGCCCCGCTTACTTTAACCGGATTATCGGGGTTTAAATCGCCAATATAACCTGCCCCGCCAACAGAGCCGCCTACCTCCCAGGTTTGGGCCTGTACATGATAAGAAAATATGAAGAGGAATGCAAAAAGTACAAATTTGGGCATCAAGCAAAATTAATAATTACGGGCATCCAATCCCCATAATAGTTTGTTTCTTAACGTGGTTAAGTAACTTTCATTATTTAACCTGATTAAATTTAGCTGGAAGTTTGCTTTTTGCACCAGGAATTTCATGGTTTCGTCCATAACAGCCATCCGCGAATCGCACGATACCAGGTATTTGGAGCTGCGGGTTTCCACCTCGAAACACAGCTTACTGTTATCGGGCAATATAATTGGCCGCACATTCAGGTTATGCGGCGATACCGGGGTAACCACAATACTGTTTGATTGCGGGAATATGATAGGCCCGCCGCAGCTTAACGAATAAGCGGTTGAACCGGTCGATGTTGATATAATCAATCCATCGCCCCAATAGGAGTTTAAAAACTCGTCGTTTAAAAACACATGGGTGATAATCATTGCCGCATCATCGCGTTTATGGATGGTTACATCATTAAGCGCGAAGTTATCATTGCCAAACACATTGGTTTTTGAATCGATGCTGAGCAGTTCGCGGCAATCCAGCGTAAACTCCCTGTTTACCACGGCGTGTATAGCCGCGTTAATGTCGCTTTTATTTACACTTGCCAAAAAGCCCAGCCTGCCAAAATTGATACCGATGACTGGGATGCCGGAGTCGCGGATAACGGTTACCATATCCAGCAAGGTGCCGTCGCCCCCAAGGGTTATAAAAATATCTATGAAACCCTTTAATGAGTCGGTGGCTTGCAGTATGTTATATTTTACCCCGTTTATTTTATCCTGCAAATACTCATGAAGCTGGTAGTGCACATAAATATCTACATTGTGCAGCGCCAGGTTATCAAATACCTGCTGTATATAAGGTATAACCGAAGGTTCATTAAATGGCCTGCCGTAAACTGCTATCTTCATGCTTTACATTTTGGGTGGTGAATTTGTTCATGGTTCATAGATCATGGTTCATGGTCGGTTTTCAAATGATATCATGTTATACCAATAACTTTCTGCTATGAACCATGAACTATGAACTTTTTACTATGATCCATGAACCAGTTAACCAATGAACGATCAAAGATTGAGATAATTCATGAGCGAATCATACCGGTCGCGGGCGTTATCGTTGTTGTCGGTATGGTTAAAGGTTGCTTTAATATCATACTCATAACGGAGGAATGTGGCTACAATGGTTGATATATCCTGCTTGTTTATTTTTAACGTTACCTCCATCCGGGTTGAATCGGGGAAGGTTTGTACATATGAACTTAGCACCTGGGCATTATCCGATTCGACAATTTGCGACATGTGTGCCAGGGAATTATTTTTATTATTGATTTCGAGTACGATAATACCACCTGGCTGCGATACCGCTGTGATTTTAGCAAAATATTCGGTAATGGCATTTATAGATATCATGCCCAGGTAATTATGCTTGGCATCAAGCACGGGCACTATGGTAAGCTGGCGTTCATAAAACAGGCGGATAACATCATAAATATGCTGATCTTCCAGCACATAAGGATTAACCAACGATAATGCCAATGCGCCAACAGGCACCTGGTTATCACTTTCGTTAACCATATCGTCCTCGGATATAAGGCCCAGAAACTGCTCTTCGTTTACAATTGGCAAATGGCGCACACGAAACTCCACCATACGGTCATAAACCTTCTGTATCGGGTCAGAAGTGTGTACCGGTGGTATCGCGTTAGCTATCAACTCAATTGCAACCATGTTTACTTATCCTTTATTTTCTCTAAAAAAGCGCCCAGCAACACGTTAAACTCTTCCGGCCGCTCCATCATAGGGGCATGGCCACATTTATCAAGCCAGTGCAACTCGGCATTGGGTAATAATTCGTTAAATTCCACCGCTACCTCGGGCGGGGTTATTTTATCGTCCTTGCCCCATATTAAACAAACCGGCATTTGCATTTTATGAAGGTCTTTTTTCATATTATGCCTGATAGCCGATTTTGCCATAGCCAGTAACCTTATAACGCTATGCCTGTCGTTTACTAACTTGTATACGTCATTAACCAGCTCATCTGTTGCAATAGCAGGGTCATAAAATGTATATTGTACCTTTTCTCTTACAAAATCAATACTCTCGCGTCTCGGGAACGACCCCCCAAAGGCGTTTTCATATAAACCCGAGCTGCCGGTTAGCACCATGGCCTTTATATTTTCGGGATGAGCCAAAACATATACCAAAGCCACGTGCCCGCCAAGCGAGTTACCAAGCACCGTAATATTACTTAGTTTTTTAAACTTGATAAACTTATGCACAAATTTCGACAGGCTTTTAACACCTGTAGTAATAAGCGGCATATCATAAATAGGCAATATAGGTATTAATACGCGGTATTTTGATTTAAATTGATTAACCACGCCATCCCAATTGCTCAACGAACCCATTAAACCGTGCAGTAGTAACAGCACCTCGCCTTCGCCCTCATCGATGTAACTAAAACCGTGTTCCTCTTTAAGCACGAAATCCATATAAATAATTAGTATTAATTTTCAATTAACTATACCAAAACCCGTTTTAGTATATAAAATGTGTTAATCCGCTGTAAAATTAGTTTACTGCGAACGAGTTGCAACAATTATAGCAATAATTTATTAATGTAGATGTTAACGTTATATTGATTAACCGTTACTATCCTAATAATTGGCGTACAACTTCTGATATAGTTTTGCCATCGGCCTGGCCCGCAAGCTCCTTATTGGCCATACCCATAACGCGGCCTAAATCTTTTGTTGATGTGGCACCTATACGGCCTATCAATTCTTCTAAGTAGCCTTCAATTTCAAAACGGGTCATTTGCTGCGGTAAATAAGGTTCAATTACGCGCATTTCTTCCATCTCAATCTCGTACAAATCTTCGCGGTTTTGCGTACGGTAAATATCTGCCGACTCTTTACGCTGTTTAATCAGTTTTTGCAGCACTTTAATTTCAGCCTCTTCGGTAAGTTCCTCGGCGGCGCCTTTTTCAGTTTTGGCTAATAACAAGGCCGATTTTATAGCCCGCAGCCCCCTTAAACGATCTGGCTGTTTGGCCAGCATAGCCAGCTTTATATCCTGGTCTATTTGTGTGATTAGTGACATTATTTAATTAATGAATTATTGAGTTAGTGAATTATTGAATTTTGATGTGCAGCCTGGTTAGATGTGCAGATTTCAGCTTTCAAATGTGTTTCCAGATGTGCAGATTTCAGATGTGCAAATGTGCAGATTAATATTTATATGATTGGATGATTAAGTCGCTGAGCGTAATCTGAACATTTTCAAATCTTCAAATCCTCAAATTTTCAAATCAATTAATCATCTGCACATCTGAAATCTGCATATCTGCACATTATTTCCGGAATATATTCCCGGCCGTGGCTTGTGCTGTTGGCATAATTACCAGGTCGTTGATGTTTACATGGGGCGGGCGCGATGCTACAAACCAAATGGTTTCGGCAATATCCTGTGCTACCAGGGGTTCAAAGCCATCATACACTTTTTTGGCCCTTTCCTTATCCCCTTTAAAGCGCACTTCCGAAAACTCGGTTTCTACGGCGCCGGGATGCACTGCTGTAACCCTGATGCCGTGAGGCAGCAAATCAATACGCATCCCTTTGTTTAAAGCATCAACGGCATGTTTGGTAGCGCAATATACGTTTCCGTTAAGATAAACCTCTTTGCCCGCTATCGAGCCTAAATTAATGATATGGCCTTTACCGTTTTCAATCATCCAGTTTGATACGATGCGGCTTACATATAATAAACCTTTAACATTGGTATCAATCATGGTTTCCCAGTCATCAATATTACCGTTTTGTATCGGATCGAGTCCCTGGCTTAGCCCGGCATTATTAATCAATACATCAACATTTTTCCATTGGGCGGGTATGCCATCAAGGTTTTCCTGCACCTGGGCACGGTCGCTCACATCAAATGACGATATGGCTATCTCCGTATCATATTTTTTATTTAAATGACCGGCCAGTTTCTCCAGTCTTTCCAGTCTGCGGCCGGTAAGTACCAGACTATATCCTTCGCGGGCAAATACGTGTGCGCATGCCTCGCCTATGCCCGATGTTGCGCCTGTGATTAATGCAATTTTACTCATAATAGAAGTATAACTATGAGTGCGAAATTATGTTTTTTACTTTGGATTATTGTCGTGTGTGGGTAAGGATAGTTTTGGGAGGGAAAGCTGCAAAACGCACCCGACGAGGCTACGGACTCTTCGCTTCGCAGAAAAATAAAACAATAAAAGGCGTGGTCAATTCCCGCTGATCAGCAATGATTATAAAACAGAAATCCGCTTGATAACCGATTCGGTACCGGCTACTACACGTACAAAGTAAAAGCCGCGGGTAAGCTTGTTGTTAATCTGATAGTTAATATTATGGTCGCCGCCCTCAACACGCTGGTTAAATACGGTGGTAATATCGTTGCCCAAAACATCCATTATTTTAACGGTAACATTGGTGTTACGGCTAATTGTGTATTTGAGGTTAAGCTGATCAGTTACCGGGTTGGGATATAATTGCACATCATTTAACAATTTATCATCGGGCCGGGATACATTTACTTTTATGGTTGATGTTACCGCAGGCTTTAACGGCGGCAGCGCCAGGTGAAGCCCGTTTTTTAAATAGGAAGGTTTACCGCCCTTAGTTTTGGTTACGTGGTATACGGTGTCACTTTTAAATTTGTTAGCATCGGCTTTTTGAGGAGACCTGATCCCTTTGGCAAATGCAAAATTCATAAAAATTGCTATCGCAATTAATACGGACCACGCATAAGTGTAAGTAAAAGGGTAAGTAATTTTTCGCCTCATTTTTAAGTTTCCGTACAAAAGTATAAATAATGCCCTCACGGCCTAAGTAATTGACGTTTTTGTTAATATTTTTAACAAAATTTAACAATGAGGACTGTTTTTATAGTATAGACTGATTAATTGGTTATACGTTTAATGCTAATTTATGTTTGTATGGATTATTGTTTTTTTTACATTTATTAAAACTAACCAAAAGACGGCTCTTTTACAGCTTGTTTAACTTTATTTTTTATTATTTATATCAATACATGTCATTGGTTTTCAATTAATTCATTTATATTAACTAATTGCTTGTAAAATTTACGTTATTTATAAAAAACCTTCTAATTCTTCATGAACTCTTAATAATTTGACTTTGAAATGTAAAAAATTAATATTTTTGCCGTCTCAAACTAACACATAGTGTCAAATCATAAAGATCTGCAAAAACTGTCGGCAGCCGGCCTGCTCATCAGTTTAGGAATAATTTACGGTGATATTGGTACCTCGCCATTATACGTATTTAAGGCCATTGTTGGTACCAACCACATTTCAGAAACATTAATACTGGGAGGTGTTTCCCTTATTTTTTGGACTTTAACGCTTCAAACCACCCTGAAATATGTGGTAATAACGTTACGGGCAGATAACAAGGGCGAAGGTGGCATTTTCTCGCTGTTTTCATTAGTACGCCGTAAAGCCAAATGGCTGATAGTGCCTGCGGTGATAGGCGGCTGCGCACTGCTTGCCGATGGTATTATTACCCCACCCATTACTATTTCGTCGGCTATTGAGGGTTTACAAACGTATTACCCCAATTTGCCAACCGTAAAAATTGTTATAGCCATTATTACAGCGCTGTTTATTATACAGCAGTTTGGCACATCGTTGGTTGGTAAGGCATTTGGGCCAATAATGTTTATCTGGTTTACTATGATGGGCGTACTTGGTATCTCCTATATAGTGCATTCGCCTGGTATAATCAGGGCGCTTAATCCTTATTATGCTTATGAATTATTAAGCTCAACCGGCAGCCACAACGCTTTTATCATATTAGGCGCCGTATTTTTGTGTACTACCGGGGCCGAGGCGTTATATTCAGACCTGGGGCACTGCGGAAAATCAAACATTCGCATCAGCTGGATTTATGTTAAGGCGTGTTTAATCTTAAACTACCTTGGCCAGGCGGTTTGGTTACTGCAAAGTAACGGATCGGTAATGGACCTTAACGTGAACAACCCCTTTTATAAAATAATGCCGGAGTGGTTTTTGATATTCGGTATCGGTATCGCTACCGTAGCTGCTATTATTGCCAGCCAGGCTTTAATATCCGGGTCGTTCACACTAATTGCCGAGGCGGTTAGGCTTAACCTGTGGCCAAAAGTAAAAATCAATTATCCATCTGAGCAAAAGGGGCAATTATATGTGCCCAGCGTTAACTGGCTGCTTTGGGCCGGCTGTTTAGGTGTGGTGCTAATATTCCGCCATTCGGATAAAATGGAGGCGGCTTATGGTTTAAGTATCACCGTAGCCATGTTGATGACCACAATACTGGTATCAAAATTCCTGAAACGTAAAAAAGTGCCAAACTACATCATCAATACATTTTTGGCAATTTACCTGGTTATTGAAGGCACCTTCCTTACAGGTAACCTGGTTAAGTTTTTGCATGGCGGCTGGTTTACACTTTCGATAGGCTTTTTATTGTTCACAGTGATGTGGACATGGCATACTGCCCGTAAGATCAGGAACCGGTATGTTAAATTTGTTGGAATTGATGATTATTACAACATCATTAACGAGTTAAGCGCCGATGAAAGCGTGCCCAAATATGCATCACAGCTGGTGTATTTAACCAGCGCCAACTTCAATTCTGAAATTGAGTCAAAAATTGTTTACTCAATTTTACAAAAGCAACCCAAACGGGCCGATGTATACTGGCTGGTTCACGTTGATGTAGTGGACGAACCTTACAAACGCGAATACGAAGTAGACTTTTTGATCCCTAACAAACTGATCCGTATCGATTTTAAACTGGGTTTTAGGGTTGAGCAGCAAATTAACCTGTTGTTCCGTAGAGTGGTTGAAGACCTGGTGAAAAAAGGCGAAGTTGATATCACCAGTCATTACAAATCATTGAATAAGCATAAAATTGTTGGCGATTTTAGGTTTGTGGTTATCGAGAAAATTTTCTCCCGTTCGCATAGCTTATCATTTTATGAGCGCTTTATCATGGATTTTTATGTTTACCTGAAACATTTAAGCCTTTCGGAAGAACGTGGCTTTGGTTTGGATTTAAGCTTTGTCACGGTGGAAAAAGTACCGTTGATGTTATCGATACCTGATGCCATTGAAATTCATAGGGTAAATTAGCTTTCACCCCGCCCTTTCCAAAGGAGAAGGGGCCAGATATAAGATATTTTTACGTAAGTGGAAATTAAATAAGGCCCCTCCTATTGGGGCTTTATTGTTTTACACCTTTTAAGCTGATTTGCGAAGTATTATTATCGCGAGGATACCTGGCGCACATTTTTTTAACGGCCTCCTTTAGAGCGGACATAGCGAGGCAAATAAATTCAGTATTACTACAGATTGTTTTCACATATTTACAACGCTGAAGTAATATCCTGTGAAAAAAAAATTACAATTAACCCTGTTATCCCTGCTTTTTGCCACGGGTTTATTTGCCCAGGGGGCCGATCTTAACCTGCTTAAAAGTATTAACGGGCCACCAAACGGTGCCGATAGTAAATGGAAGTTTATAAGCGATAAAGCTGTTATAGTAAACGTGGCGGCCCCTATAAGTTTAGTTGTTGCCGGCTATATTAAACACGATGACAACCTCAAAATAAGCGGTTTACAAACAGCCGCGTCATTTATTGTTGCCGGTGGTGCAACCTTCGTAGCTAAAAAGGTATTTAACCGCGAACGGCCTTTTGTTACCCATCCCGACGTAATATATGCCAAAGAATATCCAACAGACCCGTCATTCCCATCAGGACATACTGCTTTTGCGTTTTCAACGGCCACATCGTTAAGTTTGGCTATTCCTAAGTGGTACGTTATAGCGCCATCGTTTGCATTTGCCGGCGCGGTAGGCTATTCAAGAATGTACCTGGGCGTGCACTACCCCAGTGATGTTTTGGGCGGGGCAATAGTTGGCGCCGGCTCGGCATACCTTACCTGGAAGCTGCAGAAATGGATTGTGGGGAAAAAGCCTCACCCTGCCCTCTCGTGGTCGTTGCGCAACTATTGAGACTGTTATACAGACGTGAGCCTGTTCGTCCGTTCTTTGAACTATTGATTAAAACGAAGTTAGGAAGTTCACAGCATGTTGCTGTTTGTACCCTATAAATTGCATGAACAACTGATTAAACAGACCTTTCAGGCCACCTATGGCCGGGATTGGCGCTGCTATCAGTGGCCCGAACTTACATTTGAGCAGTTTTTTGATATTATAAGCGGCGGCAGCCATAAGCATACATTTATTTGCTTGTTTAAGTCCTTTAGTGTTTATTCGGTCTAAGCTCGTGTAATTAATTAAGGAGCCGAATACCGGTTCGACTGTACTGGAGCGCAGCGACATCATCTGTTTACCTCTGGGGCTCTCTACCCGCCGTTGCATATATTCATAAAGCGGTTTGTCCGCAGAGTCAACCAGCTTCTTGAAGCCTTTTTTATTGGCGCAAATGTCCTTAAATGGACAGTTTTTGCAATCACTAATGCTGGACTCATAAATCTTCTTGAAAACAGTCGGTTCATTATAAGCAGATTCGATGCGTTTGAAGGGCAGATGGACACCCATTATACAAGTATACCGGTCATAGTTATCATCGTATATGAACCCTTCGCCTTCCCTTGAAGACTTATAAGTTCCGGGAGCAGGAATATATCCTTTCATACCATTGGCAGTTAATGCCCGTATAGCTTTACCGCTACTGTAGCCTGTATCTGCCAGAATTTCTTCAACCTGAATGGCATGGTCAGCCATGTTACCGGCAATCTGCGGTAGTATTACCGGCAAAGAACTGTTGTCAGCCTCGTTTCCCTTAAATGCCTGTATATAGGTTATGCAATGACTGGCTGTATCCACACTCATTTGCGACCGGTAATACAATCTCATCGGTTTACCTGGCTTGGTGGTTAAACGGGCATCCGGGTCTGAAGGGCTGAAGTGTGTTTGATTGGTCGGCGCAACGTCTTTATTCTTCGGCCCTTCATCATTGTCGCTTTTTGGCTCCTTCGGCTTTGCAGGATCATCCTCGATATTATCATTCAATTCCCGGCTGAACACAGATGCATCTTCCATCACTATCCGCTCAACCATACTTTGTTTAGCCGCATTGGCAGGTATTAAAGCACTGTCCACAGCTTGCCGTTTGCCGCTAATCATCCCGTTATTAATGCAAAGCTTCAGTACTTGCTTAAACAATTCAAGGAATGTTTCCTCTCCAAAAAGCTTGCGGGTGCGGCTTAACGTAGAATGCCACGGTAATTCCTGGCCAAGGTCATAACCGAGAAAATAAAGAATGTCCATCCGCATTCCCGATGAAATAACAATCCGGCGGTCGCTATTAATATTTTCGAGATAACCAACGAGCATCAATTTCATAAATACAACCGGGTCGATGCTTTTTTGACCTTCCTTGCCATAATACTTCAAAGTTGTCGGATACAAGAAGTCTAAATCAAGCAAACTTTTTAACCGACGGTAAAAATTATCAGCTGGTACGTAGTCGGAAAGCTGAAACTGTATGAACAAGCTTTCTTGGTGTATTTTCTTCCCTTGCATGCGCTAATATACTAATAATCAATATTTTAATCAATATTTCAAAGAACTTAATTCTAAAGCCACTGTTGGCTTGTTTAGTTGTGCAACAGTCACCTCTCCAAAGGAGAGGGTTCTTACTAAACGAGTTAGATACCTCTAATAGCACTGTGTATTTTTCTAAAATTCAAGATTTTAAATCCAAATCCATACCAAGGGAAGAGGTCACGCTAAATTTTTCTGTTGGGTTGTTTAGCTAATATTTCTTTTATCTTCAGAAACACATTTTGAGGATGCCGTAATACTTGGTCGTTAGTAAATCGGATAACGTGAAAACCTAATTCATTTAAAACGGAAGTTCTTAAATCATCCTGTTCTTCGGTAAACAGGTGATATCCGCCGTCTATCTCAATGACCAATCCTTTTCCCAAACAAACAAAATCGGCAATATAGCCATCAATGGCGTGCTGCCTTCTTATTTTATAGCCGGTTTTATTATTCCTTAAAAGCTGCCACATCATGTTTTCTGCTTCGGTAGGGTGCCGCCTGTTTGCCTTTGAATTCTCCTTAAGAATCTCCCATAAAATAAGGTTGGCAGTTTCAAATCCTTGCCACTTGCTTTTAGTGCCGGTAATATTTACATCATTTTTACTCATGAAACTAATTGAACCGATTATATATTAATCATGAAATCAGAATATAGTATTTGAACAGGATGCGCCGAAGCCAACCTTACAAATCAAAAGCCCTCTCCTTTGGAGAGGGTTTGGGTGAGGCTTTTTCTCATATACCCCCTCACCTCTTCATTAATATCCTCCTTAAAATACATCCTGAAGTAATGATTGTGCTGGTTGGTGCCGGGTACGGTTTTTATTTTGCTGAAACAGAGGTTATCGGCATATATTTCATTAAACAAAAAAACCACATCAATAAAGTTTTTGCCTAATTGGGTTATATAGGCAAAATTTGTATGCAGACCAAGTGCTATCATACTTTTAGTAGGATAAACTTTGATTGGCGCCATGGCTAAAAGCTCTTCCACCAGGTGATCAAACAACTCAACTGTATGATCGGATTTACCATTCAAAAAATCACCCAGGTTGCGTTCGCGACAGGAGTGTACCTGGTTGGTATTTGTAAATTCGCGGCTACAAATGGGGCATATCCACATAAAGTTATTAGTTAGGCCGTTTTAACCTCCCTACCTAAAACACTGTTTTTGTAGCTGTAGGTAAAGTAAATAACCAGGCCTATTACCAGCCATATCAGAAACCGGAGCCAATTGGTATAGCCAAGCTCGGTCATGAGGTAAAAGCAGCTCATGAGCCCTAAAACGGGTATCAGCGAAAAGTTTTTGAGGAAACTATATATAGCAATTATAATAATGAGGATAAAGAACAGGTAATTAGGAAAATTGTACAGGAAGCCATCAAAACCAAGATGGTATTTTTTAAGCTCACTGATTGGTGTTATCCGTAAGGCGCTGTTAAATTTATCTTCTTCCAGATCTTTAAAATATTTTTTTTGCGAAGCAGTGTCAGCCAAGGCGGGTGTCCCGGTGTTGAGCTTAACTACAGAAGCATATATGGCCTTTATTTCGCCTGCGTTAAGGGCGTCAATTATGACCGGTTTTTCTCTCAGTTTTTTAAACTGCATCATTTCAACCTGGGGGGCAGGTTTAAAGTAAACTATTGAGCCCAGGATAATTATAGTTATCAATGGCACTATGTATTTGCCATTGGCGTATGGCAAATGAAATTTGCCTTTAACCGCCTCTTCGCGCGGAAGTAATAAAACACCGCCGCAAACCAGTACAAAGGCAAACAAGGTGCCTATGCTTGTTAAATCAGTCACCTCGGTAAGGTTCATGAATAAGGCAGGTATTGCCACCACAAAACCTGTAATTACTGTTGCAAAGGCAGGTGTATGATATTTGGCGTGAATGCGGGAAAACGCTTTTGGTAATAAGCCATCGCGGCTCATGCTCATCCAGATACGGGGCTGCCCTAACTGGAATATTAATAATACACTTGCCGTTGCAATTACCGCGCTTATGGATATTACGTAGCTTACCTTATGCAAGCCAACTTTGGCAAATACAAAAGCCAGCGGGTCGCCTACCTGTAAGTCTTTATAACTTACCATCCCGGTAAGCACCAATGCTATCAGGATATATAAAACCGTGCAAATAATAAGGGAATATATCATGCCGCGGGGTAAGTCGCGCTGCGGTTTTTCACATTCTTCGGCCGTGGTCGAAATAGCATCAAACCCGATATAAGCAAAAAACACACCCGAAACGCCCTTCATAACACCGCCAAAGCCATTAGGCATAAAAGGGTGCCAGTTGGCCGGGGTAACATAAAAAAAGCCCACTACAATAACGGCAATAACAATCAGTACCTTTAGGATAACCATGGCATTGGTAGCCTTTTTTGTTTCGCGGATACCAATATAAACCAGATACGTAATAATAAAAACAATACCCAGGGCCGGCAAATTGGCTATCAGCTTTAAATTACCTACGCCGGGCGCATTATCCCAGGCAATTGCCCCGGCTTTTAGCCTGTCGGCAATATCTGCAAGTACTGCCCCATGTTTGGTTACAGCTTCGTGCCCCCTTAGTGCCGAAACGTAATCCATGGTAAGGTATTTAGGTAAATGAATATTAAAGCCTTCAAGCAGGTTTACAAAATATTCGCTCCATGATATAGCTACAGCGATGTTGCCAATAGCATATTCCATTAATAAATCCCAGCCAATTATCCAGGCTATCAGTTCGCCAAAAGAAGCGTATGCGTAAGTATAGGCGCTGCCTGCTACCGGTATGCGCGATGCAAATTCGGCATAGCATAGTGCCGAAAATCCGCAGGTAACAGCAGTAACAATAAATAACAGGGAAACAGCCGGGCCTCCATGAAAAGAGGCTTCGCCGATGGTGCTGAAAATGCCCGCCCCAACTACGGCAGCTATCCCCATCAGGGTTAAATCTTTTACGTTTAATTCTTTTTTTAGTTGGGAGTTTACTGTGCCGGGATGTTCACTATCGCTGAAACCGCATTCAACATCATGTAATATTTTCGAGACTGATTTTTTACGAAATATGCTTTTCGACATTTAATTTAAATAATAAGTGCAACCTATTCCCAAACATAATCATTTTTTTGCATTAGATAAGTATATGCTTACTTTGCATCATGAAGATAGGGGTACAAGATGTTTTATACAGGATAAGGCCATTTTTTTTACTTTACCTTATTGTTTTGTGCGCCTGTTTGGTTATCAAACTGATATATACCCGCGAGCAGATTTTTTTTGTGGTAAACGGGTGGAACAGCCCCTGGGCCGATTATATTGAACCCTATATGACCGACCTTGGCGACGGCCTTACCGCGGTTACACTTTCATTGGTTTTTCTGTTATTTAGCTATCGTAAATTCCTGTTGCTGGCATCAAGCTATCTTTTAACCGGGTTTGTGGCCCAGGTAATTAAATATTTTGCCGATGCACCGAGGCCCAGTTTGTATTTTAAAGACCAATGGGCGCCGGTACATACAGTTAAAGGAGTAGAAATACTAACGTATAATAGTTTCCCTTCAGGACACACTACCAGCGCCTTTTCGGCAGCGGTAGTGCTGGCTTACCTGGCAACAAAAAAAGGCTGGGGTATCCCAGCCTTACTCATAGCCATATTAATTGGCTATTCAAGAATGTACCTTACCGAACACTTTTTTGAAGATGTTATAGGTGGCTCGGCCATCGGGGTTATCGTTACTGTTTTGTGGATTACCTGGCTGGAAAACAAGCAGTTTATCCATACCGAAAAATGGCGTACCGGGCTAATTAAAACAGTTTTTTAATAATTACCCTTCGGCAGCAAGTCTTTTTTTGCGGCGAATGGTTACCAGTACAATAATAATAATGAGTGGCAGCCCGCCATATAACCCAATTTTTACCGGGGTTGATAAACCTTTCGCGTTTGAAATATACTGATCGTTACGTTTCAAATCGGGCGCTACTTTAATCGAGTTCGAAAATTCGTTCAGCTCGGCTTTGGCAAGTTCGGTCCTGGCTTCGGGGTAGTAATATTCAAAAGTATAAGTTACATCCTGCGTGTAAAGCAAAATAAACTTTCTTAACTGGGCCGCTTCACCGGTCGATCCACTGTTATCAATCCTTAAGGTAAATACCCTTGCTTCAAGGTTGCCAATGGTAGTGTCGCGCGGGTTCATAATACTACCGTTGCGCGATTGCTTCCTGATACCATCGGCAAAAGTATTAAATACCTTTTTCAGGTCTTTTTCCTTATTTAGCGGTTTGTTGTTGGCTGCATTTTGAACGCGTATTACACTTATAAAGCCAAGGGAGGCTGTACCCTGGAAAATTTGTTGACCTAATGTATCTTTCTTGGTAAAGTTTGCAGGTAAAGAGACCGTAACCAAACTATCAATCTTGACTGGCTTAAGTACCTGACTAAAGCCTAAAGTTGCAAACAGGATGAAGCTTAAACTTAAAATTGTCTTTTTCATAGATTGTTTAACTCTAAAAAGAGCAAACGGTTTTAAAAAAGAATCGAAAGAGAGTCTTTTGCTGATTATAAAAGAATGATAATTGCTTGTTTTTTAACAGGTTGATAACTGGTTGATTAACTATTCAATAAAGCTATAACGATAATTGCCTGTTATTGTATAGTGTTTTTAATTGTACATGGCCAGATATATTATCGATTTTCCTGTTGCTTTGTGCTAACAGCATGGCTACTCCACCAAAAACCAGGTATAGCTTTCTGCATCTATTGTAAAGGTTAATTTGGCGGTATAATCGCGATTAAGTTTTACGTTGATTTTCGATTTTCCCTGCTCCAAAAATGTTGCTGATTGCGTAAGCCCCGTGTAATAAAGCGGTACTTTGATAGTCCGCGTTATTTTTTGTTTCAACGGATTATACAGCATAACAAACCCTTTAACGGGTAACTGCGGGTTTACATGCATGATGCCGTCCCAATCACGTCCATCGGCGCGCCTTAAATGAATGATGTCTGAGTTAAGAATATCGCGGTACTTTTTATACCAGTTAACTACCCCGGTTACTGTTTGCTTGGTTGCCGGGCTGTCGTACAAACGCGGGCCGCGGTAGCAAGCCTGTACACCGGCGCCATAATATTGCATCATTAAGGCTTTATAATCCTTTAAATGATCTTTTAGCGGTTCAAGCACGGCCTCGGGGCCGCCTCCCTGGTATTTGGTAAGCGGCACAAATCCCCACACCATTGATGGAATTTCGTTCCAAAGGCCATCAAAAATGTTTTGCCTGTTCAATATCACCTGCTGCTCGCGCGAAAGCGAAAAATTCACTTCGCGGTAGCCAATGGCAATTTTGTTGCTACCGTCTAAAAAATACCAATCAGGCGCGTTAATGTAAACACCCCGGTTGTTTAGCCAGTGGTACAGTTCTTTCTGAATAGCCATTTGCTGCCATTGGCTATCTTCTAAACCTTTATGCCCCGGATGAGTGGTTGATGCACAAACATCGCCGGGGTATGGACCATCGTTTTCCCAAATATCAAAGCCGGTTGTGGCATAAAACTTTTTAATTTTATCGCGGTAGCCCAATCCCCATTTGCTGCCATAGCAAGGCGCGTTCCCAAAAAGCGCACCGCCCGGTTTGCCGGTTTTAGGGTCAATAACATCATCCGAATCGCTGATGCGCCGGGAGCTGAATAACGAATAGCCGCCAATTTTAACATTTTTACCATGCGCATAATCAGCCAGCGCTTTCCACCGGTTTAAATTTTGCATGGTAGTATCTTCCTGGTTTACCTGGCTGCCAAAACTCATTATCAAAGCTTCGTACCCGGTGGCAGCGCATTGATCAATAGCACCGCGTACCTCATCGTCGCTTTTGCTTACCAGGTGCATAAAAATGGGATTGGCGGTTACCCAGGGTGCAATGGTACGGTACATTTTGCGTATGGCCAGACCGCGGCGCTCGCGGTCATAACTATCCATCAGCAATTCATAGGTTTGTATCGATGTGAAATCTTCGCCGGGCCTTAGCTGTACTCCCAATACCCTTTCGGGATATACCTCCAGCAGGCATGGTGTTTGATAATCATAGTTAACCTGCGATGTGTAGGCTGGGTCGGCCTTCCAGTGCGTGGTTTGGTCGCTAAGGATGTAGCGCATGGCATTGTTAAACGCGTAATTGCTTTCAAAATAGATACCGCGCGGCGGCTGCATTTGGGTTGTGCTGCCAACTACGGCGGTTTCTTCTTCTACCATGCCCAGTATTTCGTTAGCCACCTGGCCAATTATAATGCTACCTGTTGACTGATTTTGAACGCTAACCCATTTACTGACAAGCGGCAGGCCATCATAAATATTGTAATGTACGCTTACAACAATACCTTTTAAATCATGAAGTGCCGATTGGTAAACAAAAGTAATTGTTTTTCCGGCAGCCTGTTTTTTATTAGTGGCCCACCAGCCGTCACTTTTCCAGTTGATAATAGTTTTTATAGGGCCTACCTGGTAATGGCTGAATTTGAAATCGCTATCATTGGCTTTAAGCTCGTCTAACTGTCCGGGAACCAGGTAGGCATTTTCCTTTTGACCATACAGGCCGCCAACGTTATAGCATTTGCCATTTAGCTGGATGCGTGCTTCGGGTTTTACCGAACGTAATAACTGCTGATGGTTTTGCAGGTTAATAAAATCGTAACAGGCAACATTGGGCGTAATGCGGAAACATCGTTTTAGCAAGCCATTGTATAAAATAATGTTTTTGCCATCGGCACTTTGGTATATGGCAGCTTTTTCAAGTGCAGGCTTAACCAGCCAGTCTGCCGGTTCCTCCTGTCTGGTTGCGGTATTCCAAACGGGTAATGATTGTGCATACAACGGGGCGGTACTTTGGAAGGTGCCGATAAACAGGAATAGCGTGATTAACCTACCCCAAAATGAGTTAGCTGATTTCAAGTGTTTAGTAATTGGTTGCCATAAAAATAAGACATGTTTAGCGCATTAAGCAAGCTGCTTGCTTTACAAAGAGGTATTTAGATGCTGTTGCGCTTCGGGCGCGTTAATCTTGCCCGGTTGTATTGCTGCAATAGTATAGCGCAAACGTTGTATGATTTGTACGAAGGAGACGCAATTATGCGATTTCTACCTTGGGAGAGATAAATTTGACCATCAATACCTCGCAATGATACATTTGTAAGTTATTGACTGTCAGTATAAAATATCCGTCATTGCGAGGTACGAAGCAATCCCCGACATGCTAAGTCCCATATAGTTCGGGATTGCTTCGTACCTCGCAATGACGGTAGTTTAGAACATTGTTTAACTATATCCGTTGCGCGTCATAACGATTTTTTTCAGGGATATCCTGATGGGTACTCGCAATGACGGTAGTTTAGAACATTCGTTTAACTATATTCGTTGCACGTCATAACGCTTTTTTCAGCTTTGCCTAATGGATACTCGCAACGACGGTTTTAATAAGAACTCTTTTACCCAATCTTATCCATTTCGCCCTTTACAAACTCCGCCAGTTCCTTTACATATCCGGCGCTGAAATCAAACTTAATTCCGGCGGTTTCGTAAATTTCTTTGATGGTTTTGGTGTAGCCAAGCTTCAGGGCATCCATGTATTGTTGTAGGCCTTTCTCGGGGTTTTCTTTATAGTTTTTCCATACGGCAATTGCGCCTAACTGGGCCATGCCATACTCAATATAGTAAAATGGCACTTCAAAAATGTGCAATTGCTTTTGCCATAGGTTTGCTTCAGCATCGGGATGTTCGCTCCAGTCAACAAAACCGGCACCAAATGGTTCGTAAATTTCCATCCAGGCGGCACGTCGGTCGGCATCGGTATGGTCGGGATTGGTATAAATCCAGTGCTGAAACTGATCTACAACAGCCACCCACGGCAGGGTTTTCAATACATCGAACAATTGATCGCGTTTGGCACGTTTCAGGTCTTCCTCATTATCAAAAAACACATTCCAGTTGTCCATCGAGATCAGCTCCATCGACATAGAAGCCAGTTCGGCAACTTCGGATGGGCAATGTTTAAAATCATTTAGCTCCAGGTCGGCCGTGAGGAAGGTATGTACCGCGTGCCCGCCCTCGTGTACCATGGTGGTTAAATCGCGGAAGGTGTTGGCCGAATTCATGAAAATGAAAGGTGCACCGGTTTCAGATAGGGGATAGTTGTAACCGCCCGGTGCTTTGCCTTTGCGGCTTTCTACATCAAACAGGTTATTATCTTTCATGATCTCTAAACGCTCGCCCAGGTAACGGTTGATGTTACTGAAACACTGGATTGATTTTTCGATCAGGTCATTACCATTCTGAAACGGTTTTAACGCCGGTTTTCCCGATACATCAACATCCATGTCCCAGGGTTTCAAAGCAGGTAAATTAAGGGCTTTCTGCCGTTTTTCGGCCTGCTCGCTCAGGATAGGAACAATCTCCTTTTCAATGGCCTCGTGGAATGCATAGCAATCCTGCGGCGTATAATCAAAACGGCCCAATGCCTGGAACATGTAATCCCTGAAGTTTTCGAAGCCCGTGTTTAGCGCTACTGTATGACGCAGCTTGCGCAAGTGGTCAAAAAGCGTATCCAGTGTGTCTTTTTCCTGCAAACGGCGATTGGTTATCTTTTCCCAAACCTCCTGGCGCTTAGCGCGGTCTGTTCCTTTTAAAAACACCGATGCCTGCTCCAGGGTGTATTCCTTATCGTCAATATGAACCGACATAGCGCCCGTTATCGACTGGTATTTTTGCTGCTCCACCTGGATTTCGGTTTGTACCGGGATATTCTCTTCGCGGAAAAGCTCTAAGCTTTTTTTGATCGCCCGTAAAAACACGAAATATTTTTCGCTATCCAACTGATCGATATAAGGACTTGCAACCAGCTTTTTGTTCAACCCGTTATCATAAGGCGCGATTTTTGGTGAAATTTCGGTTGCAAAATACTGGAAGCTTTGTAGCAATTCTTCGCTGGTGGTATCGCAGGTCATGCGAATATAGCGCCAGGCCGAATCTTCTTCTAAAGCGGCCTCCAGTTCACTCCTGTCATGCAGCCATTTTTCCAGCTCCTGAACCGAGTTGATAGGGCGGTCCAATAATTCTTTGTAAAACGGTTCAAGCGTTTCCCATTTAATGTCAAGCGTAGCCGGGATATATTTTCTTGTTTTTTTGTGGATCATAATTTTCAGATGTACAGATATGCAAATATGCGGATTTAGTTGGAAAGACCGGAAGTCGGAAAGTCCGAAAGTCTTGGAGTTGGAAAGCTGGAAAGACAGGGAGTCCGAAAAGGCCAGAGAAGCTACTTTCGGACTTTACTGACTTTCCGGCTTCCGGACTTTCTCTACTTCGCCTTATACAACGTTTCAGACAATTCTTTTAACCCCTGTTCATAGCTTGTAGGTTTAAAATTGAAAGCCTTTTCAAATTTGCTGCTGTCAAAAATATAGTCGTGATCGTACTGGTAGTACATCTCTACAGTGCCCATTACCACTTTTTGAAACAGGCCTATCAGCCACAACATATACTTTCGTAAAACAAAGAATTTAGGTTTTACACCATAAACCCGGGCGGCAATAGTCATAAACTCTTTGCCGGTTATAGCCGGTGGGGTGGGCATGTGCCATACCTGGTTATCACTATCGGGGTTTTGGCCAAGCAGGAACATCGCTTTGCCGGCATCGGGAATGTAAATAAAGTTGTGTTTTTTGTTTGGATTGCCAATCCACTGGGCGGTTTGTTTAGCAGCATACTTGGTTATCACCATCATATCCACAAAGCTGTTTAACGAGTCGGTGCCATAAAAATCGGGGGCACGGGCAATGGAAGCGCGGATAGTGCCAGCCTTAACTTCATCCATCAGCATATTGGCAATGCCTGCGCGTACCTGCCCTTTTTTGCTGCAGGGGTTGTAAGGGGTATCCTCTGTCATGGGGCCATCAACCAGGCCATACATGTATACGTTATCAAAAAATATTAATCGTGCTCCGGTGGCTTTGGTAACATTGATCACATTTTGCATGATAACAGGCCATTGCGCCTGCCAAATAACTGCATCATAAACAATGCCCGCCACCAGGTAAATAACTGTTGATCCCTGGGCAGCCGCCAAAACTTCGTCATAATTTAACAGATCGGCCTTTTGCCAGGTTACATTTTTACCTGTAATGTTTACCGGTTTGCGGCTCACCAAACGAATGGTTTGGTTGGCGTTAATCAATTCGCGGGTGAGTGCGTTTGCTACTGTACCGCCGGCTCCTAATATGGTGTGCATCATCTTTTCGTTTTTGTTTATCCAAAGATATGGTGGCTATGAATATCAAAACGTTAACAAAAGATAATAAAAACACGATTTAAGGATTATACAGGATTTGATGTGCAGATTTCAGATGTGCAGATGACTTAGACATTTTAGTTGAATTGCGGAACTTAGCTTTTGGCCTTAAGCCTTCCGCTTTAAAGCTCATCAGGCGCTTATCTTCATAATCCTTCTCCTGATCCGCGAAAGCGAAACCGGGGTGATGCCTAAAAAATTGGCTATATAATGTTGAGGGATGCGCTGCATTACTTCGCCGCCGGTTTCAAGTAATTTATGGTAGCGTTCTTCGGGTGTTTGGGTGATGAAAGAGGCTACACGGTCTTCATAGCAAATAAGATAGTGTTCTGCCATTAGCCGGCCAAAGCGCTCCATTTTGAAACTCATTATTTGGTTGGCGCAAACCTCCTGTAGGGCATTATGGCTCAAGGTAACAATTTGCGAATCTTCCAAAGCCTGGATATAGAATAAACCTGGTTGGCGGGTAAGGAAGCTTTTGTAGGAGCTGAGCATCTCATCCTCGAAACTAAAATACCCGGTTATTTCTTCGCCATCTTTAACATGAAAGTACCTTACCGCACCCTTTACAACCAAACCAATGTGGTTGCATACGTTTCCCGGCTCGGCAAAGTTTTTTTTCTTTTTTAGGGCGGTTACTTCCAGGTACCCGGAAAGTATACTCCATTCGTCATCAGTAAGCACTACATATAAATGAAAATGCTCCCTGAATTTGTTGAGGGCCGTTAGCGCGTCCATATTCTATCTAACAGGAATAATACGGCAAATACAACACTGGCAATACCGTTGGTGGTCATAAATGCAAAGTTTACCCGGCTCAAATCGTTCGGTTTTACCAACAGGTGCTGGTAAATTAACATGGCGCAGAAAAACGCTATGCCTACGTAATATAAGATACCAACATGGGTAAATAACACCGGCATCATTATAAATAAAGCCGACAACACATGCAAAAACGTTGACAGCCGTAATGCATTTACTTTACCCAGATAAGCGGGGATAGAATGCAGGTTTTGGCTGCGGTCGAAATCTTCATCCTGCAGGGCATAAATAATATCAAATCCGCTAACCCAACATAAAACCGAAAGTGAGAAAAATATGGGTGTTAACGCAAATTCGCCCGTCACTACCAGGTAAGCGCCGATGGGAGCTAAGGATAAGCCCAGGCCCAAAACTAAATGACAAAGTGCGGTAAAGCGTTTGGTAGCACTATAGCCCATTACCACAAATAAAGCAACTGGCGACAGGTAAAAGCACAAAGGATTGATAAAAAATGTGGCTGCTATAAACAAGCCGCAGTTGATCAATGTAAAGGTTAAAGCCGAGGCCGCGCTGATACGCCCCGCCGGGATATCCCGTTGTTTAGTGCGTGGGTTTTGGGCATCGATGTCCCTATCCAGATAGCGGTTAAAAGCCATGGCCGAGTTGCGGGCGAAGATCATGCACAGCACCATTAACACCAGCTTGCGCCAATCGAAAGTGTGTTGCGTAGTGGTTACCGCCAAAAAAAAGCCGATAAATGCAAACGGCATGGCAAAGATGGTGTGGGTAAATGTTACTAATGAAAGGTATTTTTTCATGTTATACTAAAAATCACTTTTAACGTGTATAAAATTTGCTTTTCAAAAATTGATATATTGAACACTACCACGAAGCATAAAACATGCTTTCGCCCTCAATAAAATTATCAACAAAATTCTTTTTAAAATCAGCACTAAAAGGACTATTTAAATCCAAATAAATCATAACCTTTTCTACTGATCGTTTTTCGAAATAAGGAACACAGTTCTCGAAATCTGCATAAAATTCTTTTATTACACCTTTTCTTTGGTAACCTTTTTCCACAAAGTAAAGTACGTCATTACCATCATCATCTTTGTGAAACCAGTCATTATAACGAGCGATGTATTCTGGATTAGCACTAAGTTCATCTTTAGTGAAACCTTCTAAACCTTCATCTTTTGTAGGTCTAACGTGCGATAAATCTAAACCCATGTTTACGTCTAATCTCTCGGCTCATAATGTGGTACCACAAAACTCTTATTAATATTATCTATAAAATCCAAAATCTCGTCCCGGCCCAATTGCAGCTCGGCCGAGGTGATGAAGTATTGTGGGGCTTCTTCAAAAGTTTCCAGCAGGGCTTTTTTAAATTTGGCTATGTTTTGGTCGGTTTTTACGCTCGATTGCTTGTCTGCCTTGGTGAAAACCAGTACAAACGACAAGCCTTTTTCGCCCAGCCAGTTACAAAATTCGATATCTATTTTTTGTGGTTCCAGGCGGCTATCTATCAATACCATAACGCATTGCAGGCTTTCGCGCTTATCAAGGTAGTTATGGATAAATTTATTCCAGTTGGCTTTGTTTGTTTTGGATGCCCGGGCATATCCGTAGCCGGGTAAATCAACAATATACCAGCTGTCGTTAATAAAAAAGTGGTTTATCAACTGGGTTTTACCTGGTGTTTGCGATGTTTTGGCTAATCCCTTTTTTTGCGTGAGCATATTGATCAGCGAAGATTTGCCTACGTTTGAGCGCCCTATAAAAGCGTACTCGGCCTTAATGGGCGGCGGTAGCTTCGAAATTTGGGTATTGCTGCAAATAAATTCGGCCGTTTTAACAATCATGCTGCAAAGGTAATTATTTTTAACTGCCAGCACGTGGCAGCCTTAGACTTGATGAACCAATGTGCCTTAGCTTGTTTACAATAGGTAAACAAATGTAAATGCAATAATACCTAAATTTGATGTTTAAACATGTAAAAAATGAACAATTATAAAATACCAGCCCAAACCCGCATTGGTCATGTGCATTTAAAGGTAAGCGACCTGCAAAAATCCCTTGATTTTTATTGCGGTTTGCTTGGTTTTGATAAAATGGCTATGTATGGCGACCAGGCCGCGTTTATATCTGCCGGGGGGTATCATCACCATATTGGCTTAAATACCTGGCACAGTAAAGGCGCTTCGCCCGCGCCGGAATATGCACCCGGTTTATACCATACTGCTATACTTTACCCCGAACGTAAGGATCTTGCTGCAATTTTGCAGCGGCTGATTGATGCCAAATACCCCATCACCGGCGCATCAGATCATGGCGTATCCGAGGCCATCTACCTAAATGATCCCGACCAGAATGGTGTTGAACTTTACTGGGACAGGCCAAAAGAAAACTGGCCACTTGATGAAAATGGCGATCTGACCATGTTTACCAGGAGGCTGGATATTGAAGGGCTTTTGAACACGATTTAAGGATTGTACAGGATTGACAGGATTTTTTTGATTGTCCGAGTAAGTCTGAACTCGGATTAAGCGGATTTATCAGATTTTTTGGATTTTGATTTGCAAGCTTCTAATTTTGAGATAGATTTTTTCGTAATGGCAGCCGACCATTCCATGAAATCCTGCACAATCTGATAAATCCGCTTAATCCGAGTTCAGAAAAAAAGAAAAAATCCTGTCAATCCTGCAAAATCCCTAAATCGTGTTATAACTCTTTTATCCTGATGTTACGGAAATACGCCTTATGCCCATGGTCCTGCAGGGCAATTAAACCGGTTTTAGCGGCGCCATAGTCGGGGTAATCTTTCCATTTACCTTCGGCTTTTTTCTTGTTCCATTCGCCGGTCCAGGCTTCAAAAGCTATTATTTTCGATCCGTTTAGCCAATGCTCTACATGGCCATTGTTGAATACTATTTTACTGATGTTCCATTTACCAACAGGTTCCAGTTTTTTAAGGGTGTTGGGCAGGTACATGGCATAATCGCAGCCCGTTTTTTGCCATTCTTCCAATTTGTCGGGCCAGCCTTCATCGTCGATGATCTGGTATTCGGGACCGGTGTTATAGGTGGCATGGTATTTCGGGTCTTCAATTACGTGGTATAGTACGCCGCTGTTGCTGCCCTTGTCAATTTTCCATTCCCACTCCAGCTCAAAGTTGGTATAAGCTTTATCAGTTACAATATCGCCGCCGGTATCGCCTTCGGCCGCGCCCAGGCAAACCAGCGCGCCATCAACAATGGTCCAGTTTTTAACCTCGCCTTTTTTGTTGAAGCTATGCCAGCCATTTAAAGTTTTACCATCAAAAAGGTTTACCCATGGGCCCCTTTTAACAGCCGCTTTTTTTACGTGCGGCGGTACTTTTACACTAACCGCCGATGTTTGCACACAAACCAAAGCCGCCGCAGCCATTACCAACCCCAGTTTTTTCAATTGTTGTTTCATTAGATTTGATTGAATTTTCTTCCGTCTTGACTCTTAATTCTTAACTCTTCTTCGAAACCTGCATTTTCTCCGGATCCCAAAACATGGGACTATTATTATAATAGCTATCGTTGCATAACAGGGCAGGCGCGGCAGCGCGATAACCAAACACGGCATCTTCGGTTACCTTGCCATTATTACGGATGGCAGTAAAAAAGTTGACCATGTGATCATAAGGACCGCCCATATAACCCTTATCGGCATCATACGTAATTTCTTCAGGCGGCAACATCTTTTTACGTTCGGCATACCCAACACCGGCTTTCTTCAATTTATCTAAATAAAAGGGATCGTCGGATGCAAAAGTTTTGTTGCGTTTAAGGGTTACTTTATCCCACGTAATATCCATAGATCCTTCGCTGCCTACAAGTTTTAAATAGGTAGTGCCGCTGGTGCCATCCACAAAATTACACCTCAGCGAAAGGTTGAATGCCGGGTGCGCCTGGGTTTTGCCGTAATCAAAAGTACCCAACAATACATCGGGCACTTCGCGGCCATCATTCCAGAAACGCAGCCCGCCCGATGCATAAATTTTATTCGGCCCCATCGAGTCGGTTATAAAGTGCAGGCTCGAAAACAGGTGCACAAATAAATCGCCTGCCATGCCGGTGCCGTAATCGGTATAGTTTCTCCAGCGGAAAAACCTTTTTTCATCAAAGGGGCGTTTTTTGGTATTGCTGATGTAGGTTTCCCAATCCAGCGTTTGGGGCGATGCATCTGCCGGGATGGGGTATTGCCAAACCTCCAGCGGTTCGCGGCGCGCCCAAAATCCTTCTGCATAATTCAGCTGACCGATAGCACCGCTTTTTAACAGTTCATGCGCTTTCTCGTTACCTAACGATGATACGCCCTGGCTGCCCACCTGGAAAATTTTCCCGGTTTCCTGTTGGGCTTTTATCACTGCCGGGCCCTCGGTAATGGCATGTACCATGGGTTTTTCGCAATATACATGTTTGCCGGCATGCATGGCATCAACAGATATTTGCTGATGCCAATGATCGGGCGTGGCAATTATTACGGCATCAATGTCTTTACGGTTCAGGATTTCTTTATAAACCCTGGTGGTAAAAATATCGGCCCCGTATTTGGCTTTGGCATCTTTAAGGCGGCCATCATACAAATCGCAAACAGCTACCAGCTTTACGCCGGGAACTTTTAGCGCTGTATCAGTATCGCTGTTGCCCATACCACCAGCACCTATCAAGGCAATGTTAATCTGATCGTTAAGCTCATAACCCAATTGCCTTTTTAATATGGCGAAGGGTTTAACGGTACTTTGCGATGCAAACAGGCTGTTGCCAACCGCAACGGCGGCAGTGGTTGTGGTTAATTTTTTAATAAAACTCCGGCGCGAGGATTCTTGTTTTTCTTTCATAGATAAGGGACAATCAATTGATGTATAATTTTAATTTAAAGAAAGCCTGAAAAATTGTTCTCCTTTTTAAAGGATAGCCTTGCTGCATTTGCTTAGCCTTAAATTGGTTTTTAAAATTAGCGAATTGACTTAACATTTACACAAGCCTGTCAACTTAATCCAACCAGATAAAATCAATCAACATACAATCATTATCTTTGCGCACATTATAAAATGAGCAAAACCATAACTCCGTACAATAATGAGCAGGCCACCAAGAAAGAACAGGTGGCCGATATGTTCAATAATATATCAAAAACATATGATTTTTTGAACCATTTCATGTCTTTAGGCATCGATATCATCTGGCGCAAAAAAGCTATCAACGAATTAAAAAAAGATCGGCCCAAACTGATCCTCGACGTAGCTACCGGCACCGGCGATTTTGCCTTTGAGGCCTTAAAGATCCTGAAGCCCGAAAAAATTGTTGGTGTAGATATCTCACGCGGGATGCTTGACATTGCTGAGCAAAAAATTGCTAAACGTGGTCTGGGCGATAAATTTGGAGTAAAACTGGGCGATTCGGAGAAGCTGCCTTTTGCCAATAATGAATTTGACGCCGTTACAGTGGCATACGGTGTACGCAATTTCGAGAACCTGGAAGTTGGCCTGGCCGATATTCAACGGGTTTTAAAACCTGGTGGCAAAGCTGTGGTATTGGAGTTTTCAAAACCGAAAGCATTCCCTATAAAACAGTTGTACAATTTTTACTTTAACTATATAACGCCGGGTATCGGCAAGTTATTCAGTAAAGACTCCCGCGCGTATAGCTACCTGCCCGAGTCGGTTGCCGCTTTCCCCGATGGCAAAAATTTTGTGGCTTTAATGGATAAAGTAGGTTTTAAAAATACCAAACACAGGCCGTTGGCGTTTGGAATTTGTTCGATATACACAGGTGTTAAATGATCAAAAACCGGTACCTCTTACTTTTATGCCTTTTATTTTGCAGCAAAATGTCGCTTGCACAATACGTACCGGCATGGGGCGGAGGGGCCGATCAGCAAGACCTGAGCTTTGGTTTTAGCTTTAGTTATGTAAGCAGCGACCTGCGGATAGTTAAAAAGCCCGACTGGCGCAAACCCTTTTTTGACGCCGCCACCAACAAAAACATTACCGACTCGGTAAACAGCATAGGCTCAAAAAGCCAGCCCGGCTTTGCCATCGGCTTTTTAACCCGCTACACCTTAACCGAACATTTTGAAGTACGTGTAACCCCATCACTGGTTTTTGCCGACCGGAACCTGAGTTATACTTACGCCAATCCCGACCAGAACCAGGTAAAGCAAATTCAAACGACTTCGGTGGAAGTGCCTCTATCTTTTAAAATAAAATCCGACAGGCTGGGCGATTTTCGCGCTTATATTTTAGGTGGAGTAAAATACACCAAGGCCATCGGCACCAAAAAGGATGAAACCAATCTTGATCCTTTAGATAAGATGGTTAAAAACGTTGGCGGTTTTAGCTCCTACGAAGCGGGCCTGGGCTGCGATATCTATTTCGAATTTTTTAAGCTGTCGCCACAAATCAAAGTATCCAACTCCTTTGGCAATATCCTGGTGCCCGAGAATCACCCGTTTTCGGCACCTATCAGTAAGTTGTCGTTGCATACGGTAATGTTTAGTTTGTTTTTTGAGTAAAACCGTTTATTGCCCGGGTGGCTAAAACCCGCGTACCGGCGCTACGCGCGGCACCCTCATCTACACGCGAAGCAACCGAACTCAACCTTTTTTTTTAGCTTTGGCATTTAAGCATATCGTATATATGAAGATTATTGCCATAGGCCGCAACTATGCCGAACATGCCAAAGAGTTAAATAACCCGGTGCCAACTACCCCGGTTATTTTCATGAAACCCGACACTGCGCTTTTAAAAGATAACAAGCCATTTTATCATCCCGATTTTTCGGAGGATATTCACCACGAGATTGAATTGGTGCTTAAAGTGAGCAAGGAAGGCAAGCACATAGGCGAAAAATTTGCCGCCGGTTATTATGACGAGATAGGCCTGGGAGTTGATTTTACCGCCCGCGATATCCAGGCCCGCCATAAAGAAAAAGGGTTACCCTGGGAACTGGCCAAGGCTTTTGATGGCTCGGCGCCTATCAGCAGCTTTGTACCCAAATCAAAATTTGCCGATATTTATAATATTAATTTCAAGCTGGATATCAACGGTGAAACCCGCCAGCAGGGTAATACCAACATGCTGCTTTTCAGCTTCGAGAGCATCATCGCCTTTGTATCCCGCTATATCACCCTAAAAAAAGGCGACCTGATATTTACCGGCACACCTGCAGGTGTAGGCCGGGTAAAGGTTGGCGACAGGCTGGAAGGATATATCGGGGATGAAAAAATGCTGGATTTTTGGGTGAAGTAAGCAAGTTGCTATTGTAGAGACGCATAATTGCGTCTCCCGCATGCAAATCACACACGCAAATTAACAATGCCGTGCAAACCCGCTCGTCTGCCGGGAGACGCAATTATGCGTCTCTACGTTAGGAAATAATAACATTATCAAATTAAAATTATTCCGCTATCAAGCATGGTAAAAAAAACAATTGTCCTCCTCTCGATATTATTTTTAGGCATATACACACAGCTACCGGCGCAAACAGCCACCATTCAAAGCAGAACTTATCCTCAAAATTATTTCCGCTACCCGCTCGATTTATTGCCGCACACTACCGCTGGCTCTTTTGGCGAACTAAGGCCCGCACATTTTCACTCCGGGCTCGATTTTAAAACCAACCAGCGTACAGGCTACCCGGTATACGCTGTAAACGATGGGTATATCTCGCGGGTGCGGGTTCAATTTGGCGGCTTCGGGCGGGCTATTTACATTACGCACCCTAATGGGTATACAACAGTATACGGTCACTTACAAGCTTTTACGCCTGCCGTAGCGGCGCTGGTTAAAGCTTATCAATACGAGCATCAAACTTACGAGGCCGATTTTAAATTGCCCCCTGCCCAGGTTACAGTTTGCAAAAATGATGTAGTGGCTCTCTCCGGCAACGCGGGCGCATCTGCCGGCCCGCATGTGCATTTCGAAATCAGGGATACCCAAACGGAAGAAACTATCAACCCACAATTGTTTGGATTGACAATTCCAGACCAGGTACCGCCTACCATTAGCTCCATCGGCATTTATCACTTAAATGGCAATCCGTTCAGCGAAAAAACACCGCGCGAGTTTATGGCGGTAAGTGGCGCTGCCGGTAATTACCACCTGACTAAACCACAAGTGCTCCATTTAAGCGGCAACATCGGTTTTGGCATCAACACAACCGACATGAACAGTACATCGGCCAACCACAACGGCATCTATTCACTGGAATTAAAGCTGGATGGCCAAACGGTGTACACCTTCGCGGTCGAGCGTTTCGCGTTCGATCAAACACATGCCATTAACGCATATATCGATTATCCATCATATACGCTGGAGCGACGATGGATGCAAAAATGCTTCATAATGCCGGGCAGCCATATTTCGCTTTATCCGCAAGCTGTTAACAGGGGCATCATCACCTTTAATGATAATTCACTACACGAGGTTGAATACATTGTTAAAGATGTTGCCGGCAACACATCAACCTTAAAGTTAAAAGTACAGGCAAGCCCTTTTAATCCAGTGGCCAATAAAATAGCAGGCACCCTTTTTCATTATGATACAAAAAGCGAGTTTGGTACCGATAAGGTAAAGATTATTGTGATGCCTGGCAATTTGTATGACGACCTTGATTTTATCTACTCCATTTCGGCAAAGCCAATGGGCGCCTACTCGTCATTACACCATATCCATAATCGCCTTACCCCTATTCATGAAAATTATGAGCTGTGGATAAAACCAGAAGTCGACCTGGGCAAGTATGCTGATAAGGCCGTTATTGTAAGCACTACCATGGGCTGCGTAGGCGGTTACTACCAGGACGGCTGGGTAAAAAGCCAGACCAGCACCTTTGGCGATTATTTTATTAAACTGGATACCGTGCCACCGGTTATCCACCCGCTTAACATCCGCGATGGCAGCAATATGAAAGCTGCCCGTACCATCAGCTTCAGGATGAGTGATAACCTTTCGGGCATCAAAACTTACACCGGAACCATTGATAATAAGTGGGTTTTAATGGAATTGGATTATAAAACTAAAATTCTAAATTATACCTTTGGCGGCGATATCGCACCGGGTAAGCATACATTTAAATTGGTGCTGGTAGATAACAAAAATAATTTTACAGATTTTACTGCGAATTTTTACCGATAACACTTCAAAAACTTATGTCAACATTAAAAGAAGGCGATAAAGCCCCGGATTTTACAGCAAAAGATCAAAACGGAAATACCGTATCGTTATCTGATTATAAGGGCAAAAATGTGATCCTATATTTCTACCCTAAAGATGATACCCCTGGCTGCACGGCAGAATCGTGCGATTTCAGGGATAACTACCAATCATTACTTAGCAAGGGTTACGAAGTGATTGGCGTAAGCACCGACGACGAAAAATCGCATAAAAAATTCGAAACCAAGTATAGCCTTCCCTTTACCCTTATTGCCGATGAAGAAAAATCTATTGTAGAAGCCTACGGGGTTTGGGTAGAGAAGAACATGTACGGCAAGCAATATATGGGCACCGCCCGCACTACCTTCATTATTGACGGCGATGGCAATATTAGCCACGTTATCAGCAAGGTAGACACCAAGAACTCATCACAACAAGTACTCGACTTAGTAAAATAAGTGTTAAAAGAACAATAATTATTTTTACTTTAGCCGTTCAGTTTCCTAAATTTATAATGAAATCAACAATTCAAGACTTAGAAAAAACCGCGTCGCAAATCAGGCGCGACATTGTACGTATGGTACATGGTTGTCAATCGGGCCACCCTGGTGGATCATTAGGTTGCACAGATTTTTTTACCGCCCTATACTTTGAGGCGATGAACCACGATCCTAAATTCAACATGGATGGTATTGGCGAAGACCTTTTCTTTTTATCAAACGGCCATATTTCGCCGGTGTTTTACAGCACCCTGGCACATGCCGGTTATTATGATAAGGCAGAACTGGCAACTTTCCGCAAACTAAATACACGCTTACAAGGTCACCCTACCACCCACGAGCACTTACCGGGAGTACGCATTGCATCGGGTTCATTAGGCCAGGGTTTATCTGTTGCCATCGGCGCGGCTTTGGCCAAGAAACTCAATGGAGATAAATCGCTTGTATATACCTTACATGGTGATGGCGAATTACAGGAAGGACAAATTTGGGAAGCAGCCATGTTTGCGCCACACAACAAGGTTGATAATTTAATTTCGACCATTGACGTTAACGGACAGCAAATTGATGGGCCAACCAACTTAGTGTTGTCGTTAGGCGATCTGCATGCCAAATGGGTAGCTTTTGGATGGGACGTTTTGGAAATGAAAGGTAACGATATGGCCGATGTTGTTAAAACATTGGAATTGGCTAAAAGCCGCACAGGCCAGGGTAAACCTATTATGATATTGATGCACACCGAAATGGGTTACGGCGTAGATTTTATGGCAGGCAGCCACAAATGGCACGGTATCGCACCAAATGATGAACAGCTTAAATTAGCTTTAGCACAATTGGAAGAAACTTTGGGCGACTATTAGGCCGTGCATGCTTTTTTAGGTTGTACGTTGGACGTTTTACGTTCTACGTTTTCCAGGAAATAAGCACATCAGAAGCACACCATTCAAAATAACACGCAGAACGTAAAACGTACCACGTAAAACCCTATCTCAACTAAAATGAAAAAGTATACTTATACAGATAAAAAAGATACCCGCTCGGGCTTTGGCGCCGGGCTGCTGGAAGCCGGCAGAAAAAACGACCAGGTGGTTGCACTTTGTGCCGACCTTATCGGATCGTTAAAAATGAATGATTTTATAAAGGAATTCCCTGAGCGTTTTGTTCAGGTTGGTATTGCCGAAGCAAACATGATGTGTATTGCCGCAGGTATGACCATTGGCGGTAAAATACCTTTTACCGGTACTTTTGCCAATTTTTCAACAGGCAGGGTTTATGATCAAATTCGCCAGTCGATAGCTTACTCAAACAAAAACGTTAAAATTTGCGCATCACACGCCGGCTTGACTTTAGGTGAAGACGGTGCCACCCACCAAATACTGGAAGACATAGGCATGATGAAAATGCTGCCTGGAATGACCGTAATTAACCCTTGCGATTATAACCAAACTAAAGCGGCCACCATGGCTATTGCCGAATATGAAGGTCCGGTTTACCTGCGTTTTGGCCGTCCGGTTGTTCCTATTTTTACCGATCCAGATCAAAAATTCGAGATTGGCAAAGCGTGGATGGTGAACGAAGGCGCAGATGTTACTATATTTGCTACCGGTCACCTGGTTTGGGAAGCTATTTTAGCCGGCGAAAAACTGGCAGAAGAGGGTATTGATGCCGAGATTATTAACATTCACACCATCAAGCCTTTGGATGCCGAAGCTGTATTAAAATCGGTAGCTAAAACAGGCTGCGTGGTTACTGCCGAAGAACATAACCGCCTTGGTGGTTTGGGCGATAGCATAGCGCAATTGCTGGCGGTTAACAACCCTACCCCACAAGAATTTGTAGCGGTGAACGATAGCTTTGGCGAAAGCGGCACACCTGCGCAATTGATGACTAAATATGGTTTAGATGCAGAACATATTGTGCTGGCGGCCAAAAAGGTGATCGAAAGAAAAAACAAAAATGCTTAAATAGCATTTAACTATAAAAATTATAAAATGTTGGTGCAGGTAGAAGATTCAGAGATTTTAAGCAAATTCCAGGACGAAAAAACGCGTAACGAAGCGTTTAACCTGTTGCTTAAAAAATACCAGCAAAAAATTTACTGGCACGTAAGGCGTATGGTTATTGACCACGACGATGCAGACGACCTTACCCAGGATGTTTTTGTAAAAGTTTGGAAAAACCTGCTGGGCTTCAGAAATGACGCTCAGCTGTATACCTGGATGTACCGCATAGCATCCAACGAATGCATTACTTTTTTGAATAAGAAAAAACTTAAAAATAATGTTTCGTTGGATGATGTTGCTTATGAACTTGCCGATACGCTGGCCGATTCAACCTATTTTAACGGAGATGCGGCACAGCGTAAATTGCAGGAGGCATTGCTTACCCTGCCCGAAAAGCAGAAGCTTGTATTCAATATGAAATATTATGAGGATATGAAGTATGAAGAAATTTCGGCAGTATTGGGTACAAGCGTAGGTGCTTTAAAAGCCTCTTTTCACCTGGCAGTCAAGAAGATAGAAGCATATTTAATCTCGAAAGATTAAATTCAGAATTAATTCAGAATTACGTTAAACCTTTTAGCACTTTGTTCATCTATAGTTATGTATGAAAAGCGATATGGACAATAGGGAATGGCTGGATGACTATAAGTCACTAAAGCAGGTTGACGCAAGCAACCCGTTTTTAGTGCCTGCTGGCTATTTCGATGAATTAGCGCAGCACATAACATCACGCATCAGGCTGGAAGAGCTTAAAAGCTCATCCGAAGGGTTTACTATTCCTGAAAATTACTTTGAACAATTAAACAGCAACATACAAAGCCGCATTAATATCCAGGCAGCTTTAGATACTGAAGAGACCGGTTTTACTACGCCCGAAAATTTTTTTGACGAACAAGCCGGCCAAATCCAAAGCAGAATTGCCATTGAGCAGTACGTGAATAATGAAGCTGAAAGCTTTAGCGTTCCCGAAAATTATTTCGAGGAATTGAATAATAACATCCAAAGCAGGGTGGCCATCGAAGAATACATGGATGGCCAGGATGAAGGTTTTGCTGTACCTGAAAATTATTTCGACGAGTTAAGCAGCAACATCCAAAGCCGCATAGCGGTAGAGGAGCTGATGAATAATGATGCCGAAACCTTTACCGTGCCGGCAAATTATTTTGAGCAGCTAAGCCAAAACATTTTAGATAAAACAGTTAACGAGGTTATAACGGTTGAGATTGAAGAAACCGACAATGTTATCAGCTTTAAACAAACTGTTGACAAACGCAGTATTGTGCGCAAGATGCTGGCATCGGGCACTTTCAGGTATGCTACCGCTGCTTGTTTCGCGGTTTTAATAAGCATTACTGTTTTGCTTAAAGGCAATTCTGTGCCAGATCATAACCACTCGTTTTTACATGAGCAGGTTTCTTCTGTGCCTGTAGATGAAATAAAAAGCTACCTGGAATTGCACAGCGACGCAAGTGACACCCGCACATTGATAGATGCCAACCAAAAAAGTAACAGTTCAAACGTGGACGAAAATCTGTCGGATTATATAGATGCTAATTAATAAGGAGTTTTAATGGTTAAATTGATCAGGCATATTTTTATAGTACTCTTTTTTATAGCGGTGGGCTATCAGTCGCGTGCGCAGGCACAACTGGTGCCGGGCGGACGGATTACCCCTAATACAAAGCTTAAAAAAGGAACAGGTGCCAAGCTTGAGGCAGCCCGTAACAACTACATTAGCAGGCAGCTTGATTTAAGCGACGAGGAAGGCCGAAAATTTTGGCCACTATACCGCTCGTATCAGCAGGAACTGACAGCTGTACGCATCTTAAAACGCCTAAACAACTCCAAAGCAGCATCAAACGGTACCGAACAGATAGACAAGGAAATTTATTACGAAAGTCAACTGGTAGCTATCCGCAAACGTTACAGAGATGCCTTTGCCAAAATTCTGCCCCCCGAAAAGGTGAGCATGCTTTACAAAAGCGAGCAGGAGTTTAATGACGAGCTGATTAAACGCCTAAGCGAAAGCAGCGAAAGGGCGGGGAATTAGTCATTAGTCATTAGTCATTAGTCATTAGTCATTAGTCATTAGTGGGAAATACTTTTGGGAATCTTTGGTTTGATTATTTTTCAAAAGTCTTTTCTAAAATCTTGATACCTGATACTGATTACTTGATACTATCCCCCCTACCTACGTATAAACTCAAAACTCCCGTCGGGTGCCAGCTTCATGATGGTTGATGGATTGCGGATCTCTTTGCTGTGTTGTTCCAGGTCAACTACGTAGTCTACCCCATCAATGATTTCCTGGTCAATCTGCGAAAAATATTGAGGCGATGGCTTACCGCTGATGTTGGCCGATGTAGATACCAGGGGCTTGCGCAGCCGCTGTATGAGTTGCTTGCAAAATTCATGATTGCTTACCCGGATAGCTACGCTCCCATCGGCAGCTATTACCGCTGGCGATAAGTTTTTTGCACCGGGCATCACCAGCGTTAGTGGATTTTCGGCATATTCAATCAGGTCATAAGCCAAGGGGTTAACTTCCTGTACATAGCTTTCCAGCTTATTTTCGGTATCAACCAATATCACCATACTTTTGGCCTCATCGCGTTGTTTCAGGCGAAAAATTTTTTTGATGGCTTCGGTATTGGTGGCATCGCAACCTATGCCCCAAATAGTATCTGTTGGGTATAGGATAATGCCTCCCTCCTGCAGTACTTTAAATGCGTTGGCAACTTCGTCTCTAAGCATTGTTCAATATATTAGTGTACAGCTGCTGCAATTGCAGCGCCAGTTTATCATCGTTAAAGTTGGCGGCATGCTCGATGCCCCGGTTAATCATTGTATGCCTTAAAATATCATCGCCAAGTATCTGGTTCACCTCTTTAGCCAGGCCAACCGCATCATCAGGATCGACATATCGGCTGCCCGGCCCGCCGGCCTCTTCCAGGCATGAGCCGGTTGCGGCTATAACCGGGGTACCGGAGTTTAAAGCTTCCAATACCGGGATACCAAAACCTTCATACCTCGACGGATAAATAAATACCGATGCTAACTGATAAATGACCGGCAGTTCATCAAACGGAATATCCCTTAAAAAAATCACACGGCTGGCTAAATTACCGGCAGCAATGTAGGCGTTTACTTCGTCTGCGTATTTTGTTGGCTTACCAATTACCACTAAAGGGATCTCGCCATCAATGTTTTTTAAAGCTACTACCGTTAATAACAGGTTTTTGCGTTCTTCTATAGTGCCTACGCTCAACAAAAACTTATCGGGCAGGTTGTATTTTAGCTTTACTGCGGCTTTTTGATCGGGCGTTTTTGTAACGTCAAATATAACGTCGCAACCTTGGTAAACTATTTCTATTTTCCGGGGATCGATATCAAGCAACTCTACCAAATCGGCCTTGGTTTTCGCACTTATGGCGATGATTTTATCAGCTACCTTGCAGGCGTATTTTACTTTGGCCAGGTAAATACGGTAATTAAACCAGCCAAATTGCTTAGGGTAGCGCATAAAAATCAAATCATGTATGGTAACAACCGACCGTATACCGCTATCGGCAATGCCCGAAGGCAACTCATGGCTAAGGCCATGATACAATTGGATACCATCGCGCAATAAATCCTTAACAATACCTTTGCTACGCCACCAGGAAGTAAAAAATTTGCTGGCAGGCGTTAAAGTAAAAACATTGCCATGATCACCCAAAAACTTAAGCCTTACATTTGGTTTAGCTTTTGGCGTATATAAAAAATAGGTGTTTTCGGGATGGAAGTATGCCAGCGTTTTAATAAGCCAGCGGCTGTAGTTGCCCAGGCCCGTGTTATTAAAAAAAGCCCGCTTGGCATCGTATCCTATTTTCATGTTGTAGATGTAAGATGTGAGATATGAGATATGAGATGAAAACAGCCGCGTTTGAAGCTATCTCAAATCTCATATCTAACAGCTCATATCTAATCTTTAAACCGCTACATTATTTTCTCTTAACGCATCGTTTAGAGAAGTTTTTTTATCTGTCGACTCCTTACGGGTACCGATGATAAGTGCGCAAGGCACCTGGTAATCGCCGGCAGGAAATTTCTTGGTATATGAACCTGGTATAACTACCGAACGGGCAGGCACACGGCCTTTATATTCAACCGGGGTCGATTGGGTTACATCAATAATTTTGGTTGAGGCGGTTAACACAACGTTGGCGCCCAACACGGCTTCATGCTCCACGTGTACACCCTCAACAACAATAGCCCTTGAGCCAAGGAAGCAGTTGTCTTCAATGATAACAGGAGCAGCTTGTAAAGGCTCCAAAACGCCGCCAATACCTACGCCGCCACTTAAGTGTACATGCTTACCAATTTGCGCGCACGAGCCCACTGTAGCCCAGGTATCAACCATGGTCCCTTCATCAACGTATGCGCCAATGTTTACGTACGATGGCATCATGATAACACCTTTTGCAAGGTATGCGCCATAACGGGCAATACCGTGCGGAACTACGCGAACACCGTTTGCCTTATAATCGGTTTTCAAATCCATTTTGTCATGAAAAACAAAAGGACCAACCTTAATTTCTTTCATGCTGCGGGTAGGGAAATAAAGGATAACAGCCTTTTTTATCCACTCGTTCACATGCCAGCGGGTACCAATCATTTCGGCCACGCGGATCTCGCCTTTATCTAACCGTTCAACTACGGTTTCAATAGCGGTGATATATTCGTTATAATTCAGCAGATTCCTGTCTTCCCAGGCATCTTCAATCATTTTTTTAAGATCTTGCATCGGTAAAATTAACTTTTGGCAAATTAAAGGATTTTTAGGGGAAAAATACAGGATTAGCTTCAATAACTTGTTAGCCCATTGCTTTTGCACCAGGCCAGTAAACCTATCTTCAATTATTAAAAAATAAACCTTAAGGAAAAAATATATTAACTATTACAACCTAAGTTAAATGCACTGATTTTTAATAACATAAGTTATATAATTATGATAAATTAAATTTATCATTGCCATTATAAAACACAAATACACCAACCTAATCTCCCCCCTGATTATGAACATTATGGCTTTCTTTTGCATCGCTTTGCTGACAATCTCTTTCCTTATGATTGCCGGAATCGCATTTTTTAGCTTCTTAAAGTGGATCAAAAAGACTTATTATCCAAACTGGAAATTCCCGGATTATATTAGCGTTGGTTATGCCGAATATCTGTATCACAAATTCATTAAAAAGGACCTGGAGGCCTGGCAAAACAACCAGTAGCATTATTAGTTGGATTGCTTAATTTTGCGCAAGTGCCGGCCAAAACTATAATAACCGGACCAGTGTAAATTAATGTCCCATCATCTCAATTTGTGTAAAGATATACTGTTTGGCGTTGCTGTCGGCGATGCCATAGGCGTTCCTGTTGAGTTTAAATCACGAGAAGAAATTGCAAAAAAACCGGTTATCGACATGGTCGGGTTTGGTACTTATGACCAATTGCCGGGCACATGGTCTGACGATAGCTCACTTACTTTTTGCCTTGCCGAATCGTTAGCCAATGGTTACGATATACATGATATTGCCAACAATTTTGTAAGATGGCGTTGCGACAATTATTGGACAGCCCGGGGCAAAGTTTTTGATGTTGGTATTACTACCCATGAAGCTATTGAAAGAATAGTAAGGGGTGTGCAACCAAACCTTGCCGGCGGATTTGATTCATGGTCGAACGGAAATGGTTCACTGATGCGGATTTTGCCACTATTGATTTACATTAAGGGTTTACCGATAGCAGAGCGTTTTGCTATAACCAAAGATGTATCCTCCATTACCCACGGCCATATCCGGTCGGCAATTGCCTGTTTTTATTACCTGGAATTTGCTGCCAAACTGCTAAAAGGTAACGATTTGCAAACTATCTATCACGAAGTAAAACAAGAAGTAACAGCGTTTCTGGATACAACAAGCATCAATAAAGACGAGATAAAAATGTTTGACCGCCTTTTAGCCGGCAATATTTATGAATTGGCAGAAAGTGAAATAAATAGCAGTGGCTATGTATTGCATACGCTGGAGGCAAGTATCTGGTGCCTTTTAACTACAACAAACTATAAAGAAGCTGTACTTAAAGCTGTAAATTTGGGCCTTGATACCGATACAACCGGTGCTGTAACCGGCGGGCTGGCGGCCCTATACTATGGTTTTGAAACAATACCCCAAGATTGGGTGCTTAAACTTGCCCGGGAAAAAGATATAGACGATTTAGCAGCCAGGCTGGCTAAACTATTTTAGTATTAAGTCAACAGTACTAAGTCGTAAGTTAAAAGTTAAATTTTTTCTTTTTTGGCTTAGAACTTAAGACTTTTGGCTAAAGACTATCCGTCAATTTATCGATTACACGATAGTTGCATAATTGAATAAACAATGGCCGAAAAAGAAAAACTAAGAATTGATAAATACCTGTGGGCTATCCGCGTTTTTAAAACCCGTACACTGGCATCTGATGCCTGTAAAGCCGGACGCGTAAAGCTTGACGGCAAAAACATAAAACCTTCGTACGAGGTAAAAATTGGTGATACCTACCAGGTAGCAAAAGGTCCCGACCGGAAAGTGATTCGGGTAACCGGCTTGCTGGAGAACAGGGTTGATGCAAAAAAAGCGGTTGATTATTACCTGGATATAACCCCGGTTGAACAAACCCCGGCTTTTAAATCCATGTTCCACGCTCCAATACTTAAGCGTGACAGAGGCACCGGCCGGCCCACTAAACTTGATCGCCGCGAGATAGACGATTTAAAAGATAATTTTTTTGAAACGGAGGAGGAGGAATGATTTGAAGATTTGAGAATTTGAAGATTTGAAAATGAAAAAGACGATTTGAGAATTTGAAAAAAACCAATCTAAAAATAAGTCAAATGAGCCTGGCCAGACAAGCATTTTCAAATTCTCAAATCTTTAAATTCTCAAATTAATATTTCGTCTTATTCTCCTCTATTTCCCACAGCTTAAAAACAGCCATCGCTTCATCGCGGAGTAATTGGACGAAGGGCAATTTCCTGCCGGCCATGGGGCTTTCCAGTTCATCATATATATCATGGTCGTCAAAACCAATAGCTGCGGCATCGGCTTTGGTATTGGCATAGTAAACTTTATCAATGCGGGCCCAGTATATGGCGCCAAGACACATAGGGCAGGGTTCGCAACTGGTATAAATTTCGCACCCGGATAAGTCATATGTCCCCAACTCCTGGCAGGCCAGGCGGATAACCGATACTTCGGCATGTGCGGTTGGATCATTGGTAGGCACAACCCGGTTGGCGCTACGGGCCAGGATCATGCCATCCTTTGTTATAACGGCTCCAAAGGGGCCACCCATCCCCTGCTTTACATTATACTCGGATAGTTCAATTGCTATCCGCATGAATTTTTCGTGTGCCGTATTTTCCATAGTCCTCTAAATTAAAAAACCTCAGCCGGAGTTGAGGTTTTATTTGAAATTTGAGAATTCTGCAATTTGAAAAATTTGAAGATGCCTTTCATTTTCAAATCTTCAAATTCTCAAATTTTCAAATCGATTTTATTTTTTCTCTTTCGCGTAAGCGTCGTTAAGTCTTTTAACTACGTCGGTGGTTACATCTAACGATGGATCGCCATATAATACAGTTGGATTTGCTTTTGAGTATAGCAACACCAGTTTGTACCCTTTTTCTTTGGCGTAAGCTTTAGCAAAGTCTGCAATTTTATCGTATTGCTTAGTGGCTTCAGTAGACTGCAGGTTTTGGAACTCGGCAGTCGCATTTTGCTGGTAACCTTGTAACTCTTGTTGTTTACGTTGTAAGCGTTGCTCGGTAGCCTGGCGCTGGTCGGCTGATAGTGTAGCCTGGCTTTTTTGATATTCGGCAACTTCACGCTGAAATGCCTGGCCTTTGTTTTGTAAATCGCCTTGCGAGGCTTTGCCTTTTTCTTCCAGGCGTTTGTTCATATCTTTTGTATACTCATATTTACTTAATAAGGTATCAGAATTGATATAAACAATTGCTTCTTTGCTATCACCTACAGTAGTAGCGGCTGTGACTGGTTTATCACCAGTTTTATTTTGGTTACAAGCAGCAATGCTGCCCGCAATTAATATCCCGAAGGTGAATTTTGTTAAAGTTGAAACAGTAGTTTTCATTATCTCACGTAAAAATTTAAAAAAGTTTGACAAAGATAAACTTTCATTGCAAGTATCCTAATGGATGTGTATATTAACTTCGATGAGGGCTTCGCTGTTTTTGATTCCGTATATGCTGATGCTTTTCGCGGAGGTTCCGTATTGACCGTAAAAATTTGGACGCCCATTAACGGCCCAAGATAAACTAAGCCGCATTGTGGTACTGAAACAAACCAGTATTCAATAAACAGCACGGCCTTTTGAATGCCTTTGCGAATTAAAAGTGGTGCAAATGCATTTATGTACAAATCGTGGAAACCTTTTTATCCCTGTTTCGTAAAAATCAATTATTATCTATTAATTTAATTATTTTCCTGTGAATAAATAACATTCATCAATAATTTCCGTTACCGAGCTTTTAGCTATTGATATATGCCGTTGACATTCAAAACACAAATTCTACCCGAAGTAATAATCCCTCTGATTAATTTAAAATTTGCTGCATGAAAAAAGTACTGCTTCTTTCCACATTACTATTGTTTGTATTTATTGCAAGCACCCTGGCACAAATCCCCCCGTTGCAGGAGCCCATTCTAAACCAAAAATCGATACATATTAACGCAGGCACGCAAGGCGCTGGTGCCGAATTTGCTTACGGCATTTCTCAAAAAACAGCCTTACGGCTGGGCATAAACGTTATCCCGGTATCGGCCAACAATGTGTTCAGTATCTCGGGGTTTAACTCCACTTCAAAATTTTCGGCCTCGTTTTCAAACATTCATTTACTAACCGACTATTCGCCATTTAAAAAAGCAACCGGTTTCAGGCTGGTTGGTGGCGCGGCTTATTTTATGAATGCCAACGGCAACATGCAGGTACAATCTGCCGACGGTTATAAATACGGCGATATTGTGCTGAATAAAGACGAGGCCGGCAATCTGAACATGAATGTAACCTGGAAAGGGTTTGCGCCTTATTTAGGTATTGGTTTGCTAAAAGCTTTCCCCCAACGCGCCTTTAATATCAACCTTGACCTTGGCAGCTATTATTTAAGGCGGCCAGATGCCAAAATTACCGGCACAGGTTTATTAGAAGGTAACTCATCACAATCTGCCCAGTTAAAAGAAAACTTAAAAAACTACAGATTTTTACCGGTAGTACAGCTAAACTTCAATTTCAAACTTTAATTTGATTGATTATGAACAACATAAAAATAACATTGCTGGTATTGATAATGACAATTGCGGCCTGTAAAAAACCAACCGAAAATTTAAAAATAGTAGTTGATACCAATATTATTAAATACACCGCCCTGATACAGGTTACCGATGCAGTTAACGGCTCAACAACACCCGCCAACGCAACTTTAACCATTGGTGGCACCAACGCCGCCGATATATATGAAATATCGGGCAAAAAGCAGTTTAAGCTTATCAACGGTATTATAACAATAGGCCCCGGCCCTGCCGCTATGCCAACTGCCGATAAACCTGCAAGCTGTACAATACAAGTTACCGCCCCCGGCTATAATGCCGCCGCGCAAACCATCACCTTTACAGCAGATAAAAAACAGCAGGTAATAAATGTATACCTGGTTAAAACCGGCAGTACAGCTACCGGCACACCAACAATAAAACCGCTGCCTGTTTATGATGCTGTCAGCCTGACCTTTACAGGCACCTGCGCAAACAAGCAAGACCTGGAGATCAGGCCGAGCATGTATGTATTTTATCGTGAAAACGCGTCGGGAGACGACTATCGATACCTGGGGTATATGGATAAAGGCGATATTACGACAACAGCGCTTGCCAAGGGCAAAACTTACGATTTTCAACTCACCTATGGCGGCAAAAACTATACTACAACCCAGCAAATCAATCAATCCGGTTATAATTTAAAGGTTGATATGGGCACGGCTTGCAATAGTTTTTAAACACAGATGGGGAATATTACAGATTAACCGCACATCTATCCACACCTCCTTTTTTATCCACAATCATTCGTCATTACCATCAAAATTTCGTACTTTTGAAGGTTGTTGTACTAAATAAATATGAGCGAAGAAAATCAGGACAAATCCAATTATTCAGCAGATAATATACAGGTATTAGAAGGTTTAGAGGCGGTACGTAAGCGTCCGTCCATGTACATTGGTGATACAGGCGTTAAAGGTTTGCACCATTTGGTATATGAGGTTGTTGATAACTCTATCGACGAAGCCCTTGCCGGCCACTGCGACACAATTAAGGTTTTTATACTAAAAGATAACTCGATAAGGGTTGAAGATAATGGTCGCGGTATCCCAACCGCTATGCACACTAAAGAGAAAAAATCGGCTTTAGAGGTGGTAATGACCGTGTTACACGCCGGTGGTAAATTTGATAAGGATACTTACAAGGTATCCGGCGGTTTGCATGGTGTGGGTGTAAGTTGCGTTAACGCGTTATCTATTCACCTTACCGCTTTAGTTTACCGCGAAGGTAAGGTGTGGACACAGGAATACTCTGAAGGCAAACCTTTGTTTGAGGTTAAAACTATTGGCGACACGGATAAAAGAGGTACTACCATTATATTTAAACCGGATGCTACCATTTTTACCCTTACAACCGAGTATAAATACGATACCCTTGCCGGCCGCCTGCGCGAACTTTCATTCTTAAATAAAGGCATCCGCCTTAGTTTAACCGATGAGCGCATCCCTAACGAGGATGGATCATTCCCTACCGAAGAGTTTTACTCCGAAGGTGGTTTACGCGAATTTGTTAAGTTTTTAGATGGCACACGCCAGTCTATCATTCCAGAGCCCATCTATTTGGATGGTGTAAAGAATGGTATCCCGGTTGAGCTTGCCTTTCAGTATAATGATACCTACTCCGAGAACGTATTCTCGTACGTTAATAACATCAATACCATTGAAGGAGGCACGCACGTAGCAGGTTTTCGCCGCGGACTGACCCGTACGCTAAAGGCATATGCCGATAAATCGGGATTGCTGAAAAATATGAAGATGGAAATTACCGGCGATGACTTCCGCGAGGGATTAACCGCTGTAATTTCTGTTAAAGTACAGGAGCCGCAGTTTGAAGGCCAAACCAAAACCAAATTGGGAAACAACGAGGTGATGGGTGCCGTTGATATGGCAGTAGGCGAAATATTGGGCAACTTCCTTGAAGAAAACCCGAAAGAGGCCAAACTAATTGTAAATAAAGTAATACTTGCTGCTACAGCCCGTGCCGCTGCCCGTAAAGCCCGCGAACTGGTACAGCGTAAGAGTGTAATGACCGGCTCTGGCCTGCCAGGTAAATTATCTGATTGTGCCAATAACGATCCATCGTTGTGCGAACTGTACCTGGTAGAGGGTGACTCGGCGGGTGGTACCGCCAAACAGGGCCGCGACCGCGAATACCAGGCTATTTTACCTTTACGTGGTAAAATCCTGAACGTGGAGAAAGCCATGGAGCACAAAATTTACGAAAACGAAGAGATAAAGAACATGTTTACCGGCCTGGGCGTAAGCCGCGGTACGCCTGATGATGACAAGGCGCTTAACTTAACCAAACTACGTTACCACAAAATCATCATCATGACGGATGCCGACGTGGATGGATCGCACATTACTACGCTGATCCTTACGTTCTTCTTCCGTTATATGAAGGAATTGGTTGAAGCGGGTTATGTTTACATTGCATCGCCGCCATTATACCAGGTTAAAAAAGGTAAAGAGTCTGAATACTGCTGGAATGATGTACAGCGAGATGCTGCCATACAACGCCTTAAAGGTGCCGGTAAAGAAGATAGCGTACACGTACAACGTTACAAAGGTTTGGGCGAGATGAACGATATCCAGCTTTGGGATACCACCATGAACCCGGCCACCCGTACCCTAAAACGCGCCACCATTGAAAACGCCGCCGAGTGTGATCATACCTTCAGCATGCTCATGGGCGATGAAGTAGCACCGCGCCGCGAGTTTATTGAGCGCAATGCTAAATACGCCAAGATAGATACATAGGAAGATGTGCAAATTTGCAGATTACAAATGTGCAGATGCCATTTGAAGATAAGAATCAGCCTCGCTTAACGCGGGGCTTTTTCAGTTTAACAACCTGTTTACCATAGTCAATCACCGCTCTGTATTTCATCAATATATCGCCGCCTAAAACACCCAATACCTGCGGATGCCCCAGCTGGCCGTAAGCTATATTGATAGTAGATAAATCCAATACGGCAACTTCAAAATCAGCAACCAATACACTGCCGATTTGCATACCGCTGATTAAAGCTGTGAACGACTGCATGGTATTGGTACCCAAACCTGTTGATAGCCTGTCGCTCTCGGATATAAAAGTTGCCTCACTTGCTTCGGCCAGCATGGTTTGGTCAAAAGCGGTTTTTGATGCACCGGTATCTAACACCATAATAAATGCTTTGCCAAACAGGATCACCTCAATTAACGGATGGTAACCATCGTCATGCAGGTCGATGATCTGGAGTGGAATGGATGTCATTTTAGATGTGCAGATTACAGATGTGCAAATATGCAGATTATAAATTATTGATAACTGAATTAGTAGGTTTTCAACTACACTTAACTCAATAATTCAGTAAATCAATAATTCAATAATTAAAAAGGATATCCTATTGCCAGGTTAAATACGCTCCTGTGCCAGTCAAGGTTCCATTGAGGCTCGCCGGGGCGAACGTATGGGGTGCGGAGCGGCACGCCCAGGTCTGTACGCAATACCAGTACCGTAATATCAAAGCGCAAACCAAAGCCAACATCAACCGCTATATCATTAATAAATTTCTTACCAAAAGCCCCACCAGGCTGGCCTCTGTTTGAATTGAGCAGCCAGATATTACCGGCATCGGCAAACAATGCGCCGCGAACAATACTGAATAGTTTTGGCCGGTACTCAATGTTGGCTTCAAGCTTAATATCGCCAGATTCATCGGGGAAGAAATTATTCTGCGCCACGGTTGCTGTGGGGTTAAAGTGACCCGGACCAATTGACCTGGCCTGGAAACCCCGCAAACTATTAGGCCCCCCTATAAAAAACTGCTGACTATAAGGTAGCTGTGTAGAATTTCCGTAAGGTAATCCTACACCAACGATAACCCTGGATGCTATGGTACTACTGGGCGCCGTTTTATGAAAATATCGAATTTCGTTTTCAAATTTTACATACTGATTAAAAGTGGCACCGAATAACTTACGCACTTTACCTGCAGTTGTATCGGCACCGGTAATTAATCCGTACAAATTATTGGATAAACTTACCTTTCCGTTATAGTACATGGTGTTGGTTCGATAGTCGTCAGTGGTGTTGGTATAGGTATAACTATAGCTTGGCCCCAATATCAATTGCTTATCAATAACATGCTTTAAAGCCGGGTTTGGCAATACTCCGGGATGCTTCACACCGCTTATGCTATCAAGGTATAGCTGGGATACACTCAAGGGGTTTACAAATGTAAAATTCAATACATTCAATTCATGGGTCCGATGCGCGTTTTCTTTCCAGTTGTAGCCAAATGTGGCATTGTATGAATTTAGGTTATAAAGCTTTTGCCTGTTAACAATGGTATAGCCCAAAGTTAAATTGGTATGCGGTATATAGGCATTATCGGCCCGGGGTTCAATAGGGCTAATAAATCGCGGCCACGACAAAGTGGTTTGAATACCAAACTGGTATACATTAAAACCATTGTTGCCCCCTCCTACCTGTACATCAGAGCTACCAAAAAGCGTAACGCCCAACGCCTCGGCCCCCATAAAGGCGTTCCGGTGTTTCCAGCTCAGGTTTACCTGTGTACCAGTATAATTGGCAGATGTAGTACGGCCCAGAATTTCAAATTGCAATGATTTACGCTTGTACGGCGTTAAAAAATAATACACATCCAGCTTCGGCGAATCGGGGGTTACATCTTCAAACCTGTTTTTTACAAATTTATAAGGGCCCAGGTTTACAAACCTGTTTAAGGAATTATTATGAACCGTCCGGCTGTAAACATCATTAGGATGCAGCAATACCGTATTGGCAAATGCAAAGCTGCTGATGGTTTTTCGTCTTTCTACTATGTTATACCAGCGGTAATGTTTTGCTTTGTCGAGCATCAGCGAAGTATCTGTTAACGAATAATTGGGATACACATAAATATTCCGGATGGTGTAAACCTCCTTAGCCCGTTCAACGGTGCTGTTTTTTATTTTAACAAACAAGTCAACCTGGTGATTAGCAACTGTACTATCATACCTTACAATAATATCATCGGGCGAAAAAAAGAAAAAACCCTCCTCTTTTAATTTTGCGTCAATCCGCAGTCGCTCGTTTTTTATAACGTCAAGGTTAAACTTATCGCCCGGTTTCAACAATGTTTTGGCGGCCGTTCCGGCAATGGCCGTATCGGCATCCTCGCCTTCTTTAGGAAATCCCACTTTCCTGATCTTATAAGAAGGGCCTGCATACACGGTATACACTGCCTTAGCTGTTTTGCCTTTGCTAACCGTATCCCCATTAACCTGCGCCTGAAAATAGCTTATATTTTGCATACGGTTTTGGAGTATGCTGCCATTTTTATCGACATCTACCGCGCTTATCAAAACCGGCGGCTCGCCAAATTTGGTATTAAGCCAATGTGCAAGGCCTTTTGTTTTTTTTGTTTTGGTGATGTTGTAGATATATAGTTTTACCCTCAGTCCTAAAACAGATCCATTAGGATAAGGCCTCAGCAACGATGTTAAATCGTCGGTAATTAAGTCCCGGTCACTTTTGCTGATCGAATCTTTATCGGCAATTTTAACCTCGCTACCCGTATACAATTTTTGACCAGGCGCAAGGTATTTTGTATTACTACAGGCGTTTAGTAAAACAGTTAATATTAATATCAATATATATCTTAAATGTTTGCTCATGGGCTTAGCTTGTAGGTGTATTTTGTGCTTTTTCGGCGGCTGCTTTATCGGCGGCCTCTTTGGCTTTATCTTTTTCCTTTTGTTCCTGCCTGTACTTGCGGCGTAATGCTTTTTCTTCTTCAGTACGCTTACGGAAGATTTCCCTGAAACGGTTATAATCTACGGTTAGCGTAAAGCCCAAACCTGTTTCAATAACCTGGCCCTGTATCACAATAAATTCGTCCTTTCGGTAGGCGCGTAACGCATAACGGCCATCCTTGCTCAGTTTATAACCCACCGAAACATCGCCGGCAATGTTGGTGGCTTTTTGCCCCTGCTGTGCGCCTTCAAGGTTAAAATTATTACCTACGGATACCGTGAGCCTGTCGTTCAGGAAACGTTTGGATAGACCAACATTTAAATCGGTACGGTTTGTTGCCGTACCTGATGAATAATCCTCGCCCGATGTTAATCCAAAATTCAGGTCAACGCCCGAGATCAGGCTCCCGGCGAGTTTATTCAACTGGTCTGATAACAAGCTGCTCACGCTATTGCGGATGGCGCCTTCAACGCCACCACCGCCACCCTGGCTTTGCAGCGGGTTGTCGCCAATAAAGTGGCCCAGCACCAGTACACCCAATACTTGCTTATTAAGCTCGTTAGGGTCCTGCCTTACCTGGGCAAGCCGCGTATTAACGTTGTTTACTACATCTGATGATACAGTGTAATTACCCTCGGGCAACACAATATCAAAGCTGATATCTGGCGTTAACAGCTGGTTTTTAAGGCTCAGGTTAACATTAAATGGCAGCTTCTGCTTATACATCACCGAATTATCATTTGCTGATAGTTGGTTTTCTACCAGGTCTATCGGGGGCACGTTTGCTACATATACCGCGGTCAAATCGATGTTGGCGCTGGTGGGGTCACCTGTCCACACAATAGTGCTGCCCTTTTTAAACTGGAAGGTGCGCTTTACAGTAGCATAAGCCAGGTTGTATGAACCCGAATTAACCACATAAGTACCCGTTAAATTTATTTTCCCACTCGGGTCAATACCGCCGTTTAAATTGGCTTCGCCCTTCAAATGCACTATATCGCCATTGCGTTCGTCAACCACAACAGTGAAAGCCGCATCTTTATCTATTTTTATATTGGCCGATACATCCAACCCTTTTACATCCGCTTTTTTGAGCGAATCCAGCTGCCTGGCCAACAGTATCGAATCCAGCTTCGGCGCATTTTGATCAATAGCTTCAACTACGCCCGCCCTGTCCTCGATACCCGGATCGGTAGTTGGCAGCACAAAGGTCATATCCGTTTTGGGATTTACGGTAAGGGTGGCATCAACCACGGGCTTTATCATATTACCGCGAATTGTGATGCGGCTATCAACGTAAAGCTTTCCGTAAAACAGCTTATTATCTGCCTGCGTAGAGTTTACAGCCCTGAAGTTGATTGAGTTGATATCCAGGCCGAACGCAAAGTCGGTATAGGTTTTGGTGTACACGCTGCCGGTAACAATGGCTTTGTTACCGGTTGAATCAACCAGAGTAAAATCATTAAAGCGGATACCCTGGTCATTAAAAGTAATGCTCTCCTTAGGCATAGTAAAATAGGAGTTGAGCATGGCTACATTAAAGCCCACTTTGTTAAAATTAACATCGCCGCGAATTGACGGGGCTGTAGTTGTTCCTGATATTTTTAACTGGCCACTGATGATACCGGATGCGTTGCGGATACTGCCAAATGTAAAACCTTCTATGCTTTTCATGTTTAAGGTTACAATGTTCAGGTTAAGATCAAACTTATTTTCGGGGTCTGTGTAATAAATACCGTCCAGCTTAACCTGGTTACCTTTGCCCGTAATATCCACATTGGCGGCGTAAGCATTGGCGGTTTGGTTATTTACCTTTAAAGCGATGTTCCCTACGGTATCCCCCCTAAAATTAAAGTCATTAATATTAATTGCTGCTGTAAATACCGGCGAAGCCTGGAAATTACTAATCTCCGCATCGCCGTTAATAACGCCCCCTACCTGCAGGCTGTCCTGTTTGGCCATTTTGGCAAGGCCCTCTATTTTAAAGTTGCTGAACTTAACATCAACCGGCGCATTCATTTCCTGAGTTTTGCTATTAATGCTAAGTACCTGGTTATTATTGGTTACGGTAAAATTATGGGCTAATATTCCTTTCGGCCCATATTGCAAAAAGTTATCGGCATTAACCGCCCATGGCATATAATCCAGCAGCAGGCCATCGGGGTTAAAACTAAACCGGTATTCATCTGGCAAAACACTCAAGGCGCCAGCTACACGAAAACGCTCTTTTTTTGCAACATCCTTTACCTGTAAGCTTACGCCCAGCTTATTGTTTTGGGCGCTACCCGATAGGCTGGTATACAACAGATCAACCGACGAGCCAACTTTAACTTCATCTACAGATAGATTATAATTAAGCGCATTGTTGCCTGTATTTATTTTTAGGCTTCCTTTGTTAATGGTATTGGTACCGTAAACCACTTTTGGTATCGATCCGTTTACAATCAGTTCGCCGCTATCGCTATTAAAACTACCTTTTAACAGTACCGGGTCAAGTTGTTTTAAATCGGGGGCAAACTGGGTAAGCAAAGGTGTTTTAAACAGTTTAGCATCAAACACAAATTGCTGCGACGAATATTTGGCGGCTACGGCAGGTTTAACTTTGCCTGTTTTAACCAATTTGCCTTTTGCATCCTTTTTGGTAATGGCCACTTGCTGCCCACCGGCAATGGCGGTATTAAAGTAATTATTAATTACATCTTGCACAGCATCACCAACCTGCGTAAGTTTGTATTTGCCGGCCATATGGGCGCTCAATACAGGCGTTGTTAAGCGCAGGGTGCTGCTATCGGCGTTCGCAGTCGAGATGAGGCTTATGGTATCTAATTTTATGCGTTGGGTTCCGTTAACCACCAATAAATCGGTAGCCTCAACATCGGCGTTCAGGTAATCAGGATCGGCGGTTGGCACATCAGCTACTATCTTACCATGAAAACGCATTTCGCCCGTTGTAAAATTAAGTTTTTTAAGGTTGATGCTGTCAACGGTCAAAGTCCCCGCAGCCGATGGATATTTTTTATTCAGGTTGGCTTTGGCATCCAGGCTAAAATCAATATTAGGGTCCTTCATCCGGGCTATGGCCGTGTAAGCGCCATTGTGCGAACTGCCTTTCAAGGCCAGGCTTTTATAGGTATAACCTTTTACGTACGCGTTGGCCAGGTTACCATCAAATTTAATGTTGGCCGTTTTAGGGTCAAGGCCATAACCATCTATATTAGCGGTTAACGTAATTTTACCTACGGTTTGCGGTTGTTTGGTAAGCGCACCTACATTTAGCTCGTTAACTTTAATATTGGCCTTATAACTCGCTTTTTGCTTGTTTTGTAAGTTTTTCACGGATGCAATAACATCTGCAGCGCCAAAGCTCGATCTCAAACCCAGTTTGGTGTTAAAAGTATACATCCCACCCTTAAAGTTTCCCTTCAGGTTCATGTTCTCGGGGATGGTTACGTTTGCCGGGATGCTGCCTGCCGGCGCCAGTTTGGCAATATCGGCACTGCTGGTGTTAAAATCGTTTATAGTAACATCAAAATAAGCCTTGTTGATATCGGGCAGGCCTTTAAGCTTTGCCGATGCCTTAATGCGGGTGTCACTTAGGCCGGCAATATCCAGGCTGGGGATATCCAGGTTATTTACCTGCCCCCTTACTTTGCCGTTTATTTTAAATACTGCCCCCGGCGATGATTTAAATGGTTCCATGGAAGCCATTGTGGGCATCAATAGTAACACATCTTTTAACCCCAGGCGGCTGCCGTTCAAATCGGCATTAATGCCTAACGAGCCAATGTTTTTACTGATAGCAGCGATAGAAGGGTACCGCACCTGCACCGACTTTTGCAGTGTGGTTTGTGGTGTTTGCAATAACAAATCATTCATGTAGGCGTTGGTTGGCCCATAAAAGAACGCGGTATGGAATTTATTGATCTTCAATCCGCTTTTTTCGGCGAAAGAAAAGTCGTTTATTTTACCAGAGATAGTATCCGATGTATAGGCAATATTCTCTGCTTCAACATTCAGATCGCTAATGTCCATGTGGGCATAATCCAGGCCTTTGGCAATAGCCTTTTGCGCGTTATTATCAAACTTAACATTATTGTTATTTAAGCTGATTTTACCCAGCGTAACGGCCCACCGCGACGATTGCGGAGCGGCCACAAGGGTATCCAGCTTTTTGGCAGTTTTAACAATAGCTTTTGCAACCGTTTGAGGTTTGGCAAAGCTTAGGGCAGCTTTGGTATCATTCAATTCGATATCCTTAATACCCACCTTTTGATGTTTCAGGTCTATCTTATCCATATTAACCAACAGCTTGTTGAGGTTAATATTGGCTGTCATTTCGCTGCTTTGGTAATCAACTTTTATTTTAGACAGATCTATCTGGCCTAAATTTAAATCCAGGTTCAGGGGCTGCACCGCGGTATCTACTTTGGCTGCCTGTGCTATTGATGATCCTGCCGGTGTTTGAATGATACGTGCATTTACGCCCGACAAAGTAATTTTAGGTATGGTAAACTTCATTTTATCCATATCAAAATCCTTTATCCGGGTATCAAAATGGCCAAGGAGGAACCTCACATCGTTACCTGTAGTTAAATCCTTGTATTTTACATTGATCCTGTCCAGGTTCACCTTATCAACAGAAAATTTCATGGTAGAGGTTGTATCCTCGGGCTTAACTTCTTTTTTTTGTTCGCCTGCGAAAGCCTTGATAATGTAATCGAAATTAAAAACGCTGTCGGCGCCACGGTTTATGTTGGCTGTGATACCCTGCAGGTTAATTTCGTTAACCTCTACCTGGTTGTGCAGCAGCTTAAGCATGCTGATATCAACCTTTAATTTTTCGCCTGCTATAAGGGTGTCTTTCTTCTGGTCTTCAAAGTATACATCTTCCAACACCAGCAGCTTGGGAAGGCCGAGGCTGATGTGGCCAATTTTAACTTTAGTATGGATTTTGTTTTGTAAAAAAGTTACCGCTTTATTTTTTGCAAAATTTTGTACGGCAGGCACCTGTATCAAAATAACTACAAGGACAACCAGTAAAACTACACTCACCAGTATCCAAAGTATCGTTTTGAGGGTTATTCGTAGTATTTTTTTCAATTGTATTAATTTTTCAAAGGTGAAGATCGATGCGCTTAATATAGTCAAATAATGTGCTAAAGTCAGCCCGGCCCCCTCTAAACGGCGAAGCCTTCATTAGTTCCTTTTAAAAAAAACAACACTAATAATCTCCCCCGGTAGGGGAGACTTTAATAAAATGCGTTAGAAGCCCTCCCTTCCGGGGAGGGTTGGGAGGGGCTTTTGTTTTTTCAACACTCAACCCTGCGAACTTGTTTTTTAATAACTTTGTATTTCTACAGATTTTGTTGAAACGGATTTACTATGCCAGATTTTTCTCACTTACACGTTCATACCCAGTTCTCGTTGCTTGATGGTGCCGCCGACATCTCTAAACTATACAAAAAGGCCGCAGCTGATGGAATGAAAGCCCTGGCCATTACCGATCATGGAAACATGTTTGGTGTATTTAAATTTGTGGCCGAGGCAGGTAAACACAATGTAAAACCCATTGTGGGCTGCGAGTTTTACGTGGTTGATGACAGGCATAAGAAAACTTTTACCAAGGAAAAAAAAGACATCCGCCGCCACCAGCTGATGCTGGCCAAAAATCCTGAAGGCTATAAAAACCTGGTCAAACTGTGTTCATACGGCTACATGGAAGGCCTGTACAGCAAGTGGCCCCGTATTGATAAAGAACTGATTTTAAAACATCATAAAGGCATTATCGCCACCACCTGCTGTATTGGCGCATCGGTGCCCCAGGCTATATTAAGGGATACCCCCGAAGCCGCAGAAACCGAGTTTAAATGGTGGCTTGATTTGTTTGGCGAAGATTATTACATCGAACTGCAGCGCCATGATATCCCCGACCAAAACACCGTAAACAAAGTGTTGCTGGAGTACGCGAAAAAGTATAACGTAAAGATAATTTGCTCCAACGATTCGCACTACGTAGATCAGCAGGACTCCAACGCTCATGATATTTTGCTTTGCGTAAATACCGGTGATATGCAAAGCACGCCAATTGCTACCGATGAGGAAGGCGGCCGTGGCTATCGGTTTGGTTTCCCTAACGACCAGTTTTATTTTAAAACCCAGCAGGAAATGAGCCACCTGTTTAGCGATCTGCCCGAGTCATTGGATAACACCAACGAGATTGTAGACAAAGTAGAGGTGCTTAAGCTAAAACGGGATATCCTGTTACCCAATTACGTAATACCCGAAGAGTTTAAAATTCACAATACCGGTGATGCCGATACACTGAACCAATGGGAATACCTGAAGCACCTTACCTTTATGGGTGCCAAGGAACGCTACATCGATATATCGCCCGAAACTGAAGAGCGCATTAACTTTGAGTTGTTCACCATCAGAACAATGGGCTTTGCAGGCTACTTTTTAATTGTGGCCGACTTTATAAAGGCGGGCCGGGATATGGGCGTATTTATAGGCCCGGGCCGTGGTTCGGCAGCAGGATCGGTGGTGGCCTATTGTACCGGGATTACCAACATCGACCCGATGAAGTACAACCTCCTGTTTGAAAGGTTCCTGAACCCCGACCGTAAATCGATGCCCGATATTGACACGGATTTTGACGATGCCGGCCGCCAAAAGGTTATTGATTACGTGGTAGATAAGTATGGTAAAAACCAGGTGGCACAGATCATCACTTATGGTTCGATGGCGGCCCGTACCAGTATCCAGGATGTGGGCCGCGTATTGGATATGCCGCTATCCGAAATGAACTTAATTAAAAAGCTGGTACCCGATACACTGGGCATTACCCTAAAAGATGCTATTGAACAGGTACCCGAGCTTAAAGAGATATTAAATGGCAACGATTTGCGCAGCCAGGTACTGCGCGAAGCTGCCAAGCTGGAAGGTTCGGTGCGTAATACCGGCGTACACGCGGCGGGCATCATCATTGCCCCTTATGATTTAACTGATATTGTACCCGTTGCCGTTGCCAAAGACTCCGACCTGTTGGTTACCCAATATGATGGCCGTGTAATTGAAGATGCAGGTGTAATTAAGATGGACTTTTTGGGCCTGAAAACCCTGACCATTATTAAAGATGCGCTACGGATGATCAGGCAAAATCATGGGGTACACATCGACATTGATTATATACCGCTTGATGATTTGCAAACTTATGAGCTTTACCAGCGTGGCGATACCAATGGTACTTTCCAGTTTGAAAGTGATGGTATGCAAATGTACCTGCGCGAGCTTAAGCCCGATAAGTTTGAGGATTTAATTGCCATGAACGCCCTGTACCGGCCAGGCCCGATTGAGTACATCCCCAACTTTATTTCCCGTAAACACGGCCGCGAACCTATCGTGTTCGATTTACCCGACATGGAGGAATACCTGGGCGAAACCTATGGTATTACCGTATACCAGGAGCAGGTGATGCTTTTATCGCAAAAACTGGCCGGCTTTAGTAAAGGCGATGCCGATGTTTTGCGTAAAGCGATGGGTAAAAAGCAAATTGAGGTACTTAATAAGATGGAAGCCCAGTTTATGGATGGTGCCATGGCCAAAGGCCACCCCAAAGATAAACTGACCAAAATATGGACCGACTGGAAGGCTTTTGCGCAGTACGCCTTCAATAAATCGCACTCTACCTGTTATGCTTTCGTAGCCTATCAAACAGCTTATTTAAAAGCGCATTATCCTTCTGAGTACATGGCAGCGGTTTTAAACAACCAGAACAACATGGAAAAGATCACCTTTTTTATGGAGGAGTGCCGCCGGATGGGTGTAGAGGTTTTAGGCCCGGATATCAACGAGTCGGACATGGCATTTGCTGTGAACAAAAAAGGCCAGGTACGCTTTGGATTAACCGGCGTTAAAGGTGTGGGAGATAAAGCGGTTGAAAGTATTATTGAGGAACGAGTTGCCAACGGACCTTACGTATCTGTTTATGACTTTGCCCGCCGGTCGAACACCCGTAGCGTAAACCGCAAATCATACGAGAACCTGGTTTACGGCGGCGCCTTTGACGAGTTTGGCTATAACCGCGCCCAGTTTTTTGCAAAAACAGATGTTGGTGTATTAACTGGTATTGAACGCCTTACCAAATACGCCAATGATTACCAGAATGTGCAAAGCAGCTCACAATCATCGCTATTTGGTGGCTCGGTAGCATCATATGTACCTGAACCGGCCATGCCCGAGGCTGAAGAATGGCCATTGATAGAGAAGCTGAAATACGAAAAAACGGTGATCGGAATTTACCTCACCGGCCACCCGCTGGATAACTATAAGGTAGAACTGGACCGCTTTTGCAACAGCACCATCAGCGATTTGAAACTGATGCAAAAAGCACGCTCGGGTGAAGGTGGCGAAGAGATAATGGGTGCTTTTAACGAGTTACGTAAACGCGGCGAAATCCGGATAGGCGGGCTGGTAAGCAGTGTTCAGCATAAAATAACCAAAACCGGTAAACCCTTTGGCACCTTCGTGTTGGAGGACTACAATGAATCGTACGAGTTTGCCTTGTTTGGCGATGATTATGTGAAATTCCGCAACATGATGATGGACGGTTATTTTTTACACATTAAAGGCACCATCGAAGAAAAATTCCGCCAGAAAGACAACTGGGACCTGCGCATCCTGGTGATGGATTTACTATCCGAAATGCGCGATAAGCTCACCAAATCATTAACAGTTTGTATAGATGTGAGCATGCTCAGCAGTAAATTACTTGACGATATACAACACATCATCGACGAGAATAACCAAAAATACCCGGTAAAAAACTGCAAACTACGCTTCAAGATCAATAACCGCGAAGAGGCCATGCATGTGGAGCTATCATCCAAAAATTTTAAAGTAAACCCAAGCGATGATTTGATTGAAGGGATATTTAACATTACGAATACGCAGCCTTTGTTGGGGTAAGGGCTCTTGTAATATTTGAATTAATAAGTTAAATTTGATTGACAACATAATCGTTATTATGGAAACGGAAGTAATCAGAGAAAGACTACAGGAGTACATTCGCTTCGCTGAAGATAAAAAAGTGAGGGCAATATATACTATGGTGGAAAGTGAGATTAAGATGGATATTGATCTGTGGGAAGACGAAGACTTTTTGAACGAGATAAATGCTCGTGTAGATGATTATGAAAGCGGAAAGGTACAGGGTATATCTTGGGAAGAAGTTAAGAAGCGGGCGAGAAATCATCGATCATAGTGGAATACGATATTGAATATTTGCCTAAAGCGCAAGTTGAATATCTTGAAGCCTATTTGTGGTACGAAGAGCAATTGGCCGGATTGGGAAGTCGTTTTGAGACGGCTGTAGAAAGAAAATTAAACCGCATTAGTAAATATCCACTGTTATATCCCAATAAAAACAAAAACTTACGTGAGGCTACAATAGATGATTTTCCTTTTTTAATTATTTACAAGGTTTACCCTCAAAACAATGTGATATTTATTTATGCTATTTTTCACACAAGCAGGCGGCCGGGAAAAAAACACGGAGCATAATCAGTTGCCAATAACTATTTTGATTTGATCTCTTGTTAAAAACTTACAGTCACGCCAGCGTTAAGTGGATAACTTATATCAATATAATTGTCACATTGTCAGGTGTGGTTTGTGGCAAGCTATTTGAATAGTATATATTTGTACAACAAAATTTAAAAAATAGAAATCATGGCTTTAGAAATAACTGATGCAAACTTTGACGAACTTGTCCTGAAATCAGACAAACCCGTACTTATTGACTTTTGGGCTGAATGGTGCGGTCCGTGTAGGATGGTTGGTCCGGTAGTTGAAGATATTGCAAAAGAATACGAAGGCAGAGCTGTTGTTGGTAAAGTTGATGTCGACAACAACCCAGGTATATCTGTAAAATTCGGTATCCGTAATATCCCTGCTTTATTGTTCTTTAAAAATGGCGAAATAGTGGATAAACAAATTGGTGCAGTTCCAAAATCAGTATTAACTGATAAATTAGCTAAGCAATTAGCTTAATCCTTACAGGCATAAATTAAGTTTATCAATAACTTAATCAACCATATTTTACTTTAAAAAGCGTTGCTAATGTTGGCAACGCTTTTTTTATGCCCTATATTAGCCCTATGCCCAAATTAAACGACGATCAGCAAATACGACAGTTAGCCAACCTTGAACTGTTGGCCCGGCAGGTAGTTGAAGGTTTTATAACCGGCCTGCATCAAAGCCCTTTCCATGGCTTTTCGGTCGAGTTTGCCGAGCATCGCTTATACAACAACGGCGAATCGGTAAAAAACATCGATTGGAAGTTGCTGGCCCGTACCGATAAACTGTTTGTAAAACAATTTGAGGAAGAAACCAACCTGCGCTGCTACCTGCTGCTGGATACGTCGTCGTCCATGAACTTCCCCGAAAAAGGGACCAGCAAGCTGCAGTTTTCTATCTATGCCATTGCATCATTAATGCATTTATTTAAAAAACAAAGAGATGCGTTTGGGCTCTGCCTTTTTTCGGACAAGGTAGATTGGCTGAGTTCGGCAAAATCAACTACAACGCACCTGTTTCATTTATACGCCGAACTGGAGAAGGCTTATAATAATCCCAAAGCCAATACAGTTACCAACATAACACAGGTATTGCACCATGTTGCCAACGAGATTCATCAGCGTTCGATGGTGATCATTTTTAGCGATATGCTGGAAAATAGCCTTAACCCCGATAAGGTGCAAGCCTTGTTCGCGGCAGTTCAGCACCTGAAGTTCAGCAAACACGAAGTAATTATTTTTAACGTTAGCGATAAGCAAAAAGAAGTAGACTTTAACTTTGATAACCGCCCACATCATTTTATCGATATAGAAAGCGGTGCCGAAGTAAAGGTGCACCCCGGCAAAGTACGGGATGCCTACAAAGCAGCCTTAACCGAATATCGCCACCAACTTGAGCTTAAATGCGCCCAATACCACATTGATCTGGTTGACGTTGACATTAATGAAAGCTATCATAACGTGCTAAAAACTTACCTTGCTAAGCGAAATAAAATGATATAAGTTATTGAACCTGTATAGGTGTATTAAATATCAACATTACCGATGTGCCCTCGCCCTTTACAGAGTTTATTTTTATTTTAATACCATGAAAGGTGGTAATACTTTTAACTATAGCCAGGCCTAAGCCATAACTCTCTTTTTCATCGGTATCCAGCTTTTCAAAACGGTTAAAGGCGCTTTCTATTTGCTTTTTTTCCATCCCGGCGCCAGTATCGGCAATGATAATTGTATAAATACCATCTTTAAGTTCATCAGAAATGGTAATGCTACCTCCCGGATTGTTATATTTTATTGAATTATTAATAATGTTAAACAATAACGTATGCATAAGCGGCCGGTTGCCCTGTATGGTATAAATGTATTTGAGATTATTGGTAAACTTCAACTGCTTTTCTTCAATACGATCTTCCAGTTCCTCCCGTATTTCCATAACTATGGCCGCAATCATTACCATATCCGCTTTATCATACTGGTTGTTTTCAACTTTCGATATTAGTAACAAACTATTGATGATAGACTTAAGCCTGTTAAGCGTTTTTAACGAGGCATGCATTTTATTTTCGCTGCCCTCGCTTAATTCCTCATGCAATAAAATATTCTCCAGCCTTGAACTGATAATGGATATCGGCGTAAGCAATTCATGCGATACATTGGCAATAAATTGTTTTTCGAGGATGAAAAGGTTCGAGATCTTTTTCATAAGCGAACTGATACTGTCATCCAGCAATTCAAAATCCTGCGTAGTGGTCTTTATTTTTCCATAATCAAAATTCATCGGATCGTTCACCTTAATCAATTTCCGGTCGATGATCTGGTAAAAAGGCGCCAGCAGGAATTTGGTGAACACAAGGTCGCTTAACAGGGTTAAAACCAATGCTATAATCAACACCACAATGGTGAATTTTTTAATGATGGATTTTAATTCCTCAACCGATTCAATGGCCACCCCAACCTCCAGCATGTAAGTATGGTTTTTAAGATTAAAACGGTGCGATAACACCCGGTAATCCTGCATATTGCGGTCAATTTCGCGTCGCTCGGTGGTAAATCCGCCGTTGGGGGCCAATACGGGTTCATATTTCACAGGCTTAATAGAGATAAACTCCTCCTTAAGAATGTTATAATCGGTATAAATTTTTTGAGTGCTCAGATATCCGCTGATTTCTTTGGATGACAGGCTTCTTAATATTTCCCGCTTATCATTCTGCAGCCGCAATTCAATATGGTTATAAGAGATCTTCTCGATAGATAACAGGATGAACAACCCTGTAAACAGGATGATAGCTACCTTGGTTAAAGTATTATACAGGGCCAGTTTTACCTGCAGTTTCATTGGCGGTTTGTTTAAATATTCACGCGGTAACCTATACTCCGTACCGTCTCAAACCAATCGATAGAGATGTATTGCGACAGCTTTTTGCGCAGGTTTTTTACGTGTACATCAACAAAATTCGAGTCGCTGTTTATTTCAAGTACATCGCCCCAAACATGTTCGGTAAGATTGGTACGGGATATCACCCTGTTTTTATTGAGCACTAAATAATTCAAAATCTCAAATTCCTTTTTGGTGAGGTTTATACGTTCATCGTTAAACATTACCGTGCGGTTTTGAATATTTATTTTAAGGCCTTTTATATTAATGTCGTTACTCTCCAGCCTATGTTTTCGTCGGGTAATGGCGTGCATCCGGGCCAGCAACTCGTTTAATGAGAACGGTTTGGCCAGGTAATCGTCTGCGCCTTGCTCCAGGCCCGATACCCTGTCGTCAACCGCTCCACGGGCGGTTAGGATAATAACAGCATCATCGCGCTTGTCAAGCCCTTTCAGCATTTTTAACAGGTCGAAACCGTCGCCATCGGGCAGTCCGAGATCAAGCAGGATAAAATCGTAATTATTAACAAAGATCTTTTCTTCGGCCGATTTTTTAGTGCGGGCGTGCTCAACAGTGAACCCTTCGTGACTTAAAAATTCGTCAACCTCAAGGGCTAAGCCCTTTTCGTCTTCAACAATCAAAACATTCATAAGTGTGCAAGTTACGAGATTTTAGAGTCAAGAGCCAAGAATCAGGAATCAAGACAAAAAATTTACATTCAGGCCTATCAATGAAAATTTGTTTTAATTCTTAACCCTTGATTCTCTTTTTGAAAAATAGCTAAATCAATTTCTGCTTAATGGTGTTACCAAATAAATACTACTATTGTATATATGAGACTTTCCATCGAACGAAAACCAATAAGAGTTAACCCCGATCCTAAACGCGTTATTGCCAGATTTTTTTTCAATGGGAACGATCGTGCAAAAGAAGTAATTGAACGCGTTATGCAAATAAGCGAAGAGGTAGCCTTCGGCATTGTGTCGCCGCTATTGCAGGAATACTCCAAACGGCACCGTAATATAACCAGGGTTTTAAACCGGCACTGCAGCAAATTAAAGCCGCTTTTTTTAGAGTTAAATATCGATTACGATACATTAACTATTAACCGCAAGCTGCTTATAGGCTCCTATTTTACCCATGAGTATTCTATTGAATCGGCTGCTTTTTTCAATCCGTCTATCGTGGAAGATCCCGACCAAACCGAGTTGGAAGATGGGCAGCGCAGGGTAATTATTAGTTTCAGGGCCGTGGGCGAAGGGCATATCTCGTCCATTACCTTTCGCAGAGGGATGATAGATAAATATAACAACATCACCATTTTACCTGCCGGCAGTTATATTGACGAAGCCGAAATTGTAAGGAACGCGGTATACAATAAAAAGCTGTTTTTTGATAAAGCCGCCGTCACGCAGATCAATATTGATATTTTACACGAACTGGAATCCAAGCTGGATCACCATTTTGAATACGCCAACCTGCGCCGCATCATTATCGATTCGCAAAAACTGCAGGAAAGCGATATGAAGAAACTGGAGTACGACAAAGTATTGTGGCTGGCCGACTCGTACTACGAAATAGTTTTTTCGCTGGATACAGATATCTCCGACAGGGTGATATTCCCTATATCAGAGTATGAGCGCAAAGGTATTGAGGATGCCCGTTTTGTACAGTTCAGAAACGACGACGATACTTCGGTTTATTATGCAACTTATACGGCATATGACGGGGCGCTTATTATGCCGAAACTGTTACAAACCACCGATTTTTATAATTTTAAAATAATGCCATTATATGGTGCGGGGGCCCAAAATAAAAACCTGGCGTTGTTTCCGCGTAAGGTGAATGGCAAGTTTGTAATGATTTCGCGTATTGATGGTTGTAATAACTATATCATGTACGCCGATAAGATTAATATTTGGGAAAAACCAATTATGCTGCAGCAACCCCGCTTTAGCTGGGAGTTTGTACAGATAGGCAACTGCGGATCGCCGATTGAAACCAAAGATGGCTGGCTGATGATAACCCACGGTGTAGGCCCTATGCGCCGCTATGTACTGGGTGCAAGCTTATTAAAACTGGATGACCCTGCCATCGAAATTGGCCGCCTGCGCGAGCCCTTGCTTATCCCCAACAGCGATGAACGCGAAGGCTATGTACCCAATGTACTATATTCATGCGGGGCGATAATTCATAATGAAAAACTGATAATACCTTATGGTGTGTCCGATTCATCAACCGCCTTTGCAGAGGTTGGCCTGCAGGAGTTACTGGATAAATTGAAGAACGATCAAAGCGAATAACGCCGCTTTTGTTATCAGCTTAAATAATATTAATTTAACCACTTAAATAAAGCGTCATCAGGTGGTTATTATTAAACGGATAAATGGCCAGCTGGCCAACAGGCTGCACTTTCTGTCATACTTTATAGCCAACAGTAAGGCTTATAGTTATCCATTGCTTGTAACATGTTTCCCGGAGTATTACAGTTGGTTTAGCCCTGCCGGCGATGACGTGCTTGGGGTTACGTTTACAAGGCCCGGAATAAAGCAAAAAGCAATAAACAAAATTTTAAATAAGCTTCATACGCTCGCTTCAAAATTCAGGATTAAACTGCCGGGCATCATCTTTCACTCAATTGCCGAAAACGATCTGAAGCTTTCGCAATACGATATCAACAGTCCCGAATTTGTTAAATTGGCACAGCACCAGGTTGTGATACCCGAAGGCTGGGTTTACCGCGATTACGTTAATTTAAAAAAATACCTGCCGCAAATTAAAAATCTATTTTCGCCCAAACAGGAATTCAGGGATGCAATACAACAGGAAGTTAACCGTGCACGAAACATGGGCGATATCCTGATTGGTGTACACATCAGGCGTGGCGATTATATTGATTTTAATGGTGGCAAATGGTTTTACAGCAACGAGGTATATATTAACAAAATGGGCCAGGCAGAGCAGCTTTTTGCAGGCAAACAATGCGTGTTTATCATATGCTCGCAGGAAAAGCTGGACGCTAATGAGTTTAGCGGTTTCAAAACCGTAATTGCCGAACGACCGGCAATCGTCGACTTATATTTACTTGCCGAATGTGACTATATTTTTGGCCCCCCAAGTACTTTCACCGGCTGGGCATCATTATACAATACTGTACCTGCTTACTACATGGAATCGGCCGACGAAAAGATAACCATCAATTCCTTTAAGGCATTTTTTGATTAGCAATAACCCCTATCGCCAGCTGGCGCTGATTTTTTTAAGCGCAAGCTTTTCAAAAATACCAATAGCAAGTTCCTTGTGGTCGCCTTTTTCTGATTTACGGACGTAATTATTAAGGCTCAGGAGTTTTAGCTGCGATGTGTTATTGTTACCGCTGATGTTCAGGTTGGCATACATCGTTTTTAATACTATGGTATCAGCGTCTTTTACCCGCTCATAATCAATAAGCATGGCTAACGTATCTCTTTTGTTTTTGATCAACGACGAACTGTAATAGAAAATATTGCTCCTGCTGTCAAAATCAACCCTTGCAGTATCTTTGTAAAGCGCGCCGTAACTGTGTTTATTATTGTCCTGAACGTATTTATTAAAATCATGAACGTAATTAAGTTGCAGGGCATTAATCCTGGAAACCAGTTCACGCTTAGAAAAATTGAAGGTGTATACTTTATTGATATTATTAAACCTCATATAAGTACCCGGAGGCATGGTGGTAGCTATGAAAGATACTAAAGAACATACCATCAACATATTAAGGATTACCGGTTTGAAGTGATATTCTGCCTGCTTGTTAAACTGATAAAAAGACACAGGCAAAATGAGCAGTGCTATATAATCGGTATAATCAATTGTGCGGTGAATTGGCACGCCGGCACCATTTAATGTATTGATAACAGGCTGCATTAAAGGCGATTTCCAAACTATAAAAAACAGTAATGTAAAAAAGTAAACCAGCTTTATTTTCCGCGGAAATAAAGCACTCAACAAAAATGGCAACGCAAACAAGCCTGCAAAATCAGAAAGTTTGCCTGTTAAATCGTTATGAAACGTTTGTTTAAAGTACCAATCGTTTACAATTAGCAACAAAACCGCGGCTATAAATACCGGGTTACCTAATTTATGCTTTGCCATTGCTGCAGGTTAATTAACAGCAAGTTATGGAAATAATTAATTCAGGTGTCCGCCAAACTTATTAAGTTTTTGAAACTTCCTAAGTTTCTCTGCACTACCGCCAGGTCATTTTTATAAAATGTTTATTGAAGCTGTATAAACTGCCCCATAAATCTGCTTGTTCGTCATTTTATTGGCCTCCAATAAACGACAAACCGTCCTAAATAATAAGCGAATTATTTGGCGCTCCATTCCTGTTTCTCTGTGGTTCATATGCAAAAAGAGCCGTTGCGAATTAATACAACAGGTTATTAAAAAGATTTGAAAAAAAAGGAGTCTGGCATGTCCATTGAATATAAATAATTTAGTATATTTAATTGGTATAATGAACGTTACAAATTATTATATGATAAAAAACTTATAAAGCCATGGATCATTTCAGAGAAATAAAAAACAGCTTAACCTGGCACAATGAGGGCAAATTTGAAGTTGAGCTGATTAATGGTATTATTACCAAACTTAATTTTTGTGAGCCGGGCAAAGGCCCCGAAGATGTAGGCAAAAGCCTTACATCAACCAACTATAAATATTTGCAGTCGGTTTATTCGTGCCTTGGCGATTTGTTTAATTTTATTGAGGAAGAAAACAAAAGGTTAGGCTATAGCTATGCCCGCGCAAACGAGGTTTTACCACAACAGCAGGAAGAAATTACTGAAAACGCTTACCCGCTGCTTGGCGAAACCAAAATAAGGCCGCTAAGTGATTATGCCAATCAGCCGGAACCAGGCAATTCGTCCCAGGAAAACGAATTGATAAGGGATGCCGGCTGATAGCTTCGGGCAAGAAGCTGATGCCTTTTCGGTGTTGTGTGGTGCTTAAAGAACCGCATAGGCTTCTTTATGTGATTACTCTCAGTTATCTATCCAGTATCTTCTTATATAGTTTTAAATAGTCTTCAACCATTTTATCCCTCGAAAATTGCGAAACCGCCCAGTTACAGCAATTAATTCTGTTAATTTCGGCTAACCTGCACACAGCCTCAACAGCCTCATCAACACTATCTACCAAAAATCCGGTTTGGGCATCTTTAATCAATTCCGGCATCGATCCTTTGTTAAAGGCTATTACCGGCGTTCCGCAAAGCATGGCTTCGGCTACGCTCATACCAAAGGGCTCATTAAACCTGATGGGGTGCAGCAAGGCTATAGCGTTGCCTAACAATTTTTTCCGCTCATCAGGTCCGGCATGGCCAATATATTTTATTTGATCTGATAAAAAAGGTTCAACTCGTTCACGGTAGTAATTCCCATCCTGTATAATACCTGCAATTAACAGCTTCCGTTTACTTTTTTGGGCTATATCAATGGCTTCGGCAGTGCCTTTATCGGGATGGATGCGACCAAAGTACAAAAGGTAATCTTCCGGCTGTTTATAAAACTCAAAATCGCGGGTATCCAAACCGTTGTAAACAGTAGCCAGGTAATCCAGCTGGGGGCTTCGATCTGAATTACTGATGGATACATAATACCCCCTATCATTATATTTTTTATAAACCGGGATAATCTTCTGCGACGAAAAGCCATGTATAGTGGTGATAACAGGCGTTTTAATGAGCCCGGAATAAGTGAGCGGCAAAAAATCGAAATTATTATGAATAATATCAAACTCAGCTGCTTTCTCCATCAGGTTGCTAATGTGCAAACATTCCAACACTTTGGCATCCTGGCTTCGGTCTTCTTCGTATCCTGTATCACAAATTGCATCCAGTTTACCGGTAGTTGTCGAATCGCCGGTAGCAAAGAGCGTTACCTCAATACCCAGTTGTACCAGGCCTTCGGCAATGTTAGATGCAATTTGTTCCCACGGACCGTAATGCCGGGGTGGTGTACGCCAAGCTACGGGGGCTAAAACAGCTACCTTCATTTAGCAAATTTCCAGTTTCTGACCGTATTTATTGTACTCGTATTCCAGCTCAAAAGCCTTCAATACCGTCAAATGCGAAATCAGGTAAGCCAGCGTACTTTCGGCGCCCTGGTTGCGGTTAATGCCGCCAGGCAACAAGCCATCGCAACAACCTTTGGTTTCGTGGTCGTAAAGCGGGGCACGCAGGGTATTTTCGCCCAGGAACCATTTGTAGCACAGAAACATTTTCTCCACATACTGTGGCACCCTGAAAATGTGGTAAGCCTGAAAGTGCATCAGTACCATGGCCATGGTTTCGATAGCCTGCTGATCAAATATCGGGTTGGCACCCCCGCGGTGGTACCAGCCATCGTTGCCAACAGGGCTTAAATAACCATTTGATAAAGTCAGCTTATCTAAAAACGCCATCGAAGCCAGGGCAATCCGTTTGGCATCCTCGTTCCCGGTTATTTCGCAGGAATGTAATAAGGCCAGCGGAAGTATCGCGTTGTCATAAGTCATCTTATCTTCAAACCATTGCCAATCATCCGATTGTGTTTTTTCAAATGCATCGATCAGTGGTTGGGTCAAATCGTTTAGTATTTTAATCATACCATCATCTGTAGGTATCGCCTGCAGGTAAAGGCTTATCCCAATAATGGTGTTGCCTATTCCTCTCAAATGTTTCAAACTTGCAAAATGGGGTACCGATTTATGAAAAATCTCTAAGGCAAACTCCCTGTATGAATTACTGGCAGCGCACCCAATCAAATGCCCTAACGACCAGATGGTGCGACCAAATGAATCTTCCGATCCAACTTCATCCAGGTAACGCCTGTCAAAACTCAAAAAGTTGCGGAAGTTACCATCGTCTGTTTGCATATAGTGAATATAGCTCAGGTAAATAGGCAGCAATTCAAAGGCCTCCTTGCTGCCGCTGCGCTGGTAAGCCATCAGGGCCATGATAAGCGCGCGGGCGTTATCATCCAGGCAGTAACCCTCTTTTAAATTAGGAATGCCATATTTGGCGTGTTGAACAATCCCCGTATCGTCAGTTAGCCGCAAAACATGTGTCAGGCTGAATTTTGGTAATACCTCGGGGTCAACAATGCTGTTTTTTAATATCTTATCACTAAAATCAAACCGTAAAATAGCCTCCTTGGCAGCTTTTATAAATTCGCCCCCAACTACCGGCCATCGCAGGTGCAGGCCGTATTGGTAGGCATTTTCTTTCAATTCCTTTAAAACCCTGTCCTGATCAAGCAGTTCAATTACCGTATCGGCAAGGGCATCAGAATTTTTAAAGTCGAACAGTCTGCCGCGGCCATCGGCCAACAATTCGGTAGCATGCCAGTAAGGTGTTGAAACAACTGCGGCACCCGCGCCAACGGCATAAGATAAGGTACCACTGGTAATTTGAGCCTCGTTAAGGTAGGGGGTTACGTAAATATCGCAGGCCGTAAGGTAATCCACCAGCTCCTGTTCAGATACAAATTTATTAATGAACGATAGGTTTTTAGATACCCCCAGTTGCGCAGCCAACGATTTCAGGTGATCGCGGTACTCCTCTCCCGAATTTTTTATAACGCCCGGGTGAGTGTTACCTAATACAACATACATTACGTCGGGATGCTTTTCAACAATTTTGGGCAAAGCTCTTACTACGGTTTCCAATCCCTTATTACGGCTGATCAGTCCGAAAGTAAGCATCACCTGGTGATTTTTAAACGAGCTTAACGTTTTTACGGAATTTTCTTCAGAAGCTTCAACATCAGGTACACCGTGCTCTATAATCTGGATCTTATCAGCAGGAATTTCATAAATAGTGGTTAAAAATTCCACCGCACGCTGGCTCATCACGATAATCTTTGATGATTGTTCTGCAATTTCGCGGATGATAATGCGCTGCACGTAGCTGGGGTCTTTTAATATAGTGTGTAATATTGATATCAGTGGTTTTTCCAGCCTGTTTATCAATGGCAATATGTAAATACCGCTCTCGCCACCATAAATACCAAATTCATGTTCCATAATACAAACATCAGCGGCACTGGTGTTAATGTAATTGGCCGCGCGGATATAGTCCTTTTGATGGTTTTGGCGAATAACATATTTTACTTCATCCGGGTATTCGTACTCATGCAGGTCTTCAGAGTCATTAAGCGCTACTACAAAACCACCTTGCAATAATGATTTGCGTTCAGGATAATTAGCACTGATAGCGCACATTAAATTGTAATTGAATGTGGCTAAGCCGCACTCGCGGGGCGGGTAAGTTGATATATAAGCGATTTTCATAATTCGATAGAAATATTAAAACCCGTAGTTGTATAAGTAAACAGCAATATGGAGGCACTTGTTTAGTCAAACGACCACAAAAAAGTGCATTTGTATGCAAATTCTTCTGATTAAAGGCCACTAAGACACTTTCTACTACGGTTATGTGATAGTTGCATAAACCATACCAGTTTAACTAAAAATAAATATTATGAGATATTATTTAATACAGATACCGTAAAAGTTACATAACAGCACCTGCAAACCCGGTTATTAAGATAATTTCGGACGCTATCTCTGCAAAATTTTGTCAAATTATAGGGTGTAGTATCCTATTGCTTCGATGATCACCGCGCAGGCCTGCTCTATCTCCTGGGGTTGGATAATGAGCGGCGGCGCAAGCCGCATGGAGTTGCTGCAATGTAAAAACCAATCGGTTATTACACCGTTTTCAATACAGCGGTCTATTATTCTCTTGTTCAGGTCGAAATTTTCCAGTTCAACGGCCAGCATCAAGCCTTTACCGCGCACCGCTTTAATAGCAGGGTGTACCAGTAGTTGCCGGAACAAAGCCTCTTTTTGGGCTACACCAGGTATAAGGTTGTCATTAATCAATACCTCCAATGCTGCTAAGCCCGCCGCGCAGCATACCGGGTGGCCCCCAAACGTGGTTATGTGGCCAAGTATGGGATTATCCTTTAACGCACCCATAATTTGGGTTGATGCTATAAATGCCCCTATCGGCATACCACCGCCCAGCGCCTTGGCCAGCAACAAAATATCGGGTGCTATACCAAAGTGCTCAAAAGCAAACAACTTCCCGGTACGGCCAAATGCCGCCTGAATTTCATCCAAAATTAATAACGCACCCGTTTCATCACACCGCTTACGCAAAGCTTGCATATAGGCGATGTCAGGTACCCGCACTCCGGCCTCGCCCTGCACGGTTTCTATGATAACGCATGCGGTTTGGTCGGTTATCAATTGCAGGTCATCGGTGTTGTTAAAGTTGATGAACCCTACCCCGGGTAGTAACGGGCGATAGGCTTGCTTAAACTCCTCGTTACCCATTACGCTTAAAGCGCCATGGGTACTGCCATGGTACGAGTTGTGGCAGGCGATGATCTGTTGCCTGCCGCTAAATCGTTTAGCTAACTTCAACGCGCCCTCCACCGCCTCGGTACCCGAATTGGTAAAATAAACCGATTGCAAATTATCCGGCAACAACGATGCAAGTTTCTGTGCAAACATTACCTGCGGTGTTTGCACAAATTCGCCGTAAACCATCAGGTGCATGTATTTATCAACCTGCTGCTTAATGGCCTCTTTTACATAAGGGTTACCATGCCCAAGGCTGCTTACGCCAATGCCCGATATCAGGTCAATAAACGCCCTGCCCGATGCATCGTACATATAAATACCCTCGGCGCGCTCAAACTCCAGCATTAAAGGAAAGTTGGTAGTTTGCGCGTTATTAGCCAAAAAAAGCTGACGGAGAGTAGGCATGGGAAAGTTGTATGTTATGAGTTATAAGTTGTATGTATGGCAACAGCGCAAAGATAATGTTAATGCCGCAAAATGATCATTTTTCAAAAATCAGGAATTATGTGTTTTCAAATTGCGATGAGGCTAAACAGGCACAAATATTTTGATGCGCCTGAATTACACTATACATCAGTTTTCATGTTAACCATGCAAAAATACAAAACACTGATTACAAGATAGATATAAAATAAACATCTGAAATATGTTAAGTTATGTTAACCCACTTTAGGTGCGTTTGCCCTGCAGCTTTTAACGTTTAAAATTTAGAGTTTAGATTTTAGCATTACCTTTGTGTTTACTTACCGGCCATCTAAACAAAACACTGTCATTGCGATGGCCGATAAGAATTTTATTACACTATGAAAGATCACCTGCGGCATCCTGTATTTTCTGTTATTTCAAAACTTGCTGCGCAGCATAATGTTCAGGTGTATGCTATTGGCGGCTTTGTGCGCGATATTTTTTTAGATCGCCCGTCAAAAGATATTGATATTGTAATTATAGGCAACGGGATTGAATTTGCCGAGGCCGTAGGCGCTAAGCTGAAGGTAAAAGTTGCTGTTTATAAAAATTTTGGCACTGCATCGCTCAAATACCAAGACCTGGAGATTGAGTTTGTGGGCGCCCGTAAAGAATCGTACCGCCGCGACTCGCGCAAGCCTATTGTTGAAAACGGTACGCTGGAAGACGATCAAAAACGCCGCGACCTTACCATTAACGCATTGGCCATATCCCTTAACCCGGAAACTTTTGGCCAACTGCTTGACCCATTTGGCGGCATTACCGATTTGCAAAACAAACTGATCCGCACACCGCTGAACCCGGTTGAAACTTTCTCTGACGATCCCCTGCGCATGATGCGTGCCATCAGGTTTGCATCGCAGCTTAATTTCAGGATAGACGACGAGGCCGTTACCGCCATAAAAAACAATGTAGATAGGATCAGCATTATATCGCAGGAGCGTATAACCGATGAGCTGAATAAGATCATACTGTCGAAAGTTCCTTCCATTGGTTTCAATTATTTGTTTGATACCGGCTTGCTGCATAAAATATTCCCGCTGATGGCCGGCCTTTACGGCGTTGATTATATTGACGGTAAAGGCCACAAGGATAATTTTTACCATACCCTGCAGGTACTGGATAACATTTGCGAAACCACCAACGATCTTTGGCTGCGCTGGGCGGCTATTTTGCACGATATTGCCAAGCCCGCCACCAAGCGCTTTGAACCCGGCCACGGCTGGACATTTCACGGTCATGAAGACCGCGGCGCGCGTATGGTGCCTAAAATATTTGCCCAGTTAAAGCTGCCGCTTAACGAAAAAATGAAGCAGGTGCAAAAACTGGTACAGCTGCATTTAAGGCCCATAGTTTTGTCACAATCTATTGTGACAGATTCGGCAGTGCGGCGCTTGCTTTTTGAGGCGGGAGATGACATTGAGGGCCTGATGTTGTTGTGTAAAGCAGACATTACTACAAAAAACGAATACAAGGTTAAAAAATACCGTAACAATTTTGAGCTTGTTCAACAAAAATTAAAAGATGTTGAAGAGCGCGACAGTATCAGAAACTGGCAACCGCCGGTTACCGGGCTGGATATTATGGAGCTTTTTGGTATAAAAGAAGGCCGCGAGGTAGGAATAATCAAAAACCAGATCCGCGAAGCTATACTGGAAGGCGAAATTCCGAACGAACGGGAAGCTGCCATCAACTACACAATTGCCAAAGGTTTAGAAATTGGCTTAAAAGTTGTGGCAAGCTGAAATTGAATTAAAACACTATTTTTGTCCCCATTAAAAATTTACTAACAAAATGGCACTATACAGGTTCAGGGTTACTTTCGAAGATTATGATGATGTGATGCGTGAAATTGATGTAAAATCGAATCAAACATTCGAAGATTTACACCGCGCAATACACCAGTCAACCGGTTATAATCCCGAATTCCCATCGTCTTTTTATATCAGTAACGATCAATGGATGAAAGGCGAAGAAATTACCTATTTGCCAAATCAAAAAAGAAAAGATCGTGGCATCTCGCTCATGACCAATGTAAAGCTCCTGAGCTTTATTGACGATCCGCATCAAAAATTTTATTATACATTTAACTTCGATCGCCCTTTTGATTTTCATGTCGAACTAATGAAAATCATTCTCGACGAAACACCGGGCACTACATACCCCGCAGTTATAAAATCAGTAGGCGAAGCGCCAAAGCAATTTGGCAATGTATTTACGCCGGCTGCAACAGCTGCTGCTCCTGATGAAGATTTTGACTTTTTAAATGAAATGGCCTATAACCCGGAAGATGCCGAAGATTTTTCGGAAGTAACCGACATTGACGCCGACCTTCCTGAAGAAAAAGCAGCAGAGGACGAAGAAGACGATGAATTTGGCAACGAATTTGCCGATGACGAAGGCTTCGACGAAGATGACAAACCACATCGCGGTGGTGATGATTATTAATTGCTTCGCAGATCATGGTTTATTGATCATGGTTAATCGTCATAACAAACAATAGGGTTTATGGTTGATGGTTCATAGTTCATGGCCAGATCTATAAAACGGAAATGTTTTTTAACCATGATCAATGAACCATGAACTATGATCAATGAACTATGAACTTCCCAAAAACCAAAACCCTAATTGTAATTGCCGGCCCTACAGCGGTTGGTAAAACGGCGGCGGCTATTGAGGTGGCAAAACGTTTCAATACTGTGGTGGTATCGGCCGATTCAAGGCAGTTTTTCAGGGAAATGAGTATTGGTACCGCCAAACCCGACGCCAATGAACTGGCCCAGGTAAAACACTATTTTATCGATTCCCATTCTATAACCGAGCCATTTTCGGTGGGTGATTTTGAGAGTGAATGCTTGGAGTTACTTGACGACCTTTTTAAAAAGCACGACTATGTCGTTTTGGCAGGTGGCTCTGGCCTGTACATCAAAGCTATTTGTGAAGGCTTTGATGATTTGCCAACGGCCGATCCGGCTATCCGCGAAAAATTAAATCTTGAGCTGGAAGAAAAAGGACTAAATTATTTGCACGAAAAGTTAAAACTGGCCGATCCTGTTTACTATAACCAGGTTGACCTACGCAACCCGCAACGCATCATCAGGGCGCTGGAAGTTTTTGAAAGCACCGGCAATCCCATTTCGTCTTATCGCCAGGCAACGGTTAACAAGCGCCCGTTCCACATCATCAAGCTGGCCCTTAACATGCCGCGAGAAGTGTTATATCGCCGCATTAACCACCGGGTTGATATAATGATGCAGCACGGTTTGTTAGCAGAGGCGACTTCATTACTCCCCTACCGCCATTTAAACGCCTTGAATACGGTAGGCTACGCTGAGATTTTTGATTATATGGACGGTGCCACAACACTTGATAAAGCAGTTGAAATGATTAAGCAAAATACCAGGCGATTTGCCAAAAGACAACTTACCTGGTTTCGTAAGGATCAACAGTTTATTTGGTTTGATGCCGGAGCACCAAACCTGACCAAAAAAATGGTTGAGGCGGTGGAAAATGTCTCTTAAAATCCAATCGCCTGCCCCTCCATTATATAGCTTGGTCAAAATCCATTTAATACCCTCAACATTAGTATAAATTTGCTAATATTGCAGTTTAAATGCTAAGTACTACTATTTAGGTGGATTTAGCGGGTTTTTTAAATTAGCATGCACAAATATTATCTTACCCATCTGCAGGAATTGGAATCTGAAGCCATTTACGTGATACGCGAAGTGGTTGCCCAGTTTGATCGTCCTGCAATACTGTTTTCGGGCGGTAAAGACTCCATTGTTGTTACTCACCTGGCCCAAAAGGCTTTTTGGCCGGCCAAAATACCAATGCCGCTTATCCACATTGATACCGGGCATAATTTCCCCGAGACTATGGAGTTCAGGGACCAACTGGTTGAAAAACTTGGTGTACAACTGATTGTAGGATCGGTACAGGAAGCCATAAACAAAGGCCGCGCAGTTGAAGAAAGCGGTATTAACGCCAGCCGGAACGAATTGCAAATCGTATCGTTATTAGATACCATTGAGCATCATAAAATTGATGCGGCTATTGGCGGCGCACGCCGCGATGAGGAAAAAGCCCGTTCAAAAGAACGCTTCTTTTCGCATCGCGATGAGTTTGGCCAATGGGACCCTAAAAATCAACGGCCCGAACTGTGGAATATTTTTAACGGCCGTAAACGCATGGGCGAACATTTCAGGGTATTCCCGATTAGTAACTGGACGGAAATGGATATATGGAATTACATTCTGCAGGAAAACATTGCTATCCCGTCGCTGTACTTTGCACATAACCGTAACGCCGTTTACCGCGACGGTACCTGGCTGCCTGCATCGGAGTTTTTATCATTACGCGATGGCGAATTTGTAGAAAACAAGCTAATGCGTTTCCGTACCCTGGGCGATATCACCATTACCGGCGGTATTGAATCGGACGCAGATACGCTGGAGAAGATTGTTGCCGAGGTATCGGCCACGCGCAGCACCGAACGCGGTAACCGCAGCGACGACAAGCGCTCGGATACATCAATGGAAGACAGGAAAAAACAAGGTTATTTTTAAATTGAATTAACAGGCTTTTTGGCCAACAATATACTACGCCAACCTGGCAACAGGCCACACGTACCTCATTATTATGGAACTATTACGTTTTACAACAGCCGGCAGTGTAGATGATGGGAAAAGTACCCTCATAGGGCGGTTACTATACGACTCCAAATCTATTTTTGAAGATCAGATGGAGGCCGTAAAACAATCGAGCGAAAGGAAAGGCTTACAGCATGTGGATCTTTCGCTTCTTACTGATGGTCTGCGATCTGAAAGGGAACAAGGCATCACTATTGACGTAGCTTACCGCTATTTTGCCACACCAAAACGTAAATTTATTATCGCCGATACCCCCGGGCACATCCAATACACCCGTAACATGGTTACCGGGGCCTCAACCGCTAACTTAGCCTTGGTACTTATTGATGCCCGCAAAGGAGTTGTTGAACAAACCTGCCGTCACTCGTTTATCGCGTCGTTGTTAAAAATACCTCATATCATCGTTTGCATCAACAAAATGGATTTGGTTGATTACTCTGAAGAGGTATTTAATAATGTAGTTGAGCAATACAAAGCTTTTGCTGCCAAAATAGATGTTAATGATATCCGTTTTGTGCCTATCAGCGCACTTGAAGGCGACAACGTAGTTAACGATTCTGTTAACATGCCGTGGTACAAAGGTGAAAGTTTGTTGCACACTTTAGAAACCATTCATATTGCAAGCGATGAAAACCATGCCGATGCCCGTTTCCCGGTACAAACCGTGATTCGCCCGCATGCTGCCGAATATCATGACTACCGCGGCTATGCAGGCCGTATTGCCGGTGGTATATTTAAACCAGGCGATAAAATAACGGTATTGCCTTCGGGACTAACATCGACTATTAAATCAATCGATACATTTTCGGGGCCGGTTGAAGAAGCTTTTGCGCCAATGTCGGTGTCTATTACTTTAGAGGATGACATTGATGTAAGCCGTGGCGATATGATTGTTAAAGACGAAAGCGAACCATTTGTAAGCCAGGATTTGGAGGTGATGCTTTGCTGGATGGGGACCCGGGGCCCGCGTCCGGGAGCTAAATATCACCTTAAAAATACAACCCGCGAGGTGATGGCCATTATAAAGGAAGTTTATTACAAGCTGGACATTAACACCATGGAAAAGCTTGAAAATGCCGGGGATATTAAAATGAACGAGATGGCCCGTGTACGCCTGCGTACCACTCAGCCACTTGTTTTTGATGAATATCGCAAAAACCGTATTACCGGCTCATTAATTTTGGTTGACGAAGCCACCAATGAAACCGTAGCAGCAGGAACGCTGGCCCCTCCCGCCCTGTAATTGCAGATTTCAGATGTGCAAATTTTTTTAAATTTCAGATGATAAAAACAGGGTCCGGCTTCTTTTGAAACCGGACCCTGTTAGCTTAACAAGCTATTATCTTATCATTTGAAATCTGCACATCTGAAATCTGCACATTTGCAACCTAAATATACTTCGCCCCAAACTTGCTCTTCACATCGGAAACTATCTGTTTCACATTCTGCTCTTCGTCGCGCGGGCAAATCATCAGGGTATTATTGGATTCAACTACGATGAAATCATGCAGACCCTTTAAAATCACCAGTTTTTCGCCAGGTACATTTACCATACAGTTTGATGAATCGTACATGATCACCTTTTCTGAAGGGATAACAGCATTACCTACGTAATCCTTTTCGGCCAGGTCGTAAATAGATGCCCAGGTGCCAAGGTCGCTCCAGCCAAATTCTGATGGCAATACATAAACATTATTGGCTTTTTCCATAATCCCATAGTCAATGGATATATTAACACATTGCTGATAAGCTTTGTGTATATGGTTTTTTTCGGCATCTGTATTATAAACCGGCCTGGCATCAGCAAAAATTTCGTGCATTTCGGGCAAAAAGGAATCAAAAGCTTTCACAATTTCTTTGGCCGACCATACGAAAATACCGGCATTCCATAAAAAATCGCCGCTTTGGATAAAAGTTTTTGCTATATCAAGCGTTGGCTTTTCAGTAAAGGTTTTCACCTTGTGGAAGTCTGAATTTATGGTATTATCGGTGTATTGAATATAACCATAGCCGGTATCTGGCCTCGATGGCTTGATGCCCAAAGTTACAAGGCAATTATTGGAGGTGGCAGTCTCTAACGATTTAATGATGGCCGTTACAAAAGCGTCTTCATCTAATATCTGCTGATCCGAAGGGGCTACAACAATTGCGGCATCAGGGTTGAGGCTTTCTATTTTAAAACATCCATAAGCTACGCAAGGGGCGGTATTACGCATAACCGGCTCGGTAAGTATTTGCTGGTCTTCCATATCCGGAAGCTGCGTTTTCACAAGTTTGGTATAATTTTCGTTCGTTACAACGTAAATATTTTCTTTAGGACAAACTTTCAAAAAGCGTTCGTAAGTATTTTGAATTAGGGTTTTTCCGGTTCCAAGAATATCAATGAATTGTTTAGGATGCGATGTGCGGCTTATAGGCCAAAAACGGCTACCTATTCCGCCTGCCATGATGATGGCATAGTAGTTTTTGTTCATGTGTAATTTTAAGAATTAAGCTGAATATATCATAATCGAAAATTAGCAACTTTGAGTACTAAAATACACTAACAATTCAACAAAGCAGTAGTTTCATTATAAATTATTTAACAATTAAACCACTCATTATTAAGCACAAAAATCCCCGCCAATTTAATAACCGGAACTACTTTAAAAATAAAATGCAATTATCAGGCCTTAAATACACCTATTGGGTTAGCAGTAAAATCAGGAAAGAGGACTTTATCATTACTGATCCTGAGGTGCTTATCGGCCACTTCGCTAAACACATTTCTAAAATCGGTTGTAACGGCAAGGTCGCGGCCATCTTCCAGGTTTTCTATTGCGAGTGGCTGCATATTGCCGTGCACCAGGCCACCATTTACACTGTTGCCTAAAATAAAGTTACAGGATGCGCGGCCATGATCGGTACCGCCAGTTCCATTTTGATGAACGGTGCGGCCAAATTCGGTCATTGTCATTACGGTTACGTCATCCTGGTAGGTACTGCCAATGTCCGTCCAGAAAGCCATCATGCTATTGCTCAGATCTGCTACGTTTCGGGCAAATATGCCATTCGCCGTTCCCTGGTTAAAATGCGTATCCCAACCATTTGATTCGGCAAAAGCTACTTCCATACCCACATTCATTTTTATCAACTGCGCAATTTGCTTTAAAGAATTACCTAAAGCCGAGTTTGGATAAACGGCGCCGTTGGCGGGTAAATAATTTTTAATATTGGCTTTTTGCAGCATTTTTAAGGCATCAAAACTCTCCTTGCCAGTATCTTTTAATAAACCGGGAGCGGTTCTGTCATAAAGTTCTTCAAAGCTTTTTGCGGCCAGGTTGGTACCTGCAGGGTTACCACGCATTTGCAATGCAAAATCCTGCAGGTTGCTGATTGCAACGGCCGGGTTATCGCCATAAAAAGAACGGGGCATAGCCGATGTTAAGCTTACTGCTGTAAAAGGTGTAAGCGCATCATGGCCTAACAAGCCAACAGCACGGTTAAGCCAACCACTTGCAGTACCTTTATTAAAGGGTGTGCCGCTTTCCATGTAATCCTGCGCATCAAAATGCGAGCGGGTGTTATTTGGCGAGCCGATACCATGAACTATGCCCAGCCTTTTTTCGCGAAACATAGGTTCAAAAGCCTTCATTGACGGGTGTAATCCAAACCTGCCATCGAGGTCTATCAATGGGTTATCGTTACCTGTTTTGGCAGCATCCATAAATAAGCCGGGGCGGGCCTCCTTAAGGTATTGATCGGTAAACGGGGTTACTGCCATCAATCCATCCATTGCACCACGCTGAAAAATGCACACCAGCGTTTTTCCTTTTTTATAAGGGGTTATTATCTTATCCTGCGCGGCAGCTTCGGCTATAAATGCCGGTATGCCTCCCATAAGCCCAACGCCAAAAAAGGCAAGGCCACCTGTTTTTAAAAATCCTCGTCTTGATAACATAATCTTTTGCAATTTATCAAATTAACGTCGTTGGTATTCCGGCGATCCAATGATAATACCAACTACCTGGGCCATCATTGATTTTGCCTCATCGGGTTTAGGCATTACCTGTGTCCTGGCTTTTTTGCCCGTGGTGTCGCCCACCATTGATAAGGCATCTTTAACCGGCGGCGTAGTAATATTACTTGCCTTATCTACCTTTACCACCAGTTGCGGATCATTGAGCATTGGGGTGAGTTGTTTTATAGTGTTATCCAACGGCCGTTCGGGCATAATAAGTTTGCTATAGGTAATAAGTGCTGCCTGGCTGCTTTCGGGCTCGTGGCCTTTGTTTAATTTTAACAAGTCGAATTTAATCCCAGGTATGCGACCAGTGGCAAAAGCCAGCCCAAAGTTCATCCGGCTAAGTAAAGCACCTGTGTTGATCCAGTACTGGCCCTTATCCGGGAAGCCGGTTGGCGCCTGGTAATAATATACCTTTTCGCCCATGCGGTTTATCCAGGTATATAACTGGTATGGCTGTGTCACCTGGGCGTTTAAGCTACGCACTGTATTTATGGCCAGCTCAAACGGCGATTTTGTTTTTTCGCGCAAGGCAGATGCCGACCAAAACTCCGGCGCCGATACCATCGTGATTAACACCTGTTTGATATCACCATCACTGTTTAAAAACGTTTTGGCCATTTTATCAATTAAACTCTGTGGTGGAGCATCGCTCACAAACCTTACCGCCAGCTTGCGCGATATGAATTTTGCGGTTGAGGGGTGATGTGCCAGCATACTCAATAATTGTACACCTTCATCGTAACCGCCGTTGGGGCCAAAGTGCCGGCCTAATACAATCTTCTCGCTATTATCATGGCGGCCCGGGGTGAATAAAAAATCGCCGTCATGCACCATTCCCTCAGCAATAATGCCCTTATCTATAACTTTTGATATAATATCGTTTCCCTTGCTAAAATCACCCATAGGGTATACCGACCAGCCTGTAAGCACTTTAGCCGCCTGGGTAACATCCTGCTGGCTGTACCCGCCATCAACACCCAGCGTATGCAGTTCCATTACTTCTCGGGCGTAGTTTTCGTTAAGGCCACGTTGCTGCCTTGCTTTTTTTAATTGGTTAAGTGCCATGGCTTGCTTAGTGGTATCGGCAAACACCAATTTGAGTGTTATTTTAGGCTTCTCTGGCAGGGCAGATGCGCTGCTAAAATTATCCAGGTAATACAACATAGCCGGCGATTTGGCTGTGGCTAACAACAAATCATTAAACTTACCCAATGCATCAGGCCTGATAACATCGCGCTCATAATCAGGTATAAACTGGGCGCATTCATTTTTAGTAATAGATACGTTGAAATGGTTAAACCAAAAACTGGTCATTACCTCCTGCAACTGGTTATTTGTATAGGCTGCCCTTAGTATTTTTTGATTGATAAACTGCCTGAACAACTCCTGTTGTGGTTTTATGCCCTTTTGAGCCATATACTCCTGTAGCATCTTTTTATATTCGGGCTTATTATTTTGAATTGAATCTTTATTGATAATCCCATCTTTTATAGCCCGCCGTGCTACAATCCCCGGCCGGGGATAGGTATCAACAATTTGGCTGTTGCTTAGTTTAAGAGCATCAAAGCTATCCAGCGTATGGTTAAGGGAATCATCCGGTAGTTTGGCATCCAATTGCTCGCTAAACCATTTTTCCAAACCCTCGCGGGCTACGGCTTCAACCTGGCCTGGCGTGGCGCCATAGGTAAAACGGCTTAGTAAATGTGCCGCAGCCTGATTTTTACTCAAACCAGCCTGTTTATAGGGGAACTTATGAATCTCGTTTGGATTATTGCGGTCATAAAACGATGAAAAAAACAGCAAACCGCCAATGAGCACAAACACCGGCAGCATCAACCCTTTTAATGATTTCATAAATGAATTATTTTTCGTTTACAATTCTATGACCAAGATGAGCAGGGATAGTTTAATCCAAATGTAACAGGACATTGTAACAAATATGTGCAGGAATTGTAAAAACTAAAAAGCCCGCAAATAGTTTGCCGGCTTTTTATGGAAGTTTTAAAAATACTAATAAAACCCAAACTGCCCGGCAGCCATATCGGCAATTGCATTGCCAATAGCTAATGATGCCGTTGCTGCCGGCGACGGGGCGTTGATAACATGCAGCATATTATCCTTGGCCTCAATTTTAAAATCATCAAGAGTTTCGCCTTCGGCAGATATGGCCATTGCCCTTACGCCGGCACGGCCCGGCTGTAAATCGTCCATAGTAAGGCTGGGGATAAGCTGTTGCAGGCCGGTTAAAAAACGTTTTTTTGAAAATGCACGCCGGTACTCATCAAGCCCAAAACGCCAATGTTTTGTAAACAGGTTCCAGGTTCCTTTAAATTTCAAAGCCTCGATAGTATCGCCTAACGAAAAATCGGTTTTGCCGTATCCTTCGCGCTTAAATACAAATACGGCGTTGGGGCCGCACTCTACGGTACCGTCAATCATCCGCGTAAAATGTACGCCAAGGAAAGGGAACTCGGGATTTGGTACCGGGTAGATAAGGTTTTTCACTTTGCTTTTCCCCTGTTCGGTCAAATCAAAATAATCGCCCCGGAAGCCAACTATATGGGCCTCGCTTGGCGCACCGGCACCGGCTGCCAACCTGTCGGCTTGTAATCCGCCCGCGGTAATTAAATATTTTGTATTAAAGGTACCTTTGCTGGCAATAACTGTGGTATAATCGGCATGGTGTTCAAATGCTTTGGCAGCGCAATTGGTAAGTACTTTGCTTTGGGGGAATTTAGCCTCAAACAGTTCGCGGTATTTACGCGTAACGGCAGCAAAGCCAATAATGCCGGTGCAAGGCACCCAGATGCCTTCAATCCCTTCACAATAAGGTTCAATTTCTTTAATCTGCGCACTGTTTATACGTTCAATCCCTTCTACGCCGTTGGCCAGGCCGTTATTAAAAACCTTGTTCATGTGGGCCAATTCCGATTGTTTGGTAGCTACAATGACTTTTCCGCAAATATCATGAGGTACCTTATGCTCTTTTGCGAACGCAACCAGTTCCCGGCGGCCATTTACGCATAATTTAGCCTTATATGAATTGGGTTTGTAGTAGATACCCGAATGAATAACGCCCGAATTATGCCCCGTTTGGTGGGCGGCCACCTCACCTTCCTTCTCCAGCACAAGGATTTTTTTATCAGGATTGCGTGTATTGATTTTATAGGCTGTCGCCATCCCAACAATGCCGCCACCTACAACAATAAGATCATATAGGTTTTCCATTGCTTGATTATTCCATGTTACTTTAATAACGTTAATTTACGCCTAAACTTTTAAGTCCGTCCAAAAATACAAAAAACGGATTGGCGCAGTCAATCCGTTTTCATTTTAAAACCCCATATAATTGGGTACTATGCTGCTATTCTTGTATACCTTGAATATATTTCCCGTATCCGCTTTTAATATATTTTTGAGCTAACACTTGCAGCTGTTCATATGTTATAAAGCCCATCCTGTAAGCCACTTCTTCAATGCAGCCTATTTTGGTACACTGTCGTTTTTCAATAACCCTCACAAATTCCGACGCATCGCTTAGCGAATCAAAAGTACCGGTATCAAGCCACGCGGTACCGCGGTCCATTACACCAACCTGGAGTTCTCCTTTTTCAAGATAGATCCTGTTTACATCAGTAATTTCAAATTCGCCCCGCGGGGATGCCGGGATGTTCTTTGCAATTTCTACAACCTGGTTGTCATAAAAATACAAGCCGGGCACGGCATAATTTGATTTTGGCTTTAAAGGCTTCTCTTCGATAGACAGCGCCTTAAAGTTTTTGTCAAACTCAACTACGCCATATCTTTCAGGATCAGCAACGGGGTAAGCAAATATAGCTGCACCATTTACGTCGTTAAAGCTTTGCAACAACTTGCTAAAGCCCGATCCATAAAATATATTGTCGCCAAGTACCAAAGCTACCTTATCAGTGCCAATAAAATCAGCTCCAATTACAAAAGCCTGCGCAAGCCCATTAGGTACTTCCTGCACTGCAAACTCAAAACGGCAACCAAGTTCGCTGCCATCGCCCAGCAAACGCACAAAACCAGGCTGATCTTCGGGAGTTGTTATTATTAATATCTCGTTTATCCCGGCAAGCATCAATACCGATAATGGATAATAAATCATTGGTTTATCGTAAATAGGCATCAGTTGCTTGCTGATGGCTTTGGTAATGGGGTAAAGGCGGGTTCCGGAGCCGCCTGCCAGGATAATTCCTTTCATATGAGGGTTGTTTAGATTTTTATTGTGCAGATTCAAGCGCTTCAATACAAACTTTAAGACTGTCACGCCAGTACGGGATACCAATGCCAAATGTTTTCTTGATCTTTGATTTATCCATTACAGAAAAAGCGGGCCTTGTTGCCCTTGTAGGATATTCGCTTGTACGAATGGGATAAACTTTCACCTGGGTATTTGATAAATCAAATATGCCCTTCGCAAAATCGTACCACGAGGTAACGCCTTCATTACTGTAATGATAGGTACCGTAGTTGCCTTGTCCCGAAGCAATGATATCCAATATAGCGCCCGCCAGGTCAATAGCGTATGTGGGTGTACCCACCTGGTCGACAATGATCTTCAACTCGTCCCTTTCGGCACCAAGCTTAAGCATAGTTTTAACAAAATTATTGGCAAATTCAGAATACAACCAGCTGGTACGGATAATGTAATGCGCCGGCAAAATTGTGGCAACCTCCTGCTCACCTTCTAATTTTGTAAGGCCATAAATGCTTATTGGTTCGGCAATATCATCTTCTGCAAGTGGGCTGGGTACGTCTCCCCTGAAAACAAAATCGGTTGAGATTTGTACCAATACAGCATCGTGTGCCTTACACTGAATTGCCAGGTTTTTGGCACCTGTCTTGTTTATTTTTCGGGCAAGGTCAATATCGTCTTCTGCTTTATCCACAGCGGTGTAAGCTGCGCAATTAATAACATAAGCAGGTTTATATTGTTCAAATACCTTATTTAGTAACCCTGCGTCCAGGATATTGGCTTCAGATTCGGGAGGAAAAAACATGGAGGTGATACCTTTAACGGCGGCTACCTTTTTCAAACACTGCCCCAACTGGCCAGAAGCACCGAATACTACTATATTTTGCATATCGAAATTTTATAATTTAAGTACTGGCGATAAATGTAATTATTAAAAACCCAGCTCGCCTGCATCTTTTAAAAATGGCAGTTCAAGGTCCTTTTCAGATACTAACAATTCGCTTGCCGGCATACCCCAATCAATATTCAACTCCGGATCAGCATAATGTAACCCGCCTTCGGCCGCTTTATGGTAATAATTATCGCATTTGTATTGAAAAACCGCAATATCGCTCAATACGATGAAGCCATGTGCAAAGCCACGGGGAATAAAAAGCTGCTGGTTATTTTCTTCAGATAGCCTTACCGAGAAGTGCTGGGCATAAGTGGGCGAGCCTGTCCGCAAATCGACAGCTACATCCAACACTTCGCCTTTAGTTACCCTCACCAGCTTTGCTTGCGCATATTCGCCTTTTTGCAGATGCAACCCCCTGAATACGCCTTTTGTTGAATACGATTGATTATCCTGAACAAAATTCACCTCGTAACCTACTGCATTATTAAAGTTTTGCGTGTTATAGGATTCAAAAAAGTATCCCCGGGCATCATTAAAAATCCTGGGTGTTATAATTATGCATCCTTCGAGCGGAGTGGGTGTGATTAGCATCGTGTATGGAAATGATTATTTGTCGGTTAAAGTTTTATATTTTGTATAATATAAGTAATTATAGCTTGTATCCTTATTAATGCAATATTATTGGTTATTTTGATGTTCGGGATGGCCTTTCAAAATAAGCATTGCCCATTTGTTTATTTATGCGTAACTTCTTTTTAATTTTGTAAAGGTACAAAATCAAAAATTTCAATACGGCTGCTTTACTGGTCTTGGCTATATTTAATCACCAATAAATAATTTTAACAATGTTTTCTGCCCGCTTGGTGCAGGAGACCACGCCATCGAAATAGCATAAGCTGTGTATCACAATAATTTATCTTTTTTTGTCCAAACATCGCCAATACTTTACTTTAAACATCCCCACACAAAAAAATGTTTTTCAGCAGAGCTGGCAGCTATTTCATCCAAACTATCCAAAAAAGATTACTTCCTGGCTAACCAACCCTAAAAAGCACACCTGCAACAAATTCCTTATCTTTGCGGCACAATGCAATTAACAGGAGAGAAAACAGCGGTTTGGGAAAAGGGTTATAACAATTATGGCCCCTGGCTTAAGGAAAAATACAAAGGTCACCGGGTATTTAAAGTTATTGTTGATGGCGGCTTTACCTGCCCTAACCGCGACGGCAGCAAAGGCTATGGCGGCTGCACCTATTGCAATGTCGATTCGTTTACGCCATCGGTAAGCCGTAATGCCCCAACCGTACGCCAACAGGTTATAGAAGGCATGGAGCGCGCCCGCAAAGGCAACAAGGCCGATAAATTCATCATCTACTTTCAGCCTAACACTAATACTTATGCTCCCGCGCATTATTTAAAAATGATGTACGACGAGGCGCTGAGCTACGGCACCGAAGATATTGTTGGCCTGAGCGTGGGCACACGACCCGATTGTATTGATGCCGAAAAAATTGCCCTGCTTGAAAGTTATACCGATAGGTTTGACGTTGACCTTGAAATGGGCATGGAATCGATATACAACGAAACCCTGGGCCAGATAAACCGCGGCTGTAATCACGAAGAATTGGTTAAAGCCCTTAAACTGGTTGAGAACAGCAAACTGGATATTTGTGTGCACACCATTTTTGGTTTCCCCTGGGAAACCCACGAAATGATGCTAAAATATGCCGATGAGATAAACCGTTTCCCGCAAATAAAATTTGTAAAATTCCATCACCTGCACATCGTAGAAGGATCTGTAATGGGCGTAAAATACAAACGTGAGCCATTTAAACTTTTCGGTATCGATGAATACGCCGACTTTTTATGCGAGCTTCTCCCCCGAGTTCGTCCTGATATCGTAATCCAGCGCCTGTTTGGCTTAAGCGACCGTGAACTACTGATAGCTCCAAACTGGGGCTTAAAAAAATCGGAGATCCAATATTATATTGATCAAAGAATTTTGAGCCGGGGTGTGGTGCAGGGGAGTGCGTTAGGTTAAACCTCATCATCATATCAGTATAAGCTCATTGCTATTTATGGTAGTAAAACTTATACATCCTGTCCATCTTTTTGTTGATATAAAAAATCATGGTATACAAAGTGCCGTCTGAGTTGTATATTAGTTTTTCGGTGTATTTGGTTCTCTGCAAACCAACAACTTCAAAACCTATTATTTCAGTACACTGATTATAGCGGTTAAATTTGTAGGTACACCAATAATCCTCGTCTTTTCCAGGTACAATTTTAGATATATTGATGATTTTATCTCCATACGCAGTTGTATCCGTTTTCATATTATAGCTAAAATCAGGCGTAGTTTGTTTGTAGAAGTAGTCTATCACTTCCAGGTTATTATCATCATTATAACTGGCCATATTGGAGACATATGGGGGTAAATTATTTGTCGTCTTTGTAATCCGGTAAAGACGTCCCTTCGTATCATAATCTCTTCTATCGCGGTTTACAAACAATGTATCCTGATTATAACTTACATGATATTGCAACCTGCCGATACTATCATACGCAAACTCATGCGTCATTTTTAAACTTTTGGGATACAACTTTCGCTTGGGGTATTCGTATTCGACCTTTTTACTAATCAAACCAAAATCATAGTAAAAATACACGTATTTTTCGTCTAAATAATTGTCTTTATCAAAGTGAACCTGGTCGGTCAACCGCCCTTCACTGTTATAATTAAAATTTATCGATCCCATATAAGTAGAATCAGCAATACCATGGCGATTCAGTTTATACTCATAGTTGACCCTTCGTACAATCTTGTTTGCGATAATAAATTTATTGGGGAAATTATCAATGCCCAAAAACTGTTCTATGATTTCCTGCCCCCGCAGGTTATTAAAACAAAAAAGCAAAAGCAGCGATAGTAAAAGTTTATGCATAAAGTTTAGTATGCTTCTAAAATATAAAATATTTTCTATTTGCAATCTTGCGATTGCTATTTTAGTTGGATAACAAATCTACAGGCATTAAATTTCCCTTTGGTACCAGTTTTGTTAACCCATAGTTGAAAAATCCCGTATAAAAATTTTAACTTAGATACGTTTTGTCACAAAGAGCGCAACAAAATTACATTCCAGCATTAACCGGTGTACGCGCGATGGCTGCTTACCTGGTTTTTATATCGCATTTTGCGTATGTTTTTGATGAAAAATTTCCTCACTCTGTGCAACGCTTTTTTAACGAGTTCCACATTGGGGTTACCATTTTCTTTGTACTATCGGGCTTCTTAATTGCTTTCAGGTACTTTGATAGCTTTAAGCTTACCAAAAATTGGTTTAAGCAGTACCTTAAAAACAGGGTTGCGCGCATATACCCCATGTATGCCATTTTAACCGTCGGCGCTTTCATTGCCTTTTATTTTACCAACAATCAAATTGTCACCGCGGGGCATAACCCCATAGCCATGTTCCTGATGAACATCGTTTTTTTGCGGGGCTTTTTTGATCAGCTTAAGTTTACCGGGGTAGCGCAGGGCTGGTCGTTAACGGTTGAAGAATGCTTTTACTTTTCGGCCCCTTTCATTTTCCTGATTGCTACCAAATACAAAAAGTTTTATATTCAGCCTATTGCTGTTACCGGCCTGGGCGTTGTGCTTGTGCTAATATTCAGCCATGTTAACTGGTATGGCTTTTTTGGCAACTTCACTTTTATGATGTTGTATACCTTTTTGGGCAGGTGCTTTGAGTTTTTTGCAGGCATACAGCTTGCACTTATAATACGCAGGCAAAAGCCGGAGGGTAATAGCAAAAAGAAACTTACCTATCTGGGTTTTTTCCTGATTTTCGTTTGCGTGTGGATTATGTCGGTACTACCTATTCCGAAGGGCCAGGAAGCCGGCTTGCATAACCCTTTGGGTATTATCACGAATAACTACCTGCTGGCCTTATCAATTACGCTGTTTTTTTATGGCATACTAACCGAGACAACTTTGCTGAAAAAAATCCTGGCCACCCCGTTTGTGGAACTTCTGGGCAAAAGCTCGTATATATTTTACCTGGTACACCTGGGCTACATGTACAACTTTTTACATTTTGGTTTTAACTGGCTTAACGATTATACTTTTACACTTTATGACAAATGGGGGGTCGACTGGCATTCGCCGTTTCAGTATGATAGCTTAAACCTTCTGTATGCTTTTATCGTTTTAAATATAATTTCTATCACCTTATTTAAGCTAATTGAGGAACCGTTAAACCATTATATCCGAAAATCAGATTTTCTGATCAAAAACAAATCACCCAAGCCCGAAAATGAACCGGCAAATATCAATGCTTAGTGAATATATTATGGTGCGTAAATTAAAAAGATACCTGATTCTAATCGGGGCGTTATTGGCTTTTCAGCAGGTACTTGCGCAGCACGATTCGCCGGTTAACCCTAAAAAAGAAGATGAAGAAAGCGTATCAACTATATTAAATATTAATAACAAAGACGGTATATTTAATTCGGTTGCGTCATTTACCTTCGACGTAAAAAACACCTATGATACCCAACAGGAAGGCACTGTTTCATACCTGATTACCGACGAAAAAGGTGTAAAAGTTAAAGCCCTTTCAAAACCTGTAAAAATTGAAAGAAAAAGCACAGAGCACTACAGCTTTGAAATCCCTGCGCTTAAAACCGGGTTTTATAAGCTTAACATGATGATCAATGTATCTGACTATGACGATACCACCCGCCGGGCTTTTGGCATCAGGGCCGATGAGATCAAATCAGCGTATCCTAAGCCGGCAGATTTCGACAGTTTTTGGGCCAATGCCAAAGCCGAGCTGGCTAAAGTAAAACCACAATTTAAGGTAACTGAGGATCCATCCCAAAACACCGATAACCGCAGGGTTTTCCTCATCGAAATGAAATCATTAGATAACCTGACTATCCGGGGTTGGATGACGGTTCCCAAAAACAATAATAAAAACAAGCAATTTTCAGTACTTTTAGGTTTACCAGGTTACCAGGTTAGTTTGCAACCCATTGTAGGGCGCGATGATGATTTAGTAATTATCACCTTAAATACCAGGGGACAGGGTAATAGCCGCGATGTTATACATACCGAACGCGATGCCTTTATATCATACAACATTGAAGACAGGGATAAATATGTAATGCGGGGCGTAATTATGGATTGCGTACGTGCGGTTGACTTTATTTACTCGCGTAAAGAGTTAAGGCACGATCAAATCCTGGCTACCGGCGGCAGTATGGGCGGCTATCTGGCCATTGCCCTTGCTGCATTAGATAAGAGGATAACTATTTGCTCGGCCCAAAACCCTATCCTGAGCGATGTGCACAATTTGGTTGGTACCGTGGAATGGCCAATAAAGGATATCAGAAAATATGTAGCAGGCAGGCCTGGCGTAAACTTTGACCAGGTACTGCATAATATGGAATATTACGACACTAAAAACTTTGCAACTGATATTAAGTGCCCTATTCTGCTGGGTTTAGGCCTGCTTGATCCCTATGTGCCGCCGGGCAACGGCTTTGCGGTTTACAACTCTTTAAATACCAATAAAAAAGTAATGGTGTTTAAAGACCTGGGACACGAGGTAAGCCAAAAATACAAAGATTACGAGGGTGCCTGGATGCGCGATACCTTTGGATTATTTTAACTATACACCTATGGATAAAAACATAACCGCAAACAAAAAATTATTCAAATACCTGCTTGCAGCGGCAATACTCATGGCTTTTTCACCACGCTATAGCTATGCCGATGGCTTTCCGGTAAGGCCGGGCCGGTTTATTTTATCACCGTCGGTAAGTTATTTTTTTGCCAACAAACAATTCGATTCAACAAGCCATAGGCGGGCGTTTGATGATAACGGGCGTTTTCATTCTGTTAGCTACTCGTTTTATAGCGAATATGGTATCAGCAGGAAGTTTACACTATCTGCCCTGGTGCCTTATTCCATGAATTACTTTAATACCGACAGTTTAACACATGCCATCACCACATCGGGTTTGCAGGATATTGAAATTGGCCTTAAATATTACCTGGCCAACATCAACTACAAATATTATTTCAGCATAAAAGCTACCGGTATTATACCTACCTACCGTAATAATGCAAGCCTGGGTTATGGTTATTATGGCTCCGAACTTAAGCTTGCCTTTGCGGGCAGCGGGCATTTATTTGGTAAGCAAAGCTATTTTGTTGCCGAAAATGCCGTTCGCGAATATTTTGGAAGCGAATCTGTTTTCCAGGACAGGTATAACCTTACGTATGGCTTAACGCTCGATAAAAAATTCAAGGAACAGCTCTCGATAAGTATCGGCGGCTTTTACGCAACAAGCAGTAATTCATTTATAAATCCTAATCCTATTATTTCGGCCAATCCTAATACCAGCAAAAACTTTGCGTTTAACCAGGTATCGGCAAGTTACGGGCATGCTTTTACTAAAAATTTATCGCTGTTTTTAACCGGCGGAACCTTTATAACCGGCCGCAATACAGGTGCGGGTACCAGCCTGTCGGCATCGTTGAATTACCGGTTAGATACCCGATAGTTTTAATACATATTTGAAACAGAATTATGAACAGCCTAAAATCCTTTATCCTCGTGTTACAACTTGTCCTGCTTTTAATAACAGGCAGCGCGAATGCAATAACAACTGTTCATAAGGCTGATCAGGAGATATCAACCACGCTCATAGCCGGCAGTAAAGATGCCATTTTTAATGGCCTCGCCAGTTATACCTTTAACGTAAAAAATGCGACGGATGTGCCGCAAACCGGCACTGTATCGTACATAGCAGTTACGCCTACAGGGGTTACGGTTGCAAAAGAAAGCAGGAAGGTAAATCTATCCAAACATAGCAGCGCCAGCTATGACTTTACCGTACCGGAGCAAAAACCAGGATTTTACAAGATCAATTTTATGATCAATGTATCTGACTATGATGATACAACACGCCGCGTGTTTGGCATTCGCCCGGAAGAGATCCAATCACAACATGGCCGCCCTGCCGATTTTGACAGTTTTTGGCAAAATACCAAAAGCGAATTGGCCACGGTTAAGCCGCAATTTAAGATGACCGAAAAAGCCGAGCAGGAAACAGAAAACCGCAAGGTTTATTTGATAGAGATGCGCTCGCTGGATAATATCACTGTACGGGGCTGGTTAACAATTCCTAAAACCAGCATCAGGAACAGACGCTTTAGCACCCTTTTGGCATTGCCGGGCTACCAGGTTGATTTAAAACCCATGTTAGGCGAAGACAATGATATCGCCATTATTACTCTTAATGTGCGCGGCCAGGGCAACAGCCGCGATGTAATTCATCCTAAAAGACCAGATTATATTAGCCTAAACGCCGAGGATAAAAACAAATATGTACTTCGCGGCGCCATTATGGATTGTATCCGCGCTATTGATTTCATTTATTCGCGTCCCGAGCTTGACCCTAAACGTATTGAGGTATCGGGTGGTAGTCTGGGCGGTTTTCTCGCTGCTGCGGTAGCCGGGTTGGATAATCGCGTACAGCTCGTATCGTCACAAAATCCTATCCTGAGCGATATCCGTAATCTTCCCGACCAGGAAGACTGGCCTTTGTATGATTTGCACAAATACGCAGGCGAAAAAGGGATTAAATTTGATAAAATATTGGATAACCTGGATTACTTCGACATCAAAAACTTTGCGCAAAATATTCAAATTCCCATCCTGTTGGGTATCGGTTTGCTTGACCACCTGGCACCGCCCAATAATGAGTACGCTTTTTACAACCTAATTCCCCAAAAGCACCGCGGCATTATGGTTTTTAAAGACCTTGGCCACGAAGTACCAATGACCTACGTGCTGAAAGATGGCCATATGATGCGGGATAAGTTTGGCTTATTTTAAAATGCTGCCGCGGGTTTAACGAAACGTAATCCGTGGTAAAAATAATATAAGCATCAAACGCTACCTTGTTTTATTACCCGATACTGATTAAATGATCGAGGTATCCAAGGGACTGGTAGTGGTCAAAAACAGGCACAAATATTTGGATGCGCCTAAATTGCGCTATCAGTTTAATGTTAACCATAATTAAATATAAAATATTGAATATAAGATATTTATAAATATTTTATCTAAAAAGTGTTAAGTTATGTTAACCCAATCAGATGCGCCCTGGGGATTGATTTAATGTTGATTTAAATCGTGTTTATTAATTTAAGCTGGAAGCTTAAATTAAGCCTTACCACGGGTTACGCTTCGCTAAACCCGCGGCAGCTTGTTTTAAAACGTTACAACAAATCCTTCAGATGTTTATAGTTGGCCTTAACGGTGTCCAATACCTCGTCCATATGGCCGTTAAGCATTAGTTTGGTCATGGAAACCGCCATGCCTGCAACCTGTTTCAGTTCAATTTTCGGCGGCATGGCCAGGGCATTAGGGTCGGTAAAAACGTTTAACAACGCGGGGCCGTCAAAAGCAAGGGCATCACTTATAGCCTGTCTTACCTCGCCGGGTTCGGTAACGGTGAAGCCTTTAATGCCCATAGCCTGGGCAACCAGTGCAAAATCGGGGTTGTACATATCGGTTTGCCAATCGGACAGGCCGGCAACTTCCATCTCCAGCTTTACCATGCCCAATGAGCGGTTATTAAAAACTACAATTTTAACCGGTAATTTATACTGAACGATTGTTGCCAGATCGCCCAAAAGCATCGAGAGGCCGCCATCGCCGCAAAGTGCTATCACCTGCTGCCCTGGCCGCGAAAGCGCCGCGCCTATGGCCTGGGGCATGGCATTGGCCATCGATCCGTGGTTAAAGGAACCTATCATTTGTCGCTTGCCAGTAGCATTAATATAACGCGAGCCCCATACGCACGACATCCCCGTATCTACCGTAAAAATCGCATCCTCGGCGGCGAGTTTATCCAGTACATGAGCCACAAACTCGGGGTGAATTTTGTCGGTTTCGCCGCTATCGTCAACATAAGTTTGCATTTTATCTTTAACATCGGCATACACTTTTAGCTGGGCCTGCAAGAAGATATCATCTTGTTTTTGGGCGATGAGGGGCAGCAGCGCTGTTAAAGTATCTTTCACAGTTCCGCATAAACCAATATCAACTTTGGCGCGGCGGCCAAGCCGTTCGGGCTTAATATCTACCTGCACTATTTTACAATCTGCAGGCATAAATGGTGTATACGGAAAATCGGTGCCCAGTAGTATCAGCAGGTCGCACTCATGCATGCTGTGGTAGGCCGATGGCAGGCCAAGCAGGCCCGTCATGCCCACTTCATTAGGATTATCATACTGGATATCCATTTTAGCACGAAACGAATAGGCAACCGTAGCATTCAGTTTTTGCGATAACTCCACCACTTCGTCATGCGCGTCGGCAGCGCCTATACCGCAAAATATAGTAATTTTATCATACCGGTTAATTAATTCGGCCAACTGCTGCAAATCGGCATCTGTAGGGCGGATAATAGGAGCCGGATTAAAGTTTTGGATTGATGTTTCGATATCAACGGCATCCATGCCGGATAAATCGCCCGGCAGGCCAATTACGGCAACACCTTTTTGATGCAACGCGCTTTGGATACCGGCCTGCAGCATGCGCGGCAATTGTTTTGGCGTGGTGGCTATCTGGTTATAGTAACTACAATCATCAAACAGCTTAATAGTATTGGTTTCCTGGAAATAGTTTGTACCAAACTCAAAACTGGCAATTGTTGACGCAATGGCTATAACGGGCGCGCCCGAGCGGTGGGCATCATATAATCCGTTTATCAAATGTACATGACCTGGCCCGCTGCTGCCTGCACAACAGGCAAGGCCGTTCAGCTGTGCTTCGGCACCGGCAGCGTAGGCGCCGGCTTCTTCATGTCGGACGTGGACCCACTGAATGCTGCCTTCGCGGCTTACGGCATCATTTACTTCGTTAAGGCTATCGCCTGTTACCGCGTAAATTCTTTTGATGCCGGCATCTACCAGCATCTGTACCAATTGGTCTGCAACTTTTTTTGCCATTGTAATCTTGATTATCTCCGTATAGCTTAACCAAATTACAAGGCAAGGGTTTTCAGTTTATCCCTTATTGCAAATAAAATATTTTAAAGTGCCGTCAGGCTTTTTGTTTATAAGCCACCGAAACATTTTTTAACTTCTCTATAATTTCGTTCAGTTTCATGGGCTTTGCTATATAATTATCCATACCGGCCTGCAGGCAGATTTCTTTATCTTCGGCCATGGCATTAGCCGTCATGGCTATTATATAAGGCTGCGGCCTGCCGTTTCTCCGGATATGGGAAGTTGCTTCAAGCCCGTCCATGCCGGGCATTTGGATATCCATTAATACTACATCAAAATCATTTTTCTCCATTTCATTCAAAACTTCAATACCATTTTGAACCATTTCGGGCATATAGCCCAGCTTATTTAAAACACGCTGTATCAATTTTTGATTTACAGGATTATCTTCGGCAACAAGTATTTTAAGCGGGTTTTCCGTTGCAAAATCAACCGAAAGCATTTGTTTACTTTTATCTTCAAACAACGGGTTGTTATTATTTAAATTTAAAGCTACCTGCAGGCTGCTAAATAAGTACTGCTGCTTGACAGGTTTTGTCAAAATGGCCGCGAATAATCCCGGGAACTTCTTTCTGCTCTCGTCGCCTATCGAGCTGAGCATAATAACAGGTATTAGCGGATTAACGCTTTTGATAGCTTTGGTTAAACCCACGCCATCCATTTCAGGCATCTCCATATCGGTAATAATCAACTGTATACTACTATCTGTTAACAATTGGTTAAGGGCATCTTTAGCCGAAGTAGTTGCAGCAACTTTCATCTCCCAATTTTCCAGCTGGTTTTTTAAAATTTTAAGATTTGTTTTATTATCATCTACAATTAATACCTGTATCCCATTAAAACCTGCTGTGGTATACATATCATCCCGGGGCGCTTTTGCATTACTTACACCCGCATTAATAGTAAAATTAAAAACCGAGCCTTCTGACGGCAGGCTTTGAACCCAGATTTCGCCGCCCATAAACTCAACCAGCTTTTTGCTGATTACCAAACCAAGCCCGGTACCCCCATATTTGCGCGTGGTTGAAGAATCAACCTGGCTAAAAGGTTTAAATAAATTTGATAACTTATTTTCCGGAACTCCAATACCGGTATCCTTCACGCTAAAACCAATTAGTATGTTACCGTCGTGAGCTTTGGATGCAGCAAATACCCTTATAAATATTTCTCCTTCCTCGGTAAACTTGATGGCGTTACTCACCAGGTTTATCAAAACTTGTTTAAGCCTAAGCTCATCGCCTACAATACATGCCGGTACATCTGTATCTATTTCATAAATTAAATCAATATGTTTTTCGGCAATTTTGGTCGAGAACACATCCATCACATTTTCTATGCTCTTACGAAGCACGAAATCCTCGTGTTCAATTTCAATTTTCCCCGATTCTATTTTAGAAAAATCAAGGATGTCATTAATCACATTCAACAGGCTTTCGCCGCAATTGATAATCGTATCGGTATACTCGCGCTGTTCGCTATCAAGGTTGGTTTCGGCCAATAATGATCCCATCCCGATAACACCATTCATAGGCGTACGTATTTCGTGACTCATGGTGGCCAAAAAAGTACTTTTTGCCAGGTTGGCTTTTTCGGCTTCTTCGCGGGCCAGGTGCTCCTGGTGTTTTTGTTCGGTAAGCTGCTGGTTAAGTATTTTCAGGTCGTCGGCCTGCTCAAGCAACTTATCTGATTTGATGGTCAATTCAGTATTTAACGAATGTAATTCTTCTGATTGTGCCTGCAATTCCTCGGCCTGTGCCTGCAATGCTTCTGATTGCGTTTGCAGTTCTTCGGCTTTATTGGCAATATCGGCAGTCCGTTCTTTAACCTGCTTTTCAAGCTCTGTTTTTTGCTTGTTGATACCGTTGATACGGTGGCGGTAGTAAGAATAAATACCGGCAATAAAACTAAGCGCGGCTAAAATGCGAAACCAAAGCGTTTGCCAAAACGGAGGCGTAATAATTATTTGAACCGAGGCTGTTTTTGGGTTCCAAAAGCCATCGTTATTTGATGCTTTTACGCTAAATGTGTAAGTACCAGGATCAAGATTGGTGTACGTTGCTTTTTTTGTCGCATCGGCAGTTGTCCAACCGGTATCAAATCCTTCCAGCTTATAAGCATAGTTGTTATTTTCGGGGATTACATAATTTAACGCGTTAAATTCAAACGTAAGGGATGTTTGCCTGTAGTTTAAATGCAGCTGCTTTGTTAAAGAGATATCGGTTTTTAATATCGAATCCTTTTGCCCCGGAACAATAGTTTTATTAAAAACTTGAAGCCCGGTAATAAAAACTGGCGGAAGAAAGCTATTGATTTTGATATTTTTAGGATAAAAAGTGGTAAGCCCTTTGGTGCCACCAAAAAACATTTCGCCATCTTTTGCCCTTAAAAACGAATTGGATTCAAATTCAATCCCCTGCAGGCCATCATGAATATTAAATTTTTTGTAGGTGTGCTTATCCGGATTAAACATAGACAGGCCATCATTTGCGGATACCCATAGGTTGCCAAATTCATCTTCGGTTATGCCTTTAATCACATCATCAAGCAGCCCTGGCTGTTGGCTGTAAGGTGCAAACACATTTTTTTTTGCATCAAAAAGATACAAGCCTGTTTGACCTATCCACAAACGCCCTTTATGGTCGGTAAATATTACCCTTATATCGGGTTTCCTGGCAAATTCATTAAAATAGTGCGAGAAGCGCCTGCTTTTTAAATTATAGCAGTTTAAGCCGCCATCGTCGCCGCCAAACCAAACATTGCCGGCTTTATCCTGGTTAATTACAAACACGTTATTGCCCAGGAAGCTGGTAACCCCATCGGGATCTTTGGTAACACGCCTGAATTGGTGAGTTTTAGCATTCAGCAGGTTAAGGCCCCCGCCAAAAGTGCCCACCCACAGGTTGCCCTCGCTATCCTGGAATGTTTTAAATACCATATCCGAACTAATGGTTGTTTTGTCATTCGGATTATTTTTAAAACGGGTAAACCTGGTGCTCCCCGGGCGGAGCAGGTTTAACCCGCCGGCCCAGGTACTTATCCACAGGTTTTTATCCATGTCTTCGGTAATATCAAGCACTGCGTCCGAGCCAATGCTGGCCGGGTCGGCCTCGTTATATCTGAAATGTTTAAACGATGCTTTTTCCCTGTTAAAAAGGTTTAACCCACCCCCATCGGTGCCAATCCAGATATTGCCCCTGCTATCTTCGCAAAACGATTTAACATCACTAAAACTTAAACTATTGGGATCTTTTTCCTGCCGGTAAACGTTAAACCTGTTGGCAGCAGGAGTGTATAAGCTAATGCCTCCACGGCCCGTACCAACCCATAAGTTGTCCTGGTTATCCTCAAATAAACCCGATGCCGAGGTTTGTGCAAGGCTTGTCGGGTCGTAAAACTTATGGGTATAGTGATAAAAGCTGTCATCAGCCGGATTATAAAGATTAAGCCCTTCGTTTATCGTACCTATCCAAACATGGCCTTCGTGATCAATGAGCAAACCGGAAAGCGCTATCTCGTTACCCGATAGGCTACCCGCCTTGCCGGTGATATGTTGATACTGTTTAAAGGAACCATTTTGCGGATCGAAAACCAGCACCCCCGCGGTTTTAGTGGCCAGCCAAAGTTTGCCATCCCGGGCCAGCTGCATTGATTGTATATTGTTAGCCGCGGATCCGAACTTGTTTTTTATCAGGTTAAATTTTCTGGCAGAGCGGTTGTAAACATTTAAACCAGAATCAGTTGCTATCCAAAGCCTGTTCTGCCTGTCTTCTAAAATATAATGAACGGCTCCTGCACTAATGCTGTTGCCATCCTTCTTGCTGTGGGCAAAATGTAAAAACTGTTTTGTTTGACGGTTAAAAATATCAAGGCCACCACCTTCTGAAACCACCCATAAAACATGCTGTGTATCTTCAAAAATGCAGGCAATCATGCTTCCGCTAACGCTATTCTTATCTGTAACATCATGAGTGTAACGTGTAAATGAATTGCTATATGGGTTAAAGCTATTGAGCCCGTTTGCAGTTCCAATCCATAAAATTTTATTGCTGTCTTCGTAAATATACTTGATCAGGTTGTCACTCAAACTATGATTATCGCCCGGTATGTTGCGATAAACAATCATTTGTTGCCCATCATAACGGTTTAAGCCATCCTGTGTACCAAACCACATGAAACCCCGGCTGTCCTGCCGAGTTGCAAAAACATAACTGTTTGATAAGCCTTGCTCGATACTAATTTGCTTGAATTTTATTTCGGGCGCTTGTGTTTTACCATCTGTTGGATATAAAAGACACACAAGCACTGCAATCCCAGAAACCCAACATGTAAACCATCTGTGCGGTTTAATCATCACTATATAAAAATTGGTTTAGCTATATACTTTTTTATACGATTGCTTTTAAGTAAAGTTGGCATTAAGTAACATTTTATATATTTATTAAAAAATTGATTCATAGGCATATATCCATATTAAAATCTGTTCATATTATTGCATTAATAAAACCCTTATGGCACGCATAGTTATTATAGCTTACAAACCAAAGCCCGGCAAAGCACTGGAGCTGAAAGAACTCACCAAAACCCATGTACCGCGTTTAAGGGCCGAAGGACTTGTTACTAACCGTGAAGCTGTAATTATGGAAGCCGTTGATGGCACCGTGATAGAAGTTTTTGAGTGGCTATCGGCCGATGCCATCAGGCAGGCGCATGCCAACCCTGTTGTACACCAGTTGTGGGCCGAGTATGCAGAGGTATGCGACTATGTAAACCTAAGCAGCCTTGCCGAGGCCGGCAACATGTTTGCAGAATTTAACGCAGTTGATTAACCAGCTAAATAACATGCTATCCAATTAAACAAATTACCCGTATGCCAACAAAGCGCGTGTTTTGTTGTTATGGTAGGGTTTTACAGATAAAATATCAATGCAGAATTTACTTTAATACCAGTGAATATGAAATTTAACCTTGCGCCAATCATCACAATTTTTACCTTTTGTCTTATAGCGCAAAACTCATTTGCCCTTGTACAAAAGGATACAGTTAAAACCAACACCGTTACAGTGGCACCAGTTGAAGTGTTGCCGCAATTTCCAGGCGGGCAAGAAAAGCTTACCGCGTTTATTAAATCGAAATTACACCCTGTAAAAGGTGCATCAGGAAAAGTTTTAGTTTATTTTGTTGTGGAGAAGACCGGAAAACTAAACCATATTAAAGTAATTAAAGGGCTTAGTGCCGAGGCAAATAAAGAGGCGGTGCGTGTTATCAAACTTTCGCCCAAATGGAAGCCGGGTACTCAAAATGGCGTTGTGCGTAGGATAGCCTATACCACTCCGGTAATTTTTAGTTAAAAGCTGGTTCATAACAGGCTTTATTGGCCCCGGTGGTCAATACAAAAGTGTGATGCCCTTATCTAAAATGAAAATTATCGGCCTTTAACCGCTTCTGCATTTCCTGTTTATAGTTGCGGCCAATGGGCAATTCGTGCCCGTTCACTTCTACACTGTAGGCGTAAAAGGAACTGATATGCGCAATGGCTATAATAAAAGACCGGTGCGCACGCACAAACTTATTTTCAGGCAACATCCCTTCCAGCAGGCTTATTTTTTGTTTGCTGATATAAGCGTTACCCGTAGTTATTACCTTAACATAATCACGCAAACTTTCCACCCATAAAATATCGTTTACATTTATTTTAATGGTTTTACGTTCAACCTTCAGGTACAGGAATGCCTCGGTATCGCCAACGTTTTTTTCATAGTTGTCGCCTGCGCTGGCTTTGTTGCCATTAAGCTGGTAAACCTTATCAATAGCGCGCATAAACCTGTCAAGCGGTATGGGCTTAACCAAATAATCAACCACATTTAACTCAAAGCCATCAAGGGCATACTGGCTGTAGGCTGTAGTAAAAATAGTTTTGGGTGGATTTTTAAGGGTCTTTAAAAAATCAATACCCGTTATTCCAGGCATCTGAATATCTAAAAACATTAAATCAACAGTTTTTTGCTGCAACAACTGAAAGGCCTGGATGGCGTTACTACATTTACCTACAATCTCCATATCATCAAAGTTGCGCAGGTAATTCTCCATCACTTCAATGGCATAAGGCTCGTCGTCAACTATGAGTATACGCAATTTCATGAGTGTTTATTTTAGATGGGCTTTGAGGTGCAAAATTAAGCCTGAGATCGAGCACGGCCAGAAAAGTATCATTGTCATCCATTATTTTAAGACTGTGGGTGATTGGGTATATCAGTTCAAGCCGTTTCCTAAGGTTTTGCAGCCCGATGTTGCCGGTTTTGCCGGCACCTTTATTTGCGCCCGCTGCTTTACTGTTTGATATTTTGAGCTTAAGTTCATCGCGCATAACATATAAATTGATGTTAATCCACGCATCGCCCATTTGCTCGCCGGCACCATGTTTAAACGCATTTTCAACAAGGGGCAACATTAGCAATGGAGCTATCAGCTTTCCATCAGTATCGCCATAAATATTAAAATTGATATCCAGCCTATCTTCATAACGCAGTTTTTCAAGGCTTATAAACTGTTGCAGCATTGTAATCTCCTGGCTTAACAATACCTCGCCAGTATTACATTCATATAACATGTAACGCAGAATATTACTCAGGTTAAGGATCAGCTGCGGCGACTTTGCAGATTGGTTTAAACTTAAAGCGTAAAGATTATTTAGCGTATTAAATAAAAAGTGAGGGTGTACCTGCGCTTTCAGCGCATTTAGTTCTGCCTGTAAAGTAGCCTGTTTACGCTTATACCACATTTTAAAAAGCTTAATGGCCAATACAAAGCCTATTACCAGGTTGGTGCCTTTTAATGCGTTGATCATGTTTTGTAAATCGAACAGCTTCACTAAAAACGGCCGCCGTGAGGCTTCAAAATAGTCGCCTTCGGTAAGGTGCATCATGCGGATGGTATAGGGCGTTACAAACAAAATACCAACTATACGTGTAACAACAACCGACAATACAAACACCCCCAATGCCAGTAAACAAAACTTCAGGTACTTGCCCGGGAACAGGTATTTAGGGATAAGCCAGCCGGCTATAGCGTAATAGTAGGCTATCTGTATAGGCATAAAAATAAAATTGTTACGTAGCGATACCATGAAATTGGTTGGTACCGAATACATCAGTGTTATGATAAAGCTCACGATTAGCCAAAACAATATGTGCTGCATGGGCCTTGGCATTTTAAATTGGGCAACATCAAAATCGGCAAGCTGTTTCATATAGCTAAATTACTTATAGTCAATCAAAAGGATGAACCATTTAGTACACTCATCGACGGATGACACGCCGGCGTCGACAAAACGCATTTCAACAGGTTTATCCGGCATGTTTTTGCACATTAATGCAATTTATGTATGCCACAAGGCTGTTTGTATCCGGTATCCTGCTATATGACGCTATTGGTTTATAAAGTGTTACCCGGCCTGTAATTTAGTTACCAGATTTAAAAAATAACCGACATGAAAAAGACCATATTAACACTTGCCATTATTTGTATGGCGGCTGCAGGCAGCATAGCCCAAACAAAAATCAATAACACCGCTACCTGGGTTGTGGAAAGCAACCTTAACAACCCGGACATCCAAACGGTAAGGTTTTATAATAATGATAAGCACCTTATTTACAGCGAAACCATTAAAGCCCGTATAAATGTGAGCAACAAAAAAGTACAACAAAAGCTCAATAGCATGCTGGACCTTTTAATGACAACTGGCAAACCAATAAGCGACGGCAGCATGCTTGCTGCATCCTTCAAAGTAAAAAAGAGCTAAACGTGAAAAACAGAATTGAGGGGTGTTCATTTGCACTAAATCAAAAATTATATAAAGATGCTTTTTAATTATACTCAGGGGAGCGCGAGGCGACCCTGTTTATTTTTACAGATGCCATCAATTAAACAAAAAAGGCAAACTTGTTATAAGTCTGCCCCTTTTTTATGTACCAATATATAGTGAAGCCTTTTAACGGCTGCTTGTTTTTGTAGTGTTTGTTACCTATAGTTCTTAATTATCTGATGCCTTAATATATAAACCGCTGTCCCAACAGGATATCGGCTTTCAGCCTTGAGCATTGTGCTTTAAGCTTTACTATTACCTGTAAATGATAGTTAATATCTGGTAAGTACCAAAGTACAATTGCAGTAACCTGCTTTTTATAAGTTCGATGTTTTGCTTTTTCATGACCGTATTGTTTGATTGACATGTCAAAGGTACTGCGCATAGCAGGGCGCATCAATCTCAATAAATCGGTTTTAACAACCAATTTTTCCTGAGGCTGGTTATTACCGTCAGCCGATAGTCATAACGGTGATTTGGGCAAGATAAACTGGAGAGAGTTTTATTGAAGCTGCTTAAACTCCGAAGGATTATTACCGGCAAAGCGTTTAAAAAAACGACTGAAATGCGAACTGTTGTCAAAGTTCAGCCGCTCGGCAATTTCTTTGATACTCAAACCCGATGAAGATAGCAGGTATTGCGCCTCCAGGTACATCCGGTTATGGATAACATGCAGGGCGTTTTGGCCGGTCTCGGCCTTTACAATTTCGGTTAAATATTTTGCAGATATAAACAAGGCATCGGCATATTCCTGCACCGTTTTAAGGGTCAGGAACTGATCCTCGACCAGCTTTTTGAATTTATAAACCAGTTGATATTGCTTGCTGAGGTGGCGGGTAGAATGCAGGAGGCAGTTTTCGCAAGCCCGATTCATTTCGTAAAGCAAATCCGTTAACAGCAATCGCAGTATGGGTAAATGGAAAGCGCCTTTCTCCCGGCTTTCGTCACTTATTTTTTCATAAAGCGCCTTTAAAGATGCGCAACTTTTTTGCGACAGGCCATAAATTGGCGGATAATCGGGGTTTACCTCCAGCAGGTTATCCAGTATGTTTTCCTTAAGCAGGTTGTTGGTCAGGAATTCCTTTTTAAACAACACCTCGTACAATAACAAATCGGGCGAGGCATCTTCAAAAGATGTTATAAACTGGGGCGATACCAGGTGGATAGAATTGGTATATACCTCGAACACAAAATGGCCGATTGTTTTTTTACAGCTGCCCCTTAAACATAAAATAACCGAGTAATAATCGGTTTTAACAGGCAGGCCATGTGTAAGCCCCGGCTGGTTATTGAGCACTGCAAAATCATCCTGGTTCCAGCCGCCGTTAATAATTCCAAAATCAGGCGCATGATCGCCTGCCGATGCCAGGTGCTTTTTTAGCGTTGATGGGATATCTAAAACGGTGATCTTATCGCTCATACATTAGGTTTATTCCTGCTCAACCCAGTTACCGTCGTCTTTAATGATGCCTATAAGCTCATCTAAAGCGTTTGCTGCGCTGATGTTTTTCTTTACGGCTTCTTTACCACGGTAAAGGGTGATTTTATCTGTGCCCGAACCAACATAGCCATAATCAGCATCCGCCATTTCGCCGGGACCATTTACGATGCAGCCCATAATACCAATCTTCAAGCCTTTAAGGTGACTTGTGCGGCTGCGGATCATCTGCGTAGTAATCATCAAATCAAACAAGGTACGCCCGCAGCTTGGGCAACTGATATATTCTGTTTTGGAAATACGTGAACGGGTAGCCTGCAAAATACCAAAGGCGGTAGAAGTGATCACTTTGGTATCAACCTCAGGTGCATCAATCCAAATGCCATCGCCAAAGCCATCAACCAATAAAGCGCCAAGGTCGGTGGCGGCGTAAAGCTGCAGTTTAGATGTGAGATCAGTTGTGTTACGCCCATGGTCCATGATCGATGGTCCATGGTCTTTTTCAAACCCATAACTCCTTTTCACAATTACCGGCACATCCAATCCCAGTTCTTCCATTTTGAAGAAGAAGCTGCGTTGATCGGCCATACCATGCAGGGCGTTGGTTTCTAAAACAAACACCAGCGAATTATCAAACGGTAACGAGCCAAATTCTTCCGAATCAATATCTTCCGGAAACAGCGTCACCAGGTTTAACACTGACGTTTTGTTGGTGGCCCCGATATATTCTTTCAGTGTAAATAATGGATGACAAAGGGTTTTATCGGCCAGTTTTAACCAGGTTTGGTAGTTATACAACTGCTTTAAGTTACCGGGTAGGTTAAACGACGGTAACTCATCAGCCAGGTAAACAAAATCAACCGACTGCTCGGCCATGTTATATTTATCCAGCAAGGGCGAGTAGATATAACCGGCATCGGCCATAATACCCGGATCTTTCAGGTTCTTTTTTGACAGATCAAGCACCACCCTTGGCACCATATGCCCGCCAATGAAAGCATTAGCTTCGTAGGTGTGGCGTTTTTTGTATTCGTAGGGATTATGGGTTTGAGGCGAAAGGTGAAAGGTGAAAGGTGAAAGGTTCTTATCGGTAATATTCTCATTGCCTTTTGCCTTTAACCTTTCGCCTTTAACCTCCTTCTCCCTCAAAGAGTAGCGCTTCACCAACTCGATAGCCACGGGCGCTTCTGCCTCAGGTTCTTCGGTTAATGATACGCGGACGGTATCGCCAAGGCCATCTTCCAATAAGGTGCCTATACCTACGGCTGATTTTATGCGGCCGTCTTCGCCGTCGCCGGCTTCGGTTACGCCAAGGTGCAGGGGATAGTTCATGCCTTCGGCAACCATGGTTTCAACTAACAAACGATAGGCCTGCACCATTACCTGCGGATTGCTCGATTTCATGCTGATCACCAAATTATAATAATTCAGCGTTTCGCACATGCGCATAAACTCCATAGCCGATTCAACCATCCCTTGCGGGGTATCGCCATAACGGCTCATGATCCTGTCGCTTAAACTACCGTGGTTGGTGCCAATGCGCATGGCGGTGCCATACTCTTTACAGATGTTTACCAGCGGCGCAAACTTTTGGTAAATGCGTTCCAGTTCGCCCTGGTACTCCAGGTCGGTATAATCAATCTGGTCGAATTTCTTTTTATCGGCATAGTTGCCTGGGTTAACGCGTACTTTTTCGACAATACGGGCGGCCACTTCTGCGGCGTTTGGTGTAAAGTGGATATCGGCCACCAAGGGTACATTGTAACCACGGGCGCGAAGCTGTTTTTTTATCTCGGCCAGGTTTTTGGCCTCTTTAATGCTGGGCGCGGTAATGCGCACGTACTCGCAGCCCGCATCAACCATACGGATAGATTGCTCAACGGTACCCATGGTATCCATGGTATCGGTAGTGGTCATGCTTTGTATGCGGATGGGGTTATTGCCGCCCATGGGCACATCGCCAATATTTACCTCGCGGGTAACAAAACGCGAATATTGGGTTAACGAATTACAATAACGGCCTTGCAGCAATTTAACAGCATCAGTATTCATGCAGCGGATAATTAATAAGCTGCAAATTTAACGATTATGTTGGGGAATAAGTTGTTTGGACGTAAATGATAAATTAATGGGCGGTTAAGTTATGGTGAGGATAAAATTTATATTTTAGGGGGTGAATAACCTTTAATTATCACAATGAAGAATATACTTATTTTAATCTTAGTGTCGGCGTTAATGGCTTCCTGTAAAAGCAATACAAAACGGGGAGTAAAAGATTCATTAATAATCGCTAAAACTGCATACCCATCGCCAGAACTTATCAAAATATTTGTACCCGCCATAAAAGGCACCTGGGTTAAAAAGGCATATATTGATAAGATAGCTAAAACAAAATCGCCTTTAGCGGCGGCGGATGAGGCGGATTTAACAACTTTTGTAATTAATACTGAACTGATAAAGGGAGATAGCCTAAAAGTACTTGCTGGATGGGGAAACCACGATGGCAGTGAGTTAATTCTGAAATTCAAAAAAGGGACACGCCCCATGGCGCTCATTTTTGGAGCAGGCGAATTAAGTTTGTCATCAATAAACGGAGAACCCATTTTAACATATTATCACCCCGACGAAAAAAGCAAAAAGACTATCGCAACCCAATATATAAAAGCTTTATCAGACAAACCAACCGAGTTGGGTGAAGGCACATACTATCTGGTAAATAAAGCGCTCATCGCAGGCGACTATGTTATGACAGATAGCCTGGGAGTTGTTTCAAAAATCAATTTTGATCCGTATGAAAAGGTGAAAGGTTTTTTTGACTTTAAAACCTACCATATAAATATCGATCTGAATTCTGATGTGATGGATAATCTTGACGAAATAGCATTTGACGGTTTTACTAAACACTATATATCATATTCTTTTAAAATTGACGCCGACACCTTAAAGATTTATGATACCCGGCCAAATGCTGATTCGACATTGTTGGTTTTGGATAAATTGAAGTATAGATTGGTGAGGGCAAGATAGTTAATTCTTTTAATAGTGTCCCTTTAAAGATAGAATGTAAACAATATCGCCCTCTATTTCATAAACTAATCTATGTTCCTGATTGATCCTTCGGGACCAAGCTCCAGACAATCCATGTTTTAATTGCTCGGGTTGACCTATACCACGATAAGGATCATTGGTTATAGCTTCAAGTAATTCCTTTATTTTTTTAATTGCCTGCTTATTTCCGCTCTTTTTGAAGTATACCAAATCTTCATCAGCTTGCCGGGTAAATTCTACAATCACAGGTTGTCAATATTTACAACTCTCGTTTCACCACGTTTTACCTGTCTCCTGCTTTCTTGAATTTTTGCTACAAATTCAGGATCATAAGGTTTTTCGGCCTCAAATGAAATTTTAAGCGCTTTCATAAAAGCTTTTAAAGCATCCAGTTGTTCTTTATTTTGCGGGTGTACGATTAGCGTTTCCATATTCAAATTTAAGCATTTAATTGATTAAATTTGATGAATGAAGCCCCAATTTATAACTAATGACAAAGGCGAAAAAACTGCTGTAATTATTCCAATAAGTGAATATGAGGATTTATTGCATAAGCGTCATTTAACACCCGAAGTAACCGAAGGGTACAAAGGTATGATAGATAAAATGCTGGCTGAGGAGAAAAATGATACAACCAAATATGTTTCTTTCGAAACCATCAAAGCCAAATTTCTAAAAGCCTGATTAACTATCCCCCCTAAAACAACCTCTCCTTAATCACCAGCGTGCCGGCCATCATATCATGTAAACATTGCTGCTTCTTGTTAAAAAAGGCCAGCAGGTAGCCGATAAAAAACGTAAGTACCGAAAATATTTTGCATAGGTTACGGGCTACAGCTTTGCCAAACGTAATGCGATCGCCATTCATATCAACCACTTTTATTTTGAGCATCAGTTTTCCGTAGGTGGCCTGTTTGGCCGAGCTTTCCATCACCATGTGGTAAATAATTTTGGCAAATGGTACGCAAGCTAATAAGCCAAAGCTGGCCGTCATACGCGTTTCTTTATCCTGCAATACCAACAGTACCACCACAAAAATAACGACCACAAACACACCGAAAACGATAAACCAATCTAAAAACGAAGCCAGCAGACGCTGATCGAAACTACCAAAATACTGCATCAGCAACGCCGGCTTTTTAAAACCAAAAAGTTCCCGCAGTTCGGCAATTTCCTGGGCCTCCTTGTAATCGGGCATTTCGGGCGTTTTTACAAAGTCGGCAGGTTTTATTTTTCTGGCTTTTAGTTCGTCAATACTGAAAGGGCCTTCGGGCTTACCATTGATCACTAAAATGTAGTTTGGATGCATGTGCAGGAGCTTTTCTGTTAAGAATACTTTTGGCGTGAAAAGTTACAAATTTAGTATCAAGTCGCAAGTATCGAGTATCAAGTACTTTGCATGTTGTTTAGAATTTTACTCTTCGATCCAAAAAAAATCTTGATACTTGATACTAAATACTTGCTACTATCCTATGCTTTACGAGGACGAAACATTTACCAAAGCCCCTGCCGCGCAGCTGACCGGGCGCAACCATAAGTACGAAAACTGTAAATTCATCAGCTGCGACCTGTCGCATGCCAACCTGTACGGTTTGGTTTTTATCGACTGTGTATTTGATGGCTGCAACCTGGCGCTGGCCGATGCCACCGATACCGGCTTCCAGAACATCCGGTTTAAAGATTGCAAACTGAGCGGACTAAACTTTGGCAAAGCCCGCGACTTTCTGTTCGAGGTGTACTTTGAGAACTGCATTTTAGATAACGCCATCTTCTACAAAAAGAAAAACAAAAAAGGCCGGTTTACCGATTGCTCCATGACGGAGACCGACCTCACTGAAGCAGATTTAACTGAAGCTAAATTCATCAACTGCAACCTTAACCGGGCTTTTTTCAGCCGCACCATATTGAAGGGGGCCGACCTGCGCAGTTCCTACAATTACACCATCGACCCGGATGATAATATGATTAAAAAAGCCATGTTCTCGCTCCACGGTTTGCCTGGCCTGCTGGCCAAATACGATATTAAAATTGAGGGATAATATTCTGGCAGATATTTAGTTATATCTTTCGAGATAAACCTTATGCGAAAAATTGTATTGTTTGTTGGATTACTTTTGTATTGGTATTGCGGTTTTGCGCAAACACATGATACAACTGAATTAAGATACAAATTAACCAGTTGCTGGGCACGTGAAATAGATACGATGGCCTACCCATCGTTAGTACTTGCCCCTGCAAGGAAACGCAAAAGTGTGTTCCGCAATCCGTGGAACATTCAAAAGATTTCATTTAATTTGGGGGAAGTCAAAAATTACGACCCCTACCCTGTTATATCAGTGCAAGAGGAACAATATGCCGAACGGATGGATACTATTCCAGTTTATCGGAATTTTGACAATCTCAACACCAAAGTTTTGCGTGGAGGCGTAAAAAAAGAGGAAGTTCAAAAAGCTGTCAAACAGCTGACGCACCATATTACACAATGGCTTCTTTTGCGCAGCCAGATAGATGAGTTAAATGACACGTGGATATTTCCGCTAAGGGGATACAACTACCATGCGATTGGAGGTAATGGGGATGGCTATTCAGATAAAGGCTATCGTTACCTTGATGGCAACAAACACGGTGCTCATCCCGCACATGACATATTTATTAATGATAAAAACCAGGATTGTATTGACGACCACTCTCATAAACCGGTAGATGTACTTGCCGTAGATCACGGTATTGTGATCGCCTGCAGCGACACCTGGGAGACGAATAGCGATCTTCGTGGTGGGAAATATATCTGGATCTATCACTTTGTTTATGGCTATCATAAGCCCGGAAGCAGGGTAAAGGATGATAATTCAATCGCTGGAGTAATTACCTACTACGCCCACAACAGCGCAATTTTTGTAAAACCCGGCAACGAAGTTAGGCCCGGTCAAAAAATAGCCGAGGTTGGCCGCACCGGCTACAATGCTTATAAAAAACGTTCGCCAACACATTTGCATTTTTCGGCGTTCCGGCTGGTTGATGATATTCCTGTGCCCTTTAACCCCTATCAGCAATTAAAAAAAGCTAAAACATTATGAAAGCGATTTTAATGCTCATGGTATTGGGGTTGATGAGCAGCCCGGTAAAAACCGACAATGTTATCACCCGTTTTAGGCCCCCCACTGGTTATAAACAAAGTGCCGTAACGCCCGGTAGCTTTAGTGCCTGGCTACAGAATGTACCGCTGAAACCTAATGGATCGCAATGCCTCACCTACCAGGGTAAGGTGGCCCGCACGGAGGGTTATACTGCGGGCATAGTTGATTTGAGCGTTGGCAAGTACGACCTGCAGCAATGCGCCGATGCTGTGATGCGCCTCCGCGGCGAGTACCTATATAGCCAAAAGAAGTACGATAAAATCTCCTTCAACTTTACCAGTGGTTTCCGTTGCGATTTTGTGCATTATGCCAATGGCTACCGTTACAGTAATGATCATTGGATACTGAAAGCAAAAAAAGACTATGGCTACGATAACTTTATGCGGTATATGACCCTGGTATTTAGTTATGCCGGCACCCTATCGCTGCAAAAAGAATTAAAAACCGTAAGTAATCCATCAACCTTAAAAACAGGCGATGTGTTTATTAAAGGCGGTTCGCCGGGGCATTGTTTTATAGTGATGAATGTGGTAGAAGATACGGCCCATCATAAAAAATTCCTGCTGGCACAAAGCTATATGCCAGCGCAAAGCATCCAACTGCTCCAATACCAGGAAAACCCCTGGTTTAGCCTTGATGAACCAGCCTATATCCTTTATGGCGAACTGGTAAGTCCCGGATATTTAAAACGTTTTGAGTGATCATGGTCATTTATTAAATTATACGCGGCCTGTACATTTGCATGCCCCTTTAAAACAATTGCGTTTGCCAAAGGGGTATGGATATTGATAATAAATGTATAGTTAACCAATAGTGATCATGATAGATTTTTTTATAAATAGCCTGCACGTTTTTGTTATCGTAATTGTAGGTGGTTTCTTCATATTCGGGACCATGGCATTAATGGGTAAGTTTGATCATTGGGATTCGCGTTTTATCAAAAAAGCACAACATGCTTTCAATCGCCTAAGGCGCTACCTCGACCGGAAACACACCAGGCAACAAGATGAAAACGTCGATGTGCGTCGTGAGCACCATGCACATCACGAAACTCATACAAACGACAATGAAACCATTAAGTAACCCCATGCTATATTATAAACACCACTAAATTATGGGATTACGAACAATTTAAATATTGAACACTGAATGCCCAATATCGAATAATGAAGGAAAAACTTCGATGTTGGACATTCAAAATTTATTATTCGATATTATTTGGCCATCTGTTTTTGTTAACCTATTACCTTTTCTCCACCTTGTCATAAAACCCGCCAAAGCTGTTATTTTTAACTGCTTCCTCGTTAAAAAAATCGCCAGGGAAACCTAATTCAATGGCGCTGGCATCACTCAGGCGTTTCATCTGATCGGCGTTTAAAACTACATCAACGGTTTTTAAATTATCAAGCAGCTGATTTACCTTGGTGGCGCCCACAATGGGGATGCAGGAAAAATATTGCTGGCGGGTCCAGTTAAGGGCAACGTGGCTTTCGGATACCCCCAGTTCGGCGGCAACTTCCATTACTACTTTTGTAATCTTTTCGGCGCGGGCGTTCAGGCGGTTGCTTTCGGGTTTTATACGGCCTTTATCGCCTTTTAAATATTTACCGGTAAGTGCACCTCCGGCAAGCGGGGCCCAGGGTGTAACCGTCATCCCAAAGTGTTTGGCCATGGGTATCAGTTCGCGCTCGGCAGTGCGGGCCAGCAGGCTGTACTCAACCTGTAAGGCTATAAACTGGCTCCAGCCCATCAGTTCGGCAAGGGTATTGCCTTTAGCTACCACCCAGGCGGGCGTATCGCTTATGGCGGCATAGGTAATTTTGCCTTGTTTTATAAGGTCGTCCATAGCGCGCAGTACTTCATCAATCGGAGTGATATTATCCCAGATGTGCAGGTACAAAACATCAATGAAATCAGTCTTCAGGCGCTTCAGGCTTTCCTCTATGCTGCGCATCATGTTTTTGCGGTTATTGCCCGATGCGTTTGGATTGGTTACGTTGTCTTTTAGCGTATACTTTGTTGCCAGCACAAAATAATCTCGGTCGTGATTGCTCATATAATCGCCTATGATCTTTTCGCTGGTGCCCAGCTTGTAAACATTGGCGGTATCCAAAAAATTGCCTCCTGCGTTGGCGTAGGCATCCATAATGGCAAAACTGCTTGCCGCATCAGCACCCCAGCCGCCTTCGGTGCCAAAACCCATAGTGCCCAGGCACAATTCAGAAACTTTAAGGCCCGAGCGGCCAAGTAATTTGTAGTTCATAAAGGAGATGATGTTAATAGTTCAATTGCAGGGCGGTCAGACTCACCCGACATCGCTGCGCTCGTCACCCTCTCTTCTGCTGCACAGGAAAGAGGGGCTTGAAAGTTTGCTTATATTGTTATTAATTTTTTTACCATTGTTCAAGCCCATCTTTCCACTGCAGGTGAAGAGAGAAGCGTGCCCCAGCGCAGCGTCGGGCGGTTGAGTATAACCGCCTTCCTTAACCAGGATGCTCAAACAATAACAAAGGTGCTTTGTAATATTAAACAATACAAATGTATTACCATGAAAATTATAACACTCCATACCCCAATACATATCCACGAGTTATTTAACATACTGCAACATAAGCTGAATGCGCTTTTTCACGAACGCAGGCAAAGTGCCATTAACTTCACCATCAGCGGGCATAATGATGTTATTGAAATAAGTCAGCCGGATTTGTACGAAGGGGTTTTGTTTAAGCTGGAAATAGTTGATCACGAACTACATATTACCCGCAATGAGCATTATGTAGACGATGTAAATTCGCTCACCGTAGAATCCATCCTGAACGACTTGTTTGCCGATGTGGCTGGCAAGTACGGCACCGACCTTGTGCAGGAAGGCTAAGCAAAAATTTGAAATATAATTTTTAGCTTTAACAGAAAAACTACCTATGCGTAATATTTGGTACCTGTTGATCTGTTTTTTATTAACATCTGTCAACCTGAACGCGCAAGCGCCTGTTAAAGCCAAAGGCCCGGCCCCTACTCCTTTGCAGGGCGAGCCGGTTATCATTAAGCGCGATACCCTGCTTAAATTATATACCGGCCAGGGCTTGTTTGACGTGCGGGAACGTGCGGCCATAGTTACCAAACGGATAGAGGCCCTTGTAGCGCGGATGGATTTTAATCCCGATTCGCTCACTTTAAAAAACGACAGCACATTATCGGTTATTTATTATAACTCGCAAATTGTGATGGCCGTAAATAACCAGGACGCTACTTTTACCGAGCTTAACCGCCCGCAACTTGCCGCCAGCTATTTACTCGTCCTTAAACAAAAACTGGGCAACTACTTTACCAATAATGGCACCCAACAGGTTATAGTTAATATTTTAGAAGCTATAGCCGTTATTATACTGTTAATAGCGCTTATTTGGGCACTATTTAAAGCCTCGCGATGGTTAAAGCTGAAACTATTAACGGCTTGGGAAACCCGGATGGATAAACTGGCATCGCAGGGCGCGCCCGTGGTTTACGCACACCGGCTGCTGCCCGTTATTACCGGCCTGCTGCGCATAGCACGCATCATTGTTATTATTATGCTGGTGTATCTTGCACTCCCGGTTTTGTTTTATATTTTCCCTTCGTCGAAACCAATATCGGTACAGTTGCTTGGCTATGTGATTACGCCGTTTAAAAGCATATTGCTTGCTATTGTGCATTATATCCCCAACCTGCTTACTATTGCGGTTATTTACCTGGTAACACGTTACATTGTTAAGCTGGTAAAATTTATAGCCAACGAAATAGCCCTGGGCAATTTTACTATCAAAGGTTTTTATGCCGAGTGGGCCATGCCAACCTATAACATCATCAGGGTGTTGCTTTTCGCATTTATGTTTGTGGTGATATTCCCTTATTTGCCAGGGTCTGATTCCAAAATTTTCCAGGGTGTTACTGTGTTCCTGGGAATATTGTTCTCGTTGGGGTCATCGTCGGCTATATCCAACATGGTAGCAGGAATTGTACTTACCTATATGCGCCCCTATAAAATTGGCGACCGCATAAAAGTAGGCGAAGTTATGGGCGATGTGGTAGAAAAAAACTTATTGGTAACGCGCCTGCGCACCATCAAAAATGAAGATATCACCATACCCAACGCCACTATATTAAGCGGCCACACCACCAACTATACAACCGTGGCTAATACAATGGGCCTGATATTGAACACCACAGTTACCATTGGTTACGATGTGTCCTGGCAAACGGTACATCATCTTTTAATCAGCGCAGCCGAAGCCACCGAAGGCATTATGGCCGATAAAAAACCTTTTGTACTGCAAACCGAATTAAACGATTTTAACGTGAGCTACCAGTTGAATGCATACACAGCCTTATCAAACCAAATGGCCGCCATCTATTCGCGATTACACCAAAACATACAGGACAAGTTTAACGAGGCGGGGGTCGAGATCATGTCGCCGCATTATACATCGTTACGGGATGGCAACCATATCCAGATTCCGGATGGCTATGTGGCCGACGGGTATGTTAAACCAGGGTTTAAGGTGGAGTAGGAATATTAAATGACAATGGGTCTTTTTGAAGGTAAATATTTTCAAACCACCCCCTAAACAAAAAAAGACGCATATAATGCGTCTCTTTAAAAATCTTATCGGTTTAAAACTTACCCGTTTATCCAGCTAAACTTGTACTCCAGCATCGGGTTTTTCATCCTATCGGCAACGCGTAGTAAGCGGCCGGGCAGGTTCATGATATAATCGCGTGCTTTTTCGCCGCTTTCGTTAAGGTCGGTAACGCTTTCGATGTGCCAGTCTTCAATCAACTCTTTTAATATGTCAACATAATCAATTGCGGTGTAAATACCTAAACGCTGGGCGGCATCGGTAAAGTGGCCAAAAGTTTGGCCTATTTTTAAACCTACTTCGCGCAGGAAGTGGGCCGGCATTACAATTTTTTTACGCATCATATCCTCAAAGGCTATCATGGCTTCGTTAGGGTCAACCTCAAATATTTTTTCGATAAAGTATTTGTAAGCCTTGGCGTGGCGGGCCTCATCGCCTGCAATTACACCACACATTTTTGACAATAAAGTATCGCCATCTTTTTTGGCCTGCGATGCTACACGCCTGTGCGATACATTGGTTGCCAGCTCCTGGAAAGAGGTATATATAAAGTTGCGGTACGGGTCGGTACCGGTGCCTATATCAAAACCGTCGGCAATAAGGTATTGGGTAGATACCTCCATCATGCGCATATTAACACGGCCCGATAAATAAAGATATTTATTAAGCAAATCGCCGTGGCGATTTTCTTCGGCAGTCCAGTGGCGTGTCCATTTCATCCAGCCACCTTCTTCGTTTTTTGAAACACCATCAACCATGGTTAACCATGATTCGTAGGTTGGCAACGCTTCTTCTGTAATGGTATCACCTATCAATACCGCAATAAGGTCATAGCTTAATCCCTGTGCGCTTTCCTGCAGTTCTTTAATTTCGTTAAAGAAGGTATCTCTTGAAGAATCGGGTAAAAAATCTGAGGGCTGCCATATCGTATCAACAGGTTTTAAAAAATCATACATCTTTTCGAGCATGAATTTTTCAATGTGGCTCATTACTTCCCTGCGTTTTTCTACAAAAAATTCCATAACAAATTATTAGTGTTCAAAGGTAACATTTAAACCACAATAAAGTTACATCATTTTAAGGCTTAATAAGCTATTGCGTCTTTCATACACGCAGGCAAATTATCCATCGAGGGCTTGCCCGTGAATATCGAGAACGAATCATTATAGTCCCAAAGCATCCCGGGGATACCCAGCTTTTTTAGTGCCGCCCTTAACGCTTTAATATACCTGCAGCGGCTGTCTAAATCTGCGTATTTATTATATACGCCATACTCGCCGCAAATTATTGGTACGCCATATTTATCGCCCCAGGCCTTCACAATTTGCAGCTTATCATTTACCGACTGTTCGTTACCATCACGTTTATACATTTCGTGGTTGCTTTCGCCCGGCGTTCCTTTTGCCCTGGGATCAAGGGCTGGAAAATTTTCCGCACTATAAGGAAATGATACCCCGGTTGTGGCAACCTGGTTACCTACCCAACTGGCCCCCTGGTGGGTAAAAAAGAAAGGTTCGTAAAAGTGAAATGTGTATATAATGTTATCATCGGCAAGCCGCGCAAAGCGGCTTAACTCATATATACTGTTGTAGTTACTGGCACCTATGATAAATGTACGCGTTTTATCAACTTTTCGCAGTGCGGTTACAACGTTATATGCTACGTCTTTCCACACATCGGGGTTCATGTGGGGCGGCTCGTTGTATAGCTCAAAAAACAGCTCGCCGGCATCGATATGTTTATACCTTTTGGCCAGTTTTGTCCACAAAGTGATAATTTTAACGGTTTCGGCATTGCCGTTTATATCATTTAAATTGCCATAATGGTAATCCAATACCAATTTAAATCCGTACCTATGACATTGCTTAACTACGTTATCAATGTATTCCAATATTTCGGCAGCCGGCACGCCTGCAGATTCAAAATATGTAAAAGCTACCGGGAGCCTGATACTCCTAAACCCCAACCTTTTTATTAGTTTAAAATCGGTATCGTTTATAGCGCCCTGCCTCAATGAATTTTTATTCCAGGTTTGCTCGAGCCATGAAAAGCTAATGCCGTTGTTGAGGGTTGCGGCCCGTTTAAAGACCAGTGCACGCGCGTTCATATTTTTTGGACTGCTTTTTGCAATCGGGCATGTTGTTGCTATACATAATAATATTAACAAACAGTATAATAACCGCGTATAACACATAATTTTATTTTTCACAATAAAGCATTTACACCGATTAACTTAAAGCTTTTATTTTTGATCATAATTTCAAGATAACGAATAATGTTTGTTCAAATTACAAAAGAAGAATTAATAAAAGAGACCTCAAAAAAAGCATGGTTCCAAACCAACAATATTGTTTGGATGATCATATTTCTTTACCCGCTTTTTAGCATAGTCGATTTTATTTACGCGCCCGACATCTGGATACAGTTTTTTATTGTGAGGATAATTACCTGCCTTATAATTTATGCTTTATATACTTACATTCAATACAAAAAATACGACTATCGCATATTGTTACATGTTAGTATGTTACTGTTATCGGTAACATCGGCACTGCTTTGTAATATAGTAGGAGTGTCCAATTTAAATATATATTATTCGCTTTTTGCTACACTTGTACTGTTTTTTAACCTGCAGGTTTTTTGGGAGCCTATACATTCAATCATCCAGTTTTTGCTGGCCATTTTGTTGCTTGCTGTGTTTTTTAACATGCAGCACGAGTACAACCTGGATATTGTGATAAACGGTGGCGGGCAGCTTTTTTTCATTATATCGGCCATTTCGTGTATTGTGCCTAATACCCGCTTTAAGATAATGAAGCGCGATGCGCGTTCGGCAATACTTATCGAGAAGTCAAACGAGCAGCTGAAGGAGCAAAATACATCTATCAACGAGAAAAACAACCTTATTGATTTACAGTATGCAGAACTGCGCAAACTGGATGAGCAAAAAAACAGCTTCATTAATATAGCAGGGCATGATTTAAAAAACCTGATCGGTTCAATCACCATGAGCAACAACATGATCAAAGAAGAGGATTACCGCTTGAGCAATGATCAGAAAGAATATGTGGGCTACATAGCCGAATCGGCCGATAAAATGCAATATATGCTTAATAAGCTGATGGATGTTAAAGAGATCGAATCGCCGGAGATTAAGTTCAACACCGAGATTTTTGATATTAATGTTGAGGTAATGCATGTTTTCAGGGGCCTGTATGATACCGCTCAAATGAAAAATATCCACCTGGTTGATAACATATTAAAACTGCCTTTAAACGTAAAACTTGATAAAGTATTTGCCGGGCAGGTATTCCAAAACCTTTTATCAAATGCCATTAAGTTTTCGCAAACCAATAATACCATCAAAGTTGTAACCAGCCTGCAGCGCCAACGCTTTGTTTTTGAAATTATTGACGAAGGTATTGCCATAGGGCAAAGCGAATTGGATATGATGTTTAATAAATTAAAAACATTAAACGATACATCGGGCATAACCGAAAGCCGTTTGGGGCTTGGCCTGTCAATAGCCAAATTAATGGCCCAGGAAATGGGCGGCGATTTATCATACCGCAGCGATGAAAATGGCAATTATTTCCGGGTAGAATTTTACGTTATAAGTTAATTATTTACAATCAGATGAATAAATTTTTTTCCCTCTTAGCCTTTGTATTTGTTATTAGTACAGCGTCAAAAGCACAGCAGCTTATAACCTTTAAGTCGCTGGGCCACGATGATGATATGATATACGGCATGAGCGGTGCCAACTCATTTTATTTTAAAATTACGCCGCTTACCGAGATGAACGGAAGCAAAGTGGTGTTGTTTTTTGAGCCCTCTCAGGCCCTGCTTAAAGATCATTCGTACATTAACATCGTTATAAACAACAAACCCGCTTATAGCGCCCGGATGACTAAGGATTCTATCCAAAAAATAGTACTTACCTTAACCAGGGCCGATTTATCGAACGATAAGTTCCTTAAAATTCAGATTAAAACACTGCTAACCATCACCGATGATGAGTGCCGCGATCTTGACAACCCGGGCATGTGGCTGAAAATTAAAAATTATTCATACCTATCATTATTGCGCAGCAATAAAGGTTTTTTTGATAATGTAAACATTAGCAATTGCTTCGATTCAAAAAAGGCCATTGTTTACCCTGCAAACCCAACCCTTTCCGATCTTAAAGCGGTTGCATGGGCCTACTCCAGGTTAAAAAAGACACAAACCAGAGACATTATGGTTTATGACGAAGCCCATATGCCCGATACTTTACGGAACTATATTAAAGTTGGTTTGGTTGGCAAGTTGAATGCCGATGCACGCCAACTGATAAAAGTAACCCCACAAAATGACCAGGGTTTATTTTACCTGCATAAATCAATGAGTTTGGTTACTGATACCAATACCCGCCTGGTTGATGTTAAAGGTGTACTTACAGCGGTAAAAACCGCAACGCAGGAAATGCAGCCAAAAGAGATTTTATTTGTAACCGGCGGCGACGATGCTGGCTACGAAAAAGCCATTACCGCCCTGGGTAACATGAATATCTTAAATTCGACCTTTGGCGATTACCTGCTGATAGAAAAAGCACAAAACACCTTTTCAAAAACTATCGACGAAAACCGTTCAAAACTTTCATTAAAACAAATTGGCGGTGTAGCCGACTTTTTATCGGGTATAGGATCGTTAAAAAGTGCATACTCATTTAAAAACAGCGATTTTAGTTTTACTCCAAAAGAGGTGGAGATTCGTTTTGTGGCCAATTACAGCGCTTTAAGCGCAGGCGACCGTGGTTTCTTTAATATATACCTTAACGGCCTGCTTATTAACAGCGAAAAGCTTGATGGTACCGGTAAATTAAATACAGCCATTACCATTAACCGTTATCAGCACCACAAGTACAACACGCTGGAAGCCGAATTCAGGTTTTACCCAACCAGTGGCCATTGCAAGGATAGCTTCACCAACTTTTTTGCCGAAGTTGATGTAGACAAATCATACCTGGAATCAAAAAATCCTTTTATAACCACCGATCTTAGCTTTTACCAATACCCCGAGGCATTTAATACCGGCACAACACGCATCATCGTATCTAAAGAATATGCAAAATACGCGGCCGGCGCTATGGGCGAAATTATTTATGAACTAAACAACAACATTAACGCCAACAACTTCCCAGAGTTTGCTTACTCAGCCGATTTTCCGTCAAACGACCTGAAAAAATATAATATCATTGCGTTGTTATCCAAAAATGACAAGTTAATGAAAGAATTTCCTGATGCCCCCATCCGCTTCGACAAGGATTTCAGGCTATATAAAACCGACGATAACACTGTAGTATACTCCTTAAATGATACCGTATCAAATGGGCTTGCGCAAATATTTTATGGCCGCAGCAATAACGCCACGCTGGTACTCACCGCAACCGGAACACACATAGCCGAAGCTTTTCTGGCCGCGTCAAAATCAATCACCGAGCAGCTTTCAACCCTGTCAAGCAACGTATGTATATCTGATGTAAACTCCAACAAATACCTGTTTAATATCAATAAATCGAGCGAAAACCTGGAGTATATTGATACTAAAAGTGGTTTAACCCGTTTCTGGGATAGTTATAACCTTTACATTTTGCTGGGGATACTTATATTGATATTGCTATCGTTCCTGTACGTTCGTTCAAGAGTTCAAAGGTCACAGGATTTGTTTAACGATTAACTTTTTAAGTATCAAGTAGTAAGTATCAAGTAGTAAGATAGCTGCAAAAGCTGCCTTCAGTACCAGCTACTTGATACTTACTACTTGATACTAATCTTACATTATATATAATGAGTATTTCAATTCCTGAACTTTTGGTTAATGACGGGTTTATAACACCAGGCGATCAGGTAAAAATTAAAAGTTTTGCGGAAAGATCTGGAATGGCCTATATTAAAATAGCGCTAAACTTCGGTTACATTTCGCGCAAAAACTATGAACGCTCATTAAGTAACGCAGGTTATCATTTTGAACAAATAAGGGAGGAAGCTTTTGATACCGAAGTATTAAAAAAAGTTGAACTCAAATTTGCCAATGACCACCTTGCCCTACCCCTGCGTATCGAGAACAACCGGGTGGTTACGCTTATGGCCGATCCCTCCGACCAGCTTTTTGTAGACTTCGTCAGGTTTACTTATGATATGGAACCCGATATTATTGTTGCCTATGATTTGGATATTACCTGGCTTAGTCACAAACTATTGGGCGAAAAGTATGTTAAAGCATCCGTTTATGAGCTTATGAGGCGCGATCCTAAAAGTTCGGCCTCTACCACTTTTACAACCCCGCAGTTGGCATTCCTGTTTATACTGCTGGGTATCATAGCGGCCGGGATGGTTTTGAATTTTAAAAATACATCCATCGCCATCAATGTGGTTATCAGTATGTTTTTCCTGGTTGCCATCACCTTCAAATTATTTTTGGCACTGGTTGGCTCGCGGTTTGAATTGCACCAGGCCGTAACAAAGGATGAAGTGCGCGATGTTGTTAATACCGACCTGCCGCTATACACCGTATTATTGCCGGTGTACAAAGAGGATAAGCTTATCAAAAAGCTCATTTGGAACTTGCAAAGTCTTGACTATCCGCGCGAAATGCTGGATATAAAGCTATTGATTGAGGAAGATGATGATAAAACATTAAAAGCTGTTCAAAACCTTGATTTCCCGGCTGTATTTGAAGTAATTGTGGTACCTTTTCACATGCCCAAAACCAAGCCCAAGGCTTGCAATTACGGCCTGCATTTTTCAAAAGGCAAATTTTTAACCATTTATGATGCCGAGGATATCCCGGATACCGACCAGCTTAAAAAAGTAGTTACCCTGTTTGGCAAACTGCCTGATCATTATATTTGTATCCAAAGCGCACTTAACTACTTTAACCGTAACGAGAACTTCCTTACCCGCATGTTTACACTGGAATATTCGTATTGGTTTGATTATATGCTGCCCGGATTAGATACCCTTGATATCCCTATCCCATTGGGCGGCACCAGCAACCACTTTAAAATGGATGCCCTTGTTGAACTTGGTGCCTGGGATCCCTTTAACGTAACCGAAGATGCCGACCTTGGCGTGCGCGCCTATGCCAAAGGCTATAAAATAGCCATTATCAATTCAACCACTTACGAAGAGGCCAATAATGAGCCTTTTAACTGGATAAGGCAGCGATCAAGATGGATAAAAGGTTATATGCAAACTTACCTGGTGCACATGCGCAATCCCGCCGAATTAATAAGAAAGATTGGTTTTAAAGGCTTTTTAGGCTTTAACTTTTTTATCGGCGCCACATCGGCCACGTTTTTAGTTTACCCGCTGTTGCTGGCCATATTTATCAGTTACCTAATATTTGATTTTTCAACCATCCGCACCCTGTTTCCTGATTGGGTTTTGTTTATGGCTATATTTAATTTAATGGTAGGCAACATCCTGATGATATATGTAAACATGATGGCTGTATTTAAACGCCGCTATTTTGAACTGATATTGTTTGCCCTTGCCAACCCCGTTTACTGGTTAATGCACTCGGCAGCCGCTTACATGGGCTTATACCAATTGATAACCAATCCGTTTTATTGGGAAAAAACCAATCATGGTTTAAGCAAAGTTAATAACCCTACAAACGTTGTTAAATAAAAAATGAGGATCTCTAAAAGTCAATATCTGTTTATAATAACCGCAGTGCTTGCCGTTTATTACCTGGCAGTCGGCATTTATATGAACCATTTGGGCTATTATAACCAGGAGAGTATTTTTTATATCGAAAAAACCAAAATTATTTTTGAAGGTCTTGGCAACCGCATCAAAGTAATGGGGCTTACATCGCCGCTATTGCCTTTTTATTGTTCCATCATATTTAGCTCCATCAGCACTTTCCTGGCCCCGGTAATAGCATCTGCGTTGGGTACAGCCGCTTTATTTTACATCCTTGCATCCACGCTGCGCACCCGCATACCAAATGACGACTTTTATTTTTACCTTTTAATAGTCCTGTTTTTTTTACATCCCGGTTTGCTGTATGTGGCCACGTCGGGCAAGGCCATTTACCTGGTGCTTATCAGTTTTTTCCTGTTCTTTTTTAACCTGTTAAAGTTTTACCGGTCAAATACAACCTTCCATGTGTCGTTGGCCAGTATAGCGCTGGTTACTCTTATTTTTTGCGATTATAAGTTTGTATGGCTTTGCCTGTTCTTTATCCCGCTGGTATTGGCCATTACTTTACAAAGCTTAAACCTGGGCGAAAAGGAATCCATCTTCCGGCTGTTTTTAAGCTTTAACAGCCCATCATTGCGCCGTAAGCTGGTAAGCAAAACCTTTGCTATTTATATCATCCTGTTTATTTTGCCCATAGCATCTATCATTTGTTATAAACTACTCAATTTAACCCACGCCAGCGATCTTAATTACTTTATTGAAAGCCCTTACGCAACCTGGAATGTATTGGTTGATAAACTTAATTATGACATCACCACAGCCGCTACCAATTACCAGTTGCCCGAGCTTTCGGTACTGGTATCGGTAAGGGTTGTTTATTTTTGCCCGCTCATTTTGGTTGCTATATATCTTTTCCGCGAAAGCACCTACCAGGCTTTAACCATTTTAAGCCCATTCGCTTTTATCGAGTTTTTACATATCAAATACGATAAACTATATATTACCTACGAGTACTATCTCATTTTCCTGGTGCTATCATTGCTTTGCCTTACTTTTAAAGCGCTGGTAGTTAAAAATCAAAAGGTATTTAAAATAATTGTGTCGGTTGCCGTGCTCGCCCAGCTTTATACGGGCTATGCATTCCTCAAGGGGTCATTCATTCATGATGAAAAAGCATTTATCACCACGCTCTTCAGCGGTAAGCATAATATGGACCAGGCCGAAATTATGGACATGGCTGGATACATCAATACCCTGCCCAAAAGTTCGCACGTGCTCATGGACGATGCCGTAGCTTATCCGGTTGCAGCATTTACAAACGACATCAGAAAGCTGACCCTGCCTTACCAGGACTTGTTTTTAAGTGCTATAGAAACGCCTTACCGCTATGATGATTATATTCTGATTGCCACAGCAAAAAATCCATTTACCGGCTATACGCAGCTCAATAATAAGTACATCCCGGCCATACGCATTGTAAACAGCGGTATAAACTACAGGCGTGTGCACGAAAGCGACAACTGGGTACTGTACAAAATCATCTCTATTCAATAAAGCCGAACTATTAACTATTGACTGACTTATATTAACTAAGACCTGCTCCACAAAGCAGGTCTTTTATGTTTAAAGGCAATCCATTTCAGGCTGCAGTATCCGGTATTGGCGTGCCCATTACAAACCAGGCTTTGGTAATTTTATCACCTGCCACCTCATAAATACAAAGCGCATCAATATAGCCCGGCCCATCAGGAAAAGTACGGGATACCAGCTCAAAGTCGACAACTTTATTATGGAGTACTGTTCGGCTAATCAGCTTACCGAATAAATTTGGCTCCTGAAACCTTACCAGGTGCCTTTCGCGGATGGCTGCAGCGCCGCTGGCCAGCAGAGTATCCGGAAATTCATAATACAAGGCATCGTCGGCCCAACAGGTCATGAACAAATCAATATCTTTTGAATTATAGGCATCAAGCTGTTTTTTTACCACTTGTTCCATAACGGTTTGGGCTGTATTTTCCATTGGCGATTTATATAGTTACAGCTAATATAGATGTTGTGGGGTAATTATACGCACAGCGTGTTTTATTAGGAGTGAAGCTTTTCTGGATTAAGTGTAATTAAACACAACCAGAAGAAAAAAGGGGAGACAATGCTGGATATTTATCGTAATAATCAACCGATAACTCCCCCTATCACAAATTAAACATCACCTTAGCCAGCACCATTCTGCCAGGGATACTGTATGTGCTTGATGTAAACACATTGGCTGATAAGTACAGCGAGGTGTAATTTTTTACGTTGAACAGGTTTTGGGCGGTTAGCTGTACATCTATTTTGGGTTTGCTGAATTTGTAGCGTATAGTTGCATCGGCAAAAAAGTATTTAAGATCATTGGCCTGCTGCTGGTGGGTGTAATAATGATCGGCAGCAAGGTTAAACTGCAGGGTATTAAGCGGATTATATTCGATAGCGGCGGTTTGGATAAGCCGCTGAAATTTGCTGCTGCCAGCAACCGCTGTTGATTTGCTGGTGGTTTGGCTGTAATTGGCCTTATAGCTTAAATTAACTTTACTGCTCAGTTTGCTTTCGGCACCCACGTTCAGTGTTTCGCCTACGGTATTGAAAGGCAAGACAAGCCCGTTTTGCAGCTGGTTTAGCCGGGCGGTTTGCCAGGAAGCCCCAGCGCTGAAAGTGGTTTGTAAATCAAAATTATACTTGCTGATGTAGCCGCTAACCGCCCAGGCATCCGTTTTATTATCATAGGGCAGTACAACCCGTTGCTGCAGATTATTGGTTAATGTGCTGGATGCAATATTGTTGGCGTAAATATGGCTGTAATTAACATTCAGGCTAAAAAAGAACAGCGTAATGGCTTTGCGGTAGTTAAAACCCAGTCCTGCATTTTGGCTCTGCCGCTCAGTAAGGTCGGCGCTGTTGGCATACAGCGTGCGGTAATTGGTCAGGATATAGCCACGGTACACATCCTGGATGCTGCCAATGTTATTGCGCAGGCCATAATTCAGGGTAAAATAGTTTTCGATGCCGCTTTGATATTTTACATACAGCCGCGGGTTAAAGTACAAGCGGTTAAGGCTGTTGCTTAACTGGTAATAATCATCACTGTAATGGGTTTGCTGCCAGCTCAGGGGCAGGCTGGCCTCTATCTTCAGGATTTTGCCGGGTATGTCAAAATCCGCCTCGGCGTATGCCTTGTTACGGCTCCAGTTTAAGCTATTGCGGGTACTATCGCCAACCGGGTTAACCGTATTGTTTTGCTGGGTAGCTGATAGCGCCGAATTTAAGGTTTGCGACTGGCTGCTGAATCCTGCCTTATAGCTTTGTGTTATATGCTGGCCCGGTATTTTATAAGCCAGGTAATTATTGCTGAACCAGGTAGGGATATTCACCGTTTGAGTAAGCAGCGAATAATTAACACCATTGTTAAAAATATCCGGATTAAGGTTTGGCTCAATAACCCTGCTCTCGGGTTCAGATGTGCGGTTAATGTAGCTGTACACCTCCATAATTTTATCGGAATGGAAGGTTTTCATCCAATTAAGCTCGTTTGAAAAATTGAACAAATTATCCTTAAACGTTTGGTTTACGGGTACGCCATTGCTCACCAGGTTTGAGTACGAGGTATTGTGGTTATAATCGGTTACCAGGTTATCGTTCAGGTAATATTTGTTTTGGTTAACGTTCAGGGTAAACTGGGTATGAATTAAATCGGGCCGCCATTTGTTGTTTTGCTTTTCGGTGTAACGTATGGTATCGCCGGGCAGGTAAACCTCGCTCAGGCGGCTGTAATCCTGGTGTTGGCTATCCCGCAGGTATGATATATTGGCCCGCAGTTGCACATCTTTTTTCAGGTTAACCAGGTTGTTAAGGTTAACTATACCCGATTGGTTAAACAAATACCTGTTGCGTGGCAGATCCGGGTCGCCGGCGGTGCCTAAGGACAATACGGTACCGGGCTGATCATTATCCAGGCGTTGCATGTGCTCGGCCGAATTATGCGATACTAAATCGCCGGCCACATCATAGCCCGTGTTGTTGCCGCGCAGGTAATTAATAGCCTTGTATTTATCCTTAAACATCATGGCATTAAGGTCTTCATCGTACTTTTTGGGCAGGCCCGCGCCTATTGTTTCCTGCCCTATCAGCTGTAGTTTGGCATCTTTTTTTATGGTGAGGTTAAGGGCCACATCCTCGCTTACCACCTTATCGCGCAGCATTTTTACAGGCTGATGGTTTTCCATTACCTGCACCTGGTCAACCACCCCATGCGGTATGGTGCCGGTAGCAATGTTGTATTTATCGTCCAGCAGGTTATCGCCGCCTATATACAGGTTAGATATGGCCTTGCCGTTGTAGCTTATTTTGCCATCTTTAGCTACATCAATGCCCGGCAGTTTTTTAATTACATCGCCAATAACCCTATCCTGCGGGCTGCTAAAATCCGACACCTTGTAGCTGGTAGTATCGCCGCTAACCCGCAGCCGCGGCCGGTTATTTTTTATGGTAACACCCTGCAGCTGATGCACCGCGCCTGCAAGCTTAAAGTTGTAGGGTGTTATAAAGCTGCTTACCGGTAGCCCCGCCTTTTTAAAGCCTATGCAACTGGCCTCTAAAGTAAGGCCGCTTTTATCGGCATTAGCGGGAATGCCCAGGCTGTATAGCCCCCCGGCATCGCTGGTGGTATAGGCTATAATTAATCCCGTGCTGTTTTTAAGGTTGATGCCGGCGTAGCTTATTGGCTTGCCCAGGCTATCAGTTACTTTGCCTTTAATGTTTTGGCCAAGGCATACCATGCCCGTGAGCATCCAAAATATGAATACCCCGGCGCTTTTATGCAGGCCACTCATTTTTTTTCGGGAAGCTCTAAAGGATTATTAATCACCGGTCCTGTGCCATTTATTCGAATTTTTACCTGGTCGCCACCACCCGGGCCCTGACCTGGCCCGCCGACCCGCATGCCGCCACCCGAGCCTGCCATGGCCGACTGTGCAAAAGCATTGGGGTCTTTCCGCATGGCGGCTTCCAGGTTTTTAAATTCCTTTTCGGTGGTTTTAACCGCGTCGGTTGGCAAGGCGATTACGTTGGGATCGTCGTTGTCATCGTCCATGCCAATTAGTTTAATTGTTGCGCCACCCGGAACCGGGGCCTCTGCGGCCGGTTTTGGCGTGTTAGTTACCTCGTCGAGTCCGTCAAACTTAAAAACCACCTCTTTATTGGTATCATAAGCCTCCACAATTAAGCCCGGCAAACCGTTCAGTTTCCACGGCCCGGCGTGAAAAGGCAGATCCGGGCAAAACCAGGCAGTATAATCCCTGCCCTTGAAATGGCCGGTTGCTTTTTGGCAATGAAGCCCTGAAAAACTGGCCGTATCGGCGCTTATCTTCCAGTCAATCACCGGCATAGGCTCTTCAATCATATACGGGGTTATCAGCCGCTCTTTACGTACCAGTTTATGTTGCAGCGGAAACTGGTAAAACTCATTCCGTGTGGTAGGTGCGCCGCCGGTTATTTTAATATTGACGCTACCACTTCCCTTTTGCTCGGCCATCTGGTCGGCAACCTGCTTTTTCATTAGGGCCTCCTGCAACTTACGGTCGTAACTTTTGTAGGCACTGGAAGTTGCGCCCACAAACAGTACCATATTTTCGGTATATGGCTTATCGCGATGCGCAGTATCGCGCAGGTGCGAAAACTTGTAATGCACAACAGCCCTGGCGGTATCTGGGTTTTGCGCCTGTGCCCCAAGTGCAAAACCAAGCAGGCAGGCTAAAGAGAATATTGTTTTTTTCATGATGGTTATAAGGTTATATCTGTTTTTTAATAATTACAGATCAAATATAACTAACATAATAGTTAAACTACGAAACTCTCGTAGAATTAACAAATTTTAACAATTAGGCCATTGTTCATTGGTTCACTGGTTCATCGTTGGATAGTTGGATAACTGATCGGCGCAGTATCCTTTACCCCTAAATCTTCCAACCATAAAAAAGTCTTAATTCTTGATTCTTGACTCTTGCATCTTCTTCACCAACCTATTTCACCACCGTAACGGCTATCCCCTTTTCCTGCAATACTTTCAGCATGGCCGGGCTTATGCCGCTATCGGTAATAATATGCTGGACCTGGTCGAGAGGACAAATTTTTCCTAAGCCGCGTTTGCCAAATTTGGTGCTGTCGGCCAGTACAACTACGGTTTGGGCGGCTTCTATCATTTTTTGGTTCAGGCGGGCTTCCATTAAATTGGTGGTGGTAAGGCCAATTTCGGGGTCGATGCCGTCGACACCTAAAAAAAGCATGCTGCATGCCATATCCTGCAGCATCACTTCGGCATATGATCCGGTTACCGATGATGACGAGCTGCGCAACTGGCCGCCTAACTGAATTACCTCTATATTGGGGTGATGCGATAGTTCGATAGCCACATTGAGGGCCGATGTGATCACCGTTAAATGCTTCCCCGCATTAACCGACCGCGCCAGGGCCAGCATGGTAGTACCCGAAGCGATAATAATGGAATCGTTATGGCCAATAAGCGCGGCGGCGGCTATGCCTATCTGTTGCTTTTCGGCAGCATTCAGCTTTTCCTTTTCGGCAACGGGCCTGTCGTTGGTGTAGGGGTTGCTTTTGGTAGCCCCGCCATGCGTACGGAATAGTAGCTTTTTATCCTCCAAAAGTTTCAGGTCTTTTCGAATGGTCACTTCTGAAACATTTAACTGCTTGCCCAATTCCTGTACGTTTACAAAGCCGCCGTCTTCCAGTTGCCTGAGTATGATTTTATGCCTGTCGGTATTTTTATTCATAACAAACAAAAATAAGTAAAAAACCGACATGGGCTAAATTGAAACAAAAAATAAGTTTCGATTTGTTATTTTATGTTTCGATATTGTATATTTGAAGCATTATCGAAATACAACATAACAAAAATGAGTATTTTCAGCAGGGATTCAATTTTGCAATCCATCCATGATCAGGATAAAATTTGGGACATCGTCATCATTGGCGGTGGCGCAACCGGACTTGGCGCTGCGGTTGATGCAGCCTCGAGAGGACTATCAACCCTGCTACTGGAACAGGCTGACTTTGCCAAAGGCACATCCAGCCGCGCTACTAAACTGGTACATGGCGGCGTACGTTACCTGGCGCAGGGCGATATTGGCCTGGTGCGAGAGGCACTGCACGAACGGGGCTTACTGTTAAAGAACGCGCCGCACCTGGTAAAAAACGAAAGTTTTATTATTCCTAATTACAGTTGGTTTGATGGTGTATTTTATACCATCGGGCTAACGATATATGATTTGCTGGCCGGTAAGCTGGGCTTTGGCCGGGCGAAGCATATCTCGAAAAAAGAAACCGTAAGCAGGCTGCCCGGAATTGATGAGAAGGGCCTGCATGGCGGTGTTGTATACCACGACGGGCAGTTTGATGATTCGCGACTGGCTATAAACCTGGCACAAACCGCTTTGGAACAGGGCGCCACCGTGTTAAATTATTTTAAGGTTACCGGGCTGATAAAAGATGGCAACCACAAAATAGCGGGCGTTAAAGCCATTGACACCGAAACCGGACTTAGCTACAGGCTAAAAGCCAAAACCGTGATTAACGCTACCGGGGTTTTTGTAGATGATGTGCTTAAAATGGATGTGCCCGATAAAAAACCTTTAGTAAGGCCAAGCCAGGGCGTTCACCTGGTTTTCGACAGGCGGTTTATGCCTGGCGAGGATGCCATCATGATCCCCAAAACCGAGGATGGGCGGGTACTGTTTGTGGTGCCCTGGCATAACAAGCTTTTGGTAGGCACCACCGATACACCTATTGACGAACATAGCCTGGAGCCTGTAGCCCTCGATGCCGAAATAGATTTTATTTTGCGCACTGCGGCTAAGTACCTTAAAAAGGTACCCGCCCGTGCGGATGTGCTAAGCGTTTTTGCCGGACTAAGACCATTAGCTGCCCCGCAGGACGATTCATCCAAAACAAAAGAAATTTCGCGCAGCCATAAACTGATAGTTTCTAAATCAGACCTCATCACCATTACCGGCGGCAAGTGGACCACCTATCGAAAAATGGGCGAGGATACCATTGATAAAGCCATAGAGGTGGGCAAATTGCCAGCCAACCTTTGCCACACCGCCGGCTTGGCAATCCATGGCAGCCGGCCGAACCCGGATAGGAGCAACCACCTATACGTTTACGGGAATGATATAGAAAAGGTACTGGCCCTGGCAAACGAGGATGACGACTGGAAAAACCCGGTGCACCCGGATGATGAGTACACCAAAGGCGAGGTGATCTGGTCGGTAAGGTACGAGATGGCGCGTACCGTTGAGGATATACTGGCCCGCCGCACCCGGGTATTATTTTTAAATGCCCGCCTGGCCATAGCCATGGCGCCCGAAGTTGCCCGGTTAATGGCTGGCGAATTAAATAAAGATGCCCAATGGGAGAAAGAACAGACAGAAGCCTTTAATAAGGTGGCCGGAAACTATATATTAGCATAGAAAAGAATCAAGAGTTAAGAGTCAATAATCAGGAATCAGGAAAAAAATCGGATGGGATAGGAATCTATTAATAGGTACCCGGAGTATTGCAATAAACGAACAGCTTTTTCTCTTGATTCCTGATTCTTGACTCTCAAATAACCAACCAATTATAAACACTTAGTAATGGAACAATACATTTTGGCCCTCGACCAGGGGACAACCAGTTCGAGGGCGATCATATTTGATCATGCGGGGCAAATTATAGCGCTGTCGCAAAAAGAATTCAAACAGTATTTCCCAAAACCGGGCTGGGTTGAGCACGATCCGAACGAGATCTGGTCGACCCAGGCGGGTGTTGCTGCCGAGGCTACAGTTAAGGCCGGGCTTAATGGCAAAAATATTAAAGCCATTGGCATCACCAACCAGCGCGAAACCACCATTGTATGGAACCGCGAAACCGGCGAAGCCATTTACAACGCCATAGTTTGGCAGGACAGGCGCACCGCGGCTTACTGCGATAAATTGAAACAAGACGGACACAGTGATATGATCCGCTCTAAAACCGGGCTGGTGATAGATGCCTATTTTTCGGGCTCCAAAATAAAGTGGATCCTGGATAATGTGGATGGCGCACGAGCGCTGGCCGACGCCGGTAAACTGGCCTTTGGCACGGTTGATAGCTGGCTGGTATGGAAATTTACCCGCGGCCAGGTGCACGTTACCGATGTAACCAACGCCAGCCGTACCATGCTGTTCAACATCCGCACCCAGCAATGGGACGATGAATTACTGCAATTGCTGGATATTCCCAAAAGCATGCTGCCCGAGGTAAAGCAATCAAGCGAGGTTTATGGCGAAACAGCCACCACCATATTCGCCAGTAAAATACCTATCGCGGGTATAGCCGGCGATCAGCATGCCGCGCTGTTTGGGCAAATGTGTATTGACAAGGCCATGGTTAAAAATACGTATGGCACCGGTTGTTTTATGCTGATGAACATTGGCAACCAGTTTATCGAATCAAAAAACAACCTGCTTACCACCATTGCCTGGAAAATTAACGGCGAAATACAGTACGCCTTCGAAGGCAGCATATTTATTGGCGGCGCCGTGGTACAGTGGCTGCGCGATGGCTTAGGCATCATCAAAACATCTGCCGATGTTGAAGAGCTGGCCACCAGTGTTAAGGATACCGGCGGCGTATTTTTTGTACCTGCCTTTGCCGGCCTGGGCGCCCCTTACTGGGATCCCGAGGCGCGGGGCACAATAGTTGGCCTTACACGCGGAACTACCGCCGGTCACCTGGCCCGTGCGGCCCTGGCATCAATAGCCTACCAAACTATGGATGTACTAAAAGCCATGGAGGCCGATGCCGGGATGCCTATTAAAGAATTGCGGGTAGATGGCGGCGCTACTGCCAACGATTTGCTGATGCAGTACCAGGCCGATGTATTGAATTGCAAGGTGATAAGGCCAAACGTAGTAGAAACAACCGCTTTGGGCGCGGCATACCTTGCCGGCCTGGCAGTAGGCTTTTGGAAAGATGTGGCCGAAATACAACAACTGTGGCAATCCGAAAAAGAATTTATCCCCGCCGGCAACTCGGAGGATATTAAAGCGGATATTGAAGGCTGGAAAAGGGCCATTCATGCGGCTAAGAGTTGGGCCGATAAAGGCTAAAAGCGAAAGGCAGAAAGCCTGGAAGCAAGAGGGATTAATTATCAAAGCGGCAGGCTGATGCATCTGGAATATTTTATTATAACCCGTTAAAATTATTTAAACCTATAAATTTTATTACCATGTCTCCATTTATTGCCGAACTGATTGGCACCATGTTACTCATACTTTTAGGCGATGGCGTTGTGGCCAACGTAGTATTAAAAGATACCAAGGGAAATAACAGCGGCTGGATAGTTATTACCACGGCCTGGGGCCTGGCCGTATTTGTTGGGGTGGTGGTTGCGGGGCCCTACAGCGGCGCTCACCTTAATCCCGCGGTTACCATAGCGCTGGCCATAGCGGGTAAGTTTGCCTGGGCGCAGGTGCCATTGTATATAGCCGCGCAATTTTTAGGTGCTATGATAGGCTCGTTCCTGGTATGGATGATGTATTACGATCATTTTAAACGCACCAATGATCCGGCCTCGATACTGGCCGTGTTTTGCACCGGCCCGGCCGTACGCAATTACATCTCCAACATTACCAGCGAAGTTATTGGCGCCTTTGTACTGTTATTTACCATATTTTACATTGCGGGCGCGCAAATTGTGCCTACAAATACGCCTATAGGCCTCGGCTCCGTTGGCGCCATACCCGTGGCATTGCTGGTATGGGTAATAGGCTTATCGCTGGGAGGTACTACCGGCTACGCCATTAACCCCTGCCGCGACCTTGGCCCGCGCATTATGCACATGATACTCCCCATCAAAAACAAAGGCACCAGCGACTGGCCCTACGCCTGGATCCCTGTTTTTGGACCTATAGCAGGCGCAGCGATAGCCGCCGGCTTGTATTTATGGATAAGGTAAATGCTCACAGTATTAAAAGGCGTAATACATTAACAACGGGCATCGGCCCTACTTACCCGGTAGCTTTGCAAGTCCGGTCTCCATAGTCGGGGATTGCTTCGTATCTCGCAACGACGGTCTGTTGTTTTATTTTTAGACAGCTTCTTATTTAAAAGAGGTGCTCACAGGACAGCCCGAGAGAGGAAAACCGCACATTTCCAACGCTTTTTTAAAGAGCGCCCGGTCACAAAACCTTTCATTTTAAAAACACATTTTTAACAGCCTCCAGGTAACCGTAGCCGTGTTTTTTATCCGGTTCAAGGTAGCTGCCTTCGGCCCACTCGTTCCAGGCGTTTATGGTAATTAGTGGCGGCTGGTTAGGGTGCGCGTCAACATATTCTTTAGCTTTTTGAAGATACACCTGAAAATATTCGGGCTTGTTGTTTACAACCAGGTCTTGCTTTTGTACCGGGAAACGCGGGTTGCTGTCCCAGCCTATAGAAACATGCGGGCAGTACGGAATTTTAAAGGTAGTATCCCACTCGGCCCATTTGGCTATGGCTTTTTGGCCCCAGGGAATATAATCGCCGCTTGGCGCTACAAAATGGCACCACTGGTAATTGGTCATGCTGTTAAATCCAAAATACTCCAGCGTCGAATTTTGTGTTTGTACCTTATCGCCGGGCACATCTTTTAACGTCGACGGGATATTACCCCAAAGTGTAGCCTGCAAATGCAAACCGGGGAAACCAGCGTCTACCGTCTTTTTACGGAAGTAATCTATAGCCTCTTTTGCTTTTTCGGAGCCACCTATGCCTTTGATAAAGGTCGACAGTTCGTAAATGCTGAACACCGGCCGGCCGTTTATTTTATAATAGTTGGGCTTTTTAAAGTAATCGTTAATGATATGCGCTACCATCTCCTCAAAAGTTTTCCTGTCTACTCCGCCATAAAAATACACCTTGCTTTTATCGGGGTTCGATGGATCTAAATACGAGTTATGATCATGGTTGGCCCACATCAGGTAAAACTTCATATCGTTGGTGTTTTTAGCCTTCAGGAAACCCTTGTTCAGGGCATCCTCCAAAAAAGGTTTTTTATCGTACCAATACCAATCAAATATCATTACGTTAACGCCATACTTTGCAGCCGTAGCTATTTTTTTACCCATCACTGCAGGGTCTGTTTCATCTTCGTAACCCCAAAGTGGCACCTTGGGCACTTCGTGGCCTGCAAACTTGGGCTTCGCCTTGTAAATAGCCTCCCACTCCCCTTTTCCATCGGGAAAAACGCCAATATCCTTAAACCTGGCATCGGGGTGGTAGGCTGGCCAATAAAACGCGGCCACGTCATAATGTTTAGCAGGGCTTTGGCCATTTGCCTTAAAAACAAAAAAGCATGCCTGCATAAGCGCTAAACAAAGCAACAATTTGGTTTTATTCATTATTATCCGGTATAAATTAAATGAGAACATATCACACCTCCGCCAGGCAGATTTAATGGTTATAATAACTGGTTGTTTTAAAAGTAGTTCTTTGATTTCGACGCGCTATCCTGTACTGTCTTTTTTATTTCTTCAAAACACTGTTACATTATACTAAACCTCAGCCATTTTAGTTTGTCTGATAAGTTATGACTAAATCATTTTTAAGCACTATATATTTGTTTGCCATATTGTTAATCTGTGGCAAGGCCTATGGGCAAACCGAAGAATTTAAAAGCGAGTTTTTAAACCGGATAAACCAAACCCGCACTAAGGGCTGCAATTGCGGCGATAAGTATTTCCCGCCCGCTCCTGCCCTAACCTGGAACGATAAACTGTTTAATGCAGCCACCGGCCATGCAAAAGATATGGCCAAGCGAAGTTATTTTAGCCATACCAGCAAAGACGGCCGCAGCATGGAGGATAGGATAGTTTTGGCTGGCTATAAGTTTAAAGGTTTTAAAAGCTTTGCCATAGGTGAAAACATTGCACAGGGTCAGCAAAGCATAGCAGAAGTAATGGATGGCTGGTTCAAAAGCGAAGGCCATTGCCGAAACCTGATGAACCCCGACTTTAAGGAAGTTGGCGTAGCAGAATATAAAAGCTACTGGGTACAGGATTTTGGCGGCCGTACCTCGTTTTCGGCTGAGCAACAAAAACTAATCAAATCCGGAAAGTATAAGCTGATACAGAATTGATTCTTTGATATGCAGATTTCAGATGTGCAGATGAAATAGCAGACGTAAAAATATGCGGGTGCCAATGATGAAACATTTGTTGTACCGATATGCAGTCTGCTATTACATTTCTGAATCTACAGATTTAAAATCTGCACATCTGAAATCTGCACATCTGCACACCTGAAATCTGCACATCTGAAATCTGCACATCTAAAGATCCCCTGCTTTCACCCTTCTTTCCATTACCTCGCGCCAGGTGGTTAGTATAAATCCTTTATCTTTTAAAAATGCTTTTAATCGTGGATCGAGCATGGCCAGCAAGTCGCCTTTGCGTTTTTTTCCGGTATCGGATATCTGGTCAAAATTTGGCGAGGGATTGGTACAATGCATAATTACCATGGTTAGCCCCGGCGAGAGGCGGCCAATGCTTTCGATATAGTGATCGGTATACCATTTTTGAATTTGGGCGTCGCTCATTTTATCGATATTAGGCATCTGCCAGTCGTAACTTGAGTTATGCAGATCGTCGAGTACCGGCAGTCCGGCCTTCCAGATCATAGCTCCGATTTCTTTCACATTGGCCAATACCGCCGGATCGGGTATCGGCATACCTTCGGTATATTTACCTTGTTGTTTTAATTCGGCTATGGTAGCGGCCCGGGCTTCGGCACGGTAAAACAGGTCATCGCCGCCGGGGAACATTACCGGAATTTGCTTTTCAATTCCAAGCTTAATATATTTTTCGGTAAATATCGGCTTGGCAAACAAGGTACCCATGTGCGAATCAAGGTGCGTGGGCTTAAAGCCCATTTTTAAAGCCCTGTCCAGTTGCGCCCTTATTTCCTTGTCAACTTCATCGGCCGATGCATTAAAATAAACAGCCACAACACTGGGGTATAAACATCCTTGTTTATCGGTAAGGCCGGGCACTATACTTTTGCCCGCCAGCGGCCCCCAGCGGTAATTATCCCATTCGGATGTTAAGGTTAAATGCAGGCCGGCATCGGTATTGGGGTGCTTATCCAGGTACTTTACAAATTCGGGCACCCATGGGCAGGGCATCATAACACTGGTTGAGGTAGCTACACCCTTTTCAATAGCTGTCTCTACCCCATCGTTCGATTCATGCGACATCCCGGCATCGTCAACATGCAAAATAATTACACGTGCGCCTTTTGGCCAGCCCAGCTTTTCGGCATAGGTTTTTGTTTGCTGTGCAAAGGCTACAGTACTGCAAATTATGCAAACAGCAAAAAGGATATTTTTTTTCATGAGGGTATAGGATTACAATTGATTGATTTATAAATATACCCATACAAGCTATTTAAACCAAAGGCATGCATATCCAAAAATGAACCTGTAATTACACTTAATTTACTACTTTTGAAATAATGCTACCCGCTACCAACCACACACTCGAAAAATTAGAGATGCTGCTCAAAACAGCAGGCTACAAGGTGCGGTACGAGAAAGGCAACTTTAAAACCGGGGCCTGCCTGCTACTAAATAGCCGTATGGTGATTGTAAACCGGTTTTCGAACCTGGAAAGTAAAATTCTGGCCCTGGTTGAACTGCTCCGCGAACTGGAAGTGGATTTTAGATTGCTTGACGAAAAACAGGTTGCATTTTTACAGGAAATAAAACAAACAAAATTGCAGCTGTGATCATAACATTTTTAGGTACCGGAACATCGCAGGGCGTACCTGTTATTGCCTGCGGGTGCGAGGTGTGCACATCTGCCGATGCATACGATAAGCGTTTACGCACCTCTATTTTAATTGAAGCCGAAGATAAAACCATCGTTATTGATTCGGGCCCCGATTTCAGGTACCAGATGCTACGTGCAGGCGTAAAACGTTTGGATGCCATTGTATACACCCACGAACACAAAGATCATATAGCCGGTATGGATGACATCCGGGCATTTAATTACTTTCAGCAAGGCCCTGTAGATGTTTATGCCGATTTTAGGGTACAACGTGCGCTTGCCCGCGAATTTCCCTATGTGTTTGATGGTACAGGATACCCGGGCATCCCACAGGTTACCGTACATCCTATCGGTTTAGATCCCTTTAATATCGGCAGTGTAAAATTTATCCCCATTGAAGTTTTGCATTACCTGCTGCCGGTACTGGGTTTCAGGATAAATGATTTCACTTATATCACCGATGCCAAAACGGTATCAGAGGCCGAAAAGGAAAAAATAAGAGGCTCAAAAATATTAGTGATCAACGCGCTGCAAAAGCAAACCCATATTTCGCACTTTACACTTGACGAGGCTATTGATTTCGCCAATGAAATTGGCGCCGAAACTACGTATCTTACCCATATAAGCCACCGCCTGGGCAAACACAAGGATATATCGGCCGAGCTGCCACCCAATATCCGGCTTGCTTACGATGGTTTAAAGCTGGAGATTTAAAAGAAGGGCTTAGAAGCTATCTAAAAATGGTTTATTAATATTTTTAAACTTCGAATGAAGCAATATTCATGCGTCATTGCGAGGTACGAAGCAATCCCGAGCTATGTAGGACTTAGCATATCGGGGATTGCTTCGTACCTCGCAATGACGGTGTTTAAGACTTTGTTTTAATGATATTAAACAGCCCGGCAAGGCTTATTTATAAATCGATATAACTAATTCTTTCAATAGCTCCTTTGTATTGGTTCAGGTGCCCCGTATCGTGGGCATCAACCCGCCCCTTTATAGTTACATGCTTATCATTTATTTGTGTAAACTGGCCGTTATTATATTGAAAAAGACCAGTTCGCGTTCCCTCTAAATAAAGCGGGCAATCGGGGTTAAAATCTATCCAGATAGCATGCCCTGCCGAGTGATCGGCAAAAAGGCTATCATTAAACAAAGCGGATTGCTCTGGCGCTTCTATATATTTGCCGGTAACCTCTACATATTGCCGATCATACTTTTTTAGGTTTTTTACCAGCTCGGTAAAAGGAACACGCTTATAAACGGGCGAGAAATCATCATTGCAATCGCTCTTAAACACCTGTTTACCATGGCTGCAGCCCAGCAAACTTGCCGTTAAAATGACCGGAGATACTATTTTGATCAGACATTTTAACATCATCAGGAAGCAGTTATGTTTTTAAATATGAAGTTACCTAAAATTAACGCCGCCTGCATTTTGTAATGGAATTTATACAGATATAGTGCCGCCGCCCTTTTGCAGCTACTATCGCTTAGGTAAAGTAAAGTACAGGCTTGCAGTATTGGCAAAACTGTTTCGATATTGATAACAACGTTAAACCGCATCCAAACTAAAATATATTTTTTATAATCTGCCGAAAGCTTATATTAGACTCAGAGTTACATTAATAACCCGGAAAAGATCATCAATATATACCATGAAAAAAATCATAATTTACCTGTTCGCCATTGCTATTTTGCCATTAAACGTATTAGCCCAGGACACTGCTACGGTAAAACAGCAGGCAAATATTTTGGCCCAGGCCATGATAGCCGGCGATTATGCAACTATTATAAACCATACTTATCCTAAAGCTGTGCAAATGGCGGGTGGTAAGCAAAAAATGGTATCGATAGTTAACAAGGGTATGGCACAAATGAAAACCCAGGGAGTAATTTTTGAAAGCGCAACAGTAGGCTCTCCCGGAAAATTTTACAAAGCAGGTGCCGAAACCCATTGCCTTGTGCCCGAGAACTTAACCATCAAACTGCCAAATGCTCATATAATCAGCCACAGCTATCTATTGGCAATAAGTAAGGATGGTGGCAAAACATGGTCTTTTTTGGATTTAAACAACTCCACCAGCGATAAAATAAAACAGCTAATTCCTGATTTTAACCCGGCTTTGCAAATCCCAAAATCTACTACCGAGCGAATATTATAGTTGGAATTAAAAGTTTTGCCGGTAGATTTAACCTACAAAGAGATGAATTGATGACCAACATTTACATACCCCAGGCTACCGAAAACCAACAGCGTATAACTGCCGGTGATATTTCATTTGTATATTATACCGAAAAAGATAGCCTGCAAAACAGCAGGGTTGTATTCAACTGCTATGCCATCAGTTTTGTAATTAATGGCGAGAAAGCAATTTTTCGCCTGGCCAATAATACCATTGTGGGCACAGGGGAAGGGATTGTGATTCCCGAAGGAAATTCCATTATGGCCGAGCATACTTTAAACAATCATCAATACAGTAGCATACTGGTATTCTTTTCATCAGCTTTCGCCCAGGATTTTTTAAACCGGCACAAATTGAACTCGCGGCCAGCCCAGCTAACACCAGACTATATTAAGTTCAGGCAAACTAATTACATTGCCGATTATGTTAAAAGCATACAAACGCTTATACAGGAAGGGCAAAACTTGCCATACCTATTGGCCGCCAACAAAGTAGAAGAGCTGCTTTTGGTATTATTAGATAGCTACGGCAGCCAATTGACCGGCCTGTTACGTAGCAATACCCCCTCGCCCGAATTGCTGTTAAAAAACGTAGTGGAGAACAACCTGTTTAATAACCTTACGCTTGATGAGCTTGCCTTTTTGGCCAACAAGAGCCTGGCATCATTTAAACGCGACTTTGAAAAGGTTTACCATATGGCCCCAGGCAAATACATTCGCGAGAGAAAGCTTGAGGTAGCCCGGCAGGAGTTGGAACAAGGTAAAAATGCCACATCGCTTTATATTGATTTTGGGTACGATAACCTTTCGAACTTTTCATCGGCATTTAAAAGAAAATTCGGCGTAAGCCCAAAACAATACCAGATGAGCGCACAAGAATCATGAGCTGTTTTCAATAGTTTTTGAGCCGCCGCCGTTAACGCCTGCCCGGGAAAACAAGCCACATTTGGATATTATTAATATCCAAAAAATCATGAAAAAGTTCCTGTTATTTTTATTTGCTGCTCTAAGCTACGCAAACACCAAAGCCCAAACCTTCACATTAAAAAGCGCCGACCTGGGCGGGCAATTCACCAATGAATTTGCATCAAATACATTTGGCTGCACAGGGTTAAATAAATCGCCGCAACTGGAATGGCAAAATGCACCACAAGGCACCAAAAGCTTCGCTATTACCATGTACGATCCCAACGCCCCTACCGGCAGTGGATGGTGGCACTGGGTTGTTTTTGATATCCCTGCCAGTGTTCATCAACTTAAACAAGGCGCGGGCAGCCAATCTGCAAATGAATTACCCACCGGTGCCATACAAGGCAACACCGATTTTGGTGTTCCGGGTTATGGCGGCCCCTGCCCGCCGGTAAATGATGCTGCGCACGGCTATGTCATCACCATTTTCGCCTTAAAAACAGATAAGCTTGGCATCGGCGATAAGGCATCACCCGCATTGGTTGGCTTTATGTTAAACCAGAATGTTATCGCGAAAGCATCTTTAATTATATATGCCAAACGTTAATTGCTAACCGCCCGTGCATAAACCGGCTGTACATGAATACATGTTGTAACATTTTAGGTTGATAATTTTTTATCCGGCAAATATTTTGTTACTTGTAGATGCTTTTCAACAACCGGTTATGCACAGACGAAATTTTCTTAAAACAGGGTCATTAGCTGGCCTTACTTTATCAACATTGGTTACTGCATCATGCAGCCAGCCAGCAGCAGACGATAAAAAACCAGATACCACCGCTACAGATAGTAAGGATGATCTGTTTGAACTTTCGGAAGCTACCATTACCGATTTGCAGGAAAAAATGAGGGCGAAGCAATATACCTCGCGCCTGCTTACTGAACTTTACCTGAAACGTATTGATGAGATTGACAAGAATGGCCCTAAGCTAAACTCCGTTATTGAATTAAATAAGGATGCTTTAAACATGGCTGATGCCATGGATAAAGAGCGGGAGAAAGGCAAAGTACGCGGCCCCTTACACGGCATACCCGTGCTGATAAAAGATAACATAAACACCGGAGATAATATGCATACCACTGCCGGTTCGCTGGCCCTGAGTGACAATTTTGCCAAACAGGACGCTTTTATCGTACACAAATTACGCGAGGCCGGCGCGGTTTTATTGGGCAAAACCAATTTAAGCGAGTGGGCCAACTTCCGTTCAACACACTCTACCAGTGCATGGAGCAGCCGGGGTGGGCAAACCAAATGCCCCTATATTCTCGATCGCAACCCCAGCGGCTCAAGCGCCGGTTCGGGGACTGCTGTAGCGGCCAACTTATGCACCATAGCCATAGGTACCGAAACCGACGGCTCAATAGTATCACCATCATCAGTAAATGGCCTGGTGGGTATTAAACCTACTGTAGGCCTGTGGAGCAGGTCGGGCATTATTCCTATCTCCAAAACGCAGGACACGGCCGGCCCTATGGCCCGCACGGTTAAGGATGCCACCATTTTTTTAGGAGCTTTGGCAGGGGTTGATCCACAAGATAGTTTTACCCTGGCCGGCAAAGGCAAGACAGAGGCTGACTACACTAAATTTTTAGATGCCGATGGCTTAAAAGGCAAACGCCTCGGGGTCGAAAAATCGGCAATGGAGGGTAACCCAGGCATGGTGGCTTTACTAAAAGATGCCATTAAAACTCTTGAAAGCAAAGGCGCCACCGTAATTGAAGTGGAGTTGAATAAAGAACTGAAAGATATCGGCAAAAGCGAGTTCCCGGTTTTATTATACGAATTTAAAGATGGGCTGAACCAGTATTTAAGCAATGCCAACAGCAAAGTAAAAACCCTGGCCGATGTAATTGCCTATAACAAGCAAAACGAAGCCAAGGCGATGCCATTTTTTAAACAGGAAACCCTTGAACTGGCCCAGGCCAAAGGCGACCTAAATACCGAAGAATACCTGAAAGCCGTAAAGCAAACCAATGCCGGCACCCGCAAAGCGATAGATAAGATTTTAGCCGATAACAAACTGGATGCCATCATAGGCCCCACCAACGGCCCCGCGGTTTGCATCGACCTTGTAAATGGCGATTACGACAACGGTTTCGGCTTTTCCAGCCCGGCAGCTATGGCGGGCTATCCGCACATTACCGTACCCATGGGATTACTACATGGCTTGCCCATTGGTTTGTCGTTTTTTAGCACTGCCTGGAAAGAAGGCGATATTATTAAGCTGGGATATGCTTACGAGCAGGCGAGTAAAAAAAGGGTTAAGCCTTTATTTAAGGCGGATTTGTTGGGGTAATTTTGTCAGAATCAGAATTTACAGAATTATTTAATTAGCAGAATAGAAAACTTTCTATCAATATTACTATTTTTAAAATTCTTAAATTCTGAAAATTCTGATTCAGATACTTAATCAACTAATCATGGAATTTGGCAAAGTAGCACCCGAAGAATTACACCTAATAGATTTCACCCTTCCGCCCGATACAGAACTCACCACTAAGGTATTAACAACAGCTAAAAACAATGAGCCAATACAGGTTCACGTAGGTTGTGCCAAATGGGGCCGCAAGGAGTGGATTGGGCAAATCTATCCCCCAAAAACCAAAGAGGCTAACTTTTTAGATGAATACGTAAAACACTTTGATTGCATTGAACTGAATGCCACATTTTATAACGTTTATGGCCCCGACACTATTGCCAAATGGAAAGCCAAAGCCGAAAGCAACCCCGGTTTCAAATTCTGCCCTAAATTTTCACAAAGTATCAGCCACATCCGCAGGTTAAAAAATGCCGACGATATTACAACAACTTACTATGAAGGCATCATGGCATTTGGCGAAAAGCTGGGACCACTATTTTTGCAATTGAGCGATAACTATACGCCCAAAAGCTTCCCCGAACTGAAAGCATACCTGGAGGCTTTGCCCAAAGATGTACCCGTTTTTGTAGAGCTGCGGCATAAAGAATGGTTTGCCCAACAGGAAAACAGCGACAAAGTATTCAGCCTGTTTCGCGATCTTAATATTGGCGCCGTAATAACCGATGCCTCCGGACGCCGAGACGTAATACACATGAGTTTGCCCACGCCTCACGCCTTCATCCGTTTTGTGGGCTGTACCGATAAAATAGGCGAGTACGGCATTGATGAAGCCCGCCTGGACATGTGGGTAGAAAGGATAAAAAAATGGCAGCAGGAAGGTTTAAAATCGGTCTGGTTTTTTATGCATCAGCATGATGAACGGTTTTCGCCCATACTATCAGATTATGTAACCAAAAAATTAAACGCGGTCCTTGGCACCAATTTACTTCGCCCCAAATTTATTGATCAGCAGGGTGGTTTATTTTAGTTTGATACCAGTCCCGAAATCACGTTGATGCTCAATGCCACAATAGCGGTATTAAAAGCAAAAGATATCATGCCGTGAATCCATGCCAGCCGGCGAATTTGGCGGGACGAGATCTCGATATCTGATACCTGGAAAGTCATCCCCAACACAAAGGAGAAGTATACAAAATCAAGATAATCAGGCTCAAAACCCTTCTCATCGCCCGGAAATTCCAGTCCGCCCAAAGGTTTGGTCTTGCTATCGCCATCGGGATTGGTGGCGTAATACATGTGGGCATAACGCAGGGTAAATATAGTATGCACCAATATCCAGGAGATAATTACCGACGTCATCCCCAATAATACATGGCCGGTAACTACGGCAGGAGACAGCTGTTTAGATGATTTGAGCAGGAAAAAAATTGCCAGGAGACTAATGATGGATGCTACAATTACAAAAGCAAATATCAACACCCGGCTGGAATCCTCAATTTTGGCTATGTGCCTAACCTCCTTTGGGTGCGACGACAGGATGATAATCCAATCCATCACTATAACACTCAGCCCAAATGCCGACCACGTAACCAAGACAATTGCTGGTATACTAAAACGTTCCCAAATAAAAGCCAGGGTGGCAATAGCTACAATAAACGAAATTAATAAACGGTGATGCGTATCTAACCGTAACCATAATTTTGATTTTCGTTGAGGGTTTGCAGGCATATTGGATTGTACTATGGTAAGTACAAGGTAAATATGGTAAACAATTGTGTAGAAATTATGAATTAATCTTCCTCCTCAACAATCCAGGCCACGCGGCCAACCTGGCCATCATCCAGTTGTACCTTGATGCCGCGGGAATGGTATGATGCACTGGTTAACAGCCTTTTCACAATGCCGCGGGTAAGCGTGCCCGTGCGCTGGTCTTTTTTAAGGATAATATCCACTTCCAGGCCGGGGTATATATCGCTTCTGTTTTGTCCGTTCATTTTTAGGATTACACTGATTTATAGGGTGATTTCACCGATTATTACTTTACTAATCCTTTTATTGCCGTTTCAACTTTCCCAAAATCAAAGTTAGTCAGCAGCTTATCAAAGGCGGCGGTAATATGCTGGTTACCCAGGTTGCCTATACTGCCTTCGTGGGTGTGGCTTACAGTTTTATCGGGGTTAAAATCGCCTTGCTCTATAGCTAAACCTACTTGTTTGTAGGCATCCCTGAAAGGCGTTCCGCTTAATACCATGCGGTTAACTTCCTCAACACTAAACAGGTAGGCGTACTTGGGATCCTTTAGTATATCAGCATTTACCGTTATATTTTGGAGCATAAAGGTGGCCATATGCAGGCATTTCTTCAGGTCAGCAAAGGCGGGGAAAAGGAGTTCTTTGAGCAGCTGCAGCTCGCGGTGATAGCCGGATGGTAGGTTGGTGGTCATCATGGCTACATCGGTTGGCAGGGCTTGCAGGCGGTTGCATTTGCCACGCATAATTTCCCAAACATCCGGATTTTTTTTGTGTGGCATAATGCTGCTGCCGGTAGTTAGTGTATCGGGGTAGCTTACAAAGGCAAAGTTCTGGCTCAGGTAAAGTGCCTGATCCATAGCCATTTTGGCAAGTGTAGCGGCTATACTTGATAAGGCCTGGGCAATGATCCGCTCGGTTTTGCCGCGACCCATCTGGGCGTATACTACGTTGTAATTCAGGCTATCAAACCCTAATAATTGGGTAGTTAGCGTACGGTTAAGCGGGAACGACGAGCCATAACCGGCTGCCGAACCCAGTGGGTTTTTGTTGGTAATTTTATAAGCAGCCAGCACCAGTTCCAAGTCATCGGCAAGGCTTTCGGCATAAGCACCAAACCACAGGCCGAACGAGGATGGCATGGCAACCTGCAGGTGGGTATAGCCGGGCAGCAGCACATCTTTATGCTGCTCACTTAGTGTAATCAGCTGGCGGAAAAGGGTTTCTGTTTCCTCAACTACCTGTTGCAACTGGTGACGGAAGAATAATTTGAGATCGACCAACACCTGGTCGTTACGGGAGCGGCCGGAATGGATCTTTTTGCCGGCATCACCAATGCGTTGGGTTAGCAGCATTTCTACCTGCGAGTGTACATCCTCCACCCCATCTTCGATGGTGAAATTACCGGCCTCAATATCGGCATAAATGGCCTTTAACTCGCGCTGAACAAGCTCAAGGTCAGCACTATCCATCAGGCCGATGCTTTGGAGCATGCGGGTATGGGCCAGCGAACCCAGTACATCAAATGCGGCCATTTCCTGGTCAAATTCCCTATCCTTACCTACGGTGAAATCCTCTACCAGCTGATTTACATTAGTAGTTTTTTGCCATAACTTACTCATGGTGCAAATGTAAAGTTTAGTAGCAAGATTTTAGTATCAAGTCGCAAGTATCAGGTATCAAGATTTTTGAAGCATCGGTTACAAGTTAGGGTTTGATACTACCGCCAGGTGTTCGGTTTTTTATGGGGATAAACAGGTGTTCGGGGCCGAACACTTAAAATATTATATATCAGACAATTAAGTGTTCGGATAATTTCGGGGCGAGGTAAATTGGCCCTGTTTTGCCGGAGGTGGGTGGCCTGTGGATGTTTGTACCCGTGAACACCCTGCCAGGTTCTGTTAGCACCTTGTTACACCCTTATTACATACCTGCCACCCCACGTAAAGCACTCGTTGGGCACCGTAAAATTCTGCTCATTCTTTAATTCTGAAAACGGCGCAGCCCTCTTGAACACCTTTGAAAAATCATTTACATGTGAAAAATTCTGATTTACGAAATTATTTTGTAGAAACTACAACATCGGCCCGCTCATTCGCCGCGGGGGGCTTGTTACTTTTGAAGCCCCAAAAGTAACCAAAATGGCCGTCAGCAGAAATGCTTTTGCCGCACGGGCCTTTGCCCTGCAAAACGGCCAAAACCTGGGCTGGATTTATTTTGCCCCGGTGCGGTCGGCCCTCACACGTGCAAAAACATCCTATGCCCTGCCACCGCACCACCCACCATCGTTTTGGCCGCTTTCGCCCGAAGCTCCCTCTGCTGACACTTTTGGGACGACAAGGTGCTTTTTCTGCAATGAAATTTGCAGCCAAAAATTCTGCTCATTCTTTAATTCTGAAAACGGCGCAGCCCTCTTGAACACCTTTGAAAAATCATTTACATGTGAAAAATTCTGATTTACGAAATTACTTTGTAGAAGCTACAGCATCGGCCCGCTCATTCGCCGCGGGAGGGCTGTTACTTTGTCTTGAAACAAAGTAACCAAAATTCAAGTCAGCAGAAACGCTTCTTTGCCGCACGGGCCTTTGCCCTGCAAAACGGCCAAAACCTGGGCTGGATTTATTTTGCCCGGGCGCGGTAGGCCCTCACACATGCAAAAACATCCTATGCCCTGCCACCGCACACCCCACCATCGTTTTGGCCGTTTTCGCCCGAAGCTCCCTCTGCTGACACTTTTGGGACGACGAGGTGTTTTTTCTGTAATGAAATTTGCAGCTAAAATTCTGCCAATTCTTTAATTCTGAAAACGGCGCAGCCCTCTTGAACACCTTTGAAAAATCATTTACATGTGAAAAATTCTGATTTACGAGATTATTTTGTAGAAACTAAAACATCGGCCCGCTCATGGCCGCGGGAGGGCCTAGTTCCTTTTGTCTTGTCAAAAGGAACCAAAACCGCCGTCAGCAGAAATGCTTCTTTGCCGCACGGGCCTTTGCCCTGCAAAACGACCAAAAGCTGGGCTGGATTTATTTTGCCCCGGCGCGGTCAGCCCTCACGCGTGCAAAAACATCCTATGCCCTGCCACCGCACAGCCCATCATCGTTTTGGCCGTTTTCGCCCGAAGCTCCCTCTGCTGACACTTTTGGGATAACATGGTGTTTTTTCTGTAATGAAATTTGCAGCTAAAATTCTGCTAATTCTCAAATTCTGATTCAGACAAATAATTTGCAGCTAAAAATTCTGCTAATTCCTTAATTCGATAAATTCCGGTTCAGACATTTACCTGCAGCTAAAAATTCTAATTCACAATTATTTAAACTTCCGGGAGCATCAAAAGCATCATCAAACAAAAAATCACAAAAACAAACAGGGACATACTAAATTAATTTAGCGGTACCAGTAAATGCCATTCACCATGGCTACGCCGGGTGTGGTTTCAAAGGCGTTCAGGATGGTGCCGTCGGGGGTGCGGGTGGCCCATTTGCCCCACATTTGTCCGCTGCTGTTGCGTATCGACCATGCCTGCGTGGCGTTGGCATCCAGCCAGCTGCCATAAGTGCTTTGCAACCCGGCCGAGTGCACGTAAATGCAGGCCCAGCGGGCAAATATGCCTTTAAAGCCCTGGGTATCGGCGGTGTCGTACTCATCAAGTAAAATTCCGCCGGGAGTTTGGCACATGTTGTTTTTACTGTAGTTCATTACGTTATTGGCCATGGCGGCGTAGTTTACGGCAGGGTATTGCAGGCGCAGGGCATCGCAGGCTCCTATGAACGTGCCTTGCGTGTATGAGCGGCTGCCTTCTGTAATGGTGCCGGCCGCGTTTATGGCACCCTTAACCTCGCCGCTGCTGGTGTACAGGGTGGCCACCATCCAGTCCATCAGCAGCTTGGCCTTGGTTTGGTAGCTGGCATCGCCGGTGGCAGCGTATAGCTTCATGGCGCAAATGATGGCCGGCGCGTTTACGCAGGCGTTTTTAGTTTGCTTGGCGGTAGTCCACCACAGGCCGCCGCCCAGGGCGGTATCATAGGCACGGTTCCACACAATGGCGAAGTTGTTTTTGGCCATGTCCAGCATGCCGCCATCATTGGTAATGGCATAGGCGCGCACGCACATGAGGCTGCCCCAAATAATATCATCGTTATAAATGTTGCTTTCCCAGGTAAGGCCGTAACCATCGCGCATACCGTTGTACAGGTAGCTGATTTTGTTCTTCAAATCCACATTGGGGTTTATATTGTAGGCATCAATGAGGGTTTCAATAGCCTCGGCCTGCGTCCAAAAGTCCATGCGGCCGGTGTGGTTCTGGTCTTTCCAGTAGTAGGCCTTATAGCTGGGGCCATAGGTGCCGTACTGGTTGTAAAACGTATTATTGTACACCTGCATAGCCACCAGCGCTTCGGCACGGGTAGGCAGGGTTGCATTGGTTACCAGCTTACGGCCGGCCACCGCCGCCGAAGTCCCCGGCGACCCAGCCGCCAACTGCCCCTCCTTTTTACAGCCCGAAGCCACTACCATACAGCCCATCGCCGCCAGCAGCAGGCCGCACCCGGCCCGGCCCATCAATTTAAAAGCACGCAGCACGCCCAACGCGCCGCCGGTTTGTTTAACATTGTTTTTCATAATTTTCATAGAAATTGATTTTGTTTAATTGGTTTATATAAAGCCTGCCCCTGTTTGTTGCATCATTAAAAACCTGTTGAACGCTGGCCAACACTCACCCGGCTACGCTGCGCTGGCCACCCTCTCTTCGGCTTCGCCGGAAAGAGGGGCTTGAAGTGCTGAATGCATTTAGCATACCGGGTTGGTCAGCGCTCGGACTCCTCTTTCGAGTTTAATCCCCCGTCAACAGCATATCCCGCGTTCAAGCCCCTCTTGCCCCATTTAATCCCCATCAGCAGTATATACCCCGTTCAAGCCCCTCTTTCCACCGCAGGTGAAGAGAGAGGGTGGCGGGCGCAGCCTCGCCGGGTGAGTCTTCGCCGCCATACGCCACGCTCCCGCCCGGCCAGTAAAAAACTGCCCCCTAAAAAAATCACGAATGTTGGTTTACCCCGGCTGCTGCAAACGCTAAAAGCGCGCGCCGACCCGGCTTATGGTATTGTTTTTCAATTGGTTTATAATAGTAGGATGCCGCCAGCGGGCTCAGCCCCCAAGCGTCGGGAAAATTTTTTAAGTTTTTTATAAATTTTATCTTTCAACGAAACAACTTATCAACTATGCACAGGGGAGCCTTGAGTCTAAAGTCTTAAGTCCTGAAAAATCAGACTTCCGACTAAAGACTTCAGACTTCCGACTTAAACGCCCCTTTATTTGTCGCACCTGGCCCTCACCGCTATAAATGCCGTATTTTATTTTTGATATTTATTTAGCAAAACCGGTCAATAAAAATTAACCTTAAAACCAACCCCATGAGAACTGTAACTTTTGGCATGAATATCAGTATTGATGGCTGTTACGACCACACCAAATTTAATGGCGATGAAGAAATTCACCAATATTTTGCCGACCTGGCGCACGACGTCGACCTGGTGGTATACGGACGTAAAATGTACGATTTGATAGTTCCGTACTGGACCGAGGTGGCCAAAACCCAGTCGGGCACGGCAGCGGGCAATGCTTTTGCGCAAACCGTTGTCGACGTTGACAAAATTGTTTTTTCGCGCACCCTCCAAAGTGTGGAAGGCAATACACGCATTATGCGCGACAACCTGGAAGCCGAAATCATGAAACTGAAACAGCAGCCCGGCAAAAAAATCTCCATCGCCGGCGTAAGCCTGCGTTCGCAACTCATGGCGCTCGGCCTGGTCGACGAAATGCATATTGTAATTCACCCGGTAATTATTGGCAAAGGAAAAAAGCTGATGGATGATTTCCCGCTGCCGGAAAAACTAAACTGGAAACTGGTGGATACCAAAGTTTTTAAATCGGGATGCGTAGGATTGCATTATTTGAAGGGGTGATGAGGGGAATCTGCGGCAGCATCCATATTTCCCGGATGCTAAGATTTGTGGACTTCCCAGTCTAAAAAATCCGTGTACCTGATACTTGCGGCTTAACAAAAGATGCTTACAAAGTAACGGCATCAACTACCCGGCATGAAGCGAGCTGAGAATAAGCTGTACCTTTTCGAGAGCAGTTTGATAAGTTATCCCGTTTAGCTGATTTTGTCCAATCGGATGTTCCGGGTCCACCTCTACATCTGGGATTAAACCAACTTCATTTTCGTGAACCATGGTCTTAATATTGATAGTATTGCCGTAGGCCGGTATATTGGTTTGCAGCCAGCCGAAACAAGGCGGATGGTTTATTCTTTCGGCATCATTCCAGATAGTATTCCTTATTTCGAAATTTTCCCTGCTAATTGTTGTCCATACATTAAATATCAAATTCTCATCATGGTCAATAATCGGTATAGTAATCCTTCCCCGATGAAAAAAATAAGCTTCGTCAATTACGCATAAGCTTTCTGTAATTTCTACCCGTGCAGCTATTTCATCTTCCGGTATAGCGAAATAATGGTATGGAAAATCGGTACCGAAACACAGCGGAACCCCTTCATAACTTTTACCACAGCACATACAGGTGAACGAAGTATCCATAATTTTAAAGTTGATAGCTAAGGGCGTTAGTTATTGGCCTAAATTAATGTTTTTGAAGGTAATTACTTAACAAGAATACGCGGCGCACAATAGTGAAGGCTAAAGCAAAACAAAGGCATTGAGGACGTCTAAAGACACTTGGCACTTGTTGGTGCTCCCTACCCGGTTTTGAAGACTTCGAATGATTATGCTATAGTAATAAATTTAATAAGTTTTGTCCATATTAAATGCTATACCCGACTTCACAAAACTAAGCGCGTAGTCTGCAGCTGGGGTTTAAAAATCGTAACATTGGGTAATTACAACTCGGTACTACCGCCAAAACTTTGCGACCCGATATTTTTTTGACTTTTGAATTTTTCACTGTTTAATTGTTTTTTTAGGTGTTCAAGAGTGCTGCGCAGTTTTAACTTTTGACTTTTAAAAATGGCGTTCCCTGCGGGCCGTGCTGTACGTTCATACTGCACAGGCCTTAGGCGCTGGGCCGGTATCCACTTCACTAACGCGGGCTGTGGGGAAATTGTGGAATTAGGGCTATGCAATAAGATTGTGATCTGTATACAGGGCACACGCGACACGCGTGCGCCAGCTTGGGGCCTGTGCTTCGCTATCGAAAAGTGGATTTATCTCTTAAAATAACTGGGCCTGAATGGTCTATCCATGGAACTAATTCTTCTCCTATGAAAAGTTTGTCTATTACTTTCTTTCGCGGAAGTCTGTAATTTGTACCATTGCAGCGATATTTACCGTCTGGCGTAATCGCTATTACCTCTAATTTAGGATAATTATCACTTTCTTTCTGGCAGACCCAGTCTCCGATTTTGTATTTTGTTTCCATACTATCAACGTTAAAAAAGATGTTTATTTCCACTTTTTAGCGCAGGTCTTGTGTGCCGATTGTGCAATTGCTGACCCGTGCTTTACGAGATGATTGGTTTTACAAAAGTGAAACGCTTGCGTATTAGAAAAGGCTCTTACGCTTACTTTTTCATTTTTACATTTTCTACTCTTGCTATACCTTCTTTAATACCCTTGCGTAACTCCTGAAGTACAAAATGACGGACTCGATTTGAAGAAGTGTAAGCGAGCATCTTTCCGACCTCACTTTCCAGTATTTTTAAAGGAGGCCCATCGTCTAGCAATAAATGCACGATGCCTGCATTATAGCGTTCTTCGAAAATTATTGCCAATTGGGATATAGATTTGTTTGGTGCAACTCTTAATACACTGCAAAATGCATCCATATTTACTGCCGGTAAAAAATCCTTATCAAAACGCTGCTCATTGAAAGCCTTTTCGATTTCGTCAGCCTTTCCGGCTTGAATAAGCGATGTAATGTGCGCCACCGCCTCCCGCTTTTTCTCGCGAATGATTGTCATATGCACCATGGAAACTTCCCCTTTGAATTTTTCACTAGCGTCGTTATTCTTTTTGAAATGCATCATGTTGCCGTAGGCCTCGTCATTCGTTTCGCGCCGGTGTGCAGCTTTACCCAACCCTTTCCGTACAAACGACAAGATTTCATCATAACTTAACGAAATCAGATTGTTATCTGAAAAATAAAAATAGAAGTCCGCAATTTGTAGGTAGTTATAAATCGTGTATAAACCATCTTCAGCATATTGACGTGTCTTCTTTTCAAAATATAAAAAATCCTCATCGCTGAGTTTCCTAAACTTATAATTGATCAGAAGCGGAAAACAGATGATATGTTCTGGGATACGATTCGGGTCACGTTCTTCGAATTCTTTCAGAAGGGCTGTTTCGTCCAGATAACCTGAAAGTATAAAATCGTATATGGGTTTCCATAGATTGAATTGATACCCGAAGCCTTTAAGATAGCGTTCGAAAAAAGCTTTCGGATAAGGGCCTTTGATCAATTCGGTCGGAACAACATCGCCGCCCTGGTCAGGTTGAGACCAGAAATGTTGTACAACAGTAATCATGTTCAATTCTTTATAATCGCCCTCGTCGTCAGAATGAAGGAAGCCTCTTTTATAATCGATACCAATAGTTAGCGCGCAAAGTACCGCGTTGTTGATGTTATCGGGATTCTGTCCTTTTAAAACAGGGTAGATTCGTGCAATAATAGACAAACAGAAATCAATAATGCGCAAGTTATCTTCTTTAAAAGAACGCAACAAATCCCGGATAAAAATCTCGTTTTCATTTAAAAAAACAAAAACTTCCGTCTCACTACTATATTTACGTAGTAGCTGGGGAAGAATAAGTTCATGGTCAATATGGAAATTAAGTGTTCTGCCAATAACTTTTTCCTTAATTCCAGCAAAATCCGGCTGAGTAGAGTTGACTTTGGTTTCATCGGAAAGGATTAGAGTTTTGAGCTTGCGATGCTCGACAAAGTCGTTGATAAAACCCAGAACTTCAGCAAGAGGGATCCTGCAGCGTTCCAAGTCATCAAAGCAAATAAGATAATCTGCATACATAATAGTGTCCAAGCTTAGGCCACGCACCAGGTCGGGCAAGTTGACATCCAACTTTTTTTTGGCCAGCATACTTAAAGCGTTCCCTATCAGCTGACCAAATTGGGTATTTCGTTTACTGTCACCACGATTAAGAAATGGCCACATTTTAATGAACAACATTTGCTCTAAGGTACTCCGGCTCGCTATGCCATTTAGTGAGATATAGAGGGTTTGCTTATTAGCCATTTCGGCTAGCGGTTTAAGTTCTTTTTCCCAAAAGTATGTTTTGCCGCTACCCCACGCACCATTGATCAATAGCGCAAATTGTTCGTTAGGATCTTGGATATAGGTTTTAAAGACAGCTTTGATGTGATCAGCGTTCATAGCGTGAAGTTCGCAAATAAGAAATGATTTGGTCATTATAATTTTAAAAAGCGTACCGCAGGAATAATAAGGGTAAAAGTATAGAGGGTCACGTATCCGTTTTTACAATAACTTTGAATCTATTATGACCGATTATCATTTTAAAGATTTCACCAACAGTATAAATCAGTTTGGCAACGAAGAATTTATTACCGTACATAAGTATCTGAAAGCTGACTTGTTGGAAGGTTCGCTAAGGGAAGTAATCAGCGCAGTGTTGATCCCGAATAGTGAGGTAAAAAAAGAGGCAAAAAAAGCACAGTGGATCTGTAATCCGATCGGACTCAAGCCAGGCGTCATCCGTTACGCCGATGCGCCGGACAAGTACAAGCGATGGGGCATTGAAGGCCGGTTAGAACCTATTGTTTATCAGCAATTCTTTAACAAACTTATTCCCGAACAATACCGCGTTGTTGAGGAGTTCATTTTGTTATTCAACCTTTACGAAGATAAAAATGCCGGACGATACAAAGGCGTAGATATTCAATCAGACACAACCGTTGTGATCAAATTTTCGGAGAATGAAATCAGTATCCGAAAACATGAACTCCGAAAATTCCTATCCTTAAAAAAAATGACGCTTTTTTTGCAGTTCGAATATTTCTTTTTTAGCGTACATGATCTGGCCCATCATGGGGTTACCCGCCAACAATACAGCGAAGTGATCACCCCCGATTATCAATGGATGATCAATTATCAGCAGGCCACCTTCGCTAGTGAGACTTCCTGGCGTTCAAACGCCCGGTTGCAAGGCAAAAAAGCTTTATATGGTTATGCCAATTATCAGGAACCGGATGTTTTCGACCGGGCCCGCAGTAAGCGTAAGTATGTTGATTTCATAGTGAATGTGCAGGAAGACGGGGAGCCTAAAGAACTTAGTTCCGACCTTGAAAAACTAAGCGAGGTGATGCAAAAACGATTTGCTTATAGCCCAGTTTTCTTCAAAAGTGAAGTGCTGGAGAAGTACTATAAAAATCCTGAGCTATATTCCATCGAAGATGGCGTAATTATTAAGAAAGGTAGTTGGACATTAGAGATCGACAACGATCATGCTGGACACGTCGCCGTATATTTAACAGACCTGGCCAAGTTGAATTATGAAGAACAATGTTACTGGCGCAGTTATAATATCATCCCGGTTGATAGCTTAAGCGAGGTAAAATTCAGAAGGGACTTTCTGGTGGACCGCCATGCTGAGCCATCTGCCTCGGACCTTCTGTTTCGGAAATATTTTCAGGAATTTTCGGTCAAGTTTTTCAAACGGTACGGCTACGATCTGTTTTTACCGTTGCGGGCCGGGGACGAGTATTTTTTCAAGAATATTCGACGCCCACTCAACGAAGATAGTCATGAATTTGATCAGATAATTATTTGCCTTTCCAAATCCCTTAACGACAGTATCAATGTGAACGAGTTAAAAAAGCAATTTGTTGATGAGCCTTATGCGATCAACCAGCTACAAAAGTTTCTGGAGCGAGAATTTGGCAAGGATTATGATGTTCCGCTGATCCTCCGCGCTATTCAGGAATTTCGTTCGAAAGGTGTCGCCCATCGAAAGGGAAGTGATTATCAAAAGCTCTTTAAAAAGTTGAATGTCGCCGATAAAACAAAGTTGGCCATTATTGACGGATACCTGGCTAAACTGGCTATCGGTTTCCGCACCTTGGCGCAAGTTTTGAGCGATAGCCCGGCGGGCAGATGACTTGTGACCCGGTTAATGAGACATGAGAAGAAGCAAGAGTCTGCCATCAGTCAGCAATTTCGATTATAATATTTCGGCAATTAATCCGTCCTGGCAGTCCTTTGCCTCGGCTTCGGCGATCAATCAGCCGGGGCCAGCGAATTGATTTTGGCGCGAGAAGCGAATTGCTAATAATTAATCAGCCGGACTTCACAGGATGGCTGAAAATCTTGGATTCAAAGCTATTTGTATTTAGTTAATTACGTCGACCATGCCCTGTATGAGCGCTTTTATGCAGTCAAAAGCGGTTTTGTAAGAAAACGAGCGTGCATCTTTTAATGACAGCGCCAGTCTTGAATATTCGTCGTCGTCTGTCTCCGACAACAAAATACGCTTTATCTGCTCCAGGGCGATAAGATTCGACTTCAATAGATCGCGGATGTCTCTACCCATAATGCGGGCGGTAGTAACAAAGCGATCAAAATGTGGCTGCTCCATCAGGTCCTGGTGTTTGCTGTACAGATCTTCATACTTCATTTCGATATAATTTCCGAGTATGAATCCGAGGTCCCTTCCGTCACGGTCGTCTGTCCTGCCACGATCCTTCCACGCTAATATTTTCATCACACATATTCCTGGGACGGATGCAATTTTAAAACAGACATCGCCTGCTTGGATTTCAATTGCCCCGGCGCTAACCTCGACGAATCCGGCTACATTCATGGCTTTTATGTGGTCTGGTGGCCAGGTATACTGCCCCTCGTCGTCTTGGATCGCTCCAAACGGGACAATGTCGATTTCATACGCATTTTTATATATTAGTTTGTGGGTAGTCTTCGTGGGCGAGAACAAGCCAGAATCAATTAATTTTTGTATGGTTTGCTTATAGGTGTCCCATTCCGGCACATACAGCGCAAAATCTACATCGCGGGTCATGCGGCTTACTCCAAGATCATAGATCGTGTCCATGATCAGATCGCGTGCGCTTGCCCCGATAAGCAGGAAATCGTATGACTGGCGGCCAAGAACCTTTTGCAGCGAATCGATGATCTCCAGCAAATAAGATGGTATCTTATTGCTCAATATATTGTAGGTACTCATCATATATTCGTTGGGCGGTTTCCAGGTTTCTGCTGTCGCTGGTAGCTGTCAGCTCGGCGTATACTAAAAGTGGGGGCACTAAATTTGGTTCAATTTGAAACAAAGGGTGTTGCGTATCCCAAAAATAATTTAATACCTCTATTTCATGATTGTCGTCTACCGGGACAAGGCTCATTTTTTTCATCCAGCTTTTTTCGTCTTTTGGAACATACATGGTCAATTTCTCCGGTGAAAGATATTTGGTGTAGCTTGCAGCAGCGGGTTCTCCTCCCCAGTTTCCCTGCCAGTCAGCAATCGGATACTGTTCGTACCCCTTTACCATGTCCTTTTTGAAAGATTGGTAACGTCCAATTAGCAGCTTTGGCCGTAGAATTTCGTTGTATCCGTTTACCCACCGCTGCAGCAATTCACGTTTTTTTAGTAAACGCTTATTGTCATCATAGTCTTCAAACAAATAGCCGCTTTGAAGCATTTCTTTGAATATGATCGTGATCGAGGCGGGTGAAATACCCACCAGATTGGCAAGCTCCCTATATGGGAAGTTTATTACTTCCGGGTCTTGTAATAGTGCAAATAATAATTTCAGGCCTGTATCACCAAATAAACGGCTTTTTGTTGGAACACCGCCGGCTTTTGTTTTTTGGCCGGTATGCTGAATATAAATGGTTTTTTCATTGAGGTAAACATTGCCGGTAGCATCCATAAAATTAACCCCGATGTCCATCAGTTTTTGCGCAATCCTGGAATAAATTACCTGGCTAAGCACCAGTGTCGGCAGGTCATCGGTCTTTTTTGCGTCGGCGGCATCGCGCTGAATATAATGCAACTGGAGGTGACTAATTTGGTGCGCATAATAAACGTTGAATTTAAGTGATACACCATTAATGGTAAAGGTGAGGATATCTCTTTCTCCCACCGCATTACCCATTGTCATTTGTACCGTTTTAGAAGCATCTCTAAATGCCGGCGGCAACATTTTAAAACTTTGAGAAAGTACGCTTCCGTAGTGCATTGTTTACTTATTATCCTTGTTTACATTTAGTAAACAATCAAATTTAGTAAACAAAAAACACATTTGCAACTGGCTTTTCTCGCCCCTGTTGGTGTCCTCTACCCGCGCTTTGTTGTGTGTTGCCACCAACAAATATCGGCATATAAAAAGGCTTTAAGGTTTACGTAACGCCATCTAATTTCGCCCTGGCCCTTGTTGGCGCTCCCTACCCTGTTCGAGCACTTCGAACGATTATGTCTATAGTGATGAATCTAATAATTTTTTGTCTGTATTAAATGCCATACATTCCACATCCCGGATTTGCATACAAATAATAAGCTTTATGCCGGCAAACCAACAACAGGCATCTGCTCACCCGCTTTTTCACAGCCATAACTCAAACGCACAATGCCCGACGAAAATACCTGCGTGTTGGTTAACCGCATTTGTAAATTATGGCTAAGGGTGGGGAACAAACGTTTCCCGGTAGAAATTACTACCGGGTGCACCCAAAGTTCGTACCTATCCACCAGGTTTAGCTTCATGAGTGATGATACCAGCTGTCCGCTCCCCAAAACTATGATATCCCGGCCCTGCTGGGCTTTTAATTGGTCTATCTGTTTTTTTAACTTTCCTTTTAGCAGGATGGTATTGCGCCAGGGGGTAAGGTGGATTGATTTGGATACTACCGCTTTGATGTGCCCGTTCATCAGTTCGGCCATTACAATATCTTCTTTGGCCATCTGCAGGTCGTTGGCTTTTGCGGGCCAGTAGTTGGCAAAGGCTTCATAAGTGCGGGCACCTAATAAAATGGTATCTGCCCGGGCCAGTTGCCGGCACAGGCTTTCGCACAATTGGCCATCCCAGTATTTAAAATGCCAGTCGAGGCTGCCATCGGGCCCGGCCATAAAGCCATCTAAAGTTACATTTACCGATGCCACCAACTCCCTCATTTTTTATTATAATTATTATTTACAGGCAATATATTACCAGGAAACCGCTTTTTGATTTTTTTGCGCAAGGACGCTAAGTGGCAAAGCAATTCTTTATTTTTCTTTGCGTCATTTTCTTTGCGTCATAGCGCGAATTATTTTAAAGCCGGCTTACCACTTACCGCCAAAGTTGAGCAGGCTTTTTACTTTTCCATCGCGCAGGTAAAGGCTTAGCCATACCAGTATGCCAAAAACTATAGGGAAATAGGCCGGCTGGTTGGCCCTCATCATAATAGCTACAGCGCCACCGAGGTAGCCGGTAATTAAAATAGCGCCTAAAATGGCAGTACGCGGAATGATGTAGATAATGGTGCTGATAAGTAGTATGGTGCCGATTACCGTTACCATGTTTTCGCTGTAACCCAAAGTCACGGTGCCTTGTACCGAATGGCTTTCCTTCAGGATTTTGGCGATAGCATCAAACAGGAGGAATAAAATGCAGATAATGCTGATGATGCGGCCGGCTAATAATGACGATTTTGATGGCGCGGCGGCCGGGGTGGATGATACGGTAGTTTCCATAATGCTATTTTTTTTTTGGTGATTTAATTGTTTTGTTAATTCAAAGGTAGTGTGGAGGTAAGCAAATAAGTACTGCATGTATTTGACATCTGCAGGGTGTAAATGCGACTTTTTATTTTTTGATTGCTTAAATTTGATCAACATGAAACACATTTCGATACTGGTGCCCTATGAGGCCGTCCCGTCTGCAATCGTCGATCCGCGGTATATGTTCACCGCCATTAATCAATTTTTGGTTAGCGCCGGTAAACAGCCCGCGTTTGAGGTTCAATTGGTGGGCTTAACCGCCCAGGTACCGCTCAACAACGGCGCTTTCGCGGTTAATACGGATGTGCTGATAAGCGACCTTAAAAAAACCGACCTTGTGGTCATCCCCGCGCTATCGGGCGATATGAAGGCCATGGTTGAGCTGAACAAGGATTTTGTGCCCTGGATTATTAACCAATATAAAAATGGCGCCGAGGTGGCTTCTCTTTGTCTTGGCGCTTTCCTGCTGGCATCTACCGGGTTGCTTAACGGAAAATCATGCTCTACCCATTGGATGTCGGGCAACGAGTTCAGGGCCATGTTCCCGGAAGTGGCCATGACGGATGGTACCATCATTACCGAAATTGACGGCCTTTACTCAAGCGGCGGCGCCAGCTCTTACTGGAACCTGTTGCTGCACATTATTGAAAAATATACCGGCAGGGAGCTGGCCATAATGGCGGCTAAGTTTTTCGCTATCGAGATCGACCGGAAGAGCCAGTCGCCATTTGTCATGTTTAACGGGCAAAAAAAGCACGAGGACGAACCCATTAAGCTTGCACAGGAATTTATTGAACATAATTATACCGCGAAACTTTCTGTAGATGGCCTGGCCGACCAGTTTGCCATCGGCCGCCGCCATTTTGAACGCCGTTTTAAAAAAGCCACCAACAACACCCCAGCCGAATACATTCAGCGGGTGAAGGTGGAAGCCGCCAAAAAGCAGCTGGAAAATTCATCAAAAAATATAAACGAGGTAATGTACCAGGTGGGTTATAATGATGTTAAGGCTTTCAGGGCGGTGTTTAAAAAGTTCACCGGTTTGTCGCCCAACGATTATAAGCACAAATACAACAGGCAGGCGGCGGCGTAAAAAAACCGGCTACCACAAGTACTTGCTGCTGCCGCAGGCCTCCAGGCCTGTGCGCCCGCATGCAAATCAAGATGTTGTTTGGCATGTAAAAAGTTTTAATGTTTACGTAACGCCATCTTACTTTCGGCTATCCCTGCTCGTTAATAGCAACATCGGCAACACGCGGAAATGGTGTTACATATCCCTATAGTTCAGCTAAACCTTTATCTTTTTAACCTGATTTTACTTTAAAAAGCAATTATTTTTTACAATTTCCGTATATTCGTATAATGCCTGATGATTCAGTTTATCACCTTAATTTAGTTATTGACGACCTTACCAACAGTATCCGCCAGTTGAATAGCGGTGAAAGTTTAGAAACTGAACTGTCGTTGGCAACAAAGGAAGACATGAAATTCGCCATCAAAAAAAACAAGTGGCATTTTACATGGAAAACCGAATTTAACGAGCAAGACCGCTTAGTATATAAATTAACAACGGTAGATGAACCCGATGTTATACAGGGCTTGATAAGTTTAAGCGACAAAGAGGGCTTTGTATATGTGCATTTAGCTGAAAGTGCACCGATTAATTTCGGACCGGATAAAAAGCACGAGGGAGTTGGCGGTAACCTTTTTGCATTTGCTTGTAAAAGGTCGTGGGATGCCGGTAACGAAGGCTTCGTTTCTTACCAGGCAAAAACGGATTTGATACGCCATTATGAGGAAGTACTGGGCGCTGTACATGTGGGTGGGCATAATATGATCATTTATCCGCAAGAGGCATTATTTTTGATTAAACAATATTTTAAAGTTTGAATTATGGGATATATCAGAGAACCCAAAAACGTTGACCTAATAGTGGGGCCATCGGTTTTTACTGAGGCTACCATGCAAACCATTGCTCAGGCTATTGCCAGATATAAAAAAACAGGGCAAAAACCCGTTAGTGTACAAATAACTACACAAGGTTCGTCAAATACAGCCATGCCTGCCGGCGGTACAAAAACAGTAACCGTTCGGCCACAACGTGCGTCAAAGAAAAGGGCCAAAATATAATTTCAGACTTATACAATAGCTTGAATAACGAAACGCTCCCGCAAGCACTTTTCCCGGCGCCGCCCCGATAATATTGGGGTGCGTCCGCATGCAAATCACAATGTTGTTGTAAAGCACAAAACCCAACCGTCCCCGCAGCCCGCGTTAGCAATACCTGTGGAATTAACTGAACACCGGGTTTTATGAAAGCTTACACATCCTGCTTGGGTTCGTTTGATTTTGCCAAGGAGATTAACCCGCCCATTGCGCCCAGGTTCATGGAATCCAACGCCGAGCTTGGCACTATCACCATCGATCCTTTTTCTTTCAGGCCTTCAAATAACATGTTCATCCCCCTAAGGTGTAAGGCCACCGGGTTATTGATATATTGTTCACTTGCAACCGCAAACTTTTCGGCAATCTCCACCTCGGCGGTGCCCAGTATTACCCTTGCCCTGCGTTCTCTTTCGGCCTGGGCTTCCTTGCTCATGGCATCGGCTAATAATTGAGGGATAACAATATCTTTGATGCCCACATTCTGGCAGGTTATGCCCCAGGGGTTGGTATGCTCATCCAGTATTCTTTGCAGTAAATCCGTCACCTTATCCCGTTCCTGCAACAGCTCGGCCAATTCATGTTTGCCTATTACATCCCTTAATCCCGTTTGCGCTATGTAAGCTATAGCCACCTCATAATCCTGCACTTCAAGCGCGGCCTTTTCAACGTCCCATACCGTCCAGTACACTACTGCATCAACATTTACCGGCACGGTATCTTTGGTAAGCGTTTGCTCGGCCTTAAACTCGGTAACCCTAACGCGCTGATCAATATAATTATCTATTTTGTCAACCAGCGGTATGGTGAAAAATAAACCCGGGCCGCGTAGCCCGGTATATTTACCCATGCGTAAAACAATAGCTTTTTCCCACTGATCGGCTATATGCACCGAGTTGGCCAAAAACAGCGAGGCTATCAGCAACAGCCCCAGGGTTAAAGCGTTAATGCATTCCAAATAATACAAACCAATAACGCCTCCTGTTAACACAACAAATATCACGGCTGCAATCGGGTTAACGCCCAGCTTGGTATTCTTTTTACTGCTTATCATATGATTGTTTTTTAAGTTGATTAATAATGTCGTCTGTCGAAAAACCATAGCTGAATGCAATGGACGAAAATTCGTTACAGATCTCTTTTAATTTGGCGCTTCGCTCCTTTTCGGTTATCTGGATCCTGATTTCGCTAATAAATGTCCCCGTCCCCTGCTGCGTTTCTAAAATATCCTGAATTTCCAGCTCTTTGTAGGCTTTGGCCACCGTATTCAGGTTTACCTTTAAATCCACAGCCAACGAACGCACAGTGGGTAATTGTTCGCCTGTTTTCAGGTTTCCCGCAGCTATGCCAAAGGTGATCTGATCAATTATTTGCCGGTAAAACGGGGTACCCGTTTTAGGGTCTAATTTAAATTTAATCATGTTAAAATACTATTGTACTATACATATAGTACAAACATACAACAAGTTTCTTATTTTCAAAATATTAATTTTCTGAACGTTGAAGATTGTACTGCAAGCACGGACCGCAGGCAACGCCATTTTTAAAGTCAAAAAAATGTCGCGCCCATGTTGGTGTTCGCCGCCTGCTCCCCCCCTTAAATTGACTTTGGCATGAATAAGATAATTCTGAATCCATCGGCCTAAGGGCATATCTTTGAAAAAACCACCGGATAGCAGTCCGCATAATCATATGATTGAAATACAATACACTACCGCGCAGGAAGCATTAAAAATAGTTAAACCCGGCAACCGGGTATTTATACATGGAAGCGCTGCCACACCTGTATGCCTGGTTGAAGCCTTACAGGACAGGCATCATGAATTAAATAATGTGGAGCTGGTGAGTATAACCACCCTTGGCCAGGTAAATTTTGATAAGCCGGAGCACAGGAAAAGTTTTTTCTTCAACTCATTATTTGTTTCGGCTGCTACCAGGAATGTAGCTAACAGCCAAAATGGCGATTATGTGCCGATTTTCCTGAGCCAGATTCCGCAGCTGTTCCGCAAAAACATCCTCCCTATTGATGTTGCCCTGGTACAGGTTTCGCCGCCCGATGCGCATGGTTACTGCTCGCTGGGCACCTCGGTAGATGTTGCACGTGCTGCTGTTGATACCGCCAAATATGTGATTGCCCAGGTTAACCCGCTGATGCCCCGAACACACGGGGAAGGGTTTATTCACGTGAGCAGGTTTTATGCGATGGTTTTGCAAAACAGCCAACTCCCGGAGGTAAATTACGACTTCCAGACCTCGCCGGTGATTGAAAAAATTGGTTACCATGTAGCATCAATGATTGAAAACGGTGCAACCCTGCAATTGGGCATAGGCGCAATACCCGACCAGGTACTTAAAAACCTGACCACGCACCAAAACCTTGGCCTGCATACCGAGATGTTTTCGGACGGTATTATCCCCCTGATTGAGCAGGGCGTTATCAACAACAGCCAGAAGAAGTTGAACCCCGGCCGCTCGGTAACCGCTTTTATGGCAGGCACCAGGAAGTTATATGATTTTGTACACGATAACCCTGCCATCCGGGTGATGGATATCAGTTATGTTAATGATACCAGCATCATTCGCCAAAACCCAAAAGTAGCCGCTATTAACAGTGCCATTGAGATTGACCTTACCGGCCAGGTATGTTCAGATTCGATAGGTACGTACCAGTTTTCGGGCATTGGCGGGCAAATGGATTTTATCCGCGGCGCCTCGCTGTCAGACGGTGGTTTGCCAATCATCGCTTTGCCCTCACAAACCAATAAAGGCATCAGCCGCATTGTTCCGTTCCTGAAAGAAGGGGCCGGCGTAGTAACCACCCGCGGCCATGTGCACTGGGTAGTTACCGAGTACGGAACGGTTAACCTGTTCGGCAAAAATTTAAAGCAACGTGCGCAGGCCCTTATTCAACTGGCCCATCCAAATCACCGGGAATCCCTGGAAAGGGCTTATCACCAACGATTCGGGCAGGCCTAAGCCGGGTGGTCCTGCGGCAATAGCCCTGCGCTGTTCGAAGTCTCCGACTTCGAATGATTATGTCTATAGTCTCTGACTATAGTGATGAATTTAATAAGTTTTTGTACGTATTAAATGCTACCAGACCGCACGAAACTATCTGGTAGTCTGTAGACTACGTGCATAGTAGATCGAGGTCAGAGACTTCGAACAGCAGGGGTAGATAAAATTACTTTCTTATCATAGTTTCAATCACCACATACCTAAGGCCACTGACGTCGGAAGTTTCGAATCTAAGTGTGAAGGAGTTTTTGTTGATCATTTTAATTTCGGCAGTACCTTCGTCGGGCGAACCATGGCGGCCCTGGATACCTACCCAGTAATAATATTTCCCCGAGTCGTATTTAATAGTGTATTCGCCGGAAGACGTTACGTCACCTTCGGTATAGTCTACTGTTCCATCGGTTTTAAATTCAAATTCATAAGCATATGCTTCAAGCGGATCTTCCCTGGAGAGCTTACCATCCTTGTAGCTTTGATACACCAGGCTTGGAACTGTCCATTTGCCGACAATGCTTCCGGCTGTTATTTCTGTTCCGGGTTTTGTATCTTTTTTGCAGCCGGCAAAAACAAATACAATACAGATAAGGGTAGTGATTAAGGCTTTCATAACAGGTTTATAATCACGTAAAAATATAATTTTTCTACAAAAAGCCACTATGAAATAAGCTGCAAGCAATAATTCGATACCAAAACCCTTCTGTTTAACTAAAAACCGGGCAGCGCAAAAATATTTCGGCCTTCCGGAGGGATAAACTGCCGGTAGTCATGTGTAATAAGAAATGTATAACCGGGTACCCCGCCTGGCATTGTATATAAAAAATTATTGTTTGCATGAATAATACTAAAGGCACAAGGAGGGCTTCGGCTGCTGCTTCGCGTTATTTTGGTTCGCGTTTATTGATGTTTACCTGTGCGGCAGCTTTGTTTGTATTTATGGGATTTGGGTGGATGGCCACCGATACCAAACTCCCTGTGGCTGATACAGATAATGGCGGGCTATTTTTGCCGGCTGGTTTCGGCGCGTTTGTTGTTGCCGATAGTTTAAAGGGCCAGGCCAGGCACATCGCTGTTAACACAAACGGCGATATTTATGTAAAAGCCCGCGACCATTATGCCAACGATGGATACGGTAACGTAGCCCTGCGCGATACCAATGGCGATGGCCGCGCCGATGTGATAACACCTTTTGGCAAATACGATGGCCAAACTTATGGCACGGCCATGCGTGTTCATGATGGCTACCTGTACTTCAGTTCGGAACTGATGGTTTACCGGATGAAGCTTAAACGCGGGCAACTGGTACCCGATAGTAAACTGGATACCATTGTTATTGATAACCCGCCCTATCACGAGCATCAAACCAAACCCATTGCCTTTGATAATAAGGGCCATATTTTTGTGGGATGGGGGGCAGGGTCAAATGCCGGGCAGGTTAACAACCGACAACCGGGTTCGCCGGGCGTTGGTAGTCCGGGTTCGCCGGATAATGGTAACCCCTGGTTAAAAGGTCATGGCGGCATCTGGATGTTTGATGCCAATAAAACCAACCAGCACCAGGCCGATGGGGTAAAATATGCCACCGGCCTCCGAAGCATTGTCGCCATGGACTGGGACCCCAAAAGTAAATCGTTATATACCATTAACCATGGCCGCGACGATTTCAGGTTGCTGTGGCCCGATTTGTACACGCCCTGGGAAAGCGCGGTGCAGCCCGCAGAAGAGTTTTTTAAAGTACAGCAAGGCCTTGATGGCGGCTGGCCCTACTATTACTATGATCCTATAAAAAACAAAAAACTGCTTAACCCCGAGTTTGGCGGCGATAAAATTAAACAGGGCGACGGCGCTAAACTAACCCAGCCGCTTATTGGCTTCCCCGCACACTTTGCGCCCAACGATTTATTGTTTTACAAAGGAAAGCAGTTTCCTGATCATTACAAAAACGGCGCGTTCATCGCTTTTCATGGCGCTACAGATAGGGCGCCTTATCCGCAGGCGGGCTATATTATTGTATTTGTTCCGTTTAAAGATGGCAGGCCTTCGGGACCATGGGAGGTTTTTGCCGATGGCTTTGCGAGGGTTGATCCTATTGTAAACGTAAGCAATGCCGTATACCGCCCCATGGGCCTGGCCGAAGGGCCGGATGGCTCATTATATGTAAGCGATACCGAAAAAGGACGGATCTGGCGTATTATATACACCGGCGATAAAAAAATCTTCGGCCCGGCACAGCTTGCCGCCATGGAAACACGAAAACAAACGGCATCCAACATTAAAACTCCGGATGAGATTAAAGATAACCTGTTTAAAGATGTGGCCGCCACGTCTGTTGTATACAGCACCTATTGCGTGGCCTGTCATCAAAACGATGGTAAAGGCGACGGAAAGCGTTTCCCCCCGCTGGTACAATCCGAATGGGTAAATTATAATAAAAATCGCTTAATTAAAGTGATACTTAACGGGTTAAAGGGCCCGGTAAAGGTAAAAGGGCTATCGTACAACGAAGTAATGCCCGCGCACGGCAGTTTTTTATCTGATAAACAGGTAGCCGAAGTGCTCACCTACATCAAATCCAATTTTAACAACATCCCCGAAATTGTAACCCCGGCCGACGTAAGAGCCGTGCGAAAAATGGCGGATAAACAAATACAACAACATGAAGATTAATAAATTTATAACAGGCGTTTTCTGTTTTGTTTTAACCATTCTGTGCTGCCAGGCCGGTGCACAGGTAAGGAAAAAGACTGCCCTAAAAAAGAAAGCCGCCGCGCCCGCCGTAATATCAAAACCACCCTTTGCCACCGCCCCCGAAATTGAGGCCGGTAAAGCCCTTATTTCCAAATCCGATTGCCTGGCATGTCATAAAGTTGAAGAGAAACTGGTGGGGCCTGCCTATGTAGCCATCGCCGGCAAATATCCGCAGGACCAAGCTTCTGTGGCTATGCTTTCGCAAAAAATAATAAGTGGCGGCAGCGGTACCTGGGGCCCGGTACCTATGGCGCCACACCCGGCGGTAAGCGCCGATGAGGCTAATAAAATGGTGAAATATATCCTTACGCTAAGTGCCCCAAACACTGCGGCACCTACAAATAAATCACGCTAACAAAACAAAAACAACATATACACCCCATCACGCAAAATAAAAACGACATGGAAAAAAGAAGATCTGTTTTAAAAAGGATACTGGCCTCGGCAGTAGGCATATCCGTATTCGGTATAAGTAAAGACGCCATAGCCGCGCCCGCTGATGAAAAGGTAGCTAACAATGTAACATCTTATCAGGATGTACCATTGTTTTCCGGCTCGACCAAACTGGGCAACATGGTTTTTATAGCCGGAAAAGGCGCCCACGTTGAGCCCTTTGAGATTAAGGCGCATACGGAAATTGTACTTAAAGAGCTGGAAAAAGAACTGATAAAAGCCGGCTCATCCATGGAAAAAGTACTCAAGGTAACGGTGTTCCTCAATGATATTGCCGATTACCAGGGCATGAACGAGGTTTACAAAGGCCGCTTTGGCAAAAATCCGCCGGTACGCACTACCGTTGCAGTAGCTAAGGGTGGTGTGCCCGGAAACTCGCTGGTCGAGATGGATTGTATCGCTTACATATAATATTAAAAAAATGAAACGCAGAGACATACTCAAGGGGCTTACCCTGTTACCGCTAACGGGCAGCCTGGTAAGCAAAGCCGCCATTACGCTCCCCTCCTCGCCACCCAAAAAGCCGGCGCGCGATCTGTTTAAAGAACTTGGCGTAACACCGGTAATTAACGCGTCGGTAACCATGACTTTTTTATCCGGTTCGCTAATGCTGCCGGAAGTGCTGGAGGCTATTAATTCAACCTCGCACGATTTTGCCAACATGTACGAGTTGCAGGATAAAGTTGGGGCAAAAATTGCCGAAATGCTGCATGTCGAGTCGGCCATGGTAACATCGGGAGCGGCATGCGCCATATTGCTGGGTACAGCGGCTGCCATAACCGGTACCGATCATGAAAAAATAAAGCTGCTGCCCAACCTGCCGGGGCCACGGCCCGAGGTAATTATGCAGAAAACGCACCGATACCTGTTTGACCAGGCCGTAACCACTACCGGCGCCAAAATTATTGAGGTTGAGGGCCCGGACGAAATGGAAAAAGCCTTTAATGATAAAACGGTAATGGCCCTGTTTTTTAACGCCGCCGAAAAAAGCAGTATTACGCATGCCGATTTTGTGGCTATTGCCAAACGGCACAGCATACCAACCTTTTTGGATGCCGCGGCAGACGTGCCGCCGGTTGAAAACCTGTTTAAGTTTCAGAAAATAGGTTTCGACCTGGTGACCTTCTCCGGCGGTAAAATGATACGCGGGCCGCAAAGCGCAGGCTTGCTTTTCGGCCGTAAAGACCTTATTACCGCCGCCCGCCTTAACCACAGCCCTAATGAAGCGCCCATTGGCCGGCCTATGAAAGTAAACAAGGAAGAAATGTTTGGCATGTACGCCGCACTGAAGGCCTACCTTGAACGGGACCATAAAAAAGAATGGGAAGACTGGATGCAGCGCACCAAATATATAGGCACGCAACTGGAAAGCCTGCACAGTGTTAAAACCGAAACGGTGGTTGACCCCGGCCCGGCTAACGCCTACCCAAGTCTTAACGTAACCTGGGATAGCAGCAAAATTAAAATTACGCCCGGGCAGGTAGTAACGGCTTTAAAAAACGGCACGCCAAGCATAGTAGCCAACAGCCACGGCGATAGCCTTACTATCGGTGTGGTGCTTTTGCGGCCAGACCAGGTTGATATTGTAGCCGGGAAAGTAAAAACCATTTTACAGCAAGCTGTCTGATAACGTGCCGTCCAATATTATCCATCTGCCTTTTAAAAATTACAACCTGCAATACTTTATTATGATTTAAATATTAACCCAAAATGCAAAAAACCTACTTCTTATTATTGGTGCTGTTAAGCTTATTAAGCCCGGCGGTAATGGCACAGTCGTACGATATTGTGATTAAGGATGGCCACGTGATTGATCCTAAAAATGATATCGACGCCGTAATGGATATTGCTATCATCAACAATAAAATAGCGCTGATATCCAAAAATATCGACGCCAAACAGGCAGCAGATGTAATTGAGGCCAAAGGCATGTATGTAGTGCCCGGATTAATTGACATCCATACCCATAATTTTGGCGGTACCCAGCCCGATCATCAATACGAAAACGGGAACCTGGGCCTGGCGCCAGATGGATTTACTTTCAGGAATGGTGTAACTACGGTTGTTGATGCAGGCAGCTCAGGCTGGCGAACATTTTCGACCTTTAAAACGCAAACTATTGATAATTCCAGGACCAGGGTACTGGCATTTTTAAACATTGTTGGCGAAGGCATGCGCGGCGATTACGAGCAGGACCTGAATGATATGGATCCAAGGATGACAGCCCTGGTTGCCCGGAGATATAAAGATATTATTGTAGGCATTAAACTTGCCCACTACGAAGGTCATGACTGGACACCTACCGACCGCGCAGTAGAGGCAGGTACGGCTGCAAAGGGAATACCCGTAATGATTGATTTTGGCGGCAGCACCCCGCCGTTACCCATTGAAGAGTTATTTTTGAAACACCTTAGGCCAGGCGACATTTTTACCCATTGTTTCGGTCAGTTTAATGACCGCGAACCCATTGTTGACCTGGCGACTAAAAAAGTAAAACCTTTTGTATACGAGGCCCGGAAACGGGGTATTGCTTTTGACGTAGGCTACGGCAATATCAGCTTTGCTTATTCGCAGGCGCTGCCCGCCGCCAAAGAGGGCTTTTTTCCAAGCTCCATCAGCACCGATTTGCATGTGGGCAGCATGAATGATGCCATGAAGGATATGCTTACCTGCATGACCAAATTTTTGGCCATGGGTATGCCCCTGCACGATGTAATACAGGCCTGCACATCAAACCCGGCGAAGGAGATAAAACACGAGGAGTTGGGAAATTTATCGGTAGGCTCGGGCGCCGATGTAGCTATTTTAAGTGTTGTCGATGGTAAATTTGGTTTGTTTGATTATACGGGTTACAAGGTAGAGGCCAGCAAAAAATTTGTGTGCGAACTCACCATCAGGGCGGGTAAAATAGTTTATGACCTTAACGGGATAGCATCGCCCATATATCAGCCTAAAATTAATACCAAAAACCCGCAAACCGTTTTAATAACCGAAAATCATTAATTAATATTATCTTGTTTTAATAAAAGTTATGAGATACTATAAACTTTTAATCCTGGGGCTTTTTGCCGGCATAGGCTGGTACAGCAACGCCCGGGCGCAAACCATTTCAAAAGACGAACTGGTATTTTTTACGTCGGAGTGGAAAGGCGAGCGCTTTGCCGATGGCAGGCCTAAAATTCCGGATGATATTATAGAGCGGGCAAAAAAAATAGGCATTGAAGAAGCCTGGACGGTATTAAAAAACGAAGGCTATAATAACCAGTTTGAAGGTGGGTGGAAACTGGTTAACGATACCCTGCCTGTTGTTGGCCGCGCCGTTACGGCCATGTTTATGCCAAGCCGCCCCGATATTGAAAAAAGTATTAAAGAGCGGGGCCTTAAACAAGGCCGAAAAGGAAACACCAATGCCTGGCCGATAGAAACTTTAACCAAAGGCGATGTGTATGTTGCCGATGGTTTTGGTAAAGTTAAAGGAGGCACGCTTATTGGCGATAACCTGGGCAACTCCATTTTCAGCAAATCGGGCAACGGTGTTATTTTTGATGGATCGGCGCGCGACCTGCAGGGGCTTAAAGAAATACATGGCTTTAATGCTTTTGTACGCGACTTTGATCCATCGTACCTGGAAGAAATGGTACTAATGGGGCTTAACACGCCCATACGCATAGGCCGCGCGGTAGTGCTGCCCGGCGATTTGGTTATATCCGAAAAAGAAGGCGTACTATTTATACCGGCACATTTGGCCGAAAAAGTGGTGGCTACTGCCGAATTCATCGCCCTGCGCGACGAGTTTGGACATGCCATGCTTAAATCGGGCAGGTTTGCCACCGGCGAAATTGACAGCCAGTGGACCAGCCAGGTGAAAGATGCATTTATGAAATGGCTTGATCAAAATCCCGGCAAAATGAAAATGACCAGGGCACAATTGGATGCCTTTATGGAAAAGCGCACCTGGTAACCAAATTATAACCTAATGTCAAGTTAGCAGTCTTAAGTCAAAAGTTAGATTTAATCTTTTTAACTTAAGCCCTTTGGGTAAAGACTATCCGTCGTTACACGATTAACATAACACTAAATTTAAACAGTTGAAAAATATCGTTATTTACAAACTCATTACGGGTATTGCCGTGCTTTGCGCGCTTGCCGCAGCCTGGCAAATTTACCGGGAAGGCATTGCCCATGCCGGCCCGTTTATTATCGCGTTCTTTATCATGCTATCTATAGCATGCCGCGGATGGGAGCTATTAAAGGGCTTCACCTTTACGATTATCATTTTCGCTGCTGTTACCGCGGCATTATATTATCCTCAATACTTTATTGAAGTAAAAGGGTTTAAGCTATCCGGCCTTATTACGCCGCTGCTGCAGCTTATTATGTTCGGGATGGGCACATCTATGGGCATTAAAGATTTTGCCGGGGTTATTAAAATGCCCAAAGGCGTATTTATAGGTGTTGGCAGTCATTTTTTAATTATGCCGCTGCTGGGCTTCACGCTGGCCAAATTAAGCGGCTTTCCGCCAGAGATTGCCGCAGGCTTAATCCTCGTGGGGTGTTCGCCAAACGGCACGGCCTCCAATGTTATCTCGTACCTGGCAAAGGCCAACCTGGCGTTGTCTGTTACCATAACCGCGGTATCAACCATGCTGGCGCCGTTTTTTACGCCACTGTTGATGAAACTGCTTGGCGGCGCGTTTATTAAAATAGATACACTTGGCATGATGTGGGATATTACAAAAATTGTTGTTTTACCCATCGCCGCCGGTATTCTTTTTAATAAATACCGGCTTAAACGTGCCGCATGGCTGGAAACACTCATGCCAATAATATCCATGTTTGGTATCGCTTTTATTATCGTAATTATTACTGCGGCCGGGCGTAACAGTTTATTAAATATTGGCGCTATGCTGGTATTGCTGGTGCTTATCCACAACTTATTAGGCTATACCCTGGGTTACTGGGCAGGCCGCCTATTTAAAATGCCCGAACGTGATTGCCGTACCATGGCCATAGAAGTAGGCATGCAAAATGCCGGCCTTGCTTCCGGGCTGGCAAAAGCGATGGGAAAAATCGCGACGGTAGGCCTGGCCCCCGCGGTATTTGGTCCGCTGATGAACGTCACCGGGTCATTGTTGGCCAATTACTGGCATCGTAAACCGCTGGAGAAGAGTATCAAGTAGCGGGTATTCAGATTTTTTGGGGACGGAGTTAATTGGGGGTGGGATGCCGGAGTGGATTTGGTATCCCATTACTAGGGCAAACACGTCTAATTGGGTTAACATAACTTAACACATTTCAGATAAATATTTATAAATATTTAACAATCAATGTTTTATATTTTATCATGGTTAACACTAAACTGATTGCACAATTTAGGCGTATCCAAATATTTGTGCCTGGTGTTGGCCAATACAAGTCACTTGGGTACCTCCATCATTTAACCAGGATCAGGCAATACAAACAAGGTATCGCTTAATGCTCATATCTTCTCCACGACATCAGCTTATTCCGTTAGCTATTATTAAATAACAGCTTATCACAGCTAACTATTTAGATGTATTTGCCCTGCAAAGAATTGCTTTAGATAATTTATTCTTATTTGCTTTAATTACCTTTACCAAATGATTAACCCTGTTACAAGACATCGAGTTTTAGTTGGTTTGGCTCATGAACAAATGGCGGATTTAGCGGCACATTCTGTCAATTTAGTTGTCACTTCCCCCCCCTACCCGATGATTGAAATGTGGGACCAAATTATGGCCAGTCAAAATGAGGCTATTGCCAAAAGCCAGGCGAATAATGATGGCCCGCTAAGTTTCGAGTTAATGCACCAGGAACTTGATAAAATTTGGGAACAGGTAGAAAGGGTTTTATCGCCGGGCGGGTTTGCATGTATAAATATTGGCGACGCTACCCGTACGATAAATGAAAACTTTTCTTTATACAATAGTCACTCACGCATAATTTCGGCATTTATAAAGCTGGGATTTAATAACATGCCGAATATCATTTGGCGAAAACAAACTAATGCACCTAACAAATTCATGGGAAGCGGCATGTTGCCTGCGGGTGCTTACGTAACGTTGGAACATGAGTGGATATTGATATTCCGCAAAGGCGGTAAGCGGGTTTTTAAAACTGAAATTGAAAAGCAACTAAGAAGGGAAAGTGCTTTTTTTTGGGAAGAAAGAAACACGTGGTTTTCTGATTTATGGGACTTAAAGGGTGTTAAACAAAAATTGGATAGTCCCGATACCAGAACCCGAAGTGCTGCATACCCTTTTGAAATCCCTTATCGTTTAATAAATATGTATTCGGTTAAAGGTGATACTGTATTAGATCCTTTTTTAGGAACAGGCACCACCACGTTAACGGCAATGGCCGCGGGCAGGAACAGCATTGGAGTAGAAATTGACCAATCGTTTTTACCCATTATTGAGGATAATATAGAACGTTCCGTACCGGAACAACTAAACAGGTATATCATCAATCGTATTGAAAATCATAAAAATTTCATCACAATCAGAAACCTTGATGAGGACAGCAACGAGATCAAACACTTTAATGATAATCTTAACCTACCCGTAATGACGTCGCAAGAAACGGGTATGAAGCTATGCTTTGTGGATGAAATTAACGGGAATGTTGTTGATGGCTTTGAGGTATCTTACAAAGATGTGGTAAAAAGTGAGGATATCGTATTGCGAAAATCTTCAAAACATGGGAAGCAGGAGTTGATAAAGTTTTAATGATATAAAATATTCAGGTTTAGGTAATTATTAAAGGAACTTGGGTTGTTCGAATTGCATTTAAAGTATTCCAACTACTAATCAGCGCACTTCTTCTTAAATTATTACTTTTCGTCCTTTCCTCAAGACTCTTCAAATAGGTTTCCAGTTCCGCCAAAGTACCTATAATATAAAATCCGGCTGGCCTACCAGTGGCTGCTCCTATTAAATCATTGTCATGTTCAATACAGTCTTTGATAAGCGTCCTCAACCGTACTTGATTACTACTGGTTGGAAATCCAACAAGGCGAGCAAGTCTAATTGCACCAATAGCATTTCTACGCCCTACCCTTAAATTGTTAAGCAAGGTTTGTCTTTCTTGTGAGGTGAAATTTAAAGGCATATAAATTATTTTAGTTTAATTATCCTTCTAAACCGGGGAGATCAAATTCTATTACAATTTCATTTTTCCTTTTATCATAAAAAATGATAGGAACGTCAATCACTTCATTTAGGCCCCGCTTCGTTTTATACGTTATTGGTTTTATACTAACTGTAATATCGCCTATAACCCCATCAATTCCTTTACTCTCTTCGGCTGGGGTTGCCAAACGATATTCTTTGTTATACTTTAAAGCAACAGCCTTTAAAATTGCTTGCTGAAACTTTAAACCAGCAAACGTTTTAACAATTACTAATTCTTCAACCCATTGCCTAACAGTTTCACGATCTATTTCTTTGATGCTCTCCTGGAATGCTTTTACCATTTCCCAAACCTTATCCGATGCATCGTCTATAGCTTTTGGGTAACTGTCGAGGTACCATTTTTCCCAGTCCGCAAGCGTAGCACCTTCAAATTGCTGAATCAAATCACTCATTTGCCCCACTACACGTGCCCTTGTTCCCTGGGCATTATGGTTAGCTAAATTCATTATTTGGGTGGCATACTTCAGATAACTATATTTTTTCCCTGAAAGCAATTCCTGTACCTCGGCATTCGGTATTTTAATTTTCATTACACCCCCTCAAATAGATCACTTAAACTAATTTTAAGCGCAATGGCAATTTTTTCTAAGTTGACTATGGAAATATTGCGTTGCCCATTTTCAACACTCGCAATATAGCTTCTATCTAAATCAGCCGTATACGACAAATCCTTTTGTGAAATACCGCGTTGTTCGCGAACTTCCCTTATGCGGCTACCAACCTTAGATTTAATTTCCACATTGTAAAGATGACGGAATGTAGACTATGCGCCAAAGACTATAAGTAACACTCCATAATAAATTGCTCGCCCGTGTTGGAGGTCTTCACCCCGCTTTGTTGTGTGTCGTCACCAACAAATACCGGCATGCAAAAAAATTAATATTACAAACGCCGTCTTCCCTTCAACTATCCTTGGCTCGTTAGTGACAGCATCAACCCCTTACCTTCCTATAAAACCCCTATATTTGAGCAAAAAAAGAATACCATGTCAATCACATCTGAGGAAGAACTATTTGGGATGAAACAAGTGAGCAATGCTGTTGCCGAAACGTTAAAGCAGATGCGTGAGCATGCGGTACCGGGTATGTCGACTAAAGAGTTGGACGAGTTTGGGGGTAGTATTCTGAATCAAATGGGGGCTAAATCGGCACCAAAGCTAACCTATGGTTTTCCGGGGTGGACCTGCATCAGTGTGAACAACGAGGTGGCGCATGGTATTCCAACCGAGACCAGGATTTTGAATGAGGGCGACCTGATCAATATCGATGTGTCTGCCGAGCTAAACGGTTTCTGGGCCGATAACGGCGGCTCATTTATACTTGGTCGCGATTTAAACCGACTGCAACCGCTGGTTGATGTTTCAAAACAAATTTTAAAAAAGGCAATCAGTGAGATTAAAGGAGGTGTAAAAATTGCAGACATCGGCAAGCTGATTGAAATGCAGGCCAAACAAGTTGGTTATAAAGTGATCAAGAACCTTGCAGGGCACGGCGTAGGACGAAGCTTACATGAAGAACCGCATGATATACTGAACTGTTATGACAGATATAACTCCGCCCGGTTCAAAAAAAATTCGATTGTAGCCATTGAAACTTTTATTGCCACGCACTCCAGCTATGCAGATCAGCAGGAAGATGGCTGGACTTTAACAGGAAACCGTGGCGGGTACGTAGCCCAGCATGAGCACACTATTATGGTAACTAACGGTATGCCCATCATTCTTACCGCCGCAAACGATATTTGGGCGTAACCGGGTTCCATTCTGGATGCGGGACGAAATTAGCGGCCATCCCATAGATGATTCCATGGTTAAACTGTTCAGGATGAAAAATTTTCAATCTTTATATCGTACCTTATTGCTCTTATTCATTTCAACGTCTACCAGGTATGTCTGTCAACCCCAAACCCCAATTTCGTAAGCGGAAAATTCTGAAATGGCTAAGCCTGCTTGGGCCGGGCTTAACTACCGGCGCGGCAGACGACGACCCGTCGGGCATAGCAACCTATTCGCAAACGGGCGCTCAATTTGGCTATGGCCAGTTGTGGACGGCCCTTTATATGCTGCCCTTTATGACCGCCGTTCAGGAGGCCTGCGCACGTATTGGGCTGGTTACCGGCAAAGGCATAGCTGCTGTGGTGAAGGAACATTACAGTCGTAAGGTATTATACGCAGTTGTAGGGCTGGTAGTGGTAGCCAATACCATTAACATTGGCGCCGATATTGGCGCCATGGCCGCTGCCGCCCAGTTGCTGATACCCATTCCTTTTATCATCTTAACCCTGTTGTTTACCACGGGCATTTTACTGCTGGAAATTTTCACCACTTACAAGCTGTATTCCAGGATATTGAAATGGCTGGCGCTTACGCTGCTGGCCTATCCTATAACTGTATTTATTGTTCATCAGCCCTGGGCAACGGTACTGCGGGCAACCCTGGTGCCGCATTTTGAGTTTAGCTTTGCTTTTTTGTTTATCATCACCGGCGTATTCGGAACTACCATTACACCTTACATGTTTTTTTGGGAGGCATCACAGGAGGTTGAGGAAGAACAAGCCAAGGGGCTGGTACGCAACGGCAAACCCAGGATTGGCTGGCCGCACATTCATGCCATGCGTAAAGATAACACCTTCGGTATGATCGTTTCGGAGTTTACCACCTGGTGTATTTTGCTGGTGGCTGCCACGGTTTTACACAACAGCGGCGTAACCGATATTAAAAACGCGGCCGATGCTGCAAAAGCGCTGGAACCTTTGGTGCATTCATTTCCGCATGCCGGCTTCCTGGCCAAGCTCATATTTTCTGTCGGTATCATCGGGCTTGGGCTGTTGGCAGTGCCGGTGTTGTCAGGTTCGGCCGCTTACGCGGTGGCTGAAGCCTTTGATTGGAGTGCCAGCCTGAACCTGAAATTCCGCAAAGCTTATGGGTTTTATGGCGTAATTACCGTTGCTACACTGGTGGGCCTGGCTATAAATTTTGTGGGGGTAGACCCGGTAAAGGCCCTGGTATATACTGCGGTGATAAATGGCGTGGCAGCTGTTCCTTTACTGTTTCTCATCGTGAACATAGCGGCCAGTGAAAAAATTATGGGCGTGTATAAAAGTGGCTGGTTATCTAAAACCCTGTTATGGTCAACATTTGTGATTATGGGTGCTGCCGCAGTGGCGTTATTTTTCACATTATAGTTCGGTAAAAGCACATTTATATTATCCCGTTTTTTACCGCAAACATTACCAGGCCGGCGGTATTCCGAACGCCCACTTTTTCAATCAGCCTTATCCTGATCCCCTCTATAGAGCGCGGGCTGAGGAAAAGTTGTTTGCCCATTTCGGTAGCTGTTTTTTCTTCACATATCAGTTTTAAAACTTCCTGCTCACGTTCGGTAAATTCAATGTTTTGATTAAACGATGGCTTCAGGTTACCCTTTATTACTAATTTTTTCAGGAGGGCCTTGCTTACTATATCATTAAAATAGTAGCCATTTTCATGTACGGCATAAATTGCCTTACCAATTTCGTCTGAGTCGGCATTTTTTAATAAATATCCGTTTGCGCCAATCTCCATTAAATGGATAATAAATTTATCGTCATCGTACATGGTTACCACCAAAATTTTAACCGATCCAAATCTTTTTTTAATCAGTTTGGTGGCTTCTATGCCATCCATTACCGGCATTTTTAAATCCATAATAATAACATCCGGCAATTCTTTTTCCATCCCTTCTATTAAATCCTGGCCGTTGCTGGCTTCCATTGTTACTTCAAAATCGTTATGCTGGGCCAGGCCAACTTTTAAACCGTCTCTGAATATAGTATAGTCGTCTGCTATCGCTATTTTTATTTTATCGGGCTTCATAGTTTGTACTCATTAGATGGTGTATCGGATAAAAATATTTGCCAATGTTGCTTATTGCTTCAGGAATTCAGGTTGTCTTTCACGTATATATCAATACAATAGCCCCCGGCTACCTGCGAAAACGAGAGCTGGCCCTTTATCAAAATTATACGGCTTTGTATGTTCTTTAAGCCAAGTCCGTTTTTTTTAAAGCGTAACTCTTCATACTGCTTCTGGGTTAGCCCGTTACCATCGTGAAAAATGGTTAGCCTTAAAGCGTGGTTTTCATAAACCGAGCTGATATGCAGTTTTTTGGCGTTGGCGTATTTAATGATGTTATTTACCAGTTCCTGAAATATCCGGTAAATACTGATGTCATTTTCGGTTGTTGGCGCTGTATAGGATTCGGCCAGATCAGTTGTAGCCTGTATGATATTGCTGTTATGGATTACCTTTTCGGCAAAATGCTGGATTGCGGTATTCAGGCCCAATTCTTTCAATATCCCCGAGTGAAGGTTATGCGAGATATCCCTTACCTGTTTAATGGCTTCGTCCAGTAACTCTTTGCCTTTTTCATAAAGCTCGTTGTTTTTTTCGTCGAAAACGTTAATTTTTATCCCCTGGAAATGCAGCTTTGACGACGATAATATTGCCCCAACCTCGTCATGCAAATCCTCGGCAATCCGGTGCCGTACCACTTCCTCGCTGCGCACCGCTGCTTCAATTAATTGGTTTTGTTGATTTTCGCGTAAACGTTGAATGTTTTTTTGGTATTGAAATTTCTTTCGCTGAAAAAATATAAAAATCAATAAAACGCTCGCGAACAGAAAAAGCATCACTGCTATCCCCATAAACAAAAAAAGCTTTATCTCTTTATAATTCTGACTCATAAAAGGCTTTTGCTATAAATGCACAAAAAATAATAAAGGTGATATTATGGATATTCCATAAGCTTACCGCAAAATTTTGCAGGTGTATAGCGAGTTTGTTATACAGCAGAAATATGAAAAAATTTACCGTTACATAAATCCCCAGGCCGGTAACAATCCATAAATCGGGCTGTTTTTTACTTATTTCCTCGTCATCGTTTATCCTGAATAAATAATATTGAATACAGTAAAACAACAACAGCGCGGCCTCAACCGATAACAGCAAGCTGCTAAAATGCCAATAGTCAAAAAAATGTTGATAAATGCTGAAATTTACAATTACAAACCCTGCAAAAACAAGCTGAATAACCTTTTTTGTTGCGGTAAGAAACGGTTGCTTAAGCCGGATAAAATAAGAACTGAACAACCCAAACCTTACTATGGAATGGATATTATACAGATAATTATTCGATTGAAATTGAACGGGTAGTTTTGTCCTGAATTTCCAGGTTAGGTCGATAGCTATATTTAGTATCAGTGCTATCCAAACATATATTACCACAGGCTTATTAAAGGCCGGTTGTTTTTTGCGGATGTAAAGAAAAGTCAAAGGTATGAGCAATGCCCAAACCTCCGACCAATCGAGAACGTTTTTAAGAATATTTTGCACAGCCTTTATATGTTTTTAATGCATAGTGGCCGGCGGCGAAGGGTTTGAATTTACATCACCAGTGCCGCATTTTAAAACAACCTCTCCTTTTATGATCTGAACCTGGTACACCACATGCCGGTTGGATGGAAGGATTATTGGGCTAAGCAGGAGGTAGTCAAAATCCCGTTTTTTTCCGCCGGAATCCTTTAACATATCAAGTATTGTTTTTTTGGAGATATAGGAGTTGCCCAAGATGGCCTTACCGCTTAGCGTGGTTAAACTATCTTTTGCCAATGATAATGTATCGGGGCTGGCAGCATTTAAGTAATTCCCGGCCGTATCAATAATGTACGATATAAGCTGGTAAGGCCGTTTTTCGTTATCAGCAGCGGGCGTATAAAACTGGAAAACAAAGTTATTTGTATTGGCCGAATCGAGCCAATGGGTAACCTGCCCCGAAGTATATTTTAACGAAGCAAATTTAATGCCCCCGCCTGCCGGCGGCTTACAGGCTGTTACAAATAAAAATACAAAAAAAATAAGTACATAGTGAAGCAATCTGGTAAAATTGCCAAAGGGTTGTTGTTGCATAATAAATTGATTTACAAGGTTTGCGATGCGTAGCTTAATAGTTAACGGCTTTAAAGGCTGGTCAAATTAACTAAGGTTAAGTTAAGTATATTGTTTTAATAATTAATATAATAATACACTTTTTTTTCGCAAACGCCCATTTTCTGCGTATAAATACTTATTTATTTTTTTCGGTATTTCTACTCTTCCCTAATTTCTGGTTCAGAGCAATATTTGTATCGCAATAGGGGCATACGATACCGGTTAAGAAGCTTCGGTCATACGCCCTCCTGAGCAGGAGTTAACTCGAAAATCCTTTTAAAGAGTAGAGACCATTATTTACTTTTAAATTTTACTACTTATGGCAATTTCACCAGCAAGCGATTCCAATGAAATCGTTTATATCCAGATAGTTATCGATACTGAAGCTATTATAGCCGATAACCCTACACCAAGTACCAATGCAGACAACCCCACCGGCCTGGCGCATAATTATATGTACATGGTAGCCACCAGGGGCAATGTATTTACCCCACAATCTGAAGGTACGGCAGACCTTAACGTAAAAGCCATTACCGGCGACGTTATCCGCTGGTACGCAGTATCTGAAAATGGCAATTTTGACACCGCCGTAGCCATTTACAAAATTGCAAGATACGACGGAAGCGATGATGTATTCAGTACAGTTGATTTTAATGTTTTTGCCAGGACAGGCATTTTGCCAACCGACAGAACCACATTCCCTATCACGTTTTCGTTACAGAATTACTGGTTTAACAGCGCAACCATCCTTAAAAGCGGAACAGAAAATTACAGTATCAGTTTTGCACTATACCGCCACACGAGGGACCAGGCAGAGCCGGTATTATTCGGCTACTTTTGGTGGGATCCAACGCTTACCATTCAGTTTTAAATCAAGGCGCCGCAAAAGGCTGCATAGTTAACAACTTTAGTGGCTTACACTACAAATTATCTCTCCTTTTGTAAACCTTGTGCAGTTTAACAGCAAATAGCCGACTTGTGATTTGTTATCCAAAACGCAAGTTGGCTATTTTAAAAAGGTATCAAGTCGCAAGTATCAGGATTTTTTTAGATCTGCCTTAGGTGCATAGCTAAGCTATTGTCCAAAAGCCTTCCAGGTAAAGCATATAACGGGCCGGTTGAAATTCGCCGTAGGCAAAAACAATTATGGTATTACCTTTTTTGTTGTAATACAGCCTAAGGTTATTGCTACCCTTATATAAATTCAGGAAACCGCCATCGCTAACAAATGCCCCGGTTTTTACAATGAATTCAAAGTCGGCGCTGCTGATAACTCCCCGTAGGTCTTCAAGTGTATTATTGGCAAAGTCATCCAGTTTTATGGTTATGCCCAGGGCGGTTTCCCGGCTCAAATCGAATGATTTGTGCAGTATATCCTGTTCGGGGCCATCAAATATGAGTGACTTTGCCTTTTTATAGTTGATTATCATTTGGGGCTTTCTTTATCTTTTTGCTCGGCAATATACCCGCCTTTTTTCAAATCGTTGATATTATATGGTAATTCAAACTGGATACCTAAACCGGGCTTATTAAACCAGGGGATAATCTGTCCTTTTTTAACACCGGCAATGGGTTTTACAATTTTATAAACCCTGTAAGGCGATTGTAAGGTTTTATCGGGCAAAGCACGTTGCGGAAACGGCACACCTACAAATGATACAAAGGTGCCCTTGTCCTGGAAAACACTGTCGGCATCGTAATAACCACCATAGCGGTCAACCAATAGGCCAGCCTTTAGCGTAATCATTTTTAGCGAGAGGGCGCCACGGTTTGGAGGCCAGCCACCATTAAGGTTGTTTGTGCTAAAAAACTGCTCCAATGCGGCCCATTTTTCATACTTCCATAGTTGCCAGGCAGTTTTGGCAAGTTGCTTTTTGGTACTGTCGGCAAAATCGGCAACGGAGGCAACAAAAACAGTGTACGAAACACCCCGTACAAGGCTGTCATTTTTTTGATGTTCTCTTCCTGAACCAACTGTGTGTTTGTGTGTGTTTTTGGTGTGCCCCGTTTGCGCATCCACAACAAAAGGCAACAGTACTGCCAACAGCAGTATTCTTATTGTTTTCATAGGACAAGATATTTGGTTTATTAATTAGCTAAAGTTAATATATGTAAATACTTTATCAATGTAAACCGGCATATTTATTTTCAATAATATGTTGGTATAATTAAAAATATCAAAGCAATGCACTTTGTTAGAACGCTCAAAAAAACCTGATACTTGCCATCGACTTTTTGACATCAACTACTGATTGCCCAAAACAATTGTACGGCATTCATGTATACTGTACATGCATGCCATTCCTTTGTATCTACTTATCTTATTGACCTTTAGCGGCTGCCAGGGCTGCAGTCACGAGGCGGTAGTAATTAACGGGCAAACGTTACTGCGTGGCGATACCCTGCCGCCGCCGGCTCCGGATAGCGCGGAATTTGTGACCAGGATAAACACAGCAGGCATAAACCCCGATAGCCTGGTTTCATTTGCTCAAAGCCTGCGGGGTATCCCCTATCTATACGCATCTACCGATCCGGCGCAGGGATTTGATTGTTCGGGATTTATAACTTATGTGTTTAACCATTTTAAGATAGCAGTGCCCCGCCGGTCGATGGATTTTGATCATGTACACAACGAGGTTCCGCTAAGCCAGGCTAAAACCGGCGATCTTGTGCTGTTTACCGGTACCGACAGCACCGACCATGTACCGGGCCACATGGGCATTTTAATTGTAAAGCCCGGCCAACCTGTGGTGTTTATCCATTCCACCTCGGGCAAGGCTAAAGGTGTTACCGAAACCCCTTTCAGCCCGTATTACGATAGCAGATATCTGAAAACAATAAGGGTATTTGAAGGAGAGTAGCAAGTAGTAAGTATCAGGTAACAAGACTTTATTTGCATGAAGATATGATAGGCTGAAAATATTTTAAATTCCGATTAATTTTTTTACTTCGCAAGAACTATTCATGCAAAAACAACGTTTGTATTGAAAATACTGAAACTATGAAAAAGATATTTACTAATACAGTACGGCTATCGTTAGTTGTCATTGGCCTTACCCCTACTCTGGCGAAGGCTCAAAACGCCGATACCGTTAAAACTAAAAACCGGATGCACAGCGGCTGGCATAAAGATATGACCGGCGGCCTTGAATTGCAAGCCGAGTACCGTAAAAACAACGTACGCGATATTAATGCTTATTTGGTGCCAAAAGGCTTCCCCTTGCTGACCAACAACAGCACATGGTTTAACCTATCAATGACCAGGATGTACAATAACCGCTTTATTACAACACTGGGTATTGGCGGTACAGCGCCCGAGTCGGTAACGGCTAACGATGTAAAGGTGTCGGTTTTCAGAGGGCAAATCCAGGTTGGGGCAGGTTACAACCTATCAACCAACACGGCCTACCGTTTTTATCCAACTGTGGGCCTTAATTTCCAAAACTCGTTCCTTAAAGTGAAGGATAATGGCAATATTAACAGCACTACCGATTTTGGGCAGGAGATTACCCAAAGTTCATCAAGCAAAACGCTTAACCAGCATACATTTGGCATCGAACTTGGAGGTGGATTTGATTACGTGATACACCTTAAATCAAAACAAATGGATTGTGTAACTGTCGACCGCACCATCCCGATAGGCATCCGTGCAGGCTACTACATCGCCGCCAACAATAGCGACTGGAAGGTGGATGGCCACAAACTTACGACCGGCCCCGACAGCAAACCCAACGGCGTGTTTTTAACCCTGGTACTGGGTTTGGGTTATGGGGTACATAAAAATTAAAAGAAGAGTCAAGAGTTAAGAGTCAAGACAGAAATGGTCAGGTCGGAATTATCTGGATTTTTTTAATCAGCAAAACCGTAACTACAGGCATTCGACAATCTTACAAAGCTTACTTATTGTTTCCAAGAATCACAAATCATCTGAAATTTGCACATCTGAAATCTGCATATTTAATCTATTATATAAGCCAGCTTTGCATTTTTGTAGGCTGGCTTTTGTAATTGCAGCTTTAGCTTTTTAAAGCTTTCTATGGGGCCCTGCGTTACAAACATATTTACCAGCCAGGAGGGGATATTGCCTCCGGGATCGGCATGAAGGGTGTACTCAATTTTCACCTTGCCATCACCGGTTGGGGTTATAATCCATTTTCCGGTTGATTCTTCTATCCGTACGGTATTGGGCTTTCGGGGCACCATATCGGCAATGCAGGGTGCATCAACGGTGATTACCTTGGTAACCGGATCCTGCGTAACTTTTATGTGGGCAATAAAATCGCGGTTGTGCACCGGCCAGGGCACATTCACCAACGAGTAATAATATAATTCGGACGGTGACACCTGTTTGATAACATAGCTTGAAGCGGTATGGTACACCCAGCCGTCGCCATTGCTGATATCCATTAAAACCGCCACCAATTGCGACGGGGTTGCGTCAAGACTGCACTCCACTTTAATTGCTTTAACTTTTGAGGAAGCTATATTGCGGGTATAAACTTTAATACCGTCGTCGTTTTTATCAAGGGTCCAGCTACCGTCGGGGTTTGCAAAGGCAAAATTCACAACCAACAGGAGTAGCAAGGTTAATTTTTTTTTCATGTTGTTACGGGTTACAGGATCCGTTACATCAAAACTATAAGGCTTATTTATTTTACCTGTCAGTACAAGGTCATTTGCCTTAGGGTTAATATAAATGTGAAATTGCGATGGCAATTCGCTTGGGCACAGCCGGCCTGAAAGGATAGAACAATCGAATATCTTAAACTCCACTTTAGGGGCTGGGGGCAATATCCATAATAAGAGAAATAAAAGGACAAATAATATCGAACATTGAATTTCGAATGTCCAACACCGAAGTTTTTCCTTCATTATTCGAAATTCAGTGTTCGATATTTAAATCGTTAGTAGCCCCTTAACTTAATGCCTTCAGGGGCTGGGGAACCTTACTCAGTTATGTAAGGCACCTTTACGTTTTTGTAAGCGGGTTTTTGTAGTTGCAATTTTAGTTTTTGAAAACTTTCGGTTGGGCCTTTGGTGGCAAACATATTGCTTAGCCAAGCAGGGATACTACCACCAGGATCGGCATGCAGGGTGTACAATACTTTCACTTTATCTTTACCAACAGGCGTAAGTACCCATTTGCCTTTTGAATCGGCCACGCGCACCACACCGGCCTTCCGGGGTACCATATCAGGAATGCAGGGTGCATCAACAGTAATGACTTTGGTAACCGCGTCCTGCGATACTTTAATGTGGGCTATAAAATCGCGGTTACTCACCGGCCAGGGAACTTCTACCATCGAATAGTAATATAACTCCGATGGCGATACCTGTTTTATAATATAGTTTGATGAAGTATGGTAAAGCCAGTCTTCACTATTTTTTACATCCATCAAAACGGCAACCAGCCGCGATGCCGGAACATCAAAATGACACTCTACTTTAATGGCGTTTATTTTTGAGTTGGGTACTTTGCGGGTATATATATTTACGCCGTCGTTACTGTGTTTTAACACCCAGCCCTCATCGTTTTGTGCAAATGCTGTATTTACAATCAGCAGGATTATTAATGTTAATTTGTAGTACATGGTAGCTAACCGGGTTGCAGGTCCCCGATGTAACAAAGCTATATACAAAACAGGCCGGTTGTGTTACCGGCCTGTCAGTTTAACGTCATTTAGGTTAACACTGGTTCATTAAAACGAGTGCGATAAGCAAAAACTCCCCTTTAGGGGGCCGGGGGGCTTATTTTAAACTCATAGTTGCCCGCCACTGCTTTATATTCCCTCCCAATTAATTTACCTGATAAGGTAACTTTAGCTACAGGGAAAGTGATACTTGCCGTTGAATTTGCAGGTATAATTACCTTATAAGTAACACTGCTCCCCTCCCGTTTCCATGACGATAAAATTTTGCCGTAGGGGCCAGCATGCGTGGCTGTAAACTCATTTAAACCGGGCACAAAATGCGGTGCCAGGATCACATTTTTAAATCCGGGCTCATTTGCATCCGGCTGAATGCCTGCAATGCCTTTGTACAACCAGGCGCCGATTTCGCCAAACATAATATGGTTGAGGGAGATATCAGATTTGGCATCAATCTGCCAATTTTCGTACAGCGTTGTGGCGCCGTTCACCATCCACCATCCCCAGGAAGGGAAGGTTTCCTGCGATGCTATCCTGTACGCTACATCGGGGTAACCATTGTCGCTCAGGGCGCTTAAAATGGCTTTGGCACCAAGAATACCCACATCCAGGTGGTAATTATCGGCAGCAACGCGGGCAGCCAGGTTAGCAGCCACCTTGCTTTTCATGTTATCGGGTACCACACCCCAAAATAACGGAACACTCAGCTCGGTTTGAAAACCCTGACCGTAAATGCCGGTTTGCATATTAAGGTATTTGGCATTGATGGCGTTTTTTATTTTCGTAGCCAGGCCCGTATATTTTACAAAGTCGGCTTGTTTACCCAAAATATGGGCTGCTTTGGCCAATATCGTTGCATCTTTATAATAATAAACCGATGAGGTAAGCTCGACCGGCGAAACAGATTTCACCGGCACCCAGTCGCCAAGGCCCCAGCTGGTAAGGCCGGTTGGGTAAAGCTCATCTATGTGGTTCACATATTTTTCGATGCTGGTATAGCTATCGGCCAGCAGTTTGCTATCGCCATAAAACAAATAGATATTCCAGGGGATGATGGCAATGGTGCTTGTCCAATCGGGGCCGTTACCCCACTCATAGCCCCAGCCGCCGGTAGGGATAATGGATGGTAATACGCCGTTAGGCTGTTGCTCGTCGCGGTGGTCGGCCAGCCATTTTTCGTAAATGGTGATGGCATCAAAATTATACAGCCCTGTTTCGCTGGCTATGTGGGCATCGCCTGTCCAACCGTTCTTTTCGCGTTGCGGGCAATCTGTTGGGTAGCCAAACAGGTTGCTCAGGTAGCTGTGGTTGGTGGCGCTCCAAATTTGGTTAATAGTTTGGTTTGATGAGCTTACCTCGCCTACCGGCTGTACATCGCTGTGCATAAAGTAAGCCTTTAAACTTTCTTTGGTCAGCTGGATGGGCTTGCTGCTGCTTACCTCTACATACTGAAATCCCTTATAGTTAAACTTAGGCATAAAGGTTTCTTCGCCTTTGCCGCCCAGGATAAAAATATCGGTCTGGAAAGGGTCTTTATCATCGGTTGGGCGGTAATGCAGATCGATATTGGATTGATCTACGTGGCCGTTTTTGTTCAGCCGTTCGGCGTGTTTCAGTCGGATCACAGTGCCCGAATCACCTTTAACGGTAATCTGGCTTACGCCGGATATATTGCGGCCAATATCAAACACCCATAGGTTATTATCAATTTTAGTAACGGTTTTGGTGGCTATCTCCTCTACATTGCGAATAGGCTGCAGGCTTTGGGCCACAATATTTGCTGATGGGGCCGAGCGGTTGATAACGTTTTTCCATGCCGAGTCGATAAAATCGGGGGTATTCCATCCGGGCTGCTCCTTGCGGGCATCATAATGTTCGGCGGTATAAATACTGTTGAATACTACGGGGCTCAGTGATGTTTTCCACCGGGTATCAGATGATATCGTTTCGGTAGTGCCGTCGGTATAAGTCACCCTTAAATCCATGCAAAAAGCTGGCCTGCCGCGCCACGGCGCCTGGTGAAAAAACCATACGGCCGTGCTTTGGTGGTTGTACCAGCCGTTGCCCAATAATACACCTACCGCGTTTTTACCATTTTGCAGGTTGGCGGTTACGTCATAGGCAACGTAAAGTGTGCGCCTGTCAAACCGGGTATACATCGGGTCGAGCCGGTGGTTGCCAATTTTTTTACCATTAATGTAAAGCTCATATAAACCGGCTACCGCGATATACGCCCTTGCCGACCTGACAGTTTTACCCACTTTAAAGGTGTTACGAAAATAGGGGGCGGGGTTAACCGATATACCTTTATTATCACTTATCCACGATCCTTTCCAGTTTCGCATTTCCATCATGCCGGTTTCAAAGCTTGTAATTGCCGATGCGCTTAATTTTTTACCGGCCTTATCCCATACAATAACCTTCCAAAAATATTTGGTAAATGGTTGCAGGGCCTTGCCGTTGTAGGTAACCAGGCCGGCAGCCGAAACTACCCTGGCAGTTGTCCAGCTATCACCCCTGCCTGTGGCAACGGCCGCCGAATCGGCACCTACAAACAGTTGATATGCGGTTTGGGCTGCGCCCTGCCGCGCATCGGCCGTTTGCCAGGTTAAACGCGGGTGTTTGGCATCGATACCTATCGGAGCAACCAGGTATTCGCATTTCAGGCCCGTGGTTACAGGCGTTTGTGCAAACGCAACCGCCGAAATTTTAAACAAACAAATAAACAATAAAGCGGTGTAAAGCGCAGGTTTGCGTAAACATTGTTTCATCTTAAAAAGGAATATCCGGGTTTATAATAGTAGTAAAAGCTTTTAGCAAAATCATGGGTATGGTATACCGAAAGTATTCTTTCAATATACAACCCGCAATGTAAAACGATATTTTTATTTAGGTGTCCTGCACAGTCTTGAACAGCCCTTAGAAAAATAAATGGCTATAAAAACGCCCGATATTACAACACTTCATTCAACTCCGCCCCATCCCCACTATCAATAGTCAGCAATGCCCTACTCAAAGTTTATTTAAAAAACTCCATCACGCTGGCCGAAAACTGTACCGTTTTTGATGCAGCGTTATGGTCGCCAGGCACATAACTTAGTTTGGATGTCGCGATCATTTTATGTAATGCTGTTTCAGATCCGCCGTCATGATCTTCTGTGCCATTTATCAGCAATACCGGAATTTTCACCTTAGCCAACTCCTCCGGACTTGTTGACGGCTGATATTTTTGTTGCAAAGCCAGTGCCGGTACATCAAAAGCCGGGTTACTATGAATATATTTTATCATACCATCCACATCATGAAAACTTGTATCACCCATCAGGGCTTTGTATGCGTGAACGCGCCTTGGCCATTCGGGGTTGGTATATGCATCGCCCATACCGCCCATTACCAATTTTTGCACCCGCTTATCCAGCACCAGTAACCGCGATGCGATGATAGACCCGCGCGAATAGCCCACCACGTTATATTTCTTGATGCCCAGGCTGCTTACCAACCCCATTATGTCTTTAGCCTCGGCATCGTTAGCGTAACCAGCATCTGTATGCGGCTTGTCCGACTGTCCGTTGCCCCGCTGGTCAAGTACAATCACTTTATAACCGGCAGCAAGCAAATCGGGGTAAAGGTGCCCGTTTTTCCATCCCTGCCCAGTGCCCGAAAACCCGTGAATAAGCACAACCGGCATTCCGCTGCCCTTAACCTCGTAATAAATTTTTACGCCGTCGGCCGCTGTATAAAAGTTTCCGGCCATTTCCTGTCCAAAACCGGCAAGGCTTGCTGTAAGCGCTATTAACAATACTGTTATTAATTTTATAAGTTTTTTCATTACGGGCCTTACTTTACAAACTGGTTAATAATTAATACTCCCGCAAGGCCTGTTAACGAAACCAACGTTTCCATTACCGACCATGACCTGATGGTATCTTTTATGCTGATGTTAAAATATTCTTTAAAAAGCCAAAAGCCCGAATCATTAACATGCGAAAACGCCAGGCTTCCTGCACCTATAGATAGCACCATTAAATTAGGATCAACGTGACTTTTGGTTACCAATTTTACCAAAATTCCCGCCGCTGCAAGCCCGGCCACCGTTGCCGATCCTAAACTAACACGAATAATGGCCGCTATAACCCAACCTAAAAGCAATGGCGGCAGGTTCAAGGCCTTTAACTGATCGGCAATCTGATCGCTGGCGCCACTGGCGGTTAAAACTTCGCTTAAAGCTCCCGAGCCGGCAATAATAAGCAGTATGAGCGCTATGTCTTTAACAGCATCGGTATAATTACCGGCCAGGGTGCCCATTTTTTTTCCCTGTTTAATACCCAGCGTAAAAGTGGCCACCAGGAGCGCAACCAACATTACTATGGAAGGATCGCCAAGGAAAGCTATCAATTTTACCACGAAAGCATTTTTGATACCCAGGTACGGGAACAAGGCCGAGAGCATTAATAATATCACCGGCAGTAAGGCAGTAAGAAAACTATTTACAGCGCCGGGCAATTTTTCGGGCGGCAGTTCATCGGCCCTGAAAGTAGCCAAAGGTTCCGAAGGTATTTTTTTTAAAAACCGGGCAAACAACGGGCCGGCAATTATAATGGCCGGTATGGCTATCATCAAGCCATAAATAAAAGTTGTGGCCATGTTGGCATGAAACATAGCTACCAGCGCCGATGGCGATGGGTGCGGCGGTAAAAAACCATGCGTAACCGATAATGAGGCCAGCATGGGTAAGCCAATATAAACCGCCGGTAATTTATATTTATAAACCACCGAAAATATAAGCGGCACCATTAATACAAAGCCAATTCCATAAAAAAGCGGGATACCGATGATAAAACCGGCCGAAACCAGTGCCCACTGTATATGTTTTTGGCCAACCGCCCTAACCAATACTTCGGCTATTTTTTGGGCAGCTCCGCTAACGGCCACAAGTTTACCCAACATGGCGCCCAGGCAAATGATAATAAGCAATTTGCCCATAATATCGCCCATACCTTTTTGCACAGAGGCCATCAGCTTATTTATCGGAATGCCCAACATTAACCCCGCGGCTATAGCAACAATAAGAAAAGCTACAAAAGGGTTTACCTTGCCCCAGCTTACCAATAAAATAAGCAGGATAATACAAATAAGGATAATTGCTAACACCATTACATCAAATTGTTAAATTGGACACGTAGGCCAAATGTGATGCGACTAAAGTAGCAACTATATTTGATTTAAGCTTTTATGCAAACTGATAAATTTATGAAGATAACAGCCATTAATTATTTGCTTAAAAGCTGGCAAAAGCCTCAACTATCTTCTTCTTTTCTTAAAGAAAATTAATTAAAACAAAAAAATCACTAAAGCCATATTCTTTTTTTATGTCACTCTATAAAAAATGTTTAGGTTTGTGTGCTGATTTATCGTTAATAATGGCCTCCCCTACTGTTATTTTATTCAACAGCGTTAGTTAAAGATACTTTAATACATTTTAGGCCCTCTTCACCCTTTACGTTTACTATGTCAAAGCGTATTTTAGTATTAGACGATAATCAGGACATTTTAGAAATTGTCCACGAGACACTCACGTACGAACAATTTGAAGTACGCAGTACCTCAAACAGTGGGGACGTATTACCGCTAATAGAAGAGTTCGCTCCCGATCTGGTTATATTGGATTATCGCGTGGCCGGCACAAATGGCGGCGAAATTTGCAAAACAATCAAAGTGCATCCCAAATTTGGCAACACGCCCGTTATTATATTTTCGGCTTATTTAAGTAATGATGACCACCTTTTAAATTATGGTTGCGACGGCATTATCAATAAGCCTTTTGATCTTGTAGAACTTGTAGAGAAAGTTAACAACCTGATAAAATAATTGCCCCGCAACTGCGCTTCATCCCCACTATTTAAGCCGAAATATCACAGCTTCTTATTTACTTTTTACCGCGCTTTTAACAAGAATTTAAAAAGATTGTTTAAAACCTGATGTTTTTTCAAAAAAAAATTCTTTTTCGTTAAAAAAAATAAAAATAAGATAATAAACAACCTAAATGATTGAAATATTGTTAACAATCATATCTTTGTGATAGTAAAAACAAAACGTAATTAAATACAATAAACCCCTGATTGTATTATGGTTGTACAAATAAACCCTCAGCAAGGTACAAAGGCACCACAAAAAAAGAAGCCGTTGTGCCCAAGATGCAAGGCAGAACTCGAAGACAGGATCCCGAGAGGTTTTTTTGCCAGGCGTTTTTTATTTTTCCTTCCGATTAAAAGATACATTTGTTATCGGTGCCAACGCAAGAGACATGTTTTTTATTAATTTAACTAATAAAAAATAAACTAAAAGTATATAAATACTAACTTATTGGTAGTATTTGGACGTGGGGTACTGTTTTATACAGGCTAAATTGTAAATTGCCATTCCTATATTACTATGGCAGACGATCAAAATATCAGCGAAAAACCAAGAAAAGTATATTATTGCTCAAAATGTGGAACCCCTTTCCATTTTAAAATGCGCCGTGGCTGGTTTACCAAAAGGGTTTTGTTTTTTTTACCTATAAAAAAGTACTTCTGTGCCAGATGTAAAAAGGCAAGTTATATTTTTGCCAGGCAGGATGAAGCATAGTGTTAACCGCTGAATTTGGAGCCTCAAGTCAAATTTCCTTCTTTCTTATTTAAAAACGATGACTTTAGCAAAGGTCAATCATCAAATTTGAACCAAAGAATTAGTACAAATTGTTTCGTTTTTACAACATTCCCCATCTTTTCATTTCTTTATTCCGGTGTTTTTACATTTATTTTGAATTAAATTAAGTATAAGCACAATATTACACTGATTTAAAACTACTTATCAAGCTAATTTGGTATAACATTTGCTTATGTTCCACGTAAAGTTATTAATTAATGATTAATAACATTTTTTGAAGATACTAAAAGACAATACCATGAGACGGATATTAGCGGTTGATGATGATAAGGACATACTGGAGGTTTTACAATACATACTTGAAGAATCGGGCTACGAGGTTGAAACACTTTCAGACGGTCATTACCTTTTTGACAGGATCAGAAAGCATCATCCCGACTTGATTTTACTCGATATTATGCTGGGGGGCTTAGATGGACGTGAGTTATGCAAACACATTAAGGGCATGAAAGAAACCCATAACATCCCGGTTATTATGATCTCGGCCAGCCACAATGTTTCTGACAGGGTGCTCCAAACTAATGGCGGTCCGGACGATTTTATAGCCAAACCCTTTGACATTGATGTATTATTGCACAGTGTGAAAGCACGGCTCAACCATGCGGCCTAATGGTAAAAATAGCAGGTTAGCCAATCGCGCCCCTGCTATCTTGGGCATACGTAAGGCCCCAAAAGCACCTGTTTTCTATTACGTTTATTGAATATTTATATTAAAAGCCTTATCCCGTTTTGCGCGGCTACGTAGTTTAAAAAACACAACCAGGTTTAAAAAGTGCATACCTCCCAAAATTAAAATTATCCATCCCAATTTGTAGCTTAGCACCTCCACCACTACCTGTGCGCTGCCAATGCTACCTGTTTCTTTCAAAGCCAGGCTCATATACCCAATATTAACAAGGTAAAAGCCAACTACAAGCAATTTATTTACAGAGTCGGCCAATTCATTATTACCGTGAAAAATATCCACCAAAAAAACGCGGCCGTTTTTGAATAATACTTTGGCAACCCAAACAGTTAATGCAATGCTTACCAGCAGGTAAACAAAGTAAGTTAAAATAAAGTAGTTCATGATTTTGTGATCTGTGTTTATATATATTTAATTATTTAATTTTCAGAAAGAATTGAAATTAAAATTCAAAAAAAATGTTACTTGAACATTTTAAATATCGACCCGAAAAACCAACTTTCTTCTGCTTTTAGCATGGTATCCAAAGTTGTATTTACGTTTTTGGCCAGTTTATTAATGTCGTTTATTGATGTTTTAAAAGTTTTATAGGCAGGGTCATTTTCATCACCTTTAACTTCGGTTAATTGGGCAAGAATCTTCAAAACCGGGTCAAGCTCGCGTTTCTTGCGCTCTTCGGCCACACGGCGTGCAATTACCCAGGTATCTTTCTCGGCATAAAAAAACTCTTTCCGTTCGCCGGTTTTGTGCTGTTTCTCAACCAGCCCCCAATCAATCAAATCGCGCAAGGTCATATTGGCATTGCCACGCGATATGCTTAATTCAGCCATCACCTCCTCGGTAGTCAAAGCATCGGGCGATACCAGGAGCAACGCATGTACCTGTGCCATAGTACGGTTAATGCCCCACTCCGAGCCCAGCTTTCCCCAGGCCTCAATAAACTTCAGCTTCGCTTCTGCCAATTCCATGCACAAATATAGATAAGTTTTTAAACTTTCAAAAATAAATGAAATTAGATGTGCAGATTTTAAATGTGCAAATTACAGATGATTTTGATTTGCATAGCTGTATATCAGTTCGTTAATCTGCACATCTGAAATTTGCATATCTGCACATCTGAAATCTGCACATCTAAGGCTTAAGTTCTTTATCAATCTTCTTATTCCACTCCTCCTGCACGCTTACATTAAGCCCGTGGTTTGTTTCGTCATCATACTGTTTTTGCAGGTCGTTCATTTCCCTGAACGAATCGAGGTAATCTACATTAATCGGGCCGTCATAATTGTCAACCGTAAGTCTTTCTTTGAGCAAATGCTGCTTAAAATGCTCCATCACCAGCTTTACAATATCAAAGTGCCTTTGCTCGTGATTTAAATTATAAGGAGTACGGCCTCCATCCTTTACCCAGCAAGCGCTTTTGGGCAAATATGGTTTTAGGTTTATGTGCACGTTAATTATTCCCTTAACAACCTCCACATGCTCTCCATAAGCTATGCTCGGGAAAACTTCAGCTTCATATTTACTGGCAAGGGGCCTTTGCTGAAAATCGTCCCAACTTAAACGCCGCTTGGCCGAATAGTAAATAGTGTCGCCTTCGGGTTGTTCGGCATAATCACTAAAAATTAATTTTACACCTTTGGCCAGCTTAATATTGCCCCCAGCTTGTTTATCTATCCAGCTATTAAAATACAACAGCCCCGCCCGTAACGAGTTACTTAACAGCCCGCCCACATCCATTTGCTGCCCTGTGCCCCTGGTATAGTTTGCCCCCCCGCGGTAATCAATCAGCCGCAGGTCATCATCATCCTTTTTTAACCAAAATGATAAAACAATACTCAATTTGCCTTCAACTTTACCTCCCGGCTGCAGAGTTTCATCTACCATTAGTTTTTTGATATGGATAATAACCGGCCTTAATGTTTTATCGGGCGGCAGGCTTTTGCCCATATATTCTTTAACTGCCGGTAGCGTACCCCCTACCAGATCAACCCTGTATTTTGGTGTGGCTGGGGTTAGCTGCGCAGCAGGTAAAAGCCAGGCTACAGCACCGCGGTCATCCCGGTCATCCACAATCCCGGCAATGTAAAACTCGTTGGCCGGCAATAAAAATTGCGGGGCGGTTAAAACAATTGGCCCGTTTATTTTTTGTGCATTACAAAACAACGGAAAAAACAAAATGATTAACAGCTTAAGTCCTTTACCGGCAAAACGGTATATCCTGGCCGACACCAAAATCGAGCGACACACGCAAACAAACATATTATCAAACACGCTTAAAGTTTTAAAAAATTGCAGTGATTTACACTAATTGGTTATTTTGGGCAAACGCCCAATGGCTGTGGAACAATCAACAATTTTAAAGTTTTCCACACACATATCATCTTTAGTATTACCTTCGTTTTATAAACGTGTTTTCCACATTTGTTAACTACTTGTGTTAATTAGCCATTTTCGTTTCGCTAATTTAGCATCATCGTTAGTATGCGCTTTATGATCAAAAAAAGATACATCCCCCTGCTAATTCCTGTTTTTATAGCTTCAACCGCTCTGGCACAGCAAAATCCATCTACCCAGGTTTACCGCACTTACCATACCGCCATCGACCTGATGAGTAAAGGAAAATATGCATCTGCGGCCGAGCAATTCCGGCTATTAGAAACTGCCCGGCTAAAAACTACCAACCAGCCCAAATTCGAGTCGGATTTGTCGCTGGTAAAAGAAAACAGCCAGTATTACGAAGCCTTTTGCGCTCTTAACCTTAATAATGACGATGCCGAAAGCATGTTTCTGCGTTTCATTAAAGAACATCCTGAAAATCCGCTTACTAAACTGGCTTATTTCCAGATAGGCAAATCATATTTTAAGCAGGGCAACTACGAAAAATCAATTGAATGGTTTGATAAAGTACAGGCCGGCGAACTTAACGGCCATGATAATACCGAGTATAAATTTCGCAAAGGCTACGCTTATTTTTCGTTAGGTAATTATAAAGAAGCCCAATTGCTTTTTGCGGAAGTAAAAGCCAAAAAAACCGAATTTACCGAGGATGCAACTTATTACTTTGCCTACATAGCCTACCTCAACAAAGATTACCACCTGGCATTGGTAAACTTTGAGCGGTTAAAAAAATCAAAAAAATACGAAAACAGCTACCCTTATTACATTTCGGCAGTTTACTTTTTAGATAAACGCTATGACGATGTAATAAACTACGCGGTACCTATTGTTAATAACACCCACCAGCAAAACGAAACCGAAATGCTGCGCATCATTGCCGCATCGTACTTTGCCAAAGGCAATTTTGACAATGCTGTTAAGTACTACGGCCGTTTCCAGGACCGTGACCAGGGGCGTACCCAAAACACACAGGATAGCTATCAGATAGGTTACACCTTTTACAAGGTGGGCAACTACGCCCAGGCGGCCAGCGAACTTGAAAAACTGGTGGAGCAAAAAGATGTATACAGCCAAAATGGCAACTACACCTTAGGCGATGTTTTCCTGAAAATGAACAACAAGCAAAGTGCACGTAACGCTTTCCTTAATGCATCAAAGCTTAATTACGACAAGCAATTACAGGAAGATGCCTTGTATGAGTACGCCAAGCTATCATACGAACTGGATTTTAATACCGAAGCCCTTGCCGCCACGCGTTTATATCTTAAAAACTATCCGCGCTCGCGCCGTAATGATGAGATGAAGGTTTTATTAGGCGAAGAACTGCTAAACTCCCGTAATTATAAAGAAGCGGTTGACATCCTGGAACCCATCCCCAATAAATCAGAAAGTGCTCAGATAGCTTATCAAAAGGTTACCTATTACCGTGGATTGGAGTTTTATAACGAGCGCGCCTTTGAAAACGCCATAGGTATTTTTCTTCGGTCGCTAAAAAACCCTATCGACCCAAAAACCGCAGCCCTTACCACTTACTGGATGGCCGAAGCCATGTACGAGGTACGTAAATATGCCGAGTCGGTTGAAACCTTTGAGCGGTTTTTAGATATGCCCGAGGCTAAGGAAACCGAAGTGGCCAACTATGCCAACTACGCCGTGGGTTACGCTGCCTTTTATGGCGAGCAATACAAAAAAGCAGCTAACTATTTTGAAAAGTTCCTGGCCGGCGACGTAAAAGACGAAAGTACCCAAAACGACGCGGTAACCCGTATTGGCGATAGCTACTTTGTGCTTAAAAGCTACGGCAAAGCGCTTGATTACTACAACCGCATTATTGCCAGGCATAGCCAGGGCGAAGATTACGCATTGTTTCAGCGTGGCATGATCCAGGGATTGCAGGGCTCGTTGGATACCAAGATAAGCACGTTGAACGATGTGCTGAACAAATTCCCAAATTCTGATTATGCCGATGATGCGTCGTTCGAGATAGCCTACACTTATTTCCTGAAAACAAACGGCGATAAAGCCAAAACAGATTTGCAGGCCATGATTCAGAAATACCCGCGCAGCAGCTACATCCCGCGTGCGCTGGTTACTATTGGTTTAATTGATTACAATGCCGGTAATGATGATGTGGCCGTTGAATCATTCAAAAAAGTGATCCAGGATTACTCATCAACCGATGAGGCTAAACAGGCGCTTAAACAGATAGAAAAAATTTATACAGACAAAGGTGATGCCCAAACATTTATTAGCTATGCGGCTACCACACCAATAGGTAACTACACCGCTGCCGACCAGGAAAGCATTATGATAACTGCTGCCAACAACCTTTATTTAAAAAACGACTGGCAAGGCGCGTTAGGTGCCGTAAACGCTTACTTTGATAAGTTCCCGGGCAAGCAGATTTACGAAAAACAAGCAAGGTTTATAAGGGCGCAAAGCTTAACCAACCTGAACAGGACACAGGAAGCAGTAGTGGACTATAATTTGATATTAAACGACTGGACAAGCGCCTACAGCGAAAAATCATTAATAGCGATGGCCAAGCTTTACATTAGCCAGCAAAAATATAACGAAGCAGTGGTATTTCTGAAACGGTTGGAAACCAATTCAGAATATAAGGCCGATTATACCTTTGCCATTAATAACCTGTTGCTTTGCTATGCCGAAATGAAAATGCCGGACGACGCGCTGAACTATGTAAAACTGGTTAGAGAAAACGATAAAACCGCGCAGGAAGATAAATTCCGCACAGGTTTATATGCAGGTAAGGCTTATTTGCAAAGGGGCGATACAACCACCGCAATTAAGGAATTAAACTACACCATAACCAACACCAAAACAGTTGCCGCAGCCGAAGCAAAATACAATGTAGCACAGGTGGAGTATTTAAAAGGCCGGTACAAAACATCGCAAAAAATGTGTTTTGACCTGGCTAAGGAGATGCCAAACTACGATTATTGGGTAGCCAAAACATATATTTTATTAGCCGACAACTACCGGGCCCTGAAAGACAATTTCCAGGCTAAAGCAACCCTGCAAAGTATTATTGATAACTATAAAGCCGATGATGATATACTGCCAACGGCCAAACAAAAACTGGATGTGTTAAACGGTGGCAAATCAAGCAAAAATGCCGCACCTGTAGTACCTGATACCGGCGACAATAAAGCAGCGCCTGCGGATACCACCAAAACCCCAGCCCAAAACTAACAGGATAACGAAGAGTAATATAAAAGAAGACAAGCAATGAAATTAAGATACACCTATACGCTGCTTACCTTAATAATAGCATTATACTTTGTTCCTGCACAAGCGCAAACAAAGAAACATGCAAAAAAGGCAACAGTAAAAACAGTTAAAGCCAAAACGCCGGCCAAGGCACCCGCAAAACCTGCAACAAAAACTACTGTTAAGAAAACCGATGCCGGTGCAAAAAAACTGGGTGATGTAGTTAGCAAAACCAGCCAGGATACTACTAAAAAGGGTGGGGCCAACGGCAACAATCCCGCAAACGGCGGAAGTTTATCAGAAGAGATTGTGGTAACTACTGCCTATAAACCGGTTTTAGCCGATGCGGTAAAAATTCGCCGTAATCCTGACCTGGAAGATAAAGTACCTTTTAAGGCGCCGTTGGCCTATGCCCCGTTGGATAAAAAACTGGAGCAGGATTCGGAAATTAAACGCCTTGATGCCCAAAAACGGCCTGCCGAGCAGGACTCGGTATTGCTTAACAACTATGTTAAAGCAGGCGTGGGTAGCATGAAAACCTTGTTTGGCGAAGCGTATTTTGGTAACGGCCGCGACCAGGCTTTACAGGTTGGCGGTTTCCTGAAACACCTTTCGCAATCGGGTTCATGGGATAAGCAAACCGAAAGTAAAGACGAAGTTGGAGTATTTATCAAAAGCATCAATTCAGAAAACACCATTAGCGGCCGTATTAATTACAAACGCCGTGGAGTTTACTTTTACGGCCATCCGGATTCAATTCCTTTAACCTTTACCCCGCAAAAGCAATATTTTAATGATATCAGCGGCGAAGTTGAACTGGCCAAAAACTTTAAGAATGTTGAAAACGACTTTACCTACTCGGTAAAACTAAACGGTTATTCTTTTAGCAATGCGTTTAAAGCGCGTGAGAGTAATATTGTGCTTTCGGGCTTCGTAAACCAAACTATTAAACAGTTTTACACCGGCCTTGGCGCTTCAATTGATGTTGCCAATCCAAAAGATAGTGCTTATAACTTAAACAACAGCATTCTGCGGTTAAACCCTTATATTAAATTCCAGGGTACCAACTATAAAATAGACGCGGGCGTAACCATCGCTAAAGAATTTGGCGATTATGACCGCTTTTTTGTTTTCCCTGCAGCAAAACTCGAGTACCAGGTAATTCCTAAATATGTACGCCTTTTTGTTGAGGCCAAGGGTGATGTAAACAGGGCATCTATTCGCGATTTTGCAAATGTAAACCCATATATCAATCAAAATATAAAGCTTCAAAACTCCGTTGATCAATTGGATATCAGCGCCGGCTTAAAAGGCACGCTGGCACCCGGGCTTAGCTTTAAAGCTGCAGTGTTTCGCAACAGCGTAAAAGATATGGCCTTATTTGTAAGTACCCAAACCACTCAGGGTTACAAGTTTGATGTGATATATGATAAAGGACGGTCGCGTGTAAGCGGTTTTAATGGCGAGCTTGATTTTAAGGCAACTGAAGATGTAAACATTTTTGGCCGCGTGGAGTTTAAGGACTATAAAATGGCCACAGAAGCGCAAGCCTGGAACTTGCCTAAGTTTTTGTTAACAGCAGGTACTGCCATTCATATTAACAACAAAGTAAGCATTACCGGCTCATTATTGATAAGGGGAACCGCCTATGACAGGCCATTCGGCATAACACCGGGGCCGTTGGGAACGCCGACACCAAATACAACCCTGTTAATGAAAAACCGCGAAATTACGTCATTTGCCGATTTGAATGGCGGTGTTGAATACCGGGTTACACCCGTTATTACAGTATTTGCGCAGGCAAATAACATTTTAAACTCAGGTTATCAAAACTGGGTATACTATCCTAACTATGGATTTAATATCTTTGGCGGCGTTGGTTTCTCATTTTAAGATATCAACTTTGTAGTAAACCGTATTTTAGCAAATGGATATAGCCAATTACTTAAGCGAACTATTGGGCCAGCACGGCGAAATAAGCGTGCCTGGGCTGGGCCATTTTGTGCATGTTCGTGTAAGCGCATGGTATAACGATGCCGAACGCAAATTTTACCCGCCAGGCTATAAAATACAGTTCAATCCGCAAATAGTTGATGGTGATGACACTTTAACAAGGTACATCGCCGAAAAGAAAAAAATTTCCCTTGCGTCATCTAAGTACTTCACCGATAAATACATAAACTCCTTAAAACAAGAGGCTGCTTTGCAGGAAGTTCCGTTTGCCGATCTGGGTTGGTTTTTTATGGATAAAGGCAAAATTGCCTTTAAATCAAAGATAAGCAATGCTGATAATGCATCGTTTTACGGGTACGCGCCCGTCGGCATAAAAAAACTAAACCAGCCCGCTGCGCCAGAGGTAACAGTTGAAACGGGCACTGCCGCGCCAGAAGCTGTTGGCACGCCCCAGGCAACAACGGCCGCTGTACAATCGCCGGAGCCTTTGCCATTACCGCCACCAATCAGGGAAATCCTGTCAGAGGAAACTGTTAATCAACCCGAAGAATATTTTGATGCAGAGCCAGAACCAAGGCACAGTATAAGCACCTGGGCAATTGTATTAATAGCTATAATAATTTTGGCCAGCGCCGGTTTAACCATTTACAAATTTAAACCGCAATGGCTGCGCCTGAACAAAGGCCAGGAAATGCAGTTGCCGCCCGAGCCCAAAGCTACACCTGTTACAAAAAGCGATACCGACTCCGTAAAAAAAGCGGCACAGCCTACTGATACCATCAAAAAGGCAATTTTAAAGCCCGATTCTGCGTTAAAGACAGCAAGTGCTGCCACCCCGCCTGCCGATTCATCAACCGGCCCTGTTTTCGCCGTTATCCTGGGGTCGTTTAAAACGGTAAAAAAAGCCCAGGCAGAAGCAGATAATTACCAGAGAAAAGGGGTTGATGCCCGCGTTTACAGCGGCCCAGGTACCGGTAAGCTTATTAAGGTTGTAACCGGCAGCTTTGCAACTTATGATGAAGCAAAAGCCCAAAAAGATAGGCTGGTAAAAGAAAAGAAAATAGAAATAACATCGTATCCATATCAACTCGTTAAACATCAGAAATGACTTTATTATTAATACAGGCAGTAACAGATACAGCAAAGCATTTAGCAGATACCGCTAACCATGCAGCCACTCAATTAGCACCCGCAGAAGATTTACGTTTTGGCGACCTGCTGATAAAAGGCGGCTGGGTAATGATACCTATTGGCATACTTGCTGTACTGGGGCTTGTGATATTTTTTGAACGCTATTTTACTATCCGCAAGGCATCCCGTAATGAGTCGAACCTGATGGTACAGGTACGTGCAAGTATCCATTCGGGCAACCTGGAATCGGCCATCGCCATTTGCCGTAACAGCAATACGCCATTGGGCCGTATGCTTCAAAAAGGCCTGTTGCGCATTGGCCGCCCGATAAAAGATATTGAAGGCGCGATAGAAAACATTGGCAAGCTGGAAGTATCCAAACTCGAAAAAAACATTGGTATTCTGGGTATTGTTGCCGGTATTGCGCCGATGTTTGGTTTCCTGGGTACTATTGCGGGTGTAATCAAGATTTTTTACGATATTTCTAAAACAGATAACATCAGTATGGGTGTTATATCCGGTGGTTTATATGTAAAAATGGTAACATCGGCCGCCGGCTTATTTGTGGGTATTGTGGCCTATGTATGCTACCATATTTTAAATATGATGGTTGATAAGGTGATCCTGAAACTGGAAACTGATGCCATTGAATTTATTGACCTGTTAGAGGAGCCAAGCAAATGAATTTAAGAAAAAGACATAAAAGTGCATCTGCCGAGGTACATACCTCAGCTATGAACGATATCATGTTCTTCCTGCTTTTGTTTTTCCTCATCGCATCTACGGTAACCAACCCAAACGTGGTTAAGCTGGTTTTGCCAAAATCGTCAAGCGGGCAGTCTATCTCCAAAAAAACAATCAACGTAGCAATTACTAAAGATCTGGTGTACACCGTTGATAAAAAGGTTGTGCCTGTAGATAAACTCATGGACGAACTATCAACCTACAAGTCGGTGGCTAAAGAATTAACCATTGTTTTATCGGTAGATAAAACCGTAGCCATACAGGATGTGGTACAGGTATTGGATATAGCACAAAAATTGAACATTAAACTGGTTTTAGCAACGGAACCGAAGGGATAGTATCAAGTAGTAAGTATCAAGTATCAAGATTTATTGGCCTAAAATTGTTTGCAGCTATCTTGATACTTGATACTTGATACTTGATACCAACTACTACTTGATACTAAAATGGAATACAGGGAAGAGCAAAATAACTATCCAAAGGCGTTTTTAGCAACAGGCATTATCATGACCTTGCTGATAGCGGCATGTTATTTTATCGTGTTTAAAAACCCGCCTAAGCAGGAGGAAGGTACAGGTGGTATCCTGGTGAATTATGGCACCGTTGATGAAGGCATGGGTAACGATTATATGAGTACAGAAGAACCTTCGGTTGCCGAGAAAGCTAATCATACCAAACCCGACAAAGTTACCCCTGCCCCGCCGTCGGAGGACAAACCAACACCGCAGGCCAGCGAGAAAACCGTTGTTACCCAAAATACCGAAGATGCGCCCGAAGTGGCGGCCCCAACAAAAAAACCAACAACTGCAGTAGCTACGCCACAACCTACTAAAGCGGTTGCAAAACCCGTTGTGAATCAAAACGCCCTTTATAAAGGCAAAGCCACAACCGGAACGGGAGAGGGTGACGGAACGGGTAATAAACCGGGAAACCAGGGCAAAACTACAGGCACTACGCTAACTAACAATTATAACGGAACAGGATCTGGTAACGGAGGCAACCTTAACATGGCCCAGCGTAATTTTGTAAGCCGCCCCTCTGTTAGCGACGACAACCGCCAAACAGGCAAAATAATGGTTGATATAAGAGTTGATAAAGATGGCAACGTAGTATACGCGCGTGCCGGTGCCCGTGGAACCACTATAACCGATGCAGCGTTGTTGCAAAAATGTGAAGATGCTGTAAAAAACTCTAAGCTAAATCCCCTCGATTCGGCACCTGATACCCAGGTTGGTACTGTGGTATTTGTGTTTAAGGTAAATTAATCTTTTAGTTCATGGTCAATGGACAATAGACCATGGCAAAAGTTTATTTCATAAATTTTCATCCAAATTCACCATAGCTATGGACTATGGACCATGGACCATGGACTACAACGAAACCATCCAATACCTATATACCCAACTCCCCATGTTTATGCGCGATGGGGCTTCTGCTTATAAAGCTAACCTCGATAATACCGTCGAGCTTTGCAAACGCCTTGATAATCCCCAGCATAAATTTAAAAGCGTGCATGTTGGCGGCACCAATGGCAAAGGTTCTACGTCGCACATGCTGGCGGCGGTATTGCAAACGGCAGGTTACAAAACAGGCTTATACACGTCTCCCCACCTAAAAGATTTTCGCGAACGCATCCGCATAAACGGGCAAATGATCAGTGAGCAAACGGTGATTGATTTTGTTGAAGATCATCTTAAAGATTTTGATGAGATCCGTCCCTCGTTTTTTGAAATGACTGTTGGCCTTGCTTTTGATGTTTTTGCAAAAGAGAAAGTAGATATAGCCATCACTGAAGTTGGGTTAGGGGGCCGATTGGACTCTACCAATATCATCAATCCGCTACTTTCCATTATCACCAATATCGGCTGGGACCATATGAATATCCTGGGCGATACTTTACAACTTATAGCCGGCGAAAAAGCGGGCATCATTAAGCCCGGCGTCCCGGTTATTATTGGCGAAAACCAGCCGGAAACAGCTCACGTATTTGTTGACAAAGCGACAAAAGAACATGCCAACCTTTCATTTGCATCAGATACGTGGGAAATTCAAAATTCAAAATTCAAAATTCAAAAAGAAAACCAACTTGATTTAACCGCCACAAAAAACTCACAACTCACAACTCACAACTCACAACTCGCCATCCGGCTTGATCTTACCGGCTCATATCAGCTCAAAAATGTAAAAACGGTGTTAACCGCCATTGACGAACTACGTATTCAGGGTTTCAATATTAGTGACGATGATATCCGCACAGGCTTATCGCAAGTAAAAACCCTCACCGGTTTACATGGCCGCTGGGAAACATTAACAGAAAAACCCCTGACCATTTGCGATACCGGCCACAATCCTGACGGTATACAGGAGGTTTTACAAAACATTGCATCTGTTAATTACAAACACCTCCATTTTGTAATTGGTATGGTGAACGATAAGGATATTACCAAAGTTTTAAGCATGCTCCCCAAGGATGCTACCTACTATTTTTGCAAACCCGATATCCCAAGGGGTTTGGAGGCCGAGAGCTTAAGGCTGAAGGCTGAAAGCATTGGTTTGCAGGGATCGGCATATACATCGGTTAAACAGGCATTACAGGCAGCTCAAAACGCAGCTGGGGATAACGACCTGGTTTTTGTTGGTGGCAGTACTTTTGTGGTGGCCGAGGTTGTCTGAATCAGAATTCACAGAATTATACGATTAACAGAATTATAGGAGTGTATCCTGCTTAGATTCTGAAAATTCTAAAATCCTGTAAATTCTGATTCAGACAAAATATTCTGATTAAAATTCTATTTTTACTTCCGATACAATACACCCAATCCATACCTTTTATAAATATGACATATCTACCATCTGCAGACAGATACAAAAAAATGCAATACCGCCGCTGCGGTAATAGCGGCATTAAATTACCGGCTATTTCACTGGGATTGTGGCACAATTTCGGGCACGTTGATGTTACCGAAAACTACCGCAAAATTTTGCACCTGGCATTTGATAGCGGCATTACCCATTTTGATCTGGCCAACAACTACGGCCCGCCGCCGGGTTCGGCTGAAGAGAATTTTGGTCGCATTTTAAAAGAAGATTTTCGCGGTTACCGCGATGAGATGATCATCAGCAGCAAAGCCGGCTATACTATGTGGGATGGCCCTTATGGCGATTGGGGTTCAAAAAAGTACCTGGTTGCCAGCCTTGACCAAAGCCTTAAACGTATGGGCCTGGAGTATGTAGATATATTTTACCACCATCGCCCTGATCCTGAAACGCCGCTGGAAGAAACCATGGCAGCGCTTGATCTCATCGTTCGCCAGGGGAAAGCTTTATATGCGGGCATTTCCAACTACCCTGCCGATCTTGCAGCTAAAGCCATTAAAATATTAAAAGAATTGGGCACGCCATGCCTTATCCACCAGCCAAAATACTCCATGTTTGAGCGTTGGGTTGAAGGTGGCTTAATGGATGTGCTGGGCAACGAGGGTGTGGGCTGTATCCCTTTTTCGCCATTGGCCCAGGGTATGTTAACCAACAAATATTTACACGGCATCCCCGAAGATTCAAGGGCAGCAAAATCAACCGGCTTTCTACAGGCTTCGCAATTAACTGAAGAACGCCTGAGCCAGATAAAAAGACTTAACAACCTTGCCCTGCAACGCGGCCAAACACTGGCACAAATGGCATTGGCATGGTTGCTTAAAGATACCCGCGTTACATCGGTACTAATAGGCGCAAGCCGTGCCGAGCAACTGGCCGATTCATTAAAGGCGCTGGATAATATTATTTTTTCGGCCGATGAACTGGCGCAGATAGAGGCGATATTAGCCCCCTAACCCCCTGAAGGGGGAATAATAGTTAGATTATCAATTAATTAAAAATACAAGTTTCTTAAAAGTCTCCCCTTTAGGGGAGATTTAGAGGGGCAGAGGGGGCAATATGATCAATTGGGGCATAATTGGTTGCGGCAATGTAACCGAACTTAAAAGCGGGCCGGCATTTAAAAAAGTGGCCGACAGCGATCTGATAGCCGTTATGCGGCGCGATGCAGTTAAAGCAGCCGACTATGCCAGCCGCCACCTGGTGAGCAAATGGTACAGCGACGCTGATAAAATGATGGCCGAAGCCGGCGTAAATGCCATTTATATTGCTACTCCCCCATCATCACACCTGGAGTATGCTTTAGCTGCCTTAGAAAAGGGTTTTAATGTATATGTGGAGAAACCTGTTACCCGTAATGCCGATGAAGCCAGGGCTATGGCTGCGGCCGTAAAACAAAGCAATGCAAAACTCACTGTAGCACATTACCGCAGGGCCGTACCTATGTTTTTAATGGTGAAGGATTTGCTGGACAAACAAAAAATTGGCGAAGTGCGCACAGTACAAATCAGGATGTGGCAAAGCCGTAAGCCAAAATTGATTGCTGAAAGCGAAGCTAATTGGAGAGTGCTGCCTGAATTTTCGGGCGGTGGCTATTTTCATGATCTTGCCCCGCACCAACTGGACCTGATGTTATATTATTTTGGCGAACCTGAAAAATATCACGGCTTCTCACTCAACCAATCGGCATCAACACAGGCCGATGACCATGTTTGCGGCCAAATTCAGTTTAAAAACAAAGTGGTAGTTAATGGCTCCTGGTGCTTTAATGTTGCCGAAAGTTTAACCACTGATACCTGCGAGATCATCGGCACTAAAGGAAAAATAACTTTCCCGTTTTTTGGCAATTATGTGAGCTGGAAAACGGATACCGAAGATGAAACCGTAACTTTTAAACACCCGCAGCACATACAGCAACCCATGATCGAAAAAATTGTGGCTTACTTTAAAAACGAGGGCCCTAACCCCTGCTCCATTGACGAGGCCGTTGTTTTAATGGATATTATGGATTCATTTACTAAAACTAAATGAGCACAAGTGCCTTTACCTTTCCGCCGATGCCTGTACATGCCGATAAAGGTATTTTAAAGCCTTCGCGGGCTTTTACCAAACAGGTTTACAAATCCATCGGGGCAATATTTCTTTTTATACTCACCTACCTTTTACTACTCCTGGGTGCCGTTGCCATTGCAGGGGCATTTATCGCTTTGGGCGTAGTTATCATATCCGGGCTGTCGTCATTTATGGGATTGATAGCCGGAGTTGCTTTAATGGGATCGGGGTTGATGCTGGTATTTTTTACCATCAAGTTTCTTTTTAAAAGTACGCCTGCCGACCATTCAGATATGATGGAGATAACTCCGGACGATCAGCCTGCGCTTTTTGCATTTATTAAACAACTAACGGACGAGGCGCAGGCGCCTTTTCCAAAACGGATATTTATCTCGGCCGACGTAAACGCCGGTGTATTTTACGATTCCAGCTTTTGGAGCATGTTTTTTCCGGTTAAAAAGAACCTTAAAATTGGCCTCGGGTTGGTAAACTCCATTAACTTATCGGAGTTTAAGGCAATTATGGCGCATGAGTTTGGCCATTTTTCGCAACGAAGCATGAAGTTTGGCAGCTACGTATATAACCTTAACAAGGTTATTCACAACATGCTGTATGACAATGATGGTTACGGCAAGCTTTTAAACGGCTTTGCCCGCGTTCACAGCATATTCCGGCTGTTTGCCTGGATCAATATCCAACTGGTGATGGGCATGCAAAACATCCTTAAAAAGATATATGTGGTGCTTAATAAAACATATATGGGCTTATCGCGCGAAATGGAATTTCATGCCGATGCCATGGCAGCCTACGTAAGCGGTTCAAACCATGCCATATCATCGTTAAAACGGATTGAAGTTGGGCAGCTATGTTACAGCGGCCTGTTAAATTACTGGAATAGCCAATTGGCAGAAAACAAACGGTCACAAAATTTTTATCCGCAACAGTTGGAAATGATCAGTCATTATGCGGCCAACCATGGGCTTAAAGCCGATAGCATAGGGCTGCCAATAATTGATAAGCATACCAACATTGGCGAAACCAGCGAGGTGATTATTAATGACCAATGGTCGTCGCATCCGTCAAACGAGGACCGGGGAGCTGCATTAACAATTATCAACCTGAATGCTCCTGTAGTTAACGAGCCCGCCTGGGTGATATTTAATAACCCCGAACAGCTGCAGATACTGCTTACCGACGAGATTTATGCCGGGGCAAAACTAAACAAGGATTTTTCCGTTATCAACCTGGAAGGTTTTAAAGCTGATTTTTATAACGCTATTAGCCAAAACTCATTTAACGAGGCATATAAAGGCTACTATGATGGTCGTGGGATAACCCGGTTTGACGTGGAAGATGCAATTAACATGGTTACAGATACAACTTTTACTTTTGAGGAATTGTTTACCGATGCCAATTGCAGCCTGCCAAAAAAAATCGAAAGAATGGAGCAGGATATTAGCACATTAAATACACTTATAACTGCCCAAAACGACATTAAAACCTTTGATTACAAAGGCAATAAATACATAAAGAACGAGGCGCAAACAGTAAGCGGCCTTATTGATCATGAACGGCACGAATCCGTTAAAAAGCTGGAAAGTTTGGACAAAAATATTTTCATCTTCTTTTACAACAAAAGCAATACCGGCGAAGCCCGCGATTTACTTGCCGTTAAATACAACAGGCTATTTAAATACCAGGCCGATGCCGTACAGGATTATGATTTGTACAATAAAACCATGTTGGTTTTTAACCGGGTGTACAACACCATGACAGCCGACAATATTAACGCTACTTTAACCGAAGTTTATAATTTTGAACGCACACTGAAGCCAAGGATAGCGGTTGTAATAGCCGATGAAGAAACCCGCGCCTTTATGGATGAGGAGCAACTTGAAGCTGCAGATAAATACCTGGCATCAAAGTGGATTTATTATTATGAACCTAAATACGATAATGAGGCCATCGGCATTTTTAACAAAGGGGTAGGTGCATATATATCGGCAGTAGCCAAAAGGAATTTCGAAATAAAAAAAGACTTGCTGAACTTTCAGTATAGCCTGCTTAATAACAAATAACACATGAAATACATTTTAACACTTAGTATAACATTAACTATCTTTTGCCTTACGGCAACCGCACAAAAATATGATGTGCCCATGCATTACGAACTGCAAACCGATGCCGACTTTGACATGTACGAGCAGCAGGTAATAAACACAGCCGACTGGCTGCAACAAACCGGCTGGAAAGACAAACGCGAAAAAAGGCAGGCCGCCCGCTTATTTATCTTAGCCTGGGTACAAGGCTCGCACAGCGTTTCGGTATCCATCAATAAAGCCATAAATGACCTCAGCGATCTTAATCCCGAGCTGTTGTTTACCTATACTTCACAGTACGCCAAATTTGCATTACAACATAAAACCGATTTTGATAAAAACACGGCCAATCTGGTAGCATTAAGAGCCATGCTATCCAAATACAGCATGGAAGAATCTCATAAAAAGGATGATGAAGTTGAAAAACTGATAGAGATTAATAAAGAAGGCAACCTGGCCAGTTGGATAGCTACCGATTTTAAGTAGATATTTTTATCAATTAAAAGTAACAAAGCCATCGATTATTACAGCCGGTGGCTTTGTTACTTTTAAATATCAGCTTTTCTTTTTAGGCACCTTTGCGCCTTCCTTACGGGCTTCTGATAAACCAATAGCTACGGCCTGTTTCTTGCTGGTCACTTTTTTACCGCTGCCGCTTTTAAGTTTCCCCTCTTTCATTTCGTGCATGGTTTTCTCAACTTTTTCACCTGCTTTTTCTGAATACTTTGCCATAATATTTAGTTTTAAGTAGATATTTTAACCAAAGCAAAATAAAGGCCATTTTTTTTAAGGCCATTTGTTGTTTGCAATTTTTAGCCGACTTTTGATTGTTTTTCGTAACGCCACATCGATAAGCATATACCAATTAATAAGGTGAGGCAGGAACTGCCCATATCGCCGTGCTGTGTTGAATAAGTAGTTTTGTTTCTGAATATCCGATGATTAACTTTAAACGTGCCGACCATTTCCAGATTGTTGTACCTGCCGAGTGATTGGAGGAAGCACGGATTTTTTATGCCGATATTATAGGTCTTGAGCAAATTGAGCGGCCTAAGTTCAGGTCGAAAGGTTATTGGTTTAATATTGCCAATATCCAGCTGCATTTGAGTACCGAGGAGGCCATGCCACGCACCTCAAGGCACAATGCCTTTGAGGTGACCAATATTGCAGCAGCACGTGAACATTTAAAAAGTTATGAAGTAGAATTTATGGAAGAACCCGTAATCCCCGGCAGGGAACGGTTTTCTTTTATCGACCCATTTGGTAACAGGATAGAATTATTAGAGATGCTTAAATAATATTGTTATGAGTCACAGTTTCAGACAAGCCAAATTCGATTTCACACTGATCATGTTTGCCTTTATATTTAGCATCATTATTCCAGTCGGAATTTGCTGGTTAACTTACAAATGGTTGAGGGGTAAAAACCATCCTGTAATGGCAATTATAATACCTTTTATAGAGCTTTTTACCATACTGTATCTCTATTACACTATAATTCAAACCATTAACCTATAACGCCAACTCAATATTGGGGTCCCAATACACGGTTTTAAAATCCTGCACCTGGTCATCAGTTACTTTTACACCTTCGCTTTCCAACATCTCCTGCATGGTATTACCCCCGAAATGAAACTTGGCGGTAAGCAAGCCCTGCCTGTTTACAACCCGGTGCGCGGGTACCGGCGGATTGGCCCTGCCTGCCGCCTGCATAGCATAGCCCACCATACGCGATGATCCTTTGGTACCTAAATAAGCGGCGATAGCCCCATATGATGTTACTCTGCCTTTAGGTATTAGCCTTGCAACCTGGTATACTTTATCAAAAAAGTTAATATCATCCATTTTAAAAGCTTAGGGCCGGATGCTTAAGGCTAAAAGCTTTAAATCACCTGGTGTTATTATTGACAGATTTTGGCTTTCAAGGCTTTAGGCCTTCCGCTTTAAGCTTTTAGCCTTCATGCGTTACTCAAACGAAAACTTAAGATAATTAATGTTCTTGTTATCCTTCAAATATTTTTTTTCGTAATAGGTTTTTATCGATAGCACATCATCGGCATAAGGCGAATGATAAAGATCTTCGGTGCGGATGTGTAGTTTTAGTTTCAGCTCTTCAATCTTTTCGGCCGTGTAAGCATGCAGGCCATCGTTATCGGTTTTAAGGTTTACGCAGCCGGATGGTTTCAGGATCCTGATATATTTATCTAAAAACCGCGGAGAGGTTAACCGTTTTTTCTCGCGGCTTAGTTGCGGCTGTGGGTCGGGAAAGGTAATCCAGATTTCGTCTACTTCGCCATCGGCAAAATAATCAAGCAGGTTTTCTATCTGGATGCGTAAGAAAGCAACATTAGAAACGCCATCTTCGATAGCCGTTTTTGCACCACGCCAAATGCGGTTGCCTTTATAATCAATACCAATAAAATTTTTATTAGGAAAAAGCTGGGCCAGGTTTACCGTGTATTCGCCTTTGCCGCAGGCCAGCTCTAAAACTACCGGGTTGTCATTATTAAAAAAACCTTTGCTCCACTCTCCTTTAAAAGGTTTGCCCGCATCCAATTGTAATACATTGCTAAAGGTATCAATCTCTGCAAATCGTTTTAACTTATCTTTTCCCACTTTATAAAATAAAGTGCAAAAATAACTTTTTCTGCTAATTGAGCAGGGTGGGGTTTAAAATAGCATTAAACTACCGGCCCGGCGACTGGCTTTTTATAGGGTTCGGGCTTGTACTCATCCTTGCTTTTCTTTTTGGTAAACTTTTCAAAAAGACCTTTTACAGTACCCCAAATACCCGAAACAGAATCTTCATTAACATAGTTGGATGCCTTTTGCGACACCAGCCCCACCAATGTTTTAACCAGGAAATTTGAATTTCTAAACAGCGTTTTATTTAAAGTAAGCGGAATTACAAACCTTGATACCAGGTTTATAATATCCGGATGAAAAAGGCCGGAACTACGAACACCATCGCTATCAACCGAACGCGGAAACAACGACATAACAGATGAAAATATGGCAGAGGGGCTGCTCACCCGCGCCTTTAAAGCCGCGCTTTGATGGCTCTCCAGTGTCTTGAGCCTGAATATCTCTTCCTGCAAATCGTTTATACTTCTTATCTGGTAGCTCATGATGTTTACCTTTTAAATATTTTTTGAATAAAAATATTGGCCAGTGGTTTTTCTATACGGCTTTTATTCAACTTAATAATGATGGCAATAATTAAATAAATAAGGGCAACGCATCCAAAGCCCATCCAATTGGAGTTCCATAAATCGGCCAGGTAAAACGCTAAAGTAAGGCTGGCGAATATGAAGAAGAGCACCATACCTAATACCACAACAACATCGGTAATAACACTTGCCAAAATGGAAGTGCCATTTTCAATAGCCTCATATTTTAAAAGCTTAAACCGTGTTTCGGCGTATTCCCTTAACTGATCAATAATTGGTGGTAATGGTGGTGGTGTTTCTTTTTCGGCTTCCATAGGTTGTTTGTTTACTAATTTTATAATCCCGGATAACTCAATAATATGAATTATCCGGGCTATTTAAAATTATGCATGTTCCAAATCGTCCTGGTACTCTTCTTCGGCACCGCGGATTTTTGATTTAATGTTTCCAACCACTTTGTCTTTCAGGCCAACCAGGTTGTCAATTTCGGCCGCGGCGGTTTCTTTAATCGAATCGCCAAGGTTTTTTAATGATTCCGTAAGCTTATCGCGAGTTTCGTCACCTTTATCGGGTGCAAATAAAATGCCTAAAGCTGCCCCTGCTGCCAAGCCCGCAAGCAATGCAACAACTACTTTTGTGTTATCATTCATTGTAATATAAATTTAAAGTTGAACATTTGATTCATTAATACCAATACCTTGCCAAATATCATTAATTGTGTTATTTGTATACTAATTGCGTGTAAATGGCTTTTTTGTCAGTTATTTTTTTGTTCTGTGTTTACAAAACTGTTCAATGGCTGTCAGTTTTCTGCTGCTGTGTTAATCCGTTCAAGCCTGTCGGCAGCCATACGGTTAGTTTCATATATCTCCAGCAATAATAAAAAATAAGATAATAAAAGCGGACCAAAAACCAGGCCTAATATTCCAAAAAGCGGCAACCCTATAAACACGCCAATGATGGATATAATGGGGTGCGTATTGGCCACCCGCTTGTTGATAATCATCCTTAAAAAATTATCAACGTTGCCTATAAATAATAAACCATAAGCCAGCAATGCAACACCCTGCCAGTTATGCCCCTGTGCAAATAACAAAATACTTGCCGGTATACATAATGTTGGCGCACCTACTACCGGCAAAAATGAAATAAATATGGCTATAACCCCCCAAAAAACCGGGTCGGGAATGCCGAATATTAAAAAACCGTTGGCCAGCAGCGCACCCTGTGTAACAGCTATGATCCCTTGTCCTAAAACGTTCGAATAGGTAGAATCGCGTAGGGCGGCTGCAAATTTTAATGCGTGCTGTTCTCTGAATGGCGCGTATTTTAACAAACCCGCTTCAAACTCGCGCATTTGTGTAAGCATAAAATACAAAATAAAATACAAAACCAACAAGGTAAGTATAATGCTTGCCGCGCTGCTAAGTATAGATGGGAACAGGCTGGTACCAAATGAGCCTAATTTTTGCAGCGTTTCTTCGGCAAAATGGGGCTGATTAAGGTTGGCGGCAGCAAACGCGTCAATTTTTGTAGTCCATTGATCAATGGGTAAGTCTTTAATATTAATGCTGGATATTTTCCCTACTACCATAATGCTTAGGATAAGGAAGGGAATAACAATAATGATTAATGAAGTAAAAATAATGAGAAGCGCCACCAGCGATTTGGGCCATTCACGCTTCTCGGCCAGGTTCACATACAGCGGCCTGAAAATAACATACAATACAATAGCGCCAAGTATACTACTGAATAAGCCACTAAGCGCATACAGCAAAAAACACCCCAGTACTATAATACTGGCCAGGATAATATTGTTGCGTTGTTTGTAGTTAAAAATTGACATTGGTGATAAGAATCAAGATATTAGCATCAAGAAAACGAAATCGCAAACTGTGTCATTTCCGACTCCTGGGTTCTTGATTCTCTTCCCATTTCTGAGACAAAAAAAACGCTAAAAAGTTTCAGCGTTTTGAAAAGTAATTTGGCTGTAATTTGCCTACTCCGCACCATTTAACAATTCGTTTATCTTTTTGGCACTTGTGTCAATCATTTCTATATAAAACAAACACTCCTCGTTTATATCCGGCAATTCGTACTTTAGTTGTTCCAATGCCAGGTGCACGTTTGAAAGCTGGTTTCTAATATCGTGTTTCAGCTTGCGCAGCTGGTCATCTTCGCTATCCTTTTCCTGTTCATGCAAATCCATCGTATTACTTTAGGTTGATAGCCTTCATTTTATTATACAGGGTTTTCCTGTCAATCTTTAATATCTCGGCTGCCCTGGTTTTATTAAAGTTTACTTCCCGTAAAACGCGGATGATGGTCTCATACTCGGCCTCAAGTGCGGCATTTTTTAAATCATGCCTGTTTTCTTTAGCCTCTGGCGCATCAAAAGTCGACGGCACAGAATGAGCCGGGTACTCAAACGACGGCATTTTAAAGTTGGAGATTTCCAGCGGCAGGGCCTTCATGGTAATCTCGTTGTCCTCGGCCAGTAACGCGGCCCGCCTGATCACGTTTTTAAGCTCGCGGATATTACCTGGCCAGCGGTAGTTCATAAAGCAATCAATAACTTCGGGCGCAAATGACTCCACATTACGGCCCAATTCATTGGCGGCTATCCTTAAAAAATGCTCGGCCAACAACATGATATCAGCACCGCGATCCCGCAGTGGCGGCATGTAAATGGTAAACTCGTTAAAGCGGTGATATAAATCTTCCCTGAATTTACCCTTGCTTATACCATCCTGCAGGTTTTCATTAGTGGCTATAATGATGCGCACATCAAGATCAATCTCCTTTGTGCTGCCAATCCGTTTAACCTTGCGCTCCTGTACTGTGCGCAACAGGGCGGCCTGTATCTCGTATGATAAGTTGCCTACCTCATCCAAAAACAAAGTGCCACCGTTTGCCATTTCAAAGTGGCCTATTTTAGTATACAAAGCGCCGGTGAACGAACCCTTTTCGTGCCCAAAAAATTCGCTGGCTGCCAGTTCTTTGGTTAACGAACCGCAATCCATAGCAATAAAAGGCTGATTATGGCGCGGACTATTCAGGTGGATACTTTTAGCAACCGATTCTTTACCGGTACCGCTTTCGCCTAAAATAATTACACTATAATTAGTTGGCGCCACCAACTCAATTTGCCTCAGCAATTCTTTTGATGCCTTGCTGGTACCGGCCACAAATTCGCTGGCGAATACTTGTTTTTTAGCCTCTTTGCTTTTTGATTTGTCGGCGTTAACAGTTCCTGTAGTATTTTCGGTGGCCTCAACTAAAGCATAATGTGTTTCAAACGCTTTGTTGATGGTATTTAAAATTTCATCAGGATATAGGGGCTTGGTAATATAATCATAGGCACCCATTTTTATAAGCTCAACAGCCATTTTTATATCCGAGTAGCCGGTTATAATAATTACGCCGGTTTTTGGATATTGTGTTTTAATATTGCGGAGCATTTCCCGCCCATCGGTATCTTCCAGCCTGAAATCGCACAGTACCAGGTTATAATCGCCAACTTTAAGGGCTTCCATTCCGCCTGTACCGCTTGATGCAGTGCTTACATCAAAGCCGTTGCGGATTAAAAATTTAGATAGCAGTAAGGCTACATTAACTTCATCATCAATGATGAGGATTTTTTTCATATCGGTTACTACAGTGGTAAAATGTATTAAAGGCGTTAAATTACAAACAATGTAGCTATTTGTACGATTTTATTGAATTATAGTTGTCACATTGGTTAAAAAAATATCCACAAAAAGCAAAAAGAGGCGACCATAACCGGCCGCCTCTTTTTGCTTTTTTAGGTAAAAGTAGAGTCGATATTAAAAACCGTATGCTACCCGTACACCTATAAAATTCACTTTGCTTGCATCAACACCAGTGGCATATTTGGTGGTTGCTTCGTAACGCACGCCAGCATCAATAAAGCTGGTTTTGCTTACCGGGAACTGAACACCAATTTGTGGAGCATAAACAAAAGCGGTTGATTTGTTGGCGCCAAGATCAGATTTGTTTAGCAAAAAAGCCGCACCTGCTTCACCCTGTACATAAAAATTTTCGATAGGGAAGAATTTTAAACCGGCTTTTACTGGTAGCAATTTAAAATCGGTAACATCATTGGCAGCAACACCACCAACATTCTTTTTGCCAAAAACATTGTTGTATCCTGCGTTAATAGTTACAAATAACTGTTGTTTGTAAACCGGAATATCTGCCTGTACCGATCCGCCTAAGTTCCATTTGTAATTATCTTTAAAGTTGCCTACAGGAATACCCGCATCAACGCCAATGCTGTAACGAATGCCACCCGGGGTGGTTGTTGTAGTAGAAGTTGTTGTGGTAGTAGGTGTTGTTGTTTGAGCTGATGCGCCAAGACCTAAGCCGGCAAAAGCTAAAATTAAAGCTGAAATTTTGAATGAATTTTTCATAACCATTGTTGTGTTTTGATTTTGTTTTGTTTTAAACACAGGGCAAATTAAAGCACCAAAACACATATGATTTTTCATCCAAAAGTCATGAGTATTTAACCGTTTGATTGACAATAATTTATTTTTTGACCAATACAGTACAATGGTCAGGACACTGTAAAATAGCTTGACAATTGCTGTTTCAATGTCAGAATTAACACTGGCTTAACATCGGATTTAGGACTATCGAAAGGTATTTTCTGCGTAAAATGCCGCAATTGCGAAAAAAATCAAATTAAACTGCGTTCTTAATTCTGATTCTAACCGCTCGATTCTTTTTCCGGGCATTGCCTACGGCCGGGCTCTGTGCTCATACTACACAGGCCTTAGCCACTTTGGCCGGTATCCGCGACGATCCCTAATGCACTTGTCTGAACCGCGATTCGTCGGATTTATCAGATTTTTTTGGATTTTGATTTTTAGGATCTGATAATTCAATAATTCAATAATTCAATAATTCAATAATTCAATAATTCAATAATTCAATAATTCAATAATTCAATAATTCAATAATTCAATAATTATCTTCCCTTAAACTCCGCTTTACGTTTCTGTAAAAATGCGGCTACCCCTTCTTTAAAATCTTCGGTGCCAAAGCATTTGCCAAACTCTTCTATCTCTGTTTCATAGCCGTTAATACCATCGGTTAATCCTGAATTTACGGCGTGAATAGCAGACGCAAGGGCCAGCGGAGCCCTTGATATAATTTTCAACATCAACTCTTCGGCTTTTGCTAATAAAGCTTCCTGGCTAACTACATGGGTAACCAGGCCATATTGCAATGCATCGGCAGCGGTAATCATTTCGGCGGTTAATATCATCTCCAGCGCTTTGCCTTTGCCTATTAATTGAGTAAGGCGCTGCGTACCACCATAGCCGGGTATAAGGCCAAGCGTTACTTCGGGCAAACCCATTTTGGCAGTCTCGGCAGCTATCCTAATGTGGCAAGCCATAGCCAGTTCCAATCCGCCGCCCAAGGCAAATCCATTTATAGCCGCAATAACAGGTTTGTTGCCATTGGCTATCAAATCAAAAACCAGGGTTTGGTTATCACGGGCAAGAGCGGTTCCATTGGCAACATTCAAATCGGCAAATTCGCTAATATCGGCACCGGCAACAAAGGCTTTAGCCCCGGCACCGGTTATAATAATACCGCCGACAGCAGGCTCATTAAAAGCATCAAAAAACGCGGCATGCAGTTCGGCGAGGGTAGCCTTATTAAGGGCATTGAGCTTACTTTCACGATTGATTGTAATATATAGTATCCTATCTTTCGTTTCTGTTAATATGTTTTCAAATCCCATTGGTATAATTATTTAAAAATTGCGGTGCTGATGCACCCAATCGGTTATATATTTTACAATATCCTGCGTGCTTGTTCCGGGCGGAAAAAGCTCGCCTACCCCCTGCTCTTTCAGCGCAATCATATCGTCGTTTGGGATAATGCCTCCGCCGGTAACCAGCACATCATCCATCTGTTTTTCTTTAATCAGCTTTAATATCTTTGGAAAAACCGTCATGTGCGCGCCGGATAATATAGAGATACCGATAGCATCAACATCTTCCTGCAGGGCGGTGTTCACCACCATCTCGGGCGTTTGGCGCAAACCGGTATAAATTACTTCCATGCCGGCATCGCGCAGCGAAGTAGCTATGATGCGTGCGCCGCGGTCGTGGCCGTCGAGCCCTACTTTGGCAACAAGAACTCGGATGGGGCGGTTAAAGGTATTACTCATGTAAACCGTATTGGTTGCGGTAAAAGTAGTAAGAAAGAAGGGAATGTAATATCGAATAACGAATTTTGAATATCCAACATCGAAGTTTTTCCTTCATCATTCGATAAATCAATAATGCCGCCGAGGTTATTGTTTTTTAAGGGTGTAAATATAATTGTAAGTGCCCAGCGTTTTAGTCCATACCAGGCTATCGCCTTTGTTGCTTTGTTTAAACGTGCCGTTTAGGAGCAAACTCCAGTTAAAATCGGCAGTATGCATAAGGCTATCTGTAAAGGTTATTTCATTACCTGCTACTACATACCCCCCCTTGCTTTGTTGCACGGCTGCGCAACCACCCTGGTAATTATTACCGCTGATAACAATTTCGGCGCTGCCATTAAGCAAGCCCGCCCTATCGGTCATGGATGCCGTATTTACACTCCTGAATGACCCTTTGTATGTTCCCTGTAATTGTTGGGGTATAACCTTGTCATCCTTACAGGCGGCTATCATAAAACAAGCAAATGAAAAAACTAAAAAATGATGCGCTTTCATATAATTGGGTTTGATGTATTTACGGTCAATTATCGGGTTGTGTTACAAGTGGTTAAAAATATATAAGAAAAACCGTACGCTTTCATATTCAATTAAGCCAGGGAAGCTTTTAAAGATTTGACATCGAAATATAGGTAGCCCCTAACGGGGCAAAGATTTTTTTCTTTCCATTTCTACAAATATGTAGCCTCTACGAGGCAGAAAAATATGCTGATATGCCTCGTAGAGGCCACATATTTGTAGAAGTATCCATCTAATCTTTATTTTGCCTCGTAGAGGCTACCTGCCTTTTTTAAGTCGTGTATTTTCTTTATCTAAGAAAAGTTAAAAGTGATTTCTCTGATTACGCAAGCTTACCAGGTTGGCCCCAAATAAAATTTTTAACTTTGCTTTGTTATGATGATCGGTGTGGCTACTCCCTTTAATTTACTCAACCAGGATCTCTTATTGCTGCCTCAAAAAGCTATTTACTGGCAACAGCAAAAAGCTTTAATTGTTGCCGACGTGCACTTTGGTAAAGTGGGCCATTTCCGCAAGGCGGGTATTGCTGTACCCCGCGATATGGAACAAAGTGACCTGGCCACCTTATCCGACCTGATTCACGAATATAAACCCGAAAAACTTATTTTCCTTGGCGATTTGTTTCATAGCGACATGAATAATGATTGGGGTTGGTTTATCCTCTGGCGCAGCCAGTTTCCAGGGCTGGAAATCATCCTGATAAGAGGAAACCATGATATTATAGCCGATAGCAACTATCAAAAACTCGACATCGAACTGCATGACGAGTTATTGATTGGCCCATTCCTGATGCTGCACCACCCTTTGCCTGACGATAAACTGCAAAACGCGGGGGGCTATGTTTTTTGCGGGCACATCCATCCTGGTGTAAACCTGAGTGGCAAAGGCAGGCAAAGTGTTACCTTACCTTGCTTTGCATTTGGCAGCAGGCAGGCTATCTTTCCGTCATTTGGTAAGTTTACCGGCAAAATAGCCATCCATAGCCGGCAAGCAGATAAAATTTTCGCTGTATTGAAAGATAAAGTAGTAGCTATAGCCTGATATTTCTGGTTCAACCCGTATTTAAAGCCCAGATTTTGTGTAATTACATTGCAATTTCTTAGATTGATTCTAAATAACTTTTTCGCGGTTAATAAGCCGGATGCATTTATATCTTTTGGCATATAATAGATACTTTTGCCAAAATAAATCTAATTCATAATGAGCGAAATTAAACAAACCTTTAACTCATCGCTGGGCAAAAAGCTAATTATGGCTTTAACAGGCTTGTTTTTGTGTACTTTTATTATTGTACACCTTGGGGGCAACCTGCTGCTATTCAGCAACGATAATGGTTTTGGTTTTAATGTGTATGCCAACTTTCTTACACATTTTGCACCAATTGAAGTAATTGCGTATATCCTATACCTGTCTATAGCGGTACATGCGCTTTACGCATTAATTATTACGGTTAAAAACCGCAAATCACGTCCGGTAGGCTATGCTATCCAGCCAAAATCTGATGCTACCTGGTCTTCAAAAAACATGGGCCTTTTGGGTTCTATCCTGTTGTTATTTATCGTTATCCACATGGGCGATTTTTGGTTCAAGTATAAATACACCAACGATATTGCTTTTAAGGAGTACCGTACTGATCTGGCAACGGGTAAAACAACCGAGGCTGTTTACACACCGGTTTCAGAAGATTTTAACCATTCGGTATCGGTAGAAAACAATGTAGAAATTGTGCGCGTGAAAGATTTGCATGCACGCGTTGTATACAGCTTTAGCCAGTGGTGGTATGTTATCCTTTACGTTATAGCCATGGGGGCTTTATCATTCCACCTGTTGCATGGTTTCCAGAGCGCTTTCCGCACACTGGGCTGGGTACACCGTAAATACACGCCTATTGTATATGCTATCGGCACCTGGTTTTTTGCGGTTATTATCCCGCTGGGCTTTGCCGCTATGCCGGTATGGTACTATTTTGTAGTTAAAGGTTGATTAAGTTAATATTGAGTTGATTAAGTTAGATTGAGTTGAATGAGTTAGATTGGGTTGAACGGGTTAGCTTGAGTTGCATAGTATGGTTTTAAGACCAACTTAACTTAATCAACCACTTAACTTAATCAACTTAATCCAACCACTCACCTAATCAACTACTCAAACATAAAATATAAAAGAAATGAGTTTAGATGCTAAAATTCCAGAAGGCCCATTAGCCCAAAAATGGAGCAAGCATAAATTTGACCTGAAGCTGGTTAATCCGGCCAACAAGCGTAAATACGATATCATCGTTGTAGGAACCGGTTTGGCAGGCGCATCAGCAGCAGCCTCATTGGCCGAGCTTGGTTATAACGTAAAGGCTTTTTGTTTCCAGGATAGCCCGCGCCGTGCGCACTCTATTGCAGCACAAGGTGGTATTAATGCTGCAAAAAACTATCAGAACGACGGCGACAGTGTGTTCCGTTTGTTTTATGACACTATAAAAGGTGGCGATTACCGCGCCCGTGAAGGTAACGTGTACCGCCTTGCCGAAGTATCGGTAAATATCATTGACCAGTGTGTTGCACAGGGTGTTCCTTTTGCCCGCGAGTACGGCGGCTTGCTTGATAACCGTTCATTCGGTGGTTCGCAGGTATCACGTACTTTTTATGCACGTGGCCAAACCGGGCAGCAATTACTTTTAGGCGCATATTCGGCATTAAACCGCCAGATACATGCCGGTAAGGTAAAAATGTACACCCGTACCGAAATGCTTGATGTGGTTACTATTGATGGCCATGCCAAAGGTATTGTTACCCGTAACATGATAACCGGTTCTATTGATACTCACGCCGGTCACGCAGTATTGTTGTGTACAGGTGGATACAGCAACGTTTTCTATCTGTCAACCAACGCAATCGGCTCAAACGTAACGGCCGCCTGGAGGGCCCACAAACGCGGTGCATTCTTCGGAAACCCTTGTTATACCCAAATTCACCCAACCTGTATCCCGGTAACCGGCGATCATCAGTCAAAGCTTACGCTGATGTCTGAGTCGTTACGTAACGATGGTCGTGTTTGGGCGCCAAAAACTGTAGAAATTGCCGAACAATTGCGCAAAGGAACCATCAAAGCCGACCAGGTAAAAGAGGACGACCGCGATTATTTCCTTGAACGTAAATACCCTGCTTTTGGTAACCTTGTACCACGCGACGTAGCTTCACGCAACGCCAAAGAGATGGTTGCAGAAGGTAAGGGCGTAGGTGGTTCGGGTTTTGCGGTGTTCCTTGATTTTGCCGATGCCATCAAACGTTTAGGCGAAGATACCGTAAGGGCAAAATATGGCAACCTGTTTGATATGTACATCCAGATAACGGATGAAAACCCATACAAACAACCTATGCGTATTTACCCGGCGGTACACTATACTATGGGCGGCCTTTGGGTTGATTATAACCTGAGCACAACCGTACCTGGCCTATATGCTTTGGGCGAATGTAACTTCAGCGATCACGGGGCTAACCGTTTGGGTGCTTCTGCTTTGATGCAGGGTTTATCCGATGGTTATTTTGTGATCCCTTATACCCTTGGCGATTACCTGGCTAAAATTGGCCCTAAAAAGGTTGATACATCGCACCCTGCTTTTGAAGCTACAAAAAAGGATGTGATCACCTATATCAATAAGTTATTGGCTTTAAAAGGCAATAAAACTGTAAACGAGTATCACCGCGAGCTTGGCCACATTATGTGGGAATATTGCGGCATGGCCCGTACGGCAGAAGGTTTAACAAAAGCCAAAGGTTTGATTCAGGCGCTGAAAGCGGATTTCTGGAAAAACGCTATTGTAACCGGCGAAAATGAGGAAGTAAACGCTTCATTAGAAAGGGCCGGCCGCATAGCCGACTTTATCGAACTTGGCGAACTAATGGTTGATGATGCGTTGATGCGTAACGAATCATGTGGTGGCCACTTTAGGGTTGAATCGCAAACAGCAGATGGTGAGGCATTGCGCGACGATGAAAACTTTGCGTTTGTTGCCGCCTGGGAATTTAAAGGCGAAAACCAACCGGAAGAATTACACAAAGAACAACTGGTATTTGAAGCAGTTCATTTATCGCAACGAAATTACGCTTAGTAGCAAGTAGTTAGTATCAAGTATCAAGACAGAAAAAAAATCTTGATAACTGATACCGCCAACCTACTTGATACTTGATACTTACTACTTGATACAAAATCTTAAAGAGATGAGTAACGGAAATATGAACCTGACGCTGAAAGTATGGCGTCAAAAAAATGCTCAGACATCGGGCAAATTCGTGACTTACAAGGCCGAAAATATTTCGCCTGATATGTCATTTTTGGAAATGCTTGACGTTGTTAACGAAAGTTTGACCCATAAAGGCGATGAGCCTATTAACTTTGATCATGATTGCCGCGAAGGTATTTGCGGCATGTGCTCATTATATATCAACGGCCACCCGCACGGGCCAAAGCGTGGTGTTACCACCTGCCAGCTGCACATGCGTACCTTTCATGATGGAGAAACCATCACGATTGAACCATGGAGGGCTTCGGCATTCCCCGTTGTGAAGGATTTGGCAGTTGACCGTTCGGCTTTCGACAGAATTCAGCAGGCCGGCGGTTATGTTTCGGTAAATACCGGTGTAACTACCGATGGTAATGCTATCCTTATCCCTAAAGTTATTGCCGACGAAGCATTTAACTCAGCTACCTGTATTGGTTGCGGCGCCTGCGTTGCGGCATGTAAAAATGCTTCGGCAATGCTGTTTGTATCGGCAAAAGTTACTCAACTGGGCTTATTGCCGCAAGGCCAGCCAGAGCGTTACAGCCGCGTACAATCAATGGTAGCCCAAATGGACGAAGAAGGATTTGGCAGCTGTACCAACACCGGCGCCTGTGAAGCCGAATGCCCTAAAGAAATTAAGCTGACCAACATTGCCCGCATGAACAATGATTTCTTTAGCGCTAAATTGTTCAGGGAAGAAGAAGTTCATGATGTAAAACACTAAGCTATTTTAGCTTGAATATTTAAAATGCCCGTGGTTTCTTCCGGGCATTTTTTGTTGCCGGATAGCTACCACGCCCGGGACTTTTATTTGGTAAATTCAACAACAACAGGTTCGTTGGTTCATTGATTATTTGCTAACCAATGCGCCCTTCAACGGCCATGTAGGTTGGGAATCCAAACCTATAAAGGCAGATGATTGCTCCCTTTTTAAAGTTTGCCCGGTTAAAGTTTGAAGGTAGTTATTTAGAAGATTGCCTGCCTTTATAATCGCATTTTCACGACCATCTGCCTGATAATGATTATCGGTAAGCCAAATAGTCTGCACCCTGGTGCTTTGCCACCTGGTAATGCTGATCCTCATAAACCAGGAATAATAAAAAGTATAATTTATTCGAAGTAATTCCCACTGCGTGTTATACTGATTGGTGTCTCCGCCAAGTTCAAGCGTATATAACTGAAACTGCTGATCTGTTATTGTTTGTAAAACCAACGATGAATTATCGCCCCCGCAATCATTATACTTATCTTCATATTCCTTTTTAAGATCATTAAAGTCAATAAGATAATCATTATAAAGGTCATGGTATAGCTGTTTTGTTGCAACCAGGGCACGGCGGTTATGGGTGGCGCCATCGCGGATGTGCTGACTAAAACTTAAATGGGCACGTTCTTCAATTTCGCTCTTGGTGCGGCCGCATTCGCTGCAAAACAGGCCGTCCTTGTATTCCTGCACATTAAATTCGTATCTTTTTCGCCTGGCATCAATTTTTGATTTAATCTTTTCGAACTTTATTTTACAGCCGTCATCGGGATTATCAGCCAAAACAGAAGTCTGCGCCGATACATAGCGGTAACTTACCAGGAAAATGATAATACCTAAAATAGTTTTCATGTTTAAAAACCGAAAAGCTTGAAATAGGATGGTTTAAATATGGCAGGCTTTATTGTAAGCCTACTACCAAAGTAAGCAGAATATTTTTGATATGCTCAAAATAGGAATATTATTTAAAAAAGAAGGAAGACAACCTCGAAATCAACAACTTAAATGTTAGTATTGAAATGCCGGGTGCGCGGAGAGATATGTGAGTAAAGGCCTGTGGGGACTTGGGTGAAACGCTGTAAAACTTCAATCGGATTCATCTCTAATTGAAGTCATCCACCATTTTCCTCTCCTGCTGACAAATTGATAATAAACCGAAACGCCCGTATCTTCAATAAAAAAGTGAATATTGGCCATGCCTTTGCCCGTTTGAGCCGGCTTGGTGATTATTTTTTTCTCAGGCTGCGCATGCGCGAATGACCAATCTTTTTTTTGGAGAAATTTTGAGGTATCACTTTCACCTTCGCCGCCAATTATCGTTAACTTTAGCGGGAACTCGATCCTTGATATTTGAAACGCAGAATCGGTGCTAAACCTATTGAAGAATACATTAAAACTTTCTGACGCGGTATCAACTGCGTTGAACTTAACCGTTGCTTTAGCAGGCAATAAGCCTTTCGCTCGTTTGTTATTGTCGCAAGCCGGATGCAACAGCAATAGTGCTCCGCACAACAGGCCATACTTTTTAATGATTTGAGATAACATGAATAGTTGTATAAGGTTTATGCAAAGATACATCACTGACGATTGATATTTTAGGCGAAGACGACGAGACCTTTAAAACAACTTTTGCCTTCATAAATTACCATATCAATACATAAACTTTGTTAAAAATGAAAAATCAATTAAAATAATCGCAAAAAATTCAAAATAATTTGCTTTTTTATCAAAAACACTTCATAAATTACATTTTTAAAAAATAACTGATTAGTAATCTTCAAATCTTCACAATTTCATATGCAGGAATCAGCTTATTTTGATAAATATAACCCAATAAGTGGTGTTTGGGACGAAATGTATGGCCTGGACAGCAATGTTCGTGAACATTATCGTAAGGTAATAGAATATATTTCGCAGGAATCGGCCGACGATCTGAACAAAAAAGAGGAACTGGCCAAACGTCTTTTTATGAGTCAGGGTATCACCTTTACCGTGTACAACAGCGGCGAGGGCATTGAAAAGATTTTTCCATTTGACATTATCCCGCGTATTATTACCGCAAGCGAATGGGCTTTTGTAGAAAAAGGTATTAAGCAGCGTCTTACCGCATTAAACCATTTTCTGAAAGATATATACAATAACCAGTTTATTGTAAAGGATGGTATTGTGCCTATTGATATCATTTATTCGTGCCCGCACTTTTTGCGCGAGATGTACCAATTGAAGGTACCTTACGATATCTATGTACATATTTCGGGCATCGACCTGATCCGCGATGAGGACGGTACTTTTTATGTACTGGAAGATAATTTGCGCACCCCATCGGGCGTAAGCTATATGCTGGAAAACCGCGAAATAACCAAACGCTTATTCCCCGATTTGCTACCTCAGTGCGGTGTAAGGAGTGTTACAGAGTACCCAACGATACTGTATAAAAACTTGCTGGCGTTATCGCCAAGGCAAATTTCCAATCCTACTATCGTGCTGTTAAGCCCGGGAATTTATAACTCAGCTTATTTTGAACACACTACATTGGCCCGCCTGATGGGCGTTGAACTTGTGGAGGGACGCGACCTGGTGGTAAATAACCATAAGGTTTATATGAAAACCACAACAGGCCTGCAGCAGGTAGATGTAATTTATCGCCGGGTGGATGATGAATACCTTGATCCGCTGGTATTTAACCCCGCGAGTATGCTGGGTGTAGCGGGTATTATGGGAGCTTACCGCAAAGGCAACGTAGCTATTGTAAACGCTATTGGTACCGGAGTGGCCGATGACAAAGCGGTGTATGTATACGTACCGGACATGATAAGGTATTACCTGAACGAAGAACCGATACTTAAAAACGTGCCCACCCACCAGCTGGGCAACCCCGACGAGCGTGAGCATGTGTTTAAAAACCTGAATAAAATGGTAGTTAAAAAAACCAATGGCAGCGGCGGTTATGGCATGCTGATGGGGCACGCGGCATCTGAAGAGGAAATTGAAGAGTATAAAAAAGAAATCCTGAAAGATCCCCGTAATTTTATAGCGCAGCCTACCATCAGCCTTTCGGCAGCGCCATGTTACATGCAGGGCTCATTAAAACCCCGCCGTATTGATTTAAGGCCCTACGCATTGTACGGACCTGATGGCATTGAGATTGTGCCAGGCGGACTAACCCGCGTGGCGCTAAAAGAAGGCTCATTGGTGGTAAACAGCTCACAAGGTGGTGGCAGTAAGGATACGTGGGTGCTGGCGTAGGTTAGGATGAAGTATAAAAAGACAACGAAAAAAAGACTATTAACACCGAACATCGAATTTTGAATAATGAACATCGAAGTAAAACCTATCTTCATTAATAATTTAATTCATCATTCGATATTGGACATTCGATATTCATTATTAAAAAATCATTCCCCCTTCAGGGGGTTAGGGGGCTAATATGTTAAGCAGGGTTGCAGCAAGTTTTTATTGGTTAAGCCGTTACATTGAGCGCAGCGATGGTATGCTGCGGATGCTCAAAATTAATTATGCCTCATCGCAGGATACTGTACAGGAATTTACGTGGGAGCCGGTGATCAGAATTTTTGCCGGAATTAAAGAGGCAGAAGTTGATAAACTGGAAAATGATAGCCGGGCAGTTTTAAAATACATGGTTACGGGTAAAAACAATCCTAACTCGATATTGAACATTATAACCCTGGCAAGGGAGAACGCACGTGGGGTGCAGGAACACATCTCCAAGGATCTTTGGCAATGCCTTAACGAGTATTACCATACCGTAAAAGATCCGCGCCTGGAGCGTTCCTTACAGCGTGAGGACCCTATCGGCGTACTTGATATACTGATAAAACAAGTAATGCTTTACTACGGTACGGCCGAGATCACTATGGAGCGTGGCGAAGGGCGCAGCTTTATGAATATCGGCAAGTACCTGGAGCGGGCCATTCAATCGGTAGATATTTTGGATACCAAATTCAGTTCGGTAAGTGATAATCCGGACCTGCTGACAGACACCACCTATTGGAAACATCTTTTGCTTTCATTAGGCGGATATGAGCTGTACCTGAAAACATACCGCGAGGGTTTTGAGGCGGAGAATGTACTGGAACAGGTAGCATTGAATAACGACTTCCCCCGCTCGGTTATCTATTCGGTAAATAACATACACCGATATTTTGACAGGTTGAAAAATGACAGCAATGTAGATACCTTCCGCGAAATGTCATTCCAGATAGGCAGGTTGCAAAGCCGGATCAAATACAGTTCGGTAAAGAGCATCCGTGATGAGGGCCTGCATTTGTTTTTAACACAAACCAGGAAAGAACTTTATGGAATTGGTAACTCATTAAACGAATATTACTTTGCAAACTCATAATTTTAATTTGAGAATTTGAAGATTTGAGAATTTGAAAATTGCTTGTTTAAAAGATTACAAATGATGATTTACATCAAAGTCATTTTCAAATCTTCAAATTCTCAAATTTTCAAATTGTATCAGTCCTCAAATTAATTAATTCAAAAAAACATGCCCGACTTTAAGATACAGCATATTACCAAATACAGTTACGAAGGGATGGTACGTGACAGTGCTAACCAAATTGTACTTTACCCGATAAAGGACGAGTACCAGGATGTAACACAACATGAGTTATCAATAACCGGCAGCCCTGTTGTTGATACCCATATTGATTATTATGGAAATGAGATAGGTAGTTTCACCTACAGCGAACCGCATTCGGTGATGGTTATCAATTCAAAATTAAATGTAACCACCAGGCAACGACCACTACCTGTTACAGATATTTTTCCCGATCAGCAGTGGGAATATCTTAAACACATCCAATACATGGTGCCCTATATCGACTTTTTGAAGCAGGAATATTTTGAAGGCCTTCCCGAGCTACAAGTTATTGTTGAGCAGGAAAGAGCATTGGATGATACCCCGTTCCAGATAGCATTGCGCTTTTGCGGCTATGTGTACCAAAATTTTGAATATATTAAAGGAGTAACCACTGTTGAAACCACACTTGATGAGGTTTGGAAACTAAAGGCCGGTGTTTGCCAGGATTTTGCGCACATTTTAATGGTGATGCTGCGCCTGCTAAAAATACCGGCACGCTACGTAAGTGGCTATATATGCACCAATAGCAGCACCATGCGCGGTGAAGGCGCCACCCACGCCTGGGCCGAAGCCTATATCCCGGATTATGGCTGGCTGGGTATCGACCCTACCAATAACTGCATCGCTAATGAAACCCATGTGCGTTTGGCAGTTGGCCGTAATTTTTCAGATTGTTCGCCGGTAAAGGGCGTTTATAAAGGCACATCCGGCCATAAACTGGAAGTAGCTGTTAGCGTAGATGATAATGAGAATACGTTCAGAAGCATAGACGATAAAGCCCATCACGACAATTTGTATCAACCAACTACCGGCGCCCCCAAAAATAGCTACCAAAGACATTTGGAAATCATTCAGCAGCAACAACAGCAGCAACAGTAGATGTGCAGATGTGCAAATTTCAGATGTGCAGATGATGATCGGGTTTGATAGACGTTTTGATTTTTATAAATGGCTAATTTATTATACCTATGCCGTTGACAATAACAAAGCCTTACGAGTTTTAACATTGTAAGGCTTTGTTGTTTGCAGTAGAAGCAGACTTTTCGATATTGAAATCTATCACATCAAAAAATCATCTGCACATCTGAAATTTGCATATCTGCACATCTAAGTTTACACTTTCTTAATTGCATCCATCAGCACCGGAATTTTTGGCACTTTGTCATAAGCCTGGGCAAGTTTACCGTTTTTATCATAAATGGCAATGTATGGCGTGGTTTGTACGTGGTAATAACGCTGCACTACGTAAGTATACCCTTCGGTACCTATAATGATATTGTGATATTTAGCCAAATCAAAATCGCGCTGAAATACCTGTATGGCCTTTAGCTGGTTCACAAAGGTTATCATTACAATCTGCACCCCTTTAAGCTTATCCAATTCGGGTTTTAAATCATACATCAGGTGTTGGCAGTGACTGCAGTCCGGCGAGAAGTAAATCACCATCACCGGCTTGTTCTTTTTCAGGTCGGCAGGCGTAACATAAACACTGTCGGTGGTTAATATATGATATGGGGCAATTTTGCTATTTACGGGCATGGTTTGGGCCTGGCTGCAGCCAGCGGCTACAATAAGGCAAAGCAACAAACATATTCTTTTCATTATGTTGATATAATATTTCATTAAAGCATAGTTACGATATTTTTAGCTCTCCAGCAATTCCATCTGCCAGGCTATTTGTTCCTCAGTTATCGGGAATAACGCATTTTCACGCACAGTATGATACACGGCATCAAATAAACCATTATAATTACCCTTGTCTGACGGAACCCACTCTACAGTTTTCTCATTGTCAGGCCCCATCAGTACCAATTTACCCTCGCTTCCTTCAGGCTCAACTCCAAAACCTGCTGCATCCGGCATCATTCCTGCATCTAATTGTGCCTCTTGCACATCTGTACGCAACTTTACAAAACTGCCCAATGTGCCATGTACAACAAAGCCCGGCAGATGCTCGGCAATCAACAAGCCCGACGTTAAATACACATTTAATTGGTTGGGATAACTTAAATGAATGTGAAAATAATCATCAACCTGCGACCCGGGACGATGTGTGGCTGTAGTTTTCACATAACTTAACGGCCGGCCAAAAATACTGATGGCGTTGTCAACCAGGTGCGCGCCCAAATCGTACGTTAAGCCGTTACCCGGCGTTTCTTTAGTTTCCTTAAACTGCTTTGCCCCGATAGCCATACGGTACCTGTCGAGCCTGAAATTCACTTCTATCAGTTCGCCAAGCCGGCCGCTTTCAATAACTTTTTTTACCGAAATGAAACCACTATCGTACCGGCGGTTTTGGTAAATCATTACTTTCAAATCAAGTTGCCTGCCCAAATCAAATAATGCCTTTACTTCGGCAGAAGTAACTGCGGCAGGTTTTTCTATCAGCACATGTTTACCGGCATTAAGCGCCCGCATGGCATAGTCAAAATGAGTATCATTTGGCGTATTAACAACAATCAATTCAATTTCAGTGTCATTCAGCAATTCGTCTATAGTGTTATAGCTAATTACATCCGGGTATACTTTGCCGGCCTTTTTTTCATGGCGTTCCACAATAGCTTTAAAAGTAAAGCCAGGATTGGTTGATAAAAATGGGGCGTGAAAAATACGGCCCGACATACCGTAGGCCATCAGGCCTGCTACAATTGGTTTTGTTGACATTGAAATTTATTTGCCTTTTGTTATGGAGTAAAAATAAGAAAAATACTCTTGTCATTCTGAGTGTTAAAATTTCGCGAAATTCTGAAGGTGAAATGACATACTTTTGTTAACGCTGTGCAGTGTGGCCGGTCGAGTTATAGTGCTTCGTGCCTGTGTCTGAGTATGGTTCCGAAGATAGAGTCTGAAGGTATGGTACGATCCTGTTTACAGTGATTTGTCCGATGGGTAGCCTGTTTTTTCCTTATACTCCTTCGGGCACAGCTTATTTAAAACAAGCTTGATATGGAAAAAATGCGTACACATGCAGCCGGTATAGATATTGGCTCCCGTCATGTTTTCGTTGGCCTGGAAAGCGGCCCTGTCCGTAGCTTTGAAACCTTTACCGGCGATCTGGTAGCACTTAGTAAATATTTACTGGAGAACCGGGTAACTACAGTGGCGATGGAAGCTACAGGTGTTTACTGGTATGTACTTCATGATATCCTGTCAGATGCAGGGTTAGATGTGTGGCTGGTCGACGGCCGCCAAACCAAACAGTTGCCTGGAAGAAAGACAGATGTGAAAGACTGCCAGTGGATCCAGCAGTTACATAGTTATGGTTTACTGAACCGTTGCTACGTTTCTGAGGGGCTGCTCAAGGAGCTACGTAGTTACCAGCGATTACGTGAAGACCACCTCCGGAGTGCCTCGATGCATATTCAGCATATGCAAAAGGCCCTGATCGAAATGAATATCCGTTTACCGGAAGTATTAAGTCAGATACATGGGGCCAGTGGAAAAGCCCTTATAACAGCAATCCTTTCCGGTGAAAGAGACCGTTATAAGCTGCTTGCTCTCTGCCACAAAAAAATCAAAGATAAAAAGAGCGAAGAAGTATTAAAGGCTTTGGAGGGCCATTACACGCCACATGGGCTTTTTGCCCTGGAGCAGGCTTATAAGGCATATCTTTTTTATCAAGGCCAGATCTTGGAGTGTGACCGGAAAATAGATAGCACCTTGCAACAGATTAATAAAGACAAACAACTACCGCCCGGTACAAATACCGGAAATAGAAAACCGATCAGGCACAATAAGCCCCAGGTTAAAGACCTTGGCGGGCATTTGCTGAAAATATTTGGTGGCCGGGATGCCACCAGACTTCCCGGCTTTACAGATTATAACTGGTTACAGTTATATACAGAAATTGGAGCCGATTTAAGCCAGTGGTCGACGGAAAAACGGTTTGCCAATTGGCTTGGGGTATCTCCCGGTCAGAACCGTTCGGGCAAGAAAAACAAAAGTAAGAGCAAAGGAAAACCTACCGCCGGCCAGATATTCAAGGAGATGGCGTGCGGCTTGCTAAACAGCAAATACATTGGATGGGGAGCATTCGCCAGGCGGTTAAGAGGAAGAAAAGGTCCGGCGATAGCCATCAAAGCAACTGCCAGAAAATTGGCTATTCAATATTGGCGTTTAATGGTTAAAGGGAGCGATTTTGTAGAAAAAGGCATAGAGGCATATGATAACATGCTTAAAGAGCAGAAGCAAAGGTATTTACAAAAGCTCGCTATCGAATTTAATGTGGACTTAGTACCTATATAATTCGATATGTCATGGGTAGGTACGAAGAATCTATTCGCGAACTTTCCTATCGGCCGTGCATGGCGTAAAATAGATTCTTCGTACCTCAGAATGACAGGAGGAACAAGATTAAATGATGCACCTCTCGTCATGCTATGAAAGGACAAAAATTATCGCCCAAAAAAGCCCGGCTGAATTTCTTCAACCGGGCCCTTGTATTGTATTTAATTTAACGAAATTTAATATTATTTCTCGTCTTTTACTTCTTCAAAGTCAACGTCAGTTACGGTGTCGCCATGATCTTGTGCGCCTGCGTTAGCTTCCGGCTGAGGCTGACCACCATCTGCAGCACCTTTGTACATCTCTTCAGATGCGGTTGCCCATGCAGCGTTCAGTTCAGTTTGAGCGGCTTCAATAGCATCAAAGTTTTTAGCAGCGTAAGCTTCTTTTAACTTAGCTAAACCAGCTTCGATTGGAGCTTTTTTATCAGCGCCAATTTTATCGCCATACTCTTTCAGTTGTTTTTCTGTCGAGAAGATCAGGGCATCAGCACCGTTAAGTTTTTCAACTTCTTCACGTGCTTTTTTATCGGCATCTGCGTTAGCTTCAGCTTCATCCTTCATCTTTTTGATCTCGGCGTCAGTTAAACCTGAAGAAGCTTCGATACGGATTTTTTGCTCTTTACCTGTTGCTTTATCTTTAGCAGATACATGCAATATACCGTTGGCATCAATATCAAATGTTACTTCGATTTGAGGCACACCGCGAGGTGCTGGTGGAATGCCATCCAGGTGGAAACGGCCTATAGTACGGTTACCCGCAGCCATTGGGCGCTCACCCTGTAATATGTGGATCTCAACAGATGGCTGGCTATCGCTGGCAGTTGAGAAAGTTTCAGATTTTTTAGTTGGGATAGTTGTGTTCGACTCAATTAATTTGGTCATTACACCACCCATAGTTTCTATACCTAATGAAAGCGGGGTAACATCTAACAACAACACATCCTTAACTTCACCTGTTAATACACCTCCTTGAATAGCAGCACCGATAGCTACAACTTCATCAGGGTTAACACCTTTTGATGGAGTTTTTCCAAAGAATTTCTGAACAGCTTCCTGAATAGCAGGGATACGGGTTGAACCACCTACCAGGATAACTTCGTCGATATCTGATGTGCTGTAACCGGCATTTTTCAATGCTGTTTTGCAAGGCTCAATAGTACGTTTAATCAGGCTATCTGCCAGTTGCTCAAATTTAGCACGGGTTAAAGTTTTAACCAGGTGTTTAGGCATACCATCGGCAGCGGTAATGTATGGCAAGTTAATTTCTGTTTGTGCAGAACTTGACAACTCAATTTTAGCTTTTTCGGCCGATTCTTTTAAACGTTGCAAAGCCATTGGATCTTTACGCAGATCGATACCTTCGTCGCTTTTAAACTCGTCAGCTAACCAGTCAATAATTACCTGGTCAAAGTCGTCACCACCTAAGTGCGTATCACCATCGGTTGATTTTACTTCAAATACACCATCACCTAATTCAAGGATTGATACGTCATGCGTACCACCACCGCAGTCAAATACCGCAATTTTCATATCCTTGTGTGCTTTATCAAAGCCATAAGCTAAGGCAGCAGCAGTAGGTTCGTTAATAATACGGCGAACTTTTAAACCTGCAATTTCACCGGCTTCTTTAGTTGCCTGGCGTTGTGCATCGTTAAAGTAAGCAGGTACAGTAATAACGGCTTCAGTAACTTCAGTTCCTAAAAAGTCTTCGGCAGTTTTCTTCATTTTTTGAAGAATCATGGCCGAAATCTCTTGTGGAGTGTATTTACGGTCGCCAATTTCAACACGTGGGGTGTTGTTATCACCTTTAACCACTTTGTAAGGTACGCGTGCAGCCTCGCTGGTAACTTCGTTAAACTGGTTACCCATAAAGCGTTTGATAGACGAAATGGTTTTTGTAGGGTTAGTGATTGCCTGACGTTTAGCCGGATCACCAACTTTACGCTCGCCGTTATCAATAAAAGCTACAACGGATGGCGTAGTACGTTTTCCCTCGCTATTTGCTATAACTACAGGTTCGTTACCTTCCATTACAGACACGCAGGAGTTGGTTGTTCCTAAGTCGATTCCAATTATTTTAGACATATGATTGTTTTTTCTTGATTTTATTAATTTACTACAACTCCTATTTATCAACGTTTGTGCCAAACCCGTTTGGCAGGGCATATGGTCAGGATGACAATTATTGCGTCAGAAAAGTCATAAACTGTGGTGACAGGTTGGCAGAAATCGCTTCGTTGGAGGTGAAAGGAGAAAGGTAAAAGGCGAAAGGTGGTAAGTGAATAACATTTGAGTGTATAAACAATCCCTCATCATTCAACCAACAATGGCGTTGCCTACGGCCGGGTCATCCGCTCATACGCACACACGGCCTTAGGCTCGGGGCCGGTATCCGCTACTACCCCTAACGCAAATTCTGCGTCGCCAACAACGTTTCCATTATTAGTTATTTACAAACTAAATTCCCATCTTTATCCCAACAAACAAGACGCCTCTGTTACTCACAAATCAAATCAGGCTAATCACTACGCCTGGAATTGTATAACAAAAGCTTTGCCCGCAAAGCTTAACCTTCACTTTAAAAAAGAGAACCGGTTTACTATTGTTATTTAATTCCTAAACAAATCAAATGTTTTATTTAGAATCTGAACGGTTAACACTGATACCGTTAACACATCAGCAACTTTTATTGCTACGCCAGGACCGCACGCTGATGGAAATTTCCATGGGACTGACACCGTCCTTTATGCTCGTTGATCCATTTTATTATGCCGAAATCATTGATGCATTGGACAACTTCTGGCTGCCCAATACCCTCGCCTATCCCGACAAATACCTATGGTATACCGATTGGGAACTGGTGCTTAAAAGCACAAACACATCCGTCGGTGGCATGGGCTTTGCGGGCTATCCAAACGAAAACGGCGAAGCAGAAATAGGCTACATGATTGATGCCAACCAGCACAACAAGGGCTTCGCTACAGAGGCCATACAGGCGATGATTAAATGGGCATTTACGCATCCGTTTGTAAAAGCCATTATTGTGCATACTTATGCCGATAACCTGCCATCGCGCAGGCTAATGGACAAGTGTGGCCTTGAGCAGATGGAGGAGATAGAAGGATTGCTGACATACAAACTCACCAAACCGCCATCTGGTTTATAAATCCGTCATCCACGCATTCCAATTATCATGTCAAAAAAAACGCCCTGCTCAAATGAACAGGGCGTTTTTATATCTAAAAAAAAGAATAATTATTCTCCTTTTTCTTCAGTTTCCGGAGCGTCGGCTGCAGGCGCTTCAGCAACTGGTGCTTCTTTAGCTTCTTCAACAACTACTGCTTCTTCAGCTGCAACTGGTGCTGCTGTTTTAGCTTTTGCTGAACCACCACGACGACGTGTTGATTTTTTAGCAGTTGCGGCAGTATCAACACCGTAAACAGTGTTATAATCTACTAACTCGATGATCGCCATTTCGGCGTTGTCACCTAAACGGTTTTCTAACTTGATGATACGGGTGTAACCACCTGGGCGGTTAGCAATCTTCTCAGCAATCTCGCGGAAAAGGATAGTTGTAGCATCTTTATCTTGCAGGTAGCTAAACACTGTACGACGAGAGTGAGTAGTATCGCTTTTTGATTTAGTTAAAAGTGGTTCGATATAACCGCGCAAAACTTTTGCTTTAGCTAATGTTGTAGTAATACGCTTGTGTAGGATAAGCGAAGTTGCCATGTTTGACAGCATCGCCTTGCGATGGCTGGTAGTACGGCCTAAGTGATTGTTTTTGTTTCCGTGTCTCATTGTTTTAAATTATTTCACGTGCATACCGTCCGGCGATTTACTCAAGCCTTCGGAATTATGCCTTCGCTATTTAATAGTATTGAGTTTTAAGTGATGAGTAGTGAGTTTAAAACCCTAAAAAACCAACTACCCTATAAATGACTTGAGTCCCGAGTGACAGAGATAAACTCAACACTCAGAACTCAAGATTTAACGACTTATTCTTCGTCTAACTTAAATTTAGACAGGTTCATACCAAAAGATAAACCTTTTGATTTAACCAGGTCCTGGATTTCAGTCAGTGATTTTTTACCAAAGTTCCTGAACTTTAACATATCAGCAACATCGTACGATACTAAATCGGCCAGGCTGCGGATATCTGCAGCTTTAAGGCAATTTAATGCACGTACAGAAAGGTCAAGATCAACCAATTCAGTTTTAAGAATCTTGCGCATGTGCAAAATTTCCTCGTCAACTTCTTTAGTTTCTTCTTTAGCCTGCGCTTCTAACATCATGTTTTCATCGCTGAACAACATAAAGTGCTGGATAAGGATCTTTGCAGCTTCCTTCAAAGCATCTTCAGGATGAACAGAACCATCGGTAGCAATATCTAATACTAATTTTTCATAGTCGGTTTTTTGCTCAACACGATAGTTTTCGATGGTATATTTAACGTTCTTTATCGGCGTATAGATAGAATCGATAGCGATAACGCCAACATTTGCATCAGGGTTTTTGTTTTCTTCACTCGGCACGTAACCACGGCCTTTACCAACAGTAAGCTCAATTTCAAGCGTTACTGATGAGTCCATGTTACATAAAACCAGATCAGGGTTTAATACTGTAAAGTTGTTGGAGAATTTAGTAATGTCTCCGGCTTTAAAAGCATCCTGGCCATTTATAATAACAAATATTTTCTCGCTGTCGCCAGATTCACCAGTCTTTTTAAAACGAACCTGTTTAAGGTTCAAGATGATCTCGGTTACGTCTTCAACAACACCTTTGATGGTTGAAAACTCATGCGTTACTCCCGAAAAACGTACTGAAGTAATTGCATAACCTTCGAGTGATGAAAGTAAGATACGACGCAGAGCATTACCAATGGTTACACCAAAACCTGGTTCTAACGGACGAAATTCAAACGTACCATCAAAATCATTTGCTTTTTGCATGATAACCTTGTCTGGTTTTTGAAATGCTAAAATTGCCATTTATATCCTTTATTTATTGTTTACTAATTGAAATGATTTTAACCACGAAAATGATTGACAGAATATGCCAACCATCCCATGGATAATTATTTTTATTATTTTGAATACAACTCGACGATTAGGTTCTCCTTAATGTTTTCAGGAATTTCATCGCGGTTAGGATAGTTAAGGAATTTACCTGTTAAGGTATTTGCATCCCACTCCAACCAGCTGTATTTGTTGATTCTTCTGCCTGCTACTGATGTAGTAATAGCTTCTAATGATTTAGATTTTTCACGTACAGAGATAACGTCACCAGCTTTTAATGCATATGATGCGATGTTTACAACAGCACCGTTAACATTAATGTGTTTGTGGTTAACCAACTGACGGGCGCCTGAACGTGTAGGTGATATACCCAAACGATAAACAGCGTTATCTAAACGGGCTTCTAAGAATTTCAGCAAGTTTTCACCTGTGATACCTTCTTTAGCCGAAGCGCGGTGAAACAAGTTTTCGAACTGACGCTCTAATACACCATAAGTGTATTTAACTTTTTGTTTCTCCATTAACTGAGTTGAATACTCAGATTGTTTTCCACGACGTTTTGAAGCGCCATGCATTCCCGGTGGATAGTTTTTACGTTCTAACGCTTTATCCGGACCGAAGATCGGCTCACGGAAACGACGTGCAATTTTGGACTTAGGTCCTGTATATCTGGCCATTTTGTGTATTTTTAAAGTATCTTACAGCCTGTAGCTGTAGAATCTTAGCTTTAAAATCTGTTAATTAAACTCTTCTTCTTTTTGACGGACGGCAACCATTGTGTGGAAGCGGTGTAATGTCTTTTATAGTGGTAACTTCGATACCTGCAGTTTGCAAAGTACGGATAGCCGACTCACGACCAGCACCAGGGCCTTTTACAAACACCTCTACTTTACGCAAACCAAAGTCATAAGCAACTTTACCGCAATCGGCAGCAGCCTGACCGGCAGCATAAGGAGTGTTCTTTTTTGAACCTTTGAAACCCATTTTACCTGCAGATGACCATGAAATAGCCTGTCCGGTTTTGTTGGTAAGGGTAATGATGATGTTGTTAAAAGTAGCATTGATGTGTGCTTCGCCAACAGGCTCAACAATCACAATGCGCTTTTTGGTAACTTTTTTACTTTTAGCCATTTTTTTAATTATTGAATTAATGAATTACTGGGTTATAGAATAACCCTGACCCACTAATCGTGATTATAATTTTTATTCCTGGTAAGCTTAAAGTATATAACTACCCGCCGCTAACCAATCGTTATTTACTACTTAGTAGCTTTCTTTTTGTTAGCAACTGTTTTACGTTTTCCTTTACGGGTACGTGAGTTGTTTTTAGTACGCTGACCACGTAATGGTAAACCTTTACGGTGACGTGTACCACGGTAGCAACCAATGTCCATCAAACGTTTAATGTTCAATTGCACTTCTGAACGAAGTGAACCTTCCACTTTAATCTGATCGTTGATGATTCCACGGATTGAGGCTAACTGCTCATCGGTCCAGTCCTGTACTTTTGTATTAAAATCGATACCTGCCTCAGTCAAAATCTTTTGAGCTGTTGAGCGGCCTATACCGAAAATGTAAGTAAGTCCGATTTCTCCTCTTTTATTCTTTGGTAAATCAATACCTGATATCCTTGCCATATTCTTTATTTAGTGATTTAGTGATTTAGTGATTGTGCGAGATGATTTTTAATTCAATAACTCACTAATTCACTAATTCAAAATTAATTGTTCTTAGCCCTGGCGTTGTTTGTACTTAGGATTCTTCTTGTTAATAACGTAAAGTTTCCCGTTACGGCGAATGATCTTACAATCTGCGCTGCGTTTTTTAATGGATGCTCTAACTTTCATCTCTTTTTTATTTATATCTATAGGTTATTCTACCCTTACTCAAATCGTACGGACTCATTTCTAATTTTACTCTGTCGCCAGGTAAAATTTTGATATAGTGCATACGCATCTTGCCCGAAATATGGGCTATAATCTCATGACCGTTCTCCAGCTCAACCCTGAACATTGCATTTGACAATGCCTCTCTAATTGTACCGTCCTGTTCGATCGAAGATTGTTTAGCCATATTTTGTTGATTTTTACTTAATTATCCGCCCTAAAACCGGGATGCAAAATTAATAAAAATTATTTAATTATTATTCTTTTCTTTTAAAACATTATCAACATACTCAAACGTTGATAAAATGTCAGGTTTTCCTTTACCTATAGCAACAGTATGCTCATAATGAGCAGATGCTTTCTTATCTACAGTTGATACAGTCCATCCATCATCCCAAAACTTAACACCGGCGCGGCCGGCGTTTATCATCGGTTCAATGGCAATCACCATCCCCTCTTCAAGCTTAATACCCGATCCACGTTTACCGTAATTAGGCACCTCGGGCTTTTCGTGAAGTTTAACCCCCACACCATGCCCTACCAGCTCTTTAACAACTCCAAAGCCATTTTTCTCGGCGTGTTCCTGTATCGCGTAGCCTATATCACCTATCCGCATGCCTGCAACAGCTTTAGCAACTCCAAGGTCCAAACACTCACGGGTTACCCGCATGAGTTTTTTTACTGTGTCGCTTACTTCGCCAATAGCAAAAGTATAAGCCGAGTCGCCTACAAAACCGTTTAATATAGCACCGCAATCAACAGAAACTAAATCACCTTCTACCAGTACATGTTTTCCGGGGAAACCATGAACTACCTGGTCATTTAATGATATGCAGAGGGAGTAGGGAAACCCGCCGTAGTTTAAAAAAGCGGGGATACCGCCGTTATCACGTATAAAGGTTTCAGCAAGTCTGTCGAGTTCGATAGTAGTAACACCCGGGCCTATTACTTTAGCAACCTCTGCATGTGTTCTGGACACCAGCAGCGCGCTTTCCCGGATCAACTCTATTTCCTCGGCAGACTTGTAAATTATTTTTGACATTCCTTATTAGATCGCTGTCGGACTTGTTCCGGCAGCAGCAGGCATTGCTGTACGTCCTTTAATCCGTCCGGTTTTCATTAAACCATCGTAATGGCGCATCAACAGGTGACTTTCTATTTGTTGCAAGGTATCCAACACAACACCTACCAGGATAATTAACGATGTGCCGCCAAAAAATCTTGCGAAGATTGGAGATACACCAACCAAACTGGCAATTGCCGGTATAATTGCTATCATAGCCAGGAAAATAGACCCTGGTAAGGTAATTTTTGATATTACACCATCTATATAATCGGCAGTTGATTTACCTGGTTTAACACCCGGAATAAACCCGCCGTTCTTCTTCATATCGTCAGCCATCTGGTTAGGGTTAACCGTAATAGCAGTATAGAAGTAAGTAAACAGGATGATCAACACGCCAAACAGCGTATTATGCTGCCATGAATTATAATTTGATAACGCAATTAGTATACCGTTTGATGAAATGCTTGGCATGAACTGTTGTACAGTTTGCGGTATAAACATTAATGCCTGCGCAAATATAATAGGCATTACACCGGCAGCATTTACCTTTAACGGTATATACTGGCGCACGCCACCATATTGTTTATTGCCCACTATACGCTTAGCATACTGCACCGCAATTTTACGGGTACCCTGTACAATAAGGATAGTAAACATTACAACACCAATTAAACCCACAATTTCAACAATGAATGTAATTAAACCGCCTGTACCACTGGTACGCGAGTTAAATTCTGTTAAAAATGCGCCGGGCAACTGGGCAATGATACCCACCATGATGATAAGCGATATACCGTTACCAATACCTTTGTCTGTAATTTTTTCGCCCAGCCACATTACAAATAATGTACCTGCCGTTAAAACAAACATGTTAAGAACAGTAAAGAATGGGTTACTGATCATCATCGCATCAGCAGAGATCTGCGATTTTAAATAACCTATAGCCTGCAGGGCAGTTATACCTATGGTTAGGTAACGTGTCCACTGGTTTAGCTTATTACGGCCGCTTTCGCCCTCTTTTTGCAATTTGGTAAAATAAGGTACCGCGATGCCTAATAATTGCACCACAATTGAAGCCGAGATATAAGGCATTACACCCAATGCAAAAATAGACGAATGTGAAAACGCCCCTCCTGCAAACATATTCAGCAATCCTACTAATCCTTCTGCTTTCTGGTTAGCTACTAATGCAGGATTAACCCCTGGCAAAACAACGAAAGTACCAACGCGATATATTGCAAGAAATAAGAGTGTGTTTATAATACGCACTCTTAAATCTTCGATTTTCCAGATATTGGATAATGTGGTGAAAAATTTCTTCATCCTAAAATTATAGCTTAACTATGGTACCACCAGCTGCTTCAATAGCTTTTTGAGCTGTAGCAGTAAATGCATGTGCCTTAACTTCTAATTTGGCAGTTAATTCGCCACGGCCCAGAATTTTAACCAGGTCGTTACGTGATACCAAACCATGTAATTTCAAAGTATCAAAATCAACAACATCAAGTGTGTATTTTGTTACTAATTCTTGCAATACATCAAGGTTTACACCAGTATACTCTACGCGGTTAGGGTTTTTAAAACCAACCTTAGGCACACGGCGTTGTAAAGGCATCTGACCGCCTTCAAAACCTACCTTGCTGCTTGTACCTGAACGTGAACCGGCGCCTTTGTGGCCACGGGTTGACGTACCGCCACGGCCAGAACCTGTACCACGGCCAATTCTTTTCCTATTTTTAGTAGAACCTTCTGCAGGTTTTAAATTACTTAAATTCATGATATTAAATATTTTCTACCGCTACCAGGTGGTTAACTTTTCTAACCATACCAATTATAGCTGCAGTTGCCTCAACTTCCACACTGTGGTTAATTTTACGCAAGCCTAATGCTTCGATAGTCTTTTTTTGGCGCTCACTTCTGTCGATCACGCTCTTAATCTGTGTTATTTTGATTTTGGCCATGACTGATTATCCGTTAAATACTTTACCTAAACTAACGCCACGTTGCTGTGCTACGGTATGGGCATCACGTAATTGTGATAACGCAGATACAGTTGCTTTAACCACGTTGTGCGGATTTGATGAACCTTTTGATTTAGCTAACACGTTGTGGATACCTGCAGACTCTAACACTGCACGCATTGCACCACCCGCGATAACACCGGTACCGTTTGCTGCTGGTTTCAGGAAAACAAAACCACCGCTGAATTTGCCAATTTGCTCGTGAGGGATTGTGTTGTTGATAATAGGAACTTTAACTAAGTTCTTTTTAGCATCATCAATACCTTTTGCAATGGCTTCGGTAACCTCTTTTGCTTTGCCTAATCCGTAACCTACAACACCGTTTTCGTCGCCTACTACCACAATGGCAGAAAAGCTGAAAGTACGGCCACCTTTGGTTACTTTGGCAACACGCTGTATGCTTACCAAGCGGTCTTTTAATTCGATCTCGCTTGTTTTTACTCTTTTTATGTTGATTGTTGACATTTCTCTGTTCGATTAAAAGTTTAAACCACCTTCACGTGCACCTTCGGCCAGTGACTTAACACGACCATGGTACAAATAACCGTTCCTGTCGAAAACCACATCTTTAATACCTGCTGCGATAGCTTTCTGAGCTACCAGTTTGCCTACGGCTACTGATTGATCAGATTTTGTGCCATCAGCGGTAAAATCTTTTGACAAAGATGATGCTGATACGATAGTTTTACCGGTTAAATCGTCAATGATCTGCGCGTAAATACCTTTATTGCTCCTGTATACTGACAGGCGAGGACGCTCTGTTGATCCTGAAAGGCGTTTTCTGATACCTTTTTTAATCCTGTCTCTTCTTGATAATTTAGCTCCCATGACGATTATTTTTTAGATGCTGATTTACCTGCTTTTCTTCTCAATATCTCGCCTACAAACTTAATACCTTTACCTTTGTAAGGCTCTGGAGTACGTAACGAACGTATTTTTGCAGCTACCTGGCCAATTAACTGTTTGTCAATTGATTCAAGTATGATAGTTGGGTTTTTACCCTTATCAGCAGTGGTTGTAACTTTAATTTCTGTTGGCAATTCAAATACATAGTGGTGAGAGTAACCCAACACTAAATCTAATGTATTACCGGTATTGGTAGCACGGTAACCTACACCAACCAATTCCTGTTGGATTTTGTAACCTTCGGTTACGCCTACTACCATGTTGTTGATAAGCGCACGGTATAAACCATGTAATGCTTTGTGACGTTTTTGATCAGACGGGCGTTGAACCAGTAACTGACCATCTTCCTGTGCAATGGTGATATCGCTATCAACCGCTTGCTGCAATTGACCTTTAGGGCCTTTTACTGTAACAACATTATCTGCTGATACGGTAACAGTTACTCCTGCTGGCATTGCTATCGGTGCTTTTCCTACTCTTGACATTGCTTAATTTCTCCTATTAATAAACGTAGCATAAAACTTCGCCACCTACATTTTGCTGACGGGCCTCTTTATCAGACATTACGCCTTTAGAAGTTGACAGGATGGCGATACCTAAACCATTTAATACTCTTGGCATTTTTTCCATGCCTGCGTATTTCCTCAAACCTGGTTTACTGATGCGCGTAATGCTACGGATAGCAGAAATTTTAGTTATCGGGTGGTACTTTAAAGCAACTTTGATGCTGCCTTGCGGACCATTTTCCTCAAACTTGTAATTGGCAATGTAACCTTTGTCGAAAAGCACCTTAGTGATTTCCTTCTTCAGATTTGATGCAGGAATTTCAACAACCCTATGGTTGGCTTTAATAGCATTCCTTACTCTTGTAAGATAATCTGCGATTGGATCTGTATTCATTTTATTGGGTTATGATGGTGGTTTCCTTCCCGTAACATCCGGGGCGACCTTCCATCGGTTAATTCTTTTTTATAGTATCAAGTAGTTAGTATCAAGTATCAAGATTTTGTCTTGTTTTCTGATGCTAACTACCTCTACTCTTCAATACCGTTCGCAAGGTATGTCTTGCTACTTGATACTATATACTTGCTACTGAAATTACCAGCTTGCTTTCTTTACTCCCGGGATTTTGCCATCAAGAGCCATTTCACGGAATGTTACGCGTGAAATACCAAACTGACGCATATAACCACGTGGGCGGCCGGTTAATTTACAACGGTTGTGTAATTTTACCGGAGATGATGCCTTAGGTAATTTATCTAAACCAACGTAATCGCCGGCTTCTTTAAGGGCTGCTCTTTTCTCTGCGTATTTAGCAACCAATTTAGCGCGCTTTACTTCACGAGCTTTTACACCTTCTTTAGCCATTGCTATTTTGATTTTTAAATGGTAATCCAAATTGTTTCAACAACTCCAATGCTTCAACATCGTTTGTTGCGGAGGTTACAAAGGTAATATCCATACCTTGGATTTTATTGATTTTGTCAATATTTATCTCAGGGAATATAATTTGCTCTGTAATACCTAAAGTATAGTTACCTCTGCCGTCAAAACCTTTGTCGTTGATGCCTTTAAAGTCACGGATACGTGGCAGGGCAACAGCGATTAAACGATCTAAAAACTCATACATTGTGTTGTCACGCAAGGTAACACGTACGCCAACCGGCATATTTTTACGCAATTTAAAGTTCGAGATATCTTTTTTAGATTTTGAAGATACTGCCTGCTGGCCAGTGATGGTTGTTAACTCGGTGATGGTGTTCTCGATCAGTTTTTTATCGGTAGTAGCACCGCCAACACCCTGGTTAATGGCAATTTTTTCCAGTTTAGGAACCTGCATTACGCTTTTGTACTGAAATTTATCTTTCAGTGCGGTACGAATTTCGTCCTTGTATTTTGTTTTTAATCTTGGTACGTAAGTCATTACTTAATTTCCTCCCCTGATTTTTTTGCTACCCTTACTAATTTGCCGGCATCGTTCAATTTACGGCCAACACGGGTTGTATTACCTGATTTAGGGTCAACCAGCGCAAGGTTTGAAATATGTATAGCAGCTTCTTGTTTAACAATTCCGCCGTTAGGGTTAGCAGCATTAGGTTTGGTATGTTTTGATACCATATTGGCACCTTCAACAACAGCCCTGTTTTTTGCTATTATCACCTCAACTACTTTACCTTGCGATCCTTTTGAATCGCCGGCTATAACTTTTACCAGGTCGCCTTTGCGAATTTTCAGTTTGCCTGGTGTTGCAACTTTTTTCTTTTCCATGATTACAATACCTCCGGTGCTAATGATACAATTTTCATAAATTGTTTCTCACGCAGTTCTCTTGCAACAGGGCCAAAGATACGTGTGCCTCTTGGCTCATCCTGGTTATTTAACAAAACAGCTGCGTTATCGTCGAAACGGATGTATGAACCATCTTTTCTGCGGATCTCTTTTTTGGTGCGTACTACTACGGCTTTTGATACAGTACCTTTTTTCACGTTACCTGAAGGTAAAGCGCTTTTTACGGTTACTACTATCTTATCGCCTATAGATGCATACCTTTTGCCGGTACCACCTAACACGCGGATCACTAAAACTTCTTTAGCGCCACTGTTATCGGCTACGTTTAATCTTGATTCCTGTTGTACCATCTTATTTAGCCCTTTCTAAAATTTGAACTAATCTCCAGTTTTTGCTCTTGCTCAGCGGGCGGGTTTCCATAATCAATACGGTATCGCCAATGCCACAAGTGTTGGTCTCATCATGAGCCATAAATTTTGTGGTTTTTTTCACGAATTTACCGTAGATAGGGTGTTTCACTTTACGCTCAACAGCCACTACAATAGATTTTTCCATCTTATTGCTAACCACCAGGCCGGTACGTGTTTTTCTTAAATTTCTTTCCATTTTTCTGAATGCTTAAAAAATTAATTCTTTTCAGAAGCCGACGCCGCTTTGCGTTTTGTTAATTCAGTATTTAACTGAGCAATTCCCTTGCGTACCTTTGTTATACGGGATGGATTCTCGATAGCCGATACTGCGTGAGCAAATTTCAATTTGGTAAGGGTTGACCTTTCCTCGCCGATTTTTGCTACCAGTTCTTCTGTAGATAGTCCCAAAATTTCTGAGTTCTTCATCTTCTTGTGTTATTTGTTGTAATAGTAGAAAGTTTCAACGTTGTATTGTTTTGGTTTGATGGTTGAAAGTTCGGCATCTAACTTTACAACTTGTGAAAACTTTACAACTTTTCAACTCTTCCAATTTATGCTTCTACGTAATCCCTACGTACAATAAATCTTGTTTGTACCGGAAGTTTTTGTGCTGCAAGGCGCAAAGCCTCTTTAGCAACTTCCATAGGCACACCTTCGGCCTCAAAAATGATCCTTCCGGGGCGTACTACCGCTACCCAGTACTCAGGAGCACCTTTACCTTTACCCATACGTACCTCTGCTGGTTTCTTGGTTACAGGCTTGTCAGGGAAAATCCTGATCCACACCTGGCCTTCACGTTTCATAAAACGTGTTACAGCAATACGTGCAGCCTCGATCTGGCGGCTGGTAATCCATGCCGCTTCGAGTGATTTTACACCGAAAGATCCGAATGAAAGTTCAGCACCACGAGTGGCTAAACCTTTCATCCTGCCTTTTTGCATCTTTCTGAACTTCGTTCTTTTTGGCTGTAGCATTTTCTTAAGCTTTTATATCGTTACGATATTTGTCTTTCTATTTTATAATTATCTCTTTCCTGGGCCACCTGGACGGTTACCGCCACCTTGACCACCTGGACGGCTGCCACCTTGACCACCCGGACGGCTACCGCCACCACGAGGACCACCTTGACCACCTGCTCCAGGACCGCCTCTGCGATCGCCGCCACCTGGTTTCCTGTCATTTCTGCGTTCGCCACCACGTTCGCCACCGCGAGCGTTATCACGACCACCGAATGCCGGTGCACCATCTGGCCTGCCACCTTTACCGCTTGCGCTGCTTGCACCACCTATGTTTGGCGATAAATCGCGTTTGCCGTAAACTTCGCCTTTACAGATCCATACTTTAACACCTATTTTACCATAAGTAGTTAATGCTTCTGCTAATGCGTAGTCAATATCAGCACGGAAAGTGTGCAAAGGAATTCTTCCTTCTTTATATTGTTCGCTACGTGCCATCTCGGCGCCACCTAAACGGCCTGATGTCATGATCTTAATACCTTCGGCACCCATTCTCATGGTTGAAGCTATAGTAGTTTTCATGGCACGGCGGAAAGAGATACGTGCTTCTAATTGTTTTGCAATACCTTCTGCCACTAATTGTGCATCAAGCTCGGGGCGTTTGATTTCAAAGATGTTGATCTGAACTTCCTTTTTGGTAAGTTTTTTCAACTCTTCTTTAATCTTATCAACTTCGGCACCGCCTTTACCAATCACAATACCCGGACGGGCAGTGTGTATAGTTACAGTGATGCGTTTTAATGTGCGTTCGATAACCACTTTTGATACACCACCTTTAGCGATACGTGCTGAAAGGTATTTGCGGATTTTTTCGTCTTCAACTAATTTGTCGGCATAATGATTGCCACCGAACCAATTAGAATCCCAACCTCTGATGATTCCTAATCTGTTACCTATTGGATGTGCTTTCTGTCCCATTTCAAATTAATTGTTTTCGTTTTTACTATCCACAACCAGTGTTACATGGTTTGAGCGTTTACGGATACGGTATCCCCTTCCTTGCGGAGCAGGGCGTAACCTTTTTAGCTGACGGCCACCGCCTACCGAGATTTCTTTAATAAACAAGCCATGATCTTCGGCTTTTTTACCTTCGTTTTTTGCTTCCCAGTTAGTAATTGCCGATACTAATAATTTCTCTACACGGATGGCAGCTTCTTTATTAGTAAACTTTAAGATACTTAAAGCTGAAAATACATTTTTACCACGAACCAGGTCAACTACCAAACGCATCTTGCGTGGTGAAGTTGGGCAGTCCTGTAACTTGGCAACTGCAGGGCCGCCAACGATGGCTTTAGCCGCTTTTTTTTGCTGCTCTACTCGTACAGACTTTTTAATTTTTGTTGTTGCTTCCATTGCCTGTTATTTTTTCTTCTCTGCGTGACCGCGGAATGTACGGGTTGGAGCAAATTCTCCCAACTTGTGACCAACCATGTTTTCTGTTACATACACCGGGATAAACTTGTTACCATTGTGTACTGCGAATGTGTGACCAACGAAATCAGGAGAGATCATGGAACGACGTGACCATGTTTTTACAACTGATTTTTTGCTTGATTCATTCAAGGTCAGAACTTTTCTTTCCAGGTTATGATCAATATAAGGTCCTTTTTTAATTGAACGTGCCATTATTTTTTCCTTCTTTCAATGATATAACGATCCGACCCTTTTTTCTTATCACGAGTTTTGTAGCCTTTAGCTAACAAACCTTTACGTGAACGTGGATGACCACCTGAGGCTCTACCCTCACCACCACCCATAGGGTGATCTACCGGGTTCATGGCAACACCACGAACACGCGGCCTGCGGCCTAACCAACGTTTGCGGCCTGCTTTACCTAACACCGCGTTTGCTCTTTCGCCATTTGAAACGGTACCGATAGTTGCCAAACAAGTTGACAATATCATACGGGTTTCGCCTGAAGGCAATTTGATGATGGCATATTTACCATCGCGCGCCGAAAGCTGGGCATAAGTACCGGCACTGCGGGCAATTACACCACCCTGGCCTGGGTTTAACTCAATGTTGTGGATGATAGAACCTAACGGGATGTTCTTCAAAGGCATGGTGTTACCAACCTCTGGAGTAGCTGTCTCGCCGGCTACAACTACCGTTCCAACTGTTAAGCCTTCCGGAGCTATCATGTATCGTTTTTCACCATCAACAAAATGTAACAGTGCTATACGTGCCGAACGGTTAGGATCGTACTCGATAGTTGCAACTTTTGCAGGGATGTCAAATTTATTACGTTTGAAATCAATCAACCTGTATGCTTGCTTATGACCACCACCTAAGTAGCGCATAGTCATTTTACCGGTGTTGTTACGTCCGCCCGATCTTGTGTTGGATGATACAACCAACGACTTTTCAGGAACGTTTGTTGTAATATCTGAGTTAGATACGTCAACTCTGAAACGGGTACCGGGGGTAACCGGTTTAAATCTCTTTACTGCCATCTCTATAATTATATATTGCTGTAAAAATCAATTGTTTGACCGTCATTCAAAGTAATGATCGCTTTTTTATACGTAGCAGCACGGCCAGATACGGCGCCTGCCTTAGTATTGCGAGTTTTAAGTTTGCCGACGTATTTCATAGTGTTTACCGCCTTAACGTTAACACCGTACATTGCCTCAATGGCGCCTTTAATCTGAATTTTGTTTGCTCTGTGATCAACTTTGAAAGCATAACGGTTAAGTTTCTCGGTTAATTGAGTTACTTTTTCAGTAAGTAGGGGTTTCTTTAAAATTTCCATAATTACTTAGCTAATGCTTCCTCCAAAGTTTTTACAGCGCCTGTAGTTAATAACAGTTTACCAGCGTTTAACACATCATAAGTGTTTAGCTGCTCAACCGAAATTACTTTCGTTTTCTTCAGGTTTCTGCTTGATAAATACACATTGTTATTTTCGGCGCCTGCTACTACTAATAATGTTTTGTCATTAGTAACATTCAGGTCGGCCTCCATTTTAATGTAGTTTTTAGTTTTGATGCTATCAAAATTAAAATCTTCCAATACTAAAATGTTGTTATCTTTTGCTTTGTATGATAAAGCCGATTTACGGGCCAGTGATTTTAACTTCTTGTTTAATTTGAAGCTGTAATCGCGTGGTTGCGGACCGAAAACGCGACCACCACCATTAAATAATGGAGATTTAACGCTACCTGCACGGGCACCACCTGTACCTTTTTGTTTATATAATTTGCGGGTTGAACCTGCAATTTCGTTACGCTGTTTTGATTTGTGTGTACCCTGACGTTGGTTAGCTAAAAATTGCTTAACATCAAGATAAATCGCGTGATCGTTTGGCTCAATACCGAATACCGACTCAGGAAGCTGCACCTTGGCACCTGTTTCTTTACCTGATACGTTTAATACGTTTACTTCCATCTTATTTATCCACTATTACGAATGAACCCTTAGCTCCGGGGATGGAACCTTTAACAACCAACAGGTTTTGCTCAGCGTAAACCTTAATCACTTGTAAGTTCTGTGTTTTAACACGAACGTTACCGGTTTGACCTGCCATGCGCATGCCTTTAAATACACGCGATGGCCATGATGACGCACCTAAGGAACCTGGCGCACGTAAACGATTGTGCTGACCGTGAGTTTGCATACCCACACCACCAAAACCGTGACGTTTTACCACACCCTGAAATCCTTTACCTTTTGAAGTACCAACCACATCAACAAAATCTCCCGCGGCAAAAATATCAACGGTAACAGTGTCACCTAATGATTTTTCATCCTCGAAAGTTTTGAATTCAACAAGCTTACGCTTTGGAGTTGTACCGGCTTTTTGGAAGTGTCCTTTTAACGGACCGGAGGTGTTTTTTTCCTTTTTGTCGCCATATGCCAGCTGTACAGCTGCATATCCGTCTGTATCAACAGACTTAACTTGTGTTACCACGCAAGGGCCAGCTTCGATTACGGTGCAAGGAATATTCTTCCCTGTTTCGTCGAAAATGCTGGTCATTCCTACTTTTTTACCAATAATTCCTGACATTTCTTTAATTTATTTGTGTCCATCGAAGCAGTAGGGCTTCGTTCAAGACATATTATTCCCCCCGAAAGGGACGGCAAAGATAGAAACTTTACAGTAATAATCAAATAGTTAGTGAGTTATTTTTTTATAAATTTTATGTAGTTGTTTTAACGGAAGGTTTCGGGGTATTTAGTTGGGGGTTAAGCGATTTAATTGGAGTGTTACTTCCATCTCCGAAACACCAATGCAGGGCGCAGGAAAATGACCGTTTAACGGTCGGCGTAAATTTGCCTGAGCCTGATTTTTTTATTAGGGAATTACTCCCCCAGCGGGGGAAAAGCTTTGTAGTAAAAAACCCGGGATGGAGCTCCGTGCCAGAGGTACGTCACCTAAGGTTCCGTACCTCTGGCACGCAAAAACGTTAATCCATTTATGCTACAAAGCTTTTGCTCCTCTGGAGCATCCTGTCAATTGCTTAACTTAAAGTAATTTCCCCATTGGCAAAATAAGTTCTGTTGCTAAGCCCATTTTCTTTCCCTATATTCATCCATCTAACAATTAAGCAGTTAAACACGATGAAACAATTTGCTCAAACGCTTTCTATCATCTTTATCACCACCCTATTATTTGCCTGCAAGCAAAAAACCACAGAAAAAACAACCGTAGTACATGACCGCATGGGCAAAGCCTCCCGCGAAGACAAAAACGGATGGATTTACGTGCACCTGGCGGGTTCGCCTGCCGATATTGGCTATCAGCATGGTTACCTCCTCTCAAAAGAGATTGACACCTTAATAAAGGTGATGCAATATTACCTGCCTAATACCAGCAAAAAAGACTGGGCATTTTACCGTAAGGCATCAGCCCGGTTTATGTGGAATAAGATTGGCAAAGAATACCAGGACGAGATTCGTGGTATTACCGAAGGCCTACAGGCCAAAGGGATGAAATACGATACCCTGGATATCACCGCGCTTAACGCAAATATCGAGCTTGCCCAATATTATGTGCCGGGCCTGATGAATAAAGTAAAACCCGGTAGCGGCGATAACAAAGCGCCCGGTAATTGCAGTGCCTTTATAGCTACAGGAAAATATACCAAAGATGGCAAAATAGTAATAGGCCATAATAACTGGACAGATTATATTGTGGGCGAACGCTGGAATGTGATTGCCGATATCGTACCCGAAAAAGGCAACCATATATTAATGGATACAGCGCCAGGCTTTATCCATAGCGGCGATGATTTTGTAGAAACCAGCAGCGGCATTGTAATAACCGAAACTACCATCACCGGTTTTAAAGGTTTTGATACCACCCGTACTCCCGAGTTTGTACGCGCCCGCAAAGCGGCCCAGTATAGTAATAGCATTGATGACGTAATAAAAATAATGACTACCGACAATAATGGCGGCTATGCCAACGACTGGCTTATTGGCGATACCAAAACAAACGAAGTGGCCAAACTGGAGCTGGGCCTTAAAACCATGAAAGTATGGCGATCAAAAGATACCGCCATGATAGGCTCAAACTTCCCTGCCGACCCGAACCTGATTAAACAGGAAACCACTTTTAACGTAAACGATAAAACCAATTCGCCAAACGCACGTAAGCTGAGGATGGAAAAACTGGTTTGCGTGAATTACAAAGGCAAACTGGATGCTGCAAACGGTAAAACAATTGAAGGCGATACCTTTGATGCGCTTAACAATAAAACCGCGCTAAACCGTTGCGTTATTGATGGCCATATTGATAAAGACCCTAAAGGCTGCCCCGAGTGGAGCGAAGGCCCCTACTACCCCATGGGCGCCGTACAAGGCAAAGTTGCCACTGCCGATATGGTTAGCAAACTCCAGCTATGGGCACATATGGGCCACCCAAGCGGCGATGATTTCCTGGCAGCACCATTCCTGAAGCAACATCCCGAATATAACTACCAGGCCAAATATTTGCGCGATATGAAAGCCTATCCGTGGACGTTGTTTGCGGCACAATAAAATCAGAATTTGTAGAATTCAAAATGACTGAAAACAAAAAAGCCTTGCAGGTTTGAAACTTTGCAAGGCCTTTTTGTTTTAAATATGGTAATGGTACCGGCATTGCAAAATATGCAATCTGCCATCTTTAATTTTATAAATCAAACGGTGTTCGTCGGTTATCCTGCGGCTCCAGCAGCCAGCAAAGTTTCCTTTTAGCGGCTCAGGTTTTCCTATTCCCTTAAATGGCGAACGCAAGCATTCTTTAATAAGAGCGTTAATTCGCTCCAGCACCTTTTTATCGGCTTGCTGCCAATGCAAGTAATCGTCCCAGCCTTGGGTTTGCCAAACCAATTCCAAGTTAATCCTCTATTAATTTGTGCTGATAAAAGGCTCCGCTATCCATTTCGTCAATAGCATCCTGTAAACGTTTCCTGTTAGCTTCACTTTTAACAATATGTAATGTTTCGGTTATGGCATTGTATTCATCCAAACCAATAACCACAACGTTTTTCCCTTTGCTGCGCGATACAATAACAACCTCGGCATCGTCATTCACTTTATCCAAATTCCGGGCAAGGTTTTTCCGAAACTCTGTATAATTTAAAACCTCCATAGTTTAAGTACTTAATTAAGTACAAATTTAAGTGTTTTAAATTGAATTTACCAACCATTTATGTTACCGCAATAACATAATGAGTTAAATTACTAATAAATAGTACTATGTTATAAATAGTACTATACAATATCATATATTTGTTCGTATCAAATCGAATGAATATGAAAAAGCTTTTTGTAACCTTGCTGTTTTGCGCCGGTTTAGCTAACGTTGGCGCTTTTAACCGGGTATTTGCCCAGGAAAAGTCTGCAAACCCAATAGCAAATACCTACCAGGAAACCCCGGCTAAGATCAATGACATGGTACATACCAAACTGGCTGTAAGTTTTGATTATAAAAAACGCTACCTATACGGTAAAGAGTGGCTTACGCTAAAACCTCACTTTTACCCAACCGATACATTAAGGCTGGATGCCAAGGGGATGGATTTGAAGAATATTTCGGTTGCAAAAAATGGCAAAAACTATCCTCTTAAATTTAGTTACGACAGCCTTACCGTTGCCATTAAATTAGATAGGGTTTACCATAACAACGAAAGCTACACGCTATTCATAGACTACACCGCTAAACCAAACGAGTTAAAAACCTCGCGTAAACACGGGAAAGGCCTGTACTTTATTAACCCCGATGGAACAGAAAAAAATAAGCCAACCCAAGTATGGACAGAAGGCGAGCCGGAAAGCTCATCGGTCTGGTTCCCTACCATTGATAAACCCAATCAAAAAACAACCAGCGAAATAGCCATGACCGTTCCTGCAAAATATGTCACCCTATCAAATGGCAGGCTTGCATCACAAAAAATCAACGCCGACAAAACCCGCACCGATACCTGGAAAATGGAACTGCCCAATGCACCTTACCTGTTTATGATGGCCGTGGGCGATTTCGCGATTTACAAAGACAGTTGGCACGGCAAAGAGGTAAGCTACTATGTTGAGCCTAAGTATGCGCCTTACGCAAAAGATATTTTTGGCTTTACGCCGGATGCCATGAGCTTTTTTTCGAAAATTACCGGGGTGGATTATCCCTGGAATAAATACGCGCAAATTACCGTGCGCGACTATGTAAGCGGAGCCATGGAAAACACAACGGCAATGGTGACCGGCGAAGGCGCCCAGGCCACCAAACGCGAACTGGTTGACCGGATTCATAACGATTTTGGCAGCATCCACGAACTGTTTCACCAATGGTTTGGCGATTATGTAACTACCGAAAGCTGGAGCAACCTCACCCTCAATGAATCATTTGCCGACCTGGGCGAAATACTTTGGGCCGAACACCGCTACGGACAGGATGCTGCCGACGAACATATCCAGGAGGGTTTACAGGGCTACCTGGGCAGCACGCAAAATGCCACAAAAAACCTGGTGCGTTTTTATTACAACGATAGCCAGGATGTATTTGATGGCGTTACCTACCAAAAAGGTGGCCGTATACTGAATATGCTGCGCCATTATTTGGGGAACGATGCTTTTTACAAGGGACTGAACATTTACCTGACAACAAATGCATTTAAAAGTGCAGAAGCCCAACAACTTCGCCTGGCTATGGAGGAGGCCAGCGGACTTGATTTGAACTGTTTTTTTAACCAATGGTATTACGGCGCCGGGCACCCCGAACTAAACATTAGCTATAGTTGGGATGAAACCAGTAAAAAACAAAGCATATACCTGCAACAAACCCAAAGCGGGCAAATTTTCACATTTCCGTTTGCGGTAGATATTTACGTAGCTGGCAAAAAAGAACGTCACCAGGTTTGGATGCGCAGTAAGGCAGATACCTTAACTTTCACCCTACCGTTAAAACCCGACCTGGTAAACGTTGATGGCGACAAGCTGTTGCTTGCCAAAAAAACCGATCATAAAACACTGGAAGAGTATGCATTTCAATACCAACAGGCTCCTTTATATCTTGATCGTTACGAGGCTATTGAAGCGGCAACATCGTCGCAAAAAACACCGTTAGGCCAAAAGATATTACTTGGTGCTTTAAAAGACAAATACTTTGGTTTACGCCTTAAAGCCCTGCGGGCTTTAAACATGGACAACGATACCATCCGCACTGCGGCGTACCCATTGATTGCTGACATTGCCCAAAAAGACGACAACCCGTTGGCACAGGCACAAGCCATTGTGCTTTTGGGGAAATATAGAAAACCCACCGACCTTGAACTATTAAAGCAAGCGTTAAAAAGCCAGTCGTACACCGTACAGGGTGCCGCTTTGTGGGCGATAAACCAGATAAACCCCACCGAGGCTATGACGTTGGCACCACTGTATGAAAAAGATAATGAAGGAGATTTAACCAACGCCCTGTTCACCGTTTATACAGCAAATGCCGGGGACGACAAATGGGACTATATATTCACGTTTTATATGAGTCGTTTCCAGGAATCACGGTATAAGCTTACCGACAAATTTGCTGCTTACATAGGCAGGATAAAAAGCCAGGAACATGCACTGCAGGGGATTACCGAGATAAAAAAACTGGGCGTTGAATTTAAAAAGTACGTTGGCCCTCAAATTATAGCTGTATTAACCAAGTTAAAAACACAAAGGGCTGGGTTAAACGATACAGCATCGGCAAGCGCAATTGATGATGCAATCGCCGAAATTAATAAGGCAAAGTAATTGGTTATACTCTGTTTTAGATACTTTTAAGTTAATAGTACTAAGTCTTGAGTCAAAAGTTAAATTCCTTGTCTTTTTTGGCTTAGAACCTGAGACTAAGTACTTGTGACTCTATTTTGTAGGGTCATTTATAACTCCCGTAAACAATACCAGTCCGGTTTTCATTTCGCGAATAGCAAAAATAAAGGGGTGATCTAATTTAAAGTTGTAAGGCAAAACAGCAGTAGGGCCAATAGTTACCGAAGTTACGGCAGCAGCAGTTGTGCCTTCTTCATCTACTTCAATATAAGCTTTATGTTTTACTTCGGTAATGGTGAGGCCACCGCCAGCATTTATCCGGGTAAAATCGGCAAGGTCGCTAAATGCATTGGCCATACCCAGCGTTGATAAAACATCCTTTAGCTCCTTATCATAACTAAACTTAAATTTGGGCATGCTTACATCAACATAACTTCCGGACAAACCAGTCATCAGGCTTTGCCATTTGGCAGAATCGAGGCCGGCTGCATATTCCTGTACCGACTGAGAAGTTGGTGTTACTATTACCATACTAAATTTCTTATTGTTATAAGGTAATTCCAACACCCGGGCATCGTTAACAATATTGGTATTTAAAGGCACATCAGTTTGATTCATGAAATCGGCCTGCACAGTGCTGCCTGAAGGCAGGTAAAAAACACTTTTCTGGGTTTTAGCCGCATCAAATTTGTTTGCCCAGCTACCTTTGAAATAAATGGCGTTGATAAGGTACATTATTGCACCATCCGTCGATTTATCTATAATCTTAGCTATCTTACCGTCGGTGGCGTTACTTACCCAATTATTGATAATATCTTTTGTGCCTGCATTCTTAAAATCGACAGACTCTATCCTGGCGTTGTAATTAGCAGAATTTGTTTGCAAAAATGCAGGCACCGGGGTAAAGTTATTGGCATACCAAATGGAGTTGGCAAATTTCAATGTGGTTTTTGAGTCGAGTTGCGGCAGCTCGGTTATCATTTTGTGGTAATAACTATTTACTTGGTCTTCCGTAAAATTGTTAAAATCCATCGTGTTGCGGATATCATGCAGGGTTTGACCAGCTGCGCCGCTACTGGTCATACCTATGGCCATGCTCACGCTTAACGGAGATATAAAAAGGTTATCATTGCCGTTAATATTTAAAGCAGCCTTAAATAATTTAAGGGTAAAAGCATTATCCGCAGCAACCTTTTGCTGCTCTGTAGCGGTCAATACAAGGTCTTTACCGTTGTCGGGTTTGCTGTCAATTTTCTTACAGCCGGTAATTACAACGAGTGATAAGCTTAGGATGGTAAGTGTTTTACGGATCATAATGATAGGTTTATATCTACATTACGATAAACTATCCCCTAAACGTTACACCTGCTTTATTTTTTTGGCGATTGAATGATGGCTACCTCCATATCGTATAATTCCTTATCGCGGGTTGCCTTGTTTAAAAATGCCGGGGCCAGGTGGGTAATTGCGTAACTTTTAAAGATCTTTAGTGGCTTTACATTAAACCCTTTCTTAACATACTCTTTCAACAAGCCTGCATCGGCATACAGTATTGCCTGATTAGGGAGGTTAACCATATTTTCCGGGTTGGTTTCTTTAAAAGAAGCGTCCAGGTAAAAGTTGAAATCATCATGAAACTGGCCGGCAGCTACATATACGGGCAGTTTGTCCGGGTTATTATGGTTGATGTAGATAGCCGCCTCGCTGCCGCCCTGGTAAAGCAGTAAGGCAGGGTAAAAGCACAGGTTTAAAAATAGGTTTACAATAAATGATGCCAGTGCTGTTTTAAAAATGGTTTGCTGCATGCCTGTGGAAATGCGGCCGGGCAAAAACAATAGTAACAGCACAAACATCAAAATAATAGCCCCAGTTAGCCAGTTAAAGGCCGATGGCCTAAAAAAGTAGCCTAAAGCGCTTATAATAATCAGCATGATTGTTATAACCACCGTTTGGGTGACTTGTACAGCCTTAGTGTTTTTAGGTGATGCGAGGCCATAAAGATATTGGGCGGTAATGATGGCAAAAAAAGGGAATACAATATTCAGGTAATGCGGTAGCTGGAATTGTGATGCCGAAAATAGTAAAAACGTAAGTAAAGCCCCACAGATACAATACCACTCGTGTGCCTGCACATTTTTTGCCCCTTTTTTGATGAACTGGAATACAGCTACAAACAGCAAGAGCGACCAGGGCAAAAAGGCCCAAAGCGTTGTATGAATAAAAAACGATGGATCGCCACTTCCTTTAATCGGCCCGGTATTAAAAAACCTACCAAACTGGCTATCCCAAAAAAAGAACTTAACTCCCGATACACCGGTATGGCCAAATACAACCTTTTCGGGATGCAGGTCAAACTGTTGGTACAGGCACCATATCTCGGGCAAAATAAAAATAAGCACGAGCACTATCGCCAACAACCATCGCCAGTGAAACAGCTGTTTCCATTGCCGGGTAATAAGCAGATGCCCAACAATAGCGCCACCAATGGTGATTAGGGCAAACATCCCTTTTGTCATCACCGCGCAGGCTGTAAACAAACAGGCCAGCAGCAGGTGCCAGATGCTATTGCCGCTTTGTGCCTTATAAAAATGATATACAGATGCAATAATGAGCCCGGTTAAATAAGCTTCGGCCCGTACATCGGTATTGGATAGGATGATATGCTGCGCGGTAAGTAATATCGGCACCGCCCACAACGCAATCTGTTTATTGTATAATGCTTTTGCCAAATAGTAGGTATAAACTGCTCCCATCATCATAAACAATATGGCAGGTAACTTATAGGCCCATGTTTTAAAACCAAAACATTTAAAAAAAAGAGCAATTATCCAAAACGGAAAATGCGGCTTATCCAGCCAGTCGGTACCCCAGGCATACAGGTCAGCGTAATCATTACGTAGCACCATATTTTTGGCGATGGTTGCATAAAGGCTTGGGTCGGGGCCCATGATAGTGGTAAACAGCCCGGTAAAATTCATAGCAACTGCTGTACCTATAAACAGGTAAAGCCATTTTGTTTGGGTTGTGCTATTGCCGGGGGTCATTGATGACGTAAAGGTAAAGAAAAAGGCAATTGTACCATGCCAGGCGTTTATGTTGAGCCAAAACATAACAATTTATTAACTCAGCGGTTTTTTCTTCATCTTAGCTTAGCACATTAATATATTATAATGCAAAAGCGTACTCCAATATTATTCCTCAGCCTGCTTTGCCTGGCAACCATTACTTTAAACGCCCAAACGCGTGTTAAAAAAGCTGTATTTATTATTGCTGATGGCATTCCGGCCGATGTTATCGAAAAACTAAACACACCCAATCTTAAACTAATAGCCGCGCAGGGGGCTTATTTACGGGCTCATGTTGGAGGCGAAAAAGGCGGCTATTCACAAACGCCAACCATATCTGCCAACGGCTATAACAGCCTGCTTACCGCTACGTGGGTTAATAAACACAATGTTTGGGGCAACGATATTAAAGCGCCCAACTACAATTACTGGGACATTTTCCGGATGTTTAAAAACGCATATCCCAGTAAAAAAACCGCCATATTTTCAAGCTGGACAGATAACCGCACCAAACTCATTGGTGATAACCTGCCCGCCGCCGGCAACATCCACCCGGATTACGCTTACGATGGCTACGAATTGGATACCGTTAAATTCCCGCACGATAAAGCCGGTAATTACATGCACCTGATAGACGAGCAGGTAGCATCATCGGCAGCAACTTGTATTAAAGATAAAGCGCCCGATTTGTCATGGGTATACCTGGAATACACCGATGATATGGGCCACCGTTATGGCGATAGCCCGCAATATTATGACGCGATAGAAAAAATGGATGCCCAGGTTGGCCGCATTTGGCAGGCTATGCAATATCGCCAAAAAAACTTTAAAGAGGACTGGGTGATATTTGTAACTACCGACCATGGCCGCGATGAGCAAACCGGTAAAGGCCATGGCGGCCAAAGCACCCGCCAGCGCAGCACCTGGATGGTAACCAGCTACAGGCCTTTAAACAATTACGCTAAGTATTATACACCCGGTATTGTGGATATTACCCCATCCATCAATAGCTTTTTAAATGTAAAAGTCCCTGAAGCACAATTGCGCGAGGCAGATGGAATTTCGCTCATCGGCGCGGTATCTGTGGCCCAGCCCGAAGCCAATTTAGTTCAGGGTTTGCTTGATGTAAGCTGGAAAGCCATGGACGGCAAAGGCAAAGTAAAAATATGGGTAGCCGCCGCCAATAATTATAAAGAAGGCAAAGCCGATGAATATAAATTATTGGCTGAAGTCCCGGTTACTACCGAACATGCTTTAATCGATGTAAAAAACATGCCGTCTAACTTCTACAAAGTTGCTATTGAAGGCGAATTGAATACGGTTAACCGTTGGGTGATTGTGAAATAGATTCAAGGGAGAACATCATTATCTAAAAATTTTCAAATTCAACATTCATTAAATGAGCACACGCAGAAACTTCATAGGCACAAGCCTTACAGGCATGGCGGCTTTAACTTTATTACCGGCCGTTAACTCATTCGCCAATACAGACGGCAGCTATCTGCGCAAGCGTAATAGCAAACTTAAACTGCGCTTCGCTCTCGTGTCCGACATTCACTACGGCCAGCCCGGCACTGATTTTGCCACCAACACGGGCAATATGGTTAGATGGCTAAACCAGGATCACGATAAAAATCATTTGGATATGGTGATTATAAACGGCGATTTGGTGCATAACCGACCCGACCTGCTGCCCGAAATTAAATCACAATATTTTGATAAATTGAGTGTGCCCTATCATACCATCCCGGGCAACCATGATTTTGCCGATGCCTCGGTTTGGAAAAACAGTTTTGGTTACGAGGATAAGTACACCATTGAGTTTGGCGATATTGGTTTTGTACTGGCCAATACTGCCGATACTAAGGGAACCTACATTTGCCCCGACAACGTATTTATAAAAGCCGCCCTTGATAAGTTTACCGATAAAAAAATTGTGCTGGTGGTGCTACATATCCCGCCGATAAACTGGAATAAAAACGATGTGTTTGTGGATTGCCCCGAAACTATCGAATTACTTCATAAATATCCCAACGTAAAAGCCGCTTTTCACGGGCACGATCATTTACTGGATGGCGTGCGTTACACGGGCAACAAATTCCCGCATTTTTTCGACTCCCATATTGGCGGCAACTGGGGTACCGACTATAAGGGATACCGGATAGTGGAGATTGATGAGCAAAACGCTATTTATACCTACCAGGTAAATGCCAGCCAAAACCCGGTGCTGAATTCAAATAAATTTTAATCTCCCGCGAGGTTAGCGCAGCGTAACTCGTGGGTAAATCTGGCCGAAGCCTGTGGCTTCGCGGTTCAGCTGAAAGCTGAAACAATCTTGGTCACGGGTTACCCTCCACGACAGTTAGCGCTAACGGAATAAGCTTATAGCGTCGGGAATATATAAGCATCAAACGATACATTGTTTTTATTGCATGATACTTGTTAAATGATTGAGGTATCAAACGTACCCGTGTTGGCCAACAACCCGCACAAATAGTTGGATGCGCCTAAGTTGCGCGATCAGTACAGTGTTAACCATGATAAAATACAAAATATTGATTATCAATTATTTATAAAAAATACATCTAAAATGTGTTAAGTTATGTTAACCTTATCTCCCGCGAGGTTAGCGTAGCGTAACTCGTGGGTAAACCTGGCCGAAGCCTGTGGCTTCGCGGTTCAGCTGAAAGCTGAAACCAGGTTGGTCACGGTTTAAAACCCCGCGACAGTTGGGACACGGCTTAAAGTCTTCATTCTTAACTCTTGACTCTATTTTTCACAAGGATATTTCAACCCCACCTGCGCCCTTGCCTTATTTATCATATCAATCATCTGGCGCGACACTTGATGTGGGATGATCGGGCTTTCTGTTAGTCCGCTCCGTATCAAATTACAAAAGTGTTCCAGTTCGTAGTTCAAACCTCCCGCAGTAAAAGGTTCATTAATTTCAACCGAACGGCCATCCAAATAATCAATGGTAGCCCTCGCCGGGTTCCACCAGTTTTTGTGAATGGTTACGTGGCCAAGCGGACCAGCTATCAGCGCATCGCCCTTACCATGCAAATCGAAACCCGCATACAACTGTGAATACCCGCCTTTATGCATCGTCTGGAATATGGCAAACATATCAATACCCGTTTGCCCAAATCGCCCCATGGTTTGTACATCCTGCAAATCGCCAAGCCAGTCTATCGCCAAAAAAGCTTCATAAATACCTATACCCATCAAGCTGCCGCCAACAAGTTCGAGACTGTAATTTGGATGATCGGGCGGGCAATCGGCAACAGCCGACCCGGCTCTTACATAACCGGCCGCCCCAATGGGATCTGTTGCCAGGTATTCTTTCAGCTTGGTATATAAAGGATAGAAGGGCGGTTTCATTCCCTCCATAAATAATAAGCCTGTTGCCTTAACCACATCTAAAACCTCATCAAGTTCGGCTAAGTTTACAGTGGCTGGTTTCTCGCAAAGCACATGCTTCCCTGCCTTAAGGGCAGCAATGCTGTATGCTGCGTGGCTATCCGGCAGCGTTGCAATATAAACGGCATCGATATCACTTGCCAGCAAATCGTCAATACTATAACAGGCCACACCGCCATACTTGCTTACAAAGTCATCAACCGTAACAGCACGCCTTGAGTAAGATGCCATCAACGCCACGCCATCAACCGCCGCAAAGCCCTGCATAAACCGTTGGGCTATCCGTCCGCAGCCAATAATGCCCCATTTGATCATAATAGTTTAATAAGTAAAAAGTTGTACGTTTTATGTTGTACGTCGTACGTTATTAACAGCAAATATATATAATACAAAACCCGTAAACTGATGGGTTTACGGGTTTTGTATTGCTTACTGTGTAACGTACTACATAAAACGTACAACGTAAAACGTCACACTTACAACCTATTGATACTGAATATAAATAGGATACGGTTTATATCTTGATAAAACCTCCTCTGGTGTTAACATGTGGTGAGGGGCTTTTTTGATATCGTTTTTGTAAAACAATTTAAAGCCTGTAAACTGTACTGGCTCCTGGTTAATAAAATAACGGTACGTACCCGTTTTCAAATCAGGTTCGCCCCAGCCGTCCATATCCATTACCAGCTGCACTTCGGGATGTAACTTGATATTTTTGTAATTGGTCACCATCTTTTTGGTAAAGCGGTGAACTATTAAAATTTTTGCAGGCAGGCCGTTTTTCTTCACAATTTTTGCCAGGTGGTCTGATACGAAGTTGATATCTGCCGCGTCATAAGTCCCGATTTTACGGCCAGGCTTGCTGCCATCTTTCATCGAAAACTCAGGGTCCATACCAAAATGAACCTGTGGCATAGCCAGGTATTTATCTAATAAAGGCAACTCGGCCTGTATATTGCTTAAAGCAACCTGCACATCTAAAAATACAATGGCATGGGCTTTTTTTGCCAATACCAACACACTGTCAATTTGTTTAAACGGCATCCGGTAGCGGAATTTACCATCTTTACCTCCATCGCCCTGTGCTACTACTGCGATGTAGTGTAAAGCTGGCTGCACCGGTGTTTTAGGATCGGCCTTTTCCCAATGTTTTACTTCACCTTTTAATTTGGCAAGCATTTCATTTGGAGGTAATTCGCCCAAAATACCCATCTTTTTGCTATATAAGTTGCCATAAAAAGCTACTACACGTTTAAATGGCAAAATAGCACCGCCTATAGGGTATGGTGTGTTTTTTACCGGCCACCTGCCTGTAGTATCGCCATGAGCATTGAATTTCATTAGCGAATCGTACAATTTTTTATCAATCGGCGGATAATCTGATTTTTTTATGCTGAGGGTATCCGCAGCCTCGGCTTTGGCCGCATCGGTTTTAGCGGCGGCTTTCTTACTATCGGTTTTTCCGGTTTTGTCGTTTTGCGAACAGCCCGGTAATAGTATAATAGACGATAAGAGCAGGGTGGCAGATAGTAGGACGTTTTTTAATTTCATGTGTCTTTTGAAGTTCGGTAAATGGCAGGTGTATGTAAGATGTATTGTAAATGCAAACTAATTTTCAGCTACTTATAAAGCAATAAAAGCCGCTTTAGTTTGCGGCAAATATAAATATTGATAATTAATTACCTTTAAGTTTATGAAACTTTCCAAAAACTCCAAGTGGTAGTTTTGCCCCAGCGGTGGCCTGCAGGTAAAGCTCACCAATTTCAAGGTTTTGAACTTTGGGAAAAGCACTTTTGATCAGGTTTTCTATAATTACTGATGAAAAACCAAGCGAATAAGTATTCAGGATCAGGAAATGCTCTTCAGGATCAAGTAACTGCATCACATCGGCCATCATCTCATTTATGTTATCTTCCAGTTTCCACTTTTCGCCGTTAGGGCCATTGCCGTAAGCAGGCGGGTCAAGGATAATGCCATTGTATTTTTTGCCACGTTTTAACTCGCGCTTTACAAATTTAAGTGCATCCTCAACCACCCAGCGGATATTGCTCAAGCCCGATATTTCCTGGTTTTCATTGGCCCAGGTAACTACCTGTTTAATTGAGTCCACGTGTGTGGTATCCGCACCGGCAGCCTGCGCTATCAGCGAAGCCCCGCCTGTATAAGCAAACAGGTTAAGTACTTTGGGCTGCGGGGTTTTAAAACGCTTAATGTTTTGGGTTATGTAATCCCAGTTAACCGCCTGCTCAGGAAAAATACCCAAATGTTTAAACGAGGTTAAACCCAGGCGGAATTTAATGGCTGCATCATTGTTCTTATATTCAATGTGCCAGCGGTCGGGCGTTTTCTGGTCTTTTTTCACCCAGTCGCCTGCGGTTGCCGACCGACCTTTAAATTTGATATGGTGTAAGCGCTGCCACTCAGAAGCAGGCAAGCCTTTGCTCCAAACCGCCTGCGGCTCGGGGCGTATTAATATAATATTCCCAAAACGCTCCAGCTTTTCAAAATCGCCGCAATCAATCAGCTCGTAATCTTTCCAGTGCGTTGGGGTAAGTAGTTGAATCATTCTTTTTTAGTATCAAGTAGTTAGTATCAAGTATCAAGACCGCTGCACTTGTGTGGCGAAAATTATCTTTTTTAGTATCAAGTAGTTAGTATCAAGTATCAAGACTACTGCACTCGTCTGGCGCAAATTACTTTTTTAGTATCAAGACAGCTACACTTGTTTGGCGCAAATTTAGTATCTTTTTTTGGATAAGAGATTTGAATACTGAATCGCTTCATGGCCAATCCGATCAAAATCTTGTACTTGCGGCTCGATACTAACTAAACGTTGAGGCTTTTTTGAAAACCGTATATCATCTTTTGAATCTCGGTGATCTGAATACAGACAGCATCTAATGTTTCTTGGGTGATATAACCAAATTCTTTGGCAACTATAAATTGTGTTTCCAATTCAAAGGATGAACCTAAGGCAATACTTAAAAACTGATATAATTCCTTATTTGATTTTCTGCCGCATCCTTCGGCAATTTGAGGGGATAGAAATGCCTGCACGAACCATTTGTGAAATCAACCCATATTTTTCTTCGGATGGAAACGCTCTACACAATTGAAAGGTAATCTTCGATATCTCTATGCCTGCTTTCCAAACCTTTAGTTCTTTAAAATTGTGCATATCTTTTCTATTATCAAGTATCAACGCACCTGCGCTTGTATCGTTTTTAAAGATTGTATATTGGCAATTAATTCGAACTAACCATCAAAAAATCTTGATACTTGATACTAACTACTTGATACTCGCTTATAATTTCGCCTTCGCTGCCCGCATAAACCGGCTGGCAAATACAAAGTCGTTAAGTTCTTTGTTGTCGGTGTGGGCAATTTCCTTGTTGCTTCCCTCCCACCATTTTTTACCCTGGTGCAGGAAAACAATATGGTCGCCTATACCCATTACAGAGTTCATGTCGTGGGTTACTACAACCGTGGTCATGTTATACTCTACGGTAAGCTCGCTTATCAGGTCATCTATCAGGATAGAAGTTACCGGGTCGAGGCCCGAGTTTGGCTCATCAACAAAAAGGTATTTGGGTTGCATGGATATAGCGCGGGCAATACCCACACGCTTTTTCATACCGCCCGAAAGTTCGGATGGGTAAAGCTTGTTTTTACCGGCAAGATTAACACGCTCCAGGCAAAAATTGGCGCGGTCGCGTTTTTCGGCCTTTGATTGATTGGTGAACAGATTAAGGGGGAACATGATGTTTTGCTCCACAGTCATACTATCAAACAAAGCCGAGTTTTGAAAAAGCATGCCTATGTGTGTGCGGATTGGCACACGCTGCTCAAAACCCATATCGGTAAAGTTTTCGCCGTTAAAAAGCACATCGCCCTTGCTTGGTTCGTGCAGACCGACTATACATTTCAATAGTGTTGTTTTCCCCGATCCCGATCCGCCTATTATAAGGTTATTAATGCCAGGTTCAAAAGTGGAGCTGATGCCTTTAAGTACTTCATTTTCTCCGAATTTTTTATAGATGTCTTGTATTTCTATCATAAGAAGAGGCGGGAGATAATTAAATCGAACATGAGTATCATTACGCAGCTAAATACAACCCCGCGAGTTGCAGCCTGGCCTACCTCAAGCGCGCCGCCCGATGTATAAAAGCCCTGGTAACTGCATATGGTAGTAATAATAAAGCCAAACACAACTGCCTTAACCATGCATACGGTAATAATTACCGTGTTAAAGCCATCAGGCAAACCAATCAGGAAATCATCAGTAGTCACCTCGCTTGATGTAAAGCAGGCAACGTAACCACCAATAAAGCCCAATAATATAGATACAATTACCAATAATGGAAACATGGTAACACCCGCAATTACCTTGGGCGATATCAGATAACCGGGAGCATTTACCCCCATGATCTCTAAAGCGTCTATCTGTTCGGTAACGCGCATGGTACCTATTTGCGATGCCATGCTTGAGCCAATGCGGCCGGCCAGTACCAGCGATGATATAGTAGGGCTAAATTCCAAAATCATACTATCGCGGGTGATACCCCCCACAACCGATTTGGGGATTAAAGGGCTGATTAATTGAAAAGCAGTTTGAATAGTTACAGCTGCACCAATAAAAACCGAGATGATCATGATGATGCCCAAAGAACCGATGCCGGCCGAAACCATTTCGCGCATTACTTCGGCCCAGTACACCGAAAATTTTTCGGGTTTTCGAAAACTTAAACGTAATAAAAGTATATATCTGCCTAAACTTTGAATCATAGGTATATGTTAAAAATTGGATAAAATTACATTTTTAAATTTAGCATCCCAGCCGCTATTGTTTAATTGCCTAAAATAGGCGCTTTTTGCAAGCTATTAATATGGCTTACGTAAATTAGCGCCGTAAAGCTTTAACAAAAGCAAATAAAAGCGGTGCCACTAACCCGGACGCTGCAATAACGAACATTTAACTAAAAAAATATAGTACGCCATCATGAAAAATGCCCTCATCACCGGTTCAACAAAAGGCATGGGCCGCGCCATTGCCGTAGCCTTCGCCAATGAAGGATTAAACGTGGCAATTTGTTCACGAAATGAAAAAGAATTATTTGAATTCGCAGACCTGCTTAACAGGTCAAACCCTGGTATTAAAGTTTTTGCAAAGGTTGCAGATGGAAGCAATAAGGCCCAATTATTAGCCTTCGCCACCGCCGCGCAGCAGGAACTCGGTTTTATTGATGTGGTGGTAAACAACCTGGGCACTTTTATCCCATCGAGCATATTGGACGATGCAGATGACACATTTGATAAACAGCTAAAAACCAACCTGATGCCAACTTATGAACTTTATCGTTTTTTTGGCAAAACCATGATAACGGCACATAAGGGACATTTTTTTAACATCTGCTCGGTAGCTGCATTAAACCCCGTTGTACAGGCCGGCAGCTATAGCATAACCAAATACGCGCTACTGGGTTTAACAAAAATAATGAGGCTTGAAACGCAGGAGCATGGCGTAAAAGTAACGGCAATAATTCCCGGATCAACCCTGACAGATTCATGGAAGGATGCCGTGGTGGATAAAAATACCATGGTTTTGCCCGAAGACATATCATCGGCAATCATCAATATTTACAGGATGAGCCCCGGGGCCAATGTGGATGAGATTATCATTAAACCTGCGCCAGGCCAATTGTAGCTCTTAAGTCTGAAGTTTTGAGTTGAAGGTTAAAAGTTCTTCTCCCTGATTTAAGACTTAGAGCTTGAGACTTACGACTCAAGACTTCGGACTTAGAACTTTTTCACCGCTGAAACACGGCAGTTCACCGACTTGTTGACCCTGCTAACCTATAATATATAGGCGTTTTGAGCCACCATATATACCTTTATATCATCAAACAATCACAACTGAACGATATTTAAATAAAATTATGGAAAAGAAACTTTACCGGGATGAATACCGGAAGAAAATAGGCGGCGTTTGCGCCGGCCTGGCCGAGTACTTTGATATGGATGTTGCTATTATACGCGCACTATTTGTACTCACCTTTATATTTATGGGAACCGGCTTTATGGCTTATATTGTATTGTGGATAGTTATACCGAACAAAGGTGCAGGCTACTTTAACCCCAATGTTGATTATCGGGTACCGCCGCAACAGCCTTTTACCCCTTTTGACGCCAACGCACCTGCAAATCCGGGCACTCCTTTTGAACCTGCGTTCCCTAAAAAAACGTCAACACCAGCCGGTATCATTTTTGGCTGCATCCTTATATTTTTTGGGGCAGTTTTCCTGTTTCATGAATTGGGCATCTTTCGTTTCTGGCACGTGGCAAGGCTATGGCCCGCAATCCTGGTAGTTGGCGGCTTAGCGATGATAGTATCCGGACAAAAAAGGCAGCCATGGGAAAAAGAAGGCTGGCAGAATACAACTGCTGAGCCCGAAGTAAATGCAACTGAACAACCGCTGAATACAGAAGAGAAAAAAGACGATAATTTTAATAACACTCCTCCAACTATATAACCATGAAAACCGACAGACTTATTCCCGGAACAATCCTGGTATGCATAGGAGCTATATTCCTGCTCCATAACTTCCATATCTTCCATTTTCAATGGATGAATATACTTTACCTATGGCCTATATTTTTAATTATAGGCGGCGTAAACCTGGTATTTGCAGGTAACCGGTCGCCTTTGGCGACTGTAGTAAAACTGGCCGTAATAATTGGTGGATTCTCGCTGCTACTGTTTGGCAACTTTGGTAACCGCTATCATTTTTGGCCCAGCACTTTTATCAACTTTGACGACGACCATGATAACGACAACAACGACAGTAACGATGACAGCGACAGCACCAACACCGATCATGGCGTGACAAAAATTGAAGGCAGCAGTGTTTTTAATAAAGATTACACCGCCGATGCTAAATTTGCCCGCTTGAATATCAATGGAGGTGCTACTACTTATACTTTAAATGATACCACCAGCCAGCTATTTAAAGCAGAAACAAAAGAATTTTACGGCAAATATGAATTTAATGCCAACAAAGAAGATTCTGTGTATGTGTTGAACTTTAAAATGAAGGGCAATAAGGGCTGGCATTTTGACTCTGATAACAACAAATCGAACCTGGCAGATATCAAACTAAACCCGAACCCCATCTGGGACATTTATGTTGAAACAGGTGCAACAAAATTAGATTTCGATTTAAGTAAATTTAAAATAAAAAGTGTAACTTTAAAAGGTGGTGCAGCCTCATTTGAAGTAAAGCTTGGCGCACCGCTGGCAAGCACCAACGTAGAGGTATCTACAGGTGTATCAGAGGTTATTATTAATGTGCCTAAAGATGCCGCTTGCAGTATAAATGCCAACACAGGTTTATCATCAAATGAATTTGAGGGCTTTACCAAAAAGAATGATAACAGCTATGAAACCCCAGGTTTTGATGCTGCCAAAAACAAGATATACATCCACATGAATGGTGGCATATCTGATTTTAAAGTGAACCGTTATTAAACCTGCCCAACCATTACCGGGACAGAACTAATATATATTCTATTAACCGCTTCATGAAAATGAGGCGGTTTTTTTTTGGCAGAAATTTTTAAGCGACCTGCGGATGCCAAAAAACAGTAACCTTTTTTATGTCGAACTTTTTGCGGGCCTGGGCCAGATCATAATTTTCCTGCGCGTGCAGCCAAAACTCAGGTGTTGTATTAAAGGCTGCGCTCAGGCGCAATGCCATATCTGAACTAATACTCTGTTTGCCATTAATTATAGCCGACAATGTTTTACGGGTTGTTCCCAGGCCGGTGGCAACCTGCTCAACTGTTAATTTTTTTCCTGTTTCTTCCCTTATCCCTTCAAGGGTTTCACGGATTAATTCGCCCGGGTGGGCTGGGTCAAACATCTGCATTTTTTTTCTCCTTGTTAATGACAATCTAAATAATCAACTTCAAAAGCGTCTTCAGCAATAAACTGAAATATAATCCGGTAATTTTTATCAACTTTTACAGCCCAAAAGCCTTTCAATTCGCCGCTTAGCTGATGTAGTCCATATCCCGGAACATTCATATCGGCTATAGTTTTTGCAGCGTTTAAACGGGTAAGGATTAATCTGATCTTACTTACGTGTTGAGCATTTAACCTTGATGCATCCCCTTTTTCAAAAAATAGCCGCAACCCTTTATGCCGAATGCTAATGATCATTTACAAATGTAACGAGAAACGTTTCAGGTGTCAATATTTTGATAATAAATATTTATCTCTCACCCCTTTGTCATTAAACCACCATCCATATTTAAATATGTTAAATTGAAAACCATATGCTCAAAAAATAAGTTTATTTTACGGCATAATTCAACTACCATGAAACCGAACTACCTAATATTGATAATTGGCCTATTTGTATCTGCACATATACAAGCCCAGGATGTGTTAAAAGGATCGGTTTACGAAAAAAGCAAAAATGAAAAACTGGCTAACGTTTTTGTAAAAGATGTCACCAACAAACAGATCACAATTACTGATAACAACGGCAATTTCAGCATCCGCACGGCAACTGGCCATACACTGATATTTAATGCACCTGGCTATGTATCAGACACTTTGTACATTACAGATATGAGACCAAAACGGATAGATATGATATCGCAAACCATATCTTTAAGGCAGGTAAATGTAAGTGCCACCAGGGAAGCTTTCGATCCGCGTAAAGAATACCCCGAGGTTTACACCAAAAGCAGGGTATCTGTAATGTCTCCGTCAACCTGGTTCAGTAAAGAGGGTAAAGATGCGCGACGTTTAAAAAGATATTTTAAACGCGAAGAAGAAGAAAGGCAAATTGATGAAGCATTTAATGTAGATTATGTAAAAAGCGTAATACCGCTACGGGGTGCCGAGTTGGAAAACTTCATGTCGTTATATCGTCCAAGCTATGCTTTCCTTAAAAACAACAATGCCCCAAGCATGACGGCTTACATTAATGACGCTTATAAAAAATACCAGGCTTTGCCTGCTAACAAAAAGGTTTTACCTAAACTGGCACCGGCACCGGGCAGTTTGCAGTAAGCGGTTTGCAGTCGGCAGTTTATAGTCGATCATAGACTTACGAAGTTTTTGAAACTTCGTAAGTCTTAATAATCCGGAATCAATCAACCTCCGCCGCCAAATCCCCGTTGATGATCTTTTGATAAAGCAATTCTATCTGGCTTTTCAATATCCTGTCTTCTGACAGTTCGGGTAAGTTATCGACGTCAAAATATTCAACATCCAGCATGTCGAATCCTTGTTTTACGGCATTGGTTACCGCTTTGCAATGAAACACCATTTTGTAAACGTAAAAGGGCTGCGGTGGGTGAGGGTGCATTTTTTTGTCAAATACGGCCAATAATCTATCGGCAACTACCGTTAAACCAGTTTCTTCTTCAAATTCTTTAACAATTACCTCTTTGGCGCTATAGCCTACATCGGCCCAGCCACCCGGCAGGCTCCACTTGCCGTCGGCGCTTTCCTTAGCCAGCAATATTTTACCCTCGGCATTTAATAACATCCCGCGTACATCAACCTTAGCTGTAGGGTAATCATCCGGCATCGGGAAGTTAAACTTAATATCATCTTCGCCCCAACCGGTAACATTATCCAGCATTTCAATTGCTATATGCTGTAACTCGGCATAGCGTTCAATATCATATTCGTTTTTGGCATACAGCAAGCCCACATCGGCCACCGACCGCAGGCGGGTGATAAGTGTTAAAAGTTGGGTATTGTTCATCAAAGGAAATTATAAGAAAAGGTCATCCTGAATTTATTTCAGCATCCCATATGAAAGGTTGCCTACTTAATGAGTGTTTAGCACGTGGGATTCCAAAACAAGTTCGACGTAACAATGAGAAAACATCTGCACATCTGAAACGGCGCAGCCCTTAACGCAGTTAATTTGAAATCTGCACATCTAAAGGCCTATCCCCTTCCCAGCAACTCATCCAGCTTATTGCGTTCGGTTTGCAACTCGCGGGCCAGTTTCTTTTCTTTTTCGTTGGATTTCACTTTGTAGGCTTTGTATTCCTCATCAAGCTCGTTGTACAATTTTATGCGGTACTTTGCTTCGCGGCTGTGTGCGCCCGACCGGGCTATTACGATGGCTGCCGTTAGCCCAAAAACAATTACCAGGCCCCACATCATTAAATTATAGGTGGCTTTGGTAAAGCTTATGCCCGCGAGTTTTATCTCATCGCGTTTGGCGTTTGATTCGGAAAGGGTTTGGCTTTTAGTTGCCACATCGGTTTTAAGGCCGGTAATATCCTGTGTTTGCGCGGCCAATTTAGCCTGGGCTTCTTTCAGGTTACGGCGTTCCGTTTTTAAAGTATCCTGTAAGTTTTTCCATAAAGCCGATACCAATGGCTGTTGGTAATGGTATAATTTACTTAACAGGTATTGATATTGTCCGTTCAGGCTTTTGTCTTTGGCCAGGGCCGAATCGGCAGCTGTAGGGCGGGGTTGATAGTTGTATTTTGGGGGAGTGATGGCAGGTTTAGCAGTACCTGCGGGTGTGGCCGCGCCATATTTCACCACCGGTTTTACAATGGCAGGTTTGACGGCAGGTGGTTTAGCAGCAGCTTTTTTAACAGTATCCTGGGCAAAGCCCATACAACTGATGCCTAAAATTATGACCATTAAAACAGAGATACGGAATATAGAATGCTTGTTCATCATGTAAAATTAGGTACCTGTTATTAACAAAACAGGATTTTAATGGTTTTTATTTTATTATCCTGTACGTTTCTGATCGCTAATGTAAGGTTTCATACGGAATTTTGCTACTCATACTTATATTAGCAGCATGAATATAGGTATCATTGGGTTGGGCGATATGGGGCGTTTGTACGCAAAGGCTTTTGCAAAAGCAGGTTACACCGTTTGCGGCTGCGATTTACCCGAAAACCGCGACAAGCTGGAACAGGAACTTAGCCCCTTTGGCATCACTGTAATGGATAGCGCGCGCGATGTATCCCGCACAAACGACCTGGTTATTTACTCGGTTGAGGCCGACAAACTGGAACAGGTAGTAGCCGAGTGCGGCCCGCTCACCAAGTACGGGGCTATTGTGGCCGGCCAAACGTCGGTAAAACACCCCGAAATAGCCATATTTGAAAAATACCTGCCCGCCGATGTGCAAATCATTACTTTTCATGCCATGCACGGGCCGGGTTTTGAACCCAAAGGGCAAACACTTATTCTGATTCCGCACCGGGCCAAAGCGGATGCGTACCAGCGTATGTACGATTTATTTACAGCTATTGGGAGCGACATTGTGGAGATTGCCGATTACCACGAGCACGATAAAATTGTAGCCGATACCCAGGCTGTTACGCACGTAGGTTTTGAAAGTATGGGCACCGCCTGGAAAGCTGCGGGCTTTTTCCCCTGGGAAAACGCATCGTACCTGGGCGGTATAGACAATGTGAAGATACTGACCACCCTGCGTATTTTTAGCTATAAGGCGCACGTATACGCAGGCCTGGCCATTTTAAACCCGTACGCCCGCCAGCAGGTAAAACGCTACTCGGAGTCAGAGTCGGAATTATTTAAGTTGATGATCAAAGAAGAAGCGCAAACCTTCAGGGAGCGGCTGTATAAGGCACGCGATTTTGTTTTTCATGAAAGCCGCAAACCTATTATGCTGAGTGATACCGTGATGAAAGAGTTTTCGCTATCGCAACATGCCGATCACCAGAAACCCAACTCGCACCTGAGTATCCTGAGTATGGTTGATGCCTGGTACCACCTGGGGGTAAACCCTTATGATAACCTCATTTGCCAAACCCCGCCCTTCCGGCTGAGGCTTGGCATTGCCGAATACCTGTTTAAAAACGAAGAACTGTTAGAAGAATCCATCGAAACCGCCCTTTACGATAAAACCATCCGCGGCGATGACCTGGAGTTCCACTCGGCAGTAAGGGAATGGTCGGCCATTATTGGTTACGGCGATATGGAGGGCTACAAAAAACACTTCAACGAAGTACAATCCTTTTTCAGCCACAGGCTGGAAGAAGGCAAAGCCCAAAGTGCCGAATTGATCAGAAGACTAATGATGGAGTAGGTTTAGCTTCGTTAAGTCCTTTGCCGTTATGGATATCCCGATGCCCGCATCCAGGTAACTATTCACGAAATGTCACGTATAAGAACTTTCTTTTGAAAGCCAGGAATGCCTAAAATAGGATGATTCTTTGAATCTGGTATATTTTAAGCCCCATTTTTAATTTATACATGAAAAATAAAAGTTACCTGATACGTGCCATCGCCGGTATGTTAGTTGTGTCATCGTTCGCGATGTGTACCAAAAATAAAATTGACGGGCCGCTGAGCACGCCTTCGGTTACGAACGCCAAATTTTCGTCTTTAGCTATTACCGACTGCACCTATACCATTCAGCCCTCTGAATGGATGGTTGACGGCACTAACATACCAGCGGGATCAACCGTGTGTATCCCCGCCGGTAAAAGAGGCGCTTTACTGCTTAAAAACTTTAAAGGGACTGCGGCTGCCCCCATCGTTATTATTAATAAGGGCGGTAAAGTAACTTTTTCAACCGCTGTTACTGCTTCATATGGTTTTAAAACACAAAATTGCCAGTATTTTAAGATACTGGGAAATGGCGATCCCGATACCGAGTATGGGTTTGATATCAATGGCGGCAACATCGGCATGACGATGGATAACCTGAGCTCAGATTTTGAAATCGCGAATGTGGAGGTGCGTAATAGTGGCTTTGCAGGCATTATGGCCAAAACAGATCCAACTTGTGATGAAACAACATGGCGCGGCCATTTCACTATGCAAAACGTAATTCTTCATGACAATTATGTTCACAAAACAGGTGGCGAAGGATTTTATGTTGGTAATTCGTTTTATGCCAACGGCGTGTCGCTTTCCTGCGGTAAGGTTTGGCCGGGCGATGTGGTGAATGTTAAGTTATACAAAAATATAACCGATTCTACCGGCGCCGAAGGGATCCAGGTTGGCAGTGCTATTTTAGGCTGCGAAATTTATAACAATACGGTTAAAACACCTGGGGTAAGCCCTTTTGCCTCCTATCAAAATAACGGTATACAAATTGGCGAAGGTACCGGAGGAAAATGTTATAACAACGTGATTAAGGATGCACCCGGCAACGGAATTATTGTACTGGGACTTGGGGATAACCTGGTGTTTAATAACTACATCATTAATTCAAAAGCTTATGGCATTTTTGCAGATTCCAGATACACGCCGGGGCCCAATTTCCAGTTTATTAATAATACCATCATTGGTTCGGCGTTGGGTGGTATAAAATTAAATTCCGAAACTATCCCGATGAACACCGTAATCAACAACGCAATTATCCAGTCGGACCTGGTACTTCCAATAATTAAAAAAAGCAGCTATGTTAAGCTTACGGCTTCAAATAATTATGTAGCCAACGATGTAAGCGCATGTCAATTTGTAAATTATGCTGACGATGATTTCCATTTACTGTCTTCCTCTCCGCTTATTAATGCCGGGGCAAACGTTTTATCATATGGCGTAGAATTTGACTATTATGGCACCCAACGCCCATCTGCCGATGCTTTTGCCATTGGGGCCACCGAGTATTGATATATTCCGCGATAAACTAAAGGGATTTACTATCGCCTAAGCGGGAAGGATTGGGGGCGTTTTTTTAGCAGCAAGGTGTGTGTACCGGTACGGGATGAAACACCCTGGTACGCCATGGTGCACCCTGAAACGCCCTGGTACACCCTGGTACGCCCTGGTACACCCTGGTACGGGGTGGTACACCCTGGTACGGGGTGGTACACAACTGGTAGTTAACATTTTTTAAGTAAAACAAAATATTACGGCAATAAGTCGACAGTACTAAGTGGTAAATCTAAAGTTGTTGTTTTTTTCTTTTTTTGACTTAGAACTTAAGACTTTGGGCTAAAGACTACCCATCAATTTATCGTTGACACGTACGCCAGGTTAGCAGCAAATCAATTAACTCTTGATTCCTGGCTCTTGGTTCATTTCCGGAATGGATAACCTGTCAAAGCAAATCCCGCCCCTGGTTTTCAGCCCGATTTTTTGCTCGCGGATAAGAATTGGCGCCTGCCTAACATATTGCTTAAAGCCTGCCGACTTAAAGGTCATCTCCCCGTTAACCATCACCATATCCCAATCATATTCAAATTCCCTGCCCAGGTATTCGGCAGCTATGGTTGCTTGAGGGTTTTCCCTTTGGATAAAATCTATAATGGGCTGTCCGCCGTCCAATTCAAACTCAACCTGTTGAACGTTTTCGAAGATTAAGGTGCAGGGAGCAATCCAAAACTTATAATATTTACTTCCCTTTTTTGGTTGTACCCATTCAAACATATAGTCGATATCCAGCAATAGTTCATCATCGTCATTGAAACAGAATGAATGGACATGGCAGTCGTGCCAGTTCATCGTGTCAAAGTCGGCATCTGTGAACAGGTATTTTTCTAATTGATAGGCTCCCGGCATAGTTGAATAAGGTTGGTGCAACATGATGATTGATGTTTGCCAAGATAAGCAATAAGTTGGTTATGAATTTAACGACTGGCCGTGGTATGAGGGAAGCACCTTTTATCAGTATCTGTGACATTCTGCCTCGTAGAGACTACCTGTAAACAGGATTTCCCGTTATATCAGTTCGAAGTAGAACGGATCGCCGTTGAAAACAAACATTCGAAAAAAAAGAACCGTAGGTACGGGTTCTAACATTATTTGTTTGTAACCGACAACATTGGCCCGCTCAATTGCCGCGGGAGGGCTGTTACTTTTGTCGCCACAAAAGTAACCAAAAAGGCTGTCAGCAGAAAGGCTTTTGCCGCACGGGCCTTTGCCCTGCAAAACGGCCAAAACCTGGGCTGGATTTATTTTGCCCTTAAGCTCACGCCCCCCAACCGCAAAAACTTCCTATGCCCTGCAACCGCACATGCCACCATCGTTTTGGCCGTTTTCGCCCGAAGCTGCTCTGCTGACGGGAAGGGAACACGAGAACTTTGTTTTTTTTACCTTACCCCAAAATAACAATTCTTATATTGGTTTAAATTTAAACCCTCATGAGCGATAACAGTACCTCCATAGTTCCTAAACTTACCCAATATCCCGATAGATTGATAAAAGCCAAAACAATTGTCGACTGGCTCATTGGTATCGGGGCTGTGGAACCGGTAAAAACCGACTGTATTTTGGGCAAGGGCCTTGGCTATCCTATTGGCAAAAACGCCAAAGCTGTGGTTGACGAGCCCGGAGACCTCCCCTACGGCCTGATTGTTTGCGGCCTTGAAGTAATTACCGAAAATACCGTTTTTCATGCCGGTGCAAATGGCCTCGATAGCTTTGTTTGCCCCAATTGCGGCGATGATATTTTAGAAGCTGGCTGGGACCTTAATGATTTTCACGACCAAGGCAACCCCAGCCTAACCTGCCCGCTATGTAACCAGGTTGCCGACCTTAACGACTATGACATTGAACCAACCTGGGGCTTTAGCAACCTGGGCTTTACCTTCTGGAACTGGCCCGAATTAAAAGATAGCGTTATAGCCGAATTTGAAGACCGCCTTGGTTGCGAAGTAAAAATTGTGGATTGTCATATTTAAAAAATGATCCTACTCAGAAAAGAAGTAATTACGCTATCGTCCAAAGCCGTTCCCAAGCCGTTGTTGGAGTTGTCTCTAACAACTTCGGTTCCGGCGGCGTACTTGTGGAAACGTGCGCTTATAAAAACGCCTTTTGATAATGACTGACTTGTTGGTAACCTTATCAAAAAGGATTGGCGAATTTGGACAACACAATAAAATAACACTTCACGAGTTTGTTGGAGACAACTCCAACAAAGTGCGGGGAGAACACCAACAAGGGCGGAACGGAGGAGAACACCAACAAGGGCGAGCGGGAAGATCCAATTTCGAACAATGAATGAAAACTTCTGTGTTGGATATTCGAAATTCAGTGTTCGATATTATTTTTCATTCTGTTTCTGTTAACTTAATAGCTGTATATTGGCATAACAAACCCAACCTTTACACCCAAAACTGTATCACCCAATATGAGTTACGATTTATTTTTCTATAAACAAAAAGACAAAGAAATTTCAACCGATAAAATTTCTGATTATTTATCAAACAATTTAGTTGCGGCAAATGAAGGGAACACGCAATGGTTTTTTGAAAATAAAGACACCGAGGTATATTTTTCATTTGATTATAACGAGCCCGATGCAGATAATCAGCCGGAAGAAGAGGACATTACACCTATTGATGATTTTGACGATACGAATTTTTCATTCAACCTCAATTTTATGCGGCCGGCATTTTTTGGGACTGAAGCTTTCAAATTTGTTGAAAAGTTTTGTGCGGACCTGGGTTTATTTGTTTTAAATCCTCAAGCCGATTCTGACCCATATAAACCAAATGCGCATGAAGAAATCAGTATTTGGAATAAAACAAACTTATGGGCAAGTAAAGATCATTTTGACCCCATGCAAACCTGTTACCTGAGCGAGGAAGAATGTTATAAGGTTTGGGAATACAATTTTAACAGGCGGCAGCTGCAGGAAAAACTTGGCGATGGCTATTTTGTTCCAAAGATCTTCTTTTTCAAAAAGAAACAAAATAATGAACCGTTTACGTTAACTATCTGGACCGAGCATTTACCCATTGTGCTGCCAGCTACAGATTATATTTTGTTAACCAGGCAATACAAAAAGTTTTTCAGGAATATTAAAGACACCGTTTTGGTTTCGCGGGAAAAACTGTTAAATGAATTTGGCAACTACTTTGTTGAATTTGATTTTCCGGATTGCAAAATAATACATCCAAACAACGCCAACCAAGCTAAAAACAAATTCAACGCTATAAAGCCGGAAAAAGAACTTGCTGAATTTGCTGAAAGATTGGCCGTGGAAAATTTATTCAATGCAAAACCTATTTAAAAGCAAATGATCAGCGATACTGAACAGATGGGTTACGATTTTGATTGGTTTTTTACCAATGGCGAACATATTGGTCACGTGGCGTCGGGTGGTGGGCCATTACCGGCATCGGTAGCTATGTCTGCCGAAAATTTGGCGAAGCTTTGGGATTACTTCAGCGGCCTATTTTACAGATGTGCCGTAAACGTAAACCCCGAATTAAAAACCATAGAAAACCTAAAAACCAATCCTGATGTAACCGATCCATCCATATCCTCCTTCACCGGAATGGCCAGCCGGGGACTGTTTTCTTTTGATAAAACCACGGTTAACAATTTTAATAACCCTTATTACCATTTGGTAGCGTCACCGGTTGAACCTTCGACAATTGCGGAACTACCCGCCGAAATCCGGGATATTCTATCTGCTACTAAGTATGATGGTGAAATTAGCAGGTTTGGGAATGTTGGGGAAGTGGGGTTGTCTTAGTATGGGGGCCCAACATGCAGATTGCACCGATAACACGAAGTTTTTTATTGTGAAGACTCTGAATCGGTTTTATCCTTTATAATTTGATTCAATTGACTCAATATGTCATTTTTAATATCATCGCTTATTGGAGTATCAAAATGTTCGTCAAATTTTTTTGTTAGGCTTTTTTGGCTTTGAATTTTACCAACGATTCCTGAAGCAACATTTATAAAAACCCTTCTTGGAGAAACTTTAAGATCCATAAACATATGTTCTTTCAAATTTTTGCTTAGAGCAGCGATAGAAGTTGATTCGAAGGAAATAGGAGTGTACTGATGTCCAAACTCATTTCTAATTTTCCTTATTAGGTCCAAATCTGATTTGGTTTCCTTACTAATTAGGCCAATACTATATGCTATTTTAATTTTTGCTGAGAACGTACCTAAAGGGCCATTAAACTCAAACAAATCCTTTAGAAAGGATGATGTTCCGAGCATCTTTGTTTTAATTAGCAATTCTAGCTCATAATCTAATAGAGCTGCTGCCATTAGTGCAACTCCACGATCGGTTTCTTTAGATAACTCGCTTCTAAATTTTATGAACTCGTCATAGGATTTTTCGAAATTGGCAAGTTGCTCTTTTTTTAAGTCATCCATTATTGTATTCTATTTTAGAACCCTAATATTAGGATAAATATTATAATCCAATACCTTTATTAGTAGTTATTTTGAATGACTTCTGCAAAATATTGATCGATGAGCCTTTTATGCATTAATAAGCATGAAGGATATCTGACAAACTCAAGGACATCGTTAGCGCAAGTCCTGCGTGGAGGGGGGAGGGGGACTTGTGATCGACAAAGTAATGTGGGCTATAAGTCACAAGTCCGCCATCGCTCTATAACATAAGACTTGTGCCAAAGGGGGAGCAAAGTTATAATCAAATCAACTAATGATAGTTTTATTAACATATTTAAGTTACTCACTAATATGTTAGTTATGATAATTACCTTTGCAATAAAACCTAACCCAAATTATGCCTAAAAGCAAAAATAGACAAAAAAAGAAACCACATCCAATTCAAAGAGCTCCCAAAGCGAAAAAAACGCAATCATTTCGGGATGCGCTTATTGGCAAGTTTCGTGATAAACGCATTCCTTCGGCCTTAATATACAATTATCACACCCGTGCCTTTAACTATTTCCACAAAAAGATTGGCCATTTGTTAAAGCCATCCAATACTTATCGAAAGCTGTTTTGGTCATCTGTTACAAACGGGAGATATGATTCAAATCAAGGACAAGAATTGATCAAGAAATACAAGAACTTTCTCGAAGATAACTTTCAGAAGTTTATCAAACCGTATTCAGTTGAATTTTGGATTCACGTCAGTCGCAGAATCGCACCAGGAACAATGGGCATCGACGACCGACCTGAGACAATCATGATTTGCAGGAATATCATTACTGCTGCTATTCAAAAGTATGGAATTTTAGACCACTGCGGGAATCTCCGTAGATCCGATGAATTAACTATTGGGGATGTTTTCAATGGGTTATTCTTGCTGCCAGAATTCGCAAGCGACCTGAAGTTTCTCGCAGAAGCCCCTCCTCAGCTAGTATTAACGAACTTCGACGAAAATAACCTGCTTGAATATTACGAACTGGAGAGACTAGCCTACGAGATGTGGCTTGCCGGATCAAAAAGCCGGATTCTGGCCAAAGGAGCAAACCTAATTGTTAACAACGGAAATCAGGAGATTTTATTTGATGACAGAACTCAAGAATTAGGCTGGTTAATCAATAATTATGACAACCGGGAAATGTCCATGTCCGCCTCTGCAACTGGTGCTGTTTTTTTGCTGCCGGACATTAAGGCACCAAGTACCATTCTTTTGGTTCAAATTCTCTCCAAAAGGCTTGGAAAAGCTTTTAGTGATCCGATTACCGAGCACCTTGAATTGACATTTATGGAAGGTCAATTCCCCAATTACGAATTTTGTCAATTCGATATCAAAACCTATTTAACAGTACACCAGGAATTTGCCATCGATTTTGAAAATAAATGGAAAGTGAATTTAAATTATGTAGTCGCGGTATTAACAAATTTGTTACTGGACCTAATGGTTTCAGTGATTCATGACAAGGATACTATAGTTGCCTGCAATGCCATGTTTCGGGCCTACCGTATATTTAAAAAACAGGAACTAAAGGATGGTATTTTAGAAAATTGGAAGACTACGACTGATCATCTCGGCGTTTATTTAAAAGGTGACTCTGTCGAAATTGAAAAAGCAATTGCTTTTTTATCATTAACCAAAGAAAGGCAGACAGAAATTTTTATAGATAGTTTCGGTCCTTTGAAGGTTTTTCTACCCGCGACTAACGACGATGATGTGCTGGTGGATCATTCTATTATTGGTGACATTTTATATAACTTATTTGCAGGCCTGCCACTAAAAGACCGTGGGGCTAAAGGTGAATTACTGGAATGGGCATTAAAAAGTATTCCTAGTTACCTGCCGACAACCGAGTCCAAAGGATTGGATGGAACGGCTAAGCAAGTTGATTATTCAGTAGCTAAGGGCGACATTTTAGTTTTGGCTGAATGTAAAGCGATTGCCCGTTCATTTGGAATTTTCGGTGGGCAGGCAAAAGCTATTGATCACCGTTTGAAAAATGTGATTAATAAAGGACTGGACGATGTGGACGCTAAGGTTCAATGGTTTCTTACACACAAACAAGGAACAAACTATGATATCAGCGGCTTTAAGTTCATAGTAGGAATTGCCGTTTCAGCGTTTACTGAATTTATCCCATCAAAAGATGCCAAGTATTGGCTTAACGATAACGTTCCTAGGGTATTGACGATTGATGAATTTGAAAAATTAATGAACTCAAACTTGCACCAGACTATAACGAAAAATCTTATCCCACTGTCATGATCATAACTACTGAATTGATTTTCGTCAAAGCGAAACATTCTTCAAACCCCAATCCTCCATGTAGGGGTTGCAGCAGATACCTGCCAAGCGCCTAAGGCCTGTGCAGTATAAGCGAAAAACCCGGCCCGCAGGGAACGCCAGAAAAAGAGTTAAGAGATTAGAATTAAGACAGCTGCCCCCCCGCTGCCGCAGGCCTCCAGGCCTGTGCGCCCGTATGCAAATCACGATGCCATTCTAAAACGAAAAAGCCCACATTTACCTCCAATCTCCTCGTTACGGGGTGCAGCGGATACCTGCCCCGCGCCTAAGGCCATGTGCGCGTATGAGCGGAAAACCCGGCCCGCAGGGAACGCCCGTGTTAAATTCAAAAGGAAAAACTGCGAAGCACTCTTGAACACCTTAAAAAAACAATTTATTGGTGAAAAATTCAAAAGTCAAAATGATTTGCAGGTGGCTTACCTTTCCTGTGGTGTGCCGAAACAAGCATGACTTGGGTAAACAAAAAGCCTCCCGGAGTTTTTGGCTTCGGGAGGCTTTGATATTTTGGGGTAAGCAACTGGCTTGAGCGGCATGCGAGGAGGTTGCTTCGTGCCTTATAATGACATGATTGTAAGCTGTTGATTATCAGGGTTGTTTTTTTTTTAATGTAGAGACGCAATACTTTGCGTCTCCCCCAGGACATTCAAAATTTACAGGCTCAATTTGCATGTGTGATTTGCATGCGGGAGACGCAAAATGTTGCGTCTCTACAAAAGCCCCGTTTGCAATTATGTCATTACTGTTTTTTCAAGCATAGGCTGATGGATACTCGCAATGACATGGTGGGAGACAAGATCAAGACAAATCCCGATCCCCGACCCTCGCAACCCGAACCCGCTTTACACCAAATACTCAAACAACGTTTGATCTTTATTCAGCTCGATAACGTCGAAACGGTGGGCGGCCATGCGGTTGAGCAGGGCTGGGTAGTCGCTGGCGGTTTTTAGTTCGATGCCTACCAGGGCGGGGCCGTTTTCTTTTTCGGTTTTTTTGATGAACTCGAAACGGGTGATATCATCATGAGGGCCTAAAACGTTGTTTACAAACAGCTTCAAGGCTCCCGGGCGTTGCGGGAAACGGACAATGAAGTAATGTTTCAAACCTTCGTACAGCAGGGATTTTTCTTTGATCTCCTGCATGCGGGCAATATCGTTGTTGCCCCCGCTGATAACGCAAACTACTTTTTTGCCTTTAATTTTATCCTTGCAGGCATCAAGCACGGCTACAGACAGGGCACCGGCAGGCTCCACTACAATGGCGTCTTCGTTGTACAGCTTCAATATAGTGGTGCACACTTTGCCTTCGGGTACCAGCAGCATTTCGTCTAACACCTGCTGGCAAAGGTTGTAGGTGAGCTTGCCTACGCATTTTACGGCGGCACCGTCAACAAAGCGGTTAATCTCTTTTAAGGTAGTTGGTCCGCCATGTTCAAAGGCCTCCAGCATAGATGGGGCGCCTTCGGGCTCTACCCCTACCAGGTAAATGCCTGGTACGTGTTGCTTAAGGTAGGTGCCTGTGCCGGCCGCTAAACCGCCACCACCTATGGGCATAATGATGGCTTCGATATCGGGCAGGTCCTGCAGTATCTCTACCCCTACTGTTCCCTGGCCTTCAATGATACGGTAATTATCAAAGGGCGGGATAAACGTCATCTGGTGGGCTTCGGTGTATATCAAAGCCTCGCGCAGGCAATCGTCAAAGGTATCGCCGGTTAAAATGATCTCGATATTGCCCTTGCCGTGCATTTCGGTTTGGGTAACTTTTTGTTTGGGGGTAATTTCGGGCATAAAAATTACGCCTTTGGTACCTAAGCGGCTGCAGCTAAAGGCTACGCCCTGCGCGTGGTTGCCCGCGCTGGCGCATACTACGCCGCGGTCAAGCTCGTCCTGCGTAAGCTGGCTTATCATGTTATAAGCGCCGCGCAGTTTGTAGGAGCGTACTATTTGTAAGTCTTCGCGTTTTAAATATAGTTCGCACTCGTATTTGGCCGATAAGCCGGCATTATACTCCAGTGGAGTGCGTTTAACAACCCCTTTCAATCGTTCGTAAGCCGAATCGAAATCGAGCAGGTTTTTAGTTTCGGTTTCCATTATTAATTTTTTACCAGCCTGTGGGCCATTAAGCCTTGCAGGTCTTCGTCATTTATATCCAGCTTGACATCGGCAAGCGTTAAAAACTTGTTGTATACCTGGGCAAGTTCATCTTTATCCAAACTAAAGCCAAGGCGTTCCAGGTGGAACTTCAGAGCATGCCTGCCGCTGCGCGCGGTTAGCACTATTGTGGCGCTCGGAAAGCCTACATCTTCAGGGCGAATGATCTCGTAATTTTCGCGCATTTTCAGGAAACCATCCTGGTGAATACCCGAGCTGTGCGCAAAGGCGTTGCTGCCTACAATAGCTTTATTAGGCTGTACCGGCATGCGCATTTGCGTGCGGATCATCTGGCTTAGTTCATAAAACCGTTTTGAATCGATATTGGTTTTTAAGCCCAACACCTGGTGCACTTTCAGGATCATGACCACTTCCTCGATAGAAGTATTGCCGGCGCGTTCGCCAATGCCGTTGATGGTGCCTTCTATCTGGCGGGCACCGTTTTGTAAGCCGGCGATGGAGTTGGCGGTGGCCAAACCCAAATCGTTATGGCAATGTACCGAGATGATGGCTTTATCGATGTTTTTAACGTTCTCTTTCAGGAATTTGATCTTGGCACCATACTGATCGGGCAGGCAATAGCCATTGGTATCGGGGATGTTTACCACCGTAGCACCGGCGGCAATAACAGCCTCGACCATTTGGGCCAGGTACACCACATCGGCGCGGCCGGCATCCTCGGCATAAAACTCGATATCTTCTACCGCGCGTTTGGCATATTTTACGGCTTCAACGGCACGCTCCAAAATCTCCTCGCGGGTGCTGTTGAATTTATGCTTGATGTGCATATCCGACGAGCCGATACCGGTATGGATACGCGGATGTTTGGCATATTTTAGTGATTCGATAGCAGCATCAATATCGCCCTTGTTGGCACGGGTAAGCGCGCAAACGGTAGGGTTGGTTACTGCCTTCGAAATCTCGACAACACTCTGAAAATCTCCCGGACTTGAAACCGGGAAACCGGCTTCAATAATATCCACGCCCAGTAGTTCCAGTTCTTTTGCTATCTCAATCTTTTCGGGGGTGGTTAACTGGCACCCTGGTACCTGCTCGCCATCGCGAAGCGTGGTATCAAAAACATAAACGCGGTTGGGATCGTGTAACATATTCTTCTTTTTAGTAGTAAGTAGTTGTTTTAGTACATAGTAGCAAGTATCAAGTATCAAGATTTTTTGCTCCGTGTGCCTATATAACTACCCTTCGTGTGTTTAATTAATCTATAAATATCGTTAATTCAAGAATCAATTAAAAGTCTTGATACTTGATACTAACTACTTGCTACTGTTCTTTAACTGCCACAAACCTTAGCCTTTTATAATCGGCGTACCATTGGCCGCCTTCGTTATAATAGGGCTCCAGCTTGTGGGTTATTTCTTTTAGTATTTGTTCTTTTTCTTCTTCGGGGATGCCTTCTAAAAACTGGGCGCCAAACATGGTTACCCATTTGGCTACGCCCTGGTCGCCGTCCTGCAACGGGGTTTTACGGTCGTAATGAGCCGTAAAAGTTACCCGGAAGCCGTGGTCTTCCAATAGTTTGGCGTATTCGGCTGTGGATGGAAAATACCATACTTTGGTTTCGGCTTTATCAGGATAGCCATGATTTTGGAGTACCAGGCGGATGGCCTCCAATAGTTTGGCCACGTTGCCTTTGCCGCCCATTTCGGCCACAAAACGGCCGCCGGGTTTAAGGGCATTGTAAACACTTTTGATAGCGCCATTGGCATCCAAAACCCAATGCAGGGCCGCGTTGCTAAAAACGGCATCGTACTTTTCCTCAGTATAAAAATCGGCAGCGTTCTCTACCGCGAAATCAACACCGGGGAACAGTTTTTTTGCCTGCGCAATCATATCCGGCGAATAGTCGGTACCTTTTACAATGGCACCTTTATCCTGTATCTGTTTGGTTAGGTGGCCTGTGCCGCAACCAATATCCAGGATATGTTCGCCGGGTTTAACATCCAGCAAAGCCAAAACATCCTCGCCGTATTGAAATACAAAGGCATGTTTCTGGTCGTATAAATCAGCGTTCCACTTCATTTTATTAGTCATTAGTCATTTCGCTTCGCTGTCATTAGTCATTAGTCTTAGCAGGTTTTTCTGCCTTTCGCCTTTGACCTTTTGCCTTTAACCTAAATACTCAAGCACTTTTTGCCCCATTGCTTTGGTGCCTAAAATTTTGCTCTTGTCGGTTTTTGCATCGGCAATATCGCCGGTGCGGTAGCCTTCTTTCAGCGTTTTATCAATGGCCGATGTGATGAGTTTGGCTTCGTCTTTAAGGCCGAAGCTGATCTCTAACATCAAAGCTACAGATAATATAGATGCCAATGGGTTAGCCTTATCCATGCCGGCAATGTCATGTGCCGAACCGTGGATAGGTTCAAAAAAGCCGGTGCCATCACCAATTGATGCCGATGCCAGCATACCCATTGATCCTGCAATCTGCGATGCTTCGTCGGTTAAGATATCACCAAAAAGGTTAGCGGTTAATACCACATCAAACTTTTTAGGGTTTTTAACCAACTGCATGGCGGCGTTGTCAATAAACATGTGTTCGGTTTCAACCTCGGGATAGTTTTTGGCTATCTCCTGCACCACCTCGCGCCACAGGCGTGAAGCCTCCAGCACGTTGGCTTTATCTACCGAACATAATCTTTTGCCACGAACCATGGCAGCTTCGTAGGCTTTAATGGCGATGCGCTCTACTTCGTAGCGGGAATAGATCATCAGATCCGACGCAGTATTGCGGTCCTCGCTGCGTTTTTTCTCGCCGAAGTAAACGTCGCCGGTAAGTTCCCGGAAGAAAAGTATGTCGGTACCTTTCAAAATCTCCGGTTTAAGGCTCGATGCATCCAGCAGCTCATCAAATAACATGATAGGGCGCAGGTTGGCATACAAGCCCAGTTCTTTACGGATCTTCAATAATCCCTGCTCGGGGCGAACCTTGGCAGATGGATCATTATCATATTTGATGTGACCGATGGCGCCAAACAAAATGGCGTCGCTGGCTTTTGCTTTTGCCAAAGTTTCGTCGGGCAGCGGGTTACCCGTAGCCTCGATACCGGCGTGGCCCATCAGGGCCTCGTCGAAGGTAAATTCATGGCCAAAATCCTGGCCAATTTTTTCTAAAACCGCTTTACCCCAGGTGGTAACCTCGGGACCTATCCCGTCGCCGGGTATTACTAAAATGTGTTTCTGAATTCCCATAAGCCCCCTAACCCCCTGAAGGGGGAATTTTTTGAGTTAATTATTACTTAGTTCCTCTTATTTCTTTTAGTTTCATTGTCATGCGCTCGGCATCGGTTGCTACCCATTCGGTATATTCATCGATGGCCAGCAGGCGCAGTTCGTCGTCAATATAACCTTCCTCTACCATTTGTTTAGACTGTGCTACACTTGCCCAGATGCCTGCTTTGCGTATAAAGTTTTCCTCGCCTTTTTGGTAAACCTCGTCGGCGTTAAACACCTCAATATCTTTGAAGCCGGCCTCGGTAAAATAAGCTGGCAGGTCTTCGGCTATGTGGTTGTTCATGCCGGCATCACCGCGCCATCTTAAAAAAGTAGCGTAAAACCGCAGCATACTTGGCGGCGGTTGCGGCTGCCATTCCAGCGCTTCGTGGTTATAATCCAATATGGACACCATGCCACCCGGTTTTAAAAGCGAGTACATTTTCTTTAAAGCTTCCACCGGATTATTTAGCCATTGTAAAACCCTTGCGGCTACAATCAGATCGAACTGTTCTTCCGGTTCGTATGCAAACAAGTCGGTATAAATCAGATCGAGGTTTTTAACATCAGCATAAGTTTCCTTTCCGCTTTGGATAAAGAACTCCGTATTATCAATGCCCGTAACATGACCGGTATCCCCAACTTTAGCGGCTATATCTTTAGATATCGCCCCCGTACCGCAACCCACATCCAACACCCTTAGGCCGGGTTTAAGGGCAGACGCGAGCGTTGCATAATCATTCGCCAAACTACGTTCGTCAAATAACTTTGCGGTGCCTTTGCCTTCTCGTTGGATTGTTTTGTTCATTGGTTTATTAGTTTTAGTCCATAGTCCATGGTGTTTTATCCATGGTCTATGGACTATTGACCATCAACTATTTCGCTTCCTCAAATTTCTGGATCAATTCCTTTTTGCTCAGGATGTAGTCTATATCATCGTAGCCGTTGGTCATGCAAGCTTTTTTGTAGGGGTTAACCTCAAAGCTTTCCTGCTCGCCGGTAGTTACCAGGCGGATGAACTGGTCTACCAGGTCAATCTCAACTACCGCGTGTTCATCGGCATAAACCGCGTCGAAGATCTTCTTTAAAAAATCTTCGCTCACCTGTACCGGCAGCAAGCCATTGTTAAGGGCGTTGCCTTTAAAAATATCGGCAAAAAAGCTGCTTACCACGGCATCAAAGCCATAATCGGCTATGGCCCAGGCCGCATGCTCGCGGCTACTGCCGCAACCGAAGTTTTTGCCTGCAACCAGGATCTTGCCGCTATAGTTTGGGTTGTTGAGCACGAAATCCTGTTTAGGGTTATCATTCTCATCAAAACGCCAATCGCGAAATAAGTTATTGCCAAAGCCCTCGCGGGTAGTGGCTTTCAAAAAACGCGCAGGGATAATCTGGTCTGTATCGATGTTCTCGATAGGCAGGGGCACCACGCTGGTTTGTATGTGTTTGAATATTTTGGTTGCCATCTGAATCAGAATTTACAGAATTTAAGAATTTACAGAATACCTGTCATTTTTTTAAATTCTGGCTGTTAATGTCAATTAAATTTTATGTTGTATTTGGGGTTGAAGATTAATTTATATTGTAAACTTTGACTACCAAAATTTATGAGTAAGCCTATTGGAAAATCATAAGCTACTGTGTAGTTTTTTGCTTGTGCTAAATGAACATCCTCTAAATTTATTATTGCCTTTAATTCAACGGATATTTTTCCTTCCACTATAAAATCCGCCCTCCTTGACCCAACGTTAACTCCCTCGTAAAATATGGTGTGCTCTTCTTCACGTACAAATTTGATATCCAGTTTTGCCAATTCAATCGCCAAACATCTTTGGTAAATTACTTCCTGAAAACCATTACCTAAAGTGTTATGAACCTTCATTGCACAGCCAATTATTTTATATGTCAATTCATCTTTTTGCACCTATGAATCAGTCTTAATAATTTCTGAATTAACCTTTTAATTAATTTTTATTCTGTTAATTTAAAAATTCTGCAAATTCTGATTCAGACAAAAAGCTCCGTATATCCGTCACCTTCCCTGTAATGGCACTTGCTGCCGCGGTTAGCGGGCTGGCCAGGAAGGTGCGGGAGTTAGGTCCCTGTCTTCCTTCGAAGTTACGGTTAGATGTGGATACGCAGTATTTACCTGCCGGGATCTTGTCCTCATTCATACCCAGGCATGCGCTGCAGCCTGGTTCGCGAAGCGGGAAGCCGGCGGCATCAAATATTTTGTCAAGTCCTTCGCGGATGGCTTGTTCCTGTACCTGTTTTGAGCCGGGGACTACCCATACGGTAACGTTATCTGCTTTGTGTTTGCCTTTTACAAATTCGGCCACCTGGCGCAGGTCTTCAATGCGCGAGTTGGTGCAGCTGCCGATGAAAACGTAATCAATAGGTTTACCCAATAATTGTTCATCATCATGCAGCCCCATGTATTCAAGGGCTTTTTTGTACGATCCCTGTTCTTTTGCTTCAAACGAAGCAGTTTCGGGAACGTGTTGTGTTACGCCAATGCCCATGCCGGGGTTTGTTCCGTAGGTAATCATTGGCTCAATATCTTCGGCTTTAAAGGATAATACTTCATCAAAGGCTGCATCCGCATCTGAGTATAAAGTTTTCCAGTAAGCTACTGCTTTGTCCCACTCTTCGCCTTTAGGGGCAAATTCGCGGCCCTTTACATATTCAATTGTGGTGTCATCGGGGGCTATCAATCCGCAACGGGCACCCATTTCGATGCTCATGTTACAGATGGTCATACGGCCTTCCATGCTTAAAGCGCGGATGGTATCGCCTGCATACTCCACTGCATAACCTGTACCGCCGGCGGCCGAGATTTTGGAGATGATATACAGGATAATATCTTTGGCGCCAACACCTTTTTGCAGCTTGCCGTTTACTTCAATTTTCATGCGTTTTGGGCGCGATTGCAGTAAACACTGGGTGGCCATTACCTGCTCAACCTGTGAGGTGCCTATACCAAACGCTATGGCACCAAAGGCGCCGTGTGTTGAAGTATGGCTATCGCCGCAAACATAAGTACCACCGGGACGGGTGATGCCCAGCTCGGGCCCTATTACGTGCACTATCCCCTGAAAAGGGTGACCTAAACCATAAAGCTCGATACCAAACTCTTTGCAGTTTTTGGTGAGCATATCAACCTGGTAACGGGAAAGTTCTTCTTTTATGGGGAGGTGCTGATTAATTGTAGGAACGTTATGATCAGCAGTGGCCACTGTTTGTTTTGGCCTGAAAACAGGTAAACCCCTGGTGCGCAAACCATCAAATGCCTGCGGACTGGTTACCTCGTGAATGAAGTGTGTGTCGATGTATAAAATATCCGGAAAACCCTCGTTGCTACTGACGACGTGCGCATCCCATATTTTATCAAATAATGTTTGTCCCATGGTGTTATAGTATCAAGTAGTAAGTATCAAGTATCAAGACCGCTGCGTAAGCTGTCAGCTTGATTTTGATACGGCATATAGTATCGAGTAGTAAGTATCAAGTGTCAAGACAGGTACACGAGAGTCGTTGAGTTGATTTTGACACAGTACTGGTATTATAGCAAGTAGTTAGTACCAGTTTCAAATCAAAAATCTTACTACTTGATACTAACTACTTACTACTAAACCTACGCTTCTACAACCTGGTTTTCAGGGCGTAAGCTGCGTACAGTTTTACCGGCAAGCCATAATTCGCTTTCGCGTAATTCTTTCAGCTCGGCGTCTAATTTTTCGCGGTAATCCGGCTGGCTGTTCAAATCAATTGAACGTTGTGATTCTTTGCCGGTTGCAACGCTTTTGTATAATTCTTCAAATACCGGTTTAGTGGCATCACGGAATTTTTTCCACCAATCTAAAGCACCACGTTGTGCTGTAGTTGAGCAATTGGCATACATCCAATCCATACCATTTTCTGCAACTAATGGCATTAATGATTGGGTTAACTCTTCAACAGTTTCGTTGAAAGCCTCAGATGGTGAGTGACCATTTGCACGCAATACATCGTACTGAGCGGCAAAAATACCCTGGATACAGCCCATCAGCGTACCACGCTCGCCGGTTAAATCGCTGTATACTTCTTTCTTGAAGTTGGTTTCAAATAAGTAACCGCTGCCTACAGCAATACCTAATGAAATTACACGATCAAACGCTTTGCCTGTAGCATCCTGGAAAATAGCGTAGCTTGAGTTCAAGCCACGGCCCTGCAGGAACATACGGCGTAATGAAGTACCCGAACCTTTAGGGGCAACCAAAAATACGTCAACATCTGCAGGCGGAACGATGCCTGTCTGCTCGTTAAAAGTGATACCAAAACCGTGAGAGAAGTATAATGCTTTACCCGGAGTAAGGTGTTTTTTTACGGTTGGCCATAAAGCAATTTGTGCAGCATCGCTTAGTAAGTAGCAAATTACTGTTCCTCTTTGCAAAGCTTCTTCAATTTCAAAAAGGGTTTCGCCCGGTACAAAGCCATCGCTTACAGCTTTATCCCATGTTTTTGTGCCTTTACGCTGACCAACAATAACATTGATGCCATTGTCTTTTTGGTTAAGCGCCTGACCCGGACCTTGAACGCCATAGCCAATTACTGCTACAACTTCATCTTTTAGTACTTCCTGAGCTTTTGATAAAGGGAACTCATCGCGGGTAACCACATTTTCTTCGGTACCGCCGAAATTTAATTTTGCCATTGTTTTATTGTTTGTTTTTTGGGATTTCACCGTTTTATAGGTGATTTCACCGATTTTGATTTTATAATTATTTTAGGTTATCTAATTTAACCGTCATTGCGAGGCACGAAGCAATCCCCGATTAGCATATCCGCCCTGTATAGTTCGGGATTGCTTCGTGCCTCGCAATGACGTTTTTGGGTGGCCGACCTTTCGCCTTTCAGCTTTAGCCTTTCACCTCCTCTTTACATCGTAAATACTTTTTGTCCCTGGTTTAAATATTCGTTCTCAATAACGTCTTCGCCCGGTTCAAGGCGCTCAAACTCGCGCAATTTACGGTTAAATCCGTCACTATCTTTAATAATTGCAACACGGGCGCTGCGCACAAACTCAATCAGGCCGTAAGGCTGCAAAATACTGATCAGGTTATCGGTTTCCTCGCGGTGGCCGGTAGTTTCAAACACGGTGTAATCTTTACGGATCACAACCGCACGGGCACCATTTTCGCGCAATAAACGCTCAACACTTACCTTCTCGGCAATTACATCTGTCGATACTTTATATAACGCCATTTCCTGCCAAATCACATCTTCGTTGGTATGGTAGTATACTTTTAATACCTCTACCTGTTTTTCAATCTGGCGGGTAAGTTTGCGTACCACATCTTCCGATTCGGTGATCACAATATTGAAACGGTGAATATGCTCTATCTCTGATGGAGACGTATTCAAACTATCAATATTAATTTTACGGCGTGTAAATATAATAGCTATCCGGTTTAATAAACCAATCTGGTTTTCCGTATAAACCGTGATATTAAATTCCTGTTTTTCTGTATCCTGGGTCATGATTTTAATTTTCAAGTCCTCTCCTTTGGAGAGGATTTAGGTGAGGCTTCGTTTATTTTAACCTGATTTCGCTTACACTGCAACCTTGCGGTACCATCGGGAATACGTTATTCTCTTTGGTAACCATTACTTCTAAAAGGAACGATCCTTTGTTGCTCAGCATTTCATTTAATGCCGATGGAAGATCCTTACGGTCATCAATACACTTGCCGGGGATGCGGTATGCTGCTGCCAGCGCCACAAAATCCGGGCTTTGAATATCAACAAACGAGTAACGGCGCGAGTTAAATAATTCCTGCCATTGCCTTACCATACCCAGGAAGCGGTTGTTCAGGATGATAATTTTTACATCGATACCGCTTTGCATGATCGTACCTAATTCCTGGCAGGTCATCTGGAAACCGCCGTCGCCGATGATAGCTACCACAGTGCGGTGCTGCGCGCCAAATTTAGCACCGATGGCTGCCGGCAAGGCAAAGCCCATAGTACCTAAACCGCCACTGGTAACGTTGCTACGGGTGTTGTTAAATTGGGCATAACGACAGGCCACCATCTGGTGCTGACCTACGTCGGTTACTATTACTGCTTCGCCTTTGGTAATTTCGTTAAGTTGTTTAATTACTTCGCCCATCGTCATTTCAACTGTAGTCGGGTTAAGTTCTTTTTCAATTACCTGCTCCACTTCCTGGCGGGTGTATTCATTGAATTTAGCAAGCCATTCGGTATGCTGTTTTTCATCTACCAAGGCGGTAAGCAACGGCAACGTTTCTTTACAATCGCCCCAAACAGGTACGGTCGATTTTACGTTTTTGTCAATCTCGGCCGGATCAATATCCAGGTGGATAACCTTTGCCTGTTTGGCATATTTATCAAGGCGGCCGGTTACACGGTCGTCAAAACGCATACCTATGGCAATTAACACATCGCATTCGTTGGTTAATACGTTTGGCCCGTAGTTGCCGTGCATGCCCAGCATACCCACATTTAAAGGGTGATCTGTTGGGATAGCGCCTGCACCTAAAACAGTCCATGCTGCCGGAATCCCGCTTTTTTCAACAAAAGCTTTAAATTCCTGCTCGGCACTGCCCAAAATTACGCCCTGGCCAAAAAGGATAAATGGTTTTTTTGCTTCGTTAATTAAAGCGGCAGCTTCCTGTATATACTGCGGCCTAACTATTGGCTTTGGCCTGTAACTGCGGATATGATTGCAGGGTGTATAACCTTTATAGTTAAACAGCTGGATCTGCGCGTTTTTTGTAATATCAATCAATACTGGTCCAGGGCGGCCGCTTCTGGCAATGTAAAATGCCTTGGCAATCACTTCAGGGATCTCGTTGGCATCTGTTACCTGGTAATTCCATTTGGTTACCGGGGTAGTAATGTTAATTACATCGGTTTCCTGGAAAGCATCGGTACCTAAAAGATGCGCGAAAACCTGGCCGGTGATACATACCAATGGTGTGCTATCAATTTGCGCATCAGCCAGGCCTGTTACCAGGTTAGTTGCACCAGGGCCACTGGTTGCAAACACAACACCCACTTTACCGGACGTACGCGCATAACCCTGCCCCGCATGGATACCACCCTGCTCATGGCGGACCAGGATATGGTTCAGCTTATCATTGTAATCAAACAAAGCATCATAAATGGGCATAATTGCACCACCCGGATAACCGAAGATGGTATCAACACCTTCAACAATCAATGCCTCCAATAATGCTACCGATCCTGAAACTTCAACTACAGGTGTTTTTGCGGCTTCTTCTGCTGTTTCACCTATTTCCTGAACTATTGTCTGCGTCTCCATATTTTTTGACCTCTATCCCCCCTAAAAGGGGAGTGTTAAGTGTATATTTTAATTATTTATCTTTTTCCCTTGCTCCTGTTCCCCCTTCAGGGGGTTAGGGGGCTACTACATTTCGTCTGTTACGCAACCTTCAGCAGCCGAGCTAACTGTTTTGGCGTAACGGTATAATAAACCTTTGGTTGCTTTTAAAGCGGGCTGTTTCCAGGCGGCTTTACGTGCTGCCATTTCTTCGTCTGATAGTATTACATTGATGGTATTTGTTGTTGCATCAATAATAATTTTATCATCGTCGTTAATTAAGCCAATGGCGCCCCCGTCAAAGGCTTCGGGGGTGATGTGGCCTACCACAAAACCGTGTGTACCGCCGCTAAAGCGTCCGTCGGTAATCAATGCTACTGAGCTGCCTAAACCAGCACCAAAAATGGCCGATGTTGGCTTAAGCATTTCGGGCATACCCGGGGCGCCTTTAGGGCCTACGTTGCGGATAACCACCACATCACCTTTTTTGACTCGGCCGCTCTGGATGCCGGCAATCAGTTCAAACTCGCCATCAAACACGCGGGCAGGGCCTTCAAAATGAGTACCTTCTTTACCGGTAATTTTGGCTACGCTACCACCTTCGGCAATATTGCCGTAAAGTATCTGCAAGTGACCGGTAGCTTTAACAGGCTTTTCAACCGGCCATATAATTTTTTGTGTATCAAACTCCAGTTCGGGTACATCTGCTAAGTTTTCGGTAATTGTTTTACCGGTAACGGTAAGGCAATCGCCATGTAACCAGCCTTGGGCCAAACAATACTTCATTACAGCCGGAACGCCGCCAATGTTGTGTAAATCCTCCATCATGTATTTACCGCTTGGTTTCATATCGGCCAATACCGGGATGCGGTTACTTACCGATTGGAAATCGTCCTGGGTTAATTTAACATCAACACTTTTGGCCATCGCAATCAGGTGCAATACTGCATTGGTTGAGCCGCCCAATACCATAATAATCACCATAGCATTTTCAAATGCCTCGCGGGTCATGATGTCTGATGGTTTGATGTCTTTCTCTAACAATATTTTGATAGCCTTTCCTGCTGCCAGGCACTCGGCTTTTTTCTCTTCGCTTAGCGCCGGGTTTGATGATGAATAAGGCAAACTCATGCCTAAAGCTTCAATAGCTGCGGCCATCGTATTAGCTGTATAAATACCACCGCATGCGCCCGCGCTTGGGCAGGCATTTTTAATGATGCCCATAAAATCAACATCTTCAATAGTACCGGCCATCCTTTTACCTAAAGCCTCAAATGCCGATACAATGTTCAGGTCTTCACCTTTCCAATGCCCCGGTTTAATAGTACCACCGTATACCATAATTGACGGACGGTTTAAACGCCCCATGGCCATAATAGAACCGGGCATGTTTTTATCGCAACCAGGCAAAGTAATTAAGCCATCATAATATTGGGCACCTGTAACAGCTTCAATCGAGTCGGCAATAATATCGCGGCTCACTAAAGAATAACGCATACCTTCGGTACCGTTGCTCATGCCATCACTTACGCCAATGGTATGAAATATCAGGCCTACCATATCCTCATCCCAGATACCTTGTTTAACTATCTTAGCCAAATCGTTCAGGTGCATGTTACAAGTGTTACCATCGTAACCCATACTTGCCACACCAACCTGGGCTTTGCGCATATCATCGTCTGTTAAACCAATACCATAAAGCATGGCCTGTGCAGCCGGCTGTGTTGGATCCTGGGTAAAAGTTTTGCTATACTTATTCAATTCTATAGCCGCCGTGGTATCTGATGATGAACTCATTTTATTTTTTTAGTAGACTAACTTTATAAATTATTCTTGTTGTTGACCAGGTTTATTTGATTGCTTGAATCAATAAACGTAAGGTAGATATAGCAACCGCGAATAACAATAGTCAGGATTTATTTTTTCAAAAAGTATAATATATCTTGATATCATACTTTAACAATATAAAATTACGTATTTATAATATTTAAAGGAACATAATTTTTAACAAAATAGACCAAAGTTCAAAACGGTATTCGGTACATATTTTATGCATGCATAGTAAATTGCCGATTTTCTTCCTAAAATGGGGTTGGTGGCTAAAAAAGTTTGTTAAATGTGCAGATTCCAGATGTGCAGATATGCAGATGATGATACTGCATTATTTTTTGAATTTGCCATTTGACATAAATATTTCTGCCTTTTTACTCCCTATAATTCATTCTCTAAAAACCCTATTAAAAAAACATTCAAAAAAAAACGTCCGGGTGCTATACCCGGACGTTTTTTCTGAAAAATAAGGGTATAGTTTATTTATGCAGAATTCCTTCGGCTAAAATAATGACCTTATTGTTTAATGCTTCAACTACGCCGCCTTTGATAAAAAACACTTCTTCTTTACCGGCGTTGCCTCCACGTACAACCAGCTTACCATCCTGTAAGGTTGATATGATAGGCGCGTGGTGGTTTAATATCTCAAATAATCCCAAAGTACCAGGTACGGTAACCGATGTGGCTTCGCCCTCGTAGATCTTTTTATCGGGAGTAAGAATTTCTAAAGTCATTTCTTTATAGTATCAAGTAGTTAGTATCAAGTATCAAGTACATTTATGAAGATCAAGTAGCAAGATTAAAATAAGTCTTGCTACTTGATACTATATACTTGCTACTAATTATTAGCTTCTGCCAATAATTTTTTACCTTTTTCAATGGCATCTTCAATGCTTCCAACCAAGTTGAATGCACCTTCAGGGTACTCATCAACTTCGCCATCCATGATCATGTTGAAACCTTTGATGGTGTCTTTAATGTCAACCAATACACCTTTTAAACCGGTGAACTGCTCGGCAACGTGGAATGGCTGAGAAAGGAAACGCTGAACACGACGGGCGCGTGATACAACCAGTTTATCTTCTTCAGATAACTCGTCCATACCTAAGATGGCGATGATATCCTGAAGTTCTTTGTAACGTTGTAAAGTTTCTTTAACACGTTGAGCGGTATTGTAATGCTCGTCGCCCAAAATAGCCGGGCTTAAGATACGTGATGTAGAATCCAAAGGATCCACAGCGGGGTAAATACCAAGCTCTGCAATTTTACGTGAAAGTACGGTTGTAGCATCCAGGTGGGCAAATGTTGTTGCCGGTGCAGGGTCGGTCAAGTCATCCGCAGGTACATAAACGGCCTGTACAGATGTGATTGAACCACGTTTGGTTGAAGTAATACGCTCTTGCATGGTACCCATCTCTGTTGCCAGTGTTGGCTGGTAACCTACCGCAGATGGCATACGGCCCAATAACGCCGATACTTCGGAACCTGCTTGTGTAAAGCGGAAAATGTTGTCGATAAAGAAAAGGATATCGCGGCCTTTACCATCCTCATCACCATCGCGGAAATACTCGGCAATGGTTAAGCCCGATAAAGCTACACGTGCACGTGCACCAGGAGGCTCGTTCATTTGACCGAACACGAAGGTTGCTTTTGAATCTTTCATCATTTCGGTATCTACTTTAGATAGATCCCAGCCACCTTCTTCCATTGAATGCATAAATGCATCACCATATTTTATAATGCCTGCTTCAAGCATCTCGCGCAAAAGGTCATTACCTTCACGTGTACGCTCGCCAACACCTGCAAATACAGATAAACCTGCATAAGCTTTCGCGATGTTGTTGATAAGCTCCTGAATTAATACTGTTTTACCTACACCGGCACCACCAAACAAACCAATTTTACCACCTTTTACATAAGGCTCCAGCAAATCGATTACTTTGATACCTGTAAACAATACTTCAGTTTCGGTAGACAAGTCTTCGAAACGCGGAGGAGTATTGTGAATAGGGCGGCCATTGGTTTTGTCAAGATCGGGTATACCATCGATAGCATCGCCTACTACGTTAAATACACGGCCTTTAATATTTTCTCCAATTGGCATTTTGATAGCCGATTCCAAATCCAAAACTTTCATGCCACGTAGCAATCCGTCTGTTGAATCCATCGCAATCGCGCGTACGCGATCTTCACCTAAATGCTGCTGAACTTCTAAAATGATTTTTTGGCCATTATCTTTCGTGATCTCTAACGCGTCATAAATTTTAGGGAGATGAGCGTCATCAGCGAAACTTACGTCAACTACCGGACCGATGATCCGTGATATTTTTCCAATGTTTGGCATATATAACCTGGTGTTTAAGAATTTTCCTTTTTAATAGTATCCTGCTTGTAAAATATAAGATGCTATTTCAGAGGCGCAAAGATAAAGTTTCTATCCCAATTTTAAAATAGAAAGTCAACATTTAGAAACTGATTTTTAAGTGGCATAGCTAAATAAAAAAAATCCCGCCGAATAATCGCCCAAATATTCGTCGTATTACGCAACAAAACAAATAATTGCCTCGTAAAAATAACTCCTAATTAAAAATATATACTATTAATTACCAAAAACAAATTATGCGCTTAATACACGTCCTGCTTATTACTACACTGCTGTTTTTTTCGGCATGCCGGCTTGAAACTTCCATCAACCCCGAAAAACAAATTAATACCCCGGTTAACACAAGTGTTGGCTTTTACACCCGGTATATCGCCATCGGGGATTCACAAACTGCCGGTTACGCCAATGATGGCTTATATAACTGGGCAATTTACAACTCTTTCCCCAATATTTTTGCAGGCAGCCTGGAAGGCGCGGGTTTAAAAGCATTTAATCAGCCGCTGTTTAGCATTGCGCAAATGAACGGCACCGGCTTTATGGAGCTAAAAGGAACCGACGCCAACGGCCAGCCCCTGATTGTAAGAGATACCTTAAAAACTGCTATTCGCGAAAGCATCAATATAAGTGGTTCGGGCACCATACAATTGCTAAGCAAGTTCAGCGGCGATAATGACAATTTTGGCGTTGCCGGACTAAAAGTGGCCGATGTAACCAATACACAAGCCGGAAACACCAACAGGTATTTTGAAAGATTGCTGCCACTTAACGCCCCGGCGAATAATACCAGCTATGTTGATTTTGTTACGAGCAAACCATTTGGCTTTTTCACCCTTAATTTGGGTATCAACGATGTTTTTGGTTACGCGGCAGGCGGCGGAGTAAATCTGAATTCCCTTACCGACAAAACAATATTTAACGCCGCTTATGCAGCACTGGTCAATAAATTAACAGGCAACGGTGCAAAAGGTGTACTAACTACCATTCCTGACGTAAGCACCCTGCCATTTTTTACAACCAACAGGCTTACCGATATATTAAACAAGGCAAAACTTATTAACCCTGCATTTGATAAATTATATATTGAAGCAAAACAAAGTACAGATGCCGGCCAGGATGATCATGAAACGCGCACAGCTACTGCGGCAGACCTATTATTGTTAAGCCTTAATGTTGCCCAGATAGGCAAACCGGTGCAAACACAACATGGGGTTCAATATTATGGGCTATCACTTTACGCGCCTATTGAAAACAAATGGGTGCTTGACGCTAACGAAATAGCTATTATTGAAGATTATACCAATGCCTATAACAAGTATATTAAAGCCACCGCGCTAAGTAAATCGATGGCATTATTTGATGCCTTTACTTTTTTTTACAATGTTAAAGGTGGCATGGTTATACAAGGAATACCTGTTTCATCAAATTATTTAACCGGTGGTTTATTTTCTTTAGATGGCGTGCATTTAAGCCCGCGCGGCAACGCCGTTTTGGCCAATATGTATGTTGCGGTTACCAACGCAAAGTATGGCACGGCTTTAAAAGAAGCCAAACTATCAGATTACAGCGCCAACTGATCGCCAAAGTCAAGCACTATTTTGCCAATATGCCCACAGCTTTCCATAAGTTGGTGGGCTTTTGCGGCTTCGGCAATAGGGAAAACAGCATTTACAATGGGTTTGATTTGGCCGGATGCCAACAGTGGCCAAATAACCGTTTTTAATTTGTGTGCAATAGCACCTTTAAATTCTACCTCGCGCGAGCGCAGCGCAGAGCCGGTAATAGTCAATCTCTTTCGCATCACCTGTGCCAAATCAATTTGAACATTATTGCCGTTCATGGTGTTAATAAGCACCAACCGGCCCTCAACAGCCAGCGATTTAATATTGCCCGCGGTATAATCGCCCCCTATCATATCCAGTATCACATCAACGCCCTTGCCTGCGGTTACATCATTAATAACGTCTGCAAAGTTTTCTGTTTTATAGTTAATTGCCTTTGCCGCACCCAAAGCCTCGCAAAACCGACATTTATCTTCCGATCCTGCTGTTACATAAACCGTATGCCCCAACGCTTTGGCCATTTGTATAGCGGCAACGCCAATACCACTTGAGCCCCCATGAACCAGTAATGTTTCGCCGTCCTTTAAACCTGCACGATCAAACACATTGCTCCAAACGGTAAAAAACGTTTCGGGCAACGAGGCTGCTTCTGTAAATGAAAGATTTTCGGGTATCGGCAGACATTGTTCTTCGGGAGCATTACAATATTCGGCATAACCGCCGCCTGAAACCAGGGCGCAAACTTTATCGCCAACCATCAGATGGGTTACCGTTGTACCAATAGCCACAACGATACCGGCAATTTCTAAGCCCGGGATATCCTGTGGTGCGCCGGCGGGAGGCGGATAATTACCCTTGCGCTGAAAAACATCCGGCCGGTTAATACCCGCGGCCATAACCTTAACTAATACTTCGTTATCGGCATAAGCTGGCTGGGGCCGTTCCTGTACCTGTAAAACCGATGGTTCGCCGGGGCGGGTTATAATAACTGCTTTCATTTTGATGAAATGATGTATTCCTGTTTTAGTCTTAAGTGCTAAGTCTGAAGCCTGAAGCCAAAAGTGATAATTCACATGGAAAATTCAATACTTCGGACTTGCGACTTAGTTCTTAAGACTTAGACTCAAAGATAACTTTAATCAATGCAGGAATGTTTAATAAAAAAATGGCGTTAAAAGGTATTAATCGCACACTTAACCGTCATATTGTTGCAATCAGAAAAAATTCGTGATGTTGTTGTACCTTTTCATGCTGATAAAAAATTAAATTTGCAGCTGCAAACAATCATTCTTTTGGACAGAAAACTGATAATAGGAACACGTGGCAGCGAATTGGCGCTGTGGCAGGCCAATTTTGTAAAAGATAGCCTTGCTGCCATCAACATTACCGCCGAGTTAAAGATCATTAAAACACAGGGCGACCGTATCCTCAACCTCAGCTTTGATAAGCTGGAAGGCAAAGGTTTTTTCACCAAAGAATTAGAAGAAGAATTATTAGCCGGCACTATTGACCTTGCGGTACATTCGCATAAAGATTTGCCGACCGAAAACCCTCCGGGACTCATCATCGCAGCAGTTTCAGAACGGGAAGATCCATCTGAACTGTTGCTGATATTGAAAGATTGTGTAGATGTGCATCAAAAGCTATCTGTTAAATACGGAGCTATTGTTGGCACATCATCAAACAGGCGCAAGGCCCAGTTACTGGCCTACCGCCCCGACCTGGAGATAGAAGAATTACGTGGCAACGTACCTACCCGCATAGGTAAACTACGCGATGAAAAGTATGATGCCATTATGCTGGCCAAGGCCGGTGTAAGCCGCTTGAATATCGATTTAAGCGAATTTCACGTAGAGGAATTAACCCCTGCCGAGCTGATCCCTGCACCTGCACAGGGCGCTTTGGCCATACAGATACGTGAAGCCGACCAGGAACTTTTTGAAGCCCTGCAAGCACTGCACCACCCGGATGTAGCCGAGGAATTGGCTGTTGAACGTACCGTATTAAAGCTGTTTGGCGGTGGCTGTCACCTGCCCCTGGGCTGCTATTGCCGCAAGGAGGATGACGTGTACCAGGTATTTACCTCAAAAGCCGATGAAGGTGATGAATTCCCGGATAGGGTATTCCTGAAATCGGATACAACTGATGGCCTTGCCCAAAAGGTTGTCGCCATGTTTGATACCAACCGTAAACTGGCCCAAAGCGTATTTATCACCCGCGATCTTTCCGAGCAAAGCTATTTCCGCAAGGCGATGGAAAAACATGGCATTAATATAGATGCCCGTTCGCTTATCCGCACCGTACCTGTTATCAATAAGCTTGATCCTTATATTTTAAGAGATATCAACTGGATATTTTTCAGCAGTAAAAATGCGGTAGAGTATTTCTTTGCGCTGAAACCGCAGCTGTCTAATAAAGTAAAATTTGGTGTAATGGGCTCAGGATCTGAAGATACCTTGCGCCGTAACGGCCACTTTGCAGCCTACGTTGGCGAAAGCGGCGATACAGCCGAAGTTGCGGCTGATTTTGCAACATTAGCCAACGGCACTAAAGTATTGTTTCCCGGCGCCGAAGGTTCTTTACGCAGCATACAACAAGGCTTATCCGCCGAAACCAAAATAATCGATCTTACTGTTTACGAAACTGTAATTGAAGAGCAGGTAGAAGGGACCGGTGCTGATGTACTGGTTTTTACCAGCCCATCTAACGTAGAGGCCTATTTCCAGGATAACCTGTTAGAGCCCAACCAGCAGGTAATAGCCATTGGTAAATCAACTGGCAAAAAATTCGACGAAATGGGCACCAGGTACACATTACCCTTTTCGCCCGACGAAGTAGGCTTAGCCGAAGCCGTTTTTGGAACAACCTGTTTAACCAACAGGTGTTAAAAGCTTAATATGTTTCACTGGCAATGTAGGTAGTGTCATGTCAGGCATGAATTGACAAATGGTATTGCAGCAGCAACTTTAAGTTTATATCGGAAGAATACGAAAAACGCAAAAAATCATGGTTAACACATGTCAACCATGATTTTTTGTTAAAATACTAATTATAAGCTATTTAAGTCAAAATAAATCAAAATTATGTTAACCTTTGTTAACCATGTTTGCTTACACTCCCGCTCATTTTAATAGTATGTTTTCATTGTCAATTTATACATGACACAACACTAATGTGTTTAAACACACCGCCGTGAAGCCGGAGCAGAATTTCCGGCTACTAACACCATTGTCATGATCAATTTATGGGTTTCCATTGCTTATCAAACAGTTAGATGGGATGAAGCCCTGAATATTTTGTTTGTATTATACAATTCTGTAAAATCATCCTTACGCCATAAATTACCTTTAATAGGTTTAGAGGGGCCATAATTGTTTGGGTTTATATAACTTTGCGTGCCTCCGGCCATAAAGGCAATTCCCGGAAACCGGAGCATTAACTATAACATGTTACAACGACCACGTAGAAACCGTAAGAGTGAAATAATCCGCCAAATGGTGCAGGAAACGCATATAAGTGCGGCCAATTTGATATTCCCCCTGTTTATTATTGATGGCGAGAATCAGAAAAGCGAAGTATCATCTATGCCGGGTATTTACCGGTATTCTGTAGATAATTTATTGCGCGAAATTGAAAGCTGCATGAAGCTGGGTTTAAAATCATTTGATTTGTTCCCCAATATTGACGAAGCCCTGAAGGATACCATGGCGACCGAAAGCTACCGCGAAGAAAGCTTGTACCTGCGCGCTATCCGCGAGGTAAAAAAGAACTTTCCCGAGGCATGCGTTGTTACCGATGTAGCGATGGATCCTTATAGCAGCGATGGCCATGATGGCATTGTTAAAAACGGCGAAATATTGAATGACGAAACGCTGGAAGTTTTAGGTAAAATGGCGCTGGCACACGCACAATGCGGTGCCGATATTATTGCCCCATCAGACATGATGGATGGCCGTGTAGGATATATCAGAAATGTGTTGGACCAAAATGGCTTTACCAACGTTTCTATCATGTCGTACTCGGCCAAGTATGCAAGCGCTTTTTATGGTCCGTTCAGAGATGCCTTAAATTCGGCGCCCAAGTTTGGTGATAAAAAAACTTACCAGATGAACCCGGCCAACCAGCGCGAGGCATTGATAGAGGCTAACTTAGACGAGTTGGAAGGAGCCGACTTTTTAATGGTAAAACCGGCCCTGCCCTACCTGGATGTGATAAAACTAATAAAAGATAATACCGAACTACCCGTAGCCGCTTACAATGTAAGCGGCGAATACGCCATGATAAAAGCCGCTGTGCAACGCGGCTGGCTCAACGAGCAGCGCGCCATAACCGAGGTGCTTACCAGCATCCGCCGGGCAGGTGCCACAGCTATATTGACATATCATGCCAAGGAAGTTTTGGAGAATAAATGGCTTTAAAATAAGTCAAAATTCAAAAGTCAAAATTCAAAACAAACGCTGAATTTTTGACTTTTGAATTTTGATTTTTGACTTATAAAAATGTTAGATTCAATAAAAAAGATGTTTTCGGGCGAGGCTAATGAACCGGTGAATACTACGGGGAAGCCTGATATTAGCAGGGAGAAAAGTGCCGAGCTTTATGCCAAGGCTAAAACTTACTTTCCGGGTGGGGTTAACTCGCCGGTGAGGGCGTTTAAATCGGTATATGGTACGCCCTTGTTTATTCAAAAAGGCGATGGCAGTCACATTTGGGATGCCGACGGCAACGAGTTTATTGACTACTGCTGCTCCTGGGGCCCGCTCATCCTTGGTCATAACAATACCAAAGTACGGGAGAAGGTTATAGAGGTAATGCAAAACGGCATGTCGTTTGGTGCACCAACCGCCCTCGAAAATGAACTTGCCGAACTGATTCTGAAGAACAATAAATTTATTGAAAAACTACGCTTTGTAAGCTCGGGTACCGAAGCGGTTATGTCGGCCATCAGGTTGGCAAGGGGTTATACCAAACGCGATAAGATCCTGAAATTTGAAGGTTGTTATCACGGCCATACCGATGCTTTATTGGTAAAGGCGGGATCGGGCCTGGTTACCTTTGGCGAAACCTCATCTGCAGGCGTACCAAAGGCCTTTGTTGACGAAACCATCGTAGTATCCCTGAACGATAAGGAAGCCCTTACCCTGGCTTTTAATGAATTTAAAGACCAGATTGCAGCCATCATCATCGAACCTATCCCGGCCAATAACGGTTTGCTGTTACAGGAAAAAGAATACCTGCAGTTTTTGCGCGACATATGTACCCAAAACGGCACGCTGCTTATATTTGATGAAGTAATCTCGGGTTTCCGCGTTGGTTTCGAAGGCGCGGCAGGCTATTACCAGATTAAGCCGGATATTATTACCTATGGCAAAATCATTGGCGGTGGTTTGCCTGTTGGCTGTTATGGCGCATCGGCCGAAATTATGGGCAATGTATCGCCCGATGGCGGCGTTTACCAGGCCGGTACATTATCTGGCAACCCGGTAGCCATGGCTGCAGGTATCGCCCAACTGACCGAGCTTTTGCGCATGGGTTTTTACCGCGACCTGAATAATAAAAGAGAAGAATTTACCGAGGCCATCCAGCGTTTTGCTACAGCCCGTAACTATAAATTTAAGGTGTTTGGTATCGGATCGATATTCTGGTTTGCTTTTACAGATAAAGAGTATATTCGTAAAGCCGAAGATATTGATGCAGCAAGCATGGAAAAATTCAAAAAATTTCACCGCGAACTGATAAACCGGGGCATTTACCTGGGCCCATCAGGTTATGAAGTTGGCTTTATATCATCGGTACATACAAAAATTGATTTAGAAAAAACCAAACGCGCTATTTTTGATAGCTTAGATTTGGTATTTAACGGAAAATAAGTTGGCAGTTTTTAGTTGACAGTTAGCATTAAAAAAAAGCATAACTGCAAACTTACAACCGCCCAAGTTTAAACTGATAACTGCAAACTGGCAACTGCCCACTGATAACTGAAATGAAAAGGACATTTGTAATTTTTTATGCGCTCATCATCTATGCCGTTGCTCAACTGGTATGGTGGGGGTATATGCTGGTAACGCCTCACGCAAGGCCTATCAGTATGGTACTATGCGAGGGATCCATGTTTATATTGGTATTTACGTTGGGGGCCGTTAGTCTGCATAAAACCATTAATAAGGAACGTAAGCTGCAGGAGCAAAAAAAGAATTTTTTACTATCGGTGACACATGAGTTGAAATCGCCGCTGGCATCTATCAAAATATTACTGCAAACTATCCAGAAACGTAGCCTGACCAGAGAACAGGTGTTGGATTTTATCGATAAATCGCTTAACGATGTTGAGCGACTGGATGATATGGTTGAGAATATGTTGCTGGCCTCCAAAATAGAAAACCAGTCGTACACGTTCCCTAAAGCCAGCTTCAACCTTTCGGTTTTGGTAGATAGCATTGTAAACCGTTTGCAAATCAGCAAATGCGATTGCAACCAAATGATTATCGATGCCGAGATTGAACCCAAAATTGAAATCACCGGCGATAAGTTTGCGCTTACATCTGTGGTAACCAATTTAATCGAGAATGCTGTAAAATATTCCAGCCCGTGCTCGGCAGTGGTTGTTAAGTTATTTTCAAAAGATGATAAGGTATACCTGGAGGTAGCCGACCAGGGCATTGGCATAGCCGATAACGAAAAAGCCCGTATTTTTGACCGTTTTTACCGTGTAGGCAGCGAGGAAACCCGCAATACCAAAGGAACCGGCCTGGGCCTGTATATAGTAAAAGAGGTGCTGGATAAGCACCATGCCAGTATTAAGGTGAAAGACAACCGCCCTGCTGGTAGCATTTTTGAAGTTGTATTTGGATAACACCAATTGCACAAATTATATCAAATTTCACTAATCTGCTTATATAGTTTGAATAGTAAAATGGGTAAATAACTTGAACAGTAATTCGTGTAATTCGATTTAATGAGTGAATTAGCTTATCAAATTAGTGTATTAAAATTATGAGTCAGACGATGCCTAACAAAAAAAGAATTCTATTAGCCGAAGACGAAGAGCATTTGTTGGAAGCCATTAAACTTAACCTGGAGCTGGAGGGTTATAAAGTTTCGACAGCTAAAAATGGTAAAAAGGCTTTGCAATTATTTAAAGAAGAGCGCTTTAACCTGGTTATATTAGATGTAATGATGCCCGAAATTGACGGCTTCGTGGTTGCAGAAACCATCCGCCTTGAAAATACCGAGGTACCTATCATGTTCCTGACAGCCAAAAACACCAATGAGGATAAAATTTCGGGCCTTAAAAAAGGTGCCGACGATTATTTAACCAAACCGTTTAACCTGGAAGAGCTTATTTTACGGGTGAACAACCTGGTAAAACGCAGCCTGAAAGGCGATGACCTTAAGGAGTTTAACAGCTACAAAATAGGCGAAAAAACCATCCACTTTAACTCGTTTGAGCTGGTGAATGAAGATGGTTCTATTACTCCGCTTACCAAAAAAGAAACCATGTTACTGAAGCTTTTAATTGAGCGCCGTAATGATGCGGTATCGCGCGAGCAGATACTGGAAACTGTTTGGAACTATGATGTATACCCATCAACCCGTACTATCGATAACTTTATCCTAACCTTCCGTAAGTATTTTGAACCAGATCCTAAAAACCCGGTTTATTTTCACTCCATCCGTGGTGTAGGCTATAAATTTACCGATAATCAGCACTAATTAATGTTCAGTAACCGGGTGCGCATATTTATTGCATTTGTTTTCCTGCTATCGTTAGGCTTGTTGTTGTACCTGCACATTTATGAGCTTGCGGCTGTTGCTGTTTTGATGATTTTGTTACTAATATGGGATTACTTTAAACAGGGCACCCTGGTTGTTGCAGCCAAATATTTTCACCATAAAGAATTTGATAAGGCAGAGGCATCGTTAAAAGAAATCAGCAAACCCGAATGGCTCAGTAACAAGCGCCGGGGTTATTATGAATTTATTTACGGCGGTATTTGTGTGCAAAAACAGGATTTTAAAGCAGCCGAAAAACATTATGAGATTGCAGCCCAATACCCGCTGCGATCTGTAAATGACCATGTAGCCGCGTTGGTTACGGTGGCCAATATCAGTATAAGGCATAATGATTATGATAAAGCCCAAGCCTACCTGCAATTGGCCGAGCAGCATGCCGATAAAATTACAGCCAAAATGAAGGACGTTATAAACAAACTTCACAAGGAGATAAAAACAAAAAAATAGAGTCAAGAGTCAAGAATCAAGAATCAAGACAAGAACCTTGCACATGGCATCTAACTCTGCTATCTGCAATTCAAAAAGTCTTAACTCTTGACTCTTGATTCTTGACTCTCATATAAGATATGAGAGATTCGTTATTAATAAAAGCAGCTTTTTCCGAAAAAACAGAACGACCACCGGTATGGATGATGCGCCAGGCCGGCCGTTTCATGAAAGAATATTGGGATATTAAAAACAAGTATTCCTTTTTGGAAATGTGCAAAACACCGGAACTTGCTGCCGATGTTACCATGTTGCCGGTTAATTTATTAGGTATTGACGGTGCCATCCTGTTTTCGGACATACTGGTTACCGGCGAGGCTATGGGCGGCGATTTGAGTTTCAACGCAGGCACCGGCCCTAAGTTTGCTAACCCGGTACGTACCCAAAAAGATATTGATAACCTGCAAACCGATGTAGGTGATAAATTACAATATGTTGCGGATGCCATTAAGGTGATTCAGCAGCGTTTAAATGGCAGCATCCCGCTGATTGGTTTTGCAGGCGCGCCATTTACTGTGATGAGCTACCTGGTTGAAGGCGGATCGTCGAAAGATTTTAAGGTCACCAAACTGATGCTTCACAATGAGCCGGCAATGGCGCATCAGTTGTTATCAAAAATAGCAACCGTTACAGCCGATTACCTGAACCTTCAAATTGAAGCAGGCGTTAACGCGGTACAGATTTTCGATAGCTGGGCACAGGCTTTGGCCTGGGATGATTATAAAGAGTTTAGCCACTACTACATCCAACAGATCATCAGCAAGCTTAACCGTAAGGATATCCCGGTGATATCGTTCTGCAAAGGCAGTTCGGTTTTTGCTCCGCTGATGGCCGAGGCTAAGCCGGATGTGGTATCGATTGACTGGAATGTTGATTTGCTGGATATCAAAAAGCGTTTACCTGCCGGTGTAGCCGTACAGGGTAACCTTGATCCGCATATACTTTATGCCGATAAAAAAGTAATTAAAGACCGCATATACCGCCTGTTCGACCGGATGAAGGATGAGCCAGGTTTCATTTTCAACCTGGGCCACGGCATTATGCCCGATATCCCGTTTGATAATGTGAAGTACGCGGTAGAAATTATAAAGGAATACAGAAACTAAAAACAAATATGTCATTGCGAGCGATAGCGTGGCAATCTCGTAGCCATGCAATGTCGGCCTCGCACAGTCGGCGATTGCTTCGTTCCTCGCAATGACATACTGAAACGCCGTTATGTACGAATACGTTCTCGCCATACACATCATTTTTGTAGTCTGCTGGATGGCGGGGCTTTTTTATATGGTGCGCCTGTTTATTTACCATACCGAGGCACAAGCCAAGCCCGAGCCTGACCGCAGTATCCTATCGGCCCAGTTCGAGATCATGGAGAAAAAGCTATGGTATATTATAACAGTACCCTCCATGTTCCTGGTACTGGCTGCGGGGATAACCATGGTTTATATAAAGCCTGGTTTTATGCTGATGGCGTGGCTCCCTATAAAGCTTGGTTTTGTTATCGGGCTTATAATTTACCACTACATCTGCCAGCACAAAATGAAGCAAATGCGTAAAGGTATTTTTAAATGGACATCAACCCAATTACGCCTGTGGAATGAGTTGGCCACCATTTTACTTTTCGCAATAGTTTTTCTTGCAGTAAAAAAAGATGGCTTAAGCTGGATATTTGGAGTTGTGGGAATAGTATCGCTGGGGGCGATCCTGATGATCGCGGTTAAAATTTATAAACGGTTTAGAGAGAAGAAAAATTAGAGAACCGTTAACGAAAAAACCGTCATTGCGATTGTAAAATCCGGGGACTTTGAAGGTGTAATACCAGTCTATTAAAGCTTGCCATGTTGGATAGTAAAATTCGCGAAATTCTGAAGGGGGAATGACATTCAAACATAAAATATAAAATACTGTCATCCTGAGGTACGAAGGATCTATTCACGAACTTTTCTGCCGGTCATGCAAAACTAACAGATCCTTCGTACCTCAGGATGACAGGAAAATTGGATATATCGTGAGTAGGAACGAAACAATTAGGGCGTGGGTAATATTACTCCTTCACAATCACCCCATCCTTCACCACCAGCTTCACCATTTTCAAAACTTTCATATCCTCAACCGGATTACCATTAACGGCAACCAAATCTGCCAGGTATCCCGTCTTGATATTCCCCAAATCCTTCAATCCAAAAACGGCGGCGTTAACCGATGTTGCCGAGCGCAGTACCACTAAGGGTTTCATACCGTATTCGGCCATTAATATCATTTCGCGGGCATTATCGCCGTGGCTGAATACACCGACATCACCGCCCATACAAATAGCAACATCGGCCTTTAATGCCTCGGTAAAAATGTAATGCTTTTGCTTTACTGCTGCCGGCTCCGGATCGATGCCCTTCTTCCAGCCTTTGTAGCCCGAAATTGATTCGGTGGCGTTGAGGGTTGGGCATAAAGCTATGCCTTTTTCTTTCATCAGCTTAAACAGTTCTGGTGTTCCGCCGTCGCCATGCTCAATGGTAGTTACGCCTGCCGCTATGGCCCGGCGCATACCTTCGGTAGTTGACGCATGTACAGCAACCGTGCGACCGCTGCTTTTGGCTACCTGTACAGCTACCTTCAACTCTTCTTCGGTAAAGGTGGACGCTGCGGTGCTGTTTAGCCCCCAGCGATAGTCCACATAAATTTTTACTACATCTGCACCATGGCCAATTTGCGACCGCACAACCCTGGCTATTCCATCAATACCGTCAGCCTCTTCTCCGCCTTTAATTATGCTGGCTTCGGCAACTTCTGATTTAGGGCCATAACTGCCGGTGGCTACAATTGCCCGGGTGGCCACCAGCATCCTCGGGCCCGGGATTATGCCTTTTTCAATCGCAGTTTTTAAACCCGCATCATCGTAGGTGGCGCCTTCGGTGCCCAAGTCACGCACGGTAGTAAAGCCGGCCATCAAAGTTGCGCGGGCATGGTTAACGGCACGTGCGGTACGTTCGGCACGGCTTTCACCAAGTACCTGGTCGTTCCAGGCAGTCTCGTTATACGGATGCAGGAAAAGGTGCGAGTGCCCTTCAATCAGCCCGGGCATCAGGGTTGTACCCTTCAGGTCAATCACCTTAGCATTGCCGGGTGTTTTTATGGTAGCGGCCTCCCCTGCTGTTTCTATATGATTACCTTTCACAAGTACCCACCAGCCAGGGTGCATCTGCTCACCGTCGAAAACACGGTCGGGTTTAAGTAATATATAAAGTTCAGTTTTTTGGGCAAATATGGGCAGGCAAAAAATGAGGAGTATTATTGTGGCTATTGTTTTCTTCATTATAAATAAAGATAGCTTTTTGTATAGGAGAACGTATTTTGATGCCGTCTTTTATTTCAGGAGAAAGGAAGGTTACGATCCTCACGTTCATTTCTCTGCCAGGACTCGGCGTCTCCGAATGGAGATGGAGAGGTAGCTTTAAAATTAATAATCCTATTCCGTAAATCCTCCAAATGGGAATCTTGTGGCCGTATAGGCTTTAACTCAAAATCGAGATCAAGTTTTTTGGCCAAGGCAATAATCTTTTCTATGCTTTCCCTATTATCCGACTTTAGTATTAATTCCATTGTTAGGGTATTGAATTACATATAAAAATACAATTATTCAAACTTGATTACAAATGTTACTTTGCTATCTACTAAAATGACCTAATTAAAATGCGGTCGCCCAATAACTAAAAAAATATTTCAAACCCCATGCAACCATTTGCCCCAGGTTACCATCTTACTTTTAAATGATGTTTTTGGAACCTAAATATACTATCGAACAATTGGTTGACCGCTGCAAAGCGGGCGAACGTAAGGCACAGGAATTGTTATACAAACAATTGGCGGGTAAAATGCTGGCCGTGTGTATGCGCTACGCTACCGATAGAATGGAGGCGGAAGACATGCTGCAAAACGGGTTTATAAAAGTTTTTGGCAAGATGGCTGATTACCGGGCAGATGGATCATTTGAAGGTTGGGTAAGGCGCATCATGGTACACAGCTCTATTGAATACTATCGCAAGCACCATAAAATGATGCAGGTGGTTGATATAGACGATGCAGGCACCGAACCATCGGTTAACCCGATAGCTGCCGCCAACCTTGATGCCAAAGTGCTGATGGGGCTGATACAGCAACTGGCACCGGGTTATCGCATCGTATTTAACCTGTATGCTTTAGAGGGTTATGCACACAAAGAAATTGCCGAAATTGTAGGCATTACCGAAGGGGCATCAAAATCGCAGCTATCAAGGGCGAGAACGATATTAAAAGAACAAATTGCAAAAATGGAGAGCAAAAGCTATGGATATGCAGGATAAGGATCTGGACAAGCTATTTCAATCGGCATTAAACGATTACGAGATAGAACCATCTGCAAACGTGTGGACAGAGATTACCGGCGAATTGGATGCAAACAAACGCAAAAAGGTTTGGCTGCCATACCTGAGTATTGCCGCGGCAGCGGTTTTACTGATAACCGCCGGTGTTTTATTTATCCCTAAGGAAGTAAAAACGATCAGCCCTAAAAAAGATGGGCTGGCAGGTGTTAGCCATCCGATAAAGCCCAAAACGGCTGCCGGGCCAGTCGAGGCAACACAGCCTGAAACGACTGCCGGTAAAAAGTCGGAGGGAGTGGCGGCAGCGCCAGCTAACAGTTTAGCGGCTATCAGCATACACAAATGGAATAAAAAAGCGATTATTACTGCAATCCCGGTTACAGCCGCGCCTGCAAAGGATATTGCAAAGCCCGACGATCGTCAGCCGGTATTAGCATCGGCAACTAACAAGCAGGAAATAAAAGTGCCGGTGCAGCCAGATACGGCTACCAGGATATTCCCAAAACATATTGACGAAACCCCGGTTTTTGCAAGTATTAAATCGCCCGTTGGCCCCACAGAAGTGTCAACTATTAAGCCAGCGACGCCGGCAAAAAAGCATAAAATTCGCAGTTTAGGTGATGTATTTAATGTGATGATTGCCGCTGTTGATAAACGTAAAGATAAGATCATTGAATTTAGCAATACCGATGAGGACGATGCCACCATTACCGGCGTAAACCTGGGCATTATTAAAGTGAAAAAAGAAAAATAAAATCTAAAGAAAAAATATATACCCGATAATATGAAACGTTTAATTTTAACGGCAATGCTATGCGTTGCAGCAAGCTACGGCTTTGCCCAAACCACCACAACTACTACAACTACTATAGTCGACTCGACCAAAACCGGTACAGATACCACTATTGTAACCAAAAAACATATCAAAGTTAAATTAGGGCTTGGCCATGATGCGCCTTATGTGTCGCCATACACTAACGATACTACCAAAGTTCAACGGACTAAGGCCCCTGGTTTTTCTTTCGGCATTACTTTTTCAAGGATCGACCTTGGTTTTGCCACTTTGCTTGACCATGGCAGCTTTACCCTGTCGCCCAATAACCAGTTTCTGAGTTACCGCCAGGCCAAAACAGCCAACTTTGGTTTTGATGTGGTGCAGTTTGGTTACCGTTTTAACAGCGCCTTCAAAATATATGTTTCGGGTGGGTTCGACTGGACCAACATCCGTTTGCGCCAGGATATTACCATACAACGCAATGCACCCGTGTTAACGTATGTGCCGGATAGCATCCACTTCAGCAAAAACCGGTTTTCGTCAAGCTACCTGCGCATACCATTATCGTTTTACTACCGCAGTCATGAAGATAGCCGTGGCAACTACTTCCGCCTGGTTGTTGGCCCCGAGGTTGGTATCCTGCTTAACGGCCGTGTAAAACAAATAAGCGAAGAACGCGGCAAGCAAAAATTTGACGACGATTATCACTTTGCCAAACTGCGCAAAGGCGCATTCATCCGCATGGGCTATGGCATCATGGGCATCTACGCCAAGTACTACTTTAACGACATGTTTGAAAACAGCCCCGCCCAGGAAGGGTTGAGGAACTTTAGCTTCGGGTTGACGTTGGGATTCTAATACACACGAATAAATACGAATTGGGTGGAATTTCACGAATTTTAACTTCAGGCAGATTTGTGAAATTCGCTTCAATTCCTGCCATTCGTGTTTATAAAATTCGGATTCTTGGAGTCCATCCAGATTTGTGAAATTCGATTTAATTCGTGTTATTCGTGTCAATGTCAGACATTCCTTTTTTGCAGGCTATTGCAGTAAGTAAAATATATCCCGGTAAACAGGCGGCCGGTGTTAAAACTACAGATATTTCTATCCAGCCCGGAAAAATAACGGCTATTATTGGCGAAAGCGGAAGCGGGAAAAGCACGCTGCTTCGATTATTATACGGATTGCTTTCTCCTGATGAAGGCATTGTTAAGTTTAAAGGCGAACGCATCTGGGGGCCTGAAGAAAAACTGATTCCCGGCCACGATGCCATGAAAATGGTTACCCAACATACCGACGACCTGAACCTGTTTGCCAAAGTTTGGGATAACGTAGCGGCCATGCTGCCTGCAACCGACCTAAAAGCAAAAAAGGAAAAAACCGAGCAAATTTTAACACAGCTTAACATGCTCCACATGGCCGACAAACGGGTGGCCGACCTGAGTGGCGGCGAGAAGCAGCGCGTGGCCATTGCAAGAGCTATAATTACCCGCCCGCAGGTGTTATTACTGGATGAGCCTTTTAACCAGGTTGATACCTCGTTCCGCGAGGGTTTGCAGCAGGACATCAGGCAAATTGTAAAAGAGCTTGGTATTACGGTGATCATGGTGTCGCATGATCCGGCCGAGGTGCTATCCATGGCCGATGAACTGGTAGTAATAAAACATGGGCAAATTGTGGAGCATGGGCATCCAAAAACCTTGTATCAACGCCCGCAGCATTTGTATACCGCCCAACTGTTAAGTAACTGTAATGTGCTTAGCGCTGCCGACGCGCAGATCTGCGGTATCGAAACCATAAAAGACCATGTGGTAATTTACCCCGACTGGATAAGGATAAAACTGATCTCATCAACCAAAAGCTGGGCAATAAAACAAATTCTTTTCCGTGGGTTTTATGAAGACCTGATACTCGAAAAAGAAGGCGTGCTGCTCCGCGTATCCAATGGCGAACCCGATAGTTACAAAGAAGGCGATATGGTATCTGTAAGGTTTTGGAAGTGGTTGGAGTATTAATAGCCGCCGCGAGTTTAGCGAAGCGTAACTCGTGGTTTACACCATTTAAGCTTCCAGCTTAAATTATCGTCCATGAAAATTATTAGGGTAAATTAAGCTGGAAGCTTAATTTATGATTACCACGGGTTGCACTTAGTTAAACCCGCGGCAGCTGCGCAATGAAAAAATTAAATCAATTTTCATTAATCAATATATCCTTAGCCATAACCATGGGCACACTGATATATTTCTTCTCCATGTAGTTAATCACTTTTTCCAGGATGTCGCGCGATTGCTGATCCATGCTTTGTACTTCATCAGCAAAAACAGAATTGATGGCCGTGTTGCGGATCTCTTTTATCTTTTCGGGCACCTGGCGCATGGCCACTTCAATACGGCGTTGTTTCAGTTGGGTTAAAAACTCGGCTATATTTTGTTCAATAATACCTTCGGCGTGTACCAGTTCGTGATAGCGCTCCTGAAGGTTACGTTTGGCAACTTCGTTTAATGAATGTACTTCGATAAAGTTAACCGGGAATTGCTCTAAAACTTCGGGAGCGGTATCATTAGGGATGGCAAGATCGACGATAGTTTTCTTGCCGGTTTCGCCGTTGAGCAGCGATTGGTAAATTTCGGTGGTGATGATAGGCTCTACTGCCGACGTACAGGTGATAATAGCGTCAAAGCCTTTATTGTATGTCTTAAGCGCTTCCAGGTCAAATGCCTCGCCGCCCAGGTCTCTGGCCAGTTCAGCCGCCTTCGAAACAGTCCTGTTAAAAACCGCGAAGTTACTGAACTTATGCTTTTGCAGGTATTTAGATAAATTTCGGTTGGTTTCGCCGGCGCCGATAATCAACACACGGGCGTTTGAGCAAAGGTTTAAATCTTTAAGCTTACGATAAGCTAACGAGACAACCGAAATAGGGTTTTTTGAAATATTGGTATGGGTATAAACTTCCTTGGCTGTTTTAACCACACAGTTCATAATCATACGCAGGCCGTCGCCGGTAAGTCCGGCTTCTTTACAGTGTTCATATGCTTTGCGCAGCTGGGCCAGTATCTCCTTTTCACCAACTATCAAACTCTCTAACGAGCATGAAGTACGTAGCAGGTGCACCATAGCTTCCTGGTCTTCATAAATAGACGCGCCGTCCATGAAGGTACTCAGGGAGTGTTCACAAAGTTCGGTGTTAAACGCTTCGATGAAACGTTTGGCAAAGTCCTTGTCAACTACTTGCGGAGTAGTCATAACAAATTCCACACGGTTACATGTAGCCAGATAGAATATTTCCGGTATTCCAAATTGAGTTTTAACCTGTTGAAGCTTTTCAGTCAGATTTTCCTGGCAAACCACCAATCTTCCTATTTCCTTCAGTTCAATCTGTTTGTGTGTAAAAGCAATAACCTTTAAATACTTCAAAGCAGTTTTAAATTTGACCGAACAAAAATATCACTATAAAAGGGATGCAATGTCAACACTTTGTCAAACAGAGGTATTTAGAATGGTTATAAATTAGCCGAAATACCCCAAAAACCACATAAAAACTGCTTAAAACAATAGCTGGCAAAATTATGTATATTAACAAATGCGTTTATTAAAAACGGTTAGCCTGTTCATATTGGTGGTTGGTTATGCATTTGCGGGCATAAATCATTTCATAAACCCCGACTTTTACATTCATATAATTCCGCGTTATATACCCTGCCCTGTTTTATTGAACATTATTGCCGGGATAGCAGAAATATCATTTGCGCTCCTGCTGATACGGCCCCAAACAAGGCCCTGGGCGGTATATGGCGTTGTATTGATGCTGGCAGCGTTTTTACCGGTTCATATCCAAATGCTTATTGATGCCCCTTTTAAATTAGGTAACATAACCGTAACACCACTTATTGCCTGGCTACGCTTAATTTTACAACCGGTATTGATGCTGTGGGTATGGTGGCACAGGAAGAATTAACATCAAAGGCTTATTTAAGGGCAAAACAAATCACCGGGTTTTTTATTTAAGGATACAGCATCTTAAAAGTACAATATGGATTTGCAAAGTGTTGAAATGCGTAACCTGGAAGTACAGGATTACCAGGAATTAAAAAAGTCGATGAAATCGGCATACATGGATATGGACGAGGATTATTGGGATGCCAATTCCATTAAAAAGCTCATCAAAATATTCCCCGAAGGGCAAATTTGTGTAACCGTGAACGATGTGGTGGTAGGTTGTGCGTTGGCCATTATAGTCGACTATCAAAAATTTGGCGATAACCATACCTACAAACAAATTACCGGCGATAGTACCTTTAAAACCCACACAGATAAAGGTGATGTTTTATACGGAATAGATGTATTTATTCACCCAAACTACCGCGGCTTGCGCCTGGCCCGTCGCCTTTATGATGCCCGCAAGGCCTTGTGCGAAAAACTGAACCTGAAAAGTATTATTGCAGGTGGCCGGATACCCAATTATCAAAAATTCCAGAATGATCTTACCCCCCGCCAATATATTGATAAGGTTAAGTATAAAGAGATATATGACCCTACCCTATCTTTCCAGCTGGCCAATGATTTTCACGTGCGTAAAGTGCTGCGTAATTACCTGCCCGAAGACAGCCGCAGCAAGGGCTTTGCTACGTTAATAGAGTGGAACAATGTATATTACGAGGAAATCAGCAGCGCTATCAACCAAAAAACTATAGTGCGCATTGGCCTGGTACAGTGGCAGATGCGCCCGTACAATAACATCAGCGAACTATTAAAGCATGCAGAATACTTTGTAGATGCTGTAAGCGATTACCAGGCAGATTTTATACTGTTCCCAGAGTTATTTGGCACTCCTTTAATGGCCGATTACAACCACATGGACAGCGCCAAAGCCATGCGTGAACTGGCTAAATATACCCAGCCTATCATCGAAGAATTTTCAAAGCTGGCGGTATCATATAATGTGAACATCATAGCCGGCAGTATGCCTACCATTTTTGAAGATTCGTTATACAATGTATCGTACCTCTTCAGGCGCAATGGCAGTATGGAAGAGGTTTATAAGATTCACCCTACTCCATCCGAGATCAGCTCATGGGGTATCCGCGGCGGCGATGAGGTTAGGGTATTTGAAACCGACGCCGGTAAAATAGGCATCCTGATTTGCTACGATGTGGAATTCCCGGAGTTATCACGGATACTGGCCAGCCAGGATATGCAGATCCTGTTTGTACCATTTTTAACCGATACCCAAAATGGCTATAACCGGGTTAAGTTTTGTTCGCAGGCACGGGCGGTTGAGAATGAATGTTATGTGGCCATCGCGGGCTGCGTGGGCAACCTGCCCAATGTAAATAATATGGGCATCAGCTATGCGCAGTCGGCGGTATTTACACCGTCGGATTTTGGCTTCCCTACCAACGGCATTCAATCAGAAGCTACACCAAACAGCGAAATGATTGTAATAGCCGACGTAGACCTTTCACTGCTGGACGAGCTGCATGAATACGGCAGCGTACAAAATTTGAAAGACCGCAGGACTGATTTGTATAATATTACTTTTAACGGGAAAAAAGTGTAGTATTGAATAATGAAAGTAACTACGGTTATTCCCCGGGCCTATATCAAATTACGCATATTTGCTACTTTAATTGACTACAGCATTTATGGCATTTTTTACTTTGGATACATTTATGCTTTCGATGAATCTACCCGGCCCGGCAATATGACCGTTACCGGATTGATGGCCCTGCCTATATTCCTGGTTTGGTTTTTATATTTTGTAGTCATTGAAGCCTTGAACGGAACACCGGGCCATGATATATGCAAACTTAAAGTTGTTACAAGCGGCGGGGCTAAAATAACAATTATAGATGCACTTAAACGCCGCATTTGCGACCCGATAGATATCATGATGTACGGAATACCGGCAATAATCTGCATTTCAAAAACAGAAAAGCACCAGCGCATAGGCGACCTTTTAGCAAATACCCTGGTAGTAAAAGCAAGCGATATAACTGTAACCGAGGTGATATTTTAACCCCCATGATCCGTAAAGATACTTACACCCTCCCAGGCGCTAAAGGCCGCCCCATGCTGATAGACGTAACTTACAATAACGCTTTTAAAGACGCACCTATAGTTATCTTCGCACATGGCTTTAAAGGTTTTAAAGACTGGGGCACTCATAATTTAGTAGCTGGCTACTTTGCCAACGCTGGTTTCAAATACCTGAAGTTCAATTTTTCGCACAACGGCACCACGCCCGATAACCCGCTTGATTTTACCGACCTGATAGCCTTTAGCGACAATACATTTTCGATAGAGCTGGAAGATCTGGATACCATTATTGATTTTGCCTGTAGCGGATCGGGCATGGCGGCAGCCCGTGGGGTTTACCTTATTGGCCACAGCATGGGTGGCGGTATCAGTATCATTAAATCAGCCGAGGATAGCCGGATAAAAAAGCTGGTTACTATGGCTTCCATATCAAGCTTTTATAACCTTTGGCCCGAAGAAATTGAGATACAATGGCGACTACAGGGCATTATTTACATGCCCAATAAGCGCACAGGCCAACAAATGCCCTTAAAATCTACTTTGCTGGGCGATCTGGATAAGCATCCTAAACGCCTCGACATATTGGCGCAGGCAGCAAAAGTTAAGCAACCCTGGCTATTGATGCATGGCGATGCAGACCCTACTGTTCCGCTAAACCACGCCGAAGAACTATATGGCGCGCATCCCGACGCTGAATTTTTTATTTTGCCTGGCGGAGATCATACCTTTGGCGGTGCCCACCCTTATTTAAGCGATGTTTTGCCGGCATCGCTGGTTACATTTTGTGATACAGCAATATCATTTTTAAGTAAATAAAACCGACGGCAACAATCTATCGTAACTTTTTTGTGTTAAAGCTGTCACACACCCAGTATAAGTACTATTATTGTTTAGATGAGTTTAGAAGGATCCCGCAAAAAAGCAAAAAAATATATCAACGTTATTCCTACCGACGAGGCCGGTTTTGGAAAAATGATTCCCATTTTACGCGAATATATAGGCAATAAAGCCGAAAACTCGCCCAGAAAACCGATTGGCCCCTTTAAAACCGACGTTACTATTTTTAATGACGCGCCCAAAAGTGGCCTGCGCATTACCTGGGTTGGCCACTCCAGCATATTAATTGAAATTGATGGCAAACGCATCCTTACCGATCCGGTTTGGGGCGATAGGGTATCTTTCTCCAAACATCTCGGCCCGAAGCGCTTTTTTAAACCGGCTATTGCTTTACAAGATTTGCCACCGCTGGATGCTGTGCTGCTATCGCATGACCATTACGATCACCTGGATAAGGATACTATTAAATTTTTTGCAGGCTCATCAATTCCTTTTTACTGCTCGGTTGGTGTAGGCCAGTATCTTGAAAAATGGGGAATACTTAAAAATTTTGTATTTGAAATGGACTGGGGCGATAGTATGCTGATAGGTAACCAGGTTGTTATTACCTCTACCCCATCAAGGCATTTTTCGGGCCGCGGCGTGGTAAACCGTAACGAAACCCTTTGGGCAAGCTTTGTAATAAAAGGCCCAAAACATAATATTTATTTTGGCGCCGATTCGGGTTGGTCGCCAAGTTTTGCCGAGATTGGCAAAGCCTTTGGCCCGTTTGATTTAACTATGCTTGAGGTTGGCGCCTACGGAAAATACTGGCCGGATATCCATATGGGCCCCGATCATGCTTCAAACGCCCACATAGCCCTTAAAGGCAAGATCATGATGCCCATACACTATGGCACGTTTAACCTGGCCCCCCACGCCTGGTATGAGCCAGTTGAACGTTTGGAGAAATTTGCCAAAGATAAAAAGATAGACCTCTTTATACCCGAACCTGGTAAGCCCACCGAAGTTAAAGGCCCTTATAACTCGGCGTGGTGGAAAAAGTTTATGTAGGTTACAGCCCATGCAAAAAATAATATCCTGATATCGGCCCAAAAGTAATTGAACCATGTATGTCCCATTCAGTTTTTGCGCTATCTTTAAGTTTAATTACCTGCCTAAACTTACGGATACAGTCCTATGCAAGCTACAACTATCGATCAAATTATAACCGAATTGGAAACCATCATTGCCGATGCCATACAAACCGGCAGCCGGGCGGGATATTTTGCGGCTTTATACCACAAAGTAACCTGCAAGGTAAAGGAAGGCATATTGGCCGGCGAGTTTGAGGATGGCAAAAGAATGGAGCAACTGGATGTTACTTTTGCAAGCCGTTATATTATGGCCTATCATCAATGGCAACAAAAACAACAACCTTCGGCATCATGGGCATTGGCTTTCAGTATATTTAATAAACCCCGAAAAATGGTACTGCAACACCTGCTTATTGGCATGAACGCGCACATCAACCTTGATTTAGGGATTGCAGTTGTTGAAACTGCCCGGGCTTTTAACCAGCCATTGGCACAGGTACATAAGGATTTTAACGCCATCAATACTATTCTGTCGGCCCTCACTTATGAGGTTATTAACGAACTTAACCAGGTATCGCCCTTAATGTCGTTAGCCGGTTTGCATGCGCAAAACAACTCCATCCTAATTCAATTTGCGCTTGGTAACGCCAGGGACGGCGCCTGGTGCTTTGCCGAAGACCTTTACACAAGAACAGGCCAGGATTACCTTAACCTGATAAGCAGCCGCGATGCCGATATCAACAAACTTGGCCTGGGCATTGTTGCCCCGGTAGGTTTATTGAGTTTTACTGTATGGCTTATCCACTTGTTTGAATGGCGAAACCCATCCAGAATAACCCGGGTATTAAATGAATATAAGAAAACGTATTTGAAGGTGAATTAATTTAAAGATTACAATTACCCGGGTATAGATATAAAATACTGAAAATTTCAGGTTATCTATAATTGAGTAAGCAGATTTAAAGATTTTCAAAGCACAGTTCACAATGGCTGGTAAATAGTAGCACCAAATGTGTGTATATTAACAAAAAACCGCATTACTATTTCAATAATGCGGCTTTTCCTTTAACATTCGATTTTAAATTTGGCTCCGCCAAAGCATTTATTTAACCGATTTAGTAAGCAAATTACTATCTGTATTTTGCCCATTTAATTTTGTTAAAAAATCGTTGTAGGCTAATTTAATTCCCTCATTTAATTCAATGGTATGTTTCCATCCCTGGCTATGAAGTTTGGTAACGTCCATTAGTTTACGTGGCGTTCCATCGGGTTTTGTAACATCAAAATCAATATCTCCCTGATAACCAACAACTTCTTTAATTAACAACGCAAGATCTTTAATAGCAATGTCTTCCCCTGTACCTATATTAACCAATCCTTCTTCATTATAGTTCTGCATCAGATAATAGCAGGCCTCGGCAAGATCATCTGCAAATAGAAACTCACGCTTTGGAGATCCGGTACCCCAAATAGTTACACTTGGAGCATTCTCCACTTTTGCTTCATGAAAACGACGTATGAGTGCTGGTAAAACGTGTGAGTTTTGCGGATGATAATTGTCATTATAACCATACAAATTTGTAGGCATCACAGATATAAAGTTACATCCGTATTGTGCCCTATACGCATCGCACATTTTTATACCTGCAATTTTAGCAATAGCATAGGGTTCGTTTGTTGATTCGAGCAAACCAGTTAACAGATATTCTTCTTTTAAAGGCTGAGCCGCCATTTTAGGATATATGCAGCTTGAACCCAAAAACATTAGTTTTTTAACTCCGTTTAAATAGGAATTATGGATAATATTATTTTGAATTTGGAGATTATCGTACAAAAACTCGGCACGGTAGGTATTATTGGCTATAATTCCACCAACTTTTGCAGCTGCTAAAAAAACATAATCGGGCTTTTGCTGCGCAAAAAAATCAGCTACTTGTTGTTGATTACGCAAATCGAGTATATCTGATGTTCTGGTAATAAAGTTAGTGAACCCTTCCTTCAGCAGTTTCCTGTGAATCGCCGAACCAACCATACCCCTATGCCCGGCTATATATATTTTCGCTTCTTTTTCCATTGGCATTATTCAAATTGGTTTTTAATTGTATAACCAGATTCTTTTAGCAATTTCTCTTTGCGGAAATGGTTAACATCTGCATCCATCATGTCTTCCACCAACATTTTCAAATCATATTTAGGAGTCCACCCTAATAAGGTTTTTGATTTTGTAGGATCTCCTATAAGCAACTCAACCTCTGTCGGGCGAAAATATTTAGGGTCGACAGCCACGACTTCTTTACCTATTTCAACCTGAAAATCCAGAGAATCGCAAGATACTACGTAACCTTTTTCATCAACTCCTTCGCCCTTAAATTCGATTGTTATACCTACTTCAGCAAAAGCCATTCTTACAAATTCACGTACGCGCGTAGTTACACCGGTTGCAATTACATAATCTGTAGGAGTTTCCTGCTGTAATATTAAATACATAGCCTCTACATAATCCTTGGCATGCCCCCAATCGCGTTGTGCATCAAGATTACCCAAGTATAATTTATCCTGCAGGCCCATTGCTATTTTAGCTGTAGCACGGGTAATTTTGCGGGTTACAAATGTTTCGCCCCGTAGTGGGCTCTCATGGTTAAATAATATGCCATTACAAGCATAAATGCCATAAGCCTCGCGATAGTTCACTGTGATCCAGTAAGCATACATTTTTGCTACTGCGTAAGGTGACCGAGGATAAAAGGGCGTAGTTTCTGATTGTGGAACTGCCTGAACCAAACCATATAACTCAGATGTAGATGCCTGGTATATTTTTGTTTTCTTCTCCAGTCCTAATATCCTGATAGCTTCCAACAACCGCAGGGTACCAATACCATCTGCATTTGCGGTATATTCAGGTGTATCGAAACTTACCTTAACATGCGACATAGCGCCCAAATTGTAAATTTCATCAGGCTGTACCTGTTGAATTATACGAATCAAATTGGTTGAATCGCTCAGGTCACCGTAGTGTAATGTAAGGTGCACGTTTGTATCATGAGGATCCTGGTACAAGTGATCAATCCTATCGGTGTTAAATAAAGAGCTTCTTCTTTTAATACCGTGTACCTCATATCCTTTTGATAATAACAGCTCGGTTAAATAAGCCCCGTCCTGACCGGTTATGCCTGTTAGTAAAGCTACTTTTTTCATTTAATTTTTTCTTTTAGTAAATACCTATACCTGAATTATTTCTTTGAATCGAAATAATTTATCGTCGAAACCGTGTTTTCAATGTTAGCTTTTGAAGATGCCCCGAATAATATCGATTCGATGTTTGGCAAGTTACATACATACTCCATTGCTTCTTTTGGTGCAATAGCACCACCGCCCAACACCTGCATGGCTATCGCCCTTAATTTACGTGTTTTTAACGTTTCTTCGTAAATTTCTTTACCGCCAGACATACGGAAACCAACTTTATTTATTGATGAACAGATAATCGGATTCTCAATGCCGCCTTTTTCAAGTACATCAAGCAGTTTTGGCATGTTCATAGTAATAAACCCGGCTTCAGCATTATATTTCTTTTTAACATAGCTATGAAAACCCGTTAGAATTTCGTTGGCACCCAAGCCCAGAAAAAGGTCGGTAATAACGTTTTGCAAAAACACCACAGGTGTGTTTACACCTTTAAACATTTTCATTTCTGCATCAATCAAAAGTTCCATAATCGAGATAAAATCTTTTGACAGGAAAGCTACTCCACCTTTAAATATAGTACCAAAAAGGTTACCTGGTACGTATTGCTTAATAGTACCTGCTATGCCTAATTCTGTAACAGCATTAGCATACTTGTGGGCATACGGCATGCACGGGTAAACTTTAAAGTCTTTATATTTTTCAGGATCCTTCCTTATTATTTCGCAGATATTGGCAATCCTATCATGGGTTGTACACATAAATGTATTAATACCCTGTGCTCTTGCTTCATCAAGCGTCTTTATGATGGCACTATCATCCTTAAATTTTATAGATTGTGCTCTTGATTTTTCGTCAGATATATGATTAACAGCAAAAAACTGGTTATCTCCAAAAAGAATTCTTTCCATAGTATTTTATTTAACGCTTTTTTTAATCAGATCAATAGCGCGGTCTGTATACCATGCACTTTGAAACGTGTTTATTGTATTTGGAACCTTACCTTCAACAGCTTTAATAAAATAATCAAGCTGCGCAGAATATTCTTCTCCACGTAAATAAAAATCTACTTCTTCTGTTAAATCAGTAATATATTTTACGTTCCAGCCTTTAGAGTATCCTTTGTATGCATTTTCATCTTTTAAAAATACTTTAAGCTCGTTGGCGTCAGAAACAATTTTTCCTTTGGTACCAATGATTGTTATCGAGGTAGACATTTTGCGATAAGTTTCATCACTCCAATTAACAGATAAAACTCCACTGAGTTTATTTGATAATTCAACCAAAGAATAAACTGCATCTTCTACATTTTTTGAATAGATAGACTTTAGCAGGCTACCTTTTACGGCAGTAACCGGTGCAAGGATGTCGTTTAACAGGTCGATTACGTGTGATGCATAATCAAGCAGACAACCACCGCCTTCCGATGGATCTGAACGCCAGGTTTCCTGTTTTGCTTTAATCACCACCGGCCCGTATGATTCTGCCACAAAGTGATTAAGCTCGCCAAGGGCGCCGCTATTCACAATCTTTTTAACTTCACCAAACGTTCCAATAAATTTGTTGTGGTAACCAACCTGATTTACAACATTCTGTTTTGCAGCAAGCTTCACCAATTCTTCGCCTTCTGTTGCCGTTAAGCAAAACGGCTTTTCTGCGAAAATGTGAACTTTGCTATCAAGCAAATCCTTTATAATGCTGTAGTGGAATTTAGTAGGAACTGCTACTACTACTGCATCAGGTTTTACTTCACTAATCATCTTTTTGTAATCAGTGAAACATTTAAAATTACAATACCTCGATAAAAAATCATTTACCATTTTTGAGGTATCACATACCCCGACAACTTCGACATCGGGATGAGCACCTAATATAGATAAATGAGATATACCCATTTTTCCGGCGCCGATAAGTGCAACTTTTACCATATTTTCTTTAATTTTTGAGGCAGATTATTTCTTTATTGTTTTTATTTAATTTATTTAGCAAAAATAGTAACAGCGCCTCCATTACCGTCTTCGACCATTAATGGGGCAACCACAACTAAATCAATTTCATTTGGGGCCTTTAATAAGGCCATATCTTCTATTATCAGAATAGATTTTTTACCATCGGTAGGGCATAAAAATGCCTTATGACTTGCACGACCCTCTACCCTGAACTTCCATGAAGTAAGGGATATAAAATCAAATCCAACACAACGCAAAGCAGGATATAACTCTCTAAAATAATCAGCGAGTTCAGGTGCCAACCCTGGATTATCGTTCCAATATTTGTCTTCTCCGCGATAATTCTCATACCCTGTCCTGATAAGTAAAAGTTCGGTATCCGGTTTTATCGTTGTAAGAGTTTTAAAATCCTCAATATCTATCAGCTTAGCCTCGGTACATGGGATATCAACAATCGATACTTTTTCATAAAAGTAATCCCGTATTGGAATTTCAAATGTCTTCTGTCCATTTTCGCAAAAATGGTGCGCTGAATCGATGTGGGTGCCAATATGGTTGTTTGAAAAAAACCAACACGACGTATTGGCTGTATCGCCCTTACTTATAGCCGAGTTCGTTTTGATAAAAACCCTATCCTTATCTCCATAGGCCGGAGTTAACTGTGATACGATGTGAGATAAAAGAAGATAATCCTGCATACTAATATATAAAATATTTAACTATTGCTCAACTTGTAATGAAGGTATGGCATCCTGTGCTTTGGACGCATCGCCCGTATGAGAACCAAATTTACGCCTTAATTTCATCACGGGTTTTTCAACCAGGTTATAACTGATTAAAGCCAGGATAAACGCCCCTGATAAACTTAAAAAATAATAAGGTAATGATTTTGCGTTCATGTTGAAGTAAGTATCACATATACGATAAGCAATCAAATGAAACAGGTATAGTGAGTAACTGAGTTTACCAATAAACACCAATGGCTTAACGGACAAAAACCTGTTAATGAAAACATACCTTTTCCCAAATAGCATAGCAGGAATTATTGACATTAATGCTATACTTTGCACCGAATACCTAAGTGTTTGCCTGAAAAATTCATTCCTGATAACTAAACTCATGAATAATACAACTAACGCGCCTATAAATACTGGTAGAGATTCTGCAACTTTAAGATATACATTTTTTTTATCAAGCCATAGTATCATGCTTGAAAGACAGCCTAACAATATCGAATCGGACCGGCACAATGATGCATTGTAGTTATACTTATATGAGAATTCGCTAAAGTGGTAATTATAACCTATATAAACACGCAACAAAAGTGACGAAAGAACTATTAGCAACGTTAATATTATCAGCCACCGCGTGTTTCGCATAAACAAGCTAAAAAACAAGGGGAATACCAAATAGAAATGCTCTTCTACTGAAAGCGACCATATAATTCCAAGATTAGATTTTACTTCGGGATGAAATATCACGAAATAGTTTTCATAATAAAATATGGACGCTAACACCTCGCTTGATAATAGCTTTTGATTTACAAGAAAAGCAAACACAAATGCAACTGCTATCATTAATAATAAAGGCGGGTATAAACGTAATAACCGACGGATATAAAAATTTTTGAAATTTATATGTTGCCGTTTTTTAAACTCCTCGATAAGCAACCTTGTAATCAGAAACCCGCTTATGAAAAAGAATATGTTGACACCTAAGCCGCCTGGAACATTCTTTTCAAATCCCAGATGTGCAAACAACACTAACAGTATGGACAAAGCCCTTGCACCATCAAGCGAGGATAAGTAATGGTTTTTCTCTGACATAACCTTGTTTCTTAATAATTAAAGTTCTATTAATATATAACCACCCTTTACAAAACAATAGGCTCAGTCCGTTTTATAAGCACATATGAACCATTAAAGGGATCGTACGGAATAGGTGTTAATATAAACTTAGGAGCCAATTTTGCTCCTTCTTCACCGTCGATACGCACTTTATCAGTATTATGGTTATTGGGTAACATCCAAAGAGATGTGTTGGCTGTATCGCCATTTTTTATGGCATAACTTGGCCTTATACAAATCTTATCCTTATTGCCAAAAGCCGGAGCAGATTGCGATATCGTATGTGAGAGACGTAGGTAATTATTGGGACTCATCCTGATTGCTTGTCTTTTGTAAGATGTCACTATTCCTGTCAATAAATATATATCTATCCTGATAAGGGCCAAAAGGTACATGCGACAGGATTGCTGTTCTGATCAAATCCTTGCCAAGTACGTTATCGGTTGTAAAGATTTCGTTGGCAACCGAAAACTCGTCGGCGGTTTTTATAACTTTTGACTCATTCCATAATGTTAGAAAGGCATCTGGCGAAAGCGTTGAATTTATGCCGTCGATAAAAAGCTGCCTTTCTTCTTCCTCCGAGTAATTAAAAAGCTCACGGATGGCCTTTCTTGGAAAAGCTTCTAGTTTACCTCCAATTGTTGAATTATAAATATTTACGCCATTTTCGGTAAAAAATTTACGCGCATCTTCAAATTTTTCGGCCATGATATCAACCCTCGCCGTGTGATATTTTTTCCCCTTTCCCCAATAACGAGGGTCAAAGTGGCTTACATCATTATTGTCTTTTGCTTCCCAATCGCGTGAGCTTAGTTTTTTTCCGGTATGGCTGGCAAAGCTCATGTCTACGCCTAAAACATAAATTTCTGTAAAACCCAGGTAAGCCAGGATTTGTAAACCTGCATTAACTACAGATTGATTTATACCGCAATAAGGTAAATTTAAAGAAAAGCCCGGCGTGTCGGTATGTAACCATAATACATTATCCCTGGCTTTAAGCTTTTCTTTAAAGTTAATATTGTAAGGCGTAATATCAGGAAAAAAGCTATACTCAAAATCTTCTAACAACTTTCCGTTCAACTCATCAAGCATATCCATGTACACCAAATCATCAGTAATCGCAAAAAAATCAGGTTTCCAGCTCAAACGCTCGTAAAGCATGTTTACGCGGTTAAAGCACATGGTAAACTCATCTTTAAGCAGATACAATGGGGTTTCATTTAAACTAGGCCCATTTCCCAATATAAATGCGCGCTTACCTTTATATTTGCCTTTAATATCTTTCCACTTCTGCAGGTTTTCTTTATCCTCCGACTCAAAAATTCGATTGAGCTTCAATGTGAAATATCTTACAGACCTATCTAAAAATACAGAAAGCCCCTCTTCTTTAATGCTACTTATAGCCTGATCATAAACGCCTCGCATATTTTTTTTAATTATGTAACTTTAATTTTTATAACAATCTTCTTAATGTATTCGGGTATATTATTATAGCAGTGCTGCGGTGCATGGGCATCTATCGGAAAAAATATGCCGTAAATACCATTACCAATAACTACCTCCGATTCAGGTTGGGCCGTCCTATAAAAAGTAACGTCTTTCACTTCATCATATGCTGTATATGCCGATAATTTATCGAGCGTAACATATTTAACCAGTTCTTTCCCAATAAAAGGAAACTGAATGTCGATAACGCGTTTATGGGCTTCGTAACCAAACCCGTTATCAATTTTGGTTTCATACTCCATCACCAATGCTTTTACATTGGCCGATATAGGGTATTCGCCAAGCGCGATATCCAACGGGGCATTTTTTATAAACTGAAGCCCTTCGTATATATCCGTATTAAAGGATTTATAAAACTCTATATTGTCTACCGAATCTAAAATCATATTTTGTTTGTGTTATTGTCCGTTAGATGCATAAACCTTTAAGTAATTGGCGCCTGTACCCTCGCTGTACGAATAGCTGCCACCTGCGGCTTTCACAATAGCCAGCCCAGCAGCAACATCCCAAATAGCTATATTATCTTCGGTATAGGCCTCCATGCTTCCCTTTGCAACCATAATAAGTGAAAGTGCGGCCGAACCAAGCAGCCTCACCTTTTTATATGCCTGTATACCGGTAACAAACTTAAGTAAGGTTTCTTGACTAAAATCTGAATAAACCGGAAAACCTGTAGTTAAAATACTATCCTTTTTGTTTTCTATACTGCTCACATAAATTCTCTCGTCATTACAAAAAGCAGCTTCACCTACTATACCCGTATATAATTTATGATGATTAAAATCATATATAACCCCCAAAACGGGTTCTCCATTATCCCAAAGACCAATTGAGATACCGTACATATCAAAGTCTCTTGAAAAATTGAGGCTACCATCAAGTGGATCGACTATCCATCGAAGCGTTTGTCCATCAGACGCTTTAACCAGCCCCGACTCCTCACTTAATATATTGTAGGGAGTATTTTCTGATAAATGTTTTACTATTAATTTTTCTGATTCAACGTCCGCTTCCAGTTTAATATCTTTCCCTATGCTGCTATTGATTTTTACGTCGGCCTGTTTAGCTGCTATTAACAGTTCACTGGCAAGGCGCGCGGCTTGAATAGCAACATCAAGATCCTTTTTAAAAGTTGAATTATAAGTCATTAATAACGGGTATTATAATCATTAAGCGGTAAGTGAAAGAAACTCTGGATCAACAGAAAGATAATTCACAATTATGTGGTTTAATATCATGTGCACATCTTCTATCGGCCCATAATCGCCTTTAGGATTTGGTGTATATAATGGTATAGTTGAAATCTCATTAAGCTTACCACCTAAAAATCCAACAAAAGCAATTGAAGTACCACCTAATTCGTTAGCAAATTTAGCCGCTCTAACCAGGTTAGGTGAATTTCCACTTGCTGAAATGGCGATCAAAACATCACCGGATACAAATTGGCCCCGCATCTGTTCAACAAATACATCGTCAAAGTTATTATCGTTACCAATTGCTGTGATCATCGGAACGTTATCTGTTAAAGCGAAAATTTTAGGGCGGAACTTTGAAAAGTAACGCACAAAAAACCTGAAATCGGCTTGCATGTGTGATGCCGTTGCAGCACTGCCACCATTACCTACTACATAAATAGTTTTACCATTTTTGAATGCAGTGATCATGGCTGTTACTACTTTTTCAAGTTGTTCTACTTCAATCTTTTCTAATATTGCGGTTAAACGACTAGTGTAATCCTTTAAATAGTCTTTTAGTTGCTCTTTTCTTTCCATAATAGAAATTTTTAATTTATGATAATGTGATTTTTAAAAATCCTTTTGATCGTAAACTTTATCAATGATACGCATCAGTTTGTAAGCATCATCTGAATTACCAATAGCAATCGCCTTATCATCGGTAATTGAATCAAAGAAATGATCCATTTCGTAACGCCAGCTATTGTTGTTAACATACTTAGTAACTACTTCGTCTTTCCAGGTAGCAGCTGGCGCTGTTGATCTATTTTTAGCTATTGATAACGTTTCTTCGCCATATGACATTGAGGATGTAATCAACCCATTTAAAACCATATACCCTTTTTCGAGGAAAATCTCTAAAGAAAACAAGTGACGCCATTGCGACATGGTTGAATGTAATGAAGCAACTTTACCTGTTGTTGATTCTTTAAGAATAACAAATGCATTATCCTCAACATCCATGTGCCAGTAAAGGTTCGAAACTTCGGCTTTGACAACGTCAAAATCGCCCGAAAGATACAGGAACAAATCAAGCATATGAATACCCTGATCCATCAAAATACCACCGCCCGCTAATTCCTTTTTAGCTCTCCATTGGTTAAAATAATCACTGGTAACACTTTTACCATACCGGCCGCGGAGCCACAACACCTTTCCGTATTCACCGCTATCTATCAATTTTTTGATATGCATAACGCTGTCATGATGGCGGTGATTAAAACCATACATCAATTTTTTACCACTGGCGGCTTCGGCCTCTTGTATCTCCAATATATCAGCACCGGTAAAAGCAGGTGGTTTTTCGCAAAATACGTGTTTGTTAGCGCGTAATGCCCGTATGGTCAGCGATTTATTTAAAAAATTGGGAGTACAAACAATTACTACATCAATATCGGGGTTATTAATAATATCGTCATGACTAACATTAGGTATACCATCAACCACAGCATCGGCATTGGGTTCTGAAATGGCAACAACAACGGCTTTTTCAATTTCTCTAATGGCCTGGCTGCGAATTTTACCCATAACACCATAGCCGATTATTCCAACTTTATATTTCATTATTGTAGATTTTACTATCTAATTTAAATTAGAGTGATTATATTTAGAAAGCGCTTCGATTATATTATTTACAGCATCAATTTCCATCAGCAGTTTGCCTTCCTCGGCATACGAGCCCAAATGTGGCGTTAAAACCACATTTTCTAAATCACAAAGCGGGCCGGTATACGGTTCATCTGTAAATACATCGATTGCCGCCGATGCTAGCTTTTTTGTAGTTAATGCGCCATAAAGGGCATCTTCATCAACTATGCCTCCGCGAGATATATTGATGAGCATTGCTGTGTTTTTTACCAGTTCAAGTTCTTTGGCACCAATTACTGCGCTTTTATCTTCATTACCGGGCACATGCAAGGTAATTATATCCGCCGTTTTTAATATAGTTTCAAAATCAACCAATTTAACGCCTGTTCTTTCGGCCCATGCTGCATCGCTATAAGGATCATAACCAATTACAGGGTTACCGATACCTCGAAATAATTCTGATACCAAACGGCCAATACGGCCTAAACCCACTACACCTATTACCTTATTAAAAATGAGGTTACCAGTTTGCTTTTTCCATACACGGTTTTTCAGATCGGCATCGGCCTGCGGAATTTTACGCAACAAGGCAAATGTCATTGCTAAAGTAAGTTCGGCGACGCTTCTCGTGGGACCGTTAGGTGTGTTGGTAACAATTATGCCTTTTTGGGCCGCATATTTTAAATCAACGCTATCCATACCAATACCTACCCTGCTAATGCATTTTAACAATGGCAATGCATCCATTACACGGGGGGTTAGCGGCTCAACGCCTGCAACAATACCAATACAATCTTTTGCCAACTCAATCACTTCATCTTCAGTTAATTTACGGCCATACGGATTATTAATTACCTCATAGCCACTTTTAACAAGTAAGTCAACAGGCTCTGACCCTACCTGCCCAAAAGAAGAAGGCGATGTTAATATTTTATTCATAATATGTTATTGTTTTTTCGGTTGCTGTATTTTTTAATGACAGATATAGCTCAGCTAATTGAAAATCCTCTTCCGTGCTCACTTTAATTGACCGGATGGGATCAATCGGGTACAAACCATATTTGCCCACAAAAACGGCGTAGCCTTTTGCCTCAAATTGTTCTTTAAATTTCTTTGCATTCCAAATACATACCGTCCAGGCGCATAGTTGTACCGGCTTTAAATTCTGGGTCATCGGAAGCAAAGCCTGATCACTAAAATTCAGTGGCTGATGATCATAAAATGCCTGTAGTTTTTCTTCCCTGATGGATATCAAGCAGTCAAGTTGGTTTTCTTCATAAAACCTGATGGCGTCATCAATATCTCTTGCCGTTACCAAGGGCGACACCGGGTTAACCATTACCAGGTTTTCTGTTTCTATATGGCTTAAAAAGTCGTAATTGAATTGATCTTGTACTATATGGTCTTCCGCGAGTTCCGCCGTACGGCGATAGAAGTTTACACCATAATCGCCACAAAGTTTTTCCATGATATCTGCCTCTGAATTTACATAAACACTATCAATAAACTCAGATTGTTTACAAGCGTCTATCGCATAGCCAACCATCGGCTTTCCAAGAATATACCTTAAATTTTTTTTCGGGACTCTTTTACTTCCCAACCTAACAGGAATTTCAGCTACGTATTTCATTACAAATTCTGATAAATAATATTTTCAACAAGTTTGAATTTTAAAAATCTACTTTTTTACCGCCGTTACCTCGTCACTAAAAAAGGTGTCGTAATCCCGCTTCTCAAAAATATCCGGCTTTCCGCCTACAGTTGCGTCATAAATTACATGACCATCGTATTCAACGGCTCTTCGCAATGGTAAAGCTAATCCCTCATCTTTGTAATTTGGAATCTTCCACCCAATAATGCGAGTCGCCGATATGTTTTACAATTCAAACTCTCAGCAATTGCCGCAAGCGAATCATCATCTGTGTTCACATAACCTCATCTAAGTTACTATTTAAAGCACTTTCAATGCTATATGCGATCATCGCTTTACCATCCATATACCTGAGATTTTTTGACTGTACCCTTTTGCTTCCCCCTTTTGCGGGTATATGAGCTATTACTTTACCTAATTTCATATAATGAGATAATAATATATTTAACGAGCGACTCTTAAATCAGGATACTCACTCATTTTAATAGTTGCTTTATTGCGTAATATTTTATTAAAAAGTTTTGTAAATGACTCGCCACCCTGTTCATTCAAATGATCTGCGTTATAAAACCATTTAATATCATTGGCAATTGGTTTATAAGTTGAGAAATTATAATACTCGGCGCCTGTTTCTTTACAAATTTGCTGCATAAATTTCTCTGTTTCTTTTATATCCGCCTGCGGATAAAGTCGTGTATATTCCTTATAATAAGGTGGGGTAAAAAACACGCATGCTATATTTTTAGATTTCAAGACTGAAGCTATTTGTTTCAAATAGTTCACATACTCATCTCTAATGTGCGGATTATACTCCAGAGCAATAGTCTTATCTTTACTATGATCATATGCTTGTACCGAAGCCGACTCTAAGATGTGAAGAGAATCTAACGCTGTTTTCTTTTCGTCACCCTTTGTAAATTCTTTATTCCCCTGAACGAGGTTTTTGAATTCCTCGAAGCCATAGTCGGCGTGCATAAACGCAAACATTTTTCCAAAAAACATATTGTTATAATCTTTCGGCGAAACCAACTTATAAGAGGGGATGGATGCATATATCGCCTTACGGGCATCATTTAAATTGCCGTTCGACAATGCCTCATTATCAAAATACAAAGAAGAATAAGAAATACAAATCAATACTTCTTTTAAATTAGTGAGCTTAGGCAAAAAATAGTTCAAACTGTAGTTGATTGAAGCTATATCTTCTCCTCCTAAAGATAAATTTTGCCCCTTATAATCCCAATGATCATAATGTAACGCAAAACCGTGCGACCTTCCAAAGGTTAATGATTGGAGGGTATCTTTTTCGGCCATAATATCAGTTACCCATTTACGTTGGACAACTATGGCTTTTGATGGGAATACAATATTCAATACCTGGCATATGCCAAATATTACTAATAAGTAAATTACAGTTTTTATTAATATTTTATTTCCCATGAACTAAAATTGAAAATATATAAACTCATTGATCCCAAATTTACCAAACCATAGTACAACAAAAGTTATCACTATATAGAAACTCCATCTTACAACTGTTGACCGGCTTAATATAAATTTTGGCAGTCCATCCTTGCGGAAGATGAAATTAACCGTTATAAATAACAGAATAAAGAATATCGCCAGGAAGAAATCGTAGAATTTTAAGCCTATCAATCCCTCGGAACCTCCTTGTGTAAATAATGTTATAGAATCATGTTTAAGATCTTTAAACGCAAATATTTTTTCAAATATTTTTATGGCATCGCCAATATTATTGGCCCTAAAAAAAGTCCAGGCAACTACAACAACTACATAAGTAATAAACCACCTGCAGATATTAGCGAACGTAATACCGCTTGTAATGTTTCTTATTTTATCGCCATATATAAACCGTTCAATTACCAGCATCGCCCCATGTATAGCACCCCACACTAAAAAGGTATAATTTGCACCATGCCATAGCCCACTCACCACAAACACCAGCATGGTATTGAATATCCATTTTGATTTTGACACTTTATTACCGCCAAGCGGTATATATAAATAATCTCTGAACCATGTTGATAACGATATGTGCCATCTTCGCCAAAATTCTGTAATAGTTTTCGAGAAGTAGGGCTGCTTAAAGTTTACAATCAGATCGATACCAAATAGCTTTGATACGCCTAACGCTATATCAGAATAACCGGAAAAGTCGCAATATATTTGGTATGTAAAAAAAACGGTGGCGATAATCAATGACAATGTAGATGCTTTATCAACGTGATTATACACGTGGTTTACGGCAATCGCCAACCGATCTGCTATCACCATTTTTTTAAATAATCCCCAAAAAATCAGCACAAATCCCTTTCTGAAGTTACTATAATCATAGTCTTTCAATTCCTGCAACTGAGGTAACAGGTTTTCCGAACGAGCAATTGGCCCCGCTACCAACTGAGGAAAAAATGAGACGAATAACAAGAACCTAAAGATGTTGCGTTCTGCCTTTATCCGGCCGTTATAAACGTCAATAACATAGCTAATGGAGTGGAAAGTATAAAACGAGATACCAACCGGAAGCAACAAATGCAATACATTTAATTGATAATTTCCGTGAAAAGCAGACGCCAAATCCTCAAAGGCTTTGATAACAAAATTAAAATACTTAAAAACAAATAAAATACCGAAGTTGACTGTTAAGCTTAAAGCCATAAACAATTTGCGATAACCGACATATTTGGTATTTGTTATTAGCCGGGCTACAACAAAACAAGAGGCAGAGGTAAAAAATATTAACCCCAGGTACATCCAATCCCAACATGCGTAAAAAAAATAGCTGGCGGCAAGTAAAAAATACAACCTCCCTTTTTGATTAAGAAGCGGGTAAATAATTAATACCAGTAATAAGAAAAAAATAAATTCAATAGAATTAAAAAGCATACAAATTAATTTTTAAACATACTATCAAAAGTGTTCTAAATTTTACCACAATCTTAATCTTGAAACAAACCCCCCAAGGTGAATAAACATGCGGCATACAAAAAAGAAATGATGCTGCACCGGGTTATTCTTTGATAGTATCTTTCCATAATAATAACGATACTTCCAATAAGCCGAACTTCTGAAATCAAAAAACTTACTTTTAATATCGTTAAGTGAATATTTCTCTTTAATATCGACTGAAGCTGTAGTACCTGTATATTCCATAACTATGGCCCTTGATGTAACCAATAACTTATAACCCGCATTTTTTGCCCTTAGTGGTAATTCAGTGTCACCACGGTGTTTGAAATGTTCATAATCAAAAAGTCCGGTCGATTGAAATACTTCCACAGGTATGTAGATTCCTCTGCCAATTAAATCAAATGATTCTATTAGCAGATCTTCCTTAAGCGAGGAAAGCTTTGCACCACGATGATAATACTTTGAATATGCAAACCATGGGTGAGTCGTCTTTCCGGCATATGTTATCGTATCACCATCAGCAACGTCGACCGTTGCCGAACCAATCAGCGCTTTCGGGTTTTCTTTGGCTACGGTTACTAAATTTTCAATCCAATCACTTTTAAAATTTACATCATCATTTTGCAAAATTATCGCTTCAATTGCGGGGTGGCTTTTTAATACATAATCAATTCCCAGATTTACCGATCCTGTCCACCACAAATTACCGTCACCCTTTAAACAAATTACTTCAGGAAAATCGCGACTCAATATTTCTCCGGTCCCGTCAGACGATCCGTCATCAACTACTATAGTTAGTTCGGGCTTAACGGTTTGAGTTCTCAGTAATTCCAAACACTGAATTAATAAATGCTTCCTGTTGAAGGTAGGTATAACAATAGCTATTGGTAATTTCATGATCAAATATTATATAGTGTTAAAAAGATAAAGAGTTATTAGCTCCTTTAACATCACCTTCAAGCGAATCCTCTTCGACTTCTGAAGGTTGGGCAGTTACCTTTTTCGTTAATTCCAACTTCTCGCGAACTATATAGATACCACAGAATATCAATATAGTATTGTAATAATCGCTTATCCAAGGTCGTTGATACCAGCATAACAACAGCCCCAGGATAGCTAAAATTGAATTGTAAGGATTGAGTACCTTACGTATCAGCTTGTAATAAATAACAACAAGTAATAGTACTCCACCTATCCCGTATTCATATATATATACTTTATATGAAGCAATAGCTGCCTTGCGCTCTTCAAGTGCAAATTCGCTCCCCATACCATTTCCTATAGCTAATTGAGGCGTTTGCACATATTTATCATAATGATTATTGAACACTTCCATTGTTCGCTGTTCGCCTATTAAATCTTGCGCATTGGTAATTCTTGAATAAATTAGGGTATTAAAAACCTCCGTGTTACTAAGGGTTATAACAACAATTAAAGCTGTAACCACTGTAATCAACATCCTTTTTACACTGGTAATTTTCATCATAAAAAACATGATAAAAGACCCAATGTAAAAGAAAAGCGAAAACGATAAAAGACCAGCTAATAATATTATTTTATTACGCCACGGCTTAAAATCGTACCTTAAAAACAATAACAAATAAAAGCACACCGTCCCAACCACCCCAGCTTCGTCAAAAATAAACCTGAACCTTGGTAATGCGTCCACATCCTGTACAGCTTCCACAAAAAAGCCAAAATTTCTGTATTCCTGAACAAGTACCAGATTTCTGCTTGGGATGATAAAAAATGGCAATTTTATAACATAATGAACCAGGTATAATATTATTCCAGGTACCAATAAAGTACTAAATAGCTTTACAAACTTTTGAAAAACTTCCGCTTTAACATCATCGTCTTCATGTTGTAAAAAAGTAACAAACGCTATGGAAGTTATCAGGGCCGCTTTGAATGATATAATTTCATATGTACGTGGAATAAGCATATATATGATAAGTAAAAAGGGCAAAACAGTGTACTTCCGCCTTTTTAAGGTGGTAAAACATACTATGAACATGTAGAGTAAACCAATAACCGGGAATAAATTATTAAGATCCCACACTATCCAGGGCTGCACGGATAAAAAGCACAAGGATACCAACAAGAAAACCCTTAATGATCTCAACTTGTTTACCCTTCCTACATGTGAACTTTTAATCGTACTCATTAATATTCGTAATTAATAACCGCTCTCCGTTTATTGTTAATCATTCAAACCCTAATTTCTACTGCTGTTCGTTACTCTATATATTCTGTTTTTAAGAAACCGCATCCATGAAATTTAGTGACGATTTCAATAACTACAGGTAAAACTATCGTATCAAAAAATAAACTTCTTTTATCCTATCTACATTAAACTTGTGCCTTTTTATGAGGTAGTAAATATATCTTGTCCCTAAAATTGCTTTATAAAACCAGGTAAAGGTTCGATATGAATTTAAAAAAAAGGCTGTTGCGTATAAATATGGCATTATCAGGTCTTCATTTCTGGTAATTGAGTCATCTCCTCCCAAAAAATGACAGTTTGTATTATGTACATATCCCACATTTTTATAGCGTGCAGCCGTTAGCAAAAATAGCAGTACATCGTTGCCACCGCCCGTACGGGGATAATTTATACCTAAAGGATTTGGTATATTATATAGCAATGACTTCTGGATATCAGTTTTCCTGAATATAGCACAACCTGGCGACACAGGGACATTGCCTTTACTACGTATATACCTGTAAATAAAATCTTTGGATGCAAACACTTTATTTTCGCCAAAATTATCATATTTACCAACTACCTCGCCAAATTGATGAAGCATTGTCTTTGAAAAAACCAAACCTACGTCGGGATTATTTTCAAGATAATCTATCGTTTTTTCAATATAATCATCATCAAACCAATCGTCAGAGAATAGAAACTTCACGTATTCGCCTTTTGATTGTTTAATACACTCCATCCAATTTCCCACCGGGCCAAGATTTTCAGCATTTCGGAATATTCTTACCCGAGGGTCTTTCCCGGCATATTCACCCAACACTTTCCAGGTATTGTCAGTACTACAATTATCAATGACAATTACTTCAATATTTTTATACGTTTGGCTAAGCGAACAATCAATCGCCTTGCCAACCAGGGTCTCCCTATTATAAACGGGAATCAATATACTAACTAAGCTACCGCTACCCATTTGTTAATTATTTTAAAAGATTTGATAGATCCTGCAACGCCAAATATAGAAAGTGAAATCGCCATAGAAAGCACAACACCTTCTGGGCCGAAATGTAAATACTTAACTAAAAATATCGACAATGGAATATGAATTATCGAAGCTATAATGGAGGTTATTACCTGTATTCTAATTAAGCCGGTTCCGTTCAAAAAATATGAATAAGTATTGTTCCATACTTGTATCATAGCATAAAATGAAAAGATGATTAACATTCGGTTACTTACTACCACTCTCTTATTTGTCCACAGAGCTACAATTGATGGTGCGGCTAAGAACATGATTAATATTACAAACGCAACAAATATCATGAGGTAGTTAAGTTTTCTTATAGTGCGTTGTATCCACTTGTAATCTTTGGTTGCCATAGCATGAGTAAATGCCGACCACATTGGTGTTACAACAATGCCCCAAACCATTATGATGACACTAAAATATTTATAGGCTATATTATAAGGTGTAACCGATGCTGGTGAAAACAGTTGTGCTATAATGATATTGCTGGTTTGAAAAATGATGATCACAGCAATTTGTACCATGAAAAATTTTAAACCTAAGCCCAAAAGGCTTTTTGAGTAACTAAAATCAACGTATTTAAGTCCAGGGCGTAAAAACCTATACTTTTTGCTAAACAGGATGATACTTGCTATCAGAAATACCAATGCTGGTATTGACATAATAGCAATACCAAAGTTCAACAATGAAGTTTTGCCTAATACAGCCAAAAAAAGAATAGCTACCAATCCCAAAACACTTCCGGAAACCTCCAATAAACTGCTAAAGGCAGGGCGTTGGCTGGCCAGCAAAATCACATCAATTACCTGTAATACAAACTTTAAACAAAAAAGAAATATTACAATAACCGCCAGTTTAGATAGCTCACTCTGAAAAGATGTTTGAGTATTTAAAATTGAGGGCCAGTAAAGCCAATGATTTATAATAAAAAATAAAAAGGCAATGCTTGCACTTATAATTACCAACAATGCGTAAGTAGTACTTACCAGCTTCCGAGCCACAAGCTTTTCATCATTGGCTAAGGCAGTTGCAAGATTGTTCCTCAAGCCGTTTCCTAAACCAACGTCAAATAACGAAAACCAGGCAACTATCGATGTTAAGGTAATCCATATTCCGTACCGTGTGGTGTCTAGATATTTGATGGTAGCAGGAACGTACAATAAGGATGCGCCGATATTTAATCCTTTCAAAAAAAATGAAATGACAATATTCTTCTTAACATTAATAGATCTGTCTGACCCTTTTGTTAAAAAATTAGTTATTGGTTTAAATATTCGCACTTTTCAGCCAGTTAATAGTTTCTAAGACACCTGTTCTTTTGTCAACAAGCGCTTTCCATTTTGCAAGTCGTGTAATTTTAGTATTATCGGCAATGAAAACTTTTTGATCACTTTCTCTCCATGGCAATTGTTTGTAAACCATTTTAATATCAAGCAATTCTTCAAGCAGGTCAAATAGTTCAAGCAACGATAAACTATTTTCCACGCCGCCACCTATATTAAATGCCTGCCCTTTGGTGTTTTTTATATTTTCAAATGCGGCAAAATATAAACGAACTACATCATCAGCATGTAAAACATCACGCACTTGTTTACCAGTTCCGCTTATAGTAAACGGTTCTTTAAGTTTGCCGCTCTTTATTTCCAGCGCATTTTTTATGAACCAACTTACCCAACCCTGGTCATTTGAGGGATGTTGGTTGCCACCGTACATCGAAGAATGTCTAAACACTACCGTTTGCAAGCCAAAAATTCTGTTATAATCGATCAGGTATTGATCAGCAGCGCCTTTTGAACAACCATAAGGTGAATGGAACGAAAGTGGAGCCTGTTCGTCAAAGCCATTTGGAAACTCTTTACATTGGTACCGGGTTTCGGTTTCTTCAAACGTCAGATCGGCAAAGTCCCCGTATACTTTATTTGACGAAGAATATAAAACAGCAGTATTTGGCGAATATTTTCTTACCGATTCCAACACGTTATGTGACCCCATAACATTTACCTCAAAGTCCATACGCGGGTTTTGAATAGAGGTAGTCATAGCTACCTGCCCCGCCAGGTGAAAAATAACATCTGGTTTTATATCTTTAATTACTGTTTCAACATCATTTAAGTTTCTGATATCTCTATGATAAAACTCAAATGCGCCGCGTTCTTGTAACCAAGCAAGATTTTGAGTACTTCCCAAACGGTAAAGACTATCAAAAACAAAAAGTTCCTCGCCTCGTTTTAATACTTCGGCGGCTAAATTACTACCTATAAAACCGCAGCCTCCCGTTATTAAGTATTTCATATGTACCCTTTAAATTATGTATATTAAATTGTCTTTTTTAATCCTTCTGTAAGAGTTGTTTTGGCCTGCCAGCCAAGCGCCACAAGGCCTGAATTATCGGTGGTTGATATCATAAGTTCATTTTCACGATAAGGAACTGCACCAAAATTCAATAATGTCGAACTGTTTGTGAGCTTTTTAAGTTCGTTCAGCAGCGCTTTAACAGCGACAACTTCGCCCGAGCCCACCTGAAAATTATTATAAGCATCTGCTAAATTATCTATCTTGCTTACCATCAATTCGTAGGCATCAACAGTGTCGTCAAAATAGATAAAATCCCTTTTTTGCTCACCTTTAGTTAAATCGATATGGCTTTCGTTGTTTTTAAGCCTTCCAATCATCATCGTAATAAAATTGGTACTGTCGCAGCCTGGCCCATAAAAGTGCTCAAGTTGTAAATTAATTACTTTGATTTCATTCCTCCTGAAATAAAGCCAGTCGGCAAACTGACATTTCGTTAGTGAATATAAATTGACAAAACGATCTAAAACTGTATCAGAATTAATAAAAGCTTTAACCCCATTTTTAATTGCCGTATCTAATAACCTCAAGGGAAATTGGAAATTTGTTTGGGATATTTCATCTACAGTTTGATTATTACGGCCATACGAAGTAGCCGTGTGAATGACAACATCAATCTTGTGCTTTTCAAACAACTCTTTGATGCCAGCTTCGTCAGATTTATATATCTCAAAGTTATTACCCTTTATTCTGTGCAGGTTTTCCGGATTGCGTACAAGGCCCAGAATAGTATGATTTATTGAGAGCCTCTTAGCTACATGGCTACCCAAAAAACCATTAATACCTGTGATCAAAATTTTATACATAAGCAATATCTATTGAGTACCGATCAGTTATTTTAAATAATCAGTTATAGTATCAAGCATATAATCATAATGACTTTCATTTAAGCCAGGCCATACGCCTATCCAAAACGATTGATTCATAATGATGTCTGTATTTTTCAGATCTCCGATCGCGCGATGCTGAACGTTTGCGTAGGCAGGTTGGCGTAATAAATTACCGGCAAACAACAAACGTGTTCCTATCTTCTTCTCTTCTAGATGCTGTACCAACATGTGCCTGTCGGCGGCGTCACCTTCCCTCAGCGTCAATAAAAACCCAAACCACGATGGATCGCTATTTGGCGTTGCCTCTGGTAAAATAAACACATCTTCTAACTGTTTCATGCGGTCATAAAGTGCTTTATAGTTTTCCCGCCTACGTTGCACAAAATGGTCAACTTTTTTAAGTTGCGATACCCCAAATGCCGCCTGCATATCAGTAACCTTCAAATTAAATCCAATATGCGAGTAGGTGTATTTGTGATCGTAACCATAAGGCAGGCTACCCAACTGCTGGCCAAAACGGCATCCGCATGTATTGTCTTTTCCTGGCTCACAATAACAATCGCGCCCCCAATCGCGGAAGCTTTCAGCCAGCTTAATCAATTCGGGATTATTAACTATCACTGCCCCTCCTTCGCCCATAGTGATATGGTGTGCAGGATAAAACGAGAATGTTGAGATATCGCCGTAGGTTCCTGTTTTTTTACCCCTATAGGTAGCGCCAAGCGAATCGCAATCATCTTCAACCACCCATAGGTTATATTTCTTAGCAACTCTCATCACCTCATCTAAATCAAAAGGGTTACCCAATGAATGAGCAATCATAATTGCTTTTGTTTTTGGGGAAACAGCAGCTTCAATCTGATCTGACAGCACATTGTGTGTAGCTATATCTACATCTACAAACACCGGTATAGCGCCAAACTGAACCATTGGATTTACTGTTGTAGGAAAACCAGCTGCAACGGTTATCACCTCATCGCCCGGTTTAATTGCCCTATCGCCAAGTTTTGGAGATGTAAGCGCATAAAATGCAACAAGATTTGCTGACGAACCCGAGTTAACCAGTAACGCTTTAGGAGCGTTAAAATAGGCCGCAAACTCCCTTTCAAAGTCGTTAGCAAAACGTCCTGTTGTTAACCATCCATCAAGTGCAGCTTCAACACCTAATAAAATATCATCCTCATCTAGAACTTTACCTGTTACCGGAATATAATTTTCGCCCGCGATAATAGTTTTCGTGGTTTGAGTTTTTGCGATTGCCCTCAGGCTCTTTTCCAGATCGGGCGTGTTAATGTGTTTTAGCATGCTATTACTAATGACTTGTTTTTCAAATATTAATATACTATTTAAGATACAGCAGAGTATACCGCTTTACCCATACAATTAGCTGTGATCAGCAGCTTCAATAAACTCGGTAATCTGCTTTTCGGTAAAAGCGATAATATCCGCCGAAGTGTTATAGTAGTACTTGTACCATTCTATGCTTTTTCCAATAGCATCAATGGCCTCATATTGCGGCTTCCATTTTAATTGATTTACCGCTTTGCTGATATCTAATTTTAAAAGTCCTGCTTCATGTGGTTGCTTATCAGCATTTAGTAAGTCGAATTGACCAGTACCCCATGAAGCAATAGCTAACTCTACCATTTTATGAACAGGCAAAGCGTCACTCAACCCCGGTCCAAAATTGTACGCTTCTGAATATTCTATTGGGTCAGCTACCAGTTTACTACCAAGCAACAGGTAACCAACTACAGGCTCAAGCACGTGTTGCCAAGGTCTTACTGCGTTTGGGTTACGGATAATAACTCTCTCGTTTTTTGCAAGGGCTTTAACGATATCCGGGATTAGCCTGTCTTTGGCCCAGTCTCCGCCGCCAATTACATTGCCCGCACGGGCAACTGCAATGGCCTTACGATGATCATTATATACAGCCTTGTTAAAAAAAGAATTCCGGTATGAATCAATTACCAATTCCGCACAGGCCTTGCTTGCACTATAAGGATCATACCCGCCTAAACGATCAGTTTCACGGTATGGGTGAACCCACTCCCTGTTATGATATACTTTATCCGTAGTTATCAAAACTACCTGACAAGTTTTTTCCAAAGTTCTTACTCCATCAAGTACGTTGGCTGTACCTATTACATTGACATCAAAAGTTTCAGACGGAATGCTGTAGGATAACCGCACCAGTGGTTGTGCTGCCAAATGAAAAATAAAATCTGGTTGAAAACTACTGATAGACGCAATCAGCTTTTCTCTCTCACGCAAGTCTGCTATTACCGAATCACAAATTTCATCTCCTTTGATTAAATTATACAAATCAAAATCATTTTCAGGAGCCAACGCATAACCTTTTACGTCAGCACCCAACATAGATAGTATTTTCAACATCCAAGCGCCCTTAAAACCAGTGTGCCCTGTTAAAAAAACTTTTTTTCCTTTATATATTTTTTCTAATTCTTTAAACATATTACCAAATTTTCCATTTAGCCTTATTCTGTACCCAATCTTCCTCTAACTCCTGCTTATCCCTTAGCGTATCCATTGGCTTCCAAAAGCCACTATGCTTGTAGGCAACCATCTGACCATCTGCAGCAATCTTTTCCATCGGCTCACGCTCCCATAAAGTACTGTCGCCGGCTATATAGTTGAAAACGTCAGGCTCACAAACAAAAAATCCGCCGTTTATCCAGGCACCATCGCCTTTGGGTTTTTCCATAAAAGAGTGCACATTATTATGGTCATCAATATTAAGCGCACCAAACCGTCCAGACGGTTGTACCGAGGTTACTGTACAAAACTTTCCGCCGCGTTCATGGCACTCCAAAAGTTCCTTAATATTTACATCACTAACACCATCACCATAAGTTAACATAAATCTTTCATTGCCGATGTGTGGTGCTATCCTTTTAATACGACCACCTGTCATTGATTCATTACCGGTATCAACCAAAGTAATTTTCCATGGTTCGGCTTGTGAGTCATGGACTTTAACAGAGTTATTTGTCAAATCAATTGTTACATCCGATTTGTGCATGAAGTAATTGGCAAAGTACTCCTTAATTACGTACCCCTTATAACCCAGGCAAATAATAAAATCGTTAAAGCCATAAGAAGAATAAATCTTCATGATATGCCACAAAATGGGCATTCCTCCAATTTCGACCATTGGTTTTGGTCTTAATACCGTTTCCTCAGATAAACGAGTGCCTAAACCTCCGGCGAGTAATACTACTTTCATACGTTTTAAAATAGATGAATGATGTTAACTTAATATATATGTTCCTTAATATTTATACTTTATTTCATGTCGGCCAGGTTTCTTAGCCAACCCTATAACACAAATATCTTTTCTGGTATTAATCAACCGTTATACAAACATCATCAGTTAACGGATAAGTACAGCATAATAAGTACTCGTTAACGTTAAGGTCGGCCGGCCTTTTATCCAAGCCAATCATTTTAACCTCACCGCTGGTTACCTGACCCTTACATACAGAGCAATTTCCCGTTTGGCAGGAATAGGATAACTCTAACGAAGAATCAAGCCCTGCTTCTAAAATACTTCGCCCTTTAACAACTTCTACCTTATGAGTTTGTTGATCCTTAAAGATTTGAACGAATCGGGTATTGATATCCTCAAAATCCTTAGGGTTTTTAACTAACTCAAAATCTTCTGTAAAAATCTGTGATTCGTCGGCACCCAAATCTTTCAACGACGCTTTAACGGATTCCTTTAAGCCAACCGGCCCGCATATGTAATGAATTGAATTTTCAATATCACCAGTTGCTTTCATCACCGAAAGCACTTTTGACGGATTTATTCTGCCTTGCACCAGGTAAGGATTTTGATCACTAACGGAAAGCTGCGTATGAAAATGCCATATCGAAAGCTTGTTTGGGTAAGCTTCATGTAAGCGCTTAATAGTGTCTAAAAATATAACAGTTTCATAATTTCTGTTACCGTAAACCAACGTAATCCCGGGTGCATCCTCCAATGACAATGCATATTTAATAATTGACATAAGCGGCGTTATGCCACTGCCGGCACCCCACAGCACTATATTATTTACATTGGGAAACAATATCCGGTCGTAAACAAAATCGCCAAGAGGGGGCATAACTTCTATAATATCATCAATTTTTATAGTGTCATGGATGTGGTTTGATACTATCCCACCAGGTACTCTCTTTATCGTCACTTCCAACAAAGCATCAACAACAGGAGCAGATGAAAATGAATATGGCCTAATATATCTCCGCCCGTTAATTCTGAAAATGAGTGTCAAATATTGCCCTGGTAAATACTTAATTTTTTTTAACCCGGGCTGCTTAAAACAAAGCGTAACGGTATCACCAGTTTCCTGCCTGATCTCCACAACTCTCAATGTATAAGTAAGCATATTAAGTCCCGTTTTAATTATTAATTATTGTATCTTAAATATCACGCAAAGTGATAAGATTATCCCGTTATATTCTATATCTAACTTAAGGATGGCTGCGAGTATTCAACTACTCCGCTTATTATTTTTTAAATAGATTTTTGAACCAATCCGCTTTTGATTTCTGAACATCAACCGAATATCCGTACCCATACCCGTAACCGTATCCATACCCATAACCGTATCCGCCTCCGTAGTAGCCAGCCTTCTTTGATTTAATATCATTGATAACCAAATATGGCCTTCTTATTTTGCCAGTTACCTTGAGATCGTTTATAATTCCAATTTGTGATTTAAACGTATAGTTTTGTCGCACAACGTACAGTACCACGTCTGCAAATTTCTCTATCAATAATGCATCAGATACCAAACCAACCGGTGGAGTATCGATAATTATAAAATCAAACTGTTTTTTTAATGTTGCAATCAATACGTCCAACTTTTGGTTTAATATCAACTCAGAAGGGTTAGGAGGAATCGGGCCTGACGATATAATAAAGCAATTTTCATGAAAAAAAGTAGGCCTGATAATGCTCTCCGGCGAGTTGCTTTCTGAAACAATGTAGTTAGTAAAACCATTGGAATTATCCATACCGACATTTGCCGAAAGTTTTGGTTTTCGCAAATCCAATTCGATAAACACAACTTTCTTTCCGGTTATGGCTAAAGCAGTACCTAAATTTAATGATATAAAAGATTTTCCTTCACCACTCATACTTGAAGTAAGAACCAATACCTGCGATTCACCACTTTTTAACAAATATTGAAGGTTGGTACGTAAGCCTCTAAATTGTTCAGAAATTATAGATCGCGAATTGGAATCTACAACCAGATTGTTTTGATCTACATTGTTTCCAATTTCACCAACGATTGGAATGTCGGTTTCACGTTCAACATTTTGTTTTGTTATGATCCTAATATTCAAGCTATCCTTGATAAACAGATATGCTGCAGGTAACAAAAGCCCTAATAATGCTCCAACCGTAAATATAAATCCCTTATTTGGTTTATAAGGCTTAATTGCACTCTTAGCCCTATCTATTATTCTTGTAGTTGAAAAGGTAGAGGTTTTCGAAATCGCTGTTTCCTCTCTTTTCTGCATCAGGTATAGGTACAACTCCTGTTTTAAGTTTTGCTGACGCGAATAATCTAAAAATATACGTTCAGTAGCAGGAGCACCTTTTATTTTACTATTGAAATCATTATTACGAACATTTAATTGGCTCCGTGTTACTTGTAAGCCTTTTTTATAGGCAGCAAAGCTTTTAAGCAAATTTCCGCGTATCCCTTCAATCTGACTATCGATATTAACTATGATGGGGTTGCTTTCCTTAAAAGAAATAGTTTGCTTGCTGCGCTCCAGTAGTAACTCATTGTATTTTTCGATGGCACCGGCAAACAGCGGATCGGGCACGGTTAAAGTGCTCGGAATTATTGTCCTGTTGCCAGGATTTTGAATGTATTTTTCAAGATCTTGTATAATAGTTAGCTGAATATCTGCATCGGTTAACTTACTGTTCAAATCTTTGGCACTTTGTACCAATGCCTTTGATTGCTCATCAACATCAGCCAAACTATTTTCCTTTTTAAAGTCTTCTAATTTTTTTTCAACGCCTGAAAGATCTCTGCCAACTCCTACCAAACGATTATCAATAAAAACAAGTGTACTATCCAGTATACGAATTTTATTGTTCAGATTATCCAGCATATATTGATCAATAAGGTGCTGCATAATTGCTTCGCCCTTTTTTGAATTTGGATAATTAAAGGTTAAATTAATAGTTGTACTTTGTTTATCTGACAGGGTCGCGTCAAATTTTTCGCCAAGTTCTTCCACCTTGGTTTCGGGTGCCTGAACTAATATAACATACTGTGAGCCGGGTATTAAAGGCTTTAAATTGTTCTTAAATACAATATTGTATTGATCGAGTTTTATAAGAGTACCAAATGTGCCATTTACATCAACATTTGCTTTACTGTTTTTTAATCTAAAATGATGCGCATCTAATACATCGAGCACATATCTTGCATCTTCAATGGTATCAGTTGAGTTATCTAATACAATATCAAAAGGAGTTTCATCGAACAATTCAACAGATTTTATCGTTCCCTTTTTAAAGACAGTAACGTTCAACTGTAGTTGATGAACTACTGCTGTCATTAACGATCTTGATTTTAGTATTTCAAGCTCATTTTGAGCATTACTCGGCAAATCAAAAATACTTGAGAAATCAACAATCGAATTTAAGGCAGATGAAGTTGGGTTCTTCTTATCATCATCAACCAATAATTTACCGTCAATTATATAGTCTGGTGTTGAGTAACGTATAAATAAAAAGGCAAGCCCTAAGCAAAGGATGACTCCCAAAACAAAAAGATACCAATTTGATAAAACACTACCTATTATTTCTTTAAAATCAAAACTTTCCTCTTCCTTATTAGACTTTCCCATTTGTGTGTTATGGTTGCTCATTTAATCTATTTTAACCTGGTTAATAAAACAATCAATACTGATAATGCCGAACTGATTATAGTAATATTGCGCGTTTGGGCAATATCATTTGCGGCCACTTTTGATTTGGAAGGCTCTACGTAAATAATATCATTTTGCTTCAGATAAAAATAGGGCGATTTCATAATATTGGAATTATTCAAGTTAAAACGATATGCCAGCTTATGACCATCAGCTTCTTCTCTGATCAATAGCACGTTTTCCCTTTTACCATAAATGGTGATATCACCAGCCATGGATAAAGCATCAAATAAACTTACTTTTTCATTTGGAACAACGTAGGTAGAAGGACGCCCTACTTCGCCCGTTACGCTAATTTTAAAGTTTGCAAACCGTACGCTTACAGTAGGATCATTAAAAAATGTGGCAGCCTTAGCTTGAATTACATCTTTCGCTTCACTTGTTGTTAAACCGGCCAACTTTAACTTGCCTAAAACAGGCAATTCAACATTTCCATCTTTATCAATTAAATAACCAGCAATAATTTGCTGGGGGGTGACAGCCGGATTTACATTAAGCGCACCATTAGCGGACCCGGGAATATTTCCCATATTAATTACCTGACTGGCAAGAGGATCAACTGTAACAACCGTAATTGTCAAAATATCATCCGGTTGTATCTTGGGCGCCACGAATGAAGTAGCCGGAATCTCTGTTACCTTAGCTGTGTCAGAAATATCTTGAAAATATTTAATGTTTTTTGAAGAAGAACAAGATGAAATAAAAAGAAACAAAAAATATAGTGGGATGCAGAGGAAAAGATTTTTCAGGTAGGGTTTTTTCATAAAAATGTAATTATTTGAGCTTAGTTAAGCTTTAAATAATGGCTGCAATATAGCCACTATTTTTTTAAAAATAAAACTGTTTATTGACTTTTTTTCAATGTTAAAGCAAAAATATAATTTTTTCGCTAATCAAAGCACCTTTTTAATATTAATAATTAAAAAATCAGGCCTGTCCCATGGTCCCGCCAAAATTCATTGTAAAGCCAGAATGGTCCTGCTGAATTTTGATTCTACCATTTGCTGCCTCGTATCTTTCAATATTATTTTCAAGTGCCGACAAAAGCCGTTTAGCGTGTTCAGGCGTTAAAATTATCCTTGTTTTTACCTTCGCTTTGGGGACACCCGGCATAACACGAATAAAATCAAGTACGAATTCGGCGCTTGAATGAGAAATAATGGCCAGGTTTGAATATATGCCTTCTGCAATTTCTTCTGAAAGCTCGATATTCAATTGATCCTCGTTTTGTTCATTGTTCATAAAATCTAAGGTATATCTGTATAGTAATTTGATTATCGATGATCAACGTTAATTAACAATTAAAGTCGGTCATCGTTTAGAATTGACGGAACAAAAGAAAGCATATAAAGTTTTAAAAAAGAAAATATATTAGGAAAACATCAAGATTTTTCACGAAAAAAATACCGAACGAGCGAAAACGAAATAAGCATGATCTACCCAACCGGTAAAAATAAGATGAGTTCGAGAGAAGCAGATATTTAAAAAGAGCCAACGTGCAGTCTCATTAATAAATAGGTGGCAATAAATTTATTAACAACTATCAACACCGATGTGCAAAGTATTATTTGCTGCCTTATATCAACGCTGTATAAATAGCTTAACAAATCCATTGCAGGTGGTTTCCTGGAAACGATTGATCGCGTAATGATCGGGATGGGACGATCCCGATATGGGTTACGTTTTCCGGTCTGTGGCTGATAAACAGATAGCTTCAGATCTATCTCCCGAATGCAGGTAATATGATACGAGCGCACCAATTCCTTCTCTGTTGGCTTTTCGTAGTATGGTAAATTTCCGCTTTTTCAATCATATCAATCCCTGATCTTTGGCGCGATGCCCGAGGTAAGTCTGGATTACTTTTGACGTAGTAAATGTCGAAAAGACGATATTAATAAATGTTATTTATCGTTTGTCGCCAGGGGCCTCTAAATTGTGTCCGTTCCGTACAGTTAAATTTAAGTTATAAACCATCCCGCAAACTTGTGCTTTATCCCGGAGTATAGAAATCTCGTTATATCTTTTGAAACAGCTATGCGTCACAATTTATCTTCACTGATTCCCATCACATGATAAACAAAAAAAAGAAGTATCGCCTGGCCGGAAGTCTATTTTTTTCTTAAGATGACTGAGCAAAACGGTTTCAAGGTAATAGCATTAGTATATTTGATGTTATTTGTGTCAAAGTAAGTTCCATCTAAACGAATTACCTTGGTAAGTTTTGTGTCGTTATATTTTAAAATAAATGAGTCTCCTGCGGTTTGATCATCTGAATCATTACTATGACTAAGTTTCCACTGAGTTATATTTAACGTTCTATGCAATTTGTTCTGTGCCGCCAGATTAATACCCTTATCCAACTTTGAGTGTATATACTTATTGTTGTTAAATAAACCCATCTTTTCAATTTCATCATTATCGATGGCCCTAAAATCGCCTATAGCCTGTGATGAGTCATTTGAAGCCAATATGTTGTTTGATATTAAATTATCTTTAACAACACTTTTAACAAAATTGCTGCTATGAGCCATAAACAATTGCACATGATTATTACAAATAACATTATTTGAAATATCTATTTTTTTTGCATTATGTATAAATATGCCGCTGCCGTTGTTATTGAACAGTGTATTATCTTTGATCTCTATGTTTGAAGCATTATCATCAATATAGATGCCATTAGCCGTCCAGGGCATAGTACTTTGAGACTGATATCTTCCATGATCAGTGCCATTCCGCGCTTCCATGCCATATGAAATTATATTTCCCAAAATCTTCCTGCCTGTATATTCAGGATTATTTGGACTTGTCCATATATATATACCTCCGGCGTCGTCTTTGTTAATAGCAAAATGGTCTATAATATTATTTTTTATTGTGATTGAATCCCCATTAAAATTAACAGGCAGGTAACCTGTGTTGCTTATTCTATTATAAGCTATCAGGTTATTGCTTCCAAATTTTACAATTGCACTTGTATTATTAGCATTGCAAATGTTTATTGCATTATAGGTACTTTCGCCGCTTTTTCCCATTCCTGGAATTAATCCGGTATTTATAATAGTATTGTTAGTTATAGACGTATGTGAACACGTTGGGCATGTGAAAGCATTATTTAATGTTTCGGCAATTTTTCCGCTATCTATGGTAAAGCCGTCTACATTTGTTGCCGTTATGGCATTACCTCCCGAATAAAGAATATTACATCCTTTTAAAATTATGCCGCTTGCCCGGTTGACTGTTACCGCAGTTTCGTTAGCGCCCTCAATTACAATATTTTCAATAGTGATATTTTTCGAATCATTAAGAGTAACCAAGGTGTCAATTGTACTAGCCTGTACAACCAGGCCGTTAGGTCCGGCAGATCCAAAGTACATGAGCATTTTTTTTGTAGATGGATTAAAATACCATTCTCCCATCATATCAAGAGTAGAGGGGTGATTTTGAATAAAATAGCCAAATTTGTCTGTTGCATCATAATGCGACCCCGATTTATAACTTATGGTGTTACCACTGTGATTTGTTATTGGGCTACGATCAATAATCCAATGGTTTTTTCGTATTACAACTTCGCCGCCTGTAAAATTTGCCGGAGCATTGAGGTTTTTATCTGTAATGCTTGTATTTCCCACGTGCGAATCAATGGTAAGATACCCACTATTGGTAGCATTGGCGTTTGGATATCTTCCCATTGGTTGTACCTTATTGTTAAGCGTAACCATATTAATCCCCACTTTACATGACGAACAATCAGCTTCCCATACTCCTCCGCCTCTTGCTTGCCAACCTTTTAATTCAATCAAACCAGAAATAAGCGGCATAGCACCATTACCGTATGAACTAATCAAAATTGGACTTTCAACTGAACCCGAAAAAGAAGGGGTTAAGCGCTCATGCCATGTTCCTCCTCTTTTTAACAAAATCCGGTCTCCAGGTTTCAAAGCAAAAGAATTAACCTTCGCTATAGTTTTCCATGCTGCACCTGGCGACAAACCATTGTTTGAGTCGTTACCGGCCGGATCTATATAATAAGTATTCCGGCTACCACCCAATTCATAACTAATCTTGTCCAAGTTTAATTCGAAACCTGAAGAGATTATAAAGATCATTAAAATCAAATAGTAAATTAAACCCTGGCCGATTCTGTTGTTTACAACTTTGTTAAACATGTTTGAATTTTTCATAATAAATATTTGTGTGATGCCGTCGTCTACACTTCGCCATCTTCCTAAATTGAAATAAACTATTGATCTGAATGGATAATAGTTAATAAGCAGGTATCGAACAATTTACTATTCAGACACGTCAACAGTCCTTAAACAAGAAACAGCTTAAATAGTTTATTATTGCGTTGATATAAATCTTAATTTATCACTATTAGATTGGGTGAAGAATCAAGGTAGTGTTTTCTCATTGCGCACATCTAGCTACGATGCGTTCATATTATATTCATTAAACGATAACAATATCGAAAATAAAAGCAGTTTTTGGATATTCTTCGTACTTCTTATAGCCCCTCTTTTGAACATTTATTAATGATTTACATTAGTTAGCTTATTGATTGTATGTAAATAAAATCCAGGGGGTTGCCTATTGGGGTGGGTACTCATTTAGTTCATTTTTCGGATATCACGATCGACTCAAGCTAAAACATACATAACCGATATGTTCAAGATCAGAAAAATGGGGTCACAAATGTTGGCACATCTATGCAGGATTTTAATGTCGAAAACGAGATTAATAAGAACATCGGTAATTATTAATGCGAATATTTAAGTGAACTTTATATCAACACTATCATTGAACTATTAATCATAAAATAAAGAGGCCGCATCATTTTATGTATGATACGGCCTCTTTTCATCATTTATAAAAGCTTATGCCTCTACTTCTTCAGCTTTTGAAGCCATTAAGCGGTCAAACTCTTCCTGTGAGCCTACACGGATATTTTCGTATTCGCGTAAACCTGTACCGGAAGGAATAAGGTGACCAACAATAACGTTTTCTTTCAAGCCAAGCATGTTGTCTTTTTTACCTGCGATTGCTGCTTCGTTCAGTACTTTGGTAGTTTCCTGGAACGAGGCGGCAGAGATAAACGATTTGGTGCCTAACGAGGCCCTGGTGATACCTTGCAGTATTGGGCTTGATGTAGCTGCGATTGCATCGCGTACTTCAACCAATTTTAAATCTTTACGTTTTAAAATCGAGTTCTCATCGCGTAACCTCCTTAATGATACTATCTGACCAGCTTTTAATGTTGTTGAATCGCCTGGCTCAACTACAACTTTCTTGTCAAATATCTCATCGTTCTCGTTCATGAAATCCCAGCTGTCAACAGCTTCACGCTCCAAGAAACGGGTATCACCTGCATCCTCGATAGCTACTTTCTGCATCATCTGGTGAACGATAACCTCAAAGTGTTTATCGTTAATTTTCACACCCTGCAAACGGTAAACCTCTTGTATACCATTTACCAGATACTCCTGCACTGCAGCCGGGCCTTTAATAGCCAGAATATCTGCCGGAGATATGGACCCATCTGATAACGGCATACCAGCCTTCACAAAGTCGTTATCCTGTACCAGGATGTGTTTTGACAATGGAACAAGGTATTTCTTGATCTGGCCATCTTTTGATTCGATGGTCATTTCGCGGTTACCACGTTTAATACCGCCTAAGGTTACCACACCATCAATTTCTGTTACTACAGCCGGGTTAGATGGGTTACGTGCTTCAAACAACTCGGTTACACGTGGTAAACCACCGGTGATATCGCGTGTTTTACCAGTTGAACGAGGGATTTTAGCAATAACCTGTCCGGTTTGTAGTTTTTCGCCTTCTTCAACAGCAATGTGAGCGCCTACAGGAATATTATATCCTTTTATTACGTTACCTTTTGTATCCGTGATCTGGATAACAGGGTTTTTAGTTTTATCCCTGGTATCGATAATTACTTTTTCGCGGTGACCGGTTTGCTCGTCAGATTCTTCACGGAAAGTGATACCTTCTAATACAGCTTCAAACTGGGTTAAACCTGCAAATTCAGATATGATAACCGCATTGTACGGATCCCATGAACAAATCCTGTCGCCTCTGGTGATTTTGGCACCATCTTTAACATACAGATATGAACCGTAAGGGATGTTGTTGGTAACAATAACTTTATTGCTTCCCTGTTCAACAATCCTGAACTCGCCAGAACGACCTAACACCACATCAACTTTACCTTCTTCGGCGGTATTGAATTCAACAGTACGTACGTTTTCAAATTCGATGATACCATCAAACTTAGCGTTGATCTGTGACTCAGCCGCGATGTTTGATGCGGTACCACCCACGTGGAATGTACGTAACGTTAACTGTGTACCTGGCTCACCAATTGATTGTGCAGCAATTACACCAACAGCCTCGCCTTTTTGCACGCGTTTACCGCTTGCAAGGTTACGGCCATAGCATAATGCACATACACCTCTCCTGCTTTCGCAAGTCAATACCGAACGGATTTCAACACCTTCTAAAGGAGAGTTTTCAATTTTCTTGGCAACTTCCTCTGTCAGATCCTGTCCTGCAGATGCCAGCAATTCGCCTGTGATAGGGTCATGAACATCATGCAAGGTAGTACGGCCTAAAATACGATCGTATAATGGCTCAACAATATCTTCGTTATCTTTTAGCGCAGTTGTATAAATACCCCTTAAGGTACCGCAATCCACTTCGCCTACAATCATATCCTGGGCAACGTCATGCAGCCTACGGGTTAAGTAACCAGCATCAGCTGTTTTTAACGCCGTATCCGCCAAACCTTTACGTGCACCGTGGGTAGAGATAAAGTACTCCAATACCGACAAACCTTCTTTAAAGTTTGAAAGAATCGGGTTCTCGATAATCTCGCCACCTGAACCAGATTTCTGAGGCTTAGCCATCAAACCACGCATACCTGCAAGCTGACGAATCTGCTCTTTAGAACCACGCGCTCCGGAATCAAGCATCATATACACCGAGTTAAAGCCCTGGTTATCGTTGCTCAGGATGTCCATCACATTCGCGGTTAAGCGGTTGTTGATACGGGTCCAGATATCGATAATTTGGTTATAACGCTCGTTGTTGGTAATGAAACCCATGTTATAGTTACCCATAACCTCTTCAACCTGTTTAGAGGCTGTTTCAATCAGTGTAACTTTTTCTGCAGGAATGTTGATATCCTTCAGGTTAAATGATAAACCACCCTGAAATGCCATCTTGAAACCTAACTCCTTAATATCATCAAGGAATTGTGCTGCACGTGCCATACCGGTAATTTTCACCACCTCGCCAATAATATCACGCAGTGATTTCTTGGTAAGCAGTTCATTGATATAACCTACTTCAACAGGTACATGTTCGTTAAACAACACGCGGCCTACAGTAGTATCAATAATTTTGCTTACAATATTGCCTTCACGGTCTTTTGTCAAAGCTTTAACTTTTATAAAGGCGTGCAAATCAATTTTACGTTCGTTGTAAGCAATAATAACTTCTTCGGATGAGTAAAAAGTTAAACCCTGGCCTTTTACAACACGTCCATCATCAGTTTTACGGCCTTTGGTTATGTAGTACAAACCAAGCACCATGTCTTGTGATGGTACTGTAATAGGCGTACCGTTGGCAGGGTTCAAAATGTTGTGTGATGCAAGCATCAATACCTGGGCTTCCAAAATTGCCGCGTTACCAAGTGGTACGTGAACGGCCATCTGGTCACCGTCAAAATCCGCGTTGAAGGCCGTACAGGTTAATGGGTGCAATTGAATCGCTTTACCTTCAACCAGTTTAGGCTGGAACGACTGAATACCCAACCTGTGCAGCGTAGGCGCACGGTTTAGCAATACAGGGTGTCCTTTCAATACGTTTTCCAAAATATCCCAAACTAATGGGTCTTTACGGTCAACAATCTTTTTGGCAGATTTTACTGTTTTAACCACACCACGCTCAATCATTTTGCGGATGATAAATGGTTTAAACAGCTCGGCAGCCATATCTTTTGGTAAACCGCACTCGTGTAATTTAAGGTTTGGCCCTACAACAATTACCGAACGGGCAGAGTAATCCACACGTTTACCTAATAAGTTTTGACGGAAACGGCCTTGTTTACCTTTCAGGATATCCGAAAGTGATTTCAAAGCACGGTTACCTTCGGTTTTAACCGCGTTAACTTTACGTGAGTTGTCAAATAACGAATCTACAGCTTCCTGTAACATACGTTTTTCGTTACGTAAGATAACTTCCGGCGCTTTAATCTCGATCAAACGTTTTAAACGGTTGTTACGGATAATTACACGGCGGTAAAGGTCATTCAAATCTGAAGTAGCGAAACGACCGCCTTCCAAAGGCACTAACGGACGCAATTCAGGCGGGATAACCGGAACGATTTTAACAATCATCCACTCTGGGTTATTTTCAATCCTGGTTTTTGCGTCACGGAAAGCCTCAACAACCTGTAAACGTTTTAAAGCTTCGTTTTTACGTTGTTGTGAAGTTTCGTTTGCTGCCTGGTGGCGTAAGCTAAATGAAAGCTCATCCAAATCAAGGCGTTTTAACAGTTCTTCCAAAGCCTCGGCGCCCATTTTGGCAACAAATTTCTGAGGATCTTTGTCGTCAAGGTACTGGTTTTCTTTCGGAAGAGTATCTAATACGTCAAGGTATTCTTCTTCAGTCAAGAAATCCATTTTGTTGATTCCGTCTGCTTCTTTAATACCTGGTTGTATAACTACGTAACGCTCGTAGTAAATAATTAAGTCTAAACGTTTTGTTGGCAAGCCCAGTAAGTAGCCAATTTTGTTTGGCAACGAACGGAAGTACCAGATGTGCGCAACAGGAACTACAAGGTTAATGTGGCCCATGCGCTCGCGACGAACTTTTTTCTCGGTTACTTCAACACCGCAACGGTCGCAAACTATACCCTTGTAACGGATACGTTTGTATTTACCGCAATGGCACTCATAATCTTTAACCGGACCAAAAATACGCTCGCAGAATAAACCATCACGCTCAGGCTTATAGGTCCTGTAGTTGATGGTTTCTGGTTTTAAAACCTCACCGCTTGAACGCTCAAGAATGGACTCGGGAGAGGCCAGGCTGATCGTAATTGTGGTGAAATTACTTTTGATTTTATTATCCTTTTTGTAAGACATAGTCTCCTTGTTTTTTTAATGATTGAATTAGTGAGTTAGTGAATTAGTGATTTAAGCAACCTGCCAAACCATTCACATTATTCTTGAATTAGCGAGTTAGCAAATTCTGATCGACTTTATCAATCACTAATTCACTAACTCACTAAATCACTAATTATTCCAGAGTGATATCTAAACCTAAACCTCTTAATTCATGAACCAATACGTTGAATGATTCAGGAACTGACGGTGTTGGCAGGTTTTCACCTTTAACAATAGCCTCATAAGTTTTGGCACGGCCGATAACATCATCCGATTTAACGGTTAATATCTCTTGCAGGATATTGGCAGCACCAAATGCTTCCAATGCCCAAACCTCCATCTCACCAAAACGCTGACCACCAAACTGGGCTTTACCACCCAATGGTTGTTGTGTAATTAATGAGTATGGCCCGATAGAACGTGCGTGCATCTTATCATCAACCATGTGACCAAGTTTCAGCATATATATGATACCTACTGTGGTTTGCTGGTCAAAACGGTCGCCTGTTAAGCCATTGTATAAATAGGTACGGCCAGATTCTGGTAAGTTTGCCTTTTTAACCCACTCCTCAACTTCGGTATGGCTTGCACCATCAAAAATTGGGGTAGCGAATTTAATGCCCAACTCTTTACCTGCCCAACCTAATACGGTTTCGTATATCTGCCCTAAGTTCATACGTGAAGGTACCCCCAGCGGGTTCAACACAATATCAACCGGTGTTCCGTCTTCAAGGAAAGGCATATCCTCATCACGTACAATACGTGCAACAATACCCTTATTACCGTGACGACCGGCCATTTTATCACCTACTTTAAGCTTACGCTTTTTAGCGATGTAAACTTTAGCCATTTGAACTATACCCGATGGCAGCTCATCACCCACGCTGATAGCGAATTTATCACGACGGTAAGCGCCCAACTCTTCATTAACCTTGATGTTGTAGTTATGAAGTAAGGTTTTTATCTGGTCGTTTTTATCATCATCAGTTGTCCATTTAGTTGGGTTAATGTTTTCGTAATTAAGCTCAACTAAAATTTTCTGGGTAAATTTTACACCTTTAGGCACATGAAGCTCTTTGTAAACATTGTAAACACCTTGTGATGTTTTGCCATTCACAATCTCAAATAACTTTTCAATCAAAGTGTTTTTAAGATCTTTTACTGCTTTATCATGTTTGTTATCCAGTTTCTCCAACTGTGCTTTTTCTTCGGCTTTCGACGTTTTCTTAGCACGGCTAAACAATTTGGTATCTATAACCACCCCGGCAATCGACGGTGGAGTTTTTAAAGATGCATCCTTAACATCACCTGCTTTATCACCAAAAATGGCGCGTAACAGTTTTTCTTCCGGTGATGGGTCAGATTCGCCTTTCGGAGTAATCTTACCAATCAGGATATCGCCTTCTTTAACCTCGGCACCTACACGGATAATACCGTCTTCGTCAAGGTCTTTAGTAGCTTCTTCTGATACGTTAGGGATATCTGGTGTTAATTCTTCTTCACCACGTTTGGTATCACGTACCTCCAGTTCAAACTCTTCAACGTGAAGTGAAGTGAAAATATCCTGTGATACAACGCGCTCAGAGATCACGATAGCATCCTCAAAGTTGTAACCTTGCCAAGGCATGAAAGCCACCTTTAAGTTACGGCCCAGGGCAAGCTCGCCTGCCTGTGTTGCGTAACCTTCGCAAAGCACTTCGCCTTTTGATACCCTTTGGCCTTTTTTAACAATAGGCTTAAGGTTCATGGTAGTACTTTGGTTGGTTTTCTTGAACTTGGTTAAACGGTAGCTTTTTGAATCGCCATCAAATGATATCAGGCGGTCAAGCTCGTTACGGTCATATTTAATACGAATTTCGTTTGCATCTACATACTCAACCACACCATCGCCTTCGGCATTGATTAGTGTACGTGAATCTTTTGCCACACGACCTTCCAAACCGGTACCAACAATCGGCGCCTCAGGGCGTAACAAAGGCACAGCCTGGCGTTGCATGTTCGATCCCATCAAGGCACGGTTAGCATCATCATGTTCCAAAAACGGAATTAATGAAGCTGCGATAGAGGTGATCTGGTTTGGAGCAATATCCATTAAATCCAGCCTTTCAGGCTCGATGATCGGGAAGTCACCTTCAAAACGTGCTTTTACTTTCGGTAATGCAAATACACCTTTATCATCGTAATGCGCGTTTGCCTGGCCTATAGTTTTACCATCCTCGTCCTCAGCAGATAAGTAAATAACCGGCTCATCAACCTGCACTTTACCATCAACCACACGTTTGTACGGTGTTTCGATAAAGCCTAAGTTGTTAATCTTGGCGTGTACGCAAAGCGACGAGATCAAACCAATGTTCGGTCCTTCAGGAGTTTCGATAGTACATAACCTACCGTAGTGGGTGTAGTGTACGTCACGAACCTCGAAACCTGCACGCTCGCGTGACAGACCACCGGGCCCAAGGGCTGACAGACGACGCTTGTGCGTAATCTCTGCCAGTGGATTGGTTTGGTCCATAAACTGTGATAACTGGTTAGTTCCGAAGAACGAGTTGATCACAGATGATAGTGTACGTGCGTTAATCAGGTCAGTAGGTGTAAATACCTCGTTGTCGCGGATGTTCATACGCTCGCGGATGGTACGGGCCATACGGGCCAAACCAACACCAAACTGGGCATATAATTGCTCGCCCACTGTACGAACACGACGGTTTGACAAGTGGTCAATATCATCCACCTCGGCTTTTGAGTTGATCAGTTTGATCAAATATTTTACGATGGCGATAATATCCTGTTTGGTTAATACCTTAGTTTCATCAGAGGTATTTAATTTCAATTTACGGTTGATGCGGTAACGGCCCACATCGCCCAGATCATATCTTTTATCCGAGAAGAACAAACGATCGATAATACCACGTGCAGTTTCCTCATCAGGTGGTTCGGCGTTACGTAATTGACGGTAGATATGCTCAACCGCTTCTTTCTCAGAGTTCGAAGTATCTTTTTGTAATGTATTATATATAATAGTATAATCACCGCTGGTTGAAGCATCTTCCTTGTTCAGGATGATGGTTTTAACGCCAGCATCAATGATCATATCAATATGGTCATCTTCTAATACAGTTTCACGCTCAAGGATAATTTCGTTACGGTCGATAGATACCACTTCACCGGTATCCTCATCCACAAAATCTTCTACCCATTTTTTAAGTACCCTTGCAGCAAGCTTACGGCCAATGAATTTCTTCAGGCCCGATTTGCTAACTTTTACTTCGTCGGCCAGTTCAAATAACTCTAATATATCTTTGTCAGAGTCATAACCAATAGCACGAAGCAACGTGGTAACCGGGAATTTCTTTTTACGGTCAATGTAAGCATACATCACGTTGTTAACGTCTGTAGCAAACTCAATCCATGAACCCTTGAAAGGAATAACACGGGCAGAGTATAATTTTGTACCGTTGGTATGGCGGCTTTGACCAAAGAATACACCAGGTGAACGGTGTAACTGCGATACAATTACACGCTCGGCACCGTTAATAACAAATGTACCTTTAGGTGTCATATAAGGGATAGTACCCAAATAAACATCCTGTACAATTGTTTCAAAATCTTCGTGCTCCTCATCATTACATGACAGGCGAAGCTTGGCTTTTAATGGTACGCTATAAGTTAATCCGCGCTCGATACACTCTTGTATATCATAACGTGGCGGATCAATAAAGTAATCCAGAAACTCTAAAACGAAGATGTTCCTTGAATCTGAGATAGGAAAATTTTCAGCAAACACTTTAAACAAACCTTCTTTATAGCGGTTGTCTGAGGTGGTTTCCAATTGAAAAAATTCCTGGAAAGATTGTAACTGAACATCCAGGAAATCGGGGTAATCAAGTACCTTTCTACTGGTTGCAAAGTTTACTCTTTGATTAATGTTGTTTGCCAAGGTGTTTAATTTTTAGTTTATTAATAAACTTTTGTAGATGTGAGATTTGAGATGTGAGATTTGAGACCGAATATGTTGCAGAAGGCTGGTAGTTAAAAGTTTAACCGCCAAAAATCTCATATCTTACATCTCATATCTGGCATCTAATATCCAAACCTTTATAAACAGCAATAGACCCCGACCAAAATAGGTCGGAGTCTCATGCTATATTTTATTGGGTTAACTTATTTAACCTCAACTACTGCTCCAGCTTCTTCTAATTGTTTTTTCAAAGATTCAGCTTCTTCTTTAGTTACACCGGTTTTAACTTCTTTTGGTGCACCATCAACAAGATCTTTAGCTTCTTTCAAACCTAAGCCAGTTAAGTCTTTTACTAATTTAACAACTGCTAATTTAGCGCCACCTGCTTCTTTCAGGATAACGTCAAATGCAGTTTGTACTGCTTCAGCAGCAGGAGCGTCATCGCCACCAGCCGGAGCAGCAGCAACAGCAACAGCTGCAGCAGCAGGCTCAATACCATACTCGTCTTTTAAGATCTGAGCTAATTCGTTTACTTCCTTTACTGTTAAGTTTACCAACTGTTCAGCAAACGCTTTTAAATCCGCCATTTTATTTAAATTTTACTTTTAATGCTTTTTGTTTATTGTTATCTAACTTTATTGAGGTGTTAGTTAACCTCTTTCTTGTAATGTTTTTACCAAACCTGCGATAGTATTTCCGCCTGATTGCAGTGCAGAAATAACATTCTTGGCTGGTGATTGCAATAATCCGATAACTTCGCCTATCAGCTGCTCTTTTGATTTCAACTTGATCAACGTATCGATCTGGTTGTCGCCAATAAATATTGCTGAATCAATATAAGCTGCTTTTAAAATCGGTTTGTCACTTTTTTTCCTTAATTGTTTAATCAACTTTGCCGGGGCAGTTGCTGATTTTGAAAAAAGGATTGATGATGAACCTTTTAATACATCAAATATTGGAGTGTAATCGCCACCTGCAGCTTCCATAGCTTTTTTAATCAAGCTATTTTTTGCCACTTTCATTGTGATTTCGCTTTGGAAACACTGACGGCGGATATCGTTGATCTTTGCAACTGTTAAATTAGAGGTATCAGTAATATAGAAATTACCGTACTCTTTCATTTGCTCAGTAAGGGCAAGAACAAGGTCGTATTTTTCTTCTTTATTCATGATTAGATCCCCGCTACTGATTTAGTTTCAACTGTTATTCCAGGAGACATGGTTGAAGAGATGTGAATGCTCTTGAAATATGTTCCTTTTGCTGCTGATGGTTTTAATTTTGAGATAGTTTGCAATACTTCTAATGCATTCTCATAAATTTTATCTGCAGGGAATGATGCTTTTCCTATTGAGGTATGGATGATACCTGTTTTATCAACCTTGAAGTCGATTTTACCGCCTTTTACCTCAGTTACAGCTTTTCCAACTTCTGGAGTTACTGTTCCTGATTTAGGGTTTGGCATAAGGTTACGCGGGCCTAAAATTCTACCCAAACGACCTACCTTAGCCATTACACTTGGCATAGTGATGATAATATCAACGTCAGTCCATCCGCCTTCAATCTTGGCAATATATTCATCCAAACCTACGTAATCCGCACCTGCATCTTTAGCTTCTTGTTCCTTATCAGGAGTACAAAGCACCAATACACGTACAGTTTTACCGGTTCCATGAGGTAATGTTGCAATACCACGTACCATTTGATTGGCTTTACGCGGGTCAACACCTAAACGAACGTCTATATCAACTGATGAATCAAATTTAGTTAAGGTTAATTCCTTTACCAAAGCTGATGCAGCTTCTAATGAATACGATTTGTTTGCCTCAATTTTGGAGAGTGCCGCTTTTTGATTTTTTGTTAATCTAGCCACTGTCTTAAACTGATTTTGTATAAATTAATAATTTTTGATCCGAGATCTGAGATCTAAGATTTGAGATTTTAAAAATCCGAAATCGAAAATCCGAAATCCGAAACCAATTTAGTTCCAGGGAGCCGTACCTGATACGGTGATTCCCATACTACGGGCAGTACCTGCCACCATTTTCATGGCTGATTCTACAGTAAATGCATTTAAATCTACCATTTTATCTTTGGCTATAGTTTCAACCTGCTCCCAATTTACATTGGCAACTTTTTTACGGTTGGGTTCAGCCGAACCACTTTTTAAACCTGTAACTTCCAATAACTGGATTGCAACAGGAGGGGTTTTGATGATAAATTCGAAAGATTTGTCAACATAAACAGTAATCAAAACAGGCAACACTTTTCCAGCTTTATCCTGGGTACGTGCATTAAATTGCTTGCAAAACTCCATGATGTTCACACCTTTTGCACCCAATGCAGGGCCAATTGGAGGTGATGGGTTTGCGGCGCCGCCTTTAACCTGCAGCTTTACCATTGCACCGATCTCTTTTGCCATTTTAATTTACTTTAATTATAACTCAATGTTAGTAAGTGGAAGCTAAGTAACATTTAAGGACGTTTTGATTTCGGATTTGGGATTTTCCATTTCGGATTTATTCCCTTACTCTTCTATCTTATATTTTAAAATTCAAAAATTCCGAAATCGAAAATCCGACACCCGAAATTTTTGAAAACTATTCTTTCTCTACCTGCATGTAATTCAATTCAAGCGGCGTACGGCGCCCAAATATCTTTACCATAACTTTTAATTTCTTTTTCTCTTCGTTAACTTCTTCGATAACACCGCTGAAGCCATTGAAAGGTCCGTCCATTACTTTTACGTTTTCGCCTATGTAGTAAGGTACGTTCATTGTTTCGCCTTGGGCACTCATTTCATCAACCTTACCTAAAATACGGTTAACTTCGGCTTGGCGCAGTGGGATAGCATTACCGGCTTTATCGCCTAAAAATCCTATAACACTGTTTATATTTTTGATGATGTGTTCGGTTTCGCCATCTAATACAGCTTCCATCAATACATAGCCCGGAAAGTAGTTACGCTCTTTAGCAATCTTTTTTCCATCGCGCATTTGGTAATACTTTTCTGTCGGTATTAATACCTGTGGTACCAAATGGGTAATGCCCAAACGACTAATTTCGGCATCTATATATTGTTTAACCTTTTTTTCTTTACCACTTATGGCCCTAACTACATACCACTTCAATTGATCACTCATCGCTATCTCCTAAATATTATGTAAGTGAACTATAAAATGCTTTAAGCAAATAAGCTATGATCTGGTCCATACCTAAAATAACCAAGGCAATGATAATTGCAGCAACCAATACCAATATGGCACTGCTTTGCAACTCACGCCAGGTTGGCCAGGTTACCTTCTCAGTTAACTCGATGTATGATTCTTTAATATATTCAGTTACGTTAGCCATTTTTAAACTTTGCTTATGCACGGGAACAAGGATTCGAACCCTGATCAAAGGTTTTGGAGACCTCTATTCTACCGTTGAACTATTCCCGTGTATATTTTATAATAAGAAAACATAAGTTTACTTTTTACAGTAAACTTATGTTTCCAATTAACCTTTTTGAAATTCTTATTTCAAAATTTCAGTTACCTGGCCAGCACCTACTGTTCTGCCACCTTCACGGATAGCGAAACGTAAGCCTTTTTCCATAGCGATAGCGTTGATCAATTTTACAGTGATGGTAACGTTATCACCTGGCATAACCATTTCTACACCTTCGGCCAATGAAATTTCACCGGTTACGTCAGTTGTACGGAAATAGAATTGCGGGCGGTATTTGTTGAAGAATGGAGTGTGACGGCCACCTTCTGCTTTTGATAATACGTATACTTCTGCTTTAAAGTCGGTGTGTGGAGTTACTGAACCTGGTTTGCAAATAACCATACCACGACGGATATCAGTTTTTTCAATACCACGTAACAATAAACCTACGTTGTCACCAGCTTCGCCGCGATCAAGGATCTTACGGAACATCTCAACACCAGTTACAGTTGATTTCAAGTTTTCGGCACCCATACCAAGGATGTCAACTTGCTCACCTGAGTTGATTACACCACGCTCAATACGACCGGTAGCAACAGTACCACGACCAGTGATTGAGAATACGTCTTCAACAGGCATTAAGAAAGGAAGATCTGTCAAACGTGGAGGGATAGGGATAAAGTTATCAACAGCATCCATCAACTCCATGATTTTACCAACCCAGGTAGGATCGCCGTTAAGACCACCTAATGCAGAACCCTGGATTACTGGGATATCATCACCTGGATATTCGTAGAATGATAATAATTCACGAATTTCCATTTCTACTAATTCTAATAATTCCGGATCATCAACCATGTCAACCTTGTTCATGAAAACAACAAGTGCAGGTACACCTACCTGACGTGCCAACAGGATGTGTTCGCGGGTTTGTGGCATCGGACCATCAGTTGCAGCAACTACAATGATTGCACCGTCCATCTGAGCAGCACCTGTAACCATGTTTTTCACGTAATCCGCGTGACCTGGACAGTCAACGTGAGCGTAGTGACGGTTAGCAGTTGAGTACTCAACGTGCGCGGTGTTAATTGTAATACCACGTTCTTTTTCTTCAGGAGCTGAGTCAATTGAATCAAATGAACGAGCTTCTGATAAACCTGCATCAGCTAAAACTTTAGTGATAGCTGCAGTAAGGGTTGTTTTGCCGTGGTCAACGTGACCGATTGTACCGATGTTTAAATGCGGTTTACTGCGGTCAAACTTTTCTTTTGCCATGATTTATAATTATTTGTAGGTTAATTTATACTTAAAAATGTACTCTTTATTATGTTTTATTCTGTTGAGCCAACAATGGGATTTGAACCCATGACCTCTTCCTTACCAAGGAAGTGCTCTACCCCTGAGCTACGTCGGCTTATTTTTTTAGTTTGCAGTTATCAGTTGTTAGTTTGCAGTTGCTAGTTAATAATAACTGTAAACTGCCCACGGCCAACTGCCTACTGTAACCGAGCGGAAGACGAGGTTCGAACTCGCGACCTATAGCTTGGAAGGCTATCGCTCTACCAACTGAGCTACTTCCGCTTGTTTTTAATTAGTGAATGAGCGATTTAGTGAATTGGTGATTTTAGCATTCACTAAATCACTAACTCAATAAATCACTCATTCAAAAAAAAGTGGGGAGAGAAGGATTCGAACCTTCGTAGCCGAAGCAGCGGATTTACAGTCCGCCCCATTTGACCGCTCTGGTATCTCCCCAGTTGTTGTTTTCGGATTTGTGCTGTCCAAGATTGAAGCTAAACATCACACCTCCGAAAAAAACAGAGCCTCCTATCGGGATCGAACCAATGACCTACTGATTACAAGTCAGTCGCTCTACCAGCTGAGCTAAGGAGGCTTATCTTTTATTTTACTCTTTCAATTACCGTAACCCAGGGGTTCCGTTTATCGAGCGGCAAAACTAATAAGTTTTTTATATTTTAAAGAACATTCTTTACAAAAATTTACAAGGTATTTTACTACGCTGGCACCTCTCTGAAAGGGATTGCAAATCTACAAAAAAATACCCCGCTGCAAAATTTTTTATCAAAAAAAATCGACGGGCTATAAACCCGTCGATTTTAACCATAAAATGGCCTTTTTTATATTAAAATCCTTCTTCTACCTCGGTTAGTATTACCTTTTTGGCAGCAGCATCGGCTATTGCTTTCTTCTGTTTATGCTTCTCAATCTGCTTGCGCAGGCTCTCAACCGCCAAATCCGTTGCTTCTTCAAAACTTTTGCACTTCTCTTTGGCAAAAATCTGGTTACCCGGCAATAATAATTTAATCTCGGCAATTTTATTTGCCTCATCTTCCACATTCTCAAGCTTTAAGTAAACCTCGCCACTTATAATATGGTCATAAAACGTATCCAGCTTATCAGCTTTCTTCTGAATAAAATCTAATAATTTCCTGTCTGCGGTAAAATGAATTGATTGCACTGTAATTTTCATGTTTCCTCCTTTAATTACGCCTTTGGATGGGCTTGTTTGTAAATAGACTTTAATCGTTCAACTGAATTGTGTGTATAAATCTGGGTAGCGCTAAGGTTAGCGTGCCCCAAAAGTTCTTTAATGGAGTTCAGGTCGGCCCCATTGTTGAGTAAGCTTGTAGCAAATGTGTGCCGCAGCACGTGCGGGCTTCTTTTTGTTTGGGTTGATATGTTAGAGAGGTATTTTTGCACTATCAAATAAATTAGTTGCCGATAAGCGTCGGTACCTTTACTTGTAACGATTAACATTACCGAAATGTTATGAAAATTTTGATTTTTCTTTAACTCCAGGTACCGCCCAAGTAATATCCGCAGTTCGGTATTGATAGGTATAATGCGTTCTTTATTACGTTTGCCCAATACTTTTAAAGTGCCTTCATAATCGTTAATGTCGCTATCTTTCAGGCCCAACAACTCGGCAAGGCGTATACCGGTGCCAAACAATAATTCAACTACAAGTTTGTTGCGCATGCCTTCAAAGTCATCGTCGGCAACAATATCGTTATCCAGCATTTGAGTAAGGCTTGTGCCCTCAACTACTACCGGCAAGTGCTTAGGTATTTTTTGCGAACGAATTTTTGATGCGGGGTTTTGCGTAATAACGCCCTCCTGCAATAAAAATTTAAAATACTTGCGCAGGGTGGCCATCTTGCGGTTAACCGACCGGCCGGTTAATTTATGGTCAATCATGCTCACCATCCAGTTGCGGATGTCATGATACGTAATTTGGTTGGGATGGGTAATTATGGGTTCGGGAACAACGATGGCATCACCAGGGTTGTTGAGGAAGAGCATAAACTGATCCAGGTCTGATTGATAGGCCGATACGGTATGTGAAGAGTACCGTTTTTCGAACTTAATATATTGGATAAAACGCTCTAAAAACATAAAAACTATTTGAACATCCAGAGATTGAATGTACAAATAGTTTTAATATAGTGTTAAGAAAACTGAAAAATTCTTTTGACAGAATTAAACAGTGGTTTCTAAGTTCATATTTTGCTTGTAGATGGCATGTTTAACAACATGACGACGGGTTACAGATTTTTTTTCAAAAGCCTGACGACTGCGAAGCTCTCTTAAAACACCTGTTTTTTCAAATTTCTTTTTGAAGCGTTTCAATGCTTTGTCTAATGATTCGCCGTCTTTTACGTTAATAATGATCATAATTTCCTAAATACCTCCTTTCAAGGGAGGGCAAAGTTAACTATTTGGTTTTGAATATCAAATAGGGAAGGTAAAATAGTTGATTGGGTTGATTAAGTGAGTGGTTAAGATTGTCGCCGGCTTTATTTTGACAGTGCTTTTTAATGTTAAATGTAAATTTGTCTGAATCAGAATTTTCAGAATTGCCTACCTTGTTGCGCCAATTTCTCACAACTCACAACTCACAACTCACAACTCACAACTCACAACTCACAACAACACAACTCACAACTCACAACTCACAACTACCTCAACACCTCCCTGCTTATTACAATCTTTTGGATCTCGCTCGTCCCCTCGCCTATGGTGCATAGTTTTGCATCACGGTAATATTTTTCAACAGGGAAATCTTTGGTATAACCATAGCCGCCGAAAATCTGTACCGCCTCGGTGGCTGCGCGTACGGCTGTTTCTGATGCAAAGTATTTGGCCATGGCCGATTGTTTGGTAACCGGCTGGTGACGGTTCTTCAGGTCGGCGGCTTGCATAATCAACAGTTCAGATGCTTCAATTTCGGTAGCCATATCGGCCAGTTTAAAGGCAATTCCCTGGAAATTGCTTATCGGCTGCCCAAACTGCCTGCGTTCTTTAGAGTAAGCTACGGCTGCCTCGAAGGCGCCTTTGGCTATGCCTAATGATAAAGCTGCTATAGAAATTCGGCCACCATCCAAAACCTTCATGGCTTGTTTAAAGCCTTCGCCTTCGGCGCCCAGCAGGTTTTCTTTAGGTACGCGGCAATTGTCAAATATCAGTTCGGTAGTTTCAGATGCGCGCATGCCCAGTTTGTTTTCTTTTTTGCCGTGGGTAAAACCGGGCGTACCTTTTTCAATAACCAGCGCCGAAATGCCATGCGAATCGCCTTTTGCCCCGGTGCGCACCATTACCACAGCCACATTGCTGCTTTTGCCATGGGTAATCCAGTTTTTTGATCCGTTTACTATGTAGTGGTCGCCATCTAAAACGGCGGTAGTATTCATTCCCAAGGCATCGCTGCCGGTGTTGGCTTCTGTTAAACCCCAGGCACCTAACCACTCGCAGGTGGCCAGTTTGGGCAGCCATTTCATTTTTTGCTCTTCGCTACCAAAGGCCAGGATATGACCGGTGCAAAGCGAATTGTGCGCGGCCACTGATAACCCGATAGAACCGCAAACTTTGGCAATTTCAGCAATAACGGTTACATATTCAAAATAGCCAAAGCCAGAACCGCCGTATTGTTCAGGAACCAACACACCCATCATGCCCAATTCGCCTAATTGCTTAAACAATTCAATGGGGAAATGTTGCGCTTCGTCCCATTCCATTACATGGGGTTTAATGTGGCGCTCGGCAAAATCTTTGGCCATCTGGCCCACCATACGTTGATTTTCACTGGTAGAGAAGTCGAATCCATGCATTGCCGGATCGTCTGTAAATAAGGTTTCCATACTAATTTATATAACTGGTTATACAAATAAACGATTAAAGTATGGGTAAAGTTTCATCCAAAACACCGGGTAATCATAGTACAAAATGGTATACGGTATGAATAATAGGTTTAGTTTGAATAGGATAGTTTTTAGGTAAGAAAAGGCGGCGAAAATATTTTTCAGAAAAATTCAATTCCGTCCTTGCGGGGGTTCCTATACTATTAAATTAAGAGAAGCAGAAGTGTAAAATAATATCGAACACTGAATTTCGAATATCCAACACTGAAGTTTTTCCTTCATTATCCGAAATTGGATATTCGGTGTTCGATATTAAATCGGCCTTAATTTAATAGCATTAGAGAGACCCTCAGTGGGGACAGCAACCACAAGTCAACCGGGATTGTCATTTTTTATTACTTTCTTACAATTATTTGTAGCTTTCTTTAGGTAAAAAAGTCTTGATACTCGATACTAACTACCTGATACTTAATAAGGGCGTTGCCTGTGGCCGGGCTCTTTGCTCATACTGCACAGGCCTTAATCACGCTGGCCGGTATCCGCGCCGATCCCTAACGCAAGAATTTGTCTGAACCAAAATTCACCGAATTAAAGAATTTTCAGAATTTTAAAATTCGGCTAATTCAATTAATTCTAAAAATTCAGTTCAGGCAAAATCATCTGCACATCTGGAATCTGCACATCAAAAAATCTTGATACTTGATACTAACTACCTGATACTTTAAAGTTAATACCCCGCCAATACCACCAACGTATCGCTTATCGGCGCTATCCGCTCGCGGCCTTTCAGAAAGCCCAGTTCAACTACAAACGAGAAGCCGGCTACTATGCCCCCCATCTCTTCAATAAGCTCGCTGGCTGCAGTTACAGTACCGCCGGTAGCCAGCAGGTCGTCATGAATCAGGATGTGCTGGCCGGGTTCAAAAGCATCGGTATGGCACTCAATTACCGCTTCGCCATACTCCAGTTTATAGGCCTTGCGCTTTATGGTATACGGCAGCTTGCCTGCCTTACGTATTGGCACAAACGGAACGCCCAATTTAGAAGCCAGCGTAAGCCCGAATAAAAACCCGCGACTTTCTATCCCGGCAATCACATCTATTTTGGCACCCTTCAATTGCTCCACAAAAGCATTAATAATACTATCGCACAGGGCGGGGTCTTTTAAAATGGGGGTTATGTCCTTAAATATTATCCCCGGCTTCGGGAAATCAGGAATATCGCGGATGGCTTTCTTTATTTGCTCGGTAATCATTTAAAAACTAAATAAGGCCCAATTTTACGCAAAATTCCGTCATCAAGTATGGCAATATTTTTCATATCAGCTATCGATTCATAATCGCCGTGCTGGTTGTGGTACTCTATTATCGCATTTATCTGCTTAAAGCTCAAGTATGGGAAGCGCCGCAGTTGGTCGAAGGTGGCTTTATTGATATCAAGCATGGTAATATGGCTGTTGTTTACAGCAATGCCGTTTTTAATTTCGGCATACTTGCTATCATCTATACCAAATACTTCTTTCAGCTGTTCTTTGCTGTAAAAACCGCCAAGCCTGTCCCGGTACCTGATAATACGCCTGGCGAATGAAGGCCCAATGCCCCTGATCATCGTCAGCTTAGCCGAGTCGGCACTGTTTATTTCTATAATTTCACCGGGCGCTGCTTTCTTAGTGTAATTATCGGTGGCCGGCAGGTTAATGTAGGGTTCCAGCCGTTGGTAATCAGCATCGGTTATAGCGTATATCTTTTTTACATCGGTTTTGGCATAAAACCGGCCGCCTTTGGCCTCATAGTTTTTTATTACTTTAACCTGATCTGCGCTCAGCCCCAGTTTCTCCCATTCTGCCTCGGGTAAATTGTTGGGATTAAATGCAAATAGCGCAGCTTTCGGGGGCTTCCTGCTGCTTGCCGGGCCACTTGCTGCGGTGCCTGTACTATCTGCTTTGCTTAGCATTGCAGCGGCTTTATCAAACTCTTTAAAATTTATTGTATTATCTTTGCGGATGGTTTGATACGCGTATGGCGCAGCTAAAATCAATGCTATTAAAATAATCAACACTACCATTCCGTTCCATTCTTTTTTGGTTACCGAAAGATAGTTTTTTACAGGTGTTTTCATTTACAGCATTATCAACCGTAAATTAATAAAATTTCAGGATACCTTTTTGACAATTAATTCATCTATCTAAAAAATGAAAGTAATAACCACCGAAGAGTTTGCCAAAGCCACTAAACTTGATAAGCTGAAAATGCCTGGCCTGGCCGCTTTATTGATGGAAATAATGAAAATTAACCAGGTTAATGAACTGTTTGCCCAGGCACAGCCCAAACAAGGCATCGAGTTTATTGACGCTATATTAGCAGGATGCGGCATCGATATTGAATTTGACGAGCGCGACCTGAGGCACATTCCCAAAACCGGCAGCTTTATTGCCATAGCCAATCACCCCTACGGTGGCATTGAGGGCCTGGTGTTGTTAAAAATGTTATTAACGGTAAGGCCGGATGCTAAACTGATGGCCAACTTCCTGCTTAAAAAAATCCCCAACCTGAGCGATTTTTTTATTGCTGTAAATCCGTTTGAAAATGTTGAGCACTCCTCAAGCATCAGCGGCCTGAAAAACACGCTCGAGCTGTTAAACAATGGTACGCCGATAGGCATATTCCCGGCCGGCGAGGTATCTACCTTTAAAGTAGAGCAACAACAGGTAACCGACCGTTTATGGCATCCCGTAGTAGGTAAAATTATCGCGAAGGCAAAAGTGCCTGTTATCCCAATCTACTTCCATGGCAACAACGGCTTATTGTTTAATCTGCTCAGTATGATACACCCAGCCCTGCGCACGGCCAAACTACCGTCGGAGTTATTTAACAAGCAAGGCCATACCATTAAACTACGCATAGGCAAACCCATTAATGTATTGGATGTGCCCGATTATAATAATAGCGCCAAACTGCTGAATTTTTTACGCGCCCGTACCTATGCTTTGGGCACCGGATTGGAGGAAGAAAAGAAGATTTTTAGCCCGCGTAACCTCTTCAAAATAAAACGGCAGCCAAAGGATATAGTGCCCGAAATAAGCGTGGATATACTTGAAAAAGAGGTTGCCCCGCTGCGCGATAACTATAGAATATGGATAGAAAAGAACTATGAAGTATTTATAGTACCAACCTCGGTGATCCCGAATGTAATCCGCGAGATTGGCCGCCTGCGTGAAATAACCTTCCGCGAAATTGGCGAAGGCAGCAACAAAGCTATCGACCTTGACGAATACGACATTTATTACAACCACCTGTTTATATGGGATTTTGAGGCCAAACTTATAGTTGGCGCTTACCGTATTGGTTTGGGCGATGAGATATTTTACAGCGTAGGCAAAACAGGCTTTTACCTTAACGAATTGTTTAAGTTAAAAGCTCAGTTTACCCCGGTGCTGCGTAAAAGTTTGGAGCTTGGGCGTTCATGGATCCGCAAGGAATACCAAACTAAGCCACTGCCCTTGTTTTTACTTTGGAAAGGCATCCTCAAATTCCTGATTGATAACCCCAGGTACCGCTATTTGATAGGGCCGGTAAGCATCAGTAATTCATTTTCTAAATTCTCCAAATCGCTCATCGTAGATTATATCAACCGCAACCATTTTGATCATGAACTGGCGCAATATGTAAAACCGCGCAAAAAATTTAAAGTTGATTTTTCGAGCATCGATACCGACTTGCTGATGGCCGGCGAAGATAGTTTTAAGGGGCTTGATAACCTGATATCGGAAGTAGAAACGCGCAATATGAAAGTGCCGGTATTGCTACGCCAGTACATCGCGCTTAATGCCAAAATCATCAGCTTTAACATCGACCCTAAATTTGCCGATTGCCTTGATGGCTTCCTGGTGCTCGACCTGGAACAGGTACCACAGGATATATTGGAAAAACTGGGTAAAAACCTGTAAGTTAGCATTCATAATACTATCCATCTCAAACACTCCATTGGCCTCCACTGGAGTGTTTTTGTTTTAGTACCTGGTTACCTGCCACAAACTTATGCCCCAAATAACCTGGATGAACCGCTTTGAACTGCCCGAAAGATCATGTAGGAAACAGGCCCCATACTAAAGATGCCTGCCTTCATACAAAAGGTACTTAAATGAAAAACGTCCCTGCCGGATAAACCGGCAGGGACGTTTTAATATTAACTATGTTGTTTGGTTATTAAAATCCGTAACGGATACCAAACTGCATTTGCCAGCGTGAAGCAAACAAATCAACCGAGTAAGGCAATCCAGGATCCTGGAAAGTATATTTAGGATAAGTTGTTGCCGCATTAGCAAACGATGGTGTAGTTTTTGGCGCTAAACCAATGCTTGAAGTTGAGTTAAATGTATTGGCCGAGAAGTAGTACTGACCCCATTTTTTGTTCAGCAAGTTGGTAAGGTTAACAATATCGTAGGTAAAAGTAATAACCTGTTTGTGCTTGCCACCAAATTTAAAGTCTTGCGAAAAACGGAAATCTAACTGATTATTCCATGGCGTAAAGGCTGCATTACGTTGTGTAAAGTTACCACGACGTGACGACAGGTAGCTATTTTTATCGATGAAAGCATCAAAAGCAGCTGCTTGCTGAGCGGCAGTTTGCCCGCCAACTATATCACTAAAGAAATTAACAGTTTCGCCTTGTTTAGGGATGTAAGCTAAGCTAACTTGTTGTCCTGTTCCGTCGATAGCGCTTGGGTAAAAACCGTAAGTGTAAGGGTTACCAGATTGTGCACTAAAGAAGAAGGTAAAGTTTGCAGTATAGTTTTTAGCAGCATCCCAATCGTGCCTTAAGTTAAGGTTTGATACGATACGGTGACGGATATCAAAGTTTGAATTGGCTAAACCCGGGTTGTTAGGGTTTAAAGCCTGGTTTAACTGCCAGTTTGACTCCATTGAGTTACGGATACCATTGGTAACATCTTTTGAATGACCATAAGTATAAGCAACATTACCACTTAAGCCAAACGGAAAGGTTTTACCAACCTGCGCTGTAATGCTGTAACGGTAGCCAAGGCTTGTGTTTGATAACTCATAAGCATTGGTATATGATGAGTTAACTTTTTGATTAACAAATATTGGTTGTTGTTTTTGAGTATCGTAAGTATAATAAGTTACGCTATCCTTGGTATTTACTTGTTGGAATTTCAGGTCATGGATGGTTTTGGTATAAATACCCTCCAAAGTAAATTTCCACTGATCGTCGGTTGTATAATCAAAAGCTAAGCTGCTTCTCCAAACCTGTGGCATTTTAAATTTATTATCAATTAAATCCACCTGGGTTGCACCGGTAGGTGATGTATTAAAGCCCTGTGCATTAACATAATCTAAACGGCCGTTAGCAGACGGAGAAACCGGGTTGGTACCTGCTTTTTGAGCAGCTTTGCTGTCATAAGCGCCATATGTATTACCGTTGTTGTAAAATGCGTAACCAAACCATGCAAATGGTACACGACCTGTAAAGAAGCCGCTACCACCGCGTACGATGAAGCTTTGGTCGCCGTTTACATCATAGTTAAATGATACACGAGGATTAAACTCGACATTATTTAAATAATTTTGTTTAATATCCCGCGGTTTGGTATATGTGAAAGTATTACCATAGTTAGGGTCAACTTTAGCACCTGTTGTTTTATCGCTTAATGGTTGCTTATTAGGCACACCTGCATAATCCAAACGTAAAGCGGCGGTTAATTTAAAATTATCAGTTACCTGAATTTCATCCTGGCCATATAAGCTTAACAGGTTAACGTTAAATTTTGCAGATGGATTAGCAAATATATAATCGCGATTGTTGTTGGTGTAGTTAAAGTTAGCACGTACCCGTGACGGAACATTGTTAATAAAGTTCTCGATGCTGCTGTAAGCAACGCGGCCGTTCCATGAGTTAACAAAGTTATAAGTGATGTTATAAAACTCGTTGTGTGTACCAAATGTAAATGTGTTCCTGCCTTTGGTTAAGGTAAAGTTATCGGTAAACTCGGCAGTTTTTTGGTGCATATCAAATATGGCTGCCTCGCGGTCGGTACCCATAAAAATGGTGGTACCTGGGGTGCGGCCGGTAATTTCTATTTGTGGCAACGATGGATCTGAAGTAGGATCGCGGTAATCATGCACGTTTGAGTAACCAATAACCAGGCTATTGCTCGCGCTGTTTGAAAACCTTGATTTTAACTCGGCAACGGTTGAAGTTGAGTTGTTATGAGATACATAATCAATACCGCCAAAACGGAAGTTTTGCTGATCGCGCTCTAAGTTTGTAGCTGTTGAACTAATGGTATTGTTACGGATTGTTAACTGGTTGTTTTCGTTGATATTCCAATCCAAACGGTTAAAAAATTTATTTGATTTCGAGTAGATAGAGGTATTTTGATAAGTACCGGGGCTTAAGCCTCCTGTAAAGCTTTTGAAAGCAGTAGTAAGGTTCTGAGCGTCTTGCAAGCTCAGAATCTGGCTTGAACCGCTTGCATCGGCACCGCGGATAACCGGATCCTGACGGCGGGCAATTTCTTCGTTGGTAAAGAAGAATAATTTATTTTTGATAATAGGGAAGCCTAAACGGATACCTGTTTGGTAATCATGGAAACTTGTTGGCAGTTTTGAACCATCGCCACCGGCAGCGGCCGATGCATTGTTGGGCCCTACTAAAAAGGAACCGCGGCCGTAACCATAAATTGCGCCGGTAAAATCGTTTGTACCGCTACGGGTTACCGCATTTATACTACCACCCAATACGTTACCAATTTTGATATCATAAGGAGCAACTAATACCTGAACGTCCTGGATAGCATCTAACGATACCGGGCTTGTACGGGTACTGCTACCAACCTGGCCCGAAGCATTGTTTTGGCCTCCTAATGATGGGCTAAAACCAATTGCATCATTATTGATGGCACCATCAAGCGTTACGTTGTTGTAACGATAGTTAGTTCCCTGGAATGAGTTGTTGTTGCTTTGTGGTGTTAACCTGGTTAAATCCTGCAGGCTACGGTTAATTGAAGGCAGGTTTTTAATCTGGTTTTGATTAATGCGGGTACTTGCACCTGTTTTGGTGCCACCTGCCGTGCCCTTAATTTTCACTTCTGATAAGGTTGTTGTTTCATCAGCAAGGGCAAAGTTTAAGGTTGTTGTACCTAAACTTAAGGTAATATCTGTTCTTTCATCTTTTTTAAACCCGATAAAAGAAGCAGTGATGGTGTAGGGGCCACCCGGATTAACGTTGGCAATTGTGTAACGCCCATCAGTGTTAGTTTGTGAGCCGTAACGTGTACCGGTACTTGTGTTAAGCACGGTAATGGTTACACCAGGCAAGGTAACGCCTTTTTGGTCGGTAACTTTTCCGCTTACTAACGAGGTGGTAATTTGCGCATTGGCAACATTAGCAACTCCAATAATGAGCAGTGATAAAAGGATAAAGTATAACTTTTTCATTTGTGTTTATTTTGAACACAAAGGTGCACGCGCAATGTTACCCGAATGTTAACACTGTATTATTATATTAACACCTGTTTAATGTGAGTTTAAGCTTTCCTTCCGTTTATATTAAATTTGGATGAATACAGCCTTATCACACAGTTTTCTACAGATAATTTAATCTTTATTTTATATTCCCATTATTCTTTTGACTGCATCAGTAACTTTTGCCCATTACAAAATATTCCATATATGCGATTAAAAAAAAACGAATTGAGTAATAAATAACTTTCGAGGAAATATATTGACCGCCTACTGACATTCATCAAGCTGCTATCCTCATGATATAATCGTTAAAAATAATCAACCCAATAACTATCCCAACACTATCTTCATCAAGAATTAATACAATATTAACATCAGTCATATACCTTTACTTTTTAACAGTTATTTCCGGTACAATCATGATTAGGGTCAAAATGATCACGAAGGTTTTATCTTTATTAACCGCCGGGTTGTACTTTATTTTTTCGTGCATGTACGTTACCCGCTGCCCTAATGTTAACCATACTTCCGGTTATAACAATAATGCTGGTTTTGGCGCCGGACTGCCTAAACAAAACAGTACAACTCTATCACAGCATAAAAACACAAAATCGATACCGGCTGCATTTTTATCACGCCCAAGGGTTATTTTCAGCAAGAATATAGCTGTATCGCTAAAGGCCCCTTCGATAAGCCTATTTGTCGGCGATGTGGCTAACCTGACCTATAAAGCCAGGTTAAAAAGCAAATACCTTGAAAACGGGGTGGTGTACCCAAATAAAACGCTTTCCGTTTTACGATCTTGGAGAATTTGACTGTAACATTTGTTTAACAACTAAGTGCAAAAGATCAGTAACCTGATTTTTCGCATTCAGCTCCCTCCTGTTTTAACCAAAAATGTGTTGAACAGCGTGTCAAGCCATAGTCAAAAAAAACATGTAAAAATTCAATTTCATCCATTGATCTGATATGCCATTTACCGATTCAAAATTTTCAAATACAGATAACGAACTGGCCAATTTTGCCAAAGCACTTGCCTTACCTGTTCGTATAGCTATCATACGTACCATAATTAAAAACGGTAACGCCATCACAAAAGAAAACTTTTACGAGATCCCGTTTCATCATGAAACCATCAATAAACATATTGCCGAATTAAGAACATTAGGCATAATAAATGCCTCCGGATATAAAGGCAACATAAAGTATGGTATTGACGAGCATTTATTTGAGCAAATGGCTTACAGGTTTGCCAGCTTGTTTCAAGGTGTACACAGTTTTACTATTACATAGCAGGCAAAAGCCGTGCCCGGCAACTTAACTGTTGATACGAAGCTTCTTTAAAAGACGATATACCAGTACCACAGGGGCTACGGGTAACGATTTTATGTTAAGCCCGTATTGTGCAAAAGTTTTTTCGCGGGTGTTGCCAATCAATAACAGGGAGGCCGAAGGGATGAAAATAATAAGGCACACCAGCCACATTGCCGGGCCGCCTGTTGTTTGCCAGCTTAACAACGTCATGATAACATAGCTAAACCCTAACAATACAAACAGCATGGTGTACGAAATAAGCGGCGATATACGCAGGTAATAATAAACCGCTATCGCGATGGCAAATGAGGCCCAGTTAAAATACCCGTTATATGTTCCTAAAAATTTAAAGTAGGGAAAAGGAATAGCCCAAAGCAACCCAAATACGCTAAACATTAACAAGGGCACACATATATAATGTATCACCTGGTTAGCTGGATCCTGGTGACTTAGTGCATACCTGTTAATGTATTGCCGGGCAATACTTTCGTTAGCTTTGGCATCGGCTTGCGCCCCGCCTTTATCGTTTGCTGTTTTTTTGCTGGCCACGGTACAAATATAAAACCCTTCCGGGTATAAGCCGAAAGGGTTTGCATTGATTTTTTTTATTAAAACTATTTAGCAAACGCCACCGAACGGGTTTCCCTGATCACGGTAACTTTTATCTGGCCCGGATAGGTCATTTCGGTTTGGATACGGTTTGAAATATCTGCAGCTAAAACTTCTGATTGTGCATCACTGATCTTTTCGCTTTCCACAACTACACGCAGCTCGCGGCCGGCCTGTATAGCAAATGTTTTTTCGACACCAGGGTATGATAACGCCAGTTCTTCCAGTTCTTTCAGGCGTTTGATGTAGCTTTCAACCACCTCGCGGCGTGCGCCAGGGCGGGCGCCTGAAATAGCATCACAGGCCTGGATAATCGGCGACAGCATCGAGGTCATCTCGATCTCATCGTGGTGAGCTCCAATGGCGTTACAAACTTCCGGATGCTCCTTGTATTTTTCTGCCAATTGCATACCCAAAATAGCGTGCGGCAGCTCGGGGTTATCGTCAGGCACTTTACCAATATCATGTAATAAGCCGGCACGTTTAGCCATCTTCACGTTCAAACCTAATTCGGCGGCCATAGTTGCGCAGAAGTTAGCAACCTCGCGCGAGTGTTGTAACAGGTTTTGCCCGTATGATGAACGATAACGCATCCTACCAACCATACGGATAAGCTCAGGATGTAAACCATGAATACCTAAGTCTATCACGGTGCGCTCGCCTATTTCAACAATTTCTTCTTCAATTTGCTTTTTGGTTTTGGCAACCACCTCCTCGATACGTGCCGGGTGGATACGGCCATCGGTTACCAAACGGTGCATAGCCAACCTTGCAATCTCGCGCCTTACCGGGTCAAAGCCAGATAAGATGATGGCTTCCGGGGTATCGTCAACAATAATTTCGATACCTGTAGCGGCTTCCAAAGCACGGATGTTACGGCCTTCGCGACCGATGATACGGCCCTTGATCTCGTCATTTTCGATATTAAATATCGATACCGTGTTTTCAATAGCACTCTCGGTAGCGGTACGCTGGATGGTTTGGATAACTATCTTTTTGGCTTCTTTAGTAGCAGTAAGCTTAGCTTCGTCCACAATATCCTTAATCTGGATCATGGCCTTGCTGCGGGCCTCCTCGCGCAGGTTATCAACCAACTGGTTTTTAGCCTCCTCGGCCGATAGGCCGGCGATGGTTTCCAACTGTTGCAGGTGGGAGTTTTTCAGGATATCAACCTCTTCTTGTTTTTTTACAACAATTTCGGTTTGTTTCTCCAGGTTTTTGCGGGTATTATCCAGCTCACTTTCCTTGCGGTTCATATTTTCCAGGCGCTGGTTTAATGATTGTTCTTTTTGTTTTACACCATTCTCGCGCTGGTTAATGTTGTTATTTTTATTGGTTACTTCCTGCTCATGTTCTGCTTTCATTTGCAAAAACTTTTCTTTGGCTTCCAGTAACTTGTTTTTCTTCAGGATCTCGGCATTGTTTTCGGCATCTTTTAATATTTTCTTCACCTTATTTTGTGCCGATGTTTCCTGGTCTTTAAAAAGCTTCCGTAACAGGAAGCGCCCGATGACTATCCCGAGGCCGATGCCTACGAGTAGTCCGATAATAACGTATAGTAATATGTCCATTTTAGGTTTATTGGGTATGTATGTATATAAAAAAACCGCAACTAATTTTTAAGTATCATGTATTGAAAAACCTCATTTCGACGTTGGGATCGGGACTACGCTGGTACGTATAGCAACGCATGCCCCACATGATCCGCTCATATTGAAGCGTTAAGTTTTTAATAGTGAAACCTAAAATTTAACTGCGGTTAAATCTTAAATGTGCTCTGTATGTTATGTAAAGAACGTTTATTACTTCGAAAAAAATTCGTTCAGCATGTGGTCTAACTGGTATACCTTTTCGGCAACATCGGTATCTTCGTTGTTCACCTTCTTCTCTGCCTTTAACGATGATGTGGCATAATGCAACACACACATCGAAAGCAAGTCCTGCTTATCCCTCACCGCATAATTTTCCTGATATTCCTTTATCCGATCGTTAATTAGTTTAGCCGCCCTGCGTATTATTTCTTCTTCTTCCATGTTTACCTTTAAGGGGTAAACTCTGTCAGCAATATTTATTTTTATTGAGATTTCTCCCATTTGAGCTTTTCACTTTTTGTACTATTTTTTTAATAATACAATACACTTATCTATTTCTTGCACAAAGTCGTTAATTTTTTGCTTAATGTCAACACTTTTTTCATTTGTTTCTGAAAATGATTTTGCAAGTTTCAATACACGAAGCTTTTCTTCCAGGTCTTTCGTCTTATTTTTACTTGCATCAAGTGCAACAGTAAGCGCCTCACTCTCCAGCTTCAACAGGTCATTCTCCTCCTGTAAAGCAGCACAAAGCTCAATTAACCTTTCGGTTTTATCAACTATTATGTTTAACTGTTCTGCTAATGAAGGCATGTTTTAATTAGTGAATTAGTGAGTTAGCGAAGTTTTAATTGGTGAGTTAGTGAATTAGCGATTTAGTGAATAGCAAAACAAATTTTAAAATCACTAACTCACCCATTCACTAATTACTTCCTTATCTCCGCTCCTGCTTCTTTTCCTAAATTATAAATTAATTTCTGCATTACCGAGTCGATGGCTTTATCGGTAAGGGTTTTTTCAATATCCTGGATAATGAAGCTTAGCGCGTATGATTTTTTACCGGCGGGCAGCTTATCGCCCTGGTAAACGTCAAATACACTTACTTCCTTCAAAAGCTTACGCTCGGTACGCTGGGCAATTTGCTTTAACTGACCAAACGAAACCGACTTATCTATCAGCATTGAAAGGTCGCGCCTTACGGCAGGGAATTTAGAAACCTCCTGGTAAACAATCACATTTTTACGCACTGCACTCAATACCAGGTCGAAGTTAAAGTCGGCATAAAAAACCTCTTTATCTACATCGGTTTTTTTTCGGGCAGCGGCGCCAACAGGGCCAAACTTAACCAGTTGTTTACCATTCAGCATGTATTGTAAGCCGAAGGCCAGTTTGCTGCAGGTAGCATCTTCAACCACAAAATCGGTAATGTTTAAGCGCTGCAAAATACCATCAACAATTGCTTTTAAGTTATAAAACGAAACCGGCTGTTGCTTTTGGTTCCACTGCTCGGCTGCATCGGCGCCGGTGATGAATACCGAGAAGCGTTGTACCTCGCTATATTTATCATCCTTAACGCTGTATACTTTGCCAAATTCATAAAACTTCAAATCGGCTGCACGGCGGTTTTGGTTGTAGGCGATAGCTTCTAATCCTGAAAACAGCAGGCTTTGGCGCATTACATCCAGGTCGCTGCTTAGCGGGTTCAGGATTTTTACAGCCACATCCAGGTTATCTGAGTAGGCCGATTTTGTTAACGAGTTTGAAAGTATTTCATTGAAACCATTAGCTGTCAGCAAATCCGAGATCTGGTTTTGAACCGTATCCTTCTCCTTTTTTTGCGAGTTGTTAAGCGATGCCCTGATCTGGGTTGGGATATGAATATTGTTATATCCGTAAATCCGCAGGATCTCTTCTACAATATCAACCTCGCGGGTTACATCAACACGATATGGAGGAACTTCCAATGATAGCGAGTCCGCAGTTTCACCCACTATCTTAATGTCAAGCGCCTCGATGATCGCCTTGATCTCGCCATGCGTAATTTGCTGGCCGATGAGCCTGTCGATATTTTTATAAGTAACCTCGAACGCAAAAGGCGCGACCGGGGCCGGGTAATGATCAGAGATTTGCGACGATACTTTACCACCCGCAACCTGTTGAATAAGCAAAGCCGCACGTTTTAAAGCAAACACAGGCATATCCGGGTCGGTACCACGCTCAAACCTGAACGATGCATCCGTTTTTAAACCATGACGCTTGGCCGTTTTACGTACCGATACCGAATTGAAATAAGCGCTCTCTAAAAAGATATTTTTGGTAGATTCCTTAACACCAGATTTTGCGCCACCAAAAACACCGGCAATACACATAGGCTCGTCGGCGTTGCCTATCATCAAATCATTTTCTGATAGCTTACGGTCAACATCATCCAGGGTTCTAAAAACTGTTCCTTCGGGATAGTTTTTAACCAGCACTTTGCCGCCGGTTATTTCATCAGCATCAAACGCGTGCAGCGGCTGGCCCAATTCGTGCAACACATAGTTGGTAACATCCACAATATTATTGATAGAGCGGATGCCTATTACAGCCAACCGTTCTTTTAACCATTTTGGCGATTCTTTAATCTCAACCCCGCTAATGGTTAAGCCGGCATAACGCGGGCTTGCCTGCTCATTCTCAACCACAACCTCAATGGTGCGGCTGGTATCGTCAACCTTAAATGCGCTTACATCAGGTTTCCTGATCCCTATTTTCAAAAACGCGGCAATATCGCGGGCTGTACCCAGATGCGATACGGCATCGGCACGGTTAGGCGTAAGGCCTATCTCGTACATATAGTCGTCGTGCAGTTTAAAATAGTTTTTAGCTAACGATCCTACTACGGCGTCATCATCCAGTACCATGATGCCGGCATGGTCGGTACCTAAACCAATCTCGTCTTCGGCACAAATCATCCCTTCGGATACCTCGCCACGGATTTTTGATTTTTTAATAGCGAATGGTTCGCCTACGGTTGGGTATATGGTAGTACCTACAGTGGCTACAACCACTTTTTGTCCTGCGGCCACATTGTGGGCTCCACAAACAATTTGCAGGTCTTCGGGGCCGCCTACATCAACTTTAGTAACATGCAGGTGATCTGAATTGGTATGGGCAATGCTCTCCTTTACAAAACCAATCACAAGGCCTTCCAGGCCACCGGGAATGGGTTGTACTTTCTCCAGGCTCTCCACCTCCAAACCGGTACCGGTAAGGATGATCGAAATTTCCTGCGGAGTTTTATCGGTATCAATAAATTCTTTAAGCCAGTTATACGATATCTTCATTATTCAGAAATGATAATCGGCAAAGATACAATTTAGGGTGAATAGTGATGTGCAGATATGCAGATTTCAGATGTGCAGATTTCAATTGTGCAGATGATGTTAGATGGAAATGTGCCGATAACACAAATATGTAATATAAAAACAAATACATTTGTGTAAAACACATTTGTTTTAATTTATGTCGACTGAAACAGAAGAACGTCCAAGAGTATATTTAGATAGTGTTCACCTTAAGGGGTTTAAATCCATTGAGGATTTGACTATTGACTTTAAGAAAGGGTTAAATATCTTGATTGGGAAAAATGGTGCGGGAAAATCTAATTTTTCAGAATTCATCTATTTGACTATCAACCATAAAATTTATTTCAACGGTCAATATAAATATGCCAAACTTAATTTTGAATCTAATGATGGGCATTTATTTTCACTCGAATTAGAAAGAGAGTTACCTGTATCCTCTAGAAAAGAGGGGCTTAATAAAATTGCTCTTTCTGAAAAATTCAGCATTGATGACATTCTTGTGTACGATGATTCGGAAAACAGAGAAACAATTAAAAGATTTGAATTTAATAATAGAAAAATTAGATATACATCAATAGCAACAGGCCTATTCCACTCATTAGGTTATCAACACATATCTTCGTCCTATCTTAGATATAATTTACCATCAGATTTAGGTAGTATAGAATCACAAGGAACAATAAGCGCTCATATTGATGACGGATATATTTTTTGGACTTTCCCCGAAAGTCTAAGTTTTCTTAATGGAATATTTTGGTCTTTGGATCGACATTACAATGACGGCGATATAGTTTTAACCAACTTGACTGAAATTTCTTCGGAAGATATTCTTACTCATTTAAAGTTACAAGAAGATATTCTTGACAATTTAAGACGTTTCAGCACCATAGAAGACGTAAGATTTAATAACAACATAAATTTATATCATGAAGAAAAATTACTAACGATAGAGAACGTTAAAATTGATTTTCAAATTAATGGTAACTGGTTACCTTGGTCCCAATTATCAGATGGAACCCGACGTTTATTTTACATAATCTCCGAATTAACTTATGCAGATGGATTGGCATTAGTAGAAGAACCCGAATTAGGCATCCACCCCCACCAGTTCACTTTACTAATGGATTTTCTGAAAGAACAATCAGAAGACAAACAAATTATCATTTCAACCCACTCGCCCAAAGCATTAGATCATTTAAGCCCGGATGAATTAGATCATATCCTTATTGCTTACTATGATTTAGACAAAGGCACTCAAATAAGACACCTATCCGACAAAGAAATTAAGAAAGCACAGAAGTATATGAAAGAGGTTGGCTTTTTTAGTGATTACTGGATGCTATCAGATTTGGAATAATGATAAGAGTTGGCTTGGTAGGCGAAGATCCAAACGATACTTCATCAATAAAAAATCTTTTAGAAAAACGATACAAAGACAAAGTTCAATTTCGTCAGTTAGCAAAAAGAGTTCAAGGATATCAATTAGACAATCCGAAGATTAAAAGAAGCTTGCCTATCGAATTCGAAGATCAGGAGTGCCGGTTCATTATCTATGTCCGGGATTTAGATGCCTTTAAATCGCAAAAAGACAAACTGCAAGCTAAAACGCAATGGTTTAAAGACTTAGATGCGTTGGTTAATAACGAGGGAATATTGCTCTTGAATATTTGGGAACTGGAGGCATTGATATTTGGTGATATAACCGCTTTCAATAAGCTTTATACCACAAAGCATAAAGTTACCCATGACCCCATGCTAATAAAAGAGCCAAAAGAGGTGCTTAAAAAACTCACTTTTAAATCAAATAAACAATTTAAAGAATCCCATTGTCCGGAGATTTTCAAACATTTGAATATAAATGAAGTTGAAAAGAACTGTAGTTGCTTTAAAGAGTTTATAGCTGAATTTGAAGCAAAACTAAATTGATCTTCGCCCACATCTGCACATTTGAAATCTGAAATCTGCACATCTAACCATCTGCACATCCGCAGCTACATCATCTCCGAATCTGCCAGACTGACAAACCCGTTATCGGTAATAATGAGATGATCAAATATCTTGATATCCAGCATTAAGCCAGCTGCCGACAATTTTTTGGTAAGCATAATATCTTCATGACTGGGCTTAAGGTTACCCGATGGGTGGTTGTGTACCAATATAATACCACTGGCCTGGTATTGCAGGGCCGCGTGGAAAATTATTTTAGGATCGCACACTGTAGAGGCTAACCCACCTTTACTAATCAGTTCCTTACCCAACACCTTCTGCGAACGGCCTAATAAAATTATCCAGAATTCTTCGTGGTTTAAATCCATCAAATGGCGGCGCATAATATTGTAGCCATCTCTGCTGGAGTTGATATAATCGGGCGCCTGGCTTTCGGTATCGTTGCGGCGGCGGCCAATTTCAAGGGCGGCGATGATGGAAATAGCCTTGGCCTCGCCTATCCCTTTAAACTTAGAAAGTTCTGATATAGAAGCTTTTCCAAGCTTATTCAAATCATTTTCGTAATGGTGCAGGATGCGTTTACTAAGTTCGACAGCCGTTTCGTTGCGGCTGCCCGAGCCAATAAGGATGGCAATCAGTTCGGCATCGGTAAGCGCCCGCCTGCCCTGGCCGCTCAGTTTTTCGCGCGGACGGTCGGCCTCGGCCCATGACTTTATGCCGATTTTGTTTTCGTAGTTTTCCACGGCATTAAAGTATGAAAAAGCATGGAAACTAAAAAAGGATCATACCGCTGGTATGATCCTTTTTTTATATCGTTAAAAGCTAAGATTTAGCTTAAGCCGTTTACAAATTTAGTAAGCTTCGATTTATTGTTTGAAGCTTTGTTTTTGTGAATAACATTCTTTTTAGCTAAACGATCAAGCATAGAAATCACTTTACCTAACAATGCAGCTGCATCAGCTTTAGTAGTAGTGTTTCTTAATTTTTTAATAGCGTTCCTGGTTGTTTTTGCCTGGTACCTGTTGCGCAGACGCTTCGCAGCGTTTGACCTGATTCTTTTTAAAGATGATTTATGATTTGCCATCGTATAGCTTGTTATTCTTTTTTCTACTTATTTTAAGGACTGCAAATATAGGGCGATAATTTGATTATTGCAAATGCTATTTTAAAAAAGTTTATTGGTTGATTAGGTTAGATTTGGTTGATTAAGTTGGGGTTAGATGGCAAGTTAGTTGATTGGTTGATTGGGTTAGATTAGGTTGATTAAGTTGGGGTTATGGCAAATTAGTTGATTGGTTGATTGGGTTAGATTAGGTTAGGGTTAGATGGCAAATTAGTTGATTAGTTGATTGGGTTAGATTAGGTTGATTAAGTTGGGGTTAGATGGCAAATTAGTTGATTGGTTGATTGGGTTAGATTAGGTTGATTAAGTTGGGGTTAGATGGCAAAGTTTTTAAAACATTTCGTACCAATGGCATATTGTTTAGTGTATACAAATCATGGTAATAACTCAAACGAATCAACTTAATCCAACTCAATCAAATTAATCCAACTTAATCCAACCCAATCCAACTTAATCAACTTAATCAACCCATGACCGAAAACAACAGCACAACCAGGTTCAGCAACCGGGTAAACGATTATGTAAAGTACCGGCCTCACTATCCCAAAACAATTGTGGAATTTTTGGAAGACGATTACCAACTATCCACCGGCAAACTCATCGCCGATATTGGCGCTGGTACCGGCATATCCACCGCCCTGTTCCTGGATGCCGGATACAAAGTGATCGCCATTGAACCTAACCAGGAGATGCGCGAAAAATCGGTTGAACTGCTGGGCAACTACCCAGGCTTTAAGGCCATGAATGGCACCGCCGAAAATACGGGACTGGAAACCGGCAGCATCGACTTTATGATAGCCGGCCAGGCCTTCCATTGGTTCGACCGGGAAAAATCAAGGGCAGAGTTTAAACGCGTACTAAAGCTTGGCGGAATTGTGGCACTGATATGGAACGAACGAAAAACAAGTTCGGACTTTGAGATTGAATATGACCAACTCATCGTTGCCCACGGTAACGATTATGTGAAAGTTGATCACCGGAATATCAATAATGAACAGATTGGAGCCTTTTTTGCGCCCGAAACTTTCCGGCTCAAAGTATTTGCAAACAAACAGGTTTTTGATTTGGAAGGATTAACGGGACGCCTGCTGTCGTCATCATATATGCCTACCCGCGAAGAGGCCGGGTATGAGGCTATGATAAATGACCTGGAAATACTTTTCGCCCGGTATCAGCAGGATGGTTTTATTACCATTAATTATGACACTAAGGTTTATGTGGGGAAGTTGTAATTATTTATCGAAATTATAGCTGATCGTTTTCCCGGATTTCAATTGTTCGATAGATTCCCCCAGGCGTTCCCTGTTTGCTGATGTTGATAGTAGGTGATCTGTTTCGCTTAAAGCGTTACTTTTTCTAAAAATCGAGATAATCAATTTTATTTTTTTCAGCAGATAGCTTGATAACAACTTCATGTTTATTTCTATAAAAGGCAATTTAGCTAAAAAACTAAAATCCACCCAAAAAAACCAAAACTTAAACCCATATTTACCCTCATGAAGCGGGCCATCGTTTTAAGCTTATCGGGTATCGGGTTAATATTACTGTGCTCCTCCTGGGGTTTCTTCGCGCATTACCGCATCAACAAACTGGCCGTTTATACGCTACCTAAGGGCATGATTGGGTTTTACAAGGCCAATATCGATTACCTTGTAGAACACGCTGTAAGCGCCGATAAACGCCGCTACGTAGACTCCACCGAAGCCCCCCGCCATTTTTTTGATGCCGACTATTATGGTAAAAAACCATGGGCCGCCATGCCGCAAAAATGGAAAGATGCCGCCGCAAAATATACCGCCGATACGTTAAATAAGTACGGCACCGTTCCCTGGACCATTCAATACCAGTACTATAAACTGGTAAGGGCATTTAAGGCTCACGACACATTGGCCATCCTGAATACTTCGGCCAACCTTGGGCATTACATTGCCGATGCCCATGTACCCTTGCACCTTACCATCAATTACAACGGGCAGTTTACCAACCAAACCGGCATCCACGCGTTATGGGAAAGCCGCATCCCCGAGCTTTTTGCCGATAAGTACAATTTAAAAGCCGGCAAGGCCCGCTATATAGAAAACCCGTTAGCCGAGGCCTTTCGGATTTGCAGGGCATCATTTAAAAGCGCAGATACAGTTTTGCGTTTCGAAAGGATGTTAAACAAAAGCTATCCTCCCGGTAGAAAATACAGCATGGTATTGCATGGCAAAAAAGAGATTAAAGACTACTCGGAAGCCTACAGCCTTGCCTATCAAAAAGCGTTGAAAGGCATGATCGAGCGGCAAATGCGGGCATCCATATTATCGGTAGGCAGCTTTTGGTATTCGGCCTGGGTGGATGCGGGGCAGCCGTAGCCCCCGGCCCCCTGAAGGGGGAGTTAAAATACATATGGGCTCATATCCACAATATCGCAATGGTTTTGTAGTTTTAATGTTCAACAAATCAATTCCATGAAAAAAATAATTCCTGCTATAATTTTTATTACATCTTTCGTTTGCCAGGTATCGGCACAAAACTGCAGTCCATTCATTAGCAATGTAAATGGCAAAAAATTCACATACGTTAACCAGGGCGGCGATAGCAAACCCATGGGATCGATGGTGTGCAATACCAATAAAAAGGATGCCGCCACCGTAAACGCCCGGATAGAACTTTTTGATAAAACCGGCAAATCAATGGGTTCCGGAAATTCTGAAATTATATGTACCGGCCAGGCTATAAAAATTGACATGAAAACATTTATCCCGGCGGCTTCATTAAGGCAATTAGGCAACATGGAAATGACCGGCGATACTAAATACCTGAGCTACCCCATAAACCTAAAAGCCGGGCAAAAGCTTGACGACGGAGCCCTTAACATTAACGTTGGCAGCAACGGCACGCAAATGGGGCAGGTACAATTGAATATAAACAACCGCAAGGTTGAAAAGCAGGAGAAGGTAACCACCAAAGCCGGCAGTTTTGATTGTTTTAAAATAACCAATGATATCATTTTCAGGATTAGCATGATGGGGGCATCCATCCCTTTTCAAATCAAAGTTATCGAATGGTTTGCGCCAAAGCTGGGCCGTTTTGCCAAATCAGAAACCTATGGCAAAGATGGTAAACTGGTGGCAACAACCTTGCTCGATTCGGTGAATTAAATTCGGGTTATTAATCATCCCCGTGGGTGGTAAGATCCACGGATTCTGAAGGGAAACGGCAACGATTTAACCCCCAATGTCATGCTTGTTTCGGCACCCACATGCTAAGTATGTTTCATGCGGGTCACCTGTCCTGTGGGATGCCTTAAAAGTATCGTATTACCCGGCTGTATTCTTAGTCGTTTTAGCCTTTATAGCTGCATAAATGGGAGGCACAATAGATACTAGGATAATTACCATTACCACAATGGTAAAATTTTCTTTAATCACCGGGATATTACCAAAAAAGAAGCCTATCATTAAAAAACTAAGCACCCAGGCAGCCCCGCCTACAATATTATATAGGCTATAACGCAAAAATGGCATATGGCCAACGCCTGCTACAAACGGCGCCACTGTGCGGATAATGGGCAAAAAGCGACTGAATATTACCGCTTTACCGCCATGTTTATCAAAAAAAGCTTTGGTTTTAAGATAATAATCAAGCTTCAGAATCTTATTTTGTTCTTTAAACACCTTGGGGCCAAGGTAACTGCCCAACAGGTAGTTTACCGTATTGCCGGCAAACGCCGCAATTACCAGTATAATGGCCAGCAAGTAAATATCAAGGCCCGATTTGCCGCCGGCTATAAGGGCGCCTGCCGCAAACAGCAGCGAATCGCCGGGCAAAAATGGGGTAACAACAAAACCGGTTTCAGCAAAAATAATGGCAAACAGGATCAGGTATGTCCAACCCTGGTAGGCGCTGGTTATTTGTACCAGGTGCTTATCTATATGCAATATAAAATCGATGATGCTTTTTATTACTTCCACTTTTTTAAATTTTGCCCAAAAATAGGAATATAAACATAAAAGCCCCATTGCAATTGCTTTTAAACTTTTGCTGGTGACGCAAATGGTTGTTATAGGGTAACAGGGTAAATTTATTTCGCGCAAAGAGAATTAGCAGAATGGTATTGAATAAATACGTTGGCCGACTCCTTCGGCTTCACAGCAAAGCTGAAAATGAAACCATGTTGCTGCACAAATTAAACACTCGCGGCAGCGATTGGCAGATGAAGGTACTTTAACAAAAAACTCCTCAACTGTATCAGCAGCATCTGTTTGTGCGTAATTATCAATATGAAAACAAAACTTACCCTTATCAAAATTTTCAGCCTTTTAACTGCTATTTTAGCATTTACTTTTTCTGCCTGTGAAAAGGATGCAAGTGGGACTATTAATATTACCGGAAAATGGGCTATCCTGCAATTCCAGGGAATTCAACAATATGAATTTAAAAATGGCAACCAGTTTCAATACGATATTATAGCCACAGATTCGGTTACCAAAAAAATAATAGGATACCGCTTTAGAAGCACAGGGAAATATAGCATCAAAAATGATTCGTTAATCATGTTCGACCAGGTAAATTATTCAAACTCCAAAAACAGTTACGGCCCGGTAACCGAACTTACCCCCGTTGATGGCCCCAAAACCGCTGCTTACGGCCTGTCGCTCAACGGGCCTAAAAATAAACTTTCACTTTACTTTACCTGCCCGTTTAATGCCAGTTGCGTTGCTTCACCCATGGTTTTTGATAAGCAGTAGAAAAATTGAACGCCGTAGGGCTTTAACGTTCAGATGAAATCGAACTCCCGAACTCCCGCGAGGTTAGCGTAGCGTAACTCGTGGGAGTTCGGGTTGAAGCCTTTGGCTTCACAGTTCAGTTGAAAGCTGAAACCAGTTTAGCCACAGATTAAAACCCGCGGCAATTGGAACGGTGCGTTTTTAAGTTGATCTTTTTTGTCTGAACCTTAATTTTTAGGATTAAAGGATAGCCACGATTTTATTTATTTTGAAGCCGTCTTGATTCTTGCCTCTATTTTTCCAAAGTCTTGCTACTTGATACTTACTACTTGCTACTAAAAAGGGCGTTGCCTTCGGCCCACGCTTTCCGCTTATACTGCACGGGCCTTAGGCGCTTGGCCGGTATCCGCTGCAATCGTTAACGCGGGGGGGGGGGAGCATAAACTGACTAAAAGACACATATAATGAGCTCACTATTAAAATGTAAGATCGATTAGAATATAAATTATATTTACTTTTCAATTAGCTAAGTTTAGATGGAAGAGAGTCCCCAAGTATGGTTTATGGTCAAAGATGCCGTTGAAAATCTAAATGGCGAGTTGACGTATGATATCATCAAGCAACACATCAACGAAAAATGGGAGAATGTAAATCAAAAAACTATTACGGCGCAAATAATTGTAGCTACGGTTAACCATAAATCCCGAACTCATTATAATGAAAACAAGGTTGAGCGGTTTACGAATTCTGGATCTCACTTTGATTTGTTATATTATTTAGGTCGAGGCAAAGTCATTAAATACAACCCCTTAGAACATGGTGTGTGGCAAATCTATAGGAACTCCGTTGGCAAATTCGAGTCCAAATTTAAAGGAATTAATTATTATCTTTTTGCTTGGAACCCAGATAATTGGAGTTTTGATGAATTAGATGAAAAGATTAAAGAACTCAAAGCAACAGGAAAATCAACTGTACTTTGGAGTATACAAAGTTTTAAGAAAGTAAAAGTCGGTGATAGAGCGTTCATAGTCCAAATAGGGACAAAAGTCAAAGGTATTTTTGCATCTGGATTTGTAGTATCTGAACCTGCTTTATTAGCCCATTGGCGTGAAGATGGTACTTTAGTTAATAGAGTCAGAATAGAATTGGATACCTTAATAAATCCCAAAATTGACAGCATTCTTGATATAGCAGATTTTGAGGACAGCATTTTAGGAAATCAACATTGGACCCCTCAATCATCCGGTATTCAAATAAAAAATGAGGTCACAGTTGAACTTGAAAAAAGGTGGTTTAATTTTTTAAATAATAACGACCTGTTTATAAAGACTCCGAAGGCTGAACAGTTAATAATTGAGGGTTCTCCTTATTATGTTATTCAAACAGTTTACGAAAGGAACAACTATGCAAGGGCTTTATGCTTGCAGCACCATGGGTACACGTGCTTTGTTTGCGGATTTAATTTTGAAAAAACTTACGGATCTATAGGGCGAGGGTTTATTCATGTACACCATTTAAATCAACTATCGGAAATTGGTATTGAACACAAAATAAATCCTATCGTTGATCTATGCCCTGTTTGCCCAAACTGCCATGCCATGTTGCATAAAAGAAACCCTGCATATAAAATAGAGGAATTAAAAAAACTAATGGGGCAAAATTAGCCTTTGAGTTAGCAACGAATTGACATAATATCTTCAAAGATACGCAAGTCACCTGCCCAAGACGATTGCAATTGAAGGCGGGCGAATATCGGAAACTATAAATATTGGGAGACAATTTCTTAACGAAATTTGAATATCTTTAAAATATCATAAATAGATAAGAATGGAATACAACGACATTGATAATGAGATTGTTGAGTCAAACAAGGAGATCGTCGATAATATAACTTTAATTCTCTCGGAGAATATCAAAACGTTCTCAAGAGACTGGACTGTAGAAACCATTTATAATCAAATTAAACAGGGTAATATTGAGCTAAATCCTAAGTTCCAAAGAAGAAACGCTTGGAATGATGAAAAAAGGAGTAGATTAATAGAATCACTCATTCTCAAATTACCCGTCCCGGAAATTGTATTGGCTGAAAGCCATACAGAAAAAAATAAGTTTATAGTCTTAGATGGAAAACAACGACTATTGACCATTGCTGGTTTTATAGAGCATGAGACATATAAGTATTGGGTAAAACCAATCTTAAAAGACTTAAAATTAAAGCCTAAACTTAATAACATGAGTATTGAGCTATTATCTCAAGATATAAATCAAGAATCATACAGGGCATTCCAAAATTCTGATATTAGATGTACAGTTGTTTTTAATCAAACATCTGATGATATTCTTTACGAGATATTTTACAGATTGAACTCGGGAGCTGTTCCATTATCCATGCAAGAGTTGAGACAATCACTAAGAAAGGGTAAATTTTCTGATTTCTTAATGGAATCTACCGAAGAAATAGGCCCACTGCATAAAGTTCTGGGGATTGATCAGCCTGACAAAAGATTACTAGATGCAGAAATACTACTAAAGTTTGTGTCAAATCGGATACGGCTGAATGACTATAACGGCAACTTAAAAAAGTTCCTTGATGATACATTGTTAACTTTAAATAACGATTGGGATAAATACAATAAGATTGTGATAAATCTATATTTAGACCTGAATAAGGGAATTACACTACTTGAATCTATAGTTGGTATCAATTCGGTTGGCGCATATTATTCTGAAAAAAGATTTAATCGAAATCTTTTTGACGTTCAGCTTTACTACTTTTCCCAACTTGAAGAAAAGGATTTAAACAAAGATAATATTTCTAAATATTTAAGTGGTTTTGAAAAGCTATCCGATAGGGATTCTCCTTTCAGAAAGTCTATGGTTTCATCTACTAATACCAAAAAGAGCCTCGCAATAAGATTTAACTTGTTTAGAGTATTAATAAATGAGTCTTTCAATAAACATTTTGAAAATATGTTGCCAGTCGAAAATGAATGATTACTCCAATTTAAAAAATTATTGCCATCGACTTTATGTTGGATTTTTAAAACAGCACATTAAGGCGACGACTTTACTACCATCTAAAGAAGAAGAGGATTGTGTAAAAGCGTTTTGCGTTTTAACTCACGCAGCGATTGAGGAGTATTTTGAAAAAGTAGCGATTAAGACTATAAGCAGCTCTTATAAAAAGTATAAGACCCAGAAATTTATTAATACTATACCTGCGAATCAAAATGAATTGGATAAAATAAACCAATCGTTATCTCAGTTAATTAAAACACTTATCTTAAGTAGTGCTTATAGTATCTATTCCAATAATAATTCTGACACCTTAAAAAACCACAAATCCAAACTTGAACTAGCATCGGATTTACACAAAGCAGGAAAACCTCTAACGTTACAAAATATTTCAGAACTGACAAAGAAAACAGATACTTACACAAAAGAAATTTTAAAAGAAACAAACAAATTCTTTGAACATTATGTGACAAATAATCATGGAGCGTCATTAAAATATCTTTTGAAGTTACTTATACCAGTAGGGATTGATATACCAGATAACCTTTCATTGTTAAATTCCTTGCAAAAACTCGCTGAATACCGTGGAATATATGCTCATACGAAAGGAGACTTAACAGTAATAATAAGTGCGTCTGATATCGCAGTTTATATTATTGATGCTTTGCAACTTTGCAAAGTTATCGAAGATGGAATTTCTAAGTTTTATGATTTTACGTCTAATTAAAAAGTCCATCGCCCCCCTTAGCGTACGTCTTGTCCAAAGGGCAGAGCCAGGAGGACTTGTGATCGTTTCTTTACGAAATATCTTCCCCCTTCCCGTCAGCAGAACAGCTTCGGGCGAAAACGGGCAAAACAATGCGGGGCCGTACGGCTGCAAGGCATAGGGAGTTTTTGCAGGTGCGTGGGGCAAAAGCGGGCCGGGGCAAAATAATTCCAGCCCAGGTTTTGCCCGTTTTGCAGGGCAAAGGCCCCGAGCGCAAAAAGCATTTCTGCTGACTTGATTTTTGGTTACTTTGTATCAAGACAAAGTAACAGCCCTCCCGCGGCGAATGAGCGGGCCGATGCTGTCGGTTTCTACGAAATAATATCGATTCCTAAATAGTTCGCCCTGCATAGTTACGAGATTGCCACGCTGCGCTCGCAATGACAAAGTTTCATGTGGAACCAAATAGTTGCGCAAAGGACATGCGAGGATAATTTATGGTTCTCGTTTCCCAAAACATTACTTATCCCAGTCAGCAGAACGGTTTCAGTCTTTGTCTGAACCAGAATTACTTGCAGAATTAAGGAATTAGCAGAATTTTAGCAGCGTATCTTTCATTGCAATAAGCCCACGTTTTCCCGGGCTGTCAGCAGAACAGCTTCGGGCGAAAACGGGCAAAACAATGCCGGGCTGTGCGGCGGCGGGGCATAGGAAGTTTTTGCAGGTGTGTGGGGCAAAGCGGCATTGCAGCAGCCCTAAGTTTCATATCGGGGCAATACGAAAAACGATAAAATCATGGTTAACACATGTTAACCATGATTTTATCATAATACATTGATTATAAATTATTTAAGTAAAATAAATCGTAATTGTGTTAACCTTTGTTAACCATGTTTGCTTACAAGTTCAGCTGAAAGCTGAAACCATGTTTTACCACGAGTTTAAACTCGCGGCAGCGGCGGCGCGGCGGCGGCGGCGGCGGCAAGTTTCATTTTCTGTCATCCTGAGCGATAGCGAAGGATCTATTGTACGCCATGCATAACCACCAGCAAAGTTCGCGAATAGATGCTTCGTACCTCAGCATGACAGTGGGCAGACGATAGTTTTCCTCCCCTTATTCCAACCCATACTCCTTCAACTTCCTATACAACGTAGCCACCCCAATATTCAACAAATTGGCAGCCTCGGCCCGATTGCCATGGGTGTGGTTGAGTACCCGCTGAATATGGAGTTTCTCAACGGATGAAAGATCAAATGCCGAGATAGGTGCCCCTGCTTTTACCTGTTGCTGCTGAATTTCGTAAGGCAGCAGGCTCTCGTCCAAAATATTGTTATCGGTGAGTATTACGGCGCGTTCAATTACGTTTTTAAACTCGCGGATGTTGCCAGGCCAGTTATAGGCTTCCAGTTTGCTTACAAACTCGTCGCTAAGTTGGTTTACCTGCTTTTTAACTTTCAGGGCAAAGTATTGCATAAAATATTCGCCCAGCAATTTGATATCTTTCTTACGCTCGCGCAATGGCGGAAGCGTGATCTGGAAAACGGATAAACGGTAAAACAAATCCGACCGGAAATGGCCGTCGTTAATTTCGGTTTGCAGGTTGCGGTTGGTGGCCGCCAGTATGCGCACATTAACCTGGGTAGGTTTGGTATCGCCAATTTTTAAAAACTGTTGTGATTCCAGCACCCGGAGCAATTTGGCTTGCAGGTCGTGGTCAAGCTCGCCAATTTCATCTAAAAATATGGTGCCGCCCGATGCTTCCTCAAACAATCCTTTTTTATCCTTAACAGCCCCGGTAAATGAGCCGGCTTTATGGCCAAACAGTTCGCTCTCCAGTAACTCTTTGGTAAAGGCGCTGCAGTTTACCGCCACAAACGATTTGGTATTACGGTTACTGGCCTGGTGAATGGCCTCGGCAAAAATCTCTTTCCCGGTACCGGTTTCGCCCAATAGTAAAACAGTGGTATCGGTTAAGGCTACTTTTTGAGCCAGCTTAATAACATCGCTAATGGCTGTTGATCTGCCTATCAGCCTGTCGAACCCAAATTTATCGTTCAGCTTACTTTGCAGTTCCAGTACCTTTTGCTGCAGCAGGGCCTTATCCATGGCCTTACTCACCAGCGGGATTATCTTTTCGTTATCATCGCCCTTGGTAATATAATCAAAAGCGCCCGCCTTAATGGCCTTTACGCCATCGTTGATGGTACCATAGGCGGTAAGTACAATAACCTCGGTAGATGGGTATGCTTTTTTAATGGTATCGGTAAGCGTAATACCATCGGTATCGGGCAGCTTAACATCGCTCAAAACAACCTGGATATTCTCCTGCTGTAATTTACGCAGCCCTTCTTTGCCTGTACCTGCGGTAATTACCTCATGGCCTTCCAGTTGCAAAATGCGGGCCATCAGGTTACGCAGGCGTTCCTCATCGTCAATAATTAATAGCTTACCTTTTTGCATCGGGGCAAATATGGGAATTTTTGGTGAATGGTTGATTAGGTTGGATTAAGTTGATTGAGTTGGATTGGGCTTAAACCTTGCGTGTGCGGTGGGGCTTTTTTTCCAAACCGGCTGTAAAACACAAAAGCCGACCTTACGGCCAGCCTTTGCACCCGATAAAGCTATCTCAATCAGGGATATACCCTTATCTCGCAAATCTTATCGTCCTGTTTTTCGTTTACAAACACCGCTATCGTCCAGCGTTCTTTGCAGGCGCGGGATACCAGTTCGCCAACAGATTTTTCGGTGCATTTAAATAAATGCGGTTTGGTACAGCATTTATCCAGTGCAAAACCCTCCAGGTCGCCAAAGCAATTGTAAACAACTTCGCTTACCTTGCCGCGGTACTCCACCAGTTTTTCGTGGACAGCTATTTTGGTTGGCACACCATCCAGCGATGGTTTAACAGATACCGAATTGCCGCCAAAACCATCAACGCGCATGGCAACATCCCTAACGTATCTTTCCAGCACGGGGTACCAGCGGTTTTGTTGCGGCATGTTTTCCAGCCTCCATTTTAAAATGGCCAGCGTATTTTCTTCGGGGCCAAGCAGGGCTTTATCGGTACCTACCGGTATTTTAACCTGGAAGGTGCCGGTAATATATCGCCAGTTGCGCATGGGCTTGCCCCTGCCGCCAACGTTAATGGCCCCGTGGCTCTCTTTGAGTACGGTAACAACATTGATTTGCTCGGGCTTGCGCGAAGTTACACGGCGCACCTTGATGTTAAATTCCTGGCCAACTGTTATCCCTTGCGGCAAATCGAGCGTAAACAGCCCGGCAAAGTTTTTGCCCGTACCAACCGGGATTGGGATGTAGGTAACACCCTTGGTAACCTGGCATTTAATGGTGTTGGCATCGGCGGCGGCTAATAAATGAGTGCTGTACAGCGTTGATGCCAGCTGCAGCACATCGGCACTGTTAATTTGCGGCCAGTAAAGGCTGGCTACGCTGCCATGCGGCGTATTGCCCCAGTCAATCATCAGTTCGTCGGGGTAATCAAGCAGTAAGCCGGGTGTGGTAGCAACGGCCTCGCTTGCGCGCATGTCAAAAGCCTGCGGGATACGATGTGTTTCGGGATAGCTTGGGTTGCCCGATGAAGTGATCTGCAAATTGCGCTGTGCCAGTTTATCTGAATTTTCGGGGCTCATGGTTACCCCGCCTGAGTTGATGATAGGCGCATCGTCATAAGCAATCTCGGCTACAATACAGTGGTGTGTTCCGGGGAACTTGGCCTGGTTGCCGGCATCGTATACATCCAGGTAGCAGCCAAAATAGGCCCAGGTTTTGTTGTGCCCGGCCGGGATAACTATATTGCGGATATTAGCGTTGGCTACCGACGAATCGTAATCATGTGTACCGGCGGCATCCGTAGCAAAAAAGGGAATAGTTTTAACGGCCTGGCCCGATGGGTCTGTTATACCATCGCCCGACGCTAACGGGAATATGGGCTTGCCGTTGTCGGCCCCGCTGCTTCCTAATGTACTTTTGTAGGTGGTTGCAGGCTGAAAATCGGTATCAAATGAGGGGGCTACAAAAAGCCGGAAAAACACCCTTACGTTATCGGCAGAGGCTAATGCGGCATCCTGTAAGCGTACCCGGGCAATGGCAAAATTGTAATTTTTTTGCGACGCCCCATCCAAAGGTGTAACCGACGAATCGCCGGTTTCGTAACCCGACTGGCCCGGCAGGGCATTCAAAGGATCAGCCGCACCCGGATTGGTAAAGGATGTGTTTGAATTTAAAAATCCCAAAAAGTTTTGAATGGAGGTGTACGGATCACTGGTAAATGCCGGCGCGCCCGAAACCGGGCTATGGCCCGCGCTTACCGAAAACACCCGCAGGTCCTGGCTCAGGTAAAACACATCGTGGGTATTTGAAGGATCGAGGTTAGTGAAATATGGATCGGCGCCCGATACCAGCTCAAATAAAGTGATGGCGCTTAACGTATTCCCCTCAATAGTTATAGTGGCATTCAACTGCTCAAATATGGGGGCCGAGCCTACAGCAGGGAACATACTTGTTGATGTGAATGTTACATCAAAAGGGTACCTGATGCGCTGTGGGGTATACAAATCCGCAGGGTCCTCATACTCCACATTAGCCGGGTTTGGCGTAATAGTAACACCGGCAAGGCTATTAAATGCTCCCGACAGGGCCGGATGAAGGGCCGATGGCTGATCTTTGGTAACCTGGTCTTTGGTAAAACCTTCCAGCACCAGCCAAAATGCATCGGTAAATTTACCGCCGGCTGTCGAAATTACGTCGGCTACTTCGTCTTTACCATAGGTGCTTTTATCGGTTACAAAATACATGCCTTGCGTTACACCCCGGTAATACAAATAAACTTCGCCCGCGGGGCTATCGTTGCTTACAATTACGCATTGCTGGCCGTTATCCGTTACGCTGTTATCGGCCAGCCAATTGATGTTAGCTTCCACATCGGTTACCGGCGAATTGGATGTTCTTAGCTTTATTTCGATATCGTAAAAGGCTGTCAAATCGGTATCCGGATAATCAGAAAATGCCGAAAATCCGTAACATTCAAGGGTTTCATTGGCCCATTTCAGCTCGTCGATACCGGTAACTGTTAAGTCGGCAGTCGGATTGCCAATAAATGACGACTGGTAATCACATGTACCGCCCGATTGCCCTGTTAAAGTCATCACTCCCTGCAATTCATCGCCGGGGTTAACATTCACCAATGAGCCATGTAAAGCAAGGCCGCCCTGCCCATCAACATACCAATTGGTAATTGCCCAGTTGCTGCCGCCGCCGGCCGGCGAATTGCCCCATTGTAAAACGGGCTGTAAGATAAACGGCCCCGAATTGGTTTGCTGGATGCCGTTAAAAAGATAAACAAGCTGCCCGTTATCTGTAGCAGGCGCCGGCGGAACAACCCATTTTGAGCTGAAGTAGCTTATCGGGTTGCCGGTAGTATTAGTCCATTCGGAATTTATTATCCAGCCATCGGTTATAGGGCCTGGCGTGGCGCCACCACCTAACTTATTTAAAGGCTTTGCCCTAACTACCCGGCTTTCTGATTGTTTATTATGTTTAGGTATTTCGCCAAAATCTTTAACCACTTTGGCAGTGGCCGTGTGGATCATTTTTAACCGGCCGCCTTCGCTGCTAACATGATGCCCCGGTTCAATATAATGAACCATTGATTTTGGACGTGGCCCGCCCGGCGTAATAACCATTTCTTCATCGCCGGCATTTTGTTGTACACCTGTTTTGCCGGCGTTTGTGTGGATCTTTCCCATAAGATAGATAATTTGGTGCCTACTCTAATTCCCTTTTCGGCTCACGGGTGCTACTCTGTTTAATGATGTATTACAGGTACAATTAACATCAAGGGATTTTTGCTTACTCCTGGATTATTTACGGGGTAAAATTAGGAGGCAATACAAAGCGCGAAAAGAGGGGCACTACCTAAGTACACAGGTAGTAATACTAATTATTAGTTAAGTATAATTACGTAAAGGAATTTTTATTATCAAAAAGAAAATAAAAAGGAATAGCCAGCAAAGCAGGAAACTATCCCGATAAAGCACAACAAGCCAGGGCAGCCTGTTTAAAACATATTAAAAACCACTCAGCTCATCAACCATTCACATGAAACCCAATTACCAATATCGTGCCCTGCGTGTGGCGCGCATTAACTGGCGGTGCCTGCGCGCATCATAATAATCGCTGGTGACCAGTATGGAGTGAATTACGCCGGGGATCCAGAAAAACAGGGTTAAAAATATATTGAGTATAAATGCGCCAATGCGGCCGGTTGTTAAAATGGCCAGCGGCGGAAATAAAAAACACAGAAAGTATCTCATGGCCGGTTAATTTTTAAGTTGATATCCTTTTGACTCAGCCGGGCCGCAATTGTTACTAAAATTAATCTTTCAAATTCAGGGGCAATTGCTCGCCAAAAAACAAGGCTTTCAGTTCGGTTGCGTCGTTGGCCTGCATTTTGCCACCCAGTATTAACCGCAGCTGGCGGCGGCGAAGTGCGCCTTCGTACAAAGCTATTTCTTCGTCAGTTTCGGGCAATGATGCCGGCACCTGGGTTTTTTGTCCGTCGTTATCTAAGGCTACAAAAGTATAATAGGCCTCGTTGCTTTTAACTTTGGTCCCCGATGGAATATTTTGAGCCCAAACATCCATTCTCACCTCAACTGATGTGGTAAAAGCGCGGGTTACCCTGGCTTCAATACTAATTACATCGCCCAGTTTAACCGGCGCCTGGAACGAAACATTATCAACCGAGGCCGTAACCACAATACGGTTACAATGTTTTTGTGCCGATATGGCCGCCGCAATATCCATCCAGTGCAGCAGGCGCCCACCCATCAGGTTGTTTAATGTATTGGTATCATTGGGCAATACCAGTTCATTCATGATGGTATATGATTCTTTGGGCGATTTTCCTGTCATGGTGCAAATATAGGGAGAAGAGCCAAGAGTTAAGAATCAAGAGTTAAAGTGCGGTTGAAATTGAGCGCAAAGGCAGGGATGGGTTTCGCCGCACAACAGATTACAAGGCGACCTGACCGCCTGATTTAACCCCTACCTCCCCTTTGCAAGTGAGGAATCGTGCTATTCCCTTGCTCTTTTTAATATTTTAAAATCCAACAATTGCAGGTGTACCAGGGTGTTTCACCCCGTACCAGGGTGTTTCAGGGCGTACCAGGGTGTTTCAGGGTGTACCAGGGCGTCTCAGGGCGTACCAGGGTGTTTCATTCCGTACCGGTACACACAGTTTCCCGGTTAAAAATTAAACCCTTACCTTTAACCCAATGATCTTCGATTTTCGGTTAAAGGTATTTTATACGGTTGCGCAGCGGCTTAGCTTTACCAAAGCGGCTAACGAGCTGTTTATTACCCAGCCTGCCGTTACCAAGCATATTAAGGAGCTGGAGCAGCAGCTTAATGTGCAGCTGTTTAAGCGCAACGGAAACAACATTGTGCTTACTACGGCCGGCAAAGTATTGGTGCACTACGCAGATAAGATTTTTCAAACTTATAGTGCTCTTGAAACCGAACTGGCGCAGCTCAACAACATCGAGGCGGGAACCCTGCACATCGGGGCCAGCACTACGGTAGCCCAAACCATTTTGCCCAAAATATTGGCGCTGTTCAAGAAAACTTACCCCGAGATCACCTTCAACTTCATACAGGCCAATACCGACCAGGTTTCGCAAATGATTATGGACGAGAAGCTGGACATTGCCATCATCGAAGGCTCGTCCCACTCACCCCAGCTGGCCTATTCGCCATTTGCCAAGGATGAGATAGTGTTGGTAACCAGGGCAAACAATAAGTTATCAAAAAAGGCCGAAATAAGCCCGAAGCAGTTATTGGATATTCCCCTTGTTTTGCGCGAGGCCGGATCGGGTACCCTGGATGTAATCTACGACGCACTGGCAAGTGTACAAATCAGCCCCAAAGATCTGAACATTGAGATTCAGCTGGAGAGCAGCATCGCCATAAAACAATACCTTTTATACTCAGATACAGCTACTTTCCTGTCCATCCAATCGGTAGTAAGCGAGTTGAAGTATAATGAGCTAAGCATTATCGATATTAAGGGGCTCGATATTTTCCGCACCTTCCAGTTCATCCAGCTGCATGGAAAAAACAGTAAACTGATTGAACTTTTTAAACGTTTCTGCCTGGCCAATTATAACTTAAAGTAATCGGATATTACTTTATATCATTTGTTTGCCACCCGCTTTACAGCCACATTTGAGTGCTGAATTAAAGAGCAGGTTATGGAACATATTGATACTGATATTTGCATTATTGGCGCAGGGCCGGTTGGTTTATTTGCGGTTTTTGAGGCTGGCCTGTTAAAAATGCGCTGCCACCTGATTGATGTACTACCCCAGGTTGGCGGCCAGCTTTCCGAAATTTATCCGCACAAACCTATATACGATATCCCCGGCTACCCCGAAGTTACCGCGCAGGAATTGGTAGACAGGTTGATGGAGCAGATAGCGCCCTTCCATCCCACCTTTAGCCTGGGCGAACGGGTTGAAACTGTTAACCGGAACCACGACGGCTCATACACTATCCAAACCAACGATAACACCACCGTACACTGCCAGGTAGTAGTAATAGCCGGCGGCCTGGGCTGCTTTGAACCCCGCAAACCGGAGATTGATCGCCTGCTTGATTTTGAAGGCAAAGGCGTGGCCTACATGGTAAAAAATCCGGAGCTGTTCCGCAATAAAAAAATCGTTTTAGCAGGCGGTGGCGATTCTGCGCTGGATTGGGCGATATTCCTTTCTAACGTGGCCGAGCGTGTCACCCTGGTGCATAGAGGTGATACCTTCCGCGGTGTGCCCGACTCTGCCGAAAAGGTTTTTGAACTGGCCCGCGAAGGCAAAATTGATCTCATCCTGAAATCAAACGTAGTAGCCTTAACCGGCGAAGGCCATTTGGAGGAAGTAACCCTGCTCGACAGGAACAACGAGGTAAGCCATATAGCTGCCGATCACCTGATCCCGCTGTTTGGCTTGAGCCCCAAACTGGGCCCGATTGCCAACTGGGGCTTAAACATTAGCTTCTCGGCCATTGAGGTGAACACCAGGGATTACAGCACCAACGTGGAGCGAATTTATGCCATCGGCGACATCAATACCTATCCCGGTAAACTAAAACTGATCCTTTGCGGTTTCCACGAAGCCGCGCTGATGGCCCAAAGCGCCTTCAAGTACGTTTACCCCGAGCAAAAACTGAGTTTTAAATACACCACCGTTTACGGCGTAACCGAATTTTAACCATGATCAACTTAATTATTGAAGACCGCCAGGGCGACCGCCAGCCTGTTGAAATCCCCGAAGGCATCAACCTGAGCCTGATGGAGGTTTTAAAAGCATCCGAATACGATGTGCTGGCCACCTGCGGCGGCATGGCCCTTTGCGCCACCTGCCACGTACAGGTACTTGAAGGTCCCGAACAATATTTTCATGCCACAGATATTGAACTTGATATGCTGGATACCCTGCCCAACGCCGACGAACACAGCCGCCTGGCCTGCCAGATGCGGATTACCGAAGAGATGGATGGACTGGTGGTGAGATTAAAGTAGCAAGTAGTTAGTATCAAGTAGCAAGACCGGAAAAACTCGCATTATTAATACATTCTAATACAAACCTTATCTATGGATATAATTAAGGTGATTCAGGAAACCGCAACGTGGATAGAAAAAGTCAATAATAACTTTAATACCAACCTGTTTCGTTCAGAGGAATTATCGCTACATTACTATTATTATGAAATTCCGGAGTCTGGAAAGCTTTCGGCTATTGACCGGATTATTTCAACACGGTCGGCCTTGTTATCTGAATCGGGGATAAACTTAATTCCCGTTTCTGAATTGCACCATTATGGCCGGATTATGATATTTGATCCGGATTCAACAGTCGTAGATGGCGCACCTGAAGCCGAAAGCGCATGTTATGTTGATATAGGAGACACCCCGCCATGGGATACCTGACTGGCACTTGGAGAACAATTGAACCAGATAAATTTTTATAAACCCGGTCATGATATTAACGCTGCCTTTTTAATAGCCTGGGTGCCTAAATCACATTACTTTTATGCCAATGGTGCGCTGGAAGTTGCTTGTATGGATAACTTCGCATGGCCTTCAAACGAGTTTATACGTAGCAGATATGATTCAATAAAGGAATTATTTAGCAAGCCCGTGATTAAAGAGCCGGATTCGGAGCCTTTTTATTCTGATAAAACAAGCAGAATACTTAATGTTGTGCAGGAAGAATTAGAGCACAACTCCAAATTGTATTATAGTGCCGTTAACGACCTATATGAGGGTAAAAAATCATTTTGGAGTAAGTTGGCTATATGGAAAGCGAGGAAATGAACTTGTACTTTTGTCTCCTGGCGGAGCCCCACCCAAACCCTCCCCGGAAGGGAGGGCCCCAGAAAATCAAAAAGTCTCCCCTACCGGGGGAGGTTTAGAGGGGCGCTGAAGGGGTTTCTTTTATAAAAGAGCCAAACCGCCATCCCCAGCCCTATCATCACCATAACCATACTAAACGGAAAAATATACATCAACCCGAACTGGCTGGCCACAAAGCCCACCAACGGGCCGGTTAAGCCTAACGACATATCGATAAACAGGCTGTAGCCGCTAAGTGCCGCACCTTTATTAGATGCAGGAACCAGTTTAACCGCCTCGACACCAAGGGCCGGGAATACCAGCGAAAAACCAAGCCCCGTAATACCAGCACCTATTACAGCCAGGTATGGCACAGGGGCCAACCACAGCACCAGTAAACCAATCACTTCTACCGAAAGGCAAACAAGGCTGGTTTTCATACCGCCATATTTGTTGATGGCTTTTGAAAAAACCAAACGCCCCAAAATAAACATACCGCTAAAGGCCGACAGGCACAATACCGCGCCCTGCCATTTAAGGGCCATGTAATATAGTGTTATAAAGGTTGATATGGTACCAAACCCCAGGCCGCCAAGCCCCATAGCGATACCATATGGCGATACTTTTTTTAATACCTGTAAAAACCCCTGGCGGGGCGCTTTGCTGCTGCCTTGCAGCGCCGTTTTGTTTTTGGCATATAAAAAGCCGCCAAAGGCAAGCATTGCAATCAGCAAACTTATAGCACCTAAACCAAAGCTATTACTAATGATTACTCCAAGTGGCGCACCAACAGCAATACCTCCATAACTGGCTATGCCGTTAAATGATATAGCTTTAGCCGTATGTTCGTCGCTGGTGGCAAATATGGCCCAGTTTATGGGGCTCGATCCTACAAAGCCTTCGCCAATGCCGGTTACCAGGCGGGTAATTATCAGCATACCCAGGCTTATCAGCGGCATATCGCGCAGCAGCCAGGCAAAAAGCAGCATTATGCCGCTTGCGGTAAAAGCAGCCATGCCCATGGTAACCGCAGGCTTCGGCCCCCGCTTATCTACCATATTACCGGCAAACATGCGGCACAAAAAAGTAGTGATATATTGCAGGCTGATTACTATGCCCGCCACCACAGCGCTAAACCCTAATTTTTGATGAATAAAGACCGGAAGCACGGCCAGCGATAACCCGATGGAAACGTAGGCAATAAAAGTGAATGCTACAAAGCCTATAATAGTTAAGCTAACCTTTGATGATGTAGTATCCGCGCTAATTTCTGCCTCCATGCGTATTTGATATTGTTAACGGCGCAAATTTAAGGATATGAGGGCCATCAGGCTAATTTAGTTGGTGTGTTTTTTACACTTTACATTGATATAACATTTTCAGGTCAAGTTCTAAGTCATAAGCACTTAGTCGTAAGTCCTAAGTTTGAATTGTCATTTTTGACTTAAAACTCAAGACTTTCGACTAAATACTTGTCCCTGCATCCTTTAAAACTTAATACTCAGGCTTAACGTTCCGCGTGTTGGGTTTTGCGGCGCCAACCGGAACGACCAGTATTTTTCGTTGGTAAGGTTATCCAGCTTAAATCCTACGCGGTATTTAGGCTTATCGTAAAATACGGTGGCATCAATGGTAGTATATGATGGGATAACAAATTTAAATGTTTGTGTATTGGTTTGGTACGATTGGCTACCGTAGTTGCCGCCCACCCCGGCGCCCAGGCCTTGCAGCCCGCCGCTTCCAATACGATAACTCATCCACAGGTTTGCCAAACGTGCAGGGCCGGCATTGGCCGGGCGTAAACCCTGCAAGCCTGTGCCCGCAGCGGCGTTTGTTATTTTGCTATCATTATAGGCAAAACCTGCAACAATATTAAAGCCCTTAAACGGATTGGCAATCAACTCCGCTTCGATACCTTTGCTTAGCTGTGTGCCTGCCTGGGTCGAAAAGCCGGCGTGCGCGGGGTCGTCCATGGTTGTATTGGTTACCGAAATATCGTAATAACTCACCGTCGAGCTAATTTTATGATCCCAGGCGTCAACCTTTACGCCGCCTTCCCATTGGTTGGCATATTGCGGCTTAAATGGGGTATTATCAAAACTGGTGGCACTTACGTTGTTAAACCCGTTCATATAGTTACCAAATAACGATACCTGCCCTTTAACCAGTTCGTAAACCATACCCAATTTTGGCGACCAGGCCGTTTGCTTAAAATTCCCTGTTCTTTTGCCATCAGCCGGGGTATAAGCGCCTTTGTTATCAAACCTGTCAATACGGATGCTGGCCATGGCGTTTAGCCTATCGGTAATATTAAATACATCCGATACATAGGCCGCGTATGAGCTTTGGTTATTCTGAACGTAATCGCTGGCTTTAGGCGTAGCTGCCGCAACCAGTGCCGAAAGTTTATCGGCAGTAAAATTATTGTACGCCGCTCCGGGGTCAAGGTAGCTTATAGCAGGCATGGTTACGGTAACATTGGCATTATTGCTTTTTTGGTTATAATACTCTACCCCGGCCACAATACGGTTACGGAACTGACCGATTTTGAAATCGCCTATAAAATTTTGTTGAACATTGGTAATGTAGTACGGGTAATCTTCTTTGGTAGCCTGCTGTTTAATCTTTTTTACGCTATCAACCAGGGTTAACAGGGTAACAAACCCCTTGGTGCTCGAGTAGGTTTTGTTAAACATCGTTTGCGATTTCCAGTTATCCGATATCTTGTATTTTATCAGCCCGTAAACGTCAATTTGCCTGCTCAGGTAGTCGACATTGTTATTGGCGAAGGATCGTTTGTAATCAATCCCCAGGTCTTTAACATTATATATTTTCCCCTTGGTATCAGGTGCCAGGCGATAGGCCGATGTAGCATTTGAATTGCCTATTTCTAAATTTAAATCAACCGATAAACGATCGTTTACGATATAGGTAACGCTGGGGGCCACAAAAAAGCTGCGGTTAAAACCGGCATCCTGAAAGCTATGCTCGTTATGCAAAGCGGTGTTAATCCTAAACAATACGGTTTTATCTGTATTTAAGGGCAGGTTAACATCGGCGGTAAGCCTGTTAAGGTCAAAGCTACCGGTTTGGTAGGTAATTTCGGTGCGGGCGGTTTCAAAGGGTTGTTTGGTAACCCGGTTAAACAAACCGCCAAACGATGCCAGGCTACTGTTAAACAAGGTACCGGTGGGGCCTTTAATGGCCTCTATCTTTTCAATATCTGCCGGATCGATACTGTTAAAGTTATAACCGGCAACACTATTACGGATAAAATTGCCGGTTACAAAACCGCGCGACAGCAAGGTTGTACGCCCGTTGTTATATACCAGCGGAACGCCGGTACCCGGGATATTTTTGAATCCATCTACATAGCTGGTTACCACCTGCTCTTTCATCAGTTCGCTGGTAACTACGCTGTAAACCTGCGGGTTCTCAAGATTTTTGAGAGGCAGGCGGGCAACATCTTCGGTTTCTTTTTTCAAAAACTTGTTATGCTTGGCGCTTTGTATGTAAACTTCCTGCAATTGCTTGCCGCCTTCGCTTAATACAAAGTTTATAGTAGTGGTCTCGCCAGCGGTTACGGCTACCTGCCGTGTTTGGGTTTGCAGACCAATAAAACTGGCTACCAATGTGTAGTTGCCTGGTTTAATGCTTTTAATCAGATAATGACCACTTTGCGTGGTAACCGCCCCCTGGCTGGTTTCGGTAATGGTAATATTTACATATTCGGCGGCTTTACCGTCGGCTGTTTTTACTGTTCCTTTTATAGCTCCGTTTGATGCAACCTGGGCAGATGCCTGGCAAGAGACAATAAGGAGCACAAATAAAGAGGCGAGTTTTATACCATTGAATACTTTTAATAAAACGGGGCGGTATTTAACGAATGTTGAGGGGCAAGTAGCGGTAAAATGCATAGTTTTACTTAAATAATAAATTTTAACAGGTTTGTTATTTGCCCGGTATGAAGTTTGGCGACCAAGTGCCGGGCTATTTTTTTGCAAAGTTATTTTTATTTAGATTAATTACAAATAAAGAAGAGGAACTATTTGGCATATTCAATGTATGGTGATTATTTTAGTAAATTCCAATATGAAAATTTTGCCCGCGTTAAGGGAATTTAAGTACCTGTTACTTTGTATATTTTTAGCTGTCGGCAGCCATTTAAAGGCCCAGGAAACCTACACTATAAAAGGCACTGTGCGCGATGATAGTGGCCCTTTGCCGGGGGCAACTGTTTTCCTTACGGGTACCAAAACCATTACAGCCTGCGATAATTATGGCACATTTCACCTTGATCATGTTTCGCCGGGGCAGTATGTTTTGGTGGCCAAAATGATAGGGTTCGAGCCGCTTTCGATGCCCGTTGTTGTTAAGAATCACGCGGTACAGCTGGGCCTGGTTTTAAAAACCAATACCAATAAACTGAAAGAGGTTACCATTACTGCCGATAATAATTGGGAAGAGCATTACAGGGAGTTTAAAAAATGGTTCCTGGGTACCACCCCTAATGCCGGCGATTGTGATATTTTGAATCCCAAAGTATTATTTTTTCACTACGATAAGCAGAGCCTTACCCTTACGGCAAGCGCCGATGAGTTCCTGATCATTCAAAATAAGGCATTAGGTTATCGCGTAAAATACCTGTTAACCAATTTTGAGCACGATAACACCAATAATATTTTACGCTACCAGGGTTATCCATCTTTTGAAGAAATGCCTGCCAAGACCGATAAGGAAGCAGCCCGATGGAAAAAGAACAGGGAAACGGCTTACAACGGATCTATCATTAATTTGATGACAGCTATTTATAATAATAAGGTTTATGAAACCGGCTTCGAGATTTATAAACTGCTGCATAAGCCCCCCATCGGCACAAAATACAGCAATGAAAACCGCATGATCTTTGATGATCACCAGGTAATGGTCGACTCGCTGCTGACGTCTGCCACTGATAACCTTAAAAATTTTACTTTTAAAGATGCCCTGTTTGTGGTTTACACCAAAGAGCGTAACCCCGCGGGTTTTGAAAACAGCGGGTTTAAAATTGAGAGACCTGCCCGGGCAAAATTTCCTAACGGGCAAATGTCGATGGTGAACCTGTTGGAAAAAAACATAACTATTGACAGCCAGGGCAATTATAGCCCAACCAATGGCCTTTTATTTGAAGGCTTTATGGGATGGGAACAGATTGCCGATTTAACCCCGCTGGAATTTGGGAAGGACGAAAAATAAGGCCATATTTAGGTCTATATATAAACCAAAATGTTAAAAAAAGGCGAACACATTGAAGGCACCCCTCCCGAGTTACAGGTACTGCTTGACCAGGAACCCGAGGCTATGGAATTTTTTGAAAGCTTGTCCAAATCATACAAGCAGGGCTATTGCGATTGGGTAGGCTCGGCAAAGCAGGAAGACACCCGTAAAGTGCGGGCCGATAAGGCAATGATCATGCTGCGGAATAAGCAAAAAACACTGAAGACTTAATAAGCTAATTCCTCCTTAACGCGGGTTATTTAAACTTTAAGACCAATCCTTGAAAACTGAGAAATGTGGCAATTAAGATTTCGACCGCAGTACTATGTTTTAGTTATAGTATTCTTTTGTACTTTAACATTTAGTTGCGGTCAAAAAATACTTACGGCAAATTCCGTTTTTAAAATCGAAGCAGATTTAAGTAGTTTCGGCGTGGAATCAGATGATTACCCATCAATCCATTGCCTTATAAACCTGGCTGATAATTCAAGTAATTGTAAAAAATGGTACTATAGCCCTAAACATAAAGATTCTGCTTATTCGTTAAGTAATAACGAAATGAAGCAAATTTATAAGATACTTCAGCGCGCTGATTTAAAAAATCTCAAAAGAAAATATACTGTTAACATGTCAGATCAGCCCAAATCAACCATAACATTTTATACCAATACCGGCAAAATTGTAATTGAAGATTATGGATTACAGGGAGAATATCCTTTGCAGGACTTATATAAAATAATTTACAAGCTCTGACCAATATGCCACTTATACCCTATATCTGCACCACTTGCGGCGTACAATACCCTCCATCTGCCACGCCACCATTAGCCTGCAAAATTTGCGAAGACGATCGCCAGTATGTAAACCCCAAAGGCCAAAGCTGGATTACGCTTGCCGGTTTAAATCAGCAATATAAAAACAAAATTGAGCAGGTTGCCCCAAATTTGTATGCCATTTATACCAAGCCTGCTTTTGGCATAGGCCAGCGTGCCCACCTGCTGATAACTCCAGGCGGTAATGTTTTATGGGATTGCATCAGCAATATTGACCAGGAAACTATTGCCGAAGTGAATAAACTTGGTGGCATCAAAGCCATCGCCCTATCGCACCCGCACTATTTTACCACAATAGTGGAGTGGAGCAAAGCCTTTGGCAATGCACCTGTTTACATTAATGCACTGGATGAAGAGTGGCTTTGCCGGAGGGATGCACCATTACATTTATGGCCCGAGCAGGAAATTACTTTGTGGGACGATATTAAATTGATACGCAGCGGCGGTCACTTCCCCGGAGGCAACGTTTTGTACAGCCCGCAAAATGATGGCTTATTATTAGTTGGCGATGTGATACAGGTAAGCCCCGACCTTAAATCGGTATCATTTATGTATAGCTATCCTAACCTTATCCCACTGTCCAAAAAGGATATTTTGCAAATACAGCAATCTGTCAGTCACCTTAAATATCAAGCTATGTATGGTGCCTTTGGTCGTTATATTTTAAAAGGCGCTATGGCGGTGATGGATTTTTCGGTAAGCAGATACCTGCGCATTTTTGAAGCGTAATGTTTTAAACCAGCCTTATTTCTCAAACCGATATTGCAGGTGCTCATACATATCCCCCACAAAAAACCGCTCGTCCACCACCTTAAAACCCTTGCTGGTATACATAGATTTCGCCCCGGGATTACTTTTGCTAACCAACAGCCCGGTTGTAAAATATCCTTTATCAGCCGCGTGTTCAATAAGTGCCCCAATCAGTTTTTTGCCTATCCCTTTACCCTGGTGACCGGGCAACACGCTTAAGCAATCAATATAATATTCGCCGGGCTGGGTTTCGTCTTCCACAGATTGCTCAAATCCATAAGTCGCTTTAATGTATTTTAAAAACGGCTTTCTTAAAGTAGCCAGCTTAGCGCCATCATACCCAGTGATCATGCCGCAAATGCCGCTTTCATCTTCGTAAACTAAAGCATTCTCATAACTGTATTGATTGCCTGTTTTACCGGCGAACAACTCAAAAAGGGAACAGGCCTCGCTTTCATCTCTGCCGTTTACAAATTTTGGGGCAAGGTTGCCCATAGCCAGGATAATGAGCTTACTAAGCAAGATCGCGTCAATTGGTAATGCCTGGCGTATCATAAGCGGTTTGGTAAAATGTTAAATAGGCCGACTGGAGTTCTATTTCTTTAAGGACAATAAACCATCTATCAACTCTGTGTTAAACTCCCCTATGGTGGTAGTATTTAACAACACGAATATCCGGGTCCTGATATCTTTAAATTCATTGTGCAGGGGGCAGGGCTTAATTTCCGAACATTGCTTAAGCCCTAAACCGCAGCCATGAAACAAACTGTCGCCATCAACAGCCTCTACAATATCACTCAAGGGCCTTTTTAATGCGGCCGGTTCAATAAAAAAACCGCCATGCGGGCCTTTAGCCGAGCAAATAAGACCTTTTCTACTCAAATCCTGCAATATTTTGCCTAAATACAACTCGGGCGAATCAATTCCGGCAGCAATATCCTTGATGCCTACCCTACTGCCGTCGGCCACTGTTTTATGAGCTATATAAAACACGGCCCTTATTGCATACTCACATGTTTTTGAAAAAATTGCCATTGTTAAAAACAAAGATAATAAATTAATAAAGGATATTTTTGTCTTTTATTAATTATAAACTTAGCTTTGCCCCGTTGAACTATTTATCAGTCTTAAACAATTCAATTTAGGATAAAAAGATATTAATATATTATTATGACAAACGATCAAAAAGCGCTCATCCTTGCCACAGTTCCGATCTTGAAAGAACATGGCGTACTACTAACTACTCATTTTTATACCAGGATGTTTAAACACAATCCCGAGTTAAAAAACATGTTTAACATGGGAAACCAGCAAACAGGTAAACAACAAACCGCCCTGGCCATGGCCGTACTTGCTTATGCAGAAAATATTGCCAATCCATCTGTACTGTTACCCGTGGTTGACAGGATTGGCCAAAAGCATATCAGTTTAGATATCCGGCCAGAGCATTATGCCATAGTGGGCAACCACCTGCTGGCATCTATCAGCGAGGTTTTAGGCGATGCTGCTACCCCCGAAATTTCAGAAGCCTGGAAAGTAGCTTATAACCAGTTAGCTGCATTAATGGGCGGCCATGAGGCAAATTTATACCAGGACCAGGTTTTAAAACCGAACGGTTGGACAGGCTGGCGCTTATTTAAAGTGGGCCGTAGAGAAATGGAATCAGCGGAAATATGTTCTTTTTACCTATACCCTGCCGATGGCGGAAAAGTTCCGCACCACAAACCGGGGCAGTACATCAGTATCAAGTTGTTTCTTCCGCAGCTAAATATAAGCCAGATACGCCAATACAGTATTTCAAGTGCGCCAAATGATGATTATTACCGCATTTCGGTAAAACGGGAAGCAGGTGCAAACGTTGATGTTAATGGCATGATAAGCAATTTATTGCATGACGAAATTACCGAAGGCAAACAGGTAGAACTTACTTCGCCGGCAGGTAATTTTACCCTGCCCGATAATTTAGATACGCCGGTAATGTTTATTAGTGGTGGAGTTGGCTTAACTCCTTTAATGAGCATGGTGCAACACTTAACCCAAAAGGGAACAAAACAGCCCATCACCTGGCTTCATGGCTGCCGCAATGAATCGGTACATGCTTTTAAAGACAATATCAATGAGTTGGCAATTAATAATTCAAATTTTAACCAGCATATTTTTTATGATGCACCATCGCCCGAAAACATAGCCGAAGATATTCATGACGGGTATTTGGATATAAACAGGATTGAAGATCTGCAGCACCATCCACAAACCCGTTATTATTTGTGCGGGCCATCGTTTTTTATCCAGAAACAGTTTAATGACCTGAGAGAATCAGGAATAAATGCCGACAAGATATTTTTTGAAGAATTTGGCCCGCAGCTATTACAGTTAAATTAAATCTATTAGAAGCTGTCTAAACTTAAAAAACAGGCCATCACTGCATGGCACCTACCTATACCTAAATGTAACTTACATAAACGTTAGTTTGAATGTACGCTAAAACTCATCCAGTTGAGACGAAGCCCATCCCTCTCTTCACCTGCGGGTGCAGGGAGGGATTTCTAAATCAGGCTTTTACATTCGATTAGTAGCGACCCCACAGTCCACAAACCCTATCCCCCGCTTTCCCAGGGAAGGAATAACACATCCTCCGCTTTTTATAATCTTCCGAACAGCTATACCTCCTACACCTGGTTGATTGATTTGAAACAGTGCAGATTGTTGCGTAGGCAGGTTATAATCACTGGCACCATGACTCTTACTTATACCCCTTCGCTCAGCAGTTCCTTCTTCATTTTTAATATCAGCATCACTATAACCGATAGCATGATCAGTATAAAATAGCTGTAGCCCAGGTTATGCTCATCTTTAGCGGGCAGCAGAAAAACAATGCCATAGCTAAAAAACGATACGATAACATAATTTATCCCGCCCGAAAGTCCGCTGGCTATACCGGCGTTTTTTGGGAAGCGGCTTAAGCAATAAGTAAAAAAGTTATTAAAAGTAAACCCTGCCGCTATATGAATTATAAAAGCGAAAAATACAATGGTATATAAATTGGCTATATACCTCATGCTTATCAGCATAACTATTACAAATATTACCTGCAGGGTAAGGTTAACCACCATGCGGTTAAAAAATGGTTTGTTGATGGTGGCTTTACCAATAAGCCCCCCTATAAGCCAGGCTATGCCAAGCACCAGGGAGCTGTAACCCGCTACAACAGGCGATAGATGCAAAGTATGCTCTATAATAAAAGGACCTGTCATGTTATAGATCATCACCATACAGTATGCAAGCCCCAACATAATAAGACCGAGGGTAAAACTGGTGGTTTTTATCATGTCCGCATAAATGCCACCGATCTTTTTGATATGGAATGCCGAAAAGTTTTTCAAAGTTTCACCGCTGAAGATCAACTCCAAAACCACAAATACTGCCGCAAATATGGCCAGGAGGTAAAAGTTTGATTTCCACCCGAAACCGGTTTGCAGGTATCCGCCAATAAAAGGCGCTACAATTGGCCCGGTAGACCAGATGATGGAAAACATACTAAGATAATGCTTCAGCTTTTCGCCCGAAAACAGATCGATAAAATAAGCGCGCTTGGAAACAATTACACCAGCTACGGTAATACCGTGTACTATCCGCATGAGGTATATTACATAAATATTGGTAGAGGTGGCTATAACAATACTGGCAACAGCAAAAAGCACCAGGCATGCCAGGCTTATATTGTACCGGCCAAAGCTATCAAGCACGCTGCCAATAAATAGTTGGGTAACGCCGTAGCTTATTAAAAACAAGGTTAAAGTAAGCTGCACCTGGATACTGCTCACATGCAATTCGGCAGCCATGGTAGGTAACGACGGGATGTATATATCAGTTGCAAAGCCCGAAAGCGGTATTAATGCAAAAGCCAGTAAATTGGCAATACCCTGGTGCCGTTGTTTAATTGTTTTTGGCACAGAAAGCGTTGAGTACATATTAATTAAATTTACTGAACGGGTGGAAAGGGCTATCCAAAGCTCTTTTTTCCGGTCAATTATTAAATAAGTCGCAAAGATACCCCGTTTGTGTAAGCGGTTATATATTTACCGTTTTTTATGATCTTTTGACGACAGTTGAAACCGGGGTAGTATTAGGTCAACAGTACTGAGTCGTAAGTCTAAAGTTATTTTTTTTGACTTAGAACTTAGGGCTTTAGGCTAAAAACGATCGGTCAATTTGTCGTTGACACGACACTGATATTTCATCCCAATTGCCTTATCAAATCTCCTAAAACTTTAAAGCTATTTTCCACTGCGCCATCAAAGGTTAAACCAAAACTAATGCGGATAAAATTGGTGAAGCGGGCATCGGTGCTGAAAATTTGACCGGGCGCAATGCTGATGTTTTGGGCAATGGCAAGCTGGTAAAGCTCAAAAGCATCAATATTTTTATCCAGCTCAATCCACAGGGCATAGCCGCCCTGGGGCTGGCTTATTTTGGTGCCTGGCGGAAAATGAGTAGCAATGGCCTGGGTATAACGCAGGCTTTGGGTGTACAATGTTTTACGCAGGTTGCGCATATGCAGATCATACCGGCCTGTTTCAAAAAAATGAGCAACAGCTGCCTGGGTTGGCGTGGCCGAGCTGATAGTATGCATCATTTTGATATTGATAACCTGGTCTTTAAACCTGCCCGGTATGCACCAGCCTACCCGGTAGCCCGGCGCAATTGATTTGGAGACAGATGAGCATAACAGCACCCAGCCTTCGGTATCATAGCTTTTACAGGTACGCGGGCGGCTTTTGCCAAAATAAATTTCGCCGTAAATATCATCCTCAATCAAAGGGATCTGCCTTTTTGTTATTAGTTTAACCAATCGCTGTTTACTATCATCGGGCATGCAACTGCCTACCGGGTTACTAAAGTTGGTTACAAACAGGCATGCTTTAATATCCACTTTATCCATAGCCTCGGCCAGGTAATCAATATCAATACCTGTATCAGGATTAACCGGAATTTCCAGCACCTTCAAGTCAAGGCTGAGCATTATATTAAAGATCCCGAAAAAGGTTGGGCTCTCAATGGCAACCGTATCGCCCGGTTTGGTAAGCGCCCGCAGGCAAAATATCAGGGCTTCAAGGCATCCCTGCGTGGTTACCACATCGTCCCCGGTAATGTTGCCGCCCCAATTAAAAGCGTTTTTGGCCACATGCTTGCGTAACGAAATATTACCCTGCAAATTTTCATAATTGATATTACCCGTGGGGCTTTTACGGATAGATTCCATCATGGATTTACTGAGCTTAGCCATAGGGATAAGGCTTAGCGGCGGCGATGAGCGCGACAAACGTATAACACTTTCCTCGCTCATGTTTTGGTAAACCATGGCTATCATCTGGGTAACAGTGGCCTGCTCAATCTTTTTCAGCGGGGGTTTGGTTTCGGGCGCTTTGGTTAATCTTGACGGCGAAAACTTAACGTAATAGCCAGATTTAGGCCTGGCCTCTATCATGCCCATGTTTTCCAGTTCTACATAAGCTTTGTATGATGTGCTGATGCTGATACCCTGCTCAAGGCTTAATGCCCTTACAGATGGCAGCTTATCACCGGATTTTAACAGATTCTGTTTTATCTGTGTTTCAATACGGGCAGCTATCTGCGCATATAAAAAATCATCGTTAACCCCGGCAATCAATTTCTCCATTTTAAAATCTGTTATGATCAAAATTAACAAATCTGAATCTGTTTTGCTATACGCAGATGCTTTTACTTTGTAATGATCAAAATTTTATTAAAAATGGAACTTCAATTAATTGATTATCAGCTAAAGTATCAGTCGTACTTTGAAAAATTCAACAAAGCATGGCTCGAAGAATTTTTTGTGGTTGAGCCGCTGGACAAATGGGTTTTGGAAAACCCCGACGAAGCCATGCTAAAACAAGGTGGTAAAATTTATTTTGCAGCCGCAGGCGATACTATTATTGGTACAGTAGGACTGCGCTTTATTGAGGATGGTGTTTATGAGCTTACCAAAATGGCTGTTGATAAGGCTTATCATGGTGGTGGTGCCGGTCAGTTTTTATGCCAGGCTGGTATTGATAAAGCCAGGGAAATGGGTGTTAAAAAACTCATCCTTTTTTCGAGCCGCATACTAAAAAACGCTGTTCACATTTATCACAAATTAGGCTTTACAGAAATCCCGGTTACGCCAGGCACTTATGGCCGCGCCGATATTATGATGGAGATAAATTTTCAATAACTATTAGTCCCCTCAGGGTCTCTCGAAGCGGGCCCTGAAATAGCACGCAGGACTTAGCAGGCGCCCTCAGGGTCCCTTTTCAAGGAGACCCTGAGGGTACAGCGATAACATACTTTACACACCAAACTAAAACACGATGCAAGTTAGCCCTATAAGCGAACAGGAAATACAGCAACTACGTGCCGAAACCAACGGCACAACTCAAAAAATACATTTCAATAATGCCGGGGCTTCTTTTAACCCCGATGTGGTGGTTGATACTGTAATTAACTACCTACGTGAAGAAGCCACCCTTGGCGGCTATGAAATTGAAGATAAATACCGGGAGCAATTAAATAATACCTATAGCCTGGTTGCCAAACTCATTAACGCCGATGCTGACGAAATTGCCATTGTTGAAAATGCAAGCACCGCCTGGGGCATCGCCTTTAACGGTATTGATTTTAAACCCGGCGACGAGATTATTACCTGCGAAATGGAATATGTAACCAATATCATCGGCTTTTTGAACGCTCAAAAAAAGCTGGGTGTAAGCCTTAAAATAATATCGAACAATGCGCAGGGCAATTTCCCGCTGGATGTTTTTGAACAAGCAATATCACCAAAAACTAAATTGATAGCCATGACGCATATCCCTTCAACTGCAGGCGGGATGATCCCGATTGTGGAGATTGGGAAAATAGCCCGCCGACACAACATTTTATATTTGGTTGATGCCTGCCAAAGTGCCGGACAAATCCCGCTGGATGTAAAGGAGATTGGTTGCGATATGCTATCGGTAACCGGCCGTAAATATCTGCGGGCACCAAGAGGTACAGGCTTTCTGTTTGTGCGTAAGGAAATCCAGGACTCGTTGAAGCTCTTGTTTATGGATGGCTACAGTGCGCCAACCGTAAGCCTGCATGATTTTAAACCACGAAGCGATGCCCGCCGATTTGAGCTGTACGAGAAAAATCGCGCCCTTACCCTCGGGATTGGTAAAGCGGTGGACTATGCCTTAAACATCGGCGTAGACAGGATTTGGGAGCGCATACAGTATTTAGCCACGCTGTTGCGCCGTGAACTGGCCGCGATTGATGGTATTACCGTTCATGATTTTGGCGCGCAGCAATGCGGTATAGTAACTTTTTCGGTAAAAGGATTGGAGAGCGCGCTTGTAAAAAATAAGCTGGCCGGTAAAAACATCAATGTATCGGTTGGCAAAGCCATATCCACGCTAATTTATATGGATAAAAACCACTTGCTAAACAACGTGAGGGCATCGGTGCATTATTATAACACAGAGGCCGAGATTCAGGTGCTTTGTACCGAGCTGAAAAGTATGCTTGTCAGCTAAAGTCCATATTATGTTTACCTTACATTAAAGGCTTCTTAACATCAGGTTTAAATAGTTATTTTTGAAACCGATGTTAAGGAGCCTCTTCAGTTTTTGCCGATTTTTTATTTTCTGGATCATACTGGCCCTCATTACCCGTGTGATATTCGAAGTCTATTTTCGCAACAAACTCAGTGGCGCCAGCTTTTCGGAGATAGCTCAAACCTTTCAGTACGGCTTCCTGATGGATGCCTCGGTAGCGGCATACATCAGTTCGGTGCCCTTGCTTGTATTCTGTGTTAACTGGTTTACCAAAGAGCACATCGGCAGTAAATGGCTCAGGTTTTACGTTTACCTGGCTGTGGTTATCATCGCTATTGTAACGGTTGTTAACCTCAACATTTTCCGCGAATGGGGCACCAAGGTAAATTTCAGGGCGTTTGATGTTTTCTTTAACGCGCCATCCGAGGCTTTTGCAGCATCAAGTTCGTCGCCGCTATTTTTAACTTTTGCGCTGTTTGTGGCGTTAATAGCCTGCGGTGTTTTTCTGTCGAAATACATTATCGATTTTGATTTTAAAAAGCCCAACGCACCACTGATTCTCAAGCCCGTTATCGTGGTTTTATTGCTGGGTGTAACCCTGCTCATTATCCGTGGTGGCCTGCAGGTAGCGCCTATAGCCCAAAGCAATGCCTATTTCTCGCCAAAGCCTATCCTTAACCAATCGGCATTAAACACCGAATGGAACCTGATCCAGAACGTGGTAGAAAACCTGGAATCGCCGGGCAATCCTTACGTGTTTATGCCTGCCGAAAAGGCTTCGGCGATGGTTGATAGTATGTACGCCGTAAAAAAAGACAGCACTTTACATATCCTAACAACCAACCGCCCAAACGTGGTTATTTTTCAACTGGAAAGTTTTACTGCCGATTTAATTGAATCATTAGGCGGCGAAAAGGGCGATGCACCCAACTTTGAAGATTTTATAAAACAAGGGGTTTTGTTTGATAGCGCATATGCGGCCAGCGACCGTACCGACAAAGGCATTGTAGCCATTATAAGCGCTTTCCCGTCGCAGGCCACGCGCACAATTATCATTGATAACGAAAGGCAGGAACGCCTGCCGGCGCTATCCACTGTTTTTGCCGACCAGGGATACCGAACATCATACTTTTATGGCGGCGAAAGCGAGTTCATGAACTTTAAAGCCTACCTGCTAAGCCACAAAATAACCGACCTGGTAGATAAACGAGATTTTGAAGCTAAAGAAATGAACTCCAAATGGGGCGCTCACGACGATATTTTGTTCAGGCGGAATATCAGCTATCTGAACAAAGTACAAAAGCCGTTTTTTAGCTATGTACAAACCCTAAGCAACCACGAGCCTTTTGAGCTTCCAGTTCCGCCACATTTCCCCGGCGATGATATGGGCAACAAATTCAGGAGCACCGCATATTATACAGATGCCAGCCTGAAACAATACTTTGATGCGGCAAAAAAACAACCCTGGTACAAAAACACCCTGTTTATTTTAGTGGCAGATCATGGCCACCGCTTACCGCTCGATAAATCGGAGCCTTACGAACCACGTAAATACCACATCCCCCTACTGTTTTTTGGCGATGCCATTAAACCGGAATACCGCGGCCTGAGGGTAAAAAAACTGGGCAACCAAACGGATATAGCGGCTACCCTGTTGGCGCAGCTGAACCTGCCACATCAGCAATTCAAATGGTCGAAGAATTTACTGAACCCCTATAGCCGGGATTTCGCATTTTTCGACTGGGATAATGGCATGGGCTTTATGCTGCCCAACCAGGCTGTTACTTACGATAACGCAGGCCAAACAGTTAGCTATATCCAAAACAAGAAGGCACCAAAAGCTTATACTGATAAAACGTTGGATTATGCCAAGGCTTTTATGCAGCAGGTATTTACGGATTATTTGAGGTAGGATATATGCGTTTTATAACAATCAATACATATCCAAAAAAGCTTTCAATGCTCTTGATTGCGGTACATCTCTCCGGGTTATCAGTACTGTGGTCATGGTGCCTATTTCCTTATTCATAGCAAGGGTATTTATCTTTCGGTTGCTGTAATACTGGCTAATCACTTCCTCTGGTAATATACTGACACCCAGGCCGGCTTCTACAAAGTTGATGATGCCTTCGATGGAGTTAACCACAATACTTTTATAGCGAATGATGCCTTTTGAACCAAGCCACGATTCCAACCTTGCCCTAAAAACACAACCCTGGTCAAATACCACAATTTTTAAGGGACTAAAGGCAATGGCGTCGTCAATATTTTTGATGCCGGCCGGTGCTAAAATGACCAGTTGCTCTTCTTTAATCATCACCTGCTCCAGTTCGGGAATGTTAACCGGCGCAGGCACAAAAGCTGCATCCAATTTATAGTTCATAACATCGCTGATAAGGCTGCCCGCCATAGCCGATCTGAACTCGAGCTCAACCTCTGGATAGGTATCTGCAAAATGGCTGATGATTGCGGGGGCTTTGAGTGCCATGGTTGTTTCAATACAACCTATTTTTATATGCCCTTTAACCTGGTCGGCATTTTGGATGTTTTTTTTGGCTTCCTCAATCAAATGGCCTACCTGTTTGCTGTACTGCATCAAAGTTTGCCCGGCTGCCGTCAATTCAACTTTGCGCGATGTTCGTGTAAAAAGCTCGGTGCCAAATTCTTCTTCCAAACTTTTAATGCGTGCCGTTACGTTTGATTGTACTGTAAACATTGATTCGGCGGCTTTGGTAAAACTGCCATTGGCCGCCACGGCTTCAAATATTTTAAGATCGTTGGTATTCATAAATCACAAAATATGATTATATAAATCATTATAAATCGTTTTTAACAATCAAATGTAAGAGTTAGTTTTGAATAAGCAAAACAGCAGATGAAAAACATAACAAAAACAACACTTTCGCTATTAACAGCAGTCAGCCTGGTAGGTAGCCAGTTGCATGCGTTAGCTGTCGAACATTTAAAACCCATTAACAACACCATGGAAACTACTCAAATTTATTACCGCAACATTAAAGCTAACGGGCTGAATATATTTTACCGTGAAGCCGGACCAAAAGATGCCTCTGTAATTTTATTGCTGCATGGCTACCCAACATCATCGCACATGTTTAGGAACCTGATACCCATACTTAGCGAAAAATACCACGTGATAGCCCCCGATTTGCCTGGCTTTGGCTATTCAGACGCGCCCGACCATACCCAGTTTGCCTACACATTTGATAACCTGGCCAATACCATGCAGGCTTTTATAAACGAACTTAGCCTTAAACATTTTGCACTGTACATATTTGATTATGGTGCGCCAACCGGGTTAAGGCTGGCAATGGCCAATCCCGAAAAAATCACCGGCATCATATCGCAAAACGGCAACGCCTACGTTGAGGGCCTAAGTAACGCCTGGAACCCCATCCAGCGGTACTGGGAACACGAGTCGCCCGATAACAGGGACGCACTGAAAGACTTCGTGTCAGAAAAAATAACCTGGTTTCAGTACCACGAAGGCGTAACCGATCCATCATTGATAGCCCCCGAAAGCTATACTTTAGATCAGCATTTTTTAGATCGTCCCGGAAACGTGGAGATTCAATTGGATTTGATGAAGGATTATAAAAGCAATGTGGAACTGTATCCAAAATTCCAGGCCTATTTCAGGCAATACAAACCCAAATTTCTGGCTGTTTGGGGCAATAAAGATCCCTTCTTTTTACCAGCAGGGGCCGAAGCTTACAAACGCGATAACCCTAACGCCACTGTTAAATTTTATAATACCGGGCACTTCGCTTTAGAAACCCATGTTAACGAAATTGGCGGCGATATTTTAAATTTCATGGCGGGGCTTTAAGCTAAAAAAGCACAGGCGCACCAACAGAAAAGCACAGGGCATATCGCTCTGTGCTTTTCCATTTATCATGCTTCCCCGACTTAAAAACCGGCGGTTGATGCCTTTTCGCCGCTATTCCGTGCCGGAGGATCAATACCCAGTAAATGTTTAACAAAGAAGTCGCGCTTCTTTTGACGGCCATAAACACCGCCATCGCCGTGTCCCATGCCCGGCACGGTAAGCAAATCAAAAAACTTATTGTTTTTTATCAGCGCATCAGCAAAACGATAGGTGGACTCGGGAGGTACGTTGGTATCGGCCTCGCCCACTATCAGCATTAAATTACCCTGTAGTTTTGCAGCGTTTGTGATGTTTGATTGTTCGGCATAATGCGGGCCTACAGGGTAACCCATCCATTGCTCGTTCCACCACTGCTTATCTATCCGGTTATCGTGGCAGCCGCAGGCAGATACCGCCGCTTTATAAAACTCGGGATGAAACAATACCGCACCGGCCGAATTTTGCCCGCCTGCTGATGTGCCATAAACGCCCACCCTGCTGATATCAGCTTGCGGGTATTTTGCCGCCAGCGCTTTCATCCATAAAATACGGTCGGCAAAACCTGCATCAGCAAGGTTATGCCAGCATACATCATGAAAAGCTTTGGAGCGGTTTGCAGTGCCCATGCCATCAATTTGTACCACCATAAAGCCAAGCTGGGCTATGCTTTGCATTTCGTTAACGGCGGCAAAGTTTTTAGGCACAAATGAATCCTGCGGCCCGGCGTAAATATTTTCAATTACCGGGTAGCTTTTAGCGGAGTCCATATTGGCAGGGCGATAAACTACGCCCCATATATCGGTTACCCCATCGCGCCCCTTTGCTACAAACACTTCGGGCAGTTTTATGCCGGTATTTAATAATAAGGGCGCTATATCAGGATGTTCCAGTTCCATAACAGTTTTCAGCGTAGCTGTATTTTTGAGCACCATACGCGGCGCGACATTTACCTCCGAATAAGTATCGATATAATATTTTCTATCGGGAGAGAAAGTAAGTCGGTGATTCCCCTTTTCCGGGGTAAGGTCAACCATGTTTTTCCCATCGAGACCAATACGGTAATAGTGAATAAAATAAGGGTCTTCGCCTGCGTTTTTGCCGCTGGCAGTAAACCATAGCTGCCTTTTATTTACGTCAACGCTATCAATATCACGTACCACCCAATTGCCTTTGGTAATTAGCTTTTCTTTGCCGGTAAGCTCATCAACCAGGTAAACATGCCGCCAGCCATCTTTTTCGGTTATCCATACTACTTCATGGGTTTTGGGCAGATAATGCGTATATAGCCTTTGCTCGTAAATAAAAGTATTCGTTTTCTCGTCGATGATGTTGCGGGTTTTGCCTGTTTGTACATCAACCTCAATAACCCTGAACCGCTGGTGTCCCCTGTCAACTTTTTCATAAGTGTAAAAGCGGCTGTTAACATCGCGCCAGTGCAGTATGGGCGCCCCAAAAAAATCAATCTTTTCGGCATCAACGGGCAGTTTACTTTTATCGGCAATATTAAAAACAAAAGGCTGGTACGATGTAAATTCATCGCCCGGCTGGTCGTACTCATGCGATTCGAGCTGCCCCCTTGTAGTGCCGGGTACCGAACTTAATACATAGTATACCTTTTTTGTTTTTTTAGGATCGGTAAGGTAAGCCACTAAATGCTTACTATCCGGCGACCATGTGATTTCGGCATACGGCTTATCATTAGTACCGTCAGTTGTAAACTGTATTTCGGCAGAGCCCTTTAAGGCCCTGGCATACAAATTCCCGTTCCTGATAAAAGCCGTCCATTGCTTATCGGGAGAAACCGAATCGGTAACATTAGCCTCCCAGCGATAGGTGCGTTTTTGCAGCGGGGCGGTTGGGTCGAAATCCTTAAAAACGGTATCGGTAGTTTTTTCGCAATGGTAATTACTTAAATCGCATTTAAGCCAGTTTTTGCCGGTTTTAAAAGTAATCTGCTTTTCATCGGCGCCATAAAACATAGCCGTGATGCGCAGTTTATTTGCGGGCACAGGTTTCCCTAACGCGGCAGCCACTGCATTGGCCATTTGTTTGGTATCAAAGGCCTGGTGTTTGGTTTGCTTTTCGGCATTAACAAAGTAATATTCAGTAGCATCGGCCCCGGCACGCTTGTCATACCAAAATTGCTTGCCGTTTGCCTGCCAGTTGGGCCTGATGTTGGTTACAACCGGGATCTTTTTCCAGGCAGAATCCAGCCTGTCGGCATTGGCATAGGCCTGCAGCATTTGTTGATGGGTTGGCAAATATGGTGTAACCGCCGGCTTTTGGGCATAGCTAAAGTTAGCTGAAAAAACCAGCAACAAACAAAAACGAGTGTATCGCATCGGAGACAGATGAAAATTGATGAATGTTTTTAATGCAGCCCGGCGCTAAAACCGGGCTGCATTTGTTATTTATTAAAATCGTAAAACTTCCAGCTGGTGGTAAAATCCCTGGTTAACGGCTGGTTGATAAATGTGGCCCGCATCATTTCAATAGGGATAAGATTCTGCTTCATAAACGTATCATGAAATTGCTTGTAGGTCATTTTACCACTATCAACCATCTCTTTTTTAAGCTCCATAATTTGCAGGCCGCCCAGCAGGTAGGCTACCTGGTAAAGCGGGCTGTACCCCCCTTCAAATGAGCGCCTCACTTCACCTGCGGCGTTGGCTTTTTCGTGCCCTACACGGTCAATCAAAAAGTCGATACATTGCTGTGGCGTCCATTTGCCCAGGTGATAATTGAGCGAAAAGATGATCCTTGCGCAGCGGTGCATGCGCCAAAATAGCATCCCAACCCTTTCTTCGGGTGTTTTGGCAAAGCCCTTATCATACAATAATAATTCCCAGTATAACGACCATCCCTCTACCCCAAATGGCGTCACAAAATCCTGCCTATAGGCTTTGTAACGGCTGTTCATAAAGTATTGCAGGTTATGGCCGGGTATTAATTCATGCTGAACTGTGCCTCTTGAAAAATAAGGGTTATTGCCACGCATGCTCATGAGCTTATCCTGCGCTTCCATACTATTGGTTGGGTACGATATCATGATCTCTTTACCACCCAAAAAGAACGGGTTAACCAATTGCCGCTCGGGCGACATCATTGTCATCCCCCAGGTTTCTTCGGCCAATGGCGGTATCGTGATCAGGTCGCGCTCCTTAATAAAACTGATGGCATCGTTATATAATTTCACAATCAGTTCCGGCTGATGGCCTACCGGCACATAGCTGTTTTTCACCTTCTCCAACGCTTTTTTCCAATCGGTACCGAAACCCATTTCCTGCGATGCCTTTAACATTTCCTTATCGCACCAGGCAAATTCTTTATTGGCCAGCTGAATCAGTTCTTCAGGCGTGTAGGGGATCATTTCGGCCTGCAACTGGCTTATCAGGGCATCGCGGCCAATGGGCACGCCTTTTATACCGCTGCTATCGGGCTTTTGGGTTGTAATTACTTTGCCTTTGCTTAGCGCCATATCGCTGTACTTGCCAAGGGCGGCATCAAGGGCTTTATAAGGCGCAGGCACCCACCATGTAAAGGCGGGATCGTAAGTGTTGTAAAAGCTATAAAAGTCTTTTAAGCGCCCCTTAAGGCCTGCCAGCGCTTCTTTGGTAATGCGCGCCAGTGGCATATCCAGGCTGGGCAGTTTATGATAGGCCGCGGTGTCGGCTTTTAGCTGTTTCAGTATGGCGGTTAACTCGTTCGCCACTTTTTCGCCGTCCATAAAATCGCCGTGGCGGCGTTTCTTTTCCAGGGCGTAAATACCATCGGCACATGACAGGTATTTGGCAACCTGGTTATACTTTTCCTCTTCATTTTTCAGGTCGTTCAGATCGAATTTTATCCTTTTTTTTAGCAAAATATAATCTACTTTGCCATAAATACTCATCGATTCAAAATCGGCCTGTTGCAATTGCTTCAGGTAATCGTTGTCAATTTCAACCAGCCTTTTGCGCTGCTCGGGCGAGTTAAGCACATTCATTTTATACTCATCCTCGTTATGCTCGTTAACATAATAAGGCGAGTAAAAATCTTTAATGGCATTAATATCCTGCCCGTAACGAATAATGGTGCCTGCCATTTCGCTGGTTTGCTCATAAAGGGCATTGTTAGCGGCAGCTGTTTGTGCCTTGCCCGCCAATGAGCAGGAGGCTAAACAAAGTACAGCGAAAAAGGTGGTGGTTGTTTTTGTGGTGGTAAACACAGTTTGTTTTTTTAGATGGTAAGTTTGAAAGCCTAAAGCAGAAAGCGCAAGGCTTAAAGCTAAAGAACTGTTGATTTATTGACAAGTTTAAAAGCTTAAAGCAGAAAGCGCAAGGTTTAAAGCTAAAAGGTGTGTATGATATTGAATTAAATGACACGGCCTGGCGGCATATTAACTTGCCGCCCTGCTCAGGCTTACCAGGTTATTGTTGTATGAATCGAGGTAGCCGCGCGGCGAATTGCCTATTACAAATTTAAATACCCGGTTAAAATTGGTGATGCTTTTAAAACCACATTTGTAAGCAACGGTATTAATACTTTCAAATTTATGGGCTATCAGTTTTTTACAGGCCTCGTTTACCCGTATCTCGTTTAAAAACGATATAAAAGTATGCCCGGTGTGCTTTTTAAAATACCTGCAAAACGATTCGGGTGTCATAAAGGCTACTTTGGCAACATCTTCCAGCGTTATCTGTTCGCTGTAATGCTGCATGATAAAATTGTAAATATTACCTATCCTGATCCCCTCATTCTCGGTAATGCCCGGGAGGTTGCCGTAGGTTGATAAAGGATCGAGCTTTGCTTTCATATTCACTAACACCTTAAGCAGGTTAAAAAACTGAACAAGCTGATCTGTGCCACCGGCGTTTCGTAAAGCTATCATCGTTTGCGATACCTTGTCAGCTGCACTATGGGGTATTTTAAAACCCTGCTGGTGCTGCTGCAAAAACATCTTGCTCGATTTTAGCTCGGGTAAATCAAATAGGGGGGCCAGGGTTCCTTCGGGGTTAAAAAAAATAGATATGGCCTCAATCTGCTTATCGCCCCCGTTTACAAAATATTCGGGGTTGCTTTTAAACACATGCGGTAAATTGGCTCCCAGTAAAAAAATGTCGCCCGATGAATAATCGTGCATGTTGTTGCCGGCAATCAGGGTTCCTTCTCCTTTCTGGATCCAGGTAATCTGTATTTCTTTATGGCGGTGCAGATAAGGATAATGGTATGGAAGAGAAACTTTTTCTGCTATCACACTCTTATCATGGGGTACAGGGATAGTAAATTGTAAAACTTTCATATGAACGATTGTTAATGTTCCCTGAATTTACAATTACTTAACTCTAAAAACCAACAATCGGCCCTAAACGGATAAAATGCTGCTATCATCTGTTAATTTCATGCAGATGGAGCGATGAAAACTTTAGCCATTAATGCCTTTTTGGACCATTTCAATACTAACATTAAATGTTATTTATACAATAATAAACCATTCCTTATAACTATCCTTCACGTGTTTACGCGCATTATTTTATAAGTTAATTGTACCGTGAACAATTAAAATAAATTTGACAGAAACGACCTCTTTTGGGAAGAATTTAAAAAGGTCAGGCATTTTTGATAACCCTGCCCCAAAAAAAATCCCCAGGGAAAAAAAAACCCGCATCCTGTTAAGGAATACGGGTGTAATAGTTATGCTATTAACAAGGGGGTGGCAAATTATTTAACATCCCACCAAACCCTGTCGGTAAGCTTAGCTGTTTGCTGTGGCTGTGGATTTGATGTTATTTCAGCCTGCGGGTATAATACCCTCCGTGGTATGGCCGACAACGCGTTTGGTACGGCGGGCAAAACAGGATAACCGGTGCGTCGGTAGTCCGTAAAATTTTCCAGCGAGAGGAAGTTGGCAATACCTTTTTCTTCGATGATCAATTGCTCGGCATTGCTGGCGGTTAAGGTTCTTGAGGCCAGGTAAGCGTTGGCTTTGTCTGTACTAACACCAAGCTTTGTCATGTGCGATAAAACCGCGCTTTGGTAAACAGGCGCCGCGCTTGTATAGCCCGATGTTATCAGTGTAGCCTCGGCCTTTAAAAACAATGCTTCCGAATAATTTACAATGTAATTGGTGGCTCCGGTGGCGCCATAAAAGTCGCCGGGACGTGAGTAGTCTTCCAACTGGCCAATTGTATTTAGGCCCTGTCCCAGCCCGGTGTAAAGGCCCGTTGCTGTAGCCGGAGCTACCATAGCACTTAAGCGTGGATCGCTACGGGTTGAAAAACCATTAACAAAAGTACTACCCAAAACAACCGTACTGGCCGATATAAAGTTTTGCTGCCATGGATTTTCGCCACCAGCCGCGCCTGTATAAGCCATTTTAAAGTCATCATCGTTTGATTGCATGCCTTTTTCCAAAGCTGTAAGTGCCAGCTGAGCCTGCGTTGAGGCGGTGTAACCCGGCGCTTTAGTTAGGTGCATATAATAACGCGCTTTTAAAGTGTAGGCCAATTTTGTCCATTTACTCATATCGCCGGCGTAAAAAAAGTCGTCTCCGCCAGGTTTTACCGTACCGTTTTTGGCAATATCGGCAATACCGGCGTCCAATAAACTTTGTATCTGGGTATAGATATCTTTTTGCGCATCATATACAGGCGTAAAATCAGCGCTTCCTTTAAAGGCCTGCGAATAAGGCATATCTCCCCACAAATCAGTTCCGGTACCCAGGCAATATGCTGTTAATATTTTAGCTATACCTGCATAATTTGATTTACCATCGGCCGTAGCTTTCTGATTTAGCGTTACCAGGTTATTCAGGCAGGTTACATACAGGTTGCCCCAGTCGCCATCCATATCCGAGTTATACATCAGGTACGTGCCTGCATTGGGTGCTACCTGGTTAAGGGCAGCAACCTGCATGTATTCCTGTACAATTACGGCCACGTTACCCGCATACAGGCTTGATGATATATCCAGTTCAACCGGCGCCAGGATCTGGGCCTCGGCCACGTCAATGGGCTGATTGGGGTTTTGATTTACATCGATATATTTTTTACACCCCGAAGCACTTATCAGGATACATGATATTAAAATCATTGATATTTTTTTCATGATACTTTTTTGTTTGATAAATGGATTAAAGTGTGAATTTTAAGCTAAAGTCGATTGAACGGGAAGTTGGGGTAGAGAAGGAATAAATACCCTGTGCACCGTTTGACGCGCCAAATGAGCTTACTTCCGGATCGCCGCCGGTAAAGTGCGGCGCATAAATCCACAGGTTACGACCGGTTACACTAAAATTAAGCGTTTTAAAAGGTGTGCTTTTTAACCACAACGGTTTTACAGTATAGCCAACACTCACATTCCTCAATTTAATATAGGTACCATCCTGTATTACCGATTCGGTGATGCCGTTTATACGCTGGTAATATGCCTGGCCGTTAACAGAGATAGTATTTGGCTGGCCTGTTGTAGCGCTTATACCGTCAACCACTCTCGGGTCGCGGTTTTCGGTAACTTTGGGCGTACCATAAAAGTATCCGTAGCCATCAACATTGTTCTGAATATCGCCGCCTTTTTTCACATCAAAAAAGAAGCTCAGGTTAAATTGTTTATAACGCAGATTACTGCTGAAACCGCCGGTCCAATCAGGATTGGTGTTACCAATTATACCCTGTGTATCGTCGGCATAAGGCAGGCCACCGGCATCAATCAATAATTTACCCTGTGCATTACGTGCATAGCGTGTGCCGTATATAATACCATAAGGCTGACCTACAATAAGTGAGGTAAAACCGTTGCCCAGTTGTTGCAAATCGCCATAAAGGTTTAACACCTTATTACGGGTACGGGTAAAGTTCATGGTTACCGACCAGTTAAAGTCCCTGGTTTTAACGGGCACCACAGTAAGCAACAATTCAATCCCCTTGTTTTGCATTACACCGGTATTTACCGTTGTACCGCTATAACCGGTAGAAGGGGCTATACTTACGCCTGGAATAATACCGTCTACGGTCTTCTTAGCAAAATATGATGCTTCCAGGCTTATCCTGTTGTTAAAAAAGCCTGTTTCGAAACCTGCTTCAAACTCGTTTATCCTTTCGTTTTTCAGGAAAGGGTTACCCAATGTTGAACTTAGCAAGAATCCAGACTGGCCCTGGTAAGGGAAGGTAATATTGCGGATGGTTTGGCTATAGTAAGGTGTAGTAAGTGAATAAGCACCTACGTTACTGCCGCCAACTGTTGCATATGAAACCCTGAATTTGCCCAGGTTCATCACATCCTGGAAATCTTTGGAGAAAAATTCCGAAAATATAAAGCTGGCTGCTGCCGATCCGTAAGGATAAAAATTATTGGATGTTGAAAGTACCGAACTTCCATCATACCTGCCGGTGAGAGAAAGTATCAGGAATTTTTTATAATCGATGTTGGTTTGCAGGTAAAAACCTATTCTGCGCACCAACGCATGGCTCTCAGAATAACTTACCGTAGATGCCGAACTAATGTTATCTAAATCGGCCACCGAAAGGCCAACGCCGTTGGCATATGAATTTTCGGTATACTGCGAAAAAATATTGTTTCCCAAAACACCATCAATGTTAAAATCGCCAAACTGATGGTTACCGCTGATGATCAAATCGTTATTAATCTGCCTGAAATTGGCGTTATTAACTACAATACGGCCGTTGGGGTTAGATACTGAGTTGGCAGATTCATGGTATTTATCCTGCTCAACATATACATCGGCACCAAATCGCTCAGTTACGGTAAGCCATTTTAAAGGCTTGTAATCTGCAGTAAAAGTTGGCATAAAGCGGTTTACGCCAGATTTGTTCGAGATATTATTTAATACCCAGTAAGGATTGTTCCTGGAGTAACGGTACAAGCGCTGCGTTCCGTCGGCATTTTCATAAGGCAACAGGTTGTACGATATGGGGGCAGTAAAAATTGTCCATACCGGGCTCTCTAAAGCCCATCCTTCGGGCAGCCTGTCGTTTTGCGAATTGGAATAATTTAACTGGAACGTGGTGGTCAGGTTAGGCAGAATCTTTGCACCATATTTAGCAAATAACGAATTACGGATAAACGAGGTAGTTGGTACCGTGCCTTGCTGATTAAAATTAGAATACGATATATAGTAGTTTGAAGCTTCACCGCCGCCATTAATGCTCACCACATTATTATAGGTATGGCCGGTTTTAAAGAACAGGTCTGATTGATTATATTTTTTTGCAGCCTGGTCGTTTATCTTCAGGGTATCCATCAGCGGCCCCCAGGAGGTGCTGGTTTTTAAAGTTGTACCATCATAAAACTGTCCGTTTGTTCCCTGGGCATATTTGCTCTGGATTTGTGGCAGTAAAGGATTTTCCGACGAAAAATCAGACGAGAAACTGACGGTAGCTTTTTTGCCGGCCGACCCGGTTTTGGTAGTAATGATGATAACACCATTGGCACCCAACGAACCATATAATGCAGTTGCCGCCGCACCTTTTAACACGTTGATGCTTTCAACAATGTTAGGGTCCAAATCGGCAATCCTGCTTGTACCCGGGCCGGAGTTAAGGTTACCTGTTTCGCTGTTATCAATCGGGATACCGTCAATAACCATCAGCGCGTTGTTATCGCCATAAAATGACGATGCGCCCCGAACTACAATACGGGTAGAGCTGCCCGGGTTACCCGATGAACTGGTAATTTGCACACCAGATACTTTACCAGCAATATCGTTAACAATGTTAGGATCTTTTCCCTGTACCAGCTCGGCGCCTTTTACTTCCTGGCTGCTGTAGCTTAGCACCCTTTTATCGCGTTTTATGCCAAGTGCCGTAACCACAACTTCGCTAATCGCCTGGTTGTCTTCGGGCAAAACAACATTAATCTCGGTTTGGCCGGTAAGCTTAATTTCTTTGGGGATATAGCCAATGGCCGAAAAGTTAAGCGTGCCGGTACCCGGGTAGCTGATGCTGTAGGCACCATTAATATTGGTACTTACACCTTTGTTGGTGCCTTTTAATCTGACGGTGACGCCAGGCAGGGGTAAGCCTTTATCGTCAGATACTTTTCCTTTTACTGTAACTGTTTGTGCATTAGCATTTAAGCAAAATACAAACAAGGCTACTAAAGGCAAAATGAACTTTTTTAGTAATTGTTTCAACTTCATAAATTAAAGTTTTGGGGTTAAAATCTATTTATTTACAACCTGATTTTCAGATATGTAAATCTATTTGCCCCCAACACTGCATTTTTTACAAAATTTTGCCAAAGCTGCCCGTATATTAACTTTCTTATTACAATGGCATTAATAAATTGTAATTATTGCATAAAGCCCGGTAATCATGGCCACTTTACTGTTAACATTAATAAAACCTCAAAAACGCCAATACCGCAAAAAAAGAGCTAATATCCGGCTAAAACCTGCCAATTATTATCCATAAACATTCATTTCATCCCGGTAATTTTATAAATTGAATTTATAGTGTTAACCTTATGCTAATGTTTGTAAACAAGTATTTTAAAATAAGCTGCTATGCCGTTGCATGCTTTATTGCTGCCGAAAAAACGCAGGCGCAATCTTACGTACCTGAATGGAACGATACCCGCTTTAAAGTAAAACCTGTTGTTCCGGTTAAGGCCTATAGCTTTGACTTAAAAGATGTACAACTTTTAGAAAGTCCCTTCAAAAAGGCTATGCAGGTTGATGCCGCTTATTTATTAACTATCGAGCCAGACCGATTACTGTCGGGTTTCCGTTCTCACTCGGGCCTACAGCCTAAAGGGAAAATATACGAAGGCTGGGAAAACTCGGGCCTGGCCGGGCATACTTTGGGGCACTACCTATCGGCCATTGCCATGCACTATGCATCAACCCGCGACCCGGAGTTTTTGAAACGTACAAACTATATAGTTAGCCAACTGAACGAATGCCAGGTGGCGCGTAAAAGCGGCTATGTTGGCGCTATACCCAAAGAAGATACCATTTGGGCCGAAGTAGCCAAAGGCGACATCCGTTCCCGCGGGTTCGATTTAAATGGCGGCTGGTCGCCGTGGTATACTGTACATAAGGTTATGGCCGGGCTTTTGGATGCCTATTTATATACTAACAATACACAGGCCCTCAAAATATGCCAGGGCATGGCCAACTGGACAGGCGAAACCATCAAAAACCTTGACGACGACAAGCTGCAAAAAATGCTGCTTTGCGAATACGGCGGCATGGCCGAAACCTTGACCAATTTATACGCCATTACCGGCGACAAAAAATACCTGGATCTATCGTACAAGTTTTACGATAAGCGCATATTAGATCCGCTTGCCCAAAAGAACGATATATTACCCGGCAAGCACTCTAATACCCAAATTCCTAAAATCATAGCCAGCGCCCGCAGATATGAACTTACCGGTGATGGAAAGGACAAAGCTATAGCTGATTTCTTTTGGGAAACCGTTACCGGCTTTCACTCCTACGCAACCGGCGGTAACAGTAATTACGAATACCTTACCGAACCGGGCAAACTAAATGACAAGCTTACCGAAAACACTACCGAAACCTGCAACACCTATAATATGCTAAAGCTTACCCGCCATTTATTTGCGGTTGAGCCTTCGGCAAGGTTGATGGATTATTACGAAAAGGGCTTATACAACCACATCCTGGCATCGCAAAACCACGAAACAGGCGGGGTATGTTATTTTGTGCCTTTGCGCATGGGCGGTAAAAAAAGCTACAGCACCCCCTTTGATGATTTTACCTGCTGCGTAGGCTCGGGTATGGAAAACCATGTAAAGTATAACGAAAGCATCTACTTCAGGGGTGCCGATGGGAGTGTTTATATCAACCTGTTTATTCCGTCGGTATTAAACTGGAAGCAGAAAGGCCTGAGCATTAAACAGGAAGGTAATTTGCCTTCGGTAGATCGGATGGCTTATACTATCACCCTTGCAAAACCGGCTACATTTGCTATCCGCATCCGCAAACCCAAGTGGACAGGCAACCCTACAATCAGCATCAACGGAAAAACACAACAACTTACTCCAGATGCGGAAGGTTATTTTGTATTGAACCGTAAATGGGTTAACAACGACAAAATAACGTTTACCACTCCCGAGAATTTATATACCGAGGCCATGCCCGATAATGCCAACAGGCGCGCTATATTCTATGGCCCGGTTTTGTTAGCCGGCGTTTTAGGCAACACCGAGCCCGACCCGTTAAAAGGAGTACCAGTTTTTGTAACCAGCGAAACCGACCCTAACAAATGGCTGCAAATGGTTGATAAAACCCAGTTAAGCTTCCGCACCGAAAACGTTTCAAAACCCGGCGAAGTGAAGCTGATCCCATTTAATCAAACCAAAGATGAATATTACTCGGTTTATTGGGATGTATTTACACCGGATGCCTGGGTAGTACAGCAAAAAGCTTATGACGAGCAAAAGAAAAAACAACAGGAACTGGAAACCCACACTACCGATGTTTTACGCATAGGCGAAATGCAACCCGAGCGCGACCATAATTTTGCCGGCGAGAACACCACCACCGGCGAGGACCATCAAAAGAAATGGCGGTCGACAGAGAACGGCGGCTATTTTACCTATGATATGAAAGTTGATGCCGGCACCCAAAATACACTCATTAACACCTATTGGGGTATGGATAACCGCGGCCGCACATTTGATATTATGATAGATGGCACCAAAGTGGCAACCGAGGATTTAAACAAGTACAAAGAGAGCCGTTTCTACGACATCAGCTATCTGATCCCCATTGAGTTAACCAAGGGCAAGCAAAAAGTAAGCGTTAAATTATTACCTAAAAAAGATAACAGTGCCGGCCCCGTATATGGCAGCCGCATGGTAAAAAACTAAAATATGATGACCAGTAAAATTAAAATAGCCTGCCTGTTGTCGGCATCGGTATTAGGTTTAAGCAGCAACTTATTTGCCCAGCAAAAGGATTATCCTATTCAACCTGTAGCATTCACCAATGTGCAGGTAAACGATAAATTCTGGCAGCCTAAAATGGCGGTAAATGCCAATGTAACTATCCCGTATGTACTTGCCCAGTGTAAAAAGAACGGCCGCATGGATAACTTTTTACGCGCCGCCAAACAATTAGATGGCGATAAGCTAAGTGAGTTCCCGTTTGACGATACCGACGTGTACAAAGCCATTGAAGGGGCATCCTATTCCATGCAAAACAAAAAGAACCCTACGCTGGATAGATATATCGATACGCTCATTGGTATTATTGGGGCCGCGCAGGAACCGGATGGTTACCTGTATACCTTCCGCACGGTACACGCCAAAAAACCTCATGAATGGATAGGCGACAAACGCTGGGTGAATGAAGAAGTATTAAGCCACGAATTGTATGATTGCGGACATTTATACGAAGCCGCTGTTGCTCATTACCAGGCCACCGGCAAACGTAGCCTACTCAACATCGCCATAAAAAATGCCGACCTTTTGGTAAAAACCTTTGGACCTGGCAAAATTGAAGAGTACCCCGGCCACCAGATTGTAGAGATAGGCCTATCCAAAATGTACCGCGTTACCGGCAAAAAAGAATACCTTGACCTGGCCAAATTCTTTTTGGATGTACGCGGCCCCAAAGGCGAATCATACAACCAAGCCAATAAAAAAGTGGTTGACCAGCACGAGGCCGAAGGCCACGCTGTACGAGCCGCCTACATGTATACCGGTATGGCCGATATTGCTGCCTTAACCGGCGATACCAAATACCTGAGCGCCATTGATGATATCTGGGGCGATGTGGTTAACAAAAAATTATACATTACCGGTGGTATTGGCGCAACCGGCAATGGCGAGGCTTTTGGCGAGGCTTACCAGTTGCCCAACATGTCGGCCTACGCCGAAACCTGTGCTGCTATAGGCAATGTATACTGGAACAACCGCATGTTTTTACTCCATGGCGATGCTAAATATATTGATGTGCTGGAACGGACGCTGTACAACGGCCTGCTTTCGGGCGTTTCACTGAGTGGCGACCGCTTTTTTTACCCCAACCCACTGGCATCCATGAACCAGCACCAGCGCAGCGCCTGGATAAGCTGCGCATGCTGCATCAGTAACATGACACGCTTTTTACCATCGTTACCCGGCTATGTTTACGCCAAAAACAAAAACGACCTGTATGTTAACCTCTTCATGAGCAATACCAGTAACATTAAGCTAACATCGGGAAATGTAAACATTGTACAAACCACCGATTACCCCTGGAGAGGCAAGGTTGATATTACCGTTAACCCGGCAAAAGCAACAGTCTTCACCTTAAGGATACGCATCCCCGGATGGGCCAAACAGCAGCCTGTTCCCGGCGATTTATATTCATTTATGAATAACGTACAGCTGCCTGTTGTACTATCTATCAATGGCAAAGCAACCTCATTTGTAACCGAAAAAGGGTACGCCGTACTAAAACGCAGCTGGAAAAAAGGCGATAAGGTAAGCCTTAACCTCCCCATGGAAACTGAAAAGGTATTAGCCAACCAAAAGGTAAAAGACGACAGGGATCGTTTTGCCTTTGAGCGCGGCCCTATTGTTTATTGCCTGGAAGGCCCCGATAACCGCGACAGCCTGGTGCAAAACATCATGATAGATAAAAACGCCATAGCAAACGCCAATTACCAGGCCGACCTCTTGAACGGCGTAGATGTTATCAATGCCGAGGGCAAAAGCACCAAAAGGCAACTCAACAGCGATAAACTGACCGAAACCAGCCAACAGGTAAAGGCCATCCCCTACTACGCCTGGGCTAACCGCGGGCCAAGTGAAATGACGGTTTGGATCCCTTATGAGGCATCAGCTTCAAGGCCGCAGCCGGCACCTACCATTGCAAGTACCAGTAAAGTAAGTGCATCATTAAAAAATAAAAAGATGTTTGCATCTATAAAAGACCAGTATGAACCGGCCAGTTCAAACGATAACAGCTTTCCCTTTATGCACTGGTGGCCAGCTAAGGATACCAGCGAATTTGTTCAGTACGATTTTGACGCGGCACATACCGTAAGCGAATCAAAAGTTTATTGGTTTGACGATGGACCCTGGGGTGGTTGCCGTATCCCGGCATCGTACAAAATATTGTATAAAAAAGATGGGCAATGGGTACCGGTAAAAAACACAACGCCTTACACCATCAGCAAGGATAGCTTTAATACGGTAAGTTTTGAGCCGGTAAGTACTACCGCTTTACGGATGGAAATTCAGCTTCCGGTTGATAATTCGGCCGGTATCCATGAATGGGCGGTCAAATAACATTGAATAATATTCCAGCCCCCCTTTAATCATTAAGAAATATTTGTGCCCGAAACGGAACATTGCAATTGTAAATCAATTGCAATGTTCCGTTTTCTTTTCACACTTTATTTACAATTTAATCGGAAACTAACCAAAATAACATCGCGACTAAAATTCGATGTTAAACTTGTCTCTTCATTATTATGAAAGGTGGAGAGATATGGAAAAAAGAATTTACCATACGGCTATCCCGGGCATCAGGACAGCCCTATTTATCATCGTTGGCTGCCAATGGTTTATGGCACATGCCCAAACACTTAAAACGGGTTCTCTTAAATACCTAATGGCCTCCAATGGATTCAATGGCTGCATTGCTTTGGGCAAAGATATCGGCACACTGCCATACGGTAAATTAACATACCTCGACGGAGATAGCCGCATTGATGCCGACAGTTGCATAAAATATGCCTATAATGAGCCTTATGTTTTTACCCTCGGCGATAGCATAGACCTTGACATGGTAGCTGTCCGTGCCTATAAAGATAGTATAGTGAACATTTACCTGTTTTTTAAACTTTCGGATGCATATAAAGTATTAAAAAAATTCATCAGCCTATATGGCCAGTTTACCGAGAAGCCAGATAACTACTCGGATATTTATAACTGGAATTCAAGCCAGGTAAGCCTTTCGTTACGCTACCAGTGTAAGGCCGATTTGGGAGTTGCCATTTTTACATGCAAAAAGCTGGAAACCGAAATAGAAGCCGATAAACAAAGAGCAATCAGGCGGTATTATAAACAGGCATTATCCCTCAATTACTAAACCGCTTTTTTCATTCAGTTCGGCTTTAAGCATTGTACTTATATATTGTCAACAACTATTAAGGCATGTATTGCCTTAAATATATCTTACTGAAATTCACGCTACCGGCAAGCCGATGGAACTCCCCGGTTTACAAAAGCATTTACCTGTCGCAAAATCCAATATTCAGCAATTATTTGTTTCTGCTTTTACCCATGACCCCAACAGACAGAACCCAATAGCGGCAGCCGGCACATCATTTATGAACGGGCGGTTAAAATAGGTGCTGAATATTATTTTGTACAGTATTTAACCCACTGTAAACCAGTGTACAAAAAACCAAACAAGGCAAATGAACAGAAAAACGCCTGTTTATTTCATTTTTTATAAATAAGTTTATTAATTAATCAAAAGTTAATAAAAATAAATGCCGATTAAAGTTCGGTATTAAACTTGTCTCTCCAACATTATGCAAGGTGGAGAGATATGGAAAAAAGAATTTACCATAGGGCTATTTCAGGGATTAAAATAGCGCTGTTTATCATTATTAGCTGTCAGTGGTTTATGGCAAATGCCCAGGCGCTTAAAACAGGCTCCATATCGTACTTAACATTAAATAACGGACCCGGCAACAATGTTGTTTTAGGCTCTGATATCAAAGACCTCCAGGCTGCCAACTTATCCTACCTTGATGGCGATAGTCGTGCCGACGCCGACAGTTGCTTAAGATATGCCTACACTGACCCAAATGTGTTGGACCTGGGCGATAGTTTAAACCTTGATATGGTGGGCATCCGTGCCTATAGGGATAAAATTGTGAACATTTACCTGTTTTTTAAAATGACAGATGCATATAAAGTTTTACAAAAATTCATCAGCATGTATGGCCAGTTTACTGACAGGCCCGATAACTATTCGGATATTTATAACTGGAATTCGAGCCTGTTAACCCTTTCGTTACGGTACCAGTATAAGGCCGACCTGGGTGTTGCCATTTTTACCAGCAAAACGCTGCAAAACGAGATAGCTGCTGATAAACAAAGAGCGATAAGCCGGGATTACAGCCAGGCATTATCGCTTAATAATTAAACGGTATCGTTCGTTTCATTCGGCATTAAGTTTTGTAATTTATATATTGCCATCAACTAATAAGGCAATAGTTATAAAACTTATGAGATACCTCCTGACCCTGATATTAATGACCGGCTTTAACTGTTTTGCGCAGGACTATAAAGCGCAAATAGATCAGTTTCGCCAGGGCTATATGAACGATTTTTTAACGGACACTCATTCGCCCTTAAAAAAGGATGACCTCAAAAACCTGCGCTTTTACGATGCCGACAGTACTTACAGGGTTACCTGTAAAGTAACACTGCTGAGCAACGAAACCAATTTTATAATGCCCGTATTTCATGGCACAGGCAGCCAGTACATTAAATATGCCCTGCTGAAATTTATATTGCAGGGCAAACCGATGGAACTCACGGTTTACAAAAGCATCTACCTGTCGCAAAATCCAATGTTCAGCAATTATTTGTTTTTGCCTTTTACTGATGACACCAACGGGCAGGAAACTTATGGCGGCGGCCGGTACATCGATCTCAAAACAACCGATTTTAAGGAAGGCAGTCTTATTGTTGATTTTAACAAGGCTTATAACCCATATTGCGCATTCAGCCCCAATTACTCCTGCCCCAAACCGCCCGACGAAAACAAGCTGAGTATTGCCGTAAAAGCCGGCGAAAAGCAGTTTGCGGGCGGCACCAATCATTAACCTGCTTTCATCCACATCAAAAAATGAGCAGCTTAAATATGCAAGCTTTACGTGCAGAAATGTGTTCCTGGCGACAGGAATTACACCAACACCCCGAATTTGGTTTTGAAGAAAAACAAACCGCCGCTTTCATAGCCGCCAAACTACGCGAATTTGGCATGGATGAAGTAACCGAAGGCATAGGCGGCACCGGTGTAGTTGGAACGCTAAAAAAAGGCATCGGTACAACATCCATAGCGTTGCGTGCCGATATGGATGCGCTACGCATAACCGAGCAAGGCAATTATCCATACAAATCAAAGAACGATGGCGTAATGCATGCCTGCGGTCACGATGGGCATACCAGCATGCTTTTAGGCGCTGCCAAATGGCTGGCAACCGAAAGCACGTTTAACGGCACCATATATTTCATTTTTCAACCAGCCGAAGAATGGGGGCAAGGCGCGCTGGCCATGCTTAACAATGGCTTGCTGCAACGCTTTCCGTTTGATGCTGTTTATGGCATCCACAATTGGCCGGGCTTACCGGTTGGCCATTTTGCCACCTGCGTAGGGCCGCTTATGGGCGCTGAAGACCTTTTTGAAATTACGTTAACCGGCATTGGCGGCCATGCATCCCGCCCGCATGCGGGGCGCGAAGTTTTGGTAGCAGCAAGTTCGCTGGTGATGGATTTGCAAACTATCGTTTCCCGGCGGATAAACCCTGCCGATATAGCCGTTGTATCTGTCACCGAGTTTATTACCAATGGTACCCGCAATGCTTTGCCCGGCCAGGCAATATTAAAAGGCGACGCCCGCAGCTTTTTGCCCGAAGTGAGCCATATTATCCAAACCGAAATGAGGCGGTTGGCAGCCGGTACCGCCCTGTCTTATGATTGCATCGTCGACGTAAAATACACCCACGAATTTATCCAGCTTATTAACGATGAGCAATGCACAAAAGCTGCGTTACAAGCAGCTGCCACCGTATTTGAGTCAGATAATATTGATAGCAACATTAAACCGGTAACCGTATCTGAAGATTTCGCGCGGTTTTTAAAGCATGTACCCGGCAATTTTGCCTTGATTGGCAATGGTGAAAAGTCGATGCCGCTACATCATCCGGCTTATGATTTTAATGACGAAGCTTTAATTTACGGCGCTAAATATTTTAAAGCACTGGCCGAATCGGTATTGATTGCATAGATAAAGCTTGATTATAGCCATGCCGCTAAACTTCCGGCGTATTAAAACGCGGAAGTTTAACGTTGCTATCCACTATCGCTATTTATTTAAATACCAGCTGGTTGGCCAGATCAATCTCCTGTTGAGTTATGGTATGCGGCCGGCCGGGGTATACTTTAAGGGTTACATCGGCACCAAGGTTTTTGATGATGGCAACGCTTTCTTCAACTCTTGTTAAAGGTACATGCGGGTCGGGGTTACCGGTGGTGATCAGTATGGGTGTTCCGTTAAAGTTACCCTGGTAATTGTTAAGATCGAGGCCCTCGCCTATCAGGCCGCCGGTGAACGCTACGGCACCTCCATATGTTTTGGAATGGCGGGTAATATAGTCCAGCGTTAAACACGCACCCTGCGAAAATCCGAGGAAATAAATTTTCTCTTCGTGAATGCCATCAGCTTTAATCTGTTGCACCAACTGGTCTATCGTATCCAGGGCCGAGTTTAAAGCTGGCTGGTTCATTTTATCGCCCGCCATAAAGCTGTAGGGGTACCAGCTATTATTAGTGGCCTGTGGGGCGTAAATAGCCATACCCTGCACATTTAAGCTATCGGCCAGGCTGGCAATGTTTTGGGCAGTGCCGCCGCGACCGTGAATCATGACCAGAGCTGCCCCGGCTTCGGTTGCCGGGGCGCCTGTGGTTATATAATTTTTTTGATGTGTGTACATGATCAATATAATTGAGGTAATGTTTTCTCTAAAGTGCTGCGGAACCTTTCGTGTTGTGCAGGCAATTTTAAATGGGTACCCAATTCGTCAACCGGTTCGTCAACAGCAAAACCGGGATTATCGGTAGCCAATTCAAACAATACACCGCCCGGTTCGCGGAAGTACAATGAGTAAAAATAGTTCCTGTCTATTTTATCGGTAATGTGCAAGCCAAGGGCGGCAATTTTTTCACGGTATTGCATCAACACTTCCTCGTTTTTAACCCTGAACGCAACGTGGTGAACCGATCCGCCGGCTACATGGCCTGCTACTTCGCCGGCAACCTCAACCAGGTCAACAATGGCTGCGTTCTCAACCGCGTCGGTAATAAAGCGGTAACGGTTTACATGCTGCTCCAGCAAGCGGTAGCCAAATACGCCGGTTAAAATATCGGCAGTAGGCTGCATTTTGTTGGTAGTGATAGTTACACTGTGGAACCCTTTGGTAGCATTTTCGGCCTTTACATCGGCTGTTTCCCATGGCAAGCGGTTATCGGCAGTTTTTGAAGCTATCAATTCCAGTTTTAAACCGTCGGGGTCTAAAACGGTAAGGTATGGTTCGCCAAATTTTTCAGATACTTTATTGTAGATGATATTGTTGGCATCAAAACGTTTTAGCCAGAAATCAAAACTCCCTTCAGGAACCGAGTAACCAATTTCTGTAGCCTGTCGTGCACCCCTGCGGCCAGCAGAAATACCTTCCCAGGGAAAAAACGTAAGGATAGTACCAGGCGTACCTTCTTTATCGCCATAATATAAATGGTAAGTTTCAGGATCGTCGAAGTTTACCGTTTTTTTAACCAGGCGTAAACCAAGTACGTTGGCATAAAAATTATAATTGCGTTTGGCATTGCCTGCTATTGCTGTAATGTGGTGAATGCCGTTTACTGTATTTTCCATGATGTTGATTATTTTATGTGTTGCTGTTTTATTTACATCAAAAGTAAGGGGCTATTTGCCGGCGAAACTTGACCTACAACAAGAAATGAAAAGGCACTCATTTTTTTCAGTATCCGGCCTTCAAATCGGTCTTGCAAATCCTGAATATCCTGCGGGAGACGCAATTATGCGTCTCTACAAAAGAAAAAACAACCAACGAATACTCCCCCAATAATTAAATAATGCGGTTATATTTGTTCAACACCAGTAAAACTTGTCGCAGGTTTAGTCCCTGCGCAAAAAACAATATCAACCAATGGACGAGCAAGAACTACGAAGCAGGGCATGGTTTGGCCGTAAAGGCAAGGATGGCTTTATTTACCGCGCCTGGATGAAAAACCAGGGCATTCCCGACTATGAATTTCAAGGAAAGCCGGTAATAGGCATCTGCAATACATGGAGTGAGCTCACCCCCTGCAATGCCCACTTTCGTGAGCTTGCCGAATCGGTAAAACGGGGCATTTTAGAGGCGGGCGGTTTCCCGGTTGAATTCCCGGTAATGTCGCTTGGCGAAACTTTAATGAAGCCCACGGCTATGCTTTATAGAAACCTGGCAAGTATGGATGTGGAAGAATCTATCCGCGCCAACCCATTAGACGGGGTAGTACTACTTTGCGGCTGCGATAAAACAACACCATCGTTGGTAATGGGTGCCTGCAGCGTAAATATCCCCACCATCGTGGTAAGTGGCGGGCCGATGCTTACCGGCAACCACCGCGGCAAACAAATAGGTACCAGCGACGTTTGGCGCTATCATGATGATGTACGCTCTGGCAAAATCATGGAAGAGGAATTGCTCACCATCGAAGCGGCGATGTGCCGTAGCCAGGGGCATTGCGCGGTTATGGGCACAGCTTCATCCATGGCTTGTATGGTTGAGTCACTGGGGCTTTCGCTGCCGGGTAATGCGGCCATCCCTGCTGCCGATTCCAGGCGGAAAGTGTTGGCCCAGCTATCGGGCTTACGCATTGTGGAGATGGTAAAGGAAGATCTGAAACTTTCGGATATACTTACACGGCAGGCTTTTGAAAACGCCATCATAACCAACGCCGCCATAGGCGGATCAACCAATTTTGTGATCCATTTGCTGGCAATTGCCGGCCGCATTGGCGTACCGCTCGAACTAAAGGATTTTGATCCCTTATCTAAAAACATCCCCCTGATAGCCAACCTGCAGCCATCGGGCCAATACTTTATGGAAGATTTGTTTTATGCCGGCGGCCTGCCTGTTGTTTTAAAGGCACTGGATGGCATACTTCACCGGGATGCCATCACGGTAAACGGTAAAACCATTGCCGATAATTACAGCAATGCCGTGGGTTATAACAGCAACGTAATTACTACGGTTGATGCGCCCTTTAATACAGCCACCGGCCTGGCTATTTTGACAGGTAACCTGTGCGAGTCGGGCGCGGTTATCAAGCCATCGGCGGCCAGCGGGCATTTAATGCAGCATACTGGCAAAGCCGTTGTGTTTGAAAACATTGAAGATTTTAAAGCCCGTATTGATACCGACGAACTGGAGGTTGATGAAAACAGCATTTTGGTATTAAAAAATGTAGGGCCGAAAGGCTATCCCGGTATGCCCGAGGTTGGCAATATGGGCATCCCCAAAAAGCTATTGGAAAAGGGAATTACAGATATGGTGCGCATATCCGACGGACGCATGAGCGGAACCGGCTTTGGCACCGTTGTATTGCACGTATCACCGGAGGCTGCCGCGGGTGGCAATTTTGCCCTGATAAAAACCGGCGACCTGATTACGCTTGATGTACCCAACCGCACGTTAAATGTAGCTATCAGCACCGAAGAGTTTGCCGAACGAAAACGACAATACGTCCAACCGGATCCGGTTACCAATCGTGGTTATGTAAAACTGTATCTCGACCATGTGCAGCAGGCGCACCTGGGGGCCGATATGGATTTCCTGGTAGGTGGTTCGGGCAGTAAGGTTTTAAGAGATTCACATTAAGTTTATATCATGAGTTTTAACAATAAAGTAGCCATAGTTACCGGTGCAGGCCAGGGCATAGGGTTCGAAATTTGCCGCATGCTGGCCCAAAAAGGCGCTACCGTAATATTGAATGATATAGATATCGGTTTAGCAAAAAAAGCGGCAGACATTATCAACCAAAACCATCCGGATAGTTGTTTGGCCATGCCCGGCGATTCAAGCGACTTGGGTTTCATCAATACCATGGTTGATACTGCCATAAAGCTATACGGCCGGCTGGATATTGTGATAGCCAATGCGGGTATTACCTTATATGGCGATTTTTTTGCCTATACCAAAGAAGCATTCTCTAAAGTAATGGATGTAAACCTTGGCGGCTCGTTCTTCCTGGCGCAGGCAGCGGCTAAACAAATGAAGGCGCAGGCCAATGGCGGGGCAATACTTTTTACCTCGTCGGTAGTGGGGCACCAGGCGCTCAAAAGCCTTGCCGCCTATGCCATGACCAAAGCCGCTTTGGAGATGCTGGCCAAAAACCTGGTCATCGAACTTTCGCAGTACCGCATCAATGTAAATACCGTTGCGCCGGGCGCTACCTTAACCGAACGTACTATGGAAGAAGCGGACTATGAACGGGTATGGTCGAACATTACCCCCATGGGCCGGCCGGCTTATGTTACCGACATTGCCAACACGGCACTGTTTTTAGTATCCGACGAGGCCAAACACATTACCGGCCAAAGCCTGATTGTAGATGGCGGCTGGACATCGGTAAGTACTTTGCCCGATGGCATTAAATAATATAACACAATGGTACAAGTAGCAGTTAACCACGCCAGCTTTTTGGGCGAAGGGCCCGTTTGGGACTGGCGCAATAACCTATTATACTGGGTTGATATTACGGGCGGGCACGTTCATGAATACAACCCCGAAAACAAGAATTTCAGAACCATTGATGTTAAACAGATGGTTGGCGCGGTAACTATTTGCAGCAATGGGCAATTACTTGCCGCGTTAAAAAACGGCCTGGCTATGGTTGACCGTAAAAGTGGCCAACCGGCATTTTTTGCCCACCCGGAGGCCCATATGCCGCAAAACCGTTTTAACGATGGCAAGTGCGACCCGGCCGGCAGGTTCTGGATTGGATCCATGGCTGTTGACGAAACGCCAAACGCCGGGAAATTGTATATGCTGGATGGCAACCACGATATCACGCCCAAAATACATGGTACCACCATATCCAACGGAATGGCATGGAGCCCCGACCACAAAACTTTTTACTATATCGATACGCCGACCATGAATGTGGTGGCTTATGATTTTGATATACACAGCGGTACCATCTCCAACAAAAAAACGGTGATCACTATCAACGAAAAAGATGGCTACCCGGATGGCATGACCATTGATACCGAAGGCATGCTGTGGATTGCCCACTGGAACGGCTGGCAGGTAAGCCGCTGGAACCCGCGCACCGCAACCAAATTATTTACCTTAACCCTACCCGTAGCCAACGTAACCTCTTGCACATTTGGCGGCCCCAACCTTACCGACCTATACATCACCACCGCCCAAAAAGGACTTACTGCCAATGAACTGATACAGCAGCCACTTGCAGGCATGCTGTTTGTTTGGAAAGATTGCGGATACCAGGGGGCGAGGGCTTTTGAGTACAAAAGCAAATGATTTGAAACACGCTAAAAACGTTTTAAAAAAATAAACGATTTGTATAAACGAACAGGCTATGGGCTATCCGCAGCGGTGAGGATAAATCTGATGCAATTTGCACTCCGTGATATGCTGTAGTGCAAATTGTATAAAATTCTTTTTCGCCCCTCGCTCGGTACGGTAATATTTACCCGATGGGGTACGAATGGGATTAATTGCAAGTGTGTGTACCGGTACGGGATGAAACAGGGTGACACGCCCTGACACGGGGTGAAACACCCTGGTACACCCTGGTACGGGGTGGTACGGGGTGGTACACTACCAATGGTTAATATTTTTAACCCGGACAAAATTCGGATTGAGCGGAAGCATCGCGTAGGTGGTGGCGCAAAGGGTGACTTGTAATCAAAAAGAGCTATACGCCTCCATACCTCGAAAATATCCCTTGTCATGCTGACGAAGGAAGCATCTAACGAACTCTTCTACCACCGGAAAACAAAGGAAGTAATTGCATCCTTACGTACCGAACATTTTGTCTTGATTCTCGCCTCTTGACTCTTTTCCTGCCGTTGCCTGCGGCCCGCGCTTTACACTCATACTACACAGGCCTTAGCCGCCTGGCCGGTATCCGTTTCAATCGCTAACGGGAGCGGCTGGAATTGAGGGGTTGGGGTTTACAACAAAATGTGATTTGCGTGTGAGGCAGATGTGAGATGTGTGCGCCTGCTTCGGGTTAACCGTACGTAAACATAGCAATTTAGCTAAACTTTAATTGAATTACAGGCATAACGGTATTATTGAATAGCTCAATAGATTTGTATATTTGTATATCATGATAAGAAATATCCATATAGATGAACTATTTCCAAAGCATCTGTTTTGGGATGTGGATATGTCATGCCTTGACATTGATAATGATCGCGATCTCATTATTCCAAGAGCATTAATGGCAACCACGCCATTAACATTTACAAATGATATTGCTAAACTTGAAGTGCTTTATCCCAAAGCAGTTATCGCTCGCGAACTAAAAACCACAAAAGAAAGGGTTAGTAATCAAATTTGTCGCTTAGTTGCAAGACGTTATCACGTTAAACAATTCGCCCGTTTTTCTAAATGAAAGCCGGGGACTGCAGGAATTAAGGGGTTAGGGTTCACAACAAAATCGTGATTTGCATACGGGAAGCGTGCGCCAGCGGGAAAATATCCCTTGTCATGCTGACGAAGGAAGCATCTATTAACGAACTTTTTTACCACCGGAAAACAAAGGAAATAATTTCGTCCTTACCTACCGAACATTTTGTCTCGCCTCTTGATTCTTTTCCCGCCGTTGCCTGCGGCCCGCGCTTTACACTCATACTACACAGGCCTTAGCCGCCTGGCCTGTATACGTTTCAATCGCTAACGGGAGTTGCGGGGAGTTGAGGGGTTAGGGTCACAATAAAATCGTGATTTGCATGTGGGGCACACTCGACACGCGTGCGCCAGCGCGGGGACGGAATCTTCGCCTTACCTAATTCCAACCGCCCTGCAACATTTGCGATTTGTTAATTTAACATATGTGCAATAACGTTTCTAATAACATGATCAGCGGTTTTGGCAGAAATGAAAGAACCATATTTTTGAACATTGTCATTTTTATGCGCATTTGCATGATCTGATATGCATTTGATAGATAACGCTGTTGGTTTTGGATCAGTTGAATGTTGTGCCGCATAAAAGACCGCATATGTTTCCATATCGATGGCGATTAGTTTGCGTTGATACTTCATTTTTTCTTCGATATAGCCGGCATGGCTAATTACGGCGGCGCCTGAACCCATAGGACCGATGTGTAACTTTAATTCAGCCGATTGTGCATCGCCCTGCCATTGGTCTTTGATTTCGCGTAAAATATTTTTATCTGTGGTCAAACCCATTAATGCATTCTTCAAACCGGCGTCGAGTTGAATGGAACGATAATCAGGCTCAAACACGGGTTGTCCATCTTTATCGGAAAGCTTCCCGCTATCTAAATCGTAGGACATATCACTGATAATAATGTCTCCTAAATTAACTTTACCCTCAACACCGCCACAGATACCAGTCATGATCATGTAGCGTGGCCTGAAGTGCTCAATGAGTTTAGTACAAGCTGTAGCTGTGGCTACCATTCCCATTTGCGGCAAATGAGTCGCAGCTATGTTCATTGCTCTGCCATCATCCAGCATCAATTTACCAATCGAATAGTTGGCTGAATCATTTGGAATTTTTAACTTTTCCCAGTTGTAAGGTAGTTTAAGGACTGCTTCCAGTTCTGGTGTTAGCAATGCTGTCACAAATGCAACATCACATCCATATGACTTTTCTGCCATTTCCCCTGCCTTTTGTGCTGAGATTTCCTCGATTTTAACTTTGATCGTGGTTTGCCAATTGATCGCTGAACTGTCGTATTTAATTAACGACACAAGATTTTCTTCTAAAATACTTTTGTATTTTTCGTTGAAGTTTGTAAGCTCGGTCAAACCAATAATATGTTCTGGAAGTTTCAGCCGTTTACTTTTTTTAATTTCCAAAATAAAGTCCATACCTGCACTTTCTTTGGGGTCGTCGGAAAAACGTTCCGGCAAATTCATGTCTATAATAGCCAAAGCAAAGCGCTCTTGAAGTAACCTGCGTGCTGACACCAGATCAGGTGCCACTTCAAATATGCAATTTGGGATCGTATTCAAAAAATCAGAGATCTTACCGACTTTTTTTTTGTCGTCATCGATCACAAGTATATTAATCATGTTATAGTGGTGATAAGTTCCTTTAAACGATTCTTCCAGGCAGACAAACCTGGTTTGTAAAAAACGATTTCTAAATAATGATTTGGAAATTCTTTAGTAAACGCATTGCGCCATTCCTGTAACGACGAGATACGGCCATTTTCCGTAAAAGAGTCGTACTGCGTGATGATGATTACTTTACAATTTATATTTTTACGTTTAATTTCCCGAAGAATATCTTTACCTGCGACCGCACGGTGCTTATAGCCGTCTTCGCCAGATTTGATATCATAATTTGGCAATTGCATATCCAGCAAAATCAATTGGAATTTGTTGGTTAAAATAGCTTTCAAGCCAGATTGATACGACATTCTAGTTTCCAACTCGTGCTGAGGATACTCGGCGTCCACATACTCCATTAGAGCTTTTAACTTTTTAGGATCGTCTTCGATTAATAGTATCCTCATTTATTGATAATTGGTAAATTTGTAGTTTCAAAAGATATTTCTGTGTAGAAATAGGGTTTACCGTCAGCCATTAAAAGATCAAGATCGATGGTGAAATTCTTACGCTTAACATCATGTTTCAAGGTTTTTTTGATCTTTGGGAAACCGGTTCCGCCTTCTTTATTGATATCTTCATAGGTTTTTTCAGACTCGATCTTCTTTTTGGTCGCGGCAATATTACTGCGCGTAGTGGCCAAATGACCGTCGTCGTCCAAAATGTTATTACTCACTTTAACATGAATACGATCATCCTTTTGAAATACTTCTATTTTAATCCATAGCTCACTCGAAGGCAGTTTACTATGTTTAAGCGCATTTTCCAGTAGATAGTACAATATATCTGTAAAATGTGGAAACAGGTCACCGTCAAGGATAAGATCGCAGTCCTCCCGTTTAATAATTTCCGCGCCGGCAAATAACGGGTTAACATTTTGGAGGGTGTCTACATTGGAATCGATCAATAATTTGAAATCAAATTCTTCAATGATCTTTTTATTGCTGCGATTAAACCATTCTGAAATATTCCCCATTTCGACAGTTATAGCTGTTTGACATTTGCGCAATGTAGAAATTAGATCCTGCAAAACTTCATGCGCAGGTTCGGTTTCCTTAAAAGACAAGGTGCATAGTTTTGTTTCGGCTTCGTTGAAGATGGCTTCTAACTTGGAGACCATCTCACCATTGAGGTGTTTTTTGATCTCCGCAAGTCCAACTTCTGTCTTAGCCCATAATTCTTCAATACCGCTCTCCATAAACGCCTCGAAATCTTTTATTGCGCCAAATTTTTCTTGGAATAATTTTAGTAGTTCATCTTCAGAATAAGAATAATCGAATAGACCGCGGGAAACTTTGCTTGCCTCTGTTTTAATTTGTATCGTCTCCGCCTTTAAGCGTTCGGCTAATTCATCAATTGCCTTCGAAAATTTACCCAACGTTTCATTCAGTAAATCGTTCAGTTCTGGCTGGTCGAACCGTGTTATCCAATACTCATTCGGGAAGTACTCGTTTCCGCTTTCATTTTTTACGGTAATCAGATTGTGAGTTTCAAAAACGCTCCTGATCTGACCCAATAACGTGCCATGCCGAATACGCATACTTAAATAGGTATCTAATCCATGATCCTTATTTTCAATAAACTGATCGCGTATTTTCAAAAAGGCTTCCTTAAAATGTCGAAAGCGACTATAACTAGTCAGTTTTAGGTTTTTGATGTTTTCTTCAACCTTTTGTTGGTCATTTTGATCGACAGGCATATCCTGATCATCATCACGTTCTAAATAGTAGACCAATATGTTGCCCAAAGAATCGACGATTTTCTGTAATTGGTCCAGCGGCAAAGCAGCAATCTCAATATTTCGGTTGAAATTCTCTCTGAGCTGTCCTCTAAGTAAATCTTTCAAACCTGGGACATCTACATATATTTTACTGAAATTAATTTGTTTAATCCCTTTTCGCACTAAAATTTTTCGCCATAACTCAGATATTTCAGTTTCAATAGCCGTAGTATTATTACTTTTACCTAATAAGAAATTACAAATTTCTAATCGCTCTAAATCTAACTCTTCCTGGTTTTCAAACGCAGGCGAAGAATGAAGAACATCATGGGTACATACTTTCTCTAAGAAACAAATGTCAAGGTTGGTATACTCTTCTAATTGTTTGATGTAAGCGCTAGGTCGATCCACCTGCTTGCTGTCTAAATAATTATCGAAAGCGACATATAGATCGTAGCTTTCAATGTTTCCGCGATAAAAAGTCAGGTAAATTGGAAGATAAATATTGCCGGCCAACTGACTTCCATAATCTCCGGTTAGTTCTTCCAATAACGGTGGGACGAAAAAACGCTCCTGAAAATTCTCATTTTGGATCAGGGTTGATGTGGCCAATTCCATTGCAGCCTTGTAGTCCCCTAACTGAAACAGGCAATGATATTTCCCTATTAAAATGTCAAGTTTGTAATGCGAATACCTCGACATTTCGTGATATTCTTCGCTCGAAATAATGCGGTCGTATAATGGCAAGGCGTTCTGAAACTGTTTCTTATTTCTTAGTGTAATCGCTAAGTATTTAAGCGCCCGCACAGATAAATTTGAATCTTCAACTTGTACCGGAGTCGCTTGAATAGTTCTGATCAGCGAAATGGTGGGTGACTCAGTCTTTTCCCCAATAAGCTTATCAAAAAATTTCTGTCGATCATCCGGTAACAAAAATTGATTTAGCACGGGGTTCAGCGTAACCGATGAACAGACATAAAATTTGAATAAATTGATTTGCCATTCTGCGTCGAAACGAAATGGCAATTCCTGGGTTAAAAGGTAAAAAAAACCATTCGCTAAAGGATGATCGCCTAATTGGTGAACAAATTTGTAAGCGTCCGCAAAACTCTCAAAAGAGAACTCGTCATCCTTTTTTAAAACCTTACATAAGTGGAAAGTGAGCTGGTCAATAATACAACCCGCTTTATTAAATTGAATACAACGTTGACCTGTATTAACACAGGCCTTCACATATAAAAGTATCGCATGATAGGACGACGGATTGGCGCGGATAAAATCCGGTGCTATTTCGACAACGTATTTGTAATTACCGACGGTATAACTATCAGCCAAATCCAAAAAAAGCCGATCAGCGGGAATAAACCCAGGTAAAATATCGCTCATCAAACCAAGAACTCTTAAACTCTCGTCGCTTGGTATCAAAGAATGCAATTCGCGTACTATTTGCTTAACGGTTCCGATTTTATGTTTTGTAACTACTTCCTTTTGACACAATAATAATTTGGCAACCTGTTTAAAAGCTAGGAATTGATCAATAATAGACTGGCGGCTTTCTAAATTGAGAATGGCGCTGTAGCCCTCGTAGGCAAATGTTTTAAAGAAGTCAACTTTAACCCGAATGAAATCGTGAAGGCTTTTATCAACGGCTTCCATGTAATCTTTGAGTATATTGTCATATTGCAGGGGCGATATGTTTTTTTCTATACGGATACTCGTATAACTGCTTATAAAATTCGTCACCAGCGAATTATCGTCCGATAAAAGGGTACTTAAAAGATTTTTATTTGCTTTAAATCCTTTTTCGAACTCAGCAATGATTAACTTTTGTTGTAATGACCAGTTAGAATAGGAAATCGATTGTTCAATTTGGTCGATTATAATACCAGCTTTTTTATAATCTCCCAATAATAAACAGCGTGAATATTCTTTTTCCAACGAGACGAAGTGGGTCAATTCATCTGCGTATTCTTCTATAGTACGGCCAATCCACAATAACTCTGCATTAAGATCTTCGACATGCACACCAGGTTCTTTTGTGAAATTTTCATATCCGTCTGCGATTGGCTTTCCGAAAACAAACTCATAGGTACTTTCATCTAACTGACTAATGATACGGTCTGCCTCCTGGTGAGTCAATGTATACCTAATTTGTCTCGAAAGAAAGTTTTTATTTATATCCGCCGGAAGTATTCCTTTTTTTAACTGTGCGATAAGGTCTTTCGCCAATATTTTTTTTGCAGATCTTTTTGATACTGTCGGTTTAGAAGCAAATGGGTTCATAAATTATTTTACTATGCAGAAAACCCGATAAAAGCAACAAAGACAGTCATAAGGGTTAGCCAAATTCAAATATATATATATTATCCGAACAAATATTTATTGTGAATTCTTCTTAGCATGCGCATATTAATATGATAGTCAAAATGAGTTTGCTTTTTGATAAAGTATAGTTAAAAGTCAATAAATCTCTCGGCTGAAATTTGACTTTAAATAAATAGGTGATACTTTTTAGATTCCCCTCGCTACCGCAAGGGTCCACCCTTGTGGTCCGCATGCTAAGTATACGCCATGCATAGCCCGGAGATTACTTCGCACCTTATAATATCATCCATATAAGTTGTTGATTATCAAATATGTTTCTTATTCCCCTCTCGAGAGGGGGCGGGATGGGAAGTGCGTTGGCAGGGGTGTGTTTTTCCGCGTTTTCATTGCGCGTGTATAAACACACCCCTCCGCCCCTCTCAAGAGGGGAATCGCACATTTCCCCCTCCGCTACCGCAAGGGTCCACCCTTGTGGTCCGCATACTAAGTATACGCCATGCATAGCCACCATGCACAGCCCGGAGATTGCTTCGTACCTCGCAATGACATGGTGGAGATAAGCCCAGTCAAAACCTTGTCCGCCTATCCAACCTCACCCCAACCCAACCGGGCGAACGGACACCGCACAAAACAAAAGGCCGCATTAACCGCGGCCTTTGGATGCAAGCTAAAATGAAATTTTTCGCCCTTGCCTTTTCAACTATTATTGACTGTAAAAAATGTCCTGTTGTTATCGTTCGTTACTTTGGAAGAATGGTTACAATTACTCTTTTATACCGGGTTAGCCGGGGCGTTCCTTTATCGGTAACCTTCAAAATGAAGTGAGTAGTTTGCAGACTACCTACCTCCGGCGCTTTTAGTTCCGGAATGACAGACATGTTTTCTGCCGGAGTAACCGCTATTGTATCATGCAACGTTCCCGCTTCCCGGTACTGAAACCAGTGAAAACTCAGGGCATCTCCATCAGGATCATAGGATGCACTGCCGTCAAGACTAAATGTCTCGCCGGATTTTACCGTGAGCTGTTCGGGCATATGGAGTTTGGCAACCGGTGGGTGATTGGCAGCTTTATAATCCGTATTGCACCAGGCCATTCTTGCCGCAAAATCATGCTGGATTTCTTCTCTCCATCTCCAAATGGTTACATGGTTGTCTTTGTATGTACCTGTGTCTTTTACAATGGCACGCCCCCATTTGCCTTGCACCCAGGGTGTATATTCGTCTTCGGCATTTGTCCAAAATGGTCTCGTCTCTTCTTCCAGCGGAACAATCCATTTCAGCTTGGGGTCAAAGGGCGGTTTGTAAAATTCATAACGTCCGCCCCAGCCTCCCCAGTTTGGATGCTCGGGGTTGTTTAGTCCATTGGGAATCAGCGAGAGCCAGGACGGGGTATCGCCCTCCATGCCAAAAGATACATCCGGATAAATTGCCCCCAGCGGCCCATGTCCCTGCTGGATATTTTGCATAAGCCAATCATTGCTCACAACTTCGTTGTTGGCGCCGGGAAATACCCTTAAAATGGCCGACCATGTAGCCGCATAATAATTTCCCGGGCTTGCGATGTAGAACAGGCCAGGGAAATTCCTGCGTATCCATGGCCCCGAATTATCCTGGTCCGAAATCGTGTATACCCTGAGCTTGCTTATCAACCTTTTTGCTTCCCCTTCGCTTTTAGTCTCCCTGATTTTCCACAGTGCCTGCGCCAGTACATTCGGGCCGCCCCAAACAGTCACCCATAAAGGGCGGCTGTCATTCTTTTCAAGCATTTTGATCACCCAGTCCGACCCTTCCGAATCTTTACCTTTTCCTACGCCTTCCATCCCATAAACCGGAAGCCCCCTTTTTACCAGGCTTAATAATTTTTGCGCTGTCGGAAATCCGGGTTCATGTTTTAGAAGATTAGGTTGCACCTTCTCATAACTACGAATAACTTTTTCAATGAGTTGCGGGCTAACTTTTTTTGATTGATGAATGGATGTTGAAGCGATGAGCCCTTCGATGTCGATTTGATTTGTGTATAGCATTAACCGGACCATCGACATAAAATCATCAGGCTCGTTTCCGATGTCGGTAATAACAATCAGGCGATGTTTGGCAATTGTTTGTGCAGAAACCGTAATGGGTGTTGCCAGTATAATACTTAATACCACTTGCGCAACCAGCATGAATTTTGCTTTCATTATTTCCATCCTCTACTTCACCACATTAAACGCATAACTCCCCGACGCCAGCTCATAAACAGCCTTCCCATCGGCATATTTCAAAAACTTGATGCCTTTTGCTTTTGCAGCGGGTTTGCCGCCTTCGGTTACCGCCGAAGCTGACGGAGCGGGTAAGTATAAAGTGGCTTTGGTATTTGCCGGTACGGTTGCGGTATAAGTTAGGGTATTACCTGCCATTTTCCAGCTGCTGTTTATCCTGCCGTAGGGCGAATCGTAGTAGCCTTTGGCGTAGGTCATCTGGCCGGTTGGGTCGGGCTCGGGTTGCAGGATAAAGTTTTTAAAACCAACCTCGCCGCGCTGGATGCCCAGTGAGTAGGCCATCATCCACTGGCCAATGGCACCAAAGGAATAATGATTAAAGGAGTTCATGCTGTTGTTGCCGCCAAAGCCGTTTTCAACCGTATAGCCATTCAAACGTTCCCATATGGTAGTTGCGCCCTGGTCAATTGCGTATAGCCATGAGGGGTAATGGTTGTTTTGCAGCACCTTGTAGGCCAGGTCGGTGTGCCCGTAATCGGATAGCGATTTGCTGATCCAGGCCGTACCGATAAAGCCGGTCATGAGGGAGTATTTAGGGCGGGTAATACCGCCATCGTCCTTGTTTTCGCGCTCTACAACTGCCTGCAGGTTCTTGGCCATATAAGGAATGTTCTCATCGTTAAAAACCCCTAACGATAACCCAACGGCATAAGCAGTTTGTATATCGGCTACTTTAAATTCCTGCTTGGTGCCCGGCGGATCAAACGCTCCACGACCAACAAGTCCCATCGCTTTTTTATCGGCATTGATAAAGGTTTTGTTAAAAAAGGCTTTGCGTTCGATATATCTTTCCTGGTATTTTACAGCGTCTTCGGGCTTGTTTAAAGCGATGGCAACCTTTACCATAATACCCAAATCGAAAATATGGTAAGCCGTTACCAGGTAATCGGTACCCAGCTGGTTGTTTTGCGGGCCAAGCCAATCGCCTAACTGCGAATCGGAACTGAGGCCGGTTTTTTTGCTGATGGTGGAGTCGATAAAGCTCATGTACCTGGCCATGGCCGGGTAATGCTCTTTCAACAAGGCAACATCCTCATATTGCTGATATGCTTCCCAGGGGATAGTGATACCCGCGCTGCCCCAAAGCACACCGCCAAAACCGCCGCCTACCGGGGCAATATCTGTAAATTTTCCGTTGGGCATTTGCAAATCGCGCAGGGCAAAAAGGTGCCGCCTTAAAAACTGGTCGCTGTTGGACAGGTAGGTAGCTGTACGCGAAAAAATACTGATATCGCCCGACCAGCCCATGCGCTCGTTGCGCTGCGGGCAATCGGTAGGGATGGTTAAAAAGTTATCGATGTTTGACCAGGTAAGGTTTGACCACAGCTTATTCACTTTAGGGTTTGAAGTGACATAATCGGCCGTTAGCTTGTGGATAGAGCTCATGGCTAAACCCTGCACGGCGCTTAACGGCAGCGGTTCATCAACCCCGGTAACTTCAATATACTGATACCCGTGCGATGTAAAGTGCGGCTGAAATGTTTGCTCACCATCCTTCATGGTATACACATCCTGGCTCAGGGCCCCGCGGTAATTTTCGGTCATGATCATCCCCACATTCTTACCCGATTCTTTGAGGGCCGGGTATAAAACTTCGGCATAACGCAACAATAACTTTTTACCGGCCTTACCATTTTTGATATAGATTTTGGGCACGCCCACCATATTTTGCCCCATGTTGTACACATAAACGCCTTTGCGTACTTCCTGCATACTTTGGGCGGTAAGTGTTTTGTAAATGCCGGCGGGCTGGCCAATTTGCCCAATCAGCGATAGCTTATCATAATTAAGATCGTCCTTATGACCAAAATAATCATAGGATACACCCGAGTAAGCGGTACCATCCACCGGTACCTTAACCGCCTTTTGCCATGCGTTATCATTATAATTGATGGTGCTCCAGTTGCTTATTCCGGCTTCTAATGATGCATCATAAACCTCGCCCATATCCAGGCTGCTGTAAACTATGGGGCCTTTGTTGTAATATTTCCAATCTTTATCGTTGGTAGTAATTACTTTTTTTGAACCATCGGCATATTTAATAACCAGTTTGGCCAGTAGCGATTGCCTGTCGCCAAAGTGGTTCCAGATGGTGCCATAGCTTAACAAGCCGCTCCACCAGCCTTCGCCCAGCATAGCGCCTATGGCGTTTTGCCCGTTGGTAACCATGGCGGTAACATCATAGGTTTGGTACAGGTGGGTAATATTGTATTGCGTTAGGCCGGGGTTGTAGTAATCGTTACCTACGCGTTTGCCATTCAGGTAAACCTCATAAATGCCCCGGGCTGTAACATACAGGCGGGCACTTGCAATTTTTTTGCTGTTTGTTTCAAATTGGGTACGTAGCATGGGCATGGAGTTATGGCTTGGGTCGGCCACCGCAAAAACACCCTGGCTACCGCCCGAAACCAGGAAGCGGTTGTTTTTTATACTGATGTCACCGCTGCCTATGAAAGATTTATAAATACCCGCATAATTTTGTGCCGACAAGTCCTCTTTAAACAAGGTATTTCCCGGTTTGCGCGCGTTGGATACCTCCAGCCCCGAAAATGCGGCCTGCTGCCCGGCATCCACGGCATAACCAATATCGCAAAGCAAACCGAACGAGATTACATCACGCGCGCCCAGCGGGTTAAGGGTTATTACCGCCCGGTGCGGCCCGCGGGGCGGAAAAACAGGCTGGGCGGCGGCAGGGGTTTTATCATTATCTACCAGGAAATCATAGTCGCCGTCTACGCTAAAGGTTAAAGTGCCCATTTCGTTATTGATTGCAAAACGGTGCTCTTTGTTTTTATTGCCTTCGTTAATTACGCTTGTTTTAATATCAAACGATTTTAGCACCCGTGTAGCGGTATCATTGCCGGTATAACCGCTACGGTATATGTTAATTTTGGCGTTACCCGTACCGGCGCTGCCCAGCTTTGAAATATCCAGCTCGATTTTAAAATAACTCTCGTTCAGTTTATTTTCAACCTGGAAAATATTTTTGTTTTTATCCATTAACCGGGCATCATTGGCACCCATGATGATGCTTGCACGGGTGCTACCGGGCGCAATGGCCAGTTTGTAATTCATATTAAAAACGGGCAGGTATTTGGAATATAAAACCAAATCGTTGTTGCCGCCGCCAATCCAGGTGGCGCCGTCCCAGGCCAATAATTTGGGGTCGGGATCCATCAAGCCCGTTTCAAACCAGGATGTATTGGTTAACATGGCACCTGTTTGGTCCCAAACGGTAACTTTCCAGGTGTAACGGGTGGCAGCTTTAAGCTTTTTGCCCGCATATTCAATACCCGATGATTTGCTGCTGTTTATCTTCCCGCTGTTCCAAACGGGTTTACCTGTGCCATCTTTTACTTCAAGCTGATAGGATAACTGGATGTAGCCCCTTGCCGCTGCCGGTGCTTTCATTTGCCAGCTAAAGCGGGGAATTTCCACATCAATACCTATTGGCTTGTCGGTATACTCTACCTGCAGGTTATCAATGCTGGCCGCGGGATTGGCCTTTAGCGGCATGGTAAATGCGGCTGCCTTATTAACAGGATAAACGAAAAAAACTAAGGCGAAAACCAGTGTAATACTTTTAAAAGCGAACAGGCAACTCTTTTTCATGAAGGGGGTATAAGTTATACAAAGGTTAATAATGTCAATAATAAAACCACCCGTTTGGTTTGTACACACCAGCATAACCTATTGCCCATGCAATAAGTGCCAACTATCGCAACCATTGCGGCCCCGATAGCCATGTATCAACCCAATTAAAATTCAGACTTTGGTTTTATAATTATTTACACAATAATACGTGTTGAAACGGTGAAACCGTCATGAACTGTCTTGTATATTGATAAAGCTGGTTATCCGGCTTTGTATTTTTGATACACGCGCACATAATCAACCTCAAACCGCTTTGGAAAAGTGGTTGCCGATGGTTCGCCGCCGTTATCGCCGCCAATGGCCAGGTTTAGGAGGATGTAATGCGGCTGCTTAAACGGATTAAAGTTGCTGCCGTCCTGGTTAACCAGGTTTTTTAAAGCCACGTGGTTAAGTAATATATCATCAACATACAGGCTAATAGATGTTTCGTCCCAATCCATTCGCCAGGTATGAAAGCGCTGGTTCCAGCCGGGCTCAAATTCATCGAGTTTTTTGATATTGCTGTACCATTTGGCCTGGTAGGGTACATCGGTGCCACAAGCTATGTTGGCCAACAGTTTATCCTGGTAAAATTCCATAATGTCAATTTCACCGTTTGATGGCCAGGGCTTGTTAAGGCCTAAGGTCCAGAAGGCCGGCCATAAGCCCAAATCGGTATTTATCCGGCCGCGCATAATCAGCCGGCCATATTGCCAGCTTTGCAGGCCACCGGTATTCATACAGGCCGATGTATATTCAATAAACGGTCGGCTGGTCTGCCAGTCGGTACTGTTAGGCACATACGCAGGGTTGGGCAGGTGCACCTTTTTAGCTTCTATTACCAGCAACCCGTTGTGGCAGCTGGCATTGCCGGCCTGGTACCATTGGTCTTCATGGTTGCGTACAAAACCCTGCTCAAACTTCCAGTTGGCGGGATTGGGCACCCCCTCGTTATTAAATTCATCGGCCCAAACCTGCTTATACCCGCCAACGGTATCAGGCTGAATTTGCTGGCCTTGTGCTATTAAAGGTGCCAGGAATGCTAAGCTTAAAACCATCCGTTTCATCGCAACAAAAAGAACACTTGCTTTATGGTAATGCTTAGTGGTAAAAAGCGTTGTATTCGGAGCTATTTCCATCGTATTATTTTTATTGTTCAATATCGGGTTTTATATCTGTAAGCGCCTAATTTATGGGCAGCCAATGAGGACGGGGTTGTTTACGACTCCCCCCTACCTCTCCAATGAGCTGTGATTTTAATGCGGTGCAAATTTTATATATTGTAGCCAGATATTGAAACAGCCCATGACCCGATTGCTACCGGTAATTTATCTTCTTTGCAGTATTTCCCTTTTTGCAAAAGCACAAAATAAAAATACAGCCCCGCCATTAGCCTATCATCTTGGCTGGGACGGAAAATCGGCCATCCTGCAGGTAAGCCTCGACTATATGCCCGCAAACAAAGATAGCACCGTATTTATTTACGGCGACCTCAATTTTGGCGGCCAAAAGGAGATTTTTAACGTGCTGCAAAATATCAACACTAAAGACAAAATAAAGCTTACACCACGCGAAAGGAAAATAACGGTTTACCATACCGGCGCGGGGCCAACGAAAATAAGCTATACCATTAACGGCCAATTGGTTGGCAACCCCAAACGGGCAACAGTTGATGAGCTGTTTCGCCCGCTGATAACGCCCAATATATTATACCTGGTGCCCCAGTTTTTTATGATAAACCCGGTGGGGCATCCGGCCATGGAGGCAAGCATACAATGGGATACATTTCCGGCGGGTTTACCTTATTTTATGTCAACCGCAGCCGGCGCCGGCCCGGCTGTTAAACAAACCATTACGCTTAAACAGGAGCAGGATGTACTGATGCTGATGGGCGCCAACCTGGTTATTAACACCTACAAAGTACACGGCATCCCCTATTATTCCATTACATCAAAAAGCGATACCATTAACAACTTAAAAGCCGAGCTTAAACCCTTTTTTGAGCGCTATTTTCCGGGGCTGCGCGATTTTTGGAAGGACGACAAAGCGCCTTACTATTACATCAGCGTGCTGCCGCTTTTATCAATTGACAAGCCATGGGCCACCGGGTACAGCCAGAAGCATGGCTTTGTTATGCGCTATTCGGGAAAATTTGATGACGATAAAAAACGGGTACTGGCCCATGAAACCTCGCATTCATGGATTGGCAATAACATGCAAATTGGCAACGATGAATTTGACAACCAATGGTTTGGCGAAGGGTTTAATGATTACGTAACAATGATTAACCTGGTAAAATCGGGCATACAAGATAAGGCCGCCTTTTTGGGTTATATGAATAAAAACAATTTGTACGACCATTATAGCAGCCAGGTAAAAAACGCGCCAAATGACTCCATCGCTGCCAAATTCTGGATTGATAAAAACTACCAGACCCTGCCTTATAAAAGAGGTTTCATTTATGCCTTTTACTTCGATAACCAAATCCGGCTGGCCTCGGGCGGCAAACTTTCTATCAGGGATTTCCTGCTGACTTTATTTAAAAGAAACCGGCAGATTCATGCCGCAAACCCTGCCGCCAATTTAACTTTGGACGATTATATTGCCGCGGCATCAAAATTCATCCCCAAAAAGCAGGTACGTAACGAAATACAAACCTACCTGATTAAAGGCAAACCGCTCGACTTTAAAACCATCCGGCTAATTGATGGCTTTAAGATGAATTACCACGATAGCATACCGGTTTTAACCATAGGCAAAACAATCAATTTAAAAAAAATCTATGCCCAATAATTACAGCCCATCGCGCAGGAGCCTGCTTTCTATTTTGGGCGTGCTACCATTTGCACCGGGATTATTAAACAGTTTGGCCAAAAACCAGGCTAACGAGCCAGGCACCGGGTTAGTTAACGACAACCCACTCCCCGCCAGGGACCAGTTTGCAATTAAAGGAACATTTTTAAACGCTGCCTATACCCATCCTATGAGCATTGGCAGCGCTGAAAACATCAAAAGTTACCTTGATTTCAGGATGGCGAATGGAAAAGCGGCAGATACGATTGACCAGGATAGAAACACCGCCCGCACCTTATTTGCCCGCCTGATAAATGCCGATGCCGACGAGATTTCATGGGTGCCCAGTACCATGGCGGGCGAAAACCTGGTGGTAAATGGCCTTGGCTTACCAGGAACAGCTGCCAGGATAGTTACCGATGCTTACCATTTTGATGGTTCGTTGTACTTATACTCGGAAATGGCCAGGCAAGGGGCAGAGGTAAAAATGGTTATGCCCAAAAACAATAAAATTGAACTGGCCGATATGGATGCCGCCATAACACCGGGTACAAAACTGGTAGCAGTTTCGCTGGTATCGATGATTAACGGCTTCCAGCACGATTTGAAGGCGCTTTGTGACATAGCCCACGCCAGGGGAGCCCTGGTATACGCGGATATTATACAGGCAGCAGGCGCGGTGCCTATAGATGTGCATGCCCTTGGTGTTGATTTTTGTGCGTGCGCCACCTACAAATGGCTAATGGGCGATTTTGGCGCAGGTTTTTTATATGTACGGAAAGACAGACTACCGTTAATTAAACGCAGCCAGTTTGGCTACCGCCAGCTAAAAGATATGCAATCGCATGTTTTTCCTTTTGATGCTGCCGGGAACGCCCCGTTTGAATTTGTGCAGGGCGACAAAACCCGCAATTATTTTGAAGTGGGCACCCTGGGCAATGCCGCCGTGCCGGCGCTTATATACTCCTTAAACTACCTGCTGCAAACCGGCGTGGATAACATACAAAAGTACCGTCAGCCCCTGCTTGATAAACTGCAACAGGAATTGCCTAAGCTGGGCTACCAACCCATGACGCCAACTGAATCAACATCGCCGATAGTAAGCTTTGCCCTGCAAGGGGCTGAAAAAAAGCTGCACCAAAAACTGGCGGCGGCGGGTATTAACATACAGCTTTATGAAAACCGGTTCCGGGTATCGCCGTCGGTATACAATACCATGGGCGATATTGAGCACCTGGTTGGCGTACTTTCCTGATTTAGGCGAACTTTTTGGCCATAGCAAACGCCGCAATTGCATATCGCTGAATTATATAACCAAAAATTGGCCAAATGCTTCATTATTGGTGATCAATATCAATTGGAATAATGATACTAATCACCCATTGAACGCCTTAAATCCAATTACTTTACTTGTAAAGATCCAGACGATGACCATCAAAAGAAATGGGGATAAGCCGCTGCCCACAGAAGCGCCCGCCGTACAACCACAACCCGAAGTAAAACCTCCGGTTGAGCCCACACCACCACCCACTCCGGCGGAGGCCCCATATGCTCAACCCGAAGAAAGGCCACAGGAAATATCGCCTTATGATTTACCGCCTCCGGGTGACGGCTTTTTCCCGGAAATTTTTGAGTGAGGGAACCCGTCCCGTCAAGTTAAACTGGCAATGTCCTGGAAAAAAATATATCACTAATAAAGGTGCGCATTGCGCAACAGGACATGTTCCTGATCTCTGTTCTTTTTCCTGCCTGGTTCGGCCTTGTTTTTATTTTCCTGCTGCTTAAAAGGGAATGGTGGCTATAAAGATTTTACGGCCCGTCGCCGTTATCGTCCGGCTTTGTCGGCCAGGTATACCTGTTAAAAAACCTGGTTCCGAAAAATAAAACGGAACACCGTAAATAGGATAATCATGACCACCGCTACCAGGATCAGGAAGGGATACGGATTAATTTTCCCGTCGGCTCTTCTTATCTTTACTAACCTTTTCATAGCCGATATTCGTCATTACTTGTTTTTATTCATTTTTTAATAAAAGTGCCTTTTCGTCAGTTATTTAAAATAAGCGGTGTAAATCCATCATCATGCCGCCCCGCTTATTTAAAACCGGGTGGGAAAACCAGCACCGCCAATCGCTGATCAGCGATCATCGCCCGGGACTCGCTATGGCCGAACATCCTGGCAATGAAAGAATGTTCTCCATGAGACATGGCTAACAGGCTGGCACTGTTTTCCTCGCAGTAATGCTGTACCCCCTTGTGTACATCTGTTTCCTGCACCTGGTTATAGCTGAGCTCATGGCGAACCAGGTAATTTCGAAAGGCAACCTCGGCACCGATCCCGGTTACTACTTCATTACGAGGGATGATATGAACAATATCCAGGTCAAAACCCAGCCGCACTGCCAGATTATGCAGAAAGCTTACTGCCGGTATATCAGATGTTCCAAAATCGGTGGCAAAAACAACCTTTTCCGGCACGTTTACAATTGCATTCATGGGGATGATAAGCACCGGTTTCCGGGCCTTCCGGATAACAGCAGCGGTGTTGCTGCCAGTGATCAGATGTTCCAGTGCGCCCCCGGATCTGCCTCCCATAATCACCATTTCAATGTCCGGTTCTTCGGTAAGGTCCCCGATGACGTCGCCAAGGCTGCCCTCACCGTTTCTTTCTTCAATGTACAGGCAATGGCCCATTACCATTACCGAAACCTCTCTTAATTTGTCAGCCTCCTGGATCAGGCGTTCTTTACTATCCTCAAAGAGCATGTTGGCCGTTTCGGCCACATACGGGCCGCCGCTATCGATGGGTATCAACGGAATATAAGGCAAGGTATGGTATAAACAGATGCCAGCATCCAGCTTGGCGGCAATACGAAGCGCCGCCGCCGCCGCGTGCGAGGCATTGGCTGTAAAATCGGTGAGTACGAGTATTTTTTTCATTTACGTTTCTCTTTTAATTCGTGCCATAGTTTAAGCGCTTCGCTTTGCAATTTTCGCATGCGTTCCATACAACGGGCCTGCTCATCTTTTTCAGAAAGCGGAATCTCCGTTTCCAGCGGACGCCGGCCGCCGGCAGAAGGGCCCGGGTTATTCCTGTTAATCATAACCTTTGTATTTGATACCTTCAAAAGTATTTAAAGAGCTGGCATTGAAGAATGATTAATAGCACCCAAATAATTGATGTTAAACACATTAACCAGGCATAAACTGCAGGCGGCATAGAAAGCCAAATTCATTTGCTTTAACGTTTAGAAGGATAAAGTAAAATAGGAAACAGGAGGCAGCGCAAATCTACATCGGTAAAAACGGTGTTCCATTTTATGCATTCCGTTATTATCTTGCATTGACAAACTTAAGTCACCATGGCGAACGTAAATTTTAATGAACTTCCGAATAACGCTTTTGATGCAATTGTCATCGGTTCGGGCATCAGTGGCGGATGGGCTGCTAAAGAACTTTGTGAGCAGGGCCTCAAGACCCTTCTGCTGGAAAGAGGTAAAGACGTAGTACATATCAAAGATTACCCTACTGCAACCATGAACCCCTGGGATTTTCCGCATCGCGGACGTTTGCCACTTCAGATAAAAGAAAGTAACCCTATTGCAGAGCGTTGTTATGCTTTCAGCGAAGCAAGTGAGCATTTTTTTGTTAAAGATGCAGAACATCCCTATGTGCAAGATAAACCATTTGATTGGATACGGGGTTACCAGGTAGGTGGCAAATCATTATTATGGGCGCGTCAAACACAGCGCTGGAGCAAATTCGATTTTGAAGGTCCAGCCCGCGATGGGTTTGCTGTTGATTGGCCGATCCGTTATGAAGATATTGCTCCCTGGTACAGCCATGTTGAGCACTTTGTTGGTATAAGCGGGAATCATGATGGCCTCGAAACACTGCCTGATGGCGAGTTTCTGCCAGCCTGGACCATGAATGTGGTTGAGAAAGAGATACAAAAACGGATAATGTCTAATTACAGCGACCGGAATGTGATTATAGGTAGATGTGCTCATCTGACACAACCTAAAGAAATTCATTTACAACAAGGCAGAGGACAATGTCAGGCACGTAGCCTATGTGAGCGGGGTTGCCCGTTTGGAGGCTATTTTAGCTCTAATTCATCAACCATACCTTGGGCCAGTAAAACAGGAAAATTAACGCTCCGGCCAGATTCCATTGTTCATTCCATCATTTATGACGAAAGCAAGCAAAGAGCAATAGGTGTTCGCGTAATTGATGCTCATACTAACAAGGCTGTGGAATATTTTTCTAAGATTATATTCGTGAATGCATCTACGTTGAATACTAACCTTATTTTACTCAATTCTACTTCTAAGCGTTTTCCTGACGGATTGGGGAATGACCACGGCCTGTTGGGTAAATATATTGCATTTCACAATTATCGGGGTTCGATAACGGCAAGTTTTGACGGCCCCATGGATAAGTATTATTACGGACGTAGGCCAACCGCAGTGATGATGCCAAATTTTCGAAATTTGTACAAGCAAGAAACAGATTTTTTAAGGGGTTATATGGTTTTTTATACGGCTACCCGTGCTGCTTGGGGACATAATACGGATGGACCAACAGTGGGGGCAGGGTTTAAAGAGGCAATAAGTGAGCCCGGGCAGTGGAACGTTTTTATGATGATGCAAGGCGAAACCATTCCTAAGGTTAACAATATGGTGCAATTGAGCAGCAATCTCAAAGATAAATGGGGCATACCGCTATTGCGAATTTCAGTTGGCTATGATGACAACGATGTGCGATTATTAAAAGATTTTTTAATACAAGGCGCGGAAATGTTGGATAAAGCGGGGTGCAAAAACATTATTACCGCCGACAGTGGGCAAAATCCAGGACTTGATATTCATGAAATCGGCGGGGTAAGAATGGGTAAAGACCCTAAAACATCAATGCTCAATAAGTGGAACCAGCTACATACCTGCAAGAACGTATATGTCACAGATGGTGCCTGTATGACTTCAACCGGTACACAAAATCCTTCGTTAACGTTTATGGCACTAACTGCCCGTGCGGCCAATCATGCGGCAGCAGCGTTACAACGCGACGAAATATAGTTATTATTTAGGCCACCATGCCCGACGGAAAGCATGGTATTTGACAACCATACGAAATGTGAATTTTCAAAAATTGTGCGAAAATAAAAAATCCCCACTCGCCGGAGTGGGGATAAATCATTGATTTTTGAGGCTCCCCACAGTGGCTTTTTTTCGAACCAATTCATCGAAAAATTAAAAAGAATTGGAAATTTGGGCGAGAGCCGTATATGATCTATTGCTTTTTGAAAGTAAATATTCACAAAGTAGTAACGGACGATTGAGCTCAGTTAGTCGCTGCCATTTTTTAATTCATTTTCTATTTCCTCAATAGTTGGTAAACTTGACCGCAGGTTTTTCGGCAATGATCTGGTTAATTCAAATTCCGAAATTCCAATGGGTTTATTCATGTCCCGTAAAGCATATTCTGCCATAACTTTATTTTTTGTTTGGCAAAGAATAAGACCAATGGTAGGTTTATCAGTCGGATGTTTTATTAGGTCATCCACTGCGGAACAATAGAAATTCATTTTGCCCGCATATTCGGGCTTAAAGTCGCCTCTTTTTAAGTCAACTACAACAAAACATCTCATTTTAAGATGATAGAATAAGAGGTCTAAATAGAAATCCTGATCGCCAACAACTAATTTGTATTGCCTACCGACAAAAGCAAAGCCGGCACCTAATTCTAATAGAAACTTTTCTACATGTTTTACCAGTTCAGTTTCCAACTCACGTTCCGTAAAAGGCTGTGCAATTGTAATAAAGTCAAATATGTATGGGTCTTTTAGCGTTTCCTTTACCAAATCAGATTGTGGATTGGGCAAGGTTTTTGAAAAATTATTAATTGCTTCTCCCTGTCGAAGATGAAGATCACTCTTTATCATTAATGAAAGAACATCTCTACTCCAGCCATTTAAAAGCGTTTGTTGCACATACCAAAGACGTATGTTTTTTTCCTTAACCTTTTGGATTAGCAAAATATTATGCCCCCAGGGAATTTGTGAAACAACTTGTTTCATAAATTCAATGTTAGCGTGATTAGAATTTTCTAATTGTGAAACAGGCCGTTTCACAATTAGATCTTCGGTATCATATTCCTTATAAAATTGAACCATAAATAAAAGATTTCGTTCAGAAAACCCCTTTACCTCCGGCAGCTCATTTTTAATATCATTGGCTAATCGTGCGACAACCGTAGCTCCCCAGCCTTGTTCGCTTTGAAGTTGCTTTACAGTTTTACCGATATCCCAATAAAGCATAATCAATTCCGCATTTACCGCAAGAGCCGCTTTAGTTTGCGCGTTGCGAATTCTTGCCTTTATGTCTGTTAACAAGGATTGATAATCTTTAATATCCATAGTAACCCGGAAATGATTTAGTGATAAACTTAAAGAATGATAAGCAAGACACCAAATTAGAAGTAGAAGATTACGATAATCAACTTAAAATAACTTTTCTTCCAGAAGATCTTTCCAAATTATCAAGCCCTTTGTTTCATCGGAATAGTCGTGAACAATACGGCTGAAGTTCTCGGGGTTGTTTTCGAGATATTGCTGCCGGCCTTTCAACCGTATTTGTCCAAGCAGCGCATCTATCCGCTTTATACCCCGCTCCAATTCGTAAACGGACTTTTCAATATGCCATATATAAGTCGCCTCTTCAGTATCCAATGTTTCCCAAATCAAATGGTATTGATTGATACCGGCGAGTAAAAAAACAAATGAGAAAGGCTCCAATACAAAACGAAGTTTCAATATCGCTCGTTCGTGTTTTTGAGAAAGATATCGGAGCTGGCGATGGTGCTTATATTGCTTAAGCGCTAAGATATTTTCCAATAAGTCATCTTCATTTGCATAAATCAGTTGTTCACCGCCACTTTGCAATTGCCCGGCATCCAATAAATTTTCTTCACCTGCTGGAACGCGCTTAATGATTTCTTTATTCAAGAAACGAAACTTTACACTTTCAATAACCTCGCGGTTTATTTTATCAAGGTCATTGGAGGACGCAGATTTAAAAACCAACCTGTTATGTTGAAATGTTGCCCGGATATTAATAAATACCGTTGTGCTTTTTAGAAATCGGATGAAGTATGGTTTAAGTACCGTAAATTCTGGCCTTATATTCAGGTTTTCGATTTCAAACTCCACTTCTCTTCCACTAAAATCGGCAATCTTATGTTTAAAAGCAATGCTGCCAAACCCGAACTCCAATTGCTCAATTGCCACTTCAACGTTTTCATTAATTTGACCGCTTACAACTTCACTGTCATCTACTGGACTTGTTAAGCCATTTTGATCGAGCTTTTTATAGTAAAGGCTTCTTTTTTGAAACAGTCTTTCCAGATAACTGATCTTGTGATCGCGATAATCGTAGATAACAGGTGATATTTCAGATCGTTGTACCCTGCCTATATATTGAATTAGCTTACCTTCAAAAGCGAAGGGGTAAACTAAAAACAAGCATTCTATATTTTGAATGTCGGTTCCTTCACCAAAATATTGGCCCGTTGTAATCAATGCTTGAAAGTCCCCTTTGTTTATGGCAGCCCATTTAGATTTTTTATTTAAGTCAGAATCTTCGCCACTTAATGCAATGGTATCATATTGCTGCTTTAAATATTGTTGGATAGAAGTGATATGCTCTTTCCGCTCTGTGATAATAACGGCTTTCTTACCGGTATTTAGTTGCGAAACCACATCATTTAAAATGAGTTGATTGCGTGCCGAATCGTGTATCAAAATCTTAAAAAGCGTTTCGAATTTGTCTGTTTTGATATTAAAGGGGACAAATAACTCTGTTTCTCTGACGATGATCTGCGTACCTGATTGTTTTTTTACCTCCGGCGCTTTAACTTCGTGGATGATCTCACCTAAATTAATAAATATCAGCTTACCATCATTGTACTTTCTAAATGGTGTAGCCGTAAGCCCGTACATATAGTAACTATTCAGTTTCCCGATAACCCGCTGATAGGTTTCTGCCGGTATGTGATGGCATTCGTCAATGACAATAGTGCCAAAAGCATTCATTAGTTCCGGGGACCCTGATGAGTCCAACGCTTTTTCCATACTTTGGATCATGGCGACGGTAATGTGTTTACCGGGTTTGTTCTTCCCCTGTCCAATACGACCAATCTCTTTCTTAGGAATGCCCAGGAAGGATTCTATGCGTTCCATCCACTGATCTGCCAATTGTTTACGATGGACTAAAATGAGAGCCGGCTGCTGCTTATCTTTTATAATAGCCAAACTCAAAACCGTTTTACCTGAGCCAGGCGGAGCAACAATAATTCCAAAATCCTTTTTAGTGGCTGCTTGCTGTGCGGGTAATTGATACTCTCTCAAAATTATAGAACCCTTAAATTTAACCTCTCCGTTTTTCTTTCTTTGATCCTCGAGGGTATAGTCGATTTGTTGCTCTTTACAAAAACGCAATAGCCTACCGATGAAACCACGGGGAATTGAAATGGATTCTGATGTTTCGTTCAGTAGTTTAAAGTAACGTTTTATGCCGAATGTGTTTTTATTGATATTCTTTTTTATCTGGTATTCATTGTTGACAAAGTTTAATTCCTCTTTCAGAAAACCAACAAGTAAAGCAGGCAAACCTACGCGGCCAATATAAATTACGTTATTTAATACAATCGCCAACTTACCAGTGATGGGCTGTTCTTTTTGAAATAAACCTGTAGATATTTCGTCCTGATTAGTTTGCTCTTTGTAGATATGATTTAGCTGGCTTATTGCGATCCTGTCGATTGTTTTTAAAAATGCCCACTGATCATCAAAGGGCTGTAATGTTTCAGTATCTACAAAACAGCTATTGCCTTTATCTAAACTGACTTTGTTTAACGGCAACGCAATCAAGTTGCCCAAGCCTTTTTTTGAATGGTAATCTTGATTAGGAAAAAGCCGATCGAAACTTGAGTTTTTATCGAAGATCGAAACTATACCTATCTTTTGTAGCAGGTACATCACTATCTTTCTGCTTCTGAATGCTTCGTAGGGCTCTTCAAAAAATATCCACACATGGCCTCCTTCGCCAGATCGTGAACGCTCTAAATAAGCTGGTATATCATGCTCCTCACAAACCTTTATAAATTCCCTGCATTCTTCAATCCAATCAGCTTCATCAAAATCGGCCGCAATGAACCAGGACGTATTATCTTGCAACAATGGGTACAGTCCAACAACCTGTTCGCCTTTGAGGTGTTTGATTAAATGGTCGTCGGTTAGCGCCAGGTAAGTTTTATCGGTAAAGGTTTGGAACGTGCCGCCTTTCATTTGATGGAGCCGGTATCGGTTGGGATCGAAACTATAAGCAGGCATATAGCTGCTTTTGCCACCTTTCTCCCACCTTAAAGCAAACACATCTTCTCTGCCTTTAAATAGGGATTTGTATAAGTTTAGTCGATCATCTTTCATTTACCACTCTGAACTCATTACATCAAGCTATTCAAATATCAGTTTATTTTAGTGTTTACAAACTATAATTTATAAATCATGAAAACAATACACGAAGACTTAAAACAATCTATTAGCACCTCTCAAATAATTACTCACTTTAAGAAAAGAGGTGTTGAATTATCTAAATCGGATGCTGAAAGATATCTTAATCTATTGTATTTTTTGGCTAAGCAAGTAGTAAACAAAACTTTATTTCCTCCAAAAACGAGACACCGGACGAATCCGAAAAGCTCGAACCATATTTCAGGCTTAAAAAGCAAAACAAACAACTATAAAACAACGAGTTAGACAAGCTAAAAAATAAAATTGAAAACTTTACCCAGTGTCCCTGGGAGAAAACTTCAAAAATGTGTGAGAAATGTGTGAAAATAAAAAATCCCCACTCGCCAGAGTGGGGATAAATCATTGATTTTGTGGCTCCTGAGGCTGGGCTCGAACCAGCGACCCTCTGATTAACAGTCAGATGCTCTAACCGGCTGAGCTACTCAGGACTATTTTTCCGTTTGGAGTGGTGCAAAAGTATAATTTCTGCGGTAATTTCACAATATTTGCGCAAAAAAAATTTAAAATATTTTCCATGAGTTTGTTAGTTATTGGTACTGTGGCATTTGACGCAATTGAGACCCCCTTCGGGAAGACGGATAAAATCGTCGGCGGGTCGGCAACCTTCGCAAGTTTGGGCGCTTCTTACTTTTTTGACGATATAAATATCGTTGCCGTGGTGGGCGATGACTTTCCGCAGAGCGAAATTGAAGACCTGAACAAGCACAATGTAGATACCGAAGGGCTGCAAATTAAACAGGGCGAGAAATCGTTTTTTTGGAGTGGCAGGTACCATAACGACATGAACAGTCGTGATACATTGGTTACTGAGCTGAACGTTTTGGCCGATTTCGATCCGATAATTCCCGAATCGTACCAGGACTGCGAATACCTCATGCTGGGCAATTTATCACCACAGGTTCAGCAAAGCGTTATCGAACGTCTTAAAAACCGCCCCAAACTCATTGTAATGGATACCATGAACTTTTGGATGGATATTGCATTGGATGAATTGCTGAAAACATTGAAGCTGGTAGATGTACTAACCATCAACGATGCGGAAGCCCGCCAGCTATCAGGCGAATTTTCACTGGTAAAGGCTGCCCGTAAAATTTTAACAATGGGGCCGCAATATCTTATTATTAAAAAAGGCGAGCATGGGGCCTTACTTTTCCATGAGGATAAAATATTTAGCGCCCCTGCCCTCCCCTTAGAGGAGGTTTTTGACCCCACAGGCGCAGGCGACACGTTTGCCGGCGGGTTTATCGGCTATATGGCCAAAGCGGGCACCGTGAGCTTCGAAAGCATGAAAAACGCCATCATCTATGGCTCGGCCCTGGCGTCATTCTGCGTGGAGAAGTTTGGATCTGAAAGATTAAGAAACCTGACACAGGAAGAAATTGCTGCCCGCATAGCCCAATTTGTGGGATTGGCCAAGTTTGAGATATAAGAGCCTCACCTAAATCCTCTTCAAAGGAGAAGACTTTTGAATTGCGGGTTAAAAATATAGGCTGTTTCTTTGGAGAGCAGCCTATATTTTTAACTCCCCCTTCAGGGGGTTGGGGGGCCTGCGCTTAGCCTGCCCACTTTCTCAAACTTTTCAAACACCGTTTCGGTATGCGGGGCATCAACAAGCTCGGGGGTCAAATCCTGGCCGGCCCAATGCTCGTAGTGTTTGCCATTACGCCATAGGCGGCTTTCGGTTACATCGTATATGATACCTTTATAGGCCACCCAAATCCGGGGCTTATCCTGCCCGTTGCGCAGGGCCAGTTGCGATTTGGTATATTCAGGCAGATCGGTCATCCGTTTTTTTTCTTGTTTTAAAGTACTCAAAAAAGCCGATATTCATAAGTAACAGCGCCATTAAGTAAAAGTGGTCTTCAACGGGTATAGTCCCTACCCTTTTGCCCATATTTTGACTATTGTTGTATATAACCACCGGGATGGCTGTTAAAATTCCATTAACAAGGTAAAAGGGGACCAGCGCAACTACGTATGCCATGTAAAACCGGCTAAGCCATTCTGTTTTAATTACATACTGAAGCATCAGTAGCAAGATCAGCAAAAGCCCGAAAGTAACTCCTGTATAAATCTTATTATAATAAAAAATAAGCCCCAAAACAGATAACATAATCACCAGGCTGCTAATGATACCGGTTAACCGCATATCTATTTGCCATTTTATATAATAATTTAAACAGGCATAGATAAAAATACATGCAAACGGCACGGTTAAAAAGAAAAGCACTTCCTCAAACGGTAAACCCCACATTGTAACACCGGTAATATACTGCGGATTGAATGACCATACGCCTTTCATGGTAAATAGTACATCCCAAAACAAAAAGAAAAGGCCGGTTGTAGCCATGCCCGGCCATATATATTTCCAGCTTTTATAAAAATACACCTTCTTATCAAACGATAACACAAACGGAAAAAATACCGTCAATATATTGATGATGAGGTAAGTGTATCTCACTTTAATTCGGCTAAGCGTTTGTTCAGGTCTTCATTTTGCGCGGGGGTACAGCGTTTAGAATTCAGCAGAAATTTGATGATGGCTACCGTTAAATCCTTATCGCCGGTACCATAATTCTTTTTACCGAGCTGAGTTATAATTTCATTGCGGTCGGTAACCAAATCCTTGTTAAAACCTAAAAAACCAGGCACATTGTGCTCAACGGAGAAGCGCAAAAAACGGATCTCGATATTATGCGGATCAGCGTTTACGGCTGTTTTATAGGTTGCCTCGGCATTATTCAGGTGCTTTACCTTCATATAAGGGTTCCAGCTGAGCTTGGCCTTACATGCCGATAAGGTAGCCAAATATGCTGTAATTACCCCCGCGGGGTTCTTAATTACCGCCAGGCTTTTATATAGTGAATCGGTTGTTTTGCTGTTATTCATGCACACCATCAGCAAACTGCGGATATGCCTCAGGTTAGGCTCGTCTGCCCGGCTTTGTTGGGTAACAAACAACATCAGGATAACGGATGCAATAAAATAGATACGGTTGTTCATGAGGTGCAATTTAGCCGTTATTGCGATGTGTTAACAGTTTCTGATGACTGCCACGGCTTAGTCAAAAGTACAAATTGAAACCCATAATGTTTCAAAACAAAAAACCCGCCATTGGTAAGCGGGTTTTTTATTTATATATGGTTGAGTTTATAAATTTAGTTTTCGGCGTAAACGGGTTTGGCAATGCCGTTATCGTATGCTTTCAGGTTTTTCTTCAATAGCTTACGTGCTACGTGTATCCGGGTTTTTACAGTACCTATAGGTATCTCTAAATGATCGGCAATCTCATGGTATTTGTGTCCTTCAAAATACATGGTAAATGGCACGTAATAATCGCCTGGCAACCTATCTAAAGCTCTTTTAATATCATCCATCACAAATTTAGCTTCGCCTTGATTTTTTGTTGAACTGAATACCAGGTTTGGCGAAGAGATTTCATCGCTTTTGGTAACAAATGTGCTCATTTTAACAAAACGGCGATAGTTGTTAATAAATGTATTTTTCATGATGGTGTATAACCATCCTTTTAAATTGGTACCTTCTTTAAACTTATTGTAATAAGTTATGGCCTTCAACATTGTATCCTGAACAAGGTCGTTAGCATCGTCTGCGTCATGCGTAAAATGTAAGGCATATGATCTTAACGAAGTTGCCTGGCGCAGTACAAGGGTGTTAAACTCAATCTTTGTCATTTTGTTAAAGTTTTGTGTTAACAGTTAGGCAAGCATAGTGCCAGTACTGTATTAAATACAGCACAAAACAGGCCGCGGACCCAAAAATCAGCAAAGCAAACACAAGTGTAAACTATACACTTACACCAAAACCAACAACCTGCCTGTCAAGCCATTAACAGCAACAAAAACAACTATTGCTTAGAATATAAAAACAAAGATTATTGCAAAATTTTTATTGAAAACAAATGAAAACAAAATTGAAGATTTAGTTAAAATTTAAATTTTTAACTAATAATATTCACCTCGCGTTGTAGCATAACGCCAAATTTAGCGTACACACTGTCTATAATTTGCGACGAAAAGTTGTAAACTTCTGTTCCGGTGGCGCCGCCGTGGTTCACCAATACCAGGGCCTGGTTCTTCCATGTTCCGGTGTGGCCAACGGTTTTTCCTTTCCAGCCGCATTGTTCAATAAGCCACCCGGCAGCTAATTTTACCTGTCCGTCGGCAGCCGGGTAATTAACCACATCGGGAAACTTAGTGTATACAGCTTCAAATTCGAGCCGGCTGATTACCGGGTTTTTAAAGAAACTGCCGGCATTGCCTATAGTAGTAGGATCGGGCAGTTTAGATACCCTGATATGTGATACCACCTGCGATACATCTTTTATAGTAGGCGATGTAATGCCGCGGCTGGCCAGTTCCTGCCCTATTGCACCGTATTGGGTATTGATGTTGGGGATAAGCGATAAATGGAATTTAACCGATACAATGATATACTGCCCCTTCAGCTCACTTTTAAAAACACTTTCCCGGTAGCCAAATTTACAATCGGCTTTGCTAAACGTTTTAAACGTACCGGTGGCAATTTCAAAAGCTCGGCAGCTTACAAACGCGTCCTTAAGCTCTACACCGTAGGCACCAATGTTTTGAATGGGTGATGCCCCAACCGAACCCGGAATCAGGCTCAGGTTTTCGATCCCGGCATACCCACGGGCAACGCAAAAGTTTACCAAATCGTTCCACACCTCGCCGCCGCCGGCCTCTACAAATACATCGTTATGGCTAATACGATGTTCGATGCCCCGGATATTCATACGGATAACCAGGCCATCAAAATTGGTAACCAATAACAAATTGCTTCCTCCACCTAAAACCAATCGTTCGGTTTGCTGCCATTGCGGGTCGGCAAATAGTTCAACAAGGTCATCCTCGTGGGCTATTTCCACAAAATAACGCGCCTGGGCATCTATGCCGAAAGTATTAAAGTTTTTAAGTGATACGTTTTCCTGTATTTGCAGCATGGTGTTGATTTCGGATATCGGATGTTCGATTTCGGAATTATTAGCGGCGAATTTCGGAATTTTAATTAACATGAAATGAATGCATGCAAAAGTTGCCGTTTCAGTTTAATAATAAATAAAACTCGAATGCCGTAGTTGCCTGCTTAACTGTGCAAAACTAACGTAGAATCCTTTTTTTGGGTGCCCGAACAATACAAATTTACCCGTTTACTTTTACATTTAAAAATCGCCCTAATTAATTCATAACCACTTAAAAATAAACAAATTAAATTAAATTTTTCACAAAAAATCCACTATTTATTTCATAAAAAACACAAAAAATTTCAAAAAAATACAAGGAGATTTTTTTGGTCAAAATCAAGAAAAAGCAGCCTGAAAAACCGGCAATCTTAGGTTTTAAACTGTCAGGCTCGCCACCGGCACCTGCCTTTACTTAAGTCGGAAATTAAACATGATCAGTAAAACAATTGAAAATGGGTAATCCTACAATTCGTCACAAAACCATTATATTTATCAAAAACTAATTACCTGAACCCATGAAAAAATCATTAATACCATTTGCTTTATATTTCGCCCTTCTTTTTTCTGCGTGCAATTCCGGGTCGCAAAAAACGGATGCGCAAAACTATGCTGATACTGCTGCAAACCCCGCTAAATCAATTATAGCCGTATTAAATTCAGAAGACCCGGTTTTAATAGATAGCTCAGAAAATGTAATGTACCCTCTGGTAAATAAGCCAGCTGCCAACAATGATAGTGGCGGATCATTTGAAAGCAGGGGAGGCTCAAAAACTTATTGGAATATCATATTTTACAATACAGCCTCCAAAAAATATCATTTGTTAGATGCCGTGCATAAAATGATCATCAATAGTTATAACACCTCATATGCTAACCGGGAGTATGACTATTCTGACTCCTATTCATCTAATGTTGATACCCCGTCTTCATTAAATGTAACAAAAAGAGGCAACTATATTTTTTATTCGATAGTTATTGATGATTTTGACAGGAACGGTATAATCGACAGCGACGACCCCGACTACCTTTTTATATCCGATAAAGAAGGGAACAATTTCAGGCAAATCTCGCCGGATAATCGTAATGTGAATAGCTGGGAACTAATTGAAAAATCGGGCAAGGTTTTGATGCAAACCGTCAGTGATACCAACCACGATAATAAATTTAGCGATGAGGAGGTTATTGTACCTTACATTTACGATTTAAAAAAAGGAGGAAAAACGGAACCTGTGTTTGATACGCAATTCAGCAAAAGGGTGAATGATTTACATCAAAAATTGTGGCCGGTTAAAAACAAATAGCCACCATTGCCTAATCATTCCAGGGCAAATACTTCACCGTGTTGGCAACCTGTAATGTTGGTAATCCCAAATTCAATTGTTCGCCATTTAATACACTCTCATACAACTTAAGATATTTTTGTACCATAGTATGTACCATAAAGTTATCCATGGCATATTCGTAACAGTGCTGGTTGCTAAATTGATTTATCGCCTTAAGTGCGTTCACCAGGTCCGATTTACTGCTACTTAACAGCCCAACTTCGGCCGGCACCAGTTCGGGCAGCGATCCGTAGGGCGTGCCCAATACCGGGCAGCCAAAATACAGGCTTTCAATAATAGCCAGCCCAAAAGGTTCGTGCCATAATACCGGAAACAACAATGCTTTGGAAGTATTTAGCACCGCCGCCTTTGCATCGTTATTAACCATGCCCTTAAACCTTACATTTAAGTTTGGTGTAAACCGCAACCCCATTTTTAAATTGAGGCGCGTGCCGCCCAATACAATCAGCTTATTGCCGCTTTGGGTGGCTACATCAATAGCGCCCTTTACGTTTTTAACCTTCCAGGCGGCTTTGGCCAGGAAATGGGCATGTGTTCGTTTTTTTGATAGATCGGGCTTGTGGTAATCGTCCGGGTCGAGGCCGTGGTGTACAAAAGCTTCGCCGCCGTAGCGCGATGCCTGGTTGGCAGATACAAATACGGAGTTTCGATTTAGCTGCTGCCCAAAGCCGGGATTATCATGTACGTTAATTAGATAAGGCTTCTTGCTAAACCCATTTACCTGGAAGTGAAAATGCACCACATCTACATCGTCGGGTACCTGCAGGTTAATGTCAACAGCAGGGTCATAAACCAATACTTTGGCAAAGGGGCAGGTTGAGCCGGGCGCAACAAGGTATGTAACCACATGGCCTAATCGTTTTAGCTCTTTACCCAGCCACCAGATAACACGTTCGGTACCGCCATATTTAGGCGCCGGGATGCGGGTGTTATTTACTATTAATATCCTCATTTGAAAATGCAAGCGCCCGAATTTCGGAATTTAAATCGGATTGTTGTATTTTAGTGATATCCGGCTTTTTTCGTATCCATTGTCTCACCGATTGGTCTATTTTAGTAAAAACACTAATAAAACCATGATAAAATATTAATTTGTTAAATTTTTAACATCAACATTGCAAATGCTAAACTTTTTTAATTATTTTAGAAACTTAATTAACTTCTTAACGATTTAAATAAAAAATGACATCCATTACCAAACCCGAAATATCGGCACAAAAGAAAACAATTGTAAGTCCGGTAATAATCATCGGCGTTCTATTCTTCATTTTCGGGTTTGTAACCTGGTTAAACTCGGTATTGATACCTTATTTAAAAATAGCCTGCCAGCTAAATAACCGCGAATCGTACCTGGTAGCAAGTGCGTTTTACATCGCTTACCTTTTAATGGCAAAACCATCGGCATGGTTACTTAAAATATTTGGTTTTAAAAATGGTATGGCCGTAGGGCTTATCATTATAGCCGTGGGCGCACTTATTTTTATCCCTGCTGCTTTAACCCGTACCTACGCCATCTTTTTAATTGGCTTGTTTGTACAAGGCAGCGGCCTTGCGGTTTTGCAATCGGCATCAAACCCCTACATCACTATAATCGGGCCAGCTGAAAGTGCCGCAAAGCGTATCAGCGTTATGGGTATATTTAATAAGTTTGCCGGCGTATTGGCACCAATAGCGCTTGGCGCAGTGGTTTTAAATAACATTGATGCTTTTAACGCCAACCTTGCCAAATTAGATATTGCCCAAAAAACTGCCGAACTGAATGAGTTGGCGTCGAGGGTAATATTGCCCTACGTATTAATGGTGATTGTATTAGCCATATTGGCGGTGCTTATTTATTTTTCGGGCCTGCCCGAAATTGATACCGATCACGAGGACGAAACTGTAGCTGCCGCAAATTCGGGCAAAACAAGTATTACGCAATTCCCTCATTTAATATTGGGAGTGATAGCCCTGTTTTTTTACGTGGGTGCCGAAGTTATAGCCGGCGACTCGATAATTGGTTACGGCATAGCACACAATATCCCGCTATCTACGGCTAAATATTTTGCATCGGGTACCCTAATTTGTATGGTTCTGGGATATATCGCCGGCATCGTATTTATTCCCCGTTATATTTCGCAGCAAAAAGCGCTGGTATATTCGGCAGTATTGGGAGTTATTTTAACTTGTTTAGCTTTATTTACACCCAAATACGCGTCTATTAGCTGCATCGCTTTATTAGGTTTGGCAAACTCATTAATGTGGCCTGCTATTTGGCCGCTGGCACTTTCAGGGTTAGGCCGCTTTACCAAAATTGGTTCTTCATTACTTGTAATGGGCATTGCAGGAGCTGCGGTATTCCCTCCTATTTATGGTTTACTGGTTGATAAAATATCGGCGCAAACAGCTTATGTGATCCTGATCCCTATTTATCTATTCATCTTTTATTTTGCAACAGTTGGGTATAAAAAGGGTAAACATGTAATAGCGGTATAGATAAAAATCTTATTTCCATCAACTGATAAGGCAGCGATATTGATTATATTGCTGCCTTATTAGTTTAACCTTATCCGATGAAATTACGTTTGAACTACTGGCAGCTCATCGCCCTTTTCTCACCTTTCATATTAGTTATCGGCTGTACATTTATGCCTAACCACATCCGGGCAAAATATTATATTAATACCGAACTGATATGCCTGTTATTGTGTATCGTTTTTCTATTAGCCATCAGTTATCAAACCTACCTGGTAATTTCTTTCAACAAAAAGATAAAGGGTACCATATGGATAATTATTAATAATGTCCCGCCGGTTTTATTGACGTTTTTTTGCACATATGGTTGCGCACTTTTATTGACAGAGGATTTTAATGGTAAGAAATCGCCTGACGGCCCCGCCTCAGGGTCAGATTTCTGGCTGGTCAAAATGATTGTGGGTATTCTTTTTATTCATGAGCTCATTACTTTCTTTGTGGTAAACAACCTGTATGTATCAGCTAAAATTGAAAAGGTGAAAGATAGCCTCCTGCGCCAAAAGTTATCCGATGATTTTTGGGAGCCCATGAAAAAGCTATTGATCATATCTATACTTAGCACAGCGGGCAGCTTTGTTGTGGCAATAGTTGCCGTGATTATTAAAAGCAGATTTTTGAAGGATTAGTGGCTCTATTCCAAATCAGCATTAAGTACAATCCCAATTAATAATTGGATTAACTAATATTTTCTGAACCGGAATTTTTCACCCATTGCTTGTTTTTAAGGGCGTTCAGGAAGGCTGCGCCGTTAACGAATTAAAGAATTTTTAGAAGCTGTTTAAAAACCATTTTGGACGTTAAAGCATGGCGAAAGGCAGCGGCGTATAGCATGGCGGAGACGACTCACCCGGTCGAGACTACGCCCGACCACCCTCTCTCCGGCTAAAGCCGCAAAGAGGGTTGGGGAAATCTTCATTCTATAAATTATTGGTTATCAATAGAATAATATACAAAACCCTCTATGCGGCGAAGCCGGAGAGATGGTGGCCCAGCGCAGCGTCGGCCGGGTGAGTCGTGGCAGGCGTTCAACCGGATGTTTATATATATCCTAATACGTGATGGCGTGTATAAAGCAATAACATTTTTATCAAATCACCTTTAACAGCTTCTTAGAATTCCCCCCCGGCAGCTAAATTCTGTCCATTCAAAAAAATCGTCTAATTCAGGTTCAGAAACAATTCCTCCATCAAAACAAAAAAGCAGAAACAACCTAAATTGCCCCTGCTTTTAAAATTCTAACTGCAAACTCAAAACTGCCAACCGGCAACTAAATATGAATTGCTCGGTTCTCGGTAGCGGCCAAACAAGCCTCGCGCATCGCCTCTGTATAGGTTGGGTGAGCATGGCTGATGCGGGCGATATCTTCGGCACTGGCACGGAACTCCATCGCAACCACAGCCTCGGCAATCATATCTGCCGCACGGGGGCCAATCATGTGTACCCCTAAAATTTCGTCGGTAGTGGCATCGGCCAGTACTTTAACAAAACCATCCAAATCGCCGCTGGCACGCGCACGGCCACTGGCTTTAAAGGGAAACGATCCTGTTTTATATTTCACACCGGCAGCTTTCAATTGCTCCTCCGTTTGACCAACGGCGGCAACTTCGGGCCAGGTATATACCACACCGGGAATCAGGTTATAATCAATATGTGGTTTCTGGCCGGCAATAATTTCGGCAACCAGGGTACCTTCATCTTCGGCTTTGTGGGCAAGCATAGCGCCTTTAATTACGTCGCCAATGGCGTAAACACCTTTAACACTGGTTTCCAGGTGATCGTTTACGGTAATTTTGCGGCCACGTTCTTCAACGGTGATGCCAATTTTATCTAAACCTAAACCATCGGTATAAGCTACGCGGCCAACGGCTACCAGGCAGTAATCGCCTTTTAATTCTTGTTTTTCGCCTTTTGGTGTGTCGAAAGTAACGGTCACCTCTTTACCTTTTACGGTAGCACCGGTTACTTTATGGCCCAGGTAAAACTCCATCCCCAGTTTGGTCAAAACTTTTTGCAGTTCGCGGCCAAGGGCTTTGTCCATGGTTGGGATAATACCATCCATAAATTCAATTACAGATACTTTTGCACCTAAACGGGCATATACAGAACCCAGCTCCAGGCCAATAACACCACCGCCAATCAGCACCAGGTGTTTAGGCACTTCGGTAAGCGACAAAGCCTCGGTAGAGGTAATGATGCGTTTTTTATCGATTTTTAAAAATGGCAATGCCGACGGTTTTGAACCTGTGGCAATAATTACATTTTTGCCGGTTATCTCGGTTTCGGTACCATCGGCCTTTTTAACGGTGATAGTGTTTTTATCTTTAAATGATCCTACACCGTAGTGGGTGTCAATCTTGTTTTTCTTCATCAGGTAGCTAATGCCGCTGGTATTGGCATTTACTACTTCCTGCTTGCGTTTTACCATCTGGCCAAAATCGATACCTAAATTTTCCAGCTTAATACCGTGAGTGGTAAAAGTGTGGGCAGCGTTATGGTAATGTTCGGATGAATCAAGCAGGGCCTTTGACGGGATACAGCCCACATTAAGGCATGTACCACCAAGGGTACTATATTTTTCGACGATAGCGGTTTTTAAACCCAACTGGGCGCAACGTATAGCGGCAACATACCCACCTGGGCCCGAACCGATAACGATAACATCATATTGCATAGTATTTTGTTTTATAGGACGGCAAAGTTAGGAGTAATTATTGAATTAGTGAGTTAGTGAATTGGTGATTTGGTAAAAAGTAAAACGGCTTAATTTCTTGTTTACTACCGGCGACGGCATTATGGAGATAGGATTGAAAGCCAGGCGCTATATGGCACGGCGCAGACGACTCACTCCCGTTACGCTATACGCTGGCCACCATCTTTCCCCAATAAAATCATTTTGCTTTGTCACCTGCATGGTTAACGGCGTAGGCTTTTAATTTGCGCAGCAGGTTGAATTTATTGTGAATTTTCTTTGTTGATATAAAAGATGGAGAGGAAACGCCGGCGTATTTGCCCTGTTTGAATTCTTAAAAATAATTTTATAGTTCCACCATTTATCTAACGGATTGAATATATTTGAACTCATAGTGTCAAGCTATAATTACTTAGCCTTAATCAGCCCCTTTCAATATTTAGCATATATTATGCGCGAATGAATAAATTTATACTTTACCTAAATCTTTCAATATCACTTCTCTTTTTATTTGCTAAAGCAAAGGGCCAAAATCAAACAGTTACCAATGGATCTGCTACTACCGCTATTAATTTTGGTGGAACCGGGTGTGTATACAATTGGGTAAACAATACACCGGGAATAGGCTTGCCTGCAACGGGGACAGGAGATATACCTTCCTTTACGGCGATCAACACGGGTGATACTCCCGTTAAAGCATCTATTACAGTTACGCCGGGACTGGCAGGATTTGCGTATATAGCCCACATACAAAATAATACGGTATTTGTGATTAATATAGCAACCAATGTAGTTGTAGCTGTAATACCGGTAGGAATCAGACCAGAATATGTTTCAGTTAGTCCTGATGGCAGCAGAGTATATGTAACAAACGGGGTGGATGATACAGTTTCGGTGATTGACACTAAAAACAATACCGTTATTGCTACAATTCCTGTAATGTTTTATCCTATAGGAGTTACTGTTAGCCCCGATGGAACCAAGGTGTATGTTGTAAATCATAATGCCGGCAACATATCCGTTATCAGTACGGCATCAAATACCGTTGTGGATAATATTTCCGTAACATCAGATATATGGGCCGCGAGAATAAGTCCCGATGGTAGCAAAATGTACGTTACGGATTACTCATCAAACACGGTAACTGTTGTAGATTTAAAAACAAATACAACAATAACAACAATCTCAGCGGGTCCATTTCCTCTTGAACTATCATTGAATCCTGACGGTAGTAGATTATATGTAACAAATCTCAAGTCAAACACTGTTTCGGTTATTAATACATCAACCAACAGCGTGTTGTCCGATATTACTGTGGGGCTTAATCCTAAGGGTATAGTCGTAACACCTGATGGCCATAGTGTTTATGTTTCAAATTTTTCCCCAGGAACGGTATCGGTAATAAGTACAACAACAAATACTGTAATTAAAACAATTGACGTGGGCGGAAATCCTTATGGGATATCTGTAAGCCCCGATGGAAGCAGGGTATTTGTGGCAAATGAAGCTTCAAACAGCGTTTCGGTGATCAACACAGCAACCAATAAGGTAATAAATACAATTGACGTAAGAACTTCTGTTGAATCACCGGGTAATTTTATTTCGGCGGGTCCTGGCTGCAATAGTTCTCCTGTTACTTTCACCATTACGGTTAATCCCTCTCCAAACATAACATCTTCAGGCAATTTGGCTGCGTTAAACACCACCTATGGTACGCCTTCGTCATCAATCAGTTTTTTGGTATCAGGCAAAAATTTAACTAAGGGTATTTTGGTTACACCGCCATCGGGCTTTGAAGTGAGTACTGACAATGTCAACTTTGCCAATACAGTAACCATCGGTGCAGCGGGTAGCGTATCCTCTGCACCTGTATATCTCAGGTTGACCGGGGTTGCCAATTCCGGCAGTTATTCAGGCAATATTACTTTGAGCAGCAATGGGGCCACCAACATAAACATGCCTGTTCCGAATAGCATAATTAGTCAGGCAGCTTTAACTATCCGGGCTAACGATGTTGATAAAACTTATGGCTCAACCTTAAACGGAGTTTCCGGATCAATGGCCTTCACATCAACCGGATTACAAAACCAGGAAACCATTGGCAGTGTAACTCTTAACTATGGCGCCGGATCGGCAGCAACTGATCCGGTTGGGTTATACCAAGAATCAGTAATACCATCATCTGCCATGGGCGGCACATTTAATACAAGTAATTACAATATTACTTATACAAGTGGAAATATCACCGTTCAACCACCGGTTGCCATTACAGCAACAGGGACTTTGACATCATTAAAGACCATCTATGGCATCGCGTCATCGTCTATAAGTTTCATAGTATCTGGCGATGGTTTACCGGCAGGGATTTTAGTAACACCACCAACTGGTTTTGAAGTAAGTACAAACAATATTCAGTTTTATCCAACGGTAGTTATTGGCAGCGGCGGGACCATTGCTCCAAGTGAAATCTACATCCGGTTATCTGCTTTAAGTGTAGTGGGTAATTATACAGGCAATATATTACTTAGCAGCGCCGGTATCACTACCACTAACATGATTATGCCGTTAAGTTATGTAAATGCTGCCCCATTAAGTATAGTAGCTAATAATAAGACCAAGGTTTTTGGGACCGGCAATCCTGCCTTAACCGTAAGTTACACAGGCTTTGTAAATGGCGAAACGGCCACAAATTTAATAACCCAACCCATAGTTATTACTACTGCCGCAACAACATCACCCGTAGGGCAATACATCATAACAGCCAGCGGAGCCGCATCGCCTAATTATGATATAAGTTATGTACCTGGCATTCTTACTATTACACCTCTTCCGCTATCTATCTCAATTCCAAATACGTTTACACCAAATGGGGATGGTGTAAACGATTCATGGGAAATTTCGGCCCTGGCTTTTTATAGCAACAAGATTGTAAGCGTGTATAACCGTTTTGGGGCATTGGTTTTTCATTCTGTTGGTTACGGCATCCCCTGGGATGGAACCTTGAACGGAAGGCGATTGCCGGTAGGTACTTACTATTATATTATATCTGTTGATGTGAGCAAAAAGACAGAAACTATTTCAGGTTCAATCACGCTTATCAGGTAGATTAACTTAATTTCACGGTTTCCAAACTTAGTTCCCTGGCTTCTTCCTCGCATAGCTATCATGCAGTACATGGCTCGGAAACATCTGCGATAAATATCGGGACGCTCCGCTTCGCGCATGGTGTGGGCAAAATAAAAAATGAAGCTTACCCTCTATGCGGCTTCAGCCGGAGAGAGGTCGGCCAGCGCAACGTAGCCGGGGTGAGTCGTGGCCAGCGTTCAAACAATCACGCCTTCTATAAATCCCCCCTCACAATACTTATCCACCCACACTTTTATCAACCCCACCCTATCCTTAATAAACTTCACCCCAAAAAACAAATTCGACCAATCATCAAAATGTTCGTGCTGAAGCCCGAGGTAAAAAATCCAGAAGCCAACGCCAAGGTAAGGGATGGCTTTGAGTTCATCGTCGCTCAGCGCTCTTGTTTCACTGTATGCGGCCACAAAAACAGCAAACATGCGGCCGGCTTCATCGTCCGTTAACCTGCCTGTATATACATGCATAAAAAAATGGACGAAGAACGACATCAGGTCGTTAACAAGCAGCCCTTTACCTGCAAAGTCGAAATCAAAAAATGTTAAGTTACCGGCATCATCAAAATGAAAGTTCTTGGGCAAAAAATCGTACTGGCAGTAGCCATAGCTAAAGTTAGCGGTATCCAGCGAGCATAGCTTTTGAGCAACCTTGCCTGCCATATCTTTTAAATAAGCATACTCATCGGGTAGGTTATTAAAAGCCGGTTCAAAACTTTTTATGGGATTGATAAGCGTAGTTTCAATACTATATTCCCGGCGGGGATAACTAAGCCGGACCACCGACGTAATGTTATGCACCTTCGCCATCTGCCGGCCAATGGTTTTTAATTGATCGTCGTTTAAATCCATAACCGGGGCGCCTTCGGCGTACGAGAACAGGATGCCGTAGCGGGTACCTTCGAGCGCGTTGAATTTTTGCAGATGGCTGCCATTGATAGCGGTTATGGGGTAAACTACATTTGCGCCGCCATCTTTCAACAAGTTAAGCAGTTCCACCTCTGCCTGGATTTCATCGTGCGAGCGGTGCTGTTCGCGGTAAATCTTTAGTACGTATTTGGCATCAATCGCCTCGATGATATAGGTGTCGCTTACCCCGCGCAATAAAAATTTACAGCTAATGAGTTGCAAACCATAGGCAGCTTCGATATAATTTTTTAATGCAATGGCCGATAGGGTAGAATATTGTGCCGGAAAATGTGCCATAGTTTTAAAAATTGAAAAGGGCTGCAATGATACGAAAATGAATAAAATCGGGACGGGTTTTATCCTATTTTACAGGAAAATCGCGTTTAAACTTTTTTACGTCATGTAATAGGATTTTTAATGCCGAGACAGGTAACCCCTACGGGGCACAAAAAGAATTTAGATAAATATTGCTACAAACGGGTAGCCTCTACGAGGCAGCATAAACAACCTGCAAATACATAACAGGATTATCTAAAAAAACCGTAAACTTTTTTTTAGGACGATACATGACTAATAAAGGCGCTTGCCTCGTAGAGGCTACCCGTTTGTAGAAAAATGTCAAATTTATTTTTATGCCCCGTAGGGGCTACCTACCTTTCTATATCAAATTTAAAACGCCATTTCCCTGTCGTATTTTAGCTAACATTGGCTATTTATTAGCTGCTTCATGTAACAGTGTTGTATTAAATTATTTGTTAGCAATTATGTTGCTAAATTAGGCTGTTATTTTGACTGACTGCACCATCATTATTAAATTTTATTCATTGTAAGATGAAGTTATTTGCTTTCTCATTTTTCTTGACAACAACGAGGATTCAAATAAAACAGATATTTTTTGCCGGGTTATTATTGCTGTTATCTACAACATGCTTTGCGCAGGTTGACACCACAAAATATCCCTTTGACAAAAATATATTGGAGAGGTTTTCATACAGTCTTACTCAAAATGATTCTATAATTCCCGTTTACAGCGGCGGGAAATATTGTTACATAAACTCGGTTAGCAGAAGTAAAATAACAGAACAATTATTTGACCAGGCATATCCCTTTGAAGGCAAATGTGCCCTGATAAAACAAAACGGGAAATTTGGTATAATTGACAAGCAAATAAACTATATAATCCCTCCCACATTCAAGGCCCCGGCTGATCTAACCGAGAAAAAAAACATAATTACCAGTACTGGCGATGCATTGGTTAAATGGTTTAACTATTATCAGGCTCGTTTTGATACTGCTGCGTTTATTTTTGATGAACCGGTTGGACCACAGATTTATTTTTTTAAAGAAGGGCATAAATTTTATTACGAACTAAATGACGGCAAAAAAACGAGATCGGCTGCCATTTACGATGCCGGCTTTACATTTAATAATTACATGGCTATTGCCAATTTACGGGGTAAATTAGGAGCGCTTTACAGCAATGGTAATATTGCTGTTCCGTTTATATACAAGCAATTTGCAGGAACAGAGGCAGGTAATCAATTTAATACCTTTTTTTATGCGATGAAGAAAGGGCGTTACTGGCATTACTTTAACGGAGGCAAACAACTATTTATAAGCAAACAAAAGCCTTTATCAATGACCGAAAATGTGTTTGTTTTTAAAGAAGGCGAATTATGTAATTATTACAATAAACAAGGGATTAAAGTTTTACCGCATAATTACAAGTGGATTTCTGCTAATGGCTGCCTTGCCATCAACCAAAAACATGAATTTGTGTTACTAATCCGCAAAACAGAAGAGTTTACTTATTTTAACTGATACAGTATCATACATGAATATAAAACAACTATACCACACCGCGCTGCTCCTGTTAAGCACCACGGCATTTTCTTTAACGGCCCACGCGCAACTTCTACAGGAAAAAGAAGCCTTTACCCATGCCGATAGCCTGCGCGGTAACTTAACCGCACCGCGAACATGCTACGATATAAATTACTATCACCTGGATGTTAAATTTGATATCGACCATAAAGCTATCAGCGGCAGCAACCTGTTTAAGTTTACCGCCACACAGGATTTTACATTGCTGCAGTTTGATTTGTTTGCTAATCTGAATGTAGATAAAGTAGTTTACAAAGGCAAAACACTGCCTTTTAAACGCGATGCCAATGCAGTGTTTGTAACTTTTCCAAAAACCGTTACCAAAGGCAGTAAAGATCAGTTCACGGTTTATTACTCGGGCAAACCAACCATTGCCATAAACGCGCCCTGGGATGGCGGCGTTGTTTACAAACAGGATTCGCTTAAAAAACCATGGGTGGTTACCGCCTGCGAGGGTGTGGGTGCCAGCATCTGGTGGCCCAATAAAGATCACCTGAGCGATGAGGTTGACAGCATGCTCATCAGCATCAGCGTACCCAAAGGTTTAAAAGATGTATCCAACGGTCGCCTGCGTAAGGTTACGCCCTTAAAAGATGGTTACACTAAATTCGATTGGTTTGTGGCCAACCCGATAAACAATTATGACGTGGTTGCCAACATTGGCGATTACGTACATTTTGGCGATACCTACATGGGCGAAAAAGGCAAACTTACCATGGATTACTGGGTGCTGCCCACCAGTTTGGAGAAAGCAAAAAAACATTTCGGCGCCAATGCCAAACCTATGCTTAAAGCTTTTGAGCACTGGTTTGGCCCCTACCCTTTTTATGAGGATGGCTATAAACTGGTAGAGACCCCGCACCTGGGTATGGAGCACCAAAGCGCCACGGCCTATGGCAACCATTTTTTAAACGGTTATCTGGGCTACGATATGTCGGGCACCGGCTGGGGACTTAAATGGGATTACATCATTATTCACGAAAGCGGCCACGAGTGGTTTGGCAACAACATTACCGGGAAAGACCTGGGCGATATGTGGATCCATGAAAGCTTTACCTGTTATTCGGAATCATTATTCATCGAAGATAACTGGGGCAAAAAAGCCGGGCAGGATTACAACTTTGGTTTAAGGGAAGGCATTAACAACGACAGCCCGGTGGTAGGCCCGTATAACGTAAACAAAGAGGGCTCGGGCGACATGTACCCCAAGGGTGCCGTAGTGCTCAACATGGTGCGTACCATTATTAACGACGATGAAAAATGGCGCACCATCCTGCGTGGCCTCAACAAAACCTTTTACCACCAAACCGTTACTTACGACCAGGTTGTAAATTACATTACAGAACAATCGGGCAAAAACCTGTTACCGGTATTTGACCAATACCTGCGCTATAAAGATCTGCCGATACTGGAATTTGCTACCGTAAGAGGTAAATTCTGCGCCAGGTGGATAGCCAACGCCAAAGATTTCGCTATGCCCGTTTTAGTCCGCGCAAAAGGCGGCGAGTATAAATTCATTACCCCAACTACACGGTTTACACCGGTTGATATTGACGGGGTAAATAAGGATAATATTGAGGTAGATAAGTTGAATTTTTATATAGGGGTGTTGGTGGATTGAGAAGCCCCACCCAAACCCTCCCCTGAAGTGGAGGGCTTAAAAAAGAGTTTTAAAAGTCTATCAGCAGAGATTTAGAGATACTACCAAAACCCTCCCGGATGGGGAGGCTAAAAAAAACAAAAATTAAAAAAAAGTCTCCCCCTTCAGGGGGAGATTTAGAGGGCTAAATATGCAAAATAAGAACATGATTAAATACACACTCGGCCTTTTGATGGCTGGTGCAAGCTTTTTGCCGGCAAAGGCACAATTAGGCACAGTAAAAGAAAAGTTTACCCGGGCCGATACTTTACGCGGATCGTTAACCACACCGCTGCGGACTTGTTACGATATCAATTACTATCACCTGGATGTGAAGTTTGATGTCGATAAAAAATTCATCAGCGGCAACGTGCTGTTTAAGTTTACCGCGGTTAGTGATTTTGATAAGCTGCAATTTGACCTTTGGAATAACCTAAAGATTGAAAAAGTGGTTTACAAAGGGCAGGAATTAAAATATACCCGCGAGTTTAACGCCGTGTTTTTAACCTTCCCAAAAAACATCAGCAAGGGCAGTAAGGACGAGTTTACGGTCTACTACTCGGGCAACCCAACCATTGCCAAGCGTGCGCCATGGGATGGCGGTGTGGAGTATAACACCGACTCGTTAGGCCATGCCTGGGTATCAACAGCCTGCCAGGGCATGGGCGCCAGCGTATGGTGGCCAACTAAAGATCAGCAGGAGGATGAGGTAGATAGCGCCCTCATCAGCATCAGCGTACCAAAAGGTTTAAAAGATGTATCAAACGGACGTTTACGTAAAGTTACCGACCTAAAAGATGGCTACACCCGTTTCGATTGGTTTGTAGCCAACCCTATCAACAACTACGATATTGAAGCCAACATTGGCGATTATACCCATTACGAGGGCATATACAACGGCGAAAAAGGTAAACTCACTATGGATTTTTGGCCGCTAAGCTACAACCTGGATAAAGCTAAAGCACAATGGGGGCTTGATGCGCCACGCATGCTCAAAGCGTTTGAACATTGGTTTGGCCCTTACCCTTTTTACGAGGATGGCTATAAACTGGTAGAAAGCCATCACCTGGGGATGGAACATCAAAGCGGTACAGCTTACGGCAATCACTATAAAAACGGCTACCTGGGCCGCGACTTATCTGGCACGGGCTGGGGCTTAAAATGGGATTTCATCGTAATACATGAAAGCGGGCACGAGTGGTTTGGCAACAACATCACCTCAAAAGACCTTGCCGATATGTGGATCCACGAAAGTTTCACCAACTACTCCGAATCGTTATTTGTAGAAACCTTTTACGGCAAGCAGGCCGGCCAGGAATATGTACACGGCACCCGCATGGCCATCGCAAATGACAGGCCTATTGTTGGCGCTTATGGCGTAAACAAAGAAGGCTCGGGCGATATGTATTACAAAGGCGGTAATATGCTTAACATGGTGCGCACTATTATTAATGATGATGAAAAATGGCGCGGTATACTGCGTGGCCTCAATAAAACTTTTTACCACCAAACCGTTACCTACAACCAGGTGGTTGATTACATCACCAAAGAGGCGGGCATAAACCTGGCCCCGGTATTTGACCAGTACCTGCACTACAAAACCCTCCCCATCCTCGAGATTATGTTCAGGGAAGGTAAAGCCTATGCCCGCTGGACCAGCACCGACGCTAAAGACTTTGCCATGCCGGTTAAAGTGCGCGTAAAAGGCGGCGATTACAAATTCGTCACCCCAACCAAACAATTCAAACCTTTTGAGTTAGACGGCGCCACAAAGGATAACATTGAAGTTGACACATTTAATTATTATATTGGGGTGTTGGTGGAGTAGATGTTGGTAAGTGGTTGATTGAGTTGGATTGGGTTGGATTGAGTTGGATTGGGTTGATAAGTTAGAATAAGGATATTCTTTTCAGATCAATCCGTGTCCCTACTTAACTCAATCAACTACTTAACTTAATCAACCGAATCAACTTTTTTACAACTCCATGCAACCTCGCCAAATAACTTGCGTCATATAGCTACATAAGAGATAATTAAGATGAAAACATTAAGCAAAATATTACTGATTGCTGCTTTGATAACAGGTACTGCAGGCTATACAATTGCAAAAACAAGTACCCCGGCCGACGAGGTTACCCAAAATACAGAAGACCGCCATTTATCCGGCTTTACCTCTGTAAACGTTGCCGGTTCATTTGATGTGGTTATCACCCAGGGATCAACAGAATCTGTTAAGGTACAGGCGCCATCTGATGTTATCAGCCGCATTATTACCGAGGTGGAAGGCAGCACCCTTAAAATTTACACCAAAAGCGATAACGACTGGCACTGGTTTGATGGCGGTCACAAAAAGATCATGATCTACGTTTCTATTAAAGAAGTAAACGGCGTATCACTTTCAGGTTCGGGCGATGTATCATTCAGGGAAGGTTTGCGTGCCGGCTCTTTTAAACTAAAACTAACCGGATCGGGCGATGTAAGCGGCAAACTTTGGGTTAAAAGCCTTGATGTGAACCTGGCAGGATCGGGCGATATCAAACTAAGCGGTACCGCCGATAATTCAAACATCAGCGTAGCCGGTTCTGGCGATTATACCGCAAGGGATTTAACAACCAATACTGCCTCGGTACGTGTTGCAGGCTCAGGCGATGCCAGGGTGAACGTAAGCCAAAAACTGGAGGCATCGGTAGTAGGATCTGGTGATGTATATTATACAGGTAGTGTAAAAAGTGTGAGCAGCTCTAAGATAGGAAGCGGCGATGTGAGCAGGATGTAAGAGCCTCACCCAACCCTCTCCAAAGGAGAGGGCTTTTTGATTTGCATGGAGCATTAATAGAAAAAGCGATGAATTGAACTCATCGCTTTTTCTTTTTTGAACATTTTTCTTCCTCCCCCTCCTTTAGCGAGGGCCGGGGTAAGGCTTTAAAACCTTGTATAAAAAGCCAGCTGTGCTACGTGGTTAATCGTGTAGGCTTCGGCTTGTTTTATGTATTGGTTAAGGTAGCCGGTTTCCACATCAATCATTTTGTTAATGCGGTAACCAATAGCTACATAGGCGCGGTTTTGGTCGAAAAAGTGTTTGTTTACCTTGTTTTTGTTTTGGATGTTTACAAACACCTCATTTTGTAAGGCTACAAAAGGGCCTTGCGCAAACACAGCCGAATCCCTTTTCAAAGGCACAATGGCCCGTGCAAAATATCTGAAGCGCTGTGCAAAGTAGTTATCGTTTTTGGTAGCGGCAGTGTTACCCAAAAAGCGCTGCTCCAAACGCAAACGGTGCGCAAGGTTTACATTTTTGCTCAGTTTATGGGTGTAAGTATATTGCTGCCAAAGGCGGTGTTCGGGGCGAAAGGTTTGATCGCCGGCAGTGGTGCGGCCATACGTGGCTATGTAGGCATAACCCAAAGCCCCAACCTTATTTTTGGCAAAGTAGTAATTGGCCGATGGGCGCAGCAAAATATGTTTCAGGTAACTCAGCTCGTCATGTGAACGTAGCTGTCCGTCGAACGAATAGCCCCAATGTTCAGATAGTTTTTGCGAGTGGAACACTGCCGCCCAACCCGAAAACTGGTTATCCTGCGCAAATGAACGGGCAGGTACAATGAACAATAAAGCGGCAAAAATCAGTAACTTTTCTTTTAATTGCATAGATGTATTATTTATAAAGTGATGATAAGATTGTTTTTAATCTCCATTTGCAGGGGAGATCTTTATACTAATATCTACCTATCAGGATGTAATTTAATTCTTCATCCTGATTAATGTCTTGCGGCCCAAATCAACAGTGATCCTGAAAGCCTCTTGGTTACTCATCCTGAAACCCGGCGTTTGGTGGAAGCTTAAAATAAACTGACCTTTTACCCGGTTATATAAAAATGGTGTCCAGATGATATCCATCCGGTTATAAGTTTTCTTTTCAAACCACGAATCGCCATAGGTAATTTCATGTCCCTGGCCTTTGTAAAATTCATCAAATAAGGCAAACTTATGGTAGCTCAAATAAACATTGGCCACAAAGCCTGCCGGTTTATGAAACCCGTCTACACCACGCACCCGCTCTAATGACATCATGCCGCCGGCTTCAACTGATAACGAATCCAGGAAGGTTTTATGACTAAAGTCTAACCCTAATCTGATTTGCCCGGCACCGTTATCCCTGATATTATCATTAGGAACAGCAATTTCGGCACCGGCATCGTGCATCAGCATAAAGTAATGGGATACATAAAAAGGCCCTTTAACCGATGGCTTGTATTTGCCCGAAAATCCAAATAAAAACTGTTCCCTGTCGGTTTGGGTTTGGCGGCTTACCCAGTCAATCCAGCCGGTTTCGGTAAAGTGTTCGTTGTGCACACGGGCCAGCAAGCCCTCAATATTGGGCCGATAGTAGCGCAGGGTATCATTTAAAATAGCACGCGGATAATCGTCAAGTAAACCTTCGCGGGGGAAAGCACCGGCGTAAAACAGCCAGCTTTTACCTGTAAAATTGTAATAGGCTACCGGGTTCACTTTTAAAAAGTAGGGTTTGGCGCCAAACTCGTGAATGCCGTTGGCCCCAAAAACAAAATGGTTTAAGCTATCAATGTTCCAGCCTAAATCAAGCTCGGTACGCATGCCGCTATAGGTGCGCGAGCGGGGAATAAAAGCCTTGTACTCGCGGTTATCCAAAAAGCCAAGGGCATTAAAATGAATATCGATGGTTTGTTCCTGGGCCAGGGCAGCTGTTGTAGTAATTATAGTGAAGATGGCGAATAAGTAAATCTTTTTAATCATATCTTTTGATGTTGTAAATCAAGCGGTATTTAGCTAACGTAACAGAAGCCGCAAAGGTATAATAAAAGCCTAAACACCTAAAACGACACTATCACCATTAAGTAATTTGATAAAATAATACACCAAATCTTCATACTTTAGCCGCGCCATAAATCAACTAAAATATCTCACATGCGTAAATCGATAGAAATTATACTTAAACCGCGCCTCATGGTACTTAACGCCATAAAAGACCTAAGTCCCGAGCAATTGAACCTGGTACCACAGGGATTCAACAACAACATTATCTGGAACTTAGCACACATGATATCGGCCCAGCAAGGCATTTGCTACACCCGCGCCGGGTTGCCAATTGTCACCGATGATAAATTTTATACCCCATACCGCCCAGATACCAAACCCACTGATTTTATAGGCGAAGAAGATATCGCAACCATCAAAGAGTTATTCGTATCTACTATAGAACAACTGGAAACCGACCTGGATAACGGCATTTTTGCCAATTATGGTACCTTCACCACCCGATATGGTGTCGAGCTTGATTCTATAGATACGGCGGTGGCATTTTTGCCTTTTCATGAGGGTTTGCATGCCGGGTACATCATGTCGCTGAAGAAGTTTATCCCTAAAGGTTAAGTTTGGGTGTTCGGTTTGGAGTGGGGATCCGTTCGCGTTTTTAGCCGAACGTTTAAGATGTTGATATAAAACTACTTAGGCGTTCGGATTGTTAATCAACCAAACGCTCTGATTCTAAAATCAGGGTAATTTTAAAGTACTGCCCTCTCGCCGGCATCCTGTCTCTTCATCTTCCAGATAAAGCCATCCAGTACATAGTGGGTAGATTGTGGTAGCGCCAGCAGAGGTACAATAAGCGCCAGCAGCAAATCGCTGTTGATGGCGGGCAGGGTGGCAAAGGGTTTAAAAACTGAAGCGTGTTCTTTCCACACCAGGCCATCCCACAGGCCTTCTTCAAAATAGGCAAACAGGATGAGCAGGCCCACAAAGGATAGCACACCATACTTGCTGAAGGTAATTTTAAGGAAGGTTGTTTTGGGCTTAGCCTCGCCGGTAAATTTCTTTTGCTCGTAAATCCATACTAAAGCCATGTAAGGAATGCCGTGCGAAACCACATTCAAGGTGGTAAAAGCCATATCGCCATTGTAGTAAATGATGCCGAAATACCACGACAAAAAAGTGCCAAAAACCAATACATTTTTGGGTAAATTAAACTGTTTTGTGGTAATAAAAACCCAAATTTCTTTCACAAAATATAACAAAATGGTAAGCAGGTAAACCGCCTTGCAAACCACCAGGAGATGGTCAAAATGGAAAAGCACAAAATCGCCATCGACAAACCAGTTGAAGTTTTTTTTGTAGCCGGTAAAATGCCAGTATAATAAGGGGTAAATGGTAGCGATGTAAATGGCCGCGTTATCAATATACCTAAAAATCCAACCTTGTTTTTCCTGGCGCGAGTAAATACGCATAAAACCATATTGCTGCCTGATGAAATGGAACACTGCCAGGTAGGCCAGCGCGCGCCAAAAATAAATGCCGCCTCCAACATACAACATCACCCCGCCCATGTAGCAAAACAAGGGGATGGCCAATAGTAAATGCCGCTGCTGCTTAAAAGATACCGGGTTAAAATAAGTACGGTAAAGCGTGCTGTACACATGGGCTACATCTATCATCACAATAAGTACCACCCAATATTGAACCGGCATCAGGCCCGAGTTTTTAAACTGCGCCGGGAACAGCGCCACAATAAGTAAGGCAATAAACGGGGGCGACAGGATAAAAATGCCATCCACAAGACGGCTTTTTATCCAGGGCTGTTCCTGGTTACTATATTGCTGCGTGTTCATCTGCTAAAACCTGTTGTGCTGACCTTATGCCCTGGTGAAATGCTTCCTCGAAAATAGATACCCCGCTCAGATCGGTATGCGCAAAAAATACCTGGTTGTTGATGGGCAACCGCGCCTGTTGCCTGTTATCGCCCCAAATATAATTAACCGATGGACTGATCATCCCATGGCCCCACAGCCAAAACTCCACCTGCTCAATACACTCAGTTATACCGGGGTGCATTTGTTCCATTTCGGGTACCACAATATCCATCCATTGCTCATAGGTGCGGGTGTAGGCGGCCAGCCGCGCAATACGGGGCTCTTTATCGCAAAGGGGCAAATAGTAGGTAAGCACCTTTTGTTGTTCTACCAGTTTAATATCCTGTTGGTTGGCATTTACATACCCTACCGACGCCGTATTGTAGGCCACATTATCCCAGCACAGCACCATGCCTTTGGCTGCCGAGGGTAATTTATTAACTGTAATATTGGCAATAAGCCATGGCGAATAATGCAGCTTACCCGCATCAAACCCCGGACGTATAGTATTTTTCAGCAACTTTTGGTTAACATACTGTGGCGATGCCATGATCACCTTATCCGCATAAATAACAGCGGATGTATTTTGTTTCAGGTCGAGCACCTTTACCGCGACCTTGCCACCTGCTGCTATTTGGACATCGTAAGCCAGGTGGCCCGTTTTAATATGGTCTTTTACTGTTTCGCGCAGGCGTTTCATAAGCCAGCCGTTACCTTCGGGCCAGGTAATTACAGCGTTTGGATCGGCGTTGGACGCGGTACCTTTGCGGGCCGAAAAATAGTGCAGCCCCGCCCAGGCGCTTACGTTTTGGGCCGGCGTTCCATAATCGTCCTTACAGCAATAGTTTAGGTACCAGAGCAGGTAAGGCGAATCGAAGCCGTTATCTTTCAAATATTCGTTAAATGATATCCTGTCCAGCTTCCGGTAGGCATCATCGGCCGAACTATTATCCAAAGGGATATCAAAGGCATACCTGCCATCGTTGCCCTTCGCGTTTTTTAGCTGGATAACCAGGGCAAAAAAACGGATGATCTGTTTCCTGTCGCTATCGGCCACACCAAAATCGGGTACTATGCCCTCCTGCCAGTGGCCGTTTATCAGTAGCCGCTCTTCAGGGTCAAAGCATAGGTAAAACTCGTTGTAAAAGGGCAGTCCTTTTTCGTCAAAATGGGTAATTACGTTATGTTCCTGCAAAAATTCAATTAGCAGCTTATCTTCGTTATTTACAATGGGGATATAATGCGCACCTAAAGGATAGGCCGATACTTCATTCGTTCCGAAGTAAGCATTACCGCCAACATGATCTTCCAGCTCCAGCAATTGAAAATTTGTTTCGCCCTGCTTTAACAGCCACCTGGCCGCCGATAGGCCCGAAATACCGCTGCCTATAATTAATATTTTAACCGTTTGCTGTGTGGTGGGCGCCGGCATGGGCAGTTTATCGCGCAAGGCATGGCCGGCTTTGGCATTGGGGCCGGCCAATTTGCCTTTTATATGGGCATACTCCGGTTTACCACCGCTTAACCTGCGGATGCAGCCATTAAGCAATATGGCCCCGGTAACCAAACCCGCCTGCAAAATAAACCCGCGGCGACTGGTCGGCTTCATCCCGCTGCTGCGGCTATAAAACGGTCGACCACTCATCCTCAAAATATTTTACCAGTATCTGGTTGTTCAGTTTGTTAACCTGCGCCGGTACCCTGGCCATATCCGCCGGAAAATATAACATCTGCTCCAAACAGGCTTTCGACATAAAACGCAGGCCCGGCAAATAATGATCGGGCACTTTGTATACCGGCTTGGTCATGGCCATAATATAGCCCCACTCGCCAAACGAGGGCACATAGTTATGGTAGGGTACGGTATGCAAACCAACTGATTGCAGGGTTTTCTCCACCGTCCAGTATGATTTTGGCGCCACATAGGGCGAGGTGGATTGTATCACCATAATGCCATCGGGGTTAAGCAAATGCTTTACAATGGCATAAAAAGTATTGGTATATAGTTTGCCAACCGAGTAATTGGAAGGATCGGGAAAATCAATAATAATGGCATCATAGGTTTTGTGCTGCGCCCGGGCCCATGAAAAGGCATCGGCATTCATCACGGTTACTTTAGGCGATAATAACGAGCGGCGGTTCAGCTTCAGCAGCATATCATTGGTGCGGAACAGTTTGGTCATTTCTTTATCCAAATCAACCAAAGTAACGGTTTCAATCTGCGGATACTTTAAAATTTCACGTACGGCCAGTCCGTCGCCGCCGCCCATCACCAAAATATTTTTGGCATCGGGCAGGGCCTGTAATACAGGGTGAATGAGCGCCTCGTGATAGCGGTATTCATCAACCGAACTAAATTGCAGGTTACCATTTAAAAACAAGCGCAGGTCGCGGCCTTTTTTGGTGATGATGATACGTTGGTAAGGCGTACTTTTCGAAAAAATGATGGTATCGCTATAGGTTAAACTTTCCGAAAAACTGGTAATGGTATTGGCATACACAAAACCAACCAGCAAGGCCAGCATACTGATGATGGACGCGCTTTGCAAATATTTAGCCCCTTTAATTTCGTGCCTGAAATTGATACACGTAATTAAAGCTACCAGTACATTCAGCATACCAAACAGGTAGGCTGTGCGCACCAAACCCAGGTATGGGATAAGCAACAGCGGGAATACCAGCGAGGCTATTAAAGCGCCTATATAATCAAAAGTGAACACCTTTGATACCAGGTCTTTAAACTCAAACCTATTTTGCAAAATACGCATCAGCAACGGAATTTCCAGCCCTACAAGGATGCCGGTAAGGGATATCAGTCCGTATAATATAATACGGAACGAACTTACACTTTCAAAAACAAGGAACAGGATAGATGAGCTTGTACCGCCCACCAGGCCAACCAGTATTTCGATACGGATAAACCAGGCCAGCAGGTTTTTATCAAAGTATTTGGATACCCATGAACCCAGCCCCATCGAAAAAAGGTAAACCCCGATAATGGTAGAAAACTGGGTAACCGAATCGCCCAGCAGGTAGCTGGCCAGTGTGCCCGCTATCAGCTCATAAATAAGCCCGCAGGTGGCGATAATAAAAACCGATACGAGTAAAAGAACGGGAAGTTTTTTGTTCATGACTATTATTTATGATAAAACCTAACCCCGTATCCCGAGTGCGCTACGGTGCCGTTGTAGCTGGCGTTGCGTTGCACATCGTTACTTTGCCAAAAGGCCAGGCCATCAAAAGCGGCATATGAATAATAGCCTACAATGGCGGCCACAATGGCTATGTATATTGCGTTTGATCCTATGGCTCCTGTTTTCATTATTCGTCATCTTTTTGATAGGGTGAAAAATCGCTGTTCATCCAGCGGTTTGTTTCAAATTTGCGCATCCGGTACCAGCAGTATAAGGGATAAAGGCAAAGCAGCAGCAGCGTAACCAATACATTGCGCCATAGGGTAACACTTTCGGTAACCTTAATAAACAGCGATGAAACATCCCTTGTGCCTGCATAAGGATAAATGTTGATGTGGTACTTACCGGCAGGAATTTCTGACAAAAGCACAGTTTGTGTATATGACCCTTCCGACCAGCTTTCGCCGTCCTCATAACCATGATAATACTCAATATCCTTTGATATGCTCCAGGTTTGGTTGTCCTTTTCGCTTACCAGCTCCACCGTTGCCGACAGCCAGTTGTTATCAACCTGCGAGTTCAACTCAAACTCTAAAGGTACAGGTCCATCAGGTATGATAAATGTGGGGGTTTTAAAGGACTTAAACTCATAATTGCCATTAGCATCAGGGGCAAAGGAGTTTAAGGAATCGGCCGGCGCAGGCGCTGTGCGGTTTCTTAAAGAATCAAGCGCGGTGCTTACATGTTTTGACGTATCCGGCACATGGGGAGGCATAGCTAATGCATAAGTATCAGATAGTAATACCTTTTCGGGCCTAAGCCAAATAACAGAAAGCTGCACCAGCAGGAACGCTAATGCGGCAATGCCGCTTATTTTATAAGCGGCCAGCCACCTGGCTTTGTATTTTGATGGCTGGTTTGCACCAATACCAATTTTTTCGGGAAGGCTTTCAACAGGTATATTAAAAGCCGCCGCTATTTCCGCCTCTTCCAGGTATTCGCCCAGGTACCAATCGGTAACATACTTTTTGATGTTTTCCTCGCTGGTGAGCATATAAGGCGGATCTATGAACTCTTTAGCTCTTAATTTTTCGGCGGATATATCCCAGTCGAACTCACCTATCATGGCCGTTATAACCGGGCTGTAAGCGTTATATTTAAGATAGGTATTGCCTTCATATTCGGCCTCGTTGCCATAAATACAATTTACACTTGCCAAATCGGGGTAAAAATTGGCGCCGGCTATCAGGCTCCAGTGGCCATCATACTCCGATAGAAAGGCATAGCCTTTGGCATAATTGTATAGCATGTATTCGCGCCACTCATACCGGGTTGCCCCCTCCTTCTTTTCCAGGTAGGCAATCAGCTTGTACTCCACACCTTTTAATGTACCTGTAGTGCCTAACGGCATAACAGGCTTAAATTTTAAAACGTGAATTTTCTGCTCAACATAAGGCCTGCCCGCATCATTAAAAAGCAGGTAAGACCGGCATTGCGGGCAAACTACAGCCTCACAGCCTATCTGATCATACAAAGTAATACTGTGCTGGCAACCGGGGCAGGTTATTTCGCTCGAAAAAGGGAACGCTTTGGGGTTTAGTGTAGCTGCCATATTACCTTTTTACTTCGTTTTTCTGTATTTCCACGCCTTCAAAAAAAGCGATAACACCCTGGTAAATAGCGCGTGCCTTATCGTCGTTCTGTTTTTGATAGTTGGATAAAAACACATCAAAAGTGGCCATACCATACTCTGGCCAGGTATGGATAGACATATGCGATTCGGTTAAGCAGACCACAGCCGTAAAGCCGCCGCCATCAAAATCGTGGTAAACTTCGCCAACTTTGGTTAGCTGATAGGTATCGATGAGCTGATTAAACAACTGCCTGCAGGCCGCACTTGATTGTAACAGGTTAGGTTTATCGGTACTGAATTCAGATAATAAATGTAATCCGGGTTTATAAGGCATCAAGGTTATTCATTTTCGGGAATAAATATATAAAAATTATTTGATGGGAATATGGGCGAGGCGAAAAACAAGTATGGCGGAGCCTCGCCGGGGTGAGTCGTGACTAGCGTTCAAAACCGGCGTTCCCCCCTTCCCATTTCATGACAATTAAATTATATAATGTCTATGTATTTAGTAGATATATATTATACATTTGCATCATCAAACAGTTCTTTAATTTAATTATCAAGAAAGACGGAGGGAAAGGCCCTATGATGTCTTAGCAACCTGTAAGCCCAATTGTTATAAAGGTGCTAATTCCTGTCCGCTATTAATTCGCGGAAAAGATAATGTATGTTACGTTACCGGCAGCTTTATAGCTGCACTCATCATATCGTTATCGTCCAAATTTCTTGTTTAATTAAGTTTCAGCGCTTTTAATCCTGCATTAAATGCAGTTAAAAATTTACGTTATGAAAATTAAACAGCTACTCATCACCTGCTCATTATTAATAAGCGGCTATTTGGCCGGGGCGCAAACCGTAACGCCGGCTCCCCTACCCGTATCAACTGATCGCGGTTATATCGTTAAAACCGGCGATCAGGCTCCCGACGATTTTAAACTGGTGCTTGCCGATGGCACCCAAACTTCATTAAAACAGCTTCGGGGTAAGGTAGTTATCCTACAATTTACCGCCAGCTGGTGTAGCGTATGCCGCCAGGAAATGCCCCACCTTGAAAAAGATGTATGGCAGGCCTATAAAAACAAAGGCCTGGTACTTATCGGGGTCGACAGGGATGAGCCGCTTGAAAAAGTGCAGCATTTTCAGCAGGAAATGAATATCAGCTACCCGCTGGCGCTTGATCCTGGTGCTGATATTTTTGGTCGATTTGCCAACAAAAAAAGTGGTGTAACCCGCAACGTGGTTATTGATAAAGACGGCAAAATTGTATACCTCACCCGCCTTTATGATACCCAGGAGTTTGCATCGATGCTAAAAGTAGTTGATGCATTGGTGAACAATAAAACTGCATCTGTAAACTAAAGCTTAAAGCAGAATGCTAAAAGCTAAATTGATTTAGGTTCATCAAATCTGTTTGTGATGTTAATTACCCGGCAATCGATGTTCAGGACACTCTTAATATTAAATTGCCCAAACTACTATCTATATATCAAATTGTTATGAAAACAACAAGAACACCTTTTCCAAGCGTATTCCCTGCCAGTAAATTCGTACCGTTCTTCTCCGCTTCTGTTTACCTGTATATGCAGGGTATGCGTTGTTGCTGTTAAATAACAGCAACGGTTATTAGCCCTGGGTCCCCTGCTGCAGCTGGCCGCCTCTGCTTATAACCAATACAATCAACAATCATTTACCGGTACTATAAATTCAACAGCGGGCATTGCTATGCCCAAAATATTGTTGGCTGGCTTTGCTGTACTGGCAATAAAAACTATTAATCATTAACTATCATGTTAAAAAACTACAAATTTTTACTGGCAATCCTGTTGCCTTTTTTTCTCATCCAAACAGTTGCAGCGCAATCTGTTAAAATAAGCGGTACGGTAACCGCTAAATCCGATGGCTTGCCCCTACCCGGTGTAAGTGTAGCTGTTAAAGGCACCACCAATGGTGCACAAACCGACACCAACGGCAAATTCAGCCTGAACGCCAATATTAACGATGTGCTTAAAGTGTCCTATCTCGGTTTTGCAACGCAGGAAATTACGGTTAAACAAGCCGAAACCAACCTGCAAATTGTGCTGCAGGATGCCCCCAACTCGCTTAACGAGGTGGTGATAACAGCGCTCAATATCTCAAAAGATAAAAAGACCTTGGGCTATTCGGTTCAGGGTTTAAAATCAAAAGATATCTCGGAGGCTAAGGAAACCAACCTGGTGAATGCGCTGGCAGGTAAAATTGCCGGTGTACAGGTTACCAACAGCCAGGGGGATATGGGTTCGTCGCGCATCATTATCCGTGGCGAAACCTCGATAGGAAACAACAATCAACCTTTATTTGTGGTTGATGGCGTCATTGTAGATAACAGCCAGTTTTTAGGCACCAATGGTTCAAGGGATTTTGCCAACGCCATAGCCGATCTTAACTCCGAGGATATCGAATCGGTAAGTGTGCTTAAGGGGCCAAACGCGGCGGCACTTTACGGCTACCGGGCCGCGGCGGGTGTTATCCTCATTAAAACCAAAACAGGTAAAGGCACAAAAGGGCTTGGCGTTACCATCAACTCCAACACCAGCTTCTCTACCGTAAACATTCTGCCCGATTACCAGAACGAATACGGACAGGGATCAAACGGCAAGTTTAGCTATGTAGACGGCAAAGGCGGCGGCGTTAACGATGGCGTTGACGAAAGCTGGGGCCCCGCTTTGGATGGATCGCTTATTCCGCAGTTTTACTCCAACGGCCAGGCTGTTCCGTTTGTAGCCCATCCGGATAATGTAAAAAACTTTTTTAATACGGGCGTTACCTTAAATAACGGCGTAGCACTGGCAGGCAGCAGCGATAAGGCCGACTACCGCCTGTCGTACAATAACCTGCACCAAACGGGTATTGTTCCTAACACCTCGCAGGGCCGTAACTCGTTTTTATTAAACTCCACCTTCAAGCTTAGCCCTAAATTAACGGTTACTACCATTGCCAATTATATTAAAGACGACGCCGATAACCTGCCCGGCGCCGGTGGCAGGCGTGCAACCAGCACCATGTTACAGTTTACATGGTTTGGCCGCCAGGTTGATATCAGCCAGCTTAAAAATTATAAAGATGCAAACGGGAACACCTTTAACTGGAACAACAGCTACTATAGTAACCCTTACTGGCTGGCTTATGAAAACACGGTAGGGCAACACAAAAACCGCATTATAGGAAGTGTGGAGCTGAATTATAAGATCATTGAAGGCTTATCGGCCAATTTCCGCACCGGGACTGATTATTATAACGACAGGCGCAAAATTAAAGTAGCTTACGGAACCAACGGCACCCCATTCGGGTCATACGAAGAAGACGCTTACACGGTAAACGAAACCAATACCGAAGCCAGGCTGCAATACACTAAAAAGCTGAATAACGATTTCTCGTTAGATGTTTTGGGCGGTGGCAACATCAGCACCATATTAAATGAGCAAAACGACCAGGTGGCACCTAAACTGGCGGTAGCGGGCTTGTACACATTAAGTAACTCGCGCGATCCGCTGGTATCATCCAATTACTATGGCAAGCTTAAAACTTACAGCTACTTTGCATCGGCACAAATAGGTTTTAAAAACTACGCCTTTATTAACCTTACCGGCCGTAACGATTGGTCGTCGACCCTGCCTGCGGCCAACCTATCCTACTTTTACCCTTCGGTTAACGGCAGTTTGATACTATCAGAGGCGCTTGATATTAAAAGCGACATTTTAACCTACGCCAAATTACGCGGGGGATGGTCGAAAGTGGGTAAGGCAACAACCCCTTACCAACTCATCAATTACTACAATTTCACCGCTCCTTTTGGTTCAAACCCGCAGCAAAGCCTGGGCACTGTTGATTTAAACAGCAAGCTGAAACCGGAAACCACCACATCGGCCGAGGCCGGTTTTGAGCTGGGCTTTTTCCAGGACAGGGTTCACCTGGACGTAAGCGCCTACAATACCAATAGTATAAACCAGATTGTTACCGTTGATGTAAGCCCATCAACCGGATACAGCCAAAAACTGATCAATGGCGGCAGCATCAACAATAAGGGCATCGAGGTACAATTGGGATTAACGCCCGTCAAATCAAAAGAATTTACGTGGAATATTACCACCAACTACTCACTTAACCGCAGTAAAGTAGTTAAGCTGGATGATGAAGGCCGCCTGCAAAGCATCATTTTAGGAAGCGACCGTACCGTACAGGTATTGGCAGCCCTTGGCCAGCCTTATGGCACCCTATATGGCAACGCCTACACCCGCGATGCATCCGGGCAAATTGTAATAGGCGCCAATGGTACCCCGGTTATCAATCCAACCAAACAATACCTGGGCAAATTTACACCTAACTGGCTGGGCAGCATCAATAACAGCTTTACCTACAAACGCATAAACCTTGGTTTCCTTGTTGATGCCAGGTTTGGCGGGTCTATCTATTCAAACACCAACCGCACAGGTACCTATACCGGCGTGTTGGCCTCAACCCTGCCGGGGCGCGGGGCGGCAAATGGCGGTATCAGCTATTATTATCCGGGCAATAATGCATCAGCAGGTGCGGTACAGGTAAGCGGCAGCGCGCCCGCAGGTGTAACCGTGTACAACGATGGTATGATATTTAAAGGCGTAAAAGCCGATGGTACTGCCAATACTACCATACTACCTGCCCAATCATATTACAAAGGGTTTACCAATGTTGATGAAGCTTTTGTTTACGATGCATCGTACATTAAACTGCGCGAGGTTAAACTGGGTTACACTTTCCCTTCAAACTGGGTAAAAAGCGTTGGCCTGCAATCGGCAACCTTATCTGTGGTTGGCCGCAACTTGTGGATAATCCACAAAAACGCGCCAAACATCGATCCTGAAACTGCCTTTAACAACGGCAATGGCCAGGGCCTGGAAGACCTTACCCTGCCAACCGTACGCAACATAGGCTTTAACATCAACCTTAAATTTTAATAACCATGAAACTTAAATATATAACCCTCATATTATCAGGCGCGCTGTTGTTATCGGCAGCATCGTGCAAAAAAGACTTGGTAAAAATCAACCAGAACCCTAACAACTCGCAAACGGCACAGCCCGATTACCTGCTCACGGCAGCAAGCAAGGTTACTGCCGATACCTATTGGGGCACAGCCAATAACATGGACGCCAGCCTGCTGTTTGTACAATACTGGGCCAAAATTCAATATACCGATCCCGACAGGTATATATACAGCAACAGCGCTTTCCAGGAGCTGTGGACGGTAGGTTATTCAAAAAGTATAGTTAACCTTAACCAGATCATTAAACTGGGCGACGCGCAGGGAAATACCAACTACAAAGGTGTAGCGCTGGTATTGCGTTCATGGGTATTTACTTTGCTTACCGAGGCATACGGCAATATCCCTTACAAGCAGGCAGCCAATATCGATCAGTACCTCACCCCGGCTTATGACACCCAAAAGGATGTTTATTTTGCCCTGCTTGATGATTTAAAAGCCGCCCAAGCCGCGCTTGACCCCTCAGGAAAAGCCATTGCCGGCGATGTTATCTATGGCAACAATATTGCCTTGTGGAAAAAGTTTGCCAACTCGTTGCGCCTGCGCATTGCGTTAAGGATTGCAGATAGGGAGCCCGCGAAAGCCAAACAGGTTTTGGCCGATATACAAACCGAGGGCGGCAGCTTTATAAGCGCCAATACCGAAACCGCGCAGTTTACCTATGTAGATTCGCCGAACCAAAACCCCATCAGCAATTTATTTGATACCCGCGACGATTACCGCATCAGCAAAACTATTGTCGATAAGTTGTTTGCGCTGAATGATCCGCGCTTGCCGGTGTACGCCAGCAAAACCAAGGATGCCACACCGCAAACTTACGTGGGTATACCCAACGGCCTGCTGGTTGGCGATGCCAGCAACCTGGGCTTCACCAAAACATCAAAACCGGGAACTTACTTTTTAGCACCGCACGCACCCGCGGTGATCATCAGCTATGCTGAAACCTTGTTTGACCAGGCCGAAGCCGTAGCACGCGGTTTTATTGCCGGGGATGCGGCCGGCTTATACAAACAGGCTGTAACTGCTTCATTAAAACAATACAGCATTGCCGATGCGGACATTGCTACTTACACCGCCCTGCCAGCTGTACAATACGATGCCACCAATTACAAAAAATCAATTGGCGAGCAAAAATGGATAGCCCTTTTTGGCCAGGGACTGGAAGCCTTCACCGAGTGGCGCAGGCTTGATTACCCGCAGCTGCAGCCAGCTGTAGCGGGTACGCTAAACGGTAAACTGTCGGTAAGGTTTATTTACCCCGGCACAGAGCAATCGTTAAACGGCGCCAACTACAAGGCGGCGGTAGCCAGCCAGGGTGCTGACGTGCTGACAACCAAACTATGGTTTGATGTAAATTAAAAATGATAAATGGCCATGTTTGGGGTTGATACCCGGCATGGCCGCTTTTAAAGCCGAAAGCAGAATGCTAAAAGCTTAAAGCTGATTTGCTTTAAGTGGCATTAATTGATAGGCATTGTAAAAAAGGCGGAGTGGCCGAGTGGTTCAGGCGGGGGTCTGCAAAACCCTTTACGGCGGTTCGAATCCGCCCTCACGCCTCCGGGTTTAACCTTAAAAATAGGCTATGAAAAAGCTGATTGTACTATTATTAACTGTTGTATTTTATTTGGGAGGATTAAAGCAGGGCAGGGCGCAGGTTACAGCCGCGAGGCCGCGTATACTGGTAGTTATGGCGCATCCCGATGATGAGAGTACATTTTCGGTAACGCTATACAAAATTGCCAAAGAGCAGCATGGCATTGTCGACCTTTTTGTAATAACCAACGGTGAAGCCGGCTACAAATATGCCACCCTGGCCGAAACCTATTACGGCATTGAGCTAACCGATGAGAAAACCGGCCGCGCCAACCTGCCACGCATCCGCAAGCGCGAACTGGTAAACGCCGGCCACATTTTGGGCGTAAACGAATATTATTTCATCGATCAAAAAGATGCCCACTATACTTCAAACGAAAAGGAACCGCTGGATACCAGCTGGAATGTCAATACGGTAAATAACCGCCTGCGCCAGGTTTTAACCAGCAATCATTACGACTTTATATTTACCCTGTTGCCCGAAACAGGCACCCATGGCGCACATAAAGCCGCCGCGCTGATTGCCTTAAATGCCATAACCACATTGCCTGCCGATAACAGGCCGGTTATTTTAGGTGCGGCTACCTGCAACAAGGCCGATACCGTTACCCGGTTCAAGGGCGACAGCAGCTATGCGCAAACCATGCCGTTGACGGATACGGCAAATTTTAAGGTAGACCGCACCGCATCCTTCAGCTACAAAAACAGGGTAAACTACAAAGTAATAGCCAACTGGGAAATTGCCGAGCACAAATCACAGGGCGTTACCCAAATGACAATGAACGATGGCGATGTGGAACATTTCTGGTACTTTGCCGTGAATGGCAATGGAGGTTTACAAAAAACCAGGGCTTTGTTCCGGGCGCTGAGTTATACCCCTTACCTGCCCAAAAGCTACCAGGATGCAAAGCCATTGTTCTCCAAATCTAAATGAGGTATGGAAAAAAGCAGATTGTTACAATGGCAATTCAATTATAAATTGAGTCCCATTGCCTGGCTGGCTTTTTACATTTATTTGGCCGCCTAAGCTTTCAACCTGCTTTTTTACCATAAAAAGGCCCATTCCTTTACCCTCAACACTAAAGTCAAAACGCTTGTATAACCCGTATAACTGATCGCCGGATTTTGCCAGGTCAATACCTTTCCCATTATCTTCAAAATAAAGGATAACCTTATCGTTATCTAAAACAGATTTAATGTGAATTACAGGAGCGATACTAACACTTCTGTATTTAATACTATTGATGATAAGGTTCTGAAAAATGCTGTATAGGTAACTCTTAATGGTAAAAAGCTCATCAATGGTTGCAAAATCGCAGCTGATCATCACGCTGTTTTGTTGCATCATCAGCTGAATTTCCAGTTTGATGTCATCTACCAGTTGCGGCAAAATAACAAGTTCCTTTTTTTCATTTACCTGTTTACCAGCCTGTAATATCTGGTTAAGATCGAGTATGACCTGGTCCAGGTGGTTTATAGATGTTGCAAGCGCATCCAGCGGAAACCGGTATTCGGGATCTGGCATCTCAAAATCATAAAGCAATCCCGACAGTCCTTTTATATTGGCCACAGGTGCCCTTAAATTATGTGATATGATGTAAGTAAATTGCTCCAGGTCCTGGTTTCGTTTTATCATATCGGCAGTCATCCGTTCGCGTTCTAATTCAGCGTTTTTCCTTTCGGTGATATTTTTTAGCGTAAGGATGATGCCCACCATTTCTTTTTTATCTTTAAAAACACCTACCGATTTTACTTCAAACCACTGAGTAACGCCGTCATGTACATCATAAAAGGTTTCATAACTAACAGGCTGCTTTTTCTTCACCCGGTCAATAACGTTGTTAATAAATGATAACCTTTTCTGAATAAAATAGTCGTATCCCGACTTGCCAACCTTTAGTTTTTTACCAAAGAATTTTGCAGATTGTTTGGCAGCATTGGTATTAAATGAAACTATATTAAGCTCATTATCAAACATAATGATTGCAAGGTCGGTGTTTTCAAATACCGACCTAAGGTTGGCTTCCGATTTGATAATAGCAGCCTCATCCATTTTTTGCTTTGTGATATCGCGCGAAAAGCAGGATAACCCAATCACTTTACCCCTTTCCCGTATCGGGTTTATGGAATAGCTTAAATAAATTTTACCGTCGCCATAAGGGTATTCATTTACAAAGTGCTGTGTCTCGCCGGCCAATGCCTTTGCGTAATTCTCTTTCCATTTCCCGGCGGTTACAGGATCAAAACCAGCAAGCATATCAAGTACCGATGCCCCCTGAACTACGTCCAGCCCATACACGTGTTTAATGGCGTTTTTAAACTGGTTATTAAAGGTTATGAATTTTAAATCCTTATCCAGCGAATAAACCAAGTCGGTAGTGTTTTCGATAATGGCAGATAAATTGGCTTCTGATTTTCTTAGCGCTTCTTCTTGTACTTTTCTTCCGGTAATATCTGTGATCATGGCCAGGGTGCCTACATAGGTTCCACCCGGATCAAAAATACCATTGGTAGATACATTACATACTAACCGTTTGCCATTTTTGGTGATAAAAGTAGATTCGTGGGTTTCAACTACACCAAGTTCTTTTTGTGTAAGTCTTTCAAGGGTTTGTATTTTATTGCTATCGTGCTTAAAGTCGTAATTGTGCTTACCCATAATTTCATGAACTTCGTACTCCAGCATATCGCACATCTTTTTATTCACAAAAATTGTTTTCAATTCATTATCAATAACCCAGATACCCTCCTGTGCGGTCTCGGCTATCTGTCTGTACCTTTGCTCGCTAAGTACCAGGTTGTTTTCGATAATTTTGCGGTCAGATATATCAACATTTAATATTACAGCTCCTTTTTGCATCAGGCCAGCTAAGGGCGCTGCTACAAGCTGAAACCATTTCTTGCCCGATGAGGTATCTTTAAGATATTCTATCGAAAAATCAGTACGATCTCCGGACATTACATCTTTAATACCCCGGTATATCATTGATCCTTGCTCATTATCCAACCCGGTAGCGTTCCCGGCAACCTGCAGGTAATTAAAACCAGCACTGTAGCTGGCCTCGGGCAAATTATTCTGGCCGGCAAAATTCCTCCATGATTTGTTTACTGTAACAATACAACCATGTTCGTCAAGCAAGGCTACCTGTGGGGGTAAGGCATCCAAAATAGCCGCCTGGATAGCAAACATTTTGCGTAAATGAACACGGCTTCTTTCGGCTTGAGCTTCTGCATTTTTACGTTCGGTAACATCGCGGTAGTTAGCCAATATTCCATTTACCGCCGGCACGTGCAACAAGTTTACCACCGTACCCTCAACCCACATCCAGGAGCCGCTACTGTGTTTAAAGCGCAGACAAAAAGGAATTATTTTACCGGGTTTTTGGTGGCTCTCTGATGAAACCCTTCCACGAAGCGCCCTGTCATCTTCATGTACAAAGTCGGGCTTAAGCCTTATATTATTATACTCTTGTTTAGTATAACCCATTATTTTGCTAACATTCTCGCTGGAATAAATCAACTGATCGAACTCATTGGTCAATACAATAATATCGCTGCTGTTATCTATTAATTCCCTGAAGCGCTGCTCACTTTGCTGCAATTCAAGTTCAATCCTTTTGTTCTCAGTAATGTCGCGGGTAACACCGTCTATCCGTATGAGTGCGCCATCTTTGTCAATGGTTGGTATAACTTTGCTCTCTACCCATTTTATCTCTTTTATTTTATGAACTATTTTATATTGTTTAACAACTGTTTCTCCTCTGCAAAGCTGTTCAAACATTTCCAGAAAAACACTTTTGTAATCTTTATGTCGCGTTAAATTCCACAAATCAGGGTTATTCAGAAATTCTTCCGATTTATAGCCATATAATTTTTCGCAGGCGGGCGAAATCTGGATGAGCTTGTTGTTAATCATGTCCCTGGAAAACAGCACATCGTCGAGCGTGTTAAAAAGCCTGTTTAATTCCTGGCTTGCCTGGTTTAACTTTTGCCCGGCTACTTTTAGTTCGGTAATGTCCTGTATAGTGCCGTAAGCCCTAACCGCCTTACCAAGATCGTTCCGGATGATGGCTAATTTGGAGTGGATAAATTTTACTTGTTTCGATGGCGTAACTATCCTGTATTGTAAATCAAGAACATCTAAATTTGCCATGCCATATTCACCATCTGCAATAAACTGATCAACGTCATCCGGATGTACACATTTGGCAATAGACTGAAACGAAGACTCCAATTCTCCCGGGAGATAGCCCAAAATTTCAAACACCCCATCCGACCAATTACGCCCCTGCGTTACAAGGTCAACCTCAACAATACCGATGTGGGCAACATTTTCGACTTCTTTTATAAACGACCGCTTTTTTGCGACTCTGGTAACATACTGTTTGTTCTCCGCAATTAGCATAGCCTTTTCCATAGCATTAAAGATGGCGATGGATAAGCGCTGTAACCTGTCTTTCAATAAGTAGTCGGCAACGCCGTCCATCATGGCGTTTATTGCAACCTCCTCCGAAGTGCGATCGGTGACAAGTATTAACGGAACAAAGAGGGCTTGCTCTTTAAGTATATTTAAAGCCTGAAGGCAAGTAATGGTTGGTGTTTGCCAATTGGTAAGTATTACATCCGGGTTAAATTGTTTGAGTGCGGTAATGTAGTCCGCATGCTCGCTTATGTCCAGCTTCTCAAAAACCACGCCGGCTTCGTCAAGTGCCTGCCTAACCATGAGAGCATCTTCTTGTACGTTTTCGATGTGTAGTATCTTAATCTTGAAACTTAACATAGCTAACTAAATGGATAAAATTTAGGATGGTATTACCGTAATATTACAGAAAAATCTACTTCCTCCGAACATCACGCTCCTTTTGCGGTAATTGTACGAAATATTAAAAATAAAGATGTGTAAATACCTGTTAATAAATGTGATTTTATCACTTTTTACACCTGGCGGAATATCTATGACCTATTTAAGCTTAAACGATGACGCCCAGCCAGGGAATTTTGCTATAACAGAAATTGGTTGCGGTGCCCAATAAATAGATTTTATTATTTTACCGTATATGCAATTGCCTTGCTGTTACGCCCGCCGTTAAACGGATCGGTGAGTAACGAAAACACCAACTGGTACTTACCTGGTTTGGCCGGCGCTGTTACATTAAACTTAAAGTGGGCTGTTTCGCCCGGTTTCAGGCTGATGTTGTAAAAGTTGTCGTCGGCCCTTTGGCTACTAAACACGTCGGTATCAACAATAAAACTGGCTTCAAAAATAACCTGGTGAAGCTGGCCTTTGTTGCTAAAGCTAACAGGCACCCGGTAAGGGTTTTTAAATGTTAAATCAAAAACCTTTTGTTGGCCCGGTGCTACCACCTCTTCCTTTTCTGTTGCTTCAAATTCAATTTTCTGATAGGTGCGCACATCATCTACCCAGCCACCATACCAGGTGCCTGCGGGTGTATTGATGGTATCTGTACTGAAACCTGGCTGAGGATGTTCTAATACATAATAGGCCCGTTTGTGCTGCAGGCTGTCTTCTATCGGCCAAAACTCGTATTGTGTTCGGCGGTAATAGCGCGGGTCGTAATCAAAGCCTTTTAAAGTATTGTTGTAAAAATTATATTTTGACGGGTTTTGGAAGCCCTCGTTAAAAATTACGTAGTTATCGCCCGCCTTGTCATGTACCAGTTTTGCCCAATCTTCAAAATCGTAAAAAATCCGGAGGGCGTGCATTTGTTTTAGTATAGGCGGGCCGGCTATAATCAGTAGCCTTACAAAAACAATCAGCCCGATGTTAATTATCGCCAAACGGTTAAACCAGGCTGGTTTACTACCCGGCTGCGTAAAATGAATGAGCGCCAGCATGCACAACGGCACATAGGCAATAAGCGTCCAATGCAGCTGCACTTCGCCTTTAAACGATGTCAGGAAAAAAAACAGCAGAATGCCAATACTATTTACCAGCAGCACCCTGGTAAAAGCATCTTTCATACGCAGGGTGAAGCCCTTGTAAAACAGCAGCCATCCAATTAAAGGGCCGGCCATTAACAATTGTCCTAACGGATAATTATAGGAAAAAGACAGATCGTAGGGCTTATCCGAGCGCTCGGCCAGGTGGTAACTTATAGACGGGAATTCGTTATTAACCTGCCATAAAATATGGGGTATAAACAGTACCAGCGCCAATACCACTATGCCATAAAACGATGCCCGCTTAAACAATTTAGGACTTGATATCACCGTGCAGCCCAATAGTAATATGCCGTGGTATTTACTGTACAGCAAACACGCGGCTATTACACCCAATATCAGCGCCAGCTTCCAGCTATCCTGTTCAAGGTATTGCTGTAAAAAGAACAGGAACAGCACCGTAAAAATAAGCAGCGGCGCATCGGGCGTGGTAATAAAGCCATAAATATGAAACACAAAAATACCGGATACTACCAGGATAAACGTAAGCGCATCTACCCTATATTTTTTAAGTGTGAGCCAGATAAACCAAAGTGATAAACTGCTGCATATAACGGTAAGCAGCCTCAGGCCAAAACTGTTATGGATTAATCCGTAGCCCGCCCGGATAAATACAGCCACCATGGGCGGGTGGTCATAATAACCCCAATCCATAAAGCGCGAATAGAGCCAGTAGTAGGCCTCATCCGCATGTACCTCCAGGGTGGCGGCCTGCAGGATGTTTAGCGCCGTCCATAACAATAAAAAATAGATAATAAGCTTGTTTTGCTTAGCAACGGGCTGCACATTATTGATGGCGGTATCCTGCATTAATTTTGTTAGCTATTAATAACGTAAAGGTATAATAAAACCGCCAAGCCGAAAAGGCATGGTTTACGAGATATTTTTTGAATATTGCTTGCCAACATATAAACCTAACTCATTGATTAGCAGAAAAAAAGTAGTAACTTCTCCAATTAACCATTAATTGTTTTATAACTTTAATGTGTTATAAACATAAATTAAAAATCTAAAAACATTATGCCAAAGTATGTAATTGAAAGAGAAATACCCGGAGCGGGTAATCTTTCGGCCGAACAGTTGAAAGCCATTTCGCAAACATCATGCGGAGTATTGAGCAGTATGGGCCCTCAAATTCAGTGGGTGCAAAGCTATGTTACCGATAATAAAATATATTGCATTTATAACGCACCCAACGAGGATATGGTTAGAGAACATGCTGCACAGGGCGGATTCCCGGCAAACTCGGTAAGTAAAGTTTCAACTATCATCGACCCAACAACTGCCGAATAATTGATTTTGAAATAAAACAAGTAAGGAAATTAAAGCCAAATAAAATGCAGCTATTAACAAGAGCATTTTGCTTGGCCGAAATGAATTATATTGTTGATGGTTATTGATGATAAGGGTTCTATAAGTTAAGAAACGCCAAGCTATAGTGGCTAAATGTGGAAAATCTTCACAAATAAAAAAGGACTACCCAAACCGGGCAGCCCTTTTAATTAACTATAGAACAAGATTTTATTTATGGGCAATATCTTCCTGAACAACACAGTACGCGTTACCTGCAGGTTCGATATTTTTTATCATGTTATCTTATCAGTTTATTCCCTCGCACCTTTATAAGTCCAAACTTCGTCCCAGGTTGTTCTGACAAATGGCGGATCAGCTATTACCGATGGCTGGCACATATTATACTTAATTGTGACAGTTTTGGAACTTGGATCATAAACATTAGCACCACTTGGATCCAGTTGAGCATAACGGGTATTACCAGCAGGTTGTCCGTAATAATTGGTCACACTTACCACTTTATTGGTAGCAGGGTCAAAGGTTAAAATCAATCCGAAACTACCATAATAACTTATATTATCAGAAGCTGTACCGGTTGTTATTGGCGTAGCCACAGTACCAAAGATATAATTATCATACAGTACACACTGCGTGGCAGATATGGTCCTCAATTCGTATTCCATGGGGCCATTGGTCGGCGATCCGTTGTCTGAAATACCATAAACTGCTAACCAGTTATTGGGGTGAGTAAATGCAGCATTAGTCTTATCAACCATTGTTCCGCTGGTTACCTGGTAAACACCATCCCATTTATTTTTCACGCTGAAAAATGCGTACATGGTATCTTTACTTGCAGCATGAATAGCTAACCCATCAGTGCTGGTAATTTTATACGCCAACGCATATGTTTTAGATAGATCCAATTTGCTGCCATTAAGCTTTATAATGAAGTCCTTAGAAAAATCGCCTGAGGCGAATGCAAATGTAAGATTACCACTTGAAGCCTGTGTTATATCAGCTCCGGTACCCAGTGTATAAAATGATTGAGGCAATAATTCAACCGATTTGCCATTTTTCTCATTGTATTTAGTTATGGCATCAGGCAGGGCAGTTAACACAATTTTCTCGGGCTTTTTAAGGTCTGTATTATTTGCCGCATCTTTTTTAACGGTGAACACATTTACTGTTTTTATGTCAGTAAATGGGTCGAAAAAATTCGAATTTTCCATACCGGTAGGGATACCAATATAGCTGGTTCCTGCTGTTGGGTTCTCATTTGATAAGTCGCCAGCCGGCACCTTACGGCAGGCAGAAAACATTACCAAAACAGAGCAGGCAAGAAGAATATGATTTAAAAATTTATTCCTTTTCATGTCTTTTTTATTAATAGTTACAATTGATTAGTCTACATCCCACCATACGTGAGCGTCCTGGGTGTCACCACCTGTAAGCCTGGCAACCGCAGCTTTTACATTAATTTCATTAGAGCTATACTCATTTGTAGGATATACAAAGCGGCTTACAATCTTTTTAGAAGCATTAACAGCATCTGGTGCAGGATTAAGTGCAGGGTAACCTTTTGGATTAGCAGTAGTAGCCGACTTTCTCCAGATAGCCCATGCCTGGTGCCCATCAGGGTAACTTGCAATCCACCTTTGGATAGTGATGTTGGCAATGGTTGGAGGTGCAGCTGCAATATAAGCAGCGGTTGGTGCTGCTAAGCCCCACTGACCGTTTGAAGCTGTGATACCAGCCACGTAATCAGTTGCAACAAGTTCTGAGGTCCATCCTAATGACGCCGCCTCTGCCCTTGCAAGGTAAACCTCACCCGCAGTAACAATAGTTACCGAACCGGTAGTTGTACGGAAATCGCCACGCATTACACGCGCCCAGTTGGGGTTAGCTTCAATAAATGCCAGCACGTTGTTACGGGCCAAACCGTAGGTTACACCAATATCAGATGATTCTGTGTTGCCGATGGCCTCGCTTTTACCACCGTATACGCTAAGCCTGGTATCATTAAGGCCTTTAAGTATATCGGTCATGGTAGCCGATTCTGCAAAATCCTTACGGCCATCGTACAAGTTATACCAGGGGCTTTTGATACCGCCACCGGGGAAAGTTACTTTCATATTCTGGCTGTTTGATTCGATAACGCCGGCAGCAATAGCTTCTTTAACGGCTGTTGCAGCGTAACCGCTTGCAGCAGGCACAACCTTTGACAGTTGAACAGCAGCTAATAGTTTAATAGAGTTTGCAGCACGTTTCCATGAAGCAACATCACCACCGTAAATTACATCACCTGCTAATGACGAGCCATCAAGCTCGGCCTGGGCAGATGTTAAAGTGGCTATTATGCTCTTATAAATAGTCTCCTGCGTATCATATTTCGGCTGAATAGCAGTTAAGCCCTTTAAAGCATCGCTGTAAGGAACTTCGCCCCATGAATCTGTTACTACCCAAAATATATATTGTTGTAAAATTTTGGCTACTGCAGATGATGCCTTGCTTTGGTTAAGGTTAATGATATTCTGCAAATCATATAACGGGCCGGAGTAGTAAGGTGTAAAATCATTCTGAGGCAAAGTATATAACGATGTACCAGAATACTGGGTTTCAGTAAAAAATTGCGCGTACTGGCCTCCTGATATTGCAGGGGTACCTGTCGACGACAGGCCGGTAACACTTACCTGGGCATTGGTTAACAACCCAGCTATAATAGGCTGTGTTGTTGCGGTAGGGTTTTGGTTAACGCTACCAAAGTCTTTCAACTTGTTACAGCCCGTGCCTAACCAAACAAACGCGGCTGTTAGTGTATAAATATATCTCTTTTTCATTTTCGTTGAATCTAATTTGTGTTTGCTTAGAAGGTTACCTTAAGATTAAAACCTAAGCCCCTTGTGCCTGGTAACTGGCCGGTTTCACCTTGTTGTGAGCTAATTTCAGAAGGATCGTAATCTTTTGATTTGGCATAGATCAATAACAAGTTACGCCCCGTGATATCAAACCTTGCCGACTGGATAACTTTTCCTAAACCTAATTTAGCTACCGGTATTTTGTAACCGATGGAAACCTCACGAAGTTTAACAAATGTTAAATCATAGATATATGAATCGTAAGTTTTGTTGTTAGTTAAACCCTGGAAATAGGTTTTAGCATCAATGTAGTTAGAAACAGATTTACCATCCGCGTCAACACCGCTAACTTTAACACCACCACCGTCGGCTACAGGGTCACGAACCGGAACCCCTTTATCATTAAGCGCGGCAGTTGCAGCAGTTAACCCGCTAAACTGTCCCCACCTGTTTGATAATGAAACAAATTTACCGCCAACCTGGTAATCGATATTGGCATTAAGCACAAAGCTCTTAAAAATGGTGAATGAGTTTTGGATACCACCGGTCCATTTTGGAAGCACGCTGCCAAAATACACGTTCGGATCATTAGCATACATACCGTTAGCGGCAATAATTGGAACGCCGGCGGCATTACGTTTTATGCCGTTACCATATATCTGGCCCCACTCTTTACCTTCCTGGAACACCATGTAAGGCATATCTGTTCCCCAAACCTGATCATTCGGATTAGTGTAACGGGTTACACCATATTTTTTGCTAACCTCCACAACTTTATTTTGTAGCTGGCGTGCGCCATTGATGGTTACATCCCAGTTAAAGTTGTTGATGCGTACCGGTGTGCCACTTAAGGTAAGCTCAATACCTTTTCTTTGAATTTTACCAAAGTTGGTTAATATGCTTGAAAAACCGCTGGCAGGGTTAACGGTAACTGATGCTGGGAAATCAACATCTGTACCTGCATAATAAGTAGCAGATAAACCTAACCTATCGTTAAGGAACCTTAAATCCAAACCTACCTCTGTTTGTTTGAATACGGCACCGTGTAAGGCCGGGTCAACACTTTGGTCGGGAGTATTCATTAATATATTTGTACCAAATTTGTATTGGTTAACACCGTAAACAGTGTTATTCCTGTATCCGCCGTAGTTATCGGTAGCAGTTGCAAGCGCTTGTGGGGTTTCACCATAAGATAGCCTTACCTTACCAAAACTTAACCAGTTATTAAACTGTGGCAATAGCTCGCTGAATACGAATGAACCACCAAATGACTTAGCTAATACGCTGTTATCCTGAGGGAATAATGAGGAAAACCAATCGTTACGTACAGTTCCATCTATAAATAAAAAGTTTTTGTAGCCTAATGTAGCCTTTGCAAATAATGCCCTGTATTGCTCGTTTGTACGGGTGTTAAAAACTGATGGCGCGCTAACCGAGTTAGTTATATTATAAAGATCGGGAATGCTTAAACCATCAACAGTGTTACCACCATTATCCTTGTAGCTCCTGTTATAAATATCGCTACCTGCATTTACATCAATTTTAAAATCAGCAATCTGTTTGTTGTAGTTTGCCAGCAACTCGTAGTTTTCACGGTTCTCATAAACATTGTAAGTACGGTAATAATTCTTTACACCTGTTTGTGATCCGCTTTTTTGAAGGATAGCAGGAATGAATTCTTCCTGCCATTCGCTTCTTGAATTTTTACGATAAGTTGCCTTAATATTAAAATCCTTGTTAAGCTTATATTGTAAATATACGTTACCATAAAAACGGTCGCGCTGATTATCTTTGGTATTCAGCTCGGCTATTTTATACATGTTGTACCAGTAGTTACCGGCATAAAAATAACCAGGATCGTCGGCAGTGTATGATGTTGGGTTCTGGTGGTTCCAGCTTACCAATGTACCATCAGGGCTTGTCAGGTCTTTTAACTCCTTCATGATCCCCATATCAAGGTCGCGGTGCATCCACTGGTTAAAGTTACCGGTAGAAGCATTGGCGTAACCATCGCTTATATTACCATGTACCTTCTGGCTAACAAAATTAACGTTGGCGCCAACAGTAAAGTGTTTACCTAAATCGTAATTAACGTTTAAATTAAACACGTTTTTCATCAGGGCGGTATACGGAACGATACCATTTACATGTTGATTGTTGTACGACATCCTGATGTTATAATCATCGGCCGATTTTGTGAAGGCAATTCCGTTGTTAAGGGTAGTACCTGTTTCGAAGTAATTGCGCGCGTTGTTTGGCTGGGCAACAAGGCTGGCCGTTTTAAACGAATATTTGGTTCCCGGAGCCCATGCATACCATGGAATATACTCCTGGCCTACCATTTTAGGACCCCAGCTGCTATCGTCTGTATAATCCGGGTAGAATTTACCATCCAAAGCTTTCCATCCTTCAGGATCGCCCGCTTTGTAATGGTATTGCATTAAATCTGCAGCGGCACCGCCGGCATAAGTGTTTTGGTAGTTAGGCAATATGTAAACCTTATCAAAGTTTACACCGGCATTTAACTCGATGCCAACACCTTTAACTTTGCCACCTCTTTTAGTAGTAATAACGATAGCACCATTTGCCCCCGCAGAACCAAACTGCGCTGAGGCAGCAGGACCTTGCAATACAGTGATATTTTCAACATCATCGGGGTTAAGATCATCGGAGTTTGGCAGAATAGTACCATCCACAACATACAGTGCACCTGAGCTGTTACCGAAACCGGTAGCACCACGAAGCCTTACCTGAGTGTTACGGCCCAAAGCACCTACCGACTGGCTACGAATCTGAAGGCCTGCAACCTTACCTGCCAAAGCATTGTTAACGTTTGGCTGGCGAATAGTGTTTAAGGCATCGGACTTTACAACCTGTGCTGCATAAGAAATGGAGCGTGAAGTTTGCTTGGTGTTAAACGCACCCGTTACCACAACCTCGCCCAACTGGTTACTTACCGATGTAAGCACTACAGTAATAGGATCTACGGCAGGCATTTCGACTGTTTTGTAACCAATAAACTTAAAAGTAAGGGTAGCGTTTGCCGGAACGCTTAATGAAAATTTACCGGCGGCATTGGTTTGGGTACCCAAGGTAGTACCTTTTACAATTACTGTTACCCCCGGGATGGGTAGGCCATCGTCTTTGGCTGTAACCGTACCAGTAACGGTACGGTTTTGTGCGTGCACCTGCGTTAAGCATAACAACAGAAAACACAAACTCGTGAATAGAAGTTTTTTCATTGTATAAAAAATCAGTTAAGTTAATTTTCTAAATTATGATTTTCGCACCAACGCGCCAACAATAAAATAAAATTTTTAACAGTACCGACTTTTTATTAAAAATAAAGAAAAATCTGCATCTTTTTACACCAAAAAATGTAATTTTTTTTAAAATATCAAAAATTCATAAAAAATTCATCTTAATTGACGATTAAACACAGAGCAAAGTATCTTTTTAGCGCAAATATGAGCCTTTTTATCTTAAAAAGCCTTAAAAACGCGAATTTCAGGTCAAAAATTGAATAAAAAGGCAATTAAATAGTTAACTATACCCGAACTTCTACCAGTAATTTAAGCCTTAGTTAAGTAAAACAAGATTTGTAAGGGTTATGGCTATCGCCATTTTCTGCCAAAATTCTTCGCATAAATCGTTTTACCTATATCTTTTTTATATTTTAATCCTCATTTCGGCGCAATTCTGTGGGATTATATTTCCGTATTTAATTTCGTATCAGTACAACTACCATTGTCTTATAAATTAAGTACGATCGCATATCTATCAATCAAGAATCTGCCTATAAAACACAAAAAAGCCCCCTTTTACAAGGGGGCCATATAAAATAAGTTTATAAAGGGCTTGTTTATCCGGCCAGTGCTGCGGCGCCGCTTACAATTTCGGTAAGCTCGGTAGTAATAGCCGCCTGGCGGGCCTGGTTATATGAAAGTTTTAAAGCTTTCAGCAATTCGCCGGCGTTTTCGGTTGCTTTGTCCATAGCTGTCATACGGGCGCCATGTTCAGATGCATTTGAATCTAATACCGCACGGTATAACTGGATTTTGATGTTTTTAGGAATCAGCTGCTCTACAATTTCCCGTTGACTTGGCTCCAGGATGTAATCAACATTGGCGGCTTTTATAGCCTCTTTTTTCTCAGGTTTTGGAACCGGTAATAACTGCTCTGCAATTAAAAACTGTACAGCAGCATTACGGAAATGGTTATATACCAACTCCACCCTATCATATTTGCCATTCACAAAACCTTCCATAATGCTTTCAGTAATTTTTGAAGCATTCTCGAAGTTAAGGTCAAGGTACAAATCGTTATTATTGCCAATTACATTGTATTTGCGCCTTTCGTAAAACTCCTGGCTTTTTTTACCAATCGCTACTATCGAAACGTTGCCGGCTGCCAGTTGCTTGCTGTATTTTTCGGCAATAAGGTTGTTGGCCGTTTTAATAACGTTGGCATTAAAAGCACCTGCCAAACCGCGATTTGATGATACCACAACCACCAATACACGTACCGGCTCACGCTCCTGTAGGTATGGTGATGCGCCATCCTCCAAACTTTCCGATAAGTTTGCCAAAAGGTCTTTCAGCTTATTGGCGTATGGGCGCAATTGAACAATAGCGTTTGTAGCACGTTTCAGCTTAGCTGCCGAAACCATTTTCATGGCCTTGGTGATCTGCTGGGTCGACGTTACAGACTTTATCCTGTTTCTTACTTCTTTTAAATTAGCCATTCTTTAAGATGTGCAAATTTCAGATGTGCAGATGTGCAAATTGCTACACCACACTGGTTATTATTTATGTTTAGATTCCGGATGCGCAAATCATCTGCACATCTGGAATCTGCACATTTGCATATTTAGTACTTTCCTGCCAGTTCTTTAGCTACTGTTTCCAGTACCCCTGTTATCTGATCGTCGAATTTACCTGCTTTAAGGGCAGCTAATACTTCCGGATGACGCTCTTCTAACTGACTGGTGAACTCTAATTCGAATTTCCTGATATCTTTTACAGGTACATTACGCATCAGGTTTTTGGTACCTAAGTAAATGATAGCTACTTGTTTTTCAACTGTTACCGGCGAAAATTGTCCTTGCTTCAATACTTCTACGTTACGAACACCTTTATCCAACACCGATTTTGTTGAAGCATCAAGGTCTGATCCGAATTTAGAGAAGGCCTCTAATTCGCGGAACTGAGCCTGGTCAAGTTTTAAAGTACCAGCCACTTTCTTCATCGATTTGATCTGCGCGTTACCACCTACACGTGACACCGAGATACCCACGTTGATGGCCGGACGGATACCAGCGTTGAATAAGTTAGACTCAAGGAAAATCTGACCATCGGTAATAGAAATTACGTTGGTTGGGATGTATGCAGATACGTCACCGGCCTGTGTTTCGATAATAGGCAAAGCAGTTAACGAACCACCACCTTTTACGATTCCTCGGATAGACTCCGGAAGATCGTTCATTTGCTGTGCGATAGAATCATTGGAGTTGATTTTAGCGGCCCGCTCCAATAAACGGCTGTGCAGGTAAAACACGTCACCCGGATAAGCCTCACGACCCGGTGGACGACGTAATAACAACGACACCTCACGGTAAGCTACTGCCTGTTTTGATAAATCATCATAGATGATCAATGCAGGGCGACCAGTATCACGGAAGTACTCGCCAATAGCAGCACCCGCGAATGGGGCAAAGAACTGCATGGTAGCAGAGTCGGAAGCATTTGCAGCAACTACGATAGAGAATGGCATAGCACCATTTTCTTCCAGCGTGCGAACAATGTTTGCTACTGTTGATGCTTTTTGACCACAGGCAACATATATACAGATAACCGGTTTGCCGGCATCATAAAATTCTTTTTGGTTGATGATGGTATCGATACAAACCGCAGTTTTACCGGTCTGGCGGTCACCAATAACCAACTCACGCTGGCCACGGCCGATAGGGATCATCGCATCGATAGCTTTAATACCAGTTTGTAAAGGCTCGGTAACCGGCTGACGGTAGATAACGCCTGGCGCTTTACGCTCCAAAGGCATTTCGTAAGTTTGGCCAACAATCGGTCCTTTACCATCAATTGGGTTACCTAAAGTATCAACAACACGGCCAAGCATGCCTTCGCCTACGTTTATTGATGCAATACGGTTGGTACGTTTAACGGTATCACCTTCTTTAATATCGTCAGATTTACCCAACAATACCACACCCACGTTATCTTCTTCAAGGTTAAGTACAATACCTTGTAAACCTGTTCCAAATTCAACAAGCTCACCTGATTGTACTTTTGTTAATCCATAAACGCGTGCAATACCGTCACCTACCTGGAGTACGGTACCCACTTCTTCTAATTCAGATTCTGACTTGAAGCCTGCCAATTGCTGACGCAAAATTGCCGATACTTCGTCTGGTCTTACCTCTACCATTGTTTAAATTTATTTAGAGTTTTGTTTTTACTATTATTGAATCACCTTCAGGGCAAATTCCTTTTTCAATTTTTTCAAGCTTGCTGCAATGCTGGTATCAACCTGCCTGTCGCCAACGGTTAATACAAAACCACCAATCAGCGAGGGATCAACATGTGCATCCAGTATTACGGTACCACCAACAGCTTTTTGCACTTCGGCAGTAAGCACGGCTTTATTAGCAGCCGACAATTCGGTAGCCGATGTAACCTTAGCTTTAGTGATGTGCTTCTTGATGTTAAATTGGTTTATATACTCATGTGCAGTTGTATATAAAACCTCGCCACGGCCTTTATCAACCATCAGCTTAAAAAACGCGATGGTAACCTTATTCACTTTACCCAAAAATACGGCATCAAGTATCTTGGTTTTTTTGCTGTGGGCGATGATCGGGTTGCTCAAAACCGCTTTAAGCTCCGGGCTTGCCTTTAAGGTATGGATAAAAAGATCCATATCAGCCTTAATCACATCAACACTGTTTTGTTCCTGTGCAAGATCAATAAGGGATTTAGCGTACCTGGTTCCTACCGTTAATTCTGACATTTCTTTTAGTTGTGAGTTGTGAGTTGGCAGCTGTGAGTTTCAAAACTCAATACCTTACTCAATACCTTTTTAAACTATTATTTTTTAAGCTGCGAATGCGATTCATAAGCAGCGAGCAAAAAAACTCACCACTCACTACTCACCACTCACTACTATAATTTCACTTCTTTTAATAACTGGCTTACAAGCTCGTCTTGTTTTTGCTGATCTTCAAATTGCTTGCGCAACACTTTCTCGGCAATTTGTAGCGACAGGGTGGCTACCTGGTTTTTAACATCGGCCATGGCTATGGCTTTCTGATTGTTAATTTCAACACGGGCAAGCTCAATCATGCGCGTACCTTCTTTGTGTGCCAGTTCTTTAGCATCAACAATCATCTGGTCTTTAACCTTGCGGGCATCAGAAAGGATCTGATCGCGCTCGGCACGGGCTTGTTTTAGTAACGATTCATTCTCGTTAGTTAAACGAGACATTTCTTCTTTGGCAGCTTCGGCTTTCTGAAGCGAATCTTCAATAAAACGTTCACGATCGCTTAACGCGCCCAAGATTGGTTTCCAGGCAAATTTTCCTAATATAAACAACAGTATCCCAAATGATATCGTTGTCCAGAAAACTAAGCCTAATGCGGGAGTAACTAAATCCATAATTCTGTATAGCTATTACTTGTATATTATTCTTTTAACGGGGATTAAAACAAGCCCGGAGCCAATCGCCCCGGGTTGTTCTTTTCTTTTTTGCCTAAAACTAATTAGAGCAAAGCTACTACCACGGCAAACAAAGCAACACCTTCAACAAGGGCTGCAGCGATGATCATGTTAGTTTGAATTTTTGAGGCAGCTTCTGGCTGACGGGCGATACCTTCAACGGCTTTACCACCGATTTGTCCGATACCGATACCTGCGCCAATTACAGCTAAACCTGCGCCAATTGCACCAAGTTTTTGAAGGCTAACAACACCTGTTGCAGCAGCTTGAGCAATTGTTCCAATCATTCCACTCATTGTTTGATAATTTAAAACGTGTATATTAATTATTATTAATTCAGATTAATGGTGATGCTCTTCAACAGCCATACCTATAAACAGGGATGTAAGCATCGTAAAAATAAACGCCTGTAAAAATGCCACAAGCAATTCTATCATATCCATAAACACCACAAACGGAACAGAAACTGTCGACATCCATGCGGTTTTAAAGATAAAGATCAATGATATTAAGCTTAATACGATAATGTGGCCCGCAGTAATGTTTGCAAACAAACGGATCATTAACGCGAAAGGCTTAGATATGATACCAATAAGCTCAACCGGAACCATGATAGGATATAACCAAAAAGGGATATCAGGAGTAAAAATGTGTTTCCAGTAGTATTTGTTACCGCTAAAGTTAATAACGATAAGCACAATTACCGATAACACCATAGTTACTGCTATATTACCTGTTAAGTTAAAGCCTCCCGGAAAAAACGGAACCAGACCCAACAGGTTATTGATTAATATAAAGAAGAATATAGTAAGCAACAAAGGCATATACCTACCATGCTTAATACCTATGTTAGGAATAGCCACGTCATCGCGTACAAAAAGGATAACCGGCTCCAGCAATGCCTGGATACCTTTAGGCGCTTTACCAACATTTTTCTTATAACCCGACGTAACAGCGAAAAACACGATTAACAAAACAATCATCCCCATCCACATACTGGCTACATTACGAGTGATTGAAAAATCGTAAACTTTGGCAGCTTTATCTACCTCGCCGGCTTCGTTTACAGCAACTATTTTGTTGCCTTCAAGCTTATAGCTATAGTGCGTACCTTTATAAACCGGGCCTTCTTCTTTACCCTCTTCCTTTAATAAGGAACCCGACAAGAAAATCTCCAGCCCTTTATCGGTATACAATATTACAGGCAACGAAATAAAGTGCTCGCCCATCAACGGAATTGATACTGGCCAGAAGTGTGAATCGCCGATATGTTCAAATACTACTTCTTTCGGATCGAAAGGTTTTGACTCTTCTTTTTTAGCATTTTCTTGCGAGAATGATAGTGTAGGCATTACACCTAACATCAAAAAAAGCGCGGAAATCAGGAATGTTTTAAATATTTTTGAGTTCAAAATCGAGCTGTTATACATCTAAATGAAGTTTTCTACCTTATTTTTTGGTTGCGCAAGTTACGTAACAAACCATAAATTTCAAAGGCCATATTTAGAAAATATACGTAAAAAAAATCGCCGGCAAAAACGTACCGGTTTACTACGTTTTTCTTCAAAAAAAAGAGCACAAAAAACAAGCAGGCCAATATCTTAACCGTAGTAGCCGCCAAAAAGGCCTGCGCGTACATTTCTTTGTTAATTTGGCCTACAAAAACGATGGCCATTACCGTAAAAAAGGTAAGCCCGCCAACAAAAAAAAACAGCAGCCAAAACTTCTCTATAAGTAAACCGGGATATCCGGCATAGCCCGAAACCAACGGAGGTAACGAAATAATAACAATAAATACAAGAAAAGATAATGCGGTAGGAAGTAGTTTCAACTCTTTACGGATCTGATAACAATGTACAATGAAATAAATACGCCAACAAGCGATAAAGCGGCCGTGGCCCATTTGGTTTGATGGTTACCGGCCTGGTCTATTTTGTAACCGGCAAAGGCAAACACGCCAATAACAGCTATCATCTGGAAAGCCACACCGCTAAATTTGGCATAGCTGTTTACTTCCTTACCAGCGTTATCCTTATCGTCACCTTTTTCGTTTTGGGCCATGCGCAAATTTATTAAACCTATTGTATAATCTTTAGTATTTTAGCAATGCTTTTATAACCAGAACATATTTTGAGGCGAGTGAGCATATTTTCCCTATCTACACCACGTAAATTATTATTGCCCGCGCTATTATTCATCATAGCGGGTTGCTCGCTCGAAAAAGAAAGCGGTTTTAACCGCCAGATGCAAAACCTTACTGCGCATTACAATATACTATTTAATGCCAATGAACTGTTGCGCCTTAAGCAGGAAAGCTATGCCGCCGGTTTTGTTGACTCGTATAACGAACTGCTAAATGTTTACCCCGATACCGTATCACAAAGCGCCACTGCCGATAAAGACCTGGAACTGGCCTTTAGCAAAGCCAACAAGATCATCAATATTAAAGAACAAAGCCATTATTTAGGCGATGCTTACCTGGTTATGGGCAAAGCGCGCTTTTTGGAAGGTAACTACTTTGATGCCGTTGAGTACTTTAACTACGTGATTGCATCATACGGCAAGCAGGCTAACCTTAAGCAGGAAGCTTTGATATGGAAAGGCCGGGCGCTCCTGTACCTCAATAACCCGGCTGAAGCCAAAGTGGCCATAGATACCGCCATCAAAAACATCAACCCTAAAAAAAGTATTCCGGCAGGCATTTACGCTACACAGCTGCAATACTATATAAATACAGAAGATTACCCTGCCGCCGAGGAAAGCGCCAAAACCGCCCTAAAACTTTGCCGCGACGGTGAGCTGAAACTTCGCTGGACGTTCATTTTGGCCCAGTTACAGGAGCTTAATCAAAAACCCGATGCTGCTATAGTTAATTACGCCGACATTGCTAAAAGCAATTCATCGTTCGAGATGGCTTTTAACGCCAACCTAAACCGCATCCGCCTGCAAGACCAGGAAAACGGCGTCAAACAAAATAAAATTGAACGCCTGCGCAAGCTGCTTAAAAACCAAAACAATAAAGAATTTACCGATCAGATTTACTACCAGGTAGCGCAGCAACTTTACGCCGCCGGCGATATTGACGGCGCTGTAAAAAACTATCAGCTATCGGTACGTAACAGCGTTAAAAACCAAAATCAAAAAGGCCTCTCGTACCTACGCATCGCCGATATCGATTTTAAAAATAAGGCCGATTATGCCGGTGCCAAGCTTTATTACGATAGTACCCTTACCTACCTGGCGCCAACCTATCCTGGTTACCAAATCATCCGCAAAAAAGCCAATAACCTGCAAATACTAACTGGCCTATTGCAAACCATCAGCCGCGAAGATACTTTGCAAATGCTTGCCGCACTTGACGAGCAAACGCGAACTGCCCGAATTGATGCCATGGTTAACCATAAAATATTGCAGGATAAAGTGGCTGCTGTAACTACGGCAGCCAACAACGGCCAGTTTGAAAATAGCCGCGGCAGCAATAACCTCAACAATCAGCAGGCAAACAAAAGTGGCAGCAGCACATTTTATTTTTATAACCCGGCTGCCATAGGCCTTGGTGTAAATGATTTTAAAAGGCAATGGGGCAACCGCAAACTGGAAGATAACTGGCGGCGCAGTAAACGATCGGCTACAAATATAGCTGCCAATGGAGCAGCAGTGATGTCATCGCCCGTGGAAGACCCCTTTGCACCAACACCCCAGGACGCCGCTACAAAAACTAATGGCGACGCGGGCAGCTACCGGCAGGATTTGATTAAAAACCTGCCATTAACCCCTGATTTGCTTAACAGGTCGAATATTCGCGTTTACAACGCCTACATGGATATGGCCAATTTTTACCGCGATTTATTGGGCGATAAAAAAGAAGCTATTACAACGTACGAAGCTATATTAACACGTTTCCCTAAAAGCAGCGATAAAGCGGCCGTTTATTATAACCTGTACCGCCTTTATGCCGATGTGGATGTAACCAAATCCGAGGCTTATAAGAATATGATCCTGAAAGAATTCAGTCAAAGTGTTTTTGCCAAAATCATCCTCGATCCTGAATATAGTAAACACCTTGACGATGCCGATGCCGGGTTTACCGCTTTGTATAACAGCGTTTATGACCTGTATGTGCAAAGAAAATATGCGGAAGTGATTACGCAGGCAAACGATTTATTGACCAAATACCCCGATAACCGCTTTGCAGCCCAGCTATTTTATTTACGTACCATAGCGGCCGGCCATCAGGAAAAGCTGACACCTTTCATGACCGATTTGCAGCAGATAGTAGCCAAATACCCGGATGATAAACTGGTAACACCGTTAGCCACCCAGCATTTAACTTATATCGACTCGAACAGGGTAGAAATGGAAACACGTACGGTGGTATTAACCGGTAACGATGTTAACGATATACCGTTTACCCCGCCGGTGGCTTATCAAAAACAAACAGAATACCGCCCGGAGTATCATCCGTCGCCCACGGTTGCGTTGATACCCGAGGTGCGGAAACCTGTAACACCACCGGTAGCCGTAGCAAAACCAACTCCGCCAGCCGATAAGCCTAAAACAACAGTACCTGTTAAGCCGCCGGTTAGCGCTGTGGTGGTATCCCGCAAGGATTCCGTTAAAACATCGGTAAGTACCAGAGTTTTATTACGCAAGGATTCGATTAAAACAGTTGTTCGGCTACCCAAACAACAGGTTGCCGCCAACACAGCGCCAAGCGTTGATTCGGTAAGGAAATTACTTGACCAGTTTGCCGCCGCCAAACAAGCCCAACAGCAGTCGGCGCCGGCAAGCCCTCTGCCGGCAGCCGCGGCAACATATATATTTAGCTTACGCGACAGCACAAATTACTATTTTGTGGTAAATGTAAGTACCGGTACAACTAACCTGTCATCATCACGTTTTGGTATAGGGCAGTTTAACCGGACCCGTTTTTCGGGCAGCGCTATTAAGCACGACTTGAAACCTGTGGGCGACGATAATCAGCTGATATTTGTAGGCCGTTTTTATAGCCTGGACGATGTTAAAAATTACGCCCGTTCCATTATCCCGCTAATGCCTGATATTATGAAGGTACCAAAGGATAAATACAGTTTTTTTATCATTACCCGGGAAAATCTGGATAAATTAGCCAACCAAAAAACTTTAGATAGTTATATCGAATACTATCAAAAATATTATTGAAAAAAATGAAGATCTACAATAAAAAACCAGCTATTAGTCCGCAAGAGATACGACACTACAACTGGTATATATGGCGCGCGGTAATAGCCCTTTTTGTTTTTGTGGCGTTGATGATAACGCTCACTGTTTTTGATGTTTTTGGGCAGCTGCCGGCCTTTCGTGACCTGGAAAATCCAAAAAGCAACCAGGCATCAGAGGTAATATCATCTGACAAACAGGTTTTAGGCACTTATTATATACAAAACCGATCAAATGTTACTTTTAAAGAGTTATCGCCAAATGTGGTCAACGCATTAGTAGCCACCGAGGATAAGCGTTTTTACGATCACTCGGGCATCGATTTTGGTCGTAGTTTCACTATTTTTCTGCACTTACTTATTGGGCAAAAGCAAGGTGGCAGTACTATTACACAGCAGTTGGCGCTTAACCTTTTTAGCGAAAGAGCCGCTAACCCGTTTAAACGTGTAGTACAAAAAATGCAGGAATGGGTAACCGCGGTAAAACTGGAGCGCCATTATACTAAACAGGAAATCCTGACTATGTATTTAAACACTGTTGATTTTGGTGCTTACAATACCTATGGTATCAAATCGGCGGCACGTACCTATTTTAATACAACGCCCGATAAGTTGACGCCCGATCAGGCTGCCTTATTAATCGGAATGGTGAATGGCCCTGGCATTTATTCGCCAATCAGGCACCCCGGCAATGCGCTTAAACGCCGCAACCTGGTGCTTAACCGAATGGAGGAGCAAGGCTATTTGAGCAGCGGCCAGGTTGCCGAGTTCAAACAAAAGCCACTTGGATTAGATTTTCACCAGAATAACCATTTTGATGGCCCGGCCCCCTATTTCAGGTCGGTATTAAAAAAAGAGATTCAAAAGATTTTTAAAGAACAAAGTATAAATCGCCCCGATGGTACACCCTATGACCTTGACCGCGACGGCCTGAAAATTTATACCACCATTGATGCCACCATGCAGCAATACGCCGAAGAGGCGCAACAGGAGTACATGAAAAACCTGCAGGTGCAGTTCAATGATCACTGGCGCGGGCAAAACCTGGCCAAAAGCATCCACAATTTTAAATTCCTGATTAACCAGGGGATGTTGAAAAGCGACAGGTACAAACAGCTGAAAATGCAGGGCATGAGCGATGAGGATATCAAAACCAATTTTGATACCAAAGATACCCTGAACCTGTTTACCTGGCATGGCAATATTGATACCGTAATGCGGCCAACCGACTCTATCATTTACTGTAAAATGCTTTTGCGCAACGCCCTCATGAGCATGGACCCTACCACCGGCTATGTTAAAGCCTGGGTAGGCGGCACCAACTTTGAGCATTTTAAGTACGACCAGGTTAAAAACGGCACCCGCCAGGTAGGTTCAACAGCCAAACCGTTTACTTATGCCGTGGCTATTGATAATGGTTACTCGCCATGTTTAAAAATCAACAACGTGCCCGATACCATCCGCGGCTACGGCGATCCTTGGTGCCCGCGCTCGTCTCCGTCAGAAACTTTGCCGGGCTTTATAACCTTGCGCCAGGCACTGGCCCACTCACAAAACTGGGTAACCGCCCACGTAATGAGCGAGGTAAAGCCCGAACCTGTGGTAGAACTGATTAAAAAGATGGGGATAACCAGCGCTGTACCTGCATACCCATCCATCTGCCTGGGCACATTTGACGCATCCGTATTTGAAATGACGGCAGCATACTCCGTATTCGCTAATCATGGCTTATGGACCGAGCCTACCTATATATTACGTATTGAAGATAAAAACGGCAACGTATTATATAGCCACACCCCTAAAGTAGTACAGGCCATGAACCCCCAAACTGCCTACGTAATGACTTATATGTTAAAAGGCGTAATTGAAGATGGCACAGGATCAAGGCTGGCTTATAAATACGGGCTGCGTAACCCTATAGGTGGCAAAACCGGCACAACTAACGGTAATTCCGATGGCTGGTTCATAGGTATAACTCCACAATTGGTAACCGGCCTGTGGACAGGTTGCGAAGACAGGGACATCGCCTTCCAATCAACCCGATTGGGCGAGGGTGCAAATAGCGCCTTGCCTATATTTGCGCTATACATGAAAAAAGTGTACGCTAATGCAGCCCTCGGCATCAAAAAAACGGTTGATTTTGATGCTCCAAAAACAGGCGTAAGCATTGTTTTGGATTGCGGCCAGTATAACCAGCAACAACAAGGGACTAACGATGTTGATAAGAAGCTGGATTTTTAAAAGATGATTGTCATCTCAAAACGACAATTAAAATATGTCATTGCGAGGTACGAAGCAATCGCGATTTTTGCAAATCAAGCGGCGAAGACTTACGAAGTTTTAAAAACTTCGTAAGTCTGGAACTCATCAGTACTTTAGTAATAAATCATGCAATTCCATTATTTCCTGCAATGAAATATCTGGCATAACGTGACCAAACAATCAGTGACGATTGAAATATGAGTGAGAAATTCGACTACCGGGAAGCATTAAAAAACATCCCTCACAAACCGGGTGTTTACCAATATTGGGATGAGGAGAAAGAACTGATATACATCGGCAAGGCTAAAGACCTCCGTAACCGTGTTGGATCTTATTTTAATAAAGACACTAATATCAATGCCAAAACAAGGGTTTTGGTATCCAAAATCCGAAACATAACCTTCACCATCGTTGATACCGAGGTGGATGCCTGGCTGCTGGAAAACAGCATGATCAAAAAGCATCAGCCAAGGTATAATGTACTGCTTAAGGATGATAAAACCTATCCATGGGTGATTATCAAAAACGAAAATTTTCCCCGTATTTTCTGGACCAGGCGTATTGTTAAGGACGGATCAAAATACCTGGGCCCTTACGCATCTATCAGCATGATGCATAATATTTTAGGGCTGATAAAGGAAACGTACCCCCTGCGCACCTGCAACCTGGCACTTACCCGCGAAAATATTGACAAGGGCAAGTTCAAGGTTTGCCTGGAGTACCAGCTGGGCAACTGCAAGGGCCCTTGCCAAAACTACCAAACGGAAGAAGATTATGATAACAGTATTGCGGATATCACCGATATTCTGAATGGTAAAATAGGCGCCATATTGCGCCGCCTTAAAGGCGAGATGGAAGCCGCCGTGGCCGAATACAACTATGAGTTGGCCCACCGCCTGAAACGCAAGTTTGACCTGTTGGAGAATTACCAGAGCAAATCAACCATCGTTAACTCATCTATCACCGATGTGGATGTATTTAATATCGCATCCGAAGAGAAACTGGCCTTTGTGAACTATTTAAAGGTAATGAACGGCACCATCATCCAAACGCAAACCATCGAGCTTAAAAAACGCCTTGATGAAAGCGACGAGGAACTGCTTGCCCTGGCCATCATCGAATTCAGGAGCAGGTATAACAGCACGTCAAAAGAAGTGATTGTGCCATTTGATATTGATGTGGAAGACCATCCGGGCATTAAATTCACTGTACCAAAACTTGGCGAAAAACGCAAACTGCTTGATTTGTCGCAAAAGAATGTACAATATTTCAAAAAGGAAAAAATTGATCAGTATGAAAAGTTGAATCCTGAAATCCGTACCGAGCGATTGCTGACGCAGATGATGAAGGATTTGCGGATGAACCAGCTGCCCCGCCACATCGAATGCTTCGATAACTCTAACTTCCAGGGCAAATACCCGGTTTCGGCCATAGTGGTATTTAAAGATGGCAAGCCATCTAAAAAAGACTACCGCCATTTCCACGTAAAAACGGTAGAAGGGCCGAATGACTTTGCCACCATGGAGGAAGCGGTGCACCGCCGCTACCGCCGCATGCTGGACGAAGGCACCGAATTGCCACAACTTATTATCATTGACGGCGGCAAAGGGCAGCTATCAAGCGCGATGCATAGTTTAAAACTTTTGGGTATAGATAAAAAGGTAACCGTAATTGGTATTGCCAAACGCCTGGAAGAGCTATATTACCCCAATGACCAATACCCCATGTACCTGGATAAAAAATCAGAAACACTTAAAGTGATCCAGCACCTACGGGATGAGGCGCACCGTTTTGGTATCACCTTCCACCGTAAAATACGCGACAAAGGCACCCTGGCTACCGAACTTGAACTGATAGAAGGCATTGGCAAAACCACCGCCGAAAAGCTGTTGAAGTATTTTAAATCCGTAAAAAAGATTCGCGAGGCAAATGAAGAATTATTGCTTGAAGTGGTTAATTTAAAACAGGCAAAGGCGATTTTAGGATACTTTGATCAAAGTCAAAATTAAGTTATTGACTGGCTATATCAAATATCTGTCATTGCGAGGCACGAAGCAATCCCCTACATGCTAAGTCCCAAATAGTTCGGGATTGCTTCGTGCCTCACAATGACGGGAGTTTTGAATATGATTTACATAAAACGCAAAAAGTCAAAACCAGAACAGCTTTGACTTTTCACCTTTGAATTTTCATTTAACAATTAGTATTGCCAAAGATTAAGCTCCCAATCCATTAATGTCTTTTTTATTCTTTCCGATTCGTAAAGCTTGTCTATCCCCTGGGCGTAATCTTTCACACGCTCATCTTTATCATTGCTTTGTTTCACAATATAACTGGTAAAGATACGCTTCATGAAAACATCATCGAAACTTAAGCCTGTTGCATCGCTGGCGCGGCTAACAACCTCTTTGGTTGCAAGTATCTGGCGGGCTTCGGGAAAATAAATCCAAAAAGCCGGCTGATAATCCACATCTGCAGCACCTACACCCTTTGGTTTAACAAGCGGCGCTATCCCAATAATGCGCGGTTCAAAAATAGAGCGCTGGCGATCAAACACCCAATCTTCTTTTATACGATATTTGAGTACGCTATCGGGGTTAAATTCGCTGGCTACCATTGTAGATCCAATCTCATTGCCGTTGGCATCAAATTTCTTCACCACGCTGCTATCTGCACCGGATAAACGGCCCTTGGCCTGAGCCCCATTTAGCGGCGTACTGAAACTGTCGCCATTAATATCGTCCTTTTTACCCGGTGTTGGGTCATAAGCTGTTAGTTCGCCTGCCGTAATAGCATCCAGCAACACATCAATTAAACGGCGTTTTGGCGATGCAAGGTAAGTGTTCATTTTATCGCGTACATCAATTTCGCGCCATACCCTTTTAGCAAATGCTACGTCGCTTTCGCGCAGGTTGGGGTACGGGGTTACTTTCGCACTTAAAATGTTACTCTTTTTATAATAGCCATCAAGCGGCCTTTCAAAAGGCTTCATTGGCTTTTTGGTTGTATCCGGTGATGGCTGGCTGGCCACGGTATTTGAAGGCTGGGGCGGCGGCGGGGTAGCCCTCCGTCCTGCAGCAGCATTATTTGTTTTCCTGGGCGATTTCTTCGGTTGTTTTTTTTGCGCATAAGCGCCAACGCAGGCAATACAAAGCAAAACAATTAAAATTCTCTTTTTCATACGCGTTTAATTTGCGGATAATACAATAGCGTCCAGCCCGCGTGGCGTGCCGTCCGGCCCAACGGCCACAACATCTTTAAAAACAACTGTTGTACCCGGTGTAACAGTATTTAATGCCGATCTCATTGCACCGGTAAGTTCGCCGCTCGAGCCCGAATATATAATAGCATCCTGGCGTGGTTTTATAATTAATATGGTAAAACGTGTAACATTAAATTTAGCATCAAAATCAAAGTTGTCCAGTTTAGCAAAAAGCCTGTCCTGCGCCCTGATGTTGGCAGCGCTGGTTGTACCACCACTTTTGCCGCCAAACTGTGCTTTAGGATCTGGAATACGTTTTACCCGAAAATCAGAAGATCCTAAAACCATGCCCTTTTCGCCGGTAACGGTAATTTTCGCAGCGCCGACACTACTCACCCTAACCGTGTAATGACCGGCAGATCCACTGATAGAACCACCGCTCATGCTTACATTTAAGCTTGAAGTAGGTACACCCGGAGCCGATACCGATACCGGGTTGGACACGCCTATATACAACACGTTCATTTTATCGGGCGACACTACGGCCGATGGCCTTGCAACCATGTAGTCCTGAGAAAATGTATACCTTTTATCGGGGCCGCCATCAACTGCTTTAACAACCAATTCGCCACTCATAGTATGTTTGCCTTCGCCGCTTGCTGTAGTTGTATAAGTTCCAATACCATCTTTAGTCGGAACGGACGATCCACCCACCGTGATAATGGGATTTGTATGCGAATCATAAGCTGTTAAATAAATATCCGCTTTAAATTGCTGCCCGGCCAAAACATAACTGCTTGGCGACACGGCTACAGCCCTGAACGCATTCAGCGTTACTTCGGCTTTATCAACGTTGCTGTATAATTTTTTAACCACTTCATTTTCGGCATTTTTTGTATCTGCCTGTATTTTGGCCAACGTGGTTATAGTTGCTCCCAATGGGATACCTTCGCCAAAGTAAGCTTGCTGCCATGTTTTTTGCTGCATCCCGGTATTTGCTTTCGGAGCATCCGCATTTAAAGAAAAGTTTACGCCTTCGGCATCCTTGCCTAACAATTGCAGTAGTTTGGCACGGGTAGCTTCTATTTTTTCTTTTAAAACATCTGCCTTCTTGCCGTTGATCATCACTTCTGATGATATATCCAAATTGTCGCGTGCAGTAATATCATCAATCTCCTTATTGATACCGCCCCCCTTTTCAGTCAATTCAACTTTCAAATCATCGATGTATTTATTTAAGTCATCGGTCATTTTACTTGCCTCTTTTGCCGCGTTAAGATATTTAGCTTTATCAGGCTGAGCTTTTATTTTTGTTTCAAATGAATTATAAGTTTGCTGTAAACTGGAGTTTACATTCTTGGTAGATGCATCCAAACTTTTGGTAATATTTTTAAAAGCATCCAATAGGTTCTCTGGTACGTTTAGCGCAATTAAGCCTAAAAGCACCAGGTATAAGATACCTATCATTCGCTGTCTTGGGGTTTCCTTACCTCCGGCCATCTATATAAATCTTAGCTTTTAAAAAATCTGTTTATAATTAACTAACACGCGGCTGGTTCATCGCAGTAAGCATGTTGCCATATATAGCATTCAATGACCCCAGGTTTTTAGCTAAACGGCCAACCTCTTCCTTAAACTGTTTGGAATCATCTAACGATTCGTTAAAGTTGTTCATGGTTAAGGCCATATTTTGATAAAACTTGCTCATTGATTTTAAATGCGCGTTTGAATCCTGTAATTCCAGTTCATACACCGCGTTTAACGAACCCAAGTTTTTGGCCAGTTTATTTACCTGTTCATGGTACGCCTTTGAATCTACATTGGTATCAGCCATTTCGGCTAAATTGGCAGATGCTTTTTCGAATGCAGCACTCAGGTTATCATAACTTGCGGTTGCTGTTTTTACTTTAGCGGTAAAAGCAATAGTGGCTTCGCCTGCATCGGTTACCTTTGATATCGCTGCAACTTTATCGCCAAAGGTCCTTAAACCATCGCCTAAGCTGCGTACCAGGTCGGGCCCTATCTTGGCATCTTCAAGCATTTTATCCAGGGCAGCGGTGGTATTTGTTGCACCTATAGCAACCGGATGCGATGATGATTTGGGCAATTCGCCCTGAAAATCCTCATTCAGCTCGGGGTATACACGTACCCAGTCAACCTCTTTATCTTCGCGTTGTAAACCCAAAATAAAAAAAAGTATGGCCTCGGTGCCTAAGCCCGCAGTGATAAATTCAGAAGCGAATTTCCAGTGTTGTATTTTAAATAACAAACCAATGATAACTACCGTTGCACCGATTGAAATAATGTTTCCTATTCCAAATGGTTTTTTCTTTCCAGTTCCAGCCATAATAATCAGAAATAACTTTGTTTAGATGATTTTACGTTTTTGTTTTGTTTATCGTTTGTCTTTGATATCCCGGCCCAGGTAACTTGTAACGCAGCGGAAACCGATGTATGATTTTGCGGTGTCCTGGTACTCGTAGGTACGGGTAGAGTTTTGAAGGAAGTAACCGATATCTTTCCATGATCCGCCCCGTACAACTTTACGTTTAAGCACTTCGGGATCAGAAGACTTTGCCTCAACGGCGAAGGTTGGTGCAAGGTCATGTACAAATGTTGAAGCAGATTCGTCAAAGGCAGATGATGTCCATTCTGCTACGTTGCCGGCCATATTATATAAGCCGTAATCATTAGGGAAATACGAACGCACGTTTACTGTGTAAGCGCCGCCATCATCGGTATAATTACCGCGGCCTGGTTTAAAGTTGGCCAATAAACAGCCTTTAGCATTTTTTATGTAAGGGCCACCCCATGGATAATCGGTACCTAACCTGCCACCGCGGGCGGCATATTCAAATTCGCCTTCTGTAGGTAAGCGGTAATCGGCGCGTGGGGGCAAATGTCTTGAATTTTTATAAGCCTCATTGTAGCGGGTACGCCAAACAGTGAAAGCCCTCGCCTGTCTCCAGGTAACGCCAACTACAGGATAGTTGCGGAAAGCCGGATGCGAGAAATAAGCCTCAACCATTGGCTCATTGGCGGCATATGAAAAATCACTTAGCCATACCAATGTATCGGGGTATACGGTAACGGTATCGCGCAAAATGAAATCCGAACGCCTTGATTTTGGATCGTTGCGGTGGTTTGCGGCATCACGCAGTACCATTAGTGCGTAATTGTATTTTAACAGCCGTACATCAATCTCGTCGCGGTCAAAAACACGGTCTTCATTCTGGTAAAACATACCCTGAAGTTTCGATCTGTTGCTCGCAGCGCCCTTTCTATTGCTCCAAACCGGGTTCTTTTTTACATAAGCCCAGTTAATATATTTTTTGCCGCTTGCATTGGCCGGACGGCCACCTTTGGACTGCATGTAATATTTATTATCATTTACGTAATTGGTAATAGCGATAGAATCGCGTACCCAAAACACAAATTTTTTGTATTGGCTGTTGGTAATTTCGGTTTGGTCCATAAAAAACGGCGCCTCGGTTACCTGTTTTGGCTGCGCTGTTTGGGCAAAGGTTACGTCCTGATCGGTTTGCCCCATCATAAATGAACCACCTGGAATATAAACCATACCGTAAGGTACTTCGGCCTTAAAGGAACGCTGCGGCACGCCGGCTACTTCCCCCCTGTCGCCGCCACTACCGCAACCGCTTAATACACCACCAGCTAAAACAACTATTAAAAAGTATATCTGCTTCATTTTAAAATCAAAAATCAGTTATAAAAATATAACATTATAAGACCCCCGAATATATCAAATTTGCTTTACCGTGCCAAAAAACATTTGAATTAAGCAATAAAAAGCCCTTTTAAATGCCAACGGCATTGTTTTATCAATAAATTACAGTGTAAAAAACAATGAACTGACTAACTACTTAGATGTAAATTAGATGTCACTAATACGCTATTGCCGACAAAAATGTTTCAAACTGATAAATAAATTTCCTTTTTTTTATTTATTTACCAATTTACAATATTGTTCGATAGCCATTGTCATTGAAGGAGCAGCCGGTGTTGGGGCCGGAATATCGAGAATCAAACCAGCCTCGAGCACTGCTTTATGTGTAGTTGCGCCAAAGGCTGCTATGCGTGTATTGTTCTGTTTAAAATCGGGAAAATTTTTATAGAGCGACTGAATGCTTGACGGGCTGAAGAAAGCGATAACGTCATAAAATACTTCGGCCAGGTCTGAAAGATCGCTGCAAACGGTGCGAAAAAGCACTGCAGGGGTAAAATTATAACCATTCTCCAACAAAAAGCGCTGGGTTTCTTCGGCGGCCACATCTGAGCATGGATAAAGGAATTTTTCGGCAGAATGTTTCTTTAACACTTCAGCCAGGTCGGCTGCAGTTTGCTTACCAAAAAAGATTTTGCGTTTGCGGTACTGTATATATTTTTGCAGGTAAAGCGCAATGGTTTCTGATAAACAGAAGTATTTCATTTCTACCGGCACCTCAAAACGCATCTCTTCGCAAATGCGGAAGAAATGGTCGGCAGAGTTGCGGCTGGTAAAAATAACCGCGGTAAAATCACCCAGGTTAATTTTTTCCTTCCTGAAATCCTTTGCCGGTACGCCCTCAACATGAATAAATGATCTGAAATCAATTTTCAAGTTCAGCTTTTTTGCCAGCTCGGCGTACGGATTTTTGTCGTTTTCGGGTTTTGATAAAGTAACTAATATACTTTTAACCTTTTTCTTTCTGTCTTCCAAGTCAATTCTTTTAACTACCTAAATCCTAATGTTTAATGCCTTTATCAAAATTAAAATAGGGCAAATTTCGAGGGCACAAAGATACGTAAATAAATAAAATTTGTGAAATCTAAAAGTAGAAATTATGCTTACGCTACTTCTGAGGTACTGCCATAAAAAAATAACAATAACAACGATGATTGTAAGGTTGAGCAATATGGGTATATACTGCACGCCCAACATGCTAAAACATATTACCACCGGTAAAAACACAAAAGCGATATTAAAGTAAGTAAGGTGCAAGATGTTCAGGTATTCGTTTACCAGTTTATTGATATCAAACACAAAGCCCAGCAGCTTAAGCACTACAAATTTGAGGGCAAATAAAGCGATAACACCTATTGTGAGCAGGACGAACAGCCTACTGCCGCTTACTACATAATAAACACCCTTAAAAGCAGCCAGCTGATACAAAAACAGGCTAAAAGTTAAGCAGAAAAGCAAAAACAACCCCAAAAAAGCCCATAGGCTTACTACCCCCTCTTCTTTGCCGGCCTGCGATAAAACGCGCTTGCTATAAAATGACTGCCATACAAAATTTACATCGCTGTGGAGCGTGATATTTAGTATTGCTGTATATAGCAGCAGGCAAATAATAATGGCAATAATCCAGGGGTCGCGCTGCGGGCGGCTAAGGCCATCCCTTACCCTGCCTTTTGTTTTTAAATGAATATCTAAAAAGCCATACCCTTTATATTGGGTATGCGCAAGTATGCTATCAGTAAATTCGCTGGTAGTGGTTGAATCGGGTATCCGGATGAAACGCATTGCCATGGAGTCGGCCACAAAAAGCTTCCGGGCCTGCATGGCGTTAGCCACAGAATCGAGCAGGGAATTGCCGCCAATGCTGATATGCCTGTAGGACGGGGCCTTGCGGCCCGCCGAAGTGTCCTGCTGGCTAAAGGCGGCAAAGACAACGCACCACGTTAACAAAAAACTCAAGGCAGCTAAACGCATCTAAAAATCGACCCATTAAAATTCGCTGCAAAATTAAGGTAATAATTGGTTGTTTTGTAATGCCCGGTAATTAAAGATAAACGTTGCTTGATCGTAGCCATAGCAGTCAAAAAAACAGGAACCTGGGCTTGCTTTTTTTAACGGTGACACGTTTAAATACGGTCTGGGTCTGGCAAAGAGCAAAAAAACCAATACAGCGCCGGAAGTAATTATTTAGGCAGTTTTTTTAACAACTCTTTTGCAGGAACAGCTTTAAAGCCGTCTCTATCATCGCCAACAATGAGGCTTCTGTCATTCAAAGCGGCGTTTTCAACCAATTTACGGTTAGCCCTTTTCAAACCCTCCATAACCTTTGATGCCAATTCATCAATATCCATATTAGTATTTGCTTTCGTTATCATCGCTTTGCTTTAAAATAGTACTCCAAATATCGGCTTTTATTATACTTGTTTCAAACCGAAGCCCACCCCTGGCAACAAATATCGGTTCAACATTTGTATTATTGACAACCAGCCACTTGTCGCAGATGGGAATATATGTGTATCAAATTTTTTAATCCCCCGTAATATCTGCGAATTATCACATCTTTGGGTATATTATGCCCTCCCTCGCTTACCCGTAAGGCTACCCGTTGCATCGCCATTTGAGGCGATTTTAACCAAAAATAAAGCGGGGTTACATTATACCCGTTTTGCTGAACTTTTTTTATCATCGATACATAACTTCTGGTGGATAATGTTGTTTCGATGGCAAAATCAACCTTCTGCTTTAAAAGTTCATCAATACGTTGTAACATAATCCTACCTGCCCCCAAAGCCACGCTTTCGGGGTTAAACGGCGAAATCCCTGCCGCAATATTATCGGCATTAACAAACTCGTAACAGTTAAGCAGTTCGGGTAAAACAGTGTAACTTGCCGTTGTTTTACCAGCACCATTGCAACCCGCAATAATATATAAATTTGGCATTAGATTAAAAATAATAAAGATAGACCAAAAAAACACAATTGGGCTATTAATTCAGTTATGGTTATAATTGCCCAATTAGCTGCAGCGTAAAAACAATTTGGTTTCGGGCTATACTTCAACAACATCTATTACGTATAATTGGTAATGCAAAAACTATTTAAAACCATCTGTTTATTTTTGATCGCCGTGCTGGCGTTTAACCAGGAGTGCCCGGCACAGGTAAAAAAAAAGAAGGGGCACCTATCGGTAAGAGATTCTTTGAGACAGAAGGTTTTGCGAAGAGACTCTGTTATCCGATCATTCAAGAATGTAGATGGTTCGGTAAATATGCTGCTTGGCAAAATTGAAGATTATACCACCTCATACGTCGAAACCAACTCCGACCTGTCGCGCGGGTTTGATACTTTAGAAATTAGCCAGGAATTACCAACATTAGAAAAACGGATGGCCTTGATGCGTAATGCTATTGACCGCTCATCTACTTTAGGAAACCTGGTTACCATAAGAGATATCATTGATCATCTTAAAAACCAGATGGACTCCTGGGAAGACCAGGTAACCATTTACAATAATCAGCTTGATGCCATCCGTGGCAAGATAGCCGACTTTAAATCGGATACGGTTTTGCGAAATGCCCCCTCAGATAGCAGCCTCAGGGTTAAAACAATTGCGCAAGTACAGGACCTGGATGCAAAATGGCAAACTTTAGATAGCAATGCAAAAAAATCCATGATCAGGATTGGCCTGCTCGAAAACAGGGTATCGGCCCTATCTATTTTACTAATAGACCTTGACGACAGGATAGATTTAAAAATTCACGAGTTTACTGTTAAAGCGCTTACAAACGAATATGGCTTTATCTGGAACCCCCATAAAAGTAAAACACCTAATGACTTAGGCACTGCTTTTGCAAAAACCAGCCGCCTGGTTTCCCTGCTTTACGTTTACTTTATAACCAACAAATATAATTACGTTGGGCACGTGGTAAACCTGTTGATACTGGTTGCTTTTTTTGCCTGGATATATAACAGCCGCAGAAAAATTGCCGGTTTAAACACGGGGTATAATGACATTTTTAAGCAAACAAATTATATTGTCAAGCATCCTTATCTATCAACACTAACCGTTTTTGCCATTATATCTCCTTATCTGTATGATCATGCTACACTGGCATTTGCACATACTATGTTTTTGATTATGATGGCAAGCATTGGTATTTTAATTAAAAACAACTGGCCACGGCCGCTATATAAATTTTATGTTGTTTTGTTTACAGCTGCCATATTTTTGTGCGCAAGCAGTTTAATGGTGCTTATTACCTATCCCGACAGGATTATGCTGCTCATATTATCTTCGCTGGTTATTTATTACTCGTTGCAATTTCTTAAGGATGTAAAAAGGAATAAAGAAGAGTACCCTCCATACACGCTCCGGGCTATACAGATATTTATTGGGTTACATATTTTTTCGGTATTGTTAAACATTGCCGGGCGGTTTAGCCTGGCCAAATTATTAGCTGTAACTGCTACTTTAAACTTATGCCTGGCTATGGGCTTTTATTTACTGTTTCAAATATTAATGGAAAGTTTGTTTTTGCAGTTAGAGGGCAATAAAAAAACGGAAAACAGCTTAACCTCTTTTCTTGATTTTAAGGAGCTGCAGAAAAAGTCAAAAGGTTTTTTGATTAAAATAACCGGAATATTATGGCTGGTGGCTTTAGCTAAAAACCTAACCGTCGACGATTATATATACGACCAGGTTAATGATTTTTTAAACTCGCCACACCAGGTAAGCAGCACAGCTTTCACTTTTCGCAGTATACTGGTGTTTGTAATTGTAATCTGGATTTCGGGGTTGATAGCCCGGGTAATAAGCTACTTTTATGATTTTGCCGGCCAGCAAACCAAACTAACACCACAAGCTAAAAAAACCAGGTCGTCTATATTACTTATCAGGTTAACCATTTTTGTTGTGGGCTTTTTTGTGGCCATAACCGCCGCGGGCATCCCAATGGATAGGGTAACCATTATTATTGGCGCTTTGGGCGTTGGTATAGGCTTTGGTTTGCAAAACATAGTAAACAACCTGGTATCGGGTGTAATCCTTGCTTTTGAAAAGCCTGTACAGGTAGGCGATATTATTGAAGTAAGCGGCAAATCGGGCACAATTAAAGAAATTGGAATCCGATCGAGTAAAATTGAATGCGGCGATGGATCTGAACTTATTGTTCCTAACGGCGACCTTATTTCCCAACACGTGGTAAACTGGACTTTAAGTAACAATAACCGCCGTGTTGAGCTGATTATCCGGGTGGCTTACGGAACAGACGTGGTAAAGGCCGAGCAAATACTTAAAACTATTATTGAGGGTAATGACGACATTATGAAAACCCCGGCGCCTTCGGTTTTTCTTTATAATTTCAGCGATACAGCTATCGAATTCCGGGCTTGGTTCTGGGCGGCCGAAATATCGAAATGGCTTAGTTTGAAAAGCAGTGTAATGCGTGCTATTTATATTGAATTTGATAAAGAGGGGATAGAAATACCAAAGGGACAAAAAGACATCCAGGTTAATTTTCCTGGCAACTTTGATAACCAGGCCCCACCAAACCAGGCAGGCGGCGCGGCGGTGCCCTCCCAGGGTCATTAAAATGATATGTTTAATTTGTGTGGGTTAACAAAGCTTATTTTATTAAGTCAGTTAAAAAAATGGCCGGATTATTACGGTTTTCTGATCCTATTTTTCGTTGTTACTGATAACGCTATCGTACCCGCCTGCGGATTTGCCTTTGCGCTGTAAATAAATTACGGTAAATAAGCACGTTACTATAACAAGTAAAAAAACCCAGGTATCAAGCGGGCAAGCTATATCATAGGGGTCCTGGCCGCCACAACCTTCATCGGCTTGGCCCCTACTGATGAGTGGACTTACCAACAGAAGTGAAAATACTAATATCCTTTTTAAGCTATTTAAACTAAACCTGCCTCTTTCCATCTTCATTTATTAAGGTTTTTACTTCTTTACAAACTTTGCTTTACCTAACGAATTACCACCGGCATCTTTCAGTTCAACAATGTAAACGCCAGGTATAAACTGCGACACATTTTCGCTCCAGGTATCTTTAACAGATGTTTTTTGAACTACAAGCGCCCCGGTTATATCATAAATATTTAATTTATAGGTTGTTGGAACCGTTGTAATTTTGCCGTTGGTAACATTTACATTTAAAGTTTCGGCTGTAGGGTTTGGGTAAACACTAAACATATCGGCGTTTCCATTTTTATCAAAATAGATGCTTACGGGGTTTGAGTAGGAAACATTGCCAAATAAATCAACTTGTTTTAACCTGTAAACGTTATTGCCTGTGTTAGGTAACTTATCGGTGTATTTATAAATAGTACCGCCATTGCTTTGTACCTGGTAAACAGGAGCATAACCGCTGCCATCGGCTTCCTGTTTTTCTACCGTAAAAAAATAATTGCTGCCCTCGTTATAAGTTCTCCAGGTAACTAAAACGCCGTCGGTAGCTTTTTGAGCGGTGAAGGTAACTAACTGATATTTTGACGCCGGTTGCTGCTGAACAGATAACTCAAAGCGGTTGCCTCCAAAAGTAGCCGTATCCGCAGTTACAATATTAAAGGCATATGATTTGTATCTGCCTATATCAAGCGAGTCTTTCTTGAAATGATCAATCAGGTAAAATTTATACTGTACGGTGTCGGTATTAATATCTACCAGGTCAAGGTTATAAAGACCGCTCGCAGTGGCCCTCACAAACAGTTTGACCTTTTTCCCGGTCTGCTTATAATCAGCAAGCTGGTTTATAGATGTCCTTACCCCATCTGCAGAATAGCTGGAAAGGAATACCTTGGGCGAAGCCCCATCCAAATCAAGGGCATCTTCGGTGTTGTGAAATTTATCGTCCCACTCTTTGGCAAAGTATATACCACATTGTGTATTTACCATACTATCTTTAGTAAGCTGTAAATGCATACCGGCAGGGGTATTTTCCCGGGCAGGCGTACTAAAAGATTTTTTTAACATTCTGATATCGTTTTTAGTACTCATCAGTAAAGCCGGGGTGGTTGATTTGGTTATGGCAGGATAGCTTACCTTTTGGTCTTCTTTAAAAGTTGCAGTTTGCCCGGTTGCTGTAGCATCTATGATAAAGCCCTGCCCGCTCACAATATATTTACTGGCTTTGGTATTTGATGTTGTATGAGTTAAAGCATTATAGGAGATATAAGTTTGTGCCGGCTGGCTCATTTCCCAAAAAATAGGGCTTATAAGGCTGGGTGTAAGTAAATTATCGGAGTAAAACACATCGAGGCTGATGGTGCTTGCGTATGGGTTGCCTATCTGATTATAACCCGGCAATATGGCACCGGTGCCGGTATGGTAGGGTATTGATGTGCTATTGGTATTCCAGAATTTTACGGGTACATTTCCCTGGTTTAAATAACCTATTGCTGTAATGGTTGTATTTTCAGGCGTCCGCACTGCCGATGCGGTTTGCGTGCTGCTGTTATCGCCAATAAAAAAGAATAAAAAACTGTTGCCTACAGGTATGGTTACCCCAGTGGTTAAAACAGCAGGATAACCTGAACTGGTTGTTACCCCGGTTGCCGTAATATCATATACACCCACGTTTTTGCCCGAAACATAGGAGTTAGAATTATTTGTAGTTAAGGCTTCATTATAAAGATATAATGAGGGGTTACCATTAAAAACAAAAAAACCGGTACCCTGCCCGCCTGTTAAAGCGCCCCGGTAGGTAACCCCGCCAAAAGTTTGTGATGTGCTGATATAGCTGAGGCCGATATTGCCGGCGCCCGAAGTATTGGAGCTGATATTAACCGGCGGTGACATCAGGCGGTAGCCCCTGAAACCAGCACCGCCGGTAAGGTAGCGCTGCGCGTTTACGTTCCCGGTTATAACAGCGCCGGTAGGGATTTGGGCTACAGTAGCCGTTGACGATGCATCAGACATTAAAGTTAACACCCCGCCGGCATCAAGTTTTGTGGTGGCATTGGCCATGGTAAGCGTACCGGTGCTGGCTACAGCAAAGCCACCCGAACCAGACATGGTTTTGGCATTGGATAACGATGTGCCGCTAAAATTCACTTTGCTAAAAACGGTACCTGCGGAGCTTAAATCGCTCAGGGACTGTGCAGCCGAGCCGTTAAAATAAGTTGTACCGGTACTTTGTGAGTACACGCCGCCCGAATTATTGGTATAGTTGCCGGCGATGCTTAAATTGCCCGATCCTAAGGCAAGTGTACCGCCGCTGTTGTTGGTAACGTTGCCGCCAATAGTTATCGGACCGCTGTCTTGCGTTACTGTTGTAGAGTTTGTCCAGTTACCGGTAACATTTACAGTGGGGTCATTTGTATTTAAATCAACCGCGGCGCTGGTGGTAGTTAAATCGCCGCTGACTGATAGCGTGCTTCCAAGTACCGTTTTAACACCCGAGCCGGATGTTTTTAAGTTATAGTACGACACCCCGTTAGTCAGATTACCCGTACCGGAGCCCGATGCACCGGTAATGGTTGCGGTGGTATAAATGGTTTGGTTGGCTCCGGCATACTCAACCGTTGCGCCCGCATTATTAAATGACATTACGTTCGTCCCCAATGAGGATAATGCGCTTAACGCAGACGGTCCGATCAACTTTAATGTGCCCGTACCACTTATACTCACGGTTGAGGTATTATCAATCTGCGTTAAATTTTGGGCGGTTTGATTAGACGATGCGATACTGTTCGCGCTTACGATACCACTTATAATGCTTATTTTGGCATCAAAGTTTCTTTGGCCGTTATCAAGGGTCGAAAGTAAGTTAATATTGCCCGTTATAGTCATCTGCGGTATAGATGTTGTGAACGAAAATGGGGTGTTATTGGCTTTTGGCAAGCTATAATCGCCAATATTTAATGCACCTGTTACCGTTAATGAACCCGTTCCGGATAAGGTTAACGAATAGGTGCTGCCATTGGTGCTGTTAACGCCAAGCGATGCAGTTACAGTTACATCGCCATTAACTGTAAAAGGGGTGTTTACGGCAAAAGTTGTGTATTGAGAATTATCAGTGCCAAAGATTATACTACCTACAGAGGTAGCAGCTGATGACACCGGTATTATTGGATAAAATTTGCTCCCCGATAAAGCAACAACACCAATGCGTGCGGCATCAATAGATGTTGGTACGGTGCTTGAGCTCCAGTTACTTGTATTGTTCCAATCGGTGCTTGTGCTGCCCGTCCAGTCATATGTTTTCACTACCCCAACCGTGGCGCCTGTTGTTGACGCGCCGTTATAAGGAAAAAATCCGCTGGTATAAAAGCTTTGAAAATTATCGGCAGCTGCGGTACTTACAGAGTAAGTGATACTGGTAGGCGCAGATGAACTAAAAGTACTTAGCGCCTGCGCAACAAGAAAATAATTAATTACATTTACCGTAGTACCATCGGTATTGCCTGCCGAATAATAATATTCGGACGTGGGCAATGTCATTTGCGAGGTGTTAGTGCTATTCATGCTTACACCCGTTACCAGTGATGTTCCTGTTGCAGCTGAAAGCACACTATTAGTAGTTTTAAAAAGGGCACCACTCGAAAATATGAGTTGCCCGTTTGTTGTCGAATTGAACCGCAACATCCCAAAATTGATATCTCCCCTAATGTTCGCGTTTACACCATACGGTATAACATTGACCTGCCCCGGAGAGATAGTGGAAGAAATGCCGTTAGCAGTGCTTGTAATGGGGATATACTCCACTTTTTGCTGGTAAAAATTAAAGTTATCCCACTGAAAACGGTTGGCGGCCGAAGTTGAAGATTCCAGGTACGAAAAATTATAGGTATTTAAATCAACACCACTTACGGTGGTGCCTACGTTGGTTGGCCCCGAAGTAGTGGTGACTCCGGTAGATCTGTTTAAAATATAAATGTAATAATAGCCGATAACCGACTTTACAATACGTACCTGGTAAGTTGTTGTACTACTGTTTGGCATCGATACGGTTGCATAGTTTGTGACCTGGTTATTGGCAGTACCATATTTAAGTCTTAAAACCAGGTTACCATTATATTGGGTAACGTACAGGCCTTTGGTGTAATCAGTAGCGCTGTTAGCAGTATAAGTATTTGCAATGAGCCAATAACGCCAGGAATCTGTAGCCGATGAACTGCTTGCCGCCATGGTGACGGAGTTATCGGCAGTTGCGGCACCGGTTACATTCTTGTAATCAAACTCCCATTCGTAGGTTCGGCCCGACATGCTAAGCGCTGCAGCAGAGCTTCCGCTGCTCATGAAATTCCAACGAAGGTAACCAACAGCGCCCAGAGCTAATGAAGATAAGCTTTTAGAAGAATTTAAGGATGAGCTTGAAACCAAATCAATAGTAGCCGATGACGAATTCCGGGTAGAGCCCGCCGCCGGTAAAAATGTTGACACCGTACCGGCAGTGGCCGACTCCAAGCTGTTATAGTAATATTGCCTCGGGGTATTAGTTCCATCGTAGTATTCTTGCGCAACAGCCATATGGGCAATGAAAACAATACATACTATCCATAAAGATTTAAGTAAGGTTATTTTCATATAAAAATAATTAATAAAGTCATGGTAAAAATCAGAGGTGCGGCGCACTTTTGAAAACCTCAATAGCCTTGATACGTAAAACATTGGTAATAAGGTTTCTTTTGCAAAAGAAAAATTTATTGAAAATACCATGAAAAATTGTTTTTCGCTGATTTTAAGGGAGAAATATTTCTTGTAGGGAAACCAATAGCGATAAAACAGGCTTAGGCAAAAGAAAATGCCCAATAGTTACAAAAATATCACTCATTGACAATTTCTTTTATTTTACGACTTATTATTTTAACCAAAAAAGTTAGTGCAATGTATTTTAATACAGATTTCCTGTTTATTTACTGTATATTTAATAGTTTATAGCAAAAAGGTAAATATAGTTGGGAATAACTATTCCGGAACACCCATTTTATTAGCGATGAAAGGCAATAAAAGATTAAAAATTTAACAATACGGCATATACGCCAATTAATGCCAGGGCACTATTCCCATCCTGAAATAATGAGTGAATAACAAACAGCCTCCCGATATTTAAGCTGGATTGGCTAAAGCCTTGGTATTTTAATTATTAGTCCGTTGATTAAAGTCAACGGCAATGATTTTTGTATCACACGTAAATATTCTCAATCAAATTTAAACTGCTCCCAAGAAATCCATAATTGCGTTTACCTTTGCCCTGTTCTGCATTGGCCTAAACGTTTACAAAAAACCAAAGGCAAATGAACAAAGCTTTAAGCTAATAGCAATTTACTATCAATTTAAAACATGGCTGGCATCTACATACATATCCCCTTTTGCAAACAAGCTTGCCATTACTGCGATTTCCATTTCAGCACCTCCCCGCAATATAAGAATGAGCTGGTGCAGGCATTGGTAAGCGAGATTAAACTGCAAAAAGGCTATCTGAATGGTGAAACCGTAGAGACCATCTATTTTGGAGGCGGCACTCCGTCTGTTTTGGAGGCCGACGAGATCCACGTGCTTATTAACACTATTACCCAACTGCATACAGTTGCCTCCAACGCCGAAATTACACTGGAAGCCAATCCGGATGACCTGGATGTTGCCAAAGTGAAAGCCCTGCGCCAAACAGATGTCAACCGCTTCAGCATTGGCATACAATCGTTTTTTGATGAAGATTTAGTTTGGATGAACCGCGCCCATCGCGCCCGCGAATCCGAGTCGGCCGTAAAACGGGTGCAGGATGCCGGCTTTGAAAATATAACAGCCGATTTAATTTACGGCTACCCATTGCTTACCGATACCAAGTGGAAGCAAAACCTGGATAAAATTTTTGAATTATTTATTCCGCACATATCCGCGTATTCCATGACGGTAGAACCGCAAACCGCTTTGGCAGCCTTCATCAGCAAAAAAAAGCAGCCGCCCATGAACGACCAGCAAAGCGCTGCCCAGTTTATGGTACTGATGCAAGCTATGACCGATCATGGTTTTGAGCATTATGAAATATCAAACTTTGCCCTACCTGGTAAATACTCAAAACATAACTCCAACTACTGGCAGGGTGTTAAATACCTTGGTATTGGCCCATCGGCACATTCCTACAACGGCGATGTAAGACAGTGGAATATTGCCAATAACGCTAAATATACTAAGGCCATCATAGCCGGTAAAATACCAGCCGAAACAGAAACCCTCACCGAAAATAACCGGCTGAACGAATACATCATGACCTCTATCCGCACCATGTGGGGATTAGACTTAAACCGGCTGAATACTATAGCTAAAGGCGCTGCCGATCAGTTACAGGTAGAAGCCCGCGAGTTTTTTGATAAAGAGTGGATTGCCGAGAAGGATGATATCATCTATCTTACAGCCACCGGCAAGCTATATGCCGATAATATAGCCGCAGGTCTGTTCTTTTAATTTACACTACCCTAAAACAGTGTAAGAAACCTCCGCCGCTGATAAAACCGTTTTTCAAAACTGGCCGTATCTTCCAATAAATAATAATTAAAACGTCAAGAGCTCGTGGCAGCTTGGTTATTAAAAACGCAAACAATCAGGCGCGCAGGCGCCATTAAAAAAATTATAAAAATTACCGAAATGAAAAAATTAATTTTCGCAGCCCTTGCATTAGCAACTTTTGCAATAGCCCCCGCAGTACAGGCCCAAACCAAAATGGTAGGTGGCGCAGCAATGTATCCAACTAAAAACATTGTTGAAAATGCAGTTAACTCAAAAGACCATACAACTTTAGTTGCAGCTGTAAAAGCGGCTGGCTTGGTAGAAACATTGTCGTCAAAAGGCCCGTTCACGGTGTTTGCACCAACAAACGAGGCTTTTAACAAACTGCCTGCCGGTACAGTTGACAACCTGGTTAAACCAGAAAACAAAGCAACCTTAACTAAAATTTTAACTTACCACGTTGTTGCAGGCAAACTAAGCGCAGCCGATTTATGGGCAAAAGTTAAAGCAGGTATGGGCAAAGCCGAATTAACCACCGTAAGTGGCGGCAAATTAACAGTAATGGCCAAAGGCAAAAAATTATACCTGGTTGATGAAAAAGGTGGGCAATCATGGATTACTATTGCCGATGTTAACCAAAGCAATGGCGTTATACACGTAGTAAATACGGTTTTAATGCCTAACTAAGCATTTTTGAGTTTGTTATTTGCAGCCTATTGCGGTCAAAAGTTCGTCGACTGGGGCAATGGTTTGTGAAATGATAACTTTTAAAATAGACAAAGGCCGGAGCTAAAAAGCTTTGGCCTTTGTTTATTTTGACACCTGCCGGATACCTTTTGAAATTTTATTTCGTTCCTTTGTTTACTTTTGGGTAATATTAAAGATACCTAATTAAATTAGCACAACCGGAAGGTGATATTATGAGTTTTATACTTAACCCGATTGATACTGTTGAAAATATTTCTCCTGAGGATTTCAAGAAGAACTATTTAACCCCACGCCGCCCTTTGGTGATTAAAGGCCTCACAAAAACCTGGCCTGCCCGCGAAAAATGGACTCCAGAATACCTTAAAGAGGTTGTTGGCAACAAGGTGGTGCCGTTGTACGATAACTCCAAAGCCGATCCATCAAAGCCGATTAACTCATCGGCTACCGAGATGCCTTTTGATGAATATATTGATCTGATACGCAGTAAACCTACAGAGCTGCGCATTTTCTTTTTTAATATTTTTAAGCAGGCGCCGCAATTATTAAATGATATTGTATTGCCTAAAGACCTCATGGGCGGCTTTTTGGAAAGCATGCCAGGCATGTTCTTTGGCGGATCAAACTCGGTTACATTTTTACATTACGATATCGACCTGCCACATATTTTCCACACGCATTTTGGTGGCCGTAAGCATGTAATATTGTTTGAAAATAAATGGAAACGCCGCCTGTACTGCATCCCTAACGCTACCTACGCGCTGGAGGATTATGATGTACTAAACCCCGATATCAAAAAATTCCCGGCCCTGGATGGTGTAGAAGGCACTGAAGTGTTTTTAGAGCACGGCGATACCCTGTTTATGCCTACCGGCTATTGGCACTGGATGAAATACATTGATGGATCATATTCATTAAGCCTGCGCGCCTGGGATGCATCTATGACCCGCAAGGCCGCAAGTTTATACAACCTGGCTATTAAAGGCGGCGTAGATAGCCTGCTCAAGATGGCTTTTAAGGAAAAATACGCAAAGCTCCGCGAGGGATTGGCTGTTAAATGGGCTAACAAAGAGTTGGCGGCGGGCAAGCCTTTTTGATTTCTGTTGCCGGGTTCGTGATGCGGGGCTCGGTTTCTGAGTGAAAATTATCTATAGCGGTGACGTTTCTTCACCGCTATTTTTTTGCCATTCAGATAGTCCTCACAACTGTCCCGTCGCCTGTATCCTTAAAGACAACTTTCCACGGTCAATCGCTGCAATAATTTATATCTTTAAGGCAAATCTTATCCTCAATGATCGCTGATAAATTAAAACTTCATCTAGGTAATTATGTCAAAATAACGCGAACCGTAGCACAAGGAGTCGACGAAACAAGCAGCGGATATATTCTTAGTTTTTCTGATGATCTTATTTTACTACACGAAGCAGGCGACTTTACATTGCAGGGATACAGTGTAATACCTGTTAAACAGGTAAAGAAAATACGGCACAACAAATTTGACAAGTGTTTTAAACAAATCATGATAGCCGAAGGCGAGGCGGCCAAAGTAGGTATCAGCTACAAAATCGACCTGAGCAACTGGCAATCCGTTTTTAAAAGTATACAAGCTACCAGGCTGAATGCTATTGTAGAGGTTGAAGATCCGGCCAACATTATTTTTAGCATAGGTCCAATCTTAAAAATCACCACAAAAAAAGTCCACATTGAGTATTTTGACGCCGAAGGTTTCATCTCAGACAACCCGGATAAAATTGATTTTGAGGATATAACCAAAGTAAAATTTGACGATAGGTATATTAACGTTTTCAGCAAGTACTTACGAAAGAAAAAGGCTAAAAAGGAATAAACACCAATGTGGGAAAAGTTGGCTGTGAGGAAACAGCCAACGAAAACCAAAGCACATCATCCTTCTACCACTTCTCCAATCCCAGGAGCTTCTTTCCTAAATCAGATAATTCTGCAACCGGGTTTTGCTTTTCGCGTTCCATCGGGTCGCCGGGGAAGGCGTAGCCTTGCATAGCTTCGCGGCTTTGCCAGCTATTAATGCGCCACTGCCTCAATTCTTCATTGTCTTCCTGGGCGGGCATCATAGCAATGTATTGTGCTATCCTTACTTTGTTATTACTGGTATTGGGGCGAATACCATGGGGCTGCAGGCTGTTAAATATCAGCAAGTCGCCGGCTTCCAGTTTCACCTTCTCTATCTCAAAGCCAGTAGTATCTGGTTTGTAATGATCTCTATCTGCGGGCTGGGTAAGTTTCCAGGTATCGTAGGTACGGTACAATTCGGGAATGCACTGAAAACCGCCCATCGTCTCGTCAGTCTGGTCGGCCAGCGCAAGTACACCCTGTACGTTTTGCGGCCTGGTTTCGGGATCATAATCCCAATGGATAAAACCCTTGTATTCAAAACCTGGCTTAAGCGGAAAGTTCAGGTTAGCCCTGTCAATAGTAACCCAAAGTTTTTCGGTGCCCCAAATATCGGCAAAGGCCGCATGAACCTTGGGGTACTGGCGATTATCCCACATCAATTGCTGGTTATAAATCTCAACCATACCCGTGTTATTCAACTCGGTCATTTGCATTTGGGCGTTGGGCCTCTTATACCAGGTTTCTATATTATCGGCATCCTTGCCTTCATATTCCCACAGGTAAGCGGCCAGTTTGGCAACCTGTTCTTTAGGTACTGCATTTTTAATAATCACGTATCCATTGTCTACCCAAAACTTCCAGTCAGCTTCGCTGAGTATGTGCAATGGCTCGTTGTTCTTGCGTTCGTTGAGGCGTATGGTGCTTGTTTTTGCTGTAGACGGATTGCCAGGAATTTCTTTATGAGCGTTTTCCGGTCCGGGTGTCATAGTCATGGGTGCATCTGTTGTCTTCATCATTTGTATTGGTTTAATAATACAAATCTACCGCCCCTTGCAAAGGTGGCTATTCTTTGCAATGACCAATATTTGCTCTGTGTTGACCAAATATGTATCTTTATTAAACATCAATGGATAATAAGGAATGGATAAAATACAATTGGAGGTAGTTGATTTTGAACCGGGCAAATCATTCAAGCTATTTTCGCCCAGGCTCCGCAATACCTTTTTATGGCATTACCACCCCGAATATGAATTGGTATACGTAGAAGCTGACGCCGGGATAAGGCATGTTGGTTCGCACATATCAGGGTATACCCAAAGCGATTTGGTTTTAATCGGCAGTAATTTACCCCATCTTAATTTTGATTACCGCCTCCGCAGCGAATATCACCAGATTGTTGTTCAATTGAGAGAAGATTTTTTGGGCACGGCCGTAAGCACAGCGCCCGAGTTTACCCCCATCAACCAACTATTTAAAAAAGCAGCTAATGGCATTGCATTTCATGGCGAAACCAAAAGCATAGCCGTACAAAAGTTAAAGCAGTTGCCGACGTTAACTTCATTTGGCCAATTATTGGCGTTGATGGAGATTTTCCAGGTGCTGGCCAATTCTGACGAAATAACCATTTTAAATGATGAGGATATTAGCCTGCAATTTTTCTTGAAAGATAAAATCAGGATGGGTGCCGTGTATGAATACATCGGCGGTAATTACAACCGCCACCCCGATGTAAATGTTGTGGCCGCCAAAGTAAACTTTACAACAGCAGCCTTTTGCAGGTACTTCAAAAAACAAACCAACATCACCTTCACCGATTTTGTAAACCAGTACCGCATTGATGTTGCCAAAAACCTGCTGATGCAGGATAAAAATGTAACCGAAGTGTGTTACGCTGTTGGCTTCGAAAGCTTATCTTACTTTAATAAACTATTCAATAAAATGGTGGGCCAAAATCCGTCGGATTTTAAGAAAAGCTGGGTGAGAAAACAACAATTACGCTGATAGTTTTTAATTCAAGATTCCTTGTATTTTTCCAATACCATTTTAACCGTCGGCTGTATGCTCCAAACTCTTCAAGGGAAATTCTTCAAATATCCCTATTAGGGACACTAAGATAACTTTTTATTTTATGGGTTATTAAACCCTCGGGAGACGCAATTATGCGTCTCCCACTACCATTTGCAGTCATTATTTTTTTACAGTTGAGCTGGTGGGTACCCGCAAAGGCGGTCTGTTTTTTTTTAGACAGCTTCTGAGCTATTGTATAACGGGATATTGTAACTTATTTAACCGGCAATGAAAACCAAAAGGTGCTGCCGGCTCCGTATGCGCTATCAACCCACAGTTTTCCGCCATGCCGTTCGGTAATTTCTTTACAAATGTAAAGCCCTATTCCTAACCCGGCCATACTTGGATTAAGGTCCTCGACCCGGTAAAAGCGATTGAAAATATTCTTCTGCTTATCTGGTTTTATACCTATTCCCGAATCTTTAACTCCAATCTTAACTTCACTGCCAAGATCTTCCAGTACAACGTCTACTTTTTTGCCGGCAGGCGAATATTTGATAGCATTGGTTAGCAGGTTAATAATCACCTGCTCAATCCTTTGAGGGTCGGCTGTTATATTTAAAATATCTACGTTTGATTTAAAATTGATTTCATGGCTGATTTGCGCATCCTGAATGAGTTCGATCGCTTCTTCCACTATTCTTTTTATATTAAAATGCCGTTTGTTCAGCTCCAGCTTTCCAGCTTCAATTTTGGATACATCTAACAGATCAGATACAAGGGACGAAAGTTTTCTGACCTGCCGCACTGTTTTGGATACAAACCTTTTGCTTTTTTCATTGGTTTCTAACCGGTCTAAAATTTGCAGATATCCGGAAATACTGGTTAGCGGCGTTCTTAATTCATGGCTGGCCATCCCAATAAATTCGTCTTTCTTCAGGTTCAAATTTACCACCTCTTTATATAACCGGGCATTTTGCAAGGCAATTACGGCCTGCAGGGATATGGCCTGTAAAATAACTTCATGTTCCCTGGTAAACATACCGGCTTCTGCATGTACAAAGAAAAGGCCGGCAATAATATTTGCAGAACTTTCAGTTAACGGAACACCCAGGTAACTTGCAACAGGCGGATGCCCGCGAGGCAGGCCTTTGCTGGCCAGGCTTACCTTGTTAATATCATCAATGCGTATAATAGCATTGCTTGTAAATGCGAAGTTAAACAACCACGAATTTGCTATAAAGTTAAACTGCTCAAATTCCTGCTTAGATGCGCCGGATGATGTACATAATGTATAAACTTCGCCGGTGGAGAGCTTACGGTCGGTATAAATAAAGGCACCAAATTGCGCGCCTGTTAATTGTGTGGTTATATCCGTAATTTTTTGTAAAATAACCTCCATGTCAAGGTCTTCCGAAATCGTTCTGCTTAAAGAATTAATCACTTCAAGATGCTCAGCATAACGTTGCGTTTTAAGCAAAGCTGTTTTTAAGGCGCTTATGTCGCGTGCTATTTTCGAGGCCCCAATTACTATACCTTTATCGTCTTTAATTGGCGATACTGAAAGTGAAATTGGTATGGGTTGCCCGCTTTTGGTTAGCCTAACAGTTTCAAAATGATCTACCCTGATACCATTGGCCACATTCCGGATAATAATTTCTTCTTCCTGCAACCTGTCCTTGGGGATTAAAAAGGATATGTGTTTCCCTATCACTTCGTTCTCGGTATATCCAAAAGTTTTTTCGGCAGCTTTATTCCAGCTGGTAACGATGCCCTGCAGCGTTTTACTGATGATAGCGTCATCTGATGTATCTACAATTGCTGCCAGCATAGCTTGCTTTGCTCCGGCAATTTTTCTTTCGCTGATATCGCGGGCAATTTTAGATGCGCCGATAACATTGCCGCTTTTATCTTTAATCGGAGATACCGATAGTAAAATGGGGACGGTATCCCCGTCCTTTTTTATCCTTATCGTTTCAAAATGGTCGATACGGTTACCGGCCGAAATATTTTGTATTATAATTTCCTCTTCACTCAACCGGTCCTGTGGGATGATTAAAGAAATGTGTTTGCCAACAGCCTCGTCCTGCGAATAACCAAAAGTTTTTTCGGCAGATTTATTCCAGCTGGTTACAATGCCCTGCATATTTTTGTTGATTATAGCATCGTCAGATGTATCAACTATGGCCGATAATACGGCCTTTTTTTCATCGGCAGCATATACATCGGTAAGGTCCCGTGCAATTTTAGAAGCACCCGTTATTCGTCCGTCCTGATCTCTTATCGCCGAAACAGAAAGCGAAATGGGGATTTCTTTTCCATATTTTGTTAACCGGTAGGTTTCAAAGTGGATTATCGCATTCCCCTTGGCTATATTATTTATTATCGTTTCTTCCTCGGCTATCCGGTTGGCGGGGATAATTATTGATATATGTTTACCAAGCGTTTCGGCCTCGGTATAACCAAACATTCTTTCTGCCGCCTTATTCCAGCTGGTAATAATTCCCTGGAGCGTTTTACTGATGATGGCATCGTCCGATGTATCAACTATAGCAGCCAGCATGGCCTGCTTTTGATCCATTTTTACTTGCCCGGTTATATCTATCAACGTGTTTATGCCGCCAATTAATGTCCCACTCAAGTCAAAACGAGGCACAGGATATGACAGCACATTTATCCTTGTACCGTCCTGCCTTTCAATAATTATTGGCTCTCCTTCAATGCAAACCCCCTCTTTAAGGCTACGGGCCATAGGGCATTCATCGGGTGCAATTGGTTCATTATCGTTATTTAATATTTTCGATGATCCACACCATAAATCTTTTCCTATTTCCGGTTCGCGACCCCATAGTGTTGCAGCAGATTTATTGTAATCGGTGATGTATCCAAGGTTGTCGCATGCATAAACAGCTACCGGTAAATAGTCCAGAACATCAGATGCCTGCAGGCTGTTACTAACATCACTGAACTTGCCCGAAACCTGGAATCTTTTTATGCTCATAATTAGTTGTAAGAGGAAACACTTATGCGCAAAATTTGTTCTGCAATTTTAGCCCCTTTTTGTAAAACAAAGTTGTGTGAATGTAAGTATAATTAACCGTTAAATTATTATACCCAAGTGATTGCCCCGGCAGGCTACAAATTGTGCTTTGCCCTTGGTTATAGCAGTCTGTTTTTAATGAAGGTTATAAAAATGAATTATTTAAGACGATGGCTGACCTTAGGGTTATAGGCAGCTGAAATACAACATTTACCTGGCAATTAAACAGTTCCTGTTTTTATAAACTGCACCACTGCTTTCCCGGCTTTTTCAAATCTTTCGTCCCAACTATCACCCTGTATCAAAACATAGTGAATACCATGATTGGCCAATTCCTGTTTGTGGCTTTCGTCCAGCCTGTTCCTGTCTGTCTCGTTAAGCCGGGTGCCGTCCTGCACATATGGGGCATCAACATCCAGGTATATATACAAATCGAAATGATTGGCTGCCTCAACCCATTCCGGCACCTCTAAATCCTTATCAAACAAAAAGTGACTGTATGACCGGGTAGTGTTCAGATCAGTATCTACAAACAAAATCTTGTTGGCATCTTTTATCTTTTCGTTGATGGTTTTGGCGTGCAGCTCGGCTATCCGCTGCAAATCATCCTCAGTACATTCGTTGGTATGTTCCAAAATATCGCGGGCCATTTCGGCCACCTCGACTGTATGAAAATGATGCGCCAACCGTTTTGCCATGGTGGTTTTGCCGGTAGACTCGGTTCCCAGCAGGCATATCTTTTTGGTAAAGTAAGGCTTGGCAGCATCTGCCAAAAAATTCCAGAAAGCAAACGGCTTATCCCTTATCTGCGTGGCCGTTACCGGTACTATTTTGCGTGGCTCGTCAAATATCATGCTTTCGCAATTCAAAAACCTTCCCATATAGGCGCCATAAGGTTCTGATGCAAATATAATATCAATAGGGGGTAATTCCTTTTGCAAATAATTGGCCCAGATGCGGGATACACCTTCAGACGATGCAGAAGTGTTTGGCAAAACGGCTTCATCATAGTTTAACAGCCACGGCCTCACCTTATTATTCTCTTTATAAGTTTCCTTAACCCACTCCAGCCTACGGCTTCCCCATATGGGCTCATCATAGCTGGCACTTACCAAAACAATAAGATCATCGCAATGCTGCAAAGCAAAGTCAATTAACGCGATGTGCCCTTTGTGCAAAGGCATAAACTTGCCTATAACCAAACCTCTTTTCATCCATTAAACCCCCGGGGGCCAAATGTAAAAAGGTTTTGAGCAAATCTCAAATCCGGAACTAACTTGTGTGGTCGCAAACTATTTTCCATTCGCCTTTAATTTTGCGGAACCAAAGGGTATAATAACCGCCCAACTCATCTTTAATGCGCTTAAGGTGCCAGCCTCCCAAAACAAATGCATTGGTGGCATCAAGCACTTTTACCTGTAAAATGGTAAATTTAAGCCGGCCCATAGCAGCCTTGCCCGGGTAACGCTTTTTGTAATGATCAAGCGTGGTTTGCCAGCCATAGTCGGGCCCGTTTTTTCCTACAAACACCAGCGAATCTGATTTCCAGTAGCCCTGCATAAACCCTTCAACATCGCCGCGGTTCCAGGCTTTTTCCTGGGTGTACATTAAATTCACTATAGCTTGTTTATCCTGCGCACGGCATAAGTAAACGCTCAACATTAGGATGATTGACAGGAAGAGTTTTTTCATAATTTGAAGATAGTTAATTTATCTGAACCGGAATTCACCGAATTTACGGAAGCAGCAGGATTTAAAAAAAATTGAAAAATTCTTTAATTCGGTGAATTCCGGTTCAGACAAAAAATAAACTATCTTTGAGTTTACTGCCTTTAAAAAAACTCTTTTATGAAAAACCAGGTATTAAGCTTCGGCGAAGTTTTATGGGATGCTTTTGGCGATGGTAAAAAAGCAGGCGGCGCGCCTATGAATGTGGCCAGGCATCTTGTACAGCAAGGTGTAAAAGTTGCCTTTGCAAGTTCGGTTGGGATGGATAACAGTGGCGACATGCTGATCGAATTCCTGAAATCAAACGGGCTGTACTCCGGCCTCATCCAACAGGACGACGAATACCCAACCTGCGAGGTTACCGTGCAGCTGGACGAGAACAACCAGGCAACCTACATTATACCCGAACCTGTTTCATGGGATTGTATTGAAACTACCGATGCGCTTAACGCTGCAGCTAAAAATTCGGCGGCCATTGTTTACGGCAGCCTGGCCTGCCGCTCGGCCAAAACACGCGAAACATTACTCAACCTGCTCGACGAAACCGACGCACTCAAAATATTTGATGTAAACCTGCGCCCGCCACATTACACACTATCTACCATCGAAACACTGGTTGCCCGCGCCGATGTAGTGAAAATGAACGAAGAAGAGGCTAACTTGTTAATTGGCGGCAGTAGCCGCTCCTTACGCGACCAGATAACCGAATTCCGCTCCAAATATCATAACCGCACCATCTGCGTAACCCGCGGCGAACACGGCGCCATAGTATGGCACGATTACGAGTTTTATGAAAGCCCAGGTTGCCCCGTAAAAGTTGGCGATTCGGTAGGCGCAGGCGATGCATTCCTGGCCACCTTTGTAGCTGGGTTGCTGGCTAAACACCCTATGCAAATGGTTGTTGATAAAGCCTGTACCGTAGGCGCTTATGTTGCCAGCCAGCGCGGCGCCAACCCTATTTACCCTACAGAGCTTTTGAATAGTTTGGTGTATATTTAATTCAAAAACATTTAAGGGCTGACAGATTTCGCATCTGTCAATTCTTAACGTTTTGGCGCGTTTCATTTTCAAATCCTCAAATTTTCAAATCCTCAAACTAAAAACCTCTAAATTGTCATTCTTACCTAACAATTTGTTTTAATCCCTCCTGCTCCAAACTTTTCATAATAATTATCCGTTCCTTTATAGTACAGAAAAGGACAAGATATGCGTGGTTTTGGATTTTCCAGGTTTACCCCCAACCAGATCCCTAAAGGCGGATTTGAAGAATTATTGAAATTATTCCTCGAATTGCTCAACTATACATCGGGCGATGCAGGCGAAGCGTTGGCCTGGCTAAATGAACTTGATAAGCAATATAACCTTACCAACGATGATTATGGTATTGGCGACTTTATTGATGAACTTAAGCAAAAAGGCTATTTAAGCGATGATCAGCAAACCGGTGGTTTTAATATCACCGCTAAAACCGAGCAAAGCATCCGCCAATCGGCATTGGAAGAAATTTTTGGCAAGCTTAAAAAATCGGGGAAGGGTAATCACCGCTCGCCACAATCGGGGCAGGGCGATGAAAAAAATGCAGAACGCCGCGAGTTTGAATTTGGCGATAGTTTAGATCAGATAGATATGACCCAATCTATCCATAATGCCCAGGTTAACCATGGCATCGGTGATTTTATGATGACTGAACGCGACCTGGAAGTAGAGGAAATGGATTATAAAACCCTTACCTCTACCGTGCTGATGATAGATATCTCGCACTCCATGATTCTTTATGGCGAAGACCGGATAACCCCGGCCAAAAAAGTAGCAATGGCGCTTGCCGAGCTTATCCGTACCAAATACCCTAAGGATACCCTGGATATTGTTGTTTTTGGTAACGATGCCTGGCCTATAACCCTGCAGGACCTGCCCTATTTACAGGTAGGCCCTTATCATACCAATACCTATGCAGGGTTAGAGCTGGCTACTGATTTATTGCGCCGCCGTAAAACGCATAATAAGCAAATATTCATGATTACCGATGGTAAACCTACCTGTTTAAAGGAAGGCACTAAATATTATAAAAACAGCATAGGGTTAGATAGGAAAGTGGTTAACAAAACCCTTAACATGGCCGCGCAGTGCAAGCGCTTAAAAATACCGATAACCACATTTATGATAGCCAAAGACCCTTACCTGCAACAGTTTGTACGTAAATTTACAGAAACTAACGGCGGCAAGGCTTTTTACAGTTCGCTGAATGGTTTAGGCGAGTATATTTTTGAGGACTATATTAAGAATAGAAGAAAAACGGTACGCTAATTTGAAGATGTGCTAATTTGAAGATTTGAAAATGCTATTTTCCAATTTCAACAAGCATAGCTTCCACACAAAATAAAGACATCAGATGGCAATTTGAAGATCATGGGTTTTCCATTTTCAAATCTTCAAATCCTCAAATTTTCAAATTCAACAAATGAGTAAATTATTAGATATTAAAACCCTCGGCGAACTAAAAAAAAGTGGTTACAAAAGCCGTTCGGTGAAAGATGAATTACGTGCCAACCTTATAGAACAGCTAAAAAAACGCGAAGGCGGTTTTGCAGGTATTATCGGATTTGAGGATACGGTTATACCCGATTTGCAAACTGCCATTCTATCGCGCCACAATATTTTACTGCTTGGCTTACGCGGACAGGCAAAAACCCGCATAGCGCGCTTGTTAATTAATTTGCTTGATGAATATGTGCCATATATTACAGGATCAGATTTGTTTGATGATCCATACAACCCTATATCATGGTACGGCCATAGTGTTATCGAAGAAAAAGGAGACGAAACGCCTATAGGCTGGATTCACCGCTCGGAGCGTTATACCGAAAAACTGGCTACGCCAGATGTTACCGTAGCCGATTTAATTGGCGATGTTGACCCTATTAAAGCCGCCACCTTAAAACTGACCTATTCTGACGAACGCGTTATCCATTTTGGGTTAATCCCACGCGCCCATCGTGGTATATTTGTGATCAACGAGCTGCCCGATTTGCAGGCCCGTATCCAGGTATCGCTATTTAATATTTTGCAGGAAAGGGATATCCAGATACGCGGTTTTAAACTGCGCTTGCCTTTAGATATCCAGTTTGTATTTACGGCCAACCCTGAAGATTATACTAATCGCGGCTCTATCGTTACACCGCTTAAAGACCGCATTGAAAGCCAGATTTTAACGCACTATCCGCGTACGGTAGAAATTTCAAGGAAGATCACCCAACAGGAAGCATCATTAACCAACGATCAACGCAATGTCGTTGAAGCCGACGACCTGGTAAAAGACCTGATTGAGCAAATTGCTTTTGAAGCCCGTAACTCCGAGTATATCGATAAAAAATCGGGTGTATCGGCGCGCTTAACTATATCGGCCTATGAAAACCTGATTAGTAATGCCGAGCGCCGGATGATCATGAACCATGAGCCCAGCACTTTTGTGCGCATTACCGATTTTTTGGGCGTTATCCCGGCCATTACAGGCAAAATTGAATTGGTTTATGAAGGTGAACTGGAAGGCCCGGGCAAAGTAGCCAATATCCTGATTGGCAAAGCTATCAAAACCTTGCTGCTAACCTTTTTCCCCGACCCTGAAAAGGCTAAAAAGACTAAAGGTGTAAACCCTTATGCCAGCATTATCAATTGGTTTGGCGAGGGCAATAACCTGGCTTTGGTTGATGACATGTCGGCAATTGATTATAAAAAAGAACTATCCGAGGTTGCCGGCTTAAAAGACCTGGTTAAAAAATCACATCCGCGCCTGAGTGAAAATCAAACTTTATTGCTAATGGAGTTTGTGCTGCACGGCCTGTCAGAATTTTCGCAATTAAACAAAGGCTTTTTAGATAATGGCTTTGCCTTCTCTGATATGTTTAACAGTTTATTTAACCTGCAACCCGATGAAGACGACCTTGATTTAGATGATGACCGTTATTAATTTGGTACATTTGTGTAAATGACGGACACCGCGCTTAATATCATCCTGATCATTTCGGCACTTTTGCTAATTGACCTTTATGTATTAAACGGCATTCGCGGGGCTTTCCCAAAATGGCATTTTTTGCAAAAAAAGACGTTTACCTTTTTATATTGGGCGGCTTCCATTATAGTCATTTGCGGTTTGCTCACCGGTGTTTATATATATTTTGCGGGCCTTGGCGTTCGTGCAGCCGGCCTGCTCATATTTTCGCTATTATTTACAGGCAAGCTTACCTTTTTGCCCTTCCTGTTAATTGACGATATAAAACGTTTGCTGATGTGGCGTAAAAACAGGTTTAAAAATCAAACACCTGCGCATAATACCCTCGTTCCGCCGGATGCCATCCCCCGGTCAGAATTTTTGTTGAAGGCCGGTCTGCTTGCAGGTGCCGTTCCCTTGGCTGCTATAAAAATCAATATGCCAAAGGGGCTGTATGATTACCATGTACGTTATCAAGTCCTATATTTGCCCAATTTACCAAAAGCTTTTGACGGCATTAAGCTGGGGCAAATTTCTGATATCCATTCCGGGAGTTTTTATAACAAAAAGGCGGTACTTGGCGGGGTAGAAATGCTATTGAAAGAGAAGCCCGATTTTATATTTTTCACTGGCGACCTGGTTAACGGACAAACCAGCGAAATGAGGGATTACCAGGATATTTTCGGCAAAGTAAAAGCGCCGCTTGGCGTTTATTCATCTTTGGGTAATCATGATTACGGCGACTATGGCGACTGGCAAAGCCCGGCCGATAAAATAAAAGACCATCAAGACCTGATACTCACCCACCAAAATATGGGCTGGGACTTATTGCGCAACGAGAACCGCCGCCTTAAAGTAAATGGCGAAGAAATAGGCATTCTCGGCATCGAAAACTGGAGCCTGCACAGCCGCTTCCCTAAATATGGCCGCATGGAACTGGCCGCCAAAAACACAGACGACCTGCCGGTTAAACTCTTGCTGTCGCATGATCCGTCGCATTGGCGTGCACAGGTTTTAAATGACTATCCACAAATAGATGTAATGTTCTCGGGTCATACCCATGGTATGCAGTTTGGCGTTCGTACAAATGATTTTCAGTGGAGCCCTATAAAATATGTTTATACTGAATGGGCGGGCCACTATCAGCAAGGCATGCAACAATTATATGTAAATGTAGGTTTTGGCTTTGTAGGTTTATATGGCAGAGTTGGAATATTACCAGAGATTACGATATTTACATTAAAAGCCGGGCATGCTCCTTCGGGTAAGCTTACATAACATCACCCCCAGGCACATTCATTACCAATGAAAAGATCGCTTCAGTCTGTTTTTGATTTCCTGCTGTTCAGTAATATCTTCATGTCGCTTTGCGCGGTGGCGCAGGCATTGGTAACATTCCACTTAATAGGGTCAAAACCGGTGTTGCCGGTATTGGGTTTGCTATTCACCTCCACTTTAGGCATCTACAATTTCTGTATCATCATTACCAAACCTCAGAAGCCCGAAACATCTCCTTATAAACGCGTACGTTGGTTTTTTGCCCACTACCGGCTCATGGTTACGTTTACCATTGTTTCATTATTATCGCTGGTACCATTATTTTTTTTGATCTCCATTGAATCAAAAATCCTTTTGATTTTTCTGGGTATTTTATCATTTGCCTATGGCCTGCCGTTGTTTGCCGTGGGCGAGCAAAAATTCGGATTGCGCAATATACCCGGGTTAAAACCATTCCTTATTACCCTGGTGTGGACAATGAGCTGCGTACTGTTTCCTATACTGGAGGCCATGCATTTTCATGCTGCCAGTGTATCCATGCGCGATACTACTATACTGATAGCTAAACGTTTTTTGTTCATAGGCGCACTTACTATCCCCTTTGATATCCGCGATCTTTTTGACGACCGTAAAATGGGATTGAAAACCATCCCGGTAGTTTGGGGCGAAAAAAATGCCTACCTGTTTTGCCAGGTGTTATTGGCCGGTTATGTGGTACTATTATTCATTTTCAGGAATAACGGCTTTAGCCTTGATTTTTTTGCGCTAACTTTTACGGTATTTTTAACCGGTTGGCTTATCTTTAAATCGGCCTGGAAAAAAGACGAGTACTATTACTTTTTCTTTATGGATGGCGTACTTATCCTTCAATACGTAGTGTTATTAGCCGTTAACCTCATATTCAAAGGCCATTGATATGGCTGCCAGTTTTAATAACTCGGCCCGGTTTTATGACCTGCTTTCGCGTTTAGTTTATGGTAAAGCAATAATCAATACACAAGTTTTTTTAATCAATCATATCCAACCCAATGATAATATACTCATAGTTGGAGGCGGTACAGGCTGGATACTTGACAAAATTTCAAGATTACACCCAACAGGGCTAAAGATAACTTATGTAGAGGCTGCAGAGCGAATGATGGCGCTGTCCCAAAAGAGGAATACCAGCGATAATGAGATTGTTTTTATAAATGATGTTATTGAAGGCGTAAACCTACCTGCTGGCTTTGATGTAGCGATAACCCCCTTTTTATTTGATAATTTTACTGACGCAACGTTAACCACGGTATTTAATAAGATTCATTCGTTACTAACACCGGGTGCACTTTGGCTCAATTGCGATTTTCAGTTAACAGGAAAATGGTGGCAGGGTCTCCTTTTAAAAAGCATGTTTTTATTTTTCAGGCTGATTGACGGTATAGAAGCCAGCAAGCTACCGAAAATTGAGGCTTGCTTTAATCGGAACAATTACTCCCCAAAAAACGAAAGAACTTTTTTTGGTGATTTTATTGTAGCGAGGGTTTATAGGAAACAGGAACGTCATTACCTGGTACAGCAATGACGTTATCATATATATCCGAAATCGAACATCCCAATTCCGAAATCACTTACTGATTATAGACAAACTTATATCCTATCCCCCGTACAGTTTGTAAATACTGCGGCGAATCGGCATTTGTTTCTATCTTTTTGCGCAAGCGTACAATGTGCATATCCAGGGTGCGGGTGTTTACATCGGCGTTGTAGCCCCATACTTCCATCATCAGTTCTTCGCGGTTGATAACCTTGTTTTTGTTTTTAAGGAAATACAGTAATATCCGGTTCTCCAATATGGTAAGTTCAATTTTACGGCCATCACGAATGAGCAAGTGGGTATTAGGCAGATGCTCCATGTTGGCAAACTTATATGATTCGGCCTTCTCGCTATTCAGGCTGAATTTAATTTTGCTGTCAATCATAGCCACCAGCACATCCATATTAAACGGTTTGGTGATGTAGTCTGATACTCCAAAATTGTAAGCTTCAATTTTATCAACATCCTGGGCTTTGGCGGTCATCATAATCACCAGTTTATCGTATCCGCTTTCCCTGATATTACCACAAACTTCCGATCCGGTTTTTCCGGGCAACATCCAGTCAAGCAGTACAATATCAGGATATTCGGCCAGTATCATTGTTTCCGCATCCTCTCCATTGTCGGCTTCCAGCACTTTGTAACCTTCGGTTTGCAAACGCTCGGCAACCAGGAAACGCAGGTTTTCATCATCTTCAACCAGCGCAATTTTGATTTCTTTGTTCATACTTTAATTTTCGTTTGGAAGCGTAACTATAAACTCCGAACCTTCATTAACTTTACTGTTCACCGTTATCTCGCCGTCCATAAAATTAACCAGTTCTTTACAAAATGCCAAACCCAAACCTACGCTCCCGTTTTGGTTATATTGGTTTTCTATTCTGTAAAATTTTTTAAATACATTATGCTGTTCATTCCTGGGAATCCCTATCCCCTTATCTATAAAGGAAAACACGATATTGCCCTTTTTTCGTATAATATTGATGTTGAGCTGCCTTTTTTTGGGGTGCGAATATTTGTACGCATTCTCAATCAGGTTTTGAAAAACACTACCCAAAAGCACCGGGTCGGTATAAAAAGTATGCACCCCGTTACTGGTATAATTCAGCTTAAAATCGGGGTACTTAATTTTAAAAGTATCTATATAGCGCTCCACAAAATCATCCACTGCAATTTCTTCTTTTTTAATATTGATCGATTTATTTTCCAACTGGGTGAATGATAACAACTTGTTCATCAAATCGTTTAGTTTATCTGCTTCTTCATCTAAAATTTTTCCATAATGTTTGCGCTGCCGCTCGGTAAGCTCGCCATCACCTTTTAAATTTGATCCTGCAATTTTTATTACGCTTACAGGAGTTTTAAACTCATGGGTAAAGTTGTTTATAAAATCGTATTGTAGTTTAAACAGCTTGATATTTACGTTCAGGTTACGATAGATAAGCCATCCTATGGCAACCAAAAAAAGTGTTATAACCAATACCGCAGCTCCAATGGGCATAAAGCGCCGGTTGGTTTCGGCAGTAAGGTACCCTTCTTCCGAGCTGAAAAATAACTTATAATCAGAAAAAGCGCCTGGAAACGGCACCTCTGTTACCAATTTATTTCCTTCGCTGTCAATAGGGTCATATACAACCGGCTGTATAGACACATTCTGGTAAAGTTCATGATGGGTGTTTTTTACCTTCAATAAAACAGGATCAAGGTAAAACGTCATCATGTTTTGTTTATATGGTGCAGATACCGTTTTACCCCGCAACAGTTCCCGGTAATTTTTAACATCCAATGGCCGTAAAGTATTGGTGTAGGTTATTTTATTGGGCTTAACGTCCCAAAATGTTTTATACATTTCATCCTGGGTGGGCGCTCGTGTGGTATCCGAAAAGGCTATATAATTACGCAATTTTGCCGACATCTCGGCAAAATCCGGCTCATCGCCGATGTGGTTTTGCCGGGTGCCCAATATTTTGCCGTTTTGATGCCCATATTGATAAATTGCCTTAACAGATACATCCAGGTTATTGTCATAGCGGGTTACCGGTAACCGGGTGCCTATTTGTACATCATAAAAAACAACTTTTGTTACAAATTCATATTCCTTAAAAACCGATGAAGCGTATTTACGCGCCGATGCCGAATCCAAAAAGCCGCCGTAAAATTGTATTTCGGGAATTTTGTTGTAAAAAAAATCATAGTAGGGCTTCATGGTTTGCTCCAGTACCTCAATTTTTTTTGAGGAAAACTCATTTTCAACGTATTTGGAGGTAAGACTATATGATATAAAAAGCGCCACCACAAATGTGATAGATATGAGCACCAGGAATACGATGATCAGCAAAAAGTTTTTCCGGTAAGCAGTTTTTTGTGCCGGCATAACCGTTATGGTTTAACCCTCATGTTGTAATCCAGGAATTTTTCTATCTCGGTATACATTTCAAAGCGATTGCGCTCACTCCTGAAAAAAGCGCGTTCATTGGGTTTCAAAAAATATTTTACATCCACATCATGCTTGCGTAATTCGTGCACAAATTGGTTCAGTTCGCTAATATTGGCGCGCTGATCTTTGGCGCCCTGGAAAATAATTAAAGGCACCTTTATTTTATCGGTATGAAACACCGGCGATATAGCCCTTAACCTATCGGCATCTGTTTCGGGGTTGCCAACCATTTCATAAGTCATTTTTAAATAAGGTTTAAAAAACGGCGGGGCATCTTTGATATAGGTAAAAAAGTTAATGAGTCCGTATTGTATAACGGCGCAATTATATAAGTCGGGATGAAAAGACACGCCGTACAATGCAGAGAACCCACCAAAACGGCCGCCAAAAATGGCGATTTTTTTGGGGTTAGCTATTTTTTTATCTATCAGCCAATGTACGCCATCGGTTATATCATCCTGAATTTTACCCCCAACCTGTTTGTAGCCCGCACTTCTGAAAGCTTTGCCATAACCGGTTGATCCACGATAATTCATCTGGAAAACAGCATAGCCCCTGTTGGCCAAAAATTGCACCTGCTCGTCGTACCCCCAGGTATCGCGGGCCCAGGGGCCGTCATGCGGCATTACTACCACAGGTAAATTAGTTTTTTTATTACCCAAAGGCATGGTCAAATAGCCATTGATGGTCAGCCCATCGCGGGATTTGTAGGCTACCGGCTGCATCACGCATAATTCTGTAGGTACCAGCGATGGATTAGTATCGCCCAGTTTAGTTAGTTTACAGGTGCTGGCCTCATACAAGTAGTAAGTGCCGGGGCTGCGATCTGTATAGGTATACAATATAAACTTATTTTCCGAACTGTCCCGGTCAACCACTCTTACCTCATTACCTTTCAGCAACTCCTCCAACTTTTTATAAAGACGTTGTATATCAGGCGATAAAAAATATTTCCGTGGCTTGGCCTCATCCCAGCTGGCAAACTCAAGCCGGTGTTTATTTTTATAATATTCAACATACATTAAGTCGGCATTGCTGTTGCTAAAAATGGTACGTTCTTCTTTCCCGTTTTCAGCATTAATTTCAACCAGCGCCATTTTATCGCGGTTTACGTTTGATAAAGCGTAAAAATTATTTTTTTGTCCGGCAAAAGCAATCGGTCTTACCGAGTTTTTAAAATTGTTTTGAATAATGGGTTTAAAAGGCGCATTATCATCGGGCCTGTATAAAATAGTTTCGTCTACCCCGTCTGACGATTTTACCAGCCGGATTTTACCATCGGCATCCGGGAACCATTCGGTTATATTGCCTGGGTTTATGAGGTATGGCGATAGCTCCCCGGTTTTGATATTCAGTCGATAGATATCAAAATTGGCCGGATCGCGCTTGTTCATCCTGATGGTAATGATGTTTGGCTGCTGCTTGTTACGGTTAACCAGGTTTACTTTTACTTTTTCGAGTGAGAGGATTGTACGTAGCTGGTGCGTTGATATGTCAAGCGCATACATTTTAAACCCATCGTTTGCCACAATATCCTGGTTAAAAACAAGTTGGTTATTATAGGTCCAAAAGTACCAGCCGCTTACGGGATAATCATCAAATGATGTTTCCATATGTTCGGTACCATCGGCCAACGATTGTGTGAATAGGTTTTGTTTATCCTTGTATGGTTTCAGGTATGCTATATACTTACCGTCGGGAGATATTTTAAAAAAGGTTTTCTCAGGGGTTTTAAAAAAATCGGCAAGGGGGATTTGCTTTATATGTTCTTTGCATGAGCATATAACTGTGAAAAATACAATAAAAAGAAAAATCCTCGAGCGCCCAAACATATTTGCTTATGCCATTTTTATTAATCAGGTCAAATTAGATAAAATTAGTTAACGTTATCAACATGTCACTACAATTTTACCCGGTGTTATCTTTATACGGATATTAACTAAAAATGGCTGCGGCATTCGTATTAATTACCTATTTTTGATTAGATGAGGGTTTTATTTACAACTATTATTTTTGTTTTGCTGGGCACTGTTACACTGTTTGCACAGGATAACGAACTCCAGCTGGCCATGCAATATAATGCCAATGGCGAAACTCAAAAAGCGCTTGAAATTTACGAAAAACTATATAAGCAAAACAACGAAACCTATTATTCTTACTACGTAAACACCCTGTTAAACCTCAAAAAATTTGATGAGGCCGAAAATATTACCAAAAAACTGCAGCGTAAACACCCCGGCATAAACCAATACCAGATTATGCTGGGCACCATTTACACCCAGCAGGGTAAGCTTGATAAAGCAAACACCATATATGATTACCTGCTGAAAAACCTGCCTGCCGATCAAATGGAGATTGCCAGCCTGGCCAACCAATTTTACCAGAATGCCAATATTGATTATGCCATAAAAATATTTATTCAGGGCCGTAAACTGCTTAAAAACGATGAAGCTTTTACTTACGAACTCATCAACCTCTATCGTTTTAAACGCGATAAGGTTTCACTTACCGATGAGTATCTTAATTTTTTGCCGGCAAACCCAAGCTTCATTACCCAGGCCGAAAGCAATTTTGCCATAGTGTTTGAAGGTGCAGCCGATTATGACCTGCTTAAGGCAGCATTGCTAAGGCGTATTCAAAAAGACCCGCAGCAAACCATCTATGTTGAGTTGCTTACCTGGCAGTATATGCAGCAAAAAGAGTACGACCTGGCGCTTAACCAGGCCCTGGCCCTCAGCCGCAGGCAAAATGACGATGGCAACAACATTTATGAGTTGTGCCGTACCCTTACCGCCAGCGAGGCTTATGACGCCGCCATTCGTGGTTACGAATATATTATTGCCAAAGGTGCAGGCAATCCTTTATATATCCCGGCTAAGATCGAACTCATCAACACCAAAAATTTAAAGGTTACTACCGGCAAATACCTGCCTGCCGATTTGCTGGGGCTTGAACAGGATTACATAGCCCTGCTTACCGAATTTGGGCGCAACAACAATACCGTTTTTGCCATGCAAAAGCTGGCCAATTTGCAGGCTTTTAAACTCCACAAGCTTAATGATGCTCAAAAATTATTGGAGAGCGCCATCGCAATCCCCAATATCCGCACCGAGCTGCTGGCAAGCTGTAAGCTCGATTTGGGAGATGTGTACATGCTGAATAACCTGCCCTGGGAAGCTACCCTGACATATAGCCAGGTTGAAAAAAGTTTTGGGAACACCAACATCGCCCAGGATGCCAAATTTCGGAATGCAAAAATGGCCTATTATACCGGCGATTTTACCTGGGCCAAAGGACAGCTGGATGTTTTGAAAGCGGCTACATCACAATTGATAGCAAATGATGCCCTCAACCTGTTACTGCTAATTAATGATAACACCGCGGCCGATAGCGCCGGCGCTACGTTAAAAATATATGCCCGGGCCGACCTACAGATTTTTGCCGAACAACCCGAAAGGGCTTTAATGACCTTAGATAGTATCGACAAAAAATTCCCGGGCAATAGCCTTAGCGATGATATATTGATGGCCAAATCGCGCATTTTCATTCAGCAGAAAAACTATAACGACGCGATACCTTTGCTGAAAAAAATCTTCAACGATCACCCTACCGAACTTTGGGCCGATGACGCCGTTTTTATGCTGGGCGATATTTACGAAAACCACCTTGACGATAAAACAAGTGCCAAAGCATGGTACCAAAAAATAATCACCGATTATCCCGGCAGCCTCTGGATCAACGAAGCCCGCAAACGGTTCAGGTTGCTTAGGGGCGATAAAGCCGACTCGTAGTTGGTGAGTGGTTGATTGAGTTGAATGGGTTGATTAGGTTAAGAAAGCATCTAATAAGTTTTTTAAATGTATAACCCAATTCAGTCAATAACCAGTTTACTTAATCAACTCAATCAACCTAATTAACTAACTTTGCCCCATGATTGTATACAACGATACTATAATACTTGACGAAGCTATCCATAACGAATGGCTTCATTATATGAAAACCATTCACATCCCGGCTGTAATGGCTACCGGGCATTTTAGCTCGCACCGCATTTTAAGGGTTATCGATTCTCCAAACGAAGGGGTTACCTACTGCATCCAGTACAATGCCGATAGCATTGATCAGTTTCAGCAGTATTACATGAACCACCTGCACAAGTTACAGGCTACCCATCAGCAAATGTTTGATGAAAAGTTTGTGATTTTTAATACCCTGATGGAAGAGATGGAGTAGGTTTCTATTCGACGTTAATTAAGAAAGCCTAGTCATGAATGCAAACGCTTTTTCAACAGCCGGAAAACCTGATTGGTTTGATGAATTAAACTACGATCAACAAACAGATATATTGGAAGGTATAACTCAGGCCGACCTTGGCAAAATTATTCCGCATGATGAAGTTGTAAAACTATTTGCAAACTATGGGTTGGAATAGTTTTACAACTTCAAGACATTACGGCGTTGCCTGCGGCCGTGCTATCCGCCCATACCTCACAAGCTTATTCGCATGGCCGGTATCCGCTGCACTAACGCAAACTGCAGGTTGATCATTTGTTTGAGATAGTTCAGCTGAAAGCTGAAACCATAATCACCACGCGGTGGCAGCAGCAAATAACAAAAAAGCTCCCAGGATTCGGGAGCTTTTGTCTTTATTTACTTATCAGGTTATAAAGTTCATCCAGTTTCGGAGTGAGCACAATTTCAATCCTACGGTTTTTGGTGCGGGCTTCGTCGGTATTGGCTGTATCAATAGGTTGAAATTCTCCCTTACCTGTAGCGGTGAGTCGGTGCGGGTCGACCATCTCAACCTCGGTAAGGTAACGGGTTACTGATGTAGCACGCAGTACGCTCAAATCCCAGTTATCTTTTATCTGGCCAAGATTTTTCACTTTTTTATCGTCGGTATGGCCTTCAACAGCCATATTGATGTCTGGTTCTTTATTCAGTACCGCAGCCAGTTGTTTTAAGGCTTCTTTTCCTTTGTCATCAATAATGATACTCCCCGACGGAAACAACAGTTTATCTGTAAGCGATACATATACCTTCCCGTTACGAATATCCACCGTTAAGCCGCTTTGCTGAAAGCCAAGTAACGCTTTTTGCAATTTATTTTTTAGCGCATTGGTTGCCTCGTCGCGCTTTTTTAGAATTTCTTCTACCTCTTTTAACCGTGCCTCGCGCTTTTGCAGGTCAACAGCCAGTTGGTTTGCTTTGGTTGATGTAACATCCAGGTTGTTATTTAAGGCGTTGTTATTGTCGCGTAAATCGTTAATCTGGCGGTGCAGGCGCGCGGTATCGTTTTGCAGACGCGAAAGTTCTTCTTCCAGGTTACCGGTACGGGTATTCAATGAATCGCGCTGCGCGACTAACGACCTATACTCTTTTGGCGATAATATTTTACATGAGTTAAGGGCCACACAAAAAATAGCGGCTAATAAAAGATATTTGATTTTCATAAAACAGATATTAAATGGGTATACTATGCAAGCGCATTTTTCAGAAAAACATTCAACGGGTATATTTTGCTGCAAATATCGGCTACCAGTTGCACGGCTCCCCTTGCAGTTATTTCCTCGTCGGATATTTTGTGCCAGGCAACAAAGCTTTTCAGTTTTAGCAGGTCGATATTTTCATTTTCGGCACCATATTCACGAGGAACAGACTTTAGCTGTTCTTGTTTTCTGAAGTCGCCAAACAGCTTCACAAACTCCTTATCGTCAATAATATTCTTCAACTCCGAAGCATTATAATCAATTTCCTGGCGGATAACTTTCAGGTGGGGCGCCTCGGGCATCCAGTAACCACCGCCTATAAAAGAATTGCCCGGCTGAATTTGCAAATAAAACTCCACCGTACCTCCTCTTGAACCGCCGGACGGAATGCTTACCCCGAAATTATTTTTATATGGCGTTTTATTCTTGCTGAAACGGATATCGCGGTAAATGCGCATCACGCGTTTTTTGGCGTCGATGGTTTCATCAATGGCCGGGTCAATCTTTTGCAATTTGGCAAGCAGCTGGCCGGTAAAATCAATCACGTTTTCACGCGCGGCATCGTAGCGTTCTTTATTGGCCGTAAACCACTCGCGGTTATTGTTATCGGCCAGATCTTTTAAAAAATCAAGACTTTCCTGGTAAATCATCGGTATCTAAATAAGCCTGGTAATGTATCTTTGGCGATAACCAATACAACAACAGTACCCGCGAATATCTGAAATTTATAGGTGCCAGTAAAATACAGCCGGCTATTAATACACCAAGATATAACCAGGGTGAATCGGAATTGTGCGTAACTAAATAAGTGAGCCAGGCAAGGCCCAGGGCCTCCAGCACATTAAGCGCGTAACTAACATACATAGCCGCGTAAAAATAGCCGGGCTCAATTTCAAAGTACAGGTTACAATGCGGGCAGTTTAAATTTATTTTGTTGGCAAAACTATAGGGCCCACCCTGGAACATATCGCCCCTGCGGCAACGCGGACATTTACAGTTGAGCATAGCCCATGATTTTGGCGTTTCGGGCATAGTGGGTAATGGGGAAAATGTTAACGTAAAGCCTTCTTTATTTCGATTACTATCCTAACATATTTCTCCGTCATTGCGAGGCACGAAGCAATCCCCGATAGGCATGGTGATGTGCATGTAGGGGATTGCTTTGTACCTCGCAATGACGATCTTTCTCTGTATGTTAGTTAAGATTAAGCGTCTCGTGCCTCATATCGTTAAGGTTAACGTTTTTGCGGCGATATTTTTTATACCAGATATAACCGCCAACAGCAACCACAAAATAAGGAGCACCAAGCAAAAACAAAATGCCCTTATTAAGGCCTTTAGCCGCGTTACCGCCGCTTTTGGTGTTAGTCTCTACAGTTGCAGCACATTGCGCGCACTGGGCCTTTACAGGCTGCCTTACGCCTACCATTAAGCCAAGGGCTATTACGAAAAGAATAATTTTTGAAACCCGTTTCATGAAGGCAAATTTACGTAATAAATTGGGATAAATGGTATTGGCTATTACGCCTAAAAAATTGCTTACTACTTTCTAATTTTAAAACTCCGTAGGCTCCGGGATTAATAACCAAACTTATCAAGTGGTTACATCAAATGGCTGTGAATTGGATACAGGTTGTTTTTACAAATTTTCGGTACTATGCATAACCAACAAAGTGTGTGTACCGGCAGGAATGAGACAGTGTGAAACACCCTGGTACGCCCTGAAACACCCTGGTACGCCCTGAAACACCCTGGTACACCCTGAAACACCCTGGTACGGGGTGGCACACTTGCCTGTTTATATAGGGAGCATGCTAAAAGCAGTAAGCATAAGGTTTCGACGTTTATTTTTTGTTCGATAAGAGCAACGCACCTGAACAAAAAATAAATAAATCTTTCTATTCGAACAGATGCAGCGGGATTGATGCGAATACCAGCCTGAGTTGCTGAATTAAAAAAACAGGAGGCCAAATAACATCGAAAACTGAATTTCGAATGCGCAACGCCGAAGTGTTTACTTCATTATCCGATATTGGACATTCTGTGTCCGATATTAAATCGACCTTAATTTCTTAACTTATACATTGGGATACCTGCTGAGGAGAGTAACACTGTGGCGATGAGCATAAAGATATAGTCTGAACCGGAATTGCTATGTATAAAGAATTTCCGGAATTTTTAAAATTCGTGTAGTTAAGTTAACTCCATAAATTCCGCAGTTCAGACAAACGCGATAGGGATGGAAATGGATACCGGCCGCGAGCGCAACGCCTGCGGGCGTATGAATGCACAGCCCGGGCCAAAGGCATCGCCCAAATAAGCATGCCGGGCTATATACCTACCTGTTAAAAATTATAATAAGGCTTTATCATCAAATAAACAATTACCCCGGTAATGGTTACAAACAGCCATATCGGGAACGTCCAGCGTACCAGTTTACGGTGTTTTTCAACCTGCATTTGCAGGCCGCGGTAAAAACTTAATAATATTAGCGGCAATACACCTGCCGCCAGTATGATGTGTGGCGTTAAAATAGAAAGGTACAAAGTACGCATTCCACCAGCCTGCGCCCGTTCCGAATCGGACAGGATGCCGTCGAAATTGGCATCGCCATACAAGGTATCATGGCGCATAAGGTAATGAAACAGGATATAGGATACCAGGAATGTTGATGACAAACAAAACGTAAGGATATTAAGCCGCTTATGCACCGTAATGTTGCCTTGCTTAATAAAGTATAAGGATAGCAATAAAAGCACCGTACAGGCGCCATTTAGCACCGCGTTAAGCATAGGCAGGTATGGCGTAAATGCCGGTGCAACCGCGGGGCCCGGAATCAGGTGCCTGTTTAATACTACAACAACCGCTATTACAAATATGGTAACGGCTGCAACAAAACGGAGTATAAATTTATCGGTCATATTTGTTAATATAAGGCTTTATCAACTTTGCGCAGTTCTTCGGCTATCAGCACTTTTATCTCGTCGTTAAGGCGGTTTACATCATTGGTATTAGCGCCCGAGTAATAACCGCGGATGTGCTTATCCTGATCAATCAGTATCAGCTTATCGCTGTATATAAAATCGTCTTTGCCCGTTTGTACCGCATCAACCAAAAAGCCATTGCGGGCCAGGTTATATACCGATGTGGTATCGCCGGTTAAAAACACCCAGCGGTTTGATTCGGGCTTAAAGCTTTGCAGGTATTTTTTTAAAACATCAGGTGTATCCCGGTCGGGGTCAACCGTGATGGATGTAAAATACACCATTTTGTTTTTCCAGTAGGTACCTACCAGGTAACTTAAGTTATTATTGATAGTACTGCAAACAGTGGGGCAATGGGTATAAAAAAAACTTGCTACAAAAATCTTTCCCTTAAGATTAGCTTCTGTAAAAGGTTTACCATCCTGATCGGTAAGTTTAAATGACGGCAGCTGGTAGTAATTGGTATCAGGAATATCCTTACCGTGAAACCTGTGGGTGGTTTTGGCAACCTCTTTAGGGCCAAAATGAGCAAGCGGTTTATACCTGTTTTTGCCTTTAGCGGTTAGTAAATAATACAAAAATCCTGGTACTGCTAATATGAGCACCAGGACTGTAATTTTTTTCCAGATGGCAGCTTTCATTACCCCCGAAGATCGATCCAGTGGTGGCTTTCGTTAGTAAGTACCAGGATTAAACCGATTATAAATAAAATTGGGACAATAATTGCCAAAGCCAAACCAAGCTTCTCGAACTTTAAGTGCATAAAGTAAGCTACAATGTAAAATGCTTTAAACAGCGTTAATACGATGTATACAGGATTAGCAAAGTGTATTGGAAGAATACCTTTTGGCACCATATACAATGCAATAATGAATTCAATCGCTGTAATAATCGACAAGATACCAGCTACTTTCAGTATCCTTCCCTTGGTCATTGATTGATGATCGCCAGCTTCGTGGTGAACTTCGTGTGATTCTGTTGACATATATGTAATATTTTTAAACTAAGTAAAAGAAGGTAAACACAAATACCCAAACAAGGTCTACAAAGTGCCAGTAAAGGCCAACCTTCTCAATCATTAAGTAGCTACCTCTTTTTTCGTAGGTGCCTAACAACACGTTAACAGTGATAATGATATTGATGATAACACCCGTAAATACGTGGAAACCGTGGAAACCGGTGATGGTGAAAAACAGGTTGGCAAATTCCTGCGCGGTCATATGCCTTGCAGCTTCGGTACCTCCTGCATTAAAAAATTCACTTAAGGCTTCTTTGCCCGGAGTGCTGCCCCACCAAAAACCTTCGTGATGTAAGTGAGCCCACTCTAACGCCTGGCAACCCAGGAACATGAAACCACCAACAACCGTAGCTATCATCCACCAAACAACTTCCTTTTTTGCGTTGCGATGACCAGCCTCAACAGCTAACACCATTGTAACAGAACTAAGGATAAGTATAAAGGTCATGATACCCACGAAAACCAACGGAGCACCGTGATCGATAAGACCTGGAACCGATTGGAAAACTTTATCTGCAGCCGGCCAAACACTTGCGCTAAAACGCAGCGAGCCGTAAGAAATTAGTAATGACGAAAAGGTAAATGCATCCGAAAGGAGAAAAAACCACATCATAATTTTTCCGTACTCAACATTGAAGGGAGACCTCCCTCCAGACCACGGAGTTGTTTTTACTTCATCAATTTGTGATACTGTTGTACTCATTTGTACTTAAATAATGGTGTGTTAATTTTGGTTCAAAAGTAAAAAAACATACAGATAAATCCATATAATTCCGAGAAAATGCCAAAAAATAGAAGTCATTTGCATTTTATACAGGTTACGTACCTGCGGAATGTTCTTATATGCCCCTGTAAGTGTGCTCAATAACAATAATATTGCTGCAAATATGTGTGCCAGGTGTGCGCCCGCAAACACATAAACAAACGAACGTGATGCATTATCGTTTACAAAGTAAACCTGCATTTTGTAGGTAAGTATATACATGGCGTAAATTTGCATGGCAAAAAAGGCAATACCCAATGCCAGTGTAAGCCATAAATAGGTACGCTGCTTTGCAATTTGCAGGTTTTTTGCGGCCTTTGATGCTAAAAACAAGGTACCGCTGCTTAGTACTATAATTACAGTACTATAAAGAAACGCGGCCGGCATAATTACATTGAGCCCATGCCCCTTGCCGCCGCTATAAACAATAAACCCGCTGGTTAAGGCCGCAAAAAACATACACGATGTGAATATAAAAATCCACATATTGAATTTCTTGGGTTCCAGATCAAGCCTGTCGGGATTTTTTTGAATCGAAGCCATCATACTTTCACTTTCCTATAAAATCAAATAAAAACATTAATTGCACTATGGGCAAATACATAAACGACCCAAACATTAATTTACGGGCCGCCTCAATTTGCTGTGTACGCAACAGGTTATAAGCCTGGTATAAAAAAACAATACTGCATACTAATGATATCGCGCCAACATAGTAACCGCCGTAGTGGTAAATGGTTGGCAATAAACTTACCGGTACCAATATCAGTGTAAATATAAAGGTAATTACCGCACTTCCTAAATTGCGGCTGCCTGTAGGCAACAGCCTGAAACCGGCCAATTTATAATCATCATCCAACACCCAGGCAATAGCCCAAAAGTGCGGAAACTGCCACACAAACTGAATGGCAAATAATATTAGCGCTATTTCGTCAATGCGCCCGTGTTGTTGCGCGGCTACATATCCAATAAGCGCGGGCAACGCGCCGGGAATGGCCCCAACAAATACCGCTATCGGCGATTTACGTTTTAGTGGTGTGTAAGCAAAAGCATATAACAGTATCGAAAACACCGATAGCAAGCCTGTAAGCAGGTTAAGGCTGCCTAATAAATAGGTACCGGCCATACCCATACCCAGGCTCAAAACAAGCGCCTGTCCGTTAGTCATTTTACCTGATGGTAATGGCCGGTCCATAGTACGTTTCATTAGCTTATCCAGGTCTTTTTCAATCATCTCGTTAAAGCCGTTGGCTGCTGAAGTAACCAAAAAACCACCCACAATTAGTTTTATCCAGTTTATCCAGTTAATACCGCTTACCCAATGTGCGTGGTTATTAGCCATACTGCCTATCAAAAAAGATATTGAGGCAGAAAGGGTAACCATAAAGGTGAGCCTCAATTTTATAAATTTTGAATAATCACTCCATTTCATTTGCTTACCCCCCTAACGTTAACCGATTGATGTAAATTCAACAGCAAATAAAACTGCGCCCCAAATATTAAACTTGCCAATAAAATATGTGCTGCCTGCGCTACCGGTGGCAAAGCCGAATACGAAAGCAGGATACCGGTAACAATCTGCAGCATGATCATTAAAAAATTAAAGCTCATTAACTGCTGGTGAATTGAATGCCGGTTAAACTTCTTACGGATCAACGCATACAACACCACGTTTATCACGAATACTAAAATTGCCATATCGCGGTGATGCGTGAAAATTTCGCCAGCGCCCTTTATCCAGTTACTGCGATAACCACCCTGAAAATGAGCTGCAACTGCATCTATCTTCTCCCGTACCTCGGTGCCAAATGTTATCTGCAACACGCTTAGCACCAATGCAGCCAATGTTACAATGTATATAACCGGGCTTGTATTTAATTTACCATTGCTATAAACCCGGGCCAAATGATAAGTGTAAATGCATATGGCAAGTATGGCCAGAGCCAATAACATATGTACCGTAACTATCCAGGCCACCAGGTTGGTTGACACCACGATAGACCCAAGCCAGGCCTGGAAAACTACCAGGATCAAATTAAATATGCTTAAAAGGGTAATCTTTTTATCTATTTTCCAATATGCCAACGAATACACGGCAGATAGCAGCAAAAATATACCGGATATAGCGCCGATTAAACGGTTTATATATTCTGTCCAGGTTTTGCCGGCATTAAACTCTTCGGGAACCAGGATTGACCTGTCTTCACGAATCCTGCGGGCCAACTCACTATAACCAAATACATCCAATGTTTTGGCAAAACGCTGATTTTTGGCCAGCCGCTTTTCAACATAGGTTTGCTTGTAATCTTTGGGCAAATCGGCGCTGCTTGTTGGCGGTATATAACGGCCAAAGCATTTAGGCCAATCGGGGCATCCCATTCCCGATCCTGAACTACGTACAACACCGCCCGCAAGTATCAAAACAAAAAGTAGAACGATTGTTATGAGGCCTGTTTTTTGAAAACGTTTGTTGGGTGCGGCTGTGTTCATTTAAAATATCTTCTAAAAATTTAGGGGAACCTTTCTATTTGAAAATTTGACGATTTGAAAATTTGAAGATGCTATATTTTCCAAATCTTCAAATTCAGTACGGCGCCCTAAAAACCAGATAGGTATTAATACTGTACACGCATTATTTTAAAATTTGAGAAAACAATATTTTCAAACTCCCAAATTCAATACATCCCCTGTATATTTGAAAATTTGAGAATTTGAAGATGCAATATTTTCAAATTCTCAAATTTTCAAATCCTCAAATTCAGTACGGTACCCTAAAAGATCAGATCAGTATTAAGATTCTTTTGGTGTTTCGCTGTCGTTTGCTTTCAGCTTGTCGTTAAACTTATTCAACTCGTCCATACCAGCAGGGTTATCTTCAAAATCATGAGGTAAGTTCGAGCTCATGGTTTGCGAGAAAGGTACTGTTTGAGGTATAAAGTCCTCTTCGGCACCCGGTTTGCTGTAATCATATGGCCAACGGTAAACAGTAGGAATTTCGCCAGGCCAGTTGCCATGGATATGCTCCACTGGCGCTGTCCACTCCAGGGTGTTCGACTGCCATGGATTTTGGGTGGTTTTTTTACCTGCAAATATCGATACGATAAAGTTATATATGAAAGCCACCTGGGCCAAAGCTGCCATGATAGCGGCCCATGTAATAAAGGTGTTTATGGTTAACCACTTTTGCATCGAGGCAAACTCGGTGAACGCATAGTAACGACGAGGTACGCCATCCAGACCCATAAAGTGCATCGGGAAGAATACCAGGTAAGCGCCAATAAATGTTAACCAGAAGTGCAGGTAACCCAACTTTTCGTCCATCAGTTTACCAAACATTTTAGGGAACCAGTGATAAACACCGGCCAGCATACCGAATATAGCTGCCGAACCCATTACCAGGTGGAAGTGGGCTACCACAAAATAAGTATCGTGTAAATTGATATCCAGAGCAGCGTTACCCAGGAAGATACCTGTTAAACCACCAGAGATAAAGAATGATACCATCCCGATAGCGAACAACATGGCAGGTGTAAACCTGATGTTACCGCGCCATAATGTAGCCAGCCAGTTAAAGGTTTTTACTGCAGATGGCACCGCGATAATCAACGTAGTGATCATGAACACACCACCAAGGAATGGGTTCATCCCGGTTACAAACATGTGGTGGCCCCATACAATGAACGACAACACAGTGATACCTATCAGCGAGTAAACCATTGCGTGGTAACCAAAAATTGGCTTCCGTGAGTTTACCGACATAACCTCAGATGAGATACCCATTGCAGGCATAATAACGATATATACCTCGGGGTGGCCCAGGAACCAGAATAAATGCTGGAAAAGGATTGGGCTACCACCTTCATAAGGTTGTTGCACACCATTCAATACAATGTCAGATAAATAAAAGCTGGTACCAAAGCTACGGTCAAATATCAGCAGCACCACACCTGCAACAAGTACAGGGAATGCAAGGATACCTAAAATAGCGGTAAGGAATAAAGCCCAGATAGTCAAAGGCATTTTCCAAAGGTCCATACCTTTTGTACGCATGTTTAATACAGTACTTACGTAGTTGATACCACCCATTAATGATGATGCAACAAACAAAACCATACTAATTAACCATAGTGTCATACCTTCACCTGAACCTGGCATAGCTTTAGGCAAAGCAGATAACGGCGGGTAAATTGTCCAGCCACCGCTTGCAGGGCCGCTTTGAACAAAAAATGACGACAACATAATCACACTGGCCATAAAGAAGAACCAATACGATAACATATTCATGAATGGCGAAGCCATATCACGTGCACCAATCTGCAAGGGGATCAATAAGTTGGCAAAGGTACCGCTTAAGCCGGCAGTTAATACAAAGAATACCATGATGGTACCGTGAATGGTAACCAGCGACAGGTAAAACTCCGTACTGATACGGCCGTTAGGGGCAAAGTGACCCAGTAATGTAGTTAATAAAGGGAATGTTTTATCTGGATAAGCCAGTTGGATCCTGAAAAGGATGGATAAAATCATTGCGATAACCGCCATAGTAATACCTGTAACAAGGAATTGCTTGGCGATCATTTTGTGATCCATGCTAAATATGTATTTAGACACGAAAGTTTCGTTATGGTGATGTTCGTGACCGTGCTCGTCGTGGTGTGCTACTACGTGATCGTGAACTGCTACTGTTGACATAATCGCTCTTTTATCTTTTATTAATTATTTAACGCTAACCTGTTTTGTGACACTGCTTTTTGCGGTTCCGCATCAGCGAAATGCAACTCCTTTTTCAACCCATCGGTTAAATAAGGTTTTTGGCGCGACAACCATTCCAGGTACTCGGCTTCAGAAACTACACGTACAACCTTTTGCATGTTGTAGTGACCACCACCACAAATTTTATTACAGTATACCAAATATTCAAATTTCGGGTCATCAAGTTTATGACGCATATCTGCAGTAGTAATGGTCGGCGTAAACTTAAAGTAGGTTGGCAACCCCGGTACCGCGTTCAGCTGCACCCTGAAGTGTGGCATATAAACACTATGGATTACATCCTGTGCCTGTATATTCAATTTGATCGACCTGTTTACCGGCAGATACATAGTATCGGCAGATAAATCGTCGAAACTGCTTTTTTTGGTAAAATCAACACCCAGTTTATTTGCCGCGGTTGTCAGCTTAAAACTTTTTGGCCCCAGTTTACCATCCTTACCTGGGTAACGTAGTTCCCATGCAAATTGGTGACCTGTGATATCAATGTTGATTGAAGCTGGCTCACCTTTGGCGTCGGTATCATCCATAATTTTTTGCCAGGTAAAGAAACCAAACACCACCAGGATAGTAAGTACTATAGCTGGTATAATTGTCCACACCTTTTCAATAGTATTGTTGTGGGGTAAAAAGTGTGCACGGCGTTTGTCTGAATGACGGTATTTAAACAGGAAGCCAAACAACAATATCTGGGTGATAAAGAAAACGATCATGGTTAAAATAGTAGTAACCGTGAACATCTCATCAATTTTTACACCATGGATTGAAGCGGCTTCAGGCAATGTCATGCTGCCTTGAACAGTAAATGACCAATAAGCACCATATAAACCTGCTATCAGGAATATAAGGCAAATAAAGCCCATTACATTGTTCCACTTTAAACCTTTTTTACCTTGAATTTTAAGGGTAAGGTCATAGATCTTTAAAATTTTACCTATTACAGCTACACCAAGGCATATCAGAAAAAATATCAGCACATAATAGGCAACGCCCGTCCAGTCAACCTGGTTGGCATCTTCGCCTGTACCGGCTGCTGTAGCCGGAGTTTGCGCCATCAGCAGGTTTGTGCCAAAAAGCATAAACGCCGCAAAAAACGATAGTATGGTTTTAGAATTTATTAATTTTTTGAATGCCATTTTAATGTTTGTTTGGTATTCTGTATTTAATGCAAAAATAACAATTATTATATGTGATGATGAAGGCTCTCCTGCAGGAAAGGGTGTTTCTTAGGTATTATTGATTTGAACTTGCTCAAAGCGTTCATCGTCAAAAATACAAACAAACCTACGAAGCCAATAGCAACACCCACCTCAATCCAGAGTATCTCTGTATACCAGTGTGCTGTTGGGCCTACCGTACCAGGCATTACCATCTGGAAATAATCTAACCAGTGACCTATAATTAAAATAAAGCAGGTAACTTTTAACACACTGGTAGTACGTTTTGAATCACGTGCCATGATAATCAACAATGGCGCTAAAAAGTTAATTACAATATTTAACCAGAACCATGGTTTAAATTCGGGCTCCCATCTGCGTATAAAGTAAACTGTTTCTTCAGGGATGTTAGCGTAGTAGATCAATAAGAACTGTGCAAACCAAACGTAGGTCCAGAAGATAGAGAAACCAAACATCAGCTGGCCCAGGTTATGCAAATGATCTTGGGTAATCCACTGCATGTAACCGCTTTGCCTTAAATAAATAATTGTTAAGGTAATGATGGCTAAACAGCTAACCCACATGGCAGCAAAGTTGTACCAGCCAAACATGGTTGAGAACCAGTGCGCCTCCAACGACATGATAACATCAAATGCAAATATTGGCGTTGTGAAACCGAATATCACAAGGAATAAGCATGACATTGCAAAACTCTTTTTATAGTAGAACATACCACCTAGTTCGTCTTCGCCCTCAGAGTATTTTACCAGCATCTGGCCGAAAATAGTGTAGCTACCTAAAAACACAAACAACCTTGCAAAAAAGAACCCTTTATTTAAAAAGATATGTTTCCCGGCTATGATAGGGTCGAAATTGGCATTGCCTTTAACTTCGACACCGGCAATAGCCCATAATTTATATAAATAAGGGGCAACTACCTGTTTGCCTTCAATTTCGGTAGTGTGGGTTATAAATAAACCCGCTGCTATAACGCCTACCAATATAGTGGCGGCAATTGGTAATGTTTTAGCAAATGCCTGCGGAACGCGAAGCAGTGATGCCGACCAGCCTGCCTGGGCTACATATTGCAACGCGCAGAAAAATACACCGGCCATACAAACGCAGGCAAAGTAATACCCCATTAGCAATAAGTTTGCAAAGGTACGTTCACCATCTGTTAAAAATCCGGCAATTATGGTTACAACCCCCACTGCTATCGCAGCAAGGCTCAATGTCTTTACCTTACCGGTAAACACAAATTGCTCGTCGAAACTATTATGAGTGCTCATTAAATATTATTTCTTATAAAGTTTGTAAATGGTGAACATACATGATCACTTTCCAGCGTTCTTCGGGGTTTAACTGAGAAGCATAGGAGCCCATCGCGTTTACACCGTAAGTAATGGTATGATAAATTTTACCGTCAGTTAAATCTTTCATAGCGCCACCGCGTGATGATTGCCCTTTTGAATATGATGGCGGCGGCGGGTAACCATGCGCAACCACTAAACCATCACCCTGGCCGGTTACACCGTGACAAGGCGAACAAAAATGGGTGAACAGTAATTTACCTTCTGTATAATTTGCCTGGGTTTGCGCAATTACAGTTTTAACTTCAACGCTCGCCAGTTCGTAACCTTCTTTGGTGTTAGGATAATCAAACTTAGTAAAACCTACCGGGATTGTTCCGGCTGGCGGTACTTGTGCAGTTTTACCATCTTTAAATTGACTGTTCTTTTGATCAGGATCGTAAGCAGTATGCTCATACATGTTAGGCGCATATTCCCAACCTGTACTCCTTTTATCTTTACATGATGTTATAACTATCGAAGCAGCGATAATCATAACCAATGTTCCTATTATTTTAATCTTATTCATAGCTAACATATTTTCTGTCGTTATGCTTAACTTCTACAGCTCCTGCTTCTTTTAATATACTATCAATATCTGCGTGTGGCGTATTACCTTTTGCATCAATGGCGATAACAAATTTATCATTGGTGGCACGCAGGTCCATCACCCTTGGCGCACGGCCCGGGAAAAGGTGCGTGGCAAAAAAGAAAGTAAATGTCATACCAAAGGCAGTCCACAATACCGTCCATTCAAAGGTTACCGGTACAAAATCGGGTATGGCGAAAAAGTTTTTGCCACCGATGTTGATTGGCCAATCGTGTACAAGCATGTAATAAACCATGCTGAACATGATGGTACCGCCTAAACAGCCAAACATGAAAGCTGCATAACCCAGGCGCGAATCCTTTATGCCTAATTTAGCATCGATACCGTGAATAGGGCATGGCGAATAAACATCGTAAATAGGGACACTATTTTTTTGTAATTTGTCGATACCGTGCATCAGATCATCGGGATCATCAAAAATTCCTAATATATATTTGGTGCTACTCATTTTTATACTTTTTCGTATGAAGACTGTTCAACACTATCAAACTTACCTAATGAATTGATGTAGAACTCAGCCTCGGCAGGTTCAACATGGCCGTTTTTAAGTAATTTTCTCTTAGCTTGCTCACTTGAGCTTTTCAGGATCAGTTTTACCTCGGCCATAGCCACTGAAGGCAGCACCCTTACAAACAAAAGGAACATGGTAAAGAATAAACCGATAGACCCGATAAAGATGCTCACATCAACCCAGGTTGGATAAAACATAGCCCAGCTTGAAGGGATATAGTCACGGTGCAACGAGGTTACGATAATTACGAAACGCTCAAACCACATACCGATGTTTACAACTATTGACAGTGTCCAGGACAAAGGAATATTGGTACGGATTTTTTTGAACCAGAACAACTGCGGCGTAATTACGTTACAAGTCATCATGCTCCAGTATGCCCACCAGTACGGACCCGAGATACGGTTCATGAAAGCGTATTGCTCGTACTCGGCCTGAGAGTAAAATGCGATGAAAAGCTCGGTTAAGTAAGCTACACCCACTATTGAACCGGTTAAAAGGATGATTTTATTCATCGATTCGATGTGGAACATGGTGATGTAGTTTTCTAACCCTAATACTTTACGCGCCACTAATAACAGCGTTTGTACCATGGCGAAACCCGAGAAGATAGCACCCGCAACGAAGTATGGAGGGAAGATGGTAGTGTGCCATCCTGGTTCCAGTGATGTTGCAAAGTCCATTGATACAATGGTGTGTACCGATAGTACGAGTGGTGTTGAGATACCGGCCAGGATTAATGACACGGTCTCGAAACGTTGCCAGGTTTTAACTGAACCTGTCCAGCCAAATGACATTACAGAATATATACGACGACGTAAACCTGTTGCACGGTCACGGATGGTAGCAATGTCAGGCAATAAACCTGTATACCAGAATACCAATGAAACCGAGAAGTAAGTTGATATCGCGAATACGTCCCAGATAAGCGGAGAGTTCCAGTTTACCCATAATGAGCCGTATTGATTTGGCAATGGCAATGAATAAACAGCCATCCATGGGCGGCCCATGTGCGCGCCGATATAGGTGGCGGCGCAAATTACCGCGAAGATGGTCATCGCCTCGGCCGAGCGGTTGATAGAGTTACGCCAGTTTTGACGGAACAACAGCAACACTGCCGAGATAAGTGTACCGGCGTGACCAATACCTACCCACCATACGAAGCCGGTAATATCCCAGGCCCATCCAACTGTTTTGTTTAAGCCCCAGGCACCAATTCCAAACCAGAATGTGTAGCTAATGGCAACCACCCAAAGGAGGGCGCCCAATGATGCCACGCTAAAACCGATCCACCAGGCCTTACCCGGCATATTTTCTACGGGGCGCAACACATCGTCAGTAATCTGACCGTAGGTGATGTTTTCACCCGTAATTAACGGTTCCCTTATTATTGATTCACTATGAGATGACATATATTTTGTTATCTGTATATAAAAAATTTAAGCCTCTAATTCTGATAAATTTCTAACCTTAACCTGGTAACCAATACCCGGTTGCACGTTTAACTCTTCAAGCACGTAGTAAGTTCTTTCGCTCTTTAATGCTTTTGAAACTTCAGAGTTAGGGTCATTTGCGTTACCGAAAACGATAGCGTTTGCAGAACAGGTTTGCTGACAGGCAACCTTGATCTCGCCATCTTTAAGCGGACGTTTTTCGATTTTGGCTTTTAACTTACCAGCCTGGATACGTTGAACGCACATCGAGCATTTTTCCATTACCCCACGGAAACGTGTAGTAACATCAGGGTTTAATACTAATTGTGTGTGCTCGTTGTTCAGGTAGTTATCAAAACGCGAGTCGTTCCAGTAGTTAAACCAGTTAAAGCGGCGTACTTTATAAGGGCAGTTATTTGCGCAATAACGTGTACCTATACAACGGTTGTAAGCCATTTGGTTTAAACCTTCTGATGAGTGAACGGTTGCTAATACCGGGCAAACTGTTTCGCAAGGTGCGTGATCGCAGTGCTGGCAAAGCATTGGCTGGTGAACAACCGATACATTATCAAAATTGGTAAGTTTGGCAATATCTTTTTCTTTGGTTATCGCTTCTTCGCTGTCGCCATGATCGTTAAAGCTGTAATAACGGTCAATACGGATCCAGTGCATTTCACGACGACGTTTTACCTCGTCTTTACCTACAACCGGGATGTTATTTTCGGCGCTACAAGCTACAACGCAAGCGCCGCAACCGGTACATGCATTAAGGTCGATAGCCATAACCCAGTTATAAACAGGGCGGTCATGATCATCCCAAAGCGATGTTTTGTTGTAATCTTTATGTTCGCCCTCGTTACCGCTACCGGCAGCTGGGTTCTTTTTGTATGCTGTAAATGAAGCTTCGCGGATAACGCTCCTGCCCTCGTATGAGTGGTGAGTTTGTGTTTGCGCAAGCGGCGATATAATACCTGTTTTTTTGAAATCGGTAATAACCGCAGTAGTTTGGAAGGTACCGTTACGATAGCTGTAGAAAGGGAAAGCGTTTTTACCAACGTTGTTACCTACAAGGCCTGCGCTAACGCGGCCGTAACCAACAGCAATTGATATAGTGCCCTGTGCCTGGCCTGGTTGTGCCAATACCGGAACTTCAACCGAGTAGCCGTTAGCTTCTACTTTAATTACATCACCTTCTTCGAAACCCAATTTCTGGATATCAGTCATCGACATGGCCGCGAAGTTATCCCAGGTAACTTTAGATACCGGGTCTGGCAACTCCTGTAACCATGGGTTATTGGCGCGTTTACCATCGCCCATCGCTACCGATTGATAAACCTGTAATTCAAATTTATCGCCCGATACCAGGCTGTTGCTATGATCAACAATAGTTTGTGCTACTGCATTTAAATCGTGGCTGAAAGTGTAGGCTCCGGCAGTTGCAGGGGCAGCTTTTATTAAACCTGCCTGCAATAAGCTCTCCCATCCTTTTTGGCCAGATAAACCACCCTTAGCTAATAAACCTTTATCCCAGGTGTTACGTACATAAGTGTAGTAATCTTTAACCGGATTTTCGGCCCAAACCAATAAGCTATGCTCGGCCTGGCGGGTATTGTAAACCGGGTTGATGGTTGGCTGTATTACGGTATAATAACCTTCAACAGCGTTTGCATCACCCCATGACTCTAAATAATGGTGGTTTGGCGCTACTACTTTTGATAGTAAAGCGGTTTCGTCGCCATGATCAGAGAATGATATAGTTAAACGTGCTTTTTTAAGCGCTTCTGTAAATTCTTTTGCTTTAAAATAATCGTATGCAGGGTTGGCATTCAGGAATAAAACCGCGCCAATTGAGCCGGCGGCTAATTCGGTTACAAAGCCAACAAAATCCTGATCGTTACCGGCGTATTGTTTTGATGGGTTATCCAAATCAATAGTGTTGCCGTAGCTGCCTAATAAGGAGTTGATGGCATTTACTAAAGTTTGTGTAGCAACATCATTTGAACCTGCAACTACCAGCGCTTTGCCTTTTGCAGCTAACAATTCTTTAGCAACTAAAGTGATAGCGGTATCGGCTGCCTTATTGCTTAATTTTTTTGCACCTGCCAGGCTTGTACCGGCAATGGCATTATATAAGCTTAATAAAGCGATACCTTCTTCAGATGGTTTAATAGGGAAACGGTTATCGGCATTGGTACCGGTTAAGCTCATTCCAGCTTCAAACTGAATATGACGAGACATTTTCTTTGCCTCAAGCGATTTGCTGTTACGGTTTGATACGTACTGGCGGGTAAACTCCTCAGGCGAGATCCATGAACCAAGGAAATCGGCGCCGAAGCTTACAATCACTTCTGCTTTATCAAAATTGTAATGTGGCAATACCGCTTTACCAAAGCTGTTTTGATTAGCCTGGATAATACCGGTGTATGATACCGCATCATAATTGATGTGTTTTGTAGTTGGGTATTTTGCAACAAAATCGGCAATAACACCTAAGGTAGATGGGCTGTGTACAGTTGATGTAACTATGCGGATGCCTTTACCTGATGCTGCAACAGCGGCAAGCTCACGTAATACATACGCGTCAACTTCGGGCCATGCTGCATCTGCGCCATTAATTTTAGGATCCTGGGTGCGGTTTGCATCGTACAGATCAAGCACCGAAGCCTGGCCCTGCGCGCTTAAACCACCTTTTGCAAAAATATCGTTAGGGTTACCTTCTACTTTAATAGGGCGGCCTTCACGGGTTTTTACCAAAATAGCCTGCCCTTCATATGATGAAGAGTAGTAGTTAGCCACACCAGGTGTAACTTCCTCAGGTTTTATAAGGTAAGGGATTGATTTGTGTACAGGCACTTTTTGACAAGCAGCCAGCGTAACAGCACCAACACCAAAGCCAAGCGCCTTTAAAAAGTCGCGGCGTGGGGTTTTAGCCGATAAACCAGATCCGCTCAGCACATCCTCAATAGGGATAGGCTCTGCAAACTCGTTTTTATTTTTCTCAACAAATTCTGGGGTTTTGTTTAGTTCTTCTAAACCTTTCCAGTATTTTTTATTGCTGTCCATTTAAGCTATATAAACTGTAATGCTAAATTCTTATTTATTAATAGTGGCACTTACCGCACTCGATACCACCTAAAACAGCGGCAGTAACTTTTTCGCCTTTTTTAATCTTATCATGTGCTGCAAGTATGCTGTCGTAATAAGCGTTGCCTTTGGCGTTAACCTCGGTGCGTTTGTGGCACTGGATACACCATTTCATGGTAAGCGGCGAGTATTGGTATACCTCTTTCATGGTTTCAACAGGACCGTGGCAAGCCTGGCATTTAATACCGGCAACCTTTACGTGTTGCGAGTGGTTAAAGTAAGCCAGATCGGGCAGGTTATGAACACGTATCCATTGGATTGGCTTGGCTGCTGTGCTATCGTATTTATCAGTTTTAGGATCGTAACCCAAAGCATCGTAGATTTTGTGAATCTCTGCCGATTCGGTTTTAACAACCTTGTGGCAGTTCATACACACATTTAGTGATGGGATAGAAGCATTTTTTGATTTGTAAGCACCGCCGTGGCAATACTGGCAATCAATTTTCATTTGACCGGCATGCAGCTCATGCGAGTATTTGATAGGCTGTACCGGCTGGTAACCTGTATGCACGTTGGTGTTCCACAAGGTAACCCAACCCCAGCTGCCCATGGCAATGGTACCGCAAACCAGTATAAAGAATACCAGTTTTTTGTTTTTAAGGATCTTTTTAAGCAGTACGTTTTTATCAGCTTCGGCAACAACCGCTTCATCTTCAACTACAATGTTTGGGTTGCTGGCTAACACGCGCTCTAATGAACCAGCAGCCTTGTTCAAAACAAGTATTAAAATGAAAGCAATAATAACAATGCCGACTAAACCCCAAACAACCAGTTCGCTCGGGCCTTTTGCCTCAACTGGACCGCCTACCGGACCTTTTGCTTTTTCGTCCTGAATTCTTTTCCAATCGGCACGGATGTAAGTAATTACATTACTTACGTCGGCATCTGAAAGATTGGTAAAAGTGGTCATTGCCTTACCATCAAACTCCTTAACAATTTTAAGAGCCTTAGGGTTACCGGCAGCAATTAAGGCCTGGTTATTCTGAATCCAACTGATAAGGTACTTATCATCGGTTTCAGAGGCAAGCTGCGGACCAAGTGCAGGGCCGGTCATTCGCTCTGCTATCTTGTGACAGGCCGTACAATTGGCTTTAAAAATGGTCTCGCCCTTAGCAGCGTCTGTTTGCGCGTAAGCAGCAGAAAAACCCCAGAAAGCAAACCCAACAATCAGTAAAACCGACCTTGAGAATTGTTTAAAAATCAATGAGAAACTTCTCATAAAGTGTATTTATGCTAAATAATTTTTATATTAATGTTTTATTCTGCTGTAAAGATGTGTAACCCATCTGCTTTTTACAGCCACAAAAGTAAAATTTATTACAGTATCGCTGACACATAAATGACAGTAACCTATAATTTATAATCGTTCTAAATAAACACAAAAATGTCATTTAAATACTCTTTAAAGCATATTAATGCCATTTTGAAAATTTATTAACGGTTTTACCATCAATATCGATTATAAACTTTTTATTGTTTTAATATCCAGGCAAATATAAGCGGGGCTACAATGGTGGCATCGCTCTCAACAATAAACTTAGGTGTATGAATGTCCAGCTTGCCCCAGGTTATCTTCTCATTCGGAACAGCACCCGAGTAAGAACCGTATGATGTTGTTGAATCAGATATCTGGCAAAAGTAACTCCAGAAAGGCACATCATGCATCTCCATATCCTGGTAAAGCATAGGCACCACACATATCGGAAAATCGCCTGCAATACCCCCACCTATCTGGAAAAAGCCTATGCCCTTGCCCGATGAGTTTTTGGTATACCAATCGGCAAGCCAGGCCATATATTCGATACCGCTTTTCATGGTTGAAGCTTTAAGCTCGCCTTTAATAATGTATGATGCAAATATGTTGCCCATAGTGCTATCTTCCCATCCTGGTACCACAATAGGCAGGTTTTTTTCGGCAGCGGCCAGCATCCATGAGTTTTTAGGATCTATCTCATAATACTGCTCCAGTTCGCCGCTTAGCAATATTTTATACATGTACTCATGCGGAAAATAACGTTCGCCGCTGTTATCAGCATCCTTCCATATTTTATGGATGTGTTTTTGCAGCCTGCGGAAAGCTTCCTCTTCGGGAATACAGGTATCGGTAACGCGGTTGTAGTGGTTTTCCAGCAGATCCCATTCTTCCTGCGGGCTTAAATCACGGTAGTTGGGCACCCTTTTGTAGTGCGAGTGCGCTACAAGGTTCATGATGTCTTCTTCAAGATTAGCCCCGGTACAGGAGATAATGGCAATTTTATCCTGGCGGATCATCTCGGCCAATGAAATTCCCAGTTCGGCGGTGCTCATTGCGCCGGCAAGGGTAACCATCATTTTACCGCCTTCATCAAGGTGGGTTTCATACCCCTTAGCGGCATCCATTAATGCTGCGGAGTTAAAATGCAGGTAGTTGCGTTCAATAAACTGCGAAATTGGTCCTCGTGTGATGCTCATAGTGTATCAATAAAAATTCAGGTGCAAAAGTAGGAATTTTGACGGATTATGATTTTTAAATGAAATTTTATTGCTGTTAAACATTGTTTATCATTTTAATAGGGAATAACAAAGGAAATTAACACCCGTATTACAATATCAATAAAAAAGGAAATTGAGATTGAGGGATAAAGAGTATTGCCGCAATAGGAAACCATCTTATGAGTACCCCGAAAAATCCTGAACAATTAGTATCAAACAGGCCTCAAAATGCAGGTAGTGCACAATTTCTCCCGCCGCATGAGTACAATCCCCTCCCGGTTAGTTCGACGGTCGGTTTAAATTAACGGATCTACTCATAGGGTAGCTTAATAACATTAAAAAGTTTTGCTATTCCGTTACTCCATTTCCTGCCTGAACCTGTTTAAAAGGTTTTTAACATCCATTTTAGCGTCAAGGTCCTCGGCGTCGGTTTTGTCGTCTTCGTCGGCATCGGTGTTAAATTCTTCGGGGTTATATTTAAAGATAGTCCAGTTACCATTTTGGTATTCAAGTGACGAAAGGCTTTCAACCCAATCGCCCGAGTTAAGGTATAATACAGAACCTGTTTTGTCGGTATTTTCAATCTCCCTGATCTCGGCGTGATGGATATGGCCGCAAATTACGTATTGGTAATTTTTATCAACAGCCAGGTCTGCAGCAGTTTGTTCAAACTGGTTAATGAATTTTACAGCTTCCTTAAACCTGGCTTTAACTTTTTGTGAAAAACTCATTTTTTGGCGACCCAAAGCGGTCAAAAACCAGTTAGTCATGCTGTTGATGAGTATAAGGGTATCGTAGCCTACCGCCCCCAGTTTGGCCAGCCATTTGGAGTGCTGCATGGTAACATCAAAAACATCTCCATGAAAAATCCAGGCCTTTTTGCCATCAATATTTAACACTACTTTATTGAGCAGTTTGAAGGAACCCAGGTCAAAATCGGCAAACTTGCGCAGCATCTCATCGTGGTTGCCGGTTAGGTAATATACCGGAATGCCCTCGGTAACAAATTTTAATATGCGCCTAATCACTTTCATATGCGCCTCAGGCCAGTATGATTTACTGAACTGCCAGATATCAATAATATCGCCGTTAAGGATAAGTATCTTAGGCTTAATGCTTTTTAAATATTTAAGCAATTCTTTTGAATGACATCCATAAGTACCAAGATGCACATCGGATATTACTACAATATCTACTTCACGTTTTGCCATTAAAATTAGGGGGTTAATTGCACAGGCGGCAGGTTTTGCCGGTTATTGAATTTTAAATAAATACTAAACAAACGATTATTCGTCGTCTTCGTCCTCATTAACAGTTAATTCATAAGGGCTGATATAGAAGATGCCTACCAACAGCAGCAAAGCTATAACAACCAAATAAGTGTATTCAAAATTCATCACAATGATTTTTACAAATATCCGAAACCTAACATTATCACACTGTTAAGACTCTGTTAAATGTAAAAGGTTTCAAGCCTGCGATAATTTATTTTTGATGCGTTCCAACTGTTTTAAATGATGCTCCAGGTGTATCCGGATAAACCTAAACCACTGCCTGGCGTTAAGCATACCCAGCCGCGGATGTTTATAACGGCTTGCAGCAGATGATGCATCAATAAGCGGCGCGGTAGCATCTACCCGCTTGCGGCATTTGATAATCAGGTTTTTGGCATCTTCCTTACTGATTTTACCGGCAACCATTTTATCTGCAACAGTATCCGGAATTTTAACTTTTACCGGCGGAAACACGCCCAGTAATAGCAACAGCCTGCCTGCCCAGGTCACACCATCTTTAGTTGGCGGGCAGCTGCCATGCGTACACCGCTCCAAAGCGATTGAAGAACCTAAAGTAGCCTGTAATATATGGCTGTAAACTTCGGCATATGACCATCCCCCGCCGGGCGGCGTTTCGGTAAACTGCTCATCAGGAATGGTATCCAGCATTTCGCGGTAGTTATCAAGGGCGGCGTTAATGTAGCGGCGTTCTTTTACGGTGCTCATGATGTTAAAGGTAGTGCTTTTAAATGATGTACCATAACAAACCCGGGCTATCTCATTTTTCAGTTATACGCAGGTATGCTTATATTTGGCTTGTCGCGTTTTAATCAAATCATCCAACCTAAGCATGAAATACATTTGCCTTTTCCTATGTTTTTTAATAACCCAGCAAATCCTGGCACAATCAAAATTGCCTGTTATAAAAGCTACATCTAAAAGTGTATCTATTAATGATGGTGGCTATTTCGATAAAAATGTATGGTCGCTTTCGCCAACAGCCAGGCCCGATATTTTTACTGCCGACAGAACCCGAAAAACAAAATGGGTTACATTTTATACCGATATTGATTCCATCAGGGTAAAAGTAAAACCGGGTACAAGGTTCAATTTTATCATCCTGCTAAATGGTACGGATTCCTGCTACACTCAAATTGCCAGCGCCATCCCACCCGGTGATAAAATAAAGAATACGGCAGTTACCCACGATACCATTCCGTTTACCCTAACCGGCTTTAATGCCATTAAGATAGTTGCCGTTATTAATAATACCGATACATTGAACCTGCACTTTGATATCAGCTCATTTGATTTTCATTTAACCAGGGATGCCATTTTGCACAAAACAAAATTATTATCAAACCAGCCCGATGCCATAGCCGGTAAAACCAGGCCCAATTACAACAAGCTTAACAAGGTTTTTAAGCTGCAAATGGGTAGCCTGGTGGTAAACAACCCCGAGGTGCTTACCACCAACATAACGGCACATGAAATGGATGGCCGTATTGGCTGGAACGTATTTGAAGGCAAACAGGCAGAGGTGGATTATGATCATAACCTGCTGATTATCCATTCTGAATTACCCCGCTATTTAAAAGGTTATATTAAATCAAAAATGATGTTCGCACGTTCGTTTCCGTACATTAAAGGCACCTTTGTAATAAACGGTAAAAAACATGCGGGTAATTTCAGTATGGATATAGGATCTGAACAAGCCATTATTTTAGATAGTACCTGGGCCGCGCGAGAAAAATTTGCCGCCAATTTAAAACTCGTCCGCACCGTTGTACTCCACGATCCGCGGGGAGCAGAATATCAAACAAAGACTGTATTATCGCCGGCCTTTAAATTGAACGGCTTTAACCTTACAAATATCCCTACCCTGATATTAGGCTCTAAAAATCCGCTTGGTTTTGAGATAAACTATTTGGGCAATGATTTGTTAAAACGTTTTAATATGATCCTTGATTTCAAAAACGATTACCTGTACCTAAAGCCAAATAAGTTAGCCAATATGAAGTACAGGGATAACTCCTGACGCCGTAAAATAATCATATGTCAATTTACTCAAAAGAACTTATGTATGGCCCAATGGCTGTTTTTACAATTAAATTGGATAATATTGTATTTATAGAAGTATTAGCACTTTAATATTGATGAAAAAAGCTTTAATAACGGGCATTACTGGTCAGGATGGCGCATACTTAGCTGAGTTTTTACTCAAGAAAGGTTACGAAGTACATGGCGTAAAAAGAAGATCGTCGTTATTGAATACGGACAGGATTGATCATTTATACACCGATCCGCATGAGGCTGATGTAAAGTTTAAACTTCATTACGGCGACCTTACCGATTCTACCAACCTGATCAGGCTGGTTCAGGAGGTACAACCCGATGAAATTTATAACCTGGCCGCCCAAAGCCATGTTAAGGTAAGCTTTGATACCCCCGAATATACCGCCAATGCTGATGGTATAGGTACACTTCGCATTTTAGAAGCGGTAAGGCTGCTTGATCTTACCAAAAAAACCAAAATATACCAGGCATCCACATCCGAGCTTTATGGGCTGGTGCAGGCCGTGCCGCAAAGCGAAACCACACCTTTTTATCCAAGATCGCCATATGCGGTGGCAAAAATGTATGCCTACTGGATAATAGTGAACTATCGCGAAGCTTATGGCATGTATGCCTGCAATGGTATTTTATTTAACCATGAAAGCCCTATACGGGGCGAAACATTTGTTACCCGCAAAATTACGCGGGCAGCTTCAAAAATTGCATTAGGCTTGCAGGATTGCCTGTATGTAGGCAATCTATCGGCCCAACGCGATTGGGGGCATGCCAAGGATTATATTGAGGCCATGTGGCTAATGCTGCAACAGGAGAAACCCGAAGATTTTGTAATAGCTACCGGTGTAACTACCACCGTACGCGATTTTATAAAAATGGCTTTTAACGAGTTAGGCGTCGAAGTTGAATTTAGCGGCCGGGACGAGCACGAACGCGGCGTGATTATTGATATTGATGAACAGCGGGCTTTTGAACTTGGTTTAAACCTCGATTTTTTACGGTTCGGGCAAACGGTTGTTAAGGTTGACCCCAGGTATTTTAGGCCTACAGAGGTTGACCTGTTAGTTGGCGATGCCACAAAGGCATTCGAAAAATTAGGCTGGAAACCTAAATATGATTTAAAGGCCCTGGTTACCGATATGATGCATTCTGACTTGCATTTGGTAAAAAAAGACGAGTATTTAAAAAAGGGTGGCTTCGCAACCCTAAATTATTTTGAATAACAAAAAATTGATTGATCAATTCTACATATGAAGAAAATATTTACCGCTATCATATTATTTGTTTTAACAGGCGGAATTGTAAAAGCCCAGTCTGATTATCAACCTTATTCGTACCAGTTTTACCAAAAACTTAACGAAGATGTGTACTCTACCAAAACCCGGGTGCATAGTTCTTTAAAACCTTTTTTGGACGATTCATTGCTGAAACATCACTATGATTCGCTGATGAACAGCGCCGGTGGTTTTAAAGGCCGCTTTTTTAGTGAGCATCAAATAGACGTTAAAAGCAATAAGGCCACATTTTATGCCGACCTGCTGCCCGATTTTAATCTGAGCCGCGACTTTTCGGGTAAAAAAAATACAAGTTTTGGCTCATTGGGCTTGCAGATTGGCGGTACTGTGGGGAGCCAGTTATCGTATAACATAACCGGTTACGAAAACCGGGCGCAGCTACCAGAATATCTTGCTACTTACACTAACCAGATAGGCATAGTACGCGGTCAGGCATATGGCAGCCTTTACGGCAGCGAGTATCGGTGGTCGTACATTACGGCATTGGTATCTTACACTCCAAATAAATATTTAAATGTAAGCGCCGGGCGCGATAAAACATTTATTGGTGATGGTTACCGGTCGGTACTTTTATCTGATTACGCATCGCCCTATCCGTTTTTTAAAGTAACGGCCACACTGGGCGATGTAAGGTACATGGCCATGTGGACTTATATGGACGATCCTTTATCGGCGCGGGTTGACAACAACGATCGTAAGAAATTTGCCGTATTCCACTATTTAGACTGGAACGTAAGCGACCGCCTGGCTTTAGGATTTTTTGATTCGGTTATATGGGGTGCCAAGGACGATGAAGGCCACCAACGTGGGTTTGATTTTACCTATATCAATCCGCTGATATTCCTGAGGCCTGTTGAGGCATCCAACGGATCGCCGGATAATGCCTTATTGGGTTTTACCGGCAGGTATAAAATTACCGACGGTATAACGGCTTATGGCCAGTTTGCATTGGATGAATTTGAAAGTAAAAACTTTTTCTCCAGTAACGGCAGCTCCCGTAACAAATATGCCTGGCAAATTGGTTTCAGGGGAGCAAACCTTTTTGCCGTTAAAGGCCTTAACTATTTAATTGAAACCAATAACGTTAAGCCATATACCTATTCGGAACGCAGCTCGGTACAAAACTATGCCGATAATGGCGAGCCGTTGGCACATCCCTGGGGAGCGAACCTGCGCGAGGTTGTGGGCTTGCTGAATTACTCGTACAAACGGTTTGACTTTAGCGGAGAGCTTGATTACGGGCATTATGGATTAGATATAAACGGCATGAATTACGGTAAGGATCTTTTTCAGTTATACGTCGACCCATCAAGGCAATATGGTAACTATACCGGCCAGGGCCTAACCACCAACATGGTTTTCCTGGAGGGGAAAATAGCTTATTTACTGAACCCCAAATATAACCTGCGTATCGAACTTGGCGGCCTTTACCGCACTGAAAAAAATGATCAGTTTCATGACAAAGCTGCTATGCTTAGTTTTGGTATCCGTAGTTCGTTCAGGAGCATGTATAATGATATTGCAAGTTATAAGGCGCATTAATGAGTTGGTTACGCAAGTCATGATTCCAAAAAAAACTACCTGCCGGAGAAAGACTTACGAAGTTTTAAAAACTTCGCAAGTCTGAATTTTTTCAACTTGCTGCGGGTATTTTCTTGTCTGGCGAAAACAATCAGCCTCCTACAAATGCCTCGATTGATACCCCCTCACCCAAAAACTAACCACCGCCAAAAATACGTTCAACCCCAAAATAACAGCCATATAAATGATGTGGCTATCGTGCGGTATGGCACCCAGGTAGTCAACAACGGGTATAGCCTGGGTAAGGGCGTAAGTGAGCAAAAAGAAAATGATCTCGAACAGTTTTTTACCCTTACTTATAATTCCTATGCAAACAGCTAATAAAACAATGCAAACAGCCCCGCTGATGATATTGAAGATGGCGTAGCCATTGCCGGCAATTACATAACGCAATATCAACGGAAATGCTAAAACGATACCTAATATCACCCCTGCCAGTATTTGGGCTGGCAGCATACGCTGTAACGGTTTGTAGGATGCGTAGGCAAAATAATGCAAGCGGTAAGTTTCTTCTTTGGTAGCCAGTTCAGACCATCGCGTTACCTGCAAAAACCAAAGTACAGGCAATATATACATGTGCGAAATACCTATCGGCGCAAACAGCATGCTTAGAGATACACCGGCAATAATGAGCCATAGCCATTTAGATCCTTTGCGCACCAGTAACAGTAATTCGGTTTTAACGAACGGTAATATGCTATAGTCGGTAACCAACGGCGGCATCAGCGCGCGGTTAATGCCGGTGGCTGCAAACGCAGGCGTTGCCGGCTTCTGCTCGTTAGCAACCACTTTTTTCTTTTTACTTACAGCTTGCTTAAAATCAAACCGGTGGAAAAAGAATGACGACAGGTAAACCAAACCCACTGATAGCATAAGCCATAATAAGCGGCTTACTAAAAACAGGCCGGTTATAGTTATACCGTTCCACTCAAATATCCGGAAGCCTCGTTTACTGTTGAAAGTGAAACCGAGGTTAACCGCTTCAATATGCTGATGATATTGAGTATTTACCTGGTTTTTGATGCTGGTTGTCATGGTGCGTACACCATACGGATCAATAATAACAGCAAGTGTTTCATTTTTTTGTCCATTTACATTGGCCATCAACGCGCCGAAAAAGAAAAAAAACGCGATATATTGCAGGATGCTTTTTCGGCCCAAAAACACTTCGGCTACTATCGCCAGCGACGATATAAAAACCATGGCAGGCACTACAAACAGCAAATAAGGAATAATGAAATTGCTGATAATAAAGGGCGAGCCACTGGTGCGCACAAAAAACATAATAATACTAACCACAAAAGTGCAGCCGGCAATGGTGAGCAGCACCAGTAAATTACTGAGCATTTTGCTAAGCAGGTAACCAAAATTGGAAATGGGCGTGGTAGCTATAATTAAGCCTACCTCGGTATCAATATCTTTTTTAATGCCGCCGTTTACCAAAAAGAAACCATAAAGCGACAGCATAATAGCGGTCATCATCCCCGAAACATAACCCACCCAGGCCGAGTTATAAACACCCTTAAAGCCAACAACGTTTAAGGTGGTATATGAAGCCGAAGGCGGCGGCACAAATGAATAGGCCGCGTAAAAAGTAATAGCCAGGGTAATCAGGAAAGCGTAGCTGCGCGTGCGCTGCAGGTAGTCGGCTTTAATAATGCTGTAAATGTATCTCACGGCGCTTAGTTGTTATTTTGTGTTAAAAACAAATAAGCATCTTCTAAACTGGCATTTACAGCTATTGCACCGGTTTCGGGTTGCCCGGTCCTGGTAATAAACCGAACCCTTATTTTATCCTTTTGCCGGCTTGTATCAATAACCTGGTGTTTGGCGCGGATGCCGGCAATTTCATCATTGCTTACTATTAATTCAAACACTTTACCATCAACCAGTTTTATAATATCCGGCTGGGCAGCCTTATTAAGCAGTATGCCATTTTTCATGACAGCAACTTCATCGGCTATAGTCTCAATGTCCGAAACGATGTGCGATGACAGGATGATGATACAATCGGTGGCCAGGTCAGAGATCAACTGCCGAAACCTTACCCGCTCCTCAGGGTCGAGGCCAACGGTGGGTTCGTCAAATATCAGTACTTTAGGGTCATTAAGCAGGGCCTGCGCTATGCCAATCCGTTGTTTCATTCCTCCCGAGTAGGTACCTATCGGGCGTTTGGCATCCGCGGTTAAATTAACTCCTTCTAACAGCAAATCTATCCGCTTGCGCAAGCCATTGCCACCTACCCCTTTCATCGCTGCTATATATTCTAAAAACTCGTAGGCGTTAAGGTTAGGATAAACCCCAAAATCCTGCGGCAGATAGCCCAATATTTTGCGGATTTTATCAGGATTGGCAACAATATCCTCGCCATCTAAAAATAAAGTACCCTTTGTAGGTTTGCTAATAGTGGCAATAATTTTCATCAGCGTTGATTTGCCTGCGCCATTGGGCCCAAGCAGGCCCAATACACCTTTTTCAATGGTGATGGAGTAATCGGTAAGGCCGCTTTTATGCTGGTTATATTGTTTGGTGAGATTTTTTATGACTAAGGACATGGGTATGTTTTTATGCCCAATAAGATGCCCGTTGCGGATTTAAGTTACATGCACCGGCGAATTTAAAATCCTGGTGCTTGTTCAGTTGAAGTATTCAAATTAAACTTTTTGACAACGCCTTTATGTCACAACAATCTTTAGCCATTTAAATATCCCTAAAACATTTCATTTTACTAAATTGCCCCTAATTCTATTTACATGAAAATATTGTTTGCCATACAGGGAACCGGCAATGGACATATAAGCCGGGCCCGCGAAATTGTGCCTTTATTACAGCAGTATGGCGAGGTTGACCTGCTGGTGAGCGGCACCGAGGCCGAGGTATCATTATCACAGCCTTTGAAGTACAGGTTTCACGGGGTTAGTTTTGTTTTTGGCACCAATGGCGGGGTTGACAACTGGGCAACCTGGAAAATTATGAACCTGCGCCAGTTTTGGCACGACTTGCGCCACCTCCCCCTAAAACAATACGATTTGGTAATTAATGATTTTGAACCCGTAAGCGCCTGGGCCTGTAAGTTTCAGCGTGTGCCCTCGGTATCGTTAAGCCATCAATGTTCATTTGTATCACCCAATACCCCCCGGCCCAAAAAAAAAGATCCTTTTGCGCAATGGCTGTTAAAAAATTATTCGCCCACCACCTATCATGTAGGCTTCCATTTTGAGCGATACGATACTTTTATAAATACGCCAGTAATCCGCAGCGAAATACGCCAGATGCAAACCAGCAACCTGGGCCATTACAGTGTTTACCTGCCCGCTTATGATGATAAAACATTATTAAAACATTTAGGCGCTGTAAAAGACGTAAAATGGCAGGTATTTTCAAAGCGGCAAAAAACGCCCATGCAAGCCGGCAACGTAGAGATATTCCCGGTAAATAATGAAGCCTTTAACAAAAGCCTGGCCAGTTGCGAAGGCCTGCTAACCGGTGGTGGGTTTGAAGGACCCGCCGAGGCATTATTCCTTGGAAAAAAGGTAATGATGATACCCATGAAAGGCCAATACGAGCAGCAGTGCAACGCCCTATCAGCCTCAAAGCTGGGCGTTCCCGTAGTTGCCGAAATCAACGATACCTTTGGGGGCCATTTAACTAAATGGATTAACGACGATAAAAAGATCATTGTTGATTTCCCGGATGAAACCGCGCAGATAGTTGATAAGCTGGTGAAGCAGTATGCGAGATAGTATTAGCCCGTTAATTGCCTCTTATGTAATTTGTTGTAATGCTAATTATTGATTTATCTATTGATTTGAAACAAATTCGATAGCTTTACATCTAAATACCATGGAAGGCAATAAAATAATCAATACAGTTACTAATTTATTTAAAGGTGCAGACGACCGGGACTGGGCGTTAATACAAAGCACACTGGCCCCTGTGGTTATGATCGATTATTCGTCAATGAGCGGTTTGGGCCCAATTGAACTTTCTCCTGCACAGGTAGTAGATAACTGGGCTTCGTTTTTGCCCGGTTTTGATAAAACCAACCACCAGCTTTCGGCATTCAGGGTGCAGCTTAACGGTAAGGCAGCCGATGTTTTTTACAGTACAGTAACCGATCATTTTCTTGACGATCAGGTTTGGACCGTTACTGCAACTTACCACACCAAGCTGGCAAAGCATGAAGATACCTGGTTAATTACCTATCATAAAATTAATTTTGAAAGCCATAGCGGCAATGTAAACCTGCCCAAACAGGCTCACCAGGTTATAGCCGATAGGAAAGCTGTGCAATAAATTTTGTAGTTGCCATCCCTTTAAATATTGCTGAGCGTTCAACCCTAAAAAGGCAATAATTTCAATTGTGTTTTGATATGCTTCAGGTTCTGCAAAAAAACAAATTAAAGCCTTCCGGAATCTGAAAAACTTTGCGCCGAAGGCACGCTTTTAAAAAAATTCAAAATTATTTCGCGCAAAGTCACTAACCCGTAAAGAAGAAATAGGCAAATCACCCTGCATCTTCGCGCGAACTAAACCTTATCAATTTTAAAAGGGGTTCTGCTCTTAAAACCCTTAATCCAAAAAACTTTTATCTTTGCTCCCCTAAATGAAATATCTAATAGTAGGACTTGGAAATATAGGCCCCGAATATGCTGATACCCGGCATAATATAGGCTTTATGGTTTTGGATGAACTGGCTAAACAGGAGGGCGCCAAATTTTATAATATGCGCCTGGCCTATTATACCGAGGTATCCTTCAAAGGCCGTACCCTTTGCCTCATTAAACCTACTACCTTCATGAACCTGAGCGGTAAAGCGCTTAACCATTGGATGAAGGAGTTAAAGATCCCGCTGGAAAATGTGCTGGTTATTGTTGATGATATTGCCTTGCCCCTGGGCACCCTGCGCTTAAAACCTAAAGGCAGCGCTGCGGGCCATAATGGCTTAAAGCATATTGAAGCAACACTTGGCCATAACAATTACGCGCGCCTGCGTTTTGGAGTAGGCGATAACTTCCCTAAAGGCAGGCAGGTTGATTATGTTTTGAGTGGTTTTGATGAGGATGAGAAACCCGAACTGCCTGCGCTGATCGACCGCTCGATAGAAATGGTGAAGAGTTTTTGTACCATCGGTACCGAATTAACCATGACCAGGTTTAACAAATAAAAAATTTACCGGCTGACAACTAACTAATTAGTTAAAAAGTGTTAAATAGTTGTCTCATGTTGCAACACATGGGTATCTTGCTGCGTCATATCACCTAAATTCCTTATGTATAAATTTGTACTAACAGTAATTTGCTGTTGTTTCTCTATACTTGCGATAGCGCAAAGCCCCTCCCCTTCCAATATTACCGTTAAAGGTACTGTTATTGATTCGGCGGCAAATAAGCCTTTGGGCTATGTTACCGTTGTTTTACAGGATGCTGGTACAAAAGCATCGGTAAAAAGTACCCTTACAAAAGAAGATGGCAGCTTTGAGCTTAAAGCACCCGAAGGCAAAACCTACCAGATGGCGGTGGCATTTATTGGCTTTGCTACTAAAACGTTTCCGATAAAACCTGCCGGTACAACGGTTGATGCAGGCAAAATATATATGTCGGCAGCCAGCAAGCAACTGGGCGAAGTGAGTATTACGGCCGTAAGGCCCGTAATGAAACAGGAGGTTGACCGGCTTACTTATGATGTACAGGCCGACCCGGAAAGTAAAGCGATATCTGCACTGGATATGATGCGTAAGGTACCTTTGCTATCGGTTGATGGAGACGACAAGATCAAGCTAAAAGGGAGCGGCAATTACAAGATATTGGTAAACGGAAAAGCATCAGCTCTGATGGCTAAAAATCCGTCGGATGTGTTAAAAGCGATGCCAGCTACCAACATTGAAAGGATAGAAGTGATTACCACACCACCGGCAAAATACGACGCGGAGGGTTTATCGGGCATCATCAATATCATCACCAAAAAAAATGCCGACCAAGGCTATAATGGCAGTATCAATTCGCGCTTTAACAGCATTTGGGGGCCGGGATATAACTTAAATGCTACAGTAAAGCAGGGCAAGTTCGGCTTGTCGGGCTATGCAGGTTTTGGTAATCAAAATCGGGTTAGCAATAGTACTCAAAGTTCGCAAACACAAAATCTTACGCAATCGGTATTGAATCAAAACGGCGATGGCTCGTTTGAAGGTAAATACAAATATGCCAATGCCGAATTAAGTTACGAGTTGGATAGTTTGAACCTGCTTACCGGTTCGTTTGAACTTTTTAGAGGGAATTTTAATCAGGCAGGCGATCAGACGTCTACACAAATAAAAAGCGATGGTAGTGTTGCCCAGGCTTACCGCAGCTTAAATGACGGGATAAACCATGATAAGGGGACAGACATTTCTGTTAATTACCAGTTAGGCTTCAAAAATAAAAAGGACGAGTTGTTTACCGCTTCCTATAAATACAGCTACTCGCCAAGTAATCAATACAATAGCAATAGCTTTAGCGAAAGGGTAAATTTTGATGTCATCAATAATCCAAATTTCAGGCAGTATAATAACGCTGGTAACAAAGAGCATACCTTTCAACTAGATTATGTTTACCCCTTTAAAAAGGTGAACCTGGAAGCCGGCGGTAAAGTTATCCTACGTAATAATTTTAGCGATTACAGGCGCGAGAACCAGGATGCCGGTAGCGGAGATTATGTTGTTGATGCCAATCAAACTAATACATTTGATTACCACCAGGATGTGTACAGCGCCTACAACTCGTACCAGGTAAAATTTACCAAATGGACCGCCAAGGGCGGTTTACGCCTGGAGCATACCCAGGTAAACGCCGATTTTACCGGTACGCCGCTGGACAGGGGATACAACAACCTCATCCCGTCAATATCCATACAACGCAGCTTTAAAACAAGCAGTTTCAATTTCGGATTTACCCAACGCATCCAGCGCCCGGGCATATACCAGTTAAACCCTTTCATTGACAACTCAAACCCTAAGTTTGTAACTACCGGTAACCCGCAGTTGCGGCCCGAACTTAACAATACGTTTGAGCTTACTTACAGTAATTTTTCAAAAGGATCAATCAACGCCGGGCTAAGCTACGCGTTCTCCAATAACTCTATCCAAAATGTGAGTACCCTGATTGATACAGTTACGTATACCACCTATCAAAATTTAGGCAGCAATCGTACCCTTGGCTTAAACCTGAATACCAATTTTAATATTACCAAAAAGTTTACAGTTAGTATCAATGGCGAAATTTCGCACATTTGGCTCAAGGGCACCTATAACGGCAGCTTTTATACCAATGACGGCTATACCGGCCGCGCTTTCGGAAACCTTGCCTATAAATTTGATGGCGGCTACCGGCTGGCGCTTGACGCAGGTTTCTTTAGCGGCGATGTAACGCTGCAAGGAAAATCCAGCAACTTTATATTTAACTCCTACGTAGCCTCGAAGGAATTTTTCAAGAAGACGTTTACCGTATCGCTGGTCGCTAATAATCCCTACAGTAAATACCGTACCTATCATGGCTACACCCGCTCCAATGATTTTTACAATACTTACAGCGGCACCAACCCTTACCGTAATTTTGCCATTAGGCTTAATTATAAATTTGGCAAGCTTAACGGCGATATTAAAAAGAACCAGCGTGGTATCAATAATGATGATACCAAGGGTGGCGGCAGTAAAAGTGGTGGCGGAAATCAATAGCTTTGCAGTATGAAAGTTTACGGAATTACCAATTGCAATACAGTAAAAAAAGCCCTCGACTGGCTTAAAGCAAACAAAGTAGATTACAATTTCCAGGATTTCAAAAAACTGGGGGTCAGTACCGAAAAGCTACAGGAGTGGGACACAAAAGCAGGATACGAAAAATTCATGAACAAGCAAGGCTTAACCTGGAAACAGCTTGACCCGGCGGTTAAAGAAAGCATAAAAACCAATACCGATGCCCTGCAACTACTACAACAAAAAACGAGCATGATTAAACGCCCCGTTATTGAAGATGGCGGTTTCTTGTTTTTCGGCTTTGATGAAAAGGTATATGCCGATCATTTTTTGAAGAAATAGGAGAAAAAGGAATTAAGGCTGTAAGTTTTTGTATTACCGGGTGCAAATAGTGAGGCAATGGTGCACGAAAGGTGCATCATCGGTAATATTCAAAAAATCAGGCAAAATTCTCATTCCTGGGTTTAATAAGGCAATTAAACCTACCTGACTGATAGCCTATTGCAAGGCAAATCAATAATTCACTAATTCAGTCATTCACTAATTAACAAACACGTAACAATCATTTTACGGGCGGTTTAAAAAAGCTTTTTTGTGTATACTTGCTTTGTATTCTCAAAATTGACTGAAATGAATTTAAAACTAATGGCCGGTTTAAGTACGGCCTTTATGATGGCTATTGCTGCCGTTAACGCGCAACAGGCACCAACCCCTCCTCCAGCAGCCGCACCTGCATCTGATTACAGTTATCATGAGGCTTTTGGCCCGCCATTTTATACTAAAAATGGCACCGAGTTTCGTGCGGCCGACGGACAACCGGGCGCAAAATACTGGCAAAACCGCGCCGACTATAGCCTGGCCGCAACCCTGGATGATAAAAGCAACCTGATTACCGGTTCGGAAGTTTTAACTTATACCAACAACAGTCCGCAAAACTTAAGCTTTTTATGGATGCAGCTGGATCAGAATTTGTTTAAATTAGATTCGCGCGGTACGGCAATTGTACCGCCAACCGGCAGCCGTAACTGGGGCCGTGGCGAAGCATTTGATGCGGGCTACAAAATAAAATCGGTAAAAGCTGTTGACGCAAAAGGCGGCACTACCGATGTTAAATTCCTGATTAGCGATACCCGCATGCAGGTATTTTTGCCAAAGCAGGTAACTGCTAATGGCGGTAACGTAAAGCTGAAAATAGAATATTCATTTGTATCGCCCAATTACGGATCAGACCGTATGGGATACCTGGACGATAAAAAATCAAAAAACGGGAAAATATATACCGTGGCCCAGTGGTACCCACGCATGTGCGTATATGACGATGTAATGGGATGGAATACCCAGCCGTATACCGGCCCGGGTGAGTTTTACCTGGAGTATGGTGATTTCGACCTGAGTATTACTGCTCCTGCAAACCACATTGTAGTGGCTTCTGGCGAATTATTGAATCCAACCGAAGTATATACCCCTGAGCAGCAAAAACGCTGGGCACAAGCTGCCACAAGCGAAAAAACAGTAGTTATCCGTTCGGCTGCCGAAGTTACCGATCCTAAATCCCGCCCGGCTGGTAAGGCTACACTTACCTGGCGCTTTAAAATAAAGAATGCGCGCGATGCTTCATGGGCTTCGTCTGCAGCGTTTATTATTGATGCCGCTAAAATGGATTTGCCAAGCGGTAAAAAATCTATCGCAATTTCGGCCTACCCGGTTGAAAGTGACGGACAGGATGCCTGGTCTCGCTCAACTGAGTATGTGAAAAAATCTATCGAGTACAACTCGGCAAAATGGTTTGAATTCCCTTACCCTGCTGCTACAGCCGTTGCCGGCATTGTGGGTGGTATGGAATATCCCGGCATTGTTTTCTGCGGGTACACTGCAAAAAAAGGCGGACTTTGGGGCGTGAATGACCATGAATTTGGCCACACCTGGTTCCCGATGATTGTAGGATCAAACGAGCGTTTATATGGCTGGATGGACGAAGGGTTTAATACGTTTATCAACACCTTATCAACCGCCGATTTTAATAATGGAGAATACAACCGCAAGGCCGGAGATATGCATAAAACAGCCCTGGTGTTAACAAGGCCGGAGTTGGAGCCCGTATTAAGTCAGCCTGCCAACCTTAAAGAAAAAAATACCGGTATCCTGTTATACTTTAAGCCTGGCGTTGGTCTTACTTTGCTGCGCGAGCAAATTTTAGGTCCCGAGCGTTTTGATTTTGCGTTTCAAACCTATATCAAACGCTGGGCATTTAAACACCCAACACCTGATGACTTTTTCCGCACTATGGAAAATGCATCCGGCGAAAGCCTGCAATGGTTCTGGAGAGGCTGGTTCCTGAATAACTGGCGTTTGGATGTTGCTGTAAGCGATGTAAAATATGTTGATAACGATGCTACTAAAGGCGCTATGATCACCATTGATAATCTTGGTAAGTTGGCCATGCCGGTTACCCTGGAAATAAAAACCAAAAGTGGTAAAGTGGACAGGCTGAAACTACCTGTTGAAGTTTGGGAACGCAATGCTACCTGGACGTTTAAATATCCATCAACAGAAGAAATTGAATCTGTTACTTACGACCCGGACAAAGTTTTACCGGATTACAACCCTGACAATAACGTTTGGACAAAGAAATAACACTAAAAAAAACCCGGTTAACGCCGGGTTTTTTGTTATAAACACGGCCACCTATTGGTATTTTAACTTTGGCATATGGAAGACAGACAGGTGCATATGCGTTGTTATATTTTCCAGGCAATATTACAGCCACCAGGCCGAAGCAGAAATGCCGCATATAAAGGCGACCGACGAGAGTTTGCCGGCGTTCCGAACGATGATTAAGCAAAACAAAACCCGCAGCTAAGTAATTAGAACGCCTGTCCCAATGCGGCGTAAAAGCCACTTTGCCTTTTTTCGCCAGGATTTTTCTGGCCCACCCCATAATCAGCGCGAATGCTGAGGCCCTTTTCAATGTCGAAAAAGTATCGTACACCACCCCCATAATTAGGTTTTAGTTGCGCCCAGCTGAAGCTTTTGTTGAATACCTCGCCCGTGCCTGCAAAACCTACGAGGCCAATACGCGGACTTAGCCGATAGCGTAGTTCAGTTTGGCCGGCAAGCAAATTCCGGTCGCGGTAACGGCCATTGTAATAGCCACGCATGAGTTCGTCATTCCCTAACGCCGGCAACCAGTAAAATGGCGAACTACGACCGGTAAGGCTCTGTTCCTGTATATCTACACCTAAAACCAGCTTTTTTGCCAAAGCGAAAAACTGTGAATACTCTATATTTAAAAAGCCTCCATTATAACCTTTATTGCCAAATCCCTTAATTATTTCAAAAGAGCTGGTAATTATCATACCTTTTGTAGTATAGGTGTTGTTATTGCGGCTGTCATATGTGATGCTTGGGCCAAGATATATATTACTGCCCCCGCCATGGTTTTCTACCCTCCGGTCGGTGTAAAAAATAGTATTCTTTGGTTCGGGAGGGATTCTGTATTGAATACCCCCCGCTACAATACCCGCATAAAGCCTGTCAGACAGTTTTTTTTCTACACTTAAGTATCCCTTAGTCCGTTTTTGACCAATACGCACCGCGTCGGCGCTGCGGGTATTATTACCAATACCATAAAAGTTGAAAGGAAAGTTCATGAAACTAATGCCAGCAGTATAATGGTAGCCATTATCGGGCGTCCAATAGCTAATATTTAAACTTAATCGGCTTTGGCCTTTGGTGGTTACGGTGCCATATCCAAAAACACTTGATACCCGGGTGTTGCTTTTTAATGAGTCGCTGTAAAAAGAATATAGGCCTGCACCGCCCACTTCGAGGCCCGTTTCGGGGGCCGAACTCACTGCCGGTAAAATTACGAAGCTGCTTTTTTTTGTGCTATCCTTGTTTAAATACATTTTACGCAAAAATTTTGGAAGAATTTGCGTTTGCGAAAAAACACTTTGCAGGCAAAATATCAGCAGCAATGAGATAACAAATGTTTTCATATAATCGCAGCTAATATAACCTCAATTTTTTTATAAGATTGCCATGGCTTTGGCATTTTAAACTAAAAAGCTGCACGTGTGGTATGCCCAGTTTCCTAAAACCCGGGTATCTGTATATAAACAGGTAAATATATTGATGGTATACCGAAGAAAAAGCCCAGACCTCCTGAATTCTGATAAGCTAATTATAGTTAGTTGTAGCGTACAGAATATTTTCCCTATACTCAGAAATTAGTTTTTCTTTCGCTCTTTACACTCGCCAGCTCAACTGCTCAGCGTTCGATTGCAGTTTTAAAGATCATGCCATGCCACCTTTTAGGGACTGGCCTAATTACATCTTCAACTTTTTACGACGCTATTGTATGTGCATTGCGCTGGGCACCTAAGCTTTTAACCTGCCTGGCAATTCCATCGGCATCAAAACCGCATTCGGCCCAAAGTTCGGGTTGTTCGCCATGCTCAACTATCCTGTCGGGTATACCTAAGCGTTTCACCTGGGTTTTCTGAGAACCGTTATCGGCCATGAATTCCAGTATCGCACTGCCCATCCCGCCTTCAAGGCATCCGTCTTCAACGGTAATCACCTTATCAAATTTCCTGAATACTTCGTGTAACAACGCTTCATCAAGTGGTTTCACAAAACGCATATCGTAATGAGCAGGATAGTAACCCTCGTTATTTAACGCAGCTATGGCTTTTACAGCCTCGTTCCCGATGGCCCCAATAGATAGTATCGCTACATCCTCGCCGTCGCAAATTTTCCGGCCTTTACCTACAGGTATCGCTTTGAAGGGGCGTTGCCAGTCAACCATCACACCATTACCGCGCGGGTACCTAATTACAAACGGGCCCATGTTTTCCTGCTGGGCTGTATACATCAGGTTACGTAGTTCTTCCTCGTTCATTGGTGCTGATACCGTCATGTTAGGAATACAACGCATATAGGCCAGGTCATAAGCGCCGTGGTGGGTTGGGCCATCGGCACCTGCAAAACCGGCGCGATCAAGGCAAAGCACCACATTTAGTTTTTGTATGGCCACATCGTGTATCACCTGGTCATACGCCCTTTGCATAAAGCTGGAGTAGATATTACAAAACGGAACCAGGCCCTGGGTTGCCAAACCTGCCGAAAAAGTTACGGCATGTTGCTCGGCAATACCCACATCAAAAGCCCGGTTAGGCATAGCCTTCATCATCAGGTTTAATGAACAGCCTGATGGCATTGCCGGCGTAATACCCATTATTTTAGGGTTTTGCTCAGCAAGTTCAATAATGCTATGGCCAAACACGTCCTGGTATTTAGGTGGCTGTGGTTTATCGTATTTAGCTTTCTTTATCTCACCGGTAATTTTATCAAACAAACCGGGGGCATGCCACTTGGTCTGGTCTTTTTCGGCCAGGGCGTAGCCCTTACCTTTGGTGGTAACGCAATGCAATATTTTGGGTCCCGGAATATCGCGCAGGTCTTTTAAAACTTTCACCAGGTGGTTTACATCGTGGCCGTCTATCGGTCCAAAATACCTGAACTTTAAAGCTTCAAAAAAGTTGCTTCGTTTAAGCAGGGTACCTTTTATGCTTTTTTCTAATTTCTGGGCAATTTTAAACGCATCGGGGCCAATTGCCGATAGCTTGGCCAGCACGTGCGCGATGTCGTCCCTGAAACGGTTGTAGGGCTTGGAAGTAGTAATATCCGTAAGGTATTCCTTCAAAGCGCCAACGTTAGGGTCGATAGACATGTTATTGTCGTTCAGGATCACCAGCAGGTTGGAATTTTCGATACCTGCATGGTTCAAAGCTTCAAAAGCCATACCTGCTGTCATGGCGCCGTCGCCAATAACAGCAACATGCTGCCTGTCGGTTTCGCCTTTATAATGCGATGCCACAGCCATTCCCAAAGCTACAGATATAGATGTTGATGAGTGGCCAACACCAAAAGTGTCATATTCGCTTTCAGATCGTTTAGGAAAACCGCTGATGCCTTTATAAATCCGGTTGGTGTGAAATGCATCCCGGCGTCCTGTGAGTATTTTATGGCCGTAAGCCTGATGCCCTACATCCCAAACTAATTGGTCATAAGGGGTGTTTAAAACGTATTGCAATGCAACAGTTAGCTCAACAACACCCAGGCTGGCGGCAAAGTGGCCACCATTTACCGATACTACATCGACGATATACTGGCGCAGTTCCTGGCAAACTTGTTCAAGTTGATCTTCGTTAAGTTGCTTTAAATCAGAAGGGTAATTTATTTTTGATAATAAATCGCCGGCCGGTACCTGCATTGACATTTGTAATCTGTATTTAACTTACAAAGTAAACTAATTATTTATAAATAAAGCATATCGATTTGTATTAAAAAAGCGTCAGGAATTAAGCATCAAGAGGCAAGGCAAAACAGCCTTTTGTTTATGTTACCTGTCTACTCAAAAAATCTTGCCTCCTGATTCTTCATTCTTGATTCTCCTTCCCTATTTTTACAGTCATGACCGACGACAGCTTTGCCATAAGATTACCCCAGTTTGAAGGCCCGTTTGATCTGTTGCTGTTTTTTATTGAGCGCGATGAACTGGACATCCATGATATCCCCATTGCCAAAATTGCCGACGATTTTTTGAACTACATTCACCAGATGACCAGCCTGAACATGGAGCTGGCCAGCGAGTTTATTTTTGTTGCCGCAACGCTAATGCGCATTAAAGCCAAAATGCTGTTGCCCCGTTACGAAGCCGAAAATGCCGCAGATGATACCGATACCAAGGAAAACCTGATCCGTAAGCTGATAGAATATAAAAAGTTTAAGGAACTGTGCGACGAACTGCGTCCTTACGAGGAGGAGCGTTTTAAACAGGAGAAACGCGGTAACATTAAGCACGACCTGGAGCAGGTAGAAAAAGTAGTACTTCCGGGCGAAGAGCTATCAGAAATAAGCCTATACAAGCTGATGATGGTGCACGAACGCCTGATGCGCAACTATCTTAACCGCAGCGAAGAGGTAAAGCATACCGTAGTTCAGTACCCTTACACAATCGAAAAACAAAAGCAAGCTGTTGCCGATCTGCTTAAGATCAACAAAATGCTCGATTTTAAGGCCTTAGCCAAAGAGTCGGAAAATAAGGTGCATTTTGTGTACAATTTTTTGGCTGTATTGGAGATGCTGCAACAGGAACTAATAGAAATACAAATAGGCTTGGGATATAATAACTTTTGGATATCGCCGAAACAGATATGAGATGTTAGATTTGAGACAAAATATAGTCGGCGAAACGAAGGCTTATTTAAGCCCGGGTTGCCGCTGTTATATTGAGGGCAGATCAGTTTTTAATGCTAAAAAGGTAACAGCAACCAATCTAATAACGACCTTTGCAGCGCGATGGGCAGTTGACTGGCGGATGTTGCTCTTTCGTATCGCAAATGCATAATATCCAAATGAAAAATCAATCAGAAACTCCCCCTCCGAAATCCGAAATCAAAAAGCATATCTTTTTCGATCTTGATCATACCATCTGGGATTTTGATAAAAATGCCGAGGAGGCTTTGCATGAACTTTATCACCTTCACCAGCTTGAGCGCGTCGGCCTTACTTCCGCAGGCCTGTTTATTGAAACTTATACGCGCAATAACCACCAGCTTTGGGCACAATACCATACCGGACAAATTACTAAAGATGAGCTGCGCGATGCACGTTTTAAACGCACCTTTACCGATCTTGGCCTGCACCCCGACCTGATGCCTGTTGATTTTGAAGACGCTTATGTGCAATTGTGCCCCACAAAAACAAACCTGTTTCCGCACGCCCATGAAACGCTCACTTACCTGCAATCAAAATATACGCTACACTTGATTTCCAACGGGTTTAAAGACTCTACCCGGATAAAAATTGCAGGCAGCAACCTGGCAGGCTATTTTAAAAATATCATCATCTCTGAGGATGTGGGGGTCAACAAACCCGATAAGGCTATCTTTCAACACGCGGTAGACCTTGCGGGTGCAACCAAGCATGAAAGCGTAATGATTGGCGATAGCCTGGAAGCCGATGTTTATGGCGCTTTGAACTTTGGTATGGACGCTATTTATTTTAACCCCTTTAATGTGCCAAAGCCCGACGATGTACCCGTACAGATAGGGCATTTGAAAGAGTTGGTGGGAATGTTTTAGGCTTTGGTATGCCGACAGTCAACGTAGAGCTTCAACTTTAAGCAAAATAGGACGGACCCGTTTACAATACTATTTTACAATGTTGGTGTTAACTTTTGCACGTCAAAAAACACTCCGTTTAAATGGTCAAAATCTCCATCGGTGGTAACTAGTTGTAACCCAAGCAACGCAGCTAATGAAGCGATCCATAAATCATTTTTGCCCATGTTCCGATGGGTAGAGAAAGGATAATCAACAAAAGCAGGATTTCGACATTGAGAATAACTGTCGATCTCCGTGTATGTATTGACAAACATTTGGCTGATCTCAACGATATTAACGTTATCTAAAAACAAATTAAGTTTATTACGCCGGTTGATACCCCAGTTATTTTGTATTGCTATTGATTTGATCTCTGCTTCTGAAACTACAGAAATATAAATAGGAACACTATCAGGATTTAGTAAGCCAATGATATCATCGTAATTATTTGAGCGGATTAGAATTAAAATGATGTTGGTATCAAATAATAAATTCACTACTTAGAATCTTTTAGATGCTGCATGGTTTGATCCCATTCTTGTTGGGTGAAGGGTTCAGCCGGGGGGGCATTTTTCAGAGCCTTAATTAAACTTTTATTGTTTTTGCCTGATTTTTTACCGAAGGCAGTTGCCCCGCCTGCAGCAAGTATTTCTTCGGGCGAATATGCCTTATGGGTTTTGAACAACCCGTTAGGTGGCAGCGTAATTTCAGGTTTCATTAAGACCTCCGTTTTAGTATCAAACAAATTTACAGAATATTTTGTGCAAAAGCCATAAGTCGCTTAAAACACATTATAGGTTTTTAAACAGAAGACATAGGCAAAGTGCAATTAAATCAACCTCAGCGCCTTAAAAGCAGCAAAGCAGTTTAACCCCAGACAGTAGCTCCCTTTACCTTCCGGCCACCTCATTTTCCAATTCCTGGTACCAATCTGCACCATATTTGCGGATTAACGGGCCTTTTAAGAATTCGTGAACACGTACCTTTAGTTCATCGCCAAATGTGCAGGCGGGGCTGCAAATGCTCCAGCGGTCGTAATTTAACACATCAAACTCCGGGTACGCTGTGATGCGGATGGGATATAAATGGCAGGAGATGGGTTTTTTCCAGGTAACAGCGCCTTCTTCATAAGCTTTTTCGATGCCACATTTAGTGATTCCGTTTTCCCAAATTACATAAGCGCACTCCTTGTTGGTGTCTACACAGGGGGTGGTGTAGTCGCCTTCAAAATCTTTCACATAAGTACCCACCTTTTCGATGGTTTTGATACCCTTGGCGGTTAGGTAAGGCTTTACTTTTGGATATATTTCTTTTAAAATATCAAGTTCGTCGGCATTCAGGGGAGCGCCCGAGTCGCCTTCCAGGCAACACGCGCCTTTGCATTTGTTTAAATTGCAAACAAAGTTTTCCTTTATCACATCCTCGTGCACCAACACGTTACCTACCTCTATCATATTTTAATTTAATTCATTACGGGGTTTAACGGATACTTCAATCCGCTTGCCGATTGAAGCTCCATTGTTATACTGCCTAAAATAACTTCAACATGTGCCTTTACAGGTATCCTGTTGCCATCATTAGTTATCCAAAGGTACAACTTACTATCCTTACGAAAAATACGGCCAGGGATAATTGTGGGGTTAAATTTCAAACAGTTAAAAGTACCCATATCACATTTAATAGTTTCTGTACCTACGTAAGTGATATTCATTTTATGAAAGCCATCCTCTAAAAAATATTGCAGGTCAAATGTCTCCCCTTTTTTAAGTTTGGATACATCTATAGTACGGGCAAAATAATAAGCCGATACAAAATCATATGAATCGCCCTTATATGAAAATTCGCCTTTATTAGCGGTTACTTTATTGTCTTTTTGATCAAAGGTAGCCTTGTCGGTATGCTTCCATTTACCTTCGTGCCGGTCTTCACTGTAAAAGTAAGGCAACAATGTATTTTGATCTACATAAGAATCGTAGCGGTTGCGCACCTTGTAAAATATATCAAAGGTACCTGCTGTTTTTCCTTCGGCAATCAAATGGAAGGCGTTGCCCGGTAATTTTTTGTCACTGGCTTCAATCCTTATATTGGCTTCGGCTGCCTTAAAAAAACCGTATTGCATTTTGTAGCTTAGTTTTTCGCCTACTTTAAACACAGGCCCGGTAACTTTTGCAAGTTCCTGCGCAAAGCCCGAAGCGTAAAACAATACAAAGAACAAGGAGCACGAGAATATTTTTTTCATTAATATTTGCTTTTTAACTGAGCCAATTTGTGTTTATAACCAGCACATGAATATGACAATCGATACTATAAATGGTTTAAACCCATTTTTATTGCCTGAGCCGGAAACTATTGATCAGGGGGATTCAATCAAAAAGCAAATAGTTAATATTAATCTTTACGCTTATAAATTGGCACTGTCGAGCATGGTTCGCCAAACATAATGCTTTTTACTATCGGGGTTAATTTTTTGGTAAGCTCCACATAGGCCGAAACGGGTACTGCTATATCTCCACATCCTTTTAATACAATACGCTGGCCAGCGTATTGCTCCAGATCGGCTTTCGCTATCTCCTTTTCAAACAAAACCGTTTCTAATACATCCGCGTTCCCAAAAACAACCTCACGGGCATAAGGGGCCATCCGGTTTGCCAGCAGCATGTAGGCCCAGGTTGGTACAATAGCGTCAGCGCTGCAGGTAATACCTACGTTTTTGTCCTGGTATTGGGTAAAATCGTGTTCCTTTATAAAATCGCGCAAATCTTTCTCACGCAGCATCAGGCCATGGAACAGGTTATCTTTAATGTCGTAAATAACACGTTCGCCTGCGGGATAAAACGATGCGGGATCTAAAGTAACCAAACCACTTTGGGCTACTTTGTTTACGATGTTTTCCTGTATATCCATAAGTTTAAATTCTAAATCCTAATTGCACTAAATTCTAAATCCTAAATCCTAATTTTAAAACTCTAAAATGTAGATTGAGTTTAATTTTGCCTTGCAAATCGTGTACCTATGATCTATCAGCTGTGCATGACCGATAGCAAAGTTCGCAAATAGATCCTTCGTACCTCAGGATGACAGTTTTTTATTTTTAACAACTCTTAAAACCCCGGGGCAAAAAAAATCCGGGAGACAGTTTTAACGCTGCTCCCGGATGTAAAATTACTTTAATTTATATTATAACAGTTTAGCCCTGTTATCTTTTACATTAGCATTATCTTTCAACGCATCCAATACCTGTCCGTCTGCACGTTGTATTAAGGTTTGCGCTATTTGCTGTTTTTGCCTTAAGTTGTTTGTTAGTGGCGCCGGATTGGTAAAGCCATCAACAATATAAACAAATACGCCTTGTTGCCCGTTAACCGGTTTTGAAAGCGCACCCGGTTTCGAACCGAAGATAGAGCCCACAACTTTGTATTCTGCCCCTTGCTGGCCCGGAATAATTGGGTTAGCAAAAACAATATTTTGAACCGGAACTGCTTTGGTGCCCGCTTTTTGAGCTACCTGGTCAATTGATGATGATGCGTTCAGGGCAGCCGCAAATTTTTCGTTCAGTTGTTTTGCTTTTACTTCGTTACGTACAGCAGGCTCAATTTGCTTTTTAACAACATCAAGCGGTAAGATACCCTTTGGCTTAATTTGAGTTAAACGAGGGATGATATATTGATCGCCAACCGTAAATACTTTATCGGCAAGATCGCCTTTGTCGGCTTTAAAGGCCCATCTTACAACTTCACGGGCGTTATCCAAGCCCGGCAGGCCTGCAGCGGTGCCGGTAACATCATCAGCCGTAAGTTTTTTAACACCTTCTTTTTTAGCTTCGGCGTCAAAATTATCTTTTGTTAATGCAGCTAAAAATCCCTGGGCCTTACTGTAAGCTACAGTTTGCGTTTTACTGCTGGCAACAATCGGTTTATCAACAACAGCAACTTTAATTACTTTTACCGATCCTTTTTGATCCTCAACCTGGATAAGGTGAACACCAAACTGCGAAGTAACCACAATCAGACTGCCCTTGCTTGCTTTAAAAGCCGCATTTGCATATTCAGCGGTTATCTGGCCCTGACCACCGGCCATTAAGCCATTAACATCAAATGAAGGTATTTCGCCACCCTTAACAGCGCTGCCTTTATCTGTCGAGAAAGTGGCTACAAAATCAGTAAACGGCCTGCCGCCTTCAATTAGCTTTTTAAGTGAATCGGCTTTCGTCCTTGCTTTTTCGATGCCGCCTTCAGCCTGAGGGTTAATCAAAATATGCCTTGTCCTAACAGAATCAAAAGTGGTTTTAACATCGCTTAATTTGGCAATTTTATAGCTTCCGTTTGATACGTAAGGACCATAAACAAAGCCTTTGGCAGCGTTAAACATTAAAGTATCTAATTTAGGCTCAAAAGAACCTTTTTTCTGGAATACAAGCGGTGTTTTTGTTTCAGAGTTAATTTGTACAAAAAGCGAATCGTTGGTGCTTACTTTAATGCTGTCAACCAGTTTGTTCACGTCGGCTTTAATAGCAGCGCTATCCTCTTTAGAAGGTGATCCATTAAAAGCAACGTAATCAAATGATCTTGTTTCCTGCTGATTTTTAAATTCAGCTTTGTGGGCATCATAGTAGGCACTGTAATCGGCGTCAGTTAACGTAACCTTAGCATCGGGGATTGATGCGTAATCAAGTGTAGCATATTTAAAGCTAACCAACTTGTTTTTTGCCTGGTAATCATCGTTGGCTTCCAACGAGTTTACGTACAAGCCATTGGTAACAATAGCCATGTACTTTGTTTTTTGTTTGGCCTCAAATACCTGCTTCAGGAATTCCCCCCACTGGCGTTTTGAAGCAGTATCGGCTTTTGATGATGATATAAAGCTTAAATACTGGTTTAGTTTATTTTTATCAAACTGCCCGGTTTGCTGATCGGCAAATTGGGGTACGCGGGTTATCTGCTGGTCGGGGTTATTACCGGTTACCATAGCTGCAGCTTCATCGTCGCCAACTGTTAAGCCCAATTTTTCAATCTCTTTATTAAGCAACAGTTCGCTTATCACCTGGTTCCAGGTAGTTTCCTGAACATAGTTTAATATCTGGGGCGAAAGACTCTGCCCTGATTGTTGCCTAAACTGATTTGTGTTTTGGTCGAGCCTTTTATTAAACTCATCTAATTGAACCTTTTCGCCGTTTACTTCGGCAAGTTCGTTGCGGTCGTCTCTAAAAAAAGACCCACCTGATCTTACTACCTCGCTCACGATGAATGCAAAAAGTGCAACCCCAATAAAGATTGCCAGGATTTTTCCCATCCGTTCGCGCAAGAAACCCATTATACCCATATACTTCTGTAATTATTATATTCTTTTAAAAGAGGGCGCAAGATACAATTTTTAGTAAAATTCTATAACACAAAATTTTCCTGAAAAAAACAACATTATTGTGTCACTTTTTCGTCCACATGAAATATGCCTTTGCTATTTTGTAAGGTTGGATGCAGGAAAGCGTCGTCGCTTTCAAAACTATCACCGTTCATTACGTTGCCGCCGTTCATAGTTACCTCGACAGGTTTGTGCGAATAAACTTTTTTTGTAGTCTGGTCCCAGTAAAGCTCGTCAGATTTATAGGTTTCGCCCTTGGCATTGGTTGCCACCACATTTTTATGAAACTCTATCAGCTTTTTGCTATCGCGGGAAATGCCTGTATCTGCAACAATATTGCCCGATTCCTGCTGGGTTTGCTTATCGTAAAGTATAACCTTTACACCTTTGGGCATTACCTTATAAGGATCTTTTGTTTGGTACTGCAACATAAGCGGGGCTAACAAGTGCAGCTTTACTTTTGCCGAGTCGCTCATAATCAAATCAACCCCGGTTGTTGGTTCAACTACTATCCCTACTTCGTTAGATGCAATCTCTTTAACCTTGTTCAGGTCATTTTCGCAGGATGATATGGAAAAAGCAAGCAGGGGCAATAACAGCAGGCCTAAGCCTTTTACATATTTTGCCCCGTGGTACATCATGTTATTAATCAAATTTATATTTGGTAAACCACCTGTCGTTAAGCGTAAAGCCTAAGTGCAGGTTAACATAGTTTTCTTTAACCAGGCCATTAGCCAGCGTACCTCTTTTACCAACCTCGGCCGAGAAGTTGATTTTGTAAAAACTACCGTTGTTAGGGCGTAATGGCAAGCCAAAACCGGCGGTAACAGCCACCCTTTTAATACGGGTATTATTTACAACCATGTAGGTTTCATCATAAATACCCCCAATACGGTAATCAACAGTGGCCAGGTAGTTGCGGATGGTACCAATGTTTGGGGTAATTTGCGCGCCAACATTAATGGTGCGACTGTTTACCAAACCCTGGTTTTGACCATCAATGCTGTAGTTTGACCACTGCCCCATTGAATAATCGGCGCCAACTAAAAACTTGCCATCATTTTGGAACGATATCCCGAACCTGTTTATTTGAGGAAGTTTCAGCTTTACTGATGAGCCTTGTTTGTTTATAACGCTATCAACCGCAATGTTAGGGTTGCCATTGGCATCATTGGTGTAATGGCTTACAATAAAGCTGGACTGTGAATTAAGCTTTGACCCTGCCGATGCCGAGTAACCCAAAATAACGTGCTTTGTTTGGGAAAGATCAATGGAATATTGCAGGCCGTAATCGTAATTTAAACCGCCGATAGCATTGGTTTGTTCAATTTTGGTATTTAAAAAGCCGGCCAGGTCGGGTGTTTCGGTGGTGGTATTATCTTTAAGATTACCAAATATATAAGACACATTACCACCTATTAATAAGTGCTTGGCTACTGTAAAGCCGTAGCCGATGTATGCTTTTGATAAGCCGCCATCGCCATTATAGGCATAGTTGGTAGTATTGGTATCTGCCGGCGAAGATGTACCAAGGCTGCTAACCGACTTTTTATAGTTGTAGCCACGTTCGCTGTAAGGCAACAAGCCAAAACTCAATGCCGAATGCTTACTAACAGGAATACCGAAAGCGATGTGGCTTAACCTGAAATTTTTATTGCTCTGGCTGGTTTGCCCGGTTTGGCTCAGGGAAGAAAAGTTACTGTAGATACCAATATCAATAGTAGTTAAATTAATAGCCGCGTATGATGCCGGGTTAAGGAAGTTGATGTTATTAAACAAGCTAATCCTGTTGGTTGCAACGCCAATACCACCTGTACCAAGGCTTTGGGCTGTTGACTGTGGGCTAATATCGCCCAAACCGAACCTTGAATATGGAGAGCTGGTGGTAGATTGCGCGTTTGCTGCAAATACAATTACTGCAGAAAATAGAAGTGTTAAAAGAAACCTGGTATATTTAATCATTATGCTTTTGTATAGCTGCGTTTAATCCTTTTAAAACCAAATAAGGTTCAATTTTTATGTAGGGGGCAAAGATGCTGTTTTTTAACAGCGTATCAAAAAAAATACTGTCGCCCCCACTTAGCACAATATTTAGTTGGTTATCAATGGCTTTATAGCTTTCAATAAACCCTGTTAACTCATATTTTATACCGTTTTGCACCCCCGAACGTATGGCGGTTTCGGTATTGTTTCCGTAGCCTGGCGTAAACCCTGCATCGGCATTTATTAGCGGCAAACCGGCGGTATAATAGTTTACTGCCTTATAACGCATATTTAAACCCGGTGATATGCTGCCTCCAAAATAATTCCGGTTGGCATCAACATAGTCGTAGGTTATGCAGGTGCCGCCTGCTATTACCAGGCTATTTTGCCCGGGGTATATATGGCTTGCCCCTATAACGGCAGCCATTCTATCAGTACCAAGTGTTTCGGGGGTTAGGTAGTGGTTTTGTATTCCACTGGTCATGGTGTTGTTAAATGTAACCAACGGTATTTTCGATGTTAAGCTTTTTTGCCAGGGCTCTACATTTTTTTTTACCGACGATACAATTCCCATGTCAACTTTATACTCACTGATCAGTTCATCCGGCCTGGTCATGGGCACATCTTCAAATTGTTCAACCGCAAGCAACTCGTCCAGCTCAAATACGGCAATCTTTGTAAATGTGTTACCAATATCGATAACCAGGCTGGTCATCAGGCCCTAACTACTGATAGTATTGATTCGAAAATAGCCAGTCCGTCTTCGTTAGCCAACAACGCGTCAGCAGCCCGTTCAGGGTGAGGCATTAAACCAAATACGTTGCGGGCAGCATTGGTGATACCGGCAATATTTTCCAATGATCCGTTAGGGTTGGCGTCAGCCGTAATATTACCGGCTTCATCGCAATAACGGAACATTACCTGGTCGTTATCATTTAAGCGTTTTATCACGTCGGCACTGGCAAAAAAGTTACCCTCGCCGTGGGCAATAGGAATTTTGTATGCCTGGTTCTGCTCTAAACCAACAGTAAGCAACGATTGGGTTGTTTGCGGTTTAAGATAAATGTTGCGGCAAATGAATTTACGATTTTCGTTATGCAGCAAAGCGCCATCCAGCAAACCGGCTTCGGCTAATATCTGGAAACCGTTACAAATACCCATTACGTAACCGCCTTTTGCAGCAAACTGGATAACTTCCTGCATAATTGGCGAAAAACGGGAGATAGCACCTGAACGAAGATAATCGCCAAAGGAGAAACCGCCGGGTAAAACAACAAAGTCTACACCTTGCAGGTCATGGTCTTTGTGCCATAACCTTACAACCTGCTGGCCCATTATTTTTTCTAATACATATATAATGTCTTCATCACAGTTAGAGCCCGGGAATATAACTACGCCAAATTTCATCTGATTTGTTTTTTTGTGTAAGTTTTTATGATACTACAATCGCCTGGTTGTTTGTTTAAACAGCAGCCAATAATAGTTTCACGCTACAAAACTAATATAACCGCTGAAATTTGGACGAATGTAAAAGTTAAAATTTGTTAAACTGAAAGTAGATAATGCTGATTAACAGCAATAAAAACAAGCTTTCGTAAAACCATTTTTTGGTTGCGTATAAAAAATAATAGGCAAAAAACACTGCGGCGGGTGCTATACACAACAAAAAATGATTAATGTGAAAAGAAGCACTTACATAAAATGAAAATCCTGCAATCAAAAAAATAAAAAATAACAGCTGGAAAGATTTACGGGTTTGCACGTAACTTTTAAAGAAATTTTGCTGCAATTTAAAAATGCAAAGTACCAATATCATCAAAACGGGTATCAGCAGCAGGTAATTATAGGAGTTGATGCTGATATGATCAGGAAATTTTTTACCCAGTGGCAACCAGATATTATAAAAAACAGTAATCTTATCATTCAGATAGTAAAACACCGCTAAAAAGAAAAAGATGGTGACATACCCTAAAATGCCCGATACCCAATCGCGCCAGTTAAAGGGTTTAAATAATATGAGCGCTATCCAAATAGCCAAAAACAAATAAATAAACGGGAAGTAAATAAGCGAGCCAAGGGCAACTATCATACCTGCATCATAGGATATTGATTTGGCATTATCTCCTTTGTACAGGCTAAATAGCTTAAATAGCATCCATATCAGCAAAAAATTACATATCAGCGGCGCGCTTAATATTAAAAAAGGCGAAAACAGGCCCGAAAGCGTTACATACATCAATGCAGGCAAAAAAGAGGGCTTGCTTAATAAATTATAGTGGTTTATTAAATAGTTAAGCAGCATTGCCTGTATCAGTATCAACACGCCGGCAATCAATATATTCAACCCGGGCGATAGTGCATATTCGTAAGCAACAGGTACCAGCAGGCGTGCAAACGGCTCAACAAATACAAATTCCAGTTTGTCGGGTACATGAATGATATAGCCAAGCCGGGTGATAAACAGCACAACCACCAGCCACAAAACATTCAAAGGATTAAAAGACCGGAAAACCTGGATCATAGCGGGCGATAATTTGCAGCGGCAAAATTAGTACAAAAAGCGAAAAGGACGACAAGAGATTTAAGCGCGAACAACTTACTCCGTTTCTTTAGATGCCTCCAATTGCTTATTTATAGCCTGCAATTTTTCGATAGCGCCGCTCATTTCGGCCTGTTGTTTTTTAAACTGCCTTCGGCCTAAATAAAAATAAGCAAAGGCCATCCAGCCAAAAGAGCATAAAAAAGTAATACTTGCCCATAAAACGCTCATCCTATCTTCAAACTCCATCATGTACAAAAACAGGCCAAAGCTCAAAAACACAAAGTATAAGCTCATTACTTTGGTTTGGATGAACTGCTGTTTTTTTTGTATCGAAATCAATTCGTTCAGGTAAGTAAAAGTATCAGCTTCGGGATGGCTTTTAAACAGCCCCATATGCAAACCGCTGCTTACCGCCACAAAAGCAACTATCGAACATACAATCAGGATAATACCTGCGGTGGTTGTAAATACCCGCGTACTCAAATTGGCCCATATTACAATTACAAAAATGGCAGTTGCCATTAATACCAGGTTGGCCCATATTAACTTGTTTTTTGTTTTACGTTTTAAATCAATCGCTTTTTTTATCACCGCGTTAATATCGGGCTTATTGCCGGCGGGCTGCTGTTGCCAAAGGGCTTTAAAATCAATACTGCGGCTCATATTTTTTAAATTTTTGAGATAGTTTTTCTTTAATCCTGTAAACCTTTACCCTGATGTTGGTTTCAGAGAGTCCTGTAATACAGGCTATTTCGGCTTGCTTTACTTCTTCCAGTTCCAGCGAAATGATGATGCGGTCAATCTCGGGCAGTTGGGCTATGCATTTATACAGCAGCTGCACCTGGCCTTCGGTATCGGGTGGCGCTTTATCTTCCAGTTCGGCCGGCATCTCGCCTGGTGGCATCCGATTTTGTTTTTCCAGCTGCCGCAGGCAATGGTTGGATGCGATACGGAAAATCCACGTACCTATGGCCGATTCGTTACGAAACTGATCGAGCTTTTGCCAAACGGTAATAAATGTATCCTGCGTAACATCGCGGGCACGGTCGTGATCATTCATATACCCCATGCATACACGGAAGATTTTGCTGTAATAGGTATCGTAAATTTCTTCGAACGACATGCACTTGTTTTGTTTCGATTATTTAGATACTGGATTTTTTAAAATGCTACATTTATTTTTCGATTGCAAATTTGGCGTATCTTGAACCGGTAATTGAAATATATAAATATTTTTCGGACCGTTGTCCTATCCGGCAAAACCTGATCGTCTTATAGCTTTAATCACCAAAATTTAAATCATCATGAACGAATTTTTATTGATCTTCAGACAAGTTGAGGAAAACGCTACAGAGTCACGGTCGCCAGAGCAAATGCAGGCAACCATGAAATTATGGATGGACTGGCTGGGCGGTGTTGCCGCACAAAACAAGCTGGTTACCAATGGCAACCGCCTGTATAACGGCACAGGATCTGTAATAAGGCCAGATGGGATAGTTACCAACGGCCCTTATGTTGAAATTAAAGAATTAATAGGCGGCTACTCCATCATCAAGTGCGATACTTTGGAAGAGGCTACCGAAATTTCAAAAGGCTGCCCAATTTTGCTGGTTGGTGGTAATGTTGAGGTGCGCCAGATTGTACCCATGAATATGTAATTTTATGCTGCCACCTCCTGCATGCGGGAGGTGGCATTATGCTTGCCATGAACAATACCGAACTGCTGCCGCATTTATTCCGTACCGAGTACCGTAAAATAGTATCGGTGCTATACAAGCACTTTGGTTTTGAGCATCCCGAAATTGCCGAAGATATAGCCAGTGAAACTTTTTTAAGCGCCGCCGAAACCTGGGGGCTTAAGGGCCTGCCCGAAAATCCGGTAGCCTGGCTTTACGCTGTTGCCCGCAACAGGGCCAAAGATTATTTAAAGCGCAATAAGATCTTCGACCAAAAAGTCACCCCCATCCTGCAGTCGGCACAGCCGGATTATGCTGAGTTTGAAATAGACCTGTCGGACAAACACATTAATGACAGCCAGCTACAGCTGATGTTTGCCATTTGCCAGCCGGTATTACCTGCCGAGGCACAGGTGAGCCTGGCATTAAGAATTCTTTGCGGGTTTGGGATTGATGAAATTGCCGACGCTTTTTTATCCAACAAAGCCACCATCAATAAACGCCTGTTCAGGGCGAAGGAAAAATTACGGGAAGAAAAAGTGAAGATTGAATTCCCGGCCACTTCCCAAATAAGCAAAAGGCTGCAGGCGGTTTTAACTACCCTGTATTTATTGTTTAACGAAGGCTATTACTCTACCAGCCAGGATGCACCTTTACGCAAAGACCTTTGTTTAGAGGCCATGCGCCTCACCTACCTGCTTATTGAAAATGAACTAACCAACCTGCCCGAAACTTATGCCCTGATGGCGCTGATGTGTTTCCATTCCTCGCGTTTTGATGCCCGTACCGATGAACATGGCGAAATGGTGCGGTATGACGATCAGGATACCCGCCTTTGGGTTGATGAGCTGATAGATAAAGGAAAATACTACCTGGAACTGGCCTCCAAAGGCAGCCAGGTAAACAAATACCACCTGGAAGCTGCCATTGCCTACTGGCATACCGTAAAGGAGGATACTATAGATAAATGGGAAAGCATCCTGCAGTTATACAACCGCCTGCTGCAAATTGCCTATTCGCCCGCTGCCGCGCTCAACCGCACCTATGCCCTGTACAAAGCCCGTGGCAAACAGGATGCCATTATTGAAGCCGAAAAATTAAAGCTGAACGATAACCACCTGTACCACGTGTTATTGGGCCATTTGTATAAAGATGCAGATAACACATCTGCCATAGCTCATTTACAAACCGCGTTAAACCTGGCCAAAACTGTAAGTGAGAAAAACCGGATTAAAAAAGATTTGGCGCAATTGAAAGTAACCTGATTTTCGTTAATTTCATAAAATTATCTAATAACACCTATTACTTTATTAATCATGCAATTACGATAGTTTTAGTCGAAAGTCTTAAGCTCTCAGCAAAAAAGAATAAATTGACTTTTAACTCAAGACTTAGTACTATTAACTTAACACCACATGGCTTACGACGAACAATTAACCAACCGCGTGCGCGAAGCGCTAAGCGAACAGCCTAAAATTGACGAGATAAAAATGTTCCAGGGATTGTGCTTTATGGTTGATGACAAGATGTGCGTTTGTGTACGCGATAACGGCCTGCTTTTCCGCATTGGCCAAAACCAGGCAGCTGTTGAACTGGAAAATGGCGATTGCCGCCAGATGATAAACGGCGGCCGGGTAATGAAGGATTATGTTTGGGTTGATGGAGACGACATTGGCTCCAATAAAAAATTTGACTATTGGATAGGTTTGGCTTTGGAGTTTAATAAGGTAGCTAAGGCATCGAAGAAGCGGGGAGGAAAGGGGAAAGGCTAAAGGTAATGGGCAAAAGGTCAAAATGTTTTCCCGAAAACTGTGTCCTCACAGGCATCTTCCCAATATATAGTCCGGTTGCCCAGTCCGAACAAACTGCCATTGGAATAGTGGTTTGTAAGGACACAAACCGATGGAAAGGGATACAAACCGGAGGAAAACTTTTACAACTGAACATTGCCCTTTATTCTTCCGAACTAACCTGTATAGCCGAGGGAACTTCATATCTGTTGAGCGATTTTTGCAATAATATCTTCATCTGTTTAACCAAAATCCTGGGTCCTAATACCTTTATTTTGGGGCCGAAACCCAGCAGTTCGCGTTCCAGCTCAAAATTCATGATTACGCGGATAGTAAAAACTTTGCCGCCGTTCTCTTCGCTCACTACTTTTTGAGTATGGTGCAGGGGCTTGGTAATCACGTAGGGTGCGTTGGCATCATCAATCCAGAACACAACCTGTGTATCGCGCTGTCCCGGCGATTTGGTTACACCGATAACATCACTATAATAAGTGCCAAAATCTATCGATTTATTTTCGCGGTACTCATCGGAATGCTCTTCTATGGTTTGAATCCTATCGAGTGCCAGGTTTAACATTTGGGCATTTCTTTTATGTGGCATGCCCAATACAAACCAGCGGTTGCGGTACTCTTTTAATAGGTACCCGCTAAAGCAAAAGGTGTTAGCCTCGCGCGCTTTGAACGATTGGTAGGTAATGCACATGGTTTTTTTAGCTACGATGGCCTTACGGATAACCTCGATATACTCCAGCCCCTTCAGGTTGTCGTTTTTTTCAAAATCGATAACCGGTGTGCTGTGTGTTTTTTGCGAATAGATTTTATCCTCCAGCTTGCTCACCATTTCGTTCAGATCGGTAAAGTGGTTAAAGCCTTTAAATTGTTTTAGCAGGCTTGATACCTCACTCAAAACTTTTAAATCCTGCTGGTTAATGGGGCTGTTGGTAATGCTGTAGTTTTTATCGGCATAGGTGTAGTACTTTTTATCAACTACAATAATTGGTGCCTCATAGCCCAGCTTATTGCTGCGCATCATCTCGATATCAGCCTGTACTGATCGGCGGCTTACGCCTTTATCAATGCCTTCAAATTCGTATAAGGCATCCGAGCAGGCATCAATTAAATCGTCAAGCGTCCATTTTTTATAGCGGTTTTGCAGGCAATTGTCAATAGTACGGTAGCGGATAAGGGCATTGCGGTTTACAGGCATACTATTTAGTTTGGCGTGTTAAACTGCATTTTCATAATGAATTCAACATTTAAAGATCCCTTGTGCAAGGGAACAGGTATGGCTAATACCACCTCCCACCCTATTGACGACATGTAGTTTAAGGCATCTACCAGGGTGTAGTATTCTGTCACTTTTAATGTAGCTTGTATTATGGCATCGTTTTCCTTAAAAACGGGATTATCTTTTAATCCGAAATCAATCACTACATCTTGTTCGCTACTGTAAAACAACTTATTCTCAATTCTTAATTTACAAAATTGTACCGTGGTAACTGGGGGTGTTGTAGGTTGATCCATTGCGATAAGTTTATTTAGACCGTTAAAATAATAAATTATTTTTACTGCGCAAAAAGACTGCGCAGTGGCTGTTTTATTTTGTATCATCAACAAGATAACAATGATCATGGAAAAAGAAAAGATCAGCAACAACAACTTAAAGGACCTCGGTATTAACGACGTGGATATATTGGTAAGCTTTGGCCGTGTGGCATCGGGCTTATTGAAAAACGAGGTAATGAGCAAATCGGATATACTGGCCAACCTGGAAGCTTTAATTAACGACCCGGCACCCTACCTGTTTAACAACGATGGCAAGTTTAAAAACCTTGCCGAAAATGTTATCGCTTTACGTAAAGAGGGCCGTTTTTTAAAACAGCTACAAGACGAGTTTAAGCTAAAAAAGGAAATTACCGATTTCCCGGTTTGGGGAGCAGAGCATATTCATGCAGGCGCGATGGCCCAAATGCGTTCGGCTGTGCAGTTGCCGGTTGCTGTTGCAGGCGCTTTAATGCCCGATGCCCATCAGGGCTATGGCCTGCCTATTGGCGGTGTACTGGCTACAACAGCCAATACCATTATACCCTTCGCGGTGGGTGTGGATATTGCCTGCCGGATGTGCCTGAGCATTTTTGATTTGCCCGCGCAAATGATAGATACCGAAACGGATAAACTGAAAACCATGCTGGGCGACCATACTTTTTTTGGTATGGGATGTACTACAAAATCGCATTTTGATAGCTCATTATTCGATAGCAATACCTGGGGCGAAACCAGGGTGATCCGTTCGTTAAAAAACAAGGCTTACGCGCAGTTGGGTACCAGCGGAACAGGTAATCATTTTGTGGAGTGGGGCGAACTAAGCATTGCCGATGGTGTTTTGGACGGGATACCTGCCGGTAATTACCTGGCTTTGTTGTCGCACTCCGGTTCGCGGGGCTTTGGGGGTAGCGTGGCCAATCATTACTCTAAAATAGCCATGAACAAAACCAGGCTGCCGGCCGAAGCCAAACACCTGGCCTGGCTGGACCTGGATAAGGATGAGGGGCAGGAGTACTGGATTGCCATGAACCTGGCCGGCGAGTATGCCAGCGCCAATCACCACGAGATACATAACAAAATAGCCCGCGCGCTTAACCGGCAACCCGTTATGATAATTGAAAACCACCATAATTTTGCCTGGAAAGAACAGCTGGCCGATGGCACCGAAGTAATGGTTCACCGTAAAGGGGCAACCCCGGCAGGCGAAGGTGTGTTGGGTATCATTCCCGGATCTATGAGTACGCCAGGCTTTGTGGTACGTGGCAAAGGCGATGCGGCCAGCATCAACTCGGCATCGCACGGTGCGGGCCGGTTAATGAGCCGGAGCGCCGCTTTTAAAACGCTTGATAAAGCAGCCATTGCCGCCAACCTAATTGATAAACGCATCACCCTGATGGGGAGCGATATGGACGAAGCTCCGATGGCCTACAAGGATATCCACACCGTAATGGCCGCCCAAAGCGACCTGGTTGAAGTACTGGCCAAGTTTGAGCCAAGGATTGTGAGGATGGCAGATGCAAGGGAGAAGCCGGAGGATTGATGCATATCCTGTACAATTATTAATAAATTAATTCCTAAACCTGCGTTGGTTCGTTTCACGGGCCAGCGCTAATTTTATTTATGATGAAACCTATCCCATCAACTACCGAAATATTGGCTTATAAAGTTCTAAACAGAAATATTGACGAAATCTGGATCAGATGGGCAGTTGATATGTTAATGGCGGGGTTTGATACAGAACACCTGGTGGAACTGGCCGGTGCAAGCGTTCATGATAGTCATTTTGAATTGCAGCTCTTAACTACTAAAGCTTTAGATGAATTAAACCTTGATTATACAGACAAGCACCAAATAATCAGGAATTATGTAAGCTATTTAATCTTGCTATCATTAGATGGGATTATGCCACCGATAAAGGTGTTAAAGATTTTGTATGATATCTATTTCGAACTCGACGAGGGATCATATCTTGAGCACTTTACTCATCTTTATTACGCTAAGGAGGAGGAGCTACTTAATGATGGCGTTCAATGGTATTTTACATCTACTGGCACCAGCGATATCGATTCTATCATTAACGATTACTTTCTTCAATGGCTGTTGGAAAACCCTGTTAAGTGAGTACTGTCTGTTTATTGTGGATTGGAGTCTCTCCTCCCGCAAGCCATATTATTTAATACTATTTTTTCTACCTAACCCTATTGTAAATGAGCAATTTTCTGCTTAACTTGGTACTACCAATTTCAAATAAACCAAAATATCAGGAGAAGTCGTCATGAAGAAAAATGTTACTGTAGTTAATCAGCCAGAGAAAGCTGAAGCTACAAAATCTGAATCAGTACCCTGCCAAAGTCTTAACCCCAAAATGTACCGCGATCACACGCGTTGCGACCATTCGTATGGGCGGGTTAATAAGTTCCCGTTCGGCAGCAGCCACGGGCCGTTCTCATTTTAAGAAGAACTTTATAACGACCTCTTTGCGCAGGCAGATCATCCCTTGGTCTGTGTGTTTAAGGGTGCACACTTATGTGCTTAGCAAGTATGCGCCCTTAAATTTTTAGTCTTAAGTCTAAAGCCTTAAGTTCTAAGTCAAAAAGAATTAGCTTAATTTTTGATTATACATTTAATACTATTAGACAGACCTCCTTTCGTCGAAATCCTCAAGTTCTACATCAAAAAAGAATAAATTGACTTTCGACTTAGAACTTAAGACTTAGCCCTAATTCCCCCCAACCGGATCGGGCTTAGCCGGATTGGCCGGATCATAAACCGCTACCCCTACCCTCGAATCGGCGCAGCCGTAGTACAGATACCATTTCTTTTTAAAGTAAACCATCCCCTCAATAAACACTGTTCCGTTAACGTATTGCCCGCTTTTTTCAAATGGCTCCATCGGCCGCAAAAAAGGCAGATCAAGCCTGGTAATATTTTTAGCCGGGTCTTTACTATCAAACAAAGCCTGCCCCGCGCAGTACGAATTGGGGTTAAACCTGGTATCCCTGCCTTCTGCTGGTTTGTTTTTGCCGTTATAAAACAATATGATTCCCTTATCGGTCATCAACGCGGGCGGGCCGCACTCGGTAAGATCGCTGTCAAAATAGCCGGGGCGTGGCGATATCAGTTGTTTCAATTCCATGTTCTTATCCACCACCGGCGCCCAGTCAACCAAATTGGTTGATGTTGCGGCGTACACATGCTGCTCGCCCCAATACAGCCAGTATTTCCCATTGATTTTAATGATCACCTGTTTGCCATTCACCACCTTGGTGAGTATTGATGCCGATTTACTGGCGATGTTAAAAAATTGGCCACGATAAGCCTGTTCGAAAATAGGCCCGTGCTTTTTCCAGTGAATCAGGTCGGTTGAGGTAGCTACGCCCAGGCGGGGCAGTTTACGGTTCCATTCGGTATAAAACACAACGTATGTACCACCGGCAGTAACGGCCACCCGCGGGTCTTCACAGCCCCCGGGCCATTCGTAGGGTTTGGCAGCGTCGTTAGCAGGGTAAAGCACGGGGGCTTTTCGCCTTGTAAAATGCAAGCCGTCGCTGCTTTCGGCATAACCCAGCCGCGATGTGCGGAAACCAATGCCAATACCAAACTTGTCTTCGGCCCGGTATAAAACTACCACCTTGCCATTTTTAACGGCTGCACCAGGGTTAAAAGTATCGTTAGCCTCCCAGGCCACCGGCTTTTTACTCATCGGGTCAATAAACGTGAGGCTGGTATCGGGCGATATAATAGGGTTCAACTTTGCCGGGCGTGCAAAACCGCCAAAAGCCCAGTCGGGCAGTACATTGGTGGTAGCCTGCCCAAAACATGCCTGGCTTAACAGCAACAACACAAAAGCCCTGGCTATTTTAAAAATTGGTTTCATAAACGGGTTATATTGGTTTACAATAGTACGTGGTATTATGGGGGAATAAAAATTAAATGTTTGAGGAGGGGGAGCGATGAGGTTAATCTTTATATGTATCGTTTTACTGTGGCATCGGCTTCGAATGCCGGCTAAAACTTACCCCGGCAGGCAACCCGGCATAACAACCCGGAACTATTTGGAATGTTATTAATTGCCAATTACCACATCCCGCAAATCATTCAATATTAAGCCATTCAAAACTTGCCTGGCTTAATATCTACACTATCCTTCAAAGCCCATTTTTCCAGCTTATTCACCAAATCATCCAGTTTAAATGGCTTGCTTATATAGTCGTCCATACCGGCGTCTATACAAATTTGCAGGTCGGTTTGCAGCGCGTTGGCTGTCATCGCGATAATAAAAGGACGTTCGGGGAAACGTTTTTTTATTATTCGCGTGGCTTCCAGGCCATCCATTTTGGGCATTTGTACGTCCATCAAAATCACATCGAATGTTTTCTTATTAACCAAATCGAGGGCTTCCAGGCCATCGGCCGCCAAATCGGCTTCATATCCCAGTTTACTCAAAACCTTCATAATTAATTTCTGATTCATCTGGTTGTCTTCGGCAACCAAAATATGCAATGGGTACCTTTCCGAGAAATTATCTGACAGTTTATGTTTGGCGATATCGGCCGGCAGTGGTTCGTTACTGGTTGAATTTACATGCCTGGCAAGCTCTTTTATGATGTGTTTATATAAATTGTTTTGCTTGGCGGGTTTAGTTAATATGGAACAAAAAAGACCCGGATTATCCTTATGGAAAATATAACTTATCGAACTTAAAAGCATTATTGGTAAATCTGGAAATTTGGCCCTTATTAAATTGGCCAACTCAATTCCGTCCATAAACGGCATTTGCATATCGGTAATAACCAGCTTAAAATTATGGGGACGCGACAAGATGTCAAGCGCCTGCTCGCCTGAATTTGCTACTACAGGGCTTAGCTGCCACTGCTCCAGCTGGCCTTTTAAAATCCGGCAATTGGTATCGTTATCGTCAACAATCAAAATCTCGCTTTTTTCAAAACCATTCATACTATGGTTTATTTGCACGGCATCTTGCAGTAAACTCCTTTGCGTATGAATATTAAACCTGAAAGTACTCCCTTTATCAATTTCACTCTCCACACTAATTTTACCGCCCATTAACTTCACCAGCTGCTCACTTATAACCAGCCCAAGGCCGGTACCTCCGTACTGACGGGTGGTTGAAGAATCAACCTGGGAAAACGCTTTAAATAACCGGTGAAGCTTATCGGCAGAAATACCAATGCCGGTATCTTTTATCTCAAAACTTAATTCGATATCATTATCTTCTGAAGTACCAAGCAAATGTACAGCAACATAAATTTCGCCCTTTTTGGTAAACTTGATAGCGTTACTTATCAGGTTAATCAGGATTTGCCGAAGCCTTAAACTATCGCCAATAATTTGAGCCGGTACATCATAGTCAATCTGGTAAACCAGGTCGAGCTTTAAGTGGGCGGCCTTTAAAGCAAAAACGTCAAAAACTTCCTCAATACAGGTACGCAGGCTAAAATCTTTTTCCTCAAGCTCCATATTACCCGATTCTATTTTAGAAAAATCTAAAATATCGTTGATAACCGCCAGCAAATCTTCGCCACAGGTTTGTATCGATTCGGTAAAAGTCCGCTGCTCGTCGTCCAAAGGTGTTTCGGCAAGTAAGGAAGCCATCCCGATCACCCCGTTCATAGGCGTCCGGATTTCGTGACTCATGGTAGCCAAAAATATACTTTTAGCCTTATTGGCCTCCTCGGCTTCAAGGGCCGATTTTTTCTCCACCTCTATTGCCCGCGCCAGCTGCTCGGTACGTTCTTTTACCTGGCGCTCAAGCTCGGCCTTTTGATTTAATATAGAACGGGTTCGAATTATATAAAATGCTGGTCCGCTAATAATAAAAGCTAAAGCCACAATTAACTTAAACCACCAGGTGAGCCAAAAAGGAGGCGCAATATAAATAGTAATGGCTGTGCCTTTGTTATTCCATTTTCCGTCGTTGTTTGATGCCTTAACCCTGAATGTATATGTACCCGGATCAAGGTTTGTATAAGTGGCTGTCCGCTTAGTGCCAACGTAGTTCCAGTCCTTATCAAAGTTATCCAGCTTATAAGCATATTGATTTTTTTCGGGAATGGTATAATTCAGCGCCGCAAATTCAAATGTAAGTACCGAGTGTTTATAGGAAAGGTTTATAGCGCTTGTCTCACTGATATCTTTTTGAAGCGGTGAGTTTTTATCGCCAGGGATAACAGGTTTGTTAAAAATCTGCAGCCCGGTTATATAAACAGGAGGAATAAAGTCATTATCTTTTAAACTATCAGGATAAAAAGTGCTGAATCCGTTTACGCCACCAAAAAAAAACTCTCCGTCTGCAGTTTGAAAAGCAGAGTGGCTTTTAAACTCATCTCCCTGCAACCCGTCAGAAATGCCATAGTTTCTGACGACTTTAGTTTTTGGATTAAACCTGGCAATCCCTTTGTTGGTGCTTAGCCAAAAGTTTCCCTTATGATCTTTCAAAATAGTGTAAATCACATTATTCGGCAAGCCCTCCCTTTCGGTATATATCGTAAATGTTTGGCTACGCTTGTTAAAAAGGTTAAGCCCGCCGCCGTTTGTACCTATCCACATATCACCGTCAGCAGTCTGGGTAATCGACTCGACAGTGTTGTTTGATAAGCTGTGTTTCTTTCCCTCATCGTGCCTGTAATGTGTAAAACGGCCGGTTTTAGGGTTTAATATATCCAGGCCATTATCGGTACCTATCCACATATTGCCCTGTTTATCCTGGTATACGGTAGTAACAATATCGCTGCCTACGCTGTTATCATCAAGCGGATTGTTCCTATATCGGGTAAAGAGGCCGGTTTTTACATTAAAATAATTAAGCCCCCCTTTCCAGGTACCTAACCATATGTTGCCATCATGGTCTTTATACATATTGTTAATATCTGAAAGGGAAAGGCTGCGCATATTATTTGCCTGGGGCATATGATGTATAAAAGTCCCCTTTTTTTTATCAAACAAGTCGAGCCCGCCAATATGGTAACCAATGGCAATAAGATTTTTATCTAACGGCACTATAGCCATTGGATAATTATTGCTTATAGTGTTGGTATTATTATCATTATGCAGGTAATGAACAAAGGTCTTTTTCCTCCGGTTAAATAAATTCAGGCCACCTCCATCGGTGCCAATCCAAATATTTTCGTCGGTATCATCGCCGGATATGGCCAGCACATTATTGTTGCTTAAACTATTTGGGTTGTTTGGGTTTTGGCTGTATGAATTGAATTTGTTGCCCAACCCCGGTAAAAAATCAACTCCGCCCGAATAAGTGCCTATCCAGGTGTTTCCCGCATCATCCTTATATAAACAGTAAACAGAGTTACTGCTAAGGCTGTAATGATCATTTGCATCAAATTTGTAACAAACAAACTTGTTGGCCGGATAATCGAGCACGCTTATGCCTCCATTTTCGGTTCCTATCCACAATTTCCCATCGCTTTCCAGCATCGAAAGAATATCATTATGGCAAATACTGTTACTATTATTAGGGTCGTGTTTAAAATTTATAAACGAATCGTTTTTATTATTATACAATGCCAGCCCGCCGCCATGAGTACCCACCCAAATATTACCCTTGCTATCTTTATATACTGCTTTTATCCAACTGGCGCCAATACTGTTGTTGTTTGCAGCATCATGAACATAACGGATAAACTCACCGTTTTGGGGATTAAAATGACACAGGCCATCATCAGTTCCTATCCATAACCAGCCATTATTATCTTCGGTAACCTGGTATATAAACCCGTTAATTAAACCGCTTGTATTTTTGCCTGTGTACGTAATTTTTTTAAATGAACCATTTGCAGCATTAAATAAATATAAACCCTTACTGGTACCCAGCCATATCCTCTTTTTGCTATCCAAAAAAACAGACCTTACGGAGAAAGTTGAATGATCGGAATAATGAATAAACGTGTTTGTAGCGCGGTCAAATCTTTCAAGCCCGCTTTCGGTCCCAATCCATAAATTATGGGAACCGTCTTCCATTATAGATAGTACATAATTGTCAATGATGGTTGCTTTGTTATTCTGGTCGTGCTTATAATGGGTAAATTTATAACCATCGTATTTATTAAGGCCATCTTCGGTCCCGAACCACATAAAGCCACGGCTATCTTTAATGATGGTTACTACATGGCTTTGGGAAAGGCCTTCGTTTGTACTAAGTTGTTTAAATTTAAGATCGCGTGTTTGCGAATAACACAATCCGGGAAAAAGCTGGCATAAACACGAAATAAAAAGAAAAATTCGCCTCATTTTGTTGTGTTGATACTTTTACTGCAGATCATTTTTTATTAATATCGTAAACCTTATAAGTCAAAACAAAAGCGCTGCTTCAGTAAAATAATACTTTTGATTGTGGTTGGATTATTAATTCGGTTCGGAAATTTAATCTCAGCAATTCTACCGTCTGGTATGCTATCATTTGTTATTGATCACCCCCATCGTTTAATATTTATCATCAATCCCAAATGGCCCAAAGGATTATTTTAAGATTGTTTTGTTTCTGTTTATACGCTTTTCATGCCAAATGGTTTCATATAACATTAAAAGCATGCCTTTATTTAACTTGCTAATTATTTAATTTACAAGCAGTTTAAACATAGTCGCGCTAAATTTCGGCAAAAGAAATTGCAAGGCGATATATTTAGTACTGCAAAAGCTATCATATCCCTATTTAACTGCTAAAAAACCATGATAACTATGGTTGATACCCAAGGCAGTTCCCCTAATGCTATTAAGCCCGGCAAAACAGGTGTACACATAATATCAGATAATGCGCGGCACCGGGGATATGGCTTCACGCTTATAAATTAGACATTGTAACCCTGGTATTTAATTGTGCCTAATTATTTAACCAAAACTACGGCCGGTTCCTGGTGCTGTCGTCTAATTCGGAAAAAGGCGATTAAATTTGGCAATGTGGGTTATTGCTGCTTAATGATATTGCCCATGCTGATGACCACATCAACACAGGCAATTATTAAATTAAACATAAGTTATTTAGCAGGCGCGTAAGCGCCTGTTGTAAGCCATGTTATCCACGCTTTTTTGAATGCAGCATGACTCATAGGTGGCAGCGTACGGCCTTCGCCAGGGTTCCAGCCAGATAGTACTAAGCCATCATCAGCATGGGCAATCAGTTTTTTCAGGTCTTTATGGCCGTTTTGCCTGGGGTTTATAAGTTGTTTAGCCAGTTGGCGCGGCGTTCTGCCCTGGAAAACCATCATCATATCTGCAGGTGGTAAATGCCAGTTGGGATTGCCCGGCGGCGTATGCAGCCCGGGTGTATTGGTTGGCTGATGACAATTGGAACATTTCATGGCATAAACGCCCTTACCATCAACTCCCCTTTGGGGCGACATGGTGTGCAGATGATTATCATCGCCCTGTAGCGGAATGTTTCCCGAGGGATGGCAATTCATGCAGCGAGCGCTTATTAATACGGTATATACCTGCTTAAAGGCTTTAACAGAGGCAATGCTATCTTTGATAACCACCGGCTCGCTGACCGGTTTAGCATCATCGGCCTTAAAGGATAATACTATTGAGCCTGCGATAAATAAAGTAATGCTGATGAAAATTAGTTTTTTCATGCCTGAGTTAATTTATGGTTCATGATAGGCAAATTATATATCCGTTTACCGGTAGCAGCAAAAATAGCATTGACAATAGCGGGCGCCGTTGGCGGCACTGCGCACTCGCCGGCACCTCCCATTTTCTCATTACTGTCTGCAATAAACACGTTAATCTCCGGCGACTCGTTCATCCGGGCAATGCGGTAGTCATAAAAATTACTTTGCTGTACTTTGCCGTTTTCCAGCGTTATTTCGCCATATAAGGCCATGGTGAGGCCAAAGATGATACCACTCTCCATCTGCGCTTTCACGCCATCGGGGTTAACGGCCAAACCACAATCTATAGCGCAATCAATTTTATGCACACGCACCTGGCCATTATTAATACTAACCTCGGCAATAATGGCTACATAGCTGCCAAAAGCTTCGTGTACGGCAACGCCTTTATGCCGTCCCTGGGGTGCCGGTTTTTCCCAGCCGCCTTTATCGGCAACCAAATTGAGCGCCGCCAGGTGGCGTGGATGATCTTTAAGCAGCGCCCGGCGGTAATCTACCGCGTCGCGGCCAGCAGCATGTGCCAGTTCGTCAAGCATGGCTTCCATTACGTAGCCGGTGTGGGTATTTCCTACAGAACGGAACCACAGGATAGGCACTACCTCTTTGGTGGTATGCAGCCCTATAAAATGATCAGGTACAGTAGTAAGATAAGGCGAACCTTTTACGCCCTCTACAGAGGTATCATCAACAGCCGGAGGGGGGCCAAACATTGGAGCACCAGCCATAATAGATTGCCCTGCTATATTATGCTTCCAGGCTACAGGCAGCCCCTGCTCATTCAATCCCACCGAAACATCGTGCACACAAGCCCCGCGGTAATAGCCGCCTTTCATATCATCTTCACGTGTCCACACCATTTTTACTGGCTTACCGCTGGCTTTGGCAATATGAACAGCTTCAGAAACAAAGTCGGAAGTTGGCGTAGCCCGGCGGCCAAAGCCGCCACCCAGGAAAGCAACACTCATTGTTACCTGTTCGGGCTTCATCCCCAGTATTTTGGCAGCTGCTAACTGGTCAACACCCGGTAACTGCGTGCCGGTCCATATTTCACAGCTATCTTTTTGCAGGTTTACGGTGCAATTCATGGGTTCCATAGGAGCATGCGCCAGGTACGGAAACACGTATTGTGCCGAAATTACTTTACTTGCTTTGGTTAAGCCAGCCGCGGCATCTCCTTTTTGTTGGGCCGCCAACCCGTTGGTAGCAGCCAGCTTTTTGTATGCTTCTGTTTGTTTGGTTGTAAATAAATCTGCACCGGCTCCATTATCCCAGGTTACCTGCAAAGCTTTGCGCCCCTGCTGCGCCGCCCAAAAATGATTGGCAACTACGGCAACGCCTGTTGGAATTTGTACTACCTGTACTACGCCGGGTATCGCCATCGCTTTGCCGGCATCAAACGATTTCACTTTACCGCCAAAAACCGGCGCGTGTGCCACAACCGCGGTTAATAAGCCCGGGAACTGGATATCAAGGCCAAATTTGGCTTCACCATTAGTTTTTACAATGGCATCCATACGGCCGGCACCTTTGCCTATGTATTTCCAGTCTTTTTTAGGCCGTAAGGGTACCTGCTGGGGTGCCTTCAAAAGTGCGGCTTCTGCCGCCAGTTCGCCGTAGGTATATTTTTTGCCGGCAGCAATAACATGTCCATTTTCGGTTTTACAGTTTTCAACCGCAACGCCAGATCGTTTGGCGGCCGCTTGTGTTAACAACACCCGGGCGGTTGCGCCTGCATTGCGGTACCTGTCAAACTCCGACCAGGTAGAGCTTGAGCCACCGGTTATCTGGATACCATATACGGTATGATTATATGCCTTGCCAACGCCACTGTGTTTAACAGTTACCTGCCCCAGGTCTACATCCAGTTCGTCGGCCAGTAACATTGGTAGCGTTGTCCATATACCCTGGCCCATTTCCACATGGCTTAGGTATACGGTTATAGTGTTATCTGTTGCAATATTTAAAAAAGCATTGGGTGCAAAACCCGCGTCGGCCGTTGTTTTTACCATCGCTGCCAGCTTATTGGCTTGTGGTATGGTAAAAGAAATAAGCAATCCTCCGCCCAGAATAGTACCCGATTGTAAAAATGCGCGACGGTTCATGATTTTACTCCTTCCCGCTGCATTTGAGCAGCTTTATGTATGGCGGCCCTAATACGCGGATAGGTACCACAGCGGCAGATATTGCCCGACATAGCGTCATCGATGTCCTGATCGGTCGGGTTAGTGTTTTCTCTCAGCAATACCGCTGCCGACATTAATTGCCCCGATTGGCAGTAACCGCATTGCGGTACATCCAGTTGGGCCCATGCTATTTGCAAAGGGTGGCCGTTGCCCTTCGAAAGTCCCTCGATGGTGGTTATCTGCTGGCCTGCCGCACGGCTCACTTTGGTTACACAGGAACGTACGGCTTCACCATTCAGGTGAACAGTACACGCGCCGCATTGTGCTACGCCACAGCCAAATTTGGTACCGGTGAGCCCTAACAGATCACGAATGACCCAGAGCAGGGGCATGTTAGGATCGGCATTCACCTGTTGCTGCTTTCCGTTAATAGTAATAGTTAAACTATCCATAATTGGTTAATTTGGAAGTAAGTTGAAATATACTATAAAGCTAAGCAATTGAACACGTTAGGGGTTACAATATTCAAACCAAAAGTTACAATATTCAAACAATCGCCCATGAATGGGCTAAGCGGGGATTATGTTATGATAGAAAAACCGACCTAAATAAATTGCAGTTTTTCTTCTTCCAGGTCAAGGTACAAGAGGTGCCGCCGGATAATCTCTTCGTCAATATTCACATCTTCCTTGTTCTTGTTTATCAGCCATTTCCTTTGCAGGTCCAGCACATCGCGGTAAACGGATTTAGATTCTTCGGTCATCAATAAACCATCGGCTAATTGATCGTTATTTTGCCACTTAAGCGCCATTTGCTGAAGCATTGGCTGCCTGCTCACTTGCTCGCAGCAGTTTGAATTTAAGTACAGCAGCGCATGCTGGTTTAGCTGTTTCCTGATATCGTTATAAACTTCCTCATCGGGCGCCACTTCATCGGGATCGGTTAAATTCAGTTTCCTGATCAGGTAAGGCAACGTTAGGCCCTGCAGCAATAAGGTGGTTAAGATGACTACAAATGTGATGAACAAAATAAGGTTCCGCTGCGGAAAAGCCGATCCGTTGGCCATGTAAACCGGTATCGATAAAGCGGATGCCAATGACACCACGCCCCGCATGCCCGACCAGCCAATCAAAAAAGGAAGTTTAAAACCAGGATTTCTCGGATCGGCAACCGTAATAAAATTCCGGGCTACCAGGGTAACCAGCACTGCGGAAAAGGCTGATAAAATGCGACCGGCAATTAAAACCCCGGTTACCAATAAACCGTAACCAATAGCTGTAGCAATAGACACACTTTCGAGCCCGGCCGTAATTTGGGGCAGATCGAGCCCTATGATCATAAACACCAAACCGTTGAGCACAAAGCTAAGGCTGTCCCAAACGTTTAAACCACCCAGCCTTGAACTGCTGCTCAGGTAACGTAGCCGGTAGTTGGATAGCAGCAGGCCGCCACTCACCACAGCCAGCACGCCCGAACTATGCACGGCCTCGGCAGCTATATACATGATGTAAGGCGTTAACAGCGATAATGCGATATCTGTATTGGTATCAGTTGGCAGGTATTTATGCGTTTTCATAAATGCGTAGCCAACAATAAGGCCGATGCCTATACCGCCCGCCAGCATCCACACAAAGCTTAAAGCAGCCTGGTGCCAAACAAAACTGCCCGTTGCTACCGCTATCAGTGCGAAGCGGAAAATAATGAGCGAGGACGCATCATTTAAAAGGCTTTCGCCCTCCAAAACATAAGATAGCCGTTTGGGTACTTTTACAAATTTTAAAATAGCCCCTACGCTTACCGCGTCCGGCGGCGACACTATTGCGCCTAATAAAAAACCCAGGGCCAGTGTAAAGCCGGGAATAAAATGATTAACAACCAACGCAACCGCCAATGCCGTAAAAAACACAACCAGGAAGGCAAAACTTCCGATGATCCGTCGCCAGTGCCAAAGCTCTTTCCATGAAATATGCCATGCCGCGTCATATAACAGCGGAGGTAAAAACAAAATAAAGATCAGTTCCGATTCGATATGCAATGTAGGCAGGCCCGGGATAAAACTAATCCCTAATCCGGCTAATACCAGCAAAACAGGATAGGCAACTTTTATTTTCCTGCTCAGCATGATCAATAATAATATCACAATTACCAGGCATAAATAAAACGGAAAATCGTCCAGCATTTGTACAATATTTAAACTACAGACTAATTTATAAAAAATGCGGATGTAATTTATGGAGATTAGCCCATCTGGTAAAAAATTAAAAATCCGATATCGAAAATCCAAATTTCGAAATCCGCCTACACCTTCTCGCCAAATGCCAAATCGCCCGCATCGCCAAGGCCGGGCACAATATAGGCTTTGCTGGTCATTTCCTCGTCAATAGCACACACCCATAGTTTGGCTTTAGGCAGGTTGGCGCGTACATGAGCTATGCCTACGGTGCTGGCAATTACGGCGGCTATGTGCAGCTCTTTAATGTTATATTGTGCCATCAGCTCCTTGCAAACAGATACCAGGCTTTGGCCGGTAGCCAGCATGGTATCGCACAGGATCAGGATTTTGTCGTCAAGGTTCGGGGTCGAGATATGGTCTACCTGGATCAGGAACGAGCCTCCCCTTTTTACCTTGCGGTAAGCGGTTATAAATGCCGACTCGGATTGGTCAAAGTAATGCATAAAACCTTGATGAAATGGCAGCCCGGCCCTCAGGATGGTACCCAACACGGGCTGGTCGGCAGGGGTATTGATGTTGGCTATGCCTAAGGGTGTTTGTACCTCCTTAGTTTGATAATGCAGGGTTTTGCTGATTTCATAAGCTAAAATTTGACCAAGTTTTTCCTGGTTACGCCTAAAGCGGGCTTTGTCCTGCTGTATTTCGGCATCGCGCAATTCGGCCAAAAACTGGTTGGCAATAGTGTTGGTTTTATTGAGGACGAAAATCATGTTTAAAATTAAGCTATTTTGGATGAAAACCGGGTGATTTATTTCGGAATAACCACTTAGCGGGCGCCTTGTTTAAATCAAAAATTGGTTGTTGTATTAAACCAGCCAGTATTTAGTTTTTGTAACCATTAGCCCGGCAAAACCCAATCACAACATAAAACGTTTAAATCCCGTAAAAAGCTGTATGTTTAGTTTCAAAAATATAACGTCTAAAATCAACCTTAATCACTAACCAAAACTCTATTTTTAAGCGAATTGGCCTAAAATTTATGATATTTTACTCTTTCAGATTAGTCGTCATTCATTTAATTTTAATATCCTGTTTTTTGTCCTTTGGCTGTAATAAAGCGCAACCCGTTAATAACGCCGGTAAAACAGTTTACATTAAAAATGAAAACGGCAAGTATACTTTATACCGCCAAGGCCAACCTTTTTTGGTAAAAGGGGCGGCTGGCTATACCAATCTTAAACGTTTAAAAGAAGCAGGCGGCAATACCATAAGGGTTTGGGATACTGTGAACCTGGCTAATATTTTAGACTCGGCACAGGCAAACAATTTAGCGGTAATAGTGGGCTTGCCCATGCCCCCAAGCCTCCGGATGGATGAGTTTTACAATACCCCGCAGGCTGCAGTTTTTACGAAAGAAATTACCGCTGTAATTAATAAATATAAAAACCACCCTGCCCTTTTATGCTGGTGCCTGGGTAACGAGCTCACATTCCCCTTGAGGCCCCGGTTTAACAGGTTTTATACTGTTTTTAACAACCTGATTGATATCATTCACCAGAACGACCCACAGCACCCCGTAACTACAACGGTTATGACCTTTCAAAAACAAAACATCTTTAATATAAGGTATCGTACCAATATTGATTTCATCTCTTTCAATATTTTTGGCTCGATACAAACCTTAAAGCAGGATCTGCAGGATTTTAAATGGCTTTGGAGCGGGCCGTTTTTAATAGCCGAATGGTCTATCGAAGGGCCCTGGGTAGCTGCCAAGCAAAATGCATGGGGCGCCTATGTAGAAGATGCCAGCACAAAAAAAGCCGAGCAATATTTAGCCACCTACCGTAACTATATGCCGGTGAATGATCCAAGGTTTTTAGGTTCGATGGTTTTTTACTGGGGCCAAAAACAGGAGCTTACACCAACCTGGTTTAGCTTTTTTGACGAGCATGGCACCCAAACCGAAGCAGTTGATGTGATGCAGTATTTATGGACGGGTAAAAAGCCCCCCGCTAAGGCACCGGATGTAAAATATATGCTGTTGAACGATAAAGGCGGGCACGATAACATTTTGTTGGGCCCCGGAGCCACAAGTTATGCTAAGGTTTATATGAATGGAACGGATACCGCTAAACTGAGATATAAATGGCAGCTGCTTGCCGAGGATTGGTTTAAGCCAAATGGTATTTTTAGCGAAAAACCGCCCAAAGATATCAAAGGTTCATTTATTGAAAATACCGGCCGGACGGTAAAGTTTAAAACGCCTGTTAATGAGGGGCCGTACCGTTTATACGTGTACGTTTATAATAATAACGGTTATTTTGCAACTGCGAATACGCCTTTTTACGTGCTGAATAATCCATGAATAGTAGTAACATAAAACCACCTTCAAAAAAACAGTTAGTTAATTTAAGGCTGATGATAGTGATAGGGCTGGCCTGCATGTTTTTTTTCATGTATAGCTTACTCCAAACATCTGTTATTGGTTATAAGCCACTTTACTGGCTGCTTATTGTAACTTTTGTTTACACCTTTTTTAAAGTAATTTATGAATGGTACCACTATTGGTCAATCAGGGTGCCGGCTACACCACCCGCAACCAGGCAATATACGGTAGATATTTTTACAACATTTTGCGCCGGCGAACCTTACGAAATGATTTTGGAAACCCTTACTGCTATCCAAAATATAACTTATCCCCATGAAACCTATTTATGCGATGAAGCCAACGACCCGTACCTGAAGGAGGTTTGTGCGCAACTCGGAGTACACCATGTTACCCGTGTAAAAAAAACGAATGCCAAGGCAGGTAATATCAACAATGCTTTGGCGCAATCATCCGGCGAATTGTGCCTGGTGCTTGACCCTGACCACGTACCTTTCCCGGAATTCCTTGATCCCATCGTATCTCATTTCGATAATCCAGAAATAGGGTATGTGCAGGTAGTACAGGCATATTACAACCAACATATTGGCTGGATAGCAAAGGGTGCGGCACAACAAACCTACCATTTTTACGGCCCCATGATGATGTGTATGAACAGCTATGGTACCGTACAGGCTATTGGCGCCAACTGTACCTTCAGGCGTACCGCGCTGGAATCAATTGGCGGGCATGCTGCAGGGCTGGCCGAAGATATGCATACCGCTATGCAGCTGCACGCCAAACAATGGAAATCTGTTTACGTGCCGCAGGTACTGGCCCGCGGCCTGGTGCCTGCCACATTATCGGCCTATTACAAGCAGCAAATAAAATGGTCGCGCGGGGTGTTTGAGCTTTTGGTTACTTCCTACGTTAAGCTGTTTACAAAGTTTACCTGGCGGCAAAAAATCCATTACGGATTGTTGCCACTTTTCTATTTATCTGGCTTTATTTTCCTGATCAATTTTTTGATCCCGGTATTATCGCTGTTCATGAATGTGTACCCGCTGAAAATAGATTTTTCGGATTTTTTGGTTATCAGCGTCCCGTTTATTACCTCAGTTGTTTTAATACGACATTTTGTGCAGGAATGGGTAATGGAGGATAACGAAAGGGGATTTCATGCAGTTGGCGGACTTTTACTTATTGGAACCTGGTGGATTTTTATATTGGGTTTTGTTTATACCATTATTCGTAAAAATGTGCCGTATATTCCTACTCCAAAGGATGTAAAAGATGAGAAAAATCTAAAAAACAACCTGCCCAACATCGTGGTGATGGTGGTTTCATTGGCGGCTATTACCTACGGGCTTTATACCGACTGGAGCCCTTTTACCTTTTTCATGTCGGCGATTGCTTTGCTTAATTGCATGTTTATGGTATTTATGCTTATTGCCAGTTCTGAGCTCAAGCTGCAAATGTATTTGGGCAATCATAGCACCATGTTCAATATAGCAAGTAACCTAAAAACAGGCAAAAAATATTTTTGGTTACTAAGAAGGAAGGTATATACCGGGGTAAGAAAAGTTAGCTTGATACTCACAGTACTTGTTATTTGCATAAGCATTTATGTTTCAAACGAGAATGCAGACAATGCGGCAGATAATGGCGGTGCCGGCTACGGAGGACTGCACAACGGCGAAAACTCCATTATAAAAAATAGCAGCACCGATACTGCGGGCCTATGGCAAATTGTTAATCAAAACAAATTATATGCGCCGGTAGCCAGGCCTGCACTGTTACCTGCTGATAGCGCTAACACTGAAAAGGGCGGGCTTGCTCAAGTTAAAAACTTGTTGTTAAACCCGCATTTTTTCACAGACGTTAAGGGTGTTATTTATACTAAAGGACACTATTGGTATAAAAACATATCGCCACTCACAAAAAAAATAATCGTCGATGATTTTGAAGAAATACATAAGGCCGGCATAAACACTGTAAAGATATACGGGCCTAATATTTACGATCGCTCTACTTTTGATGCCGCCGCGCAGCAGGGGCTTAAAATTCATTACGGTTTTTGGATACCCGATGCCCAGAACTTTATTGATGATACCAATAATTTAAATGACATAGCCAGGCTTATTTTAAAAACGGTAAACAAAAATAAAGATAACGCCAGCATTACCGCCTGGAATTTGAGCAATAGCAGCTATCAGCAGTTAAACCGGTTTTATCGCGCACCCCAATTATATTATGCGCAATACCACTATATTAAGTGGCTAAAGCAATTAGTTGCCAACATAAAGCATGCCGATCCGGCCAGGCCCGTAACTTTTGATGTGTTATCGGTACCGGCATTGGCCGCAACTGTAAATTTACTGCACGCGCAAATACCGGCTATAGATGCCTTTGGACTTATTATAGACGATAAGAGATCGTTAAAATACGTTACCGCCGGTATTGGCGCCCCATACTTTATCAGCAATGCCAATCCAAAAAGTTTAAAAGATGTTATATGGCCGCGGGGAGGCATTTTTTATGCCAGCTGGCAGGATCAGCAAAGTGGCTCAATTACCACTTTTGATGGCTTAAAAGATGTATGGGGCCGTAATAAACCCTATGTTCATCAAATAAGTACAACCTGGCATGGTACCGAACCTGTTAATAATTTGCCGCCTGTAAGGATTTTGAAACCTGCTTTAACAACCAATGCCGGCGCATCATTGCCTTACAGCGCATTGATATACGCTTATAATAAATGGAATATTGCTGCCTATTTAAAAACCGACCTGCGTTTTGAATGGTACCTGGTTAAAATTGATGCACTTGGTACCGCCACAAACATGAATAAGGTTGGCGAAGGCGCCATTGTGTATGTTAATATACCGCCAAACAGCAACAGTTACCGTTTATACATGATAGCGGTAAGCGGCAATAATGTTAATGACGATTATGTTACGTTAAATACGCCACTTAAAAATTAACAACCTTGAAAAGTACCCGTTCAAAACGTTATTTATTTATTGGTTTGGGCATTGTATTGCTTGTTGCGGCCCTTTGGCTGCTTAACCCCTGGTACCGGTCGTATTATCTTAATATTTATTACCCGGCAGACGATCGTTTGGTTGCCGTTTTCAACGCTAACAACGCAGGCAGCGATTCACAACCGGCTAACGTAGCATCATATAAGGCTGTTTGGCGAAATACCGCGCAGTGGACAGACAAAGGCGACATTGACAAGGAACTGGCAAAGCACGATGTAATGTTAACTGTAGAAACCTGGCTATCAGGCGTAAACTATAATACCAACGTTTTAACAGAACTTAAAAAAGGGAAATTTGATAGCCAGATAATTAAATTAGCCTCTATAATTTCAAGGGCACCGCACCAGGCATACATCCGCTGGAATCCCGATATGGAAGTACCTACCAATTTTTATCCCTGGCAATACCAATCACCCGCATCATACATTACCTCGTTTAATTACTTCGCAAAAAAGCTAAAGCAATACGCACCCAAAGCTAAGGTGGTGTGGGCCCCATCCGGATACCCCGGTGATACTGAATACTGGCCCGGAAATAAATACGTTGATTATGTAAGCATCACCCTTGGTAGCCCATCCGAATACAGCGTTAATTATTATCCGCTTGCCAAAACGCCACAGGAAATGATAAGGCAAAAGCTGCACCGCCTTCGGTTTATTAATAAGCCCGTATTAATGGTGGATGCGTGGAATATTACAAAGGGGGCTTTTCAGCCGTCATGGCTGGCCGAAGAGAAGGCATACATTAACAAATACCGCCAAACGGTATACTCCGATAGTAATTATACCGATAGCTGCAAAGCCAAACCGATCAGAAAAGTGCTGCAGGTTGGTGTGTTTGACCCGAATAAACGATTGCTTAATCAAAAAGCTATTAGTGTAGAGCATTTATTTACCGATTTGGGCGAAGTAGAACGTGGCGATTTTGGAAAGAAATTTTTGGAGGTTACCGGCAGGCACCATGACGTTATTGTTACTATGGAGCCCTGGAAAGATGCTGCCCACAAAGCCGATACCCTTACATTGGAGAGGATATTGAACGGCACATTTGACCAGCAGATTAAAAAATTATTCGGCATTATTTCGGCAACCAGGCAAACAGTGTATTTGCGGTGGATGCACGAAATGGAGATTCCGATTCACCGTTATGCATGGCAAAGTCAGGACCCGGTTACCTACATTGCCGCCTACCGCTATTTTATGCAGTTTAACGGCGGCCCAGGCAAAAATGTAAAAAAAGTTTGGGGCCCCGCGGGCGACAGAGGCTCGGCTGATTTTTGGCCTGGCAGCGATGTAGTTGATTATATAAGCATTGCCATTTATGGCCTGCCTGATAAAAACATCACCGATCCGGATAAGCAGGAAGCATTCAGCACCATATTCAACCGCAAATATTTCAGGATGAGATTTTTGGATAAACCCTTATTTATAACCGAGTTTGGCGTTAAAGGCCCGGAAAGTTTTCAGGACCAGTGGCTTGCCAATGCCGCCAAAACAATAAATGCCAACCCGCATATTTTTGGTGTATGTTACTTTAACTTATATGATAACCCTAAAGCCTGGGGCAGCATTAAAGCGCCCGACTGGAGTATGACACCCAAATCGATGGCTAAATTTTGCAGCCAGTTAAAATAGTAATGTGAATCGGATATCTATGTAAGCCGCCAGGTTTAGGCTATGATCAAAGTAATTGGCTGGTGATACCATGGTGTACTCTGCCAAAATAACTGTTGTATCCGGATATTTTATGGAGGCTTTTTCGGCCGCCTTAGGTGTAAGTTACCGGCCGGCATTACCAGGGTTGGATAACCGTGAATGGTTAGTTTACCTCATGGCATTGTTTACAGGCTGGCTGTCTACAAACTGTTCAAAGCCCGTAATTTTTCCATCTTTTAATTTCCAAACATGGGCTACCCTTGCTTCAAAGTATTTTCCGGTAGTTTTGTACGTGCCGGTATAAGTGCCGTAGGCAACAACCTTATCCTCGCCGGCCACGTAATCTTCGGGCGTAAACTTATAATCCACCCATTCGCTTCCTAAACGGCTGAAAACGTTTTTTTCAACACTGGCCAAACCAATATATGTTCCGGCATAGGGAAAGCCTTTGGCTTCTGTCCACGCAAGGTTTTCTGCTACGTACATAGCTAAATTTCTTCCATTCTCTTTTGAAGTTTTGCCTTCATAAGTGCTTTTTATAATTTCCAGATTGGTCATTTTATGTTTGCTTAAAAACAGCCTGGCGATGCTTTTGGCACCGCCAGGCTAAATGTGAATACTGATTTTACCATTTCATTTCGCCGGTGTTTACTTTCGCGCCTATTTGCAAGGCAATGTCGAAAGTAAGGGCAGGATATTTGGCTTTTAAAGCGGCAATTAATGTTTCGGAAGTTTTGTTGGTTTTTAAAGCTTCTTCATACACCTGGATATAGCTTTTGGTGTGCTGCACAGCGCTCAGGTCAAACGCACTTTCAGATTTAGCGTGGGCCGGAACTACAATAACCGGCTGTAGCGCTTCAATTTTATCTAAAACATTTATCCATTGTTTACGGGCATCGGCTGTTTGCGCATCGGCCATCCAAAGATGGAAAGTTGTTCCAAATACGTTGATGCCCCCCACAACCGCTTTGGCCGACGGGATCCAGACAAAGGTTTTGGAAGGAAATTCTTCCAGTCCGATAATTTCTAATTTCTCACCTTCCAGTTCGATGCTGTTGCCTTTTAATACCTGTGGCAAAACAACGTTGGATGTAATGCCTTTGCCCAGCCGCTCGCCCCACACTTCTAATTTTTTTTGTGCTGTAGCTTTAATATGCTCAACCGTTGCAGCCGCTGCATAAACGGTAACTTCGGGAAAATACTTTTTGAATACTTCCAGGCCAAAGTAAAAATCAGGATCGCCATTGGAAACATAAATAGTTGTTAGTTTTTTACCTGATTTTTTGATTTCGCCGGCTACTTTTTCGGCATCTTCCAATGTAAATTGCGCATCAATCAAAACAGCGTCTGTTTTTCCTGATACGATGACTGATGCTACCCCAAAACTGTTTTCTGATGCATTATATACCTCGAGTTTAAAATTGCCTGTTTCAATAGTTTTGAAACTTTGTGCTTGTACGTCCATTTTGAATGAAATTAAGATTGTTAAGAATATTACAGAAAGAATGTGTTTCATTTTATCGTTTTAATAATGCTGTAAAGATGCTATCATCCACAGCTCAAAAACATTGAACAAGTTCAATAAATGAAATACGGCTTATTTCTTACCGGCAATTTTCCGTCTTATTTTACTCAAAAATTCGTGGCTGATGCCCAGGTAGGCAGCTATTTGCAGGTTAGAAAGGCGCTGGTACAGGCCCGGATATTTTTCGATAAAGTCAAGATAAAGCTGGTCGGCGGTTTTACCCAGGTTGTCAATCATTCTGCGTTGTAAGGCAACATGTGTTTTTTGGGTCATCACCCTGAACAGCTTCTCTATTTTAGGCAAATTTATGTAGGCAAATTCCTTATCCTTTTTAGAAATTAAAAGCACTTCACTATCCTCCAGCGCCTCAATATAAAGTTGAGATGGTAAACCATTGGTGAAGCTATCAATATCTGTTATCCACCAATCTTCCATTGCAAAATATAGTATTTGTTCGAAGCCATTTTTATCAATATGATAAACGCGAAAAAGCCCTTTCACAACAAAGCCTTCAAATTTGCAAACTTCGCCCCCACGTAATAAAAAGCTTTTCTTTTTGATGGTTTTATGTTGAAACAAATCACAGAACGACTCCATTTCGGCATCCGAAAACGAGATGTGTGTGTTTATATTTTTCTTTAGAAGGGTTGTCATCACATGTTGGCTTAATATTCCTTAAAGTCATGTTAAACAGCAAACTACTGTTTAAATTAACCCGCAGATAAAAATGTGCGGTTAAAGATAAAGCTATCTTACTTACTTTATTGAACCAAATCTGTGCGAAGGCCTGCTATTTTAAGCTAAGATAAGCCAGTAACAGGTTATATTGCCTGATCTTTTTCATTGGAAGCAATAAATAAATATTAATATTTATTGTGCGGCAATTCAAACAATGTCCATACCTGGTTAATAAATTATTACATACAAAATTAACATGCCTACACCTCCTGCCGGGGACGCTGGAATTATCACATTAAACATGATTGATTAAACAAAAGGCTGTGACACTGGCAGTACAATAAAAACACCACAGAAAGGGCATGGTAAAAAAAATAACTACCAGTTAAACCAGCCTGTTTATAAAATGCCTTTGATTCCCGGCCCGAAAGTATTATTTTTGAGTGATAAGAATTATTTCTCATTTTCTGCCTATTATCGGAAATATGTTTTTAAACAAGCCTTTATGGCGCACCCTGCTGTGGTGTATGTTGCTGTGCGCCGCTAACGGGGCATACGGGCAGGATACTGTGGTAATACGCGGCAGCAGTTTTGGAACATTACACGAAGTATCCCTTCGCGATTCCCTATGGTTTTTTCATGCCGGAGAGTTGCCCCAGGGGAAACGGTCCTTAAACAGCACCAACGGCTGGAATGCGTTGCACTATACTGCTTTCGGAAAATCTGATCCACCACCTGGGTGGCAGGGGCTTGGCTGGTTTGGCCTGTGGCTAAAAGTTGACACAAACCTGGTGGGCAAAAAACTCTCCTTCCGCATCAATCACGATGGGGCATCTGAAATATTTATCGACGGAAAACAAGTAGGGGGCTATGGTAAGGTTGGCCATTCGGCGCAGCAAATGGAAGCTATACGCGCCCCAAGAGACCTTATCCCGCTGTGGTTCAATGACACACGCCCCCATCTCATCACCATGCATTACTCCAATTATTTTGGCGTTTACGCCAACTTTTTGGGGTTTGAGGCTTTGATAGGCGACTATGAACCGTTTTCAAAACACATTACCCACAGCAGACAACTTTTTAGCTTTGTGCCCATGTGCGCGGCTGCCGAAATTATATTGGGCGTTTTACATTTTTTGTTGTTCCTTTTTTATCCCAGGCAAAAACTAAATTTATACTATGCACTTTTTGTGCTATTGGTGGGTATTAACAGCATATGTATTTACTTGTTTTATTTTACAAGTTTTCCGTTAGTGCAGTATTATGCCGACTTTTTAACACAAGAATGCAAAGTTTTGATGATGTGGGGGGCCGTGATGCTACTTTATGTGCTGGATTATGGCCGGGTACCACGTTGGCGTGTGGTTGCATTAACCGGCGTGAACATGCTTTATTTCATAGGGTACTTTTTAAATTATTTTATTTTACGGGCCAATGTACACGACGATTATTTTTCTGTGGTTTTCTTTGTTTGCATCATGGATGGTTTTTGGTCTGCATTCCATCTAATCAAAAAAAAGCAGCGGGGTGTATGGCTTATCGCTACAGGCGTGGTAGCAGTTGTACTGGTTTACTTTTTTGCCTGGGCCGATGTGTTTCATCTATGGACCTATGAACTCAATTCTGTACGGGTGTTTGTAATGAGCATAGGCCAATTGATTCTGCCACTTTGCCTGTCGCTTTACCTGGCGCTTGATTTTGCCCGCACCAACCAAAACCTGGCAGCTAAACTGGCCGAAGTAGAAAAGCTATCTGCCCAGGCGCTTGCACAGGAAACCGAAAAAAGAGAACGAATAGCAGCTGAAGCTAAACGGCTTGAGGAAATTGTGCAACAACGTACAGCCGAACTTAGCGAAAAGGCTGATAAGCTGCGGGAAATGGATGTAGTTAAATCCCGTTTTTTTACCAATATAACCCATGAGTTTAAAACACCGCTAACACTTATTATCAATCCGGCCAATGAGCTGCTATCTGTCGCCACCGGCACGGATGCCACAAAATACATACGGCTCATCCTGAGTAACGCCGCGCGGTTGCTCCGGCTTATCAATCAATTGCTTGACCTGAGTAAGCTGGAAAGCGGCTTAATGGAAGTGAGCAGGGAACCATTAGATTTTGTGGCCCTTATCAGGATGCATATACACTCATACGAATCATTGGTTGTGCAAAAAGGGATCAGGCTGCATTTTGCATCAGACTGGGATAAGCTTTGGATACCGGGCGACCGCGACAAGCTGGATAAAATTATCCTCAATATACTTTCAAATGCCATCAAGTTTACCGACAATGGCCGGGTAGAAGTATTGCTGCAAAAAGATACCGGTGCGCCTGGTAATGTTTTGAGCATAACTGTAAGGGATACCGGGCGCGGCATTCCTGCTTCAAAACTGCCGTACATTTTTAGCCGGTTTTACCAGGCCGATCCTTCAGATACCAGATCGGCAGAAGGTACGGGCATAGGGTTGGCCGTAGCTAAGGAGCTGGTAGAATTGATGGGAGGCCAGATAAGGGCAGAAAGCATGGAAGGGCTGTTTACAGAAATTAATATCCGCATGCCCTACCAGGTTGCCGAAGCCGGCGGGAGCCCGCTGGCAGAAACCGTGTACAGTGAAGCATTATATTCCACCAATGCGGACGACAGCGCTCTGCCGGTTGTCGACACCGACAAACCACTGGTACTGCTCATCGAAGATCATGATGAGCTGAGGGAATTTATGCAGCAATCGCTTACCGGTAAATACCGGGTTATAAGCGCGGCCGACGGGGATGCAGGCATTGCCTTAGCATTGGAGCACATCCCCAACCTTGTTATTACCGATTTGATGATGCCCCGGAAAGATGGTTACCAGGTGAGCGCCACACTCAAAAAAGATGAAAAAACCAGCCATATACCCATCATCATCCTCACAGCGAAAGCTGATATGGACAGTAAGGTGCAGGGTATCGAAACCGGTGCGGATGCCTACCTGGGCAAACCTTTTGATAAACGCGAATTATTTGCCCTTATAGAAAACCTGATCAACGTGCGCAACCAATTGCGCGAACACTATAGCAGCCGCGACCTCTGGTTTAGCGATGTACTATCGATGCCCTCAATTGAGCAGGACTTTATCGCCCGGGTACGCAACGCGGTAGAAAGCCACCTGGATGAGGAGGGCTACAGCGCCGACCAACTTGCCCGCGACATAGGCCTCAGCCGCACACAGCTGCATCGCAAATTAAAGGGCCTTATCGGCCAGGCGCCTGGCGAACTGATCCGTATTATTCGCCTTCAATACGCACATAATCTTCTCCTGCGCCGCGTTGCCACCGTATCTGAGGTGGCTTATATGGTTGGCTTCAGCAGCCCGGCCAGTTTTTCGGCCAGTTTTTCCCGTCACTTCGGTTTTGCGCCCAAAACTGTGGGGGTAATGTAATTACCGCAGGTTGTCGGCCGGCAATTTGCAACAAACTCGATAGCATTTGCAACGCACACTAATATACTTTGCCAGTTTTCGCTATTTAAGGCTTCACTCCTAAAAATGCCCCCCAATATATTGCCCGGCAGTAAAAAAATACGGCCCGCCTTAATTATGACAATCGGGATTATTGTTTAGCCAAAACAGGTTAATATCCCCATCAAAATAAACCTAATTTTGATTTTGGCCGATACCTTAATAACCAATTATAGCAAGTTAAACAGGCCTGGGAAACATTTTATTTTATTACCTGATAACCAATGGAACCTCACGACGATAATTTTTCAAGGCGCAACTGGTTAAAAACAGTTACCAAAGCATCTGCAGGCGCCGGCATGATTGCCGCCACGCCTTCATTTTTACACGCACAGCCTGCAAACATCCAAAAAGCCGATCCGCTGTTGGGTACGCGCATTTATAACATCATTGATTATGGCGCCAAAGGCGATGGTGTAACACTTAATACCAAAGCGCTGCAGGCAGCCGTTGATACCTGTAATAAAGACCAGGGCGGCACCGTGCTGGTGCCTGCCGGGGTGTTTGTTATCGGCACGGTTGAGCTGAAAAGCAATGTTACCCTCCATATAGCCGCACAGGGTAAATTACTGGGCAGTGCCGATGGTAAACAATACTACGCCGCCCAGGCCATCCCACTTACCGGCGATACCACATTAAATGATGGCAATGTAGGCTTGTTATTTGCCGTAAAGGCCGAAAACATTCGCGTTGAAGGCCCAGGCACTATTGACGGGCAGGGCGCGCAGTTCCGTAGCCCCACAAAGGGTGCGCCATCGCCGGCCGGCATCAGCGGCAATCACCGCCCCTATCACCTGCTTTTTTACCAATGCCTAAATCTTATCGTTAATGATATATACCTGAAAGACTGTGCCTACCACTCTGTACGCATTATTCAAAGCAGTTATGTAAAGCTCGATGGCATCCACATCCGTGGCCGGGTAATCCATAATAACGATGGCTTTCATTTCATCAGCTGTCAATATGTTCATATGGTTAATTGCGATGTGCAATCGCAGGATGATGCCTGCGCGTTGTTTGGCAGTTGCAGGTTTATAACCATTACCAATTGTACGTTTAGCACGCGCTGGTCGGTTTTTCGTTTTGGCGGCGGGATTGCCGAAAATATTACCATCTCTAACTGCATCATTTTAGAAGCTTACGGCTGCCCTATAAAAATGCGTTGCGAACGGCACTCGCGGATGGAAAACATCTCGTTCTCCAACCTGGTGATGCATAAGGTAACGGGCCCTATATCAATCGGTATGGGCTCGGTAAATGATCCGGGAACTGCCCGTAATATATCCTTCAATGGCATTCATGCCAATGTGGTTGTCCCAGTGCAACTTGCTGATGCCGAATTTACCAGCAACTATCACCCCGGCGAAATCAAATCATGTATAGCCATCAACGGCGCCGAAGGCTTTTTGCTCGAAAATATCAGCTTTAACGATGTTCATATCACCTTTGCCGGAGGGGGAACTGCAGAAGACGCGGCCGTACGCGATGTACCTAAAAACGCGGGCGAATATTATGCCGACGGAGTTTTTCCGGCTTATGGTTTATATGCCCGTTATGCCAAAGGCCTTACACTAAATAATGTAAGGTTTGAAGTTGCCACGCCCGAATTGAGGCCCGCCCTTGTTTTTGACCAGGTAACAGATGCAGCAATAAACGGCCTCAGCGCGCAGGGCAATAAAGACGCCGAATCGGTACTGCGGATGATTAACGCGCAGGATGTTTTACTAACCGCGACGCGTGTACTTAGCCCGGCAGCCGTTTTTATGCGCGTTGAAGGCGCCGCCTGCAGCAATATCAAAATTGACGGCGGCGATATTTCAAAAGCCGGCAGCCCCTTATCCTTCGCGGCCGGGGCTACCAAAAATGCAGTAAAAATGCGCGATTAGCCTTTTTTTAAGGTGTTTCGCCACAGGCTACGTTTAAAACTAACTTATACCTTTTACGTATTGGTTTAGCTTTTCTATATTTTGCTTTAATCCTTCATCGGCTTTAAAGGTTTTTACCACCTGTATAAATTGCTCGTGCGTTTCAAACAGCATATGCCAGCTCAGGTATGTTTGGTCGCCCTGTGCCTCAAATTCAATAGTGGCAACAAACTTTGGGCTGCTAATATGCTCATATACAATTTTTTTGAGCGGCACTACCTCCTTAAATATGCTTTTGTTTTTATAATCTGTTCCGTCGGGGCCATGCATTACCAGGTCCCATTCGCCGCCGGGTTCAACATCCATTTTACTTATGGTGTTGGTAAAGCCATCGGGGCCCCACCATTGGGCAATATGTTCGGGCTGGGTCCATACCTCCCATACCAGTTCAACCGGGGCATCCAATGTGCGTGTCAAGCGTAATTCGCGGTCGGCAGTGTTACTTGTTGTGTTTTCCATTTCGTTCGTTTTTTAATTGTACTACATAGTTTTCAAGGTTATCTAATTTACTTTCCCAATGCTGGCGGTACTGGTCTACCCAGGCCGATACCTCGCTGAGCTGATCGAGCCGGGCTTCGCAAAACCTGTCGCGCCCTTGCTGCTTAACATTAATGAGGCCGCAATCGGCCAGGATCTGGATATGCAACGATATAGCCTGGCGCGTAACATCAAAGTTTGCGGCTATAGTGTTCACATTATGCGGCTGCGTAGCAATCATGTTAATTATCGCTCTTCGGGTGGGGTCGGCTATGGCCTGGTAAACGTCTCGTCTGGTTTTCATGATTTGCAAGTAAGTGCTTGCAAATATAAACGCAAGCATTTACTTGCGCAAATGTTTTTTTAAATTAGATTTGAGATGTTAGATATGAGATTTGAGACCCCCGAACAGCGGAAATCTGCGGGCAGCGGCCTGAAAACACATGCCATTGCTAACTGTGCATAACCACCTCGCAAATCATTTTTTACTTTTGAATTTTAACTTTTAACTTGATCATGGCGTACGCCGCCGGTAGAAGCGGCGCCAGGCTATCCACTCATACGCCTGCAGGCATTACGCTCATTGGCCGGTACCCGTTTCTATCCTTTACGCGAACTGCAGGTATACAAAAACACCCGGATGAAATTAAACAGCCGGGAGTTGCGATTGTCTATATGTCTAATTCAGGTGACTTAACTGTCGCCTTGCTACTGCCTTCATCGGGATGCGTTAAAAAAGTTATCCCTCGTTCCTTTGGATCATTAGATAAAACCCTAACAACAAAAACAGAAACGAGAACAACATGTACAATAGGACCATACGATTTCCCTTTTTCACATTCTCTTTCGGCTCTTTCTTGTATTCCTCTATTATTGACTTATACCTCTTACCTCTTATAAATAAAAGATAGCCGACAACCATTAACGAGAAGAATATAAGCCCTCCCGCGATTCCCCCACCTTGGAGCAGCAACGTAGCCCCAAACAGCCCGTAGGCAACAAAGAGCGCTGAATAAAAGTTGACGCCAATCAACAACGATAATAGTAGAACAGCGAACCCTTTGGCAACCATACCGTTTCCCAAGGAAACCTGCGATCTGTAAACTCGATAGTAAATATATTCCAGCGTATGTTTCATTGTGTCATTCTATTTTTCCATACGCCGCTGCCGCAAGGCTCCAGCCTTGTGGCCCACAGGCTAAGTATACGCCATTTCTTTAGGACAATCAACAATGTTTGTTATTTAACCTTAAGCTCTTGTATTACTCTTTTGCTCCGTTTAAAAATACAAAATCCCAGATGAAACGAACATCCGGGATTTGCATATTCATTACTTAGCACGGTGTTTACTTATCAGCGTGCCACAAGGCTGGAGGCGGCAAAAAACACTTGTGGTAGCTTGCCAGATTCCAATAGCGGTAGACTACTGACAACCGGGAAGATATAAGCATCAAACGATACCTTGTTTTTATTGCCTGATCGGGGTCAAATGATCCCGGTACCAAAGGGACTTGTATTGGCCAACAACAGCACAAATATTTGGATGCTTCTAATTTGACCGATCAATTTAGTGTTAACCATGTTAAAATACAAATAATTGATTATTAAGTATTTAAAAAAAATATATTTGAAATATGTTAAGTTATGTTAACCCTATTAGCTGCGTTTGCCCTGACGGTACCAGGCTGTTTGTATGTTAAAATATTTTTTAGCCAGGCAAACAATTAGCTGAATACCATATCTTTAACTATCTCGAAAAATGTACCGGAAATTCATTCTACTTTTACTGCTGAATGGTGTGCTGCTTGTCGTGCACGCACAAAAGCTGGATAAAATCCGGCCGGCTTATATTTCTGTAAAAGATGGTTTGCCTGATGCCACTATCAATACAATTTGCCAGGACGATGATGGCTTTTTATGGCTGGGCACCAACTACGGCTTAAGCCGGTATGACGGGGTTGAGTTTAAAAATTTTCATCATTCCAGAGCAACAAGCTCGCTGCCGGGCAATAATATCATTTCCGTACAAAAATTCCCCGGGCACCGGTTACTGGTAGCCACATCAACCGGCTTATGCATGTTTAATACCATGGCCAATACATTTAAAAACCTGCTGGTGCCGGCTTCGGCAAAAATGTTCCCTTTCGAAAATAATTTCTATATCGTATCGGTAGATAAGCAAAATAATATATGGGCGGCCTCGCAAACGGGACTTTATAAACTTGATCAAAACCTTAACATACTTCAATTTATCAAAGGGCCTAATGACCAGGGAGCAACCTGGGTTATGTTCGTAGAAAGCATCCACGCCCTACCCAACGGGAGCGTTCTTTTCAGATTGGTGAAGGGTAAAAAAATTCAATATCATATTTATACTCCCACAAGCAATAAAATTATTCCGTTAAACCAGTTAAAGGGGTATCCCCTATCGGTGATAGATAGTTTAAATGTCAGGGATATCGCATTTGATAAAAACGGAAATCTGTGGTTTGTGAAACACATGGTTGATAGTGTTTTCTTTTTGAATTCCATATCCGGCCAGGTAACGGCCTCAACTTTCAATCATTTGCCCGGAAAAGGCCAGATATATTATAACACGCACATCAACCTGCTAAACAATGGGCTTGCAACTTGTACCCTAAGCGATGGCGGGCTGGCGTACTGGAACACTGATACACCGGCCATTGGGCATAGCGGCTTTAAAAGCGGCATATTATTACCCAAACAACATGTGTTTTGCACGTTGTTTGATACCGAAGGCAACCTTTGGGTGGGCACCAACAATGGTTTGTATAAGTTTACGCTGATAGCCAACGGGGTTTCTACAACTGAGCTGCCGGCATATAACGCCGAAGATCAGCGGGGGATAGATCTATCGGGCACTTTTGTGGTTAAGGACCATATTTTTTTAACCACCACCGGTGGCGGGGTATTTTACACCAATCAGATCAATTCGCCATGGAAGGAAATATTAATGGGGGAAACTGCCGGCGTAAATGATACCTGGAATATCAGGGCTGCGGGCAGGGATAAATTTTGGATAGGTACGCAAAGAGGTATATATGAATGGAAAAAAGGCCAGGCCGTGCCCCGGCCGGTAAATGTGCCATTGATTGGAAAATGCCCCGTGGTAACCCAATTTACCGACAAAGAAAACTTACTTTGGATGGGCCTTGGCGAAGGTAATGGTCTTGCCGCTTATAATTTAACCAATAATAGGCTGCAGCTTTATTCAAAAAAGGATAAAAACAATCCACTGCCCATCAGGTTCCCTGTTTGTATTGCCGAGGATGAATTTGGCGACCTGTGGATGGGCGGTACCGAAGGCCGCGGGCTGGTAAAATGGAGTCGTGCTAATCATAAATTTGTGCTGTTCCCCACGGCTTATAATACCGATTTTGATAATGGCGTTATCAACGCCATTTATGCAGATGGCAGGGGTAAAATATGGATGGGCACTAATGCGGGCCTGGTGAAATTTGACATCAGCAGCCAAAAATTTAAAAAGGTTGATATGCCCGAAGCCCTATCATCAAACACCGTTTACAGCCTTGCTGCCGACAATAAAAGCCGCCTATGGATTGGCACTAAAAACGGGTTAAACTGCATGGAGCCTGGCACCGGTCACTTTTTTTTATTTGGTGGCTATTACCCATCGTCAGAAGATCCCGTGTTAAGCGTAAAGTACGACAGCACCGTAAATAAGGTGTATTTTAATACCGCACATATATTTTACTGCGCAATACCAAACCAATTGCTGCGGCCGCGCCGTGCCACGGGCGTATTAATTACCGCTGTAACTTCATCGGGCAATAATTTAAATCCGGCCCAAAGCATTAGCCTGCCGGCAAACGACAATAATATCAGTATTGCTTTTAGCGCGGTTAACCTGGTTGACGGCATGCAGAACCGATATTATTACCGGCTTAATAACTTGAGCAAAAATTGGATCTCGGTAGGTCGAACCCGGCAAATATCGTTTTCAAACCTGCTATCGGGCAATTACACTTTCAGGGTTAAAGCACAAATGGCAGATGGTACAATGAGTACAAACCAGGCCACTCTGCTTTTTTCGGTGCAAACTCCTTATTATAAAAGTTGGTGGTTTATCGTTTTAGCAATCATAACCGCCGGCGGCATTATTTATTTCATCTACCTTAACCGCATCAGGCAGCTATTGCGGGTTCAGGCTATCCGCAATAGTATCGCCACAGATTTACATGACGACATCGGCTCAACACTCAGCAACATCAATATACTTACCGAACTCAGCAACGCCAACCTATCGGCACCAGAACAAGCCCGGCGATTTTTGAAGCGGATAACCGAAGAAGTAAATACATCCAACCAATCATTAGATGATATTGTGTGGAGTATAAACACCCTAAATGACAGCTATGAGCAAACCGTGGCGCGGATGAAAAGATACACCGCCGAATTGTTTGAAGGTGCAAACATTGCCTATCATTTCCATTTTGACGAAAAGATAGCCCACAAAAAGCTGCACATGGAAAAAAGAAAAGATATTTACCTGGTATTTAAAGAGGCGGTAAACAACATTTACAAACACGCCGCCGCAACGTATGTCGACATTAGCCTGCAAACCAACCAAAACCATTTGCAAATGATTATTAAAGACAATGGCAAAGGCTTTGATACAACACAGCCTACGGCACGTAACGGTATAAAAAACATGAAAATAAGATTAGCAAAGTGGAAAGGGAGTATTTCAATTTTGTCGGCCAGCAATGAAGGTACTTTACTTACCATTATAATACCCCTGCTTTAATCACTCAAAAGAGTGATAGCCCTGTTGAATAGTAAACCGTAATTTAGCACTTATGCCGGTAAGTATAGTTTTATTTGAAGATAATGACCGCCTGCGCGAATCATTGGCCTACCTGCTTAACAGCGACCCTGAGTACGCAGTTAAAGGCGATTTTGATAATTGCAACCAGGCGGCAGAGATCATAGAACGGCTTAAGCCTGATGTTGTGCTGATGGATATAGATATGCCGGGCAAAACTGGTATAAGCGGGGTTGCTATGGTAAAACAAGCCCGCCCGGAAACTGCCGTAATCATGTACACTGTTTTTGAGGATGATGAGAAGCTTTTTCAGTGCCTTTGCGCCGGGGCCAACGGTTATTTATTAAAAAAAACGCCGCCGGCCCGGCTGTTTGATGCTATCCGCGAGGTATTGGATGGCGGCGCGCCCATGTCGCCCGTAATTGCCAGAAAAGTGCTCATGTCATTTCAGCAAAAAAACGACAACCAATACAACCTCACCTTGCGCGAAACTGATGTGCTGCAGCTTTTAATAAAAGGGAACAGTATTAAAATAATAGCCGATGAGCTGAATATGGCTTTTGACACCGTACGCTCGCACCTCAAAAAAATATATCTAAAACTTCATGTAAACTGTGGCAAAGAAGCGATAGCCAAGGCGCTGAAGGAAAAAATATTGTAATAGACTGATCAGGAAGGTTTGCCCGCAATTCACTCAAAAAGAGGATTGACCACCATCCTAAATATGCTCAATTTCATAGGCAAGTAAATGCGGTTTTAACACTTCGCGCTAAAACATCAAACTATACCTTATGAAAACAAAGCTCAGCTACTCCATTTGTATATTTTTTGCGATACTTTTTGTTTCGCCTGGCTGTAAAAAAAGCAGCCCGATAATCATACCTGTAAAACTGCCCGCGGTTAATACCATCAGCCCCGCTTCCGGCATTGCAGGCACTGTTGTTACTATCAGCGGCGCAAACTTCAGCGCTACGGCCGCCGATAATACCGTAAAATTTAACGGAACTGCTGCAAGTGTTACATCAGCTACCGCAAGCACTTTGGTTGTAACAGCGCCCGCGGCTGCCAGCACCGGGGCCATAACCGTAACCACAACCGGCGGAACCGCCACCGGGCCGGTATTTACCTACTTAATGGCGCCAACAGTTGCCACAATCAGCCCTGTTTCGGCCAAAGCAGGGGCTGCCGTAACAATTACCGGGACAAACTTTGATGCAACTGCTGTTAATAACACCGTAAAATTTAACGGTGTGGCAGCAACTGTTACATCGGCTACAACCACAAAATTGGTGGTTACCGCGCCGGCTGCGGCCACCAGCGGGGCCGTAACTGTAGCCACATCGGGCGGAACCGCTACCGGGCCTGTATTTACCTACATTGTAGCCCCAACTATCACGGCAATTAATCCAACCTCGGCTGCCGAAGGAGCATCAGTTACCATTACAGGGACCGATTTTGATGCCGTAGCTGCTAATAATACGGTTAAATTTAACGGGACCGCTGCCACCATTACCACGGCAAGTACTACGCAACTGGTTGTTAAAGTGCCAGGCGGCGGCAGTTCGGGTAATGTAACCGTTACCACTGTTGGCGGCACATCTAACGGCTTAGCTTTTACTTATACTGTAGCCGGCCCAAGTGTTTATGTACTTGGTTCTGATATCGTCAAAGGCTTTGGTTATTGGAAAAACTCATCCTTCACGGCCATAACCGATTGTACAACCCCTTACGCTATGGTTGGCTCGGGTACCGATATTTATGTAGCCGGGCCTGCATCTACCAATACACCAACTTATTGGAAAAATGGCACAGCTGTGCATCTATCTTCACAAACAGGGTACACGTTTTCGATAGTTGTTTCGGGTACCGATGTTTATTGCCTTGGCCAGATTAATGGTACTTACTATGTATGGAAAAATGGCACGGCTACCCAGTTAACAACTACAACAGTCACTAATATCGGAGGCTCGGGTACAAGTAATTATTTAAACAACGCTTTAGCCGTGAGCAATGGCGACACATACGTGGCAGGGGCGCGATACCTGGGAACTTCTACCATTTTAAAAGCTACTTACTGGAAAAACGGCACCCCAATTGACATAACCGATGGCATACACTCGGGTAACGCGCTGGCAACGGCAATAGCTGTTTCGGGCGGCGCAGTTTACGTGGCCGGCACTGAAGAAATAAGGGACCCTGGTACGGGCGGAATCATAAATAAAGCACCACGCCTCTGGAAAAATGGCGTTTCTATCCCGTTAAACACACCTGGCAACAGTTTATTCAACAGCGTTTCCAGCATACTGGTAGCGGGCAGTGATGTATATGTAGGCGGGCAATACAATGGGGCAGGGGCAGTTTGGAAAAATGGCACCATGCTTGCTCCATCGGCCTATGCAGTTGCCGAAAACGTATCTTCGCTGTTCTTATACAATAACACCGATTTGTATGCGGGCGGTGCATCATCGTCATCGGGCGAAAACGGTTACTGGAAAAATGGCAGTTTTGTTGAAATGGATCCCGGATGCACCATACTGAGCTCAAGCTGTGCGCGTACATCGGCTAACCAGGTTGTTTCTGTGTATGTTAAATAATTAATGCATAGGTAATGCAATAGGTTATTTCGGCCGGTATCAACTGCTTTCAGTAGCCTCCCACGCAGCCGCCCCGATACTTATCGTGGCGGCTGCGAAAAGAACAATAGTTATAAAAAACAATAAGCATAGCCGGTTGGAGACATTTTAACAGCAGAATACTATGGGATAGTAGGGATAACCTAACACATCAGCTAATCAACCCACCTCCCGCAACAAAACTTTTTGAATTTTGAATTTTGAATTAACAGAGCGTTCCCCCGCTGGTAGAAGCGGCGGTCAGGCTTTCCGCTACAAGTCCTCGCTTTGCCTTTGCCGCCCGCGCTGTGGGCTTTTCACTGCAATCCTTAACGCGAACTGCGGGGATACAAAAACACCCGGATGAAATTAAACATCCGGGTGTTGCATATTTATTACTTTGCATGGCGTTTGCCTATCAACGGGCACAACGCTTGACCCATGCGGCAGCTGGACGGAGAGGAACTATTTTTTTTCATATATCAGTCTAAACCTTAAATTACTATACTCGCTAAATGATTTGAGCCGTTGGCTATCTAAGAATTTCCATTTATAAGGGCTAATCCGCTTGAAAATTTTAACCATTGCAGGAAATCCATTATCAACATCATTAGGGTCTATCTTATCAGGGTCGTTAATCGGATGGATAAATGTAAAACAATCAAAATCCTGAAAATTATTTTCACATCCATTATAAAAGACTTTTTTTATGCTATCGGTCCCCACCTCGCTTCTCTTGGCCAACCCTCCTTTAAATACGAACATAACTTCGTAGGTCTCCTTTGCCTTAAAGTTGTATGCAAAACATAAATTAGCCAGGGAATCCCTGGATGAATTTACTCCTTGCAACGATCCGATATAAGAGCCATTATGTAATAGGTAAGAGCAATCGTTTAAAAACGGATCAAATAGCGAATCTGATTTATTGACTGGACTATTTAAAACCGGTTTATGGTATTTGTTATGTCCCATCGAATCCTTATTCAAAACTTCGTTATTTGAAATATGAGTATTGGGGCTATTACAAGCCATTAGCGTCATAAAAAAGAACAAAAAAGAGAATGAATTCTTTAATTCAACAGACTTATTGTATATATTCATTGTTGTTAATTAAATAACTGATTAATATGCTATTACCAATTTAAAACCCGCAATATCGCCCTTTTGAGGTCATCCCAGGAATGAATTTGATTGGGGTCGATGGTGCCAGCACTTTGATTGTTTAATGTTACAGAAACTTTTTTGGGCGGAGCTTTCTTCTCGTTTTTTTTATTATCATTATTATTTACAGGCTTACCTTTTACTCCACCAGCAGGGGTGTTTTCAACCTTTGGGCGAAAAAAACCTCTCCATCCGTTTTTTCTTTTGGAGAACTTTGACAAGTCAAAAGTAAATTCCCCTGTTCCATAGGCTGTCCCTCTGGCCTCAAGTGTGGTTATCGTGCCATCAGCTGCATTTACACTCTCCACTATCCCGGTATGCCCTTCGCCGGCGTCATCATCCCTCCATAAAAATATATCTCCCGGTTGTGGGGTATCGCTACTTATAAATTTGTTATCGTCCCCAAGCTTATCAACCAGTTCTGCAGTAGACCATGACTCCAGATTAGCAGTAATTCCATCGGCATACAATATTCTGCAAACAAATTCCGAACAATCCAGGTATTCTAATGCCGCAGGTGTATTACCTGTTCGCAGGTATGTCCTTTTTTCGGGTTTTCCTTCATATTCAAACTGTTGCTTATACGGAGTGCCGTTAAACGATTTTCCTTTCTTTATTCTTTCATCTGGCCCCATACCATAAATATCGATGTATCTTAAAGGATTATCAGCCCCATAAGCATATGGGGATATTCCTGAATATTGTGTAGCAAGTGGGTCAACCGAATTAAATCTTCCAGTCATAGGGTCGTAAAATCTTGCACCATAGTCGTATTGCCCGGTCTCCTCCTGCAACTCCTTCTTATTGTAAAGATAATCATTCTTTGGACTTACTGTGCTGCCCCGGCTGATCTCCATCCCAAAAGGATAATAATCATCCTGCTGTTTTATTGTAGTAGCCGAGTTCTGGTCAAAACTTATCCGTGTATTACCCAGGTGGTCAGTTAATGCATATTCGTATATATAATTGCTGCCGCTTTTGAGAGCCCGTCCCTCTCCTGTCTGTATAAAAACGATGGCCCCGTTTTCATACTGTATACCGTTTATGTAGTCCGTCGCCACCGTGCCATTGTTCTTTCGCAGCTTTTGCCCGGCGGCATCATAAGTATAGCTGAGGTTAAATCCGGTAGCAGTAACATTTTGCGGCAAGTTAAGCAGATTGTAGCTGATAGTTTTGCCTGTACGGGCATCGTAATTTACATTGCCGTTTACATCATAGGTATAGGTGCCGGCAGTGAGGCCTGTAACTGATTGCAATTGGTTTCCCGTATAAGCATAAGTATAGGTTGCGCTTTGCCTAGTCAGATGCTGAATGTTACCATTAGGATCATAATCTATCCCTTGTTCCGTATACCCTTCATTGGATACTCCCGCAGTGAGTCGGTTGAGTTTATCATAACTGTAGGTATAGTTTTTTGCCAGGCTGCCTGGAGTTCCCCAAAGCTGGTTGGCTATATTGCCATTGTATTGCGGTGTAGTACCGTCATTGTATTTTAATTGCATGGCAAACAACGGTGCCGAGCTTTGCTGCAACCAACCCCGCTCATTGTAGGTATAGCTGATATCCTGCAAAAACGGTGTAGCGCCCGTTGCACTATGCAGGTGTTTGGTTTTTAGCTGCCCTATCTCGTTATAGTCTGCCTGGCTTAGCAATACATTAGTGCCGCTGTTAATCTGCTCAAAGGTTTTGGTTTTACGGCCCATATGATCATACACGTAAGTATTGGCTACAGTAACTACCGGGCCGGTAGTACTGGTGGCATTATAATGCTGCCGGGTACTTGCCGTTACCATATTGCTAAAGTCATAAGTGCTGGCTATTATATCATAATTAGCCACATTGGGTGCGCCGCCACCCAGGTTATGTTGTTTATAGACCTGGATAGTGCGGCCCAGGCCATCATAATAGTTTACATTCCACAGCATACTGGTGGTACCCAATATATTTATCTTATTTGCGGTTAGCAGCCCTTTGGTTTGGGTACTTGAACCGGATGGTGCGGTAACAAAGGCTGCCGGAAGACCGGTGATATTGCTGAAGCTATAATCATCGTAGTAATTAATACTCAGATAACTGCTCGGCGCCGGGTAGCTGCTGATGGTATAGCCAGTGGTTGCGTCGGCAGTATTGCGGACATCCCACTGGGCGGAGGCATAAACATTATTTTGTAATGTCGGCTGTGCGAGTGCCGAAGCATCCGTCCACAAGCCGGTCATAATCACCCTCCCCTGGGCATCGTATTTGGTAACCGTCCATTGGTTGGAGAGTCGCTGTACAGCATCCTGGGTCAGCACCGGCTGGCCAAACCGATTGTATACCATATATTCCCAGCCTTTACCCGGCAGCTTTTTCCGGCTAAGCCTGTTACGCTCGTCGTAACGGTATTGGTAGCACAAATTATCCAGTGTGGTTTGGCTGGGCAGCCCTGTATCGGCACTGCTTATAGGCGGTAACACAAAAGCCAGATTGCCAAAATCGTCGTATACGTAATAGGTACTCAACACTTGTACCGTGGTCCCGGCCAGGTTAAAAGTGCGTTTTAATACCACATGGCCTTCTATATCTTTATATTCCTCGGTGCTCCCCGTTTTGCCGCTTATCCAGTTCTCGTCGTAACTAATGGTTACATACAGCTGACCGGCCTGGTAATAATTACCTGCTGCGTTACCCAGGGTAAGTGTTCGGCTCTGATCGCTGTTAATGGTGGCAGTATACAGGGTTGCGATAAAACTGTTGTTTACATCCGATATCGCAGTGGTATTATTGGTAGCATAAACCATTTTTTGAGTATGACCACTGGTGTTTCCCGCTACAGGCTGCCAAGCGTTACCCTGTGCCCCCTGCTCGGTTACCCGGTTAAGCGACGAGGGTTCGAAAATTGTTTGTGCGTATGGATTAGGATTAACTACAATGCCGTTACTTTGCTGGGTCCCGCTTACACCATTGCCTCCTGGATTATAAAAACTGCTTATATCAGTGCTAAGGGCATTGGTTTTATAACTACCATCGGCCGTTGCTGAGGTATATTGCTGATATTTATAAGCTTCGCGTCCGTAAGCATCGTAAGCGAAAGGTTGTACAATGTCTTTATCCAATGGTGAGCCTTTAACTATTATGGTTTGTAGGGGGCGGCCGATGCCATCAAGGTACTGCACTGTTTGCATCAACTCACAGGTGCTACGGTTGACTAACCCGGCCGCTGTGGTAATACCGCCTACGCGAGGCGTTGAAGTGAGGATATAGTTTTGTGCGGCACTCAGGGCTGTGGCTTGCGGCACGCAGTCGGGGTTTACAATATATAGGTTCAAGCTGCTACCTGAACCTGCCGTAAAACTGAAACCGGGGCTTAGCGTAATGCTGGTATTGCTGTAATATGAGCCTGCCGCCGGAGTTGTGGTCATAGGGGCATTTACATATGTTTGTGAACGGGAGCTTAAAGCCCAAAGCATAAGGCTTAAAGCTAAACAAAGCTGCTTTAGCCGTGATTGTATAGTGATATGGGTAATGGCCATATAGCTGGTGATTTAAGGTTGGTTTATTGATTTATTGTCCCTGGTAATGGTAATCCGTATGTTTAACGATATTCCCATCTTTATCCTTAATGTTTATCAATCGCTGATAGCCGTCATACTCATAATACGTAGTTTGGTTTTTCGCATCGGTGGCGCTGGTCATACCAATCAACGGGTCGTAGGTATAGGTAGTCATCTGGGCGGTGGCGGGGCAAAAGCGTACATCGTCTATCTGGGCATTAATTGCCGGTGATGAGCCAATGGTATAGGTGCTTCCTGTAACTGTAACCATAGTACTAACCAACGACCACACTGAGCCGGATTTTTGCCAGTAACTTAATGTGTAATTGCCGGCATCCAGGCCAGATAACGCTTTGGTATACGCGCCCGTGTGACTATAATGCCCTGTTCTGGCATCCGTGCTATTGCCATTACCTTCCTCAAAGCTATCAAAGAAGATATCGTTATAGTTGGCATCTGTTGCTTGTGCTACTGTGTATTGGTTATTGTAACCCCACTGAATGCCGTTAACACTTCCCAATGCCAGGTTCCTGCTCCTTAAATTCCCGGCAACATCATATTTGTTATAAAAAACCCTATCCTCAAATGCGCTTGTTTTGTATTGAGTTTGGACACTTGCAGGCTTTACCATATCGGCAGAAACATCAGTCCATATGTTATAATTAACTCTTAACCTGCTTAACAACACGTTATTTACAAACTCCTGCTTTTCCACAACGGGCGATAAAACATTATTTTGCTGCAATTTAACCAGGGCCAGGTAAGCCGGTGTTGTTAAGGCATCTATCTGGGCATTATCAAACGGATATTTACTGGTGGTTTTTAAGATGCGCCCATTGCTGTTAACAATGGTTTCATCAACCGGAAAATCGTGATAGGTATTATCATAGGTATAGGTTTTATCAGTTTGTATCGTGCCCGAATCTTCAAACTCCTTTATGGTTGTTTGAATTAGTTTATACGTGCCCGAGGTTATGGGTAGCTTTCGCACATAAAATTTATCGTAGGTAAACTGGGCTCCGTTACTCATGTCCCTGTTTAAACCTACCTTAACAAAATTATTTTCAACATAATTAAAAATGCCATAGCTATTAGTTACTTGTTTTTTTAACTGGTAACCCGAACCTGTATTTTTATATGTTTCCTCGCTGTTTAAAAGGCCGTTCATCCATTTATTTGTAACCGGGTAAATTGGCATTTCGGCCCCAGGCGGCATAGTATATAAGGAATAATCGCCACCGGAAGTATAGTAGAAAATGTTTTTACCGTTATTGGTAGTCGCGTCACCAGAATATTTTGTTACCACCGGGTAAGTTACAGGGCTGCCCGAGGCTAAGCCCAAGCCCCAGGTAGAAGTTGAGGTATAAATAGTTTTTGCAGTACTCAATATTGGGCAGGCGATACAACCTAAAACAGCGGAATCCCACTCATAATTTCTGTTATAGCTAAAACTATATAATTTATCGGCCGGACTGGATAGCACACCATATCCATTTTCACTTATGCCGTACTTATATGTATCTTTTGAGGATAGTACGCCGGTTGACGAATAGGTTTCAATACTGGCTATCCTTAACCCACCGGCCGGCCGCACATCGACAGTATTCACCGTGGTATTATAAGTTACAGATATAGATGCAGATACGCTGGATGAATTCACAAAACAATCGGCCCCCAGTTCATAAGTGTCACCCTTGTTTAAAACAACATTGCCAGAGTAGGTATAAGGGGAACCACCATTAGTATCGTGAGTTAGGTAAATTGATGTGCCGGTTGTAACATCAGTAAGGTATACGCCGGGGTAACTATCCTCCGCCTGTTCCTGGTAATCCGGGTTGGTGTATGCCGGCGCAGTTGCCTTGTTAAAGGTAGTAAAGCTTACATTAAGTACGGCGGGCAGTTGATTCTGTTCATTTTGAACAAATGTTAACCGCTGCGACGGATGTGGATCATTATAGCTGTTATTACCAAAAGCAGTTACTGATTGCGTAACAGGCACCGCTGTTGTGCTTGAGTATTGAAATTTGTTGGCCTCCCAATTAAAATTCGTGCTGCCGCCGGTAGGATAGGTAATAGATGTTAAAACCCCTGCTTTCATATAGTTTTCGTCCGAATTCCTGTTGGCCGCCCCAATCTGGTAACGCGAGTCCCAGGTGCTTTGAACAGGAAGCAGGCTGTGGGCGGTATTATTATTATCCGCGCCATTGTAATACCCCCAGAAATCCTGCGCCAATGATCCGCGATAGGTTGGCATTACGGCTGAATTATAATTAAAGCTGTGTTTGCTGACGAGTAACCCCTGGGCATCATATTCTTCCAGTCGATTTAACCTGAGGCGATAGGTACCTGTAGTGCTGGAATAATATGGGGCGCCTGTTACCACGGTGCCTGTGTAATGAAAATAATCTGTAATAAGTTTAATGGTTTTTAATTTGTTGAAAGCGCCATTGAGCGAATTATAAAAGACAATATTGTCCAGCCTACTCGATCCTCCATCCAGCCTGTCGGCTACGCGGTTAAACAATATTTTTCCGTTGGTAAAATCTATTTCCGTCAATCGCACCGGCCACCACTCCCGGATTGTTTCGGAATGATAATTTTGGACGCCAGAGCCTGAAACGTAAATCCAAAACTCTGATTGATCTCCTTCGCTCGCAACACAATTTTCCCCATAAGTGGCAGAATAATTTTGACTGTGCTCCGTCTCTACGTAGTCTGTTTCGTATTTTAATACAATGTTGTCTGTTTTTTCGGGATTTTGTATTTGAGTAAGCCACCAGGATGTTGTACAATTTTCCTGGGCTGTAGTGGAGCCGGTTTCTGAATCAGAATTCTCATTACCCGCAAAAGTGTAAATATTACCGTTTTCATCAACAATCTGGAAACCCATACCTACCCGGGTTATCTTCAGGCCCGTTTGGGGCATTTGGTATATATTATTAGATTGATCATAAGTAAACTGTCCCGAATGGCCATTGAAATTATAGTAATAAATATCAGGTTCAGTATCTGCTCTATTCATGCTTACGTCGAACATATACGAAGCATTGGCAGGGCTGTTGACCATCAGGTTATCATAGGTATAATGTGTCTGGCTTAAAAACCCCCCACTTCCTTCGTCGGGCTTGCCCATTACAACCCTGGTAATAAGACCTCCAGCGTTTAAAAGCCATCCGGAGCCTGTCCATGAGGCTAAATCATCAACTACAGATCCGGTCCCTTCATAGTTTAACGTAATTGGCAGTTGCAGGCTTGATGAATTAATCGTGTAAAGCGGGATGCCAATCTGCGGCCTGCCTGTATAATAGCTGACGTTGTAATTGCCATATTGAGCAAACCGGGCCGCTTCGGGCGAAGGGGGGCTTACTCTTGAATAATAGTTTACCAGGTCTGGCGTTTGGGAATATGATACGCCACTTAATTGTTGGAATAGCACAACAAATAAGATTTTTGCAAAATTTTTAATTTTCATTAGGGGTAAAATTTTCACGTTTAAAAGCAAATGAAATGGTTGTAGTAGCGAATTGACTTTTATCGAACATGCGCTAAAAAGGCAATAAATCCGTAACCAATTTTGCCATTACTCGGTTAACGATTGCATTTGTTTTTGTAAAAGATCAATTTGCGCCTGTTGCTTCTGTAATCTTGTTTCAAGAGCTTGGTTAGTTTCAGATTGCGCTTTTTCCTTTTTTTCCTTCTCAATCAAATACAAAGTCAACTCCTCTACCTTTTTAACCAGCAGCTTATTCATTTCGCCCAGGTTCAGCCCATCTTTGGCAACCTCAGCTTCAGACGGCATACCCGGTAAATGCTGGTTTTCATCGATGTAGTTTTTTACATCGGTAAGGGATGGGAGCTGGTAATCTTTTTTGAAAACGTAATCGGGCCAGTTAGCTGTTTCTACTTTTACCTGCTTTGACCGGATATTGCCATTTACAGATAGTGTTTCCTGTGGGGTGGATGTGCCAATACCTACATTGCCATTGTACAACCATGTCATCACTTGCTGATCGGGAATATCAGTTTGATTGCTTGCCCCATTCACAAACAGCTCTAATTTACTACCCCATACGCTTGGTCCGCCATGACCTATCCTAAATTCGGCACTTTCATTATAAGAATAGTTAGAAGTTCCTAATCTGGAAAGTTTAAAAACTGTTTTTGTAGGCGCTAACACTCCGCCCGGTTTACTGTCGGTTGGTTCATTTACTTGTAATCTACTCACGGGAGCAATCATTCCTATCCCAATATTTCCTGCTCCGTCAACAACCAGGTCATTACCATAATACCATTGAGCGCCTGTACCTAACTTATTAAACGACCGCCTGGTACCTATTATCATTTTTCCCGTGGCGTTACCATTATTCAAATTACCCGCCACCGTAATAATCCTACCCTGTCCCCATATGTTGGTCCCATCTGTATTTGCAGGGATTGCAAATTCCAATTGTGCCCCCGTACTGGCCGACCTTGCACCTGTATTCCCTTGAATGATTACCCCCCCACCATTTACTGAGTGCGCGTTATCACCGTCGGTATTTGTACCACTGCCAACAATATGGAGGTTTGTTGCAGGAGATGTAGTTCCAATGCCTGCATTGCCGGTAGCCGGGAATGTATTTTGTGCATAAGAAGAAAAGGCTGTAAATAGTACAGCTAACATTAGCATAAAAAATGATTTCATTTTTTTAAGAGTTAAGGTTTAATTTTTATTTAAGAGTTTTGTTATCGATTCAAGCTGGTTTTTAAGCAGATCTATTTCTTGTGTGTTTTTTTTGTTGATAGCTTCCTGCTCTTTTTCTTTCTTATCCTTCTCAATCAAATACAAAGTCAACTCCTCCACCTTTTTAAGCAGCAGCTTATTCATCTCGCCCAGGTTGATGCCATCTTTCTCAATTTGCTGTGCCGATGGGATTTCGGGCAGGTGCTGGTTTTGGTCGATATAGTTTTTTACGTCGGCGAGGGATGGCAACGTGTAGTCTTTTTTTAAAACGTAATCGGGCCAGTTGGCAACAAGCTTTACCGTTACCGCAGTTGCAATCATGCTGCCGCCAACTGCCAGTTTATGAGGTGAACCTGCAAGATTCCAGGCCGAATTATCTGTTGTGCCTATGCCTACATTCCCGGTGCCCGAAATAACAAGCTTATCTGATATAGTTCCTGCGTTATTGGTAGCAAAGCGCAAGGACGTAGTTGAAGTAAGGTTTACCCCGCTCTCTCTGAACGAGTATATCTGTGCGCCCAAAACATCGGGCGAAGGGGTTACGGGCGTGTAAAAATTTATAGCTGCGCCCTCGCCGGCCAGCTCGTTTCCGTTACTTCCTCTAAGTTCTAAACGCAGCAACTCGGTAACAGCGCCCGGGGTCATCACAGTGCTTACATGCAGAGGTGCAGCCGGGCTTGTTGTGCCAATTCCCACATTGCCGGCCGAGCTGACCCGCATCCGTTCTATATTAACGCCATCGGCACCTGCGGTAGTGAATGCAAATGCGCCGGGAACAACGCCACTTGCAGGAACTCCATCTACCTTAAAAATAAGTTGGCCCGAACGTTGCAGCGCGGTGCCATCATGGCCATAAAAATCAAGAAAGCCAATATAATCTCCGTTTTGCACGGCAAGGGGGGAGGCTGCTGTGCCGCGGGAACGCCCGAAATACAAGCGCGAACCTTGAACCGAATTGTTGAACGACTCGAAGCCAAAGTCGACAGAGGATCCGCTATTGGTGCTTCGGCCCGTAATGTTGTATAACTGAAATGGGTAAGCAGGGGTGGTTGTACCAATACCAACAGTGTTAGTAGTAGTGGTTACAGTACCAGCAGTTGTCCATTGGGCATGTACGAATTTCGAAACTGTTAAAATAATGATAAGCGTTAAGCATAGTTTTTTCATGATGGGAATAGTTTATTAGGGATTGTAAAAAATGTATATTTTATTATATGCGGGGAATCAATAAAAGCAGGCATAAAGGCAGTTTTATGGCCATGCTGAATAAGTTAAAATCAGGAATTGTTCGGGTTAGCTTAAGCGCTGCTTTGAGATGGTTCATGTTATCATAATAAGGATTAGGTTATAATTAAGCTATAGGTAAAACCAATTCCGATTACAGCATATCGCTTAATTGCTATATAAAAGTATATATTTTGTTTAATATGGAATATATATTTCACATTTTTTTTGACATAATTTACGCTGTTTTCCCCATAGAATAATTTTTCAATTAAAAATTTAGTAATCTATGGATCCATAACCGGGATGCAAGCAGAACTACACGGCTGGTACTATAAAAGTGGTGACGCTACCTTGTCAGTACCTGGTTTTAGCAGCAAGTTTTAGTATCAGGTAGCACGATTTTTAGTAGCCAATGTTTTAGATAGCCCCAGATTGGCGTTAAGAACAAAAATGAATACCGGCCCGCGCCTAACGCTTTGTGCACGTATGAATGTAAGGCCTGGCCCCGTTTCTACTAACGGGGAAACGTCCTTATTTAGTGGCTGGAGACTTGTTGATTAGGTGACTGGTTTTACCTGGTTAGTTAGATCAATCCTCACCAATTCCCAACCACTCACCTACCCACCAATTTTCCAGCTAAGTCACCTAATCACTACTCACAACAATTAAAAAGAATTTTTAGCCTGTTTACAGTAGCGTATTCATAAAGGTTTCTATTTGCACAACATCGTCTGTTGTAAGGTTTTTCCGGTTGCCCTCCCATTGCCAGTTTTTGTCTTCACCGGCATTTAGCACCAGGCAACCCAAATAGGCGCATGCAAAATCCTGTTCGTATTTGATGACAAGGCCTGGCCTAATAAAGTTTTTAAATTCCGGATGTTTTTCAAGCATCTTTTTTGTCTCTTCATCCATACGGTCCTGCAGGTTTTCTTCTATTAAACCCTCATAAACAAAGGCTTTAAAAGGTGGTTTTAATGACGGCAATGTGGGTGCATGCAACAAAACCGGGCTTATATGCAAATGCCGTTCCTGGCCTTCGGAATTTAAAGTAACCTGTTTTAAGTTAACCATTGGTTTAATTTACTGCTGTTAAGATACGTTTTTTACCTATAAAAGAAACCTGATTTGGGTATCGTTTATTAGTGTTATGTCATAAAATGCATCACAAGTAAATTTTTATTTGCAATATATGTAGTTAACTACGTAGATTTGTACATAAATTAATTGTCATGGATACTTCGCTTGAAATTACCCCTCTTGATAATGCTTACTGTGAGCAGATTATTGACATTATACTGCCCATACAGCAGATAGAATTTAACGTACCCGTAACGCTGGAAGGCCAGCCCGATTTGCTGGATATTGAAAGCAACTACCATAAAACCGGCGGCACTTTCCTGGGCGCCAAAATTGATGGCGAACTGGTGGGCACCATAGCCCTTATTGCCATTGACGGTAAGGCCGGGGCATTGCGCAAAATGTTTGTACGCAAAGAGTACCGGGGCAAAGAATTGGGCATTGCGCAGCGTTTGCTGGATGAATTGATTGCTTATTGCAGGCTACAGGATATTACAGCTATATACCTGGGTACGGTGGATATGCTGAAAGCCGCCCACAGGTTTTACGAAAAAAATGGCTTTACCCAACTGGCCAAACAGGATTTGCCGCCATCGTTCCCGCTGATGGGCGCCGATAATATTTTTTATGAGCTACATTTGAACAATTAACCACAAGCGGATGAACGTTATTGATGAATCGGGCATTTTAGCCATCAGCACCCGGCTGCAGCGCCTGGCCGATACCCTGCGCAAAGACGGCGTGCTGATTTACAAGGCCAACAATATTGATTTTGAACCGAAGTGGTTCCCGGTTATTTATACCCTGCATTTTAAACCCGTGCTAAGCGTGGTGGAGCTGGCTAATGAAATTGGGTACACCCACCCTTCCACCATCAGCCTGCTCAAAGAGCTGGAGAAGGAAAAGCTGATCCGGTCGAAAAAAGATAAGGCCGACGAGCGCAAGCGCCTGGTGATGCTCACCTCCAAAGGCCAGGAACTGGTGGAGCGCATGCGCCCCGTTTGGGACATATTCAAAGCCGCTGCCACCGAACTTACCAACACCCAAAACAACCTCATGAAAGCCATTGACGAAGTTGAGGAACAAATAAACCTGCAAAGCTTTTTCGCAAGAGCGCAGCGGTTAAAAGGGGAGAAACAGCAAATGGAGTGATCGTTTTGCGTCAGTCCAGGTCGAACATAAATCGGGAACACCTGTTGTAAATAAATATAAAAGATCGGCATCAACTGTTGTTGACATACTGTTGTCATTATTGCCTGGTTAATTTGATCTGTAAACCCTATTGCGGGATTATTTGTATTTTTACATTACACATGGATTTTAATTTAACTTCCCAATACTTCCCAACCGGCGATCAGCCCGAGGCCATCAGGCAACTGGTTGAGGGCGTAAACAACGGCGATCCGTTCCAGACTCTTTTGGGCGTTACGGGCTCGGGCAAAACGTTTACGGTGGCCAATGTTATCCAGCAAACCCAAAAGCCCACGCTGATACTGAGCCATAACAAAACACTTGCGGCCCAGCTTTATGGCGAGTTTAAGCAGTTTTTCCCGGAGAACGCGGTTAACTACTTTGTATCCTATTACGACTATTACCAGCCCGAGGCTTTTATACCCACCACTAACACCTACATTGAGAAAGACTTACAGATAAACGAAGAGATTGAAAAGCTACGGTTGCGTACCACTTCAGCCCTGATGTCGGGGCGCAGGGATGTGATCGTGGTGTCCTCTATATCATGCATTTATGGTATGGGTAACCCGGAGGATTTTGCGCAATCAGTATTTAAATTCGCGGTGGGTACGCGCATCAGCAGGAATGCATTTTTACACCGGCTGGTTGAAATACTGTACGCCCGCACCACAGCCGATTTTAAGCGCGGCACCTTCCGGGTTAAGGGCGATACGGTGGATATTTTTCCGGCCTATATGGACCACGCCTACCGCATTTCCTTTTTTGGCGATGATATTGAGGAACTGACGACCTTTGATGTAAGCACCGGCAAAACCATCGAGAAAATGACGCACATGGTGGTTTATCCCGCCAACCTGTATGTAGCCCCGCGCGAACGCTTTGTGCAATCAATCTGGGCGATACAGGAAGAACTGGAAACCCGCAAAAAGCAATTCATAAACGATGGCCGTTTCCTGGAAGCCAAACGCCTGGAAGAAAGGGTTAACTACGACCTGGAGATGATTCGCGAGCTGGGCTATTGCTCTGGTATCGAGAATTATTCGCGCTTTTTCGACGGCCGTTTGCCAGGGGCAAGGCCCTTCTGTTTATTGGATTATTTCCCGGATGATTACCTGATGGTTATAGATGAAAGCCACGTTACGGTACCCCAGATCAGGGCGATGTATGGTGGCGATAGATCGCGCAAGATGTCGTTGGTCGATTATGGCTTTAGGCTGCCGGCTGCGCTGGATAACCGGCCGCTCAACTTCCAGGAGTTTGAAAAACTGGCGCCGCAAACGATTTATGTAAGCGCAACTCCCGGCGATTTTGAGTTGGAAAAATCGGAAGGCGTAGTGGTTCAGCAAGTGATACGCCCCACGGGGTTATTAGATCCGGTTATAGAAATACGGCCGGTAATAAACCAGGTGGACGATTTGTTAGATGAGGTTGACCGCACCATAAAAATGGGCGACCGTATCCTGGTAACTACTCTCACCAAACGTATGGCTGAAGAATTGGCTAAATACATGGACAGGCTGGGTATTAAATGTCGATATATTCACTCCGAAGTAAAAACCCTGCAAAGGGTAGAAATCCTGAGGGGATTACGCCTTGGCGAATTTGATGTACTGATAGGGATTAACTTATTACGTGAGGGACTGGATTTACCGGAAGTATCGCTGGTTGCCATCCTGGATGCTGATAAGGAGGGCTTTTTAAGGTCAGAACGTTCGTTGATTCAAACCATTGGCCGCGCCGCCCGTAATGATCGCGGCCGGGTTATCATGTATGCCGATAAGATTACTGATTCGATGCAGATAACGATGGATGAGACCAACCGCCGTCGTGAAATCCAAATTGCATACAATACCGCACATGGCATTACACCAACCACAGTAGGCAAATCCCGCGAAGAAATTATGGAACAAACATCCGTTGTCGACTTTAAAGGGGGTGTTCAAAAAGCCTATGTAGAAGCAGATATGGCAACGTTGGCAGCCGACCCTATTGTTCAGTATATGACCAAGCCCGATCTGAAAAAATCAATAGATAATACCAAAAAAGAAATGCTGGCCGCCGCCAAAAATATGGACTTCCTGTTGGCAGCCAAACTACGCGATGAAATGTTTGCATTGGAGAAAATGATGGAGGAGAAGTTTTAATTGGATGTGCAAATTTCAAATATGCAGATATGCAGATGAGTGATTTTAAACACCAACGACAATGTATTGATTGTAAAATGATTGCAAGATTTTTCCATCTTTATACATAAAAAACATCTGCACATCTGAAATTTGCACATCTGCACATCTAAAAAACAATTTATCCGTTATATACTTATATTTGTAAGCTTAAAATTAATCAGATGTTACTTATTCGTTTCCTGATCATATCAATTTGTGTTTTATACATTATCCGCAGTTTAATGCGGTACCTGATACCTGCTTTATTTCAAAGCGTTATCAATAAAGCACAGCAACAGGCGCAGCAGCAGCAAAACTATCAGCAAAGAAAGCCGGAAGGCACTGTAAAGGTTGACTATATTCCCGAAGGCAAAAAAGGTAAGTTACCGGATACCGAAGGTGAGTTTGTTGATTATGAAGAAGTAAAATAACCCCGTATGTTGCCAGACGAAGTATACAAACGACGCCCAAACCACAATAATACACCGGAATCAATTACCCTGATCATTGCAAACTTTATTGTTTTTGCCGTAGCTACCCAGTTGTTTGTATCTGCTGCCAAAATCCATACTTTTTTTTGGGTGGTGGTTGGCGCACTGGCGGTTTATAACTTTTTTAATATCCGTAAGTATCGGGAAGATTACAACAAAGCACAGGTAATAGCGTATGTTTTAAGTTTGATTATCATGGTTATTTTCTTTTTTGTAATGCGCGGCCGTTCCTGAAACTGTTAAGCAATTCCTTTACAACTAATAATTCCTATTCCCGTTCAAATTTCTATTTTTGAGGAATTAATATCCATTTCAAAAAATATAAATGAATAACTGGTTCAAGCGCAATAGTATTCACCTCATTATTGCGGCAATTTTTATAGCAATTTCCTTTGCTTATTTCATCACTCCGTTAACACAGGGCAAGGTTTTATTTCAAAGCGACGTATCTCAGGCGCAGTCCATGCAAAAAGAGATTAACGATGTTAGGGCGGCAACCGGTAAAGCGCCGTTATGGACCAATCAGATGTTTGGCGGGATGCCTGCCTATCAAATCTGGGCCGCATTCCCATTAAACCTCACAACACATGTGATTAGCGTTTTGAAAACCGTGTTCCCCAACCCGGTTGATACGGTATTGCTTTATTTGCTGGGAGCCTACCTGCTATTCAGCGTATTGCGGCTTTCGCCCTGGTTGGCGGCAGCAGGGGCAATAGCTTTTGCATTTTCGTCATATAACTTCATCTATATCACCGCGGGCCATAGTAACCAGGCTTATGCTATAGCATTTTTTGCCCCTTTGCTGGCAGGCATTATTTTAACCCTACGTGGCCGCTACCTTTTGGGCGCTTCGCTTACAGCATTTTTCCTTGCTATGGAAATCCGCAGTAACCACGTGCAAATGACTTATTACCTGTTGTTATCTATAGCTATATTATTGGGTATCGAACTTTATCACGCTATAAAAGACAAGCAAACCAAGCCATTTTTAAAATCGATAGGCTTTTTGGTGGCCGGTATTGTGTTGGCCATCGCGGTAAATGCAAGTATATTGTGGACCACTTATGAATATAGCCAATATACCATCAGGGGCAAAGCAAATTTAACTGCCAAAGGCACAGCGGGCCCTAACCATGGTTTGGATAAAGATTATGCTTATACCTGGAGCCAGAGCGTTGGCGAGTGCCTTACCTTTTTGGTACCAAACGCCTATGGCGGTGGCAGCAGCACAGTTGTTGATGACGACTCCAAAGCAGTAAAAATATTAACCGATAAAGGTGTTGATGCAGGCCAGGCACAGGGTTTTGTTGCACAATCAATGTACTATGGTAATAAGCCGAGTACATTTGGCCCGTGGTATTTTGGGGCTGCCATATGCTTCCTGTTCATTTTAGGGCTGCTGATTGTTAAAAACCGTATTAAATGGTGGGTTTTAGGAGCAGTATTACTGAGCATGTTATTGTCTTTTGGCAAAAACCTGCCTTTCCTGTCCGATTTCTTTTTCAACTACGTACCCATGTACAACAAGTTCAGGGCGGTTGAGTCGACACTGGTGATAGCGGCATTTTGTTTCCCTATCCTGGCTTTACTTGCAGTGAACGAAGTTATCACCAATACCGATAAAGCATTTATTTTAAAGCGTGCTAAAATCGCCTTTTACATTACCGGCGGTTTATTATTACTGATGATAGCCATTCCGCAGGCGCTATTGAGCTTTAGGGCAGATGAACACCAGGCGTTTGTGGCTAACCTTACACAAATTTTTAAAGGTGATACAGGGATGGCAAACTCGGTTGCCAACGCCGTAGTGGATGACCGGGTGAGTTTGGAGCGTGCGGATGCCATTCGTTCGTTAGTTTTCGTGTTGTTAACAGCCGGTTTGTTATGGTTAATTATCAAACAAAAAATTCAAGCGAATATTGCTGCCCTGCTATTGGCTGTTATTGTTATAATTGATATGTGGAGCGTTGATAAACGCTACCTTAAAGATGCCAATTTTGTAGCCAAATCCGACCTGGAGCAACAATATACACCGCGTGAGGTTGATCAATTTATCATGAAAGATACCGATCCTAACTTCCGCGTATTTGACATGACATCCGGCGATCCTTTTCATGATTCGCATTCATCATATTTCTACAAAACAGTAGGCGGTTTCCACTCGGCCAGGCTAAGACGGTTTGATGAATTGATTGAAAACCAATTTACCAAAAGTGTAAACCACGATGTGCTTGATATGCTGAATACCAAGTATATTATTACCGCAGATCCTAAAACCGGAAATGCGGGTATGCAGGCCAATTCCACGGCTTGCGGAAATGCCTGGTTTGTGAAGAGCGTAAAATTCGCCGATAACGCCGACCAGGAAATGCAAGCCATCAGCAGCTTTTCGCCAAAAGACGAAGCCATTGTTGATAAACAATACAAAAGTATGATTGATGGAAAATCAGTAGGAACTGATGCTTCATCAACCATAAAACTAACAAGTTATACGCCGGAACACCTCACGTATGAAAGTGGCTCAACTGCGGCACAGGTAGCCGTGTTCTCCGAGATCTATTATGATAAAGGATGGAAAATGTTTATAGACGGCAAAGAAGAGCCTTATTTCCGGGCCGATTACCTGTTACGTGCTGCTGTGATTCCGATAGGCAATCACAAAATTGAATTTGTTTTCCACCCTACGTCTTATTATGCAGGCGAGAATATATCATTAGCAGGATCTATCCTGCTGGTATTGGCTCTTGGTGGAGCAGCGTATAGCGAAACAAAAAAGAAAACGATTGCCAAGCCGGCTACAAAAAAGGCTTAATAAAATTTTGAATCTTGTATGAAAAAGCGATGGGCAGACAGTTCATCGCTTTTTTGTTAATGTCAATCGTTTGTCCGCTTATTTTTCAGCCAATACCACGCCAAATTGAAAGCTATAACGAAATGGTTTAAAATCGTAGGAATTAATCCATAATATCGCTTCATAATAGCAAAACGCTCCTGCAAACTTTGCCGATGCTTTTTTTTAGACATCCCCCCTACCAGGTATTTGGCAACATACCTGTTTACGTTTATTATCTTTTTTGCTTTTTTTGCGGCGCGGATGATCCATTCAATGTCTGCACTTAACTGATATTGCATATCGTAAGGCTCGGCTAATGCCCGCCTTACGTAAATAGCCTGGTGACTAATACTCATGCCGTATTTGAACCCGCGCCACGTAAACTTTTCCGGGGCCTTATGTCGGCGCTGGCCTAAGCTCTCGCCGTTGCCTGCTATCATTTCGGTTTCGCCGTAATAAATATCGGCATTATCAGCTGCGGCAAAAACAGTGGCTACAGTGTCTGCATCAAAAAACTCGTCGCCAGAATTCATGAAGATAACGTAGTCACCAGAAGCCAACGCCAACCCTTTGTTCATGGCATCATAAATACCTTTGTCTTTTTCGCTTATTAGTTTTGCAAGTTTGGGTTTGTATTGCTCAATGACCTGTAAAGTGCCGTCGGTTGATTGGCCGTCAACAACAATATACTCAATTGCAGGGTAGCTTTGCCCCAGCACCGACAGCATGGTGCGCTCAATATCCTGCACGTTGTTATAAACCACGGTAATCACTGTTAATCCCGGCTGAGTGTTTTGGATCATGCTTGTAATATGGAGTTGTAAAGCTGAATGTATTGTTCAGCAACCCGTTTATTGGTGTAGTTATCCAGCACTTTTTGCCGGGCATTTTGCGCCAGTAGAACATGATCAGTAGTCATGATAGCAGCTATGCCATTTGCAATACCTTGTGCCGAACCTAAAGGCGCCAGGTAGCCGTTTTGCATGTGATCTACCATTTCAGGAATGCCGCCGGTGTTAAACGCCACCACGGGCGTACCGCAGGCCATGGCTTCCATTACCATATTGGGCAAATTATCCTCAAGCGATGTGGTAACAAATACATCTGCCATACTATATACTTCAGCCAGTCGGGCCTCGTCTGTAATAATATTAAGCTGATGAACCGCAAACGGGAGCGTTGTCACATCAAAATGCCTGTTCTTACCGAATATCACTATCTCAACGTTTTCCGGGCTGTCTTCCTTTAATAAATGCAGGGCCTCCACCAGGTAGGTAATACCCTTGCGTCTGTCATTAATATTTGCCGCGCCAAACAAAATCACTTTTGCACCGGCGCTAACGCCATGTTTTGCGCGGGCAAAAATTTTATCCTGCGGAGAAAACACTTCGACGTTAATGGGATTAGGAATGGCACGCATAATAAACCGCCCGGTGAGCGAGCTTTGTTTAGCCACGCTGGTTAACCATTGGCTGCAACCAACAAAAGTGAGGTTCTTTGCCCCTGTATACATAGTTTTTTTACGCTTCCAACCTTTGTGAGACAGATCATTAGGATCAGGATCACGCAAAAACGGGCAATTACCGCATTCCTGTTCAAAGCGAGTACACGCGCCGGAGTAATGACAGCCACCGGTAAACGTCCACATGTCATGCATGGTCCACACAATGGGTTTACCTGTATTAATGAGTTCGGTTAAATCAGTGAATGAAAGAAAGCCGGAGTTTGTCCAGTGAAGATGCAGTACATCCGCCTCTTTTATCAACAGGTGATCAACTATGCTGGTTCCTGCATTTGCTGTCGAAAACGCAAAACGCACCGTTTTATCTTCTTCATCAAAAAGTATAAAGGGTATCCGCTCGGCCAAAAAGAGGTAGTTTGCCTTTAGTTTGCTCGCGGTATCTTTTACAATCCCCGTTACAGCGCTATTGCCGGTCTTTTTATACTGTACCAGCATTTGCGCATCAACACCGTTTTGTCTGAGTGCGTTGAGCAGGCGCGCGCTTGCTGCAGGCGCACCGCCTCCGGCATCTGACGTGTTGATGAGCGTTACTTTCATTTAGTACAAGTATAGTAAAAAACCTGAAACACCCAGGAAAAGGCCGGAAGACTAAACTATTATTCAGAAAAAATTTTACTTTTGGGGAGAAGCGCGTTTTCATCCTGAGCTTGTCGAAGGATATGCGGGCGGGCCTTTGCGCTCTACCCTTCGACGAGCTCGGGGTGACATCCATTTTAATTGAATTAATGAACGCAATAGCCTACTTATTTCAGGATCGCAAAGCCAACCGTAATAATTTTAAGGGGCAACTGGTGCTGTTTTTATTCAGGCTGGCATCATTAATAAACCGCAGTATGATAGCCAAAATACTGCTTTATCCCTACCTGCTTTGGTACCGCTACATGGTTGATTGGGTTTGGGGCATTGAATTGCCGCGCAAGCTACAGGCCGGCAAGGGCCTCATTGTTTATCACGGGCATGCGCTGGTAGTAAATCAAGGAGTAATTTTGGGCGATAACTGCGTGCTGCGCAACTCGGTTACGATAGGCCACAAAAAACTGGCCGACGGCGGTTTTACCCGCTGCCCGCGCATAGGCAATAATGTTGACATTGGCGCTAACGCCATAATTGTCGGCGATATTGAAATTGGCGATAACGTGATCATAGGTTCGGGGTCCGTAGTAGTTAAAAGTGTACCCACCAATTGTACCGTCGTGGGTAACCCGGCAAGAATTTTAGAGAAAAATATTTAGGAGGCTGACCTGATAAATGGAGAATAAGTTAACCGACCGCGCGTTTTGGAAATCATTTTGGGAGTCAAGGATAGGCCTCATCTTCAGTATAAAACCCGATTATGTTTTTGGTAATATCCTGGCAAAGATCATCAAACAAAAAAACACAAAAACAGCTATTGAGCTGGGCGGTTTCCCGGGCTATTACGCTATTTACCTTAAAAAATATCAACAGTTAAATACCACCCTGCTCGATTACTTTATACACCGGGACCTGGTAAACCAATTGCTCGCTGCCAACGGAATGAACCGGGATGATATCAATATTATTGAGGCCGACCTGTTTAATTACATTCCCGCCGAGCAATATGACATGGTGCTATCATTCGGTTTGATAGAACATTTTGCCGATACCAAGGGCATTATTGCCACCCATCTTCCGTTTTTGAAACCCGCCGGCACGCTTTTTATTACGCTGCCCAATTTTACCGGTGTTAACGGATGGGTGCAGCGCAATTTTGACCGCGAAAACTACGACAAGCATTACATTGCCAGCATGAACCCAACCCTGCTGGCCGAATATTGCCGCCAGTTGGGTTTAAAAAATGTAGAGGCTTATTACCATGGCGGGTTCTCCATCTGGCTGGAAAATAAGGCGCATCAATCCGCAATTACAAAGGGTTTTGTTAAGGCGCTTTGGCTGGCTGGAAAGATGATCAGTAAGGTTGTACCGGTGGAAAGTAAGCTGATGTCGCCTTATATCGTGGTAAAAGCTGAAGCCGGAAATCAGTGATTAGTTAATTAGAGATCAGGGTTATTTTTTTGCTACGTACTTTACCCGCCATTGTTTTATCAAACGTATACAACGCTGCAATAAAGTCCCTTTGCGGTTTTTCAGAAAATGCCAGATGGCCTGATGGGCTTTCAGATCAGCTACTACCTCAAACGGGAAATTTTTAATCGGATTTTGCGCTATGCTCACGCCGTACATATGCTCAATGTTGGAGTGTACACCAGTGCCGTCATGCCCAATGTTATGAACCAAAGAATGCGAGGGGTGCAGTGCAACACCGCCTTTTAAAAACATAGATGCATACCAGCGTATGGCCCATGAGTTGTTTTTACGCGCCTTAAATTCAAGCATCTGTTTCCAGAAATTCCCTGCGCCGTTTATAGAGAATTGCTGGATCTTTTTTTTGTCGAAACCTGCTATCAACTTGTCAATATCAGGTTCAAAGTTTTTCCATGCCCTGTCCCAGGTGGCCCAGCCCCAACTGGTGGCTATAGGGTGAAAAAATGTTTCGGGCAAGGTTATATCGGCCAGCGGGAACATGTACGCACCTATGTGCATCGCTTTTTCTTCATGCTGGTAACGGCTAAGCGCTTCGTTAAAATATTCTAAGGTGTAAGGCGACGATAACAGGTCGTCTTCAAAAACTATCACCTTACCAAACTCATTTACCAGCTGGGTAACCCCGCTGATGATGGATTCGGCCAGGCCCAAATTATGATCGCGCAAAATAACTTTTACGGTTTTAAATCCTGTGGTTTCATTAGCCACTTGTCTTACTTCCTCAACTTTAGCACGGTCGGCTTCAGTTTTTGGCGCATCGCAAAAAATGTATAGCCGCGATTCATCTGCCAACACATTTTTTTTAAGATAGGTAATGGTACGGCGTGTATGATCGGGCCGGTTATATACAAACAGGGCTATTGGGGCAAGTTTTTGCATCGATCACGTTAAAAGTCAGAACAATTCGGGTTGATGGTCGGCTTTCTTACACAAAACGGTATAAGCGTTGGCAAATTGCTCGCGTACCTTTTTTCCCATCAATTTACTTAGAGCTTGCTTAACCGAATATTCGGCTGCTATGCTTATATTTTTCAGCAAGCTTTTGGTTTTCTTTTGATTAACGTAGGTATTAAACCTGGTAACCTCGGGCTCAATCATCGATGTCAGGTCATTCTCTATCTCAAAACCTTCGGTACTTAACAGGTAACGCAGAGAACTTGGCGTATATACATTGATATGCCCGTAAGCCAAAAAGTGCTTTATCCGTGCATCAACTCCTGCTTTATAATCGCGTGGAACCTCAATAACACAACGTTTTGCCACACGTTTTATCTCGCGCAGCAGCATGCGTTCATGCTCTACATGCTCCAACACATGCGACAGGATGATCAAATCAAAACTATCTGTTGCAAAAGGCAATTTGTAGCCATCAAATACCTGCACAGATTTGAGGTTTTTTATTTCGCGCGATTGAATATAGCTAACCCCGCTTTCCGAAATCTCGACAGCATGGTATTCGGCGGCAAAATTATTGTCAGACAAAATTTTCAAGATACTGCCATCGCCGGCGCCTACCTCCAATACTTTGGCAAAAGCAAGGCCTTTGCACACATCCACAATATGCCGCGCTTTGTATTTGGCACCCAGCATACGCCATGCCTCATCGTGCTTTTGATAAAATTTATCGTAGGCGGTTTTGTAATCGCCGCTTATAATTGACTCCTGCATTGTTTACGAAGGTAAAATTATAGCTTAAGTTTTTAAACAAAAAGGTAAACTTATAGCTAATTGCGTTTATTAATTGTAGCCACTCTTTTTAGTACCGAATCTACTTTTTCATTCACATCATCAGAAACATGAAGATAATATGTCATCAATATATAAATCAGGGTTGTTACTCCACTGCGTACCGCTATATCCAGGTATAAATTGGGCATACGCCAAAAGTACTTCCCCACAAAAAAACTTACAAGCGCAATAACTACAGCCACCAGGTGTTTATAATGGAATGGCTGCATTTTAAACCGCACCTTAATATAAAACCAGTTGCCCAAATTAAAAGCAGTCATCGTTATCAGGTATGCCAAAGCGGCGCCGGCACCTCCGAATTTGGGTATAAGCAGGTAGTTTAAAATTACGCATACTACTCCTGAAGTAATAACAAAGCCCATCGCCAGGCGGTATTTATGAGATGCCGCAATAATAGCGGTATTTAAGCCCCCGGTAATATCAACCAAAAATCCTAAACCTATTATGATAAACACGTTAAAGTGATCGCTATATTCTTTTTTGTGAAGAATACCTGTCAAATTATCTCTGTTAATAATAATACCAATAAACAACAGCAAGCCAACAACCAATTGTATAATAGAAGTTTTATAATAAAGGCCGGCAATAGTGGGCATATCTTTTGATTTCCAGGAGTCGGTTACTATTTGATAGGTTGTACGGCTTAACGCTTGCGCCGGAACCCCTATAACTACGGCTATATTAAAGAAAAAACTATAAACCCCCTGTTCAGACAGCCCGGACATTGAACTTAGCATAATTATATCTACTTTCTGCAGCAGTACATATATCGTAGTCGATATTAAAGTGTACAAACCATAAGTTATAAGTTCTTTACTGTTTATTTTCGAGATACTTTGTCTTTTTAGTTTGATTGATATTTTTTTGGACGCAGCTATGCTGATTAACAGCATAACAGATACTAAAAAGTTAATAAAAACGTATAAAATTATAAATCCCTGAAAATCGATCCACTTTACTGCAAGCATTAAAATACCTACTGTAGTAAAAAGCCGCAAAAGAACATCTTTTAAAAGGCCCGAAAAAACAGTTTGGTAAATAACCCTTCCTGTCATTTCAAGAAAATTAAAGCAAATGGTAAAAAAAGTAAGCGGTATCAGGTAATAATAATATTTTAAAAACAATGGCGATTTTTGGATATAACTGGCAACAATAACTGGCTTAAATACTATAAAAAGCAACGTTGCCGCTATAAAGCCAATTAACGAAACCATTGCCGCCCAATGCATAAAACCTTTATGCTCGCGGTCTTCTGTACGGTGATAGGCAAAATACCTGGCAATAATATTAGGGATACCCAACGATGCGATAATTGAATATAAAATGGCTATACCGCCAATTAAGTTAAATAAGCCATATTCCTTAGTGCTTAAATAAATAGGGTACAATAAAACCAAGTTTATATAACCTATAACCATACCGGTATAAGTTATAAGTGTATTTTTATAAGCGTTTTTTTTAACAATGCCCATGCACGGTATTTATAAAGCTGAATTGTTTAACAAATATTTACTAAAAAGAGTCCTGTTGTTTAAAAGCTGGCCTGCTAAAACTTTTCGTTACCTGCTTTACCTAATTTCCCCCCGAGCCCATCCTTTATCGCTACCAATAATTTTGAGTACGCTTCCCTTTTCGAACTTATCAAACTTATCACTTTCAGATAGCTTAAATACAACCCTTTGTTCAGTTTAAAAACCAGCATATTGCTGATAAAGTTATTGGAGTAAAAAAACATGCGGTTTCTGACATGATAATATGTTCGGAAATTCCATTGATCAAGTAAATGAGAGTGAAAGGGCCTTCGCTTATAATCTAATCCTTGCGATTTGTCAATATCAACTATCTTGCATAGAGGTATTAGCCAGATAATGCCCTTATTTTTGGTAATACGATAAGTGTACTCAGAATCGTCGACATATAAAAACAGCCTTTCATCAGGAAACCCAATATCATTAATTATTGTTCTGTGAAGCAATAATCCCCCATAAGGAACGTATGGCATCTGAACCCGGCTTTTATACGGCCCATCTTTCTGAAATTTATAGTTCAACTTACGATATTGGTTAGCTAATATCCTGAAAACATTAAATCCCATAAAATCGTTAAAAGTCAGGTAGCGAAGAGAATTTTCTCCTTTGGCTATTTTTACGTGTTGTATTCTGTCTTCGCGAAGGCAAAACAGAGCCTTCTTGTTGTCGGCACCTTCAATACTTTGCCATTCTGTCAGCAGCTTGGTAAGCACATCGGCACCGGGCAGGTTATCGTCGTCAAGCAGGAAAAAAAAATCGGCTTGGGTGTTTTCTACGGCATGTTCAATCGCCGTTTTATACCCCCCTGCTGATCCTGTATTCTCGGTATTACTTATAACAATTATTCTACTGTCTTCCAGTTTTTTTACTTCATCTGTCACACTATATGCCGAAGCATTGTCAATAACAATCACCTGCGTTATTTGATCATAGGCAAGTACGCGTTTTAGTACTTTTTCCAGAAACCGCCACCTATCGCCATAAGTAACAGTTAAGATACATACACTATTTTCTAAGCCTGACATCGGTCGTCAAAATTATCATTTTATCACTAATAACTAACATGTTTTAATTTATCAAACAATTGCAGTGTCCACTGTATAGTAGCATTTTTCAAGGTGGACGCTACTGTACAAATCCCTAACAATCTGGTATCCGATTTGCGTTAATTGCAAAAGTTGATTTATAAATATTTTAGGATGGCTTATTCATGAGCGGGCAAAACACCGGCAAATGATATTGTAAAGAACCGTTATTTACCTATACGAGGCTATATTTCGATGTTTATCGCAGTACAGCGATAAAAGGCTTTACAACTGACACCTGAAGAAACTGATTTGAAATAGCCCTTCCGCCACAAGCTTAAAAAAAAATCTGTCTGTTATAAAAGTACCGGCGCTGGCTTATGGCATTAAAATCAGGCTATTGCTTAATGCCGACAATGGTTAAATGATGTGGGAAAGATGAATCGGTAATAAGTACGGTAACGTTGAGGTAATTAAATATCTGGGTTAAAAGATCGAGGTTATACACATGTTGGTGCATACAGCGATTATTAATATTATCTAAACAACGTTGTTTAAATTGGTCCATATCGGTCACTCCCCCATCGCGTTCAAAATCATGTAAGGTTAGTACCTCATCAAGATGTGTTAAATCATTTTCATCAGTATTTTTATTATAATCGTCAATCAGGTGCTGCAGTTTAGTGATAGGCCGTTTATGATCAAAGGTATATTTTGGATTCGGCAAGATGAGTGTAAGCGCCCCGCCGGTTTTTAATACTCTGAGCCATTCTTTTAGCGCCTTTATTGGGTTGGCAATATGTTCCAGGCTGTGGCTGGATAAGATAAAATCATACGATGAGGAAGCTATAGGATTCAGGTCGATACCATCTAAAATATATTGATGCCCAACCAAATTTGCACCTGTACTATAAGTTGGCCCCTCTTTTATCGTGTTTTCCCACACGGTGTTGTTGCTGAAGTTGACCCCATCAACCTGTTTGGCCAAAGGATAAACAGGTATATAACCTTTAGCTCCGAATATCGGACTTGGCCCACCAATTTCGAGTCCTCTTTTTTCGCGGTATAAATAGGATATTTTATTCAACGAACCCAATTTGGTACGAAATTTCGAGTACAAATATTGCGCTAAACGCATTGGGGTTTTAGATAGCGTTGTAATGTACTTTATTTCCCAGTTTAGCTTTTCTTTAAAGGTCATTAGATAAATATAGAGGGTATCGCAGTAAATTAAGCCGCAAATATAGGCATAATCAATATTCATACAACACTAAGGGTGCCAGGCGAAGAAACAAAAGGAACTTTCTTCGTTTTCAAATATCACACCCATACAACCTAATTACAAAAACCGGATCAACAAGGATGGATCGGGATATAATCTGGCTCTAATGAATGCGGTGTGTGGGCGGCCCAGGGTATTGATTTTGCTGTGTTCCATACTGAAAGCTTCCCGGGTTAGGAGAATAAGCCGGTATTTAATAAAAGTCCATGCCTATTTTCAGCATTAGTATGCTCAATACATGTTTTTGGCTTTCTTTTAGACGCCAATAAAAAAACAGCATTAATTAACAAGTTGGGTAACTGGGAGAAGAATAAAATGCTGCTATTGAAGCTTACCTGTCTTTTTAGTGATAAAATGCAGCCATCCTTTTAGCATAAACCTGAGTTTTATCATCTTATGCTTTTCATATAATAAAACATGCCTCAGATCTCTAAACATGCTTAAAAATACATTATAACAAAAGTTGGGATAATGCCGCCAGTACTTGAATATAAACATTAGTTTATTTCTTGTAATATAATACCGCCTTATCTCGTTGTAATTAAGCGCGGTTATTTGGTAGCCCGCAGGCGATTGGTGTTTGGTTGCGTTGCCCAGGCCGTGCGAAAGGTGTACAGTATTAAGCCTTAGCACCTTAAAGTTATGCATATTTAGGCGCAGGCAGTAGTCCCAATCAACCGCATCAATAAAATATCGTTCGTCAAAACCGTTAATCTGCCGGTAAGCAAACAGACTAATTAGGTTTCCCGATGTCATGGTTGTTAGCACCACATCATCATGAGTTGCCGGCTTAACAGAAACATTGGTTTGATGAAATGGCGATACAATACCAGTAAACTCGTCATCCTGCTGTATTGCAAATTCAATTAGCCGTAAAATATCACCCGGCTCAAATTTGCTGTCCTGATCCATCGTGAGCAACCAATCGGCTCCGTTAGCGATGGCCAGCTTTGCACCCTGGTTTAAGGCATTAGCGATGCCCTTGTTGGTTTGGTTTTTTATATATACGCATTTAGAAATGGCGCTTAGCCCGTTAATAATACTTAAATCGGTCTCGCCAGAATTATCAATAATGTACAAATGCTCCAAACCATCAATATATGATTTGATATTACCAACAACCGAAATATCAGGCTGATATAGAACTACCACACCTTCAATTTTATTTTTCTGCATCAGCTTATCAAATTAAAAACGGCAGGCATTCGGGCATTATCGAGCATGTAGCCATGTTTACAAAAATATACAAAAGCAAATAACTTAGGTATCGCATTAATTATTGTTAAAAAAAAGAGGCAAACCTAAGCTTGCCTCTCTCAATATTATAATTCATCCACCAAATTATTGGCTTGTGAATTTCTTAGCGTTAATTTTACGCTCGTTTTCGTTCAGGTAGATTTTACGTAAACGGATGCTTTGCGGCGTAACCTCGATGTACTCATCAGCCTGGATGTATTCCATTGATTCTTCTAACGAGAATTTGATGGCCGGCGCAATCCGCACGTTGGTATCGCTACCAGATGCACGCATGTTGGTTAATTGCTTGCCTTTGGTTAAGTTAATAACCAAATCGTTATCGCGGATGTGCTCACCTAATACCTGTCCTTCGTAAATATCAACTCCCGGATCAACATGGAACCTGCCACGGTCCTGTAATTTATCAATTGCGAAAGCAGTGGTTTTGCCTGTATCCATAGATACCAAAACACCATTTAAACGGCCTGGGATAGTACCTTTCCATGGCTCGTATGCTTTAAAGCGGTGTGCCATAATAGCCTCGCCACCTGTAGCGGTTAATACGTTGTTACGTAAACCAATGATACCACGTGCCGGGATATCAAACTCCAGGTGTTGTAAATCACCTTTAGGTTCCATCACCAACAGGTCGCCTTTACGTTGTGTTACCAGCTCAATTACTTTACCTGCAACATCGCCAGGTACATCAACAATAAGCGTTTCAACCGGCTCGCATTTAACACCGTCAATTTCTTTAACGATAACCTGCGGCTGGCCTACCTGCAATTCGTAACCTTCGCGACGCATGGTCTCGATGAGTACTGATAAGTGAAGGATACCACGACCGTACACCAGGTATGAATCAGGCGATTCGGTTTCAACAACTTTAAGCGCCAGGTTTTTTTCCATCTCTTTGTACAAACGGTCACGTAAGTGGCGCGATGTAACAAATTTACCCTCTTTACCAAAAAAAGGTGAAGTATTGATGGTGAACAACATGTTCATGGTAGGCTCATCAATTTTGATAACTGCCAGTTGCTCTGGTTTTTCAAAATCGGCAATGGTATCGCCAATATCAAAACCTTCAATACCAACTACAGCACAGATATCGCCCGAGCTAACTTCTGTAGCGCGTACTTTACCTAAACCTTCAAAGGTATAAAGCTCTTTAATGCGTGATTTTTGAATGGTGCCATCGCGTTTTACTAAAGATACCGGCTGGTTTTCTTTGATGGTACCACGTGCCACACGACCGATAGCAATACGACCTACGAATGACGAATAATCCAAAGAGGTGATCTGCATTTGTAAAGTACCTTCGGCAATAGGTGCAGGAGGAATGTTCTCTAAGATAGCATCCATCAACGGGAAAATATTATCTGTAGGTGTTTTCCAGTCGGTGCTCATCCAGCCTTGTTTTGATGAACCGTAGATAACCGGAAAATCCAGCTGATCTTCAGTTGCTTCAAGGTTGAAGAACAATTCGAATATTTGTTCGTAAACTTCTTCCGGGCGGCAGTTTTCTTTATCTACTTTGTTTACAACTACAATTGGTTTTAAGCCTAAAGCCAAAGCCTTTTGGGTTACAAAGCGTGTTTGAGGCATAGCACCTTCAAAGGCATCGCAAAGTAGCAATACACCGTCAGCCATTTTCAATACACGCTCAACCTCGCCACCAAAATCGGCGTGACCAGGAGTATCTATGATGTTTATCTTAACGTCTTTATACCTTACCGAAACGTTTTTTGATACGATGGTGATACCTCGCTCACGTTCCAGGTCATTGTTGTCCAATATTAATTCACCAGTTTCCTGACCATCACGAAAGATGGCGCAACTGTGTAAAATTTTGTCAACCAATGTAGTTTTACCGTGGTCAACGTGTGCGATAATCGCAATGTTTCTTATTTTTTGCATGAAATATGCCCCTATAAATTTGGCGCAAAGGTACGTTTAATATATGAGAATTTAAAACGCAGTCAAGTTATAGTGACAGATTTAACAATTTCATTACCAAAGGGTGGTAATGATCTGGATTTAATATCGCTTTATTTCTTATTTCGACCACTATTACACCTATCCTATCTCCCAAACGCCCAACACAAAAACTTACCCATTACCCTACCCCAGGTTTCAGTGTTATGGCTGCCGCCAACTACTTCAACATATTGAATATCCGCAGGACGCGAATAGCCTTTTGCCTCCAGTTCCTTAATCAGGTCAATGGTGTCGTCAATCGCATCTATAATCCCGTTTTTATTGCGGTCGCTGGTTTCGTCTTTGGTGCCTGTTTGCAGCCAGAACTTTAAACCGGGCTTACCTTCGGTTTCTCTGATTAAAGTATGCGCAATCCGGTCGTTGTCAGTATATCCCTTAGCTAAATCCTTACTTCTCCACCAAAACGAGCCTGAAAACACCCCTACCTTATCAAACACATCCGCGTTGTTCCAACAAATGTCAAATGCCGATAATCCCCCTAAAGAAAAACCGGCAAAGGCTGTACTTTCAAATTCGTGAATATCTGTTCCGGCTTTTATCTGTGGCAGCAATTCAGTTATTATAAATTGAGTATAAATATCAGCTTTAGCGCCCCGCTTTTTAAAATCGGGCCGGCCGGCTACACCATATTCCTGCAGCCTATCTTCTCCGGCGTGTACGGCTGCCACCAACAATGGTTTTATGCGGTTGGCGTTATATAGTTGTTCCAGAGTTTGGTTAAGGGAAAGGTTTTCCAGCTCTTGTCCATCGTTCAGTAATAACAGGTTTAACTGCTCGGCAATTTCCTGTTCATCGGGTATTAATAGCGTGCATAATACCTCTCTTTTAAGCAAGGCAGAATTTATCGTTATCGTTTTTTCTATTATCGTCATCTCTGTTTCAACCCAGCCCCAATTCATCTTATGTTAATTTTAAAGGGCACAAAAGTACGCTATGTTTTCAAATTATTACGCTAACGTATTAATTTATCAGTTAGTTGCCTTTTTCAGTTAAAGCACTTAACTTACATCATTTAAAAACTTAAACTGCTCATTTTGATCGAAAAATATCATCGCTGGTACTCGCCAAATCTAAACCTGCATGTAGAAATGCTGGTATTTGGCGACCGTGGTTTTCCTGTCATCCTATTCCCTACTACCAAAGGGCGCTATCACCAAAACAAAGATTTTGGGCTGATTGATAGCGTAAAATGGTTTGTAGACGAAGGCTTGGTGAAGATTTATTGCCCCGATACATTAGACGACAGAACCTGGTATGATAAGGGCATCCACCCCGCAGACCGCGCCCGAAACTACAGCTGGTACGATAAAATGCTTTTACATGAGCTGGCGCCCTGGGCTATGCACGAAACCGGCATTGGTAAAGTAGCAGTTGCCGGATGCAGCTTTGGCGGTTACCATGCAGCAAACTTTGCTTTTAAACACCCCGAGAAAGTGGCGCACCTTTTTACTATGGGCGGCGCCTTTGATATCAAAATGTTTACCGACGGCTTTTATAACGACGATATTTTTTACAACAACCCGGTAGATTATTTGCCCGGCAGCAACGCGGGCGACTTATGGAACATCAACATCATCCTGGGTACATCTGAACACGACATTTGTAAAGATTATAACATACAGTTATCAAACATACTAAACAAAAAAGGCATTAAGCATTGGTTGGATATCCGCCCGAATGCCAGCCACGATTGGCCGATTTGGAAAGAGATGTTTCCGCATTATTTATCAACTATAAAATAATTATTGATTTAAAAGCTACAACTACCAAAAAACATATACATAATGAAAAAAATAGGCATCTTATTCGGACAGGAAAATTCGTTCCCACAAGCTTTTGTGGATAGGATAAACCAGAAGGCAGAGAAAAACATATCGGCGGAATTTGTACGCATTGATAAGGTGATGCAGGCCGAGCCATTGGATTATGCTGTTATTATCGATCGTATTTCGCAGGATGTTCCTTTTTATCGCGCAGCATTAAAAAATGCCGCTATTTGCGGTACTGCTGTTATCAATAATCCCTTTTGGTGGAGCGCCGATGAGAAGTTTTTTAATAATGCGCTGGCTGTAAAAATTGGGGTACCGGTGCCTAAAACGGTGATACTACCCTCAAAAGAGTTGCCCGATGATACTACCGACAAATCGTTCCGCAACCTGGCCTACCCACTTGATTGGGATGGCATTTTCCACTACGTTGGTTTCCCAGCCTATATGAAGCCCTTTGATGGCGGCGGCTGGAAAGAGGTTTATAAACTGGAGGATAAAGAAGACTTTTTTGATAAATACAACAAAACCAAACAATATGTAATGATGCTGCAGGAAGAGGTTGTTTTCGACGATTACTTTCGCTGCTACTGCATTGGCGGCAAGCACGTACGCATTATGCAATACGAGCCGCGCAACCCGCATCACCTGCGTTATGAGCACGGCAAAGCCCCGGCAGCCAAAAAACTTTTAGATACTGTTAAGGATTATGTAATAAAACTTAACCAGTTTTTAGGTTATGATTTTAATACCGTGGAGTTTGCCATTCGCGATGGTATCCCCTACGCTATTGACTTTTGCAACCCCGCCCCCGATGCCGAAGTTACCAGCGTAGGCCAGGACAACTTTGAATGGGTAGTTGAAACCGCCGCCGATTACGCCATTGAACGCGCAAAAAAACAAAAGAACGGCCTGGATAACCTTACCTGGGGCGAGTTTGTAAAAACATCGGCAGCAAAAACACCGCTGATTGGTGTAAAAGCAAAACCGGCTAAAGTGGATGTATCCGTGGGTGTAGTTGAACATGCTATTGTGGTAGAAGGGGAAGTAAAAAAGAAAGCGGCAGTTCCAAAAAAAACAACAGCTAAGAAAATACAGAAATAATCTAAGTTAGGATTGCTGTTAACCTACCGGTGATTAAGATATACACCGTGGGCGAAAGCTCGGGCAAAGGCAACAACTAAATTATATGCTTAAATTAAAGGGTGCTTATTCGAATTTAAATGTATGCCTACTAATTGTACTTTGTGTATTATTTAGTTGCAGGCAAAGTAGTAAAATCGAAAAAGTATTAATAACGAGTGAAAAAGATAGCATCTGGTTGTTAAAAGGTACCGGTAAAGATACAAGTATACATTTTGGTCATTTTCAACTTGAAAATGGCGGCCGGGCCCGGTTTTTCATGAGTGCTGTTGATAACAAACCGAGTGCTGAAATAACAGGAGTTGAGGGAGAGATTAAATATACCTGGACCCTTGATAAAAACGACAGCACGTTGCATTTAGGCGATGGAACTCCTTTTAAGATTAATAAACTAAATAAGGATACCATTTTTATGACCCAAAACGATCAGCAAAAATTTCTGTTGATAAGACGATATTACAAACCAACCCTTTAACCAATATGAACAAGTTTACCTTAGGTGTTGAAGAAGAATTTATGGTGATTGACCCTGTAACCAGGGAGCTAAAATCGCACGAGCAAAAAATTGTGGATAGCGCGCAAAAAATCCACGAAGACCAGGTGAAGGCCGAAATGCACCAGGCAGTTGTGGAGGTAGGCACGCATATTTGCCATAATACCACCGAAGCCCGCAAAGAGGTAAGCAAACTGCGCACAACTGTGGCCATGCTTGCCGGCGATATTGGCCTGCGCATAGGTGCAGCGGGAACGCACCCGTTTTCGCACTGGCAGCATCAGCTCATCACAGATCATCCGCGTTATTTCGAGATTGTAGATGAGATGCAGGAAGCTGCCCGTTCCAACCTTATTTTTGGTTTACACGTGCATGTGGGCATCCAATCGCGGGATATGGCTATCCACATTGCCAACCAGGTACGCTATTTTTTGCCACACGTATATGCCTTATCAACCAATTCGCCTTTTTGGGAAGGGCGTAACACGGGGTTTAAATCGTTCCGTACCAAGGTTTTTGATAAATTTCCGCGTACCGGTATTCCCGATTATTTCAGCAGCATCGAAGAATATGACAATTATATCAAGCTGCTGGTAAAAACCAACTGTATCGATAACGCTAAAAAAATCTGGTGGGATATCCGGGTTCACCCATTCTTCGAAACCATCGAATTCCGTATTTGCGATTGCCCTATGCTTGTTGATGAAACCATTGCTTTTGCAGCGCTTTTTCAGGCGTTGTGCGCTAAGCTATACAAGCTCCGCCAGCAAAACATGAAGTTTATAACCTACTCGCGGGCGCTTATTAATGAAAATAAATGGCGGGCCGCCCGTTACGGCATCGATGGCAAAATGATTGATTTTGGTAAAGAGATGGAGGTAAACACCCGGTCGTTAGTCTTGGAATTGCTTGATTTTGTCGACGACGTAGTCGACGACCTTGGCTCACGTGATGACCTGCAGTATGTACATAAAATACTGGAAACGGGTACCGGGGCCGACAGGCAGCTGGCCATTTACCAGCAAAATAATAACTTTGCGGATGTGGTTGATTACATCACATCGCAAACACTAAAGGGACTATAACGACAGAATGACAACGAAACCGGAAATAAAAGTAGCTATACTTGATTTGTATGATGGGATAGCGAATGAGGGGATGCGCGGTTTCCAGGATATTTTAAACAGATATAAGGCAAAACACGATTTAAATATCACTTATAAAATTTTTGATGTTCGCAGGGGATGCGAAGTGCCGGGCCTTGATTTTGACATTTACATATCAAGCGGAGGGCCGGGCAGCCCGTTACATGAGGGCACAGAATGGGAAAAAAAATATTTCAGGCTGACCGACAAGCTCGAAGATCACAATCTGTCCAACACTATCGATAAAAAACATTCTTTTTATGTTTGTCATTCTTTCCAGCTAATGTGCCGTAAGTACGAACTGGGAGATATCAACACCCGCCGTTCGCCATCGTTTGGCGTGTTGCCGGTAAATAAAACCGGGGCCGGTTTAACCGAATCACTATTTGAAGGCCTTGCCGAACCATTTTACGCAGTTGATTCAAGAAGCTGGCAGGTGATCAATCCGAACGAAAACCGGTTTAAAGAATTGAATATGCAGCTGGTGGCTATCGAAAAAGAGCGTCCGCATATTGATCTGCCGCGCGCCATGATGGCCATTCGTTTTGACGAGTACTCATTTGCTACCCAGTTTCATCCCGAAGCCGACGCCAATGGCATGAAAAACCTGCTTTTAAAAGAAGACAAAAAAGACGAGGTAATTAACGAACATGGCGACGTAAAATATAAGGAAATGCTGAGCCACCTTGCCGACCCGGATAAAATTAGTCACACCCAACAAACCCTGATTCCTAATTTTTTAGATCAGGCTGTAATGAGTTTGCAGGGGTTGGCGTAGGGTTGTTACTCAACCATCGTCATCGTGCCTCGTAGTAATGGCGTGATTATCTTCTTTAGAGAACTATCATGCTGAGGCACGAATCTGTTCGGGAACTTTATAAGTGAAATAAGCATGGTGTAGAATAGATTCTTCGTACCTACCCATGACATGCTGTCTTTTCGAGGTGCACGGGCCTGTCAGCCTGAGCCGGTCGAAGGGTCGCGCGGAGAGACCTTTGCCCACTATGGTTCGACAAGCTCACCATGACAGCCCTTTTTACGATGTCATTCCCCCTTCAGAATTTCGCGAAATTTTACTACTCAGAATGACAGTAAGGATAGCTTTCAAACCGGTTACAGGTAACACCACGTAGTAAGATGATATCCTAAATCCTGCAAAACAACAAAGCCGCGATCAATTAAAGATCGCGGCTCCAATGATTTTATCTTTTATAGCTTAGTTCGCCTTGTTGTTATTATCGGCATTAAACAGTTTCGATTTGTCAACCTTTTCTACAATCATCCCATCGGCAAGTGTTTTAGTAATTGCTGCATAAGGGGCAGACACTACTTCTTCGCCGCCTTTAAGGCCACTTAATATTTGAATGTAGGTATCATTCTGGATGCCTGTAGTAACCTGCACTTGTTTTAGCTTGTTACCTGCAGTTAACACAAATACGTATTCTTTTGATGGCTGTGTAATTGATGGTTTACTCTTGTCGTCGTCCTTTTTAGGCGGCCCGTTCTGATCTTTTTTCTCCTCGCGGGTGGTTACCGATTGAATAGGTACCGATAATGATTTTACCTGGTTGGTGTTAATGTCAACAGTAGCTGTTAATCCCGGACGGAAAGGAGACGGGTTATCTGCAGATTTTTTTAATAACGACATGTATGAATCTGCGTTGATGCGTACTTTAACAGTAAAGTTAGTCACCTGGTCGGCAGTGGTACCAACCACATTGGCCGAACTTCCTATCTCAGAAACAACACCTGTAAATTTCTTACCCAAAAACGCGTCAATCTCGATATTCGATGAATCGCCTAATGAAATGCGGTTAATATCGTTTTCGTTCACATCAACGTTAACATCCATTTTGCTCAGGTCAGATATGGTCATGATCTCGGTACCGGCAAATTGCTGGGTACCTAAAACACGCTCGCCCAATTCAATAGATAGTTTTGATACCACGCCATCAACAGGTGAATAAATGGTTGTTTTGGCCAGGTTATCCTGCGCTTCTTTTACCGAAGCAGATGACTGTGCCAAACCATATTGTGAGCCAATAACGTTTTGCTTGGCAGCTTCTAAGGAAGCTTTGGCGCCTTCATAAGCAGCTTTGGCATTTTCATATTCAGATACGGTAAGCACCTTATTTTTATATAGCTCCTGGCTGCGTTTAAATATACCAGCCTGGTTATCAAATGTAGCCTGGGCTTGTTTTAGCAATTGACCAGAGTTACCCACACTGGCTTTTTGAGTATTATAAGATGCGATGGCTCTATCGTAACCCGACTTTAAAATGTCCGGACGGATTTTACAAAGCAACTGGCCTTTTTTAACAACGTCGCCTTCTTTAATGGGCAATTCAACCACTTCGCCAGATACTTCGGGGCTTATTTTAACTTCGATATGCGGTTTTATTTTGCCGCTGGCAGATACGGTTTCGTTAATAACGCGTGTATCAGCTTTTTCGGTGGCAACCTGGGTTAAAGGCGGCTTACCAATAAGGCCGGTTACCTTGGCAATGATCAACAGAACAATCAGCGAACCAAGTCCTATCAGAATATATTTAGTAGTTTTTCCCATGATTATGAGTTTGGATATTTACGGTTTTAGTTTTTTTATTTACAATGATATTGGTTTGCCCAGGTAGTAATCAATAACTTTCGCCCTAAACACAACCATATATTGCGCATTGATCATGTCAAACTGCGATTTATTGAGGTTGGTTAACGATGTATTATAGTCAAGCGAGTTTACCAAACCAACATTATAACGCTGTTGTATAATATTAAAGGCTTCTTTATTGGCCTGGTAAGTTTGCGTATATGACAGGTATGATTTTTCGGCAGCTTTTACATCCAATACCGCCTGGTAAATAATCTTGCTCAGGTTATTACGGGCCAACTGTGTTGTTACCTTAGCGTTTTCATACTGTATTTTTGCTTTGCGTACCGATGTACGTGAGCTAAAACGGTTAAAAATGGGTATCTGCAAACTAACCCCAACCGATTGGTTAAAGTTATCGCTCAGCTGCTTAAAAAACGGATATTTATTATACACAGCGGCATATTGTGGTACTGTGGCCGGCTGGTTACGGTTACCATTAACAAAACCAACTGTATCTATCCTGCCGGTGGGTGTTATCCCTCCTAATAAAGTACGCGCGTCTGAATAATTGGAACCTAACTGGCCAAACAATACCACGCTTGGATAATAATTGCCCTGGGCTATTTTAATACCCTGCTGGGTAGCCTTTTCCCGTTGCTCTGCCAGCAATAAATCCGGGTTAACCAATTCGGCGCTTTTTAAAACTTCCTCGGCATTATATAATGTTTGAACGTCTGTCAGCTTACTTATATCCGGTTTCTCAACAACAATATTTGTTTGCGGGGCCATTTCCATGTATTGCTTTAAGGTAAGCAACGAAATTTCATAGGCATTTTGAGCATTGGTATAATTCAAATCGGCTGTTGACACAGTTGCTTTAGCCTGCGACAGATCTGCCAGCGTTTGGTTGCCAACATCGAAGTTTTTTTGAGCCCTATCTAAAGTAATTTTAGATACATCTATTTGCTGTTGAGCCGCTTTTACCAAATCCTGGTTGGTTAATACCTGTAAATAAGTGGTAACCACGTTTAAAATAAGATCGTTCCTTACTTTTGCTGTGGCAGTCTTATCAGCATCAAGCAATAAACGGTTCTGAATGATAGTATTGCGCAACTGGCCACCCTGAAACAGGGTTACCTGTGTTTGTATGGTACCATTTAACGCAAAAATGCGTTGGTTGATGAACTGGTTGGTAGATGGGTCGATGTTACGGCCAAAGTTAAATGATGCCTGCGGGCCTGCGGTAAGGTTTGGGAGCTGATTATATTTCGACTGTTTTAAAGTTTCATCATCCAACGCCTCGGTAAACTGCGATTGTTTGATGGTAAGGTTACGCTCCAGGGCCATATCAACAGCCTTTTGCAACGATATTACCTCCTGCGCATTAGCCCGGAAACTTAACGACGAAAACATGATGGCGCAAATTACAGTAGCTTTAAAAGATGGTATAAATTTTAGTTTCATAAGGTTTTTCTATACAATGGTAAGCAACTGATTACTACCTTGCGGTGTTGTTTTCTATCTACCGGAAAATTTAACATTAACTTTTGTTTTGAATATGTACCTGGTTAAAACTCCCTGGCTGCTAAAAAAGCTTTATCCCGAGCTTATCTGGAATGTAAACCAAACTAACCGTTGTATTTATCTCACTTTTGACGATGGACCTATACCTATTGTTACACCATTTGTTTTAAATATTTTAAAACAGTACAATGCCAAAGCAACGTTCTTTTGCATTGGCGACAATGTAGGCAAACATCCCGATATTTTTGAGCAAATTGTTAACGATGGGCATGCTATTGGCAACCACACCTACAACCACCTTAAAGGATGGAAAACTGATAACAGAACCTACGTTGATAATTTTCTCTCAGCAGATAAAATACTGCATACTAATTTATTTCGGCCACCATATGGCCGCATCAAAAAACAACAGGCAAAGGATTTAAAATCTGTTAAACCCGACATCAAAATCATCATGTGGGATGTACTGAGCGGCGATTTTGACATCAAACTAAAGCCGCAGGACTGCCTTAAAAATGTTATAAAACATACGGAAGCAGGCTCAATAGTGGTATTTCATGATAGTTTGAAAGCCTTTGACAGGTTGAAGTATGTTTTGCCAAAGGCGATGGAGACCTGGAGTAAGGAGGGGTATAGTTTTGAGTTGCTTGGGTTGGATTGAGTTGATTGGGTTGATTGAGTTGATTGGGTTGATTGGGTTGATTGGGTTGATTGGGTTGATTGGGTTGATTGGGTTGATTGGGTTGATTGGGTTGATTGGGTTGAAAATTAACTATGAGGAAGTACTTCACAAAAAATAAAATATTAAATGGCATCATTTATCGAACTGGAAACTTGGAAGCAGGCCCGAAAAATACGGATGTCGATTTCTGACATTGTCAAAAGCTTTCCAAATGAGGAAAAATTCAGGTTAACGGATCAAATAATTCGTTGTTCGAGATCAATAGGTAATAATATTGCCGAAGGCCATGGACGTTTTCATTTTCAGGATAATATCCGTTTTTGCATCATCGCTCGCGGCTCACTGTCAGAAACGCTTGACCACATGATTATTGCGAGAGATGAAAACTACGTTGATGACGCGGTATTTAAATCGTTTCAAAATGACTACGATCAATGCCTTAAACTATTAAACGGCTACATCTCCTTTATCAAAAAGAAAAAAAATGACGAGTTAGGTTGAGTGAGTGGTTGATTGGGTTGGATTGAGTTAATTAAGTTATAAATTTCATTAAATTAAATTAAACAGTCCAACCTAATCAACCTATTCCAACCCGATCAACCCAATCCAACTGAATCAACTTATTCTAACCTAATCAACTCAATCCAACCCAATCAACTTATTCCAACCCAATCAACACCCTAACCTATTTAGAACCTATCCAAATAAGAATTGACGAAACCTTGATTATTAATTAGATGTTATATTTTGTAAATTCGCCGCACTAAGTTTCTGACAATCAATTTTAGTGTCAATTTCTTTTACTTTTCACCTAAAAATCAAATACAAATGGCTTTTGATTTAGATATGATCAAAAAAGTTTACGACCGCTACAGCACCCGCGTGGATGCTGCCCGTAAAGCGACTGGTAAACATCTTACTTTAACCGAGAAAATTTTATACGCCCACCTTTCAGAAGGCGACGCTAAGACAGCGTTTGGCCGCGGTGTGGATTACGTTGATTTTGCACCCGACCGCGTGGCTATGCAGGATGCAACAGCGCAAATGGCTTTATTGCAGTTTATGCAGGCTGGCCGTCCGCAGGTTGCTGTTCCATCTACCGTACATTGCGATCACCTGATACAAGCAAAAGTTGGCGCCGTTGCCGATTTAAATACTGCCATTGACATTAACCGCGAGGTTTATGATTTCCTGGCTTCAGTATCTGATAAATATGGTATTGGTTTCTGGAAGGCCGGCGCCGGCATCATTCACCAGGTAGTGTTAGAAAACTATGCATTCCCGGGCGGTATGATGATTGGTACAGATTCGCACACGCCAAATGCGGGTGGTTTAGGTATGATAGCTATTGGCGTTGGTGGCGCCGATGCCTGCGACGTTATGGCAGGTTTACCATGGGAGCTTAAATTCCCTAAGTTGATTGGTGTTAAATTAACCGGTAAATTATCCGGATGGACATCAGCTAAAGACGTTATTTTGAAAGTAGCAGGTATCCTTACTGTAAAAGGTGGTACCGGTGCTATTGTTGAATATTTTGGCGAAGGCGCACGCTCACTTTCTGCTACAGGTAAAGGAACTATCTGTAACATGGGTGCCGAAATTGGCGCAACCACTTCGGTGTTTGGTTATGACGATAAAATTGCCGCTTACCTTAAAGGTACCAAACGTGCCGACATAGCCGAATTGGCCGATGCTGTTGCTGAACACTTAACCGGCGACCAGGAAGTTTACGCCAACCCTGAGCAATATTTTGACCAGGTTATCGAGATTAACCTGAGCGAACTGGAACCGCACATTAACGGTCCGTTCACACCGGATCTGGCATGGCCTATATCTAAATTTGCTACCGCTGTTAAAGAAAACAACTGGCCTGCAAAATTAGAAGTTGGCTTAATTGGCTCATGTACCAACTCATCTTACGAAGATATCACCCGTTCTGCATCTATCGCAAAACAGGCTGTAGATAAACGCCTTACTACCAAGGCTGAATTTACCATCACCCCCGGATCGGAGCTTGTGCGTTATACGGTTGACCGTGATGGCTACCTGGATACCTTTGCACAAATGGGCGGCGTGGTATTGGCAAACGCTTGCGGACCATGTATTGGTCAGTGGGCCCGTCATACCGACGATCCTACACGTAAAAACTCAATCATCACCTCGTTTAACCGCAACTTTGCTAAACGCCAGGATGGTAACCCAAACACACATGCGTTTGTAGCTTCACCAGAAATTGTAACAGCTTTGGCTATTGCAGGCGATTTAACTTTTAACCCACTTACCGATACTTTAACCAACATTAATGGCGAACAAGTTAAACTTGATGAGCCAATGGGTATAGAAATGCCGGTTAAGGGTTACGCTGTTGAAGATGCCGGCTACCAGGCCCCTGCCGAAGATGGTAGCCAGGTACAGGTATTGGTTGATCCAAAATCGGCACGCTTACAGTTATTGGAGCCGTTTGCCGCATGGGAAGGTGTAGACATTAAAGGCCTTAAATTGCTGATTAAAGCAAAAGGCAAATGTACAACCGACCATATTTCGATGGCTGGTCCATGGTTAAAATTCCGTGGCCACCTGGATAACATATCAAACAATATGTTGATTGGTGCCATCAATTACTTTAACAACACTGCCGATAGCGTTAAAAACGAATTGACCGGCGAGTACGGCCCGGTTCCTGCTACTCAACGTGCTTATAAAGCAAATGGCATTGGATCAATAGTAGTAGGCGACGAAAACTATGGTGAAGGTTCATCACGTGAGCACGCTGCCATGGAGCCACGTCACCTTGGTGTACGTGCCATATTGGTAAAATCATTTGCCCGTATTCACGAAACCAACCTTAAAAAACAAGGTATGTTGGGTATCACCTTTGCTGATAACAACGATTACGACAAAATCCAGGAGGACGACACTATTGACATTACCGGCTTAACAGAATTTGCCCCCGGCAAACAGTTAACTGTTGTATTAAACCACAAAGATGGTTCAGTTGAATCGTTCCCGGTTAACCATACCTACAACGCTCAACAAATTGAGTGGTTTAAAGCAGGTGGTGCGTTAAACATCATCCGTAAACAAATGGCATCTTAATAAGGCTGAAAGCCGAAAGGTTAACGCTGAAAGTTAATTATATGAGCCTCCCTTTGGGGAGGCTTTTTTGTTTGCACTATTAATTGTAATATCACTTTTACATAATATTCAGTAAACTGTCCCGCGATATCTTAGTCTCAGTTATCTAAGTACGCACTTATGAAAAGGTTCCTTTTATTCTCCGCTGGCTTTTGCCTTATTTTATCTGCCTGCAATACTCCCATCACCTATTTTGGCGACAAGCTTAGCCCCACAAATTCCGTCGATATTTATTATTCCGCCCACGATGTCAAGAGGGAATATAAAGTAATTGGGCATTTAACCTGCCCCAATTATATTCACCAGGAAACGGTAATGAAAAAACTTTCTGCTTACTCAAAAACAATCGGGGCTGATGCTATAGTCATTTTAGGTACTGCTGCCGTAAAAGATTCCCAGGCAGCTGTAGTTAATGCCGATGCGCTGAAGTATGCGGATAAATAGAACGGAGGCTTTTCCATTGAATGATATCAGGGTGTTTTCATCACCCGTTTCAACACCAACAAATTCTGACCATTTAAGCTAAAGCCCGATATATTATTTTGATACAGATTTACCAATTTATCATAATACAAAACCACCACCGGCGACTGCTCCATTACCAGGTTATCCATTTGCTGGTAAATGGCATAGCGAGCCGAATCGTTTTTTACCTGGTAGGTTTGTTCAAACAATGCATCAAACTTTTTATTGTTGAAGCCGGTATAGTTGGGGCCAAACGGGATCTTATTTTTTGAATAGAAAACCGACAGATAATTTTCACCATCGGGATAATCGGCAATCCATTGACCGTAAAAAAAGTTGATGCCATTTTTAGATACTAATTCGCGCAGGCTCGCTCCCTGGGTTATTTCTACGCTGGTTTTAATGCCTATCCTATCCAGTTGACCTTGCACATATTCAATCAGGCTGCGATAGCCTACGGTAGTAGCCAACGATATTTCGGGTAATCCCTTACCGTCGGGAAAGCCGGCTTCGGCTAATAGTCGCCGCGCTTTATCAGGATCGTAAGAGTACCCTTTAACACATTTACCATCAAAACCTGGCATACCATGGGGAATAAAGCCGGCATAACCGGGAGTTCCCATGCTATTACGCAGGTATTTAATCATCTTTTGGCGGTCGATAGCGTAGTTTATCGCCTGCCTCACTTTCAATATTTTCAGGGGCGACTTTTTGACGATGGCCAAATTACTGTCGACCAAAATGCCGAGGTACATGGTATTAAGGTAAGGCGCCGTATTTAAAATGAACTTCCCCTTATATTTTTGTGTAACCGCGCCCGATTTGGTGAGGATATCATCGCGATAGCTGCCATCTATATCATTTAAAAAATCAAGCTTCTTTTTTACAAACTCTAAAAACGACGTTTGCTTATCGGCAATAAATGTAGACCTTACAGCATCCAGATACGGCAGATGCCTGCCATTTTTATCGGTTTCCCAGTATTTATCGTTTTTAAGCAGCACCAGCACCTCCCCCTCTTTCCAATACTTAAACCTAAAGGGGCCGGTTCCTATAGGATGACTCCTGAAATCTTTGCCATAAAACTCAACAACCTCCCTGGGAACAACCGAGCAATATTGCGCGGTAAGCATGCTCAAAAAAGGCGCGAAAGGTTGTTTCAGCCTAATCAGGAAAGTACTATCATTGGGGGCCGTAAAGGCATTGCAACCCTTTACTTTATCACTAAAAATCCAGGAACCCGATGAGGCAACTTTAGGGTCTATTAACCTGCTAAAGCTGTAAACAAAATCAGATGCCACAGCCCTCCGGCCTATGCCATTTTTAAAATGCGGATCATCGTGAAAATAAACATCATTGCGCAGGTGAAATGTATACAGCAGCCCATCAGCAGAAACCTCCCAGTTTTTTGCAATACAGGGCGTAACTTTTAAACTGTCGTTAACCTGCACCAACCCATTAAAAACCTGGTTATCCATCCAGATGGTATAACGATTGCGGCAAAAAGCAGGATCAAGCGAGGTGAGGCCCTCCTCCAGGTTAATGTTAAAAACCGTTTTATGCGAATCTGCAGATTTTGAAGAGCAAGCCGAAAGCTGGATCATCAATCCCAAAAACAGCAATAAGACCAGTTTATTCATCAAAAGCTAATGTAATAATTATTGAATTAGCGATTTAACGCATTAGTGATTTATTACGCAGGGATGAAGGTTTACAATTAATGATTTATTGAATTACTGAATTATTGATTTTTTTATTTTTATTGGAATTAACGGTTCCGTGTTCGCACATTTAACCAGCTTAGCGAGGTCTTTATTTTATCACCTTACAAATCCTCTTCGCACCCGTTCCGGTATCTTTCAACACCTCCTCAACACCCCAACTTACCCCTCCGGGAACTAAACTTACACCAAGCTAACAAATGCAAAAAGCCTCCCAAATTGAGAGGCTTTCAAATATCTATAAGCTTTTAAAATCGAACAGGGTTTCAAGAAATCCTGTCAATCACGCTAAATCCTAAAATCGTGTTATACTTCGGCTAAATGTTCGCCGGTAACGGTTTCTTTAATTTTAGTTTCCAGTTCTTCCATCAGCTCGGGGTTATCCAATATTAATTGTTTAACCGCATCGCGGCCCTGGCCTAAGCGGGTATCGCCGTAGCTGAACCACGAGCCTGCTTTTTTGATGATGTTGTATTCAACACCCAGGTCGATGATTTCGCCGGCTTTAGAAATACCTTCGCCAAACATGATATCAAACTCGGCAATGCGGAACGGCGGTGCAACTTTGTTTTTAACAATCTTCACCTTAACGCGGTTACCGGAAACCTCGTCGGTATCCTTAATTTGTGATATACGGCGTACATCCAAACGTACCGACGCATAAAACTTCAAAGCATTACCGCCGGTGGTAGTTTCGGGATTACCAAACATTACGCCGATTTTATCGCGCAGCTGGTTGATAAAAATACAGCAACATCCTGTTTTGCTAATGGTACCGGTTAATTTACGCAAGGCCTGCGACATTAAACGTGCATGCAAACCCATTTTTGAGTCGCCCATTTCGCCTTCAATCTCAGCCTTTGGCACCAACGCGGCAACAGAGTCAATAACCAGGATATCTATCGCTCCTGAACGGATCAGGTTATCGGCAATTTCTAAAGCCTGCTCACCGTTATCCGGTTGAGAGATCAACAGGTTTTCCACATCCACCCCCAGTTTTTTAGCATAGAAACGATCAAACGCGTGCTCTGCATCAATAAATGCAGCAATGCCGCCTTTCTTTTGCGATTCGGCAATGGCGTGGATAGCCAAAGTTGTTTTACCGGATGATTCCGGCCCGTATATTTCAATGACCCTGCCTTTAGGCAAGCCGCCAACGCCCAGGGCGATGTCGAGCCCCAATGAGCCGGTTGATATTACCTCCGTAGCCTCAATAACAGAATCGCCCAACTTCATGATGGTGCCTTTTCCGTATGATTTTTCAAGCTTATCCAGCGTAAGCTGTAATGCCTTTAATTTGTCTGAGTTATTTTTATCTGTGTTAGCCATCTTCAAATTATCTTTAGCAAATATAAATGTATTATTTAAAAATACTAATTTTTTTAGTAAATATTTTTGTTTGGTGAGTGGTTGATTAGGTTGGATTAGGTTGATTAAGTTTTAGCTGCCCGAATAGCATCAAATATACAAACTAACTACTCACTCAATCAACTTAATCAACCACTCACCAATTAACCTTTCTCCACACTTCTTTTCTTCAGTTCCTTGCTTATCGAGTTCAGAGCCTTTTTCTTTTTTGCTTCCTTGGCTTTTTTAATCTTGGCGGCCTCGGCTTTCAATAAAGCGGTTTCGGTATTGTTTCGCTCGTAATACCTGCAAAACCAGGTGAGCGGGCAAATATCGCATTTGGGGCTGCGGGCCACGCAAATGTACCTGCCATGTAATATAAGCCAGTGGTGGGCTACGGCTATATGCTCTTTAGGAATGTGTTGTATTAATTGCTTTTCAACAGCCAGCGGCGTAGTTGCATTATTGGTTAAACCTATACGGTTGGCTACTCTAAAAACGTGCGTATCTACTGCCATTGCCGGCTCTTCAAATACTACAGATGCAATAACATTGGCAGTTTTACGGCCAACGCCCGGCATTTTCTGCAGGTTATCTATACCCGATGGCACCTCGCTGTTAAATACATTTACCAGTATTTTGGCCATGCCCACCAGGTGCTTTGCCTTATTATTAGGATAACTTACACTACGTATATAAGTAAAAACCTCATCGGATGTTGATGCCGCCAACGCTTCAGGCGTAGGGAAACGTTCAAACAGCGCCGGGGTTACCTGGTTAATGCGTTTATCGGTGCATTGTGCCGACAGGATGACCGCCACCAATAACTGGAACGGATTTTCATAATGCAGTTCGGTAACAGGGTTAGGCTGATTTTTCGAAAAATATTCAACAAAGTGTTTGTAGCGGTCGGCTTTCAGCATTCTTTAGTTCATGGTTGATAGTTCATAGATCATGGCCAAAAGCAAAGTTACGTTTGATATCCAGTTATCCAAATTCAATGTATTTTCAAACTATGATCCATGAACCATCAACTATGAACCACATAGAAATAGAAAGGTTCATAAATCATTTATCGGATTCTGGCAGGGTCGATTCACATCGGGTACCGTAATCAACAATTTATGATCTATGAACCAGTGAGGGGATGCAATGCTTAACGCAGGCTCTTCGAATAGTCCAATATCTGGTGTATGGTTTGCACTTTGGGCTTTTTAGCTAAAAGGTCCAAATCGGCACGAATTGAATTATAAAAAATCAACTCGTCGGCGTCCAGGTTTAAATGTACATTATCGTTCATCTCAGCTTGGTTAGCATTAGCATTTAACGTTTTTGTAAAGGTTTCATCCATAAGCTTTATTACTGTAATTTTTATACGATTTATAACGGTGGCTTAAAGATAATATTTTGTTAGATGAAAATTAAATGAAATATTTTTTATTAATTAATTTTTCCTGATTATTTAATTAACTGGAAATGTGATTAATAAAGTTACTTCCACAAAAAATCCGGTTAATTGATAATTAATCAACAACCGGATTTAATATTAAAATAGCTTATTACTTAATGTTTAATGACTAATTTTTTAGGCTAAGCTCCCTGCCCTGCATCATTTTACGCAGGTTATTAAGTGCATAGCGCATACGGCCAAGCGCAGTATTGATGCTTACATCGGTAATATCGGCAATCTCTTTAAAACTCATATCGCCAAAGTGACGCATAATCAGCACTTCCTTTTGTTCAGATGGCAAAAGCTGTATCAAACCTTTAAGGTCCTTATAGGTTTGCTCCCTAACCATCTTATCTTCAGTACTTTCATCGTAATTACCTAACACCTCAAAAATATCAAAATCGTCGCCATTGCTCACCATTGGTGCGCGTTTTTCACGGCGAAAATGGTCGATAACCAAATTATGTGCAATGCGGGTAACCCAGGGCAAAAACTTACCTTCTTCGTTGTACTTCCCGGCTTTGAGGGTATTTATCACTTTTATAAAAGTATCCTGAAAAATATCCTCGGCAAGGTATTCATCCTTTACCAGCAAATAAATAGAGGTGTATATTTTTGATTGGTAACGCCTGATCAATTCTACAAGCCCCGCTTCATCACCGGCAATGTATAGATGGATTAGATCCTGATCACTATTCAATTGAAAATCCATAGAAAGTACTACTTTAAACTTAATTTTTAGTTAAACTCTTAAAAAGTAAAGTATATTCTATAGCGTGCTCGTTAGGGTAAAAAAATTGTTACGTCAAATAAAACAAATTCTACATTAAAAAACAAATTATATTTTTTTTTGCAGTGCTTTTTTAATAATACATCGGGTTTAAAACCCACAAAACAATTTATTATTTGGCAACAATAATATTAGACTAATTTATATTACCAAAGGTTTAACCAGCACCAAAATAAATTCTCAAAATCAAATTGATTAAAAAATATGATACTGTTAATTTGTATTAAATCCGTTACAAATATTTTGTATTGTAAATTTATTAAAAGACATCAACTTATTGCCCGGCTATATGTTAAAAAATGTTAAATATTAAATACTATTAGTGTTAAGTTGCAGCGTTTACACATTTCTTAATAAAAGAAAATGTAATTACCGGGCCGGAGGCGAAAATAACATCCTCTTTTATTTTATTGATAAGATCCAAAAGATGCGGGCACATGGCAGCCCCAAAAGAGCCCCGGCAGCGATTCAACAAAAGTTGGCTTTAGTTTAATTAACGGATATCAGGCTATCACCTTCAACAATGTTCATTTAGCGCCAATTTGATTAACGCTCCTATTTAAAAGCTTACCCAATAATTTACATATCTTTAGTAAACCTTTTGCTGCCACCCGTTTTTGTTTCACCGTTATGAAAAAATGCCTGCTTTCATTTTTTTGCGCCACCCTATTGCTTTTGAGCTCGTGCGCTAAAAAAAAGTGCTGCGATTTCCCGGTATACAAGGATTTTATCCTTGCCGATAAAAACGGGGAAGCCTGGAATATTCCTCCTTCAAATTCAACCATTAAACAAGATACCTTCATTATATCGGGCAGTAATACTATCGCAGGTACCGAGGAGCGGTTTGGTTTTAAAATACGGTTTGATGGCCTGGGCTATTATGAATTAAAAAGCAACGAGGCTTATTACACATTTATTAAAAACAATGCCACCGTAAGCAACTATAAACTCAGCTTAACACAGGGCAGCACCATCGCCGTGTTTGGAGCCAATGAAAGTGACAAGATAATCCAGGGCTTTTTTGAGCTTCATTTTACCCGGACAACCGGTACCGGCGGCCCCGGACAACCAGACAGTATACGCTTTTTAAACGGAAAATTCAAAGTGCGGTTACAGAATTAATTGTATTTTTGCGGCTCTAAAATTTATACTTATTATGAGTCAGCGCACAAAGATCAAAGCATTGCTGCAAAGCCAGCAAACGGATATTGATGTAACAGTTAAAGGATGGGTTCGCGCCTTCCGGTCAAATCGTTTTATTGCTTTGAATGATGGCTCAACTAATAATAACATCCAGATTGTTGTTGATTTTGAAAACACCGACCCTGCATTGCTAAAACGCATTACAGTTGGCGCGGCACTAAGTGTATCGGGTAAACTCATCGCTTCGTTAGGCAAAGGCCAAACAGTTGAAGTTATAGCGCAGGATATCGAAATTTTAGGCGACAGCGATCCCGAAAAATATCCTATCCAGCCCAAAAAACACAGCCTGGAGTTTTTAAGAGAAAACGCGCACCTGCGTTTCCGTACCAGTACGTTTGGGTCGATATTCCGCCTGCGTAACAGCCTGGCATTCGCGGTACACCAGTTTTTCCAGGAGCGTGGCTTTATTTACCTGCATACACCGGTTATCACACAATCAGATGCCGAAGGCGCAGGCGAAGCTTTTCACGTAACCAACTTCGACCTGAACAACGTACCTAAAACCGATACCGGCGAGGTAGATTACAAACAGGACTTTTTCGGCAAATCAACCAACCTTACCGTATCCGGTCAGCTGGAAGGCGAGCTGGGTGCTATGGCCCTGAGCGATATTTACACCTTCGGACCAACATTCCGTGCCGAAAACTCGAACACTACCCGCCACCTGGCCGAGTTTTGGATGATTGAGCCGGAAGTAGCATTTAACGACCTGCGCGATAACATGGACCTTGCCGAGGACATGCTGAAATACGTGATCAAATTTGCCCTGGATAAAAACCCGGATGATATTGAGTTTTTATCCCAGCGCCTGGCCGAAGAAGAAAAGCAAAAACCACAGAACGAACGATCTGACATGACCTTGTTAGAGAAGTTGAACTTTTGTTTAGATAACGATTTTGAGCGCCTTACCTATACCGAGGCTATCGGGATATTAAAAGAATCGACGCCGAATAAAAAGAAAAAATTCCAATATATCGTGGAAGGCTGGGGTACCGACCTGCAAAGCGAGCACGAGCGCTACCTGGTTGAGAAACACTTTAAAAAACCGGTGATCCTGACCGATTACCCTAAAGAGATCAAATCGTTTTACATGCGCCAGAACGACGATGGCAAAACAGTAGCCGCTATGGATATCCTTTTCCCGGGTATAGGCGAGATTGTAGGCGGTTCGCAACGTGAAGAGCGTTTGGATTTGTTAGAGAAACGCATGGACGAAATGGGCATCCCTAAAGACGAACTTTGGTGGTACCTGGATACCCGCCGCTTTGGCTCGTGCCCTCACTCAGGTTTTGGTTTAGGCTTTGAGCGCCTGGTGCTGTTTGTTACCGGCATGGGAAACATCCGCGACGTGATCCCTTTCCCAAGGTTCCCAAAGAATGCGGAATTTTAATCAGGGTTTCTGTTGAAAAAAAACATGTCATTGCGAGGAGGAACGACGTGGCAATCGCAAACTTTGCATTTCCGCTTTGCAAATTCGCGATTGCTTCGTACCTCGCAATGACATGATGGCTTAATTTTATTTACCATGCCCATTATCGAATTAGCCACCCACATTAATGCCCCCGTTGCCCGGTGTTTCGACCTGGCCCGGAGCATTGATATGCATGTAGATTCGATGCAGCAAAGCGGCGAAACAGCCGTTGCCGGGCGTACCAGCGGCCTTATTGAACTGGGCGAAACCGTTACCTGGCGGGCAAAGCACTTCGGCATCTGGCAAACCTTAACCTCGAAGGTTACCGAAATGGATTATCCCAAATACTTCACAGATGAAATGGTTCAAGGAGCATTTAAAGCCTTCCGCCACGAACATTATTTTTATCCCATCAATAACCAAACCCTGATGAAAGATGTTTTTATGTTTGATGCACCCTTGGGATTTTTAGGAATTATAGCTAACTTCCTGTTTTTGGAACGATATATGACCCGCTTGCTGAAACAACGTAACCAGGAAATTAAAAAAGCGGCAGAAGCCCCCCGGCCTCCTGAAGGGAGAGTTGGAACGCGGCGTTAAGGTTTCAAAAAGCCTGTTAACTTTGTAAAATCATGTTTAAATCAACTATCCTCATCATCCCGGGCCTGGGTAATTCGGGGCCGCAGCATTGGCAGTCACTTTGGCAAAAGCAGTTTGGTTTCATCCGCGTTGAACAGCAGGACTGGGAAACACCCGTTTGTGCCGATTGGATAACTATCCTGCAGGCTTATGTAGACAGACATGATCCTAAAGACGTGATATTGGTAGGCCACAGCCTGGCCTGCGCCACTATAGCCTACTGGGCAAAGGAATATAACGTAGCCATCAAAGCTGCCCTGCTGGTTGCCCCAAGCGACACAGAAGCCCAAAGCTACCCAACCGGAACAACCGGCTTTGCACCCGTGCCGCTGATAAAGCTGCCATTTAAAAGCACCACGGTAATGAGTACCAATGATTTTTATGTAACGCCCGAGCGTGCCCAACTATTTGCCGATTCCTGGGGCAGTAAGTTGGTGAATATAGGCGATGCCAGCCATATTAACGCGGCATCGAATTTAGGAACATGGGAAGCTGGCCTGGAGCTTTTGCAGGAACTGGACGGATTTTAGGCGAAAGGTGAAAGGCCAAAGGCAAGCCGCATACTTCGTAAGTCTAATTCAACTTATTCAATCGTTTATATTATAAAAAACAAAAAAGGCAGTAAACCAATTAGCTTACTGCCCTTTTTTTGAATTTTTCCTTTTGAATTTTGACTTTAGTCCCTATCTAATAACATTAAACAACCTGCTCCACCTGATCTTGTGCAGGAAGCTGGCCTGGTCATCAACACTCATCCAGATAAACAGGGCTTTGCCAACAATATGATCTTCGGGAACAAAACCCCAGAAACGCGAATCTTCAGAGTTATGGCGGTTATCGCCCATCATGAAATAATAATTCATTTTAAAGGTATAGCTATCTACTTTTTTACCATTAATCAGGATGTCTTTACCAACCACTTCCACTTTGTTGCCTTCGTAAATTTCGATAGCGCGGCCGTATACCGGGAATGTTAAGCTATCCAGCTTTACCGTCCAGCCTTTTTTAGGCACAATGATAGGTCCGTAGTTATCCTGGTTCCAGGTAAAACGGGGAAAACTTGGGGTAATTTTATAGTTAGGGTATTTCAACGGAAAAACAGTATACCCGTCAAAAGCGCCGGGCTTAGTCAAATCGGGTGTAACCGACTTAATATTCGCGTACCCTTTTAAAGCATTGGCCGATGCTACCGTAGTGTTTGTTATAAACTCATTAGCCCTATCTGTTGTGGCAATATCGGCCAGGTGCAATTCACTTATCAGGTCGGGGTTAATTGCCGTCCCGTCGTATTGTACACGGTAAGTAATTTCGCCATTTACAGGAGTTGTTTTGGCTTTACCATTAATAAACACCTGCGCGTTTACCACACTAAGCGTATCGCCGGGGGTACCCTGGCAGCGTTTTATAAAATTCTCTCGTTTATCAACCGGGCGGCTCAAAGGCGCATCAGCATCCATAGGGTAGTTAAATACCACCACATCGCCTTTTTTAATCTCGCTTAAACCGGGCAGGCGGTAATAAGGCAGCTCGATGCCGTCCCAATAAGCCTTGGTATTAATAAGGGGCATGGTATGGTGTGCAAACGGAAAGGCTACAGGTGTCATGGGCAGCCGTGCGCCATAGTTTACCTTGCTTACAAACAGGTAATCGCCAATCAGTAACGAACTTTCCATAGATGCACTCGGGATTACGTAAGCTTCAATAAACAGCGTGCGAATCAGTGTAGCAGCTATCACCGCGAAAATAATGGCATCGGCCCACTCGCGCGCAACAGTTTTTTTAAGTGCCTTTTTATATTTCTCCCTAAACTCCAGGCTGACCGATGGGCCAACGTACTTAGTATCTTTATCAAAACCCCATTTTGGCAAAAATATAAAGGGCAGGGCAACACCGCCAATATGTTCGCTCAATGAAAACTTGCCATACGACTTTAAAAAGTCGACCATAAGGCCAATAAACACCAATATATTTAGCCCTGGCAATAACATAAGTGCCAGCCACCATAACGGCCTGCCACTCAGTTTTATCATTACGTAAATATTATAAACGGGTATTACACCCTCCCAACCCGGCCTGCCGGCTTTTTCAAATAATTTATATAAACCAATAAAAGGCAGAACAACAAATAACAAAAACGCAATTATAATATTCACTATATATTTTCTTTAAGTAACAGCTATTTTATACCCCTGAACAACCTGCTCCACCTTATTTTATTTGCAAACGATGCCGTACTATCAATACTCATCCAGGTAAACAAGGCTTTGCCAACTACGTGATCTTCGGGCAAAAAGCCCCAATAGCGCGAATCGGTGGAGTTATGGCGGTTATCGCCCATCATCCAATAATAGTTCATTTTAAAGGTGTAAGTATCGGCTTTTTTTCCGTTTATAAAAATATCCTTGCCATTAACTTTAACTGTATTATGTTCATAAACGGCAATAGCGCGGCCATATAAAGGAAAATTAAGGCTATCCAGCTTAACCGTCCACCCTTTTTTAGGGATGATAACGGGGCCAAAGTTGTCTACATTCCAGCCGTAGCGAGGCATAGTACCTATTTTATAGTCGGGGTGCGATAGCGGGTAAACCGGGTTAAAATCATCAACCACGCCTTTAATAGCAATATCAGGCGTTACCGACTTAATATTGGAATAACTTTTCAACTTATTGGCCGATTCTATCGTGGTGTTTGTTCTAAAATCGGTAGTCGAATTTTCGTAATAAGCTATGTCGGTCAAATGCAGTTCATTGATCAGTTCGGGGTTAATTGTACTGCCGTCGGTTTTTACCTTATATGCCATCTCACCGGTTACCGAAGTCAGTTCGGGTTTGCCGTTGATGTATACCTGCGCATTTACCAGGCTTAAGGTATCGCCGGGCGTACCCTGGCAGCGTTTAATAATGTTCTCGCGCCTGTCAACCGGGCGGTAATATGGCGAATCGGCCTCCATTGGCAGGTTAAATACCACTATATCGCCTTTTTTAATGTCGCTAAGGCCTGGGAGGCGATAGTAAGGCAATTTCACATCCAGGTACGATTTGGTTTCGGTAAACGGAATGGTATGGGCGGTAAACGGTATAGCGAGTGGTGTTATAGGCATCCGTGCGCCATAGTTAACCTTGCTTACAAAAAGGTAATCGCCAATTAGCAATGAGCTTTCCATCGATCCGCTGGGGATTACATACGCTTCGATAAAAAGCGTACGGATGAGGGTAGCCGCTATAACTGCAAATAAAATGGCATCGGCCCACTCACGGATGGCCCCTTTTTTCTTTTTCGGCGTGGTTTTATCTTTCTTCCAGAATTTCCAGTTCATTTTTGATCAGATGTGCAAATTTCAAATTTCAGATGTGCAGATGATTAAGATCAATGCACACTCATACTTCACAAATTTGTCTATTTTTTGATGAATATATTATTAATTATTTTCCTATGACTACCATGTAAGCAATATGTTACCCGCTTAGCGGTGCAAATATGCAATTTCAAAAAGGCAATATGAAGATTAAGTCCGAAAGTCTTTTGTCGGCAAGTCCGAAAGTTGAAAAATATGGTTCTTTACTTCAAAAATCTGATACCTAATACTATTTGCAGGTACTTTTCAGGGCAATCTTGAACGACTATACGCATTGCTCATATGGATCGAACCTACGGCGCTCACCCGTTTTCTTCACGGGTTAAAACCCGTGGCTACCAAATTGGCCGAGGCTACGCCTCTGATTCGTGTTGAACAAGCCCTGATGTGCAAACAAAACATATGGCTATAAACAGAACAAACCAAAACAACCTCATTTTAAACCAAATCATTGCTACTTTTTCGAGCCCGGCCGCAGCTCACCCGTATGGCATGGGGATTTCATCTCCACATCTAAAATTTGCATATCTGTACATCCACAATCTGCACATCCACAATTTGTACATCTAAAAACATCACCTGATTATTCGCATCACCCTGTCCCAGCGTATTTTATCGGTAAAAGGGGCATTGGTATCCCAGCTCATCCAAACAAAGATGGCTTTGCCTACAATATGGTCTTCGGGTACAAAACCCCAGAAGCAGGAGTCGATGGAATTGTGCCGGTTATCGCCCATTACCCAGTAGTAGTCCATTTTAAACGTGTAGGTATTGGTTTGGTGGCCGTTGATGCTGATGGTGCTGCCTTTTAACTGAAGCTTGTTATTTTCGTAAACTTCGATAGCGCGGCGGTAAATCGGGAGGTTAAGCATGTCCAATTTTACTGTGAGGCCCCGTTTGGGCAGGGTGAAGGGGCCAAGGTTATCCACATTCCAGCGGTGGCCCGGATTATGCGGAAATACTTCGGGATCATACACGCCCCCAAACTGGATATTAGGCCTGATGTATTTGACACCCCCAACTTTTTTTAACGCCAGCGACGATTGCCGCGTCATGGTCATCAGATAATCGGTACTTGTAAAGCCCTGGATATTGGATATATGAAGTTTATAAATCAGCTCGGGATTTAAGTTAAATGTGTTGCTATCGGTGTGTATGGCATATTCCATCTCGGCATTAGGCGGTGGTGGCACGGGCTGGCCATTAATATACACCTGGCCGCTTATCAACCTCACATTATCGCCGGGGGTTGCCTCGCAACGTTTAATGTAATGCTCGCGCTTATCAACCGGCCGGTACCACGGCGAATCGGCCTCCATCGGGAAGTTAAAAACCACTACATCGCCCTTTTTGATATCGCCAAAACCCGGCAGCCGAAAGTATGGGAGTTTGATGCCATCCCAATATGATTTGATACCCATGCCGGGCATGGTATTATGTGTAAACGGAAATGAAACCGGTGTTATAGGCAACCGGGCGCCGTAGTTAAGCTTACTCACAAACAGGTAATCGCCTACCATGAGCGAGCTTTCCATAGATGAAGATGGTATGGTATAAGCTTCAATAAGCAGCAAACGGATAAGCGTAACCGCCAGCACAGCAAAAAAAACAGTCTCGGCCCATTCGCGGGCCGATGATTTATGTAAAAGGTGGTGATATTCTTCGCGAAACTCATGGCTGGCCGATTGGCCCAGGTACCGGGTATTTTCATCAAAACCCCATTTGGGCAAAAAGATGAATGGCAAAAGTACCGCGCCGGCTATCTGGCGCATTTTTGTTTTGCCAAAGCTTTTCACAAAATCAATGGTGATGCCAATAGTTACAATAAAACCGATACCTGGTATCAATAACAGCAACAGCAACCACACAGGCCTGCCGCTTAACTTTAGCATTACATAGGTAGCGTATACCGGGATCAACGATTCCCAGCCATGGCGGCCGGCTTTTTGAAACAGCTTCCAAAGGCCAACCTGCATCAATAACAATACAGGGGCCAACAGCAAATAAACGCCTGCGTAACCCGCTATATCCATTGATAAAACGGGGGTTAGCTTTTAAAATCAAACATGGCATCAACCGTGTAAAAGCCCTTTTTGTCCTGTATCCATTCGGCGGCCAATACCGCGCCAAGGGCAAAGCCGCTACGGTTATGCGCAGTATGTTTAAATTCGATAGTATCCACCTCCGAATCGTAAATAACGGTATGCGTGCCGGGTACGCTGTCAATCCGCAGCGATTCTATCAATAGCTGATCGGGCAGCGGGGTTTCGTCGTCGGGCCGGTCATCTGTAGTCAGCACGTTCAGCCAGTCTTTTTTGGAGTCGAGGTTATCGATAATCCCTTCGGCAATAGTAATGGCTGTGCCGCTTGGGGCATCCAGTTTTTGCATGTGGTGAATCTCTTCTACCTGTACATCGTAGTAGGGATAGTTATTCATCACCCTGGCCAGCATCTTATTGATATGGAAAAATATGTTTACCCCTACGCTAAAATTAGTGGCATACATTAATGAAGCGTTACTATCCTGGCATTGTTGTTTTACCTCATCCAATTTATCATACCAGCCGGTGGTGCCTACTATTATAGGTACACCGGCATTAAAGCAATGCTGAATATTGGCCAATACCGTTGCCGGCATGCTAAACTCAATTACGGCATCGGCCTTTTGCAGGTTTTCGGCAGTAAGCTCGTGCAGGTTTTCGTGATCGATAGTTAAAACAATTTCATGATTGCGGCTAAGGGCAATTTTTTCAATCATTTTGCCCATTTTTCCGTAGCCCAGTAACGCTATTTTCATTTTTAATGTATGTGTTGAGTTAAAATCAAGAATCGTGATGTTAAGGTCAGGATTCAAGACAGAAAACAATAATAGGCTAATTTGCAATAATTACAGGAATTTTTGTGTTAACCCCTTTCATCGTCATGCTGATAGCTGATCCTTACCCCCCTGAATCACGTTGATAGCTAAACTATAAATGTGCTCTTAAAACGTAAAGGTAACTTTTACAGCCGGAATATAGCTACCGAATGCTGTTTGCGCATAAACCGGCTGGTTGATTAAGCCCGGGCTAACTTTAAAACCAAAGTTATTATCAACCGAGTACGAATGAATAAACTTGGCATCAATATAGGCATCAATGGCTTGAATGCCCCATGCACCCAAAATACCCAGGATACTTAAATCGCGGTTGCGGCGATAGCTGTCGAGCGCATCATATATATTTTGGGCGGGTACCTGGTTAGTTGTATAAGCTATATATTCTGCATAATAGGCATCGCCCTTTACCGGGGCTACCCCACTTTTATAGTAATGGGCAAGTACATTAAACTCGTTATAATACCGCTGGTTAAATATAACCGCAGACGCCAGCAAACCAATACCTGTGTAAATAATAGGCACTTTCCACCAGCGGTGGTTGTACAACTGCCCCCAGCCGGGTATCATCAGCGAATGCATTACCGCCTTATGCGGACTATGGGTGGTATCGGGATGGTATACTTTCTCTTTTTTTATAGGCGGCGCAAATGAGCCCGGCGCAGTACCTGATGCCTTTTTAACAGTATCTTTTTTGGTTACCGATGCCGTATCTGTGTGCTGTTGCTGCGCTGTGGCCGCAAAGGCAAATAGCATCATAAAACCAGTAATTAACAAATATTTATACATGCAGCTGATAAAATTTAAATAAACCCGGGCCTTTAAAACAGTGATAAGAGGCCTGATTTTATTTGATTACAAAGGTAATTTTTATAGCCGGATTAAGAAGCTATATCCAACCATTACAAAAACACCTTATTAAACAAATCATTAACAGGTTTAATCACTAATTATTATGTACGTATTAACTATTACACAAAAAGGCCGACCGCCGATAAATATTTATCAGCGGCCGGCCTTTTATTTCTTGTATTTTAATTACATCTATCCGAATCGCACAAAAATCAGCCTATCATTTTCTATCTTGATTCCTGACTCCTGCATCCTGATTCTCACTACTTACCAGTCCAGCATCTCGAGGATGCGGCCCAGGTCATCTTCCGACAGGAAGGGGATTTCGATAACCCCATTGCCTTTGGCACTAACCTTAAGGGTTACCCGCGAACTAAACCTTGAAGCCAGATCGTCCTGGATTTTTTGCAGTTGATAGGATACCGGCTCGGGCTGTTTGCCTTCTTTTTTAACCGGCGCCTTCTGCATCTCCCTCACTAACTCTTCCACCTTGCGAACGGATAAACCCTGCTGAATAATATGCTGGTGTAAATATAATTGCTTGGCAGGGTCATCAATATTGATAAGCGCCTTGGCATGACCCATAGTAAGCGCCCCATCGCGGATGGATGCCTGGATGCTTGGCGGCAATTTTAATAAACGCAGGTAATTGGTAACTGTCGACCGGTTTTTGCTTACCCTGTCGCCCAGTTCTTCCTGTTTCAGGTTACATTCCTCAATCATCCGCTGAAAGCTCAGGGCTACTTCAATAGCGTTCAGGTTTTCACGCTGGATGTTTTCAATGAGGGCCATTTCCAGCATTTGCTGGTCGTTGGCTGTACGTACATAAGCCGGCAACTGGGTTAGGCCGGCCAGCTTTGACGCCCGGAAACGGCGTTCGCCCGATATCAGCTGGTATTTATGTGCGTTGATACGCCTAACAGTTATAGGCTGTATAAGGCCCTGCAGTTTGATGGAGTCGGCAAGTTCATTTAAGGCAAGCTCATCAAAATCAGTACGGGGCTGAAAAGGGTTAACCTCTATCTCATCCAGCCTGATCTCATTAACCGAGCCCAGGCTACTCACCTCGGCGGCCGAAGTTGATGCCTCTTCCTTTTTGGTATTTTTGTTTTGGTATGGTTGTACGTTTACCGAGTCATTCAACAGCGCACTTAATCCTTTGCCCAGGGCGTTTCTTCTTTCACTACTCATTTACTTATACTGTTGCTGTTACCGTTGTTGCTTCGGCCTTTACAAGGCCGTTTTTCTGGATAATTTCGCGGGCCAGGTTTAAATAATTGATGGCACCTTTACAGGTAGCATCGTGCATAATAACAGATACGCCAAAGCTTGGCGCTTCGCTTAAACGGGTGTTACGCTGTATAATGGTATCAAAAACCATATCCTCAAAATGCGTTTTCACCTCATCAACCACCTGGTTGCTCAGGCGCAGGCGCACATCGTACATGGTTAATAATATACCTTCAATTTCCAGCTGCGGGTTAAGGCGCGATTGCACAATTTTGATGGTATTTAACAATTTACCCAAACCCTCCAATGCAAAGTACTCGCACTGTACCGGTATAATTACCGAATCGGCTGCGGTTAACGCGTTGATGGTGATTAAACCCAACGAAGGCGAACAATCAATTATAATAAAATCGTATTCATCGCGCACGGCCTCAAATACCTGTTTCATTTTGTACTCGCGGCCACTCAGGTTAATCATTTCAATCTCGGCACCTACCAGGTCAATATGGGCAGGCAGCAAGTCAAGATTAGGTGTTTCCGTTTTCTGGATAGCCTCGTGCGGGTCAACCTGGTTAATAATGCACTCGTAAATACTGTTTTTTATGTTGCGTGGATCAAAACCGATACCCGAAGTAGAGTTAGCCTGCGGATCGGCATCAACCAATAATGTTTTAAAATCTAATACAGCCAAACTTGCAGCCAGATTTATAGATGATGTAGTTTTTCCTACGCCACCTTTCTGGTTGGCTAAAGCAATAATTTTACTCATTCTATAGTATAAAAAATTTGATGTTACAATGATTTATATAAACGTAAAGTAGGGTCAGAAATTTCTACTTTCGTAAAGTTTTTATCTGGTGATAAAGATACGGAATTAAACAATTAGGAAATCCACAGGTTTAGTCAATTTACAAACATATTCGTTTAATTAGCGAATTAGTGATTGAGTGAATTAGTGATTAGCTTGAACGCTGATAATTAAGGCTTAAGCTACTACAAAGTTGTTCTTATTCAAAATCGCTCAATCACTAATTCACTAATTCACTAATTAAAAAGAATGATAACAATCATCGCATCAACCAACCGTCCCGGCAGTTCTACCTTAAAAATGGCCAAATATTATCAGCAAAAACTGCAGGAAAAGGGAGTTGAAGCGGGTTTACTTTCATTGTCCCAATTGCCGCCAAATCTTATTGAAACCGATCTTTATGGTAAAAGAAGCCCTGAATTTGCCGAAATTCAGAAAATCATTACCCAAACCGATAAGTTTATATTTGTAATACCCGAATACAATGGCAGCTACCCCGGCGTACTAAAAGTTTTTATTGACGCCTGCGATTTTCCGGCGAGTTTTTATGATAAAAAGGCAGCGCTGGTTGGCGTGTCATCGGGCAAATACGGCAACATCCGGGGCATCGATCATTTTACCGGGGTTTGCCACTATGTACACCTGAATGTGATGGCTCTTAAACTCCACGTATCAGGCATCCACAAAGAGTTTGACGGAACCGGCCAGCTGTTAAACGCCGATACCATTAAGTTTACCAACGAGCAGATAGATAAGTTCATCTTGTTTTAGTTTTTATTGGTGATTCCACCGGTTAGGATCGATTTTACTGATTTTACATCGCTGGATGATCTCATAATAACCCATTCGGCGAAATCAGTAATCTGTGAAATCACATAAAATCAATATAATCTATAAAACTAATTTACAATCAACACCCATCCGGTTAGCCTGGGCTGGCCGGTTTTAAGGTCGATGATGTAGTAGTAAGTACCGGGCGGTAATTTGGCGCCGTTGTAGGTGCCCTTCCAGGGTTTGGTGTAGCCAATGCTTTTAAATACCTGCTGCCCGTAACGGTTAAACACCGTTGTTATGCTTTCCGGGTATGTAAAAAGGCCCTCTATTTCCCAACTGTCATTAACGCCATCGGCGTTGGGCGAAAATGCGTTGGGGATGCCAATCTTATGATAAACTTTTACAAAAACGCTGCTGGTATCTTCGCCGCAATTATAGCTCGATTTTACATGCAGGGTATATTTTATATCATCGACAGGGTTGGCAACGGGGTTTAACACATTGGCATCGCTAAGGCCGGTGGTGGGTGTCCAGCTGAAAACATCGGCACTCTGCGCCGACGCTACCAGGGTAATCGGCCTGTCCTGGAACATGCTCTGTTTAGTTTGCGTAGTGGCAACCGGCGGCGGCAATACATTAACAGTTAGCATTGCTGTATCGGTACAACCGATATTGTTGGTGGCTATTACCTTGTATATCGTAGTATCTGCCGGCGAAGCTACGGGGTTAGCTATAGTGCTATCGGACAAACCTTTGCCAGGCATCCATTTGTAGCTAATGGCACCCGGAGCGCTCGCGCTTAAATTAGTGGCAGCTCCTTTACAAATGGTAACCGTTGGGCCACTCAAGGTGATAACCGCCCTGGGGATAACCGTAACCGTTGTCGACTTAGAAATGGAGCAGCCGGCGGCGGATGTTACTATAACGTTATAAGTACCGGCATCGGCAGGTTTTATGTTTGTAAGTACCAATGGGTTTTGATTTTTATTAGCCGCAGTAATTCCGGGGCCAGTCCAATCAACGGTTGCCCCGCCAAATACATTTAAAGTAACGGTTTTGCCCTCGCATTCCTGAACGGGCGGCACATCGGGCACAACGGGGTATGGGTTTACGCCGACACTCAACGGCTCCGAATACACCCGGCAGGTAGCCGAGTTAATGTTTGCGCCCCCCGCCGCGGCAAGCCTGTATTGGTACACACCGGGTGTGTTGCTGCCCACTGTAAAAGTATAGGTATCCGTAGTTTCCCCGGCAATATCAAGCCAGCCATTGCCATCGTTTTTGTTTACCTGCCATTGCATTTTAGGGTTGGCGTACCCGGCCCCTATCTTTGATTTAAGCGTATAAACCTTACTTTCGCCCACACATTGATTTTGCGGCTGATTGGCGTCGACAGTAGAAAATCCGGTTTGCACCACTGGTCCACATGCCCTAAAGTTAATATCGTCAAGCAACAGGTCGTTGCCGTTGCCGCCGGGCGCCTGGTTGGTCATTTTTAAAACCACCTGGCTGGTATTTGGCGGGGTTGTAAAAAAGAAACTCTTGCGTATCCAGTCATCGCCACTATTTGATTCCAGGATATCGCCGGTAACCAAAGAATCCAGCACAAGGCCGTCAACAGTTTCGATAGTGAATTTAATATTTGGCCGGATGCCTGACGAACCCGCCCTGATCAGGTTTAAAATATATGCCGAAAATTCATACGTCGTATTTTCGCATAACACCGCGGGTGTAGTCTTTGTAAAAAATATACTTGGCGTATACGATGCATTAATCATCATCATATAGCCGTTTGCATCACCGGTATGGTCATGAAACACGTCCTGCCAGGTTGCGGGATGGCAATTGCCTGTTGCCCCACCGTATATATTGGTAGCATTTACAATGGTGTAGGAACCGTCATTGGGGCAATAACTGGTAAACGCCATGTTGCTTATGCCCGCCGGCAGCGGATTACCCGGATTTGAGCCCGATCCAAAGGTTTCGGTAATCACCGGATCGCCCAAACTACCTACACAATTTACCGACTGGCCACGCGCCAGCGTAAAATCAAGAATAGCAGTAAAAATCAAAATTAATTTAAGGATACGCAATCGCTTCAATTGGTTTAACTTAAAAAGTTATCCATCAAAAATATATCTTTTTATTGAGGCGATGTGTATAAATAACACCCTATATTGAAATACTTACAATGCAGGTTGTTACCAAAATAAATGAGTGTTAAAAAAGTTAACTGCAAAGAGAATCAGCAAGAACATCCCGCCTGAAAAAGGATAATGACATTTCAAAATATGTCATTGCGAGCGTAGCGTGGCAATCGCGAACTGCGCATCACCAGCATGCCCCGACATACTTTTTTTTCCGAAATCAGCATGACACATAGTCGTACCACCCATTGCTCAAATCATCCCACGATAGATTGTCTTCGATAATTAAATCGATCTTTTTCTGCCGGGATCCGGCTTTCAATTGCTTTTCTCTTGCGATAGCGTCCTGTATCCACTGAAATTCTTCGTAATACACCAATTTATTACAGTTATACGTAGCCGAAAAGCCTTTAAATAACTTTTGCTTGTGCTGGTACACACGGCCAACCAGGTCATTGGTAACGCCAACATATAAAACCGTATTTAATTTATTTGTTAAAATGTAAACATAGTATTGGTGTATTTTCATGTGATAAGGCACTGTTTTTGAGTAAGGCAAAATACACAAAAAAGGACTTAGATGTTAGTAATTATTCGTGCTTACAGGGGCTTTTTGTTCCACAAATATCATCCTGCCAGAATAGTTCGCGATTGCCGCGCTGCGCTCGCAATGACATAATTGAGTTATTTGATTTTGCTCCACAAATATAATCCAGCATTCATAGTTTGCGATTGCCGCGCTGCGCTCGCAATGACATAATTTTGAAAGACGCCCCTACTCCCTTTTATAATCCTTATGTACAATTAAAAAGCTGGCGCGCTCTTCTTTGTGAAAGGGGATATCCCAATTGCCCTGGTAGGTAATTTTGATAGGCAGCAACTGCCCATTGAAGTTATTGAGTTCGATATTCATCTGCACATTAAAATCAACAAACATATTGCTGAACTTTAAATCGATGTAACGGCCCAGGATCTCGAAGGTGCGCTCGTCAAAAATGGTGGTCATTTCCTTGATCATCGTATCACTGTCGGATGTACTGGGTTTGCACCTTACCTTAAAACGATATACAGGAATGCTATCCAGGTATTTGCCGCGGGCAAATTCATAGTAGTAAAACTGCTGCATATCCCTGCTGAATATCTCGGTTTTATCGCCGATGAATGGGATGCCCCGTACCCGGCGACCAGGTGTAAATACCAACGTTTTTAATTTGGCTTTGTAACCTTCGTTTTTCCCCTCTATCGGGACGCCATCGCCCTGTATAAAATCGGAGTTATAGGCGTTCATAAAAATATAGTCGAACATCTCTACGGTGTACAGCTGGTACTTGCCGTTTTTTTTGTACACTGTGCCGCTGTCCTGTTTAACCAAATATTCAATTTTATGCCCACCTACCACATTGCTGTGCTTTAGCTTACGGTAAACCTTGCCATCAACTTTGTTTTTTTTATCGTAGGTATAAATTCGGTTTTCGGCGGTAAAGGCATATTTTTTCATATTTTGAAAAGCCTTATAAAAACTGGTATCGGCCATTACTGCATCGATAAAGTCCTGAGCGCGCAGCTTGTGCGAACGAATATCAACTGTTGAATCGATAACAATGGTGCGGATGGTATCGGGGTTAAAGCGCTGTATTTGCTGAGAGAAGGCAAAACTGCCGATAATAGTAAACGCTACAAGTAATAATAATTTCTTCATCATGTTAATATTGACGGTTGCAGGCAGCGATTATTACATAATGTGACTCCCGCCATGTCATTGCGAGGAACGAAGCAATCGCGAACTATGCAGGACGGACCTGCACAGTTCGCGATTGCCACGCTGCGCTCGCAATGACATAATTGTTGTGATGCTCTAAAGCCAGCACATCATTCTTGTTGTTTCAGGGTTATCCTGATGGATGCGCACAATGACATAGTTTACAAACGCGTTTTTACTAATTCCCTAACTGCTTAATAGCCAAATAAGCCATCAGTCCGGTGCTTATTTTAAATGCATCTTCTTCCACATCAAACGTAGGGGTATGTACTGATGACGTGATACCGCGGGCTTCGTTGCGGGTACCTAAACGGTAAAAACAGCTATCGGCAGCCTGCGAGTAGTAGGCAAAATCTTCGGCTGCCATCCAGATATCCAGGTCCAATACGTTTTCTTTGCCCAGGTAGTCTTCGGCATGGCCGCGGGTGGCATGGGTTAATACTTCCTCGTTAATCAGGAATGGGTAACCGCGCATAATATTAAAATCGCAGCTGCCGCCCATGCTTTCGGCAATGCCTTCGGCCATTTTTTTCATGCGCTTATGTGCTTCGCCGCGCCAGTTCTCGTCCATAGTACGGAAGGTACCTTCCAGGTAAACTTCGTTGGGGATTACGTTGGTGGCGCCATTGGCTATTACTTTACCAAATGACAATACCGATGGGCTCTTAGGATCTGCAAAGCGGCTTACAACCGTTTGTAAGGCTGTTAATATATGTGCGGTGATAATTACGGGGTCGATATTTTGTTGCGGCTGGGCGCCGTGGCCGCCTTTACCTTTTACTGTAACGTACAGCTCATCGGTTGAGGCCATGTATTTACCAGCACGGAAACCTACTTTACCTGCCTCAATCAATGGCATTACATGCTGGCCCAAAACGGCCTGTGGTTTTGGATTTTCAAGCACGCCCTCTTTAATCATCAGGCTTGCACCGCCGGGCAGCTTTTCTTCTGCCGGTTGAAAAATCAGTTTTACCGTACCACCAAACTGGCTTTTCAGCTCTGTTAAAATACGGGCTGTGCCCAATAACGACGAGGTATGCGCATCATGGCCGCAGGCATGCATTACCCCCACATTTTGCGATTTATAAGGAACATCATTAGCCTCGGTAATAGGCAAAGCATCCATATCAGCCCGCAAGGCTACCACATTATCTGACGGCAAATCTCCTTTGATAAGGGCTACCAGGCCGGTATCGGCCATTTTTTCGTAGGTTAAGCCCAGTTCTTCCAGTTTACCGGCCACAAAAGCAGATGTTTTTTGCTCGTGGAACGATAGTTCGGGATTGGTGTGCAGGTGGCGGCGATTGGCTACCACATCATCAAATATTTTTTGGGATAGCTCCTGTATTTTTTCTTTAATCATTGTCAGTGTCGGCTTTGGGCAGGTTTATTTTTTCGGATATGATGAACAGGCTCGGAAACGAAGGCCGCAATTCCTGTATAAGTTTCTGAGCTTCTAACCGCGTTCTGAAATCGCCTGCACGTACTTTAAAATTAGGTTCGCTGTATAATATGTAGGTACGCAGTTCAGGATAGTCGCGTTGCAGCCGGGCCTGGGCATTATAAGCATCCTGCCTGCTCGATCCGCTGAAGAATTGCACCCGGTAGCCATAAGATGATGTTACCGCCGGCGCTACACCTGTTTCCTTGTTCAGCATAAAACGCTTAGCAATAAGGGTATCAACCAGTGGATCTTTAACTACCTCAACCCTCCCACGGGTTTGGGCAAGGGTTTGGGTGGATGCGAGTATTAGTATAAAAAAAAAGCAATACCTGATCAAGCGATGTTTGGCTTTATGATCAAGAATTGCTTTTTTCATGGTTATTAATCTAAAAAAAACTGTCATTCTGAACGTAGTGAAGAATCTATTCTACGTCATGCATAGTACACTTGCAAAGTTCGCGAATAGATGCTTCGTACCTCAGCATGACAGCCTTTATATTCGAATGTCATTTTCCCTTCAAAATTAGTGGATTTCACCACCCCCGATGACGGGCTTTCTTTCCTCCTCCCTCAGGGAGGCCGAGCTTCTTAATTCTGCCCTACACCGTGGCAGTTTTTATATTTTTTACCGCTTCCGCAAGGGCAAGGGTCGTTACGGCCAATTTTTTGCTCAACCCTTACAGGGGTAGCTTTTTGAATTTCCTGCGGAAAATCGTCCATCGGCACACCGTTGCTTTCGCTTACCATTTCGGCTTTGGTGGTTTTTAGCTTACGCAGATCCAGTTTTGGTTCTGGTTTGGCTTCCCTCACCTCTTCGGCTTGCTGCTGAACAGGGATACCGCCACGGAACAGGAAGCTCACAATCTCTTTATTCACATTGGCCAACATGCCGCGGAACAAATTAAAAGCCTCAAATTTGTAAACCAACAGCGGATCCTTTTGCTCATAAACCGCGTTTTGAACAGATTGTTTCAATTCGTCCATTTCGCGCAAATGCTCTTTCCAGGCATCATCTATCAGGTACAGAGTAACGTTTTTCTCGAATGATTTAAACACCTCGTGACCATGGTTATCTACCGCTTTTTTCAACGGAACAGAAACCTGTATGCCATGGATGCCATCGCTAAACGGAACCACAATATTTTCTACATACTGGCCTCGGGTATCGTAAACATCTTTTAATACGGGGTAAGCCTGGGCAGATACAGCATCGCCTTTACGTTTGTAAAAGTCCATCACCGTTTGGAATACGTGATCAACCAGGGCATTAATTGAATTTACAGCGAATTTATCGGCATCAACTTCCACATCAACCGAGAACAGGCGGATCATTTCTAAATTAAATCCTTCGTAATTGTTAGCCTCTTTATATTCCGTAGTGATATCCTCAACCACGTCAAAAATGGTATTGCTCAAATCAACATCCAAACGTTCGCCAAACAGCGCATTACGGCGTTTGGTGTAAACAACGGTACGTTGCGAGTTCATCACATCATCATACTCCAGCAAACGCTTACGGATACCAAAGTTGTTTTCTTCTACCTTTTTCTGTGCACGTTCAATTGATTTGGAGATCATGGAGTGCTGGATAACTTCGCCCTCTTCGATGCCCATACGCACCATCAGGTTCGAGATCCTTTCCGATCCGAATAAACGCATCAGGTTATCTTCCAGCGATACAAAGAACTGTGAAGAGCCCGGATCGCCCTGGCGACCGGAACGACCGCGCAACTGCCTGTCAACCCGGCGTGATTCATGGCGCTCGGTACCTACAATGGCTAAACCGCCTGCTTCCTTAACACCAGCACCCAGTTTAATATCTGTACCACGGCCAGCCATGTTGGTAGCAATGGTAACTGTGCCTGCCTGCCCGGCTTCGGCCACAATATCGGCCTCTTTCTGGTGCATTTTGGCATTCAGTACGTTATGTTTAATACCACGCAGTTTAAGCATACGGCTTAATAACTCCGAGATCTCTACCGATGTAGTACCCACCAAAACCGGCCTGCCGGCTTGCGTTAGTTTTACAATTTCATCGGCTACGGCATTATATTTTTCGCGGATGGTACGGTATACCAAATCCTGCCTGTCTTCGCGGCTTGCAGGGGTGTTGGTTGGTATTTCTACCACATCCAGCTTGTATATTTCCCAAAACTCACCTGCTTCGGTAACGGCAGTACCCGTCATACCGCAAAGCTTGTGGTACATTCTGAAATAGTTTTGCAGGGTTACGGTAGCAAAAGTTTGGGTAGCATCCTCAACCTTAACATTTTCTTTAGCTTCAATTGCCTGGTGTAAACCATCAGAGTAACGGCGGCCATCCAATACACGGCCTGTTTGCTCATCTACAATTTTCACTTTGCCTTCGTCCAAAATGTATTCGGTATCCTTTTCAAATAAGGTATACGCTTTCAGCAATTGGTTAACAGAGTGAATACGCTCAGATTTGATCGAGAAATCGCGCATCAGCTCGTCCTTGCGGGCAATCTTTTCTTCGGTACTCAGGTTTGATTTTTCAATCTCGGCAATTTCGGTGCCTACATCAGGCATTACAAAAAAGTGAGGATCTTCGCCCGATGAGGTAATCAGTTCGATACCTTTTTCGGCCAGCTCAACCTGGTTGTTTTTTTCGTCGATAACAAAATAAAGCTCCGAATCTACCTTAGGCATATTCTTGCTTTGATCCTGCATGTAATAATTTTCAACCTTTTGCAGGGTGCTCCTGTTAGCGCCTTCGCTCAGGAATTTAATTAACGCTTTGCTTTTGGGCAAACCCCTGAAAGCACGCAATAAAGCCAATCCACCTTTTTCCGGATCGGTGTCACCATCGTTAATGGCTTTTTTAGCCTCGTTCAATACCGTATTCACATACGCTTTTTGGGCGTTAACCAAACGCTCGATGCGTGGTTTCAACTCGTAAAACTCGTGCTCGTCGCCACGTGGGATAGGTCCAGATATAATTAAAGGTGTCCGGGCGTCATCAATTAAAACCGAATCCACCTCATCCACCATGGCGTAATGCAATTTGCGTTGAACCAGCTCTTCAGGACTACGTGTCATATTGTCACGCAGGTAGTCGAAACCAAACTCGTTATTTGTGCCAAAAGTTATATCGGCCAGGTAAGCGGCGCGGCGTTCCTCGCTGTTGGGCTCGTGTTTATCAATACAATCAACCGATAAACCATGAAATTCGTATAAAGGGCCCATCCACTCGCTATCGCGGCGTGCCAGGTAGTCGTTAACCGTTACAATGTGTACACCCTGGCCGGCAAGCGCGTTAAGGTATGCAGGCAGTGTAGCAACCAGTGTTTTACCTTCACCCGTAGCCATTTCAGATATTTTACCCTGGTGCAATACTATACCGCCTATCAGTTGTACATCGTAATGAACCATGTTCCAGGTAACCTCGTTACCTGCAGCAAGCCAGGTATTTGCGTGAAAAGCTTTGTCACCTTTAATCGTTACATTGCTTTTGCGGGCAGCCAGTTGGCGGTCAAAATCAGTTGCGGTAACTTCTATAAATTTATTTGCAGCAAGGCGACTGGCGGTTTCTTTAACCACGGCAAACGCCTCGGGCAATATATTGATCAATATATCCTCAAGCTCTTTATTACGGTCTTTCTCCAGCTTATCCAGCTGAGTGTATAACTCAACCTTTTCGGATACATCCATATCCAGTTCGTTTTCGGTACGATCTTTTATGGCTTGTATCTCGCTGTCGATGCCCGATAGGCCTTCGGCAATTGTTTGTTTAAAACCTATTGTTTTAGCTCTAAGCTCATCATTGCTGATGTTACCGAGTTTTGCATATTCAGCCTTAATTTTTTCGACTATAGGCTTAATACTTTTTACATCCCGCTCTGATTTGCTTCCAAAAAGCTTACTTATAAAATCTAACATATTATTTTTATATGATGCAACAAACTCAATAATTACGCCACAGCGACAATTAAAGTCATATTGACAGGCAAAGGTACAGTTTTAGTTTTTAGTTTTAAGGGATTTATGAGGGATTTGATGCGTGGGGTGAGGTTTGATGCGCGGGTATTTTGCCAGATTTGTTTGTCCGAATCAGAATTTCTCGCGTTTGATTATTTGTGGGTGCTCAAGAGCGCTACGCGGTTTACAGAATTATAAGATTAACAGAATTATAAAAGACTTACTGCTTGTGCTCTCAGTTTAAAGACATTCTGAGAATTCTAAAATTCTGTAAATTCTGATTCAGACAGCCAGCAACCTCAGTACATCCACCTTATCCTGCGCCAGTTGCGCCTTCAGCTCATCAAGGCCGGCAAACTTTACATCGCCGCGCACGTAGTGGTGAAATTCCATTTTGATGGTTTGGTTGTAAATCTCCCGGTCAAAGTCAAAAATGTTTACTTCGATGTTGCGGGTGAGGCCGTTTACGGTTGGGCGGCTGCCGATGTAGGCCATACCCTTGTAGCTTTCGCCGGCAATTATTACCGTTACCGCAAAAATGCCATCAGCCGGTATAAGCTTGTATTTTTCCTCTACCACGATATTGGCTGTAGGGTAGCCTATCTGCCTTCCAATCTGGTCGCCCCGCACTACCTTGCCGGTTATAAAAAAAGGGTAGCCAAGAAAGGCATTTGCTAAATCGATCTTATCGTTTAACAACGCCGCGCGGATGCGAGTTGAACTTATGGCAACTTCATCAATATCCTGCTCGGGAATTTCCACTACATCAAAACCATAAACTGGGCCAAGTTTCAACAGGTCTTCCAGGCCGCCCTGGCGGTCTTTACCAAAACGGTGGTCGTACCCTATCACAATTTTTTTGGTGCCAATTTTATTAACCAGCACATCGTGTATATAGTCTTCGGCGGTTTGATTGCTAAAATCGCGCGAAAATGGGGTGATGATCAAATGATCGACGCCAAGCTGCTCCATCAATTGAGCCTTTTCGGTAATGGTGGTTATCAGCTTAATACTTTCATCCTCGGGATGCAGTATCATCCGCGGATGCGGAAAAAAGGTAAGGATAACGGTTTCACCGCCGGTTTGCTGCGCCAGCTCTTTAATACCCGCAATAATTTTACGGTGGCCAATATGCACACCATCAAATGTGCCAATGGTGACAACCGCGTTGTTTATCGCCGTAAATTCGTCAATATTGTTGTATATCCTCATTTGATGAGTAAAAACGCAAATTTAGTTTTTTAGTTTAAGTTCGGATGTTAAGTCCGTAGTCTCAAGTAGTCAGTCTTAAGTCAAAAGTCGCGCGAAATCACTTCCATTCCAATGACAAACTTAATACTAACGACTTAGGGCTTAAGACTTTTAATAGTATTAAACAACTCCATCACCTCCCAGGCATCCTCTACCTTATAGCTGCCGCTGCGGGTACGCCTTAATTCAGACAGGTATGCCCCATTGTTTAAAGCGGCCCCAAAATCATGTACCAAACTACGTATGTAAGTGCCCTTACTGCATACCACCCTGAAATCAACTTCGGGCAATTCAACGCGTGTAAGTTCAAATTCGCTTATGGTAACGCTACGCAGTCGTCGTTCCACTTCTTCGCCGCGGCGGGCTTTTTCGTACAAACGCTCGCCGTCTATTTTAATTGCAGAGTGCGCAGGCGGGTATTGCTGTATATCGCCGGTAAACTGTGCGCAGTTACTACGCAGCTGTTGTTCGGTAAGTTGGCTGGTATCAAACTTATTGTCGGGTTCGGTTTCCATATCATACGATGGCGTGGTTGCGCCAAGTACCATGGTACCGGTGTACTCTTTTTCTTCGGCCTGGAAGGTATCAATCTGCTTGGTCATTTTACCGGTGCAGATGATGAGCAATCCGGTAGCCAGCGGATCGAGCGTGCCAGCATGGCCAACCTTCAATTTTAAAGGCTTAAAAGAATTGCGGATTTTACCCACCACATCAAAGCTTGTCCATTGATACGGTTTGTTCACCAGCAACAGCTGGCCATCGGCAAATTCCTGGATGTTTTGGTAAGTACTTTTCAAGTAATGTTGTTAAAGCGGCAAAGGTATGGAAAAGCCACCTCTAAATTGCATAGCAATCATGAGTACAATAAAAATCAAATCCCGAATACCCCTCCGGGGTTGCCAGGGCAAACGCATCTAAATAGCTAACGGCGATTAGCTGTTGTTTAATAATAGCTGATGTGATAAGCTTATAGCGCCGGGAAGATATAAGTATCAAACAACACCTTATTTTTGTTGGCTGATCGTGGTTAATGATCGAGGTGCCAAACGGACCTGCTTTGGCCTGCGACAGGTACAAATATTTGGATGCGCCTAAATTGCCCGATCAGTTTAGTGTTAACCATGTTAAAATTCAAAACATTGATTATCAAATATTTACAAAAAACATATCTGAAATATGTTAAGTTATGTTAACCCAGTTAGATGCATTTGCATGCCCCGGTTGGGGAGAATTCAAATAATCTTCAATTTGCTTTTGAAGTCCTCCCTTCCGGGGAGGGTTTGGGTGGGGCTACAATACCTGTAGTTGGTGACCGCTTAATATCAAAACGATAATAAAAGCGCCAACTATAATACGGTACCAGCCAAAAAGCCTGAAGCCCTTACGCTCAAGAAAAGTAATGAATGATTTGATGGCCAGCATAGCCACAACAAATGCTATAACATTGCCAACAACTAAAAATTTAATCTGCTCGCCGGTAAATAGCGGTCCCGTAGCATGGGCTTTATGAAAATCCCAGATTTCTTTCAGCGTAGCACCAAACATGGTAGGCACGGCCAAAAAGAACGAAAACTCGGCAGCCGCGGTGCGGGTAAGTTTTTGGCTCATACCACCCACAATGGTTGCAGCCGAACGGGAAACGCCAGGGATAACAGCCAAACATTGAAAAACGCCAACTTTAAGCGCGGTTGCATAGCTTATTTGGCCTTCTTCTTTAACGGCCGGCTTATTAAACCATTTATCAACAAATAACAATACTACACCGCCTATTAGTAATGAACAAGCCACTACAAGCGGGCTCTCTAATAAAATATCAATTTTCTTTTTGAATAATACGCCTACTATAACAGCCGGTATAACGCCTACTACCAGTTTAAAATAAAAATCAAACGACTTGAAAAAACGCTTAAAGTATAAAATTACAACTGATAGAATGGCACCTAACTGTATGGCAACTTCAAACAGCTTTACAAAATCGTCTGTACCGATTCCCATAAACGCCGAGGCAATAACCATATGCCCGGTAGATGATACCGGCAAAAACTCGGTAATGCCTTCTATAATTGCAAGCACGATAACGTGGATCAGATTCATTGTGATTTTTTGGGGTTGGGGTAGATATTATGATGTATTGGAAAGATAATGAATCCGGTTGATTTGGCAAACAAAGCTGAAACGGTTAACCCAATCAGCCATTCACCTAATCAACCAATTAGCTACTTGCTAACTTCAGGCTTCTTTAAAATAGCGTAAAAACCTAAAGCAAAGCCAGCCAGTACTACAATAGGGGCTATAACAATTTTGGTATTGCTATAAATATCGGTAGTACCAGACATCAGCACAAAACCAAAGGCTACTATTAATACGCTGATGATTAAAAACTTGTAGTTGCTTTTATCAAAGATAAACTCTACAGGCTCATTACTGATAGTTTTTGCCGCTTTTGGCGCCGAAGCAGTTGCCGATGTTTTTAAAGGCGTTGTTGGTTTAAATTTTTGTGCCATGTTTTTTTAATTAGTGATTTAGTGAGTTGGTGAATTAGTGATTACCAACCTGCAAATCAATTTTTGACTTTTTAATTTTGACTTTAGCTTACCTATATAGGTCGTATATTTTTAAACGTAAAAACTTGTTAACAGCCAGGAATGTGCTAAAGGCAGATATAAATATGCCTAACCCTACCACGCCTAAAAATACCATTCCAAATTCCGAATAGCTTTGCAGGAAAACCAGGTCGGGCACTTGTTGATAAGCCAGGTATAGTGCACCAATTAACAGGATTATAGCAATTAAGCCCCCTAAAAGCCCGTGCCAGATGCCATATAGTAAAAATGGCTTACGGATAAAACCCTTAGTTGCACCAACCAACTGCATAGATTTAATTAAAAACCGTTGCGAATAAATGGCAAGCCGGATAGTATTATTAATTAAAGCTACTGATAACACTACGAAAATGCCCGCGAAGGCTAAAATGATGAGACTGATAGATTTCACATTCTCGTTCATTTTATCAACCAGCGATTGCTGGTATTTAACTTCCTTAACCAATGGGTTTTTCAGCAGGTCGGCTTTAAACTTTTCGATATCCTTGTTATTGGCAAAATCGGCCTTCATATAAATATCCAGCGATTGTGATAAGGGGTTATATCCAAGGAATTTCACAAAATCTTCGCCTAAGTCTTTTTGCAGGTTACGGGCAGCCAGTTCTTTACTTACATATTGGGTTTGCTTCACCATAGGGTTGGCATCCAGTTGTTTTTGCAACTGCAGTACGTCAGTTTCGTGTGCGGCGTCGTCAACAAAAATATTCAATACAATATTTTCCTTAACGTATCGCGAAATGTTATTGGCATCTATGAGCAGTAATCCTAACAAACCCACCATTAACAACACCATGGCAATACCAAATACGGTTGAAATGTATATGGTTTTTACCTTTTTTGACGATGAGCTTGCTTCAAATTCTTCCATATTTGTTTAGATATGAGAAGTGAGATTTGAGATTTGAGATAAAAACAATCGCATTCGGCAGCTTGTCTCACATCTCATATCTCATATCTCACATCTATAATGTGCGAAATTAAGAAACACGGGTTAAAGGTAAAAGTTTATTGTTTATAAAAATGGTTTAATAACGTAATAGTGTGCGGGTTTTAACATTTATTAACGTCTGAATCAGAATTTACAGGATTTTAGAATGGACAGAATGCTTGTCAGTAGCGCATTGATTCTGAATATTCTAAAATCCTGTAAATTCTGATTCAGACAAAATAAACAATTCCCGTCCCCACCCTGTTATACCTTCATGACAAAGCCAGCAAACGATAAACACAAACAATCGCCTTCGGATACACCAACCCACAGGCCAAACGATAATGGCGGCAAAAGCAAGGTAAAACCCCAAGACAAGCAGTATCATGCCGACGAGCCACATGGCGGCAACATTGCCAAAAAACACGAACGGGAAGAACAACCGGTGCATTCAGTAAAGGCGGTGCCGAAAGATTGACGAGGTTTTACGTGCTACGTTATACGTTTAGTTTAGCACAATTAAAAACGTATAACGTAGCACGTAAAACATACAACCTATCTCGCTATCCCGGCCGAGTTAAACTGTAAATCGTAAAGTTTACGGTAGTGCCCGTGCTCAATTTTAAGGAGTTCCTGGTGGGTGCCCATTTCCATGATCTCGCCGTGGTCAAGTACGATAATCCTGTCGGCATTTTGAATGGTGGAAAGGCGGTGGGCAATAACTATCGCCGTACGGCCCTGCATCAGTTTATTGATCGCATTTTGGATCAGTATCTCGGTTTCGGTATCTACCGACGAGGTAGCCTCATCTAAAACCAAAATGGCCGGATTGTATACCAACGCGCGGATAAAAGATATCAATTGCGATTGTCCCGCCGAAAGGGTCGATCCGCGTTCCATTACATTATAATCATAGCCGCCGGGCAGGCGTTCTATAAACTCGTGGGCGCCAACATCTTTTGCTGCCGCGACGATCTGCTCGCGGGTGATTAATTGATTATTGAGGCTGATATTGTTGGCAATGGTATCAGTAAACAGGAATACGTCCTGTATAACCGTTGCTATTTGCGACCGGAGGAACTCAACCTCATAGTTGCGAATGTCATGGCCATCAACTTTGGCGCTGCCTTTTCCTATCTCGTAAAAACGGTTAAGGATATTGATGGTCGATGATTTGCCCGCTCCGGTAGCACCTACCAGGGCCAGTGTTTCGCCGGGTTTTACGTGGAAGCTGATGTTTTTTAGCACCCAATTTTCGTCGTTATAGGCAAACCACACTTTGTCAAATTCTATTTCGCCCTGCAGTCTGCCGGTTTTCAGGGTGCCGTTGTCAATAGCAACCTCGTCGGTATCCAGTACTTTAAAAATCCTGTCGGCGCCAACCATACCCATTTGCAGGGTGTTAAATTTATCGGCCAACTGGCGGATGGGCCTAAAAAGCATATTCAGCAGCACAATAAAGCCGGTTATCAATCCTGGGGTAATCCCTTTTTTTGAAGCTGATAAGCTGGCCAGCTGCCCATCGGTAAGCATCCGTTTACAACCGTACCAAACCAGGAGGCCTATGCAAATGGCAAACAAAATCTCGACCACAGGGAAAAATATAGAATAATACCAGTTACTGCGGATGTTGGCATCACGGTACTTTACGTTAACCGCTTTAAACTTACGCATCTCCTGGTCTTCCCGTGCAAAAAGCTGTATAACGCTGATGCCCGAAATATGCTCGGCCAAAAAAGTATTCAACTGGGCCACCTGGGTACGCACTTCCTGGAACGATGATTTGATGGCCTCCTTAAAAACGTACGTTGATGCAAACAGGAAAGGCATTGGGATAAGGGTAATTAAAGCCAGCTTCCAGTCCTGCCAAAGCATCAGGCCGATAACGGCAAACACCAGCAGCATATCGCCCATGATGCTGATAAGCCCTTCAGAAAAGATATCGGCAATGGTTTCCAGGTCGGATACCGTACGGGTGATAAGCATGCCAATTGGTGTCCTGTCAAAATACTTTAGCCTTAAACTGGTGATATGGTTAAAAATGTCAATCCTCAAATCGCGAATAACGGATTGACCCAATGTATTGGTTAAATAAGTTTGATAATACTGGGCCACAGTTTGAATAATCAGTTGCGCCACCATCAGGCCAACCATAAAAACCAGCCCATCGTAATCGTCATTCAGTATATTTACATCCAGCGTACGTTGAATCAGGATAGGTTGCAGTAATGCGCCAACCGCCAAAAATACCGTTAAAAAAACGGCAATCACAAATGTGGTATTGTAGGGCTTTACATAGCGCATAACCCGTTTTAACAATTTCCAATCAAGCGCTTTACCGGTAACGGAGGAGCCCCCTCCGCCCCCTGAAGGGGATGCTTTTTGATTAACTGCATCACCTGCTTTTTTTTCGGTATCTTGTTTATTTGTACTCACCTATTTCAAAATTAATGTAATTACAAATTATAGAATTTTCTTGCAAGCCACAATTGTCTTAATTGGCTTGGGAATACTAAACGTTTTTATCATCAATGATCTTGAAAAACTCATCGCGGTAGGTGTCGCCAACGGGGATAATTTTTTCGCCTATCTGGATGCGGCTTCGCTCGATGCTGTCAATTTTGTTAAGTGCTACGATGTATGATTTATGCACCCGTACAAAATGTCTTTCGGGCAGGGCATCTTCCATTTTTTTCATGCCTTGCAGGGTAATAATCCGCTCTGCAGAGGTAAATATGGAGATGTAATCCTTCAATCCCTCAATAAACAAAATATCGTGCAGGTAAACCTTCTGAATTTTATGTTCGGTTTTTACGAAGATAAAATCCGTCGAAAAATCGTCCTGCTGAGCAGGTTCGGCCTGTATTACAGTTTTGGTTACGGGCTGTATAATGCTTTGGGCTTTTTGTACCGACTTAAAAAACCTATCGAAAGCGATGGGTTTCAATAAATAGTCAACCACATCCAACTCATAGCCCTCTAAAGCGTATTGCGGGTAAGCGGTGGTAAGTATCACTTTGGCTTTACCGTTGGCTATCTTCAGGAATTGAATACCGGTTAACTCAGGCATTTGCACATCTAAAAATACCAGGTCCACATTGCCCGCCTGTACCAGGGTAAGGGCTTCAATAGGATTGGTTGTGGCTTTCACCAATTGCAAAAAAGGCATTTTAGATATATAATCTTCCAAAATGTGCAGCGCTAAAGGCTCATCATCAACTACCAGGCATCTGATCATGTTGTAAAAATAAATACTAATTAATGTAATTTGATAAAATCCGTGTCAATTCGTGTGTCAAAACGGTGTTAACTCCACCGACTTGTAAAATAATTCGGCGCCCTCCGATTGTAATAATATCCTACCTTCGGTTACCGAACCTGTACCCCAGTTTACCAGGTGCCCGTTTACATAATGTTCAATTTGGTTACCGTTGCAAATAATCTCCAGCGTATTCCATTCGCCTCTTGGCTTTTCAAAATTTTCTGTGCGGAAAATGTGCTTTTGATCCCAGGCTACTTCCCATTTGTTTGGCGAATCTACATTGGTATGCTTAACGCACCAAAAGTCGCCGCAATCTTGTTCCTGTATCTGAAATTCTATTGATTTTGGCCAAACGGTATCTTTTTCCATCAATCCAAAATGATAAAGGATACCGGCATCCCGCTTACCGGTTTGGCGTGGAAAGTATTGTTTGGTGCCCCATTTAAATACCACTTTAAGGTAATAATTGGAGTAGGATTTTAGGGTACTCATATAGCCAAAATATTTACCCATTACATGCACCGCACCATTTTCTACAATGAAATTGTTATGGATATCGTTGTTTTTGCCCAATGTATCTAAAAATGTATACCAACCTGTTTTATCCCGGCCGTTAAAAAGTTTTTGAACGTTGATCTCCCTGATCCAGATGTTGCGGAACGATACGGGGAATTCATGCTCCTGCAGCAATAACGGCTGTGCAAAATTGTGCTTGGTGTATTTAGGCTGGCCAACGTGAGCTACTGTGCCTTTTATAGCCACATGGTTTTGTACCAGCACGCCGTTGTGTAAAACCGTAATGTAAGCCGGTGTTTTAAGCGAACTATCTAAATTAAAACGCGGCGCGGTATAAATGATATCATACCTTTGCCATTCACCGGGTTTAAGCGAAGCATTTACCAAAGGCACGTATTGTTTGTAAACAGAGCCAGCCTGCCCGTTGGAGTAGGTGCGATTTTTATAACTATCCAGTATTTGTAGCTCGTAACGGCTTTGCATTATTACGCCGCTGTTGCCGCGCTCCTGGCCTTCGCCTTTTACAATGGCCGGTGTGCGCCATTCAATATGCAGCTGGCAATCGGCAAAGTTTTTTTTGGTGATGATGGAGCCACTGCCGGGTTTCACGGTAAGGATACCGTTTTTAATTGTCCAGCCGGGGGGCATTCCTTTTTGATCTGTCCATTCGTCCAGGTTTTTTCCATCAAACAAAACAATGGCATCTGACGGCGCTTTATTGCCAACGCCCGGATGCACTATGGCTGGTTCCGGATCCCAAACTTCGGTAAGTTTTGGATCATTTTGTGCCGAGGCGCTGTACCTGCATACGGCTAACAACAGCATTAATAAAATGGTTTTTAACTGGTTCATGGTTTGGGTAATGTTTATGTTTATCCAATTTTCCTGTCATCCTGAGGTACGAAGGATCTATCAGCTTTGCATGACCGATAGAAAAGTTGTCGAGCAGATGCTTCGTACCTCAGCATGACAGAGGAACTTTCACAAGATTATTGATAATTCACAAGTATAGGTATCTTCTGTATCCCTGATATTTAAAGTATACTTACCGGGATATAAAAGATTAAGACGCCTTTGCACATTGGTTAGTCCTATCCCGCCAATGGCGTCGCGGTTATGGGTATGTTTTTTATTTTGAATGTAAAAGTGCAGTTGGCATTCGTCAACATTAATGAGCAGTTTAATTGGCGTCATCACATCATTGGCCACGCCATGCTTAAAAGCGTTTTCGATAAAGGCTATTAATAATAAGGGTACAATTTGCTGGTTGGTTACATCGCCCATTACCTTAAAATCAATAAAAGCCTTGTTGCCAAAGCGGATTTTTTGCAAATCGATGTAGTTGTGCAGGTATTGCAACTCCTTGCTTAAATCAACCCGGTTGTCATTGCACTCGTAAAGCATGTAGCGCATAATTTCGGATAGCTTCAGGATAGCTTCGGGCGTTGTTTCGGATTTTTGATAGGCCAGCGAGTAAATACTGTTTAAGGAATTGAATAAAAAATGCGGATTTATCTGCGATTTTAAAAAAGCAAGCTCGGCGCTTAATCGCTGGTTTTCAAGATCATGCTGAATGCGTTCGTTCAGGAACCAATCGGTAGTGAATTTAAGCACCGTACTTAAAAAAATAAAAATCAGGCTGGTAAAAACGGTGTTGAAAAAGTAAGCGGCAAAGCTTATTTGCTGCCCCTTGTTGTGTATCAGTATCACATCTTTAAACAACAGGCCTACCCCATATTTAACAACACCGAAAACTATAATGGTTATCAGAGCTACACAGGCATAAGCCCAATACCTTTTTTTATCCAGGAAGCGGGGAATGTATACCAGGAAATTAATGTAAAACAACCCGATATTGATGATCGGGAACACCAGAAATATAATAACCAATTGCCTTAGTGTTATATGGTCATTCATTCGGGCCAGGAAAATGAACAGCGAGATCATCCCAAGCCAAAAAAGTAAATGCCAGAAAATATGCCAGGCCGTTTTTAAACCGCGTGTTTGATTATCAGGTGAAATAGTGTTCTGCATGTGCCGTTTTATCCCTTAATAAAAAGGTTTAATGTGATGTAATTTAGTATTTTGATTGTTATACGGGCGTTTATTTATATATAGTAATTCAATTTGTCGATGAACTGGCTTTTATAATCGATAAACTGGTTAAAATGTTTAAAAAGGCGTTCATCTATAAACTCCGTGTGTTGGTCTAATACTTTTTAGCAGGTGGTAAAATAAGTATTTCTTTGTTCTATCAAATCACTCGCAATGAAAACGCTTATCAAAAATTCTAACCCTTTTATCATGTTGTTGATACCGGTAATGTTCGCCCTTATTTTAGGTGTAAGCTACCAGTTTGAACAAAAAAAGGAATCAGCAGTAATGGGGACATCAGCGGTACACGCTACCTCGTTGTTTTACAAGGGCATTACCCTTGTTAAAACTGTTTGCTCAGTTGCCAAAAGCAACAATGTATGGTAATTAGTACCGAAGGGTTATCCTTCAACTTCGGTAACCAGCAAGTAGTTAAATCACTTGCGCTACAGGTACCCGAAGGAAGCATATATGGTTTTCTTGGCCCAAACGGTGCCGGGAAAACCACTACTATCAAACTCCTGTTAAACCTGCTCAAAATCCAAAGCGGCAGCATCCAAATATTTGAACAGGACATTCAACATCACCGCGCTCAAATTTTATCGCAAATAGGCTCGCTTATTGAGCAGCCTGCTATATACCAACACCTTACCGGGAAAGAGAATTTATTAAACAGGGCCTTGTTATTACAGGTGCCTGTTAAACGCGTTGACGAAATGCTGGCTCTTGTGCAGCTTACCAATGCGGCCCACAAAAAAGCCGGACAATACTCCCTGGGTATGAAACAGCGCCTGGGCATTGCCCTTGCCCTGCTTGCCGATCCCAAACTTTTAATCCTTGACGAGCCCACCAACGGCCTTGATCCTAACGGGATCATCGAAGTGCGTGAGTTACTCATTAAACTGGTTTGTCAGTATAAAAAAACGGTATTTATATCAAGCCACCTACTGGCCGAGGTTGAACGCATGGCCACCCACGTAGGTATTATTAACCATGGCGAGCTGCTGTTTCAGGGCAGCATCGGCGAGTTGCAGGCCTTGAGCCAGCCGCTTGTATGCATCGAGACAGATAACACAGTTGATGCCGCTAACCTGCTTACCCGTAACGGTTATACCGTTACCGATGTTACCGATACTTACCTGTATGTTCCGTACGCGAGCAAGCAAAAAACGGCGGGAATAAATGCACTGTTGCACAATAACGGCCATGCCATATTTAGTATAGGTAAACAGCAAAAAGATTTGGAACGCCTGTTTTTAGATATCACCCAAAAAGCCTGAACCCCATGAAAGGATTTATACTATCGTTCCGGTCGGAATTTTACAAAAGCCGAAAAACGTTGGGTTTTTGGGCTGCCATTATACTACCGCTGTTTATTTCCACTTTACTTTTTGTGGGCTTTTACCTCAAGGCCGAAAAACTTACAGGCACACCACCCATAATGCTGTGGCTGCAATTTGCCGGCGCCATATTAGGCGTAATGGGTTCATTACTGCTGCCCATGTTTATTATTTTTATAGCCTACTCGGTAAATAGTATTGAGCACAAGGCCGATACCTGGAAAAGCCAGTTCAGTTTGCCTATTTCGCGTTGGGCGGTATACGGCGCCAAATATACTTATGCGGTATTCCTGGTGTTTTTAACACTTGCGCTGTTTGTGCTGTTTACAATAGGGTTTGGCAACTTATTGAGCATCGTAAAACCCGAACTTAGGTTTGATGATTACCACATGGAAAAGGAGCTGGCGCAGATATATTTTAAATTATTTTTGTCATCGCTGGGCATCTTATCCATCCAGTTTTTGCTCAGTTTACTTTGGGCCGATTTTTTAAAGCCGATGGGCATCGGCTTTGTGTGCACCATTACCGGTGTTATCCTGGCCTCAAAAAACTGGGAGTATTGTTATCTTTTCCCTTATTCGCACCCCATGCAAGCTATTACTACCATGATGCATCGAGGCGAAGGGGTGCAAAAAGGCATTCAAATAGATGTGTTTACAAAAGATGTTTTTGTAAGTATGGCAGTAGCCATAGTTGTATTTATTGCAGGATACTTTATTGTGCAGAAGAAAAGCGTTAAGTGATAAATGTGCGGATATGCAGATTTTAGATGTGCAAATTGCCTGCAGAATAAAAATTGGATAGACGTGTAGCACACGTCTATTTTGTTTACAGGACTTTTTTCAATGAATCCTTGTATTTGGCATTATCATCTATGCCGTTATGATGCTGCCCTTTCAGGATAATTAGCTTGTCGCCGGGCTTAAAGTATTTTTGGAGTCGGAAGGACGAAGAGTGGTTTATCAACTCATCTTCATCACCGTGAAAAATGACAATAGGAGCAGAAGTATGCTGAATGTACTCATAAGTTTGGAGTGGGTATTTTAAAATAGAAGAGGGCAAAAATGGGTACAGCGTTTTCGCCTCATCAACCAGGCTATAGTAAGGAGCAAGTAGGATGAGTTTTTGTGGATGATTTTGTGATGCCAGCCAGGCTGCCGGGCCTGTGCCGATAGAATAGCCTAATATGACAATTTGATTTTCGGGATATAATGTTTTGACATGTTGGTATGCCATTTTTACAGCATCAAAAAGTTGCTGCTGCGATTTAATATTGCCTGTACTTTTGCCGTATCCCGGATAATCAAGCATAAATACATCATACCCTACGTTATTGTAATTACCTGCAACTGTATGCCAGCTATCAATTGTACCGCCATTGCCATGCAGGAAAAAAACAAGCCCTTTTGGTTTTTGGGAGAGGAATAAAACGCCGTTTAATGTAGTGCCATCGGCAGTTTTTATATTATACTCTTTGTAAGCGGACCGAAAATCGTACCGATATCCGGCAGGATATCGCGTTCCCTGAAAGATCAAATCATCCTGTGAAAAATAAAAGAAACAACAAATGACCAGGTAAATGCCTGTAAAAATACCTATAAGCCAAAGTGTTACTTTTAAAATGATGTTCATGAATTACTTAAAGATAACATTCCTGCTAAACATAGATGTCAAAAAAGAGTAAAGAGCAGGGAGATGCGTTTCCAAAGTCATCTTAATACTGCAAGAATCCTTAAATCGTGTTAAACGAAGAAAGCCCCGGGTTATCCGGGGCTTTCGCAAATAATGTTTTATCAACGATTATTTTTGTTTAAACTGAACACGACGGTTTAATACACGACCTTCTTCGGTTGAGTTATCGGCAATTGGCATGGTTTCGCCGTAGCCTTTGATTTTTACTTTTTTAGCATCAACACCAGAGTTAACTAAGTAAGTTTTTACTGAGTTAGCACGATCTTTTGATAAAGACATGTTGTGAGCGGCAGTACCTTCAGATGAAGCAAAGCCGTCAACTTCAACACCTTTGCCAGAAGCACGCAAATCTGCAGAAGTAGCATCTAACACCGGGTAAGATGAAGTGCGTAATACCGAGCTGTCAAATTCAAACTGGATGTTTGAGTAAGCAGTAGGTTTAGCAACAACTGAATCAGCAGCTGGTTTAGGGAATACGATAACGCAACCAGAACCATCAACTACGCTGCCTGCAGCAGTACCTGGACATTTGTCAAACTGATCAGCAACACCGTCACCGTCTGAATCTTTTTTCAGGTCGTTAACAGCAGTTTCTACGTTTGTTACACGGCCTTTTAAAGCTTCAACTTCCTGACGTAATGCAGCATCGTACAATTCGTCATACATCTGAGCAACCGGGTTTACCCACTCTAAGTTCTGTTTTGTTTTCGGACCGAAAGTGTACTCTAAACCACCGTAGGTGTAAGAGTAGTGGCTAAACTGAGGATAAGTGTGAATACCGCCAAAGTTATAACCTTGTACAAAACTAACAGTGTAACCTAAATTTAAGGCCAACGCATCGTTAAGTTTGAATTTTACACCTGCACCAACTGGAGCAAATAATTCTTTAACTGTTTTGTCACCAAAAGGCAAAGTGTTAACAACGCCTGCAGCAGTTGTATTTTCTTTAATTTTGTACATGTCTAAACCCAAACCGGCAGAAGTGTAAAAGTTAACACTGTTTTTGCGATGCAGGAAACTAACGCTTGCAATGTTAAAAACGGCGCTAAGTGCTCCTGAATTAAACGAAGTTTTGTATTCGGTATAACCATATTTTTCAGTGCCGGCTTTATCAATGCCATGAACTTTACCACCCAGATAATCTAACTGCAAGCTAAAGGTATGAGATAATTGTTGCCTTAAAGACACGCCATAGCCCAAATCAGCTTTAAATTTGTTAGTGGTGTTAATTGTAAATGGCACTAATCCATCAGTTATACCAACGTTCACGCCGATACTAAATGTGTTGTACTGTCCGATCCCGCCAAACAATTTGGCAGATCCAGTTTTTGTCGAGTCGGTTTGGGCGCTAGCCATACCCGCAACCAGCAAAGAAGCAAACGACAGTGCTGCTGTTTTCTTTAATGTAGAATAATTCATAGTTTTTAAGATTAAACGATTTTAATTGTGATTTTTTTCAAATTTAGTAATTATGTTTGAAACGATGACCAAACATTGTTCCAAAAATTGTAATAGTTACACAAATAAGGAAAAAAAAATGATTTATTAAAATAATCAAGAGTTAAATATGAAATATTTGGAAATTTTCCATTCGCTATTTACAAATAATAGAAAAAATTTCGTTTCGAGAACAAAACCAAACTCACTGGCTGTTTTTCACTCTAATGATGAGTTTCCGGTGAGTGGTGACCAGGTTTTTGCTTTTAAACAAAATCCGGATTTTTTTTACCTTACGGGTATCGACCAGGAGCAAAGCATATTGCTGCTATACCCCGATTGTCCTAATAAGGCATACAAAGAAGTACTTTTTTTAAGACAAACCAACGAGCACATTGCCATTTGGGAAGGACACAAGTATACAAAAGAGGAGGCGAGACAAGTTTCTGGTATCGAGAGTGTTTACTGGCTGCATGAATACGACGCTATTTTACATAGCATTATCAATTATGCCGAAAATATTTACATAAACACTAACGAAAACGACCGGTATGTACATACTGTACCATACCGGGATATGCGGATGTATGAAGCATTACGCCAAAAATATCCGCTGCATAAATACGAACGCTCGGCGTTGATATTAAGAGATTTAAGAGTTATAAAATCGGAGCCGGAAATTGAGCTGATCCAAAAAGCCTGTAACATCACCCACGATGCTTTTGTACGCGTACTTAAATTTATAAAACCCGGTGTTGCCGAATATGAAATAGAGGCCGAAATTATACACGAGTTTTTACGGCAAAGGGCTACCGGTCATGCTTATAGCCCAATAATTGCCTCGGGCAAAAATGCCAACGTGCTGCATTATATTGATAACAACCAGGTTTGTAATGATGGCGACGTAATTCTGTTTGATTTTGGCGCCCAGTACGCCAATTATAACGCTGATATGAGCCGGTCGGTGCCGGTTAATGGCAGGTTTACCCCACGCCAGCGAGCTGTTTATGATGCCGTTTTACGTGTAATGCGCGAGGCGAGCAGCATGATTGTGGCCGGCACTGTTTTAACCGAATACCAGGACGAGGTTGGCAAAATAATGACCAGCGAACTGATAGGCCTTGGCTTACTTGATAAACATGATGTGGAAAAGCAGGATGCCAACGCGCCATTATATAAAAAGTATTTTATGCATGGCACATCGCACCACCTGGGTTTGGATGTTCATGACTTTGCCAGCAGGTATAAACAATTCGAGGTTGGCAACATACTAACCTGCGAGCCAGGTATTTATATACCTGAAGAAGGCCTGGGTATACGAATTGAGAATAATATTTTAATTACCAACAATGGTAATCGCGACCTGATGGCCAATATTCCCGTTGAGGCAGAGCATATTGAAGAGATTATGAATAGTTTTTAGTCGAAAGGCTTAAGTTCTAAGTCGAAAATGACAATTCAGGCTCAGAACTTAAGGCTTTCGACTTAAGCCTGGTCAAGTGGTTATAAATACGAATCAACAAAACTATAAAGGTTAAAATCTTTGTAATTTAAAGCGTCGGTAACATCTTGCTGAAGCTTTTTTTTATCTATATGATGCGTTAATTTATGTGCTAACAGCTTGTAAGCCTTTTCGGTAAGCAGTAACTGCCGACGTGGGTTTTTTACTTGCATTGATGTTTTGATAAACCCGGCAACCTGGGCAATCCCCGTACCCTGCAATGCTGTTGTTTTAAATACAGGAGGCTGTCCGTCTTTTTTTTGTCCTATAATTTTTTTCAGGTTATTGGCAAATACATCTGCATCGGCCCTGTCGGCTTTGTTAACAATAAAAGCATCAGCAATTTCCATCAGGCCCGATTTAATATGCTGCACTTCATCGCCCCCCTCGGGTACCAGTACCACAAGGGTAACGTCCGCCAGTCCGCTTATCTCAATTTCCGACTGGCCAACACCAACCGTTTCTATCAGCACATAATCAAATCCGGCGGCACGTAATACATCGGTCATTTCTATGGTTTTGGCCGATAAGCCACCTAATGAACCGCGGGTAGCCAGCGAGCGAATAAAAACATCGGGATGATTAAAGTGCGAAGACATCCGAATCCTATCGCCAAGCAGGGAGCCGAAGTTAAAAGGCGATGTGGGATCAATAGCCAAAACCGCTATTTTACTGCCATCTTTTAAAAGCAAATCTATCAAAGCATTTACCAGGGTGCTTTTGCCTGCGCCGGGCGGGCCGGTTACGCCAATTACCGGGGCAGGTTTATTAAATGTAAGGCCCTTTAATAGTTGCTGGCTTCCGGGCAGGTCGTTTTCAACAATGGTTAAGGTGCGGGCAACCTGTTTAAAGTTAATGCTATTTGTCATTCCGGTTTTGTTAAAAACAGCTGCCACATTCATATTTGTAAATGCAAATGACGAAAATTATCATAATAAAAGGCAATTTAATCTTTATTATTGCACTTGTGCGGTCTGTGTTGAGTTTTAAGTTCTGAGTAAAGAAAGAATAAATACGGTATTCGGCCCCATAGCATATTCAACGTTTGCAACAATGCCCCAGCCCCTCAAAACAAAAATACAACACATATTAATAAACCGTACAGATGCTATCGGCGATGTGGTGCTTACATTGCCCATGGCTGCTTATATTAAAGAGATGTTACCGGGAGCTGTGGTTTCGTTTTTAGGACGCACTTATACCCAGCCTGTTATAAATACCTGTGCAGCGGTTGATCTTTTTATTAATTATGATGAGATAAAGAAACTATCCCAAACAGAGCAAATTAACTATCTGAAAGAAAAAAAAATAGACATTATTATTCACGTTTTTCCTAATAAGCATGTGGCTCAAATAGCCAGGGCTGCTGGCATTAAATTACGTATAGGCACCACAAACCGCGTTTTTCATTGGTTTACCTGTAATAAGCTGGTAAAACTGAGCCGTAAAAAATCAGATCTGCATGAGGCACAGCTCAATCTTATTTTATTAAAACCTTTAGGCCTGGCATCTGTACCATCGTTGCAGGATATTATTGAACATATTAGTTTTGAAAGCAGGGCGCTACTTCCGCCAGACTTGGCCGGTAAACTATCCGGCGATAAGTTTAACCTCATCATCCACCCAAAATCGCACGGCAGCGGTATGGAGTGGGGCCTTGATAACTACGCGGAGCTTATCGATACCCTCCCTTCGGATATATTTAATATTATTATAACCGGATCTGATAAAGAAAAAATATTACTGACCGATTGGATTACAACCCTGCCCGGTGCAGTAGTTGATATGACCGGAAAATTCAGTTTGCCGCAACTTATTAGTTTTATCAGCCAGGCAGATGGATTGATAGCCTCGGGTACAGGCCCCCTGCACATAGCAGCTATGGCGGGGATAAATACCCTTGGTTTGTTCCCCTCGGTAAGGCCGATTCATCCTGGGCGCTGGGCGCCATTGGGTAAGAAAGCTGAATTTATGGAAAGCGGAACAGTTGATATAAAACCTATATCTGCAGAAATAATTAATGAGCAAATTAAATTATGGAAAAAATGAGCACCTCCAAAATATTAGTTACGCTGGATTCCATGCGTTACCCAAACACAGGCTTGTATTACTTTGGTAGAAGCTTAGGAGAAGCGCTCCTTCGGAAAAATGACGGGCAGTTTGACCTGCATTTTTTTTTGCACCCCAATACATCAGAATTTGACGCAGTTGATGTAAAAAAAGAATATTTTAAAAAATACAACAAGTTTTTTTATGTCAATAACAAGAATATAAACCTGTTTCACTTTACAGATCAGCATTCAAGGTTAAAGCCGAAGAAGGTTAAATCGGGAAAAAAGATCATGACTATACATGATATAAATCAGGTACATGAAAACCAAACAGCTAAACAATTAAAACTTTATTTAAAAAAATTAGGTGAACGGATATACCCTTGTGAAAAAATTATTACCATATCTAATTTCGCGGCCAACGATGTATTAACGTATTTCCCTGATGTTGCCGACAAGATAAGTGTGATCTATAACGGTGCCGATAAACTGGAGGTACCGCCTGGTCATCAACCTGCGTTTAAACCCCAAAAGCCGTTTTTGTTTTCGATAGGTATAGTTGCTGAAAAAAAAAACTTTCATGTATTGCCGGCGTTGCTTGCGGGTAACGATTACGAATTGATTATATCAGGCATATTAACCCCCTATAAAGATGTTATCATAGCAAATGCAAAAAAGTTTGGCGTAGAAGAAAGAGTTAAGCTTACCGGCCCAATTTCTGAAAACGACCGCGCCTGGTATTATGAAAATTGTGAGGCTTTTGTTTTTCCTTCCATTGCCGAAGGATTTGGTTTACCGGTTATCGAAGCTATGCATTTTGGCAAACCGGTGTTTGCCTCAACGTCAACATCGTTGCCAGAAGTCGCCGGCGATGCCGCTTACTACTTTAACACTTTTGACCCGGACGATATGCAGACTTCCTTTAATAATGGAATGCATCATTTTAGTAATGGCGGGCAGGCCGCTAAAGCTATATTACATGCTAATAAATATAACTGGGACAAAACCGCGCAGCAATATTTGCAATTGTACCACAATTGCCTTCATAATAAATAACTGTATTTGCGTTTTAGTTTGCTGGCAATGATGCATAACCGGCAACCTATTTGGCGCCTTTATTAAGCGTTGCCTTAAGGCCCAGAAGTATTCAATGCCTTCACATGGCTAATTTTGCATAGTTTTGCACTTTAATATAAAAAATGAAAATCTATTTCAGGCTTCTTTCTTTTGCCAGGCCGATTGGAAAATTTGCCGTACCATACTTTATTTTAACACTGCTATCTATAGTATTTAACACCTTAAATTATGTGTTGTTAGCACCACTATTAAAGGCAATCTTTAATCCCGGATCGGCCGGAAAAGCGCTGGTGCAGCCTGCAAATTGGTGGAACCCTATAAATGACCTATCCTATTTCGCTCAATTAGCAAATCAGCGGTTCGGCACTTTAGGCGCACTTGAATTTATCTGCGCGGCCATTATATCATCAGTATTACTGAGTAATGTATTCAGGTATTTTTCACAGCGTATTATGGAAAACCTCCGCATTTTTACCTTGCTTAATTTACGCCGCACAGTTTTTGATAACGTAATGAATTTGCACCTTGGCTATTTTAATAACGAGCGCAAGGGTGATATACTTTCAAAAATATCTGCCGATGTACAGGTGGTGCAGTTTTCGGTTACCGGTACTTTACAGGTGGCGTTTAAAGAGCCTTTCCAGCTTTTGTTTTATCTGGTTACCTTGTTTGTAGTATCGGTTAAGTTAACCTTGTTTTCGATGCTCATCATTCCGGTATCGGCCTTTGTAATATCGCGCATAGTAAAACGGCTTAGGGAGCAGGCAAAAGAGTCGCAGCAAACATATAGCAATATGATCAGTAACCTTGATGAAGCGCTGTCAGGTATCAAGATCATCAAGGCATTTAACGCAGCCTCGTTTATTAAAAAGAGGTTTGATCATGAAAACCAGGAATATTCAAGAATAACCAGGTCTATGGCCAAAAGGCAACAAATGGCCTCGCCGGTATCAGAGTTTTTAGGTGTGTTAATGGTTTCAGGCATTGTTTTATACGGAGGTTCGTTGATCATTAACCATGACGACTCGTTAACTGCGGAGAACTTTATATTATACATCGCCATGTTTTCGCAGATCATGCGCCCGGCAAAGGCGATTTCGGATTCTTTTAGCAATATCCACTCGGGCATAGCTGCCGGTGAACGCGTGCTTGCCCTTATTGATGAAAAGCCTTTAATAAACGATGCCCCAAACGCTGTTGCAGTAAAAGATTTTACCGACTGTATTAAATTTGAAAATGTGTTTTTTGCCTATAACGATAAACAGGCCGCAAACGATATCGCAGAAACAGGTAAGGACGACATAGATAAGTGGGTATTGAAAAACCTAAACCTGGTAATACCCAAAGGGAAAACAGTTGCCCTTGTGGGGCCGTCAGGCGGTGGTAAATCAACATTGATGGATATGCTGCCCCGTTTTATTGAACCGCAGGCTGGTGCAATATTTATTGACGGCGTGGATATACAAGCTGTAACCATGGAATCGCTAAGAGCGTTAATGGGTATTGTAAACCAGGAATCCATCCTTTTTAATGATACCATATTTAATAACATTGCATTTGGTAAAACAAACGCAACCCAGCAACAGGTAGAAGCCGCAGCCCGGATAGCTAATGCCCATAATTTTATTATGGAAACCGATAAGGGCTACCAAACCAACACCGGAGACCGGGGGACTAAATTATCCGGCGGGCAACGACAACGAATTTGCATTGCCAGGGCGGTACTCAACAACCCGCCAATTATGCTGCTTGATGAAGCAACATCTGCTTTAGATACCGAATCGGAAAAGCTGGTTCAGGATGCCCTGAACAACCTGATGAAAAACCGCACTTCATTAATCATCGCGCACCGTTTGAGCACCATTCAAAATGCCGATTTAATACTGGTGCTTGAAAAAGGAACTGTTGTTGAGCAAGGCACCCATCAGGAGCTTTTGCAAAACGGCGGCGTTTACAAAAGGTTGATTGACATGCAGGCCTTTAACGGTTAAAGGCTATAGTATAAAAATAAATATGGAGGTAGTTGTTGTTATCCCTTTTTATAAAGACAATTTAACCGGGCTTGAGAAAATAGCTTTGGAGCAGATAGGTAAGGTATTGTCGGGCTATCCCATTATCGCCATTAAACCCGCCAGCCTTGTACTAACCGGCCACGCAGCGACTTTTCCTTTTACATCAGTAATAAATTTTGACGATAACTATTTTAAAGATGTGCAGGGCTACAACGCGCTAATGCTCTCTGATGTTTTTTATAAAGAATTTTTAGCCTATGAGTTTATGCTCATCCATCAGCTGGATGCGTTTGTTTTTAGTGATAAGTTAAGCTATTGGTGTAATCAGGGGTACGATTATATTGGTGCCCCATGGATAAGGGTAGCCGAATATCCCGATTTTATCAAAGCTGTGAAATCAAAAATTCAGTTTTATTATCATGCGCGTTTTGATGTTCAAAAACATGGATTTCCATCGCCAATGCAATATGAGTTTAAGGTTGGCAATGGCGGTTTTTCGTTACGTAGAGTAAAAAAATTTCATGACCTGAGTATCAGTCTTCGCCACAAAATGGATAAATACCTAACCCGCACCGAGCATGAGTTTAATGAAGATATTTTTTGGGCTATTGAAGTAAACCGGAAACGCAAAATACTCAAGATTCCTGCTTATAGAAAAGCGCTGAAATTTGCCATAGAACTTGCGCCTGCCAAATCGCTAAAACTCAATAATAATGAAATACCTTTTGGATGCCACGCCTGGGATAAACACCTTGATTTTTGGCGACCTATATTTAAAAACTACGGATATGATATTTAATTCACGCTAAGCCTGCGTGGTACTAACCGAAGCATACTTTTTAAAGATATAAAACTTAAGTTTAAAAAACAGCTTGAAATTAAGCCGTAAAAATTTCTGATTTTTCCACAGCATTCCCAAAGCTGTTTTCATAGGGAAGTTGAAGCTTATAAGTTGATCGATAAAATTTTTAAAGGTCCGCTTTTCTATATAGGCGATCTGTTCTGGTGTAAACGAGCATACGGTTAAGGGCAGGTGCTTATTCCATTTATTATGCAATTTCAGGTTCTCAATCATCCAGATGTCGTTGTATAAACCTTCCGAAAAATGATCCAGCAGAATATCAAACGTAACCATCACTTTGTATTTTTGGCTTACCGATAGCGAAAAATCAATGTCGTAACCGTGAAATTTTTTAAATGTTATTTCATCAAACATAAATTCTTCGGCAACATCTTTTGTTGTTGCCATAAATACGCCGTCTATACACACTACTTCGGCAATGCTTTGGTTATCGGGATTGCTATAAACGTGTTTCGATTTTGTTTTTTTATATTTATATGATTGGATAAGGTTACTATAATAAGTATTTATCCCAATTCCGCCCACCCCCGAAGGAGTTAGCGGTTTATAACTGCTGCCCGCAATGCCAACCAAACCTAATTTGGGGTCTTGCTCAAATAATGCCAACAGTTTTTGCCCCCAGTTATTGGTTTTTATCAATACATCTTCGTGTATAAAACATAAAATATCATATTGAGCACGCATCATCCCCTTATTGTATACCTCACAGATGCCCATTTGGCCTTTGCTGTTATCGGTAGCAACAATTTCAAACGGCACTCCGATTGTGGCATTGATATTTTCACTTACCTGCTGTAGGTTAGCTTTATTAACGGATGAAATAATAATTGATATCATTCAGTAATATGTTTTTCCGGTAAAAAAAGTAGCTGTTAGTAATATAACGAATAAAAATCGTATTTAATACAATTTTTATTGCGATTAAATCAATTACGTGCGTTTTCGTTAATGTGATACAACTTTTACTAAAAAAAGTTTTTTATTTTTTTTTCAGATAACAAAGAAATACAGGATAGTATTTGTTGATTTGTTGTAGATATATAAATAATGCCGTATTGCAATAAAGCGGGAGTTACAATAATGATTACACCGGATTTTAAATTGCCAAAAACAACAAGCCAGTTTTGACGAAGAATTTGACCGAAATAAATTGCCTGCCCGCAACCAAAATTTATATTTTTTGCCCGGCAGGATATGCCACCGGGGGGCCCGAGGCATTGCACCAGTTGGGAGCAAAACTAAAGCGCCTGGATTTTAATGCATTCATGTATTACTATTCAACCCCCGGCAGTGTAGATATTGTGCATAAAAACTATGAAAAATACAACGTACCTGTTACCGAAAGCATCGAAAACAGTGCGCAAAATATCATCATACTGCCCGAAACGCACCTGCTGCCCATTTTTGACGATAGTTATAAACAAGTGCGCAAAGTTATCTGGTGGCTTAGCGTGGTTAACTATTATATTACCCAAAACAATCTCACCCAAAGTTTACAGCACAAAAAACATTTTAAACTAAAAAGTTACCTGGGCAAATATCCTACCGCCTCATTCGGCAGGCTTAAACGCCGCAACGATGTACAGCACATCAGCCACTCTTACTTTTCGCAGGTGCACCTGGCCGAAAATGGTATAAAGCCGATTGGTCGGATATCAGATTACATGAACAGTGCTTTTTTTGATATGGTAAATGAAGGTACGCCCAAAGAAAACCTGGTAATATACAACCCCATTAAAAACGACGTTTTTTTAGACAAGATTATTGCCCTTACGCCAACGATAAAATGGGTGCCCATTAAGAACATGACACCTGCCGAAGTAGCCGCACTGATGAACAAAGCCAAACTATATGTCGATTTTGGCTTTCATCCCGGCAAAGAGCGTATGCCGCGCGAGGCTTGTATTATGCGGTGCTGTATGATTATTGGCAAAACAGGTTCGGCGGCATATCAGCAGGACATGCCCATTCCTGAAAAGTACAGGTTTGATAAAAGCGAGGATCAAATCCCAGAAATTATCAATCGGATAAATGAATGTTTAACTAACTACCATGAATTGGTAAAAGATTTTGCACCTTATCGGCAAGCACTTTACAAGGAAGAAGATCAGTTTGAACAAGATATTCAAAAAGTATTTGTGAAGGATAAATAACAAGAACCACCCGGCAATCCCGGAATGGCTCTTGTTCAATAGCTTTTAGCTTTAGGCCTTCGGCTTTAAGCTTAACAAGCTTTATTGAAATTTAAACCCTAAACCAATTTGCCAAACCTGGTTGCGGTAGTTAGGCAGGTAGGAGTTATCATCCGGGCGACTGGTAGTAAGGTCGATATTGTAGCGCCCCCTAAGCTCAATATTCCGGCTCAAATCAACACTAAGGCCAATAACGCCGCTTACGTCGGTATGGTCGCCGCGGTTGTTATAGTATTGCTCCTGCTCGGTAATAAAACCGGTTTCATAAGTATTTTTGGTTGATACCAAAAAGTTAATGGATGGGCCTACCAAAAAGTTGAATTGCGGTGCCAGCTTAACCTTTAACAACAATGGTACATCAATGTAATTGGTGCGTTGCGTAAACTTCCCGTAATCGGTATTGGCTGTATAACCCTTGCCCGAATACAAAACTTCGGGAGCAAATGATATTGGGTAAGCGATAGGAATATCCAAAGTTAAACCTCCGTTAAAACCGGCGATAGAATTGGTGCTGAAGTTGGAGTTATCGGCATCAATGGTGTTTGAAATATTTAAGCCGCCGGCTAGGCCAACTTTTATGCGATAAAAATCGTCCTGGCTTTGGCGCGGGCGTTCGCGGCGTTCTTGGCGGTAACGGGGCCTGCGGCGTGGCGGGCCGTAATATCCTTGTGCGCTGGCGTCATATACTGCAAACAGGCAGATGGCAAAAAAAATAATCTTCTTCATGTTAGTGTGTTTTTATATAGCCATAGATTAAAAAATATCGCAAAGGTTTAATGTGCACACTAATGCCGCGGAATTTTTCTAATTACACCAACCCGCGGGCAGGCCTTGTCTATGCCACTATCAATTCGTGCAATTCGCTTTAATTAGCAGTAATTCGTGTTTCAAAATTCGATTTAATTAGTAACAATTGGTGTTTCCTGTTTACATTTGAACATGCCAAAATTGAAAACCAGCCATCGTTTCGCATTCATAATCTCCCTTAATTTTATCGTTATAAGCGCTTTCGCGCAAAAAGAAAGCTATATACAAAGCCTCAATACGCAAAACCATTGGGTGGATTCTGTTTATCATAAACTGAGCCGTAAGCACCGTATTGCACAATTATTATTCGTGCGGGCACACACCAATAAGGGGCAGGCCTATGCCGATTCGGTAGGTAAGGTGATCAAGGATCAGCAAATTGGCGGCCTGGTATTTTTTCAAGGCGGCCCGGGCCGGCAGCTAAACCTGGTTAACCAATATCAAAAACTGGCAAAAATTCCTTTGCTGATAGCTATGGACGGCGAATGGGGCCTGGGCATGCGCCTGGATTCGACTGTATCATACCCATACCAAATGACGCTTGGCGCCATACAGGATAATACACTGATATACAAAATGGGGCGCCAGGTGGCCGCCGATTTTAAACGCATAGGCGCTCATTTTAATTTGGCGCCCGATATGGATGTAAACAATAACCCTAATAACCCCGTGATCAATTACCGCTCATTTGGCGATAATAAATATAACGTAGCCAAAAAGGGTATAGCCTATTTTACAGGTATGCAGGATGCCGGTTTGCTAACCGCCGCCAAACACTTCCCCGGCCATGGCGATACCAATGTCGATTCGCATTTCGATTTACCCCTGTTGCCTTATAGCCGTGCCCGGCTGGATTCGTTGGAAGAATACCCCTTTCGCGAGGCTATTGCCGCCGGCATCAGCGGGGTGATGATTGCTCATATGAGCATCCCGGCATTGGATACTACCACCCATTTGCCGTCTACCTTATCGCGCCCCATCATTACCGGTATTTTAAAAGATTCGCTGAAGTTTAAAGGCCTGGTGGTATCAGATGCCATGGAAATGAAAGGCGTTGTGAAATATTTTCCCAATGGCGAAGCTGATGTAAAGGCATTTATTGCCGGTATGGACGTTATTGAGCTATCTGAAAATTCCGATCGTGCAATTAATCTTATCCGCAAAGCATTGCGTCACGGTGCCATCAGTAAAGCCGAGTTTGAAATCAAGGTTAAAAAAGTACTTGCTGCCAAATACTGGGCCGGGCTTAATCAATACCAGGCAGCGGCACCTGCTAATTTCAGCGCTGAAATTAACAGCCCTGCGCAAAAAGAACTGGTACAGCAATTAAGTGATGCCGCTGTAACCGTATTGAAAGGTGATGCATCAACCCTTAAGCTTAACCCATTTTTAAAAACCGCCATTGTGAGTATTGGTGTATCCTCGCCAACCTTGTTTCAGCAAGAGGCCGCCAAAAGTTTCCCCAATTGCAAGCTATTTATGGTTGATAAAAACACCCCGGCTATCGGCCTTAAAAATATACTTTCGTTGTTAAGCCAGTACCAGCAGGTAATAGTTGGTGTACATGATACCCGCCTTAGGCCCCAAAGCAAGCTGGACTACAGTAGCGACGTAAAATTGATGATAGCCGACCTAGCCGGTCGGCCTAATACGGTGATCAGCGTTTTTGCCAATGCCTACACCATAGCCGGCCTGCCCGGTATCGAAAAAAGCAACGCTCTGATGGTATGCTACCAAAACAGCCCCGAACTGCAAAAATCAGTAGTGAAAGTATTGGTGGGAACATTGAGGCCTACCGGTAAATTGCCGGTGAGTGTTAATATGTTTTTCCCTACGGGGGCGGGGATAGGGTTGTAGTAAGAGAGCCGCCCTCGCCATCATTGCCACTAACGACAGCACCAGCGGGGAGTAAATGCTATTTGTCTGCCAATGAAAACGGGCTGTTTCGCTTTGTTGTATAACACAGCCCTTTGTAGAATACTTAAGAAATTGGATTTACTTGTTGTTTTACCAGCTCAATTAAAATTACTATCACTCAACAGTTTTTTATTCCGCAGGATATTTAGCAGGTGTTTTGCTTCAGCTTCATCAATGGCTTCTCCAAATTTTATTGTTTTCAACCCATAGTCAAAATTGATGGTCCCAGATGTTGCGTTGCCTCTAAATGGGCTCCGCCCGCCAATCATTCCAAAGTTGTTAAACAATGCATCCTCTTTCACTCTAAAAGCTCTACATTCATTTAAATCGTATGTTTTTGCCTTTTTAAACCATTCCCCTTGCCTGTTAATAATAAGTACGCCTTTGCCTACCTCTATAATTTCTTTCCCCGTAATTTGCCATAACAGCGTTTTTATGACAAAGGCTCCGCCAACCGTCCAGCCAGCCACCCATACTAATAAAAATAATTGGGGTGCGCCGCCGCCTAATCCAAGCAGGTTACTCAACGCAAAAAATTCGCCGGCAACCCACCCGCAAAGCCAAAAACATAAAAATATGGTAAGAAAATAATTCCGCTTCACAGGAATAGCGAATGTAACTGAATCGAAATTTTCTTCAACAATTGTGCGGCCGGTATAGGGTAGTTCCATCATTAATAATATCTGTGTTAAATATGAGGTTTATTATTTTGAAAGCAAATTTTAGATAGTGAGGTTCTCAACGTTAGGGATGGGCGCGAATACCGGCCGACGAGCGTAATGCCTGAAGGCATATGAGCATACCGGACCATAGGTAACGCCAAAAGACTATTTTCGAAATTTCTTACTTGGATTACGGCTTGTATGAAATATCTCCATTACAGTAATTTCCTTCAATTCATCGTCTATGGTATAAACGATTTACCGATCTGATTTAGTTTCCGTTGAACAGCATTAGCAAAAACTACTCCAAGCCCTTGTTGTTGTTCTTCATACCATACAAATGCATTTGAAAATTCTTTTGAGGCCTCCTGGCGGATCTTCAGATCATAATTCATTAACAAAAGGCGGCTATTTTACTAATGCTTGCTTTGCCATAGCCAAAGTCTCATCCCAGGTAAAAGATTGACCGACTCCATTTTGATGGTCATGGTATCTCCTGTCTAATTCATCCCTCTGATCTTTGGTGAGTTCGTAGCTATCGGAGATTCCATTTTGCAGCAAGGTATATATCGCTCTTAATTTATCGTCCTCTGCGGTTTCAATATATTCATGCAGTTGTTTCCGTATTTGAGATGTGCACATATAATTAGCCTTTTCACAAATTTAATAAAACTCAGGCATTGGGAATATGGAATTTAAGATCAAAATAAGTTTAATTTTGAAAAACGAAACAAATCTTCTCTTCAAGTGGAGATTTAAAGAGGGCTTATGCAATCCAACTTCAACAAATACAACGATAAATTTCAATCTGCCTTAGCCGGGCTAAACCCCGAGCAATTGGCTGCCGTAAATAAAATGGACGGGCCGGTACTGGTAGTAGCCGGACCGGGTACCGGCAAAACGCAGATACTGGCGGCGCGGATTGGCAAAATATTAACCGATACCGATGCCCTGCCCAATGAGATCCTTTGCCTAACCTATACCGATGCCGGTGCCGTGGCCATGCGTAAGCGCTTGTTTGAGTTTATAGGACCCGATGCATATCGCATCAACATCTACACCTTCCATGCCTTTTGTAACGAGATCATCCAGGAAAACCTGGAGTATTTTGGCAAGCTAAACCTGGAATCACTGTCGGACCTGGAATCGGCCATGCTGTTTCGCGAATTGGTGGATGAGTTTGATAACGACCATCTGCTGAAACGTTTTACCGGCGATGTATATTACGATACCAAACGCCTGAAAGACCTGTTCAGCATCATGAAACGCGAGAACTGGGATGCGGTTATGATCGAGACAGCCGTGCAGGAGTACCTGGACGATATCCCAAACCGCGAAGAGTTTGTTTACAAACGTGCCAACTCCAAAACCGGTATTAAGGTAGGCGACCCCAAACAAAAGGATATTGATGCCGCGCATGACCTGATGAAAAAACTGGTTGCCGCCGTGCGTGAGTACCAGAACTACGATGTTAAAATGAAAGCCAAGGGCCGTTATGATTATGACGACATGATCATTTGGGTGCTGCATGCTTTCCGTGATAACGAAGAGATATTACGCAAATACCAGGAGCGCTACCAGTATATTTTGGTAGATGAGTTCCAGGATACCAGCGGATCGCAAAACGAGTTGCTGCGCTTTTTGCTGAACTACTGGGATGTGCCCAACGTGTTTGTGGTTGGCGATGATGATCAGTCGATCTTCAAGTTCCAGGGTGCCAACATGAGCAACATACTTGATTTTGCAAGCGATTATGTGAGCACCCTTAAAACGGTGGTGCTGAAGCATAACTACCGGTCGAACCAGCACATACTTGATATCTCCAAAGCGCTGATTGACAACAACCAGGAGCGTTTAACCAAGCAGCTTAAACTGGATAAGGATTTGCAGGCCTCCCATCCGCGCTTCACGGACATGGCAATTGAGCCGCTGATTCGCGAGTACGAAAACCCCGACCAGGAACTGGTAGATGTATCGGCACAAATAAAACAGTTGATTGACAAGGGCACCGAGCCCGGCGAGATAGCCGTAATTTACCGCAACCACAGCCAGGTAGAGGAAATGATCCAATACCTGGAGGTGAAAAAAATAGCGGTGAACACCAGGCGTAAAATAGATATCCTGACCCAACCCTTCGGCGAAAAGATCATCAACATTATGCGCTACCTGATGCAGGAATTGGATTCGCCTTATAGCGGCGATGAGTTGCTGTTTGAGATACTGCACTACGATTTTTTTAACATTGCACCCATAGAAATTGCCAAGGCCAGCATAGCGGTATCGCAGGAAAACTTTGCTGCCAATAGCCGCGATAAGGTTAAAACATCCATCCGCCGCTACATCAGCGAGCTGCGCCCACCTGCCCAGCCGGATCTGTTTGCGCCGGATAAGTACATGGAGATGAGGTATCTCATGAACAACATTGATGATTTGCTTAAATCGGCCGTAAATTCAACGCTGCAGGCGTTTTTCCAGGATGTGATTGCCAAAATGGGCATCCTGAAATATATTATGCTGCAAGAGGATAAAGGTGGCTATATGCAGATGCTCACCAGTTTCTTCGATTTTTTAAAGGACGAAAGCCGTAAGAATCCCGATATCAAACTATCCGACCTGATAGCCACCATCGATCTGATGAAAAAGAACGGTATCCGGCTTGATTTGAACAAAGTGATCTTCAGTGATAACGGCGTTAACTTTTTAACAGCCCACGGCTCCAAAGGACTGGAGTTTGAGTATGTATTTTTCATAGGTTGCGATAAACGTACCTGGGACAGCAAGGGCCGAAACAGCGGCTTTAGCCTGCCAGATACCCTTACCCGCGCGGTATCTGACGATACTGCCCAGAAGGAAGAGGCCCGTCGCCTGTTTTATGTGGCGGTTACCCGTGCCAAACAATGCCTCATGATATCATACGCCGGCAAGGATAAAAAAGGCAAAGACCAGGAAGCAAGCCAGTTTATAGGCGAAATTTTAGCCAGTACCGATACCCAACTGCAATACCCCAAGGTGCCCGCTGATACCATGGTTGATTTTATTGCCACCCAGTTTAGCGAGGTGGAAAAACCAAAGGTGGAATTGCTGGATAAAAACTACATTAATCAACTGCTGCAAAGCTACACCCTATCGGTAACGCATTTAAACAACTACCTTGACTGCCCGCTGCGGTTTTATTTTCAGTGTTTAATCCGGGTGCCATCGGGCAAAAGTCCGTCGGCTACGTTTGGGCAGGCGGTACACTGGGCACTGAATAAAACATATCGCCTGTTAAAGGAAAACGAAAACGAGTTCCTGTCGACCGAGCAATTTATGAACGAATTTAAATGGTATATGGCCCGCAACCGCGATTCGTTCACCAAAGATGAATATAAGCTACGCCTGGCCTACGGCGAGAAGATATTGCCGCCTTATTATGAACAAAACGTAGGCGGTTGGAACAAAATAGCCGTAACCGAAAAATCGATTAAAAACATCGAGATAAACGGTGTACCCATTAAAGGTAACCTGGATAAAATGGAGTTCGACGGTAAAAACGTTACCGTAGTTGATTATAAAACAGGGAAAGTACGGAACGCCAAAGACAAACTGTTGCGGCCTACATTTGATGCCCCCATGGGCGGCGATTACTGGCGCCAGGGCGTATTTTACAAAATTTTGGTCGACCATGACCGCACCAACGACTGGGAAGTTATCGACACCATTTTTGATTTTGTAGAGCCCGTAAGCGAAGGCGAATATTACCGGGAAAAATACGTGATTAGCCCGGCAGATATTGAAATGGTAACGGAACAGATCACCGATACCTACGCAAAAATTATGGCCCACGAATTCAGCACCGGCTGCGGCAAAAAGGAATGCGACTGGTGCCATTTTGTAAAAACGAATTTTAAACAGGCGGAGGTGGTTTTAAACGCGGTGAGCGAGGAAGAAGAGGACATATGATAAATTATTTTTGTGACTTGTCTTAATAAATCTGGGTTTACATTGTTGCCGCCTAATAAACCGTAACCTGATCGAATTTGACTACAGTAGGGACAGATGCTAAACCGGACGAAACAACTAAACCAACCAGCGCATTCTTTTTTACCTGCCTGTTTATTGAGCCAATTTTTGCCCAGTTTTTCCCATCAACAGATGAATAAGCAGAAATTATTGCTCCCTTTCGTTGCAACCGGAGCCAGTAATAACCGGTAAGGCGGCTGAAAATAACAACCGGTTCGGACAATACAGGGCCCGACGCGATATCTTTTATAATACCATCCTTAACATTGCGAAAAAAGAGTTTTGTATGCCAGCCTGGTGATTCGGGCTGCCCATTAAGCTCCGGCTTTACTATCAAAGCTGCCTGTATATCACTATCTTCCAGTCCTTCGCGGATGGCCAGACCAAAACCGGAAAATTGTGAACTAACCTGCGGCACATACCGGGCTGTGATAGTTCCGTTAGGTTTTAAAGTTGTATATATAAACTTAAACTGGTTCTGCACACTATCGATACCCATTCCCCCGGATGTTATAGTAAATTGCCGGCCATCAAATACCGCCGAACCTTTCGGTTCGCCATTACTTCCAATATCCGCCGCTTTCCATTTGATTGGAAAACCAGTTGTAATACTAACCGGGTACGCGTTCGCACTCCCGCCCGATTTATCAGAAGCAGACACGGTATAATAATAAGTTCGTCCCTGCAGCGCCTTTGTATCCCGGTATAACAAACCAGTGATATTGCCGGCTAAAACCGTATAAGGCCCGTTTTTCTGTTCTGATCTTTTTAAGGTATAATAATTTGCTCCCCTGCAGGCCACCCAGCTAATTGTATTGCCATTTGTTGATGTTGTTTGGGCCAATAACCCTGCCGGGGCAGCGGGAATAGTATTTATATCATCACTACCTGCCGTCCTGGAGTAAAGCAATGTTCCAAACCCTACATGATCGGCACCCGGGAGCCCCTGTTGTTCGGGCCTGATTTTTTCAGCTGCCGCCTGGGTATAAGGCGCGGCTAAGCCCATGCGATTAACATAATGGTTATAAATTTGCTCATATACAGCCCTTAGCCTTCCCCTCCCTTCAACCGAGATGCGCTGGTGCCAATATTTACCGGTCATGTCCATTGCAGGCACATAAGGCACATCCTGGCCCAGGTTAAATTTAGCTGTATATTCAAACCCCTTTAGTAAGCGATTATCGGCATATGCATACAGGTTTAATCCCTGGTGCCATCCCATTTCAGCACAATCGCCCAGATGCGCTATGCCCAGTTGGGTGTGGCTTTGGTCGCGCCCGCTTTCCTGGCACTGCCCGGTTTCATTAATAATATAATTAAGCAGGCTGCCATCGCCCGCGCCATTAATATAATAGTGTAAAGCCCGCTCAAATATGGGGCGGTCATTGCAAAAAACACCAATCGCCATCATGGTTTTCATAGCTGCAGAATCCCAGTTGCCGTTGGCAAATGGCGCGAAATCTTTGATAACCGGGTAAATCACTTCCCTGAAATGGCTCTCTGTTCTTTCAATATCCGCCGCCGACCAGCCCGAGTGGGTATACCGCAGTATCTCGGCAGCGTTCACCATTTTGAAGGGCCCAAGGCCGGCCATTAACACAGCGTCCCGCCCGGTTATTGATTTTAATGTTGATGACCAGGCGTTAACTATTTCGATGGCTTTATCAGCATATAATTGCGTGCCGGTAAGCGCCCATATCAATGCATTCTGATAAGCAGCGTTAGCATCAGCGTCATATATACCCTGCCCAACTGTTGGATTTCTGCCTACCATCTCCATAGGGCCCTGCATATGATAGGTATTTTGCGACTGAGAATGGGCCTGAAAAACCAGGAAACCGCTATATACGGGTTCTTGCTTCGCCAGTATAGCCGCTTTCATCCGCGCTATATCCTGCGCATTTTGCAGCAGTCCCGGATGAATGAATGATTGCGCCTGTAACTGTCCGGATAAGCATACTGATAAAAAACTGCATAATAGTAAGCATAACCCTTTGATATAATTCATAGTTTCTTTATGATAGTTAATTCCTCTGTTGCTTTTAATACCTAAAAAAGTTCATTTCTCGATTTTGGGCAAAGTAACGTCACCTGGATATATAAAAGGTTTGTTCAACCGGTGTAGCAGATTGCCACAAAGGCCCTGTTATCCTCCCCCACTGATAGGCCACGATGTTTACTTTTACCGGGTATTTACTTTTGAGCGGAACAGGCGTGAACTTAACTATACCGTTTTCCACGTATGCCGGCCCCGAAATAATATAATAACCCACAGGCAATCCCGAATCTGAGGTGGCATGTAAAGCCAATTCTTTCGTGCCATATATAACATCTTGTATTTTCTGAAAGGTTATTGCCTGGGGCTTCCCAATTGTTAGTTTAGCAGGTATCGTCATTTTGCCGGGTTGTACAGCGTGGCGATATGCCGCATCGCCGGCATTTTCTTCCTGTATCCAAAGCTCGCCGCCCATTCCCATCCTATCAAACTGTAACCTGAATAACGATGGCCCGATTTGTACCGCCGGGCCAGAAATCACCCTGAAATTAATTGCCCCCGATGCGTGACCCAGCTTTTGGCCTGCGCCAATAAGTTCTGGTGGCATTTCCGGTAAAAAACCTCCTTTTAGCCGGAAAGAAACACCATCTTTTTCCGGTTCAAACTTCAAATCGGCATAACCCAATTTGGCTACCGGTAATAACCGGCCATCCTGTATAAACGTAAGCATTTGCCGTTTGCGCTTTGCGCGGTCACCCTCAAATTTCATGGCTGCTACCGCCGTTTCCTGGTCAAAAAACCAATAGCCATTGGCGTTTCCGCCTTTAAATGCGCTATAAGGAGCAGGTAAAAACACCTCTTTTTCCATGCCGCCGGCACCGGTTAACCAGCCCGATGATCTTTCAACGGGTTTTAAAACCGTTTGCCCTTGTTCGGGCAAACGGTACAGGCATGCTTTACTGATATACAATGCAATAAATTTTGCCAGGTGGGCAGACCAATCGAAATGCCCTCCGCCGGGATCTACCACTACACTAACCAGGTTACCGGTATCACGGGCACGTAAAGCTAATGCAGTTTGCTTTACTACCGGCCAGTAAAAGTCCCGGTCGCCCGGCTGGGTGGCCGGGTCGGGTACCCGGTATTGAGGCCATTCGGTAGTTTCGCCCACGATGTAACAAAGCGGAATGTTTTTAAATTTCAGGGAATCAGGTAAGGGAATAGTTTTTACGGGGATGCATACTATTGTTCGTTCGGGCAAGGCATTTGCAAAGGTCCAGGCAAAATGCCCGTTGGCCGAATGCCCCATTGGTATTACCGGCGCATTTTTCAATTCATAATAGCCCGACTCCTGTGCCAGGTTATCCATCATTTGCTGAAAAACTATTTCCATGCCGGGCTTCATATCGGCAGTTAAAGATTGGTCGTTCCGTTGCCCCGGCCCAATCCAAATAATGCCTAAACCTATCTCTGCCGCTGTTCGGCGTATCAACGAATCCTCGAGCCAGTTACGTTCAAGCAAGTTGGCCAGGGATATTATTACTCCTTTAACCCGTTTGCAATCCGGTGGTATCCATAAAAAGGCAGTCCGGGTACCAACCTTCACGCTGTATTGATAAACATGCAGAGTCGGACTATCCTGGGCTTTGGAGCTAATTGACACAAAAATAGCCAGCAGCAAAGGAACTATCTTAGCTATCCACAAAAATGCTCTTATTTTGTTGCTCCTTTTCACCTCACCATGTACTTTTAAAATCATCCTGAATAAGGGCTTATGGTGTTATCCTAAACCAGTCAAAATCGGCATATCCGCCCGTGCGCACATCCGGTTTGCCAATACAGAACAGGCCTACTTTTGCTCCTATCCATTTATCGGGCAGGGCCGTAAATGATGTTCCTATTTCTTTAAAATTGACTCCATCCTCGCTGTAACTGAAAGTACATCGGGCATCAGGCGCACTTACATGAACCCTGAGATAAACAGCAGATTGACTGATCCTATTTTCGGCCACAACCTGTTCTGTATTGCCGTTTAATGCCTCTTTACAAATTACCTGGCTTATTTTAAACCCTTTTTCATCTTTGGAAACAGATAGATAGGCATAGTCATTCCCCATAATAAGTAAACCTGCTTTTTTACTTTGCCATACATCCCATTCCACTTTATAATTAACCTTTGTTGTTGCCGTAAAATCGGCAGCCGGAAATTTTTGCAACAACAGATTAGGCACAGGCCAAAGGTTAGCCACACCCGGTTCTGTTGGATAAGCAAACAACCGCAGATAGCCCGAACCCGGGATTAATGCACTCCATTGTATTTTGGGATTAGCGTGCCATTGCCATTGTAAACCAGGCCGATCTGCATTAAACTCGTCACTTTCAGCCGGAGTTATCACCGGGTAGGTTTTACCTACATTTGGCTTTTTATAGGTAAGTACGGGCTCTCCGATGCCATCACCATCGTCGTCTTTACCAATTACCGGCCAGTTATTGATCCATTTTACCGGTTCCAGGTGGAGGATTCTGCCGTAAGTGCCTTTATCCTGGAAATGAATAAACCAGGGCTCGCCGGTTTGTGTCTGCACCAGCGCACCCTGGTGTGGACCATTCACCGCGGTTCGGCCCTGGTTAATCACTATTTTAGCCTCATATGGCCCATAGATATATTTCGACCGCAATGCAAGCTGCCATCCGGTGGCTACACCGCCTGCCGGCGCCAGTAAATAATAGTAGCCATTACGTTTATACAGTTTAGGGCCTTCTATAGTGGGATTCTTGTCATGACCATCGTAAACGTGTTTACCATCATCCATGACATTTGTCCCTTCGGCATTTAGCCTAAAGATGGTTAGCAAACTGTTAATACCGGCGCGGCTACCCGCCCAGGCTACCGCCAAATAGGCCTTCCCATCATCGTCCCAAAACGGGCAGGGGTCAATAATTCCCTTGCCCGGCAAAATCAACAGTGGTTTACTCCAGGCACCCGCCGGGTCTTTGGTTTTAATCATGTAAATGCCATAGTCGGGATCGGGGTAATAAATATAAAACTCGCCCTTATGAAAACGGATGCTGGGCGCCCAAACGCCCTTGCCATGCTGTGGCTTATCATAAACAGTTTCGGGAACTTGCTTTTTTAACGCGTAATTGATCAGCTTCCAGTTAACCAGGTCTTTAGAATGAAGAACAGGCAGGCCCGGCATACAATTAAAACTTGAAGCAACCACGTAATAATCATCTCCAACCCGTATAGCATCAGGATCTGAATAATCTGCGTACAAAACGGGGTTCTTATAAGTGCCGTTCCCCTGATCTGCTACCCAAACTTCAGACACAGAGCCCTCGGCTGTTGCGCCCTGTAAATGCCCCTGTTGCGCTATAACAAACTGATTGCATGCCTGCAAGCTCAAGAATAATATGTATAATTTGAACCGCATCAATGTTTCACTTTATTGGTCATTGGTTTTTTATTTTTTAACTGAAGCTACGGTTTTTTCAACTGGCTTAAACAAATTGGCAGCCCCTATAAGCGGCGCGTACTCCCCTAACCGGGCAAGTTCAATAGTGGTGTTTGGTAACCGTTTTTTTAAAGCCGGCAAAAAAAGGTCGGACGCAAGGGTTATATTACCGCATAGGATTAAACATTGCGGAGATATGGCCAGGATATGAGGTTCGAGAAAACTACTTAGGTTTTCGGCAAAGTCTTCAAATACCTGTTTAGCAACCACATCCATATCGGCTATAAAAGCAAGCTCCTTTACGTTTTTAACTAATTTGCCAGATAGTTCATGATATCGCTTTACAAATCCCCGGGTTGATAAATAATCATCTGCAATGGTCTCCTTAAATGATAAACTACCCAAATTCAAATCAGTGATTTCGCCATTAATAAAATGTGCCGATCCAAAACCAGTCCCCAGGGTAACCCCTATCACATTTTTATATCCCTTTCCCGCTCCTGCAATGCATTCTCCTGCAACAGTAGCTTCGGCATCGTTCCGGAATTTAATGCGTTTATGATGTATTTGTAATGTGTTGGCCAGGTGAAATTTAATGTTAATACTGTAGATAGATTCGTATTTATTGAGTCCTTTGATGTACGAGATTCCATTGTGGTAATCAAATGGCCCCGGCATCGCCAGCGACAGACCAGATATATGAACATTGGCCCTTTCTAAAACCTGTTTTAATATATTGCTCCAGGCAAATAAAATATCTGCCGCCGAACCCTGGCTGTTAATATCAATCCTTACCTGGCTTTGTTCAACAATCCTGTTTGTTTTATAATTACATATTGCTGCCGTTATATGTGAACCGCCAATATCCGCGCTTAAAATATATGGTGTAAATACGTTTTCAATTGACATGTCGCGGTTTGGTATTACTGTAAAACTCATTATTGATTATGCTCATTTATAGGATCTGTTAATTAATTTCATATATATTCTTTATCAAATAGAAAATCAATGAGTCTGCTTTAAGCTTTGTGCATTCTGCTTTTAGCTTCTATTTAATTTCTTCTATATGCATTGCCTCACCTCCTGATGGTTGCAGACTAATGTTTAACACTGTTTTACTACTGACCACGCTACTGCTAACCCGCACATGCGTAGCTGTAGCCACGGTGGCATCGTCACTATATATTTTGACCCTGTACTTTTTGCCCGGGGCCAGAAAAGTGAGCGGCACGTTCAAAGTTCTTGCTTCGTTATTGGTAATGACACCTACAAACCATTCCGTTCCTTTGCGCCTGGCAGTAGTAATATATTCCCCCGGTTTACCTTGTATCACCCTTGTCTCGTCCCAACTGGTTGGAATATTGTCCCAAAACTCCAGTTCGGGTTCGTTATGCTCTGCCAATGTCTTATCATACCAGTAAAGCGTTTGCAGGGGGCTATAATAAATGGCGGCCAATGCCAGCTGATGGGCATGGGTAGTTTTTATTCGTTTATCAAAATAACAAATAGTATAATCGGCCGGTCCGGCTATGTAACGGGTAAAAGGTAATATGGTATTGTGGGTTGCATCGGGCATTTCTTCGTTACCGCGTACCCCTTCAGCTGTCATCAGGTTGGGCCAGGTGCGTTGTTCGCCGGTGAGGCGCCAATCGTCATGGATGTTAACCATTATATGGCTTGCCGCCGCCTGCTGAATGGCTTTCTCTACCCAGGTAGTCCAGCGGTGCGAACCCACCTGTACAAAACCAAATTTTACGCCTTTTACCCCCCACTTATTATATACAGCAAACAGGCTGTCGCTTTGCGCCAGCAACGCTTGCTGGTTAACGTATAGCCATATTCCAATGCCTTTCTCCTTACCATATTGAATAATGCCCGGCAAATCAAAATCAGGTATAGCCACCTTTGTCGCATCGGAATTAAAGCTGAATGCCGGCCCATACCATTTCCAGTCGAATAGGATATATTGCAGCTTATGTTTTACAGCAAAATCGATATTGGCTTTGGCATCGGCAGTGGTTTGGGTCATCACGCGCATAATTTTACCGGGTTTTATCCACTCCGTATTGGCTATTCGTGATGGTTCGTTCAGGTTAAGCATTATGTAATTATGCGTTATCAAATCGCCCGGAGTTGTGGCCACCATAATTACGCGCCAGGGCGTACCAACCGGCGACACGAGCTGCGCCCCGCCAAACATAGACGTTACAAGGGTATTTGGCTTATCGTCGCTTAACTTAAATTTGGTGCGGGCATAATCAACCAACTGCGCTTCGCCAAGTGCAACAAACAGCCCGTTGGGTAGTTCTAATGTAAGCGGGCGTTCGCTTTCACCGGGCCAGTTGGCCAGGGGCAGCTTGTAATAAGGTGCCTGGGCCCAGTTGGCAAACCAGGCCTGGGTACCTGCCGGGAAACTAAATCCGGTATTTTCGGCGGTGACGTTGTAATACGTTCCTTTTTCATTTTCGGGGAAATAGTAGCGGATGGCGACACCTTCATCATAAGCCCGAACCTGTACCTGCATCACATACATTGGGTTATCATCCTTCACCAGTGTGATATCGGCAGCATTATAATGATCCCTTATCCGGCTGCGTTCGCCATTTACCGGGATCCAGCTGGTATCATGCGTGGTGGTTTTTATATCTTTTATCACCAGGTTTTCGCACCAGTTTTTATGCTGATCTATCTTCAGCGCCATCGCTTTTTCTGACAACTGGTTATCCAGCTGAATATCCAGCACCGACTCGCCTATAACCTGTTTATCCTGGTAAGTTACCTGATAATACATCGTCCTCTTATTATCGACTGACTGTTTCTGATAAAACTTCAATGTGAGGTTTTTGTCAGGCGATTGAATTACCGGGGGAGCACCCGTCGCCGTGTTTTGCGCTTTGGCAGCTAACGTGATAAATGAAACTACAGCTAATAAAAAATATCTCATTTAGTGCGATTTATATTGACGATAAGCAGCTTTGCCATGTTGTAATTTATTCAATCTTAACAAGGCCTCCAAATAATAGTAATCGGCATAAATAATTGATGCGTCAATTTCTGTTCCGGCTGGGTGATGCCCGGTAGAATGTAGTAAAAAAGCGTTGTTTACATTATGGCTTTGATAAGTAAGCGAGGAAAGCGTTTGCAGCATAGCTTCAGCCTTCTGCCGATAAATCCTTGCCCTGGCCTTATCTTTTACAAAAGTGGATAGCTCCAACAATGCAGAAGCCGTTACACATGCAGCCGAGGCATCTTTAGCAGCATTGGGTATAGCCGGATCATCAAAATCCCAATAGGGGATTAAATCTGCGGGCAAACGGCCCAGGTACACATCAGCCACTTTTTGTGCAAAGTTTAAAAACTCCGCTTTCCCGGTTTCGCGGTAGCACATGGTAAAACCGTATATCGCCCATGATTGCCCCCTGGCCCACATGCTGTTATCTGCAAAACCCTGGTGAGTTATGCCTTTTATCTTTTTCCCGGTAATGGTATCATATACCACTACGTGGTAAGAAGTATAATCGGGCCTGAAATGATTGTGCATGGTGGTTTCAGCATGTTTAACCGCGATATCATATAGATGCGCATTACCCCCATTTTTTGAAGCCCAGAATAAAAGTTCGAGGTTAATCATGTTATCGATAATGGTATTGTGGGGCCAGCCCATTTTTTTAACCATTGGCGGCCACGATAAAATAGTACCAACTTTGGGGTTAAACAAAGTGGCCAATGAATCTGCCGATCTTAATATAACCTGTTTATACGCTGAGTCTCCCGTTAGCCTGTACCCGTTGCCAAAACTGTTAAATATCATAAAACCCAAATCATGGTCGAAGCCACTATGTTGGGAAATTGGCGTTAATTCCTGTGTGAATTTGTCAGCTGCTATTTTCCATTTTTCATCGTGGGTACCTTCGTACAGATACCATAAAATGCCGGGCCAGAAACCGCTGCACCAATCCTGGGAATTTACATATCGCCAGTCTGTTTTGCCTTTATCTATATTACGGGGTAGGTTATTGCTATTTGCCGGAATATTACTTAGCGTTTTTTGGGCTTGCTCCGCGCAATAATTTATGTTGGCCTGTACCTCCACTCCTTTCTGAGCATGTGCTGATAACCACATGCATAAAAGGACCAGAAAGGCTATAATTCTGCTTATTTTTTTGACATAAAAATCAACTTTTTGGTAATCTATTTCCATAAATGCTACAAACCTTTCCATTTTTATATTATGCCTTTTCACAGATGCCCGCTTAGTGAATTATGAACCGACTGGTTCAATAGCTACCAAAGGCATTTGACCACATGCGCAAAACACATCTGGAAAATTCATTTATAATTGAGTTCCGAAAGTAGATCAAAACAGGAACTCCCAAGGGGGTTCAGTAGGCCAAATAAGGGGGAGAAGAAGTCAATTTGACCAAAAAAAGAACATATTTTTAATTAATACCAAAATTGCGGACTGCTTTAAACAAAAACGGTATGAACTAAGCCCATACCGTTTCTGTTTACTTCACCGAAGTAATTTCTGGTTTTCTTTATTTGAGATCCAGGGCGTGATCGGCTTTTACATCTTCTCCGCTCCAGATTTTAACTGCCGTCCATTTGAGGGGTGGGGCGCTCCAGAATTCGTCAGTTTCGGGCAAGCCAAGGGATACAAAAACATTACTGCAAATGTATAAGCTGCCGGTAGTAATATAAAAATCGGCCAGGCCGGGTTGCTTGCCGTAAAGGCCGATATTGAGCCATCCATCCGCGGTAAATGTAGCGGGCGACTCTAATGTTTTTTTGATAACAGCGGTTAAGGCGCAACGTACCTGAGCCGGTGCCAATGATGCCGGGAGTTGCTTAATATAAGCCATATTGGCCAAATGATGAAAAACCCCTGCCCGGTAAACTATAGATCGGCCGGTTGCCGGGTAACTGCCATCGGCGTTAATTAAGCGTTCCAATATTTCGGCATAGCGTTGGCCTATGGCTTTTACCCGCTCCTGCTCGTGTTGGTAGTTCTTCTTTTTTTCGCCCTGCACCTGTAGCATGGCGGCTAAATTGGGCTGTATCACAATACTGTTGTAATAATCCAGGTGAAAGGTCATCCCATCAGAAAACAGGCCATCGCCAACATACCAGTGCTGGGTAAATTCACGGATACCATATTCGGTACGTAAAGGATCGTCCCCTAAATCGTATTTACAAAAGAAAGCCTCTATCATCCCCGAAAACAGGATCCAGTTGGAGTAAACCGGCACCGTGTTACGGGTTATCTTCATCGCATCAACCACCTGTTTTTTTACATTATCGTCCAGGTGTTCCCATAACCAGGGGCTCCTGACAAGCGCAAAGGCTACGTACGATGCATCAACCAAAGGCTGCCCGCCATTCCATTGCAAATAATCTTTAGCCTGCGGATTAACCGCGTTGGCTATCGCCTTTAACGCCCATCCGCGGTACTGGTTACGCAGTTTTACTTCAGCAGCATCGCCGCCTTCCAGGTTAAGCCAGGGAGCAATTCCGCTTAAGGTGCGGCCAAACGCTTCCAGGTAAGCTACTTTTGAACGCCCTTCCTTATTGTCTATACGATCAGATAAACTAACAGGCATATTTTGCTTCAGCTTATCTTCGGCCAGGTTTGATATTACGGGCCGGGCTATTTTATCCATGTACGCCAGCCACAGTTTCCTGTCGGCAAGGCCGTTTGATATATTTTTTTGCGCCCATAGGTTAAGCGTCAATAACATTATGCAAAGCAAAAACAATAATTTTTTCATAGCAGTTATTTTTTCTTTAAAGTCGCAGACAGAATTGAAGCACAATCCACCTCCAGCACCTGTACCGGCTGGGCAGTAATATTGGCCTGCCCTTCACCATCCACCTGTACTACTTTTTGTATAAACAGGTTAAGTATCTTTTTATCCTTCCATAGTTCGGTATCATAAGTTGGTTCCCAGGCGCCGATGGTAAAAGCCGACAAATCATTAACCGTCCACTTATTTGCGGTCAGGTTACCGGTAAGCGCGACAGAAATTTTATTTCCCCGTTCTATATCTCTGAATATTAAGGCCGCGGCCATATTTTTACCCTGTTTCCAGGCAATTACCTGCGGGCGTGATATGGGGATACTCTTTGTGCCCATTCCGCTTAAACTAAAAGGGGTTTTGCGAAAATTGAGGTTACTGTTGGCCCACCGGCCATTATTTTTATAGATAATATGATATTGCGGAACCGTTTGCCCTTCCTCGCGCCAATAGCTGGCTATGAATGGGCTGCCTTCGTCGTCAATAACCATAGATGTTTGGTTAATAAGCTCGCTTTTCTGTGGAATTTCGCAAGCGTGTTCGGCAGTAGCGGCGGTAATTGGCAAATTATACATTTGCCCGGTTGAGCGTTCCCAGTTTATACCGCCATCTTTTGATAGCGCATAGCACATATCATGGTTGCTGGCCACATCAGGGCTTTCGCGCCATACCCACGACAGGTGTATAAATCCTTTTTTATCAATGGCCATTTGCCAATAAGCGTTTCGTTTACCTTCGCCATCAATAAGGTTACTTTGCACATTTACCCATTTTTTGGTTGCTGCAAGGTACCGGTTAATAACCAGGTTGCCATTACCAGACGCTCCATTCCTGTAAAGAAATAACAAATCGCCGTTGGGCAGCTTGTAAAACTCAGGGTAGCTTACACGGTTTTCAGCAATGCCGGTCATTGATTTTTTTGCCGATAAAGCAAGGCTGCCGGGCACAATGCCCACAGCATAGTTTAATGGCTCATTATGCAAGCCCCAGGCCACATGCAGGTATCCTGCCCCGTCAACCATAATGCTGATGGTTTTATGGGCATCAGCGGCATCGCCTTTGTAAGCCGTCACTGCAATTTGCCATCCGTCCGATCCGCTTTTTCTTTTGGCCAAGGTTAAAAACTGTTCCTGGTTATAGTAAGCAGCATATTGTTCCCCTTTAAAAGTAACCAGCGAATTTTTACGAAAAATAACTGTATTCACCGAGTTATTAGCCCATCCAGCGCCAATGGTGCTAACCTTTACCGGGTAAGTTTGCGCACCTGAATGCAGAAAGCTACCTATCAGTAAAACTATAAACAGGGAATGTTTGAAGTGGTTAAAAAGCATAAGTAGTAAAGTGTGTGGCAATATACACCGCCACACACTATGATTATATTAATAACCCGGATTTTGTTCTAAAACAGCATCCTTATTCAACTGAATTTCTGATAGGGGGATGGGCAACAGCAGGTTTTTTGCTGCCAGGCCGGTTGTTGGGTGCTGAACGTCATTTGAATTGAGGCGTGTTGCACGGTCAACCAGGGTTCCGGTACGCATCAGCGTCATCCTGCGGTTTTCCTCTCCAATCAATTCGCGGGCACGCTCGTCAAGTACAAAATCCAGCGTCATTTGGCTGGCGGTGACCTGCGGTGCCTGCGCTCTTGTGCGCAAAACGTTAATGGTGTTTGCTGCCTCGGCTGTTTTGCTTTGCTTCACCTGTGCTTCAGCAAGCAACAGGTAAGTTTCGCCCAGCCGCATCATCATAAAATCTTTAATCATGGCATAGCCAAAGGTATCGTTAGGGTCAAACGCGCCCCATTTGGTTATGCTTGGGCATATTTTGTATAAGGTATCAGGCCCCGTAAATGGTACTTGTTTGCCATAGTTGGCGGAAGTTGGGTTGTTGATATAATAACGCCTCCTGATACTATATTGCGAGTTACGTAGATCGCCTGTTGGATATAAACCGTACAACACCCAATTACTCAACCTTAACCTTGCAATACTACGGCCGCCAAGCGAATCGCAAATTACCATGCCGCTGATATTGTAATAAGCAGCTCCCCACACACGGCGTTGCTGGGCATTATCTGTATTACCACCGACTACCGAATTTGGATTTTCCTGCTCAATAACCCATATAGCTTCAGAGTTGCCCTGGCTGCGCCGCTGGTTACCATACACAAACATATCTGAGTAATAATCGCCGGCGCCGCTTGCCCTTACACCGTAACGGCTGCTTATCAGGCTAAATTTACCGCTGCTGATAACTGCCTGCGCCTGTTGCTCGGCCAGGTCGTTTTTACCCATGCGCAGGTAGGCTTCGGCCAATAGCTGCATGGCCATGTATTTATTAGCCCTATCCACAGGTTTGCCCTGTACGTTTAGTTTAGATGTACCTGCATTTAAGTCAGCCAGGTTTGCGCTTGCAAACGTAAGATCGCTTATAATAAGATTGTTGACCTGATCAAGCGGGGCACGCACAAAATCTGTTTTTGGTGCCGCAAGCGGTGCCGTTACTAATGGCACTTTGCCAAATAATGTAGCCAGGCTATTGTAAGCATATGCCCTAAAAAACTTGGCTTCGGCATCTATCATGTTTTTGCCTTTAGCGGTAAGCTTGGTGTTTGATGGGTCTTCAACAGCCTTGATGATAATGTTGGCGTTGTTAATTAACGCGTAATATTTACCCCAGATATATGAAGCTGCCCCATCTGTTGGTGTAAGCTGTGCATAATTATAATACGGCACTTCAATACCTTGCTGGTTTGCAGTAGCATTGGCCACATCGGTACCCACCTGCCAAACGCTTGGCCAGCCCTGGGCGCTTGAATAGGTTAAAATAGTGCTTTCGTAGTTATAAAGGCCCACGGCGGCGGCTTCAAAGCCCAATGAATCGTTAAGCGTTAGCGGTGTGTATGAGGAGTAAGGCTTTTCGGCCAGGTATGACTTTTTACAGGATGCAAATGCGATAATAAGCACTGATACAGAAGCCACTATAATTGAATACTTTTTCATATCGTTATCTTTTATCAGTTTATTTTAATGAAATGTTGGCACCAAAAACAAATGTGCGGGTAGTTGGATAATTGTTTGTCCAGTCGCCGGACCCCCTGGTCGAATAATTATTTTCAGGATCCCAGCCAATCCACTTGGTAAAAGTGTGCAGGTTTCGGCCGCTTACATAAAACGTTAAGCCGTTGATGTGCGCTTTATCTAACAGTACCTGCGGCACAACGTAACTAAATGTTACATCTTTAATGCGGGTGTAGCTGGCATCGCGCGGATAGCCGTATCCCCGGGTATTGGTATAAGATAAAGACTGGAACGAATTGTTGCCGTTTGATGGTGTCCAGTATTCTATGGCCGCCGGTGTATTCCTCCTGCCCGATTCATCAGCATAGTTTAAATCGGCATTGTTTTTAAGCATACCTTGTGCTGTTTGTATAAATATGCTCAGGTTAAACTGCTTATAGTGAAAAGTATTGGTAATACCACCGGTCCATTTTGGCGTAGTTTGCCCCTGGATAACCCTGTCATCGGCAGTAATTTTGCCATCGCCATTGGTATCGGCAAATTTCAGGTCGCCTGGTTTTGCACCCGGATCTTGCTTGGAGGCATCCTCGCCTGTTTGCCAAACACCTGTCATTTTGTAATCATATATTACGCTGATGGGCTTACCTATAAACCACCTGTTGCCTATGTCATCTTTCCCATCGCCATAAAGGCTCACAATTTTATTCCGGTTTATGGCGTATACAATGTTTGATTCCCAACGGAAATCCCTGCCATCAATGTTCTTTGTGTTCAACGTAACCTCGATACCCTTGTTGGCCACTTTGCCAATATTATCCCATACTGATGAATAACCCGTAATAGCCGGAAGGCTCCGCTTTAACAACAAACCAGATGTGCGCGTTTTGTAAGCATCAACCGATCCGTTAATTCGGCTGTTAAATAAGGAGAAATCGGCCCCGATATTGGTTCCCACCGTGGTTTCCCAAAGCAGGTTGGCATTACCCAGGTTACTGGCCTGTACCCCAATAGTGCTTACCCCATTAAACGGCGAACGAACAGTACCATCTGTTGTAATGGTTTGATAAACACTTATTGCCTCGTTTCCGGTTTTTCCGTATGAGCCTCTCAATTTTAAACTGTTAACTATTTTTGAATCCTTCAAAAAGTTTTCTTGACTAATGTTCCATCCAAGCGCTGCCGATGGAAACACACCATACTTGGTAGTATTAGCGCCAAAAACCGACGATCCATCGCGGCGGGCGGTAACAGTGAACAGGTAACGGCTGTTATAGGAGTAATTGACACGCCCCATCTGCGAGTTAAGCGCATACCTGTCTGAATATGACGACGAGGTTTGCGTTGCACCTGCACCAATATTGTTAAATGAAAGTTCATCGTTTACGAAACCAGTAGCAGCTGCTGTCGAAGTAAAATACCTGCGGCGCTGCGCGCTATATAAACCCGTAAAATCAAAGTGGTGCTTGCCAATGTCCCTGTTATAGTATAACAGGTTTTCAATAGTATAGGCTGTTGTTTCGGAGCTTGCCGCACTGGCCGACCCTAAAGGTGTATTTGCCAAACGGCCGCTGTAGCTATCAACACGGGTTGGCAAATAGGTGTAACCGGCATTTACCCGGTATTTCAACCCTTTAAGTACGCCGCCAAATTTAATCTCGGCATAGCCGTTGCCATTTAAATTTACGCTGCGGTTTACCTGGTCGGTAGTTAAACCCAATAAGGGATTGGTATACAACAATTCAGGCGACATAGGGTAAATGGTATAAGTACCATCGGCATTATATAAATTACCATAGGGGCTCATGGCTGTAGCGAATAACAGGTTGGCCCTGCCGCCATCGTAATTATTGTTGGAAAAAAAGGATGACATACCAACAGTTAAAAAATTGGTAACGTTAACATCGAGGTTTGAGCGGATGCTTACCCGGTTATACTGGTAACCTTTTACCACGCCTTTTTGCTTCATGTAATCGCCCGATATAAAATATTTAACATCGGGGCTACCGCCAGAAACGCTGAGGTTATGATCTTGCATTACCCCTTGCTGGGTAGTTTCTTTAACCCAATCAATGGTTTTACCTGCCTGGTAATTAGGCAGCTCGGAGCTATTGGGCACAGGGCTGGTTTGCGTTTGGCCCGTTTGCGAAAGGTAATCGGCATACTTTTGAATATAGGATGCCGGGTCGCGCGGCTCCAGGATATGCGCAAGATTTTCTATACCAGCATAACCGCTATAACGGATAACGGGTTTGCCGCTGTTCCCTCTTTTGGTAGTAATCAGGATAACCCCGTTGGAGCCATTGGTTCCGTAAATGGCCACTGCCGATGCATCCTTTAATATTTCCATAGAAGCGATATCATTAGGGTTGATATCGTTAAGTGAGCCGCCGGTTTTACTAAGCGGGATACCGTCTACAACCACATACGGGCCGGTACCCGCATTAATGGAGTTTTGTCCCCTCACTATTGAGCCGGGCACTGCCCCCGGTACAGATGATGTATTGGTTATGGTAACCCCTGCCACGGCACCTTCTAAAGCTTGCAGTACGTTGGTAACCGGCAACTCCGATAAACGGGCTTTTGGTACCGATGCAACCGCACCAGTTATATCCGACCGTTTTTGGGTACCATAGCCAACCACAACCACCTCGGTTAAATCCCTTGAAGCCGGCTCTAAAGAGACATTTATCAGGGATTCGTTATTGATAAGCCTTTTTACAGTTTTATAACCAATAAATGAAAACACCAAAGTTTGCCCTGCATTAGCCTTAATGGTATACTTACCATTATAATCGGTTGATGTGGCGTTGGCTATACCCTCAACAGCTACGGTAACACCTGGCAAAGGTTCGCCTTTTTCGTCCTTAACGGTACCGGTAATGGTTATTATAGCATTACTTGTTTGCTGGTTGTCCTTTTCCTTAATTACAATGGTGTTGTTGCTGATGGTATAGGAAAGCGGCTGATCATGAAATACCTTATCGAGTATAACATCGATAGAAGCATTACTAACATGAATGTTAACCGGCCTGGTATCCTTCATCATACCTTCGGTATAAATAAAGTTGTAGCCGCTTTGCTTCCTGATCTCTTTAAAGAGTTTTTTTAATGGTGCGTTTGTTGCCGAAAGATTAATGTTTTGCGCATAAGATGAAGCGCTGACATGCATAATAGCGACAAAAAAAAGGAGTACAGTTATTTTCACAACTAATAATAACTTTTGAGGTATGCATAGTTTGGGCATACCTATGTTAAAAGTAGATATTTTCATACTTTTGAATAGTTTGGGTTAAAACAAGGTTTATTGACAAATAATTTTTCTATGCGCCGGAACGGCGAACAGATTAACGGGTTAACTCAAATTTTTGGCGTGGAAGTGGTGGTACACTTTCACGTTTTTTTTAAGTCCCGTTTTTAGGGTTACGTTCGTAGTTTTCTTTTCATTTTTTTCTCGGTTTTTTAGATTACTATATTGGTTGTTTATTGGCTTGGTTAATTTATTCTGATACGGATATTTTTTTACCCGATACTTTAAAATGCACTTTCCGGGTAAGTTGCAACGTGTTCAGCACTTCAGATACATTGCTGAACCTGGATACCGAGCCGCTGAATTTGTCGGTTGGTAAAGTACCTGCGTACGCCACATCAACATCATACCACCTGGACACCATCCGCATAATTTGCTGTATATCATTACTTTCAAAAACAAACAATCCATTTTTCCAGGCAGTGGCTTCATCTACATCAACATCACTTACGTTAAATGCAAGCGCATTTAAAAAAGCCTGCTGCCCTGGCTGTAAAATCCGGGTTTGATTTTTAGCGACCGAGGTTACCTTTACTTTCCCTTCAAGCAGGGTGGTTTTAACAGCCGGCTCATCATCATAAGTATTGATATTGAAATGTGTGCCCAATACCTCCACAATTTGCGATTTACTGTAAACCCTGAACGGCTTGGCGGCATTGCGCGCCACTTCAAAATAAGCCTCGCCGGTAAGTTCAACTTTACGTTCGGCGCCGCTAAATGTGGTTGGATAGGTTAACGAAGAGGCCGCATTTAACAACACCCGGCTGCCATCGGGCAAAACAACCCAATATTGGCCGCCGCGGGGCGTAGTCATGGTGTTGTACGCAGTTAATTTTGCATTATCAGATGCTGATTTTTCGGATGAATCATAAACTATTCTTCCATCGGCAGTTTTATTAATTGCTACCGCGCCCTGTACAGCAAGGGTGCCGTTACGGGCGCCGGTTAAAGTAATTTGTTTGCCATTTGCCAGGGTAAGTATGGCTTTATTGCCGCCTGGCAAAATATCATTTTTAGGGTTAGACTGATGGACAAGCTGCGCAGGTGCCTGCCGTTTTTTAATAAACAGGTATGCGCCAAATGAAACAAAAACAAGGATGGCAGCAGCCGAAGCAATAGAGTACCATTTTTTAAAGTGCCGGATTTTGGCAGTTTCGGGAATTTCATCAATAATCCTGTTCCACATCAACTCCTCTTCCATTAACGGATCGGCCGGCCCTTCGGCTACAGGTTGCTTATCGGCTTCGTGCAAATACCAGTTATCCAGCATTTGCTGTTCTTCGGGCGTGCAGTTGCCGAGTTGATACTTATTTAATAATTCCTGTGCTTGTTCCCTGGTCATGGTTTATTGGCTGTTATTTAATGAAACGGCCTGCCAGGGATGAAGTAGTAGATAAAATTAAAAAAAAGTGAAAAATTATAATCCCGACAAAATTAAAACGATTGCCGAAAGATGGTTAAGCTTAGGCCTGATTATCCTGATAGCGTTGCTGATTTGTTTTTTAACGGTTTTGTCGGATATATCGAGTTCGTCGGCAATTTCTTTGTAAGTAAGGTGCCGATGTACCCGCATTTCAAATATTTGCTTCATTTTAAGGGGAAGCTGTGCAATTTCTTTTTCCAGCGCTTCCATTATTTCTTTTTCCTCTATCCGCTCCATCGTCTGGTTACTATTGGCTTCGGCAAAGGCGGCTAACGAGTCCAGGTAATCCAGCCGTACCCGCTTGCGCGCTACCAGGTCAAGCACCTTATTTTTTGTCGATATAAAAAGATAACCGGCTAAATTAGCGTCTGAGCTTATGCATTCCCTTTTCAGCCATAACGAAGTGAAAGTTTCCTGTATAATATCCCTGGCGTCATCTTCGTCGCGGAGCATTTTCAGCGCATGCATATACATTACCGTCCAGTACCGTTTATAAATTTCGGCAAAGGCCTCCCTGTCGTCGTTTTTTAACAACGCTATCAACTCCTGGTCAATAAGCAACCGTTTTAGGGGCATAACTGGTTTAATTAACGAATGTAATGCATTTTTTACAAAAATTGCAATACGTGTAAACCATCGTGACCTTCCCCGTCTTTTTACAAGAAGGTTCTTTTTTTCCATGCCGGCAAGGCTCAACCTATCGGTTTTCACAAACGCCTGGCTTAAAGTAGTAAGTAGTATTCCACTCTATCACCAGGTGAGAAATGAAACTGGAACCGGATATTGCTTTAAAACAAAAAACTGTAGTTAAGTAGTATTGTTATTTAAAATCTGCCGCGATAGTTGTGGATTTCCACTGTTCTAATTCTGCAGACATGGCGGCCAGTTTTTCTGATGCCCTTTTATAGGCATCATTCCCCAGAAACAGGTGCATCGGCGGCTGCGGAGTTTCGGCTAATTCAATAAATATCTCCGCGGCGCGATCCGGATCCCCGGCCTGCTGTCCGTTCATGGACAGGTAACGGTCCTGCGTATTTCTTACGGCTTCATAGCCTTCTATCTTGCTGACTGTTAGGCAAAGTGAGTTTTTGGTTAAAAAACCTGTGCGGAAGCCTGATGGTTCGGCTACAGTTACCTTTATTCCAAATTCTCTTACATCAAGCGCAATCACTTCCGAAAAAGCGGCCACCGCAGCTTTGGTGGCCGAATAAACAGACCAGCCTGGGGCACCCACAAAACCGGCCACCGAACCGATATTTATAATATAGCCCGATTTTTGACTACGCATTACCGGCAGTACCGCCCGTACCACATTTATGGTTGCCAGCACGTTAACATCAAAAATATTCCTGATTTCCTGTTCGGCTATTTCTTCCACGGTTCCCGCCATTCCGTAGCCGGCATTATTAACTACCACATCAATCCGTCCGAATGCGCCCAGCGTTTGTTGTATCGATTCATCAATACAATCCGGGTTATTTAAATCGACAGCCAGCGCAAGAAAACGCTCTTTGTCTACCAACCCAACGGACTGGCTTAACGCCCTGGCATCGCGCGAACTTGCGGCCACCCGGTAGCCACGATCAAGCAGCTTTTTTACAAGGGTCAGCCCCAATCCCTGGGAGGCCCCGGTTACATACCATACTTTTGAAGTGTTCATGATATCATACTTTTAAATGGTCAAAATACACTGTGGTTTCTTCCAATATAGACTTCATCAGTTCGGCGGCCTTTGTATGTTTCAGCACCGGCGCTATCTGCCCACCCCAGAACAGGATCATATCCCATTTTTCCTGTTCATTAGCGGCTTTTCGTAAATGCGCCATAAACTGTGTTTGTAGCGGGAAGGGAAGAAAACCTTTTTCCTTATACACCAGGTCCTTTGCAATGCGGCTGGTTATGCCTCTGCCCAATCTCCCGGTAAATGCCCTCGATAAGGTGGTGTACTTAGCCGCATCAGAAAACAGCATTTGCCGGTGGATTGCAGTAGCATTCGATTCATCGGTTGCCAGGAACGCGGTACCAATTTGTGCGGCATCTGCGCCAAGTGCCAACGCGGCGGCAACACCTTTTCCGTTGGCGATACCACCTGCAGCTATAACCGGGGTTTTTACCTTCTCCTTAATCAGTTGAAGCAACACAAAGGTCCCCGTGGTAGATGATTCTGCAGCCGCCAGGAATGATGGCCGGTGCCCACCGGCTTCAAAACCTGAAGCGATAATGAGGTCGACCCCGGCTGATTCCAGCACTATGGCTTCATCCAGCGTAGTTGCCGCGCCTACGGTAACAATGCCCAGCCGGCGGCATTGTTCAAGAATATCGGCAGATGGGATGCCAAACATAAAGCTAAATACCGGCGGCCTTTGATGCAGGATAACTTCGACCTGATTTTCAAAACGCGATGTAAACACCATAGGTTTTTGGGGCAGGGCAATTCCCAACTCATCAAAATAAGGCCTGAATAATTCTTCGGCCTGTTTAAACTGCTCGTCCGAAACAGTACCGTTCACGGCATCTGTATCCGAAACCCACAGGTTAATATTGTAGGGCTTATTGGTTGCCGTTTTGATTTGCTTATCTACTTCGATTATTTCCTGCGGACTTAACGTGTAAGCTCCGTAACCACCAAGCCCGCCGGCGTTAGATACTGTTGACACCAGCTCAACAGACGACAGGTTGCCGCCGAATGGCCCTTGCAGGATAGGGTATTGGATACCCAGTATTTGGGATGCTTTTGTTTGGTACCACATCATCTTTAAAATTTATTGGGCTACATCGCTAATCATTTTATTAACGATAAGCCAGCTGTTATCCATTTTATGAAACGACAGGAACTCATCATAATTAAAATCGTACATTTTAACATGCACCCTGGCCACCGCTATTGAATTGACCACATCAATTGAGATGATTGTCCCCTTAAAAGGCTTGCCGGAATCTTTCGGGCTTTGACGATGAGCGACGCCATCCAGATATTCATCGAGCGTTTTGGCATATGGCTGCCCCTTAACATCGCCGAATAATAAAGTGCCGGGATTGTAAATCTGTTTCAGTGTATTAATATCACCTTCGTAGATGCCTTTAAAGTAATAATTTTCCAGCACCTGGGTGATGGCTAATGAATCTTGATTATTGGTTTCCATTTTCTTTGAATTTTGCGCTTTTAATACCAGCAAGGTGCGTGACAAAAAAGCGGTCAATAAAAGCGTTTTCATATTAATTCAAATTGTGACCGGCTCCCATACCACCGTCTACGTTGATGATGGCACCGTTTATAAAGTTGCTTTTAGCAACGGTATAAACCATTTGAGCCACATCTTCCACCTCGCCAACGCGGTTTACCAGGTGCAATCCCGCGCCTTTATCAACCTCGGCGCCGTGCATTGGTGTACGGATAACGCCTGGCGCAATTGTATTAACCCTGATGTTATCTTTCCCAAATTCGGCGGCAAGTTGTAAGGTGAGCGAGTGTATCGCTCCTTTTGATGCAACCGGTGCGGTGGAGGGAGCACCTCCAAGAGCATGGACTACCAGCGGTGTGCCGATATTGATAACTACCCCATCACGCTGTTTAAGCATTTGCGGAATAACAGCCTGGGTGGTGAAGAATGTACCCTTCAGGTTGGTATCCAAAAAACGGTCGAGGTAGGCTTCATCCACTTCAAGGAAGGGCCTGGTTTCATAGATGCCTGCGTTGTTCACCAGTACATCTGCCGAGCCAAATTTTTCAAGTGCGATTGCCAGGAGTTTCTCCCCGGTACTTTTGTATTTCACATCACCGGCTACCATAGCCAGGTTATCGCCCCCGCCCAGTTCGTGGTAAGTCTGCTCCAATTTTTCAGCAGTCGCGGAATTGATTACTACATTGTCGCCGTTTGCCAAAAAGTGGCGGGCTACTTCTTTACCTATGCCAGATGAGGCACCTGTAACTATTATTGTTTGCTTCTTCATTTTCTTATTTTCTATCAGCAGTAATACCTCTTTCTCTCAACACAGATACCTGCTCTCCGGCATGGCCCCAGTTGTCAAGGTCAACCTCCTGGATAACTACAAAGGTTAATTGCGGGTCTTTGTTCAATACATCACTCAACAGATCGGTAACCCCTTTAATCAGTTGCTGTTTTTGTTCTCTGGTAACGCCTTCACGGGTCACCTCAATTTTTACGTATGGCATGGCTTTAATTTTTATGCAAAAGCTGCTTATCAGGCAGCTTTTGCGGTTACATTTACATTCAGTTCAAAATCATTGTAAATCAGCGTATCGCCCAGGTCTTTGAAGAAATTACCTGAACGAAATTTTATGCCGTATTTAGTACGGTCAATTACCAGTTTTCCGGTTGTAGTCAGCACGTTGCCATTTACATTGATATCCGCATCAAAAGCAACAGCGTGGGTGATACCTTTGATAGTCAGATCGCCTTTAACATGGCTGCCAGAAACTGAGGTGATATGCAAAGTTGCTTCGGGGTATTTTTCAATTGAGAAAAAATCATCGGAAGCAAGGTGGCCTGCAAACTGCGCATTGGTTGCAGGGTCGGTTACATCCAGTATTTTGATGGATGTGGTATCGATAGTGAATTTACCACCGGCAAGTTTACCATCATTTAAAATAAATTCGCCTTCTTTAACGGCGATGGTACCATTGTGTGCCCCGGTTACCTTACGGCCTACCCAGTCAATATTGCTTTGGGTACTTACGATTTCAAATTTTTGAGTTTCCATTTTATTTGTGTTTTTAATTACACAACAAAGTACGGCAGGAAATTTCAGGGGCACGTGTGACCTACATCACATTTAAAATGAATCGATATTTATGTGATATACATCACTTTCAGGTGTTATAAAGCCGGCTCAGGGTTTCTCTCGAAACGCCTAAGTATGCTGCAATCAGGTTTTTAGGGACTATATTATAAAGCTCCGGATAAAGCTTCAAAAGCTCTTCATACCGGTATTTCACATTATTATTCATGAACGATAACAGCCTTTTTTGAGCGGCCACGTATCCTCTATTAGTCCTCCATCTAAAAAAATGTTCGGCATTGTGGAGTTCATTACATAGTTTCTCCCTATCCTCATTACTAAGGCAAAGAACCTCCGTATTGGTAATACAATCTACATTGATGGTAGCCCTGGTATTGTTATATAACGCATTATAATCTGATGCCCACCAGGTGGGCATGGCAAATTGCAGGATAAACATTTTGAGATCGTCGTTGATAAAGAAGGTTTTCAAGCAGCCGGAGATTACAAAATATTCACAATCTACCTTATCACCTTCGGTAATAAGGGCCTGCCCTTTTTGAAAACGCTGCTGTTTAAAATGCGAAAAGAAATAGTCAAACTGCTCGTCGGTCAAACTGGCTATTTTAGCTACGTGCGCTTTTAAAATTTCTTTGGTTTCCATTGGCAGTTATAACTGGTGCAACTAACAATTTAAAGTTAGGAATTAATTGTAAATTCCTCATCAGTTGGCAATGCACTTCAGGGCAAACGCATCTAAATAGTTAACGGCGATAAGCTGTTATTTAATAATAGCTAACGGAATAAGCTTATAGCGTCGGGAAGATATAAGCATCAAGCGATACCTTATTTTTATTGGCTTATCGCGGTTAAATGATCCAGGCACACAAGGGACTTGTATTGGCTAACAACAGGCACAAATATTTGGATGCACCTAAATTGTACGATCAGTTTAGTGTTAACCATGCCAAAATTCAATATGTTGATTATTAAGTATTTAAATTAAAAAATATCTGAAATGTGTTAAGTTATGTTAACCCAACTATGTGCGATTTTCCTGGCAATGCGCTTGTGGGAAAATCACTTTTGAAATCTTCTGCCATATAATCGCTGTTTACCGTTTCTTGCCAAAAACACTAAGAAAAAACAAGCCAGTCATTTTGCTTATCAGCGTCTTTTGCGTGAAATAAATGTCATAATTGAGGTCGCTGCTTATTCATAGCTGTAAAGCTTAATACGCTGGATGCCATATTCGCCCGTCGGGATCCTGAGGTGCCGGCCCTGGTGGTCTTCATCGCCGTTTAAACGACGGCGTGCCTGCCATTTACCGTTAACAAAAGTGCCCTCATCAACACTTTGTATTCCTGCCCGTTGCGACTGGTTTTTGGGTTTAAAACTTATTACCAGCCCGGTGCCACCCACATAAAACTCATCTTTTGATAAAGCGATGATGATGCCGCCCGTCAGCGGCCAGGTTGCTTCTTTGGCCTTTGGTGACCAACCTAAGGTTAAATCGTGCGCAACGGTTAATATATAATCGCCCATTTCCAATTTCACAGTATCGGCAGCTTTACTTAACAACATCCCTTCCATCAAACCTTGTTTTTTGGCTTTGCTAATCTCGCCCGATAACTGGTTAATAATATCATAGCATTTGCCCAACGATTCTGTTTCGGGCTTTTTGCCGGACTCAATCGAAAAAGGAGAAAAACCCATGGCCTTATAGTGGCCAATTGCATAAAAAGCCTTTGCATCCACGCCTTCTTCAAAACGGTGTTCGGGAATCAGCAAAGCATTATCCGGCCGGGTATAGCGGTCATTCCAATACTTAAAATTGGGGTTATAAAAATCAGGCGAAAGTAGGTCGATATCCGGGCCGGCAGCTTTCCAAACATCAATTAAATGCGGCAACGGCCCACCGCTTGGGTACTGCCCGGGTTGCTTACCCGGCGCATTTAGGGCAGCGTTTACATACATTGGCAGCGGATAAACCGCTTTACCTGCCCTGGCTACTTCATTGGCATAGCTGGCAAAATACCAGGCTATAAACATTTCATCGGTAGCCGTGCTTTTACCAAAAACAGCCTCCCAGCTACCTGCTTTTTTATAGCCATTGCCCTCCCAGGCCGTTTGAATTTCGGGTACAAGTTTATCCCGATGCAAATTCAAATAAGCGATTAGCTTTTCGGGAACAGCCTGGCTAAAAGCAGCGTCGGCCGACTTTGAATGGTCGCGGGCACTGGGCAGCATGCCTATTTCATTTTCTACCTGTATCATTACTACCGTATGCTGCTGGCTGTCTGTTTGTTTTAAGTGCTGCATGAACGCGGCAAAAGCTTTACAATCTGCCTTCAATGCGTTTTCAGAAAACGGCGTAATGATTTCCTCAGATCGGCCTTCGCTGCTTTGCACACGCGGAAAGCGTTTTTGATCTGTTTTAACCCACGCTGGCGCGTAACAGCTCATGCTGTTTTTCCAGGTGCCAAACCAAAGTAATACCAGTTTAATTTGATGTTCCCTGGCGCTTTTTATAAGGTAATCAACCAGCGTAAAGTTATATACGCTTTCCTTTGGCTCCATCAACTCCCAATATACCGGGGCTATCAAGGTATTCAGGTGCATTTTTTTGAGTTTGAGCCAAATAGAATCCATGTACGCTGTACTTGAAGCGCTTGAGTTTCCTAATTCCCCGGCAGTCATCAGCAAGGGTTTGCCATTCACCAGCAATTCGGCATTATCACCCCAGTATTTAATTTGCGGCATTGCCGGGCTGCTGTTTTGCGCTTTGGTTTCAAAAGCCATCAAGCAACACCAAATAAATGCTAAAACAACTGATTTCATAACGGTTGAATTACTTTAATGCTTAATCCCAATGATAAAACAATTAATACCTTTCCAAATGATCCTGTTACTTGCCCGCGTATACCCACTGTAGCGCCTTAAGCATTGTAACCGGCTTACCCGATAAATGGGTAACATCGTCGATAATGATGTGCTTAAAAACAAGCTTTTGGTAATTACGCTCATCAAGTAAAGCAACCAGTTGTTTATTGGGCACTACCTGCCCCGGCGCTTCAAGCCCGCCTACTTCAATAAAAACATTTGCAGGCAGGCTTTTATGTTTGCCGAAATAGCTTTTTTCTACACCGAAAATACTGCCGTTATCATAACCTAAAGCCGGACTACCTATAAGAATGTTTTTAAAAAGGGTTGGCTGCGTAAACAAGGCATACGTGGCAAATAAGCCACCCATAGAATAGCCATATAAGGTTCGATTAGCAGTATCTGTTTTTAAACCCGCGTCGATAGTGGGGATAAGCTCTTTTTCGATAAAGGCTAAAAAAGCAGGTGCCCCACCGCTTTCGGGTATTGCAGGGTTCTTTGTCGGCGTAAAATCGCGATTGCGTTTATTACCCGGCGTACCTATTAAACCGCCATCGCCAATGGCTACCAATATAGGCTCGGGAATATGGTATTCCGCCATCAAAAGCCCAAGATATTCCAGTGAAGGCGAAAAATCATTATCGCCATCAACAACATACAATACCGGGAATTTTCGCTTAGCGGTATCATAACCTGCCGGGTAATGGATATAAATATCATATTGATTACCCGCCAGTTTGGAATGCATCTGCAGATGATTAGAGTTGGGTATGGTAACCAGCCTTGCCTGCTGGGCAAAGCCATACCCGCACAGCATACAGCTCAACAACAAAGTTGTTGATATTAATTTGAGCACCTTCATAGCAACGTTATTACAAAAATGGATCGATTAGTTTAATAGAGCCATCTGTATTATGCTGTAGCTCCGTCACCTTTACATTACGCAGGTGGGTTTTACCCGATATTTGGGTATCATGGTAAAATATATACCATTTGCCTTTTATTTCGATAATGGAGTGATGGGTAGTCCATCCTTGTACCGGTTTCATAAATACGCCTTTGTAGGTGAATGGCCCAATCGGTTTATCGCCTATCGCGTAGCAAAGCAAGTGCGTATCGCCGGTTGAGTAAGTGAAGTAATATTTACCATTGTATTTGTGCATCCATGACCCTTCAAAAAACCGGCGGTCATGATCCTTAGTTAATAACGGTTTGCCAAGGCTATCTAAAATAACAACATCTTTTACTGCACCGTCAAAGCTTTTCATATCAGGTGTTAACAGGGCTACACGGCAGCTGATGGCCGGGGCATCTTCCTGTTTCGAATCGGTTTTTGAGCCATCTGCCTCATATTTTCCGGTCGACCAGCGCTGTAATTGCCCGCCCCAAATACCGCCAAAATACATATAGGTTTTACCGTCGGTATCGGTAAATACAGCCGGATCAATGCTGTAGCTTCCGGCAATAGGTTCAGGCTCTGCCTTAAACGGCCCAACGGGGCTGGCCGATGTAGCCACGCCGATATGGAAAACGTCTTTTTTATCCTTTACCGGGAAGTATAAATAATAGGTGCCATTTTTATAAGCGGCATCGGGCGCCCAAAGCTGGCGGCCGGCCCAGGGAATATCTTTAATATCAAACCCAACGCCGTTATCAGTAACCTTGCCGCCAATGCTATCCATCGAAAGAATATGATAATCTTTCATGGCAAAATGGTCGCCATTGTCATTTTCGGGGATGCCTGCATTAATATCATGCGATGGATAAATATAAATTTTGCCGTTAAACACATGAGCCGATGGATCGGCAGTGTAAATGGAGCTGATAAGCGGTTGCGAAAGGAATTTTACCTTTTTGCCGGTATCAGCTTTGCTGCTGTCTGCATCGGCGGCTTTTTTTGTGGGAGGGTCGCATGCACTTAACATGCCTGCGGCTATAAAAAGCGTAGTAATTAATTTTGCGGTGGTAAATTGCTTGCTCATTGGCGTTTGGTTTATGGTGATGATTAATTGGTCATATAATTGTTGCCCCCGATACCCGGCACATAGTAAAACTTCATTTCTTTATAGTAAGATAGCGGATGCTCCGGCTTAGGATATAAGGCCCCGACACGCATTTTTGAAAAGGCTTGAAAATATAAAACACAGGCATCCCGCCATGCAGTGGCTTCAGTTAATTGAACTTTCATTAGCTGCTGTACCTGGTTAAAACGTTCCGCATCTATTTTGCCCTGCATTTTATCCCAGGTTAAACCCATTTGCTTAACAGAATCGGCACCCATATAATAGTGGTGAACCAACTCGTCCCATAACGACCTGCCAGAACGCATTTTAAAGGTCCAGCTTAAATGGTGGAACCATAAAATGTATTCATCGGGGCAGGTTTGAAGGTTTTCCCAATACGATTGTACCGGCTGCGCGTATTGTGACAGCGCATTGCTGCCCGCGCTGGTACGGTTAAACCCGATACCGGACGAATCGGCCTTGTGGTAATAAGTGGCATTCCAATCGGGCCGGCCGGCATTGTCAACCCATGGGCCGGGGCCATAATGGGTAGATACACCCATGATGTGGTGCAAACCAAGCGGAGTCATATAATTAACTGTATTCTCCCTTGATTGTAGCATAATTTTTTTTACCGGGGATACAAAGCCAGCGTCATTGGTAAAAGTCATTTTTAGCCAGTCATCGGCTATAGCCGCCGGTGACTGATCGGGGTTCCAGGCCATGCGGCCAAAGGCATACCAATTAGCCTGGGCAAAGGGATGACCGCACCAGTTTAAATCTGTGCCAATATTTGCTACACCGGCCATACCTGTTATTAGTTTTTTATTGAAATTACCCTGAAGGATACGTAATACGGTTGAACCCTTCCCCTGCGTGTAAGTGTCTGATTGCAGTGTTTCTGCAAATAACGGCGCTTCATAAACCAAATGGGTCGAAAAGCCAAGGTACTCCTGTGTTAGCTGGAATTCCATCATCAAGGCGGTATTGGGCATAGCTCCAAATAAGGGATGAAAAGGTTCCCTCGGCTGAAAATCAATCGGTCCGTTTTTTACCTGGATGATTACATTATCTTTAAACTTCCCATCAAAGGGCTTAAATTCATTATATGCCTGTTTCGATCTATCGTCGGGCACGTTGTTATCATACACAAAGGCGCGCCACATTACTATTCCGTGGTGTGGGGCCATCGCATCGGCCAGCATGTTGGCGCCATCGGCATGGCTGCGGCCATAGGTTTGGGGACCAGGCTGCCCTTCGGAGTTTGCCTTCACTAAAAACCCGCCAAAATCAGGAATGTAACGGTAAATTTCGTCGGCCTTATCAGCCCACCATTTTTTCACATCGTCATTAAGCGGATCGGCTGTTTTCAGGTGACCTAACTCTACCGGGCTGCTGAATTTTACCGACAAATAAATTTTAATACCGTACGCCCTGAAAACATTGGCCAGCGCCTGAATTTTAATTAAATACTGAGGCGAGAGTATTAACGCGTCGGCATTCACATTATTGATAACCGAGCCGTTGATTCCTACCGAGGCATTGGCACGCGCGTAATCAATATACCGCTGGTCTATAATCCCCGGCAGCTTATGCCAGTTCCAGATAGATGAACCTGCGTAGCCACGCTCTACAGTGCGGTTCAGGTTATCCCAATGATCAAGCACCCGGTACGTTATGCGCGGGCGATCTGTGATACTAAGATTATTGATTGGCTGCCGGGTTTGCAGCAGCTTTAAAAAATTAAAAACACCATACAACACGCCAACATCGGTATTGGCTGTGATGAGGATACATTTTTTTTGATTTATAAGCGCTGTCTTTATAAGATAACCCTCGCTTCCTAGGCTGTCCGCAACGACAACAGCCAGCCCTTTTAACGATTGCGGTGTGCCAATGATAATTGTTTGCCCGCCTGCTATGGTTTTAGTATCGGCAAGATGCATCGATAACATACCCTCCAACCCTTTTGTCAGTTCGGCTTTAGCGGCCTTTAGCTGATCGGATTCCGCCGGGAAAATCATATACTTCAGTTGCTGTTTATAAACCGCTACCGCCGCCCGGTTGGCTATTTTGTTATACCCGAGCCAAAGTTTATAGCCATCATCGGCAAATGCGTTGCTTACCACACCTAACAAAAGCAGGATTAGCAAACACCTATTTTTTTTTACAAAATATTTGGCCATGGCGTTAATATTTCAGCGTTGGTAAAGTTTTTTGCCCGGTTATAAAAACAATAAAATGATGCATTAAAATTTCTGAAAGCACACGTGTTATACATGTCCTATCCACAATGGTTTATAATGACTTAAGCCTTATGCAATCGATTGCAAATATATAAACCTTTATTTATATTTAGCAATTCAAAACCAATTATTCAATTATTGCTGAAATCATTTTGGTCAGTCCCAGGTAATAGGACATAAATCGATGCAATCGATTGCCCTAAATTAGCTAAACAAGCATTTAATTTTTACATTTATCCATTAAATAATCGTCGGCCATTTATGGCACGTTACGCAGTTAGTTTTAAGCGCTTTAATTAAACCCATGCCCGGCAGCGAAAAAGAGATTACCATTTACGATATAGCCAAAAAGCTCAATGTTTCGGCAGCTACAGTAAGCCGCGCACTCCAGGATCATCCACGGGTAAACAAAAACACCAAAAAGATGATTGTTAAGGCCGCCGAAGAAATGGGTTACCGTTCCAACTCGTTTGCCAGCAACTTACGCCGCAAAAACAGCAACATCATTGGGGTAATTGTACCAAGGCTCAATAGCAGTTTTACATCTGATGTGATAGCGGGTATAGAGAAAGTGGTGAACGATAATGATTATAACCTCATCATCAGCCAATCATTGGAAACAATGAAAAAAGAAATTAATAACGCGAAGGCAATGCTAAATAACCGGGTTGATGGCCTGCTGGTTTCGTTGGCCTATGATACTACCAATGTTGAACATTTTGAACCGTTTATAAAACGCAAAATCCCGGTAATTTTCTTCGACCGGGTGTTTGAGCACGACCATTATCCGCAAATTTATATTGATAATTTTAAAGCAGCTTACGAAATTACCGGGCACCTTATTGAGCAGGGCTGCACACGGATAGTGCATATTACTGCCAACGTTTTAAGAAATGTTTATTCGGAAAGGTTACGGGGATATAAAGCCGCGCTGGAAAAACACGGTATTCAATTCAACGAAAGTTTACTGTTCATTAATGATTTGAGCGTCAAAGCATCAGCCATAACCGCCCAGGAAATACTAAAAATGAACCCGCTGCCCGATGGTTTATTCTGCGCTAACGACGCAAGTGCGGTAAGCTGTATACAGGTACTCAAAAAAGCAGGGATAAAAATACCCGGGGATATTGCCGTGGCGGGTTTTAACAACGACCCGGTATCGTGCGTAATTGAACCCAATTTAACCACCATTAACTACAAGGGATTTGAAATGGGCGAAGTTGCCGCCAATTTGCTCATCAACCATTTGGTAAACAAAAACGACCTGCAACAAACCCATAGCCTGATACTAAGATCGGAGTTGATTGTACGGGAATCATCGACAAGGAAAAGTAATGACCACTAACAGATAATGGAATCAAAAACAAAACTCGCTATAGTTACAGGAGGCGCTTCGGGCCTGGGATTAGCCACGGCAAAAAAATTTATTGAACAAGGCATCAGGACAATTATTATCGGTCGTGACGAGCAGAAGCTGGCCCATGTGGCTCATGAACTTGGCGAACTTTGCAGTTATAAACCGTATGATTTGAGCCAAACCGCGGGGATACCAGCTTTAGTGGCTTCAATTGTGCAGGAGTTTGGTATACCAGACATCCTGGTGAACAATGCCGGCATTAACCATAAAAAGCCGTTTACAGAGGTTACCGACGAGGATTTTCAGCAAATTATACAAACAAACCTGGTGGCAGTATTTGCCCTGAGCCGCGAAGTTATAAAAAACATGCTGACTGCAGGCTGCGGCAGCATTGTTAATGTAAGTTCGATGGCGGCGCAGTACGGTATTCCTTACGTGATAGCTTATACGGCATCAAAAACCGCTATTGAAGGCATGACCCGCGCTATGGCCACCGAGCTTTCGCCGCAGGGCATCCGGGTTAATTGTGTGGCTCCGGGTTTTATCGCTACAGATATGTCGGCAAAGGCATTAGATAACGATCCCGCCAGGAAACAAAAAGTTTTAGGCCGCACCCCAATGGGCAAACTGGGCGAACCAGCTGACGTAGCCGAGGCCATTTATTATTTAGCCACAGATAGCGCCAAATATGTAACCGGCGTAATATTGCAGGTGGATGGCGGTAATTCGATTGGGTTTTAATTTATTTCACCTTGCTGCCTTCGCGCCTATTATTCAAATTTGTTATATCAGCACACATTTGCAAACCTGCCCGATTGGGCAGCAGGCTTATCATTTTTGCTGGCCGCTTTTGATGTAAGTGGCAACATCAACCATTGGGGCAACCCAAATGTCCTTTTGGTGTTGTTTAAGGTAGTGCAGCAACTTACTGTGGGCATCCAGGCTAACGTTAAGATTGTGCCCGCCCCCAACACCATGAAACAAAAACACCAGCAAAGTGCGCGATTGCATGGCCTGTTTAACCAGGTTAATCAAATAATCGGCAGATTGCCCGTTAATCATGAAACTATCAATGTTATCCAGGTTTACCTGTTTTAATGTCTGTAGTCCTGGGGCAACGCCCCGTGCGCCTGCAAAATCATTTTTAAGGTAATCGTAAAAATATTTATCCCCTATTTTAAGATCGCCGCATGGGAATGCAAAGGTACGCGCCGTTTTGCCGTCAATCGCTTTAAGCAGGGTATTGGTTGCTTTTATTTCTTTAACGGCACGGTCAAGCGAGTATTTGCTCAGGTCGGTTTCGGCGGTTACAAACCCGCGGCCGGGCAAACTGCCATCGCAGGGGTGATACAGGGAATGATTGCCCAACTCGTGGCCATGCGCCGCAGCTTTTCGCCATTCTGCCATCCGGTTTACCACAACCGGCGATGAGCCGATAAGGTAAAATGTTCCTTTCAAGTTGAGCGAGTCGAGCGCAGGCAGTACGTTATCAAGGTCAACATTAATTGCGTCATCGTAGGTTAATACAACCGCGCACTGTTTATTATTCCACAAGGGCTTATCCTGCGACCTTGAAATTAGCGCAAACAGTAGTAAAAAAAACAGGATGGCGTATTTGACTGGTTTCATTTAATATTCCGTTTTTTGATTTGGTTATTTAGCTGCGGGATTACCTGCCTTCTCCTGTTCCATCATTTTTTTAGCCCAGGCAATAAAGTATTTTACGTTTGGCGCATCGGTATGGCCGCCGTCGTGCTGCCGCCAGGCCAATGCCCCGTCCAGCATCCCGGTGTTTACGGGCGGCATTTTTTCTGTTTTATAATCGTTTGATACGCCAATGTCTTTTACCCCCAGTAATTTAAAAACCGCCCCCGCGGCAACTGTAGCCATATAACTCCCTTGCTGATCCAGCCACTTGGCGTCGCCCTGTTCGGGAATACCGTAGCTGATAAATGTAAGCCTTGGCGCACAAAGGGCTATCAGTTCATGCGCATCTACGGGTAAGTCCTTTGCTGTTTTAGCGCCAAAGGTAGCCTCGCTGGCCCCGTATTTCATAAAGTTGCCTGCCATCCAATAATACTCGCCACCGGTTAAGCTTTCAACCGCTTCACCAAAATTGCGGCGGTGTAATTTGGCGCCACCCTCGCCAGACGAACCGATAAGCCCCATAGCAAAGCGTTGCTCAAAGGCCAGCGTAACCAATGCGGCTTTGCCATAGCGCGATACTCCTTCAATGCCCACGTGTTTGGCATCAACGGCGGGTTCGGTCTCCAGGTAATCCAAAGCCCTTGCTGCGCCCCATGACCAGGCGCGTAAGGCCCCCCAATCGTCGGGTTTACGGGGCTGCCCTTTATTTACCAGGCCAATTATACCCCTGGTAAGCCCCTCTGCATTATCTGCCTGTATTGATGAAGGATCAATCAGCACATAACCCCAGCCATTGGCTATCAGCTGCATGGCCGTAGGCGGATCGCCCTTTATTACCGGGAAACCACCCGGCCCAAACGGCGATTGCTCTGCTACCGGGTTATAAGCGGGATATTGCTCAAAAATGGCTTTCAGCTCCGGGTGTTCTTTTACAAGTAACTCCTTCAAAGCGCTGTTTATCTTTTCCAGCTCGGCCGGTGATGGTTGTGCCGGCGCCGGAAGCGTACTGCGGGCAAACATCATTAGTACCGGCACAGGGCCTTTGGCATTGGCCGGCAGCACCAGCGTCATTTCAATGTTGACACTAATTGACGGGCAGGCGGTATTATCAACATGACCTATCAGTTGTTTGGCTATTACGGGATAAAAACCCACACGTTCTTTATCGGTTACCTTAACCGTCCAGGTTACTTTGGGTACATTAGCCGGTATCCTGCCGTAAACTTCACGCTCCATATCCTCTATAATTTCGGGGCGGCGTTGTTTCCACCACACATCAGCAGTGCTTACTTTTTTACCGTTTTTAAGGGTAAGCGCATCCGGCAAACCGGGGAAAGGGTTAGCCAAGGCCTCATCATAGTTAGCGTGGTTGGGGGCATTTTCATCACCACTTGGGCCATTACGCAGTGTTTTAATACCCAACTGTTTCATCATATTCTGATGATCCTGTTCGGCTGTAAAATTTACCGGGGCCAGGCTTTGGGCGCTAACTACTACGGGTAATGCGAGTAAAAAAAAGAAAATGGCAGTTTTCATTTTTACGGGTTTTATGGTCAATTATGGTTTATCAGTACGGAAAGGCGATGCAGGCAAACCTTCTTTGTTATACAGGTTGGCCCCATCGGGGTTATCGGCCCAGGCATACCTTACATATAATGGTATCGATATCTTATCACTCCATACCAACACTTTATCGCCCTTAATAACGGCGGTGGCCCAAACAAACTTTTTATCAGCCCCAGCTATAGCAAATTGCCACAGTTCATCCCCATTTTTAGCAACAAGCCCGGTGCCTGTGTATTTAAAAGTCAGTTCAATTTTATTACCATCTACCCGTGCCGATTGATAAACCGGGCCGCAGGGCATTATATCGTCACCGCCATAAGCTACGTTTTCGGCAGCCATGGCCAGGCGCTCGCCTACCGTTTTTTTATCGAGCGGATGAATATCGTTCCATTCGCCGGCATCAATGGTTACAGCCATGCCTGTGCCTGGTAAGGCAAGCGCCTCAAGTTGTCCCTCCCGCAACACAGCCCAATCACTTTCGGCCGGCGCGTATTGCGCCTCGTTGAAATTAGGGAGCTGGGCGTATACAAACGGAAGGTTGCCCTGCTGCCATTTATCGCGCCAGTCGGCAATAAGGGCTTTTAATAAAACGCCGTATGCTTTTGCGCTATTGACGCTACTTTCGCCCTGGTACCAGGCCAGCCCTTTGACGGTGTAGTTAATCACCGGCGCAACCATGGTATTGTAAAGGCCGGTCGGTTCATTTTGGGCAATAAATTCGGCAACGGGCTTAACCGGCTCAAACACTTGCCCTACTTTATATTGCCAATCGCCGCGCAGGTCGATGGTGTCTGCCGCCACACTCAGATAATATCTTTTATCGGGCACAAAACCGCCTTTGTCCGCGGTATTTACCACCCGCACAATTATTATGTTTTTGCCCGGCTTCAGCACACCCTCCGGTACATTATAACGCCGGGGCGGATACTGGTAGGTAATGCTGCCTACAAGCCTGCCATTAACATAAGTTTGATCGGCATCAATTATCCTCCCTAAAAACAATTTAGCTGCTTTGCCATCAAAAGATGCCGGCAGGTTTACTTCTTTACGAAACCAAACCACGCCATTCAGGCCTTTAACACCCTGGTCGGCCCAATAACCGGGTAGCCAGTAATGATGCCAGTTATACGGTATGTATGCGGTATCGTACCACGGTTTATTTTCTGTTAAGCCCTTATCAATTCCGAGCGCTGATGTATTGAGCGGATTATTAGGCGACAAATGCTTTTTTAAAACGCTATCCATAAAAGCGGCATCGCCAAATTGCTTTACCCTATTATTATAAGGTTTGATATCCGTGAGTCCCTGTTCACTAATCCAGGCCTCAATGGGTGTGCCCCCCACGCTTGAGTTAATGATACCGATTGGCACATGGTATTTTTGATAAAGCCGCTTGGCAAAAAACCAGGACGTGGCGCCAAAACCCAGCACCGTTTCAGGATCGGCCTTTACCCATTTACCGGGTAGCAAATCGGTATGTTGTCTGGTTACGTCAGCCTCTGTCTTCACAAAAAAGTTCCTGATTTGGGGGTAGTTGGCAGTAGCTATCTCGTCGGGATATTTCTCCTTTACCCGCTCCATTTGTAAAGCCATATTTGATTGGCCCGAACAAAACCAAACATCGCCAACTAAAATATCGCTGATGGTGATGCGATTATTGCCCTGTATATCCATTGTATAGGGCCCGCCCGCGGGCATTGCCGGTAAAACCACTTTCCATAAGCCATTTTTATCGGTAATAGTATGCAAAGACTTGCCGCGAAATACAATGTTGATCTTTTCGCCTGCGTCTGCCCATCCCCAGATATTCACATGTGTATTGCGTTGCAGCACCATGCCATTTGCAACCAGCTGCGGCAGCCGCACAAGGGCATAAGTGGGCAGTATAAAACTGGTGCACAGCGCGATAAGCAATAGCTTCACTGATTTCATAATTTGCCGGAACTTTTAGTTTGGAGGTTTACTTTTACGAAGTAACAAATAAAAAAAGATTTGTGCAATCGATTGCACAAATCTTTTTTTGCGTTCTTGCTCAAAACAACCATGTTATTGACCCTGCGGTCAGCTGTCTTCGTACCTCCTATGACAGTTAACTTTCCTGTCATCCTGAGGTACGAAGGATCTGTCAGCTGTGCATGACCGATAGAAAAGTTCGCGAATAGCTTCGTGCCTCAGCATGACAGTCTTTTATTTTTGAATGTCATTCCTCCTTCAGAATTCACGGATTTTGTGCCTCATTAGAAGCAACAACTTGATAACCGACTAAATCCAGCTTCATAAGGCTCAATGCATAAAATCAAACCAAAGTATTCCGCTTATCTTATCGCCGCTGGCATGGTTGGTTTGGCTTTGCGGCCCCATTACTTTTGCCGGTTGAAATTTGGTGCCGATAGGTGCAATGGCATTTAAAAACCCAATGCTTCCTTCAGGAAAAGCCGGCTCCACATTGTTATTGCTCAGCGCATCTTTTTCCCTTGCCGGGTGCAGCATTTGCAGGTAAGTGTTTTTATCGGCAGCGTAAACGGTAAACGGCGACTCCTTATTTTCGATAGTTACCCAGTTAACTTCGGCATGGTAACCTTTAAATTCCGGGTATCCCCAGGTTTCGCCGGTAATAGTATTGTTATAGGCTTTGTGCCAGATGCCAAACTGCTGGCCTTTCAGCCGGTTTTTCCAAACGCGGTAGGGGCCGCGGCCAAGCCATTTCATGCCGGTAATTTTTTCTTCGGGGTAATTGAAGGTGATACCCATAAAATCGGCATCGCCCTGTTGCACGTACTGGTACTCCAGTTTAACAGGGTGCCCGGCAGCGAAAGTCCAGCTTACGTGTAATGAACCCGCACCCTGGTAATCGGCTTCTACAACATATTTGCCGACATCGGCTTTGTGTGTAAACTGTTTTAACTGGGTACTAACACCGGCCAACACAGGCCCGCCCGATAACGAAATTGCGCCTGCCGGTTTACGCACTTTTTGAATGTAACCCGTAACCTTATCAAAATCATAGCTGATGTCATCGCATTTGATGGTTAATATTTTATCTGTCTCGGTTGTTTTTATAGCCGATTTGGCCGGAGATGACGCGATTTTGCCGGCAATGTCAGCCGGTGCGCCAATAGCCCAGCTCCAGGTAAATAGTTCTTGCTTATCCGGCCCGTAAGCTGCCAGGTATAGTGCATCATTCTTTTTCCACGATGCGGGCAGTGTTAAGTTCAATGTCCCTTTCCTGCCGGATTTAAGCTCAATAGTTTTTAGTAAGCCTGTTGCGGTTACTATAGCAGCGGTGGTTTTACTTTGTGCCGATGGGAATTTAACCAGTTTCCACTTAAAACTACATTGATTAAGGTTTGTGAACGAATAGCGATTTTCGACAGCTATTTTACCATCAAAACCTGCATCAATTGGTTGCGGGTTAATATAAACCGGCGACCATATTTCTTTTATCGCATAAAAACTGCCCTCTTTTTCGCGGTGCGGGCCAACAATGCCGTCAGGGGCGTGGTTGCCGTCAGAATCATAGGTGCTGTTTTTATCGGTTCGGATTACAGCCTCGTCTAAAAACGCCCAGATAAAGCCGCCCGCCCCATGCGGATGTTTTATCATCTGTGCCCAGAAATCGTCAAGCCCGGCTGCGGCCCCGCCGTCATACAGGCCATGCATAAACTCTGTGGGGAAAAAGACTTCCTGTCCGTTGGCCGCTGCATTAACCATATAATTGTAATCAGGGTAATGTTTAGTATCGGTGCCGTTAAATTTTTCCCAGGGGTGTATCACCGTACGTTTTTGCGGATCATATGAAGCATAGTCATTATCAAGCCCCCGGTTAAAGCCTCCCTCGTTACCGTTATCCCAAAACAGGATGGAGGGGTGGTTTACATCGCGTACTACCAATTCTTTAACCAGTTTGCGGCCTACCACGGTATCGTATTTAGCCTGCCAGCCGGTAAGCTCATCCAACACATATATGCCCAGGGAATCGCAAACATCCAAAAAATCACGGTCGGGCGGGTAGTGCGACATACGGACTGCATTCATGTTCATTTCCTTCATCAGCTTCACATCCATTAAGTGAACGCCATAGCTCAGGGTACGCCCGGTTTCGGGCCAAAAGCTGTGTCTGTCGCTACCCTTCATCATTATTTTTGCACCGTTTACATACAAGCCATCGTTGGTGCGCAGCTCTACCGTACGAAAGCCAAATTTTTGTTTAACCCGGTGAAGAATGCCTGTTTTGTTTTTTACAGCAACCACAACCTGGTATAAGTTAGGAAACTCGGCACTCCATAGTAACGGTTTAGCAAAATTGGCTTGTAATTCTATATGGTCGGCTGGCAGGTTTGCTTTTGCATTAAATGGCTTACCTACATTTTGGCCATTAAGGTTTTGTACCTGGGCTTCAATCAGCTCATCGCCCTTTAAGTTTTGAGCATATACATCTAAGCGGAAGGATCCATCGGCCTTCGCGTTTACCGCCATCCTGTCAATAAAAGTTTCCGGAACAATTTCCAGGTAAACGGGCCGGTAAATTCCGCCGAAAACCCAAAAATCGCTATTGCGGCGCTCGGCATCATTTACTGATGGGTTTGCCGATGTTTTATCAACTGTTACTTCGAGCAGGTTTTGCGCATTGGGCTTTATCAAACCGGTTATATCATATTTAAACTGATAAAAGCTACCCTGGTGTACCGGGCCGGCCAGTTTGCCATTGATGGTCACTTTGGTATCGGTCATCGATCCTTCAAAAACGATATATACTTTTTTACCGGTTAGGTTACCTGCAAAAAAATCATGTTTATACAACCCCTGCTCGTTGCTTTTAACCTTGTCATGCCCGTAGTTATAGCTGCCAAAGCCCTGTAATTCCCAGTTTGACGGTACCGCGATTTTTGTCCATACGCCGCTTTTTCTTCCTCCGGTGCAGTAAAAATCCCAGGGTACGGTATGGTCCTTATCCGTTCCCGACAGGTATTTAACAATGGTTTCCTGCGAAAAAACATCGAGGCAAACAAGTATGAGCAATAATGGCAATAGTATCTTTTTCATAGTTGGGTTTACAAAAACAGGTGGCACAGGTTTAATCAGCAAACAAGGTTAATTACTACTAAGCGATTTAAAAAAAATATCCCCAACTAAAACTGTGCAATCGTTCCCGGAAATGGTTTCAGGAAAATTTAAACTATCGCGGCGGCATGCCCTATCTTCTGTCAAATAGCGGTAATCACATTGTCAGGCAGTTGTTAAAATCTGTTAAATACCTCAATTTTCATGTGAACTACAGATTTTGCCGGTAATATTGAAGTATAAAGATTAACGTCAGCTGGTTAATCGACACAATATTGGCATTCATCCGTACCTGCACCTTTACTAAGCTGATTAAGTAGAACTTAGAATATTAAACAAGGCAAAATGGATAGAAAAGAGTTTCTTTCGGCAATCGGATTGAGCGCAGCATCATTAGCTGTTACAACATGCATAGGGTGCTCCAAAAAAGGTGATTCAACATCTACCTCGGGCACTACCGGCCCCACCGGCGTTGATTTTACACTTGATTTAACAGCATCGGCAAATTCGGCCTTAAATACAAACGGTGGGTATTTATCGTCAAACGGGGTACTTGTAGCCCGAACTACAGCAGGCGCTTACATTGCTGTTCAATTATCATGTACGCATGAAAATTATCCTTTAGTATACCAAGGCTCGGCCGGGCATTTTTACTGTAACAATCATGGTTCGGCGTTTACCGAGGCAGGTGTTGTTTTAAACTCACCGGCAAACAGAAATTTAACCACTTATCATACCGCCCTTACCGGCACATCATTAAGAGTTTACGCATAATTAAAACAAAATGAAGTTATTATTTATATCCTTGATCGCAGGTTTATTTGCCAACGTTACATGGCTGGGCGATTATAGCCAGGCCACAAATGAGGCTGCAAAAACACATAAACTAATTTTAATAAACTTCTCCGGATCAGACTGGTGCGGCCCTTGTATCAGGGAACGTAAAGAGATTTTAGAAAACGATGCCTTTACAAATTACGCTGCCGATCACCTGGTTTTGGTGAGGGCCGATTTTCCGCGCCAGAAAAAAAATCAGCTTAGTAAAGAGCAGGTAAAGTTAAACGAGGCGCTGGCCGATAAATTTAACCCTGACGGTAAATTCCCCTACACCATTTTGGTTGATGAGCATGGCAAGGTTTTGAAAGACTGGGATGGTTTTCCTAATGAATCGCCAGATCAATTTGTTGACCAGATTGCCGCAGTTGCCAATACAGGCAAATAATACGATAACACATCGGTTATGTGTCCTGAATATCTTAATAAATAAAACCCCTGATATGAAAAAGTTCCAAAAAAATATTGGAGTTACTGTGTTTTGCCTGTGTATTACGGGTTTGTTGCAATCATGTATGTCGGTTAAGCAATATCAAAAAAGCCGCATCAATGATTCTGAAATGGAACTTTCGGCCCGAAAGTCTCAAAAGTTCGAACAAAGTTTCCAATTATACCGCGAAGGTGGTTCCGGTGCCAATGGAGGCAAAAGTGGTGGTGGCTGTGGTTGTAATTAATTAAGCATCGTATTAAATGAGAAAAATATATTTAGGGGTGCTTGCGCTGTACATGGGCATCCTGTCATCGCACGCGCAAACCAAGGATACTACCGGTTACCAGGCCCGCAAACTAAAAGTTGATGAGGTTAATTTTGTTTCGGCGTATTACCACCAAAACGGTAATAATTCGGCAGTTACCGGTGGTATCGGTACAGAAAATTTAACCGATTTTGCAAACACGCTCGATCTGCAAATGTCTAAGCTTACCAAAGCGGGCAATAAAAACACCTTTGTGTTTGAATTAGGGGTTGATCACTATACCTCGGCCTCGTCAGATAAAATTGACCCTTATAGTGTATCATCAGCTTCAAGGCAGGATACCCGCGTTTACCCTTCTTTAAACTGGACACACTCCAACGAAAAAACCGGAACCGCTTATGGTTTCACCGGATCTTATTCGCACGAGTTTGATTACCAGTCAAAAGGTGTTGGGTTTAACTTTACCAGTGTTTCAAAAGATAAAAACACCCAGTTTGATTTTAAAGCGCAGGCATTTCTTGATAGCTGGAAAGTGATATTACCGGTTGAATTACGGCCGGCAGGCTATGGTTCGGGATCCGACAGGGACGGGCGGGGCTCAGTACCGCATAGTCCGCGTAACTCATTCAGTACATCGTTCTCGTTGTCGCAGGTTATTACGCCGCGTTTGCAAGCTTTGCTGATAGTTGAACCCTCATACCAGCACGGATTGCTGGCCACCAAATACCAGCGCGATTATTTTACGGATGGTACTGAAAGGGTGGAGAACCTGCCCGGCCAGCGGTATAAGCTGCCTATTGCTGTGCGTTTCAATTACTTCCTGGACGATCATTTTATTATCCGCACATTTTACCGGTATTATATGGATAACTGGGGGATAAGAGCGCATACTGCCGAAATTGAGCTGCCTGTTAAATTAACTTCATTTGTTTCGGTAAGTCCGTTTTACAGGTATAACAACCAACAAGGTACCCGGTACTTTGCACCTTACGGCCAGCATAACCCAACGGATACTTATTACACCAGCGACTATGACCTATCAACCCTGCACAGCAATTTTGTGGGTGCCAATTTCAGGTTATCCCCGCCAAACGGTGTATTAGGATGGCAGCATTTAAATACGCTTGAGCTTAGGTATGGGCACTATATGCGATCGACAGGTTTAAACAGCGATGTGGTAACGCTGGCTTTAAAATTTAAATAGGACAGTAATTTTTTCTTATAAGATATACGCAGCAACCTGTGGCAACCTGAAAACTAAGCCACCAAACATGTAGCAGCCGAACACGAATATTATCGATTAAATGTTAAAATATGCCTGATCTTCAAATTTTTAAAAGGAGCTGCAAACTGATGGGCAACCGCTTTGAATTAAGCGTTGTGGCCGATAGCGAGCAATGGGCAAATGACCGGATTGATGATGGAATAGCCGAAATAAGCCGGATTGAAAAGCTGCTTACCACCTTTAGCGAGGATAGCGAAACCAACCAGGTAAATCAAAACGCGGGCATCAAACCCATGCCCGTGAGCCGCGAAACTTTTGAATTGGTAAAACGATCTATCATGATATCAAAAGTAACGCAGGGTGCTTTTGATATTTCGTACGGCTCGATTGACAAACGGCTATGGAATTTTGATCAGCAAATGACGGCTTTACCCGATGCAGAAACGGCCAGGCAAATGGTTAGGCTTATAAATTACCGCAACATTATATTAAACGATAATGACTGTACTATTTTTTTAGCCGAAAAGGGCATGCGCATAGGCTTTGGCGGGATAGGAAAAGGGTATGCCGCCGAGCGTGCCAAACTGATTATGCAACAACAGGGTGTTACAAGCGGCGTGGTAAACGCATCTGGCGATTTAACAGCCTGGGGTACGCAGCCAAACGGCAACAAGTGGACGGTTGGTATAGCCAATCCCGATGCATCGCAACAAATTTTCTCCTATTTGAGTATATCGGGCCTTGCGGTAGCTACCTCGGGTAACTACGAGAAGTTTATTATGATAGATGGAAAAAAATACTCGCATACTATAAACCCGCGTACAGGGCTGCCAGTTACCGGCATTAAAAGCGTAACCATTATTACCACCAATGCCGAAATTGCCGACGCCATGGCCACGCCGGTAACCATAATGGGTGTACACGCCGGCCTGGATATGATTAACCAGATGAAGGATATTGAGGCTATAGTTATTGACGATAACGACAGGCTTTACACCTCAAAAAATATAAACATTAAATAAATCCCCTATAAAAATGACTAAACAATTGATTAAAGTTACGGCCTGCCTGCTATTGGCAGGCTCGTTTACATCATGTGTTCAACTAAAAGAATACCAAAAAAACAGGATAAACGATTCTGAAATGGCGTTAAGCAACCGTAAAGTTGAAAAAAACGAGCTGAATTTTCAATCGTACCGTGAAAGTGCTTCAGGAGCCAATGCCGGTAAAACCGGCGGCGGTTGTGGCTGTAACTAATCGTTTTCATTCCCTTTCTATTGGTTTCTTAAAACATGAAAAAAATATATTTATCCGTATTAGGGTTTTCCCTGATATGCAGGATGAGTGCGTATGCACAAACATCAAAAGATAGCATTATTCGCCTTAACCCGGGTTTCAGCCTGGCAACATCAACCAGCCAGGATACCAACGCCTACCGGCCGCGCGCTTTGCGGGTTGACGAAGTAAATTTTGTAACCAGCTACTACAATCAAAATGGTAACCACTCGGCCGTAACCGGCGGCATTGGTACCGAAAAAGTAACCGATTTTTCAAATGGTATCGATCTTAAACTGGTTTGGCTAAACAATGCGATGAATAAAAACACGCTATCTGTGGGCCTCGGTATCGATCATCACACTTCTGCTTCAGCAGCTTATGTATCAACAACCGGGGCATCAAATACCGGCGGAAGCAGAATATACCCATCGTTGGATTGGACTGTTGAAAACTCAAAAAAAGGCACCAGTTTTGGTATTGGCACTTACTATTCCAGCGAGTATAACTACAAATCGCTGGGCGCCGACCTCCACTTTTCGGCAAAAACAGCCAATAAAATGGGCGAGTTTGGTGTAAAACTACAAGGCTATTTTGACCATGTAAAGCTGATATATCCATCGGAGTTTATCCCGCAATCAACCACAACGGTTACAACAATTACAACAGCAAGCGGCAATTCATCAAGTTCCGAAAGTGAGGGCAAAGCCAGGATTCCATCAAGCCCAAGAAATACATATACAGCATCATTCTCTTATTCACAAATAGTAACATCAAGGTTGCAAATCATGTTCCTGGCCGATGTGGTTACCCAGCATGGCTTTTTAAGCCTGCCATTTCACCGGGTATATTTTTCGAACGGAAAAGATACCATAGAACGATTGCCATCGTCGCGGTTTAAGCTGCCTTTAGGCTTCAGGGCTAATTACTTCCTGGGCGATAACGTTATCCTGCGGTCGTACTACCGCTATTATACCGATAATTGGGGCAGTAAATCAAACACCGCAAATCTGGAAATAGCATACAAGGTTACGCCATTCTTTTCCATATCTCCGTTTTACAGGTACTATACACAAACCGCGGCCAAATACTTTGCGCCTTATGAGCAAAACAGCCCAACACAAACATACTTTACCAGTAATTACGAGTATGCAAAGTTCAACAGCCAGTTTTTTGGCGCTGGTTTCAGGATAGCACCGCCAAAAGGTGTGTTAGGCTGGGAAAGTTTACATGAATTGGAACTACGATACGGCCATTATAAACAAAACGTTGGTTTGGTATCCGATGTGGTATCGTTAAGCCTTGGCTTTAAATAAAATAATCAAAATTAAAAGCCTGGTAAAGTTTTAAATTTTACCGGGCTTTGCCTATTTTGTTCGTCACTATGGAAAACACCGACGACCTTTTTGACAAACCCCTGAGCGACGACCCGGAAGAAAACCTGCGGATGGAAAACGAACTGCTGCGTTTAAAATTACAGGCCGAATTGGGCGCCGACCCGCACATGATTAACCCTGTTGACCCGGAAATTGAAAATATATTTTTAAAGAACATTTTTGATTTTGAACATAACTACGCCAACGCCAAACGGGTTAAGGTTTACGATTTATTGGGGCAGCCCGAATTTAAACCGGCAGGCGGATTAACTGATGAACAGGTAGAGGACGCCTTGCAGCAAATTACCGATTTGCTATTGAGCAAGAATATCGTTGTCGATTTTTCTGACGATTTGGACAACCGCACCAAATACGTTTTCATTACCGAAGAGTTGTTTGATCACGAGACTGACGACTTTACGATCCCGGGCATGACAAGCCATTTTGATTATGAAGAGTTTCATCCCAACCATAAAGCTAACATTGAAAACAAGGCCCTGGAGTTTTTATCCAAATGGTTTAAGCAAAGCTTTGACGACCACAGCTGGGTACTGGGCGATTCGTTTGTTGCCCCCGACCGGAAAACCTATAGCAGGGCTGAAATAGTACACCAGCTTAACAATATTTTTAACGCTTACACAGCCTTTAGTAACGAAGAATATTTTATTTACGATATCGGTTTTCAACTGCAACCTGGCTCAAATTCGGGCCTTGGCCATGCCGAGGGATCGGTAAAATATGATGCCGTATTGGAAAACAACGAAACCATTTATTTTGAAGGGCCTTTTAAACTGTACTTTTCGCTGGAAGACAATTGGTGGAGCATTTTCCATCTTGTATTCCCCGGGTTTAAATATCCCTGAAGATAAGTTTTAAGTCGGAAGTCTTAAGTTCTAAGTCGAAAGTTATTTATTCTCTTTTGACTTAGAACTTAAGACTCCAGGCTTAGTACTGCAGACTTAACACTGCCCGCCATCCAGCGTTGTAAAGCACCTGGCGCTTAGCTTCAGAAAATAGACCTGCTCAACGGTTCATTCTACCATTCAAACGAGAGGATTTCCTCACTATCTATGAGCCATTGATTAAACAAAGCAAGGTTTTTCTCCCGCCCGGATATTTCAAACTCCAGGATGGTTTGTACGTCCTTACGTGAAGTTTTCATTTTAACTATTTTCAGCTTAAGCGGGGTTACCTGGTTGTACAAGGTACTTAACTGGCAGGCGTTTTTAAAAACCAGCCGGTAGTGGCGGTGTTCAAATTTATTATCTATCCAAATCTGTATAAAATCAAGTGCGTACAATACAAACAGGGTGGCCACCAGTGAAACGCCGGCAAGGGCAAATTCGCCAATACCTAAAAGCATCCCTAAGGCCGCCGATATCCATATAGATGCCGCCGTGGTAATTCCCGATACAGACGAGTTATTACGAAAAATTACCCCTGCACCAATAAAGCCCACACCGGTAATAATGTTGGCCGCAATCCGGTCGCGGTTGGTTTCAATCCCCAGCATATAGGAGCATATGGTAAAAACAGTTGCACCAAGGCAAATCAATGCCAACGTTCTGAACCCCGCAGATTTACCCCTGATCTCCCGCTCCAGCCCAAGAATACAGCCGGTTATAATGGCCAAAAACAGTTTTAATATTTCGTGGCCATATATATTATGGTTAGGATTCAGTAAAATGGTACTATCAAAGTTCATGGATAACAGGCATTGGTTAATGCTGCATAACACAGCATATACTGATATTAAAAGTAAACGTTTGGCACACTAAACTTACAACAAATAGCTATTATTTTTCATGATGTATATAACAATAGCATGTCATGGCCAATAACAGCAAAAATGTTATAAAAATCTTAATTTACTAAACCAATTTAGCTGTTATATTAGCGGCCTTAAAAACATGTAACCTATTATGAAAACGGGCATTTACCATAAAATTCTTTTAACGGCGGTTATGGCAACCGCAATGACGATGCCAGTCCGGCAAGTTTTGGCGCAGGATAAAAAAACATCGGGCAACCCCGTGGTTGAGGGTTGGTATGCCGATCCGGAAGCTAAAATTTTTAATAAACAATATTGGCTATATCCAACCTACTCGGCTAAATACAACGAGCAGGTTTTCATGGATGCCTTCTCTTCGCCCGACCTGGTACATTGGACCAAACACCCCCACATTGTTGATACCACTGGCGTAAAATGGGTTCGCCGGGCGCTTTGGGCGCCTGCCGTTACCGAAAAAGGCGGCAAATATTATATCTTCTTCGGCGCAAACGACATCCAGAACAATAACGAAAAAGGCGGCATCGGCGTAGCCGTAGCCGATAACCCGGCAGGCCCGTTTAAAGATTACCTGGGCAAGCCGCTGATAGACCAGATTATTAACAAAGCCCAGCCTATAGATCAGTTTGTTTTTAAAGATGATAACGGCCAGTACTATATGATATATGGTGGCTGGGGCCAATGTAATATTGTAAAACTAAAAGACGACTTTACCGGCGTTGTTCCTTTTGAGGATGGCGTCACTTACAGAAAAATAACTCCCGAGGGCTATGTAGAAGGCCCGGTAATGTTTAAACGCAAAGGTAAATACTACTTTATGTGGAGCGAGGGCGGCTGGACAGGCCCCGATTACCGGGTAGCTTACGCCGTAGGCGATACCCCGTTCGGTCCGTTTAAGCGGATAGCTACTGTTTTAAAGCAGGATGCCAGTATTGCCACCGGCGCGGGGCACCATTCGGTTATTAACGTGCCGGGTACCGATGAATGGTACATTGTGTACCACCGCCGACCATTGACCGAGACCGACGGCAACCACCGCGTAATGTGCATTGATAAAATGTACTTTGATAAAGACGGCATGATACAGCCGGTGAAGATAACCAACGAAGGTGTTGCGGCGAGGGAGATAAAATAATTTGAAGATGGCTGAATCAGAATTTTCAGAATTAAAGAATGCCCAGAATTATTACAGTATTGAATTTACAGGATTTTGTTAATTCTAAAATCCTGTAAATTCTGATTCTGACAATTACTTCAGCTTACTCAAAGCCGCTTTCACCCTCGGTATCAGCTGCTCAATATCCTCCAGTGTGCTTGCACCTACTGATGCACGGAACCAGTTAACCGAATCATCGGTACCGAAGGCCGAAAATGGCACCAGGGCCACTTTAGCTTCTTTGATAAGGTAAAAGTTAATATCGGCCGAGTCCTTTAATACCTTACCATCTGGTGTGGTTTTGCCGGTGTAATCGATTTTAAGAGTAAGATATATTGCGCCCATTGGCGTTATCGAATCTACCTGGAAACCTTCGGCTTTCAGTGCCTGGAAACCTTCGTGCAGGGTTGTTAAGCTGGCGCGGATTTTTCCTTTCAAATCATCCAGGTAGGTATCTACAGCGGCGGTATCGGTAATAAAATGAGCCATGGCAACCTGCTCGGCCTTTGGCGACCATGCCCCCATGTGGCCAACAATGGCTTTCATATTATCAATAATATTTGCCGGGCCAAAACCCCAGCCTACGCGTACGCCTGTTGAGGCAAAACATTTAGATGCACCATCAACAAATACGGTATATGGCCTCAGTTCCGGGCGTAAAGTAACCGGATCGTAATGTTTAAAATCACCGAAGGTTAGTTGCGAATATATTTGATCGTACAGCAGGTACAAAGGCTTTTCGCCGGCTGCGCGGTTTTTGTTTTCGGCAATTACCAGGTCGCAAATCTCTTCCAGGTCTTTTTTATTAAACATGGTACCCGTTGGGTTCAGGGGCGAGCAAAGCGCCAATAAAGTTGCGCCTTTCAAATGCGGTGCAATTTCATTTGCCGTAGGCATAAAATTATTTTCGGGCTTGGTTTCAACAATAATAGCTACAGCACTGGTAAGGTCGCTGTAGTGGTTATTGTTCCATGATGGTGCCGGAAAAACAACCTTATCGCCCGGATCAACCAGGGCCAGAAAAGTTGAATAGATCAACGGACGTGAGCCGCCCGAAATCAATATCTCGTTAGCTTTATAATTTAAACCCATGCGGCTGCTTAAAAATGCCGATACACTTTCGCGCAGGTTAAGCATACCATCAGCCGGCGGATAATTAGTTTGGTTGTGGTTATAAGCATCAACAATACCGTCTTTTAAGTCGGCAGGGATGGGGTAAATATTGGAGTCGAAATCGCCAATAGTTAGGTTGGCAATATTTTGCCCCTGGCGTTTTAATTCATTTATCTCGCCCGCAATCTTAATGATCTCCGAGCCGCGTAAATTTTGAGCTAATTTAGAAACACTCATGTTGTGGATTTTATGAGCGGCAAATATAGGGGGAAAAAGGTGAAAGGCTAAAGGTTAAAGGCGAAAGGTGAAAAAAGTGAAAGAAGAGAGGTTAAAGGTGAAAGGACAAGGGCGAAAGGTTGGGATAAGGTGCATATGGGCTCAAAACAAAAAAGCGAAAAGCCAATCCAACCAGATCACTTTTCGCTTTTATATATGGGCAAAAAACCTTTTACCTTTAGCCTTTACCCTTTCACCTAAAATAAAGCCTTTCGCCTTTATCCTTTTACCTTCTATAAATATGCTTTCCTTAGCCTGATGATATGCATCCAGTGCATTACTTTCATTACAGGGTAAACCGGGTCAATCTCGAACCATTTGGCGCCGAAGTTGGCACGGTTAGGGCGCTTGTGGTGGTTGTTCTGGAACAATTCACCAAGCATTAAAAAATCAAACGGGGTAGTGTTTTTTGATTTGTCGCCGTTATCAAAATTGGCATAACCATATTTATGACCGCACCAGTTAACAATAGCGCCATGTATTGGGCCCATTAAAAAATGAACCGGAATTAACAGGTACATCCACCATTGGGTAGCAAACACAACATAAAAAGCAACATATAACACACCAAACGCTATACGCGATACCATTGACGAACCTATGTAATCAACCGTACGCCATTCCGGAATGTTTCCTTTAAAGCGTTCTTCAGGATCTTTTAGCCTTTTTTCGTGCATGCGGTAACTTTTGGCGGTGTACACCATCATCTGGAAAACATCCCTGAAAAAATGTGGCGAATGCGGGTCTTTCTCCGTATCGCTGTAAGCATGGTGCTCACGGTGCATAATTGCATAGGCACGCGGGTTTAAAAACGATGAACCCTGACAAATAAATGTCAGCAGATAAAATGTACCCTCAAAAAATTTATTGGTAGTGAACATTTTATGAGATGCATACCTGTGTAAAAAGAACGTTTGGAAAAAGAGCGACAGGAACCAGTGCCCGATGAAGAAAATTATTATTACCACTGAATTAGAATGATTAGAATGAACTGTTATTTATAATCTTTCCAAAGATACGATTAAAACACATAAAAAGTTTTAACCTGTTTTTTTTTGAAACTATTCTATATCCAATAAAAGCTGCTCATGTATGCAAAAACCGCCTTTTTGGTTAAAATATTTATTTTGCTCGCTTACTGTATTTCAAATTGTTGGGCTGGTAGCCGGTATCATTGCAGCCTATAGTTAAAATCTTCGCAGATGGTAACTGCCATTATTTCATCAACATCATAATTGCCGGCTAACCAGGTTAGCTTCAGTTTATTTTGGGATGACATGCCGGTAATTACCCGTAAGAGTTGTGGCAGATTATACTGAGCCCGGCAGCAGGGCTCTCTCCTGGCCGGCTACTATCAAGCACGCTGCGTGTTCAACTTTTCTTTGTATCTATAATAATTATGTCAGCACCAAAATACGCATGGGCTTGCCGCGGGGATATGGTTTAAGTTTTATGGCCGGGGGATTATTTTAGTAAAACACCACGAAGTTTGTAACAAACTTATTACGTTTTTCATGGCTTTTGCACCCTCCGGGCTAATCAATACCCTAACTTTTTAGCCTTCACATGATTTATCAGGCGCTATCTGGCACTACACCAACATCATTTCCAGTTCTTAATCAGTATGTTTATCCGGGCTAAAACCATCTTCATCAATAAACCGTCATTATTGCCGGTTTAATTTAATCAGGGCATAAAATATTTTAGTAAAATACCGTTTTTGGGGGTATAACCTTTTAATTTAAGGTTCCGTATAAAGCATATCGATTTTAAGCGTATTATGACAATTAACACAAAATCCGTTAGTGTATTATTGGTTGATGATGATGAGATAAATAACTTCATCTCCATTAAATTGATAAAGAAAGCTTTATTAAACACAGAGATCATGGCCTGTTTGAACGGTAAATTTGCTATTGAGCAATTATCCGAAATCCAACAAAAAGACCCGGCTAAACTGCCCGATTATATTTTGCTGGATATTAACATGCCCATTATGAATGGTTGGGAGTTTTTGGACGAGTACAAACGTTTAAACCTCGATCCGCTGGGCAAAAGCAAAATCTTCATTATCTCATCATCAGTATTCAGTAACGATATTAACAAAGCGCGCTCATACCCGCTGGTAAAAGATTTTATCAGCAAACCATTAAACGTCGAAAAAATTAAGGAGCTTTTTGAAGTTCAGCCACAAGACTAAGCCGGCGTTACCTTAAAGTGTTCGCCGCCATCATCGCTGCTTACATTGCCAATAGCAATTGTTTTGGCATGATAAAACAGACAGGTCCATCCTTCTTCGGATGCTAATTTTCCATATTCCTGGCGCAGCTCCATTGCCTTACGCCCATCCATATCATATTTAGCTATAAACTTTCGTATCAGTTGCTCAGGCTCAGGTAATTCGTCGCCGCCAAACAGCGCTTTTGAGCCTTCTATATCTATCCAGAATACCTGGTGATTGGGGCAATGCCCGCCGGATAATTCATAACGGATGCCCGGAAGCAATTCGCCGCTGCCCTCTACAAACATAATATCTACTGCACCGTCAAGGGCTTCAAAAATCTCTTTATGGTATGATGATGATTTGCCGGTAATGCCAAACTCCCACTCCCCTTTTTGTATCACGTGCCTGGCCTGCGGAAAGCTGGGCTGCAGCTTGCCATTACGCTCCACAACCAAACCGCCCGAGTGGTCATAATGCAGGTGCGACATGAGCACCAGTGTTACATCGTCCGGATCAAATCCCGCATTGCGGATGTTTTGATGCAGGATAAGCTCATCGCGGGTATCTTTAAAGCCAAGGCCGGTATCCAGTACAATAAGGTGATTGGTGGTTTTTATCAGGAATGGGTTTACATGGATGAATAATGAACCCGGGCGATCCCTGAAATTGTCGGTTTCGGGGTTAAAGGGGATAAATTTTTTAGTCGAATCAACTGAATATGAGCCTTCTCCTAACGCGAAAATTTCCATAGCTGCGATGTATCAGATTTTGAATGTAACTTTAGCCTTTTAAAGTACCAAAAATTATATTTACCGTTATAAAAGCTGCAAAGATATGAATAAACGTTGGGCGATAAGGGATAATGCCGATGAGGATTTGGTACGCAAATTATCTGCCGAACTGAATATTGATACCGTTTTAAGCAGCCTGCTGGTACACAGGGGAATAACTGATTTTGAGGGCGCCCGCTACTTTTTCAGACCCGACGAACGCCACCTGCACGATCCTTTTTTGATGAGGGATATGGAGGAAGCCGTTTTACGCATTGAAAGCGCCATTGCCGCCGGCGAAAAGATTCTTATTTATGGCGATTATGATGTAGATGGCACTACAGCGGTTGCCACTGTGTACGGCTTTTTTAGCAAGCAGTATAAAAACATGGAATATTATATTCCGGATAGGTACAAAGAGGGCTATGGCATATCAACCCAGGGGATTGATTATGCTGCACAAAATGGTTTCAGCCTTATTATTGCACTTGACTGCGGCATTAAATCGGTTGATAAAATTGACTACGCCAATACCCTGGGGATAGATTTTATAATTTGCGACCATCACCTGCCCGGAGCGCAGCTACCCGCCGCCGTAGCGGTGCTTGATCCCAAACGCGCCGATTGCGAATATCCTTACAAAGAATTATCGGGTTGCGGTATTGGCTTTAAGCTGATACAAGCTTATGCCGAAAAAAACGGGATCCAATTTGAAGCGGTAGCGCAATACCTTGACCTGGCCTGCATCAGCATATCATGCGATATTGTACATATCACCGGCGAGAACCGGGTGCTGGCACACTTTGGCCTGCAAAAAATAAATACCGACCCATGCATTGGTGTAAAAACGCTGATTGAGGTTGCCGGCAAAACACCCGGAAACTTAACTATATCTGACGTAGTGTTCCTGATAGGCCCACGGATAAACGCCGCCGGGCGTATTGACGATGCCAAACACGCCGTTGAATTGCTGATAGCTTGTGATGAAAACGTGGCCAGGGCAAAAGGCCTCATGATAAACACCCGCAATACCGAGCGCAAAGGGCACGACCTTACCATTACCGACCAGGCGCTTGATATAATAGATGGCGACGAAGTGCTGATAGGCCGAAAATCAACCGTGGTATTTAACAAAGATTGGCACAAAGGCGTTATTGGTATTGTGGCATCGCGCCTTACCGAAAAATATTACCGCCCCACCATTGTGCTTACCCAATCAAACGGGCATGTGGCCGGTTCGGCACGTTCTGTTTTGGGATTTGACCTTTACGAGGCGCTTTGCGAGTGCAGGGATCTGCTTATCCAGTTTGGCGGGCACAAATACGCGGCGGGCTTAACCCTATTGCCCGAAAACGTAGAAGCTTTTAAGGATAGGTTTGAAGAAGTGGTGAGCGCTACAATATCGCCGGAACAATTGATTCAGCAGATACAAATTGATGCCGAATTACGTTTAAGCCAGATAGAACCGAAATTTTTCAGGATACTGAACCAGTTTGCGCCTTTCGGGCCCGAAAATATGGCGCCGGTTTTCATAAGTAAAAATGTGTATGTTAGCGGTAACGCAGGCCTGGTGGGGCAGGCACATATTAAAATGGCTGTAATGCAGGAAGGTACGGCGGCCTTTGATTGTATTGCCTTTAACCACGGCGAATACCTGCCGCAATTAAAGCCAGGCGTGCCCTTTGATATTTGCTACAGCATTGAAGAAAACATTTGGCGTGAGAGGAGAAGCATACAGTTGAACATAAAGGGGATAAGGTTTTAAAGGCAAAATTAAAAATTCAAAGTCAAAAATTTTGGCTGGAGGAATGACACACGAAAATAAAAGACTGTCATGCTGAGGAACGAAGCATCTATTCGCGAACTTTTCTATCGGTCATGCATAGCTGATATCCTTCGTTCCTCGGGATGACAAAAAAGCATCACCTGGGAAATGATAGATTTGTTGATGAACATTCTGTCGGCAATGCATGTCGGCGAAGACTCACCCCGACGAGGCTACGCCCGTCTGGCCCTCTCTCCGACTGCGTCGCATAGAGGGGCGAAAAAAATAAATATGGGGTTTACCCTCTTGGCGGCGTAAGCCGGAGAGAGAGTCGGCCAGCGAAGCGGTGCCGGAGTGAGTCGTGACCAGCGTTCAGGCCGGAGTAAAACGCGTTAGGGATTGAAGTGGATACCGGCCCGTGACTAAGGCCTGCAGGCGTATGAACGAAAAGCCCGGCCGAAGGAACGCCCGGGTTAAAGTCAAAATTAAAAAGTCAAAAGTCAAAAATTTTGGCCGGAAGATTATAGATATAGGTGGAAAGCAAAGGTAAAGCGACAGGTTTTTACTTTTGAATTTTGACTTTTGAATTTGAAAACGTATAAGTTGAAAGCAGAGGTAAAGCGACAGGTTTTTACTTTTGAATTTTGACTTTTGAATTTGCAAAATGATACTACGAGCAGAAAATTTAGTAAAAAAGTACAAACAGCGTACCGTTGTTAACGATGTATCGTTTGATGTGGCGCAGGGCGAAATTGTGGGTTTGCTGGGGCCGAATGGCGCCGGTAAAACTACTTCGTTTTACATGATAGTTGGCTTGATAAAGCCTAACGAAGGCACTATTTTTCTGGATGATAAGGATATAACCCAGGACCCCATGTACCGTCGCGCGCAAAAAGGCATAGGCTACCTTGCGCAGGAAGCGTCGGTATTTCGCAAACTGACGGTTGAGGATAACATTAAAGCGGTGCTGGAGATGGGTGGTATGCCTAAAGACCGGCAAAAAGATAAGCTGGAAGAATTGATTGACGAATTCAGCCTGCATAAAGTACGCAAAAACCGGGGCGACCTGCTCTCGGGTGGTGAGCGCCGCCGTACCGAAATTGCCCGTGCCCTGGCAGCCGAGCCTAATTTTATTTTGCTGGATGAACCTTTTGCCGGGGTTGACCCTATTGCCGTGGAAGAGATACAAGCGATGGTAGCCAAACTAAGGCACCGCAACATAGGCATCCTGATTACCGACCACAACGTACAGGAAACACTGTCGATCACCGACCGTGCTTACCTGCTTTTTGAGGGTAAAATATTAGAATCGGGTGTACCTGAGGTATTGGCCGAAAATGAGATGGTGCGGAAAGTATATTTAGGTGCTAACTTTGTACTCAAGAGAAAAGTATTCCCCCAATAATAAACAAGCTGTATGACAATATTTAACTCCGTATTTACATGGTTCATGAAAAAGCGCATCCACCAGATTGAGCTTTTTATGAAATATCCCAACGAAGTACAGGAGGAATGGTTTGAGCAGCTGATATCAATGGCCGAGAGTACCGAGTGGGGCCGCAGGTACCAGTATAAAAGCATTGAAAACCTTACCCAGTTTAAAGAGCGGGTACCCATACAAAATTACGATACGCTGAAGCCTTACATAGAGCGTATGCTCAAAGGCGAAAAAAATGTGTTATGGCCGTCAGAGATCCGCTGGTTTGCCAAATCATCTGGTACCACTAACGACAGGAGCAAGTTTATACCCGTGAGCGAGGAAGCCCTGGAGGAGTGCCACTTTAAGGGCGGCAAGGATGTGCTCACCATCTATTTTAACAACCAGCCCAACGCCCGCATGTTTACCGGTAAGGTGCTTACGCTTGGCGGCAGTCACCAGGTAAGCACCATAAACCCGGAGGCTTCGTTTGGCGACCTATCGGCGGTGATCATGAAAAACCTGCCCCTTTGGGCCGAGCTTCACCGTACGCCGCAACTGGAAATTGCCCTGCTGGATAACTTTGAAGAAAAATTAGAAAAAATAGCCCAGGCTACCAAGGATGTAAACGTAACCAGTATTGGTGGCGTACCTACCTGGAATTTGGTGCTGTTTAAACGGATACTGGAAATAACAGGCAAAAAAAACATGCTGGAAGTTTGGCCCAACCTGGAGATGTATTTTCACGGAGCGGTTAACTTTGGCCCCTACCGCGATCAGTTTAAAGCCCTGATTCCCAGCGACGACATGTACTACCTGGAAAATTACAATGCATCCGAAGGCTTCTTCGGCATCCAGGATACCCGCGAACCAGGCGATATGCTGTTAATGCTGGATTATGGCATTTTTTACGAATTTTTACCTCTTGAACACCTGCACCAGGAAAATCCCGAAACACTTACACTTGATGAGGTGGAGCTGGATAAAAACTACGCGCTCATCATCAGTACCAATGCCGGGCTTTGGCGGTATATGATAGGCGATACCATTAAATTTACATCGCTGGCCCCTTTCCGCATCCGGGTAACGGGCCGCACCAAACATTTTATCAATGCCTTTGGCGAGGAAGTGATTATTGACAATGCAGAGCAAGCCCTGGAAGAAGCCTGCCAGCAAACCGGCGCCGTTATTTGCGAGTACACTGCCGCGCCTGTTTATTTTAACGGTAACGATTGTGGCGCCCACGAATGGATAATTGAGTTTGAAAAGCAACCCAACGAATTTGAACGTTTTGTGGATATCCTTGACGAAACCCTGCGCCGCATCAACTCCGATTACGACGCCAAGCGCTTTAAAGACCTGGCCCTGCGCCGCCCCATAGTACGCCGCGCCCCCGAAGGCACTTTTTTTAGCTGGATGAAAGAAAAAGGTAAATTAGGCGGCCAGCATAAAGTACCCCGCCTGGCTAATGACCGCGAGTATGTGGATGCTATATTGAAGGTGATGGAATTGGTGGAGGAATAGGCGTTAGAGTCAAGAGCCAAGAGTTAAGACAAAAAAATGAATAGTTTTTAAATTTAAGATGAAAAAGCTGCTCTTTATTACTGTTCTATCTATTTACCTACCTGGCAATAATGTTTACGCACAGGTAACCACACAATCTATTTTAAACTCCTCGGGTATTTCTAAAACAGATATTGTAGGTGTATGGCAATTAGGCACAGCTACACTTGGCGCAAATTTGTTAGAGTATTTCCAGTTTTTTAAAGATGGCACCTTTGTTTATCATTACGATGGTAACGACGATACCAGGAATATAATATCGATAAAGGGAAGATATTTACTGGATAAGAATCAATTGATTTTTACGATAAGATCTAAAGTTGAGCGAACAGGACAGGGAATAGCAACAGGAGGAATAGGCACCGATGCCAATATCTTTGTTTTGGATAATGATTCGACTAAAGTGATTTCAGAAAAGAATCCCAAAAAACTTGATCCTGTGTTTATCTTAAACGCAAAAAAGACCGCGAAGTATTTTAAGATCGACATTAACAATCGCACCTATTATAAGCTGTCGTCCGATCCAAATAAGTTTTCAGATAATTGAAGCTTTTATTATCTGTATTGCATAATAAATGTTGAATCTCCCGCGAGATTAGCGTAGCGTAGCTCGTGGGTAAAACTGGTTGAAGCCTTTGGCTTCAGTTCAGCTGAAAGCTGAAACCATGTTTAGCCACGAGTTGGAACCTCGCGGCAGTCGGGAAATCATCTTCAGCCCAATTTTGATTTCAGCAGGTTGATATCATCCCAAACAATCCAGTGCGGGTTTAAAAAAGTGCCGCCATATTTCAGGTAAAATTGTTGATATGGATTTTCCGGGGCTATGCCCACACACAAACTTTTGGCATTAAGGTTCATAGCCCAACTTGCGGCCTCCTTTAAAAGTGCGGTACCAATGCCACGGCGCTGATATTCTTTCAACACGTAAAACGATTGAATTTCGGCATCCTTATCATAGCGGCTTGTAAGGTGTACCGCCAGATAGCCTACCATCCTATCCTGGTCAATAGCCTTTAATACAATCCTTTGCGGCCTGGCGCTGGCGGGCGATTGTTTTGCAAAATAAGTTTTCCAGCGGTAAGCCCTTGTTTCAAAGTCGATATCGTGCGGCTCTATCAATTCGGGAAACGATTGTAATTTACTGTCAATCTCCACATGGGTTATTTCCTCAATATCTGCCGTTGTAACTACCTGGATTTCCATATGAAATACTTACTGGCAAGCCTCCCATATCTTCACCGCCTCAACAGCCTCTTTTACATCATGTACCCGCAAAATATTGGTGCCTTTAGTCAGGGCGATGGCATTTAAAACAGTTGTGCCATTTAATGCATCCGCAGCAGCACTCCCCAATAATCCATACACCATTTTTTTTCGTGATATACCGGCAAGCAACGGCAATTCCAAAATATCAAAATCCTGCATCCGCTTCATCAGTGCATAATTGTGTTCCTGTTTTTTGGCAAAGCCGAAACCGGGATCGATAATCACATCATGTACGCCCAATTGCTTTAGCTGCTGATATTTACTTACAAAATAATCCAATACCTCGTTAAAAACATCGTCGTACTGCGCCATTTGCACCATGTTTTGTGGGGTGCCCTTCATGTGCATCAAAATATAGGGTACCTGCAGGCGGGCCACCGTGGCAAACATGCCTGCATCCAAGGTGCCGCCCGATATATCATTAATCATATGCGCACCCGCTTTAACCGCCGCTTCGGCAACCTGCGCGCGGAAGGTATCTACCGATAAAACAGCATCGGGAAAGGCAGCTACAATTGCCTCAATAACAGGCAGCAACCTGTCGGCCTCTTCGGCAGCAGTAATATCAACAGCACCGGGGCGAGACGAATAAGCACCGATATCTAAAAACGCAGCACCGTCGGCCAGCATCTTTTGGGCTTGCTGCAAAGCTTCATCAACAGATGGCTTGCGGCTGGTGGCATAAAAAGAATCGGGGGTAATATTGATAATGCCCATTACCTTCGGCGCAGCCAGGTTGATAAGTTTCCCTCCTGCATTCAGGGTTATCTTTTTACGAAAAAATGTATCTTTAGCCACTTTGTTTGTTGTAATATTGACAGGGGTTAATGCGGTAAAGTTAATAACTTTATAGCGGTAGCATATCCCCGTAATTACAACGCCCCAACTTTAAAATATTCAGACCATTGGCTAACACATCAGCAGAATACGACGCGGTAATAAACAATTGTAAGGGTCTTTTCATGAAAAAGACCCGCGACTATGGCACCGCCTGGCGCATCCTTCGTTTGCAATCTATCACCGACCAGATTTTTATTAAAGCACAACGCATCCGCACACTCGAAGAAAAAAAGATTTCGAAAGTGGGCGACGATATTACCGGCGAATACATTGGAATTGTAAACTACTGCGTTATAGCCATGATGCAGCTGGACAGCTCGCCCGAAACGCCACAGGAACTGGCAGTTGACCATGTGGAACGCATGTTTGACGAAAGAGTCCTGGAAACCAAAGAGCTCATGTTTGCCAAAAACCACGATTACGGTGAGGCCTGGCGCGATATGCGCATCAGCTCATTAACCGATCTGATACTCATGAAACTGCTGCGTGTAAAACAAATTGAAGACAACCAGGGCCTTACCGAAGCATCTGAAGGGGTAAAAGCCAATTACCAGGATATGCTGAACTACGCGGTATTTGCCCTTATAAAACTTGGAGTAAAATGAAGAACGCTTTGATTTGGTTTTGCAGGATAGCGGTAGGCTTACTGTTCATATTTTCCGGACTGATAAAAGCCAACGATCCATTAGGCTTTTCTTATAAACTGGTGGAGTATTTCGAGGTTTTCCATATCACGTTCCTTAATGATCTTTCGTTAACCATAGCTATTTTGCTTTGCGCCCTGGAAATGATCCTGGGTTTTGCCCTGCTTATTGGCGTGCGGCCGGTAAAAGTAGCTTGGGGCTTATTGCTGCTCATTATCTTTTTCGGTTTTTTAACTTTTTACTCAGCCTTTTTTAAAGTGGTGCAAACCTGCGGCTGCTTTGGCGATGCTATACCGCTTACCCCATGGCAATCGTTTAGCAAGGATATGGTATTACTGGTTTTAGTAGCCGTGATATTTGTAAACCGGGCTAAAATAAAACCCATATTTAGCGCAAAAGCAGGTGACAAATGGCTTATCGGCGCTGCCCTTGTTTCGGTAGGGTTTGGCCTTTACACCTATAACTTTTTGCCGGTAATCGACTTTTTGCCCTATAAAATAGGCGCCAATATTTCGGCCGAAATGGATACCCCGCCCAATGCGCCCAAAGATGTTTTCGTGCTTACTTATAAACTAAAAAACAAGAAGACTAAGGAAACTAAGGTAATGACCGATAAGGAATACCTGACTTCCGGCATCTGGAAAGATGCCAATTGGGAAACCGACGGCGACCCGGAAAACCGCCTGGTAACAAAAGGTTACGAGCCGCCAATCCGCGATCTGTCTATCCAGGATGCCCAACGTAATGATTTTACCAAAGAGTTGCTGGCAAGCCCTTTTTACAGCATTATCATCGTAGCTTACGATCTGGATAAAACCGATGATGACGCGATAAACAAACTGAATGCCCTGGCCATCAACGCTACCCAGAACTTTAATATCCGCACCATGCTGCTTACCGCAAATTCGCCGCAAAGCGCGCAGGCGTTCGTAAAAAAACACCGGATGATCAGCGAGGTTTTTTATGCCGATGGCGTACCGCTTAAAACCATGATCCGTTCTAACCCCGGAGTAATCCTGCTGAAGAATGGTGTCGTCATCAATAAATGGCATTACCATTCGGTGCCTAAGTATGATGACCTGGCGAAAACGTATTTTCAAAAACAATAACCATGATCAGCTACCTCATCCGCAAATTATTTTACGGGCTGGCCGTAATGCTGGGGGTGGTGCTGGTAGTTTTCTTTTTGTTTAATATTTTACCGGTTGACCCCGCCCGCATGACGCAGGGGCAGCGGGCCGACGTGCAATCGTTACAGGCCGTACGCAAGGAATTTGGGCTGGATAAGCCAAAGCCGGTACAATTCCTTTATTACATCAATGATCTTTCGCCCGTAGGCATCCACCTGAATACTGCCGAAGAACAGCAACGGTATCACTACGTAAAACTATTTGCGGTAAGCGATGCCAAAGTGCTTGGGCTAAAATGGCCTTACCTGCGCCGCTCGTACCAAACCCATAAGGATGTGGCCAGTTTACTGTTAGAGGTTATCCCAAATACTATGGTATTGGCTACCACGGCTATGATCTTCGCTATTGTTATTGGCGTATTTTTAGGCGTGCTGAGTGCTGTACATAAAGATACCTGGATTGATAAACTGGCAATAGGCTTTTCTACTTTGGGTATCTCCGCGCCGGCTTTTTTTGCAGGGATCATCATCGCCTGGATATTTGGTTTTGAGCTGAGTAAATATACAGGCCTCAACATGTCGGGCAGTTTATTTAGTTACGATCCTTTCCGGGGCGAAGTGATAACACTTAAAAACCTGGTGCTGCCCATGATCACCCTCGGCTTGCGTCCGCTGGCAATTATTGTCCAGCTCACCCGTAATGCCATGCTCGATGTTTTAGGGCAGGATTATATCCGTACTGCAAAAGCCAAAGGATTAAGCAACAATACCATCATTTATAAACATGCGCTAAAAAACGCGCTAAACCCGGTAATAACCGCCATTGCCAACTGGTTTGCATCGCTGCTGGCCGGTTCATTTTTTGTAGAATACATTTTTGGCTACAACGGTCTGGGCAAAGCTACGGTTGATGCGCTGGAAATGTCGGATTTTCCGGTAGTGATGGGTTCAATCCTCTTTATTGCCTTTATATTTGTAGTGATTAGTATCCTGGTAGATATAATTTACGTTTGGATAGATCCGCGGGTAAAATTAAGTTGAAGGCGGAGCAAGGATTTTTGGATATTGGATAAAGGAGCAAAGGCGGAAGGATAAAGGAGTTTTGGAGTCGGATTTTTTTGGATAATCTGAAATCTGCATATTTGAAATTTGCACATCTATAAAAATTATGAAGTACTTTTTAGTCGGGTTTATGGGTTGTGGCAAAACCACCTGGAGCCGTAAGCTGGCTGCCAAATTAGGCTACGAATTTATTGATCTTGACCATGCACTGGAAGCTAAAGTAGGCATGAGTATAGCCGAATATTTTTCGAGTTTTGGTGAAGACGCCTTCCGCCAGATGGAATCAGATTTGCTGAAGCAAACCGAATATCCCGAAAACGTAGTGGTATCAACTGGCGGCGGTCTGCCCTGCTTTTTTGATAATATGGATTGGATGAATGCCAACGGCAAAACCCTGTACGTGAAATTATCGCCCAAAACACTGGCCGACAGGCTGGAAAACAGCAAAACGGTTCGCCCGGTACTGCAAGGCAAAAAAGGCGATGAACTGGTTGAATTTATTACCGGCAAACTGGCCGAGCGGGAAAGCTTTTATTTGAAAGCACACCACCATGTAGATGGTATCGACATGTCGGTTGAGAAACTGGAAGGTGCTTTGGGTTTGGGCGAGGTGGTATAGAAGAAAGTTGAAACATTGACAAGATCTAAATAACATTGTCTTTTTCAAGTAGTAAAATCTATGGAGTTCTGAAGGGGAAACGACATTAAAAATAAAATACTGTCATCCTGACGAAGGAAGGATCTGTTCGCTATGCCTCGCCGAAATGCATGGCCGGTAGAAAAGTTTACAGATGCTTCGTACCTCAGCATGACAAACTTTAAGGGACATTACTCGCCTTTCAGAATCGGCGTTTTTTGCTACTCCCGACAGCGGGGTTAAGATTTTAGTCACACCAACAAATTTATCACCATGGAAAACCGCATTGAAGTAAGGCATCTTTTTAAACCATTGGATGGAAAACTGATGGAACTGCTGGAGTCATTAACCCCGGCAGATTGGGATAAGCAAACCGTGGCCAAAGCCTGGAAAGTGAAGGATGTGGTATCGCACTTGCTGGATGGTAACATCCGCGCATTATCCATTCAGCGCGATAAATATTTTGGCGACCTGGCGCCTGCCAACAACAACTATCATGACCTGGTTGACTGGCTAAACAAACTCAATGCCGATTGGGTGAACGCCACCAAAAGAATAAGCCCCGATATATTGCTCCTGTTGCATAAAACAACCGGTCGGTTGGCATCTGCCTATTATGAATCGTTGAACCCTAATGACACCGCCATATTTTCTGTTGGCTGGGCGGGCGAACAGGAAAGCCTTAACTGGATGCACCTTGCCCGCGAGTACACCGAAAAATGGCATCACCAGCAGCAAATAAGGGAAGCAACCGGCCGCGATGGCATTATGACGCGCGAGTTTTTTTATCCCTTTATCGATACTTTTTTTAAAGGCCTGCCCCATACTTTTAAAAACACGGGGGCTTCCGTAAATACCCTCATAAAAATCACCATCACATCCGGAATTGGTGGTAATTGGTACCTCAAGAAAATAAAAGACGGATGGCATTTATTGAAAGATGCCGATACAGAGAGCTTTACCGCTACCGTAAAAATCCCGCCTGATATCGCCTGGAAACTGTTTTCTAAAAGCATCCGCCCGGACGATGTAAAAACGCGGGTTGAAATAACCGGGAATGCGACGCTTGCCGGGCAGGTGCTTAATATGGTATCGGTGATGGCTTAGCGGAAGTCCGAAGTCTATAGTCTTTAATCGGAAGTTTGAAGTAGTTTTATTATTTTTTGACTCAAGACTCCCGATTCCGAACTTAAGACTAATATCAGGCCTCGTCTTTAGTATTGCGCACCAGGCTGATACCTGTAAAGAAAAATAAAATAGCTATTATGGCTACTACAATTAGTGTGGTGACCTGGCCACTGTGGTTTATAACACCAATGCCTGCATAAATTAAGCCGATGATACCGAGTACGGTAAGTATGGCCCCGAAAGTGCGTTTTAAGTTCATGATAGTGTATGCTGTTTAAATAAGCTTTTTTATAAAAACAAATAGCACACCAATAATTTACCTATATTTATTTAATTAATAATAAGCCCTTATGACAGGTTCAATCATCACATTACTCATTGTATTTATTATTTTGGCAATCATATTATCATCCTTTGTGTCTGTAAAACAGGGCACAATAGTGGTAATTACCGTATTTGGCAAGTATCGCCGCATACTTACACCGGGGCTTAATTTTAAGCTGCCATTTATCGAAAACATTTACTCCAAAATCTCAATTCAGAACCGATCGGTGGAATTAGAATTCCAGGCGGTAACTTACGATCAGGCTAACGTTTACTTTAAGGCGATGCTGTTGTACTCGGTATTGGACCAGCAGGAAGAAACCATCAAAAACGTAGCTTTTAAATTTGTTGACGAACGCAACCTGATGCAGGCGCTTATCCGCACCGTTGAAGGTTCAATCCGTGCGTTTGTGGCCACCAAACGCCAGAGCGAGGTTTTGATACTGCGCCGCGATATTGTGGAGCATGTTAAGGAACAATTAGATGTGATACTGGAAGGGTGGGGCTACCACCTGCAGGATTTGCAGCTGAACGACATCACTTTTGATGACGTGATCATGAAATCGATGAGCCAGGTAGTTGCATCAAACAACCTGAAGGCCGCCGCCGAAAACGAAGGCCAGGCCCTGCTGATCACCAAAACCAAAGCTGCGGAAGCGGAGGGTAATGCCATCAAAATTTCGGCCCAGGCCGAGCGCGAGGCTGCACAGCTACGTGGCCAGGGTATAGCCTTATTCCGCGAGGAAGTTGCCCGTGGTATGACGGTTGCCGCCAAAGAAATGGCCGGTGCCAACATGGATACTTCGGTAATACTGTTTACCATGTGGACAGAATCTATCAAACACTTCTCTGAAAACTCAAAAGGGAACGTGATTTTCCTGGATGGATCTACCGATGCCATGCAGCATACATTAAAAGAAATGATGGCCTTAAACCTTTTACATACCGACGACGTCAAAAAGTGAAAGTTTTAAACCCTGCACTTAATGGAAGTACGATTAGTGAAGTTGATTGGCGCTGCCGCCATATGTTTAATGACGATGACTGCCAGAGCGCAGCAGTACCAACGTTATCATCCGCTAACTATTAATGATTTTTTAGGAACCCCGAGGCCAGATGCCCGTGGTGTTGTTGCATACACCAACTGTACCATCGATTTTAAATACGAGGCCAGTAACCGCAGCGGGTCGTATATCCTTACGGCAACCGTAAACCTGCTGCTCAATAACTACAAATCATGGCTCGACAGGAGCCGTGTAACATCGCAGGAGATGCTTTCTGAAATACTGAAGCACGAACAAGGCCACTACCTGATTGCTTACCTGGAGCAGCAGGAGATATTAAGGCAGATAGGCAAAACCCGTTTCAGCTACAATTACCGAAATGAAGCCATGGCTCTTTTTAACCGCATAGATGCCAAATACAAGCAGCTTAACTCCAATTACGACGACGACACCCAGCACATGACCAACCGCCAGCAACAACGCAGTTGGGATTTATACTTCCAAAAACGGCTGGAGTATGAACCGGAGGAGTAGTATTTAAGTTCGAAGTCTTAAGTAGAAAGTTCTAAGCCAAAAAATAAGAAATCCACCTTTAAATCAGGGCTTAAGACTTTCGACTTGAGACTCAATTCCCCGGTTTACTCAGTAAATTCACAAACAAACGATACGCCCCTGGCACCCCGGCTGGCAGTTCCCTGAAAAAAGCCAGCGAGGTATAAACAAACCTGCCCTTGCCATAGTCGCCAACTATGAGCGATCCATTAAGGGGCGATTCTCCTTTATCATTCATTTGCAAAATGGCTTTGTATTTGGGGTCGATATCGCTTACAAAATATAACCCGCGTTCCTGTATCCAGCCTTTAAAATCATCCTGGGTAATTTTGTTGGGGTAGTTGAGTAGGGGGTTCGGCTGATCTAAAACGGTTACAACCGCATCCTCATCTGTAACCCTTCTGTTAACTACGGTAAAGGGATACGGGCCAATTTGTTTGGTAACCAGGCCCGAGTTATTGTTGTATTGTACTACAAGGTTGCCACCATTTTTTACATACTCCATCAACTTAGGCTGCTCAAAAGCAAGGCGCTCGTTTACGTTGTAGGCGCGCACCCCGGTAATAATGGCATCATAGGTTGATAAATCGCCGTTCATGATCTCGTTTTCTGACAGCATGTGCACATCATAACCAACCTGGCGCAGCGCCTCGGGCATCAAATCGCCGGCACCGGCAATGTAGCCTAATTTTTTGCCTGCAGTTTTCAGGTCGAGGTTTACCAGCTTGGCTTCGGCCGCAGGGAACAGGGCAATTGCAGGCACATGATCATACCTTATTCTGCGTAATGCTAATGAATACGGCTTTCCGTTTGCCATCACAATAACCTGCAAGTCGGCAGTTTTTGGCTTATTATCGGCGGGTGCTACAGTAAAAGAAACCGTCCACTCATCGTTTTTATTTTTATCACTGAACTCAATTTTTTCCGGGCTTATTTTCCAGCCATCTACAGGTTTTATGCTGACGTTACCGCTGGCTACAGTAAAGCTTTTGAGTTTAACCTGGATGCTTTGCGGTTTCTGGCTGTTAAAAATGTAATCTTTCCCGTCGATATTAGCGGTAACCGGCGGTGTAATTTCTAATGGCTGATAAACTTCACCACGTACCGGGTCAACATATTTGTATACCAGGCGGCGTTCAAAGTTTACCGGTTTCCCTTCTATTATAAACTGAAAGCTTACTTTAAGCAGATCCGGATTTTCGGGGTTGCCGGCCATTGCATCATCAGGGATATTGTAGGTGCCTATCTTATGATCTGATGCTAACCAATAAGGCTGTGTTATTTTATCGGCTATAGTTGAACTTTCAAAACTTTGCTGCTGGTTGGCAGGGATAACTTTTGGCCCCAGGTCCAAAACATCGTTGCCAACGCCTATTTTATTGATCTTCACCTTATCATTATACCTGTTCACCACTGCCGATCGGATCTGGATCTTATCCCCTACCGCATAAGTGGCCTCGGTGGCATAAGCCTCAAACCACAAGCCTGCGCAGGCAGCTATTAAATCGCCCAGTTCTTTTGTCTTCTGGGTGCGCCAGTATACGTCTGATATCTTTTCAACCTTACCCAACAATGCCACCAATGGCGTTACCGATTTTTCGGGGGCTTCCACATCAAAATTCCGCCTGATAACTTTTATCGATTCGCCAATATCCGCGCCGTCTTTAACACGCTTCCAGCCGGTTTCTACCCCATCCATCAGGTCGGTTTGCGGGGCATCTCCCAAAATGGTTTTAAAATATTCAAACGACTCGCCCCTTTGCTTAGCCGAGCCAAAGCCCTGGGTTTTATGGTTGCTGCGGCTCTCGGCAGCTATTTCGCCATAGCTTTTGCCAAGGGTAGTGTTGTATACGCCTACATCAATCTTAAACTGGTCGGCGGCGGTGGTATTGGTACTGCCAAAGTTGAAGGTGTTCCACATCAGGCGTTTGGCCTGCCATGGTTTTACATATTTTAATTGCCCGGGATACCTGGCTGGGTCGGCAGCGGCGCTAAAAGCCTCCTGGGCCAATATAGCCGATGAGGTATGATGCCCGTGGCCACCTTCGCCTGTAGTAGGGAAACGGCAAATGATAACATCGGGCCTAAACTTGCGGATAACCCAAACTACATCGCCCAAAACTTTTTCTTTATCCCAAATTTTCAAAGTTTCTTCGGGCCCTTTGGAAAAACCAAAGTCGTTGGCACGGGTAAAAAACTGCTCAGCACCATCCACCTTTCTGGCGGCCAGCAGTTCCTGTGTACGAATAAGCCCCAGCAACTCGCTTTGCTCGTTACCTATTAAATTCTGTCCCCCATCACCACGCGTGACCGATAAATATCCCGTGCGGTAATGCTTTTCCTGCGCCAGGTATGCCAGCAGGCGGGTATTTTCATCATCGGGGTGGGCGGCTACGTACAATACGCTGCCCAAGGTATTTAGCTTTTTAAGATTTTGCTGAATAGTCCCGATATCCGTTGGCGGCGAAGTTTGGGCGGTTACACAGCTATAAAGGAATAATAAGGCTATAACAAAGGAGGTACGCTTCATGAAAACAAATATATTGAAAGATACCTATTTACAATTTTCTGTATCAATAATATAACATTAGGCCGACTTTTGGCACAAAGCGCAGTAGAATCGCTGGCGCTGCTTAATTTATTGGTATCGCACAGGCCCGATACCCCGGAGATAAACAAATTTAGATATCATCCCTTAATTTACGTATCTGTTCAAGCGCCAAAACATCGCTTTGATCTTTCGGCCTGTTAACCCGCTTTTTGTTGATTATCAGTTGATTGATATGCAGGAATGGTATTTTTACATTTTCAATATCGGCTACAGAAGCCATTTGCAGACATTCCTCAAAGCTGTATTGCTCCAGGCCCTTCATTTCGGTGAGTATATCAAGCCGGAGACTGTTGTTTAGGTGAAATTCAGTCCAGCCAGGCACAAATTGCATGGTTTCTATTATTGGATAATCACCCATATTACAGGCTATGAAAGCTTTACGTAAGGCTTGCCTGTTTTCTAAATTGTCGTTAATCCAAATATCCAGGTCACCTGTGAAACGCTGATAACCATGGAAATTTATAGCGTAGCCACCTATCAGAATATATTGCACATGGTAATCTTGCAGGGCTTTCCAGAAATTAACAATTTCCTCATCAAATACATCCACAATTATTTACTGATAAATGGTTTATGAGTTACTGAAGCTTTGCTGGCAGCTTGCTGTATTTTATATAAACGGGTAGCCATTTCAAAACGCTCTTTATAGCTTCGCTTTAAACCTTCTTTTAAAAGTTCTAATTCGGCCTGATCAAATGATTGCTTCACTTTTTCCATAACTTAAGCCATTAAATATTATCAAATTTAAGGAAAATACCGGTGAAAATAATTAACACAGGTATTTAAGCATAACGACTAAAGCTAAAGTGATTGCAAACTTGATCCGGCTTATAAAAATATGACATGTTTTTATTCAAGCTGATTACAATTAAGTAAATTTGTATTACATCCAAAAAGTTTGTTATGCAAATACTTGAAATAAATGTACCAGATAATAAAACCCGCCTTGTTAAGCAATTTTTAAAGGAACTTGGAGTGACTGTTAAAGTAAAAAAGCAATCCGGCATTCCAAATGCGGATACTATTGCCGCTATGGCGGAACTTAAAGCCGGAAAAGGACGGAAATACAAAAGCGTAGATGAATTGTTCGACAGTATCTGATCAAGGAAGATGTTTGAAATAGTTACTTCCACAAAATTCTTAAAAGATCTAAAACTGCTTAAAAAACGATCCGTTAAAGATTTACAATTATTGCAACAGGTTATTACTACGCTTGCTGAAAAAGGGCATAGCGGACTGTCAAAAAAACACAATGCCCATAAACTCAGCGGCGACTATAAGGGTTATTGGGAATGTCACGTAAAACCAGATCTGCTACTTATTTGGGATGAAAATGAACAAATAATGCTTCTTGAGTTGGTGCGCACAGGCACGCATTCCGATCTTTTTTAATCAAATCCTATTTAACCTTACTCACCCCCTCGCTTGTCATCACCACTCTTTTTATTGTACCATCTTTATTATAGTACAAATAATCGATACATACCGAGCGATGGAAGCTGCCGGCATCGGGCACCAGGGCGCCGTTATGGTATATAAAATAATCTTTGCCTTTAAAGTTGATGATAGCCTGGTGATTGGTGTTGGAGTTGCCGGCAATTTCGTTGATGATGCCTTTATAAACCCAGGGGCCATTGATATTGCGGCTCATGGCGTAGGCTATTTTCTCGGGAAACTCATAGGCGTATGAAAGATAATACCATCCATTACGTTCATGAATCCATGGCGCTTCGGTATAATGCGGCAGGGTAATGGTTTTAATTTCTCCGTCAAGTTCGGTCATGTTGGGTTTTAGCTTGGCATAATAGCAAATGCCGTTGCCCCAAAACAGGTAGGCCTGCCCGTTTTTACCAATAATAACCGATGGGTCGATGTCGTCCCAGGAGTGTTTAACGGCTTTGGTCATATCGTTGGTAACCAGGGCCGTTCCGCGGGCGTCTTTAAAGGGGCCGGTTGGGCTGTCGCTAACGCCTACACCAATGGCTTTGCCGTGTATGGTGGCGTGCTCAACAGCTACATACCAATAAAATTTGCCATTGCGCTCAATTACCTGCGATGCCCAGGCATCATCACGCGCCCAGGTAAAATCTTTTACATTCATTGGCGAAGGATGCTCCGTCCAGGTGACCATATCCGAAGATGAGAAGCACGTCCAATTATGCATTACGTAACCGTTGTGGTTGGTTGGCGCTTCGTCATGGCCGGTATACAGGTATACTTTACCTTTGTATACCATCGCAGCCGGATCGGCGGTAAATTCGTGGCGGATGATTGGGTTGCCATCGGTATGGATAATGGAATCCGATTTTACCGTTTGGGCTTTTACCGAAGCGAGGCAGCATAGTGTTAATGATAATGCAAGCAAGTATTTTGATGTTTTCATAATGTATTACATGAACCGTCATTGCGAGGCACGAAGCAATCCCAAACTATGTGGGACTTAGCTTATCGGGGATTGCTTCGTACCTCGCAATGACGCGACTTTTATTTCGAGTCTTTTACCGTCCCCCTATCACCGGCCATCCATTAACCCAGGTCAATTTTTTTAATTGCAGTTTGGATATGCCCCGGTCTGCTGCATCGTAGCCATGGTAAATAATATAATCATCACCATCAAAGTACGCAACGCCGTTATGGCCTACGCCATACCAGTTACTATCGCCTTCTAATAAAATACTGCCGCCGCCTTTGTTCATGGCCAGGCCGGTTTTATCAAGGTAAGGCCCTTTTAACATTTTTGAGCGGCCAATGATCATTTTATAAGTGCTCTTAGGTCCTTTGCAGCAGTAGTCTATCGATGCAAAAAGGTAAAAGTATTTATCGTGCCTGTAAATAAACGGGCCTTCAATGGCGTTACCACCGGCATCAACCGGGTTACCATCCACAGCGGGCAGGTTTTCGCTAACTGCTTTTCTGCGCGTTGCAATGGTTGGGATATTGTCTATGTTCTCGGCAATGCTCAGCCGGTCTTTATTGAGTTTTACAAGTTTTAATCCATCCCAAAATGAGCCGAAAGCCAAATAGGGCGCGCCATCTTTATCCGTAATTAAATTAGGGTCGATAGCATTCCAATTGGTTTTACCGGGGACAGATTGGATCACATTACCATGATCAACCCATTTATAAGCCGGATCATTAGGACGTAAAGTGGTATTGGTAGCCACGCCGATAGCCGAGGTATTTTTACCAAATGCCGATACCGAATAAAACAGGTAGTAAAGGCCGTTATAATACGAGATATCCGGTGCCCAGATATGACCTTTGAAACCGGGGATAGCATCAACAGCCCATTGTGGCGCACTGGCAAACACAGGCTGTTCATGCTTCCAATGCACCTTATCTGCAGATGACCACATGGATATCCCCATGCCGGTGCAAAAAATGTAATACGCGCTATCCTGCTTCATGATCACCGGATCATGCACCGATATCCCAGTTTTTAACTCCTGCGCATGGGCGACGATGCAGGAGGTTATCAGGAGGATGGCGATGATTAGTTTTTTCAAAATCAATTGTTTAACTGAAGTTTTACTCCCCGTCATTGCGAGGCACGAAGCAATCCCCTACATGCTTAGTCCCGCATAGTTCAGGATTGCTTCGTACCTCGCAATGACGGTAGTTTAGAACACTCATCTAACGATATCCGTTGCACATCATAACAATTCTCAGGTTTCATCCGATGGATACTCGCAATGACATAATCATAACAGGTATCTACTTATTCTTCAACCTGATTATCTTAAACGTATTAGCCTCCACGTTAACATTTACCAATTTGCCGCTTACCGCCATGGTGCCTTGTACCGGGCTTATTGCCGTTGGGTTATCCAACGAGTTTTCGTCGCTGCCTTTTTCGCTGTGCAGTGTTATTACAGTAGCTTTTTTCTGGTAGTTTCCGCCGTTTATTTTAAAGCTTACGTTTTGGGCAGTGGCGGCAGTATTTACAAATTTGATGATCAGCTCATTGGTGTTTTTATCCAAACTGGCGGTGGCATAACAGCCATCCTGCCCGGCAACCGACTCGTTGCCCAGCATCAGGGGTACCACATCGGTGCCTTTATTTAGCGAGAACAATTGTTGTACATAGTAATTTGGTGTACCGTAGCTTTTCAGGTTATCAAACCAGATCAAATCGGGGGTCCATTGCCAGCCGTCTACATGGGCAAAAAGCGGCGCGTATGATGCCATGTTAACAACATCGGCGTTACGCTCAAGGCCGGTCATAAAGGCTGCTTCGGCAAGGGCGCATTCCCAGGTATTTTTGTTTAGGGGGCTACCGGTTTGTACACTTTGTGCGGCATATTCGCCGGCAAATATTTTTGGCCCTTTGCGGTCATAATTATCATAACGGCGTGCATTGTCCCTAAACCATTTTGGCGATGCGTAATAATGCTCGTCCAATATGTCGGCACCCAGGCTGCGGAAAGTTTTGTTCAACAGATCAAACTCCGGCCCTTTAGGGAACGGGCCTAAGGCCGATACAATTTTTACATCGGGATATTTTTCTTTAATGGCTTTGGTAAATATTTTCCACCTGTCAATATATTGCGGGCCCCATTGCTCATTTCCCACACCAATCAATTTCAGGTTAAAAGGAGCCGGGTGACCAAGATCAGTACGGAGCTTGCCCCATTTGGTATTTACATCGCCATTGGCAAATTCAATAAGGTCAAGCGCATCCTGCAAATAAGGATCAAGCTGATCAAGCGGAACCATTTCGGATGTATTAAACTCGCAAGCCATACCACAATTCAGAATAGGCAGCGGCGATGCGCCAATATCTTCAGCCGTCATGAAATACTCCATAAAGCCCAGGCCAAATGTTTGGTAATAATCGGGCGCCGGACGATGCGCAAACTCGGTGTTCCAGCGGTTAATAATGTTGGTACGTTTATCAATATCGCCAATGCTTTTTTTCCATTGGTAGCGGGTATTTAGTTCGCGGCCTTCTACAATACATCCGCCCGGGAAGCGCAGGAAGCCAGGTTTAATATCGGCCAGTTTTTGCACCAGGTCGGCGCGTAAGCCTCCGGGCCTGTTTTTCCAGGTATGTTCAGGAAACAGGGAAATCATATCCAGGTCGATAACACCTTTGCCTGTTAGCCAAACATAAACCTTTGCTTTTTTAGCTGTGGCCGATGCCGTAAATTTTACGCTGTAACGGTTCCACTCCTTATCAGGCGCACTCAAATCGGCTTTGCCAATAATGGCGTCATTATCGCCATGCAGTTCTATATTCAGTTTTACGTTACTGTCGCCATTTTGCCTTGCCATTACCGAAAAGCTGTATGTTTCGCCTTCCTTAATACCGGTTCCACCGCGGAAGCCTTCATTTTCCAAACCGAATGATCCGGTTTCTGATGTTACATAAGCCTTTATAAAGTGCGGGTTTTCCGGCCTTTCTGTCGCGCGGTTAATTACTTCTATCCGGCCGTCGCCGCCGTCTTTTTTATGATCGTCCCAGGCCATCATCGGCATGTTAAACTCAAACGACCGGTTTTTTATTAATTCGGCATAAACACCGCCATCAGCAGCCTGGTTAATATCTTCAAAAAAGATACCGTACATGGTTTTTTGTATGGGCGTTTTAATTTTATCGGCCTGTATGGTATAAACCCGTGGCGTTTGCGCTTGTGCAGATAAAAGCATGCCTGCACCGCAAAAAGTAAAAAAAGCTTTCCTGATCATTGTTGGTTTGTATTGGTACGCTAAAACTACAAAAAAATATTAATAAGTGTAATTTTCACAATCATTATTTAAAAAAATAAAAAAATGTCATTTCGAGTTTTAAAATCCACGGATTCTGACGGAGGAAATGACATTCAAAAATAAAAGACTGTCATCCTAAGGCACGAAGGAACTATTCGTGAACTTTTCTATCGGTTATGAATGGCTGATAGATCCTTCGTACCTCAGGATGACAGGAAAATTGGACAAGCGAGAATGACTATATCCTACAACTTGTTACTGTTTATCTCTTCTTCCCCCAAACAGCCGTGCCTATATTATCCAGCCCGGTAAATATCAAGGTTGATGATACTTTGTTTTCCCAGTCGCGTTCGCGTTCAACTTTTAATTTGTAGGTGGCGCCGGCAGCGTATTTTAGGGTGATGTATGGCGAGGCATAAGTCCAGGTATCAGTGGCGCTGCCATCTATGGTACCGGCGGCATCCAGTTTAAATGTAGTAGCTACCTGGAAATCGGGATTGGTTTGCTCGGTTCCGTAGCCAGGTACAATATGGTAACCTAAAGTTATCTTCTCGTAAGTACCCACGACATCGGCATTAGCAATAGCTGTTTGGGCAACATTGGCATAACGCTCCGGCGAAACCACCGGCCAGCCATCAGGTGTCCATGATATTTTGCGAACATGAAGGTCCATGAAATAGGAGTTAACGCCCGGCCTGCCCTGGTGTGCCATAAAATATTGCCCGCTGCCATCATCAAATACCGCGCAATGCCCGGTTCCCTGCCAGCCGCCATGGCCGTTAAACTGGTATGGGGCCAAAATCATTGGCCCATGATCAACATTGGTATTGATATCTTGTCCGTTATAATCATAAAACGGACCGGTTGGGCTATCGCCCCTGCCTACCCTAACGTTGTATTTGGTTTGCAGCCAATCGTAACTGATAAACAGGAAATATTTTTTCAGGTCGGGGTTATAAATCACCTCGGCACCTTCAATGTTGCCATTGTATTTGCCGCCTGTAAAACCGCGGTTGGCAATCCGTTTGCCTTTATCGCCGGGTGATGCCGCAAGGCCGGTTGAAGCATCCAGCTTTAAAATATAGATACCATCCCATGCCGAACCGTAATACATATACTGCTCGCCTGCGGTTGTGGTTACCACCGTTGGATCGATAGCGTTGGTTTGAATGGATGCATCATTGGCCGATGTTACCACTACCCCCTTCTCGGTCCATGGCCCCTCGGGCGATGTGGCGGTTGCCATACCGATAACACTTAACCGCGCTACTGCCGATGAGAGGGAATAATACAGGCGATACTCAGATCCTACCTTCATTACATAAGGTGCCCACAACGAGTTGAACGGGGTGCCGCCTTTACCGGTAATGTATGCCGAACCCTGCGCAGGTAAAGATGAAAATACCCAACCCACATATTCCCACTGCACCAGATCTTTCGACCGGCGGATTTGCAGGCCCGAACGGACATCGATCCCAAAACCAACATCGGTACTGTAGCAATAATAGTAATCGCCAAATTTTTTGATGGATGGATCGTGTACATTGTATACCGTCCATTTTGGGTAATAAGTAAAAGCCGAGATATCGGCATAAGTATCCGTTATGGAATTGATATCAAAAGCTGCCGGCGTTACCGGTGTTGTAGTTGTATCCGTTTTGGTTGGCGTAGGCGTGTCCTTTTTTGAGCAGGATATCATTACTGTTGCCAGCCCTGTTATCGCCAATAGGTATTTTGCTTTCTTCATCATGCTATTTCCCGGTTTTGTTATTGTTTAATGTTCAGTTCAAATAGTGTTACGCTTAAAGGCCCGGAGCTAAGTGCCTGACCGGCATTTTTAACTGCCGATGGTATAATACTTACAGTTGGTTTAGCTCCCGGCACATTGATGGCTTTTAAATCAGTACCTGCTATAGTCCATTTTTGCCCGTCGGCAGCAATGTTTATATTTTTATATAGTATATGCAGTGTTTGTATTTGCCTTGTTGGATTAACCACCGCGATGGTTATTTTCTTGCCATCGTTAGTCAGCGCGGCCATTACATCTAATGGATAAGTGCTGCTGCCTGATGACGTGGCGGGCCTGTCGGCACCGGTGGTACCGGCAACCTGGGGCTGATTGGCGTTGCCGCTTACCATTACCGGGATACTGCCAAAATGATCGGCATATAGTTTAATAACGAGGCCGTTGGGCTGCATGGCGCTTGCAGTCGCGTTGTACAACAAACCCAGCGGCGCGCTTGTTGATGTATAGGCCGACATTTTGATAATATCGGTATGCCGGGCTATCTCATTAAAGCCTTCTGCGGTTGCCAGTGCGTCTTCCAGTCCCCAGCCATCTTTCATACGCCATTCGTCCATCGCCATCAGGATGTTCCGGCTTTTTACTTCGGGAATGGTATTCACGTATTGTTCAAAAGCTTCGGCCGCGCCTTTGATGCGGTTGGGCAGGCGCCTGATGCGTTGCGGCAATGAATCGTTCACGTGATCAAACCGCTGCGTTTTTTCGTTGTAGGCCGAATCGGATATGGGGTATAAATGTTCGGCTATAAAATTCATGTACCGGGCATCGCGGGCCAGCAAATTGCCCGACCAATCCTGTTCCGAGCCGTAGCTATATGGCACATGTGCAATTTCGGGGTGGCTAACGTATACCGATGTCGCGCCCATTTCAAATGGTGATGCACCGGATGCCACCAGGATTATTGATGGATCTTGCTTTTTCATTTCCCGGGCAAAAACCTCGTGTTTAATCACGTAGTATTTTATAGGCATGTGGCCCAGTTGCCACTCGCCATACATCTCGTTACCTATACCCCACCATTTTACATTATAGGGTTGCGTATGCCCGTTTTGAGCCCTTAGTTTACCCATCGGTGTTGATGCAGATCCATTAACATATTGTACCCATTGAGCAGCTGAATATGCCTCGCCAAAACCGGCATTTACGCCAATGTAGGGCACCACACTCAGTAACTTGCAAAGGGCCATATATTCATCTGTACCCACATCGTTTGATTCCATGGCGCTCCAGGCGTAATCATATTTGGGGGCGCGTTTGTCCCTGTCGCCAATACCATTGCGCCAGTCGTAACCGGATGATGCATTACCGCCCCAGCGGATGATGCCCAAATTCATTGACTTTAAATCCCGTAAAATATCCGCCCTGAAACCTTGCACGTTATCGGCAGGCATTAAAGAAACCGCGCCAATATTAAAGGAACCATTACCCTTTGCCCATACTTCAAAAGTGGCTTTGCCTGTAGTAGCCCTAAACTTAAAGGAGTATTTATGAAACCCGTTATCTATCACCGGGAGGGCAATGTTCAGGTTACCTAAGTTATCATCAGCAATAACATCAATGTTAATTATTGTGCCTTTTTTGGCTTTTACAATTATGTAACCTGCATAAGCCTTATTCTTTAAAAAGGTGAGCCCGCCTTGCTGTATACCATGCGTTGATTTATTGTCCATAACAACCTTAACCGAATGCTCGCCGGTATAGGCGTTCGCGCTATCCATTTTTACAAATGCATCGGGGCCAAGCGGTTTCCATCGGCCTAAATAATTACGGGAGTTGCCAGGGATTAATTTTTCATTTGAATTTACCGGGTAAAAAAATTTCCGGTCGCCCAGCATTTCGGCCCACAGGCCGCCTTCAAAATAATTAAACAGCAATTCAATAAACTGCCCGTATACCAATTTTGATATTACCGGCCCTTTATGGCCCGCATCAATGGTAACATCAACAACAGCTTCCTTTTGATTTACGGATTGCGCATTAACCCGTTGCTGAAACGCGAGGCATATGCAAGTTATAAAGCAAAGTTTTTTTATCACCGCAAAAATTTTATTTGGAGTTAAATAAGCTGCACCGTTTATAAAAAACGGCACAGCTTTAACCTAATCTGTGTTTATTTTATGCAGAGGCGTAAACAAGCGCCCCTGCATAACATTTAACCTTACTTAATAAGTAGCGTTTTGTTTAAAACCAGGGTTGTTATCAATTTCTGATTGCGGGATAGGAAAATATTCGCGGCCTGCCTGGTAAGTATTAAACTCGGCATCGCGCGATTTTAATAAAGCCAGTTTGGCCGGATCCTGCAACCATCCCCAACGGCGTATATCATCAAAACGGTGACCTTCCAAACAAAACTCCAATAACCTTTCATGTGCAAGCTGATCGCGCATCTGTGCCTGGTTCATGCCCGGCTTGGTAGTTGCCAGATCGGGCAGCTTGGCACGGGTACGCACCATCTGTATGTACGGATAAGCCTGTGCTGTTTGGCCGGTCTCGTTCAGGCATTCGGCATACATCAGCAATACATCGGCGTAGCGCATAATCCTTTCGTTAATGCCCGAGCGCCAGTCAAATTCATCAGCACGGGTATCACCGTTTTCATATTTGCGGCAAAATATGTCGTTCAAATCGGCAGGGTTATTCTTGTACCTGTCAAAAAACGATTGGCCATACAAGGTCTCGCCGGGTTTGTTGTAATAAATGGTGGCATCAACCCTTGGATCAACGTTACCGTCAACTGTTTTTTCGATCATGTATTCGTTCAATGCCGAAAATGTAGGTTGCACGTCTGTCCACCCAAAACTGCGCGGAGCAAATGTAATGGCCCTTGCCGATGTACGGCCCCAGGTTGATACCGGCGCACCGCCCCAGCCAAGGTCTGTACCCCCGGCGTCGCGTGAAAACTGCACTTCAAATATCGATTCTGAATTATTTTCGTTAGCTTCGGTAAAATTGTCTTTGTAGTTTGCAACCAGGCTGTACACGTTTGCGTCAATAATCGCTTTAAACTGCGTAGCGGCTCCGGCAAAATCTTTGTTAAACAATAAAGCTTTGCCCAGGAATGCCATGGCGGCGCCTTTAGTGGCACGACCAATCTGGCCTGCATCCGGTCCGTTGGTTGATGTGTAGGATGCCGGCAGCAAAGCAGCAGCCGCGGTAAAATCATCTTCTACCTGTTTCCAGCCTTCGGCCTCGGTTGATTGTTTTACAAAATAATCGGCCGATGTTTTTACATAATGGGTAGGCAACGATACCTTGCCAAAAAAGTTAACCAGGTGAAAAAAGTACAATCCCCTTAAAAAATGGGCCTGGCCAAGTATGCGGCTTTTTAAGCCGGCATCCATTGTAATGTTGGGCACATTATCCAGCACCTGGTTGGCACGGGCAACACCTTCGTAATATGCGCCATAAGCCCAGCCGTAGCCAGCCCCATCGGCAGTACCTAATGCAAAACGGCCAATGTTATAAAATGCTGTCCATGGGCTGTTGCTGCGTACATCATCGCCCCTGATATCCAGCATAGCCGGTGTAAAACGCATGTAAGTACCATCAATAATTAAACTGCCATAAGCGGCATTTAAGCCAGCGATAGCATCGGCCTGCGTTTTCCAGAATGACGCTGCTGTTTGCTGATTTGGATTTACCTGGTCTAACTTCTTAGTACAGGCGCTAAGGCATACTACAGCTGCGAATGCCCATATAAAATATTTTGTGTTTGTTTTCATGACTCTGTTTTTAATAAATTTTACAATCCTACCTGTACACCTAACATAACCGTTCTTGGATTTGGAAACGATCCATAATCATAACCACGGCTAAATAAACCGTCGCTTATAAAATCAGGGTCGTAGCCACGGTATTTAGAAATGATCAATAAATTCTGACCAGACAGATACACTCTTAAGCTGCTGAAAACATGTGTTTTATTTAAAATATTTTTAGGTATGGTATAACCTAACTGCGCGTTTTGTAATTTGATATAGCTGCCGCTTTCCACAAAACGATCAGAGAAGCGCGAGTTGCCGTTCGGGTCGCCAATGATTGGTCGCGGTATGTTGGTATTGGTGTTTGTCGGGGTCCAGAAATTCAGTTCGGCTGTTGATGAGTTGCCGTACTGGCCAACCATCAGGTCGTGATACACACCGTTAAATACCTTGTTGCCAGCGCTGCCTTGCAGAAAAAACGATGCATCAAAGTTTTGGTACGATGCCCCCACGTTTAAGCCGTAGTAAAGTTTTGGAATTACCGAACCCAGGTAAACCCTGTCGGCATCAGTAATCACATGGTCGCCGTTAACGTCTTTAAATTTAACATCGCCTGGCGCGGCCAATGTTTGAGTAGCGTGACTGGTAATATCGGCCTGGTTTTGGAAAATGCCTTCAGTAACAAAGCCATATAGCTCGCCTACTTCGCGGCCAACTTCAGTTTTACTGCCCGCGCCGTATATAGGGTTGTTGGTACCGCCCAATTTTAATACTTTATTTTTAAGCGTGCTGACATCGGCTTTAATATTTAACTGTAGTTTGTCAATATTTTCGTGATAGTTCAACGTAAACTCAACGCCCTTGTTTTGTGTGGATGCTGCATTGGTTACTACTGTATTAGGAACCGAACCTACCGATAAAGGCAAAGGAATACTGGCTAAAATATCGGTTGCTTTTTTATAAAAATACTCGGCAGTAAATGTAAGCTTCTCTTGAAAAATACCTAAATCAATAGCAGCGTTGCTCGTAGTTGTTGCTTCCCATTTAACATTTGGATCGGCCACTGAAATTACTGCTGCCCCCGGGGCCAATGTATTACCAAAAACATAACTGGCATTGCCATTTATATAACCTGTATTAAGGTAGTTACCAAAATTTTGATTCCCTAATGAGCCGTAACCGCTCCTTAGTTTTAAACTACTGATAAATGATGGCAGATGGAAAGCCTTTTCGTTGCCTACATTCCAAGCTACGGCAACCGAAGGGAAGTTACCATAATGATGGGCAGATCCAAACCTTGATGAACCATCCCGCCTGAAGTTTACGGTTAACAAGTAACGGCTATCGTAATTATAGTTTAACCTGCCAAAGTATGATAATAATGTGCTGGCATCTTTATAACCATCTAACCCTTTTGAGGTTGGATCGGCAATGGAGCCAAAAGTAAAAAACTGAAGGCTGCCGGCGGCCGATGCTGTACCGGTAACAAACTGGTTATGATCTTCCTGGTATGATGTACCCGCCAAAACATCCAGCTTATGTTTGCCTGCGGTTAACTGGTACGATAAGGTATTTTCAACCAGGCCGGTATGCGCGTTACCGTTTTGATCATTAAGGTAATACTTGGTATTCAGGTAGTAAAAACCAAGGTCGTATGATGGTTCGTAATGGAAGTTCTCATAATCGGTACGGTCGTAGCTTACGTTAACCTTGTATTTAAGGTTTTTAACCAGTTCCAGTTCGCCCCAAAAGTTACCAAACATCCTGTTACGGTTGCTATAATCGGTTACCAGGTTATTCATACCAATAACGTTAAGGGTAATAGCCCTTTGCGTTACGTTATCGCTGCCCCCGTAGCCACCCAGCCTGTTAGGGTCATAAACCGGCATAGTTGGTATAGCGGTCAGCATGCTGGTAAGGCCGCCGCCAAATACCGCGTGCGAACTTGTAATAGCCGGGTTATTTTTGTGCGATTGGGTGTAAGCTGTTTTACCACCAAAGCTAAATATGCCTTTTTTACCCTGGAAACTTCCTGTAAAGTTATAACGCTTGTAGCTTTGCGGGCCCGATAGTGTACTGGTATTATCAAAATACCCAAGGCCAACATTATAGCTTATAGCATCGCTGCCGCCAGATAAGTTCAGGTTATGATCCTGTATTTTACCGGTTTTAAACATTTCCTTTTGCCAGTCGGTATTGGTTTTACTGATGAAAGCGGCGTTTGAAGGGTCATTTGCCGGGGCTATGGTTAAGCCGGCATTTAACTCCGCTGCGGTAGTTATTTTTTGATAACCCACCCTATCGGTAACATCCATCCGTTTGGCAATATTTTGCAGGCCGTAGTAGCCGTTATAATTAACTCTTAAAGGACCCGATTTTCCTTTTTTAGACGTGATAATAACTACACCTGTAGCAGCACGCGAACCATAAATTGCAGCTGCGGATGCATCTTTTAATACCTGTATGGTTTCTATATTATCGGTAGGGAAATCAAACGGGGCATCAACGGGTACGCCATCAATAACAAACAGGGGGCTATTGTTGCCAAATGTAGATATACCCCTGATTTTGATTTGTACAAAACCACCCGGCTCGCCAGATCCCTGTACGCTTACGCCGGCTGCCTGGCCCTGTAATAGCTTGGCCACATCATATGATGCTGTTTTTTTGGCATTATCAACGTTTACTACCGATACAGAGCCTGTAAGGTCTTTCTTTTTTACCGATCCGTACCCTACAACAATAACTTCGTTTAATGAATTTGACGATGCTTTAAGCTGAACATTAAGCGACGAACTGCCATTTAACGGTACTTCCTGCGTAGTATATCCTATAAACGAAAACACCAACACCACGTTACTGGCGCTGGCATCCGGAATGTTCAGTACATACCTTCCCTGCACATCAGTTTGCGAACCGGCGCTTGTTCCTTTTACTTTGATGCTTACGCCGGGCATAGGCATACCAGCCTCGTCGGTAACCTTACCGGTTACGGTAAGTATCGATACTGTGGCACCTTTTTCTGACAGTATCACCAGGTTATTTTCGCTCAGCTTGTAAACCAGGTTGGTTTTGGCAAGCAGGGCGGCCATTGTTTCATCTAACGATGCATTGGCAACGTTAAGACTGGCGGGCAATTCATTTTTTGCCAGTATATCGTCGTTATACAAAAAGCGGTAGTCAGATTTTTTTTCGATCTCCTTGAACGCCTTCTTTAAGGTAACATTCTGGAAATTAACATTGATAACTGTCTGGCCATATCCTTTTGCAAAAACCTGAAATGACGATACAATCACCAGGGCAAGGATAAATTTAAACATAAGAAATATTTTCAAAAATTGGTTTAACCGCACTTGGTTAATGCGGGGTACATTTTTTTTCATAATTTAGCATTAAGGTTGTTTTAACTATTTGGTTTTCAAAAGGGCTGGTAGTTAACTTTTACCGTATTAGCGGGGGAATGGTGGAACATTCTTCCGCTTTTTGGTTTTCAGTTTAGATACTTATTTAAGCATAGGCTATTTGATTAATGGTTTAATGGTTAATAAATTAAAACTTGATTATTGTCGGTTTTATAATGGAAGTAGGTTGTTGTTTTAAGTGCTTTTAAAGCTTTGGCTATGGTTTCGTTTTTAAACTTGCCGGTAAACCTTAATTTTTTCAGGTCATCGTTTTTAAAAACAATGGTAACATTATAGCGGCGTTCCAGCTGTTTGGCCAGGCTTTCAAAGTCTTCGGCGTCAAAGGCCAGCTTGTTTTCAACCCACAGGGCTTCAGAAGGCAGCGTGTCTTTTTTTGCCTGATGAATCTGCCCCAAAACCATCAATGGCGTTTCTTCGGTTATGCTTTTATCTGATGGCACTAAAGCCTTGCCGGTTAAAACAGGCTGCTCATTATTAATGGTGAGCTTATCGGCGGCTTTTAAAATAATCTTTTTCTCGGGGGTTTTTAAAATGGTTAATTCTATACGCCCATGTATCAGCGATGCTTCGGATGTTTTATCGTTGTTATAGGCCCTTACATTAAATCGGGTACCCAGTACTTTAATGCTGATTGTTGATGTGGTAACTATAAACGGGTGTTGAGCATCTTTAACCACATCAAACAGCGCCTCGCCCTGCAGGCTAACTTTTCTTTGTTCAAGCCCGTAGCTGGCATCGTAAATTAGTTTACTACCGGCGTTTAACCATACCCTGGTGCCATCAGACAGCTGAATTTTACTGATCCCGTTTTGTGGAGCGGTTATTTGGTTTGACTTAACAGGACCTGTTACATCTTTTTTGTTTATCAAAATAAACACCAACGCAAAACAAGCGGCCACTACCATCGAAAAAAACTTAAGAAACTTAATAATGCCCGATCTGGATTTACCGTGCTCCTGGTTTTCTGATTGGGCCAACTCGTCGGCCTCTGCTTTATCGGCTACGTCAAGTTTATCTTCAAAGGCAGCCCATTTAGCTTCCAACTTGTCGTCGGCTTTTATTTTATTTTCTTCGCGCCATAAATTTTCCAGTAAATCAACCGGGTATAAATCGGTACCGCCTTGCCGCAAAAGTTCTTCAAGTTCGGCCAGCTCTTCGGCGGTAGCCTCCCCACTTAACTTTTTACCAATAAGTATCCAGATATTGTTGATCATTATTTACGTCTCTCTAATTGTAAAGACTGTAATTAATGGCAACACCCTGGTGGGAAATGAAAATTATTTTTTTAAATATTGTGGTATGTCCGGCTAATTCAAACGCCCTCTATTTGGCGTTTGGGTTACTGTTTCGCTTTTTTTATAAGTGAAGTTGCGTGTGATGGTCTTTTTGTATACGTTAGCAATCAAATAATTAAAAAGTTAGTATTACTATTTATAATGAGCGACATAGACCGTATAAAACCAATAACTAACGATATTAAGAACCTGATTGATAGTAGCAGGCTTGATGTAGCTTTGGCTGTCAACAGCGAAATTACATTGCTTTATTGGAAAGTTGGCCAACGGATTAATGAAGAGGTTCTGCAAAACTCAAGGGCTGAGTATGGCAAACAAATTGTTGTTATGCTATCTCAGCAATTGACTGAAGTTTTTGGCAAAGGCTGGGGCGAAAAACATTTAAGGCTTTGTATCCAGTTTGCCGAGGTCTTTCCCGATATAGAGATTGTCTACGCGCTGCGTAGACAATTGAGTTGGACACATCTAAGAATGTTAATTCCTATTGAAAACTCATTAAAAAGAGATTTTTATGTTGAGGTGTGTAAGCTTGAAAAGTGGTCATCCAGGCAACTACAGGAACGCATTAAATCTATGTTGTATGAGCGAACTGCAATAAGCAGAAAACCCGAAGAAACAATTCAAAATGATTTAGATACGCTCAGAGCCGAGGAGAAAGTAACCCCTGATCTCGTTTTTAGAGATCCGTATTTTTTAGATTTCCTTGGATTGGCTGATACTTATTCTGAGCGGGACCTTGAAACTTCAATTATAGCAGAACTACAGCGTTTTATCATAGAGTTGGGATCAGACTTTGCATTTATGTCCCGGCAAAAAAGGATTACTATTGATAATCGCGACTACTACATTGATCTGTTATTTTTTCATCGCCGATTGAAATGCCTTGTGGCCATAGATCTCAAAATTGGTGAATTTGAAGCAGGTTACAAGGGACAAATGGAGTTATATCTACGCTATCTGGAAAGATATGAAAGAGTAGAAGGTGAAAATACACCAATAGGCTTAATTCTTTGCGCCGGAAAAAATGAAGAGCATGTTGAGTTAATGCAGTTACATCAAAGCAATATCAGAGTTGCCGATTATTTGACCATATTACCCTCACAAGAAATTTTGCAGCAAAAATTACACAAAGCGATAGAAATAGCAAAAAGTAAAATTATATAAAGACCACTTAATTAATTACTCATACGATAGTAGTGATTAAATAATAAATTCGATCATCTTATCAGGAAATTCGGTCAGCTATTAAAATCCCAGACACTGCCTGGGAATCTCCAATCTGAAGAGTGTTCGAATTTTTTAAGAAACAAGGTATTCAAGTTAAATTCACCCAAAAACCATCATTTCCCCGTCCATGAAACAATCCAATAACAACCCCAAACTGGTAGATCTCAGCCACGTTATTTTCGACGGATTGATAACCTATAAAGGCCTGCCAGCCCCAATCATTTGCGATTATTTAAGCCGCGAAAAATCAAAAGAGTTTTATGAAACCGGTACCGAATTCCAGATAGGAAAAATTGAAATGGTAACCAATACGGGCACATACATTGATTGCCCTTTCCACCGGTTTGAGCACGGCGCCGATATGTCTGAAGTTTCTTTAGAACAATTTGCCAACCTTGAGGCCACCACCATAAATGCCTGCAATGTAACGGCAATTGGCCCCGATTTCTTTCGTGATAAAGAAGTTCGGGGTAAGGCAGTAATTGTATTTACCGGCTGGAGCAAACACTGGAATACCGATACCTATTTTGAAAACCACCCCTACCTTACAGCCGAAGCTGCCCAATATTTAAAAGAACAGGAAGTAAAATTGGTTGGTATAGATAGCCATAACATTGATGATACTACAGGCAAAAGCCGGCCGGTACACACCACTTTATTGGGCGCGGGGATTTTAATAGTAGAGCATTTATGTAACCTGGACAAACTCCCCCCGGATGGTTATAAATTTAACGCCGTGCCACCTAAGTTTAAAGGTGTGGGCACTTTTCCGGTAAGGGCTTACGCGATGGTGGCGGGCTGACGAGGAAGCTTCGTGGTGTTAACAAAGCAATTTTCAATAGCCTGTTTAGCTTTATATACCAGATAGTTGATTAAAAAATAATAAAATGACCAGGAAAATATTATCGGTAATTGTGGGCTACATTGTATTTGCAGCAAGCTCGGTTTTGCTGTTTAAGTTAACGGCACAGCCTCCTCACCAGGATGCGCCACTCACTTTTAAAATGTTGACCATAGTTTACGGCACATTTTTTTCGGTTTTAGCCGGATTTATATTGCAATTGATAGCCAGGCAAACAAAACTTACACTAAATTTCATTTTAGCTTTGGTTATCTTTTTGCTGGCAGCCATCTCAATGCTGACATCTGCCAGCAGCCATTGGACGCAGCTATTTGCTATGTTGATTTTTGCGCCGGTATCTATTTTAGGTGGGTATTTAAAGCTTAAGTTGATCAGCAAAAAATAAAGCGGAAAAAGAAACCGCTACTGAAGCATATCACAACCAAATTAAAGAAGCAACAGACCTGTTTATTATGGCCAGATTAGCCACCCTGTAACTCATACATAGGCAAACAGGCTGCCTTTGAAAGCATAAACAGATGCCATCCCCCATTATTTTTCAGAAACCACCTTTCCCTGAGCAGGCAGCTGGTCTTTTTGCGAGTTAACTATCCCGACCGAAATTTGCCGCAGCGCATTGCCCATATGATATTCTACCGTTTTTATGGATAGGCCTAACAGTTCGGCAACTTCGCGATATTTAAGGCCATCTTCTTTTACCAGTTTAAAAACCAGTTTGCATTGGTCGGATAATTTACTGAGCGAATTGTTGATAAGCGCTGTAGTATCACTACATATCAGCCGGTCTTCGCCTGTAGCTGCCGAATCGGCAATGTCTACCTCAACATCATCAATATTTACCTGGTTCAGCTTCGCTTTTGAAACATGTGTTAATGATTTATTTTTAACCGACATATAGCAATAGTTACTAAAATTACCAATATCGGTTAGCCTCGCGCGCTGCATCCAAAGGTTTAAAAACACGTCGTCTATGATCTCCTCGGCGGCCTCATCGGTTTTTACAAACGATTTGGCAAACCAAAATAATTTGCTGTAATAAAACAGGTACACCCTTTTAAAGGATGCCCTGTTGTTATTTAAAGCAATATCATTTAGCAGATATTTTATTTCGGTATCCAACATCTCAATTCGGGATAATAATCATCAAACGATAACACTAATTAAACAAGGCCTACTTATTACTGAATTTGTAAATGGTTGTAGTATGATAAGTTTGCCCAGGCTTTAACACGGTTGATGCAAACGCAGGCTGGTTTGGCGCATCAGGAAAATGCTGCGTCTCCATGCAAAATGCCGAACGGTGCGGGTAAGATTTACCGCCTTTACCGTCTTTGGTTGCACCGGTTAAAAAGTTACCGCTATAAAACTGCAGGCCCGGTTCGTCGGTATATATGTCCATCACAATACCTGTTTTTGGGCTGCTTACAGTAGCTATAGATTTGGTGATATCATGCTTATTAAGCGCAAAGTTATGATCGTAGCCTTTACCATTTTTCAGTTGGTCGTCCTTATCGTTAATGTTGGCACCAATGGCTTTTGCAGTAGTAAAATCAAAAGGCGTGCCTTTTACCGGCTGTAATTTCCCTGTCGGGATCAGTGTGGTATCAACCGGTGTTATGTTGTCGGCATCAATTTTCACTATGTTATCTAAAATAGTAGAGTCGCCCGCGCCGTTCAGGTTAAAATAGGCATGGTTGGTAAGGTTCACTATGGTAGTTTTATCTGTTGTAGCCGTATATTCTATCTTAAGCGCGTTATCAGCTGTTAAGGTGTATGTTACTTTACTTGTAAGCGTGCCGGGGTAACCGCCTTCACCGTCTTTAGATACATAAGTAAGGTTAAGGGTACTGTCGTTTGGTTGCGCGGCATCAAACACCTGTGCATAAAACCCTTTAAAGCCGCCATGCAGGGTATTAACACCATCGTTTATATCCAGTTGGTAAGCTTTGCCGTCAAGGCTAAATTTTCCTTTGCCTATGCGGTTACCATAACGGCCTATAATGGCGCCAAAAAATGGTTCTTTAGGCTTTTGGTAAGTTTTTACGCTATCATAGCCCAAAACCACATCGGTTAAAGCTGCTTTATTATCGGGTACCAGCAGGCTTACAACGCGGCCGCCATAATTGGTGATGGCTACGCTGGCGCCTTTGTTGTTTTTTAATGTGTAAAGCTTAACAGCCTTGCCGTTTATAGTAGCCTCAAAGTTTTTGGCATCAGGTGCCGCGGTGGCTACTGTTGATGTAGAATCTGCCGCTGCTTCCTTTTTTTCGGCCGGGCCACTGCAGCTTACCAATAGCGATAACGCGAAGCTGTAAAATAAGTACTGTTTTTTGAATACTTTTTGCATAATTCCTGAAAGTTTTTGTCGCTTTTTTAAACTTCTTTGAAGTTTTTGAGCGGTTTAACTGGTTATAATTTGGTGTTTGGTTTTGTGATTGGGGCAATTGGCCACCCTAATCAAAATCTAAGGTAGAATAAAATTTATTTAATTGTGAAAAAAACAATTAAAATATTTTTACTTTTATTGGTGTAAGCCAAACACCAATAAAGCCTGCTAAATCAATTTTAAAGCTGTTTTGCCAGTAAAATGGTATTATATTTAGATTTTTAGCGGTCAAAAAAATTACATTTGGCGCTTTTTTTTACCCCATCACATGCAAAAATACTCGAAACAAACGCGACTTTTACTGGCAGTTGACTGCATTATATTTGGATTTGATGGCGATACTTTAAAAATTCTGCTGATAAAAAGAGGGTTCCAGCCCGAGAAGGGGAACTGGAGTTTGATGGGTGGTTTTGTACAGGTTACCGAAAGCCTTGACCAGGCTGCCAACCGTATTTTAAAACAGCTTACCGGGCTCGAAGGCGTCTATTTAGAGCAATTACACACATTTGGCAGCACAAAACGCGATCCTATTGAACGCACCGTGTCAATTACCTACTTTGCATTAATAGATATAAATAAATACGAGATACAGCTAAGTAAAGATTACCACGCCGATTGGTTCCCGCTAAAACGCGTACCTAAACTCATTTTCGATCAGCAGGAAATGGTAGAGGCAGCCAAAAAACGCATCAGGTACAAGGCCGCCATGCACCCTATTTTGTTTGAACTTTTACCGGCAAGGTTTACAATTCCGCAATTGCAAACCCTTTACGAGAGCGTTTTTAACACCCAGATTGATAAACGCAATTTCAGCAAACGCGTTTTGGCCACGGGTTTACTCATTAAGCTAAACGATAAAGATAAATCCGGCTCAAAACGCGGCGCGTACTATTATCAGCTGAACATGCAAAATTATTATGCTAAATTTCAGGCATTTATGAATTTTATTCCCAACCCGGATACACTTTAAACTAAGCTTTTAAGCCCCTTGTTTCAGTAACAATTTAAATGTTTTTTAATAAAAATTTTTTATTGTAAAAAAATAAGTGTTACTTCAACACGAATTATTTAACCAATATGAGAGAAGACCAATTTGTGATTGGAGTGGACTATGGTTCCGACTCCGTTCGCTCCGTGTTAATCAACGCGCACAACGGCGAAGAAATAGCCTCATCTGTATTCAATTATCCGCGCTGGCAGCAAGGCTTATTTTGCAAACCGGCCGAAAACCAGTTCAGGCAACACCCTCTTGACTATATAGAAGGATTAGAAACTACTATAAAAGATTGTATTGCAAAGGCAGGCGGAGCCGAAGTAGCCAAAGCAGTAAAAGGTTTATCGGTAGATACTACCGGATCGACCCCAATAGCGGTTGATAAAACAGGTACGCCATTAGCTTTAACCCCCGGTTTCGAGCAAAACCCCAATGCCATGTTCATTTTATGGAAAGACCATACCTCGGTATTGGAAGCCGCCCAGATAAACGAACATGCTACAAAATTTGATATCAATTATTTAAAATATGTTGGCGGCATCTACTCATCCGAGTGGTTTTGGGCCAAATTACTGCATATTGTAAGGGTTGACGCCCAGGTACGCGACGCCCTGCACTCGTGGGTAGAACATTGCGACTGGATCCCATTCCTGTTAACCGGAGGTACCGATGTTAAAGAAATTAAACGTGGCCGGTGTTCTGCCGGCCATAAAGCCTTATGGGCCGAGGAATTTGGCGGCTTACCACCCGATGAATTTTTCTCGTCGCTTGATCCGTTATTGACAGGTATCACCGGTAAGCTATTTAAAGATACTTACACCGCCGACGAAGCCGCAGGAACACTGAGCGCAGAATGGGCCGAAAAATTGGGCTTATCTACCGATGTTATTGTAGGTACCGGTGCTTTCGATGCGCACATGGGCGCGGTAGGCGGCCAAATTGAGCCATACCATTTAAGTAAAGTAATGGGTACATCCACCTGCGATATTTTGGTTGCACCATCTGTTGAGGTTGAAGGCAAGCTGGTAGCCGGTATTTGCGGACAGGTAAATGGCTCGGTTATACCAGGGATGACAGGGTTAGAAGCTGGTCAGTCGGCCTTTGGCGACACTTATGCATGGTTTAAAAATGTGCTTTTATGGCCTTTAAATAACCTGTTATCGCAGTCAGCCATTATAGATACAGCAACCGCCGAGGCGTTAAAAGCCGAAATGGCCGAACTGATCATCCCTGAATTAAGCCGCCAGGCCGATTTGTTGCCTTTGGATTTTGATAACGAATTATCTATCGATTGGTTTAACGGCCGCCGTACACCGGATGCCAACCAGGAATTAAAAGGCGCAATAACCGGCTTAGGCTTAGGCAGCGATGCACCGCGCGTATTCCGCTCATTGGCCGAAGCTACCTGCTTTGGGGCTAAAAGCATTGTGGAGCGTTTTATCAGCGAAGGTATCCCGGTTAAAGGGATCATTGGTATTGGTGGAGTGGCTAAAAAGTCGCCGTTTGTAATGCAGATGATGGCCGATGTATTGGGTATGCCTATCCGCATTCACCAGTTTAAACATACCTGTGCTTTGGGCGCGGCCATGTTTGCAGCTGTTGTTGCCGGCATTTATCCAACGGTTGAGGATGCCATGCAGGGTATGGGCCGCGGATTTGATGTAGAGTATTATCCAAATAAAGAAAAAGAGGCCTTATACCTGGCCCGTTACAATAAATACAAAACCTTAGGCAGTTTTATAGCGCAGCAAATAGCTGCAAAAGCTACCCACGGCGTTAAAGATAATTCTGTTTTGGCATGAGTAAGTATCAACACATAAAACAAGCGGCTTATGAAGCCAATATGCAGCTGCCCAAATTGGGGCTGGTGCTTTTCACCTTTGGCAACGTAAGCGCTGTAGATAGGGAACTGGGCGTTTTCGCTATAAAACCAAGCGGTGTACCTTACGAAGATCTATCGCCCGAGAAAATGGTGATCGTTGATTTTGATGGGGTTACTGTAGAGGGCGATCTGCGCCCATCGTCAGATACAAAAACCCATGCCGTACTTTATAAACACTGGCCAAACATTGGGGGTATTGTGCATACACACTCCACTTATGGTACTGCCTGGGCGCAATCGCAACGTGATATTCCTATCTTCGGCACCACACATGCCGACCACCTGACAGCCGACATCCCTTGTGCACCGCCTATGAGCGATGAAATGATTGAGGGCGACTACGAGTACCAAACCGGTTTCCAGATCATGGATCATTTTACAGCTGCCGGCCTGGATTATAACGAAGTAGAAATGGTGTTGGTAGGCAACCATGCGCCATTTACCTGGGGCAAAACAGCACATAAAGCCGTTTATAACAGCGCCGTTTTAGAAGCTGTTGCCCAAATGGCCTACTTAACCGAGCAAATTAATAACCAGGCCCCACGTTTAAAGGACTCGCTTATCAAAAAACATTTTGAGCGTAAACACGGACCAAACTCATACTACGGCCAATAATTATGAAATCATTACGCTATATCATTATACTGGCAGCCGGTCTGCTGGGAGCACAGGCATCATCGGCACAAACCGTTGCTGCTACGCCGCCTATGGGTTGGAACAGCTATAACTGCTTCGGCTCGGCTGTACATGAGGATGAAGTAAAGGCCAATACCGACTATATGGCCCAAAACCTGAAGCAACATGGCTGGGAGTACATTGTGGTCGATTTTTTATGGTCGTACGATAACCCGCCGGGCAGCAATATTGGTAACCCGTTTCAATTACGCTTGCAGGATGGCTCCTATGTGCCCTGGCTTACTATGGACCAATGGGGACGTTTAACGCCGCAGCCTACCAAATTCCCTTCGGCTTTTGGAGGCAATGGCTTTAAGCCTTTAAGCGATTACGTACACGCCAAAGGATTAAAATTTGGCATCCACGTAATGCGTGGTATTCCAAGGCAAGCATACTGGTCAAAATCACCTGTTAAAGGCACCAACGGTATCACTGCCGATATGGTGGCCGATACCAACAGCAAATGCCCCTGGATGAACCACATGTACGGACTGGACATGAAAAAGCCCGGTGCGCAGGAATATCTTAACTCTATTTTAGAATTATATGCCTCATGGGGCGTAGATTTTATTAAGGTAGATGACCTATCGCGCCCTTATAGTAATGCCGAGGTGGAAGGCTACCAAAAAGCCATTCAAAATTGTGGCAGGCCGATAGTATTAAGCCTTTCGCCGGGCGAAACTCCGGTTGCACAGGCGGCACACGCTACCCAATATGCCAATATGTGGCGCATGGCCGATGATTTTTGGGATAACTGGAAAGAGATATTGCACATGTTTGATTATGCCAAAAGCTGGGAAGGTGTAAGCGGCCCCGGTCATTGGCCCGATTGCGATATGATACAAATTGGCAAGCTAAGTAAACGCGGCCCTGTTGGGCAGGAGCGCTACAGCCGCTTTACCCAGGATGAAGAAATTACCCACATGACCTTTTGGAGCATTTTCCGCTCGCCGTTAATGATTGGCGGCAACATGCCCGAGAACCGCGACTTTGAACTAAAGCTATTTACCAACGATGAGGTTTTGGCAGCCAACCAAAAAGGGGCCAATCCCAAACAGTTGTATAAAAAAGATGGCGCCATGGTTTGGTATTCCACCATCCCCGGCAGCAAAGATGTTTACGTGGCCCTTTTTAACATTGGCGATGTAAATAAAGGCGTTGCGGTTGATTTTGCTGCATTGGGCCTTAAAGGCAAAGTAAAGGTGCGCGACTTGTGGAAAAAACAAGATGTTGGCCAGTTTAATAAAACTTACCAGCAAAACATTAACCTGCACGGCGCGACGTTATTAAGGTTATCGCCGGCAAAATAATAATTATTGAATTATTGATTGACTGAATTATTGAATATAAAACCATTAACAAGCATGTATCGCGATTTTAATTTTTTATTCAATAGTTAATCAAGCAGTAATTTAATAATACAATGACTCAATAATTCATTAATTCAATAAATCACTAATTATAAAATGATCGATCTTAAAAAATTTGAAGTTTGGTTTATTACAGGAAGCCAAAACTTATATGGGGAAGAAACGCTGAAAAAAGTTGCCGAACACTCGCAGGAAATAGCTGCAGGCATTGATGCTACCGGCAATATCCCCGTTCGTGTGGTTTACAAACCTGTTGTAAAATCGACTGAAGAAATTTATGAAACCCTGCAGGCTGCCAACGTGGCCGAAAACTGTATCGGTATCATTACCTGGATGCACACATTTAGCCCGGCTAAAATGTGGATCCGTGGGTTAAGCATCCTTAAAAAACCGATGCTGCACCTGCATACCCAATATAACCGCGATATTCCATGGAGCAGTATAGATATGGATTTCATGAACCTGAACCAAAGCGCCCATGGCGACCGCGAGTTTGGTTTTATGGTGTCGCGTATGCGCATGAACCGTAAGGTGGTTGTTGGCCACTGGCAAGATCCCGAAGCCTTGGCCCAGATTGAAACCTGGACCCGCGCTGCTGCCGGCTGGTACGACTGGCAAGGCGCCAAATTTGTACGCTTCGGCGATAACATGCGTTTTGTAGCCGTTACCGATGGCGATAAAGTAGAGGCTGAATTAAAATTCGGTTTCTCGGTAAATACTTATGGTATCGGCGACCTGGTTGCGGTGATTAACGCGATAAGCGAAGAATCGGTTAGCGAACTGATAGAAGAATATGAGGCCACCTACACCATGGCCGACGACCTTAAAAAAGGCGGGGCTAAACATCAGTCGGTATATGATGCCGCTAAGATTGAGTTGGGGTTGCGCAAATTTTTGGTTGACGGAGGCTTTAAAGGCTTCTCGGATACGTTTGAAGACCTGCACGGCATGATCCAGCTGCCAGGTATTGCCGCCCAGCGCCTGATGGCCGATGGCTTTGGCTTTGCCGGCGAAGGCGATTGGAAAACTGCGGCCCTGGTACGCGCATTTAAAGTGATGGGTGCCGGCCTGCCAGGCGGTAACGCCTTCATGGAAGATTATACCTACCATTTTGACCCTAACAATGCGTTGGTATTAGGATCGCATATGCTGGAGGTTGACGCGTCATTAGCTAATGGCCAGGCATCGTTAGAAGTTCACCCGCTGGGAATTGGCGGCAAAGCCGATCCCGCGCGTTTGGTATTTAACGTGGCCGGCGGTGCAGCGCTAAATGCATCAATTGTGGATATGGGCAACCGTTTCCGCCTGCTGGTGAACGAGGTTGAAGCCGTTGAACCGGTTGAAGACCTGCCAAACCTGCCTGTAGCCCGTGTACTTTGGAAACCACTGCCCGACATGAAAACCGGCTGTGCAGCCTGGATTTACGGCGGCGGCGCTCACCATACCGCTTACAGCCAGAATTTAACAGCCGAGCATATGCAGGATTTTGCTGATATGGCGGGCATTGAATTTTTAAGGATTGGCAAGGACACAACCATACCACAATTCAGAAATGAGATTTTGTGGAACGAGGTTGCTTATAAATAGGAAGAAGAAGCCTCACCTAACTCCTCTCCAAAGGAGAGGGCTTTGATTTGCAGCTTTATTTTTAGTTCCCCTCTTGAGAGGGGGCGGGATGGAAAAGTGCGGGGGCAGGGGTGTGTTATACGAGCGATAAAACGAATGATGTCATTGCGAGGACATATCAGGATGATCCTGAAAAAAAAGGGATGACATGTCGGCTTTAGAGCCTCACAACAACCATGTCATTGCGAGCGTAGCGCGGCAATCGCGAACTGTGCAGATCCGCTGTGCATGCAACGAGGTTGCCGCGCTACGCTCGCAATGACATATTTATAACGAAGTTTCCGCGTTAGGGATAGCAGCGGATACCGGCCCGTGATTAAGGCCTGTGCAGTATGAGCGGATAGCCCGGGCCAAAGGCAACGCCCGGGGAAGTAAGGATTGAAGGATTAAGGATTATAACAAACAGTAATAAAATACTGTCATGCTGAGGTACGAAGGATCTATTCACAAACTTTTCTATCGGTTATGCATGGCTTACAATAGATCCTTCGCTATCGCTCAGGATGACAGAAAATGAAACTTGTCATGGGTAGGTACGAAGCATCTATTCGCGAACTGTTCTGTCGATCAGGCATGGCGTAGAATAGATCCTTCGTACCTCAGGATGACAATAGTTTAAAAACAATAATACTAAACACACAACCCACGATGGGATTCAGGTTGTGTGTTTTATATAAAAAAGCAAAAGAGAGAACGAAATACAATAAAACAAATTTAAACCCAATTTATGAACAAATTTTCAACCATTGATTACGTCATATTCGTGATCTATTTTATTGTGGTATCCAGTTATGGTTACTGGGTGTACAGCCGCAAAAAAAAGGCCAGCATATCGGCGAGTCATGATTTCTTTTTGGCCGAGGGTTCGCTTACCTGGTGGGCCATCGGGGCCTCGCTTATTGCATCCAACATTTCGGCCGAGCAATTTATCGGCACCAGCGGACAAGGTTTCGCGGTTGGTTTAGCTGTGGCGGCTTACGAGTGGGTGGCAGCAATAGCGCTCATTATAGTGGCCGTATGGTTTATCCCGGTATACCTGAAGAACAAGATTTTCACGATGCCGCAGTTTTTGCATACACGGTATAACGAAACGGTGAGCTTTATTATGGCCATCTTCTGGTTGTTTTTATACGTATTTGTTAACCTTACCAGTATATTATACCTGGGCGCACTGGCCATTAATAACCTGATAGGCGGCGACATTAGCTCGATGCACAATATCATCATTGCGCTGGCTGTGTTTGCCTTATTCATTACCCTTGGCGGTATGAAGGTTATTGGCTTTACCGATGTAATACAGGTATTGGTGCTTGTAATAGGTGGCCTGGCTACCACTTACATAGCCTTAACGCTGGTGAGCGATCATTTTGGTTTAGGCAAAGATGCTATAGCCGGTTTAAAAATGATGTTTAAAGACTCGCCCGAGCACTTTAAAATGATGATGGCTAAACCAAAACCAGACGCGCCACAAGCCGAAATTACCAAGTACCTGGCACTACCGGGCATAGCCATGTATTTTGCAGGCCAATGGATTGTGAACCTGAACTACTGGGGCTGTAACCAATACATTACCCAACGTGCTTTAGGTGCCGATTTAAAAACCGCACGTACAGGCATCCTGTTTGCCGGTTTGATGAAACTGGCCATGCCTATCATTGTGGTAATACCGGGTATTGCAGCTTATGTATTATACAAAAATGGTGGCTTGCAACACGAAATGGCATCGGGTGGACATTTCAATTCGGATAATGCGTACTCGGCTATATTGGGCTTTTTGCCTACCGGGCTTAAAGGCCTTTCGGTAGCGGCGCTTACTGCGGCTATTGTGGCTTCATTGGCTGGTAAAGCCAACAGTATATCTACCATTTTTACGCTGGATATTTATAAAAAGCACATGGTTAAGGATGCCGACGAGAAAAAGATGGTTTGGGTGGGTAAGCTCACGATTCTTGCTGCCCTTATATTCTCCATCATCCTTACCTGGAAAGATCTTTTAGGTATTGGCGGCGAAGGTGGCTTTACCTTTATCCAAAAATACACCGGCTTTATCAGCCCGGGTATCTTCGCCATATTCATTTTAGGGTTCTTCTGGAAACGTACTACAGGCGCGGCAGCCATCGCGGGTATCCTTACCGGCTTTGCTATGTCGGTACTGTTTAATAACTATGCACCGGCTTTATTTGGTCACGAAACCATCCTGTACACAGCCTTCCCTAATGGCAAAGGTGGCTGGGAAATTCCATTCCTGATTTGTATGGGCCTATCGTTCATGTTTACCATTATTGTGATGGTGATCATCAGCCTGGCCGGGCCAAAAATCAATCCTAAAGCTTTTGATATTCCGCGTGCTATGTTTAAGGTTGATAAACAAACCCTGGCATTAATTATAGTTACGCTGTTATTACTTACCATGCTTTATGCCAAGTTCTGGTAGTGTTAAGTCAACAGTACTAAGTCGTAAGTCTAAAGTTGAATTTTTTTTGGCTTAGAACTTAAGACTTTGGGCTAAAGACTATCCGTCAATTTATCGTTGACGCGACAGTAATACAAAAACTTTGTTATAGGTTTCGTTGATTGAATCCCCGCGGCTTAATTGCCGGGGGATTTTTTATTGCATAAAGGCCCCGGGCCTGTTATAATCTGTTACGATAAATCAACAGCATCATTAATTTTGTTGTGAATCAGGTGAACGATGCCGTCCATCTCGTTGATAGTAACTTTTAGCAATTCAAGTGCTTCTTCTTTCTCCTCATTGCTTTCGGCTATATCTACCAGGTACATCAGGCCCAACATGGTTGCCACCGGTCGCCTTATCTCATGCGAGCTTAGCCAGGCCACCTCTTTTAAAAATTCATTCTGCCGTTTATTTTCCTGGATAGATTGTTTTAAATCGTTAATATCCTTAATAACGCCTATCAGCCTTACAGGTTCCTTTTGTTCGTTATAAATAAAGTATCCCTGGTCCATAATATACTTATATATGCCATTGCCGCAATTTATACGGTACTCGCAAGCCCAGTTGGTTTTACCTTCCCTTTTAATTTTTTGCTGGCTTGTTACTACTTCGGCAACATCATCGGGATGGATCAAACTACGCCACCACTCCAGGTTATAGGTTATTTGCTCATAAGAAACATCAATAAGCTGGGTTAAGCTGGCATTGTAAACAATGGTATCGGCAGGTATATTTAAATCGTAAATCACATCTTTGGTAGCCTGCGCCAACAGTTCATACCGCTCTACGGCTTCTTTAAGCTTAATATCTTTCAATTTATTTTCGGTTATGTCCGAAAAATAAACTGCCACGCCGTCATCCGTTGGGTAGGCGGCCAGCCTGATCCATTTGTTTAACACCAGCGAATACTCTTCCATCCGTACAATTACACGCTCTTCCAGCGCTTTTTGATAATAAGGGTACATACGGTTCCTCTCTTTGGGGAAGAGCGTAAAAATACTTTCGCCAACAATTTTGGTAAATTTTCCGTCAAGGATATCTTTAAAAGCCTGGTTAATACGGGTGATGCACATGTTGTAATCCAGGGCAAAAAAGGCATCGCTAATGCTGTTCAGGGTATTTTCAAGGTTGCTTAAATGCCTGTTTTTTTCTACTTCAAGTTCCTTAAGCTCGGTAATGTCCTGCATCGAGCCAATTACTTTTAGTGGCATGCCCGGTACCGTTTCTAAACGGGCCAATTGCCGCATATACCGGGTTTCGCCGTTAAGCACTTTAGTGCGGTGGGTTACATCAAGGGTTTTGCCATTGGTCATCAAATCGTTAAGCCCGGCCATCATCATTGGCCTGTCCTCAGGAAAAATATGCTCCAGGTAAATATCAAAAGGCTCCCGCTCATCATCCTGGCTAATACCAGTAAGCGTGTACAACTCATCCGACCATAGCAGCTTCCGGGTATCCGGAAAATACTCCCAGCCGCCCACCTTTGATATCAGCTGCGTTTCTCTTAAATTTTGTTTCTTGTTTGAAATGTCCTGGTTTATTTTTTCTAACCGCTGCTCAAATAATAGCTGTTCGGTCATATCCCGCACCATTACCAGTATATTGGGGTTGTTGTTGAAAGTTATTTTATGCGATGTAACGCTTACCTGGATAATGCTGCCATCCTTTTTGATATGCCGCCACGTACCGCTTAAATTCAGATTGGGCGCTAAGCCCCCGGCCGCCTCGATCGCCTTTCCGGCATCTTCGGGCGGGCGGATATCGTGGATACTTTTTGTTAAAAACTCGGCCCTGCTGTAACCGTATGTGATCACGGCGGCGTCATTAACCGAAACTATATTAAGGGCTTCGTCATATATCCACATAGGCACCGGGTTAGCCTCGTACATATTGCGGTACTGGGTTTCGCCTTGCTTAAGCTTTGCGTCGTTCTTTTTTATCAGGTAATGCAAAAACACCCCGCCGGCAATTACAAAAAAATACCCTTTGGCACTGCTAATGAATAAAACCTGTTCGCCGGTAAAGTTATGCTCCAGATAAAACAGCAAACGATCGCTAAAAGTGATCCAGAGCAAACTAATAATGATATAAATAAGGGCTATCCGTAAAGCTCCGTGCCGCATTAGCTTCGCGTTAAATTATTTATTAAATTAAACGTTTAAATACATTATTGGTTACAACAAATATCTATACGCGCCAATATATGTATTACAGCTTTTAATATTAAAGTGTTTTTAAAGCATGCCATCAATGTAATAAATATATTTATTCGAACATTAAAGCTTTAAAAACAAAAGAATTGTGGCAAGAGAGCGCGCTTACGGCAGTTTAACACCATAATCCAATTCAACATTAACCTCAAAAGTAACGTTTGCTACCCCATCAATCATTGGTACAGCAACTAACAGGATAGGAGCCTGCAATTCGGGTATACTCTCAAAAAGCGCCCAGCCATCCGCCGCCCATACCGCTATTTTAGTTAATATTTGGGAAGGGAAATAGTATTGGGCAGCAACATAGTAAGCAGTATCTTTTATTTTTAAAGTGATAAAAGGATCAACCATATCAGCAGTAACATTTGTAGTGTTAATAACTGGGCGCTGATAATATTGCTGGTCGGTAGCCCCCTCCACATTAAAAGCATTCATCCAGATGGGGTATTGGAGGTAATCGTTGATAGTAATGTTTTCCTCCAGCTTTGCAGTACCTATGTTATAACTCATCAGTACAAAAATAGATAAAGTTTTTTTCTCATTGCCCAATTGCGTCGACATACTGGAGCAATGCACTAAAACAAAAGCTCGCTGATCTTGAACATACGAAACATCACTATCCATTAACATAGCCGGTTAATCGAAATTATCGACCAATCGCCCATTTGTGCCGATGAAGCGCTACCCGCTATACTTAAACACCCCTACATCCCGGTGATTTGCCCCGTGGTCGATTATTTCTTTACGCCCGTCTATCGCGTTTTACCAAACGGTTGTATTGGTTTTTATTTGGGGCATGAAACTAAAATTACAATTCCTGCTCTTGTTCCTTTTACCTTTCACCATGGTAAAGGCTGCTAACCTAATTACCGATGCAGGTACGGGAATTACCGGTACTGTTATCGATTCGGTGAGCCAGAAACCGGTAGATTATGCTACCGTATCTGTTTTTGACCAGGCAAGTAACAAGGTTGTAAACGGCACCATAACCGCCACCGACGGTAAATTTACTATTGATAAATTACCTGCCGGCACTTACCGCTTAAGGATAAACTTTTTGGGCTATGCCAATAAAACCATCGCCAATATTAAAGTAGATGGCGGCATGCTTAAACTGGGCCGTATATTACTCAGTCCCGATAGTAAGCTGTTGAAAGAAGTACAGGTTACCGGCAAAAAAGCATTGATTGAAGAGAAGATAGACCGCACCGTATACAACGCCGAAAACGACCTGACTGCCCGCGGCGGCGATGCCACAGATGTAATGAAACGCGTACCCATGGTATCGGTTGACCTTGACGGTAATGTGAGCGTGCGTGGCAGCGCAAACATTAAAGTGCTTATCAATGGCAAGCCCTCGGCCATGGCTTCGGCAAGCGTATCTGACGCATTAAAGCAAATCCCCGCCGATTTGATCAAAAGCGTGGAGGTGATCACTTCGCCATCGGCCAAATACGATGCAGAAGGATCGGGCGGAATCATCAACATCATCCTGAGACAAAACACACTGCAGGGGCTTACGCTAAACTTAAACTCGGCAGCCGGCACACGCGGCGCCGACCTGGGCCTTAACGGCGGCTACAAAACAGGAAAGCTCACTTTTTCGTTGGGTGGTTTTGGCCGTACAGGTTACAATATCCCCGGCGAGTTTAACAATAGCCAAACCATAACCAGCCTTACCTCGGGCGATGCCCTGCTCACCACACAATCGGCCAATACGCATAATAAATTTTTGTTTGCCCGTTATAACGCGGGGGTTGATTATGATATTAACGAGCACAATTCACTTAGCCTTGGCGTGGTATTTGGCGCCAACAACCACCCAACTGTACAGGATAACTTTTTGACCAATAGCTATCTGAATGACGTACTTACCGGTTCGTCCCTACAAAAAAACAATATCACCAACAACTCCACTTCGGTTGATGCTACGTTAACCTATACCCTCACCGGCAAAAAGCCCGAGCGCGAATTCAGCTTCCTGACAGAGTACAGCCAGAATAACCGCCACAATAATTTTGAAAGTATTTTTCTTGATCAAAGCGATGGATCGTCAATTGGCGGATTAAAAAATAATAACAACAGCGTTAATAAGGAGCTTACCCTGGAGGCCGATTACCAAACACCGCTTGCCAAAAACCAGCTGCTGGAATTTGGCGCCAAGGATATTATCAGAACAGTAACCAGCGATTACACGTACCTGTCGGCAGCCGACGGCTCACTAAATTATCAGCCGGTATCATCGGCCAGCCTGTCAAACGCGTTTAACTACAAGCAAAATGTGGCATCGGGATATTTATCATTTACCTTTAACCCTTTTAAGAATTATACCATTAAAGCAGGTACCCGGTACGAGTATACCTCCATCAGCGCCGATTTCCTGAGCGGGCAGGCAGTTACCATTCCCAACTATGGCATACTGGTACCCAGCCTCAACATCAGCAAAAAGTTTGATAATGGCGATATGATTAAACTGGGCTACAACCGCCGCATTCAGCGCCCATCCATCGAGTTTTTAAACCCCAATATCCAGGCATCCAACCCACTGAATATAACCAGCGGTAACCCTGGCCTGCAGCCCGAGTTTACCAACAATTTTGAACTGGCCTACAGCACCAATATTAAAAGCAACCATTTCAATATTTCGGCATTTATGCGCAATACCAACGATGCTATCCAAACCATCCGGACAAGCAGCGGCGATACCATAAAAACCAGCTATCAAAATTTGGGCAAGCAAAATGCCTATGGTATGAGCCTATCGGCCAACCTTACCCTCACCAGCAAGCTAAGCCTTAATGGCGGCCTTGATATGTATTACCTTGATTTGGATAACCAGGACCCCGATCCGCTTTTCCGGGCATCCAACCATGGCTGGGTGGCCAACTACCGCATATTTGGCAGCTATGACCTGTCAGACAAGTACTCGGTACAGGCATTTGCCTTCCACCGTTCGCGCCAAATACAGCTACAGGGTTACCAGGGAAGTTTCGGAGTATATAATTTAAGTTTTAACAGGAAGTTTGCCAACAAAAAAGGCAGCATTGGCATTGGCGCAGATAACTTTCTGACTAACGGCTTCAGAATACCTACCGTTGTTAATTCGGGCAACATTAACCAGAATGCCGTAAACATAATGCACAACCGCAGCATCGAGGTAACGTTTACTTATAAATTTGGTGGCATGTCTGTTCAAAAGCCCAAAAAACCTAAAAAAACCATCAATAATGATGATTTAAAGGAAGGCAGCAGCAATAACAATAATTAATAAAAACCGCCCCCATTCAGGGTGCTATGCACTTGTGGCGGGCGGATAGCCTTCACCTTATCTTTTAATTTAAATCTTGCAGGGCAGGTTTGGATTTCAGGGTTAAGATTTACTTCTTTTTATATACTTCCTGTACAGGTATTCGGCATATCCCACGCTAATATAATCCGGAAATTTCCAGGTGGGGTAATATTTTCTTTGAATATATTTTACCCCGCTAAAAAACAGAATAGCCGCTATTAATAAAATACCTAAACCCAATAGTATGGCACCCAGTATTACAACAATATCCATAATTTAATCATTTTTGATTTGTACGCACCGCTTAAACAAAGGTTACATTTGTTTTAATAATTAATATTTGCCAACCCGGCCATTATCAATAATATAATAAACCTGTTTATAAACACCTCCTGTTATAACCGGCCGGTTACTAAAATGCAAACAATAACAACAAGTTGCGTTTAACCTGCGTAAAAAAGGCAGAAGCCAATTAGTAAACGAATATACGGGATGCCTGCCGAACAGCACGATTTAAACTTTGAGCAAATTGTTGATACCCTGAACAGGGGCGTCTATGGCATTGATACCCAAGGCAATTGTATATTTATTAACCAGGCCGCCACAAAGATGCTTGGCTACCCGCGCCAGGCCTGCATTGGCAAAAACATGCATAGCCTTATCCATTATCATCATATAAATGGTAACGTATACCCCGAAAGCGAATGCGCCATATGCACCGTAAATAAGGCCGTTAACGGACAACACAATCTTGACCATGTTTACCGGAGGGCCGATGGATCGGCGTTCAATATCAGGCATTCCTCAAGTCCAATTATTGATAATGGCATTTTTAAAGGAATAGTTATTGCTTTTAGCGATATATCCGATCAAAAAAACAAGGAAGCAGCCTTAACCGAATCTGAAAAAAAATACAAGCTCCTTTTTGATAACAACCCATCGCCCATGTTTATCTGGGATTTTGAAACCCTGCAGATAGTGGATTGCAATGAAGAAGCATTGATAAAATATGGCTATAGCAGGGAGGAGTTTTTAAAGTTAAACATCAGGCAGGTACGCCCCCCGGAAGATATCGCCCTTATTAATGAAGCCACAAAAAGTGAAGCATCTTATGGCTCCATCCACAAAAAAAACTGGCGGCACCTTAAAAAAAACGGCGATCTGATACACGTTGAAGTTACCGGTCATGTCATTGAGTTTAATGGCCGCAAAGCTTCACTGGTACTCATAAATGATATAACAGAGAAGCTAAAAGCAGAAAACGAACTAAAAAACTCGGAAGAGAAGCTACGTATTGCTACAAAAATTGCCGGGTTAGGCTATTGGCAGGTACAATTGGATGGCAAAAACAGGTACTGGTCTGACGAGGTATATACCATTTGGGGGGCCGACAGGGATTCGTTCGCGGCCGATTACAGCCTGTTTTATAAAACCATTCACCCCGATGACAGGGAGCGGTTTGCCCGGGAGCAGGCCTTTGCCGTAAATAACGCCAGGGAAATAGATTTTGAATACCGTATTATTTTGCCCGATGGATCGATGAAATGGGTACATGAAATTGGCAAACTGGTTGCCGGTAACAGCAATCAGCCGGCAGTTTTCCGGGGAACGGTGCAGGATATTACGCCCCGGAAGCTTTTATCGTTATCGCTGGAAGAAATTAACCTGCGCTATAATTATGTAACCAAGGCAACTTCAGACGCTATTTGGGATTGGGATTTGGAAAATGACAACTTATATTGGGGCGAGGGCTTCGAAATTATTTTTGGATATAACAGCGAAAGCATTCAACGCAACATCAGTTCATGGACAAACCATATACATCCCGAAGATATAGATCAATTAATAAAAGGCATTTACGCCGTAATTGACGGAACCGAAACCAAATGGAAAGACGAATACCGCTACCGGAAAGCCGATGGCACTTACGCTTATGTTGTTGACAGGGGATTTGTCATACGCAACGCAAAAGGTAAAGCCATAAGGATGGTAGGCGCTATGCATGATATTACCAAACGTAAAACAGAAGTGCACCATTTAAAACTAATCCAATCTGTAATAACGCACACTACCGATGCTGTTTTAATTACCGATGCCAACATGTTTGATGGATTGGGACCGCACATTGTTTATGTAAACGAAGCATTTACCAGGATGACGGGTTATAATGCCGATGAAGTAATGGGTAAAACGCCACTGATATTGCAAGGCCCAAAATCGGACGTGGCCGAATTGCGGCGCCTGGGTATAGCCTTACGTAAAAGTAGACCATGCGAAATTACCACCATCAGCTACAAAAAAAACGGAGAAGAGTTTTGGGCAAACTTTTCTATTAATCCGGTAATGGACGACAAGGGCATTTTAACCCACTATGTGGCCATTCAGCGCGATGTTACCGAACAAAAAAAGGCAGAACTGGAGCTTAAACTGTTTGCCGGCGATTTATATGAACGTAACAAGGAGCTTAACCAGTTTGGATACATTGTATCGCATAACCTGCGGTCGCCGGTGGCAAATATCATGGGGATAACCAATTTATTGGAACTGGATAGCGACGACCCCGACACGGTAGCCAAATGTACACACGATTTAAAAATTGTAGTGAACAGGCTGGATAGCGTTATAAAAGACTTAAGCCAAATTGTATCCATCACCGATGGCTCGACAGCCCTTACCAAAGAAAAAATTGATTTAAACGCATTGATAGCCCAGGTAGTTACCGACCTTGAAGATGTTATATACCATACGGAGGTCGAGGTTTCTATACACGGCGGCTCGCATATCATTTACTCGCATAAGGCTTATTTGTACAGTGTATTTTATAACCTGGTGAGCAACGCCATCAAATACCGATCAAACAATTCGCCACGCGTAACTATCACTATTGTTGATGATGTTACAGGTACCATAGTTACCGTAGAAGATAACGGCATAGGCATTGATTTAATAAAACACCGGGACAGCATTTTTAAGCCCTATAAAAGGTTCAATTTAAATATTGAAGGTAAGGGACTGGGCTTATTTTTGGTCAAAAGCCATATTGAGGCGCTCGGCGGCTATATTACCATTGATAGCGAGGAAGGCAGCGGATCTGTTTTTACTATAGGCCTGCCCGCATCAAGCCATTTAGCACCCGAAGCCGTCCAAGTCTCCGAATACCGTTAACAGCAATACCCAATCGCTTGTACCGTGTATCAAAATTTAGCAGGAAATGCCTAATTCCCGTGTCAATCCTGGTTAGCGAAATCCGCGGATTTTGAAGGGAGAAATGATATATGTCGCATGTCGGCGAGTCGACTCACCCCGACGAGGCTCCGCCCGTCTGCCTCTCTCCGACTGCGTCGTGATCGTTGCGCAACTAATAATAATTACAGTCGTGAGACTGTACAACGTTCTTTGAGATATTGATTAAAACGATAGTATTGGATTTGAAAGATAATGCTGAGTAAATAATAAAGTATACATTCGGTAAAATAAGCCGTTTATTGCTTTTATGACTGGCATTTTCAGCTCTTTTAACCGCTTGGGTTTGCAGGCGAGCAGTTTTTTGATATTGTAAGCGGCAGCAGCTATAAGCATTCCTTTGTTAGCTTGTTTAAGACCTTTAGTATTTATCCTTCTTAAACCGTTATAGTTAATTAAGGAACCAAAGACCGGCTCAACTGTACTGGAGCGCAGCGACTTCATTAGTTTACCTTTGGGACTTTCTACTCGCTCCCGCATATATTCATAGAGTGGCTTATCGGCCGAATCAACCAGCTTTTTAAACCCTTTTTTATTGGCACAGATTTCTTTGAAGGGGCAGTTCTTGCAATCGCTGATGTTTGATTCATAGATCTTTTTATGTACTGTTGGTTCGTTATAAGCACACTCGACACGTCTGAAGGGTAACTGTACTCCCATTAAACAAATGTATCTGTCATATCTGTCATCATACTTAAAGCCTTCATCTTCCCTTGAAGATTTATAACTTCCGGGGTTAGGTATATATCCTTTAAGTTTGTTTGCCGTTAAAGCTCTGATAGCCTTACCGCTGCTATAGCCTGTATCTGCCAGGATTTCTCTGGCCGGCGAAACATGGCCGCCGGAAAGGTTGTCCATGATCTGCGGCAACATCTCCGGCAGGCTGGTGTTATCGGTCTCATTCCCCTTAAAAGCCTGTATATAGGTAATAAAGTGACTGGCGGTATCCACACTCATCTGTGCCCGGTAATATAACCTCATCGGTTTTCCGGGTTTAGTGGTTAAGCGGGCATCAGGATCTGAAGGGCTGTAATGTGTTTGATTCGTCGGTCCTTTTTTATCCTTTTTATCCTGGTCATTCTTGTTGTTTGCTTTCGGCGTTTCCGGTTTGGCAGGCACATCTTCTATATTATCATTTAGTTCCCGGCTGAAAACGGATGCATCTTCCATTACAATCCTTTCAACCATACTCTGTTTGGAAGCATTTGCCGGTATCAAAGCACTGTCGACAGCCTGCCGCTTCCCCGAAATCAAGCCTTTGTCAATGCATAGCTTGAGCACTTGTTTGAAAATTTCAAGAAAAACTTTCTCGCCAAACAGCTTACGGGTACGGCTTAGCGTAGAGTGCCAAGGCAAATCCTCGCCAAGATTGTATCCAAGAAAATAAAGGATATCCATCCGCATTCCCGACGAGGTAATGATGCGACGGTCGCTATTGATATTTTCCAGGTAACCTACCAGCATCAATTTCATAAATACCACCGGATCAATGCTTTTTTGGCCTTCTTTACCATAGTGCTTTGAAGTAGCTTTATATAAAAAATCCAAATCGAGCAATCCTTTCAGCCGGCGGTAGAAATTATCGGCTGGAACATAGTCTGAAAGCTGAAACTGAATGAACAAGCTTTCCTGCTGTACTTTTTTCCCTTGCATGCCTTTAATTTACTAATAAGCACTGTTTTAATCAATATTTCAAAGCATGACTGTCCACTTAAAATAAGCTGAGTGACAGCTGGTTACAATTTAGTTCTTTGACATCTTTATAGTCTATCTTTTTAAGTAGGTCATTTACAGGAGTTTTATCCAGTAGCGATATGCTGATTACTTGTAACATTTCGTAGGTTGAACGACCGGTTTTCAGGTCTTTGGCGACTATTGCCACAAGACAGTAGGCGATAATTGCTGAATAGAGTTGAATACGGACCGCGTTTTCAGAGGTACCCCAAAAGGATTTAATCTTCAAATGCTGCTTTATCCATTTAAAGAAAAGTTCTATCTGCCAGCGATTTTTGTAAAGAAGCGCAACCTGAGCGGGTGTTATTTCCATATTATTGGTCAGGAAAACGAAAGTCCTTTCGCTCTCTTTATCATAATACTTTACTCTTCGCAGCTTTTCAGGATAATCTTTGCCAGTGTAAAAGCCTGTCAATCTTCCTGTCTGATCGCACAGCACTCCGGTGGATTTATCAACCTTGCCAGAATATATTCTTCGATATTTTAAACTCGATTTAGCACGAATCACAAAGTAGGCTTTTCTTTGTGTAATGTTATACAGCCTGGAAAAGTCCACATAGCCACGGTCAAAAATATAGTAGGCGTCTTCTTCATAAGTGATATGATCCATTGCATTCATGTCGTTTACTGAAGCTGAAGTAATGTGTATAAAGGCTGGAATCTGTGTTGTAATGTCAAAAAGGGTATGAATTTTTATTCCCCCTTTGGCTTTACGAAACTTTGCCCACCAAAATACACTTAGGCACAGGTCTATGGTGGATGAATCAAACGCATATATCTTGCCTTTTATCTCAAAATCTTCATTGGCGCGTTTATTCCGGGCGATGCCGATCACGTGATAAGCAAACTCCTCGAATATCTTGCTGTTCCGGTTTTCATTGACTTTGGCAAGATTACTTCGGGTCACGCTTTTTCCAAGACCTAAATGATATGATTTTTTACTATGGGCTTCCAACGTAATGATCAGATCACGTAAGCTATCTCGGTTTGTAAGTTGACCAAACAGCATACAGAGCAACTGGTTCCAACAGGAAAAGTGCCTTACATACTTATCGCCGTCATACTTCTTTACAATCCCATCAAATACACGCTGGGGAAGAAACTCTGATAATTGTGAGAAAACGTATTTACCTTGATTCATTTTTGCCGGTTGACCGACTAACCTAATCAATTCAAATCGTCACGCGCTAAATGAGCCTTTAACTAATAGACTATCAATGACTTCAAAGAACAATTTTTATTTTTTAATGGACACTAATGATTTCAAAGAACTTTTTATCGTCGCGTTGTGCAACAATCACCGCAGGTGAAGAGAGGGGCGAAAACCGTTTTTCTCGTTCCTCAACCCTCTTTGCGGCGAAGCCGGAGAGAGGGTGGCCCAGCGTAGCGTCGGCCGGGTGAGTCGTAGCCGGCGTTCCCCTTTGTAACAAAACTTTAACCTAATTTAACTATTATAAGTTTGGTGGTTTGCGTTTGCTTTCTTTATTTTATGAAATTAATGTTGACATTGTTATACCCACCCAAAACCTGTAAGCTATTGCTGCTTACCTGCTTTTTAGTTTTCGTGTTTCCCGCGGTAATTTGCGCGCAAAATCTTTTTTTGCAAAAGATTGAACTGTGCAGCGCCGAAAATTACTGTATCGACTGCGGCAGCCCCAAAGCTACCTGCAGCCAGTTTACACTCGACCAGCTGTGCGACCGTATTAACCGCAAATATTCGTTTAAAGATGCCAATGGCTCGCTCACTTTCCAGGTACTGGTTGAGCCTTCGGGCTTTAGCTGCGTGCTGAGCCATACCGATGTTACCAACAGCCCGCTAACGGCCGATATCATCCGCCTGCTGAACGGCAGCTTGTGGAAGGCAGCGGTTGACCATGGCAAACGTGTGGCATCATCTGTAAATGTGCAGTTTAAAATAGCCTTTGGCCGTATTTCGGCCCAGATGCTGCGGATGGACCTGGAGCAGATGAAACCGCCCGGCCCGCCAACTATTTATAATACAATTACCAAATATACCAACCCATCACTCAACAGCTACGAATTTACCAAGTGGACCAAATACGATTCGCCGCTGCCCGATAACGTGAGCCAATCAAGCGCGGTTGACGCCACCGATGTACTTTGGTACGCCACCGCCCACGGCCTTACCCGTTTTGATGGTACCACCTTTAACCCGGTTAATGAATACAACTCGCCCTTTACATCCGAAACGGCTGTGCAGGAAGTTACCGTTGATAAGGAGAACGCCAAATGGGCCTATGTTGATAACGGTATATACAAATACACCGATGCCGGCTGGCAGGTGTACGATTTTAAAAAGTTTATAAAAAGCCCCGTTACCCACATTATAAAAAGCCGCAACGGCGAGTTGCTGTTTACCACCAGGGATGGCATGGTAGTGGTACGTAAAGATAAAGTGGTGGTGCTTAACAAAAAAACCATCCCGCTGCTGCCCTCAAGCAACGTAACTTTTGCCTATGTGGATAACCACAAACGCCTGTGGATTGGTACATCAAAAGGCACCATCCTCATTGAGAAAGACCTGCTGCCAACCACATTTACCACATCTGATACGCCCTTGAAAAACGCCAGTATATCCGGCGCGGCCGAAGATGAGCAGGGCAACCTCTATTTCTCGCTGATAAGCACCGCCAAAGCCGCTACCGATGATGATAACGAGGGCATTGCGGTATTACGCCCCGATGGCACCTGGCTGCACTTAACCGACAAAAACTCGGGCATGCCATCAAACCACGTAACCAGCATTATGTACGATAAATTTGAAAAGGTACTATGGCTGGGCACCGATCAATCGGGCCTGGTGCGGTACGATTTAAAAAACAGCTGGGAAAACTACAACAACGCCAACTCGCCCGCCCCCGGCTTTAAAATTTACCAGGTAGTGCAGGATTCAAAAGGGGTTATTTATGTTACCACGGCCAATGGTTTGATGCGGATCAGGAAAAGAGGAACGTTTTGAGGATTAGATTTGAGATATGAGACGTGAGATTTGAGATGGAATTAGCCGGGAAGAACGCTGGCTAAGACTCACCCGCCCGACGCTGCGCTGGGGCACCCTCTCTTCAACTTCGTTGGAAAGAGGGGCTTGAACGACTGGTACTTGATCTAAAAAATTAAATAAAACGCTTCCAGGCCCCTCTTTCCGGCAAAGCCGAAGAGAGGGTGGCGGGCGCAGCCTCGCCGGGTGAGTCTTCGCCGCCACACTCACCACTCACCACTCACCACTCACTACTCACCACTCACCACTCACCACTCACTACTCACTACTCACTACTCACTACTCACCACTCACCACTCACCACTCACTACTCACCACTCACTACTTACTACTCACCACTCACATCCCCCGTAACCTCACATCATCCGCCACAATCCGCTCCACCATAATACTGCGTGTGCCGGTGGTATTTTCGTCAAAAGCATTTACATCTATAGCGCCGTAATTATTAAGTGCATCAACAGCCTCCTGCGCCAGCCTGGCCGATGGGGCGTGCACCGTTACAATGGTGCCGTTACGGCCTGCCGTGGCATGGGCTTCGGCCTCGTGTTGGTTATCAAACAGGTGGTTAAAAAACGCGGCTATACGGTCAATGGTACCGGGCTCGTGCACCTCATGGCCGGGCAGGGCTTTGTGGGTGTGCTGGTCTAAACTATCGGCGTCAAACTCGTTGCCCAACAGGTACTCGCACACATCATCGGCAAGGGTAATATCTTCAAAAATACCTACTACTGTAATCATACGTTAGTAATAGGTAGTTGGGGTAAATTGTTTGCGGGATTGAGTCGGGAAAGTCGGAAAGTCCGGAAGTCGGAAAGTCAAAAGCAGCCACTACACAAGCAATTCAAAAGTCTCAAATCTCATATCTAAACAGGGCGTTTCAAAATGCTTTACTACTATCTAAATTAACTCCAACAATCGACAAAAATGGCAACGGGCGAATTTACCGCGCCACCCGGTTTCAGGGATTAAACAGCTTCCAGTGTCCTTCGCTAATAACCTCAATGCTGTCGTCAGTCACTTTTATGGCTGTCTGATCATCAATCGCGTATGAAGGTACTGCTATCGTAGCGGCCAGTTTTTGAATATTGTCCATAGAATTCGTCGGAAACCATTCATGATCTAAATGGGGGTGTAGCGCAAAATCGACCAGGCTCAGCGACTTATCGCTTCCGGCCGGCAAATTATGGTTGCCGTAGGTGGTTCCAAAGCGGGTCATGATCATGCTTCCGGCGCTTAAGCCCACATACACTATCTTTTGCAACAACGAGGGCAAAAGTTTTGCCAGGCCCGATTGCTGCATCCAGTAACACAAGTACTGGCAATCGCCCCCGCCAACCAGCAAAGCGTCAGTCTCCTGCAACATGGGCAACCAAAGCTCTTGCTTGATGCTTGGTAGTGCAGTAAGTTCCAGTATTCCTAAGGATTTCCAACCCAGATCGCAGAAAGGGTCGCCTAACTGCCCGCAAATTACCTTGCGTGATATATCGGCCCCGCCGGCTATGGCGTATATGGCGGTAGGGATAAAAATGGCGCGGGCTTCGGCAACAGGTTTCCCCAGTAATTCAACGAGCGCGTTATGAATGCTCGCATTGCTTATGCCTGCAGAAGTGAGAAGCAGCTTCATGATGTTTCAAATTAACGGGTTAAAATAATTATATAAAATTAAAATGTAGGAAGCAAAAGCATGTGGGGCAATCGCGCCAATATGGAGGTATTTTGCGGCGATGTGCGGTGGTTTAGTGTTAAGTCAACAGTACTAAGTCGTAAGTCTAAAGTTGAATTTTTTCTTTTTTGGCTTAGAACTTAAGACTTTGGGCTAAAGACTATCCGTCAATCTATCATTGGCATGACAGCAGAGGCGTTTAAGGGGCTTTAAAAAGAATTTAGCAAAGATGGCTGGTGACACCTGAGTTCAAACCTTGCGATCAAATGAGAGAACACATTTTCTCAGCGCTTGTCCAATTTCAAAAACCTCAATTGTTATCGGGTTATAATTCATAAATTCAGTAACAATTAAAGCTTAAAAAAATGAACGAGTACGCGTTAATTATGAGACACGAGGATGGCACAAAGATAGCCTCGCCGGAGCAAATGCAAATATGGATGAAACAAACCATGGACTGGATTGGCAGTATTGCCGCCCAAAACAAATTTGTTAGCGGTACGGGCCTGCCTTTTGATGATGCCCGTGTGGTGCACGCCAATAAAATGGTTACCAATGGGCCGTTTGGCGAGATCAAGGAAACTATAGGCGGTTTTATTGTGGTGAGGGCCGAATCTGCCGACGAGGCGGCTGAATTTGCAAAAGGCTGCCCGGTTTTGCAGGGCGAAGGTAATACGATGGAAGTGCGCCGCATTGCCAAAAATGATGGAACACACTAAAAGCTAAAAAAGCCTCTGTACATTTACAGGGGCTTTCCGTTTTATGGAACAACAGGAGTTGATACCACATTTATTCAGGTCGGAATACCGGAAGATTGTCTCGGTATTGTGCAGGCGCTTTGGGTTTGATGAGATGGAGATAGCCGAGGATATTGCCAGCGAAACTTTCCTTACCGCCGCGCAAACCTGGGGGTTTAACGGCTTGCCCCAAAACCCTGTCGCCTGGTTGTATCGCGTTGCTCAAAACAAAGCAAAAAATTATCTGCAGCGCAATTTAACCTTTCAAACTAAAGTCGCGCCCCAAGTCAAAAGCGATTTTTCAGACCACGATGAAACCGACATAGATTTGTCGCCGCAAAACATCAGCGATAGCCAGTTGCAAATGATGTTCGCCATTTGCCACCCCTCCATCCCTCCCGAGGCGCAGGTAGGCTTATCGCTCCGCATCCTTTGCGGGTTTGGTATTGACGAGATTGCCCAGGCTTTTTTGAGTAACAAGGAAACTATCAACAAGCGTTTATACCGGGCCCGCGAAAAGTTACGCGAGGAGAAAATTAAAATAGAACTTCCTGGCCCGGCAGAAATAGATAAGCGGCTGGACGCTGTACTGACAACCATTTACCTGCTATTTAACGAGGGGTACTATTCCATCAGCCAAAATCAAGTGCTTCGCCAGGATTTGTGTTTTGAGGCCATCAGGCTATGCCAAATGCTTGCCGATAATGAGCATACCAATAAGCCCCCGGTTAATGCCCTGCTTGCGCTGATGTATTTTCATGCCTCGCGTTTTGATGCGCGGGTAAATGAAACCGGCGAAATCATTTTATATGATGACCAGGACACCAACCTGTGGAATATAGATATGATTCTCAAAGGTGGATATTATTTAAACAGATCGGCCATGGGCAGTACGCTTTCAAAATACCACCTGGAGGCCTCTATAGCCTATTGGAGCACGCAGAGGGCGGATAATAAAGAGAAATGGGAAAATATATTACAGCTTTATAATCGTTATTTACAGGTGGCTTATTCGCCTATAGCGGCACTTAACCGCACCTATGCCCTGGCCAAAGCAAACAGTAAGGAGGAAGCGATTGTTGAAGCCGAAAAATTGAACCTGACCGGCAATCAATTTTATTTTGCGCTGCTGGGGCAGCTTTATACCGGCATTGATGATCAGAAAGCAAAAATAAACTTTCAAAAAGCCCTGGCTATCGCCAGTAACCCGGCAGATAAAAAAATCATCCAGAAAAAAATAGACGAACTTGAGGACTGATTGGCATACTGTTTTTTATTGTCTTATGTAAACTTTTTAGGATGATACAGCTTTGTACCTTTTTGAAAATCACACATCAGCTGCCCACATTTGCGGCGCACAAAACCTTGCAGTTTGAGACATTGGAACAGCGGTAGACTATTGACAACAGGGGTACAGAAAACTTGCGCTAAAGTTTAATTTACATTAGTTCGCCGATCCATTAATGACATGGTGTTCGACTTAGGCAAATCAATAAAGTTATTGGTTAATTCAAAATTACATTTAATTTGTATCTTAGTAAAAAGTCGTTCTTTACCCTCGATCAGTGGTTGTTACGCGATTAAAAACATAACAAAAGATTAAAACATACTAAAACTTAAGGTTGTAATCGTTTCGCCAAAGGCTACCAAATTATATTAGTTGTAGCATTGCGGATTATACTTAATTTTGCAAGCAAAAAAGTGCCAGGCCGTCGACCAGATATTGTAAAAGTTTATCGTATTGTTCATATCGATAATATAGAATATTTACTAACGCATGGTATGTTTAACAGGGATCATCGCATGGCTGATCCTGCCTATATTAATATAGGCGACAGTGACTTAATTGCTAAGCGACACGACTATCCTGTTGGGATCAATCCGCCGGGAGGTTCACTGGGAGAGTACGTTCCTTTTTATTTTGGACGACTATCACCTATGCTGTTGAATATAAAGACAGGATATCGTGGGATCAAAGAAAGACCGCAAACAGACATTGTCTATATCGTTTGTCGGGTGAATGACATTGTTGCGCATTGTAATGATTGGTGCTTTACGGAAGGCCATGCTAAAACGCGAATCACCACATTCTATAACGACTTAAACAATCTGGATGAAGTTCACTGGGATAAAGTTGACCTGCGATTTTGGCACAACAGTGAAGATGATTTTGACAGGATGCGCCACAAGCAGGCCGAGTTCCTGGTCAAAACACATATACCAGTTCAATGTATAGCCGGAATAGTTACATATAACAATGACGCTGCAAATCGCGTTCAAGTAATATTAAACGAATTGAACTTAGAAATGCCGGTAAGGGTTAATCCTAACGGGAACTATTATTATTAATGCAATATTTAAAAGGTAATCTATTAGACGCTAAGGCACAGGCATTAGTCAATACCGTTAACACCGTAGGGGTAATGGGTAAAGGCATTGCACTGCAGTTTAAAGAAGCTTTTCCCGAAAACTTCCGGCAGTATGCCGCCGCCTGCAAGCATAAGCAATTGCGTACAGGTGATTTGCTGGTGGTAAAGGAACACACGATCGAAGGGGATAAATTCATTATTAACTTTCCTACAAAAACAGAGTGGTTCCTGAAATCAAAATATGAATATATCGAACAAGGGCTGCAAAAATTAGTTCAGGTCATTGAAGAAAACCAGATAGATAGCATCGCAATTCCCCCTTTAGGCTGCGGAAACGGAGGCTTGAAATGGGAAAAAGTCCGGCCAATGATTGAAAAGCACTTAGGTCAGTTAAAAAACGTCGACATTCAGGTATTTGAACCTAATGAAGCAGTGAAGGAGTTGCTAAAGAAACAAGATGTCAATAAAGATGTTAAATTGACCCCGGCAAGGGCAATGTTGCTTTACGCGATGTTCTATTATGACTCACTTGGCGAGAACACCAGTCTTTTTGTTGCAAACAAACTGGCTTATTTTTTACAGCGGTTAGGCGAGACCTCGTTGAATAAGCTAAAGTTTCAGGCAAGTCATTACGGCCCTTATAGTGTAGGAGTGGAACATGTTATGCATGCCTTGAATGGTAAATATGTAAAAGGTCTCGAACAGATGAGTGCAAAGGCTTTTGAACCGCTGGAACTTCAATATGATAAATTGCCAGAGCTAAAAAACTATGTCAAAAAAGAGTTTTCGACAGAACAGCGTGCCCGGCTGTCAAGCTTGGTGAAACTGATCGATGGATTTGAATCAGCCTTGTCTTTGGAAATATTGGCAACTGTAGATTTTATTAGAAAAGAAAATCCAGGAATTGATCGCGAAGGTATTATCACTAAAATCTACAATTGGTCTGATCGTAAGCGAAAGCTTTTTCAAATAAGGTATATTGATATTGCAGCCAATCACCTTAGCGATTATAGCCAAACACTAAACATTAACTGATACAACATAAACCGTTCGTACAGGGTTGCGTTTCTACCAGCATTTGTAGTTTCAAAACTTACGCGTGGTTGCCGAAGCCTTCTTGGCGCCTTGTGTTGGGACGTTGTTGTGCCAAACTTGTGTTTCTGCCCGCATTCCCGGCACACAAAACCAGCTAAGTGGATCATCAAAAATGAAAAAAGCCTGCAAATAATAAATCGCAAGTTTTCTTCTGCTTAAATTATGCTGGTCTAACCGTTGTAGGCCTGTTGCAGAACCGCAACATCAACTTTTTTCATGGTCATAAAAGTTTGCGTAACACGGGCAATCTGTTCGGGGCTGCCATGCTTAAGTGCCTCAAACATTACGGTTGAAGCCACCTGCCAGGATACGCCGTATTTATCCTTCAGCCAGCCGCATTGCCCTGGCTGGCCGTCGTCCGTAAGAGCACTCCAGTAGTAATCAATCTCTTCCTGCGTTTCGCAGGTGACCAGCAATGATACCGCATCGTTAAAACCGAACCCGTGCGGGTGTGCGCTATCCATAGCGGCCAGCCAGGTATGGTTTATGTAAAAATCAGCAAACATGAGCGTATCGGCCTTGTCGGGGCCCATATCTTCAGGGCGCGGGGCCGTGGTACCCCGTTTACCATCTTTAAATATCGAGCAGTAAAACTCGATAGCCTCATTGGCTTTACCGGCAACACCCCCCGTGTACAGCAGCGATGGAACAATCACCGGTCTTTCTTCGCCGGCTGGGTTGGTCAGGATCAACTGCCATGAAACGCCATATTTGTCGCTTATCCAGCCGTAGCGTTCGCTAAAAGGATAGCGGTCAAGCGGCATCATCACCTTTCCGTTTGGTAACAGCTTGTTCCAAACGTCATCTATATGTTTGGCGGCATCCGGGTTGCGTGATGGGTCAAAATTGATCATAAAAGATATAGCAGGGCTGATATTTAACCCGGGGCCTGCGCTGATGCCCAGGAAGGGCTGTCCGGCCATGGTAAATTCAACTGTCTCGCATTCGCCACCGCCGGGCATGGCAAAATGATTCACATAGGTTAAGGCCGAATCGGGCAATAACGATGCGTAAAATTCGGCCGCCTCTTTGGCTTTATCCTGGCCGAACCAGATGTGCGGTTTGATGGGTAACATAGGTAAAATGGTTTTAGTGTAAATATTAGTCAAAAATAACGCCAAAACACAGGGAGGTGCAAGGCATATCCCTGACAATTTAAGGGCGTAATTGCGACAATTAACTCTCGCTGAGTCAACAGTATTAAGTCGTAAGTCTAAAGTTGAATTTTTCTTTTTTTCTGACTTAAAATCTGTCTAAACCTGATTTTGCTAATGTTTCTATGCTTCTAATGAAGAACAACAATATTTCGCATGTCGGCTACTACTCACCCCGGCTACGCTGCGCTGGCCGACCCTCTCTCCGGCTACGCCGCAAAGAGGGTTTTGAAATTTAATTATTAAAATATCTAATTATCAATTAATTAAAACAAAAACCCTCTTTCCACCGAAGGTGAAGAGAGAGTGGTCGGGCGTAGCCTCGACCGGGTGAGTCGTAGCCAGCGTTCAAGCGAATGTTTATGTAAATTCCAATAGTTGATGCGCGAACACGAAGCAATAACGATCTGTTTTTTATTTTTAGACAGCCTCTAAAAACTTAAGACTTTCGGCTAAAAACCACATAACACTACTATAAAAGCTCATACGATTCCCGCAGATAAAGAAACAATTTTGGCCGCAGGTCATCCAGCAAAGCAATACGGATATGGTTTTCAAACTTATTGCCCGAAGCCACACTTTTAAGCACAGGCCTTTCAGGATGCGGTACTTTCGAATAAAATTTAATATCCAGCTCCTTTTTCATCGGTCGGATTACCAGGAAGGTAAGCCGCCGTGTGAAAACGATACAATTCGGGGTAGTGCCAACCAAAACTCCCTCCCAATCGGCCACCTCGGCCAGTATTTTATCAAACACCAGTACAAGTTCAGGCGGGCGTCCCCGAAACAAACTGTCGAGGCTAACCCGCGCGCAATAATGCCGCTGTTCGGGTTTCGGCAGCTCGCGTTCACATTTGGGGCAGGTCCAGCTCATTATTCATTTTTTGCCTAAATTTACCAAAATGCACTCCACGTCATGAAAAAAACTGTGCCTTTTGATTTCCTGCTGGATTACCTGCCGGCCAGTACCATCGTAAAGCCGGCGGTAGGCATGTTTTATATTTATTTCGACCGAAAGATAGTGCTGATCTTCCGGAAAACCGGCAAAAATGCGCAACACAACGGCATTTGGATATGTACCAGGCGCGAACATCATGCCGGTTTGAAGGCAGAGATCCCAGCGATTACCGATTTTCAGTTTGATGAAGACGAGGCTTTTGATACCGCCTGGTTGCTGCTGAGCGACAGCCACGATGATTTTGAAGGTGCCGGCATACAGCTTTGTGACCTGGTATCAAACAAGGATGAAAGGATTGGCAAGGTAACACCTAAAAGCAAAGCTTTATTTATCGGCTTTTAAAACAAAACCGGCCCGTTATTTCCGTCCCCCCGGCGGGCGTTTTTTCAAGCGATGTTGCTACCGGCAGGTTCGGCTAACCTAAGCCCGTTTTACGACGGTGCTGCATTTATTTTATAAAATGTTACCCCCACGTTAGTACATAATATTATATTTGCGCCCTCAAATAGCTAATGCAGCTATAAGGAGAGGTGTCAGAGTGATCGAATGTGCCTGATTCGAAATCAGGTGTACTGTTACAGGTACCGGGGGTTTGAATCCCTCCCTCTCCGCCTCGGTCGCTATGGCGACCATCTGTTGAAATTTCAATGACGGAAAATTAAACCTCAGTAAAATCATATTTTATTGAGGTTTTCTCATTTTGCGACCAACACAGCCTTCTCAAATGTGGTACTACGTTTACATTGCCGAACCCCGTAGTAGCAGGCATTATGCAGGCTGTACAATAAATCTCAAACAAAGAATACTCCCGTCACAAAAAGGGATGTGTACCTGCAACAATACCTGTTTAATCCGGCGCATTATTTATGCTATTCGGGCATCCTAACCTATGGGTTAAATTTCCAGAAATCGTTGAAGTACACCGGATAGGTGGCTCCGCCCGCTATTTTACTACCTGCTCCAAGGCCGAAATATGCGGTGTTGCCGATTACGAATCCAACAGCTGCCGACCTTTCCTGCCCTTTAAAATCTTCAGCTTTAGTCCATTGATCTGTAGCCGTATCATATATCAGTACAGCTTTACGGAATTTCAGATTTTGGCCAATTCCGCCAACAACATAAATCTTGGTGCCCATAGCAAAGGTAACCGGGTTATAAAGCGGCTCAATAACGTCGGCCTTTTTTGTCCACTTATCTAAAGCTGGGTCGTATGCCCAAAAATCACTCACAACTTCTTCCATGCTGGTACCTCCGCCAATATAGGCCTTGCCATTAACAGAAGCACTGATCATTTCGGCAATGCCCGTTCCGGGATAATCTGTCATTTGGATCCATTGATCGGTAGCCGGTGTATATTTCCACAGATCCTGTTTTGTTCGCAAGAGGCTGCCAAGTAAGTATCCATAACCACCTATTGAAAAAGATATTGCGCCTTGTCTTTTACCGCCTGGAAAATCCGCCTTTTGTATCCATGTGTCTTTGGAAGGATCGTATTCCCAAAAATCGCTGTATAAAAGATTTGTACTGTAGTTAAACCCGGTGCCCATGTACGTTTTGTTGTTTATTGAAAATCCGGTCATCAGCCCCATTCCCTTCCCGGGATAGTCATTTAGCTGATGCCATTTATCAACCGAAGGATCATACTGAAATACATTGGCGGTGCTATGGCCGGAAGGCTCCTCATATTGTCCACCAATTACATATCCTTTATTTCCCCCGGAAAATCCAAACGTCCAGCGAAGTGCGGTACCCGGATAGTTTCCCAATTGAACCCACCCCTTCGCCTCTACTTTTGTAGTATCGGTTTTTGTAGTATCGACTTTTGTAGTATCGGTATTATCACCCGGACCTGGTTCTACATGGAGTTTTCTACATGAGGTGATAACGAAAAGCAATAAAATTGCAATTATCGTCAAACTTAATTTAGGCATGATAATTTAATATAGGTTTACTATATAAATTTACAACAAAAAACGACAAAACCAAACGAAAAATTCACGCTGTTTGACGCCGCCCAACTTCGGACAATTATGTATTTGGCAATCACTGTACACTTACCTTTTTTATACTAAAAAGATATAATATCTCCCTATACGAGCTTCATATCAAAACGCACACGCCATAGCCTGTTACCAGTTTAATTTGGCAAAACATTCATTTAATCCCGCGCATTATTTAGCTATCTTTAACAATAAAATTATTGCTGATGAAAAAAATCACGCTCATTGCCTTATTGTTGGTTGCTTTTTTAATGGGCTACGGCTTTAGTCAATTAACCCGCAAACCTATCCCCGGCCCAAGAGTAACAGCGCTCGGCGGAATATTCTTTAAGGCCAAAAACCCGGCGGCATTAAAGACCTGGTACGAAAAAAACCTGGGTATGCGTATGGTAGGGAGTGGCACCAACTTTGAATGGCACCAGGGTATAGACAGTACCAAAAAAGGCTTTACCTTATGGGCGCCGTTTAAGGAAACCACCAAATATTTTCAACCCTCGGAAAAGCAATTCATGATCAATTACCGGGTAGAACAGCTGGATGCGTTGCTTATCAAGCTGAAAGCCTCCGGCATCTTACCTACAGATTCGGTGGAAAGAGTTAGTTATGGCAATTTTGTTCATCTAATGGACCCGGAAGGCAATAAGATTGAACTTTGGGAACCCAATGACGTGGAATATGCCAGGATGAGTACAATTACTACGAAATAGCTATTCGTGTAGTTAAAAAAAAGGAATTAGGAGCTGGTTGAAACTTCGATTATTTACGGGCCCTGAGTTTTTTGTTTATCCCAGCGCTTACCTTCATAAAGTACCACACTGCCATTAAACAACTCAACATCCCTGGGCGCAACCCATTCCTCAACCCGCCTTACCATACCATTAGGCGATGTTGTGCGCAGCGCCCGCCGTTTTTGCCCGCTGGTGGTTACAAAGGCTTCCTGCTCCTGAACTACCATGTAATCGTTACCATTCTGGTAAACCGCGGTATCTTTCCATTCAAAATCCGGCAGTACTAAACTTGCGGCAAAAATGGCACTTACCGGCAATATGGCAATACTTAACAATATGGCTGCCGGCAAGGCAAAAGGCGGCTTATACAGCATAAAACTAATAAGCAGCGTAAATAGCAGCCCGGCCAGTCCAAACAAACCTAAGGCTGTACTGGTAAGCAGCCTTAAAACGCCATTCATAATCTGGATGGGTAATAATGCTTCCCAGGGCACCAGGCCCAATAAAGCTATAAAAGCAAACGTTATGATACGTTTAACAGGCCATTTCATTGATGATTTAACTGGAATAGGTTTATGCATGCCCGAAGGAAAGATAGGTAATTTGCCGGGACTTTACACTGATAAAAAACATCTCCGGCCGCTACTTCAATCAGCAAAATTACTAATTTGAGCCACATAACTTTTTTAAAAATTACCGGTTTTGTTCTGTTAATTTTATCGTTCCATATGAAAACAGCACAAAAACCAATTCATTCAGGATTTAATGCCAACAGCACGGCCGCCGAAGTTGCCGCAGGTCATAATTTAACCGGCAAAATTGCTCTAGTAACCGGTGGAAATTCCGGAATAGGTTACGAAACGGTAAAAACATTGGCTGATATAGGGGCGCATGTTGTTGTTGGCGCCAGGGATGCCGAAAAATCAAAGGAGCGCCTTGCCGGGCTTAAAAATGTATCCCTCATCCCCCTTGACCTGGCCGATCCAGCTTCTGTAGACGCCTTTGCCGAACGCTTCCTGGCTGAATATAACAGCCTGCATTTACTCATTAACAATGCGGGGTTGTACCGGCCGCCACAATTCCTTACAGACAAGCGGGGCTACGAACTCCAGTTTGGTGTAAACTACCTGGGCCACTTTCAACTTACCGGGCGGCTATGGCCGGCCTTAAAAAATGCCGGCGGCGCGCGGGTTGTTGCACTATCTTCCATAGGCCACCGGTATATGGGCCTGCAACTGGATGACCCAAACTTTGAAAAACATCCTTTTGATAAATCGAAAGCTTACGGGCAGTCAAAAACTGCCACCTCACTTTTTGCCGTTGAACTTGACAGGCTTGGGCAGCAACATAATATAAGGGCATTTGCAGTACACCCCGGCGCCATACTTACCGATGCCTTCCGCTATATGACGGACGAAGAAATACAAGCCTGGACCCAGCGGGTAAAAGGTATTAAAACCACGCAGCAGGGTGCTGCTACTTCCATCTGGTGCGCCCTGAGCAATCAGCTTGATGGCATAGGAGGCGTTTATTGCGAGGATTGCGATATCGCAGAACTGGTGCCCGACGATTTACAGGCAGGCTACGGCGTGCGTTCCTTCGCCATCAATCCGGACCAGGCGGTTGCCTTATGGCGGTTCAGCGAGAAGATTACCGGTGTCATTTACGGTTGATGATCCTTCCTTGGTGTACCTCGGGTGTTTAAACATTGTGATGAGGACCCTCGTTAAATTTCCAATCCCAAACCTAAACGCCCACGGCTTTAAATACGTGGATTGTACCTGCCGGATAGCTTGCAACGGTAAGCGCGTCAAGGTCGGGCTTTAAATTGGGCACTGTAACTTTAAGCGTTTTTTGTTGAAAATGGGCGGCTTTTAAAGAGTTTTCCGTATCGTCTACAAGTATTTTCAGCAATTCATTGGTTTCGGATAATGCTACAACAGACTGGCCGACAACCAGCTTTTCGCCCAGGTTTAACATCTTTTTCGCTTCCTGGTTAACAAACAGAATTTCCTGATTTTCGCTGATACCAATCACGGCGCCGGGTATTTCTTCTGCCAGTGTTTTTAGTCGCAGTTCGGTCGCTATAAGTTTGCTAAGGCTTGCATTCTCCTGTTCGCCCAATTTGGCTGCCATGGCATTAAAAGCTTCGGCCAGGCGGGCAAATTCATCGCTGGTTTTAAAATGCAGCCGGGTATTATAATTTTTTATACTAATTTGCTCCAAACCATCTGCCAGTTCCTCTAACGGGTTGAGTATAAACCCCGGGAAATTCACAATTAAAATAAAAAGGATCAAAAAGGTAATAAACACCATACCACCGAGGTATAGCGTAGACTTATTGACGGTGGAATGCGTGTAATTATTTTTAAGCTCGATAGCATGCATGTTTAAACCCTCTATATCTTTCAGTTGCAGGCGCGCATCCCGCTCGGCAAGTTGTTGCTGATTCAAAGGCAGCGAGGGGGTGCTTAACAAAACAAAGGCTTTGCGCAACTGGGCTGTCGCCGCGCTTTCGCCGGGTTCGGTAATATTGTTTTCTTGTTTTTTTAGCGCCTGGTTAAATGTTTCGGCTACGCCAGGTTTCAGCGGCAAGTCGTTTTCATCCAAAACCGATCGCATTTGACGGGTATACGTTAAGGTAGCGTAGTTGTTTTTTAAAGTAATGCTGGCGGTTTCGGATATTACTTTAATGTAGTAGATAGACACAATGCCAAAAACAACCACCACAACAAACAAGAGGCCAAATCCTAACAAGAGCTTTTTTTTGATTTTCATAACTATACAATGCGTTAAAATGTAATAGTACCTTGAACAGGAGGAAGACTGTGCGTAAAGATAATTAAAAATCTATCTGGATTATAAGGTTTTTGGGCCAAGAAATATAATTTGATTTTACTGAGCGCTTCTATCGGAACAATGAAAAACCCCATCACTACCTTTTCCGTGTTATATTACCTTTTTCCATATTATATTACCTTTCTGTTAAATAATGCTCAACGGGTAAAATTCCCGTTTTGGTGGTTTAACTTTGCGGCGGTTACCAGGTGAAAAAGGTATACCGCTGCGTAGGGCGCCGGACGGCGGCATATGAAAGGTTCGAGCCCTTTCCCTACATCTCGCAAAGAATTAAGTGCCGGAAATTAAGCGTTATTTTTGCGGAGCGGGTGTTTGAGCTGTTTACAGCAGACATTGATGAGATGAATACCCGCCGGCCACATTAGCCTGTAAAACCTTTTTTATGAACAATATAAATTATCTTGAAGTAAGTTTAGCGGTGCTTGCAGTGGTTGTGTTGGTGGTTTGGCTGGTGCGCCGCAACATCAGGGACGAGAAGAAGTTTGAAAAAGACATGATCCAATCGGAAATGAAACCCGACACCGAAGAGCAGGATGAGCGGGGCGATCCGTTGGTTTAATATTAAGTTGAAAGTACTAAGTCTTGAGCTCTAAGTCGAATTTGCTTTTTTGACTTAGAGCTTAAGACTTTCGACTAAAGACTAAACAGTAGCATCAGATTAAATTTTACATTTAGGCATGCAGAGAAGAGCAGCATTAAAAAACATTGGCGGCCTGTTGCTGGTACCGTCTATTGGGTTAAGCCAGGGTATTGACCCTAAAAGACGCGCGTTAAGGATAGCACATGTTACCGATATACACCTGAAAGACAAGTTTGGCGCTCCGGCCAAATTTGTGAAATGCCTGCACCATGTACAACAGCAAAAGCCCGACCTTGTACTAAACGGTGGTGACATTGTGTTTGACATGAACAAGGAAAACCTGGGCACCATTAACACACAATGGCAGCTGATGAAGGGTATCCTGAAAGCCGAAACCAGCATACCCACCCATTTTTGCCTGGGCAACCATGATATTTGGTGGAACGAGGATAATAAAAGCCAGGTGGTTTACGGCAAACAATACAGCATGGACCAGCTACAGCTGGCCAGGCCATATAACAGTTTTATACAGGGCGGATGGAAGTTTATTTTGCTCGATAGCGTTCACCTGGACGTTGATGGTACCTGGTACATTGGCAAACTGGGCGACGAGCAGTTTGCCTGGCTTGAAAACGAACTAAAAACTGCAGATGCGGCTATGCCAGTACTCATCATGTCGCACATCCCTATCCTGAGCGCTACGGTGCTGATAGCCGACAACATTATTAACAAATGGGAAATACTGGGCGGCGACATGCATACCGATAGCACCCGCATCATTAACCTGTTTGCCCAATACCCCAACGTAAAGCTATGCCTGGCCGGCCACATCCACCTGCGCGACAAGGTGGTGTACAACAACGTTACCTACATTTGCAACGGCGCGGTAAGCGGCGCCTGGTGGGAAGGTAACCTGCGCCAAACCGCCCCCGGCTACGGCTTAATTGACCTGTATGCCGATGGCACCTTTGAAGAGCAATATGTGAATTACCTTTGATAGTTGTACTTGTACGAGGAGAAAGGCGGAAAACATATTGCAGCTTTACAATAGCTATTACAGGTTGCTTACTCGCCTGTCGCTAAACTTAGCCGTACCTATGCCCCGGCCAGGGCAAACAGCAAGGAAGAAGCCATTGTTGAAGCGAAAAAATTGAACCTGGTCGAAAATCAATTTTATTTTGCATTGCCGGGAGAACTTTATCCGGTTTAGATAACCAAAAAGCAAAAGCGAATTTTAAAAATGTCCTGACTATTACCCGTACTCCCGCGGGTGAAATATCATTTAGAAAATAACAGATGAACTTTGGACGTTTTTTTGAAAATCACCCGCCGCGGGCATCTTCAACCTGAAACGTTTAAACTATGCGGAACTTTACCTGATCACTTCCCAGTTTTTGACATAATACCTGCTGCCTTTGAAAGCACCGGTTTTTTTTACCCCACCCTTACCATGCTGATAGCTCAAACTAAGGTTATTATATTTTCCTTTTTCAAAGTCGAAGGTTACGCCATCATCTTCGAATAAGGAGAAAGGTTTCGGTTCATCGCCATACACATAGCAGGTAAGTTCGAAACGGGTTTCCGGGCTTATGTATTCTACCGGCTTAGCCAGAGGCAAAATAGTACCCTCTTTCACAAATATCGGCAGCTCGGTATAACTGGTTTTTATGATATATTCTTGTCCTCCCGGATATTTTTTACGGGTATTGAAATCGTACCAGTTGCCTGCAGGAAGGTAAACTTTGCGTTCATCGCTATTTTCGGTAAGCGGAGCAGCCAAAATTCCCTGGCCTATCATATATTCATCATCGATATTGAAAACTTTCGGGTCAGTTGGATAATCAACAACCAGGGCCCTGAAGGGCGGAATGCCCTTTGAATGGTAATCGGCAAATGCGCTATACAAATAAGGAACCAGGCTCATCCTGAAATTAAGAAGTTTACGCACATCGGCCTCTACAGCTTTCGCGTTCTCCATAAACTCGTTTTTATTGTTTTTATCTCTGTTGATTTGCAGCCAGGGCGGATTTTGCAGATACCAGGAATTGTATAGTGTTTGAGCCGATAGTACCGCTGTTTGACTGCGGCGCATCAGGTCGGCAACAGATTTGGATTCCCTGACCTCGGGCGACCAGATCAATCCTGAAAATCCGGAATTACTGATCATCTGGATATATTCATGGTGATCATACGTATCGCTGTAAAGCGACGCAGGATAAGAGGAAGCAAATGCATTAGAGGCCCGCACATCCAGGAAAGTTCGGATGTTAAGTTCTTTATAAATATTATAAACTGTTTTTTGGTAAACAACACCAAAAACCTGGTGCATTTGCTCGCCGTTAATTCCAGAAGGAAAACGACTATGTTCCGGAAAACTCCAGGTAGCATTCCCCGTGGTGAGGTTGGAGTTATCGCACTCATCCATTTTAAAACCGGAGATGCCTTTGAGCACAAAGGTATCTTTATGATAGTCGGCAAATAATTTACCGGCCGAAGGGTCAACAAAATCCGGTACAAGGCCGTTCCAAACCAGGTAATCTCCCGATTTAATTTTAAGGGGTACATAAAGCGGCGATTTAGGATTTACGAACGCATGTTCCCACAAGTTGATGTGAAACCCTTTAGTCTTCATAGTATCTATGAACTTGTCATGATCAGGAAAAAAATCTTTATTCCACACGTATGAGCAGGAATAGGCGGTTGTTTGCCATTTCGGTTCCAGGCCAAGTACATCACACGGAATTTGGTTATCCCTAAAATAAGAAGCCATCTTGCCTACCTGTTGCTGGTTAAAGTCGGCCTTTACGCGGTATTTAACGCCAAGGCCCCACATAGCCGGCAAGGCCCCGCCGCCCGAAAATAAATTATAACGCTGTAAAACATTAATTAAGTCTGGGCCTTCAAATATATAAACCTCAACGCCCTGCACACCCGGAACATCTACCGCCACATAGCCCGACGCTGGACGATCATTTTTATACAACTCTTCAACAGAGTTACCGCTTTTACCATCATTTACATGAACCGCACCCGTATTTTTGGCGGTGCTGCCGCAGTAAAATGTAGTGTAATGCGAAGTATTCACCAGGATGCCATAACCTTTGTTCGATACATAAAATGGCATAGGGGCGTGGCTATATCCCAGGTCATGTGAAGGGTTATCATTTACTATAGGTTTTTTCCGAAGGCCTTTTTGATTGAAAGACCCCATTTGCAGGCCGAATCCATAAAGCTGTTCTTCATTGTCTAAAGGTATCTCTATAACCGCCCCGCGATCAGAAACATTGATCTTAATGTCGTTAACATTGAAGGGCAGTTTGGCTTCAGGCAATCTGCTCATCTCTGCTACCACGGGTTTTTCACTACAAAAGCTGTAAGGCGAAAACTTTTCCGGCTGGCCCGATGTGAGTTTTTTTACACCAGGTGCCACCGTTGCAACCTGTGGAGGTTGTTGTGCGATAGCAAAAAAGGAAATGTTGTGAAGAAGTACAAACAAAAGCGCGAATCGGGTGGTAAGTTTCATAAACAAATATACAATCAAGCTTTCGTATCTCTCAATAATACAATGATGCATTAAAGTTCAGCAAATGCTGTACATTGAAAATATTCTACCGGAAATTTTATCGAAAATTGTTTTAAGGGCTTGTATATCTCAAATTTAGTTGTGTACATTTGTAGTGCACTATCTAACTATAGCACCTATTATGATAGAGATTAAAGAACTGCATTTCGGGTACCAAAAAAACAAGCCGCTTTTTAGCGGACTAAATCTTTCCTTGAGCAAAGGCCATATTTACGGCCTGCTTGGCAAAAACGGGGCAGGCAAATCAACCCTGCTCAAAAACATGGTAGGCCTTACCTACCCGGCAAAGGGCGCCTGTTACTATAACAACAAAAATGTTTTCGGCAGGCCGGTTTCTGTTTTGGAAGATGTTTACTTTTTGGCCGAAGAGCTTTTTGTGCCCGATATTACACCCGCACAGTATGTTAAAAGCACCGCTGTATTTTATCCCAAATTCAGCAAAGCCGATTTTTACCGGTACCTGGCCGCTTTGGATGTTGATATGGATGCCGCGATGGATAAGCAAAGCTATGGCCAGCAAAAAAAGGCGATGATCGCTTTCGGGCTTGCCACCAATACCGGCTTGATGATCATGGATGAGCCCACCAACGGATTAGATATTCCATCCAAAGTGCAGTTCAGAAAGCTGATAGCATCGGTATTAACCGAAGATAGGTGCATTGTAATATCTACCCACCAGGTACGCGATCTGGATAGCCTGATTGATACCCTGCTCATTTTACATAAAGGCGAAATAGTGGTTAATCAATCAATGGATGAAGTAGCCGAAAAAATAACCTTTGGCAGCTATGCCGATACCGAAGGCTTGCCGGTGCTATATGAAGAAAAAGGCCAGCGCGGCAAAAACGTTATTATTCAAAACAGCACCGGCGAGTATAGTAAAGTTGATCTTGAACTGCTGTTTAACGCCATTACAACCGGCAACCATCTTGTTTTACAAACACTAAAAGCTACAGCAAATGAACGAGATATTTAACCTGAAACGCTTTGGCCGGCTGTTTTACAAACACACAACCGAGCATTATAAAAGCTACCTGATGTCAATAACGGTGCTTACCTGCGTGCTGTTGCTGGGTGGCAGCTTCCTGGTATTTTTGATGGATGTGCGCATGGAGCTACCGCTGCAGCTTTTGCTATTGGGCTGGGTTATACTGTTCACCGGCACCATATTTACCAGCACCATATTTACCGACCTGGGCGACGATAAAAAAGCGCTGGGCGCATTAACCCTGCCAAGTACCCATTTTGAAAAATACCTGGTGGCCTGGCTATACTCGTTCGTAGTATTTTTGGCGGTATCAATAGGCTGTTTTTACCTGGTAATGCTATTTTTATTACATGCTAAGCATTTTCCAGGGCCGCCGCTTGAAATATTCAGCCTTTTTTACCGCATACTTGGTTTTGGTGGTAACGTGTTGTTCATCATCCTTATTTTGTATTCGCTGTTTCATTCTATCGCCTTTTTGGGGGCTATCTGCTTCAAAAAACTTCATTTTGTTAAAACCGCGCTGATTTTTTTTATCGTGATAGCCATACTCATCACCCTTAACAACGTAGCTATGCATTATATGATACATCGCGATATTATCCAGGTGGTGCCATTTACATCGGTAGGTTTTATGGAAAAAGGGAAGTACTATGCCGTAAACCCCGAAGATTTTGTTTGGACGGGCCAATTGGTATATATCATTGTGGCATTTATTTTATGGACGGCTGCCTACTTTCGTCTTAAGGAAAAACAGGTGTAATGCATTATGGAATTTAAAGATAAGGATGCCATATACCTGCAGATAGCAGCTTATGTGAGCGAAAATATATTATTAGGCAAATGGCTGCCTGAAGAAAAGATCCCTTCCACGCGCGATATGGCAGTTGAGCTCGAAGTAAACCCAAACACAGTTATCCGGGCGTACGAGTTTTTGCAATCGCAGGAGGTAGTGATCAATAAACGCGGGCTGGGCTTGTTTGTGGCACCGGATGGGCCGCAAAAGGTGAAGGCCTATCGCAAACAGCGTTTTATTCAGCAACAATTGCCCGATTTTTTCAGGAATATATACCTGCTGGATATCGACATCAAAGACCTGGAGAACATGTACAAGGAATACACGGCCGGCTTAACCCAGCCTAAAGCAGACGAAAACAAATGAAAACGAGTACAAAAATATTTATAGCCGCTTTAGTATTCCTGGTGCTATGCATCGGGGGATACGACCTGTTGCTGAAAAAAGAATTTTTAACCGGCCGGTACAAAAACTATTATTCGCACTTTACCCCGCTGCCATACAAGGATTTTGATGCCCTGGAAATAAATGCCGCGCATAAAGCCAGTGTTGAGGTAGTGCAGGGTCCATTTGGTGTAAAAGCCGACCCCAACATACTTGATTACGTACAGTTTACCCAAAAGGGCAGTCTGTTACAAATGAATATCCAGTACAACACCAACCGGTTTTATAATGATGAAAATTACCGCATCATCATATCGTGCCCCGGCCTTTCAAGCTTAACTGCTAATGCCTTCATCGTTATCAATAAACAACGTGTTATTGATACCACAACAAACGACAACTGGAATTATGGTAAAATAATGATTGATGGCTTTAAACAGGATAGTTTAACCATAAGCCAGGATTATGGCAGCCAGGTTGTACTGGCCAATAATAATATTGGCCTGCTAAACGCCACAGTTGGGATAAGCCCTTTAAGTGGATCGCATATTACCATCTTAAAAAGCAACCACTTTAATGTAGCAAAGCTACAACTGCTTAATAAAAGCACCCTAAGCCTTAACCAAGCTAAAATAAACCAGTTGGATTATCGCCCCGGCGATAGTACCCGCCTCATTATAAACGGGGCTGCCAAAAACAGCCTGCTACCCTATATCCACCTTAAACAATAGCATCTTATGAAATTACAAATCAATTCCCTTTCAAAAACTTACGCCAACGGGGTACATGCATTAAAAGATGTATCCCTCACTTTAAATAACGGTATGTTTGGTTTATTAGGCCCAAACGGGGCTGGCAAATCATCGCTGATGCGCACCATTGCAACCTTGCAGGAAGCCGATAAAGGCAGCGTTTTTTTAGATGACCTGGATGTGCTTAAAAACAAAACCCAGGTAAGGCAGCTGCTTGGTTACCTGCCACAGGAGTTTGGCGTATACCCAAAAATATCAGCCGAGCGAATGCTTGACCATATTGCCCAGCTTAAAGGCATAGGTAATGCCGCCGAGCGCAAAGAACTGGTGGGCAGACTGCTCGAAAATGTGAACCTATCTAAAGACCGCAAAAAACACCTGGGCACCTTCTCGGGCGGGATGAAACAGCGCTTTGGTATTGCCCAGGCCTTAATAGGTAACCCCAAGCTTATCATTGTTGATGAGCCAACCGCCGGCCTTGACCCTGCCGAGCGTAACCGTTTTTACAACCTGCTGAGCCAGCTGGGCGAGAATACTATTGTAATTTTAAGCACCCATATTGTAGAGGACGTGAGCACCCTTTGCGCCAACTTTGCTATTATTTGCCAGGGCGAAGTATTATACGCCGGCCAGCCCGATGCCGCCGTAACCGAACTGGAAGGCAAAATTTACAGCAAAGCCATCAACAAAGCCGATCTTGATTTTTACAAAGATGATTTTTCGGTTATCTCTACCCAGTTAAAAACGGGGCAGCTGCACATTCGCATTATACAGGATACTGAACCGGGCAACGGCTTTATCGCCGCAACCCCCAACCTGGAGGATGTTTACTTTAGCAATATTGCCACCCGAGTAGATGTAAATACTATTTAACCCGCTTAAAAACAAAATATTATGTTTTGGAAAATATTCATTTTCGAGGTGCAAAACCGCCTCAGAAGGCCCGCGGTTTATCTTTATTTTGCCGCCATTCTTGCATTTACCATCACGACATTTGCTACCGGATCGTTACCCATGGGCGATAAAGAGCACATCAACGCGCCTTTTGTTTTGGCATTATGGTGCGCGGGTATTACCATGTTTATGATGCTGGTAAGCTCATCAATCATGGGCGAGCCGCTTTACCGGGATATTGAAAACAATACTAAAGATTATTACCTCACCTACCCCATTACCAAAGCAGGTTATTTTTGGGGCAGATACCTGGGCAGCTTTGTGTTTATGCTTTTTATAGCCAGCGCCATAATTATCGGGGCTTACATTGGTACAAAACTTGGCCCGGCCATGGGCTGGAAAGACCCTAAAGAATACGGCCCCAATAAACTCATTTATTACCTGCATCCTTTTTTGGTGATGGCCCTGCCCAACCTGTTTTTTACCTCGTCGTTATTTTTTGGCCTGGTAGCGCTTACCCGGAATGTCAAGGTGATTTATACCGGTGGCATCCTGCTTTTTCTGGGTTATTTTATTTCTGTTTTCTTTCTGCAAAATACCAGTAATGCCACAGTAATTATCAATGCCGATCCCTTTGGTATCAGCGCCGTGCGCTTTATGTCGGACATTACCACATCGGCTGATAAAAACACGATGCTGTTCCCGGTTACCGGCGCTTTTTTGACCAACCGGTTGATATGGACAGGCGTTGGCCTGGTAATTTTGGTATTTACCTACATGCGGTTCAGCTTCGAAAGGTTTTTTAGCGGCAAGCGCGATAAAGCGGCCATTGATGATGTGGTTTCAAAAACAAAACGGGCATTGGTATTAAAGGCCAATACCAGTTTTACCGGCTCCTACAACCGTAAAACCTTATTTAACCTTGCGCGGGTAGAACTCACCAACATCATCCGCGATAATTATTTCTGGATAATTTTACTGGCCGGAATGGGCTTCCTGGGTTTTGTATTCTGGCTGGGCATGAATGATTATGGGGTTGCCTATTTCCCGCGCACCGTAATTTTAATGGCCATATTTAACGATGTCTTCCCCTTCTTCATCTTCTTCATCATCATATTTTACACCGGCGAAACCCTGCACCGCGACAAAATTACCCGTTACGCGTTCATTAACGACTCGTTACCGCCGCCAAACTGGGTGCTTAATGGTTCAAAGCTCCTCGCTTTGCTGGTATTGGGTTTCGGCCTATCGCTGGTTCCGCTGATAACGGGATTGTTTGTACAAACCATAAAGGGCTTTCATCAATACAACCTGTCGTTTTTTTTAATGTATGTGTTTACGGTAATTATGCCGCGCTTCCTGGAGATGGTCATTTTCGCCTACGTGGTACACGTTGTTATCAATAATAAGTTTGTGGCGCATGGTGTTGGGGTAGCTATTTGGGTGCTGGTTTTCTTTTTAAATACTACCGGGATATTCAATTACAACCTGCTCATTTACTCCTATACCCCTTGGTACGGCATATCAGATATGGATGGCATAGGTCACATGCAGGCACCTGTGTATTGGTTTAACCTGTACTGGCTGTTATGTGGCGGGCTGCTTATTATTATAGCCGCTTTGTTTTATTATCGTGGCGTTACCAGCTCATTTAAAGAGCGGCTGCAACTGGTGGGCCAACGGTTTGATACCAAAACAAAACTTTTTACAGTGGTTGTTGGCATAGCTTTTTTGGCTGTAGGCGCTTACAATTACTACAACATTAGCTACCTGAACAACTTTTTAACCCAGGGCGAAAACGAAGACAGAGCCATTATCTACGAAAAAACTTTAAAAAAATACGCCGACCTGCCACTACCAAAGGTTACCGGGATAAAGCTATTTGCAGATATTTATCCTGATAAGCAGCAGGAAATTGTAAAAGCCTTTGTAACTGTTTTTAACCCCACTGATAAACCAATTGAAAGGCTATTGTTAGATGGCGATGACGTTACCGGTTATAGTATAAAAATAGCAGGCAAGCCCGTGCCCTTTACCTATCCGCTGCTGTACAAACGGGGTATGTTCAATTGGCTCAGGCCAAAACAGGATACGGCCGACTTTAGGTTATACCAGTTTGAAAAGCCTTTGGCCCCGGGCGATTCGGCCGTGTTCGAGGTTAATTCATACATCGCACATAAAGGCTTCGAAAATGGTTTGTATGCCAAAAACCTGCTGCATAACGGTACATTTTTTAACGGCGGCCTGCCCGGCATGGGCTATGATGATGACGACGAGGAAAACAGCAACTATGTGCGCAAAAAAAATGGGTTGCCCGAGAAGCAAGAGGAAGAAATAGCGCAAAACGACCCGGTAGGCATCAGTACCCTTAAATCGGGCAAAGCTTCCGGTTTGCTAAACCTTGATATTACGGTAAGCACATCGGCCAATCAAACCGCCATAGCCCCCGGCAACCTGCAAAAACACTGGCAGCAAAATGGCCGCAACTATTACCACTACACCGGTAATAATTTTTATGCCCCGCTGGCTATCCTGTCGGCAAGGTATGCAAACCGGCATGATAGCGTACAGCTTAACCATAAGGTTAATGTTGATATTTACTACCACCCGGCGCATAATACCAATATCAACCGCATAATGGCGGCTTATAAAGATGGATTGCATTATTTTTCAAAGGCATTTGGCCCCTACCCTTTCAATGATATCCGCCTGGCCGAAACAAGTGATTTTGGCCCGCATGATGCCTCATTAAGTACGCTTGATACTTATGCCGAGCGATATGCCTGGAACGCCAATTTTGAAAACCCCAACCAGTTTGATTTTGTATATTTTAACACCAGCCGCCAGCTGGCACAACAATGGTGGCGCTACCAGGTTGCGCCAAACGCAACTGTAGGCTCATTGGTAATACCCGAAGGCCTTGCCAGTTATAGCGCCTTGCTTATGGCCGAGCAAAAGTATGGTAAAGACAATATGAAATGGATATTGTATGACCAGGTGAACTTTTACACCTTTATCAGGCACCGGATGGAAGATAAGGAACATCCCCTGATAAAGGCCGACAAGTGGTTTTTATGGGGCGGCAAGGCCGGCCTGGTATTGTACACCCTAAAAGATTTGATGGGCGAAGACAGCCTGAACAATGCACTGCGCGAATTTAAAAACGCCTATGCTTTTAAAAGCAAGCCACCTTACGCCGGCAGTACCGATTTGTACCGCTACCTGCAAAAGCATGTGCCCGATTCGTTACAATATTATTTAACTGATACCTGGCAAAAAATCACGCTTTACGATAATAAACTGATCGATTTAAAATCGGTACCTACCGGTATCGAAAACGAATACAAGGTTACCCTTACCGTAAATGTTGGTAAAGTTTGGATTGATAGCAAAGGCAATGATATCGAGGCCAAAAACATGAACGATTATATAGATATCGGCGTGTTTGGGGCCAATACTACCAATAAGGAAGGCAGGTTGGTAACCAACCCGCTTTACCTTAAACGGCACAAGCTTACCGCCGGCAAGCACACCATAACCATAATTGTAAAAGGCAAACCCGTAAACGCAGGCATCGACCCCTACAACAAACTGATAGACCGTTTAATGGGCGATAATTCGAAGGATTTTTAACCTGCCCATTTCAAAAATTTAAAAATGAAAAACTTAAAAATAACAATCAAAATCTTCGCGGCCACGGCAACAGTATTAATCTTTATCCCGGGCATTATTACAATTGCCCCCGTGATGGCCGCACCGATAAAGCAACAAGCCCACATTATGGCTGATACGCCGTTAAAGGCCTTTGAAGGAATTTATCAGCTTAAGGAAAACGAGTATATGAGTTATCAGATTTATATTGATAACGGTAAACTGGTGGCAAAAATGTTAAACAATAAAACCGGGCTTTTACTCTCCCGAAAATCCGACCTGAGTTTTGAAGTAACCGATGCCGATGGCGACGAAACATCGACAATTGTTTTTTCAAAAAACGAAGCCGGCGAAATAACCCAGGCTATATTGGCGGGCAGCCAATATTTTATCAGGGTTAAAAATATACCACCGATAATTGAGGTGAAACTGAGCGCCGCGCAACTAAAAGTAGTGGAAGGCAAATACCAGCTGGAAGGCAAAACAGATCTATTTTTACAGCTTACGGCAACAGAAAATGGCTTGCTGCTAAAACAACTTTGGGATAACCAGGAAATTAGTTTCATGCCGCTTAACGATTTGCTTTTTTTAAATAAAGAGCGGGGGTTTCCGCTTAAATTCAGTAAAGATATTGCCGGAAATATTGTTAAGGTGGTAGCATTTAACCGCGATACCTGGGATAAGGTAAAGCCATAGGCTGTTATCATTTAGCAAATTACCGCTCAGCTTATGCACCAAAAACAACTCCTAAACCTTACCATCAAAAAGCTCATCGGCGAGGCAACTACCGATGAGCTTTTGACACTTGAAAGCCTGGTAAAAAGCCACAAAGCCGATGCATTTTTTGTAAATACCATAACCGACTGGTTCAACACTGATAACGAGACAGACGATGGGCAGAATGAGCTGTTATTTAAACGCGTCAAGGATAAAATAACCGATGAACCGTTAAAATAAAATGAATGCCTGACTAAAAAATAAAGAACCACAGTCGTTATTCTCCACACAGAGAACCCAAATTGCACACATAGTGTAAAGTGCTTTACATTATGTGCACAAAAACAGTAAAAACTTGTACATCAAACACTTTAGGGGTATTTTTAAATAAAAACAGGTTAACCGATTTTTAAAAGTTGTCTAAAAAAATAAAAACAGACCGCCATTGCGAAGTATTAAACAATCCCCGATATGCTAAGTCCCAAATAGTTCGGGATTGCTTCGTACCTCGCAATGACGGATATGTGCTTCATTAAAAGCATAAGACAACGTCTAAATATTAAAAAAAACAGCCATGAATTTATTTAATCAAAATGATCCTGATGAGCTGAACGACGATGCTGACAGCGCCTTGCCCGAAAGCGAATTTACAGGCAATTCGTTTGATAACGATTTGCCCGACGGCCTAAAAAAGGATGAAGAAAGCGAGGGAGAGCAGCTTGGCTTTACTTCGTTGGTTGGTGGCAAAAACACCCCGATAGGTTAGGTCGAAATTTTCCCTGCGGGCTGCAAATTCAATACCTGTTATATAATTATGATGGGCCGTGTACTTTTGCGCCCTCTTAGTAAGTTTTCAGAAAGATTAAAGTTTCAACAAGGAACCGACAATAATATTGAGCTTTTGTTAGCCCCAGGTGATGCAAATACAGTCCGTTGTTAAAATTGCGCTGATAGGCTTACTGACAGCCGGTATGTCATTTTCCTGCGGGCAACAAAAAAGCAATAAAACGTTTACGCTGTCTGCAGAAAACGGCAAAAGCGACACCAGCCAAATTGCGCGTTTAGTTAAAAAAAGTTTATTGGTGCAGGCAACTAATGCTGATAGTGCTTTAATATATGCCGGCCAGGCCCTTGCTATTGCAAAAAACATCAATTATAAAACGGGCGAAGCAAATAGCTTAAACCGAATGGGCGTTGTGTTATGGAAAAATGGCAGGTATGACCGTGCACTTGAACTGTTATTGGGCGCTTTAAAAATAAGGGAAGAAAAAAAAGATCAGCCGGGCGAGCTGGCCTGCCTCAATAACATCGGCATTATCTATTCCGATCAAAATGATGATGAGAAAGCCCTTACCTATCACTTTAAGGCAAAGGCCATTGCCGAATTAACACATAACAACAAATTTTTAAGCACCATATTATCTAATATAGGCAACAGCTATATCAAATTGAATAAAGTGAACCTTGCCCTGGGGTACGAGATGCAGGCCTATGCCCTGCAGCAAAACCTGGGCGATCAGGGTTCTTTATCAAATACCTTATCAATATTGGGTGATATTCACTATAAAATGAACCACCGGTCGCTTGCCATTGAATACTACCGGCTAAGCTTAAACAATGCCGAGAAAAACAATGATCAGGGTAGTCTGGCCGATACTTACAACAGCCTGGCGGCCCTATATAATGATTTAAACCAGCCAGATTCAAGCGCGTTTTATGCAAAAAAAGGGTTAGAAGCGGCCCAAAAAGCCCATTATCCTATCGCAATATTTACAGCAAGCAGTTTACTCACAAAAATATACCAGGCATCAAACGAGCACCTGGAATTGCTTTATTTAAAAACGGCAATGGCCGCGAAGGATAGCATGTTTAGCATCGAGAAAATTAAGCAGGTACAAACACTAAGCTTTAACGAAGCATTGCGGCAGCAGGAGATTTCTGAACAAAAAAGGCACGAAGCCGAAGAAAGGATCATCAATCTTCAATTAATAGGCATTGCCATATTTATCCCGGTTTTCTTTTTGGTGCTCCTTTTCCTTAGTAAGGGCCGCACCCACCGTAAGGTTATCGAATTTATGAGCGTACTATCCCTGCTGCTTGTTTTTGAGTTTATCACCCTTTTTATCCATCCCTTTGTTCAACGCATCAGTAGCCATTTGCCTGTGCTTGAGTTAGCGATACTTGTAGCGCTTGCTGCGGTGCTGGTGCCCTTACATCACCGGCTCACCAATTGGCTTCGTTTAAAATTAGTACACGCCGAAGCGCACGCGCACCTGGCACAAGGAAAGCCCCACGAGCCGGCAAAAAGACCGGTATCCAGAAACCACCGCTCGTAGTAACATGTACCCTGGCATTAACTTCCTGCAAAGAAACCGATAGACCTGGCTTCCTGCTCCTTGCCGGCAAGGCCCTGTATAAAAAGCTGCCCATCCTCAATTTTAAACTGAAGGCTGCGTTCATCAAGCTTAAAACCATCTGCTTTTAAAATATCTTTTATCTTCTCAACAAGTTCCTTGCGATCAAACACTGGGCTTAACTTCAGTTGATCATTTACAGGCTCAAGCACAACTCCATCTGCCTTATAGGAGAATATTTTTGATTCCATGGAATAAATATCGCAATTCCCGGGCCTCAAATGCTTTAATTAATGTCACGTTTTTATATAAATAATTACCTTACATTCCAAACAAGGCAGCCAGCACCAGCCCAATTTTAATCACCTTGTCTTCAGATAAAATTGCTTTAAGGATTTTCATTTTTGTTGCTTTAAAAGAACTTTGAAATACAAAGTAAATAGGTAAAAAAATTACAGCTTTTGCTGCTTTATTAAATTTTCGAGGGCAAGCAGGTGCAGCCTGAATGCTGCACGGCCTTTCTCGGATGCCAGGTATTTGGTATTGGGCTTGCGACCTATGAAACTTTTTTGCACCTGGATGTACTCTTCCTTTTCCAGCGCTTTCAGGTGCGATGCCAGGTTGCCGTCGGTAAGGTTGAGCAGCTCCTTAAGTGCATTAAAATCATAACTTTCATTGGCAACCAGTACGCTCATAATTTGCAGACGTATCCGGTTTTCAAAAGCTTTATCAAATTGTTCTAACGAGATCTTCACTTATCGTATTTAAAATGCATTACTGTACCGTAAATAATGTGGAGTAAACCAAAACCTACCGTCCAGAAAATTAAACCGTAGCCAGGCATCAATGCACACAGCAAACCTAATAAAATCTCCAATATCCCCAAGCCTTTTACACCAGAATAGGTGTAATGACTGCCCGCCACCAGCGCCAACCCATAAAAAACAAGTGTAGCCGGCGCAACAATGCCATAATAACCACGATAAATTAAAATAAACGTGAACAAGCCACCGCTTACCAAAGGTATAGCCATATGAATGAGCAGGCGCTTACTTCCGGTATTCCAAAATGGCTGCCCGTTCTTTTTCGCTTTACGGATAGAGAGCCAAACGCCCGTACCAATTGAAAGGATCAATACTGCGAAGGCTATAAAAAAGAGTTTGGCAATAACAAGATATTCATCCACGTAGTGGTCACGGTCAAGCGCCACCCACTCTTCTTTAAGCACCATGCGCCCAAGCGCCGCCCCGATGATAGCATAAATACCCGCCATTACGCCCGACAGGCCGCTCAGCGAAATAAATTTGGCCGACCGCTCCATCAGGTCCCGGATAGAGCTTAATTCTGCATGAATGTCTTGATCTTTCATTAAAAGCACTTTGTTTTTCAAAGCTATGTATTAAAATTTAAATTGGCAAGGAATTAAAATATTTTTTGAGACGAAAAATAGGTATGTCGTTTAATTGGAGCATGGTTGCAATCAGCAATGAATTATCTTCGTCATACCTGCTACTTCATCTGCATTACCGCGGCCATGGTTGCTATGCCTTGCCAAAGGTAGCTCACCCTTACGTTTTCATTTTCGGCGTGCTGGTTGTTATCGTAATTAACTAATGGCACGGTGATAACCTTCGCGCCTAATTCCTGTTCAAAAACAAACAGGGGCAGGCTGCCGCCTGAGCTTGGCGAAAGCACCACCGGGTAATCAACTGTACCCTGAACGGCTTTTACAACAGCTTGCGCTATGGGCAAATCAAGCGGTGTACGTTGGGCATTGTAACCGGCATCGTGGGTTATTTTAATGATCTTTGGGTAGGTGGTTCTTTCCGGGTTGGTTGGTTCCTTATCTACAACATAATAGCCCTGGGCGCGTATGTGGTCGGTTACTTTTTGAATTTGCCTGTCCATATCATTGCCGGGTACCAGGCGCAGATCGAGCACGGCTTCGGCTTTCACGGGGATTACGTTTGCTGCCTGTTTGCCAACATTGCCACTTGCCATGCCGTTGATATTAAGCGTGGGCAGCATAAATGCGTTCACCAGCGGGCGTGTTCCGCCTTCGGGGCGGGCAATACCCAGTTCTTTTTTTAAACCCGGCTCAACCGGCGGTACTTTGGCCAGTGCGTCTTTTTCGCTCTGGCTCAGCGGGGTTACATCGTCATAAAAACCTTTAATGGTTACCCGGTCGTCATCATCTTTCATGCCTGCCAGTAATTTGGCCATGGCCAGGCCTGGGTTTGGTGCCCAGTTACCAAAATTGCCGCTATGCAATGGCCGTTTGGGGCCATAAATAGTAAGCCACATATTAACATCGCCCCTTACACCAAACACTACTATATTTTTGCCCGATGGATGCCTTGCCCCGTTGCAAATAATCCAAAGATCGGATGTGAGCTTTGTTTTATACTTTCTGAATATTTCAGCAAGCTTTGGCGATCCTTTTTCTTCCTCGCCCTCAAAAAAGAATTTGATGTTGCATCCCGGCTTTATTTTGCTTTTTATCAGCGCATCATAGGCGTTGATAATACAGATTACGCCTGCCTTATCATCGGCGCTGCCACGGCCGCTCAGGCGCCAGCTGGTATCAATGGCATCGCCGCGTTTATAGTTAACAATATGGCCACCCTGCTCAATTGGAGCGGTAATAAAAACGGGGTCAAATGGTTTTAAACCGGGCGCCCATTGTTTGGGATTTACCGGCTGACCGTCGTAATGGGCATAAAAAGCGATGGTTTTGGTTGCACCCGGCACTTTTATCTCGCCAAAAACGGCTGGGTTGCCGTTGGCAATGGTAAGCAGTTCGGCTTTAACGCCACGCTTCTCCAGCATATTTTTAACAAATGCCGCATTGAGGCGGATATTAGCCGAATCAACTGTTTCGTTGGGGATAGCTACAAAGTCCAGGTATTCGCCAAAAATTTCCTGCTGATTGCCTTTAATAGCAGCATTTATTTTTTGCTGGTTTGTTTGGGCTGATAGCAGCCGGGCACCCAAAAACATTAGGGCGATAAAACAGGTATTTGTTTTCATGGTGATGGTAAATGACCAATATAAGCAAATTATATGTTCAATCATTTGGATATATTTGACATGTTATCACGTTGTAAAAAACAGTTGTAAACCGCGAATTTAAACCGTACGCATTTAAACGCTAACTATGAAAAAAGCATTGCTATCTATCCTCCTCGGGATTATATTATTAGTACCTGCCATTAAAGCCCTTGCGGCAGAAGGAACTATATCAACGGGAAGCCAGCCACAGGTTAGCGCCGACAATAAAGGTACCATCCGGGTGGTATATGGGGATAAGGATAATATTTTTTGTGCAACATCCGCCAACCAGGCCGTATCGTTTTCAAAACCGGTGCTGGTAGGCCATGTGGCAAACATGCATTTGGGCATGTCGAGAGGCCCGCAGCTGGCCAGTTCGGATAATTACTCGGTAATAACTGCAATGGATAAATCGGGTAATATTCATTGGTTCCGGTTAAAACACTCCTCTTCAAAATGGGAAAAGATGGGTGTACTAAATGATATTAACCAATCGGCACCCGAAGGGCTGATGGGCTTAACCACGGATAAGAACGACAATTTTTATGCGGTTTGGCTGGATATCCGCATAGGGCAGCACAACCAGGTTTATTTTTCAAAACTAATGGCCAAAACTACTGCGTGGTCAAAAAATATATTGGCCTACCAATCGCCTGATGGCCATGTGTGCGAATGCTGTAAACCCAACATAGCCGTGCAGGGCCGGGAAGTAGCCATCATGTTCAGAAACTGGCTCGGCGGATCAAGAGACCTTTATGTTACCCGGTCGGCCGATGGTGGCAACGTGTTTCAACCCGCGCAGAAAATGGGTACCGGTACCTGGCCGCTAAACGGCTGCCCCATGGATGGCGGCGGCATTGTTATCAACAGCAGCAATAACGTCCAAACCGCCTGGCAACGCAAGGGCGATATTTTTTATGCTCAGCCGGGTGCCTCAGAAACGCTCATTGGCAAAGGGCGAAACTGCAGCATTGCTGCCGCCGGGGCTAAAACCATGATATCATTTCAAAACAACGATACGCTGAAAGTTGCATCGCCCAATCGTAAAGAAGTAACTATGGTAGGAAAAGGCAGCTTTCTGAAAACTATCCTGTTGAATAACAATACCATGCTTTGCGTATGGGAGCAGGACAATGTGATTAAATTTAAAAAAGTTTAACTATTTCACTCGCCTTTACCGGTTTCTTTATTAGTTACTTCGGGCGTAACCAATGGCGCCAAACCGTACGATTTACGCGACGAGCGCAAAAAACGTCGTAAGTTGGTTTTAATGGTGGTTATAAACTCATAATCGGTAGCGGTTTTTACCAGGAAGTAGCCGGGGCGGTAACGCTGCATAAAATCGGTAAGCTGTTGGTCTTTAAGGCGGGTTACGCTGGCCACAAACGCGCGATTAAAGCGGAAGTCAATCTCGCGCTGGTGATAATCTTCTTCGATGGTTGCCCGCAGCTTGGCGGCGTTGCGGCCGCTGCGGCTAAAGGCATTGTACAAAGCGTCAATACCTATGCCTGCCCCCAGGCCCGGCGCAACCGACAAAAGGCTTTGACTATATTCCGACCCGTAAATTTTAGTAAAATCGCGCTTAGTGGCCGCAAATTGCTTCTCGGGCGTAAGCGCGGTATCACGAATATATACTTCCCTAAGCATAATTGCCGACCGCTTCATATAAACGGCCATCGCGTTATTATTTTGAACCTTAAGTGTGTCGCTATAGTGATCGGACTTCATAAATATCAACAAATCGCCGGGTTGGGCATCTATTGTAAATTCGCCCTTAAGGTTGTTGTAAAAAGATTTGCCGGTGGTGGCATTAACAATGTTTACCTTGGCAATGCGGTCTTTACTGTCTTTATCAAACACAATACCCTCTACCTGCTTTTGCTGCGCAAAAAGCCGTACAGATAACGTGCAGAAAAACAGGAACAACCATAATTTCATTGTGGCGCCAAAAATAAAACTTAGGCTTTAATTAGCCATGTTTTTAACAACAATTAACTTTTGAGAAGAGAATCAAGAGTCAAGAATCAAGAGTTAAGACTTTTGCCGGCAGCCTACTCATTTGGTGTGCTTGAGTTATACTGATTGTATTGTACGTTGAAAACAATGCCACTTAGAAAATTTTTCTCCTGTCTTGATTCTTGACTCTTGAATCTCTTCCCCCCTACTTAACAACTACCAGTTTTTGCCCAATGTGTATATTATTATCTGGTATACTGTTTAACGCTTTTAGTTCATCAACAGTTATACCAAAACGTTTAGATATGTTGTATAGTGTATCGCCCTGTTTTACGGTGTATATCTTATCGTCGGGCTTGGTTTTGGTAAGGGTATCGGTGTTGGGTTTGCCAATGCTGTCATTAATTTGCGATAGTACACGGTCTTCGCGCTTTATTTTGGCTGCCTCGCCTTCGGCACGGTCGTACTGGTCAAGGTTATATTTTACAATAAGGTTAATTAGTAATTCGGGATATTTGGGGTTGGTAGCGTAACCGGCTGCCTTCAGGCCCCGGGCCCATCCTTCATAGTCGTTTTTATCCAGCTCAAATAGTTTGGCGTAATTTTTTCGCTTTAAAAATGTGGAGTGGTCGCGAAACGAGTCTTCGGGATTATCATAAACCCTGAAACAATCGTTAACCTGGTCATCATCTTTATAATAGCTTTTGCCCATCCAGTCGGCAGTGCATTTTATACCAAAGTGGTTGTTGGCAAAACGGGCCAGCTCGCTATTGCCGGCGCCCGATTCAAACAGACCCTGTGCCAGGGTAATGCTGGCGGGGATGCCATACTGGTTCATTTCCTGTATGGCAATGGCCTTAAAACGATCAATATAATCTAAACTCGACAGGGATTTATAACCCGCCGCAGATGCGCCGTTGGCCTTTTGGATGCTGCTGTTATTGCGGCGAACATCGCGATTGGAAATAGAATTCCTGGATTTGTTTCTTGATGATGTTGTTTTGCGCGCCGAGCATGAACTAAAAAAAACAACCGATATTAAAAATACAGCACTTATTTTTCGCATACAGATAAACCTTAATACAAGGTATTTATTAAAATGCCAAAATAAGATTTTATTGCTTAGCTTCTGCTAATTCTTTAGGCTGTGTTGCAGGGTTTTCGTCCAAATCATTCAGGTCGTATTTTTTAATGATACCTAAAACCTGTGCTGCCCATTTGCGGCTGCTGGCATAACCACTCCGCTGGATGCCTTTTGCCCAGCCGGTGTAATCATAGTGGGTAAGGGCATCGGCCAGGTGGCTGAATTGCTTGCGCTCGGTCATGATGCGGGCAAAATCCTGGAACGAATCTAAAACCGAATCGTATTTTTTGTAGGATGAACGTACTTTTTTATTGTGTTTGATAAAAACTACACTGCCTCCGCCTTTTACTCCGAACTGATTATTAAGGTTTTGCGCTATAGTGCTGTTGCCGCAGCCGGATTCATGCATGGCTACACCTAAAACGATGCTTGCCGGGATACCTGTTTCGTGCATAATACGAATGGCATCATCTTTGAACTTCTCGATATAAGATTGTGAAGTGTTTTTTTGTGCTGAAGCAGCAATTGTTGAAATCAACAGGGCGGTAATCAGTAAGATTTTCTTCATAATTTATTTTTTTCTGATAACCAGTAAGCCGTCGCGTACAGGCAGGATCAGTTTTTCTATCCTGCTATCAACAGCTATGTGGTCATTTAGTTTGCGGATATTCTCGGTATCGGCATCTTTTTCGGGGCCGTACACCTTTCCTTTCCACAAAACGTTATCAATTATTATTAATCCTCCGGATCTGACTTTGTCAAAAACCAATTGAAAGTAAGTAAAATTATTTTTTTTATCAGCATCAATAAATACCAAATCGAAAATATCAGCCTGTAAATCAGCAATAATGGCCTCTGCCTGCCCAAAATGCAGCTTTATTTTATTTTCAACATTTGTTAGTTTAAAGTGTGAATTGATGATATCCTCCATTTCGCGGTTCACTTCGATGGTGTGGAGGATGCCTCCCTCAGCCAATCCTTCGGCCAGGCAAATAGCCGAATAGCCGGTGAACGTACCAATTTCCAGGATGCATTTGGGTGCCACCATTTTGCTCAGAAAGCTCAGCAACCGGCCCTGGTAATGGCCCGACAGCATGTGCGGGCGCAGCACCTTTAAATGCGTTTCGCGGTTCAGTTGCTGCAAAGCTTCCGGCTCCGGATCGCAATGGTCATCTAAGTACGCCTGGAGGGCAATAGGGAGAATATCCATGCCACAAAGATACGGAATTTAATACTTATGTGGCGTTCGGTTTTGCGTGGACCTGTTCGGGTGTTCGGGAGCGAACAGGTATACTATTGAATTACAGACAGTTAAATATTCGAAAGCATTAAAAGACCTGCAGTTTCTTTTACCCTGTAATAGTAAAATCCATCACTTTCGGGTTTGGCAGGGATAAAACAAAAGAGGTGATTAGTACCCCGTTATGCCCTTGCCAGACGCGGTTAAGTACCCATTAATATCCGTTGGAGCCTGGTTATACCCCCTTCAAACATCATAATTTTGGCAACGGGTATTCTGCTTTTCGGGGCAGTGGAAAAGTCCATCGCCGATATCGTTGATGCCTATATTTCCCGCACATCCGCAGTGCTCACCCAGCCTTCGTTGCCGTTGGCGAGTTTGATTTTTACCCAGTCGGATTTTTTATCAAGGATATTAACCTTGGTTCCTTCGTGCAGCACAAAGCCGTTTTTGGCGGTAGTGGCCGGTGCGTTTTTTACGTTTACCGATGAGTTAAAGATAATGCCATCATGATGCGCATCAAAATAGGCCGCCTGCCTGCCGGATATGAATATGGTACCGATACCTAACAGCAGTAAAATTAAGGCCGAATAAAAAGATGCCTTTTTTATACCTACAGAGCCCGAAAACCTGTAAAGGATAAGCAGGCCCGATGCCGCCAGGAAAAGCAGCACACTGACCACGGCAAGCGCATTGGCCGAAAAAGCGAGGATAAAGCCGGTCCACCATTTGGTGATGAAAAATTCGGGGGCGGCCTCAATTTTATCGGTAGTTTTTGAATTGGCAAACTGGATGTTTACCCGGATATCTTCATCGCCCGGCGATAGCCTGTGGGCTTTTTCATAGTATAACAAAGCCGGTGCTATATCCCCATTTTTGTAATAAGCATTCCCCAGGTTAAAGTAAAGGCTGGCCGATTGGTAGCCGTCATCCACCATTTTTTGATAGGCAGCCGCGGCTTCTTTATAATTTGCCTTTTGGTACAGGTTATTGCCTTTTTTAAACAGGGCCGGGCCTGCGTCATCGCTAAAGGCCAGCAATGGCGCAACAATCAACAGCAACAGGTATATCAGGCGCTTTAGCATGTTATATTTTATCTTCAATGTTATTGATCATGTTTTTTGCCTTCTCAAACACCTCCTGCTCCGATATACCCGAAACCGGGGCAAAGCGGGCCATGTCGCAAAGGTCTAAGGTTTCCAGCAGTTCGTTTATAGTCGGCTCATCCAGCTGGCGGGCCTTTAGTTCAGTGGCAATTTTTTCGCGGTTCAGGTCGGCAGCAGCAATGTTCAGTTTATCGCTTAAGTAGCCATACAGCCCTTTAAACACATTCTCGTAAAACACAGGCTTGTTATTTGCCGTTAGCTGCGCTTTTGCGCTGGCCAGGTGTTTGGCTGCAATTTTACCGGCCTTGCGGCTTTTTACTTTCACCACATCGCTGTTGTTCATCTCGTACACCTTACCAAATACCAAGGCTCCGGCAAATGCCAGCGGCCCCAGCAACAGCAGGAAATAATACAGACCGGAACCATAAAAACCTTCGTCGTCTTTCCGGATATCGCTTCCGTCGGTTTTTATATAGCGGATATCTTTATTCAACAGTTTAACATCCTGTTTATCGGCGCCAATGGAGGTAACGTTATTTTCGGTAGCACCTTTGGCTACGTTAATTGTAAACCCTTTGGTTTGCTGGCTTACATATTTGCCGGCTGCTAAATCGTAGTAAGAAAATTTAATGGGGTCGATGTTGAATTTGCCGCCATGGCGTGGTATCAGCAGGTAAGTATACACACGGGTACCCGACTCGCCGTTTGCATCATCAGTTATCGTATCGGTTACCTTAGGGTCGTACTTGTCAAAATCAAGCGGAAACTCGGGGGCCATTGGTTTCAGCAGCTTCAGGTTGCCTTTGCCCTTCAGGGTAATTTTGTAATTGAGGGGTTCGTTGGCTTTCAGGCTGGTTTTATCAACCGATGCTGAGATTGAAAAGCGGCCAACCGCGCCGCTAAAGCTTGCAGGCTTGCCGCTTTCGGGCAGTGGTTTTACGTGGATAACCACGGGGCTACTTTTAATTTTGTATTTAACATCATTATAGCTGCCGCCACCAAAAAAGTTATCAAAAGGATCGGCCGATGGTACGGTTTCGCGCACAATAAAATCCATAATCATCGGGTCGATAGTAATGTTGCCCGCTCGTTCGGGGAAAAGGATATTTTGCTTTATTTCGGTAACATTATATTTTATCCCTTTTATGGTTTCAATACGCCATTGAACAGCATTGGGATTATTAAGGCTTTTAATTTCCTGGCTGTAAAAACCATTCTGGTCCGACATTTTTTCCAGTTCGCTGCCCACCAGCGCCACCCGTGTGTAAAGGCGGTAGCTTAAGGTAAGCTGCTCGCCTATGTAGGCACTGGTTTTATTTACATCGGCCCTTATAAACAGATCCCTATTGATATCCTTTGAATGGCCGGCCACAATGCCTTTTCCCTGCACCTGTTGTTGCTGCTGCTGTTGTTGCTGCCTGGCCGCATTAGCCTGCGCCGCCGACGCGCCCTTTACCACTTTAATTTTAATGGGACTGGTGCTCAGCTGCTTGCCGTTTACCACAATGGTTGCCGGGCCTATGGTGTAAGTACCTTCTTTTACAGCTACCAGGTCATAACTGTAAGCCATACTTGACGATGAAGCACCGTTAATCACCGTCATGCTTTGGGATACATTTGGCCCCGAAACCACCAAAAAACCGTTAAAGTTTGGGGGCACAAATTTTTCGCCATTACTGTTTATGGTAAAACTAACCTCAAATTGCTCGGTAGTGCCTACCTCTGTTTTACTAACAGACGAGGTAAACTTTATACCCTGGGCAAAAATAGCGCTGGTACAAAACAGCAGGAGCAACAATATGTAGTACTTTAACTTCATGTGCTATAAATATAAGGCTTACCAGTCTTTTGAGATATTGGCTTTGGCGCCTTTTAACTTTTTATTTTTCAGTTTGTCCTGCGTTGCTTTTTCATCGTTTTTCAGGGCTTCCAGCATCCGCTCGGCATCATCTTTTGATACGTTGTTGGGCTGCGGCTGTTGTTGCTGCTGATCTTTATTATCAGGTTTATTCTTGTCCTTGTCGTCTTTATCTTTTTTATCCTGATCTTTCTTGTCCTGGTCTTTTTTGTCTTTATCCTTCTTATCCTTGTCTTTATTCTTATCGTCCTTATTTTTATCCTTGTTCTTGTCTTTATCTTTATTCTTGTCGTTTTTGTTCTGGTTCTTTTTATCGTCCTGCTGCTTCTTTAGCATTTTTTGGGCGTACGACAGGTTGTAGCGGGTTTGCTCATCATCCGGGTTATTAAGCAACGATTTTTTGTAGGCAGCAATACTCTCTTCCAGTTTTTTATTTTCCAAAAGGGAGTTACCTATGTTATGGTAAGCATTGGCCAATACCTGTTTATCTTTTGATGTTGCTGCTATTTTATCAAACTGCTGCTGCGCCTCTTCAAACTTTTTTTGCTTGTACAAGGCATCGCCCAGGTTAAAATTGCCCTCTACTGTTTTGTTGTTTGATTTTGCCAGCGCTTTACGATAGTTATCCTCGGCTTGTTTATAGTTTTTAGCCTGGTAAAGCTGGTTGCCTTTCCTGATGTCCCTTTTTTCCTGCTGGGCAAAAAGGAATGAAGCCTGCAGTACTAATAATACAACTATAATTAATTGCTTCATGGCTTTTTTACTTCAAATAATTTAATGCCGCTTAAACGCATGTTTTTACGGTTTGATATAAAGAACTCAACCAGCAGCAATACAAACGCAATGGCCAAAAAGAACTGGAACCGATCTTCAAAATCCTTGAACGACCGGCTATCAACCGTTTTGCGCTGTAGTTTACCAATCTGGTCCATTACAATGCCCAGGCCGCTATTGGAGTTATTGGCGCGTACATAAACGCCGCCACCCGCAGCCGAAATTTCTTTACACATGTCCTCACTCAGTTTACTTACCACCTGTTGGCCTGTTTCACGGTCTATATGGAAACCTGTTTGGTGCCCCTGCTCGTCATACACGGGTATAGGCGCACCGCTTTCTGAGCCTACACCAACCACATTCACCGATACATCTTTTGATTTGGCAGCAGCAGCGGCCTCAACGGCGTTATCCTCGTGGTTCTCTCCGTCGGTAATAACAATCATGGCTTTGCCGGTACCGTTTTTAAAATCAAACGATTGCATGCCCAGTTCAATGGCCGCGCCAATGGCGGTTCCCTGTGTTGGTACCATCTCGGTATTAATGGTACTCAGGAATAGCTTGGCCGCCGAGTAATCGGTAGTAATAGGCAGCTGTACATAGGCCTGGCCTGCAAATACAATGATACCGATACGGTCGTCATGCATCCGGTCAATCAACTGGGCAATGGCGCGTTTGGCATTCTCCAGGCGGCTTGGGGCCAAATCCTGGGCCAGCATACTGTTTGATACATCAAGCAGTATCATTAAATCGGCGCCTTTGCGTTTTACTTCTTCGGTTCTTGAACCAATCTGCGGGTCGGCTATGCCGATGACCAGCATGGCGTAAGCCAACAAAAAGAAAATAAACTTAATCCACGGCCTTGATAACGATACCTGCGGCATCATCATCATCACCACTTTTTTATCTCCCAATGAGGATATGGCTTTCTTTTTCCAGACGCTCACCGCCAAAAACGCGATAATGAACACCGGTATAATTACCAATCCCCACAAATATTCTATATGTGCAAAACGTAGCATCTGTTAGGTTAAAGCCCCTTTAAACAGGGTGTTTTTTAATATAAATTCCAACGACAGGAAAGCCAGCGCTATAATTGCCCAGGGTAAAAACAGTTCTGTTTTTTTATGATACTGGGTAACATCAATTTTGGCTTTTTCCAACTTATCAATCTGCTCGTAAATATCTTTAAGTGTTTGGTTATTGGTGGCCCTGAAATACTTACCACCTGTAAGGTTTGCAATTTTTGACAGTGTGCCCTCGTCAATTACCACCGGCATTTTTTGGTATTGGATGCCCAATGGTGTCTGTACCGGGTAAGGTGCAAAACCATTGGTGCCCAAACCTACCGTATATACCCTTACGCCAAACTGGCGGGCAATTTCGGCCGCGGTTATGGGCGGTATCGAACCGGCATTGTTTGAGCCATCTGTAAGTAATATCACCACCTTACTTTTAACCTGGCTGGTACGCAGGCGGTTAACCGCCGTTGCCAGGCCCATGCCAATGGCGGTACCATCGGTTATCATCCCGTTCTTCACATCGGCAAACAGGTTAACGAGTACGCTATGGTCAATAGTTAGCGGGCATTGCGTAAAGCTTTCGCCGCTAAAAATTACCAGGCCTATGCGGTCGTCCGGGCGTCCTTTTATAAAGTCGATGGCTATTTGTTTACCAGCTTCCAGGCGGTTGGGCTTAAAATCTTCGGCCAGCATACTGCCCGAAATATCTGAAGCAATAATGATATCGATACCTTCGGTAGTACTGTTTTGCCAGCTTAATGACGATTGCGGCCTGGCCAGCGCAACAATCATAGCCGATAAGGCTAACGACCGTAACACAATACCGCTATGCCTGAATTTTGGCAGCATGCTTTTTTTAAGCGTAAAGCCCCGCAGGGTAGGCACATTCAGGTTGCCCTGCAGCTGCCGTTGTTTCCATATATACCAGCCAACCATGAGCGGTATGCTGATAAACAGCCAAAAAAATCCCGGGTGGGCAAATTCTATTCCTTTAAACCAGCTCATTTACCCTCCTCTTGTTTATCGGCCAGTGGCTGGTATGCCTGCTGGGTTTTGTTTACAAAGCCAATGGCATTATCCATACTTTGTTCGTTTTCAAAATGCAGCGGTTTTTCTTTGGCAAATTTCACCAAATCGGCAAGTATCAATACCTGGCGCAGCAGGTTTTTGTTATCTTCTGTAATATCCAGCGTGCGCAGGCTTGCAAAAATCTCGTCGGATGTTTGCTCATGGGTTTTAATGCCATAGCGCTTCTCTAAATATTCGCGCAGTATTTCGCTCAGTTCAATATGGTATACTTTAACATCCTGCTCGTAAGCTTTCTTGCCGCGCAGCTCCTGCAGTTTTTGCAGGGCGATGATATGCGGTGGCACTTTGGGTTTCGGCGGTTCAATTACTACCACTTTTTTAGGCCTGGAGACAAAATAATAAATAATACCGGCAATAATCAGCAGCACCAAAAAGCCAATGGCTACCCATTGCCAGTTATCGTGAAGCCAGTCGAAAAACGAATAACTGACCACAAGCGGTTGTTTAATGTCATAAAAACCCTTGGTGGTATCAACCGCAACGGTTTGCACGGTTAATGTTAATGGTTGCGTGTAAACCGGGCCTGTTGTTGTTTTAAACGCGTAGGATGGTATTACATAAGCCCCGCTATCAAACGCGGTAATGTTGTAAGCGCGGTGAACGGTCTCGATACTTTGATCCTGCTTATCAAAAACAGTATCGGCTTTACTGCTCACAATTTGAATTTTGCCCGCAATTGAATCAACCAGCGCCGGGAACTCTATTTTATCTTTTATGCTATGCCTGATGCTTAGGTTAAGCTTGGTTTGCTGGCCAATTAAAATGGTGGCCCTATCCAATTTTGCTTCGGCCTGCGGGGCCTGTGCAAAAGCGGAATAAAAAGTACCTGTAAGCAGCAATACCAGGAAATATTTAAAACACTTGATCATCTCCTGCCTTCCCGTTTTTTAAATAGTGTCATTAATGGTTTTACGTATGATTCGTGTGTGCCGATGCTGGTAAAATCAACACCGCATTTTTTAAAGGTGTCGCCCATGGCAATAGTGCGGTTGCGGGCCTCGAGACTGAATGCGTAGCGCACCTCCTCATCAGCAGTATTTATCCAAACCACCTCGCCGGTTTCTTCGTCCTTCATCGGGATGAGGCCCAGGTTAGGGAACACCTCTTCGTGCTTATCAAACAGCCTTACAGCAATAATATCGTGCTTTTTGTTGGCTATTTTCAGCTCGTTTTCAAATGCCGGGCTTATAAAATCCGACAGGATAAAGGCGGTACATTTCTTTTTAATAACGCTGGTAAAGTACTTTAACGCCACGCCAACGTTGGTGCCTTTATTCTCGGGCTTAAAATCAATCAGTTCCCTGATGATCATCAGGATATGTGAACGCCCTTTTTTTGGCGGGATAAATTTTTCTATCTTATCGCTAAAAAATATCACCCCAACTTTATCGTTGTTCTGGATGGCCGAAAAGGCAAGCACAGCGCAAAGCTCGGTTGCCAGGTCCTGCTTTTGTTGTCCCTGGGTACCAAAGTTTTCCGATCCGCTTACATCCATCAGCAGCATTACGGTAAGCTCGCGCTCTTCGTCGAACACTTTTACGTAAGGGTGGTTAAAACGCGCGGTAACGTTCCAGTCGATGGTACGTATCTCGTCGCCAAGCTGGTATTCGCGCACCTCGCTAAAGGCCATACCCCGCCCCTTGAAAGCCGAATGATATTCGCCCGAGAATAAGTGGTTACTTAAACCCCTGGTTTTTATCTCAATCTTCCTTACTTTTTTTAAAAGATCCTTGGTTTCCATAAGAAGCGAAGCCCCCTCTAAATCTCCCCCTGAAGGGGGAGACTTTTGAAAAGTATGTTTTTTAATTTAAACTAATGTCATTTCGAACGATAGTGAGAAATCTTATACGCCCTGCTTGCGGACTTTGCTATACGCACTGTTCGCGAACTTTGCAAATCCACAAAGTCCGTCGTATAAGATTTCTCTTTCGCTCCCCCGCTCATTCCTCCGCCGCTCTATCGAAATGACAATGGCGAAGATGTGCGGTGGTAACTTTTTCCTCCCTCTCCTTTGGAGAGGGCCGGGGTGAGGCCTACGGTACCTCTATCGCGTTCAGTATCCCGGTAATAATATTTTCGCTGGTGATATTTTCTGCTTCGGCCTCGTAGCTTAAGCCAATACGGTGGCGCATCACATCGTGGCAAATAGCACGCACATCCTCGGGTATTACGTAGCCGCGGCGTTTAATAAAAGCATAAGCTTTTGCTGCCAGCGCTAAACTGATACTTGCCCTTGGCGATGCGCCAAAAGTGATGAGGTTTTTGTAGTGCGCCAGTTTGTACTGCTCGGGGAAACGGGTAGCGAAAACAATATCGATGATGTACTGCTCAATTTTTTCGTCCATGTAAACCTCACGAACTATTTTACGGGCACGTACAATTTCTTCGGGTTTAATAACAGGGGATGGTTTTGGCATACCGCCTGGTAATATGCTTGAACGGATAATTCTTTTTTCTTCTTCACGCTCAGGGTAAGTAATTACTACTTTCAGCATAAAACGGTCAACCTGTGCTTCGGGCAGCGGGTAAGTACCTTCCTGCTCAATAGGGTTTTGGGTAGCCAGTACCAAAAACGGGTTAGGCAGCGGGAAGGTGTTATCGCCAATAGTTACCTGGCGTTCCTGCATGGCTTCTAAAAGCGCACTTTGTACTTTGGCTGGTGCGCGGTTAATCTCATCGGCCAAAATAAAGTTGGAAAACAACGGCCCTTTACGAACAATGAATTCTTCTTTCTTTTGGTTGTAAATCATGGTACCAACCAAATCGGCAGGTAATAAATCGGGCGTAAACTGGATGCGGCTGTAATCGGCCTGGATACATTTGGCCAGCGTATTGATAGCCAAAGTTTTTGCCAGGCCCGGAACACCTTCCAGCAAAATATGCCCATCGGCCAATAAACCGATCAGCAAACGTTCAACCATATATTTTTGCCCCACGATCACTTTATCCATCTCCATTTTAAGCAGATCGATAAAAGCGCTTTCGCGTTGTATCATTTCGTTAAGCGCCCTGATATCTGTTGAATACGATGTGCTGCCGGTAACAGCGCCCGATGAAACATTTTCTGTACTACTTTTAAATTCTTCCATGAACCTTTTTTATTTCGAGAGCAAACTTAAACACACAAACTTTTTTCTGCTAAAAAAATTCCATGTTTAATTGTTAAAATTTGTTAAATCTTTAAGTGTTAGCTGTAAATATAGTTTTTTTATTGGGTTGGGGGCTGGGGTCGGAGGTCGGATGCCTGGGGTCGGGGGTTGGGTTACGGGGAAGAGGGTGCAGGGTTAGGGATTCGCGCGAAACTTTCTGAGCGGGTAATGACGTATATCGCATAGCGGCGAAGACTCACCCGGTCGAGGCTACGCCCGACCACCCTCTCTTCGGCTTCGCCGGAAAGAGGGTTTTGGAAACTACAATTTAATAAATAACTAATTATCAATTAATTAATAACAAAAACCCTCTTTCCACCGCAGGTGAATAGAGGGTGGCCCAGCGCAGCGTCGGCCGGGTGAGTCGTAGCCGGCGTTCAAGCGAATGTTTATGTAAATACCTATACGCCATGGTTAGGTACCAGGCAGTGACGATCTGTTTTTTTATTTTTAGACAGACACCCCGGTTTCGCATAACAAGGTTCCCCGAACCCCGCAACCCGAACCCCGAACCTCACAACTATTTGTAGCTTTGTACCGATATGTATAGAAAGATCTTTTTACTGTTCGCCGCGGCTTTGTTTTTATGCACGGCATCTTACAGTCAAACCCAATATAAAAACATCCCCCTGCCTGTAACCATCAGTGGTGTTGGCGAAGAATATTCGGGCATGTGTACTTATGCCGGCAGGGTTTACCTGCTGCCGCAATATGGCGATCATAAAACGCTCATTAAAAAAGCTAACCTGAAAGGCGAGTTTTTAATTTACAGCCTGCTTGCCGATAGTATTGGCCGGGTGGTGGATGGCAAGGATACTGCGCTATCGGCCTATAAAAGCCTTAAGGTGGTTAACCTGGATAAGCTGCCCGATAACATAGGCGATGAGTACGAGGGTTTTGAAGCTATCAGCATTGTAAACAACACCGTGTTTTTATCGATAGAAACTGATGATAAAACACAAAACTGCTATCTGCTTAAGGCTATGCTCGACCTTGCAAATAACCAGGTGGTGGTTGACCCGGAACACATCATCAGCCTTAAAAGGCCCGAACCGATTTATAATGCCGGCTTTGAAGCGGTTACCTGGCTCCCCAAAGAAAAAAAGCTGCTGGCTTATTACGAATACAATGGCATGCCCGACGGCGGGCAGGGATATTTGATAGATACCTCATTTACCAAACCTGCCGGGGTTGTGAAAACGCCGCAACTTTATTTCAGGATAACCGATGTAACGGCCACCGGCGCAGATCAGCTATTCGGCGTAAATTACTTTTATAATGGCGATTATAAATACTACCTGGACAACGATAAGCTAAACCACCAGGAAAGCAATATCAAAAAAGCCATCCCCAGCCTGAAGGATAGCCTTGATAAAGATGCAGCCTATTTAACCAGGCACACATTTGCCCGTATTGTAACACTAAAAAGCCCGCAAAGCACCCAATGGGAAGAAGTGGCCACGTTTGACGGTTACAGGAACAACTGGGAAGGGCTAACGCTTTACCGCAAAGGTGCTTTAATTGTTACCGATGCTAATAACAGCAAAAAGCAGGTTGCCATTTTGGCTTACCTGCCTTTTAATTAAGCGCACACTTCATTAAAAAACCAAAACGCCATTGCTATGTAAGAACCTGTTTAAATTTGATTTAGATTATTTATGTATCACATAAAAATCATTGCCGTTGACTTTAGTCAACGGAATAATGACTAAAAGGCGAATGGCTTTAGCCGAATTCCACTGAATATTTTGGCTAAAGCCAGCAACGATACCTTCTTTTACCGTTGACTAAAGTCAACGGCAATAAATAAATCTCGTTTTTAGACAGCTTCTAAGGCAATGGCGTTTGGGTTTATCGGGCAAAAAGCTTTTTAGGCTTTCTCGGTTTTTGATTGTTGGTTAATGCCCGCTTCGGCTATTTGGGTAAGCAGGCTGTCGCAGTTTTTTTCTTCCTGTAAGGTAGAATCTAAAAGCTCGGCAGCTTCGCTGTAGCCCAGCACGGTAGCCAAAGTTTTGAGCGTACCGTAAGAGGCAATTTCGTAATGCTCAATTTTTTGAGCAGCCGAAATAATTCCGGCATCGCGGGTCATGCTGCCTTTTTCGGTTTCGGCAATAATTTCTTCGCCCTCTTTAATTAAACCGGCCATCGCTTCGCATTTTACAGCTACGGCTTTTTCGTCTATCGATGCAAAAGCATCTTCCAGGCGAATAATTTGCCTTTCGGTTTCGCTTAAATGATTTTCAATAGCGGCGCGCAATTTATCAGATGTTGCCGCTTTTGCCATTTTGGGTAAAGCTTTGGTCAAATGTTTTTCGGCCCAATAAATGTCTTTCAATTCATCAATAAACAGTTCGTTCAATGCCGAGTCCTGTACATCCAATGTTTGTTCAGGAGCCTTTGTTTTGGTAGTTGCCATGGTAAATGTTTTTTAAGTTATGTGAAAACTTAAATACAAAGGCAGTGCCAAGTTTATTTATTTATCAATAATATTAATTATTATGAAATATTTGATGAATAATCGCTTGTTTGGTATCATGTGTTGTATTGTTTTGAAACTTATTGGTGTATCCAAAACAGTACCATATGCCCAATGCAAAGCCCCGGGAATTACGTAATGCTTTTTTAAGGCTTTTAATGTTGCGCCTATGCCTGATTATTGCAAGCCCCGGCACAAGATTAGCTCACCCCCATGACTTTTGACCCAAGACACGCTTAATTTGTTGTATATGTTGATTATCTTACCGCTTCATGATTTACAATAAAAAGAATATTTTGATAAACCGCATTATCCATTATTATGTAAAGTGGATTGTGGCGCGGCAGTTTCATGAAGTACTGTTTAACAATATCGAAGTTGATAAAAACAAATCGGTGCTGCTGATAGCCAATCATTTTAGTTTTTGGGATGGGCTGATACTGTATTGCGTAACCCAAAAGCTATTAAAAAAGCAATACCATGTAATGGTAGAAGAAAAAACGGTGCATATGCTGCATTATCTTAAATTTGCGGGTGCTTTTTCGATCAACAAAAAATCAAGGGATATCATCGAATCGCTTGATTATGCTGCCCGCCTTTTGGACGATCCGCAAAACCTGGTGCTCATCTTTCCACAGGGAAAGCTGTTTTCAAATTATGTAGAAGATGTTCGTTTTGACAAAGGCGTTTTCCGGATCATGAAAAAAGCATATGGCAAATACCAGCTGGTTTTTGCTTCAACATTTATTCAGTACTTTAAACACAAAAAGAGCACCGCTACCGTTTACTTAAAAAGCGATAACAACAACTATACGAGTATAACAGCGTTAAAAGAAGCTTATCAGCAACATTACAGCAGCTCAAAGCTGCTTCAAACCGAATTTGATATATAACAGTGACAGTAATTATATTAATCACCCTTTTTTTCATCGTCCTGCGCTTTACGGTTACACTGTTCAACTTTATATCCGACCCTAAATTGCGGCGGGTAGGTAAACATTACACCAATAAGGTATCCATCCTGGTACCCGCCCGTAACGAGGGCGGCAATATACTTACGCTGCTGCAATCCATCAGCCGGCAGGATTATCAGCATTACGAGGTACTGGTGCTTGACGATGGCTCAACCGATGATACTTACGCGGTGTGTGAAAATTTTGCAAAAGCGCACCCACAATTTAAGGTTATTAAAGGTGAGGAACTCCCCGCCGGCTGGATAGGTAAAAATTTTGCATGCCACCAGCTTGCCTTGCAGGCCGATGGCGATTACCTGCTTTTTCTGGATGCCGATGAGCAGGTGCAGCCCGGTTTAATTAATAGCGCCGTACACCGCATGCATACGGGCAAACTGGGCCTGCTAAGCCTGTTTGCCAACCAGGAAATGCAAACCACCGGCGAGAAACTGGTAGTGCCGCTGATGCATTTTATTTTACTGAACCTGTTACCGGTACGGTTGATATCGCTGGTAAAAAACCCTTCTGTTGCTGCAGCCAGCGGGCAGTTTATGCTGTTCGACGCCGCTATTTATCATCAGCAGCAATGGCATAAAGCAGTAAAGGGCAAAGTGGTAGAGGATGTAGAAATTATGCGGCTTATAAAAACCAAAGCTTATAACGGCGAGGCCCTGCTGGCCAACGGCATGATTAGCTGCCGCATGTACAAAAGTTATAACGAGGCTATAGCCGGTTTCAGCAAAAATTTTTTGGCGGCTTTCAATTATAGCATCCCGGGGTTTTTAATGTACCTGCTGCTGGTTATTATTTTCCCGTTGTTGTTGTTCATGACGCTGAACCTGCCGCTTATCATGTTCATGTGCGGCCTTATTATCCTTACCCGCATTATGATCTCGCTAGAGTCGGGGCAAAATGCTTTATATAATGTATTATTGCACCCGCTGCAAATGACAAACATGATGTTCATCGCTTTCATATCCATCCAAAAACACCTCACCAAAACTACCGTATGGAAGGGTCGGAGGATTTGAACACGCAATTATCAACCGGCAGCGTAAAAACAGAGCGCATTGCCATTATAATTATAATACTTTTTCACACAGTTGGCATCATAGGGTTTAACCTGCCGGGTATCGACACCGTATTTCTGGATATCGTGCCCTGGCATTTATTGCTCATGGCAGCTGTTATCATCCGGAGCCATAACCGCCCCGATGCCAAATTCGGGTTGTTTGCATTACTGCTGTTTATGCTGGGCTTTAGCGCCGAGTTGATAGGGGTACACACCGGCTGGCTGTTTGGCAGCTACACGTATGGCAAAACGCTTGGCATAAAGTTATTCAACGTTCCGCTAATGATTGGTGTAAACTGGTTTTTGCTTATTTATGCCACCGGCGTGCTCATGCAGCGCAGCCGGGTAAAAAATGTTTATGCCCGCATTTTGGTTGGCGCATTGTTGCTTGTTTTGCTTGATATATTAATTGAACCCGTGGCCATCCATTTTGATTACTGGCATTGGACGGGTGACGCTATCCCCATAAAAAATTACTTCTGCTGGTTTGCTGTAAGCGGGCTGATGCTTTTTATATTCGAGAAGTTCAAATTCCCTCCTCAAAGTAAAGCGGCGCCTGTTTTACTGTTAATGGAATTTGTGTTTTTTATGATCTTGGGCCTGGTGAATTGATAGGGTAGTTAAAATTTACCGCCATCAGGCAGCGGTTTTTTTAGCCTTGAAGAAAAAATGTGTCTGGCTAAAATAGCTGAAACAGGCTATAAATACAGTAGCTATAATTTTTGACGGTGTTGGATAAATGCCCAGCCAATCAACAAGTACTTTAAGGAAAATTACATTCAGCAGGATACAAATGGCATTCACTATAATAAACCGCGAAAGCTGCCCTCTTTTGCTCAGGCCCGATTCTTTAAAAACGATATACCTGTTCAGGTAAAACCCCGTACAAAAAGATATGCTGAAAGATAAAGCCAGCGACGCAATGTGCGGACTTAAAGTATACGCCCCGATATGCAGGTTTTCCTTTTTAAAAATGAAATTATAACAAAATGAAAACAGCGTAATATCAAACACCACATTGCCCCCGCCACATGCCGCGTAACGGAAGGTATGTAAGGGCATCCATTTTTTAAAGGGTTTATAAAACAGATCGATGATGTTAAAAATAGTCCGCCTTATAAAATCGTGTACCTTTCTCATAGATAATGGCAAAGGTAAAATAATTAAAATAAAGTAGGGTTAACTATGCAGCCGGCTTGTGTTAACAACTGGCAGGCAGGTTAAATATGTTCGCGTTTCAGTGCATTTGCTTTAAATCCTCTCCCCGTTCGTAACCCATCCATTAAACCGGGGCCAGGCGTTGCTGTTTTTTTCGTTAGAATTAACTGCGATGCAAGCGTATCATAATTATTTTTAACGTTTTCAAAATCCCTCAAAGCAAGGCTTAAACCTGCATTTTTAATTTATCACCCATGTGATACAAGCGTATCAAAATTAATATAATATACTATATATCAGCTATTTATGTAAATTTTATTTGCTTATTACATTTTAAATCGCCTAAATTTGATTTGTAATTATAAACCATACATAAGCCTGTAATTCCTGGAAAACTATTTTGAACAATGCTGTTTTGCCAACATTTAACTAATGCCGTTTTAAACAATAGTTAAACAAGTAAAGCGATTTAGCAATGCGTTACCGGCTTTTTGCCATGGATTTTTTGTGCAATCAATTAAACCAAATAATAAATTTTTATGAACATCAACTACAATTTAAAGCGGCTTGCAGCCCTCACCCTGCTACCCGCGGCCTTGCTGTTTTCCTGTAAAAAGGATGCCAATACCGGCGAAGCCAAAGCACAGCCAACCGCCCAAACGGTAGCCCGCGCCGCCAATGAGGTGGTAAATGCCTGGGTAACCACGTCCGATCAATCAAAACTGTTGCAGGCACAGGCCAGCTTCAATTTTGCTGCCGATGCAGGCACCAACGCCACCACCGTAACTGTTGACGAAAACACCACCTACCAGGGGATAGATGGCTTTGGGTTTACCTTAACAGGCGGCAGCGCCAGTTTATTGAACGGACTGGGCGGCAACCAGGCTGCCGTTTTAAGCGAGCTTTTTGGTACGGCAAACGGACAAATAGGCATTAGTTATCTACGCATCAGCATTGGGGCATCCGACCTAAGTTCAAGTGATTTTACTTACGACCAGGTGGCCGGCGATGTAAACATGAACAGTTTCAGTATCAGCCAGGAAAACACCGATATGCTGCCGATACTAAAAAAGATCATCGCCATAAACCCATCCATTAAAATTATAGCCACGCCATGGACCGCCCCCACCTGGATGAAGGTTAACACTACCGGCAATAACGGCTATACCGGCGGCAGCTTAAATACGGCTTATTACGATGCCTATGCCCGTTATTTTGTAAAATACCTGCAGGCTATGCAGACACAAGGCATTACTATTGATGCCATTACCCCGCAAAACGAGCCGCTAAACCCCTACAACAACCCAAGTATGGTAATGCAGGCAACAGAGCAGGCTAATTTTATTAAAAACAATCTTGGTCCGCAGATCAGAGCAGCCGGCTTTGCTACCAAGATTATCGCGTATGACCATAATGCCGATGTACCCAGCTATGCTACCACGGTTTTAGGCGATGCCGGCGCAAATCCCTATGTTGATGGTTCGGCTTTTCACCTGTATGCGGGCGATATCAGTGCCTTAACAACCGTTCATAATGCCTATCCTAACAAAAACGTGTACTTCACCGAGCAATGGGTTGGCGCGCCAAGCAATTTTGGCGGCGATTTGTCATGGCATGTAAATACCCTCATTATTGGCGCTACGCGCAATTGGAGCCGCAACGTTTTGGAATGGAACCTGGCTGCCGACCCCAACAACAACCCACATACTGCCGGCGGTTGCAGCACCTGCCTTGGCGGTATCACCGTTAGCGGAACGTCCATAACCCGCAACGTAGGCTATTACATTATTGGCCACGCGGCACGTTTTGTACGGCCGGGGGCTGTTCGTATTTCATCAAATGTATCCGGCAGTATACAGGATGTGGCCTTCAAAAATTCGGATGGCAGCAAAGTGCTTATCGCGCTAAATACCGGCTCATCTGCGGTTAGCTTCAAAGTAAAATGGGGTGCCGAATCATTTACTTACTCATTAGCTGCAGGCGCAGTGGCCACTTTTAAATGGAGCGGCACACAATCAAACGGTTCATCGGGTGCGCCAATTGGCTCTGTTATTACCCTGAAGGGCATTAACAACCTGTATGTAAGCAGCGAGAATGGCACCGCTGCCATGAACTGCAACCGCCCAACGGCATCGGCATGGGAACAATTTACCGTGGTTGATGCCGGCGCCGGTAAAATAGCCCTGCAAGGCATGGGCAAGTACGTATCCAGCGAAAACGGCACGCAAGCCATCACCTGTAACCGAACCTCTATTGGCGACTGGGAAAAATTTGACTGGGTGGTTAACGCCGATGGCAAAATATCGCTCAAGGGCAATAACAGCAAATACGTATCCAGCGAAAACGGCACCCAGCCCATGACCTGTAACCGTGCAGCCATATCGGGCTGGGAAGCTTTTGGGGTGAACCAGTAGTTAAATCGTTAAAAAAGTGATTGTCATCCTGAGGTACGAAGGATCTGCCAGCTGTGCCTAACCGGTAGAAAAGTTCGCGAATAGATGCTTCGTTCCTCAGCATGACAGGGTTAATATCTCAAGTTATTTCTCACCAACACGCAATCAATTATATCAATAAACAAATACCAATCTTATGAAATCAATTCAAAACTTAAAAAAGGGCGCTTTAGCAATAGTTGCCCTGGCTGCTTTAGCCATTTCCTGTAAAAAAGATGCCAACAGGCAAACACCTGCTGCCGTAGCGGCTGCCGAAACCACCCAAACCACCACCCCCAGGGCCGCAACCCTTGTATGGAGCGATGAATTTAACGGTACCAGCGTTAACACCGCCAACTGGAATATCGACAATGGTAACCCCAATGTTAATAACGAGAAGGAATATTATCAGTCGGCAAACGCTACTGTATCCGGCGGTTTTTTAACTATTACCGCCCGTAAAGAAACCGTGGGCGGCCAGCCCTATACCTCGGCTAAGCTGACTACTGCCGGTAAGTTTCAGCCAACATACGGTCGTATTGAAGCCAGTATTAAACTGCCTGCAGTGCAAGGTACCTGGCCCGCTTTCTGGATGCTGGGCGCCAATATAAATACCCCCGGAGTTGGATGGCCTCAATGCGGCGAAATTGACATTATGGAACAGGTAAACACCTCCAATACCATATTGGGCACCATGCACTGGTATAATAACGGGCACGTTCAGTATGGCGGCAGTACAACAACTACCCCCACCGGATTCCATACCTACGCGGTAGAGTGGGATACCAATTCTATCAAATGGTATGTAGATAATACGCTGTATGTTACCGGGAATATTGCCGGCAACATCAACAATACCGGTGCTTTTCACAATCCCTTCTTCATCATCCTTAACCTGGCCATAGGTGGCGACCTGCCCGGCAATACTATTAATGATGGCGCTTTGCCTTGCAATATGGTGGTTGATTATGTGCGGGTATACAACCTTTCGGGCAGCAGTACATCGCCCCCAATTGGTTCAAACATCACCCTGAAAGGGTTTAACAACCAATACGTAAGCGGCGAGAATGGTACGCAGGCCATGTGGTGTAACCGTGCAACCGCCCAGGCCTGGGAAACTTTTACCGTTGTGGATGCAGGCGGCGGCAAAGTGGCCCTGCAAAGCATGGGTAAATATGTATCGAGCGAAAACGGCACGCAGGCTATTACCTGTAACCGCACCACCATCGGCGATTGGGAAAAATTCGACTGGATAACTACCTCTGATGGGAAAGTTACTTTGAGAGGGAACAACGGCAAATATATCTCGAGCGAAAACGGCACACAAGCCATGACCTGTACCCGTACAACAGCAGCGGGCTGGGAAGCTTTTGGCGTAAATCAATAGTTAAATTTATATTGGCCTGTTCCTTTGCGTGGGGCAGGCCATTTTTTACCTGATGAAAAAGTTTACAAGCTTTTATTTTATGCTGATGATAAGCGCCTGCCTGGTTCATGCGCAACAGGTAGCAAACAAACTGCAGGTTGATGTTGGTACGGGTTACTTGCAGGAAAATTTTCGGTGGTCAATATCCGGCAATATCAGCGGCCAAAACCCCAACGTCCTTTCGGAACTTAAATGGATGAAAGTTGGCGGCCAAAATGCAGCGGCATCCATCAGCTACAACTTTTGGAAACGCTTTGTTGTCTACGGCGATTACTCCCGACAGTTCATATCCTCCGGCACGGTAAACGATAGCGATTACGGTTCCGATAACCGCAGCAACAATACCTACAACCAAACCTTCAACGCCAATAAAGGCAGCGCCAGTTTGTGGAACCTTGGTGCGGGGTATATTATTTTTAATAAATATCGGTTTAGCATAACGCCTTATATTGGTTATGGCGAAAGTAAAGAGTTTCTCCGGCTGCTTGACCGGGGCGGCATGTTCCCGGATTTGAACAGTTCTTATTCCCCCAAATGGAAAGGCGGGTTTTTAAAAGTTGTCTCGTCGGTAATGATGGCCCCCAAGTTAAAATTCAAGGCTGATGTTACGTACCACCAGGTAAGTTACAACAGCGACGGCAACTGGAATTTGATCACCAGTTTTCAGCACCCGGTGAGTTATCGCCACCATGCAAATGGTTACGGGGTAGAAGCGGGTGGAAAGTTGAGTTATGACGTCACCAATCACCTTGCCATCCAAATTGGCGGTAGCTATTTTACCTGGCAAACCGGCAACGGCACCGACCAGCTTTACCTCAATAACGGCCAAATTGATAAAACGCAATTGAATGGTGTGTCGCGGGTTGGTTTCGGGGTATCCGGAGGTGTAAGTTTAGGGTGGTAAAGGTGCAACAACGGTATGCGAGCTGGAAAAAACAGTAATGACGTGGCTGTAAATGCGGCTGTTGTGAATACAATAATATTTTGAGTATCTCTTTAAAAAAGCGGTGGGAATGTGCGATTCCCCTCTCGAGAGGGGCGGAGGGGTGTGTTAATGAATTGATGATAAACGCCGGTTAACACACCCCTGCCATCGCTCAATCCGGCGCGCCCCCTCTCGAGAGGGGAACAAAAAAGCAGCGACGCAATCATGCGTCTTAACGATGCTTCAGGGCTCCCCAATGGCGCCGTCTCAGCAAGTAAAACTTACAGCTGCAGTGCAAGCTGATCGCCTGGCCCGGCTTCCTTTTCTTCCCGTTGTTTCGGCACAATATCACCAAAATTGGATAGCGAAATCCCCAGCAACCGGATGCGGGTATTGTCGTCTGGATTGGTGGCCGCCATCAATTGTTTTGCGGTATTGCTTATCGTCTCCAAATCATTAAAAGCCGTGGTGAATGATTGGTTTCGGGTGATTTGTTTAAAATCGCTGTATTTTACTTTGAGGGTGAGCGTGCGGCCTTTTAGTTCATATTTAAGCAAACGATTGTGAACCACCTGCGCAATTTTTTCCAGTTCGGCTTCCATTTCGGGCAGGGTGGTAAGGTCATAGGCAAAAGTGTCCTCGGCACCTAACGATTTGGTTTCGCGGTGGGGTTGTACTTCCCGGTTATCAATACCGCGCACTATCTGGTAGTAAAAGCGGCCGGGCTTGCCAAAATGCCGTACCATTTCGTCCTCGGTTAGTTTTTTAAGGTCGGCTCCTGTGTGCAGGCCCATCTGCTTCATTTTTTGGGCGGTAACTTTGCCTACACCAAAAAACTTTTCTACCGGCAATTGCTCCATAAAGTTTTCAATACTTGATGGGCCAATAAACTTCAATCCGTCGGGTTTGTTAATATCCGAAGCAATTTTGGCTACAAATTTATTGATGGATACACCGGCGGATGCCGTAAGGTTAAGTTCGTCTTTTATTGCTTGTTTTATTTGTTTGGCAATATCAATTGCCGAGCCGATGTTGAGTTTATCGTTGGTAACATCAAGGTAGGCTTCATCTAAAGATAATGGTTCAATCAAGTCGGTATACCGGCTGAAGATCTCCCTAATATGTTGCGAAACCTCTTTATATGCAGCAAACCTTGGCCGCACAAACAGGGCATCGGGGCAAAGCTGTAATGCCCTTTTGGACGACATTGCCGAGCGCACCCCAAACTTACGTGCCTCATAACTTGCCGTAGCCACCACCCCACCCCGCCCCTCGGGTAAACCACCTACAACCAACGGCTTGCCACGATATTCAGGAAAATCCCGCTGCTCAACCGATGCGTAAAATGCATCCATATCAATATGGATAATTTTGCGGATGATTTGTGTGGGTTGGTTTTGCATGGGTAATTTAGTGGCCGGTATACAGAAGTAAACCAAATGTAAATATAGCAAATAGTAGTTTTTACTGGTCTTGTTGCTGCCTGTAGTTGATGGCGGATCGATGTGCTCAAATTTATAACACAGATGGTTTAAAACGTTGAAGACGGAGGAATAATACTATCTTTAACATTCAATTATACCTTCATGAAAAGACGCTCTTTTGTAAAATCAACCCTAATGGGTGCTGTAACTGCAACCGTTTTACCCGCTGTAAGCAACGCCAATGCCATGCATACCGAAGTACCGATAGAAGAATATTATGAACTACGGGTTTATAGTTTAAAAGACGCAAGCCAGCAAAACCTGGTGGAAGATTATTTGCAAAATGCATTAATACCAGCATTAAATCGTCACACCATCAAACGGGCCGGTGTATTTACCGAACTAAAACCGCAGGGGCAAACTAAAGTATTTGTACTTATCCCTTATGTTTCTCCCTCCCAGATTGATAGGGTTCAAAAGCTGATTAGCGGCGATAAAGACTATATTGCCAAAGCTGCAGCTTACCTTAATGCCCCGGCTACCGCGCCTGCTTATGAACGGATAGAAAGTTCCCTTTTAAAAGCATTTCCTCATACGATACTCGCTACGGCCTCCGAAAAGAAGCCGCGTATTTTTGAATTACGCCAGTACCAGAGCGCCAGCGAAGCCGCAGGTAAAAAAAAGATAGAAATGTTTACCGGCCAGGGCGAAATAGATATTTTTAAACGCCTTGGTTTCAACCCTGTTTTCTGGGGCGAAACTGTGATTGGTCCCCAGCGGCCCAACCTTACCTACATGATCACCTTTGATGACCTGCCCGCTAAAGATGCCCATTGGAAAGCCTTCGGCAGCGACCCGCAATGGAAAAAAATAAGCAGCGTGCCCGAATATGCGGATGCCCTGCTTGTCAGCAAAATAACATCAACTATGCTGGTGCCTACGGCTTATTCGCAGATATAGACAGCCTTAAGCTACCTAAATTTGAAATTTGCCCCCAAGTTACTGTGTGTGTGTGCATCTTTATACGAGATAGTAATTTTGAAAAGCCACTCCGTTAGGAGTGAAATGTCGGTAGAATAATTAAGCCCCCCTTTTTTTCGTGCCGTAGGTACGGAACTAACCGCCCAGTTTGGCTATTCATTTATCAATGCTCATTTGACTTGAAAAGTTCAATAGTGACGTACCTACGGCACGGGAAGATATTTTTGATCTATTTCTACCGACATTCAACCCCGCTGGGGTTTTTCCAAAACATAAATACATAGTATCCACCCCGAGAGGCGATCTCCCTTAAGCTTTTTTCCATAGCTTTTAATACTGAGATAGGTGGCCCTTAATGGCATACAAGAATTCTTGATAAATATTGCTGCAACTTGGTAGCGTCTACGAGGCATTGCACCTTTGTTTAGCAGATATTAAGCCCCCCGCAGAGGCTACCAGGTTGTAGAACAAAATGATCAAATGTATCTTTTGCCCCATAGGGCTATCCTTCTATCACTATATCTCCGGGGCGTTTGTTCATAGCTGTATTTAGGATTGCTAAAAACAGCCTTAATACATAAACTACCAGTTTAAAAAAAATTAACTGGTTGAAAACAATTTTGTCATTCAATAGTAATCATTAATCAATCGATTAACAATTTAGCCCTAACCTTCTTTGACTAATCAATCGTTTGATTAATTTTGTGCCGTTAAAACAATGGACAAAGATAAAATAGACAAAAAAGACCACATTCTTGACGTCGCCGAACGCGTGTTTGCCGACTATGGATTTGATGGAGCTTCTACCCGGACAATTTCGGGCGAGGCCGGTGTGAATATGGCTATGCTCAATTACTATTTCGGTTCAAAGGAAGGTCTTTTCCTGGCAATCTTTGAGCGTAAGATCTCGTCGTTCCGCACACTGCTTCAAAATATAGGTAATGACGACAGCATGACCGCGTGGTGCAAGCTTGATAAATGTATTGACAATTACGTAGAGCGCATTATTGTGAACAACTGCTTTCAAAAGCTCATCAGCCGCGAAATATCGATGAACAAACGCTGGGGGCTTACCGATAAGATCATCGAAATATTGATGGTAAATGTTGTCGAGATCAGGAAGATAATTGAAGAGGGCGTTAATAATGGCAGTTTTTATAAAGACATTGATGTTCCCATGGTGATAGCAACCATATTCGGCACCAAAAATTACGTCATCAATATGCCGCAGTTATCATCCCTGATATTAGGCCATGATGTTCGCGATGAAAAATTTATGGAAGAAGAGCTGAAGCCCAGGATTAAAGCATATATGAAAAGACTTTTAAAAGCTTATTTAGTAAATGAACATGACAACTCAAAATAATAAAACCAACCACCTTAAACTGTTGAAACATACAGTTAGCGCGTTTTGGAGGTATGGTACCGCCTTCGCGGTATCAGGTTTGCTGCTTGCAGGAACAGCTGCTGCCCAGGACCGCACCATCACTTTAGACGAGGCCATTAAGCTGGGCCTTGATAACAGCAAGGTATTAAAATTATCGCAGGCCAAAATTGACCAGGCGGTATCGCAATACAACCAGGCTAAAGACCAGGCTTTGCCAACCGGTAAAGTGAGCTACGGTTACAACCATGCCGAAATACCTGCCAATAAGCTTTCGCTTGGCGAAAGCAGCTTTAATTTACCCAACAGGGCCGATGCTTACTTAGGCATACTATCGTTAAGCGAAGTGCTTTATGCCGGTGGCAAATACAAATATGCCCGCGAATCGACAGATTTACTTACACAGGTTGCCCGTTTGGATGTGGTTAATGATAAAGACCAGATCACCTACGATATCATCAACTCATACTATAACCTATATAAAGTATTGCAAAGCAAAAAAGTAGTAGCGCAAAATTTAACTACTATTGATGCGCAGATCAAACAATCGCAAAGGTTTTTTGAGCAGGGCTTGGTTACCAAAAATGATGTGTTACGGTTTCAGCTGCAACGCTCAAATGTCGAGCTGAATGGCATCGACCTGGAAACCAATCGCCGTATCATCAACTATAGCCTGAATGTTTTGTTAGGCTTGCCCGAAGGTACCCAGCTTAATATAGATCAGATAACCGAGGCTGACAGGCCTGTTGCTCCTTTAAGCAACTACCTTGATTCGGCTTATGCAAGCCGTGTTGAATTGCAGCAGGCAGATTTACATGGCAAAGTTGCCGAAACCAGCATCAAAAACATAAAGGCCAACACATTGCCAACTTTAGCGGCATCAGGAAGCGCCTATTATGTTGATGTAAACTCAAACCCGATTCCTAAAAGCGGGCAGTTTATTACTCCAATATCAGTTGGCTTAACCCTTTCCTGGAACTTTGGCAACCTGTGGACAAACAAAAACAAGGTTACCGAGGCTAAAATTCAGCGCGAGCAGGTAACCATAAACAAAAGCATTACGGTTGACCGCATTAAAAACGAAGTGAACCAGAATTACCAAAACTGGACAATGGCTTTGGATAAAATTAAGCTTTTACAAACTTCGATTGAGCAAGCGGGCGAAAATAATAAGATCCTCGAATCAAAATACAAAAGTAATATAGCATCAGCTACCGATAGGGCCGACGCCGAAACATTGCTTTACCAGGCACAGATAAACCTTGAACTGGCTAAAGCCGATGCAGGCCTGGCTTACTATACTTTACTAAAATCAACAGGAAAAATTAACAACAAATAATACTTAAACCAGATAATAAGATGGCACAGGCACAAGAAACTCAGGAACAGGAACCAAAAAAGAAACCAAATAAAGTTATTCCTATCATATTAGGGGTATTGCTTGTTGGTGGTATCATTTTCGGTATCAAAGAATACATATACTACGGCAAACACATCGATACAGATGACGCCCAGATTGATGGCGATATAAGCCCGGTAGTAGCCCGCGTAGGCGGATACGTTGATTCTATTTATTTTGAAGAAAACAGCCATGTTACAGCTGGCCAAACTTTGGTAAAAATAGACGACCACGATTACAAAATAAAATTAGAGCAGGCACAGGCAGCACAGGTTGGCGCAAGTGCGGGCATCAATGTTAACCAATCGCAGATTTATGCTACGCAGGCAAATTCATCAAGTGCAAGGGCGCAGGTTGAATCAAATGCGGCCCGTTTAGATAAAGTGCAGAAAGATTACGCACGTTATGCCAACCTGATAAAGGATGGATCGGTAACACAGCAACAATTTGACCAGGCCAAGGCCGATCTGGATGTGGCAAAAGCTAACCTTAGGGCATCTCAAGACCAATACAAAGCAGCGGTTGAGCAAATTGGTACTACCCGCAGCCAGTTAAAAGTTACCAATACCGGTGTAACCCAGAAACAGGTTGATATTGATTATGCAAAGCTGCAACTAAGCTATACCACTATCAAGGCGCCATCAAGCGGGTTAGCCGCTAAAAAGAGCGTACAGTTGGGTCAGTTGGTACAGGCGGGGCAAACATTGTTTAGCATTGTAAATGATAACAGTTTATTTATAACTGCCAACTTTAAAGAAACACAGCTTACCGACATGAAAAACGGACAAAAAGTTGAAGTTGAGGTTGATGCTTACCCTGATTTAAAAATTGAGGGCGAGGTTTACAATTTTTCGCCGGCAACAGGCGCCAAGTTTTCATTATTGCCCCCTGATAATGCCACCGGTAACTTTGTAAAGGTTGTACAACGCGTACCCGTTAAAATTAAAATAACCGCCGACAAGGCAACTATGGATAAATTACGCCCTGGGATGAGTGTAAGTGTTTCTGTAATTAAATAATAACACAATGGCTGAAACAGGCTTTAGAAAATGGATCATCACGATAACTGTGATCACAGCCTCATTATTGGAGCTGATTGATACCACTATTGTGAACGTTTCGCTGCCCAAAATACAAGGTAACCTTGGCGCAACCCTCGAGGATGTGGCCTGGGTGGTTACCGGGTATGCCGTGGCAAACGTAATTATACTGCCCATGTCGGGCTGGCTGGGCAGCAAATTCGGACGAAAAAACTACTTTATTACGTCGATAATTGTATTTACCATAGCGTCATTTTTATGCGGTAATGCAACCAGCCTTAACGAGCTTGTGCTGTTTCGTATTTTGCAGGGTTTGGCAGGTGGTGGTTTAATATCAACATCACAGGCTATTTTGATAGAAACCTGGCCCCGCGAACAAATTGGCACCGCTACAGCCCTGTTTGGTTTAGGTGCGGTAGTAGGCCCAACTGTAGGCCCAACTATTGGCGGTTATATTACCGAGCACATGAACTGGCGCTGGATATTTTATGTAAATATACCTGTAGGTGCAATGGCCGCTTTTTTAGCCTATACCTATGTTAGGGAAACGCCAAAGGAAGCAAAAGGAAAACCGATAGACTGGTGGGGCATTGCCTTGCTGGCGGTGGCCGTAGGCAGCCTGCAAACTATATTGGAAAAAGGCGAATCGGAAGATTGGTTTGCCACACCTTATATAACGGTGTTAACCATAAGCGCCATTTTAGGTTTAATACTTTTTATATGGCGCGAAATGAGCATCGATTACCCTATTGTTAACTTTGCCATATTGCGGCACCGCAGTTTTGCAGTAGGTATGTTCACCTCGTTCGTACTGGGTTTTGGATTGTACGGCTCGGTGTTTGTGTTCCCGGTATTTTGCCAGAATTTATTGGGGTTTGACGCACAGCAAACCGGCGAAATTTTGTTTCCCGGCGGGTTATGTACCATTGTAATGATGCCTTTTATAGGTAAAATGCTTAATAAAGGTATCCCGGCCCAGTTTATGGCTACCGCCGGCATGTTCTTGTTTTTTGTGTTTACCACTATGCTCAGCAACTCTACCCTGGCTATGGGTACCCACAATTTCTTTTTACCGTTAATGATACGTGGCGTAGGCATGGCCTTGTTATTTGTGCCCTTAACTACCCTGGCCATTGCCGACCTGAAAGGGCCCGAAGTGGGGCAGGGAACGGGCTTAAACAATATGATGCGCCAGCTTGGCGGTTCATTTGGTATTGCTACGCTAACTACTGTTATTCACATACGCCAGGGCGTACACCGTAACAACCTGTTAACAAATATTACAGCAACCAACCCCGCGCTCATTGACAGGGTTAATAACTCGATACATGCCTTCATGGCCAAAGGGCACTCGTTAATTGATGCTACCCGGATGGCGTACGGCGCTATTGAAGGTGCTTTAACCAAACAGGTGCTGTTATTAACTTATGACGATGCTTACTGGATATCGGGCCTGGTAATGTTATTTTCAATCCCGTTGCTGTATCTGCAGCCATTCAAGAAATCAAACGCCAAAATGCCGGTAGACGCGCATTAATCTGATAAGATAAAAGCCGTTCCACTATTACCTGGAACGGCTTTCCCCAAAAAAAATTAACAATTAAAATTTAATAACTCTCCCCGAGATACAATTGATTTTCAATAAAAAATAAGTGTAATCGAGGTTTGTTTAATCTTAGGCATAAATTTAGAAGTTTTTAATTAACAAACGCAAATTTTATTAAGTAATAAACTGTTATTTATGAAAAAAGCATGAAATTTTTAAATCTCATGCTTTTTTTATGCTCATATATTGTTGATGGCTAAAAAATAACCTTGCCGGTAGCGGTAACCAACGATGCTATACGTACAGCATCAAAAATGCGCTCCTCGGTAGTTGCTAATTTTATCAGCGAATCTTCATGGGCGTTTACGCACATTTCGCAGCCATTTACAGCCGAAACCGCCAGGCTCATCAACTCAAAAAACTCTTTCCCGGTAACAGGCTTCATCATCAGCTGCATGCGGATGCGTGCCGGAATCTGGGTATATTTTTCTTTTTGCGTAAAATGCCTAAACCTGTAAAATACATTATTTGAGGCCAGCAACGATGCGCAGCCCACAGCCTCGCCAATTTCGGCAGCGGTAGCTTCCTGTATTTCGGCGTATTTGGTAAAGTAATTGGTAAGCGGCGTGTTGTTGTTATTAACCGCGATGCTTAAACCCAACAGGGCACATTCCTTGGCGGTTAAATGAGCCGATGTAAGCGTGCTTGTAAAATTCAGCTTCAAATCGCGTAAATAGCGCGATTCACCTTTTTCTAACAGTGTAAGGCTGGTGGTACGGTAATCTTTATCTAATCCTATACTTTCCAGTATTTCCTGGATCACTTCGGTACTTTCGTTCATTTTTTTTAGCTTAAAGCTTAAAGCAGAAGGCCTAAAGCCAGTGTTTTAAGCGACGTTTTTTGAGCACAAAGCAGAAAGCGCAAGGCTTAACGCTTCTGGCGATTTAAATAGATTGATGGGCTAAGCTTTAGGCTTTACGCCTTAAGCTTTCAACTTATAAAAAATCCCCGCACAATAATTAACTGTACGGGGAACATATGTAGTAGGGGGAATTAAACAGTAAGTGTTTCCTGGCCTTTTTCCCAGTTACATGGGCAAAGTTCGTCGGTTTGTAAACCATCCAGTACACGTAAAACTTCTTTAACGTTACGGCCTACGCTTAAATCGTTAACAGATACCCAACGGATAATGCCGGTAGGATCGATGATGAAGGTAGCACGGTAAGCGATTTTTTCGGTTGGCTCTAATATGCCCAAGTCTTCGGCCAATGATTTTGAAGTATCGGCAAGCATCGGGAATTTCAAATCGCGCAGGTCGTCATGATCGCGTCTCCAGGCAGCGTGTACAAATTCCGAATCGGTAGAAGCACCAATTAAACGGGTTTCGCGGTCGCGGAACTCGCCATAGTTTTTGTTGAACTCAGCAATTTCAGTTGGGCATACAAAAGTGAAATCTTTTGGCCACCAGAACATTACTGTCCAAACGTTATCATCATTCACCAAATACTCAGAAGTAAGCGTTTCAAACTCTTTACCTTTTTCAAGGCTAACTACGGCCGTTTTAGAAAACTGGGGGAATTTTTGTCCTATCGTTAACATAAGTGTCTTTTTATTATTATTTATGCAAATATACTGATTTAAAAGTCAGCCTTCCATTCTAAAAATCTATACTCTATAGATTTTATTGATAGTTTGATTTAACATTATCTAAAAGGGCCTTCCGTAGTTAAATCTGCCCGGTTAACAAATATTTTAGCATCAGATTAAAATATCTATATTGGTATCATGAAAACCAAACCTATTCTGATCATAATTGCGATTGTTGTGCTGCTGATTTGCGGCTTTTTATTTATCCGGGGCAAATACCTGAGCAAACCCGAGAAGGGCGAAATAACGCAGTTTTTGAATGCCTTTAACGCGCAAATAAAAGCCGGCAACATTGATTCGGCCAGCGCTTATTTTGAAGACAATCAAAAAAGTAAACTGGTAAAGGTATTGCTAAGCGTACTTACCAATAAAACCAATACCGGCGGCAAGGAAAAGCCCATTTTTACGGTGAGTTTAAATACCGAAGATGCCCTGATAAAATTGACAAATCCCGAGTTTGCTACTGCAATGATAGCTGCCACTTTTAAGAATGCTAATCTGCCGGAAGAAAAATCGACCTTAACGTTTACCATCCATAAAATGGATGACAAAAACTACAAAATAACCCAGGTAAATGCGCTTGGCTTTGTGAAGGATTATGTGACCTACCAGGCAAAAGTATATAACAAAATTACGCCCGAAAAAGATATTTATAGTGCTATTACACTTGCCGCCTTCAAAACTGCCGAAAAGTTAAAAACGAAGTACGATAGTGTAATATGGTTTGATCATGTTAATAGCAAAACCTTTTACTATGTGATAAAGGGCAAATTGCCTAATGGCCTTTTATATGATAGTGACAGAAAATCCGAAGATGCCGACTACAAAATGGGTCTTGTTGACCCGGGACTAAAAGAGATAATTCCTGCCGAATATGATCTGATACATAACATTAGTGGTACCATCGACGGCCTGATCGAGGTTGAAAAGGACGATAAAAAGGGTTTTTATAACTTATATGGTAAACTAACCGTGCCTGCAATTTATGATGAAGTATATCCCCTGAAAACAACAGAGAATTTAGCTGTTTTAAAAAATGGGGAGGACTATTTTTACCTGAAGGCCGACTCCACAATATCAGATAAAATAGCCGATTTTAAGATAGCCGATATCGTACCACAGATTAAAACCTTCGGCGATTCGTACACACTATCTGACAAAAGCTCAAAAAATGTAATGGAATATAATTCACGCGATTATAACACATCGCTGGTAATTTCACCATCGTACCTTGCCGACCTTCAGATACTGCCAAAGGTTATCGATTTTCCGAACCCTTTAAGGAAGGGGCCTGCAAATAGCGATGAAGAGGAAGGAGGTAGCCGGTCAATAGATATTGCATTTGATGCTGATAAAAAAGACGATGATAGCAATTGGTTTCAAAGTGCTTACTATACTATTGTCAATGATTATTTGGGTGGACGGGGCGGCCTTTACACCAGTAAAAATGTTTTGGTAGTTGATAAAAAACACAACCGGATATTAGGCTTTAGCGCAGGTATCGACTTAGGCGAGGGAGAGGGATATGCTTCGCTTTCTAAAACTTGCGATGAAAGTTCAACTAAAGCAATCAACGATTCACTCTTCGAGTTTAAGACGACGTCTAACCTCGAACAATCTATGTTGGGCGGAAATGAGGCGATAGTGGAAGGGCCGTATTATTACTACTTGCAACTTAAAAGCGGCAAACTGGTCGCCTTAAAATCGAGCAGGCTGTTCCCTACGCAATTTATTAAGCTGGATGATTCGTACCTTCAGGGCTGTTACACGATAAGAGTAGGGCCGTACGGAGAATCATCAAAGGAGACGACCATTGATCATGTAAATAAATCCATGCTGCAATACATGAAAAATGAGATTTTCGCTTCTTATAAATACAGGTTCAAAAATCCAAAATGGAACGATGTTTTCGAGTACCGTTTCCAGTCGGCCGATACAACAAAGAATGCAAATGTTGATGATTCGCTTACTGTTATCGATAAATACAACATCGCATTTATTAACAACAAGCTAAACGAAAAACCATTAAATATTAAAAAGATCAACGCTTTAACTTCCAGATGAGTATTACCGCAAGGCTATTAAGATACTTTGCTTTTATATGGATAGCCATTTTAAGCCTGGGTACCTTTTATGAGAGTTTTGCGCATAATCATGCTTTCTTTTTGGGTTTTAAACAGGCAGCTATTAAAACAGGCTGGTACATGCCGGCATTTTACTGCCATATTTTTGCCAGCAGCATTATATTACTGATTGGCTTTTTCCAGTTTTCAAAAACAGTATATACCAACCGCCGGCTGCACAAGGCGCTTGGGAAAATATATATTTTTGGAGTATTGTTTATAGCCGCTCCCGGCGCGTATGTGATGACGCTGTTTGTTGGCCGGGGTACTGGCGTTTTTATATCGTTCATGGTACAAAATACGCTTTGGGTATTATCAACTGTACTGGCATTCACCCTCGTTAAAAAAGGGAATATTGATGAACATGTTAAAATGATGCGCCGCAGCTACGGCCTTGCTTTTGGGGCAGTAACCTTGCGCTTTTATATCCTGCTTTTCCACGTTTTTGGCAACGGGGTAAACTTTGATAACAATTATATCATCATCGCTTTTTTAAGCTGGGTGCCAAATTTGGTACTGGTGGAAATGATTAATATAAAGGCGAGCCCTGTTAGATTGTAAATGTGCAGATTTCAGATGTGCAGATGCTTTTAAGTCCATCTGCATATTTGCACATCTGTAATCTGCACATTTGAAGCTTTTACAATATAAACTTCGTGCTCAGGAAATTAGATTCGTTGTCGTTTACAATGTCATTAATGATCTGTTTGTTCGCATCGTTCATTTTGGTAGCCACTAACGAACGGATGGAGAAAGCCCTTAACGCGTCATGTACCGAAAGGGTGCCCTCGGCACTATCTTTACGACCGGTGAAAGGGAATACATCCGGGCCGCGCTGGCACTGGCTATTGATGTTTACCCGGCTTACCAGGTTCACAAACGGATCTATCAGCGAGGAGATCTCTTTGACATCGTTACTAAATATACTCACCTGCATACCATGCGGCGAATCTATCTGGTATTCAATCGGTTCTTCTATCGATTCAAACGGAACAACCGGAATTACCGGGCCAAACTGCTCTTCGCGGTACAGTTTCATTTTTTCATTAACCGGGTATACGATGGCAGGGTAAAAGAACGATGCCACCGTTTCGCCTCCGTTTTCGTTAACCACTTTTGCGCCATTGGCAATAGCGTCTTCAACAATATCGGTAAGGTAAGCTGGCTTATGCGGCTCGGGCAAAGGGGTAAGTTTTACGTCTTTATCCCAGGGCAAGCCAAACGGCAATTTAGCAACGGCTTCGCTCAATAGTTTCAAAAACTCGTCGGCTACATCTTTTTGAACAAAAATCATTTTTATGGCCGTACACCGCTGTCCGTTGAACGATAGCGCACCCAAAATACACTCGTTAACAGCTAATTGCAAGTCGGCATTTTTGGTTACGATAGCGGCGTTTTTAGCATCCAAACTTAATACCGCACGCAAACGGTTTATTTTGGGGTGCCGTTTTTTAAGGTCATTGGCTACCTTGCTTGAGCCGATAAAGGCCAGTACATTTACTTTGCCCGAAGCCATCAGTCCCGGCGTTACCACCGATCCACGGCCGTAAATGGTGTTTACAACACCCTTAGGGAACGACTCCTGGAAAGCCCGTAACAGTGGGTAATGTAAAAGTGTACCATGCTTTGGTGGTTTAAAAAGTATGGTATTGCCCATAATAAGGGCGGGGATTAATGTGGTGAAAGTTTCATTCAAAGGATAATTAAACGGCCCCATGCACAGCACCACACCCAACGGCGAGCGGCGAATCTGGGCAATCAACCCCTCGGCCATTTCAAACCGCGACGACTGGCGGTCGATATCTTTAAGCGCATCGATGGTTGCATTAATGTACTCGATGGTGCGGTCAAACTCTTTAGCCGAATCGCCGTAGGATTTGCCTATCTCCCACATCAGCAATTTTACCACCAGGCTGCGCTGTTCGCTCATCTTGTAAATAAAGCGCTCCATGCATTTAATACGGTCGGCAATGCTCATGGTGGGCCACTCGCCCCGGCCATTGTCATAGGCTGCAATCGCGGCATCTAATGATTCAAAGGCTTCCTTTTCGGTGCAAACAGGATAGGTTCCAATTAGCTTGCGGGCAAAATTTCCGTCGGCATCAAAAAAACCAATTGGCGAGTATACTTCGTTTACTTCGCCATCCCATGGTTTCATTTCGCCATCGCTCAGGTATTCGCGCTGGTGTACTTCTTCTGTCTGAAACCCAAAGCCAATCTGGCTTTCGGGCACAAATATCGAAGTTATCTGGTCTTTAAAACTCATATTCTATAGGTATTAGATTTTTATAAAGGTAAAAAAAGCCTGCTTTTATAAGCAAGCTTTTTTATGGCCGATAAGCAGAATTACGAAATTTGTAATTCAGGCACTCTCTTTATATAATACCATACCTGCGTGATAAAAGACGCCGTCTTTAAAATCACCTTCGGCTACAAAGCCGGTATCATCCAGGTATTCAACGTGGTTGCCTAACCTGTTATAGTAACCGGTATAAGCACTTTTTATATCGCCGCGCGCTTCATCGTAACGGCCGTTTGGTAAAAATTCATGGCGTATATAACCGTCTTTGGTTACCCAAACGCCTATATGCTCATTATTTTTCATTGTTAAAAACCAGTTGAGGTTGTTAATTCTTTCCATGTTTCCAAATCTTTTTGTACCGATGCTATTTTTTGGTGAGCCAGCTGGTAGGCATCCTCACCTAAAAATAAATTCAATGGGGCATCGGGTTGGTTTGCAATTTTTATCATCGCAGCCGCTGCTTTTTCAGGATCACCGGCTTGTTGCTGGTCCATCTGATTTTGGTGCAGGTGTTGCGAGTCGCGTACATTTTGGTACGCATCAATCGGGTTTTTAGGGACAATCAGCGATCCTTCTGAAAGGAAGTTGGTACGGAAGTATCCCGGCTCCACAATGGTTACTTTGATGCCAAATGGTTTTACCTCGGCATCTAAAGCTTCAGAGAAGCCATTTACAGCGAATTTGGTAGCACAGTAAACCCCAAACCCCGGATAGCCACCAACAAAACCACCTATTGATGATATATTGATAATATGACCTGATTGTTGTGCACGCAGGTAAGGCAATACTTTGCGGATGATGTTTAATGACCCGAACACGTTTACATCAAAGTTGTCGCGGGCCTCCTGGTCGGTTGTTTCTTCCAGGCCGCCCAGCATGCCGTAGCCGGCGTTGTTAACTACCACGTCTATTTTACCAAAAGTGCTGATGGTTTTTTCGATAGCCTGCTGAACGCTTTCTTCACTTTTGATGTTAACCGCAAGGGGTAAAAACGCATCGCTGGTTATGCCTACCGCGTTTTCAAGGTCGCTGATGTTTCTTGATGTAGCGGCTACTTTATAGCCTTCACTTAATAGCTTTTTTACAAGGGTAAGTCCAAGCCCTTTTGAGGCGCCGGTTACAAACCATATATTTTGATTGCTCATGATTGTTTTGATTTATTGGGTAATTTCACTGAGTGTTAAATGATTTCACCGGTTAATTATTTGTGTTAATTATCTTGTTTGCCCAAGGGGCCTAATCACCAGTTCGTTGACAGATACATTGCCGGGTTGGCTGATGGCGTAAATTACTGCATCTGCTATAGCGTCTTCGTCCATTTTAGGCATGTTTTTAAGGTTGCCGTACAGGGCTTTTATCTTTGGGCTGGTAATATCATGCCCCAGTTCGGATTGCGTTGCGCCCGGGAAAATAGTGGTTACCTTAATGGTTTGTGCCACTTCTTCGCGTAGGGTTTCCATAATGGCCTTTACCGCGAATTTAGTTGCGGAGTACACACCAATACCAGGAGATGTTTTGATACCGCCAACGGACGAGGTTGCCAGGATATGGCCCTGCCCGCGTTGCAGCATGTGTGGCAACACAGCATTAATGCCATATAGCACCCCTTTAATATTGATGTCGATCATCCGGTCCCACTCATCAACCAGGCCTTCCTCAAAAAAGGATATGGGCATAATGCCGGCATTGTTCCATAAAACATCTACGTGGCCAAACTTGTCGATAGCCTGTTGGATAAGGTTATCCAGATCGGTGCGTTTGCTTACATCAGTTGGTATATAGATGGCATTGTCGCCTATTTCGGCAACTATGGTCTTTAGCTGGTCTTCCCGGCGGGCGGCCAATACAACTTTGGCGCCAAGCGCGGCCAACTTTTGGGCAGCAACGGCACCAATCCCGCTGCTGGCGCCGGTTATCACTATAACTTTGTTTTTAATATTTTCCATCGTTATTGTTTTTAGGCACGTGTAAATACTTAAAAATCAGTGGCGCAGGTGGTGTTTTCCCATTGGTGAATCTCTTTATACAGGCCATCCAGTTTAGTGAGGGCGCGGTTATATGCGTCGCCACCCAGCAGCAAACGGAGCGGCGGATTTTCTTCATAAACCACGTTGATGATGCTTGCAGCCGCTTTTTCAGGATCGCCTGCCTGCTGGCCATTCATGCTCAGGTATTTGCAGTGCGAGTGCCTTACATCTTCATATTCGGCAATAGGATTTTGGGTAACTGTTAACGAATCGGCGGTAAGAAAGCTGGTGCGGAACGCGCCCGGAGCTACTACCGTAACTTTGATACCCAACGACTTAACATCCAGGGCCAATACTTCCGACAGGCCAATTACTGCCGATTTGGCCGCTGCGTATACCGCCCACCCTGTGCCTCCTGTAATACCTGCTATCGATGCGATATTTATAATATGCCCCGAGCGCTGTTTACGCAGGTAAGGCATCACAAACCTGATTACGTTGAGGGTAGCAAATACATTTACATCAAAAGCCGAGCGGGTTTCGGCGTCGGTAAGTTCCTCAATAGCACCGCCAATGCCATAACCGGCATTGTTGATAACCACATCTATCCGGCCAAATGTTTCATAAACATGTTGCAGCGCCAGTGATACGCTGCTCTCGTTAACCAGATCAACCTGTAAGGGTAAAAAATCAGCACTGTTTGAACCAACGGCAGCTACAAGCTCCTGCTGGTTCCTGGAAGTGGCAGCAACAAGCTGGCCAGCATCCAGTAATTGTTTTACTAAACTGAGCCCGAACCCTTTGGAGGCGCCAGTGATAAACCATACTTTTTTGTTGTCCATAGTGTGTTTGTTTTTGATAAAACAAAGGTAATATGACAGCAAAAGGGAGTAATTACGCTATTCAAACCAATTATTACGAAATTCAAACATTTCTGAACCGTGATGGCGTAACCTGGGTTTGTTTTTTGAAAAAGTTATTGAAATGCGTTGGTTCCTCAAAACCCAGGCAGTAACCTATTTCAGAGATATTCCAATCCGTATGGCGCAGGAGGGATTTGGCTTCGCTCAGCAGGCGGTCGGCGATGTGGTCGGTGGTGGTTTTGCCGGTGGTTTCGCGGATGGCGCGGTTGAGGTGGTTTACGTGTACCGATAACCGTTGCGCGAAATCATTGGCCGACCGCAGTGCAAAGCGCTGCGACGGCGTTTCTATCGGGAACTGCCTCTCCAGCAGCTCGGTAAATACCGAGGTGATGCGCGATTTGGCATCGGCGTGTTTATAAACATTTTCGGATGGTTGGGTTTTTAATGCGTAGTAGCACAATTCGGTAACGTAATTGCGGATCAGTTCGTACTTGAAAGCGTAATCAGAAGCAATCTCATCCGTCATTTTACGGAACAGGCCTGTAACGTATTCATCCTGTGTACGATCAAGCTGATATACCAGCTTGGCGTTAAGCCCGAACATGGGCAGTTCGCTCAAACCATTGCGAAACCGCTCCACAAAAAACTCCTCGGTAAAAATGCAGAAGAAGCCCGTGCGGTCGTCGCTCATGTGCTCAAACGTATAGGGCACAAGTGGGCTAAAAAACATGAGCGAAGTACCCGACAGCGTAATGCTTTTATCAGCATAATGGATAATGTTTTCGCCCCGCATCAGGCTTATTTTGTAAAAGCTTCGGCGGCTGTAGGTAACCGGTTTGGCATTGGGGCCAATACAATCCTCAATTTTAAAAACATTAAAATGACCGATGTTTTGCTGCAGGTTATTGGGCAGCCAGTCGAATTTGTTTTTGTAAAAATCTTCAAGTGTTTCGGTAGTCATAATCAAAATTACAAAATTCAAACCACATGTCAAGTGGCGTTTTGAGTTTTACATTCAGATTACCCCGTTTCTGCCCCCCCGCCATACCCCTCGCAGCACCTTCGACTATCCTTTCACACACCTTCCGGGTACCTGCTACGCACCCTTAGCACACCAATGAACCCTTTATTGTATTTCGTGCTAAAACTCCGCCTCCTTTACATCATCCCGGTGTGGCTTCCTGAATTTTGCAGCGCTTTTTTTGATGTAGGTAAAAATATCATAGTCGCTCATTTTGCGTACCTGGGCGGCGGCGGGCCGGTACTGGTTAATGAAATGGTATAACGAATCGGATTGAAGGCCGGTGAGCTGGGCCACGCGCTCGTCGCTAAAGCGGCTATCTACATATTTGCCCTCCTCGTCGCGGATGAGCGCCTGTTTAAACCTGTAGGCATTGCTGTGTTTGTAGGTTAACAGGGCAATCAGCTGGCTCGGCACAATGGAAACGCCAGCCATCGGTATGGGCCCGACAGATGCGCCCGGCCTGATGATATCCGAAAACTTTGGCGGGTGGCTGTTAAAATCCCTGGCAAACTGAACACGGTTACTGATGGAATCTTTCACCCTATCGCGCCGGGCACTGATGTTTACCTGCTGCAGCTGGATAGTGGCTTGCTCCAACTGTACAATCACATCCCCGGTTGCTGCAGGGGCCACCGCCTGCTTAAACGATTTATAACCCTGTATTTTTACTTTTAACGTATCCCCCTGCCTGGCGACGCCGATGCTGAATATGCCCTCCATGTCGCTTATGGCGGTGGCGTTTGTTGTGCTTACCAGCGCGCCGCTAATACGCAGGCCGGTTGCCTTATCGGTTATTATACCGTTTATTTTTTGCCCGTAGCCCGCAAGGCCGGTGCAAATAAAAAATATGATAAGCAGGTGTCGCATAGGTGGTAGTGGTAAGTTCTAAGTCATAAGTCTTGAGTCGAAAGTTCTGAGTTGAAAGGCATCCTTTTAACCTTTGTACTTAGGGCTTCCGACTCAAGACTTAGAACTTTATTAATGAGCTCCTTACAAATATAACCGGGCGGCAGCTTTCGTGGATTTTGTTTAACATATTTTAACCAAACGCGCCCTGCATCACACAGGTTGTAAAAAACAATCAAACAAATCCCCCCGCTGTTTACATATTTAATACAAGCTTTGTTTAATGATTTTTATTCCCTAAATACTTTGTAACTTGCTTCATATTAACCAATAAAACATTACCCACTATGAAAAGTATCACATTCAAAAAATCATTCATGCTCGTTTTGTTCGGCATCATGATGTCGTTTACTGTTATGGCACAAGAAAAAGCAAGTCCTGCGGCCACCGCCACCGGCACTATAAACGGCGCGGCGGTAACTATTGCTTACAGCAGCCCTGCGGTTAAAGGCCGTACCATATGGGGTGGCCTTGTGCCTTATGATAAAGTATGGCGGGCCGGTGCCAACCAGGCAACCATTTTTACTACCGATAAGGCTTTAACCATACAAGGTAAAACCATCCCGGCCGGCAAATACAGCCTATACGCAGTACCGGGTGAAAAAGAATGGAAAATTATCTTTAATTCGCAAACCGGGCAGTGGGGCATTAACCGCGATGGCACCACCACCCAGGACCCAGCAAAAGATGTTGCCGTAGTAACCGCTACCCCCGGAAAATCAGCAGGTATGAGTGAAAGACTAACCTACACCATTTCGGGAAAAGGATTTGAGTTAAATTGGGAAAATTTAACAGTGCCTGTAGTGTTTAATTAAAGACAAAAACCCAAAAGCTTCATAGAGCAGGTTATAAAAAAGCCGCCTCATCAATACAGATGGGGCGGCTTTTTTATTAGATGTGTTATTGTACAATAGTCGCGGGTAATTTAGTTAAACACCCGTCGAAATGTATCCAATTTCCGCTTGCAGGCCGTTTGTTATTACGGTTGCAGCCAAACTACTTTTACGCCTTTTTTGCCATCTTCTTTAGATAGCTCGAGCGTTACGTAAACGTTATTTTTACGGTCATAGTCTGATATGGAAAATAAACCCAGGTTATGATCATGCTTGCCCGCAGGATTGCCAAAAACATAATCTCTTTTAGGCACAGCATTTGCACCGGTAAGGCTATAATAAAACCCATCGCAGTCACTTACTCCTTGTATAGATACTATGCTCCCTTTTTCTTGCTTCTCGTTATTGCGCTCGGTATCGTTGAACAGGATAAAGCTTTTAGATATTCCGTCAAGATACGCGAATGATTTAAATTGGTTACCGCTGTTGAGTTCCTGTGCAGATCCTTCCCTTAGCGAATGATAAAATGGATCCAGTAGCGTTTTGCTTAAAATATGGCTTTTCCGAATGATAAAATCGTTTATCGGCTCGCCGGTTTTACTGTAGTTAACCACTGCCATGTCGCCCAGGGTAGTGGATGAATTACCCGAAGATGCAATTGTTACACCGTAATTGGCGCGGGTGGATGTTTCCATTTCCTCGTATACCACAGTAAACGTACCATCCTGGTTTACAAAAATATTTTGCGGCAGCCCTCTGAACCCTTTTTTTGAGCTCGCGAAAGCGTTGATCCTCTCTGAAGGCGATATTTCATTAAATTTATTGATCTTTTTTTCAAACGGGTTTATAAAGGCAATAACAGAGCTGTATTCGTCTTTACTGCCCTTTTGCTTAACCACTGCCGATAATATAACCGATTTGATAACGGGGTTATAGCGGGCAAGGCCTACATAAACGGTAAGGTCTTGCGATAGGCCCAGTTCGGTATAGCTCACTGTTTTTGCGCCTTTATCAAGGTTGGCCAAAATAAGTTCACTTTCTTCGCCGCCGCTGTGTTTTGTATTGTAGCCATAAGCCAGCACGCAAACTTTATCGCTGCCAATTACTGCCATATCTATATATTTTAGATATTTATACTTCTCATCCGGCGATGCAAAATAGGCTCTGCTCAACTCTTTATTGTTGGCGCCATAGCTAACTATCTCAATCCGTTTGCTCCTGTCGCTTTCAAAACTGTTAAATAAAACTATCGCGTAATTGTCGCTGTTGGGGTCCTTGCGTACAAAAAAATCAGGTATCGGCACTCCGCCAAAAGCGGCCGAATAACCCTGCATCATGCTTATTTTGTTTAACTCGCCAATTTTAGTATCGTCTTTTAACATCCCGGTTTTTCCGTCGATGATAATCCTGTACAGGGTGGGTGTTCTTGAATCAAGCGAACTAACAATCAATACAACATCTCCGTTAATTTCAAACGCGCCTTTAATGTTACCGCCCCGGCTTATTTTACCATATGACGGATCAACCTGGGTTACTGCAGTTTCATGATGCGCGGGGTTATACATGTGCACTGCGATACCCTCTTTAAGGGAGATATCGAGGAACATGGTGTTGCCATTTTTTAATTGTAAAACTTTGGCAAAACCCTCTTCTGGTTCCTTAAAAACCGGGCCTTCTGCAAGTTGTTTAAATTGGGCTTTTACTGTCGAGAACAATAAAATTAATAGAAATAGTGATAAAGGTTTTTTCATGTGTTTAAATTAATTAGGCTACTAAAATACATAATTGAGCCGGATTAGCCACGGATTGAACAGACGTTTAAAAAGATTTGCTCAGCTGTTAAACTAAGCCTCCGCTGCCGCAAGGCTCCAGCCTTGTGGCCCGCTGATAGGTAAACGCCATGCTAAGTAATGAATATGGAACTTCCTGGGGTTAATTTATCCGGGCGTTTGTATTTTTAACGTATATAGACGGAATATGTATTAAAGATGAATCTTCGGGGACTGTCCTAACGGCATCGTGTATGCTTAGTGTGCGGGCGGAGTCCCGGCCGAGCTCATAATTATCGCGCAAATTCTTTATTTAATAACTTTAGCCTTGGCCGCTTTAAACTTTTTTAGTTTGCTATAGGGTACAAACCAATCACGATTTGGCTCCTGCGAACGTATAGCATGCGGCAATACCGGGGGAGTTGAGACAATGATACCCTTGGCTGTAAAAACATACATACTAAATAAGGTTCGCCTCCGAAGGGTATCAACCGATGTTTTTAAATCATTAAAAGTGCTTTTTTCCTCATCGGGCGTAGCTAATTTATCGGCTGTGATACGCTGTTTAACAATATGCTTGTAATTTTTAAACAGCCAGGAGAGACCGGCGGGGCTCAGTTCCTTTTCAATTGAATATATTTTTCCGGTGTGTATATCAAGAGTATACCACCGCCGGTAACTATCAGGATATGCGCCCATGGTTTCGAAAAAAAGCTTGATGGATATTACATTGGCTCCCTGGTAGGTCACCTCAAATTCCGACCCGGTTATTCCGCAGCCGCAATTTTTATAGTTGGCTACCACGGTATCCAGGTTGTCGCCATCAAACAGGTTTTGATAGTTCAATACTTTTTTTAAAGCAGGATAACTATTGTTTACAACAGGGAGCCGTAAAGTATCGGTTTGGGATTGATATTTAAGCCGTACTATTTTTGTTGATATGATGGCCGGATGCCTTTGCTGCGCGTAAACTCGCGGAACCAGCATGTTTATCCCAAGCAAAATTAACCATATGGCATTGCTCATTTTCATCTACCTCGCCGCCATTACCTCGTTCGTTAGCTTCACAAAATCCTCCACGCTCAGGCGTTCGGCGCGTAGGTCGAGCGTTGGGTTGTCGGTCATTTTTTCTTTGTTAATGAGGGAGGATATGGCATTGCGCAGGGTTTTGCGGCGCTGGTTGAAGCCGGCTTTTACAATTTGCCAGAATAGTTTTTCGTCGCACTCAAGGTTTTCGGCCTGGTTGCGGGTAAGGCGGATAACGGCCGAGAGTACCTTGGGCGGCGGGTTAAATACGCCGGCTTTAACGGTAAATAAATACTCTACTTTATAATAGGCCTGCAAAAATACACTCAGGATGCCGTACTCTTTGCTACCCGGTTTGGCGGCGCAGCGTTCGGCAACTTCTTTCTGGAACATGCCCACTACCTCGATAACCTGGCTGCGGTTATCCAACACTTTAAACAAAATTTGCGACGAAATATTGTAAGGGAAATTACCGATGATGGCGAAGGGCTTATCGGTAACGGTTTTAAAATCCATTTCCAAAAAGTCGGCATTCATGAGGCGGGTGCCCAGCTGAGGATATTTCTTTTTAAGGTATTGTACCGATTCATCGTCGATATCAATTACCGAGGTTTCATACTCGGTCTTGAGCAATAAAAAATCGGTGAGTACGCCCATTCCGGGGCCAACTTCCAGCACATTGGTAAACCGGCCTTCGGGTTTCAGGCTGTCTACAATTTTGGCTGCAATATTTTTATCGGTTAAAAAGTGTTGCCCTAAATGTTTTTTTGCCCTTACCAATGTCATTATCTGTCAAATATTTGAGCAAATTACGTGATATTTGCGCATTGATTGGGAACAAATGTTTTATTTGCGGGGGGAAAGAGGTAAAAGGCGAAAGGTAAAAGGCGAAAGGCCCGGGTTGGGAACAGGTTAAAGGCGAAAGGCAAAGGGTGAAAGGCCCGGGTTGGGAACAGGTTAAAGGCGAAAGGTAAAGGGTGAAGGCGGAAATTGGAACCGGATAACAAGCTGTAATTCTGAAAATTCTAAAATCCTGTAAATTCTGATTCAGACAGGCTGCGTTAGGGATTGAAGTGGATACCGGCCTGTGGCTAAGGCCCGTGCAGTATGAACGTAAAGCCCGGCCCGAAGGGAACGCCCGTTTTTGTAGTAAGTAGTAAGTAGTAAGTAGTAAGTATCAAGTAGTAAGATATACCGCGGGCCAAAGAATTAAGAGTCAGGAATCAAGACGGGGGCGTTTTAGATTAGAAGATTAAGAAATAAGAACAAAAATAATCCTGGAGATAGTTTCAGGGTAACCAATATAAATTCAATCACGGATTAATTAGTGAAATCACCTCCAATAATCGGTGAAGTCACCCAAAAATCAGTGTAATCATAAAATAAAAATGAGCGATAAAATAAAAGTAGGCATCAGCATAGGCGACGTTAACGGAATAGGTTTAGAGATAATTATTAAAACCCTGGCCGATAGTAAAATTTATGATTATTGTACGCCTATTGTTTATGGCCATACCAAGGTGGCGTCGTTCCATCGCAGGGCCACTAATATTGCCGAACTGAATTTCCAGGTGATTAACGACCCATCGCAAACCCAGCATAAAAAACCCAACATGATTAATTGCTGGGAAGAGGACGTAAAAATAGAACCGGGCATGGTTACCGAAGCCGGTGGTAAATACGCATTTATTTCGTTGGAGCGTGCTACTTACGATTTAAAGGAGGGTTACATTGATGCCCTGGTTACCGCGCCTATTAATAAAGATAACATCCAGAGCGATAAATTTAACTTTCCCGGCCATACCGAGTATTTGCAGGAGCGTGACGGCGCAGCCGAATCGCTGATGTTTTTGGTGAGCGACACCTTGCGGGTTGGCGTGGTTACCGGCCATATCCCGGTATCAAAAATATCTGAAAGTATTACTGTTGATAAAATTGTGGCCAAACTTAAGCTGATGAACCACAGTTTGCAAAATGATTTCTGGATACGTAAACCCAAAATTGCCGTACTGGGGCTAAACCCGCATGCCAGCGATAACGGTTTAATTGGCCACGAAGAAAAGGATACCATTATACCTGCACTTGAGCTTGCCCGCGATAACGATGTACTGGCTTTTGGCCCCTACCCTGCCGATGGCTTTTTTGCCAACGGTACTTACCTGCAGTTTGATGCCGTACTGGCTATGTACCACGACCAGGGCCTAATCCCTTTTAAACAAATTGCTTTTGAATCGGGGGTGAATTTTACCGCCGGGTTAAAATTTGTACGCACGTCGCCAGATCATGGTACCGCTTATGACATTGCCGGTAAAAACCTGGCATCGGAGGTATCGTTCCGCGAGGCCTTATTTACTGCTATTCACATAGTTAAACATCGCCGCGAAACGCTGGAACTGAACGAAAACCCCTTGGCATTTAGCAAACTGAGCCGCGACAGGGACTAAAAAAACCATTTAGTAACCATAATGTTTCAATTTAATTACCGTTTAGTTAAAACATTTGCTTTACTAATGCATTTACTCCCTTGATGAATACTTTTTCGGACCGGATACGATCCATCGATGCTTTTCGTGCCTTTACGATGCTGCTCATGATTTTTGTGAATGATCTTGACGGTATTCCGGGTACGCCCCAATGGCTCAAGCACGTTGCCGAAAACGCTGATGGACTGGGTTTGGCAGATACTATTTTCCCGGCTTTTTTATTTATCGTTGGCTTATCTATCCCCTTCGCATTTCAAAACAGGTTAAAAAGCGGTAATTATAAATTATTGTCGCGCATAGCCAGCAGGTCGCTGGCACTGGTGTTCATTGGTTTTTTTCACGCCAATATGGAAACCTATAATGAGGCTGCCACCGCCCTTCCCAAGCCCGTATGGGAAAGCCTGGTTACCTTCAGCTTTTTTTTTATATTTTTAGATTACAGCAAAGAAACCAGCAACCTGAAACGTTACCTGCTGCAGGGTTTTGGAGTAGCGTTGCTGATAGCCATGTCGGCCCTGTACCGCACCAGCGATCCGGGACATACCTGGCTGCATTTTAGCTGGTGGGGCATTTTGGGGCTGATAGGCTGGAGCTACCTGGTATGCGCGCTTATTTACTATTACTCGGGCGGGCATTTATGGATACAGGCCACGGCCTGGATATTTTTCATGATGTTTAACCTGGATGTTCATTTTGGTTTCTTTAATTTTTTAGAACCGGTACAGCAATACGTTTGGATAGCGGGCAATGGCGCCATGCAGGCTTTTACCATGGCAGGGGTGTTTGTATCGGTGCTGTACATGCGCCTTAAGGCCAATAACGAGCTTAAAATGTTATGGGCGGCACTTATACTCATTGCCATCATACTGTTTAACCTGGGCTTTATTGTGCGCTACTTTAGCGGCGGTATTAATAAAACAAGAGATACCCCTTCATGGGTTTTAATATGTACCGGCATCAGCCTGATAGCTTATGCCATATTTATTTTTGTGGTTGATTTTAAGCACAAATACAAATGGTTTAAAATTATTGAGCCGGCAGGCACCAATACATTCACCTGCTATATTGTTCCTTTTATATTTTATCCCTTGTATGAAATGAGCAACATTGGCTACCCCGAATACCTTAGCCAGGGCACCGGCGGACTGATCAAATGCATTGTTTTTGCTTTTGTAATGGTGTGGCTTACCGGGCTGCTGGATAAAATAAATGTGAGGCTGAAGATTTAGTGTTAAGTCAATAGTACTAAGTCGTAAGTCTAAAGTCGATTTTTTTTGACTTAGAGCTTAAGACTTTGGGCTAAATACAATCCGTCAATTTATCGTTAAATGAAGACTATCTTGCTTTGCCCGCTCATCAGCATTAATTTTAATTCCTTCGCCTTTTCAAAAAATAATTGCACATTTGCAGCAATTCCTTAATTGTTAACCCATAATAATCAGGAATCATGACGCAGAGTATCTTATCCATATCCCATTAGTGCACTACCTGAAACAGGTGGACAGCAACCCTTTTTTACCGAAATAGCATTTTGTAATTGTCGTTTTTTTTAACGCCTTAAGGTTTTGCATGTCGCCGGATTTTTAAGTTTCGTGGTTTGCTGCAATTTCAAAATGGGTATATCCGCCACGGCGGATGAACTTTTGAAAATCATAAACAGATTGGCAAAAAAATAAACGAACAAGTCCGATGGACATGCATGATTGGCCGTACATTAAAAAGTCGGCCCGGAGAAAGAAACGGCTCGTAAAAAAAGATTTCGATAAACAATTGATCAGGTTGGATAAACAGCTTGACATATTGTGGGCAACAAAGTATAAGTTGCCTATGGTGCCATTGGAAATCCCTTACCAAAGTGGCTGGAAACGGCTGTTTGTTTTGCGTGGCGATATCTTACGCAGTACTAAGGGAGAATTTTATCAAAACCTGCTCAAAAAGATCAATACTGTTCAATATCATCATGACCGCGCTTTTAAAAAGAGGAAAAGAAAGCGGGGGAAATATGTGTATTCTGAAAAGCGGCAGCTTTTGCGGGTAATTGACGAATACGACTGGCTGCGCAACACCCTTAAGCTAACGGATAGGGAAAAAATTCTTTTTAGTCCTAAAGAAGTATGGTCGGTCAGGAAAAAAGCGATGATAACCGAGTATCACTGTATGGAAACCTGGCGATTTGTATTGGTTGTAAAACCCCATATAATATATGAGAAAAAACAGCACGATGAATTGCTGGAAAGGCAGATCAAGCAAATCAAAAACAGGATTGACCGCGAAAACCTGCAACCACGGATGTCGAAGCTGGTTGGCGGTAGCCGGCACAAATATTGGAAGTGGCGCGAGGAACAAAAAAAATACAAGAACGAATTAAAAAACAAACCCGTGTATTCGTTACAAGAGGACTATACGGGCTATTAAACAGCACCCTTATGGGCAATTTAAAAACAAAAGAATTAGATAAAATAGGCTTCACAGGCGATGCATTAAAAAGCCTCGCCATCAATACAGTAGCCCGGTACTACAAGCACAGCAACAAAGCCGATGTATTGGCATTATTAACCGCTGTGCGGGATAACCCGGCTGCCTATACCGGCGATGACCGGTTGCAAAAAATAGCTGAAGCATTTATTCAGGGTGAGGCAGAACCGGCATCAAAAACATTTAAGCTGATGGACGAGCCCGCCCCTATTAAAATTTATGGGACCGATGAAATTGAAGAGATAGCCAAAAAACAAATGGCCCTGGCGCTGTCATTACCCATCAGTATCCGTGGCGCCTTAATGCCCGATGCGCACAGTGGTTATGGCTTGCCTATCGGGGGCGTACTGGCCACCCGCAACGCGGTGATCCCCTATGGAATAGGGATGGATATTGGCTGCCGCATGGCCTTAACTATTATTGATGCCGATGAAAAATTCATCAAACGGTATGATCATCAAATTAAAAAGGCGATAGGCAAATGGACACATTTTGGCATGGAAGGCAGCCTGCCTGTACCCCAGGAGCATGAAGTATTGGATAGCCCGATATTTAATGAAACGCCGCTGCTTAAAAAACTGCGCGGCAAGGCCGTGCAACAATTAGGTACATCGGGCAGCGGTAACCATTTTGTAGAGTTTGGTGCGATAGAACTGGCCGAGAATAACGCGATGGGCTTACCGGCTAAAACCTATATGGCTTTGCTTACTCATTCGGGCAGCCGTGGGCTGGGGGCAAATATTGCCCGCCATTATACACAGGCGGCCATGAATACCTGCAAGCTCCCGCGCGAAGCGCAGCCCCTGGCCTGGCTTGATCTGGATACCGAAGCCGGGCAGGAGTACTGGTTAAGCATGACCCTGGCCGGCAATTATGCCAAAGCCTGTCACGACCGGATACATAGCAACCTGTTAAAAGCCCTTGGATTAAAAGCCCTTTGTAAGATAGAAAACCATCACAATTTTGCCTGGAAAGACAAACTTACAGATGGCACCGAAGCCATCATTCACCGTAAAGGGGCAACGCCTGCTCATGTGGGCGAGTTGGGTATCATCCCCGGCAGTATGGCTACTCCTGCCTATTTGGTAATGGGTAAGGGCAATGCCGATGCCTTATACTCGGCATCGCATGGTGCCGGCCGGGCTATGAGCAGGCATGATGCCAGGAGGAGCACCACCAAATCGGCCATGAAAAAAATGCTGGCCGGGGCTGATGTAACGTTGATTGACGGCAGTATCGAGGAGAACCCAGCAGCCTATAAGGATATTGAATTGGTAATGCAGGCGCAAACCGACCTGGTGGCCATACAGGGCAAATTTTGGCCGCGCATTGTACGCATGAATAAAGAATAATAAAATGAAAAAATTAATCATACAAATAACAGCAGGCAAAGGCCCGTTGGAATGCTGCCTGGTGGTAGCCAAAGTACAGGATTTGATGTTGAAACAAGCCTCCGGCGCCGGGCTGGACTTATCGGTGATAGAAAACAAAAAGGCGGAATTAAATAACACGTTATTATCCTCAACACTGCTGTTACGGGGAGATAATACTGATGAATTTATAAACGAGTGGAATGGCATTGTACAGTGGATAGCGCAAAGCCCGTACCGCAAATTCCACAAACGCAAAAACTGGTTTGTTGGGGTGGGCATTTTTAGTGTTGATGAGCGGGTAAAGTTTAATCCTAACGATATAAAGTTTGAAACCCTGCGTGCATCGGGCCCCGGAGGGCAAAATGTAAACAAGGTAGAAACAGCGGTACGAGGGACGCATGTACCCACAGGGCTGCAAGTATTGGCTATGGATAGCCGTTCGCAATTACAAAATAAAAAACTTTGTGCCGAGCGACTGGAAGCTAAGCTTATGGCCATACAGGCCGAAAAGCAAATAGCCCAACTGGAAAGCCAATGGATGGCACACCACTCTTTGGAGCGCGGCAACCCGGTGAAAGTAATCAGGGCGGCATTGTAATTTTTGCAACCGGCAGTAAGGGGTTAAACGCCAAATAGCCTCGCACAGATTTACGAAGTTTCAAAAACTTCGTAAATCTACTTTTCGCGAATTACTTTCCTCCCATCAACCCAGCCATAAAATCCAGGGCTACTTTATCAGGTAGGGGCTTGGCCGCCGGCGTTTCGCCCAATATCATTATTTGATGATCGGTGGCATTATAGCTGGGCCATAGCGGCAAACCATCGCCATTTGGATTACCGGTTTTGGCAAAATTTGTCCAGTAGGTAGATATAGTTGTGGCCAATTGCTGGTCGATAGGCTCCCAGGGGCGGTTCAGGAATTTAAGGTTGTCATAGGCATAAGCCACCTCGCCGGTATGGAACGCGCCGTATTTTACAAAATCGGGCGTGGCAGGCAGGCGGCGGGTAAAGCGGTAAACATATACTTTAGCCTGCTTTTTATTGCTCTGCACATTTGCCCAGGTGTAGTTTTGAATACCGAAGATTTGATCGCGGCTGATATTTATTTGCGACCTCGCAGCTTCAGCGTCTGTCGCACCGGGGTAATGTTGTAAAAAAGCCGCCGCTTTATCGCCGTATTGTTCGGCTATCTGCTTTTTATATTCTTCGGCGGTTTTCAATTTGCCTACAAAGGCATCGTCTTCATTCCAGCCGGTAAGTAAGGCTACTGGGTTCTCTTTGTTCGCGGCAAAAGTCCCCGCAATGGTTTCAGGCAATACATAGCCATCAATAATGGGGCGTGCCTGCCATTTATTGAGCAAATCGGCGGCGGGAATATTCCGCATATCGGCAATTGTGTTTGCTTTTAATTGCTGTGCTAATTTTAATCCGCTTTGTTCGGCCTCCTGTAATGTTGGCGATCCAAAGGGGCCGCTAATAAACATGGCCCCACTTTCGGCGATAGCCTTTTGAAACAATCCCTTTGCTAAAGGAGAGGCTACCAAACAGTTCACACTCATAGCACCCGCCGACTGACCAGCTATGGTAACATTACCAGGATCGCCGCCAAAATTTTTGATGTTTTGCTTTACCCACTTCAGCGCCGCCAGCTGATCCATCAAACCATAATTACCAGAGGCATTGTGGCCCGATTCTTTACTCAGCTCCGGATGGGCGAAAAAACCAAAAATCCCGACCCTATAATTAATCACAACAAAAACAACCCCTTTTTTGGCTGTTGCTTCGCCATCGTAAATAGGGCAAGCCGCTCCACCCGATCCAAAACCACCTCCATAAATATATACCAGTACCGGCTTTTTATCGGCGGATGATTTGGCGTTGGTCCATACGTTCAGGTACAGGCAATCCTCGCCGATGGGCTGGTAAGGGATCAAAAACTCCCGGGTATAAACACCAAACTCATCAGGCCTGGGCTGCATAGGGCTGGCCGAAAATGTGGTGCATTGTTTAACCCCGCCCCATGGCGTTACGGGCTGAGGTTCTTTCCAACGAAAATTACCAACCGGCGGGGCGGCAAAAGGAATACCCTTGAATATGTGAACGGTGCCATCGCCGTTAGCATTGCCGGATACCATCCCGCTGTTGGTTTTTACCGTGTTAAGGCTACTGCTTTGTGCATAGCATATGGCACCACTTGTCAATATCAATAAAAACAATGCAAAGTAATTTTTCATATAGATTTTATTTATATTACGACTCTAACAATTAAATATCCGTCATTGCGAGGTACGAAGCAATCCCCTATATGCTAAGTCCCACATAGTTCGGGATTGCTTCGTACCTCGCAATGACGGATGGAAGATAGAACGCCCTATTTACGGCTTTACACTCACCTTATATTTTGCAGTCCGGGCATCGCTGATAACCCCTTTCCAGTTTAAACCGTAACCAAAATCATATACGTGGCCCTGGTCATCGGTATAGCACTTCATATCATGCGGTACATCTTCAAACTGCTGCTCTACGGTTTTCATATCTACAGGCATTTGCAGCGGCAATAATGCCGATGGTTCTGCTTTACCGGTCAGGATATCTAAAGTAGCCTGGCCCTGCACGCCAAAATCTACCACGATAGCATTGGCATTCTTTTCAAATTCAGAAAACACCATTGGGTTGGCCATATTTACCGATACAATAACGGGCTTGCCTTTCATTTTTGCATAGGTATCATTCACCATAGCCAGGTCGGTAACGTTAATGGCTGTTGCTGATTTATCCTTGTAGGTCCGGTTGGTAAATTTTTCTAACGGGTCGCCGCCGGCTATGCTTGTGGCGCGGGCATCAACCGCTTTGTATTCGCCGTACTGCAGGCTGATAGGCACATAACCCGTGCCGCCGTTTTTGGCATCCTGGCTATTGTAACCACCACCGCTATTAGGGCTGTTGATGAATACCAGGGCATAATCGGCCTCCTCGGGATTTTCGGTTACCTTGAAATATTTTTTCACAGTTTCCATATTAACCGGGTATTCTAATTTCTCAGGAGTCTCCATTCCCAGGAAATTGCGCCCGGCGGGGGTGAACTTTTTAGGCACGTAAACGGTTTTGCCGGTTTGTAATGGTAAAACGTTGCCTTTATTTTTAAGCATAACTATTGATTTAAGCTGAGCGGCGTAACCCGCATTCATAAATTCGGGATTGCCTACCACAGCTTTAGTAGCTTCGGGATCTAAATACGGGTTTTCAAACAAGCCTGTCCTGAATATATTGCGCAGCAAGCGTACAGCCGATTGTTCAAACCTTGCCCGCATAAATGCTTCTCCGTGGTCCTTCACGCCCATCTGGTAAGCTGCAATTACAGGTGCAACCTCGTTGTTACCGCCAAACTGGTCAACACCGGCCATCAATATTTTGTAATGGCGTTGCGCCACCGACAAGCCCTCTACTCCCCATGACTTTCCCGACAGGAAAACATCTACAGCGGTTTCGTCGCCGGTAACCAGCCAATCGGTACAAACCACCCCGTCAAATTTGTATTTTTTGCGCAGCAGGTCGTTAATGATATAAGAGTTATAATTGTTGGCAACGTTCTCTTTATTTTTGGTATCCTGGTTAAAAGATATGGTATAGTAGGGCATAACTGAGGCAGCCATACCTGTTTTTCCATTCAGCTTAAAAGCCCCTTCGGTAAAAGGGATTAAATGCTGCTTAAAATTATTACCGGGATAAACCGCGTATTTGCCATAGCCATAATGCGCATCGCGGCCACCTTCACCGGCGCCGCCACCCGGCCAGTGTTTTACCATGGCATTAACGCTGCCATAGCCCCAGCCGCCGTTAATTTCTTTATCGCCTGCGGATGTCTGAAAGCCATCGATGTAGCCCCGGGCCATATCGGCGGATAACTGCGGATCTTCACCAAACGTACCGCTTACCCTTGCCCAGCGTGGCTCGGTAGCAATATCAACCTGTGGCGATAGCGCGGTGGCAATGCCCAGTGCCCTGTATTCCAAAGCGGCTATATGCCCAAAGCTTTCAACCACTTTGGGGTCAAATGTAGCCGCAAAGCCCAACGAGCCCGGCCACATAGAAATGGCGCCGCCAGCCCCTGCATTATACTCGGCCGTGGCAACAGTGCCGTGGCGCGGATCGGAGCTGTTATTGTTGGGTATACCCAATCCTAAACCTTCTACAAACGCCTGTGCGTTATTATTCCATTTTGCTGCAATCTCGGGTGTTTGCACCGATGTAATGAGCACGTGGCGTACATTATCTTTTTCTAAAAACTGTTTCTGCTGATCGGACAGGTCATAGGGGTTGGCACCGCTCTCGGCAAATACTTTACCGCCATAAGTACCTTTAAATGGGCCAGCAGGTGCTGCCGGGATGGGCTGGTGCCTGCTATATAACATCAGCCCGGCAATTTGTTCTACACTCATTTGCGATGCCAGATCTTTGGCCCTCACATCAACAGGCAAGCGCCAATCTTCATATTTATCCAGCTTGCCGTTTTTGTTCAGGTCTTTAAAAGCCAGGTCATCAACCGTTAATATCTTTACGCCCGATGTGGTGGCATAACCCAGTTGCTGCCCGCCGCTATTGTTTACAAAAACAATATCACCCGATTTTTTCTCGGTCCATTTAGTTTGAGCCATAGCGGCGGTTGCAGGCAGCAGCCAGAGCAACGCGATAAATTTGAATTGATTTGCCATGAAGATTGTAATTGTTTGGTTTGTATTTATAATTGCCTTGTACCTGTAAAAGCCTTTGCAACCGTAGTCGCAAAGGCTTGATAGTTTAGTTTAGTTAATATATGTGTTTGTGTTTTCCTGATTCTTAATTCTTCCTTATTTCAGCTTCAACTCATTGATAGCGACCTCCGGGGTCAACGCTTTAACCACTTTTTCAACGGTAATATCCTTGGCCAGCTTAAACGAGGCTTTTTCTTCTATCTGTCTTGATGATGAACCAACCCTAACTTCATATTTACCGGCATCAGCTATCCAGGCTTCGCGGCTGGTGTAAAAAGATGCCAGGTCGGCTGCTTTAATGGTAAAGCTTAAGGTTTGCGATTCGCCGGCTGCCAGTAGTCGGGTTTTAGCAAATGCCTTTAATTCCTGCTCTGGTTTATCAATATCTTTTTTAGGTGCGCTCAGGTATAACTGCACTACTTCTTTACCTGCAATATCGCCTGTGTTTTTAACCGTTACAGTAGCCGTAATGCTGCGCATAAAGTTTGAGGAGCTCAGCTTCAGGTCACTAAATTTAAATTTGGTGTAAGATAAACCGTAACCAAACTCATAGGCCGGTTTTACTTTGGCGGCATCATAATAACGGTAGCCAACATAAATTCCTTCCTCATAAGTAACAGATTCAGGTTTAGCTGCGGGCGTACCCGGGAAATTATTTGCCGATGGCACATCTTTATAATCCATTGGGAAAGTGGTGGCCAACTTACCCGATGGATTAACCATGCCGCCTAAAACATCGGCAATGGCGTTACCTGCCTCAAGGCCTGGCTGCCATGCCAGCAAAATACCATCTACCTCATCGCGCCAGCTGGCAACATCAATAACACCGCCAATATTTAACACTACAACAACCTTTTTTCCCTTGGCATGGAAAGCATCGGCTACACCTCTAATCAGGCCTTTTTCGGCATCATTTAAATAGTAGTCGCCTTCCAGTTTCCTATCGGCCCCTTCGCCGGCATTTCTGCCGATGGTGATGAGTGCTTCGTCGGCACCGGCAGCTTCATCGGCCACCATGCCATTTACATCCATTTCGGGAATTGGAGCAGGATGATCAAAGAAATTTTTAGGTTTAGGCTGTTTTAGCTTCATATCGGCCAGGTAAGCAGCGTAGCTGCCTGATAGCTTTTCCTGCACTTTAAAACCGGCGTTTGTTAAACCCTGCGTCAACGATATGGTGTACGCCTTGTTAACATCGCCGCTACCTGTGCCGCCTGCAATAATATCATAGCTGGTATTGCCAAATACAGCTATCCTTTTTGCAGGATAAAATGGTAAAGCATGATCGCCGTTCTTAAGCAGTACCATGCCCTGGGCAGCTGCCTCGCGTGCTACTTTAGCATGAGCCGGCAGATCAGGCGCATCTGAATATTTGTATTTGGTGAAGGATGGCGACTTAACAATTACGCTCAGCATCCGTTCTACATTGGCATTCAGCTGTTTGATACTCAATGACCCATCCTTAACCGCAGCCACAATAGCGTCCGACTGGCTTGGGCTACCCGGCATAATGAGGTCGTTACCGGCTTTCATTTGCGCCACGGGATCTTTGCCGCCAAACCAATCTGTCATCACAAAGCCTTTCAGCCCCCACTCGTCTTTTAAAACAGTGGTTAACAGGTCGCGCCTTTCAGAAGTATAAGTTCCGTTCAATTTATTGTAGGATGACATTACCGTCCACGGTTGTGATTTTTTCACAGCGATGCCAAAGCCTTTTAAATAAATCTCGCGCATAGCCCTTTCGCTCACGATGGTATTGATAGAATTACGGTTGGTTTCCTGGTTATTGGCCGCATAATGTTTTATAGAGGTACCTACGCCGTTTGACTGAACGCCGTTTACAATGGCCGCAGTCATGTTACCGGCAACAAGCGGATCTTCGGAGTAATATTCAAAATTACGGCCACCAAGAGGATTGCGGTGGATGTTCATGCCTGGCGCCAATAAAATATCCACACCATATTCGCGCACTTCGTTACCAAAGGCTACGCCTACTTTATTTACCAATTGGGTATCCCAGCTGCTGGCCAATAAGGTTGCCACCGGGAAAGCAGTGGCGTAATACGTTTTTGATTTATCGCCATCGCGGATAGGTTCGATACGTAAACCTGCCGGGCCGTCAGAAACCGTCATGGATGGAATTCCCAAACGCGGAATAGCATGCGTGCGGCCGGCAGCTCCCGGAACTTTTTCGGGGATATTATAAGCGTCAGGATCTGATGGAGGCAGTTTAAACCCGCCAATATCTATTGCTTCGGGCTTTTTGCCCTTTACAGGAGGGGGCATACCTGGCATTTTAAAACCCATGCCTACAACCAGTTTTGATTTTTCTTCCAACGTCATCGCAGCTACTATCTGCTTTACATTGTTTGCCCGCAACTGCAGCGGTTGTTTTTTGGTCTGGGCCTGTACAGTTGAATTAAAACTGCCGGCTGCCCACATAATTACAATAGCAATACCAGATCTGGAGCTTATTTTCATGATTAAGGATTAAAAAAGAGTGCTTAATAATTGGTTACAACTGGTTTATTAACAGCAAACAATAGCATTGTGTCAATAATACACAATAGTATATATTATGTTTTGAAATAGCAAGGGATACGTAAAGATTTTTGCGTGGCAGGCCGTCAGCATAATTTAGTTGAGCTCACGGCTTCTAATAAAAAAACGGGCCCATAAGCAAAAAAGACGCCCGTTAGAGCGTCTTTTCATTAGTTGCTATTTGTTTTTTGAAATTTGGATCATCGAAAACCCAGGCTTTATTCTTTATTTTTTAGATTTTTACCGTCAAAAAAGAAGCTTATTTTTCAACGGGGTATCAAACATAAGTTTCTCCAGGTAAGTAGTGCGCAGGGCGTCTTTGAGGGCCTGTGCATGTCTTTCATGGTGCATGTCGCTTGATATAAAATCTATCATCTCATTGTCAACCAACAATTCTGCCTGTTTTTTTACTTCGCGACCGTAATAACCTGTTAACGATATTGTGTTTAGTTGCATACTGCAGCCCCAGCCCTTAATATTTTTGAATTGCTCCAGGTCCATATATGGATATCTTTCGGGATGGGCCAAAATGGGTTTATATCCTAAATCGTTCATTTTTTGTAAAACCGGTATAACATTGGGCGGTTTGTTGATAAATGAAAATTCAAACAGCACATAATTATCGCCCATGGTCATAAGCTTGCCTTCATTTACACGAGCCTCAAAGGTTTCATCAAAATAATGTTCGGCAGCAGTTTCAATCGGGATATCTATATTTTCTTTTACCAGTTCGGCTTTCAGTAATTCAAGCGATGCGGCGATGGTTTCGGGCGTGTTGCGATAAAAATCGATCATTACGTGTGGGGTAGCAATGATCTTTTTTATTCCCAGGTCCATCATTTTCCTAATCAGGATTATGGAATCCTCCGGTGTTTGTGCCCCATCATCAATCCCCGGCAAAACATGCGAGTGCATATCAACCATGATCGACTCATAGTTGAAAGTTATCTCCTTTTTTTCCTTTTTGCTTTTAAAAAAACCAAACATAGTTAACGGTTATTGTACTGCCCCTTGTAATATTGCTGGTAGCTACCCGAAGTTACATGGCTAAGCCACTCTTCATTTGCAAGGTACCAATCTACGGTTTTTTCCAACCCTTCTTCAAAAGTAATACTTGGTACCCAGCCAAGCTCGGTTTTTAGTTTGGTGGCATCTATAGCATAACGCAGGTCATGGCCTGCCCTATCAGTAACATAAGTGATCAGCTTTGCCGATTCACCTTCGGCACGGCCCAGTTTTTTATCCAAAATGGTACACAACAAATTAATCAGGTCGATGTTTTTCCATTCGTTATGGCCGCCAATGTTGTAGGTTTGGCCGGCTTTGGCATTGTGGAATATTACATCAATGGCCCGCGCATGGTCCTCTACCCATAGCCAGTCGCGAATATTTTCGCCTTTTCCGTATACAGGCACAGGCTTGCTTTGTTTAATATTGTTGATAGCAAGTGGTATCAGCTTCTCGGGAAAATGATATGACCCATAGTTGTTTGAGCAATTGGATATTACGGCATTTAGACCATAAGTATCCTGGTAAGCCCGCACAAAATGATCTGAGCTGGCTTTGGATGCCGAGTATGGCGAATGCGGATCATAAGCGGTTTCTTCGGTAAACATCCCGTCTTCGCCCAAAGTACCATACACCTCGTCGGTTGATACGTGGTAAAAACGGGTTTGATCATAACGGTTTTTCCAGCTTTCGCGCGCGGCATTCAATAAATTAACCGTACCTACCACGTTGGTCATCACAAATTCCAGCGGGTTGGTAATGGAGCGGTCAACGTGCGATTCGGCTGCAAGGTGAATTACAGCATCCGGTTTTTCGGTATCAAAAAGATTATTTATAAACGCAAGATCAACAATATCCCCTTTAACAAATCTGTAATTAGGTTCGTTTTCGATATCTCTTAAGTTTTCGAGGTTACCGGCGTAGGTTAGCTTATCTAAATTGATAATATTATAATTGGGGTACGTTTTCACAAAACGGCGCACCACGTGCGACCCTATAAAACCTGCACCACCCGTAATAATGATTTTTCGCATTTGCTGAATTTTAGTTTATAACGGATTTTGAGCTATATACTTCTCCCATTCCCACGCCGATGACATCATGGTTTCCAAGCCTAACTCCGTTTTCCAGCCCAGTTTATTGGTTGATTTGGTTACATCGCCCCAAACCTTTTCCACGTCACCGGCACGGCGCGGGCCAATCTGGTAATTTACTTTTACACCGGTAGCCTTTTCAAAAGCGTGAATTACTTCTAATACCGTACTGCCCTGTCCCGTTCCAAGGTTAAACACATCGTAGCCCTGGTAGTTTTCACTTTCGGCCAATTTTAACGCAGCAACGTGCGCTTTAGCCAAATCAACCACATGAATATAATCGCGCACGCAGCTGCCATCCGGGGTGTCATAATCATTGCCGAATACCGTTATTTTTTCGCGTTTGCCAATGGCGGTTTGGGTAATAAAAGGCACCAGGTTTTGCGGTATGCCAATTGGTAACTCGCCAATAAGCGCTGTTTCATGCGCGCCAACCGGGTTAAAATATCTTAATGATACTACTTTGTAACTACTGGTACCAGAAGCTATCATATCCTTCAAAATCTCCTCGGCAATTTGTTTGGTATTGCCATAAGGCGACTGAGCCGGCTGCACAGGGGCTTCTTCTGTTACCGGCAATTGCGCCGGCTGGCCATAAACGGTACAGCTTGACGAGAACACGAAATTTAGCGGCTTACCATAATAGGCGTCAAGTAAATTGATAAGCGAGTAAAAGTTATTGCGATAGTATTTCAATGGTTTCTCAACCGACTCCCCAACTGCCTTGAATGCAGCAAAGTGAATGATACCGGCAACGTTAGGCTCGGCAACAGCCAGCGCTTTTACGCCCGCTTCGTCGCACAGGTCGAGCTTATGAAAAACCGGTTTGTAGCCGATAATTTTGGCCAGCTGATCTAAAATTTTAGGATCTGAGTTTGATAGGTCGTCAACAATAATGGGTTCATAACCTGCATTTACCAGTTCGACAACGGTATGGGAGCCAATAAAACCGAGGCCACCGGTCACTAATATCTTCATTTTTAAGTAGGGTATATAGTAAGCCATAAAGGTAAGCAAATGGATGAATTTACATGCCTTCTTTTACTAAACAACCACCTTTTACTTTACTAAAAGGTGGTTGTTTGTGTATTGTTTATCGAAAGACCATTTTTTACTATTTATTATAGTAAGTAAAATCTTTATGATTTATTTCGGTTTCGGGCAGCGATTTAAAGTAATCCAACGTGATCTTTAAACCTTCGCTCCGGGATACTTTTGGCTCCCAGCCTAAAATGGCCCTGGCCTTGGTAATATCAGGGCGGCGCTGTTTAGGATCATCCGTAGGCAATGGCAGACTGATCAACTGCTGATCGGTACCAGTTAACTTGATAATCTCCTCGCCAAATTGTTTTATAGTGATCTCGTCGGGGTTACCAATGTTCATCGGCTGCGCGTAATCGCTGTGCAACAGGCGGTAGATACCCTCAACCAGGTCATCAACATAGCAAAATGAGCGGGTTTGTGAGCCGTCGCCAAACATGGTTAACGATTCGCCCCGTAATGCCTGGCCTATGAAGGCTGGCAATACCCGGCCATCGTTCAGCCTCATCCTTGGCCCATAGGTATTAAAAATACGCACGATACGGGTTTCCAAACCGTGGAAGGTATGGTAAGCCATGGTAATAGCTTCCTGGAAACGTTTGGCTTCGTCATAAACACCCCTTGGGCCAACCGGGTTTACATTGCCCCAGTATTCTTCGGGCTGCGGGTTCACGTTCGGGTCGCCATAAACCTCAGAGGTAGATGCAATGAGCATCCTGGCGCCTTTTGACCTTGCCAAACCCAGCAGGTTATGAGTCCCTAATGAGCCAACCTTTAAGGTTTGGATAGGGATCTTGAGGTAGTCTATCGGGCTTGCCGGCGAGGCAAAGTGCAGGATATAATGCAGCTGGCCCGGAACAAATACAAACTTGGAAACATCATGATTGTAAAACTCAAAATTTTCAAGTTTGAACAGGTGCTGGATATTGCGCAAGTCGCCCGTGATCAGGTTATCCATGCCTATTACATGATAACCTTCTTTAATAAACCTGTCGCAAAGGTGCGAGCCTAAAAAGCCCGCTGCCCCGGTAATTAATATTCTTTTACGTTCTGTCATTAACTAACTACTTTACGTCCGATGCTGCTGTAATAAAAACCATAATCTTTCATCCTGTCCAGATCGTAAAGATTACGTCCGTCAAATATAACAGGTGCTTTTAACTTTTCTTTCATAAAATCAAAATCCGGGGTACGAAAAACCGGCCATTCGGTAACAATCAGCAGCGCATCTGCATTTTCAAGGGCCGAATACCTATCTTTTGAATATTCAATTTTATCGCCAAGCAATTTTTTAACGTTTGGCATGCCTTCCGGGTCATAGGCGGTTACAGTTGCTCCTGCAGCAATAAGGTCCTCAATGATATATAAAGCCGGCGCTTCGCGGATATCATCGGTCTCGGGTTTAAAAGCCAACCCCCAAAGGGCAAAGTGTTTGCCTTTAAGGCCATCGGCGCCATAATACTCGCGCAGCTTAACTACCAGGCGTCTTTTTTGTGTTTCGTTAACTTCCATTACCGAGTTAAGGATCTTGAACTCATATTTATTTTCCTCGGCTGCTTTTGAAAGGGCCTGCACATCCTTAGGGAAACAGCTGCCACCATACCCAACACCAGGGAACAGGAAGCGCTTGCCTATACGGGCATCGGCGCCTACGCCTTTACGTACCATATCCACATCGGCGCCTACCAGCTCGCACATGTTGGCAATCTCGTTCATGAACGTTATTTTGGTGGCCAGGAATGAATTGGCAGCGTACTTTGTAAGTTCAGACGAGCGTTCATCCATATAAAGGATAGGGTTACCCTGGCGTACATACGGGGCATATAAATCGCCCATAATCTGGCGGGCCTTTTCGTCCATGGTACCAATAACTACCCTATCCGGTTTCATAAAATCTTCAACGGCTACACCCTCGCGTAAAAACTCGGGGTTTGATACCACCGCGAAAGGCACATTGGTATTGGCTTTTAGCACCGCGGTTACTTTATCAGCGGTACCTACGGGTACGGTTGATTTAGTTACAATAACCTTGTACTCGGTAATAAGCTTTGCAATATCCTTTGCAGCACCAAGCACGTAGCTCAGGTCGGCAGAGCCATCGGCACCCGGAGGCGTAGGCAAGGCCAAAAATATAACCTTTGCCGGCTCAATAGCTTCGGCAAGATTGGTAGTAAACGTTAACCTTTCCTGTTTAATGTTCCTGGTAAACAGCAAATCGAGACCTGGCTCATAAATCGGCATTTCGCCGGCACGCATCTTGTTTACTTTTTCTTCTACAATGTCAACACATATAACTTCGTTTCCGGTTTCGGCCAGGCAGGTTCCGGTTACCAATCCAACATAGCCAGTACCGATTACAGCAATTTTCATAGTTTATTTGTTTTTTTAAGTGTTTAGTATTTTGTTCCCGCGATAATGCAAAACACAGGTTTCATCCGCGCCGGGCGATTAATTATTACAGTATTGGTTTTTGTTACTAATTTTAAGCCTTGCTAATATACGATTCATACGCTAAAATGATATTATTATATACTATTGGGTTACGGTTCTATTTTATAGCCATTTACATAGCTTCACTATTTAATCAAAAAGCAAGCCAATGGATAAATGGCCGGAAAAAACAAAAACTTATACGGATTGACAGCAGTATTTGGTTTCATTTTGCATCGTTAGGCGAATTTGAGCAGGGCAGGCCTATATTAGAAGCGATAAAGGCCACCTATCCGGGCAAAAAGATAGTGATTTCTTTTTTTTCGCCATCGGGCTACGAGATCAGGAAAAACACCCCCCTTGCCGATTTTGTGTACTATTTACCATTGGATACTGCAAAAAATGCCAAACAATTTATTGATGCCATACAGCCCGAAATGGCCGTTTTTACCAAGTACGAGTATTGGTACCATTTTTTTAAGGAAACGCATAAAAGACAAGTCCCCTTGTACATTGTATCGGGAATATTCAGGCCTAAACAGGTGTTCTTCAAATGGTACGGCGGCCTGCACCGCAAAATATTAAGCTTTGTAAGCCACTTTTTTTTGCAGGATGAGGCATCGAAACAGCTATTGCAATCCATTGGTATAACTAACGCCACCGTTAGCGGCGATACCCGCTTTGACAGGGTATGGGCCAATGCCCAACATCCTAAAGAAATTCCCGATGTTGCCGAATTTATAAACGGCCAAAAAGTTTTTATTGCCGGCAGCACCTGGCCGCAGGACGAAGCCTTGCTTGCCGCCCTTCCCGAGCTATACCCCGACTGGAAATTTATTTTTGCCCCCCATGAAATTGATGAGGAAAAGGTAAAGGACCTGGTTAATTTGTTACCAGCACAATCGGCAATCAGGTACTCGGAGTTAATTCAAAATTCAAAACTGCGAAGCACTCTTGAACACCACGAAGAAACAACAACTGGTGAAAAATTCAAAATTCAAAATAAGGAGCTTACCACTCAGCATTCGCCGCTCACAACTCACAACTCAACCACCACCCTGGTTATTGATAATATCGGCATGCTTTCGTCCCTGTACGCATATGGCAGCATCGCTTATATAGGCGGTGGTTTTGGCGTAGGGATACATAACACGCTGGAAGCAGCAGCGTTTGGCTTGCCTGTCATCTTCGGCCCCAATTATCAAAAATTTAATGAAGCAAAGGAACTTATCGCTTTAAAGGCCGGGTTTAGCATCAGTGATGTTAACCAGCTTAAAGGCATTGTTGATACACTGGTTAATGATGACGCTTTTTACAATATTACAAGCAAAAAAGCAGGCAATTATGTAAGAGAGCATACCGGCGCAACCCAGATAATATTGGACCATATTGTAACGCTGCCATCCACCTGATAACATAGGCCATTTAATCGACGGCATCGAATAAAAAAAGAGACCTGACTTTAAAAAAGTTAGGTCTCTTTTTTTATTCCGGGCGCTCAGGAAACTACTTTGCCTTTTTAGCCAGGTCTGCCAACGGCATGGTTGTCATGCGGCCAATTACTTTTTTACCACGATACGTTATCACCCTCAATTGCGTGGCATCTTTAGGCGCATCAATAGGGGCCGTGTACTTAGGATAAAAATTATCGGGGAACGAGTTATCAAAACTATAATAGATATCCAACCCGGGTGCCTCGCTGGTAAGGGTTATTTTAAGTGTATTATCCGGATTTTTAGTAGCGCTGAATGAAGGATCATACACACTTGGCGCATATTTGGTTTCGGCCTCGTCAAAGCGTTCAAAATGTTTTTCAACTTTGCCAAAAAAGTAAGGCCAGCTTTTTTTCTCCTTAGGCGACCATACCAATTCGGCAATGGCCATACCACGCGGCCAGGTCATATATTCGGCCTGGCGTATGTTGTATACCTGCTCTGTCCACAGATTGGCCTGTGCACCTTTTATCAGTTTGGCATCTACGCTATCCGGCACCGGCTCATATTCATAAGTTTTGTTCAGGCGTAGTTTGGCATAAACTTTGGTTTCGTTTACATCGCTTTGCATATAATCCAGGTAGGCAAATGTTGTTGGGCTCATCACTACATCGTGACCCATTTTGGCTGCTTCAATACCGCCCTTAACGCCACGCCAGCTCATTACAGCTGCATTAGGCCCAAGGCCGCCCTCCAATATCTCGTCCCATCCCATAAATTTTTTCCCTTTTGATTCTACTATTTTTTCAAGCCGTTTTTCAAAATAGCTTTGTACCTCCTGCTGGGTTTTCAGGTTTTCTTTCACCATCAGCGCCTTAATAGCCTCGCTTTGCTCCCAAAAGTTTTTAGCGCATTCGTCGCCACCTACATGGATATAACCAAAGGGAAAAAGCTGGGCAATTTCGGTCATCACCTTATCCAAAAAAACGTATACGTTTTCATTGGCCGGGCAAAGGGTATTGTCTACAATGGCGGTATTATGCGGCCCGTTCCAGTTCATAAACGGCTCGCCGGAGTTTACCACATATTTATCGGCGCCAGGTGTACATGACAGTTCAGGATAAGCTACAACCGCGGCAAGGCTATGGCCGGGCACATCAACCTCGGGCAAAATATTAACAAAGCGGTCTTTGGCGTACTGTACAAGTTCCTTTATATCTTCCTGGGTATAAAAGCCGCCATAGGTGCGAGGCTCATCAGCAGCCGGCGGGGTAAACGTGCCAAACTGCCCAACTTTTTTTACATTATAAGCGCCCACAGTAGTTAGTTTTGGCAGGCTTTTAATTTCTACACGCCAGCCTTCATCGTCGGTTAAGTGCAGGTGCAGCAGGTTAAGCTTGTATTTTACCATGTTATCAATATACTGCTCCACCTCGGCTTTGGTAAAAAAGTGGCGGGCAACATCAAACATCAGGCCCCGCCATTCAAACCTTGGGTAATCGGTTATTTCAACCGCGGGGGCTGTCCATTTAATACCTTTCACAAATTCTTTACTTTCTATTTCCTTTGGCAGTAACTGCATAAAAGTTTGCACGCCATAAAATAAACCGGCGGGCGCATTTGCTTTTATCACTACTTTTTTTGCCGTCACCGATAGGTTATAACCTTCGGCACCAATCAGCGGATCATTTTTTTTATTGATAACAAACTTTATGGATGCCGTTGGTGCAATATTTTTTACCGCAATAGCAGTGCCAGCAGCAGTGCCAAGCTTCTTTTTCAGGTACGCTATAACAGGAGCAAGTTGGGCCTGGTTTCCGGTTTCCAACACAACAATCTTAGGCAACACAAATTTGCCCGTTTTTTGAGTAACCTTAACAGGTTCGGGGATGATAGACAAGGCATTATTAGGTGCCTGGCCAAACGATAAAAAATGCAGCCCACAGCAACCGAGTAACAGGAATAATTTTTTCATAAAGAAAGTTTGGTTTTGAAAGCGTTTATAATTGAAAACGTTACGCAAATTATACTTTTTAAATAATATTAAAAAGTATTCCAGGTAAAAATTGTGTTTCACACCATTATACCGCTAACATCAAAAAAATGGTGGACTGTATAGCCCTGAACGTTTAACTTATCGGCAATAAAAATTAAAAATGTACGCCATAGCGCGGTAGTTTTATGCCAATGCTACAAGTGCGTTAATGCGGCAATTATATGCCCAATTTAAATCATAAAAAAACTATTTTATAACTAATTAAAAAAACCGCCGGGACAAATTCAATTGCGTTTTATATTAATATTAAGGGGCTGTTAATCTTTAGTTTGCCCGGTGTTTTTTATTTTTATTATGTACCTTAACGAGGTAAATTAACCTTACGCGCAGCATTATAAAATCACTAAAACAAATTAATCAACCCAAACAATCCTTATTATGCAAAATGTTTCTTTTTACTCTACAGCCATTATTGCATGGCTAACCACCTTTGGCGTTAATTTATTAAGCGCCGCGCTTGTATTGGCTATTGGCCTTTATATTATCAAATGGATAGGCCGGTTACTTACCGCATCGATGGCCAAAGGAAAAATTGATGTATCGCTTCAAACATTTTTGGGTAGTGTAATGACGGCCGGTCTAAGGGTTTTGCTCCTGATAACCGTTGCCGGTATGCTGGGCATTCAAACTACATCATTTGTAGCCATTATTGGCGCCCTGGGCCTGGCAGTAGGCCTGGCGTTACAAGGCTCACTGGCCAACTTTGCCGGCGGTGTGCTTATCCTGATTTTTAAACCATTTAAGGTAGGCGACATTATTGATTCGCAGGGCCAAAACGGCGCAGTTATCGAAATCCAGATTTTTAATACCATATTGCTTACGCCCGATAACAAAACCGTTATACTGGCAAACGGGGCCGTATCAAACAATACCATTGTTAATTATAGCAGGCATGGCAGCATCCGGGTAGATATATCATTGGAAATTGATCCACAAAATGATATGGACGCCGTACGTAAAATTGCCATAGACGCGTGCCTTAGCCATCCGCTTGTTTTAGCCGCCCCTTCTCCGGTTGTAAACCTGTCTAAAATAAACGAAGGCAAAATTGGACTTGGCGTTTGCCCCTTTACCAAGGCACAGGATTACTGGACAGTGCTTTTTGGCGCCCAGGAGCTTATTAAAAAGGCTTTTGATGAACATAAAATAGGCATACACTCTCCACATTTGTTTATTACCCAGGTGGCTGGCGCTACAACAAAAGCCTGATTTTAATTAAACTTTAAAACGACTATATACATAACAAAGCCCGGCAAAAAACTGCCGGGCTTTTGATTTGATATGGTATAGGTGTTGATTTTTAATTATTATTCTACATTGTTGTCTTCTTGTGCTGCAAGTTCCGTTTTGCTTAGCAGCCTGGCGCTTTCTGCCAGTTTAATAAATTCGGCGCGATACCCCTCGGTGTCCTCGCCTTTGGCGGAACGAGCCATTTTAATAGCCTGTTCATACCCGGAATTTTGTTTAAACTTCGAATCGCGCAGCAGCATGCCAATTTCGGCAACAGCGGCGGCAAATCTAAAATCGGTTGATGTTGATTTCAGGTTGATTGGCTCATCTTTAACCGTAACCTGGCTCAATTTGCTTTTTAATGATGCTGGTTCTTTGTACCTGAATTTGATGGTCATCATTTCATCGGAAGCATTTGAATAGGCAACCGGTTTAGGTTTCTGATATTTTAACGGATCGACGCTGGCCGAATAATCATCTTTTATGCCCGCGGGCACTATTTCATAAAAAGCGGTAACCGTGTGGCCCGAGCCCATATCACCGGCATCTTTTTTATCGTCATTAAAATCCTCTTTGGCCAGTACCCGGTTTTCGTAACCAACCAGGCGGTAGGCCTGTACCTTGGCGGGGTTAAACTCCACCTGTAATTTTACATCTTTGGCAATAGTAAATAAGGTACCGCCAAATTCGCTTACCAGGGTTTTACGGGCTTCGGTAATGTTATCAATATAGGCGTAGTTGCCATTGCCTTTGTCGGCCAGGGTTTCCATCTTGCTATCCTTGTAATTACCCATGCCGAAGCCCAAAACCGATAACGAGATACCGCTTTCCCGTTCGCGCTCAATCAGTTTTTGCATATCATCATCGCTTGATGCGCCTACGTTAAAATCGCCATCGGTAGCTAAAATCACCCGGTTATTGCCGTTTTTCATGAAGTTTTGTTTGGCAATCTGGTAAGCCAGCTTAATGCCTTGTCCGCCGGCCGTTGATCCGCCCGCGCTTAAATTATCAATGGCATTGTTAATGGTTTCCTTTTTATCGCCGGCAGTTGCAGGCAGTACTACACCCGCCGCACCCGCGTAAACAACCAGGGAAACTTTATCCTGTGGCCGCAATTGGTTAACCAGCATTTTTAATGACGATTGTACCAAGGGTAATTTATTAGCCTCGTTCATTGATCCCGATACATCTATTAAAAACACCAGGTTTGATGCCGGCAGTTTTTCGGTGGCTATTGTTCTTGCTTTAAGGCCTATGCGCAGCAGGCGGTGTTTGCTGTTCCATGGGGCTGCAGATAATTCGGAATGGATGGCCACCGGGCCACCATCTGTTGGCCCGGGCAGGTTATAGCTAAAATAGTTTATCATTTCTTCAATCCTCACCGCATCTGCCGGTGGTAACTGGCCGTTATTGATAAAGCGCCTTACGTTGCTGTACGATGCCGCATCCACATCAACAGAGAATGTAGAGAGGGGCTCGGCCGATACCGCTTTAAAACCATTTTCTTCGATGCCTTTGTAGCTTTCATCGGTAATCACAGAAGGCTGGTAGCTTTTCAAAACACCAGCATTTGTCGAGTAATCATACATAGCTAATGCATTTCCTAGTGTTACATGGCCTGAGGCTTTGCCCCTTAAGCCCTTTGAATTGTATGATTTTGCAGATATAGTGCTCACACTTCCTGTAAGTACCTTCCGTTTTTGTACTCCATAACCCGTTACCACAACCTCGCTTAACCGGTTTGAAGTTGCATGAAGGTAAACTTTCAACGTGTTGCCTTTACCTGCTTTTATATCCTGCGTGGTATACCCAATAAAGCTGAAGATAAGTACGGCATTGTCATCCGGCACAATAATGGAATAGTTGCCTTTGGCGTCGGTTTGTGTTCCATAACCGGTGCCCTTAAGCACAACCGATACCCCGGGTATAGCCGAACTATCTGCACTATCATATACGGTTCCGCTAATGCGGTGACTGCTGTTCGGCTTAAACCCAGTTAAACCGGTAAACAATAAAATAATTAAAACTAACTTTCTCATGCTTCGTTGCTTTTTTATGAAGATGCAGGCGGAGGATAATTTCCATAAACCGTTAAAAAAATTTATTTTGCACCTTTTTAATGACCAATTTTATTAAACCAGGCAAAACAGGCACATCAACGGATGACGAACTGCTTAACATTTACCGTAAAAACGGCGATGTTGCGGTTTTAGGACAACTATATGAACGATATATGGGCCTGGTTTACGGCGTATGTTTAAAATACCTGAAAGATGAAGATGGCGCTAAAGATGCTGTAATGGGTATTTTTGAGGAACTGGTAGAAAAGGTTAAAAAACACGACATCAGCATATTCAGGAACTGGCTTTATGTATTGGGGCGCAATTATTGCTTAATGCAGTTAAGAGCAGGCAAAAAGCTGGATGTAATTAATTTAGATGATGTTATGGAATTTACCCCATTACTGCATCATGATGATAATAACCGCGAAGAAGCCTACAAAGCTTTAGAAGTATGTATTGATAAGCTGGCCGGTGCCCAAAAACAAAGCATCGATTTATTTTATTTACAAGAAAAGTGCTATAAAGAAATTGCCGAAGTAACAGGTTTTAGCCTGAACGAGGTAAAAAGTTATATACAAAACGGCAAACGTAATCTTAAAATTTGCCTGGAGAAGAGCAGTGAACACTAAAAAGGCCGACATATTGCAAGTTAGAAAGTACCTGAACGGGAAACTTGATGCCAAAGCTATGCACCGGCTGGAGCACGATGCCCTTGACGACCCTTTTTTAAGGGACGCGCTGGAAGGTTTTGAATCGGCCCCCAAAGACCAGGCAGCCAATTTAGCCGATCTTACCGCAAGACTACAACAACGTACCGAACAAAAGAAGGGCCGGGTAATATCATGGCAGGTATGGTCAATAGCGGCATCGGTTCTTATTGTGCTTACCATTGGCGGCTTGTGGATAAAGAGGAACTCGCCGGAACAAGCAAAGCAACTGGCCGAGTTACAAAAAGATAAAACACAAGTTGTCAATAAAGATACCGTGGCAACGCCGCCGCCTCATTCCACGCAGGAAACCCTAATGGCAAATAATGCAGCAAAACAACCTGTTTTAACCAGTGCCGACAGGCCGACTGCTACCCGGAAATACGCTGCTGGTAAATCGGTTTATCAACAGGAGATATCCGCCGACGATAATAAAAGTGCCGCCCCCGCCGGGGATGTATTAAAAAAAGCCCCCCAGGTTGCCGAACCGGCCGCCGAGCCTAAGCAGGAAAACAGCTCCATAAGCGAAATGGTGGTGATGAACTACACCGACAGCAAAGCGAAAGCGGATAGCCTTGCGCTGCTTGCCAAAAAGGCCCGTGAAAAAGCATCCAACCCGATTGAATCTAAATTAACCGGGAAAGTTGCCGGCTTAGAGGTAGTTACATCTAAAGATGCCAAAACCCAGTTTGGGTATAGTACTATTAATGGCATTATTGTAGGCAAAGGCGATAATATGCCGGTTGTTGGAGCTGCCATACGTATTTCGGGCACCAACAAAAGCACAGTGACCGATGTAAACGGCTATTTTACAATGCCGGTTACCAAAAACAAAGAGACGCTTGATATCGCTTCCATAGGCTACCAGCCAAGGCAGGTGAGCGTAAAACGCGGCGACAGCCTTAAAGTAGTACTCAACCCGGATAATGACGCCATTGCCGAAGTAACTGTTGCCGGCAACGATAAAATATCAAAAACAGTTGCCGCACATCCGCAAGGCGAAATGGCAGGCTTAAAAAAATACCTGCAGGCAAATGCTACCGTGCCCGAAGGTGATGCTACCGGAACCGTATCGGTACTATTTACGGTGAACACCGATGGTACTTTAAGCGATTTCAAGATCAAAAAAAGCCTTTCGGCCGTTGCCGACCAAAAGGCTATCGACCTGATAAAAGCCGGCCCAACCTGGGTAGGCAACAGCAACGGCAAACCAGAGCAGGTTACCGTTAAGGTTAAATTCGCTACGAAATAGAATCAGGAGTCAAGAATCAAGACGAAAAAAATACCTATTTGATTTTATAGGTATCCGCTTAAAACATTCCTTAATATTTCTATCAGTTCGGGGTCGTTAAATTGATAGTTATCTTCAATATCAAGGACGGTTACCTGTTTATTGTTTAAATTGAAACGCTGGTTAAGCAACTGTTTATGCCTACGCTCCATCACAAATACAACATCGGCCCGGTCAATCATTTTTTGGGTTATGCGAATACGGGCCTTGTCGCTGGTACCGGCCGAGCAAGCAGTATGTTCGGGGTGATTTTTAAACAATAGCTCGGCTGTTGGACTGCGCCATTGGTTTTTACTGCAGATGAAAAGGAGGTTGGCCAATGGTAATTATTCTCCTTTAAATGCGGGCGAAATGCGATAAATGATGGCCAGCACGAAAACGGCTATCGATAGGTAAAAAATCCGGCTCCCCTGCTTGCGGTCGTTTTCATTGTATCCATAAACCTGTTCGCCATCCGGGAGTATCTTTTTGTATGTAGACAGGTGCCAGCCTATAAAAATCCCTAACACACCACCTGCCAATGCAAATATATAGCCCACAATTATCCACACGTTTTGTGGCGGGTCAGTTTCCCTTAGTTCTTCCATGCGTTCGGTTCTAAGGTCGGTGAGTATTTTTTCATTAATGGTAACACCGCGGTCAAGCAATATTTTACGGGCCAGCTGGTAATCAAAAGGGCTCCACTCATCGGCTTTTGCCAGCACGTCTGTCAGTTCAGCATCGGTAAAGCCAAATAAATAATGATCCTTATCTGCCTGGTTTACATTTTCCTGCTCTTTATCATTCAACAGCTGGTTTGCACGCTCAAAATCTTCGGGTTTTATTTTTACAGAGTATTCAACAGTTAAATCGCTGCTCCTGAAAGCCGGGTCAAATACCGCGCTGCTTTCCTTCACGTCGTATTCAATACCGCCTTCTTCAAGCACATCTACAAGAGCGCTGGCCAGGGCGGCATCGTTAAAATGCTTATACTGTATTAGTTCAGATTCCATAAAGTATGAGTGTTCAGGTTTAAATTACAATCCGTTTTTGGGCACCCAGGCCTGGCTTTTAATGAGCCATTTTCCGCTCACGTAACGAAACACAAAGGAAAATGCCCCTTCTTCGTTAAACGGATCGCCGTTAACGGTGCCGGTGTATTCAACAGGTACTATCAGGTAGGCAACTTCTTCGGTTTGCTGAAAAATCTTGATCTTTTTTATGTTTACGGTAAAGTCGTGAATTTTAAAATCCTTAACCGCCTTTTGCACCGAGTTTACCCACTGTACACCGGCCAGTTGCCCGTTCCACGAATAAGGGTTTTGCTCGTCGGTAACAACGGCATTGGGGGCGTACATGTCCGTAACCTTATCAATATCAAATGTGTAAGATGCTTTTAGTACAGTATTGATGGTTTGCAACACCTCGGGGTTAACTTTCTTTACGGTATCTTCGGCTGCCATATCCGCAGCAATGGTTTTTTGGCCTGTTATTAATATTAATAACAAGCTTATGTACACCATTGTTAATATGCTTTTCCTCATCTTATGCTGTTAAAATTCCTGGCCATACGCTTTTGGGCTTATAAAGTTAAGCATCAATCCTCTATTTAAAAGATAAATATCTGATTAAAAAGCATATCATATCTATTTTCCTTTAGCATTCATATAATCCAGCGTTAAATTACATAGAGTTTTCACTCCCAGGGTAAAGCCACTTTCGTCGATATAAAAATCGGGCGTATGGTGCGATGGTGCTTTAAGCGGGTCGGCACCTTTAGGCATTCCTCCTAAAAAAATGAACATACCGGGCACTTTTTCCTGGTAAAAGCTAAAATCTTCGGCCCCGGTAACGGGTGGGCGAAGTAGTACATTTTCGGCACCTGCCGTCTTTTTCAGGCTGGGCAGCATTTGCTGGGTAAGCGCCGGATCGTTAAAAGTAACCGGGTAATGGCTGCTGTACGGAATCTTCACCTCGGCAGTAGCGCCCTGCGCTTCGGCCGTTTTTGTTGCTATTTGTTTAACGCGCTCAACCAGCATCTTTTCGTCTGCCGGAGTTAATGAACGCAATGTACCCAGCATTTCAACACTCTCGGGGATAATGTTCGACCGGTTACCGCCTTTTATGGCGCCAATGGTTACCACCGCCGGGTTTTCGGTTATGTTTATATTGCGGCTCACAATAGTTTGCAGGTTATTGATGATCTCGGCCGAGACCACAATCGGGTCAACGCTCGACCATGGGTAGGCCCCATGTGCCGACCGCCCTTTTACGATGATCTGCAAATCATTAACACCAGCCATTGTACCGCCCGGGCGATACGCTATTTTGCCAACCTCGGTTTGCGAATTGATGTGCAGGCCAAATACTACATCAACTTTGGGGTTTTCCAGCACGCCTTGCTTCACCATTTCTTCGGCGCCGCCTTTCTGGCCGGGCTCTACCCCTTCTTCGGCAGGCTGAAAAATAAATTTAACAGTTCCGTGCAACTCGCTTTTCATGCCCGAGAGCACCTGGGCCACACCCATTAAAATAGCCATGTGCGAATCGTGCCCGCAGGCATGCATTACGCCAACCTCCTGGCCGTTATACGTAGTTTTTACCTTTGATGCAAAAGGCACATCTGTGCGTTCAATAACCGGCAAGCCATCCATATCTGCCCGCAAAGCAACTACAGGGCCCGGCTTACCGCCTTTTAAAATACCAACAACCCCTGTTGTAGCTACGCCAGTTTGCACCTGGATACCCAACGACTGCAGGTGTTTGGCAATAATTGCCGAAGTGCGCACCTCGTGGTTGCCCAATTCGGGATGTTCATGAAAATCGCGGCGCCAGACAATTACCTGGTCTTTAAGGGCATCGGCTTTAATATTTACTTGCGTTTGCTGGGCAAATATTGGTGTTGTAAATAGTAAAAAAACAGGAACGATGCATAATTTCATAGGCGGCAAGTTTTTGAACCGTTAATATAGTAACAAAACACCGGATATTTTAATGTGCCGAGTTTAATTTGAAGCTGATGCCTATTCAACTCAAAATGATGGTAACCCCGGGGCTGCCAACAGGTTACTTTATTGCGGTTAAATCAATATCAAAAACCAACACCGAATTTGCCGGAATGGGGCCTAACGATGCGCCGCCATAGCCCAAAGCCGATGGCACGAACAATATGATATTGCCGCCTTCTTTGATGTGCGGAATGCCTGTTTGCCATCCCTTTACCAACTTGTTTAAGGGCGACGAATAGCCATTTGCCGAATCAAACGGCGGGCCGTTAAGCAGTTTGCCCTGGTAGTTTACTGTAATGGTTGAATTAATAGTAGCTGTAGCCCCTGTACCTGGCTTAACAACCTGGTAATACAGGCCCGACGAATCTTTCACAGCCTTCACAACCGGATTATTGGAAAGGTAAACCCTGATAAGCGAATCGTCGATCCTGGCCTGCTTCACTGCATCAACATTGGGAGCTGTTTTACAGGATGCAAAGGCGATAACAGAAATAAATAGTACTAACAATAGGTTCTTCATATCATTTTTAAAATCCGGGCGTTTAAAACTACTCAATTATCGCCATAAAAAAAGCCCGGCGATTTATCATACCAGGCTATTATTTTCATTTAAATTTATTTAAGCGCCTGTGGGCGTAAGGTCCACATTAAATATCAACACCGAGTTTGCCGGGATTTTATCTGTTGTAGTAGTACCATATCCGTATTGCGATGGTATCAGCATGATGAGTTTCGATCCTATGCGCACATGCGGTATTACTATTCGCCAACCATAAATCAAGCTTCCTAAGGTGGCGTTAAGGCTGGTGCTCGAGTCAAATACGGTACCGTTAAGTAACGTACCAATATAGCTTCCGGTGATTTTTGTATTAAGCGTTGGATAAGCCCCTCCTCCTTCGCTAATAACCTGGTAGTAACACCCTAAGGTATCTTTCACATTGGTAATCTCGGGGTGGGCAGTAAGATATGCCTTAATTGCAGCATCGTCATCCGAAGCCTGTTGTATTGCGGCACTAATTGTCGGGTCACTTACTTTTGTACACGATGACAGCGAATAGATGGCTAAGGGAAATAGAATTAAAAATAAAAGTTTTTTCATTTTCATACAGATCAGTTAACATTAATAGGGTTAAAAACATTAAACGTTGCAAATTGTGAAAACTTATTTAGGCAGGTATTTTAATTCTGGCAAAAACACCGTTGTAAATATACAATCGAAACCGTATTATAATAGCAAACAGAGCACTGTTTTTTATTTATCGCGTTGTACCAAAAACCGTGGCTAATTGGCTACCGCTGTTAAATTGACAGAAAATATCAGTACTGAATTTGCAGGGATAATGCCGGCCTGCGCATTACCATAGGCGTAGCGCGATGGGGTGATTATCAGCATTTGCCCGCCTGTTTTAAGGTAGGGTAATGCAATTTGCCATGCTGGTATCAGGCCATTTAAGCGGTACACCAGGTTGGTGCTCGAGTCAAATATAGTCCCGTTGGTTAACTTGCCGGTATAAGCCGCTGTAATTGTAGTTGTTAAAGCAGGGTTAGCACCGGTACCCTGGGTAATTATCTGGTAGTAAACACCGGTTGTATCTTTTACCGCATGAATTTCGGTATGTGCTGCAAGGTAGGCCTGGATGGTTGTTTCATCTGCGGCGGCCTGTTTGGCGGCATCAAAAGGCACCACGTTATTATTCGATTTCAGGCACGATGAAAACAGTGCAACGGGTAGCAGCAACAATAGCAGAAGTTTTTTCATTTTTATTCAGATCAGTTTAGCACCTATACGGTTTAACTAATATAAACGCTACAATTTAAAAATCTTATACTGTTGTTTTAATCTTAAGCTCGTTAAGCTGTGTATCGGCGATGCTTGATGGCGAATCGATCATCACATCGCGACCCGAATTGTTCTTAGGGAAAGCGATAACATCGCGGATAGAATCTAACCCGGCAAAAATAGATACCAGCCTATCAAACCCAAGGGCTAAACCACCATGCGGAGGTGCGCCATACTCAAAGGCATCCATCAAAAAGCCAAATTGCTTTTGCGCCTCTTCGGGCGAAAAGCCCAGGTGCTTAAACATCAATGACTGCATGGCACGGTCATGGATCCTTATGGATCCGCCACCAACTTCAGTGCCGTTAATAACCAGGTCATACGCGTTGGCGCGTACAGCCCCCGGATCGGTATCCAGCAAGGCAATATCTTCCGGTTTTGGCGAAGTGAAGGGGTGGTGCATGGCATGATAACGTTCGGTTTCTTCGTCCCACTCCAGCAGCGGAAAATCAAGCACCCAAAGCGGCGCGAATTTATTTTTATCGCGCAGGCCTAAACGGCTACCCATTTCCAGGCGCAATTCGTTCAGTTGCTTGCGTACTTTATCGGCATTGCCGGCCAATACCAGCATTAAATCGCCCCGTTCTGCCTCAAACGCTGCAGCCCAGTTGGTCAGCTCATCTTCGCTGTAAAATTTATCAACCGATGATTTTAAAGTACCATCTTCGTTATAACGGCAATATATCATGCCGGTTACGCCAATTTGTGGGCGTTTTAACCATTCGGTAATTTCATCCAATTGCTTACGGGTGTAGCTGGCACAGCCTTTGGCGTTGATACCCACAACCAGTTCGGCGTTGTCAAATACGCCAAAACCTTTGCCTTTTACAACATCATTCAGTTCTACAAACTCCATCCCGAACCTTACATCCGGTTTATCAGAACCGTAAAGGCGCATCGCGTCGGCATATTGCATCCGTGGGAAATCGCCAAGGTCGATACCTTTTACCGTGGTGAACAGGTGGCGGGTAAGGCCTTCAAAAATATTCAGGATATCCTCCTGGGTAATGAACGATAGCTCGCAGTCAATCTGGGTAAATTCTGGCTGGCGGTCGGCACGCAAATCCTCATCCCTGAAACATTTCACAATCTGGAAATAACGGTCGAACCCGCTTACCATCAGCAATTGTTTAAATGTTTGCGGCGATTGCGGCAACGCGTAAAATTCGCCCGGGTTCATGCGGCTTGGCACCACAAAATCGCGGGCTCCTTCCGGGGTCGATTTGATCAGTACCGGGGTTTCTACCTCCAAAAAATCAATGTCGCTTAAATAGCGGCGTATTTCCTGTGCCATTTTGTGGCGCAGGATAAGATTATTACGAACAGGCGCACGGCGTAAATCAAGGTAGCGGTATTTGGCACGCAGCTCTTCGCCGCCATCAGTTTCGTCTTCTATCAGGAACGGCGGAATTTTAGCCGAGTTCAATATCTCTAAACCGACTACAGCAATTTCAATTTCGCCGGTTGGTATTTTTGTGTTTTTGTTTGATCGCTCCAGCACCTTGCCGGTAACCTGTATCACAAACTCACGGCCAAGCTCGCGGCTTTTTTCGCGCAGCAAGGCATCAGTATCCGTATTAAAAACAAGTTGGGTTAAACCATAACGGTCGCGCACATCAATAAATGTGGTGCCGCCCAAATCGCGCGATTTTTGTACCCAGCCACACAATGTAACTGTTTGACCTAAGTTGCTGATATTTAATTCGCCGCAGGTATGAGTTCTTAGCATAACAATATTTATAAAAGTTTGCAAAAGTAAGTTTTTAGTTCGAAGTCCGAAAGTCGGGAAGACGGAAAGTCCGAAAGATTGAATATTGCTGAAATTTTACTCTGCTTTTTTTTCCACCTTCTGACCAAATCGCTAATTGCTAATCTTTTCTTTCGGACTTTCCGTCTTCCCGACTTTTTTGACTTTCCGACTAAAAAACTATCTTTGCCCATAATTCTCAAGGGGTGCCTTGCTTTGGTGTATCTAAAAACGAACTATAACGCGTTTTTAACCAAACTGAAAGACAGGCTGAGATCAAACCCATTGTTTGAGTCTTAAGTTCCGAGTTTAAAGTTCTAAGTCTTTTATTGACTTCCGACTACAGACTTCCGACTACAGACTTAAACATGCACCTGATCCGGATAATGCCGGCGTAGGGAGAGGTGACAAGTTAAGTGTACTGCCATTGTACCCTGGTGAGCAGATGGTTTAACTAATTTTTAGTTTAAAAATTTTGAAAAATGTATTCGCGGCTATCATAGCCCTGCTGCTGCCTGTTTTGGCATCGGCCCAGCTTTCCATATCCGGAAAAGTAACCAATCAATCGGGCGAAGCACTGCCCGGTGCAACTATTACCCTTACAAACCCAACTACCAGCGTTGTTGCCGATGCTACCGGCAAGTATGGCTTTACTAATCTTAAACCCGGCAACTACACACTAAATGCCAGTTTTATTGGTTACCAAGCCATCAGCAAAAATATCGTTTTAGCGGCCAGCCAGGTTATCAACCTAACGCTCAATAATGGCACGTTTGCGGCCGAGGAAGTGACCATCAGCGCCACCCGTGCGGTTAAAAACTCGCCAACGGCATTTACCAATCTCAGCAAAAACGATTTAGCAAAAAATAACTTCGGGCAGGATCTGCCTTACCTGTTGAGCCTTACCCCATCGGTTGTGACAACATCAGATGCGGGCGCGGGCATCGGCTACACCGGCATCCGCATCCGTGGCTCTGATAATACCCGGGTTAACGTTACCATCAACGGCATTCCGCTGAATGATGCCGAAAGCCAGGGATCATACTTTATCGACCTGCCCGACCTGGCCTCGTCGGTTGATAATATCCAGGTGCAGCGCGGCGTGGGTACATCAACCAATGGCGCTGGCGCTTTTGGCGGCAGCATCAATATCCAGACTACCGCGCGCCGCGATACTGCTTATGCCGAGATCAATACTTCGGCCGGTTCTTACGGTTCTATCAAAAACACGGTTAATGTCGGTACCGGCTTACTGGGCGGGCATTTCAGTTTAGATGGCCGTTTATCACGCATCCACTCCAATGGTTATATTGACAGGGCAACGTCCGATTTAAAATCTCTTTACTTAAGCGCTGCCTGGTATGGCAAAAACAGCACCATCAGGGCCAACGTAATATCGGGCCACGAGCGCACTTACCAGGCCTGGAATGGCATTGCCGATTATGTTATTGGTGATAATACCCGAAAGGATAACCGCACTTATAACGAGCTTGGCCTGATGGACGACGCCGGTAATTTTTATAAAGACCAGGTTGATGATTACCTACAAAACCACTACCAGTTGCTGTACGATCAGAAGATAAGCAGTAAGCTATCTTTTAGCGGCGCATTGCACTACACCAAGGGCAAGGGTTACTATGAAGAGTACCATCAACAGGATGCTGTAGTCAATTATGGACTCACCCCGGTTATTATGGGTACAGATACCATTAAAACTACCGACCTGGTACGCAGGCTTTGGCTTGATAATGAATTTTATGGTGTTACGTACGCTTTAAAATATCAGCCGCAAAGTAACCTGAACATGACCCTGGGCGGCGCTTATAATGAATACAAAGGCGCGCACTACGGCAATATTCTTTATACTAAAGAAAGTGCCGGTATTGGCCCCAACTATGAGTACTATCGTGATAATGCCAAAAAGAACGACTTTAATATTTTTTACCGCGCCGAATGGCATTTAAACAAGTTACTGCTTTATGCCGATGCGCAGTACCGTCACCTTTACTACAATTTTTACGGTATAGACAAAAACCAGCAGAACGCGCAGCAAAGCATCGAGCTTAACTTTTTTAACCCCAAAGTAGGTATTACTTACCAGCTTAATGAGCAAAACAATGTATATGCATCATTTGCGGTAGGTAACCATGAGCCAAACCGCGATGATTATGTTAACTCCACCCCGCAAGCCAGGCCTAAGGCCGAAAACCTGAAGGATTTTGAAGCAGGTTACCGTACTGTTGGCAAAATTTTTAGCGGCGGTATTAATGGCTTTTATATGCTGTATAAAAACCAGCTGATACTAACCGGGGCGCTTAATGATGTGGGCAGCGCTATACGCACCAACGTTCCGGATAGCTATCGCGCAGGTGTTGAGCTTGATGGCAAAGTACGTATAACCAGCCAGCTTAACTGGGGCCTTACTGCTACCTGGAGCGCCAACAAGATTAAAAACTACCACCAGTTTTTCTCTAATTACGATGACGGCACTTTGGTTGAAGAAACATTTAAAAAAACCACCATTGCTTATTCGCCATCGCTTACCGGGGCCAGCATCATTAGCTACAGCCCGGTTAAAGGCGGCGAAATCGCTTTTATAAGCAAGTACGTGAGCAAACAGTATTTAGATAATACCATGAACCAAAACCCTGCCGGTTTTAACATAGCGCCCGATAACGCCGCTAATCCGTATGCCGCCAACAGGTATTTAAAAAGCTATTTCACCAGCGATGTAAGGCTGCGTTATAACTTCAGCATCAGCTCGGTAAAAAACATTGGTTTGGGCCTGCAGGTTAATAATGTTTTCAGCAAAAAGTACGAGGCTAACGGTGCTACATACCCGGATATTGAAGGCGGCAACATGGTAAACTATAACTACTATTTTCCGCAGGCGCCGCGCAATTTTATGGCGATGCTTAGCCTAAATTTTTAATACACACGAATGGATGCACACGAATCGTCTCGAATTGGGGCGAATTTCACGAATCCGGGCAGATGTTATGCTTGGGATGGATTAGCTATACAGATGACAAATTAATTAAGAAACGCGTTTATGCATGATTTAATAAAGCTTTTCTTTGATCAGATAAAGGAAACCACCTGGGTGCAATGGCTTGCCGTTGCCCTGGGTGTTGCCGAAGTTTTGCTGGCGCGAAAAAATAATATTTTGCTTTATCCTGCCGGTATTTTGGGAACCGCAATTGCTATTTATTTGTTGCTGGATGTAGGCTTGTACGCCGAGTCGATACTGAATGGCTATTATGTGATCATGAGCGTTTATGGCTGGTGGTACTGGGTAAAACGGCGCAACCAGCCACCTGTAGAAATTTCATGGAGCACCAAAAACGAATGGGGTATAAGCATTACCATATCCGTTATTGGCTGGGTATTTTTTTATGTGCTGCTCAAAAACCTGCCGGCTAAATATTTTACGCCATCAAACGTACCTGTTTGGGACGCGCTGATATCGTCAACCGCCTGGGCAGGCATGTGGCTGCTGGCCCGCCGAAAAATAGAGAACTGGATTTTTTTAAACATATCAAACCTGTTTGCCGTACCCATCCTGTTTTACAAGCACCTCCCCATGTTTGCGCTGCTCACCATCTTTTTATTTGTTGTAGCTATTTTAGGGTACTTTGACTGGGCGGCGAGAGTCAAGAATCAAGAATCAAGAATTAAGACAGGAAATTGAAACGTGGGATGAGGTTGTTAGTTGGATTCCATCTGTTCTTTAAACGGGTTCATATCAACCTATTGTATCAAGGCCGAAAATCTATCATCTGCACATCTGAAATTTGAAATCTGCACATCTATGCCCCATCCATCATACTTACTAAAACCCGAATGGGTAAAAACAATCAGGGACGCATCGGCGGAGGCCGAAAAACTGGCCATGCTGCACCCTGATCAATTGAAACTGGTTTACGAGCAGGGCTGGTTTAGATTCCTGGTTCCGAAAGCCTATTCGGGCCTGCAACTGCCTTTGCCGGAAATGGTGCGGTTGGAAGAAAGCCTGGCCTGGGCCAACGGCAGTTTGGGCTGGGTGGTTACCCTTTGCAGTGGTGCGGGCTGGTTTGGCGGTTTTTTATCGGCAGATATCGCCCCGGAATTATTGAACAACCCTGAATTATGCCTGGCAGGCAGCGGCGCATCAACAGGAACGGCAACTATTACCAATGGCGGCTACATCATTAACGGCACCTGGAAATATGCCAGCGGCGCGCACCATGCCACCCATATAACAGCCAACTGTATCATCAAAAATGGCGACGAATCTGTTTTAGATGCCGACGGAAACGAACTGGTATTACCATTTATTTTTGATAAAAAAGACGTGGAGGTTTTCCCCGCCTGGAAATACATCGGCATGATGGCCACCGGCAGCGATGCCTACCAGGTAAGCAACCTGTTTGTTAAAGCCGACAGGTGTTTTAAGATCGACCCGGAATATGCTGTAGTTAACGCCCCCTTGTACAAATACCCCTTTTTACAATTGGCCGAGGCTACCCTGGCAGCAAATATATCGGGCATGGCTGTACACTTTCTCGACCTGTGCGGGCCATTGTTTGATGAAAAAGAGTTAGGCAAACGGCAACCCGATACTCACCGCGATACAACAAAACAACTGCTGGATGAATTAACTACCACCCTTAATAAAACCCGGGCCGAATTTTACCAGGCCGTTGATGCTTCCTGGCAAAGTGGCTTAACAGGCCCCGCCGGGTATCTGACCGAGGTAAGCACAACCAGCCGCAAGCTGGCCAAAACAGCACGCGAGAGTGTTGACAGGCTGTACCCCTACTGCGGCCTGCAGGCGGCCAACCCCAATACCGAAATAAGCCAAACGTGGCGCGATTTGCATACCGCAAGCCAGCATAGTTTGTTAAATAGCATCGGCGGGTAAACAGAAGCTGAAAGCAGAATGCCCAAAGCTTAAAGCTAACTCATATATTTTCTATCCGACAAAAACATATGTGAAATTAAATAACAGGTTGGGCGAATCCAAATATTTGTACCTCTTGCCGGCCAACACAAGTCTCCCCTGGCTCCCGTATCTGCAAATAAAATAAGTTATGTTTGATGCCTATAACTTCGCAACGCTATAAGCTATCCGTTAGTTCTTATTAAATAACAACTTACGGCCCTTAACTATTCAACGCAAATTCTCTGTCTTGATTCTTGACTCTTAATTCTTGATTCTTATTTGTAACAAAACCCATACTTAACATAAACTTCATATGGCTTTTTAATTTCATTGTTGATATTTGGCGATCCAAAAACAAAAAAATGAAGCTTAAATATCTGTTGCTTTTAATTTTAGCCACTGCCTCTCTTTCGGCATCGGCACAATCTCATAAAAAAAAACATAAACATACCAGCAGGAGGAACAACGATAGCGAAATTACCTACCACCGCGAACGCGCTATGCCCATGCCTACCGGCCTGCCCCGCCCCAAACTGGTTATTGGCCTGGTGGTTGATCAAATGCGGTGGGATTACCTGTACCGCTATTTTGACCGTTACGAAGATGGCGGTTTTAAACGAATGCTTGGCGAGGGCTTTACCTGCGAGAATACCAATATTGATTACATCCCCACAGTAACAGCCGCCGGCCATACCTGCATTTACACCGGGTCGGTACCGGCCATTCATGGTATTGCGGGCAATGATTTTATTGTACAAGCCACCGGAAAATCGATGTATTGCACAGATGATAGCACGGTAACCGCCGTTGGCAGCACCTCAAAGGCCGGCCAAATGTCGCCACGCAATTTGCTGGTAACTACCGTTACTGACGAGCTTAGATTGGCAACCAATTTCCGCTCAAAAGTTATCGGCATAGCTTTAAAAGACCGCGGTGGAATTTTGCCTGCAGGGCATACCGCCAATGCGGCCTACTGGTTTGACGACGCCAGCGGCAACTGGATAAGCAGCACTTACTATATGACGGATTTGCCTGCCTGGGTTAAAAACTTTAACAGCCAAAAAATTGCCGAAAAATACCTTAAACAGGATTGGAATACCCTTTACCCTATAACCACCTACCTGCAAAGCGCCCCTGATAACAGCGGCAAATACGAGGGCAAATTTGCCGGCACCAGCGCGCCAACCATGCCGGTTAATACATCGGCATTGTACAATGGCCATTTAGGCATGATCCGATCTACACCTTACGGCAATTCGATGACGCTTGATATGGCTAAAGCGGCTATAGCAAATGAACAATTAGGCAGCAATACAGTTACCGACTTTTTGGCCGTAAGCCTGTCTTCTACAGATTACATAGGGCACCAGTTTGGCCCTAACTCTGTAGAGATAGAGGACACTTACCTAAGGCTTGATCATGACCTGGCCGCCTTTTTTACTTATTTGGATGGCACCCTGGGCAAAGGCAGTTACTCGGTATTTTTAACCGCCGACCATGGCGCCGCTCATAACGCCAGCTTCCTGAAAGATCATGACGTACCTGCCGGAACCTGGGACGATGCCGCCGCGCAGAAAGAAATGAACGCTGCATTGAACGACAAATACAAGGTTCAAAACCTGGTTATCAGCATGGATAATTACCAGGTTAACCTTAACAATGCCGCCATCAAAAAAGCAGGCATCAGCGAAGACGCGATAAAACTTGACTGTATAAACTATCTGCAAAAACAACCGGCTGTACAATTTGCCGTTGATATGCAAAACGCAAACGCCGCGACTATCCCGGTTGATCTGCGCAGCCGTATTATAAACGGCTACAATACCGAGCATAGTGGCGTGATACAAATTGTATTAAAACCAGGCTATTATTCGGGGCACGGGGCAACCGGAACAACCCACGGCACCTGGGCGCCATATGACACCCACATACCGCTTGTGTTTATGGGCTGGGGCATTAACCATGGCAACACTACACGCCAAACCCACATGACGGATATTGCCCCTACCGTGGCATCACTATTACACATACAAGCCCCCGATGGCTGCATTGGCAAAACCATTAGCGAAGTAATCAGGTAATTCGGGGTCGGGTTGCGGGGTTCGAGGCTGGGGTTCGACATTTTACCGGCAACCCGCCCCTCGCAACACGAACCACGAACCTCGAACCCCAAACCCCGAACCTCGAACCAGGCAACACACCACCGAAATGAAAAAATACATATCCAGGTTTCATTACATCACACAGGACATGCCGCAGCGCAGCCATACACAACAGGTTGAAATTGCCTGTAGCGCCGGCGCCAACTGGATACAGTATCGATGTATGACTAAATCAGACAACGAACTGGTTGCCGAAATTGATCAGATAGCATCGGTTTGTGATGACTGGGGAGCAACCCTTATCATTACCAATCATTACCACCTGCTGGATAAAGTTGATGCCCAGGGTGTGCATATCGAACATGAGTCCGCCGATTTCAGCGTGATTCGCGAGGCTATTAGCGACGATAAAACTTTAGGTGCATCGGCCACTAACCTGGCCGGCCTGCTAAAAACACAGCATTCAGGCGTGGTTGATTACTGTGTATTGGGCCCGTTCGCCCATACTGAAACCAGGCCAAATAATTTCCCCTTGTTGGGTTACGATGGTTATCGCCAATTGGAAAAAGCCCCCATCGAAATTCCGGTTATTGCAACCGGTGGAATCCAACTACAGGATGTTGAATTATTACTTAAAACAGGCATTTACGGTATAGTGATATCCTCGGCCATTAACCGTTCTATTGATCCGGCCGGAATGGTTAAGGAGTTTTACCGCAAAATGTACTAAACTCACTATTGACCTGAAGTGAGCTTCATTTTTGATATTAATATTGCTTAATAACAAAGGCGCTGTTGCCTGCATGCCAAAACAGCAGCAAAATAGCCGGTCAAAGCAGGCAGTTTTTTGTTTCGACGATGCACATTTAACTATAACAAAGAAAATTTTAGTTCATTGAACAAAATGAGTTATTGATTTTGTAAATTGCATGTGAAATCCAATATATAACCTATATTTCTTTATGGAAACCTATAATAAACTGTGGCGGTTGTTTTTTGCTATTGCGTTAGTTTCAATCGCGGTTCAACAATTTATCTGCTCTGGTTTCAGGCCGGTTATTATGCCTCCCGAGCCGGCGTTTATAGGGCAAAGCACTTTTTGCATGTGTGTAGCAGGCATTTTGATGATACTGATATCGGCCGCTATTATTTCGGGCATCAACTCACATATAGTTGCCGATTACCTGGGGGCATTCATGTTGTTGATGATTATCCTCTCACACATACCATACAATATTAAAATCAACCCGTTTTTTTTGGCAGGATGGAACGATGCCTTTAAACTGCTGGCCTTGTGTGGCGGGGCCTTTATAGTGGCTACCTCCTTCCCTGCCGATACAGTAAGCGGCATTGATGCGGTTACAGAAAAGTTACGGCCCGCCGGCCCATACTTTTTTGCTACAACCATGATTGTTTTTGGCATCGAGCATTTTATATATCCAAAATTTGTAGCGCTGCTGGTACCATCGTGGATTCCATTTCATTTATTCTGGGTGTATTTCGCGGGTATAGCGCTTATTGCTGCCGGCGCCGCCATTATGCTTAAATTTAAAGTAAAACTTGCGGCCTCTTTGTTAGGCTTAATGCTGTTTTTATGGCTTATCATGGTGCACATCCCACGCGGGCTCGATACCTCCATAGTGGATAGGGCTAATGAATGGACAAGCGTCTTTGAGGCTTTGGCATTTAGCGGCATAGCATTTTTAATAGCCGGCACTTATAAACCAGCGCAAACGGCAGCCAGTCAATAATTAGTCAAATCATCCGTATGGGTTTTAGCTAAAATGGTTTTGTTGTATATTCACGCCAAATTTTAAACTCATGACAGCTTATAGCTTTTTACAACATCTCCATTCGGGTTTCAGGTATATTGTACTGGCCTTAATTTTGGCGGCCATTATAGGTGCGCTTATTGGCCTGATAGGAAAAAAGCCTTATACCAACGGTAGCCGCAAACTCAATTTGTTTGCCATGATATCGGCGCATACGCAGCTGCTTATTGGCATAATACTTTATTTTGTAAGCCCGCTGGTACAGTTTAACAGCGAAACCATGAAAAATAAAGTGACCCGGTATTTTACTGTAGAGCATTGGGTTATCATGCTGATTGCCCTGGCTTTAATAACCATTGGTCATAGCAAATCAAAAAAAGCAGCCACCGGCGAGGCCAGGCATAAAGCCATTGTTACCTTCTATTTGATAGGTTTAGTGATAATTTTAGCCGGTATTATACTTATCCCACGTAGCTAATAGGATTTAGCAACAAATAAACTTTCAAAAAAATTTGATAATTCATTTTTCTTTATAAATTTGTGGCCACGATGATTAAAAACACAAATAAAAATAGCTGGTGGCACCAATTAAATTTGGCAGCCGGATACGTTTTTAGTCAGCGATGATCTAATCAATTGTAAACCTAAGTGGAAAACCCGGCGACCCCAATTCGCCGGGTTTTTTTATTTATATATTTTTGAAAACATAACATGAACACTTTTAAAATAACAACCACCTATAAAAAATTACTGGCCGATACCACCACGCCGGTGAGCATTTACCTGCGCCTGCGCGATGTATTCCCCAACTCGCTGCTGCTGGAAAGTTCGGACTATCACAGTCGCGAAAATAGCTTAAGCTACATTTGCTGCGAACCTATTGCCGGCTTTGTACTCAACAACGGCATACTAAAAAAGCACTATCCCGATGGCAGTCATGAAAGCCTTGAAGCCGGCAGCTTTGAACTGATTGACCAGCTTAACCAATTTGTTGGCAGTTTTGAAACCGACCCCAACCCGTTGAAAATCATATCAAACGGTTTGTTTGGCTATTTTACTCATGAGGCGGTTGAACATTTTGAAACTATCAAACTAAAACAAACCGACGATAATCCCCGGCAAATCCCGGTAATGCAATACCACATTTACCGTTATATCATCGCTGTAGATCACTTTAAAAACGAGCTTTACATTTTCCACAACCAGGCCGAAGGCGGCCCAACCAACGGCGGTATCGAAAAACTGGAATACCTCATCAAAAACAAAAACTTCCCCGAGTACAGCTTTAAAAGCAGCGATGTAGAAAAATCAAACCTTACCAACGAGGAGTTTATCGCCATTGTTGAAAAAATGAAGCAGCATATTTACCGGGGCGATGTTTTCCAGATAGTGCCATCAAGGGCATTCTCCCGTACCTTCCAGGGTGATGAGTTTAACGTGTACCGGGCATTGCGCTCCATCAACCCATCACCCTATTTATTCTATTTTGATTATGGCGATTTCCGCATCTTCGGCTCATCGCCCGAAGCGCAAATCACTATCAAAAATAACGTGGCCAGCATCTTCCCTATCGCCGGCACCTTTAAACGCAGCGGAGATGACGTGAAAGATGCCGAGATAGCCCGCAACCTGGAAAATGATCCCAAGGAATCGGCCGAACACGTAATGCTTGTAGACCTGGCCCGTAACGACCTGAGCCGCCATTGCGAGCAGGTACAGGTTAAAGCATTTAAAGAAGTACAATACTATTCGCACCTTATCCACCTGGTATCGCATGTAAGCGGCAAGCTACTACCCGGCGTGTCATCATTCAAAATAGTTGCAGATACTTACCCAGCGGGTACCCTGAGCGGCGCGCCAAAATACAGGGCAATGGAAATTATTGACGAAAATGAAAAAGCCAAACGCAGCTTTTATAGCGGCGCCATAGGCTATATGGGTTTTAACGGCGAATTTAACCACGCCATCATGATCCGATCGTTCCTGAGCAAAAACAACACCCTGCACTACCAGGCCGGGGCCGGCATTGTAGCCGGATCAGTTGCCGAAAGCGAACTGAAAGAAGTGGATAATAAAATTGCTGCATTAAGACGGGCTGTGGAATTGGCGGAAGAATTGTAGGCCCCCTAACCCCCTGAAGGGGGAACAATAGTGGGTAAATTAAATAATTGATAGATTTTTTTACGACATAACAAATGAACGAACATACAAACTCCCCCTTCAGGGGGCCGGGGGGCACCGGCGGCAATATCCTGATAATAGACAATTACGATTCCTTCACCTATAACCTGGTGCATTTGGTTAATGAGCTTGGCCTGCAATGCGATGTTTGGAGGAATGATAAATTTGCTTTGGAAGATGTGGATGCTTATGACAAGATCATCCTATCTCCGGGGCCTGGCATACCGTCCGAAGCAGGTTTATTACTGGATGTGATCAAAAAATATGCGCCAACCAAAAGCATATTTGGCGTTTGCCTGGGGCAGCAGGCCATTGCCGAAGTATTTGGCGGCAGCCTTTATAACCTGAGCCAGCCTATGCACGGGATTGCTACCCCCATAAAAGTGACCGATACCGACGAGCAATTGTTCCGCGATTTGCCCGATAGCTTTAAAGTTGGGCGTTATCATTCGTGGGTTGTAAGCGCAAATGATTTACCCGAGGTATTGAAAGTAACGGCTATCGACGAGGAGGATAATTCTATCATGGCATTATCGCACCGCGAATATGATGTGCGCGGCGTACAGTTTCACCCGGAATCGATATTGACTGAGTATGGTAAAGAAATGATGGGTAACTGGCTGAATGGCTAATTAACAGATATTGATAACTTTGCGAACATGTAATGAGATATAAACAACCGTCATTGCGAGGTACGAAGCAATCCCCGACATGCTAAGTCCCACATAGTTCAGGATTGCTTCGTACCTCGCAATGACGGTCCTATTATAATTTGATCTATGACGATACTTGATAAAATAGTTGCCAATAAAAAAAAGGAAGTGGCGTATGCCAAAAAACGGACATCATATGTACAACTGGAAGAATCGGAATACTTCCATAGGGAAACCTACTCATTTAAGGATTTTCTGCTTGATCCTGCCCGTACCGGTATAATTGCCGAATTTAAGCGTAAATCACCCTCAAAAGGCATTATTAACGATAAGGTAAGGGTTAGCAAGGTGACAACCGATTACGCGACTGCAGGTGCATCCGCGCTATCTGTATTAACCGACCGCGATTTTTTTATGGGCCGCAAAGCCGATTTAAAAAGAGCGCGTTCTGTAAATAACATCCCTGTTTTGCGCAAGGATTTTATGATAGACGAATACCAGGTAATTGAGGCCAAAGCATTGGGCGCCGATATTATCCTGCTGATAGCGGCTATTTTAACCCCGGCAGAAATTGATAAGCTTGCCACGCTTGCCAAAAGTTTAAACCTTAACGTGCTGCTCGAAGTACATAACCTGGAAGAGTTGGAGCGCAGCATTCACCCAAAACTGGATGCAATTGGCGTAAATAACCGCAACCTGGCCGATTTTACGGTATCTGTAGAAACATCCTACCAGCTGGCCAAACATATCCCTGCCGAATTCATGAAGATATCTGAAAGCGCCATCAGCGATCCGGAAACCATCAGGCACCTGAAGCTGGCCGGCTTTAACGGCTTTTTAATTGGAGAAACCTTTATGAAACAGGCCGATCCAGGGCTGGCGATGAGGGATTTTGTAGCGCAGCTTTAAAGGGAAAACCTTAATAAAAAAGCGGGACCGCCAATTGGCAGCCCCGCTTTTTTATTAGCGTCACTATAAATTAGTGCTTGTCGAAAAACAATTTGGTAGTTACCAAGTCGCCGCCAATGGCAGCTGAAGCGGCTTTATAGTTAGCCCCGTTTACATTGCTCTCTGCAATTGGGTAAGGGAAACGTACCGGGAATGCACTTGAAGCCGTTGATGGCGCAACCAATGCAGGTACATCCAGCCTGCGGGTTTCTATCCATGCATCCCAGCCCCTGTTATAATCTGCAATCCATTTTTGGTAAGCAAGATTAGTTGGGGTATAGGGATTAACCAACAAATAGGCGGTTGCATCACCTGCACCCCAATATGAATACGATGCCTGAACACCGGCAGCATAGTAGAGTGCAGCAGTGCCGGTAATATACCCTTTCGCAACAGCTTCTGCCTGATAAAACGATACTTCAGCAAAATCAAGTAATAAACCAGGAAAAGTTGGCGCAGTTAACGTAGGACTAACGTGCGAGAAACTGTCATAGTTTGATTTAGCACCAGGGGCGCTGCCTTTATATGTACCATCAGCTAAGGCAGTAAAATACTTGCCCACGCGGGCGTCTGCATGACCGTTTAAGTAACTAACAAGTGTATTACAGGCTACATAGTCAAATCTGCCACTTTGAACGATATCAACATAAACCGGGTTTGTATTTGGAGTAGCTCCTAAATAAGCAAAGGTTGCGTTATCCGCATTAGAGGTAAACACACCGCCAGAAACCGCAGATGCCGCCGCTGCAGCCGCAGTAGTTGGATCAGAGTCGGCTATGGTCAAAGCCATTTTTAATTTAAATGAATTGGCAAACTTTTTCCACTTTGTTGTATTGCCTCCGTAAATTACATCAGCACTTCCAAAACTTCCTGCGTTTGTATTTAACGCGGCTATGTCTGCATTTAAACGGGTTAGCAGATCTTTGTAAATAGTTGCTGCGTCATCATACTTAGGAAAGTTATTATTAGCATCAAATGCCTGTGTATAAGGAACATTACCAAAAGTTGTTACCAGGTAATAAAAAGAATAAACCTGCAGGATATCCAGTATTGCTATATCGTTTTTCTGAATATCAGCGCTGGCGATAGAAGCGTCAGTAGGTACAATGGTTTTAGCCAAGCGCAAGTTATTTAATACATCACGATAAAGGGCGTTCCATTCCGCACCATTTATATTACGGGCATTGATGAGGTAATTACTTTCATCAGTGTACGTGGTTTCTTGCCATTGCTGTTCAATTAACCTATAAATATTAGTGTTTACGCTTGACGTGGTAACAGTATTGGTTAAAACCCGCTCAGCCTGTGTAAATAATGAGGCGGCCGGAACCGTTGGGAAAAGCTTTGGATTCGAATTTAACGAAGCCAGGTCTTTATGGCATGCTCCAAGCGAAAGGATCGGAAGCAATGCCGCGATAAAATATTTTTTCATAATCGTTAGAATCTTACTTTTAAGTTAAGGTTAAACATTCTGGCGGTTGGGAAAGCACCACTTTGATAACCTTGCAGGTTACCTGAGCTTAAACCTTCTTCAGGATCGGTATAAGGGGTGTTTTTATGGATGATCCATAAGTTACGACCACTTAAACCAACGTCGATGCCTTTAACACTGCCAAGCCGTGAAAGAACAGATTGAGGCAAAGAGTATGCAATCGCTGCCTCACGTAATTTCACATAACCCGCGTCATAAACGAAACCAGCTGCAGGATTATGCTCATAGCCATATAAACCAGAACCTGTGTTATCTGCTCTAACGGTATTTTGAGCTCCTGTAGAGGTAACACCAGGTAAAATCACACCGCCACCATCTGACAATGCATTTCTTGATGGCTTACCTAAATCGTTGTTACCTACAGTTTCAGGATACAAACCTGTATCCATACCATAATAAGTATCTAACGAGAATACGCTACCACCTTTTTTAACGTCAACCAGGAAGCTTAAAGTAAATGATTTATACCTAAACGAACTATTGATGCCGCCCGTCCAATTTGGGTTAACGTTACCCAACACTACGTTATTGCTTGAAGAAAGCACATAATACCCGTCGTCTCCAACAACTTGCTGCCCGTTTTTAGTAGCAAGTGCATTTCCATCTTTATCAACATAACCATTACCGCGAATATCGCCATAAGGACGATCCAGGCTTGCATTAAGCGAAACCCCGCCCTGGAACGAACCAAGCTGAAGATTGGTAGCCTGTTGACCAGAGCCATCAGTATAAAGTTTTAATACTTTGTTTCTGTTACGGGTAAAGTTAACATTCACTTTCCACGTAAAGTCTTTTGTTTGTACCGGTGTACCATTTAATGCAACTTCGATACCTTTATTTTGAATAGTACCGGAGTTAATATAAGCAGCATTATAGCCGGTAGCTGTAGATAATGTCACCGGAATCAGCTGATCAACGGTTTTGTTGTTGTAATAAGTGAAATCAAAACCTAAACGGTTGTTGAAAAATGCCATTTCCAAACCACCCTCAGAGGCTTTTGTGCGTTCGGGCTTTAATTTTGCATTGTTTTGAGTTGTACCGATAAATGCCTGAGGGCTTGAGCCAAATGCTGTAGTAAGCGAATAGTAATTACTTGTGCTTTGTGGCGTGCCGCTATTACCAACTTCAGCATAATTGATTCTTACTTTTCCATACGATAGCCATGAATATTGTTTAAGCAATTCAGAGAAAGTAAAACCTAAATTAACTGACGGATAGTAATATTTATTGCTATATGAAGGCAAAGCCGAAGAAGCATCACGCCTTAAAGTACCATCTAAAACCACCATTTTTTTCCAGGTGAACGTAGCACCGGCAAAAATACCATCTGTTTCAAATGGGACATACGTTTCAGTTGGAGCGTTTGGCGTATTCTTAGAATTTGATAAGCTATAAATACTTGGTACAATTAAGCCCCCGTTTGTGGTTGCCGCAATTGACTGGTAAAGATTTTTACGTACGTTAACCCCTAACAGACCTTTAAAATTAAGATCCTGAGTTATATTATTGTCAGTTGTAGCAAGGAAATCAAAGTTGGTTTCATTAAAGCTCAGGTTTCTCCTGGTGTATGATGATAAACCAACAGAACCAACTTGCCTGCGTTCTTCCTGAATCTGGCTCCAGTTATCAACAGTTACACGGCCTAATAAATTTAGCCAATTTGTAGCTTTATAATTTAAGCTAACGTTACCGAAGTAACGGTTGCGGGTATCTGTTTCAAAGTTTTGATACCGGATGAAGTAAGGATTATCCCAATAAATTGGAACCAGATTGGTTGGGCTTGCCCAGTTCCAGGTAATATTTTGACCACCGGAAGCAAAGTATTGATCTTTAAGTTCTTTGATGTCGTTATTTACCTGATACCATTGCCTGAAAGAGTTCAGGATGTTATCTGATTGATAACCGCTTCCGTAACGTCCTTTACCATCTGTACGAGTGTAGCTGATATTGGCAGCTGCAGTTAGTTTACTGTTGATGTTATATGTTCCGCCAAAGTCAAGGTTGTTTTTCAACTCGTTACTATTAGGCATAAAACCGGTTTGGTTATTGCGGGTATAACCTAATTTAAAAGTACCATTATCGCCACCATTAGTAATGAACAAACTTTGGTTATTACTGATTGGGTGAGTGAAAAATGTATTGGGATCATTAGCAGCAGCAACCCAAGGCGTAGCCTTACCAAAATTAGGAGAGTATTTGCTAAACGCATCCCATTGATAAACCTTCAGGTTTGGATCGAAGGCATGGCCATATGAAGCGTCTTCGGTCAAAGGATCAACCAAATCTTTAACACCGTCGCCATTGATGTCCCTATAAAGGAAATAACCGCTTGGATCTTCATAATAGGTTCCGTAACCACCGCCATATTGTTTTTGGTATGTTGGCAAGGTTGATTTATCAACAGCACCGTAACCGTAACTTGTGTTAAAAGTAATACCAAGTCCTTTATTAACTTTTTTGGTTGTAATTAAAATTACACCGTTGGCACCGATAGAACCGTATAATGCAGTAGCAGCAGCGCCTTTAAGAACGGTAACTGACTCAATATCATCCGGGTTGATATCTGAAGCGGGCGAACCATAATCATAACCACCTGTACCGGCAGCTACTGAGCTCGAATTGCTGTTACCCTGGTTGCCACCGCCAGAACCACCGTTGTTGTAAGGCACGCCATCAACAACAAATAAGGCCTGGTTGTTGCCGAGGATTGATTTAGTACCACGTAAAACAACATTTGTTGAACCGCCGAGGGCGTTGTTCTGCCTGATTTCTAACCCGGCTACCTTACCTGATAAACCGCTTACAAAGTTACCGCTACGTTGTTTGCTAACCTCGTCGCCGGTTACTTTCTGTGCAGCATAGGCTTGCTGGTTACGCGTTCTGTTTAAGCCCAGCGCTCCAGTTACCACTACCTCGCCAAGTTGCTGGCTCGAGGCAACTAAAACAACATTAACTGTTGGTCCATCGGCAGGCAAGGTTTGGGTAATGTAACCAAGAAAACTAAATGACAATAAAGCATTGTTGGGCACGGATAAGGAGAATCTTCCGTTTGCATCGGTCTGGGTACCGGTTGTAGTACCCTTAATGCTTACTGATACCCCCGGCACCGGTAAGCCATCTTCCCTGGCCGTAACCTTTCCGGTTACGGTATGGTTTTGCGCATATAGCTGTGTTGCAGCAAGTAAAAAGATGCACAAAGTCGTAAGTAGACTTTTTTTCATGAATAATGTGTTAGTTAATAGTTAAAAACTTTAAGAGGTTAAATGTATATGGGATTTATAAAAAATCAAATAAATAATTGTAACATTTCGTTTACATAAATATTATTGCGCAAAATACATATTTTTCATAAAAAATTCATAAACATTTATTTCCTTTGCATGTTCTTACGCTATTACTAAATCATTTAGTTAATAATAAGACAGTTAATAAAGTTAATTAGAACAGGGAAAATGCGCGAGGCATTTTCCCTGTTTGCTTTTATTGCCTATTCCACAAAATACATTAAAAAACAGGACTCAGCCTGCAAAAAAGACAAGGCACACCATAGTCAACCAAAGTGCTACTAACAGACAAACATTTTAAAATACCAAAAGATAGTTTTGCAACAATGTCAGCGGAGCCAGAAAAAGCCAGAAAAAGCCTAGCAGATGGAGTTATTAACCAATATCTATTATTACAATAATTCATATTAAATATCATTTTCTTTAAAGTAAACAAAATGTTACAATTTATTAACTCGCTGAAAAATAAATGATTAATTAAAAAGGGCTTGTGAAAACACAAGCCCTTTTTAAACCTATACAATATTGGGAATTATTTTTCGTTGCTCATCGAAAAAGGCACGTCGGCGTCTTTTGTGCCACGTTCTTTATTGGGGGTAGCAATCATATCAAAATTCAATTCAGCGCCGTTTAACAGGCCTTTGTGGCTCACCCAGTTATTGGTGTAGGGCTTGCCATCAATAGTAAGGTTGTTTACATATTTGTTGGCGGCACTGTTGTTGGGCGCGGTAATAGTCACCGTCTTACCATTCTCTAAATTAATGGTTACCTTTTTAAATAAAGGCGCTCCTAATACGTATTGATCGCTGGCCGGTGTTACCGGGTAAAAGCCCATGGCCGAGAAGATGTACCAGGCCGATGTTTGCCCATTGTCTTCATCGCCGCAATAACCATCGGGGGTAGCTTTATACAATTTATTCATGGTTTCGCGGGCCCAGTATTGGGTTTTCCATGGCTGGCCGGCATGGTTGTACAGGTAAATCATGTGCTGTATAGGCTGATTGCCATGCGCGTACTGCCCCATGTTGGCTATCTGCATCTCGCGGATCTCGTGTATTACGCCGCCATAGTAGCTATCGTCAAACGTGGGCGGCATGCTGAATACCGAATCCAGTTTGGCAGCAAATTGTTGCTTGCCGCCCATCAGGTTTATAAGGCCCTGTATGTCATGAAAAACGCCCCAGCTATAGTGCCAGCTATTGCCTTCGGTAAAGGCATCGCCCCATTTAAACGGATTAAATGGCGTTTCAAAAGTACCATCCTGGTTTTTACCGCGCATCAGCTTAGTTTGCGGATCGAAGATGTTACGGTAATTCTGGCTGCGTTTTTTATAAATATCAATCTCTGATTTTGGTTTGCCCAAAGCTTTCCCTAATTGGTATATCGCAAAATCATCGTAAGCATACTCTAAGGTACGTGCGGCATTCTCGTTTATTTTAACGTTGTAGGGCACATAGCCAAGGGTGTTATAATATTGCACTCCCCTGCGGCCGGTTGCGTTTGGCCCTTCGTTGTTGGCGCCGTGTTTAAGTGCCTGGTACAATGTTTCAATATCATAACCACGCATTCCTTTCAGGTAAGCTTCGGCAACTACCGAGGCCGAATTATTACCAATCATACAATCGGCATAGCCCGGGCTCGACCATTCGGGCAGCCAGCCGCCTTCTTTATAATCATTTATCAGGCCTTCCTGCATCTCTTTATTGATAGAGGGATAAACCAGGTTCAGGAACGGGTACAATGCTCTGAATGTATCCCAAAAGCCTGTACCGGCAAATAAATAACCGGGCATCACCTTACCATTGAAAGGGCTGTAGTGAATTTTTTCGCCTTTGGCATCTATCTCGTACATTTTATTAGGGAAGAAAAGCATCCTGTACAAGCTGCTGTAAAATGTTTTGGTTTGCTCCACGGTGCCGCCTTCTACATTCAGCCTGCTCAGGGTTTTGTTCCAGGTGTCTTTGGCTTTCTGGCAGGTAACTTCAAATTTATCATCAGCCAGTTCGCGCTTTAAATTAAGATCGGCCTGTTCAATACTTACAAATGACGAAGCTACTTTTAAATGCACCTGTTCGCCGTTGGTGGTTTTTAGGGTGATAACCGCGCCCGCGTGGTCGCCCATATATTCCAGCTGGCCGTCGTCTTTTTTCCAATCGTGCCATGCCGATGCCAACGCAAAAGGTTTATCTACATAAATAACAAAGTAGTTTTTGAAGTTTGCCGGAACAGCGCCGCTGTTTTTGGTGCTGTATCCTACAATCTTTTGCTCACCGGGAATAATCTTCACGTATGATCCTTTGTCAAAAGCATCAATTACAATATGCGAGCTATCGCTTTTGGGGAAGGTAAAGCGGAAGCTTGCAGCACGCTCGGTTGGGGTAATTTCGGTAGTTACATCATAATCGGCCAGGTAAACGCTGTAGTAGTAGGGTTTAACAATTTCGGCCATGTGCGAAAACCAGCTGGCACGCTCTTTTTCGTTCAGCTTTAACTTGCCGGTTTCCGGGAAGATGGAAAACATACCATAATCATTCATCCATGGTGATGGCTGATGGGTTTGCTTAAAGCCGAGGATCTTATCAGCATCATAAGTATACTGCCAACCATCGCCCATTTTACCGGTTTGCGGAGTCCAGAAGTTCATGCCCCATGGCAGGGCGATGGCCGGGTATGTGTTTCCGTTTGACAAGGATGGTTTGGATGCTGTACCCATCAGCGGGTTAATCAATTCAACGGGGTCAGTTACCCTGGCGCTTTGCTGGGCAATTGCAGCTGCCGGTAAACAGGCCAGGGCCAGTAAGAATAGTTTTTTCATTAATCGGAGTTTGTTTTTTAAGGGTGATGAAAGCAACAGTGGTTATTATAAAAGCTGCTGTTGATATCGTCGGATGTATTTGCTTTGTTATTTGTTCTAATAATTTTTCCCCGGTGCGAATATGGCAATCTGCCATAAGTAAAAAAACTCCCGCGCATGAAAATTCACGCACGGAAGTATTAATCAACTTTCTCTCAAAAAGTATCGTTCACCATTTCAACTCAACCTTTATACCATCGGGACTATTGGCGAAGCCCAGGTATAAGGTTTTTGATGAGGTATCCCATGATGTTTTAATATCAGTAATCATTTGCCCTTTGCTATCGCTTATAACAATTTGCTTTGGTTGACCCGGCAATAAAACCCTTGCGCTGGTAAGCGTTTTTACCGGGCTTTTGGCTATAAAAGAATAGCTGCCGCCTGCAGCTTTTTCGTCATAGATCCTCGAAGCCGAAGCTAATACCTGGGGTATGTTGTTATTGGCTACCCGTGCAACATTGTACAACAACGCCTGCTCGCCGGGATTGATCACCTTTTCGGCCAAGATCGGCAGCTGCGGATCGAACAGATCAATTACCGGACCTTTTATTGTATAAGGCTTGCTATCGGCATTTTCATCCATTACGGCTACAATATCGTAAGGGCCACGGGGCAGGTACAAGCTATTTTTAAACGTTAAGGTACCTGCATGGGCATCTTTTTCATAGGCTTGTTTAACGGTGCTGATGTAATTACCGTCGTTATCGGCCTGTAGTACGTATTCTTTGGGGTTTTGCCTCAACACATATACTGCGCCTTTACCAACGTTAAGCTTTTGGCTGTCGCCGACGGGGTTTATCCCTAACAGTTTAAATAAGTGTTGCGATGGCGCTGTAAAGTTATTGCCCTTGGTATCCCACCATTCCATAACCGACTGGTAAGGGTCATCATCCCGGCCGCAATAAATTAATATGCCACCCTGTTTTACCCAGGCGGCCAATTGCTGGTGAATTTGGGCCGATATGGGCTTCATATTAGCATAACTCATCACCAGCACCTTGATATTTTTAAGCGATGCCGCATAGCCCAGGTTTTCCATGTGCACCGTTTGTACCGGAACGCCATGTTTTAGCAGTGGCAATGTTTGCCCGTAAAAGTTTGAGAACTGCGGATCCTCGAACCCGTTATGGGTAGGGAAACGCTGAAACATCAGTGTATTACTCATCAACACGCCAATGCCGTTCACACCCGTTACTTTATTGGTTGATGGAGGCATGCTATTGAGGGCGTTAACCATCACCTGCATTTGGGTAGAGTAATACTGGGGGATCAGGATCTTTTCGTTACTATTGGCAACCTTGTAGGGATGCGTATAAATGCGCTCGGGCCAGGGCATCACCTCATAATCAGATACCGTTGGGTACAACAACTTGGCCGTAAAGGTAGCCTGGTAATTTAGTTTATAATCGCTCCAGTCCTTTTGCCTGTCCTCAATTGGGTCGGTTAAAAAAAACATTTTGCGGCCGGTTGGCGCCGTCATGGATACCATCGACCCATATTCCAGGTAGGCGTTTTCAAATACGCGTTCTTTTTGCAAGCCGTTAAAATAAGTTGGCTCGCGCGAGGTGCCCGTCCACACCTGGGCTATGTAACCATCAATACCGGGCAGCGAAGCCAGGCTGGCCTCGGGACTAACAATTTGCCACGACGAATAGTTAACCAGCGAATGCGTGGCGATAAACACCTTTATATTTAAGCCTTTGCTTTTGCCATAGGCTTTAGCGTAGGATGATACTTTTTCAATGGCATCATAATACAGGTGATACTTTAATTTGCTGGATAGGTAAGTATTCTCGGCAGATGCATCCTGCGGCTTCCAGGGAAAACCGTAATAGCTTTGCCATTGCGCTTTGAAGCCCGCGCTATAGCCCGCACGCGCCCAAAATTCAGGTTCTTCTAAAAATATATTGGTGATGCCAACATCAATTACTCTTTTAATAACCGCCGTTTTCATGTACTCGATGAACGAGGCACCGGGCACTACATATGGCATATCCCTGCCATGAAAAATGGTATCGCCCTTTTGGGTAACCTGCCCAACACCCAGGTGGTTTTTACCATCCCATTTACCCAGGAAATAATCTTTGTAATCGCCCCAGGCTATGCCGGTCATGAAGTTGGTTTGATAACCATGATCGCGCCAGGTTTGTACGCGCTGTTCAAAGGTCATGCCGGGGTGGTCGTTGGTTCCGTAAACAATGGCAATGTCGCTGCGTACGTCAATCTCGGGCATCCAGGGGCTGGCGGTTTGGAAAGCAGTCTTCTCTTTTAACGGTGCCGGTGCCTGCTGCGCAAAAACGGCAGACGCCAGCATAGTTAAACAACAGGAAACAAAAATGTTTTTCATAGATAGGTGCAGGGCGGTAGGTGCCGCTTAATACCACACAATAATAGGATAGGTGGTATTAAAACAAGGGTTAATAAATGGGTTAACCCGGTTTAAATTTCATTAACCCATTAAAATTAATCGCATTATTAACCGGAAATGATGGAAAGTCTTTAGTCGAAAGTCTTAAGTTCTAAGTCAAAAAGGACAATTCAGATTTACGGGGAATTTTGACTTAAAACTAATCGTTCTTAACCGCCCTATTTCCCGCAAATTTTATCAAATGGCAAAGGGTAATCAATTCCTAATGATCTTTTATATTCGGCTACAAAATCATCATAGGTGCGGCGGGCGTGTTCAATACCCCTGGTGCGCCTGATGGCTTTCAGTTTATAGTTGATGCCGGCATCGCTAAACGGGTCGATATTTAAAATCAGCCGGCTTATCTCCAGCGCCTTTTTAAACTGCCCCTCATCATAGGTGTTTTTTATTACAGGCTGCAAAGCCGGCATTAACGCTTCTTCGTACTCCTCCTTAAAATCATCCAGCCAAACATCGGGCATAGCCGGCAGCAGGCCGCCACGGACCATCAAATCAAAATGCGGAACCTCCAATTCTGCCGCCCCCTGCCTGTTATTAAGGCTGGCTTGCACCACAAAATAATCACAAAAAAAGGCGTCCGAAACAGTGAAGCTATAGGTGTCATTGATATAGGCCAGCTCAATCCCATCCAGGTCAGCAAGAATACTTCTCAGATGATTTAAGGTAACGCCCCTGATGTTTTTTGTTTTGGCTACATCTTTATCGGCCCAAAGGGTGGTTGAAATGCGCCTGGAGGTTACACCGTTTTTATCGCGGCTGTTCAGTAAAATCAAAATGAATAGCTGTTTAATTTTAGGGCTAAACAGGTAGGTAATATCCTTGCCGTTTTTATCATACACCGCAAATGCGCCCAGCAAATAAACCGCATTAATCTTGTTGCCAATAATTTCCAATTGGCTTTCATCCTGGGTTAAATCAGCAGTATCGGGCACCGGTTTGGCTTTTTTCCTTTTCAGGTAGATGAATGCTCCACCGGCTACGAATAGTACCGCCGCCAGCCCTCCAACATAGCTATACACACTGATTGTTGCGCTTTTAGCCTGTTTTGATTTTAAATAAGCGGCATAACTTACCGGGGGAAATGCCAGCGAATAAATTTTGATACCCGATTTTACAGGCGAAGTAAATTCCTGGGTGGTGCAATAAAATTCGTTCGCGTCGCTATTAAAAAACAGGTTAACATCCGTTTCAATCCGTTCGGATGTTACCGGAATCTCGCCGCTCACAACCTCATATGATCCATCTTGAATAGCATATTTATAAAGCTTTAAGCTGGTTTTAGGCCGCTCGTGCGGGTAACACAACACATAAAAATATTTTCTATCCTTTGATAGGACGAGGTTATTGGCGGGCACGAAAGCCTCTTCATCAGGCTTAATTTCCCATAGTTTTTTGATGGTATGGCTGGTTAGGTTAACCCGGTACAAATCATAAAAATGCATACCACCTACAACCTGGCTGCCCGATTGATTGCCGATACCGCCAAATATATACACGTCGTTATTCGCGTCGGCAACGCTGCAGGCCGAAAAAAACCGCGGATCGATATGGTCGCCGGTAAAAACCACAGGCTGCCAAACCTGTTCCAGGGTATCAAACTTAAAAAAATCATTATAGTACCTGAACGACCCGTAGCCGCCAAATAAATAAAGATCGCGGTAATCTTTATCGTAAAACACATTATGGTGATGCCGTTGCGATGGCAAGGCTGCGTTTCCTTTAACCTCCCAGTTTAACCTCGAAAGATCAAGCGATACCAGGCCCGATGGGTTGCCCGGGGCGTTGTTAACCTCATACACATACAGCTTATTTTGCCTGGGGTTAACAATGCTTTTGCCCAGTAACAGGGGCATAGGCAAGGGGTTTTGATAGGAACCGGATGATTCCTCATCATTCCTGACATTATATTGCACTACCGAGTTGCTGCCAAACAGCACCATGCTTTGTTTTTGCTGATTAAAGTTTAGGCCCACAACCTCGTTAAAGCTTTTTGACAACCGCGGCTTCCAGAAGTACGATTCATTAATAAGCCAAACCGGGTTTTCAACAAAGCCAACCTCGTCGCCATTGCTGCTGTGCACGTTTTGGCCTTCCCATTCATCTAACGGGAACGAATAAGCCTGGGAGGCATCGCCAACTTCCAGGTTGCGGATGGCCATATTGGGCACATCGGAGTAACGCGAATTTTTGCCAAAGGTAATTACCGGGCTGATGCTGCCGGTGAAACTAAAGCCCGAAGCGCCATACGGTTTACCGTTAACCCACACTGTTGCTTTATCCCCACGCAGGTCCAGCTTGATTTTGATGGCTGTCCATGTCCTTTTTGATAACTGGGCAGCGCTCAGCGGGATGGTGATCTTATTGCTCTTACTGTCGATATTGAAATTTAAGTAAGGGGTGCCGTTCAAATAAATATAACTGAGGCTATAGGAGTTATTTTTACTATCAGCAAGGTTCAAAACATAACCCAGGTGCGAATTATCCCATAAAGCCAGCTGAAAGGCAATGGTTAATTCATCATTAAATGTGGGGCTTTCCTGTTTAAAAACGGAATAGGACGTCCGTTTTTCCATTAAACTATCGTTCGAGTTGAATTGCAAGCCCTGCGCCTGTAATTTTCCGCACGAGCCAAGGGCGGCAGCAAAAACCAAAATCCTATATACCCAGGGATGAAGTAATAAAATCCGGCTCGCTTTTGTCATTGAATACACTTGTCTAAAATCCCCGGGACCAGGGGAATGGTCCGCTGTTGAACGCAAGTGCTAAAATATGTTTTTTTTAAGTATGTAAATGGGGAATCTCTTTATTACCTCTCCGGCACAAATTTATTATAGGCATCAACAAGAATTGCCTCTTTATCGTGTATCGTATAATATTCCGCACCCAGGCTTAACCCGTTGTCAGTGCGCTCCAACATTACCTTGACAAAGCCATGCCGGGTGTCACACGAATACTCCAGTTTGGCTCCATCCAGAACTTCGCTTTCGGCGCTAAAACGCTCGTCATCGGTATGGGCTACGGGGTGCAGCTCATCAAAGCCACCTGCGCCGGCTACGATGTATGGCACGGTGATGCCATTAGGATAACGCTTGCTGATACGCTGATAATTATGTACGTGCCCGCTAAAAACCATATCGGGCCAAACATTGGTTTCGGTAAATGCGCCCTCCAGGAATTCGATCATGGGCAAGCTGGAACCATGATTAACATCGGCCGAGTATGGCGCGTGATGGATACAAACCAGCAATGCTTTTTCGGGATGGTTTTGCGCCGATGATTTTAATTCCTGCAGAAACCAATCCCGCTGCTCCGGCGCTATTACGCCATATTTGGGCACATTACTGTGTAAGCCAATTATGGTTGCAAGCGGGGTATCCAACGTCCAGTAAATATTGGGCTGCACCATGCTTTTCCGCGGGTTGTCGCCGGAAAATAGTATTGCCCGTTGTTGAGTATCGCAAAAAACAGCAGCAAAAGCATCCAGACTTTGGTATGGCTTATCGGCATTAGGGTTTATGTCGCTGTCGTGATTGCCGGCTATGGCAAATACAGGGCCGGGGTAATTGTTATAGGGATCAAAAAACTGGCTTTTGTAATATTTTTCTTCTCCATGGCTATACACTACGTCGCCCAGGTGATACAGGAATGAAGGTTTGTTTGCTGCCTCCCAGGTTCGATACTGGGAAGCCATGGCATCAGGCACCCTTTTCTGAAAATCCGGATCGCGAAAGCCACCGGTATCGCCCACTACTTGAAATACCATGCGGTTATCGTTTACACCAGGCAATATGTCATTAACATTTAAATGGTAGGGATACTTTCCGGACGGCGGGGGAGGCGGCAAAAACTTATAGGTATCGTCGGGCTGGTCTTTTTTTAAAACGGGGGTGGTATATTTAAGGGATAATATCATTTAGCGCTAATCATCGAAAGACCAAACATACCAAACAAATATAAATTGAGGGTGAACAAAAGTTTAAGTAGCCGGCACTAACAGTTTGTAGCGCCAGGTTATTCGTGCAGCACCAGGATAGCTTTTACTGATTTGTTCATGACCTGGTTTACCGTGCTTCGGGTAAATAGCCGGTAAACAATGTTATGATGATGTTTGACCAGGCATAGAATGTCTGTTTCGTGCGTTTGTACAAAATCAACAATACCATTTATAGCGCTGCTGTTGTTAATATAGTTAAAATCAAGTTCGGCATTTTTTATTAGGCTGCTTAATTTGGCCTCCCCCGTTTTGATATGTTTATCGTCGGGCTTATCGGCTACATACAACACCTGCATTTTAGCGGATGCAAATGCCTGCACCATTTCGTTCAAAGCGTTTACATCTTCGGCAGACAGGCGGGTTTCAAAATCTGTGGCCAGCGTAATCACGGGCACCCTCGAGAACTTACTTTCCAGTGGGATGATTAAGGTGGGCGTTTTCAACTTGCTTACCATCATGCTTGCATTACTACCCACAATACCCGCAATACCTGTTGAGCCGGTTATCCCCATTACCAAAAGCTCTACCGGGTTTTCATCAACATACCGGGTTATTACACTTTTCAAAAAACCCACATCGCAAAGTGTGTTAACCTTAACCGAAGCATAAGCTTCCTGCCGGGTAAATTCGGCTGCCCACTCCTTCAAGGCCTCCCTTTTGTTGTTATAGTAATCTTCAATAAAAATAGCGTTGTAAGTGCTGTTGTTAATGCCTTCGGTAGGGTGTATGGCATGTATTACGCAAATATCACGGTTTAATACCGCGGCCAGCTCCATAGCGTAAGCCATTGCATTGGCTGCGCTTTTTGAAAAATCGGAAGCAACAAGAATCTGTTTCATTTTTGGCCTTTTAAATAAACAAATGGAAAAACATGAATAATAAAGATGCTAAAATTATTGCTACCGGTAAAGTAAGCACCCAGGCCATCGCAATATTTTTTATTGTTTTATTATTAAGATTGCCCTTACCGCCCGAAGCAACCATAGCGCCGGCAATTCCGCTTGAAAGCACATGTGTAGTACTTACCGGCAAACCAAACGCAGTACTAAGGCCGATGGTTGATGCGGCGACAATTTCAGACGTAGCACCCTGCGCATAGCTTAAATGTTCGTTGCCAATTTTTTCGCCAATTGTAACTACAATCCTTTTCCAGCCAATCATGGTGCCCAGCCCAAGCGATATGGAAATTATAGCGATAACCCATACCGGCGCAAAATCTGTTACATGCTCCAGCTCGTCTGAGGCAGATGTAAGCGAGGCCCAATCATTTGCCGGTAATTTTATCGCGTTATCTTTAAGCACCGTTCTGATTGCTTTTACAGCCGCTTCTACCTGTTTACGGTAACGGTAAGTTTTGGCTACATCGGTTTCATTTTTTTCGGCCAGCGAGGCTTTTGCCCGGGCAATTATATCTGCCAGGTTTATAAATTCACTGTTGGGGGCATTGTTTGCAGAGGTATTTTTAGTTATCACGAGGCTGGCCTGGTTAAACGCCGCCAAAACTTTATCATTACTTATATGATGATTAACGGCAAACCGGGCAGGTAAAAACGCTATCAGGATAAGCATGAATAAGCCTACACCCTTCTGCCCATCATTACTACCATGAAAAAAGCTAACCAGGGTACAGGTGGTGATGAGTAAAAGCCTGATTAAAATTGGCGGACGGTCATCTTCGCCGGTTGGGATATGAAACAAGGCATGTGATTTGGTTGCATGCTTTAAAAACAACATGAGCAGGGCTGCGGCACCAAAACCAATAATGGGCGATAGAACAAGCGACAGGCCTATCTCTTCGGCTTTACCCCAATTTACCCCGGGGCCATGGTAGTACCAGGTAAAGGCCAGGCCGGCGCCAATCATAGCGCCAATCATGGTATGCGAACTGGAACAGGGAATACCCAGATACCAGGTGCCCAGGTTCCAGATAATGGACGCGAGCAACACCGATAATACCAGGCAGGCACCTACGCTCACGGGCAAAGTCATCAAGGCATCAAGCGGCACCAGCTTTAAAATACCCATGGCTACCGTTACACCACCCAGAAACACGCCTAAAAAATTCCATAAGCCCGACCAGGGAATAGCATATACTGGTTTTAAGGCCCGGGTATATATTACGGTAGCTACCGCATTGGCTGTATCATGAAAGCCATTCACAAACTCGAACCCGATAACGGCCAGGATGCAGACGATAAAGACAACCAGTAAATAACCGCTTAAATTAACCTGGCCAATAAAAGGAAGTGTGGCTGCAAGTATTGAAATATGCATATCAAATTATGTTTTATCCCGGCAGGCTTATTTAGCCTTTTTAACCTGCTCTCAAATAACAGCTTCAAACATTGCTTTAATACCAATTTCAGGTTAATTGTTTGTTATTTAATTGTTTACCATTTTTATTAAGGGCCTGTTTAAATTTATTCAATAACAATTTTATTGCCAATAGTTTGACCATATTTTTAGATGGTTCAGGCTGGAGTTCATAATTTCCGCATAATATTATGTCAAACCAGGCAAATGTTTTTTCAGCAACTTATCTTTTATGGACTGGCTTAAAACCGGCATTCCTGCCATCAGAGCGCACAACAACCCGTATAAAGTGAATGTGATAGCCGAAATTTTTAGTTACCTGTTCGGCCGTTTCCACTCTATATCCGCTGACAGCTAAAAAATCTATTGATTGTATTTGTTTTAATGAAAATGAATATTAACTTTGAAAAACAAAGTGCTTTCAAACAGCAAAAACTCGTAATTAAATGCCTTAGTGCGCAGTGGCTTGATGTTGTTTTAGGGATGAATGGCGCTTAGTGGAATTAAACGGCTTTAAAAATTCAAAATTGAAGATTTTAACCAAAACGTTTTAAAATACAAACTCATGAAAGACGAAATACTCGGCCATCTAAACGATCCCGGTCAACTCGAGAAGCTTTACCGGGCCAACAAGACGACTTTTAAACGAGCGTTCAGTACCCTATACCCCGAGCTTAAAGGCAATACACTTGCTGATTGCTGGAATGAAAGGCTGAATTACGAAAGTGACGAGATTAACTGGGGCACAGGCAGGGAATTGTTATTTGTGATAGTTGCTTCGTTGGCAGCAGGCTTTATAGCAAAGTTACCTGCAGTTTTTCATATCGACGAAGAGTTTTTTTATCCCAGGAACATCGGGTTTATCGTTTTCCCCCTGTTAACGGTTTACTTTGCCTGGAAGAACAAATTATCGGCCGCTAAAATTGCTTTTATTGTTGGTGCCACACTTGCGGGTGCACTTTTTATCAATTTGTTTCCCATTGCCAAAAAAAGCGACACCCTAATTTTATCGTGCATCCACTTACTCTTATTTCTATGGTCGGTATTAGGTTTTGCTTTTGTTGATGAGATGAGAAATGACGGGGAGAAACGGCTGCGCTTTTTAAAATATAACGGCGACCTGGTAGTAATGACGACCCTTATATTGATAGCAGGCGCAATAATGACAGGCATAACCCTCGGACTTTTTTCGCTTATCGGTTTTGATATTAAAGAGTTTTATTTTAAAAATGTTGTAATTGTGGGGCTTGCGGCGGCGCCGATTGTGGGTACCTGTCTTACCGAAGCTAATCCGCAATTAGTGGGTAAGGTTTCCCCGGTAATTGCCAAAATATTTAGCCCGCTCGTAATAGTTATGCTGGTGATCTATCTTATAGCAATAGTTTATTCCGGTAAAAACCCTTATAACAACAGGGAGTTCCTACTGGTTTTTAACGCCCTGTTAATCGGTGTTATGGCCATTATTTTCTTTTCGGTTGCTGAGGCATCTAAGGCAACTAAAAGTTATACAGAAACCTGGATTCTTTTTCTGCTGTCGGTTTTAACCATAGTAGTTAATGGCGTTGCGCTTTCTGCCATCTTGTTCCGGATTTCGGAATGGGGCTTAACGCCGAACAGGGCTGCGATTTTGGGTGGCAACGTTTTAATATTAATTAATCTGCTCATGGTAACTACGCAACTTTTCAGGGTGCTTTCAAAAAAAGCCGACATAACCGGCGTAGGCAAAACTATTGCCTTTTACCTCCCTATTTACTTTATCTGGACAATCATAGTAACCTTTATATTCCCGCTGATATTTGGATTTAAATAAAGAGACCGATCAGCAATACGGATGAACAAACCAATAGCGCTTGTATATCAGGTTTACAGCACCTACAGTTTTATCAGCTTACCATTATACACCACATGCCCCGCTAAAGAAATTACATAAACATAAATGCCGGGATTAAGGTTCACCGGCACGGTATTTTGCAGGTTATTAAGCGTTTGGGTTATGCTGAGCTTACCGCTGGCGTCATACAATTTAAAATCGTAATTATTGATATCGCCGCTTAAAACGGTAAATTGTTTATCAACAGGATTTGGGTACACGGCAAACTGCTTGTTTTGCAGTACAACGGCTTTTACGGTATCGGTATAAATAACCTGGTTATCGGCAGTGGTTAGTTTGGCCCGGTAATATTGTACCTGTTTGGGGGCGGTATCTGTAAACTGGTAACCAAGCTGGTTTGCTATTACCGCCGATGTGCCAATTGATGTAAAGGACGCCGGGCCAGTCATTTTTTCCCAGGTAATGGATTTTAGGTTTACGGTGCTGCCCAGGTAAAGATCTAATAAAACTTTATTGCCTGTTACATTCGCCAGTAATGTTTTCACATAACAGCCCACGCCCTGCGTGGTAACATCAATGGTATAGCTTTTTAAGCCTTCAAAACCATTACCAGTAGCGCTTACCGCAAAATATTTGGAGGTTTGCTGCCCTGCTGGGATGATAACCGATGTATCTGTTACCGCACTTAGTTTTTGCAAAACATTATCTTTTATAGTGTAAACAACATAGCCTGTACTGCCTTGTTGTGGCGACCAATGCAACAACGTACCCTGTGTACAGTTATAACCAACGCGCAACCCTACCGGGGCAGAGATGTTAAATTCGGCACTTAAAAACGAGTTGTTGCCAATATCCATTTTCAACATGGCCGCACTGAATACGTCCGGGGCCTGCCAGTTATAATAATTATTTTTCAGCGTTACATTATTAATGGCTTTCCAGGTAACTCCGTGATCATAACTGATACTCAGCCTACCCATTGCCGTATCAAAGGAACTTTGCCAGCGCAGGTAATTATCGTCGGCAGCAAAAAGCTGACTTGCAGCAACAGGGTAAACCCACTCGAACTTATTTGCCTGGATTGCTTGATAAGCCACATAAAACTTTTGCGACCCCAGTGGCACTTTCCTGCCTTTTACGTGTATGGTGTAAATCCCGGCGGCCGGGTTTGCAATGGCAACCTGTTCTGTATTATTTATGGTATCTATCACCCTTTGCGCAGGTTTGTGTAACGAGTCGAGCGATGGGTAGCTGCTTAGCGTCCAGGGTAAAATGGTTTTTCCATCGGGGCCGGAAACTGACAGGTCAAGGTCATTAACCAACGCAGTGGGTGCATTTAGCGCCGCCGCAGGATCTGTCCAGGCTATTGATACCTTCAACTCTTTTGAGCCGGCAGGTACCTCTACCGTAAAATCGCTTTGCCCGCCATTGCCTACCGCTCCGTTATTAAACCTGTTTTCCTGTAAGGTGCGCATCGCTTCCAGGCCATTTAACCTGCCATAGCCGGTTTTAAAATCGACGTAGGTGTTGCCAATATCATCGGCCGAATTGATAAGCAATACTTTAATTAATGCAGCAGGGGGTAAATTTCTATGCGCTTGCTTATACGCCTGCTGCAATAAAGCAATAGCGCCCGAAGCCAGGGCAGCGGCGCCCGATGTTCCGTCCTCGCCATCTGCAACCAGCTCCGGCTTTATGCGTCCATCATAGGCCGGGCCGCCAGAGCTTAAATCTTCGGGGAGGTTTGTACGGCCTGTACCGCCTATCACCAGCACGTTTTTTGCCTGCTTAAAATCGCCCGACAAATTGGCCACACCCGTTAAGCCGTTGTAAACTCCGGTTGCCGGCGCGGTAAGCCCAACATTGCCCGACGAAAACACGTGTACAATGCTGTCATTTGCGGCTACCTGCTCATCATAGGCCACGGTTTCGGCACCGTAGTAGTTTTCGATACCGGTACCGTAGGAATGGTTTTGCAAGCCGATATCAAACATTTTAAAAACAACGGTGCTATCTGGAAACAGATTGATAAAATCGGCAGATGTAAAGCGCACCTTAGGTGCGGCGCCAAGCCCTTTTATGAACGAATTTGCATTGCCGCCAATCAGCGTGGCCATGGTAGTAGCATGCCCGGACGTTGTAGCTGATGCCGGAAATGATTCAAATGTACGGCCGAGCAGATCCAAATCGTTATCGTACCTGCTCTCCTTAATACTTACATTGATGCCCTGTCCGTTAATCCCGGGGTAAATGCTACGTATCCCGCTAATGGTATTTGCCCCCAGATCGATATCGCTGATTGCCAGTTCGGCGTGTGCCTTGCGGGTATTATCCGCAAAAACAACGTAGGGCTGCTGTAATAATTCATTTAGCCTGTTAACACGGATATTGGCTGTTACCCTGTTACCGTTTGCGACGGTTATTTCGGCATATTTTTTTACTTCACTTTGTGCGGTGGCATTGTTCAGGGTAATATCAACGGCAATTATTTTACTGCTATTAGCATGCTTTTGAGTGGCCAGGGCAAGGTTATCTGACGCTTTCCACAAGGAATTTGCAGGGGCTATTATTTCAAAATCCGCACCTTGCGGGATGGGTTTGTTTGAAGCTATAATGTAATAATTGTATGAAAGCCTTTTTATAACATGCGCGTTTGCGGAGGGCGCAAATGGCCGTTTATTGGCCTTAACAACATAATAATTAACAGAATCGGCTAATGCGGGTTTATTTGCTGCCGAATAAAGGTTTTTGATCATTTTGTCGCCCGCTGTTTGCTGCGACCAGGAGTACTTAAAACAAAGCAAAAAAACAAAAGGCAGTAATTTTTTAACCATGCTTTAAGTTTAATAAAAATAAGGGAGAGCACCGCCCTCCCTTATAATAGTAAATAATATAATACCCGATAGTGTTACAAATGTTTAGTATAAATAATTTAAAGCTATTACATCATTCGGATTAAAAGTACGATCGGTACCAGATGAGCAAGCCAGCATCCATGATCCGGCATCGGCTTTTGTTGGTGTACCGGGAATATTAATTGCTCCAATACCTGCGCTGCCTTCATTAACGTGCCTGCCGCCGCAGCTAAATGCACGGTTCATATAATCGGTATGGCGGAAACCGATGCAATGGCCTATCTCATGCTGCAAAACCGATGTTAAATAATTTACATCAGGGTTGGTGCCGTAAGCTTGCTCGTTGGTATTCATTTGAATTTGGTTATACGGATCGCCAGCCGATGTTGGGAAGCCCGATGAGCCCAGGGTAATGTATCCACCGCTTGGCCCTTCGTTAAAGCCAATTACCTGGATATTACCGCCGCTGCTTACTATTTGGAATTGGATAGTAAGGCCTAACGCATTATAACGTGCAACCGCGTTGCTTGTTGCTGTAGCATAAACAGTTGGCAGGTTTGATACCGAAACGGTAATTGTGCGGGGCAGGTTTTTAACCAGGTTGGTAGTCCGGTACTGCTCGTTTTCGGCAATTCTTAAATTGGGGCTTGTGCTTGCCTCTGATAAATTAGCTGCAGTTAAAAGGATGTCGCCTTCTACCAGGTAATTATCTCCCTGTTTTCTCACTTCGTCGGTGCTGAAGCCCAGGTCACTTATCTTTTTTAATACATCCGCCGAAACAGCTGTTGTTTGCTTTGCCGGCTGGCTGTTATTTTTAGTACAAGAAAATAGAACAGACGCGGCAACGGCGGCGCCAAAGCCAATTGTTAGTAATACTTTGTTTTTCATGTGTGTTTTTCGTGTTAAGTTTGTTTGTAAGGTTTTTCTAAAAACTACAATTGGCTGGCCAGCATTTCAAATAATATAATTTATCGGGTAATTATATTATTCGTTTAATTGTATACAATTACAATCTTAATTTTTAGTTAAGCGTAAATTAATTTATATTTTTCTAAAAAGCAAAAATTGGCAATTATTTTTCCAGGAGTTAAATAGATAACTCAATAGTTACCTGCGGTTCTTATTATGCTCCCGGTAATAAAATACAGCTTCCCGAATACCTTATTAAATAGCAAGAGGCCTGTCTTTTCGGGACGGCCTCTTGTTAACTTTGCCGCTTCGTTGTTTTACCGAAGCTTTGACCAATCACAAGGTTTTGGCCTCATCCTGGTTAACTACTTATTTTTTGGGTTATATTTTTAATCACGTCGTCCAATTCATTTGCCGACGAGGCCAGGTACTCCAATACCTTTTCTCTTTCCGGATCATCTGAGGCAAGGTTTTTAATAATTGGAATTAAGCCCATTATCCGCACAAGCGGCGCCCTTATAATGTGCGATTGAATCCATGATATTTCTTTTAGCTTTTTGTTTTGCTTTTCAATTTCAATGATATGTTTCAATTGGTCGGTAATATCATGCGCAATAATCAGCTTGGCTTTTTTACCCCTATAATCCATATTATTGCTTTGAATATCAACCTGAATAAGCTCGCCATCCTTTTTTTTATGGGTAAAGGTTCCCCTTTTTGTTAACCCATCGGTGTTATTAATCTCTTTTATGAGTTCCTCAACTTTTCCAATATCCTCCGGCGGCCTGATATCCTTTATCGTCATCGACAAAAATTCATCGCGGCTGTAGCCATATTTTTTTATTGCAGCGGCATTTACATCTAAAAAGCATAGTGTTTCCGTATCAACAACCCATTTGGGTAAGGGGCTTAAATCAAATAAATCGCTATACCTTTTTTCAGATTCAAGTAATAACAGGTTTGCTATTTTGCGTTCGGTAATGTCTTTAAAAAAAACCGAAAGGCCGTTATCTGTCGGGTAGGCGCTAATGTCGTACCATTTTTCTAATGGCGTAAAATAATCTTCAAAGTGTACGTACTGTTTCAGGGCCATTGCCTCATGATACATTTTATATGATTCGGAATTTACTGACCCCGCAAATACGTCCCATAAATTTTTCCCTAAAATAATATCCCTCGGCGTTTTCAGTACTTTTTCGGCCGTATTGTTCCAGTAGGTGACAGTCCAATCACCGTTCACGGCAAAAAATGCATCCCCTATGCTTTCCAAAATCCTGTTCTTTTCTTCAGACAACTGCCTTCGCTCAAGTGCAAACTGCACCTCCTTTTGCATTTCGGTCATTTTTATGCTCTGGGCCACCTGCAATTCACTATATTTTTTTAGCTGAAATGCCCATAATGCGCAAATAAATGAGATAACGGCTGTCAGAAATATGTGTATTCCAAATGTGCGCAGGTCAAAATAGCTCAGCTGGGTAAAGTAGATGCCCAACACGGTAGCGTCCTGAAGGTAACTAAATAGTGCATGATGTATAACAACAAATAGCAGTATTGGGATTTGCAGTTTCCAATTTTGATAGGTAATCATTGCTGTGCAGCCAATGAAAGCAAAAAAGTGCATTTCAAACATGCCATGCATCTGGTAAATGAATTGTGCCATAAATAGTCCAAACACAACGCTTAAAACATATTGGTATAATATCGAACCTGGCAAAAGTAATTTTGCAGAATAATAAGCGGTTAAGCAAATTCCCCCTACCCCAAGCGCAATAAACCAGGTACTATAAAACGTTGCCAAAAAAAGGCCCACCAGGAAATAAGCAACCAAAAAATAATTCATTATTTTATCTGACCGCTCTTTTACACCAAAAAGGAGAGCATTGGGCTGATGTGACAATGAATTTGGGTTATACATACTTAAATGATCATTTATTGCAATTGGGTAGCTGGCAGCCATATGCCCTAAGCGCACGTTGGTTAAATGCCAGCTTAGGTTGTGCAGCTAATAAACCATTTATAGCAATTTTTGCATAATTTGTTTTTTCATCGGTACAATACCTGCTTCGGTTGTAGTTGCCACGGTAATATAATTGGTGTTGCGGGTTCAGCAGCGCTACCTGGGGTGTTGAATATACGCCGCAGCTCTTTGCAATGGATGGATCGAATATCACCGGAATAGTTAAATCAAATTTATCCTGGATTTGTTTGGTTGTATAATAATGGTTATTTAATACTACCACTACAAAATGTACCTGCCGGCCATATTGGTTTACCAGCGATTTAAAATTAGCTACGTTGAACCGGGAACATGGGCAATCCGGGTTAAAAAAGTGGAAGAAAATGGGCTTGTTTTCATTTTTTAACACCCCGTTTAAACTGATAAGCTGCCCCTGGTAAACTGGTTTATAGTTTTTGGGAACGGGGGTTGGTAATTGAAAAACCAATTCGTTATACCAAAATAAAGCCCCGATCGCGCCAAGTAAAAAAATCAACCAAATACTCACTACGAGCTTCTTCATCCTGTTTTTTACGTAATGATAGTTCAAAAGTTACTTATTATAATCTTATTATATAGAAAAACAATTAATTGCCTTTACCCAAAAAGTTTTTACAAAAAAAAGATAAAAACAGTTTTTTTTCCTATCATTACGGATGCGATTTTATCTGGGAACCCTTACCCTCTTATTTTTTCTTATTTCGGCCAATAGCCCCGCGCATGCAAAACGCCGGGCGGTTCGCAAAAATCATAAGGAGGTTAAATCTGCAAAAAGACATAAACATTTTCATACATATACCAGGCCCGTAATAGATACAGCCATTTCAACCGGATGTGCCAGCCCCGAAGAATTGATAACTTTTGCAAAATCGCTGCAAGGCATCCGGTACAGGTTTGGCTCAACCAATCCCGAAAAAGGTTTTGACTGCTCGGGGTTTGTTAACTACGTATTTAATCATTTTGGCATTGCTATCCCCAGAAGTTCGGTCGACTTTACCGACGTTCAGGGCGGAGTTGATTTAAAGGATGCTAAATTTGGCGACCTGATATTATTTACCGGTACTAAAAAACATACCCGCAGGGCCGGCCACATAGGCATCATTGTATCTATGCCAGGCGAACCAATTCAGTTTATCCACTCTACTTCCGGTGAAGCAAATGGAGTAACCCTTACCAGTATGAATGATTATTATATGGGGCGCTATATGCGTACCATACGGGTATTTACGGATAACAACCAGGTTAATACGTACCCTGAAACAGCCTCGCGTTAATTGGCTTGTTGCTATTGCCACACGCAATTGCCATCACTCGTATTTTCAGAATATTTAATAACCTTAAAACGAGGCAACTACAAGTACCCGGATTTATTACCCTTGTAATCCGCGCCCAATACCAAAAGTTATCATACCTTTGCAGTCCATCAAAACAGTGCGGGATGGAGCAGTTGGTAGCTCGTCGGGCTCATAACCCGAAGGTCGTAGGTTCGAGTCCTGCTCCCGCTACATTTAAATCAAAAGCCTCAAGTCGGAAGATTTGAGGCTTTTTTAATCCCCTGTCAACTGCTAAACAAGAGCCGGTTGAATAAATTGATAATAAAAACCCTCCCCTGTTGGCACCGGAATCAAAAATGGCGGCCTCTCAACAAATTAAATCAGTACTTTTACCCCATGGCAAAAGTTATATCATTTGAGAACAACCCTTACCAGGAAAACACTTATGTTTTATATGACGAAACCGGCGAATGCGCAATTATTGATCCGGGAATGTATACGGCTACCGAGCAAAATGCGGTAGCGAATTTTATAAAGGATAATAATTTAAAACCGGTTTTACTGCTGAATACCCATTGCCACATTGACCATGTATTGGGTAATAAATTTGTATTTGATAAATACGGGCTTAAACCCAAATTTCACCGGGGCGAGTTGCCGGTGCTGACCGCTGTAGTATCATATGCCCCGCAAATGGGTATCAGGTACGAGGTATCGCCACTGCCGGATGAATACCTGCCCGAAACAGGCAACATAAAGTTTGGCAATACTGTTTTAGGGCTCATCTTCGCCCCCGGCCATTCGCCGGCATCGCTGTGCTTTTATGATAAAGCAGCCAATATGTTAATTGGCGGCGATGTATTGTTCAGGCGAAGTATTGGCCGTACCGATTTACCCGGCGGTAATTTTAACCAACTGATAGACAACATCGAAAACAAACTATTTGCCCTACCTGATGATTGTACCGTTTACCCGGGCCACGGCCCCGAAACAACTATTGGTTACGAAAAACAAAACAACCCTTTCTTAAGTTAAAAGTCAAAATTAAAAATTCAAAAAACTTCCGAACTCATCACTCAAAACTCTTAACTTAAAACTTTATTGAACACCTCGGTTTACATAGCAAAAAGATACTTATTTTCGGGCAAGAAGATGCACGCCATCAATATCATTTCGGGCATATCTATGCTGGGAGTGTTGGTTGGCAGCGCTGCTTTGATTATTATTTTATCGGTGTTTAACGGGTTCGAGAAAGTGATCCTGTCGCTTTATAGCAATTTTACGCCCGAGATTAAGATTGAGACCCGCCTGGGCAAAACCTTTGATCCTAATACGCCGTATTTTACTTCACTGCATAATGATCCTCAATTGTTTTCGTTCACCCAGGTGTTACAGGAAAAAGCATTAATAAAATATGGAGATAAACCATTTTTAGGTACGGTTAAAGGTGTAAGCGACGATTTTTTAAAAAATAAACAATTGGATAGCACAGTGCAAAATGGCTCCTTTACCCTTAAAAGCGGGGGGCGAAATTTCGCGGTTATCGGGTCGTCCATTCAGGGCAGCCTTGGCATTAATGTACATGACGAATTATTGCCGATACAAATATTTTCGCCAAGTCGTACAGCTGTAAATTCGGCAAACCCGCTTGATGAGTTCAGGGTGCGCTCCATAAATGTCTCGGGGGTATTCGGTATCCAACAGGATTTTGACGACATTGTGGTAACCCCTATTGAGTTTGCCCGCGATTTGCTGGATCAGCCTAAAGAAGTGAGCTCATTAGAACTTACTTATAAAAAAGGGACCGATGTAACATCGGTACAAAACAAAATAATTGATGCCATAGGCAAAAACTTCACGGTAAAAAACCGAAAGCAGCAAAATACCGAGCTTTATAAAACCCTGAACTACGAACGATGGAGCATTTTTATGATATTGACTTTTGTGCTTATTATTGCAATATTCAATATCATTGGCTCGTTAACCATGCTGGTTATTGATAAGCGTGCAGATATTGCCATTTTAAGTAGCCTGGGCGCAAATAAAATGCTGATACAGGGCATCTTCTTTTTTGAAGGGATGATGATATCGATATTTGGCTGTATTGTTGGTATTGCCCTGGGCCTGGGCGTTTGCCTGGTGCAACAGCATTATGGTTTAATAAAAATGGGGGCTACGTTAACCGTACTGGATGCCTACCCGATCGACCTGGAAATAGCCGATTTTGGGTTGGTTTTTTTAACAGTTGGCGCCATTTCTGTAATCGCATCAGGAATAAGTGCACGATTAAGCATCAAAGGATTGGACGAAATCAAACAGGATTTGTAAATTTGTTATATGAGGATAAGCTATTTTAGGTATTTGGCCCTTTTATTTATTTTTTTTATAGTGGCGTCCTCCTGTAACAGGAAACCGGATAAGGCAGATAAGCCTGTTGTTTATAAAGGCTTATATAGTTTTGGCCCCGAGATAAAATCATTTAAAGATTGCGATAGCGGGCAGGAGTTTTGGGTTACCGATAGTTCGGCACATCTTGAATTGCAATACTCTCAAATGAATTTCGAAAAACCTTATGAGCCTGTATATGTTGAGGTAGAGGGTGTAAAATTAAAATCGGGTAAAGAAGGCATGGGCTCAGAATATGACAGCACCCTTGTAGTAAAAAAAGTAGTAAAAATAACAAAAGAGATCCCGCAGGATATGTGTAATTAGTTTTAAGTCTTAAGTCCAAAGTCGGAAAGAAAATCTAACTTTTCGGCTTTGGACTTTGGACTAAAGACTTCCTAAAGGGAACCAAATAAACAAACATCTGCCTCAATTGGCGTTAACTTATCATTATGGAATCAAAACGTCAGCAAAAATTTGCAGGGGTAATACAGGAAGACCTGGCCGCCATTTTTCAGCGCGAAGGCATGAACTATTTGCCTAATACCCTGGTAACCATAACCAAAGTACGTGTTACCCCCGATTTAGCCATAGCGCGTATATTTTTAAGCTTTTTTGGCAATACCAATTTGCAGCTGGCGCTGCAAACCATTAAGCTGCACGCCTCCGAAATTCGTTACAAACTGGGCGCCCGTATTAAAGACCAGGTAAGGATTATCCCCCAGCTGGAGTTTTTTGTGGATGATACCAGCGAATATGTAGAACGTATGGACAAAATCTTCGACAAAATAAGCAAGGAAGAGCGCCAGCCCGATACCGAATAGCTGATATAGATGGACCGGCACCAACAGCTGAAAACCTATTTACAAAACAACCCCGGTGCCGTTGGCAAAGTGGTTGATTACGATGCCGGCACCGACCGGCTTTTTCCGTTGGATTTTACCTCCGCCAATGCCGAATTGAATACGGAAATTATTGCCGATACCCAACGGTTTACCAATTGGATAAGCGATAAACTAAAAGCCAATAACTGCCGCTACGGCATTGGCGGCTACATGGAGCACCGCACTATTTATGCGGTAAGCGCTCATTTTGATACGGAAGATGAACCGCGGCGCCTGCATTTGGGTGTTGATATCTGGGGACCGGCAGGTACGCCCATTTATACACCGCTCAATGGCAAAATACATAGTTTCCAGGATAACAACAACCTGGGCGATTATGGGCCATGCATCATCCTGCAACATAACCTTGATGGTTTAATACTGTATAGCCTTTATGGTCACCTGAGCCGTAAAAGTTTGGAGGGGTTAACTATTGGTATGGCTGTTAAAAAAGATCAGCAAACAGGCACACTTGGCGACAATACTGAAAACGGCCAATGGCCGCCACACCTGCATTTTCAGCTCATGTTTGACATCGAAGGTAAGTTTGGCGACTATCCCGGCGTATGTAAATATTCCGAGATGGAAAAGTACAGGGCCAATGTGCCTGATCCGGGATTGGTGCTGGGGTTTTAGAATAAGATTTACTAATAACCCTGACGATGGAAACGATAACAAATTGTTTTAAACAAATCATTGCTAAACAGAGGGACTTGAAATATCCCATGCACGAAATGCTAAGGCCTCCTGCCGGAATTGAAGATATTTCAGCTGCGGAAGTGCAGCTTGGATTTAAGTTTAACAATGAACTAAAGGAGCTATACCTATTAGCCGATGGAATAGAATTAGATGGCATTACACCTTCTGGCTTTACCGGGTTAATACCAATTCATGATTTTTTAAATTTAAATGACGCGATAAACTATTACAAACAAGGAATTGACTTTAAAGAAAGTTTCCATAATTGAAAGTATGGCTTTTCGGTAGGTGAGAAGTTATTTCCCTTTTTAGAAGACAATGCAGGCAATTGTTATTGGGTTGACTTAAATGAGGGTACAGCTAATTTCGGTAAAATATTTTGGACTAATACATTTGGCACCGATCCGAATTATATATTTAATTCGTTAACAATTATGTTTAACATAATTACTGAATGTTACGGTAAAGGGATTATCCATGTAGACGAGGAAGGGCACCTAAATTGTGACTATAATAGATTTGAGTTCATCGCCAAAGGTTACAATCCGGATTTACTGTTTTATATTGATAATAAATATTAGAAGCAACCCTTACAATCCCCAAACATTATTCCCGTTTTATTGTCGATATTTATACTATGATAAAGCACTTGCTCATCAGTGTAACAGCAATGGCAGCAGTATTTACCGCCGGCGCCCAGCCTGCTTTTAAAGGAGGGCAAGGGGCATTGAACGATTTTTTGAAATCGAAAATAGTTTATCCGGAGTATTCGAGCCGCAATTGTATTTCGGGCACAGTAAACGTGTCTTTCAGGCTGGATAAACAAGGCCGGGTAACGGATGCCCGGGTACAGCAAGGCCCCGGAATTGACCTGGATGACGAAGCCCTGCGGGTTATTAAACTTACTTCCGGCCTATGGACGCTGCCTGCAGGCTATAACCCCACAACCAACCTGGTGCAGCCCATCAGGTTTGACCCTGATCAAACGCTTTGCGGGCAATCAACCATAAAAGACATGCAGGCCGCAATTACTGATTATAAAAACCGGCAGGAACTTGAAAATGCTGTTACCAATTATTACATCAACAAATACCAGGGCAAGGCCGATCTATCAAAAGAGGCTACCATCATAGCCCTTAAAAAGCAACTGGGCTTTGATGACGAGTTGATAGCCGATATACTCAGCAAGGCCAACGAGAAGGTAAAGCAAAATGACATGGAAGGCGCCTGTACCGACTGGAATTTTATCCGTAACATAGGCAGCGATAAGGCCGATAGCTTTATCCAAAAATATTGCAGCAAAAAGCCCTGACCGGCGTACGTACCGACCAGGGCTTTTTGAGCTTGTTTGTGAAACAGATGTAGCTGGCTAAATTGCCAGCTCAACCTCCCCAATGGCCAGCAGCATAAGGCGACCCTGGTATTCAACCCATACATCGGCAAAGCCATTACCATCATAACCTAAAAATTTCATGATGGGGCTGCTAATGTTCAGGTTTTTCCACCTTTTACCAATGTACTTAAGTAATTGACCTCGTTTTAGAGTGGTGTGCTTTGCCATAAGTTTGATTTTTAAGGGTGAAACAATAAACTAAGTTAATTAACAATCGAGAAAATTCTTAACCTTTAGAAAAAAAAATTTCTTTTGTATCGGATTTATTACAACAACATAACGTCGGTTCTGCTATTGCTAAATATTTACATTATGATAAGCAATTAATGATCAGCTACTTATCATTAAAATATTTTATTTGATTTTATTGTAATTTTTAGGATCAAGCGCCCCGGGCGACCAGGCTTTAAAAAACCCCAATATTTTGTCTTTACTATAACCTTTACCCTCCTCCAGGTACTCGGAGTTTTGGGTATGCAGGCGGTTGCCTTTATCATCCAATACTATAAATACCGGGAAACCAAAGCGCTGCGGGTATCCCAGGTTGGTCATTACGGCATCGTTGGTGTTTTCCTGGCTATAGTTCACGTGCAAAACAACGTAGCTCTGGTTCATATAGGTATTAAGGGCACTATCGGCTGTTACCTGGTTATTAAATTTTATGCACCAACTACACCAATTGCCCCCAATTTGCAGCAGTACATTTTTGTGCTGCTTAGCCGCCTGTTTAACTGCGGCAGTAATTTCGGCCCCGGCATCGGCGGTTGGGTTGTATATATGGGGTTTCTCCTGTGCCTTGGCACCTAAACCAAATGCAAACACAAGGGCAATTAAAAACATTTTTTTCATAGCGGGCATAAATGCTTAGATAACAAGGTGTATAGTTTTATATAAGCAACACAATTTACAGAAAAACCAGTTGCTTAAGCATGTTGTTTTAAAATTATTACACAAAAAGCATAAAAAAGGGCACTTGTAAACACATTGTGGAAAACTCTTGAATTGAATGATAATTTAAGAACAATAAATTTGATGTAACATACCCAAATTATATCTCTTTATTCCATTTACCCGTTAGGGGCTGATACGTGCAGGCGCTTATTTAAACTTGAGTTTTTTCAGTTATAAATAGTTAATATGTGTGAAGCCCCTGCGTAAAGCGGGGCTTTTTTTGCACCATAAGGCTGTTAAGAATTGATATATTGAACTGCCCCGAAAATATTTTTGTTACGCTAATACATGGCACTCAAAACCCAGGTCGGCAAGTATTTGAATAATCGTTAACGGGCAAAATTTGCCGCCCTTAATTCTCAGCACGCTATCACAATCATCCAGGTCGAAGCTTATTTCGGCAAAAGGCAAATAGTGCTGCAGCACTACAATCAGGGCAGTTGCGTGCGGCGCTTTTTTTACATTGGTTTTAAAAATTTCAAACATAGCTGATTGTGGTTTCTGCAAAAAAATCCCGCCCCAAAAAAACGGCGGGGTAAACACGCGGTTCAAATAACAGCTTCGCCCATTATTTAAAAACATAAAACATGCTGGCTTGCATATTAAATTCCTTGTATGTGGGTAAGCTGCTGCCAACCGCAAGTTCACAGTATCAAATTTGCATGATACCAGGCTATTTTAATAGCAAAAGATGCCCGAAGCGGACAAAGTGGCGCCGGAAGCGGAATAAGAAAGATAAAAAATGCGGGTTAAGTTTACCGGGATAATCCGGTTACTGATCAATATTAAAAATTGAGAACCATAGCAAGGCGTTTATAAACATCAGCCTTTTGCAAGCCAGCTAAGAAACTGAGGGGCTTTACCTTTGCTTACAATTACCTTTTCGCCAAAAGGCACATTAAGGTTTATAGAAAGCTTTCGCGAAAAAAAATTGGATACATCTGTAATTGCTTTTCGGCAAACCAGGTATTGCCTGTTTGCCCTAAAAAAGTAATTCCCCGAAATTCGTTCCAGTTCGTCGAGGTTTTTATTTGGATAAAACGTTTTCCCTGAGAATGTAAGTAAGTGGGTAATTTCATTGGCCAGGTAAAACATGGCTATATCATCCAAATTAACCGGAATTATCTTGTCTTGATGATAAACCAATACCGAGGCTGCCCTTTGTGTATCCTTGCCGGCCAGCATCTGAATCAGGGCCTCGTATTGTGGCGTTTGATCTGTAGAAAACAATTGTTTTAACCGCCCGTACTTTTGAAGGGCGTCGTTCAGCGTTTTGCTGGTAAAAGGTTTTAGGATATAATCTATTCCATTGGCTTTGAAAGCATCCAAGGCATACGCGTCATAGGCCGTGCAAAAAATAACAGGTACTGAAAGAAGTCCGGCAACAAAAATTTCAAAACTAAGCCCGTCACCCAATTGAATGTCGCTAAAAATCAAGTCCGGTGCATCGGCGGTCTTGAAATATGCCAGGCCCTCTTTAACCGACTTTATTTGTACAATATTCACGGGTTCATCCATCAGTTTCCTGATGTTCAGCTCCAGGTCGTCGGCAACCAGGCCTTCATCTTCAATGATTACGATGTTCATTCTTTAACAATTTTATAGTTACCGAAAACGAGTTCGGTTCTTCTTTAATGATAATATCATCTCCCGACCATATGTGGTATCTTTCGGCCAGGTTGGCCAGGCCGTAATTGGTTGATGCAACTTTAATGTTTTTTACCTGCCGGTTATTGCTGATAACCAACCAGTCGTCCTGCTGACTAATGGTTACGCAAAGCGGATCTTCCCGGGTAAAATTATTGTGTTTAATGGCGTTCTCCAACAGTGGTTGTAACGAAAACGATGGCAGGTAGTAGCCTTTTAAAGTTTCTTCGGGCAGCGTAATGGTACAATTTAGCGCGGCTCCAAACCTTATCCGCTGCATTTCCAGGTAATCAAATAACAGACTCACTTCATCCTCCAGTTTAGATACGTTTGATGTATGATGAAATATGGATGCCCTTAAAAAATTAGCCATGTGCACAATATAATTATCAGCAGTTTGCACATCCTTATGATACAAGGCCTTAAGGGTATTTAACGCGTTGAACAGGAAATGAGGCTGTATCTGCTGTTTTAACAGCAGGTTGGTAGCCTCGGCATTGGCCGCCTTCAGCCTTGAAAGTTCCAGCTCGCTATATAGTTTATGCTCGTATAGCAAAACCGAATCGTGTAAAAGCATAATCATTGTATTAATCACAATACCCGACCCAACAAAGGCAAAAAACAAACCAACATCCCAAAACGACCATTTTTTATGGGCCACATAAGCAAAAACGGGCCATAATGCCAGGTAAATAAATACGCTTACCGGGTAGGTTAGCAAGCGGCGGTACAAAGTAAATTTTTTTGACCGTAACGGATAGCGTACCAAAAGAATGACCATAAGGCCAACATCGGCATAACCAACCAACAAAATACCCGACATGGTTAATAGCGTATAAGGCAATACAGGCTCTGCAGAACCGCTGCGGGAAATGATGAGGTAAAAGATAACGCCGATAATTACCGATAGTAACCAGCTTAAGCGATTTAAACGTTTTACGGGTAATTTTTCATGCATATAAGCAAATGTACCTAATAGATTGGATGTAAGTAAACATGTTAAACCCAAGCGGGCAAAAGCGGGGCTTAACCGCCTGAAAACCGCTCCGAAAAGACAAAGGACACATTATTAGCAGCAGTAGCCAGCCGGTATTTAATTAAGCTGCCTTATCCTTCTGCTTCAAAAACCGGCAACATTACAAGGCCTGCTTAAATGCGGACCTCATATTCAATTTGCATTCCTGTTTACCACCTATGATACTGCCGACTTAATAAAATGGCATTTTATTCAAACTAACACACACAACCTTCGGGCGCAATTATGCCCGTTTCACTATGTTTTTGATAACACCCGATTAATGCGGCCGGTACCTTCGCTTCCAATTAATGTTAAAATTAAATTTTACAACTATGAAAAAAACAACCGTATTCGGTATCAACATGCTTATTGGCCTGCTGTTTATCTCCCTTGCTTCTTATATACAGGCCCCGGAAACACAGGTTAAAATTACCGGGATCAGATCTGCCGGGGGTAAAATCATTCTTAATGTTTTTAAAGATGATGAAAGCTACAACAAGGAGCAGCCTTACAAAAAGGTCACATTTGATAAGAAAGCAATTAACAACGGTACACTGACAGTGATGGTTAAACTGGAGCCGGGCACGTATGGCATAACCCTTATCGACGACGAAAATGAAAACGGAAAAATTGACAAAAATTTCATACGAATGCCCAAAGAAGGTTTCGGTTTTTCCAACTTTTTTATGGAAAAACTCAAAAAGCCGGCATTCGATGATTTTAAGGTCGATTTGAAATCCCCTACTAAAATCGACATCAGGGTAAAATATATGTAAACCCGCCCGGGGAAGCCTCAATAAAACGAAACTATTATCCTATATGAAAAACGCATTTAAAATTAACCTCAATAAAAACAACATGAAAACATCAGCAATTTATAGAAAACTATTAACGGGTATAGCAATGCTCACCGCAGCCGTATCTTTTTCATCCTGCGAAAAAAACACCATCGACCCTTCGGGGCAATTCAATATAAAAGTAGTTAACGCGGCATCAACTTCGGGGCCTCAGAGTTTTACAATTGCTAATTCGGTACTGGTAAGCGGCGGACTTAAATATACCGATGCCTCCCCTTACATTACTACCGCTTCGGGCAAAAGACTGGTTATGGAATTTAAAGATGAAGGATCAAGCAATGTTTATGCATCCGGCGAGCTTTATACTACAAATGGTGTAAGTTTTACGGTGTATATGGCAGGCAAGGGATCATCGGCCCGGGTTAAATCTTTTGAAGATGACCTGGCTACGCCTAATAATGGAAAGGTAAAAATTAAGTTTGTCCATTTAAGCGATAACGCGCCGTCGGATATCAATATCAAAGATGCATCAGGCGACGACCTTGTAACCAATATCAGCAGGAATATTGCAAGCGGTTACAAATATGTTGATCCGGGAACGCTAACGGTTCAGCTATATGGCACGGCCTCCAGGAAAAATATCGGCAATTTTAATATTGCCGACCTCCAGGCGGGTAAAATATATTCCCTGTACTTCAGCGATGCAAGCGATGGCAGCCTTAGTATAAATAAGGTGTTGCACAATTAACCCATTCAATTACCTGAGTAAAAGCCGGATTGTGATAACATCCGGCTTTTTGTTTTAATCGGGTTATCCAAGCTCAATTCATACCACTCCCCCTTGCTATTTAAGCCATAATTAATATCGATTTAGCAGGTTAAACCGATTCTTTAAATCCCGTTGCAACAGGTAAAAAAGCCTCTAAATAATATTTTCTTACTCCATTATTGTTTAAATAACACTTAATTTTTGTAATTTTTAAAATAATTTGGCGTTATTTTCACTACAATAGCACAATAATTCTGTGGGGCTGTCAAATAAATTTGATTAGCGAAACTGATTTTAAAAAACCGCTTTCGAACCCATAATTACCTTAAATTTTCCAAGAATGTCACCTGGTTACTTTATTAATAATATTCCGCGCCCCTGATTAAGGCATTTCTTAACATTGCCACGCGACTGCTCACCTAATTGGCAGGCGATAATAAATTATTTTCAAATTTTTTCTTTTAATTGTGTTTTTGACAATAAATATTATATCTTAGCTTTCAATAGACGCCTGTCTGTTGATTTTTAACCAGTTAAAACCATTTCATGAAAATCCTGAATGATGCTCAACTTATGGAGCTATTAGTAATGGGCAACAAGGAAGCCTTGGAACTGCTATTTAAAAAATATTACAAACTCCTTACTATATCGGCCTTTTATATTTTAAAAAATGAAATGGAAGCAGAGGATATGGTTCAGGCTTTTTTTGTCGACTTTTGGGAACGACAACTGTTTAACAATATCAACTCATCGCTAAAAGCTTATTTAACAACAGCTATCCGCAACCGTTGCTTAAAAGAAATTGAGAAAGAAGCGCTGAGGCAAAAACGATTAGCCGATTATCAATATACCATTTCGGAATTAGAAGAAGAGCAGGAAGTTATATGCGGTGAAATTAATGTGGACAAAATATTGGCCGACCTGTCTGTTCAGCGGTTCCAGGCGGTAACTTTGGTTCATTGTCAAAATAAAAAGTATAAAGAAGCTGCCTATGAAATGGGCATCAGCGTCAATTCGTTAAAAACGCACTTAAAGCTGGCCTTTAAAACCATGCGCGATGGGGTAAAAAATGCAAGGTAGTTCACCCTTTTATTCAAAATCTGGTCTTATACATAATGACATATAATAAAACATATATTCAGGAGCTAATAATTGACAAAATTGCAGGAGCGATAAGTGAAGAGGACGACCATATACTTCAACAGGCAATACGTGCAGACCCTAAAGTTGCAAAACTTTGGATTGAGATGCAGGATGCTTTAACCTCTGATAAAGCTAAACTCTTTTTTGACAATATAGACGAAAATGCAGCCTGGGATAAAATTGAGCCTCAAATTGAACAGGTAAAATCAATTCAATCCAACCAAAATAAATTTATAAAATGGATGTCGGTTGCTGCATTGCTGTGCATTACGCTTTCGGCCGTTTATTATTGGCAGTTAAAACCGGTTGCCAATTCAATAGCCGTAAAACAAAGAAAAAAGCCGGCTATAGAGCTGCACATGGCCAACGGACAACAAATTGATTTATCCGACACCGCTAAAAGCGTTATCAATACCCCGTTCGCCAATCTAAAAAAAGGGGCCAATGGCCTAAGTTATACGCTTGGCGATGATAAGGCTCAAAATTGGAGTACCCTTACCGTACCTGCAGAACTGGACTACCAGATAGCCCTGTCAGATGGTACCCAGGTTTGGCTTAATTCGGCTTCAAGTTTGCGCTTTCCATTTTCATTTACCGGCACCACCAGGGAGGTTTATTTAACTGGCGAAGCATTTTTTAAGGTAGCTAAAAACGCGGCACACCCTTTTATAGTTCATACCGGCCAAACAAATGTGCAGGTGCTTGGCACCCAGTTTAATGTAAATAGTTACAACTCAAATGTAACCACTACATCTCTTGTTGAGGGCAGTGTATCTACAAGCGGCCAGCATAACGAAAAACTTTTGCTCAAGCCCGGATACCAGGCTGTTTATACCCCTGTAACAGGCTTTTTAAAGCAGCCATTTGATGCAGGCACAGAACTGGCCTGGATGCATGGCCAATATTATTTTCATAACCAAAAACTGCGCGATATAAGTGAGGTACTACTGCGCTGGTTTAATTTAAAGGTTGTTTTTGACGATGCCGCCAAAGCCGAAGAATCATTTAGCGGCGCTATTGAAAAAAATAAACCGGTGCAGGTTTTTATTCAAAACCTAAAATCATCTGCAGGTGTGGATGCTACCATTAAAGATGATGTTTTACATGTAAAATAAAACTTGCCCCAAAAGCAACATAAAATTCCCGGTTGACAAAATCGGCGCGGGCACATACCAATTTATACAAAACCGGCTTCCAGATAAGCGCGGTTTTGTAGGTTAAAAGGCGCCGTAAATTACTTTTTACCCACAGGCATTTAGCAAAAAACTTTTTTTTTAATTTCTGTTCACCCATTTTTCTCAGAAGCGGTCTTTAGTACAAACCCAATTATAAACCCAATAACTATGGAGAAAATTTTATTTTACCGGCGGCTGCTACTGCCTGTTTTTATTTTTTTATGGGGCACCCAATTTTGTCACGCACAAACGCAAAATCCGGGGCCTATAACACTCAAAAAGGCAAATATCACCTTGGCCGATGTGTTTCAATCCGTTAAAAAACAAACAGGGCTAACAGTTTTTTACAGCAACAATTTATTAAACGACCGGGAACTGGTTACCGTTGATTTTCAAAATGCCAGTGTGCAGGATGTTTTCACTTTTCTTTTAAAAGGCAAAAACCTGCGTTATGTATTACGCGATCAGCTTGTCGTAATTGAAAAAGTTGCGGCCGAAAAACCAGTCCCTGCAACTCCCAAAAAAGAGCCGGCGCAGGCGCCATTGCCCAAAACGGTGCAAGGAACTGTTACCGACGAAAAAGGCCTTACCTTGCCAGGCGTAAGTGTTAAAGTAAAAGGTACCGGCATAGGTACCCAGTCAGATGTTAACGGTAAGTATTCTCTCAATTTAAAAGGAACTGATAAAACTGTTATCACGTTTTCATTTGTAGGATCTAAAACTCAGGAATTTGATTTAAACAACTACCAGCCATCAAATGATACTTATGTGTTAGATGTAACCATTGGTACCGATAAAACCGCATTGGAGGAGGTTGCCATCGTAGCGTATGGTACTCAGAAAAAGGCGAGCTTAGTGAGCTCTATTACCACTATAAGCCCCAAGCAGCTTAAAGGCCCTTCAAGTAACCTTACCACTATGCTTGCCGGTGTTGTGCCGGGGATGATATCCTACCAGCGCAGCGGCGAACCGGGCGCTGATAATGCCCAATTTTTTATACGCGGTGTTGGTACCTTTGGTGCCGGTAAAGTTGACCCGCTGATTTTAATTGACGGTATAGAATCATCAACTACAGATCTGGCCCGGTTACAGCCCGATGATATTGCCGGTTTTTCGGTATTAAAAGATGCTACTGCTTCATCATTATATGGTGCAAGGGGTGCAAACGGTGTAATATTGGTAACCACTAAACGAGGCGATGTGGGCGCAGTGAAATTCAATGTGCGCGGTGAAAACTCAACTTCGTCAAACATCAAGAATATCGACCTGGCCGATAATATTGCTTATATGACTTTGGCCAACGAGGCGGTACTTACCCGTAATCCGCTGGGCGCCCTGCCTTACTCGCAAAACAAAATCGACCATACAGCTAATGGCGACGACCCGCTGTTATACCCCAGCAATAACTGGATAAAACAGTTGATAAAAACCAAAACAAGCAACCAAAGGTTCAACATGAATGCCAATGGCGGGTCCGAAAAGGCTAAGTACTACCTCGCCATGACCTATAATATTGACAATGGTAACCTGGCCGAAAATAGCCTCAATAATTTTAGCAATAATATTAAGCTGCAATCATACTCCATTTTATCAAATACCACCTTAAACCTAACCAAAACTACCGAAGTTGTAGTTAGTTTAAAAGGACAGTTTGATAGCTATCATGGCCCTATAAGTGGCGGCGGGTTTACATTTTTAAATGCTTTATGGAGCAACCCGGTAGCCTTTCCGGCTATTTACCCAGGCAGTTTATTACCCTATGTAAACCACCCCCTGTTTGGTAATGCTATTATTCCAAGTGGCGGCCTGTATGTCAATCCTTATGCACAGTCGCTTTCAGGCTTTCAAAGCTCAAACACCAGTACTTTAACCGCACAATTAAATTTAAACCAAAAGTTTGATTTTATTACCCAAGGCTTATCTGCAAGGGTTATGGCCTATACAACCCGCTATTCGTACTTCACCGTGGCACGCCAGTATAGCCCTTATTATTATCAATCAAATGTACTGAACGGACAATTTAACGGCTTGACATTACTTAACGACGGGTCATCGGGAAGCATAGGCGCCACACCAACCGAGTATTTAACCTATAGCCCGGGGGGAAGCGTATCCAACGCTACTACTTATATAGAAACAGCCATAAACTACAACCGCACATTTGCCGAGAAACACGCCATCAGCGGTTTGCTAATTGGTACCATGCGTAATTATCTTACTGCTAATGCGCCAACGTTACAGTTATCGTTGCCATCGCGTAACCAGGGTGTATCGGGCAGGTTTACTTATGGTTACGATAACCGTTACCTGTTGGAGTTTAACTTTGGCTATAATGGTTCCGAGCGTTTTGCCAGTAACCACCGTTTTGGGTTTTTCCCATCAGTGGGCGCCGGCTGGGTTGTATCAAACGAGAAGTTTTTTGAACCAATGCTTTCAACCATCGATAATCTTAAATTCAGGTTTACTTATGGCTTGGTGGGTAACGACCAGATCGGATCGGCAAACGACAGGTTTTTCTACCTGTCGGATGTTAACTTAAACAGCGGGAGCAACGGTCAGTTTGGTACCAATTATACCTATAGCAGGCCTGGTGTGGTTACCTACCGTTATGAAAACCAAAACATTACCTGGGAGCAATCAAGGCAAACCAATATAGGTATGGATTTAACTATTGCAAAAGACTTTAGTTTAACCTTAGATGCATACCAAAACAAACGGGATAACATTTTAATGGTGAGAAGCACTATCCCTACTTCTATGGGCTTACAGGCCAACATATCGTCAAACGCGGGTAAATCATCAAGCAAAGGCGTTGATGTTGCCATGGATTACAAGAAAAATTTCACCAACTCTTTCTGGATCCAATCGCGCGGAACGCTTACCTACGCTAAAAGCAAACTGTTAAAAAACGAAGAGCCGGTATATAGCGATAACTTAAAATATCTGAGCAGGGTGGGTAATTCATTAAGCCAGATTTATGGCCTTGTTGCCGAGCGTTTATTTATTGACGACGTAGATGTAGCCAACTCACCGGTTCAAAGTTTTGGCAACTACAAAGCCGGCGATATTAAATACCGCGATATGAATGGCGATGGTAAAATATCCAGTTCAGATGTAGTGCCGATTGGTCATCCGCTTGTGCCCGAGATTATTTATGGCTTTGGTTTTTCTGTCGGATATAAAAACTTCGATGTAAGCGCGTTCTTCCAGGGGTCGGCCCGCTCATCGTTTATCATCAACTCTGCCAATATTTCGCCCTTTTACCTGGTTAACGGATACCAGTCAAGTACCGGCCTCAACTCTGGCAATCAAAGCGGTTTGCTGAGCTCTATAGCCAATGATCACTGGTCAGAAGATAACCGGAACCCATATGCTTTTTGGCCGCGCTTAAGCAGTACTATCCAGGAAAATAATACACAAACATCAACATGGTGGTTGCGAAATGGCTCTTTTCTGAGGTTAAAATCGGCAGAAATTGGATACAATTTTACAAAAAATCAGCTTAAAGGCATCCGTATGAAAAGCGCACGCCTTTATGCAAACGGTTTAAACCTGTTAACCGTAACCGGCTTTAAACTGTGGGATCCCGAAATGGGAACTTCAGGTCTGGGATATCCAATTCAAAAGGTGTTTAACCTGGGCTTAAGGGTAGAATTTTAAAAGCTTTCAAATCAATTATATGAAAAGTAATTTTATACAAAAAATTAAGCATACAGTATTAAGCCCCGCACCTAAAGGGTATATCGCCCTGCTATCGGTGGCTTTAATGATAATTTTGCCGGCATCGTCATGCAAAAAATCATTCCTGGATGTTGTTCCTGATAACGTATCAACAATAGCCAACGCTTTCGTGTCAAAAACCGAGGCAGAAAAGTATTTGTTTACCTGTTACTCATACCTGCCTACTGAAACCGACCCTACCTATAACGTAGGCCTTACAGCCGGCGATGAAGTTTGGGTAGAAGACCCTGCAGGGCACATCCGGCCAACAAACGTATTGCAGTTGCCAAGGGGTTATCAAAACTCATCAGACCCCATTGCCAATTATATGAACGGCACCCGCGACGCGGCGGCAAACTACAAAGCCATACGCGATTGTAACGTTTTTATTGAGAACGTAAGTGACCTTAATAAGGTGCGCGACCTTGACATTGACACCCGCGAACGCTGGATAGCCGAAGCACAGTTTTTGAAGGCTTTTTATCACTTCCAGCTGTTTAGGGCTTACGGGCCAATTCCTATTATCGATAAAAACCTGCCAATTGATGCATCGATAGATGAGGTAAGGGTAAAACGTCGCCCGGTTGATGAAGTAGTAAATTATATTGCCGGTTTATATGACCTGGCCGCAGCAAAACTGCCCCTAACCATCAGGAACGAAGGCAGCGAACTGGGCCGCGTTACCAAAGCTGCAGCTTTAAGCATGAAAGCAAAATTATTGGTAACTGCCGCAAGCCCGCTGTTTAATGGTAACCCCGATTACAATTCGTTCAAGAATAAAGATGGCGAGCAGCTATTTAATTCTACCTACAGTGCTCAAAAATGGCAGTTGGCGGCTGATGCCTGTAAAGCAGCCATTGATTTTTGCGAGGCGCAAAACATACAGTTGTACACTTTCCCTGCACCAACCCTGCCGCTTAGCCAAACTACCATGACGCAAATGAGCATCAGGAACGCGATGAGCGAAAAATGGAACGACGAACTGATATGGGGCTTAACTGCCGATAATAATATCAACTATAATTCATTCTTCCAGTCGATGTGTGCAGGCCAGTATGATTTTAATAATGCGGATGCTGCAAAATCGGCTAACCGTCCTTTAATGGGGCCCACTATAAAAATGGCCAAAATGTTTTATACTAAAAACGGGGTGCCTATTAATGAAGATAAAACACTTGATTTCAGCAATATATCGCAATTGCGTGTTGGTACTCACGACGAGCGCTTTAACATTAAAGAAGGCGAAACTACTGCCCGGTTGAATTTTGACCGTGAGCCACGTTACTATGCCGACCTTGGGTTTGACCGTGGTGTATGGTATATGGCTAATAGCCCTACCAAAACCGACGAAAATACCTGGTGGATGAAGGCCCGCGGTGCCGAAGTAGGCCAATCCTCGCCTATCCCCATTGCCGGCTTTTATATGAAAAAAGCGCTTAACTGGCATTATGAGTGGGCAACAGTTACCTATCTGAATTACCCTTGGCCCGAAATGCGCCTTTCTGATTTGTATTTGCTTTATGCCGAAGCATTAAACGAAGCCCAGGGGCCGGTAGCCGATGTATACACCTATGTAAACCGTATACGGGCAAGGGCTGGCTTACCTACCGTACAGGAATCATGGACAAACTATAGCATCAACCCAACCAAGTACACTACTAAGGAAGGGATGCGATCAATCATTCAGCGTGAACGCTCATTGGAGCTTTGCTTTGAAGGCCATCGTTTTTGGGATTTGTTGCGCTGGAAAACTGCTGGTGCCGAGCTAAATGGAAACGTAACAGGATGGACTATAAATGAAAATTCGCCCGAATTGTATTATCGTGAACGATCAATCTTTTCGAGGCATTTTGTAATCCCGCGCGATTATTTATGGCCAATACAGGAAAGCGACCTGTTGGTTAATCAAAACCTGGTGCAAAACCCTAACTGGTAAATATATAGCAATAATATGTTTAACAATAAAAACATTAAAATGGAAACAATGAAATTACGGGTGGCTTTCTATATCGGGCTATTAGCAATAATGGTAACCGGCTGCAAGCAGGAAACACTCAATAAAGCTACCATAACCAATAATAATGCCCCCGGCGTTGTTAGCAACGTACAGGTACAAAACCAAAACGGCGCAGCCAGCTTAACATACACGCTGCCCGGCGATCCCGACCTTTTTTATGTAAGAGCTGTTTATGAAATAGCTCCTGGTAAAACACGCGAAGTAGTGGCATCGCACTATACCAACACATTAACTGTTGACGGCTTTGGCGATACGCTGGCCCACGTAGTAAAACTATATGCTGTAAACTCGAGCGAAAAGGCATCAGCCCCGGTTACTGTTACCGTTAACCCGCTAACACCACCCTTCATCCTGGCCTTCCGGTCGCTTAAAGTAACGGCTACTTTTGGAGGCTTTAATGTAACCTGCGATAACTCTACCAAAGACAATCTGGCTATTGTACCAATGGTTGATACAGCTAATAATGGTTTATTTGTGCAGCCAAAAGGAATGGACAACATTTACAGCAACAGCGTTTTAATTAAAGCAGCTGTAAGAGGGCAGCCTGCCGTTGAAAGGAAATACGCGTTTTTTGTAAGAGACAGGTTTTTAAACCGCTCCGACACTTTGTTTTTAACCCTTACACCATTTTACGAAGAGCAGTTTTCAAAATCCGATTGGTCGCCTTATGTATTGCCTGGCGACGCTACCAACCTGTATTCATATACCGATCTTACTAAAATTTGGGATGGTAATTTTACCGGTGGCTGGCCAAATTGCTTGTTTACCGTTGAAAGCGCCAGCAGCCCGCAAATGGTAACGTTTGATTTAGGCAAGCAACGAATATTGAGCCGTTTTATAATGAACCCGTTCCTGGAGATTGGTAATGTATACTACGTAAGGGGTAACTTAAAAGATTTTGAAATATGGGGATCAAACACACCTAATGTAAACGGTGCCTTAGATGGTTCATGGACCAAACTGTTAACCTGCAATATTGTAAAGCCATCCGGGTCGCCATCAGGTACCGAAACAGCTGCCGATTACAAATATGCACATGATGGCTGGGGCTTTGATTTTCCGGCGGGGATAAGCGCATACCGGTATATCAGGATCAGGAGCCTGCACAACTGGACAGGATCATACTTTATGAGTATCAGTGAATTTACCCTATTTGGAAAGTAGTAAATGTTTGCAAACATTTTTTCAATTAAATTTTGATCATGAAACATTATAAAAAAGCATCATACCTCCTTTTAGTGTTAACCGCATTTATTATGAGCGCCTGCACTAAAATGGATGATTACAAAAAGAAATACGAGCCCAACGGCCCGATCATATACCCGGGCAAGCTCGACTCGGTACAGGTTTTTTCGGGCAAAAACCGGGTGCTATTAACCGGGCTTTTTACATCCGATCCTAAAATTGTTAAGTACACGGTGTATTGGAACAGCAAGCAGGATTCGATAGTTACACCCGTAACCCGTACATCGGGCGTTGACACCGCAAGGCTATATATTCCCGGCTTACCAGAGGGTGTAATGACCTTCGAGATTCGTACGTATGATAACGCCGGGCATATATCTATCCCGGTTACCTTAGCCGGAAACGTATACGGCAGCCTGTACCAAAGCTCGCTCATTAACCGCGGCATAGCCAAGGCCGAGTTACAAAATGATGGATCGGCTCTGATTAACTGGGCCGATGTTAATGCCGACGACGGCTTGATTTCGATGGAGATTAAGTTCACCGATGCTGCCAGCAAACAGCATGATACCTTAATAACATCAGTGCCAACAGGCTTAAGCACATCCCTGCCTAAATTTAAAGCAGGGAGCTCTATTAGCTATCGCACAGCCTTTAAGCCAAACAAAACGGCTATTGATACTTTTTATGTAGATTATCAAACCCACAGTGTAAAGGCCGAGGTAACCAGCATTTATTTATCAAACGTAAGCAGCCCCTTTCAAAGGGCTACCTTTGACGGAAGGTGGGGTACCCTTGCCGCGCCATGGATTACAAATGCAGCCGCCAAAAACAAAGATAACGGCGTTAACGGTGGCTATAGTTCAGATGCCGGCGGCGTTATTAACTGGGAAACCTGGAACAATACACCTGTTGTAAATGGCATCCTTTATCAGCCTACTTCTTCGGCCTTACCTGCCGGAAATTATATTGTTTCATTTGATGCATATTCAGAAGTTCAATCTAATTCAACGGTTTATTGTGTAGCGGCAGCAGGCGGCAACGGCCTCCCGGTACTTGCTAATCTTTCTACAGCATTAGGTTATGTGGGTATGTATAACAGCGCCAACGTAGGCGCAACAAGCCCAAGTTCCAGGGAAACAAGAAGTTTTACGTTTACACTTACCAGCCCCCAGGTTGTATCAATCGGATTTTTAGGAAACATTGTAGGCAACGGCAACCCCGGCAACTATTTCCAGGTATTTAGTATCAAATTATATAAAAACTAACCCCTGGTTTTTATTAATGATAAAGCCGTCTCATAAGTAATTATGGGGCGGCTTTTTGTTTATTTTAATTTAAGATGAAGGGAAAACCGGGTATCTGTAAAACCCCAATGGCAAATTTAATCAACACCTTGCTTATTGAATTTTACACGTATATTTATGTCCTCCTTAAGTAACTGTTTATCTTTTATTTACACCTTAATCACCTTACCATGGAAACTAAACGCGACTGGCTGGATTACGTAGATATTATTGTTAAAATACTGGGAGGGACCATCCTTGTTGGTGTGCTATCTGTTTTAGACAGCACCAATAAACTTAAACAGCAGGAGATAGATAATTCATTAAAATATGGCGAGTTTACCAAATCGTTAATGCAGGACCTGCTTACGCAGGATTCATCTCATTTAAAAAGCGATGTCGCCCTTATTACCTTAAACCGTACCATCGGGGAGCGAGATCCCAAATTAATTGCAGATTTAGGCGCAAGGATAATTGAAAATTTTTTGGAGGACAAAGTACAAAGCGACCGGAGTACCATGCGCACCATAGTTGCCATTGTTAAAGAACGCGATACCGCTACCTATAATGCCGTTAAGGTTTTGATTGACGACTATAACAGCAAGGCAGCCGTTGTAACGCCATTAAAAAACGAAATGGCAGTTAAGGACACGCAGAGCATTGTACAAAACATTACCGATAAATCATGGGCCAAACTAACGCTTATACCCGCAAAAGCTACCGTTTTTATCCAGGTGAACAACCGTAATGACAACACCCTTGCGTTGGCCGGGAATTTACAAAAAGAATTAAATGACAAGGGTTTTAATGCCCCCGGAATTGAGGCCATTACAAAATTCCCGTTTCAAAACTCCATCCGGTATTTTTATACTTCGGATGAAAACGCCGCAAAACAAGTCCAGGCCTATGTGCAAAGCGTTTTAAAACTAAACATTAAAATACAAAAGGTAAATAATTACAAAACGCGAAACGGCCTTATTGAACTTTGGGTAAACTTGAATTAGGCTGCTTTGTATTCAAGCATTTTCTTGCCAGTGAGGGGCCATCTTTTGGGGTAATAAATTTAAAAGACGATTCCCGGCCACAACGCCAGAAAAAATAAGCAAATCACTTTTGCGCCACTGCCATCTTTGTGCGGAAATCTCTTAACTCAACAGCATTGTAGAAGCCCACGGGCGAACGAAGAGCAGCCATGAACCATGATCTATCAACTATAAGCCAAAAAAACTATTTCAGCAAGTGATAAACAATAAAACTGGCCGAGTATGCCAGCACCGTCATATAAGCAAATTGCGCCGCGGGCCAGCGCCAGTTTTTGGTTTCGCGGTATACCACGGCCACTGTACTGGCGCATTGCATGGCGAAGGCATAAAACATCATCAGTGAAAAAGCCACGGCCAAAGTAAATACAGGCTTGCCTGTATCGGGGTTGGTGGCGCTATGCATTTTTTGCTGAACAGATTCCATCTTATCTGCGTCGCCTTCTACGCTGTAAATAGTGGCCATGGTGCCCACAAAAACCTCGCGGGCGGCAAAGGAGCTGATGAGGGCTATCCCTATTTTCCAATCGAACCCTAAGGGCTTAATAACGGGTTCAATTACATGGCCAAAAACGCCGGCATAGGAGCTTTCCAGTTTCTCGGATGCGATAACTTTACTCAGGCTATCGGCTGTCATGGTTTTGGTATACCGGGACTGGCTGTAGGTTTTATCTATTTGTGCAAACTTATCGCCTGGGCCGTATGACTTTAATACCCATAATATAATAGATACCGCTATAATCACTTTACCGGCCTGCAGCACAAACGTTTTAGACCTGTCATACATCGTAAATGCCACATTCTTCCACCTGGGCATGCGGTAAACGGGCAGCTCCATAATAAAATAGCCGCGTTCGCGGGCCTTCAGTATAAATTTCATTACAAAGGCAACAGTAATAGCCGAGACGATACTGAGCAGGTACATAGCTGTTAACGCCAGGCCTTGCAGGTTAAAAAGCCACCAAACGTTACGGTTGGGTACCACAAGGGCAATCAATAACGTATAAACCGGTAAGCGGGCCGAGCAGGCTACCAATGGCGTAACCATGATGGTAATCATCCTGTCTTTCCAGTTTTCGATATTACGGGTGCTCATAATTGATGGCACGGCGCAGGCAAAGCCACCAATAAGTGGCACTACCGATTTTCCGTTAAGCCCAACTTTACGCATCACCTTATCCATCATAAACGTAACACGCGACATGTAGCCCGTATCTTCCAATATCGATATCAGCGCAAACAAAATGGCTATCTGGGGTACAAAAACCAACACGCCGCTTAGGCCGGCCAATACGCCATCAACCAATAAACTAACCAGCGGACCAGCCGGCAACACCTTGCTTATGGCGTTTTGCATCCACAAAAACAAATCGCCGATGAGTTCCTGCGGATAAGCCGACCAGGAAAATATAGCCTGGAAGATGAACAACAGTATGGCAAAAAATATTATAAAGCCGAATATTTTGTGCGTTAATACTTTATCTATTTTATTGCTTACGGTTTCGTCATGGGCTGTTTCCGGCTTTTTAACCGTATCGTATAGCAAATCATTTATAAAATTATACCTGGCAATGGTTTCAGTAGCCTGAGCTTTTTGCGAATGGAAAGAATGCTCTTTTTCCAGCTGTTCAACACGCTCACTTTCCCGGGTAGTTAAAAAACCAAGCGTTTCGTGCTGGTGGGCCAGCTGCAGGGCAAAATATGGATTATCTATTTTGTACTCGTTTTGTATTTGCGCTATAAGTCCGGGAGCAATAGCTTGTACATCAATGGTATCTTGCTGCAGGGCAACTTTATTGGCGTAAGCGATAGTTGTTTTAAGCTGATCAATCCCCTTTATTTTACGGGCCGATATAGGCACCACAGGTACGCCCAACTTCTGTGCAAACAGGTTTACATCAATTTTAATACCCGCTTTTTCGGATACATCAATCATGTTGAGGGCAACTACAACCGGAATTTTCAGATCGGCTATCTGGGTATACAGCAGCAGGTTGCGTTTAAGGTTGGATGCATCCAGGATCACCACAATTAAGTCGGGCACCATGTCTTTGGCTTTATCGGCCAAAACAGAAAATACAATAGATTCGTCTTTACTTTTGGGGTAGATGCTGTAGGTGCCGGGCAAATCGATGATTTCGGCGGAACGGCCATCGGGCAGCAGGCAAAAACCTGTTTTTTTGTCGACCGTAATCCCTGGGAAATTTCCTATTTTTTGATTAAGACCGGTTAAAATATTAAACAGAGTTGATTTACCGGTGTTTGGGTTTCCTACAAGCGCAACTCTTATATCGGCTTTCAATGCTTACAAAAACTACTGCAAAATAATAGTGGAGGCCTCAAATTTACGAAGGCTTAACTGGTAGCCCGAAACGTGAATAGCTATAGGGTCGCCAAGGGGCGCTATGCGCGAAATTTTAATTTCTTCACCCGGTAAACATCCCATTTCCATCAATTTAACCGACATTTCAAGGTCGGTAAATTCTTTAACAATTCCTGTTTCGCCTACTTCAAGTTGTGAAAGTGTCATCGTATAAAATTAACCTGAGCAAATGTAAGCTTATTTATATTAAATCCAAATAAAGAAACCTTGTCGTCGTAGATTATTTTTAAATTTGAGGATTTGAAAATTTGAAAATGATTTTGGGATGATGTAAAGTCGAAAAAGATGCCAAGGCACGACATTTTCAAATCTTCAAACGGCGCAGCCCTCAACAGAGTTAATTAACAAATTTTCAAATTGTAATGAATGTTGATAACTCCAAACGTTGGGCAACCGCATCCTTTTTTGAAGATACCGCATGATGAAAAACCAACGAGCAGGACTGCCGCTCCTATAATGATTAGTTTACTTTTTTTCATTACCCATTGCACTTACTGTCAGCATAACACCAAAAATACCCATACATATACCCAGCCCGTCGCAAAAGAAATCGCTCCATTCGGCGCTGCGCCATGTAAAAAACTCCCATTGCAATATTTCAATTAAACCACCAAAGGCAATCGCGACTATAATTATTATTAACGCTCGTGTATACGATAATGTCGTTGGGTTTTGTTGCCTTATGGCTCCATTGCAATACAATACAACCAATGTAAAAAACAAACCCGTGTGTGTAAGCTTATCAAAGCCCTTAAAAAACATAGGTGAGTCGCCTGCCGACCCCATGTTAACCGAGCAAATTATCAAAATAAATAAGGCCCACAAAATTGCGGACCCCTGATATTTTAGTGTTGCTTTCATTAAGCGCCAACGACAGATTTATAGTCGCCGGCAGATAAAAGGCTTTCAAGTTCCGAAGCATCGGCAACTGTTATTTTCACCATCCAGCCTTCGCCGTAAGGATCAGAGTTTACCAGGTCGGGCTGGTTGTTAAGGGCAGGGTTAATTTCGGTAACCGTACCGGTAACAGGCATAAACAGGTCTGACACTGTTTTTACAGCTTCAACGGTGCCAAAAACAGCATCTTTAGCAACTTCTTTCCCTAAGGATGCAATGTCAACATAAACAATATCGCCAAGCTCGCTTTGCGCAAATTCGGTAATGCCAATTGTAGCTTCATTGCCTTCAACTTTTATCCACTCGTGGTCTTTAGTGTACTTTAATTCAGCGGGAAAATTCATGTTGTTAAATTTTATGTGCCCAAAAATAATAAAAATTAGGCTATAGCAATAATTAAAGATTTATTGGGAGGCAGAAGTATTAAGTCGAAAGTTTTTAGTCGTAAGTCTCGGGTATGATTTTCCTGCTTTCGACTTTGGGCTTAAGACTTCCGACTAAATACTACCTAATAATTCCGGCAGTATCGTTAAAGGGTCAACCGTATACCAGGTTACTATTTCTCGCTGTAATCCGTCACCTGGGCACTTAGGATTTTTATTCGGTCGAGTATAGAAGTATCGGCATTTTTGCGGTATAGGTCAAGGAGTTTATTAACCCGGCTCTTATCCGCGTTTTTAATAAGTTTTTGAGCCATTAACTGGCTAATAGCATTTAGCACACGGTATTCTACGTGTTTCCAGGTTACCTGGTCTGCGTACTGCAGCAAACGATCAAGGTCGCCGGGTTCGGGTTTGGCGATGATCAGCGTTGCAAGCGCCACAATAAGCCCCTGGTTAAAGGATGTAGCGTTGAGCTCCAGGATCTCATCCTTGGTAATCTTATTGGTTAATGCATAAGCAGCCATGTTGCCCGCGCTGGCATTTTTCAGGCGCACACGGGTACCATAATCACCAGACTGGATATTCATATAGGCATCTGCCTGCGCCTTAAGGTTGTCAAGGTTGGCTTGTTTATCGCCTGCAACCGTGGCCGGCGCGTTCTGAATGAGCGACTGGGTAAGCATAGACTGCCCGGCTTCTACGTTTTCAATTTTTGCCTGTGCTGTATCAATTTGATTTTTTAGTTCGGTTAGGGTAGCAGCCTTATCTACCTCCCTGAATTCGGCAGCCAGGTAAAGGCGGGTAACCAGGTAACCAAACAAAAAGCCAACCACAAAGTAACCTATAACAAGCCCGTATGCAAAAGCCATAGCAGTGGGCGCTTCGGTTTTACCTGCTTCATTAAGGCCCGTGGCAAAGGCCTGCGCTATGCCTTTTAAATACGGTGGAATTTTGGTAAGCTTTACCAGCCCCAAACCAACTATTATTTTGGTAAGCCAATCTGATATATCAGAAAGATTGGTATTAACTTGCTGGCGGTAATTTTCGGTACCAGCGGGCGTGCCGGCATTTTGCACTACCTTGGGGACGCCGAAAAGGAACCCAACGAAACCGCCGCTAATAGTACAGGCGATAATCCACTCAACCGCCGTCATGGCCGCCTGCACATTATGCGCCCAAATAAGCGCACTTATAAACCCAAGCCCAAAAAATGTTGAACAAAAATAAAGTACCGGTAATATTTTTTCACGTTGTCTTTGGTCTCTTTCGATGATGGCGCGATCCATAATTGCAGGGCTTTAGATTTAATTGACTAAGTAAAATTAGTCGCTCCCGGGTGAATATTGCCACGTAAAACTACGTTATCACAAAGGTATTTTTACGGATTATACGCTCAAAACACTACACTATCTCATTGAAAATCAGACCAAATGTGATTAAATCCCTAATGCCGATACCGCACCGGCAATAACCGTTGTTTAATCAAAACAGAACGATTTTGCTTTGAATACTCATGATTTAAACTGCATAGTCAAAACCATATTTTATAACAGGCATCCACCCCTGTTAAATCAAAAAAGCCCTGTTCCATCATCCGGAACAGGGCTTTCATTAATTAAATAAAATAATTTTATTTCAGTGTAAAACCTGTTTTTCCCATAGTACTGCCATCAGCATAAAGCAAAACGGTGTATGTGCCTTTTACAAACGGAGGTGTTGGGTTAACCCAATCAATGGTATACTCGGTGCCATCATCTTTAAAATCGATGGCTGTTTTGTAAGTGTATTGCAGGTCGGCGTTATCGGCGCTAAAAGTACCGCCATCGGGCGCGGTTATCAGGTTGCCGGTAGGGTCAATAATGCGCACGTAAATATCGTGCATGGTTTTATTGGCCAATGTATTGCTGGCAACTGTAAAATTAATCTTTATCTTTTTGGCAGGCCCGGCACGGGTTACGTCAACCTCTTTACCGCTCCCCTTTATTTTATAGGCCACAATATTTGATGTGGCCAGCTTTAACGCCTGGGCCACTTTTACCTTGGCATCCAAATCCTGGTTTTGCTTGGTAAGGGTATCTGCTTTTTTTGATACCGTGGCCAGGTTGTTCTTCAGCGTATCCCGCTCTGTTGTGAGCGTGGCATTCTGTTTATGCAGCTCTTCAATATCGGCAGTGTATTTGGTTACAAAATAACGCAGTTGTTTAACATCTTCTTCGGCTTTTACCAACTCGGCCTTAGTAAGCTTACCCTTGGCCAATTGCACTCTTAAAACTTTAATTTTTTCTTTTAATGAGTCATTTTTGGCTATCATTTCGGCCGACATTTTGGCCTTTCCAGCATTTACCAACTCAACCTGGTGTTCAAGGCTATCCAGGTCTGCTTTTAATTTGGTTTGTTCGTCCTGTTGGGTAACTATCCGCACGTCCGACTTATTTTTCTGCAGGTACAAATACACATCAGTACCTAACAAAGCCAAAACCACCACAATCAGAAAATAAATTACGTTTGAATTTTTCTTAGGTGGTTGCCCATATTGATTTTCCATAGCAATTAATTATTTAAAGTTTAAATACAGTTTAAAACGGCTGGTGTTTTAAAAATTTACCGTTTAACCGGGATGTTAATGTACAAGCATATTCATATTAATTGATATTACATGCTTTTATTGCAATGTTAACTGTTTTTTTTGTGGTTAACTCTTTAGCGATATTAAACGTAAAAAGGTTAAAAATATGATTTTCAAAAAAATGCAGGTTGAAAAATGTATTGGTGACGGCTAAAATTAAGCACAAAATGCCAAAAACACAACATGCAAGCAAATTTTATAAGTTATAATAAAACACCTGCAATGTGAGTTTTATATCTTTGCAGCTTTAATAAATCGGCTTTAATGCATATATCCCGCTATATTTTACTATTGATATTTACCCTGTTTATTATAACAAGCGTTAGTGCGCAGCCGGCCGAACCGGCTAATGCCCCGGCCGCTGTTAAAACCCAACCCAAGCGCGAATTCAGGGGCGTTTGGATAGCTACTGTTGTCAATATCGACTGGCCAACAAGTACCAAACTTACCATGGAAAAGCAAAAGCAACAATTGCTGGATATCCTGAATTCGCACCAGGAAACCGGGATTAATGCCATTATGCTACAGGTAAGGCCCGCCGCCGATGCCCTTTATGCCAAAGGCCGCGAACCATGGTCAAAATATTTAACCGGCAGACAAGGCCAAAATCCGGGTTACGATCCGCTGGAATTTGCCATTACCGAAGCCCACAAACGCGGCATGGAACTGCATGCCTGGTTTAATCCGTACAGGGCTACTTTTGATGGCAATTTTGCTTTGCTAAGTCCGCAGCATATTACCCGTATAAAACCAGACTGGTTTTTTACTTATGGGGGCATCAAAACTTTTAACCCCGGCCTGCCCGAAGTGCGCGACTATATTGTGCAAGTAATATTAGATGTGGTAGATAATTATGACATAGACGGTGTACACATGGACGATTATTTTTATCCATACCCTATTGCCGGCCAAAAAATAAACGATGAGGGTACCTATGCCAAATACGGGCAGGGGTTTGATAATATAAAAGACTGGCGCCGCCACAATGTTGACCTGCTGATAAAGATGATTGCCGACAGTGTACACGCGCATGATCCTAACATTAAATTCGGCATCAGCCCCTTTGGCATCTGGGCCAATAAGTCACAAAATGACGAGGGATCTGAAACCAATGGCGGCTCATCCTATTACGAAAACTACGCCGACTCACGCAAATGGATGGAAGAAGGTTGGATTGATTATATAAACCCGCAGCTATACTGGCCAATTGGCAACCGGGCTGCCGCTTTTGATAAATTATTAAGCTGGTGGAGCGATAATACCTATGGCAGGCATCTTTATATAGGCCAGGCCGCCTACCGTATTAACGAACGTAAAACCCTGGCCTTTAAAAACCCAGACCAGCTGCCCAACCAGATAACCCTCATCAGGAATAACCCGAGGGTGCAGGGTAGTGTGTATTTTAGTTCCAGTTCGCTTACAAATAACCCCCTGGGCATAACCGATTCGTTGCGGGATAATTATTACCGGTACCCTGCCCTCCCACCGGTAATGCTCTGGCGCGATTCGATAGCGCCCAATCCGCCTCAAAATGTTACGGCCCGCCCGGGCTTAAAAGGTGGCGTAGCTGTAAGGTGGCAAGCCCCGGCACTGGCTAAAGACGAAGAACCTGTTTACGGCTACGTGATATACCGTTTTGATAACGAGAAAATAAATATCGACGATCCGAAAAACATTCTCAAAATTCAATACAATGCCAATCCCGCTTATGATGATACTGCCGTACAAAAAGGAAAAACCTATTTTTATGTAGTAACGGCGCTTGACAGGATGAAGAACGAAAGTGAGCGGTCGCCAACCATAGCGGTCACGGTGCCGTAGGAGTAAGCCTAATGTCATTAGGTAAAAAAAGTAAGCACAAATAATATAGAATAACGAATTTCGAATGTCCGACATCGAAGTTTGCCTTCATTATTCGATATTGGACATTCAGTGTCCAATATTAAAATCGTTGTTAATTTGATAACATTGCGGGCACACCGGCGGATTAATTGATGAACTGCTTTTGACTAAGCCGTTCAAGATAAATATCTATCTCGCTATCGCCCATGCCATATATTTTTTCTGTCGACCAAAATGCATGGTACATTTCGGGCTTGGTTTTTACACCGCTGTTATAAATGTCAAGCAGCTTTTGTTCAATGTGATTTAGGCCGTTTGCATTTAGCCGTAAGCGTTTTAAATGCGCAAGTAGCGCCGGCTTCAACAGGTGTAACGCGCCCCAGAAGGAATTTTCATTAAGCCATTGTTCCAATTCATCGGCATTGCCGTTAACGTATAAAGGCCAGGCTTCGGCCGCCAGCTCGAATTCCCAGTCGCTCAATTGTTCGCGGCTGTCATACAGGTCTTCCAGTTGATCGCCGCTTAACTGGCCAATGCCTCTAAAATCGTCGATGCCGGGAAAATCGTTGGGGCAAATCAGGAATACAGCAGGCGCCGACATATTGGTTTGCTGGTTAAGCATGCACATTACGCCCAACAGGTTTACCTGGCAATGCAGGTCGAACTCAAACCAAAGGTTAACCTCATCATACTGGCCGTTTAGTTTACCCAGTTCGTCAATCACCTTATGCTGATATTCTTCTTCCGGCTCGTTAAAAGTTTTCTTGATCCACCTGGATCGATTGCTCCAGAAAGTGCCCGACGAGATGTTTTCCTGCAATGGACCTTCGGATAAAACCTCGCGCCAAACCATTACATCGCCATCAAGGCCGGTTTGGTTAAAGCTATGCAGCGTTGAATCGCCGTTAAGGATATGAAGAATGTTACTCATAGTAGCTGGTTATATACAAAACAACAGGTTTTGTTATAGATTGATGCGTTTTTTTTTAAATATTTTTGTTGGCCATGTTGATTAAAGCGTTCAATAGATTTTTGAAATTTTTGTTTGGGAATATTTGATTAAATTAGCCCCACCCAAACCCTCCCCGGAAGGGAGGGCTTAATAAAAACTAAAAGACTAACTAAAAGTCTCCCCTACCGGGGGAGATTTAGAGGGGGCCTATGCAACTAACCATTCCATCTATATCCAACTTACCCCAGGCAGCCCGGGCTATTATTGAGCATGCCGGCAATAACCGTATTTTTTTATTTTACGGCGATATGGGCGCGGGTAAAACCACACTGATCAAAGAATTATGCAAGGCGCTGGATACCACTGATAATATCAGCAGCCCTACCTTTTCTATCGTTAACGAGTACCATACCGCAAAAGATAAAATTTATCACTTTGATTTTTATCGCCTTAAAAATCAAACCGAAGCGCTGGATATGGGCTATGAAGAATATTTTTACGGGGGCGCCTACTGCTTTATTGAATGGCCGGAAAAAATCCCAGACCTGTTGCCCCCACATTATTCAAACATAACCATTAAGGTGTTGGACGATGGCGCAAGGCAGGTCGGCGTCGAAAATATTTAGTTTTAGGATACATCCTTTTTTCTTATCTTCATCAGCCAGAAAAAAACATATACATGAGTTCAGGGAAATACAGTGGGTTTTCGGATGTTGCCAAACAGGCCATGATGCAACCCCAGGAATCAATGCTGGAGGTTAAAACCAAAAAGAATCAATTATTTATTGGCATTCCCAAGGAAATTTCCTTCCAGGAAAACAGGATTCCGCTTACCCCCCTTTCAGTTGCGTTGTTGGTTAATAACGGGCACCAGGTAATGCTGGAAAGCAATGCCGGGCAGGCAGCCAATTTTAGCGATAAGGATTACAGCGAGCAGGGTGCACTGATTGTTTATGATACCAAAGCGGTTTACGAGGCCGATATCATCATTAAAATTGCACCGCCTATGGTGCAGGAAATTGAAATGATGAAACATGGCCAGATCCTGATCTCGGCCTTGCAGCTCGCCACCCTTAAGGCCGATAGTCTGCATGCCCTCATGAAAAAAAATGTTACCGCCCTGTGTTTTGAGCATTTACTTGATGAAGGCGGCTCGTTAACCGTGGTAAGGGCCATGAGCGAAATAGTTGGGGCCACATCAATACTGATAGCCGCAGAATATTTAAGCAATGTTTTTGAGGGTAAAGGCCTGATGCTGGGAGGCATTACCGGTGTACCGCCCACCGAAATTGTAATATTAGGCGCGGGCACCGTTGGCGAATATGCCGCGCGCACAGCCATATCATTAGGTGCCGAAGTAAAGGTTTTTGATTCATCAATATACAAACTGCGGCGCCTGCAAAACAACATTGGAGCAAGGGTATTCACTTCGGTGGTGCAGCCTATCGTGTTAGAAAAAGCCATTACCACCTGTGATGTGGCCATTGGCGCCATCCGCGCCGAGGATGGCCGCAGCCCGTGTATCATATCCGAAGCAACAGTAAGCCGCATGAAACGAGATTCGGTTATCATCGATGTGAGTATTGACCAGGGCGGGTGTTTTGAAACCTCGGAGGTTACCAACCATACGCACCCCGTTTTCCGCAAATATGATGTTATCCATTATTGCGTGCCCAACATCGCTTCGAGGGTTGCCCGTACTGCCACCTATGCCCTCACCAATATTTTTGCCCCCATTTTGCTGGATATAGGCGAGCAGGGCGGTATTAAAAACGTGATATGGCAAAAATCGGGCGTACGTAATGCGGTATATATTTACCAGGGGCAGCTCACCAATAAGTACATTGGCGAGCGGTTTTCAATTCCATGTAAAGATCTTGACCTGCTCATCGTATCGCACAGGTAATAGTATGATGCATTATTGCCTGCTTGCTTTTGTTTTACTTAGCCTCAATGCCGGTGCCCAGCGTTATAAGTATATTGACAGCGCCCGCGTTTGCGGCATTGCAGGGTATAAAGCACAGGTGAGGGCCGATTCAAATAAGCGCCTGGTTGAAATTATAAAATACGTCCCGGCCATAAAACTGGATATCCGCTATGCCACAACAAACAACTTTATGCATCGGGTTATGTACAGGCAAGCTAAGGCATACGCAAGGCTGCCGGTTGTAAAAGCTTTAAAGGATATTCAGGCTGATTTAAAAACACGGGGACTTGGCCTAAAAATATTTGATGCTTACCGGCCATATTCGGTCACGGTAGCATTTTACGAAACCACGCCCGATATCAATTTTGTCGCCAACCCCAAATTCGGCTCCAAACACAACCGTGGCTGCGCTATCGACCTCACGTTGATTGACCTTAAAACAGGAAAAGAACTGGATATGCCCACAGGCTTTGATAGTTTCAGCAAAAAGGCGTCGGCTAATTACGCCGGTGCAACACCACAACAAATGGCTAATCGCGAGTTACTTAAAACAATTATGCACGCACATGGCTTTACGATATTACCCACCGAGTGGTGGCATTATGATTTTGACGGGTGGCGCAATTATCAACTGGCCGATATTCCGTTTACGGCATTATAAATTTAACCGGAATTAATTTAAAGCGACAAAGGCATTATAATTGCTCGCCAATCGCAGGAGGGCAATAAAATGATTAATATGGTAAACATGAAAGTTATCAGCAAAGAATATTTAAAACAGCTTTGGAAAGTATTAATAGCTACCTTCAAGGGCTTTGCAAGTGATAACGGGCTAAAACTAAGCGCCTCGCTGGCTTATTACACTGTTTTTTCCATAGCCCCGCTGCTAATCATCATAATATCAGTAGCCGGCCTTGTTTTTGGCCAGGATGCAGCTACTGACAGGCTTTATCCCCAAATAGCCCATTATGTTGGTTCGGGGCCTGCATTGCAAATTCAGGATGCACTAAAGCACCTGGCGCTCTCGGGCAAATCGGGCCTGGCTGTGGTAATTGGCACAGTTACCTTATTATTGGGTGCCAGCAGTATTTTTATCGAGATACAGGATTCATTAAATACCATCTGGCGGGTAAAAGCCAAACCTAAAAGTGGTTGGGTCCAATTGCTTAAAAATCGTTTTGTATCTTTTTCGTTAATTATAAGCCTGGGGTTTTTACTGTTGGCAACGCTTACAATAAACCTCGTACTTGATGCTTTAAAGGGAAGGATAGCACATTTTTTTCCAATTGTAACAGGGTTTCTGCTGAAAGGGGTCAACCTCGCGCTCACCCTTATTGTGATAACTACCTTGTTTGGCATTATCTTCAAGTTTTTACCAGATGTAAAGATTAAATGGAAAGATGTACGGTCGGGCGCGTTTTTTACCGCATTGTTATTTATGCTGGGCCAATACCTGATCAGCTTATACATCCAATACACCGCCCAGGGCTCGGCTTACGGCGCAGCCGGGTCCATAATAGTTATCCTGGTTTGGATCTATTATACATCTGCCATACTATACATTGGTGCCGAATTTACGCAGGTATATGCCGAGGCCATCGGCAGCCACATTGAACCGGCAGATTACGCGGTATCGGTACAACAAACAGAGGTAGAACGCCATGTAAAAAGTTTACCACCCCAAAACCCGCAATTGCAGGGGCATTTGAAAAAGGAAGAAAGTAGTAAGTAGTAAGTAGTTAAGGACAGTAGCAAGTAGTTAGTATCAAGTAGCAAGATTTTGACTTCCGGATTGATTCGATATGCGCAGCCATCTGATACCTCCCTTCACAATATATTCACCAATTCTTCGTATATTCGTGTATTAATTTATTAATAAAAAAATGGAAATTAAAGATCCTGGATTCGAATACAAAAATGTAATCCAAATAACAGAACAAGACGCATCGCGTAAATTTATAGCCAATGTATTTTTATGGATGTTTGTGGCTTTGGGCATATCTGCCATTTGCGCTTATGTGTTTTCTCAAAACCAAGCCTTATATCAAATGCTTAGGGACCCGGAAACCGGCCGTAATACAGGTTTAGGCACATTAGTAATGTTTGCTCCGCTGGCATTTGTTTTAATCATTTCTTTTGGCTTTCAGCGCCTTTCATATGCTGTTGCGGCCTTGCTATTTGTAGCTTTCTCTGCAGTAATGGGCGTTAGCTTAAGCTACATTCTCATTATTTACACCACCAGCTCTGTAATTGGAGTGTTTGTTACAGCATCACTTGTTTTTGGTATAATGGCAATTGCCGGTTATACTACAAATACCGATTTAACAAAATTTGGCTCACTGATGATAATGGGGCTGATAGGTATAATTATAGCATCGTTGCTTAACATGTTTATAGGCAGCACCCAATTGGAATACATTATTAGCTATATAGGCATTGCGGTATTTGTTGGCTTAACGGCCTATGATGTTCAAAAACTGAAACGCATTGGTGCCGGCCTTGAATATGGCGATGCTTCTGCAGGAAAAATGGCGCTATTGGGCGGCTTAACCTTGTATCTTGATTTCATCAACCTTTTCCTGATGATCCTGCGTTTATTTGGCAGAAGAAGATAATAAGCAACCAATATTTATTATTTAGAAGCTGCCCCGCAAAGGCAGCTTTTTTTATGCACATAAATTTACTTAGCGTACACATAGCCGGCCATATAAACTATTGCATTTTACCGCTTTATTATGCACCTTTGCAGTGCTTATGGAGAAAGACGGAGGGATTAGACCCTGCGATGTCTTAGCAACCTGTGCTTCACAAGGTGCTACATTCTACCCGGCCGGCTAAACAGCCCCTGGAAAGATAAGCGAAAGTCAATTGAACACCCGACTTTTCGATGTAAGCTTTTTTTATAGTTGGCAGTTTTGAGTTTGCATTTTGCAGTGTTTCGTTCTTGATTTGAACAATCACCACAATTTGTAATTTTCATCTGCCTGCTGCAAACTGGCTACTGCCAACTGACAACAATGGACATTAGAAAAGAATTAGAAAAACGCATCCTTGTAATTGACGGGGCAATGGGTACCATGATACAGCGGTACCAGCTTACCGAAAAGGATTTTCGTGGGGAAAGGTTTAAGAATCACCATAGTGACCTGCAGGGGAATAATGACCTTTTAAATATTACACGCCCGGATATCATCAAAGCTATTCATGCCGAGTACCTGGATGCCGGTGCCGATATTATCGAGACCAATACCTTTAGTACACAAATTATTTCGTTGGCCGATTACAAGCTGGAAGAGTTGGCCTACGAATTAAGTTATGAAGGCGCGCGTATTGCCCGCGAAGTGGCCGACGAATACAACCAAAAAAATCCATCAAAGCCGCGTTTTGTAGCAGGTGCTATCGGGCCAACCAACCGTACAGCGTCCTTATCGCCAGATGTTAACGACCCCGGTTACCGTGCCGTTACCTTTGATGATTTGGCCAATGCTTATTATGACCAGGTACGGGGTTTGGTTGATGGCGGATCGGATTTATTATTAGTTGAAACTATATTTGATACCCTGAACGCCAAGGCGGCCTTGTTCGCTATCAATAAATACGCCCACGAGTCGGGCAAGCATTTGCCTATCATGATCTCGGGCACTATTACAGATGCCTCTGGCCGTACCCTATCAGGGCAAACGGTAGAGGCCTTTTGGAATTCTATCCGCCATGCCAACCTGTTATCGGTAGGTTTAAACTGCGCTTTGGGTGCCAAAGAAATGAGGCCGCATTTGGCCGAACTTTCTGAAAAGGCTGATGTATTTATATCGGCATATCCTAACGCAGGGTTACCCAACGAGTTTGGCCAGTACGACGAAACCGCGCATGAAACCGCACACCAGGTTGATGATTTTATTAAAGCCGGGTTGGTTAATATCGTTGGTGGTTGTTGTGGTACTACGCCCGAGCATATCAAATGCATTGCCGAAAAGGCAGCCAAATACCCCCCAAGACTTATCCCCCAAATTGAACCCGACCTGCGCCTGAGCGGCCTGGAAGCGGTTACCATAAAGCCCGATAGCATTTTTGTAAACGTGGGCGAGCGTACCAATATCACCGGTTCGCCAAAGTTCTCAAAACTTATTTTGGCCGAAGATTATGAAGCTGCTTTAGCTGTTGCCCTGCAACAGGTAGAAGGCGGTGCCCAGGTGATCGACATCAACATGGACGAGGGCATGATCGATTCGGAAGCGGTAATGGTGAAATTCCTGAACCTGGTAGCATCCGAGCCGGATATTGCCAAACTGCCCATCATGATCGATTCATCAAAGTGGACGGTTATTGAGGCTGGTTTAAAATGCATCCAGGGTAAGGGTATCGTAAACTCCATCTCGCTTAAAGAGGGCGAAGAAAAATTTATAGAGCAGGCCCGCAAAATCCTCAGCTATGGCGCCGCCACAGTTGTAATGGCATTCGACGAAACCGGCCAGGCCGATTCGTTACAACGCCGTATCGAGATATGTAAAAGATCATATGATATCCTGGTTAACGTGGTTGGTTTCCCTCCGCAGGATATCATTTTCGACCCCAACATCCTAACCGTTGCAACCGGTTTGGAGGAACATAACAATTACGCGGTTGATTTTATTGAAGCCACCCGCTGGATAAAACAAAACCTGCCGCATGCCAAAGTGAGCGGCGGGGTAAGTAATATCTCCTTCTCGTTCAGGGGGAATAATGTAGTGCGTGAAGCCATGCACTCCGCATTTTTGTACCACGCCATTGGCGCCGGTATGGATATGGGTATCGTGAATGCAGGCATGCTGGAAGTTTACCAGGAAATAGATAAAACTCTGCTTGAACTGGTAGAAGACGTACTGCTTAACCGCCGCGACGATGCTACTGAACGCCTTGTTGAATATGCCGATACCATAAAAAGTAAAGGCAAAGAGGTAGTGCGCGATGAAGAATGGCGCAAAGGAACTGTACAGGAAAGACTATCGCATGCCTTGGTAAAAGGTATTATTGAATACCTGGATGACGATGTGGAAGAAGCCCGCCAAACTTACAGCAAACCACTGGAGGTTATAGAAGGCCCCCTGATGGACGGAATGAACATAGTGGGCGACTTATTTGGCGCAGGCAAAATGTTTTTGCCACAGGTAGTAAAATCAGCCCGCGTTATGAAAAAGGCGGTGGCATACCTGCTGCCATTTATCGAACTTGAAAAACAACGGGTTATTGATGCCGGTGAAGATAGTAGCGGCAGCCGTGCCAATGCCGGTAAAATATTGATGGCTACCGTAAAAGGCGATGTGCACGACATTGGTAAAAACATTGTAGGTGTAGTATTGGCCTGTAATAATTTCGAGGTTATTGACCTGGGCGTAATGGTACCGGCACAGCGCATTATTGAAGAAGCTAAAAAACAAAATGTTGATATTATCGGCCTTAGTGGTTTGATTACGCCGTCGCTGGATGAGATGGTCCATTTTGCTAAAGAAATGGAGCGCGAAGGTTTTACAATTCCGCTGATTATTGGCGGGGCTACTACCTCGCGTATTCACGCGGCTGTTAAGGTTGATCCGCATTACTCGGGCGCCGCAATCCACGTGTTGGATGCATCGCGCAGTGTTACTGTATGCAGCAGCCTGATGAACCGCGACGGCCGTGATGCCTATATTCAAGGGATCAAGGAAGAGTATGCCAAATCGCGCGAAGCGCATTTGAATAAAAAATCGGACAAGCGTTTTGTTACCATCGACCAGGCAAGGCAGGCCCGCTTCCAGATCAGTTTGGATGGTGATGTAGCACCAAAGCCAACGTTTACCGGTACCAAAGTATTTGAATCATATCCACTGGAAGAATTAGTTCCATATATCGACTGGACACCCTTTTTTCACACCTGGGAATTGCGCGGCAGCTATCCTAAGATATTTGCCGATAAATTTGTGGGTGATGAAGCCAAAAAGCTTTTTGACGATGCACAGGTATTGTTAAACAAAATAGTAAAAGAAAAATTGCTGCACGCCAATGGCGTTATCGGGTTTTGGCCGGCCAATAGTGTTGGGGACGACATTGAATTGTACACTGATGAGAGCCGCACAACTTTATTAACCCGCATTCACACCCTGCGCCAACAGGCCGAAAAGGTTAAGGGCGACCCGTATTATGCACTATCAGATTTTATCGCACCAAAAGAAAGCGGCGTGCCCGATTACTTTGGCGGCTTTGCTGTAACCACGGGCATAGGCTGCGATGAACTGGTTGCCGAATTTGAGGCCGACCATGACGATTACAACAGCATTATGGCCAAAGCCCTTGCCGACCGCCTTGCCGAGGCCTTTGCCGAAAAAATGCACGAACTGGTACGTAAAGAATACTGGGGCTACAGCAAGGGCGAACAACTAAGCACCGACGATTTAATCAAAGAGGAATATCAAGGCATCCGCCCGGCTCCAGGCTATCCTGCCTGCCCGGACCATACGGAAAAAACAACCCTGTTTGAGTTGCTAAAAGCAGAAGATAACGCCAAAATGCACCTGACGGAGAGTTTAGCGATGACACCGGCGGCATCGGTCAGTGGGTTCTATTTCGCGCATCCTCAGGCCAGGTATTTTGGACTTGGTAAGATAAGTAAGGACCAGGTGGAGGATTATGCTTTGCGAAAAAAACTTCCTTTAGAAGAGGTTGAACGCTGGTTAGGTCCAAACATTAATTATTGATAGTAACAAACAAACCGTCATTGCGAGGTACGAAGCAATCCCCAACTATACAGGGCGGATTTGCAAATCGGGGATTGCTTCGTACCTCGCAATGACGGATATAATAAGAAACTCGTACCAGAACAAACAATGAAAATAACGGAACATATTGCTAATGCAAAAGGCAAAACACTTTTTTCTTTTGAACTTATTCCTCCTTTAAAAGGGCAGAGCATTCAAGGTATTTACGATGCTATTGACCCGCTGATGGAGTTTAAACCACCGTTTATTGATGTTACATCGTTGCGCGAGGATTTTATCTACAAGCAACATGATAACGGCTTATTAGAGAAGCTGAGCTATCGCAAACGCCCGGGCACTATCGCCATCTGCGCGGCTATCATGAATAAGTACAAGGTAGATACCGTTCCGCATTTGTTGTGCGGTGGTTTTACCAAGGATGAGACAGAGAATGGCTTGGTCGATCTGCAATTTTTAGGTATCGAGAATGTATTGGTTTTGCGTGGCGATGCACGCCGGGGTGATGCTTCATTTGTGCCAACGCCTAACGGCCATAACTATGCTACTGATTTACTGCAGCAAGTGGTAAATATGAACAACGGCATTTACCTGCATGAGCATAACGACGATAGCCTGAAAACCGATTTCTGTATCGGCATTGCCGGCTATCCCGAAAAGCATTTTGAAGCACCAAACCTTAAAACCGACTTTAAATACCTGAAACAAAAGGTAGATATGGGCGCGAATTTCATCGTTACACAAATGTTTTTTGACAATCATAAATATTTTGATTTTGTAAATAATTGCCGGGCCAATGGAATCAATGTTCCTATTATACCGGGCTTAAAACCTGTTACCAATTCAAAACAGTTAATCGGTTTAGCAAAAACCTTCCATATTGATATGCCCGAAGATTTATGCGACGCGGTTAACGGCTGCAAATCAGAAAAAGATGTGCGGGATATCGGTGTGGAATGGATGATAAAACAATGCCGCGAGTTAATGGCTTTTGGTGTGCCTGTGCTGCATTTTTACACCATGAGCAACGCAGGCCCGACTAAGAGGATAGCGGAGGCGATTTTTTAGGGGGCTGTAGGATTGAAACGTTGTTGTTCATGCTTTATTTAAAAGGATGAACAATGGCCTATTTTATTCTCAACCCGGCAAGGCCAAAATTCAATATCTTTCCAACGTTTGCCTCTTCCGAAAATATCTTGATGCCCCTTTGGCTCATACTTATTATTTGAACCTTGACGAACACATTTTCCGGACTATTTATGAAGTATTTTTCAGTGATCTTTCCTTTTAGGAATAAATCTTTTTGAGCGTTAAATGTCCATTCATTATTGGGGCATTGGTATTGAACAGCGTTCATATTATTGTAGCTGGTGTCGACAGGCATATAGATCTTAACTAAATCACCGACCTTTGATTTGCTATAGAATGCAACTGCTTCTTTTCTTTCTTCTTCAGCGCAATCAATTACAAGCTTCCAATACGCTTTATCTTCCTCAACTTGTCCGTTCAGGTCAATATCCTTTTTATTAAGGCTCCTGTGCAGCGAGGTTAAAATTATAGACGACATGTCATCGGCGCTATGTACTCCAATTGAGACGAAGTATTTCACTAATGCTGTGTCCCGTCCTCCTCTAATCCAGTGGTTCCTGATCCATAAACCTTTCCCAAAATGTGAATCAGTTACTGCATCACGCTCTGGCTGTTTTTTAAAACGTTCCAGGTCACTTGCTGGCCAGTCTTGCTTAAGGTATAGTAACGCTTCACTTAAATTTCGTGGCAGCCTTGCGGAAGCGTTATGTACTTCAGAATTACAACTTGTAAGCCCTATTGCACATGCAAAAAATAATAAGCCCAGCATCATGGTTTTCGTCATAACATAGCGTTTTGTATTAAATGGCGTTTACTGTCTTATCTATGGTATTTTCCAAAAATAATTCCAATCACCAATTGGCTAAACAATTTGTCTTTAATATCCTAATTCATGGCAATGCCGCATCACAATTAAAATTTTTGCTTTAAATCCATCTCTCAAATATCTACATTTAACTATTACCATCCACATTGCTATCTATGGATTTTTTCAGCCACATCAAATCTGTTATTGGTATTATACTGGGCCTTAGCATTACCCATTTACTCAAAGGGGCTGCTAAGCAAATTCAGCATCCGGGGCGCAATAAACCTTATTGGGTGCACAACCTTTGGGCCTTTTACATGTTCCTGTTGCTGCTGCATTTTTGGTGGTGGGAGTTTAACCTGCACGATATTAAACACTGGCTGTTCCTGGAGTATTTTTTCGTGATATTTTACATCGTAATTTATTACAGCGTATGCGCCCTGCTATACCCCGAAGACCTGAACGATTATAAGGATTACAAAGATTACTTTTATTCGCGCCGCAAATGGATATTCGGCATATTAGGGGCAAGTTACCTGTTAGATATGGTGGATACTTTTATAAAAGGGCAGGCTTATTACAGCCACTATACGTTGGAATACCCCATTCGTAACATTAGTCATTTTGTGTTATGTATGGTTGCCATGAAGGTGGATAATAAGGTATTTCACTCCGTGCTGGTAATTGTGTTCCTGGTATATGAGTTTTCCTATATACTACGATTGTTTTAATACAAAAAGGGTATCCCGGTTAAGCGATACCCTTATGTATAGATAGATTTAATTACTTGCAAAAAATAACCTGGTTTGTTTTTACATAATCGTTCCAGTCGCCTGTGGTTAACTTACGTACAGTGTTTAGGGTTAAACTGTAAGCGCATGACGGCCAGGTATTAAATGCCGGCGACAGGGCTGCAGTTGCAAGGTTATATACCGCGGCATCTCCCCTTGGCACATTGCCCGATGGTAAACCAGATACACTACCTATCGCGTTCGACCATATGCCGATGTTCCAGCTGCCTATCAATTCATGGTCAACTGTATAATCAACATGGGCTTGTGATTGTACCGGGGTACAACCGCTACCGCCACCGGCAAACAGCTCTTCCAGTTTAAGCAGGCTTACCTCGTTCCAGTTGTTTACATATATTTTACCGATGATAGATTGTGTTTTTAAATTGGTAGATGCAGGATTGGCCGGATCATCCGTGGTTTGAAACTTAATATACAGCATGGTGCCGTTTTTTTGATTTGCCGCGCCAACCGGGCTGCCAGGGGTTAAACCGGCGCTGGCATCGCCACCGCCAATAATGGTATTGGTGTTTAGTAAAACCAGCGGGCCGTAAAAACCATTGTCAAGTGCAGGCTGATCAACCCTTATCCAGCCATTGGCGTCGGGATGAAGCACGTGATCGGCAATTGGGCTGGGGAAATTATCGGCCGGTATGCTATCCGGTACCGATGCCGGCTGTCCAAGATCTATCATTACATTCTGAAATGCAGGGCCACCATTCCACGTAATTTGGCGGGTGGCAACTTTAAGCTGCGTAGGGTCCATCTGGGCGGCGGTAACGGGGCTGTAATTCACGTTATCCAACGAGTATAAAAAGCGGTAGTGTAATGCGCTTGCAGGCGCTGTCGGTACTTTTTTGGTTGCATAGCCAACCAGGTTTACCGAGTTAAAGAAACCATAACCTACGCCTCCAACGCCCGATTTTGTGGTAAGCGTTTTGCCGGTGGCATCAATATCTGAGGTGATATTGAACTTGCCTACCGATGTAAACCAGGGCACATCGCTGGTATAAATGCCGCCATCTTTTATGCAAAGTTTTACGCAGAAACAATTATGCGCGTTATGCCTGTCGGTTTGGCGGCCGCGGGTACGATCTTCCTGCAACAAAACGGCACCCGACGAAGATTCCACTCTGAAATAATAATCCGGGCCGGCGGGCCACTCTACATTTAAAAATGGCGAAAGCAGGGTTTGCCTGAAATTGGCGCCCGGATATACGATGGTGAATTTGCCATTGCTATCTGTATAGGCATTACCCAAAGTATCGTCCTGTATCAGGTCCACATCGTAGGCAAATACTTTAACACCTGATAATGGCTTTTTAGTTTCGCAGTCGGTAACTATTCCGCAAACCACCCAGATATCTAATAAGGTAAGGATCCGGCAAAACCATTTAGGGTCTATCCTGTATTCAAAAAAAGCAACCTGCCCGCTTTCGGTTTGCTTGAAAGCCGGTTGCAGGGTAGTAATATGAAACTGCAGCGAAAGATCTTTTTTAGGCCCCGGTCCTATTTTTATGGGGGTATTGCCGCAATACCAGTCAACATCTACCGTGCCTCCATCGTAGCCGCTTTTGTCACCTATCTCAATCACAAAATCGCCGTTATCCTGGAGTTTGCCTTCGGCTATAAATAGTTTTTCTTTTTCTTTCAGTTCGGCATCGGTAACCTGGTGAAACGTTTGTTTGGCATCGGCCACGGCCAGGCGGGTTTCGTTGGCCCTATCGAAGGTCTTGTAAACCTTTACCGAGTTGCCCGATACCGGCAGCTCGCAATCAGAACATAGCAAACCGCGTAGGTTGCCTTTAATAGTAAAGCTCATAGGTTTTTGTTTTTAGATTTTTTCTTCCCGCCTACTCTTTGATTGGATTTTCGGCATGCTCCATAACTTTTTACAGCCCTGCTGTTTGAACCGCTGTTTTGTTATGTCAAAGGTTTCACTAAAAAAAGCCCTTATCAACGTTGCTACTACTGTTTTAGGCCCTATGATTGTACGCGATTGAAAACGTACTACTACAGTTTTTGCTGCGTAGAAATACGCGGAGGTATGATATTTAAAACAATGTTGTTGGGTTTGTGGGAAATATTGAAAATTTAATTTCGCGCAAAGGCTACCGGGATCACTAAGAGGTTCCTAAAGAAAAAACAGACCGTCATTGCGAGTACATATCAGGTCAAATCCGAAAAAAATCGTTATGACGTGCTACGGATATAGTTAAACGAATGTACTAAACTCCCATCATTGCGAGGTATGAAGCAATCCCGAACTATGTGGGACTGAGTATGTCGGGGATTGCTTCGTTCCTCGCAATGACGGATATTTAACACTGATAGTCAACAACTTACAAGCACATCCTTATAAGCTATTGATTATCAGATGTATTTTCATCCCCTTGTCGAGAGAGGGCGGGGTGGAAAGTGCGGTACCAGGTTTCTTTTAGCACCAAAGTGTACTGTACCGGTAAAAGTGATACACCCTGACACATCCTGGTACGGGGTGGCACGCCCTGGTACACCATGGTACGGGGTGGTACACTACTGGGGTTAATATTTTTAAGTAAAACAAAACAATCAGCGAGAAGTGCTTGGGGTCGCAGGCAGGGGTGTGTTTTTCCGCGTTTCATTGCACGTGCATAAACACACCTCTCCGCCCTCTTGAAAGGGGAATTCGCAAAATCCTGATATCTACCTTATAATGACGTGATTGTAAATTATTGACTATCAATATCAAATATCCGCCACTGCGAGGTACGAAGCAATCCCGACAAGCTAAATCCCGCATAGTTCGGGATTGCTTCGCGCCTTACAATGACATGGTTTTAAGTTGTTGATTATCATTATAGAAATCCGTCATTGCGAGGTACGAAGCAATCCCAGACATGCTAAGTCCCACATAGTTCGGGATTGCTTCGTACCTAGCAATGACGGTAGTTTAGAACATTTGTTTGCCCGTATCTGTTGCACGTCATCCCCATTTTTTTTCAGGGATATCCTGATATGTACTCGCAATGACGCGTGGTTTTTTGCTTCATTAGAAGTATTGAAAGATACATACATCAAATTTAGACGGCTTTTAACAAAAAAATAAGCAAATCAATTTTCGCCTCGGCGCCTTTACGCGAACCCCCTTAAACGCAAAAAGCGCCTTTTCCTACGGAAAAGACGCTCTCTTTATCTGGAAGAAATATTTATTGATATAAGTAGGTATTCGTTAAATGCTGCATTGCTTCCTGGAAAAGGCTGTAAGCCGTAACCTCATCGTTATTATTTATGGAAGCAATTGACGTTTGGATATACCTGTCATAAATTTCTTTAAATATAACGGCCTTGTTTTGTTCCTTATCAATGGCTTCAAGCAGAGATGCAGAAATTGTATAATATTTTTCAATTTCGGCGCCGTTGAGTTTTTCCTGTAATATTTTATCTCTGAAACCTCTGAGTACATTCAACTGGTTATCGGCTTCTTTACCGGCAAAATTGGTTGCTATACGGGTAAGGGCGCAAGGATCTGAACTGGTGCTACCAGGACAACCGGCAGATCCAGGGCATGGCATTGATTGATCGCCTATTAAGAAAGCATTCGTTTCTGGATATATTAGCGCTTTATAAGGATAATTCATCTCGATATTGTATCCAAAAGTATAGATTAAGTTATCATTACCAGCCTCTTCAGCAAGCGCCGTCAATAATTTTCTGCCTAAAAACGATCCCCGGTTAATTTTTGTGTAATGCATGCCCGCATCAAGCTTCTTAAAGTTAAGCACGTGGTTAAAAAGTACTTGCCAGGTTTTCTCTAATGAAATCACCTCGCCTGTATTGGTGATAAAGCCATCCTTATTAATAATGGCATTTGGTAGGCTGTTGTTCATGGTGTAATTGGCAGGTATGAGCACCAGTATTCTTGATGATGGGTCATTTACATCAGTAAGGCCATTCATGAATTTAATGCCCGATACATTGCTGTCACTAAGAACAGTCTCAACGGCCAATTTAGACAAGTTCACAAAACGGGCTTCTGATGGAAATTTAGTTCTGAAGTTCTGAGCAAGTTCGCGATAATAGTCTTCCGTAATGAATTCACCTACAGTGGTAGGGTCAAGCACGGTACTCAACATTTCTGTTTTCATTTTAATTGGTTTATGGTTTTTAATTTGATTAATTACTTATGGATGTATATTAATACAAATGCAATGTAATATATAATTATTATAATACCTCATTTCGCACCGATTAATAATTGTTAATATTTGTTAAAACCAAATTCCAGGCTGTTATTTCAATTTTATGATAATCCCCAAATATCATCCTGCGTACTACTACAGTTTTTGCTGCGTAGAAATACGTAATATACTCCCGGTGTAAAAAACAAAAAAGTTTGTTGTATGCTGTAAATGAACCAATTATAAAAACACTCCATGAACTGAAGTAACAGCCAAAACTTGTATCCCTGTTGAAATAACAACTTATTAATCTTAGTTTTAGCCAAACTAATTCCTAACCCTCTATACTAAATCAATCATGGAAACCAAACCAACAAGAGACACTAACCCAATTACCGGCGACGAAGGCGCCCCCATCGATCTTGAACTTGCAGCTAAATGGACCGCTAATCACCGTCATCGCCATCCCAATGAAGTGGTATCACAATTTTTCGGGCAAAAAATATTGAATACTATACTACAACAAGAAGGTTGCTTAGGCATTCGCATTTATTACGCTAACAAGCAACACCTTACAGGCTGGCAAAAATTTTGGATTTCAGTTGGAAACTTCTTCATCAGAGTTGTTGCTAATGCCGAAGGTGAAAAACGATTTGTGATAACAGGCGTGCGGGCAGATGGGCAGGACCAATTACCAGGAGAGGTAAAAAAAGAAGTTGCTGCCGTATCTACAGAGATAAAGACATTTAAGTTAACGGCAGCTTCTACAAGTGACGATATAGTTGGGAATCAGTCGCATCCATGCCCGGGCTCTTCTGGATGCCCGCAAAATATTTTAACTGGATCATAAATAATAGTATAAACAAAGCAAAAGGGTATAGGGTAATGGCTTTAGATATTACTTTGGATATTGCTTCGACATGTTCGGGGTTTATGCCGGTTTTGGCCGGAATTTTTAATTATAAACGCCTTGACAAACTGTTAAAAGTTTCCATCGTTTACTTTGTTATATCCTGCACTTTTGATCCCATTATGTGGTTGATGGCAAAAAACGGCGCAAAAAATAACATGCCTGTAATTCATGTTAATGTATTAATCTCACTAATTTTTTTTTCATACATATATTATCACTTATATAAAAAATCGGTACTTAAAAAATTTGCCATTGTAGTTGCCATTACCACCTTTTTACTAATGGTTTGTTTTAACAGTAACTTGTTTGAATATCCAACGGTATCAAATACCGCTTTAAGTATATCATTGATTATATTGTCTTTGATTTATTTTTACCAGTTGCTAAATCCTTTAGAATACATCGACATTGAAAAACAGGGTTTCTTTTGGATAAATGCTGGGGTATTGTTCTATTCTGCGGTTAATATTTTTTTATTTATGCTATTAACACAGATACCGGTAAATGATCGGCATAATTACCTTATCATTAACAGTATTACCAACATAATTGCAAACACATTATTTTCAATAGGACTACTTTGCCAGCCCCAGAAAACAACCTGATCCCGGTATTAATTATCGGCACATTAGTGGTGGTTGTATTAATCACCTGCTTATTTTTTTTCGTGATTATTTACCAGCGTAAGATGATCAAAAACCAGGTTGAACTGCGAGCCTTGCATGACGCGCGCCAAAGCGACCTGATGGCTGCCGTTTTTGAAACCCAGGAAAGCGAACGTAAACGCCTGGCCGAAGATTTGCACGACAGCGTGGGCCAGGTGCTATCCGCCATAAAACTCAACCTGCATCGGCTGGATAAAAACTGCACCACCGATGCCACCCAGCCGCTCCTGGCCGATACCCGCAGGCTTACCGACGAATGCATCCAGGAGATACGCAATATTATCCACAACGTTTTACCGCCGGTACTCACCGATTATGGGCTACTGGTTGCTGTTGAGGCATTGGCAAACAAGGTTGAGCAAACTACCCATATTAAAGTAAAGTTCAGCAAAAACATGCCCGATCAGCGGTTTCCGCAGGAGATTGAACTTACGCTTTACCGCATAGCCCAAGAGCTTTTTGGTAACGCCATTAAGCACTCGGATGCCTCGGTTATCCATCTTTCTATCAACAAAGAAAGCAATTTTATGGTGATGGAATTTAAAGACAACGGCATTGGTTTTAACCTTGCCGAAGTTAAGAGGGGCTTTGGTATTAAAAACCTTGAGAGCCGGGTACAGCTTATAAACGGTGATATAAATATTTATAGCAAGCCATTAAGTGGTAGTCTTACCACTATTAAATTAAAAATAGTTTAGTTTTGTATCTTTAATCTATCTTTAGCCAACTATTTGTTATTCAATGGGTACAATTAAATTAGGTATAGTAGATGATCATAAAATTTTCAGGAATGGTTTAAAAGCCACCCTTGAAGATTGCGAAAATTTCGACTTGATACTTGAAGCTTCAAACGGTAAAGAATTGATGGGTTTATTAACAACCCAAACGCCCGATGTGCTTTTGATGGACATTAAAATGCCCGAAATGGATGGTATCCAAACAGCAGCTCTGGTGCATCAGCAGCATAAAACCATCAAGATACTGGCACTATCGATGTTTAACGAAGACAAGTATATTGTTGATATGATGAAAGCAGGCGCATCGGGCTACCTGCTAAAAAATGCCGAACCGGAAGAAATTATTGAAGCAGTATCTACTGTGCATAATAAGGGTTTTTATTTTAACGAGCACCTGTCAATCACCCTTATTAAGCAACTGGTAGGTAATGACCATTCCGAAAGCATCGCGCCTAACAAAGCCGATTTAAACGAGCGCGAAATTGAAGTACTGAAGCTGGTTTGCCAGGAATACTCAAATCAGGAAATAGCCGATAAAATTTTCCTGAGCGTACGCACCGTTGAAGGGTACCGGGCACGTTTATTTGAAAAAACGGGGTCAAAAAACCTTGTGGGCCTGGTAATATATGCAATAAAACGCGGTATAATTAATGTAACCTGAGTTTATTATGCAGATAACTTTTTGGCGCTGCCTGCAAGGTTTCGCATAAATCTTTTGCGGTAATTAAGCGGGCTTAAATTCATTTTGGCCTTAAACATTTTATAAAAATGGGATACATCGCCAAACCCGCTTTCATAGGATATTTCTGAAATAGGCTTATCGGTTTGCACCAACTGCTGTATAGCGTAATTAAGCCGGTATTCAATTATAGTTTCCATAAATGTTTTGCGGGTTACTTTTTTAAAGTACTTGCAAAAAGCATTGGTGGTCATGTTGGCAATACTTGCTGCGGCATCCAACGACACCTGTTTCCTGAAATTTTCTACCAGGTAAGCAAATACGGGGTTAATGCGCTCCTGCTCGGCTGTCGAACGCTCGGCTATAACGCGGTGCTGATCAAGCAAAATATATTCGTCAGATGAAGCCAGGCGCTGCAATATCTCCAACAAGCCTATCAATACCCTAAAATTGCTCTTTTCTTCAACCAGGCTTTGCAGCATCTGCTTTACCTCCTGCTGCGTTTCTGAATGGAATGCTACACCGCAACCGCTTTTTTGAAACAGCTTTTTAATGTGCAATAATTCAAACTTGTTAAAAAAGTCGTCGCCCAAAAACGCATCATTAAACTGAATTACAATGGCGCTTGCCTCCTCGGGCGAAACATTGGCAATATCCAGTTTCCAGCAGTGGGGCAAATTGGGGCCAAGCAACACCAGATCATCTGATACAAAATCTTCCATATGGCTGCCCACATACCGTTTACCACTCCCTTTTAAAATACATGTCAGTTCATATTCGGGGTGAAAATGGTAAGGCGCGTCAAACGCCAGCTTATCAAATTTTTTGACAAGGAACGATTGACTAACAGAGGGCTGAAGAACTTCGTATGAGGCTTTTATCATTGCATATTTTAACGTATGATTTATTAAAAAGTTAGGTTATGGATAAAATAATCCACAATTACACCATTCATTTCATTTTTTGTCAGCTAAAGTTAAACTTACTTTGAATATAAACTAAAAAAAATATGAATGCAAAGGTTTCTGAGCTGTCAGCGCTGGATGATTTTATCAAATTACCGGAAGAAAACATTCTGGAGTTCCGCAAAAAGGGGCATACCTTAATTCAAAATATACTTTCAAAAGAAGAAACTATAGTTTACCGCCCGGTGATTGTAGATGCTGTTGAAAGGTACAATACCGAAAAACGCAAACTGCAAGACAGAGATACTTACGGCAAGGCATTTTTACAGATCATGAACTTATGGCAGGTGGATGCCAATGTAAAACGCTTTGTTTTTGCCAAACGAATGGCCAAAATTGCTGCCGACCTGATGGGAGTTGAAAATGTACGTCTATATCATGACCAGGCCTTGTTTAAAGAAGCCGGCGGAGGCCCCACCCCATGGCACCAGGACCAATATTACTGGCCGATAGATACCAATAATACAGTAACCATGTGGATGCCGCTGGTTGATATTGACGTAGATATGGGCATGCTTACTTTTGCATCAAACTCCTATACCAATGGCGCAGTATTTAATCATGAAATCTCAGACGAGTCAGAGTCGGCGTTTGACGACTATGTAAAAAAGAAAGGCTTCCCGATAAGCAGGGCGCAAACCATGAAAGCAGGCGATGCCACCTGGCACCGGGGTTTTACTATTCACAATGCGCCGGGCAACAACTCCGATAAAATGCGCGAAGTAATGACCGTTATTTATATAGCCGATGGCGCACGCATCACGCCCTACAAAAACGACTGGCAAAAAAATGATCATCACAAATGGCTGATGGGCAAACCTATTGGCGGGCTGATAGATTCTGAACTGAACCCTAAGCTGTTGTAATAAGCAAAAAGCTGTTTTATTTGCAAAAACAGCTTTTTGTTTATAGTGTATTATTATGAAGCAACTATTAACAGCGCTTATCGATCTTGCTTACATAATAAATCTGCTATTGTTATGGAGTGGCCACTGTCCACTGCTGGCACGTCGATCCGTTATAATCAAATAGCCCAAGCTGAACTCCATCGGCCGTTGATGCATTTGGCACCTCAACAACGCGGTTGCCATTCAAAGGAGTAAATACTAAGTTGCCGTTACCAGCCCTTGACAAATCAAACTTCTGGCAATTATTATTGAGATAAGCATACAGGTCCAGCGGAGCCCCGTTTGCCGCATTGCAATTAACAACATCTGCAGCTAAACCGCCTTGCGCGCATGTTATTTTAAAAACACCGTTTCCAAGAGCAGTAAAATCCCATTGCTGGCATAAAAGCCCATTGCTTGTATTTTGTGCTATAGCTTGTTGCGAAGCCCCTGTACATCCCCAGTCATCCCAAACTTTACCGCTGTTGCTATTTATAATTTTATAACGTCCGGCGGCAATCCAATCCTGGGTTATAAAGGGCCAGCCGCCCGACCAACCCATATTACCAACTGCCAATGTAGGCGTACCATTGTTATTGCCATCATAATAATGATAGGTAAGAAAATTGAACCCGTTTTCGGTATAGTAACCCACCTGCCCGGGGCCGATATATTTACCTGATGTACTTAATACTGTAGTACCGCCGCCGCTGAGCAAATTAACGCCGTTTTTATCAACATAGGTACCATTGGGACTGGTTGACCGGCCCATTTGCACGTAATAGGTGCTACTGGTACCGTTACAGCAAATACCCTTATTGTAAAACAGGTAATAATAACTGCCATTCCTGATTACATATGATGCTTCATTTTCGCTGCTACTGCTGCCGGCTATGTTTTTAACCGTGCTATTAAGTCTTTTACCTGTTGAGGGGTTTATCTGGGCTATCCAGATCCCCGTTAAGTGCGAACCAAAAGTCATCCAGTAGTTACCGCTGGCATCAGCGAAGACCGAAGGATCGATAGAACCGTATACAGTATTATTATCTGAATAAACAACCATACCCTGGTCTGTCCATGTAGTTAAATCGGTACTGGTTGCTACGCCTATTGCGCAAGGCCTTGCACCCATCGAAACAGAGTAATACATATAATACTTGCCACCCATGTAAATACATTCCGGCGCCCAAAAATTGCCTCCAAAGTTAGAAACGTACGTGTTTATCCAGCTGGGCCAGGTACCTGAAGCGAAAACCGTTGAAGCCGTTGTCCATTTTATTAAATCGGTTGAGGTAAGGTGATATATCTGATTACCGGTACCCCAGATATGATAAACCCCGTTGCGCTTAATTATGGTAGATGGATCGTGAATGCCGGTAGCACCGGCTAATGCATTGATGGTTTTGGCCTTACTAACCAGCGGCACTTCTGTTTGCGTAGTGTTATTAAGCTTTTCGTTTTTTTTGCAGCTTATTATTATTCCCGTTGCGAGAATTATGCAAAGCGTGGCCAGTGAAAAATATCTTTTCATAAAAAATTTAGAATAAATGGTAATTGCCTACTCTTTTAGATTTTCGGCTTCGTCTTTAATTGGTAGTAGCAATAAAACCCTGCAGGATATTATTAGTGTTTATTTAACAATTATAATTAAATAAACGTCAAAATAAAACAAATTGAAAAAATATTTCCTATCAGAATTAGTGTAAATAATACACTTAAAAAGCCGAATATATTGCTGATAAACAGCAATAAACAAAAATTAACATTAATATAGTACTATTTTACCAATAAAACCTGATATACACAAGAAAAATTAAGGGAGGCAAGGCGATTAATAATTGTATTAATTACAACTATAGATTCTCAAGTGAAAGCGTTGGGCTTCGGCAAGCTCCAACTCAAATCTATAGCTGTATGCATTGCTAAAAAGTTAGCTGTTTTTGTACCGCATTACAATCTCCGAAACCGGTTTTACAGGTTTAAATACAAAAAAAGGTTGCCGGTTTAAAACCAACAACCAACACGGTTTATAAAATATATACCTTTAAAAGCAAGGCATTTACCAAAGCCTATGCCGCAACCCAAACAGCATCAACAAACCATTTTTTACCATCAAAAAACTGGGTTACCGGCGCAAATCCGGCATTTATGGCAATCTGATCAGTTTGCATAATGGTGAATTTTTGAGAAATCTCCATATAGATGTATTCATCTTTTTGAAAAGAGATTGTTTCTTTACCACCGATGGTTACCAGTTGATCTTCCAGGCTAATAAGGTAGCTTTTGCATGCACCGGTTTCCGGATCGTAGGTTGGATAATGATCAAATTTGGCAACATCAAAATTGCCCTCTAATTCGCGGTTAATACGCTCCAGCAGGTTAAGGTTAAATCTTTTGGTGATGCCCTCTTTATCGTTATAGGCCGCCAGTACAACTTTAGGATCTTTTTTAAGGTCCATCCCAATCAGCACCATATCGCCTTCAGAAAGGTGGTTGCGTAATTCCCTGCAAAACTCAATAGCTTCGGGCACGGGCATATTGCCAATGTTCGACCCTAAAAAAAGCACTACTTTTCGTCTTGGTGATATAGATGCTGCCTTTTTAAGCATATCAAAATACTCGCCGTTAAGTCCTTTTATATTTAAGCCGGGCAACGTAACAGGTAAGGTAATATTGAGGTATGAGATTACATTATCCGATATATCAATAGGCAGGTAAGTAAACTCGGCCTTTTTATCCAGCAAGTCTTTCAGCAGGTAGGTTGATTTCATCGCATCCCCGGCGCCCAGTTCTATCAGGTCAAAAGCATCACCATCGGCAATAAGGGCGCTGGTAATCTCGTCTGTTTTTTCCGAAAATATTTCCAGTTCGCAATTAGTTGGATAATACTCCTCGCAGTTCATCAGTTCCTGAAAAAGTTTATCGCCATTGGCATCGTAAAAATACTTTGAGTTTAAACGCTTCGGGGTTCCGTGCAAGCCGGCTATAACATCATTATAAAACGAGTTTGTTTTTGCGTTTGATACTGCCGTTAAATTTGTTTGTACAAAGGTTGAGTCCATATCGTGCTGTTTTGTGCAGTTACCTTGCAAGCCTGATGCCGGTAAACTGCCAACGTAAATGTGTTTGAAAAAAATTGCGGTAAGTTATCCTGCTGTGGCCCGGCGATGTTGCTTCTGATGCGCCGCGCAATACTTTTTGGTTTACCATAAACTTGCCGTTATACTCGCCTATTGCACCCGGTGCTTTTGCAAACCCGGGATAAGGAAGGTACGAACTTTCCGTCCACTCCCAGCTTTTACCCCATCTGAATTTTGTTGCAGCTGCCTCCCACTCAAATTCAGTAGGCAACCTTAGTCCTTTCCACGAGGCGTAAGCATAGGCCTCAAAATAGCTGATATGGCAAACCGGATCCTTTAAACCAAGTAGACCCAAGCCATGGTAAGTATAGTTATGCCATTCGCCGTCAATTAGATGCCAGTAAAGCGGAGCTTCTATTTTATGGGTATTTACCCAATCCCAACCCTCGGCATGCCAGTGGCGAAAATCGTGATATCCCCCACTACCAATAAACTCCAGGTATTCGGTATTGGTTACCAGGTTGGGGCTTATCTCATATGAATTTAAGTAAACTTTATGCCGGTTAAGTTCGTTATCGAAACAAAAACCTTCACCACTATAGCCTATCTCATAAACACCTTCATTCATTTTAACGAAATCGGCGCTTTCAGCCGTTGAGATTTTTGGCGATACATACCTATCGTCATAAGCCGGGAACAATGGGTTATGCCCTAAAATGTATTTAATATCTGTTAATAAAAGTTCCTGGTGCTGTTCCTCGTGGTTAAAGCCGAGGATGAGCAATTCCCTCACTTCTGCGGATGGTTCCTGGCACAGGAACTTAGCCATGGCCTCATCCACATAGGCCCGGTACTGGTAAATATCGGCAACTGTAGGGCGGCTTAAATTGCCTCTGTCGGTACGGATAACGCGGTTGCCTACCGTTTCATAATAGCTATTGAAAACGTAATTATAGTTGGGATTAAATTCCTGGTAGCCCATGAAATACGGCTTCAGGATAAAGGTTTCAAAAAACCAGGTAACGTGCCCGATATGCCATTTAGGCGGACTAACATCAACTACAGGCTGCACCACGTAATCTTCGGTTTGCAGCGGGCTGCAAATCTGCTCCGTTCGCAGCCTAACTTTTTTATAACAATCAGCTAAATCCATCTAATTACTTACTATTCAAATATCGTTTAAGGTTTGAAATTGTTTTAATACTTAACTTTTTTGCTTGCTGCCTGCGCATCATTAATGTATAGGCATTATTAAAACCAATAGGCTTGAGCCATTTTACCTGGTAACGTTTTTCAAATTCCTGCTGCACATAATCATAAGTGCTATCCTTACTTTTTGCTACTTCGGCAACCGTTTTTGGCGACGCCTGCAAAATGGCCAGCAAGCCGGTACCCGTGTATTCTGGATAAAAGTCTATCTGGTCATTAGTTAAAGCATCAAAACAAATTTTGGTGCCCCCAAGACCCGTTTTAGTGGCAACATCATAATTGGTATATCCCTTTATTAACATACTGTAGATGTTGGCCAGGATGTATTGCTCGCCAAATATTTTTGAGCCAATACGAATGATCCCGGCAGTCCTCTCGCGGGATGGTTTATACAGTTTATTAGCCTCCAGGAAATCCTTTGCCACCCGTTCGGGGCTTTGGTGAAGATAGTCGGTACGGTAGTTTAATTCCGTCATAATGGAATCATTTATTTTACCCGAAAGCAGGTTTAATGTCTTTTCCAGGTCAGGATATTTTTTCAGGGATTCATCCCGCACGATTGGCGCAGCGTAGTAGGGAGGAAAAATATTTTTGTCATCATCTAAAACCACCAGATCATAAGCCTTTAACCGGCCATCGGTAGAGTAGCCGCTAATTACATCCAATTGTTTTTCAAATGCGGCCTTGTACATCACCGCATCGCTGATAACCACGGTATGGATTTTTAAGCCGTATTTGCTTTGAAGGCCCAGGTTGCCATCCTGCCTGCCCATAAATTCGGGCGTAAAACCCGCTGTAAGCTTGCCGCCATAGGCCGATGGAATAAAATAAAACGAGGACAGCACCGCCAGCAAAACCGGCATTGCATAAGTACTTTTCTTTATCTTTTTAAAATTTAGCTTCTGCAGCCGCGACAGGAGGAAATCAAATATGATGGCGAGTAGAGCGGCCGGTATGGCGCCCGCCAATATCATATTGGTATTATTGAGTGAAATGCCACCGAAAATAAACTCGCCTAAGCCGCCCGCAGCAATATATGAAGCCAGGGTTGCCACGCCCACATTTATTACCGTAGCTGTGCGGATTCCGGCCAAAATAACCGGCATAGCAAGGGGCAGCTCTACTTTAAACAAAACCTGCCACTTATTCATCCCCATGGCAACGGCCGCCTCCTTCACCGAAGCGTCTACCCCGGTAATGCCCGTATACGTATTACGGATAATTGGCAGCAACGCGTAAAGCAACAGGGCCACGATTGCCGGTTTAGCGCCGATGCCCAGTATAGGAATCATGAACCCCAATAATGCGATGCTTGGAATGGTTTGCAATATCCCTGCTATGCCCAATACAGGGCCGGATAACTTTACTTTACGGGTAATAAAAATACCCAATGGCAAACCAATAACTACAGCAATAAAAAGCGAGATAAACGTTAGGCCAATGTGCTGTAGCGTTTGCGCAGCAAGCTTATCGGCCTGCTGGCTCATAAACTCAAATAAGGTTTGCTGATGCTCATTCATGCCCCTGCTTGTTTTTATACTGATAAAAGGCTGCCATCAACTGCTCGAAGCCTACATGTTTGTGCTCGCCGCTGTCGTTACTTATGCTTATGGTTTCGTGATCACTAAACTTAAACCCCTCGAGCGCCGACCACACATCAATATCGGCGGCCAATGGCGTAGCTCCGACCTTTTTGTGCGACTTGGGCAGCAAATCCCAAATGTTGCTTAAGCGCACAGCCCTGAACTCCAGTTGCAAGCGTTGATCCTTCAGAAAATTTTCCACAAATTCATTGGCCGGGTTAAACAATAGCTCGGCAGGTGTACCAGATTGAACAATTTTGCCTTTATCCATAAGGCAAATCCGGTCGCCAAGTTCAAAAGCCTCCTGCACATCATGTGTAACCATAATGATGGTTTTACGCTTCAATTCATCAAGGGCTCTAAACTCCTTATGAATGTTTGACCGGGTAACATTATCAAGCGCGCCAAAGGGCTCATCCATCAGCAAAACCGGAGGGTCAGACACCAGGGCCCGGGCCAAACCTACGCGCTGTTGCTGGCCACCACTCAATTCATTTGGGTAAACATGCAGATAACGTTTATCCAGGTGCAGTTTCTCCATCAATTCGGCAACCCTGTTTTCCGTTTTCTTTTTATCCCATTTTAGCAGCTGCGGCACTATGGCAATATTTTCGGCCACGGTATAGTGCGGAAACAACCCGTTGTTTTGCAGTACGTAGCCAATACCGCGCCTTAAAACCTCTGGCTGCTGATCAAATATATTTTGATTGTTAATGTAGATATTGCCGCCGGTAGGTTCAATCAACCGGTTAATCATTTTTAGCGTTGTAGTTTTGCCGCAGCCGCTGGTGCCCAGCAAAATCAAATTTTCCCGGGGCTGTACCTCAAAGGAGATGACATCAACGGCTTTAACCTTCCCAAATTGTTTGCTTATGCCGTCAACTTTAATCATGCGGTAAAACTAATCTTCAAGCGCCAGGAACAGGTTATTTAATGATTCGGCATATAATGGGTGAGCAAAAATAAAATAGCGAATTGTGTCGTAGGTAATTCCACCCTCCATAGCCATTTGCAGCACGGTCATGATCTCGCCGCCTTCGGGGCCTAAAACTGTTGCTCCTAAGATCTTCCTGGTTTTAACATCAATAATGGCCTTCATAAAACCACGGGTATCGCCGGTCTCAATGGCACGGGCTACGTGGCTCATGGGCAGCCTGGCCACTTTGTATTCCAATCCTTGTTTCCTTGCTTCAGTCTCGTCAATCCCCACCCGTCCCAGTTGCGGATCGGTGAACATGCAATAAGGCACCAACCTGTCGGTAATACTCAGGTTTTGCTTTTCAATTAGGTTGCGATAAACTATAGCGTAATCATTATACGAAACGTGTGTGAAAGCGGGCCCGCCTTTTACATCGCCAAGGGCGTAAATACCCTTCACATTTGTTTCCAGTTTGCTATTTACTTTGATGTTGCCTTTTTCATCTGTTTCTACACCGGCCTTATCTAACCCCAGCGTTTCAGTTTGCGGTGTGCGCCCAACTGCTACCAATACGTGGCTGCACCTTATCTTCTTTTCTTGGCCATTGCTGGTTGTAGTAACGGTTATTTTACCGCCGGTTTTCTGCTTAAATTTTGTAGCATGCGTATTGGTGAGTACATTAATGTTTTCGGCCTCCAGAATCCTTTGCATTTCGGCAGATACGTCCTCATCCTCGCGCGAAACTATTCTTTCAGATTTCTCCAAAATAGTAACCTTGCTGCCAAACCGGCGAAACATCTGACCAAACTCCAGGCCGATATAATTACCACCCAGCACCAATAAATGCTCCGGCACATAATCCAGGTCGAGGATGGTTGTCGAAGTAAGATATTTGATTTCGGCCAATCCCTCAATTTCGGGAATAAATGGCTTGGCACCAACATTTAAAAATATCTGATCGGCCTGGATATTTTGCTTTTTCCCGTTTTTAAGTTTTACCGAAACGGTTTTATCGCCGGTAAATGTCGCCTCGCCAAATACAACATCCAGCCCTTTTATCTTCTCGGCCGCATGCTGCCCTCCAATGCGCGACTGCATTACGATATCGTCCTTTCGCTTTTTTATACGAGGCATGTTCACGGCAAATTTCTTTACCGGTACACCCAAGTCGGCACTTTTGCCCGCCATATAAGCTGCCTTTGCCGATGCCACCCAGGTTTTGGTTGGGGTACAGCCATCATTAACACAGGTGCCGCCATAAAAACGTTTTTCAATAATCACAGTTTTCATTCCGGCCAATGCTAGTTTTTTGGCAAGCGGCGCCCCCGCCTGACCAGCACCTATAACAATGGCATCAAATTTTTTCATCCTTATGAGGTTATTTTAACACCTTTCCAAAACGCAACATAGTTGGTAATGTTTGCTGCAGCATCTTTTGGCTGTGGATAATACCATGCGGCATCCTCGTTTTTTTGCCCATTAACGTTCAGCGTATAATAAGACGCCAGCCCTTTCCAGGGGCAGGTAGTATGCGTACCGGTAGTTTCCAGGTATTCGCTTTTTACACTTTCAATAGGAAAGTAATGATTATTTTCGACAACAATAGTATCATCGCTTTCGGCAATGACCTCCCCGTTCCAGATGGCTTTCATAATATGAGTAGATTTTACCATAAAGATAGCCTTAACCTGTGCAAATTCACAATGCGGTTGGCTTATTTTGTTTGCTAATTAAATATATAGCATTCATAATCAACACCAAATAAAAAAAGTTTAAAATTTATTTTTAATTTATCAATTAAGCTATATCTTTGCATTCCCAAAATAAGGGAAACAAAAATAAAAAAAAGGCCCGTTCGTCTAGGGGTTAGGACGTAAGATTTTCATTCTTGAAACAGGGGTTCGATTCCCCTACGGGCTACCAAAGCCGTTCTACGAAAGTAGGGCGGCTTTTTTGTTAGGATAAAGATGCGATCTGCCGTCGGAGTCATTGTTCTTTTCTTCCGAGAGCACTGGTTCCGGATCAAGCAAAATAATTGTGGGGGAGTAAAAAAAGTATTTGTTTTGGGGATAGGAATAACAAATACGAATACCCTTGACAGCAGCATACGAAACCCTTGTCCGTTTAATCTTACCTGAAGGTCTTTTAGAATATTTTGAACTTATGGATGTTCGCTCATCTGAGAGCGGGCAATTGAACATTTACCTGGAAGAAAAGAACCTTGTTCCATCAGGTTATGAGAAGCCACAACTGGAATCCAAGGGCTTCTTACCGGAAACGGCCATACAGGATTTTCCTATTCGCGGTCATAAGGTTGCCCTGTGTATCAAAAGACGCAGATGGGAAGTAAAAGCAAGTGGTGAGATCATTACAAGAGACTGGGATTTAGTAAGGAAGGGAGCGCGGATGACTACAGAATTCGGCACTTTTTTAAAAGGTATATTTGGATAATCATCCTATTAGCAGCCATTTGTTAGGCAAGTTATATCAGGTGGACGGCAAGCAGCTCGGTCAGCAATATAAAGATCACCTGAGTGATTTTCACAGCTGGGGTCAGAAAGGGCATGCAGAGGAGTGGATGCTGTTTGCAGATAATATAGGCCCTTACCTGAGTATAGATGAAACCGCCTTAAGCAACGGAGAACTGTATACCATTGTTACCAATAAAGAAGCCAAAGGTGGTAAAAAGGCTATCGTAGCGATGATAAAAGGCACACAGGCCGAACAGATTATGGCTGTACTGGAGCGAATACCTGTCCGTAAAAGGAATAAAGTTAAGGAAGTGACGATGGATATGGCTGCTAACATGATCAAAGCTATCCGCAGGTGCTTTTCTAATGCTGTGCGGGTTGTTGACCGGTTCCATGTACAAAAGCTGGCCTATGATGCTGCACAGGAAGCAAGGATCAAATATCGCTGGGGAGCATTAGAGCAAGAGAACAAAGCAATAGAGGACGCTAAAAAAAACAAGCAAAGCTATCAGCCTGAAGTATTTAGCAACGGGGATACTTTAAAACAATTACTGGCCAGAAGCAGGTATCTGCTATTTAAACACCCATCTAAGTGGACTGTATCACAGAAAGAAAGAGCTGATCTGTTGTTTCCAAGGTATCCCTTGCTGCTCAAAGCCTACAACCTGTCAGTCCGGCTGGGGCAGATTTTCACTATCTGTAAAGACAAGCAGCAGGCGTTTAAAAGACTGGCAATCTGGTATAATGATGTAGAAGATGCAGGAATTGAATCTTTTAAAACCGTTGCAAGATCTGTCAAATCGCATTATGAATCTATCCTAAACTTCTTCGATAACAGAAGTACCAACGCCTCGGCAGAATCTTTCAATGCTAAGCTCAAAGCTTTTAGAGCATCTTTAAGAGGTGTAAGAGATACTTCTTTCTTCTTATTCAGACTTGCTAAAATATATGCCTGACTTTTTTATCCCCCAACTTTTCGGATTGATCCCTGGTTCCGGCATTGGAGAAGGCGAACGGTACAAGAAAAGACGAATCAAAAATAATTCTTGAATGTCATGTCAAAAGTAACGAACATGGGCTTTGAGGCATCATTACCAGTTGGCCGTTACGCAGGATATCCCCTGCCCGTTAACCGTCGCTTATGCCGCCGGTTAACTGACCATCATCGACTTACAAGCATACGGTCACCGGCTCTGCGATAAAGAAAATCGATTACGTACACCATTGTTGCCAGGGCAGGTTGTTTACCGGCCTGCATGGCCCTGTCAAAAGCTTTAACCATGTCGCTTAATTCTTTTTTAACTTAAACTTCAGCCATATTAAACGGTAATTTGCGGATGCGCTTGCCTGTCAAATCAAAAATAGCTTCTGTTAATGCTGGTGCAAAAGGCGGTAGTCCCGGCTCGCCACCCCCCCCGGCATTGGCATCATTTTCCATAATGTGTACCTCTACCAAAGGCATGTCATTAATTCTTGGCATTAAATAGTTATAAAAGTTTCGTTGTTCTACCAATCCATCTTTGAAGGTGATTTCATGAGTAGTAGCAGCGCCAAGCGCCATAACAATAGCACCTTCTACCTGAGCATGAACAATATCGGGATTTACATACCAGCCGCAGTCTACAACAGCCCATACCTTGTCAATTTTCACTTTTTCACCTTTCTTTTTCGATACCTTAACAATTTGGCCAACGGTGGTTCCAAAGCATTCAGTAATGGCAACCCCAAATCCGTCGCCTTTATTTTTCGCCTTCCAGCCCGAAACCTGTTCCATTTTGTCAATCAGTTTTTGTTCCCGCTCTTCGTTTAAATAGGCTCGTCTAAAATCAAGCGGGTCTTTACCTGCAAGGTGAGCCATTTCGTTCAGGAAACTTTCATAAGCAAAGCCATTGGTTGATGCGTATACAGATCGCCACCAGATATTTGGGATAGGTGTTTCAAACGGTACATCGGCAAAACTAATGTCTTTTATGCTTTTATAATATGGAGCCAGGAAGCCTTCGGAGGTACTACGGTTGGCCTTGTCCTTTGGCCCTCCCTGCCAGTGTGCTGTATTTTGCCCCGCCATCCTGAACTTTAAAGCGCTTAGTTGCCCGTTGCTGAGAGCGCCCTGGCAGCGGTACGATACTCCGGCCCTATATGGGCCTTGGGTCATGTCGTCTTCCCTGGTCCAAACTACCTGCACAGGTGTCCCCGTTTCTTTCGAGATCAGGCAGGCCTCATGAGGATAATCCATGAATGCCTTTCGCCCGAAACCGCCGCCTAAAAAGGTCATATTAACAATCACTTTTTCTTTCGGCAGCTTAAACTGCGCGCAGATGTAATCCTGCACCCATTCCGGCGCCTGTATCGGTCCCCATATTTCCAGTTTATCCGGTTGGTAAAAAGCCACGCAATTCAGCGGCTCCATAGCGCTGTGCGATTGGTATGGCGTTTCATAAACCAGGTCCAGTTTTTGGGTCGCTGTACTTAATATCGCATCCGGATCGCCCTGCTTCCTTGCGGTTAAGCCTTCTTCTTTACTAATGAGTTCGTTTTGTTTTTTATAAATATCGGGTGTGTTTACGTGCTCAAACCCGCTGTCGTCCCATTCAATGGCTAACGCTTTTCGGCCCTGTATGGCCGCCCAGGTACTATCGGCCACCACGGCAACGCCGTCCCTGAAAGTTTGAAAAACACCCGTTTGTATTTTGAATACTTTTTTAACCCCCGGAACTTTTAATGCCGCACTGGCATCAAATGATTTAAGCGTTCCGCGTAAGCGTGGGTTGCGCTCTACCACAGCGTAAAGCATGCCAGGCAGCTTAAAATCTAATCCAAAAATGGCTGTACCGTTGGTTTTTAATGGGGTATCCTGCCTGTGCAGCGGTTTGCCTATCTGTTTGTAATCGGATCGTTTTTTCAATACAACCTCTTTAGGGGCTTCCAATTTAGACGCTGCCTCTACCAGTTCGCCATAATGAAATTTCTTTCCTGTCGGGCGATGGATCACATGCCCGGCTTCGGCATAACATTCCGTTGCTGGTACATTCCATTTAGCGGCTGCTGCCGTTATCAGCATCTCGCGTGCTGATGCACCTAATTTCAATAAATTCTTGTACGAACCACGAATGGTAGAGCTGCCACCCGTTACCTGGTTACCGTATTTTTGACGGTCGCCCTGCGCGAAGCGTATGTTTACATCATTTAAATTTACTTCCAGCTCTTCTGCAACAATCTGCGGAACGGATTGGTAAGCACCCTGGCCCATCTCGGCCCGGTGGCTGAAAATCGTAACCTTGCCATTCGTGTCGATATGTATCCAGGCATTCATCTCTATATCCGAAGCCACCGCCGAATCTGCGGCAGCAACCTTAGCTTCTTCGGCGCCCGACGGAAAATACAGGCCAACAAGCAAAGCTGTTCCGGTAAGGCCTGCCGCCCTTAAAAAGTTTCTTCTTGATATGTTACTCACACTCATGGCATTCTGGTTAAGTGGTTAGGCTGTCAATTACTTCTTTGGTGCATATGCCCCGGTGGTAAGCCAGGTTATCCATGCTTTTTTAAATGCGGCGTGGCTCATGGGCGGCAGGGTACGGCCTTCGCCGGGGTTCCAGCCACTTAAAACTAAACCGTCATCGGCATGTGCAATCAGCTTTTTCATATCCTTATGGCCATTTTGCTTTGGATCAATAAGTTGTTTGGCCAATTGCCGCGGGCTCCTGCCCTGGAATATCATTTTCATATCGGCCGGGGGCAAATGCCAGTTGGGGTTGCCCGGAGGTGTATGCAATCCTGGTGTGTTTGTTGCCTGGTGGCAGTTAGCGCATTTCATAGCATAAACACCCTTGCCATCACCCCCCCTTTGGGGCGACATGGTATGCAGGTGACTGTCGTCGCCCTGCAAAGGAATATTGCCCGAGGGGTGACAGTTCATACACCGGGTGCTCATCAAAACGCTGTAAACCTGCCTAAATGCCTTAACCGATGCCACACTATCTTTCCTGATAACGATTGGTGTGGCCCCTGTTTTTTCGGGTTCGGAGTTTAGCCCGAAAGCCATGATAACTATGGCAGATAACAATACGCCAACTACAGCAAAGGCTTTTGCGACGCTTGCATAACGAGGCTTATTTTTTAATTGCTTCTTCATTTGCTGGCGCTCTCCTTTCTCTGCAATTCTGCAGCTGTATGAATAGCTTTGCGGATACGCTGATAGGTGCCGCATCGGCAAATATTACCGGCCATGGCTGCATCAATATCGGCATCGCTTGGGTTGTTATTTTCGCGCAGCAACACCGCTGCCGACATGATTTGCCCCGAATGGCAGTAACCGCATTGCGGCACCTGCTCCTGGTTCCAGGCAAGTTGGGCGGGATGATCATTATTTTTAGAAAGACCTTCAATGGTTACCACTTTTTGACCTTCGGCCCGGCTTACTTTGGTTACACATGACCGAACTGCTTCGCCATTCAGGTGAACAACGCAGGCACCGCACTGTGCCACGCCGCAACCAAATTTTGTACCGGTGAGGCCAATAATATCCCGTATTGCCCACAACAGCGGCATATTAGGATCTGCCTCAATCTGATGCGATGTTCCGTTTACATTAATGTTGATCATAGCATTTATAATTGGTATTAAATATTAAAGCTTCGACTGCTATTTTTAGATATTGCAAAAATATCAAAAAAGCGTCCCGGTATCTCACCCCCGGAACGCCATTACCTTTAGGTAATCAACTAAATCACCAATTTCATGCTGGTGATGCCTTTGGCGCTTTCCGGAAGCACATTAATGTCGTGTCAACGATAAATTGACGGATTGTCTTTAGTCCAAAGTCTTAAGTTCTAAGTCGAAAAAGGAAAAATTCAACTTTAGACTTACGACTTAATGCTATTGACTTAACACTATTATATATAACTTTAATAAGTATTCAATTCAATGAACGGTATTCATGGGGTGTTTGGCCCACCTGTTTTTTAAACAATCGTGTAAAGTGCTGCGGGTATTTAAAACCTAACTCATAAGCAACCTGGTTTACGGTTTTTTCGCCGTCGAAGATCTTTTCTTTGGCAAGGTCAATAAGTTTAAATTGGATATACTCCTGCGCGGTTTTGCCGGTTTCTTTCTTCACAAGATCGCCAAAGTAATTTGGTGATAAATTTAGTGCTTCTGCACAATAAGCAACGGATGGCAGGCCAACTGTTTGAGGTTTTTCTGAAGAAAAATAACTATTCAATAGCTTTTCGAACTTTTCAATGGTACCCTTATACACGTGGTCGCGGGTGATGAACTGCCTGTCGTAAAAGCGAACGCTGTAATCCAAAAACAATTCAATATTAGATACAATTAACCTCTTGCTGTGTTTATCAATACCCCGTTCCAATTCGTAGTTTATTTTTGAGAAGCAATCCAGTACGATACTTCGTTCCTTTTCAGATAAATGCAGCGCTTCGTTTGATTGGTAGCTGAAAAAGTTATAGTCCTGAATATGTTTTCCCAACGATGTACCATGAATTAAATCTGCATCAAAAGCCAGTACATGGCCTTTGGGCTGGTAGTACTCGCCATTGCTGTTTACCCCAGCCACTTGTCCTGGCGCCATAAAAACCAATGTACCCTCCTGGTAATCATAGGTATTACGACCATAAACCAGGTCGCCGCATTTAACATCTTTTAAAAATACGATGTAAAAGCCAAAATACATTTGTGAGCCTTGCCGCGGGGCAGCCTTTGACAGGTCGACCACGCTAACCAATGGGTGCCTGGTTTCATTGTTATTAAATGCATTGTATTCGCTAATCGTATTAAAACGCCGCATGCTGTCCATAATCAATTCTTTTAATTCGAATTTACATTATTAATCAGTGCATTAATCATACCAGCGTGCAAATCAGTAATAATGGTAGAAACATCTGTAATCTGTATCCTATCCCCATAAATAAAAGGTTACACTTTTGTATAGCGATCAATACGCTGTAACTGTGTTTTAATACCCGGTGTTCAACAACTGTACACTGGAACACATCAATTAAACCAAATAAATTATGCAAAAAATCCTGGTAGCACTTACGCTTCTTATTGCCCTTTCGGCGCGCGCTCAACAAACAGCAGGCACAGCAGCGGCGCCAACGGTTCGCACAGCTTCGGGCGTTTTGCGCGGTGTAACCGAAGGTGAAGTTTCTATTTTCAAGGGGATTCCCTATGCGGCCGCGCCTGTAGGCGAATTCCGCTGGCGCCCACCACAACCATTCCCGGCCTGGACGGGGGAACGTGACGCCACTAAGTTTGGAGCAGACCCGGCGCAAATGGGCTGGCCCCGTAACGGCAGTAAAATTTCAACAACATCTTCTGAAGACTGCCTGTATTTAAACATATGGAAGCCTGCAAACGCTAAGCAAGGCGCTAAACTACCTGTAATGGTTTGGATTTATGGCGGAGCATTTGTATTTGGCAGTGGCGCTCAGCCAGATTATTCAGGGGTACAGTTTGCAAAGCAAGGAGTAATATTAATCACCTTTAACTACCGCGTTGGGCGCCTCGGCTTTTTCGCCTTCCCGGCACTTAGTGCCGAACATCCTAACGAACCGAAAGGAAACTATGCGTTTATGGATCAAATAGCAGCTTTGAGATGGGTGCAGCAAAACATTGCGGCATTTGGCGGCGATGCTAAGAACGTTACTATTTTCGGCGAATCTGCCGGGGGCGTTTCTGTACAGTCATTGCTAACCATTCCATCTGCAAAAGGCTTATTTCAAAAGGCGATAGTAGAATCAGGCGGCGGTCGCGATGGCGTGCTTACCGGGCGGCCGATTGATAAAGAAAATGCTGACAAATACTATCCTGTTTCGGCCGAAACAATAGGTATAAACTTTGCAAAAAAGCATGGCATTGCTGGTACAGATGCTACAGCATTAGCCAGCCTACGTCGGCTTAGTATAGAGGATGTTGTAGATGGTGGCCAGGAAACTGACGGACAAGGCGGAGCACCTATCTATCCGGGGCCTATACTGGATGGCAGGTTAGTTGTTGAAACCGCGCAAAGCGCATACAACGCAGGCCGGGGAGCAAAAGTGCCGTTGATGATAGGATCCAACAGTGCAGAAGTACCCGCAGGTTTTGTAAACGCTGCTTCAAAAGATGAACTCTTGAGTTTGTTTGGCAGTAAGAAGGATGATGCAAAAGCGGCATACGATGCCGACGGCAACACCGATTTAGCAAAAATGCTTACCTTGGTAAATACTGATAAAGTATGGGCCGAGCCCGCCCGTTTTACTGCAAGGGCTTTTGCCGCCAAAGGTGCCACCGCTTACATCTATTTGTTTTCATACATATCGCCTTCGGCACAGCAGTGGATGAAATACGGTGCCGCACATGCATCAGAAATTGGGTATGTATTCAATAATTTAACAAGCAGGAACGGGGCCGTAATAGCGGCTAAAGATATGGAGGTGGCCAAAATGATGAACACCTATTGGGCAAACTTTGCCAAAACGGGCGATCCAAATGGAGGTAGCCTGGCCAAATGGCCGGCATATGACCCTCAAAAGAATGAACTGTTAGAGATACAGGCAGATGGATCTGCCGAAGGAAAATCCGATCCCAAGAAAGCGAGATTGGACGTGATTGAAAAAGCCGTTACATCGGGAAATCTTCATTAACCTGCTATCCGTTTTACCAAACCTGTAAAAATGGTAGATGATACCGTAATCTGTATCCCATTCCGGCGAATAAAAGGAACGACCTTTGTATTATAATGTATATGACAATGCAAAAAGTAAAATTAAATAACGGCGTTGAAATGCCAATATTAGGATTTGGCGTTTTCCAGGTGACCGACCTGGCAGAATGTGAAAGAAGTGTGGTGGATGCCATTGAAACCGGCTACCGGTTAATTGATACCGCGCAATCCTATATGAATGAAGAAGCCGTGGGCAAAGCCATTAAGCGCAGCGGCGTGGCCAGGGAAGAGTTGTTTATTACTACCAAACTGTGGATACAATCAAACGGTTATGAAGGCGCTAAAAAGGCTTTTGAAGCATCGTTAAAAAAGCTGCAGCTGGATTACCTTGACCTTTATTTGATTCACCAGCCCTACGGCGATGTATATGGCGAATGGCGCGCCATGGAAGAGTTGTACAAAGAAGGCAAGATACGGGCCATAGGCGTAAGCAACTTTCAGTCCGACAGGTTGATTGACCTGATTATCAACAACGAAATTGTGCCGGCTGTTAACCAGGTAGAAACGCACCCGTTTCACCAGCAAATTGATGCGCAGCAATTCATGATCGATAACAACGTGCAGATAGAATCATGGGGCCCTTTTGCCGAAGGCAAGAATGATATGTTTAAAAATGAGCTACTGCAGGCCATTGGCAACAAATACAATAAATCAATTGCCCAGGTAGTACTGCGCTGGCTTACCCAAAGGGGCGTTGTTGCCATTCCTAAATCAGTGCGCAAAGAGCGCATGGCCGAAAACTTAAACAGCCTTGACTTTGAGCTTACAACCGATGAAATGGATAAAATTAAAACATTGGATACCAACGCCAGCAGCTTCTTCGATCACCGCGATCCTAAAATGGTAAAATGGCTGGGCGAGCGAAAATTGAATAACTAAAATTTAAACCTATGAAAATTCAACGTATTGGCTCCAAACCTTCGGCAAAAGGGCCCGCCGAATATTTTACCGGTACTGTACGAATTGATCCATTGAACGAACCACCTGCACCTGCCCGTGTAGCAATGGCGCTGGTAACATTTGAGCCGGGAGCACGTACTGCCTGGCATACGCATCCGTTCGGCCAAACACTTATTGTTACCACAGGAGCTGGCTGGGCGCAGCGCGAGGGCGGCGTCAAAGAAAATATCTTTCCGGGCGATGTGGTTTACTTTGAGCCGAACGAGAAGCATTGGCACGGCGCGACTGCCACCACGGCGATGAGTCATATTGCTGTACAGGAAAAAGAGAATGGTTCACCGGTAGATTGGCTGGAGCAGGTTATTGACGAGGACTACAATGGTTAAACAACTGAACATGAAAAAGCGACAATTAGGAAATAGTGGGTTGGAAGTTTCAGCCCTTGGATTGGGTTGCATGGGACTGAGTTTTGGCTACGGCCCTGCAACAGAAAAACAAGAAGCAATTAAATTAATACGCGCCGCGTTTGAGCGCGGTGTTACTTTTTTTGATACAGCGGAGGCATACGGACCTTTTACTAATGAAGAACTGTTGGGTGAGGCCCTGGAGCCTTTTCGCGGCCAGGTGGTTATTGCCACCAAATTCGGCTTTAAAGACGGCAAACCGCCCCTTGGTTTAGACAGCCGGCCGGAGCGTATCCGTGAGGTTGCAGAAGCCGCGCTAAAACGCCTGAAAACAGACCATATCGACCTGTTTTATCAACATCGGGTTGACCCAAATGTGCCGATAGAAGATGTTGCCGGAACAGTTAAAGATTTGATTGCCGAAGGTAAGGTTAAACACTTTGGTCTATCGGAAGCCGGCGCTGGTTCTATCCGCAAAGCGCATGCAGTACAACCTGTTGCTGCACTGCAAAGTGAATATTCCCTTTGGTGGCGCGAACCTGAGCAGGATATATTACCTGTGCTTGAAGAATTGGGTATTGGTTTTGTGCCTTTTAGCCCGCTGGGTAAAGGTTTTTTAACCGGTGCAATTAACGGGAGCACCACATTTGATAAAAGCGATTACAGGAACACGGTTCCTCGTTTTTCGGAAGAAAACCGAAAGGCGAACCAGGCGTTAGTTGACGTGCTTGGCCATATTGCCGAAGATAAAACCGCAACGTCAGCCCAAATTGCGTTGGCTTGGTTACTTTCGCAAAAGCCCTGGATAGTTCCCATCCCGGGTACCACAAAAATACACCGTTTGGAAGAGAATTTGGGCGCTGCTGATATTCAGCTATCTGCCAACGATCTCCTTGAGATTAGCAATAGCCTGTCGCAAATCGAAGTGCACGGCCATCGTTATTCCGCACAGGGACAGAAAATGGTTAACCGTTAAAATAATTAATATGAAAAAAGTACTGCTCATTACCTGTGCATTATTTGCCGGGCTTATAACGCGGGTAGCAGCGCAAACATCACCCATATTTCCAAAGGGCGAAATTGCGACAGTTAATAATCATACCGGAACAGTTTGGCTTACCGAACTTAACAAGGCCGATAGTATTATTGATATTAATGTAGCTAATGCAACTTTTGCGCCGGGTGCAAAACTCGATTGGCACATCCATCCCGCCGGCCAAATCCTGATGATAACCGAAGGAACAGGTTATTACCAGGAAAAAGGCAAGTCAATACAGGTTGTTCATAAAGGCGATGTTATTAAATGCGCTCCGGGTGTGGCGCACTGGCACGGCGCAGCACCCAATAGTTCGTTTACCTATATCGCGGTAAGTACAAACAGCGCCAAAAATAAAACCGTTTGGCTGCAAAGGGTAACCGAAGCCGAGTACAACAGCGCACATTAATTTTTTTATAAACACATCAAATATTAAAACCAAAATCATGAAAGCAACCATTATCGCACTATTCCTGTGTATTACCGGTGTGCAGCTCTCTCACGCTCAGGCCAAATTGCCCGGTGCGGCATCAACAACCACAACCAAAGATGAACAAGAACTACTTGACCTTTCGAAAACGAAATGGACGTGGATGGCCGATAAAAATGTAGATGCATTAACCGGACTGTTTGCCGAAAATTGTGTATTTGTGCACATGGGCGGAAGCTGGGGTAAAACCCAGGAACTGAATACCATTAAGGGCGGCTTCATCTGGTATAAACAAGCCGAAGTTTACGGGGCATCAGTAAATATTTTTGGTAATACAGCCATCCTGTTAAACGATATCGATTTGCTGGCAGTAGTGGGTGGTAACGAGGTTGTGCATGCGTTTATGGTAACCGAGGTGTACATTAAAGAAAACGGAAAATGGAAAATGGGCTCGCTTACTTTTTCAACGTTGATAAGGCCGGTTAAAATGAAAACTAACATAGCGCAACCGGCACAGCCACAACACTAACTTAACCTGCAATATATATGAACCGTCGTGATCTCCTAAAAACCGGCCTAACAATAGCCGGAGGTACTTTGCTGGCTTCAAAGGCAAGTGCCCGGGTATTGACGCAAGCAGATATCAATCAAAACGATTTGACAAACGTCGCTATCGGGGGGCGCCGCAAGCTTGGCGGCAAGCTGGAAGTTTCGAATATTGGTTTGGGGGTGCAAAATATGAGCCGGACCTATCAAACTACAATTCCTTCAAGGCCCGAGATGATCAAAATTATCCGGAAAGCGTTTGACAGCGGTGTCACTTTATTTGATACAGCAGAAGCCTACGGACCTTTTGAATGTGAACGGATACTCGGCGAGGCTACAGCATCATTTCGAAATAAAATTGTTATCGAAACAAAGTTTGGCTGGAACATCGACCAAAAAACCGGCCAGCGACTGCCGGGTTTGAACAGCCGGCCCGAACATGTCAAGGAAGTGGTTGAAGGAATGCTAAAACGGTTGCGCACTGATCGCATCGATTTATTATACCAACACCGTGTAGATCCGGCTATCCCGATCGAAGATGTTGTTGGTGCAATTAAAGATTTGATTACCCAGGGCAAAGTGCTGCATTACGGCCTTTCCGAACCTGGGCCACAAACCGTACGCAGGGCACATGCCATACATCCGGTTACAGCCATCCAAAACGAATATTCGCTGTTATGGCGCGGACCGGAAGAAGTAATTATTCCGCTTTGCCAGGAATTGGGCATCGGCTTTGTTTGCTGGAGCCCGCTTGGAGTAGGCTTTTTGACCGGTGCTATCGATGAAAATACTGGTTTTGCACCTGGCGACATTCGGGGAATGGAAACCCGGTTCTCACGTGAGAACTTGCCCAGCAATATGGCACTTGTTAAACTGCTGCAAAATTGGGCAGCACGCAAGCGGGCTACTCCTGGCCAGGTATCGCTGGCATGGCTTTTGGAACAGCAGCCCTGGATAGTGCCTATTCCTGGAACCACCCAGATGGCGCATATGCTGGAAAACATTGGCGCAAATGATGTGAAATTTACGGCAGATGAGTTAAAACAGTTCAACCAGGAGGCATCAGCCATTGCTATTAAGGGTTTACGCTTGCCGCAATTTGTTTTGAACCTCTCAAATGTTGAAGCACCGGTAAAACAGTAAAAAAACTTATGCCTATGGAAAAAGTGAAGCTCATTTGTATAATGGCAACCATTGCTTTCGGTAGCATTGCGGGATGTTCAAAGGCTCAAAAAGCTACTGGTAACCCAACGGGTAAAGCACCTGTCAGCGTTACCGATGGTTATAAAAAAATACTCATCGTGTATTTGTCGCGCACCAATAATACCAGGGCCATTGCTCAAATCATTCAGCGGCAAGCCGGCGGAAAACTTGTTGCTTTGGAATTGGTTAATCCTTATCCCGAAAACTACCAGGCCATCGTTGCCCAGGTGGTTCGGGAAAACGAATCGGGGTTTTTACCTCCGCTTAAAACCAGGATAGATAGCATAGCCACCTATGACCTGGTGTTTGTTGGCTTCCCAACCTGGGGCATGCAACTGCCGCCGCCGATGAAAAGCTTTTTAAAACAATATGATTTGAGCGGCAAAACCGTCGTGCCTTTCAATACCAATGCCGGTTATGGTATCGGCAGTACGTTTGAAACCGTTAAAGGCCTTTGTCCCAACAGCACTGTGCTGGATGGTTTTACCATTAAGGGAGGAATAGAGCGGGATGGTATATTATTCGTGATGCAAGGTGCAAAAGAGAAACAAGCCCAGGCAGAAATTCAAACATGGTTAAAAAAACTAAACATCATTAAGTAATATGAGCAGCACTTTTAAACTAACCGTTTATGTATGCCTGGCATTGGCCGTAAGCGCAAGTTCAATTGCTTATGGCCAGCAAAAAGATCCAGGCGGGCAACCTTTATCGTTAAAACAAGAAGCGATTGTCCCTATCTCAGCATATGCCGCTAAAGGAGACCAGATTAATTTGAAGGGCGCTTTAGGAAAAGGTTTGGAGGCAGGCCTGACAATCAATGAGATCAAAGAGATTTTGGTGCAGTTATATGCTTATGCAGGTTTCCCAAGAAGTTTAAATGCGATCAATACCTTCCAAACCGTGGTCAATGAAAGGAAACTAAAAGGAAAAATTGATATAGAGGGCAGGGAACCGTCAAAAATAGATTACGGCGATCCAAAGTATAAATTCGGAAAAGGTGTCCAGGCGAAGCTGACGGGCAGGTCCGCCAATTCCACCCAAGATTTTGTTCCGGTTATCGATACCTTTTTAAAGGAACACCTGTTCGCTGATATTTTTGGCAGAGATAATCTCGATTATCAAAGTCGCGAGATTGCTACAATTTCTATTTTAGCTGCCATTGGTGGTGTCGAAGGACAGCTTCGCAGCCATTTAAGTGTAGGACAGAACACGGGTTTAACAGAAAGGCAGTTACGGGGAATTGCCGCTAAATTATCAGCAGAGATTGACCGGAATGCAGGTAGTTCTGCAGCGGAAATTTTAAACGGCATGTATGGTTCTACAGGAAGCGCCGTTACGCCCGCTTCAGAGCAGGCGATAGTTTCTGAGCCCACATTTTCAAAAGGAAACAAAGTCTCAGGTAATAATTTCACCGGGGATGTTTGGGTAAACATGCTCACCAGCGTAGGCCCCTCTACCAGCACTTCGGTGGGTAACGTTACCTTTGCTCCCAAAGCAAGGTCAAACTGGCATCTTCATCCTTCGGGGCAAATACTGCTGATTACGGATGGTGTTGGTTATTACCAGGAAAAGAGCCAGCCCATTCGTTTAATACATAAAGGGGACGTTATTAAATGCCCCGCTAATGTCGCTCATTGGCACGGCGCCTCTCCGGATAGGTCCTTGTCACACATCGCCTTGAGTCCAGATAACGGCAAGGGGGCAGTAGTTTGGTTGGAAAAAGTTACAGATGAGGAATATAACAAGCTGAACAAGTAGTCTTAACAAACTGTGCGATAGGATATTTCGGGAGTTTTGACAAAGTTATTTAGCCTCCTACGTCTAATGGTTTGTATAAGATGATGATATTCATCCCGGGCTAATTTACTTTTGTGCTGCTACTTTTATTTCGCCATACTTTCCTGCATGAAAATCCCGGTAAGCAGTTGTTATTTCTGATTGCGAATTCATTACAAACGGACCTTCTGCTACCACAGCTTCTGTATATTCTTCACCGCCAAATAACAGGACATCGATGGTTGCTGAAGAGGTGTTTTTTATTTCAATTTCACCGGCCGCTTTGTCGAACTCAATAAATTCACCTGCCAGAAACTCAGTGTCGTTTAGTATCGCATTTTGCATGGGTAAAAAGGCTGCAACTTCTGTTTCACTTTCCATTGTTAGTGAAAACTGTGCTCCTGCTTTTAATTGAATATGATACAAAAACTGCCTGGAATAATTAGGAATCTTCGAACTCAATTCCTGATAGTTGCCAACAATTACTTTTATCCAGCCATCATGATCAGGTAATGCTTTTTGGGGGACTTCATTGGCTTGTAAAGCGATATGAGCAGGCTTTTCGGCTTTATTTTTTGCAGGTAAATTTATCCAAAATTGAAAACCCTGGATAAATTTGCTCTCTGTTTGGGAGTCGTAATTTAAATTTTCATCGTGAATTATTCCATTACCTGCTTTCATCCACTGTGCGCCTCCCGAACGAATTATCGCCTCATTTCCGGCACTGTCAAAATGCTCTACTTCGCCCTGAAGAATGTAAGTTAATGTTGCAATGCCCCGGTGTGGGTGGGCTCCCATACCATTTTGGGTTATGGTTTCTTTAACAACCGGGCGAACATAATCGAGAAATACAAAGGGACCCACCTTGTTAGCGTATTGATTAGGCAACATTCGTTGGATTGATAGCGGACCTACTGTAGCATTATTCCCTTTTGTTGAGAAACTCGTTTTCTTTTTCATCAGAATATAATTTGTTTTTTCGTTTTATAATTTGTTTTTTATTGGCACTCAAGAAGGCTTCGCCGTTTTAAATGGAGATGAAGCTATCATGAGCTATACTCATTTTATTTTTGAGTGGAGCTCATGATAGTTTCATTTGCTTAACTGTTTTGGCTTAACCATTCCTGGAGCGGCACAAATTTGTGGGTGGCAGTTTCTTTTGCCAATTCAATTCGTGATGCTGAATCTGGTCCCATGTACGTGTGTTTTTCAAAATACCCAAACATCTCTGCCAGCTCCTTTGCTCCTTCAAAAAAAGTTGAAAATATTTCGGCTGGTACTTGTGAAAAGGTATACGCTTGGCCATTGGCTTTATAGGCTTCTATGATATCATTAAAACTGTACAACCCGGTTGCCAGGGCAAGATAATTACCGTTTCCAACTTTTTCGGGCTGCAAAAATGCACCGGCTACTACTTTTCCCAGGTCATTAATATCCGACATGTGAATCGCTTTTTTTGTTGGGTCAATCGGTAGTGTCCAGCCGGTTGTGCCATCTTGTTTGGGTTGTGGCCCCAACATTCCTACAAGATTTTGAAAATAAAACGGCGGCTGAACAAATGTTGCATATTTGAACCCTGCACTTTTTACCAATTCATCCACCTTTGCCTTTAAAGTAAAATGCGGCACTTCAAATCCTGCCTCACTAATGAGCTCCACATCCGGAAGCGTTGACCAAATAAAATGTTGCACCCCCATTGCTTTTGCTGCTTCAATGGCATTTTTACCCTGGGTAATTTCGTCGGCACCTTCCCAAAAGTTGGTTACCACAAATACGCCATACGCATTTGTAAAAGCGTCTTTTAAGGATTGCAAGTCTTTTAAATCTGCATAAACTGCTTCATTTGCCTTGCCTGTATATGTTTCCGGGTTACGGGTTATTGCTTTTACATTAAATGTGTCTTCATTTACAAGGGCATTTACAATACCCTTACCTTGTGCACCTGTTGCTCCAATTACTACTATTGTTTGCTTTTTCATCTGTTTGTTTTATGATGTAAAATTGCAGCAACAGCAGGCCCCGAAACGATGAGAAATGATAAAAAAAAGCGTTGATAAATATCAACGCTTTTGTAAAATCAAAAATTAAAACAGAAGTTATTTACTTGCTTGTTTTCTGATTCTGCTTAAAGTTTCTTTTGTTATGCCCAAAAAAGAGGCAATGAGGTGCTGGGGGAATCGTTGAATAAATTGAGGGTGATTAGCGGCAAATTCTTCATAGCGTTTTTCTGCTGTATTACTAATGGTAGAATTCAATCTTCGCTGAGAAACAATGAAACTTCTTTGGTCCATTAACCTTGTCATTTGTCCAAATGAAGGTACTTTTTCTATCAGATCCAACATGTCTGCTACTGTAGCAATGAGTAGTTCAGTATCTTCCCAGGCATCGATATTATATCTTGATGGTGTAAGCATGATAGCACTTTCACGGTCGCTTGCCCAATAATTTTCAATGTATAACTGTACAATATGCTCCCCCCCTTTGTCATCTACGCTATATTGTCGCATAGCACCTTTTACAATAAAACCAACGTATTTACACACATTGCCTTCCTCCAAAAAGTATTGCTTTTTCCTGAGCTTTTTGGGGTGGAAAGCAGCTATAATTAACGCTTCTTCATCACTTGTAAGTGGCAATGTAGCGTATCGCCTGATGTAGTCTAAAAGCTTGCTGTGCATTGATTTTGATGATTAAACTAACCCAAGGCAAAGATATAAAGAATGTTATGTGTTAGTTTGCACGTATAAGGATACATTAACCTCATGAAGCGCATGGTTAGTTTGATTAAATACCAAAGCCAGCAAGTGTAGTTGTATAATTGCAATTATATCTAAAAATATATTTAACAAATTGTCTTGCGCATTTTTTTAAACTTAGGGCGCGTAATTACATATAGCCTCCCCGGAATATCGAATTATTTAGTTGAATATCTTGTTTCACGATATTCTTTAGGAGCATATCCCATTGTTTTGGTAAAAAGTCTCGAAAAATAAAATGGATCATCTATCCCAACTTTAAACGCAATTTCATTTATCCTCAGTTTGGTAAACTGTAAATACTGACAGGCTTTCTGAATCTTCAGATGATTAAAATATTCAATAGGCGGGAACCCCGTTTTTTTTCTGAAAATAGCTGAATAATGGCTATTAGACAAGTTAACCGATGCTGCCAGTTCGGAAAGCGTCAGTGACTTTTCAAGATTGTTCCGCATGAAAAATATAGATTTTTCAAGGATATCGGTATTTTTTTCGGATAGCTTCGTATTGTATTTATCACTGTAAATAAATGAACTTAAAAATTGCAGCAACAACAAATTAATGTAAGTCAGATTCTCCATGCTGTAACCCTGTTCAAGATAGGTGTAAAGCTGTTCAAATAGCGTGATACGCTCCTGTACAAATTCAACACTGTATTTGTAGCTTTGCCCTTTTGAATAAAGCCATTTTACTAAAGCATCTGCCTGCTCGCCTTTAAAATGGCACCAATAAATTGTCCAGGGTGTTTTTTCGTTCGTTTCATACGAATGAGCAATGCTGTGTGGAATGATAATAAAGTCACCCGGAACAATAGTATGCCTGACAGATTTGATTGTTGCTATTCCCGTTCCCTCCACACAATAAATAAGAATATTTTGTTCTGCCCCCTGGGTTCTTTTTCGAAAATGAAATTTCGCTTTGGGATAATAGCCGATATCGGTGATATATGAGCCTTTAATAATATCATTGGAGAGGCAGAACCTATTTACAATCGACCTGGGAATACCAATGGCTTTTTGCCCGTCGAACCCGTCTTTCTTATAATTCATTTCAAATAATTCATTTCAAAATACAATTGCCCTCTACTATTTTTTGACGCAGGTGCAACGTGTCGATTCGCAGGCAGATATACTTATCGGTAAACGTAAAAATTAGAAATTTGATTTGGAATTAATTTCAGTTTGATAATAATATAGTCCATATAAATCCTAATTGCGTCCATATTAATAAGCCGTTTTATTCCCGAAAATTACAAACCGATTTATTACCCGAAGAAACATTTATGTTTATACAACAAGCACAGCCAAGAACCGGCAAAAATCAGCCATCACCACAAATAAGCTTACATTAGAGGGGCGTTCGGCGACTACATTAACAGGAACCTATGAATAATAACCAGGCCGATTTTCGATGAAAAAAACATTAGTCTTATTTGCTGTACTATGTTGGGGTATGGTAGCATTTGCACAACACACGCGGATTTCAGTTTCTGGCACATGGGCCTTTAAACTGGATTCCCTTGATAAAGGGATACCTGAAAAATGGTATATTGAGAAATTGCCGGGAAAAATAATTCTACCAGGAACATTGGATGATGCCGGAGTCGGAAAACCGGTTCAAACAGATACGCTGAAACTTAACAAGCTGGTGATGATGCATTTGTCAAGGAAACATGAGTATACCGGCGCAGTGTGGTACCAACGTACAGTTTCGATCCCCCAAAACATGCTGTCGGCACGCCTGACGCTGGAACGTGTGATCTGGAAAACCGATTGCTGGATTGATGGGCATCAGGCAGGCACCCAGGAAAGCCTTATAACACCGCAGGTTTTCGATTTAGGTACGCTCAAGGCCGGTGTCCATCAGATTACGTTACGTGTGGATAACAGGAAACAACATGATATCAGCGTTAATAACTTTGCTCATGCATATACCGATGGCACACAAATCATATGGAACGGCGTAATCGGAAAAATGGAAATCGTCGACCAGCATCCTTTAGCCATCGATAATGTGCAGTTATTCCCAAGCCTAAAATCCGGCTCTGTTGAAGCAAATATCAATTTTGTACCCGGGGCGAGAGATAAAAAGTATTACATCAGAGCAAGATTATTAAAAGGGCCGCACGTTGTTGAGGATACACAGAATATTGCCGTTGATAGTTTATGGCATTCAAAGCTCATCATCAAAGTTAAGAATGCCCGGGGCTGGGATGAATTTAATCCCCGGCTTTATGGTCTAAAAATCGATGTGACCGACAGATCCGGCAAGGTTATCGACAGCAGAACCGAACGATTTGGCTTCCGTGATCTATCTTCTGCGAAAGGGCAGTTCCGCATTAACGGCAGGCAGCTGTTTCTGCGGGGAACATTGGAGTGTAACATATTTCCGCTGGAAGGCCACCCGCCGATGAACGAAACCGGATGGTTGAAGCTATTTAAAACCGCAAAGCAATATGGATTAAATCACATCCGGTTTCATTCCTGGTGTCCGCCGGAAGCAGCCTTTAAAGTGGCCGATTCTCTTGGATTTTACCTGCATGTTGAACTACCCTTATGGAGCCTCACGGTTGGCAAAGATCCCGGAACGTTATTGTACCTTAAGGACGAAGCCTCCCGGATCATACAGAACTATGGAAATCACCCCTCGTTTTGTTTCTGGAGCATGGGCAATGAACTTGAAGGCGATTTTAACTGGCTTCAGGGTTTAGTAAGGGAACTGAAAGCTAAGGATAGCAGGCGTCTTTATACCACTACTACTTTTAGCTTTCAAAAAGGACACGGTAAATACCCGGAGCCGGCAGACGATTATTTTATTACTCAATATACGGATAAAGGCTGGGTACGGGGGCAGGGAATTTTCAATACGAACATCCCCGACTTTAAAACCGATTATAGCACCGCAATGAAAAATATCCCGGTACCACTCGTAATTCATGAAGTTGGCCAATATTCTGTTTATCCTGATCTGAATGAGATTCATAAATATAAAGGTGTGCTGGAACCTATGAATTTTAAAGCTATCCGGCATGATCTCCGCAATAAAGGAATGCTTGATCTGGCGGGTCCTTATCTAAAGGCCAGTGGCAACTTAGCAGCAAACCTTTTTAAAGAAGAAATTGAGCGAGCCTTAAAAACCTCGGGCGTGGGTGGTTTTCAGTTACTCGACCTTCATGATTTTCCAGGGCAGGGAACTGCGCTTGTAGGTTTGCTAAATGCTTTCTGGGATAGTAAAGGCATTATAACACCACGAGAGTTCCGCCGGTTTTGCGGGCCTGTGGTTCCGTTGCTTAGGTTCGACAAAGCCACTTACACCAATGACGAGGCATTTTCAGCTTCGGTCGAACTGGCGAATTTTTCTGATAAAACTATGACAGATCAACTTACCTGGTGCATAACCGGTGAAGACAGAAAAGTCCTGTTTAGTGGAAAATTGAATAAAAAATCAATCCCGGTTGGTAACGGACAGCAGATCGGTACATTCAGCGTCAATCTTAATTCGATATCCAAGGCGATGCAGCTGGATATCACCTTAAGCCTCGCCCATTCCCCTATCAGCAATCACTGGAAGATATGGGTTTATCCTGCTGTGTTACCGAAACCGCCAAAAAACGTCATCTTCACAACATCAGCAGACAGTGCTTTAAGTTGGTTAAAAGCAGGGGCAAATGTTGTCCTGAACCCAGATACTGCAGTAATAAAAGGTGTTAATGGCCGCTTTGCACCGGTTTTTTGGAGTCCTGTCCATTTTCCGGATCAGCCTGGAAGTATGGGCCTGTTGATCAGCCCAACCCACCCCGCCCTTGCCGATTTCCCTACAGCTTATTATAGTGACTGGCAGTGGTGGGATTTGGTAACCAGTTCAAAAACGATGATTACTGATATACTTCCCTTTCAAACCCATCCGATTGTGCGCGTAATAGATAATTTTTTTAAGAACAGGAATATGGCCGATCTATTGGAATTCAAAGTAAACGGTGGTAAACTTATCATATGCTCTATGGATATACATCATAATTTAACTGCGAGGCCGGTAGCGCGACAACTTAGGTATAGTTTGATGAAATATGCTGGTAGTAAAAATTTTGCGCCAAAAGAAAACCTTAGCAGTACGGATCTAATAAAATTCTTTAAATAGTGCTCCAAGCCTATTAATGCGGTTACTCCCACATAACTTGCATGCCCGTTGTACAACCCCAGGCGTTCAGTATCCCATCGCGGAACGCCACCAACTAAATCCAGAGCAGGGTGATTTTATTGATCTTTTACTTTTCATGTTGTTGTAAATGGACGATCTTAAATCTGCTCAAGCTGACGGTTGTGAACGTTTTTGGTTAATAACCTATATATTTTGCCCAACCCCTGCTTTCTCCTGAATTATGCACGGGCTTACATCTTTACAATGAGAGCATAAAACAGCGATAAACATTATTTTGTGTAAGCGTTACAAATGTCGACAAAAGGCCAAAATATAAATTGCTGTCGAAGAAACCAGATAGGTTAACCTCTTATTTATTATACTAAAAGTTACTATGTGCAAAATAGTATAACATTCACGTTACAATTGCATAGCTTTACTATTAATTTAAAAAACCAATTAAAACCCTAATTTAAAGAAGCCAAATGTCCGGATATGATGGATATACTGATAAAGAATTGCTCTTTTTAGTTAGAAAAAGCGACAGAACGGCCTTTACTGAACTGTATGACAGGCATTGGAATAGTGTATATTCTCAGGCATTTAGAAAGCTAAACGATGCTGATGTTGCAAAAGACATTACCCAGGAAGTGTTTATCTATCTATGGACTCATCGGGAAACGAATCTTATAGAAAATCTTGAAGCTTATTTGTTTAGCTGTGTTCGTAATAATATATTCAGGTTGCTGAAAAAAGAGAGCCGGTTTATTTGCATTTCCGATTTAATCCTGGAGGCAAGGGCATGTTGTTCCGAAGCTGATGCACTGATATTACAAAAAGAATTGGTCAAATCCTACGAATCGCTGATTAAATCTATGGCACCGGCGCAGAAATTAATATATGAAATGCGCTTTCACGAAGATTTATCTACGCTTGAAATTGCCCAGCAACTCAATATTTCCAGAAAGACTGTACAAAATCAACTGACAAGAGCTTTAACCCTGCTCAGAAGTTCCCTGGCATCTATTGCCATTCTGATTATTTCGCATCGTTAATTACTAAAACTTTTTTTTGATGACCTGATACGGCGACGTGAGTTATTCGTGTATGACACTAAAAAAGTTCTTTTATCGAATTTTTAGCATCATATGCAAATAATTGACGCCCTGCTTCAGTATTACAAAAGCCTTATAACCAGCCCGGCAAGAATAAATCGCCCCTGCGATAAAAAATATTTTTTTTCCGTGTGGGATTTTTCTCACTTAATGTCTCATCTGTATACCAATATCAATAAACCAATGACAAAAGAGCTGTTTTTAGTAATTCTTACTAACTATCTTGACGGCATTGCCACCAAAGAAGAAGAGGACTTCCTGCACGCCTATTACAACTTTTTTATGTCCGATGTGGATGTAATTGCTTTATTGGATGAAAAGCAAAAAGACCGGTTAAAATCATCGATGAAATTGAACATTGATGATTATATAGATTCAGAAGCAAAACCGGTTAAAAAAATAAATATCTGGCCACGAATTGCTGTAGCTGCATCCATCATTTTAGCACTATCTTTTGGGAGCTATATACTGTTGCATAAGCCGCCCCCTCAGCAAATGGCACATATTCAGCACAATGACATTGCGCCAATAGGTTATAAAGCAACACTTACCCTTTCCGGGGGCCGGCAGATAGTACTTGACGCGAAGCATAATGGTCAGCTGGCCCAACAAAAAAACATGGTAATTAGCCAGGCCACTAACGGAATTATTACTTACTCCGCAAACCAACAAAATAGCCCGGGCGACAATTCCCCCGTTTACAACACAATGACCACCGGTGGGGGCCAATATTCGCTCCAGTTATCTGATGGCACCAGGGTATGGCTAAATTCCGCTTCTTCCATAACTTATCCGGTTGCATTCACCGGCAAGAATAGGGAAGTAAAAATTACAGGCGAAGTGTATTTTGAAGTCGCCCATAATAAAGCTAAGCCGTTTTCTGTGATTACCCATGGCCAAACCGTCCAGGTGTTAGGCACGCACTTCAATATCAATGCATACGATGATGAAGCGCAAATGAAAACCACACTATTGGAGGGAAGTATCAAAATAAGTAAGGCCGATCAGGCTGCTATGCTTACACCAGGACAGCAAGCCCAAATCGGGTTTGAATCAAATACCATTAAAATAAACAGTGGTGCAGACGTAGAACAAGCCATTGCCTGGAAAAATGGATTATTTAGTTATGATCAGACCGACCTGAGAGAAGTTATGAGGCAGCTGGCGAGGGCATACGAAGTAAAAATTGAATATGAAGGAAAAATTCCAACGCGAACCTTTACCGGGAAAATCCATCGGAACATCAGCGTTTCGGAGGCGCTTGACATTTTAAAATTCACCAGAATCAACTTCAGGCTGGAGGGTAAGAAAATTATTGTTACCCCATAAAGGCCGCCTGTAAGAAGCTACTACCTGATAAACCAATTAATAAACCAATTTATCCCATAAACATGAAAGAAATTTTACAAGAATGATCAATCAAGGGGTTAAAAAAATAAGCCGGAAAGTGTTGGTCCACCGTCCGGCAAGTTTGAGTTAACCCTTTCTATCCGCCGGATAGCGGAAAGATAAAAACCAGTTAGAGTCTATTTTTCACGTATTAACCCAAACATTACAAAAGTATGAAATTAAATACTTTAAAACGTGGTGTGCCGTCCCTATGGCTGCCACATAAATTGCTATTGATTATGAAACTAACAATGTTCATCCTCATCATAGCCCTTGCACAGGTAAGTGCAAAAGGATTCGGACAGAAAATTACCCTGAATGAAAAAAACACTTCAGTCAAAAAGGTTTTACATGATATTGAACAACAAAGTGGCTATACTTTTTTTTATGACAGTAAGGATTTGCCCAATACACCAATAACTGTTCAGTTAAAGGAGGCAACGGTAGAAGATGCCGTGAAGGCGAGCTTAAAGAACCTGCCTTTAACCTATAAATTTGTTAAAAACAATATTGTATTAACCAGGAAAGAGATTTTACAGGATAATCAACCCAAAACGGATATTTTAATAAAAATAGATGTTTCGGGAAAGGTTGTAGATTCATTAGGCAGGCCGTTGAGTGGCGCTACAGTTACCAATAAAAATGCTAATACCCACACAGGAGCCAATGCAAATGGCGAATTTGCAATAACGGCGAATGAAGGGGATAAAATAGAGATTGCATTTATCGGATATCAATCTTATACATTCGTTGCAAAGGCTAAAGAACCATTTGTGAGCATTACCCTGCATGAAATTCTGGGCAAGCTTAACGAGGTAGTCGTTGTTGGCTATGGCACCCAGAGGAAGTCTGATGTAACAGGTTCTTTATCCAGCCTATCGTCAAAAGATTTTAAAGATCAACCGGTTACCCGTATCGACCAGGCCTTACAAGGCAGGGTTGCCGGGGTGCAGGTGGTTAACAACTCTGGTGCGCCCGGTGGCGATGTTAAGATCAGGGTGCGGGGTTCCAATTCTATACTTGGGGACAACAATCCGCTTTACGTTATCGACGGTTTTATAGGCGGTGATTTTAACAACCTGAATCCCGACGACATTGCTAATATTGAAGTTTTGAAAGATGCGTCAAGCACGGCAATTTATGGCAGCAGGGGTGCAAACGGAGTTGTTTTGATAACCACTAAAAAAGGAAACGCACAAAAACAGGAAATAACCCTTACCCCTGTTTTTTATTCATCAAAAGTTATTAAAAAAATGGATTTGATGAATGCGGCTGACTTTGCTACCACAGTAAACGCCCGAAATGCAGCCCTTAATATATCTCCTTTCTTTACCCAGGCACAAATAGATAATTTTAAAATCACCGGCGGAACTAATTGGCAGGATTTGGTTTTCAGGAATGCTCCCGGCCAGGAATATAAGTTAGGTTATTCGGGCGGCAACGCCAAAACACAATTCTTTATTTCGGGCGATTACCTCAACCAGGATGGTATTGTTATTAATTCAAACTTTAAGCGGTATGCCCTCAGATCCAACATTAACACACAATTTTCTGATAAATTAAGTACCCGGCTTAATATTTCGGCCATAAGAAGAGAAACACTGAACACGGGTAACCAGGGTACAGGCGGCTCGGTTAACCAGGCCTTGGCTTGGGCGCCAACTACACCTGTAAGGACCGCTGCAGGAACATATACCATTGTAGATCCGCTGGGTTCTATTCGTTCTAATCCGGTTGCTTTGGCAAATGACGCAGAAAACATTGTAGACAACTCCAATATAACTTTAAACGGGGGCGCAAATTACCGTTTTTTCAAAGACCTCTCGTTGGACGTAAGCTTTGGTGTAGATTATCAGAATATTCAAGGAAAAAACTATTCAGGACCAAGTATCACCAATAATATTCCAAACGCCAGCCGCACATCTACAGAATTAATTAATTTACAAAATACCAATACATTAAACTATTCGCACCTATTCAATAACGTGCATAGCCTAAATGTAACCGCGGTATTTGAGCAGCAGAAATATACATCAACAGGGTTTAGCGCCAATGCTAACAACCTTACATTTGCTAACCTGGGCTACGATAACCTTGCTTTATCCACTACACAATCGGCGGGGTCGGCCTATTCTGGGTCGGCTTTAATCTCTTATTTGGGCCGGGTAAACTATGCATTTAAAGACAAGTATCTGCTGACGGTTTCGGTAAGGAGAGACGGTTCTTCAAAATTTCAACCCGCCAACCAGGAAAGCACATTCCCATCAATAGCTTTGGGCTGGAAACTCTCCGAAGAGTCCTTTATCAAAAAACTGGACCTTTTTGATACATTCAAAATCAGGGGCAGTTGGGGCTTAACAGGAAGCCAGGCTATTAATCCTTATGCCACGCTTTCAACTTACCTCAGCGATGCCTTTTCGGCGGCCAACAGTTTCAACAACACTTCGGTTTCTTCGGGAATAGTACTTGGTAACGCAGCCAATCCCTTCCTGAAATGGGAGACCACGCAGGCAGAAGATGTGGGCTTAGATCTGTCATTGTTTAACAACAGGTTAAATTTTACAGCTGATGCCTATGTTAAAAATACCAGGGATTTACTTTTATCCCTTCCGTTGCCTGCTTATGCAGGAGGTGGAAACATCATTAGTAACGTAGGAAAAATGAAAAACAGCGGGCTCGAATTCAACATTGGCGGCACACCCGTACAATCGGGTAAGTTTACCTGGTCCAGCTCGTTTAACATAACGTTTCAAAAAAACCTTGTTAAAAGCTTAGGTACAATAGCCAGTGTATTTTCAGACAAAAGCGTACCAAACGCGGGAGCAGGCCTATCTACCCAACCTGAATTTATTATTAAACCTGGTTATGCACTTGGGTCATACTGGGGGCTGAAATATTTGGGAACATGGAAACCAAATGAAGCTACCGAAGCTGCAAAATATGGCAACAAGCCAGGGGATTCACACTACCAGGATTTAAACGGCGACAATGCCATAAACGGTAGTGATTTTCAGATTATAGGGAACGGCACGCCTAAACAATCGCTCGGCTGGAACAATACTTTTACTTATGGTGATTTCTCGGTAAATGTATTTGTACAGTCGTTATTGGGCTTTAGTAAACTTGATTACTCTTACGCCAGTTCTATAACCGCTAATGCAGATGCCAAGCAAGCTACTAATGTAGGCGTTTTAAACAGGTACCAGCCGGGTATCAATGAAACTTCAAATATACCGGCATTCAGTTCTACCAATAAAGACTATTTTGAATCGAGCCGTTTTCTTGAAAATGGAAATTTTGTGCGGCTGAAGAACCTGAACATTTCTTATCACCTGCCAAAAGGTACCATCAAAAATGTCGACTTGAAGCTATTTATAGGTGCAACTAACCTATTTACCATAACCAAATATAAAGGATTTGATCCGGAGTCAACCAACGCGGGTTCGGGCTCGGATGTTACCCAAAGCATTGATTTTGGTTCTTATCCTAATTCCAAGACATTTAACGTAGGTGCGGTATTGAAGTTTTAAACTTATTGAAAAGATAAATTATGAAAAAGATTTTAATTATAGTAATGATCCTATCGGTGGTGGGCTGTAAAAAAGCGCTGAAAGAAGACCCCAGAGGCCAGGTAGTAGGTACACAGGCATTAAGTACGGTAGCCGGTTTAAATGCAGCATTGGTAGGCGCTTATAAACCATTATCAACCACCTGGATAAATGGATTTACTACGGCAGCAGTAGTTGCCGTGTTAATGGGGTCCGATGACCTCACTACTCACCCGGCCAGCAACAAGGCCGACCTGAGGGAATTTGATCAATATCATGTTTCCAATCTTAACGGCAGGATGCTTAATATCTGGAACGGGTGCTACAAATCAATACAAGGGTCCAATAACATCATCAACAATTATAAATCAACCACGGGCGATGCTGCCGCTATCAATCAAATCCTGGGCGAAGCTTATTATCTGCGTGCGCTTGATTATTACTGGCTTGTTAGGTTATGGGGAAAAATTCCGCTGATCACTTCAGAAGTTTACAGCCCCGAGGTTTTAAAAGTTGGAACCTCGGCCCCGGCAGAAATATATAAACTGATTGAAAGCGATTTGCTGAATGCCGAAAAACTGATGCAAAATAAAAAACTGGATGCAGGCAGGGCCTCAAAAGGCGCTGCGTCGGCGTTGCTTGCAGACGTTTACCTTACAGAGGGTGGCTGGCCTGTTAATGATAATTCAAAATATGCATTGGCTGCTGCTAAAGCGAAAGAAGTAATTGATAACAAGGCGGCCTACAGTTTTGATCTGGTAGCCGATCTGGGCACATTATGGCAGAATACCCGGTTAGGGACAACAACATCAGAAGAGGTTTTTGCCATTCATAATTGTGGTACCTGTAACTGGTTTAACTCAAATGCGCTTTATGGTTCGTCTGCAATGCCTGGCGAAGAAAACGGCTGGGATGATTATTTTGCAGAAATCAAATTTTTCAATGATTTTCCGGCCGGTCCCAGAAAGGATGCCACTTTCCACACGGTTATTAAAAAGTCTGATGGTACAACTATACCATGGCAGAGCGATGCAGTAAAACACCCTTATTATGAGAAGTTCAGGGCTCCTGTTGAGGGTAGTACCGACGGCTCAAGTGCTACCGTTCAAATGATGCGGTACGCACATGTTTTATTAATATATGCCGAAGCACAAGCCAGGAGCGGCGCTGCTAATGACCAGGCTTACGCAAGTATTAACGCGGTACGTGCCCGCGCTGGTTTAGCTCCTTTGAGTGGTTTATCAAGTACAGATTTTGTAAAAGCGGTAATTAACGAAAGGGCCTGGGAATTTGCCGGTGAATATACCAGGTGGTTTGATATAACGCGTTTGCAGCTGTTAACCCAGGTTATTGCTAACCGAGATCCTTCAGAAAACGCGCCGATTGGAACACCACAATACTATTTGCCTATCCCAGCCGGCGACCTTCAGTTGAATCCGAACTTAGGAAATTAACAAGAAATATCGGCTAAGACACCGGTTGTGTACAGTGACCCGAATGAAAATAACAAAAAGTTAAACAATTTTGACTGGGAATTGCCAAATTGGCGATTCCCAGTCATTTTATATACTGCAAACATCAGCCTAAATGAAAATGAAACACTTCTTACTTATCACATTATTAATAGCTATAAAAAGTTTAGCCTTTGCCAATACGAACAACCTCATTGCTGATACACCTGCACATGGGAGCGTATTACTTGATACCGATGGCCAACCCATCAATGCCCATGGCCCTGGTGTAATGTATCATCAAGGTGTCTATTATCTTTTTGGTGAAATAAAAAATGGAAAAACCTGGCTTGTTCCCGGCCAGAACTGGGAAGATTACCGGGTTCCGGCTGGAGGGATATCCTGCTATTCATCTACCGATCTGAAGCACTGGAAATACAGGGGCATAGCCTTGAAACCGGTAGTGAATGACCCGGGCAATGACCTGGATACCGGCAGGGTGATAGAAAGGCCCAAAGTGATCTATAATGAACATACAAAGAAATTTGTGATGTGGATGCATATAGATAAGAACGATTACAACTATTCGCGGGGTGGTGTTGCCATAAGTGATAGCCCGGCGGGGCCATACCAATACCTGGGGAGCATAAAACCCAATGACCAAATGTTAAGAGACATGACCTTATACAAAGATGATGACGGTAAAGCTTACCTGATCTACTCATCCGAAGATAACAATACGATGCATGTTTGCCTGCTGAACGATGATTATTTAAAGCCAACAACAACATATGTAAGAATATTTGAGAATCAAAGAAGGGAAAGTCCGGCTGTTTTTAAAAACAAGGGGAAATACTATTTGATTACTTCAGGATGTTCGGGCTGGTCGCCAAATGCGGCGTCTTATGCGGTTGCTGATAATATTATGGGCCCATGGATAGAACAAGGCAATCCATGTAAAGGACCATATGCTGAAATGACCTTTTTTTCGCAGGGAGCATTTGTGCTGCCGGTAATAAGTAAGCCGGGAAAATTCATTTTCATGGGAGATGTGTGGAATAAAACTGATTTAGAAAAGTCTGCCTATTTGTGGCTGCCTTTAAGTATAAGCAATGGAGAGATAGAGATTAAAGAACGTTAACCTGTTTTGACTGGATTTAGGACAAACATTTCGGAAATAAAAACTTATTTCTCAAACGGCAGGGATGGTTTAATCGGAAACATGTTGATGCAAGTTATAAGTAACTTCAAAAATCAACCCACCCAAAGTCAATTTAAAAAAACAATAATCAGTAATTAATCATGAGCAGAATTTTAGGGGTTATTTTTTTTATAACAGCAGCATCATTCAATCTAAGTGCCCAAAACATTAATGAGAAGATAAAAGCTACGTCAAAAACGCAGCTTCCACCGTTTCCAGCCGTTCCGGCGCGTTTACCTATTGATAGTGTATCTATGGGCGATTGGGAATCTTTTCCTGAAATAAAATTGGATATTCCTATTACTGATGGCCCCTTTAAGCCAACTTGGGAATCGATAGAAAAGAATTATCCAGGTGAACCCGCATGGCTTCGTGAGGCAAAATTTGGCATATGGGTACACTTTGGGCCACAAGCTGTAGGCGAGAGCGGCGATTGGTATGCACGCAAACTTTACACACCCGGCACAAAAGCCTATAATAATCATCTCAGGAAATATGGCCACCCATCCAAAACCGGATACAAAGAGGTACTTCGTGATTGGAATCCTACCAAACTTGACCCCAGCAAATTAACTAAAATATATAAAGATGCAGGCGCCCGGTTCCTGATGATTCAGGGTGTGCATCATGACAATTATGATATGTGGAACTCGCGTTATCAGCCGTGGAATTCTGTTAATATCGGTCCCAGGCGTGATTTAATTGGCGAATGGGCTAAAGCTTGCCGGACAAATGGAATGCATTATGGCGTCACCTTCCATCACGAATATACATGGTGGTGGTGGCAAACAGCATTTGGCAGCGACACCGTTGGCGACAAAAAAGGCATACCTTACGATGGCAACCTTACATTAGCAGATGGGAAGGGGAAATGGTGGGAAGGGTATGATCCACGTTTACTTTATGGAATTGACTTGCGCGAATACAAAGGCGTTGCTCAGGAAGCAGCCTCGCGATGGAACCCTGCGCCCGCGGGCATTTTTAGCAATCATTTGGATTATGCAAAATGGTATGCCACACGATGGGCATTAAGGATGATGGATGTAGTAGAGCATTACGACCCCGATTTCATTTATACAGACGGCACCGTTCAGGGGCCATTTACCGGTAACGGAACCGGCACAGGATTAAAAGCCGATGCCATGCAAACGGTTATTGCCGATTATTACAACCGTACGCTTAAAACTCGTGGGGAGGTAAATGCGTTCAGTATTGTAAAATTCCGAAAAAAAACTAATGGCACTGTAAATACCGAGGAATCTGGAATTCCGGCGGATATAAAAACAGATCAGCCCTGGATAGCTGAAGTGCCGGTGGGCGACTGGTTTTATGAGCCTGGCTTCACCTATGACTCGGGTATGATGATACGTTATATTATAGAAGCCATAGCCCGCGACGGTAATGCAGCGGTGTGCATCTCGATTTTGCCGGACGGATCGCTGGATGAAGGCAGCCAAAAAATGTTAAGAGAAGTGGGGATCTGGATGCGCCGTAACAGCGAGGCGGTTTACGGCAGCCATGCCTGGGTCATGCCTGGCGAAGGAGAAAAAGTGAATGGCAAGTTGAAAATGCTGCCCCCCGGCGCATTGACACGCAGGCAGGCCGAATTCAAATTCGGCCCTCAGGACTTTCGTTTTACCTTGGGCAAAAATGGGGCGTTGTATGCTTTTTGCATGACTGTGCCTGTATCCGGGACACAGCTGACGATAAAATCATTGGGTACAGATTCAAAATATCTTAGCCGGCAGGTTAGATCAGTGACGCTGTTGGGTAACAGCGGCAAGCTACAATGGAAACAGGAAGCTGATGGCCTGTCCATCACCTGCCCGCCAGACATGCCGTTCGCTACATCCGTTGTGTTCAAGATTGATTAAGGAGTAATAGCTATTATCCCGGACTTACCTAAGCACTTTATATCGTGGGCCATGGATAGAACAAGGTGATTCGGGCAAGGAGCTTAACTCAAAAGGCGACCTTTTTGCGCAAAGAGCGTTTGTATCACCGGTAACTGAAACCGCCCCATTGGGAACCCTATGGAACAAATTCCACCGGGGGGCTTAACCGCCAGGCGGTTTCATTCCATTTCATGTTTAACTAATTTTTGAGGATCAAAAAAGTGGTTCAACGGCCCCTGACCGTCTCCCGTTTTAACATCCTTGCCCTGCTCTATAGCTTGCTGAATATATTTTTTACTGTTCGATATTGAAATACCCAGATCATTACCTAATGCGATAAAAGATGCAATTGCAGATGACAGGCTGCATCCTGTTCCATGTGTATTAACTGTATCAACGGCTGTTGACTTGAAAACACATTCATTATCAGCTTTATCCAAGTAAACATCAAACAGATCAGGCCCCTTCAGATGTCCTCCTTTGATCAGTACAGCATTACACCCATATCGCATGATTTGCACTGCCGCCTCTTTCATATCGCCGGTGGTTTTGATCTCCATTCCGGTAAGGATAGCCGCTTCATCTAAATTGGGGGTAATTAATTTGGTTATCGGAAACAAGTATTGTTTTAAAGTTTCTACAATATTGTTGGCTATCAAAAGGTCGCCACTGGTAGCTACCATAACCGGGTCAAAAATAACCGGGACATTTGGGTGGTCACTTAAGGCTTCGGCAATGCCAATAGCCAATTCGGCGCTGTGCACCATCCCCATCTTAATGGCAGATGGTTTGAGGTCATCCATCACCGCTTTAATTTGTGCTTTGACAAAATCAACCGGGATAGGGTGAATACCGCTAACTCCTAAGGTATTTTGTACGGTAAGCGCGGTTATGGCCGTGGTTCCAAAACACCCCAGGGCACTTATGGTTTTTAAATCGGCTTGTATGCCTGCTCCGCCCCCACTGTCTGATCCGGCTATGCTGAGTACTACTGGGTATTTATATTTGATCATATTAAATCACCCCGTTTTTTAAACTATACATTTCACCTTTGTACAAAGGCTTTAATAATTGCATGGCCATTTTACTCCGCTGTCCGGTCTGGCAACAGAATATCAATTTTTTATCCGATGGCAATTGTTCGGCACAATCTTTCAATTCATGTAAAGGAATGTTGATACCACCGATATTATAGTCTTCAAACTCCCAGGTTTCGCGCACATCAATTAGCTGGATGTCGTCGGGGCATTCGGTTAACAACCTTGTCAACTCGTTCATCGTTAGTTCGTGGTACATAGCCGCCGTGGCAGTATTTTTAGTTTGAACTTGTTTTTGTTGTTTCCGGATTTTAAAAATATTGGTTGAGTTATCAAGCACATTAATGGTCATTAATTTACCCGACAGTGTTTTGCCTATACCGCAAATAATCTTGATAGCTTCGGTAGCCATATAGGTGCCTATGATGCCTGGTAAAACACCCAATACACCTATGTCGGCACAATTGGGCACTTCGTCGGCTGGTGGCGCTTCGGGAAAAACATCCCTGTAATCAGGTCCATCCTGATAATTGAACACAGATACATGGCCCTCAAACTTAAATATAGAGCCAAATACCAGCGGCTTGTTTAAGGCCACGCAGGTATCATTCACCAAATAACGTGTCCCGAAATTATCCGAGCCGTCGATCACCAGGTCGTACCCCCTGCAAATATCTTCTGCGTTGCCCGGTGTAAAGCGTACCGGGTAAGCCGTAATAAAAGTATGCGGATTGAGTAATCCGAGCTTTTCTTTAGCAAGCATCGCCTTTAGACCGCCAACATCGTTCACGCCATATAAGATCTGCCGGTGCAGGTTGCTGATATCTACGGTGTCGTCATCTACAATGCCTATTTCGCCAACGCCAGCAGCAGCCAGGTATTGCAACACGGGGCAGCCCAAGCCGCCGGCACCTATCATCAGCACTTTAGCGGTCTTTAGTTTTTCCTGCCCGGTTATTCCTATTTCAGGTAAAATGATCTGCCTGCTGTACCGTTTAAGTTCTTCGCCTTTTAACATACTTATTGCGCTAAACTGTTATCCCAGTCTTTCCAAACCGGTTCGTAACCTTGCGATCTGATGACCCGGGCAATTTGCTCCGGACTGCGTTCGTCGCTGATCTCAAACTGTTCCAGCGATTCAGGTTCAACCGCGTACCCTCCGGGATTGGTTTTTGACCCCGCACTAATGTTGGTAATACCTAACTTGATGACATGGTTGCGAAAGTTTTCTGACTCCCGTGTAGACATCGATAGTTCCACCTCGCTATTAAATATCCGGTAGGCGCATATCAGTTGCACCAGTTCGCGGTCGCTCATTTCTACTTTGGGTTCTAAGCCGCCGCTAAAAGGCCTCAAACGAGGGAAAGAGAGGCTATATTTCGTTTGCCAGTATTTTTTCTCCAGATAATTGAGGTGTAGTGCCGTAAAAAAGCAGTCGGTGCGCCAGTCTTCCAGACCTATCAATACCCCCAAACCCATTTTATGGATGTTGGCCTGGCCCAGGCGATCGGGCGTTTCCAACCGGTAATCAAAATTCGATTTTTTGCCTTTTGGGTGATGTTTTCTATAGTCTTCGCGGTGATAGGTCTCCTGGTAAACCAGCACCGTGTTTAGTCCATAAGGAGTTAACTGTTGATAGTCTCCCAGGTCGAGTGGTTGAACCTCCATTGATATATGAGAGAAATGTGGGCGGATCAGGTCGAGTACCTTTTTAAAATAGTCTACATGTACGTTTTCATTATCTTCCCCTGTAACCAACAGCACATGGTCATAACCCATGGCCTTAATAATGCCAACCTCCTGCATAATCTCCATCGGCGAAAGTGTTTTGCGCTTTACCTTATTATCATAGCTGAAACCACAGTAGGTACAAATATTTTTGCACTCGTTTGAAAGGTAAAGCGGCAGGTACATTTGTATTACTTTACCAAAACGCTTCAGCGTTAATTGCTGGCTGATAGCGGCCATTTGCTCCAGGTAGGGCGCCGCCGCAGGAGATACCAGGGCTTTAAAATCTTCCAGGGTCCTGTTTTCAACAGCTAAGGCCCACTCTACGTCGGCACTTGTTTTAGCGTAGATACTTGCTTTGGTTTCGTCCCAGTTGTAGGTTTCGAAAATATCTTTAAAGCTATTCATCTAAAAACGAAGTTAGTGGGCTGCTTGCAGCAGCGTAAGGTAGGGGCAGTGCCAATTTGGCTTCATACGCCATTCGGCCAGCTATTACAGCCATTTTAAATGCTTCTGCCATTTGTACGGGATTGCCTGATACTGCTATGGCTGTATTCACCAGTACCGCATCTGCGCCAATTTCCATCGCCCAGGCTGCATCGGATGGTGAGCCGATGCCCGCATCCACAATTACGGGCACATTGCTCTGGCTGATGATGATCTCTAAAAAATCTATAGTTTTCAACCCCTTATTGCTACCGATAGGCGAACCCAAAGGCATTACCGCCGAGGTGCCTGCATCTTCCAGTCGCTTGCATAGCACCGGGTCGGCATGAATATAGGGTAACACAATAAACCCCAATTTGGCCAGTTCTTCAGTTGCCTTTAAGGTTTCAATGGGATCGGGCATCAGATACTTGGGATCGGGATGTATTTCCAGTTTGATCCAGTTGGTTTCCAATGCCTCTCTTGCCAGTTGAGCAGCAAAAACAGCTTCCCTGGCATTACGCACTCCCGATGTATTGGGTAAAAGATTAATATGCGGGTATTTGAGGCGGATCAGCAGATCATCTTGATCATTGTTTTTCATATCCACGCGTTTTAAGGCAACTGTTACGAGTTCTGAGCCGGAAGCAAGCAGGGCTTCTTCCATCAAAATTGAGGAACTAAACTTGCCGGTACCGGTAAACAAACGCGAGTTAAAGGTTTTATCGGCTATTTTTAACATGATCTTTTAGATTAAATAAGTTCATTTATTGACGGGGTATTCAATTGTTGATAGCTATAATCAACTATAGCTGTACGATCATCCGCCCTGGTAATAGCGCCGGATATGGCCACACCATACAACCCGGCATTCACCAGCGGGGTAATATCTTCGGGCAATACACCGCCAATGCCTATAATCGGCACCGACATATTTGCAGCACGCATTTGTTTCATGATATCCTTTAGTCCCTCCAAACCTAAAATGGGGCTAAGCTTTGCTTTAGTTGTTGTGAAACAGTAAGGGCCGCAACCGATATAATCAACGCCTTCGGCCACCCTTTGCCGGATATGCTGAAAGGTATTAGCCGTTCCGCCGATGATCATTTGCCGACCGACGATACGCCTGGCCTGCGCAACAGACATATCCTGCAAGCCCAAATGAACACCATAAGCTCCTGCTTTCAGCGCGATTTCCGGATGGTCGTTCACAATCAGCTTTGCACCATGCTGGTTGCATAATTTATTGGCTTCGATGGCATATTCCAGGATCACCCCGGCGGGCTCATCTTTAACCCGGAGTTGCACCCATTTGCAGCCGGCCTCTAATGCCTGCCGGATAGCGGTCAGGTGCGATCCATTTTCGGGTTGTTGGGAGATATAATGTAGTTTATCGATCATTGCGTTCGTATTCATTTATGCTGGTAGATTTTCTTTTAATTGTTTAAAGCGTTCTAAGGCTTCATCCGGTTCATTCCAAAGTGTACCCAAAACGGCCGCACCATCAAAACCCATCGCTTTAACGTTTGCTAAGTTGGCTATCTTCACTCCCCCCAAGGCAATTACCCTCGGTTTGATATTGGTTTTATCCAGTTTAAAATCAGCGCCCAACTTACTTTGATAGCCGGGCTTGGAAATGCTATCAAACACCGGCCCGTAAAAAACATAATCAAAAGGTGTTAAACCGGGAAGCCCCGAAATATCATGGATAGAAGTGCTTAGCGTAAATCCGTCATCCAATTTACTTTGCCATTGTATTGGGCTTGATGCTTCCCGTGCCCTTTCGTTATAATGCAGCCTTTTGATCCCGTAATCAGCTGCTATTTCGTGAAATTGGTGCAGGGCAATCCGTTCATAAAAACGGGGTGCTACAGCATTCAATAATCTTTTTACCGTTTGCACATCGCTTTCGGGTTTACGCAAATGAAAGTATTTCAAACCCGCTATAAACAGCTTGTTGATGAGGCTACTTTCATCGGCAACCGCAGCCTGGTTTGAAATAACAATTAATTCCATGTTTCTACAGATAAATTTCGCTGCCTTTTTGCAGAAATTCTTTCGATTTTTCTTCCATGCCTTTGGATACTGCGTCGGCTTCGCCCATGCCGTTTTCTTTGGCGTAGTCGCGCACATCCTGTGTAATTTTCATCGAGCAGAAGTTAGGGCCGCACATGGAGCAGAAATGGGCAATCTTGGCGCCATCCGCAGGCAGGGTTTCATCATGAAACTCCCTGGCCGTATCGGGGTCAAGCGATAAATTGAACTGATCTTCCCAGCGGAATTCAAAACGCGCTTTGCTTAAGGCGTTGTCGCGGTATTGGGCCCCCGGATGCCCTTTGGCCAGGTCGGCTGCATGAGCGGCAATTTTATAAGTAATTACGCCATCCTTAACATCTTTTTTATTAGGCAGGCCCAAATGCTCTTTGGGTGTAACATAACAAAGCATCGCCGTACCAAACCAGCCAATCATGGCCGCACCAATAGCAGAAGTGATATGGTCATAACCTGGTGCAATATCTGTGGTGAGCGGGCCTAAAGTATAAAACGGAGCTTCGCCGCAGTGCGCCAACTGTTTATCCATATTTTCTTTGATCATATGCATCGGAATGTGGCCCGGGCCTTCAATAATGGTTTGCACATCATGCTTCCAGGCAATCTTGGTCAGTTCGCCCAAAGTTTCCAATTCGCCAAATTGCGCGGCGTCATTAGCATCGGCAATACAACCGGGCCTTAGGCCATCACCTAAAGAAAATGCCACATCGTAGGCTTTCATGATCTCACATATCTCTTCAAAATGTGTGTACAGGAAATTCTCTTTATGATGGGCCAGGCACCATTTGGCCATAATAGAGCCGCCACGCGATACAATACCGGTAATCCTTTTAGCGGTAAGAGGCACATAACGCAGCAAAACGCCCGCGTGGATGGTAAAATAATCTACACCCTGCTCGGCTTGCTCTATTAACGTATCCCTAAAAAGTTCCCAGGTGAGGTCTTCGGCCTTGCCATTTACTTTTTCCAGGGCCTGGTAAATAGGGACGGTACCAATTGGAACAGGCGAGTTTCGGATGATCCATTCGCGGGTTTCGTGTATGTTTTTACCGGTCGAAAGGTCCATAATGGTATCGGCGCCCCAGCGGCAGGCCCATACAGTTTTTTCTACTTCCTCTTCAATACTGGAAGTAACTGCAGAGTTACCTATGTTGGCATTGATCTTTACCAGGAAATTACGCCCGATGATCATCGGTTCGCTTTCAGGGTGGTTAATATTGGATGGGATAACCGCGCGGCCGCAGGCTACTTCCTGGCGTACAAACTCCGGCGTAATATAGCCTTTGGGGGTATTGGCGCCAAAGCTTTGGCCCGGATGCTGATGAGACATCACCGCATATTGCCCGTTCAACTGTTCCTTTAATAAATCTATGCGCTGGTTCTCGCGGATAGCGATGTATTCCATTTCCGGGGTAATAATACCTTTTCGGGCATAATGCATTTGTGATACATTCATCCCCGGTTTGGCCTTATAAGGTTTACTGATGTGCGCAAATCTTAACGTGTCCAGCTTTTGATCATTGGCACGCAGGTTTCCATAATCGGAGGAAATTGCTTGTAATTGCTCCACATCGCCCCGGCCAACAATCCATTGCTCGCGCAATCTTGGCAAGCCTTGTTTCACATCAATTTCGATATCAGGATCGGTAAAGGGGCCGCTTGTATCATAAATGGTGACGGGGGCGTTCGGTTCAGTTTCGCCAAACCTGCCGTGAAGTTTGGTTTCGCTGAGCACAACCTCGCGCATCGCGACTTGAATATTATGGATTTGTCCTTTGACATAGATTTTGCGCGAGGCCGGGAAAGGCGTTCGGCTGATTACTTGTTCTCCTGGAGTTTTTTCAGTTTTCATGTGGTGAGTGTATATTTTATCCGCCCTGGGTTGCTTTGATAATGGTAATATGATCGCCGTGGTTTAAAAGGTGAGTAGCCCAATTGGCTTTAGGGACGATTTCCTGGTTCACCGCAATAGCGATGCCTTTGGCCGGCTGCGTAAGAACAGTAGCAATCATTTGCTGCAACGAGCAGGCATCAGAAACGGAATAATTTTGTTGATTTACGGTAATTTCCATCCTGTTTAAATTTTAAACGATAGGAATGGACCCGTTGGAGGATTGGTAAACAACCTTAAGGTTGCTCTACTTTTCCCTTCGGCAGTACTAACTGCATCAGGTTCAAAGGGTATTTCTCAGCACAAGGCACCCCTAAAGTTTTTTGTAAAGGTATAAAGTATTTGGTATTTAATTTACTTTTTTATTCTGTTACTGATTTAGATCATTATTAATTTGATGATGGAGGTATGTTGATTGATTTTGTTCATCAGCTATTTAAAATCGGTTGAATGGCCTCCGGAAATTTCAACAGGTGTTCAAAGAGTCTGATTTCTGGATTACTTAAACAAATCAAAAATGGGTTATGATAGTAACGAGATTCTGCGGAAGTATCCTAATGATAATTATGCTTAGTTTGCGAGACGTCATGTTTTAATTTGAAATGTGCTGTATCTTTAGCCCATTCTTTACCCATGATCCGGAATATTAGCATAAACGATTTTATAAAGTTAAGTGAACCTGTTCCTCTGGCTGACGTACGTACCCCTGCTGAGTTTGAACAGGGGCATGTTCCGGGTGCTTTTAATATCCCTTTATTTAGTAATCAGGAAAGGGTTAAAGTGGGTACTACCTATAAACAGGTTGGACGGGAAGAAGCGATCCTTTTGGGGTTTGACCTTACCGGCTCCAAATGGTCGGGCTTTATCAAACAGGCACTGGAAATAGCACCGGATAAAAAAATCGGGGTTCATTGCTGGCGGGGTGGTATGCGCAGCGGCGCCATGGCCTGGGCGCTTAACCTGTACGGGTTTGAGGTTTATCTTATTGAGGGTGGCTATAAAAAATATCGGGGTTGGGTACATCAGCAGTTTGAAGCATCATATCGGCTTTTGATACTCGGCGGAATGACTGGTTCCGGAAAAACAAAGATACTTCACAGCCTTAAAGCTATTGGCGAACAAGTCATCGATCTGGAAGACCTGGCGCAGCACCAGGGTTCATCATACGGCACCATGAATAAAATGGTTCAGCCAACCCAGGAACAGTTTGAAAACAACCTGGCCCACCAGTTAAAAGACTTAGATAGGCAGCGTAAAATATGGGTAGAAGACGAAAGCCTGACCATTGGCAAGCGCTCTGTCCCTAACCCTTTCTGGTATCAGATGCGCAGCGCGGCTATGATCGACATCAAGGTTGATTTACAGCAACGCATTGCTTCATTAGCTATTGAATATGGCGGTTTGGATAAAGATTTCCTGGTAGAATGCACAGAACGTATCCGCAAACGGCTCGGCCCGGAACAAACCAAGCATGCAATAATTGCCATACAGGAAAATCGCATGAAAGATTTTATCGGCATTGTATTGGTATACTATGATAAAACTTACCGTACAGGATTGTCCAAACGTAATCCAAACCTGGTATTTTCACTGGATATTACCGGTGATGACGTTTCAACTCATGCCCAACAAATTCTGATTTTTACTCATACTATTACCGTAACAGAACAGGTTACCACATCTTAATGGAAACTACAGCAATAAAACTAACCCAATATTCGCACGGCGCAGGCTGCGGCTGCAAGATCAGCCCTGCTATTCTTGACAAGATTTTGCATAGCCCAATAGCTCCAATCCCGGATGCAAAGCTATTGGTAGGTAACGACAAACGCGACGATGCCGCTGTGCTTGATCTGGGAAACGGTACGGCGTTAATTTCCACGACCGATTTTTTTATGCCGATTGTGGATGATGCTTACGATTTTGGCCGTATCGCATCGGCTAATGCCATCAGCGATGTGTACGCGATGGGCGGTAAACCTGTGCTCGCCATTGCCATATTAGGATGGCCCATTGACAAATTACCGCCGGAGGTGGCCCAAAAAGTTTTAGAAGGCTCAAGGGCTATTTGCGCCGAAGCTGGCATTACATTAGCAGGCGGCCATAGTATCGATTGCCCCGAACCTGTATTCGGTTTGGCGGTTAATGGTATGGTTAATATCCCGCAGCTTAAACAAAACTCAACAGCTACTGCCGGCTGCCGGCTTTACCTGACCAAAGCTTTGGGTGTTGGTATTTTATCAACTGCCCAAAAGCGGGGTGTATTATTACCGGAAGATGCAGCTATCGCTTTAAAAAGCATGACCACTTTGAATAAGCTGGGAGAAGTTTTCGGACAGATGGACTATGTTAAGGCCATGACCGACGTTACCGGTTTTGGCTTATTGGGTCACCTTTCTGAAATGTGTGAAGGCAGCGGATTATCTGCTGTTATCGAATTTGACAAAGTACCGGTAATCCCATCGTTAACCGGCTATTTAGAACAAAAATGCTTTCCCGGCGGCACGCAGCGTAACTGGAATAGCTATGGAAGTAAAATAGGCTCCCTGACCGAAGACCAGAAATACATCCTGGCAGATCCGCAAACAAGCGGCGGTTTGCTGGTAGCTGTTGAGGAAGACAACACAAAAGAATTTGAAGCGAAATTATCAGGTCTCGGAGTTCAAATAAAACCTATTGGATGGTTAAAAGAAAAAAGTGACGGACCGCAGATAACAATCGCGTAATTCCTTTTTTAGGTAATTCAAGGAATTTTGTCAAAGCTTTTTTGCAGAGGCCTTTGTAATTGATGTTAAGTATTGTTTAATAGGAAGTCTGCTATTTGAGGAGTCTGAAATGAGCTAAGCAGATCGACGCTCCATTATTCAACGGTTCGATTTTCCCTTTTAGTTACTAAGGTGGCGTTACCTGTTTTGCCCTGGATGAAATAATTAGTGAACATGAAGCGTTATGTGTGTTTATAAAGGCATGAAATACTGGTGTTTGAGGATAGGGGTGGCGGCACTGTTGCTAACAGCGGCTGTAGGTTGTGGTATGGTAAAGTCGATGGGTAAAAATCCGGATGGCGAGGAGCTTGGCCGGTTAAAGGCATTGTCTAACTACAAAAATGGTAGTTTCGAAAATTTGGCTGAACGTTCTGACTCGACGGTAAAGAGTAAATGGCTTTTTTTACACAGCCGCCCTAAAACCATCCGCCCCTCTCATGCGTTGCCCTGGGTTAAAACTAATTTGAATACATTGGCCGCCCCGGCGCCAACCATCGTGTGGTTTGGGCATTCCTCCTTGCTCATCAAAACCGGGCAGGGCAATATACTCATCGATCCTATTTTTAGCAACCATGCCGGGCCGGTGCCCGGGCTGATTAAGGCATTTCAAGGCACTATGAATTATCACGCAGAGGATATGCCGCCAATTGATGTGCTGATCATTTCACATGATCACTACGATCACCTGGATTATCGTACCCTGAAAAAATTGAGAAACCATATTAAAATGGCAGTAGTGCCGATGGGAGTAGGTGCGGATTTGGTGTATTGGGGATTTGATCCCAAAAAGATCATCGAACTGAATTGGGGCCAGTCGGTTACGCTACCTGGTGGCCTGAGGATTACCGCCACGCCGGCGCAGCACCGTAGTAACCGAAGCTACGCTAACGAAAACAAAACACTTTGGGCATCTTATGTGATACAGGCAAACCAGTACCGGCTGTTTTACAGTGGCGATAGTGGTTATGGTCCGCTGTTTAAACAAATAGGCCAGCAATACGGCCCATTTGATTTGGCGCTGCTGGAATGCGGACAGTACAGTCCGAATTGGCCATGGACACACCTGCAACTTGGGCAAACCGCACAGGCTGCCGTTGACTTGCAGGCTTGTTTGATACAACCTATCCATTGGGGCAAATTTGTCGAAGCCAATCACCCCTGGAACGAACCTATAGAAAAACTCCTGCCGGCTGCCGAAAAGCTGGGCGTCGAGGTAAACGTTCCGCGTATCGGGGAGCCTTATACTTTGGGCGATCCGCTACGGACCAAAGTATGGTGGGATTTTAATTAATTGGGGCGCTGATGACCTCACGGTAGCTTATGCCTCGGGAACCTGGCATGAGAGCTCCTACGGCTCATGCCGGACTTTGATTTTTTTAGCTTGCCAATCTTTTAAACTTCCGGAGGCATGCTCAATACCTCTCCCCTACCGAAAACAGCAAAGTGTATATTATGCATCAAACCGTAACAAAGATGAGCGAAATTAGGTGTGTACTTAGAGGAAATAACGAAACCCTTAAGTTGATTTAATTAGCTATTAGAAAAGGAAATAATATCAAATTAATATACACCCAGCCTAATCATTAGTTAAATAAGAAGCGTGTTTAAAAAGATGGTTCTTATCGAAATTTGAAATAAATTATCCTAAATCTACCATTCGCGGTGTTTTATTTTACGCAAAGTTAAAAAACATGCGACACCTGTTATTTCAAAAGAAAAACATCAAAATTGGCTGTTTTCGCAAGCGTAGAAATACGCAATTTTTTATTTTTTTTTCAAGTGGTTATACGCTTGTTAATCACCTAACAGCCAGCTACATTTATTAAAATTTTACAAGCAAAATTTTATAACTACCAAAAACCGAAAAACATCTAAATTTTGAATACATGAAAGCTCCTGGAGAATAAACAACTATCCCTCCGCTAAAAGCTTAGCGGTTTGCAAGAAACTCATCCATGTGCGCAGTATAGGAAATCAAGAAACAAACCCAGTTAAAGCAAAACGCTTTGTATCCGGTAAATATCCGGAAGAGCATATGCATTTTAAACCGGGCACAATTTTTAACTCCTTTATGTGTATTGGATAAAAGGTAACGACCAATTATTTATTCAAATAACATCATATAACTAATACTATAAGTTTCCAAAACAACTTCTGAGTGATTTGATCAGGCCGTGAGTTTGAAGAAATTAATAAGTGCAAGGGCTGGCAGTTGGTTTCTCTTTAGCTGCCGGGGTGGGGAAAATACCTAATTAAACTGAACTATTGTAAAGCTATTCTATTTTGATTTTTGGGGCATAAAGCCCCATTGATCTGCTATGCATATGCAAATTTTTAAGGGGGTTAGGTTTTAGCTCTTACATATTTTAATAACCTGGGCCTGTAGCAGCCTTATTTAAACTAAAAATCCACATTAATGATAAACGAAACTTTTAAGTTCCTTACCGAGGAATTGAACAAGTACTTAAGTCAAAAAATGAGTGTCATCACCGACCAGCGGGTGGTATGGGGTAATGTGGGCAAGGCATTGGATAATGATAGTGCAGGCCATAATTTGCTAAACGGCAAAGCTATTGTAAGCCTAATAAATGTAGAAGAAGACAGGGTTGCCAAACAGCAGGAAAACTTTATCAAAACGGATAGCGGCGTCACTTATAAAAACCCGCCGCTTTACCTTAACCTTTATGTGTTAATTTCTGTTAACCGCGCCGATTATGGAGACGCTTTAAAATGGCTGGCTTTTATTATCCAGTTTTTTCAAAATCAAAACGTGTTTACACCAGGCAGCTATCCCAACCTTGATATCAGGATCCAAAGATTAATAGCCGACCTGTATACCGTAAATTTTGAACAGCTAAATCAGATCTGGAGTATCCTGGGAGGTAAATACTTACCATCGGTATTGTATAAAATCAGGCAGGTAACCATTGATGAAGATGCAATTGATTACGAAAGTGGCTTTATTAAACAAGTTGATATTAATGAAACAATAAAATTCCCTGTCTCATGAGTATAAACTACGAAATTGTTTTTACGGTAGAAATGCTGAACGATTATTTTTTCAGCCAGCAATGTACCGCACTTGATATTGTTGCGGCAGATGATACTATTAATGTATTGAAAGGGCAGCAGATGCTTTGCAAAACAATTGGCAATAAATTTATAACTATCAATAAAATAGATGATACGGGCAAACCTTATGTCGCCCTCGATAAATCAAGAATATTGCGCTTCTACATCACCATCAATGATACCAATTTCATAAACTACAGTAATATCAATTATCAGCCCGCGGATGCCGGCAAATATTATTTCACTAACATTAATCAAACCAAATTAGGTACTGTATTATATCTTCACCAGGCAATTGACAAGTATGATAATTCACAAACCTACGCTATAGGCAACTTAGCTGCTGATAACACAAATAATGTTTTTGAAGCCATAAAGGCCAGCGATAGCGGCAACAAACACGCGTTAACCGAAACTGCCTATTGGCTGCCGAAGGGGAAGGCGCAGTTTGTAAATAACAAAGATGGGCTACTGTTTACCGGCAGCAACTACACAGCAGCTGCCGCTTCGGCAACTGATTTTACTATAAATATTTACGGGCTTAAAACCAGCAACAATACCTACAGTGTTTTAATGCGCACAGCAACGCAGCATTATGAATCGGCACAAACCTCGGTGCCGGTGGATTTGTCTGGCCTGCCTTTTGGGAAGTACAAAGTCTCGGTAAACACATCCGACAGCTTTGTTTACTATGATGAGATAGCTGTAAAGCAAAATATTTTAGGCGTTATCGAAATCTTTAATCATTTACCGGCGGGTAATAATTTTTCATTGTTTGACGCTTCGGGAGTGTCTAAACAAAGCAAATTCACCTTGCGCTTTGCAAACCGCAGCGCGGTTTGGCGGTATTTTACCCGCACAACAGATGTAGATGTTATTAAAGATACTGCTTCGGTTTACACTTTTAATTCGGTTGCAGCAAGTAAGGTTTTTACATCTGCTGTTCCAATTCCATTGAAGGAGCGGCCTATTACAACCATATCGGCCCATGGTACTAAACTTGGCAATGTTGCCCCGCTTGCCAACCCCGGGGTAAACCGGGTAAACCAAATTATGCAAAACGGAGAAATATATTACTGTATAGAAAAGCACTTAAATTTTTAAAAAAAAGTAAAACTTAAATCAAATGGCAGCATCTTACAAAACACCGGGTGTCTATATCGAAGAGATATCAAAATTCCCGCCTTCGGTAGCGGAGGTTGACACAGCCATACCCGTATTTATAGGGTATACCCAGCAGGCTATAAAAAATGGCAACTCATTAACCAACATTCCAACTAAAATTTCGTCGCTACTGGAGTACGAGCAGCTTTTTGGAGTTGGCTTTGCCCCTCTTGAGGTTAAGGTAGTGCTTGATCAGAATAATAACTACGCATTAAAATCTATCGAGATTGATCAGGACAAGCGTTTTTATATGTATGATAGCGTGCATTTGTTTTACGATAACGGCGGCAACGAATGCTATATAGTTTCTGTTGGGCAATACACAACGGCTGGCAGTGTAAATGCCGTAAGCATAGCCAATATGAACACCGGCCTGGCTGCTGTTGAAAAGGAAGATGAACCTACTATAATACTTTTCCCCGATGCTTGCGCATTCAATACCGAATCTGATTTTTATGGCCTTCAGCAGGCAGCACTTATGCAATCTGCTAAGCTTCAGGATAGGGTATCGGTATTAGATTTATATGAACGAAAGGCCGTTGATATAAATACTCCCGTCGCAAATTTCAGAAGTTATGTTGGTATAAACAATTTAAGCTATGGCATGGCTTATACTCCCTGGATCTATTCCAGTTTTAATAAAGTCATAAATTACGATCAGTTTCATGATAGTGATACATCGGTTAGTCATTCCCACCACGGAGTTTTCCAGGCTGATGGAACTACAAAAATCACCAACCTGGCTACGCTAACTTCCGACAGCGGTTTAAACTCGTTAGTTACAACTTTGGAAAATGCGCTTGGAGATGTGGCGTTAATAAAAAGCAAAATAACGACATTGATAACACCGGCGGTTTCTTTAGATGACGCCTACAAAGCAAAAGTGAACACTTTGCTTACTTCATCCAGCGATGCGGAGATTAAGACAAATATGTTAGCCCTGTTTGCATTTGTCAAAAGCATTGTTCTTGGTGTGGAAAATGCCTGGGACAGTAGTACTTATTTTAAAGGAGCGTTGTTAACCAATGATGTAAAATCGTACAGCGCGTCCGAAAATTTATGGCGGGGAGCAGTAAAAGCCTTGCTCGGTGTCGAAAAAAACGCTACCACTTTAGTACTTGATGCAGAAGCCAGTATTGACGCCAGCTATACTTTTAACACCGGGAGCACCTGGTTGGGTGCAGCTGTGGCCACCATCGGATCAAATAACGCTGATTATACATTAGCCGGTACGGCAACCAAAAAAGATGAAGTAACATTAATAGCGGGCGACGTTACCAAAGCTTTCAACAAGCTGTCGGCCTTTGTTAATACAGTACTTAGCGCAGCCAGCAACTATGCATCAATAGCCCAGGATAATTTGTACAATAACCACCCCATTATAGGCAACATCGTAAATACCATTAAAAAAGAGCTGAACAGGATACCTCCAAGTGGTGCGGTTGCTGGTATTTATGCACGGGTAGATGCCGCGAGAGGAGTATGGAAAGCCCCGGCAAATGAAAGTATCAATTCGGTAACAGGACCTGTTTATGCAATCAGCAATGATGAGCAGGCTAACCTCAATATTGATCCTGTCGCCGGTAAATCAATAAATGCTATAAGGGCATTTACTGGTAAAGGTATTTTGGTTTGGGGTGCTCGCACGCTGGCAGGCAACAGCAATGATTATCGCTACATAAGTGTACGCCGTTTTTTAGTAATGGTTGAGGAAAGCAGTAAAAATGCTGCAGGAGGTTTCGTGTTTGAACCGAATGACGCCAATACCTGGGCAAAAGTACAGGGTATGCTCGAGAATTTCCTTACGCTGCAATGGCGTGCCGGTGCGCTACAGGGCGCTAAGCCAAGCGATGCATTCTTTGTATCGGTAGGCTTAAACAAAACCATGAGTGCGCTTGATATACTCGAAGGCCGTATGATAGTTGAAATAGGTATGGCCATCGTACATCCGGCTGAGTTTATTATCCTCCGTTTTAGCCAGTTAATGGCCCAGAGTTAATAATTAATTCAGCTCAAACAAACAAAATTAAAAACCATTAAAACCTTTAAAAAATGGCATACCCTCTTACCAAGTTCCATTTCGTAATTGAATGGGGTGGATCACGCGTTGGCTTCACAGAAGCTACAGGCCTTGATAAACAAATAGAAATAATTGAATATCGCGAAGGCAATAGCCCCAACTATAATAAATCAAAAATGCCCGGGCTCCATAAGTTCAGCAACATCACCCTTAAACGGGGCACCATGGATGGCGACAAAGACTTTTACCTGTGGATTAATACCGTTAACCTTAATAAGGTTGAAAGGCGTGACATTACCATAAGCTTGTTAAACGAATTGCACACACCGGTAATCAGCTGGAAAGTAATAAACGCTTTCCCGGTAAAAGTACAGGCAAGCGACCTTAAAGCGGATGGTAACGAAGTAGCGATAGAAACGCTTGAGTTGGCTCATGAAGGCTTTGATGTTCTGTTATAGTTAAACCAGCAAACGTATAACTATGGCGGTCAGCAGTTCAAATTCAACCAGCGCGGGTGGGTATTATCCGCCTGTAGGCTTCCATTTTAAGGTGGAGTTTGTTGGTATTGGTAATGATAACGATGTGCGTTTTCAATCGGTAGGCGGGCTTAGTGTTGAGTACGATTCAGAATCGTACAAAGAAGGAGGCGAAAACCGGTACGAGCATAAACTGCCTGTCAGGACCAAATATGCCGATCTGAGCCTTAAAAGGGGGATGCTGGTAAACAGCGCCGTGATTGACTGGTGTAAGAAAGCGTTCCAGGAGCGGAAATTCACAGTAGCACAGATCAACGTTACCTTGATGAACGAAGAACATCAGCCTTTAAAAACCTGGAATGTATTTGGGGCCTGGCCAAAAAAGTGGTCTGTATCTGATTTTAACGCCCAGGAAAACAGCCTGGTAATTGAAAGCCTGGATATAAGCTACAGTTATTTTACGGTTAATTAAATGAATTATGCCAATTGAGATAAGGGAATTAACTATAAAAGTAACGGTTGATCAGCCTAATCCGCAGGAAAAACAATCGGCAGGGGGCGGCCAGGGCGAAGGCTCAAAGGACGATAAGGATGCCATATTGTCGCAATGCGTGGAGCAGGTGTTAAATATCATACAAAGCAAAAAAGAGCGCTAATTTTTAACAACGCCAGCAGTAATGGAAAAGGTAAATATAACAGCCTATAATAACGAGGATCTGGAAGAAAGTCACAAGGTAACCGATGCCGGGCCAAACCCTTTTGTGGCACTGATTAACCCGGAAACGTACGCCCTGGACTACGCTGTGGAATTTACCGAATCGCAGGGACATGGAACCAGCGCCGCCAAGCAAAAGTTCAATTTCAAGAAGCCCGAGGAAATGAGTTTCGAGTTTCTGTTTGATAATACCGGGATAATAGATAACAAACCCAAAGACAATATACAGGATGATGTAGAGACTTTTAAAAAACTGCTGCTTGAACTGGACAGTGAAAGCCATGAGCCGCGTCATTTTAAAATTGTATGGGGCCCGTTTATGTTTAAAGGCAGATGTAAGGCGCTTACTATTACCTACAAGCTGTTTAACGAAAACGGATTCCCACTAAGGGCGGTATGCAAAACAACATTTAAGGGCAGTATTGAAGAAACTTTACGTGTAGCCAAAGAAAACAAGCATAGTCCCGATATAACTCATTATAGAATAGTAAAAAGCGGCGAAACTTTGCCCTGGCTTTGTTACCTGGTTTATGGCGACAGTAAATATTATTTACAGGTAGCCAATGTTAATAACCTTACAAATTTCAGGAATTTACAACAAGGCCAGCAGCTTTTTTTTCCGCCAATAGATAAAAATGTATTAAATGCCTAACGAAGGAATTATACCATCAGAAGGATCAAAAAGTGTATGCACCTATACATTGCTATCCAACGGAACGGCCCTGAGCAGTACGTACCACGTTCTTTCAATTACGGTGAGCAAAGAGGTTAACAGGATACCAACCGCTACCATAATTATAGCGGATGGTGAAGCGAGCAAACAAACTTTTGCCATTAGCAACACCGCTGATTTTGAGCCCGGTAAAGAAATTGAAATAAAAGCTGGATACAGCAGTAAAGAGGATACAATATTTAAAGGAATTGTAATTAAACACGGTATTAAGGTGCGTAAGAGCAGCAGCGTACTGGTGATAGAATGTAAAGATAAAGCCGTTAAAATGACCGTTACCTGTAAAAATAAATATTTTAAAGAGGTTAAAGACAGCGATGTTATTGAACAGCTGATTGACGGGTACGGGCTGGAAAAAGATGTAGCTGCCACAGATCTTAGCCATAAAGAACTGGTGCAGTACAACACAACTGATTGGGATTTTTTGATGTGCCGGGTTGATGTAAATGGTTTGCTGTGCATGCCTAACGATGGAAAGATAACCGTTGCTAAACCCGATTTTTCGGCAGCATCGGTACTAACAGTACAATATGGAAGTACGGTGCATGATCTTGATGCCGAAATAGATGCAAGATTTCAGTTTAGTGGTGTAAAAGCAACAGGATGGAGCCAGAGCGATCAAAATGTTGAAACGGTTGATGCAGCAGATCCTTCGGTACCCGAAACAGGTAACCTATCTGCATCAACACTGGCAAATATTACCGGCACAGATGAATTTAAGCTGATTCATAGCGGCACCATGGTTGAACAGGAATTACAGCAATGGGCCAATGCTAAGCTACTTAAGCAGCGCATGGCCAAAATACGCGGCCGAATTACTACCGATGGCACTCCGGCTGTTACACCCGGTAAAATGATAAAGATAGATGGTGTTGGCGAGCGCTTTACCGGCAATATTTATGTAACAGCGGTAAGGCAGGAGATTCAAAAAGGGACCTGGCAAACATCTATGCAATTTGGCCTTGAGCCCGAATGGTTTGCACAAAGTTATGAAGTTGAACAGCCACTGGCGGGGGCATTATTACCTGCTATACAGGGTCTGCAAATAGGGATTGTAACCAAACTGGAAAGTGATCCTGATGGCGAAAACCGGATACAGGTAAAAGTGCCTGTAATTGATGCTGCAGATGATGGGATCTGGAGCAGGGTGTGCACGCTGGATGCCGGAAAAAACAGGGGTACATTTTACCTGCCAGAGATTGGCGACGAGGTGATAGTAGGATTTATTAACAACGATCCTCGCCATGCAGTGATATTGGGAATGTTAAATAGTAGTAAAAATCCGGCGGCGCTAACAGCTGCCGACAAAAATGACGAAAAAGGTTATACCAGCCGTAGCGGTATGAAGATGATTTTTAACGATGATAAAAAATCAATTGACATTGAAACGCCTGCCGGTAATAAGTTCACGATAAGCGAAGACGAAAAATCCATGAAAATGGAAGATCAGAACGGGAACAAATTTACAATGGATCAGGATGGGATAACAATAGACAGCTACAAGGACCTGACCATCAAAGCAAAAAAGGAGCTAAATGTTTCAGGGCAAAATGCCACGGTGAAGGCCGATTCCCAGGCTACTTTTAAAGGAGGGTCGGCGGCGGAGTTTTCGTCGGGTGGTAGCACAGCTTTAAAAGGCAGTACAGTACAAATAAATTAAACAGTAAAAGGATGCCGGCAGCAGCAAGAGTAGGAGATATGCATACATGCCCGTTGGTAACGGGAGTGGTACCGCACGTGGGCGGGCCGGTTTTACCACCGGGATGCCCAACGGTATTGATAGCCGGTATGCCGGCGGCGCGGGTTGGGGATATGCTTACCTGCACGGGCCCACCCGATACTATTTTGCAGGGGTCGGCAACGGTGACCATAGGGGGAATGCCGGCCGCAAGAATGGGCGACCCTACTGCACATGGCGGTGTGATCATATTAGGAGCGCCAACTGTAATTATTGGAGGATAAAATTAAAAAAACTGAACCTTGGCAAAGCAAGCATTTACAAACAACGATTTTTTAGGCAAAGGCTGGAGCTTCCCGCCCACTTTTAACATCAACAGTAAAAGCGTGGAAGTAACAGAGAAGGAACTTGATATACAAAAAAGCCTTGAAATACTGCTAACGACTACGGTTGGTGAGCGGATTATGGAGCCCAAATATGGCTGTGATATGGTCGACCTGGTTTTTGAGCCGTTGAACACCACTGTAAAAACTATAATGATAGACAGGATACAAACAGCCATCCTTTATTTTGAGCCCAGGATAGACGCAAAAAATATAAGTATGGATATCCAGAATGACGCCGAAGGTATAGTGCTGATAGAGATTGACTACATCGTACGCAGCACTAACTCCAGGTTCAACTTTGTTTACCCTTATTATATTGACGAGGGGACCGAAATTCAAATTATAACAACAAATACACAGGTAGCCTAAACAACAAAAATATGGCCTGCAACGAATATAAAAATCCTTTACAGCGTGGTGGAACCGACCAGCAGCAACGCCAGCTTGCCGCGCTCAAAAGCGATTATGTATCGATAGATGAGCGCGATTACAAAGAATGGATAGTTTTTGCCAATCAGTTTGCCGGTTTTGTAAAATATTTTGATGTAAACAATAACCAAACTAATAACTGGCAGCCGTTTTTTAACTCAGATATCTCGGCCATATTAGGCACCGTGGCCATACAGGATATCAATGAGTACCGCCTTGCGATAAAGGAGAAATTTGATGCAATACATAACCCGGCAAATAAAACCCAAACCGACCTCTTAAGAACAAATTTAAACGCACTGTTCAGCGGTATTTTAAGCCTGACATTGGCGCTCGATAGCTACTGCATCCAGCTTCCGGAGAGCAGCCCATTAAAGGCTATCATTACCAATCTGATAAAAACAAAGCTCCAGGCGCCGTTTGCTTCTCTTTTAACTTTTTATAAATCGGCATATAACAGTAATCCCCTGTTAACGCTTGTAAAAGAGAGTGATAACAGTAAATGGACCATACTGAACCGCGGTGCTCAAAACCCACAGGCAATTTTAACTTCCGAAAGTGTATCGCCGCTTTGGCTTAACGGTAGCGCATCATTGCATGATCTTTATAACAGCTTAACACCAAATCCAAAGGTTTTTGGACCCGACCCGGCGGTTGAGAAGAAAATAATACACCTTTCGAGGCACAATTTGTTTACGGGCATTTTTGATACATACCTGCAAACCTACACCCGCATCATCAACGAGGCCGAAGGCCAGTTGCTGGTTACACTTACAAATGATAGCACGCATACCCCACATTATGCATTATTCATTACTTTTCTTAAGCTGTTTAAATATGCTAAACAAAGCCTTAACACGTTAACGCAACGGCATCTTGATTTTTATTATAAAGAAGTACTAAAGCTTACTCCTAAAAAAGCAAACCCCAGCCATGCCCATGTGATAATTGAACTTGCCAAACAGGTTGACGAATTTATGCTGGCCAAAGGCTCCGCTTTTAAAGCTGGAAAAGATGCCCTGGGAAAAGATGTAACCTTTACGCTTGACGCGGATACTGTATTTAATAAAGCGGGCGTAGCCAAATTGATGAGCATATATCGGGGCGATGATAAAGACAATATCGGTACGGTAATTAACAAAGGGCGCTGGTTTGCATCGCCGGTTGCCAACAGTGCCGATGGTTTGGGCGCCAAATTAAAAACATTGAATGGCGAATGGCATCCTTTTTACAATAAGGAATATTTTGATGGTGCGCTATCGGCTATCGATATGCCAAAAGCGCAAATAGGTTTTGCAATTGCCAGCCATTATTTGTTTTTGAACGAGGGACAACGGGAAGTTAATTTAAACCTGGAGTTTGCCGGTGCAAATCAATTTTTGCCTGTTAACACAGCGGTTGATTGTTATGTTACAACAGCGAAGGGATGGTACAAGGTGCCAGATACCTCTGTTAAAGTAATAAACAAGCAAAATAATAGCGCAGCAAAGGAATGCTCGGCTGTTTATTTCATTTTACAGGGAAACGACCCTGCGGTGGTTAACTATAACCCAAAGGTGCATGGGGGTACTTTTAAAAGCCTTTTCCCAATTTTAAAAGTTTATCTAAAAAATGAAGATGCTACTGCTTACCAATATGATGATTTGAAAGACCGGTCCTTAACATCGGTAGAGATAAACGTTTCTGTTGGAGGAAATGGCATTTCATTTAACCAAAATGGAATAAAACAGCTTCAAATATCAGGCGATAGCGGATTAATCGATTCATCAAAACCCTTTCAGCCATTTGGTGCTATCCCAAAACCGGGGGCATCATTTATTATCGGCAACCAGGAATTATTTACAAAAAAAGGCGCGGTAGTTTTAATGAATATAGAATGGGCAAATATGCCGGCCTCAGCTAAAATTTCGTATCCGTCAAGTAATTATTTGCCGGCTACCTACGTGCAATTTATAAAGAACGGAACGTGGGCACCCGATGGCAGCTCGACACCCAAAAAAAATTTATTGTTGTTTAGCTGGGGATCGTCTTCAAATCCTGTGCTTACTACTGCCTATGAGCGTTTTGCTTTGGATGACGGAACGGTTGTAAACTATACCGACTCCTATGAACCCTATGATACAAAAACCAACCAGGGCTTTTTAAAAATAACACTTGATGCGGACCTTGGGTTTGATACCTACCAGGCAGACCAGGTTACTTACCTTATTAAACTGGCTAATAAAACGTGGACATCTACTGATGGCGTTCCGTTCAAACCATATTCGCCTACCATCAAGTCAATTTATATCAGCTATAATGCGGTAACGAATTATAAAATAGGCACCAACGATCAAAAAGCTTTTGACGGCAGGGCTATTCAATACTACCACTTATCACCATTTGGCGAGGCCGAGCAAAGTAAAACGTTAAACCCTGATGAGAGCGTTTTCATGCTGCCTCAATTTAATCATGCAGAAGAAAACTCTCCGGCAGATGATGTAGCAGAATTTTTTATAGGCCTGGATAATTTAGCAGCCCAGCAAAGTGTAAACATACTTTTCCAGGTATTGGAAGGCACAAGCGATCCGGTGGTTTCCATTTATAAGAAACTGATTTCATGGAACTACCTGTCAAGCAACCAATGGAAAGCTTTTACCGATCAGCAGGTGGTAGATGGTACCGCTTATCTAAGGCAATCCGGCATAATTTCTTTCCAGATCCCCGAAGGGGCAACAACTGATAATACCATTATGCCTGCCGGTTATTTGTGGATAAAGGCATCTATATCCATACCAACGGATCCCGCTGCCCCGGCAGGCTCCAATAAGCCAGGCGCGGTGTGTAAACTGCTGAATGTATTGGCACAAGCAGCACAGGTTACCTTTGCCGATAATGGGAACGATCCGGCGTTTTTAAGCACCGCCTTACCCGGTAACACCATAAGTAAACTGGCCAACGCGCAAACAGCTATAAAAAAAATAACGCAGCCATATCCGTCGTTTGAGGGTAAGCCTGTTGAAGACAACACGCATTTTTATGTGCGTGCGAGCGAAAGACTACGCCATAAGGACCGCGCAATTACCATATGGGATTACGAACGCTTAGTGCTGGAAGCCTTCCCCGAAATACACCGGGTTAAGTGCCTTAATCATACCAAATATGAAAACGGCAAACTGTATGAAGATGCACCGGGATATGTTACCGTAATTACCATACCCGACCTGACTAATCATAACGAAATAAATCCGTTAAGGCCCTACACTAATGCCGACACTATTACGCAAATACAGGCGTACCTGCAGCAACGGGTTTCGTGCCAGGTTAACCTGAATGTTAACAACCCCATTTTTGAAGAGGTGCAACTTGTATTCAAGTTGAAATTATATGAGGGGCGCGATTACAGTTATTACAGCAAATTACTTAAGGACAGTATTACCAGGTACCTGAGCCCATGGGCGTATGGGCAGGCCGACGATGTACAGTTTGGTGGCAAAATTGAAAAATCGGTATTGATCAATTTTATTGAAGCACAATATTATGTCGATTATATAACCGATGTACAGCTATTCCTGCTCGGCAGCGATCCGAATGTTATGCCGCAGGACCAGGAAGAAATCGAGGCAACAACATCCATATCCATCCTGGTTTCTGTACCGGCCGATAAGCACAATATAACAGAAATACCCGATGTGGCAGCAGCCCAGAACAATTCAAAGTGCGCAGACCCTTTTAATATGATAAGCATATAACTATATCAACCAATTGAGATGGCAGATAATGTAACCATATATAAAAATCCAAAAACGCCCCCGGCAGAGGATTACAACTATCTGCGGGCGCAGGGAATGGACTATATTGAGGCCCTGGGCAATAAATTGTGGACAGATTACAATATTCACGATCCGGGTATCACTATACTCGAAGCATTATGTTATGCCATAACCGACCTTGGTTACCGCTCGTCATTTGATATAAAAGATATTTTAGCATTACCTCCTAAACAGGCCCCCGATCCTGATTTGCAGGCATTTTACACCGCCAAAAACATATTAACTGTAAATCCCTGGACAACAAACGATTATCGCAAACTGATTATTGATGTTAACGGCGTAAAAAATGCCTGGTTGCACTGCCTTAAATGCCCATGCGATATATTTTTATACGCCAATTGCCTAAAAAGTGAGTTACAATATAATGCAACCGAACATCCCATTATAATAAAGGGGATGTACGATGTAAAGGTTGAGTTTGAGGATGATGTTACCGCAGGCGATTTAAACAGCGGTAAAATTTTGCACACCTTTAGTTTTATAAGCGATGTGGTTAATAATATCACTTCATCAGCAGTAATTGAAATGCGTTTGCCATCTTTTAAAAACCTGGAGGGCGACGATACGGCAATGACATTTTTTACTGTGCCTGCAGATGATGTTCAAAGCGTGGATACCAAGTTTATATCGGGCAATAAAGGCGACAATACCGATATTCCGCAATCCGACCTGGGAAAGGGACTGCGCAATCCGCTGTTTGCCACATTTAATATTACGCTTGATCCTGCAAAAGTAACCTTACCTGGCGGCAATCAAAAGCTGATGGAAGATGTGCCGTTTACTATTTGGTTTAACAGTGATGGCGACAGAAAAGCGATACAACTGGCTGATATTAAAACTGCCATAAATGATATTGCCGACCAGGGGATTATTCCCAATTATTATGGTAAGGTTAAAGCTGCTGCTGTTATCATAAAAAACGTGCGCGATACGTTGATGGCGCATAGAAATCTTTGTGAGGATTATTGCACCATTACAGCCGTCGAAACTGAAGATGTAGCTGTTTGTGCCGATTTGGATGTAAGCCCCGAAAGCGATATTGAGCAGGTTTTAGCACAGGCATATTTTCTCATCGATCAATATTTTAGCCCTGATGTTGATTTTTATTCACTCGCCGAAATGGTGAAAGCCGGTTTTTCGGTGGATGAAATATTTAACGGCCCGGCGTTAAACAGCGGGTTTATAAAAGATGAGCAATTACTGGCCGCGCAATTAAAAACCGAATTACACACGTCGGATATTTATGCCATACTCATGAATATTCCCGGCGTACTGGCGGTACGCGGTTTAATATTGTCGCCTTATGATAGCGAAGGCCACCGGTTAAAAGGCGAAGCATGGGTTTTGCCTGTGGAGCCCGGTAAACAGGCGCGGCTGTATATTAATGGCAGTAAATTCCTGGTGTTTAAAAATGGCCTGCCCTTTTTGCCGGATAAGGCCGAATTAAATGATACGCTTAACGTAATTAAAGGTAACAATATACGGCCCAAATTTTCCGCCGGCGATAATCTTATACCGGTACCGGTGGGATCATATTACGAACTAACAGATTATTACCCTGTACAATATTCGCTGCCGCTTACTTATGGTGTTGGTTATTTTGGCCTGCCGCAAAATGTAACTAACCAGCGCAAAGCCCAGGCAAAACAACTTAAGGCTTATTTACTTTTTTATGAGCAATTACTTGCCGGCTACCTGGAGCAGCTAAGCCACGTGAAAGACCTGTTTTCGTTAAGTACGGCAATCAACAAAACTTATTACAGCCACAAACTGGATAACTCTATAATAAAAGACATTGAAGATGTATTTACCATATCAGAAACCGATCTGCAATCTATCAGCGAAAGCCAAACCACTTTTTTAGATAGGCGGAACCGTTTTTTGGATCACCTTATGGCGCGTTTTGGCGAGCAGTTTAATGACTACGCCCTAATGCTATACAGCTACAGCGATAGTAAAAAAATTGCCGACGAGATATTAATTAAGGATAAAATAGCCTTTATAAAAGATATACCCTTTGCAGGCAGTAATCGTGCAAAAGCCTATAATTATAAGGATGCATCAAATATTTGCAGCGACAACAACATAGCCGGTATTAAAAAACGCATTGAGCAGGTTTTAGGGCTTAAGCAGTTTGACGATTATTTGGATATAACTGATGTTACTGATACATCGGGCAATGCCACAGCGCGTTATTGGAATATTACTGACGATAATGGTACAGCATGGTTGTTAAGCAACAAAAACTATCTTAATTATACCCCCGAAGATGCCAGGGTAACGGCGAAATATGATGCCAATAATTTATTAAATCTCCTTACTGATGCTTCAAAATACGATGTAAAGAAAGACACAGTTTGGCACGTGATAGTTAAAAACGGCGCCAGCCAGGTTGTAGCTGTAAGCGCAGCATCCTTTGCCAAAAAAGTTGACGCCACTGCTCACATAAATAAAATTGTAGCTTTTATAAAGGGCGTAGCTGAGGCCAACAAGATTTTTATTGTGGAGCATTTACTACTAAGGCCACGCAATTTACCGGGAGGGCTCATCCCCGCCGGCGATGCGTTATTACCCATCTGTATTACTGCCGATTGCAATGTTTGCGGCGATGAGGATCCATATAGCTTCCGCTTAACTGTTGTAATGAATGGGTCGAACGGGCTTACAAATGAAGGCCTGCAATTCCGCCGGTTTGCCGAAAACGCCATACGGATGGAGATACCTGCCCATTTAGGCGTTAAAATTTGCTGGGTTTCAACCGCCCAATTGCAAACCTTTGAAACATTGTACTGCGCCTGGGAAAATGAACTTGCAAAAGCCACCCCTGATACTGTGCAGCTAAGTAATAAGCTAAAAAGCTTAATAGATGAATTTAGCCAGTTAAAAAATATTTATCCTAAAGCCTCATTGCACGATTGTGTGGACGGAGACGATCAAAACCGTGTTTATTTAAACAAAACTGTTATTTAATTTAAAAATAATTTGTCATGCAGCCAACGCAATTTAACTATCCTGAGTTTGTACCAGATCAAATACTCACGAGCAGTAACCTCAACGATATGTTTAACTATCTTGACGAGCAGGATAGGTTAACGCGGACAAACCTTATTGGAGTAGGCATTGTATGCGGTTTGGAGGTATCGGTAAACGCGAGTTATACCCAGCTTACCATAAGCGCCGGTTGTGGTATAACATCAGGAGGATATTTGATCACTTTCCCTAAAACAACATTTACACAATATAACGACTATAACGCCCTTAAGCCGCTTTATTACGAAAAGTTTGTTGATGGCGTAAGCAAAACCCAACGCTATAAGCTGGCCCAGCTTTTTGAAACTGCGGTGGTTGAAGGCGCGACCCCACTGAGTAAAGACTACCTGAAAGATAAAGTAGTGATGCTGTATGTTGAGCTTTTGGAGGATCAGGCAAAAAATTGCGATCCTGGAAGCTGCGATGACAAAGGGAAAAATATCGACATCACTTTCAGGCCCTTACTAATCAGCATCGACGATGCTGCAAAACTTAAAACCGCCGGTGCCGATTACGGAGATTCCGACACCGCCTATAAAACGCTGCCCAAACTAAAAATGCCGCGATATAACGTACCCGCTACCCTACTACAGTCAACCGCCCAGGTACTTGATGTTTATCGTAAAATATTATCAACCTCGTTTATTGATAACGTTCAAAATGCGTTAACCCAAACCTATAATATCCTGCAGCCGGTTATTAAAGATATCTATCCAACTAATCCGTTTGCTCAATTGAGCTCAAATATGGCATTCCTCAACAACGGAAGCTTAACCGAATTGGAGGCCATCAACTATCAATATTACTATGATCTTTTCAGCGACGTTGAACTGGCATACAGCGAACTCCGGGAAACCGGTATCGAAGCGCTGAGTTTGTGCTGCCCCGATGCCAACCTGTTCAGGCTCCATTTACTGTTGGGCAATGTCATTCAGGATAATGCTAATCCGCCGCTTGTTAACAGGCAATATTTTATCCCATCGCCGGTGATGGAGTGCCATTGCAAGCAAACCAACCGGCTGCGCTGGTTATTTAAACGCATCCAGCTTTTGCTGCAAAACTTCTACGCCGCGTATGGTGTTACGGGCAACTTCGGCGATTTGTACACGCCAGAACAATTAAAAGCACGCCAGTTAAATAACAACATCAGGATAACGCCGAGCAGCCTGGGGAAATATCCTTTGGCAAAAAAGGCTATCCCGTTTTATTATATGCCGGTTGAGGGCACGGGTTCCCTGGTTGATAATTGGGATATTGAAAAAACGGCCGACGGAGAGGCCGATCAAAACTTATCATATAATTCCAACTTATATGCCACAGACGATTACGTACTAAACCCGCTTAATTATGACCTGGAACCCTATAATTTTTTACGGGTAGAAGGCCATATAGGGATGAATTATACAACAGCATTAAAAAGCATAGTAGGCCTAAGAAATAAAAACCGCCTTCCTTTTGATGTGGTAGCCCTTGGTACCGACCTGGAATCGCTTAAAACTGCGTTGGCCGACCTGGGCAAAACCAGTACTGTTGCCGCGCTTGTTGAAAAATATGCCGACCGAATAAAAACGCCATGCCAGTTCCAGGATATCGATACCCTTTACGATACCCTTATAGCCGAAATTACTTGTCAGCTGTGCCGTACGATGCTGTATTTTTACCAGCTTAACGAGCCCGGCACTACCGGCGATACCCTCCTTTCAAAAGTGCCGCTGGTACTTAAATGCAATCCCGGGTATTATGTACAGCCTGCTACCTTTGGCTTTTTCTTTGAAAAATTTTATGCTAATTATAAAAAGGATGGTATTGCATTTATGTACCGCTCTTTTGATAAGCAGGGTTTTACACCCATCAACATATATTTCTTTTTCCTGCTTTACATCGAGCAGTTCTTTGAAACATTCACGTCATCATTAGGCAACTTCGACTTCGCGGCTTTTACAGAGGCCTATAAAAGGATGATCTCGATAGCTACCGATATCAAAGATACTCTTAGCAACCAAACGGAAAACGACAGTGTTAGCCTTGAAACGTTGGAGCAGCTTAAAAAGCTGATAGGAATGTGCGTTCAAAAGCCGATTGAAGCGCTCTATAAGGATTATCTTTTACGTTGGGTGCACATTATGATGCTGCAAAAGTTTGGGTATTTTGCGCGTAAACATCCCGGCATACAGCATAAAGCCGGGGTACCTATGGGCGGTACCTTTGTAATGGTTTATCATGAAACCCCGGTTCCCGATCCTACCACAACCAATGCTGCCACGCTTGCCAATGCTGCCAGGGAACAAGCCGCTGATGCGGTGCTTGCAAAAGCCAACCAGAGCCCGCAGGAAGTTTTAAAGCTTTTTGGTCTTGCTGCACCCAATATTCAGCAACCACCGGCAGCTCCACAGGCGGGCGCCCAAATTAATATGGAAGAAGCCACCGGTGGTAAAGTGATTGCCGACGCGCCAAAATTTCAAGGTGGTTTTGAAATTAATGCGCCTGAATACACCGGACCAGCGTCGCACTTTGATGATATTAATGCATTTAAAACCGAAAACCAGGCAGAGCTCGATGAACTTGGAATATTACTACAAGGTATAAATGCAACACAAAGCCCATTGGCAGATGCGGTAGCCGAAATAGGGAATGGCATAGTAATAGCCGATTTTTACCTGCCGTATATGTGTTGCTCCGACTGTCCGCCAATACAATTTACCGTTAACGAAGTTGCCGAACCGCTTACCATAGCTGTTCCACCCGGCGTTTTCTGCGGAGCAGACGACAAAACTTATGATATTAAGGTTACACCCGATGGCGGTGAAGTTACGGGCGAAGGAAGCTCTAAAACTGCTGAGGGTAAATTTGTGTTTACCCCATCGGTTATTAAGTTTGCTGCTGCAGATAAAGCACGAGACATTACTTTAACCTATAAGGCTTTCGGCCAAAGTATTACAACAAAAGTAACTGTTTATCAAAAACCAATAGCTGATTTTGATGCGGTGCCTATTGAAGGAGAAACAACCGTTACTATTACCAATAAATCATCTGCTTTTGCCGATAAATATTCATGGGATTTTGGAGACAACCAGGCATCACTTGATAAAGATCCGGCACCGCATAACTATACTTCTGATGGTACGTTTACTATCACACTTTCGATATCAAATAATAACATTTGTAACGATAAAATATCTAAAGAAGTCACAATCAATACTCCTGATGTAACCATCAGTATGAGTAAGTCTGTCTTTTGCAGTAATGACGATACCCCCTACCAAATATCAGTTACTCCGGACGGAGCAACAGTTGATGGCGAGGGAGCTGTAGACCAGGGAGGAGGAAATTTTGTATTTACAGCAAATAAAGTTGCGATGAACGGGGCTGCAAGTAAAAAAATTACACTTACTGCCCATAAAGGAACAAAAAGTAAACAACTTGATATAACCGTATATCAGCAGCCGACAGCCGATTTTGCAATTGTGCCGCAAACCGATAAACCAGGCACTGTTGCATTTATCAATAAGTCGCCAGCGTACGTTACCGGCTATCAGTGGACCTTTGGCGACTTGACACCGGCATCTACCGATGCAACACCGCCACCGCACACTTATACAACCGACGGCGATTACCCGATAACCCTGGAGGTTTATAACAGCGATTGTAAAGGTATTCCAAAGACCATCAATTATAACGTTCAATTACCCAAGCCCGAGATTGATATAGTTCCTAAATTATTCTGTATCCAGGATACTAAACCTTACCCAATCTCAGTAGGCGCAGATGGTGGCACGGTGACCGGCGATGGTGTAAACCAGCTCGCAGACGGTTCTTATATATTTACGCCGTCTTCTGTTCCTGTGTTTCCAACCGCAAAAAGACCAGTAATTTTTACAAATACATTAAATGGGGTGCCAAAAACCGTTGAGGTAACACTATACAGTGCGCCAATTGTCAAATTTTCCACAGCGCCGGTCAGTACTTCTCCTTTCAGTGTTCAGTTTATAAATGAAACCGAAAATGCTGATAAATTTCAATGGATATTTGATACACAGGGCACATCTGACGAAAGAGACCCAATTAAGACCTTTAGCTTGGCGGGAACCATTAATGTTACTCTACGGGCATCAAATGCCGACATGTGTAAAGGCTTTATAACACAGCCTGTTACTGTAGTAGGGCAGCAGCTAATTACTAAAACATGCCTGCCGGTAGCCGGTATTTTAGAGCAGTTTAACGGACTGAAAGAAATAGATACAAAAAACTATTCGGCTTTTGTAAGGGCCTTCCCGGTATTAACTACCGAATTGAAGCCGTTTTTTGAAAGCCTTAGCGGCGCAGATGGATTGAGCATGGAGGACCAGGTAGCCTTATTTAAAAAGCGCAAAGCTACAGACCTGATACCCAAATGGATAGACATGCTTACCAAATTGCTTGAAAAAAACATCGCGCTTGCCGGGTTAACGGCAGCGTTGGTGAAAATACTATCGCAACTGATAGAACATATCTCCTGTATTCAGCCTGATGACATTAGCAAAGCCAAAGTTCCAATGGCCGATGCATTAAATACGCTCGGCGCTTTTTGCGAAGCGTTTTTAGCGATGGTTAAAAAAGCAACAGCAGACCAGAAGCAACAATTGGCTATCGCCATTAGCCAAATGAATAAGTTGGACGATGGCCTCAAAGAAGAAATACAGCGGGTTGCGTCAAACAACGAAAACACAACTAAAACTAATTATGTGGCCGTATTAAAGAAAATCATTAAACTGTTTGTAGCATAAAAAATGTATTGACTTTCTATGTTTTTAGAAACTGAAAATAACATTGGTAATCTTTCATTTCAATTGCAGTATAACGGCAACGTGGATGGTATTGCAATAAAAAAAACAACGGAGGATATAGTTGAGCACAATTTTTTACCTGCGCTGGAAAGTTTGCTGGATAAGCACAGTCCGCCACAAAATGTTGTTTCAATAGATAAACTAATTTGCGAAATTAATATTGGTGCCAGCGACCTAAATGATAGGCTCGCCGGTAAAATAATGCAGCAACTGGAAAAATTGCTGCTGGAAAAGCTTGCTTTGGTTAATGACACTGAACAACCACCAACTATTGAAAAGCGTTTTGCCGAAACTTTGTTGTATTACCTGGAGAACGGGTATTTGCCGTGGTGGGCGGCAATAAGCACCAGGCAACAGCTTAATGCACTGATAATAAGACAGGTTAAAAGTGAAATTCCTGGTAGTATGGCGGATGCCTTGCTGATCTTATTAAAACGCGAAACAGTTGTAGCCCGCATATGTAATGATTTTGAAGACGCTACTTTTTGGAACTTTTTTAAATTGTTGCCGGGGTGGGTTGATAATTCCATTACCACAGCCTGGCAAAAGGATTATTTCACTTTTATTGCCGGCGAAAAACCAGCCTTTGATAAACGCCAAACCTCTTTTTTGTACAAAAAAAGTCTTTTGAAAAGCCTATCGCTTTATAAAGCTACCCAATTGGCATTTAATCTTATCGCGATAAACAAACAATTTGTAAGTTCCTTTATGGCCGGGCTTTGGCTGTACTTTAGTTCTTTCAATAAAACCTTCGCGGCAGATGCTCCGAACTTGATCAACAAAATAAAAAACGAAGAGCTAAAAACAACGTTAACATTGACTGGCAACCAGGATAGTAGCACAAATGAAAAAAAATTACAAACAACAGAAGCAGGAAAACCAGATAGCGCAAAGGAAAAAGCAGAAGAAGCAGAAAACACTCCAATTAAGGATGCTATCTATATCAACAACAGCGGCCTTGTAATTATTGCGCCTTATTTAGGCATGTTTTTCAGGAAAGCAGGTATTGTGGAGAATGATAAAATAACTGATTTAACCAAGGCAATTACCCTGTTAAATTATATCAGCAAAGGTTTTGATGCGTTTGCCGAATTCGAAATTGTTTTGCCAAAACTGCTTTGCGGACTCGACGTGAAAGATGCACTTAAATACCGGTATATGATTACCGCCGACGATGTTGCAATGATAGATGAGTTGCTTAGTTCCATTGTAGCTAACTGGCCGATCTTGAAAAACACGTCGAATGACACCTTGCGCAGCACATTTTTACTGCGCGATGGAAAGCTTACTTTTAAAGATAACGGCCTGCGCCTTAAAGTACAGCAAAACTCCCTGGATGTTTTACTGGAACATCTTCCCTGGCATATCAGCATGGTAAAGCTACCCTGGATGAAAAATATATTATATGTTGAGTGGGTATAAATTAATCTTATTAGTAAATCGAAAAAGGATATAACAATTGATAGTTAAGCTTTAACGCATTAGTTTTTACTTTTTAATATGGTATCAACCACCGAAAAAACGGCTAAAACAAATCACATCGCCCCAAAAAAGGCGGATGGGAATTGTTTTTTCCGGAAGGCCGAGGAGCCTTCGTTTTTTCAGTCGAATGATAAACCAGCATTTTTTGGTGGTGCTGCTGTTCAGCCCAAATTATCTGTAAGCACGCCCGATGATCCCCACGAAAAAGAAGCCGACCAGGTGGCCGACCAGGTAATGCGCATGCCGGAACCGGTAGCCGCCCCGGTTAATGCCAACCCTCAACAGGACGAAGACCTGCAACGGAAAGAAGAGGAAGAACATACAGTGCACCCCAAACTGGAAACCCCTTCTATCACTTCGCTGCAATGCAAACAGCAGGGAACCATCATCAGCCCAAGGCTAATGCCGTTTGTGCAGCGTAGCAGCAACAGTGACGAATTTGTATCGGATAACAGCGACAATGCACCATCCGGTCAGCATAGTGAAGGCCACTTATCATTAAAATCACTCCCATTATGCCGCAGCCCCGGCCAGGCCGAAAGTAACCGCGGGCCGCCGGCAGCAAGTTCCAGCTTTGAATCGTCACTTTCCTCAAGTAAGGGGAATGGCAGCGCTTTGCCGTCTGACACGATGGCAAGCATGAACTCGCGTTTCAATACCGATTTCAGCGGCGTGCGTATTCATACCGGCGCAACAGCCGAAACCTTAAGCAGCAGCATAAACGCCCAGGCATTTACGCATGGCAGCGATATTTATTTCAATACCGGCAAATTTCAGCCCGGTACTGATAGTGGCGGCTTATTGCTTGCGCATGAGCTTACACATACTATACAGCAAGGCAGCGTCTCTCAACCTGCCCAGGGAAGCACTGTATCCCGAAAACCCATTATACAACGCCAGGCTCATGACAGGCCTGTGCCCTCTCAATTAAATAATGCCGTAGCCAAAGCCAAAGGCGAAGTAGGTAAAGTAAATGCAAATGAGGCTGGTCCCGATGGTTTCCGTACGGGCTGGCAAAGGCTTGTTGAATATTTTAAAACCACCCTGGGCCAGGATAAAGTTGTTGCCGAAGGGCAACCCGGTTCGCAGGGTGCCGTTTCCGAAGGCGATATTAAAAAAGAAAGAAAAATTGATAATGCGCTGCCGCCTGCAAACCCAAGGCCGGCCGCCGGTCCGTACGTTAGGGATGCTATGCCAAGTTGGTGTGGTATTTTCGCGTTCTGGAGTTTGCACAAAGGCGGTGTACCGTTAAGGAGATGGGAAATAGGCGGGCCGCCGGCAGTTGATGTTAACGCTGCGTATCCGCCGGGCTATATTCCAAAAGCCGGCGATATAGCCTACCGGAATGCATTTTCGCACTATGCGCTGGTGGAGAAAGCCACTGGCGATACAGTTACCACTATAAATGGAAATACATCAGGCGAGAATAACCTTGGCGCCCAAATCCAGGTTAAGGATCATCCGCTAAAGAGCTGGACAGCATTTTTTGATCCATTGATGCTGATGAACGGGCAGCTTGGCTCGGGCGATACTGCTGCTGAAGAAAAACCAAAGACGCTAAGGGAGATGCGGCAGCAAATATTCCACGTAAACCGCAAAGAAGATACAACCTCCGGCGATGCAGAAAGCACCGATGATAGCATAGAAACACAGGTACATGCCAAACCCGAACTAAGCAACTGGGCCGTTAATACGGCCGGCGCGCTTACACATAGCCCTTCGGCTGCACCCACTGTGCAAGCTAAGGAAGAGCCGGGCCATCATGAAGATGACTTACAGGAGAACGAGGCACACTATGAGCCGCATAGCCACGAGATACAACGAAAACAAGATGGTGAAGAGGCGCACAATGAGCCGCAGGGGCCGGATGTTCAGCTTAAGGCGGATAGAAAGATTCAATGTTCATGGTTTGATAGCGCTTTATCTGTCATTAATTCGGCGGTTGATTATGTAGCCAAGGGACTGGAAGCCGGTAAGGAATTTTTACTTAACCAGGCCCGCGATTTTGCAATGGCCATACCGGGCTATATGGCCCTGCGCGTGGTATTGGGCGAAGACCCTATAACCAATCAGCAGGTTGAGCGTAATGGCCATAACTTTATTGAGGCCGCATTTGATATTATGCCGGGTGGCCGCCTGTTGCACCAAAAACTTGAAGAACTTGGCGCACTCAGAACTGCCGAAGCATGGGTTGATACACAAATAGCTGCCATTACATCGGTAGTACAGGGGATTGAGAATAGTGTTGAAAGCTTCTGGAACCACCTTTCGCTTGCCGACCTTGCGCACCCTCAACAGATATTTGAGCGGATAGGAACCATTATACATGATGCCATAACCAGCATCATCAATTTTGCGGTAAACGCTGCGACTGAGTTGCTGGCCATTGTTAAACGCTTCCTGCTTAACCAACTGGTATCGTTTATCAAAGATCATACTACGGCCTATCCGTTACTGTGTGTTATTTTAGGACAAGATCCTGTAACCGATGAACATGTAGACAGGAACGGCACAACCATATTGAATGCATTGCTGGAACTTGGCGGCGAAGAAGGCCGCGAACAGCGCCGGCAGATGCAGGAAACGGGCAGCTTTAAAAAGGTTGCAGATTATATCGACCGGGGTATCCGGATATTTGGCAATGCCTATACTGACATAAAAGCCGGCATTGCCCATATCTGGGACTACGTATCTATCAACAGCCTGATGCATCCGATAGATACTTTCAATGAGATTTATAACACTTTTGCGGCGCCGGTACGCAAGGTATGGGATTTTGTAACCGAAGTGGGTGCCGCAATACTCCGGTTTATAAAAGAGGTATTGATGGTGCGCCTCTCGGCATGGGCGCGTACGCAGCGGGGCTATTTCCTGGTTACAGTTATTATTGGCGAAGATCCGTTTACGAAAGCAAATGTTCCGCGAAATACCGAGAATGTGATCCATGGCTTCATGAGCCTGATGGAAGGCGGCGAAGAGCAGTTTAACCAGATGAAGGAATCCGGAGCCATCGACCGGACGACGCAACGCGTTAACGCCGCAGTAGAGCGGCTGAACATGACGCCGGAATCGATTATACAGTTGTTTATCGATCTGTGGCATTCGTTCAGCTTAAATGACCTTATTCACCCGATAGAAGCCTTCCAGCGTATTATTCACAGGTTTGGTGAGCCGATAGCGCGGTTAATAGCATTTGTGATCGAGATCATCAAAATTGTGATCGATGTGATCATGCAGATCATGAACTTCCCAACCGACCTGATCCGCAACATTATAGCTAAAGCCATGCTGGCGATAGAAATGATTAAGCGAGATCCGATTGGCTTCCTCAAAAATTTGCTGAAAGCAATTAAAGAAGGCTTTACGCAGTTCTTTACCAATATTGTTGAGCACCTCATTTTCGGGCTCACAGGCTGGCTAATGAGTGAGTTGAAGGATGCCGGCGTACCCGAACTTAAGGATACTACCTTACGGGGAGTAATTACCTGGATACTGGCAGTGCTTGACCTATCGATGGAAACCATTTGGAAGAAACTTGCCGAGCATCCAAAAATTGGCCCGCAAAAAGTTGCCAAGATCCGAAGTGTAATCAATACTCTTGAAGGCATATGGACATTTATAAAGGATGTACAGGAACGGGGTATCGAGGCTATTTGGGACAAGATAAAAGAACAACTGACTAATCTTTGGGACACCGTGCTCAGTAGTGTTAAAAACTGGGTAATGGAGCAAATTGTTAATAAGGTTACGGCCAAGCTGCTCTCTATGCTTGACCCAACGGGTATAATGGCGGTTATTAACAGCGCTATTGCTCTTTACAAGGCCATACAATCATTTATAAAATACCTGCGCGAAATGTTGCAGGTTGTCAATTCGTTTGTGGAAGGTGTGGTTGAAATTGCCAGCGGTAACACCGCAAGGGCAGCTAACTTCCTTGAAGGCGCGCTGCACCGGGCTATGCCTATAGTGATAGGCTTCCTGGCCAACCAGGTTGGCCTTGGCGGGATAGGCCACCGTATTGGCGAGTTGATAGTGAGTGCCCGTGCGCTTGTTGATGAAGCTATAACCTGGCTGATAAATAAAGCGGTTGACCTGGGTAGCAAGCTGCTGGAAATGGGGAAAAATGCGGTAGCTTCTGTAATGAACTGGTGGCAGGATAAGAAAGATTTTACGCTCGAAAATGGCGAGCACCATGAAATATCAACAGAAGGAACGGCGGATGCTCCTAAAATAAAAGTAGCCAGTATCGAACCAATGGATATGCTTTTGCTGATTACCAAGAGAAGGGCCCTTACAACCAAACCTTTAACACCGGCACAGGATAATTCACTAAAGACAGCCGAATCGAAAAATACAGTCCTGGTAGATTATATTAAAACAAACAGGGCAGTGGTTACTGCCGGCGGCACCCCTGCTGATGCCATCAGGACTGAGGTTGGCAAGCAACTGGATTCAATTAAACAGGATGTAAAGGATGGAGATGCCCTTAGCACAGCTGAACAAGCCTTGCCTGTTACACCATTGCCAACTTATGGACCACTTACAGGCACTGGTTTTGGTACAAATATGCACGTTACACCGCTAACCAAACTGGGAGTGAGTGGATCTACAGTTACCGCGAAGCACCCTGTCTTTACGGATTTATTATTACGGAAGCGAACTTCTGGTGGATCAAATACCTATTATGTGGCAGGCCATTTACTCAATAATAATGTGCATGGGGATGGCGGTACATGGAGCAACCTGACTCCTCTTGCTAACACCGCCAATAATCCTGATCATGAAAACAACGTTGAAGACAAAGTAAAAAAAGCAGTAGAAAAGAATTTAATACTTGATTATACTGTGAAAGTAAATTATAACCGATCTCCAAACACTACCTTGTTAGGTTTGCTGGCTGCCGACACAACGTCGGCGGCTACCGTAGTTGAGGCAAAACGCAAAATTGTTACTGCCGAAGCCAGCATACCTGATAGCCTGGATTGTACCGTAAAACAAGTTAAGGCTGATGGCACAACACCACTGCCTACCACCGACCCTGACTATAAGAAAGAGTATAATTTTAGCTACGCTGTAAATAATAATAAACACATAGCAGATACAGATCCAGGTCTTTATTTCTTGCAAGACCCAAGCGGAGGATCATACACCCCGCTAAACGTTTTGCAGCAGAGAGCTACTCTTGCATTGGCTGGTACTGCACCTAAAACATGGAATGATTTCTACGCAGATGTAAACAACCGGGCAAGTATTGATCATTTAGGTACAACACCTGCGACTGGCGGGATAAGTGAATTAGCACAACTTAAGTTGCCATTTGAGCAACAACGGCTATTTGAGTTTGAAAATAATAAGATAAATGATATACCAGTTGTTCCAACTTCAATTCAAAACTGGGAATCGTTCCAAGGTAACAGAGAAGCTTACAGACCCGATGCAATTAACCCGAACACACACCTTAAAACGCTGAAGAAAAACTTTGGTACAAAAATGGGCAGGGTAAAGGCCGAACTATTCCGATCGGCCAGGGAAATGCTCGGCGCTGTCATTGCAACCGATAAATGGAACGACTTTAGGAAAGCCAATAATCTTTACCCGAGGGAACAGATACTTGAGCAAAGTGAACTTGATACTTTTAGGGCAACTTATTTTGATCCTAAAATAGCAAGTTTAAAGGCTCCAGGCGGCTCCCCGGCAACCCCGGCACCGCCCACAACACCATAATTATAACAAACATGAAAAATAGTGCAGATACCAATTTTTGTATTTTAAGAACTTAAATAAACCGCCATGGCAAATAAAGTAATATACCGTCGCCGTCGCCGCCAGGCTCCCGCGGCGCACGACAGCAAGTTTTTTAAGAAAGATGCCAGCCAGGAGCAATCCTTCTTTGGCGATCCTCAAAAGCAGGCTTTTTTCCAAAATCAGCATGTGCAGCGTAAATGCGACCATTGCGAACAGGAAGATAAAAAAGAAGTTCATCGCGCTGCCGATAAAAAGGAAGAAGAGAAGCCTGTGCACCGCATGGAAGATAAAAAGGAGGATAAGGAAGTGCACCGGGCGACGGATAAGAAAGAGGAAGATAAAACTGTTCACCGGATGGAAGATAAAAAAGAAGATAAAGGTGTGCATCGCAAAGAAGATAAAAAAGAAGACGAAAAAATGGCGCACCGTATGGAGGATAAAAAGGAGGAGAAGGACGTGCACCGTAAAGCTGACGCTGCAAGTTCACCGGCTACCACATCAGCATCTTCTTATATTTCAAACTTAGGCGGTAAGGGCAACGAACTGCCTGCGTCGTCAAAACACTTTTTTCAAACGACAATGGGTGCCGATTTCAGCGACGTCAAGATACACACAGGTACGGAGGCAGAGCAGTCGGCAGCTGCCATAAACGCTAAAGCTTATACTGTGGATAATCATATAGTTTTTGCTGCTAACCAGTTTAATACCGAAACGCACGAAGGCAAAAAACTATTAGCACATGAACTTACACATGTTATGCAACAATCGGATGGCATAAACCGGAAAGCTACCATACCTTCAACCACATTGCCGGAAGCAGAGCTGGAAGGCGGCATAGGCAATGTTACAGGAAAAGGCACTTCTACATCAAACCAGATTGCTCATGGCGGGGATGTTAAGGTTGAGGGGCTTACCACTGCAAATTATGATCATGGTACTTTTGCCACCACCGATATTACAGCCGAACGGACTAAAGGCTGTAAACCTTGCGGCAAAGCTCCTTGTGTTTCGCTGAAAGGTACACTGGTATCTGAGTTTCATGCCGACCCTAAAGTGAAACTCCCTACAGTTCCGCCAGGGCACACCCCTTGCGAAACAGAAAAGATCCAAACCTTTATTGATACCAAGCTAACCAACCACGAACAGGAGCACGTTAACGCGTTTAATACTTATAATGGTACAGTTAATACGCCATTTACCTTTACAGGTTGCTATACAGAGGCCGAGTTGAAAAAATTTGTGCAGCCCATTCACGATAAAATTGAAAAAGACCGCGAAACTGCAGCCAATTTGCTCAGTAAAAAGCTGGATCCGTTTTTAGAGAAAATAGGCACAGAGGAATGCACCGACAGACCGGCCACCACTACGACCAAACACGCCGCACCACCGCCGCATCATTAATCAATTTATGTTAATTCTCTTAAAATCGATACCTTTATTTTGATGATCCATCAGCTAAAAAAGATTACGCCGCCGGGCCTTGAAACAGCCATAAAACTATGTCGCGACCTGGTATCAGAACGGGTACAAGCACATTTTAACAACATCCCATTTGATGTAGTAAAATGGTATGATCAGCATGGTTACCAGTTAAGCAATGATCCTTTAGCAATTATCCCTGATATTAATGACCATGAAGCCTGGGTAACTGTAATGATCACACTGATTCCGCATGTGCAGCCCAACTTTTTCGAGTCTGTTATTTTGGAGCACCTCCCCAACGGTGGCGATTTTCCGGAAATTGGCGGGGTAAAAGCCACTAATCACCGCAGCATGTTGCCAACCGGCGAAACCCTGCAGTTCATCCTGGCCGGCACCAATGTTACTCAACGGGTGCGGCTTCAGCAACTATTTAGCCAGGACCATTTTTTTCATCGCCAGGGTATAATATGGCTGGAAAATGTTAAGGAAGGCGAGCCGATGATGAGCGGCCGCATCATATTAAACCCCGAATGGGTTGACAAGATTTTATTGGGGAAGGAAAGCCCACCCAGGTTCGGTCCCGATTTTCCGGCTAAGAAAATTGAAACCGGAATCCAGTGGGATGATGTTGTGCTTCACCCACGCACCATGAACCAGATAAATGATATTCGGGTTTGGTTATTGCATCACGACAAATTCAATAGCGATGCAAATCTTAAAGTTAAAATAAAACCAGGTTACAGGGTGTTGTTTTATGGGCCGCCAGGTACCGGAAAAACCCTGACCGCCGCACTTTTGGGAAAAGAATATGATAAAGACGTTTACCGGATAGACCTCTCACAAATTGTAAGCAAATACATAGGCGAAACAGAAAAAAACCTGGAAAACGTATTCAGAAAGGCCGAGACGAAAGACTGGATATTGTTTTTTGATGAGGCCGACGCACTATTTGGCAAGCGTACCAATGTGCAGAGCGCCCACGATAAATATGCCAACCAGGAAGTAAGCTATCTTTTGCAGCGCGTAGAGGATTTTCCGGGATTAATGATCCTGGCATCAAATTTTAAAAACAATTTGGATGACGCGTTTCTGCGCAGGTTTCATAGCGTGGTGCATTTTCCTATGCCAAATGCCACCGAAAGGCAAAACCTTTGGAACAAAACTTTACCTGCCGGGTTAAAATTAGATGCATCAATAAACCTTAAAGAACTGGCCGAGCAATTTGAACTAACCGGCGCATCTATACTCAGTGCGGTTCATTACGCCACGCTGCAGAGTTATGAGCGGGAGGATGGTATTTTATTCCATACAGATTTGATAGACGGCATAAGGAAAGAGTTTTTGAAAGAAGAAAAGTCGATAGATAATTGATTTAATGGTAAGTTTTACCAATGAAACGATTTTTAAGTTTTTTGGCGGTAATCATTTTATCATTGGCCGCCATCAAGCCTTGGAATCCCGGAGTTTTGGCGTTGCAAGATGCCAGAACAGGCGCTTAGTCTGTGATTCTCGCAAATCGCTCCGTTTGTACCTCCCAAACCGGGCGGTTCCAATTTCGTGTTCAATCCGAATAAATAACAAGCTAAACAAAAAGCTGTTATTTACCCTTTAACTGCGTCATCACTCTAATCGTTTTTAAGATTACGCCAATTTCACTATTTAAATTTATGTTATTAAGATAAAGTAAATCATAACGAATACGGTTGCACATTTGGTCAACATTTTCAGCATAGCCATAATTCACCTGCCCCATTGAAGTCAAACCCGGTTTCAAGCGTAACAACTTTTTATAATTAGGAGATCTTTCTATGAGCTGCTCTATAAAAAACTGGCGTTCGGGCCTTGGCCCTACAATGGACATATCACCTTTTAGTACATTCCAAAACTGAGGTAGTTCGTCTAATCGGGACTTTCTTATTACACGCCCCCATTTAGTAATCCGCGGATCGTGATCACTTGATAATTGAGGCCCTAATAATTCAGAGTTAACATACATGCTCCGAAACTTGTAAATTTTAAATGGCTTATTATTCCTTCCAATTCTTTCCTGAGCGTAAAACACCGGTCCTTTTGACGTCAACTTCGTTATTATCATTAACAATATAAATACCGGAAATCCCGGTATCATCACAAACAATGAAAACAGAATGTCAAAACACCGTTTAAAAATAACTATTTTAAGGCTAAGTTCAACAGAATTGGACAACTGAATTACCGGAAAACTTTTGTAATTGATAATAGTTGCACTACTGTTTTCAAGTACTAAATCAGAAACAAACTTAATTTTAATAGCATTCTGGTCGCCAAAATCAACAATGCTTTTAAGCAAACTCTGGTCAAGCGCCCTGTAACATATAAACACTTCTTTTACGTCTGTTTCTATAATTTTATCGAATAACATTTGCCTCGTCATTTTACTAAGCGATTCTTCTGTTATATTACCGACGAAATTATAGCCATATTCCGGCTGCTTCTCAAAAGAGCTTTTTACCCTGCGCGCGATATCTTCATTTCCGATTATAAGAATGTGCTTGATATTAAATCCCTTTTTGCGGATATAATCTAATCCCGCAAAAATCAATGATCGTTCAACAACTATTAAGATAAAAAACAGAAGGTAAGTAAAAAGCATTTCCCAACGGCTTACTTCATAAAACTTGAAAAAGTATACCACGCCAAGTACAGCTACCGAATGGTAAATAAGGGACGACAAAATTCTGTTGATGCTATTACTAAGTACCAACGGCCGTTGGATCACGTAATTTTTGGTTAATGAGGCAATAGAAACCCAAGCCATATTAACCAAAAGTAAAAAAACAGACGAAGTTATCTCATTGGAAAAGTAGTTAAATACCAATAAATGAGCGGATTGTATGCTAATATTTAATATTATTAAATCACTGATAAATGTGATTATGGGTAGGAGTTTTGAGTAACGTATATTCATAAGGGTTAAGGATAAGGATGCGCAAATGTAATACTTTTTCACTTATAATGCACTAATTATGCAAAAATGACAACAACTACTACAAATACGACTACTAACTCATAAACGCTACAACACAACATTAATTATTTATTATTTTGAAAAAAAGTGCAACACGCTAAGTCTTCTTGCTAATGATATAGTCCAGAATCTCCTTTTTAAACCTTTCAGTTGAAAACCCGGCCGCGTGTGTAACAATTTCATTATAATTAAAAAATGATTTATTAACATCAAACCATTCAACCGCTTGTTTGATTGATTCTACCGATTGCTCGTCGAAAAATATTCCTGTTTTGTTTTCGATGACGCTTTCTAAAGCCCCGCCTTTTTTATAGGCGATAACTGGCGTGCCGCAAGCCTGTGCTTCTACCGGTAAAATGCCGAAATCCTCTTCGGCTGCAAAAACAAAAGCCTTTGCTTCTGCCAGGTACCTTTTTAACTCATGAAATGGCTGATGTCCCAATAATATAGTATTTGACTTTGCTAATTTGCTCACTTTTTTAAAATCAGGCCCATCCCCAATAACAAAGAGTTTTTTATCCGGCATTTGGGCAAAAGCCTGAACAATCAGGTCAATTTTTTTATAGGGCACAAACCTCGAGCAAGTGACGTAATAATCACTCTTCTTATAAACAGGCAAAAAATCTTCTGTTGCAACGTTAGGATGAATAACTGTGCTTTCGCGGCCGTAAATCTTCTTGATACGCTTAGCGATATAGTTTGAATTGGCTATAAAATGATCAACACGGTTGGTGCTAATAATATCCCAGGCCCGGATCCGATGAAGCAGGTATTTTGCGACAAATCCCTTTACACCTTTATTCAATCCGGATTCTTTTAAATACTGATGGTGCAAGTCCCAGGCATATCTTATCGGAGAGTGGCAATAACAAATATGCAACTGGTTTGAATTTGTTAACGCCCCCTTGGCCACGGCATGAGAAGATGAAATGACCAGGTCATAACCCGACAAATCAAATTGTTCAACCGCGAGGGGGAACAGTGGTAGGTATGACCTGTATTTTGTTTTCGCGAAAGGCAGCTTCTGAATAAATGATGTTGTTATCTTATGATTGCTAAGATTCAACGCCTTAATAGTTTCATCCCGCGCAACCAATGTAAAAATATCGGCATTCGGATAAAGTGAGGCTATTTCTTTAAAAACATTTTCTGAGCCGCCAATAACGGTAAGCCATTCATGTACTAATGCTACTTTCAAATTTTAATAATTAAAGTTTCTACTGTTTTGGCAATTTGCTTAGCCGACACTTTCCAACTAAATCTGTTACTGTTTTGCTTACCTTTTTTAATGAGACTATTACGCAAATCCCCGTCGTTAAGTAATAAGTCTATCCTTTTCGATATATCGTTTGTATCAAGAGGATCTAAGTATAAACTGGCATCGCCGCAAACTTCCCGCAAGCTGGGAATATCAGAAACAAGGGTAGGGCAGCCATATTGCATAGCCTCGATAGGAGGAAGCCCAAAGCCTTCATATAGGCTTGGATAAACAAACATTTGCGCTTGCATATATAAACCCGCTAACTGAGCGTCATCAACACGCCCCGTAAATATGACGTTTCCATTGGTTCTGAGCATTTCGTTACCCTGGTTATTAAAAATTGAATTAACATCGCCAACAATAACAAGTTTGAGATCTTTGTTAGTTGTTAATTTAAAAGCTTCTATAAGGTTCAGGATATTTTTTCTTTTATCTATCGATCCAACCGTTAAAATATACCTCCCGTAACCTGCCCCGGCGTATTTTGGAGCCGCCAGATCTGATACTCCATTATATATTACTTTTATTTTTCGAGGATCAATCCCAATGTACTTCACAATTTCCGACTTAGAGAAATCACTAACGGTGAAAACAATTTGGGCCTTTTTAGCAATTCGCGGGATTAGAAATTTATAGAAGCGTACGAAGTTTTTGCTAAACCAATCGGGATTGACTAAAAAAGCAACATCATGCAACGTTATGGCCTGATTGTTATAAAAAAGCGGAGCTACGTTACACAAGTTGATCAAAAATGGCGTCTCATTTTTTTTTAAATACCGGGGCAGGTCAATTTGCTCCCAGGCAACACCACTACGCTTACCTATTATGGCTACTTCAAGTTCTGCCGCTAACTGATGGTGAATAATATTTGACGGGGCAACAAATTTAACCGAGGGCGTCAACGCTTTTAAATGCCGGGCAATTTCGATGGCAAAACGTTGTACCCCGGTAAGTTTTTGGGTAAGAAAACGGGCGTTTACTACGATATTCATTCTTACTTCTTCAGGATAAAAATGTAAAAAAAGAGTACAATAAGTGGCGGAAAAAACATGTAAGAGAAAACGTAAAAGCCAGAAAATTGCATTCCAATTAAACTATAAAAAGTAATAGCTACAATATTTTTAGCCATGTTTCGATTTTTCATCCAGTGTTTAAGATATTTGGTAAAATATCCAATTATTAACCCGGATATCAAACTTACCATAATTACACCGGGCCAGGAAAACGACGTATATCCCCATATTGATACCGGTAGCCGTAAGCCCCCCGATGTAATGTCATTTAGATCGGTATCAGGGCTTATAACACTTAGTGCCCAAACCGATGGATTCCATTTATAATGTCCTGGCACCAATCCTCCCAAAAAAGTTTTACCATAGGTGAGTTCGGGATTGAGCAAATACATTTTTAAAAACTGCAACTGATCTGATATATCCGGAGCTCCGGAGGCGATAAGCGTCCATATGGAATCTTCAGCGTACAGATCCGTAAATTGATCTATACCAAAAATGAGCCCTATAATATAATAAGAGATACTGCCAACAATAATGGTTAGGGAATTTATAATAACAAACAGCCATGAATATATTTTACCCTTACTGGCACATACTAAACCAATAACTGTTAATAAGGCAAATGCCGTTGTGCCCCGGTTTAATGTCGATAATAATACGCATGACGCCAATATAATTAATGAAAAATTAAACAGGCTTCTTTTTAGATAAAACAATATAAACCCAAAAGCGATAGCATTAATTAAAATAAGATTAGCAACCCGGTATAAAACCGCAACTCTCATGTAAGGAGCCTGATATGGTCCTCTAAAAAACTTGGCGTTGAGTGGATCACTTGCAAAGGCGGGCACAAAGCCCATCACCAGGTAGCTTAATAACATCCCCACTATGCCAACTATCAAAAATATCTGTGTAAGCTTTATAAATCTTTTTTCGTAAAACTCATCGCTTCTGATCACAAAGCTTAAGGGCATTGTTATAAGAGGCAAAAAGTTACCAAGCAGTATGCCAACCAAATAGCAAAAAGCCCCTAAAACTGTTATTTTATAAAACAGGTCAAAAACTTCGCCGTTGTAATTTTCATTATCGCTTAACATTAACAACGGAACAAAATAAGCTACGAACACAAAACCAACATTTAACCACATGGGGATGTTGTATCTGCTTGGCCAAATTATTAGCGGTCCGATTGCTAAAATTGTTAATGAAATAAAGAGAATGAAATTACCCATTATTCATGTTGTTATTATGATAATCAGTGGCCAAAACTTTAATAACTGCTTTGGCCGTTTTATTTACAAATGCAAATCTACCTTTACAAAGCCTTTTTAATAACGCATAAATAACTCCGGGGGTAACTGTATATAAACAGCTGGGATACCATTTTTTTGTAAACTTGAGCCTATTAACTATCGAATAATAATCAGCAAAAGATTTATCTTTATTTTTGCCGCCGAAAGAAGCTCCTTCAATTGAAGTGCCTTCTTTATGATATACAATCGCGTTGGCCTGTAATGCCGGCTTAAACCCCTTTTGTTTGCTTGCCAAAATCCAATCCAACTCCTCATAGTACAAAAAATAGTCGTCATTCATCAAACCTACTTTTTTCAAAAACGAAAATGGCAAAAACATTGATGCACCAACTATATAATTATCCGGGTTCATTGTAAAATTATCATATTGTCCGTTATCAATTTCGCCTTCGCCAACATGATAGGTGCTGCCTAACCACTTGTTGTATCTGCCTGCCACCGCCTGTAATACTTCTTTTTTATAATAAAAGTTAAGCTTACTACCTAATATGGTGTCGCCTTCCCCATTTTTATAAAATCCAATCAGGTTTTCGAGGCAATCTTTTGCAATAACAGTGTCGTTGTTTAACACCCATATAAAAGAAGATTCATCAGCCTGCCTTAATATGTAGTTAAAAGCTAAATTATTAGCAGCGGCAAAACCCTTATTAGCAGCCCTGACAAATAATAAACGCTCGTTTTTTAAATAAGGCATATCGTTAAGCTGCTCTTCTTTGATATAGCTATAAGGGATAGGCTTTTTAACTAACGGATAAACTAATTCTGGAAATAAAGTCTCTATATCATCTTTGCTTTGGCCGTTAAGCCAGTTATGGATGTTATTTTCAGAAATATCATCAGGAGAATTATCTATAAGAATAACCTGAAAGTCCTGGTAAGACGATTTCAACACGCTTTCAAGACACTCGATGGTGTCCTTATATTTGGTATAATTTACTACTACAATGAAAGCTCTATTCATGTTTTAACTCTGCTTCAATCAGTATTTTTTTACAGGTGAAATACTGTAAAAAAGCCATCTTGTTTAACATTCTTTTTATTGGATGCGTTTCGTCAAAGCTATAGCCAAAAACTTTTTTATATTGCAGATTAAAGGAGTTTAGAAACTTAATTAGCGAAGTTTTAGAATAGAAATTAACCTGCGAACTTTTTGCAAGCGTTAAGCGCCCAAACTTTAAATCGTTTTTCATGAACCCTAAAACAGTTCCTAAGCTCCTGTAATTGGGCACTACAATAATTAGTTTGGTATCCTGCCGCATCAATTTTATAACATTTTGCATATACTCTAAAATATTCTCCTGGTAGGGCAATACGGTATCTAAAATAATCACGTCGGCCGCTGCAGGCATATCATTGTCAGTATAACACTTTACGGCAACTCCATTGGGCCAATTATCATTTAATGCCGATTTGAACATTGAATTGGCATATAAGGTAAAGCTGCTTTTTTTCAAAAACCTTAATTCCTGAACCGATGATAACCCATGGTGAATGATTACCGGTACCGGCGATTTTACTTTATTTATTACCTGGTCAATAAAATCAGCCTTCTGTACCGCATCATCCAGAGGTATTTTGACCGGTTTATTATTTTCTTCCAGCTGGTTATCTGAGGCTACCTTGATAACATAGTCTGCCAAAGCTTCGGTTGTTAAGTTTCTCCGTGTATGATCTAATAACAAATTGACTTGCTGGTTATATGCCTCATCAGAAAAAGAAATTTTACTTTCAATCTTTGTTTTTATATCCAGCAATACATCCTTTGGGAAATTGGTCAATGTGTTAGCAGGACAATCCTTTAAATCTTTAAAGTACGGCAGGCAGCCATTTGCTAATATTTCATAATGCCTAAGACAATCCCAGCCTTCCTTCTTAAACGTAGCTGCAAACTTGGATGTTCGATAGTCGGCGTAATATGATTCTTCTGTTTTGTAAATATACGTATTAAGTTCTCCGGGGTAGTTTATCGCCCAATCCCGGCTTTTATGAGGAACGCTATCGACAATTTTTTCGACCGGAATTGCAAAACTGATTGGGTATACGTTCTTTTGAGTGCTTACTAATTCTCTTTTAAAATAAAGCCCCTTACTTACCAATTGAGGAAGCACAGATGTTCTGTCTTCGCCATCAATAAATATAATTTTATTTGAAGGATAGTTATCAAACACCTCTTTTAAAAACAATTTACACTGTTGTACACCACCATAGATTATGTATCTATAATAATTATTTTCAATTCTACTGGCAATTTCGGTTATTGATGGTACATTTTTAACCTGAGTATTCAAAAGGCCATATAAAGAAAAGCCTTTTCCATATAAATGTTGCTGCTCATCTGGCAACAAGGTGTTGTACATATACCACATGTCATTAACAGATTCTACATCTTTACCATACTTTTCTTTTAAGCCATGGTATAAAGAATCACATAGATAATCTGGCTGACCGGCACCACTAATAAATAATATTTTCATGAAAGTTTCTTTCTGATAATGCCCGAAAGTTTATTATAAACTTTAAACGCCAGGGTTTGATAATACCAAACTTTTACTTTACCTAACTTGTCAATTTCGCCAAATAGCTCATTACATCTGTTTTTGTAATCAACCTTAAGATTGTCGCCCCAGTCAACAATTAAACTCGGTCTTTTTTCAAATTCAACACCTAATTTGTCAAATACCAGTTGCTCAAGGCTATATACAATTGCCTGGGCATTGTACGAACAAGAAATTTTATCAATGGAGTTTTTTCCCATTTCTTTGGCCAATAATGGATTTGAGCTTATTTCGTTAATGGCCTGGGCTATTGTTTCTTTTAAACGATAAGATACAAATCCTGTAACTCCGTTATCAACAACCTCAACCTGGGCGTTATCTTTAGCCGGGGTACTTATAGTTACTACCGGTACCCCCATGCTCATGGCCTCGGCCATAACCATTCCAAAACTTTCACCTATGTTACTTGCGGCCAAAAACACATCCATAGCTTTATAATAGGTTAAAAGCTGCCTCATATCTGATGTATTGTTTAAGATTACCACGCTATCGGTTATTTTTAATTTTTTTATAACCGACTTCATGTTTTTTGTGGCGCCCACAAGTAAAAATTTAGCCTCTCTGTTATATTTAAGATATTCTTTAAATGCGATAAGGGTTATTACATCAAACTTATGATCATCGGCACGACCTACTCTTCCAACCACAAAACAATCAGCAATGTTGTGCATTTGTTTAAACTTAATTACTTCTTGCCCCCCCGGTTCAATATCTTTGCCTTTCAAAAAGTCGATATCAACAGGATAAGGCAATACCTTTCGTTTATAGGCATATTGATCTGCAAAAGCTTTGTCAAGCTTCATACGTCTTACCAAAATCATTTTTGATATATACAGATCAAAATCAATTAAATCATAATAGCGGGATTTTTCAAAATGGCCAAAAACGTTGGTCTGTATAATTAACCGGGGTTTGTTTTTATTTAAAAAAGCAAAAAGTTTGTTGTCAACCTGGCCATAACCGTGCCAATGAAAAACATCAGTTTGCCGTATAAGCGTTTCAAATTTTTCAAAATCACCATTTAACACCACTACGTTTATACCCAGATCGCTAATTAGTTTTTCTCTTTCGCCACCTTTATAAAGACCTACAGCGGTAACGTCAAACCTTTCTTTGTCTAAATATTTACAATATAATTGAAGTGCATATTCTGTTCCACCCAAGCCTAACTGGTCTGCACATTCAATAATTTTTATCTTTTTTCCCATTTAACGAAATCCGTTTATACGATGAATTGAAAAATCTTTTAATTACCATGGCTTCCTCCATATTCAACACCAAAATAAGCCCCAGTTCTGTAAAAAAAATGAATGCTAAAATGACCGAAACCATTATTAAATTATCTTTTAAATACGGTTTAAGATAATCGCGTAAAAAGTAACCGCCAACCGATAGGGCTAAAAATATAAACAATACTAAAAAAGCATCAGTGAGCATCTTTTTCCGAAACTCTTTTAAACCAAAATACATCAATATAAGCCCCATAACAAGGTTAGATAGCATTGAAGAAATTGGAAAAGTATTTAACTCAAAATATTTATTAAAAAACAGGTTAAAACATATTTTTACCAAATAAGTTAAAATTACAACTTTTGAGAAAAAGTAAACCCTTTTTTGCGCTATCAGTAGTTGTGTGTAAACCACATAAAATATCACAGCAAATAACCCCAATCCATACCATCGCAATAATAAACTTGTAGGTTCAACGTACAGTTCAACAAATTTTCCTCTTACCAATATAATTTCAACAATTTCGCGTGGTACAATTATGAGCATAATTGCTATTGGAAGTATTATCAAGGCTGTAAACCGAAAGTATTTCTGAGTTTCCTGCATCAGTTCTTCGCGCGTATTTTTTACAGCATATAATGATAGCAGTGGGGTTAGCACCGTGGTTACCACAGCAATCATAAGGCCTGTTGGTAGTTCTGTAAATTTTCTTGCGTAATCAAGCATCGAGGTGCTTCCAGTTCCCTTGGTTGTTGTTAAGTTCCGCTCAATAATGGTATCGGCCTGAGAAAACAAATAATTGACGTACAACGGCAGCGCAAAAATAAAAAACGGTTTTACCAGCTGCAAACTCGGCATTACAAGCCTAAATTTGTAGTTGAATTTAAACCTAAGCTCCTTGTATAATATTGCAAGTAGCAATATGGAACTTACATAAGCCGATACAATCAATGAATAAATACCTATAGACGGCGATAGCACTATTATTAAAATGATGTTCAGCGTAAGGGAGATAAAAGAAAACAAATCGGGGATAAAATATGATTTATAGGCATTTAAAATTGAACTCCAGATATTAACAACCTCAAGCATGACCAATGAGGGAATTAAAATATTAATCATAGAAACCAGCACATTCTTTTGTGCCGGCGTAAAACCGGGAGCAAATAAATCTGCCAGATTTGGCGAGAAGCAATAAACTAAAATACTGATAATTAACGATATGATAATTATTGTAGAAATTAGCGAGTTGGTTGCGTCATTAACCTTTTGCTCTGATTCCTCTTCGCGGATATGAATATATTTGGTGATAAATGTTTCATTAACCGGGCCAAAAAAAAGTTGTATAAATACCGTTATAATTGACACACCAACCAGCCAGGCATCTCTATCGGATGAAGCACCAAAATATTTTGCCGATAAAATAATGATAACCAACGTTAACACCGCTTTAACAACTTTAAGCGCACCAAGCCCAATAGTAATAGAGATACTTGATTTTTTAAAATACTGATTTAATCTGGACGTAAATTTCAATATGTTTTTAATTAAAGCAGTTTAAGTTAGCGGTTGAATACGTAAGTAAAATTGAATTGATAAAGCAGACTATTTATTAAGCTCAAAAACTTCCACCAATTCGGTTGTACAGCCTTGCCACGATTTTTGATCTAAAATAAATCGATTTCCATTTTTTGCAATTCTCAATCTTTCGGTATCGTTTCTTAATAATTTTAATAATGCACTAATAATTTCATTTGTATTGCCGGATTTAAAAATTATTGCGGTTTCGTTATCCTTTGCATACATGAGATGGCCCTCTGCATCAGAGCAAACAACCGCGCAACCGCAATGCATAGCCTCGATACCCGGTATACCATATCCCTCCCACAGGCTGGGAGTTAAAAATATAGCGCAACTATTCATGATGTGTGCTAAATTGGAAGGCGTTTGATGATAGTGAAAATCTGCAGGTAAAGCTGCAGGCCCGGCCGATGTACCAAACAAATGAACCTTTAACTTTTGATTTTGCAGCTTTAATTGAAGCAGCGCATCCAGGCCGTACTTAGATCCTTTTCGTTCCTCTGTTGAGTACATCATACAAATACTATCCTTATCCCGCGAATCAATGGGCGATATTATTTTAAAAAGGCTCCTGTCAACGCTTATGGATATTTTATGGATTTTTTCACCAAATTCTTCTATATATTTTTTGATGTGATTTGAATAAGTAAGCTTTACTATATTTTTGAATAGATATGAATCGAGAATGTCTTGCTTGTTACCGGTCCAAAATTCGAGGTCCTGTATCAGGTTAAACTTTTGCCCTTTTGCAACATTTAATATTTGAAGGTCATGCGCCAATGACCAACCAGTAAAAAATATCGCATCAGCGTCCCTTATATCCTTGTTACTTACTTTATCTATAATGGCCGATATTATATTACTATTCAATTTAAACCATGCCGGATGTTTGAAGAAAGAAAAGTAGACCTTCCGCAATAGATTACGGGATTTCTTTAGCTTAAAAAACGATGTTTCCATACAATTGTATATGGCAACATCATGCCCTAAAATATTAAGCTGATTAGCAAACTCATACATAATTTTTGTACCTCCACCCGGTTTGCGTATAACGTGAGGTAAAATAACATTGATTTTCATGGAGCCGTTAATTCTAATCTTTTTTTTTATACGCCCTAAAAACCAAAAGCAATATTACTACAGCTACCAACGCCAGCGAAAAACCAGCCAAGAAACCAACTACCTTATTGAATTTGGTTTTCTCAAGCGGCAATACAGGGCTGTCGATCATTTGTATCAAAGGCGTTTCCTGTCTTAAAGCCATCCTTGAAAGCTCAAGATTTTTAACTATTTCTGTATATATAGCTGTACTTGCCTGTACATCAATTTGCTTTTTTTGCGAAGGTACGCGCAATACCTGCAACGCCGGGTTTGCGTTAGGAGACGCATCAATTGCCGAGGCCACGCCACCAATTGAGCCATTTAATGCCTTCCTCACACTATCGGCCTGAAACTGTAGTATGCGAATATTTTGCTCACTTTTTTTTGTTTTGGTTTGGGTATAAAACTCATTAACTTTTTCAACAAGCTTAACGTTAAACTCTTTCGCAAAAAGTTCGTCTTTGTTTGTTACATCAACCCTTATTATACTTAACTTTTTATCGGGTTTACTAACCGAAAGTGACTGTTTATTAAGCGCCTCAACAATTTTAGAGATGATACTATCTTGTTTAATCGTAAACTTACCCGGATCGCCGGAAAATGTTATGTTATCAATACCCTCATCATTTTTCCAAATTTGCCGTAAATGATTAAAACTGATGTATCTATCAATCAGCAATTGTTTTTTACCGGCAAATTCACTTTGGCTTAGTAGCGTTTTTTCTACCATCAGGCGCGACTTATATAACTCAAGAATGTTATCGTTTTGAAATATGCCGCCGCCACCGCCACCACCTATGTCAATACCTGCTATAGATGCAAGACTTGCGTATTGGCTTAATCCACCAGCCTTACTTCCATCATCTAATACAAAAGTAGATGATGCAGTATAAACAGGCTTTTTAATTATTGCGTAAGCTATTCCTAATATGCCTCCTAAAGCCCCACCTATTAGTATGATAAGTAGTTTACTTTTTAAATAATTACTAACTAAACGAAATTTATTTACAAACTCTGTTACCGATATTTCGTCAGGGCTGCTGTTACTTGTATGCGTCATGAATGAGGTTGATACTGCTTTACTACTTATTTAAACTTAAAATCCCCAAAATTATGGCTCCTAACGAAGCCAGCCCCGTAGTAAACCCTAAAATATTCTGAGCTGTATTCCCTTTGCTCTCTGATTTTTTCGGCACATAAATTTCGCTCCCCGGTTTAACAGATGGATGATTATTAAAAAACAAAAATTTCCTGGTGCCTTTTACCGTGCCGTTCGGATACACAACATATGCCCCTCTTCTTAATGCATCAGGACCGTAGCCTCCGGCGTTAGATACAAAATCATTAAATGATTTTGAGCTATCATATACTACCGCGCTTGGATAAAGTACCTGGCCATTAACACGAACAATTTGCTGTTGCTTAGGTACCCTTATAATGTCGCCATCTTCCAGTAATAAATCACTTTTCGACCCTGGTGTTTTTAAAACCGCCCCAAGGTCAATCCCTACATAGTTGTTGCGCTGTTGCGTATCGGCATTGGTTGTAGAATCTTTGTAGGCTCTTTTAAGCCTGTTGGCCTGCGCCATCCTTTCCAGGGTAAAAGCCGTGGTATCTGCTTTATTCTTATCAATGCCCAATATGGCAATGTTTTCTCTTTTTAATGATCCGCCTTCAACATCGGCCGATGCGGTAAGCCCCCCCGCTCGTGCTATCAAATCTGATATTTTTTCGTTTTTAGTTTTAATGGTATATGATCCCGGATACAATACTTCACCTTCAACTTTAACTGTCTTTTGTTTTTCGTACCCTGGCAAACTATATATTGATACTATATCAAATGGTGTTAACACAAAATTGGCTTCATTGGGTTTTAATGGGCCATCAATATTCACGCTAAAAACCTGGGCTACAGAACTGCTTTTAGATGATGGATCGGCATTAGATACCCTTCTGGCCACTTCAATTCGTTTTGTACTGGCCCCCTCGGCAAAGCCACCGGCTTTTAAAATCAAGTCCTCTACTTTCATATTTTCCGAAAAGGCAAATTTCCCAGGCTTCCTTACGCTACCATTAATGGTAACTACGTATTTATCACGTAAATCAAAAATTGATGATATGTTAATAATGTCTTCGCGTTGTAACGGAATATTTACCGTTTTATTCATCACATCTTTTACACTAAAACCTATCATTTCGGTACTATTATCGGGCTTCAGGCGCGTAATGGTGCCCCTTTCTGTAAAAGCATCTTCTTTTAAACCGGCTGCTTTCTCAATCAACTGATATAAAGTTAACCCGTTTTGTAACTCGTAATCGCCAGGCTTAAAAACCGCTCCGTTAATAACCACCCTGTTTTCAAATCTGTTAATAATTGATTCAATAGTGTATTTATCGCCCCTTAAGGGTACATAATTTTTATAATCGGCCTCTAAAACATCCGTAATCTTTCTTTGCTGATCGCTTATTTGCGATACTTTTATGCGGGCAGTATAAGCGCTATCGGTAAAGCCGCCGGCGTAGTTTATAATGTCGTCAAGACTTTCACCTGGCAAAACCTCAAACAGTGCCGGAATTTTTACCTGCCCGGCAAGCTCAACCCTTGTACGGTATGTAGGCACCCGCACAATATCCTGATCCTGTAATCCTATGTTATTTTTTTGATCGCCTTTGACCAAAAAATCATAAACATCAAGATGCCTGATGATCCGGTTATTTCTGATTATTTCTATCTGCCTTAAACTTCCGTTATCTGTTGGGCCGCCCGCCATATAAAGCGCGTTGAAAACCGTAGCAAGCGACGGTAAAGTATAGGTACCCGGCTTAGAAACCTGCCCAATAATAATCACCTTTATACTTCGGATATTTCCTAATGTTACCTGAACGCTTGTGCCGCGCCCAACAGCGTAATTGTTAGCTGCAAGCCTGCTCTTTATGGCTACTGAAGCCTGCTCAATGGTTTTACCACCAACATTTAAAATGCCCACGCCAGGTATATTGATATTGCCCTCCGGAGATACTTCAAGTTTCCAATTTACTAATGAGTTGCCGTAAACATTGATATTAAGCTGGTCATTAGGCCCAACAATATAATTTAAAGGAGTAGCAAGTTTAAGGTTGGGCTCAAATGAGCTGTTCTTGTTTTTAAAAATATCTGCACCAAAAATTTTAGGCTTAAGACTTTCAAATATGTCCTTTTGTGTTGATAACGAATCATTGCTATCTGGCTTGTAATTAAGTTGACGGCCTTGTGTGTTGGTACTGTCAGCTGCATTTGTTGACGACACGCCTGATTTGCTGCGAATGTTTTTTATTCTCGACTGTAATTTTTGGGACTGACTGGCCGACATGCCCCTGCTTTGCGCCTGCTGTATTAAATCAGCATCACTTAACCCTGCATTTTGTGCTTGCTGCAACAGTTGTATTAACTGCTGATCAGAAACATCATCAATGTTTATTGAAGATATATTTTGGAGATTGGCTTGAGCAGAAACGAATTTAATTGAACAACAAAGAATAGTGAAAGCAATCAAAAATATGCGAAAGTGAAATTTATTCATAAGTAACCATTAATGGCATTTAAAACGATATTGGGATAGGCGATATTATTTTTTTGCAAAAGTAATTTAAATTGGGATTATTAAGAACAATGATATTTTTTAATTAAAAGTCAAGTTCATTTTTAAAAACGATAAGTAACCGCGATTGTATCAATTAGTTAAAGTAATAGATAACATTAAGCCGCGCGTGTAAATTGAAGCTTTCGCCATTTTTGTATTCGTAGTTAAGGGTATAAACAGGCGTAATTTCTGCCGAAAGCAGATATTTTTTCAGTTTTACATTGCTGTAAAAGGTGCTTGAAATATCTACCCAATGCAAATTAAAAGTACCTGTACCGGCGTAAGCGCTATAATACAAATCATTATTATGCAATTGCCTTTCAAGTGTAACCCCAAAGGAATTTAGGTTTTTTAGATAGCTAACATCCAGCATAAAACTGCTGCTGCCGGGCCCTATGCCGGCGCCAATATACCTGCCATTGTTTGTATATCCATCCCGTGGGCTTTGAAGGTGTTCATACCAGGTAGGCTCATCTCTTAATAAATAAGTTGGCGACCTTTGTAACGATGTCATTTCGGCTTTTATTTGTAAATAGCTGCCTTTTTTTAAACCAAATAGTTTTCTGCCACCGAGCGTGTAGGCTGCGGAATGACTTGGCTCCTGAATAAAATCATTAAGTCCGGCGCTTCTGTCGTTCCGGGCCCATTCAAAATAAATTTCGGCCTGGTATAGGGGCAAAAGTTGCCTTATATTAAATGCGTATGCAAAATCCTGTCCGTCTCCTCTTGTCGCGTTTGTAATATCATTTGCTTTTGCCGACGACCCTGTAATTACCGGAAATATCTGTCGTACTAAACTCTTTTTGTTATAAACAGAATCTTTATCAAGGTAATCATAACTGGTAACTCCCAAATATAACCCCTTTAGCCATTTAGGTTGCCAATTAATAGTATACGCAGAAAGGTACCGGGTAACTTTAGGCTTGGGATTATACAGATTGCCGCCATAAACCAGTTTGGTTACATCATCTGGCGCAAAGCCCGATTGTTTTAAGTTTCCACCTATTATTTGCCATTCAAACGAGCCAATTATTGTTCTAACCGGTTTTACCGAATTAAATGTCCAGTGTAAAAAACCGGGGGCCGAGTTGCTCATCATGATGGAGTTTTTTATGCCGGGGCCCCACCATATGTTTTCTGTTGAAACCCCGGCTTCGACGCTTTTGTAATTTAACGTTATTTTTGATTGTCCGGGGTAAAGGTGCTTTATTGAATTATTTCCAAATCTTTCGGGCGCATCAATGCCATTTATTGTACCAAAATAAGCATTCATAAGCGCCGGCGAATTATTGATTGCCTGTACATCGGCAAAGGTTGAAAACGCTTTGTTTTGCGCGTAAACCAGTTCGGGCTTTACCTGCACTGTTAAAATGCCTGCATTTAACAAAAAGCCCCCGCTAAGCATGCTTTGATAACCTTTATTTGGATACATCGAACCGTTGTTATAACCGTACGGACGATTTACATTATATTCATTTAGCCAGTTTATTGGAAGCAACCGTATACCAGATGGCATACCCATAACATTAAATTTAGAGTACATTCTGCTTGCTATCAAGTTTCTTAGCAATGTATCGGCTATGTTTTCAAATTGATTTTCTAATGGCCGGATGGTAAACGAGGCCGAATAACCGCTTTGCCCGGAAACCTGGTTTCTCCTTGCAATATCTTCGGCATAGGCTCCCGTGGCAATACTTTGTGATAAAGCACTAACGGGGATTAACAATATAGAGAAAATTAATGGGAAAAACTTTTGCATAACATAAGATTTAGGTAATTTATATTAAGTTATTACTCGTGCGCTATAAATAACAAGCCACCATAAGCCCACGAATAATATTTATTTATTTTAACGTCGATTCAATTACTAAAAGTACACCTTTTAGTGACAATATTTAATAATTTAACACAGATTATATGTTTTTTATGCATTTTTAATAAATATTTTACAATAAACGAATATTGTGGAAATATTTCACCGAACGTTTGAGCAAAAATATAAGCTAATCGCCGGCAACCGGGTTTGGGGGCCTTATTCAACGCCGCCGAAAACGGGCAGTGCAAAAACTTAATTTCTGCCTATCTATTTTTAATTTAACATTTCCTTCATTTTTCCTATGAGTTTTTTTTACGACCTTTGTCGCCGTTAGTACTTTTAGTTATAGGCTATAACCAACATGTTAATATGAATTATACCATCAATAATTTACCCGAACGTACAGCTAAACCCCGAGATAAAGGCATTACCATGGTAATGGACAAGGGTTTAAGTTTAAGGCAGGTTGAAGATTTTATTGAGGTTGGCGGCACACATACCGATATTGTAAAACTGGGTTGGGCAACATCATATGTTACCCCCAACCTGGATGAAAAGATAAAACTATATAAACAAGCCGGTATCCCGGTATACTTTGGTGGCACCTTGTTTGAGGCCTTTATTGTACGTAACCAGTTTGATGATTACTGCCGCCTGCTGGATAAATACCAGCTTGAGCACTGCGAGGTATCAGACGGATCAATTACCATCGAGCACGATATTAAATGCGAATACATCAGCAAGCTGGCCAAACAGGTTACAGTAATATCCGAAGTAGGCTCAAAGGATGTGCAAAAGATTTTTGCTCCTTATAAATGGATTAAGCTCATGAATGCCGAAATTGAAGCCGGTTCATGGAAGGTTATCGCCGAAGCCCGCGAAAGCGGTAACGTAGGTATCTACCGCGATTCGGGCGAAGTAAGGCAGGGCCTGGTTGATGAGATACTTACCCAGATACCCGAAGGCACCATTATTTGGGAAGCCCCGCAAAAAGCTCAGCAGGTTTGGTTTATTAAGCTGATTGGTGCCAACGTAAGCCTGGGCAACATAGCCCCTGCCGATATTATCCCCCTGGAAACGTTACGCCTGGGCATCCGAAGCGATACTTTCGATCATTTTTTGAGTTTATAATTAAAGAGGATAAAATTAAGATAAAAACTCATTGAGTTGCAGCTGTCTTTATTCTGTTCTCTTGATTTTTTTCGCGGTCTGTGTGCTCCCAGGCTGCCATTTCAACGATGGTAATTGTGACTAAAACTCCGCGTTTCCTTATATTGCCCTATTGTTATTTTGGATATGGCAGTTGTCATTTCTGTGTATATCTTTAGGCTTTTATTTTAGGCGATACTAAATAAACTTATACATGAAACACTACGGGCTGATAGGCTTTCCGCTTTCGCATTCTTTTTCGAAGAAATATTTTACCGAGAAATTTAAAACCGAAGGCATTGAAGATGCTGTTTACGATGTGTATCCGCTGGAACATATTAAAGATTTGCAGGACTTGCTGGATGAACATCCTAATCTTGTGGGCTTAAATGTTACCATTCCCCATAAAGTTTCCATTATACCCTATTTGGATTGGATTGAGCATGATGCCCGCACAGCAGGCGCGGTAAACTGCATTTGTATAAGCGCCGAGAGCCCCCTGCAGGCAGCATTTACAGGCGAGGTTGGCATAACCGGGCACGATTTCCGGCTGGAAGGTTATAATACCGATTTATATGGCTTCGAAATGTCGATAAAGCCGCTCATCAACGACACCAACGATGAGGCCCTGGTTTTGGGCGATGGCGGCGCGGCAAAAGCGGTAAGGTGTGTATTGGAAAATATGGGCATCACATACAAAACCGTTACCCGCAAACCACATCCCGATCATTTACTGTTCAGCGAGCTGACGCCGCACCATATAAAACAGCATAAAATCATTATCAATACCACACCTGTAGGTACATCGCCCAATATTCACGAATGCCCGCCAATACCCTACGAGGCTATTACCGATGAGCACTTACTGTACGATTTGATTTACAACCCCGAAGAAACCCTGTTTTTAAAACAAGGCCGCGAACGTGGCGCAACCACCAAAAATGGTTACGAAATGCTGGTATTGCAGGCCGAAAAATCATGGGAGATATGGAATACTAAAGACCTGCGTGTATGAGGTATTTAACATTACTGGTTTTAGCCTTATTTGTTTTAGTTGCCTGCGGCGGCAATCATGATTACTCGCCCAAACCCCGTGGTTACTCCCGCATTGTTTTCCCCAAAAAAGAATACCAGGAATATAATGGCGGTTGCCCCTATAGCTTTACTTACCCTAAATACGCTGTTATTGAGCCAGATAAGAGCAGCAATGCAAAGCCATGTTGGGTAAACATGCAATTTCCCGATTTTCATGCAACGCTGCATTTGAGTTATCAGCCGGTAACCACCAAAAAAGAATTTAATCAGTTAACCGAAGATGCCCGCACCTTCGCTTTCAAGCACACCATAAAGGCAACATCAATTGATGAGGGCATTATTGCTTATCCGGAGCGCAAGGTATATGGCATTTACTATACTATTGATGGCAACGCGGCATCGTCGGCCCAGTTTTTCCTTACAGATAGTACAAAAAATTACCTGCGGGGAGCGCTTTACTTTAACAACGAACCACGTCTTGATTCGATACAACCAGCCTTAAGCTTCATTAAAAAAGACGTGGAGGTTTTGATCAAAAGCTTAAAGTGGAAGTAGGGGAGAGAATCAAGAGGCAAGAATCAAGAATTAACTTTTTTCGGGGTGAAACTTACGAAGTTTTTAAAACTTCGTAAGTTTAGCTTAGCCAATAAACTTCAGCTGTTAATTGTGGCCCATTTGGTTTTCCAATAACAAAGTAATCAATACCCCAGCAATTTCTCCATTATCTTGGCAAGTCTTGCTTTGGCCAAAAACTGGTCTTCCAGTGCTTTATTCATGGGGATGGCCGTATCCAGGCTTCCGCAGCGCATTACCGGGGCATCCAGACATTTAAAGCAATGTTCGGCAATGTGGGCTGCTATTTCGGCGCCGAAGCCGCTGGTGAGGGTATCCTCATGCAGCACCAGGGCCCGGCCGGTTTTCTTTACGCTTTGTTCAACGGCGTTCTTATCCCATGGCAGCAGGCTGCGCAGGTCGATGACCTCTAAGGATAATTCAGGATGTTTGGCCGCGTACTCCAGCGCCCAGTGTACGCCCAAACCAAAGGTGATGATGGTAGCTTTTTCGCCTTGTTGCACAATATTGGCTTTACCAATTTCTATCAGCACATCATTATCCGGCACCTCGCCGCTTATGCTGCGGTACAGATATTTATGCTCAAAGTAAATGACTGGGTTAGGGTCGTCAATTGCTGCCAGCAACAGGCCCTTGGCATCGGCCGGAAAAGCGGGGTAAACTACCTTCAACCCTGGCGTTTTTGTAAACCAGGCCTCGTTGCTTTGCGAGTGGAAAGGCCCGGCACCGGTGCCTGCGCCGGTTGGCATACGTACAACCATATCAACGGCCTGCGCCCAGCGGTAATGGGTTTTGGCCAGGTTATTAATAATCTGGTTAAATCCGCAGGTAACAAAATCGGCAAACTGCATTTCAACAATAGCTTTGTAGCCGTTGAGCGCTAAGCCCATACCCGCGCCAACAATGCCCGATTCGCAGATGGGGGTGTTGCGTACGCGGCCTTTACCAAATTCTTCTACAAAGCCCTGGGTTATTTTAAATGCGCCGCCATATTCGGCAATATCCTGCCCCATAACTACCAGGTTTGGATACTTGCGCATCCCCTGGCGCATGCCGTCGCTTATAGCATCTATATACCGCTTATTGGTTGCCGGGCTTGCCGGTGGTTGGCTTGCCGGGAATTGATAAGGCCGGTACATATCGGCCACTTCGGTTTCAATATCCGGCACAATATCAGCCTCGCTGTAAACCTTTTCAAATTCCGATTCAATAAGCGTGGTAAACTCTTTCCTGATAATAGGAATCCATTCAGGCAGCAGCACGCGTTCATTCAATAAATATTTCTCGAAATTAGCCAGCGGGTCTTTAGCACCCCACCACTCAAATAAGTTTTGCGGTACATATTTAGTACCCGAAGCTTCTTCGTGGCCGCGCATCCTGAAGGTCATGCATTCCAGCAAAACCGGTCTGGGGTTTGCTCCAATGCTGTTTTTTATATCCGTTATGGTATGGTACACCTCTAAAATATTGTTGCCATCAATACGGCGGCCCTCCATGCCGTAGCCTATAGCTTTATCAACCAGCTGGGTGCAATGATATTGCTCGTTTGTAGGGGTTGATAAGCCGTAACCATTGTTCTCGATAAGGAAAATAACAGGCAAATTCCAAACCGCCGCAATATTTAAAGCCTCATGAAAATCCCCTTCGCTGGTAGCTCCTTCGCCGGTATAAACCAGGGTGGTTTTATGCCGGTTAGATAATACATCAGCCAGTGCTATGCCGTCGGCTAAGGCCAACTGTGGCCCCAGGTGCGATATCATCCCAATGATCTTATATTCCTGTGTGCCGAAATGAAAAGACCTATCGCGCCCCTTGGTAAAACCCGATGGCTTGCCCTGCCATTGCGCCATTAACCGCGAAAGCGGGATATTACGCGTTGTAAAAACACCCAGGTTGCGGTGCATAGGCAAAATATACTCATCGTCGGCCATGGCCAGGGTACTGCCAACGGCAATGGCTTCCTGCCCTATGCCCGAAAACCATTTGCCAATGCGGCCCTGCCTTAACAGGATGAGCATTTTCTCCTCGACCATGCGTGGCAGCAACAGTTTTCTGTAAAAAGACAGCAACGTGTCGTTATCAAGGTTTTTACGATCAAAAATCATAAGGTAAAACTACTGAAGTTTTTAAATGGCAAGGCCTTCAACAAGGTCAAAAAATAATTTTTTCGGGTTAAACTTTGTATGTTTGGTAATTCCTAACTAAAAACGATGAAACGATTTGTATATTTAATATTGGCGGTATTGTTGATCATTGGTTTTACGGCCTACGCGCAAGATTTCTTTTTATTGCCCGGCAGTTTCTATATGAAAAAAGGCGATAACATTAACCTGCACTTGTTAAGCGGCAATGAATTTGCAAAGGAGGGGGAGTACAAATACGACGGCGCCAAGATCTCGAAATTTGTATTGTACGAAGGAAAGAAACAGACCGACCTGAGCAAATTGCCAAAAGATACGGCATCAAATATATTAAACTACAAACTGGAAAGCCCTGGTTTAGCTACCATCGAAGTCATCAAAAGTGAGAATGTAGAATCGGAAAGAAACAAGTTTTTAAAATACCTGAGCAGCGAAGGGCTTGACCAAATTGCCGAAGAGGCAAAAGCCAACAATCAGCAATACTTTGTAGAAAAAACAACCCGCTACTTAAAAACACTGGTAACTGTTGATAAACCAACCGACCGGGATTTTGAAAAGCCACTGAACGAGGAATACGAAATTGTTATTAAACAAAACCCCTACAAAGCCGATTACGGCGATGATGTTACTGCCGAGGTTCTTTTTCATGGCAAGCCGTTGAAAGACGCTGTGGTTATTTTGTACGTAAAAACAATTAACGGCAATGTTTATCCCCAGAAATTGAGCGCTGATGCAAGTGGGCTTATATTTTTTAAACTAAGCCGCGAAGGGATATACATGTTAAGCTCGGTACATATTGAAGCATCGAAAGACAAAAATGCCGATTTTGAAAGTTGGGGAACCACCTTCACTTTTGCTTTTACCAATAACGGCAGCATGCCCGATACCTACCGCGAATTTGGCTTCGGCAACAAGCATTAAAGTATAATCGATTTAAATATCCAATACCGAACTTCCAATATCGAATAATGAAGTGAAAATCTCGGTGTTGGATATTCAACATTCATTATTCGATATTATTTGCGCTTATCTTAATCACACTGGGCTTAGGCCCCATGATGCACGCCTTCGGCAATCTCTTCAATGGCTTTTCGGTTAAAGGCATCCAGGTCGGCTGGGGTGCGGCTTGTTACCAGGCCGTTGTCAACCACAACCTCTTCGTCAACCCAATCAGCACCTGCATTTATCAGGTCGGTTTTTAAAGACGGATAGGAAGTAAGGCGGCGGCCATTAATCAATCCTGTTTCAATAAGCACCTGCGGGCCATGGCAAATGGCTGCTACCGGTTTCCCTTCATCTAAAAATGCTGATGCAAAAGCTATCGCATCTTTATTTTGTCTTAACTTATCGGGGTTTAGTACGCCACCAGGCAAAACCAACGCGTCATAATCATCGGGGCTCACTTCGCTCAGTTGTTTATTTACATTAATTTCGATACCCCAGTTGGTTTTGTCCCAGGCTTTTATTTTGCCTGCTTTAGGCGATATCACATGAACAGTTGCCCCTGCTGCTTCCAGGGCTGCTTTTGGGCTTGTTAACTCAACCTGTTCAAATCCTTCTTCAGTAAGGATAGCTACCTTACAATCATTTAAACTTGCCATAACTGTATTTTTAATTATTGCTATAATAAATTAAGTGTAATATAAATACAGGCCAACGATTAGATGGTTTCAGGTATTTTAAAATAACAAAAGTGAACTTTTAAGGTACTATCTATCAGCTATATGCCCCAATGCATAATTGATAAAGTTACTCGTAAGCCCATAATCTTCCGTTCCCTTACGGCGGATAAAAAAGAAATCGCGGGTAATTTTCAGGCCTTCGATGGGTACTTCAACCAGGTCGCCTTCGGCCAACTGGCGGATGATAGAAGGGCGAGGCATAAAACCCAGGCACTGATCGGCCAGTAAGAAGTTTTTAAGCGCTTCGGTCCCACCAAGCCGGATTTTTACCGATAGGTCGGCCGGTTTAATGTGCAGTGCCGATAGTGATTTTAAAACCGCATTTAGCGTACCAGAGCCGCGCTCGCGCACGGCTAACGGCGTCTTAACAAACTGCTTTAACGTTAGCGATTTGCCGGCCAGGGGGCTTTTTGCCGAACATACCGGGATCACCTCGTCGCTCATGAAAGGATTGTAGGATACCGTTGTAAGCTTATTATCAACCTCGATGATGCCGATATCAACCTCATGATTCAGTAATGCATTCAGGATATATTCGGAGTTACGGTTCACCAATTGTACATCCACATTGGCGTACTCGCGCTGAAAACCCGATAGTATTGATGGTAAAATATATAGCGCAATGGTGGTGCTGGCCCCTAAGCGTAAATGGCCTGCAGCTTGTGACAGGTTACTGAGTACCGAGAGATCGTATTCAATTTTGCGTTCAATTTCTGTGGCTTGCTGCAGGTATTCGTTCAGTTTACTGCCCGCTTCGGTAAGCAGTATGCTGTTGCCTTTGCGCTCAAATAAGGGTACTTTATACTGATCTTCCAGGGCCTTAATATGCTTGCTTATAGCGGGCTGCGTTACAAACAGCACCTGTGCAGCTTTTGAGAAACTCAAATTGGCGGCAACTTCCATAAAAACACGGTGGGCGAAGGATATCATACTTTATTTATTATATCCTCTTTGCTGATTTTTAGTTGAGAAGAAACATCGTTTATTATAGACATAAGAGTTCCCAATTTAATAGGATTGTGATTAGGTATGGTAATACTTTTGGCCCCTTCATCCGTTGTGGCCAAAGACATCCTTATATGACTACCAACTTGACGAATAACCTTGTATCCGTATTTGGACAACAACTTTACCAAGTCGCTACCAGACACATCTCTTGGTGCTTTAGGAGACATAATTACTTATAATTAAACGGTAATTATTTCTTCTTTTACGAGGTGTAAGCGGATAATTTTGGGCAGATTGTCATCGTCAAAATGACACTGTACGGCTTCTCGAATGTTTCCTTTAAGTTCGTCCATTGTGTCGCCTTGAGTATAAATAGATTCACCTATGGCTCTGGCGTTGTAACCTCCCTCAATCGCTTCTTCTACTAAGAAAAACACTTCATTCATATTCAAATTTATTGAAAATTTATGATTAATTCTTAACTCTTTACTTTCTCGAAAAACCTTCCGGTAAATTTATAGGTGATAAACTTGCGGGTCATTTTGCCGCTGAAATCAACCAGGGGGGTATGTATTGTTTTTGTAGTATGGTCAAATGTGATGCTCGGGAAAGTATCCCAATCGGCTACCGATTGCAGGTTGTATTCATAATACAGCCGGCTTAATACTGCCGTAGGGGTTTTTACCATAGGTACGCGGCCGTTCAGCACGCCTTTTTCAATGGCATAAGCCCGAATACCCTGCCCGGCTTTACTGGCCGACATTATCGAGTTATAAACTGCCATATACATGGTTTTGTTATTGGCCGTAAACGTATAAATCTTCGGGAACCAGAAAGCTTCCTTGCCCGGTGGGTCCATTTTTAACAGCGATAGCGTTTGGCTGTTAACCTTGTATTGCAGTATGTTATCAAAATCGTACCCGCCATTGCCCCGCCGGGTATCCCAGGAATAGGTACGGAACATGCCATCTGACGAAGTTGCGATAACCATCCTCTCTTTTACCAGCGATGTGAATTTTAAATCGATAGTAAAGGGGTATTTAGCAGTATAATATTTAAGCTTAAAGGCAAAGATGCTATTCATCTTTTTTAAGGAATCAATAGCTTTCCATTCTTTTTTATGCGTGCCATAGTAATTGATGCGCTTAAAAATACGTAATAGGTCATTCTCAATGGCCTGCGGACTGCTGATAGTCTGGGCAAACGTTTGGGCCGTAATAAAACAGATGCAAAAAACAATTATCAGCTTAAATGATCTCATCGGAAACAAGTTAGTAAAAAAGCTTCAATAACGCTAAAATAATAGTTATAATTTATAACTAAACTCGGCCATATGTTTTTTACTTTTTCGAAATATTGGCCATTAAACTAATAGGTAAAGTAATTACGTGTCATATCCCTGCGTTCTGCAATTGCGGTATTCTATCATTTTCGCTGTTTCGTTGCAACTCAATTATTTCAACTAATATTTATGCTCTACCGTAACGTTGCATAATTATAAAACTGCATCGTTCCGTTACCTTGTATCTCAATTGTTTTGGTTTCGGCAACGCCCTGGGCATTTTTTAGGGTTATACTTACTTTGTTAGCCCCCTTTTGCAGCAGGACGCGGGCATAAGAAATAGATGAAGGCAGGGACTGCCAGTTACGCGTATCGGCCTTTTCAGATAACAGGCTGTATAGTTGTACGCCATACCCCAGCCCCTCTAAAACGCCGTTTGTTTTACCATCGCTTGTGGCCGCGGCACGCAAGCCATATTCGGCCATTTTTTTAACAGCAAGCCTCGCAAGCACTTTGCCCAGTTCTTTTAAAGTACGTTGCTGCAGCGTTTTAAAAGCCAGCTCATTAATATCTTCGGCTTTTTCAAAAGGTACTTGTTCATTATTGACACTGATGCTGCCGCTTAAATAATAAGGCGTTTGGGCAATATATTTTGGAAAAGCTACCCGCAAACTTTCAACTGATTTCAGGTTCACCCTGTTCCTGTCGCCGCTATAATTAAAGGGGATCTCTAAACCGGCACCGTTAACAAAAAACAACCCGCCATCGCTATGCCTTATCATGCTAAAAAACAAATCTTCCTGTGTTTTAACCGGCGCAAGGCCGTTTTCCCAAAACAAAATCAGCTCGCCGCCTTCGGTAGGTTTGCCGGGAGTGTATGGTAAACCAAATGTTTTCTCAAACTGATCGGCCTCGGTTGTAAAGCCGTTCAACATGGCGGTCCTGATCACATCCTCCTTTAATCCCATAGGCATAGGCGTACCATAATAGGCTTGATCGGGGTTTTTCAGGTAGATCTCGGCAGCGTTACGGTATGATATAAATGCATTGTTAACATCATTATTACGTTCGTAAAGCATGCCCTGGAACATCAATGCAAAGGCATCGTTTGAGTACCGGTTGTCTTTATTGTTAAATTTATCGCCCTGGTCCTGCGCCTGCAGGGTGATGCGGCGGGCCTCCACAATGGCATCTTCAATATTGTTCAGATAAAGGTAATTCAACGCCTTGTAATAGTGGATCATGAATTTTTCAAAATCCTCGCCTTTATATGTTTGCGACATCGAGTTAACCAATAAACCAACGGCCGCGTCGGCAACACCTGTTAAACCACTATCAAGTAACTGATCGGCATTGTTAAAGTACTTATTGCTTTCCTCGTATTTTCCTCTGAGATGCGTTACCCGCCCTTTCTCCATCAGGTACAGGAGTTTATTGCGCGGCTTTTGAATAAGGCCATTATTATCCAGGTCTTTTTCGGCCTGGGGGTAATTACCTGCGTAAACATTTTTGTAATAGGATGTCAGGCTTTGGTTATAAGTGGTACAACCAAATAAAAAAAGCATCACCCCTATGACAGGTGATGCGAGAAAGATACGCTTACGCAGGTTTATCATTATCAGATACAAGCAATCCTTGAGCAGGGCTTACTTAATTAATTTTTTACGTATTTGGCTATTTTTTTCTCCCCTATCCAAACCACTTCGTTTGTTTGAATATTGGTAAGCTCGAGGTTTACCTGGTAGTAAACTACTTTTTGGCGCTTGTGCGAATCAACAATAGAATTGATAGAGCCTTGCAGGATATAATCGGCACCATTCTCTAACCCAAATTGTTTCATGCTTGACACGGTTGCATTGGTTTGCTGGTCGGCTTTCTCGGCGCGCAATTCTTCACGTTTCTTGCCACCTTGTACCAGGCGTACCTTTTGTGTTTGGATAAATGAGCTTTCAATATCCTTTAAAAACGTTTCGGCATCAATATGCTCGTGGCTTTTGTTTTGCACAAAACCCACAATTACTACCGGCTTTTTGCCCTGATGATCGGCTTGATGAGTTTCGATCCAGCTTGCGCCTAAAATTTTGCCGGTTAGTTCTTCGGCCGCCATCCGGGAGTCGCTGTTATTCCAGTTGCCGCTTACATCTATAGTTTGATCGGTGCTAACACGTGTTACCTGCCTTGAGCATGATGCGGCAAAAAGTGTTGAAACTGCAAGTGCAGCAATGGTTAAAATGTTATTAAATTTCATTGATAGTAGGTTGTTAAATTATGATAATAAGTGATGCGTGGTGCTGTTTAATACCAGCCAAAACCAATTCCGATACCGGAACGGCCTCCGTGGTATCCGCCGCGCCCCCAGCGGCCCCCAAAGCCAAAGTTGATTGATGGTGAATAGTAGTTATCGTAAAGCCCCCATGACGGCGTATAATCGAAATAGCCATTCATACGTTCCTGGTGCCTCCACTCGCGGTTTTGACGGCGGCGCTCCATCTTGGCCTCATACCAGTCATAAGCTTTGTAGGTATCCTGTATGGTTGTGCCTTGTAAACTGGTAAGGCTATCTGCCGCGCGGGCATATTTGGCCTGGCTTTCTTTATATCGCGGATTTTGATCGGCAAGTAAGGCGGTTTGCTGCGCACTAACCACACCACTGTACAAACTACCGAAGACGGCAACGGCTGCTATAATTATCTTAGTTTTCATTGTGAAATAAAATAATGTAATTGAAATACAAATGACGCTATTAAACGTAATAAGTTAACGCAGATGCACAGTTAAATTATGTTAATAAACATCTTTTTACTTAATTATGAGGCAGCAGTTAACTAACAGGCAGGGTTGCCCATGTTAACGGGGAGCTTTTATATAAAAACAGGGATAATCAACCGACTATCCCTGTTATATTTTTAAGTTTTGGGTTGAGTTGATAAGCGACTAAAACCATTCACTTTATCAACCCAATCAACCATTCACTAATAATTACGCCTCAACCGGCGCGCCAATCAAATGCTTGGCCGCTAAGTATTCTGCAATCTGCACTGCGTTGGTAGCAGCGCCTTTGCGCAGGTTATCAGATACTATCCAGCAATTTAAAGTATTGTCCTGGCTTTCGTCGCGGCGTAAGCGGCCAACAAAAACTTCGTCTTTATCGTGCGCGTCAAGCGGCATTGGGTATTTCAGGTTGGCGGTATCATCAACTACTACAATACCTGGCGAATTAGCTAATAGTTCACGTACTTCGCCCAGATCAAAATCATGTAAAAACTCAATGTTCACCGACTCTGAGTGACCGCCCATAACCGGGATCCGAACGGTGGTAGCAGTTACTTTAATGCTGTCATCGCCCATGATCTTTTTGGTTTCCAGGATCATTTTCATTTCCTCTTTGGTGTAACCGTTGTCGGTAAACACATCAATTTGAGGTATTACGTTCAGGTCGATAGTGTAAGGGTAAACCTTTGGCCCATCAATCCCTTTGCGCTCGTTAAACAACTGGTCAACAGCTTTTACGCCGGTACCGGTTACCGATTGATAGGTAGATACTACTACGCGTTTAATTTTATATTTATCGTGCAGCGGCTTTAAGGCCACTACCATTTGTATGGTTGAGCAATTGGGGTTGGCAATAATTTTGTCCTCTGCGGTTAATACATCGGCATTTACTTCGGGCACAACCAGTTTTTTGGTTGGATCCATGCGCCAGGCCGATGAGTTATCAATAACTGTAGTGCCTGCGGCCGCGAAAAGCGGTGCCTGCTCCAATGAAGTACTGCCGCCGGCGCTGAAAATTGCAACGTCCGGCTTCATCTTAATCGCATCCTCAACAGAAACTACCTTAAACTGCTTACCCTTAAAAGTAATTTCTTTACCAATACTTTTTGCGGAAGCTACGGGAATTAATTCTGTAACGGGGAAGTTGCGTTCTGCCAGAACCTGCAACATTTTGGTGCCTACTAAGCCAGTAGCACCTACTACTGCGACTTTCATTGTTTAATTGTTTTTAATTGTAATGAAGCTCCTTTCGGAGGCTTCACTGCGTGTTAATTTGTTAGATAATAAATTTTGAACCCCAAATATGCACATTTTTTTAGATAATCTACCTGATTGGTAGTTAAATAGTGAATGGTGAGGGGTGAATAGTTGATTGGGTGAGCGGTTGCAGGAAAAAGGTGTTGGGAAGACGCGAAAAAAGGGAGGGAAACGTGTGATTACTTCCTTGGGGAGGACAGGGGAAGGAGAAGTAAATTAACCGCAAACTGTGTGTACCGGCACGGGGTGAAACACCCTGAAACACCCTGGTACACCCTGGTACGGGGTGGTACACAACCGGTGGTTAATATTTTTAATTCAGGCGATTGATGGCGTTAAATCATTGAATTAATCCGGCTGCCGGGAATGCGGCGGTTTCGTAATTTCAAAGCTATCTAACAGATCATCACTCGTCATATGAAAAAACAAAGCAATCAGCTATGCCACGCAAACCAACTCCTTGTAATCCTCTTTACCGGCGCCGCAGGTAGGGCATTCAAAACTTTTTAACGCGGTGAAGGGTACCCCAGGCGCAAGTCCGTTTAGTTCGTCGCCATATGCTTCGTCGTAAATAGTAAAGCAGTTTTTACACTGGTGTACTACTTTTTGATTAATTGGCTTGTTCATATCTTCCCTGCCTGCAACCGTGGCCGACTGAACAATATTGCTTTGCTGCTCATAAAACAAATCGCAAAGCGCAATCAAATGGCGGCCTAAGTCGATTTTAGCAACCCCTTGTTTATACACCACAAATTCGCGGGTGTTGTGGTTAAAATCGCGGGTGTGCACAATTTCAAACTCGTCGGGGTTGCGTTCGCGGATCATGATAGAGCCATAGATTCCAGATTTTGGCGACCGTTTAATGGCAAAGCTAAGGCGATATGTGCGCAGATCGGCTTCCTCAAATTCACGAACCAGCTGTTGTTTCAGATCAAGGCATTGACTGCACAGGTCTTCTACCTGCCAATTCAATTCATTTGAAGCATGGCGTACATTTACCCGGTATTTATTGAGCATATTGCCCCAAAGCGGCCTGTGTTTGGCCTCGATATTTTTAACAAGCAACGATTTCCATGGGCTGATATACAGCTGCCCAACCCTGGTTTGCATACACAGGTTGCAAATTTCTTTTAAAAACTCGATATCAAATAATTCATTGCGCCTGTAAATACCCAGCCAATGTTTATTGCCTTGTTTATTAAAGCCCTCATAATAGGGCAATTGAAATTCGGGGATATTTAAGGGCTGATCTATTTGCTGGATAACAAACTGGTTATTGGCAGCAACCAGTTGATACAACAAATCGGCATTAACTTCGGCCTGGTCATAAAACAGCGGCTTATTGGCAAATATTACCTGCTGCACAGCTTTGCTCATGGCCGGGATATCGTCTGAATAAACCAATACAGGCCAGCAATACAGGATATTGGTTTTAGGAAACCTGATATACAAATACCAATAGTTACTTACCGGCGACGAGATAAAATTAAAATTACCGGTAAAAAAGGGGGCAAAAGTTTGGTTGCTATCAACCAGGTTTATTTTTAACTCGGGCTGATAATCAAACAAGTCGAAAATGTCTTTGTAAACCCCTTCCTTCAACCAGTTTTCATGATTAAAAATCCCATCGGCAATATAGGAGCTGGTGATATTAGGGAACTGGTCGGTATTAATTTCATGGTCAATCCCAGCGCCCAGCATATCAAACTCCAGGTCTTCCATCTTTTCAGCAGCTACCTCAAAGTAAAGTTGCTGCCTGTTCCCAAAGCGAATTTGCCCGGCACCTGCATTTTGCGCAATGATAAGCATTTCGTAAAAATCGCCGGCAGAGGCTACCCCACCCGGCAGGTTTATTTTAATCAGTTGCTTTTTTTCCATCTGCTTATACCTTTATTAATTGCTGTTGCAAAACCTCGTCCAACAGGCGTTTTACCTCCGGCCTACATGATCCGCAGCCTGTGCCTGCCCCGGTTTGGCTGCACACATCGGCCAGTTGGGTACAGCCTGAGGCCACTTTATTGCGTATGTTATCGGCACCCACATTATTGCAGCTGCATACCAGTTTACCCAAAACAGGTTCGGCGGTTTTGCCGCTGCGCAACAGTTTGAGGCGTTTATCGCTCAATTCGGTTTTGTTGGCTATCAGTTCCTTAAATTCCTGGAATTCGCCTTTATCGCCAATCAAAATGGTACCTACCAATTTATCCTGGTGAATAATGCATTTTTTATAATAGCGCTTGGCCTTATCAATAAATACAATCTCTTCGTAATCCCTATCATCCGGGCATTCAGATAAGCCAATACTGCATAGGTCAAAACCATGAATTTTAATGATGTTCATGAACAGGCTACCTTTATAGTAGCTGCCAATATCACCATTCATGTAACCGGCAACTACAGCGGCTTGTTGCTCGGCAGCAGCGGTAATGCCATACAGCGTGCCGTTAAATTCGGCAATTTCGCCAATGGCATATATATTAGGGTCGCTGGTGAGCAGCCGCTCGTTTACAATAACTCCGCGTTTAATATCAAGGCCGCAATCTTTGGCAATTTCCAGGTTAGGGGTTGTGCCTATAGCCAATATCATAGCGTCGCAATCAATTTTGCGTCCGCTTTTAAGGCCAATACCAGTTAGTTTATTACGACCGTAAAATAGCTGCACCTCGTCGTCATAAAAAATATCGCAGCCCTGGTCGGCCATTTCCTCATGCAGCAAACGGCTACCTAACTCATCCAGCTGGCGGTTCAAAAACCTGGATGTACGCTGAATAATGGTGATCGTGATCCCCATTTCACGTAGGGAAGCAGCCATCTCCAAACCCAGTAAACCACCTCCCACAATAACCACATGCCCGTTTTTGGGTACATGCTTTTTAAAGTTATCGGCATCGTTACGGCTGCGCATGCTAAAAATACCCTGCAATGCGGGTACGTTTTTAGGGATGGCCGCCCGGCTGCCGGTGGCCAGCAGCAACACATCATAATAGGTTTTTATGCCACGGCTGTCCAGCACATATTTATTGGTGCGGTCTATTTTTTCTACGCTTACACCACGTAATAATCTTATCTTAAATTCGGGCTCCTCCTCATCGGTCATTTTTATCAGCTGCTCCCAGCTTTGCTCGCCGCTGATGTAATCGGGCAGCATTACGCGGTTATAAAAAGGATATTCTTCTTTACTGAAAATAGTAATCTCATCATCCTTATTCAACTCCCGGTATGATCGTACAAAGCCGTGCGCGCCTGCACCCGCGCCTACAACTACTATACGCTGAAAAGGCTTTTTATATTTTTGAACGCTTACCGCGCAATATTTAAAATCCGGCTCTTTCGAGATCGGATCAACTGCATCATTGGTAACGTTATTGATGCGGTGCAAATCATTATTGAGTATTTTGCCCCAGTGCATGGGCACAAAAACAACCCCTTGTTTTATCGCTGCCGAGATTTTTGCCTTCACACTCACCTCGCCCCTGCGCGATTTGATAATGGTAACATCACCATCCTGTATGTTTAACTCAACAGCATCAAGCGGATTTATCTCTATAAACGATTGCTTAATGTGCTGGTTAAGCTTGTTTACCTTACCCGTTTTGCTCATGGTATGCCAATGATCGCGAATACGGCCGGTGGTGAGTATAAATGGAAAATCCTCATCAGGTATTTCACTGGTGAGGGTATCAGGAACAGCGCTGATGCGGGCGTTTCCGCTTTCGGTATAGAATTTTTTATCGGTAAATAAGCGCGGTGTGCCTATAGTTACATTCCGTTTTTTATAAGGCCACTGTACAGATCCTTGTTGTTTGATGATCTCGTAGGTTAGCCCACTGATATCGATATTGGTTTTAGCTGTTAGTTTGGCATGCTCGGCATAAATTTCTGCGGCATTTTTAAAATCAAAGCCTTTATAGCCCATTTTTTTGGCAAAGCGGCAAATGATCTCGCTATCCGGAATGGCTTCACCAGGAGGGTTAAGCACTTTACTCAAATAGCTGATGCGCCTTTCGGAATTGGTCATGGTGCCTTCCTTTTCGGCCCAGGCGGCAGCGGGCAGTATCACATCGGCGTAAGCCAAAGTTTCGGGCTTGTTGCTTATCTCCTGTACCACTACAAATTTTGCTTTTTTCAAGGCTTCTTCGGCCAGGCGAACATTGGGCAAGCTGGTTAGCGGGTTGGTGCACATGATCCAGATGGCTTTTAAACGGCCATCATTCAGGGCTTCAAACATTTCGGTAGCGGTGAGGCCAGGTTTGGCGGCTATTTGGGTACCTCCCCAAAACTTTTGCACCTCTTCCCTGTGCAAAGGATTGGCCAGGTTACGATGCGCAGGCAACAAGTTGGCCAGGCCACCTACCTCACGGCCGCCCATAGCGTTTGGTTGCCCGGTTAATGATAACGGCCCCGAGCCTGGTTTACCAATATGGCCCGTTATTAAATTGAGGTTTATCAGGCTTAAATTTTTATTTACGCCGATAGAACTTTGGTTTAAGCCCATCGTCCACATCGAAATAAAACCTTTGGCTTCGCCGATGTATTTAGCGGCCAGGCGAATATTACTTTCACTTACCCCGCAAATCTGAGCCGATTCGGCCAGTGTGCGTTCAAATACTATTTTGCTATATTGCTCAAAACCATCTGCATGTTTGGTTACAAAATCAACGTCGATGTCTCCGTTCTCTATCAATACCCTGCCAATGGCGTGGTTAAGCGTAATATCCGTACCGGGATTTAGCTGCAGGTGCAAATCGGCAACGCTGCAGGTATCAGTAACCCGCGGATCAACCACTATAATTTTAACATTGGGGTTGGCGGTTTTGTGAGCCTCAACCCTTCGCCATAAAATGGGATGGCACCAGGCCGGGTTGGCGCCGGTAACATAAAAGCAATCGGCCAGTTCAATATCATCATAGCAAAGCGGTACGCTATCTTCTCCCAGCGCCATTTTGTATGCCACTACCGCACTGCTCATGCACAGGCGCGAATTGGTATCAATATTATTACTGCCTATAAAGCCTTTCATCAGCTTGTTCACCACGTAATACTCTTCGGTAAGGCATTGCCCCGAAGCATAAAACGCCACCGAGTCTGGCCCGTATTTATCGATGAAAGTTTTAAAAACAGCTGCTGTACGCTCCAACGCATCATCCCAGCTTACCCTTTGCATGGGCATGCTTTTGTTATAACGCATTTGCGGGTACAACAGCCTGTCTGTTTTATCATTGGCAGTGTAATGCAGGTTAAGCCCTTTACTACACAACATCCCTTTATTTACAGGATAGTCTTTATCTCCCTCTAAAGTTATGCTGCCATTTTTTTCTTTGTTAATAACAACGCCGCAACCCACCCCGCAGTAACAGCAGGTACTTTTTAATGTATTAACAGAGCGTTTATTTATCGACATCTTTTTATAGCTAAAAGCTTAAGGCCAAAGGCCGAAAGCTTTATTTGAGCCGAAAGCAAAAAGCACCAGGCTCAAAGCTTTCTTAAATCTTATTTTTATTGAACTATTTAGAGCTTTAGGCTTTCAGCCTTCCGCTTTTAGCTTACTATGCTACCGCAACAAGCGGCTCTTCAACTTCTTTTGATACTGTTTGTTTTTGAAAACGGGTGATCAATACAATTACAGATACTGCCATAACGGCTATACCGATATAGGTAAATGCCTGTACATAAGTAATGGTAGATGATTTGAATAAAAAGCCAAACAGCATACCACCCAGGTTGCCGCCTGCACCAACTATACCGCTCACCATACCTACATTTTTACTGTTAATAAACGGAACAATGCCATAAGTAGCACCATTTGACATTTTAAGGAACAGCGCGAATGAAAGCATAGAAATAATGGCAGCAGTAAGGTTGCCCGAGCTGGCAAACAGGATAAGCCCCGCTCCTTCTAATAGCAAAACACCCGCAAGCAATAAGCCCTTGCCACGCATGCCGAATTTGCCGCCAACTTTGTCTGATACGATACCGCCTAATGCACGGGCAAAAATATTCATGAACCCAAAAACACCGGCCCAAAAACCCGCCGAACTTTGCGACAAATGAAACGTATCAACAAAGTGCAAGGAGGCTACGTTGTCAAAAGTTATTTCCATACCAAAGCACATGGCGTATGATAAGGTTAAGGCCCAAACGCGCCAGTCACCCAAAATTGACCAGTCTGTTTTTGAAGAATTGGCTTTGGTATGTCCTATTTCGTCATAGTTACCATTAGGTGTATCCTTGGTAAATTTATAGTATATAAATGCCATGATCAGCATCAATGCACCCGGCACTATCATGGCGTAGCGCCATGCTTCGGCTTTGGTATAACCAGCACCAACTATGGCGGCAAATATTAACGGCATTACCATATTAGTTACACCACCACCCAGGTTACCCCAGCCACCTGTTACAGCATTGGCAGTACCCTTTATATTAGGTGCAAACATCATAGATGTATGAAACTGTGTAATTACAAACGACGAACCGATTACGCCAATAGCCAGGCGGAACAACAGGAACGAAGTATAGTCATGCGCCAGGCCCACAAAAAAAACGGGCAACGAACCAATAAGCAATAACCTTACAGCTGTTTTACGTGGCCCCCAGGTATCACAAAGTTTACCAATAATAAGGCGTGCTATAATGGTGGCCGCTACAGATGCTATGATGGTATTACCTACCTGGCCTTTGCTTAAGTGCAGTTCTGCTCGGATGGTTGGCATCAGCGGTGCCAGGCCAAACCAGCCAAAAAAGCACACAAAAAACATGAGCCAGGTGGTATGGAAGGTGCGCATCTGCACGCCCTTTAACGAAAATATATTCAGTTTGGTAAGTTGTTTTGCTGTTGTATTATTCATGCTATCGTTTTTTTGGGGGATTGGTATATTATTAATGTTCGTCATCTATAGAAAACTTATCAATCAGTAAATTCAATAAGCGGTCGTGAATTTCCATATACATAGGGTCGTGTACTATAAATTTTTTATTACGCGGCCTTGCCAATGGTACATCCACAATTTCTTTTATAGTAGCCGCAGGGCCGTTGTTCATAACTACTACCCTGTCTGCCAAAAAAATGGCCTCTTCAATATCATGCGTAACCATTACAATGGTTTTTTCGCGATGATCAAGGTTCCATAATTTTAATAGTTCAACGTGCATGGCACTTTTGGTTAAGGCGTCAAGCGCACCAAAAGGCTCATCAAGTAATAATATTTTTGGATTGATAGCAAAGGCGCGGGCTATAGCCACCCGTTGTTTCATGCCGCCCGAAAGCTGGCCGGGCAACTTATCTTTATGTTCCCAAAGGTTCACCATCCTTAAATTAGTTTCCACTAATTTAAGACGCTCTGCAGCAGGCAGTTCTTTAAGGGCTGCACCAACTGCTACTTCAATATTTTTATAAACTGTAAGCCACGGAAGCAGCGAATAATTTTGAAACACAATTCCTCTGTCGGGCCCGGGCGAGTTTACTTTTTTGCCATTGGCATACACCTCGCCGCTTGTTGGTTTAACCATGCCGCTTATGGTGCTCATCAGGGTTGATTTACCACAGCCGGAATGGCCTATCAATGCAACTATTTCGCCTTTTCTTACTGTCAAATCAATTTCTTTAACAGCGGTATATATTCCTTTGGGCGTTTTAAAACTAACTGTCACATTATTTATCTGGATACTTACCGGCGTATTGACGGCTTGTTCCAAAATAATTTCAGCAGTTGCAGTAATGTCATCCTCAAGTGGTGCAATTATTGACATGTTACTCATAAAATTAAATTTTAAATAAATGATGATTAATTTTTAAACCGCGTACGAGAATCTTTGCTGCAACCAGGTAAAACACCTATCAAGCAATGAGCCTACTACTCCTATAATGATAATAGCTACTAAAATTTTTGCTACGCTACCGCCATTAAATCCTTCTTCCCAAACAAAGTTGCCCAGGCCAATTCCTCCCGAAAGCATTTCGCCGGCAACAATTACCATCCAGGCAATACCTATTGACAGCCTTAGCCCGGTAATAATATGGGGCAGGCTAAATGGCAATAATATTTTGGTAAGATATTTCCACTTTGAAAAGCCAAAAGCCTTACTTACATTTTTGTGATCCTGCGGGATATTTGATGCACCAAACGCTGCATTGATGAGCGTTGGCCACAAACAGCATATAAAAATCATGAATATACTGGCCTTTGGCGAATCCTGGAAAATGGCCAGGCCTAAGGGAAACCACGCCAGGGGCGAAACCGGCTTTAAAATTTGCACCATCGGGTTAATAACCCGCATAGCTATTTTGCTGCTCCCCATAATTAAGCCAATGGGTATTGCAAATAAACTGCCCAAACCAAAACCAATGCTTACCCGGCTAAGCGAGCTCAGCAGTTTGGTGCCTATACCTTTCTGGTCGGCATCGTTTTGAAATGGGTGCTGTATTACCTCCTTAAAAACAGTCCAGGTAGCCGATGGGGCAGGAATCTCGTTTTTAGTGAGCTTAGCTATTAAAGCCCATATACCGCCCATGATGATCATGCCTGCCAGGAAATAGACTACCGACATGGCCGTTTTTACCGAAAATAATTGCTTCATATCATTTTAATGTTTTGGTAAAACCTGCCGGGCCAAATAAGCCCGGCAGGCTTTTTCCATGTTAATTAACTATTCAACCTATTTTTTTGAACCGGCTATATACGGTGCCGGATTTTTTGGATCAAAAACTATAGTTTCCAGGTTTGTTTTAAACGGTTTCATATCCTCCTGTACGGGTACCCCCATACTTTTGGCAACCTCGGCGTATAAATCGTCCAGGATCAACTTCTGCGCTACTGCCGAATAATCCGGAGCCGTGCTTATCATTCCAAAACGCATATACTGGGCCATAAACCAGATACCGTATGATAGTTTTGGTGTATTTACCGCGCCATTATTATAAAACAACATATAATCATCCTTGTATTTTTGTACACCCAGGTCGCAACCAATTTCTGTCGATCCCATTAACCTTGCCTCAATAACCTGTACAGGGGCATTCACATAGTTTGGTTTGCTTAATAAAAGCGCTGCTTTTTTGCGGTTGCTCATTACATCAAGCCATTTACAGGCTTCAATAAGGGCTTTCATCACATTTTTAAGGTCTTCTTTATCGTTTTCTGCAAATGCTTTGTTGGCCACCAGCGCCTTTTCGGGATGGTTTTTCCATATGTCCTGGCTGGATATTTGGGTAAACCCAATTCCCTGGGTTGCCGCTACGCCGTTCCATGGTTCGCCTACACTAAAGCCTTCCATATTATCCACCCTCATGTTGGCTACCATTTGCGGCGGTGGTATGGTAATGATACCTACCGACTTGGCATTTACCCCGCATGCTGCCAGCCAGTTGCGCAGCCATATATCATGCGTTCCGCCCGGAAACGTCATGGCAAAGGTTACTTCCTTACGGGACTTTACATCTTTAATAGCAGCCGCTACCTTTTTCAGATCGCGAAAACCAACCAGCCCGCAAAAATCTTTCGACAGGGTTATAGCCTGGCCATTATTGTTGAGGATCATGGCTATCTTCATTTCCGACCCGGCTTTCCCACCAATCCCTGTGTATACCGAAAATGGCATAGAAAAGAGGCAGTGCGCGGCATCGAGTTCGCCATTTAATATTTTATCGCGGATAACCGCCCATGATGCTTCTTTTGATAGCTGTACATCAACACCATATTTGGCAAAAAAGCCCATTTCTTTTGCAATTACCAGGGGGGCGCAATCTGTTAACGGGATAAAGCCCAGCTTAACAACTTTTTTTGGCTGTTTGGCAACAGCGCCGCTTACCACAAGTAAAGCGCACAAACACCATAATAGCATGGGTTTGTAATATTTTTGTATGTGTATATTCATTGCAGGCATTTTAAGTTTTAATGATTTAGTTATTGTTTAATAGCTACCGGTTTACTGTAAAAAAAGTCGGGGGTAAATTTTAACATCACATAAGCCCAGGTACCTGTTTTGTTAAAGGTTGCGGCAGTAACATCGTTTACGGCTTGTGCTTTGGCAAACGGCATACTGTCTGTAGCTTTCATGAGCGAGTAAGCCAATTCAATATTGGTAAACTTGTTCATGTTGTAGCTAAACTGTAAATCGGCTTCTTTACCCAGGTTTTTACTTATGGTTGTACCATCGGCCTTTTTCATATCCTTATTTAAGGAGAATGAATGCAGATCAAGACCTAAAGAAAAGGTGTTAGCGGTATATTTAAATTTAACGTAAGGGTTGTTTAAACCGCCTTTAGGCGATCCGGTGCCTGCATAAAAATAATCCATATAGCCCCAAAACTTGTGAGGCGTACCATACAATGGATCAAATGAGTTATTTTTTCCTAATGCCTGATCAGCAACAGTTGTACCGGATAATACATCATAACCTGGTGTTACACTGAAAAGATCTTTTTGATAAGTTGCTGCAACAGTATAGTGGTATGCACTCATTGTTTTACCATCCCTGTCGTTACCCGATTGACGGTAATAAGCGGCTTGTATAGCTATTTTCCCAAAACCAGAGGCATTGCCAAAAGTTGGGCTAAGCATTAACCCGTAGGTGTAGCGTTTATTTACACCATAATTATAGGTATCGGTTGCGCCATTTGGCACAAAACGCCTGCCGTAAACATATCCGGCTGTTGCGCTGCCTACAGAATCGAGGCGGTATTTACCGAAGTTATCGTTAAATACCAAAATAGACATCTTGGTTTGATCAAACTTTTTGCTGATATATAAACTGGTGAACGATTTGTAATTTTGCGTAGCTCCATTAGTACCGGCGGGGTTTGTAAATAAGGGGGTGCCCGTTTTTGAACTATTGTTTGCCGCACTTCCTGCCGCAGTTAACGGAACAATACCGGCCGGAAGCGGTACCAGCGTACCTAAACTGTTTTTAATATATGCAGGCAAATTGCCCGGTAAATAATTACTATTGGTTACGCCATTGGCATCGGTATTTTGATTATAAGCAAAACCCAGATCAACCTGCCAGCCGTGGTGCACGGCTTTTAATAATGCCATATCATGCTGGCGTGCCTGTTGTAGCCAATCGAGGTTACCAATAAGGCGCGAATCATCATAAATTAATTCCTGGCGACCTATTTTAAAGGTGAGCAAATCCAATAACTTAAACTTAACGTTAGTATCGGCTTTGTTGGCCAGCGTTAGCTCGGCCCAGCCTTCATGTAGCATCAAACGGTTACCGTCCGCTGCTGATATGGTTGAAGCATCAGCTCCCCATACCCTAATATCCTGAACACTAACGCCAAATGTTAAAAGATCCCATTTATAACCAAAGTTTAAACGGGTACGTTGCGAAATAAAATCGGCGCTTTTTGCGCCTTTTGGCACAAGGTTACCATAGCCATCACGAGCTTCTCCCCGTATACGTAATTGCCCTGCCAGGCTAAACTGGGCCTTTGCAATATTAATTTGTAAGGTGCCTGAAATTAAAATTACGGCGAATATTATGAATTTATAACGTACATTTTTATACATTTGAATTGGTTTTTTATTTGTTAAAGCGATTAAAAACTATACTGGCCCTGCCTGGGAATGCGACCTCCCGACAGGGCTTTTTTTTATATTTTTTTTATTTTCACCATAGGCGACACCTTTTTTTTAATAATTCCTGATTTAATTTAATAAATATATCGTATTTAATGAATAAATGCAAATATTTGCATCTAAAAGTTAATTTTTATGATTAAAATCATGTAATTATTAATTTTTTATCAAAATTTTAAATTTTGACAGCTTAAAAATTGACAAAATATGTTTTTGATAATTTTCAAGTCGATAAAAATTGAATAATCCGCAATTAAATTCAATGAAAATCAATATTCGTTAACCAAAACTGCTTAAATGAAGTAAATTTTAACAGATAACACGATTTTTATCACTATTTTTAATAAAAACACAACAGAAACTACGTACTAAATGAAAAAGAACATCCATTGCGACAATCAAACTTGCACTTTATGCAAAAGCTGCATAAAAGAATGGTTGCCCGCCATTGCCGCGAACAGAAAAAACTTCAAAGTCAAGAAAGGACAGGTTATTTTTAGCGAAGGCGACCCGGTTACCGGAATCTATTTTGTGTACCAGGGAAATGTGAAAGTTCACAAAAAATGGGGCTCAGATAAGGAACTCATTATCCGTTTTGCCAATAATGGAGCCATTTTTGGGCACAGAGTGTTAGGAAAACACGCAACCCATTACCCTATTTCGGCAACAGCACTTGAGAATGGCATTATATGTTATGTTGATATGGAATTTTTTGAGGCAACTTTGAAAGTAAACCCTCAATATACCTACCAACTGATGTTATTTTTTGCCGACGAATTACAGGAAGCAGAAAAAAAGATGCGCAACCTGGCACATATGCCTGTTAAAGGCCGCGTTGCCCATGCTTTGGTATCACTAAAAGATCAGTTTGGCATTAACAAAGATGGCCATATTGATATTGAACTTACCCGCCAGGACCTGGCCTCTTATGCCGGCGCAACTTATGAAACCGTTTTCAGAGTAGTGAACGAGCTAACCCAGGAAGACATTATAAGCACCAACGGCAAAAAGATTAGTATTATTAACGGCGAAAAATTGTTTGCTTTAACACAAGACACCAACCAGTAATATAAAATACCAAACAATGAATAATGAATGTGAAACACCGAAGTTTCTCCTTCATTATTCGATATTGGATATTTAGTGTTCGATATTAAAATCGGCTCGTAATTCCAGAACCTAATGCCATTTAAGGACGACGGGCACCTATTTGTACAAAAAAGGCGGCAACCCTGTTGGATCCCCGCCTGAAATAGCTTTAATTCTTTGCCTGCATCTTCTCAGGCAATACCTACAAATACTTTACCATCAGCAACCTTTACAGGATAGGTTTTAATAACCAACTCCTCTTCGCCAATGCATTCGCCGGTAAGTAGCGAGAATGCTTTTTTATGAAATGGGCAGGCAACTTTCGGCTCACAACTTTCGCCGGTACTACCTATCATTCCCCGCGAAATAGCCATCTGCTGTTTGTGCGGGCAAAGATTTTGGGTTGCATACCACTCGCCCCGGCGGCTAAAATTAAATATAGCAATCTGCTCATCGCCATGCTTTACGCACGATCCGCCATTTTCCGGTACATCATCTACATAACAGGCCAGTATCCATTTAATTTCTATCGCTGTTTCCATTATATTATATTTTATCAGCACAACACGCCCATATTAAACATGCGGCCTTCTTTTTGAATTTTGAATTTTGAATTTTGAATTTTGAAACTTACCACCCCTTGGCTTTCACCTGTTCACGCATTGGTTCAAACTGCGCGGTTGGGTCTTTCTCTTCGGGTGCATTTATAAAGTGGGCAAAACGTTTGCGCATGGCCGGATTTTCAACCACTTCTTTCCATTCACAGTGATAGGTATTTACCAGCGCCTGCATTTCTTCTTCAAGCTGTTCGGCCAGGCCAAGACTATCGTTTACAATTACATTTTTAAGATAGCTCATTCCGCCATCCAGCTTATTAAGCCAGGTTGCAGTACGGGTTAGCGGGTCGGCGGTTTTGATATAAAACATCAGGAACCTATCCAGGTATTTCACCAATGTTTCTTTATCAATATCGGTAGCTAATAACTGGGCGTGCTGCGGTTTTGAACCACCGTTGCCGCAGATATACAGGTTCCAGCCTTTTTCGGTAGCTATAATCCCAAAATCCTTTGATTGCGCTTCGGCACATTCACGTACACAACCGCTTACGCCACCTTTAAGTTTATGCGGTGCACGGATACCTTTATACCTGTCTTCAATCTCAATAGCAAAAGTTACACTATCATGCAAACCAAAGCGGCACCAGGTGCTACCCACGCAGCTTTTTACTGTACGCAGCGCTTTGCCGTATGCATGGCCGCTTTCAAAACCGGCATCTATCAGCTCTTCCCAAATTAATGGCAAATCGCTTAAGTGCGCACCAAACAAATCAATACGCTGACCACCGGTTATTTTGGTATACAATCCGTATCGTTTGGCCACCTGGCCAATTACTATCAGTTTGTCGGGCGTAATTTCTCCTCCTGGAATGCGTGGCACTACAGAATAAGTACCGCCTTTTTGAATGTTGGCCAAAAACCTGTCATTACTATCTTGTATTACTTCCTGTTTTACTATCACATCATTCCACAGGCTCGATAGTATGCTGGCAACAACCGGCTTACAAGTTTCGCAGCCATCGCCTTTACCGTAATGGTCAAGTACCAGGTCGTAATTTTTAAGCTTATTTATTTTTACCAGGTCAAACAACTCCTGGCGCGAGTAGTCAAAATGCTCGCAAATTACATTTTTAACATACTGACCATTTGCCTTCAGGGTACCGGCAATTAAATCTTTCACCAGTGGCACACAACCACCGCAACCGGTACCGGCTTTGGTGCATTTTTTCATACCATCAATACTGGCAACACCGCCATCGGTAACCGCCGAGCAGATTGCGCCCTTGGTTACGGCCTCGCATGAGCAGATAAGCGCATCGTCGGGCAGGTTCATTACGCCGGCGCCCTCATTTGCCGCCCCGCCTCTTGATCCCAGTATCAAATCTTCCGGATCGGGTGGCAATACAATTTTATTATTAACCGTTTGCAGCAGCATATTGTAAGCCTCTGCATCGCCAATTAAAATGCCACCTAACAGGTTCTTCCCATCATTAGTAATATTAATGCGTTTGTATATTCCCTTGTGGGTATCTTCAAACAAAATGGTGCGGCAATCGGGTTCGGTTATAAAGGCATCGCCAAAGCTGGCTACATCAACGCCAATTAATTTTAATTTGGTACTCATATCGTACCCGTAAAAAGACTTGTCGGCCGCGGTTAAATGAGCGGCCGCAATCTCAGCCATCTCATAACCGGGCGCAATCAAACCATAAATCATTCCCTCGTATAGGGCACATTCGCCAATGGCGTAAATATGCTCATCGCTGGTTTGCATTTTTTCGTTCACTACAATGCCGCCGCGGGTACCTACATGCAGGCCGGCCAGTTTTGCCAGCTCGTCGCGCGGGCGGATACCTGCCGATATTACCAGCATATCTACAGCAAGTTGACTATCGTCATTAAACTTTAGTGATTGAATTTTTTTTTCGCCTACAATGGCTGCTGTACTTTTATTTAAATGAATGTGCAAACCCAGCTGGCTTAGTTTCATTTGCAGCATATTACTGCCTGCCGAATCTATTTGCCTTGGCATTAGCCGAGGCGCAAATTCAATAACATGTGTTTCTGTGATACCCAGGTCAATCAACGCCTTGGCAGCCTCCAGGCCCAACAAGCCACCGCCCATAACAGCGCCCGATTTGGCATTGGCCGCGCAGGCTTTTATAAGCTCCAGATCTTCGATGGTACGATATACAAACACACCCTCTTTTTCTATCCCCGGAATATCAGGCACAAAAGCTGATGAACCGGTTGCCAAAACCAGGTAATCGTATTTTAAAGTAACTCCTTTTAATGAGTGGATTTTTTTTTCGGTACGGTTAATCTCCTGGATAGGATCGTCCAAATGCAGCGCAATACCATTGTCGGCATACCACGATAAAGTGGAGAGCGACAGATCATCGGCAGTTTTGCCATTAAAATATTCGCTCAGGTGCACCCTGTCATAAGCGTGACGGGGCTCTTCGCCAAAAACAATTATTTGGAACTGGGCTGATCTGGCTAAAAGCTTCTCGCAAAACTTATAGCCCACCATACCGTTGCCTACAACAATAATGGTTGGTTTTGACATATCGAAATTTTTTAAATGTTAAAGCAATTTTCAAACTTAAATGAATCAAATACGACCCTGATTTCATTTACATCACAATTATAACTCAAAAAAATGGCAAATAAAAATTTTTTTCAAGTTTTTTATTAAATAAATCATGTTTATTGATGTTTTAATTGTTAATTTAGTACTAATGATATAATTTATGTCATTATTTATGTTGATTGTAAATAATGATTTTAACATTTTAACAAAATCATCAAAATAAAATAGCCTAAAAACTTATTTTTTGATGCAAAATTTCAAAATATGCAAAAAACAATTGAAAATCCGGTTCTTTTTGTACTTGGAGCAGGTCCCGGAGACCCGGAATTGATAACAATGAAGGGATATAAGGTATTACAACAGGCAAATGTGGTATTATATGACAACCTGGCGAATAAAGAGCTACTGAATATCTGCCAAGATGATTGCGAAAAGGTATATGTAGGCAAACAACCCTATGGCGATTACACCCCGCAAGAAACTATTCATGAGCTGATAAAGCATTACGCTTTTACCAAAGGCAATGTGGTAAGGCTAAAAGGTGGCGATCCGTTTATATTTGGCCGCGGCTTTGAAGAAATAATTTACGCCCGGCAACATGGCATAGCTACACAGTACATACCGGGTGTTACCAGCATGCAGGCATCCGGCCTTCAGGATATTCCTTTAACCCACCGCCTGGTGAGCGAAAGCGTTTGGATGGTTACCGGAACTAAAAAAGATGGCCGTCTATCTGCCGACCTCGCCTGCGCCATGCAAAGCAATGCTACGGTAGTAATATATATGGGCATGAAAAAGCTGGCCGAAATTGCCCTTGCCTACGTTACATCGGGTAAAGGCCATACACCTGCCGCTATTATTCAGCACGCATCGTTACCCAAACAAAAATCTGCGCGGGGGAAGGTTAAAGACCTGGTTGCTATGGCAGCCGAAAACCAGCTTACCTATCCGGCTATTATAATTATAGGCGATGTGGTTAACGTTAACAATTAAACAAGTATGAAAATCAGGATAAAAGGTAACTCGCTGCGTTATCGCCTCACCAAAACCGATATAGCGAACTTTGACCGGGATGGCTACCTGGAAGAAACGACCAATTTCGGATCCCAGGTATTCAAGTATGCCCTGCAACGTACTATCTGCGAGTGTTTAACGGCAGATTTTACCAACAACACCATTACCTTATATATGCCCGCTGCTTTAGCGCTTGAATGGACCGGCACCGACCGCGTTGGCTATGAAAATAGTAGCAATGAGATGTACTTGCTTGTTGAAAAAGATTTTAAATGCCTGGATAATGTGGCCGAAGACCAAAGCGATAATTATCCAAATCCGCTGGTTGAAAACTTCACGAAGAAAGAACTATAGGCGCTCGTAAAGCAGCATTTGCAAAACACATGCAAATTTGATGTAGCTGCATAGCCGGTCGGCAGTTAAAGTTATTCACCGGGCGCACCTATGATCAATATGGAAAACCGGGCACATAATCCATATTTACTATTTCCACTGATAATCAGGATTAATTTCAACAACTTATTCAATCAATAGGTATTAATATTTACTTATAGTTATAATAAATTTTGAAAACATATTTATAAATTGCACCTTTAGATATCATTGTACCTATAAATCAGTTTGAAAAAGATTGTTGCCTTTTTATTGCTAAGTATTCACCTGCTAAATATTGGCGGGCAACTGGCATTGCATCAATACCTGGTTTATAAAACCAATAAATTTTACAACCAACAGGTAAGCAAAGGCTTATATGATGTTAAAGACCTTACCGAAATAGCCATACCTGTTGATTTGCCCAATATTCACGATTGGAAACGGTTTGAAAACATAGCCGGGCAAATACAATTTGGCAACACCAACTACAACTACGTAAAAATGAAGGTTACGCGCACGGCTATACACCTGATGTGCATTCCTAATTACGAAACGACGCGCCCGGTTGATAAAAATGTACTTAATGCAAAAGGTGTTAAAGATATCCCGGTACCACAAAAAGACCACGTGCCGTATGGCAAAACCATTATGCAGGATAACGTTAGCGTAGCCTTTGCGCACGTTGAGTTTTGCTGCCCTATAAAAAATATTCAAAAAAACATTGTACAGCCCGTACAACCACTGGTGCACTATTACCAGGATATTCCTGAGCAACCGCCTAAGGTTACCTGCTAATTTTCTTCTTGCTTAATCCGTTAAGGATACCATCAACTACTATTTAATGTTGTATTCAGGTTTTTTTTGCCTGTGCTGAGTTGTAGAATTTAGTGAAACTATGCAGGGGAAATGACACTCAAAAACAATAGACTGTCATCCTGAGGAACGAAGGATCTATTCGCGAACTTTTCTGTCGGTCATGCACAGCTGATAGATCCTTCGTTCCTCAGGATGACAGGAAAATGGGATATGTCATGTGTAACATTTCGGGTTTTTACATACACCCAAACAATAGTTAATAGTACCTAATTCGGATTGGCAAACTTGTTTGGCCGTGGCTTTGCCCTGCCCAACTTTATCAGCATATAGTATTCTTTTATTTAACTAAAAGCCGGTGTTTAAAACAATCCCGCTTTTGAGATAATATCATATCAGTCCAAAATGAAAATAAAAATAGCCGCGGCCCTAACGCTTATTGTAGCAATAGGCTTTACCATCATAGCATCCAGCCCCAAATCATCGCACCAGGAAATGATAGAGATGCTTGACCAATTGAATAAAAAAAACACCAACATGGCAAACCCATTTAACCCGGAGGTGAAAATTGCCTACTGCGATTCGTTAGTTAAAATCCCGCCGAATGACCAGGATTCCTACCTGTTGTCGGCGCAGGCATCGTTATTGCTTATGGCAGGGCAGGAAGAAAAATCTGTAAGTATTTATGAAAAAATAATAGACAGGCTGGAGTTTATGCCATCGGACAGGCTCTTGTCTGAAGTGGGTATTGCGTATATGCGCCTTGGCGAACGTAGCAATTGCATGCTTAACCATACCGGTTCGTCATGTATTTTCCCAATCAAAAATGATGGGGTACATAAAATTCAAACAGGATCAAGAAAAGCTATTCAAATTTATAAAACCATTTTAAGGGTTCATCCCGATGATATGGAATCAAGATGGCTGCTCAACATTGCCTACATGACATTGGGCGAATACCCTCAAAAGGTTCCAAAAAATGTTTTAATCCCCGGTTTGAATGCCGATAGTGTGGCCGGACAAAAGCCATTTAAAGACATTGCCAAAAGCCTTGGCCTTAATGTTAATGGCCGCGCTGGCGGGGTTGCCGTTGACGATTTTAACAACGATGGCTACCTGGATATCATCACATCGGCCTGGGACTTGAGCGACCCGATGCATTATTTTGAAAACAACAAAGATGGCACATTTACCGATCGTACCGAGTATAGCGGGCTTAAAGGAATAACCGGCGGCCTTAATATTCAGCAAACAGATTATAATAACGATGGCAATATTGATCTTTTTGTATTAAGGGGCGCCTGGCTCACCAAGGGCTATGGAAACCAACCCAGCTCATTGCTGCGTAATAATGGGGATGGTACTTTTACCGACGTAACCATACCAAGCGGCCTGTTATATTTTCATCCTACGCAGACCGCCACCTGGGCCGATTTTAATAACGACGGATGGCTGGATGTTTTTGTTGGAACCGAGACATCAACACAGGATATGGACGGCAATTCATCAACTTGTATGCTGTACATTAATAACCACGACGGTACATTTACCAATATCACCAAAGAAGCACACTGTGATATTGTATCATTTGTAAAAGGCGTTACATCTGCCGATTATGATAACGATGGCTACCCGGATATTTTTATTTCGACCATGACTGGTGCCAAATACCTGCTCAGGAACAAAGGCATTAAAGGGGGTAAGGTAGATTTTGAAGACGTGACCCAAAAAGCCGGCTTTGCCCAAAATAAAGAACGAACCTTTACAACCTGGTTTTATGATTATGACAATGATGGCTGGCAGGATGTATTGGTGAGCGATTATAACTTTAACCGTCCGCTGGCTTATTACAGCGCCGCTGCAGCTTTAGGCAAAGCCGTGCCGGATGCCGGGAACGTGTTTTTATACCACAACAACCACAATGGTACTTTTACCAATGTAACACGCGAGGTTGGTTTAGATAAGGTGGTGTACAGCATGGGGGGCAACTTTGGCGATATTGATAATGATGGCTACCTGGATATGTATTTTGGAACAGGTAATCCCGATTTTCGCTCACTGGTACCCAATAAAATGTTCAGAAATGATAGCGGGAAAAAATTTATTGACATTACTACCTCATCGCGCATGGGCAACCTGCAAAAGGGGCACGGTATTGCCTTTGCAGATTTAAGAAATACCGGTAACCAGGATATATTTGCCGAAATGGGCGGCGCCTACATTGGCGATTCGTACACCAGCTCGTTATACCTTAACCCGCGCAACAATAATAACAATTGGATAAGCTTAAAACTCGATGGCGTAAAAGCCAATAAGGCTGCAATAGGAAGCCACATTAAATTAACATTTACCGAAAATGGTGTAAAAAGAAATGTTTATAAAGATGTAAACTCCGGCGGAAGCTTTGGCTCATCCCCATTGCGCCAGGAAATTGGCATAGGGCAGGCAAAAATAATTGACGATATAGAAATAAAATGGGCTGGCAGCGGTACCGTTCAGCATTTTACAAACATAACGCCAAACCAGTTTTTGAGGATAACAGAAGGCGTGGACCAATATAAAGTAACACAATTGGCTAAATTAACTTTTATTGATAAACAGGATATGACAATGTGTATGCCTATGGCGGCAAAAACAAATTAAGCTGTAAGTTTGTTTTATAAAATGTGTTGGCAGTTTACCTGTTTTCGAATAAAACCAACTACATTTAAATAAAATAACGAACAATTTTAATCAAACCTAAAAGATGAAAAAATTACTTTTATTATGCTGCCTGTTTATTGGATTAACAACAGCAAGCTTCGCCCAAACTGCAGCCGGCAGTAAGCCGGAAGAAAAGGCGATGGAACTGCAAAAAAAGTTAAAACTTACTGATCCGCAATGCAAAAAAGTTGCTGCTATCTATACCGAATCGTCGGCAAAGTTTGACAAAATTAAAACTGAAACCAAAGGTGATAACACTAAGATGCTGGTTGCTATTGAGCCGCTGCGTACGGCAACAATAAAAAAAATCAAGGCTGTTTTAACCCCTGCACAAAAGCTAAAATATGATGAGCTGGTAAAAAGTTCAAAAGCTGCTGGCGGTACAGGCTGGAGCGACGGCTGGAGTGGAAGTAAATAATACAAAGAAGTTGTTTTAATAGGGGTATTATTAATGCTGCCCATTTTTTTGAGGCAGCATTAGCAATACCCTTTTCTTTTATTCCTCCACCAATTCCACCTCGGCCACCGGGCTAAACAAATACACCCGCTTGGTTTTTATCTCAACGCATTTAAACCGCTTGCGTAATTGCTCTTCCTTTCTGAAAATGCGGTTGCCTTTTATTTTGAATAAGGCTTTAAACGGGACTTTTTCAACCGTCAGCATCGCTTCTTTTGGTGCATCATATTTGCGCAGGGAACGGTACAAGTTCAAATCCGAACAGCTTGAAGCCGCCGGGTTATCCAGGTAACTCACAATGGCGTGTTTAACATCGGGCGGAAAAATGTCCTTTTCAAAAAAAGGCTGCATCATCCGTTTAAAATTCCCTTTCCACTCGGTACCATGTGGCCGGGCTTTTTGCTTATGCTCATTCCAGGTATGCAAATGGGCAAACTCATGCACGGTGGTAACCAAAAAAGCGTACGGGTTAAGATCATAATTAACCGAGATGCGGTGACCTTTACCTGCATAAGGCGAACGGTAATCGCCAAATTTGGTGCCGCGGTTGCGCGAAATTTTAAACTCGCATTTAAAGTAGTCAATCCAGCGGCCAATGAGCGGGGCAGCATCGGGCGGAAGATATTTTTCTAAAACTTTTACTTTATCCAATTTTTACCTCAACACAAATATAACGATTTCGAAGGATTATCATATCCGAGATAAAAGCATTAGTAAAACCGACCAATTCATCAGCGTAATCAAAGAAACAAACCAAAGATTATTTTCCTGGATATTATTAAGATAAGCCCGGGCAATGTAAGTGCGGTTTTATTTATACGCTATTGCCGCGCTGGATGGCCCTGCTAATGAAATAAGTGAGTTTGATTTAAATCCAACAATATTTGCCCACTTGTTAAAGTCGGCAAATGTGTAGTCAAATCCTGTTCCTGTTTCAATGAGCATATTCAAACTCATCATCATACCAAAAACGTTTTGCTTTCTTTCATCATCTATTATACCCTCAATAGCTACAAAGGCACCGCCCGCCGGGAGGGCGTTATAGGCTTTCCTCATTAATGATACTTTATTTTCTTCGTCCCAATCATGCAGGATATTTCCCATTACAACAACGTCGGCATTGGGTATTGGCATAGTGAAGAAATCGCCGCCAACCGCTTTTACACGATCTGATAACCCGAATTGCTGTATGGTAGCATTTGCAATAGGCTCAACCGGCGGCAAATCAAAACTTGTGCAATGCATATGGGGATTATGTTTTGCAACCATAAGTGAAAGCAACCCCGCCGAGCCGCCTACGTCAATCAGCGTTTTATATTTTGTAAAATCAAATTTTTGAGCAAAGGCCATAAAATTACCCATTTGGATACCGCTCATGGCGTTGGTAAATTCTTTTAATTTTCCGGGGTCGCTGTATATCAAACCAAAAAAATCCTCGCTCCTTTTTACTTCGTTTTGTGGCAACCCGGTAAGCAGGCCCTCGCCCAGGTTACCCCAAAACGCATATAGCCTATTGTCCATCATTTCAAGAATACCCCCAATATATGATGGCTTGTTTTTATCCAAAAACGTATCTGCTTCCAAAGTATTTGAATATATAGCCATATCCAAAATACCCTCACGCTTTAAAAAACCAAACACGGTTAAAGCGTCTAAAAAATCATAAACATTCCTGTCTGTGCATTTAAGCCCTAAATTATTTTTCACATCTTTTACCGTCATAGATGTTTTTTCGGCAAGCCGGGTAAATAATTGAAAACTTACTGCAGTTAAAAGAATTTTTGAGGCCCAAAAGCCTGTGCCAACTTTCATAATGTTTTCAAGCGACGGCTGATTAGTTTGCTGTTCCATTTTTTTCTGATTAATTATCTTTTTTTAATAATTGGTGGTGCTGTACAAAAAATTCTGCCCGGGGCCGGTAAGAATTGGGTTACCTAAAAATACGGCGAATTAATTTGATATAAGAATAAAAGTATTTGATAATCTGTCGATTACACCATAAAAAAGACAACTCTTGTATGGCCGCTTTGAGTAGCACGGCTAAACTATATGCAATTGGTTTATAATTTGCAGCTGTTAAGGTATAAACCTCCTCAAACAGCTCAAAACACGCACAGCTTCTGCATCCTAAGAAAAATCTTTTTGAACATCAACGGATTGCTTTTTTCAATTTTCGGCATGTCTCAACCTTCCATTTTCTGCCAACTATTTTTAAAATAGTTCTACATTTGCTTTTAAATACCTTAACACAATTTATAACACAGTTTATGAAACAACCTAAACTCTTATCCCTTGTATTGCTCTTCACATTGTTTATCACAAGCCTGGCACGCGCCGATGAAGGCATGTGGATACCGATGCTTATTGGTAAAAATTATGACCAAATGAAGAAGCAGGGCTTTAAACTAACCCCGGAAGATTTGTACAGCATCAACAAGGCCAGCATTAAGGATGCTATAGTTTCCCTGGGCGGCGGCTTTTGTACCGGCGAGGTTGTATCCGGCAAAGGCCTCGTATTTACCAATCACCATTGCGGTTTTGAATCTATCTCGGCAAACTCAACGCCGCAAAACAATATCCTTGATAACGGCTTTTACGCAAAAAGTTATGCCGAAGAAAAGCCGGTAGCGGGCTTATACGTAGAATTCCTGGTAAGTATTGCCGATGTTACCCCCCAGGTAATGGCTGCACTTAAAGGGGCCGACGATGCAGAAAGGGGCGAAAAGCTTGAAAAGATCAGCAACAAACTGATTGAGCAGGCAACCAAGGGTACCAAATATCGGGGCGCGGTAAGCTCGTTTTTCAAAGGCAACCAATATTTCCTTTACCTGTACAATAAATTTAGTGATGTGCGTTTGGTAGGCGCTCCGCCACAGTCGATAGGTAAATTTGGCGGCGATACCGACAACTGGGAGTGGCCCCGCCATACCGGCGATTTCTCTATATTCCGGATTTATGCAGATAAAGACGGCAACCCCGCCAGCTACGCGGCCGGCAATGTACCTTACACGCCTAAAAAATTCCTGCCCATATCGTTAAAGGGTGTAAAAAACGGCGATTTTGCTATGGTATACGGCTATCCCGGAAGTACCGACCGTTACCTGACTTCAAATGGGGTACGTTTGGCTGCCGAACAAACCAACCCGGTTATTGTGAAATTGCGCGATATCCGCCTGAAGGCCTGGAAAGAAGAAATGAACAAAAGTGTAGACACCCGGCTCAGGCTTTCGTCCGAGTACAATAAAGTATCAAACTATTGGAAATATTTTATCGGGCAAACTGAGCAACTGAAAAACCTTAACATTTATGGCCAAAAACAGCAGGAAGAAGCCGACTTTACCAAATGGGCTGCCGACAAACCGCAGTATGCCAACCTGATGAGTGATTATCAGAACCTATATGCCACTTATGAGCCCTACGCCATCCACAAAACATACATTAACGAAGGGTTACTGGCTCCGGGTTTTGTAGATGAAGCGCTTAACAACTGCTTTGGGCAATTGGCGCTTGAAAATTCAAAGCGCAGCGCTAAGGAAAAAGCAGAGATAAAGGATGAGCTAAAAAAGGTTAATGACGATTACATCAAAAGCTACAATCTTATTGCCGACAAAAAAATATTTACCCAACTCATGACCTCATGGTATACCGATATACCTAAAGACCAGCACCCGGCTTTTATAGAGGATATGGTGACCAGGATTGCTCCAGGCGATCCATCGCTGGCTTTTTCTAAGTTCGCGGATGTTTTATGGCAAACCAGCGACCTGATAGATACCGCCAAACTGAAAGAGTTTTTGCCACATCGTTCGGTAGACAAACTTCGTGAAGATCCGTTGGTGCCATTTGTGATTAACCTTAACCCAGGCGCTTACAAAAAGAGTGTTTTTGGCACTAAGCTGAGCGATTTTGACGAGCAGAAAGAAAAGCTCGACCGCATTTACCTGCAGGCTTTGCTGGAGAAAAACGAGGGCAAGCTGATGTCGCCCGATGCCAACTCTACCATGCGTATCACTTACGGCAATGTGCAGGATTATACCGCTAAGGATGGCAAGCATTTCGATATCCAGACAGATATGGATGGCGCTATGAAAAAGTACAAGGCCGGTGATGACGAATTTGACCTGCCGAAAACCTGGCTGGATGCCTACAAACAAAAGAACTTTGGCCAGTATGCCGATCATGGTACCATCCCGATCGACTTTATTACCAACAATGATATCACAGGCGGTAACTCCGGATCGCCGGTGATTAACGGTGAGGGCGAACTGATAGGCCTGGCATTTGACAGCAACTGGGAAGCCATGAGCGGCGAAATTGCTTTTAACAAAGATTATAAACGGACTATTTGTGTAGATGTGCGCTACGTACTCTGGTGTATGGATATTTTAGGGCACGCTGATAACCTCATTAGCGAATTGGAGATTCATAAAAACTGACCATTGGGATTTCACCGACAGGTGGATAAGATGTATGATTCAGCTTGTGGCTGATGTTATCGCTACACCGCCTCAACCAAAAGCCTTTAGTATAACAACTGAAGGCTTTTAACTTTATTTGAGGTCCCAATAAGAATATTTCGACATTTATATAACCACCACGACTTTAGTATTTGCTGTGCCGGCTAATACCCACCGAAGCACACGCCGCATTTTGATACAGTTGATTGCAAAACTTCAACATACATGTAGCCATTTCGAAAATATTTTCCAGGGATTAATGTTGCCTTTGCAAATTAAGCACAATGGCATAAATTTCCGGAAACTCCAAAACGGTCTGATAGCATCCTTTCATGCCCCTGCCATAATTCTATGTCTTTCCATTATCTTTGCGCACAATTCAATATTCCCATACTGTGATTAATGTTAACAATATCTCCGTTTCATTTGGCGGAACCACCTTATTCAGCGACGTAACCTTCTCCATAAACGAGAACGATAAGATTGCCCTGATGGGCAAAAACGGCGCAGGCAAATCCACCATGCTCAAAATCATTGCCGGCGCGGCCAAACCTACTTCTGGCAACGTAACAGGCCCGAAAGACGCCGTGATAGCATATTTGCCGCAGCATTTGCTCACTCACGATAATGTTACCGTTTTTGAAGAAACGATGAAAGCCTTTGAAGAGGCCAACCAGATGCAAAAAGAGCTCGACGAATTGAACGAGCAGCTCACTATCCGTACCGATTATGATAGCGATGATTACATGAAGCTGATTGAACGGGTATCGGAACTGAGCGAGAAATTTTACTCGCAGGAGGAGGTCAATTATGATGCGGAAGTAGAGAAGGTGTTAAAGGGCTTAGGTTTTGAACGTAAAGACTTTACCCGCCAAACTTCCGAGTTTTCGGGTGGTTGGCGCATGCGTATCGAGCTGGCCAAAATTCTTTTAAAGAAACCGGACCTGATCTTGCTTGATGAGCCTACAAACCATATGGATATCGACAGTATACAATGGTTGGAAGATTTCCTGATCAACTCGGCAAAGGCGGTTATGGTGATATCTCACGACCGTGCTTTTGTGGATAATGTTTCCAACCGTACCATCGAGGTAACGATGGGCAGAATATACGATTATAAGGCCAAATACAGTCATTATCTGCAGTTACGTGCCGACCGCCGCATCCATCAATTGAAGGCCTACGAGGAACAACAGCGTTTTATAGCCGATAACCAGGAATTTATAGACCGGTTCAGAGGGACTTACTCTAAAACATTGCAGGTGCAATCGCGCGTAAAGATGCTCGAAAAGCTGGAGATCATCGAGATTGATGAGGTAGATACTTCGGCCTTACGGTTGAAATTTCCACCATCGCCACGTTCTGGTCAGTATCCGGTAATGGTTGAAGAGCTTACAAAAACCTATGGCGATCATGTTGTATTCGAAAAGGCGGCTATGGTTATTGAGCGAGGCGAAAAAGTGGCCTTTGTTGGTAAAAATGGCGAAGGCAAATCGACCATGATCAAAGCCATTATGGGCGAGATTGATTTTGAAGGAACATTAAAAGTAGGCCACAATGCAAAGATCGGGTACTTTGCCCAAAACCAGGCGTCGCTGTTAGACGAAAGTTTAACCGTATTTGAAACCATCGACCAGATTCCGCTAAGTGATGGCACAATAAAGATTAAAGATTTGTTGGGAGCATTTATGTTTAGTGGCGACGATACCACAAAAAAGGTAAAAGTACTTTCGGGCGGCGAGAAAACGCGCCTGGCCATGATCAAACTGCTGCTGGAGCCTGTAAATGTACTGATACTGGATGAGCCAACTAACCACTTGGATATGAAGACCAAGGACATTATCAAGGACGCTCTGAGGGATTTTGATGGAACACTGATTTTGGTATCACATGACAGGGATTTCCTGGACGGGCTGGTAAAAAAAGTATTCGAGTTTGGTAATAAACGCGTCCGCGAACATTTTGAGGACATCAAGGGATTTTTAGCTTACAAGAAAATGGATAGCTTAAAACAAATAGAACAAAGCTAAATGAATAACGGAGAAGATTAGGCATTTTTAGTTAAAACCGCTCCCCTTTTTGCCACTTTAACAGTAAAACAAAAGCCCGCGACCGTTCAACTTGCGGGCTTTTAAAGAATCTTAATAGTCCTTAAACTACAAAATCCAAACTCTTTTATGAATGAGTTATTTTTTGTGGCTGTGTTTATGAAAATAAAAATGGCATGATGATAACACCTGCCATAGGCTGAATTGCGTTCATAAATTAAAAATATATTTTTATTTAGGATTAATTGAGATACCCTTGTCCTCGCGAATAAGCTGAAAAAGGTGATCTGGGCGCACGATGACATAATCTTCATTAAGTGAATTAGCCACGTTTTTAAAACTTGTTGGCGTTACACCCTGCCAGGGTTGCGCCTGTATAATCATGAAACGCGGCGAGGTTTTGTCCCAACCGGCGGCAGCCCGGGCTATATGATCTTTCATTGCCTGTTCATTTGTGCAGTAGTTACAGGTAAGTGCCATTCCTGGTAGGCTGTCGTTATAAATAGTAAGCCCGCCTCCTGTGTTCTGGGCAGTTACGCCAAGCAACGATTTTGCCTGGCTGGCATAGGCATTCCCGACATTAGGATTAATACCACCTGTAATCGTATTCCAAATGGTGATTACCCTTAAACCGGCACGGGCGTTATAATCCTCCGTTTTAGCAACAAACTGCTTTAGCAAGTTTTCATCTGTCCAGGTATTAGGGTAAGTATAACCATAGCCCGAAGGGCCCGAAATCAGGTTATCATTGCTGGTGGAAGTTTGCCAATAATAATTAAGAGCCCCAGGCATTGCATCCAGCATAGCAGGCGACACCGTCCATCCCATTGGAACAGCGCCCCGGTCTGGATTATTCCAAAGTTTGCGCATCAAATGCTCTGTAAATTGTAAATTGTCTCCATCACTCAATATAAATGCTACATATATCTTGTTTTTGAGCGTCGGTTTGGGAGGGATTGGTTTTATTTTTACATTTCTGGAAGTACCGCTATGTACCGTTAGGTTAGCACACCAATCACTTGCAACGGTTGAAATACCATACTTCGAGGCCCTTTGCACCCCTGGTCCTTCCTGTGGCCACCAGCCCATAAAGATAGCCCCGGGAGACATTGAGGATAGAAATTTGTTTAGCAATTCACTTTCGCCGGCTACCTCAGGATCGAGCCATATTACGGCAGCGCCCAAGGCCGCCGCATATTCGCGAAGGGCGGCTTTATGCGCATTAGGGTTTAGTCCGATTAACAAACGGTGATCCATATTTGGCCAATAAGTATCATATAGCGATTGATAAACTTCCAGCTTACTGCTGAATTTGCCCTGCAAATCAAGTAACACCGGCAAATTATAAGGAGCGGCAGTTAATTTGGCCAGCAACAACGGCGAGGCAATCAGCGCGCCTTTGCTTTTTGCGAGTACCGTGGCCAGGTTAATTGTATGTTCCTGCGCGGGATCATAAACAATCACACCTGAAATTTCGCTCCGGTATTTAGCAATCAAATCCCATTTGTCTGCAGGTTCAGACCAGCTTAAACCCAGGGACTGTAGCCAGGTATACGGCCCTTCGGCGAAAGCATCACCCTCATAGGAGAATATTCGTGGTTTTGCCCTGTTTACGATGCCCTTTAACGAAGCAAACAGGTACATTTCTGCTGAAGAGTAAGGAGAATTTTCACGAAGCGTAATAAAATCCTGAACCTTTGCAGGCGCCGGGAAAGACGGAAGCAGCTGATTAGCCGGCCATTTGACCTGGCCTATGGATGGCGTACTAAACAAATAAAACAACAGAAAGCATACTACTTTAATTCTAAGCATTTTGATCGGTCTTTTCATGTGTTAAATATCGTATTAACGTTAATCATTCCTGCCGAAATTAAAACATATTGAAGGCATTTACAACCACCCTCATTTACGCAAAAAGCCCGGTAATTATGGTTAATTACCGGGCTCTAAGTGGTCCCGACGAGAATCGAACTCATATCTAGAGTTTAGGAAACTCCTATTCTATCCGTTGAACTACGGGACCTGCTGTGGCTGATAAAAGGCACATCCTTTAATCAGCTTGCAAAGGTGCAAATTATACCTGAAAAATCACATGCCTAAGCAGCAAATTTTTATCGGGTTAAAAAAACAACTATCTGCACATCCAAAATCTACCTGATCACTGCCCCGGTATGAAAATCCTCCACCGGTGCAACAAAGCTTAGTTTACCTTCGCTGTTTTCGGCCATCAGGATCATCCCCTGCGATACGATGCCTTTTATTTCACGCGGCTCTAAATTTACCAGGATGCTCACTTTTTGGCCTATGATGGCTTCCGGCTCGTAATATTCGGCTATGCCGGATACCACTGTCCGTTGGTCGATGCCTGTATCTATGGTTAGTTTGAGCAGTTTTTTGGTTTTGGCCACTTTTTCGGCAGCCAGGATAGTCCCCGTGCGGATGTCCATTGCCGCGAAGCTTTCAAAACTAACATTCTCTTTCGCGGGCTGCACGTTTATAGTTTTTTCCGGCGCGGCGGCTTCTTTTTTATCTTGTAACTTTTTTAGTTGGTAGTCAATCGCGTCGTCCTCAATTTTATTAAACAATAACGCGGCCGGGTTTAGCTGATGGCCGTTATCAAAAGTGATCTCCTGATCGTAAGTAATAACCTGGTTGGGCAGGTTTAACATACCTATGATCTTTTTTGCTGTTGCCGGCAAAAATGGCTGCGCGGCAGTAGCCAAATGACCAATAATGAGCAAACAGTTGTGCAAGGCTTCCTTTGCACCTTCCGGATCGGTTTTAATAGCTTTCCATGGTTCCTTTTCGGTAAGGTAGCGGTTACCCAGGCGGGCAATATCCATTACAGCCTGCAAGGCCTGGCGATAACGGTAAGCTTCCAGGTTTTTTTCTATCTCGTCATAACAAATACCAATCTCGGTATTCAGGTACTCATCCTGTAATTCGAGTTTATCAGACGCGCTTATAACTTTACCATCGTAAAATTTGTGCATCAGTATCATTACCCGGTTTACAAAATTACCCAGTATAGCCACCAATTCGTTATTGATGCGGGCCTGGTAATCTTTCCAGGTAAACTCGCTGTCGCTGGTTTCAGGCAAAATCGAGGTTAATACATAGCGCAGCTCATCCTGCCTGCCCGGAAATTCCTGCAGGTATTCATGCAGCCAAACGGCGTGATTGCGCGAGGTTGATAGTTTGTCGCCCTCTAAGTTTAAAAACTCGTTGGCGGGTACATTTTGCGGTAAAATGTACTCGCCATGAGCGTGCAGTATGGATGGGAAAATAATACAGTGAAACACAATATTATCTTTACCAATAAAATGCAGCAAACAGGCATTATCCTGCTCATCGGCTTGCTTTTTCCAGTATAATTTCCAGTCTTTATTATTATCAATGGCCCATTGTTTGGTGGCAGAGATATAGCCTATCGGCGCATCCATCCATACATATAGCTTTTTGCCCTTAGCTTCTTCCAGTGGCACATCAATACCCCAGTCCAAGTCGCGGGTCATAGAGCGTGGTTGCAGTCCCGATTTTAGCCACGATTTACATTGGCCAAATACGTTGGTTTTCCAATCGCCTTCTTTGGTATCTATCCATTGCTCCAGCCAGGGCTGATATTTATCCAAAGGCAGATACCAATGTTTGGTTGGTTTCAATATAGGCGTTTTGCCGCTTAGGGTTGATACCGGGTTTATCAGGTCGGTTGGGTTTAATGACGTGCCACAACGCTCGCACTGATCGCCGTAGGCATTTTCATTGTGGCAGTTTGGGCAGGTGCCGGTAATGTACCTGTCTGCTAAAAATTGCTGGTAATCCTCGTCATAATATTGCTCGCTGAATTTTTCGATAAACTCGTCCTTTTCGTAAAGGTTCAGAAAAAATTCCTGCGATAAATCATGATGTATAGGCGACGACGTACGGTGGTAAATATCAAATGCTATTCCAAATTCTTCAAAACTTTCTTTTATCTGGGTATGGTATTTATCAATAATAGCCTGGGGCGTAGTACCCTCCTTTTTCGCCTTGATGGTTATGGCGGCGCCATGTTCGTCAGATCCGCAAACGTATAACACATCCTTTTTTTTGAGCCTCAGGTGCCTTACAAAAATATCGGCCGGCAGGTAAGCACCCGCCAGGTGGCCAATGTGTAAAGGACCATTGGCGTAAGGCAATGCAGAAGTAACCGTATATCTTTTATATTTGTTGAGTTGTGACATGAATAAGCGACGTTATAAATAATTTGCAAAGATAGGTTTTTAGTCGGGAAAGTCAGAAAGACGGGGAAGTCAGAAAGTCCGAAAGTCAGGAAAGTCCGAAAGATAGAAAGCCTTTATTACATAAACATGAGTGAATCACTAACTAATTCTGAACATGCGAACCTGCCGACTTCGGATCTTTCAAACTCACCGACTTCCGGGCTTCCCGACTTCCCAACTTTCCAACTTCCTCCTTACTTAAAAAAAGGTGATAAAATTGCCATTGTATGCCCGGCAAAAAAACTGCCCAATCCAATGACAGACGCGGTTACCCTGTTACAATCATGGGGATTGGAAGTTATATTGGGTGAAACCGTAACAGCATCCTACCATCAATTTGCCGGCGATGATGAATTGCGAGCGAAAGACCTGCAACGTTTTATTGACGATAACAGCATTAAAGCCATCATAGCAGCGCGGGGCGGCTATGGCACCGTCCGAATGATTGACAAGGTTGATTTTAGCCGGTTTGCCCAACACCCTAAATGGATAATCGGTTTTAGCGATATTACCGTATTACACACCCACCTTTTTGCCAATTACCACGCACAAACCATTCATGGGCAAATGCCGGTAAATATCCCGGATGCATCGGCACGATCGTTAGATACGCTGAGAAAATCTTTATTTGGCGAACCATTGACTTACGAATTTACATCGCATACCGCCAATCGCACCGGCGATAGCAGCGGCCTGCTTGTCGGTGGCAATCTGTCGTTACTTGTTGCGGTATCGGGCTCGGTATCTGATATTGATTACACAGGAAAAGTGTTATTCATTGAAGATGTAGGCGAATATCTTTACAGCATCGACCGCATGCTGCGCTGCCTTGACAGGGCGGGCAAACTCAAAAGCCTGGCCGGCCTGGTGGTTGGCGGGTTTACCGATGTAAAAGATAACGAGATTCCCTTTGGCCAAACCGTACCCGAAATTATTATGGATATTGTACAGCGCTACAATTATCCTGTTTGTTTTGATTTCCCGGCAGGACATATACCCGATAACTGCAGCCTTATATTTGGCCGCAACGTAACCCTAAGTGTAGGGAAGCAATACAGCCATTTGAAATTTGTTTAACACCCGCGGATCATAAATTAAGACATCGGGCAATCAAAACTAAAACACCATTTTAATCATTAGTACATGGCATTATTTAGCAATTTAGGCAATTACAAAAACTTCGGACTTTTAATTATCCGCGTGGGTTTGGGCGTTATGTTTATTTACCACGGCTACCCTAAGCTGATGGGAGGCCCTAAGGAATGGACCGAGCTTGGCGGATCAATGAAATATATTGGCATTCACTTTTTACCCATGGTGTGGGGCTTACTGGCAGCCGTTACCGAACTGCTGGGCGGGTTCCTGCTTATTATCGGGCTTGCATTCCGCCCGGTATGTATTTTATTGTTTATCAACCTGGTTATAGCTGCGCTAATGCATTTGCGCACCGGCGGCGGCCTGGGCGATGCGGCTCATGCTATTGAAGATGCCATAGTATTTGCCGGCTTAATATTTATAGGCCCGGGTAAATATAGTGTGGATAAAAAGTAGCCCCGAATTAGCAAGCAGGCCGCAAACAACGTCGTGCTTACTAATTTACTGATTCAGATAGTTGCCGAGGGCCACTAAGAATGCTTCGTCAATATTGTCGTCTTTGTGCTCAGTAAAAAATGCTTTTACTTTATCCGCATCTGTTGCAAAAACTTGCTTAATGGCTTTATTTTTTAAGCTTATTTTTTGTGGTGCTGGTGTTTTAGCATCAACTACATAATAAGCAGGTTCATCAACATACTCATCATATTTGTTGCCGCTTGATGATATACCATCGTTCTTATAATCGGCTTTTATAAACCTGGTTTTGGTAAGCTTATATATTTTATACTTGCTCCCGGTTGCCAATACTTCGCAATAGTGCGTGGCATCAATTGCAGGCACGTATTCAAAAGCCATAGCCTTATCTTCCTTATTGTAAACCACAAAGTTTTTCACATGTTCTTTATCAACGGCAATGGCGGTTTGTTTATCCTGGCTCAGTAGTAATGCGCCCCCTATTTTATCATAATTAAATGTATAATTTTCGCTGTTAACTGTATTTCCTTTGTTGTCGGTAACGTAACCTTTAACCCAGGTGTCAAATAAATACCTGCTGCCCTTGGTACCTTCATTGTTAACCAGGTTATAGGCCATCCCTGTACCAGACATTATCCCCGTAGATGAAATGCTGTTTGTGCCTGTCTGCGCTTTTAAAACGTCGCATGTTATCATGAACAACACGAGCGCTGCTATATGTTTTATTTTCATTTTAAACCGGTAAAATTTTCATTTAAATTACAATAAAAAAGACCATTAGGTTTTATGCTAACGGTCTTTTTAAAAATATATTCTTTCCCAATTTGCTAATTCAATGAATCGGCAAGGTTGCTCAGGAAGGTATCGTTAATATCATCATCAGCATGATCGCTGAAATACGCTTTTACTTTATCCGCATCGGCAGCGAAAACCTGTTTGATAGCTTTTGCTTTTAGAGATATTTTTTGCAAAGCCGAAGTTTTAACGTTAAGTACGTAATAAGTTGGCTCATCAACGTATTCATCGTAACGGTTACCTGTTGAAGTCATACCATTAGTTTGAAAATTCGCTTTAACAAATGTTGTTTTTGTATATTTATATACTTTGTATTTGCCGCCATTAGACAAAAGCTGGCTATAATGAGTTGGGTCTATGCTGGTAACAAGTTCATAGGTTTGAGGTTGGTCCAGTTTATCATAAATAGTAAAACTCTTAATCTGGTCACGATCCACATCAACAGCGGCGCGTTTGTCCTGGGTTAACAGTAACGATCCGTTTATCTTGTCGTAATTGTAGCTAAAATTATCGTTTTTAATGGAAGCCCCATTCTTATCAACAACATATCCTTTAGCCCAGCCATCACCAACTAAGTAACGGCTGCCTTTGGTATCTTCTTTTGTGCTAACGTTAAATAGGTTACCGCCGCTTCTCGACGCAGATACGTTAAAAAAAGAATATCCCTGTGTACTATTTAAAGGGGCGTCACTTGTTTTCGTCTTAGCAGGATCATCTAATGATAGCGCCTTCAGCGATGATTTACCAGGTTTCAAAACCACAACCAGGTTATCTTTGGCACTAACTTTTTCATCTTTATAACCTTTGGCAATAACCAAAAGGGCTGTATTGCTTTTTAAAGGCAGGCTAAAAAAGCCAAGTGAATCTGTATAAGTAGCTGTTTTAGTATCTGCCTCCTCCTGGATCAAAGCCGAACGTACAGCCTCGCCCTTTTCGTTTTTTACTGTACCGGATGCGGTTACAATTTGTGCCTTCGCAAAATAGGCGGCCCCAATGCACAAAACCGAGGTTAAAACATATTTTTTCATATTAAATATTTAATCCTTAAAGCTAAGAATAAACACATTCAAAATCAACCCTTTAATTATAATTTCTACACAAAAAAAGGACCACCATTAAGGTGGTCCTAAATAAATAAAACTTTATGCTTATTTATTTTGTGTAAGTATCAATTATAAATCGAGGGAAACTTGCACCCGTTGTATGGCCTACTTTAAATACCTTCGCATCAGCATTTGTTGCAGGTGGGGTTAATATAAAGTGAGGCGCAACAGAAGTTGTTAAACCCTCGTCGGTATATATTGCTACATTCGCTGCATTAAATTTAATTGTCCAGTTTGTATAGCTTATTACCGACCCGCTAACAGTGCGGGTAAATGTTACATCGTACATTGCTTCTCCATTTACATACCCTGTTTTCATCGCAAATTCTGTCGCTGATACCGGCAAAATAGCTCCACTGGTTGTACTGTTGGTATTCGGACTTCCTACACCTATCCCATCATTCCATCTGCTGTAGTTCCAGGTATAGGCTCCTGCAAAATCATTACCTATAAAGTGATAATATTTAACATTATAGTTGGCACTCAATGTAACGCCGCTTGCGCTCTTGATTACAATAGGCAACATATAACTTTTTGACGGATCGAGGTTGCTTTTAACAAAGGTAACAGTAAATGTCGCCAACCTTGTTCCAGCCTTAATAGTAGCCGTCGTCACCGGCAAGCTGTATGAATTAGCAGGGATAGCCTGGTATACATTTGCGTTATCATAGGCATTGTATGCAGCTATTAAGGAATTATCCACTGCAATAACTACATTAACATCAGACGTTGGCGCATATTGCCCTGTTATATTAATCTGGAAGGTCTTTGTAATTTTACCGTTAGCATCAGGGTCGTCAGTAACCGCATCGCTGCTAAAATACGCTTTACCGGCATGCACAAGTTCTGCAAACGCTCCGATATTTGAAAAATCCACGTTTGGCTTATCTTTTAAGCAAGACGTAAGCGAGACGGTAAGGACTCCTAATAGTATGATTAATTTTTTCATTTCTTTATATTTTTAATTATTTCATCATTATAAGCAGGAAGCTTATTTCATCCAGAATATTTTAGATGTGAATAAGTCTGTACCTTTACCACCCGCCGGCACATTGGCACCATTCAAAGTAGTTTCATTGACCGGATAAGGCAAACGATATGGAATGTGCGTTACTGATACGCCCGGATATGCTGAAACTGGGAGACTAAGTGGATATCCTGTTCTTCTCCAATCGCTATATGACTCCAAAGCATCAATAGAGTTCATTGCAGCCCATTTTTGAGTTACAATAAGCTCAATTTTGTTTGTTGCTGTAGCATAATTGGTCCTTATGTCAGCCTGAGCGGTATACGTTGTTGCGGCGGCAGATGTTAAACCCAAGAATTTAAAATCAGCTTCAACTGCAGTAAAATAAGCCGCCGATGCATTTCCAGCAATAAATCCACGTTCTGTAGCCTCTGCTATTAAAAACGCTGTTTCAAAATATGGAAGTAATAAAGCTGGTTGCGCAGGGCCTTTTTGAGCACCGGCTGCTGTAAAACCAGTCCCTAAAATCCCAGAAATCACTGTATTAGATTCACCGTTGCCATTATTGCTGCCGTATGCCCTACCTTTTACTTTGGTGATATCGCTTATTGGAGAAGTATATTTTACAGCTTCTTGTCCAGATGGCGCGTAAATATAATTTACACGTGGATCATTGTGGTCTTGATAAAATTTAACTGCATAGCTGTTGGCTCGATAATAAACAGTGTTCAATCCATTTAAACCAGTGTTGTTAGCAACGATATCATAATAAAATGGGTTCAATTCACCATTAGTATTTGCTGAGTAACCCGGAGTAACAGCAGCATCAACCGTCAAATAATCAGCAGCGGTAGTAGTGCCCAAGGCCGCCTTTACTGCAGCAGATGAGGCGGCAGGGGTTGTACCAAGGCCATTTTCTGTTTCGCGCATTAAAAGTTTCAGCTTCATTGTTTTAGCAAACTTTTTCCAGTTGTCCATGTTTCCCTGGAAAAGAACATCAAAATTACTGGCCGGAACTAAAGCACCGCTTGGCGCGCCGTCAATGATCGCTGCAGCCGAATCGCATTTTGCAACAAGGCTTTTGTAAATTGTAGCAGGATCATCATACTTATATGAGAATGTAGAATTTGCACTTAGTGCTGCACTGTATGGTACACTATTATACAAATCCACCAATCGCTGGTACATAAAAACCTGCATTATAGTGGCAATTGCCTTATAATTTGCAAGGTTTGGAGCGGCATTTGCCGTTTTAAGCAACAAGTTATAGTTTGCCAGGTTAAGATAAACCGCGTCAAAGTTACCTGTATAATCACTGCTTGTTATTTGGTACAATACATAAGTTGTACTTGGTGTAAAGCCACCACTCTGAGTCCAGTAACCCATCCAGTTGTTTAATACGTCACCAGTACCACCCTGCACAATAGCAGCCGTTGTTACTAATGACGATTTTAATGAATATTGAGGCGGCACCGAGGTGGGGCTATTAGGATTGTCTTTATTGACATCAAAAGTACCCTTCTGACACCCTACAATCGCCGTTAACATCACAGCCGAGAAAAGTAAACCGAGGTTAACTCTCCTCTTAAATATTGTTTTCGTTTTCATTTTTTCTATCAATTTCTTTGTTAAAAAGTTACAGCTAATGTTCCGCTGAAGAATCTTGTCGGAGGAGACTGGTTCAAAGTGGTTCTACCAACCGCGTTGCTGGTATCATCGTTGAATTCAGGATCGGTAAATTTGTTGGTTGACGGACGGAACATTAACAGGTTACGACCAGATACTGCAATGTTAACGTTTTTAACAAATTTAACATCTCTCAACCATGCTTTTGGTAAGTTGTAGTTAAAGGAAACTTCACGTAATTTCCAGGCGGCTGCGCTGATTACGTAGTTGGCGTCAACGCCTCTCCAGGTAGTTGGGAAAAAGTTAAAGTTACCATCTTGGGTAAGAATATTGGTGTTATCAACATAATTTCCGTTTGCGTCTTTGTAAACAGAGTTCGGGAACACAAAGCGCTGACGACCTGTAAGTGTGGTAGTTACGCCATTACCAGCGTGGTCAAGCGTATTTCCAATAGCATTAAATATTTTGTAACCACTTCTGTAATCAATAGTAACATTCATAGTAATTCCCTTGAAGGTTAATGAAGACGTGAAGCCTAAAAGATCGGTTGGGTTAACATTGCCCAGTGAGGTAGTTGCTGAAGCCCTGGTTGGCAAACCAGTGTTGGCATCAACTATAACTTTGCCTGTAGCCGGGTCCCTGTTCCAGTCATAACCTTTGATCTGGGCATAAGGCAATCCTACAACACCATAAGTGTTGCCGCCGATTATCACCTCATTTACACCAGATACGATGCTAATTACTTTACTTTTTTGTTTAGTGTAGTTAACACCTAAACTCCATTTAACGGCAGTTGAGTTAACTACTGTACCGTGTAAATCTAACTCTAAACCTTTGTTTTCAGAGTTTGCGGCATTTAATAATGCCGATGTAGAACCTGAAGCACGGGAAATCTGAGCAAATACGATACCGTCCTTGGTGGTTGATTTGTAAGCAGATGCGGTTAAGGTCAGCCTGTCCTTCAGGAAGCCTAAATCCAAACCAACTTCGTCTTCAGTAACTTTTTCAGGTTTAATGTCAGGGTTGGCAATAGTAGTATTAAGGTAATAGCCAGGGATGCCGCCACCCGAAACAATAGTAGGGGTAGTTAGGTAAGCACCGTAAGCCATGTAAGGAGAACCGCCGGCCAATGCCGAAGCGTTACCTGTTAATGAATGCGCGTAACGAACTTTAACAAAGTTAAGGTAATCATTATCGGCTATACCTTTAAATATCTCGCTCAATACAACAGTACCATCAATATCGTAGTATGGAATGTATTTATTCTTATCAGACAGTCTCGAGTCTAAGTCGGTACGATATGATCCATGTAAGAAAGCGTAGCTCTTATAACCCAAAGTGGCAGTACCAAAGTACCCTATTTTACGGGCAAGGTATTGAACCTGGCCAATTGTGCTGGTTGAAATACCTGTAAAGTTTGATACGGCGTATGGTAAAAAGTTAATTGAAGTTTGACCGATATTGGTTGTATTAATTCTGTTTTCAAGATATGCTACACCAAGGGTACCGTCTATCTTAAAATCATAAGGAAGTTTTACATTAAAGTTAGCCAGGAAATCTGAGCTATATAGTAAAACGCCTGAGTTACCTGTTCCGTAAGATGGTAACACATCGTTGGCAGAATATTTGTGACCGGCACCATCATCCAATACTTTATCGGTACCGCCATTATTATTTGGATAAATCATAACAGCGTTTGTTTTGCTAAAATCACTGTAAGTTCTGCCGGCATCTTTGTTTTCGTAACGGGTTAACGAATTATCTATCGAGGTACGGTATGATAAGCTTAAAAACTTTGTCAACTTTAGATTAGCCTGTAAGTTAGCTTGGATATGGTTTTCTGTATTTAAAAACCTAGTTTGCTTAATAATCTGGCCCGGGCTAATGTAATAATCGTTGTAATAAGCATCAACACCTCCATATTTACTGTTAGGGTCTTTCAAATCTACAACGGGAATATTAACCGGCGATTCGATCAAGTCGTTGTAAACATCACCTGTACTAGTCCTGTTTGTGGTTTTATAAGTGTATGCCGCCGAATAAGTAACTGAAAAATTACCATACTTTTTGTCACCTCCTATACGGAACACATCCCTGCGACCTTCATCTTTGGGCATGGTAGATTTCGTTTTGATATCCTGACCAGACATATAGAAACTACCTGTTTCATCACCAGAGTTGAAGTTAAAGTTGTGCTGGGTAGTAATACCTGTATCAAAAAAATCCTTCTTTTGGTTTTTAACAGCAGCATAAGGTACCATTTCAGATGTGCCATCAGGCAACGGACGGCCAATTGGCACTAACTGACCATTGAATTCCGGGCCATAGCTCTGGTTTTCATAAGGGTAGTAAGTATAAGTTCCGTCTGGATTCACAAATTTTGTAAAATCAAATACTTCACCCTCACCACCGTTTGCACCAAAACGGGTTTGGTATTCCGGAATGTAAGCAACTTTCTCAATCTGATAAGTTGAAGACACTGTTAATGCAGACGTACCCTTAGTACCGTGTTTAGTAGTGATTACAATAACACCATTTGACGCATCAGAACCGTAAACCGCAGATGCACTTGATCCTTTCAATACAGTTGTTTCGGCAATATCCTCTGGATTCAGCGTGCTGATATCGCTATAGAAGATAGATCCGTCAACAACGTAAAGCGGCTGGTTGTTACCAAGCAAAGACCTGTTACCACGTAAGGTTACGCGTGTAGGAGCAAACAAACCATTGTTAGTACTTGTAACCTGCAAACCCGATACTTTACCGGTTAAGCCATTGGTTACGCTAATCGGTTTTGCCTGCGTAATGTCCTTGCCAGATACTTTAGATGTAGAGTAACCTACCGAAATAGCCTGTCTCTGGATACCCAATGCGGTTACAACAACCTCGTTCAACTGACTATTTGAGCTTAGCAGCACAACATCAAATGAGCTTTTTGAGCCTACTGCAACCTCTTGGGCAGCGTATCCAATAAAAGAGAAGGATAACACCGCGCCCGGAGATACGCTTAGAGAGAATTTACCGGCAGCGTTGGTTTGCGTACCGCTTGAAGTCCCCTTGATTTTCACTGATACTCCCGGAATGGGTAAGCCATCGTCTTTGGCCGTAACCGTACCAGTAACTGTACGGTTTTGTGCGTGCACCTGTGTTAGGCATAACAACAGAAAGCACAAACTTGCTAGTAGAAGTTTTTTCATTTTGTTAATAATAAGATCAGTTAATAGTTAATTAATGTTAAAAGTAATGTTACATTATCAAAAAGTCAAGTAAAATCTTTAAAAAGATGACTTTTTTTTAAAAAAAGCATCTTTAATAATAAATATTAATAATTTTAGTACTATGTATTGCATAATACAATCTTAAACATATATCTTTGTATTATGATCGTCGAAAACACACAAACCCAAATGAGGAAGGGCATACTGGAGTACTGCATCCTATCCATCATAGCCAAGGGCGAAACATATGCTTCAGACATAATTGCTGAGCTAAAGAAAGCCCAACTGCTTGTAGTTGAGGGTACTCTGTACCCGCTATTAACCCGTTTAAAGAACAATGGACTGCTCACTTACAACTGGGTCGAGTCGATTTCAGGACCGCCCCGAAAGTATTATGTACTGTCAGACGAGGGCCGGAATGTGCTGGAACAGCTGGATAAAACCTGGCAGGAATTGGTTTATGCTGTGCAAACGGCCATTGGAGACAGAAAATAAAAAAACCTGAAATTATTACCCATCATGAACAAAACTATCATCATCAACATAAATGGCATCGTTTTTCACATCGAAGAGGATGCTTATGACGTACTTAAACTTTACATGACAGATGTAAAACGTCATTTTTCAACCTCGGCCGATAGCCTGGAGATAACAACCGACATCGAAAACCGCATTGCCGAAATGTTTAACGAAATTTTAGCAAGCCAAAGCAAGCAAGTCATTGTTGAGCAGGACGTAAAGCTTGTAATTGAGCAAATGGGCTCGGTTGAGGACTTTGAATCGGCCGAAAACGATGCAAAAGCGCCCGGAAACACCTCCTATGCCTATAACACCGAACGTCGCCGGCTTTTTCGCGATCCGGATGATCACCTGGTGAGCGGTGTTGCCGCAGGCATTGCCAATTATTTTGATATCCCGGCCGTTTGGATCAGGCTGGCCTTTGTAATTTTCCTTTGTGTGGCAGGCAGCGGCTTCTTCTTGTATGTTATATTGTGGATGGTGATCCCGAAAGCCGTTAGCCGTGCCGACAGGATGGCTATGAAAGGCGAGAAACAAGACCTGAAAGGTTTTAAAAAGAGCTTCGAAGAAGAACTGAGTTCGGTTAAAGAAAACCTGCACAACTTTCAGCACGAGGCCAGGCCATTTGTTTACAAAACCCGCGATTTCATCGGCGATTTTTTTGACCACCTTGGCGTGTTTTTACGGGGTGCCGGCAGCTTGCTTGGTAAAATAATAGCCGGTGGTATATTATTGGGCTGTTTTGGCCTTGCTATTGCACTTATTGTGGTTGTTATTATGTTTTTAGCGTTCGGCAAAACAGATATCTACCATATATTTCCGTTCAATATAGTTAACCATAATACCAATCTTGTATTTATAGCAGGCGGCTTTTTATTGCTGGCTATCCCTTTAACCGCAATTATATTACTCATTATCGGCTTTCTGTTCCGTAACGCATCATTCAACCGCTCGGTTGGCACCACTTTATTATGTGTATGGCTGGCCGCGCTTGGCGCGGTAGTATATTACGGTGTAAGGGCATCTGTTGATTTTAGGGAAGGCGCAAGGCTAAACACCACCATTAACATTAAAGCCCCGGCAAACAACACCTATTACCTGCAGCTTAACGATGCCAAATACCTGAGCAACGAGGATAGCACCCGCCTGCGCATAAAAGAGCGTTTTAACGGCATGGTTATTTTAGATGACGACTTTAATGGCAACGAAGAGATGGACGGCCCGAACCGCGTAAGCATCGACATTGAAAAAAGCGATGTAGCACAACCTGTTTTGGTTGAATCATTCACCGCCCGCGGCCGCGATTATGAGGATGCGCTTACCAATACAAAAAATATTACCTACCGCTTTATCCAAAAAGACTCGGTGTTGAAATTTGATCGTCACCTGGAAAGGACCGCCGGTACGCTGTGGCGCGGGCAGGAGCTGCACCTTACCTTAAAGGTACCCTTGAACTCCAAGCTGGTTATTGATACCAGGCTGGATGTTAACATCGGTTTTAATCCTTATGATTGCCAGCAAAGCAACAAACCGATTAATCCGCTTGGCGCAAAATTTATCATGAAAGAAAACGGCATCGAATGCGATATCCCGCCGGTACCGCAGGCCACTATCGACAGCCTGAGAAGGCAGGAGGTAGCCGATAGTCTTAAAAATGCAAATCAGCAATAAAACCACATCGTTGTATAGCGTAAAATGCGATCAGTTGTAAAATATATAAGCCTGCTATTATTTAGCGGGCTTATTATTGCTTTTTATTGCGTTACATTTACCCCAAGCCCGCCACCTGCCGTTAAACCAAATCCATTTGTTACTGCGCCAACCCAACCCGGTAGCAGCCAGCCAATAGGCCAGGCCATTATCATAAATATTGCTAAAAATTTATTCCCTGCGTTAAAAAGTTTAATTTCTCTGTAACCAAAGTACCCTATTGTGCATCTTAATACAAAAAGACACAAAAATTACAGATCAGGTCCCGGCGAAGGCACTTGCCCCTTGGCCAGCCTTAAACTGACATACACTATGAATAAAAAGCTTATATCAAATAACTACTAAACACACTTAAGGCCACCGCCAAAACAGCTAAAAACTTATTTACAAATTTTAAAAGGAGCTATTTTCCTTAACGGCATTGTATTGCCCAAACTTTTTAACAACACAATAATGAAAACTAAAATCAACCATATATTATACACACTCCTGCTTGTAGTTATCAGCTGGAGCGCGTCCTTTGCCCAAACCGGCAATACGGGTGCCGCCAAAGTATCAGGCTCGCTGGTAAATGACCAGGGCAAACCGCTTGACTACGCCAGCGTAAGCATCATAAAAGCAACCGACTCCACCATAGTTAAAGGCGCTTTAAGTAACGATAATGGCGTTTACTCCTTTGATAAAATACCCGCGGGTAAATACCTGGTAAAAGCCACCGTTGTAGGTTATGTTAAAGCGGTGAGCAAACCTTTTACCGTTACCGAAGGCTCAACTAAGGTTGAAGTGCCCGTTTTAAACATGCAGCCCGGCAATACCACTTTAAAAACGGTTACCGTTACCGCCGCCAAACCGCTTGTTGAACGCAAAATTGACCGCACCGTAATGAATGTAGAAGGCAGCGTACTCGCCGCCGGCAACACCGCTATGGAAATACTGGCACGGGCCCCCGGCGTAACCGTTGATAAAGACGATAACATCAGCCTTAAAGGCAAACAGGGTGTAACCGTAATGATTAATGATAAGCTTACCTACCTTACCGCCGCGCAACTGGCTACCCTGTTACGCTCAACGGATGGCAATACCATTAAATCTATCGAAATTATTACCAACCCATCGGCCAAATATGATGCCGCGGGTAACTCGGGTATCATCAACATTAAATTAAAAAAGAATGCCCAGTCGGGTACCAATGGCAGTATTACGGCCGGCGTGGCCAAAGGCAGGTATTGGAGAGATAACAGCAGCCTTAACCTTAACCATAAGGATGGCAACCTGAATGTGTTTGGCACTTTTAGCCGCGGCGACAGCAAACGCGCGCACGACTTACTGCTCGACCGCGTGGTGAGCAACGCCCAGGGGGTTACCAACTATTTTAACCAGCAGTCATTTATGCCCGATGCCAATCATTATAATAATTACCGCATTGGCGCCGACTACGACCTTACCCCCAAACATACCATTGGCTTTGTGGTAAGCGGCTATTCAAATACCGAAAACAACCACAACAGCACATCTACCATAATAGGCACCAAATATGGCGCTGCCGATTCATCGCTGCGCACCAATTCAATTTTTGAGCAGGCCTACAAAAACATAGCCGTTAACCTTAACGACAGGCTTAAAATTGACACCAGCGGCCAGGAACTAAGCTTCGACCTTGATTACTCTAAATTTAACAACAGCAACAACGCGCAATACACTACCGATTATTTTTTAGCCGATGGCAGCCCGCAGCGCCCGTCGCAGTTATTGCGTAACCAAAGCCCGTCAACCATTACCATATATACTGCCAAGGTTGATTATACCAAACCGCTTACCAAAACCATAAAACTGGAAGCCGGCGCCAAATACAGTAACGTTAAAACCGATAACGATTTAAGGGCCCAGATTGACAGCAGCGGCGTATATATTAACGATAAAGGCCGCAGCAACCACTTTATTTACGACGAGAAAATTGAAGCCGGCTACCTTAACCTGAACAAGCAGTTCAAAAAAACATCTATACAGGTGGGCCTGCGTGCCGAGCATACCCAATCAAACGGCAACCTTATTGGCAGCACGCCGGTAAACCGCAGCTACCTTAACTTTTTCCCAAGCGCGTTTATTAACCACACCATCAATGATAAAAACGAGGTAAGCCTGTCGTACAGCCGCCGTATTGATAGGCCTGGTTATGATGCGCTTAACCCCTTCATTTTTTATCTCGATCCGTATACCTTTCAAAAAGGTAATGCCTTCCTTAACCCGCAGTATACCCAAAACTTCGAGTTTAACTACACCTATAATAAAACCATTAATGTTAGCCTGGGCTACAGCCGCACCACCGATGCCATTACCGAGCTGATTTTAACCGAAGGCGAAAAAACATTTCAAACCAATAAAAACCTGCAAACGCAAACAGGCTACAATGCCAACATCAACACCCCCTTCACCATTACCAAATGGTGGGAAGGCAATATCAACGTAACAGCCTTTTACCTCGGCTTTAAATCCGATTCGCTTGCAGGCTTCAACTTTAACAATGGCCAGTGGGCGTACCAGGCACGTACAACCCAAACCTTTAAGTTTGCCGGCGCCCGGTTAGAGGTTATGGGCGATTACCAATCCAGGTTAACCTACGGTATTTATAAAATAAGGCCCCGTTACTCGGTCGATCTTGGCCTCAGCAAATCCTTCTATAATAAAAAGCTGAATGTCAAAGTGGCTTGCGACGATGTATTTAACATCCGCCGCAATAACCTAAGCAGCAACGAGCTTGGCAACAACTTCGATATCAGGCAACGAAACGACTCGAGGGTAGGCCGGCTTACCCTTACCTACAACTTTGGCAACAACTCCATCAAAGTACGCCAGCACCGCAGCGGCGCCGACGATGAAAAAGGCAGGGTGAAAGGCAATAATTAAGTGGGCGGTTTGCAGTGGGCAGTGGGCAGTGGGTAGTGGGCAAATCCAAATAAAAAAGGTTCGGTTGAATTAGGCAACCGAACCTTTTTTATGAAGCGCCGCGCCGTTGTTGGGGGTTATAACACAGGTGTCCGGAAGAAATAAATTGAGGGAATGCGCCATTCCTTTCACGGAGGAAGGGGCCGTGCTGTTAAGTTAAGAAAAACAGGAGGACAAATAATATCGAACACCGAATTTCGAATGTCCAACGCCGAAGATTCTCCTTCATTATTCGATATCGGGCATTCGGTATTCCGTATTAAATCAATCTTAATTCCTTATGAATAGCATTGGCAGGAGGCAGAAGCAACGGATTCCGGTTCCGCCGGCATACAACTCCCCCACCATCCACCAATAAACTAATGAACCAGTAAATCAACAAGCCTACTCCTAACCCACCATCCCACCAATGAACTAATGAACCAGTGAACCAATGAACTAATGACCGATTCCCTTTTTTGACTTTTGAATTTTAACTTTTGAATTTAAAATGTCGTTGCCTGCGGCCCGTGCTGTACGTTCATACGCACACATGGCATTAGGCGCGAGGCCGGTATCCACTGCCATCACTAACGTGGGTTGCGGGATAGATTTTTGATTTATGCTGCAAATGAGCGTTGCGATTTGCATGAAGGCCACAAGGGAGACCCTTGCGGCAGCGGCGGAAGCGGACTTTGCCATGGCCGCCCTATGCTTCACCACAAGTTTCATTTATAACGAATTAAAAATATCTCAGGTACTTACTATCATTTAACTTCACTTGGAACGATGTTGGAAAATTATCTTTTTCCCGCCCATTATTGTAAACGTTAATATACGTATCAGGGTTAAAATTTTCTATTTCAATAACATCATTACCTGCAAGCCTCTCTAAAGAAAAAACAAATTCGTCTTTTGAATAATCGGGTAAATAAGATATTTCCTGAAAGCCTTCATTTTGATTGGTGCATAAGTTTTCCAAAATTTTCACATCCAACTTATCCAACGGTTCCAATTTTTCTAATATCAAATTATTTGAAGTCCCAATTGCAAAGTCGATGGTACCACCTATAAATCTTAGGTGGAAAATTATTGGTTGACTTCTATAAGGATACTCTTTTATAACTTCAAAATAGGTATGCCTAACTACGGCTTTACTGATATCTTTTAATGTTAATGCATGATTTGTATCAGTGCTGCCACCCTTAATATCGATATATATTTTAGATTGTTGTAAGTAAACGTTACCAGCAATTTGTAATGACACATTTAAATCTTCGGCAATCTCCCTTCTATATGATATACCCTCTATAACTTCATCTTCATATATAATCTTTAGGAGGTACCCATCGTTTTTATCATCATCAATTCGTTTAATCATTTCAAGGATTTCAACTTCCTTATTTTTACGATCATCTTTATAAGGAACTTTTACATACAGGTAAACACCTTTATAGGATAATTCATAGTCTTTACCTAATTCTGTTTGTAGTTTTTCAACAAGTATTTTTAGTTGGGTTGCGGTTGGCATATCAATATTATTTAATCAAAGTTACTTTAACCAAATATATATTTTCAACATTCATACTATTTATTAGAAACGATTAGTGAACATGATGGATAAACTACCCACCAGCTACGCAGAGACAAACAATGAAACTGCCATCAACATATTGCACTTTTTAGCGAAAGTATTGAGCAATACATTTTGCGCGATGGCCGACTTTTGCTTTGTGAAAGGTTTCGGATATAAGTCACAAGTTACCTAACCTGCAGGCAATCACAGGAGACTTGCACTAAGAACGGCAACGATTTAATTCTTTGCCAAACCACCGTTAATACAAATATAGAACTATTTGATAAACAAAATTTTATCAGTACATTCATCAGCCTAATAATGAAGGGCCTAAACCCAAACATGATAGAAATAGCAAAGCCCTTTTTAAGATGGGCTGGTGGAAAATCGTGGCTTATTAAATATTTAGCCGAAGTCAAGAGATCCAGTTTTAACAACTACCACGAACCTTTTCTCGGTGGAGGATCTACATATTTTTATTTATCGCCGCAATGTCATTCTTTTCTTTCAGATTTAAATGGTGAATTAATCGAGACATACCAAACAATAAAAACCGACGTCGATGGCGTTATCGAAAAATTAAAGTCGTTTAAAAATGAAGAAAAATACTATTATAAAATAAGGGAAACTATTTATGATGACCAATTAGATCGTGCGGCACAATTTATATACCTCAATCAAACATCTTATAATGGAATCTATCGTGTTAATTTAAAAGGGAAATATAACGTTCCATATGGATTTCGGGAAAAAGATTATTTCTTAAATAGCAACGGGTTACGAATAGCGAGTTTGGCTCTATCCAACACGACGATTTTCCGGGACGACTTTCATTCAATTTTAACAAATGTAAAACCTGGAGATTTGGTATTTCTTGATCCACCCTACACTGTATCTCACAACAATAATGGATTTATTAAATATAACGAAAAAATATTTTCTCTTGATGACCAATATAGATTAAGTAGCATGATTGATGAAATTAAAAATATGGGGGCTTTCTATATTTTAACTAATGCAGATCACGCAACCATAAATGAAATATTTGAAAAAGGAGACAAAAAAACGGAGTTATCCAGAGGAAATTCCATAGGTGGAAGGAAAGCTACACGGGGACAAACAACGGAATTATTTTTTACAAACATTAAGTTATGACAGAACAGATACGGGATTCAATTTTTAGTAATATTATATCTGACGAAGAGGAAATACAGAAATTGCTGAGAACTAAAAAACTCGACTTTTATAAGGAAAGTTTTAACAACGGCTCTTCCGCTCTTCAAGAAAAACTCGAAGATGGTTGGGAGGTTGACGCCATACTAAAATCAAAAACAAAAATTTCAAAACCCAAAACCAATGAAACGTTATTTAAAGATAAGGTCTGGGCTCTTTTTGCCCAATTAGATTTTAAAACTTTGAATAGAGAGAGTTTTGATTTTCCCTATGATAAAAAGGATTTGTCATTAGTACATAGGATTGATGTGTTTGCCAAAGATGAAGAAACAGTACTTATTATTGATTGTCGATCTTCTTTAAAGAATACACAATGCACTTTTACGAAAGAACTGGAAGATTTAAAATATAAAAAAGCGGGTATTATTAATTCCATTCTTGCCCTGTATCCCCATACAAAGCCAAAATTCAAATATATTTTAGCCACACGAAATATTGGGATTTCTACGGATGATGAGGCCATTTTGGCTAAAATAGATGCAGCCCACTTTTCAGAAGAAGTAATTGATTACTACTACTCCCTTCATTCCCAATTAGGGATTGCGGCAAGATACCAACTTTTAGGTTCATTGTTCTCTGGACAAGAAATTCCAGATTTAGAAAATAGGATCCCTGCGATAGAAGGCAAGATGGGGGGGCATATTTATTATTCATTTTCAATTGAACCGGAAAAACTGTTAAAAATTGGATATGTTTTACATAGAAATAAGGCCAACGAAAATATGATGCCCACCTATCAAAGGCTAATAAAAAAAACTCGACTAAAAGAAATACACAAATTTATCGAAGATGAAGGAGGGTATTTCCCAAATTCTGTGATAATAAATATTGTCCTTGATAAAAACAAAGAACTAGTTTTTGAAAGGAGTAGTAATCAAGTATTGGAGGCAATATCAAGGATAGGCATACTTCATCTTCCCAAAAAATATCGAGCAGCGTATATAATAGATGGCCAACATCGTCTATATGGCTATTCAAACTCACGATATAAAAATACAAATACAATACCAGTTGTTGCTTTGGTGAACTTAGAACGCTCTGAACAGGTAAGATTATTCATGCAAATTAATGAAAATCAAAAACCGGTATCTAAAGATTTAAGAAATACTCTAGACGCAGATCTACTGTGGGATTCTGAAAGTTACATAGATCAAATCAGGGCGCTAAAATCAAGAATAGCCATAAAATTAGGTGAGGATCGAAATTCACCGTTCTTTAATAAAATATCTATTGGCGAAGATAAAAAGGCCATTTCAACCCAACAGATTGGAATAGCATTATCAAAGAGTGACTTTTTAGGAAAAGTAAAAGCTAAAGAAGTTGAAAAGACAGGTACTTTTTACACAGGAAACCTTAACAGGGCCTATCATAATATTTCGGATTTTTTAATAACCTGTTTTGGTTACTTAAAAGATGAACTCGAAGAGTTATGGAGTCAAGAAGGAAACATAATAGTAATAAATAAAGGTTTTTATGGCTTGACTATGCTTCTAAATGATTGCATCAATCATTTGTTAAATCATGATATTATTGATAAGAATACATCTGTTAAAGAAATATTTGAAGAGACTAGGATTTATTTAAATACAATAGTTCAATTTTATAAAAGAATTGATGAGATAAAAATAAATGAACTAAAATCTGCATACGGGACGCCTGGCGATGCCAAATATTGGAGAACACTGCAAATCGCCTTAAGGGAAGATTTTCCTGAAATACATTTTGAAGGCCTAAATGAGTACATAAAGAAGGAGGAAAAAGAAAACAATGAAGCTGCATTTAAATATATCAGAGAAATAGAAAATACTTATCTAAAAGGAGTTGTACAACAAAAATTAGAGGAAGAGTTTGGCAAAAATTGGTTCAAAAAAGGCGTTCCAGAAAAGACCTATTCTGAAGCTATAGCCTTAGCTGCGAAAAAAAATCGTGAAATAGACGATGAAGAAGATGAAAAAGAACCTTGGGATCAATTACATTTAATTGATTATAGAGAGATCATTTTAAAAAACTGGCAAAAACTATTCGAGCACACGTTTACTAAACCAGGTGAGGAAAAAATATCGGGTGGGAAAGAGGCGAAAACAAAATGGATAGTCGAGTTAAATAGAATTAGGAACGAAAATTCTCATACATATTACGTAACGGGTGACGAACTTTCTTATATAGAGGAGATTTATGATTGGCTTATGAAAACGCCATTTTCAAAAGCATAACTGCCGCAGGCGCACATGTGTCGCATGTGCGCCTGCGGCCGCAAGGGTCTCCCTTGTGGCCTATCACGATGTCTATATGTCAGTATGTCTTCTTTCAGTTCGGCATTAGGTAATTGGAAAACAACACACGCGACACGTGTGCACTAGCAGACGGTTGACTTAATTCTTTTTAGTTAGTACAAAATATAAATCGACAGTATTGTTGATATTGGCTAAAATAATATGAGTAAGTAAAAACGCATCAATCCCAAAAAATATTTTCCCAAGCTTAGTACTCGATTCAAAAAAGAAAGGATATAATAAGTTAAACAGTAACAATATACTTTCTATAAGAATAATGTAAACCATTTTGATCAATAACATCTTGTATATGCTAACCCTTTCGTCGTATAAAATATAATCGGTCGGTGTGGATTTAATTTCATCAATGTTAGGATTAGATGCAGTAATTAATAATGTAAACATCGCCACTGTAAAACCAACTAATAAACTCAAAACACTTGTAGAATTATTAATAAATTGTTCTATGAGCTTGATTAAGCTGTCGGGGTTAGGTAGCCAAAATACTCCAAAACAAATCAATGCCGCTATTGCCAAATTTAGCAATAACGCTTTGGTATTGGTTGTTCTAAAATATTCTATAAAAACTAATAACCACATAGCTATTTCAAATCCTTTGTAAATGCTTTTAAAGCTGATAAAATTTCAGTGCTTTCTACCTCTCCGGTTGTGACGTTTACTGAAACGTTTACACTGTCAAGCTTTTCCATAAATGAAGTATCTAACGCAACCTCTGTTCCATTACTGTCTTTGCCCTCTATCCTTACTTTTGAAACGCTGGTTTTAATACTGTCCGTAAAAGAGTTATAAAAATCAATGGCCGTTTCAGAAATATCGTTTCCTTTATCGGCTTTAACAGTAAGTTCCAAATCTCGTTGCAGATTGCTCGTCCTGTTTGAGAACGCCAAACAACTACTCCCCAAAAGTTTTTTGTCAAAATATATTTTTGCTAGTTTAATTCTTTTCATCGATTTGATTTCTGCTAAGAAATCCGGCCTTCCCATTTTGAAAAATTTAACGGTGAAGTTTTTTGGCAATTGCTTCGATGTAAGGTATTTTTTAGTAAAAACGCTGAAATATTCGACGATTTGATTAGACGACACACCATTCCCATTTATTTCGACAACTAAGAATACTTCATCTACTATTATTTTTATAGCGAAATGTGTTTTTTCAATATCACCTTCAGATAGCCTTTTTGGACTAGGTCTTTCGTCTCCTGTAGTTCGATCTAAAAGATTTGGCCTAAACGTATGTCTCGCACTTTTAAAGAACCCAGTTATAACTGTACCGTTGGCAACTTTCTCAGTTTTTGCAGTTTGTAAAAGACAAAATTTGTCGTCTTTCATTTCGAACTGTTTTTCTTTTTTGCCAAGCGTTAAAACATACTTGACTATTTCTGCCATTTCAAAATATGGGCTTTCATCGCCAGAGCCCCATTTCCTTTTTATAATTGTGTTAAATGCGATTTTTCGAGTTTTTGTGATTGACATAGGTTTAGAATTTGGTTAAGCAAGGTATAAAAATAAACACCAATAAAATCATTAGTTGACTAATTTTTGAATGCCCGGTTTGTTTTCCTCGTTACGGCAATGCCCATCCACAGGGGTACGCGTCTCGTGGCTGTTGCACAACCAAGGGCATAAATTACAAGGCTTGAAATCTTGCCGATCAACCATCTGAGATTTAAATATTCAACAATTGATAGAAACAAGTTTGCCAGTATTCAAATCTCAGCATGTCAAACGACTACAAAACGTATATTTTTTTCGCGGCTAAGTTGTGCAACGGCCACGACGTGCGTGTACCAGCAAAGGGCACCAAATAGGATGTCAAAAAATAGAATTGTCACCGCCTTCCAACCAAGCTTGGCCAGAGGTTACAATTCTTATTTGTGCCGGTAGCCTTACAACGTTAAAAAGGAATTACAGCTTAACAAAAAGTGCAGGTAAATTGCTGTTCGAGATGATCCGAATAAGGGTTAAAAGAACTTCCTCAAAAATTTGGATCTTATTTATAATACTATCCCATATTAATCGGTCAAATATTTATTTGCCAAGTATTGTTTATACACCCATGCTTTAAATAACTCATCGAAATTCTGTAATTTAGTGGTGTATTTGTTTACTATGTTTTCGTAATCGGTAACTGGATCAATCACAATGTTCATATACGAATAGGAAGATGCTTCCTTAAAAAATGGAACAAGGGTTCCCATTTGCTGTAAGTAAAGCATCAGGTAACGACTGTAAGCGTAATTCAGGCTTTGATTAGACCAGTGTTTTTCATCTGTTTTGTTAAATGTTTGCCAATTTTTTGAAAGAAGCTCATTCAATCTCATTGTTTTAAATTGAACACTCAAATGATGGTAGGCCAGAAATTGAAGCCGCCAGCTATTGGATCCCGAAATAGTACTGTCAGATTTAATTTCTGATACTTCATAAAGGGAAGCCATCCCTTCTTCCAACCAAGGCGGTAAACTCCGAAATGAATTGTGGGATAAGATGTGGAATAACTCATGACAAGTACTACCCATTAAAGGCTTCCCGGCAACATAAGCAATAGATGCAATACAATTATCTTCAAAGCTTGAGTAACCCAGACTATACGAGGGCGAACGGAACCCGTGTACCTTGGAAGAGAATTTGTTTAGTTCTTTTGCGTCGGCCGCCAGAAATATCTGAATATAATTGTGAGAAGCCTGCATTCCGTACTGATTAATATAAAACTTATAGTACGTATTTAGTTTCGCTACGATACTGTTAAACTCATCTTTAGATATATGCAGCCCAATTGTTGTAATAACAAAGCTACCGGATATGTTTAACTCATAATTTTTAAATTTAAACGAATCATACAATCTACTATAAAAAAGCTTCGCACTGTCCGTTTTGTTTGTATCTACCATTAAGCATCGGGCACCTAGTTCAGCATAAGTTATAGGATGTATTATTTTCACGGTGTCTCCGGCTTTCGCCAAACTAAATTGATGTGTAGTTCTACCCAGCTTTCCGGAGATTCCTGGAAGTTTGACACTTGCACTCGGCGTCGCAGCAGTAATATTATGCAGATTTTCAATTGTTTGTCCGTCGCAACTCGATTTCATTTGATTAATCAGTAGTTCGTCATTCCCAGACAAACGATAGGCATGAATTATGTAATCATATGCCTCGTTAGAAGAGGTTGACTTACCCAACAAACAAAGGCTGCTAATTTTCATCAGATCTAAATTGAGCGTCGGTAAATGATGTTTGAGGTATATATCAATTTCATCAACAACCATCTGATAATGCCCTGCTTTAAAATTAGTATCTATTCTTGAAATTGTCTGGCAATTTACATTCGCAAGGGTTGTGGAAAAAACAACGAAAACGAGTATTAATTTCTTCATGGTATATTCGGTTAAAAACCAGGTGGCCGTTTAACTTCCGGATTCGGGTGTTGGTTTAAAGTACCCTTTCCTATTTGTTCCTTGAATTTTGTTAGTATTACGGTATCGTGAACAATGACCGATGTATTTACATCACTATTAAGATAAATATTGCCATCCGTTTTTTCTATGTTTTGATGAGTTATAATTGAAGTTACGATAAGTATTGTACCCAAAGCAGCCATAATAAGCCCTGGCGAATTCGATTTTATACTGACCTGTGCTTGGCTAACAGTGGCCGTGCCAGAGGTTGGATTTTTATCGCTTAGCTTGCCCAAAATAAACGTACATCCGACGACGCACAATATCATTCCAGTGATAAAACCTAGATACTTTATCCAGGTGCGGCTCATTAAAAGAACCTCTAAATTTTGCTGCCTAGCTTGCACCGTATAGGCCTCAAAAGTTGCCTGAATCATCATTTTTTTATCCGCAGAAGTAATTGCATTGTTCGTCATTTTGCCCAATGTGTAGACATCCGTTATCTTGCTCAAATCTGCTGAAATTGGCTTCTGGATTTTTTCTGTAACTGCATTAAATTGCAAATACGAGGCGACGAGATAAAAAACAGTTAATAAAACAATGGCAATCTGCATAAATGGTAGCAGCGATTTTTGCCATTTTTGAATATTTGACATTGTAGTGATTTATAGGTTAAAGGCAACATATAAATATATAAAAACAAATTGATTATAAAAACAACGCGACTATTTACACCCCTCCCCCTTAGCGCAAGTGTTGTGCGGCTGCGTGTGGGAGGATCACTTGTGACTTCCTTTAAACAAATACAGATCAAAGCACAGGTGAGCCAACGCTCAAACCTTTACTCAACACCTGTGCTAAAACGTATTAGCATCTTCCGCCTTTACTCATTTTAATGTTCGCGCTAAACCGTTTCAGCATTTATACCAAAGGTGCCGTACTTGGGTTTGTTTCCCCGCGTTCGCGTTAGGGATGGCAGCGGATACAGGCCCATGAGCGTAATGCCTGCAGGCGTATGAGCGCACAGCCCGGCCCGCAGGGAACGCCCATTTAGTATCAAGTAGTAAGTAGCAAGATTTTTTTGGCTTATGCGGGGCTTTTAGTATCAGGTAGTAAGTATCGGGTAGCAAGACTTTTTTTGGCTGATCTGCGCGGAGGTGAGGGGTAAATTCTAAACGCTAACTCCGAAATCCGAAAATAAAAAAATCTGAAATCGAACATCCGAATTCCGAAATCGCATTTGAGTTTAAAGCGCGTTAAATTGCTAATAATTATAGCTAACTTTAAAACGACTAACAAAATATGGTTTTGAATATGGGTGAATTTTCGCAATCAAATGATATTATTTTTTATAGCACCCCCGCAGGCAATATAAAAGTTGAAGTGATTTTTAACGCCGAAACATTTTGGCTTACGCAAAAGCGTATGGCCGAACTTTTTGGGGTAGAAGTACCGGCAATAAGTAAGCATTTGAAAAACATTTTTGAAAGCAATGAACTCGTGGAGGCTTCAGTTGTTTCCAAAATGGAAACAACTGCCAGTGATGGTAAAAATTATTCTACGGCATTTTATAACCTCGACGCTATAATAGCGGTTGGGTACCGGGTAAACAGTTTTGAAGCCACGCAATTCAGGATCTGGGCTACCAAAACCCTGCGCGAATATATCATCAAAGGCTTTGTGCTTGACGATGAACGCTTAAAACAAGGTAAACCCCTGGGTAAAGATTATTTTGATGAGTTACTGGACAGGATTAGGGAGATACGTGCCAGTGAAAGGCGCTTTTACCTGAAAATAACCGACATATATGAACAATGCAGTATAGACTATAACAAAGACGCCGACATAACCCAGAAGTTTTTTAAAACGGTGCAAAACTATGTCCCCTCGGGGTCTCTTTGAAAAAGGACCCTGAGGGCGCGTGCCTGGCGATGAGCTATTTGGATACAACAGGCACCGTCCCCTCAGGTTCCTCGTTGAGAGAACCCGAGGGGACAAAAAATCTGCACATCCGAAATCCGCACATCTGAAATCCGCACATCTGCACATCTGAAATCTGCACATCTGCACATCTAATCCCTCGCCCATCCTATCATTTTATTAACCGTGGCGAGGCCGAGTTTGAGGCGGGCGGCTATCTGGCGCTGACTTAGGCCCTGGGCGTGAAGCTGGGCCACCTGGTTGGCGTTACGGTCGCGCAGTTGCTGGGTGCTGGTAAGCAGGTGGTCGAGCTCGTGGCAGGTGCCCTCGAAGTTGAATTGCAGGAAACTGTCGCGCCGCACCAGTTTGCATTGAACCACGTTTTCGGCGCCGTAGGTTTCCTGGGTGCTGCGCTGTTTTATTTGTTTAAGGTATCGGTAGCCGGTCCACTTATTGCTTTCGCCGATGGCAAAGGCGCTGTCGGCAAAGTTGATGAGCATTTTGCTGCCCTGCAAATCGTTGCGGCTAATGGGCATGGCGGGGTTGCGCTTGGGGGTATGGGCCAGCACCAGGATGCTGAGGCCGTGGCGGGTTTTGAGGTATTTAAGCTGTTTCATGAGGGGCAGGGCCTCGTTGGCGCGTTCGGTACCCTTGCGCATGCAGGTAATGTTATCGATAATCAGCACGGTGGCGCCGGTGGTTTTAATGCCGCGGGTGAGGGCCTCGATCACATCATCATTAAAGCGGGTGGTGGGGCTGTAGTGTTTGTATAGCTGGTTGTATTCGCCGCGCATAAAATTGTCGCTGAAGCGGAAGGTGCCGCGCTCGTCGGTATAGCGTTGTTCAAACTGTTTGCCGGCCAGTTCAAAATCGATGTACAGCACCGGGGCGGGCTCGGCATTCATCTCGAACCCGGGGATGGCCTTGCCCGCGGCAATGCTTTGGCCCAGCTGCACCGCCAGGATGCTTTTGCCCATATTGGTATCGGCAAACAGGATGCACAGCTCGCCCTGCAGCCAAAACCGGCCGAACAGCATTTGCGGCGTTTCGGCCTCCTGCTCCATAGCCATCCACTGGTTGGCCTTATAAATGTGGAAGAGCGCGTTGGGGTTATACGGGTCGGCCTCCACGTGGTCGAAGGCCAGCTGATCGGCCGAGGGGCCTTTCGGGGTTTTGTTTTTTTCGGTGAATTGTAGGCTAAGCATGGTGGTTGGGGATTGAGGGTTGGGAGGTTCGGGTTACGGGGGGGAGTTGGGGTGTAGTTGGCAGATGGTAACGGAAGGCGCGATGCTATAAACCCCACCAATCATCTACAAACACCGCAACCCGCCCCCCGAACCCGACCCTCACAAATTTACCACGCCCCACCAACAAAAATGGTGACACAACTTTGTCAGTAACCTAACAATACCAGCGCCCCAAACTTTTGCCCCCTTTTTTTCTGATAACCCATGATGGACTTTCCCACTCAGCACCTGCCAAAAACAGCCCACACCCAAACCCCGGTACCCGAAGGGTGCATATTGGCAGCATCAAGGGTGACCGATAGTGGCCTCATGGTGGCAGATAAGGAGCTGACAAGGTGCCGGCAGGGATACCCTATTCCGCTGTGCTATTCTGAAGATTAATGGATTATAACATGGCTATGCCTGCGAACGGAGGCGTTGATCAGCCTGTGAATTGCATGTTCTATGATTGCCCAAACACTTAACCTACTGATTGCAAACAATATAAGTGTTCGCCCCCGAACACCCGAACGGTATAGTATCTAACCGAACACCAATGACTAATGAACCAGTGAACCAATGGAACGCAAAAAAGCCCTTGACTGTTTCCAGCAAGGGCTTGATTTAAGATTTGGCACCGACCTACTCTCCCACGTTTTACCGCAGTACCATCGGCTCTGGCGGGCTTGACTTCTCTGTTCGGAATGGGAAGAGGTAGACACCGCCGATATAGGCACCTGAATATTTTTAATGTCGAGGTGAAAGCTTAAAGGTGAAGGGTGAAAGGTTTTTAATACCTTTTGCCTTTATCCTTTGGCCTTTCTGCCTTAACAATGACATATTATTGAAAGAAGTAATTAATCAGAGAAAACAACAATATTAGTCTGTTCATGGTTGATAGTTCATGGTTCATCGTACATATTACTATGAACTATGATCCATTTGCCATCAACCACTATTATTACCTGCTATGAGAAAGCTTCGGGCAATTAGTATCACTCGGCTATGATGTCACCACCTTTATACCTATGACCTATCAACGTAGTAGTCTGCTACGACCCTCAATGGAAGTCTCATCTTGTGGCTAGTTTCGCACTTAGATGCTTTCAGCGCTTATCTATTCCCAACGTAGCTACTCTGCAATACAGCTGGCGCCATAACAGATTCACCAGAGGTTAGTCCAACCCGGTCCTCTCGTACTAAGGTCAGCCCCACTCAAACTTCCAACGCCCACAACAGATAGGGACCGAACTGTCTCGCGACGTTCTGAACCCAGCTCGCGTGCCACTTTAATGAGCGAACAGCTCAACCCTTGGGACCTTCTCCAGCCCCAGGATGTGACGAGCCGACATCGAGGTGCCAAACCTCCCCGTCGATATGAGCTCTTGGGGGAGATCAGCCTGTTATCCCCAGCGTACCTTTTATCCTTTGAGCGATGGCCCTTCCATGCAGAACCACCGGATCACTATATCCGTCTTTCGACCCTGCTCGGCTTGTCTGCCTCACAGTCAAGCAAGCTTATGCTATTGCACTCCACGTACGGTTACCAAGCGTACTGAGCTTACCTTTGAAAGCCTCCGTTACCTTTTTGGAGGCGACCACCCCAGTCAAACTACCCGCCAAACAATGTCCTCCGCTGTGCAGAGTTAGACACCAAATACAGAAAGGGTGGTATTTCAACGTTGACTAACCAACTCCTAGCGAAGCTGGATCACAGTCTCCCACCTATCCTACACATCCTGTATCCGATATCAATGTTAAGTTGTAGTGAAGGTGCATGGGGTCTTTCCGTCCCGTTGCGGGTAACCGGCGTCTTCACCGATACCACAATTTCACCGAGCTCATGGCTGAGACAGCGCCCAGATCGTTACACCATTCGTGCAGGTCGGAACTTACCCGACAAGGAATTTCGCTACCTTAGGACCGTTATAGTTACGGCCGCCGTTTACCGGGGCTTCGATTCAATGCTTCGCCTTGCGACTAACATCCCCTCTTAACCTTCCGGCACCGGGCAGGTGTCAGGCCATATACGTCATCTTTCGATTTTGCATAGCCATGTGTTTTTGTTAAACAGTCGCCTGGGCCTTTTCACTGCGGCTTCCATTGCTGAAAGCGCCCCTTCTCCCGAAGTTACAGGGCCATTTTGCCGAGTTCCTTAGCCATGATTCACTCGAGCACCTTAGGATTCTCTCCTCGACTACCTGTGTCGGTTTACGGTACGGGTTTTTATAACCTGAAGCTTAGCGGGTTTTCTTGGAAGTCTGATTACCTGAACTATTACCGCCTCCGAAGATTTGGTATACTATCAGCTTTCAGCATGGTCTGCGTACTTAACTACAGTCCATATACCTACGGCCTTTAACGAACTATTCCGTCAGTTCGCGTCAGTGTCACTACTCCGTCACCGCATCGCAGTTATAAAAAGTACTGGAATATTAACCAGTTGTCCATCGGCTACGCCCTTCGGCTTCACCTTAGGCCCCGACTAACCCTGATCCGATTAGCGTTGATCAGGAAACCTTAGTCTTTCGGTGGGCGGGTTTCTCTCCCGCCTTATCGTTACTTATGCCTACATTTGCTTTTCTATTCCCTCCACAGTCGGTTGTCCCTCCTGCTTCGCCGGATAATAGAATGCTCCCCTACCAGATGCATTGCTGCAAATCCATAGCTTCGGTATACTGCTTGATGCCCGTTTATTATCCATGCCCGATCGCTCGACTAGTGAGCTGTTACGCACTCTTTAAATGAATGGCTGCTTCCAAGCCAACATCCTAGCTGTCTGTGCAATCGGACCTCGTTAGTTCAACTTAGCAGTAATTTGGGGACCTTAGCTGATGGTCTGGGTTCTTTCCCTCTCGGCCCTGGACCTTAGCACCCAGAGCCTCACTCCAGCGTATATTAATAAGCATTCGGAGTTTATCTGGATTTGGTAGGATTTGACTCCCCCGCACCCAATTAGTAGCTCTACCTCTTATTAACTCAACCGCCAGGCTGTTCCTAAAAACATTTCGGGGAGTACGAGCTATTTCCCAGTTTGATTAGCCTTTCACCCCTACCCACAAATCATCCGGAAACTTTTCAACGTTTATCGGTTCGGTCCTCCAGTACCTGTTACGGCACCTTCAACCTGTCCATGGGTAGATCACAAGGTTTCGCGTCTACCTCCCCTGACTATACGCCCTATTCAGACTCGCTTTCGCTTCGGATCCGTGTCTTAAACACTTAACCTTGCCAGGAAAGAGTAACTCGTAGGCTCATTATGCAAAAGGCACGCCGTCACAGATTGCTCTGCTCCGACCGCTTGTAAGTACACGGTTTCAGGTTCTATTTCACTCCCCTGTTCGGGGTTCTTTTCACCTTTCCCTCACGGTACTGGTTCACTATCGGTCTCTCAGGAGTATTTAGCCTTACCGGATGGTGCCGGCAGATTCCCACAAGGCGTCTCCGACCTCGCGGTACTCAGGATACCACTATCCAATCATTCATTACCCGTACGCAGCTATCATGCTCTATGGCCGGGTTTCCCACCCCGTTCCGGTTTTGTTTGATTTTCATGTTGTGGTCCTACAACCCCAATTATGCCGTAACATAATTGGTTTGGGCTTCTTCCCTTTCGCTCGCCACTACTCAGGAAATCATTATTATTTTCTCTTCCTCTGCTTACTTAGATGTTTCAGTTCAGCAGGTTTGCGCATTTATGCAATTAGTCTTCAACTAATTAGGTTTCCCCATTCAGAAATCTACGGATCAAATCTTATTTGCAAATCCCCGTAGCTTATCGCAGCTTATCACGTCTTTCATCGCCTCTGAGAGCCAAGGCATCCCCCGTGTACCCTTTCTTACTTTCTTCTACTTATACGCCTTTTGCTCGTATAGTATGCTTTTTGATTCTTGTTGCCGTTTTTAGTATCAAGTACTTAGTATCAAGTAGCAAGACCGAAGCCTTTCTCCTTTTTTACTTTTCCGCAATATTCAAAAGCCTGCAACAGTCCTCTATACTGTTGTCTTCTCTTTTTTATTACTTCTTCCAATATGTCAAAGAACGTTTTGTCAGTTTGCAGTCTGCCGTTCTCAGTTTGCAGTTATTTTAACTGCCCACTGTAAACTGCCTTCTGCTAACTGGCATGGTGGAGAATAACGGATTCGAACCGTTGACCCCCTGCGTGCAAGGCAGGTGCTCTAGCCAGCTGAGCTAATCCCCCTTAAGATGAGTTTGCAGTTTTGAGTTTGCAGTTTGCAGCCTTTTTTTACTGCCTACTGTGAACTGTTTACTGCCCACTCGCAGCTTCGCTGCGCTTGTAGTCCCGAGCAGATTTGAACTGCTGACCCCTACATTATCAGTGTAGTGCTCTAACCAAGCTGAGCTACAGGACTATATTTCAGTTTGCAGTCTTTAGTTTGCAGTTTGCAGCTTGTACTGCTTTGTAGTTAGCTCTTGTTGCCAACTGCTAACTGCTCTTTACTGCCCACTGTGAACTGCCAACTGTGTCCCAGCTCACCTTTCGGCTTCGCTCCACATAGATGGCTTCATCTTTTGGGTTTCCTTTTTGTGTTTAATTATTGAATGACTGAATTAGTGAATTACTGATTTGTTGTTTTGTATTATATATAGCATATAACCTATCAACTTAATCTAACTCAATAAACCAATCAACCAATTTTAAGAAATAATCATGTAGGTAACTTGTTACAATAACTGATGTATCGATACTGCTCCAGAAAGGAGGTATTCCAGCCACACCTTCCGGTACGGCTACCTTGTTACGACTTAGCCCCAGTTACCGACTTTACCCTAGGACGCTCCTTGCGGTTACGCACTTCAGGCACTTCCAGCTTCCATGGCTTGACGGGCGGTGTGTACAAGGCCCGGGAACGTATTCACCGCGTCATTGCTGATACGCGATTACTAGCGAATCCAACTTCACGGGGTCGAGTTGCAGACCCCGATCCGAACTGTGAACAGCTTTTGGAGATTGGCATCCTGTTGCCAGGTAGCTGCCCTCTGTACTGCCCATTGTAGCACGTGTGTAGCCCCGGACGTAAGGGCCATGATGACTTGACGTCGTCCCCTCCTTCCTCTCTATTTGCATAGGCAGTCTGTTTAGAGTCCCCACCTTAACGTGCTGGCAACTAAACATAGGGGTTGCGCTCGTTGCGGGACTTAACCCAACACCTCACGGCACGAGCTGACGACAGCCATGCAGCACCTAGTTTCGTGTCCCGAAGGACTTGAGCGTCTCTGCTCAATTCACTAACTTTCAAGCCCGGGTAAGGTTCCTCGCGTATCATCGAATTAAACCACATGCTCCTCCGCTTGTGCGGGCCCCCGTCAATTCCTTTGAGTTTCACCCTTGCGGGCGTACTCCCCAGGTGGAATACTTAACGCTTTCGCTTAGACGCTGACCGTATATCGCCAACATCGAGTATTCATCGTTTAGGGCGTGGACTACCAGGGTATCTAATCCTGTTTGATCCCCACGCTTTCGTGCCTCAGTGTCAATCTAACCATAGTAAGCTGCCTTCGCAATTGGTGTTCTGTGACATATCTATGCATTTCACCGCTACTTGTCACATTCCGCCTACCTCTAGTTCATTCAAGCTCATCAGTATCAAAGGCACTGCGATAGTTAAGCTACCGTCTTTCACCCCTGACTTAATAAGCCACCTACGCACCCTTTAAACCCAATAAATCCGGATAACGCTTGGATCCTCCGTATTACCGCGGCTGCTGGCACGGAGTTAGCCGATCCTTATTCTTACAGTACATTCAGCTTTGGTCACGACCAAAGGTTTATTCCCGTACAAAAGCAGTTTACAACCCGTAGGGCCGTCTTCCTGCACGCGGCATGGCTGGTTCAGGCTTCCGCCCATTGACCAATATTCCTTACTGCTGCCTCCCGTAGGAGTCTGGTCCGTGTCTCAGTACCAGTGTGGGGGGTCATCCTCTCAGATCCCCTAAACATCGTAGCCTTGGTAAGCCGTTACCTTACCAACTAGCTAATGTTCCGCATGCCCATCTTGTTCCTATAAATATTTGATTATAATACGATGCCATATCATAATGTTATGCGGTCTTAATCTCTCTTTCGAGAGGCTATCCCCCTGAACAAGGTAGGTTACATACGTGTTACGCACCCGTGCGCCACTCTCAAGAAAAGCAAGCTCTTCTATCCCGTCCGACTTGCATGTATTAGGCCTGCCGCTAGCGTTCATCCTGAGCCAGGATCAAACTCTCCATTGTAAAATGTCTCGTTTGTTCACTGACCCTATTATTAATAATAGAATCTGTATAATTATGTATCTTTATACAGTATCTAACATTTGTTTGTTATCATAACTCCTCTTACTCTTTTCCGCCTTGCAGCTTCTTTTTGTTTGAGTTGTTACTCTACATGATTTTCTATTTCTTAAAAGAACTTTCCCGCTTCATCATCCGAATCCGCTATATAATCTTTACAAGTTGCCTTGTCTGATTTGTCATTTCTATTACCGGAATCGCTCCGGCTTTTTAACTTCTTTTGCTCCTCAAAGCAACCCTCCGTTTGGGTCTGCAAAGGTAGAAAACCTTTTTACTTTTCCAAAACTTATTTTTTCTTTTTTTTGGAGACCCGAAACCGATCATTTTCACTTGATCTTCCTCTTCGATTGCGGGTTGCAAAAGTGCGAATTTTAATTTGATTTAACAAGTGATAATTTCACTCTTTTTGATCTTTTTTATATTCGCTAACTCTTCAAAAAACAACGCCCTTTTTCTGGAGCGGCCACAAATGTACACAGAAAACCACTTACCAACCAAGAGAAATTTTCAAATAATTAAAACAATTCTACAAGTAACTGTAAACTAACGTTAAATAAAACCCAACAGCGCCCGAATATCTTATAAACAATAGCATATACCTAATTTGTATATTTACAAAGTATATGAATGAGCAACAGTTCCCCGATAATTTCCTGCAAACATTAAGCGCAGAAAATGGATTTGACGAAGAAAATTTTATCAAAGCACATCAAATTACTGATGCGCCTACCTCAATAAGGCTTAATCCTTTTAAGCATCCATCATTAAAAACAGATGAACAAGTAGCCTGGTGTAGCGATGGATTTTATTTAAACACCCGCCCATCCTTCACATTCGACCCACTTTTTCATGCCGGGTGCTATTATGTACAGGAGGCATCGTCGATGTTTATTGACAATATATTAAAACATATCCGCCCAAATATAAATGGCACAATAAAAGTACTTGACCTTTGCGCTGCTCCGGGTGGCAAAAGTACACTCCTTAACTCGGCCATTAATGCCGATGATTTGTTGGTTGCCAATGAAATTATTAAAACACGCGTACCTGTATTAACAGATAACCTTAGCCGTTGGGGACAGGCAAACGTAATAGTGAGCAATAACGATCCGAAAGACATTGGGCGGTTAAAAAGCTTTTTCGATATTATCCTGGTTGATGCACCATGTTCGGGCTCGGGCATGTTTCGTAAAGATCCGCAGGCAATGAACGAGTGGTCGGAGGCCAATGTGGAATTGTGCCACCAGCGACAGGAACGGATCCTGGCCGATATACTCCCTGCCTTAAAAGAAGACGGATACCTTATATATAGTACCTGCTCTTACTCGCATCAGGAAAACGAAGATATACTGGATTGGCTTTGCCTTGAATTTGATTTGGAAAGCGTACGTATACCTATATATAAGGAGTGGGGTATTGTAGAAACGCAATCGCCCGATAAAGAGGCATGGGGATACCGCTTTTATCCGGGCAAGGTTAAGGGTGAGGGGCTATTTGCATCGTGCCTTAAAAAGAGAACCAACACCGGCGAACTGGGCACCTTTAAAAACAACATGCATCAAAAAATAAGCAGTAAGGAAATTGACCAGGTGAAAGCATACGTTAACAACCCGGACGACTACTATTATTTTAAAGTGAACGAAGATTGGCTGGCGATTAACCGCGCGCATAAAGAAAGCCTGAACATATTACAAAGACATCTGTACCTTAAAAAATCCGGTGTGCGCGTGGGTAAATTAATGGGGAAAGATTTGATACCCGACCATGAGCTGGCTTTAAGTACTATTATTAATAAGGACGCGGTCTTGCAAACTGAACTTACCTCCGACCAGGCTATTCAATACCTTCGCCGAGACAACATCGACCTAAACCCTACCGAAAAGGGCTGGAGCCTGATGAACTACGAGGGACAAGCCTTAGGATGGGCTAAGCTATTGCCAAACAGGATCAATAATTATTATCCTAAAGAGATAAGAATATTGGCGAGCCCCCCAGCCCCCTGAAGGGGGAGTTTTTTATTGGCATAGCTGTACTTTTGTAATTTTTTGTTCCCCCTTCAGGGGGTTAGGGGGCTTTTAATACTGCCCTATTGATAATAGCACCAGTGTACATGCATACTCGGTTTCAATTCCTTTTTCAGTGGCCATGCGCCTGAGTTCAGAATTTTCGGTACCAGGATTAAATATAATACGTTTGGGGTGTGTATTCAAAATATAATCGTACAGTGGTGGCTGGTTTTGAGGGCCAACATACAAAGTAACCGTATCTATATCATTATGAATGGCTTCGGGCTTCTCGATAGGCACACCGGCAACCTCGCCTGTTTTTATGCCTACATTAACTATACTGTGCCCATGACCAACCAACCTGTTGGCTGCAAGATTTGCGTACCGGCCGGTATCGGGCGTTGCTCCTAATATAAGTGTCTTTTTATCAGCCATTGATTATCCTGTTTAATAAAGCAATTTGGCCGGAGTGGTAAATATGATGCTGAATAAGTCCGTTAATCAATTCTTCATAGCTCACACCTGTTCCCATCTCGCGGTTCCGTTCGTCTTTTATCGGCTCATCCCATTGTTCCTGCGGGAAGTTCTGGATAACGCCAATCAAATTTACGTTCACCAGCTTTAAATCATCAACATAGTTTTGCCATTTTTGTTCGTCAGGCGCACCGGTTTCGGGCCAGTCGCCACTGGTGGGTATGCCAGCCGTAAGCCCATTCATCCTATCCATTACTTCTTCTGTCCAGGCTATCATGTGTAAAACAATTTCGGCTATGTTATGGACAGATCCAGGCGGCTTTTCGTAGGCGGTCTCGAAGCCGATGCTTTCTACTATATCATAAACAGGCGAACCATACCAGGCATCGCCAGATAGTATCTTTTGTAATTCGGCACTCAGTTTTTCAGAAATTGTCATACTAATATTTTTAAAGCGGCCAGCGCGCAGTTAACACCATCAATAGCAGCAGAAATAATGCCACCCGCATAACCGGCCCCCTCGCCACACGGAAATAATCCTTTAACCTGGGGGTGCTGCAAAGTTTCTTTATCCCTGGGAATTTTTACCGGCGATGACGTGCGCGACTCTACCCCCACCAAAATCGCCTCGTTGGTATAATAGCCCTTCATCTTCCTGCCAAAAGCTGGCAACGCTTTTTGCAGACGTTTGTGAATCCAACCGGGTAACACCTCCTTCAGTTCGGTACTCTTTGTGCCCGGCAGGTAGGAGTTTACGGGCAGATCATTTGACAAACGACCTTCCACAAAATCGACCATACGCTGACCCGGTGCAACCAGGCTGCCGCCGCCAGCTTTAAAGGCGGCGCGTTCCACCTCGTGCTGAAAGTTGAGCATTTTGAATGGATCGGTGTCATTGCCGGCCACATCTTCCATATTAATCTGTACTACTGTACCTGAATTGGCAAATGGGTTATTCCGTTTTGAAGGGCTCCAGCCGTTTACCACAATTTCATTTTCGGCGGTTGCACAGGGCGCTATAATACCGCCGGGACACATACAAAACGAAAATACGCCCCTATCCTCTACCTGCTCAACCAAATTATAATAGGATGGCGGCAAATCCGGACCACGGTTTTCGCAATGGTACTGGGCGCGGTCAATTATTTCCTGCGGATGCTCTATGCGTACACCTAAAGCAAATGGCTTGGCCTCTATCAGTATATTTTGATGATGCAGCATTTCAAACACATCCCTTGCCGAGTGGCCCGTTGCCAGGATTACGGCATCAGCGGTCATTTTTTCGCCGCTGGCCAGTTTTACGCCTTTTATCTTGCCAAACTCAACCAGTAAGGCTGTCACTTTGCTATCAAACAAAAACTCGCCGCCTGCATTTAATATCGTTTCGCGCATGGCGGTAATAATCTGGGGGAGCTTGTTGGTACCAATATGCGGGCGGGCATCTATTAATATATCTTCATCTGCCCCATGGGCAACAAACATTTTCAGCACCTGGTTTACATCGCCGCGCTTGGTAGATCGGGTGTACAGCTTACCATCTGAGTAGGTACCGGCCCCACCCTCGCCAAAGCAATAATTTGATTCGGGGTTAACCAGGCCCTGTTTGTTAATATTGGCCAAATCGCGCCTGCGTTGTTTAACATCTTTGCCCCGTTCCAGTATCACGGGTTTTAATCCCAGCTCAATGCATTGCAATGCGGCAAAGATACCTGCCGGGCCTGCGCCTACTATAATAACCGGGCGACCAAACTGTACGTCGGGATAATTTACAGTAAAAATTTCGGGATTGTACGGCTCATCAATAAACACCTGCACCACCATGCGGTAAACCACTTTACGGCCACGGGCATCTATAGATCGTTTTAACACTTTAACAGCCGATAATTTTTGAGGCTGCATATTTAAAGCCGCAGCCGCAAGGCGTTTAATCACTGCCTCATCTTCATGCTGCCCGGGAGGGCATACTATTTCAATTTCTTTTGTCATACTATCGCCGGGTTTTTATCCCGGATTAAGGCAAAGGTAAGAAGCCCCCTCTAAATAGCAAAGCTTTCGTGAGTGCCTCAAAACAATAAAACGCGAATAATCTCCCCCTGAAGGGAGAGACTTTTTAATATTTCTTTTTAGAGCCTAATTTATTTTACTCACCCAACCAAAGACAAGGGCTTTAAATATAAAGGTTGGGACGCACGCGAAATTATCTCGACAAGATGCCGGGGCAAACGCATCTGATTGGGTTAACATAACTTAACACATTTCAAATATATTTTTTATAAATATTTAATAATCAGTAGTTTATATTTTATCATGGTTAACACTAAACTGATTGCGCAATTTAGCCGCATCCAAATATTTGTGTATGGTGTTGGCCAATACAAGTCACTTGGGTACCTCCATCATTTAACCGGGATCAGCCGATAAAAACAAGGTATCGTTTGATACTTATATCTTCCCGACGCTATAAGCTTATTCCGTTAGCTATTATTTAAATAACAGCTTATCGCCGTTAGCTATTTAGATGCGTTTACTCTGCGCTGAAGCTACTGTATGTACACATCTTTTTAAAATCGTATCACTAAACAAAACTGATGTCATTTCGAACGAATCAGAGGTGGATTTAAGTGGTGGGGTGAGGAAAAATCTTATACGTCCTACATTCCGATAGGCTTTTTGGGGATGTAAATTGTCTAAGATTTCTCTTTCGCACCCTCACTCTTGCCCCCACTGCTCTATCGAAATGACATTTTCTTTTATTAAAAAGATGTGTACACACAGTAGGCCCTGAAGGGTGAGACTTTTATAAGCGGTAAAATAACTTTAACACATATTAAAACCATCGTTCCCCCTTCAGGGGGTTAGGGGGCTTTGTGTTCGCCTGTGCGTATCAACCGTCCGTTAACGAACGGTTTTAAAATAGCCTAAATTTATATCTATCTAAAAATCAACAAATTACAAAATGGCACTTGGATTGGCATAGGCTTCACAAATAAACACACAATACAATGACTACTGCCGACGAACGTTTACAGACAATTTGGGAAGGATGCTTACGCAACGAACGTAAAAGCCAGGAACAATTTTACAAACTATTTGCATCGCGGATGCTGGCTGTTTGCATGCGCTATGCTACCGATAAAGACGAAGCGCAGGATATACTGCAAGAAGGTTTTATAAAAATATTCAGGAACATGCAAAACTACCGTGGCGATGGCAGCCTGGAAGGTTGGGTGCGCCGTATTATGGTGCACGCGGCTATTTCGCGCTACCGCAAATTACGCCCGGTTGTGTTGGTTGAGGATTTTGCTGCCGATAGTGATATGCCTATCAGCAAAGCTTATAATGATAATGAACTTGAGGCAAAAGATTTGATGAAACTGATTCAAAAACTGCCTAAAACTTATCGCTCGGTATTTAATATGTACGCCATTGAAGGATACTCGCACCAGGAAATTGGCACATCGCTGGGGATGAGTGAATTGCTGTCGCGCACAACTTTACACCGTGCACGCACCGCCTTAAAAGAAATGATTGGTAAACTTACTACCCGCGAGGAGCATTGCTACGCGTAAAGCCTCCAGCCTCACCCTGCCCTCTCCAAAGGAGAGGGTTCTGATTAGCGGGGTGGTTGGCCCTTATTTTGAATTTGAATTCGATTTTAGTTTCCTGTACCCCATTCTGAACTACCATAACCATCGCGGGCTTTCCAGTTGTATTTAATATCTAAAGTTTTCCAGGTTTCAGCTTTCCGGGTGGCTATCATCACAATCTTCTCGGCTGCCAGGGCATCGTCATTCGTAATGGTGTCTATAGCAGTTATTTCATAATCGCCCGAATCCAGTTTTCTTGAAGTGATATTTAATCGTGGCCTCGCGTCGGTTTCACTGTAATACTGCCGGTACTGGTAATAAGCTTTAATCAGTTCGTCGGATGTTTTAATATCCTTTCGTTTCGCTATCGTATCATTAAACTTATCCGGCGGAATCTGCTTAAACGATTCAGCGCATGAACCAAAGAGTATCAGCAGAAACAACATCAAGCCCCCTCTAAATAGCGAAGCTTTCATGAGCACCTTAGAAAAACAATAAACCGCAAATAATCTCCCCCTGAAGGGGGAGACTTTAATTACACTTGTTCTATCTAAATTCATCTGCACATCTGAAATATGTGTTTTGTCTTCATTTTCAAATTCGCTTCATCTGCACATCTGAAATTTGGAATCTGCACATCCGTGTTTTCATTTTCAAATCTTCAAATACTCAAATTTTCAAATTCGCTTCATCTGCACATCTGAAATTTGAAATCTGCACATCTGTGTTTTCATCTTCAAATACTCAAATTTTCAAATTCGCTTCATCTGCACATCTGAAATTTGGAATCTGCACATCTATTTATGTTTGCTGCTCATATAGTAAGTGATCTCGCTGCCATTCATAATATCGGCATGGCCAATGAATAAACCATCCAGGGGTTTACCATTCAGCGTTATCTTTTGTACATACACGTTTTTGGCACCCTGGTTTTTTACGTTGATGGTGAATTTTTTTCCGTTATCCAGGTTGATAACGCCACCATTCACGGCCGGGCTGCCTATGGAATACTGATCAGATCCAGGCGCTACCGGGTAAAAGCCCAACGTGCTGAAAATATACCAGGCACTCATCTGTCCGGTATCATCGTTACCGCCCAAACCATCCGGGGTTGGTTTGTACATACGTGGCAATATCATCCGGATACGTTCCTGTGTTTTCCAGGGTTTATCTGTCCAGTTGTATAAATAAGCTACGTGGTGCGATGGCTCGTTGCCATGTACATAGTTGCCGATGATGCCATCGCGGGTTATATCTTCCGTTTCGGCAAAATATTTGTCGGGCAGGTTCATGGTGAACAACGAATCGAGGTAACCTACAAACCGCTTGTTACCCCCCATGAGCGTAATCAGGCCTTTAGGATCTTGTGGAGCAAACAGGGTATAGTTCCAGCTATTGCCCTCAATAAACCCTTCGTTGATGGTGCTCAAGGGATCAAACTTTTGGCGGAAGCTGCCATCGGCCAACCTGGGGCGCATAAAGCCTGCGGCCTTATCATATACATTTTTGTAATTTTCCGATCGTTTGATGAATTCGTTATAAACATCCATCCGGTTTAGCTTTTTGGCCATCTGGGCAATGGCCCAGTCGTCAAAGGCATACTCCAGGGTTGATGATACCGATACGCCGCTTTTTTCGTCGGGGATGTAACCTTTATCCATGTAGTCGCCTATACCCTCATAATCGCGGTGCTTTGCAGTGGCTACGCAGGCATCCAGCGCTTTGTTGGCATCAAAGTTTACATTTCCCTTTACAACGGCGTCGGCCAGTACGGCTACACTGTGGTACCCGCTCATACACCAGTTCTCGTTACCCGAGTTTGACCAGATGGGCAGCATATGCTCCGGACTTTGGTCAAAATGGGCCAGCATGCTTTGTACCATATCCGCATTCCTTTTGGGTTCAATAATATTAAACAGCGGGTGCAGCGCCCTGTAGGTATCCCAAAGCGAAAAAGTGGTATAATTGGTAAACCCTTCGGCCTTGTGTACATTTTGATCAAGGCCTTTATATTGCCCATCGGCATCCATATATACCGTAGGGTTAATCATAGCATGGTACATAGCGGTATAAAAGTTCTCTTTTATCTCTTTGTTACCGGCTATCTCTATTTTATGCAGTTCGGTTTCCCATAATTGCTGGCCGTCGGCTTTTACTTTTTCAAAATCCCAGCCAGGTATCTCGGTTTGCATATTATTTAAGGCACCGGCCATGCTCACCGGTGATAATGCAAACTTGATTTTTATTTTTTCGCCCTCTTCGGTTTTAAAATCAAAGTAAGCCCTTATTTGCTTGCCGGCAATTTCGGGAAAGTTTTTTACCCGGTTAAATTTGCCCCAAAAGCCACCATATACTTCGCGCTGATCGTACTTTTTGTAGCCATGCTGAAAGAATGCTTTTGAAAAACTCATGGCAAAGTATAACGAGCGGGTGCGTGCCCAGCCATTGGTTTGGCGGAAACCAACAACGGTGCTATCATTAACAACCCTTAAATAAGTCCATACGTTTTTATCAGGGTAGTTGTAAATCCCGGCCATCAGATCTAATATAATATGCGACTGATCGGACTTAGGGAACGTATACTGGTGAAAACCAACACGTGCGCTGGTGGTCATCTCGGCCAAAATATTACTTTCGTCCAGTTTTACTTTGTAGTAGTTGGCCTGGCTCACTTCGTTCTGGTGCGAAAATGCCGAGCGGTAGCCGCTGCCAGGTTTATCGGCGGTGCCTGGGTTAAGTTTTAATGCCCCAACTGTTGGCATAATTAAAAAGTCGCCCAGGTCTGAGTGGCCGGTACCGCTAAAATGGGTATGGCTAAAGCCAACTATGGTTTTATCATCGTACTGGTAACCGGCGCAGTATTTATATACATCGGGATTGTATTTGCCGTTCAGTTCGTAGCTGGGAGTATCAGTCTCCGGACTCAATTGTACCATTCCAAAAGGAACTGTAGCGCCCGGGTATACATGTCCCATACGCTGGGTACCTATAATAGGGTTTACATATTGTACTAAATTTTCGGCAGTTTTAGTCTGTGCGGCTGCGCCAAGCGAAATAGCAGTAAAAAAAAGGCAGAGTGTCTTCTTCATTTTGTGGGTCGATGTCAACATTAAGCTTCAAATATAGGCTATAACAGTTAAATGTTTCGCTTAACGTGATAAATTCTGTACCTTGACATAATGTCACTAAACCATACCAGTTGTAACAACGGTATGCGTTTTGTAATCTAAATCAAAAACACACCTGTAAAACAACTTCAACCTATGAAAAAGTTACTTTCAGTAATATTAATTGCAGTAGCAGCCGTGAGCTTAAGCTCATGTAGTTATAACAGCATGGTTAAGCTCGACGAAACTGTTAAAGCTAAATGGGGCGCCGTCCAAAGTGATTACCAGCGCCGCAGCGATCTGATACCCAATCTTGTAAATACGGTTAAAGGTGCCGCTAACTTTGAAAAAAGCACGTTGACCGCCGTAATAGAAGCCCGCGCAAAAGCAACATCGGTGCAGGTTGACCCTACAAAACTTACACCCGAATCTATCAAAGCTTTCCAGTCATCGCAGGGCGAGTTAAGCTCGGCCATTGGCAGGCTGCTGGTTGTATCAGAAAAATATCCGGATTTAAAAGCGAACGAAAACTTTCGCGACCTATCCGTTCAACTGGAAGGAACCGAAAACAGGATCAACGTATCCCGCAAGGATTTTAACGATGCCGTAATGGAGTACAATTCCAAAATCCGCTCGTTCCCGGCTAATATCACTGCAAAAATGTTTGGCTTCTCCGAAAAAGGATATTTCACCGCCGAACCCGGAAGCGAGAAAGCACCGAAGGTTGAGTTCAATTAATGAATTATTGAAGGACTGAATTATTGATTTGAGCAGTTTAATTATTGAATGACTGAATTAGTGACTTGAACTACAGGGTAATTAGCGGTTTGAGCTATCGATTCGGATTGATCATTTTGTACTTAAAGAAATAATAATTCAGTCATTCATTAAATCACCCATTCACTAAATCACTAATTCAGTCATTCACTAAATCACTAATCAAAAAAATGGTATTTAACGAAGAAGAGCAGCAACGCATCCGTAAAGCTATTGAGCAGGCCGAGAGCCGCAGCAGTGGCGAGATACGGGTTTGTATAGAAAAGAAATGCACCGAGGATGTGCTTGACCGGGCAGCTAAATATTTTTTTCAGCTTAATATGCACAAAACAGCCCTCAGACATGGGGTGTTGATTTATGTGGCCACTGTTGACCGGAAGTTTGCCATTATTGGCGATGCCGGGATTAACCAGGTTGTGCCTGCCGATTTTTGGGATACAACCAAGGAGGATATGCTGCAGCATTTTAAATACGGCGATATTGTTGAAGGTATTGTAACCGGCCTGCAAATTGCCGGCGAACAACTCCAAAAATACTTCCCGCACCATGCCGGCGACGTTAACGAACTACCCGATGATATCGCTTTTATGGATGGCGAATAACCTATAAAACTTATGTTTAAAAAACTCACGATATTTTTTAGCCTGCTGCTTTGCTCCGCGATGGCGTTTGCACAGGATTTTCCGGAACGGTCGGCCACGCTGGTTACCGATTATACCAATACTTTATCGGCCGATGATAAGCAAAAGCTGGAAAGCAAGCTGGTTGCGTTCAACGATTCTACATCCACCCAGATAGCTGTGGTGATCATGAAATCAACCGGCAGCTATGATATTAACGACTATGGCCAGCAACTGCTGCGCAAATGGGGTATTGGGCAAAAAGAAAAGAATAATGGCATCCTGGTAATTGTTGCTATAAGCGACCGTAAAATGGCTATCCAAACCGGTTACGGCGCCGAAGGGCCATTGCCTGATATACTTACCCAGCGCATTATCCAAAACGACATGAAACCCCATTTTAAAGCTGGCGATTATTATGGCGGGCTGGATGCTGCAACCACCGATATTATAAAAGCCACCAAAGGCGAATTTAAGGCCGAAGCGCAGGAAAACGACCAAAGCAGCGGCGGAGATGGTGCAGGTATCATTATCCTGATTGTGATAGTAGTTGTTATATTAATTATCATATTTCGTAACCGCGGCGGTGGTGGCGGCCGGCAAATTATCGACCGCAGGGGTGGCGCAAGCCCTTTCTGGTGGTTTTTGGCCGGCAGCATGCTTGGCGGCAGCGGCCGCAGCAGTGGCAGCGACTGGGGCGGTTTCTCCGGAGGAAGCGGAGGCGGTGGCGGTGGAGGCTTTGGCGGTTTCGGCGGCGGCAGCGGCGGTGGCGGCGGATCAAGCGGTAGCTGGTAGGTTTTAATTATTGATTTAGTGAATGACTGAATTATTGATTTGAGTTGCAATTTATTTATTGATTTATTAAACTCATGTATAGGAAAGATTATATACTCACCGAATTAGAAAAAATGGCTTTGGTTATTGCCCGGCTGTTGGGGCTTAAGGAGGCTGGTAAAGCCGATGAGTTTATAAAACTTGCCGATAGCACACTTTTAAATGAGTACAAAATTAAGCTTGATGAAATACTTGAGCTTGACATTGATGCTTTTAAGTTATTGCTTGAACATGAAAATTACAGTGCCGACAAGCTGGATGCCTTAGCGCAATTACTATACATTTATAGCCTGCCTTTTACAGCAAATGCCGAACTTTTGCTGTCATTTAAAAAGATTTTGTTAGTTTACGATGTGCTGGAGCAACAATATCACCGGCAATCGTTTGAAAACATTAACAAGCGCAATACCATCTATCAATTTCTACAAACAAACTATGAGTAAAGATCTTACCTGGAAACTACTATCATCTACTTACATACATAAAGGCCCTTGGGCTACATTACGCGTTGATCGCTGCGAGATGCCCGATAAACGAATTGTTGAAGACTACTATGTTTTAGAATACCCAAGCTGGGTTAATGCCGTAGCGGTAACCGAAGACAATAAAATATTAATGGTAACGCAATACCGCCACGCAGCCGATATTATTTCGCTCGAAATTCCGGGAGGCGTGGTTGATCCCGGGGAAGAACCCATTCATGCCATCCGCCGCGAACTGCTGGAAGAAACGGGTTACCAGTTTGATGAATTTGAGCTGATTTGCACCGTATACGGCAACCCATCAACCGCCAATAACCAAACCTTTACCTATTTTACCAAAGGCGGCAAAAAAGTACAAGGCCAGGAGCTGGATGATCATGAAGAGCTAATTGTAGAAGAGTACACTGCCGAGGAAATAAAACAATTGCTGCTTGATAATAAAATAAAACAAGCCATGCATTGCTCAGGCTTGTTTTATGGCATGTTAAAACTGGGGGCGCTGTAATCATTCCGGGCAATTGCCTTTACGGCGGGTATCAACAACATAAATAATTTTCCAGCCCGCCGCAGTGCGCATCAGCTGGAAAACATCAACCCCGCAATGGCTAAAGGTTTTGCCCAGGTAAAATTTATAGGGTGTCCAAACGCTGGCCAGGTCGCCATCTATTTTTATGTCGTTAAAGGTTATCTGCTCGTCCCACATTTCTTTATGCGGCATGCCTACGGCTTTTATAAAATCATTGGGGTTTTCCATCTCCAGCTCAACCGTGCCATCCTTTTTATTGGCAACTCCTTCAAAAACAATGTTTTTATGAAAAGCCGACCGCAGCATGGTACTATCGCCTTTGCGCATGGCATCAAACATGGTGTTAATGGTTTGCTTTACAGCCTCCTTATCGGTTTGCTGGGCAAATGTTTTGAAGGATACAAAAAGGATGGCGCTTAAAAAGAATATCTTTTTCATGTGATGGGATTTGACGACAATTTAGTTAAATTTGTATATGCAGCCAATTGATTATAAAGAATATCTTGAATTTAACCCCGAAATAAGGTTTGGTAAACCGGTTATTAAGGGTACGCGGATTTCTGTATATGACGTTTTGCAATGGCTGGCATCCGGCTTGAGTCATGAAGAAATTCTAAGCGATTTCCCACAACTAACATCCGAAGCTATATTTGCATGCCTTGCCTATGCGGCTAACAAAGAACGGATAATTAAAGTGGCATGATACGGCTCATCGCTGACGAAAATATTTCATGGCGTATAAAAAAACTCCTTTTAGATTGGGATATTCTCCCTACAAATGAAATTCGGGCAAACGAACGTTTAAGCGATTTTATGATCTGGCAATTCGCCAAAACAAACAACTACACAATTTTAACTTTTGACGAGGATTTTTGCGAATTACAAAATCTTTACTCCTATCCACCTAAAATAATTTGGTTGCGCACCGGCAACGTCGGCACTCAAAAGATCGCTCACTTATTAATTTCTCTAAAAAAAGAGATTAATCAATTTTTGTCCACTGATGATTTGGGCATTTTTGAGATATATCTTTAACCGGATAGTTAACTTCGAGTTACCACGCTTTAGCTTAAAGATGACATACCCTTAAACGAAAAACATGTCACATCAAACCCCCATTTGCTTTACAGCCCGCCTATGCGCCACCCTTTTCCCATTTTTTGACTTACCTTTTTTACGCTTACCCAGCCATATGATGAATCCGGTTATGGGTAACGAGGCGCAAATCAGACTGGCTAAAAAGGCAATGATTTTACCTGTAAGGCCCAGCACCTGGCCAACGTGTAAATCGTAATTCATGTTATTCATTTTCATGCCGGGGCTTTTTTGGGCATGGGTAGTTTTTTTGAGCATTTTGCCGGTATACTTTTCAAAAGTATACTCATCACTTTTATAATAATGCAGGCTTTGGGCGTAAGCGCTTATACCGATAGTTGCCGAAGCGGATGCGTCATCAAAAAGCAAAAACATTTCGGCCCGGGGCGACCCTGCCTGGGCGGATTCAAACGCTTTATCGATAACAAAACGCGAATCGGTTTTGCCTTTTAAAAGCGAATCGGATTTTAACACTGCTTTTTCTTCGGGATAGGCCTTGCCAAGGTTAGCTGTAGTATATATGCCTTCCCTCACCCAGTTGAAGGCTATAGCTAAACCGGTTATAGCTAAAATTATGGCAACGCCGGTAACATAAAAACCCAGTACGTTATGCAAATCGTAATTAACCCTGCGCCAGCGGCCGTTCCATTTTATGGTGAAGCTGCGCTTGCGGTCGGTTTTACGTTTAGGCCACCACAGGATGATGCCGGTTATCATGAGTACCACAAATATAATAACCGAAATACCCACCACCAGACCGCCTATTTTAGGTGGCAATAACAGGTATAAATGAATGTATTCAACAATAATGAAAAAATTACTTTCCGGGTTTTCGGTGTGGGTAACCCGCCCTGTATAAGGGTTAAGGTATACATACAACATTCCCTTATCTTTTGGCAAATTCACCAGTACACCGGCCGGCCTGTCGGCCCCATAATAAAACATGTAGCTGGCCGTGGCGCCGGGATGTTCTTTTAAACCTTCGGCTTTCAGTACCGATGGCGGCAGGTAGGGTTTATATTCGTTTTTTACGTGGCGATAGTTGTGGATAGCATCCTGGATCTCGTCCTGGAAACAAAAGATACAACCGGTAATACTCACCAAAAACACCACCAGCCCGGATATAAAGCCGAGCCAGCGGTGTATAAATAACATGACTTTCTTGAACGTCATATTTAAAATTTATAGGTAAATGTAAGGGCGTAGTTTCTTAATTTTTGCGGGTTAACGGTGGTATAACCTATCCAGTATTTTTGGTTGGTCAGGTTATCCATCTTGGCGCCTATACGGTAATGCTTAAGGTCGTAAAATGCAGATGCATTAAAAATAGTGTAAGCGGGCAAAGTAAATACACCCTGGCTTACGCTATTAATAATTTTGTTATCGCTGGCGTAGTTGCCGCCAAACCCAAATCCTAAACCTTTAACGGTGCCTTTTTGTAAACGATAGCTTACCCAAAAGTTGGCCAGGTAGGGCGATGACGCCGTACCCGGCCGACGGTTGGCCACATCGGCATTGGTAGTAGCATCGTATTTAGAATCGTTGTATGAGAAGCCCAATACCGCGTTCAGGCCGGCAACAGGGTTGGCAATCACCTCGGCTTCGATGCCTTTACTCAACTGGGTACCATCCTGGATAACCCTGTTTGGCGTAGCCGATGGGCGGGTAATATCTTTAACTTTGATATCATAATAGCTAACGGTACTACTCAGTTTACCTTCAAACAAATCTAACTTAACACCACCTTCAATTTGATTGGCGTGCTCGGGTTTAAGTGGTTTATTATCTTCGGTAATGCCGGTTTGGTTGCGGAAACTGTTTTGGTAATTGGCAAATAATGATACATGATCTTTAACAGGCTGATAAACCAGGCCAAATTTTGGAGAGAAAGCGGTTTGCTGATATGCGCCATACCTGGTTTTAGTTGTAGGATCGTAGTTGCCGATATTGACAAAACGATCTACCCGCAGGGCTGCCGATGCAAGTAACTGATCGGTAATGTTAAATACATCAGATACATATGCACTATAAGTGTTACGGATATAGATGGCCGGGTAGGTAAAGCCATAGGTGCCGGTTGCATACATGGCATCCATCGCGGCTTTATTAAAGTTGCCATAATTTTGGTTCCCTTTTAATGATATGGTATCAAGCGTACTTCCGAAGAAAAACTGGTTGGAGTTGTCCCTGAAAAAATCAAGCCCGCCCACAAACCTGTTCCTGAACTTCCCGATCTTGAAATCGCCATTGAAATTCTGCTGAATTTCGATCATATCATCTTTGCTTTTGCGGGTCGACTGATCATTGCGGGAAATAGAATCGCCGGGGAGCAGGTAATAGTAAGGCCCAAAACCATCAGAATAACTATGGGTTGATGCGATGTTGGCGCGCGAGGTCCACGAATTGGAGATCTTATATTTTACTTCGCCATAAAAATTGGTGCTTCTTGATGTTTCGGTTAAATCATTTCCCATGTACGATTGCTTGTAATCGATAGGAAGCTCATCAGCCCGATCATGTCCAAACTGGGCTATGGATACACCATACGGGAAAAAGAAGATGGGCTTACCAATACTTTTCCCGTAAAACAACTCTGCATCTACCGAGATACTTAACCTCTCCGTAGCGTTATAAACCAGGCTTGGCGCCACAGCTATAGTGCGGTTAAAGCCTGTGTTTTGAAAGCTACCCTCATGATTATAAGCTGTGTTTAAGCGTAACAATACCTTTTTCCCGGCGTCGAGCGGGGCGTTGATATCGGCACTCACACGCTGAAAATCAAAGTTGCCTAAGGAGCCGGAAATCTCGCCGCCAAATGAATCATAGGGCTTTTTGGTTACGCGATTAATTAAGCCTCCATATGAAGTAAGACTGCTCCCGAACAAAGTGGCCGATGGGCCTTTAATAATCTCGATGCGATCGATATTGGATGCATCAATCGAGCTGGTAACATTACCGGCGATACCGTTACGTAATGCAGATTGCACTACAAAACCACGACTGGCATAATAGGCGCCGCCATCGCCGCCGCGGCCGGTTGCCTCCCACATTTTTTGGATTCCCGATGCGTTACGTATGGCGTCATCAACGGAAAATACCTGTTGCTCCTGCAATAACTGGCTGCTTATACTATTATAAACCGAAGCGTTTTCCAGGTTGCTCAAAGGCATTTTAGATACATCAACGCTTTTTTTGTGTTTAAACTTATTGGTTTTATTGGCGTTGATATTTACTTCCTGTAAACCGTGGGTAGCATCAGACACGGTGAACTGGGGTATAACAATGGTTTTACCAGCAATAACCTCAACGGCAGCCTCCTGGCTCTGGCTACCAACCTGCGAAACTACCAGCGTGTATTTACCCTGTGGCGCCCTGAAGCTAAAATCCCCGTCATCATTTGTAACAGCGCCATATTTGGTACCTTTTAACATCACCGAAACATTGTCGGCCGGCTTATTGGTATTGGTAATTACATGCCCGCTAACGGTACCGCGATTTTGCTGGGCAAATATTGGTGTAACCATTAAAAGTAACACAGCAGCTAAAAAAACAGTAGAAAATAATTTGTAAAGGTAGGGTTGAAGTCGATTCATTTTTATTTAGACTAATTATAAATAATGGCCAAAAGTAATCCATTATAACAATTCATCCAAATTTATTTAGAAAGATTCCAAAGAAGCAGTAAGTATCAAGTGGTAAGTATCAAGACCTGTCTATAAAATTCACTTTGCACATCTGTAATTTGAAATCTGCACATTCAAAAATCCGAAATCGAACATCCAAGATCCCAAATCCCTATATATCCATTACCTCTTTTTTCTTTTTGCTTTTCATTCGTTTGGGTACAAACTCAAGGATTTCATTTTTGAGGGCTTCAATCAGGCGGCGTTTCAAAAAGTTGCGCTGGATAACTATGCTTACTTCACGGGCCGGTTCGGGCGTTTTAAAGTATCGGACCTTGTCGAGCTGTTTATCGGTTAAATCGGTGAGGGCAAGTTCGGGTAATATCGTGGCGCCGTTGTTTTGGTCAACCATGCGTTTAAGGGTTTCAACACTACCTGTATTGTATTCAAAATGCTGGAAGCCTTTGGTGGCCTTGCGGCGCTGGCAAATATTTAATACCTGTTCGCGCATGCAGTGCCCCTCGTTCAGGATCCAGATTTCCTCCATATCAATATCGTCGGGCGTGATACTTTTCTTTTTGGATAGTTTGCTATTTTTAGACACGTAGGCCACGAAGTTTTCGTAAAAAACAGGTATCTCGGTTAAGTTACTTTCATGTAGCGGCGTTGATAATATACCACAATCAATCATTCCCAATTTCAATTGCTGAACGATCTCCTCGGTGGTTTGTTCCCATACAATAAGCTTTACCTGCGGGTATTTTTCGATAAAACCGTGAATGATCTTCGGCAATATATAGGGCGATACAGTAGGGATAATGCCAACCCTTAACTCGCCTGATAACTCTTTTTGCCTGTCGGTAATAATTTCTTTGATCTTTTCACTTTCAGACAACATAATGCGTGCCTGGGTAATTATTTCTATACCAATTTCGGTTGGTGTTACGGGTTGTTTGCTGCGGTCAAATATTTTTACGCCAAGGGTATCCTCCAGTTTCTGTACCTGCATACTTAGGGTTGGCTGGGTAATAAAACATTTTTCGGCGGCTAAAACAAAGCTGCGGTAAGTATCAACTGCTACAATGTATTCAAGCTGGGTTATGGTCATTTTTATATAGATAAATACTATGCAAATATAAAATTTTATTAGTTTTATCTATTTTGGATTTGGGATATTAGAGTTGAGATGTGAGACACTTTGCAAAAGGCAAAAAAATAAGATTTCCAACCCCAGTGAAGCCGCCTCAAATCTCACATCTAATATCTCACATCTAAATCCCCCCTACTCCACCGTTACCGATTTTGCCAAATTTCGTGGCTGATCTACATTACAACCGCGCATTACGGCTATGTGGTAAGCTAATAGTTGTAATGGGATAGTAGCAATAAGCGGCACAAATGCTTCGTGGGTTTGAGGTATCTCAATCACATAGTCGGCCATGTCCCTTACTTCGGTATCACCTTCGGTAACAATGGCTATTACGTGTCCTTTGCGGGCCTTTACCTCCTGTATGTTACTAATCACTTTTTCGTACGATGAGCTTTGGGTCGCAATAACAACCACCGGCATATCATCGTCAATTAGCGCTATAGGGCCATGCTTCATTTCGGCAGCGGGATAACCTTCGGCATGAATATAGGAGATCTCCTTCAGCTTTAAAGCACCTTCCAACGCTACCGGGAATGAGCTGCCCCTGCCCAGGAACAGGCAATTGGTTGAATCTTTAAATTTCGCGGCTATCTCTATAACGTGATCGTTGCATTTTAAAGCCTCCTCAACCAGTTGAGGGATCTGGTTTAATTCGGTCAAATATTCAACCAGCTTACTTTGGGTTATTTTACCACGTTGCTGGGCTATATAAAACGCTATCAGCGTTAAAACACTTACCTGGGCTGTAAACGCTTTGGTTGATGCCACCCCTATTTCGGGGCCGGCATGTGTATAAACACCGGCATGCGTAGTACGCGGAATGGATGCACCTACCACGTTACATATACCAAAAATGGTGGCGCCTTTTTCTTTAGCCAGTTCAATAGCCGCCATGGTATCGGCAGTTTCGCCTGATTGGGAGATGGCTATTACCAAATCTTTTTCAGTGATGATGGGGTTACGGTATCTAAACTCCGAGGCGTACTCCACTTCCACGGGTACGCGTGCGTATTCCTCAATCAAATACTCGCCAACCAGGCCGGCATGCCATGATGTTCCGCAAGCAATGATGATGATCCTGTCGACATTCTTCAGCTTCTCGGTGTATTCTTTAATGCCGCCCAATTGTACCTTACCTTGCTGCGGATAAATACGCCCGCGTAAACAATCGCGGATAGAACGTGGCTGCTCATATATCTCTTTTAGCATAAAGTGCTCGTATCCGCCTTTTTCCAGCATCTCCAGCTTCAGGTCGAGTTCCTGGATGTAGGGCGTTTGTACCGAGTTATCAATATTTTTTATCAGCAGACTATCCCGGTGTATGTAAGCAATTTCGTTATCGTTTAAATAGATCACGTTTTTGGTATACTCCACAATCGGCGTAGCGTCTGATGCTACAAAATACTCGCCTTTGCCCACACCTATAACCATCGGGCTGCCTTTACGCGCCGCTATTAACAGGTCGGGTTCATCTGCGCTCATGATAACAATGGCATACGCGCCAATTACTTTGGTTAAAGATACCCTTACGGCCTCCCGCAGGCCAAGCCCGGTTTGATCCATGATATCTTCTATCAGGTGGATTAACACTTCGGTATCGGTATCACTTTTAAAAATATGGCCTTTGGCAATAAGCGTTTCTTTGATGATGCCATAGTTTTCGATAATGCCATTATGTATTATCGTAAGCCTACGGTTGCCCGATGAATGTGGATGCGAATTGCGGTCGCTTGGCTCGCCGTGGGTTGCCCAGCGTGTATGGCCCATCCCTAATGACCCTTTAAGATCAATATCCTTTACAAATTTCTCAAGGTCATCAACCTTGCCGGCCTTTTTATAAACCTTAAGTTCTTTATTTAACAGCGCAACACCGGCGCTGTCATACCCCCTGTATTCTAAACGATGAAGCCCTTTTATAACGATGGGATAAGCATCCCGGTAACCTATATAACCAACAATTCCGCACATAGTAAATTTAATAAAGTGTAAATGGAGCAAAAATAATCAGCTATATAACACACTTCATAGCTTATTATTTTAATTATTTCAGAAAAACGGAAGGTTTTTAGATACTTAAAAAATAATTTTAAGAAGCCTTTTGGCCTTAAACAAAAAAATCCCCTAAGCGGGGATTCTTTTTATTTTAATTAAGCTTTTACAGCTTGGGTATCTTGGTATAAAAGATGTTCAGTTTAATGCGATAAGATGAATTATTATCGCTGCCAATCAAAATCGAACGGGCCGCAATTTGTGCGCTTGGGGTTATCCCGGTAGCCCCGGTGGTTGAATTTACTTCGGTAGCATCAATGGGCGCAATGTAAGTGCCATAATCTACGGTTTTTTTACGTATAAGATCCTGGATGTAGCTTGTAATTACAAAACGATAGGCTTTTACCGGCTCTTTGGTTGTGTTGGTGTAAAAGCCACCAAATATGCCTGCCTGGTAAAGCGGGTTTGATGCCGATGCATCCTGTATCAAAATACGCTGTTTGGCAATGTCCAATTGGTACATGGTCAGCTTAGGTAATGGCGCATACGGAATGCCGGAACCCTGAACGGGTGTTATCACCAATTCGGCCCGGTTTAACACTATCGAGTCGGGGTTGAGCTTGCTTATACCCGGGAAACCAACTTTTGCACGCAATGCACCCAGGCCTTGCAGATAAACTGTAGTTTGGGTAGTTCCCCCGGCTGTTTTGGCTTTGGTTACAGTTTCGCTGTACTGGCGCCTTATTTCGGCGGCATGAATCGGAAAGGTTAATGATACGCTTGCCGTATCAGTTGTAGTATCCTTTTTTGCCTTATAAAATACATCCAGATGCGAACCGGCAGAAGCAAGGTTTAGTTGCAATGTGCCGCCTGCATTTGTTGGCTGCGCCCTTTGTAAAGTAAGGTATAAACCTTTAACAGCATCCTGGAAAGCCGCATTGGAAGCCAAAGCAGTACCATTTGCATTAAAAAGATGATCATAAATAAATTGTTTGCTGAAAGGCACACGTAACTGAGGGGCCACTCTTTGCACAGTATCAACAGTATCTTTCCGTATCCGGGCGATGGTTAAACTATCGTGTGTGTTGGCAGTAAATGTTTTGGTTGCCAAAACAGTCCCTTGGTTAGCCCAGCGATTGGTACCGTAATAGGTTTGGTTAACCGGCTTGTCCTGTAACTGGTACACGTTTATCTTATACCGAGTCACAACAGAATCGCCATAAAACCCATCAGCATAACCCAGCACAAGCACGGCCGAATCTATAGTAAGTGTACCCGCCGGAACAGTATAAGGGGCGGTTGGCAACTGAATACCCAGTGCAACATTTGTTTTTGTTGTACCAAAAACAGGGTCAACAAACTCGCCAAGCGGTGTTTTGGTCAAACCGGATGTAACTACGGTTGCAGTATCTTCGTCAACAGTTTTAATGGTAACAGTAGTATCAACAAGCAAAGTGCCAGATGTTTGGGTTGATGTATCTACCCCTAAACCTATGCCCTCCTGGCGCTTACAGCTATTGAAAATAAAAAGACTTATTAACAGGGTCAATAAGTCTAATCTGAAAAATTTCATATATAATATTAAGTCTTATGCAACATGCACCAATTCGTCGTTGGTAATTTCGTCGTAAAAATTGTAATAATTTTCGAAATCTGCGGTAGAATCAAATTCTAAAACCGATTTATTGCTGTTTTTAACATTATTTAACACATCTGCATCGATATTATCGCTGCCTAAAACAATACCGTCTGAGTATTGGATTGCACCTGCATAAAGCGCTGTGTTGGTACCTTCTTTGTAAGCGTCAACGTGTGCTTCGGTCATGTTGCTCATGATTGCTTTTTGGGCAAAATCGGCACCAAGTTTATCACTAAAGTCATTTTCGTAAATCGAATAAATGATTTTTGAATGCTTAAAAGTTGGATCGTCTTTGTAAGTAGTTTTTAAATACGCAGGCACCAGGGCGCTTAACCATCCATGGCAATGGATAATATCAGGGGCCCATCCTAATTTTTTAACCGTTTCCAATGCACCTTTGCAAAAGAAAATCATGCGTTCGTCATTATCGGCATAAAACTTCCCGTCCTTATCACCAAACACATGTTTACGCTGAAAATATTCTTCATTATCTAAAAAATACACCTGCATACGTGCTGCCGGGATAGATGCTACCTTAATGATCAGCGGGTTATCATTATCGTTGATAATGATATTCATACCCGATAAACGGATAACTTCATGAAGCCTGTTCCTGCGCTCGTTAATATTGCCAAAACGCGGCATAAGGATCCGGATCTCGAACCCCTTCTCCTGCATTGCCTGCGGAAGTTGGCGTGTTATTTCAGCAATTTTTGTGAGTTCAAGGAAAGGAGACATTTCATGAGTTATAAACAATAGCTTAGATTTACCCATCACTTAATCAGTATTAAAAATATGTAAAGAAGTCAAAAAATTTGAGTTTGCAAATATAATCATTATTATATGAACTGTCAACGAATTGTGCAAGTAACTTTTGGTATTTTTTGCGTAAATGCACACCTTTACCAAATTTTGTAATTCAAAAGCATTGAAGATATTTACTACCAGGCAACAGGTAACCCAGCACTTTGCCAATAAAGCCAACAAAACCGTTGGCTTTGTACCTACAATGGGTGCGCTGCATAACGGCCATATATCGTTAATTAAACAGGCTCAGCAAATTAGCACCGAAGTGGTTTGCAGTATTTTTGTAAACCCTACCCAGTTTAACGACCCCAAAGACCTTGAAAAATACCCCCGCCCCATTGCTGCCGATATAGCCATGCTGGAGCAGGCCGGCTGCGATATTTTGTTTAACCCGGCGGTTGATGAGATGTATGATGATAATGAGAAATGGCATTTAGACATAGGTAGCCTGGAGCATTTGCTGGAAGGCAAATTTCGCCCCGGGCATTACCAGGGCGTAATGCAGGTGGTAAATAAACTGTTTAACATCGTGAAGCCCGACATCGCCTTTTTTGGCCAAAAAGATTACCAGCAGTTTATGGTAATCAGTAAAATGGTTAGTTTATTAAACATGCCCGTAAAGCTGGTAATGTGCCCTATTTTACGCGATGCCGACGGACTGGCCATGAGTTCGAGAAACATTCATTTAACTGTTAGCGACAGACAACACGCCCTCATATTATCAAAAACATTAACCTGGGTTAAAAGTAATTTCGGTAAAGAAAATATCCCCCAGCTTCAGCAGCAGGCCGAACAGATGATAAAAGCCGAGCCAGGCATAAACCTCGAATATTTTGAAATTGTAGATGGCGACACCTTGCTTCCGGCCAATTCAGACACAAAAACTGTAGTTGCCCTGGTGGCAGCCCGTGCAGGTAAAACAAGATTGATAGATAATATGTTGATGCTTTAGTTAATCGTTCATGGTACAGGCTGTTTATTAGGTACTGACTATGAATTAATTGTAATCTTTTTGGCCATGCACTATCAACTATGACCCATGAACAAAAAAGTTTATAACTTTGCGCCATGATTATTGAAATATTGAAGTCCAAAATTCACAGGGTGAAGGTTACTCAGGCGGAGCTGAATTATGTGGGCAGTATTACAATTGACGAAGACCTGATTGAAGCAGCCGATATTATCCCGAACGAAAAAGTTCAGATAGTGAATAACAACAACGGCGCCCGTTTTGAAACCTATGTGATAAAAGGCGAACGCGGCAGCGGCACAGTTTGCTTAAATGGTGCCACCGCCAGGCTGGCGCAGGTTGGCGATGTGGTTATCATTATGTCATACGCCTATATGGAGCGCGACGAAGCGAGAAAATATGAACCGATATTGGTATTTCCTGATGCCGATAATAAATTAATAAAGTAAATTAGTGCCGGTTTAACGCACTTGCTTTTTTAATGAAATCACTTTTAACCTTTACCTTTCTTCTTGTGGCATCGTTTTGCCTTGCCCAGCGCCAGAATGTTTATTTTTTAAAATATAACGGCAAATATGTCGATGTACGCGACAGTGCCGACTATATCAGGATAGTACGGGAGCCAGATAGCGGATCGGTGTATTACAATGTATTTGAATTTTATGTTAACGGCAAAAAAAAGCTGATTGGTAAATCTGTGACTATTGATCCGCCCAAATTCACAGGCCCGTGCGTAAGCTATTACGCAAACGGTTTCAGACAACGGGTAAGTAATTACAAAAACGGATCAAAAGTTGACGATGAAACAAACTTTTATCCCAATGGCAAGCTATACCAGCAACTATCTTACCCCGAAAACAGCGCCTTACGTGATGAAATCAGGGATGATTACCTGATAACCGCCAACCTTGATTCGCTGGGAAACCCGCAGGTTACCGACGGTAATGGCTATTACAAAGGCTATGATGATAAGTTTAAATACATTAACGAAGAAGGTAATGTAAAAAACGGAAAAAGAGATGGCCTGTGGAAGGGGGAGTTTAAAAACATTCATACCACATTTACAGAAACCTATGATAATGGAAAACTTATAAGCGGCACCGCTACAACCAGCGACGGAAAAATTACCACATATGCCCAGGCAAGAGACGTTATGCCGCAATTCAGAGGCGGCGTTGAGGGTTTTGGGCGATACCTCTCAAATCATATACAATACCCGGACTTCGCACGTGAAAGAAATATTCAAGGCCAGGTAATATTATCGTTCGTGGTAGAAAAAGACGGAAAGTTAACCGATATTAAAGTATCCAAATCAGTTGCTCCCATATTAGACGAAGAAGCCACCAGGGTACTTAAAAACTCACCAAAATGGATTCCGGGAACTTCTATGGGTTCGCCTGTAAGGGTATATTTCTCTGTTCCTGTCAATTTCGCTTTAAGCGGAAAGTAATAATAACTATCGCTCCCTTGGCTCGGCGCCTATGCTTAACGATACCTTGAGTTCCACATCGGTGCTAACTGCTTTACGTAGCAGGTAAACCATCCTGATGCGCGCGCTTGGCTCCCTTACAATTTCGTCTAAAAAATGCGAATTGTCTATGTCCAGCACAACACTATTACCAACATTGGCAGTAATATCTTTACGAATGGCAACCAGCACCTCATCACTACCATCAGCCTTGGCCATATAAATCCTTAATGCAGCAATATTACCAATGTTATAATCCGATGGGTTTTTTGATTGTAGCTTTGCCGATATAATACGAACTTCACTTATCCGGTTTGCATTATTGCCATCTTTGGTAAAATCCTGGTCGAAGCTGTTAGCCGTACTTATGGCGGTATGTGGCTGATCGACCGATGACGATGCCGGAATTACCAGGTTAGCCGTATAAGGAAAGGTAGATTTCATGATTGACTGCAGCATACCACAGCTCCCGAGCAGGAAAATAGCGGCAAACAGAAAAAATGTATGTTTCTTCATCATAATTTATCGCTGTAAGGTAATTGTACATTACTACAATTACAAGTTTAATTGGTTTTATAGGTAATTTATACCTTGTATAAATATATTAAGATTTTATGGAAACAAATGGTTTATTGCAAGTACTTAATAATATAAATATCCTAACACCCCAGATAAAAAGCCAACTTGAGTCATATCTGGTTGAAGACCATTATGCTAAGAAATCAATCCTGTTAAAAGCAGGACAGGTGTCGCAACGGATTTATTTTGTAAAACAAGGCTTTACCAGAGCCTACTACCACAAAGGGGGCAGCGAATTTACCAGCTGGTTTATGGGCAAAGGTGAAATTATAGTATCGGTTTATAGTTTCTTCTCCAGGAAGCCATCGTTCGAAAATATCCAGGTGTTGGAAGATAGCGTATTGCAGTCCATCAATTGGGATCAACTTCAAAATATTTATAAAAATCATCCGGAGTTTAATTTAACCGGCCGGCTAATTACCGAGCAATACTATATCCGCAGCGAAGAGCGCGCCATTAACCTGCAAACACTTACCGCAAAGCAGCGCTATGAAAACCTGTTATCCTCCTATCCCGACATTCTTCAGAAGGCATCTCTGGGGCAAATAGCATCATTTTTAAGTATTAAACAAGAAACCTTAAGCAGGATAAGAGCTAAAGGGTAACGTTTTTTGATATAAGTCAAAACTTATTGACCTGTTTGGCACCGAGATTTGATTTAATCAAAAACATAAAATTATGCTTTATATCATCTTAGCTTGTTTCGCAGTTTGTTTCATTATTGAAAAGCTTTCACCCGGGTGGAAACTCCCCCAGGTACCTACCTGGACCATCAGGGTGCTTGCTATTAATTTTGTTCAGTTACTTATTGTAGTTATTGCCGGTTATAGCTGGGAAAAATGGCTGTCAGGCTATTCTCTATTCTTCCTGTCGCACCATATGCCCAATTGGCTTGGCGGAGTGGTGGCGTATTTTATAGCAACTTTTATATTTTATTGGTGGCACAGGTGGCGCCATCAGAGTGACTTTTTATGGAGGCATTTTCACCAGATACACCATAGCGCCCAGCGTATTGAAGTGATAACGTCGTTTTATAAACATCCCCTGGAGATGACTGTGAACTCAGTAATAGGCAGTTTACTGGCGTACACGCTGCTTGGCTTAAGCCCCGAGGCAGGAGCTATATATACTTTGTGTACCGCTTTGGGCGAATTTTTCTATCACACCAATATTAAAACTCCAAAATGGATAGGTTACATTTTCCAGCGACCCGAGATGCACCGTATCCATCACGAGTACGAAAAACACAGCAATAATTATGGCGATATTGTTTGGTGGGATATGTTATTTGGTACGTACATCAATCCGCAAAACTTTACAACATCATGCGGATTTGATACCGACAAGGAGCTAAAACTCACCGAAATGCTAAAATTTAAGGACGTACATAAAATATAAATATTAATTCAAAAAAAAGATTAATTGTGTGCTTCAAAACTCTATCTTTGCACCCCGACACTGAGGTCGGGATTTCTCGCCTTCAGTGCATAGGAAAAATCGTTTACTGGCCTGCAAAAAGCCGGTAACTTTTGACTTAGAACTTTTGATTTAAAAAAAAGCCCTATGCCCAAAGATAATTCCATCAAATCCGTTCTGATCATCGGCTCTGGCCCCATCATTATTGGCCAGGCCTGCGAATTTGATTACGCCGGCTCGCAAGCCGCCCTTTCCCTTAAAGACGAAGGCATCACCGTTTCCATTATCAACAGCAACCCCGCCACTATCATGACGGATAAGGTTATTGGCGATCATGTTTACCTGCTGCCCCTAACCTGCGCAAGTATCGAGCAGATACTTAACGAGCGGCAAATTGACGCGGTACTGCCTACCATGGGTGGCCAAACAGCGCTTAACCTTTGTATCGAAGCTGATGAGCAAGGTATCTGGAAAAAATACGGTGTAAAAATTGTTGGTGTTGATATAGCAGCCATCGAAAAAACCGAAAACCGCGAAGCGTTTCGCCAATTGATGGTTGATATTGGTGTAGGCGTAGCCAAATCAAAAATTGCCAACTCATTTCTGGAAGGTAAAGAAGCCGCGCAGGAAATTGGTTTCCCGCTGGTTATCCGCCCAAGCTATACGCTTGGCGGTAAAGGTGCCGGCTTTGTACACAAAAAAGAAGATTTTGATGCTGCATTAAGCAAAGGCCTACAGGCATCGCCTACCCACGAGGTTTTGGTTGAACAAGCCGTTATAGGTTGGAAAGAATACGAATTAGAGTTGTTGCGAGATAATAACGACAACGTAATTATCATCTGCTCTATCGAAAACTTCGACCCGATGGGTATCCATACCGGCGACTCGATAACCGTAGCCCCGGCCATGACCCTGAGTGACCGCTGCTACCAAGATATGCGCAACCAGGCCATCCGCATGATGCGCGCCATTGGTAACTTCGCGGGTGGCTGTAACGTACAGTTCTCGGTTAACCCGGCCGATGAAGCCATCATCGCCATTGAAATTAACCCACGGGTATCGCGCTCTTCGGCACTGGCATCAAAAGCAACTGGTTACCCGATTGCTAAAATTGCTGCTAAGCTGGCCATAGGTTATAACCTTGATGAAATAGAAAACCAGATCACCAAAACAACTTCGGCTTATTTTGAGCCTACTTTGGATTACGTGATTGTTAAAATACCACGCTGGAACTTTGATAAATTCAAAGGCGCCAACCGCGAGCTTGGCCTGCAAATGAAATCGGTAGGCGAAGTTATGGGCATTGGCCGCAGCTTTATTGAAGCACTGCAAAAAGCCTGTCAGAGTTTAGAGATAGGCCGGGCAGGTTTAGGTGCCGATGGCCGCCAAAGCCGCAACCTGGAAGAGATTATGTACAGCCTGGAGCACCCAAGCTGGGACAGGTTATTCCACATTTACGATGCTTTGAGCCTTGGCGTACCAATAGAATCGGTGCGTAAAGTTACCAAGATCGATCGCTGGTTCCTAAACCAGATTATGGATGTGGTTAACTTAGAGAACGAGCTGCGCCGTTACTCACTGAATAATATTCCCGAAGACTTCCTGTTCACCCTAAAACAAAAAGGATTCTCGGATACGCAAATAGCTTACATTTTAGGTAACGTTACTGAAGAGGATGTTTACCAGCGCCGCAAAGCCCTGGGCATTAAGCGCGTTTACAAAATGGTTGACACCTGCGCGGCAGAGTTCCCTGCAAAAACACCTTATTACTACTCTACTTACGAAGGCGAAAACGAATCTGTCTCGTCAGATAAAAAGAAGATCATCGTTTTAGGATCGGGGCCTAACCGTATTGGCCAGGGTATCGAGTTTGATTACAGCTGTGTGCACGGATTATTGGCCGCAAAAGAATCGGGCTTTGAAGCCATTATGGTTAACTGTAACCCCGAAACGGTATCAACCGACTTTAACATGGCCGATAAGCTATACTTTGAGCCGGTTTATTGGGAGCACGTGCGCGAGATCATCGAACTGGAGAAACCTTACGGTGTAATCGTTCAGCTTGGTGGCCAAACGGCTTTAAAAATGGCCGAGAAAATGCATGAGCATGGCATTAAAATCATTGGCACTTCGTTCAACGATATGGACGTAGCCGAAGACCGCGGCCGTTTTAGCGATTTGTTGAAAGAACTGAATATCCCTTACCCTAAATATGGCGTTGCCGAAAGCGCTGAAGAAGCCCTTGAAGTTGCACACCACGTTGGTTACCCGGTACTTGTTCGCCCGAGCTATGTATTAGGCGGCCAGGGCATGAGTATTGTTATTAACGATGAGGATTTGGAGAAAGCCGTTGTCGGCCTGCTTAAAAATCTGCCCGGTAACCGCGTACTGATTGACCACTTCCTTGATCGTGCCGCCGAGGCCGAATCCGACTCAATAAGCGATGGCGACGATGTACATATTGTGGGTTTAATGGAACACATTGAGCCGGCAGGTATCCACTCGGGCGATTCATTCGCAGTATTGCCGCCTTTTGATTTGTCGGATAACGTAATCAGCCAGATGGAAGAATACACGGTTAAAATTGCCAAAGCACTAAACGTTCGCGGCTTGCTTAACATCCAGTTCGCGGTTAAAAACGACCAGGTGTTTGTAATAGAGGCCAACCCACGGGCATCACGTACTGTGCCTTTTATAGCCAAAGCTTATGATGTGCCATACATCAACATAGCGGCAAAAGTAATGCTGGGTGTTGCCAAATTAAAAGACTTTACCATCGAACGCAAGCTTTGGGGCTATGCCATCAAAGAACCGGTGTTCTCATTTGATAAATTCCCTGAAGTGAATAAAGAATTAGGCCCTGAAATGAAATCGACAGGCGAGGCTATCCGCTTTATTCCTAACCTGCAGGACCCATACTTCAGGCATCTGTACAAAGAGAAATCGATGTACCTGAGCCGGTAGTTTGTAGTCTTTAGTCGGAAGTTTTGAGTTCTAAATCGAAAAAGACGGAACACTTATGACTACCAGTTAAGTACTTATGACTAAAAAGTGGTTTAAAAGCTTATAGAATTTCTCTGTCGCTTAGGGGGCAGGGAAATTATGGTTAAATTTAGTTGCTATACTTTGAAAGTTAATTTGAATAATAACCAGGCGTTCAATCTTAATAATGTTGACCCTGAGGATTTAGGTGACGTTCTTGTAAAAATTGAAAGATCATTTAATATTAGTTTCGAAGATACATCTGTGCGGGATGTAAAAACCTTTGGTAAACTTTGCGATATTGTTGTTGAAAAGATAAAACATGTAAACAACGAAAGCTGTACCACCCAGCAAGCATTTTACAAAATCAGGAATGCCATTAACTGTACCATTACCGCTCCAAGGGAATTGGTAAAACCCCAAACCCGGCTCGAAGACATTTTTCCGCGCGATAACCGTATTGTAGTTATTAATGAGATTGAACGGGAAATGGGCTTTCAGCTTAATTTATTGCAACCCAAACAAGGTGTAATTGCCGCTTTTGCATTCATACTGGCAGCATCCCTGGCTGGCTTTTTCTTTCAGCCTATCGTAGCTGCTTTTGGCCTGGCAATTGCCCTTTCGGGATTTGCCCTTGCAGGCAGGTTTGGTAAAGAACTGAAAGTAAAAACCCTTGGCGACTTGGCCGAAAAAGTGGCAAGGGAACATTATCTTAAATGCAGGCGCGATGCTGCCACCGTTAACCGCGCCGAAGTAGCACAAAAAGTTAAAGAACTTTTAAGCCATGACCTGTTTCTTGAGCCCGCGGCGCTAACCCGCAATGCCAAATTTTAATTCAACTTCAATGTATCATATATTGAGAAAGGCCCGGTTAAGGGCCTTTGTTGTTTGTTAAAGGCTCACTTATCAATCAATAAGCCCTTTACCTCAAAAGTCACCCGTCGTTTAGGGTCTGTTTTTATCTTGTGTTGTTTTTTGCCGCTTACCGTATCGCCCGCCAAATGCTGCAGGTCATCAGCAATAAACATTTTTTCGGCCACGCCTTCCATAATCACGGTACGGCCAGCCAGTTGGGTTGGCAGTGTAACGTTGTAATTTTTAAAATGGGCTTCAATTATTTTACCGCCACCTGCATCTACATCAAACAAGCCGCCTTTTTCTTTAGTCACTTTTATGATCTTGCCCTCAACAGTGGTACTTATCCGTGTTTTTTTACCCATAAAGGCTTCCAGCTTATTGGCAGTTATCATGGCCATGGTATCTGGCTTTTGGCCGTAAACCATACCATGGGGTAGCGGTATGTGCTTTTGAGCAAATACCACTACGGGCATTAGCAGCATAATGAGTAACACGGATACTTTCATAGCAATTGCTTGTTTTTACTTAACACCATAACCTGCAAAAAGTTGCATACTTAGTTTACCGGCCTGTCACTGTTACATTTTGTGGTTATTAGCCGTATTATATTCACTTTAAACTCATTTATTTTTAGTCAATTTGCTGCCGGCCTTTATTTAAGTGTTAATGAATGTTAAAATATTAGTTTTAGGTAACAAGCTTTGCCAAGTTGTTTATTTTTACAGCTGATAATACCGTGCCCATTAATTCATATTATTTCAAATGAACAAAAATCTTACTAATTCCATTCTGTTTACGGCAGCGCTGTTTACTATATCGTTAACCCAAACAGGATGTGTTAAAAGCAATGATGCTACTCCTGGCGTAGTGCCCGTTATATCTACCATTGATGTGGTTAAAGATGCGGCCGATACCAGTGCCCATAGCGGCGGTTTTATTACCGAAGCACTTACTTATGCCGTATCAACCTATGGCGTATGCTGGAGCACAACAAATTCAACCCCGACTACTGCCGATTCAAAAACTGCCGATACTGTTAACTATTTAACCTATACCAGTAAAATGAAAGGTTTAAAAGTTAATACCAAATATTATGTACGGGCCTATGCAACCAATTCTGTTGGTACCGGCTATGGCAAAGTTGTAGAGTTTACCACCGGCGCCGATCTGACATCGAAAGTAGGCACCGTGAGCACATTTGTGGGTAACAGTAGTGCCGGCTTCATTGATGGGGACGGAACCGCAGCGTCTTTTTATAGTCCGCAAGGTATCACAATCGGCAGTACAGGTACTATTTATATAGCCGATGCTTTTAACAGCGCCATCAGGACTGTTACTACCGGCGGAACGGTAAACACGTTAACCGGTAACGGAGCTATTGGATATGTAGATGGCTCATTGGCCAACGCCCGTTTTTATGCTCCGCAAAGCTTGGTAACCGATGCGACCGGCAATATATATGTAGCCGATTTTAGCAATAACGTTATCCGGAAAATAACGCCTGCAGGCGTGGTAAGCACATTGGCGGGTAGCGGCAGCGCAGGTTATGACGATGGAACAGGCACAGCGGCCTCATTTAACAACCCTCGCGGCCTGGTGATTGACGGTTCGGGTAACCTTTACGTAGCCGACAGGGGCAATAACCTGGTTCGTAAGGTTACTGCGGCTGGTGTGGTAACCACATTTGCCGGCAACAGGACAGCTGCCTGGGTTGATAACACTACTGCCACCACTGCTTCGTTTAACAAGCCATCGGGGCTTGCTATAGATGCATCAGGCAATATTTATGTAGCCGACGCGCTAAATTATTCAATCCGCAAAATAACATCAGCTGGTGTAGTTAGCACTTATTTGGGCGATCCTAAACACCAGGTTATCGGTTCGCCATCGGCATTAACATTTGATGCCAAAGGAAACCTTTTTATAGCCGACCAAACAGGCCGTATTTTTGAAATTACCACCGATAAAGTATTACTGCCACTTGCAGGCCTTAGCGCCACAGCCGGCTTTGCCGAAGGCAGTGGTAAAAACGCACTTTTTGCATCGCCACAAGGCGTAGCCGCCGATGCAAGCGGCAACCTGTACATTGCAGATTCGGGCAATAACCGTATCCGTAAAATTGTATTGCCATCTTTATAGTAGGTGAAAGGATAAAGGCGAAAGGTGAAAGGTAGCTGCGTTAGCGCATGTCCCAACAAGGTGAAACAACCGGGCTTCACCTTTCACCTTTCACCTCTATCCAAACAATTGCCCAAATACCTCTTCGATGCTGCTTACTATTTTGATATCAATATCATAGCGGGATAAGTCCATACGTTTTTTGTCCTGCCCGCCGGATGGGAGGTTGTACTTGGAGATAAAGATCTGGTTAAAGCCCAGCTTTTGGGCTTCGGCAATACGCTGCTCAACACGGTTTACTGCCCTAATCTCGCCAGATAGGCCAATTTCGCCTGCAAAGCATGTTTTGAAGGGAATGGGCATATCTTCATGCGACGATATAATGGCTGCAGCCAGGCCCAGGTCAATCGCAGGGTCTTCTACCCTAATGCCGCCCGTAATATTCAGGAATACATCTTTAGCTGCCAGCCTGAAACCGCATCGTTTTTCTAATACGGCCAGCAACATGCTCATTCGTTTGGTATCAAAGCCTGTTGCAGTACGCTGAGGAGTACCGTAGGCAGATGCACTTACCAATGCCTGGGTTTCTATCAGCATGGGCCTCATCCCCTCTAAAGTGGCCGATATGGTGATGCCGCTCAGGGGTTCGTCGCGGTGCGATAGCAGGATTTCTGAGGGGTTAGATACCTCCCTCAGCCCTTCACCCATCATTTCGTAAATGCCCAGCTCAGATGCCGAGCCAAAACGGTTTTTTATCGTACGCAGAATGCGGTAAACATGGTGCCTGTCGCCTTCAAACTGCAGCACTGTATCAACCATGTGTTCCAGTATTTTAGGGCCGGCAATCGCACCGTCCTTGGTAATATGCCCTATCAGGAACACCGGCGTAGAGGTTTCTTTGGCAAAACGCAGCATTTCGGCCGTACACTCCCGTACCTGTGATACACTCCCCGGCGTCGATTCGATGTGCGATGAGTGCAGCGTCTGGATAGAATCTATTACCACCAGATCGGGCTCCAGAGCCTCTATTTGCTTAAATATGTTTTGGGTGGAGGTTTCACAAAGTATGTAAGAGCCCCCCCCGTCCCCTAAAGGGGGAGCCTCCGAATTAACCATCGCCGAGCTATTCCTTTTTGCTCCCCCTCCAAGGGGCTGGGGGGCTGTTAATCGTTCTGCCCTCATCTTAATCTGTCTTTCGCTTTCCTCGCCCGATACATACAACACCTTCAGGTTGGGCATATTAAGCGCCAGTTGCAGCATCAGGGTCGATTTACCTATGCCCGGCTCACCTCCTATAAGCACTAATGAGCCGGCCACTATCCCGCCTCCCAAAACGCGGTTAAATTCTTTATCGGGGGTAAGTACCCTATCCTCCTCGTTAAAGGTAATATCGGCTACCTGTACGGGCTTGTTGGCGCGTTGCTGGGTATTGGATGTTACCTTCCAGGTTGGTACGGCATTGCTGGTATTACCTTTTTCTATAATTTCTTCAACAAAAGTGTTCCATTGCTGGCACGATGGGCATTTACCCAACCATTTGGGCGATTCGAAGCCGCAGCTTTGGCAGAAATAGGCAATTTTAGTTTTGGCCATGGAGATTTGATGTGCAGATTTTAAATTTCAAATGTGCAAATGGTGGAATTTGCATTGTATACACAAATATGTGGATAAATTTTCTGACTTACTAATTTATTTAGCAATTGCCACTTCTACCCTTCATTTTTTATCTCAAAACAGACAGCACCTCAACTCGTTGAAAATCAAACATATAACAAATTAAACAAAACCAAAAATATATAATTAATTGAAAATGAACGAATTAACTATCACCCAACTTCACCTGCCGATACCCTCCGACACCCATAGTACATCCTTTCGGTACCTTTTGAATACCCTTTGCCCACCTTTTGGATACCTTTCTGCATCCCCGGCTTTTCGGAGATAAAATGAGTAGTCGGGGAGGGCTATATAAAAACTAAAAACCGGATGCAAAAGCTTAAAGCTGCTTATTTTATTTAAATTACAGTAGGGTGCCGGGTACCTTATTCTGTATCTTTGAAAATGGGTAATGCCAAACTGCTCGAATACCTCCATTTGCTGCTTCCCGAATCGTCGGAAACCGTGCCCCTTATAGCAGGGTATTTTGAGAAGAAGAACCTTAAAAAAGGTGATATCATTTTAAAGGCCGGCGAAGTTTGCCCAGCCTTTTATTTTGTAGAACACGGCCACCTGCGTACATATTACTGCAACGCCGAAGGAGCTGAAATCAATATTTACTTTCACCTGGAAGGTTCGGTAACATCCGATCATAGGAATGGCAAGGCAGGGATCCCGTCGGAATTTACCATCGCCGCAGGCGAGAAAAGCGAAATATGGGTATTAAACCGCAAAAAGTTAGAAGAACAATGCTACGCCAACTCCCAAATAATGGCTTTTGGCCGGCGGTTGCTGAGCAGCATGTTACTTGACTTAAATGCGCATAGTAACCTTTTCAAAATGTACTCGCCGGCAGAACGTTACCGGTATATCGAGAAAAACCAGCCTCATATATTACAGCGTATCACCCTCACAAACCTGGCCTCGTACCTGGGGATAAACCGGCGAACGCTTAGCCGGATCAGGGCGATAAAACGATTTTGAGACATTTGTCCCGGGCCGATCCTGCCGCAATCAGTTAATTTTACCGTTGTTTATAAAGTAATGCCGCTGAGAATATCGATTTAGCAAACCGAAGCATTTAACAAATTAAACCCGGTAAAACATGCAAAATAATACAGCTCTTTTAGTGATGGACATGCAGCTGCCCGTGGTAGCACGCCTGGGCAATCCTGAAACACTGCTTGGCAATGTGGCCAACGCTATAGCCAATGCACGCGCCGTGCAAATACCCGTTATTTATGTGGTTGTAGGTTTCAGGGCAGGCGGCCCTGAAATTAGCCGGCAAAATAAAATATTTGGCGCCACTAAAGACCGCCTTTCAGGGGTTAACCCCAACGAAATGACAAAAGTTCACCCTCGCCTAACGCCCGCAGCCAACGAGCTTGTTGTGGTAAAACGCCGTGTGAGCGCCTTTACCGGCAGCGATCTGGAAGTGATTTTAAGGGCCCAGCAAATACAACATATTGTATTAACCGGCATTGATACCAGCGGCGTAGTACTATCAACCCTGCGCGAAGCTGCCGATAAAGATTACCGCATTACGGTATTGGCAGATTGCTGCGGCGACGCAGATGAAGAAGTGCACTGTGTGCTGACTACAAAAGTTTTTGTTAGCCAGGCAGAGGTGATGACATTGGCAGATTGGGGTAAAAAATAAATGACGATATACCCTTTTTGTTGCGCCCTCCTTTTACCACGCTATTTCCCGCCCAGGTAACTTCTAAAATATCCGCACTCCTTAAGCACTTCTTTATAGTAAGCCGTTTTGCTGTAGTTGTTTTTTAACAGCGGGAAATATTTATTGTGGTACCTGGCAATTGAATCGGCAGGCAGTTCCCTGAAAACGCTGGTATCAAAACCATTATAAAAATCATTCTGGTCGCACTTGCTCAGCATAAAGGTGCAGCGGGCGCGTTGTTCGTTGGTTGCGGCATTGCTAAGCGCCAGGGTGTAATATTTGGTGGCGATAGCCATATCATAAAATTTATCGCCGGTTATATTTGGTGCGTCGCTGTTACCAGATGCATCACCAAATGGTGTGCCTGACGCGTCGATACCCAAATCTTCTGCCTGGTAAAATGCCCGGCCATTGCCATAATAAGTAATATTGTAGTAGGCATTGGCCAGCAGCCAGGCATTGCGGTATATATTTTTGCCGGCCTTTATTTCGGCTTGCAGGTTTTGCAGTGTTTGCACAAAAGTTAAAGGCGTAAATTTCTGCTTTTGCGGCGCGGCTGCATCGCAATCGTGGCAATCAACTATGCGGCTGTTGAAGGGGTTAGCGTAAAGTACAAATTCGCTGGGCTTCATTTTTTTAAGCAGCACTATCGCTTTACCTGTTTGCTCCTGGTAAACCAGGTTAAGTGCCTGGTGGTAGTAAAGGTTATCTAAAGTTACAGGGTAGTAACGTGTCATAACCTTTTCAAACGGCGTTTTACTGGCTTTGGCAAGCAGCTTAACCAGGTTTTCTACCTGTGCGCTGTCCTGATAGATACGATGGTTATTGTTAAAGCAGGCTTCCTTTAACAGGTTACCTTGCCGGTGATATATCCGCGCAATTGCCTGCATTACCGTTCCTTTGGCATCACTATATCTCAATTTATTTAATGCCGATCCACTCTTGCCTACAGTAGGTGCGGCCAGCCAGTTCAATGGCTCGGTTAATTGTTGCTCCGTAACAGCATCTATTTTCCCGAGCCTTTTTACCATCAGCAATATATCCAGCAATTTGCTTTGCGCCTGTAAACTGGCGTCGCCCGCCGGGAATTGTTTTTTGGCAATAGCGTAAAATTTACCGGCAGCTTTGTAGTTGCTATCCATGTAATTGATGTAGCCCGCGGCCAGGTTCCAAAAGTAAGGTTTGCCCGTATTGTTTTTAAGCGCAATACCTTCTATCATCCGCTTATTAATAAAGTGGCTTTTAGCGGCCGAATCACGGGTTTTAAAATTCCAGTTTTGCCTGCCAGCTTCCTGGCTGTTAACCATCCGGCTTAGCAACAAGTCAAGTTTTTCAGATTTTGGGTCAAGCGCTACAATCTCTTTCATCGCCCGGCCTTCGTCAAATTCAATACCCAGCATTTGCCAAAGTGTTATTTGCTCATCCTTGTTTTTTGCCATCCGCAGCGTAGCTTTCCAGTCGGTTTCATTCTGCGGATGAAAGCTCCAGTAACTGGGGATTTTTAACTCGTACGAGTAATTGTAACACAGGCTATACAGGTAATTGGATAGGGCATAGTTTTTTTGGTGGTAATAATAACCTGCAACATAACCAAGGGCGCGGTAATAGGTTAAATCTTTTGCAAACCCATCTTTATATTTATTAAATATCGCTACCGATTTGGCATTGGCAGCTTCATCGCCCCTGAAATAATAATACCTGACCAACTGAAACCACAACCGCGATTTGATAAATGGATCCGTTTCTTTCTGAAAAGCATTGGTCAACAATTTTTCGAGGTTGGCAGGTGCATGTAAGGGCTTTACTTTTTCCCATCCGTAATCGTTGGTGGTATTTACGGTAAATGTTTCGCAGCTTTTGGCCAGCTGCAGGTATTTAAAAAACGCTGTAACCTGCGCTTTATCGGGTCTGGCTTTACTGCTATCGGGATATGCCGCAGGTAAAGCATGCAAGGCACCAATGTAGTTTTTGTAAACCGTATCAATCATGCCCTGGCTTGCAGTGGTTAACAAAAACCTGAGCGATTTGCGGGCAAACTGCCCGTTAAAATGATGGTACCATTCATCGGTTACCTTTTCATTATACCATCCATTGCTATCGCCTGCGTAACCCAATCCGTAGTAAACCTCGTTGCCGGTATAAAAAAACGGCGAGTATTGCTTGTTTACAAAAAATTCTGGCGTAAAAGCCGAGTACTCCCATTCCTCCGAATCGGCACAAGCCCAGATTACCCCGGCGACGGCAAGCGTACAAAAACTAAAAACGATCAGAAACCTGGCGGATAGTTTCTGCCTGATATTCAGATAGGTTGATGTTGGCCAATTCATAATAGATGATTGTTCTGTTGAGTTGCTGCGACAGGTATTTAACCAGCTGCTTTGCCGCCGTGTTTAAACCGGCAGCGGTAGTTTCTTCAAGTTTAAAAATATCATTTTGTTTGATATAGATACCGGCTAAAAAAAAGCTATGCCTTGCGCGGTAATTATCAGTACCGGCTATCTTTTCAAAATCATCCCGGTTATCAAGCTGCTCGTGCCCTATTTTACCGTACACCTGGATCACTTTACCCTCCCTGATGTGGATGGCCCACCAAAACAGCGGTAATGCCACATCCAGTTTTAGTGGATACGATGTTACATAGGGTACATATTTTTCGGCATCGGCATCATTGTAAATAGAGTTTGGCTGCCGCAAATTGGCGTTCAGTTTACCCATATTGTAAAACATCAGCACCCCCTTATCAACAGGGGGTACGCCGGTACGCTCTTTAAACTTTACCTGGTGTAGCCTAATGGTTGCCTGCAATTGATGCCGGTTAAGCTTTTTAAAAGCCAGCAGAAAATTAAAATACCGTTGCCGGGTGGTCAGCGTCCAGTCGCAATCAACCTGCACGCTGTTATAATTAACATGTTGTTCGCCGACAAGGCTACCAAGCAGTTTATTGCAATTTACAGCCAGGTTATCAACGGCTGTATCGGGCATGCTTTCGAAGGTGCCGTTGGTGATGTAGATAACCGGTGTGATATTTAGTCCCGCCAGGTTATCGTTAAACTGTACCACCGCGTTTGGATACGCGTGGTGCCGGTCCTTATTCCAGTTTACATCAAAAAAGCGGAGGTATATTTTGTTGGTGCCAACTTGTTTAATCAGTGCTGCCTGCCCTGCACCGAGTTTAAAATTGGTTTTCCAATAGTAAAAAGCGGTTGAAGCGGTGCTTTTGTTTTTACCGCACGAACATGCAAACAACATGATAATCATACAATAAACAACTATCGAACAGGTACGGTTATATATAAAATTCATTTCTAAACACCTGCTGCTATTGTCGCATTTTACCTCTTGTTTGTCGCAACCAAAACTACAATTATTCATCAGTATCCGATAGTTTTGTTGGGCAACTTACCTCAACCAATATGATGTGTTTCGGATCAAATGAATATCGGCTTAAAACGCGGGCTACAACTCACCCCGGCTACGCTGCGCTGGCCGACCTTCTCTCCGGCTGCGCCGCAAAGAGGGAAAACCCCAATTTTTATTTTTTAGCCCCTCTATGCGACGCAGTCGGAGAGAGGGGGCAGACGGGCGCAGCCTCGTCAGGGTGAGTCGTAGCCGCCATGCGATATACGTCATTCCTACTTAACATTTCGCGAAATACCTCAACATAACGAGTTTGCCTACCTTTTATCATCGCAACTAATTAACTATTTTTAAACCAACCTAAAAGCGCCAATTACCCAGCCATGAAAACCATTTTTGACAACGCCACCCGTGCCGAACTTATTGCCCGTATAAATACCCTCGATGAAAACAGTACCGCGCAATGGGGTAAAATGACAGTTTACCAGATGCTGAAACATTGCAGCCTTTGGGAAGAAATGGTATTGGGTAAAACCACATACAAACAATCGTTTATTGGAAAGCTGTTTGGCAAAATGGCCCTGAAGGGTATGCTAAAAGACGACAGCCCTGTCAAAAAAAACATGCCTACTGTTCCTGGCTTTAACATAACCGGCACGGGCGATGTGAAAGCCGAAAAAGCCAAATGGATAAGCCTGATCCATGAAGAAGAAAATTTTGCCAACCACAATTTTGTACATCCTTTTTTTGGCAAAATGACCAAGGATCAGATAGGCTGCTTTGCCTATAAACATATCGACCATCATTTGAGGCAGTTTGGGGCCTAAAAGATGTAACCGATTGCCCCACGACCGATGACAGTGCCCTCACAACCATCTTTGTGATAGCCGGTGTGGCTAAAGGCGCTTTAGGAACAGCATTCTGTGGGAAACCAGACCGCAGGAGAGACATCATAGCCGCAGGGTGCGCCTAACGAAACAGGGCCGCAAAATTTCTTCTGTGGCCCTGTTTCTGTCGTTTAATCTTAAAAACCTGGATAGGCTATTCTACCAACCTCTCCGGATTCCGTGATGTATATAGAACGGAATAAAGTTGGTTTTGTTTTAAGAACGTGACATACAATTAAAAAAATTAACTGAAAGAAGATGCCAGGCTGACTAAAATAAGCCCTGCACACCGCCAAATAACCAGGTACGCCAATAACCGGAGTAATGCTAAACTAACGTTCAGATAAAGCTAATTGGTACCCGATGTTTTTGATTTAGCCCCAAGCCAGTCAAAGTTCGAGGTGATGTTCAGGAAGCCAAAAACCTTACCCGCCTTGGGGTCATATTTAATATCAATCGGTATCCACAAATCATCGGTAACCCTGAACCGCAAAACCCCGTCGGCAGTAAACCTGCTTTTTGTTTCGCCGGCATAAACGCCGCTCAATACATTGTCATAAGCTAACGCGGGCTTAAATTCCACATATGATTTCTGCGTGGTTTTATCTTTATAAATTATCCAGTTAATACCCGCCGATGCCGCAAATATATTACGATGAAAAGTTGTGCTCACTATAGTCGAATCGTAAATACTCAGGTTGGCTTTAATATCCAGTTCGAGGCCCATGCTGGTATTGTTTTTTGTGATCCCTTTCAGGTATTCCGAACTGAAATTGGTTCTCGAAATGAGCTTGCTTTTGTCGGCTGTTATCTGGGCCCCTATCGTCCAAAGGCTTTGCTGGGCCATTAGGGTATTGGCTATTTTATACATGTTATTGATGGATTCGCGGACGTTGTCGTATTTGAAAGTATCGGGCAAAGCAAACTCTTTACGCGCGGCTAATGAATCCAAAATATTTAAATACCGCTTAGGCAAGTTAGCTTTGGGGGTTTTGAGTTTAAGATCGTTAAAAAAAAAGTAGTTCGTAACCAGTTTGAGTTCGGTGGAGTCAATACTCTTTCCATCCATCATATATGTATTAAATGCCGTAAAGAACAGGTTATTTGCTGCATCCATCACTTGAGCCAACTTTTGTCCGTAGCCTAAATTGAATAGGTTTTTATCCCTATTATTGATAATGGCGTACTTGACATTCACCGCTGTTGACTGGAATTTAAAATCCGAATTTGCCTTAACATCTATCCCCAAAACAAAATTACGGGCAAATACCTGCTTTTTGTAGTTAGTGTCAATCCATAAAGTACTATCTGTTTTGGCCTTAATGGCAAAAAGCGAAGAATTAAATTGAAAGTGTCGTCCGTCCTTCAAGTCGGCAAAAGCCAATTTAAAAAAACTGCTTAATACATCCTGGCTCGCGCCGCTTTTTAAGTTTGCCGCTGTTCTTATAAATTCCTTGTTGTTTACCGCCGCCCGCTTCTTCTTTGCCGTATCAGTCTTCAACGAATCGGCAACCTTTTTGGGGAGAGACGTAGTGCCCTTGGCTTGCGCGCATACTATACTGGTACCCAGACCGAGTATAACCATCAAAATAAGCTTTTTCATGACAATTATACGGTAAAATTTATCGTGCCACCGGCAACACCAGGAGCAAGCGTTGCATGGCCAAGCTGTTTCGTCCCATCGGTTATAGTAATTGATCCGCCGCCAACCGGAGAGGCTGTAGCCACCAGATACGTAAGGATATATGGACCCAGGTCGAGGTTAAAATCTCTTGACCCTGTTCCATCCATAATCCATTGGCTGTAATGTGTTGGGGAGATGCCTATGCTGCCGTGCCCGCTAACATTAAATACTACAGTAATTGTGATCTTTTTCATGTTTTTAAGTTTTAAGTTTTACAATAATTCCCCATACGATGTTGTATGCCGTTGTAAAATTAGTTGGGCATGTGGCATGCCACCAGCGTACAATGGCGGTAACTTGCTACCGTATTTTTACGGTGACGAAAGGGTATTTAATACGATTGACCGAAGTTCATTGTAATTGCAACTTGCATATGTGTTAACACAAAATACAATCAACCCATTTTTTCACAATTTAAAACCCAAAACCATGTCAGTAAAACTTAATCGCGAGTTATCACCCCTCGCAGCATTGCAAACCCCCTACTCAGAAATTAAAAAAATGAAAGACAAATTTGAAAGCACATTGCCGCCAGGATCAAGAGAAACCCGCTCGGGCTGGGTGAGCTCCAAAGAAGTAGCCGCATTGCTTGCCGACAACCTTGCCAACGGCATCAGGATTTATCTGGGTCGCCATGAAGATGATGACGTTGAATATCCCGGACAGCTTAATATGATACTTGTAGCAACAGTTGACAAAGTTAACCCCGATAATCCGACAACATTTAATAGCGTAGATCAACTGAACGTGAATGCTGTGGCCGGCCTTGTAAACACAGTTTCTTATACGGGCATGGGCGATGATCGTGTGCCGCTGTGCCCACCTAATTGTCCCGTATGAAAAAATACTTATATTTAAGGCTTAACCACCTTAAATGCAAGATCTTATCATCGCCACAATACCGCTGCTTATAGCGTTAACCATTTCATGTTTCAGGTACCATCGGCTGGAGCCTCGCTGGCTCCGGCTTTTTACCTGGTTTTTAATGGTTACTTTTATTATACAAACGTCGGGCTACTTTTACTCGCTGGCCTTTAAAAAAAGTAACCATTTTATATTTAACCTTTATACGCTTATTGAATACACTTTTTACCCGTATATTTTTAGTAAAACAGTTAAGGCGGCTTTCACCAAAAAGCTGATAAAAATTGCTTTGCTGGCTTTTGTTCTGTTTTATATATACCAAATATTTTTACAGGAGCAGTTTTTTATATACAACTCGCTTACAAGCAACATAGGTGAGTTTTTAACCCTCATTTGCTGCCTGTGTTATTTTGCCGATTTGCTGATGGATGATGAATTAATAGTTTTTTTTAACACTCCAATGTTTTGGATAACAACGGGCATTATGTTTGCCACCGTGGGCGATTTTTTGTACATGAGCTTTTTTAACTATATCATGAACAACAACCTGGACCAGGATGGCCATATATACAGTATTATGGAAACCGCCCTGAGTATTATTGAGTATAGCTTTTTTTGTATTGGCTTTAGTTGTAAAAAAACATGGATAAAAGTGAGTTGATTTTGGCCATATGTTTGGTTACGCTATTGGTTTTGCTGTTAACCGTGTTTATGCTGTTTATGTTGTTTTGGCAGCGGGCCAAAAGCAACAGGTTTATTAACGAGCGGGAAACAATGAAGGCGAACTTTAACGAACAGCTGCTAAAATCGCAGCTGGAGATACAGGAACAAAGCTTCGATACCATCAGCATGGAAATTCATGACAACGTTGGGCAAACGCTAAGTGTATTAAAAGTGCAGCTGAATATAATGGACCAACAAGAGGCCATGAATAAAACCTTGCTGGCCGAAGCCAAACAAAACGTTAGCAAAGCCATGACCGATTTGCGTGATATTGCCAAAAGCCTGAACCCCGAGCGTGTTTTGTTTTCAGATTTACCGGAGATGGTAAAGCACGAATTACAAAGAATAAGCCAAACCGGTGTTATGCGGGTTTCGCTTAATAGCACCGGGGATGAACGGGCTATAAAAAACGAAAAAAAGCTCATTTTATTCCGCATGATGCAGGAGAGTTTTCAAAACGTGATCAAGCACGCCAATGCCACGGATGTAACCGTTGATTTTACTTATGATACTGATAATTTGAAAATTGAAATAACCGATAACGGAAAAGGATTTGACAGCCAATCATCAACCTGTAAACAGCATGGGCTTGGCCTGCAAAATATTGTAAAGCGCGCGGCAATTATAGGTGGTAAAGCCATAATTGAGAGCGGGGCAGATATAGGGACAACAATCACCATTATTACACCTTATGAGTGAAAAAATAAAAATAGCAATAGTTGATGATCATGCGCTTTTCAGAAAAAGCCTTACGGTTTTGATCAATCTTTTTGCAAACTATCATGTTTCATGTGATGCCTCAAACGGCAAGGATTTTATAGCACAATTAAAACCGGGCAACCTGCCGGATATTGTTTTAATGGATATAAACATGCCCGTTATGGATGGATATGCCACCACGGCCTGGCTACGGGCCAATTATCCTGCAATAAAAACACTTGCACTTAGTACAATGGATGCCGAATCGGCGATTATTAAAATGATTAAAAGCGGCGCAAAGGGATATGTACTAAAAGATGCCGATCCAGCCGAATTAAAGCTGGCTTTTGATGAACTAACCACCCGGGGATACTTTTACAATGAACTGGTAACACGCAAAGTCATGAACTCGGTAATGCAATTAACCGAAGCAAAAAACAGCGCCGGCCTTTTTGCAAAATTATCCGACAGGGAGATTGAATTTTTAAAACTTACCTGCACCGAGCTTACTTACAAGGAAATAGCCGACAAACTATTTGTGAGCGTACGCACTGCAGAGGGTTACCGCGATACACTTTGCGAAAAACTGGAACTTAAAACGCGGGTAGGGCTGGCCATGTATGCCATAAAAAACAACCTGGTTACTTTATAAAGCTTCAATCGGGCTTAATATTAAGCTTAAACCGACAGGGAAATTGTGTTGATGTTTTTCAGGATAAAGCTCCCGCTTGCTGTTCAATTGTGTAAGTTGATAAGTTTTGGGGACTCAATAACGGATAGTTAAAATTTAATGACGATGGATTAAAGCCAATTATGGTTAACCGTTGTACTATAAGTAACGGCCTTTTTTGCATTTACAGTGGCTTGCTTATAATTTTTCTATTTCCTCAGTCGAAAGCCCTGTGAATTTTTCGATCTGGGCAACCGGCATGGCTTCTTTTTTCATTTCACGGGCAATGGCTATAGCTTTTGCTTTTTCACCTTCATTTCTGCCTTTTCTCTCACCCTTTCTCTCGCCTTTTTTCTCAGCCCTGTCTAATAAAAGTTCTTCGATGCCCATGGTGTTGCTCCTTCCTGTTAAAATTTCTACCTGTTGCTCAAATTTAGTGTTTATATCCTGATTTTCAAAGCGTATGTAATACCTCAAAAAATTCATCAGTACCCTTATCTTTTCTTTCGCTATCTGTTTGGCCAGTAATAGCCTGGTCAGGTTAAGCTTTAAGTTCAGCAATAGTTCATCACGCTCCCTGCTGCTTTTCAGGTCTTTGCCTGCAAGCGCCGCTTTTGCTGTAAGCACCACCAGGGCAAAAGGGTTATCGCTCGCTTGCAGCGCTTCATCGCTTTGGCTGGCTATTTTATAAGTGTTAAACGTATACCGTAAGCTTGTGCCCATAAAGTCTATCGCAAAATGATCGGGCCTTACTTTTGTATTGGCTTCGGTAAATATGGCGTAGGCAACTATTGGCTTTTGATATTTATCCAATATGCGGTAAAAAATAGGTGTACATGCGGCTGGCAAAATCTTTTTGATATTGGCCCTGCACTTCCACGTGCACCAAAATCCACTCTTCTTTGCCTGCTTTGGTAAATACCTTAACCAGCTTATCGATCACCTTTGGCGAGTACTCGTTGTTTTCGGGCGGGAAAACCTGTTCCAGCTCTTTATCCAGGAATTCGAAACCTTTATCAAAGTCGAAAACCTCTGCAGCTTCAGGATTAAGAAAACACAAAAAATCGTCAAAAACATCTTCAAGGATCCCTTTCCAAAGAATGTCGTCTTTTCTTCTCATTAAGCAATAATAAAAATAAAAAGCCCGGTTTATTAAAACTTAATAAAGGAAAACGCGGTCCCCTGCTAAATTTAAAGCTTAAACAGAGGCGCCCTCCCCAAAAAAAATGTGCAGGTGTTTTATCAACATCTGCACATCTGTAACCGGCCTTTCATCTCTCAAACATCTGCACATTTGAAATCTGAAATCTGCACATTTTTTATAATTTGATCTCTTCGTCTTTTGAGGAGAAGAAGTGAAATTCGGTAATCTGGTAAGCAGGATTGCTTTTAACCTTAATCCACTGTCCGTATTTCAGGAACCATTTCATTTGGCGGGTATAAATACCCTGTTTAATATAAGCTTCAATATATGGGTGCACAGATAGGGTGATGCCCTTTTCGTTTTGCTCGTCCAATATATAATTGAAGTTATTTTCAATGTCGTCCATCAGCAAAATGGTTGGCCTAATGGTACCGGTACCATTACATGTAGGGCACACTTCGCTGGTTACAATATTCATTTCGGGCCTTACACGCTGGCGGGTAATTTGCACCAGTCCAAATTTACTCGGCGGTAAAATGGTATGCTTTGCCCTGTCAAGCTGCATTTCGGCACGCAGGTGGTCAAACAGCTCTTTGCGGTTTTGCGGCTTGTGCATATCAATAAAATCGATAACAACAATACCGCCCATATCGCGCAAACGTAACTGGCGGGCAATTTCTTTAGCCGCTTCTTTGTTCACCTGGTAGGCGTTCTCTTCCTGGTTTTCCTTACTGGCTGTGCGGTTACCGCTGTTTACGTCGATAACGTGCAATGCTTCGGTATGCTCAATTACCAGGTAGGCCCCACCGGCAAGGTTTACGGTTTTACCAAAGGCCCCTTTAATCTGCTTATCAACGCCAAAATGCTCAAATATGGGCTCCTTATGCTTATGCATACGCACTATACTTTCCATATCCGGCGAAATCTCGTGGATGTACGACCGAATTTCTTCGAACATACTGTTATCATTTACGTAGATGTGCTGAAAATCGGGGTTCAATATATCCCTAAGGATAGTTGATGTACGCCCAATTTCGCCCAAAACCTTTTTAGATGGTTCGATAGACGGCAACCTGGTAATAAATGCTTCCCACTTTGATATCAGATCAAGCAAGTCTTTCTGTAATTCCTCAACGCCCTTGCTTTCAGATACCGTACGGATAATTACGCCAAAATGCTTTGGCTTAATACTTTCAACAACCTTGCGCAAGCGGTTACGCTCTGTGTTACTTTTTATTTTTTTGGAGATAGAGATGGCTTCCGAAAACGGAACCAGTACTACATATCGCCCTGCGATAGAAAGATCAGAACTTAAGCGCGGCCCTTTGGTTGATATAGGTTCTTTGGCTATTTGTACAGGTATAAGCTGGCCTTTTGTCAACAGGTCAGAAATCTTTCCGCCCTTATTGATATCGGCTTCCAGCTTAAAGCCGTCCAATAGCTTTGACTGATATCCCCCGCTACGTACTTGCTTGGTTAGCTTAAGCAGGCTTTGCACCTGCGGCCCCAAATCAAGATAATGCAAAAAGGCATCCTTCTCGTAGCCTACATCTACAAAAGCGGCATTTAAACTGGGCATTATTTTTTTAATACGCCCAAGGTAAATATCACCAACAGTATAATTGTTGCTGATTTGCTCTTTATGAAGCTCTACAAGTTGTTTGTCCTGTAATAATGCAATAGTAGCCCCATTGGGGGATGAATCGATAATTAATTCTTTTATCAACTGCTACTCCATTTCTTAAAACGGTAAACACCGTATGTAAATAAGAGGGTAAAAAACACTCATAATAAAAAGTACCCACCTTTAAAAAAGGCGGGTAAAATCTGCTTTGGTTATCGCAGCCTATTTCTTTTTATGTCTGTTTTTTCTCAAACGTTTTTTACGTTTGTGGGTAGCCATTTTGTGTCTTTTACGTTTTTTACCGCTGGGCATAATAATAATTTTTAAATGTTGATTACTTCTTTAATTCGTTTATATCGTCATCAATACGCTGCACAAATGCTTGATCCGGCACCATACTTTTGCACTTTTGGTAAGCCTCAATGGCTTCCTTTTTCATGCCCAGTTGCTTATAGCTTTCGGCCAGGTAAAACTCCGGCTCAAGCTCTGTTTTTTGGGCAAGCAATGTTTTAAACCTTGCAACTGCTTTTTCAAACTGGCCCGATTTCATGGCAAACATTCCTAAATTAAGGTTGGCGCTCCAGTTATTCGGGTCCTTTTTTACTACTTCAAGCAGCAAGGCTATCCCCTGCATAGGTGCGCCTGCGCCATTTACGTACGCTACGCCTAATCCTGTTTTGCCTGCAAGGCTTTCAGGTTGTAACTTTAAGGCATTTTGAAAAGCCTCGGCAGCGTTGCTTACAAAAGCGGGCTGCAATAAAGTATCCTGTGTAAGTTTGTATGCATCGTTAAAACGGCCACCTGCATTTAACCAATCCTCGGCTTTGTTATTTTTCCGGGCCAGGGCCTGGTAGTAAAACGCCGCGGGTGCGGGTTGGTTATCATCGTCCCACTGTTTGGCAAGTTGCAGCTGCAACTTATCGGCATCAGCGCCCGATGCAGTTTTCAATTGCCCTTCAAGGTCATTTATCTTTGCTGCCAATGCTGCCCCAATTGCTGCTTTGGCGGGCTCAGATACCATATCAACCGTTACCGTTGCAACAGCTTTACGGCTGTTAAGTACCGTTGTTTTATCGCTTTTGGCCTCTTTAGGTTTTATTAAACCTTTAACAGGTAAATAATACAAATAGCCCATAACAGCAACTATTGCTACACTAACGGCTATTTGTTTCTTATACATATCTTAAAATTATTTGGTGGTTTTGTTGCCTGTTTTCACTTTTTCAACAAAAGTTTTTGCTGGTTTAAAGCTTGGCACAAAATGCTCTGGAATAATGATGGCAGTATTTTTTGAAATGTTACGTGCTGTCTTTTTTGCTCTTTTCTTTACTACAAAACTACCGAATCCTCTGACGTAAACATTTTCGCCACCTACCATTGAGCTTTTAACAACTTTAAAAAACGCCTCAACAGTTTCCTGCACGTCTACTTTCTCGATACCTGTCTTAGATGAGATTTCAGTTATAATTTCTGCCTTAGTCATGTCTAATTTTTCTTATTTAATTATATAAATACTTAACTGTTTTGGGGTTGCAAAAGTATCGCTTTAATATTTAAGTGCGAAATATTTAACAGTTTTTTTTTACCCAGTACCTAAAACGCACATTTTCGTTACAAAGTATAGACAATCAAGGGCAAAAGGCTTTATTTTTAGGTGAAAGGCGAAAGGTAAAAGGCGAAAGGTTTTTAAGCCCGTTACCCTCTCAACCGCAGATACCTTTTACCCTTCGCCTTTTCCTTTTCCCTTTATTCTCCCCCTCAACCGCAGATACCTTTCGCCTTTATCCTTTCACCTTTATCCTCATTAACTTTATCCTCCCTACCTTTACCCCAATGAACTTTACCGACGAACTGGTACAATGGTACCTTGCAAACAAGCGCGACCTGCCCTGGCGTAATACTACCGATGCTTATACCATATGGCTGTCAGAAATTATTTTGCAGCAAACCCGGGTTGAGCAGGGTTTGCCATACTTTAACCGCTTTGTTGAAAAGTACCCAACAGTGACCGATTTTGCGGCCGCCAGCGAGGATGAAGTGCTTAAACTTTGGCAGGGCCTTGGCTACTACTCGCGTGGCCGTAATATGCTTAAAACCGCACGGCTTGTACAGGAAATGTACAATGGCGTGTTCCCCAAAACCTACAACGAATTAATTAAACTAAAAGGCATCGGCGAGTACACAGCCGCCGCCATTGCCTCCTTTTCATCAAACGAGGCCAAGGCCGTTGTTGATGGTAATGTGTACAGGGTGCTGGCGCGATATTTTGGAATTGATGAAGCCATTAATTCCGCCGGCGGTAAAAAAACTTTCCAGTCGCTTGCAACAGATTTGCTTAATAAGAAAAATGCAGCATTGCATAACCAGGCCATGATGGAATTTGGGGCGATGCTTTGTAAACCTAAAAACCCGGCCTGCGGCGTTTGCCCCGTACATATGGGATGCGCCGCTTTTTTAAACAACACAACTACAGCTTTGCCGGTGAAATTAAAAGCCGTAAAAGTGCGCGAACGCTTTTTTAATTACTTTTTAATCACCGATGGCCAAACCGTTTTAATGAATAAAAGAGGCGATAAAGACATATGGGCCAATATGTACGATTTGCCCATGATTGAAACCGCATCATTATTACCGGCGCACGAACTGGCAAAACTACCCGGGGTGACCGGTATTTTTGGCGATAAACTGAACATTATAGAAGATACCCCCGTAATAAAACACATCCTTACCCACCAGCGGTTATTTGTGCGGATGATTAAAACCGATAATTTCCCATCCGTATTGAACCAAAACTGGGCTTATATCCCCGTGAAAACCCTGCATGAATTGGCACTTCCGAAGGTCATTTTTATATTAATAAAAAATATTTTTAATTTATAAAAGAATTTTTCGTTATTTTATGGCATGTCTGGAATTAATAAAGTTATCCTTGTCGGCCATTTAGGCAAGGACCCTGAATTGCGTACATTAGATGGCGGAGTATCGGTAACAAGCTTTCCGTTAGCCACTTCTGAAACATTTAACAAGGATGGCCGTAAGATAGAGCAAACCGAGTGGCACAATATTGTAATGTGGCGCGGCCTTGCAGATATGGCTGCAAAATTTTTACAAAAAGGCAAACTGGTTTATATTGAAGGAAAACTGCGCACACGCTCGTTTGAAGATAAAGACGGCATTAAAAAGTACACTACCGAAGTAGTTGCCGAAAACTTTACCATGCTTGGCCGCAAAAGCGATTTTGAGGCCGAGGGGCCAAAGCCTGTAAAACACGGCGAACAGGTAACTTACGCAGACGGCGACGACCTGCCAGCTGCTTACTAAAATCAACATTCAAGTCAAATTATAATCACAACCCTTTGCACTTACAGCAAGGGGTATTTTTTGTGCCTTTTATTTAGATAGCAGGAGCGGGGCCAAGTTATATTTTATCGCTATATTGAGTGCATAAAACCTTTAGCCCAAAATCATGAAACTCTTAAAATGCCTGCTATTTATATGCCTTGCCCCCGCCATAGCGTTTGCACAAACCAATCCGAATATTCAGGAGTTTGACAACTACGTGCAGCAGGCCGTTACCGACTGGCATGTGCCGGGCCTGGCCATAGCAATAGTTAAAGATGGCAAGGTAGTATTTACCAAAGGCTATGGCGTACGTGAACTGGGCAAGCCCGATAAGGTTGATACACAAACTATTTTTGCCATTGCATCAACAACCAAGGCCATGACCGCCGCCTGTGCCGCCATGCTTGTTGACGAAGGTAAACTGCACTGGGATGATAAGGTAACAGATTACCTGCCCGGTTTTCAGCTAAATGACCCCTACGTAACCCGCGAACTAACCGTACGCGATTTATTTTTGCACGATACCGGCGTAGGCAATACAGATTATTTATGGGCCTACATGAACATTCCTGCTGATGAGATGCTTCGCCGTTTGCGCCTGGTAAAACCAGAATATGGCTTCAGGGCCGGCTTTGTGTACCAGAACATATTTTATGTAACCGCCGGTAAAGTAATTGAAAAAGCCAGCGGCATACCCTGGGAAGACTTTGTGCAGAAAAGGATTTTTACACCGCTAAAAATGACGCGCTCTGTTCCTACCTTCAGCAAAATCAAAGGGGTACCTAATCAATCATCAGCCCATATTAAGGTTGATAGCAGTATTGTTGTGGCCCAAAAGGATGTTACGGATGCCATTGGCCCGGCGGGTGGCGTATGGTCGAGCGTAGAGGATATGGCCAAATGGGTTAATTGCATGCTGGATAGCACCAAGTATAACGGCAGCCAGCGCCTGCTTAAACCCGAAAGCTGGGCCATGCTGCTTAAACCGCAAACCTTTGTCCCCGAGAGTGAATTTTACCCCACAGCCCGTGTTACAAAACCCCATTGGATAACTTACGGACTGGGCTGGTTTCAGCAGGATTACCAGGGGCAAAAAGTTGATTTTCATACCGGCAGCTTAACCGGCCTGGTTGCCATAAACGGAATGATTGTAGATAAAAAGGTAGGCGTATACATACTGGCCAATCTTGACCACGCCGAACTGCGTCACGCCCTGATGTTTAAAGCCTTTGATTTTTTTGCATTAGGCGGCAACCGCGACTGGAGCAAGGAATTCTTAGCACTTTATGGAGATATCCTTGCCAAACGGCAAAAATCAACCAAAGAATATGAAGCCAGGCGGGTGATGGGCACCCATCCTACACTTGACTTGAAAGCCTATGCCGGCACCTACTCCGATCCGCTTTACGGAACAGTAGTAATAACCGCCACCGCCGATAAACTAACATTCAACATCAATAATTTTATAACCGCCGAAGCCACCTGCTGGAACTATGACACCTTTGTTGGCTCATACGCACGCAAGGAGTACGGCAAAATTGGGGCAACGTTTAACATTGATGAACTGGGTAAAGTGAGCACGGTTAATGTGGATGGGATGTTACTGACGAGGCGGTGAAGATGATCATTTGAAGGCAGAAATTTTGCTAAAATGAGAAACTGTTGATTTACTGCATCTCATAATTTATTTTTTCAATTTCAACCGAAATTGTTTTGCCCATTCAGGCAATTCAATTATTTCCTCCACGATTTCGCCTCCCACAACAGTCATTAAAGGTGTCATTTTTATTAATTCGCCTGGTGCCTGAAAGTTCTGATAAAGGTGAACAGATGTAAAACTCTTATAAAAAAGGCCGAGGTTTAGAAGGCTATATTGGTAATTATAATTTATATTTTCAACGCTAACACTGTGTCCGCCTTTTGCTACTCTCAAATTTACCCGATCAATACTTGCTTCCACCGAGTCCAGGCCCATAAATATAAGCCTTGACTCGTATCCTTTAACTGCAAATTGTTTAACGGAGTCTATTACTTCGGCAGTACGGAAATTTGTTTCAAAAGCTGCGTCAGCACCTTTACTTATAACTTCAAGCTTCCATGCGGGAAAAATATTATCATTGACCGACATCCGGATATAATCTTCATCAAGGTCATAAAAGGTTCTTTTTAATTTCAGGAATTCGACATCTCCATCGAAAATACTCGTCCCAGGAGCTATCATTTCTGCAGACAAGCTACTTTTGCCGGCTCCATTTGGCCCGGCAAAAACATATAGCTGCGGTTTATTCACTTAAGAAAATGTTTTAACAGTATAAACCTTACCTGTTTGGGAGTTAACCCGGACTAACTCTTTACGATTATGATATTCATGAATAAGCAAGTCGTTACTAACACAAAGTTCATCGCGATAGCTATTATACAGCCCAAGATTTAAATTCTCTCGTTGTATATTTTTAATTTGCTTTTTCAGCAATGAAGATTGTTCCGTTAGCGAACGCTCAAAAATTGGTTTAAACTTCCCCATGGCTCTAAGAGTTTTTATTGTTAAGCTAAGCCAATCAAAATTACAAATAAAAAAACTAATTTCAATATCGATATGCCCCTTGCGCATGAGGAAATACCCCAAACAATCAAACTTATAAAACAAAACGCCAGGTAACAAAGCCATTAAACATGTAACCCGGCGTTTTTAATACCAAACCTACATCCTATCTCCCACCCGGCGGGCAATGCTCTTTCAAATATTTGGTGAACATGGTGTGCAGGTGCAGGCTGGTGCCCGGGCCTTCAAAAATACCGTGGGTACGGTTGGGGTATGCCATTAGTTCAAACTGGCGGTTGTATTTAACCAGCTCGTTAATCAATTCTTCGGCGTTTTTGTAATGTACGTTATCATCGCCTGTGCCATGTATGTACAGCAGGTTACCGCGCAGGTTCTTGGCATAAGTAATTGGCGATCCTTTGATAAATGCCGCCCTGCCTTCGTCATTAACCGGTACGCCCATGTAGCGTTCCTGGTAAATGTTATCATAAGTTAACTGGTCGCCTACCGCTGCTACAGCTATCCCTGTTTTGTAAATCTCGGGGTATTGGAACATCAGGTTAAGGGTTGATGAACCGCCGCCGCTCCAGCCGTGTACTGCAATGCGGGAGGAATCAACAAACGGCCATTTCAGGATCTCTTTGGCTGCCATGGCCTGGTCGCGAATGTTGATGATGCCAATATTTTTATAGATAGCCTTGCGCCATGCCGTGCCTTTTGGGGCTGGTGCGCCACGCCCTTCAACAGACATGTATATGTAGCCATCGTCGGCCATGCTGCCTACGTATAAGCCATTACGGCCGGTGCCCCAGGTATCAGTTACTGTTTGGCCGGCGGGCTCGCCGTAAACGGTAAATACAACCGGGTATTTTTTATTCGGATCGAAGTTGGTTGGCTTCATCATCCAGCCGTCCATTTCAATGCCATCAACCGTTTTCACTTTAAAAAACTCAGGTTTATTTTTAGCGTCTTTATTAACAGCAATCACGTTGCCGCCAATATGCTTGTGATTGGGCAGGCTTACCACTTCGCTTGCAGGCGGGGTATAGCTATTGCTAAAATTATGCAGCGCCACTTTTCCGTTAGGCGAAATATCGTAACCATGGGTACCTGGCTGATCAGCAGGCGAAACACGTTCGGCCTTGCCACCGGCCAGTTTTATGCGGTATAAATATTTCTGGGTAGCATTATCCGGCGAAGCCATAAAATAAATATAGCCACCGGCCTCGTCAATCAGGCTTACGGTAATTACATCATAATCGCCCTTGGTAAGCAGGGTTTCTTTACCCTCGCGGCTCACGCGGTAAATGTGTTTCCAGCCGTCCTTTTCGCTTACCCATAAAAAGTCTTTGCCTTTGTTTATCCATTCCCAGCCAATTGGGTCGCCATTGTTCCAGCGCTCTTTACCGTCAATCCATGAGTTGCTTTTTTCCTCACGGATAAGGCGGGTTGTGCCGTTTGATATATTGCCGATAAATACGCGGCTTTCGGTTTGGGCGCGGTTCAGTTGCTCAACAATAATTTCGTTGGGGCTTAAAGTCCATTCCATACGGGGGATATAGTGCTGCACGTTATCGCCGGGAATATCCATCCATTTGGTGGTAGCAGTGCTGACATCAACCACCCCAATTTTTGCCGAACTTGGGTCTTCGCCCGCCACAGGATATTCTACCGGTACCACAAACGGATATATCGAGTCGGTTGTGTTCAGCATATAATAGCTTTTAATTTTGGTAGCATCTATCTTCCAGTAAGCTATATTGCGGCTATCGGGCGACCAGCGAAAACCATCGCGGCAGCCAAACTCCTCTTCGTATGCCCAATCAAAAGTACCGTTAATAACGTGGGTACTACCATCGGTAGTCAGTTGCTTAACATCGCCGCTGGCCAGGTCTTCTACATAAATATTATGGCCGCTTACATAAGCAGCTTTAGTTGCATCGGGCGATAGTTTGGCAAACATCAATGACGATTCGGGCAGATTTTTCCCTAATTGCCATAGTTTTTGCGTGCCGGTATCAAACACCCAATAATCGCCACGGGTATCATAGCGCCATACTTTTTTGGTATTGGTGTTAATGAGCACTTTTTTTCCATCGTCAGATATGGTAAACCTTTTTACACCAATAGGTGTTTTGCCTTTGGGTGTAAGCATAGCAGCACTTATCCAAACTGTTTTTTTGCTGCTGTCGCGGGTATCGTAAACGGTAATCTCGCCGCCCGTTGTTTTATAATACTGATAGCCATCATTGGCCCAGTGTGTAGGTGCGCGTTGCGCTTTAGCCAGGTTATTGTTTAAAATAAACAGAACGATTAACAGGAACGACCAGCCTGAACGGTAAAATTTCATATAAAATACTTTGAATAATGAATGCGGCATTATTTTAAAAATAAGCAATGCCGCCGTAAATTTTGCGTTAAATTAGCACATTCGCCAAGCATAAAACCAGTGTAATGAAAAAAATACTTCTACTTATTGTTCTCTTTGTTTCATTAGTTACTGTTACCCAGGCCCAACGCGCCAACCGGAGCAAGTTTATAAGCGACAGCCTTGACCTGTATGTAAGCCGAGCCCTAACCAACTGGCGCATCCCGGGCGTAGCTGTATGTATTGTTAAAGAAAATAAGATTGTGCTGATGAAAGGTTACGGCATTAAGGAACTTGGCCTGCCAAACCTGGTGGACGTAAACACCTTATTTATGATAGGCAGCAATACCAAAGCCTTTACGGCTACTGCCCTGGCCATACTGCAAAGCAGCGGCAAACTTTCGTTAGATGATAAGGTAACCAAATACATCCCGGAGTTTAAGCTTGATAATAAACTTGCCGGCGAGCAGGCCATTGTACGCGACTTATTATGCCACCGCCTTGGGCTGCAAACCTTCCAGGGCGATTTTACTTTTTACAATACCAACCTTAGCCGCGAAGAAATTATTCAAAAGCTGGGGCAAATTAAGGCGCCTTATCCTTTCCGCACCAAATGGGGCTATACCAATTCGGCATTTTTAACGGCCGGCCAAATTATCCCGAGAGTAACCGGCAAACCCTGGGAAGTTTACCTGAAAGAAAACATTTTTGCCCCGCTGGGCATGAGCAACACCCTTGCCCTTACGGCCGAAATGCCCAAATCAATAAACCGTACCGTACCACATACCTTAAATGATGGCCGGCTAACCGCTATACCTTATTGCCAGATAGATGGGCTTGCGCCGGCCGGTGCTATCAGCTCGTCGGTAAATGACATGAGCAAGTGGGTTATGGCATTGCTGAATGACGGCAAAGTTGGCAACAGGCAGGTAATTCCGGCGGCGGCGATACAGGCCACCCGGCAACCACAGGATATTGTAGGCAGCGAACACCACCTAAATGGCGAAAACAATTTTGAACTATACGGGTTGGGCTGGTTTATACAGGATTACTCGGGCCACCGGCTGGTGATGCACGATGGCGGGGTAAACGGATATTTATCTTCGGTGACATTATCTCCGCAAGACCACCTGGGCATTGTCATTTTAACCAATACCGATCAGAACCAGTTTTTTGAAGCCCTGCGCTGGGAAATATTAGATGCTTATTTTGGCCAGGGATACCGCAATTATAGTGATACTTACCTGGCTAATTACAAAACCCGCGCCACTGCCGACCAGGCCACAGATAAAAAGCTGCGCGATTCGGTGTTGTTAAACCTGCGCCCTGCCTTACCCGCCGAAAACTATACCGGCAAATATACCAACAGCCTTTACGGCAGCATGACTGTAACCCAGGGCGAGAATAACGACCTGGAGATGCGTTTTGAACACCATCCTAAAATGTTTGCCAAACTGCAACCTTTAGGTGGCAACCGCTACTACGTAACCTTTTCAGATCCTACTTTAGGCAAGGCGGTGTTCCCCTTTACCGTTCAAAACGGCCGGGTAACCGGCGTACGGGTTAAAGTAGCCGATTTTGTGGAGCGTAATCCTTATGATTTTAAGAAGGAGTAGTGTGGTGAATGGAGAGCGCGGTGAGTGGTCAGTGGTCAGTTGTGAGTAGAAGTTACATTATAGGCTCACTACTCACTGTTAACCATTGACTACTCACCACCTAAAACTTCAAATTCGACTTAAGCCAAACCTGTACATCTTCCTGGGTAAATATTTCGGCGGGCAGTTTATCGTGAATAAGTTTTTCCATTTTGTTGCCCGTATTCGCAAAACGGTAATCCCACAATATCATCAGTTTGTTTATCAGGTAAACAACTTCGTTGCCTTCATCTTTTGCAAACGGGGTTGCATCTGGTTTGCCGTTTACGCGTGGATCATTTTGGGTATAATTAGTCCATTTGTAATCAGTATAATGCAGGTTTCGCTTCGAAAAAAGGATCATGAGCTTAAAGAATTTCTTTAAAGGTACGGATAATTAACCCGGTATTTGGCGATAGCCCATTTTATATGCGCCTAATCATTAAAATAAAGTTAACAAATTGCGGTAGTACACAGCTTATAGTAACGTCGTTAGCAAGCTTTAACAGGCGGTAACATTATTTCTTGCATTTTAAATTTTGGATACCTCCCTATTGTCATAAAGTCAATATCTTCAACGGGGGGTTAAATCTAAATTCGTAGTTTAGCGGCGGTCATAATTTACTGTTCATGTTCTGGAAAAAAACAGCATCATTTATTCTTAAAAACAGGCTTCTTGTGTTGATAAGCGTTGTGGCGTTAAGTGTTTTTATGAGCTATGAGGCATCCAAAGTAAAAATAACTTTTAATGGCGGCAAGGTGTTGCCCGTTACCGATTCGGCCTATATCCGGTATAACCAGTTTAAAAAAATGTTTGGCCAGGATGCATCGTCCATGGTTATCGGCATCAAATCGGATAAAATTTTTGACAAGGATGTATTTAACGATTGGTTCCAGATCGGCAACGATTTGAGGCAGGTAAAAGGCGTTAAAGCAGTTATTTCGGTAGCCAATGTTTATAACCTGCAAAAGGATACCGCCCAACATCGTTTTATCATCAAACCATTGGTTACCGGCATGTTGCCAACAGCACAGGCGGTTGATAGTATAAAACAAAAGCTGGCCAGCCTGCCATTTTATAAAGGGGTGGTATTGAGCAACGATGGCAAATCAACCCTGATGGCTATCACTTTTGATGATAAAATCATCAACACCCCGTACCGTGTACCTATCATCAACAAAATAAAAAAGCTGGGTGCAGCATTTGAACAAAAGCACGGCATTAAAGTGCACTACTCGGGTCTGCCGCTTATCCGCACCGTGGTTGGCGATTTGGTGGCGCATGAGTTTTCGATGTTCCTGAGTCTGTCGGTGTTAATTACCGCTATCATACTGCTGGCGTTTTTCCGCTCGTTTTTCCCGGTGGTGTTCCCCATCATCATTGTTGTGCTCGGGGTGATTTGGAGCCTGGGCACACTGGTACTGATGCATTACGAAATGACTATCCTTACCGGCATCATTCCGCCGCTTATTGTGGTTATCGGCATTCCCAATACCATCTTCATCCTTAACAAATACTACCACGAATATGAGTTGTGCGGCGATAAAATGAAAGCGTTGCACCTGGCTATTGAAAAAGCCGGCATAACCACCTTTATTGCCAATATTACAACCGCCATAGGTTTCGGCGTATTATGCTTTACCAACAGCGAACTGCTTACCCAGTTTGGCCTGGTAGCCTCTATCAGCATTATAGCTACTTTTGCTTTAAGCTTAATTTTAGTACCCATTATTTTCAGCTACCTGCCATCGCCTAAACCACAAAAGGCCGGCATTAAGGATAGCAAACTGATGGCCAAAGTACTTAGCGGTTTAGATAAGCTGGTGCATAACAAACGCAAAACTATTTATATAGGCACGTTGGTATTAATTGCCATATCGTGCGTAGGTATTTATCAAATAAACATTAACGGCTTTGTGGTTGACGACCTGCCCCAGCATAACAACACGCTGGAAGACCTTAAATTTTTTGAGGCCAACTTTAACGGCGTATTGCCCTTAGAGGTAAGCATTGATACCAAACGTAAAAACGGCGTGGTAAACCTGGGCGTAATCCGCAAGGTAGAGAAGCTTGAAAAACTAATTTCGTCGTACCCGCAGTTTAGTCGGTCGATATCGCTTATCCAGGTTTTAAAATTCAGTACCCAGGCTTTTTACGGCGGGGCGCCCGAATATTACCGGCTGCCCGATGGACTGGAGCAAAATTTTATCCTGAACTATGCAGGCAACTCTACGGGGAAAGGCACCAGCGCGTTAAACAGTTATGTAGATAGCACCAAACAGGTTACCCGCGTAACGTTTGAGATGGTTGATGCAGGGTCAAAAAAAATGAATGTGGTGCTGGCCGAATTGCAACCGCGCATCGACTCTATCTTTAACCCTAAAAAGTTTCATGTAGAGCTTACCGGCAGCAGCATCATATTTATTAAAGGCACCAATTACCTGCTTATTAACCTGTATGAAAGTTTGGCCTGGGCTATTTTCCTGATTGCCATTGTAATGTGGATATTGTTTCGAGGTGTTAAAATGATAGCTGTATCCCTGGTACCCAACCTGGTACCGCTTATTATTACAGCCGGCATTATGGGGTTTTTTGGCATTCCGCTTAAACCCTCAACTATCCTCATCTTCAGTATAGCCATGGGTATTTCATCCGACCAGACCATTTATTTCATCACCCGTTACCGCCACGAACTGCGCAACACCCGCAAAAGCATATCGGTAATTGTATCCGATACCATCCGCGAAACCGGGGTGAGCATGATATTTATAGCAACAGTACTGTTTTTTGGCTTTGGTGTTTTTGTGGTATCAAAATTTGGCGGTACACAGGCCCTGGGCATCCTGCTATCAATTACATTGTTAGTAGCGATGATCAGCAACCTTACCCTGTTGCCGGCATTTTTATTAACGCTTGAAAAAGGGGTGGACAGGAAAAAAATAAAGGGGCCGGATATAGAGGAGTAGGCCTCACCCTGCCTTCTCCAAAGGAGGAGGTTCGCTTTAATAATGACATGTCGAACGAACGAACCGGGGCAGGGCTTGGGCGCAGCGGTGAGGAGAAATCTTATACCCCCCGCATTCGAACTTTGCCTCATGGGATGCAAGGCGTATAAGATTTCTCTTCGCACCACTCCACTTTGGCCTCCCTGGCTCATTCGAAATGACATTTTCCTTTTAGAATTTAACTAAACGAAGAACGTTTAACATGGATCTTAAACTCAACAACAAAGTAGCCCTGGTGCTGGCAGCCAGCAAAGGGTTAGGCAAGGCAATAGCCACAGCGCTATCTGCCGAGGGTGCCAAGGTAATTATCGGCTCGCGCGATGAGGCAGAGTTAAATAAAACTGCCGGGGAAATCAGGAAGCTAACCGGTAACGAGGTTGTGGTTATTCCTGTTGATGTTTCCAGCGCTGATGAAATTGATGCCTTTGTTGCCAAAGCAGCAGCCACATTTGGCCGGATAGACATTTTGCTGAACAACGCCGGCGGGCCACCCTTTGATAAGTTTGAGAACTTTGACGATGAGCAATGGCAAAAAGCATTTGAGCTTAACCTGCTTAGCGTTGCCCGTTTTAGCAAACTGGTATTGCCCCATATGCAAAAAACCGGTAGCGGCCGAATCATCAACATCATCAGCGGATCGGTAAAGGCGGTGCTGGGCAATTCTGTACTATCTACTACCATGCGCATGGGCGTTGTGGGTATGGCCAAATTAATGGCCGACGAATTTGGCCCTTACAATATCACCGTAAACAATGTGGCTCCCGGCTTAATCCTTACCGATCGTATTAAGCACACTTTCCCTAAAGATGTCGACCCGGAACAAGCTATAAAAGACAAAGCAAAAACCATCCCCCTTGGCCGCATTGGAAAACCCGAAGAGCTGGCAGCCCTGGTTGCATTTTTAGCATCAGAACAAGCAGCTTACATTAGCGGGACTACAATACAGGTTGATGGCGGGGCGAATAGGGCTATCTTTTAACAGGATTTAGAGATTTTGCAGGATTGACAGGATTTTTTTTGTCTGAACTCGGATTAAGCGGATTTATCAGATTATAAAGGATTTTGTTGACTGTCCGGGGCGGGCAGGAGAAACAATTCATATTCCAATCAAGGATCTGCAAATCACAATCAAAAAATCCGATAAATCTGCTTAATCCAAGTTCAGAACCTCTATTTACTCTCCTTCAAATTATCAATAATCAAAGTAATGATACTCACTATCGCGGCCATAATTAAACCGGTGGCGGCACCCTGCATGTAAACTTTCCAATTGGAGCCTTGTAAAGCCGGGATTACCATTGTTGCCGAAAACAGGATCACGGCTACTAACAACATTAATATCGTGCGCTTTACTTTATTATTTTTCACCCGTCTAAATTAAAAAAAACCTCAGCAATTTTCAGTTATTATAATTAACTAAAAAACAACAAAATACAATTGCGAGCGCTACGACCTTCTACCTCGACATCGACGTTTCCTGCCGTGGGTATACCAATCCTCATTATTCTTTTATATGATTTTTAAATGCGATATTAGCGGTATAATTACTAAACCTTATGATAAAAAATAAAGCCGCAGCGATCCTCTTTATATTTTCATTTTTTTTAGGATGCAAAAAAGACAACAGCCCCGCGTCGCCCCCGGTTAATAATACCTGGACATTTGATAACATAACCAATGTAGTAACATCTACATCTCGTATAGATGCCTTTTTGGGAAAGAAAGCGATAGTGTTTTATGCAAGTGAACAAGGTAGTAAAGCGAAATTGTATGCGGTTTTTAAATCGCTCCCAACGAAATCTGATAATTACCAGATTGTTGAATATAGTGATGAAATTGACGATAACAAATGTTTACTAGAAGGCACCGACAGTGCTGGGAATCCTTTTTCACCTTATCTTTATAATGACCCGAAGCCACCGGTTTTAACCGTGACTTTAAAAGCAAACAACAAGATTGCGTTATCGATACCTGAGATTAGTGTTTCCTTTCCACAACCAAGCTTTGTATTTAAACTGAAAGGCTCTTTGTACGAACAATAAACGCGTTTATTTGAGTATCTGACACCCTGGTGGCTAAGGATAATGCGATTTTTCTATTCCTCAAATTCAGATGGTTCTGCTTTTTTAAATATAAATTTCCGTATTTTTGCAACCTCTTAAAAAAGAGGTGATAAACGGTAGAATATATACATGTACAAGGAATATAAGCAGTTAAACTTATCGCAAACAGGCAAGGAAGTACTTAAATTTTGGAAAAAGAATAACATTTTCGAAAAAAGTATCAGCAATCGCCCGGAAGATAACCCATACACTTTTTACGAAGGGCCGCCGAGCGCTAATGGTATGCCCGGTATTCACCACGTAATGGCGCGTTCTATCAAGGATATTTTTTGCCGCTATAAAACTTTAAAAGGTTACCAGGTTAAGCGTAAAGGCGGCTGGGATACTCATGGCCTGCCCATTGAGTTGGCTGTTGAAAAAGCTTTGGGAATAACCAAAGACGATATCGGCAAAAAAATCACCGTTAAAGAGTACAACGATGCCTGCCGTAAGGAGGTAATGCGCTATACCGATGTGTGGAACGATCTGACCGAAAAAATGGGTTACTGGGTCGACCTGGAAGATCCGTACATCACCTACAAAAACGAATATATTGAAAGCCTTTGGTGGATACTGAAGGAATTTTATAAAGCGGGTTATTTATATAAAGGGTACACCGTACAGCCTTATTCACCAAAATCGGGTACCGGTTTAAGCTCGCATGAACTTAACCAGCCGGGCACTTACAAAATGGTGAAAGATACCACCATTGTTGCTCAGTTTAAAGTAAAACGCGACCAGGATTCGGCCTTTTTGTTTGAGGGCGTAAATACCGATGTGTTTATACTGGCCTGGACAACCACCCCCTGGACACTGCCTTCAAACTGTGCCCTTGCCGTTGGCGAGAATATCACCTACGTTAAAATAAACACGTTCAATCCCTATACTTTTGAACCAATTTGCGTTGTTTTAGCAAAGGACCTGGTAAAAAAATACTTTAAGGCCGAAGGGGAGAATGCTTCCTTTGATGATTACAAAGGCGGCGACAAGATCATCCCATGGACGTTAGCAGCCGAATTTAAAGGAAGCCAGTTATTAGGCATCCACTACGAGCAGCTGATGCCTTATGTAACCAATGACGACCTGGAGAAAAACGCTTTCCGTGTTATCCCTGCCGATTTTGTTACGACAGAAGACGGTACAGGCATAGTACACACCGCATCAGTTTTTGGCGCGGATGACTTCCGGGCCTGTAAAGAAAACAACGTACCATCGGTAATGGTGAAAGACGAGAATGGCAAGGAGGTTCCTTTGGTAGACAAGCAGGGCCGTTTTGTTGACGAGGTTACCGATTTTGCAGGCCAATACGTTAAAGAAGAATATTATACCGCCGAAGAGCGTGCCGTGGAAGGTTTCAGGGCCACCGACGTGCAGATCTCGATTAAACTAAAAACTGAGAACAAAGCCTTCGACGTAAAAAAATACGAGCACAGTTACCCGCACTCCTGGCGTTCTGACGAACCTATTTTATACTATCCGCTGGATAGCTGGTTCATCAAAACTACTGCCGTTAAAGATAAAATGGTAGCGCTCAACAAAACCATCAACTGGAAACCCGAATCGACCGGTACCGGCCGTTTTGGTAACTGGCTTGAAAACCTGGTTGACTGGAACCTGTCGCGCTCCCGTTACTGGGGAACCCCGCTGCCTATCTGGCGCGAGGAAAATGGCGGCGAAGAAAAATGCATTGGATCGATTGCCGAACTTAAAGCCGAGATTGAAAAATCAATAGCAGCCGGTTTTATGCCTGCCGGCTTCACGCTGGAAGATATGCACAGGCCTTATGTAGATGATGTGATATTAACCTCATCAACCGGTAACAAAATGTTCCGCGAGCCCGACCTGATTGACGTTTGGTTTGATAGCGGCGCCATGCCTTACGCGCAATGGCATTTCCCGTTTGAAAACCAGGAAGAATTTGCGAAGGCCTATCCTGCCGATTTTATTGCCGAAGGCGTTGACCAAACCCGTGGCTGGTTCTTCACCCTGCATGCTATAGCCGTAATGCTGAGCGAGTGCAGCGATGAGGTAAAAGCCGTTAACGAAAAAGTAGGCAATGGTGGCGTTGCCTTTAAAAACGTGATCTCGAACGGTTTGGTGCTGGATAAAAACGGCAACAAAATGTCTAAACGTTTAGGCAACGGTGTCGATCCGTTTGAGACTATCGAACAGTTTGGCGCCGATGCGCCGCGCTGGTACATGATTAGCAATGCATCGCCATGGGATAACCTGAAATTTAATGTAGAAGGAATCGACGAAGTCCGCCGCAAGTTTTTCGGTACGCTTTATAATACCTACTCATTCTTTGTGCTGTACGCCAACATCGATAAGTTCACTTACAGCGAGGCCGAAATTGAGATCAGCAAACGCCCGGAGATTGACCGTTGGATTATATCCCTACTAAATACCTTAACCCAGGAGGTTGACGGTTTTTATGCCGACTTTGAGCCAACCAAAGCAGCCCGTGCCATACAGGAATTTGTGGATGCGCATTTCAGTAACTGGTTTATCCGCTTAAGCCGCCGCCGTTTCTGGAGGTCGGATAATTCGGATGATAAGTTATCGGCATATCAAACGTTATATACCTGTTTAATCACCATCAGCAAGCTGATGTCGCCTATAGCACCTTTCTTTGCCGATAGGTTATACAGCGATTTAAACAGCGTTACAGGCAAAGAAGCTTATGAATCTGTTCACCTGGCTTACTTCCCTGAGTATAACGCCAACCTGGTTGATACCGACCTGGAAGAGCGTATGAAACTGGCCCAGGACGTTTCATCTTTGGTGTTATCATTACGTAAAAAAATAGGAATTAATGTAAGGCAGCCGCTAAGTAAAATCCTTTTACCTATATTAGATAAGGACTTTAAAGCACACGTGGAGCTGGTTAAGGAATTGATATTATCTGAAACCAACATTAAGGATATTGAGTATATTACCGACACTGCAGGCTTCATCAAAAAGAAGATAAAGCCAAACTTTAAAGCCCTTGGGCAAAAGGTAGGCAAGGACATGAAAGCAGTAGCCGAGGCGATAAATAACTTTACAAATGAGCAGATAGCCGAGCTGGAAGCGAACGGGAGTATTGATTTAGAAGTGACTGGCGCCAACGCACTCACTACTCACTACTCACTACTCACCACTGACGTAGAGATTATCGCCGAAGACGTACCCGGCTGGCAGGTTGCAAACCAGGGCAAACTAACCGTTGCTTTGGATGTTACTATAACCAACGAGTTAAAACAGGAGGGTATAGCGCGCGAATTAGTAAGCCAGATACAACGACTTCGCAAGGAAAAAGGCCTTGAAGTAACGGATAAAATAGATATTAAGCTTTTTGACCACCCTTACATCAGCGAAGCGGTAAAAAATAATTTAACCTATATTTGCGCCGAAGTTTTGGCCGTGGGTATAACACTTGATACCCAGTTGAATGAAGGCGATTTAATAGCCATTGACGGACATGAAATTTTGATTGTAATTAGTAAAATATAAATGAAAGTAGAAAACGAAAAAACCAGATATTCTGAGTCAGACCTGCAGGAATTTAAAGCGCTAATCCTGGATAAACTGCGTATTGCTAAAGAAGAATTAAACTCGCTTGCAACATCATTAAGCTCGCCAAACGCGAACGGCACCGATGATACCGCAGGCACCTATAAAACATTGGAAGATGGCTCGGCCACACTGGAAAAAGAACAAATTAACCAGTTGGCAGCCCGTCAGAAAAAATTCATCGATCAGCTGGAAGCTGCATTGGTGCGCATTGAAAACAAAACCTACGGTATTTGCCGCGAAACTGGTAAACTGATCCCTAAGGAGCGTTTGCGCGCGGTGCCACACACCACCATGACGATGGAAGCAAAAATGAGGCAATAAATGAAGGCTGCTTACACCAAACCTTTTTTTACCGCTTTCATCATTATCCTTGCCGATCAGGCTATTAAAACCTGGGTACGCAGGTATATGTACATGGGCGAAGAAATTCGTTTCCTGGGCAGCCACGGCATGCTGCACTACACCGAAAATAACGGCATGGCATTTGGCATGGAGTGGGGTGGCGATGCCGGTAAGCTGGCGTTAACCCTGTTCCGCATAGCGGCGGTTGTAGGGATTGTATACAGTTTGGTTTACCTCATTAAACACAAATACCATCGCGGGCTGATCATGAACGTGGCGCTTATTTTAGCCGGCGCCGTAGGTAACATTATCGACTCTACCTTTTACGGCATCCTGTTTCAGCATGGCAAACTGTTTCATGGCCGCGTTGTAGATATGTTTTACTTCCCCTTGTTAAAGGGTACTTATCCAACCTGGTTCCCGCTGTGGGGAGGTGAATCGTTCGAGTTTTTCAGGCCGGTATTTAACCTGGCCGATTCGGCAATATGCGTGGGCGTTATCATGATCCTGCTATACCAAAAGCGCTACTTCAAACACGAAGTACCTGAGGTAGCAAGCCCCAACAGCGAAATGGTTGAGGAATAATGAACAACTAATAAAATATGCAAAAAAGCCGCTTAATGCGGCTTTTTTGTTTTCAGCACTTTTGGCATTTGAGAGGACACAAACGCCTTCCCAGATGCCTGCCGTTCTCTCGGAATAGCTGCCAGTAAGGGTACAGGCTACCGGAAATATTCATAATTTTATAACACTAACTAAACTCACAAGTTATTTTAAATTATGACAAAAAATCAAAGCAAGGTTTTTGCTTATTTATTACATTCGTTGCTTTTACAAGCGCCCCTGCATTTAAACGACGATAAATTCACAATTATTCCTTAACCGGGAATAACCACCTTTCGCCTTACACAATTTGGGGGTAGCCAAAACAATACTTTCATGGAAGATAAATTTAGGTTATCCGAATATAAGGTTCTTATATATCGCCTGTTTTTAGGCTACCTGTTCTACTTTATAGCCCGGGTTTTATTTTTTGCCTATAACACGCATCTGCTGGCCGTTGATAATCTTTCCACGCTGTTAAAACTTTGCTATTACGGGATGGCTTTTGATACCACTGCCCTACTGTACGTTAACAGCTTATTTATTTTATTAAGCATACTGCCTTTAACCGTAAACACCCGGCCGGGCTATCAAAAAGGCATTACCATTTTATATTTTGCGACCAATTTTTTGGCCTATGCCACCAATTTTGTCGATATCATTTACTACCGCTTCAGCCAGGTACGTTCAACCAAAGCGGCACTTGATGTATTGGCCGATGAAACCAATAAAAAAGCACTGTTCGAGCATTTCACCTGGGCCTATTGGTATATCCTGGTGATATACATATTGTGTTGTATTTGCTGGGTTTGGATGTACTCCCACGTAAAAGTTAAACCGCGGCCTGTAAAGCATTTGCAGCCCTACTTTATAACATCGGTAGTTTTGCTCCTTGTTGCTGTGGCGCTGGTTATCGGCGGTATCCGGGGCGATTTTGCACACAGTACCAGGCCTATCAACATGGTTGATGCCTATAAACACGTTACTGTGCCCAACCAGGGCGATGTGGTTTTAAATACCCCCTTCGCCATTATCCGCACAATCAGCAGCAACAATTTTAAGCTTCAGCATTGGACAACTACAGATTATATTAACGCCAATATTAAACCAATAAAACAGTACAACAGTAAGCCAGCTGCAAAACCCAACGTGGTGATCATTATTTTAGAGAGCATGGCCAAAGAGTATTGGGGTAGTATGAACAGGGGCGCCAATATACCAGGCTTCGTATCGTATACACCGTTTTTAGATTCGCTGTCTGGCAACAGCCTGATATTTACCAACGCCTACGCCAATGGCCGCCAGTCTATCCATGCTATGTCGTCGGTTTTGGCGGGCATTCCTTCGTTTCAAACAGCTTTTACTTCGTCGCCTTTTGCCAAGCAAAAAATCGAATCTATCGTGTCAGTATGTAACAGCATGGGATACCAAACTTCGTTTTTTCATGGCGCGGCAGATGGTTCGATGGGCTTCCAGGGCTTTGGCAGCATTTTAGGGTTTAAAAATTATTACGGCAGAACAGAATATAATAACGACAGGGATTTCGACGGCATCTGGGGCATTTGGGATGAGCACTTTTTTCAGTTTATGGGCAAAACACTCAGTACCCAAAAACAGCCCTTTATGGCCACTTTGTTCAGCCTGTCATCGCATGACCCATATCAACTGCCCGAAAAATATAAGGCCAGGTTTAAGGGTGGCCCCCTCGCAATTGATAAATGCGTTCAATATACTGATAACGCGCTGCGGATATTTTTTAACTATGCCAAAACCCAGCCATGGTACAGCAACACGATTTTTGTAATAACTGCCGACCACACCAGCCAAACGTACTATCCCGAATACAGTGAGGGCGTTAACCGTTTTGCTGTGCCGATATTGTTTTATAGCGCCAATAATGCCTATGGACTAAATGGCGTGCGCACCGATCTGGCCTCGCAAATGGACATATACCCATCGGTTGCAGATTTAATAGGCTACAACAAACCCTTCAGGTCGTGGGGTCGAAGTTTGATTAACCCTGCACCTGCCGAATTACCAAGGGTAATCAACTCCACCGGCAATATTTATCAGCTGATGCAGGGCAATTACACCTATTTGTTCGACGGGAAAAATATTACCGGGATATACGCCGTTGCCGACAAAGGCCTGAAAAAAAACCTGATGACTAACAACCCGAATCCCGAAATGAATACCGGCATAGCCGATTGCAAGGCCTTCATCCAGGATTATGCCGACAGGATTGTAAATAAGAAGCTGAATTGAGGCGGAACGGCGATCACATTAAGAATGTGCAGATTTCAAATTCCAGATGTGCAGATTGAATTTGTACATCTGAAACGGCGACGCCCTCAACGTAGTTAACCTGCACACCTGGCTCATTTCGCCATAAACTTGTCTATTGCTTTTACGGCGCTTTCATACCTATCTGTGCCGATGCCTGATATCACCACATAATCAGCATTAAGGGCACGAAGTTCTTTATGCCAAACATCCATGAAATACTCCCGTTTGGTAGGGAAATTGCGTAACGGATCATCCTGCCAGGGCAGATCTATGTTGAGCAGGAGGTATAAATCGTAAGGGTGCCGCGGCAATTCGTCCAATACTTCCTGTGGCGAGCGGCCAAACATTTCTTCGCTCCATATTTTTACGGTGATAAAAGTGGTATCGCAGATCAGTATTTTATTGGCCGTGGGCAGCAACTGTTCTTCCAAAGCCAGCTGGCCGTAAAACATATTGATCTCGTCCTGCCAGGTGCAAGGCTCTGTCAGTTTTTCGCAATAACCACGCGCGTACTCAGGCACGGCAATGGTTTGATAATGCGCCGCCAGGTAATCAGACATGGTTGATTTTCCTGTCGATTCGGGACCTACTACTGCTATTTTAGGGATGTGGGGCATGAGTTTAAAATTTCAAATGTGCAGATATGCAAATTTCAGATGTGCAGATGATGTATTGACTTCGTCTTGCACATTTGTTAATAGCTAATTGTTTTTGATTTCATCTGCACATTTGAAATCTGAAATCTGCACATTTACTCCATCTGCACACCGGCTATCGCTCCAGCTTTGCTATCCTTGTTGGTGTATCTGTACCGGCAACAATACTGCGCGAGCTTAGCGCGATAGCCCTGATGGTTGATGTAATATTACTTACATCTAAGGAGCTAAACTCGTCTTTAACGGTATGGTATAGTTTGTCAATATCTATCTGATCGGTTGATATGGTGTGCGCCGGTACGCCAAGCCTGGCCAGTGTTGCATTATCGCTGCGGTAAAACAAATCCTGCTCGGGGTATGGGTCGGGGTAAAATTTAAAAGCCGTGCCATCCAGGTTTTTTTGCAGGATCTTGCCGAAATCCGAACGCTCATAACCGGTTATAAATGCCGAGTTTTGGCCAAATTTTGATGCCTTGCCAATCATTTCGATATTAAACATGGCAACCGTTTTATCGGGGTTTACCTGGCCTGAGAAGTATTGCGATCCGTAACCGCCAATTTCTTCGGCACAAAAAGCTACAAAAATGAGGGTGCGGGCGTTGTTTTTTAGCTTTTTATAATATTTAGCCAACGATATTACCGCCGTTGTGCCCGATGCATCGTCATCCGCGCCGTTGGCAATGCTGTCGCCTTCCATCGGTTTAAGGATACCCAGGTGGTCATAATGGCCCGAGAATACTACAAACTCATCCGGTTTGGTTTTACCGGGTATCATGCCGGCAACATTAAACAAAGGAAGTTCTTCGCTTTTGATTTCGTAGCGCACATCAAATGCGGTTACTTTATCAAAACTCCCCAGCACAAATACAACAGGCGGCGTTGTTTTACCTTTAAATATTACACTGCCCCTGCCGGCAAACCCGCGTACGCGTGTAAACAAATCTTTAAATTTAGGGTCTACCAGCACCAGCGATTTTTTGCCGCTACGTGTAATGGCGCCGTACTCCTGCCTGAAATTTTTATCGTCGGTTACCTGTACCACCTGTACATCGGCATTGGTGGCCCAGCTAAATGATTCGCTTCCGGTTGCAAAAGCGCTGTCAGCCGCAATACTTTTGCCGTTAATGCTCAGCGTTAATTTAACGGGGGTAGAACGGATCATTTTAAAATCCTGCCTGAAACCGGTGTTACCTGCCAGCGGCGTTAAGCCAATGCTTTTAAACTCGCCTTCAATAAATTTGGCGGCTTTTTCGATGCCTGGGGTAAATGTCGCGCGGCCCTGCATATCATCTGACGATAGGGTTTTAATAATGCGGCCTACATTTTTTTCTTTAATCAGCTTATTTACATTTTGGGCAAAGCCCAACGCGGTAATTGCTGATAATGCTACGGTTACTATAAAAATCTTTTTCATTGATTATTTAACTTTTGATTGCAACCAATTGTTGCGGAATGTTTCCTGTTCTTTTGATAATGGCTTGCCTGCTTTTTCAAAGGTAACTACTTCAAAATTAGGATTTGCCTCTAATACTATGGTTGTTTCGTGGCTGCCGGTGCGGTTTTTATAATTTATGGTAAGCTTATCGCCCGGCTTTTTATCTGTAAGCTGGTCGTCAAAACCTTTCTGGTCTTTAATATCAGCGCCGTTTACCTTTAATATCACATCACCAGCATCCAGCCCTGCCTTATAAACCGGCGAGCCGATAATGGTGCTCGATAGTATAGGCAAACCTTCGGCATTACCCGCACGAGGCTGGCCTGCCCTGCCACGGCCTGCGGTGGTTGCCAATGAACCTGCCCAGCCTTTTTCGGGGTTAATTTTGCGTAAAGCCAAACCAGCTTTGGCCAATAACTCTTCGTAATTGTTTTTATCAATGCCGGTAATGTATTTCCTAAAAAAATCGGCAGCAAATTTGGGGTTGGTTATTTTGCCCAGGTCGGTTTGCAAATCAGGAATGATATAAGGTTTCATTACCTTGCCGCGGCTTAGCCAAACCTGGCGCATATAATCGTCAAGCGTAATATTGAAATCGCTGCGCAAGCGTAAGTCAAGCGCGAGGGCAATGGCGCCGCCATAGGTGTAGTAACTGGTAAAATCGTTGGCGTTGTTGTTCGGGTCGATAGAAACACCCGCATCTGCGTATACCGAATAACGGCTCATTTGGGTTGCGGGATATTTAGCAGCGGCAGGGGTGTTTAATACCTGGTTTACCAGTCCTGCTACGGTGCCGGTATAATCATCAAGATCAATAAAGCCTGAGCGTACCAGCAGCAGCTCACCATAGTATTGGGTAAAGCCTTCGGCAAACCAAAGCTCGCTGCTCATGTTGGCATGCTCAAAATTGAAAGGCTCCAATGATTTTGGGCGGATGCGTTTCACATTCCAGCTATGGAAGTATTCGTGCGCATAAACTCCTAACAGCCTTTTTTCCAAACCTTCAACCTTAGGGGCAGGTATGGTGATGCAGGTTGAATTACGATGCTCCATTCCATCGCCTGACGTGGTGGGATGAATATCGCTGATAAAAGTATATTCGCCATAATCGTAGGCCGGAAATTCGCCAAATACGGCTTTTTCTTCCTGTACCATCCGGGCAACCATTTTGCCGAAATTATCTATCACGGCCTGGCTATCATCGGAGTGAACGGTAAGGTTTATCTTTTCTTTTTTATTGTCATAATTAACCACATCCCAGCTGGTAATTTTATAATCAGACAGTTCCGTTGGGCAATCCATCATGTATTGCAGGCTGGGAGAGCTGTACACATTTTTATCCTCATGTTTTAGCTGAGTAGCCACATGCCAGCCATATTTATCCAAATCGTTAAATTGGAAGGTAAGCGGCCTTTTATCCTGTCCAACAACCCACATAAAAGTGGCAGGCATGTTCAGGTGGGCGTGGCTTGGGTCGATGCTTGCGTAAGTGCCGTCTGTCCAATTGCCAAAAAGGGTGTAGCTTACTTTAACGGTTGATGGGTGCTCCTCTATCGAGTAAACATCGCCTTCAACCTGCTTCAATTCAAGGGCCTTGCCGTTTACATCGGTAGCGGCAACATTATAAATATTTTTACCAAACTCATGCGTGGCATAGCGGCCGGCAGATGAACGGCTCATCCTAAGCAGCAAAGGGCCGGTTGGGGCCTGCGGAATGGTGATGGTAATCTCGGCCTCGTGGTGGGCAGCATTAGGGAACGATATGGAATAATAAATAGCTTTTGGTGCATCCTGCTGGGCCATGGCAGCGGCCGAAAACAGGGAAGCAAGCGCGAGTAGTAATGTTTTTTTCATGTATTATGATTAGCAGCGATGAAATTACAACTAATCGGCCAATTGTAATATATCAATATTATTACAGATGTTGCAGGGCTCCAATATTGTATTTTAAAGCAAAGAGGCAAAGCCGCCAGGAGTTAAGCCTTTTTACGCTGAACCTTTTCTGGCTTTGCGCGAAACAATCTTTAATATATCAGTTACACCAATTACACGTATTTTTGAATTATGAAAAGACTGATACGCAGTTTTGGTTTTGCTTTTAAAGGATTAAGGTATGCTGCGGCAACGCAACCTAATTTCAGGATACACCTGGTATTGGCTTTCATTGCAGTTATGCTGGGTTTTGCGCTCCATATTGCCTTTGCAGAATGGCAATGGATTATGCTGGCCATTGCCCTTGTACTGGTAATTGAGCTTTTAAATACCGGGATTGAAACGTTAACCGACCTGGTATCGCCGGATTATAATGAAATGGCAGGCAGAGTTAAAGATGTTTGCGCCGGCGCAGTGGTAATAGCGGCCTTATTTGCGCTTATAACAGGCATCGTAATATTTTTACCAAAACTTATTTTACTGGTAAGGCATGCTGCATAAAACCCGTGGTATAGTATTTAAAGCCACCGATTATGGCGAAAGCAGTGTAATTGTGCAAATTTTTACCGAGAAGTTCGGCTTGCAATCATACATCATAAACGGGGCCAAAAAGCCAAAGGCAAAAATAGGCCGCAATATGTTGCAACCCCTGCACCTGCTTGATTTGGTTGTTTATCATAAAAATACCGGCAGCGTACAACGTATAGCCGAGCTTAAAAATTCGCCTGTATTACAAAGCATCCCTTATGATGTGATTAAAAGCTGCATCGCTATTTTTTTAAACGAGGTACTATACAAATCCATCAAACAGCAATCGGCCGAAGAGAATATTTTTGATTTTGTTTTTAGCGCGATAGAGTGGCTGGATCATCAGACAGGCAACGTAGCCAACTTCCACCTGTTGTTTTTAACCCGGCTTACACGGTACCTGGGGTTTTATCCCGACAGGGCGCTGATTGATAACGCCGATTACTTCGACCTGAAGAACGGCACGTTTAGCAAATATAAGCCGGATACGGTAATGTACCTTTCGCCGCCGCATACGCAAAACTTTAGCCTGCTGCTTAAAAGCAGTTTTGACAGCATGGATGAGCTGAAACTAACCAACGACGAGCGGCGTTACCTGATCCAAAAATTAATGGAGTATTATGCCCTGCATATTGAGGGTTTTGGCAATATCCGGTCGGGCGATGTGCTGGAGGAGGTTCTTTCTTAAGCCTTGAATCGGAAGTCTTAAGTTCTAAGTCAAAAAAAGGCCTTCTTTATAATCCAATGCAGTTGAGTTGAAAGTTCTTTTCTATCCTAAAAGATGGGTTATGATATGGCGTTGGTGAATATTATTATTGCTGGTTGGATGCTTTATTTAAGTATAAATACAGGCCTAAAATAAAAAAAGAGATAGCCAGGTGGCTCTCTCTTTTTTTTTAAGTTGACTGACCTCATTATTTACCATAAAGAACTAATTGGTTAGATCGATAATAACAATTAGGACAAATATAAGCACTATAGGGTTAGTAGACTAATTTTTGGCAAAAAAAGCTTCATTTTTATGAAAAAACGCCATATTTTGATTAAAAAGGCGTGTTTTTTGAAAAAAAGGCCCTTATTTTGCCATTTTTTCAATCAAAAATCACAAAAATGACTCTCTTTTAACTGCGGATCTCAGTGGTCTTTCCCCTTCAACCTATCATTGGCCGGGGTGAAAAATGGCAGAAATATTATTTTATTTGCTTAGTTGGTGGCAGAAATTTAATACCCCCCACACGGAGGTATTGCAACGTTACATCAAATCTGATGGGGGCTTTGGTCGGCGTGATCTTGACGCTTTTGTATTTGTCGGCCAGCCAATAAAAAACCTTATTAACGCTATCTGGCAAACTAACAGACTGGGCCGTGATGCGCTTTACCTTTCCCTGGTAATAAATAATCAGCTCCAAACTTTGATCGTCGGCGCTATTGTCATAGTGGCTGGCAAGTTTTTTATAATGAATAGCTTCCAGCTTCATGTTCAATGTATCCCAGGTTTGTTTGCTTATTGTACCCGAATAATAACCTTTAATAACTTTCCTTTTCTTGCCCGGCAAAAGCTTACCACCATAAAATTTAAAGCTGAGCGAACTATCTATACTTGTAGCAGTGAACTGGCAGGGGCCAAAGCACTCGCCTGTGGCAATTTCTATTTTGGTTATCTCGTTGTTCCTGGGGGCTAACGGCTTATTGCAGGCCATGAGCAATCCCACTAAAAACAGCACCAGAACAATACCATTAACAAACAAACTTTTGCGTGATTCCATTACATCTTAGTTAAAATTCCCCACTATATCGGTGATGCTAAAGTTGCAGTTTATATCGGCAGTTTCAATGCGGCCTATAACTGGAGTATATAATACTGCTCTAAAACCAACAAATCCGGCCTATTTTGCAAGCCGGATTTGTTGGTATGAAATAAGAGCGGGTTATTTAAGCGAGTATACCCAGTTAACTATCTGTTTAATCTCGGCCGGTTTTAGATTGGGGTGCGCGGGCATATCCACATCGCCCCAAACGCCGTGTCCACCGGTTGCTATCTTTTTAACCAGATGATTGGTTGAAGCCAGGTTTTTTGCATACTTTTTAGCAACATCGGCAAATGCCGGGCCTACAGATTTTTCGGCAACCTTATGGCAGGCCTTGCAATCTAACGACATCATTAAGTTCATACCTGCGGCGTTAGCCTTCATGTTGGCCATTTTTAGCTTCATATCAGGCGAATCCTGGCCGGCTAATACCGGGGTGGTTTTACTTAGCGTGGCTGCGCCTTCATCATCTTTAACCTCAACCGATACATTGTAGTTACCTTTTTTGGTATAGGTGTAAACCAGTTTTGGCAAAGCCGTTGTTTTTTTGATGCCGTTGCCCAGGTTCCAGGTGTAGGTCATTGTGTTATTTTCCGGATCGGTTGCTGTTGCAGTAAAAGTTACCGCTAAAGGCAATTTACCAAAAGCTTTATTTGCAGCAATGCTTTTTACTTCGGGCGCACGGTTGCCGGTGTTGTAATCAATGCGGGCCAAACCGGCATCTTTGTTTTTGGTAAACCAGCCCGAGCCATATTCCAGCACATATATTTTACCATCCGGGCCGGTCTCCATATCAATAGGTGAGTTGAATTTGGTAGTGGCCATAAATGGCTCCATTTTGTCCAGGTCGCCGTTGGGCTGCAGGGTAAGTACTTTTATCCAGCCACGGATCCAATCATAAAAAAATACCTTTTTATTATAATAATCGGGCAGACGTGATGCCTTTGGATACATGTCTGTATAATAAATGGGGCCGGCCATAGTGGTACGCCCGCCAGAGCCAACTTGCGGAAAATCTTTCGATTCGCCATAAGGGTACCAGATAAATGCAGGCTGCGCAGGCGGCAGTTCTCTTAAGCCTGTGTTGTTCCTGGAATCATTTATCGGATGCAGCGGGTCAAAATTGGGGCCCGATTCGCCGGTTTCATAGTTATAGGCATGGTAAGGGATATTAGGGCCAATAAACAAGGGCCAGCCGAAGAAGCCTGCTGCCTTGGCCTGGTTAAATTCATCGTAACCACGGGGGCCGCGGGTAGCTAAGCTATCGTTATTGGCATCGGGGCCTACTTCGCCCCAGTACAGGTAGTCGTTCTTTTTATCAACGGCTATACGGTATGGGTTTCTGTCGCCCATTACATAAATCTCCGGGCGGGTGCCTGCGGTGCCCGGTTTAAACAGGTTGCCATCGGGGATGGTATAAGTACCATCATTTTTTATTTTTATCCTCAGGATTTTGCCTCTTAAATCGTTAGTATTCCCGGCAGAGCGTCTGGAGTCGTGATTTAAGTGCTCCGGGCGGTCATCCAACGGAGCAAATGAATGTGTATCATGGGGCAGGTTTTTGCCCTCATCAAATGGCGTGGTATTATCGCCGGTAGATACAAACAACAAATGATCTGGCCCAAACGCTATGGAGCCGCCTGTATGGCAGCAAATTTCGCGTTGGGAGTACAGCTGCAATACAACTTTTTCTGATTTATTATCGATAGTATCACCCGTAAGTGTAAAGCGCGATAAACGGTTTACCGAAGTATCTGCAGGGCTGTAGTAAATATAAACGTAATGGTTGGTTTTAAAATCGGGATCGGCCTGGATGCCTAAAACGCCTTCTTCGGCATTTACCCCTTTGGTGTGCAGCGTTTTAAAATAAGCGTTCAGGAAACCAACCTGTTTAATGGTTTTGGTGGCATTTTTAAACAGCATGATCTGGCCGCGACGCTGGGTTACTAAAATATCCAGGTTGGGTAAAATGGTCATTTCTGTAGGCTCGTAAAAAGTGCCCTGAATAAGGGATGTTCTTACAAAACGGTTTTCCTCCGGTACGCGCAGGGTGGTACATTTGGAGTAATCGGGTTTTTTATTGTCGCCAATGGCATATTTAATACCGCCCAGCAGGTGGCCTAAATATACAGGGTCGCTGTACGATTCATCGGTATGGCCAAGTTCGGTATAAAAAGCGCGCCCGTTTTCAAAATTGTGGTACCAGGCCATTGGGTGGTTATCGCCGTTGATGCCGCCTTTGTAGCTGTTTTCATCAATTTTAATAAGCACATGCAGGTTTTTGCTGATCTTTTTAAAGTTGTACCACTCATCTGTCCTTTTCCATTCATCGGGCAAAGCGCGGGTTGAGGGATGGTTTTTATCCATCACTTTTAATATGGCCTCCTGCATAGCAGGGTGGCTGTCAAAGTAGGCGCCTACCAAACGGCCGTACCATTGCCAGTCGTATTCGGCATCAGCGGCAGCATGCACGCCTACAAAATTGCCCCCTGCCTGCATATAGCGTTCCAGGTCGGCCTGCTGGTAATTATTAAGCATATAGCCGGTAGTGCTCAGGAAAACAACTGCGGCATATTGGCTAAGATTGGCTCGCTGATTTTTGCAGCGTTAGATGTGGTATCAACCGAAAAATCGTTTTCGGCACCCAGTTTAATGATAGCTGCAGAACCTGCCGCAATGGATGCATGATGATAACCGGATGTTTTTGTGAATACCAGGATTTTGGGCTTAACAACTATTTTGCTGAAGTTAAATACAAGCATAGCAAGCGCCAGCAGTAAAGTAATTTTTAATCGCATATGAAATTATTGATAGGTTTTATTGGTTGTTATGGCTTGCCGTTTTATACTTAAAGCCGGCCAAATGTAGCCATTTCCATCGATTGCGTAACTTTAGTATCGCAAATATTACAAGCTTGTAAAAAGGTGGTTTGCCGGGATAGAAAACTAGCTGCAGATTAAGATGAATTTAAAAAAGGAAGCGCCTGGCGGCTCAGAAAACAAGATTTGTTTTTGATAAATCAACCGTGCTTATTTCTCAATCAGCGCCAGCCAATCAAGCACCACTTTTCTTATGGCGGGCTCTTTGCTTTTTAAATCATCCATATCCTTAATGTATACCAGGCGGCGGCCGTCTGTGTAATCGCCAGTTAACAAACCACTGGTGTCATTAACTTTTGCCCCGCTGGGGAAAACGAGCAGAATGCGTTTATGCAGGTTCATCACCATGATATACCTTTTATATTCTTTCGGGTTAAAAGGCTTCATTTCGCCCGTGTACAAAAAGCTGGGGGCGTTCCATTTAATTTCCTCGCCAATTTCGGGGTCGACGTTTAAAACTATCTGCCTGATGGCTTGCACAATTTGGGCAACCGGGGCATCCAGTTTTTCAATGTATTCTGTTACCAGCTGGGCGTTTAATTTGGGCATGGCTTTTTAATGAGATTTTATTTAGTCTGTTTTTGTAATTTCGGGTATATATCCAAACCTAAAACTTTAATATATGTCCTCAAAATGCATTCTACCTCTCTTTGTCTTGATAATTAGCTGCCTCAGCGTAAAATCACAAGTAATTTTAAATGCCGACTACGCTAAAATAAAGCATGAAGTTGGGTTAAAAGGTGGGAGATTGAGAAGAAGTTTCATCGAAAAAAACATAGAGACGAATGGACGCTACAAAAAAGTTATTTTTTCGTACCCATTGCCACCAGAAGGAAATAGCTGCCTGATGAAAACCATCTATTGTTTAACGCTAAAAAATAAGTGTTTTAAATATTATGAGGATTACTGGGGAAATGATCTTGCAGAAAAAAGAATAGCCGATCTTAAAATTTATTACCCCAATTTAAAGCAAGTAAAAAATGAGTCACGATGGATTGATGTTGACAACAAATTTGAAGTGGATTTAATTCCGAAAAAAATAGGCGGCAATAATTTTGCTTCTGCTTATTTGTTAAAAATCAAACAAATCTGAAATTAAGGCGTCATATCACCTTGCTCTAAGGAGGGGCTCCTCCTTCATTTTTATTTCATACTGTATATCAAAAAAACATATACCTTAGTTCTGCATTTTAAACCTTAGTTAAGCAAAATTCGCGGCCGTTTTCGTAACAATTACGCAGCCTGCTTGTCAATATATAAATACATTTTACAATGGCTATTAATCTTCAAAAAGGACAAAAAATAGATATCGGACTGTCGAAAATGACAGTTGGTTTGGGCTGGAACCCAAATGAAGGCACAGGTTATGATTTCGACCTGGATGTATCTGCTATCATGATAGATGGCAACAGGTTTGTACCGGAAGACGAGTTCTTCGTTTTTTATAACAACGTAGATTCGCCGGACGGCGCCGTTCATCATACCGGCGACGATCCTTCGGGCGGTAACAGCGATGGCGGCGATGATGAATCCATCAACATTGATTTAACTAAAGTTGATGGCAAAATACAGGAGATATTGTTTGTGGTAACCATCCACGAAGCGCAACCCCGCAGGCAAAACTTTGGCCAGGTGCGCGATTCATATATCCGAATCATCGACGAGCAAACCGGCAGCGAAGTTTGTAAATATGAGCTGGGCGAGGATTTTTCTATCGAAACAGCTGTTGAGTTTGGCCGTTTATACCGACGCAACGGGGCCTGGAAATTTGAGGCATCGGGCGTGGGTTACAAGGAAGATCTGGCCTTCTTTTTAAGTAAATATTTTAAAGGGCAAATCATTAAGTAAGCAAGGCTATGGCAATTAATCTGGTAAAGGGTCAAACAATTGACCTGCGTAAAAATGATAAAGGCGAAAGCTTCGATTTGTCGTCGGTAACCATCGGCTTAGGCTGGGATGTGAGGAAAAGCCATGGCGGCGGCGGTTTTTTGGGCAAACTATTCGGCGGCGGCAGCGAAGAAGTGGAATACGACCTGGATGCCATCGCTTTTGTGCTTGATAAAAACGGCCATGTGGCCAGCAGGGGCCGCACTTTTCAAAAGCCAAACGGTAATAAAATAAATTTATACGAGGGCGATGTGGTGTACTTTAACTCCATGCGCCATCCGTCAAACCACATCTGGCTTACCGGCGATAACCGTACAGGCGCGGGCGATGGCGATGATGAGCAAATCATCGTAAAACTGGATTCGCTGGACCCCAAATACGACCGAATTTTGTTTATCGTAGCCATATACCAGGGCCAGCGGAAAAACCAGCATTTTGGCATGGTCGAGAACGCCTTTATCCGCGCCGTTGACAATCACGGTAAGGAGATAGCCAAATTCAGCCTATCGGGCGATGCCACCTATAACGGTATGTGCTCGATGAAATTTGCCGAAGTATACCGCAAAGATGGCACCTGGAAATTCCGAGCCATTGGCGAACCGTATGCAACGGATAATTTTTTAGAGTTACTTAAACAGTATTAAATTGGGTTGTACGTTGTAAGTTATACGTTGTATGTGCCTGTTTGGTAAAAAAACGTATAGCTTACAACATATCGCGTATAACCTTTATTTAGAACAGCTAACAATATTGAAATTTGGTTGTACATCTATATTTGCCAATTCGGGCAAAACGTATAACTTACAACGTATCACGTACAACCTACACCGCCTGCAATGTATCAACACTACTCCTTCGATCTCTGGCTTACGCTGATTAAATCAAACCCTTATTTTAAAATAGAGCGTACCAAAATCTTCCACCGGGATTTTAACCCGATGGGTAAAAGTATTGACGAGGTGGCCAAAGCTTTCAGGCAGGTTGATTTAATGTGCAACGCCGTAAACGAAAGTACAGGCAAAAACATTGATGCCGATGAGATGTACCTGATGGTGATTAGCCTGATTAATGACAACCAGCTTAGCTTATCGGATATTGATATCGGCAAACTGTACCTGAATATGGAGAAGCTGTTGTTCTATTACATGCCGCTGGTATACTCGCCTGTAACAATTTCCACGTTGCAGCATCTAAAAGATAAAACAGGTAGTACCTTTAGTTTGTTAAGCAATACCGGTTTTATAAAAGGGGCAACATTAAGAAAGGTACTGGCGGAGTTAAAGATGAGCGATTACTTTGATTTTCAGCTATACTCGGACGAAGTGGGTATGTCGAAACCAAACCCTGCCTTATTTAATTTAATGTTGCAAAATATCAAACAGGTCAATATAAATAAGGATATTCGTTTAAGCGATATCATTCATATAGGCGATAACCCTAAGGCTGATATTGAAGGCGCCCATGCAGCGGGCATAAAAAGTTTGCTCATCAACTCAAACAACCAATCTATTTTAGCCTTATTAAGTTAATGAACACTACCTACTCATTACATCACATCAGCAACGATAGTAACTTCGGCTTTTGCCCGGATAGCTACAGCCGTTTCAAATTTGGCGATGAAGCGGTAGCCCGTGAATTTGGCAGCGCTTTGATTGATGGTTTTATAGCAGAAGTACTGTTGGCCCAACCAATAACGCAACAAATTGTGGTGATATCGAGCCCTTATTCGTTTATCCCGACGGCTACTTTTGCCATGAAAACATGGTTTGTTTACGGGCTTAACCGCTGGCTGGCACAACATGGCTACCCGGTAGTGCAGGAAACCAAGGTACACCGAACTATTACTTATAAAGAGGATTATGGTGAGCTCGATGCTAAGCAAAGGATGAACCTGATAGGTAACGATTCGTTCCATATTGATAAGGACTTTTTGACCGGTAAAACGCTGATATTTTTGGATGATATTAAAATAACCGGCAGCCACGAGCGCATGATCATGAAAATGGTGAATGCATACGGCCTAAGCAATGATATTTACATGCTTTACTTTGCCGAACTGGTGAATAAAAACATCCACCCCAACATCGAAAATTTTTTAAACTATCACCAGGTAAAAACCATTTTCGACCTGGAGCCTATTATTCAAAGCAGCAGTTTTGCCATTAATACCCGCATAGTTAAATACATATTAAATTATAATCCCGATTGCTTTAGCATTTTTATACAAAACCAAGCGATGGATTTTGTAAACTTGCTATATGATATGGCTTTGGGCAATGGTTACCATACTATTGATGCCTACGCCCAAAACCTTAACTTTATTACCCAAAACCTATTTATAAACAATAAAAATCTGATTAAACATGGCAATTAATTTGCAAAAAGGCCAGCGCGAAAGCATCCATGCCCCTAAATTCACCATCGGGCTGGGCTGGGATACCAATAGCTCATCAACAGGCAGCGCATTCGATTTAGACGCCTCTGTTTTTATTTTGGGCGACAATAAAAGATTACTGGCCGACGAATATTTTGTGTTTTATAACAACCTGGTATCCCCGGATGGCGCAGTTGAGCATACCGGCGATAACCTTACCGGCGCGGGCGATGGTGATGACGAGCAGGTAAAGGTCGATCTATCAAAGGCTGATGCTAAAATCTCTGAAATTTGCATCGTGGTAACTATTCACGAGGCCGAGGCGCGTAAACAAAACTTTGGCCAGGTACGCAACTCCTTCATCAGGATATTTGATGCCGAAACAGGTGCCGATATTTTGAAGTATGAACTGGAAGAAGATTTCTCGATAGAAACCGCTGTTGAGTTTGGCCGCATCTACAAAAAAGATAACAACTGGAAATTTGAAGCTGTTGGCGTTGGCATGAAAGGCGGCCTGCAGGATTATTTAAACAAATATCAATAACAGCTATGGCAATTAATCTTCAAAAGGGACAACGCATCAGTCTCGAGAAAAGTAACGGTAATAAATTAGAAAGTGTTTGCGTGGGCATAAACTGGGGGGCTATTGAAAAAAAAGGTCTTTTTGGCTTTGGCGTAACCAAAGAAGCGGTTGACCTTGACGCCAGCTGTGCTTTGTTTGATGAAAGTAAACGCCTGATAGATGTGATCTACTTCGGCAACTTAAAATCAAAAGATGGTTCGGTAAAACATAGCGGAGATGATCTTACCGGTGATTTAAATGGCAACGACGGTATAGACAATGAAGTAATTACTGTAAACCTTCCGGGTTTGCCTGCATCGGTAACTTACGTGGCATTTATGCTGAACAGTTTCCGTGGGCAGGATTTTGGCACCATTCCTTTTGCGTCTATCCGCATTTATGAAGGTACGCCAACCCGCGTAAACGAAGTGTTTGCTACCTATGATATTGCACACAGCAAAGATTTTGCCGGCCACGTTGCCATGGTGATGGGCGTTTTTTACAAAAAGAACGGCGACTGGAAATTTAATGCCATTGGCGAACCAACCCGCGACCGCAAACTGGAAGAAACCGTTAAAACTGTTACCAATAATTATTTATAATATTCTGTGGTCGGTGTTCTGAGGTCTGTGGCCTGAGATCGGACCTCAGACCTCAGAAATCAGACCTCAGATTATAACTTAAAACTCAAGAAAATGGAAGGCGCACCAAATAACAACCCGATAAATATAACCCCGGTTACCCTGGATATAACTCCGGCTCCGGGAACAACAACTCCTGTAAAATTGCTGGATAAGGAAGGAAATGTAGACTTAGCCAACATTACACCAACCGAAGTCCAAAAATATAGTGAGGTGGCCAAAGCCCTCGACCCTAAAGATGTTAACTCCATCCTTAACTATGGAACCGATGTGCAGGCTTCGATGGAGAAGTATAGTAACAACTTTTTAACTTCAGTACGTACCTATAACTCCGGCGAAGTTGGTTTACTGATAAACGACCTGCTTACCGAACTGAATTATATTGACGTGGATGAACTTAACCAAAACGCGTTCACCTCCTTCATCTCGCATATTCCTTTCATGAAAAAGCTGGTGTTTGATGCCAAAAAACTTTTCCAGAAGTATGATACGGTGATTAACAACATCGATAAGATCACCAATAAGATCAAGGCAGGTCGTGTTAACTCGCTTAAGGACAATAGTTCGTTGCAAACCATGTTTGACAGCAACGTAACCTACATTCACCAGATGGAGGAGTTGATCATATCCGGTCAGTTAAAATATAATGAGCTAAATGAGCAATTGGCGCAAATGGATGCCAACCCATCGGCCTATAACGACTACGAAATTGCCGACCTGCGCGATTTTGTGAACCGCCTGGATAAACGCCTGGCCGATTTAAAGGTGGTAAGGTTTATCATGATGCAATCTTTGGCGCAAATACGTGTGGTGCAAAGTAATAACACTACCATAGCCGAGAAAGCGCAATCTATCGTATCAACCACCATCCCGGTTTGGAAAAACCAGCTTACAATAGCTGTTGCCCTAAACCGCCAGAAGGAAAATGTGGAGATGCAGAAAAAGATCTCGGACACCACCAACACCATCCTGCAAAAAAATGCCGAGCTGCTGAAACAAAATAGCATTGATGTTGCCCGCGAGAATGAGAAAACGGTAGTATCGCTGGATACCCTGAAACGCACAACCGCATCGCTGATTGAAACCCTTACCGAGGTAAAACGCATTCACGATGAAGGTACTGCCAATCGCAAAACGTTAAACACAGAATTGCAGAATCTGGAAACAGAGTTGAAAAAGCATGTGACCAACGCGTAAGCGAAGCCATATTGTCCCTTTATGTTGATGCGCGTATCTATCAGGTAAAAGCTGAAAAAAATCGTTATGACGTGTAAGGGAAATAGTTAAACGAATGCTTTAAACTACCGTCATTGCGAGGTACGAATCAATCCCGAACTATGTCGGACTTAGCATGTAGAGTATTGCTTCGTGCCTCGCAATGACGGATATTTGATAGTGGCAGTCTATAACTTACAAACACGTTATTATTAAGGAAGGTAACGATTAAGGAAGGTAACAATCGCGAATCTTACACACCATACATAGTTCGCGATTGCCGCGCTGCGCTCGCAATGACATAATTTCCCCATCGCCTGCATGACACAGGCGATTTTCTTTTAAAGCCCTGCCCTTCAGGGGTGGGTTTGGGTGGGGTTTCTTTTTTCGTAAATTTGTACTTGATTCATGGACGAAAACAGGTTAAATATTTTAAATCAGAGTAACCGGATGCTCAGTAAGCTGCAACTGCTTTCTGTATTTTTTGGCGACGATATGATTTATAAAATTTACCTGCGCAGCCAGGTGATCCATAAGCTGTTTGAGGCCAATCCCGAGCTGGATATCAATAAACTCGACCTGTTCCACCTGCAGTTTACCCAAAGCCTTATCGACCTGCTTCGCAAGATCAAAAAAAATAACGAGACCAACGTAAGCCTGTTGTTTGACGAGATACAGATTAACCGCGAGATGATTGAACGGCTGAACGACCCAACTTATACCTTGGCAAATTTCAACCTCGAAAAGCAAAGGCAGGCGCTCAAGATCAATTTATCGCTACGTAAGCTGTTCCAGGTATTGTCGGATAGTTCAACAGAAAACCCGCTGTCTAAAAACATCAATGCGTTTAGTTCGCGGTTTGCAGCTGATTTTTTTTACACCATCAGCACCGATCTGATGGAAGAAGTTACGGCCTTTAATCTGACGGACGTTTACAAAAATGAATACGCCAAAATTCAGCGTAAGCTAATGGGGGTGTTGTGCAAATATGATTTTAAAACAGAGTTTTATTGCGGTTTGAAATCGGGCGCACAGGTAATAGAGGTTTACAAGTTTATTGATACCGACAGGTATTTTATATATGCCCCCGGCGATAACCTGTTTGTGTTTTTTGACGTTGCAAAAATAGCGGGGCTGGATATGACCACCAACATGTCGAAAAAAGAGCGGCTGATGTATGAACTGAAAGACAAGAACGACAGGCTTGAAGGCAATGCCGCTGCGATGAAAGCGCACATGCCATCAGAAATTGCCGCCCTGCTTGCCGACAATTATAAAAAGATCTCGGATATCACCTTCCTGGATAATATCAGCAATATTGACGTGCAAGCCAATATTTTAAAAAGCATGCTCAATACCGATTTAATTTAGTTTATTTAACCTTAACAAAAATACATTACCTGTTTATATGGATTTACATACAATATTAGGCCCCGATATTAAAGCGGGCCTGCTCATTATTTTAAACCTGATCCTGATAGAAAGTTTGCTATCTGTAGATAACGCTGCTGTGCTTGCAACTATGGTGCTCGATCTTCCGAAAGATCAGCGTAAAAAAGCTTTACGTTATGGTATCATCGGCGCGTATGTACTACGGGGCGTTTGCCTTTTCCTGGCCGCGTGGCTGGTAAAAATATGGTGGTTAAAACCCATTGGCGGCTTATACCTGTTATACCTTTGCTTTGATTATTTTAAAGGTAAAATTCAGGCAGCAAACGCGGGCGGCGAAGAGGAGGAAGTTGACAAAAGCAAAAATTGGTTATATAAATCAACAGTGGGTGTATTTGGGGTGTTTTGGGCCACCGTTGCGCTGGTTGAATTAATGGACCTGGCGTTCTCTATCGATAACGTATTCGCTGCTGTTGCTTTTACAGATCATGTGGTTTTGATTTATATAGGTGTATTCATCGGCATACTGGCTATGCGTTTTGTTGCCCAGGCCTTTGTTAAGCTGATGGAAAAATTTACCTTCCTGGAAACTGTGGCATTTATTGTGATAGGGGTATTGGGCTTAAAATTATCAGCATCATTATACATCCACTTTTACCCCGAAACAGGTTTCTCTAAGATGATGGAAGGCGAAGGAGCCGATATAGTTACATCAGTATTTACCGTAGCCATATTCATTATACCGGTATTAACATCGCTGCTATTCAACTTTCCCAAACGCCACACCATCGAACCGGAGGTAGCCGAGGCCGCGGAAGATGTTTTAGATAAGCAGTAGTTCAGTTGGCAGTTTTCAGTTAGCAGTTGGCAAAAGTGGCAGGCAATAAGTTAGTCTAACAAACTACGCACCAATGAACAAATGAACCAGTGAACAAATGAACGAATACCAATGAACTTCAACAAAATAATAGCTTCCATATTCGGCATCGGTTTTTTAAAAGGCGGGGGTACCTATGCAGCCATAGTTACCTGTGGCGGCATTTGGCTGTTATGGCAATGTCCTGCTTTACAAAATCCGTTCTATTTGCTGGCGATAACCATCGTTATCACCCTTTGGGGTGTATACGTGAGCAACAAGGTTGAACCTGATTGGGGCGAAGATAGTTCGCGCGTGGTAATAGATGAAGTTTCCGGTATGCTCATCTCGGTATTGTTTTTGCCGCAAAACCTTTACATTTTATTGGGCGGACTGGTACTGTTCCGCTTTTTTGATATCGTTAAACCGCTTGGTATCCGTAAAATGGAAGCCCTGCCCAGCGGTACCGGCGTAATGATGGACGATGTGCTGGCAGGCGTATATTCCAACGCCGTGCTTTGGCTGGTTTATATTGTCTTCAGACTTAAATTTACCTGCTAACTTAAAAAAGATATTAATGCAAAATGCCGCTTGTTAACTACTTGCGGCATTTTTATTATGATAAGAATTACAGTGGGTTGTCCATTTTTTTTTCCCGCTTTCAGCTTATTCGTATCGCAGGGCTTCAACCGGGTCTAACTTTGCGGCTTTTTTAGCCGGGTAGTAACCAGATATCAACCCGATGAATGTACATAGTACAACCGCGAATATTAGCCATCCCCATGGCACGGCAAAAGTTCCGCTTATCTGAACAGCGATAACGTTACCGGCAGCCATACCTAATACAATACCCGCGGCCCCGCCTATGAGGCAAATTACTATGGCCTCAATTAAAAACTGTTTACGTATTACGGCAGGCGTGGCTCCGATGGCTTTGCGCACCCCAATTTCGCGGGTACGTTCGGTTACCGATACCAGCATAATATTCATGAGGCCTATAGCAGCGCCAATGAGGGTTATGATACTAATGGCAAACCCACCGGCAGTAATCCCCGCCAGCTGACCGGACAGTTCCTTCTGGATCGAATCGCTTCGTGATATTTCAAAATTATCCTGACTGGCCACATTCAGGCTGCGCACATTCCTAAACAGCGAGGTTGCCTCGCCAATAGTAGCATCCAAAGCTCCGGGGCCTTTCACTTTAACAGTAACCGTATAGGATGCATTTTTATTGGTGTCAATTTGCTTGGCTTTTAATATCGGGATAATGCAAAACTTGTCGCCACCAAATGAGCTTGACCCTTTTGAAGCAATTACGCCTACTATTTTATACTTGTTGCCGCCAATAAAAACGTTTTGGTTAACCGGGTCGGAGTGTTTAAAAAGTTTTTGTTTAATCTCATCACCAATGAGCACCACGTTTGATCCGTGCTCAAGTTCGGAAGTTGAAAAATTACGGCCGAAAGAAAGCTTTTTGCCGCTGGTGGCCAGGTAGTTTTCGTTTGAGCCGGATATCGAGATATTCTGGTTTGTTTTTTCACTGCCGAATTTAGCAACAGCGGTGCCTGTAACATCAATATTAACGGCAATGGTAACGGGCAGTTTAAAGGTCTTTTTAAAACGGTCGGCCTGGTCATAAGTAATGGGCGGGTACATTTTACGGTGGCCGCCATTGCCAAAGTTTAACCCTTCGCCCCGGTTTTGGATGGTGAAGGAATTAGCCCCCAAATCGGCAAACGCATCGTTGGTAAATTGCCTGATGCCTTCAATTGCTGTTAAAATACTCACCAGTGCCATAATGCCAATGGCAATAATTAAAGCCGTAAGCGATGTACGTAACCTGTTACCGGCAATGGATTGTAACGCTATCGAAATATTTTCTCTGTAAGAGGTTTTTACCGGCATGGGCGTAATTATGTAATAATAAGCAGTTATATGACTAACAAGCCTACCGGTTTGTTACAGCGATTTAAAAGTAAATACGTTTAACAATAAAAACAGCAATGATGGATTCCATAGATAAGACTCACGCTATTTTGCACACCAATAAAAAGGCAACTCATCGAGTTGCCTAAATATCGTAAGTAATAAAATTACAAATTTACATTACTTTATACCTGACTGCTTTTCTTAAATATTGTTAGTCTTGAATCTTTGTTCTTAACTCCTGACTCTATTTTTATACCGAGAACGATGTTCCGCAACCACAGCTGCTTGCTGCATTAGGGTTGTTAAATGTAAAGCCACGGGCATTTAAGCCATCCTGGAAATCTATTTGCATGCCCATCAGATACATCCCGTGGGCTTTGTGCATAAATACTTTTATGCCGTCAATAATATATTCCTGGTCGCCATCTTTTTTCTGATCAAAGCCCAGTACGTAGCTCATACCCGAGCAGCCACCACCCTCAACACCAACACGCAGGCCAAATTCATCGCCAATCTCTTGCTGGTCCTTCAATTTAAAAAGTTCCTTAACGGCGCCCGGTGTAAATGATACCGGCAAAATTTCAACAGCAGTACTCATCTTATTTTATATTTAACTATACAAATATAAGGTAAAATGTGGATTTTTACATCCACAGCTATTTTATGACCTCTGTATAACATTTTAATAACCATGCTTACAACCCAATATTTACTTGATATTTTAAAGTTTACAATAGCCGGCGCCGGTGTTATATGGATAGCCTTTTACCTGGTTAAGCCCTATCTTGATAAACAAAACCAGGTACAGCTGCTGGAGCTTAAGCGCAGTGTAAGCAGCCAGACGCTGCCTTTGCGGTTACAGGCTTATGAACGTGTTGTGTTATTTATTGATCGTATTAACCCGGCCAATATGCTCATCCGCCTTAATGCGGGCGGCCTTTCGGCTGCCGATTTACATATTGTTATTGTTAACGAGATCCGTACCGAGTTTCAGCACAATGTTACCCAGCAAATTTATGTAAGCAGTCGGGTTTGGACTGTGATGAAAAGAGTAAAGGACGATACCCTGAGCCTGGTGAACAACGCGGTGAAAGGACTTCCCCAAAACGCCACCGCAATGGATTTGAGCAAAACGGTGCTCATCCACCTAAGTCAGCTGGAAGATGATCCGTATGAGATAGCCGTTAACCTGGTACGACAGGACCTGGAAGAATTATTTTAAACCACGATGGCTAAAAAATTCAGCACCACATCGGGTATCGAAATAAAGGAGGTTTACACCGAACCTTCCAAAATGGACGAACTGCCCGGCCAGTTCCCTTTTACACGCGGCATCCAAAAAGATATGTACCGGGGCAAAGCCTGGACCATGCGCCAGTACGCGGGGTTTTCAACGGCCGAAGAATCAAACAAACGGTATCACTATTTATTAAGCCAGGGCACCAATGGCCTCTCGGTAGCGTTTGACCTGCCTACACAGATTGGTTATGATAGCGACCATGAGCTTTCCGAAGGCGAGGTAGGCAAAGTTGGCGTCGCCATCGATTCGTTAGAAGATATCGAGATATTGTTTGATGGCATCCAGCTAAAGGATATCACCACCAGCATGACCATTAATGCCACTGCTGCTATTTTGCTGGCCATGTACATCGCGTTAGCAAAAAAGCAAGGAGCAGATTTAAGTCAGATTTCGGGCACCATTCAAAACGATATATTAAAGGAGTATGCCGCGCGCGGTACCTATATATACCCGCCCACGCCATCCATGCGGTTAATTACCGATATATTTGAGTATTGCAGCAAGGAGGTGCCCAAATGGAATACCATATCCATATCCGGTTACCACATTCGCGAGGCGGGTTCAACGGCGGTACAGGAACTGGCTTTTACCCTGGCCAATGGTAAAGCCTACTTAAAGGCGGCACTTGAAAAAGGGCTGGACATTAATGTATTTGCCAAGCGCCTTTCTTTCTTTTTTAACTGCCATAATAACTTTTTCGAGGAGATAGCTAAGTTCAGGGCCGCACGGCGAATGTGGGCGCATATTACCAAAGAATTAGGGGCAACCGATGCCGGGGCGCAGAAACTGCGTTTCCATACCCAAACTGGTGGATCAACCTTAACCGCACAGCAACCGCTTAATAATATCATCAGGGTAAGCAACCAGGCTTTGGCCGCAGTATTAGGAGGCACACAATCGCTGCATACCAATGGTTATGACGAAGCACTATCCCTGCCAACGGAGGCCGCGGCTAAAATAGCGCTGCGCACCCAACAAATCATCGCCTTTGAAAGCGGCGTTACCGATACCGTAGACCCGCTGGCGGGCTCATATTTTATAGAAGCCCTGACCGACGAGATCGAAGCCGCCGCGCAATTATACCTGGATAAGATAGAGGCCATGGGCGGCGCTGTTAAAGCCATAGAGCAGGATTATATTCAACAGGAGATAGCCGCATCGGCATACCAGTACCAAATTGATATTGAAAACGGCGAAAAAATTCTTGTAGGAGTAAACAAATTTACCCAACAAGAAAACGCTCCCTCGGGAGTGTTCAGGGTTGATGATTCCATACGCAAAACCCAGATAGAAAAAATTAAAAAACTCAAAAACAAAAGGGACAACCAGGCTGTTGAAACAACTTTACAACTATTAAGAATAGCAGCAAGAAGCACCGAAAACTTAATGCCTTTTATAGTATCTTCGGTTGAAAATTATGCTACCTTAGGAGAAATCGCGGATATACTGCGTGATGTTTTTGGGGAATATTAGTACCGCGGGTTAGGCTTCAGAATTTGTACGGGTACTGTGCCATAATTAACAAACGAACAGCTTTTATTTTTAATAAGCATTAAACCAGTGCTTTAGTTTTTAGTGCAACGCAAAAGGCTAAAATGGCCAAATAATTGCCTTTATTTTGCCAAATAGCCGCAAAAAAAATGGCGTTATTTCGGTGATTTTTAATGTATTAATCAAAAAATGAAAAATTAATTTTAAAATAATTCAATTGCGTTTTTTATTACAAAACATTGCGTTATATACAAATTTTATACTTAAAAACAACTTTTGTTGATAACTTGGGAAATGTTAAAAAAGTGAAAATTTAATTTTTTTATACACTTTTTTTGGACACATTTGATGTTCCGTAACAGTCCCGAAAGAAGTTGACTGAGGGGTTGGAAATCAAATAATTACTTATATATACATGGAAAAAACTTGTACTAACGTTTGGAATAGCTGTCTTCAGATCATAAAGGACAACATACCGGCCCAGAGCTTTAAAACCTGGTTCGAGCCGATAAAAGCCTTGAGAATGGAAGGGAGTGTCTTGACGATACAGGTACCAAGTTTGTTTTTTTACGAATGGCTTGAAGAGCACTACGTAGGGTTATTACGCAAAACGATTAAAAAACAATTGGGCGATGAAGGACGTTTAGAGTACAATATTGTTGTTGAGCAATCATCATCAAGTAAACCCTATACAACTAATATGCCTTCGAACGGAAATGGAGCCGAGTCAAAAAATCAATCGATGCCGATCCCTATCTCTATTAATAAGGACATTAAAAATCCTTTTGTGATACCCGGCCTCAAAAAGTTAAATGTTGACCCGCAACTGAACAGAAACTACACCTTCGAAAATTTTGTTGAAGGCGATTGTAACCGCCTGGCCCGGTCGGCAGGTTACGCAGTCGCTGCGAAACCTGGTGGTACTTCATTTAACCCGTTAATGATTTATGGCGGCGTTGGTTTAGGTAAAACACACCTTGCCCAGGCCATCGGTAACGAAATAAAACGTTCACTGCCCGATAAACTGGTACTTTATGTATCGTGCGAGAAATTTACACAGCAATTTGTAGACGCGCTTAAACATAATAACATTAACGATTTTGTTAACTTTTATCAGGCCATTGATGTACTCATTATGGATGATGTGCACAACTTTGCCGGTAAAGAAAAAACACAGGATTTCTTCTTCCATATTTTTAACCACCTGCACCAAAGCGGCAAACAACTGATCATTACATCAGATAAAGCGCCAAAGGATTTGGCTGGTTTAGAAGAACGCCTGTTATCAAGGTTTAAATGGGGCTTGTCGGCCGATTTACAGATCCCCGACCTGGAAACCCGTATGGCTATCCTTAAAAATAAGATCTACCAGGATGGTATCGAACTATCAAACGATGTTATTGAATATGTAGCCCATAATATTGATAACAATGTACGTGAACTGGAAGGCGCAATGGTATCATTACTGGCACAATCAACTCTTAACCGCAAGGAAATTGACCTGAACCTTGCTAAACAAATGTTGAAAAACTTTGTGAAGAACTCATCAAAAGAAATTTCGATGGAGTATATCCAAAGCCTTGTTTGCGAATACTTCGAAGTACCTATCGAGATGGTAAAATCGCAAACCCGCAAACGCGAAATTGTGCAGGCCCGTCAAATTTCGATGTACCTGGCCAAAGCGCATACTAAAAGTTCATTAAAATCAATAGGGAATTTCTTTGGTGGCCGCGATCACTCTACTGTGATTTATGCCTGCCAAACAGTAGAAGATTTGATTGATACCGATAAAAAGTTCAAAGGCTACGTTGCCGACATCCAAAAGAAACTAAAAATGTCCTAACCGACCTGTTAAATCATATTACGATGGGCCCTGCATCAACATGCAGGGCTTTTTTGTTGATAAAAAACCAACATATAATATAAATACAAAAACCACCGTAAGCATGGTTGCCTGCGATGGTTGCAATTAGTTGTTTGTTGATATCGTTACCTGATTTTTATTTAAACCGGGCGCCAAAACCAATGCCAATAAGCCACGGATTAATTTTAACATCAGCTTTGATACCGGCAAGTGCAGGCGCCAGTTCCGGATTTGATGCCGGTGTTAAATTTGATGCGTCAACGGTGGCGTTGGTTGATAAGAACACTTTCTTAACATCTATGTTCAAAAAGAATTTCTTATTCAGATCATAATCGAATCCCGCCTGCGTGGCGAAGGCAAATTTGTTTTGATAGCTAACGTTTTTTACCACTCCGCCTGCGTTGGCATTATAAAAAATAGTATAGTTGGCCCCTGCGCCTAAGTATGGTTTAAATGCAGTACCCGTTGGCAGGTGATATTGCAGTGTAAGCGTTGGCGGCAACAGCGAAACCTTGCCCAACGTAACATCGGCAGACGAACTACCGCCAATAGCCGTTAAATTTGAGGCCGTGGTGTTTACTTTATGCCTTGATGTGCCCAATATCAGTTCGGCCGAAAAATCCTTCATAAAGAAGTACGTAAAGTCAATTTCGGGAATAACAACCTTGCTAATATTGATACCGCCGCCAATTACACCAATAGCTGCGCTTTCCTGCGGGGCAACATATACGCCGCGAACGCGTACGTCCCACTCATTTTTTTGTTGACCAAAACCCCTTAAAGAGGTTATCATTAATATTGAAAAAACGGATAATAATAATTTGTTCATGTTGTTTAATTTTTAATTACAGGTCAAAGGTATTTGCTTCAAAATATCTAAATATGCCTAACGCCATGAAGCAAAATGATACTAATCATGGCTGTTTAGATGGTTGACCGCTAATTTTACAGCGGCATACTTATGCACCTAAAAAGGCGCGCATACCGTTGATTAACCGTTTACTATCGGCTGCATAAACCAGCAAAAAAATTACCCAATGCTTAAACCTGCAATAGTTTAAATGTTGTGATGTTGTGTTTCATTTACCGATTGAAATAGCCCGTTAATCGATACATCGCTATAAATACGCCGTTGTTACAACATCTTTAGTACAAATTGGCTGCTCGCTTACTCAGCTGGTATTGTTGCGCCAATTCACCCATAATTAATTGTGCTTATAGATGTTGTTTACTTTAAAACCCGGCAAGTTGCTTGCCCTTATCGCATGTTTTTTGTTCAGCCTGTTTTCATTCCGCCGGGCCGGGGCACAAAGCCTGGGCGATCCGGTTGTTAAAATAACCTTTGGATCGGGCACCGCCTCCAGAGCGGGCGCGCTGTCGGCCGATTCGGGATCTACCACTTATGTTTACAGCGCAAGCGGGCAAATTGGCGAAAACTATTACACCATAACCAGCCAAAGTAATACTACGGTACACGGCGGCTTTGTAACGAGTTATGATCACGACTACGAAACAACTGGCAATACCAACGGCTATATGATGGTGGTAAACGGCAACGTACAGGCCGGCACAGTTTATACCCGAACCGTACCCGGACTATGCGGCAATACCCAATACCAGTTTGGCGTTTGGATAAAAAACGTACTATCAACCGGCGGCATACTGCCTAATATGGTTTTTCATATTTACGCTGCAGATGGTGTAACCGAATTAGGTACCGGCGTATCAACCGGCGATGTACCTACCGGTAACGTATGGCATAATTACACCGCAAACTTTACCTTACCAGCGGGTACAGGCGACGTAGTAATTAAACTGGTAAGTAACGCCAGCGGCACTCAGGGTAACGATTTTGCGGTAGATGACATTACCTTTAGTCCTTACGGATCAACGGTTTCGGCGGCTTTCAACGGTTCAACCACAGGTACCGAAACCACTTGTGCGGGCTCGGCACAAACCTATACCATCAAGGCCACCAGTACGCTGGCCAGCGGCTATGTGCAAAAACTACAGGTATATACCAATGGCGCATGGACAGACCTAAGCACCGCTGGCACAGCAACTACTTATACTATAACCGCACCTACCACGGCCGGTACCTACCTATACCGCCTGGTTTCGGCTATAACAGCAAATATCACATCGGCCAGTTGCGTTGTGGCATCCAATAATTTAACGCTGACAGTTACCCCGGCGCCGGTAGCCGCATTTACCGTTGCCAATCAAACCTGCCTGGGCACGGCAAATGTATTTACCGATGCCTCGGTAACCAACGGATCAACCATACAATCATGGGCCTGGAACTTTGGCGACGGGCAAACATCGGCATTACAAAGCCCTACACATACCTACGCTAAAACCGGCACTTATACAGTAACACTTACCGTAGCAGGCAATACTGGCTGCACACCGTCGGTTGCTACCAAAACCGTAACTATTAATGCGTTGCCTGTAGCGGCGTTCAGCTTTACCACGCCCGATTGTTTAACCCAGGCGGTTACCATTACCGATCAATCAACAACAGGCACGGGTACAATTACAACCTGGCTTTGGGATTACGGCGACGGCACAACCGAAACCAAAACCACCAATACAGCTTTTACTCACCTGTACGCCAATGCAGGCACTTATAGTTTAAAGCTAACCATTACCAATACGGGCGGGTGTACGGCTGTGCTTACAAAAAGCCTTACAGTAAGTCCGCTGCCGGTAGCGGCATTCAGTATGCCCGATGTTTGCCTGGCCGATGCATCGGCTACGTTTACAGATAACAGCACTATTGCCGATAACACCACCGGTAGTTTTACCTATTTGTGGAATTTTGGCGATGCCAACGCAACTACCGCCAATCCCAATACATCCACCCTGAAAAACCCGTCGCATAAATATACCCGGGCGGCGGTGTACCAGGTTACGCTTACGGTAACATCGGCAAGTGGCTGTACATCCACCATCACCCAAAGTTTTACCGTAAATGGATCCATACCGGTAGCATCATTTACTGTAGCCAATTCATCGGCGCTGTGCAGCGATCAGCAGGTAAGCTTCACCAACACCTCTACTGTGGATTTTGGCAGTATTACCAAAATAGAGTGGTATTATGATTATGGCAATAACCCCGGCACAGTTGAAACCGACGAAAGCCCGGCCTACGGCAAGCTATATTACCACACCTATACGGCTTTCCATACCCCGGCCACGCAAAACTACCAGGTGCGCATGGTAGCTTATTCTGGCGGTAGCTGTGTATCCGTTATGGATAAAACCATTACGCTGCTTGCCGTACCCGATATAACATTTACCGCGCCATCGGCAGTATGTGTTAACGGCGGCACTGTACAGTTGGCCGCCCAGGAAACTGCCGGGGTAGCCGGTACGGGTGTATACTCGGGCACAGGGGTAAGCAGTGCTGGTTTGTTTGATCCGGCTGCAGCAGGGGCAGGCACTTTTACTATAACTTATGTTTATACAGCCACAAATTCCTGCCCGGTCTCGGCAAGCCAGGCTATTACGGTAAATCCTATCCCGGTTATTACTACGGGGCCAGATATAACAGTATTATCGGGCGGAACTGCCAAGCTGCCGGCTACTGCAACGGGTACCGGCCTCACATATTTATGGTCGCCGGCAACTTATCTTAATGATGCTACTTTGTTAAACCCAACGGTTACACCTACCGACGATATCACCTATACACTCACGGTAACCAACAACTCGGGCTGCCAGGTAAGCGGGCAGGTGAATGTTTCGGTATTGCAGGGGCCGGTGGTACCTAATGCCTTCTCGCCCAATGGCGATGGCGTTAACGACCAATGGAATATCAAATACCTGAACACCTACACTAACTGCACGGTTGAAGTTTATAACCGCTACGGCGCCAGGTTATTTGCTTCGGTAGGGTATGCTGTCCCCTGGGATGGAACCTACAATGGTGCAGCCGTGCCCGGTGGCGTATACTACTATATCATCAACCCCAAACATGGCAGGAGTACCATGTCGGGGTCGTTGACTATCGTCAGGTAATTTGCAAAAACAGGTTAAAAATTAAAGTATCTGAAAGTCAAAAAATAACCTATTTGTTTTTTATTTTATATTTTCAATAATTATTGAAAATATAAAATAAACTGTATGTTTGTATTGTTAATCAACAACAATACCCGCAACAATGAAAACGCTTAACAACCACATGATCCTTTTTGATGCCGAATGCCCCATGTGCAGTGTTTATACCAAAGCCTTTGTAAAAACCGGCATGCTTGATAATGGCGGCCGGGCCGCCTACCAGACCATGCCCCAAAACACCTGCCCGGTTTATGACAGGCAACGTGCCGTTAACGAAATAGCCCTTATCAACCTAAAAAGCGGCGAGGTTACTTATGGCATCCAAAGCCTGTTTAAAATATTGGGCAACGCCTGGCCGGTATTTACACCCTTATTTGCTTTTAAACCTTTTGTTTGGCTGATGAGTAAGGTATATGCTTTTATCTCCTACAACAGGCGGGTTATCATTCCGCCGGTTCATGAGGATACGGACTTTGCTTACAAACCTTCTTTTAAACTCCATTACCGGATAGCCTACCTGCTGTTTACCTGGTTTTGCACCGCGTATATATTAACCCGCTATGCGCATTTGCTGGTGGGCATGGTACCGCCGGGCAATGCTTACCGCGAATACCTGATTTGCGGCGGACAAATCATTTTCCAGGCCATTATAGTCAGCACCTATGCCAAAAACAAGCTTTGGGCCTACCTGGGCAACATGATGACTATCTCTTTTGCCGGCAGTTTGCTGCTGCTTATCCCGCTTGCTGTTAACCATTGGTTTCATCCCGGGCCGTTAATGTACACGCTGTATTTTATAGGGGTGGCCGGGCTGATGTTTTTAGAGCACATCCGCCGTACAAAGCTGCTGAAATTGGGCTGGGGTATGACCATCAGCTGGGTAATTTACCGCATTGTTTTATTGATCCTTATCCTAAACTGACATCATGAAAGCATACAAAAAGATAGTATTGGCGGGTGGCAATGGTTACCTGGGTACTGTGCTGGCCCAATATTATAAAGATTTGGCCGATGAGGTAATTATCCTGGCCCGCAAACAAGCCCCGGCTGCCGGCAACATCCGCACGGTGGTTTGGGATGGCAAAACAGAAAACGGCTGGACGGTGCAGCTCATTCACGCCGATATGCTTATTAATCTTTGTGGTAAAAACGTAAACTGCCGCTATACCAAAAAGAACAAGGCCGCAATCATCGCCTCACGTATTATACCTACCAAACTGTTGGGCGATGTGATCCATAAAATGGTTGATCCGCCAAAACTGTGGATCAACATTACCTCTGCCACCATTTACCGCCACGCCGAAGACCATCCGCAGGACGAAGCAACCGGCGAGATAGGTTACGGGTTCAGTATCGACGTATGCAACATCTGGGAAAGCACTTTCTTTAAGTGCGAAACGCCTCACACCCGTAAAATAGCTTTGCGCCTGGGCATCGCGCTTAGTCGCAGCGGCAGTGTTTTTCCGCGCCTGCTCAACCTGGTAAAAATGGGAATGGGAGGCCGGCAAGGCGGCGGGCAACAATACCTTGCCTGGGTGCATGAGCACGATGTAGCCCGCAGCACCCAATTTTTGCTTGATCATCCCGAAACGGAAGGCGTTTACAATTGCGCCGCACCCTATGCCGAAAAGAACGCCGATTTTATGCAGCACATCCGCAAAGCTTACGGCATGCCTGTTGGCCTGCCGGCACCGCAATGGCTGTTGGAGATTGGCGCCCTGGTTATCGGTACAGAGCCGGAACTGATATTAAAAAGCCGCTGGGTGAAACCGCAGCGCTTACTGGATGCCGGGTTTACGTTTCAGTATGAAAAGGCGGAATATGCGATACATGATATTTTGAGTATAAGGGGGTAGGAATGTTTCCCCGATGCCTTCCCCGATGCCTGTGTCCTCACAGGCATCTTGCCGCTATGCTGTCGGTTTACCAGATCAACCGGATAACATCGATCTGTGAGGATACAGATCGGAGAAGCAAGCCACCTCTTTCTAACACCTTTTATGCCATCTTTTCGGGTGGCCTTTTCATTTCGGTACGTTTTACATATCTTCAACCAACTTATTTAAAAAGATAATGTCTTTTAATTCAGATAAGATATTTACCGAAACTCAAAAATTCGATAGTCCAAGGGCAAAGTTTATCGCAATTATACTATCGGTAGTTTTTGTTGCAGGACTTGCCTATTCATTAATCGCACCGGTTAATTCTATCCCGGCTGGTATAGGAATTGGACTTTTTGGTGGATGCGTTATTATGATCATGGTGGATACATATGTATTTTTTAAAAGCTTGGTTATAAAAATTGACGAGCAAGGCATCTTTCTGAAGGAGAAGCCTTCAAAGGTTGAAATTCTATGTAAATGGGATAATATTGACCAGGTGTTTGTACGAGATCGCTTTTTAAGATTAAGAAGCACTCAAAAAAACGGCATGGGTTATAACTTAAAAGCTAATAATGGTATTCAGATTATATTTAAAAATGGTGAAAAAATACAGGTAGGAATACAAAATATAGAAGAGGCCAAACAGATAATTGAGCATTATCTTAAAACAGAAGTGCTAAATTTCAGTAATTAATTCCCTCCAATACCTGTGTCCCCACGGGTATATTGCCGAGCCCGCCGGATCAAATGAATGATGGCGATCTGTGAGGACGCAGATCGCGGGACAGAATAAACGTCTATAATTAAACATCATCCCCCACTTTCTTCCCCACCTCTTTTGTCATTTTCAAAGTAAGCAGTAGCAAAAGCCCCAAAGCAATTATAATGGCTACCCAAATCAACACCGTATAATCCTTGCCTGCTTTGACCTGGGCCTGCAAAACAGTATTGTTTTTAACAACAGCGCCATGACTAATGGTTGGAATATTGTCCTTTATACTATCGGCAAAAAACTTCAGGTCGTATTCGGGCGCCTGTGCGGTCGAATCGCCCACTAAAAGGCGGTAGCTTTGTTTGCCGTCAAGATAACTTACCAGGTACTGGTCGGTTTGATAGGCATCAATGCCGGTAATGGTTAATGGCTGGTTATCGCCATTGGCTATCTGTAGTAACAGCTGGCTGGCCTTTGCAGAAAACAGCAGGTCGTTGTTTTTGGTTGAGTTTAATTCAGCTTCGGCAATAACTTCTTTATAACCGCCAATAATTTGGTACACCGTTATGTTCCGTTTGAAGTATTTAGGCGCGCTGATATTTAAATGCAGCTTATTTACCTGGTAATTATCATTTAGTTTTATGCTGATAAAGGTGGTTTTATTGCTGTCGGCATGCGTAAACCGAAGCGAGGGGATGGGTGTATAAGCCAGCGTTTTGGCATATTCGGTATAAATACCGGCCTGCAAAAACTTAATAGGGGTTTTGTTTTTATCGTTTACCAGCATTTTCAAATAACGATAGCTGCTGGCCGGGAACGAGAGCAATTGCAGGTACGAGCCTTCGCTGTTTTGTACTGCCTCCTGCAAGGGGATGTTTTCCTGTATGGCAAACCATTGCTGCAGGTCGTCGCTACCCATCAGGTTTACCTTGCGTTGCACGGCGGTATTTTGCAGTTTTATCCACAGCCTATCAAGCGCCAGGCCTGTTTTATTTTCAACTACATAAGTGGTGCCTGTATCGGCCGGCAGGCGCGTATCTACCCGGTTAAAGACAACAAAGCTTTGCTGATTTTTTTGCGGCAGGCTGCCGGCCTGTATGTAAGACACAAAGTTGCCTTTGGCATCGGCAATGCGGATATCGGCCATGTCATTCCCGGCCTTGGCCACAAAGCCGGGTTTCAGGCTGATGCGGTAAAAGCCCGTACTATCTACCTGTTGCAGGGCAGCGCCATATTTAAAGCTTTTTTGCGCCGATGCCGTAAACATCAATCCACACAAAAAAGCGGTTAAGGCAATGTTAGTCTTCCTTGTTTTTAGCAGTTTCATCATCAACAATAATTTTTTTAACCTTTTGGTACATAAAGGATATAATAAGCAGCAGTACGCCCAGGCAAAAGAATGCCGCTATTTTTCCGGCCTGCGGTATATCTACAATATCATAAGTAAACAGCTTGAGCAGCGTTACCGAAAACAGGGTTAACGATACTATCCGCATGGTGCGCATTTTATTACGCATGCCCAGCCACATAAGGGCGAAAGACAGCAAGCCCCATAATATAGGCAGCGTAGTTTTAACGTACACCGTTTCTACCCGTTCAATGGAGTGCATATTACTGTAAAATAACAGGTTACTCAGCAGGCAAAACTCCAGGCTTAAAAACACTACAATGCCGGCGCTCAGGATCCAGGTGAAAAGCGTTTTCATCCCTTCGTCCATAGTGGTTTGGCAAAGGCGAATGGTACGGTAAAATAACAGGCCGATAAGCACGGCGCTTATCCAGTGTGCTGCAAAATGGCCCGATGGCGTTTTTTTGCCGGTGAGGATATCTGCTAATAAGCCAAAATACTGCGGCATTAAAACCAGGTATATGATAATACAAACCCAAAGTATGGCTATCCGGATGTTGCTACTAAATTGAATTGCCGTTACTTTTAACGATACGAGGTAATAGCCCAATATAAAAGCCGGCGTATACAACATCATGTACAATATATTGAGCGATGTATCTGGATACCTGTTTAAAAACTGGTGGTTAATCTCGACAAGGCCGCTTAAAAATAACAGCGCCAGCCCTACGGTGCTGAATATATGCTTGCTGAATTTTATCCCGGTGTCGTCACTTTCGTCGCGGCTTACCAGCACCGATAACAGGAACGAGCTGATGGCGGCTACCAGTGTTGTAATAAAGCCCCTGTTTGCAATAATGGTAAGCTTAATAAGGTGATCGGGGTAAATCTGGGACCAGTCCATCAGCAGGCTTAGCAACATGGCTATCCATAAAATAAGCGAGGTAAGCTTCATTAATTTGATTGACGAACGGAGATATAGCCAGTAAAGCACCACGGTTTCGGCAGCCCAGAACAGGGTAATACTGTTGCCATGCAGTTGAATAGGCGCAGCCAGCGATATAAAGGTGAGCGTAATGCCAATAAGCAGGTACGATACATTGGTATCAACCTTGCGGTTACGGAACAGGATGTATGACAGGATGAGATTTACTACTGCCAAACTAATGCAAAACAACCCGCGGAATTGCTCCTGGTGCATTGCGGTGAGCAGGTACAAGCCTGCCGCAAAATAAAGCCCGGTATTAATTAGCAGGATGCTGAAATCTGACCCGATAAATTTTTTATTCTCCTTAACGTTATTGGCCACATTGATGGCAAAGTAAAGTACATAAAATATGTTGCCGTAAATTAACCCGTAGTGATAGGTTGGCGCCGTAAGTGTATACACAACCCCGCCAAAAACAATTACCGTAAACGCGAAAGATACGATATTGAGCACCCGCCATGCTTTATAATAGGCAATGATGAGCAGGCCGGTATTCAGTATAAGCAGGTAAATAAATAAAGCATCGTAATTGGCCTTGCCCGTGCTCACCATAAACGGACTGCCAAAACCACCAACCAGGGCAATAACCGCAAGTTCTTGCTTATCGTATAGCAATGAAAGCAGCACCGCAAAAATGGTAATAACAATAAGGATAATAAATGCCGCGGTTTGGCTGAACAGGTGAAATTGGTGAAAGGCCAGCGTTATGGTAAAATAAAACACGGCCAAACCGCCACCGGCCAATACCGAGCTGAACGCTTTATAACTGTTGCGTAACCAATGGGCAATACCTACCAATATAGCGCCGCAGGCAATACCAATGCCTACACGGCCGGCAGGGCCAACCCAGCCGCTATCAATAGCAAATTTTACAAAGTAGCCAATGGCCAGCACCAATATGGCTATACCTATTTTATTAACCAGGTTTTCGCCAATGAATTTCTCCAGGTCGGGGTATCGTTCAAAAAAGGAAAGTTGTGGCTGTTCGGGTACCGGTGGGGTGGGTGCGTTTGTTTTTACGGGGCGGTTAATAGCAGGTATGCTATCGCTGATTACTTGGGGTTGTCTTTCAACTTTAACAGGTTCCGGCTCAGGTTTTATTACTGGTGGAACCGGTAAAACAGGAGGTTCGGGGGCCGTTATAACGGGAATGTCTTTGATAACAGGTTTAGCAACCTCTTCGCGTTTGGGAGGTTCTTCCGTCAGTTTAGATACCCGTAAATGTTCAATCATCCGCTTTAATTCCAGTACCTGGCTTTCAAGCGCTTCTATATGGCGGCCAACACTGCTTTTGTTGTTTACAATTAAAACAATAATCAATATGAGTAAAACAACGATAAAAAAATCCATAGCCTTAGGTTTATTAAAATTAAAGATAGCGGAATTATGATATTAATACGTGTTTTTAATAATTAAGAGGGGTTTGTTCCTGAACGCAAAGACGCATAACTGCGACAGGCAGAATGTAGTGCGGTTACATCAACATCAGTTTGAACGCCGGCTACGCAGCGCCGGCCGACCACCCGCCGGGTTACGCCGCACAAAGGGTGAGGTTATTCTTTTAGCCCCGCGTTGCGATATGCACCATTTGCATTTTCATAACTTCAGGAAAGTTTACAGCATACTTTACCGGGAAAACTATTCCTGGTCCGGTTTTTTCGGCAGGTTTTTCATGTTGAATTTGGGCTTGTAAACTGGCTTAGCGGCAGGCGTTTCTGTGGCGGGCCCGGCGCTTTCTGCTTCAGGTGGCGATGGTGCAAGGGGTTCGGTTTTTACTTCGGGCGCCGGAGTTACATCTTCTTCTACAACGGGCTTTGGCTTCATCATGGCCGCGTTAAACCGTGGCTTAAAGCCGGGTTTGGCAACAGGCGTTTCAGCTGGTACAGGTGGCTGTTCTTTTACTTCCGGCTCATCAGCAGGGGCATCGCTTTCTTCGGCAGGCTTTGGCTTCACCATTGCCGCGTTAAACCGTGGCTTAAAGCCGGGTTTGGCAACAGGCGTTTCAGCGGCTGGTGCAGGTGGATGTTCTTTTACTTCCAGCTTATCCGCAGGGGCATCGCTTTCTTCAGCAGGTTTTGGCTTCACCATTGCCGTGTTAAACCGTGGTGTAAAACCGGGAGGCTTCGCAGCAGGTGTATCTGCAGGCGGTGTAGCCGCTCCGCCTGCAACATCCGTTTTTTGTTCAATAGCATCTGCACCTTCAACCGGCTTGGGTTTCACCATGCCCGGGTTAAAACGTGGTTTAAATGCTGGTTTGGGTGTTGTATTTTCAGATGGTATTGATGCACCTGCCGGTGTCTTTTCTTCAGGCTTTTCTTCAACAGGTTTTGGTGGTACGGCTGTGGCCCCGAATTTTGGTGTAAAACCAACTTTTGGAGATGGTGTTGCGGGTGTTGTCAAACCATCGGTAATCGTTTGTTCGGCCAAAGGATTGGCAATGTGTAACCGTTCGGTTTTAATTTCGGGGGCCAACGGAAACCGGCGCCTTAGTTTATTGAACCAGTATTTTTTGGTATGATCAAAACTTTTCTCGCCCATTTGCTCAAAGTGATCTTTAAATTCCGAAAACAATGATCCCTCGGCTACTTGTAAGGCAGCAAGGTCAATCTTTTTCTTTTTAAAAAACTCTTCGAATAGCATATGTGTTAATTTGAAGATTTGAAAATTTGAAGATTTGAAAATGAGCTCATTAATTTTCAAATTGACACATCTTCAAATTTTCAAATCGCCTATAAAGTCACGTCCACATCCAATTGGTTAAAGTGGATGCCTTTATCTGTTTGTTTCCAGTCGTCACGTTCCTCGTCGGTAGCGTTCATCAGTTTGGGGAACCACTCCAGCGGGAAAGCTTGCTGCTTACCATCGGGCTTTTCTACAAAAAGCAGGCCGTTAGCAAAGCTTACCTTTACTTTCTTTTCTTCCTTACGTGAGCTGAATAGTGGCATGTTTCTTTTAATTTGAGAATTTGAAGATGTGTCAATTTGAAAATGAAAAAAGCACTATTGATTTGAGGATTTGAAAATAAAAAAGTATCAGCGCTTAAAAATAATTTCCGCCTTTATCAGGCCGTCTTCAAATTACTACCCTATCAAACCATCTTCAAATTTTCAAATCCTCAAATTTTCAAATCAAAGTTTACTCCGCCATGTTATGGTACACCGCCTGTACGTCGTCGTCCTCTTCCAAACGGTCAATCAGTTTCATGATATCAACCACCTGTTCTTCGGTTACTTCATGGAATGATTGCGGTACACGCTCCAGTTTGGCCGATTTTACTTCAACTCCGGCTTCTTCCAGCGCTTTCTGCATTTTTCCAAAATCTTCAAACGCGGTGTGGATAACGCCGATGTCTTTTCCTTCTTCATCTGCTTCAACAAACAGGTCTTCCAGGCCGGCATCAATCAGTTCAAACTCTAATTCTTCCAGGTCGCGGTCGCCCGGCTCAAAGGTGAATACCGATTTGCGGGTAAAAATAAAATCTAACGAGCCGGTTTTTCCAAGCGAGCCGCCATATTTGGTAAAATAACTGCGCACGTTGGCAACGGTACGGTTGGTATTATCGGTAGCTGTTTCAACCAAAACGGCAACGCCGTAAGGCGCATAACCTTCATATACAAGTTCTTCGTAATCTTTTTCGTCGCGGCTGCTGGCACGTTTTATGGCGGCTTCCACGCGGTCTTTAGGCATATTTACGGCCTTGGCGTTTTGTACCGCGGTACGTAAGCGCGAGTTGGTGTTTACATCGCCACCGCCTGCTTTTACGGCCATTACAATTTCTTTCCCTAAACGGGTAAACTGCACCGCCATTTTGGCCCAGCGCTTAAACTTTCTTTCTTTGCGGAATTCAAATGCTCTTCCCATAACTTTTGTTTTGTCGATGGTCCATAGCCTATAGACCATGGACGGGCAGCGAATATAATACTGTTTTAATACGTATGCAAAAATACGATTAAAACCTTTATCCTTTAACCTTTTACCTGGTATCGGGGCAGCGGAGATACCCGCCACCCATCTAAATAAAGTATAAAATCATGTAACGATAATGGCGCAGCACATGTCTTATAATCATGATGAAACTGATACGCGTATTTCTGTTGCCCTTATTCATGCTGTTTTTTTTTAATGTTGCCCCGGCACAAACCAACATCGGCAAAATTTCGGGGACGGTTTTAGATGATACTAAGAAGCCGCTTGATGGCGCAACCGTTATTTTACTTGCCGCAAAAGATTCAAGCGTGGTAAGTACCCAGCTTGTTAACCCGGATGGTGGCTTCGCATTTAAAAACATAAAGGATAATACCTACCTTATTAAGGCTACTTATATTGGCTATAAAACTTACCTAAGCGGCCCGGTGATTGTAAGCCGGCTAAAACCGGTTAATTTACCCCCGTTTATTTTATCGCTGGCAGGCAAAAAGTTAAATGAGGTGGCTATAACTGCCCAAAAATCATATGTACAACAAAAAATTGACCGCACGGTAGTTAATGTTGGGGCGCTGATATCAAATACCGGCGCCAACGCTTTGGAAGTGTTGGCTAAAACACCCGGTGTACAGGTAGATGCCGATGGCAATATCACCTTTAAGGGAAAAAGCGGCGTAATGGTGATGATTGATGATAAACCAACCTATCTTTCGGCCGCAAACCTGGCAACTTACCTGCGCTCGTTACCGTCATCGTCATTAGATCAGATAGAGCTGATGGATAACCCGCCGGCCAAATATGATGCCGCAGGAAATGCAGGCGTAATTAATATAAAAACTAAAAAGAACACCACCAGGGGGTTTAATGCGGTGGTTTCGGCCAATTATGCGCTCGGTTTTTATGGGCGTACAGACGAAAGCATCAACATGAATTACCGCGTTGATAAAATTAACATTTTTGCCAACCTTGCCTATAACAAGCAAAAAACCTTCAGGCGGCTGGAAATTGACCGCGATTATTTTGATGCCAATGGAGATAGAACCTCGTCCTTAAAGGATATATCCTATTTCAGGCCATCCGGTAATAACACCAATATTAAAGCCGGGATGGATTATTACTCATCGTCAAAAACTACCTGGGGTGTGGTATTTACCGGCGAAATATCACGCGATCATGACAGCAGCCCGGTATACAGCTTATTATATGGTAAAAGCGGCGGCCTGGATTCAACCATAAATACCCTGAATACATCCACCAATAAGTTTGACAGCAAGGGTATAAACCTGAATTATACCCATAAGTACGATAGTACAGGCAGGACCCTTACATTCGACCTGGATTATATTCACAATGCAGCCGGCAGTAACCAGATGTTTGTAAACAACACTTTTTTACCCGATGGTACTTTAACAAATTCACAAACGCTGACTGATAATTTGCCATCCACCATTAATATCTATTCTGCAAAGGCCGATTACACCCGTTCGCTTAAGGGCAAGGCAAAGCTGGAGGCCGGGGTTAAAAGCAGCTATGTGAGTACAGATAATGCGGCCAATTATTTTAATGTGATTGATAATGTAAGCACCATTGATTACAACAACACCAACCGGTTTTTATATAAAGAAAACATCAATGCTGCATACGTTAATTTTAACAAAACCCTCGGCCGGTTTTCATTACAAACCGGTTTACGGGCCGAGAACACCAATGGTTCCGGCCATCAGCTGGGGAATGCCCAAAAAGCCGACTCATCATTTGTTAAGCATTATACCAACCTGTTCCCGACGGCTTATTTTTCATACAACCTGGATACCGCCGGCCATAATGTGCTTGCCATGTCGTATGGCCGGCGCATTGGAAGGCCCAGCTACGGAAGCTTAAATCCTTTTACCTTTTTTGTAGATAAGTTTACTTACTTTTCGGGCAACCCTTTCCTTAAATCGCAGTTTACTGATAATTATAAACTGGCGTATAGCTACCGGAGTTTGTTTACCGTTGCGCTTACCTATAATTATACTACCGATGTTCAGGGCGAAACCATTCACAACAGCAACAACGTGTTCATCAGCACCCAGGGCAACATAGGGCGACGGAAAACAATCAACCTGTCTGCCAATACCAACTTTCAGCCGGCCAAATGGTGGTCGGTTAACCTATATGCCGAGGTTTATAAAAACACTTACCAGGGGGCGTTTTACACCGGGTACCTTAATCAGTCGCAATACACATTTTCGGGCAACGGCAACAACCAGTTCACTTTATCCAAAACCTGGAGCGCCGAATTAAGCGGCTTTTATGATAGCGGGGGCACTTACGGACAGTTTGTTACACTACCCAAAGGCATGCTTAACGCGGCTATCCAGAAAAAAATATTGAATAATAAGGGTACTATCAAGTTAAATGCGCGCGATATTTTCCACACGTTCAGGCCAAGCGGTACCATTACCAATATTGTGGGCGCCAATGCCACCTTCCATAACTATTTGGATACCCAGGTAGCCACCCTGGCTTTTACATACAGTTTTGGTAAATTAACCAATGTGCCCCAAAAACGCGATACGGGCGGTGCCGAGAGCGAACAAGGCAGGGCGCATTAATTGTACGCGGTGTTTTACTAAAGCCCGTGCCGGTGTTGGATAATTCAAAGGTGTGAGAATGCTTTTTAGTTCCCTCCCAACGGGCTACAGTGTGTACATATCTTTTAGGAAAACCCCCAGAGGGGTTCAATGTCGGTAGAAATATATCAAAAATAGCTTTACGTGCCGTAGGTACGTCGCAATTGAACTTTTCTAGTCGACAGGGTATTGATAAATAGACAAATTTGGCGGTTAGTTTCGTACCTACGGCACGAAAAGGAGGGTGCTTGATTATTCTACCGATATTTCACTCCTAACGGAGTAACTTTTCAAAGTTACTATTTCATATTAGCATGTGTACTCACAGTAGCCCAACGGGAGGGGTGCGGCTGACGTTGAGCGCAAAGGCAGGGAGGGGTTTATACGAGCGACGAGTAGCAAAGCGACTTGAACGCCTGATTTAACCCCTACCTCCCCCTTCCCCAGGGAAGGAATCGCACACACCCTGCGCTTTTTTATTTCATCCGAACACCTATAGAGATAACTCCAACAATTGTACAGGTATTCCAAACGCCAATCCATAAAAGTGATTTTCGGGAGCAAAGAAAACTTCTCCTGGCAATTATATTTCACCTTGCCGATAGTCACCAAACGAGACTCGAGCCGGCTAATCAGGCATCTGGTATATTAGGTTCTACCAGTTTAATGAGTTTCTCCAGCGATTCCTGCCAGCCCAGGTAACACATTTCGGCGGGTATCATCGGAGGTATTCCTTCCTGCAGTACTTTTAGCTCGGTACCTACTATTGTTTTTTGAAGCCAAACAGATGTGGTCATTACTCCAGGCATGTTGGGGTCATCAAATTTGTCGGTATATTTCAGGAACTCATTGGGTTTTACCTCCAAATATTCGCCACCAAATGAATGGCCGTTACTTGTTGTAAAATTATGAAATGACATTTTAAAAGTACCACCTACCCGAACGTCCATTTCGTGTACGGTACAAAGAAAACCGTAAGGCGGCAGCCATGAAGCAATCGCCGTAGCCTCGGTAAAGGCACGATATACCTTTTCAGGCGAAGCCTTAATAACTCTGTGCAATGAAACTTTGTTGTCTGACATAAAATCGTTTTTTTATATTCCTACTCGTTTGGCTTTTCGGATCGCCCGTTTTTGCAAGTGGTAGCTGCTCCACCGTTTGTTGTTATTTGTTTAACAAAAATGCAGGTAAAAAAAGATATTGAGCAGGGCAGGAAACGACAATTTGCAACCAAATTTGCGACAGGCCTGTGCTTGGTTAGATTGCCAGAACAGGTATTTCAAAAAAAATAAAGCCGGTAAATATGTGATTGCTTTGATCCGCTCGTGGGAGTTGAATTTTAATTACTTAAAAGCATTGCCGGAGCTTGAGTGATCGTAAGAAAACAAGCAAATAAATATCGATGACGAATATCGAATGTCCAAATCGATTTTTTTATTCATTATTCGATATTGGACATTCGGTGTTCGATATTTAATCAACCTTAGTCTAAAAGCATCAGAGATACCTGAAGTACAAGAAAGGAATACCTTTCGCCTTTCACCTTCCTAAAGTACCCGTTTCAAATTCTCCAGCATATCGGCGGTCATTTTGGGCAGGTCGTATTCCAGCTTCCAGCCCCAGTCTTGCTGCGCGCTGCTGTCGTCAATTGATTTGGGCCAGCTATCGGCAATGGCCTGGCGCGGGTCGGTATCTGTATAGCTAATCTGGAAGGCCGGGATATGTTTTTTAATTTCTTCGGCCAGTTGCGTTGGTGTAAAGCTGATGCCGGCCAGGTTGTACGACGAGCGGATTTTAATTTGCTCTGCCGGTGCATCCATCAAACTGATGGTAGCCCTGATGGCATCTTCCATATACATCATCGGCAGCGCGGTATCTGCCGAAAGGAAGCTTTGGTACTTACCATTCTTTAATGCCTCGTGAAATATGTGCACCGCGTAGTCGGTGGTGCCGCCGCCGGGCGAGGCTTTCCAGCCGATAAGGCCGGGATAGCGGATGCTGCGCACATCAACACCATATTTTTCAAAATAATACTCGCACCAGCGCTCGCCTGCCAGTTTGCTAAACCCATAAACCGTGTTGGGGTCCATTACACAATACTGCGGCGTATTATACTGCGGCGAGTGCGGGCCGAAAACGGCGATAGAGCTTGGCCAGAAAACTTTGGCCGTTTTAAACTCTACAGCAAAATCAAGCACATGGATAAGGCCGGTCATGTTTAAATCCCAGGCCATTTTTGGCTTTTTTTCGCCTACGGCAGATAGGATAGCAGCCAGCAGGTAAACCTGGGTTGGGCGGTGTTTATCAAATATGTGGTGCAGGTTATGCTTATCAAGCACATTTACAATTTCGAAGGGGCCGCTGTTGCGGATGGCGTAGGTAGGATCGTTAATATCGGAGGCGATTACATTTTCGGCACCGTGAATGCCGCGTAATGCCATAACCAATTCGGTACCAATTTGACCATTGGCACCAATCACTAAAATTTTTTCAGTCATCAACTTTTAGTTTTGGCAAATGTAGGAATTTGCCTGAAAAAGTTAACCGTTGATTTAGTAGCAAGTAGCAAGTAGTAAGTATCAAGATTGTTGCAATAGCAATAGCAGTATCAAGTCGTTAGTATCAAGTAGTAAGATAGCTGCAAAAAAATCACGGGTCAAAATCTTGCTACTTGATACTAACTACTTGATACTTCTTTAAACTTTTTTGCTTTATTTTGCTTTTATGTTAAAAATCAGACTTGCCCTGCTTTTATTAGCATCGATAGCCTGCAGCACATCGGCAATTGCCCAGCAAACCGATTCGCTGAAAAAGGACACCGTTAAAATTGATACCGCCGTGGTTAACAGGTTGCGTGTGAGCCCGCGCCCAAATTCAATCCCAACACGGGTGAGGCCCATCCAGATCCAGCGCGAGCAAATCCCGGTTACCATGCTTGACTATAAAGTTATCCATTGGAAAAAAGCGGTAGCGTTCGGGCTCAACTTCAGTCAGTCGGCTTTTACCAGCAACTATAGCGCCGGAGGTGTAAATTCGGTGGCCCTGGGTACAAACTTTGTATACCACACCGAGTATAACAACGCGCCTTTCAGCTATGTATCTGAGCTTAACCTTACTTATGGCGTAGCCAAAAATAAAGGCCAGGGCAAACGTAAAACCAACGACAGGATTTACTTTGATAATAAGGTAGCCTCGCAATTATCTAAGCACTGGTACCTGTTCGGCGCGCTAACGTTTGAGTCGCAGTTTGACAAAGGATTTAACTATGTAGACCAGGGCAACGGTCGTTTTGATGCTCAGCAGATCTCGAATTTTATGGCGCCCGGCTATTTAACCGAATCGTTGGGTTTGGAGTATAAGCCAGCCCCCTATTTTGATTTGCGTTTAGGTACGGGTACCGCAAGGCAAACTTTTGTTTTAGATAAAAGCGTACGACGCTTTCAAACAGATAACTACGGCGTTGATACCAACAAAACCGTAAAAAACGATTTAGCATTTCAAATGGTAGCCCTATTTGATAAGGATATTATGAAAAATATCCACCTGAACACACGGTATGCATTGTTTATCCCGTATGGCCAGTCGCTTAAATATGTTACCCACCGTGTTGATGCCGTGTTATCGGCCCGGGTAAACCGTTTAATCAACGTTACCATTAATGGTACGCTGTTATATGATCAGCATACCTCAAAAGATGCCCAGGCTACAGAAGGCCTGGCGCTGGGAATGTTGTACAGGTTCCCTTAATTGGTGAGTGGTGAGTGGTGAGTGGTGAGTGGTGAGTGGTGAGTGGTGAGTGGTGAGTGGTGAGTGGTGAGTGGTGAGTGGTGAGTGGTGAGTGGTGAGTGGTGAAAATTTGGTAGCTACAGATTTATTTTGCTTTTTTTGACTTTATTTCCGTTTTTTTCTCAAAAAACCGCACGCTCCTCCGGCAGCATGCCATTAAAGAGCAATTGTATAAAAGTTGTGTTTTTTTGAAGTTTCTTACAGCTTATTTGAATCAAATCATGCAATTTTTGTGATTTTTCGCGTTTTTTTGCATTAAATATTGCAAAGACAGCGTTAAAGTGCCTTTTGAAAAAACCGGTAGCAAAACATTTTAAAAAAACGGACTTCGTTTTTGGGCCGATTTTGCCGCACCAAAAACGGCATATACATCTGTCTTAAAATTAACTTTCAAAATCATACCTTTGTAACCTCAAAACTGGGATATTACAATGTTTGAAAATCTTTCGGATAAACTCGACAGGGCCTTTAAGGTACTGAAGGGGCAAGGAACTATTACTGAGATAAACGTGGCCGAAACCATGAAGGAGATCCGCAAGGCCCTTCTGGATGCCGACGTAAACTATAAAACCGCCAAAGCATTCACTGACGATGTAAGGCAAAAAGCACTGGGTAATAATGTATTAACAGCCATATCGCCAGGCCAGTTGCTTACCAAGCTCATGAACGATGAGCTTACCGCGCTTATGGGCGGTACCACAGCCGAGCTGGAAATAAAGGCCTCGCCAACCATTATCCTGATTGCAGGTTTAAACGGTGCGGGTAAAACAACTTTTACCGGCAAGCTGGCCAATTATCTTAAAACGCAAAAAAACAAAAAGCCCTTACTGGTTGCCGATGATATTTACCGCCCAGCGGCTATTGATCAGCTGGAAGTATTAGGCCAGCAAATAGGCGTACCGGTATATTCAAACCGCGAATCGAAAGATCCTGTTGCTATTGCGCTGGAGGGTATTGCCTTGGCCAAACAAAATGGCCATAATATAGTGATTATTGATACCGCCGGCCGCCTGGCTATTGACGAAGCCATGATGGTGGAAATTGAGCAGGTAAAAAGCGCAGTAAAACCACATGAGATATTATTTGTGGTTGACTCCATGACCGGCCAGGATGCCGTAAACACCGCTAAAGTATTTAACGACAGGCTTGATTTTACCGGGGTAGTATTAACCAAGCTTGATGGTGATACCCGCGGTGGTGCAGCCTTATCTATTAAATCGGTTGTAAATAAGCCGATTAAGTTTATAGGTACCGGCGAAAAAATGGAAGCGCTTGATGTTTTCCACCCCGATCGTATGGCATCCCGTATCCTGGGCATGGGTGACGTTGTCTCCCTGGTTGAGCGCGCCCAGCAGCAGTTTGACGAGAAGGAAGCTGCCGAGCTGCAAAAGAAGATCCGCAAAAACAAATTTGATTTTAACGATTTTTACAGCCAGATACAGCAGATCAAAAAAATGGGTAACATGAAGGATCTGATGGGCATGATTCCGGGCGTAGGCAAAATGATGAAGGATGTTGAAGTTGATGATAATGCTTTTAAAGCTATCGAGGCCATCATCCAATCCATGACACCATTCGAAAAATCGAACCCCGAAACTATTAACCAAAGCCGCCGTAACCGGATAGCCAAAGGTTCCGGAACTGATTTAACCGAAGTAAACCGGCTAATGAAACAGTTTGACGATATGAAAAAGGTAATGAAGCAAATGAGCAACCCCGCCGCCATGGCCGGCATGATGCGCCGGATGCCCAAAATGTAAGTTTGCCGGCTTTTTATAGCGCATATTTAAAAAATACACTTAGGCCCCGGATATTTACCGGGGCTTTTTTTGCTTTAGGGCATTGCTTTTAATGCCCGGCAAACTGTCTGCTTTTTTTTATTTTTCGGCAAGCTTTTGCTGTCTTTTGTCTGCTATTCTATACAAAAACAGTTCAATTTTCCTATTATTCTGGCTTTATTTTTCCAATGGCATATCATTTGTCTATGTAATGTCATGATACCGGTTTAATAACCCGGCATGCAACATAAACTTAATAGATAGATAAAATGAAAACTTTAGTTAAATCAGTATTATTTACAGCAGCTTTATTCGCAGCAAAATCCGGTATTGCACAGGTTAACGTAGGTGCAGCAACAGCAACAAAAATTGTTACCCAAACTGCATTACCATCTGTGAATGCTACTACTGTGGCTCAAAAAGCCGCAGCTACAACTACCAATATCAGCAACCAGGCGGCCGCACAGGCCCAAAGCGCTGCCGCCCGTACCGCAGCCCAAACTCAGGCAGCAACTAACGCGGCCGCCGCACAATCGCAGGCAACTGCAAACCAGGCTGCCAACGTAAGCGGAACAGCTAACGCTGCCGCCGTAACAAATGCCGAAGCAGCAGTTAACAAAACCGATGCTGCCGCAAGCCTTGCAGGTTCGGGTAGTGTAAGTGGTTCAGCATCGGCAGATAAAGCCGCAACAGCCGCAGGTAGCGCAGTTACAGCATCAAAAGATGCCGCAAACAATGCCTCAGCAGATGTTAGCGCTAAAGCAAATAACGTTGCAGCTAAAGCCGCAGCAGCTAAAAACGCCTCGGTTAATGCTGCTTCTGCAGCAAGCAAAAAAGCAATAGCTGCCAGGAAAAACGTAAGTATTAGCAGCAGAGGAAGCGTAAGCAGTTCTGGTAGTGCAGCTACAACTACAAAAAGTACCAAAGCAAGCTTATCACACAGTGGCTCATCTGCAACCACGGTAAAAGCAGGTAAAAAAAGCGCTACTGTTAGCGCTTCGGGCAGCAGCTCAACTAAAGTAAGCGCTGCTAAACAATAACATCAAATTATAATAATATCATTAGCAAAAGGGCCGTTAACGGCCCTTTTGTTGATTTAAAACATACGCTAAGCACATCAAATCCTTTATGAAAAAATATAAACTTATCATGCTGCTTATTATTATGGGCAGCGGTACAGTCTCATTTGCACAGCGAACCGTTACCGATACGGCATCTAAAAAGCCCCAGGTAAAGGAGTTGTTTGTAAATGCCGGACTTCAATATATTTCCAACTTAACGTACGCCGGACGTCGCGACGATAGCAGCGTGCCATTATTACTGCCAACGCTTACCCTGGTAAGCAAACACGGATTTTTCCTAAGTGCAATAGGCTACTTTGATCTTAACGGATCGAAATCGGGCGCCGAAGGATTAAGTATAACTCCCGGATATGTTTTTGGGTTTGATAGTAAAAAGTATTACGGCGGCACCATATCGGCCACCAAGTTTTTTATTACCGGAAGCAGCCCTATCATCCTCTCGTCTTTTAATGCCACCATTGATGGTTCATTGTACGCCAACCCCGATAATATTGTAAAACTGAGCATTGGCGGTAGTTACCGCTTTGACAAAAACAACAAAAACGATATCATCAATACTGCCGAACTATCTAAGGAGATATTTGCAGTTAAAACCGGTGCCACGAAATTAAATGGCCTTAAGCTTACGCCAACCGCATCGCTATATGCCGGTACACAATCGTTTTACCAAACCTACTACACCGAGTCGCAGGTAACCCGGTCGGTAGAAACTCCGCAGAAACAAACGCCTATTAACATATTGTTTCCAAATCAGCCTAAGCAAACTATCATCACCCAAACCGTAACCCAGGAAAATCAAAAGGAAGTAAGGAAATATCAGTTGCTTGCCTTTAGCGGGTCGATGCCGGTTACCTATGTTATAAACAAAGTGCAGATAGTTTTTACACCATACCTCATAAAACCATTTAACCAGGTTGATTATGTGAGTAATACATCAAAAAATGGGCTTTACTTTTTATTTTCGGCGGGTGCCAGCGTAACTTTTTAAAGATTTATATTCGTTAAATTAGCATTTGAGCCTTTTGCAACTTTAAAGATCATCACCTGTTTTTGCAATAACCGGTACCCGCAAGAATATTTTTTTAGTTTATAAATTCGATTTAGCGGGCAGATTAATTAAAAAATAATTTTATCCCAATATCTTTACCGCATGAAAAATGCGGTTATACTACTATTTGTCTTTTTGCTATCGTTGAGGTCTCCTGCTCAAACAAAGCAAATTATAAAGGTAGATGACAAACACAATGTTTTAGAAAAGTATTTTGTGCTCGACTCTAATGAACAAATACGAAGCGGTAAATATGAAAAATACGCCGCTTTTAATAACAGATTAATTTGCGATGGATATTACCAAAATAATGTAAAGGATAGTATATGGACTTATTATTCCTATAGGGGTGCAGTTGCGTTAACTGGCTTTTATAAAAACAACGAGCGTTTTGGTTTTTGGAGTGCCTTTAACGGCAATGATGAATTGCAAGTAAAATACGATTATACTAACAAAAAACTTCGCTACTACAAATTATCGCATCAGGATAGTTTGGGACAAAATTATCGGGTAATTAGAGGAACTGATACTCTAAAAGTAAAGCTTGATCGCCCAATTGTATTTTTAGATGGTGAACGGATGATGCAGAATGATCTTCGTAATTTAAGGTACCCTGCCATTGCAAGGGAACATCATGTACAGGGAAAAGTTATAATTGCTTTCACAATAGATACATTAGGCCATACTTCCAACTTCAGGGTAAAATCGGGCTTAGGATTTGGCTGCGACGAAGAGTCATTACTTGGAGCGAAGCGAATAAAGGGAGAGTGGCTGCCCGGTTTATACAAGGGAGAACCTGTGACGGTAGAGTATGAGTTACCCATTAATTTTACAATTGAAGAAGACTAGGAGATGTTGAAAAAAACCATTTATTTAATAAGCAATGCAGCTTTTGGCTTTTTCGCGTTATCTGCCCATGCCCAGGTTCCCGGCTCGGCAATTGATGTACAGCACTACAATTTTGCATTACAGCTTAATGACGATAACAATAATATAAAAGGCGAAGCCACCGTAGCCATAAAATTTATAAAGGATGCTGCTTCATTTAACCTGAACCTGGCAAAAAAGAATGCAGGTGGCAAAGGGATGACAGTATCTGCGGTGACCGAAAATGGTAAACCTCTTAAATTTGAACAGGATAGCGATGCTGTTAAAATATACACACTGGTAAAAGCCCCCAGCAGGCATAACTTTGTAATTAGCTACGAAGGTGTACCTGCCGATGGATTGATCATATCAACCAACAACTTTGGCCACCGTACTTTTTTTGGCGATAACTGGCCAAATAGGGCCCATAATTGGCTCCCCTGCGTTGACGACCCGGCAGATAAAGCTACCGTTGACTTTGAAGTAACCGCACCCGATCATTACCAGGTGGTGGCCAACGGTTTACAACTGGAAGAGAAAGCCCTGGATAATCACTTAAAACTTACCCATTGGCAGGAAAACGTGGTGCTACCTACCAAAGTAATGGTTATTGGCGTTGCCGAATTTGCCATTGACCATCCCGGCGATGTAAGCGGTATCCCGGTTTATTCCTATGTGTTTCCCGAAAACAAGGAGGCCGGTTTTAAAAACTATGCTATTGCCAAAGATATACTGCCGTTTTTCATCAAAAAAGTTGGCCCTTACAGTTACGAGAAACTGGCCAACGTACAATCGAAAACGATATTTGGCGGAATGGAAAATGCAAGCGCGATATTTTATTTCGAAGAGTCGGTTACCAGCAAAGGCATCGAGGAGTTAATGGCGCACGAAATAGCCCACCAATGGTTTGGTGATGGCGCAAGCGAAAAAAACTTTGCCCACTTATGGTTAAGCGAAGGTTTTGCCACCTACATGACCAACCTATACCTGGAGAATAAATATGGGGCCGATACCTTAAAAAAGCGGCTAATTGAGGATAGGCAAACCGTTATTGATTTTGAAAAGAAAAGGCTGAGCCCCGTTGTTGATACCGCTGTAAAAAACAAGTACATGCAATTGCTAAACGCCAACAGTTACCAAAAGGGCGGCTGGGTACTGCATATGCTTAGACGCAAGCTGGGGGATGTTATATTTTGGAAAGGCGTAAGTAATTATTACACCATGTATAACGGCCGCAACGCGAACACTGCCGACCTATGCGCAGTGATGGAAAAAGCCAGCAGCCAAAACCTAAAACTATTTTTTAAACAATGGTTACGAACAGCCGGTCACCCCGATTTAAAGATAACATGGATGCAACGCGCAAATAGTTCTGTTGTCGAAATATCGGTAACACAAAAACAGGCATCGCTTTACGAGTTCCCGTTGGAGCTTACGGTTAACGGCAAGCCCTACACCATGAATATTAAAAATAAAGAAACCGGGCTTAAAGTGCCGGTGACTACTGGTGACGCTAAAATAATGGTTGATCCTAACGTAAATTTACTGGCATCCTTTAGCCTGGAAGGCATTACTGCACAGAAGTAATAAGCTTGTTACTATTTGCTAAATAAATCAACAGCCTATTGATTTATAAATTTTTATAATTATCATTGTGTAATACCTACACAATGATAATTATTGGTTTATTGCCCAATGAATCATGGTAATGGTATACGTTATTCATCCCCCGGATAATCCATAAACCAATTATATTAAACCAGATAACCATGAATAAAAACTCAACATTTTGGGCTTTGCTGGCCTTTTGCCTGCTGCCATTATTTGGCTACAGCCAAAGCAGCGATGCCATTATTGCCGGCGAAAGTGTAGCCGTAACCAGCACCGATGCAGGGCAGGTACGCGGGTACATCCACAACGGTACCTTTAATTACAAAGGCATACCTTACGCAACTGCCAAACGTTTTATGGCACCCGAAAAGCCCGCTCCATGGCAGGGTGTCCGCGCATCGCTGGTATACGGAGCCGTTTGCCCTATCGACCCGACAACTACCGTTAACGACCCTATCGAGTTTGGCTTTCAGCACAACTGGGGCTATATGAACGAGGATTGCCTGAAGCTGAATGTTTGGACGCCAGGTATTAACGATCAAAAGAAACGCCCCGTAATGGTTTGGCTGCATGGCGGCGGTTTTGCTGCCGGCTCGGCCATTGAACTGCCATCCTATGACGGCGAAAACCTGAGCAAAAAAGGCGATGTTGTGGTGGTATCCATTAACCATCGCTTAAACCTGCTGGGCTTTTTAAACCTATCGGCCTATGGCGATAAATATAAATCATCGGCCAACGTGGGTATGATGGATATTGTTGCTGCCCTGCAATGGGTAAAACAAAATATAGCCAGCTTTGGCGGCGATCCGGATAACGTAACTATTTTTGGCCAGTCGGGTGGTGGCGGCAAGGTTACTACCTTAATGGCGGCGCCATCAGCAAAAGGCTTGTTCCATAAAGCTATTGTACAAAGCGGCAGTTACCAGTCAAAATTTATGGATAACGATGTATCAAAAAGAATTGGCGCGGCTATGCTGGAAGTATTGAACCTGCAGCCAAACCAGGCTGATTCGTTACAAACCATATCATACGAGCGCTTAAGCGCCGCCGCGAAAAAAGCGTTACCTAAAGTTGCCCAGCAATTAAAAGCCGAGGGCAAGCCCGTTGCCGGTTTTGGCCTTGGCTGGGAACCAGTTAACGATGGCGTGTTTTTACCCTACCAGTTAAATGACCCGGCCGCTGCCGAACTATCAAAAAACATTCCCTTACTGGTTGGCTCAACTAAAACCGAATTTATGGCCTCGCTGATAAACCCGGCTATCCGTAACTTTAGCATGGATGATGTTAAAAGCTACCTACAAAAAAAATATGCTGATAAAACAGAAGCCTATATGGCCGAGGTTTTAAAAGCCTACCCGGGCACTGTAAAACCATCCGATTACCTGGATATCGATTTAGCAACTTTCAGGCCGGGTGTTATCCGCCAGGCCAACGCAAAATCGGCAGTAACCGGCGCGGCGCCGGTTTATATGTATATGTTTACCTGGCAATCACCAGTGGCCGATGGCATGTTTAAATCCATCCATTGTATCGATATCTGTTTTGAGTTTGATAACATTAAACGCTGCGAAGAAATGACCGGCGGTGGTAAGGATGCCTACGCCTTAGCCAATAAAATGAGCCAAGCCTGGATAAATTTTGCCCGTACCGGTAACCCAAATGCCAAGGGCTTGCCCAACTGGCCAGCTTATACGGCCCAAAACGGCGCGGCTATGTTATTTGATAACAAAGCCGAAGTAAAATATCATCATGACGCTGCCCTGCTTCAAATGGCATCGGCAAAATAAAAATCTGCAAGTTTAATAATATAAAACGGCTGCCTTTTGGTGGCCGTTTTTGTTTACCCGAAAGATAACGCTATCCCGGTTTATTGACGTTTAGTCGCTTGCCAAACTTTTATATGGCAATCTTCAAAAATTTGAAATTTTTACATAATATAATTTTGCAGTTTGCGTTATCAACCAAACAATCCATTCCATCGGCTCGTTTAACTACCAACTATTAACCTTTAAACCATTAACATCATGAACACAGCAGCAATTAAATCCATGTATGTAACCGCTTACAGATGGAACGCCAGAAATTTCGGACAAGGTGGCCTACCCAAATTTAACTCGCTTTTTGGCGTAAGTTTCCTGTTAATCCTTTTGCTAACCAACCTGCTGATGTTTACCCAGCTTTGCTTACACCAAAAATGGTTTAATATTAACCAGGTAACTGCAACTGTAATGCTTTTGGCCGCCTCGGGCGCGCTGCTGCTTAATTACTTTATACTGCTAAACAACGGTCGGTTTAAAAAATGGAATATTGCATTTGAAAAACTGAGCAAAAACAATCAAAAAGTATGGTCAATTATGTTGATGGCCTATGCTGTGATTTCCTGTGTCTTTTTCCTGTTTGTAAATACCATTTGATCTTTCAAAAAATATCAGCCTGATTTTGACCGTGTTGGGTACACAATAACAAAATTTAACTATCCGGTTATTTTAGGGCTATGCTAATTACATGAATTGTGTGTTATTTTGTATTATCTGCCGGCAATACCGGCGGGTAATATAAAGTATACCGTAACCATGAAAAAAATCACAAAATTCAGCTGTTTTATTTCCTTACTTACCTGCGCCATAGTAAACGTTGCCCAAGCACAAACCAAAGCCGACGTGTTTAACCCTAAAGTACCGGTTACCTGGCTGGGAATGGATTTTTCCCAGGCAAGGTTTATTGGTTCTGAAGCGGCATACAAGGCGTCGGGCGAACTATTGAACTCCGAGTTTGTAGGTAAATTTATCCCGGCATGGGCAAACCTGTTTATAACCGAGCCAAAAACATACAACGTGCCCCGTGCTTCGCACCGAGATAGTGTACACTTTGCATTCAAGGTTACCGAAGCTGTAAATAACGCCATCACCAAAAACTTTTTTACCGAGAAGCCAAGCGACTTTAGTACCCTTAAAGAAAAAGACATTGTTGATTTGGTAAAGAATTATGATTTCCAGGGCCAGAAAGGCCTGGGCATGATGATGTTTGTTGAAGGTATGAGTAAAGCAACACATGAGGCCGGTGCCTGGGTAACCTTTGTAAACATGAACGATAAAACGGTTTTATTTACCGTTTACAAAACCGGGAACAGCCGTGGTTTCGGCTTCCGTAACTATTGGGCACATTCGTGGTACAACATCCTGAAAGATTTTGCAAGCGATTTTGATACGTATAAACAACGGTTATAACATTTGACAGCGGCGCCCACGAGGCGCCGTTTTTGTTTTAGGGCACATTTTTATATTCCTTTTATGTTGCGATACTTAAAAATTTTTATCTTACGCTTTGAACAAACTTTATCATCGTGTTAGTTAAAACTTTTGGCAGTGCGGTTTATGGGATACAGGCTATCACCATTACAGTTGAGGTAAATATAGCGGCAGGGACCAAATATTTTATTGTGGGCCTGCCCGATGTGGCTATTAAGGAAAGCTATTTCCGTATTGATTCGGCACTAAAAAATTGCAATTTCAGGATGCCGCGCCAGCAGGTGGTGGTAAATATGGCCCCGGCCGATATCAAAAAAGAAGGCTCGTCATATGACCTCACCATTGCTACCGCCGTATTAGCCGCCTCGGGCCAGCTGGATGCCGAAGAGTTGGATAAGTATATCATTATGGGCGAACTATCGCTTGATGGCAGCCTGCAACCCATCAAAGGTGCATTGCCCATTGCTATACAGGCCCGTAAAGATGGTTTTAAAGGTTTTATTCTCCCTAAACAAAACGCCCGCGAGGCCGCCATTGTAAATGACCTGGAGGTTTATGGTGTTGAAAGCATTAAAGAAGTGGTAGGCTTTTTTAATGGCGACATCAAGCTCGAACCTGTAATAGTAAACACCCGCGAAGAATTTTACGACAGCCTGTGCAACTACGACAGCGACTTTAGCGAAGTACGCGGCCAGGAAAACATTAAACGCGCCCTGGAAATTGCAGCCGCGGGTGGCCATAACGTAATCCTGATAGGCCCACCCGGCGCCGGTAAAACCATGCTGGCCCGCAGGCTGCCATCTATTTTACCACCGCTAAGCTTATACGAAGCGTTAGAGACCACCAAAATCCATTCAGTTGCAGGTAAGCTTGCCGCTGCCGATGCATTGGTAACTATTAGGCCTTTCAGGAGCCCGCACCATACCATCAGCGACGTAGCACTCGTAGGCGGCGGCAGCAATCCCGCCCCCGGCGAAATTTCGCTGGCCCACAATGGAGTTTTGTTCCTGGACGAATTGCCCGAATTTAAACGCAGCGCCCTGGAAGTAATGCGCCAGCCGCTTGAAGAACGCCGTGTAACCATATCAAGGGCAAAGTTTACGGTTGATTACCCATCAAGCTTTATGCTGGTAGCCAGTATGAACCCCTGAGCAAATGCGAAGGTTTCTTCGCGTTTTGGGGAACGGCAGGGACGTAGGCCAGCGTGATTGTGATATCCTCCTTGCCGATCTCGATGGTTCCAACGATAGTTTCCACGATATTGCGCTTCTGCTCGAACGGCAGAGTTTCCCACTGCTCGTACAGCGTCTTCACTTCCCGCATCACAGTATCGCTTGAAAGCAGCTGGACGCTGCGAACGTCGATTTCCGCTTCAAGTACGGGCAGCTGCGCGTCGAGCTGGTTTATCCGCTCCTCTGCGGGACGGGACTTTTCGGCGAACTGCTCCCTTGATAGCTCCTTCGCGATCCGCAGGTCGATCAGGTCGCTGATGTGCCTTTGCAGCCGCGTCCGCTCCCGCCGGGTGCTGTCAAGCAGGGCTTTCTTTTCCCGTATCTCGCTCTCCGTTTCGTACAGGTACGACGTGACGTCAATGCCTTTCAGGTATTCCTTGAGGTGCTCCTGAAATATCTCGTCTATGTCCGATACCGCGATCCGGTGCCTGCACTTGCTGCACGCGTACACCTTCGAGGTGTGGTACACGTACATGGTCTTGCCGCAGTCGCACTTCACGAATCCCGACAGGAGGTACACGGCTTTCGGCCGGGACACGTTCCGCGCCTCCTGCATGTCGAGCACGTTGTTGACCGCGGTCCACAGTTCCGGCGAGACGATTGCGGTGCAGGGCATGACGACCCACTCGCTTTCCGGCTTGACGATCCACTGCTTGCCGTCGCCGAGGCTCTTGGTGTAGTTGGCGCGTCGCTCTCCCTTGGCGGTGCTGTCGCGCAGCAGCCGGGACACGGTGGTGGCGGTGAACTTCGAGCCGTTGCGGGTTCGGTATCCCGCGTCGTTGAGCGCCTTGGCGGTGCTCAGTTTTCGCTGGTGCTTCATGAACAGCTCGTACATCAGCCTGCGCACCGGGGCTTCCTTCTCGTCCACGACGAGTTCCTTGTTGCGCCAGCGGTAGCCGAACGCGGCCTGCCCGCCGAGCGGCTTGCCGAGCCTCGCCCTTATCGGCACGGAGGCCGCGACCCGCGCGCTGATCTCCTCGCGCTCCCATTCCGCCATTGCCGCGATTACGGTGTAGAACAGCCGACCGGCTGGGGTGCTCGTGTCGATGCTTTCGGAAAGGGAGATGAGGTCGGCGTTGTGTGTCCTGAAGATGTTGGAGAATTCCAGCAGCTCGATGGTGTTGCGGGCGAGGCGGGCAAGCTTCGAGAACACCAGCGCGGTGATGTGGCCGCTCCTGATGTCGCCGAGCATGCGCTGCGTTTCCGGGTGCTGCATGACGGACTTGCCGCTCACCGCGTCAAGCTGGTACGTTTCGATGATCGACCAGCCCTTGGCCTCGGCGTAATACCGGGCGCGCTGCTCGTGGTGCTCGGGGCTGTCGTCCTTTACCTGCATCTCCGTGCTGACGCGGATGAAGATGCCGATGCGTTTTGCTTCCATTGTTCGGTTTTTAGTTGTGAAGGATCGGGTTTACTAAAGGTAGCGATTTGCCGCCTTGGAAAAAATACCCCAGGGGGTATTCAGCGCGCGTGCGGGAGCCATTCCGCGAGCCGGGTGCAAAGGTCGGCAGCAATGGTGATGAGCATGTACGCGAGTGCGAGCCATACGGTCGCGCCGCCGATGAACAGTAGGAGCTTTTCTGTCTTGATTTTTGGAACATTCATGGTTTTTTCTTTCAGTGTAGTGAAAGCGCGCGAAGCGCGATAGTATCGGCATTTCACGGTCGGGCATGAAATGCTGCGGATAGCTATTTCAGTCCGGGGAGGTGGTGGACTATCTCGCTCCACCAGTGGGGTATCCTCTTTCCGACTTCCCAGACCAGCGCGGCAAAAATCAGCGCGCCGAAGATGAGCTGCAAGAGGTTCTCGTATCGTCTGTCTCGTACTGGCATAGTTTGTGGGTTACGGTAAAAAAATGGCGATGTGGTTAAATGCTAAAAACCTGATAAAAATAGGGATTTTAATCCCTATATCAAAACAAAATCATTCGCTAAACATTGTGGATGATTAAGGGTGAAAAACAGCGGCGCAACGAGAGGGCCATCAAGGCGCTGGCCGCCAACATCAGGCGGTACCGACTGGAAAGAAAAATGACCATAGCGGAGCTTGCAAACGCCGTGGGGGTGGACTATTCGCAGGTCGGGAGGATGGAGCGCGGGGTCGTCAACGCGAACGTCTCCATGGTGTTTGACGTGGCCCAGGCGCTGGGCGTCCCGGCGTCCCGGCTGCTGGAAACGGACGCGGATTAGGGACAAACCCGCGCGACGCCCGGTTGCAGAATCCGCAGTGCGCGGATTTTATTATTTGGCCTCGGCGAGTGCCGGGCCGAAGCCAGACAGGAACTCGCTCGGCAATATTCCAAGCGCCCCGGACAGCCGCTCAACCGTTCTCATCGTGGAGTCCGAGTTGCCCGACTCTATTTTCCGTATCTGCCCGACGCTCACGCCGGAGGCCGCGGACAGCGCCGCCTGCGTCATGCCCCTTTCCGCGCGCAGCCATTTCAGCCGCGCCGAAAGCAGCAATCTCGCCCTGTCCTTTGTTTCCTTGCTTCTGCCGCTCATGGTGCGAATATATGCTTTAGCTGGCGTAGTTTGCGTCCCGCGCTACCTTTCGCACTCCTTCCTCAGCGTGTAGTGCACGAAATACTGCCCCTCCAGCTTGTTCGTGTTCACGGACTGGTCGGTCTCGCCCCTGATCTCGGCGGCCGTCTTGTCGCACACCTCGTACCTCGTCGTGTCCCACTGCTCCGTGGGCTGGTGGAACGGGACGGAGGGGTCCTTCGGGGTGTAGTTGTGGTACTGGAACGCCGCGCACTTCCAGCAGTACTTCTTCTGGCAGGAAAGGGACGACAGGCACAGGAGCGCCGCGAGGGCGACTGCGCGCTTGGGGGTGGGGTTTCTCTTCATGGTTGCGAGGGGTTAAGCTTTCAGGCCAAGGTACGCAGCGGAAATGAAAATACCAAGTATTACTTGGTGAAATATTCGCGCAACGTCGCTTTATTAGCCCCATGCGCGGACTGCCCAAGAGCGACATAGATCTTTACGTGATCGGCGAGATAAAGCGCCTGAGGACGGCGCGCGGGATCAGCCAGGCGCGGCTCGGCGCGATGCTCGACCTGTCCGACGCGTTCATCGGCCAGATAGAGAGCCCGAGGCACGTGAGCAAGTACAGCCTCGACCAGATTAACAGGCTTGCCATAATATTCGAATGCAGCCCGAGGGACTTCCTGCCAGAGAAACCAATTGCGATCAAATAATTATTTATGCACTGCAGGACCATGACCGCACCAATACCACGTCACGATTTGCGGTCGGCCACGGCATACGGCGATATTCCGGAAGGATAATTATCTGTATATTTATTTTTTTTATACGTTAACCCACTTAGCCTTTCACCGCCGATGTTTATCTCAAAGTTGTTTTTAAAGAATTTTCGAAGCTTCAAGGAATGCACGATTGAATTTTCGAAGGGAAAAAACGTTATTGTTGGTAAAAACAACTGTGGAAAGTCCAACATAGTAAAGGCGCTCGACATGCTCTTGGGAGAGAAATTTACCACCTATCTCAACATAACAGACAACGATTTTTACACCCATGAGGTAGCGGTCGAAGAAACCGGGGAGGTTTGCGATTGTATTGAGGATAATTTCTATATTGAGGCAACCTTAACAGAGCGCGATATCAACCTACCATTGATTAACTCTATTATTAAGAATGTGGCCTTTTCAAAGCTGGACTCCATCGATTCCGTGTATATACAGGACAATGGGGAGATAAGGATCAACTACGACCTTCTGCAAAACTTGGATATCATAGCAGAAAACCCCGCCGTTGTTCCGTATGAAGACAACAAGAAGATAAATTGGCTAAAGGGAAACAGCCTTGTCAACTTTCTGCTGGGCTGTAGTGTCATTAAAGTATTCTTCACTAAATCGCGCATTCTTGAAGATTCGGCAGGATATGGCCTTATTGTAAGGCACAATAACTCTTACTGGATATCGCACTACATACCGAAGAAGCTGCGGGACTCGCTGATTACCTCTACCGTAATCAATGCGCTGCGCAGTCCGAAGGAAGACTTGAGGGTGGTGAACTACACGTGGTTTGGCAAGCTGGTCTCCAAGATTTGGCAGGAAAATAAGGACACCAAAGAGACCGGTGAAGACCATACTTATATTGAATTGATTCTTGGACATTCAGAAAAAATAAAAGTCCAAGTTGATAAGTTATTTTTTGAAAACACCGAAGAGATTCGGAAGGTTATTAGTCGAGCTATTGCGCACCAGAAGGTGTCCTTCAAACTGTTCAATGACAACGCCCATGACCTTTACAAGGGCGTTCAGATTTTTGTAAACGACGGCATTGATCGGCCGATAACTGAAAAGGGCACGGGCATTCAGAGTGCCGTGATAATTGCACTGTTTTCCCTCTATTGCAACAAGTTCCATACAACGAGTTCCTTGCTTATAACCGAGGAGCCCGAGGTGTTCCTGCACCCTCAGGCGCGCCGAATTATATCCGCGGAGCTGAATAAATACCTTAGCGACAAGGCACAGAGGCAGCTCATTATCAGCACTCACTCACCCGAGTTTCTCAGGGGTGTCGATCCTGAAAACATCATCAGGGTTTTTAAAAGCGCTGACAACAATCATTCCCAGGTTGCCCAAATCAAGTCGAGGAATTTGATTGAAATATCGCAGGAAATAAAGCGATTCCTTTGGAGCAACAATACCGAAATTTTCTTTGCCGACAGCGTAATAATGGTCGAGGGTGGTGAAAGCTATCTGCTTCCGACAATTATTGACAGACTAAAGCATACGAAGCAGTATCTGGATTATCAAAATATCTCAATAGCCCGTGTTAACGGCAAGGGAAATTTTCTTGCTTACATAAAGATGCTTGAGACATTCAAGATCAGATGGATCGTGGTAGGCGATCTGGATTGCTACAAGGATGAGGTCTTCAAAATACTGACCCACTTTGAAAAGAGTGATATCCTGGACGATCTGGCAAAGATAAAGGCGGCGATGGCCGTCTCTGTACCGCGCTTTGACAAGATTTTGGAACGGGTAAAAGGCATTCAGTCTAACGGTGATGCTCAAACTCTCCACAACCTTTTTGGCAAATTCAACAAGGGGACTATAAGTGCCGACGACGTGGAATTGCAATCTATCCTCGCCCTAATGGAGCAACGGTACGTAAAAAGCGACTTGCGTAAGGACATACTCGATGCCATTGGTGAGCCGAACTTTGACAAGTTCCAGCAGTCATTAAACGACGTTAACATACACATATGGTCTCACGGCGATCTGGAAACGCATTACACAAAATTAGCAAAGGCAATTAAGGGGAGCAAGGACACTGTAGCTTTGCAGTTGTCTTACATTCTCGCTGACGAAACCGTTGACTTGCAGAATTACATCAAAAACCTCGCCGAGTGGCAGAGGATATGCGACAGAATCTAACTGATTACAATGGAAGCCATGTTTTGAACGGCTGAAAGTGGGTTGTTACTACTTTCCCGACTGCCTGACGATACGGCCAATGATTTCTTCCGTCTCCGCCTGGGTCCTCGCCCCGTCATACTTTACCCTTACCCTGTAGCCCTTCATCGTTGCATTGGTATCTGTCGGCTTTGCATCGTCCGCGAAAAGCGTCGGCAACCGGTCGGTTGCCATAAATTGCAAACGTGATATTTCGCTCGGTGTGAGCGTGGCCATTGCGCGCGCCTCGACCTGTTGCAGCTTCCTCGGGCTGCCCGCGCACACTACCACCCTGTCGTACCCGGCGGCGATGCACTTTTGCACGTTGTGCAGTTCCCACTCGACGGGCGTCGAGACGGAAATCTCGACCGCAATCGTCCTGCCGTCCCGCTCGAGCAGCACGTCGACCTTTCCCTTCCCGTCCGGCGTCGGCACCTCGACGCTTGCCCTGTACCCGTGCTGTTCCGCTATCATCTTTACGAAGGCCTGCACATGTCTGTGCTCCGTGACCGTATCTGCGGACGGTTCCTGTTTCTGTTCCTTCGGCTGCCGCGCGCGTGCCGAAGGCGGGGCTGGCCGAAAGGGAGCGGATTCCGATGCAGCCTGCTCCGGCATATCGGGAGGCGGGGGCTGGCCGGTCGGAGGCGTAGGGAGACGCACCGTGTACGCGCTTCTGGATGCCTCAATGACGGCGCTGCTGCTATCCTCGCAATCAGACACGTCAGGAACTATTTTCAGGTTAAAATCGCCGTCGGCCGTTCCAACCCGCGCGATGGCCTCCCCGATGGCCAGCGACTGCATGTCCGCCGCCGAAAACGAGGCGAAGCTTTCCTGCATGCGCCTCGCGTCGGTGTCGGACAGCCTGAAGCAGACGCGCGTTCCCGCGTTGGACATCAGCGAGCCCGCGATGTCCCTGTCGGCGCGCTCGAGCTGCTGCATGTCCTGGTGGGCGCATACGAGCCCGAGGCCGTACTTGCGCGCGCCGCTTAATATTGTGGACATTGAAGGCGTCACGAAGTGGTGGAACTCGTCCATGTAGCAGAAGAACGGCACGCGTTCCGCCGACGCCTGCCGCTGCCGCGCCATCGCCGCCTGCTGCAGCTTTGCCACTATGCACGCGCCGAGCAGGTAGCCGTTCTCCTCGCCGATAAGCCCCTGCGAGAGCTTTACCAGTATTATCTTGCCGCCATCCATCAGCTTCCCGAAATCCACGCCCTGATGCTGGCAGACCATGTTCCTTATGGCTCTCGGCCGAAGGAAGCTGTCGAGGCGCGTGAGGATCGAGCCGATGGACGAGGTCTTGAGCAGCGGGTATTCCTTCTGCCAGTAGTAGACGAGTTCCGTGTCGGTGCAGGTGGCAAGCACATTGCTGCGAAACGCCGTCTCTATGAGGAACTTTCGCAGGTCGCCGATATGGCCGGGCTTCCTATTGTACAGGAACGCCATGATCGCGTTTGCCAGCACCCCGTGCATCTGGTCTCCCCACGACGTGCTGAACCGCCTGAACAGCGCCACGAGGTCGGAGGCGAGCAGCTCCCGCTCGAGGTCGCTGTGCGCGGAGAGGATGTTGAAGGCGACAGGGAACTCGGAATCCGAGGGGTCGATCAGCAGCACGTCGCCTGTCCGCTCCCGCGGAATGGCTTTCAGCATGGCATCTATGAGGTCGCCGTGCGGGTCGAGCACGCAGCAGCCGGTTCCGCTTATAATGTCCCGCCGTATGAGGTTTGCCAGCAGGGTGCTCTTGCCGGTTCCGGTTCCGCCTATGATATGGATGTGCCTCAGCCGGTGCTCGATGCCGAGCCCGACACTTGCGGCCTTGCCCTGGTGCTCGTTGACGCCCAACGCGTACGGCAGGCCGTGCAGGTGCCGGGGCGCGGCCTTGGTCGTGCGGCTCGTGCCGATCAGTTTGGCGGACAGCCGGGCGTCCGGCAGGTGCACGAACGTCGCGAGCTCGTGGGAGTTGAGCAGCATGCCGACGCGGTGGCTCTGCCGAAGCACGAGGTCGCTGAGCCTCATGCCGAGCGAGTATTCGGGGGTGTCGAGCATGACGAGAGAGTTATGCGGGGACGCGGACGCGTGGACGACAGCCAGCGAGGCGTGGTGCAGCAGCCGCGCCGCGTCCTGTTCGTATTCCGCGAACGCGGCGACGCGCAGGGTCGCCCCGAACAGCGGGCGCGACGCCTTTTCCCGCGCGAGACCGGGCATTTCCGGCGCGTCCATGAAGAACGAGCCGCCCCGCCCGTCGCCGACAGCCTCTATCATGCTGTCCGCCCACCGGTTCTGGGCCCCGCAGAACAGGACCTGCACGGCCAGCGCCTCGTCCGGCGCGAGGCCGCTTACGGTGCCGAACAGCGGCACGTACGGGTCGTGTCCTCCGGTAGCTGTCGCAATCGGGCGGGTAAACTCCTCCCGCAGGCCGAAGTCCGCCACGCAGGCGGCCTCGGCGAGCCGGGCGCACTCGAACAGCTCGTCGTCGAGCGTTTCCGTCACCGCGCAGTCGGGAAGGTACGCGCGCAGCAGCGGATATACGTATGAGGCTGTCTCGTCCCGGCAGACGAACTGGAGAAACGCGCGCTCGTGCGTGGCAACGAGCTCGAACGACACGGCGGTCTCGCACCGGGCGAGCATGGCAAGCAGGTGCGGGATGCCGTCCCCCTTCGGCGCGTATCCCCTGGGTAGCGTCACCGAGAAGACGGTAAGCGAGGGGTATTCATCGTCGTCCACGTAAGCAACGGGGCGCTCGGCTTCCTGCCGTTCCGTATTCACGGGAGGAACCGGCCTGAACGCGGCCGCAAGCCTGCTGAAGGGGGTGTGCCGCTGTCCGTCGTCCACGTACCCGCCCCTAAGGAAGTGCCCCGGAAACGGGACGTAGGGCGGCTCGAGCTGCACGGGCTGCGCGCAGGCGGCGTGCCCGCGTCCCCATTTCTCCCACTCGTAGAACTGCTCGGTGAGCCGCCGCGACACCGACTTCCCGGTCATTCGGCCGTTTCCCCGATTCGGTACCCGTGCTCGGCCTTGAGGCTTGCCACCGCGCCCCGTATGATGCCGTCGATGCTGCTCTTGAAGATCAGCTCGGTGTCGATCTGATAGTATGGCTTGGAAGGCGACAGGAACCACCGAATTATCGGAATCCTGCGCAGCACTGTAGCGAGGCTGTCATCGCTGTCCTTGAGCCACCAGCTGACAAAGAAGCTGCGGCCGAACGGCGCGGCGCACACGTAGTAGCTGAGGAACCGCCGGGTGATGCAGAAGTAGGTGCGCTTGGGCGACCACGGGCCGTCCTCGCCGAACTCGGCGAACGAGAACGAGACGCCGGGAAACTGGTATTCCTTGATCTGGGACTCGAGCTTTTCGTAGAATTCCTTGGACGAGGCCTGCATGTCCTCGAAGTGCTCGTAGGAGTGGCTGTGGATGACTTTTTCTGCCATGGGTGGTAGGGATTTAGGTTGGAAATTATTTGAATAACTAAATTTAATTATTCGTACATTAAAATAGAATTATTTTAATAAAAAAATCCGAAGCGCCATGTTTCTATTTTGAGAAATAAGAAAACCGACGTTATTCTATTTTTAGAATGGCATTAAAAAGAAAAAATAAACATATAAGGCCAGTAAAATACTGAATAAAAAAATAAAAAATCATCCCAGTATGGTCAGACTTAATTTTATCAAAATCTACTTTTAACGAAAAAAATATATACATCGTTAACACTATGGTTATCACTACTGCGTTCAATTCATTAAGAAAACCTAACCGTTGAGTCTTGTTGACGGTTAGTATTGGGTAAAAATTCAATAATTCATCCTGAATTGTTAAATTAATAAAAAAGAAGAGCAATAAGAAACCACATGTCCAACCAATTATTCTTAGTCGATTATATCCATAATTCCACCATGCCCAATCCACGAAATCCCATGCTTTACCGAATAAACCATATTGTGAAAGTTCGTATTTCTTATACTGAATATCAACATTTTGATAACTTGAGGTCTTACCGTCTTTTTTGAATTTATCCAAAAGGCGAATGTACGTTTGTCGTATTTCTTCATCGGATGAATCTTCTTTAAACGTAAGGATCAAATTGTCGGTAAAGTCAAATTCTAAATTTGAAACATCGGTATTTGTTAATGATATGTTCAGTTCACGATATTGATCTATATTCAATTTAAGCGGTTTCAAGATTTTACTATTGATAATAGATAGCGAATCAATGTTTCCAACCCTTATTTGACTAATATTTAACGAGCAGTTCTCAATTGCAACAGAACTGTTTTTAACATTGGATGTGACGTGTATATCAATTGGATTTTTATCAATGGCACAGTCAACAAAATTCGCCGCAATTGGATTGTAGAGCCATGCAGAGACCGAGAAGACAGAATCATATTGGAATCGAACAGTAGACGTTTTAAGAATATCTTGATTACGATAGTCGTTATATTTGAAATTTATATTCGATTCATTAATCTTGATTAAGATTTTGCCAGTCTTTGCTTTTAAACCATCAATATCAAGTGATACATCTGAGTGGGTACAATTCAGCATTGATGCTTGATACGTAATGTTTTTCATATATATATCACCATAACATTCGTCAAACGATAGAGATTTGAGAGAATCATTTTCGAGTGAAAGTCCGCCTATGCCATAAAAACCAATTAGATCCCACCGCGAAAATTCTACAGGAAATAATAAGGATGAGTTTTTTATTGTTAGGGATGAAATTTTCGAAAAACTATAGTAGTGGGGGATATTTTTATCAAATACTTGGTGAGTAAAATCTTCTATCACGGCCCAATGTTCTATAAAGATGTTGCGCGGATAAATGAACTTATCGTCTTTATTATTGTAGAATTGAAGGTGTCGATAATCTTTTGATTCAAGAAGATAGGAAAACTTCTCTCCGGCATGATACATGTGTTTCGACGGCCGAATATTTAAAGTTTCGTTACTATAGAAACGTGACTTATGGGATTTGGTGTATTTAAGTCCTTGGGCAACGGCTGAAAATTGTACGAGTTGTAATAAAATAAAAAAAACAGCTCCGTAAGCTATGACGTCATGATTACGAATCAATGCAGTATCTCGTTTTACTTTCACAGTTTAAGTTTTTCTAAAATAGTAATTATCTACTATAAAAAGTGACCGAGATTTTAAACTAATATAAAGCCATTTTGGATTAAACCAGGAGTTTAGTAACGATCAAAAAGACATTCCCAGAGTTGAAAGAAATAAACAGTTATTGAAAATGCCCTGATAACAAACAGCTATAGCTTTAAATTAATTATTAACCAATAATTATTCTTTTAAGCCTATAAAAATTAACCTATTCAATCATTTTGTGATTTGATAAAATATAATTTGACATGCGAAAAAAATACGTGTAGCTTTGCGGTTACCGACCGACAAAAAGGACATAAAAAACCTTGGATTCTGGAGGAGAATCGTTTATTTCAGCGGATTTTATCCGCTCTTAAAGCGACTGCAAATGTAGTGAAAAAAGTAACACTGCAAAATATACTTTGTGAAATATTTTTTTTTGATTTATATGAACTTGATTTTTAAACACTTACAATCAGAATTGCCTATGGAAAAAGCCATGTATGAAGTCGTAATCTGACTGAATTGGCAAATAAAAAGCCCGGGTCGGAAGCCCAGGCTCTAAAAAGCAAATTTCTCTCTGCACAAATTTAAGGTGCAATTTGTTTTTTTCTTATAAAGATTATCAAATAATAAGAAAAAAGCAAGTTTTTGCAAAAAAAGTTGAATACTTAGGGGCAATCCCCTGTATTCAACTTAGCATCTAAACATTTTGTGCATTTTTTAACGGATCCCTCAAAAAAGTTTAAAAATGCAAAATGGAAACCAATCTAATTCCGGTTAAATCACCGGGCAATAATGTCACAATCGGACGTTGTTTTCAACCTGACGCTCTAATTCAATTTGAGCCTGCATTAGCTTATCTGAATAATTTACAGATCAAGACAAAATTAGCATGCTTTGGCATTAATACCCCATCAATTTTAAATAGAAAAAAAGGGATATCGCAAAACACTCTTACAATATGTAATCAAGGCTATAGGCCACTGTTGTTATATGTGCAGAAACGGAAAGTGTTTTCATATCGATGCGTGTCAAAACGTTTCTTGACCTTTTTTGAATTAAATACAATTATGAGGATATGATTTAAAGAAAAACCCGGTGTCTGCCGTAGGAAGCAAATCGACACCGGGTGAAAGATTTCTTTTTAATACAAAGTAATAAAAAGAATGGCGAGTTCACAAAAAGGATTTTTACACTTCACTGCCTTGCTTTACGAGAGATAAAGACTCACAACGAAGGCGTGGAAAAACCCAAGAACAATACCATCATGAATGCAAATATATACATAATTGAAAATCAGCTTATTGCCGACATATTACAGGCTAATCCCGGAATGACTGCAAGAGAAATTGTATGCTTTTTTGTTCCTGAAGCAAGCGAATATTTTAGTTTAATTGAAATATGCTCGTTATACATGATTCTAAGAAATAGCGAGAAAATTTTTGTCTCCAATAGTGTCTATAGTGCTTCAAGTGAATTTAAGAAATGCATTGGGAATCGAATAAACGAGCTTAACTGGAGTAAACTTAAGCAGACTATGCATTTTTAATAAAGAGCTTAACGAATAAGAGGTTATGCGTGAATAACTGTGACAGCACTAAACCCCTTGCTCTCGACCCCGTCGATCAGCAATTTTAAATAGATATGATACTTCGGCAGGCTGACAAAGTCGTCGTAGGTGAATACCGGATAGAATAGCCTTTCCATCACCTTCGCGTCGTCCAGCCCGACCCGAAACACGATCAGCGTGCCGAAGTTGGCAAGGATGGCGCTTCGGGTGTCCGCTTCCAGCTGGTCAAGGTGCTGGCAGGCCAGGAACAGGCCAAGGCCAAACTTTCGCACCTGCGGGAGCATCGCGGCAAAGGAGGTAGAAACAAAGTGCTGCGCCTCGTCTATGAACACGTAGAAGCGCCTGCGCTGTGTTATCGGTATTGATGCCCGACGCATCGCAGCGTTCTGGATGCTCGTTATGATGAAGCTGCCCAATACGGTCGCCACGTCCTCGCCGATCTCACCTTTCGATAAATTCACCAATACGATCTTCTGCCCGTTCATGCACTGTTCAAAAGACAAACCCTGTGGCTGCCCGAAGATGCCGCGCAATGTGTCGTTGGCAAGCAGCACCCCCACCTTATTCAATATCGGCTGCACGGTGCTTGCCTGCATGGCTGCGGAGTACAGGTTGTACTCGTTCAGCCAAAACGAATTCGCATATGGATTTTGCACGTGCTGCAATACCCGTGCGCGAAAAGAGGCGTCGGTTAACAGTGTCGATATGTCCAACAGCGTGGCGCCGGGATATTCCAGCAGGGTAGCGATGGCAAAGCGCAGGATATATTCCAGCTTGTCGCCCCACGAGGTCGAAAAGAGCCGCTTGAACGTAGTAATCATTTCGGAAGCAACTAACTGCCGCTGGTGTTCGGGGACATCTGCCAATGGATTGAAGGCCGGTAGATTGGCGCGGTTGGTCGCGTCAAAATATATAACATCCTTTTTGCGATGTTCTGGTACGCGGTTTAGCACCAACTCGACGGTATCACTGTGCGGGTCAAGCACGCATATCCCGTATCCCTTGCGCATGTCGTCTACTGCCATGCTGACGAGCAGATGTGACTTGCCCATGCCTGTCTTGCCCAGGCAAAATATGTGGTGCAGGCGGTCGGCGGGCTTGATGCCGAAGATACGGTTGTGGTTGCGCCAGTTGGTTTCTCCTATCGGCGTGAATGGTTTTAGTTCGTGCATACAATTATCGTATCGAAAGCAACGAATGAATTATAGTATCGGCATTTCATTGTGCGCCGTTAACCACTGATACTACCTGTCTCGCCTACGGCATGCGAAAATACAGGAATGGAAATAAAGGAACACCAGCTGCAATCGTTTATCGGACTGTACGAGCAGGAGTTTGGCGTAAGGCTGACACGAAGCGAGGCGCACGAAAAGGCCTCCGCGTTGCTGCACTATACGCGGCTGTTTATACAACCTCTTGCAGAAATTAAGGAAAATGATATAAATAACGTGTCGAACGCAAGTGAATAACTGATAAGCTTTTATACCTGAAAAGAGGTAACAGGCCACTTGCGTTCGACGACAAAAGTGTTTACCTGTTGCCTCTTTTCAGGTTTTTACTATGAAGGACGAAAAAACTATTTACATACAATACGCCCGCAAGTCTTCCGAAGGAGAAAATCGGCAGTCTTTGTCTATCCCCGCGCAATTGCGGGACAACGAGGAACGGGTGATACGCCCCAACGGGCTAACCATACTTAAGACGATTACCGATGAGGCTTCGGCTTCCACCCCGAACAACCGCCCCGGCTACACGGAAATGATGCGCCTCATCAAGGAGGGCAAGGCATCCGGCATAGTCGCGTGGCATGTCGACCGCGTCGTCCGCAACGAGCTGGAAGACGGCGAAGTCAGGTGGCTGCTGCGTTCCGGCCTGATAAGGTCAATTTGGACGCCCACCCGCGAGTACAGGAGCGAGGACAACACGCTGCTGCTGGGCATCGAGACGAGCATGGCCTCGCAGTATACGATTGACCTTGCGAGAAAGGTGAGAAACGGCAACAGGCAGATGTGGGAGAAAGGACAGCCCGGCGGTGTCGCCAAACTCGGCTATCTCAACACGAAATTCCAGGAACACGGAAGCAACTACCTGCTGGAAGACCCGGAACGGTTCCATGTATTGAGAAAGGGGTTTGAGCTGATGCTGACCGGCAAGTACAACGTGCAAGAGGTTCACGCCAAGCTGACAAGCGAATACGGCCTTATCACCCGAACGACAAAAAGGCTGGGCGGCAAGCCGGTCGCCCTGTGCGTCCTGTACAGGATATTCGCGGACCCCTTTTACTGTGGCCGCTTCTATCGAAACGGCAGGCTGTACAGGGGTTCCTACAAGCCGATGATAACCGCCGAGGAATTCGATACCATACAGAAGATTTTAGGCCGCAAGAACAAGCCGATGCAGCAAAAACACGAGTTCGCATTTACTGGACTGATGAGGTGCGGCGCGTGCGGCTGCGCCATAACCGCGTCAAGGAAGCTGAAAATTGTTAAGGCCACGGGAGAATACAAGACGTACGCCTTTTATCATTGCACCAAGCGCCGGGGCAAGGAGGCATGCGGCGAAAGGCACTACACCACGGAAAAGGAAATGACCGAACTTATCGCGTCCGAAATCTCGAAGCTTAATCTCATTCCGAAGTGGAAGGAATGGGCAGTCCGCACGCTGGCAGAGGATTATCAGCAGGCTCTTGAAAACAGCAAGGAGCTGCTGTCATCCGCAAAGGGCTTTGAAAGCAGGCTTCAAGCCGAACTTGGCCGCCTGATTGACCTTAGAATTGCCAATGACCTGACCGAAGAGCAGTACAGGAGCAAGAAAGCGGAGCGCGAGGTAGAGCTGATTCTCATACAGGAAAAAATCAAGAGAATGGAATCCGGCTTTGACCTGCAAAAAAAGCAGATTGACGACCTGTTTGATTTCGTCGAAAACATAACGGAACGGTTCAAGGCGGCAAGCTACAGGGAACAGCGAAGCATCTGCGCCTATTTCGGTTGGAACTGGGTTTTGCAAGGAAAAAAGCTAACGTTTACAAGGCAAAGCTGGTTCTACGACATCGAAGAACTGAAATCCTTTTACGAGGCAAACAAAGGGGCGTTGGAACCGATAAAAAGCTATATAGAATTTAGACAAAGTCCCTATTTTGAGCGGGTACTTATCACTTTGCGGAGGCTGCGAGAGAGCATTAGAACCGAGGAAAGGCAAAACGCCCCGGTCGGAACCGAAGGCGCATTGCAGGATCAGGGCGAAATTGTGATTTGAGACAATGTGTCTCACGTTGCGGAGGCTGCGAGAGAGCATTAGAACTGAGGCGCAATAATTAATACGTTCAGCTTGACGACTAAATTAAAGGTCACTTTTTTACAAAAAAGAAATGCATGCAAATTTATTTGGTAACAATCTTGTTACAATTAAAATATTTTTTTATTCTACTTTTAAGGTTTAAGAGGCTTAGTTTCCTCAAATGAGAATGTATACGCCTATAGGGGCGATCTTTACTTAAAGGGCTTAAAATAGCGTTTAGCGGTTGATTATCACCTTGTCAGCACCATCGTACTTTGTTAACATTTCCACATTTTCAAATATATTGAGGTCATCAGCAATCTATTGCTGATTTATATCTTTTGGTATACCTTTGGTCGTTATAATGGTATCTGAAAGGAAATCGTTATGAAAAAACACATGAACGTAGCCATATCACCCCATTCTTACCAAGACCCTTTGGAATCTTTTTTAAAGGTGCTGAATGAGCTTATAGAGAGCTTAAGTCAATCACGTAAAAATATTTTCAATAACTTTTCAAACTGTCATCAAATAAGGAAGAGCCGTAAGGACTTTGAAAAACTGATGAAGGAAATATTAAAAAAATTCGACTGTCTATCAGAAAAAGATAAAGCCACAATAGAATTAAGTACTTATAGGCTTCTGCAGAGAATCGAAGTTTTGGCTCCGAGGGCCATTTGTGAAGTGAAGGAGGATAATATCCCCATATTTTCACATTTTCTAATTTGGCAGATAAGGAAGACTTTAAAATCGTTTAGGGCTTCTCAAAAGAAAATGGCCGACCAGCTGTACCCAGACCGCAGCAAAGAGATATTATCCAATCCTGACTTGTACCAGAATTTAGTTGCTACATGGGGTGATCTTGCCAACGATTAAGTATAGGCTACTCCATGAGGAAATTGTATCGTGGTGAGGTTATTTTAGTTTGGGCTCCTGATGGAAATAATGGACTAAAACAAAGACCTGTCATAGTTTTGCGAGAAAACAAAAAGAACGATGATGCGATATCCGTTTACTGTACTACTAAGAATAATGGAGACGATGCCAACAATATTTTTGTAGAAGCAAATTCGGAAGAAGGAAAAAAAATGGGTCTGACGGAAGATACCTATATTCGCCCTAAAAGTATATTAACTATACCGTGCGTTTCTATTATAAGGCCGATAGGAAAATGCTCGTTACTGCACGAGATAGGCAGAATCATCGACAATAATATGGCAAGGTAAATAATAGAGGGCATAAAGTTATCAGCTTTCCAATTTTCGCCTTAGATTCCTGTTGCTCGTTATTTTTTTATTCTTATTTTTAATACGAATTGCAGGGTTATATCAAGATTTCTTTCGATATGTTTTAAGAACATGAATAGTTACTTGAGATGGTATGTACAGCATTATCTCAAGTAACTACGTCTATTGGTTCGGCTGTGCGACGTTGGCAGAATTAACTAACGAGTTTGAGTTTGTTTTCGAGGTCTTCCATTGAAGCCCACTCAACGCAGTTGGTAGGGGGATTCGAATCATGGTTTATCAGTGAAAGCAATAAGCATTCAACAATTTCAAATTTCTTCGGATCTTCAGAAATTGCCTTGAGGGCGTGATAAGGTTTTTCACTATCTGTAAACTCTCCAAAGTAAGCCCGTTCAAAATTGGGAAGAGAGGCCAACAGTCGTACTTTTATTTGCTCCGGGTGGTTATTTAAAGCCGCTAATATGTTAGGATTGTTGCCCCATGCGGGATTAGCCTTGTCTCCCTTTTTTGTTAGCGGAGTATCGCTATCATGCAACACGGAATAGCTCGTACCGAAATGATTGAGAATCTTTATCAATGAAACAATAGTCGCCTTTCCTCGTGCCCGGATAATATGGATGTCTTTATATTCTAAAGGCTTTTGAGCTTTAATATAATTGAACGCAGTATATTCGGTATCGCCCTCAACGATAATTACCTTTCCCCCAAAAAAGAATTCAGCAACGTAGGGGTCGCATATGTTCATCAGTTTCAGATTCTTCTTGTCATCTTCGTCTAACTTCACTTTATCGGGCCTAAAAACCGTTGTGCCCTGGATATCACCCTGATGGTTTCTTTCCACCTTTACTATGGTTGTATTATTTCTGGAAAAATCGATAAATATAGGGCAATGCGTGGTAACCATGACTTGCCACTTGCCAGTGGCTGGCAGATCATAGAGCACGTTGCAACAGTCACGAATAGCCGTTGGATGAAGGCATATCTCAGGCTCATCAAGCAACAATAAGTGCGGTCTTTCAATATCGCTTTTTTTCTCCTTTTGATTGTTTTCCGAAATAAACTTTAGCGCTGTCCATAAGAGAGTTCTTCTGGCTCCGCTTCCTTGTCGGTCCACTGTGCTTAGGTAGCCATCGGCGGGTCCCATTAATAACTGCGGATCTGCCTTAAACAGGCTAATGGTCTTATCCAAGTCATCTTCGGGCTTTGCGTCGAAATCTATCTTATAGTTAGGGAACACCTTATTTACCAGGTTGGTCAACTCCTGGTTTACTTCATTAATCTGCTCTTGGGTCTCCGCCAGTATCTTCTTTTGCAACTGCTTTACTTTACCCAAAAGCTGATGATACTCATTTTCCTCATCACCCGGTTGAGCGCTGAGGTTTTTTACACGATCCTTTAACCCTTTCATAAGCAGTTCTTTGATCGCTTTAGATTGAAGGTCTGGCGACTCAAAAGCGTCAACCCTGTGTGGTTCAGGCCGCCTTGAATTCGCTACGTTTGGCGCTCCCCACGGCACGTTAGAACTCCAGGTATCTTCCGCGACATGCCACCCCTCCCTTATAGGCTGCTTGTCTTCGCCGCTCCAAATCCACCGTTCCTTAACCAGCTTCTCCCCGGATGGCAGGACCTCGATCCATTTTTCATTGGGGCTATTATCATAAACAATGGTGTCAAGTTGTATTTCCGGCAGATTGTGCGAATCAATTACGCCGTTGGGGAAATCCTCTTTTCTCAGCTTAGCCTTATCCGAGCCCTGGGACATGGCAAGTTCGTACGCCTTTAAGATCGAACTCTTTCCAGCGTTGTTTGAGCCTACAAGCACAACAATCTCATCGAGATCAATTAGGACAGGATTCGGCCCGATGCACCTAAAGTTTTTTATGGATAATCTTACCAAACGAGGTTTGGGCACGTTAGGGTCTGTGGAAACAAGAGAGTGTTCAGCTTCAGCTTCTTTTTTAGGTTTGGCCATTGTGATAAATTTAGTTAGTAAATGTAGTATAGTTTTCTCATTGAACAAAGGCAACATTTAATAGGTGCCCGCGCTTATGATAAGTGGCAAAAAACGTAATTCGCTGTTGCACTTCAACGTCGGTACTACGGCAGACCGCTTCGCTTTGAAAAGAAAAAGGGTCTATCCGGCGCCGAAAGGTAATACTCCTGCGTTGTCTGATTGCCGATTGTAATAGCCGATTGGGAATTGTAGTGCGGTGAGATATATTGTTGAGATATATTAATATTCAGTAATTTAGTTCACGCTAAATATATAGCTTTATAGCACCAATCGACTTAATATATTTTAATGGAATTATTAAAAATTTACTTCACTGTTGAAAAGAATCTCGCAATCAGCGACATATTAAAACAAATGATAAGTAACAAGCTAACGGGCACATACAATAAGGATAGGAGCGGTTACTTGGCTAATGCTAATACTGCCATCAACGCGGACGAGGACATTCGCTCACAAATTAAGGAGATTTTAAAGAAAGACAAACACTCATATGAAACAGTGAGTTTCAAGGCGAATATAACCGTAGCAAATAATAATGAGAGCTGGTACATAGATTTTCCACAACATAATTTTGAAGTCAAAATAAAAGCAAAGTCGATAGTATATCACTGCTTAAAGGTCATTGATGGGAGTACTTTTGTCGGTTTTGATCCTTCTAATAATGAAATCCTTACGTTAAAGAAAGACAGTTCGGAGAAAGTATATTTTTTTGAAGCTAAAGTTTAATATTTCAAAAAATGGCAAAAGATCAATCCAAAAAACAAGCTGAGGCCACAAAAGCAGTCGCGGAGCTGCCAAAGGCTTTGAACATACCGACAGCTACTTACAGAACAGGTAAAAAACAATGCACATATAAGGGATGTACAATCAACTAATGCAATTTTTCCGACTTCAAAACTCCGTCCACCAATAGTGTTGAATTGATTATTTCTTTCCCGTCTTCAGAGAGGATAACTATAACTTCAGGGGATATAAGACTATCTTTATATATGTTGTCTACTTTATTTCTCCAATCGGACTCGAAACCGTCGATGTCTATGTTTTTTAGATCTGCATCGATTTTATTACCCCTAACGCCTTGATAGGTAAATTTTATGTTTTGCATGATTTTATAATTAGCAATAGATATAAATAATTTTCGTCACAGGCTATTTAATAGTCGCCATTAAGCAGCTTAACTGAAGTGCAACCCCACTGCATTCGCGGCAGGTTAACGATGGCTTGGCAATCGTTGACTACCCTTTTTTCGGCCCCGGCTTTACCACATTTGGCTTTGCGACCGCTGTGGGCAGCTTCTGCTGGCCGTTCTTAACTTCCACTGCCGGGTAAATCATCTTGACTTCTTTCTTCATTATCTGGTTGTTTTGTTTTTGCTTGTTCAATGATTACTTTGTCCTTTGGAAAGCACAGGTATATTTTCGGAACGTCGTACAGTTCCTTGTATTCCTTGTCCTTGAAATACCTGTAAACGGTAACTTCATTTAGCACAATTTCCTTGAACTCGTCACTTTCAGAGAACGACTGCACTGCACCGCAGTAAACGATTTCGTTGGGAATGTCTTTGACGTACACCCACGATAGGCAATTCTCGTTCAGAAAGTTGGAATAGAGGTTCTCGTCTCCATACTTGTTAGATATCCTGTATCTGATCGCGTACTTATTCAACAGGTTGTGATGACTTATATATACTGTAGCCATCGAAATTGCGAAAGCGGCAATACTCGCGCAAATAATCTCTTCATACGGAATCACCTTGCTATCTGACAGGTCCCTGAATGCGTGGAGCGTCTGGTAGTCCCACGAATCTCGCCATATTAAGTTGTGTCCGAAAACGGCAACAACATATAGCGTCTGTACCGTAAGGTAGGAAAATATCCCTTCCGTTATTGCTATAAGCACGAACATAAAGTCTGAGCGTTCCTTATGCTTAACGGTAAGCCTGCGATAGAGTAATGCAGCTACAAGTCCGGGAAATAGCAGCGCGATAAGCTTGAGGGTCAGGGCGGACATATCCATTTTTTTATTTCGATAACCCAAATCTAAAAAAATTAGTAATTTAGTTGCTAATAAACTTATCAACAGGCACGTTAAAAATAAACAACATGAATCCAATCTACATATCCTCCGCCCTTAACATTCTGTTTGTCGCCGCCTTCATGCTTGACCGAGTGTTTCGACTCAGGTCTATAAGCGAGTACAAGGATGCAAAAGCCGAAATTATCAAGTCCAAGGAGGCACAGATAGAGAGCCTTAAGCAGCAGCTTGAAATAGAAAGGAAGAACAACGACCTCGAGGTCACCGAGATGCACAAGAAGCGGTACGAGAACGTGAAGCTCATCCTAGACGAGAAGCAGGCGGAAAACGACAAGAACAAGGAGGCCTTGCTTGGACTACAGGCGTCCTTGGAAACAGCGATGAAAGAAACCGAGCTCAAGAAGAATTTGGGAGAAATGCTCCTCGCTGAACTCAACCGTGTTGAGCGAGTGAACCACACGTTGGAAACCGAGAAGAGGCTCCTTCAACAAAATTCTAACCTTAGTTTCGTCGGAAATCTGCCGTCCTTTAGGCACAGTTCATTCAATATTCAAGAGGAATACTACAAGAGCAACGAATAGTCATGATCACGCTCCTCCCCAGATATCGTTCTTTTTAAAATTGGTAATATATCACTATATCAGCTACCTAATCTACCGAGAATTTTAGCAACAAAAATACTTGAATCGGCCGGTTAGTTTTCTGTGAGCTTACCGTGCCATATTTCTTTCATTAACTGAACCAATGCTTATCTTCTTAAACTTCGGCTGATTGATAATCTGGAATTGGCGGCAAGCCTGTGATGCTTGAATAATGTTTATGCAATCGTTGTTGAAACTGATTTTGTATATATTTTTTATGTTCAGAAGCCTTTTGTTTGAATCGTAAAACTAATTTTGAGTTTGTTGGCTTTAGTTTTTTTATATTAATGTCGACGTAGACGATTTTGAACCAACGAGGATTTAATGTGATATCGGATTCAATAAACTGCTCCAAATATTCAGATGAATTTTCTCTAAGTGAAAGATTATAGGCTATGCAATACCTAATGATGTCGTTATAGGCTACTGGATTTTCTATGATATCTGACCATATGCTTTTTAAGGTACCACCAAACTGACTTGAATCAATAAACTCATTAAAAAAGCTCCTCGACCACAGGACGACATCCAAAAGCGTTTTGTTTCTTAGAGTTATTATCTCAGAACCGATAAAAGCTCCTATAATTATGGAAATCATCCCTTCAAAAACTTTCAATATGGAGATTATGGTCTTTTTTCGATTTTCATTGTCCCACAAGTGTACGGCTTTAAGTACCTTTGTGGTATTAACGATATAGTTCATTTTATCTTCGAATGATACCGGAAAGACATCAAGTTTCAAGACTTCTTTCAGCACATTAGAATCAGCCGGCGTTTTGCCAGCATAAAAAATGTTAGAATTAAGCCACCAATCTTGCAGAAAATTTTCTATGAGCAACGGCTCGTCCTTGGTTGTTAAAATTGATGCTGCTAAGTATTCTTGTAATGTTAAATGAAAGAACTTCAGGGTACCGTCTGTTTTATCCCTTACTAATAAGCTCGACCGATCGCAGAGATTGTCTAAAAACTCTTTTGGGTTAGCCAAAATGTCTATTGGTCTTGTTTTCTTTAAATTTGACAGAAATTCCTCGATCTCGTCTTCTGTAAAGGACACCTTGTTATTTTTTTGAAGATACTCAGCTAACTGCCGAATGACATATTCCTTTTCAGCAAATTTATATTGTTCCGATATTCCCTTACCTTTGTCCCATTTGTTTAAAAAAAGATCAATGAACTTCGAGTAAAGTTCAGTAATATTCTTAGGTAACTCTTTAGTGTCTATTCTCTCTTCTTTCAAAAGAATTGCGAGTAAGATGGTTGTTAAAGGCGTCTTTGGAAAGGAGTTTAATAACTCGCTATTTTTTATCAAGTGCACAAATTTTCGGGCTTGGCTAGGATCGGAAAGTATTTTGTTTCCTATTTGCACCATCTCGTTGTAATTCAACGGAAGTAACTCGAATTTCTCGAAATGAGTTTCAATCTTCTCATGAATCGACAAAAAATCTATTGATCTGGAAGTGAGGACAACTTGGCATTTTTGCTGCTCCGAAGCGAGCAAAATCTCTTTTATGATGCATTGTCTTGTATTATCGTCGTTAACTTCGTCTAAGCCGTCTAGCAAGATAAGAACTTCATTTTGGGTCGTCCAGTCAAATTGCTTTTGCGTCACTCTTAAATAGTAATCATTGATTATTGATGTGAGGTTGAATATGCAACCCTTACTTGTTTTATTCAACTCAAAATAAAACAGGTAACCATTTGGCTTCAGTTTAAGGAACTCTTTACCTAAATTTTTTAAAATTGTAGTTTTGCCTGAGGTTGCTATTCCATGCAATAGAAAGGGCCTTTTAGCAGTTAGAATACTGCTTAATTCTGGAAGCAATTTGATTGATACGGATAATTCCTTGTCTTCGACATATTTTCTGCGCTCTTCAAACATTTCCCGAGATTTGGTTCTTACGTTGATTCGGAAATCTTCAATAGCATTTATAGGAATGCCGTAGTCTGCTTCTAGAAACTTAATTGTATTGTTATCTTTTAGCTTTTCGATAATGTCAGCCTTTTGAACAGAATGCGAGACATCTTCAACTTCTGAGTCAGCGATTAGATTTTGTAAGTTGCTTGTCTCTATAAGCTCAGCAATGTTACTTCCTTCAAAGAACTTAACGACATTTTCGCCGTTTTGAATAGTTTCGGCGATCAATGCTCGGGTGTTATCCTTGAAGATTCCTGTTACAATGACAAAAACTTTTGTAACCTTTACTTTTCCGAACTGATGATGGTCGTACGGCTTGGCCAGTGACTCGCTTACTTGACGCTGGATATCGCCGTAAATGCTTTGCGTGGCGTCCCCTTTTTTTACAACACATGAATACCAAATCTTTTCTTTGAACTTATCCTCTTCAAAAAAAACGAGGTCTTTCCCGAACTCCTGAGTGCCATGTGTTATCTTAACTTCTCGGTAATTCATCGCATCAAATAGCTGCGAAAGAAGTACACGATACTCTGTCTCCGTTATATTGCGAATCTTATCCTTTATCTTCTTGCGCAGAGACATCTGATCCATGTTTGTTTAAATAAATTTAGGGATTAAAAAATCAAATAACGTGAATATATTCTCTTTAATCCAAAATATTATATAATTATTAATGCCCATTGATTTATCTTAATAAACGTCACAGTAATAAAAAATAGGCTAAAAGCTACTATATTTTTATCGACAAGATAATAAAGCGGAGTGACAACTCCGCTTTATTTAGCTTATTCCTATGTATTTTCCTTTTGTAGCTTCCGCACCCTCTGCCGCTCTTCGTAGATGTGCGCTGCCAGCACGGCCTCGTACAGCTTCCTGTGATAGGAGTGGTTGGTGGCCACTCCCTTGCTGTACAGGGCGGCGAGCTGCTGTGGGTACGCCTCCCTTGCGAACCTGACCATCTCGTCCGTCGAGCGGAGCAGTAGCGTTCCCTTGATCTCGATCTTGGTGGTGAGGTCAAAGGTGCAGTAGTATTCCTTCGCCAGCGCCTCGGTGCGGCGCATAAGGCGGCGTACCTCCTTGCTTAGCCCCGACTTGGAAGGTATCTTTACGATCACGTCCGTGACCGGATACCGCTTCAAGTACTGCCGGTAGCGGTTGAGAATTTTCTTCAACTTCTTGTCAGACCAGAGAGCCGGATAGTCGTGTACGTGCATTTCGATCAACTTTCCGTCCTGCAATATGCACACCCCGGTGCGCGAGGTGCCGATACTAATCCCAAATATGGTCATTGGTGTTGTAGATCGAGTTGGTAACAATATTGGTGAACAGCCGGGCGCGCGTGGTGCGCACGCTGTGTCCTGGCAATGCCAGGACGTGCATCAGCGTCGCCACTAGGAACTCGCGGGGGTACTTCTTCGCGCATGCCAGATAGAACGCGAGGGACTTCTGGTCGTTAAGCGCGTCCGAGAGTTCGTGCGCCAGCTGAAGCTCCTTCGGCGTGTACATGTTGCTTTTTATTTTGTTTTTCATAATGAGCAGTTGATTGGCTTGTAAGGTGCCGACTTTGATCGTTCGTTTCGAAAAAATTTTTGTGATTTTTCGTTTCGAACGTTATTTTTCTTTCAAAACTCGGGCGCGGCAAAAGAGCGTGTCCGTGCAGGGGGCAATTAGGAAATATTCTGTTGTGGCAGTGCGCTCGTCAGGGCAATGCTTAGAGGATAAGAAGGTGTAAGTCTATCTGCGCGACATATTCGGGATAGAGTTCGGCAGGGGTCTTGCAGTAGAGCATGCACAGCTTAATGAGATTCGTGCCGTTGGGCATCGTGTGTTCGTTTTCCCACGCGCAGAGCGCGTTTGAGTTGCTGTATCCAAGCAGGCGCGCCACTTGCAGTTGCGTAAAGCCCGCGTTCTGGCGAGTTACTCGTAACCTATTCGGAAATGGTCTTGTCTTGTAACTCACTACAATACGATAGCAACTATGACATATGAAAAAATAGTATCGGCATTTCACGGTCGACCCTTAAACACGCAACGAAGTAATTGTACCAAACGGAGGTTTCTGATTTTCGAAGAAACTGTTGATAAACGCTTCGGGCGTTCAAATGAAGATTGCATTAACACATACTTATTACAAACTAAAAACAGAATTAACACGTATATTTGACATTCAAGCAGGCACCTCGCCTGCATTGTGATAAGGTTTAGGTTTACAAGAGCCGGGTGCGAGACTTCGGCTCTTGTTATTTATACTGTCTTAATACTAACCATGAACGACATCGAAAAACAACACTTGTTTGAACAATTTGGCAAAAAGCTGACGTATGAAAGAGAGCAGCGCGGCTACAGCCTGCAAGAGTTTTCCACTATGACGGGCATCAAACCTCTCAAGTTGAGAAACATTGAGCAGGGAGCAATTCATACCCGGTTAGATGCTTTGGTTGCCATAATGCAAGTGCTCGATATGACAGCCTCTGAACTCTTGGGGGAGATTCCGGATAATAAGGGCGACGGCAATTCCGAAAAGCAAAACACCCGAATCGGGTAATAGCGCATTGTGCCGTCAACTTGCCCAGCCCTCTCTATCCAAACTCCTAAAGTGAATGGCCTCAGCCAAATGCTCCATCTTGATGTCCTCGCTCCCGGCCAAGTCGGCAATGGTGCGGGACACCTTGAGAATGCGGTCATAGGCGCGGGCGGAAAGGCCGAGCTTTTCCATTGCTTTTTTAAGCAGGTTTTGTCCGGCCTCGCTTATCTTGCAGATACTGCGCACCATTTGCGGGCTCATCTGGGCGTTGGCATGCAGGTCAGGCTTGTTGCCAAAACGCTCTATCTGGATATCCCTGGCTTTAATTACCCGCTCCCGGATTTGGGCGCTTTCCTCGGACAGACGGTCGGACGACAGTTCGGCAAAGTTTACCGGTGTCACTTCCACGTGGAGGTCGATGCGGTCAAGCAGCGGCCCCGAAATCTTGCTCAGGTATTTTTGCACCATGCCCGGAGGGCACGAGCATTCCCGGTCCGGGTGATTATGAAACCCGCACGGACACGGATTCATGCTTGCTACCAGCATCACGCTTGCCGGATAGTCGACTGAAAACTTGGCTCGCGAAATGGTCACCCGCCGTTCCTCGAGCGGCTGGCGCATCACCTCAAGCGCACTGCGCTTAAATTCGGGCAGCTCGTCAAGAAACAGCACACCGTTGTGGGCAAGTGATATTTCGCCCGGCTGGGGATTGCTTCCGCCGCCGACTAAGGCCACGTCCGAAATGGTATGGTGCGGAGAGCGGAACGGGCGGATGGTAACTAACGCATCGGATGCAGCCAGTTTCCCGGCCACCGAATGTATTTTGGTAGTTTCCAATGATTCGTGAAGACTGAGCGGCGGCAAGATAGAGGGCAACCGCTTGGCAAGCATCGTCTTTCCGGCACCCGGTGGGCCAATAAGGATAACATTGTGGCCTCCGGCTGCGGCTATCTCCAATGCCCGCTTGATATTTTCCTGCCCCCGCACGTCGCTGAAATCGCTGTCGTAACTGCCCAGGCTGTTGTAAAACTCGTCTCGGGTATTTACCACTGTTTGCTCCAGTTGTGCCGTGCCGTTAAAGAACCCGGCGACTTCCTTTATCGTCTCGACACCGTACACGGCGAGGCCGTTTACGATGGCAGCCTCACGCGCATTCTGCTTCGGCAGAATGAATCCCGCAAAGCCTTCCCTGCGCGCCTGAATGGCAATCGGCAACGCTCCTTTGATAGGTTGCAACCCGCCGTCAAGCGACAGTTCGCCCATGATGACATATTTTTCCAATTGCTCCGATTCCAACTGTCCCGATGCGGCAAGCACCGCGGTGGCTATGGTGAGGTCATAGGCGGAGCCTTCCTTTTTGATGTCGGCCGGAGCCATATTGACCACTACCTGCTGCCGGGGCATCTTGAAGCTACAGTTGCGCAGCGCCGAATCAATGCGAAAATAGCTTTCCTTGATCGCCACATCGGGCAATCCAACAATAAAATACTTGGTACCGGGCGCGATGTTGACCTCCACGGTGATGGTGATCGCCTCTATCCCGAATACTGCGCTGCCGTAAGTTTTAACTAACACAATGATGAGGTTTAATTGCGCACAAGATAGATTTTTTTTGCGATTTGAAGCGCGGTGGAGCAGACCAATTAGGATGCTTCATATTCCTGTACCCAGGTCGACCGTGAAGCGCAAATGCATATCAAAAAAACACCCCTATGAGGGGTGTTGAGGTAGGCAATTGGGCAATTGTTGCCATACGGTTTCGATCAGTTGTCTTGTGCTTGGGTACGCCACCGGCTTCCCGTACTCCCATCGCTTGACCGCATCAACGGACACTGCTAAACGACTTGCGCACTGCTTGAAGTTAAGTCCATAACAGTGTCGTATCTGTTTCAACTTTCCTGCGAGACTATCGGTTTCGTGGTCAAAAGGGTAATAGTCGAGAAAGGAAATAATCGCGGGATAGTGGTGCACTTGTGGTTGAGACCGCTCGTTTTCCCAGTATGTTAGCGTGTCCTCGGAAATGCCAAACTGTGCGGCAACCTGCTTCTGCAACAGCCCGCCTTCAATTCGCCTTTTCCTGATGTGTTCGCCGATAGTCTTCGGGTTTGGATTGTATTGGGGAACATTAGGTTTTTTCACTATTTTACGGGATGGAAGAAACGTTCTCACAGGGATGCCCCTGCGGCTATTACAACCATCCCGAAAAAGAATGTATTTGCCCGCCGGGAATGGTGCAAAAATACCTGAGCAAAATATCCGGCCCGTTGTTGGACAGAATCGACCTGCATGTGGAGGTTACCCCGGTTAATTTCAACGAACTATCGTCAGACAGGCTGGCCGAAAAAAGTGAAAACATCCGAGAACGCGTAATCAAAGCCCGCGAAATTCAGATAGAACGCTTTGGCAACCGCCCCGATTTACATGCCAACGCCCAAATGAGCCCCCAGATGGTACGCGACTTGTGCAAAATAGATGCCGCCGGCCAAACCCTCCTGAAAAAAGCCATGGAAAAGCTTGGCCTGAGCGCCCGCGCCTATGACCGCATCCTGAAAGTGGCCCGCACCATTGCCGACCTTGCCGCCAGCGAAGAAATTAAACTGGAACACCTGGCCGAGGCTATTCATTTCAGGAGTTTGGATAGAGAGGGCTGGGCTGGGTAATTATAGTTAAAACAGAGGCTTAAGGTAAAATAGTCTATATTGTAGATATCAAACTGCGCGGGTTAATCTTCATTAATGCTTTATATCTGATATGCGGTTTGGAAATTATTTTGCTTCTCCTTAAAAAAAACAGGAAAGCAACTGGCGTGTATATTGGATGTTTTCTTTATATTAGACGCCAAAACCGAACCTTATTGACCTGCGCTCAACTCAATCAATCAAACTTTTTAATCAAAATGAAAAAACTATCAATTCTGTCTTTGCTTTTAATGCTGTGCATTACATTTAGCTATGCGCAAAGTAAAAAAGTAGCTGTGGTTACTTTTTATGCTGTGAAGAAAATTGGCGTTGCCGATTTTGGCTCAGCTGCTACCATTGCTGTTTCTAAACTTGTTGACGATCCTAATTTTAACATGTCACCACTTCTGGTGAATTTTCATGATCAATTTTTTAACACCTATTCAAAAGAATTTCCTTTTGAGCTTTTGCCAGAGACGCAGGTGATTACTAATGCCGACTATAAAGCATTTACCCCGGCGGGCGAAGCAACAGGCGGGGTTTTGAAAGACAATTATAATATAGCTATTGAAGGCTATAAAGTGGTACTACCTTTAATGGGGCATAGCAACGAAGATGCTTTGCTTAAGATATTTAGCCAGGCCGATGGCGTTATGAAAGTTTATATTGATTTTGACCTGGTTAAAATTGGTTTTGGCGGAATGGGTGTAGTTAAAGTTAATGCCCATGCCAATATTGCACTGTTCAATAAAGCAGGAGATAAAGTGTTTTCTATCAAAGAAGACGCAAAATCAAAAGGTGGGAGCGCGCTTATTGGCGGTGTACCTGTTTTGACTGCTGAAAAAATATTGCCAATGTGCGAAAGTGCATTGACAGAACTGATGAACGCGCTGCAAAAAGATTTACCTAAGATGGTAAAAAAGTCCGATTCGAAATTGTAAGGTATTATCGCTGCTTTTAACAGCAAGCTATTTAAATTTACTATCACTGTGGCAAAGTCTCAATTCGAAAGATTTGAGACTTTTTATTACATTTATATCACCTCACTAGCAGGTAATGAAACTTCGGACCACTTTGTACAATTAAGAATACTAATACCTCACTTCGATTGCTCAATCAGTTGCTTGGCTATTTCTATTTTGGCATCGACAAGCTTGCCGGCGATAGTTGGGTCGGCAAGCATTACATCTTCGTCGTCTATTTCAATACTGTTTAGTATGGCCAGGGATGTACCTACTGTACTTGTTTTTTGCAGGTTGGTGGTATAATCAAGCGCCTGTTTTAAAGTAGAGTTGTATATGGCTAAAAATGTGCCGCCAATTAACTGGGTAATTATGCCTGCCGATGTTGACAAAATGGATACCAACGATGTGTTTTTATCGGTGCTATCGCCGCTGATAGCCTTACCAATGCCCCAAAATATCAGTATAAAACCGATGACCATTACAATAACGCTCAGTATAAAAGTCCAGGTATTTTGTTCCAGGTTACGGCGGTAGTAGGTATCAAGGGTAGTTTGGGCCGATACCCAGCTCAGCCTGATATCCTTTGGGTTATTACTGGCATTTAGCTGAGCCCTGGCGCGTTCGGCTTTGTCGCGCTCCAGACTTATCCGGTACCCGGTTATCAACAGCAAAAAAATGTCGACACCTAAAAATACCGCAATTGGCGTTGCCCATGGCGACCACCAATTACCGCCGGTTATAAACTGGCTGAGGCCATACTTGTTAAAAAAGGATTTTGATACCGTATTTTGCACCCTATCGGTCAATTCATTGGGATTATAGCCTGCCGTATCTGAAAGTTTGCTTAAACTTTCAATCACCTGCTTATCATTATCCATGCGGATAACGCTATCTGTTGTCATAAAGCGGTCTATCGGTATTGCCATGTAGCCGCCGTGAGCCATTTCATGCGTCATATCTGTACGTACGCTATCAATATATTGGGGCGTGAGCTTTTTGTTAAGATGCCTGGCAAGTACCTTGTTTGTAGACAAAATAAGGTCTATTGACCTCGATTTTTCAAAAATATAGTTCACCCTGAAATAAGAGGCCAGCAGATAAAATACGATACCCAATATAATCGTAAGCATTTGTATCCGGTAAGCCATCCGCATGTATTGAAGTACCGACCTTACAGGCTTGGTGGACTGTTGTATTGAGGGGGCGTTAAGTGGTTGGGCCATGAGCTGTGAAGATTAGGTATACTTGTAACGAAATGGGCTGTTTAAAGGTACATTTTTTTGTTCAACAATAATCATAACAAATTGTAACAGAGGATATAAATAAACGAAAGTGATTTTATCCCACCCTTGAGCGCGATAAAAAATCGTTCGCAAATCATCAAAGCACAATCATCGGCCAGCCTGTTGATATATCGCCTTGTCATCCTAAAAAACAACAAAGCCCCGCAATATTTCTATTGACGGGGCCTCTCCCCTATTTATTAACCTAACGGCCAATTTCTTTTAATGACAGCGCACGCTAAATTTAGCAGTGATGTTTAGGGTATTGCTGCCTGCATCATAAATAGCCGAGCCATTTATACCGCTTGCAGACGGTAAAGTGAAGTTTCGCGGCGCCATGGTAAACACCGATGTTTGGTACCATACGTAGCTATTGTAAGCGTACATGTAATATTGATCGCCGTTAAATAATTTAATGCTATACCTGCCATTGCTGCCTGTAATACCTGCGCCAAAAGCATATTGGATAACGCCCCGGTTTACGTAGGCGTAAGTCCATGCGTTTTGATTGAGCCGCGCTGCACCAACATCGTAAAGGAAAAACCAGCCTGAAGGTAACAAGTTGATGTTTTTATTGCTGCAATAGCCCTGCATATTAAGGGTAACATTGATGAGCGAAGGCGTAGCCGGGCTACCAAAACTCAAATCGACAGAACCCTGGCTGCATGGGTTAAACAGGCCGGTTTGTGCAAGTATGGGCAGCCGCGGGTTAAGGTATAAGTTAAAGCTGCTGATAACAACCTTGCATTGCGCAATGCTGGGCACATATGGAAATACTACTACATCGCCATCGTGTACAAATTCGCCATGGGCGCCGGCCAGGTATTGGTTGTTGGGTGTAACAATGGTTACATCATAAATACCGCTGTTGCCCGCCCCGCAGTGAATGCGCACGGTTAGCGGCGTAAAACAGGTGCCGTATGGATGCCCGGCCACCGCCCAACTCCAATCAAGGTTAAAGCAGCACAGATGCGAGGTTTCAAAATTGGCAATAAGGTTGCCGCTGCTATCATTAGTTATAGTTACATCGCCTTCGCTTTTCCATTGCCCGGTTTCTTCGGTAAGGCTCCATAGCGGCACGGTGTCGCCGGCTTTAATATTATTGCCGGTAATAAAGTTTGTGGTGTTAGGATCCAGCTTCATACTCACCTGTATAGGCTGCGAAAAATGCCTTACCTGTGTACCGGCAGCCGACATTTTAATGGACAATAAACCCGCCGACACAAAGTTGATGGCATTGCCGCCATTAACCTGGTTGCCCGCCTTATCTATCACATTGGTAGGGCTAAAACCTCCGGGAAAGGCTCCGTATGAAGTTGTAGAAACGGCGCTGAAATCAACAATATTGGATGTTAACGCCGATGCGTTTATAGCCGAGCCATCTGCATCAAGCATTTCTGTGCCGGGTAAAATTTTAATCTGTGCCGTTTCAACCATGCCCGACCGTTGCGGCAGGTTAAGGGTTGCCCCGGCAGATACGCCGTTGGATAAGGGTGTGGTAGTTGCCAAAACAGATGTACCTGCTGGTGGGTTGGCATATTCAACCACGCCAACATCAACAATTTTTGCACTATCTTTTGTAATGGTAACGGTTTGCACTATGGGCGCATACCCTGGGATATCGGCCGATACATTGAATGTTACCGGCGACGAAGGAGAGGGAGCAGCGTTGGCGGTAAGCGATAAAGGTAAAAAGCCATGCGAGGCCTTAAAATCGCTGGTCGATCCACCGTCCATTTGTACCAGTGCTGCATCTCTGCCGGTTATTTTAACATCAAAATCGCCGGGCTGATTAGTGGAATTTGCATTAGCGTTGGCAAAACGTAATAACACAGGCGCTTTGGTAAGCGTGGTTTCGTTAATGGTGAGTGCTATGCCTTCATTGGGTTTCCGGCAGCTATTCAGGGTTAGTACCAGTACCATGCACGCAATCATTAAAAAAATATTAATAAGCGCACTACCCTGTTTTGCCGGGTTAATTTGTGAGTGGAGTTTAAAGGTGTTTTTCATGATGATATTTTATCTGATTCGTAAATTAAAATTGAGCTGAACAACAGGCATCCAACGATAGCCCTGCATATTTTTATTGAATTGTATATTATTGGCGTCGTTATCTGATAGTAGCTTTGTGCCCGTAAACGAAGTGCCTGGCCTGGATAGGTAATATGTACCAACATCAAGGTTTACATTTAAAAGCCGGCCCGGAAATCCTTTAAAAAGGGCGATGCCCAGGTAAGGCGCAACACCTTTCCACGTAACATCGGCCTGCAGCACACCAATCTGATCTTTGGTGAGCGATTGGCTCCCGATGTTATAACCACCAGATGGTGTAATAACGGCAGTTGCCTTACCTTGTGTAATATATGAGGCACCGCCTACCAGCCGGAAGCTATTGGTATTAAAAGGCGAATAATCGGCCAGCAAATGAACATTAGAGAAACTGGTTGAAAACTGCCCCTGTACCGGGAAACCGAAAAACTGGAAGCCCCTGTTTGCATTTATCGGGATGATACCAAAGCCAAGCCGGCCGGATAATTTTGGCAAAAAACCATATTTCACATCGGCGCCTATGCCCTGGCTGCCAACAAGTACCTGTAAGGATATGGGCGAAACAAACTGCGCGGTATTGCCGCTGCCGGTTTCCGTTTTGGTGTTACTTTGCTGTGCATAGGCAACAATGTAAAAAAACATGGTTAAAAGAGTGGAGATAAAGGTTTTCATTGGTATTGGGTTTAATAGGTGTTTTTATTTTGTCGGGTAAGCGCCGTGATGCATATCAGCATTATTGCTATTGTTACAAGGATATATTCCATGGCTTTGGGGTTTAACGTATTAGTTGTTTGTGTATCTTGTACCGTTTGTTAAGGCTACAACAGTGCTGCTTTCCGGTGCAATTATTAGTTGTTTTTAACGATACAATTTTATGGGGTGGCGGCAAGGCGTGCAATACAAAGCTGTTTGTATTTTTTGCGGCGGTAATAAAACATAGGTTTACAAGTAATTAGTACGATGGAAATGACAACTGAAAAACTATCAGTGATCATAGCAGATGATCATACATTATTTATAAACGGGCTCAGCATGTTATTGCAAAATGAGCCGGATATTGAGATCATGAATACGGCGGCAAATGGGAAAGAGGTGTTGGGGTTGCTGCATACTCATACGCCCACGCTGGTATTGCTTGATATTAACATGCCGGGCATTAATGGCTTCGAGGTGCTTAAACGGATAAAGTCTTACTATCCCAAAATAAAGGTGGTAATGCTATCTACCTATAACGAACAACACCTTATTGAAAAAGCAAAGGCCACCGGCGCCGATGGTTACCTGTTTAAAAATGCCGAAAAAGAGGAGCTATTGAGGGTAATGCGGCAAGTAGCCCAGGGGCAGCAATGCTTTCCGTACAAACCGCCGGTTGTTAACTCCACATTTGATGACGCCGACCCTTTTTTAAAGCAATTTCAGCTTACGAAAAGAGAAACCGAATTGCTGCAATTTATCAAGCAGGACTATACCAACCAGCAAATGGCCAATCACCTGCACTTAAGCATTTATACTGTTGAAACACACCGCAAAAACATCATGCAAAAACTGAATCTGAAAAACCCGGTGGAACTTACGAAGTTTATATTGCAGTATAATTTGTAAAGGGGGGTAAGTTTGCAGGTAAAGTGACAGCATCATAAGCGGGTTGGGGAAATTTCGGGATATGGTGAATGCACACGGATGTTAACGGTTATCTTTTAAACTGCTGTTGAAGCAAAATAACCCGCCGGCATTTTTTAAATGCTGGTTTTCATTCATCCCTAAAACCCATCAAACACAAAATTTTCTTTAATCAGCGGTTTGCGGGGCAGCATATCGGGGCGGGTGGCGGTTTGGTATACAAACGAGGCCACAATGATGGCAGCTTGTTTAAGGTCGTCAATTATCAGGTGGTCATAATCGTCCAGGTTGCTGTGATGAGTGCGGGTTTCGTAATCAATAGGATCCTGCACAAACTGAAAACCGGGGATGCCCGCCCAATCGAAACTGAGGTGGTCTGTTGAGCCAGTGTTGCTCATAGTTACGGTTTGGGCACCCAGATCGGCAAATGGCTTAAACCATTCCGTAAATATGGGTTTTACAGCCTGGTTATTTTGGGCATAAATACCCCTTATTTTGCCGGTGCCGTTATCAAGGTTAAAATAGGCTGATACTTTTGCTTGTTCGGGTTTTAGGGCGAATGTTGTACCATCCATAAAATGTTTTTTTGCATAATTAAAAGAACCTAACAAGCCCTGTTCTTCACCGCTCCAAAGGGCTATACGGATGGTTCGTTTAGGTTTAAGTCCCAATGAATCCAGCAATCTCACGGCCTCCATCATCACAATACAGCCGGCGGCGTTATCAGTGGCACCCGTGGCGGCCTGCCATGAATCAAGATGGCCGCCAAGCATTACCAGCTGGGGTTTCAGTTTAGCATCGGTGCCAGGAATTTCGGCAACCACGTTGTAGCCTTTGGGATCATCGGTTGTGAGGTTGCCGCTGATATTTAAAGCCAATTCTACTTTGTGGCCGGATAGGATGAGCCTTTTTATTTTTTGCCCGTCTTCGGCCGACATGGTTACTTTGGGTACGGTTTCGGCCGCGGTTGTTTTGTAACCGCCATAACCCTGCACAACCACGGTTCCGTTATGGTTATTGCTGCCGGTAGTAATGTGGGCCAGCGCACCGGATGATTTAAGCAATTCATCAACCTTCGCAAAAATTTTGAAGTAGCCTTTATACATCTGTATCGTCGATTTATCAATCATGTAGGCATCTTTAAGATTAGCCAGGGCAGTATCTGCCAATCGGGTTGCCGATGGTTCAAATCTTTCGGCGCTACTGGCGGCACCGCCGGTTACCAACACAAATTTGCCTTTAAAATCGGCTGCATGGCTGGCCAGGTAAGCGGTATCCATGGCGTTTGCAGGTGTAAGCAGTATTACCTGCCCCTGCTGTAAGCCTTTGGTATTAGCGCTCCATGGGCCTGGATATGCCCGTACAGATTGCACATACGGAGCACGCATTGATATGCTAAAATCCTGCACCTCCCATTGCTTGCCAAATTCGCCCCAGGGCTCCATTTTAGCATTGGTTAAGCCCCATTTTTTCATAGTTTCAACAGCCCAGGTGGCGGCCCGCTTGTAGCCGGGCGAATTGGTGAGCCTTGGCCCCGAAACATCTGTAAGGTAATGCGCAATTTGCGGAATTTGGGAACTGTTAAGCTCGGCGTTCCTGATTTTACGGAAGGCCGCTGTATCAATGGTTTCCTGCTGCGCATAAGTTGCCGTGCAGGCAAAAAGGCTAAGGCTCAGTATCGTTTTAAAGCTGAAGTATTTCATAATGTGGAAGTGATAGTTAAAAGTAGAGATTTTTTTGATGATATGAATGCCGGATTAAATTATGTACAGGAAATGTGAAACCTTGACCGGACTGAGTATGTTTTTTACATAAAACCACAGCGTAAACTTAAATTTTGATGCGCTTATGACTTAGGCTTCCGTTATTTGTTATCCAAGCAACAAGACTATCATGACATTTGATTTTACAAACAAAAGGGTTTTAATCACGGGCGGATCGCGCGGTATAGGGCGGGCTTGCGCGCAGTTATTCGCAGCTGCGGGTGCACAGGTTGCTATAACCTACTTAAGCAATCAGCAGGCCGCCGAAGAAACAATTGCCTTGCTGCCGGGAACCGGGCACAGTGCATGGCAATTGGCAATACAGGATGCCAGCGCGGTTGAAACCTTTATGAAGGCTTTTATAGCAAAGCATAACGGGATTGATGTATTGGTGAACAATGCGGGTGTATTCCTGGAACACAAGATTATGGATGCTGATTATACTCACTGGCTGGCTATGTGGAAACAAACCATTGATGTTAACCTGATGGGTGTTGCCAACCTGTGTTACTTTGCAGGCCGGCAGATGGCGGAGCAGGGCGGCGGTAAAATAGTGAACATTTCATCCCGTGGGGCATTCCGCGGTGAGCCTGATTGCCCTGCTTATGGTGCAAGTAAGGCAGGGCTGAACTCCCTGAGCCAATCATTGGCTATTGCATTGGCGCCAAAGGGTGTAAGCATACATGTTATAGCGCCAGGGTTTACAGAAACAGATATGACTGCCGACATTTTGAACAGTCCGGCCGGGCAGGCAATAAAAAACCAAAGCCCTTTTGGCCGCGTGGCAAATACCCAAGAGGTGGCCAAGTTGGTAGCAATTTACGCATCACCGGAAATGGAATTTAGCAGTGGCGGTATAATTGACATTAACGGCGCATCGTACCTGCGCAGTTAAAAAAATAACCCCGGCCTGTTTTGCAGACCGGGGTTGAATGTTATTTAGAATAGCTGGTTATATTGCCGTATCCCTGCGTAAAAAACCGAGTACTAATGCTATTATAGCAATAACCAACAGGATGTGGATTAAACCACCTACAGAGTAAACAAACGCGCCGATTGCCCAGCCTATGATCAGGATAACGGCAATGATATACAGTAATGAATTCATGATAGATTTTTTTAATTGTTTATAAAAATTGTTTTTCAAATGATGTATTAAATCATTTACAATTTAAATACCAACTCTGTTTTCTACCTTAAATCGCCGGGAATAACGCTTTCATTGCCTGTTTGCTGTACTTAAAACAAGGTAAATAGGTTATTATTCTATACAACTTATCGATCTGCATATGAATAAACGACATTTTTAAGTTTATAAATTTATCTTGTAATTTATAAACTATCTTTTTTTGATAATCCAGAAGGGTTATTTGTTATTTAACTCCAGTTTCGCAAAGAAATCATTAAACATCAGGTTAATATCCAATCGGGTGTATACCCGGATGTTGCGGCCGCCGGCATTATAGTCGTAGCCACCCTGCGCATTTATCTTCGGGCAATTTTTAAGTACATATTCGCTGCTTGACGGATCGGCCTCAAACGATGATTGCAGGGCTGTGAGTAATACCAGGGGGCTATCTCCTAAAACATACGTTTCGCCAATATTCAGATGCCATTGCTGAATGCGCGCCATCAGGGCTTCGATTACATTACCCAGATATTTACCGGCCTCGCCCTGGGGCTTAATTTTGAGTTGCAGCTGCGAATACGGCAGCAAAGCCTGGCGGTATGCATTGCGCGGCACCTGCCACAACTTCAATTGCGAATGGTTAAAAACCGCGCGGGCTGCAGCAATATCAATATTTAAATTGTATTCGGGGTTAGAGTAGCCTGGCGGGGGCAAAGCCAGGTCGGCATATTCGGGACCGCCTATCCATATCAGGGTAAGCTTGCCGGCAATAGCTGGGTTGGTTAAAACCGCAGATGCAATTTCGGTAAGCCCGGCACCACAGACTACATATAGTGGCAATTGCGTATCGGTCCGCAAGGCCTCTTTAATAATCATATCAACTGCAGCACTTTTAACCGGGGTGGTATCGTTTAGCATCCCGGTGTTTGAGCCGGCTACTACAGGCACCCGCCCGTTCATTTTCAGGATAACTAACAGTTCTGCCGCTTTTTTTGCGGCATTGTCTGCCTGGGTTTTTGAAGGATCAAAACCATCGCCCACCTTAAGATGCGAGCCTATGATTCCCCTAACATCTACCGATTGCGATAACATCAAATGCGTAAGGGCAAATAAGCCGTCCGGGTCGCCGCTAAAATCGTTATCAATGATAATCCGCATCCGCGGCGAAACCGGCTTATTGCCGGCTGTTGATTGAGCAAGAGCAAAACCTAAGGTTATAAAGACAAGCACCGTGCAGACAAGGATAATACGTTTGATCATGATTTTTAGGGTTGTTAATTGGTAACGGCAATATAATGCTTTTACCTTTCAAATAACCGGGCCTGAAATCATTTAGCACAGCCTATTCATCATCGGCGGTTTCGTTATCTGTTAAGATGCCAAGCTTTTCCATTTTTGCCTTGCAAAGCTGGCGTATGGCCACCTGGATACCGAATTGATCGGTCAGGTCATTTTTGATGATGGCTTCCATATACATATCGGCCGAGTCGATATTATCAATCGCAGTAAAATAGCGGCACATACAGGCATAGTAATTTGCAGCTTCGGTAAGGTTAAATACCTTACGGTCGGGATAAACATATCCCAGGTCTGGCTGTCCGTTAAACACAGCAAGTACGCCTTCCGGCTCTTCGGTATCAATAAGCATATTGGCATAGCTCACTTTGGCGGGCAAATAATCGGGAAACGCAATGTACATCACTTCGGCTATCCTATAGCTCTCATCATGCTGCCTGTCGGCTTGGAGCGCCGAATGCCATAGCATATACCATGGTGCCGAACCGGTATATTTAGCAATGGCTTTTCGTACGCCCGTTATTACCAGGTCATATTCATGGTCAACCGATGCCAGGTTTAGCAGGCGGAAATATTCGTTTTCTTCTGCCGCACTATCAAATTTCATATAGGCTGTTTCTTTGGTATCGTTGCTCAGGCGATATTTTAAGCCAATAAAAGGTTGTTTAAGCGCTTCCCTGGCACCGTCTGTTCGCAAAACTTCGTCATATACCGCGCTTATTTTTTCATAACCATCCAGCAACAGTTCATTTATGCCAGCCTGTATTTCGTCAAAATCGTCGTCATCATCATCTTCTTCTTCATCGTCATCATCCCAATCCTCGTCGTCAAAATCGTCCCAGTCATCGCCATCGCCCAAAAATGTATAGTTGCCGTAGCCCGCGGTGCGGTTAAGTGTATTGATGATGGTTTGAATCTTGTGGTCGGAGTCATTAGGGCCGGGCACAAAACAGGGCATGCCATCCACGCCAAACTTTATTTCTATCAGTTCAATATCCTCGCTGTCCTCTTCTAAAATATACTGAGCAATTTCAAAGTCCTTATGCGGTTTAAAACCATAGTCTTCGGCATAGGCAACGGCGCCATAAATAATATTGTGCGCTAAAACATAGTCGCACGCTATTATCCCATAGGCCAACTTGTCTTTCCACTCGTCATATTTTTCCGGGCTCAGGTTAAACTCATATAATGCATCCTTAGGGCCAAGGCAATACATATCAACCAAAAATAGTCCGATGGTTAAATTGCCGTTTTTGTGCTTCCTGGCAACAAGGATATTGGCTATCCCTGCGGTTTCCCAATCTTCGTTTATAATGCATTCGGCAATGGGTAACAGGCGCGCCTGTGTTTTTATATATTTTTCCGCACTTAGCTGAACCGGCTTTAATGGTACTACTTTCCCTTTTTTATTTTTCGACATATGGCGTGGTAAATGTATGCTGGAACAAAATTAAACTTTACCTGGGTTTTAATCAATCCAGTAAGTATTTACCAGCAACAATGTCAATGATGTATGACGGCGAAAATTCCGTACAAATACGATATGTTTGGACGCCAAATCACGTAAAATCCACTATCATAATTAACCCAGCCCGGCCTACCTTGCACTATAATTAAACACCCCGTATGTCTGTAGCGCAATTAAAAAAACTGGATACTAATGTAGCCGCCGTGGCCACTATCGATGGCAGATCACTTAAGTTGTTTTTCAAATATTTTAAAGAGCTGGTGAACGGCCTGGAAATAAGCAATCACCGCGAAGATATTATCAACCTGATCCCCAACATCCGGAGCGTTGCCGCTACTTCGCCGTTTGTGAATAAGGCGCAGCAGTGGCCCAGGGGATACCAGGGCGATTTTGAGACTATCGGCCATCTAATATCCGGCGAAAACAAAGCTGTTCCCGGCACTACCGGACACCTGCTGGAAGATTTCTTTTTAACATCCGATATCTGCAAACAGCATATTCAAAAGGTGCAATACCAATCGGCACTGATAAAAAAAGTTGTAACCGGCAATCCGTTGGCAAGTATTATGTCGATAGGTTGCGGCACATCTGAAGATATCCGCTTAAACATCGACCTGATAAAGGGTACACAAATTGATATTACTATTGTTGATGCGGATAGGGATGCGTTGGCCTGTTCGATGCAAAACCTCGAAGCCATTAAGTATAATGTGAGTGCCGTTCATGGCAACATTTATAAAATTGCCCGCACGCTTAACCAACAATATGACCTGATTATTATTGGTGGTGTATTTGATTACTTAAGTGATAAGGCAATAACCAGGGTTTTATCTGCCTTAAAACAAAACCTGGCTGCGGGCGGGAAGATATTTTTCACCAACATTAAGCACCATAATCCCTACCGCATTTACATGGAATACCTATCAGACTGGATCCTGATTGAACGCACAGAACAGGATATTTACCGCCTGCTGGCAGATAGCGGCCTGGAAAACTATGCAGTGAAATTGCAGGTTGATGAAACCGGGCTGACTTATTTAGTTGAGGTTACCAACAAGGCTTTTTAATGCAGCCCCATCAATTGTCGTTTTTTTATATTTATCCCGATAAATCAATACTAAATAACCAACTATGTCATTCCAGGGATATTTAAAAACCATCAAAACCAAAACAGGCAAAGGCCCGGCAGACTTCAGGGCGATAGCTGAAGAAAAGGGTTTTACACAAGACGGCGAATTGAAAGCAAAAGCAGGCGACATTGTGATCTGGCTTAAAACCGACTTTGACCTTGGCCACGGCCATGCCATGGCTATTTATGCTTTGCTAAAAGGTATTAAAAACGAGGATAGCGAATAGCAAACAAAAAAGGAACTATTATCCATAGCTCCTTTTCTTTGCAATCTGGCTTTTAGATTTCCGCCTTAAGCCTTCTGCTTAATTACATTTTTTGCTTCATATCAAAATGCTCGACGGTTTTAACGCCCGTTGGCCATTCGTTAAAAGCAGAATATAGCACATATTTATTATCCTTATCAATGCCGGGAATGGTTTTGTCTATCACTTTCCTGATCACTTCATTCTCTTTTTTGATAGCTGTAGTGTCGCTTAGCTTAATATTGGTTAGGTAATATATCATCGGGAATGTGCCTTCCTTATCTTCCTGGGTAAAAATGCGTATAATTTCAAGGTGGGTTGGCGCGCCTTTAATGGGCAACGGAACCCGATACTTCGCAGATACCTGGTTTAAAACGTTGCTGTAAAACTCACCGGCTTCGGCTTCACTATCATATTTCCAGAGGCTGCTTGGTCTTGAACAATTGATAGCCGAAGCGCCGTCATTCAGGGCGTTAACCAGGAAGCCTTTTGTGTAAGCAGCCTTAGCATCTGCTAAAAGCGCTGTCATACTTTTCCCGTTTTTGGCATAGGCGTTGGTTTCCAGCTGGCTAAGTTTCCAGCCATAATCGTATTTGCAATAAAGTGCGGTTATCATATACTGGTTGGCAATGTGTTTGGGCACAAAAAAGGCAATGTACATCTCTTTAACACCGCCGGGGCAGTAAACGGTGTATTTGCCACCAGTTAAGGCCGGTTTAATGGTATCGCCATGAATGTAGCGATTAACCACGTAGTACTCGTCAAGTAACTTGTAATCATCTTCCTTAAAACGATTACTTACCAGTTCAACAACTCTTTTCCTGTTGGTAACAGCTATAAAATCCTGCGACATAATGTATTCCAGCTGGGGTTCGTCATTGGTTTTCAGCGCGGCAAACAGTTTGTCGTTTAAATCATGAAAGCGGCTTTGATCGCCTGAACTTATTTTTTCGTTTTTATAAATGCCCGGACCACTGGGGCCGCCGCAGCTTTGCAATACGGCTATGAAAAGTAAAAAGACGGATATCTTCGTAAGATGTTTAATAATATTCATTTTAATTGTAAAAGGTTCCTGTCACGATAATACTGAAATTTTAGTTATTGGCCAATAATTTACTGTAGCATTTTCGTTATCGCAACCGTAATAAGCTTAATAAACCTGAGTATCAATGAAAAAAATATTACTGGCAGGCGCCATCGCTTTGTTTTTATTCGCCTGTAAAAAAGATAATAACACCGGCATTAACCTTAACGGGAGCTGGGAATACCGGGGGACAACCTGTTATTGCCCGCCACCAACCGACAGCAGCGCCTATAAGCCGGGCAATGGCACCGTTTACAACTTTTCGGCCACTAATTACAAATACTATCTTAAACACGTTTTGAAAAAAAGCGGCACTTATAAGCTGTTTAAAGAAAACGTAAACGGCGCCGAGCGTAACCGCATCATTTTTGATAATGATTACAACAGCGAGGCAAAATATATAGGCCTTACCGGGAACAAGTTTAGCCTGGGTGGTGCTATAGGCAGTGCGGCCGATGCGCCGGTAGACTACTATGAAAAGGAATAAATGCCGCTTGCCGGGCCTTTTACAGGTATATGGTGCCTTCCATGACAATAACTGACGAGCCGCTTACCCAAATGCCGTTTTCTTCAACTTTGATATGGATTGACGATGGGTGCTTAACGGCTGTGCCCTGCAATATTCGATAATCCTGCCCTTGCTTAATATGTCCCAGCTTTTCCAGGTAACCGGCCAGTGGGCCCGCAGCCGTACCTGTTGCAGGGTCCTCATCAATCCCTATGCCGGGATTAAAAAAACGTGTTTCGGCAACATAACCGGCATCCTGGCCATTTGTGGTAAACAGGTAAAAGCCCTCAAATTGGTATTTTGCAGAGAGTTGTTTCAAAAGTGCCTTATCGGGCACCGCACGTTGCAATGTGTCCAAATCTTTTACAGGCACCATCAGGTGGGCAACTTCTGTTTCAACAACGGTGACTTTCCAGTTGTTTAACTCTAAATCTTTTAAATTCAATCCAATAGCCTTTGCAACCAAACCGGCAGGCAATTCTGTTATTATCCCGGCCGGCTGCTGTTTCATGGCCACGTACGGAAGCCCGCCATGTTGGGTAACCTGCAGCGGGATTCTTGTATCCGCGATTATTACAGACGGAGGCCCATCCTGGTGTTTAAAAATGTCCCAACCTTTTATCAAAGCCAGGCACACCGCGCCCAACAGGTTATGGCCGGCGCCTACAACCTCAAATTCTGCCGGGGTAAACGAGCGTACCTTCAGCGCGTTTTCGGTTGTTGAATAATTTACGAATGAAGTTTCGGAGTAGCCAAATTCCCGGGAAATGGCATGATACTGACTCAGCTCAAGTTCATCGTCGGTATAAACTACCGAGAGCTGATTGCCTTTATATTTCTGATCGGTAAATACATCCAGCACGTAATAATTAAGTTTTTTCATTTTTATTTAATTAACATGATGCCAAAAGTAAAGCCTGGTAGTTTATTTTTGTTATGGGTTAACCAAAGGTAACCGGTTACCTTTGGTTAACTATCAATAATTATGGCCACTATCAATATCAACGGGAACATACAGGAAGCAAGCTGCGACCAGGAATTGGCTGCCATTAAAGATAGCCTGGAAATATTGGGTGGGAAATGGAAACTGCGGATTATGCGGCACCTGAATAACCATGTTGCCGAGAAAAATACGTTTAAGAAGCTGCAGCGGGAAATTGAAGGAATTTCTGCCAAGATGCTGTCTAAAGAATTACAGGACCTGGAATTGAACCTGCTTGTTTCCAGAACAGTGATGGATACCAGGCCTGTTACCGTAAATTATTCTATCACCGATTATGGGCTAAGTGTTTTTCCCGTTACAGAAACATTAGTGCAGTGGGGGTTAAACCATAGGCAAAAAATAAAAGCCTGATATTAAAAATAGCGCAGGCGAGATAATTCATCAATACGACAGAACATACCGAATAATACGTAATTATAATTTAACATGCGTATTTTAATAAATAAAGCGCATGAGTTTTCCTGCATGGATTCGAACCACGATCAACTGAACCAAAATCAGTTGTGCTGCCAATTGCACCACAGGAAAATAAACTGAGGCTGGTACAGGATTCGAACCTGCGAACATTCCTTTTGCAGAGGACTCCCTTAAACCACTCGGGCAACCGGCCAAGGCATTATAAAATTATCTTTATCCGCTCATCGCATCGTTTTAGTTTTAACTGCATTTATGTAAACAACTGTTTTATAGTGGAAATAAAAGGACTTGAACCTTTAACCGACACCGTATAAGGGTGCTGCTCTGACCATTGAGCTACATTTCCATAGTAGGGTAACCCGGGCTCGAACCGGGAGCCTCTCCGTTCCAAACGGAGTAATCTGACCATTGATATACTACCCTGTAAAACAAAAAATCCCCTTAGGTTTATCTAAGAGGATTGCGTTAGTTTATATCGTTTTTATGAATACATAGCTATCTCCTCTGATAAATCAGCTGGGGGAATTGACATTGTATACATATTGTATTTTTCATGCTGCAATGATACATAAATATTTTATTAAACAAGAAAATATTAAATTATTTATTTTTAATCAACTCACCATCCCATATTTCGAGCAACTTCTCCCTTGCCTTTATGCTTTCTGCCTTAAAGGCAGCGGTCGCTAATATATACACTAATAACGCCCCTAAAAACAGACTGAAGTCGACCGGTTTGAGATTACTGTCGATGCTATCGTAAATTACACTTATTAATCCTGCAATACCGAACCCGATTGCAATCAACGTTGCAAATACCTCGACTGCGGTATACATTCTCATTGTCAAATTTATGCTGCATCCCTTTGAATTTGCTTGTATCACCCCTTTTATTTGAGGCAGAAATGAATTACGGTAAGTTATATCGGGCGAGATTTGGAACACGCCATTTGCAATGTAGCCTTTAAAATATGGTATTGGTGAAAACAAGCCCTTACCCGGTGATAAAATTTCTTCTAATTTCAGTTGCGCATCTTCATATGATAGGGCGCTGGTAATATAACAGTTTTCGTAGGGAAAGAAGTTCATAAATGCTTGGTAAGGTTACGTATAGTTACCACTCCTTCTAATCTTTTTCAAAAAAAATAAAAATAATTTTTACTGCGCAAATAGGCTGCGCAGCACCTCCTAACCTTTGTATCATCAAAACAAATAAAAGGAGGTAACAATGAAATTTAACCTGTTAAGCAAAGTAAAAAATCAGTTCACTAATCACGAGGGTGCAAAAGCGTTTGCACTATCGCCAGAGATGGAACTGTATACCCTGGTAGTAACCTGGAGCCTGAGCGATTCCTTTTACGAAAAAAACGATGACCGTATGGAGCGCCTGCGCAATATTATATATAAGTGCAAGCCCGTATTTGTGGGCAGGCTGGCAGTATATGCCCGTACCAAAATGTACATGCGTTCGGTGCCATTAGTTTTGGCTACTGAATTGGCTAAGCTGCACTCGGGCGACGATTTGGTTGCCCGGGTTACAGCCGGGGTTGTTAACCGCGCCGACGAAATAACCGAATTGCTGGCCTGCTACGAAATGCTAAACCAGCGCACAGGCCCCAAAAAACTGAACCGCTTATCAAAGCAAATGCAAAAAGGCCTGCGGGCCGCATTTAATAACTTTGACGAGTACCAGTTTGCCAAGTACAACCGCGATACCGCTATAAAAATGCGCGATGCTTTGTTCCTGGTACATCCAAAAGCAAAGGATGATGCACAGCAACTGGTGTTTAACAAAATAGTAAGCGGCACGTTGCAAACCCCATACACCTGGGAAACCGAACTATCGGCATTAGGGCAGCTTAATTACGATAGCCAGGAGGCCAAAGCGATGGCTTTTCGCAACAAATGGGAGGAGTTGATAGATAGCGGCAAGTTGGGTTATATGGCACTATTGCGTAATCTGCGAAACATACAGGAAGCCGGTGTAAGTTATGCCCATATCCAAAAGGTATGCGCAACACTTGCCGATGCCGATAAAGTGGCAAAGGCAAAGCAGTTTCCGTTCCGTTACCTGGCTGCATACCGCGAACTGTTAAGTGCCGGAAGCGTAACCCCTGTACAAGGCTTAGGTCAAAAGCTTAAAGCGCTGTTAACAGGCAACAAAGGCTATACCGGCGAGTTACTGGATGCGTTGGAAAAAGCAGTACAGGCAAGCGCGGTAAACATCAAAGGCTTCGATCACGATACCAGGGTATTGCTGGCCTGTGATGTATCCGGCTCGATGCAAACAGCGGTATCGGCAAAATCAAAAATTTTGCTATACGATGTTGGCCTGATGTTGGCCATGTTGCTGCAATCGCGCTGTAAAAATGTAGAAGTGGGTATGTTTGGCGATACATGGAAAACCATTACGGTACCACGCCACAACATATTGAACAATGTGCAGGAATTTTACAAACGCGAAGGCGAGGTTGGTTATTCAACCAACGGTTACCTGGTAATCAAAGACCTGCTTGACCGTAACGTGCAAATGGATAAGGTAATGTTATTTACCGACTGCCAGCTATATAACAGCATACCAGCAAGCGGCGATTATATCCACGCATTGTGGTTGCGTTATAAAACAACAGTTGCGCCGAAGGCAAAACTGTACCTGTTTGATTTAAAAGGCTACAGCAAGGTACCATTGCAGGTAATGCAAAACGATGTTTACCTGGTAGCCGGCTGGAGCGATAAAGTGTTTGAAGTACTGGAAGCCCTTGAAAAAGGGAATTCAGCTTTAAGCGAAATCAATAAGGTGGAAATCTGAGCCCCCTAACCCCCTAAAGGGGGAATTAAGAAAACTTCCGGCTCCCCCTTAGGGGGCTGGGGGGGCTTAAGAATGCCGTAGATCAGGATTACTTCGCCAATAAGGGGAGGGCATTGTGGCGCAAGCTGTGATGAGGGTTCGAGTCCCTAACGCGAGTCCCCGTTTCCTGGTCGTTTGTTGCTTCTTATGTTATTAAAAATAAAAAGAAGGTGTCGTAAACGAGTGTTACTTCGATTGATAACCCCCGGGTCGCCGGTTCAAGTCCGGCCTGTAGCTTAGGCTGCAGTAGCTCAGATGATAGAGCAGGGGCACCGCAAGGTGCAAGTCACTTGTTGTCAGTTACCCTTCTTGATATTATGCGCGGTCTGAAGGCCATTTTTTTAATGAATACCCAACCCTTTTTGAGGCTGGGAAACTAATAAAGGTGTCGTAAATAAGTAATACTTCGATTTGGGACGTCAGGGTCGCGGGTTCAAGTCCAGCCTGCGGATAACCGCAGTAGCTCAGTTTGGTTAGAGCATGACGCAGAAATACTTATTGCCTGTTGCCCTTTGTTAGTATCCCGGCCATCAGGGGTGGTTTAATAAAAATGTAAATAGCAATAACCGGTGGTTAAGGTGTCGTTAAACAAGTGTTACTTCGATCTCCAAAATCCCAGGTCGCCGGTTCGAGCCCGGCCTTTAACGTCAGCCTTCAAAAGCTCGCTATTGTAGCTCAGTGGTAGAGCAGGCACGTCGCTTGTTGCCAGTTGCCCTTGCCATTGGTTGTTGCTCTTCTTTATAGTTTTTTTGATTTCGCCATGCCGATCTGCCTGGGCTGCAAATCAAGTTGTTACTAACGGACTTTGGGCTAAAGCCCTTAACTTCCAATTTATGCTTATCCGCCCCTTAAAAGGGACGGCAATGAATTAAAACATTCATTGCCGTTGGCTTCAGCCAACGGACAAAGATCCAACAGAAATAGGGCTTTAGCCCAATTGGGGGATATAAATCGGCAACCTTCAGCCATATTCATTTAGCGACAACTTGATTTACGCCAGCTTGTTGCTTTGCAAGGTTTATGTTGATATATTTAACATACCAAACCAGCAAGCCATGCCCAAAGAAGAAGTAACCGATTTACTCAGGTTCCTGTACGAGTTTTCGCCCGGGGTGCGTGAAAAAGCAATCTGGCTGCGCGAATTTGTGTGGGATTTATACCCCCAGGCTAATGAACTTATTTATGACAACTACAATGCGTTGGCCTTCGGCTGGTCGCCCACAGAAAAGTTGGGCCAAACTTTTTGCTCGGTAGCTGCCTATCGCAGTGGCAATCAAAACGTACATTTTGGATTTTATTGGGGATCAGAAATTGCCGACCCACAAAACCTTTTGTTGGGTAACGGCAGTCAATACCGATACGTGCTTGTAAACAAGCTTGATGATTTCCCCAAAGATTACATAACCGCTTTAATTGAGCAGGCCTGGGAAAATTCATTGGCCAAAGTCAAGAATCCTAAGGATATTGTTCATGGCAAAACCATCACCAAAATGATATCGCCAAAAAAACGAGAAGCAAAGGCAAAAAAATAACGCCTGCCCGGCCAGTATACTTTAATTTCTCAATTATCCTTCAGCTTTATGCTTTTAGCTCCTTTTATTAGCCATTCCCAACCCGATCTTTCTCGTCGCCCGCGCTACCGTCCGACCGGCTGGCCACTTTGTATGATTTGCCAAAGCGATAGGTAAACGCCAGTGTAAATACACGGGTATCTCGTGTCAATTTAAAATACTCGGTAGCATTGGGGAATTGCGTAAGCCCTTCCATGGCGTTGGTGTAAAAAATATCGCGCGCGCTGAATTTTAGAGTAGCTCGTTTTTTTAGTATTGGCCTTGATATACCTAAAGATAGCTGCCCTGTTGGGTACAATTGCTCCTGTATATCGTTACGGGCCCTGGTGGTGTAAAAACCGGATAGCTCGGCAGTGTAAATTTTAGCAATAGTGAACTGGTTGTTGGTGTTTATGTTCAACTGATCTGCCTGGCTGGTATAGGTATTCCCATTAAAGCCTTTCAGTTGCTTATGGTTATATAATGCCTGAAAGGTAAGGCTCCACCAGTTAACCGGCGATACCGATAGTGTTGATGACAGGCCATAATTATGCGTGCTGCCTACGTTCCCCTGCGAATACAACAGGATTCCCTTGGCGGCATCGTTTAAAAACAGCTGAGAAAAGTAATTTTTTATATTGCTGTATAGCAGTGTAGTGGTAAGGAGGTTTTTGTACTGGTGGCTTAGCTCGAAATTCCAGCTGTATTGGGGCAGCAAATAGGGGTTGCCAGTTTGGTAGGTGTATTTATTGATGATAAAGTAAAAAGGGTTCAGGTTTTGAAAAATAGGGCGGTCGATGCGGCGGCCAGCGGTTAATGTAAAACTATGTGAGGAATCGGCCTGGTAGCTGATAAAGCCACTTGGGAAAAAGCCGCCATAATTTCTTTTAAAAGCTGAATCCTGCTGCAGGATATTGCCCAATTGGTGGGCTTTATAGCTGGTGTACTCGTACCGCAAGCCGGCCTGGGCGGTTACTTTAGCATACTTTTTCTCAAAAGTGCCATACACCGCGTTAATGTTTTCCTTATATAAAAACTGGTTGCTTTTACTGTAGTCTTCGGACCATAGCCCATTATTCAGGTTTTCATATAAAGCGGCGTTATCGGTGCTGCTGTAAGATGATTTATAGCCCGATTGAAACGTGCCATACTGTTCTGTTTTAATGCTGTAATCAACCTTGCCGGATAAGATACTGATGGATGTGGGGATGTTACTCCTGGACAGTTCCTGGTAGCCGCCCGGTGCAAGCAACGAGTTGTTAAAATTTTGTTCGCTTTGGATATTGTAATGCAGGTAATCAACATCGGCCCCAAGCGTTTGCGACGGGGAGATTGTGTGCCTTATGTTTAAGTTGACCGAGCCGTTTTTAAACCGGTTTTTGTTGTGGTTGGTGGTTGATATGGCCGAGTCAACCATATCGCTGGTATTTAACCAGGTTGCTACTGCGCGGTTGTTGCCGTTGCGGTTAACCAGCGTGCCGCCTAATACTACGCCAATGGTAGTTTTGTCGGTAACGGAATAATCTAACCCGGTTTTGATGGTGTTGTTGAACGATGTGCCCGAAAAATAGGAAGGCTGATCGAGCTTGGCTGTTATGTTGTTGCCGGCATCATAATACTTTCTTAGGGCATATATATTGGTGAGGTATTGCACCAGGTTCATGCTATAATTAAAAAAAGTATTGATTTTGCCGGTACGGAAATTAAGTACCAGGCTATTATTGTTTTTAGGATAAACACCCTGCCCAACCGACGATGTAAACGTGCCGTTAAATCCCTTTTGCCTATTCTTTTTGGTTTTAATATTGATGATGCCGGCATTGCCGCTGGCATCGTATTTAGCGGTTGGGTTGGTAATCAACTCTATCTGCGAAACCTGGCTCGAGCTCATGCTGCTCAATAAATTATTTAAATCGGCACCTGATAAATAGGTTTGTTTGTCGTCTATCATCACCATAACGCCGGCCTTGCCCTGAAGGGAAATGCCGCCATTCCTGTCAACACTAACGCCCGGCGATTTCTCCAACACTTCTAACACGGTAGAGCCCGTATTGGTGACCGAGGCATCAACATTTAATATGGTTTTACCATCTTTTTGCTGTACCAGTGGAGCGTGGGCCACAATATTCACCTCCTTGAGCGCCGTGTTTAAGGGCTGCAGCTTAATGGTGTCTGCATAATTATGCCCCGGAAATTTATAGGTGCGACTAAATTGCGGTTTGTAGCCTGTATAAGTTGCCGAAAATAGGTAGGAACCTGCTGGTATAACATCAAAGCGGGCTGCTCCGCGGGCATCTGCAATAGCCGATTTTACTGGCTTATCGTCTTTTATCAGTTTTACTGTAGCACCTTCTGCAGCCTGCCCGGTTTCGGTTAGTATAACAAGGGTGAAATCAGGTTTCGCGGCTCCGGAAGATTGTGCAAAGGCGATTGATGATAAAAAAAGCAAGACAAGCAGGCACCGGGTTTTAAGGGTCATATCAGCTAATGTAATCAGAATTCAGCAGTAAGACGCCTGTCAATGCAAAGTGTTACACCTGGTTACGATGCGCGCGGCAATTGTATCATTTTGCGGTATTCTTTAGGGCTGTTGCCTTTTTGCTTCCTGAAAAACTTGTTAAAGTGGCTTTCATCGGTAAAGCCAAACTCATTGGCAATTTCATTCAGGCGCTTATCGCTAAACTGCAGGCGGTGCTCAATTAGTTTTGTTTTGTAATTGATAATGTATTGCTGCAAAGTTTCGCTGGCGTGCTTTTTAAAGTAACGGCCCATATAAGCTTCGGAGATACTAAAGGTATTGCTTATTACATCGGCCTTTAGTTTTTCGGGATAATAGATATTGCTTTGCACGTATTGTAAAATATCCATTGCCTTTTCTTCGGTGCCCATGTTTAACTGCTCTGGCAGGTAGCGGGCAATGTTCCGGGCTACCACGATGATCAGCGTATTTACCAGTTGCTGAATAAGCTCTTTATTGTAAATGTCCTTATTCTCATATTCACGGATAATGGCTTCTACCATTGGCCCTACCAAGCGTTTATCGGGCAGGTTTTTAAGAATGCAGCCTGGCTGGTGATTGGCGTTGTGCAATATGTACTCCAACCGCTGGATATTTTCGTGCAGGAGGCTGCCATTTTTGAGATAGATATCGTTAAAACGCAAAAAGAAAAATTCGGTAGTAGTTTCAATATGCAGCGAATGGCAGTCTTCGGGGGTGATTAAAAACATATGCCCGGCCCGGTAATCAAAGTGATTTTTGTTGATGCATTGCCTGCCGGTGCCGGATATCACATAAATTAATTCAAAAAAGCTATGCTGATGTTCAAACTTTGGGCATTTATCTAATGTTAGATAAGCAATTGAAAATGGTTCGTACAGATTTTCCTTTACCATAAAGCAAAAATACCAAATTATAGTAAACATCTACCAATTTAATTATTTTTATTGGTAGATATTTGCCTTGTCAAAAAAAAGAAAAAATGAAAGCAATAATTTTAAAAGCATTTGGCGGTATAGAAAATTTTGAAGCCGTTAACATACCGGTACCAGCCATCAAGGCCGATGAAGTATTAATAAAGTTAAAATCCATCAGCTTAAATCCGGTTGATGCGAAAACCCGGCAGGGAAAGGGCGCAGCAGGTCGCACCAAAATGGAGTTGCCTATAATTTTAGGCTGGGATATCTCGGGCGTAATAACCGAAGCAGGCAGCGAGGTTACCGGTTTTAAATCCGGCGACGAAGTGTTTTCGATGATTAATTTTCCGGTTTTAGGTAAAACCTATACCGAATATGTTGTTGCCAAACCATCTGAGCTGGCGATAAAGCCTGCAAACATAACCCATAACGAGGCCGCAGCAGCCACGCTTGCCGCGCTTACAGCATGGCAGGTTTTAACTACCAAAGTAAAAGTTGAAAAAGGCGATAGGGTGTTAGTTCATGCTGCCGCGGGCGGTGTTGGCCACTACGTGGTACAAATGGCCAAGCATTTGGGGGCCTACGTTATTGGTACATCATCGGCAGCCAATAAAGATTTTGTTTTGTCATTAGGTGCAGATGAGCACATAGATTATAAAACACAAAAAATTGAAGAAGCAGTAAGTGATATTGATTTTATTTTCGATCCGATAGGTGGTGCAAATACCGAACAGTCGCTCCATATCGTAAATAAAGGAGGTGCGGTAATCTGTATCTTACATGCTTTCAACGACGAGTTGCTTCAAAAAGCAAAGGAATTAGGCGTACATGGCCACAATGTACTGGTTTACCCAAGCGGCGATGATATGAAAACCATTGCAGGCTTGTTAGAAAAAGGCATCATCAAATCGCATGTATCCAAAGTTTTCCAGCTGGAGCAGGTGGGTGAAGCGCATACCTTGCTGGAGAGTGGAAGGGCTGTGGGGAAAGTTGTGGTGGAGATATAAAATAAAGACACTTTTTTTTAAACTTACGAGGTTTTTCAAACTTCGTAAGTTTTTCTGCGTCATCCATTTATTGCCACTTGCTTTCCCTGTTATGGCTACAAAATATCAAAAATTATATCTTTGATATAAATGCAATACCTTTCCATCGGTCAAAACATCATCCAGGGCATCAAACAAACCAGCTACCTGGAGTGGCTTGGGGCCGCTACTACTATTGCCTGCGTTTACCTGGCGGCGCGGCAAAACATCTGGAACTGGCTAGCCGGCATTATTGCAGTGATAGCCTATATGGTGGTGTTTTTCCAGAGTGGTTTATTTGGCGACGCCTATTTACAAATCTATTTCCTGGGTACGGGCGTTTATGGCTGGTATTTTTGGCTGCGGAAAAAAGAGCGGCAAGAAAAGCCGGTAATTAGCCTTAGCCACAAAGAATATTTACTGGTGCTATTGATCACATTGCTGCTATCGGGACTAATGGGTTTGTATCTTCAGCACTTTACCTCGAGCACGGTGCCCTATATCGATGGCTTTTGCACTTCGGTAAGCTTTATGGCCCAATTGCTGATGACCCGGAAGATTCTGCAAAACTGGGCGCTGTGGGTATTTGTGGATATCTGCTATGTGCCGCTGTACATCTACAAAAACCTATATGTAACTGCTATTTTATACGTTATCCTGCTCGTTTTAGCCACCATAGGTTATATTGACTGGAACAAAGAATATAAAGGTAAGCCTTGAGTCGAAAGGCTTAAGTTATATGTCAGGGAAATGGTATTTACATATAAAACAAGTGGGGATACAAAAAAGGACTTGAGGCTTTCAGCTTAAGACTTTCGGCTTAACTAAAAACCATTTCGCTATCAGCCCAGCCGTCTAACTCCTGCGGGTTGTGGCTTACTATGATGGTGGTTATATTTAGCTCTTTCAACAATTCTTTTAATGCTGCTATCAGTTCCGTTTTCATTTTTGAGTCGAGGGCCGAAAAAGGTTCGTCCATTAAAAGCAACCGTGGTTTGGTAGTCAATGCCCGCAATATAGCCAGGCGTTGCTGCTGGCCGCCCGATAGATAATCGGGTTTATGCGCTTGCAGCGATTCTAATTTGCCCAGTAATAACAGGCGGTTTATCCAGTTTTCGTCAGCGGTTGCATATTCCAGGTGCTGCCGAACGGTCATGTTGGGAAACAGGGCATACTGCTGGAAAACAAACCCGATATTTCTTTTTTGGGTTGATAGGTTGATATTTGTTTCCGCATTAAACCACGTTTCATGATCTGCTTTAATAACCCCTTTGTCGGGATTGATAAGCCCTGCTATTACTTTTAAAAATGTTGTTTTGCCCGAGCCTGATGGCCCGTGTATTTTGGTGATGCTGCCCGTTGCAAATTGTTTATCAATATGCAATACCTGCTGCCCGTGATAGGCCTTTAGCTTCTTTTCAATATTGATACTGATCATCCTAAAGGGCTTTTGGCTTGATATTTATTAAATACAAAAACAGCTATCACCATCACAAACGTTATGGAGAATAAAATGAGCGAGTAGTTATTGGCCGATGCATAATCCATTTTCTCTACCGAATCATAAACCGCGATGGAGGCTACACGGGTAACGCCGGGAATATTGCCGCCAATCATCAGCACAACTCCAAATTCGCCCAGTGTGTGCGCAAAGCTAAGTACAATAGCCGTCAATAGCGATGGTTTGATATTGGGCAATAACACACTCTTAAATGTTTGCCAGCTCGATTTGCCCAAGGTATATGAGGCCTCGGCCAGCGCAGCGGGCAACTGTTGCAATGCCGATTTTACCGGGCCAATCATAAAAGGCATGCTATAAATTACCGATGCCAGCACCAGGCCCGGGAATGAAAATACAAGCTGCACATCAAAGTTATCATGTAACCATTTGCCCAAACCATGTTGCGGGCTAAAAGCCAGCAACAAATAAAACCCCAATACCGATGGTGGCAGTACCAATGGCATGGTGATAATAGCCTCCACAATGATTTTAAAAAACGACCGCCCCCGGGATAGCCACCAGGCAAAAGGCACCCCCACAATAAACAACAGCGCCGTGGTAACGCCTGCCAGCTTTAAAGTGAGCCATATTGGGGATAAATCCATCAACAAAAATAGTGGTTATTGCATACGGTAGCCATAGCTTGCAAAAATACTTTTGGCCGCCGGGCTTAATATATACCAGTAAAACTTTTCGGCATCGGGGTTGCCTGCGCCATGTTTTAACAACACCATGCCCTGTAAAATAGGTTTATAGTATTTAGGGGCAATAATTTTGTAGTACAGCGCCATTTTAGGGTTAGTCTCTTTTATTAATGATTGGGTGGTAAAACCAACATCGGCCACACCGGTAGTAATGTAAGTATTTACCTGCGAGATGCTCTCGCCATAAACGGCTTTAGATTTTACTTCGTCTAAAATACCTTTAAATTTCAAAACCTCTTCGGCAGCTTTACCGTAAGGAGCGATGGCCGGGTTAGCTATAGCTATTTTCTTTACCCTCGCAGTTAATAGCAACCGCTCCCAATTCTCAAATCCAATGTTTTGCGAACTACAGATAATAAGGCTGCCCTTGGCGTACACCACTGGTTGCTTGGTAGCAAAGCCTCCCTTATAAAGTGCTTCGGGGAAGTTCATATCAGCCGACAAGAACACATCAAAGGGCGCTCCGTTGCTAATTTGCGCTACCAATTTACCGGATGAACCTACGATGGGTGAAATGCTGATCCCGGTTTTTTGTTTAAAATCCTTTTGCAACACTTCAATAACCGATTGCAGGTTAGCAGCAGCGGCAACCCTCACATTTTGAGCAAAAGCAGGCAACTGCAACATTGTGCAAATGGCCATCAGAAAAATTTTCATTGGCTTGCTATTGTATTTTTTATGCTTCATGGGTATCTCTTTTATTTGTTTGGTAAAGGCAGCCGAATTAGCTCTTTTTTAGCTTAATGGTGTTGCCAGGCCTCTTAAACACTACAAATATAAGCTTGTTTCGCGGTTAATTGATTGATGCCGGCTGCGTTAAAATTCGTAAATGATATGATTGCCCCGGGTGTGGTTTTTATATATGTTCGGCAAGTTTGTTTACTTTATAAAAAAAAACAAAAAGATAGCTTAAAAAGACATTTAAGCCTAATAAAAATCATATTAAATAACTGTATTATACACCTTTAATAGGATTATAAAAAGAAATATATTATCATTGTACCCGGCCTGACGCTAACCAAATTAAACAGCTTTCGTGCCCGCAAAACCAAGCTGCGGGTACGAAAGATAATTACCCCTTTTACCTGCGTATGTGTAAACTTTTAACGAGATACTTTCCCGCCGTTTTACTATCGTTTTTTTACATTATTACCCCCGCTTCCGCCCAAAATATTGTCCGGCTGGATGACCATGTTAAGCAGCATATATTTGAATACAAACAGGTTTATTATTTTGAAGATACCATCGGCCGCCTGCAGTTTACCGGCGATGGCCTGCCAGCTTTTGATAGCCGTTTTAAAGTAAATCCCGAGCCAACACCTGTTACCAGGAACGTAAATTCTACCTATTGGTACCGCATCAAAATTGGCGGTAACCCTGCTACCAAAAATAGTTGGCTGCTGGAGTTTTTTGATCAAACGATTGATAGTATTACCGTTTATTCGCCGATAGCCGCAAATAAATATACACCCATACTTTTGGGGAGCAGCCGCCCGTTTTCAGAACGGTTTTATCACCATAAAAACTTTAGCCTTAATTTAAATAACCCCGGAACGGGCGACGCGATTTATTACATCCGTATCCGGTCGCACCATTCGGTTAACGTAATTATGGTGTTGCGCACCGTGAGCTGGTTTATCAGTTATGCACTGGATGAATATTTCTTTTTCGGTGTTTTTTATGGGATGATCCTGGTTTTCGGCCTGTATAACCTCATGATGTTTATTGCCATGCGCAAGGTGCAATACTTATATTACATTGCCTACAACATTAGCATTGGCCTTTATGAAATGTGCGCCGATGGAATTGCCTACCAGTACATGTGGCCAAATAACCCGGGCTGGAATCAATATGCTTATGGCATAGCCCTGTTTGCCGCCAGTATATTTGCCGTGTTGTTTACGCAAAGCCTGCTCAATTTAAAAGTGAACGCGCCGCGTTTATATAAAGCTACCAGCTGGGTTATTGCACTGCGTTGCCTGTTTTTTGTGGCGTGTATCACCATAAACAATAGCTGGTTCAATTACAAGATCATCGAGTTTATACCGTTACTCCTGGCATTTTACGCTGGCTGTTATACCTGGGCAAAAGGGTACAAACCGGCCCGTTTTTTTGTTATCGGGTATTTGTTTTTACTCACGGGTTTTATCATCAAAAGCTGTATTGCCCTAAACATGTGGTGGCTGCCTGTTACCGAGTTTGATTATTACAGCCTTAGCGTTTGCTTTATTACCGAAATGCTATTCATCTCCTTTGCTATTGGCGACAAGGTACGCATCCTGAAAAAAGAAAAAGACGATGCCCAGGTGGCTATCATTAAGCAGATGAAGCAGAACGAGGAGCTAAAAGATGTGCTAAACAAACGCCTGGAAGAACAAGTACAGGAACGCACCAGGGAATTGGTTGAAAAATCATCCATGATAGCCGACCAGAACGAGGAGCTACTATCTGTAAACGAATTGCTGCAGCAGCAAGCCGAAGAAATTTCGCGCATGAACGTGCTGCTTGAGAAAGACAATGTTACGTTGCATAACGATATTGAAAAGGTGACTCACGACAGGGTGATGTCGGCAGAAGTTGATTTTGAGGAGTTTAGCAGGATTTACCCCGACAGGGAAACCTGTTTTAAATTCCTGAGTAATTTGAAGTGGGAAAATGGTTATGCCTGCCGCAAGTGTAATAGTACACATTACGGGGGCGGGCACCTGCCGTACAGCCGCCGTTGTTCCAAATGCGGTTACGAAGAATCGGTGATTGCTTATACCATTTTACAAAATACCCGCATTCCCATCAATAAAGCTTTTTACATGATTTTTTTGATGTACTCCACAAAAGGAAAAATTTCGTCACATAAATTATCAGAAATACTATCTATCCGTCAAAGTACCTGCTGGGCATACAGCACCCGTATTAAAAAGGCCATGGAGGCTCAGAAAAAAGAGATTAAAAACGCCGGCTCAAAGGGCTGGAGTAAGTTGGTGATTGATAACTCGGTAGATTAGTTTGGAAAGCTTAAAGCGGAAAGCAAAAGGCGGAAAGCTGAAAAGCGATTAGATCCGGTTCAGGGCAAACGCATCTAAATTGGGTTAACATAACTTAACAGATTTCAGATATGCAATTTATAAATACCTGGCAATAAGCAATTTATAATATTACATGGTTAACATTAAAGTGGCGTTTTGCGCAATTTAGCGTATTTATACTTTGTGCCTGTTGTTGGTCAAAACAATACCAAAGCGATCTGGATCTCTTAATCAGGATCAGACTATAAAACACCCGGTATCGCTTGATGCTTATATAGTCTTATACCTCATTGGCTTATTCCTTTCGCTATATTAAATAACAGGTCATCACAGCTAAATCTCCTATAAATACAAAGCCGGCTTAAGCCGGCTTTGTATTTATTAGTTCATCTGCACATCTGAAATTTGCATATCTGCACATCTGCTTACTGTACCTGGAACATGTTGTTAAAGTTTGTGCCATCCGGATAGTAGCCCGAAATTACCAGGTTACCATTGCGCAAATTGGTGATCACCTTATCAATATCGGCTACGCTGTTTATCGGCGATTTATTGATACTGGTGATGATTGAGCCCACTGGAATTTCGAAGCTATCAAACACCCTGCCTTCCCGAACCTGGGTTACCATAACACCAGAGTTTACATGGAATTTTGCCTTTTGAGCCGGGCTTAATGGCTGAAAGCTTGCTCCAAGCTTGTTAAACAACTCCTCGGCCGATTTTGATACCGCTGCAGTTTTGGTACCAGTAGGATTGGCGTCTGCTTTAAGCGTTACTGCAAAGGTTTTCTCTTTACCATCGCGCAGCACGGTCATGTTTACTTTGTCGCCGGGCTGTAAGCGGCCTACGTGCTCCTGTAAATCAGACGATTCATAAACAGGCACGCCCTCTACTTTTTCAATGATATCGCCCTTCTGGATACCGGCTGCTTGCGCGCCACCGCCCTCAACCAGGTCGTTAACATATAAGCCGGTTGTATTGTTGATGTTTAATTTTTGTGCTACATCAGGGTTAAGTTCGGTAAAGCTTACACCAACAAAGCCACGTTTTACAGTGCCATATTTTTTAATATCGTTCAGTACTTTTTTGGCCAGGTTAACCGGGATAGCAAAGCCGTAGCCTTCATATGAGCCGGTATGCGATGCTATCGCGGCGTTAATGCCTATCAGCTCGCCTTTTGTGTTTACAAGGGCTCCGCCGCTGTTACCTGGATTAATGGCAGCATCTGTTTGGATAAACGATTCAATCGCCTTGTTTAATTTTGGTGTGGTTTGCTGGTTACGGGTACGGCCAAACGGGTTGCTCTCGTCCTGATTGTCTTCGCTGCCAATAATGCCTATGTTGCGGCCTTTGGCGCTGATGATACCAGCTGTAACGGTTGAATTAAGGTTAAAAGGGTTACCTACTGCCAGCACCCATTCGCCTACGCGTGCATCGTCTGAGTTGCCTAATTTTACAATAGGCAGGTCGGTAGCGCTGATTTTGATCAGGGCAAGGTCGGTGCTTGGGTCGGTACCAATCACCTTAGCCTGGAAGGTACGGTGGTCGTTGGTAGCTACGGTAATTTTATCGGCTTTTTCAACCACATGGTTATTGGTTACAATGTACCCGTCATTAGAGATGATTACGCCCGACCCTGATGCCATTTGCGGCCCCTGCGGGCGTATGCGCTGGCCAAACATGTCGCCAAACATCTGCTCAAACTGGTCTTGCCCGCTACTACCCGATTGGCTGCTATAGGTAGTACGAATGTAAACCACCGCAGGCGTTACAGCAGCAGCAGCCTCGGTAAAATCAAGCGAGCCGGTTGAGGATACCACCGGTGCCGATGGGTTACTGGTAAAATAAACTTTTTGTTTGTCTTCGAAGCTTAGGTTGTCAGAATATTTGTTTTCGATAACCTTGTAAGTGCCTAAAGCCATGGCTCCTCCAACAAAAGCGGTTAATAATGTTAAACCAATCTTTTTCATCTTTATATTTGCCTTTCTTTATTTTGTTTATAATTAACAAATCAAATTTAATACCATATAGACTACATAAGCAACGATAAGTTATCAGGTTTTTTGTTAAAATTTGTTAAAATGATTTTACTTAAACTGTAACCATTGTTGTTAAAGAATTGTTTGGGTTAAGTAGTTGATACTAAATGACATTATTGTGAAGTTACGATTTTATAAATACCAGGGGGCCGGTAACGATTTTATACTGGTGGATAACCGCGAAAATATAGTAGATCATAACAATCCGAAGCTGATTGCCAGCCTTTGCGACCGCCGTTTTGGCATCGGCGGCGATGGTATGATGTTTTTGCAAAACAAGGAGGGCTTTGATTTTGAGATGGTTTATTATAATGCCGACGGCCAGCCCAGCAGCATGTGCGGCAACGGCGGCAGGTGTATTGTAGCCTTTGCAAAATTTTTGGGTGTGATTGACGCCGAAACTGAATTTTTGGCTGTTGACGGACCGCACCATGCCAAAATTTCAGCTGAAGGCAACTGGGTAAGCCTGCAAATGATAGACGTAAAGGAATTGAAAACCGACCTGGATGCCTACGTGCTCAACACCGGATCGCCACATTACGTTAAATTGGTTGACGACCTGGCCCACCGCGACGTTTTCCATGAAGGCAAAGCCATTCGCAACAACGCCACCTACCGCGAAAAAGGCATCAATGTAAATTTTGTTGAACCAACCGATGATGGATACTTTGTGCGCACTTTTGAGCGGGGTGTAGAGGATGAAACCTTTGCCTGCGGAACGGGAGTTACAGCTGTAGCGCTTGCCATGGCCAGCCACAACCAGCAAACCGGGCACATTGATACGCCTATAAAAGTATTGGGCGGCAACCTTAACATCCGTTTTAATTACGACGGCAAAGTTTTTACCGATATATTTTTAGAAGGCCCCGCTGTGCAGGTGTTTGATGGCGTAGTGGAGATATAATTATTTACTTTTTTTAAATATAAAAGGCCGCACATTTGTTGCGCGGCCTTAACAGTATTAACTGATATTATATAAAGAACGATACAAATCAATTCGGGTTTTTAACAGGTGCGCTTCCTGCACCAGGCGGGTTTAGCACCACCTCATCTGCCGGCACATCCCAATAATCAAGGAAATTATAGTTGATAGTTGCATGCGTGCTTAATACACCATTGGGCGATAGTATAACCGCATTAGTGCGGCCTCCGCCTTTTGATATATCATAAATTACGCCCCATCTCCTGGCATCGTAAAATGCTGTTCCTCTGAACAATAAGGCAATGCGTCTTTCTTTGCGCAGCTCTTCTTTCGCGGCAGCCAAAGTCAACCCGGTACCTGAGACCTTTGCAAGGCCGGCTCCCTGGTAAGTTCTTACCTTGTCTATACTTGCTAACCCAAGATCAATCTGACCGGTATTGATCAGCGCTTCTGCTTTCATCAACTCATTTTCTTCGTAGCTTGCACCTATATAAACTTCTTGCTTACCAGCTGTTTTATTGGCAAGCTGGATAGCGCCACTATCCGGGACAGCGTCAATTTTCGCATCATATAGCTTCCATCTTGTGCTAAAAGTAAACCCGCCAACCTGATTGTAGAATGGCGTAACTTGTAAAAAATTTTGAGCTAAACGTTTATCCTTCGGTTTAATATCCTGTATCAGCCTTTCGCTTATTGTAAAACTGCTTGCAGTTTCGTCACCAGCAGTATTAACAGCCACTGATCCTCCGCCTGGTGAAAATACGTAGTTATTCTCTGTTGAAAATCCCGCAAAAACATTATCGGTGGACTGAATGCCAGCAGCGGTTAATGTCAGGATAGTTTGCCAATTGGCGGCTGTCATGGCAGATGTACTGGTGTTAGCCAACAGGTTACGCGCCATTAGTGTATTTATGCTATGTACAAACATGGCCGGGGTAGGCACTTTGCCATTGCCTACCTGGAAAAATGAAGGGATCAACTTTCCCATTAAAGCGGTGTAGGTATCGGTAGCGGTTATTCCATTCAAAATAGAAGCTGCCTGCGCCAGGTTTTTGTTTGATTCTGCTAATAAGGCGGCGCTGTTAACATAAATGGCATTTGTTGCACTTACTTCATTGTTAATAAGACCTGCATAGTAAACCGAACCCAGCCTTGCGTAAGCATAGCCTTTCCACCAGTAAGCCCAGGCTTTGTAAGTGGCCAGCTTTGTTGCCGCATCGCCTGATAAACTTACCGAACCTGCCAAAGCAAGAATTTGATTACATGCATTATTTAACCCATACATGCTTTGCCATTCATAGTAGAACATATTCTGGCTTTGCTTATCACGGGTGTTATTAAGCCTTAAGTTTGCTATCTGGGGCTGGGTGTTTACTACTTTTGTTCCATCATCAAGTATCGCATAATCGGGCACATTAACAAGGTTAACGTTTTGATTTGCAGCCTGTGCCGATACATCATCAGCCAATAATTCATGATATCCATAGCATAGGGAGAAAAAGCTATCTCCTAACCATCCGTCACCATTTACAAAACCATTAATGTACACGCTTCCAGCCGCAAGCGAGGTTAAGCCCGATTCTGTTTTTGCCTGTTCAAGCGTAGGCGAATTAGGGTTTTTTACGTCTAATTCCTTTTTGCAGGACGACACAGCAAAACCAGCTAAGAGTACTGATGTTATAATATATTTATATTTTTTCATTTTATTTTATTTAAAGTCAATTAAAACCCAAGATTTAAACCTACCTGGTATGATTTGCTGTTAGGTGTAGAATCATGATCTACCCCTCTATCAAACGGAGAATTAGATGTGCCGGAGCTGATTTCCGGATCAAACCCGGCATACTTGGTAAAGGTTAGCAAGTTGCGGCCTGTAAATGTTAAAACTGCCCTTTTGAATACCTTTTTACTTATAAGGCGAGAGAAATCATATCCCAGATAGACGTTTCTCAATCGTAAAAAAGAGGCCCCTTCGTAAAAATAATCCTTAGTGCCGTTTCTTGCACCATTTACCCCCCCAATAATATCTGCATAAGCGCTTCTGTAGTAAGCAGTGTATGCGGCGGATGTGCCAGCTATATTAACAGCTTTGTCATAATCGCCGCTTATGCCATCCCGGTATTGCCATTCCCTGGTTTGGTTATAAAGGTGGCTGCCGTAAACCCAGTCAAACTGGAAACCAAATGAAAGTGATTTATAGGTAAAGTTGTTTATAAACGCCGCGTTGAACTTAGGGTTTGGATCGCCGAAGGAAGAAGCCTCGCTTGCAAATTGAATCCCCTTTGTAGCTATATTAACAACCCGACCATCAACAATTGTATATTTACTGTAATCGGCAGGGAGTATGTATGGCACGCCCGCGCTGTTTGTCTCGCTCAGGCTTGTTAGTGCTTTATTGCCAAAGATCTGACCAATCTTTTGACCGGCAGTCAAAGTTAAAAAGGTGCTACCCGCTGCTGTATTCAGGATGATTGGTGCGCCACTGGTGCTGGTTATCATTGTTGTTGCCTTACTAAAATTGGTTGTGAAATTCCAGTTAAAATCCCTGGTTTTCAGTATGCCAATATTTAATGAAGCCTGAATACCGTGAGAAGAAAGGCCTATTGCATTGGTTTTTATTTGATTGCCGCCCGTTGATGGAGCTGTATTGATATTGTAAATAACGTTATCTGACTTACGGTTCCAATAGGTACCACTAACATTGATTTCGCTAAACCAATTGCCCGATGCTCCTTTTATAGCTATATCGGTACCAATTTCATATTCTTTTGAAACCTCTACTTTTAAGTTCGGGTTAGCAAGTGAAGTTGGCAAGTTAAATGTAAGGGCCGAACCAAGGTTTCCGGGGTTGATAGTAGGATATCTGTCAAAAGGCATTGGTTGAGTACCAGCCTCGCCGTAACCGCCCCTTAACTTAAATTCAGGGATTACGTTGCCCAAAGCTGAGTTTTTCCAGAAATCAAACGACGACGGCCTGATATAACCGTTTGCATTCGGGAAAGTAAACGGCTTTGAACCGCCACCAAACGCCGATGAATAATCGCTTCTGAACCCGCCGGCTACGCCGCCATAATCGCCGAAGTCAATTTTCTGGTTTACATAAAAACCGTAGGTAATAAATGGAGTGGTGTAATCATAAGCCACTGCCTGTGTTGCTGTTTGGTTAAAATTATAAATAGCGTATTCCGGCAACTCCAATCCATAGGTATTGTATTGTTTATCAACATTTTTTCTATAATCGTAACCTACCAACGTGCTTGTTGTAATGGGCAAATTGATATGAAAATCTTTTTCAAAGTCGGTTTTAATAATTGCCGAAGCATTAAAGTTTTGGAACGTAGTGCTGCTGGTATTTTTGTCTAACTCGCCTTTAGGGTTAGCGGCATAGGCGCCATAGTACGAGCCAAGATCGATAGCGGTAAGCGTACCCGACTGATTTTTGTAAATAGTATTTTGTTCGGTATGTTGATAATTGATCCCGTATTTGGCGTTTAATGTTATGAACTTATTGATTTTGTAGTCGGCCTGTATATTTTGCAATATATCTTCCCGGTTTGACACCCGGTTTGCCCATTGGGTATAATAATTGGGGTTAGAGCCATTTACGCTGACTGTACCCGAGTTTAACGATAATGGATAACTGCCATCGGCATTTTTTTGATTAAAATCGTAATACGGCGACGCATTTAAAACATCAAATATCCCGCCGGCATTACCAATACCGTAATTTGGATTAAGTGTGTTTTTGGTATAAATAAGTTGCGTTATCGACCGGATTGTAAATCCTTTGAATAATTCAGCGCCAATATTCGCGGTTAAGTTTGTCCTGTCGTTATAACCGTTGTTCCTGATATTACTTTGCTGATGGTTATTAGATATGGTTAAATTATAATCAGAATTATCATTGGCACCCGAAATTGCTGCGCTATTATTAGTTGTATACGCTGTTTTAAATAATTGTGCCAGGTGGTCATAATATTTTAAGTTGGTACCGTATTGCTGATGCGCAATATTTAACGGGTTTGACATCGCCGTAGGATGGCCGTTTGACGGATCGGCACCGTATGCCCATTGAATGCCCAGGTATCTTCCATCCTGATTCCTTACTACCGGGTTGCCTGATGCATCAATAAATACACCACTGGCATCAACTTTAAAGCTGCTCAGTTTTGCCTGGTGTACATCCCCTATATTCAAATAGTCACCCGCACTTACGCTTGATGTGATATCTATCCGGGCCTTACCTAATTTACCTTTTTTAGTGAAAACCTGTATAACCCCATTTGCACCCTGTGCACCATATATAGTTGAAGCGGCAGCACCTTGTACAATCTCAATGTGGTCAACTGTAGCAGGATCAAGCTGACTAATATCAGTTGACCGCGATTCGATACCATCCACCAAAATCATGGGCGATGTACTACCCTGAACGGTGTTTATACCTCTTAGTACAATGTTGGTTTTTGCCCCGGGGGTACCGTCGACAGATGAAATTTGGGCACCGGCAACCTGACCTATCAGACCCTGGTCAATAGAAGCTTGCGGAGAAGATGAAAGGCTTTTGCCTGCAACAGCTTCAACGGAGATGCCTAATTTAGCCTTACTGGTAGCCACACCCGATCCTGTTACAACAACCTCGCTCAGTTGCTTAAAATCGTTAGCTAAAGCTACATTTACAACCCCGGTGCTACCAATTGGCATTTCGGTTTTCGCAAACCCAATAAAGGTAAAAACCAGTGTGGTACCCGACGGAGGCACGTTGATTGAAAATTTACCGGAAGCGGACGTTTGGGTTCCGATGTGTGTACCTTTTACGGTAACACTTACACCGGGAACAGGTAAGCCATCATCCTTGCTTGTAACAGTACCGGTAATGGTTCGGTTTTGGGCGTACGCATATTGGCAAAATAATGCCAATAGTATCCCCATCAAGTTTTTGAGAAAACTTTTTTTCATACTTTAATCAGTTAAATAGTTAATAGTTGTTAAATAACAAGATAGCTTGTAACATTTGCATTACAAATGAGGAGTTGATTTTTAGCAATGAAGTAAAATAGCGGCTAAATCAGGGGCCTATATTATGTGATTTATATTTTTTTGGCGACTTAATTTGAATAAATGCAATAAACAGACACCAACAAAGTGTATAATGCACACAAAAAGCATCTTTTATTAAACTTTTGTTATTCAAAAGTTAATTCATCAAACAAATTTTGACAAAAACAACTTCGTGTTTCTATTCATTTCGCCAATTATGGTAAAAAATACAATAAATTTTCGATAAAATTTGAATATTCTTAATTATTAAGGCATTTTATTCGTAATTTTTAATAAAACAATAAATAAAAACGAATTTCAGGCTCTTATTTATTTGATTTGTGTTTTTATTTGACACTTTGCGTATACACTAAGATCGCACACCATTCCCCGGCCTAAAACATTCGTTTCGCCGCAAATATCAAAGCAAAAATAAAGGCCGGTAGATGGTTAATCTATCGGCCTTTTTAATTCTGATCGAAAAAATTCTATTTACTCCAGTTCCTGCAGGTTTGCGGCGGCGGGTTCATCTAAGAACCACTCCGTTTCGCCAACTATCGAATCTATCAGCTGGGCCGGGTATTCTTCAATATCTTCGTCATCTTCCAATACATGGTGTACGGCAATTGCTTTGCCCTCGCCATAAACCAGGAACGCTATGTAACGCGCATCATTAATCAACGGAGCATTCAGCGTGATGCGCCAAACCTGCTGGTCTTCCAGCCATACTTCTTTTACACCAGGTGTAGTATCGTGCAATACCGGGGTATGCGGAAATAGCGATGCAGTATGCGAGTTATCGCCTAAGCCTAAAAGCACCAGGTCGAAGCTCAGCTCGTCTTCATCAAAAAATGTTGCTATCATGTCCCAATACCTTGCAGCGGCGTCGGCGGGTTCAAATGTGGTATCAACCGCAAATATGTTGGCCGGGCTTATCAGCAAAGGATCAAACAGGGCAGTTTTGGCCATCAGGTAGTTACTATCCTTATGGGTTTGGGGCACATTGCGCTCATCACCAAAAAAGAAATAAACTTTTGCCCAGTCAACCTGGTCGGCATAACTGGTTGAAGCAAGCAGCTCATATAATTTTTTAGGCGAGCTGCCTCCCGAAAGCGCTACGGTAAATTTACCCCTCGCGGAGATGGATGCATCGGCTATTTTAACAAAATAATCTGCCAGCGCCATCAGCACTTCATCAGCTGTATTAAAGATATTTAAATTCATATGCTAAGTCTTTAGCCGGAAGTCTAAAGTCCGAAGTCCGAAGTCGCAAGCCCGAGATAAAAGATCTACTTGACTTATGACTTTAGACTTCCGGCTAAAGACTTCAGACTTAATTAATTTTTCTTCCCATTTACCGGTAAAGTGAACCAATTAAAGCCATCGCGTGCAATTAATGCTTCGGCGGCTTCGGGCCCCCATGAGTCGGCAGAATAGTTAGGGAAGTTCAGGCTCTTTTTATGTTGCCAGGTGCTTAGTATCGGCATAACCAGTGCCCATGCCTCTTCTACCTGGTCGCCACGCATAAACAGGGTTTGATCGCCCATCATGGTATCCAGTATCAGGGTTTCATAAGCTTCGGGTGCCTGGTTGGTATAGGTGCCTTTATAATCAAACACCATATCAACCACATTCAACACCATGTCAATTCCCGGGCGCTTGGCCTGTACCTGCAACCGGATACTCATCTCGGGCTGAATGCTGATGATGAGTCTGTTTTGCTGCCAGCTTTCGGCTGCTTCGGTAGGGAATATTAAATGCGGAACATCTTTAAACTGGATAGTAATAACCGATGATGACTGGTGCATTCTTTTACCTGTACGCAAATAGAATGGAACCCCCTGCCAGCGCCAGTTGTCTATAAAGAATTTGATAGCTGCAAAAGTTTCTGTGTTTGATTCGGGGTTAACCTTAGGTTCCTCGCGGTAGCCGGCTACTTCTTTACCTTTCATCCATCCGCTGCCGTATTGGCCCCTAACGGCCGAATTACGTACATCCTCGGGCGTAAACTTACGCATGGCCTTTAATACATCAACCTTGCGGTCGCGTACCTCATCGGCGCTAAAGCTTACAGGGGGTTCCATGGCTATGTGGCAAAGCAATTGCAGCAGGTGGTTTTGAATCATGTCTCTCATGGCACCAGAACCATCGTAGTAATCGCCGCGCTCTTCAACACCCAGTTGCTCGGTAACCGAAATCTGTACGTGCTCAATATAATTACGGTTCCACAGCGGTTCCATAATGGAGTTGGCAAAGCGGAACGCCATGATATTCTGAACGGTTTCTTTACCCAGGTAGTGGTCAATACGATAGATCTGGCACTCGTCAAAAATGCTCTTCAATAACGCATTCAGCTCTTTGGCTGTTTCCAAATCGTGGCCAAATGGTTTCTCGATAATGATACGCACCCGTTTTTTATCTTCGGCCAATTTGGCTTTTGATATGTTGGATGCAATGATTGGGAAAAAGTTTGGCGCTACTGCCAGGTAAAACAATACGTTAGCTTTTGCTTTCCATTCGGCATTGTGTTTTTCAATGCGTTTGCCAAATTCTTTATAGGTTTCAAAGTCGGTTGCATCAGATACCTGGTAATAAATGTTTTTTACAAACTCGGCCCATTTTGCTTCGTCGGCTTTGCCGCTGCGCGAAAACTGGTTGATATCGTTATGCAGGTTTTCCCTGAACTGTTCGTCGGTTAATTTTGTACGACCGGTACCAATAATTGAAAATTGCTTCGGCATCCACCCATCTAAAAACAGGTTATAGAGTGCCGGGGCAATTTTGCGGGAATTTAAATCGCCCGTGCCACCAAAAATGATGAATATGGTAGGGTCTGATTTTACGCTTGCGCTCATTGTGATCAGCTTTTAATAGTTTATGTTTAGTCTTCGGCTTTAGTCCACTGTGTATGGAAGGTTCCTTCTTTGCCTATCAACTCGTAGGTATGCGCTCCAAAATAATCGCGCTGTGCCTGGGTAAGGTTCGATGGCATTTTTTCGCTGCGGAAAGCATCAAAATAGCTTAAAGCTGATGCATATCCCGGTGCGGCAACTCCAGCGGCAATAGTACCGGCAAGAATTTTACGGATGCCTGGCAGTGTTGCAGTAACCAGTTTTTGAATATCGCTATCCAATAACAGGTGTGGCAATTGTGCATCTTTACTGTAAGCGTTAAAAATATCATTTAAAAATTCTGAACGGATAATACAACCGCCTCTCCAAATCTTGGCAATCTCGCCAAGGTGAAGATCGTACTTATACTCTTCAGATGCTTTTGATAACAGGTGCATGCCCTGCGCGTAAGTAATGATAGATGTGAAGTAAAAAGCCTGCTCCAATGCAACCAGCAGCTCGCCTTTATCTCCTGCCAATTCAACTTCAGATCCGTAAAGGGTTGAGGCTTTTTCGCGCAGTTGTTTGTATTTAGATAAATCGCGCATAGATACCGAAGTATCGATGGTTGGGATAGGGGTAACCAAATCCATAGCCACTTGCGATGTCCATTTACCGGTCCCTTTGGCTTTTGCCTCATCTTTAATATCATCCAGTAACAGGTGATCTGTTCCCGGAACTTTATAGGCAAAAATATCCTTGGTAATATCTAACAGGAATGATTGTAAGCGGCCGGCATTCCATTCGGCAAATATTTTTTGGATCGAATCATTATCCAGCTTTAAGCCTTTTCTTAATATCTCATATGTTTCGGCAATTACCTGCATAATACCGTACTCGATACCATTATGCACCATTTTAACAAAGTGGCCGGATGCACCGGGACCAATGTAGGTTACGCATGGTGCGCCATCAACCTTAGCGGCAATGGCTTCAAATATCGGTTTCATTACCGCGTATGCATCTTTATCGCCACCCGGCATCATGCTTGGGCCACGGCGGGCGCCTTCTTCGCCGCCAGATACACCCATACCAAAAAAGTGCAGGCCAATAGCTTCCAGTTGCTCAACACGGCGGTTGGTATCGGTAAAGTGCGAGTTACCGCCATCAATTAAAATATCGCCTTTCTCCAATAGCGGAGTAAGTTCCTCAATTACGGCGTCTACAATTTTGCCGGCGGGTACCAGCATCATAATGGCACGTGGTGTGGTAAGGCTTTGAATAAATTCTTTTACATCGCCAAAGCCTTTTGCGGCCCTATCGCCGGCCTCATCATTTAATGATGATACCTTTGCGGCGTCCTTATCATGCCCGGCTACTGCAAAGCCATGATCGGCCATGTTAAGTAGTAAGCTGCGGCCCATAACGCCTAAGCCTATCATGCCAAAAGCATATTTATCTGTTGTTGCGCTCATGTTATTTGAGGTTTTCTTTTTTAAGGTCTTCTAATATTTTTTTGGTGGTCTCGAAACTGGTATGCTGAAACGAGCGGATGCCCAATTTTTGGGCTGTGGTAACAAACATCATCCTGTCGTCAAAGTATACACATTGCTGCGGCGATGCCTGGGCAATACCCATGGCCAGCTGCCATATGCCCGGATCGGGCTTGCGCATTTTTACCTCGCACGATGATACAAACGCATCGAATGCATCATGTAGTTTAAACTTACGCACGCGGTAATCATTTAACTCTTTACCCTCGTTATTAAGGGATATAATACGGAAACCGCAATCTTTTTTCCACTCTTTAAGCCAGGCCAGCATACCCGGCAGCTCATAGGAGGTAGAATAAATAAAATCCTTAAAATCTTCCCTTACGAAATCGCGGGGATGGTTAAATATTACCGTATCCAGGTACTCATCTAAAGTGATGCTGCCAATTTCATATACATTGAATATAAAATTGTGCAGGGCGTTTACTTCGGCATAATCAAGGTTAAACCTTTTAGCGGCTTCCTCGCGTGCCTCATGCCCCCATCCGTTCGACAATAAAATACCTCCTACGTCGAAAAAAAGGATCTTTACGTTTGCGGTTTCCATAAAGCCGTTTAGGCTACTTTACTTTTTTGATCTTCGATAGCTTTTAACAGTTTCTCGAATGGTTTATTGAATTTTTCGATGCCTTCGTCTTCCAATTGCTGGGTGATGGCGTCAAGATCGATACCTAAATCTTTCAATTTGGCCAAAGTGGCGGTTGCCTCATCTAAACCAGCTTCAAGCGTGTTGGCGGCAATACCATGATCGCGGAAAGCTTCAACAGTTTCTAAAGGAACAGTATCGACAGTATCAGGGCCAATTAAAGCCTCAACGTATTTGGTATCTTTAAAAGCAGGGTTTTTGCTGCCTGTGCTTGCCCAAAGTAAACGCTGTGGCTGTGCGCCTTGTGCGGCCAGTTTTTGCCATCTTTCGGTGCTGAACACCCTTTTGTAAATTTCGTATGCTTTTTTAGCCGATGCGATAGCAACTTCACCTTGCAGGTCTTTAGCGCCTTTTGCTTCCAACAGCGGATCAACAATAACATCAATGCGGCTTAAAAAGAAGCTGGCAACTGATGATATGTGCGCAATTTTATGGCCGGCAGCTAAATGCTCCTCTAAACCAGAAATATAAGCCTCGGTTACTTCTTCGTAACGCTCCAAGCCAAAAAGCAGGGTAACGTTAATGTTGATACCTTTTGCAATAGATTGCTGAATAGCCGCCAAACCCGGTTTAGTACCAGGGATTTTGATCATTACGTTTTCGCGGTCAACTTTATTCCAAAGTTCTTCGGCCTGTTTTGCTGTACCTTCGGTATCTAAAGCTAAAAACGGAGAAACTTCCAGGCTAACATATCCGTCAACTTTGTTCGATTCGTCATACACGCCTTTAAACAGGGCAGTAGCTTGCTGAATATCGCTTATGGCCAAACCAAAAAATATCTCTTCGTTATCTTCGGTGTTTGCCGAAAGCTCCCTGATATCATTATCATAATCAGAACTGCCGGTTATTGCTTTTTCAAAAATAGCCGGGTTTGAGGTAACGCCTCTTACGCCATCTTCGTCAATTAATTTTTGCAGTTTTCCGGATGCGATGATTTCGCGATCGATGAAATCAAGCCAGATACTCTGTCCGAAATCATGTATCTGTTTTACATTGTTGGTTGCCATATTGGTCGGTTTTTAATATTATATTTTTATTGGATTGAATTTTGAATTTGCGAATGCCTATGAACTTAATAGATATTTCCTGCAAATGTATTCGTTTGATCCGTTTTGTAAAGTTCTTTGTTAATATTCTATTTATTGTAAGCTAAATATCATCATTCGGTTACACCAGCGTAACAATGTTAATTATTGGATGCTACCAAAATTTCCAGGTTGTACCCCATAAATAATCCGCTCTCGATAACGCCGGTAATCCCTTTTATATCCTTTTCGAGGCTTAACGGTACTTCATCAAAGCGGCAATCCAAAACCATGTTATTGTTTTCGGATATAATTGGACCATCCTTACCTTTAGCCGGCCTGATCACTATGCTGTTGGCTCCCAGTTTTTCCAGTTCCGCTTCCACATGCAGCAAAGCCTGCGGAAATACCTCGATAGGGATAGGGAAGTTGGTACCAATCTTATCCACTATTTTGGAGTCATCTACAATAATATAGTTAACGGCACTGGATGCTATCAGCAGTTTCTCTTTAAACATCGCCCCGCCGCGGCCTTTAATCAGGCTGTTGTTCGGGTCAACCTCATCAGCGCCGTCAAACAGCCAGTCGGGTTTGTGCTCAAACAAAGTAGTAAGCGGGATACCCAATTTGGTACAAAACATCGAGATCTCCAGCGATGTAGGGATAGCTAAAACGTTTAACTTCTCGGCCTTGATCCTATCTGCAATAGCCAACAAAGCCATGTACACCGTAGAACCCGAACCAACGCCCAGTACATCGCCATCCTTTACCTTAGCGGCAATTTGTTGCGCTACCTTTTGCTTGCCCGCGGCATTAATGATCTCTGACGACCACGCAAGGTTTTTAATTAAACTACTATCCCAATTCATTTTTGAGTATCAAGTATTTAGTATCAAGTATCAAGACCGCTTCAGGTAGAAACGACAGTTAGTATCAAGCGGCAAAAAAAATCTTGATACTTGATACTAACTACTTGCTACTATAACAAAGCTTTCGCTCTCTTAATCACGTTATCAACTGTAAAGCCAAAATGCTTGTACAGGTCATCGGCCGGGGCCGATTCGCCAAAGGTGGTCATGCCCAGCATATCGCCTTCGTCGGTGGTATATTTGTGCCAGCCCATTGGCGATGCCATTTCAACAGCCAAACGTTTGCGGTACGCTTTAGGGAATACCAACTCTTTGTAAGCTGCATCCTGTTTTTCAAATAATTCCCATGATGGCATACTTACCACGCGGGTTGATATGCCTTCTGCTTCCAGTTTTACCTGCGCATCCATAATCAAGGCAACTTCCGATCCTGTTGCAATTAATATCAGGTCGGGATTTTTGCTGGCTTCGGATAGGATGTAAGCGCCTTTTTCCAGGTTTTCTGCCTTACCGTATTTATCCTGATCGAGGATAGGTAAGCCCTGGCGGGTAAATACCAATATAGTAGGGCCATCTTTTTTCTGGATAGCTACACGCCATGCATGCGCGCTTTCGTTGGCATCGGCCGGGCGGATGGTGGTTACGTTGGGAATAGAGCGCAGGGAGGCCAATTGTTCAACCGGCTGGTGGGTTGTGCCATCCTCGCCTAAGCCTATACTATCGTGGGTGTAAACAAATATCGGGCTCACTTTCATAATGGCAGCCAAACGGATTGGCGGGCGCATATATTCAGAGAACATCAAAAAGGTTGCGCCAAAAGGCAGTACACCTTTGGTTAAAGCCATACCATTTAATGCCGAACCCATGGCATGCTCGCGAATACCAAAGTGGAAGTTACGGCCGCTCCTGTTTTCGGATGTGAACGAATCAAAACCCTTCAGGTTGGTTTCTGTTGATGGGGCCAAATCTGCCGCGCCGCCTATTAAGTTAGGCAGGCTTGCCGCAATGGCGTTTAATACTTTACCAGATGCCTGGCGGGTAGCCATTTTAGGATCAGATCCTTTAAATACCGGCAGTTTATCAAGCCAGCCTTCGGGCAAATCACCCTTAAACGCGGTTTCATATTCGGCGGCTAATTCTGGATATTCTTTTTTATAATCGGCAAATAGCTTGTTCCATTTTTCTTCGGATGCACCACCGCGTGCTCCTTTATCATGGTAATATTTCAACACATCATCGGGCACGTTAAATGATTTATCCGGATCGAAGCCAAAAAACTCCTTAACCAGTTTAATTTCATCGGCACCAAGCGGTGCACCGTGCGAACCTGCAGTACCCGATTTATTAGGGCTGCCATAAGCGATTAATGAACGCACACGGATCAAGGATGGTTTTTGCGCTTCGGCTTTAGCATTAACTAAAGCAAGCTCTAATGCGTGGGTATCGTTAACGTCCGGCAAATCCTGTACATGCCAGCCGTATGAACGGAAACGTGCACTTACATCTTCGTTAAAAGTAATATCGGTAGCACCCTCTATCGAAATGTGGTTATCATCATATAAATAAATAATGTTGCCTAACTCCAGGTGGCCGGCCAATGAAGCGGCTTCAGAAGTTACGCCTTCCATCATATCGCCATCGCTTACTATAGCGTAAACGTGGTAGTTAAAAAGGTCGTAACCTGGTTTGTTGTAGCGTGCTGCCAGGTGTTTTTGCGCAATGGCAAAGCCAACACCGTTTGCAAAACCCTGGCCAAGCGGGCCGGTAGTAACATCAATACCAGGAGCCAGTCCGTACTCCGGGTGACCGGCAGTTTTGCTATTCAGCTGGCGAAAGTTTTTGATATCATCTAGACTTAAATCATACCCTGTTAAGTACAAAAAGCTGTACTGCAACATACATGCATGACCGCATGACAGGATAAACCTATCGCGGTTTGCCCAATCCGGGTTTTTAGGGTTGTAGTTTAAAAATTGCGACCATAAAACGTGGCCCATAGGTGCAAGTGCCATGGCTGTGCCCGGGTGGCCCGAGTTTGCTTTTTGCACTGCATCTGCCGATAAGATCCGTACGGTATCTATTGCTAATTTTTCTATGTCCTGTGTGTTTTCCATTATCTTTTTGGGTATTGTATGTTATGTTGTTGGGGTTGCTATAGCGCGTTTGGTTTTACTGTCGTCGTCATTTAACCATAACCGCGCCCCGCCTTTAATGCCATCGGCATTGGTTACAATTTTCATGTTTTTATCCAGTTTAAACGTTAACTCGTCCGAGTTGCCGCCACCTATATATAAAGTATCGTAATTGAATACGGTTTTTAAAATCTCAAAAACCTTTTGTATGCGCTTGTTCCATCTTTCTTTGCCAAATTTTTCAAGCGCTTTTTCGCCAATATATTGGTCATAAGTTTTGCCGGTTTTAATGGGCAGGTGTGCCAGTTCAAAATGGGGCAGCAGGTGACCATCCATTAGCAAAGCGGTCCCAAAACCTGTGCCCAGGGTAATTACCATTTCAAGGCCTTTGCCTTTAACCACGCCCAAACCCTGCATGTCGGCATCATTTACTACCTGCGTAGGTTTGCCTAATACATCGGTTAGCTTTTTGGCCAGGTCAAAATCTGCCCAGAGTTTAGTGCTTAAATTAGGCGCTGTTTTAACAACACCGTTTTTTACATAACCAGGAAAGCCCACCGAAATTCTATCATAACCAGGGAATTTTTTTACCAGTGTCTGGACAGCCTTAATCACGTTTTCGGGGCTGGCCGGCGCCGGCGTAGCTATCTTATCGTAATCCATTTTAAGTTCGCCCTTGATGTTTAAAATTGTGGCTTTAATATGTGAGCCCCCAATATCGATTGAAAGAATTTTTAACTGGGATGGAGTGTTTTTCATCGGTGTTGTTTGTTTTTAAGTTTTGATGATGCCATCATTGGCTGTAAAATTAATATCGCATTTAATGATGGCCCATCTTTATTGAATTTAGCTACCAAGCGTTAAGCCGGAAGTATTTAGCGGAATGCCCAACTCAAAGTTTGCTTGTTTCTTTACTTACAAATTTCGACTCAAGGCTAACCGTCAATTTAACAACTTAGCGCGTAAATATCACATTTTTAATAATAATTGATTGTTAAATGTGTAATTAACGCAAGTGTAACTAATACAATAACTAATAAACATTATAAAAGTAAAGTTAGTATTGCTTTTTACTTTTCAAACAGAAACCTAACGTTTTTTACTCCAAAGCAGCAAAAACGATGCAAAAGTGCTATATTTATTACTATTTTCCTAAGAAAATATGATATTAATCATGTTTTTCGATCAATTTTATACAATTATCTTGTTTTTTCCTGAATTAATAAGGTGATTTTGCCCTTTCCAGACAAAAACGCCCGTTGTGTTTGGCGGCAATACGACCTCTATATCCCATTTTCCTTTTTTTAGCTCATATTTTACCGCGATTTTGCCGTTAGGGTGAGGGATTTCTCCGCCTATTATTTTTAGATCGCCTAAGTGCGGTTCAATTTTTATTTTGCTAAAACCGGGCGCATAACTATCAATGCCTAAAACGGTACGGTAAAATTCAATATTGGGGCTGGCGCCCCAGGCGTGGCAGTCGGACCGGTTATGTCGCAGGTCCGATATTTCCGCCCAGGTGGTAAGTCCCATTGCGATGTTCTTTCGCCATATATCAAGCCATTTTAAATAATCATTGCCATAGCCGCTTTTAATTAGCGCCTGGTGCAGGTAATATTTAAAGTAGATGGTGCATTGGGTAAGCGTAGTATCGGTCATTAGCTTTTTGCCAAGGGCAGATGCTTCATTGCCGGTTACCATACCTGTTAAAATTGCAAGTGAATTGGTATGCTGGGAAAACAATTGCTGATCTTCCACATCGGAGTATAATTGCCTGCTGGCTACCCAATATTTTTGTTGGATGGTGGCTTTTAATAAATTGGCCATATCATGATAATATTGCGAAATGATGGGTATGCCAAATTTGGCCTCCATTTGCGAGGCTTGCTGGTAAGCCCACATCAATTGCAGATCTAACAAAGCCGAGGAGCCGTTTACGCTTTTGGGGGCGGCGCCAAAGTCCCAGCCTTTATCGGCAACCCAATCGGCAAAGTTCCAGTACGGGGTGTTTTTTAACGAGCCGCCAGGCTGCTGATATTTCCTAAAAAATGCTAATATATCCTCTACGCCCTGTAATTTGCTTTGCACAAAAGCGCTATCGGGCCGGTACATCCAATAATCATGCAGCATACCGATGTACCATAAAGAAAATGTGGAGATAATTTGTGGCGAAAATGAAGGGTGCCGGCTTAAGGTAACCCCTTCGGCAATGCGCGAGTGGTCCATCAGGTTAATGGCATTACGCACCAGGCGGTCATCGCCGCTGTTGTAGTACGATACCAGGGCCTGGATGCGGCTATCGCCCACATATTGCAGCTGCTCGTAATACGGGCAGTCGTAATAAGTTTCACCTGCGCAAAGCCGCGCCGTGCGCCAGCCAATGTCCAGCATTTTTTTCATTTCGCCAGTACCTTCAAGCTTTGCGTTTAGTTTAAAAGGATAGCCGGTAAAGGTGCCGTAGATGTCGTCAACCTGTAAAGGCTGTGCGGCGGTTGTTATCTTTAATTCGATATACCTGAACGTGCGAAAACTAAGCGTATTAAACGACTGACCCGCGCTGCCATCAGACACGATGCTATCCCGGCGGCCCGAAAATATTTTACCCTCCACATCATCGCGGTTGCCTTTTTCAAGCCCCCCGGGTCCGTGCAGTTTGGTAAATAATGTTTCGGCATAACTTAGGCTGATACCGGCATTTTTACCAAGGCTAAAATTGAGCGATACAAAAGCATTGGTTAAAAAAGTTTGATCGAGCAAAAAGGTAACGGTGGTATTTGCAGGAATGGTTATAGCTGTTTTAGTTGCCGGGAAGCTTTTAGGTACGGTTATCCCTTCGGCCTTGCGTAATACCGGGATGCGTTGGTAAGTTAACTCCACCGGCGGAATAGACGAAGGTACCAGCATCCAGCCAAAAGCATTCGGGGTACCTTTGGGTTTACCACCTTCTATCTTAACGGCATTTTTCCAGCCGCTCACATCCGTCTTTTCGGCATTCCAGTTGGCGATACCGGCGTTCATATCTACCCGCTCGCCCGGGCCTGCTACGTAATAAGTACCATATCCAACACCAACAATGGGTTTGTATCCTTTATCGCTGATGCCTTTCCAGCTTTTATCAGTATTAATTATCGCTTCCGCCTCGGCATCGCCCTGCATGATAAATCCCGCCTGGATAGAGATCTGCGCTTCGGGGCGATAGTCACCGTCGTTCCAAACCACGGCAGCAATAACATTATCGCCCGCTTTAAGATATGGCGCCAGGTCTACAGTTTCATAATTCCAGTAATACGTGTCGCCGCGGGCCGGGCCTAATGATACCAGTGTTTGGTTTATGTACAGTTTATAACGGTTATCGGCAGATACATGCACATTAAATGTGGCCGGTTTATCTTTGATGTTGATATTTTTGCGGAAATAGTAAACCCCATAATCCCGCAGCGATTCGCCGGGCACAGTGATCCAGGCCGCTTTCCATTGACTTTTTAACAGTGCCGGGTTAATGGCCTGCGCATGGCCGGCAAGAACAGTGAAAATAAAAAACAGCGATAACGCGGCTTTATATACAACTTTCATAGAAGATGGGTTATAATGTGGTTAGCAAGTGCTTAAGTGCTAAATTACAATTAAAAATGATTAGAGATCTGTTGAGAATTATCATTTTGTTACCTCACCGGATACGGTGATTTTTAAATAAAATAAAGTGCCTGTCTTTATTTTAGTCGCGATATTTGCATCTGTCGCGGACCAATCACACCTTAATCTGGCGAAAGGTTTCCAAAACTTTAAAACCGGCATAGCCGTAAACGAAGCCATTGAAAATAAAATTGCGGCTGTGCAGGGCAAAAAATGGGCGCTTGCTTAACCCGCAGGCACACAAGCCCGGAGGCTTGCGGCCGCGAAAAAGAACTTATTGGTGCAGGGGGCTGCCCTGAAGGTAAAAGCATTATATTAATTCCCTTTTAAACTGATGCGTATAACACTTAATGAATAAGGCGGCACTACGTAACCGCTCAGTTGTGCTACGCTGATTTCGGCGTGGGAGGGAATGATGTTTTTTTGCTGATCGATGGTGTTTTTATCAGAAGGCTGGCCTTGCAGTACATCAATTTTGGCGTTAGCAGCCATCATACCCAGGCCCGAAAGCTTTGCCATGGCAGTTGCAGCCTGTGGACCGGCGTTCACGATTTTTAAAATAACATCGCCGGTTTCGCTGTTTTGCACGCATGATGCAGCCAGGGTCGAGTCGGCACGGGCGCCGGGCCGGTTAAGTGATATAATACCGGGAATGTATACATCGCCCTGGTTAACCGCAAATAATTGCTGGACATAGTAATTTACCGTAGGCACCAGGGTTTTGTTATCAAAGTAGATGAGGTTGGGATTCCACGAGGTATGCTTAAGATTGGCCAGCAGCGGCGCGTAAGACGCCATTTGCACAATATCGCCGTTACGCTCAAGGCTGGTCATAAAAGCGGCTTCCGAAAGCGCGTTAATGAGGGTGTTGCCCCATGATGCATATTCACCAATGTACACCTTTGATTTTGGACGGCGGTAGCTGTCATACCGGCTATTGTTTTTCAGGAACCATTCGGGCTTTTCGTAAAAATGTTCGTCAACAACAGGTACCGATAGCTGATCGGCAAACTTCCAGCCAAGGTCATAATCTTCACCCGATGGCGCGGGGCCTACTGTGCCTACGATAGTAATTTCGGGATGTTTTGCGCGTACGGCATCATATATCATTTTAAAGCGATCCCTGAAATCATTGGTTTGCTTGTCCTCATTACCAATACCCACATATTGCAGGCCAAAAGGTTTTGGATGGCCTGCTGCAGCCCGTTTAGCGCCCCAAACCGATGTAACTGGCCCGTTGGCGTATTCTATCAAGTCCAACACATCCTGAATATAGCCTTTCATTGCGGCCAGGGAGAGTCCTTTTTGGCCGGTTCCGCCAATCTTCCAGGTTCCGCCAGAATTTTGGCAGCTTACCCCGGCCGCCAGTACCGGCAGCGGTTTGGCGCCAATATCCTCGCAAAATCTAAAATACTCATAAAAGCCCAGGCCGGTACTTTGATGGTAATTCCAGATGTTGCGCTGTTGAACCCGTTGCTCAACAGGGCCGATGGTGTTTTTCCAGCGGTATATGTTATTAATGCCATCGCCGTGTACCAGGCAGCCACCTGGAAAACGGAGAAACTTGGGCTGAAGATTGGCTATGGACTGAGCAAGATCGGCCCGCAGCCCGTTGGCTTCATTTTTAAAAGTATTATGCGGAAAAAGAGAAACTTCATCGATAGCTAAAACCGAACGTTGCCTGGCAAGTATCGTAAGCCTCGCCGTATCGGAGCTTGCTGTGGCAGTAATGGTTCCCGTGTATTTTCTCCATGCCCCAGCCTGGGTCTGGAATGAAAATGTACCGCACACAGCGCCCTTATCTCCGCGCAGATCCACCTGCATGGCCACAGGTTTGGCCGAAACTTGCCTTACGTATACAGAGAAGTCATATTTTTGGCCAGCTTTGATACAGATACCATCATACCCGGCATTGGTAATGCCAACGCCTTGCTGGCCGGCGTCATCGATATTTAGCAACACATAGTGCGGATTATTGAAGTGCAGGGGTTTAGCTGTTTCTACAGATATTGTGCCGTAACCAAATCCTTCGGTGGTGTACTCCCAGGCTGTTAGGGGGTTCCATGTTTTCCTGTCGCTGGCGCTGTACTCGAATGATCTGTTCTGTATCAATTCGGCGTAAAGTCCGCCATCGGCCGCGTAGCTCAGGTCTTCAAAAAAAACGCCAAAAAGATCTTTGCTGATTGGCTTACCAAGCTTCGCATTTGCAGCTAAGGTTTGGGCTTTTTTTACGCTCAATGCGGGGGCTCCCTGGCCGTGGGCCATATGGGCAACAAACAACAGTGCCATGCATATTGCAGGCAAAACACGCTTAAAAAACATCAGGTTTAATTTTTGAGGTTGATAATTAATAATTGTTTTTTTAACAATTATTAACAAATATATATCTTTTTAGGAGAAATAAAAATTTGCTGCTTTTTTACCATATAACACAACAATAACAGCAACGCTTCCCCGCTCTTTTATGATTGTTGTTTAAACAATTATAAAAATGTTATTTCATTCGCCGTGTTGAACAGCTAACTATACCTGCCAAATGCCGGGGTTAAAGTTATTTGGATAAACTCCGCACCATTTCAATATGCTCAATACCATCTTCGTCATACACCTCGCCTTCCGAAACAAAGCCGAGCGACTGGTAGAACGAAAGGGCGTAAGTTTGCGCGCCAATACGGATAGCTGCCGGGCCAAATACATCATAGCAGCTTTGAATAGCAAGTTCCATAATTTTTCTGCCAAGACCGGTTCCCCTGAAAGCCGGCGAAGTAACAACCCGCCCTATAGAAACTTCAGGGTATGATATGCCAGCAGGAACCAGCCGGCTGTAAGCTGCCAGCTTGCCATCGGCGTACAATAAAAGATGATAGCATTGCTGGTCTTTATTATCCTGGTCCAAAAACACGCAGTTTTGTTCTACCACAAACACTTCGCTGCGCAGGCGGAGTAGTTGGTATAGTTCATTAACATTAAGGTGGCTGAAAAGCCTTATTTGATAAGTTAAGTTCATGGGCCAGATATGGATAAGGCAAAGTTAATTGTTTGGGTGAACGGCCTAACTAACTTTATGAGAAAATTTCTTTTAACTATGAAAGAACATTGCCAACAATTCAATAGCTGAACCAATAGTTATAAGCGATTTAAAATGGCAAACAACAGGGTTTTAACGATTTTGGTTTCCGTTTTCTGGAAAACAAAACATTTTTGGGCCTTGTTTCCCGATAAGTTCAATTACTTTTCAACTTGTTGAGTATATCCCGGGGCTGGCTTTTGAGCTTATTTTGCACTAATAGCTGCAGATATTACCGCTTTTGAATGCTAACCTATTCAACCTTAAGCGGAGGGCCGAGCAACTGCATTTCGTGATCGGAAAAAATTTTTGCAAGCTCGGTGTCCGATGGTTCATGATCAAGCGATTGCATGGCCACAAAAAATTCTTCAAGCTTACCGGCTGGTTGCAAAGTTACCGTCATCTTTCCTTTGGCGCTTACCTGGGTCCAGGCATGCGGCACATTCTTTGGCAAAAAGATGCTTTCACCTGTAGTTAAATGAAATTTATCCTCGCCTACCTTAAAAAAATACGATCCTTCCAATACATAAAATATTTCATCCTGTGTAGGGTGGATATGCAATGGCGTTCCTCTGCCCTGCGACAAGCTGGTTTGCTCAAAAATAGCCAATTCGCCATCGGTATCTTTCCCGGATATCTTCACATCCAAAATATTTGAGTTTACCCCTTTTAATTTAATATGCCCATGTATCCGGCCTTCGCCGGCCTGTATTTTAAAGCCCTTGTTAACGCGGATTAAGCTTTTCTTTGAAATAATGGCCGCAAACGGTGCAAACGGAACCGCGGCAAATGTCAAAACAGCGGCAATGAATTTATTCCTTTTCATAAGTAGATTTTAAATTTACATGCTGATATAAAGTTAGTTATAAAAACAAGCAGAACATCATCAACCCCAATAATTAAATCTACAGGCGCTTCACCAAATTAAGCCAGGTTCATAACCGCATACAATGCAGTAACAGAAATGATAATCCATAGGGCAATACCCTGAAGCAACGGTCTGAAGCCAACAGAAGCAAGTACCTTTCCGGATAATCCGGCACCGATAAGGAATAACGTGAGTGTTAAGCCGGCTTTGGCAATGGTAATTATATACGGACGAACCTGCTTTATAACCGGAATATAAGTATTAGCGACCATTGCCAGTACAAATAAGGCAATGAAATAAGGAATGCTAACTTTTTTTGACTTGTTTTTAAAAATAAAGGCCGACAGAAAAGCAACCGGTATAATCCATAAAGCCCTTGTAAGTTTTACCGTGGTGGCCACTTCCAGCGCATGGCTACCATATTTACCCGCAGCGCCAACCACCGAGCTGGTGTCATGTATCGCAATAGCGCACCATAAGCCAAATTGCGTTTGAGTAAGGTTAAAGTGATGCCCTATTGCCGGAAAAACAAACAGGGCTACCGAATTGAGGATAAATACACAGCCAAGGGCAACGGATATTTGCTTCTCCCCAGCCTTAATCACGGGCGATATAGCTGCAATAGCGCTTCCGCCGCATATGGCGGTACCTGAAGATATAAGATAAGATGTTTTCTTTTCAATGTTTAACCATTTTCCTATAAAATGGCCAAATATAAATGTACATGTGATAGAAGCTATAGAGAATAATATGCCCTCCTTCCCAGCCTGTAAGGCGCTATGTACATTCATGCCAAAACCTAAACCCACAACAGAAATTTGCAAGAGCAGGTGAGTGGCCTTATGATTTATGTGTAAATAAGGGTGACCGGTGAACTGGGCAACAGCCAGGCCCATAACCAACGCTACGGCCGGGCTAATATAGGGTGTAATACAAAAGAGGATGCAGGTTATAAAAATGACTCTCCGGATATTTTCACTGGTGTTCAAAATGAACCCTGTTGGCGAGATTAATGGCGGTTGTGTGTTCATGTTTCTTCTTTTTGACACGGCAAAACTCCGTAATCAAATGCCCGAATTTTCATCACATTATGCAATGTCCGATAACTAAAAGTTATTTAACCGATGGATTGTACGTGCCAAATGAAAAGCTGCAAACAGGAAAAGCAGCAACGGCGGTGAAGCCAGATTTCCAGCAAATTCTATATAGACAAGACTTGTTGGTTACACCCCAACCAACCCCGCCATCTCATTCAAAAATACCAGCGCCTGATCAATACTATGCACACCTTCAACACTTAACCTTAGTGTGTTTTTAACTTCTTTTAAATTAGTACGCCTTGGGTTGGCCTGTACAAAAGCCAGCACATTGTGGAATGCTTCGGTTTCAAAGTAGGATGATTGCTGATTGGTGATGAAGTACCCGCGCAGCACATTCTTTTTTAACGAAATTTTTTCAAAACCGATAGCCTTGCCCATCCATTGCAGGCGCATGGTATTCAGCAGGTCATGTACCTGTGGCGGTATAGGCCCAAAACGGTCATGCAATTGCTGCTGAAAGGCCGATAGTTCAACTTCCCGCTCCAGTTTGGATAGCTCTGTGTATAAATTATAACGCTCGGACAAATTGGTTACATATTCATCCGGGATCAGGATCTCCTGGTCGGTATCTATCTGGGTGAAGGAAATATATGGGCGTGGCTTATCATCCGGGAATACACCTTTAAATTCATCGTCCTTTAACTCCTGGATGGCTTCGTCCAAAATTTTATGGTACATCTCGAAGCCTATTTCGGCAATAAAGCCGCTTTGCTCTGCCCCTAAAAGATTTCCGCTGCCGCGGATGTCCAAATCGCGCATGGCTACGTTAAAGCCGCTGCCCAGGTCGCTAAACTCTTCAATGGCGCTAAGGCGCTTGCGGGCCTCGCTGGTGAGGGTTGACAGCGGCGGGCTCAACAGGTAGCAATAAGCTTTTTTGTTGCTCCTGCCTACGCGGCCGCGCATCTGGTGCAAATCGCTCAGGCCAAACATATGGGCGTAGTTGATGATGATAGTGTTGGCGTTCGGGATATCCAGGCCGGCTTCAATAATGGTAGTAGCCACCAGCACGTCGTACTCGTGATTTACAAATTTCAGCATTACATCCTCAAGCGCATCGCCCTCCAACTGGCCGTGGGCAATACCAATACGGGCTTTAGGTACCAGTTTGTGAATCATGCCGCCTAACTGCGGCAAATCGGCTACACGGTTATGGATAAAAAAAACCTGTCCGTCGCGCTCAATTTCAAACTCAACAGCTTCTTTTATCAGTTTATCGTTAAATACATGCAACTCGGTAACTACCGGCTGCCTGTTGGGTGGTGGTGTTGATATGATGGATAAATCCCTTGCGCCCATTAGCGAAAAATGCAGGGTGCGTGGTATCGGTGTAGCCGTAAGCGTAAGTGTATCTACATTGGCTCGCATTTGCTTCAGCTTCTCTTTGGTGCTTACACCAAACTTTTGCTCCTCGTCAATAATCATCAGCCCCAAGTCTTTAAACTTTACATCCTTGCTTACCAGGCGGTGGGTACCTATAATGATATCTACCTTACCTTCCTTCAGCTTCTCTAAAGTATCCTTTATCTGCTTGCTGGTTTTAAAGCGGTTAATGTAATCTATATTAGCCGGGAACCCCTTGAGCCTATCGGTAAATGTTTTGTAGTGCTGGGCCGCTAAAATAGTGGTTGGTACCAATATGGCCACCTGCTTGCTATCGGCAACGGCTTTAAAAGCAGCGCGAACGGCTACTTCGGTTTTGCCAAAGCCCACATCACCGCAAATCAGCCTGTCCATAGGGTGCGGCGATTCCATATCTTTTTTAAAGTCGGCAGTGGCTTTTTCCTGGTCGGGAGTATCCTCGTACAAGAAAGAGGCCTCCAGTTCAGTTTGCAGGTAGCTATCGGGCGAAAAAGCATTGCCATGTTGGGCTTTGCGCAGGGCGTAAAGCTTAATCAGGTCGCGGGCTATGTCTTTAACTTTTTTTTTTGTTGTTTTCTTCAGGCGTTCCCAGGTATCGGTTCCCAGCTTGTTCATGCGTGGAACGGTGCCCTCCTTGCCGCTGTATTTGCTAATTCGGTTTAGCGAATTGATGTTTACATATAACAGATCGTTATCGGCATAAATCAGGCGGATCATTTCCTGTTGCTTGCCGTTTACCTCCACTTTTTCCAGCCCGGCATATTTGCCTATGCCGTGATCAATATGGGTAACGTAATCGCCGGGCTTCAGGTCGCGCAGTTCCTTTAGGGTGATGGCCTGCGAGCGCTGATAGCCTTTTTTGAGCTTGTATTTATAATAACGATCAAAAATCTGGTGATCTGTGTAGCATGCCAGCTTTTGCTCGTGGTCAACAAAACCTTCGCGGATTGAGATACTTATTGGCGTAAATTTTACCGTTTTATCCAAATCATCCAATATGGCGTACAAACGCTCAACCTGGCGCGATGAATCGGTGAGGATAAAATTTTCAATCTTTTCCGCTTCGTTATTTTTAAAGTTATGGATCAGCAGCGTAAAATCTTTATTGAATGACGGCTGCGGGCGCATGTCAAAATTGATTGATGCGCTTGGCTGATAAAAAAACTGTTTGCCAAACTCCACCACGGGAAAATCAAACAGCTGGTCGGCAATAAGTTTTTCGTCGGTGAAGCCAAATTTAGGATCAATCCAGTCCGGGTTTTGGGTTTTTTCGTCTGCAGATAATGCTTTCCACAAGTTGGTGGCCTTTTTAAAGCCGCTTTGGATGATATCCAATGTAAACTGTACGTCCTTAATCCAAACCTGGGTACCAGGCTCTACATATTCCAACAGCGAGATATTGCTTTCTGTTAAAAATTTAGATTGTACATTGGGCACAATGGTAATGGTTTTTACCTGCTCAACAGACAGCTGGCTTTCAATCTCGAACGTGCGGATAGATTCAATAAAATCGCCAAAAAACTCCACCCGGTAAGGCAGGTTGTGCGAGAATGAAAAGATATCTACAATGCCGCCACGCACAGAAAACTGCCCCGGCTCGTACACAAACTCAACGCGCTCAAAATCGTACTCAATTAAAAACTCGTTGATGAACTCGATGCTGAGTTTATTGCTTACCGCAATTTCGAGTGTGTTTTTTTCAAGTGATGCCCGGTCAATCACCTTTTCGGCCAGGGCCTCTGGGTAGGTAACTATCAGCTGGCCAAATTCCGAAGCATGGTTAAGTTCGTTGAGTACTTCGGCACGTGCCAGTACATTGCTGCTGTCGGGCTGGGTAAATTCAAATGGTTTGCGGTATGATGAGGGGAAAAGCAATACTTCTTTCCCTGTAAGGTTTTCCAGGTCGGCCTGAAAATACCCGGCTTCCTCGCGCTCGGGCAACACAAACACCATGTGCTTGTGCTGCAAAAAATATAATGCTACCGCCATGGCCGCATCACTCGATCCGACTAAACCACGCAGCTGTACCCTTGGATTTTTTGACGCATTAAGCGCAAGCGCTAATGCTTTAATCCGGTCATCAGCTTTATACCTATCTAATATATCACGGATGTTCAAACTGCTGCAAATGTAAGCAAAAAAGCCTTTTTAAATAAACAGCTATAAATAGTATAAAACAATGCAAACAATATGATGGCTTATTTACTTTTTAATGATAAATTAGGGTATTATTTCTCCCGTAGCTCAACCTAAATTTTTTAAACCAAAATTTATATATCATGAAGAATGCAATTATTTGGGGCGTTATTATTGGCATATTAAGCGGAATCTGGATGTATGTTATGCACGCCTCGGGAATTACACCAACCGGCGACAAAGTAGCCACGCTTGAATACTTTTCGTTTATTATCCCGGCCATTGGCTTATTAATTGGCATTTATAGTTATCGCCAAAATGATTGTAACGGCCAGATGGGATTTTTTGAAGCGCTGATACAAAGCTTTAAAATATTGATTGCCGGCGGTATTGTAACCGTTTTTGCCACGATTTTATATGTTAGCTACAGTGGTGTATCCATGAATGATATCCTTAAGGAATCATCCGGCCGCATCTTTGGTGCTTTGTTAGTTGGCGTTTTATTGGCGTTTGCGGTATCTTTACTGTTTACCAATAAATCAAACAAAGTTGATTAAACAGCTTTTTCGCGACTATTTTGAACTCATTTTCTGGATTACCGCAATGCTGTGCCTGGCGTTTACCTCGCCACAGGCCACATCGCATTTTACATTATGCCCTTTAAAATTGATGGGGATAACCTGGTGCCCCGGCTGCGGTTTGGGGCACTCCATTATCTACCTGTTTCACGGGCAAATTTCCAATTCATTTCATGCGCATTGGTTGGGCATACCGGCCGTGCTGGTGATATTTCATAGGATATATGTTTTGGCAAGGCCTCACCCAACCCTCCCCAAAGGAGAGGGCTTTTGACTTGCAAAGGAAACCAATCTGCTTTTTAAAGTCCTCTCCTTTGGAGAGGATTTAGGTGAGGCTCTTTTTCACCGCCAAAACCTACGGTTTCACCGACTTGTTAGCCCTGCTAACCTATATCCCGTAGGTGTTTTCCGTGTGCCGATGTACCTTTATATCATCAAAACAAACACAAACTTTAATCATTACTAAAATGAGCACTTACCCAAATTCATATATGATGTTCGACGGAATGACTCCTGAAGAATTTTCTTTTGTACAACAGGCCACCGCCGCTTTAACCGAAAACCAGCAACGTTATTTTATGGGTGTTTACGCCAGCAAACGCCGCAACCCACAGGATATTTTGTTAGCTACACTTGCGGGTTTCCTTGGTGTATCAGGTATTCAACGTTTTATGACCGACCAGATTGGAATGGGTATTGTATACTTTTTTACCGCAGGTTTTTGCTTTATCGGTACCATCGTCGACCTGATTAATTATAAGGGCATTGCCAACGAGTACAATCAAAAAATGGCCTTCGAGAGCTTCAATATCGCTAAAATGACCAACTAAGTTTCCCGGTTACGGGCAAAGTTTCAACATATATATATCAAAAAAATCCACCTTCTGTTACGGGGTGGATTTTTTCGTAAGCTGAAAGCGCAAAGCCGAAGGCCTAAAGCCGGAGCGCCCAAGCGGAATTTGCTTATTTTTTTCTGCCTTTCGCTTTCTGCCTTCGGCTTTGCGCTTTTAGCCTTCGGATTTCAGCTCTCCTCCCCCAAATACTTGTTGTCAATTTGTTTATCGGCTTTTGCGCCCAGCTTTTTGATTTTTTCGGCTGTGGTGGTCAGGTTTCCGCGGCCGTCTGATAGTTTATTTACGGCGCTGTTATAAGCATTTTGGGTATAGGTAATGTTTTTGCCAATATTATCCATATCGCCTAAAAAGCCCACAAATTTATCGTACATATCGCCGCTAAGGCGGGCTATCTCCAATACGTTACGGTTTTGGCGCTCCTGTTTCCACATGCTGGCAATAGTGCGCAGAGTAGCCAGCAGGGTAGATGGGCTTACTATCACCACCTTTTTATCCCAGGCATAGTTAAACAGCTCGCCATCCAGTTGTACGGCTATACTGAACGACGATTCTATCGGTACAAAAAGCAGTACAAAATCGGGCGAGTTTATTTTATACAGGTCGTGATATTTTTTGGCCGATAAACCACCGATATGGTTTTTAATTGATTCTACGTGCGCTTTGGCAAATAGCTTACGGTCTTCTTCGGTTTCGGCGCTTATCAGCCTTTCGTAAGCTATCAGCGAAACCTTAGAGTCGATAACCAGGTGTTTTTCATCCGGCAGGTCGATAATTACATCCGGCTGATAGCGGGTGCCGTCATTGGCCTGCATGGCAGCCTGTATGCGGTACTCCTGGTCTTTCACCAGGCCCGACCTCTCCAGCACCCGCTCCAGGATCACTTCGCCCCAGTTGCCCTGCTTTTTGTTGTCGCCTTTAAGCGCCCTGGTTAAATTCTGCGCCTCGTCGCTTATCTGTTTGTTCAGGTCCATTAATTGGGTTATCACACCTTTCAGGGTGTTGCGCTCGGCGGCTTCCATATTATAAACTTTCTCTACTTTGTCTTCAAAAGCTTTCAGGTTTTCTTTAAGCGGATTCAAAATCTGGTCGAGATTGTTGCGGTTTACATCAATAAACTCTTTTGATTTTTCTTTCAGCAGTTTTTCGGCCACATTTTCAAACTCCCGCTGGAACTGCGTGCGGATTTGTTCTATCTCCACTTTTTGCTCCTGCATTTTTTCCTGCTGCGAGGTATAGTACGCGCGGGCGTTCTCCAACGATTTATTGGCAGTGGCTAACTGGGTACGTTCATATAGCAACTCATCCAAGAGCCGGTTTTTCTCGTCTTTTAAAAATTGGGTAATGTTTTCTTTTTCGCTGGCCAGGCCGCTGGCTTTTTCTTCGGCTTTGGCCAAAGCAATTTTAAGCTGGTCGCTCTCTGAGCGCAGCCGGTTCAAATCGTCTGCCGAGATCAACTCAATGGCTTTGGGTTTTTTAATAAACAGCAAAACGGCTATCAGCAGTATAACAACCGAGGCAATAATCAGTATCTCTGAATTCATTTTGATAAAAATATTAGCAAATTTAGGTTAATATTTTTAGTAATGCCATAGATAATAGCGATCTGCTTGAACTGGACGGACTTCGGCCAACAAAGCGTGGGAAGTTCATCTTGTTACTCCTAAAGTGTTTTGAAAACGATCTTTTTGTCATCCTGAGTTACGAATTTTTCAAAATTCTGAAGGGGGAATGACGTTTATTGCATGGTGGCGAGCCGACTGTACAATGTGTTTATTTCCCCTTCGACGCCGATAGATAATAATGCCATAACAACATGCTTGCCACGGTTTTATATGGCGCCCATCGTTCGGCCACGGCAAGCACTTCTTCCCTGGTCGCATCTTTTGGCAGTTTTTTTACCCGCTTTAAGGCATTCACCGCGGCAAGGTCGCCAATGGGGAATACATTGGCGTGCTGCAGCACAAACATCAGGTATACATCGGCTGTCCAGTTACCGATGCCTTTCAGGGCGGTTAGTTTAGCGCGGATAACGTCGTCAGGTAATTGTTCAAGGGCTACTAAATCCATCTGGCCACTGATGATAGCTTCGGCCAGGTATTTGGTATAGCTGGTTTTTTGCCGGCTAAAGTAACATGCTTTAAATTCCTCGTCGGTAAGTAATAGCACCCTCGCCGGGGTAATCTTCTGTACCCGCTCTCGCATTTTGTTTAATGCGGATAGCGCCGAGGCCAGCGAAACCTGTTGCTCCAGGATAATATGCACCAGGGTTTCGAACGTGTTGGGCCGCGACCAAAGCGGCGGATAGCCGTATGCGCTAATGACATCAGCCAGATCAGGATCGGCTAAAGCAAGCTCATCACAAATTTGGTGATAGTTGGTATGGTTAATCCGGTCGAACATGGGTTTATTCGGCTTGCTTTACAATGATCTTATCCAGGTTATGTAAATACCTCCGGCCGGTTTTAAAATCGGCAGCCGAGCTCATTTGCAGGCTTTCGGGCATTTTATCGGCTTTTATACCATTCTTTTCTGTCAGTATAAAAACATAATTGCCTACTTCGGTATTGTATAGCTCGTTCCATGAGTAAACCACTTTGTAGCCATCGATACCCTGGCAAACAAAATAAAAAGTACTCAGCAGCTTGTGGCTGGTGGTTTTAAATGCAGTGTGGCTTAAAATATCTTTCAGTAAAACGCCTTTCAACCGGCCGTCTTTATGTTTAAATTCACCTAAATGGTTGGTCACGTTCATTTCACCAATATCCTGCACTTTGTACTGCATAATGGAATCAATAGTGATGACCGATTGTTTTACAACCAGCCCGGTAATGCTAAACTTTTGTGTTGGGTTAAGTTTTTCCTGGGCAAAGACTGTCGTACTATATAGTAATGCAATTAGCAGTAGCTTTTTCATGGTTTGGTAAATATAGGGAGCCTTATCGAAAATTTAAACAAGACTCCCCGATTACACCCGGGTCAACGCTTATAATTGGGTTAACATAACTTAACACATTTCAGATAAAATATTATAAATATTTTATAATCAATATTTTATATTTTATCATGGTTAACACTAAACTGAGCGCGCAATTTAGGCGCATCCAAATATTTGTGCCTGTTGTTGGCCAAGAAAAGGCCCTTTGGTACCTGGATCATTTAACCAGGATCAGCCGACGTTCATCTATGACCTGCCAATCAGCGTTGCCATTATAAAGCCCGCATAATATCGCTTATTGATGCCCGCCTGGTATAATCCTTATTAAAATGTACAAAAGCAATTTTTCCCGATTGATTAATTACATAGGTAGCAGGCACCGGCAGTACATGGTCGGTATTGCCGTTACTTACATTTAAATCAAGGCCAAAGCCTTTGTATTTAGCTACGGTGGCATCATCAAGTACATAATTAACCTTATAATCTTTCATAATGGTGTACCCTTTATCCTGCACTATCGAAAATGACGCATGTGTTTTTTTGACGGTTTTGCCAATCCCTTCCTTAGTTTCGGAAGTTACCGCAATTACGTAGGCTCCCCTTGCACTCAGCAGTTGTAACGAATCCTGCAACTGGGCAATGTGTTTATTGCAATAAGGGCACCATTCGCCACGATAAAAAAACAACACTACCGATTTATGCGCCTTTAATAAAGTTTTCAAATCAACGGCTTTGCCGGCATTATCGGTAGTACTAAAAACAGGTGCGCTGTCCCCTTTGTTAAGCCCTGTTTGCGCGCGAAGGTGTAAGCCTGTAAAAGCAAGCATTACAATTAAAACGTATTTTTTCATCATTCAATTAATTAAGAATTATAAAATAGGATTAAAAAACAAGAGGGAGCATCACCTCCCTCTAAACGATCAACAAACCAAAACCAGGTTACATTTTACCTGCTGTGTCTTTTTTCATTTTATCCATCTTCATCTTGCTTTTTTCCATTTTGGCCATTTTTTTCTTTTCCATTTTAGCCATTTTCATTTTGCCTTTGGCCATTTTGCCGGTATCGCTTACTGCGGTAACCGGTGCTTTTAAATTTGCCGGAGTTAATGATTTAGCCTGCACGTTAAGGGTTAAACATAGTGCAACTACTGTTGCTGCCAATGCGCCTGAAATAATTGTTTTCATACTTTGATTTTTAGTTTCCATGTTGTTTTATACTAACATTTCAACCTTAGTCGGGCGGCTTAATGATACCTTACAAAATATTTTAATTTTTATTTAATTCCTCGTCAATGCGGTGTTGCAGCTCTTTTTTAAAACCCTCGTCAAGATGTGCCCCTTCGTTTTTCATCGAGTCATGAAAAAGCTGCTGCACCATTTGGTTAATAACGCGACTTTGCTTGTTATACAATGTACAAACCGAGCATCCCGCCAGGTGGATGCGCAGTTCGATAAATTCGCGGAAGCTCAATTTTTTGTATTGTTTTTTTTCAATCAAAAATGTAGCCTGCCTGCAATTGTATATGATATGTTTTAGTGGACTCATGTTGCTAAATTTTTAGGCCCAGTTTTTTTGGAGGCAAGCCCTGAGGTTAAGCTTGGCCCGGTGAATAATTACCCAAAAGTTGGCCTGTGTAACTTTAAGCTCGCTGCAAATAATATCTGTAGTGGCATCATCAATATGTTTCATGGTGAAAACAGCCATCCAAAGGGAGGGTAGTTTTTGCATACACTTTTGTAATATGCTGTTAAACTCCTTGCCTGCCAACGGGTCATGGTCTTCAATACCAAAAGGCTTTGGCTGGTAGGCCTTATTCCAATGCCCGTTGTCTTCGTCAAAAAAATCCTGCAGCTCCTCTTCGGCCTGTTTAACATCGGTATTTTTTAAGCCCGATGATTTTTTCCGGTAAATATCAATTATCTTGTTTTTAAGGATAGCTGTTAACCAGGTACGTTCGGAGCTTTTGCCCTCAAACTTATCGGCCCTTTGTAAAGCCGCCAAAAAAGTTTCCTGCACCAGGTCTTTAGCCAGTTCTTCGTCGTTCAATCGCGACAGCGTATAGCCATACAGATAATCGGCATGGGTTTCAACCCAAAGCCTGGGGTTTAAAAGTTGGTTATCAGCAGCCATTAAATAAGTATTTTCATAAAACCTTTATTCTATTAGTCGTTTATGCCGTCCAATCCTTACAATAAAATATTGCTTTTTTTACTTGCCCGAAACCGGTTTATAATTGCTTAAATTTACATATATCCTGTTGATTATATTTTAATTACGCATTTATTTGCCTGCTACCGGGCCTGTCAAATAAAAAATAATTTTTTGTAAGGATATCCAAAACAAGCCGACTAAGCCATAAAAACGTATATCAAACTGATAAAAATTATGAAACGATTTAAAATATTGGCCATTGCAGCCGGCCTTACAGTAGCGGCTTTGGCAACAACAGCATTTACTATCCCTGGTAACGCGGCAAAAAAAAATTACCCCAAAATTACAGGCAACGGATTTGCGGTAATTGAGCTTTTTACATCCGAGGGTTGCTCCAGTTGCCCGCCGGCCGATGAGCTGGTTGCCCGGATACAGAAGGAAGATGGCGATAAACCGGTTTACATTTTGGCTTTCCACGTTGACTATTGGAACCGCCTGGGCTGGAAAGATCCTTTTAGCAGTGCCGATTACTCGAAACGCCAAAACCAATATGCTAACTGGCTAAACCTGCAATCGGTTTATACGCCACAGATAGTGGTTAACGGGCATAAGGAATTTGTAGGATCGGAAGAAGGTACTTTGCGTAACGCCATAACCGCCGGCTTACGCGCTGCCCCGGCGGGCGGCCTAACGCTTAACGCGCAAAATAGCGCTGGCCACATTGCCGTGCAATACAAGGCCGAAGGTGCAGGCAAGAACACCACATTACTATTGGCCCTGGTACAAAAAAACGGGCAAACCAAAGTGCAGCGTGGCGAAAACGGCGGCCGCACACTATCGCATGTGCAAATAGTACGTAACCTACAAAGCGTACCATTAAACACAGCTGGCGTCGGCACAGCAAATATTGCTTTGCCAAATGGTTTTAGCGCTGCCGGTTATGAGGTTATTGGCTTTGTACAAAACACCGGCAATGGTGCTATATTGGCCGCGGCAAAATCGGGCTTTGATACCGGCGTAAGTAAATAGCCAACAGCAGTTTTCTGTTGATAGCCTGTAAGTGGTTTATTGGCCGCTTGCAGGCATTTTTAAAAAACCAAACCAACACTAAATGAAAATAATAAAAGAAAAACACCCACTGGCCATGCGTTGGACGCATTGGGTAAATTTCCCTATCCTCACCATTATGATATGGAGCGGGATGCTTATTTACTGGGCCAATGACGAGTACAGCATCACCCTGTTTGGGCATACTTTTTTCAGTTTTTTCCCTGAGGGGTTTTACCATGCCTTTAACATAACCCACCGGCTATCTGAGGGGATGGCGTTCCATTTTCTGTTTATGTGGGCTTTTGCGCTTAACGGCCTGGTTTATGTATTGTACACCATCATATCGGGCGAGTGGCGGGAACTGGTGCCGCAAAAAAAATCGTTTAAAGAGGCCTGGCTGGTGTTGCTGCATGACCTGCACATCCGCAAAATGGCACCGCCTCAAAATAAATACAACGCGGCCCAGCGCATTGCCTATACCGCAATTATTGTAATGGGTTTTGGCTCGCTGATAACCGGGCTGGCTATTTACAAACCGGTGCAATTTTATTATTTAACCTGGCTATGCGGCGGTTACCATTTTGCACGCATAATTCACTTTGCATTAACCATTGGCTATGTGTTTTTCTTCCTGATCCATATTATCCAGGTGATACTTGCCGGCTGGAATAATTTCCGTTCGGTGATATCCGGATTTGAAGTTATCACTGTAAAAGATCCTGAACCTATTACCGAAACCCCAACCCCCACTACAGATGAAAACCCCGTTCAATAAAAAAAATAAAGGCCCTAAAAAATCCCTTACGGTTGAGCAAAAGATAAGCCGACGTAATTTTATATCCTTTGGTACCTTTTTTATAGCTGCCGGGGCTGCCTATGGCGGATGGAAATGGCTTTATAATTCGCCCGAGGAAACTGCAACCGTAACAGCAGGGGCACGGGCTCCTTTGCGCCGGGCTTTAAACAAAACCGAGCTTGCCTTCCGCAGGATATTCAGCAATAATAACCTGGTAAAGACTTACCCCAAAGAAATGGCAGCAAAAAATGTACGCCATAATGAAGATATTGGCAGCGAAGGAAGAATAGATGTAGCCGCCTGGCGGTTGCAGGTAAAAAAACACTCGGGCGAGGTGCTGAGCATCTCCATTGATGATATTAAAGCCCTGCCAAAAACGGATATTGTTTATGATTTTAAATGCGTTGAGGGCTGGGACCAGATATCGCATTGGGGTGGCGTAAAATTCAGCGATTTTATAAGCCATTTTAAATTAGACGACCAGGCAAAATTACAATATGTAGGCCTGGCAACCCCCGATAAAGGATACTATGTGGGTATTGATATGCCAAGCGCCATGCACCCGCAAACCCTGCTGGCTTACGAGGTAAATGAACAGCCGCTGCCGCCAAAACACGGCGCGCCATTAAGGCTCATTATCCCCGTAAAATATGGAATCAAAAACCTCAAACGCATAGGCACCATGACTTTTAGCGATAACCGCCCCCCCGATTACTGGGCCGAGCAAGGCTACGATTATTATTCGGGACTGTAAGGAGGGTAAAGGCGAAAGGTAAAAGGCGAAAGGCGAAAGGTAAAAGGCGAAAGGTGAGCCTTTATTTAAGCACTACCCTCCGGTAGCTTATCTCCTTCACCCGAAGCTACCTTTTCGGCTTTCACCTTTTATCTGCCCCCTCTCTGCCGCCGAAGCTACCTTTTGCCTTTGACCTTTCGCCTTTTCCCTCCCACCCTTTGCGGCATTGAGTTAATATTTGCATATTGCATACCATGCCGGCAGCTAAACTTCCTATTTCAAAACAACTTGCTTATGCCTGCGGGATGATAGGCTGGAGCGTAATGACTAATATCATTATCGTGATGCTGCCTTATTTTTACCTGCCGCCATCCAACTCGGGTTTAATTCCGCTGGTGCCGCAATTGCTGGTATTTGGGGTGCTCAATATCATGTCAATCATCGTGGCTTCGGGCAGGTTTGTAGATGCTGTTTTTGACCCATTTATAGGTTCGCTCAGCGATAAAAGTAAAAGCCCGGGTGGCCGCCGTATCCCCTTCATGAAATGGGCTATTTTACCCGCAGTTGTTTTTTGCGCGCTTACTTTTCACCCGGTAACCCGAATGGAAAGCATGAAAAATGCGGCCTGGATCACATTTACCCTTGTTTGCTTTTTTATGGCTGCCACCAGCTATATTATTCCGTATAACGCACTATTGCCAGAGATGGCCGATACCGCCGCCGAAAAAGTAAAGCTATCTTCGTTTCAACAAGTGGGTTTTGTTATCGGTATCATCATATCGGCCATGGTAAATAATTTTGCCGACCTGGTGCAGCATAGCTTCCACATATTTGACCGCAATTCGGCAGTACAGTATACCATATGGGGCTTGTGCGGCTTTGCAGGGCTAATAATGCTGGTGCCCGTTTTAAGTATTGATGAAAAAAAATATTCCAGTAGCAAGCCAACGCATTTACGCCTGATTCCGGCCATCAGGAAAACGTTTGAAAACCGTAATTTCAAGTATTACCTCATATCCGATTTTTCATACTACATGTCGCTCAGTATCATATCAAGCGGCTTATTATATTTTTTAACCGTACTGCTTAACCTCCCCGAATCAATGGGAGGCATATTGATGGGATCGATGGTTCTGTTTTCGCTGGTATTTTATCCTCTTGTTAATTTCCTATCTAAAAAAATCGGGAAAAAGACGATTGTACTTTTTTCATTTGGCTTGTTGAGCCTCATTTTTGTAGCGATATTTTTCCTGGGTAAATTTCCATTTGCGCCGGAGGTACAAATTTATATCCTGGTTTTAAGCGCCTCTTTTCCACTGGCTTCATTAGGGATCCTCCCGAACGCTATACTTGCCGAGATAGCTCAAAGCGAGGCCCTGCGTACGGGTGAAAACCGCGAAGGGATGTTTTTTGCCGTTAAATACCTTTTTGTGAAGTTAGGCCAAACATTGGGTATAGCCCTGTTTGCTTTTTTAACCGTATATGGTAAAGATCCGGGCCACGATTATGGCCTGCGCCTTAACGGCATTTGCGGTGCTGTGCTTTGCCTGCTGGCTATTGTGTTTTTTAGCAGGTTCAGGGAGCAGAGGGTGAATGGATGAGTGAATTTGAAAATTTGAGGATTTGAAAATGTTAGCAAGAGGTGGGTATCGATCAATTGTCGACGGTGTAACACACTCCGGCCAATTCGCAGTGGCGGCGTGAGCCCCATCGATAGAAGATTTGAAAAACCACTCAGCCAATCAACTCAATCAACCATTCACCAAACACTATCTCCCAATATTATTAGGCCGTGTATATACCAGGTGCATTACGTTAATGTTGCGCATTTCAAAGGCGGCTTCACAATAGCACAGGTAATAGTTCCATTTGCGGATAAATTTATCATCAAAGCCCAGCGATTTTACTTTAGGCAGGTTGGCGTTAAAGGCTTCGTGCCATAATTTTAATGTCCTGGCATAATCCAGCCCGATATCTTTCAAATCAACCATCGTCATATCGCCGGTGCGGTTAATAGATTGGTTGATGGCGCCTACCGATGGCAGCAGCGAACCCGGGAAAATATGTTTCTGGATCCAATCAACCCCCTTACGCAGGGCTTTATAGCGTGAATCGGGCGAGGTGATTACCTGGATGGCCAAGATACCGTCTTTCTTTAACAACCCGTGACATTTTTGGAAGTATACGTCCATATAGTTAAAGCCTACGGCTTCCAGCATTTCAACAGATACTATCTTGTCAAAAGTGCCGTGCATCTGGCGGTAATCTTTTACCAGGATGCTTACCCTATCGCTTAAACCGGCAGCCTTAACACGCTCAACGGCCAGTTTGTGCTGCTCTTCGGATATGGTTAATGAGGTTACTTTACAGCCATATTTTTGGGCCATGTAAATGGCATTGCCGCCCCAGCCGCTGCCAATTTCAAGCACATGATCGGTTGGTTTTAAATGCAGCTGGCGGCACAGCCTGTCATATTTGGCTATCTGCGCTTCTTCCAGGCTTAAGCCATCTTTATAAAAGTAAGCGGCCGAGTAAGTCATGGTAGGATCAAGAAAACTGGCAAAAAAATCGTTGTTCAGGTCATAGTGTTCCGAGATATTCCTGCGCGAGCCTTCAACGGTATTGGCCCTTTTAAAATGATATATTTTATTAAACCACTTCATGATGTTAAGCGACAGCGTTTGAACTTTGCTGCCCGAAAGACCCGGTGTATTTTCAATGTTGAGCAGGAACCATTTAATTACGTTAGTGATATTATCGGTATCCCAAAGCCCATCAACATAAGCCTCGCCAAAGCCTATATCGCCAAATAAAATAAGGCGTTTATAAAATTCGCTGTGGTTTATGGTTACGCTTGCAGTAACATTACCTGTGCCGTTGCCCAAAACCATTTGCCCGCCATCGGGTAAAGTAAGGTAAAGGGTTCCCTTATCCATTTTGGATAGGATATTCAAAACGATATCCTGGTAAAAGCTATTGGTTTTTGTGATTGTAAGCGTGCTGGCCATGGTTCAGAAAACTATAATGCTGGTATGGTTATTTGTAATAGTTACGTAATTTAATTGGTGCAAGGTTTTATACAATTTACAAAAAATTGCAACAAGGCAAATGAAGGAGTCAAGAAATTAGGTTCAAGAATCAAGAAAGACAAAAACAATGATCAATTGTGATACTTGGTTTCAATCAGGAAAAGACATGTAAGCCGATAGCCCGTATGTTTAGGGCCCTTCTACTGTCTTTGTCTTAACTCTTGATTCTTGACTCTTGATTCTCTTCCAAGGTCTGAATACTTCTTTTTGTAGCTCTTTTTGATCTTCTTTTTTATGAAAGGGTATTTTTTTAAGCCAAAGCTTCAAAGCCTGCCAATGTATAAGCGTAATTACTTTTAGGGTGATGAGCGGGAAGCTGATAAAATAAAGCAACAGGTTGACATCGGTAAGGGGTTTTCTTATTCCTTTTAACGTACTTATAAAAAAACGGTTGCCTTGTTTATCATAATCATCAATTTTTACCTGCAGTTTTTCGCCGGGGATGTGCAGGTCGAAATCAAAATTGGTATCCATATCTATGAACGGCGACACATAAAAATACTTTTCGGTGTTCAGTTTAAACTGATCGCCATGCATGGTACCTGCGCTTAAAAAGTATGGCTTCATCTCCAAAAAGGTATTGCACACCTCCACTATTGAACAGGCTATTTTGCCGTTTTCGTGATAACAAAAATAAAACGATACAGGGTTAAACTGGTAGCCCATAGTGCAAAGGTTAGTAAGCGCCATGATACGGCCTGCACCAATATCCACGCCATTTTGTTGCAGATAAGCGGTAATATGCTGGCGGATATTTTTGGAAGTATCCGGGTTGTCGCGCGGCAACTGCAAATGATCTTTATCCCTGAAATTGAAAAGATTGAACCGGTTACGGCTCATGAGCTTCAGGCTTTTGCTTAGGCTATCAATCTCATCCAGGTCCAGGTAAAACATAAACACCTCGTAGTGAAAGCTATGCTCCTTTGGCGCGAGCCTGTGGTGCATCACTTTTGCCTTGTATAAGCAGGAATTGATAGCGGTGTTTCCCATATATGAATATACGGAATAAATGGGAGGTCGGTTGATGGACATTCCACCTAATAATCAACTTTCGAAAAACTGTCCCGGTAGCCATGTGTAGTAAATACGACCGATTTTAATTTACAGTTCTTGAAAGTATATGTGTGTGTTATTCCGTCAACACATGAGCTAAACTGTATGACCTTGTAGTGATTCTTTAATTCGCCTGGGAAGTAGTCAAAAAACACTCTATAAAACCCTTCAAAATCAATTCCTATTTTTATGTTATTAGAAAAACTGACATCCGCATCATATATCTCTCCTTTGAAAATATCTGTGTGGGTTTCTCCATCAGAATTGTCAAAAAAGAAAATCAGTTTACTTGATGCATGTTTTAATACCCGAAACACAGCCGGGCCGCCGGGCATTTTATAAGTTTTATTAACAATCTTAAAGTTATTCAGAAGACTCGAACTAAATTTTATTTGATCTTTTATTTTTCCAAAAGGCCAGTAAACGTAATCTGCGCAAACAACCAGGTGAATTGTATCGCTTCCGGCTTCCAGTAACGAATTAAACTTAAGCTCTTTTTTAGGAGTGACCCACAGATTGGCTATCTTAAATGAATTTGTAGTATCTACAGGAACAGATTTAGTATTAACAGCCTTATGCGTCGAGTCGCTACATCCCGATAATAATTTAGAAATGGTAATAATGTAAAATATCGACTTCATTATTGATAAGGCATTAAGCAGTTCCTAAAATAGCTATTCAAAACCTTATAAAGTTTATTGAAAATGAAATTTATACCGCCGGCTGTATCACCACACCTCCATCATAAACCGGCCTGCCCAGCAAGTGCGAGCAAAGTTTAACGGCGCTGGTAAAGGCATCCTCGTGGAAGCCGTATTTAAAATAACTGCCGCAAAAATAAACCGGCCCGTCAAGGTTTAGCTTGTACAACTGCTCCTGCGCGTTTATGGCGGGCACGTCAAACAAAGGGTGGTGGTAATCAATTTCGCGGATGATCTTTTTAGGGTCGATGTTATCGTGCGGGTTGATGGACACAAAATAGTTCTTTTTATCAGATACGCCCTGCAGCATGTTCATCCAGTAAATAGTACTGGGATTAAGTTTGCCGTCCTGATTTTGGATGCGGTAATTCCAGCTGGCCCAGGCCAGTTTGGTTTTGGGCATAATGCTTTCGTCGGTATGCAGGGTGGCTTTGTTGTACTGGTATTTAAAGCATGATAGCAGGCTGTGCTCGCGCGGCGTAGGCGTATCCAACAAGGCAAGGGCCTGGTCGCCGTGGGTAGCTATAATCACCCTGTCGAATGTTTCCTGCGAGCCATCGGCTGCATGCACCGTTACCTTTCCATCAGGGGTACGCACAATATTTATGGCTTTGCGGTTTGTATGAATACGATCTTTAAACGGCCTAATCAGGATCTCCCGGTATGATTGACTGCCTTTCTCCAACGTATACCACTGGTGCTGTGTATCCAGCCCTAAAAAGCCATGGTTCTGAAAAAAGCGGATAAGTGTTACCGCCGGAAAATCCAGCATCTGCTCCATCGGGGTGGACCATACCGCCGAGCTCATGGGCACCAAATATTTCCACAACATTTCTTCGCCAAAACCAAACTCTTTTACATACTGGCCTATTGAATAATTGGCATACTTCGGGTCATCAACAATTTTTACGCTTTCTTTATTAAATCTGCCAATCTGCATCAGCATCTTAATGTATTTAATATTGAAGATATTTTTGCGCTGTGCAAACAAGTGGTTAACACTCGACCCCGAATACTCCAGCCCGGTAGGCACATGCTGCACACTGAAGGACATATCCGTTTTTTTAACCGGTGCGCTAATCTCGGCAAACAGGCGGCAAAGGTTGGGGTAAGTATGGTAGTTAAAAACCATAAACCCGGTATCAATATATACGGGCTTACCATCTTCATCTACTGTTACCGTATTGGTATGGCCACCAACATAGTTGTTTTGCTCGTAAAAAGTAAGGTCGCTTTGGGGGTGCAGGAAATGGCCGCAGCCCATGCCGGCAATACCGGTGCCTATAATAGCCGTTTTTAACATGTTATTTTGTTACCGTATTTAAAAAGCGTTCAACTGTATAAGTAGCCAGCTGCCCGCCAGGCCCGTTTAAATTAAAATCGAACCCGTGGGTGGCCCAGGGCAGTTTTAAATAAAAATGCTTGATGCCGTTTTGTTCCAACTTCAGGTTTAACCTGCGGCTATGCTCGGGCGATACCAATACATCGTTTTCGCCGTGGATGATAAGGGTAGGCAAGGCTTGCTTACCCACAAACTCCAGCGGCGAGCAAGCCGCAAATTTTTGCGGTACCTGCTGATAGGTGCCCCCGATGTAATCGCGCATCACTTTACGCGAATCCATGATAAGCCGGCTTGATGGGATGGAATACCCCCAAACCATATCTGCCGGACCATAATAATCAACTACAGCTTTTAAACCGGGTTCATGCAAGGTATAAGCAGCCAGCAAAGCTATCTGCGCCCCGGCCGACCGGCCCAGCAAAATAAAATTATTGGTGTCGACATTCAACTCGTCCGCATGTTCACGCAGGTAAGCAAAAGCGGCATGCACATCCTCTACCGGCGCAGGCGTTTGATATTTGGGAGCCAGGCGATAGTTTATGGCAGCAACATTATAACCGATGGTTGCCAGGTAGCTGTTTAATTCGGGCAGTTGTTTATTATCGCCCTTATTCCATGAACCACCATGTACAACAACTACGCAGGGCCGGTTACCCATTTTTTGCGATGGGAAATAATCCATAGTTAGGTTTAAATCCGGGGAATTTTTGTAGATATAGGTTTTAAAGGCAACCTGCTTGTTTCCCCTGAACATATTAAAAAAACTATAGGGTGGTTGTGTGTTGGCACCATCAATAATAGTGCTACCCGGCCCAAACTCAGCGGTAAAATTCTGCTTAAGATTTGCGGCTACATTATAGGCCCTGATTATTGGTATGGTAAATAAAACAAGTGCCAAAACACCCGTAATTGTTCCGGCCAGCTGGTACTTTGCCGAAAAAAACCCGGACAAAAGCGCGGCTAAACTAAACAGGATAAACATCCAGCAAAACTCTGTGGCGATGATGGATACCATCCAAATCGTATATTCAAAGGCTTTAAAAATAGTGAGTAGGGATATCAGCAATAATATAATGCAAATTACAAAACGGATCATGCTGTTTTTTTATGAAATAAATAGTGACTTACAATCCATTCGTTCCCGTTATTATAGTTCCACAGCTCGGCGCAGGCCATGTAAAATATACGCCAGTACACCCACCATTTCACGGCCTGGTTTTTCCCATAGGTTTGCTCAAACAATGGCATAATTTCGGCTTTGTGTTTATCCATATTGCTTAACCATGCCTCGGCTGTTTTGCCGTAATGGCAGCCGCTTACGTGCCAGTGTTTTTCAACCAGCAGGTGGTCGTTAAAATAAAACATCAGGTCGTCGCTGGGCATAATGCCGCCGGTAAAAAAGTATTTGCTCATCCAGTCGGTTTCGTCAATTACCTCAAACAGGTAAGCATATTCTTTATGGGTAAATATATGAATGAACAGCTTGCCATTAGTGTTTAAAAACGACGCTACTTTGGCCATCAGCAACTGGTAATTACGCATGTGCTCAAACATCTCAACAGATACCACTCTGTCGAATTTATCGGCTATCGTAAAGGTGTTCATATCGGCGGTAAGCACGGTAAGGTTGCTTATTCCTCGCCTATCGGCCTGTTCATCAATATATTTTTTTTGCGTACGGGAATTGGACACCACCGTAAAATTGCTTTGCGGAAATTTAGCTGCCATGTACAAGGATAATGAACCCCAGCCACAACCCAGTTCCAAAACATTCATCCCATTGGCTAACTCAGCCCGCTGGCAGGTTATTTCCAGCATATCATCTTCAGATGTATCAATATCGGTAACGCCGGGTTTCCAGTAACCGCTTGAATATTTTAAGTTTTTGCCCAGACAGTACTGGTAAAATTGGGTTGGCACTTCGTAATGCTGTTCGTTGGCATCGGCCGTATTAACCGCTATAGGCGATGCCTTTAACTGGGCAATTAATGCCATTAAATGCTCCTGCTGAGCCTCTACATCACCTTTATTTTCATCATCAAGGCGCTGCTTTAATAGCTTCCGTATCCCCTGCCTTAAAAGCAGGTCCGGGACTTTGTCTTGTTCAATTAGCTTATCGTACCACATATTTTAGGTTGTACGTTTAACGTGTTAAGTTATACGTTTTTTTGTTGAGTTGATTTTTAGAGGTATACGTTGTACGGTATAACTTGGATTTCGCCCCAGCTATTTTTATTCCGGCAGAATAAAAACCCGACTTTTTTTTCTGATCTTAACATTAATATTTTGCTAAATATTAACCCATTTTGTCCCCACACCCAACTTTGGAGATTCTTGATTCATGTATTTAGCAATGTCGCAATGGTAAAGTAAACTGGCTGAATACTCCTTTATGTCAGAAAAACTCAATCAAAACTTATTTTTTTCGATTAAATAACCTGCTTAAACACCATTGCTTTAAAATACTATTAATCAATTAATTATAAAACACCAAAGGCAATTTCATAACGATTAAATTGTGTTGCTAAGTTTCATTACGCAAAAAATATTTATGCTCCATTGTAACGTAACGGATATTTTACACGTCAATGGCATCACATACGGCAAACGGAGGCGCCCCAGCTGCCGGTTTAACAAATAAATATTTACCATAAAAACGACCGAAAAACGGTCACGAATTAATTTACGAAAATGAAAAGGACACTTTTAACCTTAACCACCCTGCTAATTTTATTTTTTGGTGCCTGCAAAAAAGACAACAGCAATACTCCCGGCGGTAACACCGGTAACGATACATATCAACCGCTAAGTGCCGGCTCAACCTGGAAATACCGCACCACAACCGTATCTCCAATACCCGGCGATAATACCGAAACACTTGATACTACCGAAAATACGATGACCGCCGAAATCAAAAAAATAGGCACAAAAAATTATCATGTATTAAAATCGGTTGATAACGATGGTACTACCAAAACTTATCTCAATTTTGAAGATCATGTATACAGCACCATCCAGCTCGACGATGAAAGCGACAAACAGTTTGACCTTCCTTACCTTAACGACAATGTTGCCGCCGGCACAAGCTGGACAACCGCCCTTGATTTAAGCGACGCCGAAAATCAAATTGACGCCCGTTTAAAAACCACCATCGCCGAAAAAGGCATCTCGCGCGTTATCCTGGGAAAAAGCTATACAAACCTAATTCACAGCAACGTGGAGTTGCAGGTTAAAATTAACGGCACATACACAACACAGTTTACCCAGGAGTTTTACGTAGCTAAAGGCATTGGCGTAGTTGCAATTTATGCCAATACCGGCGGCAAGGTGATTTTAAAATCAGAGATTTTTAGCTACAAAATAAAATAGTTAAACCACTGTGCCTTGTTAAGGTACGTTTGCAGATTTCCATTTTACCTGTGAAAATCATTTCTTAACGTTAAACTTGACATCTGAGGGTGGCCGGCATAAAGCAACGCCACCCTCTTTTATTCGACATCCGAGTTTCGTTTTAAAGCGCCATTTATATACCTGCCCGTTTATCTAAAAACCAAACAAAATCGCGCTTAACATGCGCATTTTCAAAATGATAAGTTTATATTAGCAATCACTAATTAATGCCCTAAATTGATTTCACTTATTTGCAGGTTTGCGCTTGCGCTACTTTTTGTTATCCTAACCACAACTGCCATTCGTGCACAAACCAGGATGAGTTTAGAGGATTCGTTAAAAACCCAAAGTGACGCCAATGGTCTTTTAAACTCCTTTTTCAGCAGTAAAAAACCGGCTACCGCAGATACCAGCCTCCAGGAAAAAAACTTTTTTTGGGCGGTATTACCCTCCGCAGCCTACAACCCAAGTGTGGGCTTTGCCATAGGCGCAACATCGGCCGCCGGCAAATATTTTGGCGATAGGCGTAATACCATATTATCAGTCATGAATGCAGGGGCTTATATATCCACAAACGGCCTCTCCACACTTGAATTTAAACACAACGCCTTTACTTCAAAAAATATCTGGAACCTGCAGGGCACCCTTCAGGTAGGCAAAACCATAGCTAAAGATAATGGCCTGGGCACCGGGCGGCGTAGTGTTGGCGACGGCCCTTTTCATATGGGCGATCAGCACTTTGGCGATAACCCTAACGAGTTTCCTATCAGGTATACTTACTTAAAAATAAACGAACGTATTTACCGGAAAATAACCGACCATATTTATGTGGGCGCCGGCCTTAGCTTTAACTTTTATAACAACATCGACGACAACCGCAAAAACATCCCCGTTGAAGAAACGCACAACTACAGGTATAGTATCCGCAAAGGGTATTACCCGTTTAAATACAATGCCAATGGTGTACTGTTAAATTTTCAGTATAACAGCCGCGATCAGCCCAACCGGGCGTTTAAAGGTGTTTATGCCGATATAATTTTGCGTACCAACCAGGGCTGGCTGGGCAGCAACCATAATGCCGTGCAACTAAAAACCGAGTTCAGGAAATACTGGAGCCTGAGCGATACCGACCCGGAAAACGTGCTGGCCTTTTGGCACTGGGCCAACTACCTTCTAAGCGGATCGTTACCTTACCTTGAATTGCCCGGCACCGCAAGCGATGCCTACGGCCGCATTGGCAGGGCATTTATAATAGGCCGGTTTAAAGGTCCATCTTTTGTTTACAACGAGGCCGAATATCGTTTTCCGCTAACTAAAAACAAACTGCTAAGCGGCGTTACTTTTGTAAATATCGAATCGGCCAATAATCAGCGGGATATTAAATTATTCAGGTATTGGGAACCCGGCGCGGGTTTTGGGTTAAGGTTGCTGTTTAACAAATACACCCGATCAAACATGTGTTTTGATTATGCCCGCGGCAGCTATGGCTCCAATGGCTTTTTTTTAGGGCTTAACGAAGTATTTTAGATACTTTATCTACACATAAGCCAGCCCTGGTAACTATAAATAACAAATGGTTTCATTTTTGCGAGGGTAACGCGAACAGTTTTAACCTTAATAAAATGCGCGTTCCATTTACACCCGAGCTGCTTGGTAACCTGATAGAAAAAGGATACGGTTATCTTTTAGTAAATATTAACAGTCAGCTTACCGATGAAGCTGTTACCATTACCATGATGCCGGTAAAACAAAAACCGGCGTTAAACAACCTGCCCGATGGTTACGAAACCTTTTATAAAATTACCCGCGAACCAATGCAATTGGCCTGTGGCGTAGATAGCAGCAACATTTTTATTGAATATCATACTATTGATAATACAATTACCCAGGACGAATTATTTGACGACCGTTATTTTAGGATGAGTGAAGATTTTTTCAGGCAGGTATTGGAAAGCCTGGAAGATTACGCGGTAATTACTACCGATACCAATGGCGACATTAACAGCTGGAATACTGGCGCCGAAAAGGTTTTAGGCTATAAAGAACAGGAGATTTTAGGCAAATGCGCCGATGTGTTTTTTACCCCCGAAGACGTGGCAGCCGGCGTACCGGAACAGGAATTAAAAACAGCACTGAAAGATGGCCGCGCCATTGACGAACGCTATCATATGCGTAAAAATGGCACCCGTTTTTGGGGCAGCGGACTGGTATTTCCGTTATATGATGATCAGCATAAGCATCGCGGATATACGAAAATCATGCGCAACCTGCGTGAACGGGAACAAGCACAGGAACAAAAAGTTCCCGAATAAAAAAGGGGCACAAATTGCGCCCCTTTTTTAATATCTTATGATCTATCTAACCGGGATTACAATGAATCTGTTGAAGTGAGACCGCCTTGTTGTAGGGTGTGCTCTTTATTAAGTAGCGGAGAACCCTTGGTAAAGATACCCATGATGAACAACGCGCCACCAAAAAGTACCTGCGGAATCCAGATTGTTGAATGAAAATCATACACCCATGGCGAGCACATTAAAAACGAACCCATAATTACGTCGTTTACATTATGCATGCTCATCGGGAATACTTTTAAAAAGCCCAGTTTGTTATTAGCAAAAATAGCCATGATCAATTGCAACCATCCTATAATTAATGGTAAAAATAAAGCCGCGCCACCAATGTGCAAGGTATCAAATGTCCACAGTGTCGAAATTAGTAAAAGGGCAATTACATAATTTAAAACTGCATAAGTAGTTGTAGGAATGAAGCTTTTCATTGTTGTAGCTATTGTTGTGTTGTAATTATATTAATGTACGTATGTTAAAAACCGTTTCAAAGTTAAACATTTATGCAGTTTTTTGATATTTAAAATCTGCTGTAACGTTTTATATTACTTAAAACAAGTACCTTTAATTAATTGCTTTAGTAATTCGATTCAAAGATAAGCGTTTTAAAAAATAAAGCAATTCCTTTTCTTCCTTTAATGGCGGGCAAAAGAAACTCCCGGCTAAATACCATTTCCAATACAAATTAAACCAGGCTGCCAAATTTGCTGGCCTATTATTAACATCTATAAAAACAGAATCATCATGAGCAAGGACAGACAAGCCGTAAAAGAAAAAAAGAAACCTGCCGCCGAAGGCAGTAAAAAAGCACGATCTGATTATCAATCGGGCAAAGCCAATGTGGTAAAACCCATTAATGCCGATAAGAAAAAGTAGTTTTTCGGGTGAGAGGGTTTTCGCACGATAGATTTCCTTCGTCCCTCGCATCCGTTAACAAATTGAAAATTCTAAACTTACGAAGTTTTAAAAACTTCGTAAGTTTCACCCACATGCTATGCCTTCTTCATAGTCCCGGGGTTTTATGAATCAGTAATCTCATCAACACCAGTTCGATCCCCGCGCTAATTTTTACTTCCGCTCCCCCTGCAATGTTGCCGCCATTTGCAATGCTTTATAGGCGTTTACAATGCCGCCGGTTTTGCTTAGGGTTGTAAAATCAACCTTATCTGTTTTGCTGCCGGGTTTGTAAACCATAGTGCCGGTAAGCGGGGTGGCTGATGCCAGGATCACCTGTTTTAGTTGTTTGGCACTCAAATTAGGATAATACTCCAGCAAAAGAGCTGCGATGCCTGATGTTATAGGTGCCGAAAAACTGGTGCCGTCCTCGGTGTTAAACTCCGCATCGGTATCAACAGTGGTAACCTTTACACCGGGGGCAAAAACATCTACCATTTTTTTGCCGTAGTTGCTAAAGTCGCCGGCCAGGTGATCGCCCAATTTTGCTGATGAAGCGCCTACGTTGATCAGGTTATCTGCATCTGTGGATGAACCATCGGCAAATAAATCATTCGGATAATCGGGGTTCTTATCCATATCGTCGTTATCATTCCCGGCAGCCAGTACCAGCAGGACATCTTTTGAGGCGGCGTATTTAAACGCATCATCAACCCATTGCTTATGCGGCGATAGTTTTTTGCCAAAGCTCATGTTAATGATTTTGGCCCCATTATCAACCGCGTAGCGGATGGCGTTGGCAACATCTTTATCGTATTCATCGCCATTGGGCACCGTTTTAACGGCCATAATGCGCACATTATCGGCTACCCCGTTTATTCCATAACCATTATTGCGTACCGCGCCAATAAGCCCGGCCACGCCTGTACCGTGCGATGCATCGGCAAATTTTAACAGGTTATTACCGTAAGGCTTATGGTCCATGCTATCCACATTGTCGCCAACAATTCGTTTACGGGCTTCCAGGTCGGGTGCAAGGTCATTGTTCAGTTTGGCCAGGTATTCGCTCAAATCTTTAATAATTTCGGCATTGGTTTTATTACCGCCTTCCTGTGAAAATATGGTTGTCCAAACATATTTACTTTGGCTCAAAGTATCGTTGGCGGTTTTCATGTTCACCAAATCCGCTTCCCTAAAAGTGCCGCTTGCCCCTATTTTAAGCGCCTGTTTAATATATCCGCTGGTTGCCATCAGCGCGTTCATAATAGGCTGCAGCTGCGCGGTTTCGGTAGTGGCTTTGTTTAGGGTTGTATCATAAACAGTTTTAACGCGCTGCCAATAAGCAAATTCCTTTTTGTTGGTAGCGGTGCTATCGGCAACATTTGCGTACTTGCCTTTAAGCTTATTGTACTCGCGCACCTCCTCGGTAGTTTCGTTAAAGTCTGCTTTTCCCCCGGCGCCGCCCAAAAAATTCCAGCCATGTATATCATCCACATAGCCGTTATGGTCATCATCAATGCCATTGCCCGGAATTTCTTTTTTATTTACCCATAAAATACTTTTAAGGTCTTTTTGCAGGGTGTCAATACCGCTATCTAATGTAGCCACCACCACTGTTTTACTTTGCTTGCCTTTTACAAAAAGATAAGCTTGTTTTAAGCTGACGCCAAAGTAGCCATCCGTTTTAAGATCCATCAGGTGCCAGAACTTTGGCGGTTCGGGATCGGACTTTTTCACGGCCTCCTGGGCCGATACCGATACGGTTATTGTTAGTGACGAAAATAAAAGACCGCTTAAAATAAATGAACGAAAGTTGAACATGTACAAGTATTAGAAAATAATAAAAATTAGAGGTCGAATTTGATCCCCTGGGCTAAAGGCAACGTTTTTGAATAATTAATAGTATTGGTTTGCCTCCTCATGTAAACTTTCCATGCATCAGATCCCGATTCGCGGCCGCCGCCGGTTTCTTTTTCGCCGCCAAAGGCGCCGCCAATTTCGGCACCCGATGTACCAATGTTTACGTTGGCAATTCCACAATCAGAACCAGCATAGGATAAAAATTGTTCTGCCTCGCGTAAATTATTGGTCATAATGGCCGATGATAAGCCTTGCGGCACCCCATTTTGCAATTCAACAGCCTCCCCGATGGTTGAATATTTAATCAGGTATAATATTGGGGCAAAGGTTTCGTGCTGTACAATTTTGTAGTGGTTTTCTACCTCGGCAATACAAGGTTTTACGTAGCAGCCCGAAGCATAGGCATCGCCCTCCAGCCTGCCGCCTTCTACCACAAAATTACCGCCTTCGGCTTTACATTTCTCAATCGAATCAAGGTAAAGCGCAACAGCATCGGTATCAATAAGTGGCCCCATGTGGTTATGCTCATCCAGCGGGTTGCCAATACGTATCTGGCCATAAGCGCTTACCAGTTTTTGTTTAAAGGCATCGTAAACACTTTCGTGGATGATGAGCCTTCGGGTACTGGTACAACGCTGCCCGGCGGTGCCAACCGCGCCAAAAACTGCACCAATTAATGACATATCCAGGTCGGCATTTTCGGTAATGATGATAGAGTTATTGCCACCAAGTTCCAGCAGGCTTTTGCCCAGCCGCGCGCCAACTGCCGCGCCAACAGCTTTACCCATGCGGGTTGATCCGGTGGCCGATACCAGCGGGATGCGGGTGTCATTGGCCATCAATTCTCCAATGTTGCGGTCGCCGTTAATTAAATTCAAAACGCCATCGGCTATGTTGTTTCTTTTTAAAACCTCCTGCGCTATGTGCTGGCAGGCAATAGCGGTTAAAGGTGTTTTTTCAGATGGCTTCCATATACTTACATCGCCGCAAACCATAGCCAGCAGCGAGTTCCAGCTCCAAACGGCTACCGGGAAGTTAAAGGCCGATATAATGCCTACAATACCCAGCGGGTGGTACTGCTCATACATGCGGTGTTCAGGCCTTTCGCTGTGCATGGTTAAGCCGTACAACTGACGGCTCAGGCCTACGGCAAAATCGGCAATATCAATCATTTCCTGCACTTCGCCCAGGCCCTCCTGCAGGCTTTTACCCATCTCGTAAGATACCAGGGTACCCAGGTCCTGTTTATTAGCGCGCAGGGCCTCGCCTATCTGGCGCACAATCTCGCCGCGTTTGGGCGCCGGCGTTGTACGCCATGTTTTAAACGCTGCGGCAGCTTGCTCAACTACCTGGTTATAATCGGCTTCGGTAGCAAATTTAACCGAAGCTATTTTTTGGCCGTCAACCGGCGATGTAATATTTTTTATTGCTGCACCGGTGCTGCTGCCCCAGTTGCTGCCTGTACTAAAAGCATCATTTACATCGTTTATATGTAAACGTTTTAGAATGTCTGTTATATCAAGGCCCATAATTGTTACTTTTGCCAAAGGTAGAAATCTTTGAAGCAATTTTTTGAATTGCGGGTTTATAATGATTACTGTTAATTATCAATGCTTTGTAATTAACGGTTGTTAACAATGTTTGAATGTTGAAAACTTATTTGCAAATTGGTTGCTTACTTATTTGTATTTTGACTTCAATAAGTCTTTACAAGACAATTACAATTGTTAACCTAAAGCGGATGTTCTGCAAACAAAATTGAATGGAAGAAGAATTTGAATTTGGTTTTACTGAAGATCCCAAATTTTCGGTAGAACGGTACGAGGAAATGATTCGAAATCAAGACCAGTACTTTTTTGATGCCCAGGCGTTTGAGAACATTATCGACTATTACATCGAAAAGAATGATCCGGCCAGGGCGCTACAGGTAGCAGAGTATGCGCGCAATCAGCACCCTTTTGCAGCAGTATTTTTAATTAAGCAGGCCCAGTTGCTGGTAGTAGGCAATAAGGTGCCCGAAGCTTTTGCCGCGCTTGAAAAAGCAGCCATGCTGGAGGCCTCTGATGCCGATATTTACATTATTCGCGGTAACCTGTACGAGAGTATGGAGCGCTTTAGCGAGGCCCTGGAGAATTACGAAAAAGCCCTTGGCCTGGCCGAAGAAACCGACGAAATACTGCTACACATAGCCTACGTTTACCAAAACATGGGCGATTATGACACCGCCATAAGTTATCTTAAGCTTTGCCTTAAGCAAAATATGGAAAACCAGGATGCCCTTTACGAACTGGCTTTTTGCTACGATGTAATGGACAACCAGCAGGAAAGCGTGCAGTTTTACCAGCAATACATCGATAACGAGCCTTATAGCTATGCCGCCTGGTACAACCTGGGCAACGCTTATACCAAATTAAGTTTGTTTGAAAAAGCTATTGATGCGTATGACTATGCCATCCTGATTAAGGACAGTTTTGCATCGGCCTACTTTAACAAAGGTAATGCCCTGGTTAACCTGGAAAAATATGCCGAAGCTATTGAAGTGTACCGTCACACCTTTGAGTATGAGCAGCCCAATGCCGATACTTATTGCGCCATAGGCGAATGCTACGAAAAGCTGGAGCAGATGGATGATGCACGGGCTTTTTATAAAAAGTCGGTAAAAATGGACCCTAAACTGGCAGATGCCTGGTTTGGTATCGGGGTTACGCTTGACTTTGAAGAACGCTATTTTGAAGCACTGCACTTTTACAAAAAAGCCCTTGATTTGGATATTGCCAATGCCGACTACTGGTTTGCCATTGCCGATGCCGAATACAAACTGGGCCACATGACCGAAGCTGAGCAGGCTTACGAAAAGGTGGTTGAGCTAAACCCGCTGGATATTGATGCCTGGCTGGATTACTCGTCTATATTGTATGAGCAGCAACGATTGGTTGGCGCTATCGAGATTATATCGCAGGCTATAAAAAACAACCCCGAAGCTGCAGAATTATACTACAGGATGGTTGCCTACCTGTTTGCCAAAGGCGAATACAATGAGGCGCTAAACCACCTGGAAATGGCCCTGACCAGCGACCCGGAAAAGCACTATATTTTATTTGATTATCTGCCTCAATTACAAAAAAACAAAGTGATTGTGGATATTATTAACAGGTATACGAAGTAGGTGCGCAGATATCCGGATTAACTTCGTTGAGGGCTTCGCTGTTTCAGATGTGCAGATGATTGATGATGTGCCGGATTCGGAACAAAAATCAGCAACGAAAAAAGCGGCGTTGATTAGGTAGCGCGGTTGCAATAACAGGCCAAATCCAATGTCCGAAATTCAAAATCATTTTACACAGTGTTAACACATTTGCCATAAATTGCTGTTAAACTTGCGGATAATTATCCCACATCAATGAAGATCGGAATTGTTTGTTACCCAACCTTTGGCGGAAGCGGAGTTGTTGCTACAGAACTTGGTAAAGCCCTTGCAGACCGGGGACACCAGGTACATTTTGTTACCTATAACCAGCCCGCAAGGTTAGACCTTTTTTCCGAAAACCTGTTTTACCACGAGGTATCGGTAAGCAATTATCCGCTGTTTGATTTTCCGCCGTATGAGCTGGCGCTGGCCAGTCGTTTGGTTGATGTGGTACGCCACGAGCAACTCGATATACTGCATGTGCACTACGCTATTCCGCACGCATCGGCTGCGTTTATGGCCAAACAAATCCTGGCCACTTATGGCATTTACATACCCGTAGTTACAACACTGCACGGTACCGATATTACGCTGGTTGGCAAAGACCGTACTTTTAAACCGGTGGTTACCTTCTCTATCAACAAGTCTGACGGAGTAACAGCCGTATCGCAAAACCTGAGAGAGGACACTTATCAGTTTTTTGAGATAGAGAATGATATTAAAGTGATCCCAAACTTTATCGACCTAAACCGTTTTAGTCTTAAAGCAAAAGACCACTTTAAAAAGGCAATAGCCCCTTCGGGCGAAAAGATACTGGTGCATACCTCCAACTTCCGCAAGGTAAAGCGCACCGAAGATGTGGTGAAAATATTTGCCCAGGTGGTTAAAACCATCCCCTCAAAATTGCTCATGGTGGGCGATGGTCCCGAACGTTCGGGCTGCGAGCAGTTATGCCGCGATCTGGGTGTTACCGATAATGTACGCTTTTTAGGCAAGCAGGATGCCATTGAGGAAATTCTATCTGTAGCTGATTTATTCCTGATGCCGTCACAATCCGAGAGTTTTGGTTTGGCAGCACTGGAGGCCATGGCATGTAAGGTGCCGGTTATCAGCAGTAACGCCGGCGGTTTACCGGAGTTGAATGTTGACGGCGAAACCGGCTTTTTGAACAATGTAGGCGACGTAGACGGTATGGCCGAACGGGCGATATACATCCTGGAAGATGAAACCCGCCTGGAAACCTTTAAAAACAATGCCCTTGCCCGCGCCAAACAATTCGACCTGGCCACCATACTCCCGCTTTATGAAAATTACTACATTGAAGTGGTAGAACGCTGCAAGGATAAGGCGATATAAAGAGCTTCCTCACCCAACCCTCTCCAATGGAGAGGGCTTTGCACCACTATTGCGCAATTATAGCAACTGGGTATACCGATCTACATCCAAAACGGCCCAGCCCCCAATAAAGTTAATATGCACACCTGAAACGGCGAAGCCCTCAACGAAGTTAATCTGCACATTTAACGCAGCTTTGTAACAATCCTCACATCCCCCAATAATCTGTATATCCGCGCATTTGAAATTTGCACATTTATTGCAACTTTGCAAAAACACTATTAACGATGAAAAAAGGACTTAAAATTGCTATTGGTGCCGATCATGCCGGCTTTGATTATAAACAAGCTTTATCCGCCGATATTCCGGCTGATCAGTTAAAAGATTTTGGCACCTATTCCAATACCTCTGTTGATTACCCCGATTTTGCCCATCCCGTAGCGTCGGCAGTTGAAAGTGGCGAATGCGATTTGGGGATCCTGGTTTGCGGCAGCGCCAACGGCGTAGCCATTACAGCCAACAAACACCAGGGCATCCGAGCCGCCATCTGCTGGAACGAAGAACTTGCTGTTTTGGCCCGTAGCCACAATAACGCCAACATTGTATGTATCCCCGCCCGCTTCATCAGCATTGATGAGGCTAAAAAAATTATTGAAGCATTTTTCACCACCGAATTTGAAGGCGGCCGCCACGCTACCAGGGTAGGGAAAATTTCCTGCTAATTTTATGTGAAAGGGGAAATTAGGCGAAAGGGTAAAGGTAAAAGGCGAAAGGCAGAAAACGCCCTGGGCTACAACTCGATACTTTCATTCCTGTGCAGCAATCTTGATACTCGATACTTGCTACTTGATACTAAAAAGCAGCAGCAGTCTTGCTACTTGATACTCGCTACTTGATACTAAAAGAAACTGACTTAATTAATTACTATACATGAAAAAAGTAACATTACTGGCGTTTTCCGCAGCGATTGCGGTAAGCGCCTGTGCGCAGCAAAACCCTACTGCCATGAAGTACGGGAAGCTGATTACGGCCGAGGACGCCAAAAAACACTTAAGTATCCTGGCATCCGACGAATTTGAAGGCCGGGAAACCGGCAAGCCTGGTGCCGAGAAAGCCGCAAACTACATAGCCGGCGAATTTAAAAAATTAGGATTGCAGGCCCCGGTAAACGGATCGTATTTCTTTAACGTACCACTTGTACAAAGCGCGCTAAAAGTATCGGCATTTGCTGTTAATGGCAAACCATTTGTTTTAGGGCAGGATTTTATACCTAACGGCACTGTGCCCGATAAAAATGTAAGCGGCAGCGAAGTAGTATTTGTAGGCTTCGGCACAGAAAGCGAAATTGGATCAACCGATCTTGCAGGCAAAGTTGTGTTGTGGATAAACGAGGACAAACCCGAAGAAGGTAAAACACCAAATGTGGCCGTGCGCATGACTACCGCCCGTTTAAAAGTGTTTGCCAACCTGCAAAGCAAAAAACCCGCGATTATTTTGGCCGCCAACGGCGATTTAACTGCTTTACTTAAACGTTTTGGCAGAAGCATCGCAAGCCCGCGTTTAACTATTAAAGAAGACGCAGCCAAAGCCAACGCCGGTGTACCTGTTTTTCATGTAACTACAGCGATAGCTGATGAATTGGTAAAATCAACAGGAAAAACTTACGGCGATTTAAAAACCGCAGCAGCCACTACACCTGTTGTAACCGCAAAGGCCGATTTTACAGCCAATTTTTCGAATGAGCGCACCGATGTTAAAGCCGTTGACGTTGTAGGGTTTATGCCAGGCACCGATTTAAAAGATGAAGTGCTGGTATTTTCGGCTCATTATGACCACATTGGATTAGAAACTGATCCAAATGCTAAAGACAAGGTAAATAATGGTGCTGATGACGATGGGTCGGGCACTACAGGCATTCTCGAAATTGCAAGGGCGTTTTCGAAAGCTAAAAAGGATGGCCATGGCCCACGCCGCAGTGTTTTATTTTTAGGTAATGTTGGTGAAGAGAAAGGTCTTTTAGGCTCTGAATACTATACCGATCATCCTATTTATCCGTTGACCAATACTATTACCGATTTAAATGTTGATATGATTGGCCGCGTAGGCGAAGAGTACATCGGCAAACCCGATTCTGCAAATTACGTATATTCTATCGGCTCGGCTATGTTGAGCAAGGAGTTGCACGATATTAGCGAAAAGGCAAACAATACTTATACCCATCTGAAGCTGGATTATAAATATGATGATCCTAATGATCCTAACCGTTTTTACTACCGCAGCGATCATTACAACTTTGCAAAACATGGTGTGCCAATCATTTTCTATTTCAACGGCGTACATGCTGATTATCATCAACCAGGCGATGAAGTAAGCAAAATTAACTTCCCGTTACTGGCAAAACGCGCGCAATTGGTATTTTACACAGGTTGGGACTTAGCCAATCGTGATAAAAAACCAGTTGTTGATGGGGCTAAATAGTGAATGGTGAGTGGTTGATTGGGTTGAAAAACCACTATTCAAAACAAAACGAGGCGCAAATTTGTGCCTCGTTTTGTTTTAACGGAAAATTTCCTTTACAAATTCCCGGTTAACCTATTCAACTCAATCAACTTATTCAACCCAATAAACCAACTTCACCCAAAAATCCCTAAATTCGCATATATGGGAAGCACTGCCGAGGAATTTTTGGTTGCATCTGCGGAGAAGGTATTTGATGCAGACCACCGCCGTATTATCAACAACAGCATTGATAAGTACAACGCGGCTGCGGCAAGCGGCATATCGCGCATAGCAAATCTGGATAACGCCAAGAAAAAAGGTCATGTGATCAAGTGGAAGGTGATGGAAAACCTGGACAAGTTTTTGCCCGAGTTTGAAGCCAATTTCCAGCGCAGGGGCGGCAAAGTTATCTGGGCTAATGACGCCGAAGAGGCCAACCGCGAAATCCTGAACATTATTCAAAAGGCAAAAGCCAAAACGGTTGTAAAATCCAAATCGATGGTAACTGAAGAAATTCATCTGAATGAATTTTTGAAAGAAAACCACATCGAATCATTAGAAACCGACCTTGGCGAATACATTGTACAGCTATTAGGGCAAGCGCCTTACCATATTGTTACCCCGGCAATGCACCTGAGCAAGGAGGATATTGCCAAGCTATTCAATCAGCATTTTGGTACTCCTTTAGATGCCACAGCCGAGGAGCTAACCCTCAAAGCACGGGAATTACTGCGGGACAAATACCTGCTGGCCGATGTTGGCATAACCGGCGCCAACTTCCTGCTGGCCGACACCGGCAGTGTAGCCATCAGCGAAAACGAGGGAAATGCCCGTTTATGTACCACATTCCCGAAAATTCATATTGCGGTAGTGGGTATAGAAAAAGTTATCCCCTCGATAACCGATCTTGACTTATTTTGGCCAATGCTGTCAACGCACGGCACCGGGCAAAACCTTACCGTTTACAATACCATATTAAACGGCCCGCGCCAGGCTAATGAAACCGATGGACCCGAAGAAATGTACGTGGTACTGCTTGATAACGGCCGCACCAACCTGCTGGCCCAAAAAGAGCAACGCCAGGGCCTATATTGCATCCGGTGTGGGGCCTGCCTTAATGTATGCCCGGTTTATCAGAATGTTGGTGGCCACACTTACAATACTACTTACAGTGGCCCTATTGGCGCTATTATAACGCCGCATACCGACGGCATGGAGGAGTTTAAACACTTAAGCTACGCATCAAGCCTTTGCGGCCGCTGCACCGAGGTTTGCCCTGTTAAGATAGATATTCACAAAATGCTGCTGCTTAACCGCCGCGACGCGGTTAACGGGGGCCTGGTAACCACCAAAGAACGCTGGGGCTGGGCCATCTGGAAAAAAGGAATGCTAAAACGCAGCCTCACCGATTTTTTTGGCGGTAAAATGAAAAACTTCTTCCTTCGTTTTTTCTTTAAAAGCACCTGGGGGCATTTAAGGGAAATGCCCGAAGTTACCGAAAAATCGTTCACCAGGCAATGGCAGGAAAAACACCAGGGCGAAGAGTAAGTTATTTACTGCCTGTTTTTTTAATGTTATAAAATCGCTATCGCCCTCAGCTCTTCCGACAACTCTTCTGCTGATTTAAAATGAATGGACTTTATGCCCATCTTTTCGGCGGCAACAACGTTGCGGTAGTTGTCGTCGATAAATACAGCTTCGGCGGGGTTAACGTTATATCTATCGAGCAATATCTGGAAAAACTCAGGTGCCGGCTTACGCATTTTTTCGGTACCGGATACCACTACACCGTCAAACCAGTTTAAAAAATCAAACCGGGCCTGCGCAAATGGAAATGTCTCCGCCGACCAATTGGTGAGCGCATAGATCTTATATTTACTACTCTCCTTTAACTGTTTAAAAATCTCGACGGTGCCATGAAAAGGTTCACCCAGCATTTCTATCCACCGGCCATAAAACGCCCTGATATTGGCCTCATGCTCCGGAAACCGGGCTACCAGCAAATCGGTACCCTCTTGTAACGAGCGGCCGGCATCCTGTTCTTCGTTCCAGTCGGAAGTACAAACATTGGCCAGAAAATCGTGCATTTCCTGCTCGTCGTCAAATATGGTTTTGTAAACGTAGTGCGGGTTCCAGTCTATCAAAACTGCGCCAAGGTCGAATATGATGGTGTTGATCATTTCTTATCAGTATGCTCGTAAATTTTTGCATCGGTTACCACTGAATCTTTAAGGGATAGGACAAGCTGTTTAACATAGTGTGGTTTTCCGGGCTTCCTTAGTTCCTCAATTTCGTAAATCATCTGGCTTTTATTGCTTTGCTGCGGGCGGTGCAACAGGTGGATCACCTCCTGGTATTTTAACCCTTTGAGTTTGTAATTTTGCAGTAAATCGTCAACCATACCATCGCGGTAGCTAAATGTAAGGCCATCGCCGTCGTTCCAGTCGTCCCGGTTAAATTTAGAATGACTTTTACAGGCCGCAAACGACAGCGTAATCAAACAAAAAAGAATGATGTTTTTTTTGTTGCGCATTGAAGTAATTTTCACAGATCAAATATAACTACGAATAGTAAAATTGACGAATGAATAACAAGACTTCCGAAGTTTATAGCATCGGAAGTCTAAGCGCTTATTATTTAGCGTTCAGCAAATAGCCTTTAAAATCTTCGAAGTCTTTACTTATCGCTATGGCCAGTTTGGTTTTTGATTCCAATTCTTTTACCTGAGTGGGCACATCAATTTTAGCAGTTATTTCGGCGCTAAAAACATCGGGAAATTTGCATGGGTGAGCGGTTGATAAAAATACGCCTGCGGTATCTGCACTGGCGTGATCATGCTGATAATCTGTCAAGGCCTGCCAGGCAATAGCGGTATGCGGACAAACCACATAATTATAAGTATCAAATACCCAATTGATGGCTTTTATGGTTTCCTCATCGTTGTAAGTGAAGCCAATCACCAATTTCTTCAGCTCATCCATATCTGTTTTAAACAGATCGGCAATGCGCACCCAATTGCTTGGGTTGCCCACGTCCATGGCATTTGACAAGGTTGCCACCGATGGTTTTGGCTGATAAATGCCTGTTTTTAAAAATTCGGGCACGGTATCATTAGCGTTCGTAGCTGCAATAAACTTTTCAACAGGTAAGCCCATTTTCCAGGCTAACAAACCGGCACCGATATTGCCAAAGTTTCCACTGGGTACTGAGAAGATTACTTTTTTAACACCCTGCCTTAGCAACTGCGCGTAAGCGTTAAAGTAGTAAAAGGTTTGCGGTACCAAACGGGCAATGTTAATAGAGTTGGCCGATGTCAGGCGGAATTTTTCGTTCAGTTCGGCATCGGTAAACGCTTGTTTAACCAAAGCCTGGCAATCATCAAACGTACCATCAACCTCAAGGGCGCGAATGTTTTGCCCGTTTGTGGTTAATTGTTGCTCCTGCACACCGCTTACTTTGCCTTTGGGATAGAGGATAGTAACCCTTGTATTTGGAACGCCTAAAAAGCCCAGGGCAACGGCACCGCCGGTATCGCCGCTTGTTGCAACTAATACATCCAGCTGTTTTTCGCCTTCCTCTAAAAAGTAGCTCATTACACGGCTCATGAAGCGGGCGCCAAAATCTTTAAAGGCCAGTGATGGCCCGTGGAAAAGTTCCAGCACGTGTACGTTATCATCCAGCTTTACAACCGGCGCATCAAAGTTTATAGCGTCATCTATCAAAGCTTTCAAATCATCAGCCGGCATCGCATCGCCTAAAAGATTTTTAGCTACTTCAAAAGCAATTTCGGGCAGGGTATACTTATCCAGGTTATTGATAAAATCGTCGCTCAAACGCGGGATGCTAATGGGCATGTATAAACCTTTATCCTGCGGCATACTGTTAAAAACTGCATCTTTAAAAGATACTTCTGATTGAATATTATTGGTACTGTAGAGTTTCATTTTATTATTTCGGATCTCGGATGTTCGATTTCGGATTTACTCGACTTGCCGATTCTGTTAATTTTTGATTTAGCTGTTTCTTAGGATAACGGATTTTAAGCCCTCTCCTTTGGAGAGGGTTGGGTGAGGCTTTTATCCCAGCACCCTCGGCCCGGCATCATTTATAGTTGATACGTAGCCATTAGAGCCTATTTTTAAACCGGTTAAATGATGCTGCAATTTTTGGGTTATCCGATGCGCTGTATCCTCATCTTTTGTGAAGGCAAAAACAGAGGGGCCAGAGCCGGAAATACCGAAGCTAACCGCGCCTAATTCCATCGCCATTTCGCGCATTTTATAAAAATCAGGTATTAGCATGGAACGTACCGGTTCAACCAATACATCCTTCATACTGCGGCCCATCAGGTCAATATCATTCATAAACAAGCCGCTTACCAGCCCTGCAATATTACCCCATTGGGTTACGGCATCCTTCATCTGGATGTTTTTGCGGATTATCTGGCGGGCTTCCCTTGTTGGTACATCTACATCAGGGAATACGATGGCGCACCACAAGCCTGCCGGATGCGGCAATCGCACTACATCCAAAGGTTCGTAACTGCGGATGAGTACAAAACCGCCCAGCAATGCCGGGGCAACATTATCTGCATGGCCATGACCGCAAGCCATCTCTTCGCCCTTCATCGCAAATGGCAGCAATTTAGCCGGATCGCTATCATCGCCTAACAGGGTTTTAATAGCAAACAAACCGGCCACAGTACTGGCCGAGCTTGAACCCAACCCGCTACCTATCGGCATTTTTTTATGCAGTTCGATATCCAATCCAACATCGGTACGGCCAACACTTTGCAAATAATGCTGAACGCTCACACTCACTGTGTTTTTTGCAGGATTCATCGGCAACCTACCGTCATCGCCGGTAATTTTGCTTATAGTGATGCCTGGCTTATTGGTCATCCGCATAATCACTTCGTCACCGGGCTCGTTAACGGCAAAGCCCAGCACATCAAAGCCGCAAACTACGTTGGCAACCGTTGCCGGGGCAAAAACGTGAACGCCCCCCCCGCCCCCTGAAGGGGGTGCCATTTGCAGGGGGCTTTTTAAATCTTGTGTTTTATTATCTTCCATATAAATTTATAAAACTATTCCTCCCCCTTTAGGGGGGCGGGGGGCTCAAACTATAGTTCCCCCTTCAGGGGGCTAAGGGGCTTCTAATTCGCTCCCAAATTTATCAAATCAGCAAATACACCTGCAGCAGTTACTTCCGCACCCGCGCCGGGGCCTTTTACTACCAGCGGGCGTTCTTTGTACCTGTCGGTTGTAAACGATATAATGTTGTCGCTGCCCGATAGCATGTAAAACGGATGGTTTTCATCAACCATTTGCAGGGTGATGGTTACTTTACCATTTTCAAGCTTTCCTATGTAACGTAGTACTTTCCCATCTTTTTCGGCCTGGTCTTTTAGTTTTGCAAAGTGGACGTCTTCTGTTTTAAGCGTGGCGTAAAAATCATCTACCGATTTTGCTTCAAGGCTGGCTTTTGGCAATACGCTTTCAATATCAACGTCGGCTTCTTCCATTGCATAACCGGCATCGCGGGCCAGGATGAGCATTTTGCGCATAAAATCCTTACCGCTCAAATCGTCGCGCGGATCTGGTTCGGTATATCCTTTTTCCTGTGCCTCTTTCACCACATCGTGAAAGTTGGCATCGCCCTTAAAGTTATTAAAGATGAACGATATGGTGCCCGATAAAATAGCTTCTATGCGTTGTACCCTATCGCCGCTGTTCATCAGGTTTTTTAGGGTGTTGATGATAGGCAGGCCGGCACCAACGTTGGTTTCGTAAAAGAAATCGACACCATGGCGGCGGGCGGTATCTTTAAATGTGCGGTATTGCGTGTAGCTGCCCGAGTTACCAATTTTATTACAGGTAATTACCGAGATATTGGCTTTAAAAACATCCTCGTAAAACTCAATTGGCTTAGGGCTGGCGGTATTGTCAATAAACACACAGTTGGGCAGGTTCATGGCCTTCATCCTGGCAATAAACTCTTTCAGGTCGGCACTGTATGGTGATGCCTCTATGTCATTTTGCCAGGTATCTAAAGAGATACCATCGCTGTTAAAAGTCATTTTACGGGTATTGCTGATGCCGGCAACTTTTACCTGGATGCCGTTATTATCTTTCAGATAATCGGTATGGGCATTTAGCTGGGCAAACAAGGTTTTACCAATGTTGCCTGTACCTAAACAGAAAGCATGAAGCGTTTTGGTTAGCTGTACAAAGAAAGCATCATGTACTGCGTTTAGTGCCTTTGAAAGATCCTGGGCCGAAATGATTACCGAGATATTGTACTCTGACGAACCCTGAGCTATAGCCCTCACGTTAACTCCGTTACGACCCAGTGCATGGAACAACTTACCCGACATGCCCGGCGTCTGTTTCATATTTTCGCCCACAACAGCCAGTATGGCCAGGTTTTTTTCGATAACCAGGTGCTCCAGCTTTTTGGCCAGCAGCTCCAGTTCAAACTCCTGTTCTATCAGTTGTTTGGCCTTTTCGGTATCCTGTGGTTGTACCGCAAAGGTGATACTGTGCTCTGACGACGATTGGGTAATCAAGATGATATTGATTTGCTCCCGGGCCAACAACGAGAATAAACGACCGCTAAAACCCGATTTACCAACCATGCCGCTACCCTCTAAATTAAGGATACTGATATTGTTTATAGACGAAATGCCCTTGATAGGCAGGCTTGACGCCTTACAATCATGACGGATCACGGTACCTTCAAATTCCGGCTCGAAAGTGTTTTTGATAACAATAGGTATCTTTTTCAGGAAAGCCGGGATCATGGTTGGCGGATAGATCACTTTGGCACCAAAGTAAGAAAGCTCCATGGCTTCGGTATAGGTAAGCTCGGTTAAGGAGAATGCTTTTTTAACCATGCGTGGGTCGGCGGTCATCATACCGTTTACATCAGTCCATATCTGGATCTCTTTGGCGTTAAGCGCCGCGCCGAAAATAGCAGCTGTGTAATCAGAGCCGCCGCGGCCTAAAGTGGTGGTTTGGCCGGCGTCGTTACCTGCAATAAAACCGGTAACAAACAATATTTTATCTTTATTTTCCTGGTGTAACGTTTTAATCAGCAATTCAGTCAACTCGGTGTTTACCTTGGCATTGCCAAAAGCGCTGTCGGTTTTAATTACATCTGCAGCGTCAACATACAATACATCTTTAAAATGCTGGGCGGCAATTTTACTCACCATAATGGTCGAGCAGCGCTCGCCAAAGCTAAGCACCTGGTCGCGGGTTTTGGGGGTAAGCTCGCGTAGTGTTAATACGCCCTGCAGTAATTCCTCTAACTGGTTAAAGTGAATTTTTAAACGGGTGAAGGCGGGGTTTTGGTTTTGCACATCGAGCAGTGTTTTTACTACATCAAAGTGACGTCTTTCCAGTTCGGCCAGTTGAGCGGTAAACTCTTTACCATTGGCGGCATCTTCGGCCATCGAGGCCAGCAAATTGGTTACCCCGCCCATCGCCGATAATACAACAACCGGCTTAACTTCATTTTTCACTTCGCCTTTTAATATGTTTAAAAGCGTTTGGATACTTGCGGCGGAACCTACGGATGTGCCGCCGAATTTTAAAACTTTCATTGTGTGTTTTTAGCAATATAAATAATAAAAAAGCCTTCCTCGTTTTTGGAGGAAGGCTTCATTTGGTTTCTTTTGTTTATGTTTTACACCATACGATTATCTTCCTCCGAGTTTTATGCCGGTGGTAATAATTGTTGTAATAATGGTGTTGTTAATTGTCATACTTATAATGTCGACAAAGTAAATAGATATTTTTATAATAAGCAAGCTTTATTTTACTTTTTTAAAAACTCATGCCTCATTAACAGCATTATTCAGGACAAACGCATTTAATTGGGTTAACACAACTTAACATATTTCAGGTAAAATAATTGTAAACAATTGACAATCAATGCTTTGTACTTTACCATGGTTAACGCTAAACTGATTGCGCAATTTAGCCGCGTCCAAATATTTGTGCCTGGTGTTGGCCAATACAAGTCACTTGGGAACCTCTGTCATTTAACCAGGATCGGGCAACAAAAACAAGGTATCGCTTGATTACTCATTTCCCCACACCATAAGCTTATTCTTAAATAACAGCTTTTCACCGTTAACTATTTAGATGCATTTACCCCGCAGCATTATGGCATTAATGGTGATATAAGCATAGTATTTGTTACTTTTGAACCTTAATTACTATGCAGGGATTACTCATAAAATCAACCGGAAGCTGGTACCAGGTGCAAACACCCGATGGCCAACGGATTGATTGCCGGATAAAAGGAAAATTCAGGATGCAAGGCATCACCACAACCAACCCCGTGGCCGTGGGCGATGTAGTGGAGTTTGAAATGGAACCCGAGCAGGAAAGCGGGGTAATTACCAAACTGCACCAGCGTAAAAACTATATTATCCGCAAGGCTATTAACCTGAGCAAGCAGGCCCAGATCATAGCTGCCAATCTTGACCAGGCGTTGTTGGTAGTTACTTTAGCTTCGCCACGCACTTCATTAGGTTTTATCGACCGTTTTTTGGTTACCGCCGAAGCTTATGATATCCCCGCCCGATTGATATTTAACAAAGTAGATTTGTTTAGCGACGAAGGCCTGGAAATACTGGCCGACCTGAAAGCCGTTTACGAAAAAATTGGATACCCCTGCTTTGAAGTATCGGCATTGGAGGGCACCAATATTGATAAAGTACAGGAACTTTTAAAAGATAAGGTAACGCTGTTTTCCGGCCACTCCGGTGTAGGTAAATCAAGCCTCATCAATGCCCTTTTGCCAAACCTTGACCTGCGTACCCACATGGTATCTGAGTGGAGCGACAAAGGCATGCACACCACAACCTTTGCCGAAATGTTTGAACTGCCACAGGGAGGTTTTATTATCGACACCCCCGGCATCCGTGAATTGGGTGTCATCGACATAGAAAAAAACGAACTAAGTCACTTTTTTCCAGAGATGCGCTCGCGCATGAACCAATGCCGCTTTAACAATTGCCGCCATATTAATGAACCCGGCTGCGCTGTGCTGGAAGCTTTGGAAGAGGGCGATATTGAATTATCGCGCTATGAAAGCTATTTGAGCATTTATAATGGGAATGATACGAGGGCGTAGTTAGGGACTTAATAATGAATATAAATTGGCCATTCGAACAAATGGCAGGTTAGTTGAAATGCTCGGCCGTTCTGGGATCTGTTTTACTGAAATGGAAGCCCAAAGTAACTTCGTGCGTTGCGTTACTAAACCCCGAGATACTGGTTGACGATGTGCCAAATTGATAACTGTATCCCAGCCTGAAATTGCCCAGGGTAAATGAAACAAGCCCTGCTACCTCGCTGTTTGTGCGATAATTTATGCCCATGCCAAAGTTATCTTTAAATATAAAAGATGTGGAAACATCGGCAATAATCGGCACCCCCCTTGAATAAGCAACCAATGTAGCAGGCTTCACCTTAATGCCATCGCTTATTTCGGCAGTAAAGCTGCCCGAAAAATAATACCTGTTTCTGAAAAACCGATTATCTGTTACCGAAGCATTCCCTAACGAACGAAAAGTTAATTTGGGGGCAGATAACCCGATATAAAAATTATTACCGTAATATAATATTCCAAAACCCACGTTCGGCTTTGTTTCCCTTATATCATCTTTAAAAGCCTGATCGGTAGGATCAAGCGTAGAATAATTGGCTACATATCGTCTTAAACCGCCGTTAATTGATACCCCCAGGTACTGATCGTCGTTAACAGCTATCGATTTTGCAAAAAACGCGTCAATTTCCGTTTGATCCTCAACGGCCAAATGATCGTTCATCACAACCAGGCCCGCTGCTGCCCCTATAGTATGGAGCGGTAAATTTCCATTAAAAATAAAGGTAGATGGTGCACCTTCAATACCCACCCATTGCTTGCGTACCAACATATTTACAGATCCGTCTTTATCAACTAAAGAAAAAGCGTGGTTTAACGGGCTTAAATTATTCATGTATTGCGTATAGCTAAATGACTGCTGCGCACTTGCATGAATTGATATTATAAAGAAAATGGAACCCAGGACACAAATTTTATAATTAAAATAACGTAGGGTATTATTTTTATACATTGGCCGCTTATTAGTATTTTAACACGAAATATCCTGTTTTGCGTACCTTTTTTCCGTTTTGCTTGTAATCAATAAGATAAAAATAGGTACCCTGCTGCTGATAAACACCGGTAATATTTGAGTGGCCATCAAATACCTTCTCTTGATTATCGTAGCCAGATATCTCGAATATTTTTATGCCATCGCGGTTTGCAATCACAACGTGGTTGTCGGGATAATCGGTTATCCCAGTAATGTTTAAAAATTCATTCTTTGCATCCCCATTTGGCGATAGGGCTTTACTTACTTGTAAAACAGGAAACACATGTGTGGTATCTGTTGGTGGTATAATAACCGGAACAGAATCGACAGTGAGCGTACCGGATACATAAGTAAGATAATAATTTAAATAACTTCCCCCGCTTACAGTAATAGGATATTCGCCCACCGGCGAATTTTTATCGGCAGTAGTTGTTATTGTGGGGTAAAATAGTGTTTGGGTTGAATCATCGCCATTAACAAATCCCTTAAAATGCATAGTAAGTACTGGATTATCTGTACTCTGTACTTTTGTTTTGTCATCAGCCGTCACCACCACTTTTGCTGCGCTAATTTGCAGGTGGTGTGCCACCGGCGATGCTGTGCCGCCAGTTTGCTGGGCTGTAATAATAAGTTGACCGGTTTGTACAACATGCGCCATGCCAGTTGGCAATATTTTTAAAATAGATGTATCGCTGCTGGTATACGTTACCGGGATAGTTTTATCCGTACTGGTTCCACTAAATGAAAAATCAGGTGCGCCATATATTATAAATTGTGGTAGGTCAAAAGTTATTTTATCGGCAATCGTTTCCGTAATTAAATTATTTCTGAATATAGAAATCGTATTATCAATTAAATTAGTTACCACCAGCTCCGGCGCACCATCGCCGTCAAGATCATTTATCGCAATTCCCTGCGGACTTTTGCCTGTTTTGTATGATACTTTTGACGCAAAGCTAATGTTATTTATATCTCCGGTATTTTTATAAACAGATATCGTATTGTCATTGCTGTTACTTACAGCCATGTCTGGTTTTTGATCGCCGTCAAGGTCGGCTATGCAAACGGATATGGGCCCGTTGCCTGTGGCAAAATCTACACCTGGCGCAAACGTTATTTTGTCTACGGAAGATAGATTTTTATAAATGGTTACAATATTTGAACCTGTACAGGGAATAATTATATCGGGTTTATTGTCGCCGTTAATATCTGCTATAACAACTTTTTTGGAGTATTTACCTCCTATTAATTTTGCCGCAGCTGCAAAAGATATGGTATGTGGCGAACTGTTATTTTTAAAGATGGATATCTCCGCCGGATAATCGCTAATAGCAGTTGTTGATACAATTTCGGGCAGGCCATCACCATCCAGATCAGCAACGGCAATGGAGCCGGGTAAAAATTCGTCGGTGTTATAAAATGGCGCCACATCTTCCAAATAATTGTAATCATTTAAGGTTGTGTAATTACGTAATACTGTGTTATCATGTGTTACAACGTCTGGGCGTCCGTCACCATCTATATCGCCTACGCCAATGGCTTCTGCCGTGTAATTTTTACTATTGTATGGTGCCGGACCTACAAAAGTTACCTCGCCGGCGGCAGATGAATTTTTAAACAAAACAATCTCTCCATCAACCAAAACAACGTCTTTTTTTCCATCGCCGTCAAAATCAGCAGTAGCAATTTGTTTTGCAACATAGGGGATAGCAGGGTTTGTAGAAGTATTGTTGAATATGATTGCTTTTGCGGTACTTGAATTTTTATATAATGAAACACGGCCTACAGCTGCCCCGGCCAGTATCTCTGGCAGGCCATCGTTGTTTAAATCGGCTATTTCGACATTCGTTGGCTCTTCCAGCGTTGGGTAATCTTTTTTGGCAGCAAAAGAGAGCGAGTCGAACGCAGGATTCACTTTATCAAAACTAATATCAAAGGAATTTTGAGCATAAGCGGTCATGTTATTGGTAGTTAAAGTTATCGGCTGGTAACTGCCACCCGACGGCACCTTTACTTGTACCATATCGTTCTTTGCTGCTAAAATTGTTGCTTTTACAGCTCCAAAAAATACTGTATTGGTTGAAACTGCCGAGCCAAAGTTTTTGCCATTGATATTTACGGTGGAGCCAACAGGGCCCGCTTTAGGGGTAAACGATGTAATTACGGGCGGCATCGGGCTATAAGTAAAACCATCAAAGGTAGTGCTCCCATATGAGGTAGTTAAGGTTACAAGGCCCGACGAACCCGAACCAATTATTGCGTTTATTTGAGTACCTGAAACAATGTTGAACGAGGATGCTTCAGTTTGGCCAAATTTTACCGAAGTTGTTTTACCTAAATTAATACCATTTATGACAGCGACTGTTCCTGGGCCGCCAGCATTGGGCGAGCACGTATAAATCACTGGTGTGGCAGGCAAATCATCAGATGTTAATATACGGGCATACACCTCTGGTGCCAGGTATATGTAAATCAAATCTCCTGACGTGGTTGCTGTTAAAACGTGGTCAAATGAGTTAAACGCGCCCGATGGCTTGATTATCTTGCTGCCTGCATCCACCCATTTATCCTGAACCAGTTTTTTTACAACATCAACCGTATTTCCTTCCAGGTAATTTAGGTATGCCGCCCCATTTATATCAAAAAACAACTGAGGTTCGGTGCTGTTAATGCCAGATACCGTTTGACCTCCAACTTCAGCCCAGGTATTGTTAACAAACCTACGGACGGTTATTTTCCTGGCATTCAAGCCATCTACTCCAATGTCGGGATAAGCAATATAAGGGATGTCATCATTTGACACTTTAATGCAAATGTTATCAACGCGGGTGCTCCCAAAATAACTGTCATCTAAAGCTATCCAGGTGTCGCCAACCAGCTTTCGTACCCTCGGTGTCCTTTGCGCTATCCCCTCTGCATATAAAACATAGGGGATGCTTTGGCTGTCGAATGAAAAACTCAGGTTGTTAATAAAATTTACTGAATATTTGGCTTGCCAAACCTGTATCCAACTATTGTTTATCAATTGCTTTATTAAAAACGCTTCGCCTTGCTGTTCAGGAGCCTGTAACAAATAAATATTCCCATTGGGGGCAATTTCCAACTTTGGGATAGCAGAGTAATAGCTTATCTGTTCGCCCACGTTGACCCAATTGCTACCGTCGAATTTCTTAACTATAGCTATCCCATTTTTGTGGCCACTGGTATCCTGATATATTACGTAAGGCGTGCCGGTTGCAGTTATAGTTAACCCCGGACGATTGAAAACAACGGAGTTTATAGCTGCGGCAGAAATACCTGGCTGACCTACGTATTGCCACGAACCCGACTGATACTTTTTTACGGATAAACGACCGCCATACAATTTATCATCAAAAGCTACAAATGTGACATTTTGGGCTGATGTTTTTGCTACAGTTACCGAAGCTGATTGATATGAAATACCACCTTGACCTACACCAACCCATTTATCGTCATCCAGTTTTTTTACCACAATTTTGGTATATAAAGTAGAATCACAGTAAATTACATACGGGATTGCGTTGCGACCAATAGCAATATGATCTGCCCTTGTAGATAAAATTGATATATCGCCCTGGCCTTCACTGACCCACTTGGAGTTTATCAGTTTTTTTACCGTTGTTTGCTGCTTGCTGCCGTCTCTGAAAACCAAATACGGTGTTTCGTCAGGAGCCAGCGCCAAATCCAAAAAACTGGAATTACCTTTGGATAAACTGGTTGTATCTGTAAACCACCATTTGCCATTTTTAAATTGTCGAACTGTTGCTTTCTTATTATTGAGCGAATCCCGATAGCCAATGTATAGAATACCAGTAGATGACATGGCTAGGGCAATTTCAGATGTGCCTTCCGGAGTAAAATCAGCGTCACCAACAAACTCCCATCTATCATTGACGAATTTTTTTACACTCGCTTTAAAGTTAGTTCCTATGGTTGCATATCCTAAATAAAGCGCGCCATTTTTATCAATAACCAATTTATCGCCATGAAAATACAACGTGCCACCGTTTTTGGAATATGTGCTCGACCCGGTAATTGTATTGAACGAATCGGATCCTACGTATTGCCAATCGTCGTTGGTGAATTTTTTCACCGTAATGCCCCTTGTTGTAGCATGAAGATCTTCGTAAGCAATATATGGAGTACTGTCAGGGGCAAAGGCTAAATTTCCACCAATGCCAAAACCTGCTTGTTCTCCAACTTTTACCCATGTACTTCCAATTAGTTTACGTACTATTAATAATACCAGGTTATGGCGTATATCATCTACTGTATAACTAACATATAATGCTCCATCAGGAGCAAAGGCCATATCTATGTAATTGGTGTAGCCTTCAGAGAAACCTGGCCGACCAACGGCAATCCAATTAGCTCCATCAAGTTTTTTTACAGTTATCCTGCCTTCGTGGGTATCATCATTAAAAGCGATATATGGTATATTATTGCTACCGACGGCAATTTTGGTATAGTAGGCGTATGATATATTGGGGTTGTTATTCTGATCGAACCCTAACGGTTTCCACGTTTGTGCAAACAAAATGCATGGCAATAACAAAATCCCCACGAGAAGGGGTAGCAGATAAGGTTTCGACATTTTAGAGGATAATATAACAAATATATATATTATCCTCTAAAATGTCGAAACGATTAACTTGTAGTTTGCAATTTTATTATCCTTCCAGCGCCGTCTTAAAATCCTCCACCAAATCATCCAAATCCTCAATCCCCACCGATAATCGGATCATGCTTTCGGGGATGCCCATTTCGGCACGGCGCTCGGCACCAAGCTCAAAAAAGATAGTTTGGGCTACCGGGATAGCCAAGGTACGGGTATCGCCCAGGTTGCTTGATTTTACTACCAGCTGCAATTTATTTAAAAATGCAAGGCAATCAATACTGTCATCCAGTTCAATACTCATCAGCCCGCCAAATTTGGCAAATAGCTTACCGGCACGCTCATGCTGCGGGTGGCTTTCCAGGCCCGGGTAAAATACTTTTTTAATTTTTGGATGGCTTTCAAAATAAGTAGCCAGCGCAAATGCATTGTTGCAGGCACGTTCTAACCGGAGAGCCAATGTTTCCGAACCTACAGATATAGAGTGCGCAGCCTCGGGCGATAAGGTACCGCCAGCATCACGAAGTCCTTTTTTACGAATCTGCGTCATTCCCAAAGCCTCGGGCTTTACCTGGGTTTTAAAGCCCGGGAAAATGTTGGGGTATATGCTCCAGTCAAACAAGCCGGTATCGGTAACACTGCCGCCTAATGCATTGCCGTGACCGCCAATGTATTTGGTTAACGAGTTGATGACCAGGCCTGCCTTTACGTCAATTGGATTAAACAGGTATGGCGACGTCATGGTGTTATCTACCACATATAAAATTCCTTTTTCGCTGCAAAGTGTACCAATGCCCTCCAAATCTGCAATTTGGGTGGCCGGGTTGGCAATGGTTTCAACAAAAACCAGTTTGGTATTTTCTTTTATTTCGGCGCGAACGTTTTCAACATCTGTAGCGTCAACAAAGGTAATATCCAAACCTAGGTCGATATACGTTTGAAAAATACTGCGGCTGTTGCCAAATAAAAACGAACTGGCTACTATATGATCTGTATGTTTTATCAATGCCATAATGGTGGCCGAAATAGCCGCCATCCCGGTAGAGAACGCAATAGAAGATAAGCCCTTTTCCATTTGGGTTACTTTATGCTCCAATGCAGTAACCGTAGGGTTTCCCTGGCGCGAATAAGCGTAACCTTTCTTTTTGTTCTGAAAAATATCAACCAAATCCTGCACATCCTCGTGCCCGTAAGTAACCGAAGTATGGATTGGTTTATGTAAAGACCCATGCTCTGGCTTGCCCAGGCGGTCGGCATGTAATAGGGTAGTTGTAAAGCCTCTTTTAGTAGTCATTGTGAACCTATCAGTAAAAAAAATAATAGCGGTTGCGAACTTAAGGATTTTTATGCACACGAATTTCACGAATTAAGTCGAATTAACACAAATCCGATAGATAAAGTATTATGTAGACGACACCAATCTCCTGAACTGGGTCGAATAGGCACTAATTTGATGAGCGTGGATAAATTAATTTACCTGAATTAGTGAAATTCGATCCAATTCGTGACATTCGTGTGCATATGAGAGCAGTATTACAACGGGTTACCGAAGCAAGTTGCAAAGTAGACGATAAAATAACCGGGCAAATAGGCGCCGGCTTTCTGGTATTGCTGGGTATTGAGGATGCCGATACTGACGAGGACCTAAACTGGCTGGCCAATAAAATTGCCGGCATGCGTGTTTTTAGCGATGAAAACGGCCTGATGAACAAAGCCCTTGCCGATATCAATGGCAACATATTGCTGATATCGCAATTCACCTTATTTGCCCAAACAAAAAAGGGAAACCGGCCATCATTTATCCGGGCTGCAAAACCCGATAAGGCAATACCGATGTACGAGCAAATGATCAAATCGTTGCAAACAATCACCGGTAAAAAGGTAGCCACGGGCATTTTTGGGGCTGATATGAAGATTAGTTTATTGAACGATGGCCCGGTGACTATTGTGATGGATACCAGGGACAAAGACAATCATTAATTGCACACCAATTTTTCTAATTTTATCGAATTTCACGAATGGAATAAACACGAATTTTCACAGATTTAGGCGAATTTCACGGATTTATTTATCGCCGGGTTAGTGAAAATTAGATTCAATTAGTGAAAATCGTGTATAATAGTAAAATCGTGTCCTTTTCATTTTTATGACTGATATTTTATTCAAAGAGGAATCCTACAAAATAATTGGCGCTTGTTTTGAAGTTCATAAGATATTGGGGCATGGCTTTAAGGAGGTTGTTTATAAAGATGCCCTGGAGTTTGAGTTTAAACGGTTAGGTCTTCCATTCGAGAAAGAGAAACCATATTCCATTTTCTACAAAGAGCAAAAACTCAAACACTTTTTTGTTGCAGATTTTGTATTATATAACACGATCATTCTTGAAATAAAAACGGGAAATTATATTGGCGATCCCTATATTAAACAAACACTTAACTATTTAAAAGCCTCGGGCCTGAGATTAGGTATTGTAATAAATTTCGGCGCCCCCTCGGTAGAATATCAAAGAGTAATCATATAATTATTCCAATTCGAAAAAATTCACCCAAAAGCATTCGTGGTAATTCGCCACATTCGTGAAATTCGTGCCTCATCAAATTCGCGACAATTCGATTTAATTCGTGAAATTCGTGTTTATTTAAATTCGTGTTATGGAAATTAAAGAAGCGCAGCATCTGGTAGATAAGTGGATAAATACCACGGGCATCCGGTATTTTAATGAGTTAACCAATACTGCCATTTTGATGGAGGAGGTGGGCGAAGTAGCCCGCATTATGGCGAGGCAATATGGCGAACAATCATTTAAAAAATCGGATACAGAGGTTAACCTGGCAGATGAAATGGCGGATGTGCTTTTTGTGCTGATATGCCTGGCTAACCAAACCGGTATCGACCTCACGGATGCACTGGAAAAGAATATGGAAAAGAAAAGCATCCGTGACGCCGACCGGCATAAGAATAACGAGAAGTTAAAATAGCGATTACCGAATTATATATTTATTTTTACTATTTAACAGAATTAAATTTGTCAAATCCTGAATTTTAAATACTTTAATAAGGAAATTGTCGTTAAATCTCAAACCCAAGCTTCCTTATTATGAAAAATTATATTATCGCATTTACCTTATTGTTTGCGCTCTGTGCATGCAGAAATAAAAATGAAGCATCAAAAGTGCAGGTTGCGGATGTTATGCTGGCACCGCCGCCGATGGTAGAAGAAAAAAGTATTGGCAGCGCAAATTCTTTAGCTAAATCAACCGCAGATAAAACCGTATCACCTCAAAAAGAAACGATAGATACTTCAAAAAAAATCATTAAGGAAGGCGAAATCCGTTTCCATACCAGCAACCTTAACGCTGCAAAACAAAAAATAGTAAATTCATTACAAAGCCTTGGCGGTTATGTAGCCGAAGAAACTGAAACCAACGGCGGCGATAACAGCCAGAAAGAGTTTGATTTAAAGGTCCGCGTACCTTCAAAAAATTTCGACAGGTTCCTGGATGCGTTGCAAGCCAGTGGGGATAGCATCGACACTAAAAACATCCGCAGGAAAGATGTTACTTCGGATTTTATCGACATAGCAACCCGGTTAAAAAACAAACAGGTATTAGAAAGCAGATACCTGGACTTGCTAAGAAGGGCTACAAAAACAAGCGACTTATTGGAGATAGAGGACAAGATAGCCGAAATACGCACGGATATTGAATCGACCCAGGGACAGCTAAATTATATGACCCGCCAGGTTGCTTTCAGTTCGCTCGATATCACCTTTTACAATAAACATGGCGAACGTACAACTAACGAAAATGGCTTTAGCTACCGGTTTAAGCAGGCAATAACCCAAAGCTGGGATATTGTACAAGACTTGTTTTTTACCGTAATAACACTTTGGCCGGTTTTAGTTATAGTACTAATAGGGTTTTGGTGGTTCAGAAGATGGGCAAGAAAAAGAAAACTGGAGAAGGATGCCGAATAAAAACACGCTGAAAGCCTGTTAATTTATTGCTTTAATTTAACCAGCCGCTCCCCATCCAAAACCGGGATAGCCGTAGTAATATCTACCTGCAAACAAAAATCGATATCCTTTTGGATGCCTAATTTTTTTAGGCGCTCGCCATGAGATGTTTTTTTGAGGTAATCGTTAATATCGTGCTTACCCAACTGGTACAAATCATTGGCGGCCAGCGCTGCATCATCCAAAACATAACCGTCGGTTTTTAACTGTTCAATTACGGCACCGGCAAAAAGGGTATCCTCCAGGTTAAAATTGTTTTTCCAGCCGGCACATACCAGCAGCACGTTTTCGTTCTGCGTTTTGAGCCAATCGCTTAACGCAGTAAGGTTTAGGAACGATCCTATCACAATTTTTTTAGCTGCGCGGGATAAATGCAGCGCGTGGGTGCCGTTTGTGGTGGTAAGCACCACTGTTTTACCTGCCACCTTTTCGGCAGTGTATGAAAATGGCGAATTCCCAAAATCAAAACCCTCAACTACTTTCCCGTCGCGCTCTGCTGCCAAAAGGTAATCCAGCCCTTTCTCTCTATACGCGGAACACTCCTCAACCTGTGATACCGGGATAATAGCCTCAGCACCGTTTTCAATACCATAACATATAGATGATGTTGCCCTGAAAATATCAATAACCACTACAATGTATTCTTCCACATTAAAAAGTGGCAGCAAAGCGGGTGTAAGGCAAACTTGTAAATTCTTGGTCATTAGTCATTAGTCACTCGTCATTGGTCATAAACGCCGCCGATCAATTAGCAGTTAAACCAACTAATAACCAATGACTAATGACCGATGACTATTTGTAAAAAGGCGGCTTTACAATTTTAGCCTTGATTTTATTATCGCGGATGCTGATGAAAATTTCTGTACCTTCTTTAGCGAAAGTATTGTCAACATAACCCATGCCAATGGCTTTTTGTAGCGATGGCGATTGCGTGCCCGATGTTACTTTGCCTATGTTATTGCCATCGGCATCAACAATAGGGTAATCATGGCGGGGGATACCGCGGTCAATCATTTCAAAACCAACCAGCTTTTTGCTTACGCCTGCTTGTTTTTGTTGCTGCAAAGCTTCGGCATTGGTAAATTCTTTATTGAATTTGGTTACCCAGCCAAGGCCGGCCTCTAATGGCGATGTGGTATCGTCAATATCGTTACCATACAGGCAAAAGCCCATTTCTAAACGCAAGGTATCGCGGGCCCCCAGGCCAATTGGCTTTATACCAAATGGCTCCCCGGCTTTAAAAATTGCATTCCAAATTTGTTCTGCGTACTGGTTATCAAAATAAATTTCAAACCCGCCTGCGCCGGTGTACCCTGTAGCCGAAATAAGCACATTGTCAACACCTGCAAAAGTTCCTTTTTTAAAGGTGTAGTATTCCATGGATACCAGGTCAACATCGGTAAGGCTTTGTAGTGCTTCAGCAGCTTTGGGCCCCTGGATGGCCAGTAATGATGTACGGTCAGATATGTTTTTCATATCAACACCGCTGGTATTGTATCTGGAGATCCAGTCCCAGTCTTTATCAATATTTGATGCGTTAACTACCAGCATGTAGGTTTTCTCGTCAATACGGTAAACCAGCAAATCGTCAACAATACCACCATCCTCGTTTGGCAGGCAGGAGTATTGCACTTTGCCATCGTATAATTTGGCAGCATCGTTACTTGTAACCCGTTGGATAAGGTCAAGCGCATTATCGCCTTTTAAAATAAATTCGCCCATATGGCTTACATCAAACACCCCTACCGCCTTGCGTACGGTTTCGTGTTCGGCGTTAATACCCACGTATTGCACGGGCATATTGTAGCCGGCAAAAGGCACCATTTTGGCACCAGCTTTTATATGTACATCGGTTAAAGCAGTATTCTTCATGCGGTCAGTTCAATCAGCCGCAAAGGTAATTATTTTGAAGAGAAAATGAGCCCCATTTGTAATGCCCGCGCCAGGGCTAATGATACTTTTTTAGCTGCTGCTTATGCAGAGAGTACGGGTGGAGCACTCAGCCTTTTATAAAATTCAACCAAATCTTTTGCTACTTTATTCACATCGTGCTGCTGCTCAACCAATTTACGTGCATTAAGACCTACGTTTTTGCAAAACTCTTCATCGGATATACAACGTTCAATAGCATGGTAAAACTCCCGCTGATCATTGGCTATCATAATATTGGTGCCGTTGCTAAAGTTTATACCTTCGGCCCCCAGGGCGGTAGATATGATACATTTTTGCATAGCCATTCCCTCAACAATTTTTACCCGCATACCACCGCTTGATAAAAGCGGCACAATCATAATGGCTTTACTGTTTACAAAATCAAAGGCATCATCAACTTCGCCCTGAATAAATATTTTACCCATTACCTCGTAGTCATCAAAACGCTCGGGAATATTGTGCCCGGCCACGTAAAATTTAACACGCAGGTCTCCTTCTGTCAGGTCTTTATGAAAATTATTAATAAACCATTCTATCCCTTCGCGGTTAGGCAGCCAATCCAGCGAACCCAGGAAAAACAAACTCGGGAATTCTGTTTTACTAAAGTCGGGCCGGTAGCGGGTAAGGTCAATTCCAACAGGGAAAATCTCTACCGGAATGGTAGCGCCATATGACAGCACGGTTTTTTTATCCTCAGCGGTAAATACCGCTATCGCATCAAACTTATTAAGCTGTTGTAATTCGTAATCTTTAATCCGCCGGGCAACCATGCGCAAATATCCCCTTTTCAGCAGGTCGCTCTTTTGATGCGCAAGCCTTTCATAAACCTGGTGTTCAATATTATGCGACCGGTAAATAAGTTTGGCTTTTGATACCTTGCGGACAGCTGTCAGGTAGGGCGTAACAAACAAACCCTCAAACTGGATAATATCATACGCATTTTGCTTCAGCTCACGGATAAGCAGCTTTTCAAACTCGGCATCGTAATACCTATCAACATTGTTTGATTTTTTGCGGAACAGGTTCACGGCAGCATCAACCATAGATATGTTGATGTTGATTTTAAACGAGGTGTAATTTATTTTATCCTCCAGCTCGTCCTTTTCATGATAACTGCTGTTATACTTTTGCGCATTTAATGCCACCAGCGACACATCATGCCCCAAAGCAATTAATCCTTTTATGGTATTGCACACCACAATAGCATATCCGCCATTTTGCGGAAATGGCACACGATGTGTTAAAATAAGGATCTTCAAATGATTGATGGGTTTGTCACAAAAATACCAACCAGAAAGGGGTTATCAAAACATCTAACCAAAGTATCTTTAAAAAATACTTAGCTGCGGGTCGGTCACCCTGAAAGTTTTACG